>OZ241867.1:0-4800000 GCA_965203175.1 Candidatus Latescibacterota bacterium | reverse complement strand
GATACAAGTTGCTCAGGTTGGGATTCGGCCCGCGCCAGCAGCTTGGCGAAGTCGTAGTTGAGGAGACGGCGGCATGAAAAGCTGGAAAGGCGTGACAGGTGTGATCGGCCTAGTTGGCCTATTGCTAGTGAGTGTCGTGGAGGGTGAGGATAGAGGGGACAAAAAGGTCGTCGAGCAGGATTCGACTGACGACTCCTACCAACCCCGAACCCTTGAGCAGGCTCGCAGCGAGCTCAGCGAGCGGGGAATTCAATATACCCAGTCTTCTTTCTTCGAGCGCGTGGAAAAGGGGGATGTGTTCGCGGTACAGCTATTTATGGATGCAGGGATGGCTATCCACGTCCGGACTGACCAAGGTGAGACAGCCTTGATGGTGGCTGCCAGGGAAGGCGATGTAGAGATGGTGCAGTTTTTGGTGGATAACGGCACCGATATCAACGTCCAAACTGGTCGCGGCAGGACAGCCTTGATGGTAGCTGCCGGAGAAGGCGATGTAGAGATAGTACGTTTTTTGATGGACAACGGTGCTGACATAAACGTCCAAGATAAAAACGGCTGGACAGCCTTGGACTTGGCTTCCTGGGGCGGCGACCCAGAGATAGGGGTTGCCCATGTAGAGGTTGTGCGCTCTTTGGTAGAACGCTGGGTGGCGAAAGCAGGAGCGAATGCCCGAACTGAGGATGGCAAGACGGCCTTGCACTGGGCTGTTTTAGGCGGCGATTTGGAGATGGTGCGCTTTTTGGTAGGTGAGGGTGCCAATATAAATGCCCGAACTAAATATGGCTGGACGGCCTTGATGCAAGCGGCGCGGGAGGACGATTTGGAGATGGTGCGCTTTTTGGTAGAAAACGGTGCCGAGCTAAACGCCCGAGCTAAATACGGCTGGACGGTCTTGATGATGGCGGCTAGGGTCGATGATTTGGAGATGGTTCGCTTTTTGGTGAATCAGGGTGCCGAGATAGACGCCCGAACTAATATCGGCGAAACAGCCTTGATACAAGCCGCCCCAAATAGCGTAGAGATGGTTCGCTTTTTGGTAGAAAACGGAGCCGAACTAAACGCCCGAACTAATGACGGTAGGGCGGCCTTGATGCAAGCGGCGCGGGTCGGCGACTTGGAGGTCGTTCGCTTTTTGGTAGAAAACGGAGCCGAACTAAACGCTCAAGACAAATATGGCGCGGCAGCCTTGATAAAAGCCGTGCGGATTGGTGCTTTGGAGGTGGTTCGCTTTTTGGTAGAAAATGGTGCCGAACTAAACACCCAAGACAATAGCGGCAAGACGGCCTTGATGGAGGCGGCTCGGCTCGGCGCTTTGGAAGTATTTCGCTTTTTGGTAGGTGAAGGTGCCGAGATAAACACCCAAGATGAACGCGGTTGGACCGCCTTAATGGAGGCCGTCAAGTGGGACCGTTTAGAGGTGGTTCGCATTCTGGTGGGTGAGGGTGCCGAGATAGACGCCCAAGATGAACGCGGTTGGACCGTCTTGGTGCAAGCGGTTCGGAAGGGCGATTTGGAGTTGGTTCACCTTTTGGTAGAAAACGGTGCCGATGTAAACGCCCAAACTAATAACGGCGAGTCGGCCTTGATAAAAGCCGTGCGGGTCGGCGATTTGGAATTAGTTCGCCTTTTGGTAGAAAATGGTGCTGATGTAAATACCCAAACTAATAACGGCGAGTCGGCTTTGATAAAAGCCGTGCGGATTGGTGCTTTGGAGTTAGTTCGCCTTTTGGTAGAAAATGGTGCTGATGTAAATACCCAAACTAATAACGGCGAGACGGCCTTGATGAAAGCTGTGCAGGTCGGCGATTTGGAGAAGGTTCACTTTTTGATAGAAAACGGTGCCGATATAAACGCCCAAACTAAATACGGTTGGACGGCCCTGATGCAAGCCGCCCCTGGCATAGAGGTGGTTCGCTTTTTGGTGGGTAAGGGTGCCGATCTAAACACCCAAACTAATAACGGCGAGACGGTCTTAATACAAGCTGTGCGGGTTGGCGATTTGGAGAAGGTTCGCTTTTTGGTAGAAAATGGTGCTGATATAAACGCCCAAACTAATAACGGCGAGACGGCCTTGATGGAAGCCACCGAGTGGGGCCGTTTAGAGGCGGTGCGTTTTTTAGTGAACAAGGGTGCTGATGTAAACACCCCAGATAATAGTGGCAGAACCCCCTTGAGATTAGCTAAAGAAAAAGGCCTACAAGAGGTGGAGGACTTTCTCAAAGAGACTGTGGCCACATCTCGTCGGAGATAGCTTCTTCGGCTCGATATTCGAGCGGCAGGGCGACTTCAATGAGCTTTTTGCGGGGAGATGTCATGCGCCGAGCGCCTTGGTCAATTGCTCGCCGCATTTGATCAATCGGACGGGCTCGGCAGTTCCATGAAACCGCACCTTGTTGCGATTAGCCTTCAATGCGTTCCGTTCTGCCGTATGGATACCACCACCGTAGGCCACGACAGGGCGGAAATTGACAGCCATCGTATTGGGCACAAGCTGTGAGGCAGCGTGGGCTCCCGCTTTGAGCTGTCGGACGATTCCGCTGGTGTCCAATTGGCCTTTCTTCAACTCCAGCGGCACGACCCAGCCGGACTTGCTAGGATCCTCGGCGACGAACAGGTAGTCGCAGCGTGTCTGATTCTTACCCAGTGGCGATCCCGGTTTATCGAAATCGATTATTAGGCGTGGTTGCGGTGCATCTTTCAGCGACACCGAGCACCCTTCCTTCTTAATACCCCTGTTTTCAATACACGTATTATTAACCTTCCCGTGAACCGTTCCCACCAATCCCGTCATTCGGTTTCTCCGATCCAGCTAGAAATATCGGCCCAGTCGTTGTGGAGTACGCGTGCGACTTCATCAAATTCGGATGGATAAAGCCCTGAATCGTCGAGACGAATTTCCCTCACCACCGATCCCTTGGGGCGGCGCTTCGGCTCGAACAGCCATGCGCCCACTTGGTCAGAAGGCAGTGCGAAATCACCCCGAGGTATCTCCTTGCGACGAGCCTTGGGAAGTTCGGAGCGCCGTACGATGTTGGCGAGTTCCTCCAGCACCCACTCGCTGTGCGTCGTGACGATCACCCTGACGCCTGCATTGACGAGCGCCGCGATTTGGCGGATGAATTCGACCTGCATGGCCGGATGCAGGTGAGATTCTGGTTCTTCGATGATCAGGGTCTCGCCGGGTTGAACGACATGGCGCAGATACAAGACCACTGGCGCGAGTTCCGACACCATCGACGAGGTGTTCATCAGAGGTAGAGAATTTTTCCATCCGTCGGGTTTATAGAAAAACAGCGGATAGCCCATTGCCGACGTTTTGATTTGAACCGAGCCTGTGAGGATCGCTTGCTCAATGCGCTTGGCCAGAGCGTCTGCTTTGTTGCTCTGACGTCCCGCAAGATCGCCCAATTCGATGAGTTGCTTGAGAAAATCGGCGACAACGCCGGAAAGGTCTGGCAGCGGATCATCTTGGCGAAGCCGAGATTGCGAGGCACGGTTGAGCAAGGAACCGAGGAGCACGCGATGAGCGTGCATCACGCCTGTGCGATCAGCAGGGAGATAATGAGCAGGGCGGCTCATCGGGCCAAGGATGAAGGAAAGGACGGAATTGGCAAGGTCCTGCGACACTTCCCACACGCCCAGCTTCCTGTCTATATCGTCGCGCCAGCTAAGAAATCTCGAAGAGTAACCATACCTTTCCGGCGATTCTTCGACCCGCAAAGGTGCCCCCTCGGGGATAACGGTGATTAGCTGAGGTCCCGTCCTCGTCATCGCAAGGGCGTATTTGAACGGTGCCGTATTGCCGCCTTCTCCCAATCCGCTGCTTTGCAAGGTAACCTCAGCCTTGTTGCTGCCCGAATGGCGAATCAGATTCTTTGTGCCATCTACGCCGAAACACCTCGTGATTTCCTCATCGAGCACCTCTTTAAAACCATCAACGTCTCGGAGTAGCGGAAGCACCAAGTCCACGACCGGAGCCGACAGAGCCGCACCACGCTCGTGGTTTTCTACTTCCCATTCTCGTAATGCTTGTAAGATGCGGTCGAATTCGGCACCGGGCAGGTGGAAGTACGGCTCTTCGCCCTTTAGAAATTGAGAGATTGGGCCTGTAACCGGCCGTTCTATAGGGTAGGGACCTGCCCTAAAAAACCGATGCAGCGCATAGATCAGGATCGCCAGATAGGATTTCCCCGTGTTGCTCGGCCCGACGAATACGGTCAGCGGACGCAAATCAATCTTGGCCTCGACGATCGGCCCGAAATTAGCCACTTCGAGTTCAAGTGCGTCCTGTGTGGCTAGACCGTTCATATTTTCATCTCCCGGTATTTATTGCAATTGACAACTGCCAACTAATATTATATTTCTACATCACCCCGCTGGAGATAGAATCTTCGGCCTGACGCCCCGCAAGGGGCGTTTCTTTTTGTCTTTTTCATCATCAATCTTCTGTCCGCTCTAACCTTACTTTCAGGTCGTTCAAACGATTCCACGCCAGATGCCTTCCGGTGTGGGATATATCCTCAAACCCTCCCAGGAAAAGACCGACCCCGCACCTGCTTGAAGGGCGGCATCTTGGGCGCGTCGGTGACTGCCTCGTCGCGCCAGGAAGTCGCGCGCATGTAGTGCACGGCATAGCCCCGGCGTCGCGTGCCGGTCAGATTGGCGTTGCTCTGGTGCAGCGTTAGGCTGTGGTGGAAGCTGATGCTGCCGGCGCGCAGGGGAGCGGGCCGGATGGGCCAGCCGCCGCTTTCGAGATCGGCGACAAAAGGAGCTAAGCGCTCGCCCCGCAACATGCCCCAGCGGTGGGTGCCCGGGGCAAAGTTGAGGCAGCCGTTGTCGCGGGTGGCCGCGTCAATGGCAGTCCAGGCAGAGACCAAGTCCATGGGGAAAATGTCGCGCCAAGAGGCCGAGTCCTGGTGCCAGCCCTGCGCCGAGCCCGTGCGCGGCGCTTTCATAAAGAGCTGGTCGCCGTACATCTTGATGTCGTCGGTACTGAGCAGGTCGGCGATGATGTCGGCGATTTTGGGGTGGGTGACGTGGGCCCACATTACGTCGTCGTACACCGCTATGTTGTACAATTTGCGCACGGCCAGCACCTGATCGGTGACGGCTTTTTCGCCGCGACGGAAGACGGGTTCGAGCTGGATGCTGGTGTCGGGGATGTGCTCCAACTCGCCGGTGGCGATGCGGTCGGTGTGGGCTGCTAAAGAGGCGACCTCATCGGGGGTTAGCACATCCTCGACGGTCAGGCAGCCGTCGAGGTAGAAGCGTTCGACTTGATCGGGGGTGAGGTGGCGCAGGGTTTGTTGGGTCACGGGACGGTCTCCTCCTTTAAGTTAGACCGATAATTCTCCGCCCAAGCTTTGAGCGGGATATCCTCGTCTTTGGGCCGCCAATAGCGCGACACTGGCAGCACCAAGGGGTCGTCGCCAGCATAGGCCGTACTGCCGGTGCCCAATTCGCCTAAGAGCTGACGCCGCACCGGGTCGCACCCGGCCAAAATTTCCGGGGCTTGGTGCTCGTAATCCGAGGGGCGGATCCAGCGGTGCTGATAGCCGTAGTACAGGCACTTGCGCGGTTGGTCGGATAGATTGGGGGTCAGGCAGTGGTACAAGGCCGTGCGCCAAACCAGCGCGGTGCCGGGATCGACGTTGACTTCGACGATGCGCGCGGGATCGACGCGGCGTGCATCCTCGTTAAGCCACGGCGATTGGCGATGGCTGCCGCGCACAACGCAAATGGCACCGCTCAAAGGTTGGGTCAGGTCGGTTAAATAATAGCCGACCTTCATCTCCATAAACGGCAGCACTCCATCGACCGCGGCCCAGCCGTAGTCGGGACCGTCGGCGTGCCACGGGAAAAAACTGTCCGGGGCACCTAACTCGTGCTCTCCGTCGGCTGGATCCTGTGGCGGGCGCACGTCGAGGTGCGACGTGCGGAGCTGGATATTGTAGCCCATCAGGTCCACAATTAGAGGCAAAATGGGGGGGTAGTCCACCAATTCCTTAAAGAGGGAATCGGTGGCGATATTGCGCATCTGAAAGGCTTGGCGGGGATCGAGATTGCGCTCTTGGCGGTAGCGGTCGTACAACTCGTCGAGCCGTTGCAACAGTGCGGCGATGCGGTCGGGCGGCAGGGCGTCTTCGACGAGGAAGAAGCCGTCTTCGTCGAACTGCCGCTGTTGTTGGGGGGTGATTTTTATGGGGGTTTCGCTCATTGGCTTATCCTCTGAGACGCTACTTCCACATGCAAAAGCCGCCGTCCACCACCAAGTTGTGCCCAGTGATATAGTCGGCGGCGGGCGAGGCCAAAAAGCGCACCGCTCCCTTCATGTCCATGCCGTCGCGGCCCATGCGGCCCAAGGCGGTGGCGTCGCTGTACGCGTCGATAAAGGCCTGGGGTTGGCCGCGCTCAAAGCCGCCGGGCGAAATGGCGTTGACCCGCACCCCCATAGGAGCTAAATAGGCGGCCGCGTCCATCGTCAGACCGATGACGCCGGCTTTGGCTGCGGCGTAGTCAAGCGGTTGCTGGCCCAAGCCGCTGCGCTCGTACATGCGGCGGTCGCGGCCGACTAGACCAGCGATAGAGGCGATGTTGATGATGGAGCCCGAGCCTTGTTCGGCCATGATGCGGCCGAAGATTTGGCAGGAGAAGAGGGGGCCGGTCAAATTGGTGTCGATGAGCAGGCGGGCGTCTTCGGGCTTGCGCTCGAATAGGTCGGTGGTAGTCAGCCCCAAGCCGCCGCCGGCGTTGTTGACCACTACATTGACGCGGCCTTGCCACTTGTGCACGTCTTGGGCGAATTGGCTGAGGGCGGCGTGGTCGCAGATGTCGAGGGCGTCGCTGTACACCTCACAGCCGTAGGTCTCTTTGAGATGCTCTGCGGTGGCTTGGGCACTGGCTTTTTGGCGGGAGGTGATGGCTAGGTGACAACCGGCGTCGGCTAAGCTCTCGGCCATGTCGCGGCCCAAATCGCGGGCCCCGCCGATCACCACGGCCACTTGGTTGGTCAAGTCGAAAAGTTCTGTGCTCATGGGATGCTCCTTGGCGCGGGGCAATATAGGCGTCTAAAGGTGGGGAATCAACCAGATGGAAGCTCCCGATAGGTCATATCCGACCGCTGATCCCAGCGAAACTGGTCGGGTGCGTTAGTCTGTTCGGCCCAGTCTCGGATCAAATCGATATCCGCCTGCCGCGCTTCCAGCCGTGCCGCGACATGGGCCGGATCCCATCCGTCCAAGACCAAGTCGGTCAACTCGGCTACCACTTCTTGGCACTCTGGCTCGGCGGCCCGGTCCACTCGCTCTTGAGGATCTTCTTCTAGATTGAACAACTGGGGGCGCTCCCGCCAGTGGTAGACCAGCTTCCACGGCCCGCGGCGGACCATGCGCTGCACTTGGCCCTCGCGCAGGGCGTATTCCGAAAAGGCTACATCCTCCCAATCGCTCTGTCCCGTGCGCAGAAACTCCAGTGCCGACCGCCCTGGCGAATTGGGTAAGGGCGGAGCACCCAAGGCTTGGAGCATGGTGGCGTTGAGGTCCAAGGCGCTCATCACTCGGTCGCAACGCGTCCCAGCCGGCAGAACGCCGGGCCAAGAGATAATGGCTGGCACTTTGACCGACTCTTCGTAAAAAGTCCGCTTCATCCACAAGTCGTGCTCGCCGACCAACTCGCCGTGATCCGAGCTGTATACCACTAGGGTATTGTCGGCCAAGCCATTTTCTCGCAAGGCCGTTAAAATGCGGCCGATCATGCCGTCCATCTCGGCGACCAAGGCCCAATAGGCAGCCCGGGCGTTGAGCACCCATTCCTCGGGCACATCCTGCAAACCGCCGTGGGCCCGCCACCAGCGGATCGCCGGATGGAGGTGGTCGCCAAAAGGCTCGCGTACCGTGGGCGGGCGAATTTTCGCTCGGTAGTAATCGTATAGAGGTTGCCGCGCCAAATAGGGAGAATGCGGCAGCATAAAGCCGATGCTGAGGCTGAAGGGGCCTTCAGCTTGACCGGCGCGTTTTTGCACTCCCAGTTGATTTAGAAAGTACACGGCTGCTGCGGTCACGTCCTCGTCGTGTACTTGGTACGAGCTCTGTCCCGCTCCGGCCTTTTCCAGACTCCCACGGGCCATGGCCGGGGCGTGCCCCCCGCCGGGCCAATTGGAGGAGTGGTCGCCCACTGGCCTTGCGACATAGCCGTGCAGTTGGTCGGGACCTATTGAGTGCATGCGGCCGATCAGCACGGGTCGATACCCGGCCGCTCCCATGGCGTGGGCCATCGTCGGCACCCCCGAATCGAGGATCTGATTGTTGGTCCACACTTCAATGTCGCTGGGGTAGCGTCCCGCGAGCATGGCCATGCGCGAGGCCACGCACACCGGCGACGGGCAGTAGACTTGGGTGCATTGCACGCCTTCGGCGGCGAGGCGGTCCAAATGCGGAGTCTCCACCACCGGATCGCCAGCGCAGCCCATGACGTAGGGATTGTGCTGGTCGGAGTGGATGTAGAGGAGATTGGGGGGCGATTGCTGCATGAGAAAGCATCCTCCTATAGTGACAAACGAGCCCAGCGCACTTCCATGCAGACGTCGTCGCCGGCGTAATAGACGACCATGACGTCGCCATCGGGCAGGGCAGCTGAAAAGGGTAGGCCAAAACTCCACAAGCCCATTTCGGCTAGCAAGTCGCCGGTGTCTCCTTGGCCAGCCGCGGATTGCGAAGATTCGACTGTTTGGCGGTACAGCTCTACTTCGGTATCAGCGTCAAAGGGGGCGTCTGCTGCTAGGGCTAGGCGGGCGCGAATCGAGTGCGACTGGAAGCGATCGACCCAGGCCAAGACCACGCGGCCATCGGGCAAAATGGCCGGATGCGCGGCTTGGTCGGGAAAACCGAGATCATCGGGGGCAGACCAAGTGGTGCCTTCGTCTGAACTGATGTGGCGCTGGATATTGAGGTACTGGGTTGTCTGCCGGTCGTAGGTCCAGGTGAAGGTGACTACGCGGCCGTCGGGGCAGACGCCAGCGCGCTGGTCCCAGTTGAAGATGCGGCCGGTGGGGTCTTGGCAGGTGGTGACGGGATCGCTCCAGGTCTGGCCCTGATCTTCCGAGTATAAATACACCACCCGCTGTAGCCACTGGCCTCGGTCCAAATAGGTTTTATTGGTCTCGATGCTCAAGGCCAGTCGGCCGCTGGGCAGGATGAGTACGGGGTTGGTCAGGCTGGGTGGGCCAACGTCCGGGGGGACGGACACGACGCGCCAGTCGGACCAGGTGCGCCCTAGGTCGTGGGAATCGGCCAAGACGATCTCCATCGGCAGGCAGCCTTCGGTCTCTTCGTTAAAGAGGGGTTGGCCCGGATAGGTCTGGCGGTCTACCCACATGGCGGCGAGCAACAGGTGGCCGTTGCCTAGGTCGGTGATATAGCCGACCCTGATTGAGCCGTTTAGCCCGTTTAAGGTCGTGGCAAAAGGGGTTGCGGGGGCGCTCCAAGACTGCCCGCCATCGTCCGAGCGCTTCAGTTCGATCGTGCCGTCCGCCGAGTCCTTGCTGCTGCCGACGCGGTAGGTGGACAGCAGCGAGCCGTCGGCCAGCGGGATGAGCGCGGGAAAAGTCGAAAAGGCGCGCGGCGTATTGGGCTCGCCGCGGTTGATGATGCCGCGGTTGATAATTTTCATCTCAATATTTCCTTGTTTTTGCAACTGCGCATTTTTGTACGAGATCGGCACCGGACTGATGGCGATTCACGACGGACATCCCGGATTGGGATATGGAAAGTCGCGCCAGAGGACTACTTGAGCAGCATGAGCTTGCGCGTCTGACTCCACTCGCCGGCCCGCAGGCGGACGATGTAAGGGCCAGCGGCGACGTCATCAGCTTCCCAGTGTGCACGGTGCGTTCCCGAAGCCTGTTGTGTGTTGATGAGCGTCCGCAGTCGCTGTCCGGCTACGTCGAATATCTCTAGGCGTACCGCAGCAGCGACTGCGAGGGAGTACTCGATCTGCACCGAGCTATTGAAGGGATTTGGGTAGGGCTGCGCAAGCGCCGCCACCAGCGGCCTCTCCAGTTCCTCTTGCACGACCGTGGGTACCGCAGCGGTGGGCTTGAAGCGACGCAGTAGCGCCCCGTCGAGCGGCCCTTCCGAGTCGATGAAATAGGTGTAGTACGCGGCGATGATTGGGAATACCTCCGGCACGTAGGGAGTGAGGCGCAGGAAGGGAGCCATGACGCTCACCTGGGCTGGCCCGAAGCGGGTCGGGTCTCCGTTAATCTCGCCGAGCAGCACACCCCCTCCGAGGCGACCGAAGCCGCAGCGGACCGTCTGGCCGAAGCGCATCATGTCGCTGGCGTCAAAGACTTGGCCGTGGTCCGCCATCATAATCGGAAAGGTGAGACTGAGGGCGGCGTGACCGGTATCCTCGGAGAACACCTCATTCCACTGCTTACTCAGGTGCCGGATTGACTCCCGTGGCAGGTAGTACTCCCAGATGTAGGCCCCGTCGGGCGTTGGATGGAGACGATTCCTGCAGTAGTGGGCCAAGCGGATGGCGCGATCTCTGTGCTCAAGGTTGCCGGTCAGCAGGTGGGAAGTCCACAGAGCACGGCCCATGGCGCTGAGCCAGTTGAACGGCACGGGCACGGTGGCGTAGTTGGAGTCTTGGTAATCGGACGGGTGATGGTAGTAGCCCTCGGACGGCCCGGGCCCGTCAACCCACTCGGCGTCGTGGAAGGACACCGCCGCTTGTACGTCTGCTAAGATGCGGTCGTACTCACCGGAGTCGAAGGCAGCCAGCAGGTTGGGGTCCTCGCGGGCGATTAGTAGGAAGTCGAAGATCGGATAGGCGATTAGCCCGGTGTGCAGGACATAGGCCTCGCGTCCGCGCGAGGAGTAGGTGCCATCGCTCCACAGCGGTACCACCGAGCCGTTCCACAACTGCTCTTGGGGCACGCGCCGGTCGTCGCGGTTGTTGATGACGACGCGGACGAGCTTGAGATTTTCGTCGAAGTAGCGGCGATCGCCCGTGTGCCGGTACATCTCGTTGAGCGATACGCTCCACGAGTCCACGCCGACGGTCGGCGACCAGCCCTGATCGGCACCGCTGCGGGCCACGAGCGCCAGCCGGTCGTCGAGGACGGCTCCGTTGAAGCGGTCGTAGTTGCGAATTTCCAGATACGTCGCCAGTGGCTCCACTGGTTCTATCGGCCCGTGGTGTTCGTGGAAGCGGGTGACGTAGCGCGCGTCGTCATCAGCATTCCACACCGAGTCGCCGCAGTTTGCTGCGCCCACTATTTCGCCAAAAGCCGCAGTTAGCCCCAAGAGGGGGACCAACCACGCCAAGGTCGGCCAGCCCGCGAGCGCGAGAAAGGGCGAAAAGGGCCGTGGCGTATTTGGCTGGCTGCGGTTGATGCTACTGCGATTGATAATTTTCATTTTGACGCTCAAGTTAGTCGCTTCCCATTGTTGGGAATAATAGCGATACTCGGGTTGGTAGGACAATGCCCAGAGGAGGAGAATGGTGATGCAGCAACCCCATTACAATAAAGACCTAGACGTCCGCCAGCTAGGACCGGAGGGTTTACCCCATGCCCGCTTAGTGGCCGGACGCGCCTTTATGGAACACGCTGAAGATTGGTACGGGGATGATGAGACGGCGCTGGCTGGCTTTGATGGGGAAGGGACTTTGGTGTGCGCCTTGGGCTATCAGCCCGAATCGCTGTGGTGGGGCGCGGCACAGATTCCGGCTGGGGCCATTGGCGGGGTGGCTACCGATCCCAAGCATAAGCGGCGTGGTCACGCGGGTGGGCTTATGGTGCAGGCCATTCACATACTGCGGGAACGCGGTTGCTGCGTTAGTCCGCTGTGGCCTTTTTCCTTTAGGTGGTACGGCAAATTCGGTTGGGCTTGTCCGGCACCGAGATTGGAACTGAAAGTATGGCCGGATTTGGTGCGTCAAGCTACGGAGGAGACTGGGACGGTACGGCGGGCGACCGCGGAGGACACAACCGCCGTGCATCGGTTGCACACCGAGGGGGCGCAACTGCGCAATGGGCAGTCAGTGCGCTCGGAAGCGTTTTGGCAAAAGGAGGATATAAAGCGCGAGCTTTGGGTGCTGGAGGGGGATGGTGGGGGCATAGACTGTTCCGCTGTAATGGGAATAGGGGATATGGGGCGCGGCCAAGGCAAACGCATTACCGTGCGGGAGTTGCACGGGGCTTCTTTTACTGCCCAATTGAAATTTGTGCGGTCCTTGGCCGATATGGACGGGGTAGCCGCTCTGAGACTTGAGCTGCCGCCTGACAGTCTGTTACTCCGCACTTTTCCAGAGCGTTTTGATGCTTCCGTTGAACACGACCTAGCGCTGCGGGTGCTGGACGTGGCTCAGGCTCTGGCGCATCTCAAGCCGCCCGAAAATTTGCAGGCGACGGTCTCGTTTGAGGTCGCCGATTGGGTGGTGAATGCCGATAAGCCGCTGGTCGCGACAGTGCAGGCTGAAGGAGGTCAGGTGCAAGTTTCGGAAAAGGCAGATAAAGACGCGTTGTGCTGCGACATTAACACTTTTACCCAGTTGTTTGCCGGCAGCTTGACCGTGGCCCAAGCCCGGGCTATGGGGTGTTTGACTGGTGGCAATCCGGCGGTGGGGGCGGCCTGCGATGCGTTGCTGCACGGGCGCGTACCGTACCGCTCCGATGTCGAGGCAGGGTAGGGCCAGACGCATAACTCGCGGGAGGAGAAAATTATGGTTTTAGCGACAGAGACGCATTTGCGGCAATACCGCGAAGAAGGCTATTGCCTAGTCGAAGAATTGATCCCGGACGATCTGATTGAGGTCGCACGCCAGCGCACCATGGAAATAGCCGTGGACGTACCCGACTGGTCGGAGAGGCATTTCCAAGTGCTCGATCCAAGTCGTTATAAAGCCGCCGGGGGCAGTCCGCTGCCGGGCGGCATTCAGCAGCCTGCCAGCCAAGAGGAGGTGTTCGCGCGGATCGCCGATCATTCGCACTTGGCCGAAGTCATGGCGGCCTTGCTGGGAGGGCCAGTGGAGCGCTTTACTGATCAAATAGGGGTCAAGCACGCTGCGATCGTCGAAGAGCAGGGGGGGTGTAGCTATTTCCACCAAGATTCGTTCTATTGGAAAATAGCGCCAGAGTTGGGGTGCAACTGCTGGATTCCTTTGACGGAAGTCGGGATAGAAGCCAGTGCCTTGGCCGTGATGCCGGCCAGCCACCAGGGTTGGCAGCTCATCGAGCACGAATCGTACTACGACGATCCACCCATGGGCCACGTGGGCGACGATGGCTTCCAGCCTTTCAAACGCCATCGCGTGCCTCTGGAGCAAGTGGACTTTGCCCAAGAGAAGCTAATCGCCACTAGGCCGGGAGACGGACTGTTCTTCAGCAATTACACCTGGCACCGCAGCGAGCCAAACCGCAGCGGCCGATCGCAGGCTTTTTACGCCATTGCGTACCAGCGCCGCGCATAGCTATCCAGCTAGTGGATCGGCTTTGTTAAATGATATTTTGGAATCAATAATTCCAAAAAAGAAGAAGAATTGGAAATAAAGAGGCCATTTTTTCCAACCTTTCACACAGGAACCTCCACCATGACCGATTCCACCTACCGCATCGCCCCGCCCGGCTTTACCGAGGATGAGTGGGAGACCTTCAACCGCGAGGGGATCCTCTTCTTTGAAGATGCCCTCGACCAAGAGGCCGTTGATGAACTCACAGCCGCGGTCGATCGCGTTTGCCAATCTAGCCCCAAATACCGGGCGGGGGAGACCTTTGGCTGCCAAAATATCGTCGAGCGCGATCCCGCTTTTGCCGCGCTCATTGATCACCCTCGCCACATCGGCTACGCCTACGACCTCTTCGGCGAATTGCTCAAGCTGCATCAGAGCCAGTTTTTTATTCGTCCGCCCGGCGGCGAACGCTACAATCTCTGGCATCCCGATGGTGCCCGCGCCGTGCCTTATGGCACCTTCTCGCCCGAATTGCCGCTGCAAATCAAGATCGGCTTGTGGCTGACCGACCTGCCGCGGGCCAAGATGGGCAACCTAGTGGTCCTGCCCGGCAGCCACCGCAAGCAATACGTCGATGAGTACGATAGCCACGAGTCGATCCCGGGCGAGCGGGTGGTCTGCCTGCGCAAGGGCACCATGACCTTTATGCACTCGAGCATCTGGCATCGCGTCGAGCCCAACGAGAGCGACGTGGTGCGCAAGAATATCTTCTACGCCTACTGCCCGGCTTGGGTCACTCCAGCCGACCGCCTCCAGTCCGATCCTGCTTGGCTTGAGACGCTCAACCGCGAACAGCGCATCATCATGCGTTCCTACACCAACGCGTATCACAACGCCAAACCCCCGGCGTCCGACTTCCCGCTCTTCCTCGACCGCGAGACCGGCTTGGACCGCGACCCCGACTCCTACCGCGACGATGTTGCGTTGCACCGCCGCAAACGCCGCACGTGGGCCGAGCGCAAGCGATCTGCTTAGGCTTCGGCCCGCTTTTCAAATAGCCACATCCCAGTCTCAAGGCCGGTTATATGGCCGAAAACAAGAAAGGGTGCGGCAGTTTGGAGGTGTAGAAGACCTCTACAAAGCGCCACATCGCCCGCTCGGGATCCCAAACCAGCCGGCAAAAGAAGGGGGTGCAGATCGGGTCTTCCGACCCGGCGAACTCGGCTGGCTCTTCGGTGACAAACGCGATGTCGGTGAAGACCCGCTTCTTGCCGGCTCGCAGCGCCGTCTCAACCTCTTGCTGCAATTTGAACTTGGCCTTGACAACGTTCCTCGGGTACGACCGATAGCGCTCGTACTGGCCCTGCATCTCGAACACCTTGAACGTACTGTGGCGAAAGAAGGCATTGCCAAAGCGGTATTCATAACCTTGATCGTCGAGTACGGCTCGGTGCATAGCACGGAAGAGGTCAGAGGGCGTATCGCCTTTTGCGATGCCCCAATCCGCTAGGGTCTCTTCCATGTTTTTTAAGGCCCTGGGGTTGTTGACGCCCTCGCGCAGATAAAACTCGGCGGCGAGGCTGTCATTGCCCGAGGCGGAGAAGGCGACGAGAAAGTCGTAGAGCCAGTCGCGCAGATCGGCTTCTTGCTCGGGGGTGATGGGGACGCCCGTCGCGACGGGAATAGACTCGATGGCCTTCCACAACTTGGGTCCGGCCTTGACCTCGATCTTCTCCACGGTGTGAATATAGTCCTGCAAGCCCTGGAATTTGTCGATGCGGGGCTCAAAGCCGCCCTGCGGGTACTTGGTCTCGACGGCCGCTGCGCTGGAGACGCCACTATAGACGGCGATCAGGGCGACATATAGGATGCGAATGGCTAAGGGTTGCATGATGTCCTCCTTGGTGGAAGAGTGTGGATTGCTGCTTCTGTAAGAGCTATCGCAACTATCCAATCAGGTCCTCCTGCTCAGATCGCGAGGCTGGATATATTTGGACTACGTTCAGGCTTCGGCCCGCTTTTCAAACAGCCACATCCCGATTCCCATGGATGCTAGGCCGACGAAGACCGAGTACCCGAGGAACATGAAACTGAGCTTGAGAGACTCCGAGTTTAGTCCTATCGGCTCGTCAGAATCGCGGTCGAACCAGAGTACCTCGTGCGCGCCGGACAAGTCGAGCACATCGGGAAGGGTGCTAAAGTAGAAGTACAACACGCCTAAGACGAAGGCGGTAGAAGCGAGGCCAGCAAAGCGCCGCACCACCAACTTCAGGCCGGAGGCCCCGCCGGCAATGCCCAGCATCACTGCCATCGCTGATAGGTAGAACACTCCGCTGATAATTAGGATGTCCACTGCGATGTCGCTGAACAGGGGAACGAAATGTAGTGCATGTGATGACGTTTTCTTCGCCTCGAGTGCGAGTAAGTGCAGTTCGCCGACAACGACGATGAAACCGGCGCTGCTCAACGCGAATAAGACGATGCCGAGGGTCGCCACGGCCGCAGCTTTGGCCGCTAAGATCTGCGTGCGCGACACTGGCAGGGAGAGGAGCAGATAATGGGTCTGCCCTTTTACTTCTTGGGCGAACGAGTGGCTGAGCACAAAAGGCAGGATCAGTAAAAACGCATAGGGAACAAAGCTCCACAGGAAGTGGAGCGAAGGGTCCTGCCCGTCGTCGAAAGACAGCACCGCAACGAGTTCGAGAAAGACCGTCACCAACGGCAGCAAGACGAACAGGGTGCGGTTGTCCTTTATTTCCTTTATGTACAGCGTCTTCCAAGTATTCATGCTACCACCTCCTCGAAAATGTCGCTGAGCGACATGCCGCGATTTTGCCTCAATTCTTCGATATTACCGCTGACTGCGATTTCGCCGTGGCGCAAGAAGGCCACCTCTTCTATCAGCTCTTCCACCTCGCTGACGAGGTGGGTCGATATCAGAATCGTCTGCTCCCCGACGCGAAACTCACTGAGCAAGGTCTCCAAGATGCGCCGACGCGACGGCGGGTCGATCCGTCCCAGCGGCTCGTCCATGAGCACCAACTCGCTCGGCCGCGAAAAGGCGGCTACTACTTTTAACCGCGCCCGCTGACCATCGGATAGGGTGCCGATCTTCCGGTGGCTATCGACGTTCATCAGGCCGAGCAGTTCGTGAGATTTGTCCATGTCCCAGCCGGGGAAAAACGCGGCTAGGAATTCGAGTTGCTCGCTGACGAGCATCCAGTCGTAAAACGGGCTGACCTCGGGCAGGTACGAAGTGATGCGGCGCGTTTGCACGCCGACCGGTTGACCCGAGATGCTGGCGCTGCCTTCGCTGGCGTGGGCGACGCCGGCGAGGATTTTGAAGAGCGTGCTCTTGCCGCTGCCATTCTCGCCGAGAATGCCCATTACCCGGCCTTTTTCGATGGTTAGGGAGATGCCCCCCAGGGCCGTCACGCCGGAGTATCGCTTCCACAGGTTCTTTACTTCTATCATTGTGTCACCTCCTCTGAAATTTCGCGCAGCAGGTCGTCGATTTGTTCGCGTGAGAGGGCCAAGTCGCGGATTTCCGCGACAAAGCGGTCACGCGCAGCCCCAGCTAGGGTGCGGCGCTCGCTGTCGATGCGTTTGGCGCTCTCGGTTATCGACGATCCCTCGCCGCGTCGGGTGGTTATGAATTCTTCGCGCTCCAATTCCATGTAGGCTCTAGACATGGTATTGGGATTCACGCCCATCTCCTTGGCCATTTCCCGCACCGACGGCAAAGGGCCTCCGGCCTGATAGATCCCTTGAGCGGTGCGCTTTTTCACCGCCTCGATGATCTGCAGATAGATAGGGCGAGTGGGATCAAAATCGATCGGCATCTTCGCACTCCTTTCTGATTGTGGTTTTCATTTTTTGTCCTATCGTAACAGTATACTATTTAGATAGTACAATATTGCAATGGATAAGTCAAGACTTTTTTTAGGGAGCAGTGTATCCCCCTTGAGGATGATCTCTAACTTATTATTTATTGTGGAGTTGTGGAGATAAACTAATTCACTGGCCGTTTGCTAATATCTCGCCGATGGGTTGGGCCGCCTTCAGGCCGTGACCTGAAAGCACGGCCACAATCCGCTGGCCCGGCTCCACCAGACCGGCAGCCCGGGCTTGGCGCAGGCCGTCCCATATCACAGCCGAAGTCGGCTCCACGCAGAAACCGGTCCGGCCCAACTGGCGCAGACCCCGGACTATGGCCTCTTCGGAGACGGCGACTACGGTACCTGCTGACTGGCGCAAGGCGTTGATGACTTCGCGGTCTCTAACTGGGCGGGGTAGGGCAATGCCTTCGGCCCGGGTGGGGCGTGGAGAAGTGGCGGGAGGGACTACGTCTAAGCCAGCGTGGAAGGCTTGGTACAGCGGCGAGACGTGTTCGGCTTGGACGGCAATGAGGCGCGGCAGGCGATTGACTAGCCCGGCCCGCTGCAAGTCGAGGAAGCCGCGGTGCAGGCCGAGTAAGATGCTGCCGGCTCCCACCGGACAGACCACTGCGTCGGGTGCGGTCCAGTCGAGTTGCTCGGCCAGTTCAAAGGCTAGGGTTTTGAGGCCTTCTATAAAGAGGGGATGCCACAGGTGCGAAGCGTACACGGCTCCAGTGCGGTCGATGTACTCGAGCAGAGCCTCGGTGGCCCGGGGGCGTGGTCCTTCCACCGGAACTAGTTCGGCACCGTACAGGCGGATCTGCACCAGTTTGCCCGCAGAAGCCGAAGCCGGACAAAAGACTTTGAGGCGCACCTTGGCGCGGGCCGCGTACGCGGCTAGGGCGGCCCCGGCGTTGCCCGAGGAATCCTCTACTGCTTCTTCTATGCCCAAAGCGTGTAGATAGCTCATAAGCAGGGCGGCCCCGCGATCCTTGTACGAGCCGGTGGGCAGGGTGTGGTCGCATTTGGCCAGAACCGTCATATCCTCTAGATCAAAGGGAATTAGAGGAGTGCGGGCCTCGCCGAGAGAGACAGAGTCGCCCACCAGGGGCAGGGCTTCGCGGAAGCGCCACATGTCGGTGGGGCGAGCGGCGATCTGGTCGAGGGGGAAGGTTGGGGTGGGGGACCGACATTCGAGGGGTGCGTCGCAGGCGAGGCAGCGGTAGGGGGCCGGAGCTTGGGGATAGGAGGCCTGGCAGGCGGAGCAATGGAAGGTGAGGGGCATGGGTGAATTGGGGATTGGAAGCTGCTTCATTGGCGAGCCGTCAGTCAAACCAGCGCAAGACACCGGCCCAATGATTTTTGCGGGTGTGTACTGCCGCGAATATTGGTTCTAAGCGGCTAGGATTGCTTTAAAACTTACGCCTTTTTCATATAATACACTATCCGCTATGGCATCAATACAATTGGAAAAGGCGAATGCAGTAAAATTCTTACTTGGAGGAGATACTAATGGCCGCCGACGCGCAAGACTTTGAACCCACTTGGGCCCACCGCACCGATGATGTCGATACCAAGGTCGAGATTCTGCGGCGGGCGCTGCGCACAGGGAACCACGAGTTGGCTCTGGGCGTGGCCGACTCCATCAAGGACACCATCGCCAACGAGCGCATGCTACGTGCAGACCCAGGGCCTGTTGACCTGCCCGCCACCGGGTGGCACCTGACTGAGCAGCTACCCAAGCCCTGGTCCCGATGGGCCGACGGCTGGGAGCTGTGCCAGACCGTGCGGCTCAGGGAGCCTATCGGCCAAGCGCGGCAGTCCGAGCCGCTGGACCTCCTCGTGGCGATGCCTGCGGAAAGGGTGACCGCGCCGGAACGCGAGCTGCGTGTCGCCCGGCTCGACAGCGGCCGGCCGTGCGAGGTTTGCAGCCAAGTCTATGGCGCGGTCCGTCGCGGTCCATACTGGTTCGCCCACTTGGTCTTCGAGGCCGACGTCCCCGCCGCTGGTCAGGCCGTGTTTCTCATCTTCTGCGGCAACCCCGCCGCCGAGTTGCCCGACTACCCGAGCCGCCTGAGCATCAGGGGAGAGGGTGTCGGTGTGGAGATCGAGACCCCCCACTACGTGGCCGCCCTCTCCCGGCAGATGGGCCAACTGGAGTCTCTGACCCCCAAGTGGCACCTAGGCGGGCTGCGGTTGTCCACGCACGGGAACGGCCACGGCGAGCCACCCAATATCGACTGGGCCCACGATTACACCACGGCTGGTGCCTTTCAGAAAATGCGGGTGACAAACTGGGCCGAGTGTCCCCACTACGAAGTGGTACGCGGTCCCTTGTGCGTCCGTGTGCGGCGTTTTGGCTTCCCCCACAGTCCAGTACACCCGCTATTCACGCCCAGCCGCTTTTTCATGGACCTGACCTATACGTTCTACGCCGGAGTCCCCTATTTCCTGAAGGATGGCCGGATGGAGGCCACACGCGACTTCTGTGCGCATGTGGCCCGTGATGACGAGTGGTACTTCGGCGGCCGGCCTTTCGACGCGTCCCTGTGGATGGATGAAGCCGGTCGCGTCCACGAGGGGCCGGTGCCGCCGGAGCAGATCGACCACGTCTGGGGCGTGGGCTTCTACCATCGTCAGAGCCGGGACAGCCTATTTGCTATCTATTTGGACCATCACCTCGAAGGATCGCCCACTGCCGGCCCGGAGGCGACGTCAAAAGCCAAGCTCTATCAGCACCTCGACGTCACCCTCGACCATGCCAAGCCGGGCCAGCCGCCGCACGCGTCGGTCTGGTGCCGGCCCATGCTGCGCGACAGCGCTTGGCTCCAGACCGGCTTGTCCCTCGTGCAGCGCAACGCCTACCTGCTGGCACCATACCCTGAGCAGGGCGGTGCCGTTGGGCTGGAAGCGCTGCGCGAGCGACTGTTGTCTCCTCTGATTGTCGCGGTGGACGTGCCCGCACCTGCGGACTGGATCGACGAGGCATCGGAAGGGGGCCAACCCCTAGCTCGTATTGGCGAGCGCCCCGCTGACTGGCCGCGGAAGCGCGCTCTGTGGGAAGCCATGCGGGAGGTTCGCGAGGACCAGTTCAACACCGTGGACGCTAGCCTAGTGGACATGGGCTACATCTACGATGTGCGCACGCACGGCAACGACGTTCGCGTGGTGATGACGATGCCGCACCGTGGGCGACCAAAGTACAACTTCCTTGCCCAACCACTGCGGGCGCGGCTGGAACAGCTACCGGGCGTCCGGTCTGTCGTTGTTGAATTGACTTGGGAGCCGGCTTGGACACCGAATCGCCTCACGGACGTCGGTCGCCGGCTGATGGGACTGGCCGAAGAGTGAGAAAGGGGCGGGTCGAAGATTCTAGACGCGATAGGCAAACAGTTTGGCGCCGAGCATGCGCACCCGGATGCCGACGGCCTCGCCGGCCGCGGAGATGTCGGAGCGGCCTTGCCAGGTTACTACCCGGTCTTCGCAATCACCCGTTAGACGGTCGCACTCGTCAAAGGTGAACCCCGGCAGTGGGTCGGTATCGGGGAGCATTAGCGACGGCAACTTCTCCAGCAGTTCAATCTGAATCCAGCCGCCCGGCTCGCAGCGATAGTTGAGGCGCAGCTCGTCGTGGACGCGGAAGAGGGAAGGCAGGGAGAAGCAGCCCTCGGCGCTGGCGCGTATCCCGCAGAACCGGTGCGGTCGCCAGCGCGCCCAGCGAATCTGCTGCGGCTGCCGCAAGGGAAAGAGCGCGGGCACCTTGTCGGCTGGACAATCGTGAATGACTGAGAAGGTCGCGTATGGACAGGCCCAGTAGCCATCGGGCAGCTCGACGAGGCCGCTGCGCCAGAAGTGGGCCATGCATTCGTCGCCGTCTCCCTCGGCGCCCAGCGGCAGGATTGGCCGGCGCTCGGGACGGGACCAGTAGAGGCCGTCGCGGCTGAAGGCGATTTGCCCGTCGATGGTGCTGGCGATCTGGTGGTATATGGGGATGAACATGCCGTGCAGGTCGTCGCGGCCTGGGTACGGGAAGTAATTGGCGCCGTAAAAGCTGATGTCGGGCGGGTCTTCGGTATCGGGGTGATGGATCAGCTTTGGAGCGGGCCAGTTGGCAAAGTCGTCAGTGCGCGAAAAGCCGATCGTGCGGATCTGCATGCCCTGTTCGAGTCTGTTGACGCCAATGCCTTCGAGCAGTTCGGTGGGGTAGCCCATTAGCTGGATGTAAGCGAAGTAGTTGCCTCGGTGTTCGTCGTAACGGGCCGATATGCCGCCGTTGACCGGCCGGTGCGCCAGCGGCTCTGGGAAGGGTGTCCAGTGGAGACAGTCGGGTGATGTCCAGGCGAGCATGTGGCCCGTGATTTCGGCTCTGGGACCGGTGTAGTTCTCTTGCTCCTGTTCCGCCTTGATGCGTCGGGACGGCTCCTCTTCAGATAGCTCTTCGCCGGTGTCTGGATCCCACCAGTACATGCGGCCGCCCATCGCCTTGAAGCGCTCCTCGGGAGGTGCGTTGGGGTCTTCGAAGATGCCGGTAGCTCCTTTGCATGAGTTGGCAAGCAGGTTGTTGTTGGACGAGCCGTTGAATTCGACCTCGTTCAGGACGGGGCGCGTCCAGTTGTACGCATCGTCGCTGACCGCGTAGCACTGGCCTCCTCCGCTGTCGTAGAGCAAGTGATAGCGCCCGTCCCGCTGCCAGATGTAGAGCGGCGAGACGTGGGTGCCTTCCCACTCCATGGTCGCCTGCAGGATCGGCTCGGACTTAACGGCCTCCTCGATCTCAAAGCGGATGCCAAGCGGAGCGTCGTAGAGCTCCAATTCTCCGTGCCGACTGGAGCCACGGTGTCCTGGAAAGACGTCGATCATGTCAATTAGCGGACTCCAGGCACCCGCGTTTAGGCGAATGCGGGGCGGGCGGCGTCTGGGAGCCTTTTTTTGGCTATTGCGGTCAGTCATTTGCGGCAGCCTCTCGGTAGTGGCAGTGTGGCGGACTCTGAAGACTGGAGTACTGGTTAAGGTGAAACTATCTTACCAGTGAAGATTCGGATCCACTTCCATGTTCGTAAAAGATATAGGTATCCATTTGTCCTTCAACAAGGCACCCGATCCTGTGCCGACACCCTGCTTTGAAAGGAAAATCCCATGAAAGTCACCAATGTCGAACGCATTATCGTCGATGTCCCGTTCACGCCTAGACAGCAGGAGATAACCCGCCAGTCGGTTTACAACTGGTCCATCCTCGAGCTGTGCAAGGTCACCACCGACACGGGCCACGTGGGTTGGGGAGAGACCGTCATTCACTATACCTATGGTCGGGTGACCGACGATGCGGTTGCGCGCATCATCGGCCAAAGCCCGGCCGACCTGATGAATGAAGATGGCCTGGGTGCTGGTTTGCAGATGGCGCTGTTCGACGTGGTCGGCAAGATACTCGAAATCCCGGTGCATCGGCTGCTGGGTACCAAAGTGCGCGACTGGACGCCGATTTCTTGGTGGTGCAGTCACACCTCACCGGAAAACTGGGCCGCGGAAGCGACCGAGGCCGTGGCGCAAGGGTACACAAATCTCAAGAACAAACCGCGGCCCTGGTACGACATCGTCGCGCAGGTCGATGCCATATCCAAGGTGGTGCCCCCTCATTTCCATCTCGATCTCGATCCCAACGGCTCTTGGGAAAACGCGGCCAATGCCATTCCGATCATAAAAAAGCTCGAGCGCTACGAAAACGTGGCCATGTTCGAAACGCCCATCCCGCAGGATGATATTCTCGGCAATCGCCAGATCCGCCAGGCTGTGAACAGGCCGGTGGCCATGCACTTTGGTTCGCCGCCGTTTCTCACGGCGGTGCGCGAAGAAGTTTGCGACGGCTTTGTGATTGGGGGCGGGAAGTCAATGACCATGCGCCAAGGACAGTGCGCTGCGGAAGTTTCCATGCCGTTCTGGTTGCAGATCGTTGGCAATGGGTTGACGACTACGTGGGACGCCCATCTCGGCTCGGTGCTAACGCACGCCCGGTGGGCGGCGATTAGTTGTATCAATATGTATAGCCACCATCTGCTGACCGAACCCGTTCAGGTGATCAACGGGCACCAGCGGGTCCCCGACGGCCCCGGCCTCGGCGTCGAGGTCGATGAGGCGGCGGTTGAGCAATACCGCGTTCCGCAGGAGGAACTCGACGAACACGCGCGTCAAGGACAGCTCTACATCCACCCGAAACCGCGGCAGATCAGCACCATCGTCTATCCCGACGGCACCTGCATACACATGGAGCACCCCAGTGTACCGGGGACCTATGTAGAGGGTGTGCGCACCGAAATTTTAGAGGACGATGGCTCGCAAGAATGGCAGAATCTGTACGAGCGCGTCCAAAAGGAGAAGCAGGTGGTCAGTCGGTGGGAGGGGTCGTAGCGACCATCTCCCTGTAGCAAAAACGATTAGCTGGTCACCGCTCCTTGGGCTGCCGACGACACCGAGCGGGCGTATTTGGCCATCACGCCGGAAGTGTAGCGCGGCGGCGGGGCCTCCCAGGCGGCAAGGCGGGCCTGCAACTCAGCTTCGTCTAATGCCACGTCCAACCGGCCGGTCGTGGTGTCGATGGTGATGGTATCGCCGTCGTGCAGGACGGCTAAGGGGCCGCCCACTGCGGCTTCGGGCGCGGCGTGGCCGATCATCAGGCCGCGGGTGGCACCCGAAAAGCGGCCATCGGTGACCAAGGCCACGGAGTCGCCTAGACCTGCCCCCACGATGGCACCGGTGACGGCTAGCATCTCGCGCATGCCCGGTCCGCCCTTGGGGCCTTCATAGCGAATGACCACCACGTCGCCGGGGTGAATGTGACCCTGCTCAATGACCGGCATGACTTCGTCCTCGCTGTCGAAGACGCGGGCCGGGCCTTGGTGCTGGGCGCGTTCGTGGCCGGCTAATTTCACCACCGCGCCTTCGGGGGCGAGATTGCCCTTGAGTATGACTAGACCACCCGATTTTTTCAGCGGTTTATCGACCGAGACCACGACCTGCTGGCCGGGGGTTTCCACAGCGCGGTCGGCCTCTTGGCCAATAGTGCGGCCCGATACCGTGAGGGCGTCCTCGTGCAGCAGGCCGGCTTCTTTGAGGCGGCGGGCCACTAGGGCGATGCCGCCGGCCTTGTCCAAATCGGGGGCGACAAAGCGGCCGCCCGGTTTGAGATCGACCATGAGTGGGGTGGAACTGCTCAAGGTCTGGAAATCCTCAATGTCCAGTTCCAATCCGGCTTCCCGGGCGATGGCCAGAAAATGCAGTACGCCGTTGGTCGAGCCGCCGGTGGTGGCAATGGAGCGGATGGCGTTGTCGAGGGCGGGGCGGGTGATGATCTGTGAGGGGGTACGATCTTGGTGCACTAACTCGACGGCTAGGGACCCAACTTGGGTGCCGACGGCTTCCTTGCGCGGATCGGTGGCCGGCACCGAGCCTGAGCCCATGAGAGCCACGCCGAGGATTTCGGCTGCGGTGGCCATGGTATTGGCGGTGAATTGACCGCCGCAGGAACCGGCTCCGGGGCAGGCGTTTTCCTCGATGAGGCGCAATTGATCGTCGTCGATGCGGCCGGTGGCGTGGGCGCCGATGGCTTCGTACACGTCTTGGATGGTGATGTCAACTTGGTCGTGGCGGCCGGGCATAATCGATCCACCGTAGAGCAGCACCGAGGGGATGTCCAAGCGGCACATGGCCATAATGGCTCCTGGGGTGGTCTTGTCGCAGCCGGTGAGGGCGACAAAGCCGTCGAGCATGTGGCCGCGCACCACCAGTTCCATGGAGTCGGCGATGACTTCGCGCGAAATGAGCGAGGTCTTCATGCCTTCGGTGCCCATGGTGATGCCGTCGGAGATCACCACTGTATTGAATTCGAGGGGGGTGCCGCCGGCCTGGAGGATCCCGGCCTTGACGTGCTCGGCTAGGCCGCGCAGGCCAAAGTTGCAGGGGCCGAGCTCGGTCCAGGTATTGGCGATGCCGATGAGGGGTTTGCGCAGGGCGTCGGCGTCGAAACCGGCGGCCCGGTACATGGCGCGGGCCCCAGCTCGGGACGGGCCTTGGGTGATGTTCTTGCTGATGGGGATGGATTCGGTCATGGTGTGTGCTTTCTGATATGGAAGTGGAACGAGAGACGGATAGTAGCGTCTGAGTTTTATCCCGTCAACTGAGGGCGGACTCTGTTCTACTTTGCTGCGGATGTTGTCCCAGAGTACTCTTATCACTGTTCGCCGTCTTGTCCTTTGCCCTTCAAAGGAGGCCGTCATGCACCAGCTTCTGTCGTCTATCGCGTTCCTTTGCTTGCTCGCCCTGCCGCTCGCCGCTCAGGAAGAGGACCTCTACGGCACTTGGGAGGGGACCTATATCGATGAAGAAAGCAGTGAGATTACCATGCGCCTGACCTTCGAGGCGGATGGCACCTTTGCGCTCGACCAAAACATCGAGGGAGAAGAAGACGATGTCGAATCTCCCATAGAGGCGCTTTCTGTCCAGTTCGCCGGCACCTATCGAGTCGCAGGCGACAGCCTCTGGGTTGATATAGTCGAATTGTACTATATCATCGACGATGAGAAGATGACCCCCGTCGAGTTCGTCGAGTTTATAAAGGAATTCTTCATTGGCTTCGCCCGTGGCTTCGCCCGTTTAGCCGCTGATCTGGAGGGAATCTCCGACGAGGACTACCCGGCATTTGAACAGGCGTTCGTCGATGAGTTCCTCGCCGAATTCGATGAGGACGAGTTCCTCGCCGATCTCGGATTCGGTGGATCTGAGGAGATAAATAGTACCTATGCCATTGAAGGGGATACTTTGTTCATCACTACTATGGAGGAGGGCGGGGTCGAAACCTTGGAATTCCAGCGCATTGATGTCGCTAGCGCGGTTGCCCCAACTAGCTGGGGTGCCCTGAAAGCGGCTTGGAGTCCGTGAACTTCCCTTAGAAGCCGTCTGAAAACTCCGGGTGCCATCCTTTGCGCGAAGAGAAAGGCCTAGTCACGAGCGTCTCTCCCTATGAAAAATGCTCAATGCGAAGGTCGCTTGGCGACCTTTGAGGCGGCCCGACGGGAGTTTCAGACAGCTTCTTAGACCGCAAGAAACCCAACTTAGACGACGGTGCCTCGCCTCGCCGTCCCCTAAATGAGAGGAACACTTTTTCCGAACTTAGGTGTTGTATATAGCACTAGGTCAATGAACGGAATCACTTATGATGGGAAGAAAGCGGTAATGTCTTAAATCGTGCCGCTTTATTTTAGATTATAAATGCCGTCTCGGAGTACTCTTATCACTGTGCTCCTCAAAGGAGGCCTTCATGCACCAGCTTCTGTCGTCTATCGCGTTCCTTTGCTTGCTTGCCCTGCCGCTCGCCGCTCAAGAAGAGGCACTCCACGGCACTTGGGAGGGGACCATCGTTGATGCCGAACTCGGCGAGCTGACCGTTCACCTGATCTTTAAGGAGGATGGCACCTTTAATCAGATCTACCAAGGTCCCGCGTTGCTAGAAGGCTTCGCTGATGACGAAGCCACGGGGGCAGAAGCGCTCATCATCGACTCCTTTCACCAAACCGGCACCTACCAAGTCGCCGGAGACAGCCTCTGGGTTGACATAGATAATGCCTACTATGTAATCGGCGGTGAGAGGGTCAAGGTCGTCGAGGTCGTGATTCAATTCATCCGCGAAATGGCCCGTTTGGCCTTGGCCTTGGGCGAAATCTCCGAAGAGGACTATCCGGAGGCTGAACAGACGGTTATCGACGAGTTGCTAGCTGGATTCAATGAAGAAGAAATGCTTGCTGGACTTGCGGTGAGTGGAACCTATGCTGTTGAGGGAGACTCCTTGTTTCTCACTACTACGGAGGAGGGTGGGGTCGAAACCTTGGAACTTCACCGCATCGATGATGCTACTGCTGTCGTCCAAACTACCTGGGGCGACCTGAAGGCGGGTTGGCGTCCGTGAATTTCTTCTTCAGTCGATCATTACTTTTTCGCGGCATTGGGCGCTGTCGTATAAGGCATCGAGGATTTGCATGAAGTGATAGGCGTCTTGGGCATCGACGTCGGCCTTGACTTGGCCGGCTACGGCGCGGGCGAAGTGTTCGATTTCGTGGTAGAAAGACAATCCCTCCGAGGGCGGTTGGGTGTGGGGCATATCCGATTCTGCGGCGGCTTCCCGCGCGGTGAATTGTCCGTCTTCCCAGTGCCATATAACTCCCTGAGATAAGGCACCCTCACTGCCGTACAATTCCACGGTCGTGGGGGTGTCGCAGTGCAGCCAGCGCGAGCAGTCTATCTGGATGGTCTTGTCGCCTTCCAGACCGACTAGGCCGGAAAAGTAATCCTCGGCCGCGCCCTCGGGGCCGTGGTACAGCGACTCGAGGGTATGCTTGACGGCAAAGGCCCACTGCGGCTTGGGACAGCCCATCCACCACCAAGCTAGGTCGAGTTCGTGCGAGGCGTGCTGGCCTAGGGCGCCGCCCTTGTGACCATACACATTGGTCCAGCTTTCAAAGCTGTCGGCCAGCGGACGCGAATTGAATTTGAGGAAAATGCGGGCGTGGTACGGCTCGCCGATGCAGCCTTCTTGTACTGCGACGCTCAATTTGCGGTTGTGGGGAAAGTGGCGCATGAAGTAGCAGAATTGCAACGTGGTGCCGGCGCGCTCGGCCGCCGCTTCGAATTCCAAGATATGCGCAGCTCGCACCGCGTGCGGCTTTTGCACCAAGACGTGTTTGCCAGCGGCAAAAGCATCCACGACCATGGGGTAGCGGGCTGGCGGATTGACGGCTAGGAGCACGGCCTGGACTTGGTCGTCGGCCAGCAGGTCTTGGTAGGGGCCGTATTGGTGCGGTACGCCTTCTTCGCTGGCGACGCGGCTGCGGCGCGGTTCGTCCAGATCGGCCAAGGCGACGACATCGACCAGGGAACTGGCCTGAGCCGCCTTGATGGTCTGTTGGCCGGCCCAACCGCAGCCGACGACGCCTAGTTTGAGCAGTGCCATTATTCCTCTATTCCTCCATCCACTGATGATAGTGCGCCAAGGCCTCTGCCTGCAGATCGTCCCACTCGGTCAATAACACCAAGCGAATGGTGAACGTCAGGTGTTGGCCGGCTTGGACGTCGTTGCCTCCCAAGTGGAAGTACTGGGCGTTGTGGTAGCTGTTGTAACCCGACAGGCCCAGGCAGTCGGTGGGCCGGGCCATGAGCAGAATAGCGTGGCCGTAGCGATGCTCTTGCAGAGTCAGGGCGTGGGCGTAGTACGGTCCCCGACGCCAGTTGAGAGGATAGCCGTCGAGCCAGCGGCCGTCGCGAAACACGGCTTCAGCATCTTCATCGCGCGCCCACGATTCGGCCTCATTGTGGCCGTACCACTGCTTTTGGTACCAAGTGACGCCTTCGGGGTGGGTGCGGTCGTACTGCACGGGAAAGTACGGCGTGTAGTGGGGAGTAAAATAATTGGCGATAAAGAATTCAAAACGTCGGTAATCGGCTGCTAGGTGGGCGCTGAAGGTGGCGTCGAGACTATCGGGTCCAGCGATGCGGTAGTGCGCCTGCAATTCGGCTTGCACCTCAGGGCAGGCCGCCCAGCGCACCGCGACGCTATCGCCTTCTTGGGCCACCTGATCTGGGGTGCGCTCGCGCGTAATTTCGAGTTGGCGGCCGTCGGCTAGGGTGCGGTAGATATTGAGCCAAGCAAAGTCGGGCCCCTCGTCGAGGTGAAAGCTGGTCAGACCAGTCAGACGCAAGCCTTGGGGGCCGAGGACGGTGGCGATGCCTCGACTTAGAGGGGCTTGGAAAAGAGCGGGACGGGAGACGCGGGCGAAGGTCATACAATCCTCACTTCCACAGGTAAAAGCTGCCGTTCGGAGAGCTTGTTCCAGCCGGAGCCGTCATGCAATCCGCTTGTGCATCGACCGGAAGCAATTGCGTTTGCAGGGTAAGTTTATATACTGAAGTGAGCAAGAAAAAGGAAGAGCCGTGTCCATCCAATTTGGAAAGGAGATGCCAGATCAACACGCGCTTGGCGTACAGCGAAGAAATGTTGAGAGAGCAAGACCGCCGCTTGGCTTTTCAAAAAGGAGAGTCGTCGTGAAACACCTAACAGCAGTACTCATTATGGCATTAACCATCCTCTTGCCCGCCGCGTATCCCGCCATCGCTCAAGACCCGGAGGTAACAGCCGGCGATGTGGTGGATCGGGAAACCCTGAAAGCCTTTGTGCATGCGGCGAAGGCGTACTTGGACAACGCCACAAGCCTTTCCGAGTATCTGGCTATCTTGCAGGAATTCAGAACCGAAGGGGTTTGGAAGCAGGGATCTATCTACCTCTTTGCTGGGACGACCGATGGGCTCCTAATCCTTAACGGAGCCAATCCAGACCTTGAAGGCCAAAACATCTACGATCTTGAAGACGCCAACGGCGTCAAAATGACCCAAGAACTCATTGCTGCGGCGGCTCAAGGCGGTGGCTTTGTCGAGTACCTTTGGCCCCATCCAGAGATAGAAGGGGACACCGGCTCGCCTAAAGTGAGCTATGCTATTCCCTATTCTGCCCTCGGCCAAGATTTTGTCTTAGGTTCTGGCTTTTATCCGGCAACCGCTTCTACGTCGGTTGAAGATCGGTCTTGGGGATGGCTCAAAAGCCGCCCGAAAACAATTTTAGGAACGCTTCTTAAGGAATAACCCAATGAAATTCATCTACTTTACCGACATTCACCTCGACTCCGGGATAGACGCCTTTCGGGGATTTGAGTTGTGTGTGGAATCCATGCTGGAGCATCAGCCTGAAGTCCTGATCAATGGCGGCGACGTGGGCCTCACGTCCGAGGCGCTAGCGCAATACGCCCAAACCATGGAGAGGGTATCTGTGCCGGTGCTATTGAGCCACGGCAACCACGAGATGTGCAGCGGCTATCTGCCCCGGGAACAAGGGGGGACGGTGCACGCCAGCGCCGATATTGGCGGCGTCCACTTTGTGCTGCTGGACGTGGTGCGCTATTTCGAGCCGACCGAGGATCATCCGTCCAACTGGCACGTCTTGGCCGACGAGGGGCTGTTGGAGTGGCTGGCTGCGGATTTGGCGGGGCTGGATCGGGCCGCGCCGCTGGTGGTGGCCAGTCATGTGCCGGTATCGACGACTTTTCCCCAGCGCTCGGGTCAGGCACCTGATATGGCCTTTCCCACCAATGAGATTGCCGGGGCGCGGCGCTTGCTGACGCTATTGCAGCCCTTTGAACGGGTGATCACCTTGCACGGCCACCACCATGAAAATGATCGCCACTTCGTCGGTGCTATGGAGGTTATGACCACCGCGGCGGTGTCGGGCAATTGGTGGAAGACGGGGGTGGAAAGCCGCGGCCCGCAAGGACGCGAACCGCAGGGGTATCGGGTAGTTGAGGTCGATGCGGAAGGAGGATTCAGTAACCAGTACCACGCTTTCCAGCCGCACCAAGATGAGGCAGTGGAATTGTGCCTACATCAGGCTTTGGGGCGTCGCTTTGTCAATGTGTTCGATGGTTCGCCGCGCACGCAGGTCGAGGTGGGGGACTTGGGGCCATTAGCGCGGATCGATCCGCTGGCCGAATCGTCTCGCGATCTGGCGACGCATCTGTGGGAGTTGCCGGCCGATTTTGACCGGCAGCAGGTGGAGGTGCGGGTGGTCTTTGAGGATGGGCGGGAGTGCGAAGGGGTGCTGGAGGAGCGGGTGTGGGAGTGAAATTTTGTCCTATAACGTTCCTCTTGAATCCCTGAAACTATGTCCCTGCCATCAGTAAATCCCGACCGGCATACCTTCCGCTCGCCGAAATTCAAGAGTGTAGTCAAGGAAGCTGTCGAATTTCTCACCAAAACTCCGGTTCATTTCTTACCACCTGCTACCGACTTTGCCGGGGTCGGCGTTTACGCCCTCTATTATCTCGGCTCCTTTGACTATTACAGCCATATTGCCCGCCAAAACCAGCAGGATTGCCGCCAGCCCATCTACATAGGTAAGGCCGTGCCTGCCGGCTGGCGGACAGCCCGAACCGCTCACACGGACCAAGACAAGGCGCTCTATCAACGCCTACAGGAACACGCCCGCTCTATCGCTAGCGTTGAGAATCTGGAGGTACGTGATTTCTGTTGCCGCTTCATGATCCTCAACGGCGTCGAAACGGATCTGATTTCAGCGGTGGAGTCCGAATTGATACGCACTTACACCCCGTTGTGGAATACCGTCGTGGATGGGTTCGGCAACCACGACCCGGGCAAAGGCCGCTATAACCAAGCCCGTTCCGAATGGGATGTACTGCATCGAGGTAGGAGTTGGGCCGACCGCCTCTCTGGCCCAGAGCCTCAATTGGAGAGTATCATCGCCGAAATTCAGAGCTAAGGCTTTCGTAGTTCCACCACAGCCTCATAGAGTTGGTGAGCGTCTTTGGCCTTGGCGACTCGTACCTCGGACTGGATTATGCTGTTGCCCACGCGGGTGGCTCTGGGTATGTGGATGTCTACTAGGTCTAGGCCGACGGCCTCAGCGATTGTACCCAGAAAGCGATCCGTAGGCACCATTATCCCTTGCAGGATGCTGTTGCCGATTACCACCAAGGCTGTCCCTCCTGACTTGAGCGCGTAATGGGCTGATTCGGAGAAGCGGTAGCAATCGTTGAAGTACGAGGCGGCGTAATTGGCCCAGCCGTTGCCGCCGTACACGCCTTTTTCCGGATGTTTTTTTCGCAGCGTCTCCAAGCATCCTTGAATTTCTGAATCATCTAGGTCAAAGCTGAGACCCACGCACTCCTGATCCCGGACCGTTTGCCAGAATTTGCCAAAATTTTGCTCTTCTAGCGGCTTGAGGTCGCGGGGAGCCTCTGCAAATCCCAACCAATAGAGATGAGGCCGGGTATTGCGGTTGTAGTGATAGTTGTTCAGATAGGGGGGTGAAGTGATGAGCACATCTACTGAATCGGCGGCAAGGTGGTCCTTGCAGGTAAAAAAAGATTCGGGAAATACCTCGTTGTCAGGATGCTCGCCGTTCAACTGTCCTCTCATCCACTCGATATCTTGGGCCATATCCGTGAGCTTCTGTGCAATCGTCTCGCCCACGGGAAAATCTTCAATATCGGCTTTGCCAGCCGTAGACCTGCGGCCCAAACTCGGCTCGTATGAGTAGTTTGAGTAGGTGATCATGGTGGCCCCAAAGGCAACCCGAAAGAGGTCTTGCAACAGGCCCTCTTCTAGTTCCGCTATGAAGTCCTGCACGCCGAGGACTTTGTGCAAGACTTTAGGGCTGTAGAATGAGCCTCGGGTTTTAAAACCTGGGGGCGGGGTACTGTGTGGTGTGTAAGCGTCGTCAGCCGCCGACTCGTAGAACGTCCAGAACCTCGTGAGCATTGCCCGCACGGTCTGTGGATCGAGGGTGCAGGCATTTAGCTTGGTACGGCAGGCTAGCGCCGCATAAGGATTGATCTCAAATCCTAGGGCCTGATGACCTGAGAGTATGGCTTCGACCAAGGTCGTTCCTACTCCAGCGAAAGGATCGAGCACTGTCCCCTGAGTTGGCAGATAGCGCTTGAGGGCGTCTTGGACAAACTGCTGGGAGTATCCGGCAATCCACGGCACCCATCGATGGATGGGAAGGCGCTTGTTGCCGGAAAAGGCCGGGTCGCTGAAGACTGATCCCTTATCCGCCGCATCCTTCTCATTGAACAACGACGCCTGCGCTACCCTGTGCTCCATCCTGCCCCTTTCTTAGGCTTTATCAAAATTGTCAGAATCCCATGAAACCTAGTCAACCCTTGCAAGTCATTTATTCTCGTTTCACGTGCTGAAAATGAGGAAGGGGAGCGCGTGCCAAAAGGTGTGCGACATCCGTTTCAATTACCAATCTCGGCGGCCGACGTACAGGCTCCGATTGGTCATTGGGAGCGCGACGCGTTGCCCGCCCAATCGGTGTGACTCGATCATGCCCATCAACATCTCTTGGCTCCGGCGAGCGAGGTGAACCGGCCCCTTTGTCTCGCGGTCCGTATCTATCGCCTCTGCGATGTCTGCGATGCCCATCACTGTTCCGGTGGTGCGGGGTACGTCTGGGAACGGTACCTCTTCAAAAAAGGTGTGGCTCTTTTTGCGGAATTGGCATTCTCGGCTGTTGTTGAGGATGCGGATCTTCCCTTCGCTGCCGCAGACCTCGAATTCAGGACCGGTACCCGCGGTGTTATAGCCGTGGACGCCATTGGCAAAACAGACGTAGCCACTGGTAATCGCCGGATCGACGTCCAGCCGATTGCCATCCCAATCCGCATCGCTACAGACGATGGTTCCCTGGACGAAATCGACTTCTGGGTCGCTGGCGAGGAAGAGCAGCATGTCGGCGGCGTGCGTCAAGCCCCAGAGCGCTGAACTCGCGCCGTATTGTGCGATCGTACATTGGATATTGCCTATTTCACCGGCATCCACCAACTCTCGTACCTTGCGATAGACCGGCATATAGCGGCGTTGCGTACCGTAGTTGAATTTGACTCCGTACTTTTGGACGACGGCGACCATCGCATCCGCTTCCTCCATCGAACAGCAGAGCGGCTTTTCGCAGTAGATGCCCCTGACGTTGTTTTCAGCGGCGAAAACCGTGATGTCCGCGTGCGGCCCGGGTCGGGTGGCGATGCAGACGATGTCCGGCTGCTCCTTTTCAATCATCTGGCGATAATCGGTGTAGGCGCGCTCGGCACCGTAGCGTTGCCGGATGGACTCCGCTTTCTCGGCGATCACGTCTGAAACCGCGACGAGGTCGGTTCTGTCGCAGGCGACAGCGGCTGCGGCGTGCGAGAACGGTTGCCACAGATAGCGATCCGGACGGCCTTCGACTTCGTCGTCAATGGTCGCGCCCATCCGTCCACATCCGATCAAGCAGGCTCTATAGGTACGCGGCATAATGTTCTCCTTTATCAACTGTCAGTGTAGAGTTTGGAAAAGTAGGGCTTAAAACCGGCTGGGCCGGGATACCCGTCCCAGTATTGGGCATTAGCGGGCAGTTCGCCTTCGCCGCCGTTGCGGAGCCAAGCGATTAATCCGGGGTCCGTGCCGCGGCGTTCGAGTTCATCAATTGCCGCGGCGTGCATTGCAGTGACGACCTCTGGCTGCGCCTGCTCAACGTAGTCCAACGAACCAAGTCGCGCCAAGCGCGAGTGTTCCGGCTGCGCGGCGACTTCGAGGCTCCAGGTTTTGTCAAAGGCGGTGAAGAAGACGAAGTTCGGATTCTGCTCGGCTTGATTCCAGCGTTCAAGGCTCCCACCTGCCAATGCGAGCTGCCGCTCGCCACCTTCACCGCGCCGGGCGGGGGTTAAAATATCACAGCCTTCAATGCCTTCCGGTTCCGTTTCGCCGAGGATTGCGAGGATGGTGGAGAAGAAGTCTTGCGGTTGCACAATAACATCGCTCCGTCCGGTATCGCCATCTGGCATTCGGATGAAGAGCGGGACATGCGCTTCGGCCTCGCGCACTGGTTGCCCTTTGCCAAAAGTGCCGCGCTCTCCGACGTTGGTGCCGTGGTCGCCGGTTAAGATGACTGCCGTGTTCCGGTCGAGCCCGGTGGATTCGAGCGCGTCCAAAAATTGCCCAAAACAGTGGTCCATCCAGGTCAATTTCGCTGGGTATTGCGCTTTGATGTGTTCCTTGGCCTCGGCGGGGAGGTCTTTGTTGTTCCGCCCGCCGAAGAAGCTGCGTGGGTCAACGCGCCCATCGTAGTCCGACCGCGCGTCGTATTTTTTCATAAACTCGGGTGGTGCATCCCACGGTTCGTGGGGATCGAAACAATCCACCCAGAGGAAGAAATTCTCGCGCTGCGCATTGTCTTTGAGGAATTGGGCCGCGCTGCTGAACAACTTTGCGCAGTTCCAATCCTCCGGCTTTTTGCGGTTGCGGTTCGCCCGAGCGTAGGTCTGGAGGGGCCCGCTTCTCGCGGCGTTTTCGCCGAGGCAGGCAAACATCGGTTGGTGGCACCAGTTGTCCGGCCAGGCCGCGGAATCGTCGATCCAGTCGCGATCAACTTCAGCCCCATGGATGAACGTCCACGCGTGAAACGGCCAATCGAAGTTGTGGCCGCCGTTGACCAGGTGTGGGGTGTCGTGGATCAGTTGCGTGGCATAGCCGCGTTCGGCAAGTGTCGAGGGGAGGGTCTGCCGTTCGTGGCGCAGCGGCTGCCACGGATGGAAGGGGCCTCCGTACTGACCGGTTATGACATCAGTTCGGTACGGGATCGTTGGGAAGCTAGCGCAGAAGGCGCGGTCAAATGCCCATGCTTTTGCTGCAAAGCGGTCGATATTCGGCGTTTCGATCCAGGGATTGCCGTTTGCACCGATATAATCGTAGCGGAGGGTATCAATTACAATGAGCGCGATATTCATTTTTTTTAGCTCCGTTTCGCGTCAATGGTTTCTGGGTCGAGTGTTACGGTATGCGCCAGGGCTACCACGGAGTGGCGATGGAGAATTCCTTAGCTACTTCCTCAAGTCCCTCGACCGCTTCCGCCGAAATCGGCACGCCATCTCTGCGGTACTCGGTTTCCCGCGCTAGCTCCTTGCCGCCGGGCAGGAAGGACTCGTCGAAACTGGGTAGTGGTTTCATGCGACTGGCTTCGTCCATCAGGTGGTCCATGTCGGCCTTGAAGGCGTCGAGATCGGAAAAGCAGTTTACGTCTAGGGCGAGGAAGAAGCCCGATTGATCGGCACCTGTGAACTCGATGTTGCCCCGCGAAAACTCCGTCAGCATCTGCCCTCCTAGCGTACCCGATAGGATATTGCCCACGTGCGAGATGCCGATGGCCTTGATGAAAACTGGCGGGTACTTCAGGAAAGTCTCGTCGTCGATCGCGTAGTGGCTGGCGAAGTCGAGTAGGAAGGTCGGTTTGCCCGCTCCGGCCGGCATGCCGAAGGCCAAAGGCGGGCTGCCTTGGATGGAGCCTCGGATCGTCGTATCGCGATTGTAGTGGTCGGAGGCATTGCGACCGGAGGTGGAGATGCCGATTAGGTCTGCGCGCATGGCCATGCGCGCGTAGTTGCCGGTGCTGCCAAGATGACCGTGGTAGGTGGAGGTGGCCGCGCCGATTCCGGCTTCTTGGGCTTTGGCGATGGCCATTTCCATGCTCTTAGTAGCGACGAGGTAGCCCAAGCCGCCGTCGCCGGAGAGCGCGGCAGTGGTCGGTCCCTCCTTGAGTACGCGGATTTGCGGGTTTGGGTTGACGGTGCCGTCTTGGAATGAACGGACGTAGCGATTGACTTGGAGGGTGCCGTGGCTGACGACGCCGCGCAGGTCGCATTCGACTAATTTGCTGGCGATGAGCCGAGCGTGCTCTTCTGGTATCGGCACTGCCTTGAAAATATCGACGACCAGTTGCTCAAGGTCGGTGACGGCGATGCGGATGCCGTCGGTAGGGGGTACGTTCATGAGTGTGCTCCTCTCGCAAGTAGTATTCATACATTTTGGCGCGAACTCTTCGTCTTACTAAGTTTCACGCCAGCTTTGTCTCCTTGCAACCCATCCAACATCGCCTCTGCGGAAGGTTCCTTATGAAACGCGTTCTTTTGGCCAAATTCAACCACGAAGTTGGTAGCTTTAACCCCCAGCTTACTTATTACGACGACTTCACGATCCACCGGGGGCCAGATCTTATAGAAGCTACCCGCTCTTCCAATTCCACGCTGGCGGGCAATATCGACGTTCTCGAAGCCCGTCCCGACATCGAACTGGTTTCCACGTACGGGGCTTGGTGCAATACCACTGGTGGATTGGTCGCTGGTCCCGATATGGAGCGTCTCATCGGCGAATTGTTGGCCGCTGTCGAGGCCCACGCCCCAGTTGATGCGGTCTGTCTGTCGCTGCACGGGGCCATGGCCGGCGAAACCGAAATCGATCCCGAAGGCCGCGTCGCATCCGGCATCCGGCAAATCGTCGGAGACGTGCCCATTGTCGCGGCCATGGACCTGCACGCGGTCATCTCGCAACGACTGGTCGATGCAGCCGACGCCTTGGTCTTTCTCCACACCTATCCACACACGGATATGCGCGACACTGGCCAGCGCGCGGCTCGTCTGTTGTTGCGCCAATTGGACGGGGAAGTCAAGCCCACCACGGCTCGCGTATCCATCCCATTATTGGCTCGTGGCGATGAACTCATCACCGCCAGCGGTCGCTTTGGCGAAGCCATCCGCCGCTGCCGTGAAATTGAGGCGTCTCCAGGCGGTTTGGCCGCAGGCGTCATCATTGGCAACCCCTTTACCGACGTGCCCGATTTGCAGTCCAATGCAATCGTCACCACCGACGACGATCCAGCTCAAGCCCAAGAACTGGCGCTGGAATTGGCTCGCTTCATGTGGGAAAACCGCCCTCACTGGATTCCCAAACTCACCTCGCTCGAACAAGCCGTGCGTCTGGCCGAGGAGACCGAGGGGCTTACGGTGTTCTCCGATGCCGCGGATTCTACGGCCTCGGGTGCCAGCGGCGATAGCAACGCCATTCTCAAGGGGCTGCTCCAATACAATTACAGCAAGCGCGCCCTCATTCCCATAGTCGATGCTCCTGCGGTGGAAGCTGCCTATCGGACTGGAGTAGGGGGGCAGTTCACTTGGCCTTTGGGCGGCACCCTCGATTCAGAGCGCTTTGCGCCGGTGGAATTGCCTCTGTACGTCAAAAGCCTGTCCGACGGGGCCTTCACTACTGAATTCGGGTATGTAGTGCCGCCTAGCCGCACCGCCATTTTGACCAGTGGCAATCTTACATTGCTAGTGACCCAAGAAGCCGCCCCCATCGTCGGACGCAAGGTGTACCAAAGCCAAGGGCACGATCCAGCCGACTACGATTTGGTCGTGTGCAAATCGCCCAATGGCTTTCGCACTCACTACCAGCCTATAGCCGCCCGCATTGTCGCTGTCGATGTGCCCGGGTCCACCAGCGCCAATCTCAAAACCTTGCCCTACCAGCACTGTGTGCGTCCCATTTTTCCGCTGGACGACGGGGTGGTGCCGCCTTTTGCTGAGGCCGACTAAATGCACATTGAGGATCTCTTCACGCCGACGCAACAAGCCCTTGTCGCTGGTCTGCACAGACGCGATCAGCAGGAGCGTCAAGCCGGGTCCACGGACCCGTTGCGTCTCAGGGCTGTCAGCCCTCAAGTGGCCCATTACCTCTGTCTGGCCGCGATCCACCAGCAGGCCCGGACCTTGGTCGAATTTGGCACTTCGCACGGCTATTCTACCCTGCACCTAGCCGCTGCGGCTCAACGCACCGGGGGTCGCGTCTTCAGCTTGGATCGGGTGTCTGAAAAAACGGTGGCGGCCCAAGCCAATTTGTGCCAAGCTGGCTTGGACCACCTAGTGGAATGCTACACTGGGGAGGGGGATGCCTTTATCGCGGCTCTTCCCGAGCGCGTGGACTTTGTCTTCGTGGATTTTGGCCTGCCCGCATTTGCGCCCATGTTCACCATGTTGGAAAGCCGTCTGGTGGTAGGGGCGTTTCTCTTTGTCGATGGCTGGTCCAAAGTCGAACAATGGGACCAGAATCCGGCTTGGGCCGCCTTTAGAAGCCGCTTAGACGAGACTGCCGATTGGCTGACCTACATCCTGCCGCTGGAAAAGTCGCACCTTATTGCCGTTAGGCTGTGAATTAAAATTCCCCCTCGTATATCTCGTCGAACAGGGCTTTGAGCTTTTCGACGAGCCCCGGCTCCGGCGCTGGATGGGGTGGCCCTAAGCGGTGGTTGGGGTAGAGGCCCTTCAATTGGATGGCCGCTTTTATGGAAGCCAGCCAGTTGTGTTTGATGGCCCACTGCAACCACGGCTCTTCATAGCGGTACACCAAATCCCAAGCTCCGGCTGCATCGCCGTTGACCAGCGCATGGTAGAAGGCATTGGCAATGTCGGGCCGGAAGGGTGCGACTGTGCACAAATAGGCGGGGGAGCCGAGCGGATAGCCAAAGGCGAAATTGCGCATCTGCCCGCCGCTGATCACCCCGAAACCAAAATTGCGCGTCTGGCGGATCAGGTCGTAATACGTGTAGAATTGGTCGCCATCGTTTTTCATGCCAATGATGTGGGGGCGCTGGGCCAATTTCACGGCGGCCTCCAAGGGGAAGGGGGGCTGGCCGCCGGCCCACAGCAGCAGGGGAATGTCGGCGGCCCCTTCCAAGGCGTCGAAGTAATTGACCAGAACCGGCGTGGTATTGCCCAGATAGGGATGGACTTGGACTTTGACCGCGTCCATCCCTACAGCTTGGGCGTGGGCTAGATAATCCCGCGTCTTGGCTGGCTTCCAAAAACCCGTGCCGCCGATGCAGAAGGCCCGACCAGCGCAGGCCTGGCCCACGGTCTCGGTCACCGCCCATATATCCTCGTCGTCTAGGCAGGCGAATTCGCTGCTGCCGTAGGTCAACATCAGGATGGGCGCTCCGTGTTCGCTGAGCCAATCTACGTATGCCGCCACTGCTTGGTGGTCTAATGCGCCGCTTTCGTCAAAGCACAAATTGAGCGGGACTACTGGCCCCTTCATACGCGCTAACGCTGCTGCCGCCTTGTCCATTGTCTATCTCCTCTGAGCGTGATTCACTATAGTCAGGGCGGCCGCAGCGCCTGCGACCGACCTGGCGCTAGAAAAAGCGACTCCAAAAGCTCCGCTTCTTTGACCCGTCTCGGTCGGTCTGCTTCTGCTGCGCCGAGATACCGCGATTGGCCAAGTAGCGGTCGAGGTCCTCCTTCACGGTGGGTTGAATTATTTCTATGGTGCCGAAGATGCCACCCATGTTGGCCCCGTCGTACACCCACACGGCGACCGTGTTCTGGCCTTTGTAATTGACCGTCTCGCTGATGTCGAGGATGAAAGGGGTATTCCATCCGTAGTGTTCTCCTACAAAGGTGCCATTGACGTACACAGAGGCGTTGTTATCCACGCCGCCGAAGGCCAGATGTACAGGCCGCCCCTCTTCCGCGTCCACCTCAATCTGGGCTCGGTACCAAGCCCCTTCGTCATAGCCACTGTAGCCCTGATCTTCCCAGGCCTGGCCGATGTCGATATCGGCCCAATGCGAATCGTCGAAATCGGCACGGCTAAGGATAACTTCTTGGTGTTCCTGGTAGGGGCTGAGGAGGAATTTCCACTGCATGGGAATTTTGGCTACCGCTTTATAGGCGTAGGGAATGCGCGGAGGCCGGTGAGCATAGCGGCTATAGAGCTTGCCGCTGGTGAAATGGTCCTTAAAAACCGGCCAGCCGTGCCATCTCACCATCTCCAAGTGCCCGCCCCGGTTGGTGGCAAAGTCGTCTGTTTCTACCTCGTCCGTGGGCTGATGTACATTAATCAGGCCATATACACCGCCCATGCCGTTGTCGTCATACAAATACAACGCCACTGTATTCTCCCCGTCGCGCACGACGTGGTCGCTTATATCGAGGATGAACGGCCGGTCCCACTGGTCGTAGTGCTGACCAACCAAGTGGCCGTTGACATACACAAAGGCGTCCTTAGCCCCGAACCCGCCGAAAGCCATGAGCACCGACCGCACCGAATCCGCCGCCACCGTGAAGGTAGCCCTATACCAAGCCCACCCGTCATAACCAGCGTAGCCTTGATCCTCGTAAGCCTGTCCGATGTTGATTGTAGCCCAATCCGAGTCGTCGAAGTCCAGCGTGGCGTAGCGGTGCCGCTGCGGATGCGTGCTCTCATCGAGGCGGAATTTCCACTGTATGGGCACCTCGGCCACCTCTTCATAGGCGTAGGGGATCACCGGAGGTGTGTTGGCGTAGTGGTAGTACCGCTGATCCGATCCGAACTCCAAGAAGTGTGGGGACCTGATTCGCACATCCCGTAGCGGATTTCTTTGGATGACCTTCAACTGTTGCTCCATCCGATTTAGCTGTCGTTCTAGCTGCCGCTGGAAGGCTTCCAACTGCCGCTCGGTCAGTTCCTTCTGCTGCCTAGCTCGCTCCATTATTCGCCGGAACTGGCGCATCTGCTCGTTGATACGCGCCGAGTCGATCCTGCCCCCTGCATCCTGCTGTATCCTATACGCGATAAGCACCGAGTCGGGACTGACCCACTTTCCAGACCTTGGCCGACGGCGGATTTCAAATTCAGAGGCTGTAAGGGCTCTCGACCGCTCGATCGTCGCCTCGCGCTGGTGGGTCGATTTTAAGCGTTGTACCGCTTCCACCTGCACCTGTGGCTGGTCGGAGTACTTGTCGCGTGCAGCTTCGTAGGTCTGACGCGCCTGTGCCAGTCCCAACTTCTCCTGGCACACGCCGATGCGTAGCTGCGCCCGGGCCGCCAAGCTCTCGTCCGCCTCGCCCTTCTCGTGTGCCTCAATCACTTGTTGGTAGAGGCGAATGGCCTCCTCTAAGTTGCCCTCGCCCTTCTCCTGCGTGAGGGCCGCCTGATAAGTCTCTTCGACACTGCTAGCCTGCAAGCTGCTGGCGGTCAGCAATACGCAACTTAGGAGAATTGTGATAACGCGCTCCATGATGGGACTCCTCGTTTAGGTGAGTGAATGCGCGGTTGCGCACTCACCTTTGAACCTAAACGCCAACGTTGTCCAAGTTGTCATGGTTTTGTCATGGATGTGCAAAAAGGTTGTACTTTCTGGCCTCACTCCACAAAGCGGTATCCGATTCCGTGTACCGTGAGGATGTGGCGCGGCTGGGCCGGATCGGCCTCCAAGCGGTTGCGCAATTCGGCGATGTGGTTGTCCACCGTGCGCGTAGTGGGGTACACTTCGTAGCCCCACACCTGCTCCAAGATCTGCGCTCGGGTCAGGGCATGGCCTTTGCGCTCCCACAGGAGACGCAGCACGCCAAATGCCTTGGGGGACAGATGCACGGTCTGGCTATCCACGGTCGCCTCGTAGCGGTCGAAGTCGATTCGCGCTGGTCCGAACGCTAGCACCGTGCCTGTGGTCGATGCCAACTCGCTGCGCCGCAGCACCGCTTTGATCCGCGCCATGAGTTCGCGGACGCCCACTGGTTTGGTGACGTAGTCGTCAGCCCCCAACTCTAGGCCTAGAACTTTATCGACCTCTTCGCCGCGCGCCGTGAGCATGATGATAGGCGTGGCCGCCCCCTGCGCCCGCAGACGACGGCACACCTCGTACCCATCCATAGTGGGCATCACCACATCCAGCAGAATCAGGTCCGGCTGCCAAGCCAAGGCCCGCTCTAGCCCCTCGGCTCCATCGGCGACCGCCTCGGCCTCGTGGCCTTCAAAGGTCAGATTATCGACCAGCACCCGGGCGATGGCCGCTTCGTCCTCGACGACCAAAATTTTAGGCATGGGTCTTCTCCTCGGCCTGCACCGGGAAGTACAGCCGGAATACACTGCCGCCGTCCGGTCGATGGGCTGCTTCCACCCGGCCTTCATGCGCCTCGACCACGCTTTTGACTAGAGACAATCCCAATCCGGTCCCGGCCGTGCTGGCCGCGTTAGCCCCTCGATGGAATTGCCCAAAGATGCGCTCTTCTTCACCTGTGGGGAGGCCGATGCCTCGGTCGGCTACTTCTATGACTACCTCGGCAGCGCGCTGTTCTACGGCTAGGCGGATGGCTTTGTGCTCGGACGAGTACTTGACTGCGTTGCCTAGGAGATTGGCTACCGCGCCCTCCACTGCTTCTTGGTCGGCTAGTACTGGAGGTAGTTCCGCAGCAATAGCTTCCTCCACTTCAAAGCCTTCTGCGGCAAATACTCCGCCAAAGGTCTCCAGCGCGGCCCGAGCTGCGTCCCCTAGGTCGCAGGGTTGGCGCTGGTAGGTCCGGTCGCCGCGCTCAATGCGGGCGAAATCGAGCACATTATCTACTAAGCGCGACAGCCGTTGGCTCTCGTGCAGAAGGGTGATCAGATAGTCTTGCATCTGTTCATTCGACCGGTAGCGGCCCAAGAGCAGGGTCTCGGCGTACATGCGGATCGCGGTGAGCGGGGTGCGCAACTCGTGCGATACATTGGCGACAAATTCGGAGCGCAGGCGGGCTACCTGCACCTCGCGCCCGGCATCCCGCAGGATCATAAGCCCACCTAAGACCACGGATACGGCCAAGGCGAAAATGCCGCCGCCCACCAGCCAGTTACGCGTGCGGTAGTATCCGGTGGCCGCGGAAGTATCGGCTGCCCAGATCCCCAGCCGCACTTGGTCCATCCAGCGGCTGGCTGGACCAGTCTCGTAGATGGTTTCCCGATGATCCGTTGCAAAGGCGGCCTCCGCGTCGGCGTCGAATAGGGCAAGGGCAAAATCCCGCTCTGCCAGACCTTCTACCTGCTCCTGCACTAGGGCCGTCAGCGAAGCCCAGTCGAATAGAATGCCTACCGCGCCACCACCTTCAGCTATCCCTAGGCACATGAGAAAACTCGTCCCGTCGTCGCCCACTCCCGATATATAACCCTGCTTCCGGGCCGTGGCCCATTGGTTCTCCAACACGGGGCCGAAGCGCAGCGCAAAATCAAGGGCCGCCTCGATCAGGGCCAACCGCTCCAGTAGAACGGGACGGTCTTCCATGTCTGCCAGCCGACCTTGCGCCAACGTGTGGGCCTCTTGCAGCGCCTGCTGACAGCCCGCGTACAGGGGATAGCGGCCTTTGAGCAGAGCCTCGGTCCAAGCCATTAGACTAGCCTGGGCCTGCTCGGGCGCGGCATAGCGCCCTAGGCGCAAGTGGCTCAGGGTAACGGGATGGGCTCCGTCGGCGTCGAAGACTTGGCTGTAAAGGGCCGCTAGCATCTGGTGTATTTCCTCCACCATCGCCATGTCTTTCCCTTTATAGGCGCAGCGGGCAAGGGTATTGAGGGCTTCGGCTTCCTCTGCGGGGCTGGTCGCCTCCTTCCATGCTTGGCGGTAGAGTTGCACGCCGCCCGCCCAGTCTTGGTGGCCGAATTCGCGCTCTTCGGCTTTCTCCATCTGCGCGGCGAAGGCCGCCCGAGGCTCCTGCAAGCGCAAGGGCTGCACTGCAGGATGGAGCAGCACTCCCGTGGGATCGACGGCGAAGATTTGCTCAATCTCGGAAAAACCCGCGTACGAGCGCGGATCCATTCCACTCTCTTCGGTATATGCGGCTAGGAGTTGGGCGCGGCTGTTGATCAAGCGATCGAAGGCGTCCTGCACTAGCACCGTCTTGGAGCGCAATTCTTGGCGCACACTGTCGCGGACATCGCGCAGCGAGCGCACGCTCAGAAAGGCCAGCAGGGCGGCTGGCACGAGAATGGACAGGAAATAGAGGACTACCCAGCGAATTCCCAGACGCGACATGAGGTTGGCAGGAGGTGGGGTAGGAAGTGCGGATTGTGAGCGAGGAATATAGCGGGCGGCCCTTCCTCTTTCAAATTTGTTCAGCATATGCGTTTGACATCTGTAGGGAAAGCGGCATATAGTTGCGACGGACACTGTAATTATACCTGATTTGATCTTTACCTATGGGTGAGAGAATTCACGCAGCCATGAAACACAGCTTTGTCGTGCAGAAGATTTTTGTCGGCTTGGCGCTGAGTCTGGCACCTGTTGAGGCCCAACGGGGCTACCAGTTAAGCGGCGACGAGGTGGTGGTCGATCTGGCGCAGCACTGGCGGCAGTGGAAGATCCCCGCCCATCTAGCGCACATCGACGAGGCTGGGGCCGTGCGGACGCGCCAGTTGCGGACGGTGTACAATGTCTTAGAGGATCGCACGCTCAGACGGCCGATAGTCATCAACACGGATGACCCGCGCATTGGCACGATCGACAGCACTATGCAGTTCGATGTATTTGGCGAGCCGATTCGCAATACGCTCAACGAACTGGTCTTCGACTACTGGGTGCGGCCGGGGATTAGCCGGGTGGGGTCCAATCCGCAGTTAGCGGAGCGTATTCTCGACGGCGATCCGACCACGTTTTGGGAGCCGGACCCACGCGACCCCATCGAGCAGTGGTGGATTGAGGTCGATCTGGGGCGGGCTGTGCCTGTGGAGCGGCTCAAGCTCCAGTTCGTCGGCGAAGAACTCGGCGATCCGTTTCTGCAGTTTATCATGCTGTTGTCGCGTCGGCAGAGCGCGCTGTTGCACGAGCCGAATAGCCGCATTGGCTTCCAACTGTTCATTCCGCAGGACGCGCCCAGTACCACGCAGCGCGAATACATTTTTGAAAGCGAGCACACCAGCCCCGAACTGCCCCCAGCTTCCGGCGTGGTTAGTGATAGGCTGCTGATCGAAGCGAGAAAGCCCTCGCCCGAGTGGACGGGCAAGAGCATTGAGACCATCCGCATTGTAATCACGGATACGCGGGGAGGGCGGGCCGAACAGATTACCGAGGAAGCGTGGGAGGAGTTGTCGGCCGACGAGCGGGGCGATGTGGTTTACTTTGCGCGGGACGTGGCCGGACGCGAGGAGCCGGTGGACGAGGCGACCTATCAAGCTCTGGCCGCAGAGCGGCAGGGGCGGCGGGGCTATTACCGCCGGGAATTGCCGCGCTTGGCCGAGGTCGAGGCCTGGGGTTGGGGCGACAACATCGGCATCAACTTGGTCAAAAACGGCGGCTCGCTCGCGCTGACCACGCCGGGTAAGAATCCGCTGACGGCATTCGACGGGGACGACGCTACCTATTACTCCCATCAAACCCGCAATCCCCTCAATCCCGGCGGCAATGTGCTGACCGTCGATATTGGCGGCGCAGTGTGGCTGGAGCAGGTGCGTCTTACGGGGTCGGGTATGCGCGGCTATATCATGCGGGCTTCTGCTGGCGGGCGCGACGTCCGCGGTGGCCTTAAATGGCAGCGCATTAGTCCACCAGAGCGCGAGTACAGCGTGGCCGCAGCGCTGCCGCGCGGTGACTCGGGCCGCTTCAGTTCGATTGTCGATCCCCAGGATCCGCCGCTCAAAGCCCGTCTCCTCGACTTGATCGTCTTTGCCCACTTTCCTCCGGGTTTTGTCGGCGGTCGCTCCGAAAGCGGAGCCGGGCAGGGGATTTTGGTCAATGCCTTCTGGTCGTCGATCACCGAGATCATGCTGTTTTCCAGCCGTCCGCCGGCCGAGGTGGTGTTGGAATCGGACTTGATCGAGTTGCCGGGGCTGGTGGCTCTCGGTGCGGTCCACTGGGACGCCGACACGCCGCCGGGTACGGACGTGGAAATCCGCACCCGCACTGGCGACCAACTGTTGCAGCAAATCCGCTACTTCGACAAAACCGGCAATGAGAAGACTGCGGACGAATACAGAACTTTGGCCGGTTTTCTCAAGGGGCCTTCGGATACCACGGTGGTCGTCGGACCGGGGTGGAGCGCGTGGAGCCAACAGTATCGGCAGCCGGGAGAATTGGCGAGTTCGCCGAGTCTGCGGCGCTTTATGCAGCTCCAGGTGCGGCTCAAAAACGACGGCGGTCAGCACGTGCCAGCGCTGCATCGCATTTCAGTGGGTCTTCATCAGCCGGTGGTGCAGCGGCTGCGCGCCGAGGTGTGGCCGACGGCAGTGGAGGCAGGAGTGCTCGACACATTTGCTCTTTTTGTCCAACCCGACTTTTTAGCGCAGCCAGCTAATATGCGCAGCCTAGGTTTCGACGAAGTGCGGCTGCGCGCCGAGCCGGGGCTGGACCTGCGGCTGGTCGATGTGGCCTTGGGCACAGAAGCGGAGTTGGCGTCCGAGACTTCGTTTCAGCGCTTTGCGCGAGGTGGCGACGGTCGGCTGCTCGATGTGCAGGGGGCCGAGTTGGCCGTGCACGCCGAAGGCGATTCGCTGTGGTTGCGTTTTCCCGAGACTGTGCAGGGGGCATCCTCCGAAATCCTCGCGCCGGTATACTACCGTGCGGTGATTCCCGGCGACGAGGTGCCCACCGGGCTAGATCGCAATTTGTTGACCTTTACCTCGTACAGTCTTCTGCCCGAGGCCGAACAGGGCGCGGTGCGCTACTTTCAGCGGCAGGAGAGTGGTGGTCTGGTCGAGGTGGACGCGGAAACCTACGAGGCGCTAGCCGCAGCCGAGCAGGGGCCGGTGCGCTACTTCCGCAAGGTCGTTGGTTTGGGCGATCAGGTGCCCTTTGATGCGGCTGGTGATAGTCTTGACCAGAGTCGGTACAACAGGCTGGGTGATCAGCGGGGTTGGGTGATGGACCGGGGCCGATTGATGCGGCTGCGCTTTGCCTCGCGGGTGTATTTGCAGGGGACGCGCTTGGCCGTTGCAGTGCGGCAGAGCCAGCCCCTGACCGCGTGGCAGGCGGCCGACGGCGGCGATGTCACTGGGCTGAGTCCCGCAAAGAGCTTGGCCATTCGCGCGCAAGGGGCCGACGCGGCCATTGCCCAGGTAGCGATCGCGCCGAATCCTTTTACGCCCAACGGCGATGGGGTCAACGAGGTGGCCGAGATCGGCTTTTCCTTGTTTCGGGTACAGGCGGAGCGGTCGTTGGCAGTGCGGATCTATACGCTAGCGGGTAGTCAAGTGAGGCAGTTGGAGGCGTTGGCTACGGGTGGGCAGCAGCGGTTTATCTGGGATGGGAGAGACGAGGAGGGGCAGGTTGTGGCACCGGGCTTGTATTTGTGCAAGATCGAGGTGGACGCGGACGCTACGGCCTTTAGCGGACAGACCCGAGTCCGCCTCATTGCCGTGGCCTATTGAGACGCGGCGGTCGTCCTATGAGCAACTCGACGAGACAAAAATTCGCCATACTGCTCGGCCTTGCGGTCTTTTGCGACAGCGCCGCTCAGGTCGAGTACGGCAGTCGGTTGGGGTTGCAGCAGGGTGCGGAAGCTCGGCTGATGACTCTGAGTCCAGAAGTGTATCTGGCCGCGCTGGATCCGGCGGTGCGGCGCTGGTACGTGCCGCAGGAACTATACGAAGAATACCACTGGCGGCAGTGGCAGTACACCAATCGGGCGCGGCTGCCGTACCGGCGCTATGTGGAAGTCGATCTACAGGGGGATTACTTCTACGATTTGTATGGGAATTACCTGACCCAAGGCTGGCTGGTGTTCAACACCGCGCAGACGCGGCCTCAGGAGGCGGGCAGCACCCTGTTCAAGACGAATGTGTTCGACCGATGGTTTAATCAGTTGGTGATCGCCGGGGACCGGAAGGGCCAGTATCACTACGCGCTGACAGTGAGCAACAATCTACGCACGACCCTGACGCCACTGGCCTTTTCCAAGCCGCGCTTGAATGGATTCCAACTGGATTTGGCCACGGACAAGTATCAAATGACGTTCCTCCATTCGCTGATCTCAGGGCCTAGGGCCATCCAGGAGACGGAGCGGGCCTTTACGGACGCCACGTCTTTGGCGGGAGGCCGTTTTGCAGCGCAGGTGGGCGATTTCGTCGAGGTGGGGTTGCACGCGGTTAGCGCCCACCAGACCAATAGTGTGGCTGACCAACTCGTGGAGACCTTGCACAAAGGATCTTTGACCAACGAACAGAACCAGACAGTTGGGCAGATCGAAATCCTCTTGCGGGACGACTCGCCGGAGGACGGCCTCGGCGGTGCGGCCTTTTTCCCGGACGCCTCGGACGTGATCATCACCTATCGCGACGGCACGGTGGAGCAGGGCCGGGACATCCGCTTTGGTCCGGTGATTGAAGGGGGATTGGAGCGGCGGGGCTTTCTCAGCGCGGACGGCAGCGAGCAAATCAGCCTGCTCTACGACTTTGACAGTGCGTCGTTTGTCAACCGGGCTGCGGCAGACAAGGCGGAGATCGTCGCAGTAGAATTTCGGTTGGTACTAGCCAATGACTATCAGGTCTGGATGAGTTCCGATCGCCAGTTGGGACTGCTCGATCCGGGTGAGGGAGTGCGCGGCTTGGGCGAAGAGGGATTTACCCGGCTCGACGTAGCGCCGACGGAAAATCCCTTTTTTACGCTGGTGTCGCAGGCGGCGGGCAATGTGCAGGACATTTCCAATTTAGGCGTGGTCAGCTTTGCCTACGGCCTGCCCACTGCTACCACTGTGGCCGGTGGCACCCTCCGGGTGCAGGATCTGCTCGGATTCGACGCGTACGGCGAATACGATTTGAGTTGGAGTTGGCGTCAATACCCCAACGTCGCCGAGGAAACGCACACGGCCTCGGCGGGGGTTAAGGGCCAACCCAGTGCGCCGGCTTGGATGGTGAATGTCCGCAAAGCTTGGGCACCGTTCACGTTGTTCGGCGAGGTGTATTCCATTGACCCGCGCTACAATACCCAAGCTTTTGTCACTACTACTACTGGACTCGACTACGCTCGCCAGGGCAACCGCTTTGATCTGGTCGAAGACAACGACGACCAAGACCGCTTCCCCGATGCCTTCCGCGCCGATTTTCTCGTTGACGATCGGCAGGTTTTTCCCGGTTGGGATCTGAACAACGACTTGGTGCCCGACTTCAACCAGAACGACAATCGCGTCAAGGCCAATAACATCCCCGATTACCAAGAGCCCTTCCTGCGCTTCCAGGTGGACCGGCCCGAGTTCCTCTTTGGCGTGGATATGAACCACAACTTCTGGGTTGATCTGTACGAGAACGACACTGAGCCGGACTATCCCTACCGCCGCGATCAGGCAGGCTTCAATGTCTATGGCGGCGTGGGGCTAGGTCGGCATTGGCAGTTTAAAGCCGGGGCCTTGCGCGAGGCGCAGATCTCAGCCGACCGCAAAAATCACAGCACGTACGTGCAGGTGGGCTACGAGCGGGTGTGGCCGCGCTGGGGCCGAGTGCGGCTGTTTGAGATGAGCCAGTTGGTCGCGGACGACATTCCCAATCCGCTCTTGCAGTGGCGGCCAGACAATACCTTGCGGGGTGGACAGTTGGTGCATCTTGACGATCCGCTGTTGGCGCGGGATACGTGGGTCAATCAACTCTTTGTCGGCCACAGTCTGACGGGCGAAAATCTCCAGGTGATGAGCAAGCTCAACTGGGTGCTTTTCCGGCAGTTGATGAGCGCGAAACAACGCCGACAGCACGACTTAGCTCCGTCGGACTTTTTCTTTGGCTTGATCAATAAGGCGAGTTACCGCTACGCTTGGCGGGGCGTAACTGTGGAGCCGCGTTGGAAGAGCGAGTGGGTGCAACAGAGCCGGTCGCTGTTTGATCAGGCGAAGCAAACGACGCTGCTGGAGTTGGTTTCGGTGTTGTTGGAGACTCAGCTTTTGTCCGCGACTAGGGCGCAGGCCGGGATGGAGTACGCCTTTTTCAACGATTTAGACCGAGATAGTGAGGACTTCAACTCGCTGAGTTGGGCTTTCCAGTTAGTGACGGAATCGGCCTATCTGGGGTATCGGATCCAAGCTCTGGCTGGTTTTGTGGTGGAGCGCAAGAATTTTGCGGAGGCCGAGACTCTCACGGCTACCCAGAGTTTTGTTACCCTCTACGCCGGGTTGCAATAGGTCGAGCGCTTAGCGCGGCCCTTCCTCCCACGACGGCAGGCTCAAACCGTCCTGATCCCAGACAATTTCGCCGGCTCGCAGGGTCATGCGGCCCTCTATTTTTTGGCTGCCTTGCAGGGTGCTGCGAGTGGCATCGACAAAGCCGAAGCGGCCTTCGTGCACGGCCAGCACTGCCACGTCGGCTTCTGCGCCTACGCTCAGGTGGCCTAGCTCGGGCCGGCGGATGACTTCGGCGGGGCGCTGGGTCGAGCGGTAGATGACCTCTTGCAACGGCATTCTCAAGGCCAGCATTTTCGACATGGTGATATTCATCGTGGCATTGGGCAGCAGGCGGCTGCGGCGGTGCAGGTCGGTGCTGATGGTATCGGGCGGGAAGCCTTGGGCCATAGCTGGCACGGCAATGTGGAAGCGGAAGGAGGCGTTGCCGTGGCCCAAGTCGAAAATCACGCCGCGCTCGCGGGCCTGCCAGACAAAGTCGAAGATGCGGTCGTTATCGTCGAGCATGGGCGTGCGCATGGAGTAGCAGTGGGTGTGGATGTCGCCGGGGCTGTAGCGGGCGAGCAACTCGGGGTACGTGCGGGTGGGTTTGGGCGAGAAATCGACCATGACAATACTGCCGGCCCGCCGCGCCGCCTCAATGGCCCCGCCGGTCGATTCCCACCCCGGCCCGCCAAAGTGGGCCGATTTGACCCCGACGATGTGCTCGGGATAGCGCTCGACCGCAGCGGCGCAGGGGATGGGGTCCATGTCGGTGGTGTCCTGCTCAGGGGGGCCGGTCATGCCAGCGCCGACGATGTTGACAAAGGCGAGGACGCGGGTGATGGACTGGTCCATGATGGTTTCTTTGAAATCCGCAATATCCTTGCACCCGGCACCGCCCGTATCGACGCAGGTGGTGACGCCGTGCGGCAGGTTGTGAGGATCGGGGAAGAGCCAAGCATTAAAACCGCCGTACACGTGCAGGTGGATGTCGATGAGGCCGGGGGTGACGTAGAGGCCGGCGACATCGGCTTGTCGTTCCGCAGTGCCGGGCAACTGCGGCCCCACAGCGGCAACTTTTCCGTCTTTGACGGCGAGATCGGCCGGGCCGTCAAGGCCGTTTTTGGGGTCGATGAGATGGCCGTTTTTGAGTAGGACGTCGTAGTGGGGGGGCATAGTGTTCCTTTTGGGAAGAGGATAATGGTGTCAGTCGCCGGGAAAGTGCCCTTTGTACTCCAGACCGAGCAATTCCCTGGACCGGGTGACGTTGCAGTACTTATCCGCGTCCGGGTGACTAGCCGTGTGCATGATGTCGAAGTCAATGGTCTCGGATGTTAGCGCCAAGTGGCAGGCCTCGGCCAAATCGTGCCGACAGACCCAGCCAACGCTGCTGCGAGCGGGGCTGCCGTCTCGACTGATGCCGAGCCTGCTGTCGCCGATGCTACAGGGCCGGAAAACGATGATCCGCAAGCCATAGGCGTCGTGGAACTGGCGGCACATTTCCTCCTGCAGGCGCTTGGATATGCCGTACAGGCTTCCTTCCTTGCTGCGGACATCCGACGATAGGAAAAGGCCGTCTGGATGTTGTACGACGCAGGAACTCATGTGTACCACTCGTTTGAGCTCGTGGCGACGGGCCGACTCTAGGACGTTCCACATCCCCTTGAGATTGATGCGAAAGGGGTTCATATCGTCTTCGGGCGGGTTCTCGTAGCCAAAGTAGGCGGCTAGATGGACGACGCCGTCCATACCTTCCAAGGTCTTGTGGACGGCGTGGAAGTCGGCGATGTCCCCGTAGTGCTTTTCACCCTCCCAGTCGCCGTCGAATCGGTGGTACGTCGCCCAAGCTTCGGGCCTGTAATCGAAGGCGCGCACCTGATGGCGACCGGCAAAGTTTTCCAGCACGGCCCGGCCAACCCACCCGGCGGCACCCATAATGGCTACTTTCACAAGCAATTCTCCTGAGAAACGGCATTATAGCCGGAGACCTGCGCCCAGCGACGGGCGATCGGCCATCTACCGAATAGTTCCGCAGTCATTCGCTGTACACCGCCTCGATCAAGCCTCTCATGTAGCCAATGGCGTAGAGGCGCTCCATCGAGTGCACATCGACGAAATCCTCGTAGGTCAACTGCGGGAAATGATCGGGGCGTGCGACTCCCTCGTATCCCGTGTCGCGATAGGCTCTGACACAGGCCGCCATATCGTGCTTGCCGTCGTCGTGGAAGGCCTCGTCGAACTTCTCCGGCGTGCCCCTGATGTCGCGGAAATGGACGAAGTGGACCTTTTTCTGCTCGCCGAAATGGCGAATGACGCTCGGCAGGTCGTCGGTCATCAGGCCGAAGTTGCCTTGACAGAGGCCGATGCCGTTTGCCGGGCTGGGAACGAGATCGACCATCTTCTGGTAGTTCTCAACGCTGCTGATGATGCGGGCGATGCCCTGAATCGGCGACAGGGGCGGATCGTCGGGATGCATGGCGAGCTTGACGTTCGCCTCTTCGGCGACGGGGACAACGCGCTCGAGGAAGTATTTCAGGTTGTCCCACTGGTCCTCCTCGGTGACTTCGCCATGCTCTCCGGCGGGGTGGGTCTTGTTGAATTCTTCAAGGTCGAAGCCGGTCACCTTGGCGCCGCCTCGCGTCGGGATTTCGGACGACGTGCGAATCACGAAGAGGATCGGCATCCACGCAGGGCACCACACCGGGATGCCGACCGCCCCCATGTTGCGGATAAACTCGCAGACGACGGCGATCTCTTCGTCGCGTCCCGGCAGGGCTAGCTTGATTTTTTCCATGGGAGGACGGCTTTCAATGACCGATAGCTGATAGCCATTTTGCTCGTACTGCGTCTTGAAACGAGCTAGGGATTGGCGGCTGAACGGCTGTGCTTCGTCATTGATCGGTTTATCTGGTATCGGCGCGAGGCCGAAGGTGCCGACGGCATGCTCGACTCCACATTGGGTACCGAAAGTCGATACGGCGCTGGCGTCTGGTCCGAGAGCCAAAGCGATTTTCATATTTCATCCTTTCGTTTTGTTTCGAGGATTACGGCGGCACTTCTCCGTGCTATAATAGCAAGGGTATTATAGCGGGCGGCCCTTCCTCGTTCAAGGCGGCTTGCCCTTGTTATCCTCAGGGATATAGATTGACCAGAGCAGTTGGCGTCTTCCATATCACACACTCAACGATACTCAGGAGCTTATTGTCCATGGCCGATCCAATCAAAGTCGCCGTGCTGGGCATGGCCCACGATCACTTGTGGGGCAACCTCAAGGAACTAGCCGATCAGGAGGGTGCTTCCCTCGTAGGGGGTGCCGACCCCAACCCCGTGCTACAGGACCGCTTCCGCGAGCGTACGGGCTGTGACCAAGTGTACGGCGAGCACGAAGCCCTGCTCGACGCGCAAACTCCCGATGCGGCCTTCGTCTTTTCGGCGACCGCGCACCACGCCCCCATCGTCGAGCTGTGCGCGGCGCGGGGCATTCACGTGATGGTCGAAAAACCCATGGCTGCTACGCTTGAACAGGCCGACCGCATGCTGACTGCGGCCCAGCGCCACCAGACCTGTCTGATGGTCAACTGGCCCACGGCTTGGTCGCGGCCCTTGCACACGGCTCATCGCCTCGTCGGGGAAGGGGCCATCGGGCAATTGTGGCAGCTCACTTGGCGCGGCGGTCACTGTGGCCCCGACGAACTGGGCTGCTCCGACGAGTTCTGTGGCTTTCTCTTCGATCCCCAGCTCAACGGAGCCGGGGCCTTTAACGACTACAGCGGGTACGGCGCTAGCCTGTGCGTCCACTTTTTGGGCCGGCCGCACAGCGTCGTGGCCATGGCTGGCCGCTTGCTCAAGACTCACCTGCCGGTTGACGACAACGGCATTATGGTGCTGCGCTACCCCCAGGCTTTGTGCCGCTTGGAAATGTCCTGGACCGAAGCCGTGCCTCACGTGCCGCCCCACGACGTAGTGCTTTATGGCACCGAGGGGACTATGATAGTGGGGAGTCAGGTGACTGTGTACACCCGCCAGAATCGGGAGGGAACAGAGGTGGAACTCGACGAATTGTCCGCTCCCCAGCGCAATGCCGCCACGCATTTTCTCCACTGCATCCGCTCGGGCCAGTCGCCCCAGGGCACGACCGATGCCACCCAATCGCGGCACGCCCAAGAGATTATGGAAGCCGGCTTGCAGGCGGCCACTTCAGGCATTGAAGTGAGTCTGCCCATTGAGGGCCATTTGTTCCGCGCGTAACACGCAATCTGCTCAATACCTAACTCGACAGGAGACATCATGCCTGATTCCCACTGGCGCAATATTCTGCACCACCACGACGAACCCGATGAGGCTATGCAGCGCATCGACGCCCAAGTCGCCCCACTGGAGGAGTTGCCCGACGCGGTGCGCCACATCCGCGCCCTGATCTCGCGCTTCGACTCGCTGACCCACTACTGTGCCTTTGACAACCTCGACCTGATCGTCCGCGCCATCGGCGAGGGCACCTATTCGGGCCAGCCGGCCGTCGATGTGCTCACCCGGGCTTGGGAAATGGACGACCAGCGCCGGAGTCGGGCCAAGACGTATGTGCAAACTCTGCAAGCTTGGTCTGAAGGCAAGCCTGCTGAAGAAGCTCAGCAGGTGGCTGGTGATTCGGAACTGTGCGTCGAGTTGTACGCTACTTTGGGTCCGTTTGCAGAGCACAAGGCCTGGTTGGCTGCCTCTTTAGCCCATACCGTCAAGACCTTCGCCTATGAGGCTCAAGACTTGCTAGACGAAACGGCTGAGGAGGATTTCGTGCGGGGAGTCTACCGCGCGGCGCTCGACCGCGATCCCTCGTCCGATGACTTGCAAAACCGCTTGGCCGAACTGGCCGGTGGCAAAAGCCGCGACCATTTCGTGCGCGAGGTCTTCGACTCGGCCGAAAGCCGCCAGCGTCAACAGTGGCAGGTGCTGGACAAGCTACACGCCGATGAGAATGGGAGATGCTAGGCGCGGAGGATAGCCAAAGTAGGAACGCCTCATCGCCTTGCCGCTGGAGACAGCGCGATTATCTTGTAACCTATTCCAAGAAGGAGGTTTGCCATGCGTTTAATGAGCTTGTTGTTCAGTGTGGTCTCTATGCTGCTATTGGCTAATTCTGTTTACGGCCAAGCGACGAATAGGATTCTTTTTGGATCAGACCGCGACGGCACGCCTGAGATCTATGTGATGGATGCAGATGGGACCGACCTAGTCCGACTCACTACGGATGCTTGGGTGCAGATTGCACCTGTGACGGAAGTCACTAGCCTTGCTTGGTCCCCCGATGGAACGAGGATAGCCTTTATAACAAACCGAATAGGTGCCCGGCAGATATTTGTGATGAATGCGGATGGGACCGGCCTCGTTAGATTGACGGATCATCTCGTTGGGAACGGAGCGCCGGCGTGGTCGCCGGATGGACGCCAAATCGCCTTCACGTCACGACACTTCGGCAATGATGAAATTTTTGTGATCAATGCGGATGGAACGGAGTTGGTGAATAGGACCTACCATCCGGCTGATGATGCGAACCCTGTGTGGTCTCCGGACGAACGTCGGATTGCCTTTACTTCCAATCGCTCGGGCAATAATGAGATTTATATGATGAATACTGAGGTCGAAGAGTGGCGCTATTCTCGCAAGGATGGGAAAGAAGTAAGCGAAGAGGGCTACAATAAGCTCCCATCTATGTTAAAAGGTCAGGTAATTGCGTTGGGAGCAGATCTCATCCAATTGACGGATCATCCGGCAGACGACATCTCACCTTCTTGGTCTCCGGACGGACGACAAATCGCCTTTACTTCCAATCGCTCGGGCGATAATGAGATTTACGTAATTGATCCAGAGACAAGGGAACGGCGCTATTTTCGCAAGGATGGGACAGAAGTAAGCGCAGAGGACTACAATAAACTCTTACCGTTCCTGAAAGGGGAGGTGATTACAGGGACTGCGGATCCCCTCAATGTGACCAACCACCCAGCCGAGGATGGGTCTCCGGTTTGGTCGCCAGACGGAACCCAAATTGCCTTTACCTCAACCCGCGATGACAATGGGGATATCTTTGTAATGAACGCGGACGGGACCAACCCGATCAACATAACCAATCATCCGGCGGGAGACGGTTCTCCCGCATGGTACCCCATTGGAGTGACGATGACGAATGTCGAATCGAAGTCGTGGGGACAGATTAAAGCCGAAGCGCGTTGACGAGAATGGACGTTTTCCCCGATGCGGCCCTACGCCAGGTAGCCACGGCCTTTGACGGCCGCATAGGCTGGTATATAGAAGATTTGGCTATTGGCCAAGTGCATCAGTACAGAGCCGACGAGCGCTTTCCTACGGCCTCGGTCATCAAAATTGCCGTATTGGTCGAGTTGTTCCACCAAGCCGAGGCAGGACGGCTGTCGCTGGACGACCGGCACCGGTTGCGGGGCGATATTTCAACGCACGGCTCGGGGGTGTTGCAAATTGCCCAAGACGAGCCCGAGTTGACCTTGCGCGACTACGCCCGCCTGATGATGGGCATCAGCGACAACATTGCCACTGATTTCCTCATGGGGCTACTGGGTCTGGACCAGATTAACGCCACCCTCGACCGACTGGGCTGTGCCAATGTGCGGGCAGCCGCGACCATGGGCCGCTATCACTACCGCATGGTGGGGATGGACGAAATGCCCACCAATCAGGCCAACGATGCAGTGTACAGGGAGCGGATCAACACTCAGGGACTCGACTACGGCAGCGTATCCTTTGGGGATTCGCTGGAAAACAACGTGGCCGCTCCCGGCGAGTTGGCTTCTTTATTAGCTGCTATATATCGCGGACAGGTCGTCAGTGCGGTGGCCTCCAAAGCCATGATCGAGCTGCTCAAAACCGGTCGGGATACCCGCATGATCCGGCGCTATCTGCAGCCGGATGTGGTGGTAGCACACAAGTACGGCTCTAGCGGCATCATCAAAGGGGATGCTGGCCTTGTGTTTTTGCCAGGCGGCCCTTTGGTCGCGGTGGCCTTTGCCTTGGCTCGCAGCGACGGGCCCGCCGCTGCCGAGGCGATTGCCGAGGTTACCCGCCTAGCCGTGGGGGCGTTGGCCCCCGAGTGCGTGGTGGACAATGGCAGTTAGTGTGGGCCATGCGATTCAGTTTTCACATTAGGAGGGACTCGTGATCATTGACACTCATCTGCACGTGTGGAGCGACGACGCGGAGCGCTATCCCTTTGCCGAGGGCCGGACTCAGGTAGGCGGTGGATCCGTGGAATTGCTCAACCAGACCATGGACGAGGTTGGGGTCGACAAAGCGGTCATTGTGCAGCCGATTTACTATTTGTTCGACAACCGGTACGTGGCCGACTGTCTGCGCCGCTTTCCGGGCCGCTTTGCCGCCATTGGCTTGGTCGATCCCAAGGCTCCGGATGCGGTTGACCGGCTGGAAAAGCTAGTGCGCGAGGACGGTTTTGGCGGCTTGCGCATTCACTCGTCGCGGCTCGACCACCCTTCGGAATGGGCCGCCCCCGACCAGGATCCGCTGTGGCGGCGGTCAGAGGAGTTGGGCACTTGTTTTATCGTCCACGGCCCGGCGGCTAATCTGCCCCACCTGGAGCCCATCATCGGCCGCTTTCCCGAGGTGCCAGTGGTGTTGGACCACATCGGCGGAGCGCCGACTAATGAGGAAGCGCCCTTTCCGCTGTTGAGCCACGTGCTCGACTTGGCGCGCTTTCCCAAGGTGTACGTGAAATTCACGCCGCAGGCGCACAAGTCCGAGTTGCCCTTTCCGCACGCGGATACATTTCCCGCCTTCCGCCGCATCTACGACGCCTTTGGGCCGCAACGGCTGATGTGGGGGACCAATTTCCCCGGCGTAATGAAAGAGGTGGGGTACGGCCCGGCCCTGGAGATGTTCCGCGATCACGTCGATTTCCTCACCGACGACGACAAGGCGTGGCTTTTCCACCGCACGGCTCTGCAGGTGTGGAGCTTTGCAGGGACCTAGCGGTGGCCATTGCACGCCGATCCAATCAGTTGGATATTGTCGGGCGCATTCATCAAGCGGCCTACGACGTACTCAGGGTGCGGTAAGTACGCTTGTGTCGACGTTAAAAAATGCTTCTAAGAGGAGGAGATTGTATGAGACTGCGGATGTTCGGGCTGGCGGCGATTCTGCTGCTAGCGGTGCAAACGGGCCATGCCGAAGACAAAAAGATCACCATCTGGTGGGCGCAATGGGATCCGGCCGCGGCGCTACAAGAGCTAGGCCACGAGTTCGCCGAAGAGACCGGGATTGCCGTCGAGGTGTACCAGATTCCCTGGCCCGCTTATCAGGACCAAGTCTTTCTCAATTTCGGCAACAAGCAGACCGACTTCGACATCGTCGTCGGCGACAGTCAGTGGATTGGCCGCGGCGCGACCAAGGGGCTGTATCTGGAGCTGACCGATTGGCTGACCGAGGCCGTTGATGTGGGCGCGATCCATCCGCGCGCCGCGCGCTATTTGTGCGAATACCCGCCGGGCAGCAGCCGGTTTTTCGCCGCGCCTTGCCAGACGGATGCCATTGGCTTTGTCTATCGCCGCGACTGGTTTACAGATCCAGCCGAGCAGGAGGCGTTTGCCGCTCGCTATGGCCGCCCGCTGGCCGCGCCTGACACGTGGGAGGAATTTCGCGCCGTGGCCGAGTTTTTCCATCGCCCGGAGCAAAAGCGCTATGGCTGCTCGTTGCTGACGGGCCGGGGCTACGATTCTATCGTCATGGGCTTTCAGCCCTTTCTCTGGGCTTGGGGCGGCGCTTGGGGCGACCCGCAGAGCTACAAGGTGCAGGGGCACCTCAACACCGAGGGGGCCGTGGCGGGGCTGGAGTTTTTCAAGTCCCTGCTGCAATTCACGCCCGAAGGCGGCACGAATGCCGATTACTTCTTCAACTTAGAGGCGTTCTCCAACGGCTCCACGGCCATGGTCTTGGACTACTTCCCGTTCTATCCGGGCATCGTCGCCAGCATGGGCGACCAAGTTGGCTTCTTCATGGTGCCGCGCCACGGCGACCAGCGCGTTATCTCGCTGGGCGGACAGGGCTTTAGCATTTCGACCAAGACTACGCCGCAAAAGCAGGAATGGGCCAAGCAGTTTATCGCTTGGTTTTCCCAGACCTCTATACAAGAGAAATGGATATCCTATCCTGGCTCGTTCACGGCTAATACCGAGTTGCTAGCGAGTGAGGAGTTTGCCGCGGCCGCGCCGTACAACGCCGTGTTTGCCGCGTCGCTGGATTACTTGCAGGACTTTTGGAACGTGCCAGTGTACAACGAACTGTTAGCCTCGGCCGTGCGACACTTGGGCGCAGCCCTCGACGGCACGAGTGCGAGCGCCGATGCGCTCGACGCGCTGGCCGCTGAGCACGAGATGATTCTGATGGAAGCAGGCTTGCTAGAGATGGAATAGGAGGTGGCGTGAAGGGTAGTATGGGCCGGTGCCGCGACTGGACGCAGTATGCGTTCGTGGGGCCGGCCCTCATTTTGCTCATTGGCATAAACGTCTTCCCATTGCTGTACAGCATCGCGCTCAGTTTCACCAATGTGGACTTGGTCGGCGGGACGTGGAAATTCGTGGGGGGATTCAACTACGCCGTGGCGTTCAAGTTTGCCAAATATGGGGCCGCGCTGCGAACCACCGCGCTTTTTGTCTGCGTGGCCGTGGCCGTGGAATTGGTCTTGGGCTTTGCCTTGGCACTGGCACTCAAAGATCGCTTCAGCGGCCGGGCGTTTGCACTGACCGCGCTTTTGGTGCCGATGATGTTGCCGCCGGCCGTGATCGCGCTCTTTTGGAAGCTGGTGCTCAACGGGCACTACGGCATCCTCAACCAATGCCTCGGCGCGCTAGGCCTGGGTCAACCTCAGTGGATTACAGATCCCGACCTCAAGCTGCTGTCGATTTTGCTGGTTGACGTGTGGATGTGGACGCCGTTTATGATGCTAATCGCACTGGCGGCTCTCAATGCCATCCCTGGCTATCTGTACGAGGCTGCGGCCATTGACCGGGCCTCGCGGTGGAAGGTCTTCCGCCGGATTACCTTACCTCTGTGTGCGCCGCTTTTGGGCCTGGCCGTGTTGCTGCGGGCCACGGACGCGATCAAGCAGTTCGATTTGGTTATAGCCATCACCGGCCCCAACGACCCCGCAACGCAAACGGTGAGTGCTCTACTCTATCAGGTGGTGTTCCGCGACGGCAAAGTGGGGTTGGGCGCGGCGTATTCGTACGTGGTGCTGGTACTGGTACTCGCGCTGGCCAGTGTGTTTGTGCGCTACATGAGTTCAGTGCAGCGGCGCGAGGAGGCCGGGGCGCAGTGAAGGCGCTGCGCATCGCCTTTGTCGGGGGCTACTTTTGCGCGGCCATGCTGCCGCTGATATGGCTTTTGCTGACCTCGTTTAAGATGCGGGACGACAGCATTGCCGTGCATCCAAAGTTCGCACCCACTTGGGCCGAGGAAGTCGCGGCCGACGGAGTTTACTTCCGCGCCAATCTCGACGGTTATCGCCAACTGGCCTCGGTGTACGCCGGCGGGGACCACGCCTTTTTCCACTACTTGGGCAACAGCTTGGTCATTGGTCTGCTCAGCACCTTGTGCTCGGTGCTGATCGGCACCTGTGCGGCCTATGGCTTTAGCCGCTTTGACATCCCCGGGGGACGAGACTGGCTGTTCTTCATTCTCTCGACGCGCTTTTTGCCGCCCCTTGCCGTGGTGGTGCCGGTGTTGATGATGTATCGCGAATTCGATCTCCAGAACAGCCACATGGGCTTGGTGCTGCTGTACACGGCGTTCAATATGTCGCTGGCCGTGTGGCTGATGAAGGGCTTCATCGACGAGATACCCACGGCGTACGAAGAGGCTGCGCTAGTGGCTGGTTATACTCGCTTCCAAGCCTTCCGCTTGGTCGTCCTGCCGCGGGCCGTGCCCGGGATGGCGGTAACTGCGGTGTTCTGCTTGATCTCTGCGTGGAACGAGTACGGGTTTGCCATGACGCTCAACAACCAAAAGGCCGTTACAGTGCCGGTTTACTTCGCTGGTTTGCAGGGCAATGTGTCGGGCTTGCCGTGGGCGCAGATCAGCGCGGGGATGCTGATTTTTGTCGCGCCGATCATCGTCTTCACGGTATTGGTGCGCAAGCATCTGTTGCGCGGCGTCACCTTTGGGACGATCAAGCGATGATTCACTGGTTAGATCGCTGCGCTCGCGTGGGCATGGTCGCCGGAGTGGGATTGATGTTGCAACCGTTCTGGGGGACGGGGCTGAAGTATGGATTTTTTATTGCAGCTTTCAGCACGCTGTTGCACGTTGTGACGTCGCGGCGGCAGATGGAAGAGCCATGAGTTTTCTCGAGTGCCGGGATTTGGTCAAGACCTTTGCCGACGGCACGCGTGCCGTCCAAGGCATTGATTTGCGCTGTGGCGAGGGCGAGTTCGCCGTGCTGTTGGGGCCTTCTGGATGTGGCAAGACGACTACGCTGCGGATGGTCGCCGGCCTCGAAAAGCCCACGGCTGGGCAGATCGTGCTGGCCGGTGCGGACATCACCGACTGCTCGCCCGCCGAGCGAGACGTGGGGTTCGCGTTTCAGTTTTACGCGCTTTATCCGCATCTGAAGGTCGAGGACAACATCGGCTTTCCACTGGAGAGCATGGGGTTGAATCGGCGGGAGCGACGGCAGCGGGTGGCCGACATTGTCGAGCGGTTGGGGCTAGGCGCGTTGGTCGGGCGCTATCCTCGGCAGTTATCGGGCGGTGATCAGCAGCGGGTGGCTTTAGCGCGGGCGATGGTGCGGCGGCCACAGATCTACCTGATGGACGAGCCGTTGGGCACGCTCGACGCGGATTTGCGGCTGGAGATGCGGGAGATGATCCGCGCCCAACAGCTCGATGCGGGGATCGCCACCTTGTATGTGACCCACGACCAAGAGGAGGCCATGAGCTTGGCCGATCAAGTGGTGGTCATGGACGAGGGCCGGATTCGCCAGAGTGGGGCTGCGGCCTTGGTGTACGACCAGCCGGCTGACTTGTTTGTGGCCCACTTTATCGGCAGCCCCAGCATGAATTTCATTACTGGAGAAATTCGCGAGGACTGCTTTGTTGCGCTTGGGTTGGTCTGGCCGTTGGCCGAGTCGGTGCGGTCGGGGACGGCGACGCTGGGGGTGCGACCGGAGTTCGTGCGGCCGGATGCTAAAGGTCGGCTGCGGGCCGAGGTGGTGCGCGATGAATACCAAGGGGCGTGCCGCTACATCCACCTACAGGCTGAGTGTGGTCGACTGGTCATACGGGTGGCTGATAGAGAGCGGGTGGCCGTGGGAGCATCTTTGGGTTTGGACTTTGCCCGGGTGCTGTTGTTCGACCCGACAAGTGGCAAGCGGCTTTAAGATGTCCTGGTTGCAGCTAAAAGGAGTGACGCGGCGTTTTGGCAAGGCCGAGGTTCTGTCTGGCATTGACCTGTCGCTGGGGGCCGACGAGATGCTGGTGGTGCTGGGGCCGACTGGCGCGGGCAAGACCACGCTGCTGCGGATCGTCGCCGGGTTAGACGTGCCCGACGCTGGTCAGGTCGAGATGGACGGCGAGGAGGTGACGCATTGGCCGCCGGCCGACCGCGACATTGCGTTGGTCTTCCAACACTTCGCCCTGTATCCCGACTGGAGCGTGCGGCGCAACTTAGAGTTTCCGCTCAAGGCACCGCGCCAGCAGCTTGCGCGTGGCGAGATTGACCAGCGCGTCGGCTGGGCGGCTGAGCTGCTGAAAATTGAGCAGCTGCTCGATCGGCCCGCGGCCCGTCTGTCGGGCGGGGAGATGCAGCGGGTGGCCATTGGGCAGGCGATTGTGCGGAGACCGCGGCTGTTTCTTTTTGACGAGCCGTTGACTAATTTGGATGCCAAGCTGCGGGAATCCCTCCGCCTAGAGCTGGCTCTGTTGCGACAGGAGTTAGGCATCCCGGCGATCTACGTGACCCACGACCAAGCCGAGGCCCTGTCCATGGGCGATTCCATCGCCGTGCTGGCCGAGGGACGGATTTTGCAGCAGGGCAGCCCAGAGGTTATTTATCGTCGGCCGGTCTCGCCCGTAGTAGCGCGCCAATTGGGGCAACCTGCGATCAACATCCTCAGCGTGCAGCGGCGCGGGGATGCGTGGATTGGCCCGAACGAAGCCGAGCGAATGCCAGCGCTGAATGGGGCAGGTGAGATGCTGCTCGGCATCCGGCCGGAAGACATCGCGCCTGAAGGAGGGCATGTGCCGGGGGTGGTGCGCGTCGTTGAGGACGCTGGGGCCGCGTGGATTTTATGGGTGGATTGGGCCGGGGCGTCCATCCACATCATTGCGTCTAAGGAACGGAGTTTTGCTCCGGGAGAGACCGTGTATCCGAGCATTGACGCGGAGCGGGCGCTGCTCTGGCCACGTTAATAGGAGAGAATATGTACTTGCGAAAGTTGTCGATGTGGAGTGCACTGGGCATTGCGGTGCTCGTCGCTTGCGGGGAGCAGGAGCCGAGCGCCCAAAAGGAGGCATTGCCGCTGGCCCAGGTAGGCGAAGAGGTGATCACGGATCGGGATATACGTTACCTGATTGACAATGTGGCCGAGTGGGCCAAGAGCGAACAGGAAGGCGGTGCAAAAGTCCGCGAATACTTGCAGTCGCTGATCGATCGGACGCTCATTCTCCGAGAAGCGCGCGCCGGCAAATTAGACCGGAGTCCGGCGTTTGTCAGCGAGGTGGCGACGGCTCTGCGACGGCGGCTGATACGAGAGATCGAGCAGCGCGCTGTCCAGGACCAGGTCTCCATTACCGAGGCGGAAATGCGGCGCGTGTTTGCCGAGCAGAACTGGGAGCGCTGGATCAAAATTGCCCATATCGTCGTACCCACCCAGGAGCGCGCCGAGGAGGCGATGGCGGCTCTGCGGGCCGGTACTCCTTTTGAGGAAGTAGCGCGCGAATTTTCGACTCATTCGCGCACGGCTTCGCTCGGAGGCGTGAAACCTTTGTATTACAGCCGCTTCCACGCCGTCCCACTGGTGCGCGATGTACTCTTCAGTCTCAAAGTTGGGGAAATATCAGAGCCCATAGCCGTCCCCCAAGGTTACGAAATTTTCAAGGTCCTAAATGAGTTGCAAGGGACCTACGAGCAAACTAGGGATTTTCTTTTTAAGACACTGTCCGAAGAATGGTTGGACGCCCGCAGAAAGGCGTATGCAGATTCGCTGGCCGAGCAGTTCCAATTGACGCCGGATCCGCACGGCTTGGGCACCCTGATGGAAATATTGCACAGTGGTCGGGAGGATCCGGAGACCGGCAAAAAGACGTTCCAAATTCCAGAAGGTGCCGCCGAGATGCCCCTCTTCAAGTATGCGGGGGGACAGATCGCGCTCGGAGAAGCCATCTTGCAATCTCCGTTCATTCGCCAAGGCAGAAACGTATCCGACAGTGCGAGAGTGGCCCATTTTTTGGAGCGCGACGTAGTAATCCCGCAACTCATGTGGATGGAGGCGGATAAGTTGGAGCTCGACCGCGAACTCGAAGAATGGGTCAAGCGCAAGGAAGAAGAAGTACTGATTGTGACCATGCGCCAGATCGCTACTGCGACAGACGAGGAGATAAGCGAACAAGAGGTACTCGATTACTACGAAGAAACCAAGGACCAGTACCGGACCGCCTCGGAGGTGAACGTGGTGGAGATCCAGTTGGCCAGCGAGGCCGAGGCCGAGGCGCTGCTCGCCGAGATTCGCGGCATCTTCCGTCGGGTTTCTCCTTTGATCGACCTGCTCACCAAGATGAAACAAAAGCAGCAGGCCGGGCGGGACCTGACAGAGGAGGTACTGGCGTTGCGGAAAATGGACGACGATCTCGAGGTTCTGGAATGGCTCTGCCAGCGGTTGGACGAGCGGGGCGGAGTAGAGACGGTCCTAGAGGAAATAGCTGCGGCATCGAGTCCAAAAGAGTTGGCCGAAGAGTACATCATGCGGGAACAGGCCAGCACCCGCAGTCTGCGACCGGGCGCCAGCGAAACAGAGGGGCACTACCATCTCTACTGGTACGAGACGGCGCGCTTTGGGGATTTGGTCACAGCGGCCTTTGAGAGGGAAATCGGTTCGCTCATCGGTCCCATTCAGGTTGGGCCTTCCTATTCTATTGCCAAAATTCTCAGTCGGCGGGAATCAGAAGCGCGTTCCTACGAAGAACGCGAGAGGCAGATACGAGCTAATATCCGCAAGGAGAGCGAGCGAGAATTGTTCGGGCGTTGGTTGAAAGACCTGCGCGCCTCGTACGAAGATGAGGTGCGCTATTTCGATGATAACATCGAAAAGTTGGGTCGGGAATTGACCGCGGAAGGGCGCGGCTAGGCTGGTGGGGGAATAGATACAACTCGACCCGATTGTCCCATCGGTTTAATCGTTAAAAATGGATCGAATCGAGATTGGCGGTAAGCTGCTGTTGGTAGTTGCCAGTTTGGCCGTTACCGCGCTCGCCATTGAAGTCTCTTTTTGGCTCTTTGCTCGGTCCGAGCAGATCTACCCCTTGGTCTATTACGAAACGGCCGATCCTAACCTCGATCTGTGGTGCTACGACGAGCACTTTGCGGGCACCCCTGACTGGGATCTGCGGCGGGCACATCCGTACGGGCAGTTGACCTATTTAGGCAATGCCAACAATGATTCCACCCTCGCCAATCTAGCGCCATTCAAAGTGCCCAATGCCATTGAGATGCGCCGCAACGAAGAGCAATTGCGCGAGCGGCCGATGGCTGAGTTCGACGGGCAAAATGCCAAAATCGTCCTAGTAATCGGCGACTCCTTTGGCTTTGGGCAGGGGGTCCGGGTCGCGGAACGTTTTTCGCATATCTTGGAGATTCGCTTGAATCGAGAGCGCCCTGCGGAGCGCTATCAGCTTTTCAATGCCTGTGTGCCGGGTATGAATATCAAGCGGATCGCCAAGACCATGGAGCGCTATGTCGAGTACTTTGCTCGGGTCGAGCGCGTCGTGTACTCGTTTACCCTGAACGATCCATTTAGGAGCGGGCGTCTACTCGAGATGGAAAAGGAACTGGCCGATTTTATGCACTTGCGGTCCAATGTGGGGGCAGCCCGATTTCTGGCGGGGAGGAATAGCTATACGCTGCATTGGTTTGCCGCGCGCTTGAAGAGACAGCAGCTTTCCCGAGATACTGTTGCGTGGTACCGACAACTCTACAAAGATAATCTAGGTTGGATCCTGACCCGGCAGTTGCTCAGCAAGATGAAGAAATCCTGCGCCGCTAAGGGTATTAAATTCTCTTTGGTCGTCTTTCCCGTGTTCTACCAGCTCGAAGCCTATCCCCTAACAGAGGTGCACGAAACGCTCGGGGCACTTGCCCAGCACGAGGGGATACACTACGTCGATCTCCTCGCTCAATTTGCCGGCAAGGACGAACGGGATTACTGGGTCCACCCGACGGATTTTCACCCCAATAGTCGAGCTCACAGGGAAGCGGGGGATTTCCTGTACGACACCATTCCTTGGTAAGCCAATGCGAAATTAGACGTGGACTGGCTGATTGGGCGGGAGCACGGGAAAAAAAACTTGATTTTAACCAGTCGGATTTTGTATTCTAACTCCATATCTTTACATCACGTCGAATACACCGGTGGACTGGAATACTTCCGGTATAGGTGTGATAAGTCTTTAAAAAATTAATATCTTATGACAGAAAGGAGGTGTCCCTTTTTCGTCGGAGTAAATCGGAGTAGATCAGGTTAGTACCTGGGCCTAAGCCCAGACGTTTCGCATTGACCTCAACCTCGGAGTTTAAAACCATGAAGAAAGTTGCCCTTATTGCTGGAGCTATTTTAGTCTCCACTACTTGCTGGGCTCATTTGCCCGAAGGGGTGGTGAGGCCGGCTGTTCAATTTCCCACCGGACACCTTCCCATCATCGACAGTGATCTGTCCGATTGGGACGTGGTTACTGATCCCTATTTGATCACCCACGAGGATTTGACCGAGACGGTGACCGGACTGGGCACTCAGCGCGATGCCGCGGATCTGGCCCTGCGGGCCTTCGTCGGTTGGAGCCCGGAGACCAACAAAGTCTACATCATGGAAGATCGCTGGGATGACGCCGTCTGGGTGGGCGATAACAGTTGGGAAAACGCCAAAGGCAGTGGCTGTACCGGCAATGCCCGCGATTTCCTAGAGATCCAGATCGACGGCGACCACAGCGGCGGTCAGTTCAACTCCTGGAACGACGACTCCCTGACCCAGGAAGAGAAAGACATTCTGCATGGCCAGCAGGCTCAGGGGTACGGTCTGCGCCCGAACGGACGCTATGCTTGGCACAAGACCTACGAGCATGCCTTGCCACCGTTTGGCGACGCAGCCTTCTCCTGTACCAACGGACCAGGGGAGCCCGGCAACTTCTATGCCGAGTATGCCTATACTCCGTGGAACGATCTGCGCTGGACCGACGTACCGAACAGCGTCCAGCACATTCTCAAAGAAAATGAGATCTTCGGTTTCAACTTCACGGTCTTGGATTCGGACACTGGTGGCGGCTACGATGGCTACTGGACCTTGAGTGGCGACACCAATAGCTGTCACCACGCCGATTTCCTCAGCGACTTTTATCTGAGTCCGGTTGATCCCGACATCGACTGGGCCTCGCAAGTCCGAGCGGGCACAGCGGTGGAGGAAAAGACCTGGGGCCATATAAAGGCCACCTTTGCCGAGTAGTTGCACTGCGCAGTAGAGGTTTGGCTGCACATGATCGCCATGCCGCCATGCCGAGAGTTTCTTCTGGCATGGCGGCATTTTTGTATACGTGGTAGCATGGCACCGAAAGGGGCAGGAGTTGTAGATGAGGAGAGATTGTTCAATCTCGCGGGTTTACCGGCCCCTGCTAGTGTCGCTCTGGTTGGCGCTGGCGGCGGCAGCGCAGGCTGCAGATATCCGAGTGGTCGGCGGCAGTGCCGGTGGGGAGAGCTGGGAGGAGCGTGCCGCGGCCGCGCCGATCATTGATTTTACCAGCCGCCCTGGGTGGATCCTGCCCAGTTTTATCGATACTACCACCAACATCGCCTCGGGGACTTTAGCGCGTGGTGGCAGAGTGGTTTCGCCAAATGCCCAGGCCGTCTTGCGGGGCGACAAGGAGACGCTGGCGGCAAACCTAGAGAGCATGGTGGACGGAGATCCTCAGACGGCTTTTGAAGTCAAGAACATAACGGCTTCGGGCATTCTCGTGATCTTCGACCTAGGCGCTCGCTTCGGGGTGAATCGCATCCGCTTTTTCCCGCGCACCGCTTTTCCGGATGACTTCATGAGGGGCTATGCGCTCTTCATCAACGACGGTATTTTCGGAGCTGAATTCGTAGCCGAGTCTATCGACGGGCTGCCGAGTAAAAACCTCTTCGTCCAGATAGATCAGCAGACCGGCAATAGCCAGGATACTGTAAACGTGCAGTTTCCCTTGCGCTATGTGCGCTATCTCCTGTTGCAGGCCACGGACAGATCCAATTGGGAAATTGACGAGATTGAAGTCTTCGGGCGGGGTTTTGTCCCCGAGGCCGACTATTTGTCCCAAGTCTTCGATTTTAATCAGCCCACGCTCTGGGGCCAACTGCACTGGGCGGCCGAGGCCGTGGGACATCCCGAAAAGTCCCGGTTTTTCATCCGCACTCGCAGCGGCAGCAGTCCGTCTCCTACAGATGAACCGGACGCTTGGAGCCCTTGGTCCGCTCCCTACCTGAGCGGAAATACCCCGATTCTTTCGCCGGCACCAAGGCAGTACTTCCAGTTCCGCTTGGACTTTGAAAGCGATGGGCTGGAGGACGGTACCGCAGTGGATTCACTGGCGTTTGAATTTTCCGCTCCAGTAGCGGAGTCCATAGTCGGGGAAATATGGCCCCAGAATGTGCCGGTTGGGGTGGATACGGTCTTTACTTATGCCGTCCAAGTGGTCGGTAGCCGAGGTTTCGACCGCTTGGAGATCGATAGCTCTGTTCCGGTGCATACGGTTCGGTCGCTGCACCTCGACGACTTGGAGGTGGAGGATTTCGTCGCGGAGTCCCACGAGAGCGGCTTGAGGGTGACCTTTCCCCACCAGAGCGGCAACCACGATCTGCGGATGGTTTTCGACGCCGCGATTTTGCGCTACGAGACGGTTTTTAGCGGGCGCCTGCGCGACAGTCAGTCGGACGGCTTGCCCCAGGAAATTGAAGAAGGAGATGCGGCGGGATCGCTGCTCGGCGACGATCTGAGCGTGCGGGTGCCGCTGGCTCAGGACCCAGTCGTCCACCGGGTGACCGTGACCCCCAACCCTTTTACGCCCAATGGAGACGGGATCAACGATCAGACGACCATCAGCTACGATCTACTGCACCTGATCAACGATGTTCCGGTTTCTTTGCGGGTCTACGACCTAGCCGGAAGGCAAGTGGCGGAATTGCCGGTGAAAAAAAACCAGAGTGGGCGTCATCTGGTGCAATGGAGCGGCCAGAATGACCAAGGCCGCTATCTGCCGCCGGGACTTTACGTCTTGCAGGTGAAAGTGGTAACGGACAGCGGCACGGTGAGCCGCAGCAGTACTGTGGCAGTCATCTATTAGCATCAACAGGGGGGTCATATGACCAGATGGAGTACGCGTACGGGCCGGCAGCTTTTCCTCGCAGCTGCGGGTATCGCACTACTGCTGAGTATTGTCGCAGTGCCCGAAGGAGCCGTAGCCCAAGGACTCGATTATGGCCACAGATTGGGCCTGCAGCGCGGCGGCGAGGTGTCGTACGAACCAGTGGGTTCGGGCGTGCTCTTTGACGCCTTGGACCCGGCCGTGCGGCGCTGGTACGTGCCGCAGGAACTCTTCCTACTCTATCGCTGGAAGCAATGGGAGTACACCAATTATGCCCGGGACCACTATCAGCGTTATTTGAGCCCCGACATAGAGGGGGATTATTTTTACGACCTGTATGGGTCTTTCATCACTAAAGGATGGCTCATCTACGATTGGCGCCAGCAGCAGCCTCAGCAGTTCGGCAGCGCCATTTTCAAAGATCCGCGGTTTGGAGCGTGGTTCAATCGGCTGGTCATCTCCTCGGACCGCAGCGGCCAGTACCACACGGCCCTGACTATTGGCGAACAAATCCGCACCACGCTGACGCCCATGACTTTTTCCAAGCCGGCTTTCGACGGGGTGCAGATGGATCTCCAGTCCGACAAGCATGCGATCACGGTGTTGATGTCGCGCATCAGTTCGCCGGGTAGAGCAAGCACTATAACGGTGGAAGGCACCAATAGCACCAATCTCCTCGGCTTTAGGGGAACGAGTCAGATCGGCGATTTTGTCAAGGTGGGTGCCACGTATGTCAACGCTCATCATTCCCAGACCCTGCTAGAGAGCCTTGAGGGAGACCCCATAAGCGGAGCCCTGACCGTGGGGCAGAACCTCGAACCCATCAGCCAGATCTTCGTCCGTCTGAGCGATGATTCACCCACGGATCGCGAAGGGGGGGCCGCGCTGTTTTCCCACGATATCATCATCGAGGCCGAGACCGAGGTCGTGGTTGTAACAGACGATGGCGAAGAGAAGATCGAAATTCGCAAAGAGACGGTGCGCGGCAGCGAGATCGGCTTCAGCGCCCTCATCAACGGGGGGTTTCGCCGGCGGGGCTTTCTCGCCGCCGACGGCAGCGAACAGATCGTGTTGACTTATGATTTCACTAGCGAGAACCGCTCATACAACGGCCCGGATCTGTCCACCATCCGCAAGGTCACCATCGAATTGGCCGTGGCCAACGACTACCGCATTGAGATGGGGTCGGATCGCCAGACCAATCTGCCCGAGCGCCAGCCGGTCTTCCTGACTCAGGCGCGGGCTGCGGGCAATGTAAAAGACGGCTCCAATCTGCAATTGGTGCGCTTTGATTACGGCTTGCCCACGGGCAACGATATCTTCGGCGGCACCATCGAAGTAAACGATCTGCTGGGCTTTGACCTGTACGCCGAGTTCGATCGCAGCCGGCGCTTCCGCAAATACCCCAATCGCAAATTCACCGAACACCTCATGGACTCCGACGAGGCTAGTGCTTGGATGATCAATCTGGCGCGGCGGGGCTATGCCTTCTTCCTTTTTGGCGAACTCTACAGCATGGATTACGACTACGGCACTACCGGCTTGCTCACGGAAGCGAACGGAGACATCGACTACACCAACGAACGCCGGTTTTTCTACGAATTCGTCGAGGACAACGACGATCAGGATCGCACGCCCGACTGGCAGCGCATCAATCAAGCGGGACCGGACCGGGAAATCTTCCCGGGCTGGGACGAAAACAACGATTTCATCTCCGATTTCAACCAGAACGACACCGACTTCCGGCCGAATTACATTCCCGATTACGAAGAGCCTTTCTTGCGCTACAGCGTCGATCGCCCCGAGTTCCTCTTCGGAGTGGACATGAACAACAATTTCTGGATCGATCGCTTTGAAAACGACGAAGAGCCCGATTTCCCCTACGACCGCGACCGCCGCGGAGGCAATATCTATGTAGGCGCTCACATCATGCCTGGGATGCGGGTGACGGTTGGCCGCAAGCAGGAGCGCACGCTGGCCAGCGATCGAGAGGAAAACAGCAGCTACGGGATGTTCACTTGGGATCGGGATATAGCCGGGTTAGGCCGGCTGCGGGTCTTCGACATGGTCAAGCTGGTCGAGGACACTATCCCGGACGATGTCGTCCAGTGGGTGCAGCCGGCGGGTACCGAGGCGAATCTGCAGCGGGTTCCAGATCTGCTGGCCGCTCCCAATACGTGGATAAATTCCGCCTATCTCGGTTTTGACTACACCGCGAGCGCCAAGCTGAAACTGGTCAACAAAGTGAAATACGACGTCTGGCATCAGCGAGAGGAACAGGCGGACTTTCGCGACAAGTACCAGTTTTTCGGCCTTATCAACAAGGCAGAGTACCGGCAACAGTTGGGACGCTTTCGGCTCTTTCCCAAGATCAAAAACGAGCTGCGTTTTGAAACGCCCTTGCTGAGCAACGAGCCGGTGCGCAAAGAGGACACCCTGATCCTGTTCCTCATTGGCCAGACTCCTATACTGACCGGCTCGGAAGTACAGGTGGGCGTCGAGTACACCCTATTCAACCAATTCGAAGAAGATGCGAAAGCCCTAGGTCTGCAAGAAGATTTCCAGGAGTTGGTGCTGGCGGTCCAGTACTCCAATACAGGCGCTTATCTGGGATATGCTTTGACCACCCAGTTGGGCGTGAGAATCAACCGCATAGACGAAAAGGGACAAAATCCCTCTACGGGCATATCGCAGTTCATTACTGTAATCGCAGGACTCGATTAACGCGCGCCAGTGCGCGGCCCTCGAACGGGGTACACCCGGAGGTAGCGGCATGAAAAGAACGATGCCGATTTCACTGCTTATAGCCGCTTTGGCTCTAGCCATGCTGGCGGGTCGATCCGGTGCCTTGGAGATTTTTCGCATTGGCGGCGAAAATTTGCCGCCACCGCCGGAGGCGTCGGATCCCTCGGTCACTTTCACCCCAGTGCCGTGGAGTGATTTTCTGGAGAAAGACGGTTTTGACGACGAGGTATTTGCCGAGGAGGATATTCTGCGGCCTCTCTTCCTGACCCCAGAGGACAATATCGCCCTGACTAGTTTGACGCGCGGCGGTGGGCCCTTTTCGCGCGGGTGCGGAGGGTACCAATTTCTCCTCGACGGTTGCCATGCTACGCGGATGGTCGATGGGGATCTTAGTACCTTTTACCTAAAGCAGCCCTACGGCTATGTATTTCAGTCCGGGGACCGCTCGAGTTGGCTCATCTTCGATTTGGGGGGGGCCTTCTCCGTAAACCGGGTTCGGCTCATCAGTACGCAGGGCACCTCCCTTTATCCAGACAAGCTCCTAGTCACTACTAGCACGATTCCCCAGATTGTAGAGCGGGGCTCATACGGCGGCGTGGATCCCGGCAGGACGGTTTTTTCCATAGTAGAAAATACCCAAGACACCGTAGAGGCGGTCTTTCCCACTATGCGGGCCACGGAGGTGGGCTTGCAGATCACCGTGACGACCAGTAGAAATATGGAAATAGCCGAGGTGGAGATCTACGGGGAGGGTTTTGTCAATAGGGCCTCCTATGTCAGCAAGATGTTCGACTTGGAAGAACCGGCCATTTTAGGCGAGATGCGCTGGCAGGGCCGGAAAGACCCAGGAGTCAGAATCGATATCCATTCGCGCTCCGGCAAGACATTGGACCCCAATGTGTACTGGCGCAATACCGGACGGGGGGACGAGCTTTCCCGCTTTGACGAGAGGGGGAAGCTGCTGGATGCAAAGGGCTATGCCGGCTTGAAAACCGGCGAGGCTGCGGAAATTACCTACGATATCGAAAACTGGAGCTTCTGGTCGCCTCCTTATGAATTCGCCGACAGCCTCGGCACTTCCGTGATCTCGCCAAGCCCCAATAACGTCTTCCAATTCCGCGTCGATTTCCAGCCCGATGCCTTGCTGGGCGGGGAGGTGGATTTCGTCGAGTTTTCGGTCACCAAGCCTCCTTTAGCTCAGAATGTAGTAGGAGAAGTCTATCCCCCCGAAGTGCCTTTGGGCGAAATCTCGCAATTCACGTACGCGGTTTCTCCCACTATGACGCCGGACCACTCTGGTTTCGACCAGATTGAAATAGCTGCCCCCTTTGGCTTTGCCGGTGTTGATTCGGTGCGGGCCACGGGTCTAGTGGATTGGTCCGTCCAGGTCGAGAGCCCGGATTCGACCCTCTTTTCCGTGAAGCTTTCGCCGCGCCGAGAAGCGGGCGATCTAGGTGGGCCAGTCGAGGTGTACTTTCGCGCCCCCGTGTTGCGCTACGGCACTCCATTCGACGGCTGGGTTCGGGATTCCGAGCGTCCCTTGGAATTGGCACAGCGGATCAATCCGGGCAATGCCGCGCCCGAATTCGTGAGCGAAACCCTCTCGGTGCGCACTTCGCTGAGCCCGCGTCTGCTGGCAGACCTACTGGTTGAGCCTAGGGTCTTCAGCCCCAATGGGGATGGGGTGAACGATATCTCCAGATTCTCTTTGAATCTGCTACAGGTGACGGAAAACGTGCCCTTGAGACTGGAAATTTTCGACCTGTCCGGTCGGCTGTTGCGCCAGCAGGAAGGGCTGCACGAGAGCGGCCGATTCAGCTTTTCGTGGAACGGTAGAGACGATCAGCAAGAACTGGTGGCACCCGGCCTCTATATGTACCGCATCGTCGTGAAGGCCAAAAACGGGGACGATCAGCAAACTGGAACCATTGCAGTGGTTTACTAGGTCGCAAGGGGGTAGAGCAGATCTTATGAACAGCATGCGAGCCATTCTCTATACCTTGTTGCTCTCCGCTACGGTCTGGGCCCAAGGCTATCGCCTTGAGCCGAACCAATTGATCATTAGCGAGAGCGACTGGCCGGGGTGGAATTTCCCCAAGGGCAGCCTGGATTTTAGCGACGAAGGGGTTCGGCCTCATTTTGTGCGGCGGCAGATCAATGCCTCATTGAACGCGGGTGCCTTCAGCCGCGAGGACATGACCGGGGGCATCCGACGGGCGGGGACCAATTTTGACGGGGCCGCGCAGCTCATGGACGGGCTGGAGGAGACCTACTGGGAGCCGGCACTGGACGCGCCGCTGCGCGACTGGTGGGTCGAGGTGGATCTAGGTCGAGTGGTATGGGCCGAGAAAGTGGTAGTGAAATTTGTCGCCGAGGGGGTGGGCGATCCCTTTTTGCAGTTCAAGGTACTCACCTCCAATGGCGATGAAGCTTTTCAGGGCAGTCAGAGCCTAGACTACCGGGTGGCTGGTCGCAGCGAGGGGTTGAACAAGACGCAGCGGGTTTTCGAATATGCGCTGCGTCCTGCCAAGTTGGCGGATCCGGGTTTGAGCGGGGATTTAGTCCAGTATGTGCAGATTGTGGCTACGGCCAGCGATGGTCGTCGCGGGGCGGAGGTGAGTGCGTCGGGTTGGGAGGGTTTGCCAGCGTCGGACCGGGGGGATGTGCTTTATTTTCGTCGGGAGTCGACGGGGTTGGAGCGGGAGGTATCTCAGGCGGAGTATGAGGCGATTCGGGAGGATCGTTTTAAGGGTCCGATTCGCTATTATCGTTCGGAGCGTCCTCGGTTGGCGGAAGTGGAGGTGTGGACGGTGGGGGAGAATATTAGTTTGGGCTGGAAGGAGCGCGGAGGGTCGATCGAGGCCTTTGGGGGCGTGGGCGGACAATCTAATACAGTTGACGGCAATTACACCACCGCTTGGAATGCAGAAGTGTCGTTTTCCGGCGTGGGTGGAGCGCAAGTCAAGAATCGGGACCGAAACCTACTGTTCGACTTGGGTACCTGGTACTGGGTTGACAGCACCTTTATTGTCTACGGCAATAACATTTTTCCCAATTATATACTCAGTCTTTCGGATGGCAGTCTGGCACCCGATGGCAGCCGGGTCTTTGCCTCTGTGATTGCGCGCGGCAGAGACGATGTCACGCTTGGCCGCGAGGCCCAAGCGCCCGCCGGGTCGCTGCTGTCGAACACGACCATGCAGGCCAATACCTTTCCCCCCATAAAGGGGCGCTATTTCAAGTTCGACTATCGCCTGATCAACGTCGGGCGGGTAGCGTGGGGAGCCGATATAAGGCAACTGCTGCTCTACGGCTTTGGTTTTCTGCCGCAGGTCACGCTGCAAACGCCGGCGATCGAGTTGGGAGATGCCCCCCGCATCCTTTCCAACATTTCTTGGGAGGCCCAAACGCCGCCTGGCACTCAGCTACAGATCCGCACCCGGACCGGAAACCGACTCACCGAGGACAAGCATTTTTTTAACAAACAAGGGGTTGAAGTGACCGAGGCCGACTATCGCAAGACGCTGTCGTTTATGCGGGGGGATTCGACGGTGGCGTTTGTGCCCGACGAGGGGGATTGGAGTCCGTGGAGCCAATTTTACGAGCAACCTGGGGCGGCCATCACCTCGCCTAGCCCTCGGCGCTATATAATAATTGAGGCTGCTCTGCTCTCGGACGATCCCCACCAATCTGCGGTGTTGCACAACCTGAATATTGGTCTGAAAGATCCATTGGCCCACCAAATTCTGGGTGAAGTAACGCCCCGCAGAGCTCAACAGAGCGGTCAACCCGAGGAGTTCACGCTGTTTCTGACGATCCCGCCCAACGAGGCAGGGTCGGCGGGTTTGGGGTTTGATCAGGTGCTCTTTGAAGTGCCCCCTAGCGCCGAAGTGGAGTTGGTGGATGTGACCGTGGGCCAAGAGGTGTACTCGGCGAGTGAACTGGGGATCACCACCGGCTCTGACTCGCTGTGGATCCACATGCCCGCGGTCGTGCAAGAGGCCGGCACCGAGGTAGCCCTGCGCTTTTCAAGCGCGTTTTATCTGGCGAGCAATGCCTTTCTGGTCTCGGTGGGCTTAGGCGCGGAAGAGGAGGTGGTGTGGCAGCGGGTGGACGCGACTGACGCGGGCGAGGGCCTGACCGTGCTGACGCCGGTGGCCGGTGGACTGGTAGGCGATATGGAGGTAGTGGCGAATCCGTTCACGCCGAATGGAGACGGCATTAACGATGCGGTGAAATTCGTCTTCCCCGTATTTAAGATGCCGGGGCAGGCCTCGCTGATATTGGAGGTCTATGCTCTCGACGGATCGCTAGTACACCGCCGGGCGCAGCCCGTAGCGCACGCCGCGGGTGTGCAGGAGGTGAGTTGGGACGGCCGGGACCGGGATGGAGTGCTGTTGCCGCCTGGCTTGTATATCTGTCGGGTCGGTCCAGAGGTGGACGCAGAGAGTGTTGGTGAATCGACGGTGGCCACGGTCGTGGCTAGTGTGTACTGAGAGTATAAACGCAAATTCCTCCCGGCGTTGCCGCAGCGCAGGCCGTCAATCCCGCAGGGGCTGGTGGCCCTGCGGGACGTCGTCCCTCTGATTCCATTCCTCCATCGCCTGCCCAACTGTAGGGCAGGTACTAGCCGGTCCCTATAGCCGCTCGGGACAGAGGGTGGTGTGAAAAAGAAAATCCCCGCAGAGTACCTGCAATACCTGACGAAAGAGACCAACTTGGAAGCTGATCAGCAAAGTGCCACCGGCATTCCCCTGAGGGGCATATTGATCGGTGCGGTGCTCGCCTTTCTGATCAATTTCCTCGATGTGTATTGCACCCTCATGATACGCGGGTCGTACCTGACGTTGAATTTTAGCACGCCGGCGGCCCTGTTCTTCTTCTTTATTCTGGTGCTGGCCAGCGGCCTAGTAGCCCTCATCCGCAGGCCCTTGGCGCTAAGCCAGACCGAACTGATCACTATCTACATCATGATGATAGTGAGCTGCTGCGTCCCTAGCATGGGGTTGACGCCGGTTCTGCTGCCCCAACTGGTGGGGCCCATTTACTACGCCACCCCTGAGAACGACTGGGCCGAAGTGTACAACCAGTTCATACCCAACTGGCTCATTCCGCAGGGGGAAGACGTCGCGCGCTATTTCTACGAAGGACTGCCCCAAGGTGCCCCCATTCCCTGGGAGCCTTGGGTTGTGCCGCTGGCCTACTGGTACGGTTTCTTCCTCTCGCTGTGTCTGGTCATGACGTTTACGATGATCATTCTGCGCAAGCAGTGGGTGGACCGCGAAAAACTGGTCTATCCCTTGGTCCAGGTGCCCATGGAGATGATCCAGCAGCAGAGAAAGGGAATTATTGGCAAGTCCTTCTTTACCAATAAATCAATGTGGGTCGCCTTTGCCTTTTCGTTTATTCTGATAAGTATCAACGGGCTGCATTCCTATTCCCCTTCCTTTCCGTCCATTGAGCGGGATTTCAGGCTGCCCATTTTCCGCGACACAGTCACGCTTTGGTTCTCCTTCAGTCCATCTTGGCTCGGCTTCTTCTATTTCGTCGGTCTCGACATTTCCGCGTCCATCTGGGTTTTCCACACCCTCACCCTGATTCAGAAGGGCATCTTCAACGTCGTCGGCATCCAGAGTACGGAGCGGATAGACCACTACGCTCGCGATACGTACACCTCCCATCAGGGCATGGGGGCGATGATCGTCTTCGTGCTGATCATGTTGTGGGGGACGCGCGAACACCTAGGCGATGTATTCCGCAAGGCAATTGGACGCGCCCCCGAAATAGACGACTCCGGCGAGGTGGTGTCTTATCGGCAGGCGGTGTTGGGTCTATTCGGTTCGCTGTTCCTCTTTGGCTTTGGCCTGTCGGTAAGCGGCCTGCCGCTGTTGGGAACCCTGATGTTCATCTTCAGCGCCATGGTAATTTTTCTCAGCCTGACCCGCGTCGTGACCGAAGGCGGCGTCCCGGCCATGAGACCGCCGGTGATGAGTTCGACCTTTGTCATCTCGGGGGGCGGCACCCAAGTCTTAGGGGCTTCTGGGCTGGTGGCGCTGGGTTTTTCCTATGGCTGGCACTCCGAGATCCGCTCTTTTGTGATGGCGTCGGTGGCCAATGGGCTAAAAATGAGCGAGATCATCGGCGGGTCCAAGCGCCGGCTGTTCTGGGCCGTGCTCATCGCTATTGTGGTCAGTCTAATAGGCTCTACGTACATGGTTTTGTACTTGGCCTATAAATACGGCGGCATCAACCTCAATCCGCTCTTTTTCGGCTGGAAGGGGGGCATTGGCCCCACGGATATGGCCCCGCGCATTGTCGCAGAGCCCACGGGCCCTCGCCTCGACGCCTGGCTATTCATGGGCATTGGCGGGGCGGTGATGGCGGGATTGATGTGGGTCAGGCACCAGGCCCTATGGTGGCCCCTCAGTCCACTGGGTTATTTGATCAGCGCCAATTGGAAGACCAGTCACATTTACGCCAGCGTAGTCCTCGCTTGGTTCCTCAAATTGGTCATCCTGCGGTATGGCGGCCCCAAACTGTACCGCAGCTTACGCCCGTTTTTCCTCGGTCTTATCCTCGGAGAAATTGTGGCGGCCGGAGTCTGGCTGGTCATCGATTATTTCACCGGCCACATGGACAGTTTCCTCACCCAAGTATAGTTGCCCAACGTGGCCGCGCTAGAGCCTGCTTCCCCCAGTGGGGCGTCCGGTCCTTCTCCATTCGAGATGGCAACGGCGCTCAGTTGCCTTTTCCTGTCGGGGGCCGCGAGCCTGTTCTACGAAGTCTGCTGGATCAGAAAGGCCGGACTGTTCTTTGGCAGCACGACCTTCGCCTTAGCAACGGTGCTCGCCGTTTTTTTCCTCGGACTGGCCATGGGCAGTGCCTTGGCCGGTCGTCTGTCGACGTCGCTGCACCGTCCGTTGCGGATCTATGGGATCGTCGAACTGGCCATCGCGGTGTTGGGCCTAGCGAGCAACGCACTGCTGGACGTGGCCGACGACGGCTACGGAATGCTCTATCGCTGGGCCGATGGCTCGGCTCCATGGATCGCGCTGGCGCGCTTGGCCTTGGTGGCAGCCGTAATCATCGTGCCCACGGTTCTGATGGGGACGACGGTTCCCTTGCTCGCTAGGGCGATCATCCGCCGACACCGCAGCCTCGGATTCACTGCGGGTGGCCTCTACGGCATCAATGCGCTGGGAGCTGCCGCTGGGGCTGCCTTAGCTGGCTTTGCGACCCTGCCGGTTCTGGGGCTCGCCGCGACTATCTACCTAGGGGCAGGTCTCAATGTCCTGTGTGGCGTCGCCGTGCTACTGGTCTGTTGGCAAACGCACTCCGCTCCTCTTACTGAGCAGTCCAACCGAGAAGACCAAGCGACAGACGCGGGAAGAATGCAGCAGGTCTCCGTCCTGCTGCCCTTGTTCTTCCTGACCGGGTTTGTCGGCGTGGCCATCGAGATTCTGTGGGCGCGCTACCTGCCCTTGATGATTACCAGTTCGGTGTACGCGTACACGCTGCCGCTCGTCGTGATCCTGCTCGGCATCGGCATCGGCAGCCTCGTCATTGCGCCGCTGTGCGACCGCAGTCGGCATCCAGTCGTCGTCTTCGGCAGCCTTCAGGCTTTCACAGGACTGAGCGTCCTAGTCGCGATGAAGCTGCCCCGGGACATCTGGACGGCGCTCGCGCAGGCCGCTCCAGAGCTGATAAGCGCCAACCACTTCATGGGCCTGCACGGTGCCATGTTGCTGCCGGGTGCGCTGGCTTCGGGCGCTTCGTTTCCCCTCGTGGTCCGACTGGTGTCGAGGAACGTAGCCGATGCGAGTTGGACGATCGGCCGGCTGACGGCAATCAATACCGCAGGTTCCATTGCGAGCGCAATGATCATGGCTTGGGGGCTTTCTTGGTTGGGGCTTGATCTCGCGCTGAGGACGGTCACCGGCATGGCCATTGTTGGGGGCTGCGTGGCCTTTGCCGCAGGAGCGGGCCGCCAGCTAGGTCGGCGAGTTGCTGCCTTGCTGATCGCCTTCAGTGTAATCGGGTGGGGGCTCGCCGCGACCCTGCTCAAAACGAGTCTTCCCCACGACCATCTGTCTTCCGAGGGGACCCTGCTCGAAGTAGTGGAGGGTCAAGGTGCCAGCCTTGCCGTGGTGCAACTCGAAGACAAGGTGCTGCTGGGGATTGACCGCTTGTGGCAGGGTTCAAACAAGAAGAACCAACAGACCTTTGCCGGTCATCTGCCCATGCTGTTGCGCGGCGATGGCAATGGGACGGATGTACTCGTAGTGGGTATGGGTACCGGCCAAGCTGCGGGGCGGTTTCTGTTGTGGGATGTCCATAGGCTCGATTGCCTAGATGTGGAAGTAGCTGTTTTCGATCTCGCCCGCCGCTACTTTGGCGCGACTTGGCTGGACGACCCTCGGGTGCGCGCCTTGGCAGAAGACGGCCGGGATTACATCCGCCACAGTCAAGCCCGCTACGATGTGATCGGCATTGAAGTGGGCCAACTCTTTCGCCCGGGCGTCGTTTCCTTTTACACCAAAGATTTTTACCAGCGCCTCAGACAGCGGCTAGATCCCGGCGGTCTAGTGACACAATTCGTGCCAGTGCGGATGCTTTCCACGCCGCAGGTGCTCGACATCGTCGCCACCTTCATCAGCGTCTTTCCGCAGAGTCAGCTCTGGTTCAATGGACCAGAGTTCGTCTTGATTGGCCGACGGGCGGATACCTTTGCGCTCGACATCCCAGCCCTTGAAGAGCGGCTGGGGAGGCCCGAAATTCGCCGTGATCTGCACTATCGGCACCCACTGGACGCGAATACGGGGTGGCTCAACGAGTCCGACAGCGTCTTGGGGAGCTTCCTAGCGTCGGCCGAGGATCTGCGCAGTCTAAGTCGCGGTGGGCGGATTCTCGTGGATAACGTGCCTAGATTTGACTACGAACTCGATCCGCATCAAGATATCGAGGTGCGCACCGTGGGTGCCTTGCTCGAGATCGAAAAACCCTTGAGCAAGGCGGCCTCTGCTGCGCTCGATGGGAGGCGCATGGCCCGCATTGAACAAATGCGCAAACACAATCTGTACGCCTTGGCCAACCTGATCGTCGACCGCGGCAACAAGGCCTTGCAGGCGGGACAACTAGAATTGGCCGAGCAGACTGCGCGAGAGGTGCTGGCCGAGGTGCCGGCGCATACTAAGGCGCTTTGGCTCCTCGAAAGGATCGAGGGTCGGCAGGCCAAGGATTGAGTGCGATGAACCTGCGCCTCATTCACTATACCCTGCTACTCAGCGCCCCGGTCTGGGCCCAGGGCTATCGCCTTGAGCCGAACCAGTTAATCATCAGCGAGAGCGACTGGTCGGAGTGGAATTTCCCCGCCGGCAGTGTGGATTTTAGCGCCGAAGGGGTTCGCCCCCATTTTGTGCAGCGGCAGATCAATGCCGCGCTGAACGCGGGGGCCTTCAGCCGCGAGGACGTGACCGGGGGCATCCGACGGGCGGGAACCAATTTCGCCGGGGCCGCGCAGCTCATGGACGGTCTGGAGGAAACCTACTGGGAGCCAGCGCTGGACGCGCCGCTGCGCGACTGGTGGGTCGAGGTGGATCTAGGTCGGGTGGTGTGGGCTGAGAAAGTGGTGGTGAAATTCGTCGCCGAAGGGGTAGGCGATCCTTTTTTGCAGTTCAAGGTGCTCACCTCCAATGGCGATGAGGCCTTTCAGGGCAGTCAGAGTCTGAACTACCGGGTGGCTGGTCGCAGCGAGGGGTTGAACAAGACGCAGCGGGTATTCGAATATGCTTTGCGTCCAGCCAAGTCGGCGGATTCGGGTTTGAGTGGTGATTTAGTCCAGTATGTTCAGATAGTGGCCACGGCCAGCGATGGGCGTCGTGGGGCGGAGGTGAGCGCTTCTGGTTGGGAGGGATTGGCGGAGGTGGATCGGGGGGATGCGTTGTATTTTCGTCGGGAGTCGACGGGGGTAGAGCGGGAGGTATCTCAGGCGGAGTATGAAGCGATACGGGAGGATCGTTTTAAGGGCCCGATTCGCTATTATCGTTCGGAGCGTCCTCGGTTGGTGGAGGTGGAGGTATGGACGGTGGGGGAGAATATTAGTCTGGGCTGGAAGGAGCGCGGCGGGTCGATCAAGGGATTTGGGGAAGCGGGCGGACATTCCAATGCAGTCGACGGCGATTATACCACCGTCTGGAGTGCAGAAGCGGGATTTTCCACCAAGGGCATAGGTAGTCGAGATGACGATTTCACTGTGTTGATCAAGAACCGGGATCGGGACCTCTTATTGGACTTGGGCACCTGGTACTGGGTTGACCGCGCCTTTATTGTCTATGGTAGTGCCACATTCCCCAATTATGTGCTCAATCTTTCGGATGGCAGTCTGGCGCCCGATGGCAGCCAGATCTTTACCTCCGTGGTTGCGCGCGGCAGAGACGATGTCACGCTTGGCCGCGAGGCTCTTGCGCCCGCCGGGTCGCTGCCAACGAACACCTTCATGCAGGCCAATATCTTCTCTCCTATCAAGGGACGCTTTTTTAGGTTCGACTATCGCGTCGTCACTACCGGGTTGATCCGTTCTGGTGTAAAGGAGCTTTTGCTCTATGGCTTTGGTTTTCTGCCGCAGGTCACGCTGCAAACGCCGGCGATCGAGTTGGGAGATGCCCCCCGCATCCTTTCTAGCATCTCCTGGGAGGCACAAACGCCGCCCGGCACCCAACTGCAGATCCGCACCCGGACCGGAAACCGACTCACCGAAGACAAGCATTTCTTCAACAAACAGGGGGTTGAAATCTCCGAGGCCGACTATCGCAAGACGCTGTCGTTTATGCGGGGGGATTCGACAGTGGCTTTTGTGCCCGACGAGGCGGATTGGAGTCCGTGGAGTCAGTTTTACGAGCAACCTGGAGCGGCCATCACCTCGCCTAGCCCTCGGCGCTATATAATGATTGAGGCTGCTCTGCTCTCGGACGATCCCAACCAATCCGCGGTGTTGCGCCGCCTCAATATCGGCTTGAGGGATCCGCTGGTGCATCAGATTCTGGGCGAAATCGCGCCGCGCCGCGCCCAGCAGAGCGGTCTCCGCGAAGCGTTCGCGTTGTCGCTGACGATCCCGCCCAACGAGGCGGGCTCGGAGGGTATGGGGTTCGATCAAGTACTCTTTGAAGTGCCTCCGAGCGCCGAGGTAGAGTTGGTGGATGTGACCGTGAGCCTAGAGAGCGAACAGGAGGTGGGGGGCGGCCAGATATACTGGGTGGATGAACTGGAGGTAAAAACCGGAGTTGACTCGTTGTGGGTGCGCCTGCCCGAGGTGGTCCGGGAGCCAGAGTCCCAAGTTGTGCTGCGCTTTTCGAGTGCGTTCTATCTGGCGAGCAATGCCTTTCTCGTCTCGGTGGGACTGGGCGAGGAAGAGGAGGTGGTGTGGCAGCGAGTGGACGCGACGGCCTCGGGCGAGGGCCTGACCGTGCTGACGCCAGTGGCTGGTGGACTGGTAGGCGATATGGAGGTACTGGGAAATCCATTCACGCCGAACGGAGACGGCATCAACGATGCGGTGAAATTTGTCTTTCCCGTATTTAAGATGCCGGGACAGGCTTCGCTGCTATTGGAGGTCTATGCGCTCGACGGATCGCTAGTGCACCGTCGAGCGCAGTCCGTGGCGCACGCCGCTGGTGTGCAGGAGGTGAGTTGGGATGGCCGGGATCGGGATGGAGTGCTGTTGCCGCCTGGCTTGTATATCTGCCGGGTGGGGCCAGAGGTGGACGCGGAGGGTATTGGTGAATCTACGGTGGCTACCGTCGTGGCCAGTGTGTACTGAGAGTCTAACGCAATTCCTCGCAGGTACCTTTCAGTACGCGGCATACAAGACGCCAGTTTTTTCGACCTTTTCCCGATCGGCATCGACCGAAACTCGATACAGGTAAATCCCTGGCGGCACCAAACCGCCGGCCTCGTCCCGACCATCCCACGCCCGCTCGTACTCGCCGATTCCATCCGCGCCCGAATACACCCGCCGCACCCGGCGACCCGACAAGTCCCACACCTCCACTGCTACCTGCGCACTGCCCGTAATCTCCAAGATGTGATAGAAGATGCCTATCTCGTCGTTGCGGCCATCGCCATTGGGCGTAAAAATGGTCGGCTCGACTCGCACCTGCAACAGCCTCTGCTCCTGCGCGGCGGTGGCCACCGACACCCGGTTGCCCTCGTATTTCGTCGTAGCGTCTCCCGGATTGACCCCCTGCGGCACCTCTAAAGGCTGGTCGCTGTCCGACACCTGCGCCGCAAAGATTGCTCCGTAGCGCAGCACCTGTGCTGCGAAGTCGACCTCGACCAGCGTCCCCGAGTCCTGCTCCTGGAGGCGCGGGAAACTGACCGCCAGCCGATGCGGCTCCTCGGCTTCTACTGTAAAGGCCACGGGCGCGTCGCCGATGCGCACCGCCTCCACCGCGCTGATAATTGAGGAAGTCTCGATTTCCAGCCGGTCAAAGCCGACATCGCCTGAGTGAATCGTCGGCCGCAACGCATAGGTGAAGGACGATTGCTGCCCTACTTTTGCTTCGACCGGCCAGACCTCGCCCACTAGGTTAGTCGCCACCGGCTCGGAGGCGCGCAACTCCACGAAACCCACCCGGCCGCCGGCGTTTTCACGGGGCAGGAAGTCGATCTTGAACTGGAGGTAGCGTCTGGGGCTTGTCGACACGACCGGCGTGCCGCTGCTGTCGGCAAAGTCATAGGGGGCCGACCAAAAGGTCCAGTGGTCGAGGTCGTGGGTGATGCCGGCCCGTTCATTGAGTTTGAGGTCGCTATAGCTAGCGCGACTCACCTCGGCTTTGCTGCCGCGACCGGTGAAGCGCCAGAATACGTCCGCATCGTCGTCTAGGCCGCTGCGGGTCCGGATGAGAACTTGGGCTCCGGCCTCCTGAACCCCGGACCAGCGCAGGTCTCCCCAAGCCATAGGCCGCTCGAAATCGATGACATCGGAAATATAAGTGGCCTGTTTGACGAACCCCTTGGCGTAGACTTCGATCTCGTTCACTTCCCAGTCCGTGTTGTGCTCGGCCAAGGCCACCTGGACAAACTCTACTGCCTCGTGCGATGGGATGGGAATGTCGAGGATTTGCTCCCGGTTGTCTCTCACTTCGACAATATAGGGCGATTTCGGCGGGACGATGCCGTAGTTGACTATGGGGCGCGGGCCGAGGTGGACGCGGAGGATGCCCACGGTTCGGCCCGGGTCGGTAAATCCGGATATCACCCGAATCCGGTCGATGTTGTAGAGACCGCCTAGGTAGATATTGGCCGTGCCCGCCCGACTGAAATCATCGGTGCAGGCCCCGGATCTGATACTGTGATCGGCGCACAGATACTTTTCCGCCAGCCAGAAAGTACCCGTATCACCATCCCACACTTCTCTATTTATATTGGCCCTTAAATGTGCCCCTCCTTTCTCTTCGATTCCGGGGGCTATGTTGAAGTCTGGATTGCGCTTGAGGGGCTGGATGCCGGTACTATCTACGGCCAAGTCAATGGTTTCCCCATGAGGTTCGGCATCGAAATTCATCCAGCTCAATTGTCTGAAGTCCACCCCGGCCTGGCCTTCCTCAGGGGGTTTGGGCCGATCTTCGCCGCCGAACCGGTAAATGGTCAGACCCGAGGCTGGGCCGGCCCAAAAACCGAGCGCCAAAGAAAAAATCCAGGATAAGGAAAGGAAGCGCGCTACTTTCATAGACGTTCATCCCGCAAATTGTATATCGGAAGATAGTGTTGAAAGGGTGTTGTGTCATCTTTTTCTGGCCGCTATGTTGCTCTCCAGCATTGGAGGAATTGAACGTGATGCGAATATCAACTCTTGTTTTATCGGTAGTGGCAGCCATGTATTGGGCGTGTGGCCCTGCAGAACACTCGCCGGACCAAGCCCAAGAATCGCCGCCAGACCAACCTCTGCTTCTCGGTCGCATCGACTTTCCCACTTCTGGTGCGCCTGCGGCTCAAGAGGAGTTCGACTTGGGGGTGCTGGCGCTGCACAGCTTCTGGTACGAGGAGGCGCGGGACCACTTTCGCAAGGCGCGGGAACTGGACCCCGGTTTTGCCATGGCCTATTGGGGTGAGGCCATGACGCATGACGCGCCTCTGCAGGGAACCCGAGGCGTGCAGGATTCAAAGGCCGGCCAAGCGATTCTCGACCAGTTGGATGAACTGCAAGCGCAGGAAAAGCTGCAATGGACGGCGCGCGAGCAGGGATTCGTCGATGCGCTGCGGCCGCTCTATCGCGAGCGGGGTAGTCCAAAGGGTCGCCGGGCTTTTGCTGCGGCCATGGAGCAACTCGCTGCGCGCTACCCAGACGACGACGAAGCGATCATCTTCGCGGCATTGGCCCGCATGAGCGCCGCCCGGGTCCAAAGGGGATTTACTTGGGACGATTCCGCGTTTGTGGAGCCGCTCGCCGCCATTTTGGAGGAAGTGTACCAGCGCCGTCCCGAGCATCCCGGCGTGGTGCACTATCTCATCCACGTGTACGATTCGCGCACCTTTGCCCATAGGGGCTTGGACTTGGCCCGGTTCTATGCTCGCCTGGCACCGGCCTCATCGCACGCGCTGCACATGCCGAGTCACACTTTTCGCTGGCTCGGCATGTGGCAGGAGATGGCTGCTTCAAACGAGGATTCCTACGCGGCGACCGTGCAGTGGCAGGAGCGGACGGGGCGGCCCCTGTACAAGCGCGACTTCCACTCGCTCGACTGGCTGTTGGACGCCTATCTCAAGCTCGGCCGTTTGCAGGACGCTCAGGGCGTGCTTGATGAACTCGACGCCGTTGCGGGCGAAGCCCAGCGGCGAGGCGAGAAACTGGATCTCATTCCCTACAATGCGATCATGTTCAGAAGCCGCTACCAACGGGCCGCACTGGCCATGGGTCGCACCGATGTGAGGCTTCCGATCACGGAGGAAGTCGATGTGGCCGCCATGCCGCCGGGCCAAGGCGCGCGCTTTATTGGCTATCGCGCCGCGGTGGCGGGGCAGGACTCGCTGTTTCGCCTCGCCGTTGGACGCGTGCGTGCTTACTCATATATGCCGGTCTTGGGGAGATTCAAAAATTACCTGCAGGCCGTGGCCCACTATCTAGACGCTGTCCACGCTCGGGCGCGCGGAGATGCCGCTGCCGCGCTGGAGTCGGCTCGACAGGCCATGGAAGGGGAGCGACGGGAAAAAGTCCCGCCCGACATTTTGGGCAGTGAGCTGTACGCGGAACTGCTCCTGGAACAGGGTCATGCCCCAAAGGCCCGCTCGTTGTTTGCCCAGCTTTTGGAAATGCGGCCACAGGACCCGTTATATGTGCTCGGTTTGGCGCGGGCTGAAGCGACATTGGGCAGGACGGGAGAAGCCGTGCATTTTTATCGCGAACTTCTCGACATCTGGCGCAATGCCGATGCCGATTTGCCCGCGCTCAAAGAGGCGCAGGATTACGTTCAGCAACACGGCGCTCAATGAGCCATTGACCCTCGCCCCGTGCGAGAGGGAGGAATCGGATGAATAGCTGGCAGAAAGCATGCTTCATCGTCGCCTTGGGTATGGCCACGGCGACAGACCCCAGCGCTGATACAGTAATAGAGCCGCTGGCGGGAACGAACCTAGCCTTGGGCAAGAGCGCGACTTTTTCTTTGGAGCCCAACTACAGCTTGTGTGCTGGGGGCGATGAGACCGATCTGTTCGATGGCGAGTTCTGGCAGCCCGGCGACACTGGCTTCTGGACCGACAAGGGAACGGTCGGCTGGCAATTCGGCCGCAAGCCCGGCGTCCTCATCTCTGTTGATCTCGGGGATGTGTACTCTATCGATGCTCTTGGTTTTGACACTACTTCCGGCGCGTCCCAAGTCACTTTTCCCACAGCGCTCTTCGCCTATGTGTCCGACGACGGGCAGACTTGGCACTATGTGGCCGATCTGATCAATGAGGCGATTCCCCAGGACCAGTACGTGCGCCATCGCTTTGTTGCCCAAGGCCTGAAAACTCGGGGACGCCATTTGGGAATATACGTCGCCAAGGGGGGCTTTTACGGATTCGTGGACGAAATCGAGGTGATGCGGGGGCACGGCGATCCGGCGGCTGTTTCTTTCGCAGAGGCCGGAATCGACCAAAGCGCGATCGAAAGCGACGCTTTAAAACGCGCCGAGGGTGCCGTGCAGAAGAATATCGACCTCTACTTTGTCCAAACCGCCCGCAATCAGGTGATGTCCATGCAGGGAGCAGACGCGGCCGCTGTTTTGCGCCAACTCGAAACCTTGGAGAGCGTCGTTTTCACCGGCAGCGGTGGCGAAGAAGTGGATTACTCCGAGGGGCTGCCTCACACCGAGGTCGGCCGCAGAATTTGCGCGGCAATGGGCACCTATTTCAGCCGCCGCGACGACCGAGCCGCGATCATCTGGCAGCCGACTGACTCGATGTGGTCGCACCGGACCAACCCATTTGCACGACCGGTAAGCGAGGTTGCGCCCAACTTGCACGCGGACATGATGATCGGCGAGTACGAACCGGTCGCCTTCAACGTGTCGAACAATACCGCCGAGCCGTTGAATATTCAAGTCGAAGTGGGCGCATTGAGGGGAGTTGAGGGAGAGGATGTCTGGCCGGATGCGCAGATCACGCGACATATTGCAACCCACGTCGTGGGCAGTGGATTCTTGTTTTTCGACGACGCTTTGCCTCCCCTCGAAGACGGCGGCGCGACCTTGCCACCGGGCATGACGCGCCAAGTGTGGCTGGTGCTCCACTCGCGGGGCGTCGAGCCGCAACAGTACGAGGGAAAGGTCGCGGTCACCGTCGGCGATGCGCACTTTGAGATTCCGCTCAGTGCTGCGGTGTTCCCGGTGGAAATGCCGGTCGATCCGACGTATATCGCCCAGTCGTGGGGCTACTTCACTTGGACGCCATCCCAGGGGTACGAGCAGCAGGCCGCTGCGGAACTCGAGCGCTGCTATGCCAATGCCCACGTGCTGCACCACGCGTACATCCCTTGGCCCAAGGTCGATAAGGCGACTGGTGAGTTTGTCCGACCGATTGAGGTTGATTTCGCCAAACTCGACGAGATGCTCGCGTACCGGCCCTATGTGAGACAGTGGCTGCTGTGGACCGGTTTTGAATTCGGCTTCATGGACCTCAATTATCACCGCGCGACTCATGTGCCAAAGGTCGGCACCCCCGAACACGAAGCCCTGTTCAAGGAGTGGGTACGGCAAATCCGCGACCACATGCAGGCGAGGGGCTATCCGACGGATAAATGGGCCTTTTACTGGGTCGATGAGCCTGGAGACGACGGATTTGTGAAGTACATTATTCCGTCGTCGAAATTCGCCAAGGAGGTCGATCCGACGATCCTCATTTGGGAGGATCATCAAATTTCGCTGGAGATGCTGGAAAAGTATCCCGATGCCATTGACATCCACTGCTGTCCGCTAAAGTACTACCGCCAACACCCCGAAATCCTCGCCCACGTGCTGGCGGAAGAACACGCCGGTTCCCAGTACGTCGTGGGAAGTTCCAAAGCCAGCGATCCCCACCGGTACTATCGCCTGCACCACATGGCCACCGTCGAGTTGGGGTTGGACGGTGCTGGCATGTGGGTCTGGGGAGACGACGGCGGACAGTTCAACGACTACGCGGGCCGCTATCCCAGCTACGGCATGGTCTATGCCACTGAGCACGGGCCGATCACCAGCAAGCGGCGGGAGGCTTGGCGAGAAGGCATCGAAGATGTCGAATTGTGGCGTCATCTGGGCACTGTCGCGACAAAGACCGGCGATGCAAGTCTGGCACAACTCCACCGAGAAGGTCCGGCCCGCTTGGTCAACAGGCAGGATGGTCGGGCCGATTTGGTACAGGTGGACCTGCACAGCGGCACGCCCGGGGAATTGCTTGAGATGCGGTTGGAGGCGCTGAAGGCCGTGGCTGCGGCTCTGGCAAAATAGAAGGAGCTAGCGTGATAACCACAGCACAGGTGGCCCACTATCAAACGTTCGGTTTTCTAGCCCTGCGCGAAGCCTGCAATCGCGACGAGGTAGAACTCGGGCTACCTTAGGAGGCAGTCGATGGAGGAATGGACGCGTAGGACGTTTATCCAGCAGGCGCTTGGCGCGGGTGGCGCGCTGGCCTTGGGTTTTTCGTGTGCCCGTCCAGAGAGCGACTCCGACCCCTTTGCTAGCGGCGAATTGCTGGGGAATCAGAGCTTCCTCGACGGCAAAGAACCCCTGCAACTAGGGGATGGACTTGACGCGCGGTTCCACACTGATTTGACCGCGCTCACGCCCGCCACCTTGATCACTCCCAATGAGCAGTTTTTTGTGCGCACGCGCTGTTCCGACCTGCTCGATTTTGCCCAGCCGTGGAAGATCGCGGTGCGAGGACTAGTCGAGCGGCCAGTGGAAATCGGTCTGGACGAGTTAAAGCCCTTGGTCAGACCCATGGGCACTGTGCTGCTGGAGTGCGCCGGCAATCAGCGCCGGCCCTTTGGGCTGATGAGTGCGGCCCAGTGGTCGGGCGTTCCCCTGACTGAGGTGCTAGCAAGGTTGAATATCAGAGCCGAAGCGACCCGTGTCCTGATCTCGGGCTTTGACGAGTACTCAACCAAACCGCACTCTTCGATTCCGGGGGCGAGCTGGGTTTTCACCTTTGCGGAGCTTGAGAAATACGGCGCTTTCTTGGCGACTGAGATGAATGGCGAACCGCTGCCGCGCGATCACGGTTTCCCCGTGCGCCTAGTCGTGCCCCGGTGGTTTAGCTGCGTGGACATCAAATGGGTCAATGAGATTGCGTTGGTTGATGACGGTGCAATGGCGACGAGTCAGATGCTGGAGTTTGCCAGTCGCATCAACCAGCAGGGCGCTCCCAAGCTCGCCAGGGACTTCGACCCCGCGCTGATTGACCAAGCGGCTCTGCCCATCCGCGTTGAAAAATGGCGTCTCGCCGAGCGGATCGTCTATCGGGTGGTCGGTCTGATGTGGGGGGGCGAGCGGCCGACCGACAAATTGATGATTCGGTTCGGCCAGGACCGAGACCCAGTTCCGATCAACATGCCCTACGCGCAGGAGACCAACGATACTTGGACGCTCTGGTCGCATGCGTGGGAACCCACGAGGATGGGGTTCTACGACATTACCATGCACGTTGACGACGCTAGCATCAGGACGTGGCGGCTCGACCGGGGGCTGCACCGACGGCGGATCTACATCAGACAGGTTTGATGGCTAGCCCTGATGGGCGTGGGTCACGGCCCGATCAATTTTCTCGTTCCAGGGATCTGCCACGCGGGCCTGGTACCTGCCGTCGTTGAAGTAAGCGGTCTTGGGCATCCAGCGATCTTCCAGAATGGCCTGGCGGTAGGTCCTTTTGAGGCGGGACTTGAGTTTGGCGAGCGCGGCGGCCTTGTGACGAGCTGCTGGTCCGGGGGACATGGTTAGGATTTCGTCGGCTGTATGCCAGCCCCGGATGAGGGTGGCGGGAAAAGCGAACCAGCGGCAGATGTAGTCGATTCTCAGGCGTACGAGCGGATCCCGCGAGGCCCTGCGGGCGCGAGCGAGGATGGCCTCTAGGTCGTCGACGTCTTCCGCAGTGAAGCAGGAGACCTGGTCGTGGAGGCCGCTCAGCCCTTGGAACCAGCGACCCTGCCTAGGGTGTTGCCAGATGGCTTCGAGGCGGTCGTAGAAGGCGCGGACTTCGCCGGCCGCCTTGTGGAAGAGCCGGCGGAAAAATTCGTCGAGGAGCGCATCCACATCCTGGTCTGAGTCCCACCAGAGCTTGGAGGCCAGCCAGATGTGAGGGCCGAAGCCGGGCCAGTGGGGATAGGCTTCGGCGTAGAAGCCCTTGATGCCGGTGCGGTACTGGAATTTGATGTCGTCGGCCAGCAGGTGGGGGAAGAAACGGGGCAGCGCCCAGCCTAGGCCATAGTAATCGTACTTGCAGACGTGGTCGCATTGCCGACTCCAGGTGCAAATGAATGCGCGGTCCTTGTCGCGGTATTCGAGGTCGAAGTGCTGGGCCGTGTCCTGAGTGAGGAAGATGGCGACGTTGGGCTCCAGATGATCGATGGTCTGGGGAGGCGATTCCACGTTGATGTAGGCTAGGCAACCGACGAACTTTCCCGGGTGGGATTCCTGCAGCGCCCGGGCCACGGTGTTGATGTAGGTGAACCACCGGTCGGAGTAGACCCGACGGTTGCGAAAGACCAGACCGGGCACGTCGAGTGCCCGGCAGTTTTCGCACTGGCAAAAATCCGCGTTGTCGTTCATGCCCAAAGAGAAGCAGTGGGCCTCGGGATTGGCATCGAAGTAGCGGCGCACGGCCTGGATGGTAAGGTCGACGACCGCGGGATTGCTGGTGCAGGGCTGGCCAAAGCGGGCATTGCTTTCGGCGTCGCTGGTGGGAATGAGGCGCTGACCGTCGATGAGGGCGTAGTACTCGGGATGGCTCTTGCCGTAGCGAGCGACCGGAAAGATGCTGTAGAGGGCGTGGTGAAAGCCGGCGTAGGGCAATTGCGGCCGACGGTAGCTGATCCGGTTGCGGCGCTCCCATTGCGCTCCTTCCAGACCGGAGATGCCGCTGAATTCGCGGTGGAGGAAATGGGGCCGCTTTTCCTCGTTTATCGGGGCCAGCCGCAGGGTGGTTTGCACGGGGATGTCCGCGAAGAGTTCGCCGGGCATGAAAAAGCGGACGCCGAGGTGATCCTCGAGGAGCCCGTACACGCCGTAGCCCGTGCCGCTGTCGCTGCCGCCCAGAATGAAGAGGTCTCTGCCAGAGGTGATCAGGCGATAGCCCTCGACGCCCGCGTCTCCGGCGTCCAGACCCAAGGATTGGGCGCATGCAGTGGCTCCCACGTGGAGGGCGGTGCTTCCCCGGGGTGCGGGTTTGCCGTCATCCGGTTTCAGCGGAGGAGCTGTACCAATGATTTTTTCGAGAATGGCCTGCAGATCCATGGCCGCTTCGCGGAGTACTTCTCCGGTGCCATCGGGCAGGACAATAGCGGTTTTGGGGATGCCCTTATTGGCCAGGGTGAGGGTTTTGTCAGGAGCCATTTCGCGTCTCCTGTGTCGGCAGGGAGTACACTCGGACGGAATCATATATTTACATTGTTCGACTGTCAAACATCCTCTGAGCGGAGCCGGTCAGCATGGCTTTCGAGGAGCGCCGACTGGGCGCACTGGTCCGAGTCCGCGACCGGCCAAGACGGGATAGGTTGCACATGTTGCGACACGTGATTGTAGTCGCTGGCTTATTGTTTGGGTCGGGGATGTGCGCCCTGATCTACCAGATGGTCTGGTTGCGCGAATTCCGCTTTGTCTTTGGTGCTTCTACGTTGGCCTCGGCCGCGGTGCTGTCTGTCTTTTTGGGGGGGCTCGGCGCGGGCGGGTTCTGGTTCGGGCGGCGCGTTGACCGCAACCCGCGACCTTTAGCCCTATACGCCTACCTTGAACTGTTCATTGCGGCCTCGGCTGCCCTTACTCCATTGCTAGTGTGGATGGCGCGCGAGTTCTACGTCGCCCTGGGCGGAGTCCTGTCGCTGGGGCCGGTCGTGGCCACGCTGGTGCGGCTCGTGCTAACCGCGTGTGCGCTGGCCGTTCCGACCTTTCTCATGGGCGGTACGCTGCCTGCCGCAGCCAGAGCTGTCGGGGGCGATGAGGATACTGGGAGACGCCGGGTCGCCGTGCTGTACGGAATCAACACGCTCGGCGCTGTGACTGGGGCTTTGCTGGCTACTTTCGCGCTGCTGGAACGTCTAGGGGCCGATGCGACCCTGTGGGCTGCCGCTGTGTTAAACGCTGTTGTCGGTGGCGGTGCCCTCTGGATTGCGCGCTCTTACCCAGCCGTCTTTGACAAGGAGGTGGCTGTTGTGCCAGCAGCAGATGGAGAGGTGCGGCGCTCTGGTTACGTGCGGCTGCTGATTTTTGCCACTGCTGCGGTGGTCGGGATGGCCTTTCTGCTCATGGAACTGGTCTGGTACCGGATGCTGGCTCCGCTGCTCGGGGGCACCACCTATACCTTTGGTCTCATCTTGGCCGTGGCGCTGCTGGGGATTGGCTTGGGGGGAACCGCCTATGCGTTGTGGGGGCGCAAGCGGACTCCTGCGCTCTCTGGGCTGGCGCTGACGTGCATTCTGGAAGCGCTGTGTGTAGCCATTCCTTTTGCGCTGGGCGATCAGCTAGCTGTGCTGGCAGGCGGTTTGCGCGAGTGGGGGACGCTGGGTTTTGGCGGATTGGTGCTGTCGTGGTCCGTAGTGGTGAGTATTGTGGTGCTGCCTACGGCTATTGTTGCGGGGTATCAATTTCCGCTCCTCATTGCCCTACTCGGTCCCGGCGCGCGCCAGCTTGGGCTCGACGTGGGCTGGACCTATGCTTGGAACACACTGGGTGCCATTCTGGGCGCTTTGCTCGGAGGCTTCGCCTTGCTGCCGTGGCTTTCCGCCTTGGGCGCGTGGCAACTCGTGGTAGTGCTGCTCGCGGTTTTGGGAGGCGGTATTGCTGCGTTTGCGTGGGCGAGAGACGGACGGGAGGGGGAAAGCGCAAAATGGATTGGCCTGCAGTCGGGACTAGCCGTCGTTTTGGCCGCGGTCGCCGCGTCCTTATTGTTGGCGACCGGGCCTACAGCTGCGTGGCGGCACACTCCGATTGGGGCGGGGCTGAAAATGCTGGCCAATTTGAATGCCAACGGGATACGGGGGTGGATGCAAGGGCAGCGGCGCGCCGTGCGCTGGGAGCGGGAAGGTATTGAAAGCTCGGTGGCCATCCGCGTGTCCGACCGGGGCCCTGTGCTCTTTTTGAACGGCAAGAGCGAAGGGTCTGCAGTGGGGGACGCCTCTACCCAGATCATGAGCGGGATGATCGGAGCCATTCTGCATCCACAGCCGCGCAATGCCCTAGTCATTGGACTTGGGACCGGATCTACGGCCGGTTGGTTGGCTGCCATCGACGCAATGGAGCGCGTCGACGTAGTGGAGTTGGAGGCGGCTGTGGTCGAGGCGGCCAGCGCCTTTGAGCCGGTCAATGTGAACGCCGTCGGCCACCCCAAGGTGCATACGGTGGTCGGCGATGGGCGAGAGGTCGTCTTGACCACCCGACAATCCTACGACCTCATCTTCTCCGAGCCTTCGAATCCCTACCGGGCGGGGGTCGCCAGCCTGTACACGCGCGAATTTTACGAAGGGGTAGCGCCGCTGCTGCGGGACGGCGGCTTGTTCGCGCAGTGGGTGCAAATGTACGAGGTGGACGAGCAGACCATCCGCACCATCTACGCTACCCTGAGTTCGGTTTTCGCGCACGTGGAAACTTGGCAGACTCAGCGCGGTGATTTGCTGCTGCTGTCGTCTGCCGGACCGGTGTCGTACGATGTTCCGAGGCTGCGCGCCCGGATCGCCGAGGAACCCTACCGCAGTGCACTGGCCGCAGTCTGGCGCACTGCGGACCTCGAGGGCTTTCTCGCCCATTACGTAGCCGGCCCCGCAGTGGCGCGCGATTTGGCGCGCGAGCAAGCGTTGAATACGGACGATCGCACCTTGGTGGAGTACGCCTTTGCCCGCCATCTGGGGCTCGGGAGGCATTTCAATATCGAGACGGTAGAAAAATTGGCGCGTGACCGAGGAGAAGATCGGCCCCGCGTGACGGGTGGGGACGTGGATTGGGAATGGATTATGGACCAGCGCCTCGCCTTTTTGATTGGCCAAGGGGAACAAGTTCGCCCGGACCGGTACCCGGTGACGCCGCACCAGCGATATCGCCTGCGAGCCTTATCGGCTTGGTGGGACGCGCGGTCGCGCAATGGGCTGGCGTGGTGGCAAAGTCAGCCGCGACAGCCGCGAGGGCTACACGAAGTGTCGGCTGTGGCCTATATGATGGCGGTCAACCAGCGCGAGGAAGCCGCTCAGTACATAGAGCAGTTGCGCGACCTACAGCCCGTTGAAGCGGATGTGATCTTGGCCATTTTGCACGCGCGTCAGGGACGGATACCAGAAGCAGTCGCCGCCCTAGAGTCCGCTTTTGAGGGGTACGGCCGCGATCCCTGGGCTTGGCCCGCACTCATGCAGCGCGGCTTGGCGCTAGCGGTGGACCTCGGCGGTCGGGATGCGGCTCATGCCGAGCGGTTGTACGCGGCGTTGCGTTCTCCGTTTGTCATGGATTACGCTAGGGAGACACGGCTTAACGCATTGTTGAATCTGGGCTATGAGCTCAATTTTCCGCAGAACTGCATAGAGGTGCTCGACGAGTTGGAACCGCACGTGCCTTGGAAACGCGATTTGCTCGAAGCACGCGTCAAATGCTACCAAGCCGGAGACCATCCATTTCTCGACAGGGCGCGACGCGATCTCGACAAATATCTCGCCTTAGAGGGAAAGTAAACGGACTAGATCAATTCGACCGCGACAAAGGAGGATAGCTCATGCGACCTGTGATGTTCATGGGACAGATTCAGGCATTTGAAAACGACGGCGCGGACTACATTATCGAGCGCCTGTGGGACGGGGGCATCAGGGAATTGGTGCTGGGCGATTTGATCTTGCGGCAAGGCGAGACCCAAGGCCCTTCCTTTGCCCCCAATGAGGATTTTTACCAAGACTGCGAAAAACAACCGCCTCAACTGCCCACCGACCTAGAAGCGTCGAGTCGCATTTTCGGCGATGCGGTGAAAGCCGCGGCCGACAAGGGGTTTGCTATCTACTTCCACGATTGGGGACAGTTCGGCTGGTTCGAGTCGGGCTCGTGTTTGAACAATCCCGAGCAGGTGCGCTACGGCTTGGCGCGCACCCGGGACACCTTCGCCCAATATCCCGACACCGGTGGTTTTGTGCTCGACGGCCCCGAATACGGCTACGAAATTGAGCCGGGACACCGCAGCGACGTATTCACGTGTTTCTGTCAGCACTGCGAGAACAAGGCGCGGGAGTTGGGTTGCGATTTCGCCGCCATGCAGGAAGCGGCCGAGCGCTTGCGGGCTCGTCTGAGCGCATTGAGTCCGGCTGTGATGCGCGGTTTTATCGAGGCGCAGACCGGGCCTTTTGACGCGGTGGATTTGCTCTTGCAGGATCCCGCGCTCTTCGACTGGATTCGCTTTAAGACCACGTGTATCGAGCACTACGTGGGTGCATTTTACCGCGGCGTCAAAGAGATTGATCCGAAATTGAAGCTGGCCTGCGGACCCCGGATCTCGGCCTTTGCGCCGCTGACTGGATACAATTATCGACGCTTAGGTGAAGTGACCGATTTTATCGCCCCCAAGCTCTACTTTTGGCAGCACGGCATTGACGGGCTGAAGGGGACGGTGTACCGCTACGCCAAAACGCTGGTAGAATTGAACGAGGGCGTGGACGAGGGGTTGGCGCTGGATTTTGTCTTTAAACTGTTCGGTTTCACCATGCCCGGCGTGCGCACCTTAGACGAGTTGTCGGCGCCGCTCAATGAAGCCTTTTTTCGCGAGACCGTACCCGGGGAAATCGCCAAGATGATCTTCCGCACTGGTCCGGTGGAGCGCCTCAAACCTTGGGTTGGCCTGCACCACGGCGGGGTGCGGATCTCGTCCAACGAACTCGAATTGCTCTTGCAGGCCATTGTCGCCAGCGGCCTGCAAAGCCTCATCTACTGGCACTACTCGGACATGAGCGAAGAGGAGTGGCAGGTACTGCAAGGATTTATTGGCTGATATGACAGAATTCGCCTTTGTGCATTCCCGACACTTTCCCCGCACTGACCTTGCTGCGGATACGGTCCTGGTGGTGCCGGATGGTCTCCAAGCAACCTCGCTCGTTGTGCAATTACAGGGTGTTATCGCCGCCGTGGGAGGGCGAGCACCCGATATTGTCGCGCAGCGGGATTTCACCGACGCGCTCTTTGGCAGTGCGCAGGTGATCGCCTGCGGCAATATGACGAACAATGCCGCGCTACGGCGGCTCTACACGGCCCGCTGCTGTTTTGTCGACACCTTTTTTCCCGGCGGGAACGGCTATTTTGTCAAGTCGATTTCAGATCCCTTCGGCTATGGCAAAAACTGTATCGTCCTCGGGGCCAGTAGCCGGGAAGGGCTGCTAGCGGCCTTTGCGGTGTTCGAGGACTTGGTCCGTGCTAGTGACGGGGAATTGCAGCGAGTGCACGCCGCTCAGTTCCAGCATCCTCTGCCCCCGTTTCCCGAGGAAGCACAACTGGAAAAGATGGTGCAGGACGATCTCAAGACTTGGGAAGGCGCTTGGGTCTCCACGCCTTTTCGGGGTGGTCAGGTGGAAAACTACGCTTGGTATTACTATCTGACCGATCATCCGGTGTGGGGCCGCGCCGTGCCAGCCATCTTCGCCGGTTCCCTAGAACCCTGGCTGGCCCAGCGGCGCGACTACCCAGAGACCTACCACTGCTTTTTCCACTTCCACAGCCTCATTCATCTCTGGGAACTGATCGAGGATAGTCCGCTCTATACCGAGGCCGACCGCCGTGGGGTGGCGATCATGATGGGCGAGATGATACGCCATTTGGCCGGACTGTTCTATATGGAGGAAAGAGTCAACCCTCCCGACCAGATTCGCCAGAACCACACTACTTATATCGCCATGGACTTGGCTGCGGGTCACAACTACCTGAGCAAGCGCTACGGCATCCGCGAGTTCGATTCCACCGAGAAGGTGGTGGAGCGGATTTTTGCTGGCCAGAGCGATTGCTACAGATCCAACGACGATGGTGGCGTGGGGTACGCTTGGCTCGTGCCCCAAGAGACGCTCTCGTACGGGTTGCTTAAGAACGACTACGGGTACATCGAGAACGGCCACATCGCCGATTTGTGTACGCTAGCGGTGGTGACTACGGACAACATGCGCAGCGAGAGCAACCACGGGGATACCTCGGGGTACGCTGCTTTTTCCCCGTCCCAGGGATGGGAAGGCCGCTTGTGGGCGCCGATGGTTTCCACTTGGTATGCGCGCAACCCCGAGCATTTGTGGATCCTCAACTGGCTGGGTGCGCGCAAGAGGCCGACATTGGCGCACGTGTTGCGGGGGCTTTATGCTGGCGTCGAGTGGGGGGAAAATGGATTGGCGCTCGCCGATTGCGTCCCCGAGGAACCGGTCGGTCTGCTTGGTATATACGCGATGAGATTGCCGGACAAAGCGCTGCGGTGGGTGCGCGCGTACGCTCCGGCTGATAGCCAGCCCGATCCACAAAAAGACTACTTCGACAAGCTCTCTTTGCGGCGCGACTTCGACCCGATGAGTGAGTACCTGTTGCTCGAAGGGAGCGGCACGTTCTGCCACGGGCACGAAGACAGCAATACCATCGTCCGGCTGACGTGGAACGACCGGGCTTGGCTGGGGGACGGCGACTATATTCGGGCGGCACCCAAATTCCACAATTCAATCGCCGTCATCCGCGATGGCGTGGGCGTGTTGCAGCCGCCGGGAGATGGGCTGCTGATGCCGCTGCTGGCCTCGCTGAACTACAGCAGCGAAAGTGCTGCTCTTGGCTTGGTGCAGACCGAGGCTGCCGGGTATAACGGAGTGGACTGGCGGCGCAATATCTTCTGGGGCAAGGGGCGCTACTTTGCGGTGATTGATCAACTGCAATGCACCGAGGCCGGGGATTACCGCTGCTACTGCTTGTGGCGTCTGGTGGGCGAAGCTGAACTCACAGGGTCTAGGGTATGTCTGCACCAAGAGGGCGAACACTTCTATATCGACAATGCCGATGGAGCGGCCCAAGAAATCGTCGCCGACTTGCACGTGAAAAGCCGTTGGTCCAACTATCCACACGCCGGGGACATACTCCACGTTCTGCACCAGCAAGCCGCTCGCACCATGCAGCCGGGGGAGAATCTCGTCTATATCAACCTGCTGACGCCGCATCCCGACATCGGCATATCGCGCCTAAATGAAAGGACCGTCGAGATTCGCGACGGGGGGGAGACGACTATTTTGGGCGTCGGCCATACCTGCTTGGGTGTGCTGGCAATTGAGGCCGAAATGTTCGGGATTTCTCTAAAGGGAGATAGCCTGACTTTGCAGGGTATTGAACGCTTGGGCTTTGCCGAGGGCGAGGATTGGGACTGGCAGGTGCTTGATGGGTCTCATGCGACGTTCCAAGTGGGACAGAGCGAAATGGCGCAACGCATTTGCGACGCCCTAGACGCCGTCGCATCAGAACCTCCCCCTGCTGTGGTGGAACCTTCTCGACTCCGGCCAGAAGGTGGCTTGGCCGTCAAGTGGAGCCGGGACTTGGGTTCGACCGAGATAAGCGCTGTGGCGGTCCACGATGAAATTTTACTTGCTGGCACTGAGGAAGGGGAGGTCGTCCAACTGGGACTGGGGGATGGCGCGGCGATGTGGTCGCACCAACTAGGCACAGATCGTGTAGCCAGCGCCCTGCTTTTGGCCGATATCGACGCCGATGGGGAAGTGGAAGCGCTGGTGGGCACGGACGATGGTCAACTGGCCGCACTCGAAGGCCACAGCGGAGAGCAGCGCTGGGGCAGGACCTTGAAAAATTCGGGGTGGGGTGCAAAAGTCTCCGGCCTAGCTGTGGCCGACCTGGAGGGGCAGGGCCGCACGAGTGTCTTGGCGTCAACCGTGGGCTGGTACATAAACGCCTTTGCTGCGGATGGCACGCTCGAATGGGCAGAGTGGGTGCGCTATCACGCGATCACGGCGCTTGCTGCGGCGGATGTGGACGGCGATGGGCAGGCCGAGGTGATTGCGGGGACTGAATACTCCACTCCGCTCAATGTGCACAACAGCGACGGGTCTTTCCGCTGGACCACCTTTGAAGAGGTGGGGTCCGAGGGCAATGCGACCACGCCGCGCCGCGGTATCGGCCTCACCCATTTGCAACTGGTCGATGTCGATGGAGATGGCGTGCGCGAAATCGTCTACGGCACGCAGGACGGCTGGATCTATGCGGTCAAACCGCAGGATGGGGCCGAGGTCTGGCACGTCAATATCGTCGGCGAGGTTGTGGGACTCATCGCCTTTTCTTGGGGCTTGGTCGCGGCGAGTGAATTCGGCGAACTCTACGCCTTTAGCTACCGAGGGGAATTGCGTTGGCATGTCCAAGTCGGCGAGTGGATTCGGGCTATCGCTCCGGTGGGGGAATACATTGTCGCAGCCGTGGAAAAGGGCGTGCTGCTAGCCTGTGATGCAGACGGCAGGTGCGTGGGTTCTATGGCGATGGAAGCGGAAATTCGCGGTTTGTGGCCGTGCCGCAGCGGCGTGGTGTGCAGTCTAGCGGGAGGGCGGCTTAGTAGTGTAGGACTCGGCGTTTACTAACTGATGTTATGCACAGGAAGCCTCTTGGGTAGGAGATGCTTCGCTCCGCTCAGCATCTCTATGGCCTAGCCCATAATCAGAACGATGCGTAACATCAGTTACTAAGAAGCATAGAGAGCAAATAGTTTGGCGCGGTCCAGGTACACTTTGACCTTGAGCCCGCCTCGCATCTGCGAGACCATCTTCTGTTCGAGACCGCCCGCCTTGCTCCCGTCCGCGCCTCTCCCATCGCCTTTCCATTGTATCTGGTATTCTGTCTCATTGCCCGAGAAGGGGATGCAGTCGTCGCGGCCAAAACCCGGCACGATCCGGTCAAACGGATCGACCAATTCCACTTGCAGTGAGCCGTCGCTCGCGTCGGCGTTGATCCACAAGGCATGAGGATCAATGCTCAGTGGAACCGTAGTCACAACTCCCTGAGCGTCCGTTTTCAGACAGACCAGTCGGTCCTTTTCGATTTTCGCCAGATTGATTCCCCGCTGGGATTTTTCGCCGCCGCGCGGGGGCTCGCCGTGTAGATCGTTTGAGCAGCCGTGATAGACCCATATCTCTTCGTCTAGGACAAAAGGGGCATGTGGGGGATAGACAGATCCACAATCATAGCTGCCCGGAGGGCCGCAGAGCAGAATTGGTTCGCGGTTGCCCGCCCGATGCCAGGTGCGGCCGTCCTTTGAATAGGTCAACTGAACGTCCATCTGGTTCATCCATGCGGGCATCCAATCTTCGATCTGGTTCTGGGCGACCCATCCCTCGTAGAGCGTGTGAAACACAGACAGGAAGCCGATGCGAAAGTCTCGGTATGCCAGCGAACTCATGCCGTAGAACTCGTGGTCCTGGGGGGGATCCAGTGCGTCAGGGGCGACGATGATCTGGCGCGGAGTCCAGTTTTCAAAATCACTGCTCTCGGCCATGCAAATGATGCGCACGTTGGGCCGGCCCCGCAGATAGACGACGTAGCGGTGGATTTTGGCATCCCAATAGGCGACTAGATGGGTGTCCGATCCCTCGGGAATGACCGGGTTGAGCCAGCGCTGGGGCACGTCCCAATGGATTCCGTCGGCAGAATACGCCACACAGACCGGCTGGACAATCCCGGCGAATATCATGTCGCCGCTTTGGAACATAAAGAGCATCTTGTAGCGCTTGGCCGGATCGGTTTCAATGGGGTCTTTCATGACGCCGGTCCCAGCTCCCCACCTGAAAAATGGAAAGACTAGGTTATTCTCTTTGCTGCCGCCGTCCTCGAAGAGGTTGAGGACGGGTTTTTCCCAGTGGATCCCGTCTTGGGAGACGGCGTAGGCTACTCCGTCCGCTTGGTCGCCACGTGCGTCGCTCAATTTGCGGCCCACGCCGTACCACATCTTGAAGATGTTTTCTTCTTCGTCGTACATGACGTTGATGTAGCTGCCGATCAGCCACTCCTCCTCCCAAGCCTGATCTTTCTCGATCAGCGGTTGTTGCGAAACCTTCTTTGCGGGTACGACCCCTTTTACGACATTGTCGAGGCTTTCGATAGACTCATCATCAATGAACAAAAAGGCCGATTTTTCGTCCGTCATGTTATTGCTCCTCCAGCACTAATGGTAGCAGGGTTGTCTGAGCATGGGTTTTTTCTCTGCTTTTCTCTGAATCATTGGCTAGCAGACCGGGGGGCTACAGAGCGTCCGTGGTCCAAGTCACAGAGGGTGGATTGACGCCGTACTGTTCGGCCCAGTCGATCAATGCCTGGGGTATTCCATCGACATTGTAATAGCCGCCCAAGAGCTGCCAGTCGATGTCGTTGGTCATCCGCTGCAATACCTGTTGGTCTGGTGGATCGAGATATTGATCCGTTTTCATCCAGCGGTAGGCGTAGCCGTAGATTATCACCTTGGAGGTGCGCTGGCTCAAATTGGGTGCAGCCGTGTGGAACGTGCGGTTTTCAAAGAGAATGGCGTCGCCAGCGCGCAATAGCGGATCGACCACTGTCGATGGATCGACTGCGCCCGTGGGAATGGCTAGGGGCGTCTCATTCAGGTGCGTGCCGCGGGCCATCATGGTCATGCCGGAGTTGGGTTCGGCAAAGTCGGTCAGGCAATAGCACACTTTTACGCCGATGCGCGGCAAACCGGCTTGTCCCAGATCTTCGGCAATGCCAATATCGCGATGCCAGCCGCGCCTCGGCTCTGTGGTGTGTGGATCTTGGGGCTTTTTGTAGATCACCGAGGCCGAGTGGAGATGGATATTGGGCGAGAGCAACTGCACGACTAGGGAAACGGTTGCCGAGTTAGAGACGAGTTGGTCGAACGCTTCCTCTTGGACGACGCCCTGGCGCAATTGCATCTGGATCTCCGCTGGATCGTCGAGGAACGGTTTCATCAAGCGGTCGCTTGCTCTGGTCAGGCAGGCCACGGTGGCGGCATCAATGGCTTGTGGGATAATGAGAAAGCCGTCGGCCTCAAAAGCGCTGCGCTGGTCGCGGGTCAATTGGACGAATTGCATTGTTCCCCCGAGTTGAATCTATGATTAGATCATCGGCATCCTGCTTGCCGAGAAAATAGGGCGTAATTACTCCCCAACCAACTTTTCCCGAAGGGAAGGAGACTAAGATGAAAATCACGGCGATTAAAACCTTCATGGGGCTATTCAGCGGCCGCAATCGCGGGCTGATAAAGGTCGAAACCGACGAAGGTATCCACGGCTGGGGCGAGGCGTATTCCATTGGCCCCGACCTGTCGATAGAACCTATTGCCGATTACATCTTCGAAATGATCAAGGGCGAAGACCCGCGCCGCATCGAGTACATCATGCTCAAACTCACCCAGCAATTCCGCTTTCCCCCCGGCGGCGTTGGCCTAGCGGTGAGTTCGGCCGTTGACCACGCCCTGTGGGATATCTCTGGCAAAGCTGCCGGCGTGCCGGTGTACATGCTGCTGGGCGGTTCCTGCCGCGATCGGGTGCGCGTGTACCAGGGGGCGGGAGGGCGCGACGGCGAGGAGACAGCTAACAGCGCCCAGCGCCTCAACGAAGAGTGGGGTTTTACGGCCTTCAAACTCAGTCCATTCCGCCTCAGCCCGGATGTCGATCGCTGGGGGCGCATTTGTGCGGAGGCGGCCAAATACTTTGAGGAGATTCGCCAGCACGCGCCCGCGGACTTTGAATTTGCCTTTGACCCCCACGCCAAGATTTTCGAGCCGGTCCGCGCCTTGCAGTTGGCCAATGCGCTGGCACCCTACGACCCCTATTTCTATGAGGAGCCGCTGCGTCCCGAGCATACTGCCGCTTGGGCGCGGCTGCGCCAGCAGATGCAGATTCCCTTGGCCACTGGCGAGTGCCTGTACACCCGGTGGGAATTTCTCGACCTGATGGCAGCCCAAGCCGTGGACATCATCCAGCCAGATGTGTGCGTGTGCGGCGGCCTGCTTGAAATGCGCAAGATTGCCGCCATTGCCGAGGCCCACTACGTCAGCGTAGCGCCGCACAACCCTATGGGGCCGGTGGCCACTGCGGTCAACGTGCACTTTGCGGCGGCCACGCCCAACTTCAAAATCTTGGAGTACATCTCGCCCTTGGGCAACGAGTGGAAGGACTGGGTGGACGATCCCTATCTGCCCAAGGACGGCTATCTCGAACTGCGCGACCGCCCGGGCTTGGGCATTGATGTAAACGAAGACGCCATCAGCGAAGACAAATACGTCCACTGGCAGCGCACCTGTCCGGTGCGGCCGGATGGATCGACCGGGTACATTTAAGTCGCTAGCGCACCACGACTTGCCGCACTTTGACGCGGCGCGCCGTGCCCTCTGGACCCTGTACGGTGAGTACGACTATGTATTCGCCGGCTTCTTGGTACTGGTGGATGGGGTGTTGTTCGGTCGCGGTGGTTCCATCGTCAAAATCCCACGACCAAGAGGTAATGGTGCCGTGGGAAAGGTCTTTGAAAGCCACTAGTCTGCGTTCCATATCCAGCACTTGGAATTCCCACTGCGCTTCGAGCGGCTTGCGAAAGCGGCTCGCGAGCGGCATGAGCCGAAAGGCGCACAAATTCGAGGCGTCTGAGTCCATGCGAGTCTCGTGAGAGAGGTTCCAGAACCCCTCGTACGAGCTGTTGCTTTCGTCGTAGTCGAGCACGGCCCACGATAGGCCGATGAGGGTGTTTTCTACCAGTTTGGATACTACCGCTCGCTTGGGGCCTTCATAGGGGGCGTAGTCAAACGGAGTAATCCAAAATTCGAGCACCAGTCGGCCGCTCTCGCCCTCGGCAAAATCGTAGGAGTACGCGTGGTTGGCGTAGGGCAGTCGGCCGATCCACGGCTGGCAACCCCAGACGAAAGCCCAGTCGCGGCCCTCTCCAGGCGGCGTGAAAATGTGGTAGTTCTGCGCGTGCACCCCCTTGAACGCAAAGTGACTGTCCCACTGGTCCAATTGGGGGTTGTTGATGTTGGGGCCACCTGAGCGGTCCGCATCGACGGCGACTTCAAAAATGTCCCCGCGACGGTAGTGCATATTCCAGTAATCGTCGTGGGCTTCGTAGAGGAAGTAGAGCCGGTTCAGACCATTGACCCAGCCCACCCGCACGGCGACATCTAGGTCTTCCAGGTCGTAGTTGGTGCCCTTGCCCTTGACGGTTTCCGCCAGTTCCTCGGTGCCAATTACATAGGATGCGGGTACGATATCCCAGTCGTCGGTCTGCCCATCGATACGGGGTATCATAGTGGGGGGAAACTGGAAGATTGCGAACTCTTTGTCGGGGCGTTCGAGTGCTTGTACAGGGGCAAGGGTTAGCAGAGCCAGCCCCAAGAGTCCAGCCAGATTTCGCTTCATGTTGGAAAATCCTCCATTCGCTGTTGTGGGCTTAGTATTCTACCTATTTTGACTGCTGGCGAAAAACTGCACGACATCCAATTGCTAGTCTATTGTTCGCAACCCACTCAAGCGAGAAAGTGCGTTTATGACGATCCCGAACGGTGCGACTCGTCGCTCCCTTTCTTTGTGGACATTGCTGGTCCTCGGCGCGGTCTGGTCCGGTTGTGCCGACGTTCCCGATGACGGGGACGTGGTTTTGAAGATCGTCTGGATGGGACCCGAACTCGAGACCTACGGGATATGGAAAGATGGGTTCGAGGCGGAACATCCCGGCGTGACCATTGAACAGCAATACGTCTCCTATGACCAAGGGCCGACGTTTTACAATACCATGATACAGGGCGACAACCTACCCGATCTGGGTTTTCTCTTCATGGGCATGATACCCGAATATGCCGAGCGGGGCGTGTTGGAGTCGCTCGATGCTTTTATGAGTGATGCCGAGCGCGACGAGTGGATTGACGTCGCCCTGAGCGCGGGCGAGTACAAGGGGAAAACCTATGGGGTGCCGCTGGTGGGGGCTAACCGGACGCTCTACGTGCGCCGGGACTGGATGCAAGAAGTGGGAGCGCCAGATGATCCGACGATGTGGGAAGGGGTTCGCGCGCTGGCGAATGCGCTCAACCAGCCGCCCGAGCGCTATGGGTTTTGTATCGGCGCTGGTCGGCAGAAACACCTAATGCAGGATCAGATCGCCATGATGTGGGGGTTTGGGGCCCACTTCTTCGACCGAGAGGGCAAGCTGGCGATCAACAGCCCCCAAGCGATTGCCTACGTCGAGTTTTTAACCAACATGCACCTTTTGGACGGGGTCATGCCTCCGGGCATTCTGAATTTGAATGCCAACGAATGTTATGCCGAGATGGCCGCGGGCAAGGTGGGGATGTTGTTCAGCGGACCGTGGCAGGACCAGTTGTGCCGGGATGCAGGCGTTGAATGCGAGCCTTTGATGATCCCGGACGGCGAAGATCGGAAGATGCTGCTCATTGTCGATGTCTTTGGCATGTTTTCCACTTCGCAGCACAAAGATCTAGGGTACGAATTCATGCGTTTTATCCAACGTTTGGAAAATCGCCGTTTGATCGATATGGAAGTAGGGGGCGTGCCCATGACGAGGAATGTGGCCGACGATCCCTACTACCAGTCGATCCCGATTCAGAATTATCAGGCGCAAAGAGAGTTGTTGCAATTGACGCCAAAACATCCAGAATGGACCAAGATCCAGGATGGATGGGGCGAAGCGATCCAGATGGTTTTGGCGGGTACGGCGACACCGGCCGAGGCACTTAACACCGTGTACGATCGTTTGATGAAAGAGTTGGAAAACCCGGCGCTGCCCATGCCTTGAGACCGCATTTTCGCGCGGGAAATGTAGAAGAGTTATCGTGGAAAGAGAGAAACGTCGGCTAGCCTATTTTTACATTGTGCCAGCGGCCCTCTGGCTGTTGCTGTTCATGGGGTTTCCCATTGTAGAAATCCTCAAGACCAGTCTCTACCACACCTCCTACAAAGGGGAGGTCTTTGTGGGAGCGCAGAACTATACGGGCCTCGTCGGGGACGATATTTTTCTGCTGGTGCTCAAAAACACGGCTGTGTGGACGGTGCTCGCCGTCGTGATGAATGTAGGAGCGGGCTTGGCTGCCGCTCTATTGTTGAGTCGCAGTACGATCATCTGCGAATTGATCCGCAGCTCGTTGATCTTGGCTTGGGCCACTCCGCTGGTAGTGGCGGCTATCGCCTGGAAGTGGATGTACAACGGCGAGTACGGACACCTCAATGCGTTGTTGCTGTCGCTGCATATCGTCGATCATCCCGTGCAGTGGTTGACGAGCGCTTCGACGGCGTTTGGCGGTGCCCTGTTCGCCCGGCTGTGGACGGCCTTGCCGTTTACCACTTTTGCATTCCTCTCGGCTTTGCAGTCCATTCCGGTCCATCTGTACGAGGCCGCCATTATAGACGGGACGACGACGTGGCAGAAGTTCAGGTATATCACCGTACCGCTGCTTCGTCCGGTCGCGCTGGCGGTTTTGTTGATTAGTTTCATCTGGTCCTTCAACAGCTTTGTCTTCATCTACGTGATCACCGGGGGTGGGCCAGCCAACCAGACCCAGATCATGGTCACGGAGATCTTTCGCCGCGCCTTTGGTTACTTCAACTTTGGCCAAGCCAGCAGCATGGCCTTTTTGGCCTTCTTGCTGCTGGTCGCCGTCAGCTTCCTCCAGTGGCGTCTCTTCTACAGGGAAGAGGCTGAGTCGTGAGATCTGTTTCCACACTGCCCAGCGCGCTGTTGCGTACCACGCTTATGGCGGGGCTTGCGGTCTTTACACTCTTTCCGTTGTTGGTCGTCGCCGGGACCTCGTTAAAGACCCTGGGGGAGGTATTTCAATCGCCGGCGACGCTGATTCCCCGCGCGTTTATATGGTACAACTACGTGGATATTTTTGTCCGCATTCCAATGGCGCGGCACCTGTTGAACAGTCTGTTCATCGCCTTGGCCGCGGTATTCTTCAACCTCGTTGTGGCGGCCCCGGCGGCCTATGCGATGGCGCGCATTAAATTTCGCGGCCGCGGTCTATTCGGCATGGGCATCCTAGTGGTGCAGATGTTTTCGCCGGTCATTGTCCTCATCCCCTTGTTCGAGATGATGAAAGCCCTGCAGCTACTGGATACGTACACGGCCTTGATCTTGGTGAATACGGCGATTACTCTGCCGTTTTCTATCTGGATGTTGCGAGGGTTTTTCAAGAATATCCCAGAGGAATTGGAGGATGCCGCTATGATCGACGGCCTCTCGCGGACGGGGATGATCTTCAGAATTGCCCTGCCGCTAACGGCCCCTGGGCTGACGACTACGGCTATTTTCACCTTTGTCAGTGCTTGGAACGAATTCATCTTTGCGCTGGTGCTGGTTTCCAAACGGACCATGCAGCCGATTACCATGGCGCTCTACGCTTGGGAAAAAAACAACGTGGTGGAGTGGAATTATTTGATGGCCACCGCCGTGGTGGCGACGGTACCCACGATCTTGCTGTTCCTGCTGGTGAGAAAGCGGTTGACAGACGGTTTGATGTCGGGTGCGGTTAAGGCGTGAAGGCTGTGCTTTAGCTCCTCTTTTGCTACCTTCTTGCCCTAATTCTCTGCTTGGATATATCTGTAAGCCACTGACAGCTAAAGCAGTCAGCTTTCACGGAACACGCTTGCCCTAGCTGCAGGCTACGTTGAGTTCCGTAGGCTCGCATCGAGCCTTGTTCAAGATATTCACCGCGGCGTTGACGTCACGGTCCAGTTCAGTACCACACCGGCAGGAGTGCCATCGTTGCGACAACCGCTTCTTTTCGATAAGCCCACAGCCCGAGCAGGCTTGCGATGTGTGCTTGGCGTCCACCTCGAGGACCACACAACCGGCCCTTTCAGCCTTGTAGTCGAGCATCGAGCGGAACATCGCCCAGCTTGCGTCGGAAGCACTCAGCGCGAGATGCCGGTTGGCAATCATAAAGCGCGGCGATACGTCTTCGACGGCGATACGTGCAAAGGATTTCGTCATGCGGTAGGTCAGTCGGTGCAGATAGTCCTTGCGCTGGTTGGCGATCTTGGCGTGCAGCGCTTCCACGCGCCTTTTGCACTGCCACCAGCGCCAACTAAAGCGCGTCTTGCGCGCCAAGGCTCGTTGCGCTTTTCGCAGCTTCTTGAGCGACCGTCGCAGCCAGCGCGGATTATTAATCAGTGTTCCGTCCGAGCAAGCCAGCAGGCTGTGCAGTCCCATGTCGATGCCGATCTCCTTGCCATCGGTGCGCGGCTTGGCCGGCTCGTTGCCGTCGTCGCCTTGGAAGCTGACGAACCACTTACCTGCCTTGCGGGTGACGACCACGTGCTGGAGGCATCCTTCGGGCACGTCGCGGTGCAGCTTGACCTTGACCTCGCCGACGTGCTGGACGTGCAGCCGGTCGCCTGTCAGCTTCAAGCCGTCGCCGTGCCGGTACTCGACCGAGCGAAACCGCTGCGCTGGCTTAAAGCGCGGAAAGCCCGGCTTGTCGCCATCTTTAAGACGACGGAAGAAAGCGACAAACGTTTTGTCCAGCCGGCGCAGAAGCTGTTGGACGGACGTAGCGTTGAGCAATCCGAAATCTTCCAGCCGCGCCTTGCGATCCTCGCGAAAGCGTTCCCATTGAGCCGGATAGCTGACAGACTGGCCGGTATACTTGTACACGTCGCGCCGGTGCTTAAGCGTCTCGTTATACAGCAAGCAGGACTGACGCAAGATCGTGTCGAGCGCATCTTCCTGCTCTTGGTAGGGATACAAGCGATACTGATACGTACGCTGCATTCAGACGCCTTTCTGCGCTTCGATGTAGCGGCGCACCGTTTCATCCGAGACCTGCCCGATGCTATCGGCGTAGTACGAGCGCGACCATAGCGACGGCAACCGCGTCTTGAGCGAAGGAAAACGCGCTCTCAGTTCGTGGGCGGTGTAGCCTTTGAAGTGCCGCACGAGTTGATTGACAGCCATGACGGGCGTTCCGGTAACGAACAGATGCACGTGATCAGAACGGATTGCCAGCGAGAGGATTTCAACGCCGAGTTCGGACGCCTTGGTGTGAAGCAACTCATCCAGCGCAGATGCGATGTCGCCCGTCAGGACGCCGCGCCGATACTTGGGACACCAGACAAGATGATATTGAATCTGGTGGGTGCAGCCTGCCGTTTTGCGTTTGTTTGTCGTACAGTCAACTCACTAAAAGACTTGTTCACTGTCAACAAATTAATTGGCTTTCTTTTAACTTCTTTCCTGGACAGACAAACGCCTAGTGCGTTGCTCGTCCGTCAAGAAGTCAACACCTATCCCCCTGAACGGCTGAAGCCGTCAGTCCCACGGTGATTTTTTATGGTATGCGCGAGACGTTCAAATCAGTGCCTATCCTACAGTGGCAGAAACTGGTAGGGCCGTGGTCGCCAACGCCCATCCATTGACCCCGGCCCCCGTCCGTCCGCTCTGGGCTTTGTCCGTGGGGACGGTCTTGAGCGTTCTAGTCGCTTTTTGGGGGCCTTATAATAGCTTGGTGGTGCGCGGTTCCTACCTGACTATTGACTTTACCACCGCGGCCGCAGTTTTCCTGCTGTTTTTCCTCGCCCTGTTCGTCAATGGTCTGCTGCGCCGTTTCCTCCCCTACCTAGCCCTGTCTTCGGGGGAACTGGCCATTGCCTATGTGATGGCGGCCATTTCTTGTTCTATATGCACCATGGGGCTGACCCTGTACCTGATTCCCATCCTGCCGGCGATTTCCTATATGGCCTCCCCCGAAAACCAATGGGCCGAACTCATTCATCCCTTTGTGCCGCACTGGCTGGTGCCCCAAGGCGAGGACGTCATCCGCGGCTTTTACGAGGGCATTGCCCGCGACCAGCCCATTCCTTGGATGGCCTGGATCCGCCCCCTGCTGAACTGGCTGCCAGTCTTGTTGGGCCTGTACATGGTCATGATCGCGCTGGCCATTCTCTTCCGCCGCCAGTGGATCGAATACGAGCGCTTGGCCTATCCATTGGCCCAACTGCCCCTGGTGATGGGCAACCAGGAGCCCGGTCGCGCGCTCAATTCCTTTTTTCGCAATCCGGTGATGTGGAGCGGCTTTGCCGTCCCCTTCATCGTCACTTCGCTCAACGGCCTCAACGCCTACTTCCACTTCTTCCCCCGCATCGTCCTCAACACCAGCGTACCTGTTTTCCACGGCATGGAGAACCTGACCATCAATCTCAGTTTCCCCATGATGGGCTTTGCCTACCTCATTCACCAGGAAGTGGCGCTCAGCGTCTGGTTTTTTTATTTGCTGGGCTACATAATCAAAGGCTATTTCAGCATTATCGGCCTCACCCGTACCCTCGATCTCGATATCTACTCGCAGAGCGATGGCGGTCCGATCATGGCCTTCGTCCAGTTCGGTGCCCTCATGGCCTTGGTGGGGCACACCCTGTGGATTGCCCGTCGGTACCTGCGGCAGAGCTGGAAGGCGGCCCTGCGTCCGGAAACTGCCTCTAGCGCCGATTTTTCGGCTAGGGCCGTTTATCTGCAACTGTTTCTGGGCTTGGCGCTGATGACCGGATGGTTTATTGCCATCGGGGTGCCTTGGTGGGCCGCCCTTACTTTTGTGCTGATGGCTTCGCTCACCTTTCTGGGTATCACCCGCATTCTCTGCGAATCGGGCTTGGCCGCCACCCGAGCTCAATTGATCACCCCCACGGTGGTCCGCAGTTTTTTCGGTACCCAGGTGCTGGGTGCCCCCGGCACCATAGGCGTGCTTTCCTTCGGCCAGGTGTGGATGAGCGATGTGCGCACCTTTGTCATGGCTGCGGCGGCCAACGGCCTCAAGCTGACCGAATCGATCCGCAACAAAGGCTTGGTCCTGGGCAGCATGATACTGGCCGTGGTCCTGAGTCTGGGCGTATCGGTGTGGACGACCCTGTACTACGCCTACGAGAGCGGTGCCAACAACGCCAATACTTGGTTCTTCCTCAGCGGCCCCCGCTACACCGTTGACTTTGCGGCCAGTTATCTGCGCGATCCGGCTGGACCAGATTACAGCGGCTTGGGCCTGATGGCTTTGGGCGGGGCGGTCATGACCGCCCTCTACTGGATCCGCAGTCACCTGCTGACCTTCCCCATCCACCCCATAGGCTTGGCCGTCTCGCAGATGATGCTGACTCGCCACATCTGGTTCAGTGTCTTTTTAGTGTGGTTGTTCAAGGCCGTGTTGATGCGCTACGGCGGCCCCCGGGTGCTCAAGGCCGTGCGGCCTTTTTTTCTGGGACTTATCCTCGGTCAGTTCGCTGTTATCGCTTTTTGGCTGATCGTCGACCTGATCACGGGCGAACAGGGGCACGGGCTCTACTGGGTGTGAAAACGGTCCAACGCAAAAGCTCTCCTGAGCGGCAGCTTCAATAAATGAAGAGGATCTACCAGTGGCACCCTACCTATCTCAACAAAAGGAGTTTGGAAATGGATACACGGCTGGGCGCAGCCAAACACGTTAGTACGCCTTGGGCCTTGCGCCGCTATCGGACGCTGGCGGAGTGGGAACAGCGGGCGGCGGCGATTCGTCGGCACATTCTCGTCTGTGCGGGATTGTGGCCGCTGCCGGCGAAGACCCCGCTCAAGGCGCAGGTCTTCGGGCGGATTGAACGGGATGGCTATGCGGTGGAAAAGGTTTTTTTCGAGAGCTTGCCCGGTTTTTTCGTCTGTGGCAATCTGTACCGGCCGCTAGACGAGGGCCCTTTCCCGGCGCTTGCCTGTCCGCACGGCCACTGGGAGCACGGGCGTTTGGAAAACACCGAGTTGGGATCAATTGCTGGGCGCTGCATCAACTTTGCACGGCAGGGCATGGTGGCCTTTTCGTACGACATGGTTGGGTACAACGACAGCGACCAATTCGTGCATCGGGAGATTGGGGGGCGGCGCGAGGCTTTGTGGGGAATCGGCGCGCTGAGCTTGCAACTGTGGAACAGCATTCGGGTGGTTGACTTCCTCGCATCGCTGACGGATGTAGATGCCGAGCGCATTGGCTGCACGGGTGCCTCTGGTGGGGGGACGCAGACCTTTTTGCTGATGGCAGTTGACGAGCGGATCAAGGCGGCGGCTCCCGTCAACATGGTCTCGGCCTTTATGCAGGGCGGCTGTCGCTGCGAGAATCAGGGGCACCTGCGGCTAGACATCAACAATGTAGAAATCGCGAGCTGCATGGCACCGAGGCCCTTGTTGATGGTGTCGTGTACCGGGGATTGGACGGCGAATACGCCAGAGGTTGAGTTCCCGGCGGTGCGTGCGATCTACGGTCTCTACGGGGCGCAAAACAAGGTGAGCGAGGTGCAGATAGATGCCCCGCACAACTACAACCAGCCGAGCCGCGAAGCGGTGTACGCGTTTTTCAAGTGCCACCTGCTCGGTGGGCAAGGGAAGGTCGCCGAACAGCCGTTTACCGTAGAGAAGGACGAGGATTTGCTGGTGTTCAGCGGACGCAAAAAACCGGCTCATGCGCTCGACGCACAAGGGGTCTTTGACGCCTTGATCGCTCGCAGCGAGAAGCGCTTGGGCGCGAGATTGGCATCGGCCCGCATTCGGCGCTTCCAGTGGGAGACGCTCCCGGCACTGGCAAGTCTGCTCGGAGTGGATGCCGCGCCTCAAGTAGCAGTCGAGAGTTTGGGATTTCGGCGGGAGGAGGGCTATGTGGCCGAGAATCTGGTCTTGGGGCGCGTGGGCCGGGGAGAGCGGGTGCGAGCGGCGTTTTTTCTTCCGCGAGGTCCCCAAGGCAAGGTGCCAGCGACGCTGATTGCTGACGCGAATTGGGACGGCGCTGAGCCGGGGGCGCTGGCGCGGGGTTTGTTGCAGGCAGGAGGAGCTGTACTGATCGTCGCTCCCTTCCTGACCGATGGAACAGAGAGGGAGGGGCACGACGAGATGGATCCTCTGTACCACACGTACAATCAGGCGACGATGGCTTGCAGGGTGCAGGACATCCTCACGGGTTTGGCCTATCTGGACCAGCACCTGCGCGTGGGCAAGCGCGACCTCGTTGGTCAGGGCGAGGCCGGCATCTGGTGCCTGTTTGCGCGGGCGCTGATTAGCGGCGTCAGCAGCACTGCGGTGGACTGGGATGGTCGCGATCTGGGAGGTGACGAAGCGTGGACTGGAGCGCTTTTTGCGCCGGGGATTCGCGCGTTGGGCGATGTGCGGACGGCGCTGGCGTTGTGCGCGCCAGGGCGGCTGTTGGTGCACGGGGCCGGAGATCATTTCCCGGAGCGCGTCGCTAGGCGATGCTATCGGGCGGCAGGTAAGGGAACGCAGCTCGTGGTCGAAGCCGAGGGGATGAGCGAGGATGCGATTGTCGATTGGATCAACTAACACAGATAGCTAACCTCCAACAAAGGAAGACGACATGGCAGAAAAGTACCGAGTGGGCATTATCGGCTGCGGCGGCATTGCCCACTACCACATGAACGGTTGGAACGGAGTGGACCGAGTCGAGGTGGTGGCGCTGGCCGATCCGGTGGCTGCGGCGCGGGAGGAATTCGGCGAGCGACACGGGATCGCTCAACGCTACGAGGATTGCCGCCAGATGCTCGACGAGGAGGCGCTCGACATCGTCTCGGTGTGTACTTGGCACAAGTTGCATGCGCCGATGACGATTGCCGCTTGCGCGCGCAAGCCCAAAGCCGTGCTGTGCGAAAAGCCCATGGCGACTAGTCTAGGCGATTGCGACGACATGCTGATCGCCGCCCGGCGCAACCATGTCAAGCTGGCCATTGCTCATCAGCGCCGCTTCAACCCGGCGTGGACTTTGGCCAAGGAACTGGTGGCAGAAGGGGCCATCGGCGAGGTGCAGCAGGTCAATGCGCGCGGCGGACAGGGCTTGCTCAACGATTGCTCGCATCTGTTGGACATGATGCGCTATGTGATGGGCGATCCGCAGGCGGTGTGGGTGATGGGCAATATCGAGCGCAAGACCGAGCGCTTTGAGCGCGACATTCCCATTGAGGATCGCAGCCTGTGCGTGGTACAATTTGACAATGGGGCCATTGGCCAGCTTTTGCAGGAATTGGCCGGCCCGAATTACCAAGGCGGGGTTTTCTACGGTTCGGAGGGCATAATTGAACTCGACGAGAGCAAGGTGCGGCTGCTCAACAGCAAGACCGGCACTTGGGAAGAGCGTCAGGGCGAGGGCGAGGACCCCAGCGTTGGGCAGCAGCGCGAGATCGTGGAGTGGATTGAAGGCAAGGTCGAGCATCGCGGCCAAGCGGAAAATGGCCGGGCGGCAGTGGAGATCATTATGGCCACGTACGAGTCGGCGCGGTTACACGAGGTGACGGCGTTGCCCTTGCGGACGATGGCTTCGCCGCTGGAGGTGATGATCGAGGCGGGGGATTTGCCGGTAGAGCGCCCGGGCCGCTACGACATCCGCGCCTTCCTGCTGCGCGGCGAGGACATGCAGCCGGAGGGCTAGGATCAGACGGAGATTGAAACCCACAGGAGAAAGGTGATGGCGGACTCCCTTGCCGATCAGATCATGTGGAAGATAGGACCGGCCGCCGGTCTTTAGAATCGGCTGGTGTTTATCTCGTATCGACAGTCGCAGGTAAAACCACCGCGTTGCAGGAGCACGACTAGGCCACTATAATAGCTGATCAAGAAAATTCCGGAGACGGTTCTTCAAGAGGATTCCAATCTCCTCATGTGGTATGACCAAGCGGTCTCCCGTCCGGGGGAACAGATATATCTTTATATGATTCATATAATTAGGGAATACCTTTGTCCGACGAAAATCGAAATGCCCAAGAGGGGAGAGCAAAGTGAGTGAGAAAGAATTGAAGAACAAGCCATTGGTTGAAGCGATTTTAGAATTTAAATGGGAATTGCCTGCTCAAACGGCTTCGAAAATTGAGGCAGACCCTCATTACAGGCTGTTGCTTGGGCGCTTTTCAGAAAAGGTGGAGAGCGACTATCCCTTTCATGAGCCGCTTCCAACCACCCAAATTCCCGACTCTATGGTAGCTCATATGGCACAGCATCGTTTTCGGGTTTCAGAAGATGGATGGCCACTCATCCAAGTTGGTCCTGGACTTATGACTGTGAACGAAACCGAGGGCTACACATGGGACGATTTTAAGCAGCGTTGTGCCCAGGCCGTCGAAAGCTTACTTGACGCCCATCCGGCTAAGGAGGACTTCAAGGTTCAAGGTTTAACACTTCGCTATATAGATGCTGTGGATGTAGACTTTAATCAGGAGAGTGTCTTCAATTTTCTTAAGGACAAAATGAAGACAACCATCTCCTTACCCGATGATCTGTTCATCAATGAACGAGTTAAGAAAAATCCGACGGAGTTTAACTGGCATATGTCTTTTCCCACCAATGACCCTGTTGGCATTATTGCTTTGCGATTTGCCATTGGGAGCCATATGAGCCAGCCAGCCTTGATATGGGAGACTTTGGTTCAAGCAGGACATATTCCTGCAATACCTAATGGCTTTCCGAAGTGGCTAGAGGAGGCTCATAACTTAATAGACGACTGGTTCTTTAGATTGATTGATGGCGAACTGAAAGAGAGGTTCTCCGGTGAGTAACGATCTTGCAACTATAGATCTTCAAGTAGAATTGTCAGAAACGGATATTGCCTCATCGGACGCTTGGAGCAAAAGCCATGTCAAAAGGCCAGAGACTCGCTGGAATTTCTATCGACTTGGGCAGATTGCAGGAATAGTTCTGGTAACTGCGGCATCCCCTGCTACCGCTGCTCCCGACTACTGGTTTTGGGACAGACGGAGACGCGATGTATCCACGATCTCCTTGGCTTTTGACGGGGTGATAGGAAGGCCAATCTCGCGTACAGAAGCACTGCAAATCGCTCGTCAAATTATCGAAAACGCTGAACAGGAACGTATCCAACTGGCCGAGTGGGAGGCGGAACGAGGCATTCAGTGGGATGAGGACAAATGATCTACGAATTTCCCGATCAAACTGCATCGATCCGCCAAGGAGATATTTTCATCGGACTCCCTCGAATCGATCTTTCCCTTGAACGAATTTTGCTCGCGGATGAAGAAGGTGAGCGAGTTACAAAGTGGGAGGAATTGGCGAATCAGAGCAGTCCTGTCGACATCATTGTGTCTGCTCGCTCTGTAGCTTCAATCGTCGCTACTCAAGACTGTGATGCTTCCCACAGCAGAGACATTACACTATGTGAAATCCGAAAATTCCGTGACGTGGAGAGAAAGAGCAAGGATACGAAGTCTGCCAAGAGTTGGAAGAATCTTCTTACCCAACATGCACGGCTTAATCAGAAGTGGTTCTATCTGCCTCCCAGCGATCAACTGGGGTTCTCCGATAAGATGGCGGTTGATTTTCTTGTGACACTCCGTGTCCCTCGTGAGGACTTGGAGAATCTTTTATCATTAAGGCGTGGGCGACTAAACCCTATCGCCGATGAGCATTTCCGCGAGCGTATAGGGGAATTTTTCCGCCGTTATCCGTACGATGAGTGGTACGCGCTAGACAAGAAAGAAATGGCTGAGTATAAAAAGGAGTACCCAGACGCCGAGCCCTTTGATTGGCAGTGAGTCGCCAATAAGATAGCTGCGGACTAATACAGAGCGGACATGCGCGGCGAGGACATGTAGCCGGAGGGCTAATGCTACCGGACAAGCTACCGGACAAGTCGGACCTTGGATAATTAGGGTTCTTAGTGCCTGCCTAGAAGCGAAGAAAAGTGCTGATATTCAAAGGGTTATCGGCATCAGGCACCGAGAGACCTTCCAACGTAACTACTTGGACAAATTGCTTGAACAGGCCTACTTGTCCGCACTATACCGGACAAGCCCAAAAGTCCACTTCAGCGATACCAGACAACGGATAAAGGGCGAACCATACTTCGGGGATAGGCAGTCATGTCGAAACGCGAAACACCCCTCACACGACGCTATTGGCAAGAGATCGGCGGTACCCTGATAGAGGAGTTCCCGGCCGTCCGTCGTGGCCCCAATCAAGGTAGGAGATTGCTTGATGGCGTCGTGATCTTGGATGCTCCACACTTGATTGCGAACCACCGGGAAATTGAAATCGAGAATCGAGATATTGTGGTGATTCAAACAAAGGCCAGCCGACTGGGCATGTATCTCTTGGGTCAGGCGCTATTCTCGCGACATCTGATGATACCGTTTCGACCCCGTAGCGTGGACACGATTGCAATTTGCACCAGAAGTGATGCCGTGCTGGAACCTTTGGCTATGGGATATGGAATAAAGGTGGTGGTGTACCAGGACTAATGCGGCATGATGCTAATCGGTATTCGGCACTTGTTCTACCGACCCGTGCCAGAAGGCGATCCGCTCGCGTTTCCACGTATAGGTAATGGCCATGCCGACTTGGGTGGGGATGATCGCCGGATAGGAGTACTCGCCGTCCGCGGTTTCTAAGTCCAAGCGGCGCGGCCACGTCTGCCCGTTGTCTGATGAGAGTAGGATCGAGAGCGGGGTGCGGGTGCGTTCCACCGGGTTGCAGACGAGGGCGAGGGTACCGTCGTGGAGGCGAGCTAGGTCGAGGCCGCTGTTGTTGTTGGGCAAGTCCGTTGGATAGAGCGGCGACCAAGTCCGCCCTCCGTCCGCTGAGTCGCTGCGGCCGATCCGCCCACAGGTGCTGCGGACCAACATATGCACTTGCCCCGGGGCCGATTCCCAAAGCGTCGGCTGGATCGCACCGTGGCCGGTGAAGAGCGAGCGGTCGCGTGTTATGAGATCACTGGCCTGCCAAGTCGCGCCGCGGTCCGCACTGAGATCGACAAAGACCTCCCATCCTTCCTTTTCCAGCGAGGCCCCGGCCAACCACGTGCCGTCGGCGAGCACGAGGAGCTTGTTTTTAACCGGCCCGCGCCCGCCCTGGTCGCCCGGTAATAGTGCCCGTGGCTCGGTCCAAGTTTGACCCTCGTCGGCCGATTCTATCACCCAAGTTTCCCAATCGGCTATCTGCTCGCCCACCTTGAAGAACAGATAGACGCAGCCGTCGCCGCTGGCGTGGAGCACTGGATTCCAGTGGGCACAGTCCCGCACCTTGGCCAAACGGCGGGGAGCCGACCATCGCCCGCGCCAGCGCTCGGTTCCCCAGATCCCGACATCCGCTTGGCCTTCGCGAGTGCCACCAAACCACGCGGCGAGAAACGCACCGTTTTTGAGTTGCACCAAAGTTGAGGCGTGGCACTGGGTGAAGGGCCGGTCGTCGGCAAAGAGGTACTCGCGGATGTGGATTAAGTGGCGCAGGTAGTCGCCGTACGCGGACAGATTGAGCGACTGGCCGCCGGCCGCAATGGCTTGCTGGATCGCGGCGAGGGGCGCGTCCTGCAAGTCGCGCCCCTCGCGCTGGCAGACCCGCGCCGCCGTGCCGGCCGCAAAGCCCATCTGGGCACAGGTCGCTTGGATGCGGAAGGAACTCATGGCCATCTGGTCGCCCGAGGCCGAGCGTCCGGCCACTAGCAGATTAGCGGCCCCTTTGGGCACTAGACTGCGCAGCGGGATGTGATATGGCTCGACCATGGTGGTAATGCCCGTGCCGGCGCGCTCGACGCGGTCGGGCCAGTGGTAGTCGAGATGGTAGGTGCCCACTGCTACCGCGTCGGAGAACGTGCAGGCATGGGTGACGTCCTCTTCGGTCAGGAGATATTCGCCGACAATGCGCCGCCCCTCGCGAGCGCCGATGTGCCGGGAGACCGAGGCGAGGACGTGGGTGTCTAGCCGGGTACCGCGATAGCCCTTAGTTTGCAAGTAGTAAATCAAGCCCATCATCTGTCGCCGCGCATGTAGTTCGGCGCGGGACAGGCTCTGGCCATCGGCCGCGTCAAACCCCACGACCTTCATCTTGACTTCGACCTTGCCGGAGGGGAACACGTGCAAGGTGGTCATGGGCAGGGACTCGTCGTCGTCCCAAGTCGGGCAGTCCGGCGGCAAGAAGGGGGTGACAGGTCGGCCGGTGTCCCATAGCACAAAGTAAAGGCTCATGGGCAGTTGTTTGTTGGCCCCCTCGTGGATGGTTGCAAACGCGGCCGCGTGGGCTAGGGCGCAGTCGCCAGTGGCATCGACAACCATGCCGGGCCGGAACTCGATGCGGTCAGAGGCGCAGGCAACCTCGACCGAGGCGATGTGCCCACCGTCGCGTTGAGCCGTCAAGGCTCGGGCGTGGAAGAGGATTTCGACGCCGGCTGCGGCGACCATTTCCTGTAAAAAGAAGGCGCACAATTCCAAGTCGTACGCGCGGCGGTCGGCGAGCGGGTCGTACTCGGCGATGAGCTCGTGCTGGGACAAGGTCTCGACGAGGCGGGCAAAAGGGGCGTTGACGCGCTGGCTGTCGCCGCAAAAACCAGCGACGCCCCCGGCCGTGCCTTGGCCGCCCAAGACATTGGCTGGCTCGACAATGGCAACGGTGGTATCGGGCGTTTTGGCGGCGAGCGCGGCAAAGGTGCCGGCCATGCCGCCGCCGAGGACTAAGGTGTCGATGGGTTGGGTGATGGGCATATCTAGGACCAGACGAAAATCTCTGGTTTATCCTCCGACATGGCGAAGAAGAAAGCTAGTACGACGCGGCGGCGCTGGCGCGTTAGGCGCTCTACTTCGTGGATGTTTTCAGTGCAGAAGAAGTAGAGATCGCCCGGAGTCAACCGGACTTGGACGCGGGGGATGTGGTGCTCGGCCGAGTACTCGGCGAAGCGATCTTCGCGCAGGACTTCCTCGATGTGGGGCTGGGTGCCCCAGCAGCGGTAGATAAAGGGTTCGTCGGCGCTTGCTTCATCGCCGGTCTGTAAGCACAACACCCCGGCGAATTGGCGCTGGAAGTCGGCGACTGCGTATTCGTAGCCGGGGCGGGAGCGCTTGGCTACGGAGTCGTAGTGGGGCTTGTGGCCTTCGGCGGCGTGATACATGCGGAAAATGGCTGGCCCGTAGAGCTGCCCGTCCGGTTCGCGCGCGGTTTGAACTATTTTGCTTTCGGCGAGGTCGGATAGGGCCGCGTACATCGTGCGCACCGGGTCTGTAAATCCCTCGAAGAGCGTGGCGAACAACTCGTGAGTGCGAACGGCGTGGGCGAAGAAGGCGTCTGGATCGGCTCCGAGCCGTCCGAGGCTGGTACCCAAGTCGAGATAGGGGCCGCCGCTTAGCTGGGGAGCTTGGCCCACGGTGGCCGGATCGAAATAGCCGCGCTCCTCAAAGCGGCGCATCAAGCCTTGGCAGTGGTCGGGCGGGTAGGCTCCTCGCAGGACTACGGCGGGGACGTCTCCGTCGGCCAAGGCGGTGAGAGGTTGAGGCAGGCTGTGCAGCAGAGCGGCTGTGCTGTGGGCCTCGGCAGGTGTCCAGGTGTTGGGCTGGGTCATGGGATTTCCTTACAGATAATTCATGTCAACTTGTTGTGCCCGTGTAGGTTATAATACGACCTCTCGGCCTGTATACGCCGACTCATAACAGGCATCGACGACCTTTTGTAGGTTGAGTAGCTGACGGGCGTCCTGCATGTCCCAAGGTTCGCCGGCGCAGAGTTGGGCAATGAGGGTGGCGTCTTGGGTGTGGACGCTTTGGGACCAGTCGTCGCCGTCGAGTTGGGGCGTCTGATCGACAATCTCGCCTTCGACATCGACCTTGACCGCAAAGGGTTCGCCGGTCACCGTGGCACGGGTGGTGGTCAGTTCAAAGCTGTGGAAGTCAGTCTTCTCGCTGCACCAGTTGCCCTCCAAGGAGTAAAATGCGCCGTTATCAAAGCGCACCAGGCCGCTGATGAGGTCTTCGGCGTCGTAGCGCGCGTGGATGGCGGCATCGACCTTGGGCCCGCGTTTGCCGGGGAAGAGGCGTCGGGTCGCTGCGCTGACGGTGAGCGGATTGGGCGAGCCGCCGACCCACATCGCCAAGTCGAGTGTGTGGACCAGAGTCGAGGCGAGGACCCCGCCGCCAGAGGTGGCGAGGTGGTAGTGCGGCCCCCAGACGGGCGGGACATCGTGGCAGCCCCATGCCTTGGCGAATACGGGCTCGCCGATGGTGCCGCCTTGGACTAGGTCGTGCAAGTACTGTGAACTCGGCATATAGCGCATGTTGGTGCCGAGCTGGACTTGCAGCCCGGTCTCCGCGGCCTTGGCGAGGACGGCTTCGGCTTGGGAAGCATTCATCATAAAGGGCTTTTCGCACAGCACGCAGGCCCCGGCGTCGAGGCTGGCCAACGACATGGCTTCGTGCGTGTTGGGCATGGTAGCGACGATGACTAAGTCGAGGTCGCCGGAAGCGAGCATATCCCGATAGTCTTTGGCCGCACGGGCTTCGGGCCAGAGTTGGCAGGCCGCGGCGAGGCGCTCGTCGTCGAGGTCGCAGACGGCAGCAACTGTCGCTTGGTCCGCGCCCAGTGCTTTGATGACGGCAAAGTGGACGTTGGCTTGGGTGCCGCAGCCGATCATCCCGATGCGCACGGCGCGCTCTATCATGGATAGTTCCTTTCTGCTGATGGCTCAACGCAGGTTTTCGGCGTATAATGTCCCAAAATACGTAGAGCGAAACACAACCGGCGTCAAGGTGTCGGACAAACGCAAGGAGTGAAATGAATGAAAACGCCAGATAAGTGTGCGGATATGGGAGATATACGTGCGGAGATTGATCGGATCGATAGAGAGGTTATTGCGCTGCTAGGTCAACGGTTTCAATACGTGCAAGCAGCAGCACAATTCAAAACGAGTGTGGAGAGTGTGGAAGCTCCAGAACGACTAAAATCCATGCTAGAGCAACGAAGACTCTGGGCGGCGGAGGAAGGCCTCAGTCCAGACGCGATTGAGAAGATGTACAACGATCTCGTGGGCTACTTTATCAAGGAAGAGATGACAAAATGGAAAACGGCGGTCGCTGCTAGTGATTGATTCATCAGCTACGAGGCTTGGAGGACGGCATCCAATTTTTGTACCAACTGGCCTTTAGGGGCTGCGCCGACGACGGTGTCTTGGACTTGGCCGTCCTTGAAAAAGAGCAGGGTCGGCAGGCCGCGGATCTGGTAGCGCGAGACCGTCTCTCGGTACTGGTCGGCGTCGAGTTTGGCCACTTTGACGCGGCCGGCGTATTCTCCAGCCAGTTCCTCGACCACCGGCTCTAGGGCGCGGCAGGGAGGGCACCAGACGGCACTGAAATCTACCAGGACCGGCTCTTGCGCTTGCAGTACTTCTTCATCGAAGGTGGCGTCAGTGAGGACGACGGTGTTTTTGGCCATTTTAGGCTCCTTATTAATGAAGGCGAGAAGCCTTCGGATATTTCTCCCAATGCTATTGTGGTGCTTTCCCCGGGGTATAGCGGCTGAAGGCGGGGAAGAAAAAACCGGGTTCGATGCCTGCGACGCGGCCGAAATCGCACATTTCGCCGATGTGGCTGGCGTTGGGCGCGGTTTTGCCCGTTTCCCAGCGGGCGATGGTGCATTGCGGTACCTGTAGTTTTTCGGCCAATTGGGTCTGGGTCAGGCCGAGGCACCGACGGAATTCCTTGATCTGTTGACAATCAAAGGGCATTTATAGCATCTTTGCTATTTTATTATATCATGTATGCTATAATAAAATAGCTCTTCTGTCAAGAGGGCTTAACGGATAATCCTCGTCCGCGAGTGGATCGGCTGGGGTGTCGTCGAGCAGTCCGCGTGAGGTGCACAGGCGGATGATACGGTGCGCACGGCGCGATCTAGCATGGATAGTTCCTTTCTGCTGGTGGCTCAACGCAGATTTTCAGCGTATAATGTCCCTGAATACGCAGAGTGAAACACAACCGGTCGGACAAACGCGAGGCTTGGCTATGACGCGACAGGTAGATGTGCTGGTCATCGGCGGCGGAGTCGTCGGTATCTGTGTGGCGCACTTTCTCCGGGAGCAGGGCCGCGAGGTTACTGTGGTCGAAAAGGACGAGGTCTGCGCGGGGAGTTCCTACGGCAACGCTGGGCTGATCGTCCCCAGCCACAGCGTACCGCTGGCCGAGCCGGGGGTCATCGCCCAAGGCTTGCGGTGGATGTTCGACCCGGACAGTCCCTTCTACATCAAATGGCGCTGGGATCTCGACCTTGTGGCTTGGCTGTGGCAATTCCGCAAGGCCAGCACCATGCGGCGGGTGCGGCAGGCTATGCCGCTGTTGCGCGATATGCACTTGGAGAGCTTTCGGCTCTATGAGGCGCTGGCCGCGGAATTGGATTTTGCCTTTGGGCACGAGGGCCGACTCCTGCTGTGCAAGACCGAGCAGGGGATGGAAAGCGTCCACGAAGAGGCCGAACTGATGCAGGAGATAGGGATAGAAGTAGAGATAGTCGACGCCCAACAGGCGCAGGAGCGCGCTGCCGTCGTGGAATTGGACTGCGTGGGTGGGGCGTTTTACGCGCAAGATGCCCACTTGGACCCGGCGCGTCTCGTGCGGGCCTTGGCTGCGCGCTGCGTCGAGCGAGGGGTGCAGCTAAACGAAAAAACCGAGGTGTTGGGGTTTGGCAAACAGGGGCGTCGTCTGCAAGTGGTCGAGACGACGCGCGGGGATTTTGCTGCTGACGAAGTCGTGCTGTGCAGTGGGGCGTGGTCACCGGGCGTGGGCCGTGGGCTGGGTCTGTCCCTGCCGGTGCAGCCGGCCAAGGGCTACAGCGTCACTGTCCACAAGCCGGATCCGTGCCCGGAGGTACCGTTGATGATGGTGGAAGCCCGCGTCGGCACCACCCCGATGGGAGACAAGCTGCGCTTTGCCGGTACGCTCGAATTGGCGGGCATGGATACGTCGATCAACCGCCGGCGGGTCGCCGCGATTGTCAATGCAGTGCCGCGCTACGTACCGGCGTGGACGCCGGATGCGCTAGAGCTAATCGAAGTGTGGCGGGGCCTGCGGCCCTGTACGCCGGATGGCTTGCCCTTTTTGGGGCGGCCGCGGGACTACGACAATCTCACGGTAGCGGCCGGGCACGCCATGGTTGGGGTCTCGCTGGGGGCGGTGACCGGGGCGGTGATCGCGCGCGTGGTCCAAGGGGAGGAGCCGGGTTTTGATTTGAGTTTGTGTAACGTGGATAGGTTCGGATAGGAGGATTAGATGCGCTGCGCACTGGGCATAGACTTAGGCACGGGAAGCACCAAGGCCGTCCTCCTCGACGAGGCGGGAGACCTCATCGGCAGAGGGCAGGCCGAGTATCCGCTCTACAAGCCGCATCCTGGGTGGGTCGAGCAGGATCCGGAGGATTGGTGGCAAGGGCTGTGCTCGTCTGCGCGTCAGGCGATCGCCGATATTGACCCTGCGCAGGTCGCCTGTGTCGGCCTGTCGGGGCAGATCAACGGCGCGGTGTTTGTCGATAGCGCCGGGCAGCCCCTGCAGCGGGTGCCGATCTGGCTCGACCACCGCTCGCAAGCAGAGTGCGATTGGGCCGAGCAGCGCGCGGGTGACTTGCTGCGAGAGCGGACGCTAATGCGGTTGGGGCCGGTTAATACTCTGGCGAAAGTGTTGTGGGTAAAAGACCATGCGACAGATGTTTACCAGCAAAGCCGCTGGATGCTGTTGCCCAAGGATTGGCTGCGCTATCGGCTCACTGGACAGATAGCGGCAGAGGTGTCGGATGCCTCGACGACTGCGGCTTTTGACCTGCACGAGCGCCAGTGGTCCGGGGAAATTTTGGAGGCATTGGAAGTCGATACGGGGCTGTTCCCGGACTTGGCCGATTCGCCAGAGGTGGTTGGGACCATAACTCAAGAGGCCGCCGAGCAGACTGGGCTGGCCGAGGGCACGCCCGTCGTCGCTGGCGGCGGGGACATGCCCTGTATGATTCTCGGCGCTGGGGTGATTGAGCCGGGCATTATCAGCTTGGGGATCGGCACGGCGGCGCACGCCACGGCTTTTGCCGAGAGGCTGGATCCGCGGGCCTTTGACAAGCTCTGGCCGATGTGCCACCCCATCCCCGGCAAATACGCTTGGCTGGGTTGCTCGTTTACTGGAGGGGCCTCGCTCAAGTGGTTCAAGGAGGAATTCGGAGGTAGCTACGAGGAGTTGACCGAGGCTGCGGCTGCGGTTCCCGCTGGGGCCGAGGGGGCGTTTTTCATGCCTTGGCTCGAAGGAAGGGCCACGCCGCGTCCCGACGCCCACGCTCGCGGCGGATTTGTTGGGCTGTCGCTGGGGCACACGAAGGGGCATCTGGTGCGGGCGGTGCTGGAGGGGGTCGTCTTCGACTTGCGGCACTCGCTCGATTGCTTCGCCGAAATCGGCTTGCCCATCGACGAGTTGCGGATCGGCGAGGGTGGCTCGCACTCAGAGGTGTGGCGGCAGATCCAGGCCGATATTTTGGGGCGCGACGTGGTGCGGATCGCCACGGACGATCTATCGGCGGTAGGAGCGGCGTTGTTGGCGGCCGTTGGCGGCGGACTCTATGCGGATTTTGCCACTGCCTGTCAGAGCACGGTCAAGTTGGCTGAGACCGTGCATTGCGACCAGGAGCGAGTCGAATACTACCGGCGGGCTTTTGATCGCTATCGGGCGCTCTATCCAGCGTTGCAGGACTGGTACGACTCTAGCTCTCGATAAACGGCCCTTCCTCCTGCAAGCGCTTGAGGACGCGGGCGTATTCGGCTGAGCCGTCGTCGGTCCAGTACTCAAAGTTGAGGCCCTGGAGGCGGCCTTCTTCGGTGCCGGTCAGGTGGTTGATATTCGGGCTGCCCAAGCTGTAGGCTTTGTGGCCGCCGGCAAAGTGCACCACGCCGATGTAGTCGTACCTGGGCAGGTGGGCGCGGGCGGCAGCTTGGGCCAGGGCTTCTTCGTCCACTTCCACGCCTAGCCCCGGGCCTTCGGGCACAGGTGAAAAGCCCTCGACGACTGGGATTTTTTCAGCGACATCGGACTCGAACTGGTCGTCTAAGTTGATGGTATGGGCCGAGGCCGTGGGCAGGACTGCGGCTTGGTGCAGGGTGAGGGCCTTCATCAGGGTATTGCCGCTTTGCTGGATCAGGCACTGGATATTGGCTTTGGCATAGGCAAAGCCCGAGGTCAGGGTGTCGCCGATGCGTCCGCCAATCATGTAGATATCGGCGACTCCGCGAATCACTTCCTGGATGCCGCCCAATTGGGGGACGTGCATGACGAGGGGGATTTTGGTCTTCTCGCGCAGGGTGCGCCAGCCGTCGATATCGCTCCACACCAGCGGGTCTTCGAGAAATCCGACGATCGGCGATTTTTCCAGTTCGGCGACAATGGGTAGGATCGTGCCCAGCGTGCGGTTGTGGTTGAGATCCCAGTGTAGTTTGAAGCCGGGTGGTGCGACCTTTTCCGCGGCGCGGGTCTGCTCGATGACGTCGTAGCGGGCGTCCGAGTGCATTTTGAAGACGCGGTAGCCCTGATCGGCAGCGCGCTGGATCTCACCGGCGAAAACGTCGGGGGGACAGGGGCGGGTCCAGGCGGCGCAGGGGACGGCGTCGCGCACTTTTTGCCCCATCAGTTTGTGCGCAGGCACGCCTACGTGCTTGCCCATCAGGTCGTAGAGCGCCATGCCCAAACCCATGTGGAAATTGTTGAGCAGATAGTCGAAAGGGTTGGTGCCGATGAGCGCGTCAATCTCGGCTTGGGGTACGGGCCTAGGGTTATCTTCGTAGTCACCGTAGCCGACTAACCCATTGTCGCCGTGTACTTTAACTACTATATGTTGATCTATGTCGTACATGCGCATGCGGCCGGCGTGGTTGTCGTAGCACTTGGCTAGGGGCATAGCGATGGGGATTTGCTCGATGTGGGCGATTTTCATGGGAAGCTCCTATTGGAAAAGCACTGATTGGGCTTCCAATAATTGACTTAGGCGGTGGCCTGTCAAGGAGGAGGTCGCGTATATTAAGCGGCGCGGAATACCTGCAATCATCCCGTATTGAGAAAACCATGCTGCAACTCGCCACATTTCAATCCGACGTTACGCCGCCGCTGGGCCATCCGCTCTGTGCGGGGTGGTATCCACCGGCCAAGGGGATAGCCGACCCGCTGTCCGCCTTGGGGCTGATTTTGGTGCCGGACGATCAATCGCCCATAGTCTTGTGCGCCTTGGACTGGGCAGAGTTGAGCAATGGCGATTACGACCGCTGGCGCGGGGAACTAGCCGGGGCCGTAGGTACCGAGGCTGAGCGCGTGGCCGTGCACTGTATCCACGCCCACGATACGCCTTGGCCCGACCGCGATGCCCAAGACATTCTCGACGCCCACGGCCGTCCCAATATTATCATGGCTGGCGACTGGGCCGAAAAGGTTCGGGCCGAAGTGGCGCAAGCGGCGGGTGCGGCCATGACTAATCTGCAACCTTGCACGGATATTGCGGTGGGGCAGGCCAAAGTCGAGAAAATTGCTTCCAATCGGCGAGTGATGGGGCCAGACGGCAAGGTGGCTGGGGTGCGCTGGACCCAGTGCCGCGATCCACAAGTGCGGGAAGCTCCCGAAGGTATCATCGACCCCATGCTCAAGACGATTGGCTTTTATCAGGGGGAGAGTGCTCTGGCATTGTTGCACTACTACGCCGTCCATCCCACCAGCGAGGACGGCACTGGACTGGTGACGCCTGAATTCGTTGGCTTGGCGCGCAACCGCCGCAGGGAGGAAAGCGGTGTACCGCATATATACTTCACCGGCTGCGCGGGCAATGTCACTGCGGGCAAGTACAACGACGGTATAGCCGACAACCGGGAATTGTTCACCGAGCGCATCCATCGGGCCATGTTGGAGGCGGAGCAGGGCAGTGCGCGGCAGCCGGTGGAGCGCGTGCGCTGGACGGTCGAGCCGGTGCGGCTGCCGCCGAGGGAGGATATGGACGAGGAAAACCTGTTGGCGCAAATCACCTCGTCGGCCTCCGGGGCCAAAGTGCACAGCAAAGCCGCCCTCATGTTGACGTATCTGCGCCGCCGCGAGCGACCCATTCCCATCACTTGTTTGCACCTCAACGACCAAGTGGCGGTGGTCCATTTGCCGGGCGAGATCTTTATCGAATACCAACTACATGCGCAGGCGAGTCGTCCAGATGCCTTTGTCGCCGTAGCGGGATACGGGGATTTGGGGACTGGGTATATAACCTTGGCGAGTTCTTTTGCCGAGGGGGGATATGAGCCGGTGGACGCCTTTGTGTCGGGTCGGTCGGAAAAAATCGTGCGCGCTACCATTGAGAAGGTCCTGCAGGGCCCTTAACCACGAGAGCAGGAGAAGAAGATGAACGACTTACTAGCCGGAGCCGGCGGTGCCCGGATCACTCCACCGATCGGCTGTCCCATGGGCGGGTACGGTGCCCGCGACCACGGAGCCGAGGGCGTACACGACCACCTCAACACCCACGCCTTGTTCCTCGACGACGGCTCGACCCAGGCCGTGATCATCGCCAACGATCTGCTCGGCATGCGGGCGGAGCAGATCGCTCGCGTGCGCGAGCTGGTGCACGCGGCGACGGGGGTGCCTGCAGCCCACGTATTCCTCGCCTTCTCGCACACGCACGGCGGTCCGCAGATGTACTCTGACTTTTCGGCGCTGGAGGAACAGGTCTCTACCTATATCGACGCGACGAGCCACTACATGGCCGGCGCTGCTCTGCAGGCGGCCACCTCGGCGGTGCCCGTGCGCTGGGGCACGGGCCGTCATCCGCTGCAGGTCGGCGTCAACCGCCGGGAGCGACAGGAGGATGGCACGACCCGCATTGGCGTCAATCCCGACGGAGCGGTGGCACCTTGGGTCGATGCGGTGTGGTTCGAGCGCGACGATGGCGGTCCGCTGGTAGTGATTTACCAACACGCGGCTCACGGGACCTGCCTCGTGAGCGACAACTACCTGTTCACAGCCGATTGGATGGGCCACGCTATGCGGTTGATCGAGGCCCAACTGACGGGCGTGACGGCGCTGTTCGTCAACGGTTGTGCCGGCAATATCAACCCTCATCCGCGCGGCTCCTATGACTTGGCCGGGTGCCACGGCACCAGAGCCGGTGACGCGGTGCTGCAGACGGTGTTGGCCCGAGACGACCTGAGACGGGGCGGCCGGTTGCGCTGTGCTCAGCATGCCTTTGAGTTGCCTCTCCAGCCCATGCCATCGCAGCAGGAGTGCGAGCGCGAACTGGCGCAGTGGGAGCCGGCCTTTCGCCAACTCAAGGGCGAGCACCATCGGAGCTGGCAGGTCTGCCGCCGCTATTTTGCCGCCAAGGAGCGGCTCGAAGCGTGCGAGAGCGGCTCGGTGGCCACAGGTCTGCCCCTAGAACTGCAGGTCTTGGCCTTGGACGAGGTGGCGCTCATCGGCCTGCCGGGAGAGATCTTTGTCGAGACGGGGCTGGCTATTGCCGAGGCATCGCCTTTCTCCTTGACCTTGCCCGTGGGGTACGCCAACGGCTCCATCGGCTACGTGCCGACGAGTGAGGAGGTGCCCTACGGGGGCTACGAGGTCCTCGATGCGAGGGCGAGCCATCAGGGGCGCTTCCTGCGCGACGACGCGGATCGGGTCCTGACCGATGGGGCACTTCGGGCCTTGGAATTGGCTGCGGCAGAGTGAATTGCGTGGATTATCTCGCGACGCTTTTGGCGGGCGTTGAGGTCTTGAGACCGCGGCTGCCAGCAATCTCGGAGACCGCTGATCAGGTCGCCGGACGCTTGGCGGCGGACGGACGACTACTGCTGGCCAGCGCGCGTCCGGATTTCACGTCGGAGGGCTTCATTCGCTCTGGTGGGCTGATGCTGGCCGAAGAGTGGACACCTGAGACGGTGCTGTCGGCGAATGACGCGGTGATTCTCGGCTGGTCGGGTGCCCCGCCGGACCAGGAGTTGGAGTTGTTGCGGGATCTGCGCGCCTCGGGTGCCCTGATCGTCGGCATTGGGCCGGCCTCGTGGGCTGGGGCGGATGCACAGTTGGGTGCCGACCTATTCCTGGAGAGCGAAATTCCTCTGTCAGAGGCAGTGACCGCTCCCTTCGGCGGTGAGGGCTACCCGCTGATTTCCCTGCAGAACTTAGTTGTTTTGTGGACCTTTACCGGCGAGATCGTGGCCGCCTTAACTCGGATTGGGCGGATGCCGGCCATGTATCAGAGTGTGCTGGTGGCCGGGGCGAGGGATCGCAATGCCCGGTTTGTCGGCTCGCGGTTCCATCAGACGCACCAAGTGCCGGCGATTCCTCCGGGACAGGTGGGTGGGGAGTACTTGGACGCGATCGGAGGGATTCTGCGTGCTCTGATCGAGGAGGAGGCAGGAGCGATTGACCGCGTCGGTGCAGTCTGCGCTCAAGTCCTCAACGATGGCCGCGTCATCCATGCGGGCATGATTTCTCACTTTCCCGTGTATCAGCACGGAGCGCCAGGTGATCCGCTGTACATGCGTCGCCTAGCGCGGCTCGATGGGGAGTCTCCGTCGGTGGCCGAACTCGAGCGCGAGCTGGAGTCAGGGGATCTGTTCTTCTTTCTAGGGTACTACCGGCGGCCTACGCAAGCCTACCAGGTCGCGCGCCGGGCGGGTGCGCGGATCGTCGAGGTGATCACTGGGGATGGATTGGACGGCCCGCCGCAGCCGGACTACGTCATCCGGCCAAAGTGGCCCTTCGGCGATGCGGTGACGCGGGTGCCGGGGTACGACGTGGAGATCTTGCCCAGTTCCGGTATTGTGCAGGCGGCGATTTACTGGGCTGTGGTAGCGGCGATCTGGCAGGCGCTGTCTCGGCAGGATCACGCCGAGACAGCGGCATCTACTCGTATTCTGTGAGGTGGAAATGATGAATAGTGCAGAGACGACAGTTCAGCTCCGCAGCGGAGAAAAGCTGGCGATCGAGGTGTGCGAGCCGCCCTTTCCCGGCGGAGAGCACAGCCTCTGCTGGTGGGGGGATATTGCCGCCGACCTGATGGCAGGGAATTTGCGGCCTTGGCTGTACACGCCCTACTACTTGGGGAAAATCGACGGAGAGGTGGTGGGCTACATGGGTTGTCAGACGCCCGCGAATACGCGCGAGGTGGGGCTCGTCGAGTTCGTCTGGACTGATGAGGCGCACCGGCGTAAGGGGATTGCCTCGCTCCTGCTTGGTCGGCTCGTGGAGGAGTTCGCGCAAGCCGGGGGGATGGCGCTCTATCTGTGTACGGCTAATCCCCATGCCGGCAGCTTGTACGAGCGCCATGGATTCCGCTATTTCGTCGGAGATGGAATGCGCTATTTGGCACCCGGTGCTGAAGACTTCGATCGCGACTACCTCGACGGCGGCAGTCCGGCCGAGGTTCGCGACGCTACTTGGGCCGATTTGCCGGGGGCTTCGGTGCTCTACAATCATCCCGAGCCGAGGTGGATCATCAAGGACTACCTGAGCCAGAGTTTCCGCGACACCCGCTACGAGAGTCACTTTGTGAAGACCTTGCGGCGCTTAGAAGGTCGGCGCGGGTTCTGCCTCGCTCTGGAGAACGCCAAGCGCCGCTTGGTCGGCTTGGCCACGGTCGAACGGCGGGGGAGTTTTGCCGAGCAGCACGCGGGCATATTGAGCTTTCGCGTGGCACCGGCCTTCAGCGGCCACGCTGCGGATTTGCTCAATGCGGTCGTCGAGCGGTGCTCGGCCTTGGAGATCGCGGTCCTGCATGTCTATTTGGCGGACTGCGATGATGATCAGAAGCAGTTGCTTGAGGAAGCGGGATTTGGCGAGGAGGCGCGCTTCAAGCGGCGGCTGCGGGTCGATGGGCGGTTCGTGGATATGGTTGTGTACGCTCGGTCCCTCGCGCAGACGGCGACGGCTCTCTTCGACGAGGGAGACTACTACGGCGGGCGCAAGGACTGGCAGCGGGAGCGAGCTGGCGACGCGGAATAAAGAGATCGCCGTAGAAGCTAACCCATTGTCGCCGTGTATATTAATCGCCGTAATTTAATGCATGCACATACGGCCAGTGTGCTTGTCGTAGTGTTCGGTCCAGCGCAGATAGTTCCGCTCGATTAGCTCAATCGACTTTATTCTTTTCGATGTAATCCCAGTTAATATTCATTCCCAATCCGGGTCGTTGAGGCACGTGGACAAAACCCTGATCGTCCATCAACTCGCCGTGCTCGTGGAGCCAAGGGGCGGGCTGGTCGAAGTCGATGAAGGGGTGCAACAAGCCGCGTTCGTAGAATTCGCCGTTGTGCATGGCGCACAGGGCGTGCAGGTTGCCGGGGCCGCCGCCGTGGATTTCGCAGCGCATGCCAAAAGATTCGCACAGATGCACGGTTTTCATCAATGGAGTGAGGCCGCCCACGTCGGCCACGCCGCAGCGGCTGATGTCGCAGGCACCGGCTTTGATCCACTCGGCGCGCACGTACATTTTGCCCTCGCAGGTCTCCGGGCCGCAAATCGGCAAGCTGGTCTGCTCGCACAGCCAGATGTAGGACGACATGCTGTGTTCGTCCATGGGTTCTTCCATCCAGTAATAGTCGAGCTTTTCCAATTCCTTGGCTAGGAATAGGGCGGCCTCGCGGTCGTAGTAGTGGTAGGGGTCGAGCATACAGGGCACGTCGGGGCCGACCACGTCGCGCACGGCGGCGCAGGCTTCAATGTCGCGTTTGGGGTCGGGCGCGCCCGCGTAGGGCGGCTGCCAAGTGTGCAATTTGAAGGCGGGGTATCCGCGCTCCATGCACCACCGGGCGTAATTGGCGTAGTCCTCGGGCGTGGCCAAGCCGCCTTTGAGGTCGTCGCCGCACATGGTGGAGGCGTAGGCTGGCACTTTGTCGCGCAAGCCGCCCAACAGTTTGTACGCGGGTTGCTCTAAGGCGCGTCCGGCCAGATCCCACAAGGCTAGGTCAACCGTCATGAGCACTTGGTCGGACAGCGTGCCCAGATTGAGCCGCTGGCGATGGTTGAGGTCGCGCCAGATTTTTTCGCGGTAAAAGGGGTCTTCGCCGACTATGGCGGGTTTGACGATGCTGTCTATGGCTTGGGCATTAGCGCCAAACCAGTAGCCGGAGACGCCTTCGTCAGTGTCTATTTGCAGCAAGGTCTGGGTGGTTTCGCGCTCGGGGCCGGGATGGCCGTGGCCGTCGGAGTCGCGCTCGGTATTGGTGATGCTTTTGAAGCGAATGGTCTCTACTTGGGTGATTTTCATGCGTCATCCTTTCTCGGATGGCGACCTCAGTCGCCGGTTACAGTATTCAAATCCCGCTCTCTGCAATGAGTCGCCCGACAATTTCCACGGATCGCTCCATGCACTCCCGCCCGTATGCGGCGCTGGCGTCGCGCGGGTCTTCGCCGCCGACTCCTTGCGGCCACACGCTCCGGTCTGCAGACAATTGTCCGAGATCTACCAACTCCTCCTGATAGTGCATCACCAGCGACGTTTCGTTGTGCGCGGCGTGGTCCATCTGGCTTTTCCATTCTTGTGCTACTTCGTCCGTAACTCCCGCGAGCTTGAGGCCGAAGCGCTGCTCCCGCTCGGCCATAGCTTCGCGCCAAGCCCTGCGGCTCGGCCCGTGTCCATCGGCGAACACGAACTTGAAACCTGCGCGCTTGATCTGCTCTAAGATCGCATCGACTAGCATTCCGAAAAACCCGTTCGACACCCAGTAGCAGCTACCGTCTAATTGCCGGTGGGGATCGGTGCTGTCGGCGCAGTCCATGCCGTGGAGTACTTTGCCGTTGCCGCGATCCCACGCCCGATCCGGCCCGAGGTGAATCGGTGGCATGACGATGCCGCCAAAGCGCTTGGCGCACTCGATCATCAGCCCTTCGCTCTGGATCGCGTCGCTGCCCAAGGGCAAATGCTCGCCGTGCCATTCGAGCGTGCCCAGCGGCAGATACGCAACCGGCTTAGCCGCTAGCCGCTGGCGAAACTCACACGGCAATAAATCGGAATATCTGACCTTTTCCATTGAAAATTTCTCCTTCAACTTTGCGAAATCCGATAGCCCGGTCGTTCCGGCTTGAACAAATCGGGGTTTAGCCTGACGCCCAAACCGCTGCCTTGGGGCAGATTCACATACCCGCCGTTGATTTCCACCTCGACGTCGATCAACTCTCGATACACCGTCTGGATCTGCGCCCGCACGGTTTCCTGATAGCAACAGTTGGCCACCGCCGCTCCTACGTGCAAGCCGGCAAATAGCGTTAGCGGACCGGTGCAGTCGTGCATGCTGACCGGCACATTATAGGTCTGCGCCAGATGGGCAATCCGCGCGGTCTCAGAAATCCCGCCGACCCAAGTCGGGTCGATCATCACATAATCGGCGGCTTGGTGCATCAGCACGGAGTTGTAATCGGCGCGGCTCAACAGCATCTCGCTCACGGAAATGGGCATCCGGCTCTGGCGGCGGAAGTCGGCGACCGTGTCGAGGTTGTCCATTTTGATTACGTCCTCCAGCCACAGCGGCGCGACCTCGCGCAATGCCTCGGCGATGCGCAGGGCTGCTGGGAGCTGGAAATGCGCGTGGCCATCGACGAAGATGTCGAGGTCCATGCCTACCTTGTCTCGGATTTCGCGCAAGGGCTGCACACCTTCCTCGATTGCGCGGTGCGGAATGCGCGCCGGGCCGTACTGGATGGCCGCTTGGTCAAAGGGCCAGACCTTTAATCCGCTGTAGCCCAGTTCGACCAGTTCCTCGGCCAGTGCCACAGGCTCGTGGAACAGCTTCCACGAATCACCCAGCGGCCCCGGCTCGCCGATGGCGCCAAAGCCCGGCCAGCCTTTGCGTCCGGTAGTGCTCGGCCCGTATTGCGGGTTGCCGCAGCTATTGTACACCAGAATTTTGTCGCGCACTGGCCCGCCGAGCAGGCGATAGACCGGCTGATTACAGACTTGGCCGAGAATGTCCCACAGCGCCACGTCCAGTGCCGACAAGGCGCGGATCTCCGTGCCCCGGACCCCGAAATTCGCGGCGCGCTCGTAGAGGAAGCGCCAGTGCGATTCGATGGCCAGCGCGTCTTCGCCGAGCAGTCGGCGCGCCATCCAGTCGTGCAGCATGGCCTGTACGGCTTCGGCGCAGTAGTACGTTTCGCCGTGGCCGATGAGTCCGGCGTCGGTGTGGATGCGCACCAGCAGCAGGTCGGGGAACAGGTCGAGCGGCTGCACGGATTCGATTGCAGTTACGGTTACTTTGCCTTCGTCAATGGGGGACGGGGGCAGATGGGGTTTTGCCGTCATTTAATAGCCTTTCTCTAAATCGCATACGTTCAATAGCGCTTCGCCTGCCAGATAGCGGTGCAGATTTTCCACGAAGATGGCCTTGCGGCGCTCGATCAGTTGCACGGACTCGGCCGAGGTGTGCGGCGAGATTAGCATGTTGGGCGCGTCCCACAGCGGGCTGTCGGGCGGCAGTGGCTCGACCTCTGTCGCGTCGAGCGCGGCCCCGCCGATATGGCCCGCGTGCAGGCCCTCGGCCAGTGCTTCCTCATCGACGATCCCGCCACGCGAGACGACCACGACAAACGCTCCTTCTTTGAGCAGGGCGAGCCGTTGTCGATTGATCATCCCCGTCGTCTCTTTAGTGCGCGGTGCCGTTACCACCAGCCAGTCGATCATCCCGAGCATCTCGTCCAAGCGCTCGACCGGCCACACCGCGCACACCCCCGGCGGCGGCTCCATCGGTAAGATGTCCACCGCGTACACTTCGATTCCGAACGCTGCGGCCCGAGTGGCCACGCCGCGGCCAATGTCTCCCATGGCCAGTACCCCCATCTTGGTTCCGGCCAATTCGATGATGCGCCGCTCATAGTGCTTGGTATTCCACTGGTGGTTGCGTTGATCTTCGAGCAGTTCGGGGATGCGGTGGGCGTACGAGAGGATGGCGGCGAAGACGTGGTCGGCCATGGGTACGACGTGCGTCTCCCGCGCATTGGTCATCGCCACGTCACCCGTGCGTAATTCCGGTATGTCGCGCACGATCGGGTCGAAGCCGATGCCGACGAAATGGAACCACTTGAGTTCTTTTGCCGCCAAAAATACCGGTCGCCTCATCAATCCAAATACAACTTCCGCATCGGCCACCTCCTGCACCTGCTCCGCTTCGTCATACGCTGGGTAAAAGTCCAACTCGGGGAAAGCCGTTCGCAATTCTTCGACGAAGGATTCCCCCATATCATATGTCAGTACGACCTTCACGCTGATAATCCTTTCTCGGGGGCGAATTTCGATTTCGCGCAGATTTTTTTATAATGCCGGTTAAGTTAGGGAAAAAAGAGGCTGTGGAGAAAGGCGGGCGGGCCGTGCGGAGATTTTTACGAGGATGATTCAACGGAGACAGGAGTTTAGAATGAAACAGCAATGGCGGGAACGGCTGGGAACGGTGATGCTGGAACCTTGCGCGCCGGTAGTGGCCGGCAGCTATCAGCAATGGACCTTGACCCTGACTGTGGGGAGCTACGGCATTGACGAGGGCGGCACCATTAAGATCGCCCAGCGTCTCGCCTGCGATATGCAGCCGGCCCAGTTCAGCGATCCGGCCGCGCCAGCTTATTGCACGGTGCAGACCAACGGGGCGGCCAAGCTGGCACCGCGCTTTGCCCCCAAGGGTCACGAGCGGCCGTGGATGATCTGGTGCGTGGTGATTGATGTGTACGACGGGTCCCTCGCGCCCGGCGATACCGTGACCGTGGTCTTGGGCGAGCGCAGCGGTGGTTCGCCAGGGATTCGGGTGCAGACCTTTGTCGAGTCGGCCCACGAATTCCGCGTTTTTGTCGATCCGACCAATGCTGCGGTAGCTCGGGCCGTAGCGGATCCGCCCAAGTTTCCCGTTGTCGCTGGTGAGGCCGTGGAATTGGTGTGCATAGCGCCGAGCCAAGCAGTGGTGGGGGAAACGGTCGAGGTTTTTGTCAAAGGGCAGGATATGTGGGGCAATCCGACGGCGGTGGCAGGGCCGGTTGAACTGGAATGGGAAGGGGAAGGAGAGGTCGTAGTCGAGGGGTACAGGGTGTCCTTTTGCGCTCCGGGTAGTGGACGGCTGATTGCGGCGGCGGGTGGCTTGCGCTGTCACAGCAATCCGGTTGCCGTTTCTGAGACCGCGCCTCAGTGGCACCGCTACTGGGGGGATTTGCACGCTCAGTCCGACGCTACTGTCGGCATAGGCACGGAGGAGGAGTATTTCACTTTTGCGCGCGACTGGGCGAGGGTGGATTTCGCCTCGCATCAGGGCAATGATTTCCAGGTTGACGACCAAGACTGGCAGCGGCTCAACGAGACGGTGCAGGCTTTTCACCGGGACGGCGAGTTCGTCGTCTTTCCCGGCTACGAGTGGTCGGCTAATTCTCCAGCCGGCGGGGACCGCAACGTCTTTTACTTTGCCGAGGGGCTGCCCATTGTGCGCAACAGCCACTGGCAGATCCCGCACGTGCCCGAGGACGAGGTGTCGCCCGCGCATCCGGCCGATGTGTTTTTCGCCCGACTCGCTCGCTTGGTGCCGCGCGACCAAGTGATTATCGGCTCGCATGTGGGCGGGCGCTGGGCCGACGTCAAGGCGTATTTCGACCCCGAGGCACACAATCTGGTGGAGGTCGTCTCAAGCTGGGGCGTGTTCGAGTGGATGCTGTTCGACGCGCTGGACTGCGGCCACATGGTCGGGGTCATGTGCAACAGCGACGGCCACAAGGGACGGCCTGGGGCCGAAGGGCCGGGGGCTGGTGAGTTTGGTATTGCCGGTGGCTTGACCTGTGTGTTGGCTGGCGAGTTGTCGCGCGCGGGCGTGTGGGAGGCTCTGTGCAGTCGGCGATGTTATGGTACGACTGGAGCGCGCATACTTCTAGATGTACAGATAGCTGGTGCGCTCATGGGGGCGATGGTAGAAAATGTGGACTCGGTGGATATTCGCGCTCGGGTTGTGGGGGCGGCACCACTGGAGGCGCTGCAAGTGTATCGCGATCGGGAATTGCTCGCCGAAGTGCAGCCGCCTGAATTCCGAGATCTGGGGCATTCCAACAGGTTGCGCTTGATGTGGTCTGGCTCGCGGATGCGCGGGCGCGGGCGGCGGGTGGATTGGTCTGGGGTTATCCGCACCACTCAGGCGACCATCTTGGAGGCGACTACGGTTAGCTTTGACTCCGCGGCCGACGGGATCACCGTGACCGAGCCGCAGGCCGTGACTTTTCAATCGCAGACCACGGGAGATTGCGACGGCATTGAGTTGGTGCTGGACGATGGGCGGATGGGCAGCTTGGCGTTCGAGTCGGCGGTGGGGACGACGGAAATTGATCTGGCGAGACTGGGTCACAAGCCGCTGCGCTTCGACTACGGCGGCTTGGACATGCAGTTGGTGGTGCAGCGCTATCCCGAGCGGGTGGAAGCGCTGGAATTGACTTTGGGGACTGTGGATCAGCCGCCGGGGGAGGGGCAGGTGGCTTACTTCGTCAAGGCTATTCAGTGCGACGGGCAGATGGCTTGGTCGAGTCCGGTGTACGTGTTGGGGTGAGGGAGCCGGCTGTAGCGTGAGCCAGTGTCGCGGTATTGGCGTTTAAGCAAATAAGCTGAGCGATAGATATACCTCACCGGATACGTCTCGCTCCCTGTCTCAACACTTCATTCGCTATCTTTGCGCCCGTTTCATTTGGTCCGGCAAAAATGAGATAGTATAGCGGACGACCACGGGTGTTTTGAATCTCTCGTGCAGTGGAAACGTAGCCGAAAACCTCCTTGAGCCGATTGCGATACCACTTCACGAGAAGGTCGCCGGAGTTTTGCACCTTAGTGATGTTATCTTCGCCGAACAGATCTTCGCGGTAATCGTAGAGTAGATCATACCATTCATCGGTTCCGAAGTATTGGTCGATCTTTCTGCGTTCTTTAGGCGTAAATTTCCCACTTCTCTTGAGCAGACGCTGGATGGCCATGCCCACGGGAAAATTGATAAAAATCTCAATGGCCTTGGTTTTGCCTATTTCGACAATGGTATCCCAAGGTACCTGCATACCAAAAGGATCTAAAAAGACGACACCCCGCCACTGAGTCCACTGAGTCTCCTTTATTAATTTGCGCAGGTAGTTGTTGCAGTCTTGCTCGCGCAGGTGAATCCGTCGGTTTTCACTCTCATAGTCGTTCTTCAACTCTTCGAGTTGATTTAGCTTCTTTCCATCAATTTCAATGAATACGTAGTCTGTAAAAGGTCTTTCCAAATCAAGAGCGACACGCGGAGATCCGCTTATGTACTCGGCTTCCCCGGTATCCTTTGCAACATAATCGGAGACTTCAATAAGTAATTTTTGAGCACGATCGTCCGTTTTTTGTCGGCGGATTTTAAGAGTTCCTGGTCCCGCAAAGGCGTCAATGTAGAAATAGCCTTTGAATTTTCTCTTACTGAGAATGGTTGTGTAGGCATGGAGATATTTGCGGAGGCACTCCAGTTTCTCCTGTGCCCAAGGGCCAACATCCTGATGCTCGTTTCTTACATTCTCGGCTGGAGCACCAGCAGCTTGTAATGGTGTCTCAAGCTGCTGGTCTGTCTCCACTTCTGGATATTCCAGCCATTGCCGTCCATCGAGCGTATTCCCACCCGCTTTCGGTGTGCGACCGCCCCATTGCTTAAAGAAGAAGGCGACGCGCTGAGCCTGACACTGGTCGCGCAAGGCCCGCACCCATTCTGCTCGCACTGGACGCGCTCCCGGCCCACTCTCGCCCCCGGCGATTACCCAATGAATACCCTCCAAATCCACCGCGCCTATTGGACCGAGCAACGGCTCAAAGGAAACGAAGCGCACGGAGGCGTTGGTCTGTTGCAAGTGCCGGAGGCGCGTCAAGGCCGCGTGATTTTCGACGGACACGCCGAGCCAGATATGCGGGGGAGCCGCTTGGCCCCGGTAGCGCTCTTGGACGAAACGGCGCATCAGCGAACTGCGCTTGGTAAGCACCTGATAGATGTGCCAATCGGCGCGCTCCATCGTGTCGAATACGCGCTCTATATAGTCGGTGGGAATGTCCTTGTGGAAGAGATCGCTCATCGAATTGACGAAGATGAGCTGTGGACGCCGCCACTGCATGGGTTGTTCGAGGCGTTTGGGGCGAAGGGTCAGGTCGAAGCCCGACTCGAAAGGGTGTCCCTCGACGCCACGGAAACGCTCGGAAAGGCGCTCGGCATAGCAATGGTCGCAACCGGCGCTAACCTTCGTGCAGCCAGTGACCGGGTTCCAAGTGCTGTTAGTCCACTCGATAGTGCTTTTGCGAGACATGAGAGACCTTTATGTAACCAAAATTACACCTGAACAAAAGTATAGTATGTCTGCCCCAATGTCAAGGTAGCCTTGGGTGCAGGTGCCCTGCCGAGGTCATGGACCGCCTCCGCAGGCACGAGAATTCCGCTATCGTGTTGACAATGCTCAGCGCATTCATTACTTGAAGTACCAAACGATGAGTGAACAGTACAAAAGCGAGATGTTGGCGGCTATACACGAGACAGCCCTTGGGCTCCACGAAGCGGACGTCCTGAACAAAATGACCATGAGGATGTTCGACGAGATGTGCCTGACGCCGGTCAAAGACGGAACAGATACGGCAAATCCGGCTACGCGAAAAGGTTAGTCAATCGGTTTTCGACTGCTAGCTGAATGTCCCGGAGGGCTTGGCGAAACGCATCACCAGGGAGAGGACGGCGACCATGGCTATCCCCAATCCCATAGTCAAGTTTACCTATGAAGACTACCCTATTTTGAGAGGGTTACAATGCCAAGGGTTAGCGGCATCCAAGGGCCGTATCGATTCTTCTTTTTCAGCTTTGACTGTCAGGAACCTCGGCATGTGCATGTCAGAAGAGAAAAAAGAACATGCAAATACTGGCTTGAACCCATCGCATTGTGCAAAAATTACGGGTTCTCTCCCCACGAGCTGAATGAAATTCGGCGGTTGATCCAATCGAACTACGTGATAATTTTGGAGGCTTGGCGTGAACACTGTGAATAATATGGAACCTCGCATCAAATCCATCAGGATTACTGAGGACTTGATCATCGCTGACTTGTTCGATGGTCGAACAATCAGTGTGCCACTCGTTTGGTCCTGGCGGCTTTCCGAGGCAACCCCCGCTCAGCGTGAAAACTATGAATTTATCGGCGATGGGCAGGGCGTTCACTGGCCGGATATCGATGAAGACATCAGTGCAGAAGGCATGTTGATGGGCACACCTGCACAGCCCGCCAAACAGCGTGTGTAACTCAATCTGTAACGGGGCTGGTGCTGGTCTGCGAAAGTAATCCTACAGCTCCACCCGCCGCCCACTGCGGGCCGATTCAAAAGCCGCCTCGACCACTCTGAGCGTGCCGTCGGCGTGGTCTGCCATATAGGCGGGGGTTTCTTCTCCGCGCATACATTGCTGGAAAAAGTCGATGGCCGGCTGGAAAGGTGGTGTGCCGGTCTGGAAAGTCTCGCTGCGGCTCTCATCGGAGCCAATGACCACTTCAAAGCTGCTCTCTGCACCGGGATGGTACGGAGAGGGCACAACCAATCGTCCCTGATCTCCAGTGATGAGAGCATGAGACCCGCCGCGACCCTCGAAACTACAGTACAAAGTCGCGGTGAGGCCGTCGAGGTATTCGAGGATGAGCGAGGTGGCCACGTCCACCCCGGCTTGCGCGTCTAAGCGCATGTGCGCCTGGACGCTAATCGGGTCGGTGCCGGCGATAAAGCGCGAAAAGGTGATGGGGTACACGCCGCCGTCGTAAATGCTGCCGCCGCCCAACGCTTTAATCAGGCGGATGTTGCTGGGGTCGTTGACGACGAAGGTCATGCCGGCGTTAATGTGGCGCAGGGTGCCGATCTCGCCGGCTGCGATGATTTCCTTGAGGCGGCGGCTTTGGGGATGGTGCATGAAGACAAAAGCCTCAAAGAGCAATACGTCGGCCTTGCGGCAAGCCTCGACCATTTGCCGGCCTTCGGCTGCGGTGACGGCGAGGGGTTTTTCGCAAAAGATGTGTTTGCCCGCCTCGGCGGCTTTGATGGTCCATTTGGCGTGCAGCGAGTTGGGCAGCGAGATATAGATGGCGTCGATGTCCGGGTGGTCGAGCAGGGCTTGGTAACTGCCCAGCGCCACGGGAATATCGTGGTCGCGGGCAAAGGCGTCGGCGGTGGTTTGGCTGCGGCTGGCTATGGCATGGACTTGGGCATCGGGTGTGGCGCGGGCCGAGGGTATGAAGGCGGTGACGCCGATTCTGGCGGTGCTGAGGATGCCCCATTTGATGGGGCGTGAACTGGTCATTGAAGAACCTCCTGTGGCCTAATTTTATGTGGTTTTAACATCTATATCATAGACTAAATAACCCAACGAAGTAAATGCGGCCGGTTTTTCAGAGAGGCGGCCAGAGTTCCCAATGCGATTGCGGACTGCCGTCGGGATATTATCTTGATCCAACCAAATCCAACCATAGAGAGGCAACCATGACCCAGCGCAAAAAGATCGCCGCCATTATTACCGAATACCGCGTCCCGGCGCACGCCGATGTCATTGTCGGCAAGTTCATCAAGGGTTTTCCCACGGACGAGGGCATGCAGGATCCGCAGGTGGATATCGCCTCCATGTACCTGGACCAGATACCCGACAATGACATCGGCCTACAAGTATCCAAAGAATACGATATACCCGTGTACCAGAGTATCCCCGCGGCTCTGAGTCTGGGTGGCGACAAATTGGCCGTCGACGGCGTAATCTCCATTGGCGAACACGGCGCGTACGCCTTCAACGAGAAGGGCCAGCACCTGTATCCCCGGCGCTTTTTCTTTGAACAGATCTGCGGCGTTATGGCCACCTCCAGCCGCTCGGTGCCGGTGTTCAGCGACAAGCACCTGTCCTACAACTGGAGTGACGCCAAGTGGATGTACGATCGGGCAGTGGAACTTAACGTCCCCTTTATGGCCGGCTCTTCAGTGCCCTTGGGCTGGCGTGACCCTTGGCTCGAACACGAGCGGGATGTCCCCATCGAAGACGCCCTCATGCTCAGCTTTGGCGGCATTGAGTCCTACGGCTATCACGGCTTTGAGGGCCTGCAGGCCATGGTCGAGCGGCGTCGGGGCGGTGAGACAGGTCTGGTGGCCGTGCAGTGTTTGGAGGGCGAGGCCGTGTGGCAGGCCGGTGCCGACGGCCTGTGGTCGCGCGAGTTGGCTGACGCGGCCGCAGCTGTGGGCAAAACCTCGGCCGACCCCATGGAGAAAGCCTGCGAAAATCCAGCGGCCTTTCTGCTGGAATACAGGGATGGTTTCAAAGCCACCCTGCTGCACTTGAACGGGTACGTCGAGGAATGGTCGTACGCGGCCCGCGTCAACGGCGAGGTACAGGCCACGGGCCTGCGCTTGCACGGGCCGCCCTATCCCCACTTTAGCTACTTGGGCCTCAATATCCAGGAGATGTTTCTCACGGGCCAACCGCAGTACCCGGTGGAGCGCACCCTGCTGGTAAGCGGCGGTCTGGACGCGCTGATGGATTCGCGTCACCAAGGCCATATACGGCTGGAGACGCCGCATTTGGACGTGCAGTACCAGGCCCCCGAAAACATGCCTATCCGTCCCACCGGACCCCGGCCGCAGGGGGCGAGTACAGTGCCTTTTGACAGGATTTAGGACCAAGCCTTGTCAACTCCGGTGTCTGCGCTTTGATTTGCTCATTATGAATGACTCGCAAGAACAACTCGTCTCTGAGCCGCGCAAGGTCGGCTACATCTGGATCGTCTATTTGCTGCTCTATGCGGTGGCCGTTCCCTGGTACTGGCCCGAGGGGTATCGGGGGCCGCTGGTGCTGGGTTTTCCGCTGTGGGTGGCAGTGTCGCTGGGGGCGGTGCTGTTGTTGGCCGCTTGGACGGCTTTTGTGATCCGCCGCTACTGGATTGATACCGAGGAGGAAGAGTGATGGGCGGCATGGTGTTTGGTCCGGGCGCACTCATCGCGGTGGGGCTGTACCTGGTCTCGATGATCGGCGTGGGGTGGATTGCGCGCACGCGCCGCCGCTCCAATAGCATGGCCGACTTCTATCTGGCGGGGCGCTCGATGGGTCTGCTGGTGCTCTTTTTGACGCTCTACGCGACCCAGTACAGCGGCAATACGCTCTTTGGCTACACGGGCAAGACCTATCGCATTGGCTTTGAGTGGACGGCGTCGGTGCTCTTTATGTTCTCGATCATCGTCGGCTACATGCTCTTTGCCCCGCGCTTGGTCGCGCTGGCGCGCAAAGAGGGGTTTATCACCCCTGGCGACTATATTACGCATCGCTTCCGCTCGGCGGTGCTGACGCTGCTGAGTACGGTCTTGATGATCTACGCACTGGGCAACTACGCGCTGGCCCAACTCAAGGCGATGGGTGCGGCAGTAGAAGGGATCACCGACGGCGCGATTCCCGGCAGCTACGGCATTATCGGCTTGGCAGTGATTATGGTCATCTATGAGACCTTGGGGGGGATGCGCTCGGTGGCGTGGACGGATGTTATGCAGGGGGGCGTGCTGCTGTTGGGCTTCGGCATTTTGGTCTTTCTCATCCCGCAGAATCTAGGTGGGGGCCTGGGGCATGTGGTGGCCCAACTGAGCGAAATGGATCCGCCCAAGGTCCAAGCGCCGAGTCTGGAGGGGGCCAACAAGTGGATAAGCTACGCGCTGCTGTTGGGCTGTGGGGCGGCCATTTACCCACAGGCGATCCAACGGCTGTACGCCAGCCGCTCGGTCTCGGTGCTCAAGCGCTCGCTGACCCTGATGGCCTTTATGCCGCTGACTACGACTCTAGTGGCCTTGATTTGCGGCTTGACGGCTGCGGTGGTGTTGCCCGATCTGAGCAAAGCCGAAAGCGACCAAGTGCTGGCCCGGCTCTGCGCGCTGGTGATGGGTGAGTCCGCGCTGGGCTACTGGCTGGTCGTGGCGATCTTTGCCGCGGTGCTGGCGGCGCTGATGTCCACTGCGGATTCGGCGCTGTTGTCGATCTCGTCGATGTTCACCAAAGACATTTACCTGCCGTATTTCCGGCCGCAGGCCACGGAGGCCGAGCTGACGAAGGTGGGCAAGATTTGCTCGTGGGTCATCGTCGCCGTGCTGGTCGCGGTGGCGATCGGTACCGACGCGACCTTGGTACGGCTGTTGGAGTTGAAGTTCGAGGTCTTGATCCAGGTTGTGCCGTGCTTTTTCCTAGGGTTGTACTGGAAGCGGCTATCGGCGCAGACGGCGCTGCTCGGCATGGTGTGCGGGCTGGCGGTGGCACTGGGGTTTACCTTCGGGGGCAAACCGATGATCTGGGGCTTTCACGCCGGAGTGATTGGTCTCGTCGTCAACACGGCGGTCTGCGCCATTGGTGCCTGTTGTAAACCTGCGACATCAGACTAGAAGGAGATTTATGCGTCCAGCATCCAAGCAGTTCCTCGTCGATCTCCTCAGTGCCCCTGGTCCTTCGGGTTACGAAGGGCCGGTGCGGGCGGTGTGGAAGGACGCAGTGGCAAAGTACGCCGACCGCGTCGAGGTCGATGTCCACGGCAATACCATCGGCATCCACAACGAATCCGGTCGCCCCAAGATCATGTTCGCCGGGCATGCCGACGAGTTGGGTTTCCAGATCGTTTACATCGACGACAAAGGCTATCTGTACTTTGACACCATCGGCGGCTTTGACTTGCAGATCGTACCGGGCCGCAAGGTGCGCGTCCACACGGCGCAAGGGCCGGTCTTGGGCGTGTTGGGCAAAAAGCCCATTCACCTGATGAAGGCAGCGGATCGGACCAAAGTACCGGACAAACACGACTTGTGGATCGATATCGGCGCGGCCGACGCGGACGAGGCGCGGCAACTAGTGGCCATCGGCGACCCCGTGACCTACGATGCCAACTTTGAGGAACTGCGCAATGGGCTGGTGGTGTCGCGGGGGATTGACAATAAGGCCGGTGCTTGGGTGGTCGCCGAGGCGCTGCGGCGGGTGAGCCGCGCCAAGCGCAAGTGCCGCGCCGCGGTGTATGCGGTGGCCACCGTGCAGGAGGAAGTGGGGTTGCGGGGAGCCAAGACCAGTGCTTATGGGGTAGATCCGCTGGTGGGTATTGCTGTGGATGTTACTTGGGCAACGGATCATCCAGATATTGATAAACGCCAAGTCGGCGAGTGCAAGTTGGGTGGAGGGCCGGTCATTTTGCGCGGGGCCAACGCCAGCCCGGTCGTGTACGAGCGACTGGTGGAGGTAGCAGAGAAGAAGAAAATTCCCTATCAGATCCAAGCCGAGCCGGGAGGTACGGGCACGGACGCCAACGCCATCCAACTCAGTCGGGCCGGGGTGGCCACTGGCTTGGTCAGCGTGCCGCAGCGCTACATGCACACGCCAGTCGAGATCGCGTCCTTGGCCGATTTGGACCACACCGCACAGCTATTGGCGGAGTTTGCGCTGACCGTCGATGGAAAGACGAGTTTTATCCCATGAAAATAACGGCTGTCGATATTTGGACCGTAGTGGTGCCGACCATCTCCGGTCGGGTACACAGCCCGGAATGGGTCGCCGAAACCGGGTGGGACCAAGTGCCCAAGCACATCGTGCGCCTGAATACGGATACTGAATTGGTGGGCTTGGGCGAGACTGGCCGCGGCGTGCCGATAGACCAGGTCCGGGAAGGAGCGGCCCAGCTTTTGGGCAAAGATCCCGAGCAACTGACCTTGCAGGATATTTTTGCTGATCGGCACGACGGTACGGAGGAACTGCCGACGGTGGGAACTGGGCCGGCGTACGACGCCTTTGAGATGGCGATTTTTGACTTGGTGGGCAAGGCTCGCCAAGTGCCGGTACACGCGCTATTGGGCGGCGCGGTGCGCGACCGGGTGCGCGCCGACTACTGGATGGGCCACCAGACGCCTGAAGACGGCAAGCGGGCGGTCGCGCGGGCGCTTGAGCACGGGTTCAAAGGCGTCAAGATCAAGTGCAAGATCGAGGAGCCGATGGTCGAGAGGCTCCAGGCCATGCGCGAGGTGGGCGGCGTGGATTTCAAGGTGACGGTCGATCCCAACGAGCGCTTCCACACGGCCGAGCAGACCATCGAGTTGGCGCAGCAGCTAGAGGCCGTGGGCAATGTCGAGGTCTTTGAGGATCCCATCCCTAAATCCGACTTGGAAGGCTATATTCAGATCCACGAGGCCATCAATCTGCCGGTGGCCATGCACGTGGGGAGCGGGCCAGCTATCATCCGCGCCATCAAGGCCGAGGTCGTCGATTGTCTGAACTTGGGCGGCAGCCTCGTGGGCTTTCAGAAGAACGCGGCCGTAGCGGCAGCGGCGGGCCTGCGCTGCTGGCACGGGTCGGGCAATGACTTGGGCATTGTTGATACCGCGTACGTCCACGCGGCCGCGGCTGCGCCCAACTGCACGATGGCTTCGGATTTTGTGGGGAGCTGGACTCGCGAAGACGACCTGATCGTCGAGCCGATTCCTTTTGTCGATGGGTACGTGCCCACGCCCATGCAGCCGGGCTTGGGTTGCGTACTGGACGAAAAAGCTCTGGAGCGCTACGTTCGAGGGAGCGAAACTGCTTCTTGAGCGAGGCAACTATTTACCATCCTGTGCGTCGCAGGCGCTTGGCGCACTTAATCCCTTTAGGAGGATAGTATCATGCGCAAATGGCTGGATAAAACCACGGCCTTGGTCCTGTGCGGCGTTCTGGTGCTGGCCGCCTGTGGTGGCGACGACGACGAAGCCGCACCAGTGGAGCCCGAGCCAGCGGTGGCTGAGCTAACGCCCGAAATCGTCGGCCTATACGGTACGCTGGTCACCAGTTTTACGAATGTCTTCTTCGCCGTGGCGGTCGGTGGGACGTCAGTGGAGGGAGAGGGCGGTGGCTCGGTGGAAATCGCGGGCAACGAATGGACGCTGCAGGATTTCTCGCCCGACGGTGCGTTGATAATCAACGGCATCTTGAACGTCGGGGTGACTGAGACGCCCATTCCGCTGACCGGGACAGTTACCCTTTCTGGATCACATGACGCCGAACTAGTGCTCGATATGGCGATTGCAGTCGAAGGTACCGAGTTATCTGCTACCGGAACGATAACCATTGACGGCGCAGAATTTGATGTTGCCGAACTCTCGGCTGCTGCTGCCGCTGCTGCTGGCTAGTAGGCCGTGCCATTTTGGTTTTTGGTCGCAGCTCTGGCCTTGTGCTGGGGCTGCGACCGCGGTCTCGATGCCGAGGCCACTGGGCAGACCGGAATCGCCGGTCGGCTGCACTTTGTCGGCGAGTGGCCCGCGAACGTGGGGCAGGTGGCCGTGGCCGTCTATCGCGAACCGCCGGCTTCGCTTGCCGATTTTTTTCGCATCAACGGCTGGGACACCGAGGTCGCGCTCGGAGTCGAGTCCTATGACTATTTCGTTCCCTTAGACGGGGAAGGCGTCTATCAGTGGATTATCGTGGCTTGGCGCCAGGAGGACCTATTCTGGGACTTTACCTCGCTTTTGGGCTGCTATCACCTACCCGACGCCGACCTCCCTTCGCCGGTAGAAGTCGGCCCCGGAGAGGTCGCTACCGGTATCGACATTGAGATCAATTTCGCTGTGTTGGACCATGAGACCGAGCTTAGTACTGCTCTGTGCGAGCGCGTTTTGCCTGCTGAACTCTTGGCCGAGTTCGGCCGCTGATATCGTCGTCCGCGTCCTCGATGCCAGCGACCAAACCCCGCTGTCCGGAGCGACGTTGGCAGTGCTGGGGACGGAATTTGGGGGATACGCCAACGAAGAGGGCTACTGCCAAATCGAAGGCTTGCCGCCCGGCCAATACGATCTGCTTTGTTCGCATATTGGCTATCGCTCGCACACCCTGCGCGGCGTTGCGCCCGGGGAGGAGGAGCGCGTTGTCGCCCTCGAACCTACGGCTGTCGAAGTTCCCGAACTAATCGTCTCCGCTGCCCGCCGCTCTCAGACCTTTGCCCAAGCTCCCATTAGCATCTCAGTCGCCGATGCCGAGCGCATCGGCGATCACAATGCCTTCTCGCTGACAGGCCCCCTGCGCTATGTCTCGGGCATCAGCCAAGTAGGTAACCAGCCCGTCGTCCGCGGATCGAGCGGCTACAGTCGCGGCACGGGCAGTCGGCTGCTGATGCTGGTGGATGGATTTCCAATGCTGTCGTCGGATGTGGGCGACATCAAGTGGGATGCCATACCCCTGCAGCAAGTCGAGCGCGTAGAGGTGGTCAAAGGAGCTGGCTCGGCCCTGTACGGCACGGGGGCTTTGGGCGGGGTAATCAACGTGCTTACCCGCGATCCGGCGCGCGATCCGGGCACCCGCTTTCGGCTGCTCAGCGGGCTGTATAGCCAGCCGGCGTATAGCCAGTGGCGTTGGCGCGAGTCGCCGATGCACTTTGTCGGGTTTGACTTGAGTCACAATCGAGTTTTGGGTCGGACCGGCTTGGCGCTGAGCGGGGGCCACAACCGGGGCACGGGGTACCACCAAAACGGCGATAATCGCCGCTACCACCTCTACGCCAAGGCCGTGCATCGCTTTTCGCCGACGAGCTATTGGCGCGTGATGGGCAACTGGGCTCTGGACGACCACGGGGTTTTCATCCAGTGGCGCGACCGCAGTCATCCGCTAGCCGTGCCCGAAAACGACGCATCGGCCCATACTATCTCGTGGAAGTTGCACCTCAATTCTGAGTATTACCGATTGGTACACAGTGATTTGGGCTACCGGCTCAAGCTGGGGTATTACCGCACGGATTTTACCAACAACGCAGCGGCTGGGGGCTTGGCCTCGGCTGGCCACAAAATTTCGGGCGAAGGTCAGTTCGACTACACGGGATTGGGCGGTTGGAATTGGACGCTGGGGCTGGCCTCAATAGCTGATCTGGTGCGCTCGCCCAGCGATTTTCTCGGTACGCGTTCCCTGATGACCGTCTCCGGCTACGCCCAAGGCGTGTACGAAATTAGTCCGCTGGCCGAGTGGACGGTTGGGTTGCGCTACGACTGGAGTCGGCTCTCCGAGGCCTCTGGGTTGGCAGAAGGGCCGTGCGGGGTACCGTCGGTCGCGAGTAAAAGCACCGGGGAATTCAGTCCCCAGACCGGCTTTTCCTACCGACTGTCGGAGACGACCGCGCTGCGGGCTTCGCTCGGTCGGGGCTTTCGCGTGCCTGCGGTGATTGAAGTCTTTTCCCAGGCCGAGGCCTCTGGTATTCGCGTCTGTCCCAATCCCGCCCTAGATCCCGAGCGGGCTTGGTCTAGCGAGGTGGGGGTCAAACAGGAGCTGGCGAGGTGGTTGGCCTTGGATATGGCGCTGTTTTGGAACGAATACCGAGGACTCATTGAGGCGCGTCCAGACCCCTATGCTGGAGGAACCGTGCCCATAGCCCGCTTTATGAACTTGGCGCAGGCGCGGGTCGGCGGGTTTGAAAGCGAGCTCCTAGTTGCCTTGCCACTGGGCCTAGGAGCTAGGGCGGCTTATACCTTGATCGATGGCGTGGAGTTTCTCGATGCGGACCAAGTGCTGCCGCCTTATTGTCACGGCGATTACGGCGATCAAGCGCCGCTGCCTTACCGGTCGCGCCACGTCCTCAATCTGGGCCTTCAAGGGAAGCGTGGCCCCACGAGCGGGCGAGTAAACTTCCAATACCTCAGCCGTTTTGAAAGGGTATCCGGCCTCTTTGCCGAATGCGGGCGCGACTATGTACCCATTTACTTGCTCGATGTGCAGTTGAGCCACAAGCTAGGGCCCCTGCAGATCAACCTGCGAGTGGACAACGCGCTGCAGTATTACTACGCGACGATCGAGCGCCAGATACGTCCCTTGCGCCGCATCTCCCTGAGCGTGGATGGTGCGCTCTAACAATCCCTATACAGCTAGTATAGTCCAGTGGCAGGACGCCATTGAGCGGGGCCGCTTCGACTGCGAGTTCGAGCGGATCTACGGGCGGGAGCAGGTGACGGCTTGGCGGGCCAATTACTTGGAGGCCCTGCGGCATTTTGCCGCTCGTTACGGCAGTGGGGGCTGCGTGGTCGTGGCGCGCTGTCCTGGACAGATGAACGTCATGGGTATGCACATTGACTACGGAGGCATGCCCTCGGTGCGGATGGGGGTGCGCGGCGCGGATACGTTGGTCGTGGCGCGGGCGGCCTCCAGCCGGCGGGTGCGGCTCGCCAGTTTCCTGCGCAGCCCAGGTGCGCCCGCCGATCGCTTCAAGCCCATTGAAATAGACTTGGAGACTATTCTGCCGAAGACCCGCGTAGCCGAGCGGCAGGCGCTGATGGACTACGCAGGTCAAGTGTGCCGCCAGCGCCTAGAGCACACGGGTAGCGCCTTGGCCCGCGATTGGTCGGTGCTGGTGGAGGGGCAGCTCGTGTACTTGGAGAGTTATTTCCGCGATCGCTTGGACTTGGGCGGTTTCGATGGGCTGGTGTGGAGCAGTGTCTCGCCCAGCGGAGGCATGAGCTCGTCTTCGGCGCTGGTGGTGGCGACGGCACTGGTGACGATGGGGGTTCACGGATTGGACCCGCGGTGCGATATGCCCGAAGCGGACTTGGTCGATGGGCTGGGCACCTCGGAGTGGATGCGCGGCACTCGCGGCGGCACAGCTGACCACGGAGGAATGATCTTGGGCCGGGCGGGCAAGCTGGTCGGCGTCGGCGTCTTTCCGGCCCGCGTGCAAGGAGAGGCTGCGTTGCCCGACGAGTATGCAGCTTTAGTACTCGACAGCGGCGTCGAGCGCGAATACGACGAGGCCGTCAAGGAAGAGACGGTCATAGCCTATCCGCTTGGCGCGTTTATTGCCCGCGAGTTGATTTTGCCGCAGCTAGGTAAAAGCAGCGACGTGTGCGAACGCATCCGTTATATCCGGGATATTGCGACAGAGCCACTCGGGTTGTCGCTTGCGGAGCTGTACCGGGTCTTGGGCCAGTTGCCTCGGCAGACCAGCTTGGCAGAGTTAGCTGCCGAAGCGCAAGCAGCCGGAGTCGGGGAGCATTTCGACGCCATGTGCCAGCGGGAGGTCGCCGGCAAGTTCCAACTCCTGTCCGAGGACACGCCGTTGTTTATTCGCCGGCGCTGCATCTATGGCTTGGCCGAGCAGGACCGGGTGGCTGGTATGCTCTCATACCTCGATGCGGGCGATATGGCCACGGCCTTGGAATTGATCCGCATTTCGCACGACGGCGATCTGGACCGAGAAGTCGAAGACGAAGTTTTGGCTCAGCTTGTAGAGCGAGCCGAGCGCGGGGAGGAGCGAGCGCAACTGCGCTTTTTGCCGGGGGGCTACGGGCGGATGACGCCGGCCTATGATCGGACTGTGCGGGTGGTCAATCGGTTTCTCACTGCCGAAGGACCAACGGCGGGGGCCGTGCAGCGGCTGGGCGCTGGTTGGGGCGGCAACATCGGTGGGTTAGTCCACCGTACGTTCGTCGATGGGGAACGCCGTGCCGCGTTTGCAGAGATGTTGCGAACGGAGCTGGGCCATGAGCCGGAGCTAGCGATGGCCGTGCCCGGCGAAGGAGCCGGTTTGCTCGCCGCGCCCCGAGGAGATTGAAATGGAACATTTATTGGACGGCGTGCGGGTGCTCGACTTGACGCGGGTGTTGGCCGGGCCGTATGCGTCCATGGTGTTGGCCGACTTGGGCGCGGAAGTGATCAAGGTCGAACTGCCGGGCACGGGCGATGAGGCACGGGGATTCGGGCCGTTTCAAAACGGCGAGAGCGCGTACTTTGCCAGCGTCAACCGAGGCAAAAAGAGCGCGACGATCGACTTGCGGCAGGCGCAGGGCCAAGATTTGGCGCGGCGTTTGGTTGGCGAGTGCGACGTGTTGATTGAGAACTTTCGTCCCGGTAGCATGGATCGCTTTGGATTGGGATACGCGGACCTACACTCGCTGTATCCGCGCTTGGTGTACGCGTCGATTTCGGGTTTTGGCCAGACTGGCCCGTACGCGCAGCGGCCCGCGTACGACGTACTCATTCAGGCGATGGGAGGGCTGGCCAGCATCACCGGGCAGCCCGATGGGCCGCCGGTGCGGGTTGGCTCGTCGATTGCCGACTTGAGCGCGGCGCTCTTTGGGGCGATTGGCATCCTCGCGGCCTTGGAGCGGGCACGGCGCACTGGCGAGGGACAGCAAGTCGATATTTCCATGCTCGACTGTCAGGTGGCGCTGTTGGAAAACGCCCTCGCCCGCTATGCCGTATCCGGCGAAGTGCCTCGGCCGCTCGGGTCGCGGCATCCGGCCATTACTCCTTTCCAGTTCTTCGCTGCCCGCGATGGGCACATCGTCATTGCCGCAGGCAATGATAGGCTCTGGCGTCAGCTCTGTGACGCCTTGGGCCTTGGCGCGTTGGCCGACGATCCGCGCTTTGCCAGTAATGCGCTCCGCACCGAGAATCACGCGGCATTGGAGCCGGTGTTGGAAAAGGTGCTATCCGAGAAAACCGTTGATGAATGGTGCTCTATACTAGCTGAGGCCGGAGTGCCGAGTGGGCCGTTGTGCAATGTAGGGCAGGTTTTTGGCGACGAGCAGGTGGCCGCGCGGAATATGATCGTCGAACTGGAGCATCCGGTCGCGGGTCGGCAGACAGTGCCCAACTCGCCGCTGCGTTTTTCCGCGACGCCGGTCGAGTTGCGCGGGCCAGCGCCCTTGTTGGGGCAGCACACCGAGGAGGTCTTAAGCGGTGTCTTGGGACTGACGGAAGAGGAGATCGAGGCGTTGCGGGCTGAGGGGATTATATGAGAGGCGGGGAATGCGCTCTAAACAGTCCAGTTGAGGCATCGGATCGCATCGAGAGCTTGGATGTGCTACGCGGCTTCGCCGTGCTTGGTATACTGGTCATGAACATCCAGGCGTTTGCAATGCCTACAGCCGCGTACTTTAACCCCACGGCATACGGCGATCTCAGCGGTATCAACTTTTTTACCTGGTTGGTTAGCTACCTGTTTGTTGACCAGAAATTTTTGTCGATGTTCTCGCTTCTTTTTGGCGCGGGCATCTGCCTGTTTGCGGATCGCGTAGAAGCTCGCAGTGGTCGCTCCGCCGGCTTGCACTACCGGCGCATGTTCTGGCTGCTCCTCTTCGGACTTGTACATGCCTATTTCCTGTGGTCGGGCGATATATTGGTCACGTATGCGCTTTGCGGCTTGGTCATCTTTTTTTTGCGGAACCGCTCGCCACGCACGCTGGTGGTCATCGGCCTCGCTGTCTTTTCAGTGGCGAGTGTTCTCTACACCGCTATAGGCATGACAACAGAGTTTATCCCCGATAAAGACGTGGCGGAAATCGTAGCGGTGTGGGCACCGGACGCGGCCCAAATTGATGCGGAATTGCTCGCTTACCGCGGCGGATGGTTCACACAGCAGGCGCAGCGAAGCACCGATACGCTGGGAATGCATACGACGGCCCTGCCAATCAGACTTCTCTGGCAATCTGCGGGCATCATGCTAATGGGCATGGCCTGCTACCGCTTGCACATCCTGAGTGCGGTCCGCAGCGATGTATTCTATCGCTATCTCGCGCTCATTGGGTTCGGTGTTGGCGTGCCGGTCGTTACTGTGGGTGCATGGTGGAATTTTGCGGTCGGATGGAGCTGGGATCGCTCGATGTTTCTGGGTTCGCAATTCAACTATTGGGGTAGTCTTGCTATGGCATTTGGATACGTCGGCCTCACTATGCTGGCGGTTCGACGCGGATGGTTTTCTGCGTTACAGATGCGCTTGGCCGCTGCGGGTCAGATGGCGTTTACCAATTACATCGCGCAAACGCTGATCTGCACGACTATTTTTTTTGGGCATGGATTTGGGTTATTCGGGAGCGTTGACCGTTGGCAACAGGTCATCCTTGTCATTGCCGTGTGGGGCATCCTGCTCTGGTGGTCTCCGCTGTTGCTGAGGCGTTTCCGCTACGGCCCGTTGGAATGGAGTTGGCGGGCTCTGACCTACTGGCGGATTCCAAGAGGGTAGCGCGGATTTTATTACCCGCTTTAGGGCAGCTTTTCCACGAAGCGAGTACTGAGGGGACTGATGCTTCGCTAACGAAAAAGGTTGACTTGGGTTGGGCGTTAGGCTAGTATCAAATCTAACTCCGATAGCAAAGCTTCTATTATGGCCGCACAAACGGTTGCCCAGATGACTGCCGATGAGCTGTTGGCGATGCCGCACAATGGCTATCGCTGCGAACTCGTACAAGGAGAATTGCGCCAGATGGCACCTGCCGGCCGACAGCATGGACGCATTGCTGCAAAAATCGGTAGCTGTCTAGAAGCATTTGTTGCAAACAATGGCTTGGGCGAAACCTATGCAGCCGAGACCGGCTTCATCATCGACACTGCGCCCGATACGGTCCGTGCGCCCGACGTCAGCTTTGTATCGCGGGAATGCGCTGAGGCTACCGCAGAAGAACGAGGTTTTTTCCCTGGCGCACCCGACCTCGCTGTTGAAGTCATTTCGCCAAATGATCGCTACAGCGAGATAGAAGAAAAAGTGTCCGACTGGCTGCGGGCGGGTACGCAGATGGTCGTTGTGATTGACCCCCACCAACGCACCGCAACGGTGTACCGCGCTCCCGACAATATTTGTATTCTCGCCGAAGGAGACATGCTCGACGGCGGCGATGTGGTACCTGGGTGGAAGATGCCGCTTGCGGAAGTATTCTAACGGCTGGGAGGTGACCGTCACCCTCTCAGAGAGGTAGAACTACCACCAGCCTGCCATCTTTTGTAACAATTCGAGGATCGCCTGACAAAGATTACGTGGGTATTTCAGGTCGTTGTTTGACCTCACTTCAAGGTCCATGATTTTGGCCTTTGAGTTTCTCATGTAGGACTTCAAAAGGCGTTCTTCCCTCGTGGGCGGTGTGAGGCCGGTGCAGGTTGTAATACTGATGCCACTCGGAAAGACGCGTCTCGAGGTCGACATCGCCCTTATATTCGAGCAGTTGGTAGAATTCGGTCTCGTCGGTACGATGGGAACGTTCCACCTTGCCGTTGAGCCGCGGTGAGTACGGCTTGATATATACGTGGTCGATGCCCAGATCCTTCAGGTGCCAATGGAACTGGGCCTGAAATTCGTGGCCGTTGTCGGTGCGGATCATGCGAATCCGGAACGGGAACTGGGACCGGATGTAATCGACAAACTTGATCGCGTTCGCCTGGGTGTGACGCCGGTAGATCTTTAAGGCTCGAACGCGCGTAGCGTCATCGACGGCGGTGTATTGGTATCGCTTAATTGAGCCAGGGAAGGAGAGAAACTTGACGTCGATCTGCACGTGGTGCCCCGGTACTTGCTTTTGATACCGCTTCACGACCTGTTTGGCCATGATCGTGCGTTTGTTGACGCTACTCGGCAGCCTTTGGAGTCCATGCCGAGTGAGGGTGCCGCGCACACCTCCTTCGGAGATTTCCACCCCGTGATACCGTTGTAGGAACCAAGCAATGCGCTGAGCTCCGAAGTGATAAGTACGTCGCAGGTGAAGGACTTTTTTCTCGATCTCCGGGGCCGTACGCCAAGGCGGGTTCCGAGGGCCTGGCCGCCGATTGACTAGCCCTTTTCTCCGTACTGCTGGTAGCGCCTTCGCCAGCAGTAGTAGGTCTCTCTGGAGATCCCGAAGTAACGGCAGGTCTTGGACACATTGCCACTTGAGCAGGCATGCTCTAAGACCTTGATTTTACGGCGTATATCTCGCTCTTCTTGGGTCATGCTCAACTCCTTCCTGATGGTAAAATAAAAATGTCAAAACTGTCAGGCGAAATCGAGCTTATTTTACATCTTTCCTATAAAAAACACTGATTGTGGTGCTCCTACACACACCTCTAACCATTTGAATGATACAAGTTCATTTTCTTTTATTTTTTTTAGCAAAGGTATATAACGTATCCTGCAACGATGCCGTTCTCTGAACTCCTCATCGGCAAGGCGACACAATTGTTGTTCAGCATCTTTGCATATTTCCCGTATAAGTTTGTGGTTAGGTAGAGCGGCTCCCATCCTATCAACCACATTCCTACGTATATATAACCGCTTTACTTCATATCGGTCTCTTATGTTAGCTAACTCTGCGGTGAGTGCCATGGTTGTCTCAACTCCACCATCCTGCGTATATCCCTATTGCGTATAGAGAGGGAGGCAACACCACAAACATAATCCTTACCAAGTTCCAAACAGTCCACCAAGTACTACGATACCATTTTCTGTAATTATTATAAGCGTCCGTACACAGACGCATGCGTGTTTCTTTCGATTTATTCAATTCCTCTATTTCCTCTTTCATTCTTTCTATCACCCTTGATAGGCATACGAAGTCCTCTCCACAATTTTTGCTATCTTCTGCACCGATTACACGAACTCTCATCTCTAAAAGAGAAAAATGATCTTCTACTGAACGCTTACATCTCTCCAATGCTTCTTCAGACTTAGGAGCATTCTTGTATTTTGTAAATATCCCAGAACGCATATTACTCACTCTCCTTAACCTGAGAAGAAAACAAAAATATTTCTATTCCGTAATCTACTACAGTATAAATACATTGCTGGCCCTAGAGTACTAAATACTTAATGAGGCTAAGAAAACAGCATCAAGCCTAAACAAAGATAGAAGATGTCGGCACTCGCTGTAATACATAAGCTGCATGGGGCGGTCATCTGCGCCGTGTTAATCGGGGGCTGTGCGCTGATCGCCGCGCCGGCTACAACATCCCCGGAACCCTCGCCCAAAGCCGCGCAGCTTTTGGCCGAGGGGGGCTATGTGGAGGCGCACCTGATGCGCCGCTTTGCCGAGGGGGGCTTGTTGGTGCGGTTGCCGGACGGAGACGTCTGGTTGCTCGACCCCAAAGAGCATTGCTCTTGGTGCTGGATCTACGTTGGTAAGACGGTCTGGGTCAAGCTGGGCAAGCTCTCGGCTACGCTCCTCAACCCCAAAGGCGAGACGGCCGAGTGTTGGAACGGCGGGCAGATGAGCAAGTACTAATCAGGCCTTGAACTTCAGGTAGCGGCCCGGCCAAATCGGCCCTAAGTCTTCGACTGCGCATCCGTTGCGGACGATGGGAACCCCGTTGACGAGGACGTGCTCGACGCCGATCGAGTACTGGTGGGGGTCGGAGTAGGTGGCGCGGTCCGCAACAGTGGCTGCGTCAAAGACGACTAAGTCCGCGTAGAAGTCTTCGGTAATTTGACCCCGTTGTGTTAGTCCAAACCGCGATGCCGGGTGGGCGCTTAGCTTGTACACCGCGTCTTCGAGCGAGAAAAGTTTGTGGTCGCGCACGCAAGGCCCCAACAAGCGGGCTGCCGATCCGTATAAACGCGGGTGAACCGCGCCGTCGGGGAAGTAAATCCCATCGCTGCCCAGCATGTATTTTTCATGCGACAAGAAGGGATGCACCAAGGCGTCGTCGCCGTGGTGAAAGACGAGGAGGACCGCCAAATTTTCCTCGATCAGCAGATCGCAGAGCGCGTCGGTTGGGGGGGCACCGGCCTGTTGGACGTATTCGTCTAAGGTGCGGCCGATAAAGCGGGCGTTGTCCCGCCCGGGCAGCCAGGCAATGGTCATCCGGTTGAGGGGGTTGGCGTAGCGGTCGAGGACGCGGGCGAAGCGGCGGCGGATTACGGGATCGTTGAGTTTGGGCAAGACGCCCAATGGGCCGTCCTCCCACACCTCATAGGGCAACATGAAGTTGAGCATGGTCGAGCCGGGCAGATACGGGTACACATCGAAGCTGAAGTCCACCTCGTTGACTGCGACTTGATCCACGTACGATAGCAGTTCGTCGATCTGCTGGGGAGAGGTGCCCTTGAAGTGGGAGATGTGGACTGGAACCCCGGCGCGCCGTCCGATCTCGACGGCCTCTTGCACGCCAGCGAGAGTGCCCTTTTTGTAGCGCACGTGGGTGGCGTAGAGACCCTGTTGGGCCGCCATGGCGGTGCAGGCTTCGACGAGTTCGTCGGTGGTGGCAAAGCATTCGGCGATGTAATCGAGTCCGGTTGACATGCCGACCGCGCCTTCGGCCATGCCGCGCTCGACTCCAGCGAGGATCTCTTCCATCTGCACATCGTCGGGGACGCGGCGGTCCCAGCCACAGGCTATGGCCCGCAGGTGGGCGTAGGGGAGGTGGGTGATGGTGTTTTGCGCGGTGCGGCCATCGAGTAGCTGCATGTAATCGGCGAGGCTTTCCCAGCCTGAATAGTGGCTTTGCATTAGGCCGTTGAGGGAGCGCATGTAGTAGAGCCAGTGGGCACGAGTGGTGGTGTCAACTGGGGCATAGGAGATGCCGTCGGCCATGAGAACTTCAGTGGTAAAGCCTTGGAGGGTCTTGGGGAGGAAGTTGGGCTTTTGCAAGAGCCAGCCGTCGGAGTGGTTGTGGACATCGACAAAGCCCGGGGCGACGATTTTGCCTTGGGCGTCGATGCTGTGCTGTGATTCGGTGTCGCCGAGATCGCCGATGGCCGCAATGCGGTCGGCGCGGAGGCCAATATCCGCGGGATAGCGGTCGGCGCGGGTGCCGTCGATGATGGTGCCGTTGCGAATGATCAAGTCGAACAAGACAGGTCTCCTGTGGGCCATAGAGTGAAGAAAGGTGACGGTCAATCTAGGCGGCTGGACGCGGCCTCGCAAGCGGTGCATCGCTGGACGGGCGCGGCCCTTTTTCGCATGTTATCGCCGACACTTTTCAGAAAGGATGCTCAATGCGCATTATCGACCCTCACGTACACGTATGGATCAACGATCCGGCCTTTCCTTGGCCAGCGGAAAACCCCAATCCGCCCGCCGAAGACCACACCGCCGAGGAACTCCTGGCGCTGATGGACGCCAACGGGGTGGAAAAGACCGTGCTGGTACAGGTCATCCACTACCGCTGGGACAACAGCTATGTTGCCCACGTCATCAAGCAATATCCCGACCGCTTCATGGCCGTAGGACGCATCAATCCCGAAGACCCAGCCTCGCCCGACCACATGTCGATGTGGACGGAGGAGCACGGCCTGCACGGGATGCGGCTCTCGCCGTCGCGGGATGCAAGCGGCGATTGGTTCAAGGGGCCGGGGATGGATCCGATTTTTGCACGCGCCCAGGATTTGGGGATACCGATGCTGATCCTGACCGGAGCGAGTCGGATGCCGGATTTGGCGCGGATTCTCGACCGCTATCCGGACGTGGATTGCTGCATCGACCACATGGCCAGCGCCCATCCCGACAACCCAGAAGAGCGGCAATTGCTGATGGATATGGCCCGCTACCCCCGCGTGTACGTCAAGATCAGCCACACTTGGTCGCTGTCCAAGCAAGGCTATCCCTGGGCCGATACGCACGGGATGGTCGAGGAAGTGTATCAAACCTTTGGGCCGCAGCGCATTATGTGGGGCACGGATTGGCCGGTGTGCCTGTCGCTGGCCGAATACTCCCAGCCCCTAACGGTGGTGCGCGACGAGATGAAGTTCATCGCGCCGGAGGATCTGGAGTGGGTGATGGGCAAGACGGTGTTGAAGTTGTGGAATTTTGGGGAAGAGTAAGATGCTAAACATCGGCATCGTTGGGGCGGAAAACAGCCACACGGCAGCTATTGCCAAGGTACTCAACGTCGAAAAAAGGGTGCGCGGGGTGCGAGTGACCCACGTGTGGGGTGAGGCCGCCCAATACGCGCAAGCTGCTGCTGCCGCCGGTCAAATCCCGCACATCGTTCGCACGCCTGAAGAGCTGATCGGCCAAGTCGATGCGGCGGTGGTCGATCACCGCCACGGCAAGGAGCACCTGCCAGCGGCCCGACCGCTTCTAGAGGCCAAGATCCCGCTTTTTATAGACAAGCCGTTTTGCTACCGCCAGGCCGAGGGGAAGCGCTTTTTGGCGCGGGCTGCGGAGTTGGACGTGCCGGTCTGTTCTTTTTCTACGCTGCCCAAACAGGCTTCGTACCGGGCCTTTGCCAAAAAGATGCGCCAGCTCGGCCCCATTCAGGCCTTGGTCTCCACTGGCTCCTGCGACATCAAGTCGAAGTGGGGCGGCGTCTTTTTTTACGGTATTCACCAAGTAGATATGGTGCTGCGCCTGCTCGGCCCGGACATACGCTGGGCCGAGATCCATCGCGGAGTTGGGGCCAACCACACGGCCATCCTCACGTACCGCGACGGCTGCGTAGCTACCCTGAACTTGGTGGGGGGGGCTGCGCCCGGTTTCCACTTGAGCGCCATCGGCGAAAAGGGCCGCATGGACGAGCCGATCACATTCGACGAAAGCTCGTATCTGAGCGGCATCCGCGATTTTTGCGCCATGTTCCGCACGGGCAAAACCGACGAGACCGCACAGACCATGCTGGGGCCGGTGGCAGTGTTGGAAGCGCTGGAGAAATCTCTGGTGAAAAAGAGCCGAGTGCGGGTGCAGCTATGACCGAGAAAATTATACAAACAATCAAGGAGGAAGACGGTAGTATGACCATCCAACTCAAATCAGCAGACCAGACCCACTACGACGCCATCGCTCTAGGCGAAGTCCTCATGCGCATCGATCCTGGCCAAGTGCCCACGGCCCGGGCGCGCACCGCCCGGATCTGGCACGGGGGTGGCGAGACCAACGTCGCCGAGGGCTTGAGTTATTGCTTTGGTTTGCGCGCCGCCGTCATCACGGCTCTTGTGGACGACGGGATTGGCCGCAACATTGAAAACCAACTGCGCGAAGCTGGACTGGACACTGGTCATATCATCTGGTTTAACAACAGCGGTAAGGGACAATTTAGCACCGACGCCAAGGGGACTTTGCACAACGGGATCAACTTTACTTGGGCCGGTAAGGGCCTCTTGCCTTCGGTGACCGAGTACTATCGCGCCCATGCCCCAGTGCGAGAAATCGGGCCTGGCGATGTGGATTGGGACCACCTCTTCGGCGAGTTGGGAACGCGGTGGTTTAGTACCGGCGGGATTTACACCTTGCTCTCGGAGAAGACGGCCGCGCTGGCGCTAGAGGCCATGCAGAAAGCCGGCGAGCACGGCGCAGGCCGCTCTTTTGACCTCAACTACCGCTCCAAGGTGGAGCCGGACAAAGAACGCGCCCGCCAGATCAATCGCTCTATTGTGCCGCACGTTGAGTTCCTCGTCGGCAATCAGGACGACTTTGACGACGCGCTGGGCTACGAAACCGAAAAGGTGGCCAAAGACGCCAGTTTCGATCAGTGGTTGGCGATATACACCAAGATGTTGCACCAAGTCGCCAACGACTATCCGAACCTCAAGTACATCGGCACCCAGTTGCGCGGCGCGCTGACCGCGGATCGCATCAACTGGGGCGCAGTGCTCTTCGATGTCGAGGAGGGCGAAATCTACCAGGCGGCCGTGCGCGAAAATATTGAAATCGCCGATCGCACTGGCGGCGGCGATTCCTTTGCCTCGGGTGTGATCGCGGCGTTGCTCGACGGTCGGGGGGCCGCCGATGCGGTGCAGTGGGGAGCCGCCCACGGCATCTTGGTGCAGGAGTGCATTGGCGACACTACCATGGTCTCGCGAGATGATGTCGAAAAAGAAGTCGCCCGTGCTCTCAAAGGCGGCGGGGTTTCGGCGCTCAGATGAGGAAGCAGAAAATGAAATTGTTGCAGTGCGTTATGTTGGCGGCGCTGGCTGCGCCCGTGATGGCCCAAGTTACAGTTGAGGAAACCGAGTATGAGGGTTGGGCGAGATCGATTGAAATTGCCAATCCCGATGTGCGCGTAGTCGTGGTTCCGGCCGTTGGTCGCATCATGCACTACGGGTTCATCGGAGGCGAAAACATCCTCTGGTCCGATCCCGAGTTCCACGGTCAGGTGTTGCCCGACGGCCAACCCAACGTCGATGAGGAAGACCAGTACGTATGGACCAACTTTGGCGGCGACAAGGTCTGGCCCAATCAGCAGAGCGAGTTTGTCAAAATCAACGGCCACTCTTGGCCGCCCGACCACGCTTTCGACGGCGCGGTACACGAGGTTGAGTTGCTGCCCGAGGGGGTGGTGATCTCCAGTCCGGTGAGCGAGTACAATGGGGCGCGCAGCGTACGCGAAATCCGCTTGGCGGAACAGGGTACACGCGTGGAAATTCATCAGCGGATCGAAAAGCTGGCCGATGCCAAGGTCGAGCCGTTGCGCTACACCATCTGGAACGTCACCCAGATCCAGCCGCCCGAGCAGACCCTCTATCCGCTCAACCCACACAGCCACTTCGATCTGCGCTATCATCCCTTTGGCTTTGCCGAGGGCGCGGCTATGCGCAACTTCACTATCGAGGGCGACATTGGCATTTTTGTGCCCGACCCGGAGGAGGCGCAGAAGACCGGGGCCGACTCGGACCGCTGGCTGGCAGGCATTGTCGGCGATGTGGTCATGGCCGAGTTCTTTCGCCGCGATGGGACCCAGCGCTACCCGGACGGGGGCCTGAGCGCCGAGGTCTATACCTGCCCGGATTACACCGAGCTAGAACTGTTAAGCCCTTGGGTCTATTTGCAGGTGGGCGAGACTTTGACGCACGAGATCGCTTGGGAATTGCATCGCTTGCCAGCGGGTGCGACTACGCCAAAGGCGCGGCGGCAAGCCGCCGTCGAATGGCTCGCCACGCGGTCGGAATGAGGAGCTAGAATGTGAAAGCTAAGGTGTTGGTGGATCCACATGGTTATGCGCAGCCGGAGGACTTGGCGCGTCTAGGGCAAGTGGTCGAGGTCGTCGAGCCGACGGAGCGCCTGTCTGAACAGGCTTTTATCGAGGCGTTGGCTGGCTGTGAAGGCGTGATCCGCCTCGGAGGTCGGCTGCCCGAGTTGACGCGGGCTGTGTTTGCAGGGGCTCCCGACTTGCGGATCACCGGTGTCAGTGGGGATCGCTTTGGTACGGGCATCGACTTGGCGGCTGCTCGGGAGCACGGAGTGCTGGCCGTGGATACCGACAATATCGCTTCGGCTGCGCCGGTGGCCGAGTGGGATTTGGCCCTGATGCTGTTGTGTTTGCGCAATAGGGCCGGGGTCTATCGGCAGATGATGGCGGGTGAGGAGCAATGGGCGCGGGCGGGCAACGACGATTTTGTCCACGGCGAATTGACTGGCAAGAAGGTCGGGTTGGTCGGCTGCGGGCACGTGGGGCAGCGGTTGGTCGAATTACTAGGTCCCTTTCGGGTAGATCTACGCGTCGCGGACCCGTATTTGCCCGAGGAAGTGGCCGCCGAGTTGGGCATTGTGCGCGGCTCGCTCGACGAGGTGTTGCAACACGCCGACATCCTCGTCGTCCAAGTTCCACATACGCCTAAAACCGAAAAAATGATCGGAGCGCGGGAGCTCGATTTGCTGGGACGCGGCCGCATCCTGATCAATTGCTGTCGCGGGCCGGTCGTGGATTACGAGGAACTGACGCAGCGGCTCATACGGGGCGAGCTAATCGCCGGCCTCGATGTCTTCGACCCAGAGCCGCTGCCCAAAGACAGCCGCTTGCGCCACTTGCCCAACGCTTTTGTCAGTCCCCATGTAGCTTGGTATGCGCCCGAGACGTTTGGCCGCTATTTCTCGATAATGGTTGATGAGTTCGTGCGATTTTTTAGTGGAGAAGGGCTGCGGTTTGAACTGACCCAGCGAATGGTGGACATCCGGCACGGGCGGATCTAGCGAGGAGAAGGGCAGGTCTGCGGCGACCTGCCCCTCGGAAAATGGTTTCTACTTGGAGCCTTTGCGGCCGGGAAAGGTCAGCTCGGCAATGCCCGATTTGTCGAGGTCGCCGAGGCCCAGTTTTTTCATTTTGTCGTACTGGCGCTTGGTTGCCTGCGCCAGCGGCAGACTGAGCTTATTCTGGCGGGCCAGTGCGAGGGCAATGCCGGAGTCCTTGGCTGCGTGGTCCGAGGAAAAATAGCACTCGTGGTCGCGGATGGTCATGTCCTCGCCGTCGGTCTCCAAGACTCGCGAATTGGCACCGGTCTGGGAAAATACCTTCATTAGCATCTTCAGGTCCAGTCCGAGGGCTTGGCCTAGGCCCAACCCTTCAGCTAAGCCGGCGGTATTGATGTTCATGACCATGTTGACGAGGGCCTTGACTTGAGCTGCTTGGCCAGCCGAGCCGATATAGCGCAGATCGACGCTCAGGGCGTCGAGGATGGGCTGGACGCGGTTGAAGACGCTGCGCTTGCCGCCACACATCAGGTACAGCGTGCCTTGGCGGGCTTGGGTGATGCTAGAGGCCATGCAGCCTTCGAGGGAAGAAGCACCGACTGCAGTGGCGCGCTCTTCGACTTGGACGTGGACAGCCGGGGAGATGGTGGCGCAGTTGATAAAGGTCGTGCCTTTGGCGTCGGTCAGCAGCGAATCGCCAGAAGTGGAAAAAATCGAGCGCATGGCCGCGTCGTCGGTGACCACGGTGATGACCACGTCGGAGAGGGCCGTAACCTCGGCCAGAGTTTTGGGAGCAGCGCAATCAAGTCCTTTGGCTAGGCTGCGGGCTGCGCGGCCGTTGGCGTCGAATACAGCCGAGATATTGAAGCCCTTGTCGTTGAGGTTGAGGGCCATGTTGGCTCCCATGCGCCCGACGCCGACAAAGCCGATCCGAAAGTCCTTTTTGCCCTTTTTGCGTTTGGTAGATTTTTTCTTTGCCATTTTGTTCTCCTCGTTGAAGGGGTTATGCGAATTGCGGGCCGAATGCGATGGCTCATAACATACTGAGCGCGTTAGATATATTCAATAGAGGTGTGCGATGAAAATAGGAATCACGCAGATCGTTTTGGGAAACATGGCGCTGGAGGACACGCTGCGGTTGTGCGAGGACGCTGGCTACCAAGCCGTGGAGTTGGTCTTTGCCGAGGGCAAGGACCTGGATCCGAGCATGAGCGCCGACGAGATCGCGCAGGTTGGACAACAGTGCGAAGATGCCGGTGTTGAAATCGGCAGCGTCATCGTTTGGTATCAAGAGCGCGGCAATCTGCTCAGCCGCGATGCCGATGAACGCGAGCGGTGCCTCAAGTGCTTGCGGCGCTCGCTCGAGATCGCCGGTGCGCTGTCAGTCGATGGAGTGCTGTTGCACCCGGGGCAGCTAGAGGTCGAGGGTACCTATCAGCAGGCTTGGGATGGGTTGCGGGACGCGCTGAGCGACACGGCTTCCCTGGCCGAGGAAATGGGCGCGGCCATTGGCTTGGAAAACGTCTGGAACAAGTTTCTGCTCAGTCCGCGCGAAGCCCGGCTTTTTGTCGATGAAATCGGCAGCGAGTGGGTGGGTATCTACCTCGACACGGCCAACATGATGGCCTACGGTTACCCGGAGCACTGGATCCGCGAGTTGGGGCCGCGTATCAAGAAGGTTCATTTCAAAGATTTCCGCCGTAGTGAACACAGCTTCGTCAACCTGCTCGAAGGGGATACGGACTGGCCGGCGGTCATGGCCGAGTTGAAGGCGGTGGGATACGATTCCACGCTGATCCACGAAGTGGGCGGCAGCCGCGAGGAACTCATTGATCTCGGTGCGCGAATGCGCCAGATCGTCGCTTTATAGACATGCAGGAGGAATAAGAGATGGTGTACATCATCAATTGGCGCGACGTCCAACCCAACATAGCCCACCTGAGCGCCGTGCATTGGGGCGGGTTGCGCGACCGCGATGGCGACGACGATCCCGATCCACGCAATTGTCTAAAGCGCCTACAGGGCTTTGCCCGCCATGCGCTTCAAGGCCGCAAGAATTCGGATTATCACAAGCACGAAAACCTCGAACAGGTGTACTACATACTCTCAGGCAGTGGCCACGTGCTCTTTGACAAAGAGCGCTTCCCCGTGCAGGAGGGCGATGCGGTGTACCTGCCATCGGGCATCCACCACCAGATGTTTAACGACACCAGCGATGACTGGCTTGAACACCACGTGATCAGCCAAAGGATCGCGGCCAACAGCGGCGACTTTGCCATCCGCAACTGGCGCGATGTGCCGGCGATGGGCGACGGCGCGGGTGCAGTGCGCTGGCACCAGCTAGGTCCGGTCGGCGAGGAGGACGTGGGCTTTACGCAGGGGTTTCGCTGTATTGATCGGGAGGCTGTACAGCCGCGCGGACAGACGGTCGAGCGATGCTGCGAAGAGCTGGAGCAGGTCTATTACGTGCTGGAAAACTGCGGTGTCTTGGAAGCCGATGGCGACGCGCAGGAGATTCGGGAAGGAGATATGATCCACCTGCCACCGGGTACGCGCTACGCGATTCGCAACCCGCACGCCGAGTGGCTTTCCTACCTCATCATGGCGGCCTAAGCTATGGCACTAGATCAATTGCACACCGAACTACAAGCGTTGATGGCGGCTATCGACAACGGTGAGGGCGAGTCAATTGCCACGCATCTGCGGCGACTAGACGAACTTGGCCAAGAGTTGGGCAAGGAAGCCCCGCCGATGTTGCGCCACTATTTGGAGAAGCGCAGCTATACCAAGGCCCTAGACTTTTTGGAAGGGCGCGATGAGGCCGCGGCCCCCAACTGCTGAAAGCTCCATGCGCCGGGCGTTCTACGAGACCATCGCCTGCGTGCCCTACGGCAAGGTAGCCACCTACGGGCAGATCGCCACCTTGGCCGGTTACCCGGGACGCGCGCGGCAGGTCGGATTCGCCTTGGCGGGAATGCCCGGGGAGTCGGATCTGCCTTGGCACCGCATCATCAACGCCCAAGGCAAGGTCTCGCCGCGCAGCGGCAGTAGTCATCTGGTGCAATACGAGCTTTTGGCCAGCGAGGGCGTCGTTTTTACAGCGCAACGCATCGACCTGAAACGGTTTGGTTGGCGACCTGAGGCGGAGGATTGAACTCACTCGACCGCCGGATTCTCAGCCTCGCCGTTCCCAGTATCCTTACTGCCCTATCTACGCCGCTGATCGGTATCGCCGACACTGCGATGATCGGCCATTTGCCGGAAGTGGCCTTTATGGGCGCGGTCTCCACGGCGAGTTTGATCTTCAATGGCATATTCTGGTGCTTGGCCTTTCTGCGGATGGGAACCACGGCACTGGTGGCCCAGTACAGCGGGGCAGGGGATCGACGTCAGAGCGCAGGGGTACTCTACCGCTCGCTTATTGTGGCCGTCTGCCTCGGCATGGGGATCGTGGCGGCTAGCGGCTGGATCAGCCGGATTGGGTTTGAGTTGGCTGGTGGGTCTCCCCAAGTCCAGCACTGGGGCATACGCTACTTCGCCATCCGGGTCTGGGAAGCGCCTTTGGCCCTGAGTATTATGACGCTCAACGGCTTTTTCCTCGGGACCGCCAATGTCATAGCACCTCTCTGGGTCATGACCGTTGCCAACTTGGTCAACATCGGCGCCGACTATGTGCTTATCTACGGCAAGCTGGGCGCTCCTAAACTAGGCGTCGAAGGGGCGGCTTGGGCGTCTGTGCTGGGCAATGTGGCGGCGCTGATCACCGGGGTTTTTTGGTTGTTCTCCCGCTATCGCTCCTATCTGCGGGAGTGGCCTACAAGGCTGTGGGATTTGCGCGCGATGAAGCGCTTGATGCAGACCAACGCCTTCCTCTTTGGCCGCACCCTCTGTTTGCAATTTGCCGGTTTTTTCACGCTCGGCATGGTTTCGCGGATGGGCGAAGCACCGCTGGCTGCCAATGCCGTGATTTTGCAGGTCTGGGGGCTGACTAGCTTCGCCGTTGACGGCTTTGCCCACGCGGCTGAGACGCTGGTCGGCCGCTGCCTAGGAGCACACCTTTTTGTCGAGGCTCGGCAGTTCGCTTGGCGGATCATCTGCTGGGGGTTGGGTCTGGGAGCGGGATTTGGCTTGGCTTACTTTGCGGCCTTGGAGCCTATTGCCGCGCTGTTTACTCCGCATCGGGAAGTTGTACAACAGGTCGGCGCGCTTTACGTACTCATCGCGCTGCTCCAACCGCTGAACGCCGTGGTCTTCGTCTTTGACGGAATTTTCATCGGCGCTAGCGATATGGGGTACCTATTCAAGGCGATGGCGCTGGCCACCTTTGGGGTGTTTTTGCCTTCGGCGTTGGTTTTTATATACTGGTTGGATTGGGAATTGGCCGGTGCTTGGATGGCCTATAGCGGCCTGATGGTCGGCCGTTTTGTTACGCTGTGGCCGCGCTATCGCGGCGATGCTTGGTTGCGGAGCTTTGTCGAATAGGAGAGGAGACTATGCCCTTTATCAATCCCGCAGAACTTGCGGCTGTGGAGCTTTTTCCCCAAATCAACAGCGGCTTGGTTGCTGGCGAGCGGCTGATGCTGTCGTTTCTGGACATGGAAGAAGGCTGCGAAGTGCCCGAGCACAGCCACCCGCACGAACAGGCCGGCTTGGTGCTCGCCGGGCGCTTTCGCTTTCGCATTGGGTCAGAGGAGCGCGTCACCGGCCCGGGAGACGCATTCTTGATTCCGCCGAACGTGGTCCACTGGGGGATCGTCGAAGAAGGCCCGGCCAAAATCCTCGACATCTTCAGTCCGCCGCGCGAGGATTACATAGAGCACTACAATAAACACGCCACGACCTCCACCGAGACCGTCTGGGCCTAGCAAAAGGAGAATACTATGCAGATGTTGCAACAAGAACAGTGCCACAACGTGCTGGTTGTGGCGATCACGCCCCGCGATGCAGAGCGGGGCATTGACTTGGCGGGAATTGGCCGCAATGTGCGCTTCCTCTGTGAGCGGGGCGTCGATTTTATTATGCCAGCGTGCGGTACAGGGCTGGTGTACGATATGACCTTAGACGAATACGAGGCCGTCGTTGGGGCTTTTGTGGAGGCGGCCGTCGGAGAGGCGTTGGTGGTGCCGGGGATCGGGCCGGGGTATGGTCGGGCGCTGGAAATGGGGCGGATTGCCCGCTCTTTGGGCGTCGCCGGGGTGATGATTATGCCCATCGTCGGGCCGGCCTCAGCTAGGGGCGTTGCCGTCGGCTTGCGCGACATTGCCGAGAAGACCCAGTTGCCTACAATACTGTATCAACGCCGTCTGGATATTATGCCAGTCGAGCAAGTAGTGGCGCTATGTCAGCTAGACGAAGTAGTGGGGCTTAAATACGCCGTTGACGACTTGGAGGCGTTCCGGAGGATCGTCGCTGGCGCTGGGGAGGACGCGGCCATGGTCTGTGGCATGGCCGAGGATCCCTGCATCGACTATATGGCTGCTGGCGCGGTTGGATTTAGCTCGGGGATGGCCAACTTTGTTCCCGGCATGAGCCTGACGCTTCTAGAGCGCTTTGCGGCGGGGGATCGCGCTGGGGCGGAGGAGATTCGGCAGCAGATGGTGCCGTTTGAGGATTTGCGCGGTGAGCGGGCGGCGCGCTATAGTGGCTCGGCGCTGCACGCGGCTATGGAGCGGTTTGGGCTGGCTGGAGGGCCGGTTATACCTTTTGCCGAGGATGTGGCCGCTGAGGATCTGCCGAGGTTACACGCGCTCGTCGATAAGCTGGCCGAGACAGAGAGGCAAATGCAAATGCAGATGAAAGAGGTCGTATGAACCAAGTTACACTGCGCGTAGGGCTGGTGGGCACAGGCGGCGTCTGTGCGGGAGTACACTATCCTGGACTGCGGCTAGTTTCCGGGGTCGATATCGCTGGGATCTGCGAGCCAGACGAGGCGCTGCGGCAAAAGCGGCAAGCGGAGTGGGGTATTGCCGACACTTTTGACCGGCTGGACGCGCTCTTAGATGCGGTGGCCCCGGATGCGGTCTGCATCGCCGTGCCCAACGTCTATCACTACGAGTTGATCATCCAAGCCTTAGACGCTGGCTGCCATGTGCTGTGTGAGAAGCCCCTAGGTATGGACTTTGCCCAAACCCAGGAAATATACGCCCGAGGCAAGGCATCGGGGTGTCGTCACATGACGGCGTTTACCTATCGTTTTGTACCAGCCATGAACTACATCCGCCACTTGGTGCAGACCGGGGCCTTAGGGGCGATTCGCCACGCTCGATTCCAGCGTCTGCAAGACTGGGGAGAGCGTGCTATTGGCTGGCGGCAATACAAGCGATACGCCGGGTCGGGCGAACTGGGCGATATGGGCATTCACCGCATTGATTTTGCCGAAGATCTGCTGGGGCCGATAGAGGCTGTGTGCAGCGCGGCCAAGCAGTTGGTGCCAAGAGATCAGACCCGCGAAGGCCAGCCGTGCCCACCGCAGGACGTCGAAGATTGGATCGCGTGGATCGCCGAGTTTGCAAGTGGCACTACAGGCGTCTTCGAGATGGGCAAGTTGAGCAAGGGCTACGGCCCGAAGGGAGACCACGACTTAGCCGAGTTCAACGGGGAGGATGCTTCGGTCGTCTATCGCCTGCACGCGCCACACGAAGTGCTCTTCGCGCCTCGCGGCGAGCCCTATCAGAGTCAGTCCGTGCCCGCCGAGTTCCTCAAGCGGCCCAATGCGCCGCGCGATCCGTCCGTCGGCGATCCCGTGCAGACCTTCCGCTACGACCAAGCTTGGGAATTCGTCAGCGCCATCCGCGAGGGACGCGATTGCGTGCCCTCGTTTTATCACGGGATGCGGGCGCAGGCTGTGGCCGACTCCATCCTCCAGGCCGCAGCCGAGCGGCGGTGGGTCGATATTCCCGATTGTCCGGCTTAGGAGGGACGATGATAAGCGAAAGCCCCAAAGCGGCGTATGTGCGGGATGGATTTTACATCCACGACGCAGCCGTATGGCCCTTAGACGCCGTTGATCGCGCTGTGGAGGGAATGGATGCGGTGCGGCGGGGCGAGTACGATACCGGGGTGCCGCCTCGGCCTTCGGCTTGGAGCCCGGGCGACGATCCGCAGCGGCTGTGCAAAATTGAGAAGCCCCAAATCGCCAATCGGGCCATTATGGATCTGATCAAACATCCGGCCCTCGGGGCTTTGGCCGCTGAAGTCTGTGGGGCCGAGTGGGTCCAAGTTTGGTGGGTGCAATTGCTGTACAAGCCTCCGGTCGCGGGCGCAGGGTCTAGCGGAACTCATGTGGGATGGCATCAGGACCGCAACTATTGGGGGGCTTGGGAAGAGGGCAGCGAGCTATTTACGGCTTGGATCGCCTTGAGCGAGGTCGGCTCGGCGGACGGGCCGATGCACTTTGTGCGCGGCTCGCATCAGTGGGGATTGCTGCCGGGCAGCGACTTCTACGGCCAAGACCTAGCCGAACAGAAGCGAGAGCTGACCGTACAGGCTAGCGACGAGTGGGTTGAAGTAGCAGCGGTCCTGCCCAAAGGGGGCGTGAGCTTTCACCACTGCCTGACGCTACACGGGAGTGGTCCCAATTATTCTGCGGGCCCGCGGCGGAGCTTGGCCGTTCACATGCGCACCGAGCGCTCCCGCCCAGTGGACGACAAGCGGGAGGGCCTGACGGCCTTTATTGATGACCCGACGCATTGCCCGGTAGTATTCAGGCGCGATTCCTAATTCCAATTTTTGCGGGCTGCAGCCAGCGTTAGCGCGAGGGCGCAGAGCAGGAGCGGCCAGTCCCCCCAGCGCGTGTAGATCGTCTGTCCACGGTGCAAAGGCACGTCTATGGCAAAGCCTACGGTGGTAAAAAGCGGCGTGCGATGGGCTATGCGTCCGTTCGGTTCGATTAAACCGGAAATGCCGGTATTGGCGGCGCGGACTACGGCGCGCCCACTTTCTACGGCCCGCAGGACAGCTTGCGCAAAGTGTTGGTGTGGAGCCGCGGTGGTGCCAAACCAAGCGTCGTTGGTGGTGTTGATCAGAAAGTCCGGGTCTTGGGCCATCAGCGCGCGGGTAATTTCCGGAAAGATAGACTCGTAGCAGATAAAGACCCCGAACGAAGTATCGCTGCGCGGCAACCGCAGTACTTTGTGCCTTTCCCCGTGGGCGAAGATGCCGCTTTCTGCCGTAAGTCCTCCCAAATACTGAAAGATGGATGGGAAGGGCAGAAACTCGCCAAAAGGCACCAAGTGCACTTTATCGGCGTAATCCACTACTTCCCCTTGAGCGTTGAGCAGGAAAGCCCGGTTATAGACTGGAGCTGTGTGGTTTTGCGAATCCCCCTTGAGGCTGCCGACCAACATGGGTGTATCTAACTTTGGCGCTAAGGCGGTTATCGAATCGACATAAGCTGAGTATAAGGGGTCGCCAAAATAGAGCGGCAGAGCCGTCTCGGGGTAGATGATCAGCTCTGGTTTTTCCGCAACCGCCAAGTCCCGGGTAAGTGCGGCGTAGTGCCGAGCCGTCCAGGCCAACCGGTTCTCCTTCCACTTGCGGTCTTGGGGGATATTGCCTTGGACCACGCCGACCTTCAGGGTGGGTGGCGGATTCGGCACGTCTTGCAGCCTGTAGAAGCCCCATAGATGAACGGCGACCAGCAGCGAAAGCGGCAGACTCAAATAGCGGATGAAGGCGCGGTGCAAGAGGGCTTGGGCCAGCGCGGCGTTGAAGAGGACGATGAGGAAACTCAGACCATAGACGCCGGTTATGGCAGCCCATTGTAGGAAGGGGAGGTTGAGGTACTGCGAGTAGCCCAGTAGCTGCCAGGGAAAGCCGCTCAACATCCAGTTTTGCGCCCACTCTAAAAGGATCCAGACGCCGGCCGCCGACCAAGCAAAGAGCGGAGAAGAAAAGTTTAGACGGTGGCACACTGCAATAAAACAGGCTAGATACAGGGCCATGTATGCGATGAGCAGCGCATTCGTCGCTGCGGCGCTCGCCCAAGAGAGGGCACCATATAATTGTAGGGTTTCGGTGATCCAGTAGGTGCGTCCGCTGGACCAGGCGAGACCGGCGATTAGCCCGAGGGTGAAGTGGCTTTGGGCAGGCAGCCAGTGCCGTGCCAAAAAAAGCGGCAGCAGGCAAATCCAAGCGAAGTAATACTGATCGAATTTGGGGATGCTAACTACGAAGAGCAGGCCCGAGAGTAAGGCCGGAGCCAGCAGAGGAAAGAGCCGCTGCTGCAATTCAGACGCCTCGATGCCAATCCTCGAGCCCTTGGCGCAATTTTTCTAACCCGCTCTGTTCGAGCGCAGCCATTACGTCGCGAGAAAGGCCCAAGCGCGACGCGACTTGGCCGGGCGATTTTTTGTACTGATAGCGAAGCTGAATAACGCGCATCTCGTCGTCGGAAAGGGCTTGTAGGGCGCGGTGGACGAGTTGGCGCAATTCTTGGGCTTCGAGGCGATCTTGGGCGTCTTCGGTGACGAGCAGAGATACAAAGCGCTCGTCGAGACGGATGCGCTCGGCCGAGGTGGTGGTGGGATTGTCGGGAACCTTATTGTAGATAGGCATAGAAAAAATCAGGGAGCCGCAAGCGACTCCCTGAAAAGGTGGTAGCGGGGCTAGGATTTGAACCTAGGACCTTTGGGTTATGAGCCCAACGAGCTACCAGACTGCTCCACCCCGCAACAAGCTATTTGTACTTAATGTAAAGGATGGGATAGGCGGACGCAACCCTCTCAATCGGCAACGGGTGTCAAGCGCCGGAGTTTGACTTGGGCGATGCGCTGGCCCTCCACCTTGAGGATGTCGAGCTCTAGATGATTGACCGTGAAGACTAAGCCCTCCGCGGGGATGCTCCCCAAGTGGTCATAGATAAATCCTCCAAGAGTTTCAAAGCCCGCTCTCGGCAGATCAGTGGAAAGCAACTCGTTGAGATCGTCTATGTCGATACGGGCATTGGCGATGAGTACCTCGCCGGGGACCTGCCAGTGGTGCAACTCCTCTTCCTCGTCGTACTCGTCTTGGATCTCCCCAACGATTTCCTCGACGAGATCCTCGGTGGTGACTAAGCCAGCTGTACCGCCGTATTCGTCGAGGACGATGGCGAGGCGAATTCTGTTGGCTCTCAGGTCGTTGAGCAGGACGTCGATTTTCTTGGTCTCAGGGATGTAATAGGGCTCGTGGGTAAAACGCAAGTCGCCCTCTTGTTGACTGGTCAGTAGTTGGTCTATGGGCGTCGCCAGATCGACTTCGGGCCGGGACACCAAGATCTGCAGCAGATCTTTGGCGTACACCAGTCCTTGGATGTGGTCGAGACTTTCCCGGTAGATGGGCAGGCGCGAGTGGCCCTTGTCTCTAATGAGATCGAGCAAATCTTGCAGAGAGGCCGATTGATCGATGGCGACCATGTCGACGCGAGGGACCATGACTTCGCGGACGATGCGGTCGTGGAAGCCAAAGACGCTCTCAATCATCTCGCGCTCGCTTTCCTCTAGTACGCCAGACTCGCCTTCTGCCTCGACGATGCTACGCAGTTCCTCTTCCTTTTCAGCGCGAAAGTCCTCGTCGCTGTAGTCAAAACTGCTGAGGAGTTCGAGGAGGTTGGTCAAAGGTAGGAGCAGCGCGTGTACCGGCGCATAGGCCAAGGCGACGACAGGTATGCGTGCTTCGTCGCCCTCCTCGTCAAAGCGAATGCGGCGGGGCGTAGCCACGATCATGAAAAGTCCTAGCGCCCCGAATAAGGCTACTGCTACAGAGATATAGCTCGAAAGGGCGTACGGTACTAGGAGGGTCTCCACGAGAAAGAATAGGGAGAGGGCGAGGACAGTGACGCCGATGGCCTCGCCGAGGCGAGTCATCAGACGCAGACGCAGACGCGGCTCGTAGATGCGGAGCATGGCGCGCGCATGCGATACGCCACTTTCAGCCATTTTCTCCAGCACGGATTTGGAGAGAATAGCGAAGGTAGTCTCGTAGCTAGCTACCAAAAAGAGCCAGACGAGGCTGATTGCACCGCCTAGCGTGGCGTACGCAACGGAGGATAAGTCAACAACTTGTGGGGGTTCCAAAAAGGCTCCTTTCGGTAAGGCGGCCGGCCAAGGCTGCTTAGAGAGAGGGGGAGGCTGTAGTAAGGAAGCGGTCTGTTTCGCGTTCCATCGCAGCTAGTTGTTCGGGCGTGTCGTGTACCCAGCCCGCTAGGTGAAGTAGGCCATGTACCAACAGTCGGGCTAGCTCCACTAAGGGAGGGACGCAGAGCGCGGCGGCTTGCCGCTGCGCTTGGGGTAGAGAAATGTATACTTCGCCACTGCTGTGCTGACCAGGTATGGTACCTAAGTCGAAAGACAAGACATCAGTCGTGCCCTCCTTGCTGCGATAGATGGTATTGAGGTCGCTCATGTAGTCGTCGTCGATGAGGACTAGCTGTACCGCGTCTGGAAGCGCGTGGACGCAGGCGACCTGCGCAGCGATCTGGTGCAGGGCTACGAGCGCGTCTGTATGCAGAGGGGCGAGGTCCGCGTCTTGGACTATGTGAAGGGGCCTATCTATACGGTACTCCATTTGCGATTGGCCTTCTGCCAAGGATATTCCATCCGGCTGTGTAGGACGCCCATCAGCACGCGAATGAAGCTGTCCTCTATTTTGAGCAAATCCCGTAGGGTCAGAGCACACTCGTCGAGTTCGCCAGCGGTGAATTTCTGCTGGATAATTTTGTGTACTAACTGGCGCATCCGGCTGGGCGTGCGCTCGGCGAGGGTGCGGGCTGCCGCTTCGACTGAGTCGGCCAACATCAGGATTCCGGCCTCTTTAGTCTGGGGCTTGGGACCGTTGTACCTGAAATCTTCCTCGCGCACGCTCCGGTCACCCAATTCTACGGCACGCTCGTAAAAGTACTCGATGACGGTGGTACCGTGGTGCTGGGAGATTAGGTCGCAGATGGATTGGGGGAGGCCGTGTTCCTCGGCCAATTCGAGCCCCTCGCGGACATGCGAGGCGATAATGAGCATACTCAGGTAGGGCATCAGATGATCGTGGGGATTGCGTCCGCCTTGCAATCCCTGATTTTCGCTGAAGTACTCAGGCTTGCTCACCTTGCCGATATCGTGGTAATAGCAGCCGACGCGGGCCAAAAGAGGGTTAGCGGTGATGGACTCGGCGGCGCTCTCGGAGAGGTTGGCCATAATCAGGCTGTGGGTATAGGTCCCCGGTGCCCGGATGGCCAATTGGCGGAGCAAGGTCCGGTTCGGATCTGACAACTCCAGCAGGGTGATGTCCGTGGTAATATGAAAAAGGCTTTCAAAGATCGGTAACAGGCCGATAGTGAGAATGGGGGCAGCCGCGCCGATGACGATGCCGGGTAGGATATGAGCGTATATTTGTTCGACCGGGAAGAAGCGCAACAGATCCGCCGCCGCGATGAGCAACGCGTAAGAGATCGGCAGGAAGATCATGGGGCGATAGAACTGATTGCGGTGGCGCACGTGCCGCACCGCATAGACGGCTATAGCCGCTGTTAGGGCACAGGTTATGGCCACGTAGAAGTTGGCAAAGAGGTTGCCGACAAAGAGCGCGAGCACAAACGAGAGTACCAAGCCAATTTGCGGCGTCAATAGTATCGTCGCTAGCATAGCGGCGAGGGGAATTGGCACCCAGTAGGGGGGAAGGTCATGCGTTTTGATATAGGAGGCCGCGGCGGCTATGGCAACGATCAAGATGGCTAATAGGACGAGCTGGCCGGGCTGGTCAAAAACAGCGCGTTCGTGCGTGGCGAGGAAGTAGCCGAAGACGAAGATCAGAAGCCCGGAAATTGTCGCGGCCGCAGCCACTTGGATCAGGCGCTTGATCGGATGCTGGGCTTGTTCTTGGGCAATTTGGGCGGCCAGTGCGTCGAGTGCGTCGACGTGCTCTTCTGTGACGGTGGCATGCTTGTCGACAATGAGGTCGTCTTGGGCATAAATCCGCTTAATGCTGGCCACGCCGCGCCGTGCCGCGTTTCTGAGGCGAGTGGTCTCCGGCTCGTCAATGGTCAGGTTGGGGACTACAAAGATGCTTAGGAGTTCGTGTACGGCTTGGACAGCGTCGCGGTCAGCGATCGTATGATAAGTTTGGATGCGCGAGATCAATTCGCCTTGTTTGAGCTTTTCTTCGCTATAGAGAGTTTCTATATGTTGTTCCCGGTCTCCGAGGCGGACTTGGGTCGAGGGACTTAGGAGAATCGGTTGTTTAGAGGCAATGATGCCCGCGGTATAGTAATTGGCCAAAATCTGCCGACAGATGGCTTGGAAGTCGTGCACATAGGGCTCGCTGGCTGTGGAGAGGACGTCGATGAGAGTCGAAAGGGCATCGAGCGAGAGCGAACCGATAACTTGGGGGAGTTCACGTTGGAGTTCGCGTTGCTTGAGCGAGTCGGCCATCTGGACCCGGATTCTTGGGATCATCACCGCAAAGACCGAGTCTAGCTGAGCTAGCTGTCGCTCTTGAATTAAGGGACCGCGGTGCAAGATGGTGGGTATCTCGGCAGTCGCTGCTTGGCGTTCGTGCTCCAATTCGGCCTCGCTCTTGGGCACGTTAAAGAGAAAAGGAGCTTCGATGCGCTCTTGGGCCACACTACCGACGCGTAGCTGGGTGACATTGTAGGGACGCTGGTAGGGCGATAGGTAAGTGAGCAGGCCGATGACTAGGCCTGCCAAAGCGATATGGAACACCCTCAAACTATGCGGGTGCCAAGGTTTGGGCTGATTGCTACGGCGTTTGAAACCAACCCACTTGAAGTTAAGCGCGTTCATGAATCGGCCGAGTCGTGGGCTTCCCCATAGCTGTCATAGGCTTTGATGATCTTCTGCACGAGCGGGTTGCGCACCACATCCCGTTCGTTGAGCCGAACAAAGGCCAAGCCGGCGATCCCGGTCAGAATCTTGGGCGCGACGATCAAGCCCGAAGGCTGGTCATCGCTGAGATCGGTCTGGGTAATATCGCCAGTAACTACGGCCTTTGAGTGACTACCCAGCCGGGTGAGAAACATCTTCATCTGCTGCGGTGTAGTATTTTGGGCTTCGTCGAGAATAATAAACGAATCGTTAAGGGTGCGACCACGCATGTAAGCCAAGGGTACGACTTCGACAATTTTCATGTCCTGCATCCGCCGCAGCCGCTCGGGTTCCATGAGATCCTGTAGCGCATCGTAGAGCGGGCGCAAATAAGGGTCAACCTTGTCCTCAAAAGAGCCGGGCAAGAAACCGAGCTTCTCACCGGCTTCGACGGCGGGCCGGGCGAGCAGGATACGAGATATTTGCTTTTGCCGCAGTGCGGCAACAGCCATGGCTACTGCTAGGTAAGTCTTGCCGGTACCCGCTGGGCCAATGCCAAAGACCACGTCGTTGTTGTCGATGGCTGCGAGATATTTTGCTTGGCCCTCGGTGCGGGCACAGATGGCTGTCTTATAGGTGTGGGCTATGGGATTCAAAAGGGTGCCGTGGTCGCCCTTAGGCAGGGCCGGACTAGAGTGGATCAAGTCCTCTAGCTCGGCTGCTTTGAGGGGCGGACCGTGGCGCATGCGTTTTATGAGGTGACTGAGAAAGCCATCAGCCTCGCGCACCGAAGCAGCGGATCCCTTAAGAGTAAGCTTGTCACCGCGGGCAACTAGGCGGATGCCGTATCTCTTTTCGAGATGTGCTAGGTGCTGATCGTTGCGCCCGAAGAGGGAGCGGCAATCGATGCCGGCGATGGAAATGTCCTTCATAGCCCTGGTAGTTGGACAAAAATACAAAAAGGGGTTTGAAATCCCTCCCTTAAAGCCCTCGGGAAGGAATCAAACCCCTTTAAGTCTTAAAATTTATTTAAATCAAGTATTTTTAATTACTGAGGGATGTCGAGGACTTGAGCAGGAAAAATTAAATCTGGCGCGACGATTTGCTGCTTGTTGGCCTCGTAGATTTTATGCCATTTGCCAGCATTGTTGTAAAGCTCGGCGGCAATTTTGAAAAGGAAGTCTCCTCGAGTGACCAAGTACTGATTTTCAGCTACCCCGAACGGCACGCCCAAGACTTGGTTGGGGTAGATTAAATCCGGGTCTTTGATTTGACCCTTGTTCTCCCGGTAGATGCGGGGCCACATATAGGGATCGTCGTAGAGTCGGTCTTTTTTGGCGATGTTCCACAAGTTGTCGCCCCGCTCAACCTTGTAGTCAATGACTACGGGTTGGGCTATGCGCGCTTTGAGATCGGCGAGCATTTGGTCAATGGTAGCTAGCTTGTCCATCATTTCGGGCAGAGCGGCTATGTTGCTCTGCCTGAGCTCGGCAGCTCGGGATTCGATGGCGGTGACTTCACCGCGACGCATAATGAGTACTTCTGGAGCCAGTGCCATCAGACCTTCGAGCTGGGCGATAATAGCGTCGAGTTCGCGCCCAAAGGCCATGACTTCAGATTCGGAGTGGCCGATTGCTGCGAGAATCTGGGCATTGAGGTCGGCGTTGGCCCGGTCGAGCTGGGCAATCTGCATATTAAGTGATTCAATCTGGGCGATTAGTTCTTCGGTCTGGGCGTTGGCCGCGGCCTCGCGGTTGACGATCTCCTGCCCCAGAGCCATGTATTCCTCACAGGTCATCTGCTGCTCTTGAGCAGAAATGTTTTCGCTCGCTAGGACTAGCAGTGCTAAAGCCAACCCACCAACGGACAACTTCTTCATGGTCGAACCCTTTCTCATTTAGCTTGGTTGGCGAGGTTGTTCTTGGTAGCGGCTAGTTTGGCTTCTAATGCTTTTTTGGTGGCTTGCCGCTCGGCGAGGTCTCGCTCGAGCTGTGCTTTTTTGGCCTGTAGCTCGGTTACTTTTGCTTCGGCAGCCAGAGTAGCTTGGCGCCGTTGTTCTAGGTATTCCATGTCCTCTTGTGAAGGAACACGCGAGCAGCTAGTGACGAGAGACAGGGCGACTACCGCTAGGGCAACGCCTAAGTATCTCAAAGTGGACAAAGTGGAAAGACAGCTCATTAAGTAGTTCCTCCACCTAGCTTAAGGATCAAACAGTGATCTTAATTAATATACGGGATATTGGCACAAATATAGGCGACCTAGAGTGGATGTCAAGCAGTACAAGTGAAAATCTTACCCCGCCTGTACGTTTTCAAGCATACCGAATACCCAATTCTCGCAACTGGCCCAAATCGACGGAAGAAGGGGTGTTTTCCATCAAGCCCACGGCCTTATTGGTCTTTGGAAAGGCGATGACATCGCGGATTGAATCTTCGTCGGCGAGCAAGGCGATCAGTCGGTCAAAGCCAAAGGCAATACCACCGTGCGGCGGGGCTCCGTAGTCGAGTGCTTCGAGCAGGAAACCGAATTTGGCCGCGGCTTCTTCTGGGCCGATCTCTAAGAGTTGAAAGAGACGGGCTTGTACTGAGCGCTGGAAAATTCGTATGCTGCCCCCGGCAATTTCATTGCCGTTGAGGACCAAGTCATAGGCTCGCGCCCTAGCCTCGGCAGGGGCGCTATCCAATAGGGCGCAGTCCTCTTCTAGGGGAGCTGTGAAGGGATGGTGCACGGCTGTAAAGCGGTCGGTTTCCTCATCGCGTTCTAGCAGTGGGAATTGACTGACCCAAAGGGGCTGCCAGGAATTTTCGGGTACTAATGAAAGGCGCTGAGCCAGCTCCAAGCGCAGTGCCCCGAGAATCTGGGCGACCTGCTTGGGCTGGTCGGCGACAAAAAGCATCAGGTCTCCAGGGGCGGATTCGAGAGCCTCGATCAACTGGGTCTGAGCGGCTTGGGGAAAGAATTTGACGATGGAGGATTCAAGGCCAGCGTCGGTGTGTTTGATCCAGCTAAGACCCTTGGCACCTAATCCTTGGGCGAAGGCGATTAAATCATCAATTTGTCCGCGTGAGAACCCACTGCAGCCCTTGGCAGTTATGCCTTTTACTTGACCTCCACTATCAAGAACGGAATGAAAGACTTGGAATTGGGAAGAGCGTGCTGCTGCCGCTACATCTTTGATCTCTAGGCCGAAGCGCAGATCGGGTTTATCGGAGCCGAAGCGCTCCATGGCTTCGCGGTAAGTGAGTCGCGGAAAGGGATTGGGTAAATCGATTTGCCGCAACTGAGCAAAAAGGGCGCGGGTCAGATATTCGGCAATGGTCATGACGTGATCCTCGCGCACGAAGGCCATTTCAATGTCGATTTGGGTAAATTCGGGCTGGCGGTCAGCGCGCAAATCCTCGTCGCGGAAGCACTTGACGATCTGGAAGTAGCGGTCGTAGCCCGCGATCATCAAGAGTTGCTTGTAGGTTTGAGGCGATTGGGGCAGAGCAAAAAATTGTCCGGGATGGACTCGGCTGGGGACGAGGTAATCTCGGGCCCCTTCGGGAGTGCTTTTGGTCAGAAACGGCGTTTCGACTTCGATAAAGCCGCGTTCGTCGAGCAGGCGGCGTACGATTTGGTAGCCTTGGTGCCTGAGTAGCAAATTGCCTTGGACACGAGGCCGCCGCAGATCCAAATAGCGATACTTGAGCCGAATTTCCTCTCCAGCGTCGGTTTGGTCCTCGATGAGAAAAGGTGGGGTCCGACAGCGGTTGAGGAGGCGTAGCTGATCGCAGTTTACCTCAATCGCCCCGGTGGGCAATTGAGGGTTGACCATGCCTTCGGGGCGGGCTTCGACTTCGCCTTGTACGGCGATGACGTACTCACTGCGCAAGTGATCGGCCTGCTGATAGGCAGTGGGGTCACTCTGTGGGTTGAAGACGATTTGGGTAATACCGTAGCGGTCACGGAGATCGATAAAAATAACGCCGCCGTGGTCGCGGCGGCGCCAGACCCAGCCCATTAGCAGTACGCGCTGCCCGATGTCTTTATCTGTGAGAGTGCCGCAGTCGTGCGTGCGCTCCCAGTCGCCCAAGCTTTCGCTCGGTTCTTCCATAAATTACACCTAAATGATTAAGATTAGATTGCAGGTGAGAAAAAAATAAAGTAGAAGGCAGCTTGGAAGGTGTCAAGAAAGCGCAGGGTTAGTTGACATGGTGGATTTTGGTTCTTTTAATCGTAGGGGGAGATTTTTGTGACAGGCCTATCGGTCGTCGAGCAGATTGGTGATACGCCGCTTTTGCGGCTGAGGGATCCGGCGATTCCACCGCGAGTGGAAGTTTATGCCAAGCTGGAGTTTTTCAATCCCGGAGGGTCGGTCAAGGACCGGCCGGCGCGGCGGATGATCGAGGATGGCGAGCAAGACAGGTCACTGGGGCCGGGCAAGGTCATTTTGGATTCCACTTCTGGAAATACCGGCATTGCCTACGCTATGATCGGTGCTGCTAAGGGCTATCGGGTAAAATTAGCCATGCCCGCCAATGTCAGCCGCGAGCGTAAGGCCATTCTTGCAGCCTATGGTGCCGAAGTGGTATACACTGACCCAGGGGAGCTTTCCGACGGGGCCATACGGGAAGCGCGGCGAATATACGAAGCCAATCCCGAACGGTACTTCAAGCCTGACCAATACAATAATCCCGCGAATTGGTACGCCCACCGCGATACTACTGCGCCCGAAATCTGGGAGCAGACCCAAGGCCGCGTTACTCATTTTGTCGCCACTATCGGCACTAGCGGGACGCTGATGGGCACCGGTCGAGGTCTTAGGAAATTCAATCCGGCAATCCAGATCATTGCCGCTGAGCCAGCCGAGCCGTTTCATGGCATTGAGGGCCTTAAGCACATGGAGAGTTCAATTGTCCCCGGTATCTACGATGAGACTCTCCTTGACTACAAAATACCGATAGATACCGATGATGCCTATGATACTACACTGCGTCTGCCGGTCGAGCAGGGGATTCTTGTCGGCCAGTCTTCGGGTGGGGCTTATTGGGCCGCGCTGGAAGTTGCTCGCCAACTAGATACAGGAGTGGTGGTGACGGTGTTTTGTGATGGCGGCGACAAGTACATGAGTACGCCTATGTGGCGGCTGGCCCTCGATGCCATTACTGAGCGAAAGGATAGCTGAATGCTGCGCGTCGCCCGCAGAGATTTTGAACGGATTTGCGCCCAAGCCTTGGCCGAGTACCCACATGAGTGTTGCGGTCTGTTGGTCGAGAAGGTGCCGGGTGGGATGACCACTGTCCGTGCTTGTACTAATGTACAGCAGCAGCGGCACGAAGAAGATCCCAAGCACTATCCCCGGGATGCAAGCACGGCTTATCTGATCGATGCAGGCGAACAGCTACTCATTGCGGAAGCGGTCGAAAGGGCTGGTGGCCGGATCTCGGGTTGCTACCATTCCCATATTGATTGCGCGGCCTATTTCTCGGCTGAAGACGAGAGGCATACTTGGATATTCAACAGCCGAGAGGCGGGAGACGATCCAGACGACCCAGACGCGATGTATCTGGTGCTCTCAGTATGCGGCGAAGAAGCAGGCAGCCAGCGGGAAGTGCAAGGCTACAAATGTTTTGCTTGGGACGGTAATCGCTACGTCGAAACGGGTGTTGAAATAGTTTAATAAAACCGCTATTGGATAATGAATGAAATGAATAAGTAGAATGCAGGCGGCAGGGCCGCTTAAATTAACCACATGGAGGATGAAATGCCGGTTACTGTTCACATTCCCACGCCGTTGCGGAAATTGACCCACAATCAGGCCGAGGTCGAACTTGAGGCGGGGACTATTAGTCAGTTGGTAGATGGACTCGAAGACACTTACACGGGTTTGGCCGAGAAACTGCTTGATGAGGGCGGCGAGATACGTCGCTACGTTAATATCTTCGTCAACGACGAAGATATTCGCTTCCTCGATGGAAAAGACACGCCCCTTAACGACGGCGATAGCGTCTCCATCGTCCCGGCCATTGCTGGCGGCAGTTGAAGGCCGTCGCACAGGTGGCTAGCGTTAGGTTCGGTGCAGGATGAAGCGCGCCCACAATGTGCTAGAGTTAATCGGGGCCACTCCTATGGTCCGCCTCAGCCGAGTCGTCGGGGAGAATGCCGCCGAGGTGTGGGGCAAGTTGGAAGCGACCAATCCCGGTGGTAGTGTCAAGGACCGCATCGCTCTGGCGATGATCGAAGCCGCCGAAGAGCAGGGGCTGTTGGTCGAGGGCGGCACGATTATTGAGCCAACTAGCGGCAATACCGGCATTGGCTTGGCCATGGTGGCTGCCTACAAGGGCTACAAGCTCATTGTCACCATGTTCGATACGGCTAGCCGCGAGCGCCGCTTACAGATGCAGGCTTATGGTGCCGAAGTTGTGTTGACGCCAGCAGCCGAAGGTATGCGCGGCGCTATCGACAAGGCACTTGAGCTCAAGCGCAAGAACCCAGATTACTTTTTGCCACAGCAGTTTATGAATGCCGCGAACCCTGAGATACACCGTCGTACGACCGCCCGTGAGATTTTGGAACAGTTAGATGGCCGAGTTGATGCCTTTGTGGCTGGTGTGGGTACCGGGGGGTCATTGACTGGAGTCGGCGAGGTACTCAAGGAGGCTCTGTCCGCAGTGAGAGTCATTGGTGTTGAGCCGGCTGGGTCGCCTGTGCTTTCAGGGGGAGAGGCTGGATTCAGTTATATAGAGGGCATAGGTGCGGGTTTTGTTCCGTCGGTTCTCAACCTCAAAGTTATCGACGAGGTGCGAGTCATCGCCGACGACGACGCTTATGAAATGGCCCGCCGCTTGGCACGAGAGGAGGGGCTTTTGGTGGGGATTTCAGCAGGAGCCAACGCTTATATCGCCGTCCAAGTTGCTCAAGAATTGGGGGCTACTGCTCGAGTCGCGACTATCCTCTGCGACAACGGGTTGCGCTACTTGAGTACTCGTGCCTTTGAATGAAGGGAAATACTAAGCTATCGTTTGTACGAGGTGGCTCAGCCGCGACTTGTAGCGAGCAGCGGTGTTTTTGTGAATGATACCTTTGCTAGTGGTCCTGTCGACAGTCGAAATCGCTGCCTGTAGAGCGATCTCGGCCGAGGCTTTGTCTGGAGCTTGACGGACTTTTTTAAGGGCCGTGCGCATCCGCGAGCGAAGAACGCGGTTGCGTGCGTAGGCCTTGGCGCTAGTGGCTTGGTGTTTTTTGGCAGACTTGAGTTTGGGCAATTTTGCGCTCCTTTGGTAAAATCGTTTAATAAATATATAAAAGTGGGGAGAAGGGGCAAGGCGGGGTTTCTAGGCTATTTAATTCGGCTCCTTGTTAGGTAGCTTCAAAAAGAGGCGAGAGTATATGGTAAGGACTAGAATCTCGTATAAAAAAATTAGCCCTGTGGTCTATCATGTCTTCTAGCGATCAAATGGGGTTTGACTTTGGCGAGCGATGTCCTGCTGGCGGCAATGAGCAGGTTGCTACGAACTGTGCATACTGTCGGCTAGAGATCGAGGTTCCGGCTTGGTATGCGGGCCAAGCTCAGTTGCATTTTTGCGATGCATCTTGTCGCCGTGATTGGACAGAAGCTGTGCCATCGTTAGAGGTTTGCTTAGGGGAGACTTCCAAAAGGCGGGGGGCCAATTGGGAACTCCAAGCGCTAAAGGCGCGGACGCGCGATGGCTTCATTTGTCAGGTATGCGGAGTCAGCGAAGAGGAACTGGGGCGCCAGCTTGACGTGCATCACAAGATCCCCTATCGCAGTTTCTCTTCCAATGTAGAGGCCAATAAGCTGGAACATCTAATTTCGGTTTGTCCCTCTTGCCACTCCAAATTGGAAGCCGAGTTGCGTCAAGATCTTCCTCTTTTTGCAAGATCTTGACCTTTCTACATGCCTAGGTGCTGATAGGCCATATGGTTCAGAAACTACCTCTTGCATCCTGGATATTAGATGCGTATTTTGTATTGAGTACGTAATAATGATCTCAGGCTTCTCTACACGCTCTTCAATTAAGCTATTGTTGTAAGGGTCGCTTAAGAGGGAGGAATTCATGAGTGGGGTGGTGATGGAGGTGGTTGCGGCCTTAGAGCGGCGAGGCGGCGGTCTAGCGCACAAAGTTGCAACTTAAACTTAAAACTTAAATCTCTCATTGGAGGGTCAATTATGAGCGGGTGTGTAGTTAGTAACAAGCTTGTTTGGAATAGATCGCTGTTCGGCCTGAGTATGCTCTTTCTGGCGGCTACTTTGATGTTGGCTTCGGAGGCCAAAGCCCAAGATGCGCTGAGCTTTGAAGGGGAGACGGTTGCCAACCAGATGTACGAGGCCGGGGTGGCGATAGGGGATCTGGTGCTACCTGAGGCTACAGGTGGCAGTGGCGATTTGACATATGCTCTGAGTCCCTTGCCGCCGGGATTGGCGTTTGATGCCGCGACTCGGACGCTTTCGGGCACCCCTTCGGATGTTGTCACCTTCCCGGAAAAGGTCTTTTACCTGATGGCCTACGAAGTGACGGATGCCGATGGTGCCACGGCCAGCTTGACATTCAATATTTCAGTGGAAGAAGAGGATGTAGCTCCGAGTTTTGACGGTGCGACGGTTGCCGATCAGATGTTCTCGGCCGGGGTGGCGATAGACGCTTTGGAATTACCTGCGGCTTTGAGTGGCAACGGCGATTTGACCTATAGTTTAAGGCCTGTGCCGCCGGGATTGGCGTTTGATGCCGGGTCGCGGACGCTTTCGGGTACGCCTTCGGAAGTGGCTATTTCCTTGATGACTTACGAAGTAATGGATGCCGACGGCGATACGGCCACGTTGACATTCGAGCTAGAAGTCGATACAAGGCCGAGCTTTGAGGGGGCGACGATTCCTGATCAGTCGTACCGGACAGGCGATGATATAGGAGTTCTGGAATTGCCTCCGGCTTCGGTGGGAGAGTATGAGGAACCTCCGAGATATAGCTTGTCATCTGTGTCAACTAGCTTGGTCGGGGAGTTGCCGGAGGGTCTGGTGTTTGATGCCGAGGCTCGAACGCTTTCGGGTACGCCGACCATAGCCGGGACGTATGAAATGACCTACCGGGTCGAAGATTCCGATACCAATATGGAGGAGAGCGACGCCGAGGAATTGACCTTTACGATCTATGTGGAGCTGACCTTCGCGGCGGTCGCTGCGCGTCAAACAACCTTTACTGCAGGCGAAGAGATAAAACAGCCTTGGGAGTTGCCAGTGGGTCGGTCCACCGACGCTCTGACGTATAGCTTGATCGGGGAGTTGCCTGCGGGTCTGTCGTTTGATCCGGCGACTCGGATGATTTCGGGTTCGCCGCCGGCTGATGTGTTGTATGACGCGTCATATCCGTTCACGTATCGGGCGGAGGATTCCGATGGCGATTCGGCTGAGTTGACCTTCACGATTGTGATAGCTGCTATGCCCAGCTTCGTCCGGGAGGAGGAAGATCATCTGTACGAGGCGGGCAATGAGGTGAGCTTAGAGCTGCCGGAGGCGGAAGGTGGGAATGTAGCGTTGGCGTATACCCTGGAAGGGGAGTTGCCTGCGGGTCTTTCGTTTGATGGCGTGGCGCGGACGATTTCAGGTACGCCGCCGACGGATGTGACCTATGATGAGTCCTATGGGTTTACGTATCGGGTGACGGATGTGGATGGCGATACTGTGACGTTGACCTTCTCGATTCGGGTGAATGGCATCCCCAGCTTCGTCCGGGAGCAGGACGACCAGCCGTATACGGCGGGCGAGGCGGTGAGCTTGGAGTTGCCGGAGGCGGAAGGTGGGAATGTGGCGAGGACGTATCGCTTGGATGGGGAGTTGCCTGCGGGGCTGTCGTTTGATCCGGGGACTCGGACGATTTCGGGTACGCCGCCGGAGTTTGCGTGGTATACCTTTGACGGATATACGGTGACGTATCGGGTGGCGGATGTCGATGGCGAAGAGCCGGCCCCGTTGGTGTTCACGATTCGGGTGGATGGTATCCCTCGCTTTGACGAAACCGTGTCAAGTCAGGTCACCTTTGCCGAAGGGCAGACGATCGATCCTTGGGTGTTGCCTTCGGCTTCGGGTGGCAACGGCGAGGTGACGTATGAGTTGGCTGGGGAGTTGCCGGAGGGTCTGAGCTATGATAGCGCGACGCGGACGATTTCAGGTACGCTGTCGGCGGATGCGACGTATGCTGCTGAGAGCGAGGGGTATGCGTTGACGTATCAGGTGACGGATCAGGATGGCGATGCGCCGGCCGTTTTGGAATTCACGATTGTGATACATGGTATGCCCAGCTTCCACGCTCAGGTCATAGACGACCAGTTGTATGAGGCGGGCAATGAGGTGAGCTTAGGTTTGCCGGAGGCGGTCGGTGGGAATAACGGTTTGACGTATACGTTGGAAGGGGAGTTGCCTGCGGGTCTTTCGTTTGATGGCGTGGCGCGGACGATTTCAGGTACGCCGCCGACGGATGTGACGTATGATGAGTCCTATGGGTTCACGTATCGGGTGACGGATGTGGATGGCGATACTGTGACGTTGACCTTCTCGATTCGGGTGAATGGCATCCCCAGCTTCGTCCGGGAGCAGGACGACCAGCCGTATACGGCGGGCGAGGCGGTGAGCTTGGAGTTGCCGGAGGCGGAAGGTGGGAATGTGGCGAGGACGTATCGCTTGGATGGGGAGTTGCCTGCGGGGCTGTCGTTTGATCCGGGGACTCGGACGATTTCGGGTACGCCGCCGGAGTTTGCGTGGTATACCTTTGACGGGTATACGGTGACGTATCGGGTGGCGGATGTCGATGGCGAAGAGCCGGCCCCGTTGGTGTTCACGATTCGGGTGGATGGTATCCCCCGCTTTGACGAAGCCGTGTCGAGTCAAGTCACTTTTGCCGAAGGGCAGACGATCGATCCTTGGGTGTTGCCCTCGGCTTCGGGTGGCAACGGCGAGGTGACGTATGAGTTGGCTGGGGAGTTGCCGGAGGGTCTGAGCTATGATAGCGCGACGCGGACGATTTCAGGTACGCTGTCGGCGGATGCGACGTATGCTGCTGAGAGCGAGGGGTATGCGTTGACGTATCAGGTGACGGATCAGGATGGCGATGCGCCGGCCGTTTTGGAATTCACGATCGTGGTGCATGGTATGCCCAGCTTCCACGCTCAGGTCATAGACGACCAGTTGTATGAGGCGGGCAATGAGGTGAGCTTAGGTTTGCCGGAAGCGGTCGGTGGGAATAACGGTTTGACGTATACGTTGGAAGGGGAGTTGCCTGCGGGTCTTTCGTTTGATGGCGTGGCGCGGACGATTTCAGGTACGCCGCCGACGGATGTGACGTATGATGAGTCCTATGGGTTCACGTATCGGGTGACGGATGTGGATGGCGATACTGTGACGTTGACCTTCTCGATTCGGGTGAATGGCATCCCCAGCTTCGTCCGGGAGCAGGACGACCAGCCGTATACGGCGGGCGAGGCGGTGAGCTTGGAGTTGCCGGAGGCGGAAGGTGGGAATGTGGCGAGGACGTATCGCTTGGATGGGGAGTTGCCTGCGGGGCTGTCGTTTGATCCGGGGACTCGGACGATTTCGGGTACGCCGCCGGAGTTTGCGTGGTATACCTTTGACGGGTATACGGTGACGTATCGGGTGGCGGATGTCGATGGCGAAGAGCCGGCCCCGTTGGTGTTCACGATTCGGGTGGATGGTATCCCTCGCTTTGACGAAGCCGTGTCGAGTCAAGTCACTTTTGCCGAAGGGCAGACGATCGATCCTTGGGTGTTGCCCTCGGCTTCGGGTGGCAACGGCGAGGTGACGTATGAGTTGGCTGGGGAGTTGCCGGAGGGTCTGAGCTATGATAGCGCGACGCGGACGATTTCAGGTACGCTGTCGGCGGATGCGACGTATGCTGCTGAGAGCGAGGGGTATGCGTTGACGTATCAGGTGACGGATCAGGATGGCGATGCGCCGGCCGTTTTGGAATTCACGATCGTGGTGCATGGTATGCCCAGCTTCCACGCTCAGGTTGTAGACGACCAGTTGTATGAGGCGGGCAATGAGGTGAGCTTAGGTTTGCCGGAAGCGGTCGGTGGGAATAACGGTTTGACGTATACGTTGGAAGGGGAGTTGCCTGCGGGTCTTTCGTTTGATGGCGTGGCGCGGACGATTTCAGGTACGCCGCCGACGGATGTGACGTATGATGAGTCCTATGGGTTCACGTATCGGGTGACGGATGTGGATGGCGATACTGTGACGTTGACCTTCTCGATTCGGGTGAATGGCATCCCCAGCTTCGTCCAGGAGCAGGACGATCAGCCGTATACGGCGGGCGAGGCGGTGAGCTTGGAGTTGCCGGAGGCGGAAGGTGGGAATGTGGCGAGGACGTATCGCTTGGATGGGGAGTTGCCTGCGGGGCTGTCGTTTGATCCGGGGACTCGGACGATTTCGGGTACGCCGCCGGAGTTTGCGTGGTATACCTTTGACGGATATACGGTGACGTATCGGGTGGCGGATGTCGATGGCGAAGAGCCGGCCCCGTTGGTGTTCACGATTCGGGTGGATGGTATCCCTCGCTTTGACGAAACCGTGTCAAGTCAGGTCACCTTTGCCGAAGGGCAGACGATCGATCCTTGGGTGTTGCCTTCGGCTTCGGGTGGCAACGGCGAGGTGACGTATGAGTTGGCTGGGGAGTTGCCGGAGGGTCTGAGCTATGATAGCGCGACGCGGACGATTTCAGGTACGCTGTCGGCGGATGCGACGTATGCTGCTGAGAGCGAGGGGTATGCGTTGACGTATCAGGTGACGGATCAGGATGGCGATGCGCCGGCCGTTTTGGAATTCACGATTGTGATACATGGTATGCCCAGCTTCCACGCTCAGGTTGTAGACGACCAGTTGTATGAGGCGGGCAATGAGGTGAGCTTAGGTTTGCCGGAAGCGGTCGGTGGGAATAACGGTTTGACGTATACGTTGGAAGGGGAGTTGCCTGCGGGTCTTTCGTTTGATGGCGTGGCGCGGACGATTTCAGGTACGCCGCCGACGGATGTGACGTATGATGAGTCCTATGGGTTCACGTATCGGGTGACGGATGTGGATGGCGATACTGTGACGTTGACCTTCTCGATTCGGGTGAATGGCATCCCCAGCTTCGTCCAGGAGCAGGACGATCAGCCGTATACGGCGGGCGAGGCGGTGAGCTTGGAGTTGCCGGAGGCGGAAGGTGGGAATGTGGCGAGGACGTATCGCTTGGATGGGGAGTTGCCTGCGGGGCTGTCGTTTGATCCGGGGACTCGGACGATTTCGGGTACGCCGCCGGAGTTTGCGTGGTATACCTTTGACGGATATACGGTGACGTATCGGGTGGCGGATGTCGATGGCGAAGAGCCGGCCCCGTTGGTGTTCACGATTCGGGTGGATGGTATCCCTCGCTTTGACGAAACCGTGTCAAGTCAGGTCACCTTTGCCGAAGGGCAGACGATCGATCCTTGGGTGTTGCCTTCGGCTTCGGGTGGCAACGGCGAGGTGACGTATGAGTTGGCTGGGGAGTTGCCGGAGGGTCTGAGCTATGATAGCGCGACGCGGACGATTTCAGGTACGCTGTCGGCGGATGCGACGTATGCTGCTGAGAGCGAGGGGTATGCGTTGACGTATCAGGTGACGGATCAGGATGGCGATGCGCCGGCCGTTTTGGAATTCACGATTGTGATACATGGTATGCCCAGCTTCCACGCTCAGGTTGTAGACGACCAGTTGTATGAGGCGGGCAATGAGGTGAGCTTAGGTTTGCCGGAAGCGGTCGGTGGGAATGGCGCGTTGACGTATACCCTGGAAGGGGAGTTGCCGCCGGATCTGTCGTTTGATGGCGCGGCGCGGACGATTTCAGGTACGCTGCCAGCCGATTACTTGTATCTTGCCGAGGGCTATGGGTTGACGTATCGGGTGACGGATGTCGATGGCGATGCTGTGACATTGCGCTTCACGATTGCGGTGAATGGCATACCTAGCTTCGGCGATCAGGTCGTAGAAGATCAGCAGTACACGGTGGGCGAGGCGGTGAGCTTGGAGTTGCCAGAGGCGGTCGGTGGGAATGTAGCGTTGACATATTTCTTGGATGGGGAGCTGCCTCCGGGGCTGGCGTTTAATCCCACGGCTCGGACGATTTCGGGTGAGTTGTCGCCTAATGTGTCATATTCTCCCGAGGCATATGCGTTGACGTATCGGGTGGCGGATGTCGATGGCGAAGAGCCAGCCCCGTTGACCTTCACGGTTTCGGTGAATGGTATGCCCTTCTTTGAGGGAGCCATTACGAATCAGTGGGTTCCTGAAGGGGAGGAAATGGCCCCGTTGGAGTTGCCTGCGGCTTTGGGCGGCAACGGCGAGTTGACCTATAGCTTGAGTGAGGAGAATTTGCCGCCGGGTCTGGCGTTTGATGCTACGTCGCGGACGATTTCGGGTACGCCGGAGCTTCATGTGTCGCATCCCGCCGAGGGATATGAGTTGACGTTTCGGGTGGAAGACCAAGATGGCGATTCGGCTGAGTTGAGCTTCTTCCTGACAGTCGACGGCAATCCTACCTTTTTTGACGCGGTCATTGAGGATCGAATCTTGCGTCAGAATGAGGCGATGGATTCGTGGGAATTCCCTGCGGCTGCGGGAGGCAACGGCGACTTGACATATAGTTTAGATATGAATGTGCCGGGTCTGAGCTTCGACGCTGCAGCCCGGACGCTTTCGGGCACGCCGACGCACACTGGCGTGTATCGTTTGGTCTACCAGGTGGAAGACCAAGATGGCGATTCGGCTGAGTTGACCTTTCACATAACGGTAGATGGTGCGCCTAGCTTTAGCGGAGATGTGGCCAACCAGACGTACATAGATGGTGAGGCGATTGAAGACTTGGTGTTGCCTTTGGCTTCGGGCGGCAACTTGCTTTCGCTGAATCCGGATGGCGAGGTCGATTTCGGCGAGTTGACGTATACCTTAGATAACGTGCCGCCGGGTCTGACGTTTGACCCCAACCCCATGTCGCCGATGCTTTCGGGCACACCGACAGAGGTCGGAACGTATACGTTGACGTATACGGCCCACGACTCCGATGACAATATGACTGCTGAGGACGCAGCTATCCTCAGCTTCGAGGTCCGAGTGGAAGAATCGGCTACGGACCGTTTTTCGGAGCTCAACAAACAGATCTTGTCCAAGTACGCCTTGGCTATCGCCGATGGAACGAATCGCGCCATCGAAAATCGCCTTGAGCATATGGACAGAGCCGGCGATGTGAATAGGTCTTTTAGCTTTGCCGCTGAGTCTACCCTCCACGACCTGATTCAATCCGGCCGAATCTTTGAGAACCGCCCGGTTAATATGTCACAGGTTGTGAATGGCTCGTCCTTCGCGGTGCCGTTCGGTTTCGGTAGAGGATGCGTTATTTGTCCCGGCAGTCCTACATTCTGGGGCCGAGGAGACTACGGCCAAATGTCTAGCGACGATGGTTCGCTGGATTGGGAAGGCAACCTAAGCCGTGCTCAGATTGGTTTGGACGCCCGGCCAGGTGCCGAAATGCTAACCGGTTTGGCGCTGTCGTGGGCCCAAGGATCGTTCGATTATACCGCTCCGTTGCTCGGTGAAGAGCGAGTCGACGGTACCTATGAGACTCGCATGTTGAGCCTGCATCCATACGTCGGGTTCTCGCCAGGGCGGTTGGGGGTATGGTTGACGGCGGGCTTAGGACGCGGCAACCTTGATATTGACGACCAACAGGGAACCGTAGGCCAGCAGTCGAGCGATACGTCGCTGCGGACTGGAAGTGTAGGGGCTAGCGGAGACTTGCTCTCCGGTGGTCCGACTCAGTTGCGGATCAAGGCTGCTGCTACTGTAGCACAGGTTGAAGTCGAGGGTGGAGCAGTCGAGAATGGACAAGGAAACCGGATCGCCGAAGAGACGGTGAGTGCTAACCGCTTGAGGCTGGCACTCAAAGCTTCCCATGCTTACGAAGCGGGTATGGATGGGCAGGTGACACCCGAGTTAGAGGTTGCTCTGCGCCAAGATGGCGGCGACGGACTGACCGGATCCGGCGTAGAAGTTGGCGGTGGTCTGCGCTATGAGGGAGGTGGCTTCACGCTGGAAGCTATGGGGCGGAGCCTGGTAAGTGACGGCAACGACGAGGCCGAGTACAAAGAATGGGGTGCGCATCTGCTGCTCCAGCGCTCGGCAGGCACCGGTGGCCGAGGGTTGTCGTTGCGGGTGATGCCGACCTACGGTACGCAGGCGAATAGCCTGACGCTGTGGGAGCGCAGCGTAGCCGAGATAGCGGACCGGGGTGTTGCGAACGCGCAAGGCCAGCTTAGAGCCGAGGTCGGCTACGGTTTAGCCGCACTTGGCGGTCGGGGAGTATACACTGTATACAGCGGGATGACGCAAGCGCCAGAGCGCATGCAGTTGCGCTTAGGTACGCGCTTTGAAGTGGATTCGGCGATGTCAGTGAGCCTAGAGAGTTCTCGCTGGCAGCGCATGGCCGGTGCCTCGCATGGACTCCTGTTGCGTGGGCGTCTGGTTTTTTAATTGACACACACCATGTAGTACACGACACACGCTTCCGGAGCTAAGCTTTGGAAGCGTGTGTCGTGTCATGCTGTCTTTACTTTGCCTTCTCATCCCACCTCACTTCCACAGCCGGGCGAGTACATAACTATTGTGTCCGGCTTACCCCGGTCTGGTACCTCGATGCTGATGAAGATGTTGGCTGCGGGCGGATTGCCGCCCCTAACAGACGGTATCCGCGCGGCCGATGCCGACAATCCCGGGGGATATTACGAATTCGAGAAGGTTAAGCAGCTAGAAAGAGACACAGCATGGCTCGAATCGGCGAGGGGTAAAGCTGTCAAGGTCATATCCCAATTGCTCGACCAATTGCCGCCTCACAGGCCATATAAAATCGTGTTTGCCCTTCGGAAAATGGACGAGATTTTAGCTTCGCAGCGGGCGATGTTAGCGCGGCGAGGACGGCCCTGTGACCGGGTTTCCGACGCCGAGATGGCCGCCGCCTTCGGTCGGCACTTGAGTGCAGTGCAACAGTGGTTGGCGGAGCACCCGCAAATGAAGGTGCTTTATGTCGACTACGCCGCTGTCTTGCGCGACCCGCTTGCTACGAGCCACGAGATCAAGACCTTTCTCGCTCTCCCCTTAGATGTGTGGCAGATGGCTAGCGTGGTAGATCAGAGCCTGTATCGCCAGCGCATATCCTGACTGCTTGCCGAGTCTTTCCCACTAACTTTACCTACCAAACCGTATGAGTATCGTGCAGATTCGCAATTTCTCCATCATTGCCCACATTGATCACGGCAAATCAACGCTAGCGGACCGCCTGCTTGAAAAAACTGCGACCCTGACAGCTAAACAGATGCAGGAGCAGGTACTCGACAGCATGGATTTAGAGCGGGAGCGGGGCATTACAATCAAGGCCCACGCCGTGCGAATGCACTATCAGGCGACCGACGGTAGAATCTGCCAGTTCAACTTGATCGACACGCCGGGACACGTGGATTTTACCTATGAGGTGTCGCGTAGTTTGGCCGCCTGCGAAGGGGCTATTTTGGTTGTCGACGCCACACAGGGCGTAGAAGCCCAGACCGTGAGCAATTTGCTGTTGGCGTTAAATAGCGACTTGGTCGTCATCCCAGTGCTCAACAAGATCGATATGCCCGCTGCTCAGGCCGCAGCGGTGCAGCAACAGGTGCTCGATCTGCTAGGGGGTGAAGCCGAGGATATTTTGCAAATCAGCGCCAAGGAAGGGATTGGGATTGAGGAAGTGATGGAAGCTATTGTCGACCGCATACCAGCGCCGACCGGGCGTCAGCAGGAGCCGTTACGGGCACTGGTTTTTGACTCGCTCTACGACCAGTACCGAGGCGTCGTTTGTTTTATCCGAGTCGTTGATGGACGCATCCACAAGGGGCAGAAAATCCGCTTTCACTCCACCGGACGACACTACGAAGTCGAGGAAGTCGGTCACTTAGTCTTAAACCGAGTGCCGGCCCAAGCACTTGAGACGGGTGAAGTCGGCTATTTCATCGCTGGAATCAAAGAGTTGGCCGAGGCTCACGTCGGTGACACGGTTGTTGATGCAGAGACTGAAGTGGAGCCATTGCCTGGATACCAACCGCTTAAACCTATGGTCTTCAGCGGTCTTTATCCCGTTGTCCCAGAGGACTATGAGGTGCTACGCGACGCCTTAGAGCGACTCAAGCTCAACGACGCCGCGTTCTCCTATGAGCCGGAAACTTCCCCCGCGTTGGGATTTGGTTTTCGTTGCGGCTTCTTAGGGCTGCTGCACATGGAAATCGTCCAGGAGCGCCTCGACCGCGAGTACCAGGTCGAAATCATCACGACCCTGCCCAATGTGCTCTACGAGATTCTGACCAAGGACGGGCAACTGATCGACGTGGACAATCCCTCTTTGTTGCCGCCTGCTACTGAGATCGACCAGGTGCGCGAGCCGATTCTCGCCGTCCAGATCTTGGTGCCGAGGGAATATATCGGTGCCGTGATGAAAATCTGCACTGAGCGGCGCGGGAGCTACCGCAATACCGAGTATCTCGACGGTAGCCGAGCTATCCTGAGCTTTGAGATGCCTTTGGCCGAAGTAGTGATCGACTTTTACGACCGCCTCAAGTCGGTGTCGCGAGGCTATGCATCATTCGATTACGAGCATCTAGAGATGCGAGCCGGATTACTATCTAGGCTCGACATTATGATCAATGGCGAGCCGATGGACGCGCTCTCGGTGATCATTCATCGCGACAAGGCCTATGAGTGGGGTCGGCAGCTCTGCACAAAGCTCAAGGAGTTGATTCCACGACAGATGTTCGAAGTGGTCATCCAAGGGGTGGTGGGGAGTAAGGTGATTGCCCGTGAGGTGGTCAAGCCGTTCCGCAAAAATGTGACCGCCAAGTGCTACGGCGGCGACGTGACTCGCAAGCGCAAATTGCTCGAAAGGCAGAAGGAAGGCAAGAAGCGCATGAAGCAGTTTGGGAAGGTGGAAATCCCCCAAGAAGCGTTTTTGGCCGCGCTCAAGATGGAAGCCTAATTACGAGCAAGAGGCGTACTTGCCGATCCCGACTCCCTTAATCCCGAAAAAGTAAATAATGGCGTTGGGCCTCTATATCCACGTGCCGTTTTGCCCCCAACGCTGCCCCTACTGCGCCTTTGCCACGGTCGTTGGCCAAGAAGACCGCCACGACCTATATGCCGAGGCGGTCTGCCGAGAAATTGAGTCTTGGGCCCATTTGTCGGGACCTGTGGAAACTGTGTTCTTGGGTGGAGGCACCCCGAGCCAAGTCGAGCCGACGTTAATTGGGCAGATGCTTGAGGCAGCTCAAAATCATTTAGGGCTACACCCAGACGCGGAAATTTCCGTTGAAGTCAACCCTAGAACGGTTGACCGCGAGAAATTTGCAAGGCTAAAGACGCTGGGGTTCAACCGCATCAGCATTGGTGCGCAGGCTTTTCGCGATGCCGATTTGCGACACTTAGGCCGGCAGCATAGCGCGGCCGATGTCGAAAGGGCGTATGCCGCGGCCAGAGCGGCTGGTTTTGCCAATGTGAGCTTGGACTTGGTGGCCAATGTACCTGGAGTCTCAGAGGCCAATTGGCACTTTAGCGTCGAGCGGGCTATCGCCTTGGCTCCAGAGCATCTTTCGGTCTATAGCCTCACCATTGAAGAAGGCACGATCTTCGCCCAACGGCAGCGTCAGGGCCTGCTGAAATCGGTCGCGGACGACAGGCAAGCTCGCACCTTGGAATGGACTGACGCTCGGTTGGTGGCGGCTGGCTATGAACACTACGAAGTTTCAAACTACGCTCGGCTTGGCTACCGCTCGCGCCACAATTGGAGCTACTGGACGGGAGTTCCTTACTTAGGTGTTGGCCTCGGGGCCCATAGCTTCGTCGATGGGAAGCGATTTTGGAATACACGTGATCTCAATGCCTATCTCGACGCTATGGCCCAAGGCCAGTCGCCGTGCACAGGGGGGGAGACCATAGCCCCGGACACGGCTCGCAGGGAACGTCTATGGATGGGTTTGCGCACCATAGAGGGAATTGAACTGACTGAAGAAGAGGTCGGTCGAGTGCAGAGCAGCAAGCGCTTTGACGATCTGGAGAAAGTTGGATACGTCGCGCTTGAAGGACAGAGATTGCGTTTGACCCGGGCGGGATTTTTACTGGCTGACGCCTTGGGCTTGGAACTGGACCGGATCGTGGAAGAGGAGTAATAAGTGCGCTTGGATCTGGATCTTACAGCAAAAGAAAAGGCCGTCTCCGAAACGGAACGGCCTTTTTTAGTATTAGTGGTGGGGGGAGCAGGATTTGAACCTGCGAAGGCATAAGCCAACAGATTTACAGTCTGCCCCGTTTGACCACTTCGGTATCCCCCCTTTCGGCAGATTCTCAGGTGCCGCTAGCCAGCGTTTTGAGCACTTGGTGCCGCGAAGGATGGCGTAGCTTGCTGAGCGCCCGCTCTTTGAGCTGGCGGATGCGCTCGCGCGTGAGATTCATCATGTCGCCGATTTCCTCGAGCGTCAGGGCCTCGTTGCCATCTAGGCCAAAATAGAGCCTGATAATGCGCAATTCTCGCTCCTCGAGGGTTTCCAAAGCCGTTTCGAGCTGCTCTCGTGCCGATTCGCTCAAAATGTCGGCATCCGGGGCTGCGGCCGTGTTGTCGGCCAAGGTGTTGAGCAGGCTGCGCTCGTCGTCGTCAGTAAAGGACTCGTCGAGCGAACACACGGCGCGGGCGCTGAGGATGGTCTCTAAAACCTCTTCGGCCGGGACTTCGAGTTCGGCGGCGATTTCCTCTATGTCAGGCTCACTGGCGCGATGTTGGCCCAATTTGCGCGAGGCCTTGGAAATATCCTTGAGTAAGCTGACTTTGTTGAGGGGAAGGCGCACGGTGCGCACGTGCTCGGCGAGGGTTTGAAGAATGGACTGGCGGATCCACCAAACCGCGTATGAAATGAATTTGTAGCCCTTCGTGCCATCGAAGCGGTCGGCTGCCGTGATAAGGCCGAGATTACCGGCGCTAATCAGGTCGGAAAGGGACAAACCGCGGTTTTGGTACTTCTTAGCCACATCGACGACAAACCGCAAATTGGCGCTGATCATTTCTTCGCGGGCATGCATATCGCCATTTTTGATGCGATCGGCTAGTTCTACTTCGCGTTCTCTCGAAAGGGGCGTGGACTCAGCAATATCGTCGAAATAGAGTCGGAGGGTGTTTTCCTCGTCGTGCAGATTATGCATAGAGCCTCTCATTGTACAGGGGAGTTGCCTGCACGGCAGGTCTTGTGCCGTGTCTCACAGCAGCGAAATACTCTCGGTGCAATGGCAAGCGTGGCATAGGTACAGGCGAAACTAACTGATTATACATAAGGAGTAGCGCTGCGTCAAGTTGTTTGCGAAGACACTTGCGTGTCTTAAGTAAGGTGGCGGTATTCGCCGGCCTTATCCCAGTCCACTAAGCTGCGGCCGTTTAGGTCCCAGACGACTCGACCCGCTCTCAGCGTTAGCTCGCATTCGAGTTTTTGCCGACCCAGCATGCGCGCCCGGCCCGAATCGACAAAGGCAAAATCCCCTTCGTGCAGAGCCAAAGCCGCTAAGTCGGCTTCGGCTCCGACACTGAGGTGGCCTAGCTCTGGGCGTCTGATTACCTCGGCAGGTCTGTATGTCGAGCGATAGACGGCCTCTTGGAAGGGCATGCCGAGGTTCAGGAATTTGGACATAGTTATGGGCATGGTGGCGTTGGGCAGCATGCGACTGGCCTTGTGTAGGTCCGTGCTGATGGTATCCGGGGGGAAGTTCTGGGCCATGGCAGGCACGGCAATGCGAAACCAGAAGGAACCGTTGCCGTGTCCTGTGTCAAAGACGATGCCGCGCTGTCGGGCTTGGCGCACGTAGTTTGCGACTTTTTTGTTCGCGTCGAGCAGGGGGATATGAGCGGCGTAGAGGTGCGTGTGGATGTCCCCTGGGCTCATGCGCTCGAGCAATTCCTCGTACGAGCGAGTGGGCTGGGGGGCAAAGTCGATCATGGCGATGGAATCGCTCTGTCGCGCCGCCTCGATCGCGCCGCCAGCTGACTCCCAACCCGGGCCGCCGAAGTGGGCCGACTTGGTGCCGACAACGTGCTCGCGGTATTGCTCGACCGCCGCGGCGCAGAGCGCAGGATCCATTTCGCTGATGTCTTGCTCGGGAGCACCGATCATGCCAGCACCGACGATATTGACAAAGGCCAAGACACGGGTCTGGGCGGGGTCGATGATGGTGCGCTTGAAGTCGGCAAAATCCTTCCACCCAGAGCCGCCTGTATCTACTACGGTGGTCACGCCGTAGGGCAGGGCGTGCTGGTCGGGAAAGAGCCAGCCCCCATACCCTCCATAGACGTGGACGTGGATATCGATCAATCCCGGGGTTACATAGAGTCCAGACGCGTCTATGATCTTTGCCGAACTGCACTCGATTCGGTCGGCGACCGCAGCGACTAGCCCGTCCTGGATGGCAATATCGGCTGGTCCGTCGAGATCGTTTTTGGGGTCAATTAGATGCCCACCTTGGATGATGAGGTCGAAGTCGCCGCTCATAATGGCCGTCCTTTCGCCCGAGGGCCGTGTTTGGAAATAAAGCCCTAGAATAAACACCCCGCCAAGGTGTGAGCAAGGGCTGGGCTCGCGTTGCACAGAACGATTTTTTTTGGCAAATTTTCTCTGTCTAGAAACTGCCTTTTTTAGGAGGAATACATGGCACGCACTGTGAAAGTAGCCGTCACTGGGGCGGCTGGCCAGATCGGCTATGCTATATTGCCGCGTTTGGCCTCGGGCGAGGTTTTTGGTCGCGACGTCCGAATCTCGCTGCACTTGCTGGAGATTACTCCGGCGCTCAAAGTCTTAGAAGGCGTAGTTATGGAGCTCGACGACTGCGCCTTTCCACTCCTCGACGACATCGTGATCACCGACCAAGCTGAAAAGGCCTTTGACGGGATCAATTGGGGATTGCTAATTGGCTCCAAGCCGCGCGGCCCCGGTATGGAACGGGGAGACTTAATTCGGGAAAACGGTCCGATATTCGTCGGCCAAGGTCAGGCTCTAGCCCGGGCCGCCGCGGATGTGCGAGTCTTGGTGGTGGGTAATCCAGCTAATACCAATGGCTTGATCGCCATGAGCCACGGCCACAAGGCCGGCATCCCCCGAGACCGCTTCCAGGCTATGACCCGGCTAGATCAAAACCGAGCTCAAGCCCAGCTCGCCCAAAAGGCTGGAGTCAAGGTCTTGGCGGTAACCAATATGGCCATCTGGGGTAACCACAGCGCCACGCAATACCCAGATGCCGAAAACGCGCGGATTGAGGGGCACCCAGCATACGACGTCATAGGCCATCACGCTTGGTTGCGAGAGGAATTTATCCAAATCGTCCAGCAGCGGGGCGCGGCCGTCATCGACGCCCGTGGCTTGTCGTCGGCTGCGTCGGCGGCCAATGCCGCACTCGACCACATTGTCAGTGTTGAAAGCGCCACGCTTGCGGGCGACTTTTTCTCGGCTGGCGTCTATTCGGACGGCAGCTACGGGATCGACGAAGGGTTGATGTTTTCCTTCCCCATTCGCAGCGACGGTCAAGGTGGCTGGGAAATCGTGCAGGGCTTGGAACTGAGCGACTTCGCCCGTGCGAAGATCAAGGCTACCGAAGACGAGCTCAAAGAGGAGCGTGCGGTCATCGCCGACCTCTTGAGTTGATATGTTTCAAGACCCTAAGCGCTACCAAGCCAAACATCACTATGTCACCGCCGCGGGTGCCGACTTGGTGGAAGTCTTGGCTCCTCAAGTCGGGGAACGCGTCCTCGACTTGGGTTGCGGCACGGGGCAGCTGAGTGCCCAGATTGCCGCAACCGGAGCTGAGGTCGTGGGTATTGACTTGTCGGCCGAGATGATCGAGGCCTCCCGCGAGCAGTTCCCGGGCCTGTTTTTTGCCGTCGGCGATGCGCGGGAATTTTCCTTTGCCGAGCCGTTCGATGCGGTTTTTTCCAACGCCGCCCTGCACTGGGTCAAGCCGCCGGAAGAGGCACTTGCGTGCATTGCCGCTTGTCTGGGGCAGGGTGGGCGTTTTGTCGCCGAGCTGGGGGGAGCGCGGAACATTGCTACCATCAGCCAAGGGCTGATTGACCAATTGGCCACTCGGGGCTTTCATCCGCAGTCGCCTTGGTATTTTCCCAGCTTGGGGGAGTACGCGCGGCTCGTGGAGCAGGCCGGGCTGCGCGTTGCTTATGCCAGCCACTTTCCCCGTCCAACGCCCCTAGAGGGTGCGAGTGGGTTGCGCGACTGGTTGGAGATGTTCGCCGAGGCACTTACTGCGGATGTTCCTCCCTCGATGCGCGAAGAGCTGTGGGACGCAGTGGAAGACGCTGTCCGCTCGGTATTGTATGGCGATGGGGGCTGGCACGCCGATTACTGGCGTCTGCGCGTAGTCGCTTACAAGGAGTAGGTTTACGACCGCTATTTATGAAGCCGCTTTGCTGGGGCTAAAAGGAGATACCCATGACTGAAACGTGGCGCGGAATCATGCCGATTGTGGTGACCCCCTTTACCGATAGCTACGCGCTCGACGAAGGAGCTTTACAGGATTTGGTCGCCTTCAGTATTGAAGCGGGTGCCACGGGCTTGGTGGGACCGGCCAATGCCAGCGAATTTTCGACCCTTTCCGACGAGGAACGCCGCCGCTGGATCGAGATCGTCGTCGCCGCGGCTGATGGTCGAGTGCCCGTAGTGGCCTCCGTCACCTCCGGCCATGCCGTACCGGCCGTGGCTCTCGCTCAGTTCGCCCAAGCCGCGGGAGCCGACGGGATCATGTCCATGCCGCCGCACGTATTGCGCGTTGACCAAGAAGGCTGCTACGCCTTTTACCAGCAATTAGCAGACGCGGTTGAGGTTCCGATCTGCATACAGAATTTCGACGCGCCGGTCGGGACGCCCATGAGCGGCGAGCTATTGGGGCGGATGTGCCGCGAGTTAGCGGGCGTCGATTATATAAAGGAAGAGACCGTTCCCGAACCTTGGCAGGTCAGCCGCACGCTGGCGCTGGCGGGCGCGGCCTGCAAGGGCGTATTGGGTGGCAAAGGGGGCGTTTATTTACTCGATGAGTATCGGCGCGGTGCCTGCGGCAATATGCCGGGCTGTCACGTGACCGACGCCATGGCGTCGATCTGGGATGCCCTCGAAGCAGGCGACGAGGCGACGGCGCGGGCGCACTTCTATCAGCTCCTGCCGCTGATGAACTACGAGCGGCTCTATGGGATTGCGATCTACAAGTGGATTTTGCAAAAGCGCGGGTTGATTCGCTCTACAGTTTGCCGGGCACCCGTGCCTATCCTAGACGGCGACGCGCTGACCGAGTTGGAGATCATTTGGTCGGGCATCGCACCACTCTTCCGAGGGTAAAGTGACTATCTACAAACAGCACATCGAGCGCGACGGCTTTTGCGTCGTCGAGCAAGTGATTCCCAAGGCACTAGTCGGGGATATATGCGCCGAGCTGGCGGCTGTGGTCGAGCACAATCGCCAGCAGTCCGACGCCAAATTGGCCGAAATTCGCCGCCGCGGTCACCGGATCGGCACCCCAGGCGTGGCCCAGTTCAAACAAGTCATCAATCAGGTGCAATCCTTTGCTCCGTACTTAGCCGACCGCCGGCTCCTAGAGGTAGTCGAGTCTTTTTTCGGGGCGTGGGCGCGGATTTCCTGCACGGACTGCGTGGTCAATCACCCGGGTAATGCGCGGGGCTATTGGCACGCCGATTGGCCTTACAACTCCACCAACGCCTCGCACATCCCCGCGCCGTACCCAAACGCGGTCCTGCATCTTTCGACGATATGGATGCTGACGCCGTTTGCTCCTGAGACAGGGGGGACCTTCGTGGTGCCGGGCAGTCATCGCTGGCCGCGCAATCCCGCGGCTGGGGACATGCACGAAATGGATCAGGACGCGCCCTATCCGACCGAGTGCCAGATCGAAGGAGCGGCTGGCAGCGTCTTGGTGTACGACAGCCGGCTTTGGCACGCCGTAGCTCCCAACCAAAGCGAAAGCGATCGCGTCGCCCTTATCGTGCGCTACGCCCCTTGGTGGCTGAACCTAAACCCCACGCTCATCGGCCGGCCTGAGCACGAGGCGATGGTGATGGAGACCGGAGGTAAAAACTACGAGATGGTGCCGATTGAACGGGAAGTTTTTGACCGATTACCCAAAGAGGTCAAGCTGCTGTATCGCCATTGGGTTGCACAACCTGCCCAGCCTGATGAAGTGCGCGGGCGCTGACGCCCAAGACGCCGAGGAAGCCCTCGGAGTCGCGGTGGTCGAAATCGCCGATGGCCTCCATGGAAGCGGTGTCCTCGCTGTAGAGCGAGTGGGGGACGTCGCTGGCCGCGCAAAAGGCGACTTGGCCTTTGTAGAGCGAGACGGAGATGGTCCCAGTCGCCAATTGATTAAAATGCTCAATGAGCTTCCAACTCGCTTGAGTCGCCGTGTCAAACCAATAGCCTTGGTAGATTTGCTCGGCAATAAATCCAGAGACAACGGTGAAAATCCGTCTCGCACGGCGATCGAGAATGAGTTGGAGCAAGTAATCGTAGCACTGGCCGAGTAGCTCTAGGGCTGGTGCTTCATAGACGCCGCGCGACTTGATGCCAACGAAGCGATTTTCTACCGCGTGTAAGCCAATGCCGACCCCGTGCCGCCCGGCAATGGCGTTGCTTTGCTCGATGGCTGTGATCGGGCCGACGGCGTGGCCGTTGATGGCGATTGGGACACCTCGTTCAAGGCGCACGGTAAAAGTCTCGGCGGTATCCGGAGCCTGCTGCGGAAAACAACCCATACCAGGTGAGATGAGGCTGGCCGCGGTATCTAGGGCTTCGAGCTGGCCAGCTTCGTGCGTCAGACCGAGCATATTGGCATCCGTAGAATAGGGTTTATCCTGGGTGGCAGTTATGGGCAAGCCGTGCTCCTGGCAGTAGGCGATCATCTCGCTGCGCCCACCAAAATTTTGCAAGAAAGCCGGGTCGCGCCAGGGAGCGTACACCTCGATGTGTGGCGCGAGCATTTGCGCCGCTAGTTGGAAGCGGACTTGATCGTTGCCGCGTCCGGTTGCTCCGTGCGCCATTATTTGGATGCCGCGTTCTTGCATGTGGGGCAACATGCCGGCCACCGTCACGTGCCGGGCGATGCCAGTAGTGTTCCAATAGCCCCCCTCGTAGCGGGCCTGAGTTTGGACAAGTTGGATGCCAGCTTGGCAAATAGCCTCTCTGCGGTCGTCGAGAATCATCTCAGCGGCTCCACAAGCCTGCATCCGGCTCCGTATGTCTTCAATGCGCTCCTCGTCGGGTTGCCCCAGATCGGCGGTATAGGCGACAACCTCTAGCCCTTGCGATTGAAGCCAATGGGTGATGGTACAGCTATCGAGGCCACCGGATGCGGCTAGCATGACCTTTTGACTCTTTAGATCTGCGATGTTCATGGTTGCTCCTTTTGCGCTTTTGTGAATAGGATAAATAATTTAATGAATAAAAATTATTTATCAAGAATAATTATTAATAAAAACAATAGATAAAGCTCACTTTATCTTGACAGTTTTCGCTTGCAAGAATATCATTAACAAATGCTTATTGACGCGCATAATCACCCCAATTGGCACGGCTTTAACGCCGCCAAAATCCTGCGCAACATGGACGAGCAGGGCATCGACCAAATGTGGCTTTTCTCGTGGGAGGTCCCTGTAGATGAATACTCGCCTGCGTATCACTCGGTGTTGCCCCCTACGGGCTCGGGGATTCCCTTTGAAGATGTGTTGGCCGTCGGCAGAGAAGCGCCTGATCGCTTTGTTCTCGGCTACATGCCGCATCCCAAGCGTCCCGACGCCATAGATCGGCTCAAGGCCGCAGTCGAAATTCACGGCGTGCAGGTTGCCTCCGAGCTGAAGGTGCGCCTTCCGTTTGACGATCCAGATGCGCTGCGCCTGTACGATGCTTGTGGTGAGATGCGCTTGCCCATTACGATCCATCTCGACTATCCAATTGACCACGGCCGCGGCGCTTATCCTCGCCCCAACTGGTGGTACGGTGGCAGCCTCGACGCGCTTGAACGAGCGATTGCAGCCTGTCCACAGACGGTCTTTATCGGCCATGCTCCTGGGTTCTGGGCCCATATTTCCGGAGATGATCGCTACGACAAGGAGAGCTACCCGCGCGGGCCGGTGCTGCCCAATGGACGCTTGGCCCCAATGATGCGCCAATACCCCAACCTATATGCCGACCTGTCGGCCGGGTCGGGTTTGCGCGCGCTGCAAAGGGATCGGGACTTCGGGCGCAATTTTCTCCTCGAATTTCAGGACAAATTGCTCTTTGGTCGGGACTACTTTGACTCCCAGCTGATGGATTTTCTGCGCACCCTTGAGCTACCTGCGGAAGCTTTTGACAAGATCGCCTACCAAAACGCCGAGCGCCTCTTGTCTTCCTACTTAGACGCGCCGTGAGGACGGCCAAGAGCTAAAACTATGGGGGTATGGGAGGCAGTGGGCCTGATGGCCCTATCCTTCGTGCTGTTGGCCAAATGTGCCGACTATCTGGTGGAGGGAGCCATTGATATTGCGCGCTACCTCCACGCTCCGCCGATTTTGATCGGCATCGTCATCGTCGGCCTTGGCACTACCGCGCCCGAACTGGCGGTCTCCGTGACCGCCGCCCTTAGGGATTCGCCCGAAGTGGCACTGGGCAATGCCGTAGGGTCGGTTATTTACGACGATGGCTTGGCTCTGCCCATGGCTGCGCTTTTTGCCACTACGGCCATCGCCATCGACCGCATCGTGCTGCGCTCGGCAGCGATCTTTCTCATCACCGTAGATCTAGTGGCTTGGTACATGGCTTTCGATGGGACGCTAGCCCGGGTGGAAGGCGGCGCGTTGGTGGGTCTTTTTGTCCTATACCTGATATACTCGTTCTGGGAGCAGAAGCGGCGACCGCGCGCCGAGATAGTCGAAGAGGAAGCCCCCTCGCGCAGCCTCTGGCTGGTCGCCTTACTATTCGTCGGCGGTTTGGCTGGGGTGGTCGTCAGCAGCCACTTTATCGTCGAGGCCACCCCGGTGGTAGGGGAGGCATTGGGACTGCCGAATGTGGTCATAGGCTTGGTGGTTGTGGCCTTGGGCACTTCGATACCCGAGGTCGCCACCTGCATTGTCGCCGCCCGCAAGGGCCAAGGGGCCTTGGCGGTGGGCAACATCCTCGGAGCCGACATCCTCAATATCTGCTGGATTGCCGGCGCTTCGGCCCTGGCCAATCCGCTGGTGGTTCCGGCCAACGTGGTCAATTTCATGTTCCCGTGGATGCTGGCGATCGTGCTGACGATGCTCGGGTTGATGCGCTTAGGCTACGAGTTAAACCGCTGGAAGGGCTTGGTGTTGTTGGCGTTGTGCATTGCTTATTTGATCGCGCTTTTCGCGACCAACCCCGGAGCACTGGCTCCGGGCATGGAGTAAAGGAGTGTAGTTTGGATCTAGAACTCAAAGACAAAATCGCCTTAGTGACCGGAGCTAGCCGTGGCATTGGCAAGCGCATCGCCGCGGCCTTGGCCGCCGAGGGTGCCCGGCTCTGTATCTGCGCGCGCGGTGCCGACGCGCTGGCGGAAGCGGCTGCCGACTTAGCAAATAGAGGTGCAGAGGTGGAGGAGATCGCGCAAGATGTGACTACACCGGAAGGTGCGATCGCTGTGGTGGAGGCTGCAAAAAATCGCTTTGGCGGGCTCGATATTCTCGTAAACAATGTCGGCGGATCGAAGTGGACCTCCTTTGTCGAGATCGACGATGCCGAGTGGAACGAAATCATCAACTTGAGCTTTCTTTCGGCCGTGCGGGTGAGTCGGGCGGCGATTCCCTTGATGGAAGCGCGTGGGGGCGGCAGCATCGTCCACATTTCTTCAATCTTTGGCCGCGAAGCCGGTGGACCTATCTCGTATAATGCCGCTAAAGCGGCACTGATTAGCCTAGGGGCCAACCTAGCCATTGAAGCGGCGAAAAAGAATATCCGCGTCAATACCGTGGCTCCGGGCTCCATTCTCTTTCCCGGGGGGAGTTGGGAGCGGCGAATGAAGGAGAACCCAGCACAAATCCAGGCATTTATCGACGCCAACATACCCTTTGGCCGCTTTGGTACCCCAGAAGAGGTCGCCGATGTCGTGGCCTTTTTGGCGTCCGATCGGGCGCAGTGGGTGACCGGTGCTTGTATCAATGTCGATGGGGGGCAATCCAAGTCCAATATATGAGCGGCTGTGCGCGATGGATGCGTTGGTTGGCTTGGACGGCGTGCGGAGTCGGTTGGAGCACAGCCGCTGCGGCCGATGACGTGGTGGCACTCAGACAACAGTACAACCAAGTGTCCGCCAGCATCGACACCTTAGTCCGCCTCTATGGGGGGGATAAGCTGCGCGAATTGGCAAAGCGCAAAGAAAACAGCCGGCTATTGCCAGCCAATTCCAAACTGGTACTGATTTTCTGGGCTGACGATGAAGCAGAGCTGTTCCTCAATGGGCACCGGATCGGGGAGACGCGCTTGACCCCAATCCGAGTCGAAATTCCCGTTGTGTATCTGCTCAGCTCCAATATCCTACGCGCCCATTGCTGGGACACCGACCGAGTCGAGAGTGGCTTTATGGCTGGTTTGTACTTGCAAGATGGTCGCGGTCGATTGCGCAAGGTGCTGGCTACTGGCGATGGCCGCTGGTGGGTGGATGGCCAGCGGGCCGAGCCGCGTTTTTACAACCACAGCTTGCCCGACATTCCCGGAGCCGAAGTCATCTGGGGGATGACGCTGTTTGGCGAAGTCGAATTAGAGGCCCGCTTTGACGCCGCGCAATTGGCCCGAGCTGCACGGCGACGGCCGCTCACCGGTGCGGACGCGGCCGGAGCGGCGCAGCACCAGCCTATGGAGACTCACATGGTCGTCAGCCGTCTGGTGCATTTGCAAAAGCAACGCGACGAATTAGCGCAAAAACTCCAAGCGCGTCGCAGCGCAGCACCAGACGTGCTCTATCAGGGATCTGTCCGCGGACGGCTGGCTTTTTCCCTCGGGAAAGCGGACAAATTGGCCGAAATCGAAAGCATAGACGCGGCGAAAAAACTACTCGCTTGGACCGAGGCACTGCCCGCTGCGCAACGCGAGTTGGTTTTCCCCAAAAAACAAGCTCTTAAAGGCGTGAGCCACGTCGTGCCGCAGCGCGCTGTGGCCAGCACTGCGCGCGGAGAAGCAGATCGCCGCCGAGATTACGTACCTCCAGCTGCACGCGGTTCAGCCAAAGGCGAAGGCCGCGCTACGGGAATGGGCGGACAGGAATCGTCCGCTCGGGGCATCCACATCGGCCGCAACGCGCCGTGGGAACTGTGGGGGATTGCGACTGGCCTGCTGTTTTATCTGGGAGTGGTGAGTCGGCAATGGTGGAAGCTCTTGAGTGCGAAGGGATGGACCTCTTGAACGACGAATTAGTATTAGTCAGCAGCATCCTGTTGGTGCTGGCCGGCGGCGTCACCGTTAGCTGTTTGCACTTACGACGAGCCCGGCGCATGCGCCGGCACGACGAAGCGTACTCTCTGAACTTGCCACGCCTGCAGTACCTCGCTAGCTGTATAGGCTTGCTGACCGGGTTGATCGTCGGGGCACTGCCCGCTTATTACCTCTTCGTAAACCCGCAGCTAGCCAGCCCCTTTGCGTGGATTGGCCGCTTCTCATACGTGCTGATCGCTTGGTCGGCTGGAGGTCATCTGTTGAGCTTGGCACACATTAGCTTGCACCTCCGTCGCGAGGAGCGAGCTTGGGCGCGGCGCGGCGGTCCCGGCTCCAACACCTTGGGCCGCCAGAGAATGGAACAGCTAGCAGAATTGCAGCGCCAATCCGCCAGCTACAGCGACCTCAAGAGCAGAGACGAGGAGTTGGTGGACGAACTCGTGGGTTTTCTCGGCGACCCTTTGACGCACGTGCGCCGCGATCTGACAAGGATCCCTCTGTACGGCTACTTGGGTACGGTCTGCGGCATACTGCTGACCGCGCAGGAATTGAGTCAGATCGACGAGGCGACCCAGACCTTTAAGGCACTCAGCGCCATGGCCGAGGGCTTGGTTTTGGCCTTTAAAACCACGCTCGTCGGCCTCTTAGCCTACTTGCCGTTGCGCAAGATCGCCGACTACTTAGTCCAGCGGCTCTCCCGGCAGGAGGACGCTTGGGTCAGAGAGAGGAATAGAAAATTGTGAGCCGCTATCTCAAACGCCAAGCCGCCGAGCTCGAAGAGCACGATATTAGCAAGGAACTCTTCTTGGGCATTATGATGCTGATGTTGAGCTTGGGTATTATGATTCTCAACGTGACGCAACCGGTCTGGCGGGTACATCGCCACGACCCACAGCCTGGGGATCGGGTCGTACTGTACACGAGCGCGAGCGTGGGGCTATCGCGCGATGGCTACACCATCGACAGCCCTTTGAGCGAGTGGGAGTTTCGCCGGATGGTACGCCGTCTCGCTGCCGAGCCCGAAGCTAGTTTGCACTTGTTTCTCAAAGGGGGTAGCCGCGAGCGGCTGGCCAAACACGCGTCGTTTGCCGACTCACTGCTCTCGACCGACCAAGCCGGGGAGAAGGTGCGCTCGGCGGTTTACGTCCATACTTGGTGAGGCCCCAAGCTTATTCCTTAAGTATCGCCAAGACGCCTGTGCCACCGGCCAACTCGTTGAGGAACGCGACCTGCACTCCAGCTTCGCCAAGTGTCATTTCGTAGTCGTCCCCCTTCCTGAGCTTACCGTAGTGATCGACGAGGGCCTCGACTTCTCCTGGTAGCGTGATGGTTTGGCCAATGGGCGCGACTTGGGTACCCGGGTTGTCGCGACGGATCTGTTTTACCAACTCGTACTGCTTGCGAAATCCGCTGCCAAAGGGGCGGTAGGTTTTGAGATAGCCCTGCTCTACGAGCTGCGTCTCGTTGGCAGCATAGAGGTACACTGCGTTTTGCGCGGCTTTCTTGGCCTCGTCCAGTTCGGCCTTGGTCTGGGCCAACTCTTGCTCTAAGCGGCGGATGTGATCGCTCTGGCGACGGATGCTACTATGGGTTTCCAGCAGTTCGCCATTGAGGCGGTCGGTCTCGGCGCGCAGCTGGGAAATAGTGTAGCGGTCCGCTTGCTTTTCCCTTCTTAGCTGCTCAATTTCGAGCTTTAATCGCTCATTGCTCTGCTTGTATTCGGTGGCCAGTTTACTCCAGTGCCGCAGTTCTTTATTGAGCTTTTGCACGTTTTTGAGCAGCTTGTCGTTAACCTGTTGGGTGCTGTCAACTTGTGCCCGCATGTCGTCGAGCAAGCGGTTGGAATCGTCGAGCGAGTACGTCAGCGAGTCAATAGCGGCGTTGGCGCGGCCCATGTCGCTTTGTAATTGGAGGAGGAGCATCTCCTGCTCCTTATTGGTGCAGGAGGCAAGGAATAGGGCGATGAAAGGGATGAGAATGCGTTTCATTGTCGGCTCCTTAAGGCGGCGTTAGGGATGTTCTATTATACAGGCTGTCAACTTGTGTCATGGTTTGGTGGAAGTCATTGGACAGGGCGCTCAGGCTGCGGGCAAGCGCGTCGAGCGTTTGGGCCGAGAGCGTTTGAGTCTCGCGGGCGGCGGCAATTTTGTCTATGATCGCTTGCTGATTGCGCTGTAAGGTCGCGGTTTGCTCTTGCAGGCGGGTCAACGCGCTGTTGAGGGGGGCGAGTTCGGCCTGCACGCTCGCCAAGGAGCGCTTGTGGGTATCGACGAGTTTTTGGTAACGTCGATCTTCCTGCCGAAAGCGTTCTTCGAGCTTGAGGTCGGTATCGGATTGGTAGCGCAGCCGCTCTTTGCGCTCGGTTTCCATTTTGTTTTCCAGCGCGTTGGTGCGATCGATTTGGGCCGCTAGTTGGTTACGGGTGCGCTTATGGTGATCCTTTTCGTTTTGCAGGAGGGAGCGGATCTCGAATTCAGAGGCAGTCAGATTGGCTTTTTCCTCTAACTGGCCAATGAGCCGGGTACTCAGCTCGGAGAGGCGATTGTCGAACTTGTCCATTTGCGCCTCTAGCTGAGCGCGGTGCTTCTTTTGCTGCTCGTGATTTATAAAGAGTACCAAGCCCATAACACTGCCGACGACGACGATAGTGTACACGGCGAGGATTAACACGTGTTTGCGCTCGAAGGGGTCCGCGATGCGGAGCAGGCCCCAAAACCCGCCCCAAACCAAGAGGACGCCTACTAAAATTGCCGCGATGATGACGTTCACAGGGCCTCGAATAGGGCAATAGACAAAAAGAATAATTAAATATAAGTAAATATATAAGTAATAGCAGCCCGTAGATGTGCAACTAGCACGAGAAGGAGGTGCTTATGCAGCGGAAAGTCGCCGCTATTGATGGCCGCGGTCAGGGGGTATGCCTAGAGGAAACCATGCCCGCACTTGGCCCCGGAGAGGTAAAGGTGCAGGTGGAGGCTTCGTTGATTAGCCCTGGGAGCGAACTAGGGCGAGTGAGGGCCATGCGGGAAAATCCTCAACCCGACAGGCCACCGCGTCCTTTTGGCTACAGCAACGCCGGCGTCGTTGAGGAGGTCGGAAATGGAGTAGAGCAATTCGAGGTAGGGCAGAGGGTGGCCTGCATGGGAGGAGGGTACGCCCTTCACTCTGATTGGGCCTGTGTGCCGCAGAATTTGTGCGCGACCATACCCGAGGGCGTTAGCTTTGTCGAGGCCGCGTCTGTGCATCTGGCAGCGACCGGATTACACGCAGTGCGCCGCACAGCTCCTTTATACGGAGAAAACGGGGTCGTCGTCGGGTTGGGTTTGGTCGGCCAATTCACGGCCCAATTTGCCCAGCTAAGCGGCTGCCACGTCTTGGGGGTCGATCGCTTTGCTCGGCGTCGGGATATCGCCCAGCAGGTAGGCATAGAGTGCGTCGTCGATCCGACCGTGCAGGATGTGGTCGAGCAGGCCGGGGAGTTTACCCGAGGATATGGCATGGATTTCGGCGTCGTTGCCTTTGGTGGCGAGGCCACTAATGCCTTTGCTGCCATTTATCAGAGCCTAAAGCAAGCGCCGGATACGCATCGCATGGGGCGCATTGTCCTCGTGGGAGGAGCACAGGTAGCGCACGGCTTTGGATCCGCACTGGGCAACGTGGATGTGCGGAGTGCGGCGCGCACCGGTCCCGGCTATCACGACTCAGCGTACGAGCGCGGCCAAGCATATCCCCAGGTCTTCGTCGAGTGGCCGACTCAGCGCAACCTAGCCGAGTGCCTGCGCGCCATGGCTGCCGGGAAGCTGTACGTCCAACCGCTCTATACGCACGAATTTGCCCTCGAAGAGGTCGCCGCGGCCGTAGATGTGCTCGTCGAGTCGCCAGCCGAGGCGCTGGGAGTTGTGTTCAAACCGGCTCGCCGGTGACGAGGTTGCGCTTGCCCTCTGGATAGAAGGTCACCGGCGGCAGATCGATTTCCTCGCCGGCGATCATTTGCTCCAACAGCGCGGCGACCCCGTCCACGGCTGGTCCGACTAAAGCCTCGCCCTTGGCGCGCGTGCCCAAGGCGGCGGCCGGGTTGTCGATGGCCTCGGTCTGGACGCGCTCCGGCGCTAGGTAGAGCATAGTTGACGTCTCGAATTCGTCGGCGTGTCCAGGCAGGCGTCCTCGCTCCATGTGTTGCTGCACGTAGTCGGGGTCATATACGTCCCAATAGGACTGGAAGCGGAGGTTGACGCCGAGTTTTTCCCGGTATTCGTCAATGCGGCGCATCATGGGTTTGACGTTGCCGCCGTGGCCGTTGAGCACCAATATGTTCTCAACGCCGGCCCGCACGAGCGAATGGCAAACGTCAAAGACATATTCGCAGAAAATTTCCGGCCGTACGGTTAGGGTGCCGAGGTGTTCCATCCAGTGCTCGGAAACGCCGATGCCCACCGGCGTGGCTACTACCACTTGGGGCAGGAGCTTTTTGGCCGCGTGTTCGGCCATATAGCTGGCGTGGAAGGTGTCGTGGATCATATGCAGGTGTTCGTTGTGCTGTTCGGTTGCGGCGGTGGGCACTATGGCGGCCTTAATTGTACCCGCTTGGATGCGCTCGCGGAATTCCCTGCGAGTCAGGTCGCCAACAAAGACTCGTTCGTCAGCCATCGTAACAATCTCCTTTGCGTTAGTTGGGGCCGGTAGCTTAAAGGCTGTCTATCTGTGCGTCAAGTAATAGAGGGCTCGGTTGACCGCGAGGGAAAAGCACACTTGAATTCACTACAACATCAATAAGGGGGGCTGTCATCGCCAATCCTTTCGCAGAGTGGAATAAAAACTTCGCACTTTTGGCCGTGGCTGTGGCCGGGACGGGGGTGTTTTTCGGGGTGCAGTTGACCCTGTTTAACAACTTTATCGTCGAACGGCTGGGCATCGAGCCGCACGAACTGGGCTACGTCGAGGCCCTGAGAGAAGTCCCTGGTTTTCTCAACGCGTTCTTTCTGGCGCTGATCGTCCGCTGGGCCCCGCCGAAAGTTGCTGCGGTTGCACTGGTGGTGATGGGCATCGGGCTTGCCGCGTACTCAGAGGTGTCATCGGTCTTCATGTTGGCCTCGTTCTCGCTGGTGTGGAGCTTGGGTTTTCACTGCTGGCTTCCGCTAGAGCAGAGCATGGGTCTGACTTACGGCCCAACTGCGGACAAGGGCCGCTGGCTGGGACAATTGCGCAGCATCAGCAGCTTGGCTTGGCTAGCGGCGATTGGCGTGTGCATGGTGGGGCTGGAGTTTTTGCGCTACGAGGGGGTCTTTATTTTAGCTGGAGTGTGTACGGCCATGGGCGGCTTGGCCCTGTTTTGGGCCGATAACAAGGACGCGCCCGCAGGCGAAAAGCGCTTGGTGCTCAAGCGGCGCTATCTGCTCTTCTACGCCCTGAATTTCCTCCAAGGCATGCGCAAGCAGATGTTCATTACCTTCGCCATTTTCGCCCTCGTGAAAGTACACGGGATGCCGGTGGAGACGACCATGGTCTTGGTGCTGATCAACCAAGTGCTCATCACCTTGACGGCTGCGTGGATGGGCCGCTTGGTAGATCGCTTTGGCGAGCGGCGGATGCTCACGCTAAGTTATAGCGTGTTGGTCTTCGTCTTTTTGGGTTATGCGATCGTGGAACACCGGCCGAGCCTGTACGCGCTCTATTGCCTCGACAACCTCATCTTCTTCGGTGGAATCGCGCTGACTACCTACGCGCACAAGATTGCGCCCCCAGACGAACTCAAACCCACGCTTTCCATGGGGGTGACCATGAACCACGTAGCCGCGGTGGCCGCACCCTTAGTCGGCGGCTACGTCTGGCTCTTTTTTGGCTACGAGATCATTTTTATCAGCGGCGCGCTTTTGGCGCTGGTCTCGCTGGTAGTAACCCAGTGGGTCAATCCAGATAAGCAGCGCCGCATACCCATTTAATCCAACCCAATAGAAGGGAACATATCATGAGAATTGGCACCCGCATGCCTCCGTTTTCCCATCAAATCGGTTTTGACGCTTATGCCGCGTGGTTGGCCGAGAACGGTTTCGGCGCGGTCGATACCCCGCTTTTGACCCGGCAGATTGCCCGCACCTGCGAGCGACTAGGCTTGGCTCTCGGCACCTCGGACGGCGGCGGCCAAGTCCTCACCCGCGACGCAGCTAAGCGCCGCAAGGGATTGAGCGAGATCAAGAAGAGTTTGAGCGCGATTGCTCGGCATGGCGGCCACACGCTCTTTACCGTGCTCGGCCCAGACGATCCGAGCATGTCCAAGGCTGAGACCTTTGAGATCTTTGCCAAAGTCTACCCTCGGGTCGTGGCCCATGCCGAGAAGGTAGGCGTCAATATCGCCATCGAACCTTGGCCGGGCGGCCGACCCTACTACCCCAATCTGGGCTGCTCGCCCGAGAGCTTGCGCTTGATTTTTGCAGCGTGCCCGTCGCCACGGTTGGGCATCTGCTACGATCCCTCCCACTTTGTGCGCTTGCAGATAGACTATCAGCGGCTCTTGCACGAGTTTGGCGACCGCGTGCGGCACGTCCATCTCAAGGATACCGAGATCATGCCGGAAAAGCTCTACGAATCTGGCAATTTGGGCGAAGCATACAGTCCGACCTACGTATGCGGCGAAGGCTGGTGGCGCTATACCATCCCCGGGGAAGGCGAAGTGGATTGGAACTTTGTAATACGCCGGCTCGAAGACACAGGGTACGACGGCGTGCTCTCGGTGGAACTCGAAGACCACTACTTCTGGCAGACGCCCGAGTTGCAACAGGAAGGTTTGTTGCGGGCCAAGGACCATATTGAGCCGCTGCTCAGAGGATAGCAGTGAGTGCTCTGCTTCTCGTGCTCCTGTTGTCGGCAGCTAGCTACGGGCAGAGCCACTTCGTCGAGGTCGCCCGTGAATTAGGCATCGATTTCGTCCACGACAACGGGGCTTCTGCCGAGAAGAATCTGCCTGAGACTAATGGTGCTGGCAGTGCCTTTCTCGACTACGACGATGACGGAGATTGGGACTTGTACTTGGTCAACAGCGGAGACATGGAGCGGGGGCGGGGCGCAGCCTCTAACCAGCTCTTTCGCAACGACGGGAGCGTCTTTGTGCGGATGGACGGCGCAGCTGGTGCGCCCGGCACCTCCTATGGCATGGGGGTGACCGCGGCCGACTACGATGGGGACGGCGACCCGGATTTCTACCTGACGGCGTGGGGGCCGGATCAGTTCTACCGGCGCGAAGGAGACGGCTATGTCGATGCGACGGACGTAGCCGGTCTCGGCCACGCGGGATGGACCACCAGCGCCGTTGCATTCGACTACGATCTCGACGGCGACCTCGACCTCTTCGCTGCGCAATACGTCCGCTTTGTCTTGGGGGAGCAGCCTTGGTGTGGACGAGGGGACATGGGGCTGCGCTTCTATTGCGACCCGAGGGTCTTTGAGCCCACTGTGGATATTCTCTATCGCAATGAGGGCCACGGCGTCTTTTCCGAGGTCAGCCGCCAAGCGGGTATCACGGGCGAGGGCAATGGGTTAGGTGCGGTAGCTGGTGACTATGATGGGGACGGCGACCCGGATCTGTACGTGGCCAACGACTTGACGCCCAATTTCCACTACGTCAACCAAGGCGACGGTGCTTTTGCCGAGACCGGTTTGCTGGTCGGAACCGCGCTGAGCGCAGACGGGGCTAGCCAAGCGGGCATGGGCGTCGATGCTGGCGACATAGACCAAGACGGCGACCTCGACCTGTTCGTCACCAACTATCAGTTGGAAAACAACGGGCTGTATCGCAACGACGGCTCGTTTTACTCTGAGATCAGCTTCAAGGCTGGCCTCGGAGACCTCAGCCTGAACTACCTTGGTTTTGGCACGGGGTTTTTCGACCCGGACAACGACGGGTACCTCGACCTGTTCGTGGGCAACGGCCACGTCCACGACAACATTGAACAGTACGACGAATTGGTGACTTACGCACAACAGGCACAGCTTTTTCGCAATGGGGGCAGGGGCGTCTTCCGCGAAGTGACCGCTGAGAGCGGCCCGGCTTTCTCCGCCTTCTACGTGGTGCGCGGCTCCTCCTTCGGGGACATTGACCAAGATGGCGACTTGGACATTGCCCTCGTTAACAACGGCCGCCGCTTCGCCCTGCTGCGCAACGACGGTCCTCGAGGTAACTATCTCTCGGTCGCGCTGGAGGGCCGGCAGAGCAATCGCGACGGCATCGGCGCCCGACTGTATCTATGGGCCGGTGGTCGGCGGCAGCTCAGGGAAGTAAAGGCGGGATCGGGTTTCCTCTCGACCAGTCAACGCGATCCCTTGTTCGGCTTGGGAACAGCCAAGCGCATCGAGCGACTGGAGATTCACTGGCCGGCCGGGGGGGTGCAAGTGCTCGAAGACTTGGCTGCCAACCAGCGACTACATGTGGTGGAAAATTGACGGTTACGGTGCTCCCGTCTATTATTCAGCCGACCAATTAGAGAGGAGCTAGGGAAATGATCGGATTTGCCGTTGTAGGACTGGGCATGGGGCGCAATCGCGCTCGGCAAGTGGTCGAGACCGAAGGAACCGAGCTGCGCGTGGTCGTCGATCTCAACGAAGACTTGGCCCGCCAAGTGGGTGAGGAAATGGGCTGCGCGTGGTGTACGGCCCTCGAAGATGCCTTGGGGAGGAGCAATGTGGATGTCGTATTGGTGATGACCCCGAGTGGGCTGCACGCGTCCATCGGCGTTGAGGCGCTCAAAGCCGGCAAGCACGTAATCACCACCAAACCCATGGACGTCAGCACCAAAGCCTGCGACGAGCTGATCGCCGCAGCCGACGCGGGGGGCCTCTTGCTCGGCGTCGATTACCAAAGCCGCTACGTCGATAACAATTACCGCGTTGCCGAAGCCCTCAAGCAGGGCTTGTTGGGCAAGCCCATTCTCGGCGAGGTGCGCTTTAAGTGGTTTCGCTCGCAGGAGTACTTTGAACACAGCGGCGGCTGGCGCGGCACTTGGGCCATGGACGGGGGCGGATCGCTGGCCAATCAGGGGTCGCACTTGATCGATCTCCTGCTGTGGTTCATGGGCGTACCCAAAACCGTCTATGGCGAAACGGCGATTATGAACCACGATATTGAGACCGAGGATATTGGCCAGGCCATCTTGAATTTCGCAAGCGGGGCCAAGGGAGGGATCTTGGGCACGACGACCTTCCCAGAAAGCCCCTATTTTAGCGCCGAGGTACACGGCAGCGAAGGGGGGGTGTTGCTGGACGCCGTGCTGTCGGGCGAGATGCGGGTCTTTGGCGATGGATTGGAAGAGAAGCTGCTGGCCATGGACAATCCGCTGGCCAACGTCGTCGAGGACGTGGTCTCGGCCCTAGAGAACGGGACCGCCCTGCGGGTGGATGGCCGCGAGGGCCGCCGCACGGTGGCGCTGTTGGAAAACATCTACCGCTCGGCGCGGGAGGGAAAGGTGCTGGATTACTATGACGGATAAAGTATGTGCTGCCCTTGTTGGGCTGGACAATCCCCACAGCAAAGGTTGGTTGACCTCACTACAACACTGCGAGGCGGTGGGTCGATTAGTCGTTTATACGGCCGAAGAATGCACTGATGTCGATCAGGTGTATGGTAGCCTAGACGCGCTATTGGCGGACGAGAAGCTGGGATTAGCCATAGTGTGCACGCGCAATGATCAAGCGCCAGACCGCATTGCGCAGTTTTTGCAGGCTGGTGTACCGGTCATTGCCGAGAAACCGGTCGCGCGCACAGCTGCTGACATCGCTCGTCTCAACGAAATCGCCGCCGCAAAGCAGGTCTTGTGGGCGACGGCCTTTTTGAACCGCTGTCATCCGATTGCCGGAAAAGCGCGCGAACTCGTCGCCGCCGGCGTCCTGGGCCGCATCGTCTCCATCGAGGGGCGGATGGTCACCAGCACCGTCCAGCAGCGCAATCCGGAGCACTGGCTCTTTGACCGCGCACAGGCGGGCGGGGGAATATTGCACTGGCTGGCGATTCACACGGTCGATATGATTCGTTATATCAGCGGCCTAGAGTACAAGGGTGTCAGCGCCCACAAGGCAACGCTGAGCGGCACGGGTATCGACGTCGAAGACGTGCTCGCCGCTTCGTTTCGCATGGACAACGGCGCACTGGGTAGCCTCCACGCTGGCTATGTTCTACCACGCCGCTACGGCGATATCTACTTGTGTTTCAGGGGAACTGCAGGGGATGCAACTTGGGTGATGCAAGATTGGGAAGGACGCGGCGACCGGCTCATCGTCCAGAGCCAAGCCGAAGGTTGGACCGAGGACGAGTACCGCCAATTCGACCTCTCGGTCGGCGAGGCACCTGGGTACGGCGGGGCGGCCGGATTGGGTTTTATCGCCGACTTTGTCGCCGCTAGCCGTGGGCAGGGTACTTTTATCACCAATGGCGATGATGCTTGGCAGGCTATGCGCTTTGTCGAGGCGGCATACAATGCGGCTGCGCGAGGATGCCAACTCGAACTGTGAGAATAAAATAAACGTATCAACCTAACTTCAGGAGGCAAGCCGTGAAAGTCGTAGATGCAGAGCGGATCGTCGTCGCGGTGCCCTTAGCAGCGGTTGTTCGCTCGGGCGCAGGAACATCCGGTGAGGGATTGCAGACAGCAGCGTTGATTGTTACTTCGTTTTGATTGTTATTTTTTATACATAACATTATGTACGCCAAGAAAATAGTTGCCATCCAAACCTTTGAATTGTCGCCTCCGCCGCCGAGCGAGGAGGGCACCCGCCCGCTGCGCGGGCAGACGTGGCTTTGGGCACCTGGGCAGGCCACGCCGATGGATAAATTCGCGCCCGAGGAGCGGCTCATGCCCAAGCCGGGTGGGGCGATATGGGTTAAGGCCATCGCCGAGGACGGCACCTTTGGCTTGGGTCGCACGGATTCGGGCCATGTGACCCAGCCGATTATCGCCGAGTGCCTAGCTCCTCTAGTCGTCGGGCAGGAGGTGGGGGCCATTGACCGGTGCAACGATCGCATGTGGCGAGGGACGCTCTCCTTTGGCAACGAAGGGCTTACGGCGCGGGCAGTCGCCGGGGTCGATCTGGCGCTGTGGGATTTGTGGGGCAAAACCCTCGACGAGCCCGTCTATCGGCTGGCTGGAGGTCCGCAGCGCACCCAGATGGAAGTCTATGCCACCGGCAACGATGTGGATTGGTACTTGGAGTTGGGCTTCAAAAAGTTCAAGCTGGCCCGTCCGCACGGACCCGTTGATGGCCAAGCCGGAATCGACGGCACGGTTGAGCTGATGGCCAAGTGCCGCGAGTTAATCGGTCCGGATCCCGACTTGATGCTCGATTGCTGGATGACCTTTGACCTCGACTTTGCCGTGCGCATCTGCGAGGCGCTCAAGCCGTATCGGATGCGCTGGATGGAGGAAATGCTGATGCCTCACGACTGGGAGGGGCACCGCGCCCTGCGCCAGCGCGTGCCTTGGCAAACGCTGGCCGACGGCGAGCACTGGTCCACTCGCCATCCAGGCATGAGGGCCGTTCAGGAGCGGCTCGTCGATTTGATCCAGGCCGATATCTACTGGATAGGGGGCTTTACCGAGGCGATGAAACTGGCCTACTACGCTGATTCGCAAGGCGTCCAGATGTGCCTGCACACTGGAGGCAATGACCCGTATGGCCAACACTGGACGGCGGCGATGCCCAATACCCCACTGATCGAATTTTTCATCGGCTCCCTGCCCGGGGTGCCGTTGTCGGAGTGTTACATCGGGACGCCTTCAAAATCGGGGCAGCGACACTACAAAGTTCCGCCGGGGACTAACGTGCCACAAAACGGCCTGCTTGGTCTGCCCAAAGGCCCCGGCTTTGGGATCGACATCCCCGAGGACTGGCTAAGGGAGGTGTAATCGTGAAAATCACCCAGATCGAAGAGTTTGTCACCGCAGTGCCGCATATTCCCTCAATCGAAAAGAGTCGTCCCGGCCATTACTTGGAACAGCCCATCAGCCTGATTAAGGTGTATACCGACGAGGGCATCTACGGAGTGGGCGAAGGGGGGCGTGGTGGCTCGTTGGCTAGCTTGGAGGCCGAGTGGACCGGCGTCGATCCCATGCAGGTCAACTTGGGCGACAAGGGCGGAGCGATGATCATGGCCCTGTACGACATTGTCGGCAAGGCCCTCGGGGTGCCGGCCTGGAAGCTGATGGGGTCCAAGCACTGGGCCCAAGTGCCGGTGGGCTGGTGGTCGCCGCCGTTGGAGCCGCGTGAATTCGCCGCCATGGCCGAAGAGGGGGCCAAGCAGGGGTTTAAAACCCACAAGCTCAAGGCACGGCCTTGGAACATCGTCGAGACCGTCAAGCTGATGACCAAAGCCGCTGGCCCGGACTACGGCATTATCGTCGATCCGAATTTCTCCTTTGGCGATTTGAGCACGAGCCTGCGGCTGGCCGAGTCATTGGAGCCGTATAACATCGAGGCGTTTGAGGATCCTTTCCAGTACTTGCCGGGCTGGCATCAGTACCGCGATTTCCGCCGCCACACCCGCATCCGGCTCGCCCCTCATTTAGGCGATCCGCAGATGGTACTGAGCGCGATCCGCGCCGAGGCGGCTGATTGCTTCAATCTAGGTGGCAATGTCGAGCGCGCGCAGATCTGCGCCGGAATGGCCGCGGCGGCCGGGATGCCGGTTTGGTTGCAGGTCGTGGGGCTGGGACTAGGTGTGTCAGGGGCGTATGGCACGCATGTCCACGCGACCATTCCCAATGCGACGATCCCCTCCGACAGCCTGCATTTCACGCGCGAGAACGACCTAATCGGCGGAGCCTTAACGCCGGTCGATGGCTTCGTCACCGTGCCGGACGCGCCCGGGCTGGGCGTTGAACTGGATATGGAGGCTGTGGAGAAGTATCGCGTGGGGTAGGGTACTTTATACCCGAGCGCGGGAGTCGTACCGTGGAAAATAAACGCCAGTTGGGGTTTGCTCTTTGGGTCCTGCTGCTTTGCGGTATGGTATATTCATCCGCGACGGGCGAGGAGCTGAGGATTGGGACCAGCGCGGATTGGAGGGAGTGGCAGCGGCCTGGCGACGCAATCGAAATCAGCCGAGGGAAGGCCGGTCCCAGATTCGTGCGGCGGGATATCGACGCGGTCGCCAATGCTGGAGATTTCGGCGGGGGCATCCGCGCTGCAGGCTCCAACAGCGGCGATGCTGGTAACCTAATCGACGGGAGCTTGAGCAGCTTCTGGGCTCCCGATTGGGGCGATGATCCCGAGAATATGTACGTCGAGGTCGATCTGGGCCGCGTCGTTTCCGCGCGGCGCGTGGTCTTGCGGCTCAGAGAAGATGGGCCGCCACTGGAGCTTTTTCAGGTTCTGCTGTCCAATGGCGAGCGCTTTTTTGATTCGACCGGACTGCCTCTGCCGAGCATTGTGCGCTACAGCGATCGCGTCCGCTACAGCTTTAACCAGCAGCGGGAGTTGGTCATCGAATACGGCCTTAAGCCACTGCAATTCATCCGCATTGAAGTGGACTTGCCCACCGTGGGCGCGGGAATTAGTTCGATTGAGGTAGAGGCCGTGGGGGACAATATCTCGCTGGGGATGCGGGAACGCGGCGGTCAGGTCGATATCCTCAACGAAATCGGCACGCGGGCCGAAGGCTACGAGTCAACGGGCAATAGCAACGCGCTGATCGACGGCGATATTGTGTCGAGTTGGCGCTACTGGGGGTTTTCCCAACCGGGCGACACGGAATTTACCTTTGATTTGGGTGCCCTATACTGGGTGGATCGGGTGCGGATTTTGGGCGATCTGGCTGGCATTGCACCCAGCAGCGTTGACTGGCGCTGGACCCGGCGCAACGCCATCCACTTCCCTTGGTATATCATCTGGGGGTCGGACGGATCGCTGGCACCGGACGGATCGCTGCGCTGGCAGGTCCTAGGGGAGTTGCCCGAACACCCCCGCAATTTGCGCGATATTGTCCATTTTGAAGAGCAGTTCTCGCTCCGGCCACTGCGCTATCTGCGGATGCGCTATCCGAACAGGCAGTGTTGCATCACGGGTACGACAGCCGAATTCCAGGTCTTTGGCGAAGGCTATCCCGCCGGCACCATCATGCAATCCCCGATCTACGATCTGGGGGCGGTGCGCAACGCCACGGGGTTGAGTTGGCAGGTCGAGACACCTGAGGGGGCCCGCGTAGAAATTCGTTCGCGGACGGGCAACTTGTTGCAGGAGTCCTATGTCTTCCACGACAAAAACGGCAAGGAAGTAACCGAGAGGAAATACAACAAGCTCATACCGAGTTTTAAAGGCAGGATTGATACGGTCCGTTCGCCCGGCGACGATTGGAGTATCTGGAGTCAGGCGTACGAGCGGTCAGATCGGGGTTTTCTCTCGCCAACGCCGAGGCGTTTCGTCCAATTGCAGGCCTATTTGCTCAGCGACGACCCCATGCAGGGGGCGATCCTCGACGAGATGGTCCTCAGCTACGCCGAGCCGTTGGCAGCAGCAACGCGAGCGGAGATCTACCCGATTCAGGCCGAACCAGGGCAGCGCACGGAGTTCACCTATTATCTTGGTTGGGATGTCGGTGCCGGTAGCACGGGTTTCGATCAGTTGCTCATGCGTTCAAAAGCAGACATTGAGCTTGACGAGATCCGCTCTGGGGGGCAGGTATTGAACGCGGAGGTCGCCCGAGTGGACGGCGGATGGGACATTACCTTTGCCAATCCGTTCGTCCGGGCCGGGTTGATCGAGCTTGACTTCGCCAGCACCATATATCGCCAACAGATGCCCTTTGAGGCCTTCTTGGCCAGTGGTCGGAGAGAGCGACAGATAAGGCAGCGGGTGGATGTGGGTGATGCCAGCGACGCGGTTGCCAGTGAAGTGATCGCCGTGTCGCTACCGGTCGGCCCCGCGTTGATTGACGGACTTGCGTTGTCGGCCGCGCTCGTGACCCCCAACGGCGATGGTATCGGCGATTTGCTGCAGATAGAGTTCGCCCTGTTGAATATTCTCCAGCCCCGTTTGCTGCACGTGGCACTCTACGACCTGAGCGGACGGGAAATCCGGGTGCTACACGACCAGCAGCAAACAGCCGGGCCGATAACATTGAGTTGGGACGGCCAGGACGAATCCGGGCAACTGGTCGCGCCGGGCAACTATATTTTGCGAATTGTGGTACAAGGCGATGCGCAGACGCATAAAACGACCCAAATTATCGCGTTGGCCTATTGAGCTTATTGGCGGGTACCGCTAGGCCTAGGATAAAAGCCACCAATGCAGTAGGAAGTCTTGCGAGGGACACGCAAACCGCTTATTTTGAATTAGATACAGCACCGATAGAGCCTATAGCTCAGCTGGTAGAGCACCGGACTTTTAATCCGTAGGTCCTGGGTTCGACTCCCAGTGGGCTCACCAAAAAAACAGGCACTTGCGACCGATCGCAGGTGCCTGTTTTGCTTGATGTTGATTTTGTTTACGCGAGCCGTACCACGTCCTCCTTGACGATCTCCTTGACATGGGTGTAGTGAGCCGGAGCCATCAGTTCTATAGTTTGTGGCGACAAGCGGTCGTAGAGGACTTCCGGGACCGCAGCTTGGCCCTTGAATTGGGGCCGATAGCGCAACACCAAGGTGCGTCGTAGGCGATCTTTGGGCTTCCATTGCAAGGTTCCGTGGGCCAGCATTTCCGTCATTACCACGACGTCTCCGGCCCTCGGTGTTACATTGACAACCCCAACAGGTAGGTCCTCCAACTCGGCGATGACGCCGCCGTTGAACAGGCTGGGCGGACGCGCAAACGCCGCCTTGTGCGAGCCAGGGACCACCAATAAGCCGCCGTCGCTTGGAAAGACGTTGTCGAAATAGGGGAAAATGACAAAATCGTCGCAGAAGATGCGGTCCTCGCGGGTGTCGTAGCGCGTGCTTTGCCAGCCGAAATCTTCGCGAGCACAATGCAGGCGCGCCGGCTCGTGCTGGTGACTATCTATCAACAGGGTACCCCGGGAAAAAGCAGGCCGATCGTGGGTGAATTCTTTGATGATGGGCCACAGGATCGGGTGGAAGATCAAGGATTCGAGCGCCTTGTCGAAGGCAAAACCGTTGGCGTAGAACTTGCCTTCGTTGGAGCGGGAAAAGCCCTCGGGCAGTTCATCGTCGGGCGTGGCCATATAGCGATCTATGGCTGCTCGGGCGGCTGCTAGTTCGCCGCCGCTGAGCACGTTGGGAAGGTGCAAATAGCCGTTGATGTCGAATAGATAGCGCTGTTCGGGGGTCATCTAGGTATCAGCTTCCATCGGCAACATGGTCTCCAAGGTAAAAGCCGCCGCGTGCTTGTGCCCTCCACCGCCGTAATTGCGCGCGATGCGGCCCACATCCGCGGCCGCGTCCCCCTTGGAGCGCAGATTGTACACGACCTTGCTGTCGGGGCGGATGAAGAACACCGCGGAAAAAGGATGCCCTTCGGCGAGGGCATTGCCGATTTCAGAGGTCAGAAACGTGGCATTGGTGATGGGGACGCGAAAGCCACTAATGGTGGTCCAACCGTGATTCCGCACACGCGGCCGGATGAGCCGGTATTGGAAGCGGAGAATCGCTTGCCCCTCCACGGCGAGAGCTTGCGGTCCCCGCTCGGCGATTTTGTCCCACACGGCAAAGTCTCGTGGGTATGAGGCGAGGGCAGCGTTGACGGCCTTGGAATCGGGCAAAGTCCATCGCCATAGGTCGCGGTCTTCGGTATAGGCCACTAGCCAGGGAACGTCGTGGGCACTGACCTGAGAGCGGGGGTCGAAAAAGTACTCCCAAGTCATGCGTGCGCCAGACTTGCCCTCGGCGAATACGCAATAGTCGAGTCCAGCTAAGGCGTCCGCAGCCGTCTCATGATGGTCCAAAACCAAGAGCGAGCGGGCGCGTTCGTGCATCTCCATGAGCTGTGCCCGCTCATAGCTGAAGTCGAGGATGACGACGTCGCGACCAGCCGTAGCCGGTGGATCGGTATTGTATTGAACCGCCTTAAACTCGGTTTGCGGGTTTACGTAGCGGCGATAGATCCACGCGGCACAGAAGCCGTCGTTGCAGCCTCCGTGGAACAGGACCAGCGGTCTCATGGGATACCCTTTGCTGAGGATGAGAGGGAAGAGCGGCTGGCTTGACAGAGAAAAGTCGCACAATATGTTTTCCAATATATCACCTAGCACGCACAGTGAAAAGGCCTCAAAGGAGCGTTCCATGAGCGACAAACAGTACAAGGTCCGAGCTTCGCATTGCGACCATCAGGCGAGCGATGAAGAAATATATCAAGTGCTCAAGCGCACTACCGAACCGCTAGAACGATCGTGGGAAAAGTTAGCCAAGGCGAGGCGGATCGCGCTGAAGTTTAACATGATCAAGCCGCCGGAGCGCGTTGAGTATTTTGCTGGTCGCCGCCGAGAATTGGTCGATGACGCGGTGGCCCGTGCGGTGTTGCGCCTGTTGCGGGAGCGGACGACGGCCGAGCTCGTGGCGGTAGATACCTATCCATACAGCAATGGCCATGTGACCCCAGACGATTTTAACTACCGCTACTTGTTGGACGAGTTTGGCGTCCGCTTCGTCGATGGCAATTTGCCGCCCTTTACTACTTTTGCCGTGCCCGATGGCGGCTGCATGTTCGACCACTACGTGCTCAACTCGGTCTTTGCCGAGGCCGACGAGATGGTCTCCATCGCCAAGATGAAGAATCACGCCTTTATGGGCATTACCTTGACTCTGAAAAACCTTTTTGGCCTGCCTCCAATGATTCCGCCGGAAGGGCGGACGCGGTCGTACTATCACCATATAATCCGGCTTTCCTATGTCCTGCCGGACTTGGGCTTGATTACCAAGCCCTGCCTCAACATCGTCGAGGCCCTCACCGGCCAATGGGGCCGTGAATGGGGCGGTGAGGGCCGGATTTGCAATGCCTTGATGGCTGGCGATCATCCAGTGGCGACGGATGCCTGCGGCATGACCCTGATGGGCCACGATCCCCAATCCGATTGGCCGACTCCGCCTTTCCGCCGCGACCGCAATCACTTGCTGATAGCTGCCGCGCGCGGCTTTGGCACGGTGGATTTGGACGAGATCGACTTTGCGAGCGAGGTCGAGGCCCCGTTGGCCGAATTCGACTCCGTATCTACGGACTCAGACGCCACGGTAGCCAACTGGCGGCGCACTACTTGTGAACAGGGGCTGATCTACCAAGATCAACAGGATCAACTGATTGGCCGCTATGGCGGGCAATTCATCTACCTACAGGATGGCCAAGTGGTGTGGAACGGCGTCGATCCGAGCAATCTGGGTAGCCGCCGCGATCTCAGCGGCGATAAGAAGGACAGTGCCCTTTGGCTCAAGTACGTCGATCCAGAAGAGGAGGAAGGAGAGCGCTTCGAGCGCTACGGCGAATGTTTGCGGCTGGCGTCTTAATAATCCAAGAGGAGTACAGAAGCAGATGATTAGGGGCGACAAGGAACTGTACGTAGTCGGCGACCGCGTGCTAATCCGGGTTGACGACATGGAAGAGCGCACGGCCGTGGGGCTTTATCTGCCGCCGACCGCCTTAGAAAAGGAGAATGTGCAAAGCGGGCGTGTCGAAGAAGTGGGGCCAGGCGTTCCCTTGCCGCCAAAAGCCGATGACGACGGTGCACCTTGGGAAGAGGGGGGCGAGCAGATGCGCTACATCGGCCTCCAGGCCAAAAAAGGCGACCACGCCATTTTCCTGCGCAAAGACGCGGTAGAAATTAAGTTCGACGACGAGAAGTTCATCGTCGTGCCGCAGGCAGCGATTTTAGTGCTCGTCCGCGACATTGCTTGAGGTCCGCGAAGAGTTCAATCCATGACCCAAGCCACCCTCAGCCGCGGTCCGCTCCTCTGGTCCGGCGAACACTGGATTCTCTATCTGCGCCTGCCTGGGAGCCAAGCCGATAGCGGACAACTCAGTCTATACTACGCCGCCTACAGCCCTGCAGGTCAGGGAACGGTGGCCTATATCGACATTCCCGGCTCCGAGGGCCTGACCGCCGTCTGCTCCGACAACCCCGACTTGGCCGATTTTATTACGGCCACCATGATTCGCGGCAGCAATAATCCATTCGACCGCGACCTGCCTCAATGGCCCGCCTCCTTCAGCCGCGCCGGTCACATCGACCACAATCCTTCTTGGACTATCCAAAGCGAGTCCCACGCTCTGACTGCCACTTGGGAGCAATTGGAAAGCCCCTTAGTTGGCCCGCCCACCGTCAACCCGCACATCGTCTTCACGGTGCTGATTTTTGCTGCTGCCGGCCAGATGCAACTCGACGATATGGCTGTACCCGGTCGCCCCTATCCACGCGATGCCTGGAGCAAAAGCTTGGGCCAAGCCCGCAGTTCCTGCTGTTTTGCGCTAGCCGAAACTATGGTAGCCAGTTCAGAGTGAGGACGACCAGCAAGGTAGAAGGTAGAACATTGCGGCAATACAATAGCCCGGATCGCTCAAGCGGCCCGGGCTATTTTCGTGAAATACTGTAGAGGGGTTAGGATTTAGAAGAAAGATCCCTGCTTGAGAAACTCCACCGGTGCTTCTTGACCCCAGCCGCGCGTGTAGTAGTCCTGCATGGTCAAGGCCAGCAGGATGCACAGCCAGAAAAAGCCGGCGACCGCGAAAAGCCCGACTAGCTTGGGGCTGTATTTCACGTGCATGAAGAACAAGATGACCAGCGATGCCTTTACTAAAGCGATGATCAGGGCGACCGGGGTATTCAAAAAGCCCATGTCGACGAAGGCGGCAGCCACCGTGATTACCGTGCCGATCATCAGGGCGAAGAAGATCAGAAAGTAGATCTTGAGTGGGACGACATGGTGTTCAGAGTGATGTTCAGACATTAGTGGCGTCCAATCAGATAGAGCAGCGGGAAGAGGAAAATCCACACGATATCGACGAAGTGCCAATAAAGGCCGCTGATTTCAATCGGCGTAAAGTACTGAGCCGAGATCTCGTTGCGCCGGACCTTGGCGATCATCCACAGCATGATGCCGACGCCAACGACCATGTGCAGCGCGTGCATCCCGGTCATCACGAAGTAAAACGAGAAGAAAATTTTGGCGTTGCCGAGCGTGACCGCCGGGTCGTTCCACTGGAACATGCTGCCGGCGGGGATGAGGTTCTGGTGCAACTTGTGGCTGTACTCGATGTACTTGACGCCTAAGAAAGCGCAGCCGAGAATGATCGTGGCGACGAGCCACCCCGTAATCGCGTTGCGACCAGCATTGGTCTGCGCGGCGCGGACGGCTAGCGCCATGGTCAGACTGCTGGCGATCAGCACGATGGTGTTGAAGGTGCCCCAGCCGATGCTGAGGAGCTTAGAGCCAGCGGTAAAGGCTTCAATATATTCGTTGCGGTACACAGTATAGGCACCGAACAACCCCCCGAAGAACAGGATTTCCTGGATGATGAACGCCCACATGCCGAGACTAGCGGCTTCGTATTGCTGCTGCGCCGTCTCGAACTGGTGTAGGTGGTGGGCGCTATGTGCGTGATCAGACAACTTCATCCTCCTTAGCGCGTTCAGGTACGGCCTCAGTACTCGGTTCCGCCGGTTCCTCCTCACCGTACGGATAGGCTTCCCAGGTAACTATCGGGATGGCTTCAAAATTGTGGGCTATGGGCGGCGAGGGGATGTCCCATTCAAGGCCCTTGGCTTGGAACGGATTGGCGGTGGCCTTCTCGCCCTTAAACAAGGACCAGAGGAGATAGACGATGGTCAGTGTGAAGCCCAAGCCGAGGACAGTGGCGCCCGCCGTGGACATGATGTTGAGGGCTTGCCATTCCTCGGGATAGGCGTGATAGCGCCGAGGCATTCCCAAGTAACCCAAGATAAATTGCGGGAAGAAGGTCAAGTTGAACCCGGCGAAGACGAACATGACGCCGAGCTTGGCCGCCCCTTCCGAGTACATGCGCCCGGTCATTTTAGGCCACCAAAAATGCAGGCCGCAGAGGAACCCCATGACCATGCCGCCCACCATGACATAGTGAAAATGGGCAACCACGAAGTAGGTATCGTGGAGATGGACGTCTATGCCCAAGGTGGAGAGGAACAGGCCCGTCAGGCCGCCGATGGTGAAAAGGCCGATAAAGCCCATCACGTAGAGCATCGGCGAGTCTAGCTTAACCGAGGCTTTGTGGAGAGTGAAAGCCCAGTTGAAAATTTTGATGGCCGTGGGTACGGCGATGAAAAAGGTGATGAAGGAAAAAACCATGCTGGCATAGGTGGATTGGCCCGATACGAACAAATGGTGGCCCCAGACGAGAAAGCCAAGGACGGCGATGGCCAGCGAGGAAAAAGCCACAAAGGAATAGCCGAAGACGCGCTTGCGCGAGAAGCAAGCTATGACATCGCTGATGACGGCAAAGCCCGGCAAGATCATGATGTACACGGCCGGATGCGAGTAAAACCAAAACATGTGCTGGAAAAGCACCGGATCACCGCCGTAATTGGGATCGAAAATGCCGATCTTGAAGGCGCGCTCGAAGCAAACCAGCAACAAGGTGATGGCCACCACCGGGGTGCCTAGGACCTGAATCAAGCTGGTCGCGTAGTGCCCCCAAATAAAAAGCGGCAAGCGGAACCACGTCATACCTGGGGCCCGCATCTTGTGGATGGTGACCATGAAGTTGACCCCGGTGAGGATCGAAGAGAAGCCGTTGACAAAAACGCCGACTAAGGCTAGGGAAACGAACGAAGTGGAGTACGTACTGCTATAAGGCGTGTAAAAGGTCCAACCCGTATCAATGCCCCCCATAATGATGGCCAGCACGGCGAAGGCCCCGCCGGCGACGTAGAGGTAATAGCTGAGGAGATTTAAGCGGGGGAAGGCCACGTCCCGCGCGCCGATCTGTAGGGGAATAAGAAAGTTGCCCAACACCGCCGGGATCGAGGGGATCAGAAAGAAGAAGATCATCACCACCCCGTGCATGGTGAAGAGCTTGTTGTAGGTCTCTGCTTCGACCAAATCGCCTTTGGGCGTCATCAACTCAAAGCGAATGAGGCTGGCGAACATGCTGCCGACCAAGAAGAAGACCGCCAGCGTTATCAAGTAGAGGATACCGATGCGCTTGTGGTCTAGGGTCAGGAGCCAAGATTTGATCCCATACGTTTCGTTGAGATAGTTTCTCGGCTCGCCGTTGGCGCTGACTGCGTGGCTCATGGCTTGAATGACCTCGTTGAGATGTTCACTCTGCGGACTCACTCAGGGATTCGATATAGGATGCGATTTGCAACAGCGACTGCTCGCTGATCTGCCCTTCAAAGATGGGCATAATCGGCTCGTACCCAGCGACGATTTTGGCCTGGGGTTGGAGTATGGACTCGCGGATGTAGTCGCTATCGACGACGACTTCTTGCCCGTTGCTGAGTGTCACCGGTTTGTCGTAAATCCCGACCAACGAAGGCCCGCGACCCGTGGCCGTGGATTTGTGGCAGGTCTCGCAGCCGAGTTGCTGGAACTGGCGCTCACCGGCCTCGACCATGGATTCGCCACTGGACGCTCCCATCAGCCAGTCGTGGTAATCCGCTGGCTCTAAGACGATCACCTTGCCGATCATGCCCGCGTGCTGGGTGCCGCAATACTCAGCGCAAAACAAGTGGAACTCGCCTGTCTGCGTGGCTTCGAACCACAGAGTCGTGTAGCGCCCGGGCAACACGTCGTTTTTGACGCGGAAGGCTGGGATGAAAAAGTCGTGGATTACGTCCTCTGAGGTCATGGTAAGGCGGACGGGCTGGCCCTTGGGTACGTGCAGAGTATTGATTTCTCGCTTGCCCGATTCGTGTTGGATTTTCCACATCCACTGCTTGCCGACCGCGTAAATCTCCAAGGGGTCGGACGGCGGCCGCTGGAGCCGGAAGAAGACATCGGCTCCGAGCAAAAAGACAAAAAGCGCCAAAAAGAGTGGGATGATGGTCCAAGATAATTCGAGGACGAGATTGCCGTGAGTTTGCTCGGGCTGTTCGTCTTCAGAGCGGCGGCGGTACTTGATGGCGAAGATGATTACCATACCGAAGACGAGCAGGCAGAAAATCACAGTCAAGACGAGCAAGAATGCGTACAGGGCATCTACTTGCCAGGCGATGGTGGAGGCTTGGGCGGGAAAAAGTGGAAAGTCGGACATGCGGTTCAAGGCTCCGAACTAGTTGAGCTGAGGCTGGTGCAGGTTGTTGCGGCGATCCCGCTTGAGCATTGCGATGATAAAACCAACGAGAGCGAGCACAGTAATCAACCCCCCGATGCGCAGAGAATTGCGGATGTAGAGACCGTATTTGCCGGTCATTGGGTCGTAGCTATAGCAGAGCAGTAGGAGCTGGTCAACTGGATTGCCGATGGCACCGTCGGCTGCTTCGACGAGGCCCCAGCGCAAGTCGCGCGGAGGGTAGTCAATGCCGTATAAATAGCGCGCCAGTTTGCCGTCCGGCGTCAGCACCATCAAGCCGCTAGCGTGAATGTACTGGTCGGTATCTTCATCGTATTCGTAACGAAAGCCGACGGCTGAGGCCAGTTGCTCGATCTGGTCTTCCTCGCCGGTGAGAAAATGCCAACCCGTAGAACCATCGCGGCCGCGGTAGTTTTTGCTGTACTCGGCCTTTTTGGCTGCGGCCAACTCCGGAGTTTCCCCGGGATCGACGCTGATGGTCAAGACGTCGAAATCCGTGCCAATGCCAAAACTCAGCACATTCATTGCCCGCAAGAGACTATTCAGCACTTGGGTGCAGAGCATGGGGCACTCGTAGTACACCAAGGTGAGTACGATGGGCTTTTGGCCGAAGTATTGGCGCAGCGCAGTGCGCTTGCCATTGGAGTCGGTGAATTCGAGATCCAAGGGAATCTGGTCGCCCAATTTTTGGTCGATGCCGATGCTCTTTTGTAGCTGCTGGGTATAGCTTTGCGCCCGGGTCTGGCCGGCTAGCAAAAGCGGCAGAGTTAATGCCGAAAAGATCGCGCTGCGAGCGAATGTCGTTGTAGGTCTGCTCATGGTGTTGCTGGCGGAGCGATGAGCGGCATTTTGCCCTCGCTCACCAGATCAATTGCTCGCTCGATGGGAATGTGGACTACCTTCACTTGTTCGTCGATCCAGCCGTAGGAGTTGAGGATCGCGGCTTCGCTTTGGGCCAACTCAAACTTTTGCTTTGGCGGGTCCACCTGTAGCCTCGGTGCGTCGCTGGCAATGCGATTCTCGACGAGCGGCGGAACTGGATCGTCAAAGAGCTCCTGGTAATAGGCAAGACCCCTGAATAAGACGATCATGGCAATAAAGGAAGCGATGACTAACACGGTAAGGAAGACGCCGGTCTGTGCCAGCGGCTTTACTTGCGCGTCCGTCGTCTCGTAGCCGGAGTTGCTTTGGTCGTGTGCTTGTTCAGCCATGATTGCTTTCGCCGCTATAAAGGTCTGCAAAGCGGGGATCGTTTTGCGCGATCAAGGTGCGCTTTTTTAACTGCGCGAAGAAAAGCGCAAGGACGATGCCGCCGATTCCTATTGGAATGGCTAGGTCGAGCCAATGTAGAGTGAACCCAGTGCTGTGGAAGCTCGGTCCCTTTTCGGCGTGGACCTTGGTGAAGGTCGGTGCCGTGATCCAGTACAAATCGACCAAGCGCATGAAGATCAAGCCGGCGGCAATGGTGGCGAGTAGCTTGGTTTTGGACTTCATAGTGCTGGATATGAGGAACAGAAAGGGGACGGCAAAGTGAAACACCAACAGCCCGTAGCCGACGTATTGCCAGCCGCCCTCCAAACGGGTTATGTACCAAGTAATTTCCTCGGGCAAATTAGCCGACCAGATGATGAGCAACTGGGAAAACGAGGTATATGCCCAGAGCATGACGCAGGCTAGCATAAAGGTACCCAAGTCGCGCAGGTGCTGCTCTGTAATTACGCCCTGTAGAGGTTCCCGCCGCGAGAGGGGGACGGCGATGAGGTACATGAACCCCCAGGTCATCAGCGCCATGCCTATGATGTAGATGACGCCGAAGATCGTCGAAAACCAATGCGGCTCAAGCGACATTAGCCAATCAATAGAAGCTAGCGTCGCGGTAAGAAAGAAAATGACGATGCCCGGACCGCTCAGGATCTGCATGCGATGGGTCGGATGCGTCTCCGTCGTCTGGTCCTGCTGCAGTGACCAGCGGTTGAGCAAGAAGGCGAACAGTCCCCAAATGGCGAAGTAGAGCACAGTGCGCGCGATAAACCACGGCTCGGTGAGAAAGGGGACTTTTTTTTGGATGATGCTGTCTTTTTGCACGACTTCCGGGTTAGCCCACTCGTAAAGGCTGTGCAAGCCGAAGAAGAGGATCGGCAGCGACAGCACAAACAGCAGCGGCAGGGTGCGAGTCCCGGCTTCGAGCAGCCGCCGGATCGAAAATCCCCAAGTGCCACCGCCGACGTGGTGGATCATGAGGATGCCCAAGCTGCCCAAGGGCAGGCCGATCCAGAAGGTAAAGGCCAGCAAATAAGAGCGGAAGAACTGCTCCACGTCCATGAAGTAGCCGACCGCAGTGGCGGCCAAACCGACCAAGCCCACGACTAGCGCGTAGCGCTGGAGGTTATCTAAATAGGGGTGCAGGGCGGCGGACTGTTGGGTAATCGACTCGTTCATTGAAGTTGCCTTTGGTCCTCGGCCGGCAATTGGTCGAATTCGAGGTTCTGGCTTAGCTGTAACACCTTGATATAAGCGACTATGGCCCAGCGGTCGGCCACGGAAATGCGGGAGGCATAGCTGTACATGACGCCAAAGCCATTGGTAATGACATCGTAAAAGTGACCGACGGGCATCTCGCGCAGCCGCTGTTGATGATAGGTTGGTGGCTGTTTGAGCCCGCGCTGGACGATCATGCCGTTGCCCGCTCCGGTCCTGCCGTGGCAGGGGGCGCAAAAAATGTTGTAGCGCTCTTGGCCGCGCTCTAGCAACTGGCGGTCAACGGCCACCGGCAGGGTCTCCGCGAGTTGGCCTTGTATTTTCCCTTGGTAGAAGTGCTCGTCGAGCATCAATTGGCCCCGCGCCACGGTGCCGTCAACCTGCGAGCGGAAAGACATGCCGTCGGCGAAGAACGTCGAGGCTTCTAGCGGCTCGTATTTTTCTTGGTCGTACATGGCCTGCCGCAGTTCGCAACCGGCGGTACCAATCAGCAACAGCACCGCTCCCAATAAGGCAGCCAGCCGTCGCTTGGCGATGGTCATTTCACTTTTCAACTTCGACAACCTCATGCGGATTCAGGCCGCGCAGAAATTCCTCGGTTTTTTCTCGGTCGAACTGAGGATCTTCGGCCTCGATGCTGAGAAAGAAGCGATCTTGGCTGGCGCGGGCGAAATTGGGCGCGTTGAAAACTGGGTGATAGGGCTGGGGCAATCCGTTGGCGATGAACATGCCAAAGGCCGAACTGAGCGCGGCAAAGAGAATGGTCAACTCAAAGGTTACCGGGATGAACATCGGCCCGCTGTGCAAGGGTTTGCCGGCGATATTGAGCGGATAGTCGATGGCTGAGACCCAATAGCACAGGGAGTAGCCCGTGATGGCACCAAGTAGGCCAAAAGCGAAAACCAGCCAGGGTAACCTAGTGCGAGGAAAGCCGATGGCCTCGCCCAAGCCGTGGACGGGCATGGGCGAATAGGCGTCGATCTTGCGATAGCCAGCGGCAAAGGTCTCCTTGGCCGCGGTCAGCAAGTCGTCGGGAGATTCAAATTCGGCCAGCAGGCCGTAGTGCGTTGATTCTTCGTGCTGCTGCATAAGTTCAATGGCTCACTTGTGGTCTCCGGAGACCAGCAGATTGCGGATCTCGTGGATGGAAATCATCGGTAGGCCGCGGACGAATAGAAAAAACAGGACGATGAACAGGCCGATGGTACCCGCGTAGATGGCGATGTCCCAAATCGTCGGATGAAACATGTCCCAAGAAGAGGGCATAAAATCCCGGTGTAGGCTCGTGACGACGATGACAAAGCGCTCCAGCCACATGCCGACGTTGATGAACTGGGAAATGAAAAACAGCCAGAACATGCTCGTGCGGAAGTGTCTAAACCACAGGAGCTGCGGCACGACTATGTTGCAGAGGATCAAGGCCCAGTAGTAGGGGCCGTATGGGCCGTGCATGCGGTTTTGCATCATAAAGCCCTCAAAGACACTGGCACTGTACCAGGCGATGAGTTGCTCCATGAAATAACCATATCCCACAATTAGCCCGGAAGCCAACATGACTTTGGCCATGTTGTTTAGATGGCGCTCGGTTATGAAGTCGTCTAAGCCATAGATAAGGCGCATGGGGATCATCAAGGTCAGCACCATGGCGAAGCCCGCATAGATCGCCCCGGCGACGAAATAGGGAGGGAATATGGTCGTGTGCCATCCGGGGATAAGCCCTACGGCAAAATCGAGACTGACGACGCTGTGGACAGAAAGCACGAGGGGTGTAGAGAGGCCGGCCAGCAGGAGGGACGCCATTTCGTAGCGCTCCCAGTGAATGGCCGAACCGCGCCAACCGAGTGCCAGCACGCCGTAGATGACTTGGGCGATGCGGTTTTTAGCGCGGTCGCGCAGGCTTGCTAAGTCTGGAACTAAGCCGACAAACCAAAAGACCAGAGACACTGTCAAATACGTAGAGACCGCGAAGACATCCCAGATCAGCGGGCTGCGGAACTGCGGCCAGATGTCCATGGAGTTGGGATAGGGTAACAGCCAGTAGCAAGCCAGCCAGGGCCGCCCCGTGTGGAAGAGCGGAAACTGCGCGGCGCAGAGCACAGCAAAGATGGTCATGGCTTCTGCCGCGCGGTTGATCGAGGTACGCCACCGTTGCCGAAACAGTAGTAGAATCGCCGAGATCAGGGTGCCGGCGTGGCCGATACCGATCCACCAGACAAAATTGATAATGGCCCAACCCCAGCCTATGGGGTTGTTGATGCCCCAGATGCCCACGCCCTCAAAGAGCAGGTAAGGAACGCCTATCATGAACCCGTGCAGCAGCAGAAAGCCCAAAGCAAAGCAGCAGAACCACGCCAGTGGGGTGTTTTTGGTCAGGACGATCCCACTGATCTTGTCGGTGATCGAGGTGTGCGAGGTCTGGCCCGGGCCTAGTTCCGATACTGGGGGGCGATACGGCGTTTTCGCAGCTTCGGACATGCTCAAGCCTCGGCAATCTTGGGATTCGGGTTTTTGATGCTTGCTAAGTACGTAGTGCGGGGGCGCGTGTTCAACTCAGTGAGAATGCCGTAGTTGAGCGGCGATGCCTTGAGGGCGGAAACCCGGCTATTGGGATCGTTGATGTCCCCGAAGACGATGGCTTCGGTGGGGCAGGCCTGTTCACAGGCGGTGACGATTTCGCCATCGCCTATGGTGCGATTGGCCTTTTTGGCCTCAATCCGCGCTTGATTGATGCGCTGGACGCAGTACGTGCATTTTTCCATTACACCGCGGGAGCGCGTGGTGACATCTGGGTTGCGCTGTAGTTTTAAGCTCTCGGTATCGCGGTCGGCGTATTGGAGGAAGTTGAAGCGCCGCACTTTGTAGGGGCAGTTGTTGGCGCAGTAGCGGGTGCCGACGCAGCGATTGTAGGTCATGTCGTTGAGACCTTCGTCACTGTGCGTCGTCGCTGCGACTGGACAGACCAACTCGCAAGGAGCGTTTTCGCACTGCATGCAGGGCACGGGTTGGTGCACGATCTCGTCGGGGTTGTACTCCGAGCCTTTGTAGTAGCGATCGACGCGCACCCAAGACATTTCGCGGCCGTTGAGGACTTCGTCCTTGCCGACGATGGGGATGTTGTTTTCGGCCTGGCAGGCCATAGCACACGTATTGCAGCCGATGCAGGCCCCTAAATCGATGACCATACCCCAGGCATAGCCCGTGTACTGGTGATCCGTGCGGTTGTGCAAAGTCAAGTCATCGGGCGGATCGTGGGCCCCCTCGTGGGCAAAGTGCGGATGTGATTGGTAGTAGTCCAACGAAGCTTGCCGTACAAAGTTGCGGCCCTCCATGCTGTGATGATCTTGGGTGCAGGCGAGGCGATAGCCGTCGTAAGAGGCGTTGACCTGTAGGCCGACGCCGCTCCACAAAGCCGCCGTAGGACGCAGGGCATAGGCGTTAAATCCCTTATCGCGCCCGATGCGGCCACTGCGCTGTTGGCCGTAGCCCAAGTGCAGGGTGACGACGCCGTCGGCTTGGCCGGGCACGACCCAAACCGCTGCATTGATCGCACGCCCATCAAAGCGCAGTTCGGCGAGGAATTCGCTCTCGAGTCGCAGGCGCTCGGCCGTGGCTGGGCTGACGAGGGCGGCGTTGTCCCAAGTGAGCTTCGTGATGGGTTTTGGGGTTTCCTGTAGCCAAGCGTTATTGGCAAAGCGGCCGTCCCACACCATGGGATCGGGCCGAAAGTGGATTTCGAGATCTTCTTCCTCGGGAAGGTTTCCGGTCGTTATCGGCAACTGCAGAGTGCCTAGCTCCACGGACTGGGCTTCGGGGCGCGTGCCCTCGACGAAGCCATCGTGCAGTGCGCGGCGCCAAGCAATCGCATCTAGGCCTTGGCTCTCCCAGTACTGGCGCACGATGTCGAGATCGGGGACCCCGGGCTGGCCGGTGAGCACCGCCAAGAGGTCGTGGGCTGATTTGCTCTTGTAGAGCGGACGAATCAGCGGCTGGACGATCGTGGCGAGGCCGTCGTGGGTGCGGGTGTCGCTCCAAGCTTCGAGGAAGTGCGATTCCGGAATGTGCCAGTGGCAGAGTTCTGACGTTTCGTTGTCGTACAGGCCGAGGTGGACGCGGTAGCCGACTTTGTCGAGCGCCGAGGCAAAGTCGAGATCCACAGGCGCGTCGTACACCGGATTGCCGCCGAGGATGAACAGGGACTCGACTCGACCGGCGTTCATGTCGGCTACTAGCCCGGATAGCGACTCGTGCTGGTCAACCGACTCGACTTCGAGAGGTTCGGTGTAGTGTACGGTTGTGCCCGCATTGCCTAGGGCGTGGTTGATCGCGTGGGCCAAAGCGTGTACGGCTGGGGCTTGCTGGTCACCAGCGAGTACGAGGCTTTGGCCAGGGTGGGACTTTAGGTCGTCGACTAGGGCTGCAATCCAGGCGTCATGGGCGGAGAAGTCAGAGGGAACGCTCGGCCCCTCCCAGCCGATGCCAAGCCCTTGGGCCACCTTCAAGGCCAAGGCTTCGATGTGCGCCGTGCCCAATGCCAAGCGGTGATCGGCTATGCTGCCCGTGGCCGTTGGACTGCTTTCGACCGCATAGAGCCGATTGCTGGCCTTGGAGCCGTTGCGGACCCTGCGACCGGCCGCGAAATCCCGAGCGTGGCGGACATTGCCAGCACCACTGTAGGTAAAATCCGCATCCAGCGATAGAATGACCTTGGCTTTGGCTACGTCGTAAAACGCATGCACCGGCTCGCCAAACGCCATTTGGGCCCCGGCACGGGCGTTGTCGCGATTGACCGGTTCGTACTGGTGCCACTGGGCTTGGGAAAATTTATCCCGCAGGGCCTGCAACTGGTGCCCGAGGGTTGGAGAAGTTACCGTCTGAGTCAGGATGCGCAGGCCAGCGCCGCCGTTGGATTCGTGCAAACTCAGCCGCTGCGTCAGATCGGCTAGGAAGATGCTCCAAGCGCTGATGCGACCGGCGTTTTTGACCGTTTGTGACCGGTCGGGATCGTAGAGGTCGAGAATCGAAGCCTGTACGAGCGCATTCGAGCCGCGGCTGCCGGAGGGATGCTCGGGATTGCCCTCAATTTTGGTCGGTCGCCCCATGTGGCTCTCGACCAGGATACCCATGCCAATACCGCCGAGCGAGGTGGCGGAGGCAAAGTACTGCGGCTTACCGGGGATGACGTTTTCGGGCGCTCGGACCTGGGGGACTATTTTTTCGCTAGGCTGAATCGTACAGCTTGAAAGCCCACCCAATGCCAGCGATGCGCTCATGAGCTTGAGAAAATTCCGCCGACTTACCGGATCCTTCAACTCGGCAGCTTGCTCGGGAAACTCGCGCTGGACCATGGCGGCGAATTCTTCAGTCTGGGCCAATTGGTCCAAGCTGCGCCAGTACTCTTGGCCTTGGGCGGCTTCAAGGCGGGCGCGGATGGCCGAGAGATCGATGTTTTTTCTAGTTTCCATGTTAGCGGTGGCAGATAGAGCAGTTGGTGAGTTGGCTGGTCTGCACGCCGTATTCGGCGACGAGTTGCGCACCCAAATTTTCTTGGTCGGCTGGATACTGGTAGTTCATGTTAAAAACTTGGTCGCGCGGGCGGATGTACTGGGCTGGATCGCGGTGGCAATCTAGGCACCACTCCATGTTCAGCGATTCAGCTTTCCACATCAGAGGCATTTGATCGACTTGGCCGTGGCACGACTGGCAGCCAATGCCTTGGTTGACGTGGATGCTGTGGTTGAAATAGGCGAAGTCGGGCAAGTCGTGGACGCGGTTCCACTCGATGGGCACGTTGTCGCGGAAACTGGCGCGCACGGGTTCGAGGATGGGCGCTTCGGTCCAGATCTGCGAGTGGCAGGTCATGCAGGTTTCGGTCGGGGGAATGCCGGCGAAGGCACTCTCCTCGACGGTGGTGTGACAATAGCGGCAGTCAATGCCCATGCCGGTGACGTGGTGTTTATGGCTGAAGGGAACGGGCTGATCGATAGGCACGTTGACTTGATTGACGAAGTAAATGCGATTGATGTTGAGTACGATAGCGAGGATACTGCCGACTAGGACGAGGCCAACGAGGATGCTGGCTTTGGAAGCCCAGTTAGCGCTGCGCGGAAATACTTGAGCCATGTTTTATTAGTTTAGCTGAGGTTGTAGAAAGCTGGCCTTGACCTCTTCAGGCCAAAACAGTCTTGTAAATTAGGCCAGTTTAATTTGGTGTCAACACATGCAATAAAAAACATGGACATTTGACTTTGGGTCTCTCGCGATATAATATGAATAGCGTCCCTCCTATAACCCCCGTAGCTCAGCAGGATAGAGCAACAGATTCCTAATCTGTGGGTCGGCGGTTCGAATCCGCCCGGGGGTAGTTTATTTCGTTCCTAACGGCTGCCCCCCAAGCAGTTACGGCCGTGCGGCAACCCCTATCTAAAGCGAATTGTATTACTCAGATCAACAGGTTGCGCATCGAGATGACAAGAAGTGAAGAGACGCTACAAATACCCGGCCAAGTCGAAGCCATGCTTGCGGCTTTGGACCGGCTCTCCACCTTCAGTCGGCTGCTCGAGCCCAGCGAGATCGATCAGTTGCGCTCCTTGCTGCGCTGTGCGCAGGCGTGTGCCGACAGGCTGGCGGCCGGTAAAGAGGCCCAGCGCACTGCGGACGAACTGGCCGTGCAACATCAGCGTTGTTCAGAGGCGCTTCTCGCGGCGGCACTTAACGGCGATTGGGGTGGTGGCACTCCGGATTTACAAGGGATGTTACTCAACCGGCTTTTCGATGGCCAACACTCGTTTTTGCGCGCTTGCGAAGAGCAGGCTCCAGCAGATGTTCCCGCTGCACTGCGCCAGGTTGCGTGTCGCGACTTGCAAAGTGCCTCGGTCTTGGCCCGCCCCCCTTGGGGGATTTGGCTACGGCTGATTGGCCGCGACGCGGCCCCTTTGACCTTCATGCCCGGGGATGGGGTGGAACCCGCAGCCGTTGGTCAACTGAAAGATCGCTTTGCCCGCAGCGAGGATTGGGCTGAGTTGGCTGAGGTGCTCGGATGCTTGATACGCGAGTACGGGCGGGGTGCGCTGCGCCGATTCCCGGCCTTTCGCTTAGTCGATAGGGGGGCCAAACCCAGCTTGGAACCCATCCGCCACTTCGCGGAATTTCCCCTTGGCTGGCTGGAGGGCAACGAAGCGAGAATCCAAGTGCTTGAAGAAAACACGCGTCATTTTCTCGCCGGTTATCGGGCGCACAACGCGCTGATCTGGGGCCCGCGAGGCGGCGGCAAATCGACGCTGATACGGGCCTTAGTGGGAAAGTTCTTTGATCGCGGCCTGCGCGCCGTCGAAATCGCCCCGTCTTGTTACCATCTGTTACCCGATCTCTTTGCCCTCGTCCGGGGGCGTTGCCAGCGCTTTGTGGGCGTGCTGGACAATGTCTCTCTGGACCGGGGCGACAACAGCCTGCACCTGCTCTCGCGGACGCTCGATGGAGGACTCGAGGCATGCCCGGACAACTTGGTTTTCTATGCGACCTCCAACTACAAGGATTTAGTCGATCGGGAGGGCGAGCGTCCGCAAGGGCTCGGCCAGATGCAGCTAGACGACGAGCGTCCCAACCGAGTCAACCAAGGTATTCAAGCCGAGTTCTACGACCCTCAACAACTGCAACGCCTCGATCAGGAGCGAGCGCTCGACGACCGTTTTGCCCTCAAAGTCTTCCTCGATCTGCCTAGCCGGCAGCAATATCGCGCCATGATTCTGTCCTATGCGCGTCGGGCAGGGATCGACCTGCCAGAAGAAGATTTATTGGCCACTTTCGAGGTTTGGCGGATGCGACACAATCACGATTTAGTCGGAGGCCGGACGGCGCGAGACTTCATCGACGCCTACTTGCCGCAGTACTTGCGCGACAAGGGAGAGTCCAATCAATCTTCGAGTAGCTCGATCTCGTAACCGTCGGGATCGTCGATAAAGGCCATCTTGCGGCCGGTGGGAAAGGTCGTGCGCCAATCGCCAGGCCATATTTCGATCCCGTTGTTTTCCAACGTGTCGCAAAAGCCGATCAAATCGGGAACCGCGATCGCGAGGTGCATGAGATCTTCGGGGACGGCAAGCTGATAATCGGCGGAATAGGTCAATTCTAGGGTGTGTTCATTGCCGGGTAGCTCGAGATGGACAATTTGGTTGCCAGCGGGCGATTTATCGGAGCGGCTCCGGACCTCAAAGCCGAGGTGAGTGCAATACCACTCAATGGAGCGGTCGAGATCGCTGACGCGGATGCGAGTGTGCAGGAAGCGAGCCATAGGGACATCCTTTCGCGGGTTGTATAATTTTGGTAGGGGCTGCTGCGTGTGCAGGCAGTCCCTTGCGCGGGTTAGAACGAGGCGTGTAGATTAAATCAGTCAGGGAATAGAAGCGAAAAGTGGTGCCGAAGAGAGGACTCGAACCTCCACGGGGTTGCCCCCACATGGTCCTGAACCATGCGCGTCTACCAATTTCGCCACTTCGGCAATTGAAAAGCACAAATTAAATGCAGGGTTTGCAGCCGTCAAGCCCGTTTCCCTTCGTGAAAATAGGCTGGTTATGGCCAAAACGGAAAGTGATACCAAGAGAGAGTTGATCGCCGTGCAAAACCGCAAAGCCCGGCACGACTACGAGGTGATGGGCCGCTATGAAACCGGCATTGTCTTGCGCGGCACAGAGGTCAAATCGCTGCGCGCTGGACGCGCCAACCTCAAGGATAGCTTCGCGTTAGTTGAACGCGGAGAAATTTTCCTGCACAATGTCCATATTGCCCAATACGAGCGAGGTAACAGTTTCAACCACGATCCAGAGCGCGTGCGCAAATTGCTCTTGCACCGCAGCGAAATCCGCAGGCTGACGGGGAGGACGCAACAGCAGGGCCTTACCTTGGTGCCGCTGAAGATCTACTTCAAGCGCGGCAGAGCCAAGGTGGAATTGGCACTGGTCCGCGGCAAGAAGCAGTTCGACAAACGCCGAGCTTTGGCCCAACGCCAGGCCGACCGCGATGTCGACCGGGCCCTTAAGGAGCGGCACCGGTGAGTTTGCCTGCGGCCAACCAGAAAGTGACGCGCTGTTCTAAGTGCGGCGGTGGGGGCCTATACTACGACCCGATAGTCGAGGTGGGCCGCTATGGTACGCTTCGGCTTTGCGAGTGCGTCGAGTGCCGCTGTGGGGGCAGGGCACCCTACCAGTACTGGGACGACGATTCGCGCAATCAGTGGTGTCCTTGCCGTCCCTATCGCCGTAAAATGACAGAAACCAACCGCCTGTTTCGCCAGGCCGATATCCCCGAGCGCTACAAGTGGAAGTTCGTCGACGACTTCCGAATGGCGGCACCAGACGGGACGCCCATCGACCTAGCGACCACGGTCTATCTCCGCATTCACCAAGACCTGATCGAAGCAGCAAAGGAGCCTAAGCGCGGTTATCTCCTCCACGGAAATCCCGGCACGGGCAAGACCTTGATGGGCTGCATTGCACTCAACGAGCTCATGTTGCGCTGGGCCAAACCAGGCCGCTTTCTCAGTCTGTCGCGTACGTATTTTCAGAAGTTGCGCGATACCTATTCAGCCGACAGCGAGCGCTATGGCCACACTTGGTCAATTCTCGAAGAGTTGTGCACTATGCCCTACCTCGTCTTAGATGACTTCGGCATCCAGCGGGGGACCGAGTGGGAAATAGAAATGCTCTACGATCTCGTAGATGCCCGCTACGGCGACCAGCGGTTCACGGTCGTGACGACTAACCAGCCCCTTGACGAACTCAGGGATCTCGCCAAAGGCCGCATCTACTCGCGCCTAGTAGAGATGTGCCATCTCGTCCCCATGGCTGGCCCTGATTATCGGATGCACCTCAATGAGTGAGACAAGCTGGGAACGCAGCGATGGACGCCGGCCCGATCAATTGCGACCGGTGCAAATCTCCCCGAGGTATCTGAAAACGGCGGCTGGATCGGCTCTGATCGAAATGGGCGATACAAAAGTGCTATGCACGGTATCGCCCGTAGATGGGGTGCCGCCCTTTCTGGCGGGGACCGGTAAGGGATGGCTGACCGCCGAGTACAGCATGCTGCCGGGTTCCTCTGCGCGCCGAGTAGCCCGCGAATCCAATAGCCGGGCGCGGGAAATTCAGCGTCTGATCGGTCGATCGCTGCGCACTGTAGTGCATTTGGAGCAAATAGGCGAGCGGACACTGTATGTCGATTGCGATGTCATACAGGCAGATGGTGGGACGCGCACAGCCTCAATAACAGGGGCTTATGTGGCTTTAGTAGAGGCGTTGCAGACGCTGCAAGGCGATGTGCTCGTAGATCAGGTTGCCGCCGTTAGCGTCGGGGTAGTAGGAGACCAGCCCCTATTGGATCTGTGCTATGAGGAAGATAGCCGGGCCGAAACTGATATGAACGTCGTCATGACCGGCTCGGGGGGGATCGTCGAAGTCCAAGGCACGGCTGAGGGGCGTCCCTTTACCCGCGCTCAGGCCGTCGAACTGATCGACTTGGCGGCTGTGGGCATAGATCGCCTATTGGCCGTGCAACAGTCTGTTTTAAGCGCACTTACGGGGGCTTAGGGGTTGGGAGAAATTGCTTGACAGGTTTTGTGACCCCGGCTAAGTTATAACACATCTTTAGTTTAATGCACGTGTAGCTTTCCTTTTCCTCCCCACTCTATAACGAAGAGGATGGTTTCATGGCGGGAATGACTAAAGCTCCATTTTGGGACATGGAAGATTGCCTCGGGAGTTATCTGGCCGAAATTGCCCATTCCAAGCCTCTCTCCCCGGCCGATGAGGTCAATCTGGCGCGAAAGATCAAACAAGGGGATGAGCACGCCCGCAATAGATTAGTCGAAGCGAATTTGCGCTTTGTAGTCAGCGTGGCGAAGGAATACCAAAATCGCGGCGTTCCTCTTGCCGATTTGGTCAGTGCTGGGAATATGGGATTGATCACCGCCGCTGAGCGTTTTGACGAAGACAAGGGGTTTAAATTCATTTCCTATGCAGTGTGGTGGATCCGTCAAGCCATCCTACAGACGCTGGCCGAACAGTCGAGAACAGTCCGCTTGCCGCTAAATAAAATCGGCTTGCTCTACAAGATATCAAAGGCGTCTCGCATTTTGCAGCAAGAGCGCACCGACGATCCCAACCCGGAAGCTATCGCCGAGCAACTCGACGTTCCAGTTGAAGAGGTTAAAGAAACCTTGCTGTGCGGTCGCTCAATGCGGTCGCTAGACGCGGCCTTTCTCGGTGAAGAGGACCACAGCCTGCTCGACGTGCTGCCGGATGAGCGCCAAGAGTCCCCTGAAAACCAAGTGATGCGCGGCTGCCTGCGCGGGCAGATCGACTCGGCTCTAAGTCGGCTCATCGGGCGCGAGGCCGAGATCCTCCGTCTCTATTTTGGGTTGAACGGAGAAGAGCCTATGACCTTGGACCAGATCGGTATGCGCTTTGGGCTTACGCGAGAGCGAGTCCGGCAAATTAAGGAGAAAGCGCTGCACCGTTTGCGGCACCCCAGCCGTTGCGATCATCTGCGCACCTATAGCCGCGCTTGAAGACGACCCCCAACAGGCTCCCCTGCTCCCCAAAAGTCGCAGGAGTATGCCATGCCAGAAGATGCAGTTGAGGAGGATCTGCTGAATTCCATAGACGAAGTTGACAATCAGATCAAAAATTTTCGCCAGCGGGTGCGGGCCGTTTTGGACGCTGCCCAGGCCGAGGGAACGCGGCGCAACGAAAAGGAAGGGAGCGCGAGGAGATAAGCGGCGCGTGGATTTACGTAAAGAGGGGATGGCTTGGCTGTCCCCTCTTTTAATTTGTTTGCAATCAAATGGAGAGGACCGAAATGAACAAATGGGCAACAGGCATATTTACCTCTATCGACGAGGGCTTGGGGGCCGGATTGGATTCGGTGAAGGATCTAGGGGTCTCCACCGTGCACTTGCACGCGCCAGGTCGCGATTTTCGCACTGCAGAGAAAACAGCGGAAATCAAGGACCAATTCGCCGCGGCCGGGATTGAAATCAGCGTGGTTTTCGCCGGTTTTCCCGATGACGATTACACCACGCCGGAAATCGCTCAGCAAACGGTCGGGCTTGTGCCTTTAGACCGTCGAGAGCGCCGACTCGAAGAGACCTTGGCCATCGCAGACTTTGCCGCCGCGTTAGGCGTGGATGCCGTCGGCATGCACTTAGGCTTCGTGCCGGAGGAGTCGGACCCGGATTTTGCTGCGGTCGTCGAAGTTGCGCGCACGGTGTGCGATCACTGCCGGGGACACGGGCAGTATTTTCACTTGGAAACCGGTCAAGAGACCGCCGATGAACTTCTCGCTTTTATCGAGGCCGTCGACCGCGAGAACCTCGCAGTCAATTTCGATCCGGCCAATATGATCCTCTATCAGGCCGGCCCACCCCTAGAAGCCTTGGATCGGGTGGGGCGCTTTGTCCGCAGCGTACACTGTAAAGACGCCGCGATCGAGCGCCGCCCAGGCCAGCCGTGGTACGAGGATGCGCCGCTTGGCCAAGGCGACGTCAACATCAGGGCCTTCCTCTTGAAGTTGCGCGATTTGGGGTACGAGGGGCCGCTGACCATTGAGCGCGAATACGCCCCGGACCAAGTCGGGGATATCCGCGCGGCCCTACAGCTACTCATCGATCTGCGCCGAGAGATTTTGGGTTGAGCGCGTCGCTGCGGAGTTGCTTGGATTTTGCAGTAGATGCGGCTTGGCAAGCGGGCAAGATCACCCTGCGCTACTTCCAGTCGGGCATCCGCGCTGAGTGGAAGGAAGACCTATCGCCGGTGACCGTCGCCGACCGCGAAGCTGAGGCCAAGATACGGGACTTATTGGCCTTATCCTATCCCGACGACGGAATTGTCGGCGAGGAGTTTGGCCAAGTTGAGGGAAGCTCCGGCAAGCGTTGGATCATCGACCCGATAGACGGAACGAAATCTTTTGTCCAAGGGGTGCCGCTTTACGGAGTGCTCATCGCGCGAGAAGGGCCCGATGGGGTTGACGTAGGCTGTTGCTATATGCCGGCCCTTGACGAGATGGTGTGGGCCGCTAGGGGCGAGGGCTGTTGGTGGAATGGCAGGCGAGCGGCGGTGTCTGCGGTAACCGAGTTAGGCCAGGCCTGTATCTGCTATACATCGTGGCCGAGCTTTGCCGAACAGGGCCGCCAACAGGAGTGGCAGAAGCTGGTCACTAGCACTCGGCTGCGCCGGGGGTGGGGCGATTGTTACGGCCACATTCTCGTGGCCACCGGCCGGGCCGAGGCCAGCTTCGACCCCATTATGAATCCGTGGGACTGCGGGCCATTGCTGCCGATTCTGCAGGAAGCCGGAGGCACCTTTACCGATTGGCAGGGAGTGCCGACGATATACGGCAAAGACGCCTTCTCTTCCAACGGCCATCTCTTTGCATCCATCATGGGGCATCTGGGTCAGCCACAGTGATAGAGGCGCTTAGAAGCCGGATCGCCTTCTGTCTAGCAGTTGGCCGTGATGCCGTGGTGGCGACGTACCGCCACGATTGCACGACTGCGGCCCCGGCCATGGCCTTTGACTTTATTTTTGCCATTTTCCCAGGTATTCTCGTGCTGACTGCCCTGTTGGGCTTCCTAGGCATATCGCCTGAGGATTTCATCAAAGTTCTCGAATTTTTAGGTATTGTCATCCCCGTCCCGCTGCTGGCAGTCGTCGAAGACAATATCAACTTTCTCTCGTCGCAGAGTTTGTTCGTCATCGGATTCTTGGGTGTCATCTGGCCGGCGTCGGCTAGCATGTCCACTACGATGATGGCGCTCAACCGAGCCTATGGCGTGCAAGAGCATCGGTCCTTCTACAAGCGGCGCATTCTCTCGCTCGCCCTAATCGTGGTCTTGGGAATTTCTTTTGTCTTTTTCTTTAACCTCATCATATTCGGCGAACACGTCGAGAGTTGGCTAAGGGGCTATTGGACTTCTCCACACTTTGCTCCGTTGGTAGCCTTGTTGAGGCGCGCGGTGGTCGTGATCGGTATGGTCACCACGGCCGCCTGTATTTACTACATCATGCCTGCCGTGCGCTTGCGTTGGTTGGACGTGTTGCCGGGAAGTGTGATGTCTTCTGGCTTGGCCGGGGTCATAGCCATTGCCTTGGATTATATCGAGCGGTTCAGCTATTACAATATCATCCATGGCGTACTCGGGACTGCCATCATCCTCTTGCTGTCCGCGTACTTGCTGGCTTTTTCATTATTGTTGGGCGGTGAATTGAACGCGGTGCTCTATCGCCGCCGCCATCCATTTGACGCATACCCGACAGATTATTAGGTTGGGGCTTATATAGCAATGTCTTTGGGAAATGGAGGAACCAATGCGTAAAAATTCGATCATAATCGCACTCGTCGTCAGCGGGCTTTTGGCCTGTGGGGAAAAAAGAGATGAGTTAACTCCTTATATCCAGACTTTGCAGGGCTTGGAAAGCCATAGCCAACAGCTAATGCGCTATCAGCGCTACTTAACAACCGAGGGCATGACCTCTCAGGCCCACGACGTCGAGCAGGTCATGCAGACCTTGCTCGACGAGCTGGAGAAGGTCGAGCTCGAAGACAAGCGTCTCCGGGCCTTGCACAACGCCATGAAGCGAGCCTTAAAGGCGGCGATGCGCAAGCTGGTCGAGCCGGACTTCCCGACTTTTGTGCCCAATGCCCAAAAGAGCATTGGGCGCCTCGAAGACGAATTCACCAAGATATATGGCAACCTAGAGATAATGTGGGAGAGGGCCGGCAAGACCGAACCCTTCCCGCTCAAGTGGGAAGCCGTGGAATAGTCGAGTCCGCCGCTCGCTGCATTGCGTAGAGCTCCCCCGGTAACAGGGGGAGCTTTTTGCATTAAATTTCCGGGCAGAAAGAAGGGATGAACAAGCCATGGTGTTCATGTTGTTCAAACTGCTGCTGGCGACGGCGATCGTGTTGCTGTGTTACGCCGTGTACCGACAGCTAAGGGGTGGGCCTCGCCGAGGCACATCCAACAAGCACGGCAGCATTGATCCGAGCCGCGTCGCCGAGGCCGAATACAGCATATTGGATGAAGAAGAGGTAGAACGCAAAGATCGTGGCTAAGCGAGCCAAAGGGCTAAGTCCTGAACAACTGCTGGCCGAAATCGCCAAGGGGGATGTTCGCCCTTTTTATTTGCTTCACGGGGACGAGGAATACGAGCGCGAAGCCTTGGTCGCGTCTATGATAGAAGCTTTGGTACCAGCCCAGACGCGGGATTTCAATCTCGACGTACTGAGGGCCGAGCGCCTGGAGGTGCTGGATTTTTTTCAGGTATATGAGACCTATCCCATGATGGCCGAGAGCCGACTGATTGTGTTGCGCGATGCCGAGGCCCTAGCGGCTGACCAGTGTCGCGGTTTGGAGCGCGTATTTACAACGCCGGTGGGGACCAGTCGGCTGCTGGTGGTGGGCCAAAAGGTGGATATGCGCCGGAAGTTCTTTCGCGAACTTTCGCAGCGGGGTCGCGCGCTAGAATTTAGGCTGCCCTACGAAAACCAAGTTCCGCAGTGGATACAGCGGTACTCCAAGCGCCAAGGGATACAGATTGATTCCGAGGCCGTCCAGCTGCTCAGCCAGTACGTGGGGGCCAAACCACGCGAGCTAGTCAGCGAGATAGAAAAGTTGGTCAGTTTTGTTGGGGAGGGGCAGTTGATCACTGCCTCTGTGGTTGAACAGGTCGCCGGTATCACACGCGGGGCTGGCGTGTTCGATCTCGCCGATGCCCTCGGCAAAGGGCAGGGTAAACTAGCTCAAGAGTTGATGCAAAGGTTTCTCCGCCAAGGAGAAGAGCCGACCCGTGCCGTAGCTATGGTCACTCGCCACTTTCAACTTTTACTCAAGGCTAAGGGGCTAATGGACAAGTCGCTGCCGCGCGACAAAATGGCCGCTGAATTAGGTGTTGCGCCGTTCTTTTTGCCTGGGTATTTGGAGCAGGCCCAGCACCGTCCCGCCTCTTGGCTGTGGGCGGGGTTGAGTGCCTTAAGGGAAGCCGATTGGCGTCTGAAATCGCAGGGACGACGCCAAGATTACCTAATTTTGGAATTGCTGGTGGCCAAGTTGTGCAGGAAGCGCTAAGCTTGACAATGGGTAGTGCTAGGACTATAATTGAAACACAAGGTGTTGTGTTTGTAACATGTTGAAAAGTATAAACTAATAAGCAAAGGACCTATCGTGAGTGAACCCATCGTCTTAACCGATGACAATTTCAGTGCTGAAGTTCTCGATACCAGCCTGCCCGTGCTCGTGGATTTTTGGGCGACGTGGTGTGGCCCGTGCCGAGTGATTGCCCCGATTGTCCAAGAATTGAGCAGTGAATACGAGGGCAGGGCCAAAGTGTGCAAATTGGACGTCGATATGGCCCAGAAAACAGCCGCCGAATTCGGCATCCGCAGCATCCCCACCTTACTCATTTTTAAAGGGGGCAAAGTCGCCGACCAGATCATTGGCGCCGTCCCCAAAGGGCAAATCACCGAAAAGCTAGAGACCGCATTGGCCTAATTGTGCGGACGAGAGGGTTTGGGGCGTTGCCGGTCTGAGCGGGAGTGCTAAAGATGCCGTCTAATCCTCTCTGGAGGCATGTCTTTCGCCGTCTGCAAGAAAGCGTAAGGAGCGGTCGTAAGGAGGAAGAGTCCTCCACCTGTAGGCTCTTGAAGAAAGTGCCCATTTTTCAGGACCTGAGCGGACGCGAGCTGCACAAGATAGAAGACATGCTCTACGGGCCGCGGAATTGGCGAGCCGGCGAAACGATTATCAACCAAGGGGATCCCGGGATGGGGATGTACATCGTCGCCTCCGGCCAAGTGCGGATCGCACAGATAGGCGACGATGGGTTTGAGAAACAGCTAGCCACCTTGACACGTGGAGATTTTTTCGGCGCGCAGGCCCTTGTAGATGAATTGCCGCGCTCCGCTTCAGCTTACGCCCTCCAACCTTGTAGGCTCCTCGTGTTTTGCCGCCCCGACTTACTTGAACTCCTAGAGAACAACACCCCACTCGCCTTGAAGATGGTCGAGGGCTTAGCGCAAATGATCTCGACCGACGTACCCGAACTGATAAAGAAATTCTCGGTGCAGCTACGCACCCCCGAGCGCCTGCTAAAAGGGGCGCGGCGGGCAGGTAATATACAATGAATTGGCAAGTTAAAGTCGCAATCGGCTTGGTGGCCGTAGCGGTCCTCGGGTGGTTTCTATACGAGATTCGCGGAATTCTTACTCCTTTTGTTTTCGCCTTCGTCTTGGCCTATATCCTCTACCCGATCGTCGATTGGATGGAGAGAAGGGGCTTGGGGCGAGTTTGGAGTACACTTTTTGTTTTCTTGATCGTTTTTGCCGGGTTGGGGATAGGCGCATTCAAGGTCGGAGATAAGCTGACCGGAGAAACGGTTGATCAGGTTCTTACCATCGCCAACACCGGCGACAAACTCCTAATCATCCAAGGGATGGCTTGGGAAGACGATTCGCGGGAACAGCCGTTCGTCCTAAGAGAGGAACACCGCTGGCCACTAGGGATCGCTCCCAGGGAGGAATTGGCAATTCACCTTCGCTTTGTGCCCAAAGACCACTCACCGGCTGCAAACGCGCTCTTGATCGCGTACTCGCAGGGAAAAGACGAGTACAGCCAGCGCATTAGCGTCCACGGCAATAGCGGTGCGGTCGCCGGGGACCAAGCAGTAGGCAAATCGGGTTCCGTTGTGTTTTCGCGTGCCGATGTTGGTTTTGGCAAGGTCGACCCCAACGTCTTGGTGGAAATAGGCGATAGGATCCTGACGGAAACCAGCGCTAGAGCCTCAAGCATTGAGCCCATGCTGCAGCCCTATTTGGGGAGCGATTTCCGCCTCGCCGAGTTGATCCGGGAACATGGCGAGCGGCTGATGAAGACCATGTTGGGGGGCACTACGATGTTTATCGAGGGGGTGATCTCGGGTCTTACTTTTGCAGTGATTGTGCCGTTTGTGGCGTTCTTCTTCCTCAAAGAGGGGCGGCGCTTGACGCGGTGCCTGATTGCACTCGTTCCCAACGCCTATTTTGAGTTGTGCTTAAACTTGATGTATCAAGCCAATAAACAGATCGGGAATTATATCCGCGGTCAGCTTTTGGCCGTCCTCGTCGTATCTGTGCTCTCGATTAGCGGCTTGTCCATTATCGGCGTCTATTATGCCTTGCCTCTGGGTTTGCTCGCCGGATTGGCCAACGTAATCCCGTATCTCGGGCCATTGATCGGGATCGTTTGTTCTTCGATTGTGGCCTTGGCTACCGGCGGTGGCTTGGCGATGGTGGCCAAAGTGATCATTATGTTCTTGATCGTTCAACTGATCGACAACGTACTCATTCAACCCACAGTGGTGGCCAAAAGCGTCGAGCTGCACCCTTTGGTCGTCCTCTTTGTCGTCATGGTGGGAAGCCAGTTGATGGGCATCGTTGGGATGCTGATCGCCGTACCGCTCACGGGCATCGCGAAAGTAAGCAGCCAAACCATCTACGAAGGGGTCAGGCAATACCGATTGAGATAGGTTGACAAACCTATATGTATGTGCTTAACTACATCGTCTCGCATCCCATCCCAAATTTTGCTAAGCGGCATTTAAGGCCCTTTAGGGGGTAGGAGGAGTAGATTGGGTAGTTCAATACACTTAGAAAGCACAGCGGTGAGTGAATTGGCTCAACGCATTGGGGACGCCCGCAGGCTCTACGGCAATGATAGCCCTTACGTCATAGGTATGATGGCGGCTATCGAGTGGATCGCCCAAGGTACCGAGGGCGGCCAAAGCCTCAAGCAAGACCTACTCGCCCGCGTTCTGGAGAGTGAGGGAAAGAAGCAGCCGCCTCGTTCACTCCCCGGCAGTGCAGAAAGCACCCCCCCGACGCATGATCGCCGTGCCTTGGCGGAAAACACTTGGACTCGAGGCGTAGTCAAGTGGTTTAACAACGATAAGGGATATGGTTTTATTTCTACAGATAGCCATGTCGATGTCTTCGTCCACTGGCGCGATATTTCCTCTTGGGACCGGAGTTTGACCCAAGATGACGAAGTTGAGTTCATGGTAACCCGCACCGCTAAGGGATTCCAAGCCATCAATGTGATGAAGGCCGGCCAAGATAAGGCCGAAGAGGAGACGACCTCGGAGACCTCGGACATTCCGACCACGACCGAGCTCCACGACGAAACCGAGGAGGCCGAGAATGTCGAAGTCTCCAGCGATCCCTCTGAGAGTCAGGATAGTACCCCGGATTCCCAAGATGACGATGAGGGCAGGCCGTAGGGGAAGATGAGTAAAAAAGCGCCCGATATAGCCTGTTCGTTCTGCGGCAAGGGGGGCGAGCAAGTCGAGAAGGTCATTCAGGGACCTTCGGTGTATATATGCAGTGAGTGCATCGGCTTGTGCAACGAGATGCTGGAAGAGGACGATAAGCACGAGCCCAGTCTCAATGGTCGTCCGCTGCCCAAGCCAGCTGAAATTAAGGCCCACCTCGACGCGCATATCATTGGCCAAGAACGCGCTAAAAAAGCGCTCTCGGTTGCCGTATACAATCACTACAAGCGGGTACATTCCGGTGCTGCGGATGTCCAGCTCAGTAAGAGCAATATTCTGCTCATCGGCCCCACCGGAGTGGGCAAGACGCTTTTGGCGGAGACGTTGGCGCGCGTATTACAAGTGCCCTTTGCCATCGTCGATGCCACCGTCCTTACCGAGGCCGGATACGTGGGCGAGGACGTAGAGAATATCCTAGTGCGGCTCCTCCAAGCCGCAGATTACGATGTCAAACAAGCCGAGCGCGGAATCTTGTTCATCGACGAACTGGACAAAGTCGCCCGCAAATCCGGCAATCCCTCCATAACTCGCGACGTTTCAGGTGAAGGCGTCCAACAGGAGCTCCTCAAGATCTTAGAGGGGACGGTGTCAGGGGTGCCTCCTAAGGGAGGACGCAAGCATCCCGAACAGCCCTTGGTGCAAATAAACACCAAAAACATTCTCTTTATCTGTGGAGGGGCTTTCGATGGACTAGACAAAATTATTAGCCAGCGCATCGGAACCAAGTCCATGGGCTTTGGTGGCCGCCTTGACGACGGCGAGGAAATGGACGGGGTTAATCTGCTGGCGCGAGTCGAACCCGAAGAATTGATCCAGTACGGTCTAATTCCCGAATTGATTGGCCGCTTGCCGGTGGTGGGTATTTTGCACCCCCTCAGCGATCAGGCATTGATGGACATCCTGCTTAAACCGAGGAACGCACTCGTCAAACAGTACCAAAAACTGTTTGAGATGGACGGCATTTCCCTGCGATTTGAAGAAGAAGCTCTGCAGAAGGTCGTCGAATCGACCCAAGAAAAAGAAATGGGAGCGCGCGGTCTGCGGGCAGTCTTAGAGACCGTCATGTTTGAAATCATGTTCGATCTCCCAGCCCGAAACGACATCGCCGAATGCGTCATTACCAAGGAGTTCATCGAAAACAAAGCACCGCCGACTTTTGTGTATAACAAGAAGAGGGCCTGATTCCCAAACCGGGCTTTGGGCTTTAGCTGTGTCCCTTCTCTACTAGTGCGTTCGCTGGCGGAGAGGGGTTTTTTTTGTGGGAAACGCGCAATGCAATCTAGGTATTACCCATCGCGGATGCTGTGGCGACACCAGCCTGTGGCCGCTGCGGCAATCTTGGTCGGAGAAGTGGCTGTGCGGGGGCGGCTTCTCCACCTAGCCAAAGGGAGGGGGAGAATCGCAGACGAGAGCGGAGGGGTTGATTTCGTTGTAGAGACGCGGGTAGAAGGGATAAAAACCGGGGATATAGTCGAGTTATATGGAATTGCTGCAGAAGGGGTTATAGACGTCACTCAAATTCGCTTGTTAGCCTCTAGCCGAGCGGATTGGAGCCAGGGGGATTGGACGCGGTTTCACTCCAACGGGCTGTGGGCGAATATGCGGGTACGGGCCGCAGTGTTAGATGCCGTGCGCAGTTTTTTCAAGGATGCGGGCTTTCTCGCTGTGGAGACGCCCACGTTGGCCCGCGCCTCGGCACAAGAAGAGCACATACAGCTATTTGCCACAGAATACCAAGGGGATAAGGCGCAGGAACAGCTTTACCTGGCCCCCTCGCCCGAGCTGTATATGAAGCGGTTGCTAGGGGTGGGCTTTGAGCGGATTTACCAGATCAGCCGCTCGTACCGCAATGGGGAGATGGGGCCGCAACACAATCCCGAGTTTGCCCTAATCGAATGGTATCGGGCGTACGCCAGTTACGAAGAAATCATGGCCGATGTCGAAAATTTGGTGATCCATGTGGTGGGAAGCGTCTTGGGGCGGTCGAGCGTAGTCCGAGAAGGACGCGAGGTCGATTTACAGCCGCCGTGGAAGCGGCTTAGCGTCCGCGATGCCTTTGCGCGCTGGGCCGCCGTCGATTTGAATGCCTGTGCAGACACGGGGTCGCTTTTTCGCCGTGCACGTGTCCTAGGCTACGACAGCGCTAGACGGGGGGATAGTTGGGAAGACTTATACCACAAAATTCTGCTGGAGAGAGTCGAGCCAGAACTAGCCAAACTAGGAGCCGTCCATCTTTTCGATTATCCCCGGCAATTGGCCGCATTGGCCAAATTAAAAGAAGGCAATCCAGCTATAGCTGAGAGGACGGAGGCGTACTTGGGGGGAGTGGAGCTATCAAATGGCTATACGGAGTTAAATGACCCAGCCCAACAGCGCGAGCGCTTTGCACGGGGCGCGCGACCGGGGCGCGCACCGGCCGACGAGGCGTTTCTCACGGCTATGGAACGAGGCATTCCACCGGCTGGTGGCGTGGCCTTGGGATTGGATCGGCTGGTTATGATCGTTGCCGGCGCGTCTTGCTTAGGTGAGGTGGTCGCCTTCCCGCTGGAACATTAGTCGACGAGAGCTGCTAGCTCTTTTTCGGACGCCAGCAGACCATCGATTAGTCCGAAGTCGATCGCCTCTTCGGGCGACAGAAAGTAATCGCGTTCGGTGACTAGCTCGATGCGCTCGAGCGGCTGACCGGTATCTTGGACTAAGATCTGGTTGAGCCGGTCGCGCCACTCGACGATTTCGCGGGCGTGGATTTCGATATCGGCTGCTTGGCCGCGAACGCCTCCCCAGGGCTGGTGCAGCATGAGCCGAGAATGAGCAAGGGCGTGGCGCTTGCCCTTGGTACCGCCGGCGAGGAGAATCGCGCTCATGCTGTACGCTTGGCCGATGCACAGCGTTGCTACGTCGCAGGGGACGTACTTCATGGTGTCGTAGATGGCCAAGCCGGCGGTGAGGCTACCGCCGGGGCTGTTGATGTAGAGCGAGATGTCTTTCTTCGGGTCTTCTGAGGTCAGAAAGAGCAGCTGGGCGATGACGAGGTTGGCTTCGTGGTCGTCGATCGGAGTGCTGATGAAGATGATCCGCTCCTTGAGAAGGCGAGAGAAAATGTCGTAGGCGCGCTCGCCGCGGCCGGTCTGTTCGATTACTACGGGTACGATGGCCATGTGCTATTCTGTTCGTGAGAAGAGAGCCTATTCGCTAATTTATGGACTATAGACGATGTCCAATACAGTGTCAATGGGCACCGTTATAGATCGGTTGACCGCGCTGGGGTAGCGCGGTACATTTTATTCCGTTCGCAGCACGTCGTTGCCCACCGAAGATCAGTCCCTTAACTCACTGCAAGGTATAGTGATACAATTCTTTGAGTTCTGTTATTTGGCCCTAGCTGACCACAGGTGCGCGTGCTCGTAGGCATTACCGGCGGTATGGGGGCGGGCAAGTCCGCACTGGCGCAGATACTCGTCGAATTTGGTGCACTGCGAGTTGATGCCGACGAAGTGGCCCGCGAAGTGGCGATAATCCCAGCGGTGGTCGAGAATTTACAAGCGGCATTCGGCCGCGATTTGCTCGGTCTAGACGGGTGCTTGAACCGCCAGGAGTTGGGGCGTCGCGCTCTGCGGTCGGACGAGGGGAGCCAGCAGCTAGAGACAATTATGCGACCGCCACTATCAGCGGCCATAGAGCGCCGACTGGCGCAGGCTGTAGAAGAGGCCGCCGGTGGAGTAGTGGTATTTGACGCGCCCCTGATATACGAGTGGGGAAACGAGGGGAACTTCGACCGGGTCGTGGTGGTCGATGCTGAAGAGGAACGGTGTGTGTCGCGAGTGCAGGAGCGCAGCGGCTTGCCGGTGTGCGAGATTAGGCAACGGATGGCCCGCCAGATGGACCCGGGAAAAAAAAAGGCCCGCGCCGACTTTGTCATCGACAACAACAAGGGCTTAGACGCGCTCGCCGCGCAGGCGGAAGCACTGTGGGCCGAGCTCGTCGGCGTCGCACAGGAAAGAGACAGTCATGACAAATGAGCGTTTGCAGCGGACACCTCTCTATGAAGTCGCTGTGGCCGAAGGCGGGCGCATGGCACCTTTTGGGGGGTGGGAAATGCCGGTCCAGTTCGAGGGTATCCGCAGCGAACACTGGGCGGTGCGCCGAGAGGCCGGACTGTTCGACATCTCGCACATGGGCCGGATCGCCGTTTCCGGGGGGCTCGGGTTGGCTTTTCTCGACAGCCTCTTGCCGGCGCGGGTGCGCGAATTGACCATCGGCCAGATGCTCTACGCACCGCTGTGCAATGAACAGGGTGGATGCGTGGACGATCTGGTAGTGTACCGACTCGCACAGCAGGAGTACCTCTTGGTGGTCAATGCGAGCCGTAAGGCTACTGACTGGCAGTGGATTACCTCGCGCGCAGCCGGGTGGTCGGATGTGGAAATCGAGGATTTGAGCGATGAACAGGGCATGGTGGCGGTGCAGGGACCACGGGCTGCCGCCCTGATTGAAGCACTCGCTGGACCGGCTGGCGTGGCGCTAGGGTACTATCGCTGCGCAGTGATGGGGATCGCCGGGATACGAGCGTTACTCAGCCGCAATGGCTACACTGGAGAAGATGGATTTGAGATCATGTGCTCGGCCGACCAAGTCGCCGCGCTGTGGGCGAAACTCCGCGCAGCCGGTGCCCAGCCTTGTGGACTAGGCGCGCGCGACACCTTGCGCCTCGAAATGGGTTTTTGCCTCTATGGAAGCGAATTGAACGAGCAGACGACTCCTCTAGAAGCGGGTTTGTCTTGGACCCTGGACTTGGAAAAAGAAGCGAATTTTGTTGGGGCCGAGGCGCTGCGGGCACAGCGAGCGGTTGGAGGCTATCGCCGTTTGCGCGGATTCCGCATGCTGGAAAGGGGCATTCCCCGGTCGGATTATCCGGTTTTAGACCTGCGCGAGGAGCAGGTGGGTACCGTGACCAGTGGGACGCACTCGCCGGTGCTCGGCGAGGGAATCGGGCTGGCCTATTTACAGCGCGGCGCGCAAAAAATAGGCACTCATGTGTACATTGACATGAAGGGCAAGCGGCAACCCGCCGTGGTGGTCAAGCTGCCCTTTGTACCTTCGGCCCCTAAAAAGGACTGAAAGTCTTATGCAACGGAGGTCGCATGGGCGACGAATTTGGACCTAGCGATGCTTTTGTCCGCCGGCATATCGGCCCTGCGGCGGCAGATGTAGCCGCCATGCTCGCGGCTGTGGGAGCTGACAGCTTGGACGATCTCATGGCCGAGTCCCTGCCGGCAGCGATTCGGATGCAAGATCCCTTAGCGCTAGGAAAAGGCATCAGTGAGTACGAGCTGATGAGTAGGTTGCGCGAATTAGCCGGCCAGAATCGCATACACCGCAGTTTTATCGGCATGGGCTACTCGGATTGCATAATCCCTCCAGTGATCCAGCGCAACATCTTGGAGAATCCAGGCTGGTACACCCAGTACACGCCCTACCAGTCAGAAATCGCCCAAGGGCGGCTAGAGGCCCTGCTCAACTTCCAAACTATGGTCGGCGACTTGACTGGTTTTGCCCTGGCCAATGCCTCCCTGTTGGACGAAGCCACGGCCGCAGCTGAAGCCATCGCGATGCTACGGGCGGTGCAAAAGAAAAACGCGAGCCAGCGCGTCTTTGTCTCGTCGGCTTGCCACCCGCAAACCATAGAGGTGGTCAAGGTCCGGGCCGAATCTCGTGGGTGGGAGGTCGTAGTGGGCGATCATCGAAAATGGGATTTTGCGTCCGGGGCCTTCGCCGCTCTGCTCCAGTACCCAGCCTCAGACGGCGCTCTACACGACTACGCTGAGTTCTGTGCTCAAGCTCACGCCCATCAGACTCTGGTGTGTGTGGCGGTTGATTTGCTCGCTCTGTGTTTGCTGCGACCTCCTGGGGAGTTTGGAGCCGATGCGGCCATTGGGAGCGCGCAGCGCTTTGGCATGCCGATGGGATACGGCGGTCCGCACGCAGCCTTTTTGGCGACGCGGCCCGAGTTCCAGCGGCAGGTGCCTGGGCGTATCATTGGCGTCTCTGAGGATGTCCGCGGCCAGCCTGCCCTGCGCATGGCCTTGCAAACCCGCGAACAGCACATCAAACGAGAACGGGCTACGAGTAACATCTGCACGGCCGAGGTTTTGCCAGCCGTGGTGGCGAGCATGTACGCGGTCTATCACGGGCCGGACGGCTTGCAGCGCATGGCTCACCGCATACACCTCCAGGCACAGGTGCTCGCCCGAGGGTTGGAGGAAGCTGGTTACCGAGTCGTCCACGACCAGTATTTCGACGTGCTACGCGTTGAAGTGGGAGCGCGGGGAGACGAGTTGTTGGTGCAGGCGCGGGCCGAGGGGATGAACTTCCGCGATCTGGGGGACGGGCATTGGGGCATTGCCCTCGACGAAACAACCCACAAGGAAGATTTGCAAGCCATCCTCACCTTGCTGGGTGGCAAGTTGCCCACCGAAGTCGGTGAAGGGCCTGCTTGGAGGCCTGATCACGTCCGCCATTCGCGCTTCATGGAGCATCCCGTCTTTGCTACGCATCACTCCGAGACCGAAATGATGCGCTACATGCGCCGGCTCGAAGCCAAGGACCTGTCCTTGGTCCACGCGATGATTCCCCTCGGCTCGTGTACTATGAAGCTTAATGCGACTGCAGAAATGATGGCGATTACTTGGCCCGAGTTCGCTGGGCTGCATCCATTTGCACCCGTAGAGCAAGCCCAAGGGTACGCGGCAGTTTTTGCCGAAATGGAGAACATGCTGCGCGAAATCACCGGCCTCAAGGGCATTTCGCTGCAACCCAACGCGGGTTCGCAGGGCGAGTACGCTGGCCTACTCATCGTGCGCAAATACCACCGGATGTGCGGGGAGGTCCAGCGGAACGTCTGCCTCATTCCGGCCTCGGCTCATGGAACAAATCCAGCTAGCGCGGCTATGGCCGGCTTGGACGTGGTCGTCGTCGCCTGTGACGCCGAGGGCAATATCGACTTGGCGGACCTGCGGGCGAAAGCCGACGCACATCGCGAGCGGCTGGCGGCCTTAATGGTGACGTACCCCTCGACCCACGGGGTGTTTGAAGAGGCCATTGGCGAAATCTGCGCGGTTGTCCACCAAGCAGGCGGCCAGGTCTATATGGACGGTGCCAATATGAATGCCTTGGTGGGATTGTGCCGGCCCGGGGAAATCGGCATTGACGTGTGTCATTTGAATTTGCACAAGACCTTCTGCATTCCCCACGGCGGGGGCGGCCCGGGGATGGGGCCCATTGCCGTGGCCGAGCACTTAGTGGAGTTCTTGCCCTCGCACCCCCTCATCTATACTGGCGGGGCTGAGTCGATCGGCCCCATTGCGGCCGCTCCGTGGGGCAGTGCCTCGATTCTGCTCATATCTTGGGCGTACTTGCGGCTGATGGGCGGTGCGGGCCTCACCGAGGCGACGAAGGTGGCGATTCTCAATGCCAATTATCTGAGCACTCGCCTCGCCGATTCCTTTCCCGTGCTATACAAAGGGCACAATGAGCGCGTGGCCCACGAGTGTATCCTCGACTTGCGCTGGGCGCGGGAGCACGGCATTGGCGTAGAAGACGTAGCCAAGCGATTGATGGACTATGGGTTCCACGCACCTACGGTATCCTTCCCGGTCGTCGGAACCCTGATGGTCGAACCTACTGAGAGCGAATCCAAGGCCGAGTTGGACCGGTTTTGCGAGGCCATGATCGCCATTGGCGAAGAAATCCGACAAGTAGCTGTCGGAGAGATGGACCCCACCAACAACCCGCTCGTCCACGCGCCGCACCCTGTGGATGTCGTGCTGGCCGACGAGTGGGATCGGCCCTATTCTAGAACTGTCGCCGCCCTGCCGGCTCCTTGGCTATTGGAGCGCAAATTTTGGCCGGCCGTAGGGCGACTGAACGACGCGCAGGGCGATCGCAACTTGATCTGTTCCTGTCCGCCTATAGAAACGTATTCACAAGAGGAATGAAATGAGCCCAAAGCGCGCCCTAATCACTGGAATTACCGGCCAAGACGGTTCGTACTTAGCCGAATTGCTGCTGGAAAAGGGCTATGAGGTCTTCGGGCTGGTGCGCCGTAGTAGCACGGTCAATTTCGAGCGGATCGGCCACTTGCAGGACAAAATCGAGTTGATCTCCGGCGATCTGTTAGACCAGAAGTCATTGATTTCGGCGCTGCAAACCGCACGGCCGCAGGAGGTGTACAATCTAGGTGCCCAGTCCTTTATACCGGTCTCTTGGGAACAGCCCATGTTGACCGGCGAGATCACCGGCTTGGGCGTGACGCGGCTGCTTGAAGCCATCCGCGCCTGCGACGAGAACATCCGCTTTTACCAAGCCAGCACCAGCGAGCTATTCGGCAACGCACAGGAATCGCCGCAGAACGAGCAAACGGCTTTCTATCCGCGTTCGCCCTACGGGGTGTCCAAGCTCTACGCACATTGGATCACCATCAACTATCGCGAAAGCTACGGTCTGTTCGCCTGCACGGGCATTCTCTTCAATCACGAGTCGCCGCGCCGTGGGCGCGAATTCGTCACCCGCAAAATCACGCATGGCGTAGCCCGCATCAAATGCGGGCTGGACCAAGAGCTGCGTCTTGGCGACCTAGCTCCTCGCCGCGATTGGGGCTATGCGGGCGACTTTGTCCGCGCAATGTGGATGATGCTCCAGCAGGACGAACCCGACGATTACGTCATCGCCACGGGTTCCTCCCGCACCATTGGCGAATTCTGCGAGGTTGCCTTTGCCCACGCCGGCTTGGACTGGCGGCAATACGTGGTCCTGGATGAGCGTTTTTTGCGCCCCGCAGAGGTGTATACCCTGTTGGGCGATGCGACTAAGGCGCGGGAAAAACTCGGTTGGGAGCCCGAGGTCGGCTTTGAGGAAATGGTCCAGCAGATGGTTGACTGGGACTTGGAACAGGTGGCCCATCAGTCGGCCCCAGTGCGCCCGGCACTGCGGCGATAGCGGTGGCTGAACTTGCGGATCTGGCCGCATATCGTCTGAATCGCCCGCACATCGCGAACTTCCAAATCGACCTTGTTGAAGAAGCGGCGCAGCACTCGACCGAAGTGCTCCGGCTTGTTGTTGTACGGGGTAAACTCTATCTCGGCAAGGGCTTGCAGGATCTGAGCGAACATTCGCTCGCGTTCGCCAGCCGTAGCCAGTTGCACGGGCGGATCCGGTGGTTTTTCGCTCGCGGCCGCATACAGGCCATAAGTGAACAGGAGCACGGCGTGAGAGAGGTTGAGGGAAGGATAAGCCACGGCTGTAGGGAACCTCAGCACCTGATGACAGAGCGCGAGTTCCTCATGCCACAAGCCGTCCCTTTCGCGTCCGAATACAAGGGCGATTCGGCGGTGATGTATTTGGGAGGCTAGTTGGGCAATCAGGGATTGTGGCGCGGAAGTAACCGCGCGGAAGCGGCCCTGTCGATGGGTCGTGCCGACGACGATGTGGCAATCGGCTACGGCCGCGGCTAGGCTGGGAAAAACCTGGCTGCCATCGAGAATATCGCCCGCGCCGTGGGCAAAGGCACGCGCTTCCGGCGTGTCCCATGCTCCGGGATTGACCAAGGCCAACTGGCTTATACCCGTGGTTTTGAGCACGCGAGCCGTAGCGCCGATATTGCCGGGCGTCGCCGGCTCGACGAGCACGACGCGGATGTTGTCGAGAGGATTCATGCGGCTTGCCAAACTAAACCAAGAAGGATACTACGCGCCAATGCACACCGCAGGCGAACTCACCCTCGTCCAACTTGCGGACGGCGTCTATTTACATCTGCATAGCATTGGGCTATACAAGACGATCCGGGTGGATGTGTGTCTGAGCACGCCGCTGTGTGCGCCGAGACATTCGCTCGTGGCTCTGAGCGGCCAACTGTTGGCACGGGGTACGCACAAGCTGCCCAATATCCAGGGCCTCAACCGCTTCATCGACGATCTCTACGGAGCGCATTACTCGGTGCAAGTCGATCGCTTAGGAGAGTATCAGTTTGTTCATTTATGTCTGGAGGTTATAGATGATAACTTCCTTGGGGAGAAGGGTATACTGGCGCGAGGGTTGACTTTTCTGCGCGATGTCCTCCGCGATGGCAGCGGGTTCCAGCCCGATTATCTAGAGCGAGAAAAACACCGCCTCGCGCGGCAAATCACCGATGGCTTCAACGACAAACTAGGCTACGCACAAAGGCGGTGCAGCGAAGAGATGTGCCGGGGCGAACCCATGGGCCTGTCGCCGCTGGGCAACCCCGCAGACTTTGCCGCCGTGCAAGCCGCCGAGTTGTGGGCTTTCCACCGCGAGCGGACGGCTGTTGATCGCCTAGATCTTTTCGTAAGCGGCGATCTGCGCTTGGAGCAGATTCAGCCCTTGATGGAGTCTCTTTTTACTTGGGAGCGTGCGTCGAGCCAACCCCAGCGCCAGCCGCCACGCCTGAGCATTGCTGGTTCGCAGCGTGAGATTTTTGAATGTCAAGAGGTGCGAGAGGCAAAAATGGTGTTGGGCTATCGCACCCAAGTTGCTTATGGTACGGACGGCACCGACGACTATCCGGCTTTGGTTCTCCTGAACCTGATGCTCGGCGGCGACGGTCCATCGCGGCTGTTCAAACACCTCCGCGAAGAAGAGGGTTTGTGCTACTACATTGCATCGCATATCGAGGCATTGAGCGGGCTACTCTTTGTGGCCGCGGGCATTGAAGCCGCTGCGTACTCCGAGGTTCGGGATAAGGTGGAACAAGAGCTCCAAGCGCTGCGCTCTGGGGTTGTTGATCCCCAGGAGATTGAAGTGGCTCGGCACCTGCTCAAAGCGCGGCTGTTGGGGCTAGCCGAAGACCGTGAGGGCTTTTTTCGCTATCAATTGCGGGAAGGTCTGACAGGGGGTAGCCAGTCCCCACAAGCGCTGTGGCAGCTCATTGAGCAAGTCGGCGTCGAAGAGCTAGCCCACGTGGCCGATGGCATCGCAGCGGACACGGCTTTTCTATTGCACGGGACGTAAGAACGTGATCGCGGATGCGCTATTGGGGGAAGTTGTACACCACAACCGCTTAGGATGTGGCCTCGATGTATGGGCAGTACCGCGGCTAGGTAGTCGGCAAAAAGCGGCCGTGCTGTACATAGACTACGGCTCGGTTGATCTGCATCTGCGTGCCCGTGACTCTGGAAAGGTGCAGACGACGCCTGCTGGTACGGCGCACTTTCTCGAACACCGCCTTTTTGCCAAACCCTACGGCGACATCACTGAGCAAATCAACCGCCTCGGCGGCGACGTAAACGCCAGCACCAGTTTTACTTCAACCGTTTTTTCTCTGACGTGCATTGAGCATTTTGCCGACCATTTAGCGTTGCTCTTTGAACTCGCGTTGGACCTGCACGTCCTGCCAGACGGTGTCGCTCAAGAGCGCGAAATCATCGACCACGAGTTACAGATAAGCTGCGACGACCCGGAGTGGATCGGATTTTTACACGGCCTCAAGGCACTGTACAGGGATGTCCCCTTGGCGTGGGACATGGCCGGCACGAGGGAGAGCATCGGGCAGATCGATGTGGCTGCGCTAACTCGCTGTCACGAAGTCTTTTACCAGCCCGAATACATGGGGCTGTATCTGTGCGGAGATTTCGACGTAGAGGATACTTGCGCGGCAGTCGAGTCCAACTTGCTAAAGCACAGCCGACCGCGCTCCGCATGGAACCGCGTGGAGCGACCGGTGGTTTTGCCAGCTCCGCAGCCCCTTGGGGACTTGGCACTCCCGGTCAGCCGACCCTATACCTTGCTGTTTTTCGGCGACGATAAGGCGGGCCAATCGGGCCGCGATTTGCTCTTGCGGGAGTTGGCCTTAGAATTGGCCTTAGACATCGCCTTGGGGCCGGCGAGCAATTTTTTTGCCGCGCACTACGAAGATGGTCTGATAGATGGCGATGCCTTTGGAGCCGAGGTTTATGCCGAGCCGACGTTCTGCTTTTGCACAGTGGGCGGATATACCCAACAGAGCGAGCGGTTGCGCGAGGAAATAAGCACCGCCTTGGCCAGCCTTGATGAGTGCATTGTCTCCGCGGATTTGGGCCGCGCCAAGCGCAAAGCTTACGGCCTGCTGCTGCGCGCGTGGGAGCAAACTGAGGACGTGGCCGATATGCTCTGCTCGGCCGCAGCCAGCGGGGCTCTCCCCAGCGTCTATTTTGACGTACACGAGCAGGTCGCGGTCGGCGATATCATTGAGGTACTGGATAGCTGCTTGTCGCCAGCGCACCTGAGCGCGATGCAGTGCAGTCCAGCCTCAGTATTGGGGCCGCTTGTGCCCACTGGACGCGCTGAGTAATGGCCGACAAGATCTATCGCTATTGGATCGCGGTGCCGAGCGGGTTGGAGGCGGTGGCACTCGACGAGTTGCGCGAGTATGCGCCCGAGGTACAGCAGGTCGAAGTCGAACCGGGTGGGCGCGTAGGCCAGATTTTCTTCACGTACAAGCGCAGCCCGGGACGGCTGCTACAATTGTGCTCGGCCATGCACTGTTCCGGTCTAATCAGCCAGATGCACGGCGTTACAGTGGGCCGACCGGGTCTTGAATACATCTGCAAGCGCATCGCTCGTTGCGATCTGACGCCAGTCAAAAGCCTCGCGCAGGCCCAATCCACTGAGATAGACACCGATGCTTTTGCTCTGAGCGCGACGCTGCAGGGCCGGTATCGGTTCAGTTCAGCCGAGCTAACCGCAGCCGTGGCAGCGGTTTTGCGCGATCAGCACGGATTGCGTCTAGGCAAAGGGCCGCATCTGCTGCGACTACACTTGCAACTGACTAGGCGGCGCGCCCTGTTGGGGTTGCGGCTAGGGGTGGGCACTGCACCTAATGCGGCTGTGGCGTATTGCTTGGCCCGCTTGGTGGCCATGCAGTCGGGGGCATGCGTCCTGTGGGCGCGCCGAGACTCAAGCGAGCTAGTCGCCTTGCAGGAGCTCTTCCAGCCGAGCGTCCTAGTTGGAATTCGGTCCTCAGGGAGCGGGCATGGGCCGGTTGGCGTAATCGCAGATCTGGATCGTCTGCCCTTGGTAGAGGACTGCATCGACTATGCGTTTGGCTTTGCTGCGGGCGATTGCGCCGCGCTGCTAGCTGAGCTAGCGCGCGTCTTGCGCTCAGGTGGGGTGGCCGCTATCCAAGTGGCGGATTTGGAGCTTCTCCTCGGCTATCTGGAGATTGGAGTGTATCCACTGGCCGTCTTGGCCGACTTGAGCTTGCCCGAGCGCGGGCGAGCCTATCGGCTGGTCGTTCTCGAGAGGCTGCTCGACCCTTGATATAGCGAAAATCTAGGCGTTATTTAGAAAGATGCATATGGAAACGAATTCGGCTAGGGCTTTCGCCCAAGCGCAGCAAGTCATTCCCGGAGGCGTGAATAGCCCAGCCCGGGCTTTTGGCGCAGTGGGCGGTGGTCCTCTCTTTATCGAGCGGGGGGCTGGTTCGCGTATTTTTGATGTCGATGGCCGCGAATACATCGACTACGTGTGCTCTTGGGGGCCGCTCATTTTCGGCCATGCCCATCCCCGCGTCGTACAGGCCGTGCAGGAAGTCAGTGCGAAGGGAACCAGTTTCGGTGCCCCTACCGAGTTGGAAATCGCGCTGGCCGAGCGCATTGTGGAGATGGTGCCCTCTATCGAGATGGTGCGGATGGTGAGTTCGGGGACCGAGGCCACGATGGCGGCGGTGCGCTTGGCTCGCGGCCATACCGGCAGGGACAAAATCGCCAAATTCGAAGGCTGCTGGCACGGGCATGGGGACGGCTTCTTGAGCGAGGCCGGGTCTTCGGCCCTGACCTTGGGGGTTCCCACGAGCCCGGGCGTGCCGCAAAGCGTAGTTGATTCAACCTTGACGCTGCCGTACAACGACGCGGATGCGGTGCGCGCGGCCGCGCGGGGAAACAGCGGCCAGATCGCCGCCATTATCGTCGAGCCGGTGGCTGGTAATATGGGTACCGTGCCTCCGCGCGAAGGGTTTCTCCCCGCACTGCGCCAGATAGCAGACGAAGAGGAGATCGTCCTCATTTTCGACGAGGTCATTACGGGGTTCCGCGTCGGTCCGGGTGGGGCGCAAGAGCGCTATGGCGTGATGCCCGACCTGACGTGTTTGGGCAAGATCGTCGGAGGAGGCTTGCCAGCTGCCGCGTACGGCGGCAAACGAGAGATCATGGAAAACGTGTCGCCATTGGGCATAAAGGTCTCACAGGCTGGCACCTTATCGGGCAATCCCCTCGCCATGGCCGCGGGCTTGGAGCAATTGAACATGCTATCCGAACCCGAGATCTACGAAACGCTGGAGAGTCGCTGCGCCGACTTGGCGGCTGGCATGGCCAACAACCTGCAAAAACTGGGCTTGAACTACGCACTGAACCGAGTCGGCGCCATGCTCTGCATGTTTTTTACTTCGCACCCGGTGGTGGATTTTGCCAGCGTCGGAACGGTCGATTTAGAGCGCTTTAAGCGCTATTTCTGGGCTTGCCTAGAACGGGGCCTCTATCTGGCACCTTCCCAATACGAATGTATGTTTCCCTCGCTCGCTCATGGGGAAGGAGATATAGAAGAAACCCTCCGCATTCACTTTGACGCACTTAAGGCTGTGCATTGAGTACGGCGAACCTCAATAGGCTATGGATGCTCGCTTGGACAGTCCTCTGGATCGGGGGCTGCGCCGACAGCGATGTCCGCAAAGACGAACAGGCCCCCGAATCCGAACCCGCTGGCCGTAGCGAAATAGTCATTTTAACGCCGACCGACTCTGTGTCCGTACCAGCTGGTGCCAGCAGCGATGCCAGTGACGCTAGCGACGCCGGGGATGCCAGTAATGCTAGCGATGCAGACGATACTGGCGATCCCGGCGACGCTAGCCCCGTATTTTTTGATCCCGACGGCGAATTTACCATTCAAGTCGGCGTCTTTCGGGACGCGAAACGCGCCGATCAGAAGGTGCTTGAATTGAAGAGCGAAGGCTATCCGGCTTATAGCGTACAGAGCGGTGCCGGCGTGCGGGTGCGGATCGGCTATTTCGCCGACCGCGCCGACGCTAACCGCTTTGGCCGCATTTTTGCCAAGGACCGCGGTGTCGAGTATTGGATAGACCGGCGTGCCAATGAATAAAACTCGCGTATTGTGCTGCGGCACTTTTGATTATCTGCACCCAGGTCACCGCTCCTTTATCGCGCAGGCGGCTGCGCTGGGCGATGAACTGTTCGTCGTAGTCGCCCGCGACGAGAACGTCCGGCGCATCAAGGGACACTATCCCGACCAATCCCAAGAGGAACGCAAAGCTGCGCTGGAGGAACTGCCCGAGGTCATCGAGGTCCGCCTCGGCCACGAGGGCTGTAACTTTTTGCGCATCGTCGGCGAGGTCTCACCTAACATTATTGCCCTCGGCTATGACCAACGGAGGCCAGCGGGCTTGGCCGAGGCCTTCCCCCACTGCGAAATAGTCGTGCTCCAACCCCATTGCCCCGAGCAGTTTAAGTCGTCCATCTTCCGGCGTCAGGAAGGCCGGACTTGAGTCCCCTGCCTCAGCTTATCCTCTGGTATGGGCGCGAGGCCGCCCCGGCCTTGCCGGAAATAGCTGGCTATCGGTTGCGGACGTACCAGCCGGGTGACGAGGAGGGTTGGTTGTCTCTATTGCAGGCCAATGGCGAATTGGGCCGTTGGGACCGGCGGCGACTAGAGGGCGTGCTAGAAAAAACCCGGGTCCAGCTTTTTATCGAGTACGAGGGGCAGATCGTCGCCTGTACGGGTTGCAACGACCGCACCCGCGAACTACGGCCGTGCTGGGAAATGGGTTGGGTTGCGGTCCACCCAGACTTTCAGGGGCGCGACCTAGGCAAGTTCATCGTAAGTGCAGCCGTGGCCCAAGCCAAGGCGCTAGGCCCTCGGCCCATATACCTGCTGACCGACGACTTCCGCATTCCGGCTCTGCGCTGCTATCTCAAGCTGGGCTTCGCGCCCAATAACAGTCATCCATCCTACCCGCGCCGGTGGGCCGATATCTTTGCCCTTTTGGGGGAGGATTATCAGGCCCTAAAGCCCGAGTTCGTCCCCTCAGATTAATCCATATAACCCAAGGCTCGCAGCCGCTGGTGCAAGAGGGCGCGGTCGGCGGCTGGGGCAAACTCCGCTTGGACATAACTAGAAGCTGCTTTGAGCGCTGCGTATGCTTGGTGGTATGGGCGAGTATCGAGTGCTGGGAGCGGTCGCTCGCTAAACGTCTCGACTAAGGTTTCGCGCTGGGTTGATTGATCACAGGTGAATTTGGCGCTGGCATTGAAGAGGGACCATTGGCGGCCTTGTTGCGCGGCTGGGCCGGGGGCGATTTCGGCCAAGTAGTACTCGGGTGGGGAAGGGGTACGGATGTCGCGGGCAAAGCCGTCGTAGGGATACTCCAACTGCAACAGCGATAAAAAAGTCGGGAAGAGATCTACCAGTGAGATGAGATTGCGCCCGACCGGTTCTTCCGAGGGAAGTCGGTAGTACAGAGGCACCCGCAGTACGTCGTTGCACAAGGTCTGGCCGTGATAGGGTTCGTCTTTCCGCCAACTCTGGCCGTGATCGCTGATGATGAAGACCGCCCATGTGCTAAGGTCCAAGGCGGCCAACAGCCGGGCGATGTGCCGCTCGAAGAGTTGTTCAATGGCTGCGCGATAGCGCGTCTGCACCTCGCCAATGCGCCCAGCCGCTAGCAATTGGCCCACTTCTCCAAAGGCCAGCCCGTCTGCGGCGCCATAAGGGGGATGAACGCTCCAGTAGTGAATAAAGAGAATGGTCGGCTTGCGACGTTGTGGCCAGCCGGTGAGCTGCTCGTCTGTGGGCAAGGGGGCGATGTAGTTGGCGTAGCTCAGGCCGGTGAAAATGTCCGGAGCCTCTGAAAATGCGCCGACTGCATAGCCGGCTCGACGGCAGAGGTCGAAGAGGTCGGCAACGCCCTGCCGCATAGCGGAGGAGTGCTGGCCTTCGATACCGTGTTCAAACGGGTATAGCCCGGTAAAAAGCGAAGTGTGGACCGGACGAGTGGCCGAAGAAACCGAAAAGCAGTGCTGGCAGAGGTGAAAATCGCGCGTCAAAGTGGAAAATCGGGGCGTGCGCACGGCCGCACTGATCCCGGGGGCAAAATCCAAGCGCAGGCTATCGACCGAAATCAACAGCAGGTTCATGTTAGCGCTGGACGATTCTGCTCTTTACGGCATTGGAAGGTTTGAAGGTCGGGGTCTTGTGCTTGGGGATTGCGATGGCTGCGCCAGCTTTGGGATTGCGGCCGGTGCGCGGTGCGCGCTCCACGACTTTGAAGGTGCCAAAACCGCGGATTTCGACGTGATCGCCCTCTTCCAATGCTTGGGCTATGGCTTCGATAAAACCCTCGATAACGGCCGTGGTGTCCACTTGGGAGAGCCCCGTACTCCGGGCTAGCTGCTGGGCGATTTCGGCTTTAGTCATCTGCTTTCTCCGTTGCTATTGGTCGGTGTCAGCGCAAGAGGCCCCGCGCCGAGATGTCCCATATTTTCTCCACGCGCCCCTTGCGGACGGCGACGAAGTAATTGTGCAAAAAGGTCGTCGAATCCGAATAGCCGACGAGCAGTTCGATCCGCTCGCCCAAGGCCGGCCCGGCCTGACCCTCTACGATGTCGAAAATTCCGTGTTCAGCAGACAGGCCGCGCAGGCGCAGATCGTCTCGGCCCAGCACCTCCGGTGGCTGGTGGCCGGAAGACAGCGTCTTAAAGCCAGCATCGACAACGACCCGGTCGGCTGCGCGGCTGGTGACCGAGGTGAGCACCGTTAAGGCGGGGGTGAGCGCTTCGACGTGGCATTTCCGGCGATACATGACGTCCATGAACACGCCGCCGCCGGCTTGGAGTTCAGTGACCCCGTCGTGGAGGGCACTGAGCTCGTATGAACCCGTGCCGCCGGCAGTGACAATTTCTACCTGTATTCCATTGTCCTCCAGCAAGTTGCGCGATTCTACTAATATGTCCAATGCTTCATAACAGGCCTTTTTCTTGGCTGACAGTGGCCAGCAGTCGAGTACGTGGCCCTCGTAGCCCATTAGGCCCTTGAACGCCAGCCCAGATTGGTCGCTAATGGCCTTGGACAAGGCGAGGAGAGGGGGACCAGGCTCCACGCCGACCCGCTTCATGCCAATGTCGATTTCCACGACCACGGGGATGCGGACGCCCTCGGCGTCGGCCGCGGCGGCCATAGGTTCGACGACGGCGATATTATCGACTGCGGCAATGACTTCGGCTTGGTGTTGCAGGCGGGCTAAGGCGGCGAATTTCACCGGACTGACGATCTGGTTGGCCAGCAGGATGGAAGATACGCCATGCGCGACCATCCACTCGGCTTCGCTCAATTTGGCGCAGGTGATGCCGCAGGCCCCGTTGGCCAACTCAATGTGGGCTATGGCCGGGGATTTGTGTGCCTTGCTGTGGGGCCGCCATTCCTTGCCATTGTCGCGGCAATACGCAGCCATGTGCTGCACATTGGATTCAAAGCGGTCGAGATCGAGCAGCAGCACCGGGGTCTCTAAATCGTCTAGGGCTTGGCCTGGTATGGGTTCATTCACGGCGTAGATAACCTCCAGTTGCCGGGGTTGAGCAGGGCTGAATCCGCGACCTCGATTGCGCGCACGACTGCTACTAGATCGGTCGGTAGAGGACCGGCCTCGACTGCGCGGATATTGGCTTCGAGTTCGGAGACGTTCGTGGTGCCGAAAATAGCTGAATGAGCGCCGGAAGCAAAGGTGGCAAAGCGCAAAGCCAGTTCGGCTAGGTCCATGCCTGCGTCCTGCGCTAGCCTCAGCAGGGGAGCGACCAACGGGGACAGATCAGCAAGCGAGGTCGGGAGCGAGTCGAGCCGATGCGACAGGACGCCTTGAAGGAAGATAGAGCGCAGGATGACGCCTGTGCCCTGTGCTTGGGCGCGGGGGATTACCTTGCGTTCCATCCGGCGGTCGAGCGCGCTATACGGTATCTGCATCGAGCAAATTAGCTCGGGATGATCTAAGGCGTCGAGCGGAGCCTCTTCGCCGTACGTGGTAACGCCCCAATAGCGCACCCAGCCGCGTTGGTTGTATTGCGCTAACAATTCCAGCAGTTCCGGAGTTGCAAAGCGCGTGTCGAGACTGTGCAACTGCACGAGTTCGAGCGCATCGACGCCAAGTTTCTGCAAGCTCTGGCTCAGCGACTGCTCAACGGACTGACGCAGCGCCTGTCCGGTCAACAGCCCTGCGTTATCGGGACCTCGGATGGAGAGCTTGGTGGCAATCACGGGCTGACACGTCAGCCCAGCACACGCACGGCCCACGAGGCTTTCACTACGGCCGTACTCCGCGGCCGTGTCGATGTAGTTGATGCCTAGCTCCAAGGCGCGGCGGATTAGTCCAATCACGTGGTCATCAGGCGGTGGCGGCTGTTGGTCCCAGCCGTACGCCATGCCCAATTGCACGGTGCCAAGGCCCAAGGCCGATAGGCGCAAGTTTGTGCGGCCTAGGTTTGCGTATTGCAAGGGTTTGCTCCAGTGGCGAGGGCGGCGGCCTTGACGCTCCCGCCGCAGGTATCGAGAAGGTGCTGTGCTTGGGGGCGATCTAGTTGGCATAGCTCCATGACCAGCGCCAGTTTCAAGCCTCCTTCGGCCGCTTGCAGCCGGGCGGCAGCCACTTGAGGCGAAGCTCCGGTCAGCGTCGCCAAGATGCGCTCGGCGCGGTCGCGCAGCTTGGCATTGGTGGGTTGGAGATCGACCATGAGGTTGCCGTATGTCTTGCCCAATTTCACCATAGCGCCGGTGCTGATCATGTTGAGCACCAGCTTGGTCGCTGTTCCGGCCTTCATCCGCGTCGATCCGGTGATGACTTCCGGGCCGACCTCGGGGACGATCTTGATTGAGGCAGCAACGGATTTGGCAGCCGTGGGACTGCAAGTAAAAAAGATCGTCGGACAACCTTGCTGCGCGGCGTACTCCATGCCGCTGATAACAAAAGGGGTTACGCCGCTGGCAGCAATACCCATGAGTACATCGTTCGGCCCCAAGTCCCGCTGGGCCAATTCGCTTGGCGCGGTCTCGCGGTCGTCTTCCACACCTTCTACGGATTGGCATAGAGCCGCTGGCCCGCCGGCGAGCAGGCCCTGAACCAACTGAGGGCTTGCGCCAAAGGTGGGAGGGCATTCAGCCGCATCTAGCACACCGAGCCGACCGCTGGTACCCGCGCCGAGGTAGAACAGACGGCCTCTGTTCCCAAGCTGGCTAGCGACTAAGTCAACCGCCTCGGCGATAGGAGCCAATTGTGCGGCGACTGCGGCTGACACGAGGGCGTCTTCTCGATTGATGATCGCTAGCATCTCTAGCGTCGAGACTTCGTCGATGTGCTCAGTAGCTGGATTGCGCTGCTCCGTTTGCAGCTTGGACCAGTTGCCCATATTGAATCGCCTAGCACAGGTGAAATGAACTGGACACAAAATAGACAGCCAAGCGCGGCGAGCAAAATTGTCAGGTCAGGGGAAAGGGTTATATTTTTAGTTTAACCTTCATATTAAACACAAGGATAAGGACGCGGCATGACGGAAGAATTGGCCAAGACGTACGATCCCGTGGCGATTGAAGAAAAATGGTACAATTTCTGGGAGGAAAATGGCCATTTTAACGCGGGGATCAACCCAGATAAGCCCCCTTACAGCATAGTAATTCCTCCACCCAACGTGACGGGCGAGCTGCACATGGGCCATGCGATTCAACACGCCATCCACGATTTAGTAGTGCGGTGGAAGCGAATGCAAGGCTTTGAGACGCTCTGTCTGCCGGGCACGGATCACGCGGGCATTGCCACCCAGATGAAGGTCGAGCAGGAGCTTTTAGAGGTCGAGGGCAAGAATCGCTACGACTTGGGGCGCGACGCCATGCTCGACCGGATTTGGCAGTGGAAGGAAAAATACGGGGATGCCATCTACCACCAATTGCGCCAACTCGGGGCCAGCTACGATTGGCGCTGGGAGCGATTCACGCTCGACGAGGAGTACGTCGAGGCCGTATTGCAGGCTTTCGAGCATTTTGCGGAGAAGGGGTGGATTTACCGTGGTACCCGCATGATCAACTGGTGTCCGCAGTGCCGCACGGTCATTTCTGATTTAGAGACCGAAGAGCGCGAGGTTTCCGGACACTTGTGGCATATTCGCTACCCGGCCCAAGAGGGGGCGTTACAAGTCGTGGTCGCCACCACTCGGCCGGAGACCATGTTGGGGGACACGGGCGTGGCCGTCCATCCCAACGACGACCGCTGGCGCGAAGCGATTGGCTTGCAAGTTGAGCTGCCGCTGATGGATAGAGCCATCCCCATCGTTGCCGATGAATACGCCGATCCCGAACTGGGCAGCGGGGCGGTCAAAGTTACTCCAGCCCACGACCCTAACGACTACGAGCTTGGGTTGCGCCACGACCTAGCGCAAATCCAAGTCATAGGCTTTGACGGGGTTATGACCGAGGCGGCCGGTCGCTTCGCCGGGTTGGATCGCTACGCGGCCCGCGAGGCCGTGGTGGCTGCGTTGGAAGCCGAAGGGCTGCTGGTAAAAATAGAAGATCACGAACACGCCGTACCCCACCACGACAAGTGCGGCACGGTCGTCGAACCCCTGCCGATGGAGCAGTGGTTTATGAACATGAAGGAGATAGCGGCCAAGGTGCGGCCCGTGCTCGTGCGGCAGGATATTCAATACGAGCCCGACCGCTTCCGCCACTATGCCATCGAATGGTTGGACCAAATACGCGATTGGGCCTTGTCGCGACAGATCTGGTGGGGGCATCGCATTCCCGCTTGGTATTGCACCCATTGCAGTGCCGATGGGCTGAGCGCCATGGGCAACTTGGACCGGGAGCAAGCCCTGCGCGAGGGCAGCTTCAGGGTTTCGGTGGCGGCTGGGGCCAAGCCCGTGGTTAGCGTGGCTAAGCCAGAGGCCTGTCCCGAATGCGGTGGCCAAGATTGGGTGCAAGATCCAGATGTGCTCGACACGTGGTTTTCTTCCGCACTGTGGCCATTTGCCACCCTCGGTTGGCCGCAGAGACGCGACGCGCTGGAGTACTTTTATCCCACGGATTTGATGATCACGGCCCGCGACATTCTCTATTTGTGGGTTTTGCGGATGGCCATGACCTCGCTAGAGTTCGTAGAGCAGATTCCCTTTAAGACGGTGTTGGTCCACCCGACGATTCTGACCCAAGACGGTCGCCGCATGAGCAAGAGCTTGGGTACGGGCCTCAACCCGCTCGACTTGGTGGCGCGCTACGGCGCGGATGCGACGCGCTATTGTCTGTTGGCGCAGGCCGGAGCTGTCCAAGACGTGCGCTTTGATGCGGCAGTCGAGAACAACCAAGTGCAAGCTTCGGCCAGTGCCGAGGCCGGCCGCAACTTTGGCAACAAGCTGTGGAATGCGACCCGCTTCGTGCTGATGAACATCGACGGATACGAGCCCGGCCCCTGCGAGCGGAGCGAATTGGCCGACCGCTGGATCTGGAGCCGGTTGCAAGTGGCTGTGCGCGAGATGACCGAGGCCATGCAATCCTACCGCTTCAGTGACCTCACGCGGGCGATCTACGACTTCGTCTGGCGCGATTATTGCGACTGGTACCTCGAATTGGCCAAGGTGCGCTTGCAGGGCGGCGATCCCCAGGCGCGGCGCGTAGCCCAAGAGCATCTCGTGCGCGTGCTCGAAACCGCCCTGCGGCTGTTGCATCCCATTATGCCCTTTATCACCGAGACCTTGTGGCAGGCCCTGCCTCACGGCTCGTCAGCTAACAGCATCATGATCGAGGCGTGGCCGGAATGCGACGACGAATTGATAGCCCCGGAGGCCGAAGCGCAAATGCAGGGCCTGCAAGAGGTAGTGACCGGGGTGCGGATCATTCGCGGCGAGATGAACGTTCCTCCGGGGCGCAAAGTCGAGATCTTGGTTTCGGCTACCTCGGACGAGGTCGAACAGACCCTGCGCCAAGCCATCCCCTACATCTCGCTGTTGACTCGGGCCGAATCCGTGCAAGTCGGCCAAGGGCTCGTCCAACCGCCGGCTTCGGGCAGCGCGATGACGGCTGGGGCCGAAATTTTCGTGCCCTTAGAGGGATTGATCGATCTAGATGCAGAACGACAGCGTCTCAAAAGGGAAATTCAAAAGATGGACGGCTTGCTCAAGGGGCTAGACGCCAAACTGGCCAATGACCGCTTCCTGACCAAAGCACCCCCCGAAATCGTCGCACAGGAGCGCCAACGCCAAGCCGAATACCGCGCCACCCAAGAGAAGCTAAGCGCCAGCCTCAAGCTTGTCGAAGCCTAGATGGCGTTTGATTTCTTCACCATTCAAGCTCTCGCACAGGAGCTACAGGGACGCCTGCAAGGGGTGGTCATCGAGCGGGCCTATGCCCAGCCCACGGAACTCGCCTTTGCGGTTGACGAGGGCGCTTGGCTGTACGGCGCGAGTGGTCGAGAGGGTTTGCTCTGCCTGCGACGCGAAGCTTGGCCGCGATCTTGGCGGGCGAGCGATGGCCCGGAAAAGTACTTGGTACGAGCGCGGATTGTGGCCGTGGAGGCCGAGCGCCGCGAGCGCATCTTGCGCTTGTGCCTAGAGCGTCGAGACCGCGCCGGTCGCCCGAGCTTTGGCGTCTTGGTGTGCGAACTCATTCCCAATAAGGTGAGGTTTGTTCTCCATCGCCAAGCCGATGGCGCGATTTTGGGCTATTGGGGGACGGCCAAGGACAAGTCTCCCGTAGGCAAGCCGTACCAGCCACCTGAGCCATCAGGCCGCCTGTTGCCGGGCACGGATGAACTCTGCATGTGGCGCGACCGACTGGCGAGTGCGGATACAGCCTTGGAAAAGGCAGCGAGGCGCTGGTTGGCCGGAGCGGGTGTTGCGGTGGTACGCGAGCTGATCTTTCGCAGCCAGCAGGGTGGGGCGCTTCCTGTCAGCAGTATTGCTGACACAGACGAACCGGCCACAGCCTTGTGGAACGCGGCCACAGAGGCGTACACCAGCGCGATAACAGGCCACAGCTACGTGTGGCAAGAGTCGGGTCGATTTCACTTTTCTGCTCTTGAACCGCGCCGTTTACAAGGGGTCTACGAGCAGTTTGACGCGGTCAGTCCAGGGATATGGGCGGCGTACCAACAGGAGCAGACCCAGCGCCGGGCACAGCAGACGCAGCAGCAGATCCGCAGGCGGCTGGGCCAAACCCTGAAAAATGCCCGGCGGCGCTTGGCTGTCATGCAAGCCGAATTCGACGAGGCTGCGCGCGCCGAAGAATACAAGCGAAAGGGCCACGCGCTATGGGCCAACATAGGGCAGCTATCCGGTCGGCCCGCGCAAGTAGAGCTGGCCGACCTCTTCGATTCAGAGGGGGACTCGACCCTGCGAATTGATTTAGATGTAAACCGCAGCTTGGTGGAAAACGCCGCAGCCTATCTAAAGGCCGCGCAAAAATATGAGCGCCGCCAACAAGCCCTGCCGCAGCGCCTCGCCGGACTCAAGCGTCAGTGCGCCCAATACGAGCATTGGATTGGTGCGGTCGATGCTGGTACTTGGGAAGCCGACGCCGCGCTGCAGACTTGGTTGGAGAGCAAGGTGACAAGTACCGACAAAACGACAAGCAAACAGCCACAAGCCCATCCCCGGCGCTACAGGACGTCCACGGGGTGGTCGGTGTGGGCCGGGCGCAACAACAAGGAAAACGACGTGCTGACGCACAAAATGGCCGCGCAAAACGATCTGTGGTTTCACGCCCAGGGGTACTCGGGATCACACGTCGTTCTGCGGAGTGAAGGCCGCAAGGAAGCCCCCAGCAAACAGACTATTGAAGAGGCTGCGTCCTTAGCCGCGTATTGGAGCAAGGGCAAAACGGCGAAAAAGGTCTCCGTGGCGTACACCATGGTAAAACACGTCACCAAGCCGCGTGGCGGCGCGCCCGGGCAGGCGTTGTTGCGCCGCGAGAAAACGATCGTCGTGGAGCCCACTTTGTTGAAGAAAGAATCGTTCGAATAGTCATATAATAAATAATATGTTAATCAAACAACTAATCCTAATCACCGGACCCACCGCCACAGGCAAAACAGAAATAGCCCTCAAAGTAGCCCAGCACTTGCCCAAAGTGGAAATCATCTCGGCCGACTCGCGGCAAATCTACCGCTACATGGATATCGGCACGGCCAAGCCAACCGCTGAACAACAAAACCAATGCCCTCATCACTTACTTGATGTGATCGATCCCGAGGAAACCTACAGCGCGGGAGCGTATGAGCGAGCCGCTCGGAGGATCATTGAGCAGGTCTGGAACAGAGAGGGACTGCCCATTATGGTTGGAGGGACCGGCCTGTACTGGCAGAGTGCACTGGACGGATGCTTTGAGGATGTGACCGAATACGCGCCGGTCCGCGCCGAATTACAAAATCGCCTGCATTGCGAGGGACTGGCATCTCTATACGAGGAGTTAGGCCGTCGGGACCGGGTCGCACAAGCTCGGTTGCAGCCGGGTGACGCACAGCGGATCCTGCGGGCTTTGGAGGTGGTAATGGTCGGAAAGGGCGCGCTCAGCACGCTATGGCGGGAGCGCAAGGGACAACCCCTTGTACAGCAGCCACAGATGATTAGTCTGACTATGGCGCGCAATCGGCTCTACGAGCGGATCGATCAGCGGGTCGAGCAAATGGTCGAGCAGGGATGGGGCGAGGAAGTCCGCTCCTTGCGCGAAATGGGCTACGACCCAAGTAACAGCGCCTTGGGGACTTTGGGTTATCTCGAAATATGCAACGCGCTGGCAGGGCATTGCTCTTGGAAGGAAGCTGTCGAGCGGACCAAACAGCGTACCCGCCACTTGGCCAAACGGCAAATAACTTGGTGCCGCCGCGACCGCCGCCTGCGCGAATTAGATCTCGATGCATGGGAAAAGGCCGGCGTCGTCCAGCGCATCGTCGACGAGTGGGAGTATCGATGGGGCAGCAGGTTGGGTTGACAGCGATTGGGGCCTCTCCTACCTTAGGACCGCAAAATTAGCGGGAGTAGTTCAGGGGTAGAACGCAAGCTTCCCAAGCTTGATGTCGCGGGTTCGATTCCCGTCTCCCGCTCCACTATCCGCCTGGCCAACTGGGTCGGGCGGATTTTTTATTTCTTTCTAAGGTATTGCCGTCGGCGTAATATCCATATACCTTTATCGATAGAACATCTTGCCCCACACTATGATACGTAGATTAATTGCTTAATTCACTATGGTCGTTGTAAAACAAATTGAGCCCGATAGTCTCGGCGCGCGTGCGGGTTTTCTCATTGGCGATCGCATTTTGCGCATCAATGGCGAAGAAGTGCGCGATTTGATCGACGTTCAGGTCAACAGTGCCGAGGAAGTAATCTGCGTAGAAATCGAACGCGGCGAAGACCTGTACGAAGCCGAGATCGAGCGCCGAAGCGGCGAGTCCTTAGGGCTGGTCTTCGAAGACATGCGTTTGCGCAGCTGCAACAACAAATGCGTCTTCTGCTTTATCCACCAAATGCCCAAGGGCATGCGGCGCAGCCTGTATTTTGAGGACGACGATTTTCGCCTCTCCTTTCTCCACGGCTCGTATGTGACTCTGACCAATGTTCGCGAAAGCGATATCGACCGCATCATTGAACAAGGGCTAACGCCGCAATACATCTCCGTCCACGCTACCGACCCCGACCTGAGACAAATCATGCTCGGGCGCACCAAAGCGACTGTTGATATCAACGAGCGCTTGCGCAAACTAGCGGACAACGGCATTGAAATGCACACCCAAGTCGTAGTCTGCCCGGGCTGGAACGATGGGCCGCATCTGGAACGCACAGTGGCCGATCTGTCTGAGTACTATCCCGCGGTGCGCTCGGTGGCGCTCGTGCCGGTGGGGCTGACCGATCATCGGGATAAGCTCGTCCAGCTCGACCCTGTGACCCCAGCCAAGGCCACGGAGTACGCAGATGCAGCCGAAGCGTGGGGCTTGCAATTCAAAGCGCGCTTTGGCGAACGATTCGTCTATGCGGCGGATGAGATCTTTCTGCTGACGGGCCGGCCCCTGCCAGTAGCGTCGTATTACGATGCGTTTCCCCAACTAGAAAACGGCATCGGCATGGTGCGCTCCTTCCTCGACATTTGGGACGAAGCGAGCAAGAGGCTGCCGGCGCGCACTGACAAGGCCGTGCGGATCGGCCTGCTGACCGGGCGCTTGGCCGAGCGAATCCTCGCGCCCTTAGTGACTAGGCTGAATGCCATCGAGAACGTCCAAATTGATCTCCTACCGGTCGATAATGACTTTTTCGGTCATGGTATCACCGTGTCGGGACTGCTGACCGGCCGCGATATGGCGGCGCGTGCGCGCGATGGAATCGAGCGAGATTTGGTCTTGCTGCCGCCCAATTGCATCAATGGCGAGGGCTTGACGTTGGACGACATGACCGTGCCCCAACTTGCGGCAGAGGTAGGCATCCCCCTTGCAGTAGGAGGATACGACTTGGTTGAATCACTTGAGCACTTTTGGGTCGATCGGAGCCTAAAAGTGCTGGGAGAAGGGCGGCAGCTAACCGAATTGGGTTACTACATAGGGCGCGAAAAATGAGCACCCAAACCGTCGAGAATCATCGCCGTCCCATCGTGGCGATTGTCGGGCGGCCCAACGTGGGCAAATCGACCCTGTTCAACCGCATCTTGGGGACTCGGTGGGCCATAACCGATGGCCAGCCCGGGGTCACTCGCGATCAGATATTCGCCGCGGCTGAGTGGGGAGGTCGCTCCTTTACTTTGGTCGATACGGGAGGCTACATGCCCAATGCCAAAGACGCGCTATCCTCGGCTGTGCGCTCCCAAGCGGCAAATGCATTGGCAGAAGCGGACATAGCTATTTTACTTTGCGATGGGACCACGGGTTTGACCGATCTGGACCAAGAGATGGGGGCTATGCTGCGCCGCGGGGGCGGGAAGTGCTTGCTGGCCGTCAACAAGGTTGATGGGGTGGGGCCGGCTGCGCCGCTCGACGAATTCTACCGACTCGGCTTGGGGGATCCCCTGCCGGTTTCTGCCGTTACCGGGCGGCGTTCCGGTGCCTTGCTCGACGCACTCATTGCGCTCTTCGACGAGGCTGAAGCTTATGGGTCGGAATGGGATGAAGAAGCGATTCGGGTCGCTTTGGTCGGGCGGCCCAACGTGGGCAAATCCACGCTGATCAACCGCCTCGCAGGCCATCAGGTTTCCATTGTCCACGATCGGCCTGGTACGACCCGGGATCCAACGCAACTGCGCTTGATTTGGCAGGATAGCCATCTGTTGTTCGTGGATACTGCCGGTTTGCGGAGGCGATCTAAGGTCGATGATCCAGTGGAATTCTACAGTACGCGCCGAGCGGCTAACAGCATTGACCGAGCCGATGTGGCGGTCGTGCTTCTAGACGGTACCGAGGGGTGGGTCATGCAGGACGCTCGCATCATGGAGCAAGTGATAAAGTCTGGATGCGGCTTGGTAGTGGCGATCAATAAATGGGATTTAGTCACCGAGGGCACTGCGGATGAGTACTGCCGCGAGTTGCGCGACCGCTATCCCTTTTTGCGCGACTATCCGGTGCTGTGCATATCGGGCTTGACCGGTCGGCGGCTTCACAAATGTCTCGAAGTGGTGGCCGCAGTGGGCAATAAGCGCCGGACGCGGATTCCCACCGCGCGCTTGAACAAGATCATTCAACAGCTATCTGGCGAGTATCTGGCGACTCAAGAGGGCCGCGACATTCGCCTGCTCTACGCCACCCAACACGCGGTTAACCCGCCAGCGTTTACAATCTTTACGAATCTGCCCCGCTCCGTGCCGGGGAATTATCGACGCCACATCGAAAATCGCCTGAGGTCGGAATTTGATTTCGAAGGGACGCCCTTGCGCATCGTCTGGCGTCGGCGCAAAGGATACAGGGAAGTGCGATCGTGAAGAATCCATTGCAAAACAAGCTGTATTACAGCATCAGCGAAGTCGCAGAACTCACACAGCTACAACCCTATACGCTCAGGGCATGGGAGAAGGAGTTCTCCTGTTTGCGGCCGCGCCGTGCGCGCGGTGGTAAAAACAGGGCCTATAGGGAGCGCGATATAGGGATCATCTTATTGCTCAAAAGCCTCCTCTACGAGGAACGCTACACGACGCAGGGCGTAAAGAAGAAGCTCAAAGATGAACCCGAGCTCTTGCGCCAAGTCGGAGAGCAAATACCTGCTTTGCTAGCTGAACAACAGCGCAGTCCTGACTCAACAGAGGAGCGCACTGATCCCGAATCCGCACAGGACCGGGAGGCCGCACTTAGAATGATCGAAGAGACCAAAAAGGAACTGCGCGAGATTTTGCGCCTCCTCTAACGTTGGCATTTGGCCAAGGCTGTTAAGTCGTCTTGCCTAAATCAATATAATCCTATATTTTATAACCCAAGTTGGGCGGGCGTCATAGCCCGCTTTTTTATTAAGGGGGAAAGCGCGTATTTCCGCCGTAGATAAATTTGCATTAAAAGCCGATCTAGTAGCTCTTGTCAAACCCATTGTCTACGAGCACGAGGCCGAACTCGTCGATATCGAACTCAGCGGCGTCCGAGGAAATCAGCTAGTCAGGTTATTGGTTCACAAAAATTGCGGCATAACGCTGGCCACCTGCGAGGCAATCAGTCGCGAAGTGGCCGATCTTTTCGACATAGAAGATCCCATTGCTGGACGGTATCGGCTTGAAGTTACCTCGCCGGGATTAGACCGGCCCCTAGAGACCGATGGGGATTTCACTCGTGCCTGTGGTCGTTTGCTGAAAGTCGTGCTCACCTCCGGTCGGGTTGTCAAAGGCCGACTAGTCTCTTGGGAAGACGATCAAATCCAGCTCGACAGCCCAGCCGACTCCGTAGCGCGGACTGATATTGCTAAAGCCAACATCGAACCAGAATTGTAACTTGAGTGAAGGTCGAGTAAAAATATGAACAACGCGAATATTGTCGAAGCCTTGGGGCAGATTGCCCGCGAAAAAAACGTCGACCGGGAATTAGTGGTGCAGACCCTCGCCGACGCCCTCATTTCAGCCGCCAAAAGGCACTACGGCAATACCGAAAATTACGAAGTTGACATCGATGCGGCTCAAGGCAAGATGGCCGTGTATGCCCGCAAGACTGTCGTCGAAGAAGTGGTTGAGCCGTCCATGGAGATTCTCCTCGCCGACGCCCGCGACATCGACCCCCATGTCCAACTAGGCTCTGTGCTAGTGCAGCAACTCAATTTCGCCGACTTTGGCCGCAACGCCATACAGACTGCAAAGCAAATTCTCATTCAGCGGGTCCGCGAAGCCGAGCGAGAGCGAATATACGACGAATTTATCGGCCGGGTCGGCCTCGTCGAATCCGGTACCGTACAGCAGATTAGCCACGGAGACATCGTCCTCAATCTCGGCCGGGCCGAGGCGGCCGTTCCATACAAAGAGCAAATCCGCCGCGAACGCTATCGCCAAGGTGATGCCGTGCGAGGCTATATATATGAAGTGCTTAAGTCGAGCCGGGGGCCTCAGGTCTTGCTCTCCCGCACGCGGCCCGAATTTCTCAGGAAGCTCTTTGCCACAGAAGTACCGGAGATAGCCGAGGGCATCGTCGAGATTCACGGCGTGGCCCGCGAGCCAGGCGAGCGAGCAAAGATCGCGGTTAGCAGCAGCGATGAACGAGTCGATCCGGTGGGGGCCTGTGTGGGGGTGAAGGGATCGCGGGTCCAAGCCATCGTTAGGGAATTGAGCGGTGAGCGCATAGATATCGTTCCTTGGATCGACGAGCCGGATATATTCATAAGCCGGGCACTAAGTCCGGCTACTGTGGTGCGCTGCATCACGGATTCGCGCCGCCGGCACGCCATCGTGATTGTCGAAGAGGAACAGCTATCGCTGGCCATTGGCAAAGGCGGTCAAAATACAAAACTAGCCAGTCAACTCACGGGTTGGGGGCTCGATATCATCACTGATGAACAATACCAAGAGCGCCGGGCCAAGCAGGAGAAGTACCAGCAAGTATTCCGCCAGATAGATGGCATTAGCGAGCTGATTGCCCTGAGCTTGACTACGTCCGGTTTCGACTCCATTGCCTCGGTCGCCGAAGCCGACCCGGAGCTATTACAGACCGTACCGGGCCTAGAAATGGCCGAAACTGCCCACGCAGTAAAGGCAGCAGCGGCAGCGTATCTTGCCGAACACGGCGAGGTGGATATCGAGGCTTTGGTCGCTGCCGAAAGGGAAGAGGTGGCTGAGCAAGAAGGGAAAGAGGTGTTTGCCCTGCCTGTTGCGGGCACGGATGGAGAAGATGAGGCAGACCAGAGGGCCAAGTAGCTGAGGGAATAGTTTTGGAAAAGCGCCGAGTTTATCAAGTAGCTAAAGAACAGAAGCTGTCCAGCGATGCGCTCATATCCATGCTCAAAGGAATGGATATGGAAGTAAAAAGCCACATGAGCGTAGTTACACCCGAGATGCTGGAGGCCATCAACCGCAAGCTGGCTGAAGAGAAGAAGAGTTCGATAGAAGAGGTAAAGCGGCAGAAAGCCAAAGAGGATAGTCGCAAACAGGCCGATGGCTCCCGGCCCCAGCGCCGTCGCGAAAAGGGGCCGGAGACTCGCAAACAGAGTGTTGAGCAGCTAGCCGAGGAGCGTACTGCGCCACTGCCCGACAAGGCTGAAGGAGGTCGTCGTCGCGGCCGCCGCCGAGGCAAGAGCCAAGAAGGCTTGGAAAGTATCCGCGAGGAATTGGGAGAAAAGCGGGAAGTAACCGCTCAGGCTAATTTGTCTGGAGCGCCTACAAAGCGCCGGCGGGGGAAGCGGCGCAAAGGGGTGCCTGACGCCAAGGAGGTCCAAGAAAGCGTGCGGCGGACCTTGAGTCAACTCAATGAAGGCCGGGTACGCCGCCGCTACGAGCGGGGTCCGCGCGAAGATGGAGACGGAGAAGACGGTCAGATCCGCCAGATCAAGGTCAGCGAATTTATCACGCTCGGCGAATTTGCCGAACAACTCGGTGTCAAGGGTAGTGAAGTGATCGCCCTGTGTTTGCAGTTGGGTACCATGGCAACTATCAATCAACGCCTCGATATGGACACTATGCAGACACTAGCTGACGAGTTGGGCTTCGAGGTGGTCCCGCTAGAGGCCGAAGAAGTCGAGTTGGATGAGATCGTCGAGGAGGAAGAAATCGGTGATCCCGAGCCACGTCCGCCGGTCATTACGGTCATGGGCCACGTCGATCACGGCAAAACCTCGTTGCTCGACTACTTGCGCGAAAGCAAGGTGGCCGAAGGCGAGTCTGGAGGCATTACCCAGCACATCGGGGCGTACGTAATCAAAATGGACGACGGTCGCGGTGTAACATTCCTCGACACCCCAGGGCATGCGGCTTTTACGGCGATGCGCGCTCGCGGTTCGAGAGTAACTGACATCGTGATCCTAGTTGTCGCGGCCGACGATAGCGTCATGCCGCAAACCATTGAAGCGATTGACCACGCTAGGGCCGCGCAGGTCCCCTTAGTCGTCGCGATTAACAAAATAGACTTGCCTACGGCCGACCCGGACAAGATCAAGCGGGAGCTGGCCGAAAGAGGGGTCTTAGTTGAAGAGTGGGGAGGACAGATCCCCTGTGCCGAAATCTCCGCTAAGACCGGACAGGGCATAGACCACTTACTGGAAGTTCTCCTCATCGTGGCCGAATTGCTTGAACTGCAGGCCAATCCCCACAAGAAAGCCCGTGGAACGATCGTCGAAGCTCACCTCGATAAGGGGCGGGGCCCCGTAGCTACGGTTTTGGTGCAAGAGGGAACGCTGCGCGTCGGAGAGCCTTTTATTACCGGAGTACATAGTGGCAGGGTTCGCGCCCTTCTCGACGAGCATGGTCAACGCGCCCAAGAAGCAAAGCCCTCTGTACCTGTCCAAGTGCTCGGATTGCCCGGAGTCCCGCAGGCTGGAGACTTCTTTGCTGTTGCCAATTCTGAGCGCGAGGCCAAGGATCTGAGCCAGCGGCGGCAGCTGATCAAGCGCGAGCAGGATCACCGCAAGCTGCGTACGGTCACGCTCAGCGATCTGCACGATCAGATCCAGCAGGGCCACATCCAAGAACTGCGGGTGGTGGTCAAAGGCGATGTTGATGGATCGGTCGAGGCCATAGCCGAAGAGCTGGGTCGCATAACCCACGAAGAAGTGCGGGTTAACGTCATTCACAGCGCGGTAGGGGCCATCTCGGAATCGGACGTACTGCTGGCGGCGGCCTCTAGTGCCATTCTGCTTGGTTTCCATGTAAATACTCAACCCTCTGCCCGCGATCTCGCCGCACAGGAGGGCGTAGAAATTCGCAATTACCGGATCATCTACGAAGTCATCGAGGACGTGCGGGCTGCCTTGGCTGGTCTTTTGGCCCCAACGACCGAAGAACAGGTGGTTGGCCGGGCCGAAATCCGCCAAATCTTTACTTCGTCCCGCATGGGGACGATCGGCGGTTGTTTGGTGCAAGACGGCACCATTGCGCGCAGCAATCAGGTGCGGATTTTGCGCGATGGCCAAGTCGTCTTTACCGGGGAGCTTACTTCGTTGCGGCGGTTCAAGGACGATGTGCGAGAGGTCTCTGAGGGCTTTGAGTGCGGCATGGGATTTGCAGGGTTCGACGACATCGCAGCAGGCGACATCGTCGAGTCCCTAGTCGTGGTGGAGACTGAGCGGACGCTATAGAGGCGGTTGATTTGTTTTGATCGTTATGAGCTGTGCGGTGCAAATCTATATCGGTGATAGCCATTCGCTCAAAGACAAGCGGCAAGTCCTCAATAGCCTTAAGGGGCGCATCCGCAACCGCTTTAACGCGGCTGTGGCCGAAGTAGATGACCATGCGCTTTGGCAGCGGGCGGTGCTGGGGGTTGCCGTGGTGAGTTCGGCCGTTGAACACTGCGACGAGATGCTGACTAAAATCGTCAACTTCGTCGAAGGCGATCCCCGGGTGCATATTCTCGACTATCAAATGGAAGTACACTAAACGCAGGTGGCCTCCCCACAACGAATTAGCCGAGTGCGCGGACAGTTGCTGCGCGAGTTGACCGACATCCTAGGGCGGATGAAGGATCCGAGGCTGCAACTAGTCCAAGTAGTGGATGTGGAACTCTCCGCCGACATGAGCTATGCCACGATCTTTGTCAGCACGCTCGGTAACGCAGACGACAAAGAGCAGGTACTCCAAGGAATGCACCGGGGCTTGGGTTTTATACGTCGAGAAATCGCCCGGCGCATGCGCTTGCGTTACGCACCTCAGTTGCGGGTTGCATACGACGATACCACCGAGCGCGCCGCGCGCGTCACAGCCCTGATCGATAGTCTCGGTGGAGCGCAGCATGGCTGATCCGTCCTTGAGCGGGGTTTTGGTCATCGACAAAGCCAAAGGCCCCACTTCCCACGACGTAATCGTCTCTCTCCGGCGCCTATTGCAGTTGCAGCGCATTGGTCACTGCGGTACGCTTGACCCTTTGGCCAGCGGCGTCTTGGTCGTTTGCTTGGGACGCTATACCCGTCTCAACCGGTGGCTCAGCGGTGCGGATAAGGAATACGAGGCCGAGATTTATCTGGGAGCTGTAAGTGCTACGGGCGATGCTGAAGGCCCGATTCGGCACCAAGCGGACTGCGAGTCTCCCGATAAGCTCAGCGTGGTCCAAGCCCTGCGCGATTTTACGGGTGTCATAGACCAAGTGCCGCCGGCGCATTCAGCGGTAAAGGTAGCTGGGGTGCGCTCGTACAAGCGGGCGCGTCGCGGGGATGAGGTCGTCCTCAAATCCCGCCGAGTTCACATCCACGCAATGGAGATGTTCAGCTACGATTTTCCCAGACTAGGTGTGAGAATCCATTGCTCTGCGGGAACGTACATTCGTTCATTAGCCGCTGATTTGGGGCGTACCCTGGGGTGCGGTGCCTATTTGGCTGAGTTGCGCCGGCTGCGCGCCGGTGGTCTTGGGCTGGACAAAGCTCTGACGTTGGAGCAAGTAGCAAGCCTCAGTAGAGTGGGACAAATTGAAAAAGCCCTCGTCCATCCGCGGCTAGCGCTGAGTGAGCTAACCACCGTCGAGCTGAACGAGGGCAAGCTGGTCGATTTCGCCCATGGAAAAGCGATCGAGCATCCGGCTGGTGCAGGGCCGCGCGAGGTCTGCGCGGTTTTTGACGACGCAGAAACCTTGTTTGGCCTCGCGCGGTGGGAGCAGGGGGCGCTGCGGCCCCTGTGCGTTTTGCGCCAACCCTAGATGGAATGGGCTAGCGTTCATTTTTCTGGTCGCGTCACGAGAGGACAAGGACGCGGAAGAACTTTGGGGTTTCCCACGGCGAATTTGCTGCCCCACGGCGATCAGTCTTTGCCTCAGGGAGTCTTTGCCGCCGAGGTGCAATACCCCGGAAGTGGGGTTTTGCAGGCTGTGGCCAACATCGGCCCTCGGCCCACATTCGCCGAAGCAGCCCTAGTCATCGAGTTGCACATACTCGATTTTGCTGGCGATCTCTACGGACAAACGCTCCAGGTCGCCCTTATAAAGAAGTTGCGAAAACAACGCGCATTTGCCTGTCCAGATGAGCTGGTAGGGCAGATCCGCAGAGACATTCACCAAGCACGTGCCCTGTTCGTCTCCAGTGCTGAAGGCGGAAAGCGTGGCGCGAAATACGGAGGTTGAAGGTGTCAATAACAACTGAGCGCAAGAAAGAACTGATCGAGAAATTTGGCCAAGAAGGCGGCCCTGGGGCCACCCCGGTACAGATTGCCATTCTCACCGAGCGCATCGAGAACCTGACCGAACATCTCAAAGACCAGGAAAAGGACTTTGCCACGCGGCGGGGATTACTCGTACTCATAGGCAAAAGGAGGCGATTACAAAGCTACTACCTAAAGAAAAACCCGCAGGCGTATGCGGCGTTGATCCGCGAGCTTGGGTTGCGCCGTTAGCTCGTACTGAGCGAATTTCAAAACCTCAAAGGAAAGAGCGAAAGATATATCTAATGACTAAACTCGAACGCGAAATAGGCGGGCGGAATCTGTCGATTGAAACAGGCAGAATCGCCAAGCAAGCCAATGGGGCCGTGTGGATGCAATACGGAGAGACCGTAGTGCTGGTCACGGCCTGCCGAACCAACACCCCGGAGGACCGAGGTTTTTTGCCCTTGATCGTAGATTACCGGGAAAAGGCCTACGCTGGTGGCAAGATACCAGGCAACATCTTCAAGCGCGAAGGGCGTCCCTCCGAGAAGGAGACCCTGAGTGCTCGGTTAATAGATCACCCCATTCGGCCGATGTTTCCCAAGAAGTTCCCTTATGAGATCCAAGTCTATGTTTCGGTGCTTTCGTACGACGGAGAAAACGACGCCGAGGTCTTGGGTTTAATTGGGGCCTCGGCGGCCCTGAGTATATCCGACATTCCCTTTGCTGGCCCTATGGGAGCCGTGCGGGTCGGGCGCATCAACGGCGAGTTCGTCGCCAATCCGACCCTTGCCGAGCTAGATGATTCCGATCTCGAAATCATAGTCTGCGGCACGGCCGATTCCATCGTCAGCGTCGAAGGGGGTGCCCACGAGATTGCCGAGCAAGATCTGGTGGATGCATTGGCCTTTGGCCACGAGTGCATCGCCGAGTTGGTCCAGCTACAGGAGCAACTCGTCTCCGAAGTCGGCAAGGAGAAGATTGCCATCGAGGTCGAGCAAGTCGATCCTGCACTGGTCCATGCCGTTGCCGAGTTGGCGCAAGAGCGGATCGCCGAGGCCAATAGAAGCCCGCTCAAAGAAGAGCGGCAAGAGCGCATCGACGCGATTAATGCCGATGTCTTGGAGAGCCTAGCCGAACGCTTTCCAGAGTCTGAAAAGCTGATCAAGGACGAGCTGGAGGCGCTGCTCAAGGCCGACATGCGCACCCTGATCCTCAAGGAGAAGCGGCGCATTGACGGCCGCGCGCTCGACGCGGTGCGCGACGTCACCTGCGAGAGCACCGTACTGCCGCGGACGCACGGCTCGGCGCTGTTTACCCGCGGGCAGACGCAAGCGCTCTGCGTGGCGACGCTGGGCACCAAGCTCGACGAGCGAATGGCCGACGACCTACAGGGCAAGCGGTTTAAGTCCTATTACTTGGATTACAACTTCCCCCCCTATTCGGTCGGCGAAGTGCGCTTTGAGCGCGGTCCGGGACGGCGGGACATCGGCCATGGCCATCTGGCCGAGCGCGCCTTAGAGCCGGTCATTCCATCGGTCGAATCCTTTCCCTACACAATTCGGTTGGTATCCGATATTACCGAGTCGAGTAGCTCTAGCTCCATGGCCACGGTGTGTGGCTGCTCCCTCGCCTTGATGGACGCCGGAATTCCCGTTAAAACCGCGGTGTGCGGCACGGGCGTAGGCTTAGTCAAGGAAGGGGATGAGTACGAGCTGCTGACCGACATCCGCGACGCCGAAGATTTTCTCGGCGACATGGATCTCAAGGTCGCTGGCACCAAGGACGGGATTACCGCGATCCAGATGGATATAAAAATCCAGGGCTTGCAGCTAGACATTTTCAAGGAAGCCCTAGACCGCGCCAAGGAGGGGCGCGACAAAGTCTTGGCCATTATGGATGAATGCCTGAACGAGGCGCGGCCCGAGCTTTCGCGCTGGGCACCGCGCATTGAGTTTGTCAAGATTGATCAGGGCAAAATCGGCGCGGTCATCGGCCCAGGCGGCAAGACCATCCGCGAGATCGAAAAGACCGGTGCCACGGTCAATGTCGACGAAGACGGCACGATTACCATTGCTTCGGTTGAAGCTGGCCCAGCCGAAGAAGCTCGGCGCATGATCAAGGGAATTACCGCTGACGCCGAGGTGGGCAAGGAATATGACGGGGTGGTCAAGCGGGTCATGCCCTTTGGGGCCTTCGTCGAGATTCTGCCTGGGAAAGAGGGCTTGTTGCACATCTCCGAGCTGGCACATCGGCGTGTGGACAAGGTCGAAGACGTCGTTGGTCAAGGGGACACGATCGCCGTCAAAGTCCTTGAAATCGACACCGGCGGCAAGATGCGGCTCAGCCACAAGGCCCTGCTAAAGAAGTAGGTGCCGGTCTTGAGCCACAGGATGAGAAGGCTATCGAGTCTATCTCGATAGTCTTTTCTTATTATATAATGGTGTATGGATAAGGAAATGGAGTCGATTCAGGTGGCTGATATCGGCCGCTATGAAGGCCGAGAAGTGGTGCTGCGCGGTTGGTTGTACAACAAGCGCTCGAGCGGCAAGCTGCATTTTATGCAACTGCGCGATGGTAGCGGCGTGGTACAATGCGTTGTTTTTAAAGGGGATGTCGAGTCAGAGCTATTCGAGCGGTGCGATCACTTGCCGCAAGAATCTTCGCTCGTAGTCCACGGCCAAGTACGGCGGGAAGAGCGCGCACCTATTGGCTATGAGGTGGGGGTCAGCGATCTCGAAGTCGTGCAGGAGGCCGAACCATATCCCATCACACCTAAGGAACACGGGGTGTCCTTTCTCCTCGACCACCGCCATTTATGGCTGCGTTCCATGCGGCCTGGGGCCATTCTCAAGATCCGCAGCGAAATCGGCAAGGCCTGCCGCGACTTCATGGAAGAGCGCGACTTTGTCCTCGTGGATGCACCGATTTTTACGCCCGCAGCCTGTGAGGGGACCTCGACCCTATTTGAGACCGCGTATTTCGACGACACGGCTTATTTGACTCAGAGCGGTCAGCTCTATATGGAAGCGGCCGCCATGGCCTTAGGCAAGGTCTATTGTTTTGGCCCGACGTTCCGTGCTGAAAAGTCCAAAACCCGCCGGCACTTGACCGAGTTCTGGATGATCGAGCCGGAGATGGCGTATTGCGATTTGGAGGGTGCCATGGCTTTGGCCGAGGACATGGTCTTGTACGTGCTTGACCGCGTGCTCGCCCGCCGCCGCGAAGAGCTAAAGCTGCTCGAACGAGATACTACCAAGCTGGAACAGGTCAGCCGGCCCTTTCCGCGCCTGACCTATGATGAAGCCGTCGAGCGCTTGACAGCCCTCGGTAGCGACATCAAATGGGGGAGTGATCTGGGTGGGGACGACGAAACCCTCCTTGCCTCTGAGTTCGAGGTGCCGGTTTTTGTCCATCGCTATCCCAGTGCAGTCAAAGCATTCTACATGAAGGAAGATGCCCAAGATCGCCGCTTGGCCCTGTGTATGGACCTGTTGGCACCCGAAGGGTATGGGGAAATCATTGGGGGCGGGCAACGCGAAGACGATCTTGTCGTCTTGCAGCACAAAATTGCCACGCACCAGTTGCCCGAGGAAGCCTTTAGCTGGTATCTCGACTTGCGGCGCTACGGCTCGGTTGAACACGCTGGCTTTGGCATGGGAATCGAGCGGGTGGTCGCTTGGTTGTGTGGCGTCAAGCACGTGCGCGAGAGCATTCCATTTCCGCGCATGATGCAACGCCTCTATCCATAAATGTCTTATAAGGATAATTATGTCAATCAAAACAAAAAAAGGCCAATACAATTTTCAAGCCATCGAAACCAAATGGCGGTCCCATTGGGAGCAAGAAAAGACCTATCAAACACTGGGGCCGGGAGACCGCGGTTTCGACCACAACAAACCAAAGTGCTACATCCTTGATATGTTTCCCTATCCAAGCGGAGCAGGGCTGCACATCGGCCATCCCAAGGGGTATATCGCCAGCGACATCTACAGTCGCTACAAAAGGATGCAGGGATTTAACGTCCTGCATCCGATGGGGTTCGACAGTTTTGGCTTGCCGGCCGAGCAATACGCGATCGAACACAACATCCATCCAGCGGCTGTAACAGAGCAGAATATCGATGCGATGCGCAGCCAATTGCAGTTTCTTGGACTCTCGTTTGATTGGGCCCGCGAAGTGGTCACGTCGCGGGCGTCGTACTACCGCTGGACTCAGTGGATTTTCACCCAGCTATTCGATAGTTATTTCGACGAAGACGAGATCTGGGAAGACGGCAATGGACGCCAAATAAAGGGACGGGCTAAGCCCATCGCCGACTTAGAGGCCCAATTTGCGGCGGGCAGGGCTTTGTCGGCAGCAGGCCGTCAAGTTCTTGGCACTGATAAAGCCTGGTCCGCACTAACTGCGGCCGAGCGTCAAACCGTGCTGAACAACTACCGGCTGGCGTACCAGCAAGAGGCCGTCGTCAACTGGTGTCCCGGCTTGGGCACTGTGTTGGCCAACGAGGAGGTAACCAACGAAGGCCGCAGCGAGCGGGGAGATTTTCCCGTATACCGCAAACCGTTGCGACAATGGACGATGCGTATAACAGCCTACGCCGAGCGGCTCTTAGAGGACTTGGACTTTGAACTGGAGGACCGCAACGGCGCGTCCTTCCGGCTCGATTGGCCAGAACCGATCAAACGGATGCAGCGCAACTGGATTGGTCGCAGCGAAGGAGCTGAAGTGTGCTTTGATGTCCTCGACCCGCAAAGCGACGCGGTCGCCGGGCAGTTGCTCGTGTTCACAACCCGCCCCGATACGCTCTTTGGAGCGACCTTTATGGCCCTTGCCCCTCAGCATCCGCTGGTGGACCCGGCCGAGGAAGCCTATTTGGTTCCCAGTGCTTGGCCCGACGGGACGCCGGATCAGTGGAAGGGAGGAGGGGGATCCATCCGGGAAGCTATAGCCCAGTACATAGCGCAGGTTGCTGTCTCCACTGCGGATGAGACCAAAGAAAAAACGGGCATTTTCTCCGGCATCTACGCCCGCAATCCAGTCAATGGACAAAAAATCCCCATTTTCGTCGCCGACTACGTCAGCATGGATTACGGCGCGGGGGCCATTATGGCGGTGCCGGCTCACGACGAGCGCGATTTCGCCTTTGCCACCGCCTATAACTTGGACATTGTGAAGGTAGTTACTGGAGGGGAAGGAAAGGTCGAAGGGTGGTATACCGGGGAGGGAACCGCCATCAACTCGCCTCCAGTACTGGGCGGCGATAATCCATACGCCATTAACGGATTGGCGACGGCCGTGGCCAAATCCCAGATCGTCGCCGCACTAGTCGCCGAGGGGCGAGGCCAAGCTGCAGTAAACTACAAACTGCGCGACTGGACTTTTGCTCGACAGCGCTATTGGGGCGAACCCTTTCCACTGGCTACGCATCCTGATGGATATTCTGTTGCGGTTGGGCCTCCAGTGGCGCTGCCGGACCTAGAAGATTTTAGGCCGGAGACCTCCGACGATCCCACTCAACCCGTTTCGCCGCCGCTGCACCGGGCCGGAGCGGAGTGGACGACGGTGGAAATTGACGGAATAGCCTGCCAGCGCGAACTCAACGTCATGCCCCAATGGGCCGGTTCTTGCTGGTACTATCTCCGTTTTATTGATCCGCACAACGAAGAAGCCTTCTGCGACTTGGCTAAGGAGGGCTACTTCATGCCCGTCGATCTCTACATCGGCGGCGCTGAACACGCTGTGTTGCACTTGCTCTACGCTCGGTTTTGGCACAAGGCCCTCTATGACTTAGGCCACGTATCTACCCCCGAGCCGTTTAAGAAGCTGTTTAACCAAGGCATGATGACCGCAGATGCCTTTCAGGACGACCGCGGCGTGTATATCGACATCCGCGAGGTTGAGTTCCGCGACGGGGAGCCTGTTGAGAAGGAGACAGGGAAGACGCTGCACCGTTCTTCTGGCAAGATGGGTAAACGCTACAAAAACGGGCTACCGCCCGAAGAAGTCGGCGAGGAGTTTGGCGTGGATACCTTGCGGTTGTACGAAATGTACATGGGGCCGCTCGAAGCGAGTGCGCCGTGGAGCATGGAAGGCATTCGCGGGATGCAGCGCTTCTTACAGCGCGTGTGGCGCAACTTTGTCGATTCAGATCGACGTGTGAGAATAGGGGAGAGCGCTGCGTTGGCACCGGAGCTAGAAAGAAAGCTGCACCAAACCATTCAAAAGGTAACTGAGGATATAGAGGGGCTGCGGTTTAATACGGCTATTGCCGCCTTGATCGAGTTAAATAACCTGTTGGTGTCCTTAGGCGAAGTACCGCAGGCTGTTGCCAAGCCTTTCTTGAACCTGCTCGCGCCCTTTGCTCCGCATATTGCCGAGGAGCTATGGGAAATGGCGGGCTTTGGGAGAGGAGACCTCAGTCGTCAGAACTGGCCTGACTGGGATGCTGCCAAGGCCGCCGAGGACATGATCGTAGTGCCTATTCAGGTCAACGGCAAAATGCGCGGACAAGTCGAAGTACCGGTTCGCACTGGAGAGGAAGAGATAAAGTCCTTGGTGCTCGACATGGAGAGCATTCAGAAATACGTAGCCGATGAAGCGGCGATAAAGCGGTTTATATGGGTACCGAATAAAATTGTCAATATTGTGGTATAGAAATCAATACAAACCTTAAAAGTCTTATAAAATATTTTATGTAAACAAAAAGAAAGAAGCCGAAGAAAAAAATCCGCCTACAAAACAAAAAACATCAACTACCAATATTAATGTAATCAGACGCATTATCGAGCAGCTTTTCGCGATTCTCGTAGTAACGCATCGTCGTCTTTAGATCCTTGTGGCGCAAATGGGCTTGCACTTGCTGGGGCTTAGCTCCGCCTTCAATCGCCAGAGTACAGCACGTGTGGCGGAACATATGCGCGGTGACGTTCTGGGGGAGGCCAGCGCGCATAGCGTACTTCTTAACGACGTGATTTACCGATTGGTCAGTCAGCGGCTGACCGCGAGATTGGTTGCGCGACAGGCTGATGAAGACCTTGCCAGTCGTCGGCAAGCCCGCCGCCTGTAATTGTTCTTTGTATAATTCGAGATGATGCAGGACGACGTTTTGCAGTTTTATATCCTGCGCCACGCCCGATTTAGTCTCGGGGAGATGCAGGATATAAAAGACGCCCTCCAAGGATATATCCTCCCAAGCGATGCCAGCCACTTCAGAGCGGCGCAGGCCGCCGAATGTAAGCAAATGAAACATGGCTGCATCGCGCGTGCGAACCAAATCGTCTTTTTCCTCGGCAATGGCTTGCTGGATCTTGTTCAGCACCTGATTGGAAAGCGCCTTGCCAGCTAGGGTTTCGTCCACTTTATAACCGCGCACCAACGTAGAGTCAGCGGGATTCTTCTCGATGTGACCTAAGGCGACCAGCATCTTGAACAACGACTTCAGGCTGGACAATTTTCTGTTGATGCTGCTGCGCTTATAACCTTCGCTGGCGAGCTGATTTCTAAAGGCGACCACGTGCTCAAAGGTGATTGACTGCAAGACGGTGAGCGATACTTCATTTAGTTCCATGCCGATAGAAAAAAAGAAATGCTGGAGGTCGGCGTAATAAGCGCGCCGAGTGCGCTCGCTGAGTTGGCCACTGAGAAATTGTTCCAAAGGATCGTCCGCTACCAACGCTGGTGTTGGCGTTAGCCTGCGGACGACCGGATTGAGTGTCTGACTCATAAAATGCTCGCTGGGGCTTAATTGGTGTCTAATGTCCCAAATATAGCGAACATCGCGGAATTTTGCCGCCGCGTTTCACAAGGGATTCGCCTAGTTTTTATACTATTGATAATGCCTGTTATCGTTAGTATCATGGCCAGATTAAATAGAAAACTAGAATCTCCGCAATAAACGCTCCATATCGCTTAATTTCATCCTCGCCATAATCGGCTTGTCCGTTGGGCTTATGTGCGGCGAGTCGGCCTTTAGCAATTCGTTGATTAAGTGTATCATTTCCTCGGAGTTCAGTTTCTGGCCTTTCTTGATACTAGCTTTGCGCGCGTAAGCTAAGACGAGCGCTTCGCGCCAAGGTCGGCCCGAATTCTGGGCATCGCGCACGTCGTTCAATAGCTGATAAAAAACATCGCCATCGCCAAAGCGATCCAATTCGGCCGGCACAGCTTCCACCAACACCGTCCGCGCGCCAAAATCTCGCACGACAAATCCCAGCTTGGCAATATCGTCCCGCACTTGGTTGAGGGTCTCGAAATCCGCCGCGCCCATTTCTAGCTGTATGGGAAAGAGCAACTGCTGGCTTTCTCCGGCTACGCCGTCTATTTGCTCCATGGCCCGATCGTAGTTGATGCGTTCGTGTGCAGCTTGCTGGTCGACGAAGAGTAGGCCATCGGCTACTTCGACGAGGATATACTGGTTGTGGACCTGCCACATCGCGGCGTTTTCGGCGACGGCGAGTTTGACGGCTGGAGCGACGAAGGTCAGGGCGAGCTGATCGTCGGCATCACGGGTTGCCGCTACCCCAGGCTCGCCGGACGCAGGCATCCTTTGCAATACCGGTGACGCTGGTTCTCCCACGCGCACCGGTATTGGCTCGCCACCTGCAGTACTGCTGTCCCCGCTGAAGCGAGGAGTGCTGTCCGGCCGCAGCATTGGAGCCGCAGCATAGACAAAGGATTGTACATCGGGCAGGCGCAAGCTCTGCCGGACGCTGTTCTCAATAGCCGCGATGACCTGCCCTTCGTTGGCCAAGCGAATCTCCCGCTTCGTCGGATGGACGTTGACGTCGATTTTCTTAGGATCCATATCGATCCAGAGCATGAATACTGGATGACGCCCTTCGGGCAGCAGCCCCTCAAAACACCGCTGTATAGCACTGGCCATCAGTCGCGAAGAGATGGGGCGCCCCTGTACGATGAGATACTGCTTGCCCTTGCTCCGGCCGCAGTGCTCGGGACCGGCTAAGACTCCTTCGATTTTGAGACCCTCCTCCTCGTGAGCGAGATCCAACAGTTTGGCGACTGGAACACCCAGCAACTCGGCCGCGCGCTCCCGACGAGACGCCGGGGCGTAGTTCAATACTTGGCGATCTTGGTGCTCTAGTTCAAAGCCAAGGGCCGGGTAGCCAGCGGCTAGATGAATTATGGTCTGCGCCACGTGGCGAGCTTCCGTATCGACGGACCGGAGAAACTTGCGCCGCGCGGGCGTATTAAAGAACAGGTTGTTTACTACAATGGCTGTGCCGCGCGCTCGGCCAATGCTGTGCATCTCCCGCTCTATTCCCCCTTCCACGACCAAGCGCGTTCCGGCTTCGTCTTCCCTCGCACGTGATTCTATCGCCAAGTGGGCTACCGCACCAATGCTAGCTAGGGCTTCGCCGCGAAACCCCAGCGTCTGAATGCAGAACAGATCGGCTACCGAGGCCATCTTACTCGTGGCGTGCCGGCGCACGCACAAAGCGATATCCTCTCTGTTCATGCCCGAACCATCGTCGGTCACGACAATTGACTGCTTGCCACCGGCCTTGATTTCCACGCGGATTTTAGCGGCACCCGAATCGATCGAGTTTTCGACCAATTCCTTCACGACCGAAGCTGGTCGCTCCACTACCTCACCGGCGGCGATTTTTCCAATGAGACTTTCGTCGAGAACGCGAATGGTACTCGCCATAGCTCCTCACAATTCGGCCCAGAGCCGCTCGGCCTGCTGCCGGAATTCGGCTTGGGTAATTTTGCCTTGTTTAAGCGCGGTTTCCAGGTCGCGCAAGCGGCGGCGCGGCCCCCCTCCCCCTTTGAGATCTAACCGTATTTGGGACCAGATATGCCATCCCCCCACGCCGAGTAACAAGGCGATGAAGACTGCCCCACCCCACCACGAGTTATCTTGCTCGTGGCGCACCGCTCCTCCCTTTTGTTGCCAATCTTCGCCTACGGCTGGGTCTGGCTCTACTAGCGCGACCCGCTTGGCTAGTGTCTCGCCGTTGGTCCCCTGGACTCTCACGGCCCTTTTGAGTTGCCAAGTAAATCCTCGGGGTTGCACAATCAGAGACTCGATGAGATCGGCCTCTTTTATCTGATCGAACTGCTCTCTGGTAACTGGCACAGCCATAGGACTGAGCATGTTGAACAATAACACAATTGCTAACAAGAAGCTTGCCAACCCAAGAGCGAAGTATGTAGGTGGTGAGGATGGTGTATTCATTATAGATTTTTTGTTTACATAAAATATTTTATAAGACTTTTTATTTTACTTGCTTGCGATTTAAAACCATATCTTGCCTCGCCGACATGCGCATCCATTCCAAGAGACGATAGCTTTCAGCGACCTGTGCCAAATCCAACAGCGGTTGGGCTCGTCCTTGGATACAGGCGACAAAATTGCGATAATACGCCGCCAGATCGTCCGCTTCCCACACCCAAGGCCAAGACGTATCGACCATTTCGTCCTGTGCATACAAGCGGACTCGCAAAGCCGGAGCCACAGCCGGAAAGTCCATGAATGAAACCGAGCCTTCGACTCCGTTGCGCATCCTCAGTAGCGCAATCGACACGTCCTCCATGCGCCCAGGGTGAAAAAAGTTGCGCATCCTGCTGTACAGCATATCTACCCGTCCCCAAGTGCTCAGCAACAGGTCGCATATGTCCAAGGCCGCCTGGTTGTAGATCATATCGCGGTTGATGGGATCGAATAGAGCCGAAGCAAAAGAAAGCTCTAGAGAGTAATGCGCTACCCCTTGCTGAGCGGTCAAAGCTGTGCAAAAGTGCGTATGCCTCCCCAGTGAAAGCACGCACACATTGGGATGGCTGTTTGCAAACGGCTCCTGGACGGGATGGGAGGCCATGACGTGAAGACCGGCTGCCACGGCCGCTCCTATCCAATGCGATTTGTCTTCCACGTGCAATATCACCAGGCCGTCTATTTTTTCTTCCAAGACCGCAGCGCAATCAGATTGGTGCACGAACTGAATATCGCCGCAGCTTTGCAAAGCATCCTGATGCACGGCTACCTCGAGGGCATGGCCTGCTACGCCAAGCGTCATCATGGTTTTTTGCCCATCTTAATTCGCTCCTGGAGCCGCTGGCTAAATGTCCGTGCCGCGTAATCCCCGTCCAAGCGCAAGAGATAATCTATCGCTATAGCCTCGGCGAGTACCGTGATATTTTTACCGGGAAATAGCGGTATGAAGACCTCGGGCACCTCGACACCGAGGATTACCACTTTATTATCTTCGAGGCCAAGGCGTTCGTAGGCATATTTTTCGTCCCAATCGACGAGGTTGACCAATACCTCCACCCGCTTCTGCCGCCGAGTCCTCCACGCGCCAAACATCTTTTTTACGTCTAGGATGCCGATGCCGCGAATTTCGATGTGATCTTGGAGCATCTCCGAGCTACACCCCACCAAAATGCCTTGGGGCTTGCGGTTAATGATGACCACATCGTCGGCCACCAACCGATGCCCGCGCTCGACCAAATCCAAGGCGACTTCGCTTTTGCCAATACCACTGCGGCCGCGAAAAAGTAACCCTACTCCAGAGACATCGACCAACGTACCATGCATGGACACTTGGGGCGAGAACACCTCGTCGAGGTAAAAGCGGATGAGATGGGTAAACTCGGCCGTGTTGAATCCAGACTTCAGCAGTGGGACCGCGCACTCATCGGCTAGCTCCCGCAACTCAGAGTACACCCGTCCCCTACCGGTCAAGACCACGCATGGAATATCGAATTGGTATATGATTTTGAGGGCCTGCCGCCGTCGGTCTGGGGGTAAGCTGCGCAGATACTCCGCTTCGGTATTGCCCAAGAGCTGTACTTGATCCAAGGTAAACAGCTCGACGAAGCCCGTCAGGGCTAGGCCAGGACGGTGGATGTCGCTGTTGTTGATGGTCCGCTGTACCCCTTCGGAACCGGCGATGAGCTTCAGCCGTAGTTGCTGCCCGTAGGTAGCTAGCAGATCCTTAATAGTCAGTTCATTCATCCCCACTCAAGCTCGCAAAAATACGCCGATATCCTTCGTAGCGCGCCGACGCTATGCGACCGGTCGCTACGGCTGCGCGGACCGCACAGCCGGGTTCGTGCAAGTGGCTGCAATCGCCGAATTGGCATTGGCCACGCAAAGGTTCTAGCTCGGGATAATACGTCGCTAGCTCAGCAGGTTTTACCCCCCATAAGCGGAGTTTTTTAACTCCTGGAGTATCGACCACATAGCCGCCCTCTCGCAACTTGAATAAATGCACGGTCGTGGTCGTGTGCCGGCCCCGGTCGTGGTGCTTCATTATTTCCTTTGTCTTTAGTCCCAACCCTGGTTCGATACCGTTGAGCAAGGTCGATTTGCCGACCCCAGATTGGCCGACCACGGCCGTGCTGCGATTGATCAGGGCTTCTTTGAACATTCCCATGCCGTCGCCTCGCAGGGCACTGGTGCGATAAATTGGATAACCGAGGGCCTCATAAGGGGCAGTTAGGGAGTCCACGGCTTCTTCGGAGGCTAAATCGACCTTGTTGATACATACCACCGGCTGGAGATTCCCCTTTATCGCCATGACAATCGTTCTGTCAATAAAGCCGCGACGGGGCTTGGGTTGGCAAGCGGCCACAACGACGACCAATTGCTCCATATTGACAAAGAGAATTTGCTCAAACGGACGTGCTCCACTGGCCCCACGCGAAAATTTAGAGGATCGGGGATGTACCGTTTCGATGACTCCAGTCCGTTCCGCCGTAGGTACGACATCGACCCAATCGCCAGCAACGACCGGGGAACTAGTCTTGCGACGCCCAGACTTGAGACGACCCCGAATCTCGCATTTCCAGTGGCTTTGCTCGACCTCGACGAGGCACTGTAGCCCAGAGACTCTGATAATGCGGCCCTGCATGAGTGCCCGCCCTACCTACTCCCCTTTGGCGAGGCGTTCAGCTAAATAGTTGGGGTAGCCGAGGTTTTCGATCTTTTGCTGGGTCAGCTTAAACGGGTATTCGACTCGTTGGAGTTCAACCCATTGTTCGTCGGTATCCCACAGGGTGTACGCCGACCGCCAGTCGCCGTCGCGGGGTTGGCCGACACTGCCGACAGAAACCAAATACCGGTGCTCTCCTATGGCGGCCCTAGCCGAAGTCAGCGGCACGGGCTTATCGCGCATCTTGCAGTAGATGCGCGATTCGTGTGTGTGGCCGACAAAAGCCAATGGCCACTTGAGATGGCTCATGCACCAAGCGACGCGATCGTACATGAGGAGGGGTTCCCACTCTTCGGGCTTGAGGGGATTGGCATGGGACAGGGCCGCATCGCGTTCCACGCGTCGCAAGACCCCCTGCTGTAGAAAGTCCCGTTCTTCCTCTCCCAGTAACTCGTGTGCTTGGTACAATGAGGGACGGGCCAACAGGTTAAAAGACTGGATGCGCGCCGGCTCCAGCACGGCTTGGTCGTGATTGCCCAGTACGATCTGCGCTTCTACCTCCTTGAGCCGATAGATACAGCCCAAGGGATCGGGCCCGTATCCCACAATGTCCCCTAGGCAGAGGATGCGCTCGGCACCAGCGTTAGTCGCGGCGATCAACACGGCCTCTAGTGCTTCGAGATTGGCGTGGATATCGGCTAGTACTGCGATCTTCAAAACGGCTTCGCCTCAGTTGAATAGCGCACTAATAGACGTTTCTTCGTGGATAGCGCGGATAGCACGGGCAAAGAGAGGGGCCACGGAGCACACCTGCATCATGGGAGTGCTAGCGTCCGCTGGCAAGGGAATCGTATCGGTAATGGCGAGCGCCTGCAGGCTGGACTGATCCAACCTCGCTAGCGTTTCCTTGGTGAGGGTGCCGTGAACGCAACCAGCGTAGATTTTGCGCCCTCCGCGCTCTTTAACCGCAGCAGCCCCCCTGAGGATGGAAGTGCCGGTAATGATCGCGTCGTCGAAGATACGACATCTCGGCCGGCTACGTCGCCAATGACCCTGTTTTCCCCGGCACCCTGATCAACGACTACAAGGGGCAACCCCAACCGCTGGGCATAGGTTTCGGTGACCTTGGCGCGACTGATGTCCGGAGCGGCAGCGACTAAGTTGTCTCGGTCGAGGTCAGCGTAATAAGCACATATCGCCGGGACGCCGCTGAGTTGATCAACTGGGATCCGGCTAAAGCCCATAGTCTGAGGGCTATGTAAGGTCATGGTGAGAATGCGGTCCGCCCCCGCTTCAGCGATTAGATCCGCCACCAGACGACCCGCCACGGAAATCCTTGGTTCGTCCTTGCTGTCGGCCAGAGCATACGGATAGTAAGGCAGAACGGCGGTGATGCGGCCGGCCGAGGCGTATTTTAGGGCGTCGAGAGCTATGAGCAGCTCCATCAAGTAGTCGCTGACGGGAGGACACGAGGTTTGAATAAAGAACACATCGTGGCCGCGTACATTTTCGCAGATCTTTACCTTTATATTTTCGTTGCTAAAGTCGATAAATTCGATGTGTCCTGGCTCAATGGCCAGCGACTGGTAAATGCCTGCTGCCAGTGCGGGGTTGCTTCGCCCAGCGAAAACTTTGAGATCTGTACTGCCCATCAATAGCCCCCTTAGAACATGGCTAGTGCAGCGCGGGCTTGAGCGGCAATCGGGTACTGGGCGAATGTGCGACTGACTTGTTTGAGTAGGGCCTGTTGCTTGTCGCTCTCGCCGGCCAACCCATATATGCGGGCGGCTTCCATCCGCGCCATGGCCTCGCGGATGGTCCCCGCCTGCTGGGCCGCATAGGTTTCGTAGTGCTGGGCCGCGGCTAGGAGCTGCCCTTCAGCTTCGAGACAGGCACCGAGACCGCTCTGGGCCGCGTGGACCAGCACATCTACAGGCTCATAGTTGTCCAAGTAGCTCTGGTAGTAACCTCGAGCCTCGCCATAGCGGCCCTGTGAGTAGTGGAGATTAGCCAAAAGTACGATCCCTTGGGCTGCAGCTGTGGTCCCGGCATAAGAGGATACCAGTTCCTCGGCATAGCGGATCGCCTCGGTTGGCTCGCCGCCCTGCTCGACCATCAGCACATCGCCGAGTAGCGCGGCGGCTTTGAGTCTATCGGCCTCTTTGGACTCGATGAAATAATTGATGGCCATAATGACCGCGATCACAGCGACGGCTCCACCGCCAAAGAGGCGAGCGCGCTCTTTGACGTACTCGACTGCCTCCATGATCCATTCGACGAACTCATCTTCGCGGAGTTCGCTCTTGCTCAGTCTACGGCGTTCACTCGACATGAAAGGTATTGCTTCCCCCTGGTTTTAGGTTCAGGTTTTAATAGACGATAGCACTTGCCAATTTGTACCCGTGCAAGAGGCGGCGGCCCGACAAAAAGCTCAACTCGGCCAAAACGCTGATGCCCACGACAACCGCTCCCAACTCTTCAAGCGTTTGACACGTCGCCACCAAGGTTCCACCGGTGGCCAAAACGTCATCCACGACCAAGACCTTCTGCCCCGGCGCGATGGCATCGGTATGGATTTCCAGAGAGGTCTCGCCGTATTCGAGTGCGTATTCGCGGCGCAGCGTGGCCGCCGGTAGCTTACCCGGTTTGCGCACCGGCACAAAACCGCATCCTAACTCGAGGGCCATGGGTGTCGCAAAGACAAAGCCGCGGGCTTCTATGCCGACGACGACGTCTACTTCGGAGTCCGCAAAGGGTTTGAGCATAATTTGGACCGCAGCGGATAAACCAGCGGGGTCCTTGAGCAGCGGCGTGATGTCTTTATACAAAATGCCGTCTTGCGGGAAATTGGGGACTTCGCGGATGAGTTCTTTTATATTCATTTTACATATTATATGTTATAAGACTTAAAACAGGGCGTAAATAAACGGGGCTACTGCTGATCCTTGGGTTGTGACAATTAACAGCCCTAACAGGATCAAAGTGGCAAATATCGGCCCCAACCACCACTTTTTGCGCACCTTCATAAAATCCCATAACTCAAAGAAAATACTCAGTTTACTTGGCATTACCTAGCCCTCCCACTCAATCAGGCGGCTCACGGATTCGCCGTGGTGAATGGCTTTGATCGCATCCCCCAACAACCGAGCGACGCTTAGTACGGCGATTTTGCTCCTCGGCTTGCCCTCGGGCAATGGGATGGTATTCGTGGTGGCGAATACTTCCACTGAGGAGGCTTCAATCCTCTCTAGGGCTTGCCCGGAAAAAACGCCATGCGTGCAACCGGCCAGTATTCGACGTGCGCCTCTTTCTTTAAGGACCCGTATTGACTCCATCATGGACCCTCCCGTCAGCACCTCCTCGTCGAAGAGCAAGGCGTCGCGGCCATCAACCTCGCCGATCATATTTTTGATTTCGACTTTTTCGTCGTCTGCGTAGCGGCGTTTATCCATAATGGCCAGCGGCAAGCCGAGCCGATGCGCATATGCGCTGGCTTCATCGGCACTCCCCACATCGGGCGACACCACCACGGCGTTGCTGATGTCTTTCATGCGCATAAAATTGCACAGCAGGCTCGTCGCCCACAATTGGTCAACTGGAATGCGCGAGAACGCCACGATTTGCGGGCTGTGCAAAGTGATGGTCAAGATTCGGTCGGCCCCGGCTGTTTGGAGCAGGTCGGCAACGAGACGAGCGGTAATAGAAATGCGGGGTTCGTCCTTTTTGTCGGCGCGCACATAAGGATAATAGGGCAATACGGCCGTAATCCGACGCGCCGAAGCATACTTGAGCGCGTCAATCAGCAACAAAAGCTCAACAAAGTGATGATTGACCGGAGAGGCTGACGTCTGGATGACAAAGACGTCGTCTTCGCGCACATTCTCCTCTATTTTAACCTTTATATTGTCGTTGGGCTCGCGGATGATCTGACGGCGAGCGGGCACCATGGCCAAGTAATCACATATTTCCTGAGCCAGTGCTGGATTGCTCGAACCCGACAATATTTTTAGGTAATTTTTCATGTTCTAATCCCGATTGTAACATTAAAGACCGACCCAAACTAAGGCAAGTGGGCCTCCTTGACAGTCTGTTGGTGCAAAACTAACTTGGCCGTTTTACACCCACTTGCCAGACGAAAGAAAGGAGCTTATGGCGCGCGTAAATATCATGTTGCCGGACGATTTGCTCGAACGCATTGATCAAGTTGCGCAGCAAGAGGGCGTAAGCCGCAGCAAACTCCTGCGGTTGGCCTTTATGGCGTACTGCCAACAAAGGGACGCAACATACGAGTACCAGCGGAAGCAGGCGGCTATTGAACACGGAATGACGCTCCAAGACAGCCTGCGCAAAAAGGCCCTGCCTTGGGATCCGCTCCAGCTTCTGCGCGCGGAACGGCAAGAGCAGTGATTCGCTACGCGCTAGATACCTCCGTTATGCTGCGGTGGTTTTCTCCAGCGCACGACGTGGATGCCCACAAGGCCCTTGAACTTCGCCAGGAGCAGCTAGCGGAACGGGTCGAGCTAACCGTGCTCGACCAATCAATATACGAGTTAGCCCACGTCCTCAAGGAAAGTCAACAATTCGATCGCACGCATATCGACGACGCCTTGGCCAGCTTGGCGTACATGCACTTGGATATTGTGCCCTACAACGCCGAAATTATCCGCAGAGCAACGCAAATCGCCTTTGAGCATTCCATCAGCATGTACGCCGCCGGCTTCATCGCCTTAGGTGCCCATCTCCGCTGCCAAGCCGTGACCAGCGACGGCGACCTGTACCGCAAAGTCGCCTCCCTGCCCTGGACCGTGCTCTTGGCCGACTTGAACTTCTGACCCCTTAGACCTCCTCAAGCGCCCTCTCTATATCGCCGATTAGCTCATCGGCGTCCTCAATGCCCACTGCATAGCGCACCAACTGGTCGGTGATGCCGATGGTCAGCCGCTCCTTCTCACTCAAATCGTAATAGGAAACAGTCGCCGGATGCGAGACTAGCGTCTCCACCCCTCCCAAACTCGGTGCGATATAGGGCACGGCTAGACGATGGACGAAATTCCGCGTCTGCTCGGGGGTGCCGTCGATCTCAAAGCTGATCAACCCGCCAAAACCGCGCATTTGCTCTTTGGCGACGCGGTGATCGACGTGGCTTTCGAGGCCCGGGTAAAAGACCTGGCGAACCTTGGGATGAGCTTCTAGAAACCGGGCTACTGTCAGGGCTGTATCGTTTTGCCGCAGAACGCGTAATGCGAGCGTCTTCAACCCTCGGATCAATAAATACGAGGTATTGGGGTCAACGATTCCACCGGTGATTCGTTGGTATTCGCCAATGGCCTCGACTAAAGGAGCCTTGCCGCAGACGGCACCCGCCATCAAATCGTTGTGTCCGCCGAGGTATTTGGTGGCACTGTGGATGACCAGATCAACCCCGAAATCGAGCGGCCGCTGATTGACCGGCGTGGCTAAGGTGCTGTCGATGATAACCTTGAGACGCCGCTGTTTGGCAAAAACGACGAGCTGCTCCAAGTCGAGGACGTGCAAATGGGGATTGGTCGGGGACTCGGTAAAGATTAAACGGGTCTCCGGTCGCACCGCAGCCGCCAATGCATCCATATCGCCGGGCTTAACTATGGTGGATTCAATGCCGAATTTGGCCAAGACCTCGCAGAATTTGGCCGTCATGCGATAACAATCTTCCATGAGCACCAAGTGTTGCCCACTGCGCAGCATCGCATAGAGCACCGAGGTAACGGCGCTCATCCCCGACGAAAAGAGCAAGGCGGCTTCGGCATTTTCCAAGGCGGCTATTCTGCACTCGGCTGCCCGCTGGGTTGGATTGCCATAGCGCCCGTATTCGTAGAGTGATTTTTCGCCGGCCTTAAAGGCGACAAATTCATCTAAATCGGCAAAAGTATAAGTGGCGGTCTGGGCAATGGGGTCGATGAGGGATTGGGCAAATTTATCTCGTTCCACTCCCCCGTGAACGGAGCGGGTCGATTCTCCTGCAAAACCATCGTCAGTGCGATTCATTGTATTGGCTCTTTCAGTGGCGGGCAGTGGCCAGCGACCGCTGCTCTACAGCTTCGAGGACAGCCCGATGCACGGCTTCGTATTCAGCTTCGACCTCAACGGGCATATTGCGATGCTGTGGCTCGACGTGGAACTCCCGCAATTGGTCTTCGTGGTACTTCACTTTGAAATCTGGGAACTTTAGCCCGTGTGCCGTAGATATTACGATCACCCGATTCTGTGGCTCGACGTGCCCGGCTGCAATCATTTTCTCTAGCGCTGCTAAGGCGACGCCTGTGTGAGGACAGGTGAACAGCCCATTGCGGTCGGCCCTTGCACAGGCGTTGGCCAATTCGTCTTCCGTGGCCTCTTCGACGATGCCGTCGAAGCGCTGCAAGGTGCGCATGGCCCGCTCCCTGCTTACGGGGTTGCCGATCTTAATGGCGCTGGCCAAGGTATCGCGGGCCGTTTGCGGCTCAAAGGTGCGGAATCCGTCTAAATAACTGAGATAGAGCGGATTGGCCTGGGCTGCTTGGGCGACGGCAATGCGCGGCAGCTTGTCTATAAGCCCCATTTCCTTGCCTTCGATAAACCCCTTCCCCAAGGCACTAACATTGCCTAGGTTGCCGCCCGGGATAATGACCCAGTCGGGGACCTCCCAGTGAAATTGCTGTAACAGCTCAATCGCGATGGTCTTCTGCCCCTCAATGCGGAGCGAATTCATTGAGTTAGCCAGATAGATTTGGTCGCGGCGGCAGATTTCCTGCACCAAGGCCATGCACCCGTCGAAATCGGTGCGCAAGGCCAGCGTCAAGGCGCCATTGGCTATGGGCTGGATGAGCTGGGAAGTAGAAATCATGTCTTTGGGCAATAAGACGATCGCCGGAATGCCGGCGGCCGCGCAATACGCGGCCAACGCCGCCGAGGTGTCCCCAGTTGAAGCGCAAGCTACCGCGGGTATGGACTGCCCCTCGGCAATCATCTGCTTGACCATGGAAACCAACACGGTCATGCCTAGGTCCTTAAACGAACCCGTGTGGCTATTGCCGCACTGCTTTATCCACAGATCCTCCATGCCCAGTTCGGCTCCCAAGCGCTCGGCCCAGAGCAGATTGCTCCCCCCCTCGTACATGGAGACCACGTTTTCGTCCTCGACGAGGGGACATACCATCTCTTTCTTGCCCCAAACCGAACTCCCATACGGATGCACTGAACTCATGTAGCGCTGATCAAAGAGCGTCCGCCACTCGCCGCCCGAGCGCCGCTGTAGGGGTTTCATATCGTGGCGAACTTCGAGCAACCCCTCACACTTTTGACAGTGGTAGACTATTTCGTTTAGCGGATAGCGCTCGTCGTCGCAATTGATGCACTGGAACCAGGCATTATAGGAATAGGGCATGCCAGCTCATTCTGTTGGGATAAATCAGGGCTTGTTCAGCCAAAAAGGGCATCTATTTGGTCCTCGTTTTTCGACTCTTCTTCATCACTCGTCGGTTTTGTTTCGTCCTCCTGCTCGGCATCGGCCACGTCCTCGACGTTCTCATCGGCGGCGCTGGTGTCGTCCTGTTCCTCGGGAGCAGGGGTTTCTGCCATAACTTCCACGTCGTTCTCTACTGAAAGAGAATCTGAGCCTTTGCTCTCCCGCTGTAGAAGCGCCTGCGCCAAACCAGCAAAATTTTCTTGGACATCCTCGCCTGCAGCAAGTGCTTGAGCATTTTGGCGCACGAATTCGACGACGTGATCCATCCCTGGAAAGGCGTCGTCAAAAACCGTCAGATAGGCTCTGATTTTCTCGTCCTGTATCTGGGTCTTGGCGTGTTCGAGCCATGAATTTCTGAACAGCTTGGCCAGCGACTCCAAGGCTTCGAGCCGCTCGGCTACATCGCGCAGGTCATCCGCGTTCATCCTTGTTGCCTCTGGAGATATTGAACATTCGAAAAAAGTATTGCTAACGTGGAACCTTTCTCTTTTCAGGGCGTTTAACCTATGCGAGCCATTCCGGTCATGGTTCGTATCCCTCCCTGGCGGCCAAGGCATCGAAAGATGTCTTGGCCGCTACCTTTTTCATTTTTAGTTTAATCTCTGCACGACGATATAGCCCATGGGTAATTCCACGACCTGACTCAGTTCCCCAATCTTCAGTTGCACTACGATCTCCTCGATTTCGGGCATGAGTTCACCCGGCCCAAAAAAACCCAAATCCCCGCCTTGACTGGCGTTGGGAGCGATGGAATGCTGCTGTGCAAGCTGGGAGAAATCGGCTCCTTGAGCTATTTTTTCGAGGACTTCGAGCGCAGACGCTTCCGTTTCAACCAATATGTAGCGCGCCCGCATCTCACCGGCCAGCAACGCCTGGACCTCTTCGATTTTGGCCGTGATTGCTTGGGCTAGGTAGGGATCCTGCGCCCGATCTTTAGCCAACTTGTAATACTCAAGAGCTTCGGTATAGCGCCCAGCCCCAGCGAGAAGGAACGCGATATTGTTGTAGGCTTCGACATTGTCCGGCGATAACTCCGCCAACTTTTGATAGTATTCAATGGCTCGATCTACCGAGTCCTGTTGTGCGTAGTAATACCCATATAGGCGATAGGCTTCCAGGTTTTTTTTGTCCAGTGACAAGGCCCGGTCGAGGCGCTCGCGCGCCCTCTCGCTCTGACCGTCCTGCATGTAGAGATAACCGAGGGTACTGTGGACTTTAGTTGAGGAAGGAGCCAGAATACTCGCTTGTTCGACGTAAAAAATAGACGAGTCTAGCTGGCCCATGGCCAAAAAGGCCTCCCCCAACGCCGAATATACCGGAAGCTGCCTAGGGTCTTCAGAGAGCGATTGTTGTAGCGATTCGGCTGCCTGGCTATAGCCGCCGGTCTGCATGTAGAGGCTGGCCAAGCGATTGAGAAACATCGCGCTGCCAGCACCTAGTTCGCGCGCCTTTTCGTATTCAGCTAACGCCTGTTTAGGCTGTCCCTGCGCCAGCAGGGAGTCTCCGCGCTGGACCGCCTCGACGATCTCTTGGCTGCTCACCGGAGTTGCTATCCCCATTGCAGCGACGATCAGTCCTATAAACCTCATACTTCCTCATATCGCCAACTAAGCTAGCGCAGTTGGCGCATAACTTCCTTGGTAATCCGCTCGACTAGATCGCTTTCTCCAGCTATCTCACAGGACGGTCGATCCCCAATTCCAAAGCGCTTTCTTAGGTTCGTGAGATCTTCCACATCTTTGCCCCCAAGCGTGCGTATCCCGCCGAGCTGATGTGCGACCAAGGCTATCTGGGCAAAGTGTTCGACAGTCTCCATCTTGAAATGGGCATCCATGACGTGCTGGCCCACGGTTACCACTCCGTGATTGGCCATCAAAACGGCATCGTATTGCCGCAAAAGCGGCTTCATCGGCTCGACGATATCGGGGCCTCCAGGCGTGCCGTAATCCGCGAGTGGAATACCCCCAAGGCTGACGATGACCTCGGGCAAGACGCACTGAGTCAGCTCAATGCCAGCGACGGCAAAACCGGTCGCTGTCGGAGGATGTGCATGGACAACTGCGCGGACATCGGGCCGCAACTTGTAGATTTCGAGGTGCATGCGGATTTCCGACGATATTTTCATTGCCCCCGATACTTGCTGGCCCTCCATATCGCAGGTGGCCAGCATGTCTGCGCTCAGAAAACCCTTGCTCACTCCAGTCGGCGTACACAGCACTAGGTCGTCTTCTACGCGGACGCTGATATTGCCGTCATTGGCCGCTACGTACCCTCGCTGATAGACCCTGTGCCCTACCTCACATATTTCTTTTTTTATTGCATACGCCGAATTCATGAGGCGACCTTCCCCATCGTCCGCAGTCGGCGGCTACCAATCCACAGCCAGCCCAAGCCAGCCGGCAAGCACACATTGCAGACAAAAATCAGGATACTAGCCACAAAAGCGGGTTGCGGCTCTAGGCCGAGGCTGCTAAATACCAAGATGGCGGCCGCCTCGCGGACCCCTAGATCCAAAAATCCCAAGGGCAACAGAGTTTTCAGGGCAAATACCACCGGCACCGCCAATACGACGGCTGAGTCGGCAGGCACACTGGCGGAGACCAAATAGAAAAATTGCGCCATGAATACCACGTTGAACAAGACGGATAACCCGACAATGGTCCCCCATGCAACCGGCCCGCTCGCCTTCTGACGGCACCAGCCCCAATACAACAGCACGCTGAGAACGCAGACTAGCAACAGCAAAAAGCCCCTGAGATGGGGCCATAAAATCCATGCGGCTGCGGCCCCCAATCCCAACGTGACCGCAGCCGAACTCAACTTATCCACAGCCGTCAGCAATGCGGCCTTGGCCCGACTCCGCCCTAAGAAAACACCGCGTCCTAGTTCACCTAGACGGCTAGGTGTCACCAAACCGAGGGCTGCGCCACCCAGCAGCGAATAGAGCGCATCGCGCCCATTGACCTCGGGAATTTGGTTGCGCAATAATAGCTGCCATTTTATCCATTGCACGCCGATGCCCACTAGGGCAATCGCCCCGCAGATGAGCACTTTGTCCCTACCAACCTGCCCAGCGGCCACAAGCAACTCAGCCGGTTCAAGATACCATACAGCACAGCCGAGCAAGGCCATGGCCAAAATGATTTTTGCCCAGATTACCATACTGTTGCCGGAGAGTGGATTAGGGTCAATACAGCTTCCGTGCTCTCATGTGGCTGGGGAATGATGCTGAACGCGACTACTTCACCCACCACAGCCACGACGCCGGCCTCAGTAGCGGCGCGCACAGCGGCCACGTCTCCGCGGACGATGACCGAGACCAAGCCGCCGCCTACTTCCTGCCAGCCGGCCACCTCGACCTCAGCGGCTTTGACCATCGCATCTGCCGCTTCGACCACAGCCACCCAGCCACGGGTTTCAATCATGCCCAAGGCGCGTCCCATTGGTCTGTTTCGCTTTTTTTTAGACGGCAGAAGATAGGCGACCTGACACCTTCCGTCAAGCTACTCTATTCCTTGTTTTTATACTGCTTTATGTACTTGATGTCCCCTTGCATTTGGCCGTTTTTAACCGCGATTCTCACCTGCTGTAGAGAAATTGCGATATTGCGTTTATTGAGCCTGAAACAAGCGGAAGCTGCTACTGTGCTAAACCTAGCGTCCGCGCTTGCTTCTGAGCCTCAAGCCTTAAAAAGGAAAGTGATTACGTCCCCATCGGCGACGACGTAATCCCGGCCTTCGCTCCGCAATTGCCCAGCCGCTTTCAACGGTGCCCACCCACCCATGGCGATTAGCTGATCGCAGGCGGCTAGTTCAGCGCGGATAAATCCCTTTTCCATGTCTGTGTGAATCCGCCCGGCCGCTCGCGGTGCCTTTTCTCCGCGCGGCAACTGCCACGCCTGCAGCTTGCCGTTGGCGAGCGTATAGAAGGTAATCAGATCCAACAGCTTGTATCCGGCTTGGACTAAGCGCTCTATTCCCCCGTGCTCCAGCCCTAATTCTCGGATGAACTCCGCTCGTTCCTCTTGGCTCAGACCGGCCATTTCCGCCTCGAGCTGCGCCGAGACGACCAGCACTCGATCCGCTCCATAGCACTCGACCAACTGGTCCACCCATGGTTCCGGCGCATCGGCTTCTATTTCCCCAATATTAGCCGCATAAAGCACCGGTCTTGCCGTCAGCAAGCTATACGGAGCGAGCGCATCCCTTTCTTCGATCGTCAGCCCCACCGCTGCTGTACCTGTTCCGCGCTGCAATCCCTCTAAGACCTTGGTGCAGGCCACCAACTCTTGCGCTCGCGTGCTGCGCGGCTCGGAGCGGACCACTTTGTCTAGATGGGGCACGGCCTTTTCCATCACTGCCAAATCGGCCAGCAGCAACTCCGTTTCAATGGTCTCGATATCGCGCAAGGGATCGATCTCCCCATCTACATGGCTTATCTGCGCGTCATCGAAGCAGCGCACCACGTGGACTAGGGCATCGACATCTCTGATGTGGGCGAGAAACTGATTGCCCAACCCAGCACCTTGGTTGGCACCCCGCACCAAACCGGCAATATCGACGAAGTGAACGCTTGTAGGCGTTGTGGATTCCGGCTGAATGACCTCGCTCAGACGCTCCAAGCGCTGATCCGGGATCTCGACTGTACCCACATTGGGACCCACGGTGCAAAATGGGTAATTAGAAACCTCGACCCCATCTCCCGTTAGCGCGTTAAAGAGGGTTGATTTGCCAACATTGGGCAAGCCGATTATGCCGATAGAGAGAGCCATACCTCGTATCGCAAATAAATTAAGTCCCTGTAAGTCAATATCTCACAGGGACTTAATTCGTGGTCGGGGTGGCCGGATTTGAACCGGCGACCCCCTGCTCCCGAAGCAGGTGCGCTAGCCGGGCTGCGCTACACCCCGACATGGACGAGCAAAAGCAATGATTCTACACTACTAAAAAATGGTCGGGGTGACTGGATTTGAACCAGCGACCTCTTCCACCCCAAGGAAGCGCGCTAGCCGGGCTGCGCCACACCCCGACTTAATTATCCGACCATACTGTGGCGACAAAATGGTGAGCTAACCAGGATTCGAACCTGGGACCTCCGGTTCCGGAGACCGGCGCTCTATCCAGCTGAGCTATTAGCCCCTTAGCCTAGATGTTCTTCTTCTTGTGCCGATTCTTGCGCAGTCTCTTCTTGCGCTTGTGCGTAGCGATCTTATGCCGCTTTCTCTTCCTGCCACAGGGCATCTTTCTTATCTCCTGGACCTTTGTCCTCTACGTTTTCCTCATTGACACGCGCCCGCAATTCCTTTGAAGGCTTAAATGTCGGGGCCTTACGACCGGCGATTTTTACTTCGGCACCCGTGCGTGGATTGCGACCCGTACGCGGTGCCCGCTCGACGACTTTGAAGGTGCCAAAACCGCGAATCTCAATGTGATCTTCTCGTTCTAAAGCCTCAATTACGGATTCGATAAAGCCATCAACGACAGCCGCAGTATCCGTCTTGGTAAGCCCTGTCCCCTCGGCGATTAGACGCACGATGTCAGCTTTCGTCAAGACTGTACTCTCTATTCGGGTGGGTTGAAATCGCGTTAATTATCACGCCAACAAATAGTTAAGGATATGGCACAGCTCATGCTCTGTCAAGATGAGCCGTACCCTCTCAGCCTGGGCCAGTGTCTCTGCCGAGAACGAAAACCTCTTCGAGTGTAGAGAAATCCACGATCGACTTGAGGATGACTCGCAGAAAAACCGGAGCCCGTTTCTCCTGATCCACCTCCACCACCGTGCCAATCGGTATGCCCTTGGGGTAGCGCCCGCCTAACCCCGACGACACGACTATATCCCCCTCCCGCACCAAGTTGCTCGCTTCGACGAATCGCAACCGGAACCGATGACCATCGATCCACGAGACAATGCCTTGGGCGCGAGTCGCTTGAATCAAAGCACTAATCCTCGTGCGCATCAACAACTGCACGACCGAATCGGCCCCTCCGACTTGAGCAATGTGCCCGACGAGTCCTTCGGGCGTCACCACGGGCATATCCTTATCTACGCCGTGTTCGCGGCCGGCATTGATGATGATCGTGTCGTAAATGTGGTCGGGGTCTCGGCCGATTACTTCGGCAGAAATAACACTCGTGTTTTCATCTATAGGCCGAAAGGACAGGGCCTTGCGCAAACGCACATTTTCCCATGCAGCTTCCTTCATTTGCATGTTGTCGAGAGCTAGGGCTGCGTTCTGGGTCAGGAGAAAACGGCTCTTTTCCTCGTCGCGGGCATAGCGGGTGACTCCTGAAAACAGGGCTTGACCTGATACCAATAAACCGACTTGGCACCGCTCGGCGATAGAGGTCTTATAGGACGGAGGTAAGCTCATCAAAGTCAGGGCGCAGACAACAGCTAGTCCAATGACGATGAGCTCCCGAGTATTGGTCATAGTCGACTAGAGCAGAACCTGGCGGTAGTGATCAAACTCTTCAAGGATGCGGGCATTGCCTCGCACTACAGCCGAGAGCGGGTCTTCGCTATCGATATAAGTCGGCAAGTCTGTCGCTCTGAGCAGATGTTCCTTCAATCCTCGCAGCATGCTCCCACCGCCGCATAGCACCATCCCCCTATCGAGGATATCCGCCGCCAATTCGGGCGGCATTCTCTCCAACACTCTGCGCACGCTGGCAACGATTTGGGCCACGGAACCAGATAGAGATTCTCGGATCTCGACCGAATCCACCTGCAAGACTTTGGGTAGCCCAGCTATGGTATCGCGACCGCGCACCGGGATAGTTTCTTCTGTATCCAATTCCGTCGCCGAACCAATTTGCCACTTGATGGACTCGGCACCTTGGACACCAATAAGCAGGTTGTGCTTTCTACGCATCCACTCGATAATCGCCTGATCCATAGCAGCCCCAGCCACCCTCAGCGATTCGTGTTCGACGAGACCTGAAAGGGCGATTACGGCGACCTCCGTCGTCCCGCCGCCGATATCGATGACCATTGAGCCGACGGCTTGATCGACCGGCAATCCCATGCCTATGGCCGCGGCCATAGGCTCGCTGACCAGATGGACTTCTCTGGCCCCCACGCGCTCGCAGGAGTTTCGCACCGCCCGCTTCTCCACTTCCGTGCTGCCTGCCGGGACTGCTACCACGATCTTGGGCCGCATGAAAAGTTGGTTCTTTTTTACCTTGCGAATAAAACTGCGGATCATTTCCTCGGTAACTTCAAAATCGGCTATGACACCGTCCTTCAGGGGGCGAATTATTTGAATACCGGCGTTTTCACGCCCCATCATCTCCTTGGCCTCTTCGCCGACTGCAATGACTTTTTGGGTGGAGACTTGGCGTGCTACAACCGAGGGCTCGTTGAGTACGATTCCCTTGCCTTTGACGAACACCAAGGTATTGGCGGTACCCAAGTCTATGCCTATTTCATGAGAAAAGAAACGCGATAAAAAGCTCATCCTATATCTCCATACCAAAAGTTCAAATCTCGACTCTTTAGCCTTGGCTATAGAGACCCGACATCAAGAGCATCTACTACTGCCTATCTATCCTACTCTATAATAACTAAGGTGATTTGGATTTGCCAAATCACCCACCCCCCTTATATTTTTTATCGCTAGCCAATTTTTGATACACGCACACAATTTAGGGAGGCAGCGCATTCGCTATGAACAAGGCCGCGCGGCATGTACTGCGGAGATTAGGCACGGACACTAGCTTGGACCACGAGCGCCAACAGCGCCTTTCGCGCGAAGTCGAAGAAGAACAGCAAAAACGCCGGGAACAAGGAGGCGACCAAGATACCAGCTTCGAGACCATTCCCGAAGAAATGCTGACCGAGTCGGAAAAGCGCCACGAGAAGTATCGCCGCCAACAGGCCATGGCTGGGCGGTTCACCCCCGCTGCCGAGCGCCTGCCCATTATGACAGCTGAGGAACGGGCCGCCCACAACAAGGATCGTCCTAAGTGGCAGCAGACTTCATTTGAGGGGCCGATTGAGAAGCTAATTGAGAAATATCAAGACTTAGAGGAAGTACAACGCCACCTGACCTTGGGTCAATCCATGAAGTACGAGTTCACTAGCGACGGTCGCGTCCTCGACAAAGAGGGCAATGTAATCTTCGATGGAAAAAAGATCGTCAGCAAACTCTAGGTTGGCTCGCTCTCCTAATTAAGACGCACAAGTGGCCTTGGCCGCGGATGCCTCTTTTATTTCGCATTCTCATCGGGCTTGGCCTGTTGGGCATTTGCGGCTGCAATCTCAATTACTATTGGCATCTAGCTCGCGGTCAAAGCCGCGTGGTGTATAATCGCATACCAGTCCAAACCCTCCTTGCCCGAGCCGACTTGGCCGCGCAAACTCGGACGCAACTAGAGCTGATCCAAGCCATCCTTCGCTACGCCGAAAGCGTGGGCCTGAAAACAGACGATCAGTACACGACCTTCTACGATACGGGAGGCGATCCGATCAGTTGGAATGTCAGCGCTTGTCCGCCCGACCGATTCTCACCCTATACTTGGGATTTTCCGTTCGTTGGCGAGGTCCCTTACAAAGGTTTCTTCCGTCGCGATCTAGCCGACGAGCAGCGCGATGCTCTCGCCGCAGCAGGGTATGACGCCATTGTCCGCCCGGTCAGTGCCTACAGTACCTTGGGCATTTTTTCCGATCCAATTCTCAGCCCAATGCTCGGTTACGCGCCTGATCAGCTAGCCGATTTGATCCTCCACGAGTTGACTCACGCCCTTGTCTATGCCCCAGGGCAGACCGATTACAACGAGAGCTTGGCGACCTTCGTCGGGCGCCAAGGGGCCCTACTCTTCTTGGCGCAACACTTCGGCACCGATACCCCGCTTTTGCAACAGGCCGAGGCGCGCCGGGCAGACGCGGCGCTCTTTCGGCACTTCATGGCTGAGACCGTCGCGGCGCTCGACAGCCTCTATTCGCTCGGTTTGTCTCGCAACATTGTACTGCGCGACAGACAGGTTGTTTTTGCTCAGCGCCAGCGCGATTTTGCGCTCATAAGAACGCAGTTTACCCACAATCAGTACGATGGATTCCTCCAGTGGGAACTAAACAATGCACGACTCTTATCTTATCGTCGCTACAACGCCAATTTAACGCTCTTTTCCGCTGTTTATCGCGCACGTGGCGAGGATTTGGCCAGTGCTTTGGAGATTTTTGCAGACTGTGCTGAAGACGGCAACCCTTGGCAGTGCTTACGCATCACGACAGAGCCTGAGGAGGAGATGGACAGTGACAAAACTCGCGGACTTAGGGGTTAGAAAACCAACGAGGAACCCCTCTTAGCCGATTTTTTGGGTCCGAATGGTAGCTAAACACCTCTTGACAATGCTCTTGCTGGCAACTCTCGCCTTTGGGCCGATTGGGTGCGCGGCTAGGTTGCAGTCCTCGTTGGTGGGATCGCTGATCGAGGACGTCAGTGCGGCCACAGCCCGCCACGACGACTTGGATTTGGTCACCTCGGGTGTGCCTACCTTCCTGCTCTTATTAGAAGGGCTGCTGGTGGCCAATCCGCAAGATCCGCAATTGCTCTTAAGTGCTGCTGAGATATATACTTCCTACGCCACTTTGGTCGAAGTCGATGATCCCGAGCGGGCCAAGCATCTGTACTACCGGGGCAAGATCAACGGTCTCAAAGCCCTCGCCCTGCGCCTGAGCCAACCAGACTTACTCAAAGCCCCCTATGTTGAATTTATCCGCGTCGCTGACGACCTGGAGGCTTCAGACCTGCCGACCGTGTTCTGGGCCGCTTCGAGTTGGGGAGCCTGGATTAGTGCCAACATTGAATCCATGGCGGCACTGGCCGAATTGCCCAAAGTCATTAAACTCATGCAGTGGATTGTGGCCCAAGACGAGACCTTCCAATACGGGACTTCCCATGTCTTCTTGGGGTCCTATTACGCAGCCCTGCCTCCGATGTTGGGCGGCAATCCGGAAAAGGCCGCCGAGCACTTCGACCGAGCCGTGGCCATCAGCAAAGGACAGGTGCTCATGGTGTACGTAGCCAAGGCCAAATTCTATGCGCGGACCGCTTTTGACCGGGTGCTGTACGAATCCCTGCTCAACCAAGCCCTAACTAGCCCGGCGGATGCCGTACCGGAGCTTACCTTGCAAAACATTGCCGCCCAAAAACAGGCGCAGATCCTGCTAGACCAAGCCGATGATTTCTTTTAAGGGACTTTTTGCGGTCGCCGCCGCTCTCATAGCCCACTCTGTCGCTGCCCAACCCAATCACCTCCTCAAAATTGCGACCCTCGCCCCAGAAGGTAGCAGCTGGGCCAAGGTCCTCCGCACCATTGATGCAGATGTGCGGCAGGAGACAGATGGCAACGTGGGGTTCAAAATCTATCCCGGCGGCGTTCAAGGCGACGAGAAAGTCGTCTTGCGCAAGATGCGCATCGGCCAGCTCCACGGCGGAAATTTTGGTGGCCAAGGTGTCAGTCAGACCTTGCCCGATGTGCTCGCGCTGCAAATGCCCTTCCTCTTCGATAGCTATACTGAAGTAGATTACGTGCTCGAGAAAATGGATGCTTTTTACCGGCAGGGGTACGAAGAACGGGGCTATGTCTTTCTCGGTTGGGCCGACATCGGCTTTGTCCACATCCTCTCGCAGCAACCCGTAGCTACCGTCGAGGACATGCGCGCCCAAAAGGTATGGCAGCTACCCGATGAACCACTTACCTCCGTGCTTTTCCGCTTAGCCGGCGTCACCTCGGTTCCTCTGAACATCCCGGACGTCCTCCTCGGGTTGCAGACCAACCTAATCGATGTGGTGTACGCTTCGCCATCGGCGACCATCGTCCTCCAATGGTTTACCCGCGCAAAATACGTCACCCAACTCCCGATCAACTACACCCTAGGCGCTCTCCTGATCGACAAACGAACTTTCGCCAAGATTCCCCCAGCCGATCGCGAACACATCCACCGCATAGCTCGGCAGCACATGGCCGCTCTGAATCAGCGCAACCGCCGAGAAAATGACGAGGCCATGACCGTGTTGCAGGCCAATGGCCTATCGCTGGTCGAGGTCAACCCAAATGATGTAGAGACCTTTAAGGGGCTCGTCACCAGCGCCGAAGCCGAACTCGTGGGCCAAGCCTTTTCCCACGAGGCCCACGAGCAAATAGCGCGGCACCTCCAAGATTTTCGCCGGACTTCCCCTTGAGCGGCCAGCCCTTTCTCCACCGCCTTGAGACTGGCTTTCTCGTCCTTTTGGTAGCCTGCCTGCTGGTCTTGACCTGTGGGCAGATCCTCATGCGCAACCTGTTCTCCATCACCTTCTTGGGCACTGAAAGCCTCGTGCGGCACCTTGTGCTGTGGATTGGGCTATCCGGCGCTTTGGTCGCCACTCGACTCGACAAACACATCCGCATTGACGCTGTGTTGCGTCTGCTACCGGCCCGGGTGCGAGTCATCGTCTTGGGCTGCGCGGACTTTTTTGCCGCCGCGCTTTGCTCTTATTTGGCCTATATCGCTAGCCGATTCGTGCTCGACGAACGAGCGTTCGGCTCGACGGCTTTCTTCGCGGTCCCCGCTTGGATTGCCCAACTGTGCTTTCCCTTCGTCTTTGGCCTGATGGCACTGCGCTTCCTCCTGCAGGGTGTGCGTCGCCTTCGCACTCCGGCAGATCGTCCGTGAGTAGCCTCCTAGCAACCCTAGCCGCCCTAGCCGGCGTCCCGCTCTTTGTGGTCATCAGCGCGATGGCCATTTTGCACTTCTCCATCGCCGAGATCGATTTAACCGCTGTCTTCATCGAGATGTACCGGCTAGCCGAAACGCCGACCTTAACGGCCATCCCGCTCTTTGCCCTCACGGGCTTCCTCCTCGCTGAAAGCGGCGCACCGTCTCGGCTGGTGCGCTTTTCCCAAGCTTTGCTCGGCTGGCTGCCAGGGGGGCTGGCCATTATGGCCATTATCGTCTGTGCCCTCTTCACGGCTTTGACCGGAGCATCGGGGATGACGATTGTCGCGCTCGGCGGACTGCTCTTGCCCGCTCTGCGCCAACAACGCCTGCCCGATTCGTTTTCCCTTGGGCTAATTACCACCTCGGGCAGTCTGGGCTTGCTCTTTCCGCCGAGTTTGCCGCTGATCATCTACGGGATTGTATCCGAGACGCCGATAGACAAGCTTTTTATCGCCGGCATCGCCCCCGGTTTGCTCCTAGTAGGTGCCCTGTCTTGCTACAGCCTATTCCAAGGTCGGCGCTGTGCCGCGCCCGAGCGCCCTACTGGGTGGCGCGAATTGCCGCAGGCCTTTGTCGATTGTAGTTGGGAACTTCTGTTGCCGGTGGTGATCTTCGGGGGTATCTACGGGGGGATAATCGCCGTCAGCGAAGCCGCGGCCTTAAGTACCCTGTACGCTCTGGTGGTAGTGGTGCTAATCCGCCGCGAGATTTCCATTGGACAACTACCGAAGATCATCTGCGACAGCATGGTACTCGTCGGCGGCATTTTTGTTGTCTTGGCCGCGGCCACGGCCTATACCAATTATCTCATTGATGCGGAAATTCCAACGCGCTTGCTCGCCTATATCGAGACTCACATCAGCAGCCGCCTGCTGTTTTTGATTCTCCTCAATGTGTTTCTGCTAGCGGTTGGTTGTATGATCGACATGTTCTCCGCCCTCCTCATCGTCGTACCCCTGATTCTGCCCATCGCCGAGGCATACGATGTGCATCCCATTCACCTCGGGATCATTTTCTTGACCAACTTGGAAATCGGCTACTCGACGCCGCCGGTTGGGCTCAATCTCTTCATTGCCAGTATTCGCTTTGAGCAGCCCGTACACCGCCTCTACCGCGTTTCCTTGCCTTTTCTGTTGATTTTGTTGGCTTGTTTGGTCGTGATTACTTACTGGGCTGATTTGAGTTTATTTCTCGTTGAGTCTTAAAAGTTTTTTGTTTATTTTATTTACATATTAATTTTTATATGCTATTTTCAATTTTACGAATCACGCCTTGGCCTGCTTTCTCTATATTTTCGGCTTCGAAATCGTACCCTAGCGCTTGTACGGCCACTGGACCGACTTCGAACTGCTCGTCCACATCGCTGCTAGGATAGAGCAAAAAGGCCCGACGCGTGCCTAACTGAACCGCATAGGCAACCACCTGCTGCACATCGTTTTCCGAGGGACCATCGGCCTTGTACTTTGCATCTATCACCGCCAGCGGCTGCCCGGTTGCCGCCGAAAATAGAGCCATGTCCAAGCGAAAAGAAAACCGCTCCGTTCCCTTGAGTCGCGTGTGGTACTGAGCTTTTAGTTCGACCTCGTGGTTGAGCTTGTGGTCGATAAACGCTGTGCAAAACCGCTCGAATAAAGTCGGCATGTGCAGCAGATATGCCGGTCCTTCCTCGGTTCCCAGTCCCCAAGCCGGACTTCGCTGTTGGAGCAAGAAATAACACAAGGCATGCATGGGTCGGTAGTCCTCGTTTAGCCGGTGATACGCGACGCCGAGGCAATCTACGGGGCGAATGTGGCGGTAATTTAGCTCGCTCAGCGCCCTCCAAGCTCTACCGACCATCTGCCGAACGCTCTCGCGGCGGAAGGCAAAGCGCCTCAGGCCATGTAGCGCGTTGGCCAAGATGCGGTTGTCGATAATATCGGGCGTGTGCTCTGCAAACCGACAATAGGGATGGACGCCTAGACCGCTGCGCTCGGGGTACATGCGCCCTCGCACCCACCGACTGAGACCTTCGCGAGTTTGGTAATCCCAATACAGCCCACGCCGCACCCGTTGTAAGACCTTGTGCGCGAGCACCTCGGCCCAAAATTCGTAGATATCCCCCATCGTGGCCGGAGCCTTGTGCGCGCTGATCTTGGGCAACTGATAGGCATACTCCAGCATGGGCATGAGCAGCGAGCAGCGTATTTTGGGAGTGATTTCCAGGGCGGCATTCGCGCCCAAAGGCACCACGCCGACATAGCCCCGCGACCTGAGCTGATAACACTGGTCATTAAGCGGGCTGGGGAAACCGAACTCCAACTCTTTTGGATATTGGGCGTGCAGGTGCAGGGCCTGTTCGACCGCAAGCTCGGCAGCCGGTATCGCCGCCACTTCCTCTTCGATCAGCTCGTAGCGTCGCACGCGTCAATCCTGCAAACGCCCGGAGACCTTGGACCAGCGAAAGCGCGCCATCTGGTCCGGGCGATCGAAAAACACTTCCTCCAGATATGGCTCGACCTCTCCTTGCCAAATATGCACCAGTGCCGTTGCGACATCGGCGACCATAAAGAAAGAAAGGCCTAGCTCGCAGTCCTCGTCTCCAATGGATTGATTCACTTCTTTTAGTAGCGCAACCAATTTATCCGAGGGCAAGCCCCTGTTCCCGAGATAAGTTGCCAACAACTGATAGTTGGGCCGCAGACGGATAAAGCTAAATCGCCGTCGCATGGCTTGGTCAACCAAGGCGATCGACCGGTCGGCCGTGTTCATCGTGCCGATGAGATAGACGTTGGCGGGGATCGAAAACTCGGGACCACCACCCGCCAAGGTGATCGGGCGGTGGTGGTATTCCAGCAGGTACATTAGCTCGCCGAAAACGCGCGCGAGGTTTGCGCGGTTTATTTCATCGATGATTAGCACACAGGGCTTTTCTCCGGCTTGGCGCGCCTTGTCGCAAAACCGCAGAAAATGTCCGGCGGCTAATTCGTAGTGCAGTGCGCCCTCTACCACCCGTGGCCGGATCCCCTGGACGAAATCCTCATACGCGTACGAGGCGTGGAATTGCACGAGTTCGCTAAAACCGCCGCCATCCACCAGATAACGCGCCAAGCGCTCGGCCAAGTACGTCTTGCCGGTGCCGGGCGGGCCGTATAGGATGAGCTGCTGCTTGCGCTGCAATTGGTCAATCCAGCCCTTTAGCTGATCGGCACTGTAGCCGGTCTCCGCGGTGAAGGCCTGGACGTCGTAGCTTGCGCCCACACGGATGCCGCCACCGCGAGCATGCCGTTCTACGGCCTCTTGTATCTGTTCCATCCGCCGCTCGAGTTCGCTTTCTAAAACGACTGGCTGCAATTGCTCGACCTCAAAGGGCCTAACGCACAGTTGCAGGCCTGTTTGACGCAAGAATTTCGGTTGAACGGGCGCACAGCGATACACTCTCAATACCGTTAGCCAAATGTCCCGCTCAATCCCCGCTCGCCATGTTTCGATGGCTTGAGCCGTCCACGGCGTCAGCTCGGCCGCCAGCGAACCGACCCAGTCGGCATTGGGTAGCTTGAAATAACCTACGGGCACAGCCAGCGAATCCACCAGTCCATGCTCTGCCCAGCGCTCGGCTTGCTCTGCGTCCCTAAAATCTGCCGGCGACCACCCAGTGTCTGCCTTGCCTGTGGCATAATAACACGCGGCCTCGCTCTCCCATAAGGGCATGGCCTTTAGCAGCCGCGTGCCACGAATGATCGCCATTGTCTCGCCCGCGGTCAGTGCGGCAACCTCGGGGCCGGGACGACGCAAAAGTCGGTCGTACGGCCCGGTCAAAGGTTTGTCAAAGCGCAGGCGGATCGATTTCAGTTGAGCCATTGCAAGTATCCTCTATGCAAGATAATAGGCTTGGACCGCTCTTTTCAAAAGCTGGGCCTTTTTTATTTTTTGCTCTACCTCAAGCCCCCAAGGTCCCTTGATCCACCGACTCTCTCTGACCATATCCAAGTTAGCGCCCAAACAATGGGTGGGCTTACTATTGGGCACCGCGGCCCTCCTTTTAGGCTTTGCTGCCCCGTTGACCGCGCTGCCTATCCCCGTGCAAAACGCCCTTGGCATCGCCCTTTTTGCCCTGTTCTTTTGGACCACCGAACCCATACCCATCGCGCTGAGTTCGGTGGGGGTGCTCGCCCTGATCCCGGCCGTTGGCTTGCTGAGTTTCGAGCAGAGCTTAGCCCCTTTCGTCTCCAAGACCGTCTGGCTCGTCCTCGCTGGCATGGCCCTGAGCTTGGGGGTGGCCAAAACGGGTCTCGGAGACGCGCTGGCGTCTTGGCTTCAGTCCCATCTGTCGCAGCGCCCCTTCCTCCTGCTCTGCCAATTGCACCTGATCGGGTTAGTGACGGCTTTCCTAATCCCATCCGGAGTAATCCGCGTCCTGTTCTTGATGCCAATTGGCATCGCCCTCGTCGAGCGCTTACACATTCGCCCATTGCCATATCTCAAGGCCGCGGTCCTGCTCTCCTTGCTTTGCAGCACGTACTTCGGTGGCTGTGGACTTCTGACCGGCTCTGTCCCCAACTTGGTCTTGGCCGGCCAATACGAAAAAACCCAAGGCACTCCTATCTTTTGGGCTACTTGGTTGTATTGGATGTTTCCAGTCATCGGCCTTTTGCGGACGTTCGTATCGCTCGGCGTGATCTGGCTGCTTTTTGGCCGCCATCTCGATGGCCCTGTCATCCAGCGAGTCCCTTCCCTGAGCAGCGCACCGCTGACCCGCGTTCAGCGACGTGCCTTGTATATTCTCCTTACGGGCGTGGGCTTGTGGGCCACCGACCTCTTGCACCACATTCAACCCGTCTATATTGGCTTGGGCCTAGTAGTATTGTTCCTCTGGCCGCGCTGGGGACTGCTCCGTTTTGGCGACTTGGTCAAGGTGCGTTTCGCACTACTAGCCTATATTGTCGCTCTGCTCACGTTGGGCCACGCCTTGGACGCGGCCGGATTTAACCATCTGTTCATCGCGGCTTGCAGTGAATATCTGGCGTTGGAGGAATACGGCTGGCTGGGCAAGCACCTGTCGCTTTGCTTAGTCGCTCTGCCGCTCGATTTCCTGATGGACATCGCCGCTGTAGCCGGTGTGGCGACCATCCCTCTGATGGAGCTAGGTGCCCAGCACGGAGTCGCGCCGCTGCCGGCAGCATTCAGCGTGGCAATGGCAACGACCTTGGCCTTCTTGCCCTACCAGTCAGCGCCTTTCATGGTAGCCTATGGTTTTCGGCAGCTCTCCATGCAGCAACTCATCCTTGCCCAGGGCCTTATTTCCACGGCATCCTTGGTCCTGCTCTGTCCGCTCAACCTGCTCTATTGGCGGTGGTTAGGACTGATTTGACGCGCATTGGCGTTTATGATGCCCAATGCTTATGATAAACCAAGTCATGTCTACAGCCATCGCCAATGTCCTCGCCCAGCGCTACGCCAGTCAGGCGATTCAAGATCTGTGGTCTGAACGCGGTCGCATCGTTCTCGAGCGCGAACTGTGGATTGCCATCCTCAAAGCACAGCGCGACCTAAAGCTCGACGTGCCTGACGCAGCCATAAGCGCCTACGAGCGCGTCAAGGATCAAGTTGACCCCGAATCCATCGCGCGCCGCGAAGCCGTTTTGCGGCACGATGTCAAGGCGCGCATCGAAGAATTCTGTAGTCTGGCCGGCTGCGAGCACATTCACAAGGGGATGACCAGTCGCGATCTGACCGATAATGTCGAGCAGTACCAGATTCTCCGCTCCTTGCAGCAAATGCAGGTCAAGTACGTAGCCCTTCTTCTGCGCTTAGGCCAACGGGCGCTGCAATGGAAGGAACTCGCGGTCGCTGGCAGGACCCACTACGCAGCCGCACAACCCACGACGCTCGGCAAGCGCCTCGCCATGTTCGGCGAGGAGATGCTGGTCGCCTTTGACCGCCTCGACGAACTCGTACAGCGCTACCCCCTGCGGGGGCTAAAAGGCGCTGTCGGCACATCCGTCGACCAACTAACCCTGCTCGACGCCGACGCCGACAAGCTCGACCAACTCCAAGCCCAAGTGCGGCACCACCTCGGGTTCCAACGGGAACTAGGGGCCGTCGGCCAGATCTATCCCCGTAGTCTCGACTTTGAGGTCTTGAGTTGTCTCTACCAACTCGGGGCAGGAATTGCCAATCTGGCCCGTGCCATCCGCCTGATGGCCGGCCACGACATGCTGACCGAGGGCTTTGCCGCCGGGCAAGTCGGCTCTTCAGCCATGCCGCACAAAATGAACTCCCGTAGCAGCGAGCGAGTCAACGGGTTGCAGGTCGTCCTCGGCGGCTATGTCCACATGCTGGGCGCACTGGCCGGCGATCAGTGGTTTGAAGGGGACGTATCCTGTTCGGTCGTGCGCCGCGTGGCCCTCCCCGATGGGTTCTTCGCCTTTGATGGTATGCTCGAAACCACGCTCCACATCCTCGACGATATGGGCGTCTATGAAGCGGTAATTGCCCACGACCTGGACCGCTATCTGCCCTTCCTCGCCACCACGACGCTGCTGATGGAGGCCATCCAACGCGGTGCCGGCCGCGAACAGGCCCATGCCGCACTTAAAGAGCACGCCCTGTCCGCAGCGGTCGACATGCGTGAACAAGGCCAAAGCACCAGTGAATTAGCGCGTCGCTTGGGCGCAGATTCTCGCTTTCCGCTCAGCGAAGAAGAGATCACTGACACGATCTCCCGCAGTCGTCACCTCACGGGCGCAGCCACCCAGCAAGTCGAGCTTTTCGTCAGCCGGGTGGAGGAATTGGCCGCAGCTCATCCAGAGGCGCACGCCATCGAAAAGGGGCGGCTGCTCTGACCTCCATGCGATACAATCGAGTCCTGCTCAAGCTGAGCGGAGAAGCCATATCCGGTACGCACGATGTGAGCTTCGACCCCGAATCCCTAGAGCACATTGCCGACGAAATCCTCAACTTGAACGCCTGTGGGGTTGAAATATCCATCGTCATCGGCGGCGGCAATATATTCCGCGGGACGCTCGCCAGCCAGTGGGGCATTGAACGGGCCGAAGCCGACAACATTGGCACGATGGGGACGGTGATCAACAGCCTGATGCTGCGCGGGGTCCTCACCTCTAAATCCAATGTCGAAGTCCGGGTAATGAGCGCCATTCCCATCAATACAGTGGCCGAGCCGTTTATCCGGCTGCGCGCGATCCGCCATCTAGAGAAGCACTACATCGTCATCTTTGCCGCCGGCATTGGCAATCCGTACGTCACTACGGACTACACGGCAGCTCAGCGTGCGATTGAGACGCGCTCCCAAGCCCTGCTTTTTGCCAAGAACCAAGTCAGCGGCATTTTTACTTCCGATCCCCAGACCGATCCCCAAGCGAGGCTGTATCGGCAGATGCACTACAACACGATCATTCAAAAAAACCTCACCATCGCCGATCAATCCTCAGTCTTGTTGGCGCGCGATCACAAGATGCCCATGCACTTTTTTGACTTCTCTGACAAGGGAACCATAGAGCACATCTGCCGCGGCCAGGACATAGGCACCTTAGTGACGGATGTGGATGAAGACGTCGTAGAATAAAGGAAAAGGCCGTCCCCCAAAGCGGGACGGCCTTTTGTCTTCCGGGCTTTTTTTGGTATTAGAATTCGTATGCGAAGGAGAACCGGTGGGCGCCATTGGTTTCGGTCAAATCCAAACCAATGTCATACGCATAGTCGAACACCAACTGGTTCCACTGATAGCCCAAACCCGCATTCAACCCCCCACCCGCATCCTCCGACAACAAACGACGACCCCCCGCCCGCAACAACAACCCCTCCACCAACTGCGTCTCCCCACCAACCACTAACCCGTCATCCGATCCCTCCCCCATCAAGTCGCGACGCACATACTGAACCGACACCAACGACTGACTGCTCAGGCGATACCCAACCCCCACGTGCACATCCATCGGCAACGCACCCGCATCCGCATCCCCGGCCACCTCGCCATAGGCCACATTCGGCTGATTGATATTCTTCAACAACACCCCCACCTGCGCCCCTTGAACCGGACTCTGCCACAACAAACCCAAATCCACCCCGACGTTGCCCGCACTCTGGTTCGAAAGCGGATCCGCCCGACCATCGTCGTCGGGAATGGCCCCCACACTCCAAAACAAATACTTGGCCGAAACACCCACCTGCAGCCGACGCTGAACCTGATACGACAGCGACACAAACGCCCCATTCTCGCTCATCAAAGACGAGCCAATCCGCTCATAGCCCAACCCTAAACCCATCGCATCGCCCAATGGCTGCGCATAGGACACCACGTGCTGACCCAAGTCGTCGCCTTCAATGCCCGCATACAAAAGAGACACATTCGTATACGACACCTGACGCTGAGACACCTGACCCAACCCCGCCGGATTGGCAAACACCGCATCCGCATTGTCGGCCACCGCCACAAAGCTGTTGCCCAACCCCTGCGCACGAGCGCCCGAACCCACATTCTGAATGTTGACAACACCCTCGCTTGCCGTTGCCAGCAGGGCCGCGCAGGTTATGCTAATTGCAATTTTCATATGCTTGCCTCCTCCACTTGGTGAGATGCGCTTGTACTGTGTATCACTAACTTTATTATAAATATACAAACTATCAACAGTCAATTAAAAATAGCTCCACCCGCGCCTTTGCCAATTCCTTGACGAATCAAGGCTGTATGGTCGTTATTATGAGTTTTCTTATGGAATGTATCTCTAAACTCACGAGGTGAACTTTGACCGCTATTAAAGCGACCAATATCGTCCGGCACGAAGGCCATGTCAGCCGCGAGCAACGCGAACGCCTGTTGCACCAACAAGGGGTATTGCTCTGGCTGACGGGCTTGCCGAGTTCGGGCAAAAGCACGATTGCCTATACGGTTGAACACGCCTTGGCCGCCCGCGGCCATTTGGCCTATGTGCTAGACGGGGACAACATCCGCTTTGGGCTCAATAAAAATTTGGGCTTTTCTGCTGACGACCGGGCGGAAAATATCCGGCGGATCGGCGAGGTAGGAAAGCTCTTTGTCGATGGGGGCTTCCTAACCCTTGCTAGCTTTGTCAGCCCCTATCGAGCCGACCGCGATGGAGTGCGGGACCTGATGGCAGAGGATGATTTCGTCGAAATTTTCGTCAACGCCCCGGTCGAAGTATGCGCCGAGCGCGATCCCAAAGGCCTCTACAAAAAGGCACAAGCCGGTGAAATACCCAACTTTACTGGTGTTTCAGACCCCTATGAGGAGCCTGAAAGTCCCGAACTGGTCATCGAAACTGACACAGCAACCCCTGCGGAGGCCGCCGCGCAGGTTATTGACCTATTAGAGAAAATGGGCAAAATTCAATCCATATAGGCTTGCACAAACCTACCCAGCCTATTCAAACTCCTTCCGCCATGCACCAGGGGATCGTCAGATCCCCTGTTTTGCGTTTGCCAGTGCGATGCACAAAATACTGAAACAAATCCTCCAGTATGGGCTAAGCCTAGGCTTGATGGGGCTTTTTATTTATTGGGCCTTTGAGGGGATAAACCGCGGGGAACTCTGGGATGCCATGACCGGTATTTCGCCGGTTTGGGCCGCTGTCATGTGCGTCGCAACGCTGGGGACCTTGGTATTGCGGGCTTGGCGCTGGATGGTCCTGATGCGTCCTTTTGCGCCGCAAGTGAACAACCTCAACGCGTCGCTTGCCCTAGCTATATGCTATGCAGCCAATGTGGTCGTGCCGCGCTCAGGCGAGGTCTTGCGGTGCGTCAGCCTCAAGTGGACCACCGGGGCGAGCATCAGCGCCCTAATGGCCACGATCGTGGTGGAGCGCATTCTAGATCTGTTTTGGCTCATCGTCTTGTTCTGGCTCATCGTCTATGTAGATATTGCCCTGCCCGTGCTTTGGATGCCGGTCAATGCAGATCGGGACACCATCGGTCTGTTGGCCCTAGCCGGCTGCTTGATCGCGCTGAGCGCCTTGGTTTTGGTATCGGTTTATCGGGAAAAAATTTTGGCTGGAATGCGTCCGCTGCTCACGCGGATCGCTTGGGGACGCGGCGAGCGGGTCCTCGAAATCATCGAAACCTTCATCGGCGGGCTTTCCGCCCTGCGGCAACAGCCGACGGCGTATTTTGAAATCCTAGTTAGCTCAATCCTGCTCAACGCGGCCTACGTGTTCATTGTCTACGCGGCTTTTATCGGCATGGGCTTGCACCAAACATACGACCTCGACGCCGCCGCCGCGCTGGTGATCATGGCCATATCGTCTATAGGAGTGATTGTTCCGACGCCTGGGGCGATCGGTTCGTATCACCTCCTCTTCGGTGAGGCCATGCACCGCCTCTATACGGTGCCCCTTGCCACCGCTTTGGCCTGCGCTACGTTGACCCATGCTTTAGCAACTCTGACCTATGTCTTCGTCGGTGGTCCAACTCTGCTGTGGCAATGGCAGCGGAGCCGACGGGATAGTTCAGAAAATCCAGACGATTAGGGTCGATCCACCCACGTAGCCGAAGGCCTCTATCAGCCCGGCCCCCACATTCGGCTGCTCCTCTATCTGTTCGGCACCCAAGCTCACTTTGGGAGCTAGAAGCACATCAGTCAACTTGTGGATGGCGTAGAGCGCGACAAAACCAAAGACCGCATCCATGCCAAAGGTTTTGAGGCCGATGAGCCACCCTGCGTAGTCTCCGGCCACGGCGATGCTGACGATGTTGCCCATGCCTACCAACACGCCGCCAAACGCCAAGCCAACTGCGGCATTATCGCGCTCTAGTTCGCTGTGAACCGAATGCGGGGTAATCCACTCGTAGAGCAGCCCGGCCACTATTAGCACCACTTGAGCCAATAGCCAGAAGGCCACGCCGCTCCACAGGGGCCCCTCGCCCTGCACGATAGCCAGAACAATCAAGCCATTGGCAATGTGCATCCCCGCCTCGACAAAGGCCGTCCCCATATTCTGATCCTCGACGACCTCCTTGCGGTTATTGAAGTGAGGTAGAAGCACTCGCTCGCAGAGCACACCGGCGACGAGCATCAAGACAATTGCCAAGAGGCCGTACTGGGCGATGCCAATCAGGTCGGCTTGCCAGCCGAGCGAAGGGCCGCTCAACGCCCCCCCCAGCGCTAGGCAAATCCCAAAGAAATAACCACCCACCGCAACGGCCATCGCGTGGTTGTTTCGGCCGTAGAGTTCGTCCTTGAGATTGACCCGGCGAAAAACCCGGGCATAGGCCTGCTTGGCAACAAAGAGCAGGACGAAAGCCTCTAAGAGATAGACTAGGGTCTGAGCCATAGTCATTAAAGTATCCACTGGTTCCCCCTATTTTCCAAAGCGCGAGGAACCGCGTCCCCACCCGGAGGTGGTGCGGCCCATGCGGTTTTTGACCTGGCCACTAAAGGCCTGGCGGCGGCTTGCCTGACGCTGGTAGAATTGCGGTCGCGTCTTTTGGGTCTGCGAACCGCGCGACCCAAAGGTGGGCCGGCCGTCTTTCACCGGCCCGTAGTACGTGCGGCCCCGTTCCCGATTGCGGCGGTAGTCCTCCCAATCGCCCCGGCCAACGCCCCACCCTCCCATCAAGTCGCGCATCAGCGCGTACTGGCCGTAAAATTGCCAAAACCCGCCCCCTCCCCAAAACCCGTACTGGGGATTGCCGACGTACTGATAACCGGGCGGGTGCGCTTGACTAGTGCCGGTGCGGCGGCCGTCCAGCGACTTGGAGGCCACAACCATGCCAACGTAGTTGTCGTAGCGGTAGAAGGTCTCTTCGCGGACTTCCATCCAATCCGTACGGCGCTTCTCGTACACGATGGTATCGCGCCCGGCGACGCGCTGTCCCGAAGCGGTTAATATCTGAAAGCGGAGGAAGTAGTCGGGAAAAAACGAGGGGTCTTCGATGCGGGCATCATCGACGATCAGCGAGTACTCGGGATAGCGATCTAAGTCGCGCACCAATTCTCGCACTGGGTCTTTTGACCCGCAGGCAATCAGGCCCCACAGAGCTAAGGCCGCTACGCGCCAAGCCATTTCAAGTGCCCTCCTCCACCGGCAAAATGTCGGTGAATTGGTATTCTTCTACCTCCAAGCCTGCGTACGCGGCAAAATCGCGCTCGCCCCACTGGCTAATAAAAAGCACCTTGCCCTCTTCCCCTTCAAACGACCAGTTGACAAACTCGCGCTCCGCATCGGTGCCGTCTTTGCGATACAGACCCGCGTCGCTCGTGCTCCCCACGTATTCATCACCCTCAAACCGTACAGCTTCAGGCGGATCGCCATCGGCGATAATCGCCGCCGCAATATCGCCATCGATCTCGTCGATGCCAATCGCCCGCGTCAAGGTCCAATAGGCTTTGCCGTCTTCTACGGCGCGTTCGAGGAAGCACACTTGACCATCGGCCTGCAATTCCCATTCCTCGGTAGTATAGCCGTCGTAGTCATAGCTGCCACGGCCTGTGACTTGCCAAGTTTTGAGGTCGTAATCGACTAGGAAGCCCACTTTCATGGTGCTCAGCGAATACTCCTGATAGGTCGGTTCTTCCTCGTCTTGGCGACCACCGAACCATTTCCTTAAACCCATCTGGCATTTCCTTTCAAAACTGAGTGCCCCAACCCCGTCGATAATAACGCGCCAGCACCGGTCTATCAAGTCGGTTGGCCTGCACGGGTAAGCGGGCCATATCGCCGTCGAACACCGAGAGGGCATCCCAGACTTGGCGGTCGATATAGCGCGTGGGAACGGCAAAGGCGACTGCTGTCGGATCTAGCCCTGCGGGTCCCGCCAAGTGGAACCCCCACTCGCCAAAAGAGGGCACGTGCAAGTGATAGGAGTGGACGGCAAAGCCGGCTTCCTCCAAAGCGGCGGCAATGCTCCAGTACGCCTCGCGGGCGTAATATGGACTAGAAGCTTGGGTCGCCATGACGCCTTGTGGGCTGAGCAATTTTCGACACAGCCTATAGGCCTCGACCGAATAGAGCTTGGCCAAGCTCTCCTCGCGGGGATCGGGTAAGTCGATTAGTATTGCGCCATACGGCACGTGCTCGTGTTGCAAAAAGACAAAGCCATCTTCGTTGACCACGCGGACTTGGCGGCGATTTAAAGCATTGTCGTTGAGCCTTGTCAGGTAGATGTTGCGCTGGGCTAACAGGGTCACTGCCGGGTCGAGATCGACTAAATCGACGTGCTCAACCTCCTTGTACTTGAGCACTTCCCGCGCCGTCAGGCCGTCCCCTCCCCCGATGATGAGCACCCTTTCGCGGGAGGGAGCCAGCGCCATAGCCGGATGGACTAGGGCCTCGTGGTAGCGGTGTTCGTCAATGGAAGCGAATTGCAAGTGCCCGTTGAGATAAAGCCGCAGGTGATCGTCGCGCCGAGTCAAGACAATTTGCTGGTAGGCCGATTGCTCGCTGTGGATGATGCGGTCCTCGTAGAGGTCGCTTTCCCACCGCGCCCGCAACCCTTCCCCTTGCCAAGCCAACGCCCCAAGCACCGCGATAACCACAAGCGCTTGCGTCCCTAGAGAGTGGAAGGCGCGTTGCTCTAGCAATACCCCCTTAAATGCAAGCACCACGCCGAGGCCGAGGCCGGCGTTGACCAAGCCGGCGACCAACGCTGTGTGCAGGCTGCCGAGGAAGGGCAACAGGATGTACGGGAAGAGCAATGAAGCCAACAAGGCCCCCAGATAATCAAGGGACAAAACATTCGATAACGCCGCACGCAGCGTACCGTGCCCGCGCAAAAGCCGGGTGATCAGCGGCACTTCTAGGCCGATCAATGCGCCAATCGCAACGCTCAACGCCAACATGCCGGCCCTAAAGTGGTCGGTGTATCCGTAGAGCACGTAGAGCACGCCAACCGAAACCCCACCCAAAAGCCCCAGCCAAATCTCTAGCTGGGCTAGCCGCGTCAACAGCAAGTCGTCGGCGACAAAGCGCGAAAGCCAAGAGCCAAGCCCCATCGCAGCGAGAAAAAAGCCGATGGTCAAGGAAAACTGCTCGACGCTATTGCCGAGGAAGTAGGACGACACACTGCCGATGAGCAACTGATAGACGATGGCGCAGACAGCAGCCGAGAAAATGGCCACCAGCAAAAACAGCGCACCCAGCCTAGGCATCCGCAAGCCCTCCCAACGAGGAAGAATACGCCACGCCGAGACAGTCCATAGCTTGCTCCGCCGCCAGCATACCGGAAAATATGGCTTCTTCGCACAGGGGCAGCCCAGTCGCATCGCACGAAGCAAAAAATATCCGCTCCATTGGCTGCTGCCGCCAACCAGCCATCGGCCCCCATAGCGACCCGGGACTGGGCCGCATCATCCCGTGCCCCCAGCGATACAAATCGATGCGCTCTACGAGGTCGTCTAGCTCCGGGTGGACGCGGAGCAAATCGGCCATGATCTGTTCGGTCCAGAATGAATGGTCTTGCGCGAGCAAGGCGTGCCGGGCGTCCGCAAGTTGGTCGACAAAGGGCCAATAGTACATCAAAACGCGGCCACCGCCCTGCTGATGGTCGGCGACCACGTAGCCCAGCGATGGGCTGTCGTACAAGACATTGTCCCAAGTAGTCTGCTGGGCAACAAGCGGCTCTTTGAGGAAAATCGCCGCGACCAACCAAGGGCTGTACTCGATGGTTGCCATGGCCTTGGCCTGTGCATCCGGCAGGTCTGCAATCGCATAAGGAGCTGTGTGGAGCTTGCCAGCGTACACCACTGCCCGAGCGGTCAGTTGCCGTTTTTCCCCGGTCGCCAAGTCGATGTATCCCAGTCGCACCTGCGACCGTTCTTCGGCCAGACGAGCCACTAGAGATTGTCGCTTTATTTCGTGCTTCCCCAATCTATTAGCGAGTTCCCCAACTAGGTGCCCATTGCCCTCGGGCCACGTCAGCGTGTGGGCTGGGTACGCTTCGTGTACTCGGTAGTCGTAGAATCGACAGGCATAGTAGTGAATCCCGGCCCACGCCGAGACTTGGGCCGCCGTGCTGCCGTAGTCGTCGCGGCAGGCGTAATCGACCAGCCAGCGGAGCCGATCGTCATGCCATCCCTCTTCGCGGAGATACTGGGCCATACTGATCTGGTCCAAACGCCGCACCCGTGAATCGGCGGTGCTGTAGCGCAAAGGCATGGCAAAGGCCCGACGCCCGTCCCGGCCGCGGTGCAAGACCCAGCGCAGCATCTCGTCTTCAAAGCGCAACCATGCTTCGCGCTCCCGGCCCGATGCGTCGACAAACGGGTCCAACCCGGAGACCCAGCGACCCCGATAGAAGAGCCGCTCGTGCGGCCAGCGCAGCATCGTCCCAGCGGCGACCATCGGCCTATTCGCCGCGTCATAGCCGTCGATGACGCCTAGATCTTGCAGTATTTCGTGGATGCAGTCGGCTTCGGCGGGAGGGATGTTGATGTAGTGAGCGCCCCAGGGAAATGCCTGGTCGCCCCAGTGGCCACTGCGACTGGTGCCCCCTAGCTGGTCGCCAAGGTCGAGGAGAAGAATCCGCTCCACCCCCGACCGACGCAACTTCCACGCCGCAGCCAAGCCGGAGATCCCACCGCCGACAATGGCGACATCGCACGCAGGCTCAGCCGCGGCGAAGTCTGCCCAGGAATGCACATCGCGCAGCAGGTGCCCACGCGGCGGTCCTTCATTGACGATCCGCCCAGGAATCGGCCGCTGCTGGTCAGACGAGCAACCGCTCCAAGCAGCCCAGCTACCAGCGGCGGCGAGCGCGCCGAAAAATTGCCTGCGGCTAAGGGCCTTCATCCCATGGGCGTGAGCGGCAGCCCTTATTTCGCCGTCTTCATTCTGGCCTTGAGTTGGGCCAGGGAATCATCGACCTTGGCTCCCTTGCTGTCGGCGAGGGCCTTGTTGATCTCGTCGTCAACGCTCGTCGCCGCGTCTCCCATATCGCCATAGGCTTCGGCGAGGGCTTCCTGCTCTTCGGTCTTTTCCTTCATCCGTTCGAGCAGGGCCGTGGTACCCTTGGAGTCGATGTTGGCCAAGTGCTGGTTGATTTTGCGGGTGGCGTTGGCGGTTTTGGTGCGCGCCTTGAGGGTTACCAGATCGTTTTCGTACGAGGCGATTTTCGACTTCAGATCGTTGACATTGCTCTGCAGCTTGTCGGCCATCGCCTGTTGGGCTTGGGCCTGTTGGGAGGCTTCTGAGTGCCGACTTTGGGCCTCTTCGACGCGGGTCAAGGATTCGCGCGCCAAGCGGTCGGCCTCAGCCTCCTCCATCTGGCCAGATTCGGCCTTTTGCAACAGCAGCATGGCCTTGCGCTCGTAGTCTTCGGCGCGGCGGCGGTGGTCTTCGGACTCGCGGCTGAGCCGGATGGAAATCGCCTTGACCTCGGCCAGAGCCTTGAGACTTTCCTGCAAGTCCTTTTTTAAGTCGCGGATCGCTTGCTCGCTCATCTTGATCGGGTCTTCGAGCTTATCCACAATGGCGTGGGCCTCGGCCTGCCCCGTCTTAAACAAGCGTTGAAATATACCTGCCATGTCCTGTCCTCCTATTTGGCGGCAAACCCCAGTAATTCCTCCCCGTGCTCGGCCAAGCCCAGGCTGAGGGAGTTGATTGTGCTTTCCAGTTCGTTTAAGTCCAAATTCTCCAGCGCCAGCGTATTGCGATAGAGCAGCGAATCGCCTTCTTCGTTGAGGACGAAGGCACCAAAGACCAAGTCGCGGTTCATCTGCAAAATCCGCTGATACGTCCCGGCAGCCCCAGCGGCGACCTGGAGGATAAGTTGCTCGATCACCAACACCGTATCCTCGCAATCAATAACTAGGTTTTGTACCCCTCGCTCTTCGTCGTTGACAATGATGATTTCCTCGGCGGGAATCTCCTCGGCAATGGCAAGGCCCAACTCGAGGACGTACTCCTTTACTGTGGCAAAATCAGCCATAAGCTTCCTCCGATGCTAGTTTAATGGGTCGTCAGAGACTGTCGGGTAGCCGGAGACCATCGCTGGCCCCCAGCCCCCTAAGAACCGTGCGTGCGACTTATCACCGCACACGGCTCAAGCATGTCGCGCTACTTCTTCAGCCTCCTTTTGTGGATTTGCTGATGGCACGTAATGTGCAGTAGCGCGAGATTGCTTAGAGCGTCTGTCCCACCTTCAATCTTAGGTATCCTGTGGTGAAGATGCAATTGTTCTCCACTGAACAGGGTATCTTTACAGACCTCGCAGTTGCCCTTTTGCCTCCGAGCAATCCGCTTGTGTCTGTTTGTTGGCAGGAGTTCAACCTTTCTCAATTCACGCTTCTGCCAGTATTTGCTTAGCTCTGGATTATCCGGCGATGCTCCGTGCTGAATCAGGATATGCCGCTGTATGGGCATCCAATTGAGTTTAATTAGATGGTGTTTGGTTTTGGGATCGCCAAACACATACGTATCGGCTCTATCGTGTTTCAGTTGACCGAAGTAATGCCGCTGTCTCCATTTCCAAGATTTATTGGGGTGGGTGAATTTCATGTAGCGCATTTCTCGATGATACATGAAATTGTCCATTTCCTGAAAGGTGTCATTGCTGACAACCATGCGGAAATAATTGCCCCATCCTCGCAGTATCGGATTGAGCCTTTTTATTACGGTGTGGATGTTGTGGCCTTTGAGATTTGACCATTCTATCCGTAGCCGCTCTTTGAAGGCATCAACCGATTTTCTGCTCGGTTTAATCAGGAGCTTCTCCTGTGTAGAGTTTTCGCCTTCTACTCGATACAGGCGAATATTGAAGCCCAAGAAGTCAAAGCCTTTCTGAACATGGCGGATTCTGGTTTTCTCTTTCGAGAGTTCCAAGCCTATCCCCTTCAACCAGTTAGCTATTTCATTTCGGGCTGCACGGGCATCCTTTTGCGTTTCTGCGAAGATGACAAAGTCATCAGCATAGCGCACTAAGGCCCGCTTGCTCCTGATGGTCATGTGAGTCTTGTTCTTGTGATACTTGACCCCTATGGCCTTTTCCATCCCGGTTAGAGCTATGTTTGCGAGTAGCGGACTTAGGACACCACCTTGCGGTGTGCCCTTATCCGTCTCAGCAAATACTCCTTTGTCCAAAATACCGGCTTCGAGCCATTGCCTCACCATGTCTTTAACAGGGAAGCCGTACAGGGCTTCAAGCAATGAGTCGTGGTCGATATTGTCAAAGGCTCCCTTTATATCCGCATCAACTACCCAGTGCTTTTTGCTCTGAGGTAGTGCGAGACGGAATATGCGGCCTATAGCGTCGTGGCAAGACCTGCCCGGTCTGAAACCATAGGAACATGGCTCAAACCGGGCTTCCCATTCGGGTTCAAGGGCATTTTTGACCATTGCCTGCCTGCATCGGTCGGCTATGGTCGGGATGCCCAAGGGTCGTTGTTGGCCATTGGCCTTCGGGATATGCACACGTTTGGCCGGTTGAGGTTTCCAAGTTTGGTCTTGGAGCAAGTCCTTGATTAACTCGGTGCGCTCATCCGGCGTTAGTGCCACCCGTCCATCCACCCCTGGAGTTTTCCGCCCGGTGTTGATCTGAGTCACCTGCCGAACACTGAGTTCAGCATTGGCTCGGCTTTTCAACATCAGGCGTTGCAGAGACCGCAATTTCTTGTAGTCTCTTTTCTGTGAAGCCCTGTAGATTTGCTGCCTTAGTTCTCGGACGGCTTTCATGGTTTGACACCAGTCGATGTCGCGCCAATCTCGCCATCTCTTAGGTCTGCTCGTCATAGACTCTCCGCATCTCCTTTCGATTAGAGTTCTATTGCAGCAGCTACGGACGACAAACCTGTGGCACGTCAGCTCACTTTCGTGCTGCACATTTGTGCATATCCAGCGAGTTATAGACGTTCAAGTATTCCTTGTGTCCATCAAAATTGTTGTTTATTTTGATGGTATCCCATTCCTGTGGGTAAGTCGGCAGCTCTGGAAAGGATGGCTTCCAATGGCAGTTGGAAGATTTTTCCGTTTTAAGTACGATCATAGCCGCAGAAGTTTTGATGCTTGCGGTGGAAGCGCAAGCATTGGACTTCTTGATTTTGGTGGGGCTGCCCTTGGTTGGTGCCTTGGGCGGACTATCGGCAGGAATTTACCCGAAATCCGTGATCTAATCCGTGACGGCGCAATTATGTTGCGCGATGTCATGGTTAGGCATGGACTGCAAGGCGATTCTGAGCAGATTGATCCTTGATCGTAGCTCTTTGTGCTTTGGATAGGGGGACATGAAGATAGCGTATCTTCATGTCCCCCTCCCTCTTGGGTTTTCACAAGTCGTCTTTTCCTCTTGCCTTTCGGCGGCTGGCCTTCGCTTCTTACCACATCCTTTTCCCGCTGAGGAATTAGCCCGCTCTTGCGATTGGATTACTGATATTGGAGAGGGCGGCAGCACACCGCCTTCCCATTTCAGACCTCATCGGGGTTAGTCTTTTCCGCATAAATGAGATACAACAGGGGCGGGAGCCTACTATACGCCGGGGCCTATGGTGTGCCTTGGGTCATGGTGGTTTCCCAAGCCGATCTGTAAAGTAACCGGGTTCATGTGTGGCCCTTCTACCGTATCAGCCTTCGGTTTCGGCAGTCAAATCTTACGACGCCTGAGTAGATTCACGTTAGTTCTCCCTGCCTGTTTTCACCTTGCCCAGAGTTGGCGGATGGCTCGCCGCGTCATTAGGCTTTTCGCCCCAGCTTCGCACCCTTGGATTACTCCGAACGCACGTGGGGCTGGTGACCGACTTGCACACTGGTCGGGAATACGTAGTATTAGATATGTAGTCATCATATCGTAATATTTAATTAGGGACATCGAGTCGGCACGATATAAGGCACCAGACATGGCAGGGTAGCGCCTGCTGGGTCTGATTGAGGTGGATCGCCTCGTGTGGCCTAACGGCCATGACGCCACGGGTTTCGACCCCACGCCGGGTTAGCCGGAGATTGGAACTCTAGCCTGCAAGGCAGAAATATATTGTGTCATTCCAAGGCTCGGTGCCCCCTAATTGGTGGGGCCAGTATAGATAGATTCTCCCTAACTGGAGCGATTCGCTCTGGTGGTTCCAAGGCGAATCACGGGACAACCACAAAAACCGGGCTGCGATTACTCGCCCGGCCACAGAGTGTCTATACTGGCCCGCCGCACTCACTCACTTATGCGACTTTAAGATCGCACTTTCCAGCTCTTTATAGGCATGCGTCAATTGGGCGCAGAGCGCGTTGGCGACCTCGCGCTTGGCCGGATCCTGGGCGTGGCGGTCGGGGTGGTACTGCTTCATCAACCGCTTCCACGCCGCCTTCACTTCCTCCAGAGTCGCCCCATAGGGAAGTTCCAGATTGGCGTAATACCCAGCGAGTACCGGGTCTTCGGCCAGTGCGGGCGGCGGAGGCGGAGGCTGCCAATGCCCGTAGGCATCGCGCGGCTCGCTGGCCGTAGTGTGCGCCCTCACGACGCGGAATATGCGCCCGAGTAAGTCCATAAATGGCGAAGATACAAGGGTTAATGGACCTTGTCCACCCCCTCAATAGGCGAGGGAAGAAACGGCCTTGTTGATAATCGACAAAGCCGCGCTGAACATGCCGACCAAGGCCATGCCAACCCCAAACCCCACGCTCAAGACCATGGCGTATTGCCGCCATTGTTGCTTGCCGTACCGCTTCCAGAAGTAGTGCCGAGCCAGCAAGGCACCAATGACTTGTGGAATGAGAAAATGCGGAATGCCGTTGACGCTTTGGACGTATCCCCAGATCATAAAGATCGGCATTCCCAAAAAGGCCAAAGTAAAGTACGCCGCCAAGCCGAAGCTAGCTGCGCCGATGATGATGGGCCACTTCCTACCGCCGAGGGGATGGTGCGTATCCTCGTCGATCAGGCCGTCGCCATCGTCGTCGCGGTTGTTGACCAGCTCTTCGTCAATGCCCTCGATGGCCCCCTCCCGATAGGTCAAGCCTAGGGGGAGAGACGACGCATCGGCCACCAAACCTTGAAGCCGGTCTCCATCCCGCTCCCACTCGACTAGCACCGTAGTCGCGGTCTCCTCCACAACCGCAGCAAAGGCGGCCCTTACCTCCTCGCTGCGCCACGTATCCTGCTCAATGCTTTGGCCGTTGATCGTCATAAGGTCGTCGCCGGCTTGCAAGCCCAAGCGGTGGCCTAGCCCGGTTTCGGCTACGGTGGCGACGCGCACTGCGTCGTATTCGGTCCAACTCTCGACGAATGACGTGTCCGCCGCAAACTCAAGTCCCAGTGCTTCCCCCGGCCGGCGCACCACGGCTCGACGCATGGTTTTCTCATCCCGTTCCCAAGCGGCAAACACCGAGTCCGCTCCCTGGGTAAAATACCGATCAATCCGCTCAGTATCCCATTGCGGGACGCGAAGTTCGACGCCGTTTATCGCACGGAGGCGGTCGCCGTCGGCCAGTCCAAGCTGACCTCCTAACCCCTCCGGCTCCACACCCTCGACGAGAGCCGCGATATTGAGGTCGCCGTCGTCGTCCTTGCGGTTGCCGGTAAAGCGCATATCCTGCCACAGAACCGCAAAGAGCAAGGGCACGTCCGAGGATCGTTGCAAAGCCTCGCCGTCAAAGCTGGGCAGGCGATCTATTTCAAAGTAGAAATCAACCGAATCGCCCGGAGCTAAATTGATCGCAGCTTGGAAGTTGGGGTTCGGCGTGGCAATGGCCATGCCGTTGGGAGGCCAAAGTAGCTGGGGGCCATCCGACGGAGTATCCGCCTCGGCGTCGATCCTCTGGGCGGCCTCCGGCGGCGATGGTGCGTCCCCGCCGCTGAAGTCCGTGTAGAAGTAGCCTGTCTGCGACCAAGAGTCATAGTCGCGCTTTACCGGATCCGGCACCTCAAAATCCCTAGTAGTTCTCACCCGCCAGTACCACCAACGGCCGTCCTCCAAATTGGGTGGGCTCCACACGACTTGGCCATTGGGCACAATATCCCCTTCCACCTCCTCTCCGGCGCGCCACGTTTTGTTGTACATCGTGGCGGAGTAGGCGAGCGCCCGGTCAAAGGCCTCCAGCGGCCAATAGATTTGCGCGTATGGGTAGCTCTCCGAGGGAATGGGCCCCAAGCGCCAGAGGAAGCTCCAGTACATCAGACTCACCCCAAAGACGATGGGCAACATAAAGAGCTCGGCCTTAAGCAGGCTAGTAAACCTCATCCCGGTCAGCTCTACTACCCTAAACTGCTCGGCGTTCCCGCCGAAGTTGCGGGTAGGAAAGGGCACGAACCAGATTTCGACCCCGCGAAAGCCGGTCATAAAGCGGATGGCGTCTTCGACATAGGGGATCGAAATGTTGCGGCCAACCAAGCCGTCGAGCCGGGCGCTGACAAAGGACATGATCGGCGCCCAGACAAAGGCAATGAGCACGAAAAGCACCAACAGGCCGGTGCTGACCAAGGTGGGAAACAAGGTCTTGGCCAACACGATCGGATAGATCGCCGCTACGCAAAACAGCGAAGCGCAAACCCACATATTGAAATCGCCGCGGCCGAGGTGTTTTAAGCAGTACCCCCTCACTTCGGCCGGGCGGAGGCAGTCTGAGTGCTTACACATCCCCGACTGGTCGGCCCCTTGGAGCCGGAGCTTCTCCTGCGATTCGGCCAGCCTTTCTCGGCCAGTGGAAAAAAGCTGGTGAAAGCTGACGATGGTGACCGCGATGGTAATGCCAATGGAAAAGGCGCGCCAAAAGTCGATTCCAGTGACGATGGTAGTTTCGATGGTGTGCATGCCGAGTTCCCAGCGCGGCAGATAGCCCCATGCGTAGAGAAAGGGACTGATGGCCGTGTGTAGCATCACCCCGGCAAAGGAGCCGATCACCCCCCAGAAGGGCATGAACAACCCGGCGAATACCGCCCCCAAACTCGTGGAGATCCCCAGTGGCGCAGCCTGTATAATATTGCCGAAATAGGGACTCAATTCCCAGAAGGGAATCGGCAAGATCTCCACTTTGGAACCCCAAATCGCGGTAATGACCGGGACCCCTACATAGATGACCCCGAATGACGCACCGATAACCGCGCCAATGCTGAACACTGGCCACTTCCACGTCTCTCGCTCGGCACCCGAATCCTCGGCCAGTGCCATAGCGCTCAACGCCGACATGGGCGCGGTGGGAAAGGGCAATTGCTCGCGGTCAGAAACGAGCCGGAAGAGCATGTAGCCGGTCGTAAACCAAGCGATGCGGCTCATGATCGTCCCGAGTACCAACAGCAGGATCGGAGCCAGCCAGTCGCGATGAATAAAGGTGCGCTCGGCAATGGCCTCCGAATCGGGTCCGGGTGCCCACCACCACGGCAAGCGGTGCGCTATCCCGAATAGCTCGGCTTCGGCCGAGGTCACAAAGTACTGACGCCAGAGCAAGCCGAGGAACGCGCCCTCTCCGCCGGCGATCAAGGCACCGGCGACGTACACTAACAGGTAAATCTCTTGGCGCCTGAGCGCGGCAAATGATCGCTTCGAGACCTCTAAAAAGAGGATCACCGTCACCCATTGCGCCGCCACGCCTATATCGATACCCGCGTACAGCCCGAGAAACATCTCGCCCGGGGTCATAATCAGCGAGATGAAGAGCACACCGATAATGGTACGGCTTGTAAAGCCCTCCTCAAAGCGGTCGGGGGCTTGGAGCAAGTCGCGGTATTCATCGACCTCGGCCCACTGGCGCTCCTTTTTTTGTTTGCGATCAAATAGCTGCTGAAAAGACGCAGACAGTCTTTGAAAAAACGCTTCCATCATTCCACCTGCTCAACTTCTGCGGACTCGGCCAACATCTTCTCGGCGACTCCGCGGTGGTGGGCCTTGGACTCTGTGGCGAGGGTGTGCCATAGCAGGAACTCTTTCCTCAACCCATTGATAAAGCGGTGGTTGACCCGCTGCCAGAAGGTGTCCTGACCGCTGATCCGCTGAATGTAAATCTCCACTGTATATACGGATTTGACTTCGGTGGGCAAAAATTCGAGCTGCATGAACTGACTCACCCCCATGTCGAACGGCGCCAGCCACAGCAAAAGCTGCACGGCGTACTCCGGCCCGCGCTCGCCGGCTTCCTCGACTAACTGAACCTTCTCCGCATAGAAGTCGCCGATGGACTCCTCGCTATAGGCACTGAAGTAAGCGGCCAAGAATCCGCACAGGCCCCGCACTTCCCCCTCGCTGACCATAAAGGGAAACTCCATTTCCCAGCGGTCCCCATCAGGGTCCGGCGGCGTCCAGCGCCGCACCGTATCGGGCACGGCCGTGCGGGCTGCGACCCTAGCCGGATATATAGTCGAAAGCAAAACTACGGCCATCACAAGCAGCGCCGAGACAATCGCCGCCATCGACGAGTAATTGAGGCTTATTCCCTGCAGCAGGTCCAGCGCGATGAGTAGTTTGCCCAAACTCTGGCCGAGAATATAGCCTATGGTAACGCCAATAATCGCATAGACACATGCTTCAGCTACAAAGAGCAATGCGATATGCAGCGGTGCCAACCCCACCGACGAGTAAATGCCGATTTCGCGGAAGCGCTCATAGACAGCCCCCATCATCGCATTGAGTACAATCAACGCAGCGATGAACATCGGTATCACCAAGGCCCCCAAACCCTCGACATCGGTCAACCCAATCGAGGTGTAGGAAAACACCTTAATGGCGGATTCGCCCGGCTCTTGCAGGCCGGCAAAAAGCGTAATGGCCAGCCGCAGGAGGAAATCCTCGACCATTTCCTGTCCGCGTTCCCCATCCTCCATCCGCACCGCTACTGAACGCAACATCCCCCCTGCCTCCCGCAGCGTTCCATAGGGCAAGACCAGCACGTTATCGGATTCTAGATGGATGAAGGGACGAATATCGAGCGCGGATTCATCTACGGCGATACTCATCTTGTCCTCGGCCACCGGCCCTAGGGCTTGGGCGCTCGACATCTGGAAATCCGCTGGCGTCAGCGGCTCGTCGTCGAGGTCGCGAATATCCTCAAACAGATCGGGATCGAACACGCCCTGCACCACCAAGTTCCGACCAAACACCCGCACCGTCGCCGTGCCCAGTTCCGCTAGCCCGATGCCCAGCGCCTCGGCCATGCCCTCGGCCATCAGGCAGGACGCCTCGTCCTCGCGCGCGAAGAAGCTCCCGCCCACTAGCGCCTGATCGATGCCGGTGACGCGCACTTCCTCCGGCATCAGCCCCAGTATCCCCGTCGCCCGCACCACCGAAGTATCCCCGAAGACCTCGATGTACTTTTTCTGCTCGTCGTCAAAGGCGACATACCAATTCCTCGGCACGACCACTCCTTCGGTGGCGAAATGGGAGCGGGCGTAGTCGAGCGTCGGGCGGTTGAGCACATTCCAATTGCGGTCGCGGATCAGCACTCCTTCGTAGGTGCCTTCGTGGTCCATCGCAAAGGCCATATAGCGGATCTGGGTATTGAACGAGGTGAAGGAGAGCACCGTAAAGGTAAGCAGTACCAAGGTCAGCAAGGTCAATCCGGTGCGCAGCTTGCGCCGGCGCATGTTGGAAATGCCGAGCATAAAGGCCGCATAGCTGGCGCTGGCGCGGCTGATATCGGTCTCGTGGACGTGGGCTTCCCTCGCCTGATAGGCCTTCATGTAGCTGTTGAAGCGGGAGCTAATCATCGACAGTACAAACGCCGCCATCGCCATGATCGCAAAGGCCAGCAAGATCACCAGTGGTTCGGCGATGGCAAAGGCCGGATGAACTTGGGAAATGGCGAACCAGATCAAAACCAACAACCCCCCAAACCCGGCTAGCTGCCAGCGAATATCGGATGCCGCAAACAGCAACCGCTCGCCTAAGAAGGCCGTCGGAATGACCAAGGCGAGAAAAAACACCATCCCGCTAATGACGTCGTTGAGCGTCCCTAGCACTTCCGGGTACGCACGTGACGTCACTCCCAAGGCGGCCCGGACGTGCCCGACATAGCGCTCCCAATCCTTGGCCTCTTCGGCCTGTCGCGCCTCTTCGATCAGACTCTTGCTGCGCTGGTGCAGCCGGGCTAGACGTTGATTTTCAATGGCGTGCTCGCGCAGGGTGCGCAGCCGCGCCTCATTGAGCTGCCACATGTCTTCGACCGCCAACATTCCGGTGCGGATTAGCGATTCCTCTCGGAGCGCGTAGCCCCGTCCCCGCGCCTGCTTCTCGTTTTCGTTTCCCTCGCTGTTGAGTAAGAGCATGCGGTTGTCGATGATCATTTTGATGCCGTCGTCCTCGTCGGCGTCCTGCGGTCCAAAGACCACGCCGACGGCCTCGACGTCGTCAATCCCCCGCGCCAGCCCGAACTGCCGAGGTTCCACCCCGTTGGCATCGATGACCTTGATCCCCTTGAACGACCGGAGATAGCGCGGGTCAATCATGCTGTAGAAGGGCCGCGAAATAGTGGGAAAAACGACGATGATCTTTTCGTTGATATCCCAGCGAATTTTGCTGTCGATCATCCAACCATTCACGACCCCGCCGCTGTACTTTTGCGCCCTTTTCGACAGGTCGGGCGCGAACGCGATCTCCCCAGTCTCCGGCTCGACTTGATAGGCCGCCACCGGATAGGCCCCGGTGCGCAATCCGGCGATATGGGCGATGCCTTGGTCGTCTGTGAGGTGGTACTGTGCCCAGCGCATGCCCTTGTGCGACTTGAACCGAGGATCCACGACGACAATGGCGTTGGCGATCGGACGGTCCGGCACTTGGCTTTTGCGTGGAAACGAGCGAATCTTGACCCGTAGGGAGCGCAACTTGTCCTTGAGGACGGGACCAAAGTCTTCGAGGTCGGCAAACAGGGCCTCGTCGTTTACCGCCCGCGCCAGCATGGCGTTGAGCAGGCGGCTTTGGCGGGCCAGATTGTCGATATTCATCCGCTCGGGCGTATCGAACGGGGTATCGACGATATAGCGGGCGTCGTTGACCGTAACAAACGACAGCGAGATAATCCCCGCGGTCAGGGTCTGCACCCCACTGACCGGGACCCCACCCGGCACAAAGGTTGACCAATCCATGCCGCGAATCGGGCTAATCCCATTGGCCAACGGCCGTTCCTGCTCCAGCCCCAACCGAGCGGATTCCTCCTCGGCATAGGCCGTAAAACGCCGTCCAAAGGGCACGAAAAATCGCTTGAGATCGTAGCTAAAGGTATTGTTCCAAATCCCCAGCCCGTCGGATTGACTCGTCAGGTCAATGCAGATAAAGAGCTTGGGCTTGAGCGGCTCTGCCATCCGCTCGGCGTAGTAGGGATGGAGGCGGGCGTGGCGCTCGAGGAAATGGACAATCCCCTGCTGAGCTTGGAAATGCGCGCCCGTGGCCACCAGCACGACCGGCCGGCGCGGCGGGTGACGCACCAGATGCTCAGCCAGCGCCAGCAACGCAGCAATCCCGCTGGTCGCTTCGGCTGCCGGAGCCAAGGCGGGAACCACCGACATGCCGTCGTAGTAGCTTTCGATGACAATGGTCTCGTCGGCCAGCGCTGGATCGGTACCGGGGAGCCGGACCCAGATATTCCAGGCCGTTTCGCGCTGCCAGTCCATCCGCCCCTTGAGCACTACGGAAGTTGGCTGCTGGAGCAACCGCTCTTTTAGCCGCAGCCCGGCCTCCCTTGCAATCCAAAAACGCGGAATGTCCAGCGGTGCGGTGGAGTACTTGGCCGCGGCTTGACCGTGCGTGGTCTCCTCCGGCTCGATAAAGACGATGGCGCGCGCGCCCAGCGAAGCGGCCTGTAGCCACCGACTCCAGCTATTGAATTCCAGCAGCACCACCCGGCCGTCGAGTTCGCGGCCCGCGTACTCCTCCCAATCGCCATCCCCACCATAGATCATCTCGCCCTCGTATTCAGGCAGAGTCGAAGTGCGAACTAAGTTCGGCCATAGGCTGTAGAGGCCATAGCGCTCCCCGCTCTCTGTGAGGAGCAACTCGCCCCCTTGATCGATGGGCACGGTGACCGCGAAGGGTTCGCGCGCGACCTCTGCAAACCCGATCTCGCGCAAGCGCTGCTCGACGTAATCCGCGGCCTTAGCCGCCCCGGGATAGCCGCTTACCCTAGAGCCAAGCGACGACAAGTAATCGACGGTTTCGCGCACGCCATCCTCACGTGCCCAACCGCTGTTTGCAGTCAGTACGAGGGCGCAGATGATGTAGTAAGCCGAGTGCCTCATGCCCAAAAAATGGAGTTCCCCACTTTTCCTGTGAAGTAATCTATGACCAACCAAATTCCATTGCACGAAACCTGCCCGCAGATCAGCCCTAAAAAAAACATCTGACTGCGGCGATACAAGGCTACTCCACCGAAGCGCATGATTATCTTCTTGATAAACCAAGCCAAGAATACGCTGAACCACACGTAGTTGAGCATACCGTTAGCCCCAATGGGAAAGCCGATGGGATGCACGGGCCACCAAGGCAGGCGCTGCCGCGCCCACATCATCGCTCCCATTGCGAGCGCGCCGCCGGACAAAAAGCCTAGCCCCGGCCAGTGTACGCCCGTCGGCTCCATGTTGCGGAACGCGGTGTTGTACGCGGTTTCAGGTGCACCTTTGAAAAACCAACTATTGAGGTTCACGCCGCCGTGCTGATAGGCCATGTGGAAAATCATCCAAAACGCACCGAGCGCTCCGATGAAGAGCGCGAGAATAATAGCCCAAAACACCAGCCGCCGCAGCTTCGGCTCCATCTCCTCGATTAGCTTGAGAGCGTTGGTGCAGGTCGCCATGACGAACACCCGCACATCCGCACCCCACATATAGGCCAACGACAAGTTCCACACCCCAGTCCGCGTCACCAAGTCGGTCCCCAACCCCAAGATTACCAAGTCGGGTGCTGTCATCGGGGCACGCACAGCCGCCAAGCCGGCTTCGGCGACGATTCGCGTCAACCCTAGGAAGATGAGCAGAGCTAAGACGACAAAAACAAACGCCACCCACAGCGGCGTCCCCATGACCCACAGCCAACACGACATGACCAAGACCCCACCCACAGCACCGAAAAAAGACCAGCGATAGGACATGATCTCATCCTCGTCCTCCACCTCCGGTGCCAAGCCAAGGGCCTTTTTACACACATTGCCAAAGTGTTCCCTGCCCACCCACAAGCCAACCCCGACCATGGCCAGCAAGGCACCGACCCCTTGGTAGGCCATCAGGGGAAAATCGGCCACGCCGAAGGTGACCTTCTGCTCGGACGTCACACCAGCGAGCGCGAAGAACTCCTTTTCAAACTTGGCCAAGAGGTGAAAGAACCAGATACCAGCCGCGATATTGGCATTGATGAAGTACGAAAAACCGACTATGGCGAAACTGACGGTCACTCGCAAGGTCTGCTCGCCCACTAAGGGTAGCCATTTAGTCAGGGGGAAGACCGGAAAAGCCGGGTCGTAGCGATGCAGGGCCTGCAAGCTGCCAAAAAAAATCGGCAACATAAAACCAGCCCACATGGCCGGCTGGCGAAAAAAGGTATTGATCTTAAGCCCGCGTTCCTCTCCCCTCACCATCGCCAGACCCACCTGCGTGATCGGATAGGGCAATCGCTCGCGCTCCATCCACTGCCGACGGATGATAACCGCGACCGACACCATGGTCACGTATAGCGCCAAGAGAAAGACCGCCCACCAGCACAAAGGCTCTACCCACGATGCGTAGGGAATCGCTTCCCCGGGTGCCAACCCTTCGTAAAAGGTCTTGCTGTCGCTCCCGTCGTTGACTAGGACTTCTCGTGCGGAAAAATGGGGGAAGAGTATTTCCTGCCACTTGTTTTCCGGCGAGGCAAAGTAAAACACCGCCGTGATCATCGGCAGAATTTGTTCGCTCAGGCCCATGGTGCAAAGAGCCGAGACGATCAACAACATGACGTAAACGAGAATCAGCTCAGCCCGGTTGAGGACCAAACTCCGCCCAAAAGAGACCAATAACATATTGATCAGGGATGAGGCGACGATGAAGGTGGCGAAGAAAAAACCGGGGGCAAAGGGGTCTAGGGGGGCCACCCAACCATAGTAGAAACCGTAGAGCACACACGAAACCAAGGCCCACACTGCTGCGCCCGCTGGACTAGCGGCAACCTTGAACAGCACATTGAGCAGCCCGATGAGCACTAGAAACAAAAAAATGGCCCCTGGTGTACTGAAGTCCAAGGCCATGTAGGAGCCGCGTATGATCATGTTGCCGTACGGAGCACCTACGGCTAGAAAAAAGCTGAGGAACGATCCCACCCAAAACGCACGCATGGTTAGCTGCTGGGTACCTGGCGGCGCAAGAAGGGCTTGATCGCGCCCAGCGAGGTGGTGCAGGTAGTGAGTAGGCAAGCGTCTTAGCAAGTTGGATCCCCCTGCTGTATCGCGATAGGCTTGTATAATAAGCAGCTTAACTAATTGGGACAACGCGATTTGACGGCATCGGTATTTTGGGATTTTTTCTTTCGCGTCATGGAATTCGACTTTCTCCAGTTCGCCAAGCCGCTCATCCGCATCCCCACAGCCCCTTTCCACGAGCATTTTGCCCTCGACATCGCACGCTCATTTGCGGCCAAGCGGCCTCTAATCCAAGTGCTCCAAGACCGCTGCGGCAACAGTTTGCTGCTCTACGACGGCGGAGACCAACAGGAAGACGACGAATTTATCGTCTTGACCGCCCATCTCGACCACCCCGGCTTAGTGTGGAGAAGCTCGCAGGGGCCAAGCCGCGCACTATTCGAAATTCTCGGCGGCGTCGAGTTGGAGCAAGCCCTAGCGACAGGCGTGCGCATATTCGATCTAAATCGCTCGGCTACTCAGCGCGGAATTCCCGGCACTATCGTCCGCACGATAGAAGAAGAAGGGACGCGCTACCCCCTGCTCGAAGTGGCCACAGCACGCGACATCCCCCAAGGGCCGGGCACCTTTGCGATGTGGGATTTGCCGGCCTTTAGGGTGCAAGGGCGGCGATTGAGCGGGCGGGCGATTGACGATTTGGCTGGTGCGGCCGTGGCTTTGTGCGTCTTGGATTCCTTGGTACGCCACCAAGCCTCGGTCCGCCTCGGCGTCTTGCTCACGCGCGCTGAAGAGGTGGGGTTTGTCGGCATGCTTGCCGCGTTAGATGCTGGATTCTTGCCGCGCCGCGCCCTCTATATCAACATCGAGTGCTCTAGCGTGGCGGCTGGGGCGGTGCTGGGCGCGGGGCCGATCTTGCGGGTGGGCGACCGGCTCTGGGTGTTCGATCCGGACATCAGCGGCGGGCTGGCTGCCCTAGCCGACGAGTTGGTCTCCCAACAGCCCTCTTTCCGCTATCAACGCAAGCTGATGGACAGCGGTGCTTGCGAAGCTACCCCGCTTATGCAGGCCGATTACCGCACGGGCGCGGTGGCACTACCCCTCGGCAACTATCACAATTCGGGCCCGGGCGCACAATTGGCCCCGGAGTACATCCACCTCGACGATGCCAACGGGCTGGTGCGCCTCCTCATCTACGTGGCCCAACGCGGCATTGGCACGGGACTGGCACATTCGGCCGCCGCGCTCGACTCCATGCTTGCCGACCGCCTAGCCCAATACCGCGACCGCCTCCACCCCGTGTAGAAGCAGCAAGCATTCCACCGCCGTTTTCCTACTGACTTGAAACTATAGAAGCAAGTTGCCAGAGCAGGACCGTGCCGTCCAAGCCCCCGGATGCCAGCAGCGTGCCGTCCGGGGAAAAGGACACGGATCTGACCCAACCCGTATAAGGCAGGGTGGCCAGCTGACTACCACTCGATACGTCCCAAAAGATTAGCGTGGCGTCCCATCCCCCGGACGCCAGCAGCGTGCCGTCCGGGGAAAAGGACGCGAATTCGACCCTCTCCGTATGCCCTTGCAGGACGGCTAGCTGACTACCACTCGATACGTCCCAAAGGATTATCTTGCCGTCCCGTCCCCCAGACGCCAGCAGCGTGCCGTCCGCAGAAAACGATACGAATTCGACCACAGACTTATGCCCTTGTAGGGTGGCTAGCGGACTACCACTCGACACGTCCCAAAGGATTACCTTGCCGTCCAATTTCCCGAACGCCAGTATGGAGTCGGCCGGAGAAAAGGACACGGACCAGACTCTATCCTTAGCCTCTTGCAGGGTGGCCAGTTGACTGCGACTCGATACGTCCCAAAGGATCACATCGTTGTCCCGTCCCCCAGACACCAGCATGGAACCATCCGGGGAAAAAGACACCGGACCGTCTGGTGAAAAAGACACCGGACCGTCTCCTCGCAGGAAGCCCAGTTGCCTGCGACTCGATACGTCCCAAAGAACGACGCTCCTCCCTCCTCTTGCTGCCAATAAAGAGCCATCCGGAGAAAACGATACCAGACTGCCCGCTCTCAGGGTGGCCAGTTGCCTGCGACTCGATACGTCCCAAAGAACGATGTTACCCCTCCCTCCGGCTGCCAACAAAGAGCCGTCCGGGGAAAACGATACGGATTCGACCGTCTCCTTATGTCCTTGCAGAGTGGCCAGTTGGATACGACTCGATACGTCCCAAAGGATCACATCGTTGCCCCAACTCTTGGATACCAGCATGGAACCATCCGGAGAAAACGACACCGGACTGTCTCCGTTCAGGGTAGCCAGTTGACTGCGACTCGATACGTCCCAAAGAACGATGTCGGAGCCTCCCCCGGACGCCAGCACGGAGCCATCCGGGGAAAACGACACGGAAGAAACCCTCCAGCTATCCCCTTCCAAAGTAGCTAACTGACTGTCGCTCCATACATCCCAAAGGATCACCGTACCGTCCCCTGCCCCGGACGCCAGCATGGAACCGTCCGGGGAAAACGATACGGATTCGACTCCAGACGTATGCCCTTGCAGAGTGGCTAGCTGACTATTACTCCATACATCCCAAAGAACGACGTCGGGGCTTCCTCCGGACGCCAGCATGGAGCCATCCGGGGAAAACGACACGGAAGAAACCCGAGCCGTATGTCCTTCTAGGGTAGTTAGTTGACTGCGACTTGCCACGTCCCAAAGGATCACCGTGCTATCCCATGACCCAGACGCCAGCATGGAACCGTCCGGAGAAAACGACACGGAAGAAACCCGAGCCGTATGTCCTTCTAGGGTAGTTAGTTGACTGCGACTTGCCACGTCCCAAAGGATCACCGTGCTATCCCATGACCCAGACGCCAGCATGGAGCCATCCGGAGAAAACGATACGGAAGAAACCCTACCCATAGACTCGGTGAGAAGCGCCAGTTCACGGTAGGTTTCTGCGTCGTACAGCCAAATACCAATGCCACCAGCCACTGCCAGCACTTGCCCATCGGGCGAGAACGCCACCGCATCAGCCGTTCCTTTTCCCAAGCGGGCGAGAACCCCCTCCGGCAAATGCCACGTTGTATAATCGGCGACATCCAAGCCATCGGTAGAAGCAATCTCGCCGCCTTCCTCCCGAAGCTCCAGCGCGTAAATTTTGCCGTCGCGCCCAGAATCAAAAACGATGTAGCGACCATCGGGCGAGAATGAGGGAGAGCCGTCCCATGCCGAGTGGTGAGTCAGACGGCGTGGGTTGCTGCCGTCGGAACCCATCACGTATATCTCTTCGTTGCCATCTCGTTCGGATACAAAGGTGATGTGGCGGCCATCCGGCGAAAATGAAGGAGAAAAGTCCGATACTTTGTGGTGGGTCAGGCGGCGTGGATTGCTGCCATCAGAATCCATCACATAAATCTCGAGGTTGCCGTCGCGCTCGGATACAAAGGCGATGTGGCGGCCATCAGGCGACCAAGAGGGAGAAAAGTCGTCGGACAGGTCGTCGGTCAGACGGGTCGGATTGCTGCCATCAGAATCCATCACATAAATCTCAAGGTTGCCGTCGCGCTCGGATACAAAGGCGATGTGGCGGCCATCAGGCGACCAAGAGGGAGAAAAGTCGTCGGACAGGTCGTCGGTCAGACGGGTCGGATTGCTGCCATCAGAATCCATCACATAAATCTCGAGGTTGCCGTCGCGCTCGGATACAAAGGCGATGTGGCGGCCATCAGGCGACCAAGAGGGAGAAAAGTCGTCGGACAGGTCGTCGGTCAGGCGGCGTGGATTACTGCCATCAGAGCCCATCACGTAGATCTCGAGGTTATCGTCGGGGTGGGAATCAAAGGCGATGTAGCGACCATCCGGCGAAAACGAGGGAGAAAAGTCCCATCCCGAGTGGTCGGTCAAGCGTCGTAAGGCCCCGGCTGCCAAGTTCCCGCCGTCACCCACCACCTGCCCAATCCCCGCCGGCAGCGACGGATCAGACGGATTGGCACTATACGCCGCAAGCAGCAGCACGTCGGCCGTCGTAAGCTGGCCGTCGGCATTGACATCGCCCAGACTGATATCGCCGTTGTTCGGCGGCGTGATGGACGGGTCAATAATGTACAACGCCACTGCCAGCGCGTCGGCCAGATCAACTTGGCCGTCATCGTTGACATCGCCCAGAATGCCCCCGCTCAGCCCCTTCGCCCGTGGCGCACCATCCAGCGTTTCCACCACGATGTCCACCGGCACCGTCCCTACGCGAAAATCCGCATCTACGTACGTCGCCAAGCCCGCACCCACCACGGCAAGACCATACTTCTGCTCCACCGCTGCCGTCGGGAGCGTCGCCGCTGGAGCCGCACCGGCCGCTCCCCCAGCCTGCCCATCAATGAGCACCATCCTCCGCGTATGCTGCTCCCCGCCCGCTGTCAGCCGATACATATACACCCCAGCGGCCACCGCCTGCCCAGCCGCATTGGTCGCGTCCCAAGCCGCCGCGTGAAAACCCGCCGGCTGTTCCTCATTCACCAGCGTCGCAACCCGCTGCCCCAGCACATTAAACACTTCCAGCCGCACCTGAGCAACAGTCGGCAATTGATACGGAATAATCGTCGCAGGATTGAATGGATTCGGATAATTATGCCCCAGCGCAAACCCCTGCGGCAGCGCAGGACCGCCCCACGACGCCAGCGCGAAATAGCCCTCCGCATCGGTCGTCGCCCGCGCGACCGGTCCACGCCGCAAATCGGTCAGATCGAACAACAGCATCTGCGCTGCTGCCGCTGCTTGACCCGAAGCAAGACGCACCTGCCCCTCCACCAACGGCTCGGCGACCGCAGGAGCCGACAACGTCAGCCCGACTAAAATGGCAATTAGTTTCTGCATCATCTAAGCAACGCGATTGCTAAAATGGTCCAGCTTTTCTACTGATTTGGAACTATAGAAGCAAGTTGCCAGAGCAGGACCGTGCCATCGCTTGCCCCGGATGCCAGCATGGAGCCGTCCGCAGAAAAAGATACGGATCGGACCCCCCACGTATGCCCTTGCAGGGTGGCTAGCTGACTGCGACTCGATACATCCCAAAGAATTATGCCGTTGATCCAGTCTCCAGACGCCAGCATGGAGCCGTCATGGGAGAACGACACGGAAGAAACCCCAGACGCACCTTGCAGGGTGGCCAGTTGAATGCGACTCGATACATCCCAAAGGATTAGGTCGGATCCTCCTCCAGACGCCAGCACAGAGCCATCCGGAGAAAAAGACAGCGATTCGACCAAAGACGTATGCCCTTGTAGGGTGGCTAGCGGACTACCACTCGATACGTCCCAAAGGATCACCTTGCCGTCCACTTTCCCGAATGCCACTATGGAGTCGGCCGGAGAAAAGGACACCGAAGAGACTCTATCCGTATGCCCTTGCAGGATGCCTAGCTGACTACCGCTCGATACATCCCAAAGGATCACCTCGCTTTCTCGTCCTCCGGACACCAGCATGGAGCCGTCCGCAGAAAACGACAGCGAAGAAATCCAAGTCGTATGTCCTTCTAGAGTGGCTAGCCGATTGCGACTCGATACGTCCCAAAGGAAGATGTCGTTGCCCCAGCCTCTGGACGCCAACACAGAGCCGTCAGGGGAAAAAGACACCGGACTGCCCCCGTACAGGGTAGCCAGGCGACTGCGGCTCGATACGTCCCAAAGAACGATGTTGCCCGAGCGTGCGGACGCCAACACAGAGCCGTCAGGGGAAAAGGACACGGACCTGACCCCCACCGTATGCCCTTGCAGGGTGGCCAGTTGAATGCGACTTGACACGTCCCAAAGAACTACGTTGTCCCAGCCGCCAGACGCCAGCATGAAGCCGTCGTGGGAGAACGACACGGATCTGACCCCAGACGCACCTTGCAGGGTGGCCAGTTGACTGCGACTCGATACATCCCAAAGGATTAGGTCGGATCCTCCTCCGGACGCCAGCACGGAGCCGTCCGGGGAAAAAGACACGGATTCGACCTGCCGGCTATGTCCTTCCAAGATGGCTAGCTGACTCTCATTCCATACATCCCACAGGATCACCGTGTTATCCCTTGACCCAGACGCCAGCATGGAGCCGTCCGCAGAAAACGATACGGATTCGACCACAGACCTATGCCCTTGCAGAGTGGCTAGCTGACTCTCATTCCATACATCCCACAGGATCACCGTGTTATCCCCTGACCCAGACGCCAGCATGGAGCCGTCCGCAGAAAACGATACCGAAGAAATCCAAGCCGTATGTCCTTCTAAGGTGGCTAGTTGACTGCGACTTGATACGTCCCAAAGGATCACGTCGAATCCCCCCCCGGACGCCAGCATGGAGCCGTCCGGGGAAAAAGACACCGGACTGTGCCCTTTCAGGGTGGCCAGTTGACTACCACTCGATACGTCCCAGAGGACTACGTCGTTGCCCCCGGACGCCAGCATGGAGCCGTCAGGTGAAAACGATACGGAAGAGATCACAGACGTATGTTCGGTGGTGAGAAGCGCCAGTTCACGGTAGGTCGCCACATCGTACAGCCATATACCGATGCTACCAGCCACCGCTAGCACTTGCCCATCGGGCGAGAACGCCACCGCATCAACCGTTCCTTTGCCCAAGCGGGCAAGGACCCCCTCCGGCAAATGCCACGTTGTATAATCGGCGACATCCAAGCCATCGGTAGAAGCAATCTCGCCGCCTTCCTCCCGAAGCTCCAGCGCGTAAAGCGAAATTTTGCGGTCGCGGCCAGAATCAAAAACGATGTAGCGGCCATCGGGCGAAAAGGAGGGAGAGCCGTCCCATGCCGTGTGGTGGGTCAGGCGGCGTGGGTTGTTCCCATCGGAACCCATCACGTAAATCTCCCGATTGCCATCGCGCTCGGATACAAAGGTGATGTGGCGACCATCAGGCGAAAATGAGGGAGAAAAGTCATCGGCCGGGTCGTCGGTCAGGCGGCGCAGGTTGTTCCCATCCGAATCCATTACGTAAAGCTCATAGTTGCCGTCGCGCTCGGACTCAAAGGCGATGTGGCGATCATCGGGCGAAAACGAGGGAGACCTGTCGCTGGCTGGGTGGTCGGTTAGTCGGAGCAGGTTGCTGCCATCCGAATCCATCATGTAAATATCCCAATTGTCGTCGCGGTCGGACGTGAAGGCGATGCGGCGACCATCGGGCGACCAAGAGGGTCGCCAGTCGTCGGCTGGGTGGTCGGTCAGCCGACGCAGATTGCTGCCATCCGAATCCATCACGTAAACCTCTCGATTGTCGTCGCGGTCGGATATGAAGGCAATGTGGCGACCATCGGGCGAAAATGAGGGAGAAAAGTCGGCGGCCGGGTCGTCGGTCAAGCGGGTCGGGTTGCTGCCATCAAAACCCATCACGTAAATATCGTCGTTATCGTCGCGCTCGGACACAAAGGCAATGTGGCGACCATCGGGCGAAAATGAGGGCAAGCCGTGGTATGCCGGGTCGTCGGTCAAGCGGCGTAAGGCCCCGGCTGCCAAGTTCCCGCCACCCACCGCCTGCCCAATCCCCCCCGGTAGCGATGGATCAGACGGATTGGCACTATACGCCGCAAGCAGCAGCACGTCGGCCGTCGTAAGCTCGCCGTCCGCATTGACATCGCCCAGACTGATATCGCCGTTGTTCGGCGGCGTGATGGACGAATCGATAATGTACAAGGCCACGGCCAGTGCGTCGGCCAGATCAACTTGGCCGTCATCGTTGACATCGCCCAAAATGCCGCCGGTCAGCCCCTTCGCCCGCGGCGCACTATCCAGCGTTGCCACCACGATCTCCATCGGCACCGTCCCCACGCGAAAATCCGCATCTACGTACGTCGCCAAGCCCGCACCCACCACGGCGAGACCATACTTCCGATCCGCCGCGGCCGTTGCGAGCGTCGCCGCTGGAGCCGCGTCAGCCGCCACCCCAGCCTGCCCATCAATGAGCACCATCCGCCGCGTGCGCTGCTCCCTACCCGCTGTCAGCCGGTACAGATACACCCCAGCGGCCACCGCCTGACCAGCCGCATTCGTCGCGTCCCAAGCCACGGCGTGAAAACCCGCCGGCCGCTCCTCATTCACCAGTGTCGCAACTCGCTGCCCCAGCACATTGAACACCTCCAGCCGCACCTGAGCAACAGTCGGCAATTGATACGGAATAATCGTCGAAGGATTGAACGGATTCGGATAATTCTGCCCTAGTGCAAACCCCTGCGGCAGCGCAGGGCCGCCCAACGACGCCAGCGCGAAATAGCCCTCTGCATCGGTCGTCGCCCGCGCGACCGGTCCACGCCGCAAATCGGTCAGATCGAACAACAGCACCTGTGCCGCTGCTGCCGTTTGGCCCGAAGCAAGACGCACCCGCCCCTCCACCAACGGCTCGGCAACCGCAGGGGCCGACAACGCCAGCCCAACCAAAACGGCGACTGATGTCTGCATCATCTAAGCAACGCGATTGCTAGACGATGGTCCATCCCCCATCCACCACGAGCGTGTGACCGGTGATCATCGACGCGGCATCCGACGCCAAAAAGATCACCGGTGCCGACATTTCCTCCGGCTCGGCCAGGGCACCGCGCAGCAGGTTTTTGGTTTTCACCGCATCGGCGAAGGCCTGACTTTCCCGCATCGCGGTTTCGGCCAGCGGCGAGCGGGTCACGGTTGGAGCAACCGCGTTGACCCGTATCTGGTACTCGGCCCATTCCGCGGCCATGGTCCTCGTCAGATTATTGACGCCTCCCTTGGCACCCGAATAAGGACCGCGCTCCGGCGCGCCGACCACGCCTGCTTGGGACGAGATATTGATGATATTGCCCCCCTCCCCTTGAGCGATCATCTGCCGCGCGGCGATCTGGCTACAGAAAAACACATTCTTCAGATTGGCATCGACGATTAGGTCGTAGAGCTCTTCGTCGTAGTCGAGGATTTTGCCGACCTTGTTGTAGCCAGCGTTGTTGACCAGCACGTCAATCCGCCCAAAGTGCGCGACGACCGCGGCTATAAAACGCTCGATGGAGCTTACATCCGTCACGTCGAGCTTATGGTAGAAGCACGTCCCGCCAGCGGCTTCAATCTCCGCGGCCAGCGTTTCCAACTCAGCCGTAGTGCGGCTACCAGCGGCGATGTGCGCGCCCGACTGGGCGCATTCTAAAGCAATCGTCCGGCCAATTCCCCGGCCAGCCCCCGTGACAATGACGACTTTGCCCTCTAAACCAAAACGCGCTAGCGGTGGCATTTTTTTTCCTCTTTAATACTCGGCGTCGGCTGCCCGTTGCAGCGCGCCAGCCGGAAAGACCGACACTTTTGCGTCAGTTCCGTGGTATTTTTCTAACTCGCTCAATACGGCCTCCCAGGTTTTGCAAAAAATAACCCCCTTGCCAAAGAGCGAGGCTGCATCCCACTTGTTGATTCCAGGCGAAAATAAAATGGTGCGCCGGGCGGGCGGGCTGGGCTTGCCCCGCAGCGCGGTACCCGGACCCAATACCGAGTGCCAACCCAGCCCCTCCGGGCTAGCCGAGCACATGACAGTGGTCGAGTTTTCGTTGAAAGGATTTTTCTTAGTGCCGCTCAACGGCGTCATGGCCAACCCAGCTTGGCACAGTTCCGTATCCTTGGGGAAGGCGCTGAACACCCCGATGTCGAAGGCGTCCGGCACTTGGGTAGCGTACTGTTCCCGCCCCAACTCACAGCCCCGCGCAAAGGCCGCGTCTGTGTCCCCAGCGACTAACCCCGAGATCTCCAAGTTCTCGTTGAGCAGCGGATTGACGATATACGTGACCCCAGCCATCTTCGCCACCTCGGACAGGTGTGCGCGAAAATTTTCGTGTACGTGGCGGTGGTTGAGCAGGATCGTCTGCTGTCCACAAGCACCGGGGATGAGCAATTTGGCTCCGCCGCCAAACATCCCCCCGCGCGGCGTGATCATCCCCAAGGCGATGCGCACCTCGCAGGAGGTCATATCGCGGTTGACCCAAATCGGTATCCCGCGACTGGAGTAGCCGATAAATTCCAAGTTCTCGTAGGCATTGTGGTTGAGCACCTGCATGGTATCGACGATGTCCAACCCGACCTTCTTGACCAAGTCGTCGCGGGTCATCGGGCGATGGGCCGCCAGCGCGCAGATGATCTTTACGTCGTCGGCTCCAATCCCGGCCGCAGCTAGCTCCTCGAGTACATAGGGCAAGAGCCGAAAAGCCGGCGTCGGGCGCGAGAGGTCGTCGATCAAGATAGCCGCCGAAGACCGGCCGCGGGCGAATTCGCGCAGCGGCGGAGCGCCGATAGTCTCTTGCAATGCCTGGCGAATGCCAGCGTCGCCAATGTCCGGCCCGCCGCGCATGTGGTGAACTGCCACTTCCCAGTGATCGGGAAATTCCATTTTGAACGGGGCCTTGCCGTACCAAGCGGCCCACGGGACGAAAATTTCCTGCATGATTTTCCTCCTAGTCCAAGCCCATGGCCCGCAGGTTGCGCAGGCTCAGCCCCAAGCTGTCAAAGGGGTCGCCCGGGCAGGTGTCTTGTTCGACCAAGTACCATTCGATCTGTGCTCTTTTACAGGCCGCGAGAATAGGCTCCCATTCCAAGTTGCCCTCCCCTACTTCGGCGAAGCATTGCTTAGCGCCGTCCATGCTCAGGTCTTTTAGATGGACGATGTGCATGCGGTCGCGGAACTTGTCCAACCACGAGACCGGGTTGCCGCCGCCGTGTTGGATCCAATAGGTGTCTATTTCAAAGGAAAAGACGGCGGGGTCGCTCTCCTCGCGGAGGATGTCCAACCCCGTGCGCCCCTCAAAGCGCTCCAACTCAAAGCTGTGGTTGTGGTAGCTAAAGGTCAGGCCCGCGTCGATGAGCGGACGCGCCGCCGCCGAAGCCTCTGCTGCAAAGCGGGCAAAGCCCTCGCGGTTGCGATATTCCTGGGGCAAGCCACCGATGGCCACGTGGCGGCACCCCCACATCTGGTGCTCCTCGACGACGGCCTGCGGCTCGTCGCAGATGCGCTGATAGTTGGTGTGCGTGGCCGCGATCTGTATCCCCTCGGCCTCGCTTATCGCGGCCAGTTCGGCCGGCGAGATCGCCCCGAGGGCCGAGGCTTGCACGGCCTCGTAGCCGAGTGTTCGCACCCTAGCGAAGGTCTGGCGAATGTCATCCGGGGTTTTGGTATAATCGCGCACCGTGAACAGTTGCGCGCCAATTGCTGAAGTAGGCATGTGGTCTCCTGTGTCTTGCTGAACCCCGCGCAATATAGCCGCCGTCCCTCCTAGCGTCAATTCAGTGGCAGCTAAAGTCTATGGTCGCTTGTCAGCGGATACAGGGACCAACCGCAGCGGCTCTGCCCTCGCGCTCATTCGAGCACGAGTTCAAAGGTCTGCGAGCTGTACCCAGCGAAGATGCCGTAGCCGTTCTCAACGTTGCTATAGACGCTCAACGGCTCGGCAAAAGGATTTTCCCGGGTGTAGTCGTGGAGTCGGGCGGTCTTGAGATACTCGTAGTACGCCGCGCTGATGTACAAAACCTGGAGGTAGGTTTTGTACTCGGCAGGCTCTTGGCCGTCTTCGGCGACCTCCTCCTGAGCAATATCCTCGCGGAGTATCAATACGCCGTCGTAAGTCAGCTCGATCTCGTGGGTGCGGCCGTCGAAAAGGGTGTCCTTGAAATAGGGCGCTTCACCTGAGAACGATTGCTCTTCCAACGGAGACTCGTCAACGCTGTTGTCCGCCATGATCGAAGGGTCCTTTGTCGATAAGATTCCTTCGTACCTCGATGCCCCTCTCCCTGTGAAAACCTGGTACATGCTGATCTGGTAGTAGTTGGCCTCGCCGGGAGGGTCTTGAATTTCCAGCTTGATCGAGAATTCGCCGCGGATCTCCGACTCAGAGCGGGCGGACGTATTAGTGCGGTAGGACAGAATGGAGGTCGGCACGGGCTTGGGTATGGCGTCGGTTGCCTTAATCATTGCGAACTCGGGGGCCGACACCTGCAAGGAGTAGGTTTCGCCTGCTTCCAAGGTGCTGTCTTCAAACACGTACCCCCTTGCTGCATCGAGGAACTTCATCTCCTCAATGACCCGGTCTCCCGCCAGCAGCTCCACCGAGGCATCCGCCACCGACCTTTCATGGAGGGGCCGGGACTCGAGAATCCCCGCAGAGCGCCCCACATAGGCGGTCCAGATGCCGTCGGCGGTGAAGAAGGCGTGCAGCACCAGCCGAGGGCTGTGCTCCGGCAGGTCGGGCTCAATGACCTGTTCGCAGGAGGACAGGACGATGAGAAGAGGAAGGCAGCGGAGGACGGATTTCATATCGAGAGCCGTGATTTTCAAAACTTGAACCGGTAGTTGATCCAAGGGAGAAAAGGGAAAAGGCTCACCTGCTTAGCGCGGAATTTTCTGGCGTTGGCGGCGCTGTCGTAATGGTCGTCAAAGTAGATAAAAAAGGGATTCTTGCGATTATAGGCGTTGTAAACCCCGAAGCTGAATCCGTGCCCTGCGCTTTCGGCCTGGCCGAAGTTGAAGCTGAAGTCGAGGTGATGAAAGGCGGACATGCGATAGCCGTTGCGATCGCCATAGACCACGGTTTCATAAGGCAGGTAGTACGGGCGAGGTGTGCCACCCCTGACCGCGTCGTCGTTGTAATAGCGGGCGACGGGAAGGGTTGCGGCATTGCCGGTGCCGTACACCCAAGTCAGGGAAAAGCTGGTTGAGCGCGTCAGTTGACGGGTCAGGACCAACGCGGCATCGTGCCGGCGGTCGTAGCGATAGGGGAAGGTGCGCCCCTGATTCAGCCCCTCGAAACGCCGCTTGGTCCAAGACAGAGTATAGCCGATCCAGCCGGTGGTGCGCCCGCGCTTTTTCTGTACGAACAGCTCGGCACCATACGACCACCCGCGCCCTATCTCCACCTTGTCCTGCCAGTCTTCGCTCTCGCCAAAGCCAACCAGAAAACTGGCACCTTCCCGATACTCGATTAGGTTGGTCATGGTCTTGTAGTACCCCTCCAGACTAAACTCGTACTGATCTTTGAGCTGACGCGCCAGTCCCACGCCGAACTGCCGCGACTGCTGGGGGCGCACCCGCTCGGTGGCCGGCAGCCACAGGTCAGTTGGCAAGCCGACGGTGCTATTGGAGAGCAGGTGAATGTACTGGCGCATCAGGGCATAAGAGGCTTTCACTGCCCAGTCTGATGGTAGCAGGTAGCGCATTGAAATCCGAGGCTGCAAGGAGGTGTAAAACTGGTCGTTGACGAGGAAGCCAGAGGTGTGCAGGCCCACATTGGCCTTCAGGCGGTCGGTAAGATGAACATCGTCCTCGCCGTACAGGCTGTACTCTAGCCCATCGGTGATCTGGGCTGCAAGGGTGGTATCCTCGGGGGCTCCATCGGCCGGATTGCTTTTGATCTGTGCTGCTCCGGGGCTGTAGGTGTGCAAGGTGCCGCTGCCTCCAAAGCGGATGTAGTGAGCTGGGTTGGGAATGTAGTCGAAGTCCAGCTTTACGCCCCAGTCCCGGATCCCCGACCGATAGCGCAGCCGCAAGGTCTCGGTCTCCCGGTTTCCGTTCAGAGTTTTAGTGGAACGGTTGTCAACAGCGGTGGAGAGTTGGTAGCGGCTGTAGATCGCGGTCAGGTTGCCGAAGAGTTGGCTGCTGAACAAGTAGTTCCAGCGCAGGGTGGAGGTGATATTTCCCCAGCCAAAATTCGCCGCGATGGCGTCTTTCTCTCGGTAGTTGACCCCAGTGTACTCGTCTTCTATATCGCTCCAAAAGCGGTCGTCTCCGCTGTACAGGCTCAGGAAGACCCGGCTGTCGGGCGAGAAGATGTGGTTGAGTTTGGCATTGAGGTCGTAGAAGTAGTAGCCACCTTTTTCGTCGCTGGGGAGGAAGGGGCGGATCAGCAGGTCGATGTAGGTGCGTCGGGCCGAGACAATAAACGAGGTCCGGTCTTTGCGCAGCGGCCCTTGCAAGGTTAGCTGGGAAGCGATCAAGCCGACGGAGCCTTCGCCTTCAAAGGTCTTCATATTGCCGTCTTTCATATCGACTTCCAGCACCGACGAGAGGCGACCGCCGTAGCGCGCCGGAAATCCGGCTTTGGTCAGTTGCACGTTCTTGATGGCATTGGCATTGAAGACCGAGAAGAATCCGAACAGATGCGAGGCATTGTAAACCGGGGCACCGTCGAGCAGGAGCAGGTTCTGATCTGGGCTGCCGCCGCGCACGTACAGGCCGCTCATGCCCTCGGCCCCGGACTGGACCCCAGGCAAAAGTTGCAGCGTCTTGAGGACATCGACTTCGCCCATGAGGACGGGCGCATTTTTGATCTGCCGGATCGGCACCTGCACCACGCTCATCTGGCTTTGTTCTTGGATCGGATCGAGCCGCTCGGCCTCCACTTGTACGGTGCCCATTTCTAAGGGGGTAGGCTGGAGGGCGATGGTTAGCTGCAGGTCTTGGTCGAGCTGAGTTGCGAGGGTGTCGCTCTGATAGCCGATGTGGAAGACGACCACCTGCAGCGTCCCCTCCGGCAGGGTCAGGCTGAAAAAGCCATAGCGGTTGGTCGTGGCTCCCTTCTGCCGAGTAGGTTCGTACAAGACAGCACCGATCAGCTTCTCGCCGCTGGCGGCATCTTCGACATAGCCGCTGAGCGTATGCAGTGGATCAGTTTGCGCCCAGACGCTACCGGCGAGGCCGATGAGGGCTAGCAGAAAGTATTGGCGAACTCTGTATAACATAAAGGTTTAGAACAGCTCCGTCGCTCAGTCTTTTAACCCCTAAGCCAGCCAATTGTGTCACTACCCTCGCGCAATATAACCGCCGTCCCTCCCAGCATCAATTCAGCAGTAGCTAAAGTCTATGGTCAGCTTGTCGTGACTACTCCCCACCCTACAGACGTTGGGCTTCTTGCCGGTATTCTGGCTGAGATTGTAGTACTAAGGACCATGATGTATTCGTTGCGGCAGCGTTTTTCGACGTCGATGTCCACACTGGGAGCAATCTTGTGAGGTATAGGCTAGGTTGACGGCGACCAGGATCCTACCAGCTTCTTCTGCTATACCCCAAAACTCAAGTCTTGGGATTTGCGGTCTAAAGGCCATTTGGTAAGAGGATTGACAAAGTGTCGAAGCAGAAACAGGTGGTAGTAAACTTATTTTTGTCGGTGTACGCTCCGGCCCTGATCCTGTCGGTCTGCCGGGGCCTGCTATTGCCCGTCCTGCCTTTGTTCGCCCGCTCTTTCGAGGTATCGTACAGTCTGGTGGGCGTGGTCCTGGCCGCGGACGGAATCGGCACTTTGCTCGGCGATGTGCCCGCGGGAGTGGTGGTGCGGCGGGTGGGCGAAAAGCGCGCCATGCTGTTGGGGGTGGGCTGCGTTCTGGTGGGGATTTTCGGCCTGCTGGTGGCCGCTGATCTGTGGCAAGTGAGTGCCTGCCGCCTGGTATCGGGGATCGGTACGGCCCTGTGGAATATTTCGCGCCATACGTACCTGGCCGGGGCCATTCGGCCGGCACTCCGGGGACGGGCCATTGCCGTGTTCGGGGGCATAGGACGCATCGGCTACTTTGCCGGACCGCTGCTCGGCGGCCTGGCGGCCGGGACGTACGGCTTTCGGGCCGCCTTCCTGCTATACGGAATATTGGCGGTGGTGGCTTTGCTGGCGGTCTTGCTCTGGGTGGAGGACCTCGGGGCCTCCCCGGCAGCAAGCCACCGGTCCAGAGGACGGGTCGGCGATGTTGTGCGTGGCCACTACCGCATCCTGCTCAATGCCGGCTCGGCCCAGTTGTGCGCCCAAATGGTGCGCACAGCCCGCATGGTCATCGCGCCACTCTACGCTGCCGATGTCCTAGGTTTGGGGGTCGAGGAGGTGGGAGTGATTATATCGATTGCCGCGGCCGTGGACATGCTCATGTTCTATCCGGCGGGCATGATCATGGACCACTGGGGACGCAAGTACGCCTCGGTGCCCAGTTTTTTCGTCCAGAGTATGGGCATGGCCGCCATTCCCCTAGCGCAGGATTTTGGGGGCCTGCTCCTAGCCCTAGGGGTAGTGGGCCTGGGCAACGGCATAGGGTCGGGGACCATGATGACTCTGGGCGCGGATCTGGCCCCGGACGACGGGCGGGGGGTGTTTTTGGGGCTGTGGCGCTTTGTCGGCGATCTGGGCGGGGCGGGCAGCCCCCTGGCCATGGGCCATATTGCCGATTGGTTCGGCCTGACCGAAACTCCATTGGCAGCCGCGGGCATTGGCCTAGCCGCGGCCCTCACTTTGTGGTTGGGGGTGCCCGAGACTCTGAAAAGGGAAGACCGTCTGTGAGCTGCACGTGTTCGAGTAGCAGGATGGATCAGCGCAGCACTGGGTCCGTCCGGCCCCAGGCGTTGTCGCGCACTGTGACGCGCTCCTCACAGCCGATGGCACCGCGTTCGGTTCGGTGGTGGAACCAATTGTGCTCGATCACAGCTTGATCCTCGGGCGTGCCGCGGATGACCACGGCGCGTTGGCCGGGGACGCGGAAGGTGTTGTGGTGCACGTGCATCCAACCGCCTGCTACATCCGTGCCATCCTTGCGGTCGCGGCCGCCGTGCATGTCGAAGCAGTGGCTCAGGCTGCGTCCCATCTCGACGTTGTTACGCGCCTCGTACCCCGAGCCGCTGCGCCCGGAGCCAGCAATGGAGTGGCGGTTGGCGTTGAACAGGTTGCCCTCGATCAGCGTTTCGGCCTCGTCGAGGCAGACGCCGTACCCGAGTCCCTGGTACTGGTTGTGATGGATGAAGCAGTACTGCACGAGGTGCCCGTCGCCGTTCACCAAGTGCACGGCACCCAGACTCCAGCCGGCCAACTCGCAGTTGTCGACGCGCAGCCGCGGGTGTCTCGCCTCGATGCCGGCTGATGTGGGAAATCGGTAGTAGTAGCGGTGTCCGCCGTGGCCTTCGCGGAAGGAACGGGAGTGGTGCTCTAGGCACTGGCGGGGGTTCGGTCCCTGCAGGCGGATGCCGGTGAGACGCGCAGCCGGGCCCGTGACCCGGATGAGAGGGTTCGTGGCGAAGGTGTCGGAGCGGATCAACCCGCCGGGAGCCTCCTTGACGCCGCGATCACTGGCCAGGGTCACACCGCCGGGCAGCTCAAGGACCAGTTCCTCGACGTAGACCCGTTCCGTGCACTCGATGACGGCGTCACCGGCGACGTACACGGTGTCGCCAGCGCGGGCTCCGGCCAGGGCCTCGATCAACTCGTCGAGGTGGCGCACCGGCGAGCCAGAGAGCTTGACGATCTCGGCGTAGCCGGGGCCACCACCGAGGGGGTAGCCCCGGGCCGCACCAGCGCCACAGGCGCGGTAGCCACGGCCGACCCGCGTCGAGCCTCGAAGGGTGGAACGGGCGTTGAACATCTGCCTAGCCCTCCTCAGATGCCTCCGCATGAACTGCAACTACTGCAACTGCTACACGAGCTGCAGGACGCGCCGCTGTCGCCACTGTCGCCGCTGTCGCCGCCAAAATCCAGCCACGACGAACTTTCGCCGGACTCAGCGCCCGCTTCCTGGCCCGAGGCAGTCTGCTCAAGGCCGTCCTGATAGCTGTGGTCCGCATAATACTCGACATCGCTGGTGGGCGGGGACTCGAAGTCGGCCTCTGGATTAAGGGTATTGCTCTCTCCAGCGTGGAAACCCGCGGCCCCGACATCGAATACGGTCTGGCCCCGTTCGTCTACCACGGATACGTCGTGGTAGTGGATATTGTGGTGGAATGACATGGACGACCACATCCAGGCGTAGAGAAAGAACGCGTCAAAGCCGTGATAGCCGTGGAAGAGGGGAGGTGTATCAGCCCCGGTGTGCCGCTCCTGCAATTGCTCGGGCCGGTCCACTGGCTCTCGGGGACGAATGACGCGGGTGTCGAGGGTCTGGCGCACATCGTCGCATTTGATATAAGTGGCCACGGCCTGATTGAGGCGGCTGATAAAGTGGCTGAAATGGGCTTCTTTCTGGCGCTGGAATTGTTCGTACGCGCCCTGAGCTCGAAAGACGGGCTCCATGCGCTGGCGCAGGCTGTCGGCGCTTTCCCCGGGCTGTTGGGCAAAGTCGTTGGCCGTGCCGTTGACGGTGATGGTAATGGGATACACGTCCGGAGGGTGGAGCCGGTCGATCTCAATTTCAATGAGGTAGGTCATTTCCTGGTCGGCGTGCTCGACGACCAGATAGAGGGCCTCGAACAATTCCGATTCGTAGTAGTCGGTCTCCATGTGAAACTGTTCCATGGCGTCCTTGAGATCGTCCTCTAGGCCCTGCTCGTCAAAGTAGAAGTCGTACTGGTCCTTGGTCAGGCGGACGATATTGGTCACCCCCATAGAGCGCAGGGCCATATTGAGCTGTTGCAAGATGGCCACCGCAGTGAAGGTCTCTTGTTCTTCTCGGTCGGACATACCACCCGCAGTCAGGTAGTAGAGCATGCGACCGAAGACCTTGGTGGGTTTGACCTTTTCGACCAGGGTCTCCTGGGAGGGGTCAATGGCGAGTTGGCCGTTAAAGTACATGGAAATCCTCCTCGGTGGGCGGGCTAGGAATTGGCGCTACGACAGGCCCCGCAGTCGGCTCCGGGCAGCCAATAGGCCGCAGGAGGCGGGCCAAAGTAGCGCTGATACAGGGACAGAGTTTGGTCGAATTGACTGATGTTTTCGTCCTCCATGCCCCCGGGTTGGTGGTGGATCATGCGACCAAAGTACCGGCGGCAGAAATCGCCATAAGTGCACGTGCAGAGGATGAATTCGTGCCAAGCTAGATCGACGGGATGGGACGGGGTTAGGACCTGGTCTCCAGCGGCGACCAAGTGGAGGAAACGCAGAACTTCGGTCAGCAGGCGGGGGACTTCTCGGCCCTGCACGTGGGTCCCAGAGGAGATTTTGTCCCGCAGAACGGGTTGTTTTTGCAAAAGTTCCAAAGCTAGGGCCGCGTGATCTAGGGCGTCGGGGGCGGGAACCAGCCCGCGATTCTTGTCACTGCCCATCTGTGAAGTAATCCTTGGTGCCCTTGGCTTGAACTGCGTCGCCAATCCGGTTTAAAGCGTGAACGTACGCCGCGGTGCGCGGCGATATGCCCTGCTCTTGAGCAATGGCCCAAATGCGCTCGGTCTCCTCGACCATCATCTGCTTAAGCCGCTGGTTGACCTGTTCTAAGGTCCAGTACAGGCCCTGGCGATTCTGCACCCACTCGAAATAGCTCACGGTTACGCCGCCGGCGTTGACCAAGATGTCGGGAAATACGATCACGTCCCGCTGGCGCAGAATCTCGTCGGCACCCGGCGTAGTGGGGCCGTTGGCCAGTTCGTACACCGCCTTGGCCTTAATGTCGCCGGCGTTGGCCTCCGTGATCTGGTTTTCCAAGGCCGCCGGGGCCAATATATCGACGTCGAGCGCGAGCAATTCTTCGTTGGTGATAGTCTCGTGCTCGACGATGCTGCACACCGTATCCTCGCAGTACGCCGCCTTGAGGGTGCGGGTCGAATCCTTGAACTGGCGCACGCTGGGGATGTCGAGTCCTTCACGTCGGTAAATCCCTCCTTTAGAGTCGCTTACAGCCACGACCTTATAACCAGCATTGAAGAGCAATTCGGCGACGATGGCCCCGGCATTGCCAAACCCTTGCACAGCTACGGTCGTGTCGGTAGGCGAGCCATTTAAGCCGAGCTTGGGCCAAGTCGCCTCAATGGTGAAAAATGCCCCCATCGCAGTCGCCGTATCGCGCCCTAGACTACCCCCCATGGTCAGGGGCTTGCCGGTAATGACCGCGGGCGTGATCTGCCGCTTGATAATGCTGTACTCATCCACCATCCAACCCATAATCATCTGATTGGTATAGACATCGGGGGCTGGAATGTCGATGTCCGGACCGATGAAGTCGGCCACGGCGTCGATATAGCCCCGGCTGAGTCGTTCCAGTTCAAAATGGGACAATTCTTTGGGATTGACCGTGATGCCGCCTTTGCCGCCGCCAAAGGGCAAATTGGCCACCGCGCACTTGAAGGTCATCCAGAAGGCCAGCGACTGGACCTCGTCGATGGACACGTCTTGGTGGTAGCGAATGCCGCCTTTGGTGGGACCGCGGGTGTCGTCGTAGCGCACCCGGTAACCGGGAAAAATGCGCAATTCGCCGTTGTCCATGCGCACCGGGATGGAGACTTTCAAACTCGACTTGGGCAACTTGAGCCGCTCGATGGCGTCCTCGGGAATGGACGCGTACGCAAGTGCTTTCTCCAGCCGTTGGCTGGCGTCGCTGAACAAAGACTGGGACATGGGATCCTCTCCTTTAATTAGGTCGGGTCAGCGCATTTGCAAGGTAGATACGCTAGACCAAGCGTGCAACGGGAATCCGTCCACTCACCTTTTACCTAGAAACCCCCGTAGCAAAACCGCCGTTCCCACAGTCCCTATCCCCGCCAGCAATGCCATGACGCCCACAGCGCCTTGTGCCCCCCAAGCCTCGGCTATTGCCCCACTCTGCAAGCGGCCAAAAGGACCGACGCCAATGGCCACGACCAAGGTGCTCATCGCCCGGCTCCGCATCTCGTCCGAGGATTCGACCAAGATGATGCTGCTCTGCATAATGCTGAAGCCCGCCTGCCCCAACCCAGAGCAAAACAGCATCAGCAAGGCGAGGCCAAAGGTCCCGCTAAAGGCAAAGGCGATAATGCCCGTACACGCAAGCAACGAGCCAGCGACAAAGAGCCATTCGTTGCTCAGCTTGCTACGGCTTAGCTGGACTGCAGCCAAGCCCACAATCGCCCCACTCCCGCTAGCCGCGCCTAACCACCCCATGGCCTCCGCGCCGCGGCCGAATACGTCGCGAGCGAAAACCGGCAGCAGGTTCATGTAGGGAAACGCCCAGACGTTCATAAAGATCGTGATGAGAAAAACGCCGAATATCGGTGCAGAAGCCCGCATGCTGGCCCATCCCTGCCGCCCAGCCCAGCCCGCCGCCAAGGGGCTTGCACTGGGTGCCTTGGAATCTGTCTTAAGGCCCCCCAGCAAAAACAGCGCCAAGGTGCCCAGCCCGACCAAGACCAACAAGGCACCCAAGCTGCCATAGGCCGCGGTGACATAGCCCGCCGCCAAGGGGCCAGCAATGCGCGTAAACCCCTGCATGACGTTCTCCAGCACCATGGCATCGACCGTGCGGGCCTTGCCGACTAGATCGGGCACCATGCTGCGCCTCGTCGGCCAGTCCAATGCCCAAGAGGCCCCCAGGACCAGCGACACCACCGACAAATGCCACAGCTCAAGCCGTCCCCAAAAGAGCAAGAGCGCCAACAGCCCCGTCCCCAGCACATTGACCAACTGCAGGGTCCAAACGATGTAGCGCCGCTTAAAGCGATCGATAATCACCGAACCGAACAAACCCATAATCAGCAGAGGGATTGCGCGGTAAAAGCCGATGACCTGGACCCACCACGGAGAATTAGTCAGCTCTAAAGCCAGCCACCCCAACGCCAGCATCTCCATCCACATGGCCTGCCACCAAAGGCCATTGGCCAACCACAGGCGCACGAAATCGCTGTTGGCCAAGGGTCCGAGGACGCTCCCTTTGGCGAATCTTACACTGTTCATCGCTCTCTTGCTGGAGTCATTGGGCGTCCTATATTACTCGCGCCAACTAGCCCTAAGCCATAGGAGATTCAACATGTCTGTGGAAGAAAAACTAAGAGACCTCAACCTGCAACTTCCCCCTCCACCTCAACCGGCTGGCTCCTATACCCGCGCCGTGCAAAGCGGCCCCTTGATCTTCGTCTCAGGTCAGTTGCCCCTACTAGCCGGCCAGATCCAATATGAGGGGATCGTGGGCGAGGATTTGGATGTCGAAGCAGGATATGAGGCTGCCAAGTTGTGCGCCCTCAACGCCCTGAGCGTTCTCAAAGCCGAAACCGGCGATCTCGACGCCACCTCTATTGTCCGCTTGGGAGGATACGTCGCTTCGGTACCCGGTTTTTCGGCCCACGCCAACGTGATCAATGGCGCTTCCGATCTGATGGCTTCAGTTCTCGGAGATAAGGGAATACACGCGCGCTTGGCCGTCGGTGTCGCCAGCTTGCCGCTGGGAGCAGCCGTCGAGCTGGAAGTCATCGCCGCCGTGGGCTAGGTGGCCTCGCGCTCTTCCGACTGCGGGGCATTGCCGTTGGCCTGCGGCTCGGCGGCGGGACTATCGGACGACGCCTCTTGCTTGGGCCTAGGTGGAAGCTCTATCCCGTGATCTGAGAGTAGATTACGCAGCTGATCGCCGTCCATCACCTCGTTCTCAAAGAGTATCTCGACGACATCCTCCATCGCCTGCCGATGCTGGGTGAGTAGGTCCTTGGCCCGCGCATACCCCGCGCCGATGATGCCCTTGATTTCCTCGTCGATGAGCTTGGCCGTCTCATCGCTGTACGCGCGATCGGCCGGGGTCATGCCCAGCAACTGTTGCGAGCGGTCCGTCCGGTGGGCCACCAAGCCAATCCGCTTGCTCATGCCGAACTCTTTGACCATCCGCTCGGCCATTTGCGTGGCCTGTTGCAAGTCGTTGGCCGCGCCGGTGGATATTTCGCCAAAGACGATTTCCTCGGCCGCCCGGCCACCCAAGATCGCCGCCAAGGAATCCTCCAGTTCCTCCTTGGTCATTAAATAGCGGTCCTCCAGCGGCATATTCAGCGTGTAGCCCAAGGCGGCGATGCCCCGCGATACAATGGAGATCTTCTGCACGGGATTGGCCTCGGGCAAAATCTCGCCGACGATAGCGTGACCAGCCTCGTGGTACGCGACGATCCGGCGCTCTTTCTCGTTGAGCACGCGGCTTTTGCGCTCCAGCCCAGCCACCGAGCGCTCAATCGCCTCTTCCAACTCGGACATGGTGATCGAATCTTTATCTCTCCGCGCTGCCAAAAGGGCCGCTTCATTGACGACATTGGCCAAGTCCGCTCCGGCAAAACCCGGAGTACGCACGGCCAGCTTGTGCAAATCTACATCTGGGCCCAGCTTGACTTCCTTGGCGTGGATCTGGAGGATGGCGGCGCGCCCCTTGACATCGGGCCGGTCCACGGCCACGGTGCGGTCGAAGCGGCCGGGGCGCAGCAAGGCCGGGTCGAGGATTTCCGGCCGGTTGGTCGCCGCCATGAGGATCACGCCAGCGTTGGTGTCGAAACCGTCGAGTTCGGTGAGGAGCTGGTTGAGCGTCTGCTCGCGCTCGTCGTGGCCGCCAAAAGAGCCAGCCCCCCGGGCCTTGCCCAAGGCGTCGAGCTCGTCGATGAAGATAATGGCCGGGGCGTGTTTTTTGGCCTGTTCAAAAAGGTCGCGCACGCGCGCGGCTCCTACCCCGACGAACATCTCGACAAAATCGGAGCCGCTGAGGGAGAAAAAGGGCACGCTCGCCTCGCCAGCGACGGCCTTGGCCAACAAGGTCTTACCCGTGCCCGGTGAACCCACGAGTAAGACCCCGCGCGGAATCCGACCGCCGAGGGCCTGAAATCGCTCGGGGGTGCGCAAAAATTCGACGATCTCCAGCAACTCTTCCTTGGCCTCGTCAATGCCCGCCACGTCGTCGAAGGTAATGCCCGTTCCCTTCTCCATGTACACCTTGGCCTTGCTCTTGCCAATGGACATCAGGCCACCTCCCCCGCTCATGCGACGGATGATAAACAGCCAGATCCCCACGAAGATCAGCGCGGGCAAAATCCACGACAAAAGCTGAGTGAACCAATTGTTGCTAGGCTGGCGGGTAAACTCGACTTGGTGTTCTTCAAGTAGGCCGATGATCTCGGGATCTTCGATGACCGCGGTGCGGAAACTAATCTCTCGGCCATCGACATTGGCGCGGCCGTGGATGAACTCGCCGCTGAAGGTACACTCAATGACCTGTCCGCTTTTGATCCACTCTCGAAACTGGCTGTACGGGAGAGGTTTGACTTGGTTGTCGAAATAGTTTTGCAGGCTCAGGAGCAGGAGCAGCGTAAGGACGGCGTACGCAATGGAAAGCTGGGTCTTTTTCTCGAATTTCATGCGTTGTTTTCCGATGCCAGGACGCGCTCTTCCACCCACAGTACGCAAGGGCAAAAGTGCCAACTTGGGGCGGTTTTGAAGATAACCGGCGGCCTGGATAGGGTCAAGGTGAGGGACTGCTAGCCGAGCAGGCCAGGCGTTTCTAATACCTCCTTGAGCCGCGCGAGGAATCGGGCCGCCAACGCGCCATCGACGGCGCGGTGGTCCGCAGCCAAAGTCAGGGTTAGCTGCGGGCGCACGGCAAATGCGTCCGTCCCGGAGGCTACTACTCTGTTCTCTATAGCCCCGACGGCTAGGATTGCCACTTGGGGAGGATTGATGATCGCGGTAAAGCGGGAGACGCCGAACATGCCCAAATTCGAGATGGTGAAGGTGCCGCCCAGCATGTCGTCGGGGCCTAGCTCGCCTCGACGAGCCGCGTCGATCAGCCGCGTCCCTTCTAAGGCGATTTCCTCGACCGTCTTTTCGGCTGCGTCGCGAATGACTGGAACCACTAAGCCCTGCTCGGCCGCTACGGCAACGCCGACGTTGATTTGGGAGGCATAACGGAAGTGACCGCCCTCTTCCAAGCTGTTGACGCGAGGGAATTCCCTGAGGGTGCGGGCCGTGGCTTTGACGATCAAATCGTTGAAGGAGATTTTCTTGCCTTCGAGTTGGTAACCGATGCGGAATTGCTGCAACCACACGGCCGACACGTCCATGCTGATGTGAATGTGTGGGATCTGTTGGTAGCTAGCCGTCAGCCGCTCAGCGGCCACTTGCTCGGCTCGGCTCAGCTCAATCAGCCCTTCGGCGACCGGGGCTGCTGGGGTCGGAACCGGGGCTAGCCGAACTTGTTCGACCAAGGCCAGCACATCGGCGCTGACGATCCGGCCCCCAGGGCCACTGCCATTGACGCCGGCCAGGTCGAGGCCGTGCTCGGCGGCTATTTTGCGCGCTTTGGGCGAGGTCTTATGCGGGCGACGCCCATCGGTATCGGCGGAGGGAATTGGAGCCTGTGGGGCTGGGGTTGGCGAGGCCGGGGTTGGTGGAGCCGGAGTTGACGGTGGAGCAGCGGCAGGAGCTGTAGTTGGCGATGGATCCGGGTCGCTCGGAGCAGCGGCGACATACGAGCCGATGTCTTCGTCGGCAGTGGCGATGACGCCGATCGTCGTCGATACCGGTACTTCTTGGCCGGCCGGCACCAGAATTTTGCGCAGAATTCCGTCGGCCTGCGCCTCGACTTCCATCGTCACCTTGTCGGTAGCGATTTCCAATAGGGCCTGGCCCTTTTGCACTTCCTGGCCTTCTGCTACCAACCAAGCGCTTATTGCGCCGCTTTCCATGGTCAGCCCCAATTTGGGCATGACGATCTCAGTAGCCATATCTCTCTCAGTCTGAAGGAATGCAAAGCTCAGCCTTGTAAAATAATTGGCGAGAAAAGCTGGTCAATGCAGCGCGGGGCTATCGCGAGCTTTCGTTCCACCAAGTGACCGGCTATATTGACCTCCGGCGCACTGCAAACCCCCTTGTTTTTTTCTTCTATCAAACGCGCGACGAGCGGACACCTTGGCGGCAATTACCCGCGACTTTACAGCGACGACCTTTGTCGTCCACGAGGGAGCCACCCTCTTGCTGTGGCACAAGAAAATGCAGGCTTGGCTGCCCCCAGGCGGCCACATCGACCCGGGCGAACTGCCCGAAGAAGCCGCCCTCCGCGAAGTGCGCGAAGAAACTGGCCTGACCGTTGAGTTGTTAGGCCGACAAGAGCAATGGGGACAGGTCGCCGTCCTGTACCAACCCGCGTGTATCCTCCTAGAGGACATCGAACCGGGCCATCAGCACATAGACCTGATTTACTTTAGCCGCGTCATAAGTGGACACGCCCGCATCAACCCCCGCGAATCCACGCGCTTGCGCTGGTGCAACCACGCCGCCTTGGGCGATGCGGCAATCGCCGAGGACATCCGCATCCTCGGACGCCGCGCCATTGCATCCATCGACGCAGGAGAAGTGGTAAACCGTGGCTAGGACCGCCTTGATCTATCACCCCGACGTCTTGTTGCACGACACAGGCGCGGGACATCCAGAGCGCCGCGCGCGCTTGGAATCCATTGTCCAACACTTAAAAGATAGCTCGCTGTGGGCCGAAGTGCTGCACCTCCAGCCGCAGCCAGCACCGCGTCGCGCCCTGCTCAGAGCCCACTCGCCAGTCCACTTGGACCGAGTAGCGGCCCTCCAGTCCGTCTATGTGAGCCAAGACACCGCATTCTCTCCAGGCACGTACCGTGCCGCCCTCCTAGCGGCCGGAGCTCCCTTAACCGCCATCGACTCCTTACTCGCCGGCCACGCCGACCATGCCTTTTGCTGCATGCGGCCTCCGGGCCATCACGCCGAAGTCGAGCAAATCATGGGCTTTTGTTTCTTCAACAATGTGGCAGTCGCCGCGCACTACTTGCGGGCCGAATGCGGCTGCGACAAAGTCGCGATCATCGACTGGGACGTCCATCACGGCAATGGCACGCAGCACATCTTTGAAGCCGACGGCTCGGTGTTTTTTTCCAGCATCCACCAATCCCCCCTATATCCAGGCACTGGTGCGGCCGATGAGCGCGGGGTCGGAGCGGGACGCGGCCAAACCTTGAACATCCCGGTTCCGGCCGGCAGCACTGATGCCGATTACCTCCGGCACTTCACCGATACCATCATTCCAGCTATAGACCAGTTCCAACCTGACTTCATCCTCCTGTCGGCCGGTTTTGACGCCCATCGCAGCGACCCCCTTGGGCAAATCCTGCTCAGCGCAGAGGGCTATGGCCAGCTAACCGAATTGGTGCTCCAGCTAGCCACCCGCCACTGCGAGGGACGCCTCGTCTCCCTGCTAGAGGGCGGATACGACTTAGAGGCGACCGCAGCTTCCGTAGCTGCTCACGTAAGTGCCTTGCTCTCGGCCTGAGGCTTGGTAAACACGTAGATGGAGACTTGGTACTCGACTGAATTCCACGTCTCAACGTGCGTTTCGCGCCGCTGACTATAGCCTTGGGCAACGAGCCGCGCGACGAAGTCAGCGGCGTCCTTGCGCTGCGGATCCCCGAGGTAAAAGCGGCCGCCGGGCAACAGTAGTTTGCGCAGGATGCGCTCGAGATAGCGATGATTCTTTTTTTCGTAGATAATGTCCGACCCCACTAAGCACTCACGGGGCTCTCCCACGGGATTGCGCCAGTCCAAATAGGCCACCCGGTGGTTGTGCTGGACCCTGTTGAGCCGGGCATTGTGGGCGGCGAAAACCAGCGCATCCTCGACGAAATCAGTCGCTTCGACGCGCCAACCGAGCTTGGCTAAAGCAATGCCTACTAGCCCCAAGCCACAGCCTAATTCGCAAGCCCAACCTCTGGGGATTGGCTCCTCGGCGCGGCAAAACCACTGAGCCATGGCCAACGCCGTCGGCCACAACTCGGCCCAATAGGGAAAGCGCTCCACTCTCTGGAGCCGCCCTTCGCGCTCGATCATGCGGTCCACCAAGGCATCTACATCGCCGACTGCCGTCATCTGCAGCTCGCAGCCGGTTGCCAAGGTGCGGCGCACCTGTCGAGTGTCGTATTTGCTCAGGGTGCGGCGAATCTGCCGGTCGCCGTAGTGCCTCACGACTGCCGGGTTATCCTCTGCTTCACCTCGGCGATGCGCTCTTGGTTCATGGCGGCGGTGTGATTGTTCTCTGCGGAAAAGCTGCCCTGCGGATAGTACGGCTGTCCGTACATGGGGTACGCCTCGCTGCGCAGGTGGGCCAAGGTGTGGTGGCCGGCGCGCCGCTTGCGGATGTGCCGCAAGGCTCCGATATCGACTTCGGAGACGACGATTTTTTCCCCTGGCCCTGGATCGGCTTGCGCGAGGATGCGGCCGTCAAAATCGACGACCATTGAACCACCCGGCCAAGAAAAAGGTGGATAGTGACTCAACTCGGCCCCTTGGTTGGCGGCGAGCACATACGCCGCATTTTCCAAGGCCCGACAACGATTTACCGTCGTCCACCAGTCCATCGGCGGCGTCGCACCCCAAGGGTCCATATAGGCCGAGACGCGGACGAGGATTTCAGCGCCGTTGGCTGTGAGCTGGCGCAGTGGCTCGGGAAAGAGCCAATCGTAGCAAATCGCCGCGCCAATGCTGCCGATGGGCGTCTGGGCCACCGGGAACAGTTCGTCCTCGTAGTCGGCCAAGTCGTGGGGGCTGGTGTGGACTTCCCAAGGAATCCAAGGGTTGACCTTGCGGTACTTGCACCACAGCCCTTCTGGCCCGAGCAGGCAGGTCGTGTTGAATACCTTGCCCGGCCATTGGGGATCCTCTTCGATAAAAGTGGCCGTTTGGATGTACACGCCCAATTCGCGAGCCTTGTCTTCCAAGCGGGCCGTGTGCTCGTTGGGAACGGGAACGGCCAATTTGGCCAGCAAGCTCTTGGCGGTGGGATAGATCGGGGCGGCGTGGGCAAATTCGGGAAAGGCCAGCAGTCTGATGTCCATAAACGGCCCGTAGCCTTCAACCGCCATATCGACCATTTCGACCATGCGAGCGGTGTTGCGGGCCATTTCAGCGCGGTCGGTAGGATTGGGTTGGTCAACCTGACAGGCGGCCACCCCATAGCGCAATTCATCCCCCATGAGTTTTCCTCTTCGTCTTCCACACTTTGGGCGTTCCGCGCCGCTGCTCGATCAACTCGGCGACGACGCTGACCGCGATCTCGGTCGGGGTATCTGCGCCGATGTTGAATCCAATCGGCGCAAAGACGGCATCCAAGCGCTGCGAGTCCCCGCCGCGCTCGGCGATCCGCCGCCACAAAATGAGCTTCTTGCGCTCGCTGCCCAGCATCCCGATGTAGCGCGCTGGCGTCTTGATCGCCGCTTCGACGACGATTTCGTCGTGCTGGTGGCCACGAGTCGCCGCGATGATGTAGGATTGATCGTCGATGGGCAAATCGGCGAATACCTCTTCCATGCCGGCGACTAAACACTCATCGGCCTGTGGATGCCGCTCGGGATTGGCAAATGTCGGACGGTCATCAATAAGGACAACGCGAAAGCCCACGTTCTTGGCCAGCGCGCAAATTTGCCCGCCTACGTGGCCTCCGCCGAAGACGTAGAGCACAGGTTCGGGCAGGAACGGTTCGATAAATACTTCCGCAGTCTCTCCCAGCCTGGTATCCGACTCCAGCGCGCAGACTATACCGCGTTCGCGCGTGATCACTTCGGGCAAACGCTCTTCCACCTGACGGTCGGCTTCAAGCGTGCCCAGCGAGCCGTAGGTGCTACCGTCGGCTCCTAGCCACAGCCGCCCCTCCTCGGTGTCGTCAAAACGGCTTTTGAGTAGGGTCGCCAGCGCGCAACCGCTGCGCGCCTGACGCGCCGCTAACACGCGGCCATAAAAGTCGGCCGCCTCGTCCGGCTCGATGACTTCGGTGTAAATCCGCACGCTGCCGCCGCAATTTAAGCCGCTCTCCCCGGCTTGTTTTTCCGTCATAGTGTAGCGCAGGAGTTGGTTTTCTCCGGTCTCCAGCGCGGTGCGGCCAGCGCTCAAGACCTCGGCTTCAAGACATCCGCCGCCTATGGTGCCGACGACGTCCCCCTCTTCGGCGACGATCATTTTGGCCCGCTCGCTCATGGGAATCGAGCCGGTGCTCCACACAAGCGAAGCCAAAGCCATGCGCTCTCCCTGCTCCTTGCGCCGAACAATTTCAGTGAGGATATCTTCCATAATTTTCTGGCCACTGTTCCAGTTCGCGCCGGTAGTCGGCGGGCGTGTCCATGTCCGTTAAAATGGCCTCCTCTGCCACAGGCAACTCGTACGTATCCTCGGGATGCCCCCGGGTCACTGCGTTCAATCCCACATCCAGCGGCAAGCCCAAAATTTCCGCTCGATAGGCATTGCAAATCAATACGGGATGCCCCCTTTTTCCGTTGGCGGTGGGTATGATGATGCCCTCGTCCACCTGTGTTCTCGTCTGCAAAACCTGCTCCACTACGGCTCCGCTCAGCCGGGGTTGATCACCTAGGCAAATCAAGTAATCGGCTTCAGTATCCACCGCTCGCACAGCACATTGTACGGAAGAGAGCATCCCTGTTTGATAGTCGTCATTGACGACCCAACGGACCGGATAAGCGGCCAACACTGGGGTAATCTCCTCAGCGCGATGGCCGAGTACGACCACCACCTCATCCAACCGGCTACCCACGACCTCGGCGATCCATTCAATAGCCGCCCGCCCGCCCAAGGGCAATAGCTGTTTGAGCTGTCCCATGCGGGTGGACATGCCCGCCGCCAAAATGATGCCGGCCACCCGGCCAGTCTCATCTGTTCGCATCTATTTCAATCTACGCCCACAGGCAAATCGCGCCAGTGCTCACGACCCCAACCGACGACCGGCGAGAACGCCACTGGCCCAAGCCCACTGGAAGTTAAATCCCCCCAAGTCGGCGTGAATGTCCACCATCTCGCCGGCAAAATACAGGCCGGGCACCAAAAAGGATTCGAGCGTATCGGGATTGATGTCCTCGGTGCGCACGCCCCCGATTGTCACTTCGGCGTAGTCAAAGGGCCTCGGGCCGCTGACTGCAATCGGCCAATTCGTCAGGCGTTGGGCAAGTTGCCAGCGCGCGCCCTTGCCAAGCTGATCAACCTGCTGCGCCGCGTCAAATCCCAAATGATCCAAGAGGGGCCGCACCAATTTGCTGGAAAGTAGGCCAGCGAAACTCAGTTCGAGCGAGCGATGCGGATGGCGCTGCCAGCGCTCTTTGAGCAATTGACTGATTGCTTCCGGGCTGCGGCCAGGGAAGAAATTGATCCGGAGCACGGCTCGCTTCGCCCCTAACTCGGGCACCAAGCGGGCGCTGAGGTTCAATATGGTGAATCCAGAAACCCCGTATTTTGTAAAAAGCAAGTCGTCTATATCAACGGCCTCGCGCCCTCCTTTGAGTGTGACGCGCACTTCGGCCCGGACCTTAAGCCCTTGCATGCGAGCGAGGTATTTTTCCGGGCTGATCAGCGGCACCAACCCGGGCTTGAGGTCGGTGAGCCGGTGCCCCATAGCCACGGCCAAGTCCATGCCCGAGCGGTCGGCTCCCAAGCGGGCGAGGCTGACGCCGCCGCTGGCCAAGATTACGCGCGCTCCGGTGTAGCGCTGCCCCTCGGCATCGCGCAGTTCAAAGCGAGACGCGCCAGAAGCGCGGCCCATTCCCACCACCTTGGCATTGGTTTTGACGCGGATGCCCAGGCAGCGCATCCGATCCGCGAGCAAATCGATGACCGACTGCGCTTGATCCGACACCGGAAAGAGGCGCTGCCGTTTTTCTTCGCGGAACTCGATCCCCAGATCGGCAAAAAACGCCAAGGTTTCCTCTAGGCGGAATTGGTCTAGCGCGCTGCGGACAAAACGCGGATGCGTGCCGTGGTAGTGCCTGAGGTCGTCCGCGGCCTTATTCGTCAGGTTGCAGCGCCCATTGCCCGAAATCAATATTTTCCGTCCCAATTTTCCACTTCCTTCGAGCAGAGTTACCCGCTCGCCCGCCTCGGCGGCAACAATGGCCGCTAGCATCCCGGCGGCCCCACCGCCGACCACTATGCAATCCCCTGATTTCAAGCCTGTTTCCACATAGCTAATTATTAAAAAACAATAAGATAGAACAGCTCTAGCCCTCGGTCAAACCAAAGGCCTCCAGTTTGACATACTCCCGTTTATTATCTAAGTTTTTTAACTTTGGAAAAATTAAAAACGCGCTGAGTCAGGACATTCCATGGCAGACCTCACAGGGGCGGCGACGGCTATGGGCGAGCAACAACCCGCATCCACTAGCCAAAGCCAAACCTCGATCTTTCCCACGCTCCACGAAGAAGTCGAAACCTCGATCCGCAAAGAGGGTATCTCCTTTATCTTTGAGAGCCGCTCCGTCTCTGCCGTCGTCCAATATATCTACACGCCAATAGATGGAACCTTTGCCGATATCGAGTTAGAAGTCAACAATGGCGACCCAATCACCCCAGCCGAAGACGGCGGGATTGCCGTGGAAATGGGCAGTTCGGTTCGACCGCCTGACAGCGAAGAAGTAGAGCGGCACTTCATCTCCTGCGAGCAAGTCGGCGATTGCGTCGAAGCCCGCTGGCAATGGAAACTAGGGGAGGAACAAGCCAATTTTCTCTACCGGTTCCGCATCAGCGGCAAATCCCTCGTAGTGGAAATAGAGGGCGGGCATGGCAAGGGCACTGGCCTCTCGCTCGGTCGCGTCACCGGGGCCTTGCACCCGCGCCTGATCGCCATTCCCTATTTCAACTTCGGCGATAACTACCCGCACATTCTCTGCACCTCGGGCTACTTCCTGTCTAGCTTTGTGGATTGGCACTACTCGCGTGCTTCCTCTCTGTACGCCCCGCCCGAAGCAGAATCTCAGCGCCTCGTACAACTCAACGGCGGCTGTAGCTACGCCAGCCAAGGCGACGGCAAGCGCAGCGATTTTCAGGAGCGCTGGCTCATAACCGTCTCCACCCAATACGAGGAAGTCCTCCCAGCCTTTCCCACGACCGAGACCGAGCAAAGCGAAACGTTAGCCGACTGGGTCTGGTACAACATCCCCTATATCGACGCATCCCAAGAAAGCTACGTCGAACTATACGAGAATATGCTTCAGCTCAAGCTGATGGGCGTCGATCACCTGCTGATCAACCATCCCGGCGAAACTTGGCACGATGGCGACGGCGACGCCATACTCGCGGTGGAAGGAGCCGAGGCTAAAGGAGGCGAAGACGCCCTCAGCGAGTACCTTGAGGCCCTGTCGGATCTGGGTTATAAAACCAGCCTTCAAGTCAACTATCGCCACATCGCTCCTACCAACCCGAATTGGCGGCCTGAATCAGCAGCCCAACTCGCCGACGGAACCTCGACTCCAACCGGACCTGGGCTCTATTTGTTCAAGCCATCCGAAGCTCTGGCGCGCGCACCCGAACATGCGCATACCATCAGCGAAAAATACCCCTGCGACACACTGTACGTAAGCGAACACGCCGAGATCCCCCCTTGGGAATTCAACGACTTCAGCGCCGACAAATCAGGAATTGGTGACTTGGTAGGCAGCTATTCCCTGCAACGAAGCCTCCTCCATTCCCAAGCCCAAGCCGGCTTGGCCATCGGGAGTGGCGGCAACCACTGGTTCTACGCCGGCGTCCTAACCGGCTACCTCGCTCGCATGGTCGGGGACGACCCTAGTCGCATTCCGCCGCTGGTGGACTTCGACCTGCAAAACCTCCATATCGTTGAGACCGATGCGGGTCTGGGCACCATTGACCAGTACTTTGCCGGGCACATCCCCCAAGGCGAGAAACACAGCCGCAGCGCCTATCTCGATCGCTATCTCGCCGCTACCGCGGCCTTTGGCCACGCCTGTCTGGTCCCCGACCAGCTAGAGTGGGGCATCGCATCTACGATTAAATCCTATTACATGCTACGCGAACTGCAAAAGCACTATCTCCGCGTCCCTGTTCGCTCCATCGCCTATTGCCATAACGACCAGTTTCTGGAGACCAACGATGCCCTGCTTTCCGGCGCGTTTGCCCAAGGACAGGTACGGGTGATATACGTCAATGGCCTTGAAGTCTATGCCAACCTCGGCTGGGAGCAGCCTTGGACTGTCCATCGGAGCGATGTAGCCTACCACCTTCCTCCAGGCTCCTTTTGCGCCTGGAAAGACTCATCGTTGCTGGTCTATTCGGCCGACGCTGGCTTGGGGCACATAGACTACGCCTCTTGCGAGGACTATTTGTTCGTCGATACTCGAGGGCAACGGGGGCAATTTGGCCCCATAGAGTTCGACGGTGCCGTGGCCATTAAAGAGCGCAAATGGGAAATTGACGTAGTGCCCTTTGGGTGCCAAGCCGATATAGTAATCGATGTAGGCCAGTACTGGCCAGATCGCAAACTGCCTCCTTTGCGCCTTTTGGCCTTTAAGTCCGAGGACGAAGAGCCCGACATCTACCGGGCCGACATGGAAGGAGACCGCGTCCGCTTCAAACCGCTGGAGGATGTGGTCACCTATCGCATCGCCCTGCCCGAGTGGATGGTCGAACCCGGTCGCTAGCGCTTTGTCCGATCCATCCGCCCCCTTTCTCCAAGCCTGTCGGGGCCAAGTGCCGGCGACTCCTCCCATCTGGATCATGCGCCAAGCTGGCCGCATTCTCAAACCTTACAGGGAGCTACGTCAGCGGCACGGCTCACTGCTCACACTTTTCAAAACCCCCGAGCTCGCCGCTGAAATTACCCTCATGCCGGTCGATCTGCTCGGGGTCGATGCGGCCATTCTCTTTACCGACTTAGTGACGCCCTTAGAAGCGCTCGGCTGCGAACTGACCTACGCACCTGGCCCAATTTTCGCCCGCCCTATCCGCTCCGCCGCCGACATCGACGGTCTCCACAACCCCGTCCCCGAAGATGACCTCGCCTACGTCTTAGAAGCCGCCCGGCTAGCGCACAGCGCCCTGCCGCCAGCCGTCCCGCTCATCGGGTATGCCGGGGGGCCTTTTACCTTGGCCACTTGGCTGGTGGAAGGAGGTCATGCGAAAGACTTCCCCGCCTTCCGCCGTATGATCCACAGCAATCCTGCTCTCGCCCATCGGCTCCTCGATCTGCTCAGCGATCTCGTCGGCCGCTTCTTGCGCGCACAGATAGAAGCCGGAGCCCAAGCCGTCCAGATTTTCGATACTTCCATCGGTTTGTTGTCCCCGACGCAATTCAACGAATTCGCCTTGCCCTATGTACAGCGAGTTTGCCGCAGTCTCGCCCCACTGAATGTTCCGGTCATTTACTTCCCGTTTGCCGGGGCGCAAAACCTGTCTTGCTTTGGCCGCGTCGGTGCCCATGTCCTGAGCCTCGATTGGCGAATCGACTTAGATACAGCTTATGGATTGTTCGGGGATACCATGCCTTTACAGGGCAATCTAGATCCCTGTGCCCTCTACGGCTCGGAAGCGAGCATTGCCGCGGCGGCCCAGCGCATTCTGGAGCAGGGCCGAGGTCGCCCCCACATCTTCAACTTGGGGCACGGCGTCTATCCAGACACGCCCTATGAAAAGGTCAAATCGTTAGTGGATGTGGTCCACCAATTCGCGCAAACTTGAAAGGGTAAAGCGAATGGAAAGCATGGAAGGGAAAGAAAAAGGAGTGACGCGACGGCACACCTTTTTCTGTATCAACAAAGAGCGGCATACGGCTTCGTCCAGGGTCATCGACGCCCAGCGCAAGGAGATTAGCGTTTTCGGTCAGCGGGTGCGCGGCTGGATCGTGATCACCGAAGAGCCGGTCATCGACAAGGACATCTCCCTCGACGAGTCAACGCAAGGCGCAATGCCCCTCCGCGACCCGGAATGAGGGCACTAGCGCTTAGCGTCCCCAAGAGAATTTGTTTTCCAACCAAGTGCCGATTTCTCGCGGCGGATCGTTCCACTTCTCACCTGGGCCGAGGAATTGCCCGCGGACATCTTCGTCGACGTCAAAGCCCGACCATAAGTCCGGGAACTCATCGCGGACCAATGCCTCTACTTGGTCGCTTATGCCCTGCGCGTGGTAGGAAATCACCTCTTCGGCTTCGCTCTTACCTAGGTCTTCGGTCAGATGCTCGGCCATCCCACTACTGGCGATAAAGGTAAATTCAATCGCCGAGTCTTCGGTCAGCTTTAGGTCGATGCGGTAGGCCGGATAGCTCAGTTTTAACCCCAATACGGACAGTTGTACCTGTAACCACTCGGCTTCGGTGATCTCGCGCGTGCTATTCAGAGTGGCCCAGTCTAATTCAGCCCTAACTCCTAGAGGACTTAACAGGACTAACGCGAGGAGTAAACATATCGCCGTGCGGCTCAATGGCATATCGCAACCGCCTTTCAAGAAAACTGGAGTGAGCTCAGCGGCCAACTCCCTCAAGCTGCGGAGGAAAAATTCTCTTCGATAAAACGGACGATGTACCTAAACGAGACCAAGCCAACCGGGCGGTCGTCATCGTCCAATAGCGGCACGTGGCGGAAGCCGTGGATGCTCATCAAATGCAGAGCGTGCTGCACGGCCGCATCGGCCTTGAGCGCGGTGGGTTTCGGCGTCATCAGGCTCTCGACTGCGATCTGTTCCAAATCGCTGATTAAGCCCGCCACCCGATAGAGGATGTCGCGCTCGGTAAATATGCCGATTAGCTGCCCGCCCTCGCCGGTCACCAACACGCAGCCGACGTGCCGCTCCTTGAGCAGTGAGATGACCTCGGCTAACGACGTAGTCGGCGACACGCAGACCATTTCCTGCGGATCGAGCGCGGAAAGCGGCTCAGTAAAAATTCCCCTGAACTCCTCGCTGCTCCAATCTTGGTACGCTTCGCTCAGGCTCTGGCCGCACTCCTCGCAGAGGTCCACTCCAGAGATATTGTCGTGAGAACACGAGGGGCAAATCAATGGCTCTTCTCCTATTCGACGACCCAAGTATCGCCCGCGCTAAACAGCGCCGCGAGGTCACCTTCGCCCCGCTGTTGGGTCGTCGCGTCGATTTGGTCGAACAACAACTCAGTGTAGCTTGGCCTGTCAAGAGCGCGCAACACGCCAAAGGGCAGCGGCATTGACGGGTATTCCATCCGACTGAGCATATAGGCGTAGCTGGCGTTTTCACGCCCTTCGCGATGCACGACCAACTCGTCTGGGGCCACATCACTGAGTGCGACAACCTCGGGCTCGGTGCCGTTCATGCGAATGCCCCGGTCCCGATCCTTCCCGAAGATGAGGGGCTCCCCCTCTTCTAAGAACACGATATTATCGTCGCGCACATCCGAATCCGTAGTGTGCTCCCAAGCCGTGGGATTGAGCACGACGCAATTTTGGTAGATCTCGACAAAAGCGGCACCCTTGTGTTCGGCCGCTCGCTTGAGTACGTAGCTCAGGTGCTTGGTATTGGTGTCCTGCGAGCGAGCGACAAAGGTTGCTTCGGCACTCAGCGCCACGGATATGGGATTGAGCGGATAGTCAATCGACCCCATAGGGGTGGATGTGGTGCGGTGCCCTATCAGCGAGGTCGGCGAGTACTGGCCCTTGGTAAGCCCGTAGATGCGGTTGTTGAACAGAATAATTTTCAGATCGACATTGCGCCGGAGGCTGTGCAAGAGGTGATTGCCACCAATCGAAAGCCCATCGCCATCGCCGGTGATGACCCAGACGCTCAAATCCGGGTTGGCCGTCTTGATTCCCGTGGCGATCGTGGGCGCGCGCCCGTGGATCGAGTGAATGCCGTACGTATTCATGTAGTAGGGAAAGCGGCTAGAGCAGCCGATCCCGGAGACGAATACAATGTCTTCCCGCGCGACCCCCACTTCGGGCAGCATCTTTTGCATTTGGGCCAAAATCGCGTAGTCGCCGCACCCAGGGCACCAGCGAACCTCTTGGTCGGAAACAAAATCCTTGCGGCTCAACCCGGTCTCTACAACTGCTTCGGCCATCTCGATCTCCCTGCTTTAGCTTAGCACTTGGCGAATTTTGTCGGCCACTTCCCGAATTTGGAAGGGGGCCCCCTGGACCTTGTTCAGCTTGACGACGCGCACGGGGAAATGCGCTTGGACCAACAGGGCCAATTGGCCGAGATTTAGCTCGGGTACCAACACTTGCTTGTAGCGGCCGAGCACATTGCCGAGGTTGCGGGGAAACGGGTTCAAGTAGCGCAGGTGTGCGTAGGCCACGTCGAGGCCCTCGTTCCGCACTTGCTCAACAGCTGCGCGAATGGCGCCGTACGTTCCCCCCCAGCCTAAGACCAGCAAATCCCCTTGCTCGGGACCGGTCACTTCTAACTCGGGAGCGAAATCGGCGATGCCGCGGATTTTGTCAGCCCGGACATGGACGATGCGCTCGTGGTCTTCGGGCGCGTAGGAGACATTGCCCGTCACATCCTGCTTGCCCAAACCGCCGATCCGGTGCTCCAGCCCCGGCGTCCCCGGCACGACCCAGGGCCTAGCCAAAGTCTGCGGGTCGCGCATGTAGGGTTGGTAGTCGTCGGGATCCGTGTACGGCTCGGCATCAATAGCCGCGATAGAATCCGCATCTGGTATTTTCCACGGCTCGGAGTTGTTGGCCACGTACCCATCGGACAGGACAAAAACCGGCGTCATATAGCGAACGGCAATGCGGAAGGCCTCGATGATCATGTCGAAGCATTCGCCTGGGGTCGCCGGAGCAATGACCGGGATTGGGCTTTCGCCGTTGCGTCCGTAGAGCACCTCCAGCAAATCGGCCTGCTCGGTCTTAGTGGGCAAGCCCGTGCTAGGACCACCGCGCTGGACGTCAACGATCACTAGTGGCAACTCCATAACTACGGCCAAGTTGATCCCCTCGCTCTTGAGCGCGATGCCCGGGCCGCTACTGGCGGTAGCCGCGAGGCTGCCGGCAAAGGCCGCGCCAATCACCGAACCCATAGCTGCGATCTCGTCCTCGGCCTGGAACGTTCGCACGTCGAAGTTCTTCAGTGCCGACAACCCCTCTAGAATAGTGCTGGCCGGCGTGATGGGATACGAGCCGTAAAAGAGCGGTTTGCCGGCCTTTTGCGCGGCCGTGACCAGCCCTAAGACAATCGCCTCATTGCCAGTGATCCGCTTGTACACTCCCGGCTCGACAATCTCTCGCTTCGGCACCGAGATCTGCGTCTGAAAGGTCTCGGCCGTTTCGCCGTAGTAGTAGCCCGCTTTCAAGGCCCTCGTATTGGCCTCAACCACCTCGGGGCGGCCGGCGAACTTAGTCTGGTAGAACTTGAGCGTGTAATCGAGCGGACGGTCGAACATCCAGAACACCAAGCCCAAGACAAAGGCATTCTTGCACATGTCCTTTGCTTGGTTACTCATGCCCTCGATGTCGGCGAGGGCATTGCGAGTCAGCGTGGTCAAGGGGACCGGGTGCACGTCGTAGCCGCTGAGGCTGTCGTCTTCGAGCGGGTTCGCCTCGTACCCGGCCTTGCGGAGGCCATTGCGGTTGAACGGGTCCGTATTGACGATGATGGTCCCGCCCGGCTCGAGATCGGGCAAATTGGCTTTGAGCGCGGCCGGGTTCATCGCCACTAGCACTTGGGGCGAGTCGCCAGCTGTGTAGAGATCGTTGGCGGCAAAGTTGACCTGATAGCCGCTCAGCCCGGGAATGGTCCCCGCCGGGGCGCGGATTTCGGCGGGAATGTCGGGAAAGGTACTGACATCGTTGCCCACCACGGCTGAAGTATTGGTAAACTGCCCGCCGGTTAGCTGCATCCCATCGCCCGAATCGCCGGAAAATGAGATGACTACAGATTGGCGCTCTTCTTGCGAGTATTCTCGCTTACTCGTAGGTGCCGATGGGGCCACGATTTCGGCCATGCACATGACCTCCTTAAAAAGAAAAAGATCTCGATCCGCAGCGCATGCTCAAGCGCCCTCTTTGGTTTGGGCGATGCGCTCGGGATCGGGTGGCAAATTGTAAATGTCTTCGGGAAACTGATCGGTGAGAAAGCGGATGACCTCGTGTTGGGGCAAATTCCCCCTTATGCGGCCGTTTTCTTCCACAATCGGCACATTGCGATAGTCACCAGCGACCATCAGCCGTAGGGCGCTGCTGATCGGCTGTTGGGCATCCAAGCTGTGCGGATCGCGGGTCATCAATTCGGCCACGGGCCGCGTCCACGTCGCCGGCTGATCGGCCACTTTGGTGAGTGCATCGCGCTCGGTAAAAATCCCTACCAAGCGGCCGTCTTCTTCCACCAGCACGGCGCTGACGTGTTGGTGGCGCATTTTCTTGAGTGCTTCAAGGACCGACTCTTGCGGCTCGCACAGGGCGTACCCGTCTAGATCCAGATGGCCAATGACCTCTTCGTGTAACTTATGTACGACCTTCATTAGAAAGCCCCTTTCTCGGGGCTTGGATACCGCATTATTCACCTCGCTTACTTGAACAACTATATCCAATTTAAGATAGATAGGAGCGATACATCTCGCAAGATAATATGTCGCAACAACATTGCGGCTTTTAGCACGCCAAATCCACCACCCAATCCGCCGCTGCCCCCACCGTTGGATGCTGGTCGACGACGACAACGGTGGCCCCGCGATCCACCAGCCCCCGCAAGGCCGCGACCATCGCGCGTACATCTTCTGGATGATCGCCGCTGGCTGGATCGTCGATTAGCATCCAAGTGCGCCGGGAGATCCGCGTCGATTCGAGCGCCAGCCGCAACCGCAACCACTCCCCCCGCTCCAGCTCCTGCACCTCCTGTCCCAAGAGTAGATAGCCGAGGCCACAGCCGACTGCTGCCTCTAGGCGCGAGCGGATTGGGTCGTGTCGGGCAAAGTGGGTACAAGCCTGTTCCAAGGTCATGCCCAGCACATCGGCGATGCTTGCGCCGCGCAAGGTCACTTCGCAGATCTCGTCTTTGTACCTGCGGCCTTCGCAAGAGGCGCACACCAGTGCTATATCCTCCAGAAATTCCAAATCGAAGTAGCATTGGCCGCGACCTTCACAGCTAGGACAACGACCTCCCGGCCGATCCAACAGAAAGGTGTCCCGATCCCAGCCGCGTGACGTCGCGGCCGGTGATGTGGCATATAAATCGGCAACGCGCTCGAAAAGGCCCAGCCCCTCCAAAACCGTGGCCTTGCCGCTCGGGGCTTCCACCGTTACAACGCGGCTGTTCCTCGGCATACTCGCAGCAGCGTACTCGACGGGCCGTCCCTTGAGCAGCGGCAGCAAGACTTCTTGCAGAAAGCGGGTTTTGCCGCTGCCGGAAGGCCCGCATACGCAGGTCAACTTTCCGTGCGGCAGTTCGATAGCAAGCGGCCCGACCACACCGTTCCCGCAGATGGTCAATGCCAGCGCAACTTTCTCAGTGACCCGATTTTCATCCGCTTCATCCCGCTCTATTTCAGTCGGCTCCCCTACCTGGACCTGCCCTCCTGCAAACGCCCAGACTTCGTCCGCGACCGCCACGAGTGCAGGCGTGTGATCCAATAACAGCGCAGTATTGCCGCCAGCGACTAGCCGGCGCAGACCCGCTGCGACCACATCCAGCATTTCTCCTGACAATTGGTTGCCCAAACCTTCCAAAATGTAGAAGATGCCCGTCAGGCCGCTGCTGAGACAGGAGCCCAACTGCAGTCGCTGCCACTCGCCAGCCGCCAGCGATTCGAGCCGATGGCTCAACGGCAGGTGTCCCAGTGCCAAACCGCAAGCCTCGGCGAGTGCGGCCTCTACTTTGGCGCGCCCGTGTCCCTCTTGGCCAGCAGCGGCTAGCCAATCGCGCAACGAGCTGAGGGGAGCATTCATCAGTTCGTCCATGGTGCGACCGTGCAGAGTCATTTGACCAGCCAAAGGCTGACCCACGCCGAAGTCAGCCGCAGCTAGCGGTTCGTACTGACGACCGCACTCGCCACAAGTCGGCTGCTGGTTCAAGTGCATCATCTCGCTGGCCCCGTCCACCCAAACCACCGTCTGCCCCGACGAAATCGAGCGGCTCACGCGCACGGCTTCCAAAAAGCGCACACTGTCGTTCGGGTCCGGCACCAACCGGTCCACCACCACGTGTACCTCGCTTTCGTCGCTCGGCAATGCTGGCCCGTCGCCTTCCAACCGCTGGATCTGGCCGTCGATTGCAATCCGCGTAAACCCAGCCTGCAAGAGCTGTTGCCACATCCCCTCGTTCCGCAGAGTCAAAGGAGCCAACACCAAACAGTGGGTGTCCGGATGGACGCGGGCGACTTCGCGTTCAACCTCATCGGCCGCATAGCAGCGACAGCGGCTGCCGCATTCGAAGCAGTGCATCTGTCCCTCTTCCAGCATGATCTGCGCCAAAATCCCGTCTAGCTGCAAGTAGTCTCCCACCGTGCGTCCACGGCGCGGTGCCCCCAAGTAAATGGCTGGCGGCAAGCCCGAGATCTCGTCCACATCCGCGCGCGCCGTCCCGCTGACGCTTTCGCGTTCAGCCGGAGACAGGGCCTGCATATAGCGGCGGCGGCTCTCCGCGTACAGGATGTCTAAGGCCATGGAGCGGCGACCGCTACTACTGCGGCCGGTAAAGCAGATAATCCGGCCCAACGGCAAGTCCATATCGACATTGGCCAGACCGCCCGCCCGAGCACCGCGCACACAGAGGGTAGCTTTCAAGGGTTGGCCTGCATCATGGAATCGATTTTCGTCTGTAAGCGCGCGTCGTCGGGGTTGCGCGCGTGCAAAAAAGCCCAGTGGGCTTCTGCTGCGCCGGGACGCCCCAAGCGCAACAGTACTTCTCCGCGCCGATAGTGCGCTTGGGCATGGTTGGGGTCGAGTTCGAGTGCTTGGGCGAAGGCATTCGCCGCGGCTTGGTCATCGCCCTGCTTGGCATATACCAAGCCGAGATTGAAATGCGCTCGGGCGTAGCTGGCATCGAGCGCGAGGGCCTTGTGGAAATGGGCGGCGGCCTCGGCCCATTGACCGAGGCGATAATAGCACAGACCGACGTTGTTGTGCAGACCGGGCGAGGGCTGGGCGCGGCTAAAGACTGCAATCGCCGCCTCGTACTCCCCAGCACCGAACAACTCTAACCCGCGTCTGCTGTCTGGGTCTCCGCCTTCTTGCTGCGCCAACACAGCCGCTAGGCCAGAAGCAGCAGGAGCAAAGGACGGATCGATGCGCAGCGCCTCGCGGAACATGCTCTCGGCCGCCGCCCAATCCCCTTGGCGTTGGTACAAGGCACCGAAGTTGTAGTAATCGACCCGTTTGCGAGTCAGCCGCTCGGCCCCTGCGTCCCGATAGTTGATAGGTAGCGCCACTAAGGCCACCAATAGACACGCCCCCAGCAACCGACGATGCTCCCCATCCGTCACCCAAGTCGCGGTGTTGGCAAGCCAGCAAGCGGCGTAGAGCAAAATCACTGGCACGACGGGTAGGCGGTATTCCGAGGACGTGAAAAACAGCAGGCACGCGGCCAGATAGCTCGCCAGATACAGATCGAGCAGAGAAGAACGACGACTAGTAGCCCAGCCCACGACCGCCAGCGGGGCCACCAGGCCCCACCCGAGAACGCACCAACGCAACAAGGGTACAAAATCCCGCGCCAAATACAGACTCAGGTTGTTTTGTGCCTCGACTCCGTTCCAGAACATGTAGAGTTTGCGGCCTTGTAGAGCCAAATATGCGAGGGGATTTTCCACGGCAAAGCGCAAGCCAGCCACAAGCCAGTATCTGGATGCTTGCGCCGGGGTCAGCTCTCGGCCCGTGCGCGCCTCGGCCTCGCGGATAAACGCCTCGCGCTCCAAATCCGGCTCGGCGCTGGGCAGAAAATCGACCTGCGCGTAGATGCCGTTGGCCTCGGGGTGGTTGCCCACGTAGAAGTTCATCCCGGCTGAGGACGTGGTCAGCAGCCACTCTCCCCCGACGAGATAATTGCGGCAAGCCACCGCGCCCACTACGAGACCGCAGCCCACGACCACCAACCCCCACTGCCGCCAACCGCGCCGTCCCCACTGCGCGACAAACCAGCCCGCAACCACCGCGACAAATAGCAAGACCATGGGCCGCGCCGTAACCGAAAGCCCCAACAGCAGGCCCGCAGCCAACAGCCAACGCGCCGCCCCTTGCGCGTGCACCAAGCAATACAGAGCCGCGAGATTCAAAAAGGTAATCGGCGCGGCGGTCAGCAGAGCCCCGTCGTAGAACACATACGGCTGGTAGATTGCCGCCATGCCGGCAGCCAACAGCCCAATTTGCGCGCTCCACAGTTTTCGGCCCAAGGCGTAGATCAAATAGCAGCTTCCCGTCCCCAGTGCCGCCTGTACCAAGCCAACCCACCAATATTCAGCGCCCAACAGCGCGTAAATGGCGGCCAAAAAGTAGGAGTAAAACGGATTCATAAAGAAAGGCTGGTTGCCCAGCCAATCGCCCGCGACAATGGCCCGAGCGCGGCGGTCGTAGAATTCGGAGTCGATCAGGAGGACGTCGAAGAGCGGCGTGTCAACCGCTTGGTAGAGATAGGCTAGGCGCACACCGAGAGCGGCGATTAGAATCGCCCAGAGGATGGCTCCTTCCCGCCTTAGCTGTGCCGCGCCGATACCTATGATCTGCATACTACCAATATAGCCGGAATCCCCGGTGCTGGCATGGCTCCCGCTCCCTTGACTTGGCCGCTGCGCTGTCTCAAGCTATGACCTTACTTCGCACCGCAAACAAAAGGCTCCGACTACATGAGATTGTCCTATAACGAGATTAGCACCCGCGCCGCGCGATTTGCCCAAGAATGGCAAGACGCGGGCTACGAGAAGGGGCAGACCCAGCTTTTCTATCGCGACTTTTTCGACATCTTCGGCGTTCCTGTGCGCCGAGTTGCCGCGTTTGAGGAACCCGTTAAACTGCTCGGTGACCGGCGCGGCTTTATCGACCTGTTTTGGAAGGGTGTGTTGCTCGTCGAGCAGAAAAGCGCTGGTCTCGATCTCACCAAGGCCAAAACCCAAGCCTTGTCCTACTTTCCCGGCCTCAAAGATGCTGACCTGCCGCGCTACATTCTGCTGAGCGACTTTGCGACGTTTGAGCTATACGACCTCGACGAAGACGAAAGCGTCGCCTTTGCCCTCGCCGACCTGCCCAATCACGTCGAAAAGTTCGGCTTCATCTTGGGCGTGCAGAAGCGGACCTTCCGCGACCAGGACCCAGTCAACATCAAAGCGTCCGAGCGCGTTGGAGACCTGCACGATGCGCTGGCTGCCTCCGGCTATACGGGCCACGACTTAGAGCAATTTCTCGTCCGCATCGTGTTCTGCTTCTTTGCCGACGACACTGGCATTTTCGAGCCGCGCGACATTTTCCTCGACCTGTTAGAAAATCGGACGCGGGAAGACGGCTCCGACCTCGGCGGCTGGCTGGCGCAATTGTTCCAAGTGCTCAACACGCCCGAAGACTGCCGTTCCAAAACCCTCGACGAAGACCTCGCCCGCTTCCCCTACGTCAACGGCGACCTGTTCCGCGATCCATTGCTCATTCCATCGTTTGATTCCGCCATGCGCCAGCGGCTCATCGACGCTTGCCATTTCAATTGGTCCGACATCTCCCCGGCGATTTTTGGCTCGCTCTTTCAGTCGGTGATGGACAAGGACGAGCGCCGCGCTCAGGGCGCGCACTATACCACCGAACAGAACATCCTCAAGGTCATTGAGCCGCTGTTTCTCGACGAGTTGCGCGCGGAGTTTCGCCGCCTCCAGTCGCGCCGCGACAACCGCCGCATTCCCGAACTCATTGCCTTTCAACAGCGGCTCGGCCAGTTGCGATTTTTTGATCCGGCCTGTGGCTGCGGCAATTTTCTCATCATCGCCTACCGCGAGTTGCGGGAGTTGGAGATCGAGGTACTCAAAGAGATTCGCCCGCACGGCCAACTCGACGTTTTAGCCGAACTGCTTTCGGTGGTCGATGTGGATCAGTTTTACGGCATTGAGTTAGGGGAGTTTCCGGCGCACATCGCCGAGGTCGCGCTGTGGATGATGGATCATATAATGAATAATCGGCTGAGCTTGGAGTTCGGCCAGACGTACACGCGCATTCCGCTGGAGAAGTCGCCGCACATCCAGCACGGCGATGCGCTGGAAACGGAGTGGAGCAAACTGCTGCCACCGGAGGAATGTTCCTATGTGCTCGGCAATCCTCCGTTTGTGGGCGCGAAGTTCCAATCGCCCGAGCAGCGCGAACAGGTGCGCCGCATCGCCGCGCTGGGCAAAAGCGGCGGCACACTCGACTACGTCACCGCTTGGTTTATCAAAGCTGGCGAATACGTGCAGCAGAGCGCAGCGCGGATCGGCTTTGTGGCTACCAATTCCATCACGCAAGGCGAGCAGGTCGCGCAACTCTGGCCGATCTTGTTCGACCGCTGCAAGCTGGACATCGCTTTTGCCCACCGCACTTTTGCTTGGGGATCGGACGCTCGCGGCATGGCACACGTCCACGTCGTCATTATCGGACTGGCTAAACGGGGCGATGCACCGCGAGAGAAGCGGCTGTTTTCCTACGACGCGCCCAAGAGCGATCCACAAGAGAGCCAACATGCAGCCCTATCGCCCTATTTGTTCGACGCTGGCGGGCTGACCGATTCGCGGATTGTGGTAAAGGAATCGGCCCAAGCCCTGAATGGGCTACCGCCCTTATTGAGCGGCTCGCAACCCATTGATGACAGGAACTACATTTTCGACGCCGACCAACGGGTCGCGTTTTTAATAGAAGAGCCAACAGCCGAGAAGTTTATGCGCCCCTACATCGGCGCACGGGAACACATTCAAGGTGGTGAACGCTGGATTTTGGCCCTTCAGGATGCTAGCCCGGCCGACCTCAAGGCGATGCCAAAAGTCGTTGAGCGGATGCGGGCCGTAAAGGCGTTTCGGGCAAAGAGCAAACGCAAGAGTACCCTCGCCATTGCTGACTTCCCGATGCAATACAATGTCAACGTCATTCCTACTGCGCCGTTTTTGGTCGTTCCAGAAGTCAGTTCCGAACGGCGAGATTACATCCCGATTGCATGGCTGGAACCGCCGGTGATTCCGAGCAATAAGATACGCATACTGCCTAATGCCACACTTTGGCAGTTTGGACTCCTCACATCTACAATGCACATGGCATGGGTCAGGAATATCGGTGGGCGGCTCAAAAGCGACTTTTCATACGGAATCGGCATTATTTATAACACCTTCCCGCTACCTCCCGTCCCCGAGCGCCTACAACGCCTCGCGCCCCACGCCGACGCCGTCCTCACCGCCCGCGCCAACCATCCCGATGCAACGCTAGCTGACCTCTACGACCCCAACCTCATGCCCGCCGACCTCCGCAAAGCACACCAAGCCCTCGACCGCGTCGTCGATAGACTCTACCGCCGTAGCGTCTTCATCTCCGACCGCGAGCGCGTCGAACATCTATTCGGACTGTACGAAAAAATGCTGGTGCCGCTGACGGCCAAGGCCAAGCCGAAGCGACGAAGGAGGGAGAGTAGGTAAAACACCCCAAGATGCCAACATTTTGACTGTATCTTGACTATATATAAAAGACCCTTTATGATTTGTACAGATATGCAGGATTCGGTTGAGATAATCGAAGGTTAATGAAAAGTGCTGGACTATGCACTCTACCAAGTAGCTATTTTGCGGCACTCTATTGATGTTGATGTTCTTAGTCGTTATCTCCAAAAGGAGGTATAAGTATGTCAAATTGGAAAGATTATGAGATTTTTGTCCAAAAATTACAGCAGGCCCTTTTGTACTCAGAGCCTTTGACAAAACAGAAAAATATTAAAATTGAACGCAACAAAAAGATAACTGATAATTCTGGAATTGAACGCGAGTTTGATTTGTACTGGGAGTATGAACTAGCTGGCATAACATATAAGACTATCATTGAGTGTAAAGACTATGCATCGGAAATATCAATAGATAGAATCGACGCCCTGATTGGAAAAATTCATGATATACCTGACTTGAAACCTGTATTTGCAACTAAAACTGGTTACCAAAGAGGAGCGAAGATAAAAGCTGAAAAAAACAAGATTGATTTATTGATTGTCCGTGAGCAACGCGATGATGACTGGGAAGATGCAGAAGGGAATCCTTTGATTCGGGAAGTAAATATTAAAATGCATTTTGAACCAAGTCCAAGGATTACAAAATTTTCTCCACACATTGATAAAGATTGGACAATAAAGAACACTGAGATAAACGTAGATGATTCGTTCCATATATCGGGTATGAATAACGAAATATTCATTGAAGACATGAAAAATAACGAAACCTATTCTCTTTACGATCTCGCTCATCGTCTAGAATCTATATCTGGAGACAACTATGGTGAATTGCACTATAAGGAATCATTTGAAGATGCATATTTGAAAAATAATGACCTACGGTTAAAGATGAAATCTTACGAGGTGATGTATATTCGCTCTGAACCTTTGATAATCCCAATTAACATTGATTTCTCAAAAGAACTTATGGGTGTGATTGAGTACCTTGATACAGGTTCAGCTACAGCTATTTTTACGGATAAGATAATCAAAAAAATGAAGACCCCTAGTCCCGATATAGTAATAGCCCAAGAAGAAGAAGGCCAGCTAGGGCCAAGAGAGCCGTCTTACATAGTCCCTCACTCATACCCTGGCATTGATAAAACCCCCGGAGTTTGCGGCGGAGATGCTTGCATTAGACACACTCGTATTCCGGTTTGGGCTTTGGTGCAGCTTAGGCAATTAGGCACAGATGAAGCAGATTTGTTGCGTACCTACCCCACCTTGACGGCTGAAGATTTAGTCAATGCTTGGTCCTATTATCAGTCGCACACAGCAGAGATCGAGCAGCAAATCGTCGACAACGAGTTAGCCTAAAGCAGTGGCACAGTTATACTCCAATGAGAATTTTCCTCTGCCAGTAGTCAAGGTACTCCGAGAGCTTGGCCATAGTGTATTGACTAGTCAGGAAGCAGGCCAAGGAAATCAAGGCATAGGCGATGAGAAGGTTCTGGAATTTGCCTGTGCTGACAATCGAATACTTCTCACTATCAACCGCAAGCATTTTATCTCTCTGCATCGGAAACAACCGAATCACAGTGGTATCATTGTCTGTACTCTTGACAAAGATTTTGTCGGACAGGCTCAACGCATTCACCAACTCATTACAGCCGAATCCCCAACGACTGGAAAACTGCTTCGCGTCAATAGGCCCCAATCTGGCAGCTAGCATCGGACGCCACAGTCCCTAGTACCGAGGGTACTGAGGCAGTTCACGGCTGCAAAACCCAATAGTGAAACGAGACAATCGGCCGCAAATCGCCGCCAAAGTGAATCGGCCGCGTCTCAAGCCCGATGCGGCCATGCACATCTGAGGCCGATATCTGGCCGACGGCTAGTTCGAGCCACTGGCGACCCCGCCCCCCCGGCAGTTCCACGTTGGCAATCTTCTTTCCATTAGCGAACACCGCAAAGTGCTGAGCAATGCCCGTAACCGTGCGCATAATCACCGTCGCCGGTCGACCAGCCTGCAGCGCCACCTCCATCCGCTCGCCCCCCGTTACCGTCCGGCCCCCGTCGATGTACACAGCCTGGGGATCGTCTGTAGCACTCAGCGCCATCAACAGATTCGCCTCCCCACTGCCGGGCACCCACACCTTGGATTGGTAGCCGTGCCGGCGTTCGCTTGCCAAATCGGCCACATCCACCTTATCAACCACCCGCCAGCCTTCCTCTAAGAGCGTCTGGTTGCGGATGGTCTCGCCGCTGAGATCGGCAGCCCAATGCGCCCGATACAACACCTTCTCCGCATCTATAATCGACGGCTCAAAGACGCGGATGCGGTGCAGCGGCTGCAAAAAGAGGCCCTCGGGGAAATTGAACCAATTGGGGAAAATGGCGAAGTACTGCGGGCGCTGATCCGGCGGCATAGCCTCCAGCCGCTCGAACAGCGACCCGCTCCCGTGCCGCCAAGGCGCGCTGTTCCCAGCCGTGGTCAACCCGACTAAGTCAATCGTCTGGCGGCGGCTGAAGTAGCGCAGGGCACCAGCGTCGTTGACGGCGATGCGCGCATCGGACGGCAACTCGGCGTCTATAAAGCGCGCCATCTCGACCTGCTGGTTGCGGATATCGCTGCAATTTTCCCCGTACGCAACCGCGAAAAACCCCACCGACATCAATCCCCACAAGCCAAAAAAGCAAGCCAGTCCCCGCGCCAGCTTGCGGCCCCATTCCCCTCCAGCCGCGTCTAAGCGTCCCAAACCCAAAGCGGCAAAGAGAATGTAGAGCGGCAAGAAGGGCTGCTGGTAGCGATTGAAGTGAGCGTCGTATTCGACGAGGGTGCAGGTAAGTAAAACACCGCCAACAAACCACGCTCCACCCAATGCCGCCACCCCGAGCTGCCTCTTGGACAGTTCCTCCCAGAGCCGATAGCTTAGCTCTGCCAAAAAAAAGAGTGCTACAAACGGAGCAAATACCATGCGGCGATAGTTGCCGTCGTACGCGTATAAATTGACGCTGGTCTGATGACCCAGCGACCCGGCGAGGATCCCTTTGACGAACTCGGCGAAGTCGAAAAAGACGGCTCTGATCTGCTCGGGCAATGAGCCGTGCGGTTCGGCCAAGCGCCATTTGGCCTCGACCCCAGAGGCCCCGGCCTCTCCCGTATACCAAGCCAACAGTAGAGCCTGGATCACGTACGCCCCCAAAGGCACCCCCCACTGCCAATTCAACGCCCGGCGATAGGTGACTAGCGCCAGCAGCAGTAAGACCAAGGCGATCCCCTCGGGCCGAGCCAACACCAGCAAAGTCGCCGCCAGTGGAGTTCGCCGGTCTTCTGTTAGATACAGATACAGAGTCAGCAAGATGGCGCAGGCAAAGAGGCCGATCGCCATACCGCTGTAGTAACCCCACAGCAGCGGGCCGCACAACAGGAACATCAACGCGGCCACCCAGCCGCTGAAAGAACCACTCAACTTGCGGCCTAGCAGCAGGAGCAACCAAGCGCTCAACCCCAGCCACACAAGCCCCAATGCCAACGCGTACAGCGCAATCCCCATCCCATCCAGCCCCAGCCAAAAGCCCGGCACCAGCAGCAAGGTGTACAACAGACTAGTCGCGCCAGCCGTTGGCTCAGCGCCGGTATTGTATTCGAGGAAGTGCCCTTGGGCGGCTTGCCGCGCGTATTGGAAATAGATGAAGGAATCGTCCAGCGGCAGGGCCAAGCGGCCGCCTGTGTGGTAGAGCATGGAGGCCGCAAAGACCAAAAGCCACAAAAGAGCTACACCCCAAAGGATGGCCCCCTCTCGTCGAATGGCGTTCATCAACTATTCATCCACACGCTTGCCAATCGCATCCGCTAGGCAATCCATCAAATCATCCAGTGCCTGCTGCGATGCGCGACCACGAAAGGCTTCGAGTGCCGGATCGTCTGTCTCCACCATCCATTCCTCAAGCTCATTTCTCAGCCCCTGAATTTCATCGGCATAGTTGGGGTCATCAATCAGGTTGTTCAGCGCATTGGGGTCGTTGGCAAAATCGTAAAATTCTTCCAGCACGCGATACGTAAACAAATGGTTGCGCGCGGCCAATTCTGGAGCGCTAGCCGCTGATTCTTGCATCGCCTGCCAAGACCGACCACTCTGGGACTCATTGCGAAACGCTCGTTCGCCATCGGACCAGGGGTTGAAAATGTAACCGAACCGCGCATTTTGCACGCACCGCATGGGGTAATTGCGCCGTGCCGCCGTCTGGTGAAATTGCGTGAACACCTGCCCGCAGCCAGCCTGTTCTGCACCCCGCAACACCGGCAAAAGCGATTTGCCATTAACGCCGTCTGGAATATCCACGCCAATTGCATCCAGCACCGTAGGCAGGTAATCTATCCCCGCAATAAAATGCTTGGCATCCACGCGCCCAGCCTGGATAACCGCTGGCCAGCGCACCACCCAAGGTGTGCGCGTACTGTTCAAATAACAATTTGTCTTTGCAAATGGAAATGCCATGCCATTATCCGACAAAAACATCACTAAAGTATTCTCCGCCACACCCACTTCATCCAATACGTTGAGCAATCGCCCCACCGTATCATCGCATCGACGCACAGAATTGTAATACTCGGCTATTTCCAAACGCACATCCGGTATATCGGGCAAAAACCCAGGGACGATCATCTCTTCTGGCGCAAACGTGCGCGAGGGAGGCACGGCCGGCGGATCGAGTTCGCTATACCACTCGGACCGGTCGTTGCCGTAAAACGGACGATGCGGGTCGTGGGAATTTGCCATCAAAAAAAACGGATGGTCGCCATCTAGGGCATCCTGCACAAAATTTTTCGCATACTGATAATACACCTCGGGATTTCGTCCCTGCCCCAAATGGCTCTGATCGCGTGCCATATCCCATTGAAATGCCTGGTACGGCGTCGAATGCGTCACTTTGCCCAAAATGCCCACGTCATATCCCGCATCGCGCAAAATAGCCGGCAGAATGGGCACGCCTTTGTAGCGCAAATGATAAAAGCCCTCGCCCCCACTCAGATGCGGATAGCGCCCGGTCATCAGCGCCGAGCGGCTCGGTTGGCATACCGCAATCGTCACATGACCGTGCTCAAATCGCAATCCCTCTGCGGCCAAGCGGTCGATATTGGGCGTTGTTCCCGCGGTCGGACACCCCAATGCCCCCACCGCATCCCAGTTCATATCATCTGCGATAATTAGCATAAAATTTGGTCTAGTCATACATTCTTAGCACCATCCTAACCCATTGGAAAAATTATGCGCCCACTTTATTTTCTGCCCTTGTGGCTACTCGTCCCGGCCGTCCTTTGCGCGGCCTCTCCGTTTGATCACAGTCCCTTTAATCAAGTGCTCCAAGAGTACGTCAATGACCAAGGCTTGGTTCGCTACGCCGCCCTAGCCGAAAACCGGGCCCAGCTCGACGCCTATGTCGATAGCCTCGGCCTCTATAGCCCAGCAAGCCACCCCGACCGATTTCCCACTCGCGAACACGAGTTAGCCTACTGGATCAATGCGTACAACGCCTTTACCCTGCGGGGCGTCATCGACGCCTATCCCATCGCCAGCGTCAAGGATGCCTTTGTACTAAACGGCTTTTTCAACCGCCAGACCTTTGTCGCTGGGGGGAGCGAGATGACCCTAGATCACGTTGAAAACAAAATTATTCGCCCAACCTATCAAGAGCCGCGCATTCACTTCGCAGTCAACTGCGCGGCCCTGAGCTGCCCGCAACTGGATAACCAAGCCTTTACCGCCTCCGATCTCGACGCCCACTTGGAACAAGCACTAACGCGCTTTGCCCAAGACCCCAACCACGTGAGCCTGCAAGCGAAAAAACTGCATCTGTCCAAAGTCCTCGACTGGTACGGAGAAGATTTCACGGCGTGGTTTCCATCTGACCGACCTAACCCCGAAAACATGCCCACCATCGTCAACTACCTGCGCCCGTATCTCCCACCGGATCTAGCCGCTGGGCTGACCGAGGATGTAGCCATCGAATACAACGAATACGACTGGACGCTCAACGAGCTAAAAGAAACGGGAAGCCCCCGCCCAGCGGCAGACTCCCCGTAATCGTCCCAACGCCATTTGAAAGTTTTACAAGAAAAACGGATTGTGCTCCCGTTCTTCGCCGACGGTAGTGGCCGGTCCATGGCCGGGAAAGAGCGCGACGTTTGCGTCTAGACCGAGCAGCTTCTCGGCCACGGCTTGGCGCTGCATCCGGTAGTTGTCCACACTGCGAGTGCCCCCAAGCGAACCCGCGAAAAGCGCATCCCCGACAAACGCCATTTCCTCGTGGACTAAGCTGATGCCACCCGCCGTATGCCCGGGCGTGGCGCGAATCTCAAAGCGCAATTTGCCGATAGATACGACGTCGCCTTCGGCTAGTTCTCCCTCTATTTGACCGGCCAAGCTACCCGTTAGGGCCAAATCGCCGCTGTGGATTCGCGTTGGCGCATTCGTGGCCTGACTAATCTCAGCAAGGGCGCTGATGTGGTCTTGGTGTCCGTGCGTCAGCAAAATCTGTTCGACCGTTAGCCCAGAGACGGCCAAGCGCTGGAGAATTTTATCCGCGTCGAATCCCGGGTCGATGATCGCAGCTCGGCCCGTTGCTGCACAGCCGATGATGTAGCCGTTCATCAGAAAGCCGCTGCCGAGCACCATCATCTCCACCTGTGCCCCGGCAATCGAGCGGCCTGCCGGATTGCGCGGGAAAAATGCCTGCTTTGCGCTTGCCTGCAATTTGTCCGGGTGCAACCCGAGAGCTTGGGACAGCCGCTCGATGGTATCTGCGGCCGGGACCAGTTCGTAATCCTCAATCCTTGCAATATCCCCGGCAGTCAGTCCCACTCGGTCAGCTAGTGCTGCGACCGCAATCTCCTGCCCGCGTCGAGCCTTGCCGACAACGTCGCCGAATTCGTCTTCTAATTGCGTATACATATTCCCTCAGTATTCAGGCTCGCCTGAGCCGGCTTGTAAACTGCCCAAGAACTCATCAAAGCTGGCGGCCCATTGCTCGATGGTCTGGGCCGGGCCAGTTAGCTTGAAAAACACCGTGCCTGAGCGATGAACGGCTATGGCTCCGAGCATCCGATAGTCGGCTTGGGGCTCCGCACTCCCCATCCCCATCCCCATCCCCCCAGAGAAGGTACCGCTGATATCGACTCCGGTTATTTCGATGTCCCTCACCTGCCGCGTCCAACGCCGCCCTTGGGCCGGTTGGCCGTCCTCTTGTTTGAACTGGCCGTACCAGCGCTCGATGTTGGCCTCTACGCTTCCGCCTTGCTCGGGGCCAAAGAAAAAGATGCCCAAGGTCGCTTCTCCGGCCGGGCCGGGTAGGCCGTATTGGGCCACTCGCATGGAACTAGACGGCTGCTGCGCCACCCAGCCCCTGGGAGCCACCGCGCTGAGCGGCCCCAGCGCCTGTCGCCCGCTCTCCTGACCCAAAGGGTACGCTGGCGTCGTACTGGTTGGCGTTGTGGAGCGAGCGGTGAATCCCCGCTCGGCCATGGCCACCGCCGGTTCCTGATCGCTGAAATTTTGGCTGCACCCGACAGCACCAAGGATCCCAGCCAATATCCACACAGATCGACCTTGAGGTCGAAGAATTTCCTGTAGCATCACAATAAACCCCTCCAAGCAATGAAGCCGGCGAGAGCCGCTAGCACGACCAAGCCTCCCAAGTAAAACCAAACCCTGTTTCGCGCGCGCCGTTGCGGTCTTTTAGGTGGTCGCCGCCTAGGCCGGTTGAGAGCCAGAGTCCCCACTTGCAGCGGCGGCGATTTGTGTTGGATGTAGTGGGCCATCCCCTCGTATATGCGGCGAATGCTTTGGGCATTTTCGGCCTCTCCGTAATCGGCCAGATGCGACAGCGGCAACCACTGCACCGGGGCGACTTCTTGGGAGATGGGAAACTCGATCTGCGCTTTGACCCGCGCCTGTTCGTAGCCCAAGAGGCGGACGTAATAGCGCAACCGGCAGCTATCGAAATCGACCAGACAACAGCGGTAGCCGATCTTGCCTAGCTGGCGCAATCCCTCCTCCACATCGCGCAACAAGCCCAAGTCGCGTTCTTGGCGCGCGTTTACTAGCTGCTCGCGCAGCACTTTGACGGTTGTTGGGGTGCCCTCGTTCATCGTCCTACTGCGAACTTAGAGCGCGAAAATAAGGCCGTTCTCGCGCAGGCTGTCAACTTTCTTCCATCGCGCTTGCATATGTAGGCTTTGGTTTGACAAACTGACTATGTATCGGTTAAGATAGCCACCAACTTATACCTGCCTCCCCATCCCATGTCGTGCGACAGTCGCTCATACTTTCCGCTGGGTTGGATCTTCCTGCTTGCGGTCCTTTTGCTCTCAGCCGGACGCGCGCACGCCGATGACGGCCTTCGGCGCATCCACCGCATTGTCATCCACGGCCTCGAGCGCACTGACGAACAGGTCATTCGCCGTGAACTGCTCTTTGCCGAAGGCGATGTCCTCGACTCCACCCGCGTTGCCGAGACAGCGCGCAACCTGCGGCGCTTGCTCTTTATCGGCGAAGTACATATCCGCTTGCGCGACCAGCCCGATGGCATCGAGGTGACAGTTTCGGTAGAGGATCTCTACTCGCGTGCCTTATCCCCCTTGATCTCGGGGCAAATCGACGAGTTGAGCTTTGGCGTGGTCGCGCTCGACTACAACTTTCGCGGCCGCGGCCAACGCCTGCGCTTGGGCCTCGAAAACCAAGCCATTTCCGGCCCTTGGGCCGAGCTGCTCTTTGCCGAGCCGCGCCTTGGCAATAGCCGACGCTCCCTAGCGGTCCAGCTCGCCACAGGTGCCGAGGGCCACGACCATGCCCTAACTTTCTCGCGTCCCTTTGCCACGCTGGCCGATCGCCGCGCCTATGGCCTTTCCATGTTCAGCCAAAAGTCCATACAGCGCTTGTACTCGGAGGGTCAACTAAAAACGCGCTATCAAGACGCACTCGACGGCGGCCATATTTGGCTAATTCACTCCTATGGCGAGCAGACGAAGGTACGCCCCTCGGTGCAATTGCAGGTTTCCCACCGTCGATTTACCGCGATTTCTAGCGATAGATACGCGCCTACTGACCGGACTCGGATCGTGCCGAATGTCGGCCTCCTCGTGTGGCGTCCCCGCTATAAGCGCGCCCGCTATATGCGCGACTTAGGTCCGCTAGAAGACTTGCAAACGGGCAGTTGGCTGTCGCTGCGTTGGGGCTTCGCCCATCGCTCATTAGGATCGGATCGGACTTTTTCTTTATACCAAGCCCGCCTGGTCCCGCGGTTCGAGCCTACCAAGCGCAGCTACGCCGAACTGACTTTGTTCACTAGCACGCACCGAAGCGAGGGGAAATTTTACAACCTCTTCGCCGCGGCATCCGCGATCGCGTACTTTCGGCTAGGAGTAGCTCATTCGCTTGCCTTGCGCGCCTCTTGGGAAGCACTGCACCGCAGCGAGGACGCCGACCAGTTCCTCCTCGGCCTAGCGCGCGGCTTGCGCGGCTATGCCCCACGGCGCTACGACGGCACTAGACGCGTACTTTTTAACTTAGAAGCGCGCCCCACTTTGATTCGCAGACCTTGGTACACCCTCGCGAGTGCCGCCTTTGTGGATTGCGGTGCAGCTTGGACACCTAACAAAGAAAGGGCCAATATGGTTTGTTCTCCTGGCTTGGGCATTCGCTTAGGGTGGCCCAAGGTGTACAACACGCCGGTGTTGCGCGGCGATATCGCCTATGGATTAAAGGAGGGCTCGTACGAATTGTCCGTGGGATTGGGGCAGTACTTTTAGATAGTGCGAACCTTTTGGCATACTTAGAGCGTCTTAAAGAAACCAACGCAAAAGGAGGATCTATGAACGCCAAACTATTCATTCTGACCGGCGCGGCCTTGTGCGTGCTTAGCACGCAAGCCAGCCGCGCTCAAAACTACGCCCAAGCGACGTTTGCCGGGGGGTGTTTTTGGTGCATCGAAGCACCCTTTGACAAGGTCGAGGGGGTCGTCTCAGCCGTTTCCGGCTACACCGGCGGCGAACGCGAAAACCCGACCTACAAGCAAGTCAGCTCCGGCGCGACCAAGCACATAGAGTCCGTACTGGTCACCTTTGACCCCGAAGAGGTCTCTTATAGCCAGCTCCTCGACATCTACTGGCGTCAATTCGACCCCACGGACCCAGGGGGTTCCTTTTACGACCGCGGCCATCAATATACTTCGGCTATATTTTATCACGACGAAGAGCAACGCACTTTAGCCGAAGCCAGCAAACAGGCCCTCGACGAGTCGGGCCGCTTTGACAAATCCATCGTCACGCCCATTCGCTCAGCCACCACCTTTTATCCGGCCGAGGAGTACCACCAAGACTACTACTTAAAGAACCCCGAGCACTACAAGCGCTATCGTCGAGGATCGGGCCGCGACCACTTTATCGAAGAGACGTGGGGCAGAGATCTGCCGACGCCAACGGCTAGCGTCCAATACGCCAAACCCCCCATCGACACCTTGCGCACCAAACTCACGAATTTGCAATTTCGAGTCACGCAGGAAGACGCCACCGAGCGGCCCTTCCACAATCTGTATTGGGACAACAAGGCCGCGGGCATCTACGTCGATATCGTTTCCGGCGAACCCCTCTTTAGCTCGCAGCACAAGTTCAAATCCGGTACCGGCTGGCCTAGCTTTACCCAACCCCTAGAGCCGGATCACATCGTCGAGCACACCGACAATTCGCTGTTTATGACCCGCGTCGAGGTGCGCAGCAAATACGCTGACTCGCATCTCGGGCACGTCTTTGCGGACGGCCCACCTCCCACTGGGCTGCGCTACTGCATAAACTCGGCTGCCCTGCGCTTTATTCCCATCGAGGATTTGGCCAAGGAAGGCTATGGCGCGTACGCGGCTCTGTTTAAGTAAGCGCTAAGTCTTTGACGCATCGTATAAATGCAAACGGCCGGACAACCGCACCCCAAATCGGGATCGGTTTGTCCGGCCGTGTCTAAGTGGCCCCCGTATGCTCAACTCACTGAAACCGACCGGTGAAAAATCGCAACCGGTTTCTGATCCGCATCTGGACTTATCTCCTATCAAATCGCCCTAGTAAACCACCGACACCCCCCACCGCACCTTCTCCACCTGGGCATCCCCCTCCACGTGCAGTTCCAGCAAATACAGCCCCGGCACCACCAACCTGCCGCTGCTGTCCTGCCCATCCCAGATCAGTTCCCGGTGACCGGCCAGCCCCTTCCCTTCGACCTCCCCGAGCAAACGCCCAGATAGATCGAACACGAGCATCCGCAGCGGCCGCTGCTCCAGCACATTGACCAGATCAACCGAGACCACCAGCACATCGTTGCGCCCATCGCCGTTGGGCGTGAGCACCCGGGTATCAAGCGCCGCATTGGCAAACAGGAGGGCAGAAACTGGCAGACTCACCACGTTGGTGTTGCTCTCCACCCCTGGAGCCGCATCGCCTGGCTCCACCGCCTGGCGGCCCAATTCCTCCTGTCCGCTGTCCACCAGAAAGACATCGAAGCGCGTCGCCTGCAGAAAGACCGCAGACGTGAAGCGCAACTCCACCAACTCCCGCTGCCGAATCGGGCGCGAAAACTGGACCTGAAATCCCTCCCCAGTTTCCTCTACCTCCGCTTCCGTCGGCTGATCAGCGACCAGCACCTCCCTGAACTGCATCGGCGCCGAGGACGCCATCATTAGTCGGTCGAATCCAGACGTCCGCCCAGGCCACACGAAGTACGAAAACTCCGTCGCCTCGCCCGGCAGTACCGCAGTTGGGAAGATCTCGCCTACCACCTCGTCGGCCAGCGGCTCGTGGAACTCCACCTCAAGATAGTCCAAGGACGCGGCCCGGGCCGGATTTTCGGACACCAGACTTACCTCCAACTCCATATAGCGGCGGGGCGAAGGGGACTGGAATCTCTGATCCGGCGTCAGATAGACATTGCTCCAGGGGCTCTGGTCGTCTCCCGGCACCAAAGTAGTATCCACGGGGCCTTTGAAGCTGGGGATCAGTTTGTTCCACTTCCTTTCGGTCACTTCCTTGCCGTTCTTGTCGTAGTAGGTGATGTCGTACCGCACCTCGTTGCTCGTGCGGCTGCGCACCTCGACCCGGGTGTCCAGTGAGGTGTCCGCTCGCCAGCGGATGGCGCTCACCTGCTTTTTCCCTTTCAGATCGATCAGCGGAGAGTGGAAAGTCACCCTAGCGGGATGTCCCTCGCCGAAAACCTGCAGTTCGCGTGTACTGCCATAGAAATTGCAGGGATTTGCTGTACTGCTGGCCCAGAGCGCCGCGCAGGCAGCGTCGAAATACACCCAGGCGATGCGCACGTACCGGGTCTGAATAAGTTCGAAGTGGTGCTCGGCGAAAGGCCAAAGTTGGTTCTGGGCGGTACTCTTGCCGACGAAGTGCCGATGCCAAATACGGGTCCCATCCGGTGCTAGGGAGCCGTCCGAACTCATCACCTCGTAGGTGTCGAAGTCGAAATAGCTTCGCGACCTGGGACCCAGCAGGAAATGGCCCACGATGCGCACCAAGTCCACCCAGTACACAGCACCCAGATCCAGCGTCATGTGTGAGATGACGTTGACCTGGCTGTTGATCCGGCGGGGCTGGAGCCATGCGGAGAAGTTCCCGTCTGCGATGGACATGGCATTGCCTAGGGTAGCGACATCGCCGGCACCCTCCACATCCAGGATGATCTCCAGCCCTCCCCCTCTTTCCAGCAGACCCAGCGCAATATTGTCGCCGATAGCCTCCACCTCCACTTCTACTAGGCGCGCTCCGGGAACGTGGAGCAGCGATTCCACTCTCAGGAACTGGACCGGCGGTTGTTTGGCCAGGTCCAAGTCCAGCGTCACTCGGTGTTTTTTGTTTCCCTTGAACCGTTCCTGGAAGCGATAGATTAGGCTGCCATCGACGATATTGTCGACCACGTCGATGGCCTGTTCGCCCGTCGACAAGAAGAGTGTGAAAAGTTCAAAAGGCGGGGCTTCTTCGTCGAAAATCAGGGTTATCTTCCTGGCCGCAACAGCTCTTCCCAGATCGATCTCGATGAACCAATCTTCGGGGGAATCATTCGGGGCCAAGCTCCAGCCGGTGGCCGGATCGCCGTCCATGACGAACGCGGCCTGTCGCGAATTCGAGCCGACGCTGTGGATGCCGCCGCCGAAATCCGCAGCGTTGAGCACGGCGTTGATCTCCTTGCGAATGCGGACCGGAAGGATTGTGCCGTCCTGTGTGAGTTCAACCGCACCGAGCGGGAGCTCCCATCGCCTCCATTCCGACGCCGTGTCAAAGCGCATTTGCTCTCCGTATGCCCCCAGCGCCGTGCATCCGCACAGTACCAGAGAGCGAAGAATCTGGAAACGGATTCGATGGTCCATAGCGAACCTCCTGCGTTGGAGCTGGCAGGTTCTATGTTGCTATGTTAGGCGTGGCAATGACTGTTTCCGCTGCCAACTTCGGCAGTCCACTATTGGCCATACTACGCATTTTTAGTTCTTCCATCAACAAGAATTAAGACGTGATTTGTCAACGGATTGTTGTGTTGGAAGAGCAGAAAGAAAGTTGCAGAAATGCAAACGACCGGACAACCGCACCCCAAATCGGGATCGGTTCGTCCGGCCGTTGTCTAAGTGGCTCCGCGGGTAGGATTCGAACCTACGACCAAGTGGTTAACAGCCACCCGCTCTGCCAGCTGAGCTACCGCGGAATAAACAGATATATTAACGAAAAATCGGGCAAAAATCAAATGAGGCCAAGACGCCAGCGGCCTTACGCGCTCACTTTTCTCACCCCCGCAGTAGCGGATAATTAGTCCGCGTAGTACTCCTTGAGGGAATCGCAACGAGCGGGATGGCGGAGCTTCTGCAGGGCCTTTTCCTTGATTTGCCGCACCCGCTCCCGAGTGCGTCCGACATAAGCCCCGATCTTCTCCAAGGTCATCGGCTCGTGTCCATCCAATCCGTAATACATTTTCAAGACTCGCGCCTCGCCCTCGGTCAGGGCGTGCATGGCGTTGAAGATTTCTTCTTTGAGCTCGTCGCTAGAGAGAGCCTCGTCACTGGGCGGCTGACTATAGTCCGGAATCAAATCACCGAAACAGCGATCCGGCTCGGATTCGTCGCAGGGCATCTCCAGCGAAACGGGTCTTTGAGCCAATCGCAACAGGAGCTCCATATCACCGGGTTCAACCTCTAGCTCTTCGGCTATTTCTTCTACTTCTGGAGGACGCCCCAGTCCCTGTTCGAGTCTGTTGAGTGCTCTGTTGACGCGCGTCAGTTCGCCGATGCGATTCAGCGGCAACCGCACGATGCGCGACTGATTGGCCAATGCCTGCAGGATCGACTGGCGGATCCACCACACGGCATAAGAGATGAATTTGAAGCCCTTAGTGCCGTCAAAGCGCTTGGCGGCGATGATAAGCCCCAAGTTCCCCTCGTTGATCAGATCCGAAAGCGGCAAGCCCAAATTCTGATATTGCTTCGCCACGCTTACGACAAAGCGCAGGTTGGCTTTGACCAGATCGGATAAGGCCTCTTCATCGCCTTCTTTTATCTGCTGGGCGATGGCTACTTCGTCCTCGGACGATAATCCGACAGCATCCTCGATCTCGTGGAAATACTGATCGACGATAGAATCGGTCTGCAAGGTAGTCATAACTTGACGCCTCCTGTTGCTAATGAGCCAGCATGGGGACTCTTGGCTGCATTAAGCTATGATGGTACCTAATATGGACGAGCAGGGAGTTTCGGATGTGGGGGAAATACATCCGAAAATAAAACGGTTTTGAATAAACCGCATAGAGGAGGATGCAGCTTAATATAGAGTCTAAATGTTATATAATCAACTCTTTTCGTTCTTTTTTGTTCCTTAATTGTTGGTGTTTGGCTCAATCTATGCCTATAGCTTCTTGGGCCAGCCGGACACAGCGCTCGACATCGTAATCGCGCAGAATGGTGATTTTCTGGGTTTCCAATGAGCCTTCGGCGTGAATAGCCAACAGCTCGTTGTAACCACCAAAGGTCGAAGCCGTCAGATCGCGCACCAAATTGATCGCCCTTAGCCGCGCTTCGGCATCGACGCCGCTTCCACCACCCAAGAAGTGTTCGATATAGCCTTTGGTCTCGGGATTGGCTACGTCCTCTTCCGACGGCCCAGTGACCACTAGACCTCCGGCAATGTCCTGGACCCAAGACACAGCTTGGTGGTAGTTATTGGCAAAGTGGAATTTGGCCAAGTTGGTAAAGACAATATTGGGCACGGCCGTGCCGTTTGCGGCGATGCGGCAGTCGTGGGCCGCGGCCAAGGTTAGCCCTCGAACGGTCTCGGCATAGGTGATGAGCTTGGTTAGTTTCTCGCGCACGTGGCCGGCCTTGGCGATGCCGTTGTACTGGGCTAGGAGCGCCGCCACCCCGATAAAGAGGTCGCAGAGCGGCGGTTTGTAGGAGGCAGCCGTAAAGCGGTGAAATTCGACGAAGGCGTTGGCCAGCGGTCCGGTGTATTGCCACTCCCCTTTGAGGAAGACGCGCTCGTTGGGAATAAAGACATCGTCGAAGATCGTCAACGTGTCGATCATGCGATGCTCAGAACTGACCGGGTGGTGGAACTGGCTCACCGGCGGCGAGCCAAAGGGGCTAGCGATTAGCTTGATCCCCGGCGTATTGACCGGCGTGGCAAAGGCAACAGCATAGGCCGCGTCCTCCTCCTTGAGCGCACGGGTCGGCAAGACGATGAGTTCATCGACATACGGGGCGCATGTCGTATGGGCTTTGGCCCCGCGCACCACGATCCCATCGCTCCGCTCCTCGACAATGTGGACATAGTAGTCGGGATGTGCTTGCTGCGACGGCAAAAGACTGCGGTCGCCTTTTACATCGGTTTGGGCCACGGCCAGGCTCAGGTCGCGCTGCTTGCACGCGCGGTGGAAGGCTTGCACGCGCGAGTTGTATTGTCCACCGGCATTTTTATCCAAATGATCGGAGACCAAGTCGAGGGCGAAGAGCGCGTCGGTACCAATTTCCTTGATTAGCAATACCACGCTGTTGCCCAGCCGCGTCGAACGCTCAATCATCTCGCGTCGATTGAGCAAATCTTCGGCATCCGTCGGTGTTTTAAAGTAACGACTGACGGGTTCGCCCAGGTCTTCATCCAACCAAGTCATTAGGTCGCGGTGCGCTGGATCCTCGGCCAGTTCAAAATCCAAGGCGACGTGATCCACCCCAATTCCCAAGTCGTCATGCGCGGTTACGTCCCCGACCCGCTCTCCCCGCTGATACACCTCGCGCCCGTCGCGCAAGCCCTCTTTGAATTCGGCGGCACTACGCAAGCCCATAAAGTCCTCTTCCCTTTTAATTCTTCAGTGGTTTACCCGTGTGCAGCATGTGCGCGATGCGCTCTCGCGTGCGCTCGGTGCCGCACAGTTGCAGAAAGACCTCGCGTTCCAAATTGAGTAAGTCGCACTCCTCTACTTCCCGGCGCGCTCCACCATCTCCTGTAAGTACCCGCGCCAGACCGCGTCCTACTACCACGTCGTGCTCGCTAAGCTGCCCAGCAGCCCGGCTTGCATCTATGCGCTCGTGCAAAAGCGCTAGCCCTTCGTCTCCAGTGACCTCTACCCCGTCCGCTGCACTAGCGAAATAGCCTGTGGCCAGCAGGCTGCGCAATTTAGCTAAGGCCCGCTTTAAGAGTTGGCCCTCGGCAAAGACAATCTCGTCGTCATCACCGAGGAGGCCCCATGCTCGAGCCTGGAAAGCATTGTCGCTGAAATTTCCGGTAAAAATCGTCTCAAACGCAGATCCGATATCGCTTGCTCCCTTTCGCGCCATCTCCATACAGCCGCCACTGCCGGGAATTAAGCCGACCTTGGTCTCCACCAAACCCATGCCTAATTCAGCCGTCGCCACGCGCCCATCGGTGCCCAAGGCGAACTCGCACCCGCCCCCCAGCACCAAGCCGCGGAGGGCCGCGACGACTGGAAAAGGCGCGTAGCGGAGTGCTTGCACGGCCTCTTGGAAGGCAGCGACAAATGCTTCTAGCTCCGACCAGTCACTCTCATCGACGAGCTTGGCCACGTGCTTCAAATCAGCACCCACCGAGAACAAGGAGCCAGCGCCGGCAAGCACCAAGCCAGTAAAGGGAACCGTATCCACCGCGCAGTGGACGGCTTCCAGCGCCGCTGGCCCCAGGGCATTCATCTTGCCGTTGAAAACCAGCGCCCCCAGTCCCTCATCCAGCTCGACCAAGTACGCTCCGTCATTGGACCAGATGGCTCGGTCGGCAGCTAGCTTATCCCAATCGTCTGCTGGTGGTTGCCAGCTTTCGCGCCGCAACCGAGTCGGTGAGAACGCGCCCTGCTCGCGGTAAAAGTGCGTTTCACCTGCGGCGAGCAATTGAGCGGCGAGGTCGGGTACCCGCTGTTGGTTGGCTGTCAGAGAGTCGACTACCTCCTCGACACCGAAGAGATCCCACAATTCAAAAGGCCCTAGCGCCCAGTTAAATCCCCAGCGCATGGCCTGATCGATTTGGACGATATCGCCGGCTATGTCGGCAGCGTGCTCGGCGGCATAGGCTAGCACAGCCGTGAGATGCGCCCTCCCGAACTGGCCCCACGGGCCCGGATCGTCCCATAAGGCGCGGAGGCGGCGTGCTGGAGAACGCTCCCTCAACGCCGATTCCAAGGTCCCCAACTCTACCTTCTGCACGGGTCGATAGGCGAAGGTATCTAAGTCGAGGGCCTCGATACCTGCCTCGGCCTTGCGGTAGAACCCGGCATTGACCTTAGCCCCAAGCAAATTCTCCTCCAACATTCGTCGATAAAATGCCGGCAGAGCAAAAAGCGACCGCCACGGGTCCTCCGGCAATCCCTCGTAACTGGTCTCGGCCACGTGCGCGACTGTGTCCAAACCCACGATGTCGCAAACGCGCAAGGTTGCGCTTTGCGGTCGCCCCATCAGAGGGCCGGTCAGCGCGTCAACTTCAGCCACGCCTAGCCCGTCCCGCTCCATCCTCTGAAGCATGTCGCAGAAGGCGAAAATCCACAGGCGATTGCCAATGAAATTAGGCGTATCTTGGCCGCGGACCACGCCCTTGCCCAACTCCCCGGAGAGAAAATCAACCATTTGCTGGACGATGATCGATTCGGTATCAGGCCCAGATATAACTTCGACCAGCTTCATGTAACGCGGCGGATTGAAGAAATGCACCCCGAGAAAGCAGCGGCAAAACTCAGGCGACCGACCGCGAGTTAGCTCGGCGATAGATAGCCCCGAGGTATTGCTGCTTATGACCAATCCGTCGTGCAGGTACGGCTCCAGTCGGGCCAGCAACGCCTGCTTGGGCACGAGTTCTTCTACTACAGCTTCGATGACCCAATCGGCCTCTCCAACGCAGGCTAAATCCTCCAGGCTCCCTAGCCCGATGCGTTGGGCCATCTCCGCTAGATAGAAAGCAGGCGGTCGGCTTGCGAGAGCTCTCTCCAGTCCTTGACGCGCATGACCCGTCTCATTACCTGCCAATGGCAAGTCGAGAAGGCGCACCTTATGGCCCGCGCAGGCGAGCAGGGCCGCGATTTGCCCTCCCATGACCCCAGCGCCTAGCACCACCACATTTTTCGCTTTTTCATTCGCCATTTTCCCCTCCCGTCGGGAAGAGGGAGAGTTGATCTGAATTGGGCGGCATCGCCCTCCCCCGCAAGAGTGCCGCTCCCTCCTGCTGCAGGGTCAACCAGCGCTCGATTTCGCTCAGGCGAAACCTCACTAACTTGCCAAATCTATAATGGGGAATCTGGCCTCGACGGACCATGCGACGCACCGTGGAGGGCGAACAGCGGAGATAGGCAGCGACCTCTCCGGCGATCATCATTTTTTCCGGCACCATAGCTCTGCACCCAAATGCTCAGCAACGCAGATGGCGGTCGGCGACAAAGAAATTGTTGTCGGTTTCCTGGATGGAAACTTCGATGTGGTACTGATAGCCGCGCTGTGGGAACAGCCCTTGCAATACCCCGACTGCTTGGTCAAGGCAGTACTCAGCCACGTTTTCTACACTCGGATTTTCGCCTGGCATGACCACGACTCCCTGTGGGTCGAAGAGCTTAGCATTGAGAAAAGTCGTATCCCGCGAGGAAACCAACATCTTGTGATCCAAGAATTTGAATATGCCCTTGAGAGCGCCGAAGTCAACGGACATATCCAATTTTTCGAGCCGCGGAAAGCGTTCCGTGCGAACGACAAACACGCCGCGCCAAGTATGTCCATGGACGTAAGCGCATTTGCCGTTGTAGTCTAGCTGTCGATGGGCGGCGTGGAATTTGCCCCGTGCCTTAATGGTCTCCATACGAGCTATTTTCCTCGACTCCTACCAGCGCTTTCTCCAAGCGTTTGCGGTAGTACCAAGTCCCCACTGACGCGAGGGCTTGCAACGCGATGATATAGTAGAGCGCCTTGCCAGTCGCTCGCACCCACTCCGCTGTCGAGACCGTGGTAAGGACGATGATGAGTGTGAAAGCCGCGAGTATGATCCCGGTGTTGATGCGGATCATCTTCTGGCATAGCGCCAGTGCTTTGTACCGTGCTGCGTTAGTGTCTTCCGCCATAAATTATCCAGCCTGCCCGGCGACCCACTCCCGGGCCAGCTGCCGTGCGAAGCGGTCCTCGTCTAGTATGGATTCGAGGGAAACGGTCTCCTGCGTGCCGCAACGTGCAAGTACGTCGCGGTTCAGGTCGGCGATATCGAGGAAACCGATTTGCCGTGCCAAAAAGGCTTCCACAGCCTCTTCATTGGCCGCGTTGAGGGCGGCTGGAGAGGTACCTCCGCTCCGGCCTGCTTCATAGCACAGATCCAGACCAGGGAAATTTGCTCTGTCCGGAGCGGCGAAACTCAGTTGGCCTACTTGCTTGAGATCGAGGTTGCCGAGAGGTACCTTACGCCGTTCTGGGTGGGTTAGCGCGTATTGGATCGGTAGCATCATATCGGTCTTGCCCATGTGAGCCAACAGCGATCCATCGGCGAATTCAACCAGTGCATGTACAACCGACTGGCGGTGGACGACCACATCCACTTGTTCGACCGCTATGCCAAAGAGCCAAGCAGCTTCGATAACTTCAAAGCCCTTGTTCATCAGGGTTGCTGAATCCACGCTGATCTTGGGGCCCATTTTCCAAGTGGGGTGATCGATGGCCTGCTCTGGGGTAATGTCGCGCATTTGCTCGCGGCTGTGTCCCCAAAACGGCCCCCCAGAGGCCGTGAGGATGATTCGCTGCAGGCTTTTGCGATTTTCGCCCTTCAGACACTGCCAAATGGCATTGGGCTCGCTGTCTAACGGCAGCACGGCCCCACCACCGCGCTGGGCCTGCTGCAAAATTAGCCCGCCGGCCATAACCAGGGGCTCCTTGTTGGCCATGGCCACGGTCTTGCCCTGTGCCAACGCCGCGAGCGTCGGAGCGAGGCCGACAGCACCGACGAGTCCATTGATTACTAGATCGGCCTCCGGCATGGTGGCTAGCTCGCACAACCCCTCTTCGCCGCAAACCACCTCGACCCGTGACACTGCACTCTGCACCTGTTTTCTAGCCTCGGCGTCTAGGACACAAATTCTTTGCGGCTGCCAGTGGCGGGCACGTGCGATCAGCTTTTCGACCTTGGTCCCACCGCCCAAGCCCAGAACCTCGTACCCGTCTCCCAAGTTTTCGAGGACCTTGAAACATGTGTCGCCAATAGATCCGGTGCAGCCGAGCACGACGATTTTTTTGTGCTCACCAGCCATCTCAGTTGGGGCGGATTGCGCCGTTGTCGCCCCCTCTGCGGCTCCCGTTGCGCGGCCGACGACCACTTCCATTGCGGACGTCGTTGTTGCGTCGGTCGCCACGGCCCCGCTCGGTATGGCGCACCACCTGCGTCTGGCGCACCACCACGACCTTAACTTGGCCGGCAAAGGTCAATTCGGCTTTGACGCGCTCGGCTATATCAAACGCAAGAATCTCCGCGTCTTCATCCCCGATCTGCTCGCCGCAGACCATGACGCGGATTTCGCGGCCAGCGTTGATGGCGTACACGTCTTTGACGCCCGCGAACGAAGTCGCGATCTCTTCCAAGCGCATGATGCGGCGGGTATAGCCCTCAAGGTCTTCGCGCCGCCCCCCAGGCCGGATCGACGATATGGTATCGGCCGCCTTGACCAAGAAACAGATCGGGGAAAGGCGCTCGTGGTCCTCGTGGTGCTCGGCGATAACTTCCTTGACGATCGGATCCTCGTCGAATCGTTCGCCTAGCTTAATGCCCAATTCGACGTGGCCCCCTTCCATCTCCTTGCTAACGGTCTTGCCGATATCGTGCAAGAGACCCGCCCGCTTGGCCAACGACACATCTAATCCTACCTCAGCGGCCATCCCCCCTGACAAATGGGCGACCTCTAGGCAGTGCTGTAGGAGGTTTTGCCCAAAGCTAGCGCGATATTTGAGCATGCCCACGTAATAAGGCAAATCGGCGTGGTATTGGTTGGCCCCAATCTCGCTGAGGACACTCTTGCCGACCTCGACCATGTCTTTGTCTAAGGCCTTACGGCATTCCTCTACCACTTCTTCGATCTTGGTCGGGGTGAAGCCACCGCCGCCGATTAGCTGATGCATCGCACGGCTGGCCACTTCGCGTCGCGCTGGATCGTAGGACGAAAGCAACACCGCGTCGGGCGTATCATCGACCACCACTTTGACTCCGGTCGCCGTCTCAAATGCGCGCACGTTCCGCCCTTCCTTGCCGATGATGCGGCTTTTAATCCCCTCGTTGGGTAAGGGCACTGTCGAAGTGACCAAGTGGACGGTCTCTTCAACTGCACAGCGCTGAATGGCTTGGGCGATGATTTTTTTGGCCTCTCGATCCGACTCCTCCTTCACCTTGGTGCGCTCGCTGCGGATCATAGCCGCCGCTCGTCCGCGGACCTCGCTGGACAGATGCTCCATCATCTGTTCGCGCGCCTCGTCCGCGGGCAGCCCACTGGCCAGTTCTAGACGTTGCTGGTACTCGACGCGCATCTGGCCCAGTTCCTTTTCTGCTTCTTTGAGGGTCCGCTCTCGCTGGACAATCCGCCGCTCCTGATTCTTGAGGCGGTTCCACGCCCGGCTCTGCTCTTCTTTCTGGCTATTGAGGTCGCGCACAAGCTGTGCCAAACTCTTATCGCGGCGATTCAGATCGGCCAATTGATCCTCTAACTCGGCCTCTTGACGGGCTTTAGTTTTATACCAGTCATCCCGCTCCTCAATCAAGCTCAGCCGCACCGTGCGCTCTTCTTCGGCTAGCTGCTGCCGCACTCGGTCTTCTGCCTCTCTCTCCACTTGGGGCAGGACACCCTTTTTTAATAGGTAATTCAGCAGAAAACCCAGACCACCTCCCAAAGCGAGCAGGCCCAATCCCACTAATGCTTGGATCATATCTGGATAGTTCATTGCTGTAAGCCTTGATGGTCTTAAGGTTTAATTATTACTAATAGATAAGGTATAAGAGTCCACAAGGGCAAATGCCGGCCCTCGCAGTTTCTCGCTCGATAGAGCCTAGAGGACGGCCTTTAGCGCCGCTTGCCTCATGATCGCGCGTTCGGCCGGGTTACTCCAGCGCTGGGCGATCTGCGGGTCGAGCGCATCTAGGGGATCATAAAAAAAGAAGACCTCGCCAGGCCGCACAGCCGGACTAGTAAATATGGCAATACCCGTCTGGCGATCGTAGTGTTCATAGGAGTGGACATCGCGCTTCCCACCACCCCCCATGGTGTCGAGTACAAACGCCGGTGTATTGAACCCTGCGGTCCGCCCCCGAACCGCCTTTTCTAAGTCGATCGCCGTCGCTAAGGTTGTGCGCAGCTCTTCAACCCCACGCACCATATCGTGGACAAAGGTGTAATACGGATGCACGTTGAGGTAGCTAAGCCGCCGCACGAGATGCTGCATGATGTCAACGTCGTCGTTGACACCCCTTTGCAAGACGGCTTGGTTGCGTACCCAGATGCCGCGCTCCATCAATTCGTCGAGCGCGCGGCCGCTGATGGCCGTGATTTCGCGCGGATGGTTGAAATGCGTGTGCAGCGAGACTTCCTTATGGACCTTGCGTCCTGCTTCGACAACCCGCGCTAGGGCATCGACCCACTCTCGGTCTGTGACGAGTTTCTGCGGCATAATCGCCGGAGCTTTCGTCGCGTAGCGCATCCGCCGCACATGCTCAATGTTGAGTAAGCGAGTACCGATGTATTCGATGTGTTCAGCCTTGAGGTTGGCTACATCGCCGCCACTGATGACGATGTCTTCTAACTCGGGTCGCGAAGAGATATAGGCAAAAACCTGCTCCCATCGCTGAGCAACAGCGCCGAAATGCACTTTCTCCACATCCTCGGTATCCAACCCTACCGCATAGGAGCGGGTGCAGAAACGACAGTACACCGGGCAGGTGTCGAGCGTCAGGAACAGCGCCCGGTCGGCGTAGCGATGCGTCAGACCCGGCACGGGGGAATCCATTTGCTCGTGTAGTGAGTCTAGGGCGAGTTCCGGATGATCGGGCCGCATCCGCGACCCCATGGGCAGAAACTGAATGCGCAGTGGATCCTCGGCTGGCTCCGACCAGTCGATCAAGCTCAGTAGATATGGAGAAATCCGCAGGCTCATCGGCGAGCGCAAAAGTCCCTGTTCGACATCTCGATAAAACGCCTCTGAAACGACGCCACCGAGTACCTCCCGCAGTTTCTTCAAGCTCGTCACGCTATTGCGGCTCTGAAAGCGGTGCTCGTGGAACTCATCGGCACGCAAATCGGCATAGGCGGGAATGGCGCGCCAATACTCGTCGTCGCGCAAGTCCCGGTGGGAGATATCGACTAGCGCACTGGTAGGAGGCGTCAGCACCTGCTCTTGAATCTCAGACATGGGTTCGTCCAATGCTGCTTCAATCTTTCTTGATTAAGTTGAAAAATTCCTCGCGCACTATCGGCTCGGCAAAACGGCCCCGGAGCGCCGAAGTGGTCGTCACCGCCCCGGGCCTTTCCACCCCCCGCATCTCCATGCACAAATGCCGGGCCTCCATTACGACGATAGATCCTTTGGGTGCCAACTTGGCTTCGAGGAAGTCCACAATTTGCTGAGTGAGACGCTCTTGTAGTTGGGGCCGGCGGGCGTAGAATTCGACAATGCGCACGATTTTGCTCAAGCCGACGATCGCGTCCCCAGGTATGTAGGCTATGTGCGCCTTGCCGAAAAACGGGATTATGTGGTGGGAACAAACCGAAAAGAACTCGATGTCCTTGACGATCACCATGTTGTCGTAGCCATCGCTATTGGGAAAACAAGTAATCTCCGGTTCGCCTTGGTCGTCCAGTTCCCGAAAGATCTCCATGTACATCCGCCCGACGCGGTCCGGAGTTCCCCGCAAGTGCGGGTCGCTCAAGTCGAGCCCTAAAACCTGCATGATCTGGGCGAAATAACCGGCTATTTCGGCGGCCTTGGCCTTGTTCTGGCCCTGGAGCCAGCTCGGAGTATCTCGCTCGCCGAGCGACCCTGCCGTCACATCTTCCATTGCGCACCTTCCTTTGCGGGCTCTATAAACAGTGGGGCAAAGCCGTCTGTGCCTTGCCCCACTCTATTGTGAAAACGAAGTGCTTCAGTTGAGCGATTGCAAACAAGCCCTAATGGCCGCAAAATCCGGCAGAACCTTGGGATTGTCGGACACCCAAGCGTAGCGAACGATACCTTGCTCATCGACGACAAAGGCCGAGCGCTTGGCGACGCCTTTAAAGCCCAACAGGTCTTCGTGCTGGGCACCGTACCCAGCGGATACCTCCTTGTTGAAATCGCTGAGCAGTGGAATCTTAATACCTTCCTTTTCGGCCCAAGCGCTGAGGCTAAACGGACTATCGACGCTGATTCCCAAAACCTGGGCATCGAGCTCTTGGTACGCGTTGATGCCGGCGGAAATCTCGCACAACTCCTGCGTACAAACGCCGGTGAAAGCCAGCGGCACGAAGAGCAAGACGACGTTCTTACCGGCGAAATCCCCGAGGCTTACGTCCTCCATATCCGCATTCTTGAGAGTGAACGCGGGCGCTGTATCTCCTACTTGAATCGCCATCTGCTAACTCCCCGTCGTCTCGGCAAAGCGGCGATTGACTTCGTTCCAGTTGACAGTCTCAATCCAAGCGGCGATGTAGTCGGGCCGACGGTTTTGGTAGTTGAGATAATAGGCGTGTTCCCAAACATCAATGCCGAGGATGGGAACTCCGCTACCGTCCATTAGGGGATTATCCTGATTGGCGGTGCTGAGAATGTCGAGCTCGCCGTCCTTGACTACGACCCAAGCCCAGCCGCTGCCGAATCGCTTGGTTGCGGCATCCACGAAGGCTTCGCGGGCTGCGTCTTGACTGCCAAATTTGGCTTCGGCGGCGGCGATGAGCTCAGCCGAAGGCTCGCCGCGCTCTCCCGCTGGAGCCATGATCTGCCAAAATAGGCTATGGTTGGCATGACCGCCGCCGTGGTTGCGCACCGCCGTACTGATGTCCGCGGGGACGGCGTCGAGGTCGCTGATGAGGTCTTCGGCGCTTTTAGCAGCCAAGTCGTCGTGCCCTTCGAGCGCGGTGTTGAGGCTGGTCACATAGGTGTTGTGATGCTTAGTGTGGTGAATCTCCATGGTCCGGGCATCTATGATCGGTTCTAACGCGTCATAGGCATAGGGGAGATCGGGAAGAGAGTGAGCCATGGTGCAATCCTTTCGGCTTGAGGTTAAAACGCAGAGTGTGAATGCGTTAGGAGGCCGTCCTGGCCTGGTAGTTTTTCACTAAGGCTTGAGTCGCGTCAACGGCTAGTTGGGCAGCGTGGCGCTTCATTGGCGGTAGTCCCCCTAGTGCCTCCTCAATAGCTGCCGGCTTTAGCTGGGCTGCGTCCGCCAACAATAAGTCTGCTAGCAACTCGGTGAGCACCGAACCAGCCGCGACCGAGGGGGCGCAACCAAAGGTCTTACAGCTAGCGCGAACGATGCGGCCGTCTTCGACGCGGGCAAAAAGCTGCATCGCATCGCCGCAGGCCTGATTCTCGGCTTGCCCCGAGGCATTGGCATCATCGATTTGCCCAGCGTTGCGAGGATGCCGGTAGTGGTCGAAAACCGCTGCGCTAAAGGAGGTCATCTGCTCGCTTCAATAGCCTAATAAAGAGGTTCAAGAAACGGGTTGTATAATACTTGTAGCCACGGAGGTTGTCAACCACACATTCCCCTGAACTACAATCCATACAACAAGTTATAAGCACCACATCAGGCGTTGAGACCGCTGGAGTTGCCCGGACCACCAGACCCGCAATCCCGCCAGTAGGTCCGCACCATCTGCAAGATGTCCCAAAGTATGGTATCCTTTGCTACTTGGTCGATCAACTCGTGCAGCCGCTCGGCTTTCTCCGGCTCGATCAGCCCCAGTCCGCTCATCATCGTCAGGTGGTGGATCAAGCCCGTTTGCAACAACGTGCGGTTCATGTCCGAGAGGGGGATACTGCTTTTATTGGCGAACTCCTCTTCGAGGCCAGCATAGAGTTCGGCCAAACTGTGGGAAAGGGTAGTCTCGACTTTGTAAACTTTTTCCATGCGCCTCTCGCCCGTATGAGAACCTTGCGGTTAATATACCCGGCGCTTTCCCACTGTCAACAAGGCTCGACCCAGAGGCACAGATGGTTATTTAGCGGTGATTTGGTATTTGCGGAGTAGGTGTCGAAAGCGGTCATAGGTCAATCCCAATTGCTGGGCCGCGTCTTTCTGCCGCCCGCCCGCTTGGGCGAGCGCGCCATCGAGCAAGCCTCGTTCCACGCGCTCGACTTGTTCGTCGAAACTGCCCCCCTCAGGAAGGTCAACGCCGCTGTCGCCGAGCACTTCCGGGGGCAAGTCCTCCACACCCACTTCGTCCCCTTGCGCGACGCAGAGGGCGCGCTCGACAGCAAATTTGAGTTCGCGCACATTGCCCGGCCAAGCGTAGGTCTCTAGCGTGGCCAAAACGTCTTCGGCGAACGGACGTCGTTCGATCGCAGGTACCTCGTCACATATCTGCTGAGTAAAGTAAGTAACCAGGGGCCGAATGTCCTCGGGCCGCTCCCGCAAGGGCGGTAGCTGGAGCACGCTAAACCGCAGACGGTCGTAGAGGTCGGCGCGGAATTGTCCACTGGCTATTTCTCGCTCTATATCCGCGTTGGTCGCCGCCACGACGCGCACGTCAACGTGGATCGTCTGCGTCCCACCCGTGCGTTCAAATTCTTGGTATTCTATGACGCGCAATACGTTTTTTTGGAAGTCCAGCGAAGTATTGCCGATCTCATCGAGAAAGAGCGTGCCGCCATCGGCGGCTTCAAAGCGGCCGTGGCGCATTTCAGTCGCGCCTGTAAAGGCCCCTTTCTCGTGGCCAAACAACTCGCTTTCGAGTAGGGTATCCGACAGCGCTGCACAGTTCAGCTTGACAAAGGCCCGCTCGCGGCGGTTGCTCCCATAGTGCAAGGCGGCGGCGATCAGTTCCTTTCCAGTGCCGCGCTCGCCGCAGATCAGCACGGGCCGCGGTATGGAGGAGACCTGTTCAACTTGCTTGAGTAGGTTCTGAATCAGAGGACTCCGGCTGACGACCTGATAGCGCTGGCCTAGTTGGGTCCGGTAAAAGGTGTTATCGCGATCTAGGGTCTCATTTTCGGCCTTGAGGCGGGCGTTTTCGCGCAATACCGCCAACATCCGCTCGACCTTTTCCATCTCCACTTCGAGCTTGTCTTCTACGTATAAGTCCTTCTCGATAAAATCCGCTGCTCCGGCCTGCACCGCTTCGACCGCTAAGTCGACGCTCCCCTTGCCCGTGAGGATAATAACCGGCAGCTCGGCCCACTGCTTTTTGATCTCTTTCAGCACTTCGAGGCCATTGGGCTGGCCAACGCCAAAGTCAAAGTCTAGCACCACGAGTTCGACGTCCGTCGGCCTAGCAGCCAGATGCCCGAGCAAACGCTGGCCATTGGAAAACGAGAGGACCTCCTTGTCTAAGCTGCGCAGTTTCTCCGCCAGTATCTCGCGCAACTCCTGCTGGTCATCGGCGATTAAGACAGCTTTCTGTTTTTTGCCTGCCATGCCCGTCCTCGTTCAATCACTGAAAGGCTAGGTCTCGCCGCCCGCGAAATTGAGCGGCAGATCGAGCCGAAAAACAGTTCCATGTCCCTTTCTGCTCTTGACTCGCAGCACGCCTTGATGGGCTTGGACAATGCGGCGCGCAATGCTCAAGCCATAGCCATTGCCCCGCTCCCTAGTGGTAAATCCAGGCTCAAATATCAATTCCAAATGCTCTTCCTCAATGCCTGGCCCATCGTCCTCGACCTCAATAAAGACTAGCGACTGCTCCTCGTCGTAGCCAGCTCCCAACACCACTCGGCCGCCGTGGTTTTCTTCGAGAATCTCCAAGGCGTTGAGGCAGAGGTTGGTAATGGCCTCGCGCAGCATCCGCTCATCGGCCTCCACGCGCGGTAAGCCCTCTTGAACTCGCGTCTGAATCGCGGCTTTCCAAATTTGGCGGTCAAATCCGGCGGTCACCCGGCGCACTAAGCGTCCGAGATCGATTACCGCCGGATGGATTTTATCCGTTTTCATCGCTTCCAAGAACCCCACCCACTCGTCGTACAGAGCCTCGTATTCGCCCCCTAAGCGATTCAACTCCCCCTGCTGCTTTCCTTCGGCCTTGCGCCCTAGCCCCCGCAAGCGGCTGCCGATGATCCCCATCAGGTTTTTGATGCGATGCCCTTTCGTGTAAAACCCCTCGTACACCTGTTCCTTTCCCAACTCGACCATTTCCAGCGACAGACGTGCGAGGACCTGCGGAGCGCTTTGCTTGAATTCCTCGCAGATGTGCTGGTATTCTTGTTCTAATTCAGGGGGTTTTACATGGCGAAAAAACAAACGAGCCAAATTCGCGTACGGCTGACTGAGCTTAGGGTCGAGTTGGATGGCGACTTTGAATTCCCCCATCGCCCCTAACACTTGGCCGCCTTGCAGCAAAAGCTGGCCCAAACTGTTGTGGCCAGCCGCGGAAAGCGGGTTGATCGCCAACCCTTGGCGGAACGCGCGGATGGCTTCCTCACGGCGCTGTGGATCTTCGTTGTACTGGCTACCAAGAGCGAAAAAGACGCGGTCGAGGGCAGGGTATTCGCGCCCTTCCTCAGTCGCGCGCACAATGGCCTCGAAGTGCGCTAGCGACTGATCGCGGAACCGGGCGTTCCGCCGCCCTTGGCGCATTGCGAGCAAACCGAGTTGGTAGTGACTTTCTAGATGACCACTCGTCGCGGTCGCTTCCAGTGCGGCGATGGCCGCTTGTTCGTCCCCCAGTTCCAAGAGGCAAAGCCCTTTGCGGTGCTGGAGTTCCAAGTCGTCGGGCTCCTGCGTTAGGCCGCGTTCGCACCAGTCCAGAGCCTCGGCCCAACGCGCACCTTCACAAGCCTCTACAGCGCGGTCGAGCCAATTCACGGCCTAGCCTTGCTCTCGCGGTTCTTGGCGCTCCCAAGACTTAGATCCTGTTCCGTCCATGTGGTCGATCTTTTCGCTGAGAGCGATCATCACGTCCTGCACCTCAGTCAGCCGCTGTTCCATTCCGGCTAGCCGTTCCCGCAGTTCATCAGGCTCAATGCCCTTGTCCTCGGATACAGTCGCCTTGAGCTTGAGGTATTCGGCAACTTTAGCGATGCCGAAAATCGCCACAACAGCCAACAAGAGTGGCGTCAGAATGTAGGGAAAGCTAGGCCCCAAGGGATGGCTGGTAAATAAAAAAAAGACAACAACAAATAACACGATAAAGCCTAAGAATCCGAGGAGGCTCTCCTTGTTCTTGGCCATGATTTAACTCCTTATCTATGGAATCAACTCTTCCTGTCAGCTCTCCGTTCCCATTTGCTCTTTTTGTGATCTAGGTTTAGTCCCTACTCCATCCATGTAGTCGATCTTCTCGCTGAGGGCGATCATCACGTCCTGCACCTCGGTCAGCCGCTGCTCTACTCGCTCTAGACGCTTGACGATCAAATCCTCTTCCTCTTTGGCTTTTTTGTCTCGTCGCTTGCGGCTCGAATAATACTTGTTGCCCCAATTGACCAATCCACTGCACAGGATGATGAGACATACGCCAATGGCGAGCTGTAAAAACCCACTCATTTGCTCCCTCCCTGTCCGAGCTATAGCCTGTTTGTATCAGGCGCTTTCGACGCCTTGGCTCCAGTGTTTCTCATGCGCGAAAAGCACTTCTGGAAAGCGATAGACGATCAGGCCCGAATCGGTTATTTCGACCTCGACGAATCCCCCATCGGCCAAGCGCTTGAGAATCTCCGAGGCTTCCTCGACCGTCAGCCCGGTATCGGCCGCCGTTTCGGTCACCGTCAGGCGGCCATTTCTCTTCTGGGCCAGCCGCACCACGCGGTTCTGCTGCCGTCGGTAGCGCACCAAATGCGCGGCCGCATCGAGCTTTTTGGCCAGCACCCAGAGCAAGCTGCCGAAAATGGTCTGAGTGACGCCAACGGCGAAAAACTCAAAATGGGAATCTGGGCCATCGGCATGGAGAATTTGGAAAAGTCCGTAGAGCATAAACCCCAGCCCTATCGGCACCATCGGCACGGCCATTACCTTGAGAAAAAGAGCGCCTAGGCGCTTGAATCCCCCTTCCATAGCACTTCGTACCTCGCTTTTTGCCGCATCGGGCGGTCTCATCGTCACAGCCATTAGTTCCTCGAATTCAGCAGATTACACAACATGCTGTGGAACAAAGGATTACTTGTCTTTATTCATCTTGTCCTTTAGGGCCTTCAATTCGTCGTCAACGCTGTGATCGACTTCGATTTGGCGGATCTCTTTCTCAATGTTTTCCATCTCGCCCGAAATCTCCGTGTGGGCGGCCGCCTCTGCCTCGCTCTCTTCGACTTTCTGCTCAAAGCGTTCAAAGCTGGAAAAGGCATCCTCACCCAACCCGGAAATGCTCTGGGCCAGACGCTTGCGGGCCTGGGCAGCTTGGTGGCGAGCAATCAACGTGCCCTGTCGGGTCCGTGCTTCTTCGAGCTTGGTCTTCAGCTCGCGCAGTTGCTCGCGCAACTGCGCGGCCGTCTGCCGACTTTCCTCCACAGCCGGAGCCAGATCCTCGGCAGCTTTGGCAAACACCGCCTTGCGCTCCAACGCCCGTCGCGCCAGCGCATCTTCACCCGCTTCCACCGCCCGTTCGGCCTTGCCCTGCCATTCGGCGACCTGGCTTTGCTTGTCGTTGAACTGGCGCTCGAGCCGCTTGTGGTTGGCCACAGCAGTCCCTACCGAGGCCGTGGCCTTGCCTACTGCCTCTTCCATGTCCCGCACCATCTGGCGGATCATCTTGTCTGGCTCTTCGGCCCGGTCGAGCATCTCGTTAATATTGGACTTGAGGATATCGCTTATCCTCGAAAAGGCTCCCTTAGCCATCGCACACCTTCCTTGATTGAGTGAAGCTTATCATGCGTTGTTTCTAACCTGCAAGGACCATGCCAAAAGCATTGTCATATCCATAACTGATTATAGCCCAATATATTACAGGAAAAATATAGATCAAATTATTACTTTTTAATGGCCATATTCGCCACTTGGCTGGCGTCATTGGCCATTTTCACTCCTTTAGTTATTATAACAAATCTTAAAAAAGGATCTTGCAATGGCCAATCCATTGGTCTTGATCGGCTTGGGTGTCTATCTCTTGGTGATGCTCGGCGTTGGCCTATACGCTGGTCGCCGAGTCCACAACTCGACTGACTTCATCCTCGCCGGTCAACGCCTGCCTCTGTTACTCTGCACCGCGACCCTCGCCGCGACGTGGTTTGGCGGTGGAATCTGCATTGGCGCTGCGAGTGCTGCATACAAGGGCGGTATCCTCGCGGTCATTGCCGACCCTTTTGGCGCGGCTTTGTGCCTGTTCATCGCTGGCCTCTTTTACGTGCGGTTGATGCGGCGCATGGGCTTGATGACGATCGCATCTTTTTTTAGCCGCCGCTTCGGCCCTCGGGCGGGCCTGCTGGCGAGCCTTTGCACCATTCCCGCCTATGTCGGCTGGACCGGCTCGCTCTTGGTGGCCTTTGGACGGATCCTGCAGATCCTGACCGGCATCGATCCCACTGTCGGCATCTGCGCAGCCGCAGTCATCGTGCTGATCTACACTTGGGCCGGCGGTATGTGGGCCGTCACGCTAACCGATTTCGTCCAAGTGACCGTCCTCGTGCTCGGGCTGCTTATTTTGACGCCGATCCTCCTCGGCGACATGGGCGGCTGGAAGGCCCTCGTCGCCCAAATTCCGGCCTCCCGCTTCGATTTCTACCCCCGCGGCGACGCGGCCAGTTGGTTGGCCTATGCACGCGACTGGCTAGTCATCGGACTCGGCAGCCTAGCGGGCCAAGACCTAATCCAGCGCTGTCTTTCAAGCCGCGACGAAAAGGTCGCTTATCGCAGCGCTTACCTCGCTGGGCTGCTTTATATAACGGTTGGGCTATTGCCCGTTTTTCTCGGCATGGCGGGTGCGGTCATCCTTCCGGATCTGGCCGATCCCGACCTAGTTATGATGTCCCTCGCCCTAAAATACCTTCCAGATATAGCCTTAATCCTCTTTATGGGTGCCCTCGTCTCGGCTATCCTGTCCAGCGCCGACAGTGCCCTCCTCGCTCCAGCGAGTGTCATTGGTTGGGATCTCCTGCGCTACTTCAAACCCGATGCCGAAGAGCGGGCGTCGCTGCGCGTGACGCGCTTGTCCGTCCTCCTATTGGGCGCGCTATCTCTGCTATTGGCCCTCCGGACTGCTTCGGTGTACGATTTGATGGTCGATTCTTGGTCCGTACTCCTCGCCTCGCTGTTCGTCCCGCTAACCGCTGGCTTGTGGTGGTCCAAGAGTAATGGCCCCGGGGCCTTGGCCTCCATAGGGGTAGGCCTGTGCGCCTGGCAGGTACTGAGGGTGCTCTCCTCGGATTTGCCAGCCGACCTTTTGGCCGTGCCCTTTTCCGCCCTCTCCTTGGTAATCGTCAGCTTGCTAACCCAAAAGAAGGCCCCACCACAGCCCTTACTCGATGCCGAGGGACGACCCTTGGCCTATGAAAACCGCGTGGGTATTTAACCTTGAACTCGCTTGACAGGTAAAAGCGCGTACTTAACTTGTTGATTACTTACCATCCACCTTAAAAAGGAAGTTGACTATGAAGATGTACATCGCCGGAGAATGGGTTGACAAAGCCGAAACCATGGACGTCGTCAACCCCTACGATGGCTCAGTCGTCGACACCGTCCCCAGGGGAGACGCCGCAGACATCGACCGCGCCATTGACTCGGCCGAGCGCGGTGCCAAAATCATGGCCGCAATGAGTGCCCATGAGCGCTACGAGATCATCCATCGCGCGGCCGACCTAATGCTAGAGCGGCTCGACGACCTAGGGCGCACCATCACGCTCGAAGAGGGCAAGATCCTCACCGAGGGCATGGGCGAGGCGTCCCGTGCCCAAGAGACCATTGTCCTGTCTGCCGAGGAAGCCAAGCGCCTGACTGGCGAAACGCTCGACTTGAGCGGGGCCTCTAATGGGGAGGGCAAATTCGGCTTTACGCTGCGGGTTCCCTGTGGCGTGGTAGCCGCTATTACCCCCTTTAACTTCCCGCTCAACCTCGTCTGCCACAAAGTCGGCCCCGCGCTGGCCGCCGGCAACGCGATCATCGTCAAACCCGCCAGCGATACCCCGCTTTCGGCTCTCAAACTGACCGAGATTTTTGTCGACGCGGGTCTGCCGGAGGAAGCTATTCAATGCGTCACGGGTTCGGGCGGCGTCATTGGCGATGCGATCAGTTCCAATCCCAAGGTCCGCAAAATCAGCTTCACAGGCAGCCGCGATGTTGGCGAACACATCTGTCAGGTCGCCGGCCTGAAGAAAGTGACCATGGAACTGGGTTCCAACTCTCCGCTAATCGTCATGCCGGACGCCGATCTCGAAAAGGTCGCCGCGGCCACCGCCAATACCGGCTTTGCCAACGCTGGCCAAGTCTGCATCTCAACTCAGCGAGTTTTCGCCAGCAGCGAGGTGTACGGGGATTTTATAGACGCCCTCAAACCCGCTGTCGAATCCCTAACGACCGGCAATCCCCTCGACGACGACGTCAAGATGGGGCCGATGATCCGCGTCCAAGATGCCGAGCGCGTCGAGGCTTGGGTGCAAGAAGCCGTTGGGGCTGGGGCCAGCGTCGTCACAGGCGGCACCCGCGAGGGCACAATGCACGCCCCGACCATCCTAGCCGATGTAGCACCGGAGATGAAGGTCTCCTGCGACGAGATTTTCGGCCCAGCGCTCGGCATCAGCCGGATCGACGATATCGACCAAGCCATCGCCATGGCCAACGACACCAACTATGGTCTCAGCGCCGCAATTTTCACCGAGAATCTCAACTGGGCCCTCCAGTTTGCCCAGCAAGTGGAATCGGGCAACATCCACATCAATTGGGGCACTCAGTGGCGAGCCGATCTGATGCCCTATGGTGGCCTCAAGGAAAGCGGCATGGGCAAGGAGGGGCCCCGGTACGCGGTCGAGGAAATGACCGAAACCAAGATGATCGTCATTCATTAAAAATCTCTGGCAACAACGCAAAAGGGGGACGCGCAGCCTGTCTGCACGTCCCCTTTTTTGTGTGGTACCCCTGCCCTTTCAGGTCAAATCCAGTGACTCCATAAACGCAGCGCGGATCTGCTGCGTTATCGTCCCCGGTGCACCATCGCCGATAACGGCATCGTCGATTTTTACCACTGACATCGCCTCAAGCGTAGTACCGGCAATGAAGACCTCGTTGGCTTCCTTAAATTGCTCCAGCGTGCAAAATTCTTCGTCAATGGGTATACCGAGCTCGCGGGCTAAATCGAGAAGAATCCCTCTGGTGATACTCGGCAGGATGTGGGAACCGATAGGCGCAGTACACAATCGCTCCGCCTGTACGCAGAAGGCACTGGTTGAAGCCCCTTCGGTGACTCGGCCTTCCGCATCCACTAGCAGAGCCTCAAAAGCCCCTGCTTGCATCGCCGTCTGCTTGGCCAAAATGTTGGGCAGTAAAGCGATGCTTTTGATATCGCAGCGCTTCCAGCGCAAGTCTTCGGTGCTAATAATTTCGACGCCGCGGTCGTAGAGGTCCCGTGGCAGGCGACGCAATTCCTTAAACGTCATTACGACAGTGGGAGCAACCGGGACAGCGGGAAACTCGTGCTGCCTAGGGGCGACTCCCCGCGTGACTTGGATATAGATCAAGGTCTCGCCAAAACTGCTCCGCTCGATGCCCTCCATTAGCTTGGTCTTAAGGCCATACTCGCGGATATCCAACGGCAAGTGAAGTGCTGCTAGGTTGCCTTGGAGGCGCGCTAAATGCGGCTCTAAGGCATAGGGGCACCCGCCGTAGGTTCCAACGACCTCATAGACCCCATCGGCGAACTGATAGCCCCGGTCCTCGACCGACACCACAGCTTCGGCCAATGGACAGAAGCGGCCGTTGACATAAGCGATCTCAGGCATCACCCATTGCTAGCCTTTGGCGAGGGCCTGCCACAAGGCTCGGTAATAGCGCATCAGGCGCAGGGAATCTGGACTTTCGGGGATTTCGGCGAGGCAATAACCGGTATAGCCACTCTGCCGCAGCAGGGTAAAGAGCCGCTCCCACGGATAGTCGCTCCACAACTCGGTAATGTGGACCAAGGCAATGGCGTCCTGCAAGGAGGAGAAACTGCCGTCGATGGAGCCGTCGACTAGGTCCGTCGCATTGGAATTCCAGCATACGAAGACATTGTCGTGGTCGGCGTAATCGAGGATCTTGCGGACGTTGGCAGGATCCGAGGTCGTGCGACCGTGGACCTCCAAGCGGATCTGCACCCCCAGATCGCGGGCAAATTCTCCACACTCGCGCAAACTGACGCCGATCTGCTCCAAGGTCTGTTCGATGGGGATCCCCTCATCTACGTGGACGTTGTTGGGGCGCACCTTGACTCCGCCGACTCCGAGATCGTGGGCCAAGCGCACGTATTCTTTGGTCCCGTCGATGTGACTTTGCAGGATCTGCGGATCAACGGCGTCGTATTCAAAGGCACTGCCCAATCCCACTAGCTCGACTGCCGAATCGGCAAAGCGCTTCTTGACCTCGGTCCGCTCGGCTGCACTGAGCGCCACTTCGACCCCGTGGGCATGCGTCGTCCTCAGTTCCACTCCGGTAAAACCAGTCTCTTCGCAATGGGCAATCAACGTCTCTAAATCCCAATTGCGACCCAAATTATAGGTAACCATACCGAGCTTCACGTTGCATTCTCCCCTGTTTGATCACCGGCAAAGAGTTCCCGGCGAAAGAGTGCCTTTTGCTGCTGGAGATATTCGTCCTTACTCATGTTAGGCGCGTGATTTTGTAGGATGTCCCGGGCTGAGGACGCATCGCCGTACAGCAGGTCAATGGCCATCATGGCCAAGACCTTGGCCGGGGCTAGGTACCCAGCGGCGGGGTCGGCAATCCCCCAATCGGGTCCATGGACCACGCCGCTGGCTCCGGTCATGGCCGGGTGTAGTACGGGCATGATCTGACTGAGGTCGCCAGCGTCGGTGGAGCCGCCGCCGTGGGGGTAATCCCGGTACTGATCGGGGCCGAAGATCCGCGCGGCATTGTCCTTGAAAAGCTCCCCTAAGTCGGGATCATTGCACAGCGGCAGATAGCCGGGCACGGTTTCGATCTCAACCGAACAGCCAAGGGCAACCGCCGCTCCCCGCAACGCCCGATCGACCTTGTGAGACGCATCGAGCATCGCCTCGGTGGTGCGGGCGCGGACGTAGGTTTCCAGCCGTACCTCTGCCGGGATGATATTGACTAGATCGCCTCCCTTTGTGATGATCGGATGCACCCGCACGCAGTCTTGGTCGCGGAAGGTCTCGCGCTGGGCGTCAATCGCGCTGAGGGCCAGAGTCGCTGCGCTGAGCGCGTTGACGCCTTTCTCCGGCGCGCCCCCGGCGTGGGCAGCCCGGCCAATAAAACGCACGTTCTTGGCCAAGAAGCCATTGGACGAACAAGCGATCCCCACCGCCCCCTCGTTTTGGGCCGAACTCTTGGTGTGAATCATCACGGCCATATCCACGTCGTCGAAGTGACCCAATTCGACCAGTTCGGGCTTGCCCCCGAGAAACGCGATCTTGCCTTCTTCGACCAGTCCTAAGCGATAGCCTATTTCGACGTATTCTTCTGCGGGCACGGCGAAAAACGCGATTTCCCCAGCTAGTTCCTCGCTGACGCCGGCCGCTACAAGCCCGTAAGCGGCCCCTACCATTCCGGCGATCTGGGCGTTGTGGCCACAGGCGTGTGCCGCCCCAGTTGCCGGATCGGCGCGCGGATGATCGGGCACAATGAGCGCGTCGAGCTCACCCATTAGCGCCACAGTCGGCCCTGATTGCTGCCCTTTGAGCCGGGCCTTCACACCGGTCAACGCTAGTTCTCGCTCGTACCTCAATCCGAGATCGGCAAAACTTTCGCAGACGCGGTGAGCCGTCTGCTCTTCCTTAAAGCCCAATTCGGGCTGGTCCATGATGGCTTCTCCCAGCCCGATAATCTGCTCGCTCTGCTGATCAATGGCCGCGCAGACAGCAGCCTTTAATTCCTCTTTGCTTCGCATAAATCTCCGTCTTTTTAGGTCGGCCAGTATAGCCGGAGTCTCTGGAGTTGTCAAGCAGTTCCCTGGCTTGCGCAGGTATAGCACACCCCTTAATTTTTTGAGGCCGTAAGCCTTTGTCTAGCCTTAAACTCGTCCAGAGCCATTGCATTGTACAAAATCCTTATCATCGACCGCAATCCCATATTTGGTACCACCCTCGCCGGACTGCTTGAACGGGCCGGCTATCAGGTCGAAGTCGCCAACGAACTGGCCGACGGACTTGACCATCACCGACTCAACGCTCCGGACTTAGTCCTCCTCGGCGTCGAAGTCGACGACCCCGCTCCTTTTGTCGCGGCGAATCGTTTGCTCGACAACACCAAGCTTATCGCCTTCCTGCCTCGCCAAAGGCGCTCATCCGACGACCTCCAAGAGGTGCTGCAATCCCTCAAGGGGTGCCCCATTTTTTACAAGCCCTTTCGCACCGAGGATGTCCTCGCTGCTATCGCCGCAGAATTAGTGCCGCACAAGACCTGAGCCTCAGCCGTGCGGCAACACCCCGGTGTCTTCGCCGCGCTGATAGTTAAGCGCATCGACCATCATCCGCACGATGTCGTAACTAGGACTGAATCCCAAGTATTCCTCGGCCTTGCGCAGGTTGAATTCGTAAAAGGTGGGAATGGCTCTCACCGCAGCTTCGACGTGGGGCATGTCGCGCAATGCGGCGAGCCGGTAGCTGACCTCGTCCCAGGTAAAAGGGCGCGGCCCAGCTAGCTGGAATGTCTCGCCTAACGCCCTCTCTTTACCCAAGGCACAAAGGCAACCATGCACGATGTCGCGCACATCGGCAATATGCTTTTTAAAGGGACGATCGCGCTGGTCTTTTAGCAACACTGCGCACTCTTCGCCCTGCCACAGCGCAGTCAATTCCGGATGCACCTCCTTCATCTTGCTCAGGTAGAACTGCGGGAACTCCAAAATTTCATCGGCCGCCTGTACCATGGCGAAACGCAAGATCGTCGTCGGCACTTGGTACCCCTGCCAATAGCCGTTGCACAATTCCTCGCCCAACGCCTTCGTCAAGGCATACGCTCCCTTGGGCACGCGCGGCGTCCGTTCGTCAATGGGCGCGCTCATACCACCGGGGACGTACTTGTCGTACAGCGCATCCGAACTTGCGAACAGAAATTGGCCCATTCCCTTCACTCGGCGCACGGCTTCCAGCATGTTGAAAGTGCCACGCACGTTGATTTCAAAGAACTCCTCGTCGGTAAAAGGGCCCCCGCCCTGAAAGGCCGCCCCCAAGTGATAGACGGCTTCAATCCCCGCGACCGCCTGTTCGACTACAGCCGGATCAGTCAAACTCCCCTCGACGAGTTCGACCTGCATCTTCTTGAGATTCTCCACTCGCGGATCTCGGGGCCAGACCAACCCTCGGAGTTGGTGGCCACGCTCGACGAGTTGTTTGGCTAAGTTGGCACCTATGCGACCGGTAACGCCAGTAATCAATATCCGCACGCAAACCTCCCGGTTGAATTGCCAACAACAAACCGCACCGCACCAATACTGGCAACCCCACTATGCGAGAAAGAAGACTGGAAAAGATGACGGCCTGTTTTATATTTAATAGATAGTGCTTATTATTGCCTAGGCTGGTCCTTGGCTTGATGATCAACAACGAAGATGTCGCCTGCTCAACTCCGCCTTCTAGTCCCTCTCGAAAATCCGCACCAAGAGCACAACCTCGTCGACTTGGCTGCGACCCTTGCCCCTTCGCCTTGGGGCGAGTTGCACCTGACCCACATCCTGACGCCCGACGCTGAACCATTGCCCGATATAGAACAAGCGCTCCAAGTTTTGGCCGACCGGGCCATGGCCCACGACATCGGCACTATCGCGCATTTGGAAAAAGACGAGGATGTGACAAGCGGAATTCAGCGGGCTGTCCGCCGTTGGAGCTGCAACATGATGCTCATGGCCTGGAAAGCCAACGTCGAGCGCGACGCAATCCTATCTGCGCCTAACCGCGCTCTGACCAAGGCCATCGACGTCGACACCTTAATTTTTAAGGAAAAGAAGAGCGGACCGGTGCGCCGGATTCTCGTGCCTTTCGGCGGCGGCAATCACGCGCTGGTAGGCGTGCAGATCGCCTACGATCTGGCCCAAGCCTGGGGTGCTGATCTGGAAATTCTCCGCATCGTCCGCGACACTCGAGCCCCCTCCGACCCGCTTCTCCAGCGCTACTGTGCACAGCTAGCTGCAGACACGCACTTGCAGCTAGAATTGCTGAACATCGACGTACCATTGACTGTAATCCCGGCCGTCGATGTGGTCCCGGCCATCGTCGAAAGGGCGCAAAACCACGATTTGATCGTACTCGGTGCCTCAAACGACTGGCGCCAAGAGGAACATCTTGCTGGCTCCATCCCGGACGAGATCGCCTATCAGGTACCCTGTTCGGTGCTAATGGTCCGCTCGGCCGCGGCCAACGACCTGCAGCTAAGTCGCATTTTCTGGGAACACACCATCCGCTTGGACCTCACCCCCAAGGACAAGTGGGATGCCATCGCCCAGATGGTCGATGCGTTAATAGAAGAAAAACAGATCCCCGCCAGCGAACGCCAGACCGTACTTGAGGCCGCGCTCGACCGCGAGCGCAAAGGCTCGACCTCGCTAGGGCATAGCACGGCCATCCCTCATGCACCCATCCCCGATCTGGATGGGATCATCGGCTGCTTGGGAATTTGCCGGCAAGGCATCGACTTTGAAGGTCCCACCCCGGAGCCGGTGCACTTCATCTTCCTGCTGCTGACCCCGGAACAAAACTACCGCAGTTACATCCCAATCCTCGCCCAGATCGCGACCTTGATGCATACCGATACTACCCATCGCGACATGCTCGCCTCGCAGACGCCTGCAGAAGTAACCGCCGTCCTCAAACGCCTGCCGCAACCGCGCCGCTAAGTCCTCTCGATCTGGCTGGCAAAATAATCGCAATGCGGCATGAGCGTGCACTCGTCGCACAGAGGCTTGCGCGCCTTACACACGTAGCGACCATGCAAAACCACGCGCTGTCCAAAAGCCGTCCACTCCTCGTCCGGCAGTAGTTGGGCCAAGGCCATTTCGACCTTGACTGGATCCTTTTCTGTGGTCAGTCCCAAGCGCCGACTCACCCGACCTACGTGCGTATCTACCACGATGCCGGGCACCCCATATACATTGCCGAGGATGACATTGGCACTCTTGCGACCAATGCCAGGCAAGCAAATCAAGGCGTCCATGTGCCCGGGGACTTGACCATCGTGCTCGTCAATGAGCATCGCCATAGCCGCGCGGATGTTTTTGGCCTTTTGCCGATAGAAACCAGTTGAGCGGATATCTTCCTCTAACTCCTCGGCTGCCACCGCCACGTAGTCGGCTGCACACTGGTATTTTTTGAATAGCCCTGCGGTGACTTCGTTGACCTTGACATCCGTGCTCTGCGCCGCGAGCACAGTGGCCACCATCAGTTCCAAAGGATTGCTGTAGTTGAGCTCCACCCTCGCTGCGGGAATGGTTTTTTTTAGTTCTTTACAGACGACCTGTGCCCGCTCAACTTCTCGCTTTCCCACTTCGACTTCCTTCTTCAGCGTCGGGACGGTTGGGATAGCTCGACGTTGGTACCAGCCCTGCGCACGCGCCGACCCCATAAGTGGACGCGGCCCTTCCAGCGGAAAATCCCCAAGCAGCCAACGCTGCCGACTAAAACTACGTGCAGGGGTTGCAACAAGGCCCAAAGAAGAAAATAGCGGCGCAATTCGCGCCGACCCGATAGCGATATTCCTCCATTAAATACATTCCACTCGCCCCACACTTTTGCCCCCACCGCTCCTAAAGCCCACAGGGGATCCAGCAAGCCGGCCAAGCACAGCAAAGGGGCCATGAGCGTCGCCCAGCTCAAAGCGTATGAGAGCAGCATATAGCCGAAAAAGAGCGGATCTAGACGGGCGAGGACCGGAGCATTGGAGGCCCAGCGGCTGCGCTGGCCGAATAACCCACCCCAAGACCCTGCCACTGGATGCCGCACAAAGGTCGCTGGCTGATCGGCAAAGACAATAGACCACCGGCCCGAGCGGCGCATGGCCTGCATGAGCAGTACATCGTCTCCAGAAGCCCGGTGCATGATCTTTTCATAACCGCCAACGTCGAAAAACGCCTCTCGCAAAAAGGCCAAATTCTGCCCGGAAGCCGCCATGGGATGGCCCCAACCGGCGCTGCCCCATATGCAAGCCATCAAGCAGGTGAAGTCAACAGCCTCGTATCCCTGACGCCCCCCCTTGATCTCGGACGGCGAACCGATTTGCGAAAAGCCGATGACCATGCCTACCCCGTCGGCAAAGTGCGACAACATGCCGCGGATCCATCCCGGAGCAACCTGACAATCGGCGTCCGTGGTGAGAATCACCTCCCCCCGCGCTTCGGCGATCCCTAAGCTCAGCGCGGCCTTCTTGGAACCCGACCCTTCGGTGCGCAGCAATCGCACGGACGCAGTCTCCCCGCTGAACTCGCGCACGATATGGCCAGTGCCATCGGTGGAGCCGTCGTCAACAATGATGATTTCGTAGCGATCTTGGGGATAGTCCTGCGCCAGCAAGGCGCGCAGGCAGGAGGCGATGTGCGCGGCTTCGTTGCGGGCGGCGACGACAACCGAGACCAACTGGACGCGCTCGGCATTAGTATTGCCGGGACGGCGGCGCATTCCGGAGACGAACCAATAAGCCCCGAGCAGATAGGCTAGCGCACAGAACGCCAAGAGGTATTCGGGCGCGAACAGCGCGGGCATTAGCCCTTGATTTCCTTGATCAGCGAGAACATGCCTCGATAGCCTTCGGAACAGTTGCGGCACATGTCGAAGCTATTGCGGTCGGCGAGGACCTGACGGCGAAAGTCCATATAGGCCCGGCTGCGCCAGATCTCGTCAAAAGAACGGCCGTTGAAGGCCTGCCCCATGCCAAAGTCAACGTCCTTGTCGAAACAGCAGGGCGCGACCGCTCCATTCCAATTGACCATCGAGCTGTACCACAGCACCTTGCAACCCCGCGTAGGCTGCCCCTTGACCACCAGTTCGTCCTCCGCGCGCTCGTAGCGGCTATACTGTTCGTCCTCGGGCAAGAACTCCTCGGCGTCCGCCTCTGTGTAAACCTGAGCGGTCTTGACCAAAAACTTGTCAACGTGCAGGTCCTTGGCCAGTGCTTCGGCCGTGGCCAGATCGCGCTCGTTGTGCTTCATAACGATGAATTGCAAGTTGATCAGCGGCGTCTGTGATCCCAGCGCCTCTTTGGCTGCTACCAGCAGACGGACCCCGGAGAAGACGCGCTCGATCTGACCGCCGACCCGGTATTGTTCGTACGTTTCTTGATCGACTCCGTCCAGCGAGACGATCATCTCGTCTAGCCCGGACTCGACGATGGCCTGCGCCTGCTCCGGATTGCGAACGAAGTGACCATTGGTGCTAGTGAAGGTGAAGATGCCGCGGTCGCTGGCGTAGCGCACCATCTGATTGAAGCACTTGTTGATATACGGCTCGCCTTGGTTCCACAACATCATCATAAAGACCTCATCGCCGAGCTCGTCAACCAGCTTTTTGAAGTCCTCCAAGCCCATAGTGCCTCGGGGACGGAGCATCTCGCCATTGCCCGAAGGGCACAAGGGGCACTTGAGGTTACAGAAGTTGGTCGGCTCGACCATGAGCATAAAAGGACGTCCCCACACGATGGGACGGCGGGTTGTCCACGATAGCCCCATGGACGCCAAAACGGCGAGAAAATTGCCCAACCGCTTCCAGGAAAATGCGCGAGCGTAGCGCCGAACGTAGCGCGGCAGTGCTTTGGGCGTGATTAGGTAGGCCAAATCAGCTCCTTTATTAGGTTTTCCAGCGAAACCATCCCCAACGGCCAACGATCGTAAAAATTAGCACATAGGGAATATATAAAACTTCCGCTAGTGGCAAATAGCGCAGAAGCGCGCGCTCCTCGGGCGTGGCCATCCGCTTGAGCAGCAAAAAGTCAACAGCCCAACGCATAAACCACATCCCCACGACCCAGCCATTCCAGCTTTGGGTCCAGAGCATCTGCACCAGCCCCCAAGCGAGAAAGCCGTGGAACAAATAGATGCCGACGGCCAAATAGAATGCGCGGCCCTTGTAATGGCCTCCTTTGGCCGCGTGCCGGAGCTTCTGTTGAATCGCGTCCACGAGCTTAGCCGGCGGCGGCTGCGAGAGGACGACAGTCTGGCGGTTAAACGCCATAGCCCACCTGCCCTGGGCGCTCAGCAAACGCATGAAGTACACATCGTCGCCCCCGATCAGATGCCCGATTTGCGCGAAGCCTCCCAGCTTGTCGTACACCTGGCGGCGGTAGCCTAAATTGCGGCCCGTACACGACAGCGGGTGCCCCATGCCAAAGCTGCCCGCCCCCAGCGCCCCAACTCCGATATTGTCCACGGCCAAAACCTTGGCCAGCACGCCGGAGACCGGATCGGGCCTCGCGTACCCGGCGACTAAACCAACCTCCGGCGCAAAGTGCGCCACCATCGAGCGTACCCAATCCGTGGGCGGGCGGCAATCGGCATCGGTAAAAAGCAAGATCTCCCCAGTGCTCGCTGCAATCCCCTCGGCTAGCGCGCTTTTCTTCGGACATTTAAACTGTCCGACCGGTGAAGCCGGCACGCCCTTGAGTGCCGACCAAGTTGCCGCCTTTGCGGCTATGACATCCCAAGTTCGGTCGCGCGAGCGGTCGTCCACGACGATCACTTCAAATGCCCCCTGATAGTCCTGCCGAGCGAGTGCGTCCAAGCACTCCGGCAAGGTCTCCTCCTCGTCGCGCGCGGCGACGATGGCGCTGACCGAGGGCTGATCACTAACTAAAGCCGGGCTAGGCCGCCCGCTCAAGCCGCGCCACAGCCAGAGGACGCTGCCCACGTAAACCGCGCCACTCAGGAGCAAGCCCGCCTTTTGCAGATCCATAAGCTCCATAAAGGCGGCCTTAGAAGTAGTTAAAGCGCAGGTCAATGCGCAGGTGCTGCTGGCGGCCATCTCCGTAGCCAGAGCGCCACGCCAATGGCACGGCCGGGCCCCAAGCCGGGGGTAGCGGCACGCCTTGGCCCCACTCCTGTGCGTATTCGGCCTCTAGCTGGAGATCGGGCAAGATCCGCCAGTGCAAGCCAGCACCCAACTCGGTCCGTTGCATGCGATGCCCGTCGAGAAATTGCTTGGTCTCGCGCTCGTCCCCCGGCCGCCAACCATAGTGCATATCGCCACCGACATTGCGAATGGTGCCGTCTGCCCTTAACTCGTTCTCGCCGTGGCGACTGCGCGTGACATATACTGCAAACTCTAGGTCTCGAATCGCCCGCTTGGTCAGGCTCAATTCCCATTGGTCGCTGTTGGGCGCAAGAGCGTGTCCCAGCGGCGAGTCGAAGTGGCGAAAGGTGTTAATGGGAAACCGATGCGAGTAAAGCCAAGGTTCGATGCGCACGTATTCGGCCCGCAGTTCGGAATCGGCCAGCCCCAGTGGATCGACCCATAGCATTCCTGCCTGCAGGGAAAACTTGTTGGCAAAATCGTCGGAAAAAATGCGGGCCTTCTTCAGGTCATCGACTACGTACGCCAGATAATAGCGCCGCCCGCGCCCCGGATGGATGTCCAAGTCCAAGCCCATCAGGAGGTTGTCCTTGTCGCCTAGGTGGCTCTGGGCGGCCCAATAGAACATCAGCGGGTTGACGTAGCTAGGTTCTAGGCCCCGATCTCCGTACACTACCACCTCCTGAAAACCCAAGTCGAGCCAAGGGGCCAGCGCCACCTCCAATCGGTGGGCCGCCAAGTACTTTTGGCGTTCCAACAAGCGCACGTTAGTCATGCCGTTGACTGCATACGTGGCCGCTGAATCAGCCGTCCCCACGCAAAGGGGTGAATCGGACCGGTTGGGACAAGGGCGGAGTTCGGCGGAGATGCTGACTAGCTTAAAGGCCCCAAACTGCGACTGCAAGCGGATCATGTTAAACGACGGAGCATTGTTGCTCAGTCCTAAATTTTGCTCTGGGGCTGGCCCCCACAAGGCCTCATCTTTGCCCAATTGCACATCTACCGGCCCCACCGCGAACTTGACGTACGCCGTGCCCTCGTGAAAATCGACCGCCTCGCCCTTTAACTGGGGCAGGTCAATCCGTCGCTCGTACAGATCGTGGCGATACTCGTAATCGCGCGAGCCTTGCTCCCGCACCTGTTCAAAAGCCATGCGGAAGCCCACCCTGCGGCCTAAGTGCCCACGGACGATGCCCCCACCTCGATGGCGGTACACCACTTCGGCCTCCGACCGTCCGCGGCCGCTAAAGCGATCAGTTTGCTGGCGGGCGAGAAAGTCGGCGAAAATTGCCCCTCCGTGGGCGCGATATTGAAACATGGCTTGCTCGTGTGCAAACTCGCCGCGCAACAAGTCCAGTTCGCCCAGTTCGATCGGCGATAATTCGGGGCGATACTTTTTATCGATCTCATCAAGTAATTCTATTATTTTATTGTGGCTGTATGGTTTAATGCCATCTGCAATGCCGTTGGCTCGTCCTCGGGCTTCGAGCCGCTCGACAAAGCGATAAACCCAGTGTTCCAAGGGTACGTAAACCGACGAATCCGCTCCGGCGGCGACAGTGCCCAACAGGATCAACAAGCCCAATAGAACCTGTGTTGACAGCATTCCCAAGGGCTTGTTGATTAATCGTTTACGTCTTTTTTTACTCATCGCTTGAAAGCCGGAAATTCCATGCCTACTATCGCCGATGTTCACGCCCGCGAAATCCTCGACTCGCGCGGCAATCCCACCGTTGAAGTCGATGTGCGCCTCGCAGACGGGCATCTCGGGCGGGCAGCAGTGCCTTCGGGTGCTTCCACCGGCGAACACGAAGCCGTGGAACTGCGCGACGACGATCCGGCCCGCTATCTCGGCAAGGGCACCCGCAAGGCCGTGGACAATGTGTGCCGAAAAATCGCGCCACTGCTCAAGGGGCTAGATGCGACCGAGCAAAGTCAAATCGACCAAGCGATGATCGACCTCGACGGCACCCCCAACAAGGCCCACTTGGGAGGCAACGCCATACTCGGCGCATCGCTGGCCTGCGCCAAAGCCGCCGCTCAGTTTTACGGCCTCCCCCTCTATCGCTACCTCGGTGGCCCCGCGGCCCACACGCTGCCGGTGCCCATGATGAATATCCTCAACGGCGGCGCGCACTCCGACAACAACGTCGATCTACAAGAATTCATGATCATGCCCGTCGGAGCGCACTCTTTTGGCCAAGGGCTGCAGATGGGAGCCGAAATATTTCACCACCTAAAAGCCGTGCTAAAAGAGAAAAATCGCCACACAGCCGTCGGCGACGAGGGCGGTTTTGCCCCGAACCTCGACTCCAACGACGAGGCCCTCGACATCATTATCGAAGCCATCCAACGCAGCGGTCACCAACCGGGCGAGGACGTGCTGCTGGCCCTTGATGCGGCGGCCAGCGAGCTGTTTGTCGATGGCAAATACACCTTGCACTGGTCCTCGGGCCAAGAGCGCAACGCCGAAGACATGGTCGCTTTCTACGCTGAACTAGCCGACCGCTACCCCATCGTCTCCATCGAAGACGGCATCGACGAAAACGATTGGGACGGCTGGGCGCGGCTAACCGAAGCCTTGGGCGATCGCGTACAGCTAGTGGGCGACGATCTTTTCGCGACCAATACCGAGCGGCTCAACCGCGGCATCCAACAGGGCATCGCCAACTCCATCCTCGTCAAGGTCAACCAAATCGGCACCCTGAGCGAGACCCTCGCTGCCATTGAGTTGGCCAAGCGAGCGGGCTACACAGCCGTCATTTCGCACCGCTCGGGCGAAACCGAAGACACGACCATTGCCGATATTGCCGTGGCGACCAATGCGGGCCAGATCAAGACCGGATCGGCCTCGCGCACCGACCGCGTAGCCAAGTACAACCAACTTTTGCGCATTGAGGAAAGCCTCGGCCAACAAGCTATTTATCCGCAACGAGCCGCCTTTTACAACCTACACCGCGGATAGTTTGCCCGCTGTCCACACCGCGACGCCGTGCATCAACCGCTGCCCCAAGAGCACAGCTACCAAAAGGGCCGCTCCTTGTCCGGCGGGTAAGAAGGCCGCCAAGCTCAGGGCGATGACCAATCCCAAGTCATCTAGCTCCAAAAGCTGTCTCGGCTCTACGCCGGTGCGTTGGTCCACCGAGCGGCTGAACATTTGCCTCATCCCATGCCACATCGCCAACCGCACCCCCGGCACCACGGCGACCAAAGCCAAGAAGACCCAAGCACCAAACGCGAACTCCAAGCCGCCCTTGATGAGCGCCGCTCCAAGTGCCCACCCTGCGACCCCAGGCAACACCGTCCGCACCATGTCTTGGCCCTGCTCTAAGGAGCGCAAAATATCCAAGCGGCGCATCGTCGCATTGACCAGCCAAATTCCAGCCACAGCACCTACCCACAGGGGCTCCAAGCCCAGAGCGCCGGCCATGCCGCTGCCCAGCAAAAGACCGGCAGCTATCACATAGTACAAGTATCCTTTACCGAGGCCACGGGTCGCTAAGTCCACAATTAGGCCGATTAAAGCACCCAATACTAGACACGCTCCGTATTTTGCCCACATCCCCTCGACGACAATCGACGGGAAAGCCAGCGGCAAACGCACCTCGAATCCCCCCGGACTCAGCTGCATAAATCCCACGCCTGCTATGAACAAGCCGGCCAGCGCGCTAGCCGAGGGCAGCCAACCGCTGCTCAGTTTCTTCTTCGTGCTCCCCCCCCTGCGGCCTTGGCGCATCCAGCAAGCGGCACACAAGCCGCAAACTCCCCATAACGTGGCCCCCTCCACGCCTTCCTGAGAAAAACCATAGCTCAACACCCACAAACCCAAGCCCAACAAAACCAAATAGCCGATTTCCAGCAGAAGCAGGAGTCGGCTAGTGTTCTTAAGCAGCCGCAACTCAACGCTGCATCCGACCACCAATCCGAAAATCCCCACTAAAAACGAGATGGCCAGATCGGCTGCTGCGCCAAGGACGGGCCGCATGTTCAACGGCGCGAGCAAGCCAAAAACTACTCCGGCCAACGCATACTGTACGCGAGAAGCTAAAAGCTCGGCCAAAAGAGGCGAGTGGGAAGCCCGCGACCGACAAAGGCGCACCCCTGCGTAAATCAACCCTACAGCGGCCAGTCCCATGCCAAAACTTAGGAGTACTTCGATGCTAGCCATCGCGTACTTCGCCCGTGTATAAATCAGGATTGCCCAACTGAGCGAAGCCCTCATCAAACCCTTGGCAAAACCTTTCCACAGCCGATTCGCCTAGCTTGAGGGCCTCCTCGTAAGCTTGATCTGAGGGCAACAGCGGTCGCGCCAAGGCCGCGCCATCCTTAAAGCGCGCCCAGTGCTGGAGCCAATCTCCGAGGACCTTGTGTCCTAGGTGGGCAAACGCCAATGTGCACAGGGGATTGGGGCGTCTAGCCACGCGGATGTGCCCTCCCCACCAGAGAATCTTGGGGATTCGCTGCAGCCACCGGGCGGTGGCCTCACCTCCTCGTTCCAGCAATCGCTCGTCGGCATCCCGTCCGTAGAAAGTCTGCCCCACCTCCCCTAGCAAGCTGCGGCCATCAGCGCGGCGGGGAAAGTGCAGGCGCGCGCACCACAACCCGTCCATCCCCTCACTGGCCAGCAAGCGGCAATCAACCCCCCATTCCAAGCGCATGTGCCACAAATCAGGTGCAGCCGGACGGGTACCTTCGCGGAGCAAGGCAGCTACGCGGGCCTCAACCCAAGGATGCACAGCTATATCCGCATAGACGTGAAGTCCCCAACCCGCTGCAAACGCCCGCTCGTCAGGGCTGGCGGCCTCTTGGGTCAGGGCGCGCAAAAAGTCGCCACACCGCTCCAGATGTACACGATGCGACAAGGCCGCCGGGCCACCGGGGAAAAAACCAATATCCGGGCCTACGGAACCAGCGGCAAAGGCCGCCTGCATCTCTCCTTCGCCCGCGCAATCGCCAAAAACTAGGGGAAAGACGCGCTCGGCCAGCCACAAGTGGAAGAAGCTGCCTGCCAAACTTTAGAACGGCAGGTCGTCGTCGTCGCCACCCGGCGGTGGGGGCGCATCGGGCTGTGCAGCCGGGCCGACGTTTTGCCCTCCGCCCGGACGGTCGGAGTAGCCGGCGTCTCTACCACCACTGCCGCCGCCCTCGCCGCGGGAATCGAGCATCTGCATATCGTTAACTACGATCTCGGTCGTATAGCGTTTCTGGCCACTCTGATCATCCCAAGAACGAGTCTGCAACTTGCCCTCGACATAGACTTTGGCACCCTTTTTGAGGTACTGTCCGGCGATCTCGGCTAGCTTGCGCCAGAGCACGAGCCGATGCCATTCGGTCCGCTCCTGGCGCTCGCCTGTATTGCGATCGTTCCAGCTTTCAGAAGTGGCCAGATTAAAATTGGCTACGGGCACTCCATCTGGCGTGTAGCGCACTTCAGGATCGCTGCCCAAATTGCCGATCAAGATTACTTTGTTTACTCCCCGGGCCATATATCCGCTCCTTTTTACAGGCACACCGCAAATGCGCATGCCTCCATAATGTTCGCAATTTCGCTTATCTTAGGCCCAAGCCTTAGCCCAGTCAAGGCCAGCCCTTAGCCCTCCGGCGGGCTTGACTTTCTCTGGCAGCTTTCCTATTCTTCATATCTCAACTATTACTAAGTGCTTACGGAGGGCTGACTTCCCCCTTGTCGGCGTTGTAAGCACTGGCAATTTGGAGTCGAGCGTCCCAATTTGTTGTGTCGCATCGCCGCCGTTAGTGCGGTAGCCTTTCCCCCTCCCTGTATGTCCCCGCCTTACTCCTACTGCGCTGCATTTTGCGGCTGCGCTTAGAAAGAAGGTACGCCAACCATGGCTGGATCCCCTGTCGTCGTTCTCGATGTTGGTGCATCAAAAGTTCTATGCCTAGTCGGCGAAGTGCAAAACAATTCTCAAGTCAAGATCTTGGGCCTAGGACACAGCCCCTGCACCGGTCTGCGCCGCAGCGCCGTCATCGACATGCCCCAAGTAGCAGAGTCGATCCACACGGCCCTAGCCGAAGCTGAACGCTCGACCGGTCTCAAAATCGCCGGGGCCTATCTCGGCATGGCTGGCGAAGGCATCAGTACCCATCGTGCTGTAAGCACCGTGGGTATCTCCGGCTCCTCCAACCCTATCTCCGAAGAGGACCGGGATCGCGCCCTACTCGCCGTTGCACAAGAACAGGTCGCCGAGGATCAGACGGTGATGCACCGCTTCGTCCAGAGCTATGCCGTCGATGACGAGCCGGTACAAAACCCACTCTGGCTACACGGCAATCGCCTGTCGATTGAAGTGCTAACCGTTTCCATAGCCGAGCATTTATGCACAGCCTTTCGCCACGCCGCCTCCAAAGCCGGCGTTGAGATCGCCGGCGGCGTCCTCGAAAGCGTCGGCGCTGCCCACGCCACCTTATCCCAAGATGAACGAGACATGGGCGTGGCCCTGCTCGATCTTGGTGCTGGCACCTGTGATATAGCCGTATTCCAAGGCCCGATGCGTCACGTGGAGGAAATTCCGCTGGGCGGAGACGATATAACGCGCGATCTTTCGGTCGTCTTGAGTATCCCAGTTCGCGAAGCCGAGCAGCTCAAATGCCGCTTCGGCAGCGTTAGCTGCTCTGGCGAAGAAGGCGACCAACCCGTTACCTATCACACGACCGCCGGCCGTGCCTGTACCTTAACCCGGCAGCAGGTCAGCGCAATCATCGAAGCCCGGCAGCGCGAGATTTTTGAATACGTGCGCCAAGCCTTAGTCAATTCCTCCTACAACGACCGTTTGTCCGCTGGTATCGTGCTCACCGGTGGCGGAGCCTCGCTCGACCAGATCGCGCCGCTCGCCGAGGAGGTGCTCGGCCACCACGTCCGCATTGGCGTCCCCCAAGACGTGATCGCTCCAGCCACAGTCAGCGACCCTAGCTATGCTACCGCGATTGGGCTGTTGCGCTTTGTCGCCAACGAACACGGTGCACCGGTCGAGTCGCACGACGCCGACCGGCCCCGCAACGGCCTTGCCCACGCGATAGGCAAGCTGTTCAATTTCTTTTAATGCGCGGTGCGGCTAGGGGCGGTTCTTGACACCGTAGCTGGGCCCGCCTAGTTTCTACGCTACAGTATGGCCGCCATAGCTCAGCTGGTAGAGCAACTCACTCGTAATGAGTAGGTCCCCGGTTCAAGTCCGGGTGGCGGCTCCACAACACAACGAGGGCTTGCGCACTAGTCGACCCAGTACTGAAGGTCGGACGGCTCGCAAGCCCTCGTTTACATTATTCCCTTTCCTGTTCAGCCCGTGTCCAGCTCAGATCTTCCCACGCTAAACGCCTGTCTCAACACCTTGTGCACGCTTTTGCTCGTGCGCGGCTTTCTGCAAATCCGCCGCGGCGCGCGCCAAGCCCACCAAAAGTCCATGCTGGCCGCCCTCGTCTGTTCCGCGCTCTTTCTCTGTTCGTATTTGGTTTACCACGTTCAGGTAGGTTCAGTGCCCTATCCTCACTACGACTGGACCCGCCCCCTGTACTTCGCCGTACTCATACCCCACGTGATCCTCGCCGCGCTGATGGCCCCTTTTGTGGTCCTCGTCGTCTGGCGCGCTTACAACCAAGATTTTGCCCGCCACCGTAGGTTGGCCCGCTGGGTCTGGCCGACGTGGATCTTTGTCTCGGTTAGCGGCGTGGTGGTCTATCTGATGCTCTACCGGCTCTGAAATCAGGGGCCGCGATTGCGAGCTACCATCCAAGCGGCACCAACGGTCGTCAGCACCGTCCAACCCCCAGTGATTAGCAGGGCGTGTACAAACGCCCCATCGGCTATCAGTTGAGTCGGCACCAAGTAGAACGCCTTGCGCAAAACGACCAGCGCATAGGTCACGGGATTGCACTGCATCACCCACTCAAGCCAAGGCGCAGCCCCCTCAATGGGAAAGAGCGCACCGGAAAGAAACCACAAGGGGATGAGAACGACGCTCATCACTGAGTGGTAGCCTGCCACTGAATCCAACTTCCACGCGACCATGAAGCCCAAACCCGTGAAGCCCATGCCGATCAGCGCGCAGAGGGCCAAGAGCGCCAATATCATCTCCGCTGCCAAGCTAATGCCAGCCACCGGCGCCAGCAGCAAAAACACAAGCACCTGCAAGAGGGCGATGAGCGTTCCGCCGACCAGCTTGCCCAACGCTATACTCAGACGCGGCACTGGGGCTACCAGCACGCCTTGCAAAAAGCCGACGCTGCGATCTTCGATGAGGGTGATGGTGGAAAAAATCGCCGCGAATAGCAGGAGCATCAGCACGATGCCCGGATAGAAGAACTCTCCGTAGCTCAACTCACTGCTCCTGCTGATGAAGCTGTCGGCAAAACCCGAGCCCATGAAAAACCACAGCATCAGCGGCTGTACCAAGCTCCCCAAAAGCCGCGAAGGCTGGCGGAAAAAGCGCAGCACTTCGCGCTGGGCCAGAATCCAGATGCCGGTCAAGCGGCGTTTCCTTCCTCGAGATGCTGGCCAGTGTGGCGCACAAACACATCGTCGAGCGACGGGGGGGCCAGCGACAGCGAGCGGATCTGGGAGCCGAAGCGTTGGAATACCTCGTCGAGACGGATGTCGCTTTTGAGCGGAACGCGCAGGTCTTGATCGATGATTTGGCCCTCTAGGCCCATGGCGCTGCGCAGTGCAGTTTGCAACGCGACTGCATCATCACTGCGCAATGTGAGGATTTCGCGCCCCAATTGGCGCTGCAAGACCCTTGGAGGGCCGCAGACGAGTAGTTGCCCTTGATGTAAAATGGCGACTCGGTCTGCGCGCTCGGCCTCGTCTAAGAGGTGAGTCGAGACCACGACCGTGAACTGTCCATCCTCCCTGAGGGCCTCCACTTGATGCCAGAACTCTTGGCGCGCCACTGGATCCAACCCGGCCGTCGGCTCGTCGAGCACGAGAATGGCCGGTGCTGACAGCAGCACCTTGGCCAATTCGACGCGCCGCCGCATACCCCCAGACAGCTTCTCCGTCCGCTCGTTGCGCCGTTCCCACAAACCGACGGCCTCCAGCAACTGTTGGCTGCGCTGGCGCACGACGCGACGGCTCATGCCGTAGAGCAGACCCGCCATCCGCAGGTTTTCGCCGACCGTCATTTTACCGTCGAGCGCGGGATTCTGAAAGACGACCCCCAATTGGCGACGCACTGCAGCCGGGTCTTGCTCCAAGAGCGCACCGCCGATTCGCACCGCACCCGAGGTGGGCACCAGCGCGGTAGTCAGCACGCGCAGGAGGGTGGACTTACCGCTGCCATTAGGCCCCAACAGGGCCATCGTCTCCCCGGAGTGGATGTCTAGATCGACCTCGTGGAGTGCGCGGCGGCCAGTTTTCTTGCGCGTACCCGCATAGACGTGGGAAAGCTGCGAAATGCTGATGATTGTTTGGGGGGCCAACGGAAATCTCCTGTAGCCGCTCCGCAAGGTCGAGCGCGGTGGGCGATAAGACAAAAAGTTGGGAAATTAACCGGATTCCCTGCTAGCGTCAAGAAAGCAGCGCAAATTGACACCGACTTCCTTTTCTTATAGATTTTTGTCCTCAGTCTTGGTTGTAAAAAAATCCCGATTCATACTTTTGCGCTAGACCTTATGATGTTCGCAGCCCGTATCCTCTATAGATGGGCGCGAAACTCGACACACCCGAATTACTTTTTTCGGTAGGGCCGACGGTATGTCAACTAAAGCCAAGTCTGCACGCTGGTTCCGCGCGCTCTTACTCATCGCGGCTATCGCCTTGGTGGGGACGGCGTTGCCGCTTGGGGCGTTGTGGTATTTAAACCAACCGACTTACGAATATCCGGCGCGGCAAATTCACATCCCCCAGGGGGCGAGCGCCCGCTGGATCGGCCAGTTGCTAGAGCGAGAAAACCTAATCCACAACGCACACGTCTTTGCTTGGACCGTTCGGCTCAAGGGCCTCGGTCATCAGCTCAAAGCCGGCACCTATCAGCTCGACGGCACCGGTACGACAGCCGCCATTGCCCAATCCCTGCTCAAGGCCCCCATCCAAACCCAGCCTGCGACGATCCCCGAGGGCCTTAATCGCCACCAGATCGCGGCCCAACTCCAAGTCTCGGGTGTAGCCGACTCGGCTCGCTTCATCGCCGCCACCGAAGACCCGCGTCTCATCCGCCAACTGGGCGTGGCCGCGCCCAGTCTCGAAGGCTACCTCTTCCCCGAGACGTATTTCTTCGACTTAGACGTCGACGAACACACCATCGCCTCCCTCATGGTCAATCAGTTCCACCGCGTATTCGCCGACTCCCTACACCAGCGGCTCGATGAACTTGGCCTCTCGCTGCACGAAGCTGTGACGCTGGCCTCAATCGTCGAGCGCGAAGCTGTGGCCGTCGAAGAACAGTCCATTATCTCCGGAGTCTTCCAGCGCCGCCTCAAGCTCAACCGCCGCCTCGAATCCTGCGCGACCATCAACTACGCGCTCGGCACGAACAAGAAGCGGCTGACCTATGCCGACTTGGAGGTGGATTCGCCCTTTAACACCTATCGCTACCACGGTTTGCCCCCTGGCCCCATCAGCAATCCCGGCCGCACGGCCCTCTTCGCCGTACTCTACCCCGAGGAAACCGAGTATCTCTACTTCGTCGCTCGCGGCGACGGCACTCACATCTTCAGCCGCACCAACAGGGAACACGAGCGCGCCAAGCGCCAAGTCAAGCTGGCCCAGCGCATGCAGACGAACTGAGGATGTCCATACTAGACGCCCTCAATCCAGCACAACGCCGCGCCGCCGAGGCCCCAGGCGGTCCGCTGTTGATTCTCGCCGGGGCCGGCTCGGGCAAGACCCGCGTACTCACCCATCGCATCGCTTTCCTCATCAAAGAAGTCGGTGTGCCCCCGTGGCGCATTCTCGCCGCGACCTTTACCAACAAGGCTGCGGGCGAAATGCGCGAGCGCATTGAGCAGCTAGTCGGACCGGCGGCCACCGAACTATGGATCGGCACCTTCCACTCGATCTGTGCGCGCATCCTGCGCCGCCAAGCCGAGGGGTTTGGTTTAGATCCCAACTTCTCCATCTACGACGAAGACGACCGCCGCGCCACCATCCGTCGCGTCCTCGACGCCCACCAGATCGACGAGCGCGACCTCGCCCCGCGCGCGGTCATCAGCCAGATCAGCCGCGCTAAAAACGCCATGCTCGACCCGTTGGAATTTGCTCATCAAGCGAATGAGCACCAACGGCAAATCGCCGAACTCTACGCCGATTACGAGCGCGAACTGCGCCGCAACCAAGCCCTTGATTTTGACGATCTGCTCATCGAGGTCGTGCGCCAGTTTGACCGCCACCCGGACATTTTGCAAACCTACCAAGAGCGCTTTGAGCACCTGCTCGTCGATGAATACCAAGACACGAACCGGCCCCAGTACCTGCTCTGCCGCCAGCTAGCGGCTCACCACCGCAACATCTGCGTGGTCGGAGACGACGACCAGTCGATCTACCAATTCCGCGGTGCCGACATCCGCAACATCCTCGACTTTGAGCGCGATTATCCGGATGCCCGCAGCGTGCGGCTGGAGCAAAACTATCGCTCCACCGGTCGCATCCTCGCCGCGGCCAATGCCGTCATCAGCCACAACCAAGGCCGCAAGGGCAAAGAGCTGTGGACGGACGGCCCTGAGGGCGACCCGGTCGGGGTCGTCGAATGCGACTCGGACCGCCGCGAGGCCCGCCACGTCGTCGATGCCATTCGCCGCTACGACCGCTTGGGACGCTATGGGCTTGGGGATGCCGCAGTGCTCTACCGCACCAACGCCCAATCGCGGCCCTTTGAAGAGGAGCTACAGCGTGCCCGCCTCCCTTATGTAATCGTCGGGGGCATTCGCTTTTACGACCGCCGCGAAATCCGCGACGTGCTGTCCTATTTGCGCCTGTTGGTCAACCCGGCCGACGACATTGCTTTGCGCCGCATCATCAATACGCCCCGTCGTGGCATTGGCGACACCTCCCTCGATCGCCTGCAAGCTTTTGCCCAAGCCCAAGGCTGGAGCCTCTCCACTGCACTTGAACACCTCGACGATGTACCCAACCTCACTGGCCGCGCGCAAAAAAGCCTCGCTACCTTCGCCGACCTGATCAGCGAACTGGTGGCCGCTGCCGAGGCCCTCTCCCTGCCCGAGTTGGGCTTTGCCGTCGTCGAAAAGAGTGGGTACCGCGCCATGCTCGCAGCGGAAAATACCCCTGAAGCCGAAGCGCGCTTGCAGAATCTCGACCAGTTATTAGCCGATATGACCGAGTTCGCTGACGCAAACCCAGACTCGACGTTAGCCACCTATCTCGAAGAAAAGTCGCTGCTGACCTCGGCAGACGAAAACGACAGCAACGGCAACGCTATTACCTTGATGACCCTGCACAGCGCCAAGGGATTAGAGTTTCCCTTGGTCTTTGTCTGCGGCCTCGAAGAAAACCTCTTTCCCACGGGGCGGGCCGTCGACGATCCCGATCCCCAAGCCATCGAAGAGGAACGCCGGCTCTGCTACGTGGGTATGACCCGTGCGCAAGAGCAACTCAGCCTCACCTATGCCCTGCGCCGCTATACGTACGGCTCGCAGTTCTCAACCGAACCCTCGCGGTTTTTAAGCGAAATCCCCGCCGAGTTGACAACCCAGAATTACGAGTTGGACCGCGGCGTTGACCGCTCGCGGCAACGCGTCGAACCACCGCGCCGCAAAAAGCCTCCGGCTGCCCAAGGCGTCCACTACGAGTGGGACGCCGAACAGTCGCCCGGCTTCGACGAGTTTGTCGATCAAGACGACTTCCTCGCCGTTGGCCAGTGGGTGCGCCATCCCCAATGGGGGCGCGGCCAGATCGTCAGCCGCGAAGGGCACGGCGAAAAGATGAAACTCTCCATCCGCTTTGGGACGCGGACCAAACGCATCGCCGTCGCCTACGCCCAACTCGAACCCGCCTGAACCGCCCATTGCCCCAGAGAGGGCCAATCTTTAAGTTTTATAGTCTATCTCGTTTTCCTTGACGGACTTATGGGCACTCCAACATCCGCAAATGCAAATGCGCGCGTGGCCCTGCAAAACGTGGGTTGCAAGCTCAATGCCTACGAAGTAGAAGCCCTCGCCCACCGTCTGACCGAACGCGGCTATTCAGTCGTGCCCTTCGGCTCTGAGGCCGATGTGTACGTGGTCAATACCTGCACGGTCACCGGCGCGGGTGATGCGGACTCGCGCAAGGCTGTGCGCCGCGCCCGGCGGCGCAATCCAAGCGCGGAAGTCGTTGCCACTGGCTGCTATGCCCAGCGGCGACCAGCAGACCTCACCGCGGCCGGTGCTGACTTGGTCGTGGGCAATGGTCAGAAGGCCCAGCTCGTCGAGCTGCTCGAATCGCATCTAGCGGGTGCCGAGCCCCCCGCGCCCTCGGCGACGAGGCCGCGCACGGAGCAATTTCTCGCCATTGACGGCGCGGTGCCCCAAGGCCGCACGCGTGGCAGCCTGCAAATCCAAGACGGCTGCGATGAACACTGCACCTATTGTATCATCCCGGCGGTGCGCGGGCACAGCGCCAGCCGCCCAGCCGCCGAAGTCGTCGCCCAAGCCCAACGCATGGTCGCGGCCGGCTACCGCGAACTTGCCCTGACCGGCGTCCACACGGGCCGTTACGGGTTCGACCAAGGCCAGCCCGAGGCCCTCGTCGAGCTGCTCGCAGCACTGGAGCAAATCGACGGCCTAGAGCGCATTCGCCTCAACTCCATTGAGCCGGGTTACGTCACCGACGCGCTGATTGACCAAGCCGCAGCTTCCCCAGCAATCTGCCGCCACTTCCACGTGCCTTTGCAAAGCGGCGACGACCACATTCTCAAGCGCATGGGGCGGCGCTACACCCGCGCCTATTACGCCGAGCGGATCGAGCGAATCGCCAGCCGCATCCCCGATTGTGCTATTGGTGCCGACGTCATGGTCGGTTTCCCCGGAGAAACCGACGCGCATTTTGCCCAGACCCGCTCCTTGTTGGCCGACCTACCGCTGACGTATCTCCACGTCTTTCCGTTCTCCCAGCGAGAAGGCACCCCGGCCGAGCGTCTGCCCGAGCACCAGGATGCCGCCGTCAAAAAGGAGCGCAGCCAAGCGCTCATCGCCCTCGGCACAGCCAAGCGACTTGCCTTCCACCAGCGCTTTGTCGGCCGCTCGCTCCGAGTCCTCGCCGAAGGACGTTCAGACCCGGCCACCGGTTTGCAGATCGGCTTGAGCGACAACTACATTAAGGTTCTCTTCGCCGGCCCGGCCGAACCCAACGAGTTTGTGGACGTGCAAATCGAGCAAGCCCGCGAAGAGCTAACTTTCGGAGTGCGCCAATGAACTTGCCTCTCCTTGAGACGACCGAATACCAACCCGTGGCCACGCGGCCCGGTCCGGCGGGCCGTCGCGTGTACATCGAGACCTACGGCTGCCAGATGAACGTGGCCGACAGCGAGTTGGTGGCCAGCATCCTCGCCGACGCCGGGTTTCAGATTACGGAACGCGCCGAGCAGGCCGACATCATCCTGCTCAACACCTGCGCGGTGCGTGAGCACGCCGAGGAGCGGGTCATTGGCCGCGTCAGCCAGCTCAACGGCCTCCGCGCTCACCGCCCCAACCTCACCTTGGGCATCCTCGGCTGCATGGCCCAGCACCTGAGCAAGACCCTGCCGGACCGCGCTCCTTTCGTCGATTTGGTCATGGGGCCGGATTCTTACCGCCGCCTGCCCCAGCTTCTCGCCCAATCCAGCGACGACGCGCTCTTAGACGTGCGGCTCGATCGCTCTGAGAACTACAGCGGCGTCCATCCCCAGCGCACAACCGGTACGAATGCTTGGGTGACCATCATCCGCGGCTGCGACAAGTTCTGCACCTTCTGCATTGTGCCCTTTGTGCGCGGCCGGGAGCGCAGCGTGTCCGCCGACGAGATCGTGCGCCAAGTCCAATGCATCGCCGCCGAGGGGTTCAAGGAAGTTACCTTACTCGGTCAGACCGTTAATTCCTACCGCGCCGGCAACGTGGATTTCGCCGATCTCTTGCGGCAGGTCAGCCAAGTCGAGGGCATTGAGCGGGTGCGCTTCACCTCGCCCTATCCGGTCGATTTTACCGACCGCGTGATTGACGCTATGGCCGAGGTCGGCCCGGTGTGCCCAAGCCTGCACCTGCCGGTCCAAAGCGGCTCGGACGAGCAACTCGCCCGCATGAAGCGCGGGTACACCGTCGGTCAATACCGACAGCTCGTGCACAAGCTGCGCACCGCCCTACCGGACCTCGCCCTGACGACCGACATCATCACCGGCTTTTGCGGCGAGACCGACGCAGACTTCCGCCAGACCTGCGACCTAATGGAAGAGATCCGCTACGACTCGGCTTTCATGTTCAAATACTCAGAGCGCGAGGGCACGTATGCCCACAAGAAGCTGCCCGACGACGTCCCCGAGGCCGTCAAGGGCGAGCGCCTCCAGCATATCATCGCCCTGCAAGAGGGAATCTCGCGCCAGGTCAACCAGCGGCAAATCGGCCGCACGGTCGAGGTCCTCGTCGAAGGCCCGTCTAAGCGACCAGCCCCCGACGGTCAGCCTCGCTACTACGGCCGCACTCCGCAGGGCAAGACGGCGATTTTCCCACAACCAGCAACGAGCAACGAACTCGTATCCGTCAGCATCACCCACACCACCTCGCACACCCTCTTCGGTGCCCGCATCGACGACGCTGCGTGATATAAATGTGCTAATAACCTGTTAGGCAAAGAGTTATTGGCTCATTTCTAAAAGATTCCTTCCCATGATTAAGCCACTTGACCGCACGGGTACCTGGCGGACTTATTCCGTGGCCAATGGTCTGCCTGGGGTGCACGTCCAACATATCGCTGAAGACAGCAAGGGTTATATCTGGTTTGCCACCTTGGACAACGGTGCCGGCCGCTTTGACGGGGATGAGTTCCAGACGTTTACCCAACAGGACGGTCTTTGTAGTAACCGGGTTTATTTTATTCTTAAGGACCGTCAGGAGCGGTTGTGGTTTGCCACAGTTAATGGCGTCTGTTGGTACGATGGCACCTCTTTCCACCACTTGGAGGACGACAGCATCTTAGGCCGCTCCGTGGAATTTCTCTATGAAGACCGGCAGGGCCGTATATGGTGTGGGGGTCCGGGTACCTTGGGATATTATGACGGCAGTGCTTTCCACGACTTGATCCCGCTCTACCTGCAGCACTACCAGCAGCCTCCTTCGCCTGAGTGGCCCAACCTATGTCGGGGCATTACCCAGGACTCTGCTGGCCATCTGTGGTTTGGATTTGACTATCTCATCCGCTTCGACGGCGAGTCCTTCCACCGCTACGAAGAGGAGGAGGGTTTTCCCCAAGCCCACATCAGCTACGTCTTGGGCCAAGATCATACCGGCAAGGTGTGGATTGGTCTGCCGCGCAATCGAGACATTCTCCACTACTATGCCAATGGTGCCTTTCAGTCTGTTCAGGTAGATCTGGTTGGCGGCCTGCGCAAAATTCAATGTGACCGGGCGGGACGGGGGTGGTTCTGCACCTCGCAAGGGGTGCTCTACCAAGACGGTGACGGCTTCAGCCGGTTTACGCCTGCCGATGGCCTACCCCATCCCATAGTCAAAGCCGTGTTCCACGATCGCGAGGATCGATTTTGGTTCGCCACGTGGGGCGGTGTCGAGGTTTACGATGAGCATAGTATCAGCGTTTTCGCCTTCGGTGCGGAGCGCCCCGAAAACACGGGCGAGGTCTCACAGGTAGTGCAAGACCGGCAAGGTCATATATGGCTCGGGTATGCGTCTCCCAGTCTTTATCCCGAAAAAAAAAGCGTCGTTCGCTTCGATGGCGAGCACTTTGTATTTGTAGAGACCGAGCGTATCTATAATATCGGCAATGATATCAGCAATGATATCGGCAACTGTTTTGCCATCTACGAGGACTTTGACGGGAACCTATGGTTTGGCGGTCACATGGGCCTGTTCCGCTGCGACGGACAGAAACTGAAGGAAAGAGAACCCATCGCATGCTTAAGCGGAAAAAGTGTCAGCGCCATCGCCCAAGACCGGGAAGGACAATTCCTTTTCGGCTATTGGGAAAACGACTCTGAGTCAATAAAAGGACTTTATACCAGCCCACTGAAGATCGTGTACCAGCGGGACGAGCAGTTCCAAACCATTTTTGTGGAGGACGACAAAAAAACACCGTACAGCCGCATTGGCACTGTGATTGCCACGCGCAACAACGAAATCTATTTCCATTTGATGAGTAGTGACGGCCTAGCTGCTAGCGGCACCGGCTTGGCTCGCTGGCATCCCGATGATGGCCTTACATTTTATGGGATTGCAGACGGGCTGCTAGACGACAACATCACCGACCTGCTATTAGACCGCCATAAAAACGTGTGGATCGCCACTGCAAACGGTCTCAGTCACTTTGATGGCAGCACCTTCCGCACCTTCACGACGGAAGACGGTCTGCCGAGCAACCACATCCGTTGCCTGTTCGAGGACCGGCGCGGACACCTCTGGCTCGGTACCCACGGTGGCGTGGTTCACTACGATGGTCGGCTCTTCCAGACCATCAACTCACCGCATATAGGACTGGTTTGCCGGATACTTGAAGATCGCGACGGAACCTTCTGGTTTGGCACCGTCCTCGGTTCTGTGATACGCTACCGTCTGCGGCAAACGCCGCCCCGGATTCGCCTGCTTCAGGTGATCGCCGATCAGGTCTATGAGAATCCGGCGGAGGAAGTCATCCTATCTACTACAGACCAGCAGGTGATTTTCGAGTACAAGGGCCTAAGTTTTTCCACCCCTTCCAACGACATGCTCTACATCTGCCGCTTGCACGGACACGATCCCGACTGGCAGCCAGCGACCCGAAATAGACGGACCCATTATCGAGACCTGCCGCCGGGCGACTACACCTTCCAGGTCAGGGCTGTAGATCGCGACCTCAATTACTCCCAAATAGCGCAGGTACGGCTCTCGGTAGAGCCAGATCCGCGCATCGAAGCTCTGACTACTGCACTCAACAGTCAGGGAAGCCAAAAATTTATCGGTCAGAGCACGGCCCTGCACCAATTTCAAATTATGCTCAGAAAGGCGGCATCCACTGATCTGACCGTGCTAATTATGGGTGAGACGGGTGTGGGTAAGGGACTAGCTGCGCGGATGTTACACGCACTGAGTGCCTACTGCGATGGGCCTTTTATACAGATCAACTGTGGTGCTTTGCCTGAATCGCTGATTGATAGTGAACTCTTTGGTCACGAAAGAGGGGCTTTTACCAGTGCCGTTTCCCGCCGGTTGGGCAAGGTGGAACTAGCCAAGGGGGGCACGCTCTTTTTAGATGAGATCGGCGATATGTCGCTGACAACGCAGACCAGGATGCTGCGCTTACTGGAAGAGCGCACTTTTGAGCGCCTTGGGGGTAGTAAGACGCTGGCAGTGCAGACGCGCATTGTGGCAGCGACCAATCGCGATATAGAGGCGATGGTCAGCGCAGGTGATTTCCGCAAAGACCTCTATCACCGTTTCCGAGCTTTTCCGCTCTATTTGCCCCCCCTGCACAAGCGCCGGGAGGACATATCCCTCTTGGCCGAGTTTTTCAAGGATCGCATGGCAGCGCATCTGGGCAAGCGAATCGGTGCTTTGACGCCAGAAATTATGGCGGCGCTGCAAACCTACCATTGGCCGGGGAATGTGCGAGAACTGGAGCATACCATGCAGCGGGCTGTAACCGTATGCCAAGGTACCCGCATCAAAGTGGAGGAGCTCGGACTTGATGGGGATGGAGCTCGAACCAGCGGCAGAGCTCTCCTTCACTTACCAGCTTTTCCAGAACGCGAAATCATGTCTCTGGATGAATTTGAACGCCGCTACATCCTCTCAGTACTCGAGGCCACCAACTGGCAGGTAAAGGGCTCCGAAGGCGCAGCGGCTCTGCTAGGATTGCCGTCTTCTACTCTGTATAGTCGCATGAAAAAACTGGGCATCAAACGAATACATCCTGCTTTTAGTTAAAATAACGGCGGCAGTTTGTTAGCTATAGAGGGCCGCTGCGCTGGCGGGGAAAGCCCCTTTCCCTAAGGGCGATATATTGGATTTGAGGCGATATATCGCCCATTGATTATAACTAACTGTTAATTAATTAATTTGAGAGCCTGTCTAACTGCTTTGGGGGCGATATATCGTCCACAGACAGTCAGACAGGCTTTTTGTTTTCGATCTTGTAGTGATTCTATCTTGATTAAAAATAACATCTTATGGATATAATTTTTGGAACAACTCACATTGGCACAGATATTGATTAAATAATGGTCTGAGTACACGATAGCAATTTGGAGGCGACCTACACGCACTGACTCCGGCTGGGATGGCTAGAGAGGAGACGTGAAAAAGAGCAATTGGTGGCTTCATCATTTCGGTAGTGTATCCGTTTGAAATTTAGAGCATGTAAAAGCGCTTGAATGAAGGGGGGAACGATATGACCGCTCGCATTTTCATCGCCCTTTTTACCCTTTTGGCCCTTTTTGCTTGCTCAGAGGACAAAAGCGTCAATCCAGGTCCCGCGCCCACCGCAGGCGCGGGCAAGGCACTGGCAGGTGCTTCCTTTGCCGACCAGGACTTGGCGCGCGTCCTCCGTTGGGCGCTGAAGAAGCCGCGCGGCGCTACTATCACCATCGATGAGCTGGTGGCTCTGACCCGACTCCGGGCAAACGAGCAAGGCATCACGAATCTGGCCGGCATCCAGCACTGCATCAACCTGGACACGTTGCTCTTGTGGGGAAACGACATTACGGACATCCAACCCTTGGCGGACCTGACCAAGTCGTCACCCGTGACGGTCGAAGACGAGCCGGAGCCCGAACCCATGCCCGAACAATCCGATGATCGCGCTGTACTGCTGGCCTTCTATGAAGCCACGGGCGGCGGTAGTGCTTGGACAGGCGACAATTGGGGCAGCGACGAACCGATCGGCACCTGGCAAGGCGCAACCACCGATACCGAGGGGCGCATTACCAAGCTGGAGCTGTATGAACTCGGCCTAAGCGGCTCAATTCCTGCTGAGTTAGCCCAACTGAACAACCTGCAATGGCTGGCTCTGTCCATAAACCAGCTCAGCGGCTCGATCCCTGCTGAGTTAGCCCAACTGAACAACCTGACAACGCTGGCTCTGTCCAACAACCAGCTCAGCGGCTCGATCCCTGCTGAGTTAGCCCAACTGAACAACCTGCAATGGCTGGCTCTGTCCAACAACCAGCTCAGCGGCTCAATTCCCGCTGAGTTAGCCCAACTGAACAACCTGCAATGGCTGGCTCTGTCCAACAACCAGTTCAGCGGCTCGATCCCCGCTGAGTTAGCCCAACTGAACAACCTGCAATGGCTGTGGCTGGACGGCAACCAACTCAGCGGCTCGATCCCTGCTGAGTTAGCCCAACTGAACAACCTGCAATGGCTGTGGCTGCGCGGCAACAACTTCAGTGGGTGTATCCCAGCCAGTCTGCAAACGATAACGGACAATGACCTAGATCAACTGGGATTGTCTCTCTGCGATGCATCCGAGTTGCCTGAGCATCCTGCTGATCGGGCGGCCCTGATAGCCTTCTATGCAGCTACAGGCGGCGGTAGTGCTTGGACGGGCGACAATTGGGGCAGCGACGAACCGATCAGCATCTGGCAGGGCGTGACCACCGATATCGAGGGGCGCGTTACCGGGCTGAGGTTGACTGAACTCGGCCTCAGCGGCTCAATCCCTGCTGAGTTAGCCCAACTGAACAACCTGCAAACGCTGATTCTGTTCAAAAACCAGTTAAGCGGCTCAATCCCCGCTGAGTTAGCCCAACTGAACAACCTGCAAACGCTGGTTCTGGCCTTCAACCAGTTAAGCGGCTCGATCCCTGCTGAGTTAGGACAACTGAACAACCTGGAATTGCTGGGTCTGGACGGCAACCAGTTAAGCGGCTCGATCCCTGCTGAGTTAGCCCAACTGAACAACTTGGAATGGCTGGCTCTGTCCAACAACCAGTTAAGCGGCTCGATCCCTGCTGAGTTAGCCCAACTGAACAACCTGCAAACGCTGGGTCTGGACGGCAACCAGCTCAGCGGCTCGATCCCTGCTGAGTTAGCCCAACTGAACAACTTGGAATGGCTGGCTCTGCGCGGCAACAACTTCAGTGGGTGTATCCCAGCCAATTTGCAAACGATAACGGACAATGACCTAGATCAACTGGGATTGTCTGTCTGCGATGGATGATATGACTCACCTCGAAAGGCTTGTCGTTTTCGCCGTTGCGCTAGCGGACTTAGCCTGCTCTGGCGATGCTTTGCGTGCGAATAATGCGATCCATGTTCGCCCGTGGCCTCTCGCTCGCAGCCTGTTACTCCGCCGCTTATACCACGACGAGCCCATAGCCCAAAGCGCGAGGCCCCTTTCAAGCCAGACGTAGAAATCTCGCAATAGAAAACCGCATTGCAATAAGAAGCCCAACGACCCCCTCTAACTCGTTGGGCTTATTCTGTTTACCGCCCTGGCGAGCAACTGGCAGCCAAGAGGCGCGTTTTAGGGCGTCAGGTAGTGGGCAAACCAAGGGGTTCGCCGATTTTCACATCGCTATCCAGATCCGGCTCAAACCCAACGCACCGCTTGACATTTTATTTTAATTGCACACATTATGTGTCCACTTTAAGGAGAAATTATGAAAGCATCTATTCTCGACTTAAGACGACGCATGAAAGATGTTTTGCTCGCGCTCGACCGCAACGAATCGGTCACTATCTTTTATCGCGGCAAGGAAAAAGCTATCCTGTCTCCCAGCCGACAGCGAACAGACAAATCGGTAAAAGACCACGAGGCTTTTGGTCTGTGGCGAGACAGAAAAGATATGACCGATGTCGATGCGTACGTCCGCAATCTGCGCAAAGGCCGCTTGAATGATTTTTGATACCGATGTTGTGATATGGGTTTTCAGAGGCCATGCAGGGGCTGCAAACCTCGTTGACCGTATCGCTGATCGTCAGATATCAATTGTTACGTATATGGAATTTATCCAGGGTGCAAGAAATCGGCAGGAGTTAAAAAAGATCAAGAATTTTCTCATGGATCACGCTTTTCAGACCGTACCTCTCACTGAAAACATCGGCCACCGAGCGTCTGTATATATGGAAGAATACACCCTTAAAACAGCGCTGTATCTGGCCGATGCCTTGATTGCTGCAACCGCTATTGAACATCACTTAACACTTTGTACAGCCAATAGAAAACACTACCGCGAAATCAACGAACTCGATCTAAAAATCTTTCGGCCCTGACCCCACTTTTCCTTTTGAAAGGACCCCATGTTCGCCCATTACCTCTTATTTGCTGTACTCGCTGCTCTTTGCTCCACCGCCTATGCCGACCCGCAAGCCACCCGCGACGACATCGAAATTAGCCGCATCCTCAACGTCCCCCGAGGTACGGTGCGCATCGCCAAGGATCCGCGCAACAATGCGCTCTATACCTTGCGGCAGAACGGTTCGATTGATCGCATTGGCCTAGCGACAGCCGCGCACACACCCGCATACTCCAGAGACGATCACGGCATCCGCAGCGGCTTTACGGGCTTTGCCATTGGGCCAGATGGCTCGTTTTACCTCGCGTCGAACCGCCGTGGTCCGCGCGACAGCGGCCACTTTGCCCTTGTCCGAGGCATTTTGCTCGACGCTGACACCGGCGAGCGGCAATGGGAACAACTCGACCCAGACAACCTGCCCGCCAACGTTCCCATCGACGACATCCTCACCGCCACCAGCCTCGGCCGCGATCCCACGACCGACATCCGCTACGCGCTCAAGACCAACGGCGACATCACTCTCGTACCTAAAGGCACGGTGTACACGGCTGCCGACCACGGTTTCAGCCGCCCCAGTGCCCTGTTCATCGACGCCGACGGCATCTTTTACGTCCTCAAACGCATCGACCTATCCAGCTACAACATCGCCACCATCACCAAAGGCGAAGTCGATCCAAGCAGCGGAGAGGAATGGTACGTCTTTCACGACAAGCAGGGCAGGATTATCACCGAGAAGAAGTGGTATAGTTTCCCCAAGGCACAGAGGGGCCAGGTCGATACTATGATCGTCAGCACCGAGCGCACCTGGTTTACCCTCGCGGAAACCGCACCCTACGAGCGGTGCGACTGCATCTTTAACCACGAAGTCAATGGGCTAGTCGTCAGCCCCGACAACCGCTCGCTCTTTATCAACAGCGGCTCGCGCACCGATCACGGCGAGGTGCAAGACGGCAATAGGCAGTTCCCTGACCTGCGCGAAACCGCGCTCACGGCTATCGTTTTGCGCGTCCCGACCGATGCGCGGGACCTCGTACTACCCAACGACCGCGACGATCTTCGCGCCCAAGGCTTCCTCTTTGCCGAGGGCCTGCGCAACGCCTACGACCTCGCCTTCGCGCCCAACGGCGACCTCTTCGCCACGGAAAACGGACCGGATCGCGACATGGCCGAGGAGCTCAACTGGCTGCGCGAAGGCCATCACTACGGCTTCCCTTGGCGCATGGGTCTCGAAGATACCCCACAGCAATTCCCCGACTACGACCCAGCCAGCGACTTCCTCCTCCCCGCTAGATTCACCGCCGTGCGCGAAGGCTACTACCACAACGATCCCACGTATCCACCGCCGCCGCGCGACTTCACCGAGCCGGTGATCAACCTCGGCCCAGACGCCGACGCCTACCGCGATCCAGCCGACGGCCACCTCAAGGATGCCAGCGAAGAGGGCGTGCGCTTTGGTACCTTCACCGCGCATCGTTCCCCCTTGGGGCTGGTATTCGACGCAAATAATGCCCTCGCCGAGCCATTCCAAGGCGACGGCTTCGTGCTTAGCTGGACCGAGGGCGATCCCGACGGCGATGATGTTGCCGGCCCGTTCAACGACCCCAGTGAAGACCTGCTACACCTCGACTTAGCCAAAGTCGGCGACAACTACGAAGCGCGCGTCACCCGCATCGTCGGCGGGTTTTCCAATCCCATCGACGCGGAGATCATCGGCAATCGCATTTACGTTATCGAGTGGGGTGGCGGGCGCGGGCTATGGGAAATAGTCCTACCGCAGGCTGCAACCGAGACGGCTATTGCCGAGGCCGAAGGTGTTGTACCCGCAGAGTTTGCGCTGGCGCAGAACTTCCCCAACCCCTTTAACGCAAGCACTACTATTACCTTCCAACTCGGTCTTCCGTCCCGAGTCGAGTTGTCCATTTACAGCATCAACGGCCAGCGCGTGCGCACCCTCATCAGCGATTCCCTGCCCGCTGGACATCACCGCCTGCAATGGGACGGCCGCAACGAGCGCGGCGAATCAGTAGCCAGCGGCGCGTATCTATACCAACTATCGGCCGGAGACTTTGTCGCCACCCGCCAGCTCATGCTACTCAAGTGAGCTGCGTTAAGGAACGTCATGCTGGTCCGTTGCCTCTCGCTCGTCGCGCTCGTTGCCTTTTGCTCAACCGTGTACGCCGAGCCGCAAGCCACCCGCGACGACATTGAAATCCGCCGCATCCTCAACGTCACCCAAGGCACCATCCGCATCGCCAAGGATCCGCGCGACGACGCGCTCTATATCTTGCGGCAGGACGGCGCGATTGAACGCATCAACCTAACAGCGGCTAGGCGCGTCCCAACATACTCCCACCGCGATCACGGCATCAGCAGCGGCTTCACGGGCTTTGCCATCGGGCCGGATGGCTCGTTCTATCTTGCGTCCAATCGCCACGGCCCCCGCGACAGCGGCCAGTTTGCCCTCGCCCGAGGCATTTTGCTCGACGCCGACACCGGCGAGCGGCAGTGGGAACAGCTCGCCCCGGACAACCTGCCCGCCGACGTTCCCATCGACGACATCCTCGCCGCCTCCATCTTTGGCCGCGACCCTACGACCAACAACCGCTACGTCCTCAAGACAACCAATGGCGACATCACCCTCTTGCCTGAAGGCACGGCGTACACGGTCGCTGACCACGGCTTCATCCGCCCAAGCGCCCTGTTTATCGACGAAGCCGGCACCTTTTACGTCCTCAAACGCATTGACCTGTCCATCTACAATATCGCCACCATCACCAAAGGCGAAGTCGATCCGAGCAGCGGCGAGCGCATCTGGTTTACCCTCGCGGAAACCGAACCCTATGAGCGGTGCGACTGCATCTACAACCACGAGGTCAACGCGCTAATCGTCAGCCCCGACAATCGCACACTCTTTATCAACAGCGGCTCGCGCACCGATCACGGCGAGATCCAAGACGGCAATGGGCACTTCCCTGGGCTGCGCGAAACCGCGCTTACCGCCGTAATTTTGCGCGTCCCGACCGATGCCCGCGACCTCGTGCTGCCCAACAGCCGCTATGCCCTGCTCGACCAAGGACTCCTCTTTGCCGAGGGCCTGCGCAATGCCTATGACTTCGCCTTCGCCCCCAACGGCGACCTTTTCACCACGGAAAACGGACCGGGCCGCGACATGCCCGAGGAACTCAATTGGCTGCGTCAAGGGCATCACTACGGCTTCCCCTGGCGCATGGGTCTCGACGACACCCCGCAGCAATTTCCCGACTACGACCCAGCCACCGATTTCCTTCTATCTCCCCGCTCCACGGCCGTGCGCGAAGGCTATTACCACAACGATCCCACATACCCACCGCCACCGCGCGATTTCACCGACCCAGTGATCAATCTCGGACCAGACGCCGACGCCTACCGAGACCCAGCCGACGGCCAAATCAAGGATGCCAGCGAAGAGGGCGTGCGCTTCGGCACCTTCACCGCGCATCGCTCGCCGCTCGGATTGGTATTCGACGCGGACCATGCCCTTGCCGAGCCGTTTCAAGGTGACGGCTTCACGCTCAGTTGGACTCGGGGCGATCCCGACGGGGACAGTGTCAACGGACCGTTCAACGACCCTAGCCAAGATCTGCTGCATCTCGACTTAGCCAAAGTCGGCGACAACTACGAGGCGCGTGTCACCCGCATCGTCGGCGGATTTTCCAACCCTATTGACGCGGAAATCATCGGCAATCGTCTCTATGTGATCGAATGGAGTGGCAAGCGCGGGCTGTGGGAAATCGTCCTACCGCCTGCTGAGGAGTTCCCACCTGCGAGCTTGGCCGATGCGCAGGTTTTCAGCGACCTCGCCGCGCAAACACCCGCGGCCGGCGTGGTGCCGTACGAAGTCAATGCGCCGTTTTGGTCGGACGGAACCACAAAAACGCGGTTCATTCGCCTGCCGCCCGGCGAGCGCATTGACTTTGCCAGCCGTGGGCCTTGGGGCTTTCCCGACGAAACCCTGCTGATCAAAAACTTTTACCTCGACTTGGTGCGCGGCGATCCGGCCAGCCGGCGCATCATCGAAACGCGCTTCCTCATCAAGCGCGTAGGTACTCCAGGTTGGGACGGTTATAGCTACCTGTGGAACGAAACCGGCACCGACGCCACCTTACTCGCCGACAGCACGACTGTTGCATACGTGATTGACGATCCCCAAGATCCAGTGGGATTTCTCTTGCAGGAGTACTATTTTCCCGCGCGCCAAGACTGCGAGGTCTGCCACACCAAGGGCGCGGGCTACGTCCTCGGCGTACACGCGGCCCAACTCTACACAGACGCGGAGCAAAACCAGCTGCACACCCTCGCCCAACAGGGCCTTTTCACCGAGGAGTTGCCAACCGACCTGTCTTCCTTGCCTCACCTGCCCAATCCCTTCGACCCCAGCATCCCGCTCGACCAGCGCGCCCGCTCGTACTTGGACGTCAACTGTGCGCCGTGCCACCGGCCCGAGAGCGTCGGCCGCACCATCATCGACCTGCGCTACGACACGCCCCTGGCCGAAACCAATACGGTCGGGGCCTTCCCCACGCTCGGCGATATAGGCGAGCCAGAGGCCCTCATCCTCTCCCCTGGAGAACCGCAGCTTTCCACGCTCTACCTGCGGATGCTGACGATGGGCACCTTTCGCATGCCGCCGCTGGCTTCCTCAGTCATCGACGAGCGCGGAGCTGATCTCATAGCTACATGGATCGCCCGTCTAGACCCCGTCGCAGCCAAAGGGACCACACCGGCCGCCTTTGCCCTTACCCAGAACTACCCCAATCCCTTCAATGCAGCCACGACCATCGAATTCCAGCTAGCGACTCCGGCCGCCGTCGAATTGACCCTGTACGACGCTATCGGCCAAAAGATCCGCACCTTGGTCGCACAACATCTCGCCGCTGGATACTATCGCACCCAGTGGAATGGGCGCAACGACGCCGGACACACAGTCGCCAGCGGCACCTATTTCTACCAATTGCGAGCCGGAGGCTATTTAGCCACCAAACAACTAACCTTGCTCAAATAAAAGTCGTCTAATCTTCCGACCTATACCCTTATGAACCCCTGCGCCCTCGTCTTCTTGGTCCTCGCGCTAGCGAGTTGCGCTGCCGATCCCTACCAGACTCCCGGCACTCAGCACATGGCCGAGCAACTTGCCACCCTCGCCGCTGATGCCAACGCCGAGGACAACATCTATTTGAGCCAGCACCGCGTTGACTGGCTGCGCCGTCAGCCCGCACCAGACGACCCCGTGCAACAGCTCAGCCAACAGGTCGAACTAGCCAAAGAGTTGCTGCGCGCCGGCGTATCTGCCGAGGCAGCTACCCTGTTCGAGCAGGTGCGCGAGCAAGCCGATGCCCACCGCTTCCGCACCCGACCGAGTCTCGAAGAGATGATCGCCCTCGCCTACTTGCGTCTCGGCGAGCAGCTAAACTGCATCGACGACCACAACCTCGCTTCCTGCCTGCTCCCCATCTCAGCCGAAGGGGTCCATAAGCTACAAGATGGATCGCGTGCAGCCATTGCTTACTACCGAGCAATCTTAGAAAAAACGCCCTACGACCTGACTTCTCGCTGGTTGCTCAACATCGCCTATATGACCGTAGGCGAGTACCCCCACCAAGTACCTGTCGCCCATCTCATTCCCCCAGAAGTCTTCGCCGCTGACGCCGATATTGGCCGCTTCCCCGACCGGGCTCCCGCCTTGGGGTTGAATGTCCTCGGCTTGGCCGGAGGCGGCATTATGGAAGACTTTGACAACGACGGCTTTCTCGACATCATCGCCACTTCTTGGGGCCTCGACGATCCCCTGCGCTACTTTCGCAACCAAGGCAACGGAACCTTTGCCGAGCGCACTGCCGCCGCCGGCTTGACCGGCCTAGTTGGCGGCCTCAACGCCGTACAGACGGACTTTGATAACGACGGCTTCGCCGATGTGCTGGTCCTGCGCGGCGGCTGGTTTGGTGCCGACGGACTCCACCCCAATTCGCTATTGCGCAACCAAGGCAACGGCACCTTCGCCGACGTAACCCAAACGGCTGGGCTGCTCACTTTGCACCCCACGCAGACGGCGGCCTGGGCCGACTTCGACAACGACGGCTGGCTCGACCTATTCGTGGGCAACGAGTCCTCTGCCGAAGAGTATCATCCCTGTGAGCTTTTCCGCAATCAAGGCGACGGAACCTTTGTTGATGTGGCGGCAGAAGTCGGCTTAGACGTCGATGGCTTCGTTAAAGGAGTGGCTTGGGGCGACATCGACAACGACCTCCGGCCCGACCTCTACATCTCCCGCCTCGGACAGCCCAATCTACTTTTCCACAACGATGGGCCAGATGCCAATGGCCGCTGGCGTTTCTCCGATATAACCGCCCGCGCTGGCGTGGGTCAGCCGACGTTCAGCTTTCCGGTGTGGTTTTGGGACTACGACAACGACGGCTGGCTCGACCTATTCGTCTCAGGCTACAAGGCCGACGCCGGCGATGTAGCCGCCGACTACATGGGTCTGCCACACAAGGGTGAGCCGCCTCGCCTCTATCGCAACCAAGGCGACGGCACCTTCGCCGACATGGCCCGCCAGACCCACAGCGACAAGGTCCTCTATACGATGGGCTGCAACTTCGGCGACCTCGACAACGACGGCTGGCTCGATTTCTACGCTGGCACTGGCGACCCCGACTACCGTTCGCTGATGCCCAACCGCATGTTTCGCAACGCCGCGGGTCAGCGCTTCGAAGATGTAACTACCTCTGGTGGCTTCGGACACCTGCAAAAAGGGCATGGCGTGGCCTTCGGCGATATCGACAACGACGGCGATCAGGACATCTATGCGGTGGTCGGTGGAGCCTATTCGGGAGACGTGTACACCAATGTGCTCTTTGAAAACCCCGGGCACGGCAACCATTGGATCACCCTCAAACTAGAGGGGACCAAGTCGAATCGAGCCGGGATCGGGACGCGGATTCAAGCCCACGCTGGGACGCGGACGATCCACATCGTCGCCGGCACAGGCGCGAGCTTTGGGGCTTCGACCTTACAACAGGAGATTGGGCTGGGGGAAGCTGAGGTACTCGACGAGCTGACTTTGCACTGGCCGTCGGGCACAGTGCAAAGCTTTACAGAGGTACCGATTAATAGAGTGTACCGGGTCCGCGAAGACGCCTCGGCCTTAGAACGTTTGGCCGTCTATCCCCTCGCGCTAGCGACCCAAGGCCACCAAGCGCATCGCCATTAGACAGAAGAAGCCGCTCACAACCGGGCCAATAGCCGCGCTGCTGTGGCGTGGTTCGGATCCACCACCAACAACTGCTGCAGCGCCTGCCGCGCCTCAGCGAGGTGACCCAGCCGCTGGTAGGAAAGCGCCATGCTCAAATAAGCTTTGACGTGGCGCGGATCTAAAGAGAGTGCTGAGGCAAACGAGGCAACCGCCTGCTCGTTCTCTCCGGCCTTCTGCAAAGCTAACCCCAAGTTGAAGTGGTGCGAGGCGTCGGCCCGGTCGAGCGCGACGGCTTTTTCGTAGGCGGAGATCGCCTGCGGAAAGTCTCCCATCTGCAAATAGGCCGTACCGAGGTTGTTGTATGCCGGGGCATAGTCAAATTCGTCGAGGGCCTCGCGGAAGCGTTCTTCGGCCTTGGCGAACTCGCCCCGCTCCAAAAAGATCAACCCCTGCGCGTTGAGCGCTTCGACGTAGCGCGGCTTGTGGTCTATCGCCTGCTGGTAGTGCATATGCGCCTTTTCCCAATCGTCCCGTAGTCCCCGTCGCGCGTAGAGTAAACCGAGGTTTTTGTGCGCCTCATAGGCTCCCGCATCCAGCTCTAGCGCCCGCTGATATTCGCCGGCAGCTCTCTCCCAATCTCCCTGCCGCGCATAGAAGACGCCGAGATTGTTGTGGGCACCGGCCAAGTCCGGAAACAATTCGACCATCTTCTCCCGCGCCTCGGCCTCATCGGCCGTCCAGTAAAACTGGAAAAGCGAGAGCGCCACCACCGGCACCGCAAAATAGGCCAACTGGCGGCCCGTCTCGCGAAAGTACGAGGCCAAGCCGCCAGTCAACGCCCGCAATCCAATGCGGTCCGCCCCCTCTTCGGCGTTGATCCCCAGATTGGCTTGGTTTTTGCGGTCGCGGATTTTCCAGATGAACCCATCGAAATAGTAGTGCAAAAGCGTCGAGGTGATGACGAAGATCTCGACCATTTTGATCGCCTGCTCGGACTTGAGAAAGCCCTCCATCATGTTGATGCTGCCGTAGGCAAAGCAAACAAGCACGTACGCGACCAGTATCGGCAAGGTGCGCGTAGTGAAAAAGGTGCGCAGGAGCTTGGTAGTTCGCTCCTGCCTTTTGACGAGGTTGTTGTTGTAGACCCAGACGATGGCGAAGTACTGGATATCGTGAAAAACGGCAAAAGCCGCATAGCCGATGACGAGATCGTTGATATGTATCCAGCCGTAATAGATGATGAACACCGTAGTCGCCATCACCGCGATTTTGGGCAGGCTTATCTTCTGACCGGTGATCGCCCGCCGGCCGATGTTGGCCAAGTACGCCGCAAGCACGGCCATCGTAACATAGAACAGCACCTTTTTGAGCAGGAACGTCAACTCGGCCGACAGGAAGGGCACGCCAACCCGCTGGTTGTGGTCGAGGATGCGGTGGAAGTATTCGGGGCTATAGATGACCACTGTTGCAAAGGCACACAAGGTCAGCAGCCAGTCGAGCCGAGCGTCGAGCTTGGAGAAGATCTTGTTTTTGGCATCGTAGATCCGCATGATGCCGTAGTGCTGCATAAAGAGGTGCCAGATCTCCCACACTAGTACCATCAGGAAAAGCCCGTGCAGGGTATTGAATTGCGCCAGCGCCGTCACGATGAGCACGACGACCGGCGCAACGAGGAACTTCTCCTTGAAGGTGCTGAATAGCTCTGGGTCGCCGTATGCGCGCATAAAGCCCGGCAGGTGGTGGCCGGTGGCAAACAGCGCCAGCGCGTAGAAGGCGATGGTCTGCGAGTCGAACACGGCCCGCAATGGCAACATGGTCACCAAGCACAAAAGCGGCGTGCCAATAAAAAAGAACAGGTCGCCAAAAGGCGAGATGATCCACTTCTGATCGCGATACACCGCTGGAGCGACAGTCATGGCATTCCTCAATAGGCTACGGCTAGGGTACGCATTACTTCCCCCTGTCCGGCATCGGCTCCCGCGTCAATGCGGCACACGTACACCCCAGGCGCGACCCGAATACCCGATGCATCCAATCCATCCCAACTAAACGACTGCAATACATCCCTACCAAACGGCATCAGCACCGCTACTTCCCGACCTGCCAAGTCAAAGATGCGCACGCTCGGAGACGCATCCACCGCCTTGAACAGCGCAAAGCGTATCTGCACGTGGTCGTTGATGCCATCGCCGTTGGGTGAAAACACCGGCGGCACAACCTGCAAATCGCCGATCAGCCGCTCGCTGCCGGGTAGATCCGGCAGAAACACCAAGTTCGCTTGCCGCTCGGCTGCCTCTACCGACTGCCACAGATCAGGACGCGCTTCTTGCCCTAAGTCCGCAGCAAAAACCGTGGCGTTGCGCAGGACCTTAGTGGTGAATTCCACGGTGACAGAATCCGTCCACACCGTCTCCGGTAAATCTACAAAAAGTAGCGAATCCCCCATCGCGCGTACGGCACTCGGCTCGTGCGCCGCACCACCAATCCACAGCCGCACGTCTGCTGCATCCACAGCACTCGGCGTGGAAAAGCGCAACCGGTCAAAGCCCGAGTCGTCCGCAGCCGCACTCGTCCGCAGCACATACGTAAACCGCGTCGCCTCGTTGGGTACGGCATGGCGCGGCATAACTTGCCCAGCCGCCTGTGCGACCAGCGCATCCTCAAAATCCAGTGCCAGCGCGTGCAACACCGGTGCGACAGCGGGGTCCTCGGTGGAAAGAATCAGCTCCAACTGGATAAAACGGCGCGGCGTCTCCGACTTAAACGCCTCGCCGGAAAGCTGGTAGAAGTTGCTCCACGCGCCCCAATCGGCTCCTACGACGACCATGGTGTCGATGGGACCGCGGATGACTTTGGGCAGGCTGTTATAGCGCGTCTCGGTGACTTCCTCACCCTTTTTGTCGTAGAACGTGTAGAATTCTTGCAGGGTATTGCCCGACCGAGAGCGCACCTGCAACTGCGTCAGATCGGGCGTTGTCGCCTCCCAGCGCAAACGCCTAATAGCCTTGGGACGGCCGTCTCCGGCGAGTTGGCCGAGATCGATAAAGCCCGAGAGCAACACCACCTGCGCGGGATAGCCCGGTGAAAACAGCATAAATTCCGTTGGATGCGAAAACCAGCCTTGATCCAGATGGCCGTGCCAGAAGATGTAGCGGATCTTGCGCGGCTGAAAAAGATAGCGGATGTGGCGAATCCCCCGTGCGGCTGCCGACGCCGCGTTAATGGCGATGTCCTCGCGCAGCAGGAAGGTCAGATCCAAATCTCCGCCCGTGGTGAGCCGCCCGTCTGAGAACAGGATGTTGTAACCGCTTCCGTGGTGCAGCCTTTCGAACAAGAAACTCGACATGCCCTCACCCCGAGTTTTAAAATATATAAACATCTCGTCGATCCAGAACAGTGCACCCAAATCCACCTGCCACCATAGCCCGCCCTCGCGCCAGCCGCCCTTGGTCCCCCCCGAGGTGAGAATATTGCCGAAGGTGTCCATATTGCCGTCGAACATGTTCTGCGGCTCGCGCGCCAGCAAGCCGTGTTCAAAGCGCCCACCTCGTTCCAAAGTCCCCAAGCTGACGTTGTCCCCCTGGGCGAGGACTTCAATTTCGGCTAGGGCTGCATCGCTGCTTTGCTCATCGGCGACGACGCGGATTAGCCGCACCATCTGGAAGTCCTGCTCGGCATTCAAGTCAACGTCTCTGTCCTCATCAAGCACCCGCGTGGTATCCAGCGCACTGCCTAGCAGCGGAATCGCAATGGTAGTCTCGGTATTGGGCTTGGTCGTCTGGAAGATCTTGCGATAGCGGAACACGTCGTCCCGGAACTGAATCCGGGCACCCTGAGTGACAAAGACGCTAAACTGCCGCAAGGGCCGAGCGCCCTCTTCGTCGGGGAATATCAGCTTGATCTCCCGCGCCAGTACCGGCCTTCCCAAGTCGATACCGACCGACCAATCGACGAGCTGGTCTGCTACATCGGGCTGCCAATAGGTCGCTGGATCGCCATCTATGAGCTTGGGCGCGTCCACCTCGTTGCTACCGGCACTCCATATCCCGCCCTGGACCTCGCCGCGCTTCTGAGAGGGATGAGTGAAGAGGGGTGCGTCGAGGACAGCGTTGATCTGTTTGCGAAATTTCTTCAACTTCAGCGAACCGTCGTCCGCAAACTGGACGATATCTACCGGGATATCCCAAGCCTCCCACGCCTCCGGAGTGTCGAAACGAACTTCCTCCGCTCGGCTCGCACCACAGATGAACAGGCCCAAGAGCAAATGGCAAACCCTGTATTTTCTCCACCTCATACCGCTCTAATCCACCTCAATAGGCTACAGCTAGGGTGCGCACTACTTCTCCCTGCCCAGCATCGGCTCCCGCAGCAATGCGGCATACGTAAACGCCCGGTGCCACCCACTCACCCGACGCATCCAATCCATCCCAACTAAACGACTGCAACACATCCGCACCCGACGAAGTAAGAACCGCCACTTCCCTCCCCGCCAAATCGAAAATGCGCACGCTCGGAGACGCATCCACCGCCTTAAACAGCGCAAAGTGTATCTGCACGTGGTCGTTGATCCCATCGCCGTTGGGCGAAAACACCGGCGGCACAACCTGCAAATCGCCGATCAACCGCTCGCTGCCGGGTAAATCCGGCAGAAACACCAAGTTCGATTGCCGCTCAGCCGCTTCCACCGACTGCCACAGATCAGGACGTGCTTCTTGCCCTAAGTCCGCGGCAAAAACCGTGGCGTTGCGCAGGACCTTAGTGGTGAATTCCACGGTGACAGAATCCGTCCGCACCGTCTCCGGCAAATCGACAAACAGCAGCGAATCCCCCACTACCCGCACGGCACTCGGCTCGTGCGCCGCACCACCAATCCACAGCCGCACATCTGCTGCATCCACAGCGCTAGGCGTAGAAAAGCGCATCCGGTCAAACCCTGAATCGCCCTCCGTTGCGCTCGTCCGCAGCGCATACGTAAACCGCGTCGCCTCGTTGGGTACGACATAGCGCGGAGCAACCTGTCCAGCCGCCTGCGAGACCAGCGCATCCTCAAAATCCAGTGCCAGCGCGTGTAGCACCGGTGCGACAGCGGGATCCTCCGTAGAGAGAATCAACTCCAATTGGATAAAGCGGCGTGGCGTCTCCGACTTAAACGCCTCGCCGGAAAACTGGTAGAAGTTGCTCCACGCGCCCCAATCGGCTCCTACGACGACCGTGGTGTCAATGGGGCCGCGGATGACTTTGGGCAGGCTCCCGTAGCGCGTCTCGGTGACTTCCTCACCCTTTTTATCGTAGAACGTGTAGAACTCTTGCAGGGTATTGCCCGACCGCGAGCGCACCTGTAACCGCGTCTGATCCGGCGTTGTCGCCTCCCAGAGCAAGCGCTTGATGGCCTTGGCGCGGCCATCGCCAGCGAGTTGGCCGAGGTCGATAAAGTCCGAGAGCAATACCACCTGCGCGGGATAGCCCGGCGAGAACAGCATCAACTCCATGGGGTGGGAAAACCAGCCCGTATCGGTCAGCGAATGCCAGAACAAGTAGCGGATCTTGCGCGGAGCAAACGCGTAGCGATGGTGGCGCAAGTTCCACTCCGCGCCGACTGGCCTTGGCTCGAAGATCAGCGGCGTGTAGTCGATGTCGCCGGCAATGGTGCGCCGCCCATCGGAAAAGAGGATTTGGTATCCAGAACCAGCCTGCAATCCCTCGAATAGGAAGCTCGACAGGCCCTCGCCGCGATCCTGCCAGTAGATGAATGCCTCGTCGAGCCAGAACAGCGCCCCTAAATCAACCGACCACCACACCCCACTCTCGCGCCAGCCGCCCTTAGTCTTAACAGTGAATATATTGCCGTACGTGTCGGTGATGCCGTCGAACATATTCTGCGGCTCGCGCGCCAAAAGTCCATTGTCGAAGCTGCCGCCGCGCGCCAAGACTCCGAGACTTATGTTGTCGCCTGCGGCGACCACCTCCACTTCGGCCAAAGCTGCATCCGCACTTTTTTCGTCGGCGCGCACGCGCACAAAGCGCACCATGCGGAAGGTATTTAGCGCGGCTGGATCCAGCCCGAGGTTTTCGTCAATGACCCGCGTTACGTCGCGCTCGCCGACCAGTTCGATATCGACGACCTGCTCTTGGTTGGGCTGAGTCGTCTGAAAGGCTTGGTCGAATTTGAAGACGTCATCCGTGGATTGGATGCGCGCACCATTGGCCGTGAAAACGCTAAATTGCCGCCAAGGACGCGCTCCTGCGCGGTCGGGAAACACCAAGCGGATGCGCTCGGCTAGCACGGGCCGCCCCAAGTCGATGGTCACCACCCAATCGACCAAGTCGTCGGCTTGACTAGGTCGCCACACCGTCTCCAGATTGCCGTCCATGATGCGTCGGGCCGCCGTCGGATTGGATCCGACCTGCCAGATCCCCCCCTGGACCTTGCCACGGGTCTGAGTGGGTTGGGTGAAAAGATGAGCATCAAGAGTGGCGTTGATTTCCTTGCGGAATTTTCTCAGCTCTAGCGAGCCGTCGTCTGCAAACTGGACGATATCAACCGGAACCTCCCAAGTCGCCCACTCGGCCGGGGAGTCGAAGCGGATTTCTTCGGCATGGCTAACACCGCAGATGAACAGGGCCGTGAGCACGCAGTAAATCCCGCGTCTCTCGATCATGCATGCTACTGCAAGCCTCGTTGATATTGAAGTAAAACTTCTCATCACCAGAAGGTTTTACAGTTCCAACGACCTCATGAATTCTACGACAGTCTCACCCGTCTGCTGTGCGACCTCATCGAGTAGATCATCCACAGTGTACACGCCGGCTGACTCGGGTTTTTCCACTTGCCCGATCAGAACATGCGTCGCTTCCACCTTGTTGGTTGCCAAGTGCCTTATTTCTAGCTCCAAGTGCATGTGGCCGTGGCCCGCCCGATGGTTCCTAGTGATTACTTGGGACGGGGTTATTTGTTGCCAGAAATGGAGGTCTGTTACCACAAATGAAACCGCGAACTCAGGCGATACATTTTTGCTCCTAAAGGCGTCGCCTTTGCTTTGCAATTCCCTGATGAGACGGGGGATGATCGCCAGATGGAGGTCTGTCACCTGCGAGCGGAGGTAGCTTTTATTAACAGTGCCGAAAAAGGCGAATAGACCGTGATCTTCCAGCGGCGGCGTTTGGGCGCGCACTATTGCCCTTTCGATTTTGTTCTGATAGGCCGAGCGGCCCCGGATCAGCAAAGGCCCGATCTGTCCCTCGGTAACGCTGGGCGGGGCCTCCGATAACACTCGCTCGGATAAGTTCAACTGGCGTTTGGCCCTCGCGCCCGATCCTTGGGCGCAGGCCGTGAGCGCGATGAGTACCGCTAGCGCGGAAATGCTCACGAGGTTCGACATGGCTTCAAGCTCCTGCGGGTCGTTGTAAGTTCAGTACGCCACCTCGACGACGCGCAGCTCAATGGCATCGCCTGAGTCTGCGTTTACGTCTATGCGCCAGAGATAGATGCCCGGGGGCACAATCGCGCCGGCTGCGTTTTGGCCATTCCACTCAAAGCGGCGAGTCGGTCCCTCTGAGACCGGCGTCAATTGGGCCACGGGCCGGCCTACCAAGTCGCTCACCTCGACTATGGGCACCGCATCTTGGGCCTTGAAGACGACAAAGCTCAACTCCACAGCGTCGTTGACCCCATCGCCATTGGGCGTGAGTACCCGGCTCGAAAGCTGCAAGTCGCCAATCAAGCGGTCGCTGTCGGCCAGTTCAGGTAGAAGTACCACGTTAGATCGGCGCTCGGCCGGCTCGACATCTTGCCACAGGCCCGGCGCATCGCTCAGGCCCAGATCGGCTTCTACAACCGCGGCATTCCGCACCAGCCGAGTGGTGAAAGCGACCTGCACGGAGTCGCCTTGGACTACCTGCGGCAAGTTGATCAGCAGCGAATCAGCGGCAATATCCATAGCGGTTGGCACGACCACCTGACCGGCGATCATTACCTCGACTTCCTCGGCCTGCACTAGGTCGGGCACGACCAAGCGCAGGCGATCAAAGCCCGTGTTCTCCGGGGTCACGGACGGCCACAGCATATAAGTGAAACGGGTAGCCTCGTTGGGCTTGGCTTGGCGCGGTAGAATCGATCCGCGCGCCTCGTTGACCAGCGCATCGACAAACTCCAGTTCGACCGAGCGCACTGTGGGAGCCACCTCCGGGTCTTCCGTGCTCATAACCAACTCTAGCTGCACGAATTTGCGCGGCGAATCCGACTTAAAAGGCTCGCCCGACAGCTTGTACACGTTGCTCCACTCGCTCCAAGTCTCCCCAACGACGACCGAGGTATCCACTCGGCCCCGCAGTACCTTGGGCGAGCTGTTCCACTTCTCCTCAGTGACGACCTCGCCGATCTTGTTGTGAAAAGTGTACACCTCGCCCATCTCGTTGCCCGAGCGGGAACGCAGTTCAATCTGAGTATTGGGCGGCAGATCAGCGTCGTAGTGGAGGGCCTTGATCACCTTGGGCTGTCCGTCGCCAGCAAGCGCGCTCAGATCCAAAAAATTGGATTGGATCACGACTTCGGCCGGGTGGCCTGGGGAGAACATCTGTAGCTCCATGGGATGGGCGCGCCAACCCAAGTCGTGTAGGGCCAGCCAGAAGATATGCCGCACCTTGCGCGGATTGAACAAATAGCGATAGTGCCGCTTGTATTTCTCGCGCTCGTTGGCCCATTCCGGTTCAAAAATCCACGTATCAAAGTCAATTTCACCGGTCAGGGTCTTGGTGCCGTCGGAAGAGAAGAAAGTGTACCCTGTGCCGGCGTTATTGGTACCCAAGCGGAAGTCGGCCAGACGCTCGCCAGCTTTTTGCCAATAGACGAACGCGTCGTCCACCCAGTAGGTCGCCCCCAGATCCACCTGCCACCACAAGCCCCCTTCATAGGCCGTGCCGCGCGACTCAGTAAACTGCTGATGCACCTCGATGACCCCGTACGTATTAAGATCTCCGTCGAGCCAAAAGAAGGGGTCGGTCGCCCGCGATCCATTGATGTACGTGCCGCCCTTTTCCTCGACCCCAAGGCTGATGTTGTCGCCAACGGTAATGACTTCGATTTCGGCAAGCGCGCCATCGAGCTGGTGCTCATCGACGAGGAAGCGGATGAACTGGATCATTTGCCACCTAGAGTTAGCGGCTACCCGCGAATCCGCTTGGCCGGTAGCCACTACCTTGTTGCGACCTCCCGTGGTGGCGGTATTGGCATCACCGGTAAACTCCGGAGCGGTAAAATCCGCGCTGCCTCCGGCACCGCTCAGTTGTTCTACAGCGCGGGTGGTATCCTCCACAGCCGGCTTGAACCCAAAGCTGACATACGTATCCAAGTTGGGCTTGGTCGTGCGATAGATTGGCGCGAAGCGATATACGTCCTCTAAGGCCGCCACGTGGGCACCTGTAGAAGCGAAAACGCTGAACTGACGAAAGGGCTTGGCCCCCTCTTCATCGGGGAAGTGGAGGCGGATCTCTTTGGCCAGTACCGCGCGACCCAAGTCGATTTGCACGATCCACTTGTCGAGCGGGTCGCCGCCGGCTGGCTTCCAAAAGGTGGCTGCATCCCCGTCTATGATCCGGGGAGCGGTGTTGGGGTTACTCAGCGCAGACCAGATGCCGCCGGGCACATCCCCGCGCTCATTGGTCGGGTGGACGAAGAGATGGGCGTCGAGCGTGGCATTGATGTCCTTGCGGAACTTGATCAGCCCCAAGTGCCCCTCTGGGGTGAAGACGTTTAACTGCGGCTTAAGCGACCAGTTGGCCTCCCAGGTCTCTTGGCTGTCGAAGGTGAGAAACTCGGCGCGGGCGTGGCAGGTGAGCAGCAGCACTAAGGCGGTGGCTCGATTGAACATGAGTGCTTCCCTCAATAAGCGATGTTAATGGGCCGCAGTTGTAGGGCGCTCTTGTCTTCGGCCTCAATGCCGATCCCCAAAAGATAAAGGCCCGGGGCGAGCGTCTCACCGCGTTGGTCGCGGCCATCCCAGTGCAATTGCTGGGGACCGGACCCCTGCTGACCGCGCTGGACTTGAGCCACTCGGCGACCGTCCAGCGAAAACACTTGCAACTGCACCGGCACCGATTGTGGCAGGGCGAAGAGCGAGTAGGAAATGACCAACTCGTCATTGACTCCGTCGCCGTTAGGAGTGACCACGCCGCTGGAAAACCGCACATCCTGCACTAACTGCGGATTGGTCGCGCTTGCAGCCAAAACCCGCAGGCTATTGGTGCCGATCGCATCGCTGACGTCCCCACTTTCGACAGGCTGTGGCAGCTCGGTACCACCGGAGTTAAAGACCTCGCCTTCAAAGGTGCGCGCAAAGTCGAAGACTTCGGCGGCAAAGGTCACCCGTAAATTCGGATTGTAGGCACTGTTTATGCGCTGCGGCAACTGCACCACAAAGCCGTCGTCCACAACCTCTACCCCGGCTGGATCGGTTGCAATTCCATCCACTTCCAGCCCTTTGAACTCGGTCTGGGTGCTGCCGGTGCTAATCCGCAGGGCGTCAAAACCCACCTCACCAGCCGCGAATTCCGCCTTGATGTCGTAGGTGAAGTCCGTCATCTCGCCCAAGGGGACCTCGGCCACACCGCGCGCCGGGTTGGGCTGGCCAAGCTCGGCCACCTCGGCCACGACGCGACTGGCCAAGATCGGCGAGGTCTCAATCCACAGGGAATCGAGGCGCACGAATTCGTCGAACCGCTCGCTGTGCAGCACCACCTTAATTTGCAGATGGGATCCCCGATTGAGATTGAGGGGTCGGTCGGACTCGGTCGTCGGAAAAGACCAAAACGTCCAGTTTTGTTGGTCGTACTCAATGCCAGCGCGGAGCCCCGGCTTGGGCCGCGTGGAAAGAGTCAGGGTTCCGCCCAACCCATCGGCATTCGTAACGGCCGCGCTCTGGTTTTTCAGCACGCCCTGATAGCGTTTTTGCTCGACGACGACGCGCGTCCCCATATCCGTGAATTCGTAGTAGATGTCTGGATCTGCGTCGATCCCAGTGCGCGCTTCGACCTCGATTTGCACGTTGGCATCCGGAGCTTCCTCGGCCACGCCGTCGACTAGGCGCATGGGCGTGGCCTTCCAGAACAGCCGACCGAAGTTGACGACCGTGCCGAGGTCAAAAATGAACGTCTTGTACGTGGCCCGCTTGGGGATTCCCTCTCCCCAGAGAAAGAACTCGGCCACCGTCCCCTTGCGCGCCGTGCCCGAATGCCCAGACGACTGATTCGTCGCCTCGTCGAGGATCGAATTCTTGCGCTTGTAGCGGACATAGCGCACGTATTGCAGGGGAAAATCAGCCACAATCTTGGGGACGACATTCTCGCGCGCCTCGGCGATGATTTCCCCGATAGGGGGCCCGTTGGGCGTGTGCAGCACGTCGTTGTTGGTGTCTGGGGCGATCGACACTTCAAAGGCCGGGATGGCGTCTTCCTCTAGCGGGGTTCCATCCGAGCGGAAAAACCCCTTGTCCGGCGTGCTCATGGCAAAGCGGAACAACGGCACCGGCACCCCCAAATCAATGGTGTAGTACTCGCTGTTAATGCTGTTGCTAGTCACCGGATTGTACGTCTTGCCGCTGCCGTCGATGAGGTTGAGCGCGTTGTCAACCGTCGAAGAGGTGCCGGCCTGGCCCTTCCAAGCGCGGGGCCGCTCGCCATCGACAAAACCCAGCTCGTCTGGATTCTTTTTTGGCGACCAGTTTTCGAGCAGGGGAAAGACCGTCGTATCCGCGCTGACCAGCACCGGCTGGATTGAGTTATTCGGGCTGGCAAAGTCGATCATCACTTGAGCCGAGTCGCTATCGGCCCACCGAAGGCCACTCCCTCCGATCTGCCACAAAGAAATGTCCGCCGCCGCGGCCGTAGCCGATGCTGCGACGAGAAACCAAAGCCACAAATTCGCTAGACGTTTCATAACTTCTTCTCCCGCTAGACTATATAGTATAAAAAATTTACGGCAGCGGCGCTTTTTTCTCTCTATCAACGGCGAGTGCGTACTCAGCCAGTGCGTCGTCGTTGATGCCCCATGCACTGTGCCACTTGTCGCGCAACTGCAGGTTGAGGGTTCGCAATTCGCGCTGTTGCTTTGCTTGCCGAGCCAAGTAGTAGGCCTTCTGTTGGATCAAGTCGTATTCTTGCACTCGCTTGGGCCGACGCTGCAAGACCTTGAAGATCGAAAAGGCCCTTTCTAAGGGGCGAGGGTCGCGCAAGGAAGACGGCAAGGGGCTGGCTAGTTCAATTGGGCCTTGCAATTCCCTTTCGGGCGCGGATATGGCCGCGTCCATTAGCTCCTTGTAAACGATTTTTTCAAATGCGCGCAGCGCGTAGAGGCCGCCGTTTTCATCCGCGTCGCGGCGGATGCTGTGTTTGGTTGCCAGTGCGGCCATGTCGGCCCCGTTGCGAATCTGCTCCAGCAGCTCTTGTGCAAGCGACTCGTCGGCGACCATGATTTCTTGGACCACGATTTCCTCTGGTGCCCAGTACATCTCTGGATGCGCCTCGTAGTGGGCACGCGTTTCCTCTTCGCTCACCGCTAGGGCATTTTCGAGTAGTTCTTCCCACAGCCCTTGCAGCAGCAGCCGCTCCTTTTCGGCTTCCACTTTCTCCTGCACCTCTGGCCGCTCGCCGTATCCACCGCGCTCGGCCGCCAAGCCCAATAGTAGATCTGGTGCCCCACGGCGGCGGATTCGATCGTCGAGCAAGGCGCTGTCGATTTGGGCGTGGCCCAGCCGCGTATTGTGCAGCAAATAGCTGCCCTGCTGCACAGTGATGACGCCGCCATCGTACTCATAGAGCGGGGCGGCCCACTCCTCGGGCGTTAACTGCGGCGAGCCAGGCTGTTCGTTCCACGCCGCGACGAAGCGCCGCACCTGCTCCCCCACCGGGCGCAAGCCGCTCTCGGCGACCAGCTTGTCGATGTGCTCGCTGCGCAAGTTCTCGATTTTTTCGAGAAAAGTCGCCCGCTGGATCACCGTGCGATACTTCTCAAAAGGCACCAATTTCTTATCTACTACCTTGGCGATTTCCCAGCCTTGGGGCGTGCGAAAAGGCTGGCTGACCTCGCCTACGTCCAACGAGAACACGCGCTCGTACACTCGGTCTGAGACCCGGTCAAAGGCATAGTACGAATCAAACCAGCCCCCAGCGGCCGCAGTCGCCTCGTCCAGCGAGTGCTTGCGCGCCATGTCCTCAAAGGTGGCCCGACCTGATGTGATCTCCGCGTAGATAGAATCAGCGCGGGCGCGGCTGTCGAGCAGGATGTGCGCACCGCGCACGGCGTGGCGAGCCGGATGCGCGGCAAAATTGGCTCGCAGCTCGTCTTCGGAAATCTCGATTTGTAGACCGACCTGCTTGCGTATATAGGCTTCGACCATGGCCTTGTGCCGAGCTAGGTCCACAGCTTTGATCCATGCGGGATTTTTGTCCAATCCCCGCGCATACGCCTCGCGCACCATGAGCTTGATGTCGATCAAACTTATCAGGTGCTCGCGGTGCTTTTCCACGCCGTGCGCTAACGAGTGGTGCTGCGGTTGGATCTGCGCTTCGTAGCGGCGGAATTCGCGCTCGTCGATTAGGTCGTCGCCAACTTGGGCCAAAGCGGTACCAACTACCACTAAACCACCACTCTCCGCAGTCGGGACCGCCGACTCTTGGGCGCAACAAAGAAGGAGCGCACAAGCTGCAAGCCCCACCCATTTTTTCGCGTTATTGGTCATCTTTTTGCTTTCTAATCAAAGCGTCGGCCATGCGTTTGTGTTCTTCGCTTTTGGCAATCTGCCCCAGCCGCTTGTAGGCTTCGGCCAAGGCTTGGTGGGCACCGAGCCAGTTTTCGTCGAGCGCGAGGGCGCGGTTGAGCATGGCGATGGCTTCATCCGTGCGCTGCTGGTTCAAATAAACCTGACCGAGGGCCACAAAGGCGGCCACGTGCTCGGGGTCTTGTTGGACGATCTGCTGATAGGCGGCTGCCGCTTGATCGAAATGGCCAGTGCGCAAGTAGATATTGCCCATGTTGTTCAGCGCCCGCACATGTGCGGGGTTGATCCGCACAGCTTGGGCGTAGTGCGGCAGGGCCACGCCGGTAAACCCTAAGCGGTTGTATATAAAACCTAAGCTATAATGAGCTTCGGCGTCGTCCGGATCGCTGCGTACCTGCTCGCGATAGCGCTGGATATCCCCTTCGACCCGCTTAATCTTCTCGTAGGCGGCGAGAGATTTTTCTCCGGCTGCCTCACGGCCCTGCCGCAGGTGGATCTGGCCTAGCAGACGGAAGGACTCGGCAAGCCCAGGTTCGATTAGAATGGTCCGGCGGAAGTGATCGGCCGCAGCCGCTAGATCGTTTTGGCGCATCTGGATCCTCCCCAATTGCAGATGCGCCTCCGCGTACGTAGTGTCGGCCGCCAGCGTGCGCTCAAAGTACTCGACTGCTCCCTTGTCGTCGTCGTCCTGTAGCCGAATTTCCCCCATCGCGTAGAGTGCGCGCGCATTTTTCGGCGCTGCCGTCAAGACCTGTTGCAGGGCCTCGCTGGCGTCTGCATAGCGGCCTAAACCGGCGTACACCAGCCCGAGGTTAAAGCGGGTGTGGAGGTGTTCGGGACGCAGTGCTAAGGCGCGCTCGTATTCGTGAGCGGCGTCGCCCAACCGCCCCTGCTTGCTGTACACCGCCGCCTTGTTGCGCCGCGCTGGCGCGTACGTCGAGTCCAAGGCCAAGGCCGCAGCAAACGCGGCATGGGCTTCGTCGTAGCGGCTCAGTTTCAGATGCACATTGCCTAGGGCAACGAGCCATTCGGGCTGATCGGATTCAAGGGCCACGGCCATTTCGTAGAATTGGGTCGCCTCTTCGGACTGGCCCAAGGCCAAATGGATCCGGCCCAACGTGGCCAGCACCTCGCCCGACTGCGGATGGCGCTTGCGCGCTTCCCCATACACCTCGAGCGCATCCGCGTAGCGCTTCTGCCGCAACAGGGCACGCCCGATCAGCAGCGGGTCCTCAACTGGAGGCGGCTGCATTACCGGCTGAGCGGGCGGGGCTTCCGGCTTGGTCTCGCAGCCGACTGCCAGCGCAATGCTCAGTGCGAACGAAATCCATTTAGTCACTGGCTAGTCTCCTCCTCTATGGCCACGTATTGCCGCCCGGGCAGGGTCTCGACAACTTGGATGACGCCGGACGGCCAGCGGATCTCAACCCGCTCGGCGACCTCGGCATCCCCAAGGCCAAAGAGCACTCGGGGATCGTTCGACGACAGATAGCTCGCGTTGCGGCGAACCTCGCGCACGAGAGTGCGGCCGCCAGTCGTCAGCGCGATTCGCGCCCCAATGGCGTCGCGATTGCTCGCCGCGCCCCGCAACCTAAGCCCCAACCACCCGCCGGCATCTGCGTCGTTGCGCAACAGGGCTGGCCGTTCATTGGAGTTGTTCACCGCAATATCCAAGTCGCCGTCGCTGTCGATATCGCCGAATGCAGTACCGCGACTGACCTGCACCAGCGCCAGTCCTGGGCCGCGGCCGTCGCGGTCGACAAAAGTGCCCGCACCGGTGTTTTCTAGGAGCTGATTGCGCTGCGCGTACTCAGCCGCTCGATCGACCTTTTCCACGTTGTCGTACACGTGGCCATTGGCGACAAACAGGTCGAGATCGCCGTCATTGTCGCAGTCAAAAAACCCCGTGCCGAACCCGAGAAAGGCCATACTGGCACGGGTGATGCCCGACGCTACGGTCGCGTCGGCAAAGAACCCCCCACCCAAGTTGCTGTACAGGGTGTTGCTCTCCCACTGGAAGTTGGTCACGAATAGATCCAAGTCGCCGTCGCCGTCTGCATCGGCCATGTCAACTCCCATCCCGGCCTCGGCAACCCCCTCGCCGTTGAGGCTGGTGCCGCTGGCAAGCCCGCGATCGACAAAGCGCGCGCCGTCGTTGCGATAGAGCATGTTGGGCACGAGGTCGTTGGCCAAGTACAGGTCAGGATCGCCGTCTTGATCGTAGTCGCCAAAGACGACTCCTAACTCTTTGCCGGCAGTGCTGGCGAGGCCGAAGGCTGCAGTGCGGTCGGCAAAAGCCCAACCCCTGGCGCGACCCTCGTTGATATAGAGGCGGTCGACTTGGCCGTCGAACTTGCGCGGGTCGCAGTAGAGCCGCTCCTCGCTGTTGCCGATCCGGCACACGAGCGGATCTTCGGTTGGATAGTCGAGGTAGTTGCCGACGAATAGGTCCAAATCCCCGTCGAGATCCACATCGGCAAAGGCCGCGCTCGTCCCCCATCCCGGGCAGCCAACGCTGGCTGTGGCCGTGACATCGGCAAAGCGACCCTCTCCGCGATTGTGGAAAAGCGCGTTGGAGCCAAAATTGGTGACGTAGAGGTCGGCCCAGCCGTCGTTGTCGTAATCGCCAACGGCTGCGCCCATGCCGTAGCCGCGATCACCGACGCCAGCCTGCGCCGTCTGCTCTGAGAAGCGGCCTGCACCTTCGTTGCGAAAAAGCGCGTTGGCCGCTTCAGGCGCATCCGACAACTGAGGCAGTCGCCCGGCGTTGACCAAGTACAGGTCGAGCGCACCATCGCCATCGAAATCCAAAAACGCGGCTCCAGAGCCATAGGTCTCGGGCAAATAGCGCGCGCCGGCCGCGCCGCTGCGGTGGATGAAATCAACCCCAGCGGATTGCGCGATATCGACAAAACGCGATTCCGCCGCAGCATTGCAACAAAGCAGCAGGACCATTCCGTAGCGCGCCTTCACGGCCCCGGCCTCGGCACTGGCCCAAACCCCTCGGCGACGAGACCCGCGCCGTGCCGGATGGTAATCAGCCGATTGCCCGCCACCCCGTCGATGCGCTCTTCCACTCCATCGGGCCAGCGCACCACGAGGTGATCGGCCTCGGTCGCCGCCCCCAAGCCGAAGTGCAGCCGTAGGTCGTCCTGTGACAGATAGCTCGTGCCCGCGCGCACCTCCCGCATCTGCACCGCACCACCCACCGACACCGAGACTCGCGCACCAATGGCCTCTGTATTTCCTCCATCGCCGAGCAGCCTCACCATCAGATAGTTGTGGCGATTGCCCCCGTCGTTGCGCAGCAAGGTCGGCGTGTCGTCGATATTGACCACCACAAGGTCCAAGTCGCCGTCGTTGTCCAAATCGCCGAAGGCCGAGCCGCGACTGGACTTTTCCACTGCTAGGCCCGGACCTGAGGCTGCACCGACTTCGACAAAAGCGCCGTCGCGATTCTCAAACAGGTGGTTGCGCTGGGCGTAGCGAGTCCCCAAGTCGCGGCGGTCAACGGCTGGGTACACGTGCCCGTTGGCGACGAACAGGTCGTCGTCGCCGTCGTTGTCGTAATCGAAAAAACCCGTGCCCCACCCTAAAGAACTGATGCTCGCACGGCCTAGGGCTGAACTGAAACTGGCGTCGGTGAAAAACCCCCGGCCATTGTTGTCGTAGAGCGAGTTATTGTCGTGCGAGAAATTGGTGACAAAGAGATCAAAATCGCCGTCTTGATCGTAGTCGCCTCCCGCTAAACCCATGCCGCCCTGTTCGCGGCCGTCCTCGCTGTACGCAGTCGCCGACAGGAGCGATACATCCGCAAATGCACCTTGGTCGTTGCGGTAGAGCACATTCGGTGTCGAATCGTTGGCAATGTAAATGTCCAAGTCGCCGTCCTCATCCCAGTCGCCGGCCAGCGCGGCAAAACCATAGTACTCGTAGTCGGCAATGCCAAAAGCCTCAGTGGCGTCGGTAAAAGTCCAACCCGCACTCGGGCCGTCGTTGCGATAGAATTGATCCCGCTCGCCCGGCATCCCGCGCGGGCCGCAGAATACGTCTATCCCGCGCCAGGTGCAATAGCTCGGATCAATCGGGCGAAACGCCGGGTCAAAGTCGATGTAATTAGCCAAGTAAAAGTCCAAGTCGCCGTCGAGGTCGTAGTCGCCAAAGGCCGCAGACGAGCTCCAGCCGCTAAAGTCCACGCCCCGCTCGGCCGCCACATCGACGAACGTGCCGTCGCCCTCGTTTTCGTACAGGGCATTGGGACCGTAGTTCGCCAAGTACAGATCGGGCCATCCATCGGCATTGTAGTCAGCCGCCGTGACCCCCATACCCCATCCCACGTGCGCGACGCCAGCCTCTCGGCCAACACCTGTAAATCGCCAAGCGCCGTCGTTGCGGTACAGCTCAGCGCGGGGTTCTCGGCCTGGGGCATAGCCGGAGAGGCGCGTGCCATTGACAATGAAAATATCCACGTCCCCATCTAGGTCGTGGTCTAAAAGGGCCGTCCCGCCCGTATTGCATTCGACGATGTGCTCTTTTTGCGGCGTTCCAGATACGGTGCGCAATTGGACTCCCGCTTCGGCGGCTACATCGACGAAAAGGGGTCGCGCTGCCTCACCCCCGCATCCTACTAATGCCCCAATAACAACTAGTACAACCCACATTTACTGTTGCGCCCTCAAGGCTGCGGCCTCGGCACGAGCCGCGCGGCCTTCTGCCACTTGGCCCTGCTGGATTAGCGCAGTCCCCAAGCCGTCGAGGGCTGAGGCCATGCTCCCGTCGAGGGACAAGGCGCGGCGAAACGCAGCGACCGCCTCTGCGTACTCGCCGAGGGCCAAGCTGTTGTTGCCTATGTTTTCAAAGGCCAACGCGTAGTCGGGCTTGTGGCGGACCGCGCGCAGCAAAAAGGGCCGAGCAGCCGCGTGTTGCTCTTGCAGCGAATAGATCACCCCAATGTTGTGGCTGGCCTCCGCATACGTGGAATCGAGGGCCAAGGCCGCCTCGAACTGTTCGAGTGCCGCCGCCAACTCCTTTCTGCGCAAATAGACCAACCCCAAGTTGAAATGCGTGGCAGCCTGCTTGTCGGTCGCCAGCGGCACGGCCTGGCGATAGAGCAAGCGGCGGTAGTGGTCCTCGTCCATTGTCGCGCTACTCAACTGCTGAAAAAGTTCGATCATTCGCGCGCCCTCGGCGTCGCGGCCCGTGCGCGCATAGAGCGTGCCCAAGCTGTAATAGGCCGAGGTGTAACCCGGGTCTGCGGCAATGGTCTGCTCCATGGCCGCCATGGCCCGCGGATCGTCCTGCAAGCGCAAGTACACCAGCGCCAAGTAGTAGTGGGCGTGTGCCAAGTCAGGGTCGAGTTCAATCGCCTTCAGCAGCGCGGTCTTGGCATTTTCATTGTCGCCGCGCGAACACAGCACAAATCCCAACACAAAGTGCCCATAGCCGCTCTGTCCGGCCAACTGCAGCCCCTCTTCGACCGTTGCAAGCGCCTTTTCGTACCCGTCGCCGCGCTCGTTGTATAGCAGCGCCAAGGCCCAGTACGCTTCGGCAAAGCCCGGCGCTTTTTCGAGTGCGTGCTTAAAGGTAGCTATGGCCTCGCTCTTGCGGTGCTCTTTGGCGAGGGCAACCCCGAGGTAGTAGTGAGCATCCGCGTCGTCGGGCGCGATCGCGACCAGTTCGGACAGCACATCAACGGCGCGGCGCGTGCGGTCCTTTTGCAGGTAGAGCCACCCCAAGGCCAAGAGCACTTCCGGGTCTGCCGGATTTTGCCCGTAGGCGCGTTGGTAGAATGCAAGGGACTGGGGCGTGGCAGGCTTTTTGAGGACGTGGCGTTCCGGAGCACCACAGCCGATCCCTCCGAGAAGGCCGACTAGCCCTATCCACATCACAGCAAGGCGCATGTCCATTTGTTAGGCAGTAAAGCGCCCGGCATCTCCGCTAGAGAACGCCGGGCGCTTTGGATCCACAGAGAAATAGTGCGGCCCCTAGTCTTGGAGGCCTGCGAAAACCCGAATGAAGAGCAGAGAGTTGGTTTCGGTCGCCTCGGCAAAGGCCCGGCGCTCCCAGCGAAAGCCCGTATTCATAGTCAGCGAATAACCGAGGTACGCCGACCTGTTGGAAAGCTGTAAGGCCAGCACCGAACCCGTAAAGTCATCGACGTATCCAGGCGGCAAGATCTCTGGGCGCTCTTCAAGGTTGCGGAAGAGGTTTAACTCGACGCCGTATTCGATAAAGGTGCCGGGCAGGAGGAAGTACTTCGAGGTCAGCATGTAAAACTGCGACCATTCGGTAATGTCGAGGTCAGTGCTAAAGGTCGGGTTGATCTTGCGGTACACGCTCTTGTAACGCGGCCAAAAAGACAGGTTGTCAGTAATCGGCAGGGGGTAGTCCACCTTGTTGATAGCGCCAAAGAAGAGGCGGTCGTCCTTGACCTCGGCCTGCTCGCCGCGCTGCCTGAACCAATCGTACTTCACCTTGTTGTAGATGTTCAGGTTTTTAAGGCGCAGGTAATCGAACGTCAGATAGCCAGTCCAAACAAAGGTGTCTTGGGCGATCAGCGGATCGATAGTTTCGCGAAATCCATCTGGATCGACCCATTGGATCACATCGTCTTCGATGTCGTCTTGGACCGAGCGAGCGTATTGGAAAGCCCGAGCCTCAATGCCCGGCCATTTCCACTCGCCCGAGACCACCGCATAGCTCATCTGCGCGCTGCGCTTGGAACTGATCTCGTCGGCCGTTGAGTAGCCCATCGTCGCCTTGATCGCTTCGGTCAAGTGAACGCCCCCGTACACGTTGTAGCCATCGCGGTCGTGTCGGTAGGGATAGTCGGCGAACGTATCGTTCTCAAAGCGGTCGATGACGTTGTTGTTGTTCATGTCAACGCCGAAGAGGAACTCGGGTGGATCGACGTTGTAGCGCAGAAACGGCTCGGCGAAATCCGGCTCGCTGTTGTCGTTTTGGTTAAAGTCCGAGATGAAGTCCGCGTTCTCGTCATATCCAGGGAAAACCTGCGGGTCGGCTTGGCCACCTGTGCCAAAAGGCGATTCGCGAAAGGCGTTGTCGCCGTTTTGCCACAGACGCTTCCAGTCGGCAAAGCGATCTTGGTCGTCGTTGTCGTCAACCGCCTCAAAGGAATAGCGCTCCGGGTGCTCGTAATCGATGAAACCCCGCGCATCCGAGATAAATGCATTGGTCTGGTACTCAGGCTCTAGACGGTAGAATTCTCCGTACGCGAAAAACGGATAAGCGTCCTGCGAGGCCGTGATGTAATAGGCCATGCCCTGGTCTTGGGCGAGAGCGTGATCTTGGAAATTTTGGTTGGGGAAGCGGCGAAACGCCCGGCTGAAAGCAAGCTCCGAGCGCATATTGAAGCCCTTGATATCGTCTATATCAAAGTTGAAGCCGATGATATCCTTGCCGGTGGGCAGGCCGTATTCAAAGCGGATGAAGCGTTGGTTAGAGCCATCGCTGACGTTGCCATGGGCGCGCTCGACCTCCAAGAACACGGGTTCGCCCTGGGCATTGACTTGGAGGTTAGAAGTGATTTCGATCCGGTAGTCGTTGGCGATGACCAACTCGAACTCGATCTCGCTGATTTCCTGAAACGTGGTGATCTCGTCATCGGGCTGTTGGCGGAAGTCGCGGGCAATGTTGTAGGTCAGCTCCAACGTCTCAGCACCATTGGCCTCGATGACGCCGGCGCGCCGCACACCTCCGCGCGGCGAGGGGACGATTTCGGGGTGATCGACTCCGTTGATGATAATGCGCTCGGCAAAAAGCTGAGCACCGCCTACGCCGTCTTCGGGCGAATCATCGGAGAGCCGCAGGACGATCGTCTCGACATTGCCGCCGTTTTGGGCCTCGGTCAACACGCCTTTGAGCGAGTTGGCACCCAGCTTGCGACCTGTAGAGAAGTTGGCAATGTTGAGATAAGTAAAGCCCAACTTAGAAAAATCTCCGAGCTGCACTTTAGAGTGCACGCCGAAGAGATTCGTCATGTCGCCCAATATCTGGCCGATTGAGTTTTCAAACGACACGGCTGAGCCCGGGGAGGCCAGGCGCGACGCCAAGAGTGTCATCTGGTACTTGTCGGCGGCAAAGTCCCACTGCACCCCGTTGAAGGCTGGCTTGGAAAAAGTCAGCGGCGTCAGGGTGGTGCGCAGGGCCTCGCCAATGGTCATTGAGGAATAAAACTGCCCCTTGGACATCGACGAGACGATCAAACTTTGAAACCACCCCCCATACTTGGGACCCTTGCGCACCGTACTGCCCGAAGTCACTGGACTGTCAATGGACCAGTTGTACACCTCAAAACCGCGAGTGATATAGTTCCCGTAGAGGTCGTAGGTGCGAAAGCCTTCAAGCTCGGTAGATACGTAGCGCTCGTAGTTTTGGCGGGCGTAATTGCTGTATTCCTCGCCGGTCCAACGGTAGAAGTGATACAGGCTTTGCGGATACTGCCACTTTCGCTGCGCCGGCGTCATCGCCATCTCATAGACATCCACACCGCGCGGTTCGCGTCCGGTCAGAAAGCCGACCCGTTGGGCAAAAGCGGCATCGCATAGGAGTGCGACGCCGGCTGTGACAACTGCTGCGTAGAGCATGCACCTCACGCTGGAATCCTCCCTTTTGAATTTTTGCCAGTCAGTACCATCAGCACCACAATCAACCATCAATAGGCCACGCCGACGACGCCGACTCGCCTGAAGTTGCCGATCCCGCTATCAACTGAGAGCGAAACCACGTAACTACCTGGAGGCACGGCCTCGTCGACATCGCTCCGTCCGTCCCACATCTCGGTGTAAATTCCGCCGGGCTGATCGCGATCGGCCAGCACGCGCACCAGCCGACCCGCTAAGTCGTAAATGGCCACCTCGATGGGCTTGGGCTCGGAAATCTGAATTACGGTGTACTTGATGGCGATGTGGTCGTTGATGCCATCTCCATTCGGCGTGAAGACCGAAGGATTAAACTCTATAGCGCGGACGATTTCGCCCACGGACTGCTGGGTCAAGGCCACGCGCAGCGAGTTGGTGCTGACGTCGAAATTGGCATCGCCTTCGAGCACGGGCTGGCCGAGAATATCGGACTGGGTATCCCAGACCGTGCCAGTGAAAATCGTACCGAATACCACGGTCGATCCCTCAAAGAGCACGCGTAGTGGCACATTGTTGTCAAAGGTGACCTTGTTGCTAGTGAAAATCACTTCAATGCTTCTGTCGCCCGCGCTCACGCGATCTGGCTCCACAGGCTCGAGCGGATCGCCCATCTGCAAGCCGACAAAGCGCGCTGGCGTCGGCGTATCGATGCGCAAAGCATCAAAGCCGTTCTGGTTGTTGTTTATTATGGCTCGCACATCATAGGCGAAGAGCACCTCTTCACCCCCGTCGATGCTCGGCAGCACAACGGCATCGTCTTTGTCGATTACGCCGATGTCGGCTGGTGGGTTGGGCTCGTCGGCCAAGGAGATCTCGCCGACGACTGCAGCAGCCGGGGGTAGCGAATGCTCAATCCGCAATGAGTCGATGCGCACCGTCTGCGTCACGGATTGGCTCTCCATGATAATCTGTAGCTGAAAATAGGGGCGCGGGCTGGGCAGTGGGATCAATTGCCCGGATTCGAGCGGCAACGACCAGGGACTCCAGTTGTCAGCGTCGTCCTCGATATCGCCCTTCTCGCCCGAGGGCAGCTTGTTGTAATCCGCTTCCGAGACCACTACTTGGCTGACGGCTCGCGTTTCGTCGTCAACAACCTTTTGGAAGTGAACCAGCGGGCTGTCGTCCTGTCCCGTCTTCATGCGCACCGCGACCGAGGTCTGCCCCAGATCCGACAACTCGATCAACTCGCCGTCCACCAGTTCCAGTGCCCGCTGGGCCCAAGATATGGTGCCGTAGTTGGAGACCTCGCCTAAGTCGATAACTTGGCTCCGGTACGTGGCCCGCGGCACGAAGCCGTTACCGTAGAGTTCAAATTCGGCAATTTCAAAGGGACTCCGCGACCCCACGCGCAACTGAATAAAGCGAATGAACTGCTGGGGAAATTTCATAGTGAACACACTGTTGGGGTTCACCGGGACGTCGCGCAGTAAGGTGAAGAGTGGCTGCTCGTTCACGTACGTCAGCCCATCGCTGACGGAAATCCGGTGCTTGCGGACAAAGTCGTCTCTAAAAGGCTTGCCGTTGGCGTACGTCCCCTCTTGCCGAGGAAAAAAGACCAAGCTGTCGGCCGGCACGCGCGAGCCTATATCCAAAAAGAACGTGCGCCCGTCTTGATCGACGCCAGCGGTTTTAAAGAGGTCTGCCGTACTTGTGGTGTCGTCGCCATCGACAATCGACAGCGAAATGGAATTCCTGGCCGCTGTATTGTCCCACAGCGCCGCATTGCCCTCGCTGACCAAATCGTTGGGCTTGCCGTATTTCCAAGAGAGCGTGGTGATGATGTTCTCGTCGGGCGTAAAGCCGCGGATCTGAATCGCGCCAGGGCTACTTTGATCGTCGATCTGGGCGCGGACCTCGACGAGATCGCCCCAAGAAAACCCATGCCCCCCGAGCACCCATTCGTCGGCGCTGAGCCACTGCGCATAGGCACACAAGGCGAACAACAGCGCCGCAATGCGGGCTGTCCCCCGATTCATTACGGCGTCTCCGCGCGCGGATGAAGTGCGTGGTAAATTTCGCGTTGGAATTTGAATGCTAGATCAATGGTCTCCACCGGTTCGCCCTTGTAGTCGAAGCGCACGGCCATGTCCGGCACGTTGACGGTGAAGTTGCCCACGTCTCGGTGCAAAACCGGAAAGACGATATACCCGACTTCCTCTTGACCGGAAAAGATTATGTCAGGCGGATAGACAGTGCGTTTGAGCAGGTCGGTGGTAGCCTCAAACTGCCGCCGCTGGTTGCCAGCATAAGCCCGCAGATACGGGCTGAAGAGATCTTCAAGCTGTCCGCTGTCGAGCGCGTTGTACACTCGGTTGTTCGACGTAGTGATCACGAGCGCCTTGGGGTCGATGAAAACCTTGGGATACTCGTAGTTTTTGACCTTCAGCAAGACCACGGTAAAGCGCTCTGGAGTCCAGTCTTGGCCCCAAGGCTTCCAATTGCCATACGTGTATGGATTGGTCGATTCAGCGCCCTTCCTTGAATCCGCCGCGAACTGGCGATTGAGGAATCCGTCATCCAACACCTGTAGCGAGATCTCCAAGCGATCCTTGGCATAGACGATCGCGCCGTCGTCGAGGACAGTCATGGCCTCGTCCTGTTGCGGAACCGGCTCGGGGAACGTTGCAAAGCGCCGCAGCCCCACCTGCGAGATACAACCGGCGAGCACGAACAGATAAAGGGCCGACAAGAGCCCGCTCGTTGCGATGTTCCGTATCCTCATTGAAAATGCCTTCCTGAAAACGGTGCAGAGGCGATAGATAAAGAGAGATGAAGTCAACCTCCACCTCTCTTTACCTACCTACGTCCAATGTGCTACCTAGCGAAAAATGCTAGGGGTGTGCTTTATTGGATCATATAGCCTTTGATCCGACCCCAGCTATCGGCCTCAACAGACGTGTCGGTAACGCCCGTGCCGCCCGTAGCGCCTTCGGTCTCCACTGTGATGAAGTCCGAGCCGTTCGAGTTGTCCTGGAACGCGCCGTTAACCGGCGTCGTGCCCGGCTGCTTCTCGCGGCCCACCTCGGGATTCTCGGTCTCGTCAAACTGGAAGGTCAGACCGATGATCTGGTCGGAGGCAAAGTTGTGGCGAGCGCTGCCATCGGGACCCGTCTTGTCGTGGAAGGTCCACACAGCCTGCTTGACCTCGTAGGTATAGGTCACTGAGCTACCAGCGGGCTGTTCCATCGGACGAGCGTCCGGCGGATCGAGGGTCCACTCATAGACGAAATAAGGACGCTCGGTGGACCACAGGATGCTCTCCTGCGGCACGTTGAAGATCCAAGTGTCCTTCTGACCGGCGGCGGGCAGAACGCGGATACCGTACTGCTGGCCGGAGGTCATCTCGGTCTCGTTGAAGTTCTCGCTCGAGTGGTCGGCATCGACGATGATTTCCAGCGAATCGTCCTTCCAATACTCCTGGGGGTTCTCGACGAAGAGGCCCAGCGAGTCATCGGTAACCCGAGCAAAGTAGTAGAGCGAATTGTCGGGGGACGAACTCCAAGCCACGTAGAGAATGCAGTCCCAGTCGTCTTTGGCCGGGGGCCACTCACTACCGAGAATTTCGTACATGGTGTCCGGGTTGATGGCAAAAGCCGGATCGATCCAGCCCCAGTCGTCGTCGTTGCCGTCAACGACCATGTTGTCGGGGTTGGGAATCTGCGGCATGAAATAGTTAGCCTGGTGCGCGAAAGCAGCCGAAGCAGCCATCACCGCGACCAAGGCAATAAGACTCAGTCTCTTCAAGGGAAACCTCCTTTGGCAAGGTTCAAGGTTGATAGAGCGAGAGACGAAGTGCTCAATCTATGGACTGTCCGCCTGCCTGTCAAGCTAATTATTATTATCGATTTTTAGTTATAGTTATCTCTCTAAAGATCAAGAGCACCTCTTTACCACATTGACAATCCGGCGTTTTTTTTTACACTTGGCCCTTTCGCCTCGCATCCTCAACGGGGTTTTTCTTGCGCGATCTATCTACGACTATCGCCGTCCTCACCCTGATTTTGGTCGGTTGGTACGCCCTTAACCGCTGGGTCTTATCCGTCTATCCAGACGATCCGTCTGCGGGCGGCGAGTACACTGTCATCCGCTGGGCCTCTGACCCCAACCCGGCGCGCACCGAACAAATGGCTCTCTTCAACCGGCTCTACGAAGACAAGAAAGTGCGCGTCGTCCTCGACCCAAGCGCGGATGTGCAAAAGATCCTCACCCAAGCAGCGGCCGGCTCCGGTCCGGACGTCTTCGACATTTATAGTTATGCGACCTTTGCGCTCTATGCTTCCAAGGGCGTCATGGTCGAACTAAACGACTACATGCACGAGGCCAAGCTAAGCCTCGACGATTTCTGGCTGCATCGGCGCAACGCCCTCGCCGTGCCCGTGGCCGGTGCGCCGGCCGAGGCCGACGAATACGAGCGCTTTCGCATCTACGCCGTCCCCAACAACGTCACCGTCAGCGTCACCTTTCTCAACCGCTCGCTCTACGACGCAGTCCAGCGCGAGCGCCAAGCACGGGGCTTGGCCATGCCACCCTTGCCGTGGAATCACTGGACTTGGTGGGACTACGTCCTCTTGTGTCAGGCCCTCACCAAAAAGAGCGCCGATGGCCGGCGCTATGAAACCTTTGGCTCGGGCGGGGCGGGCTTTGGCGGGGGGTTGAACAACTTCATCTACCAGGCCGGTGGCAGCTTCCTCAGCGACGATGGCACTGAAATCGCCCTTGATTCTCCAGCCGGTGCCATAGCCGCCCAATATCTGTACGATTTGGTCAACACCTTCCACGTCGTGCCCTCAGCCGAAGACCAATCCGCGCAAACAGGTGGAGGCGGTTGGGGCGGGCAATCCATCTTGGGGCTGTATTCGGCGGGCAAACTGGGCACTATCCTCATCGGCCGCTGGGGGCTGATCAAGGTGCGTCGCGAGGCCCGTTTTACTACCGAAATTTACCCCATGCCCCGCTACGTGCCCTATGAGGAGTGGGAGCGCTGGATGAGCGATCCCGAGATCCGCGCCAACTCGAGTCTGCGCGACGGCCCTTGGGGCGAGATCAGTGAGACCGGTCGCTACCGGGGCAAGGCGGGCGAGATGGGCGGACGCGTGACGGCCATTCGCAAGGGCACGCAGCACGAGCGGGAGGCCTTTTACTTCTTGGAATATCTGTCCAGCCCGGATTTCAACAACTTGTTGACCAAGGACGCAGATGCCTTCGGCAGCCGCAAGCAATTCTCGGTGCGCTATTTCTCCCAGCCCGACCCTGAGTTCCCCGATGAGGATCAACACCGCTCGGCCCTGCTCGACGCCATGGAACACCCGGTCGCAGAGCAGGCCGCAGCCTACGGAGCCGCTTTTGACATTACCCGTTTGCAGGGCGCCTTGGGCACCAACCTCATCAACGCGGCTTATCAGCCCACCGACTCAACGGCCCGCCAGACCTACCAATTCCTCGGCCGCATGCCCGACCAGAGCGTGGTGAGCAACCCCACGGTCGGTCAAGCGGCTGTCACTGAAATGTCCGTCCGTATGCGCGAGTCCTTGGCCAAGTCCAAGCGCAACCGCACGCTCTCCAGCCGCAGCCACGCACTCGATCTCCTCGGGATCGCGATCCTTCTAGGGGCAATCGGCGTCGGCTTGGCGTTTTACGCGCGGCGGCAACGCGCGGAGATGGACGCTTGAAGCCCCGCGAAAAGAGAATTCTGCGCTGGGCGCTGCTCTTTCTCGCGCCCAATCTGACCGGGTTCTTGATCTTCACGTCCCTGCCGGTGCTGTTCTCCTTTGGCCTCGCGTTCTTTCAGTGGGACACGTTCTCTGCGCCGCGTTTCATTGGCTTTGACAATTTTATTCGGCTGCTGACCGATCCCAAGCTCTGGTTTTATCTCTACAACACGGTCTTTCTCATGATAGGCTTGCCCCTGTCCATCGGCGGCTCGCTCCTCTTGGCTATCGTCCTTTCGCAAAAGTTGCGCGGCATCATCATCTATCGCACGGTCTTCTACCTCCCCACCGTCACCAATGGGGTCGCGCTGTTCTTGCTCTGGAAGTGGCTCTACAATCCCAAGTACGGCCTCGTCAACTCAGTCCTGCTGCCCGTGCTCTCTTGGCCCTACTTCTCGCTCGCCGTGCGCGTTGCGGTACTGGTACTGGTAGGTTTGGTCCTACAATCCCTAGCGCGCAAAGCCATGTCTGAACGACCGGCCCAAGTCCTGTTTGCACTCCTCTCGGCCACTACACTCTACTGGGTCGTCAGCGGTCTATACGAGTACGGCGGCCCGTGGGCTTGGCTGTCGGGACGCATGGCCCTCCTCGCTGGTCTCAACAGCATCGACGACTTGCCCAATTGGCTTTCCAGCAGCGTCGATTTGGGCTGGCTCTCTTGGCTCGGCCTAGAACAAGCCGCCTATTGGGCCAAGACGGCCATCATCTTTATGGGTATCTGGGCGTCCATGGGCGGGGGCAATATGATCCTCTACCTCGCGGCCCTAGCCAATGTGCCCGAGGAGCTGTACGAAGCCTCGGACATCGACGGAGCCTCCAAGTGGCAGCAATTTTGGCACATCACGTGGCCGATGATCGCCCCGACGACCTTTTTTATATGTGTCATGTCCATTATCGGTGGGCTGCAAGGGGGCTTTGAGATCGCCTATTTGATGACCAATGGCGGCCCGGGCAAGGACGGGGACAACACGGTCACGCTCGGCTACTACATCTACCGCTCGGCCTTTGAAAACCTAGAGTTCGGGTACGCGGCCGCGGTGGCTTGGTTTATGTTCGTCATCATATTCACTATCACGCTGTTCAACTGGCGCTTCGGTCGGGGCGCGGTCAACTGAGGGAAAAGGCGCATGGCCAAAGTTGCGCAAACGACCGCGATCCATTCGCTGAGCCACGGGCTGCTCGTCCTCTTCGGCTTCACCACGCTCGTGCCGTTCCTGTGGATGGTACTCACCTCGCTCAAGAGCGAAAACGAGGTTTTCCAGAGCCATGTCTGGCCGCAGGAAGTGCGCCTCGGCAACGAAGGCGACCTGCTGAGGACTCGCGATGGTCAACCGCTGCTCGACGGCCAAGGCGAGCCGATCCGCATCACTCTCGGCAACCCGGTGATACTCGGTGCCCCCGGCGACCCGATCCGCGACCAGCAGGGCCGCCTAATCTACGACCCAGATAGCCAGCCCATCCCCGGCAAAAACGTCGAAGAGCGCGGCGGCATCGCCGTGTACAAAAACCGCTGGAACCCAGTCCTCGTTGATGGTGCTCCCCTGCTGCTGACCGAAGCCCTGCGCGACAAGTGGCAGCAGCGGCTCGTGCAGCAGCGCCAGAAATGGCGCACGGCCGAACAGCTACCGCCGGCCTCGGTCGAACTTGCTGACGGCACCCCGCTGTTGCGCGCCAACGGCGAGGCTTACACCTATCGCGATATCTCCTGGGATCGCGTCGGGGACCCGGTTTTGGACGTCCAAGCCAAAGAGCCGATTCTCGACGCCGACGGCAACACCATTCCCTTTCGCTCGGCCTTTCCCCTGCTCAGAAGCGACGACGACCCGCTGACGGAAAAAGCCGGAGGCGATGTCCTCTACGTCCGCTTCCCCGGCGAAGACCAACTGCGCATCGCGTACGGCAGCGATGTGTTGCAAATCAGCGAGCCGCGCTTCATGTGGTCCAACTACATCCGGGTTTTGCGCGACAAGGACATCAAGTTTTCGCTCTACGGCTGGAACAGCCTCTTTGTCGCCGTCTGCGTGATGGTCGGCCAAGTGGTGACCTCGGCCATGGCCGGCTTTGCCTTTGCCCGCCTCGAATGGCGCTACCGCGACGCCGTCTTTCTACTCTACTTGGCCACCTTGATGGTCCCCGGGATCGTCACCTTGCTGCCCAATTACGTGATTCTCAAAAGCCTCGGCTGGCTCGACTCGTTCCAAGCGCTCATCATCCCAGCCATGTTCACCGCTTTTGGCACCTTTATGATGCGCCAGTTTATGACCGGGCTGCCCAGAGGACTCGAAGAGGCTGCTGAAATCGACGGTGCCAATCTCTGGAAGACCTTCTGGACCATCGTCATGCCCCTGTCCAAGCCGGCGCTAATCACCCTCTCGATCTTCTCCTTTATGGGCACTTGGCAGTCCTTTACGTGGCCGCTGATCGTCACCCACTCCGAGCACATGCGAGTCCTGCCGGTAGCTCTGCGCTACTTCGATTCGTCACAGGGAACCAACTACTCGCTTTTGATGACGGGGAGCGTCCTGATGATGCTGCCAATGATCGTGCTCTTTGTCTTTGGCCAGCGGTTCTTCGTGCGCGGCATCCAGCTCGGTGCGCTCAAAGGCTGACCGGCGTCAAAGCTCTGCTTCGGGAACCTGCTCCCAATCCAGCTCGTCCTCGTCGATGTCCCAATCGTCGCTCCGCGCCGCTGGCCGGTTGCAATAGGTGTGAAATGCGCAGCGCTGGCACTCGCCCTCGTCGTCGGTTTTGGCGTACGCATCCGCATTTGGAAGGGCCTCAATGGCGGCAATCGCCTCTGACAAAAGCGCGCGCGCACGCTCGTGCTCGGCGGCTGAATAGGTAATCGGCTGCAGAACCTGCGGGTACTGCGCGTGCCAATAGACCAATGTCACGTCGTCGGGCGCGAGTGCGCGGCCCTCGTTCAAGACCGCGCCAGCCTCGACTAGGACAAAGCGATAAACCAGCGTTTGCCAGCTTTGGGCATAGGCGGCTTGCTCTGGTTTCTTACGGCCGGTCTTCCAGTCGAATATCCAAGCGCACCCATCGTCGGCCAGTACCACGCGGTCGAACTTGGCGACGAGACGCCGCCCGGCCAGAGGCACGGAGAGCATGGTTTCCCCAAACACCGCTCCCTCGGGCACAACCGGCGGCTGCTCGCGCCAATTGCGCCACCAAGCGGCCAACAGCGGGTCGCGGCTCCGCTGCACCGCGTCCTCCACATCCATGCCCAGGCTCTCCTGCAACACGAACTGGTGAAACGACCTTCCCCGATCAGCGGCAGCTTCCCATTCGTCGAGCTGGTCGGTCAGCGGCGCTGGCCACGCCAGCCGCTCGACATAGCGCAACAGGAACTGCCGCCGACAGCGCGCAAAGGCCGTCAGACTGCTCTGGCTGTAATTGAATCCCTGCGGTATCATCGGCTCCGCTGCTCGATATAGAGTTGCAACTGGCGGAACACCTCCGCCATGGGCACGGGCTGTGTGCGCGTCACACGCGGAATCTGACGGCTCCAACTCAAGACTAAATAGCGCCGCGCACGGGTGATGGCCACGTAGAGCAGCCGCAGCCGCTCGGCGATCACCTCGGCGTGGGAGCGATCGGTGGCCGACAGCCGGCTCGACCCGATTTCGCCGATCAGGTCCAACAGTTCGGCCTTTGCATCCTCGCAGGGATCGCCGCCTAAGAATTCGTACTCGCCCAAAAACCGCGCGTCGAGGTCGTGGGGAAACCAGTCGCCATCAACCCCCATGACATATACCAGATCCCACTCCATCCCCTTGGCCTTGTGCATGGTCGTCAGGAAAATCCGCCCGGGCTGAGGTGCCAATGCATCATCCGCCTCGGCAAGCACACCCGCCCGACCCTGCACGGCCTCGCTCAACTCGCGCACCAACTCGGGCAATTGCCAGTCTGCGTTTTGGTCGGCACGAGTGCGCACATAGACCGCTAGTTGCTGCGCCCGCGCCATATCCTCTTCCTGCAGCAGATCTTGGGCAACCGTCATCAGAAGCTGATCTACCGGCAGCGCAACCGCCCGCAGCCAGCGCCGCAGATAACCACACAAGAGGCCAATGGCCTCCAAATCCTGCGGCTCTATGTGTTCCACTGGGGGTAGGGCCGCTTCCATGCGCTGACCAGCCTCCGGGTAGAGCAGCGCTTCGGGCCGATAGCAACTGCGCAACAACATGGCCACGGCCTCCTCGTTCCCCGGCCCACTCGGCCCGGGCCAAAAGCCGACCAAGGCGCGATAGGATCTCTCTAACTGATTGCGTCCCAAAGGATCAGCGAGAAAATCTAACACTATGCACAGAGCCTCACCCACCCGCCGTGCCGAGCGCGGGCTTTGCAGCACCTCGTCGAAGTCCGCTCCGGCTTGGCGCAAGCGCTCGGCCATGTCGTAGCCGATGCGGTTAGTCGGTACTAGCACCGCTACCGTCAGATTCGGATTGCTTTCGGCAAAGCCCTTGGCCCGGCGCGCAATGCTGTCGAATTCATCGTGGCGGTTGTTGTATTCGCGGAGTCCTATGGCACTGTCCGCGTCTGCGGGGTTTTGCTGGGGATCGCCGCGATCGGTGGGCTGCATCTGCTGGGGACGGAAAGCGCGCTGGCGCACCTCGGCCAATGGGTGTTCGACCGCAGCCCAATCGACCAAAAAGTTGGCCAAAGCCATGATCTTGGGGGCGCAGCGGCCGGAGATCGTCATCTCTGCGACCGCGACATCTTCGCGCTCCAAGAAGTCGCGCAAATAGCGCGGATCGGCCGCGGTGAAGGTGCTCATAATCGCCTGATTGGGGTCACCGACCCGGATCCAATTGCCGCCCGGCCCCACCAATAGCGCGATCAGTTCCTCCTGCAAGGGGACGCTGTCTTGCGCCTCATCCTCCAAGACAAAGGGCCAACGCCGCCGGTAGCGGCGGCACAAATCCGGGTATTGCTGCAACATCTCTACGGCCATCCACACCAAGTCGTCGAAGTCGAGGCCGCCGATGGTCTCGACTTGCTGCTGGTAGAGCTGGTAGATTTCCGCGCCGATCCGCAAAAACGGGTCGCCGTCCTCCCGACCGCCAAGCCGCGCCAAGAGGTCCTCGGCCCGCAGCCGGCGATTTTTGGCCGTGGTAATGACCGTGCGGGCGACTTTCCGCGCAATGTCGCGCCACTCCTGCTCCCACTGCTGATCTACGTATTCCCCAGGCCCCAATCGACCCCACACCCCCTTGTTGTCGTCGTTCCAGGTCCGCACCGCCTTGTCGAGCAGGCTCTCGCTAGCGCGTTCGTCGAGTACCGTGAACTCGGCCACAGCCCCCACCAACCCAGGGTTGGCTTGGACGATGCCGTAGGCCAAGCTGTGCAGAGTCCGCACGTCGTAGCCGACCGGTAGCCTGTCCATCTCTTGCAAGCGCTGGGCGATCCGAGCGCGGACATTATCCACGGCCGCATTCTGGTAGGTTACGATCAGCACCTGCCCCCCCTCAGCGCGCCTCTCGGCGATCAGCCGAGTCGCCAAGGCGACAATCGCGGCGGTCTTGCCGCTACCGGGCACGGCTGATACGCCTAGCAGGCCGCCTTGGTAGGCCAAGATCTCGCGCTGCCCCGCGCGCGGCTCAAACCTCACGCGCGCCCCTCCTGTAGGACCTGTTGCACCGCCATCATCAGCGGCCCGTCCTGCGCCGAGCCGTGCCCTTCCGACTCGCTGGCGCAGAGGTAGATCCCGTCGCGGCAGCGCAAACACAGGCCCCGCACCAAGCGATAGAGGTTGCGGTTGCGGATCGAGTAATCCACGGCGTCGGTCCAACGTTCCTCCGAGTTCCAGCGCCGGGTCAGTACGTAGTGGTTGGTCAAGGGCTGGTGCAGAGGCTCCCACCAGTTAGCCGAGCCAATATCCAGCCAGAACTGGTAGCGCGCCACATGGCCGGAGAGCAAATAGGTATAGACCGGAGCGACGAGGGCAATGGACTCTGGAGCCTCGTCGAGATCGACATCGGTCAGGTATTGAGCAGCGACGACCCCAGACCATATCATCTCGACGTAGCGCTGGCCAATGGTCGCGCCTTCTAGCGCCATGGCCGGGGCTACCTCGCGGAATGAGGCAGCCGAAGCGATCAACTTGCTGTACACCTCGGCTTCTTCAGGCTCCAGCGCGGCGTGCGACAACACTTCCCCGAAGAGCCGGCGCAAAAAGTGGTCCCAAGGGTCGGCCCCACCACCGCGATACACCTCGATCCAGGCGCGCAGAGCCTCGTAGCGAGCGAGCGCGGCTCTGCCGATCCGCTCACCCATCGCGGCATTCAACTCGCTCGCAGGTTTGAGTTGGCCTGAACGCGAATCATACAAGTGTCGCGCAATCAACTCGGCCCGCAGCCGGTCCAGGGGCTTGAGCGCCCGCTCCAACGCCCCGGACAAATCAAAGAGCGAGAGCCGCTGTCCCCAATCGGGATGAGCGAGAATGGCCAGCGCCAGACAGGCTCGCACCACCGGCTCTTCGCGCAGCGTCTCGTAGCGCCGCACAATCGCAAAGGGAATATCCGCGGCGCGAAAAGTCTCAGACAAGAGGAAGCGCAACACCCCGTCGGCGTGCGGAGCCACGACCGCAATTTCGCCCGGAGCCACGCCCTCGGCGATTTTCTGGACAATCCGCTGGGCCACGGCCTCGATCATCTGCCCTCGGTAACGGGCCTGCACTACATCCGCCACCGCCTGCCGCGGCGATCCTTCCGAGACTCCGTCAGTTACCTGACCCAACTTCGCACCAATGCGGTCGGCAAAGGCCACCATATCCCGGCTGGCGCATACATCCGGAACCACGGCAATCGTCTCCGTACACTGCTGCTGTAGCTCAGCGGCACCAGGGGCATCAACGCCTAAAAAGATGCGAAAGCCAGCTTGTGCATCTCCGCCCAATAGGGCCGAATCGCACCTCGGCAAGAGTCTCCCCACTAGATCGCCGGCCACCGGCACCAGTTCCTCGGCTGAGTCAACCAAGAGGTGGCGATAGCGCTCGGTGAAATAGCGCCAGAACTCCTCTTGCGCGATCAGGTGGCGATTGCAGACCTCAAAGACCAGTGATGCGTCGAGCAACCCGTGCCGCAAGCATTGACCGCGGTAGCGGTCAATGCACGTCTGCACCTGCTCGTACACGCGCAGCCGCTGTTCTTCCCCAGCCCAAGCGCGACTCAGACGCGGTGCCACCTCCGCGAGCGAGAAATCCGCTACGGCCGCCTTGTTCAAATTGTCGAGTAATTGGGAGAGAATGCGCTGGGGTCGCAGGTACAGACCTTCGAAATAGCCCTCGGCAAGCAGCGGCTCAACGACCTGCCCCATCAGGTATTGGGCGGCTTCGTAGTTGAGGAAGACCGGCGGCCGCGCTGGTGCAGCAAAGCCAGCCTTGCCAGCCACCAGCGGCCAAAACAGCCGCACCAACCGGCTCGCCAGCCCGTAGTACGTCTGTAGATCAACAGTGCTGTACGGACCCAAGTCGAGCCGATCTATTGCCTGGCGAAAGCGCCGCGTGGTCGCCCGGTCGGGCAGCAACACCAAGATCGCGTACCCGGGCACCCCTGCTGCGAGCAAGACCCGCAGCCGCTCGATCAGGGCCTGCCGCTGCCCCGCTACAAGCGGTCCCGCGAGAAAGCAAGAGTGCCGCTCAAATAGGGGGGTGTGCACCGCCCTAGCGAATTCTGGAACCATGATTTTTGCGCTGTGCTCAGCCCGGGGGGGGGTTGCCCGCGAAGATATCGACGACCTCGGCCGCATCAGCCGCTTGCAGCAAACGCTGGCGTACCTCCTCTTGCTGCAAGCACTGCGACAGAGCCGCCAGCAGCGCCATGTGTTGTTTTTGGTGTTTGAGAGGCGTGACCAACAGCGCGATGATGTGTACGGGCTGGCCATCGGGCGCGCCAAAGTCAATGCCGGCCTGCGAGATGCCGATGGCCAAGAGTTGGCGTTGGATCCCGTCCTCGTGTGCGTGGGGTACGGCCACGCCCTTGCCAATGCCCGTAGAGGCCTGTTGCTCGCGCCGAATCAGAGCGGCGAGCAAGCCCTTTTGATCAGGGACGACCTCGTCTTGACACAACGCGGCAGCCAATTCGCGGATGGCGTCGAAGTTGCGCTGCGCCGCGAGGTTTAGGACGACCTTATTAGGATCGAGTATGCGTTTTAATTTTTCCATAGCGATCCTCAACGGCGTCAGAGGGGAAGCAGTCACAGCTTATATACCCCATCAAGGCCCCCGCTGCAACTCACCTGCTTTTTGGTTCCAGCGGCGCGCCTCGTCATAGCGACCCTGTTCTCGCTCAATGCGCGCCATCAAGCGGTAGGGAGTAGGCTGCCAAGGGTCGATGGCTGCCGAGGCCGCCGCATGGTCCATAGCGCGATCCCACTCGCCGACTTCAAACAGCTTAAGCGCCACGTTAAAGCGCGCAGTGCGCGAGTCGAAAGCAATGGCGGCCGCCTGCTCGTACGCGGCCGCTGCCCCAGCCCGATCCCCAGCCCACAGGCGCTCCTCACCGGCCATAAAATAATAATTACTTTGAATCTTCCGCACCCAAGGATCGCGGAAAAATCCCGTGGCCAACGCATTGCCCATCTCAATTTGTGGGGCAATTCCAGTGCTGTTGTTGGGAGCTTGCAGGCGATAAACCAAGCCCGCAGGCACAAACACCCACCCCGAAATCGGCGCACGGCGCGGGACCAAATAAAAGAGAGCGTGTCCTGCTCGGGCCAATGTGGCCTCGCGCCGCCAACGCAGCCGCTCCTGCTTTAGTGACGGCAGCACGTGCTCGCTCCAAGCGAGTACATCCGTCCCTCGTCCTAAACGGTTGTACAAGGTTACGTCCGGGCGCAACCCCTCTATCCTCAATAGATAATCGAGCAAAAAAGCCGCATCATCCCCCTCGACAATCAGAATCGCGCCTTCGGGCAAGTCGGCGAGGATGTCGCGGCCATAGCGGTCGGCGACCCAATTTTCGCTGCGGTCGGATTCTTCGTAGTGCGCGATCAGCACCAAGGCGACGACCAGCGCGGCAATCAGCACCGAGACGACCGGCCTCACCCGGCGAGCCAACGCGTCCAATCCCATGCCTAACCACACGGCCAATCCCACTACGCTGAGCAAGTAAAACACTGGCAAGCCATTGGGATCGCGGTGGTAGTTGAGCGCAGCGATCAAATTACAAACGATTGCCCCCCCAACCAAGACGAACACACTGCGATCACGGTGCCAAGCCGTCCACCCGCCCCAAGCGACCAACGGCACCAATGCGAAGTGAAACTCGCCTGCCGCCTGCTCCAACCAGCGCTGGGCGTTGAGCAGCATACCCTCCAAGGGCAAAGAAAAAAACGACGAGCGATATAGCGCACCGCTCAAGTGTTGCCACAGAGCCGCTAGGTCGCCGAGTGGCCCCCAGTGAAACCCCGCACCCCGGCCATTGCGCAGCGGTAAGTACGCCACCAAGCTGTACCCACCCAGCACAGCGAGCATCCCCTGCGCCAGCAACAAGGGCCGACGCCAAAGTGCGGGCCAGCGCCAAGCCAAGACCGCGACCACGCCTGGCCAAACGAGTACCTGCATCAAGTGAGCCGTCAGCCCCAAACCCATGAGCCAGCCCAAGAGAAGAACTTGGCGCGGCTCCTTGTTCTCACATACTCTAAGGGTTTGGGCCAGAACCAAGACCACCAGCAACAAGGCCAAGCCATAGACTTCGGCGATGACGGCTTGGGACCAAAAAGTGCGCGAGAACGCTAACGCCAAGGCCGTGGCCAAGGCCACCACAGGCCGCACCCCACGGCCGTAGAGCACGGCTGCCAAGACTCCGCAACAGGCAGCGGCAAACAGAGCCGATGCGGCATTGATCGCCACGGCCGGACTAACCCACGGCAGAGCCAGTGCGAGCAAGCGGCTGCCAAGGCAAAACAGGGGATACCCAGTCGGATGCGCCGTCCCCAACCTATAGGCCGCGCCGATCAGTTCGCCGCTCCCTTCTACGTACACGGTCGGGCACAGCGTCATCCCATAGACCGCGAATGCGGCGATCCCTGCGGCCATCCCGACAATCCCGGCCGTCACGACCCCACCCCTAGCCGCAGGCGTTCGAGCCACTCGCTCCACAAAGGCCCTTGCGTGGCTATTGCGTGGAGTACGAAAACCAAGACTCCCAACACAGCCCGGACTTTCAACTGCGCCCCTGCGGCCACCGGCATATTCTCCACCGGTGGCAAGATCAGCCGCCTACCGCCCCAAGCTAGCCCCAACAAGAGCGCTGCCGCGGCCACGCTGACCAGTAAGCCATAGCGGAAACTATCCGGCTCGTACGAAAAGACAACCTCTCGCGCTCCGGCCGGGACCACTACGGCGCGGAACACGTGATTGGTGCGAAGAATCGGGCGCTCAACCCCGTCGACAAAGGCTCGCCAGCCCGGATAATAGGTATCGCTCAAGACCAAAATTCCCCCGGCCGAGTCGGCAAGGGCCACGGCGACTTCCTCGTCTTCGTAGCGGACGATTCGCGCTGCACCTCCCGGCCCAATCGGCGCGGTCGGTGCTTCCTCCAAAACGACTTCGCGCCGCATGGGAAACCCGCGAGCCATATAATTCAGCCCGGCTCGCGGACTAGTGGCGAGGTGGAATTGATCCACCGCGTACGCGCGGGGCAAGGCCGTAGTCAGACGCTGCACGTCAAAGCCCCCAGCTCGGCTGTAGCGCACCGCGTATTCCACGCTGGCCAAGGAGGCAAACGCCGGATAACCGCGAGCGAACTCCCCGTGGCGATACAGGTGCAGCGGACTCCACCCAGGCAGCGCGTTGGCCAATCCGTACAGCCCCCCCGAATACATCCGCAAGGTCTCGTTATAGCGCCGATAGGACTCCAAGTCGTAGGCCCATCCCCCGTGCCAGTCAAATGGCGAGTTCCGCTCGTTGACCAAACTGACGATCCGCGGCGGTGCCACAGCCGTGTGGTCGGCCAAAATCTCGCGGACCGTCGCCGGAGTTTCGGTGTACGCAGTTGGCTCTATGGTGCCGTTAAAATCCGCGCCAAAGCTGTACAGCTCGGCAAAAATGACCACGGGCGCAGCCCACGCTGCGGCTCGTCGAGTTCGTCGGCCGAGCAGCCACGCGCCGATTATCAACGCTCCTACGAGCCGCAGGCCGTCGCCGCGCAAGTGGTGAATGTAGCGCGTTGGCTCTAAACCATCCCCAAAGAGCGCAACTTCGCTAGCCCATAGCAGACCTACACTGGCCGCGCCGAGGACTGCGGCCAACAGCCAACCATTCGCAGGCCGTTGACGCTCACGGCGCAACACTTGATCGAGGCCGAGGCCGCAGAGCACGGATGCTCCCACGGCAAACCACAACAAAAAGCGCGTTGGGATGCGGAATAGGCTAAACCCTGGAATTTGATAAAAAAAGGAAAAGATGGCCGTGTATTTGCCCAGTGCGAGCACTAGCCCGACAAGGGCGAGCGCAGCGAAAAAACCGACTTGGCCGTCCCGCCGCTCGCGCAGGGCTGCCCAAGCCAAAAACAGGGGCACCACGCCGACATAAGTGCAGAGTTGGATGAAGAAGCCCACTTCCCGGCTCCCGTACGTGCCGTGTGCCGAATTGCCGAAGAAGTTGGGCCACAACAAGGTAGCCAGCCGCTCGGGAGGCAGCGACATTGCCACAAAGCTGGCCCACGACAGACCGGCCCCGCGATTGGATAGCTGCACTAATTCGGCAGTAGGTACTAGCTGGACAGCGGCTAGGGCCGCACCCAGCACGAGTGCGCCAACCAGCATCGGCCAAGCGATCCATCCCGCGCCTTGAACCCAGCTTCGATAGAGCCAGTAGCCCGCAACGGCGACGGCCCCGTACAGAGCGGCTTGGGGATGGCCAGCCAGCAATTGCAAGCCAATCACTAAGGCAAAGAGCAGTACGCAAAAAAAGTGCCTCCGGTTCAGGATGCGATCGACGAGCCAAAACAGCAGCGGCAACCAAGCGCATACGTCGATGAAGTTGGGTGACATGGCCCGCACGACCATGTACCCGCTCAGGGCGTAGCAAAGCCCCGCGCACAGCGCAGCCGGTCGCACAGTACCAAAAGTGCGCACCAGCGCGTACATGCCCGCGCCCGCCAACCACAGGTGCAAGACAATGTTCCAGTTGATAGCGGCCCAAGTAGGCAACAGCAACGCCAAAATCACATTGGGCGGATACAGCGGCCCGGCTTGGCCTTCGGCAAACAGCGGGAAGCCGCAGTTGATGGCCGCATTCCATAACGGCAATTGGCCTTCGCGGAGGGCGCGGGCGAAAAAGTCGCGGAACGGGTGGTTTTGCACCATCACGTCCTGCACGAAAAACGCCCCTTCTAACACAGCGGCCGGCCAGAAGAAAATGGCGACCGCCGCCCCGAGCAGCCCCACAGCACCTAGATCCTTGCGCCACTCCACTGGCTAGGGCCTCCGCAGATGCGCGCAGAGCCGCTCAGCCGCCAAGGCGTGGCCAGCCGCGTTCCAGTGGCTATCGCGCCAATACAGGGTTTGGGTTTGGGTCTTTTCCCTGAACTCGTCGAGCAAGTCGATCAACGCGAATCCGTACTCCTCGGCAAAGCTGGCTAGCCTGGCATTGGGCTTGCTCAGGTCAAACTCGCCGATCAGGCCGTACAGCTCGCGCTTGGCGCGCCAGTTGTCCTCTTCTACCTGGACGATCGACGGTACGTACACAACGGTTAGGCGCGCGCCGTGTCGCTCGACGCTGTGCTTAAAGGCCGCGAGGATGCGGCCCGTCAGCTCCCAAGCGGGAGCAAAGCGCGCCTCCGCGCCGTACAGGCCCGCGTAAAAATCCTGTTGCTGCCCGCGCGGCACCTCCGGCTGCCACGCCTTTTGCACCAGCCGGTACAAGTGCCAGTGCTGCGAAAAGTAGCGTTCCAATCGCACCGTAAGGGGCAACGCGTCTGCGGGCTGTCGCCAAAAGCTCGACTCCTTTACCGGGACACCCGCGAGCGCGAGCTGCCCGTTGTTCCGCACCCGGAAGTAGGGCTTGAAGCCCCGCTCGGCACCAATGCCCCGGCGCGAGGCATTGTTCCACAGGTCGTTGCCGTAAAAAAAGAGCACCACCTCATCGGCCTTGAATCGCGGTCCTTGTTGTTCGAAAAACAACAAGGCTTGATCGGTGCCGTAGCCAGCCACCCCGAAGTTAGCCACCTCCACCTCGGCCTCCTCCCGCTGGAGACAAGCTTCGAGCTGACGGCTGACCGCGGATTCTATGGGAACGCCCCACCCTTCGACAAATGAGTCGCCGAACAGGGCCACACGACGGACGCCCGCGGCCTTTTCTGTTGCGAATTCGCGATCGCGCAACCCGATGCTGTTGATCCGCATTTCCACGTCGAATTCCGGGGTGATCAAACGGCCGGCGCGGTCCGGGATGTGGCTCCAACCCAGTTCGGGATCGTAGTGCCAGACGGGAGGCCGGCGGAAGAGCTGCGGGTGCAAGAAGCTCAACGCCAACTCGCACAGTGCAATCCCGATGATTAAGCTGACCAGTGCGAGGGCTATTTTAGGCGCGTAGCGCATTCTCTGTTTCGTCCATTCGATTTCACTGCGACCTCTGAAAATCCACACAACAGCGATTTTCTGTCAACCGCGACGCCCTTGGCTGGGATTTCTCCCCCTATTTATCTTAGAGCCAACTCATGCGCCACATTCTAGTCACAGGCGGTGCCGGCTTTATCGGCTCGCACACCGTAGATCGCCTCGTCGCCGCGGGCTATCGCGTCCGCATCCTCGACTCCCTCCAGGAGCGGGTCCACCCCGAAGGCTGGCCCACCTATCTCCCCACAGGCGTGGAAAAGATGCGCGGCGACGTGCGCCACCGCACCGACTGGCTGGCCGCGCTCGACGGCATCGATGGCGTCATTCACTTAGCGGCCTACCAAGACTACCTGCCCGATTTCTCCACCTTCCACCACGTCAACACCGTCGGTGCCACCCTGCTCTACGAACTGATCGTCGCCGAGAAGTTACCCGTGCGAAAAGTCGTCCTAGCCTCGTCGCAAGCCGTCTATGGCGAGGGCAAGTACCGCTGCGGCGAGCACGGCATCGTCTATCCCGACGCCCGTCCCGATGCACAGTTAGCTAGAGCTGAGTGGGAAGTCCGCTGCCCTTACTGCGCCGCTGAACTCGAACACCAGCCAATCACTGAAGATACCGTCAACCCCCACACTCCCTATGGCATCTCCAAATACGCGGCAGAACTGACCTCCTTCAGCCTCGGTCGCAAATACGACATTCCCACAGTCAACATGCGCTACTCCATCGTCCAAGGGCCGCGCAACTCTTTTTTCAATGCCTATTCGGGCATCGGCCGCATTTTTGCTCTCCGCGTCCTACACGACCAACCCCCCATCTGCTACGAGGACGGCCAATCGCTGCGCGACTACGTCTATGTCGGCGATGTGGCCCGCGCCAATGTCCTCTGTCTCGAAGACGAGCGCGCCGATTTTCGCTCCTTCAATGTCGCCGGACAGCGCGGCACCACCGTCCTCGAATACGCCCAGCTAGTAACGCACATCGCCGGGCGGACCATCGAACCGCTCGTAAGCGGCGAATATCGCTTTGGCGACACCCGCCACACCGTTTCCTCCGGCGCGGCCCTACAAGCCCTCGGCTGGCAGCCCGAGGGCTCGCTCGAACAGACTATTGGCGAATACATCGAGTGGATTAAAGGTCAGCCCAACCTCGCGGACTTCTACGCGGCGGCCCAAGCGAATATGCGAGCTGCCAACGTCCTTCGCATGGCTAGCGCGTGAAGGCGATGATCCTAGCCGCCGGGCGCGGCACGCGCCTGCGCCCGCTCACCGACGCGACCCCCAAGGCGATGGTCCCCTTTGCCGGCAAACCCCTGCTCGAATACGTCGTGCGCCTGTTGGCGCAACACGGATTCGACGACCTCGTCATCAACCTCCACCACTTGCCCCAAATCATCACCGACTATTTCGGCGATGGTCGGGCCTGGGGCGTGTCGATCACCTATTCACTGGAGGACGAGCTACTAGGCACCGCTGGCGCTGTGCGGCAAGTTGCCGACTGCTTCGACGACCCTTTTTTAGTGTACTACGGAGACAACCTGACCAACTTCGACTTAGGCGACTTGTGGCAAACCCACCAACGCGAGGGCGAAATCGCCAGCATCGGACTCTTGTGGATGGACGATCCGACCACGCGGGGCATCATCGGCCTCGACGCACACCACCGCATCGAGCGCTTCATAGAAAAACCGCGGCCCGACCAAGTATTCGACAACTACTGGGTCAATGCCGGGATCTACGCCCTACAACCCGAAATCCTCGACCGCATCCCGCTCGACACCCCCTGCGACTTCAGCGAGGTCTTCGCCGACTTGCTCGCCGCAGGCCGCCCCCTACTCGGGCATCCCTTGCGCGGTCAGCTCCTTTCGACCGATACGCCGCAGCGCTATCGTCACGCCTGTCAGTGCGTGGACTCGGGCGCTTTTGCCCTTCCCTGAAACGAGGATAGTTTGATCATCACCAGAGCGCCCTTGCGCATTCCGCTCGGCGGTGGCGGCACCGACCTAGCCTCCTATTACACCCATTACGGGGGCTTTGTGCTCAGCGCTGGCATTGACAAATACGTCTATATCCAGCTCAACGACCTCAAGGTGGAAGACTTCATCCGCGTCAAGTACTCGCAGACCGAAAAGGTCGATGCACCCGACCAGATCCAACACCCTCTGCTGCGCGAAGCCCTGATCTACGCCGGAATCGAGGGTGGGATCGAAATTAGCGCGATGTCCGACGTGCCAGGACGCACGGGTCTGGGGTCGTCTGGCGCGTTCACCGTGGCGCTGCTGGCCGCGCTCCACGCCTATAAACGCGAACAGCCCTCCCCCCAAGCGCTAGCAGAGGAAGCCCACCATATCGAAGCGGTACGGGCCGCCCAGCCAGCGGGCAAACACGACCATTACTTGGGCACCTTCGGCGGCCTGACTTGCCTCGACATCGACACCAGCGGGCGCGTCACAGTCTCGTCACTGGCAATCCCCACACCCACCGCCGAGGCCCTAGCCGCCAACATGCTGGTCTTTTTTACCGGCATTCGGCGAGAGAGTTCGGACATCCTCTCCCAACAAAATCAAGATACCCAACAAGGCGACGACCAGGTCATAGACAGCCTACATCAGACCAAGCAAATCGGCTACCAGATCAAGGAGGCGCTCGAACGAAACGCGCTCGAACGCTTCGGCGAATTGCTCCACGAGCACTGGCTGGCCAAAAAGCAACGGGCGCAGCAGATATCCAATGCGGATATCGACCTCTGGTACGCGACCGGTCGCGCCGCCGGTGCCCTCGGCGGCAAGCTGCTAGGGGCCGGCGGCGGTGGTTTCCTCATGTTCTATTGCCCGGCTGAACACCACGCCAAGCTGCGCGCAAGCATGGCCCGTGAGGGCCTGCGCGAGATGCGCTGCCAATTTGCCACCGAGGGCGTCAAGGTCCTCGTCCACACCTGATGCACACCCTCGACCTAGGCGACGCAGAGGCCGTACACCTGCCCGGCGGCGACTTTCGCCTCGATGGAGGGACCATGTTCGGCTTGGTGCCCAAGGCCCTGTGGCAGCGCGTCACAACTGCCGACGAACACAACCGCATCCGCCTGTCGTGCAACTGCCTACTCCTAAAAACGGGTCGCGAACTCGTGCTACTCGACACCGGATTTGGCGAGCGCTTCTCTTCACGCGAACGCACTATGTACGGCATGGATGGCGCGCAGACGCTGCGTGGCTCGCTCGCCGCCGCAGACGTGGCCCCGGAGGCAATCACCATGGTCGCGCTCACCCACCTGCACTTCGACCACTTCAGTGGCTGTCTCGTCGAGGAGCCTACGGATCTAGAGCCGCTCTTTCCCAATGCCGTCCACATGGTACAGCGCGGCGAGTGGGACGACGCCTTGGCCGGTCGCAGTACCATGCGCAGCAGCTATCGGCCCGAAGAACTCCACGCTCTCGCCCGCCAAGTCGAGATGCGCTTCCTCGACGGCGACAGCGAATTGGCACCGGGACTGACGACTTTTGTCACCGGCGGCCACACCCGCACTCATCAGGGCTTTCGCCTTGAGGCCAGCGGCCACACCCTCATCTATCCCGGGGAGCTAATCCCCACGCGTCTCCACCTGCGGCCCTATTGGAACATGGCCTACGACATGTTCCCCTACCAGACCCTGACCCGCAAACAGCAATTTACCGCCGAAGCCGCCGCTCAAGGGTGGATTGTCGCCTGGGACCATGATCCCGACGCGCCTTGGAGCCGCATCACCCAAGAGGACGAACACTTCGTCACCTGCGATGTGGAACTTTGACCGCAACTATACCGTGCGTTACTTTTAATGCCGCTATGTCCTTGGAAGTCATTGAAATTCCCGCCGAGCACCGCGACCTGCTCAACCGCCTGTCCGAGCTGATTCCCGACCTCGAACCAGACTCGCCGCAGAGCTTGCAGCGGATTTTCGGCTTGGGGTTGATCGCCCTAACCATGCAGATCACCAATAAGGCCCGCGCCAAAGATCAGGATGAGCTAGTCGCCGAGTTAGGCGACCTCGCCAAGTCCATGGTCGAGGCCGAAGGCTGGTCCTCGCTGTGATGATTCCGCCTTCCTCGCTCGACCTCTTCAGTCTCAAGGGCCGCACGGCCTTGGTGACGGGCGGCAGCAAGGGCCTCGGAGAAGCCATGGCCTGTGCGCTGTCCGCGGCCGGCGCCGACGTGGCCCTCACCAGCCGCAATGCAGAAGAAGCCCGCGTCGCAGCCGCGCAAATCAGCGCTCACACCAACGGCCGCGTGCTCGCTTTCCAAGCCGATGCGGCCGACCGCGCCCAAGTGGAAGCCTCAGTGAGCCAAATCAACGACGCCTTGGGCCCCATCGACATTCTGATCAACAACGCCGGCATCAACATCCGCAGCCCTATCGTCGATTTGCGCGACGAGGATTGGGACGCGGTTATCGCCATCAACCTCACCGGCCCGATGTATTACTGTCGAGCCGTGGGGCCGCAGATGATCGAGCGCGGTTACGGCCGCGTCATCAACCTTGGATCCACTGTATCGCAGGTCTCAATCGCCGACCGCACGCCGTATGCATCGAGCAAGGGCGGCATCGTCCAACTCACCAAGACCCTCGCCCTCGAATGGGCAGCGCACGGAATCACCGTCAACGCCATCTGCCCCGGCCCTTTTATCACCCCAATCAATGAACCTCTGCTGCAAGACCCAGCCAAGGCGCGCGCAATGATCGCCAAAGTCCCCATGGACCGCTGGGGCGACCCGGCCGAGCTAGCCACGGCCGTCCTCTACTTCGCCTCGGAAGCATCTGGCTTTACCACCGGGGCGACCTTAGTCGTCGATGGCGGGTACACCTCTCAGTAGTACGGCCTAGAGCCGACGGCAGACCCTCCTAAAAGCAAACCGCGTCAAGCGGGGCAAGTGCTGGCGCAGCTTGATCAGCAAAAGCGCGGCCGCATCTGGGACGCTCTTGCGCTTGCCCGCGGCTACGGCGTCTGCAATAGCTTCGGCCACTTCCTCCGCCGACTTGGCGAATTTTTTCTGCACGGGCAGGTGCTTAGTGCCAGCCCGCGCAGCAAACTCGGTATGCACCAAACCCGGCTCTACGAGGTGGACGCCAATGCCTCGGGGAGCCAGCTCGTAATCGAGGCTTTCGGCCAAACCGCTCACCGCGAATTTTGTCGCGCTATACACTGCGTGCTTGGGTACGGGAAATTCGCCGACAATACTCGATATAAAGACCAACCGGCCCCGCCCTTGCGCCAGCATACCCGGCAGAAACGCCCGAGTGCAGTAGATGGCACCGAGCAGATTCGTTTGCACCACGGCCTCGCATTCGCGCACATCCGCGTCGGCAAAAAAGTTGTAGTGCCCCCGACCCGCGTTGTTGATCAGCACGTCAGCCCCGCCCCATTGCGCCTCCACCTCGGCGTGCAAAGCGCCGACTTGGGCTAGATCGCTTACGTCGCACGGTACCACTAACGGTCGGCGACCACCGCTTTCTTCAATGGCCGATCCTAGCTCTGCTAGCGCCTGAGCGCGGCGAGCCACCAACACCAAGCGCGCCCCTCGCTCGGCTAGCACGAGGGCCAAGGCGCGACCGATGCCGCTGCTGGCTCCGGTCAGTACAACCCGCTGGTCATCCCAATTCATTAATCCCTCGATTTTTTCATAATGAGAATTTTATGTTCTTATTATCATTTAGAGAAAATAACACAATAAATTATTTTTAATGTACTTATATTTGTTTTTTATGTCTTTTTTACGCGTATATTCTCAATATGATAAAATCCCCATTTATTGTCTTGCGTCAAGATAAGTCGTAAGTGCTTTATAAACAAAACACTAGCAAATTTTTCGTCATTTGGCACGAAAGTTGCATTGCATATAGCGTGCCATAGCCATTTTACCCATAAAAGGAGGAGCTAACATGGCCACTATCACTATTCAACCCCTCGCCGACCGCGTGCTAGTCAAGCGTCTCGACGAGGAAGAAGAGCAGAAGGTCGGCGGAATCATCATCCCGGACACGGCCAAGGAAAAGCCCCAAGAAGCCGAGATCGTCGCTGTCGGCCCCGGCGGTCGCCGCGATGACGGCGAGCGTATCCCCTTGGAGGTCAAAGAAGGCGACAAGGTCCTCATCGGCAAGTACTCGGGCACCGAGGTCAAGATCGAGGGCGAAGAATACCTGATTATGCGCGAGGACGACATCCTCGCCATCGTAGGCTAAGGGAGGCACAATACTTATGGCTGCCAAACAGATTGCCTTTCGCAGAGACGCCCGCGAGAGTATCCTCTCCGGCGTCCAACAGCTCAGCAAAGCCGTCAAGGTGACGCTCGGGCCTCGGGGCCGCAACGTCGTCTTGGCCAAAAGCTGGGGCTCGCCCACTGTCACCAAAGACGGCGTCACCGTCGCCAAAGAGGTCGAGCTGCCCGACGCCTATGAGAACATGGGCGCGCAGATGGTCAAGGAAGTCGCTTCCAAGACCAGCGATGTGGCCGGCGATGGCACCACCACTGCCACCGTCCTCGCCGAAGCCATGTACACCCAGGGCTTGCAAGCCGTTACTTCGGGCTACAACCCCATGGAGATCAAGCGCGGCATCGACCAATCCGTCGCCGAGGTGGTCAAAAGCCTCGAAGCCCAGAGCAAGACCGTCCAGGATCACTCCGAGGTCGAGCAAATCGGCACCATCTCCGCCAACGGCGACAGCGACATCGGTCAGCTCATTGCCGAAGCCATGGACAAGGTCGGCAAGGACGGCACCATCACCGTCGAGGAAGCCAAGAGCACGGACACCACCCTTGCCGTGGTCGAGGGCATGCAGTTCGACCGCGGCTACCTGTCGCCTTATTTCGTCACCGATCAGGAGAACATGGAAGCCTCCTTGGAGGACTGCTATCTGCTGATTCACGAAAAGAAAATTTCCAACCTCAAGGACCTCCTGCCTTTGCTCGAAAAGGTCAGCAAGGCGGGTAAACCCCTGCTGGTCATCGCCGAGGACGTGGAGGGCGAGGCCCTCGCCACGCTGGTGGTCAACAAGATTCGCGGCACCTTGCAGATAGCCGCAGTCAAGGCCCCGGGCTACGGCGACCGCCGCAATGCCATGCTCCAAGACATCGCGACCCTCACCGGCGGCACCGTGATCACCGAGGATTTGGGCATCACCCTCGAAAGCGTCCAACTGACCGATCTCGGCCAAGCCAAGCGCATCGCCATTGACAAGGACAACACCACCATCGTCGAGGGCGAGGGCAAGACCGCTGACATCAAGGGCCGGGTCGAGCAGATTCGCAACCAGATCGAAGAGACCACCTCGGACTACGACCGCGAGAAGTTGCAGGAGCGGCTGGCCAAGCTGGCCGGTGGAGTAGCCGTCATTGCGGTTGGCGCGCCCACCGAGACCGAGATGAAGGAAAAGAAGGCCCGCGTCGAGGACGCGCTGCACGCGACTCGCGCCGCAGTCGAAGAAGGCGTGGTCCCTGGAGGCGGTGTGGCCCTTGTGCGCTCCATCGCCGGGCTGGACTCTGTCTCTGGCGAGACCGAAGGCGAGACCACCGGCGTCCGCATCGTGCGGCGCGCCCTAGAGGAGCCGATGCGCCAGATCGCCGACAACGCCGGGCACGAAGGCGCGGTCATCGTCGCGGAAGTCGCCAGCAAAGAGGGCGCGTACGGATTCAACGCCCAAAGCGAAGAATACGGCGACCTCGTGGCCATGGGCGTCATCGACCCGACCAAGGTCGTGCGCACTGCGCTCAGCAATGCCGCTAGCATCGCCACCCTCTTGCTGACCACCGACGCTTTGGTGGCTGAGGAGCCGGAGGAGGAAGAAGAAGCGGCTGCCGGTCACGGTCACGGCCACGCGCACCCGCACTAAGGGACGCTTGGCACATATGTAAAAGCGGGCGGGGTGTTTCATCCCGCCCGCTTTCTTTAGTAAAAGCCATTTCCTAAATCTCTAAATGCGCGCTATGCGACCCGCAGATATTTAGGAGACAACATTAGGAACTTATTATGAATAATCGGGAATTTATTGAGAGATTAAATAACTCGATCTCTAGTATTAGAGATATAAATTTCTGTGCTGAACCATCAGGAACATGCAATGAAGAAGGTATAAGAGCACATACAGTACAGTATACTCTATTAAAGAGATTGCAAAATAGAGATAATAAGGTTTTGACTGCTGCTTGGCAAAACTATACTTCTTTTAAAAATATGATGGAATCGTCTAGTATGTCTTTTGACCTAGTTTACGCTAGAAACGCAACAACGTTTAGAGGTTTATGTAATAAGCATGACGAGGAAATTTTTAATCCGATAGATGACGATCTTGATGTTTGCAATAAAGAACATCAATTTCTTTTGGCATATAGAGCAACACTACGAGAATATTTCGTACAAGTAAGTGTATTTAAACAATTGCAATCTTTCTTTGGCTCTGAAGAAGGATTAGATTTAGAAGGCTTTGAAGAATTTTGTAAGGTTAAGTCGATTAATATAAACAGAATAAAGAATATCTTTTCGCAAAAGATGATGCATTTGCATCAAGCATACGAATATAAATATATATTTGATAACGCTCTTTTGGGTAAATGCTGGGATATACTCAAAAGTTGGGTTAAGATTATTCATGTTGAACGTCCAACAATTGCTGTTAGTTCTGGGATCGTAATCGTTGACTCTGATCCTGTTCCATCGTGTCTCAGAGGTCCTCAGGGTGAAAAGCTATTAACTGTTCCTAGAGTTTTTTTACAAGTTCTTCCCATAAATGATAAAGAAACAGCAGTGGTTTTTTCAGCTCTTCAAAGAGATTGTACTCAAGTGGGCTTTTCCTTAAGTAGACTTTTAAATAGTGACGGTTATTATTTGAACTATCTCCTCTCTAAATATATACTACAATCTTGTGATTTTTTTGCTTTATCTCCTGATTATTGGGATACAAAATCTGAACAGAGTAGAAAAGCAATTGAAGAGTTTTATTTTCAAACAATTCCCACTGAATATAATCAGGATCTACTTGTTGATAAACATCAACCGAGAGCTGTTTTTGAGCGGGATTGGTTGAATACTGAGAATCAGGATCTATTTTTATTTTAATGGATGAAATGGTCCTAAAACTCCGGATTTAGTTCCTTATGTGGAGAAAAAGCGTCGGATCAAGAGCGTCTCGCCCTATGAAAAACGCTCAATGCGAAGGCTCTTGACGACCCTTGATGGCGGTCCGACGCTAGTTTTGGGACCACTTCGGATATATAAGCGTAAGTAGCGAATTGGCAAAATCAAACCTGTGAACGAGCGACAATCTCGATATTATGCAAGGTATGACTCGTCCAGCGTGGATTTGATCTACCTAATTGGTCTAGGCGACGGTGCTAGCAAGCATACGAAGGCCCCGCTCCGGAATTGCTCCCAGAGCGGGACTTGTCATAGCACCGCCTTCCTCATCGGTGTTCGAGCCGACTCCCCTCTGATTGATGTCGCTTAAGGCGTAGCGCGTGTATAGTTTGATTGGTGGCTCAGGCCCGTGCTGTTGATCGTCTTCACCTGATACGTATATTGTAAACCGTCTTACCTACTCTATAGGAGAAAAGAATGAGCCCAAACGCACTAGTGCACGAAATTGTCGCCGCATTTAGAGAACTGGAACAAGAGCTATTGAAATGTCCCAATCAGATACCTCATACAAATACTGAATGGACTCGACTAGTGCTTACCACTCTCTGCGACATAGGTAGACGATTAGGCTACACAGCAGGGGCAAAAAACAATGGATTTGAATGGCTCTATGACGTTATTTGGTGTCAATTCAACTCCTCCAAGCAGCTAATTTCTGTGCCAATGGTCGGGGAGAGCGAATGGGGCAAATTTGAAGAAATCGAATACGATTTCCAGAAGCTACTACTCGCGAGATCGGCGGTTCGGGTGATGGTGTGTCACACAAAGCAAATAAATGGCGGGGCGGAAGGCGTCGGCAACCTGCTATGCAAACATGTCGGCGCATTTAACGGTGCACGAGGGGACACTTACCTTCTGATTGCTTATGTCGATGACAGCAAGACGGTGTTCAAGTTCAAGTTTTCGACAATCATCGCCCAAGGACCCGGCAATCCACCCATACTCCAAACGCTATAGTCATTGGATGCGCGACTTCAATCCACTGCTTCCTTAAGGATCTACCTATGACCCCCCTGTACCAACGCCTAGGCCTGCGCCCTTTCATCAACGCCCGCGGCACCATCACCACGCTCGGCGGCTCCATCATGCCCGCGCCCGTGGTCGAGGCCATGGCCGAAGCGTCGCGCCAATTCGTCCACCTCAACGAACTGCACGAAAAAGCCGGTGCTCGCATCGCCGAACTCACCGGCGCAGAAGCGGCCTTTGTGTCTTCGGGCGCAGCCGGCGGCATGCTCTTGGCCGGTGCAGCCTGCCTGACCGGCACGGACACCCGTGCCATTGCCCAGCTTCCCGATGTTGGAGATCGGCCCAACCAGTTCGTCATCAGCTTGGTCGATTCTCACTACTACATCCACCAGGGCTTTCGCCTCAGCGGCGGCGAACTGGTCAAAGTAGGGACCACAAAGTCTGTGACTATTGACGATTACGTCGCCGGTATCGGCCCCAAGACCGCAGCCGTAGTGTACTTCCTCGGCAGCCAGCCCCTGTCCGAACTGCCCGCGCTCGTCACCGCCGCCCACGAGCGCAACGTGCCGGTCATCGTCGATGCGGCCGCGCAATTGCCGCCGCGCTCCAACCTGACCGATCTACCGGCTATGGGATGCGATCTATCCGTCTTCAGCGGCGGCAAGGGCCTGTTCGGGCCACAATCATCGGGCCTGATCTTGGGACGCAAAGACCTGATTGCCGCGTGCCACCTCAACTCCAACCCGCACTCGGCCATCGGCCGCGGCATGAAGGTCGGCAAAGAGGAGATCTGCGGCCTGCTCCGCGCCGTCGAACTGTTCTTTGAAATGGACGAAACGGCGGTCGTCGCCGAGTGGGAGCACCGCTGTCGGGTCGTCGCCGAGGCCGTCGAAGGCATCGCCGGTATTGAAGCCAGTTTTACCAAAGCCTACGAGAACAAATTTCCGCCGGCCTCGCCGCTGGTGCATCTGCACTTTGGCGACGCGGCCCCCCTCTCGGCTGGCGACGTAGTGCGCGCACTCGAAGAAGGCGAGCCGTCGATCCTCGTCAGCGGCGATGACACCGCGCTCAGCGTTGGGCCGCAAACCCTCTTAGACGGCGAAGCCGAAATCATCGCCGACCGCCTCCACCGCATCCTAACCCTCTAACCATCTCAACGAGGAGCCAATCCACCATGACCGAAGACAAAACCACCCTCACTGCCGCCGAAGTAGATGCCGAATTGCAAACTCTCGAAGGATGGAGCCGCGACGGCATCATCATCTCGCGCGACTTCGTCTTTGCCAATTTCAAGGACATCACCTCGTTCCTCAACCACCTGACCCGCACCATCACCGAGCAGAACCACCACCCCGACTTCTCCTTGGACACCGGCAAGCGCACCGTTGCCGTCTCGGTAACAACGCACAGCGAAGGGGCCGTCACCCGCTCGGATATCCTCTTCGCCCGCACGCTCAACGAGTGGCAGCCGGGGAGTTGAGTCTCAGAAGAATATCTTGTGCAGCAGGCGCAGATTGCGGCCTGGCTCGGGCAGGATCTCTTTGACGCGGTTGAGGTGATTGCGGTACACCGCGTCAGTGGCGTTTTCCAAGGTCAAGGAGAAGGTGTGCAACCGTCCCCCCCACTCCGCATAGTACTGACCTGAAAAATCCAGCACTGCGTAGCCCTCCGTAGGCTCTTCAAACTCGCCGATCCGGTTCTGCTCCGCAGCCAAGCGCACGTCAATGGTCGCACTCAGCGCCTCAGTGGGTTCGCAAGTCAGGCCCAGATGCCCTTGTAGGGGCGGCAGACGCGGCAGGGGTTCGTCGTTGAGATCAATGAGACGACCGCGCACATAGCTGAGGGTGCCAGCCACCTTCCAAGGCTCCACCAGATGCCAATCAAAGTTGGCTTCGGCGCCGTGCATGAGGACGCGCTCCCCCACAGTCCGATAGAGAAAGAGATCGGCGCGCCGCAAGCTGTGCTCACCGCTGTTCTTGGGAAAAATGAACCCATTGATCGCATTGCGGAAGACGGCCACGTGTACATGGCCTTCTTCGCGGTGGTAGTCGGCGAACAGCTCCAGTCCCAAGCCACGTTCGCTGCCGAGAGCACCATTGCCCACCTCGTACGAATAGGCAGCCAAATGCGGCCCTTCGGAGAATAGTTCTTCGATACCAGGAGCGCGAAAAGTGCGCATCAAGGTCGTACCCAGCGTCAAGGTCGAGTTGGCGCGATAGTGGTTGGACAGACCGGCAGACATACCGGCAAAATCGCGCGTCTGGATGCTGCCGACCCTGCGCGCGTCGCGCTCTTCTCTTGGCTCGACGCGGCGGGCATCAACGCGCAAGGCCGCATTGGCCGCCCAAGGCCCATGCTCCCACTCCTGGTACGTGAAAAGAGCACCGGCATATTCCTCGGCCGGCGGCGTGAAGTTAAGCCCGGCCGCGGCATAGTTGCGGTACTCGTACCACAAGCCAATCGCACCGTTTTCAAAAGGCCCCATGCGATCCAAGTGGGCCAGCACACCGCTGTTGTGCGTGAGCACGCCGAACTCCATCCCCAAGTCGCCACTAGCTTCGAATTCGCCGTGCTGATAGCGCGAAAACGAGTGGTGCAGTTCTAAGCGCTGGAGCCAGTCCGGCCCGGTGAGGATTTCGCCGCGCCCTTCGAGATGCTGGCGTTGGAGATCAATGGATACGCCGTGCGGATGGCCGCCCTCTGGGTCGGGAGGGATGCCGTAGTCGGAGTCGTATAAGCTGCCGGACGCGCCTACATGCCCCCAAGGACGAACCAGACTCAGGCCGACTGAAGCATTGCCCGTGCGGATATCCGTATTGGTGAGTACTCCACGCGGCGTGGCAATATCGTCGGCATTGCGCAGACTACTGTCGAAGCGCAGGGCCAGTGGGCCGAGTGCCTGTTCGAGGGTCAGGCCGCCGGACAAACCTCGGTTGACGCTCTCCCCCTGATACGTCACAGCTCCCCCCAAGCCGTCGGGTCGCTCGGAGGGCACGTACCCGCGCACCACGTTGACGACCCCGGCCAAGGCATTGGAGCCGTAGAGCAAGGTGCGAGGGCCGCGCACGACCTCGATGCGCTCGGTGGTCATTGGCTCAATGGCTACGGCGTGGTCCGAAGAGGTAGCAGACAAATCGCCGGTGCGCTCGCCGTCTTCGACCATCAGCAAGCGGTCGCCGCCCAGCCCGCGCAGCACCGGACGCGCAGGCGCGGGCCCCATCGAGCGCTGGGCAATGCCCGGCTCGTAGGCGATGGTCTCGGCGATGGTGCGGCTCAAATTCTGCCGCAGCTTGCTGCCGCTGAAGACGACTTCGGGTGCTTGGAGTGGAGAAGCAGGGATCTTGCGTTCGCCTTCGACGAGGATCTCATCTACATGCAGGGACTCGTGGCCGATAACCAGATCGACATGAGTGGTATCTCCCGCGACGATCTCGACCTTAAAGCGCTCCTCGCGGTAGCCGACGTGTAGGCTTTGCAAGACGTGCGCGCCAGCGGGTACGTTGGCGAAGAAGAAGTACCCCTCGGCATCGCTCATCCGCGCTCGTTCGAGCCCCTCAATGACGATGGTAGTCCAACCGACGGGTTGACCGCTTTCGGCGTCGATCACGTGGCCAGCTAGAGTGCCAGTCTGGTCGCCCCAAGCGGAACTTACTGCTAGGCCGAGTACAGGTACGAACCTCAAAATCAGTCGGGGCCAGTTTGAAGAAAATTGAGTCGGTGCAGACCGGGCAGAAGGTAGCGATATAGCTAATGCCCTTCGTGCGCCATAAAGGGTGCTGGATTCAAAGTACATAGGCGAGACTGATTCCCACGAGGAGGGACACGATGAGCTTGCCGCGATCGTGGCTGTGGAAATGAATCTCTGGTAACAGGTCGCTCAAGGCAATGCACAAAAACGCGCCCGCCGCAAAGGACAGCACATAGCCGATCACCGCCCCTTCTTCCGGGCCAAGCAATTCCACCCCCCAAAGCTCGCCAGGGCCACTACCGGGCACAGAAGGGCAAAGCCGACATTGGTCCATGTCCGGGCGCGCTGGCTGTGACCGGCGGACTTCATCATGCTGATAACGGAGTACGCATCGGCTGGCTTTGAGGCGCATGGTGATCTAGAGGGCAACAGAAACATTCCTATCCGCCCGAGTTGGGTTGACTACTTAATGATAATAGAATATCATTGGAGGTCAGTCCAGGTTGAGCGATGGGGAGAGGGTTGCTATGGGGCAGTAGCTTGGTGTCCTGAGGCCGAAGGCGGAATGCATAACAGGGAACCCAGTGGCCATACCCCTGAAAGAGAGAATAGTCAACCACCGCCGGCTAAAGCGAGCGGCTTGTCCCTAAGCTACCCCGCCGCAGCGGAGTAGCTTGAAACTATAGGCTCGCTGACAAGAGCCCTGGCCCGGATGTTCCGGGCGGCGTTGTAATCGGCATGGACGGCATATCCACACTGCTTACAACGAAACCGAGACTGAGAGGAGCGATTAGCCGCTTCGACATGTTCACACTGCGAACACATCTGAGAGGTATGCTTGGGATCGACAATCTTGAGCGGTACGCCGGCTTGCTCCGCCTTGTAGCGGACAAACTGGCGAAGCTGGTCGAATCCCCAGCTATCCATGCGGTTACGTTGCGGCTTGCGAAACCGGGTTCTCTGTCGGATGCCCTTGAGGTCTTCGAGGGCTATCCCTCTCAGAGTGCCTTTAGCCTTCGCAACGATTCGCTTAGAGAGGCAGTGGTTGGTATTGCGGCGAAAGCGTGCTTCTCTATCGCCGATACGTTTGAGCTTCTTACGGATGCGCTTGCGCTTCCGAGCATTAGCCGCCAAATCAGCCGCCGATTGAAGGGCTTGCTTGAGCGTCTGGTGCTTGACGCGCACCTGCTCTACGTCCTCGCCCGAGTGCTGTTGTCCGTCGGAGTCCGTGGCAAGGTTCTCGACCCCCAGATCAACGCCGAGGAAGTCGTCGGTATCCAGCGGCGGCAGGTCATCGGTCTCGACCACAGCCATAAGGAACCACTGGCCGTCTTTGCGATGCACCAGTTCGGCGTAGTATTTGACTTGGGCAAACTGCTCGGCCTGATAGGCGCCCATGACCATCGGCAGGCTGATGCGCCCATCCAACGTGGACATGGAGACCGTAGTCAGGTCTTGGTAGCGCAGCAGATGCCGGTCATAGGGCATCGACGCCAAGGGACGAAAGGACACTGGCTTGGCGGTGTCCCGCTTGTAGGCGGCCGATACATTGGCCGATACCAGACAGGCCATCTGAGCAGGCAGGCCAAAGCGTTCACGCAGTTCGTAGTAATACAGCTTGTGCAAGCCAAAGCGATTGGCCAGCTTGCGCTCAAAAGCGCGAACAGCCAGCCAGTTACACGCCTCGTTGAATCGACGCATCGTCTTCTCCAGCGCAGCCGCTTGCTCAGGGGTAGGCTTAAGCTGTATCTGTATCACCTTCTTCATAGAGATAAATACAATCTCTACAAGAAGCCGTGTCAACCTTTCTACAACAGATTTCAACCGGCTAAAGGCGGGCAAGCCGCCTCTCGCCGATTGAATCGCTATCCCTCCATCGCCTAAAGGCGACGGTCTCACGCGAGGTTTTTATGAGCTCGCAAAACTTACAGACTCAAAGCTTGGCGGGATTCGATCTTACAGTTGCCAGTACGCTCCATTATCTGATTGCAGTCAGCGTTGCCTGCGCAGGACTCTGGGTCATCATCATCGCGACCCTCGGCATCTGAGTCCGACAGAGGCCGATGGCGAATCCAATGCTCCTTTCGGCAACTGGACTCTCGCTCGGCTATGGGACCGAGACCGTCGCTGAAGACGTCGCGTTCAACCTTGCGCTCGGCGATGTGCTTGCTGTTGTCGGTCACAACGGATCGGGAAAATCGACCCTGATCAAAACACTGTTGGGCACCTTGCCGCCGCTTGCCGGTACGCTCAACTGGCCCATCGGGCGGCCACCGACAATTGCTTATCTAGGCCAAAGGACCGAGTTCGACAGCCGCTTTCCCATCCGGGTCCGCGACCTAGCGGCAATGGGTGCTTGGCCCAACTTGGGGTTTCTCGGCCGCATCGATAGCGAGTGCCGGGCTCGGATCGGGTGCGCGCTCGAGCGCACAGGCACCGCCGAGATCGCCGATATGCCCTTGCACAAACTATCCGCGGGTCAGCTGCAACGGGCGCTATTTGCCCGGACCATGGTTCAGGATGCGCCGCTGATCCTATTGGATGAGCCGTTTACGGCCGTCGACCAGACAACGGAAGCGGCTCTGCTGACGCTGATCGATCACTGGGCCGCGGAAGGACGCACCATCATCCTCGTTCTGCACGACCTTTCCGCCGTTCTACAACATTGCGGCTCAGCGCTTCTCCTGGGAGATGGCCGCGCGCTTTTCGGTGCCCCGAAAGAAACGCTTACGCCCGACAATCTGGTCGTTCACCGGTACCTGTCGCAAAGTCAGGCCGCCTGGATCGAAAACATGTACTCGCAATCGAAAGCAGACGATGTTTGAGTGGCTCGACTACGCGTTCATGGTCCGGGCACTGACCGCGACGACGGTGTTGAGTTTCTCCGTCGCCCCGGTCGGAGCATTCCTAGTGCTCAGGCGTCTGTCGCTCGCCGGCGAGGCGATGGCTCACGCTATTGTGCCGGGAATCGTCATCGCTTTCGTGATTGCCGGTCTGTCGGTGGGATCCATGATCGTTGGCGGGTTGACCGCCGGTATCACCGTCGCCGCGCTGACCAGCCTGCTCGCCCGTATGACAATCATCCGCGAGGATGCGAGTCTGGCGTCGCTCTACCTGACCGCCCTCGCCCTCGGCATCTTCATCCTGTCCGCCGCCGGCTCGGCGGTGCCGCTGAAGAGTTTCCTGTTCGGTTCGATCCTCGGCATCAACGACGAAAGCCTCCTGCTGATCGGGATGACGGCTACAATCACATTGGTGAGCTTCGCGCTGATCATCAGGCCGCTGATCATCAGTACAATCGATCCGGTCTTCCATGAGAGCCAGTCCAAGCACCCAGGCCTCGTGGCCCACTGGTTCATGTTTCTGGTCGTGCTCAATCTGTTGGGCGCCTTCAAGGCGCTCGGCACGCTGATGGCGGTCGGGCTGATGATCCTGCCGGCGACGGCGGCGCGTTATTGGGTCTCGACAATCACCGGCTATTTGATCGTTACCTTCATATTCGCGCTGCTGAGCGGCTGGATCGGGCTGATCGTTTCGTTCTATTTGTCGGACGTGCCTTCAGGTCCCGCAATCGTGCTGGTTGCGGCGGTCTTTTTCTTTTTCAGCCTGATCTTCGCACCGCAAGGATTTCAGGTCGGCGCACGCCTCAACCCGTACCGCCGCGAACCTCTGACCATCAACAGAAACTCAATGTAGGAGCAAAAAACCATGAAACAACTCTTCAGCGCACTGCTGGTAGCGGGCCTGGCGTTGACCTCAATCCCGGCGGCCGCCCAGGACAGAATCAAGGTCGTCGCCAGCTTCTCCATCCTCGGCGATATGGTGCGCCAGGTCACCGGCGATTTAGCCGAGGTGACAACCATTGTCGGCCCGGACGCGGATGCGCACGTTTACACCCCCAACGCGGCCGACGCCAAAGCAGTGACCAACGCCGAGGTGATCTTTGTCAACGGTCTGGGCTTCGAGACCTGGTCGCAAACCCTGATCGAGACATCCGCTACCCAGGCCAAAGTGTTCGTCGCGACGGATGGCATAGCGCCTTTGAAGGTTGACGGCGCAATCGACCCGCACGCCTGGAACTCGCTCACAAACGGCATGAAGTATGTCGCCAATATTGCGGATGGCATGGCGGAAACCGATCCGCAAAACGCGGCAGCCTACAAGGCCAATGCCCGCGCCTACACCGCGAGACTAAAGGCATTACACGACCGCGCGCTCGGCCAACTCAAAAGACTGCCCGCCGGCCAGCGTACGGTCGTGACCGCCCACGACGCCTTTGGCTATCTGGAGGCAGCCTATGGGCTCACATTTCTGGCCCCGGTCGGGATCGACACCGATGCCGAGCCGTCGGCACGAGACCTCGCCAAGCTGATCGATCACTTGAAGGCCGTCGGCGCCGGCGCACTGTTCGTTGAGAACATCACCAGCCCATCCCTGATTCAGCAGATCGCGCACGAAACCGGAATTCAGATCGGTGGCCGACTGTTCTCCGACGCGCTCTCGGAACGCGGCAGCCCGGCGACCAGCTACGAGAAGATGTTCGAGCACAATTTGGGAACGCTGATTCAAGCGCTCAGCCAAAAAGCGTAATTCGCCACAACCAGGTCCGATCCGGCATCCGGCAGATCAAGGAGGCATCCCCATGAGCAACAGACGCACCAGCCAACGCAGCGCCATCGTGCGGGTTATTCGCGACGCCCCCGGCCCACTTCGCCCCCTGGAAATCCTCGACTTGGCGTCCCCCATAGTGCCGACGCTGGGCATTGCAACGGTCTATCGGCAGCTCAGGCGCCTGCAAGACGCCGGTGAAGTGCGGGCCGTGGATCTGGGCGTCAATGATGTGCGCTACGAGCCGACCGACCGGGGTCATCATCACCATTTTCTCTGTCGCGAGTGCGACGAAGCCTTCGACATCCACGGGTGTGCCGAGGGTATCGCGCAGCTGGCGCCGCCGGGCTTCGAGCTCGAAGGGCACGAGATCACGCTGTACGGACAATGCCGCGATTGCAGCGCGGACAAGTGAAACAGGCTTGAATAGGATGATTTGAACGAATTACCCGACGAGCGGGAGATCGAGCTGGATCAAGTAGGGGTATCGAATATTCGGTATTTGACTTGCCCAAATAATGATAACGGATTATCATTATCGGTTCAAAAGTTGCCGCCCTCGCTTGATTCGCGGTCGGTTTGCGGCAGCGTCTCGCTACCAAACAAACCGGAGCTTGCTGCTCCACACCTGGACGAAAACCCCGATGACACTCGAAGAAATACCCCCTCGCGACGACGCTCTTGCGTCCCGCGACAGCCAGGACTGGGCAGGGCTTCCGAACCCCTTCCCCGGGCTTGAAATGGTCGAAGGAACGGGCGAATGAGCGCCTCGACTACAGATCACGTGTACGACGCGGTCGTCGTCGGTGGCGGCGCGGCAGGTGTGGGCGTCGCGGTCGCCCTTGGGCATGCGGGCATCGAGAGCTTCCTCGTGCTCGAGCGTCAAACCGTCGGCGCGTCCTTCGCCTCGTGGCCGGCCGAGATGCGCTTCATCACGCCCTCGTGTACGACCAACTCCATCGGCATGCTCGACCTGAACTCCGTCGTGATTGGCACCTCGCCCGCATACACGATAGGGGTCGAGCATCCGACGGGACGGGAGTACTCGGCCTTCCTGAAGGCGACGGTGACGCACTTCGAACTGCCGGTCCAGGAACACACCGACGTGACGAGCATCGCCCGACAGGGAGACGAGTTCGCGATCGAAACGGCGGATGGGACCGTGCGGGCCCGCCACGTCATCTGGGCGGCAGGCGACTTCCAGTACCCGCGATTGGACGGATTTGCAGGCAGCGCCCTGTGCCGGCACACCGCCACGATCCCCAGCTACGCCGAGCTGGACGGCGACGACTTCATCGTCGTCGGCGGCTACGAGAGCGGCGTTGACGTCGCCTACCACCTCGCCGAACGGGGCAAGCACGTGCGGCTCTTCGACAGGGGCAATCCCTGGGAGTCCCAAAGCTCCGACCCCAGCGTGGCGCTGTCGACGTATTCGCTCGAACGCACGCGTCGGACAGCCTTCACTGAACATGTGGAACTAATCCCGGACTCACCCGTCGAGTCGGTCGCCCTGTCGGACTCCACGTACGAGGTCGTCACGCAGGACGGGCGCCGGTTCTACACGCCTGCGCCGCCGCTGCTCGCTGGCGGATTCGAGGGAAGCCATACGCTCGTCTCAGACCTGTTTGAACAGCGGGAGGACGGCTTTCCGCTGCTGAACGAGCACGATGAATCGACGCTCGTCCCGGGGATCTTCCTCTGCGGGGCGGCCGTTCGGCACGACAACCTCATCTTCTGCTTCATCTACAAGTACCGACAGCGCTTCGCCGTCGTCGCCAAGGCGATCGCAACATCGCTGGGACTGCCAGCGGAGGGTCTAGAGATGTACCGTATGTGGGGCATGTACCTGGACGACCTGTCCTGCTGCGGCCAAGAATGCGAATGCTGACCGGCGGTGGCAATGATACCAACTCCATGACGCCGCGGCGAAGCCGGGTCGAACGGGCACTTCGCCCCGAGTGGCTCGGCCAGACGGCGGCTAGCGTGTGTTGGATCGGCAGCATGTTCGTCTACGGGATCAGCTCCGGAGGGGACTGGTTGCAGCTGTGCGCTGCGTCGGCTTGGTTGCTGGCCAATATCGCAGCGGTGGCGACTGCCAGGGCTGATTGAGATGTCGGTGGCACTGGATTGGCTGATCATCGGCGGCGGGATTCACGGCGTGCACATCGCCGCGCGTCTGCTTGGAGAATCGGGTGTCGCCCCCGAACGACTCCGCATCGTGGACCCGGGCGACCGGCTGCTCGCGCACTGGCGCAGCTGCACCGCCACGACGGGGATGACCCACCTGCGCTCATCGGGAGTCCATCACCTGGACCTCGACCCCTTCTCGCTCCTACACTTTGCGGGCAAACGCAAGAAACGCAAGCGCCGAAAGACCGGGCTGTTCGCCCCGCCCTACGACCGGCCCGCCCTGGCCCTCTTCAATGCGCACTGCGACCGGGTGGTGGAGACCTTCGGGCTCGCCAACCTCCACATCCAGGACCGGGCCACGAAGTGCTCGATCGACCGTGACGGCGTCGGCGTTCTGCTCGCGACCGGGCGCGAGATCGCAGCGCAGCACCTCGTATTGGCCATCGGCGCGAGCGAACAGCCCGAGTGGCCGGATTGGGCGCCGCGCAGTCACGCCCGCGTCCACCATGTCTGCGAGCCGGGGTTCGACGGGTGGCCGTCGTCAAGCGAGACCGTCGTGGTCATCGGCGGCGGTATCTCGGCGGCCCAAGTGGCGCTCCGCCTCGTGGAGGAAGGGCATCGCGTCCATCTCGTCTCGCGCCATGCCCTGCGCCAGCACCAATTCGACAGCGATCCGGGCTGGCTCGGTCCGAAGTGCATGGAGCGCTTCCACCGCGAACGGAATTTTGATCGTCGGCGGACCCTGATCGCTGAAGCGCGCCACAAAGGTTCGGTGCCCCCCGACGTCCGGCGCGCGCTGCGCCGGTCCATCGCAGGGGGCCAGCTGCTCTGGCACGAGGGCGAGGTTGAAGGGTTCGATGCGCGCCGCGATGTCCTCGCGCTGCGGCTCGCGACCCACTCAGGGCTGGAAGCGGAGCGCGTTCTGCTCGCGACCGGGTTCGCATCGACCCGCCCTGGCGGATCGATGGTCGATGCGTTGATCGCCTCGGCCTCGTTGCCGTGCGCGCGCTGCGGCTACCCCATCGTGGATTCCGCGCTTCGCTGGCATCCGCGCATTCACGTCTCGGGCCCTCTCGCCGAGCTCGAGCTGGGGCCCGCGTCCCGCGACATCGCCGGAGCGAGACTAGCCGGCACCCGGTTGGTCGCGGCCGCAAGGGCACGTGGCTAGCAGCTTATCGCTACATTCACAAGCAAACAGCATATGGGAATAAGGAAAAAGAACAAGCCGGACTGCGGGGCCGATGCGCCAAAGGCACGCCCATGAATGCGCAGACTCATCGCATCCGCGAAAAGCTCGACAGACGCGAAGCACTGGCTACGCCCCGGAGCCGCGCTCTCGGGCAGATCCTGCTCTGCGAAGGCTGTTGCTGCGGTCGGACGGACAGAGGGTTCAAACCCGTGCCCTGCGACTGGATCGAGCAGCAGTGGAAAGAGGAAAAACTCAACAGGACGGTGGAACTGACGATCTCCGGATGCCTTGGCCCGTGCGACCTGGCCAATGTCGCCTGTGTCATCTCGCCTCAGGGGATACAGTGGTTTGGCGGCCTCCAGGAACAGTGGCAATACGGCTTGCTCCTCGATTGGGCCAAAGCCTCGCGCGACGCGGGTGTTTTACTCGAATTGCCCGCTGAACTGGATCGCCACCGATTTGAACGGTTCGCTGTTTCCGAACCCCGTGAGCAATCCGTTTGCGTGCAGTCACCCACCCCAGGCCGCCGCGAATATGGGAACACCTTATGTTCCGAATCAGGGAAAACGAAATCGCCGATGCGCTGACAACAGCAGATATTTGGCGGATTATGCTGCGAGAAGTTCCTCCGATCGCCGCTGAATACTTTATCGGTGGCGCTGATGAGCTGACTACGCTGAAGGCGAATGTCCTGGCGTTTCAACAGACGATGCTCGCGCCTCCCGGAGCCGTCAAACACAAGACGTTGGACACGACGACGAGCATATTCGGCCAGGAACTTTCTCTTCCTTTTTTCGTCGCGCCGGTTGGGAGTCTGCGCACGCTATGGCCGATGGCCGACGCGGTCGCATCCCAAGTCGCCGGGGAATTTGGAACGGCCATGACGCTGTCGACGCTTTCACAAACACCCATGGAAGCCGTGGCCGACGCGTCGAACGGTCCGAAGTGGTTTCAGCTCTACCTGTGCGGCGGAGTGGAAACCGCGAAACGAGGAATCAGGCGGGCAAGAGATGCGGGTTTTTCTGCACTGGTCCTTACTATCGACACCGCGGTGTCGGGGAACAGAATAGAACATGCCAGGATGAAGCCGATGGATGCTGTGGGCTCTATTTACTCTGGCCCGAGAAAGCTAAAGCGCGCGTTACACAAGGTGAAGCTAGCACCACAGATCGTCCCTCGAATGGGGTGGTTACGGAGGCATTGGCGTGACGGTGGATTGCTTCCCTTTGTTAACATCATCGACGAATGCGGCGAGCCCATGCCATATGCCGGTATTGGAGAACAGCTTGCTGCCTCGGCTGTTACCTGGAGCGACCTCCCATGGATTAAAGAAACATGGGGTGGGCAACCGCTCATCGTCAAAGGCGTTCACTGCGCGGAGGACGCTTTAAAAGCGGAGGAGCTAGGAGCAAATGGAGTAATTTTCTCCAACCACGGCGGTCGCCAGTTAGGTCGGGCTATTCCGTCCCTGCAGATTGTCGCCGAGGCTATGCCTAAGTTGGGCGCGGCCAAGTCCAAACTCGATTGCGCGATGGACGGCGGTATCCGCAGCGGACTGGATGTTCTTATTGGGCTGAGCTACGGCCTGAAGGCTGTGGGCTTGGGCAGAGTGACCGCAGGTGGACTAGGAGCCGGTGGTCACTTGGGTCTAACCCGAGCCTTTGAGTTAATGAAGGAAGACCTACTTCGCTCCATGGAACTGCTCGGAGTGCAAAACATCAGCCAGATTCAAGAGCAAGGAGAGGAGCTTCGTCGCAAGAGCATGGTCCTAGGCACGGCACATCTTCCCGAGTTCATTTTCTAGAGTGACCGAAATACCTGTATTAGGCCCATTAGGGCGAGAGGCTCGTCTCGTCCACGCACAGCACCATGGGCTCGGGGGGATTCAGGTATAAGCCGACGATATCCCGTACCTTGTCGACAAAGAAAGGAGTTGCGGTCGTGCTTCACCTATTGCTCACTCGCCAAACCGTCACGCCACCCTGCGCGTCGAGCGCGGCAAGCGCGCGTCCATCTGGTCGCCAGTACAAGCCGCCGACAACATCTGCCACAAGCGCAACTCCTGTCGGATCGCCTTGTCCATCGCGCCTGAGCGACCACACAACTACGCCGCCATCCCGAGCTCCCGAGGCCAGACGCATCCCGCGGCGAGCGAAGGCGAGCGTTGTAACAGGTTGATCATGAAGTTCCAGAACGCCGGGCCGCGTGCCTTCGGGACCCCTTCCCTGGAAGCTCCAGACCGTCACCGCCTCCCCTCCGCCGGTGGCCAAGAGGGTGTCGGTGTCATCGAAATCCAAGGCCGACGGCTTGCCAGGATATCCGGACATCATGGAGTCCTGCTCCGTGGAGCGACGCCAGAAGTGCACCGAGTTGTCCTGGCTGCCGCAGGCCACGATATCCCCGTCCGAGCTCAGTACCATCGACACCAAGGATCCCTGCCATTCCAGCTTCTGGCGAAGCTCGCCAGTGGGCGCGTCGAAGAACGTCACTCGACCGTAACAGGCCGTCGCCAGCTCCCCTGCGCTTGACCAGGCGATCGCGCTGACGGTGCTGGGATGATCATCAGATCGCCAAACCTCCGCGCCGTCCGCACCATACGCGCGAACCTGCCGGGAGCAGGAGGCCGCCAACCATTGGCCGTCCGGCGACCACGCCACGTTTTCTACCCAACCGCTTCCGACGTCGATAGCCCGGCTTACCTGACCTTCGGCGGCACTCCAGATTAAGACTCGGCTGTCCTGGCCGGCCGTAGCGAACGCGGTTCCGCTTGGGTGGATCGCCACCGCGAGCACACCGCCTTCATGAACCCCGCGCCGCTCCCAGACGGTCGCGCCAGACTTGCCGTCGAATGCGTAAACGCCACCCGCAGCATCACCGACCATCAGCGCCTCACCGCGTAGGCTCCAACCCCCGGCGATAGCGTAGTCGCCAACCGCCGCAGACCAGCCCCGGCGAAGAGCGCCCCTCGGGCTGCCGCCATTTAAATCAGACATGCTTCAAACCCCTGCCGCATGCTCTGCTCATCGAGGTTGCGGCCGATGAAGACGAGCTGATTGCGGCGGGGGTCGTCTTGCCAGAGCCGAGGAAGCCGGTGAGGATCGTTACGGGTACTTTTTGAGGCGTATTCATCTAATTCTCCTGGGTGAGTGGTTCGAAGAGGTCGAACGCGCGGTCGCAGGCCGAGCAGAGAAAGTGATGGTGATGCTCGCGGTCCTTGGGCTCGTACCGAACGCCGCCGCCTAACCCCTCGACCGATTCCAGCGTGCCTTCCTCAACACCCCGTTGGAGAGCGCGGTATACCGTGGCGAGACCGACACCCGTTCCGCTCAGGCGGCTCCACAGTTCCCTGGCGGACAGGGGGCCGTCCGCCTCGTCAAGGGCTCGCAAGACGGTCATCTGCTGCTTCGCTCTCTGCATGAATTGCATGATAATCGATTTTCAGTTATCGTCAAGGCTTGCTTTCAGCACGGGAGTCTCGTCCCTGGGCCTCGGGCCGGAACGCGGAGAACCGGCAGGGCCGGACGCTCGGGCCAGCCAGCGGGCTTCCTGACTACATAGGAACGGTCAGGGGCCGAGACGCCAAATACCAGCGAGGATAAATGCTGAAATCCAAGTCGCCAGCCCTACAGCTCGGCGCCGACGTTGTGGGCACCGTCGGATCGTCACTGTGCGCCCTGCACTGCGCCATCCTCCCCCTGAGCCTAGTACTGGGCACCACCTTGCCTCTCACGCTGATGGGCGAGGAGATCTTCCATCTCGGCCTGCTGTGTTTGGTTCTCCCGGCCGGAATCGTGGCGTTCAGCCTGGGTTGCCGTGAGCACCGCGATGCCTGGGTGCTGGCCCTGGGTGCCATCGGCATGCTTGGGATCCTGTTGGCCGCCACGGTGTTGCATGATGTCCTCGGCGAGTCCGGTGAGCGCGCAGCGACGCTCGCGGCGGCCGTCGTTCTGATCTCCGCCCACGTCCGCAACTACCGCCTGTGCCGCGCAAGCCGATGTGACTGTGCCCGCTCGGAGGATGAGCCGTATGATCTGTAGATCTCTGCCCGTCGTGGCCTCCCTGTTGATGCTGACCGGTGTGACGGCAGCTCAACAGTCCGCACACGTTCACGGGATCGCAACCCTCAATCTGGCAATGGAAGGCGACGAACTTGAGATCGAGTTCGTGTCACCGGCCGGCAATATCGTTGGCTTCGAGCACGAAGCCGTCACTGCCGCCGAGCGTCGAGCGATCCGAGATGCGATCGAGCAGCTGAGGAAGGGCAACGAGCTGTTCGACCTGCCCCTTGCGGCCAGCTGCAGCTTGCATGTCGCGGAAGTGGAGCACGGCCACGGAGAAGAAGAGAAGCGCGAAGATGGTCATGGACAAGACGCTGAACACGATGACGGCGACGAGCACGGACACGCCGGCGAGGATGGGGACGGCACGCACGCCGGGCACGAAGCCAAACACGATGACGGCGACGAGCACGGACATGACGGCGAGGATGGGGACGGCATGCACGCCGGGCACGAAGCCAAACACGATGACGGCGACGAGCACGGACATGACGGCGAGGATGGGGACGGCATGCACGCCGGGCACGAAGCCAAACACGATGACGGCGACGAGCACGGACATGACGGCGAGGATGGGGACGGCATGCACGCCGGGCACGAAGCCAAACACGATGACGGCGACGAGCACGGACATGACGGCGAGGATGGGGACATGCACTCCGAGTTCCATGCACGCTATCGCTGCGAGTGCAATGGATCAGCCATCGAGACGATCGGGGTTCGTCTCTTCGAGTACTGGCCGCGCATCGAGGCGATCCGTGTGCAGGCACTGACGCCGGACGGCCAGTTCGGTGGCGTTGCCAAGGCGGATGACCCGGTGATCCGGTTGAGATAGCTACGCGAGCCGATGCCCGAGGTGAACGAAGAGCTCATCGAAATCGAGGACCTGCGCTTCGGTTGGCCCGGCGCTGCGCCTCTGCTCAGTTGCGACCGCTTCCTCCTGCGACGCGGCGAACACCTGTATATCCGCGGCCCCTCGGGTAGCGGCAAGTCGACGCTGCTGAACCTGTTGGCAGGAGTACTGACGCCGGATTCGGGCCGCCTGTCGCTGATGCAGCAGGATACGGGCTCGCTGGCCGCGGCCGCTCGCGACCGACTTCGCGCCGACCACATCGGGTTCATCTTTCAGCAATTCAACTTGGTCCCCTACCTCAACCTGGCCGAGAACGTCGTCCTGCCCTGCCACTTCTCCCGGCGCCGAGCCATGCGCGCGGCCGAGGAGCACGGTGGCGTGACCGCTGCCGCGCGGTTGCTGCTGCAGCGCCTGTTCGTCGAGGAGGAGCTGGACCCGACGGCACCCGTATCCAGGCTCTCCGTCGGCCAGCAGCAGCGCGTGGCCGCGGCGCGAGCCTTGGTTGGCGATCCCGAGATCGTGATTGCGGACGAACCGACCTCGGCACTCGACTTCGATGCACGAGCACGCTTCATCGAGCTGCTGTTTGAGCAGGTTCAGGCGTCGCGAGCGACGCTGGTCTTCGTCAGTCATGATCCAACCCTCGCGGCGTGCTTCGATCGTACAGTCGATATCGACGACTTCCGAGCGGAGACTCGCCCGTGAACGTGCTGCGTCTGGCCTGGAAGAGTTTGCTGAACCGGCGCGATACCGCCACGCTGACCGTCCTGACGATCGCGGTCAGCGTGGCGCTGCTGCTTGGCGTCGAGAAGGTCCGTTCCCACGCGCGCCTGAGCTTCGCCAACACCGTGTCCGGTACCGACCTGATCGTCGGCGCGCGCAGCGGTTCGGTGCAGCTATTGCTCTATTCGGTCTTTCGCATCGGCAACGCCACCAGCAATGTCGCCTGGTCCAGCTATACGGACATCTCGACCTGGCCAGGCGTCCGCTGGGCCATCCCGATCTCGCTCGGCGATTCGCACCGCGGTTACCGCGTCATGGGCACGTCTACCGACTACTTCGAGCACTTCCGCTACGCCGACAAGCGTCGTCTTGGCTTTTCGGAGGGTGGACCCTTCGCCGAGACGCTGGATGCCGTCCTCGGCGCAGAAGTGGCGCGCAAGCTCGGATACCGTCTCGGCGACGAACTGGTCGTTACCCACGGCATCGGGACAGAAGGCTTCGGCGACCACGACAACCACCCGTTCAAGGTCACCGGCATCCTGGCACCGACGGGCACGCCCGTCGATCGCACCGTTCACGTCGGCCTCGCGGGGATCGAGGCCATGCACATGAACTGGAACCGCGTCGAGACCGATCTCCGGCGCGCACGGGGTCAGGACCTGACCCCGCGCCAGATCACCGCCTTCCTGCTCGGCCTCGACAACCGACTCGCCGCCTTCAAGCTGCAGCGCGACATCAATCAGTATGGTGCCGAACCCTTGCTCGCCATCTTTCCGGGCGTGGCGCTACAGGAACTCTGGGACCTGATGCGCGTTGGCGAACAGGCGCTGCGGGTCGTCTCGATCCTTGTCGCAGCCGCGGCGCTGGCGGGTCTGCTGGCGGTCTCACTGGCCGGACTCAACGAACGCCGGCGCGAAATGGCAGTGCTGCGCTCGGTCGGCGCCGGCTATCGCCACGTCATGGAGTTACTCATCATGGAGTCAGCGCTGCTGACACTGGTCGGTATCGCAATGGGAGTAGCGATGCAGAACCTGGCGCTGCGGGCCTTGCAGCCCTGGATCGTCGAGCGCTTCGGCCTGCTTCTGCCGATCGGCTTGCCCACTGCGGGCGAATGGCCGCTGCTCGGCGGTCTGATGACTGCCGGCCTGCTCGTTGGCCTGGTGCCGGCTTGGCGCTGTTACCGGAACTCGCTCGCCGACGGACTGTCGACTCGACTGTGAGCGCGAGACACTCTCAGTCGCAGATCAGGAGGACCATGCCCATGTTTCGCCAACGATTGCTCGTGTTGCTGCTCGTCACCAGCGCAGCCGCCTCGGACTCACCGCGCGAGATCCTGTGGGACCAGCTCGTTCCCGAGGGCTGGAATCCCTACGCCGTGTTCGATGAACTCAGCGACGAGGAGTACGCCGCACTCAGCGACGAAGAGTACTTCGCGTTGCGGGAGAAGGCCCAAGAAATGCTCGACAAGGCACCGGTGGTCAAGGAGCTCGATGGCCAGACGGTCAGGATTCCGGGCTACGTATTGCCCTTGGAATACAAAGGAACACGGATCCGCGAATTCCTGTTGATGCCCTATCTTGGTGCCTGTCTCCATACCCCGCCGCCGCCGGCCAACCAGGTTATCCGCTGCAGTCTCGAGCAAGCCCATGACCTGCAGCAGATGCGGCGGCCGGTCTGGATCTCTGGCCGCCTGAAGACTGGTCACGATACGAGCAAGCTTGGTGAGGACGGTTACGACTCCATCACCAATGTCAGTTTTGGCTACTCGATGGACGTCGAGTCGATCGAGCCCTACAGGCGGGCGGTAGCTCGGTGAGCTGCGACCCCGCCGCCACCACGGGGTCGCGCGCCCCCAGGAGGGAATCAATGGCTGAAAGCCGGGACTCAAAAGAACCTATTCCAGTAACAATTATCAGCGGCTTTTTAGGTGCGGGCAAAACCTCCCTGCTCAACCACATTCTCAACGCCGACCACGGATTGCGCGTGGCAGTGTTGGTCAACGACTTTGGAGAGATCAACATTGACGCCGAGTTGGTCTCTGGGGTCTCCGGGGAATCCACCATCAACCTTTCCAACGGGTGTATCTGTTGCTCGATTCGCGATGACCTGCTCGAAGCAACGGTTCAGTTGATTCAGGGCCCAAACCCGCCGGAGTATATCGTCGTTGAAACGAGCGGCGTATCTGACCCGGCGGCGGTTTCATTGACCTTCCTGGCTGCCGAATTGCAGTCTCGGACCCGAGTGGACAGTGTCCTGACCGTGGTCGATGCGGAGCAGATTCACCACGTGAACGAGAAACATCGTAGACTCGCGGTAGACCAGATCGCCATGGCAGACATTGTGGTGCTGAACAAGCTGGACCTGGTCAATGATGAAGAGCGGGAGGATTTGGCAAACTTTGTCAGAGATACCGTTCCGAGAGCGCGTATCCTCGAAGCTACTTTTGGTGAGGTTCCGCTCGATTTGGTACTCGGTATCGGGACATACGACCTCCACCGCTTTGCGGGGAAACCAGGTCTGGATGTTCACATACATGCGGACGGCGAGGCCCATGGACACGACCACGCTGACGCGAACCATCACGAACACCACACGGACCATACGCTTGTCTTCAACACGTGGTGCTATACGACGAACAAACCTCTGTCACGTGGGGCTGTGCTTGATGCGGTGAAAACTCTACCTGCGACTATCTACCGAGCCAAAGGGATTGTTTACCTTTCCGACATTCCCAGTCGGAAGGGAATCGTCCACGTTGCCGGCAAACGGGCGCGTTTGATTATTGGTGAGCCGTGGGGCGACGAGAGTCCGGGGACACAGTTGGTCTTTATCGGTGAGGAAGGTGGAATCGACGATTGCGAGCTGCAAAGCCGCTTCGATGCGTGCCAAACGGAGAAGGATCCTCATCAGGATACCGCGTCTGATGCCGATCTTGATTTGCTTCGGCAGCCTGCGGCGAAATAAGGCTTTCGTGTCACCAGGGCCTCTCCGGCCAAGGCCGCCTATTCGACCGAATCGGGCTTGGAGAAACCGGTGCGCAGCGCCCTTGCCAGGAATGCGATTCCGAGGATGAGCAGCGGTATGCTGAGGATCTGGCCGACACTGAGGGCAAGGTCCGCGCCATACGCCGCCTGTCGTTCTTTGACGAATTCGATCAGAAACCTGAACCCGAAGACGGAGACGAGGAAGAGGCCGAACAAGAGACCGCGTGGCGTTCGGGCTTCGAGCCGGATGTAGAGTCTATACAACCCCACGAAGATCGTCCCGTAGGCGATCGACTCGTAGAGTTGTGCGGGATGTCTCGGTGTATCGTCGATCCGGTCGAAGACGACGGCCCAAGGGACATCGGTGGGGATTCCGAGAATCTCCGAATTGAAGAAGTTCCCGAGTCGGATCAGCAGTCCGGCGAGTGCGACGACAATGACCATCCGATCGAGCAGCCACAGATACGGTTGATCGGGGTGGCGTCGGGCGTAGATGAACAGTGCTGTCAAAATGCCGATCGCGCCACCGTGGCTGGCGAGTCCGCCTTCCCACACCATCAGCATCTTGTGCGGATTGCTGAGGAAGTATCCCGGATCGTAGAAGAGGCAATGACCGAGGCGCGCGCCCGCGATAACGCCGACCATCATATAAGTCAGGAGCGTTGAGAGGTCGGATTCCGGCTTCCCCTCTCGCCTGAAGACGGAACGGATGATGTTGTATCCAATGAAGAACGAGAGCGCGAAGAAGATACCGTAGTATCTGATCGAGAGCGGACCGATCTGGAAAAGGACTGGGTCGACATTCCAGATGATCGCGTCAGATTGAGGCAATGTGGTTGACCTCCATCGAGTGTTTGGATGGAATGCGTCGTTGCCGGATTACCTAATCCATGCTGAACATTCAAATCAGACATGCTTCGAACCCCTGCCGCATGCTCTGCTCATCGAGGTTGCGGCCGATGAAGACGAGTTGATTGCGGCGGGGCTCGTCCCCCCATTCGCGCTCTGGCTGGCCGTCAAAAAGCATGTGAACCCCCTGGAAGACGAAGCGACGCGACTCACCTGCGAGGCTGATGAAGCCCTTCATGCGGAAGATGTCCACCCCGCGCTCACCGAGCAGTATGGTAAGCCAAGCGTTGAGCCTGACGATATCGACGTCGCCGTCCCGCTCGATCGCGATCGAGCCCACCTCGTCGTCGTGCTCGTGCTGGGCGACCCAGGTTCGCTCGACCTCTTGCCTGATTGTCGCTCCATCCGCGTTCGTCAGTTGGAGATCGAACTCCTCCGCGAGGTGCTGGGCGTAGAGGCCAATCTGCACTTGTGTATCGACCTCCAAGAAGAACGACTTGCGCCCTGGGGAATCGAGCTGGAGGTTCACATGCTTTCCGACCGGAATATCTTCCCCCGGGCCAATAAGCTCCGCAGGTTCGGCGTACCGCCGCACACACCACTCCGCACCCTCACGGAGGGCAGCGTCATCCGTGCCCTGGTCAGACACGACGACGAGCGACATCGCCGGATCAGGTCCATCGGCGAGGCTGAGTTCGTAGCGGCCCATATCGAGCGAATAGACTCCAGTCCATTCGAATGGATACTCCGGCTCGAGGAAGGTGGGGCGACGCTCGAGCGCCTGGTCCAAGTCGAAGGCGTCGAGGTTGAGTACCGTATCGACGGAGACGTTCGCCTGCTCGCTGCGCACGACTCGCGCCATTCGGTTCATGTCTCGGAGCCGAGATTCGAGTCCGTCGAGCGCCTCGCCGTTGACGAGGTCCGTCTTGTTGAGCACGAGGATGTCTGCGAACGCGATTTGCTCCGTGCTTTCGTCGCTTCGGCCGAGCTGCTGCTCAATGTGGGCTGCATCGACGAGCGTGACGATTCCGTCAAGCGAGAACTCCGCGCGAATCTCGTCGTCCATGAAGAACGTCTGAGCGACCGGACCGGGATCGGCCAGCCCTGTGGTCTCCACCAACACATAGTCGAACTTGTCGCGGCGCTTCATGAGATTGCCGAGCACGCGAATCAGGTCTCCGCGCACCGTGCAGCAGATGCAGCCATTCGACATCTCAAAGATCTCCTCGTCAGCGTTGATGACGAGCGCCTGATCGATGCCGACTTCTCCATACTCGTTCTCGATCACGGCAATGCGCTTGCCGTGCTCCTCACTCAAGATCCGGTTGAGTAGGGTCGTCTTGCCAGAGCCGAGGAAGCCGGTGAGGATCGTTACGGGTACTTTTTGAGGCGTATTCATCTAATTCTCCTAGGTGAGTGGTTCGGGGATGGCAATCTGGACGTCGAAGCCCCACGCCGTGCAGACCCGGACCAGATCCTTGGCGTCAACGGCGTCCACGGGTTTGTGTAGCTTGCACTGAAGCTGTGGTGCATCGGGCCGAAGCAGGCCAATCACGGTTTCGACGGGCGCGCAGCCTTCTTCGAGACAAGCCAGCTCGGTGACCGTGACTGTCATGTCATCGGGAAGGCTCAGCGCCTCGCGCAATGCCTCTTTGATATATCGAACCCGTTCGCGGTTCGGGCGACGTGGTGATGTGTTGATCAACATGTTCTCTCTTCTCCCTGCGACATGAGATGTCGGTGACCCTTTCGCCAAAACGGATGAGACAGTCTCGGTCATGCTGCCTCCTCGTCCATGAGAAGCTCCGGAAACGGGTTCCGGAGCGCTGCCCAGGCCTTGCTGTCAGCGGCGGCGAGGCGCTCGTCGAGCAGGCACGCGTTGAGGCGAGCGCGTATCGCCGCCTCGTGCATCTGCTGGCCGATGAAGACGAGCTGCTGCGCGCGATCGCCGAAGCGAGGATCCCAGCCCGACTGCTGGTCAGGTCGCTGACCCTCGGGGTGCTCCCAGTATTTGCGAGGCACGGCCGCCCACCACATCCCGGCGGGGTTCACGTTGAAGACGCCGCCGGCTTGAGCCCACTCGTAGAGGATCCGATGGTCAGCGGCGACCCAGAAGAAGCCCTTCGAGCGGAGCACGCCGCTCCAGTTCTCGGCGTCGTGCAGGAACGCCCACAGCTTCTCGGCGTCGAAGGGCTGCGACGTCCGATAGGTGAAGCTCGAGATCCCGTACTCCTCGGTCTCCGGCGTGTGCTCACCCTGAAGCTCTCGAATCCAGCCGGCGGAGCTCTCCGCCTTCTCGTAGTCGAACAGGCCCGTGTCGAGCACGCATTCGAGCGGGATCTGTCCGCGCGTCGCCATGAGGATCTTCGCGCCGGGGTTGAACGCTTTCACGATAGCCTCGACCTCGAGAGCCTGATCGTTGCTCACGAGATCGAGCTTGTTGAGCACGATGACGTCGGCGAACTCGATCTGGTCGATAAGCAGGTCGGTCACCGTCCGGAGATCTTCTTCGCCCAGCGACTCACCGCGGTCTTGGAGCGCTTCGGCGGCGTTGTAGTCCCGCAGGAAGCTCGCCGCGTCCACGACCGTGACCATGGTGTCGAGGCGCGAAACCTGACTCAGGCTCACACCGTTCTCGTCCTCGAAGGTGAAGGTCTGCGCGACCGGAATGGGCTCCGAGATCCCAGTGGACTCGATGAGCAGGTAGTCGAAGCGTCTCTCCTGTGCGAGCCGTGAGACCTCGGCGAGCAGGTCGTCTCGCAGCGTGCAGCAGATGCAGCCGTTCGACATCTCGACCAGCTTCTCCTCGGTCCGCGAGAGCTGGGCACCGCCGTGCTCAACGAGCGCCGCGTCGATGTTGACCTCGCTCATGTCGTTGACGATGACCGCGACGCGCATGCCCTCGCGGTTGTTGAGCACGTTGTTGAGAAGAGAGGTCTTGCCTGCGCCGAGAAAGCCGGACAGGACAGTAACGGGCAGTCTCTCTGACAGGGGCACTTTAGGTACTTTGCGCGGCGTGTTCATATATAGAATCCTCCTTTAACGTGAGTTCGGGTTAAGACTTACCACTGCTGAGGTCTCGCGCTGACAGATCCCGATCGCCCGCGCTGGACCGGAAGCGAAGATTGAGCAGCATATCCTCGTAGCCATGGCGCAGGGCACCGGCGCGAAAGCGCCAGACGATCAGGGCGATGAGGAGCAAAGCGCTGCCCCATTGCAGGAACTGAATGGCTGGCGCATGAGAGGCGCCGAGGTTGACGGAAATCGCCAGACCAGCCGCGAGAAGCAGCGCGTCGATGGCAATGCCGAGGACGACTGTAACCGCGATGACTGCGGCGACGTAAATGGATGCGAAGCGGGAGCCGAATTGGCTGACGATGATCGCGATCGTGCCCGTGTTGGTGGCCGGTCCAGTCATCAGAAAAATCAGCGCTGCGCCGGGGCTGACCCCCTTGGCAACTAGCGCGGCGGCGATCGGAGTACTGGCGGAGGCGCAGATATAGAGGGGAATGCCGATCAGCACCATGACCGGATAGGACAGCCAGCGGGCGTACTCGTGCGCCATCAGATCGCTCGGAATCGCCAGAAAGAGCACACCGCCCAGCACGACCCCCACCAACAGCGCAAAGAGAATGTCGTCGGCGATCTCAATGAAGCCATAGCGCAAGATGTGCTTGATCAGCTTTTTGAAGTCGAGACCTTGATTGTCGGTGGGGACTGCTGCCGCAGAAGAACCACCGGTGGATGGTCGGCCAGCGATTCCCTTCAACCAGTTGACCAGTAAGCCCTTCAGTTGCGCGGGACTGACGTAGCAATCATCCCTGTCGGCTATGAGGGATTGGTGATGATCGTGGCTACATTCATGGTAGTGATCGTGGCCGCTTACCTCGGCTTCATTTCGGTCGTCTCTTATCAGTCCGATGCAAAAGATACCGGCGACGACCGCAGTGATGAAGCTGATGACGGGCCGGACGATGGCAACGATGGGTCCGAAAAAGGCGTTAGTGACTAAAATCGAATCCGCACCTGTTTCCGGCGCGGTGATCAGGAAGGACATGCAGGACGAACGGGACGCCCCCTTGTTACGCATCTCGGCCACCACGGGCACGACCGAACAACTGCACAGCGGCACGGGTACGCCAATGGCCGAACTCAAGGTGACGGATTTTAGGCTGTCGTCGTGGAGCCAGCGGAGAACGGCCTGACGGGAGATAAACACATGAATCAGGCCGGAGAGGAGGAACCCCAGCAGAAGCATGGGGGCTAGCAGTAAAAAGGAAGACCAGAGGAAGGCAAAAAAACTGGTTAATATCCCAAGAAAATCAAAGGTCATTCTGTGCAATCCCAGTCCGGTAAGTGAATCCAGACGAATTCTCAGAAGAATATCTTGTGCAGCAGGCGCAGATTGCGGCCTGGCTCGGGCAGGATATCTTTGACGCGGTTGAGGTGGTTGCGGTACACCGCGTCAGTGGCGTTTTCCAAGGTCAGGGCGAAGGTGTGCAGACGGCCCCCCCACTGCGCGTAGTACTGGCTCGAAAGATCCAGCACTGCGTAGCCTTCTGTAGGCTCTTCAAACTCGCCGATCTGGTCCTGTTCCGCAGCCAAGCGCACGTCAATAGTCGCACTCAGCGCCTCAGTAGGTTCGCAAGTCAGGGCCAAGTGCCCTTGCAGAGGTGGCAGCCGCGGCAGAGGTTCGTCGTCGAGATCAGTGAGCCGGCCGCGCACATAGCTGAGGGTACCGGCCACTTTCCAAGGCTCCGCCAGATGCCAATCGAAGGTAACTTCGGCACCGTGCATGAGGACGCGCTCTCCCAGAGTCTGATAGAGAAAAAGATCGGCGCGCCGCAGACTGCGCTCGCCGCTATTCTTGAAAAAAATGAACCCATTGATCGCGTTGCGGAAGACGGCCACGTGTACATGGCCTTCTTCGCGGTGGTAGTCGGCGAACAGCTCCAGTCCTAGGCCGCGTTCGCTGTCGAGGGAGCCGTTGCCCACCTCGTACGAATAGGCGGCCAGATGCGGTCCTTCGGAAAACAGCTCTTCGATGCCAGGAGCGCGAAAGGTGCGCATCAAGGTCGAGCCCAACGTCAAAGTCGAACTGGCGCGATAGTGATTGGACAAACCGGCAGACATCCCGGCAAAGTCGCGCGTCTGGATGCTGCCGACCCGGCGCGAATAGCGCTCCTCGCGCGGCTCGACGCGGCGGGCGTCAACGCGCCAAGCCGCATTGGCCGCCCAAGGCCCATGCTCCCACTCCTGGTACGCGAACAAAGCACCGGCGTATTCCTCGGCCGGCGGCGTATAGTTGAGCCCGGCCGCGGCATAGTTGCGGTACTCGAACCACAAGCCAGTCACGCCGTTGGCAAAAGGCCCCATGCGATCTAGGTGGGCCAGCGCGCCGCTGTTGTGCGTGAGCACCCCGTACTCCAGCCCCAAGTTGCCACTAGCTTCGTATTCGCCGTGCTGATAGCGCGAAAACGCGTGGTGCAATTCTAGGCGCTGGAGCCAATCCGGCCCGGTGAGGATTTCGCCGCGCCCTTCGAGGTGCTGGCGCTGGAGATCAATGGATACGCCGTCCGGGTGGCCGCTCTCTGCATCGGGAGGGATGCCATAGTCGGAGTCGTACAAGCTACCGGACGCGCCTACGTGCCCCCAAGGACGAACCAGACTCAGGCCGACTGAGGCATTGCCCGTGCGGATGTTCGTATTGGCGAGTACCCCACGCGGCGTGGCAATATCGTCGGCATTGCGCAAACTGCTGTCGAAGCGCAGCGCCAGTGGGCCGAGCGGCTGTTCGAGAGTCAGGCCGCCAGACAAACCTCGGTTGACGCTCTCTCCTTGATACGTCACAGATCCCCCCAAACCATCGGGCTGCTCAGAGGGCACGTATCCCCGCACCACATTGACAACCCCGGCCAAGGCATTGGACCCGTAGAGCAAGGTGCGAGGGCCGCGCACGACCTCAATGCGCTCGGTAGTCATCGGCTCGATGGCCACGGCGTGGTCCGAGGAGGTGGCAGACAAATCGCCGGTGCGCTCGCCGTCTTCGATCATCAGCAAGCGGTCGCCGCCTAGCCCGCGCAGGACTGGACGCGCGGGCGCTGGCCCCATTGAGCGCTGGGCAATGCCCGGCTCGTAGTCAATGGTCTCGGCGATGGTGCGGCTCAAATTCTGCCGCAGCTTGCTGCCGCTGAAGACAACTTCGGGTGCTTGGAGTGGAGAAACAGGGCGCGTGTATTCGCCTTCGATGAGAATCCCCTCTACCTGCAGGGACTCGTAGCCGATAGCTAGATCGACATGGGTGGTATCCCCCGCGACGACCCTCACCTTAAAGTGGGCCTCTTGGTAGCCGACGTGTAGGCTTTGCAAGACGTGCGCACCGGCGGGTACGTTGGCGAAGAAGAAGTACCCCTCGGCGTCGCTCATCCGCGCCCGTTCGAGCCCCTCAATGACGACGGTAGTCCAACCGACGGGTTGGCCGCTTTCGGCGTCGATCACGTGCCCGGCTAGAGCGCCAGTCTGGTCGCCCCAAACGGGACCGACTGCTAGGCCGATTATGGATGTGAGTTTCCAAAGTAGCCTGCGGCCTGTGTTTTTTATCTGTCGGCTATTCAATTGGCCTTGACATAAGTGCACGGGACCGGAGTTTGCGTCCGGTCCCGCGTCGCTTTTACCTATGAAGGCCGCAGCAGATCTAACCACTTTACCCTTCGTCATCGTGATCATCGTGTTCCTCACCGGGTCCGTCCTCACTGACGTGGATTTCAATCTCCGGCGAGACGAAATCGGCGTGGCCTTCGTGGTTGATTTTGATGCGGATAGTAGTCTCGCCTTCCTCTAAGCCGAGGATGTGAAAAGCCCAAGCGCCGTCCTCGGCATGATGCTCTACTTCGGCGATGCTCTCGTCGGCAATTTCCCAACCGAGAGAAAAATCCTCGTCTTCGTCTGGGGTGAAGAGATCGCCGTCTTCGGCGATAAAGCGCACGGAAAGCAGGGCGGTTTCCTTGCCGTGACCGACTTCAATCTCGCCGGTCACCTGACCGCTTTCAACGCGGACGATTTCAGTGCCGCTATCGCGTATAACTAGGCCGATAGCCTCGGCATGTTCATCATGGAGGTCAGGATCGACGGGATTGTCGTCGTCGCCGCAGCTAGCCATAAACAGAGCCAAGGCGAAAATGCTCAACGCAGACATACTTCTTTTAAACATGGTGCTAGTCTCCAATGGTTTGACCGTCCACGCGCACTTTCCCTAGACGTTGCGCGCAGAACGGGAATTTAATGGTACGCGAATTGGATCTGGAGAGAGACACCCACGCACTGAGGTGATTTACCAGCGTGGATGCACTAGCACCGGGGCGGGCCTCGGTTGAGGTGGGTAAAGCGAGGAGAAAAAAGAGGTAAAGGTACTGTGCGCAGAGCGGACGGATTTGGCTCTAAGGCATTCAGCGCCACGACCGCGAGCGCCAAGCCCCCAAAAAGGAGCGATAGGCTGCTCTGCAACAGGCAAGCCGGACAGTTCTCAGGCTCGACGTGGCTCTCGTGGCTCTCGTGGCTCTCGTGGCAAAGCTGGTGGCCGAAGGGTAGGCCGCAGCTTACAGCCGCAAAGAGCACGGTCAGCGCCAGCAGGGCCAGCGCGGACGCCGAGCCTATCGAGATGTCCGCTTTGCGCCTTAGCATAACTTTTGATTTTAAGTGATCTGGCAAAAAAACGCAACTTCAACCTTTTGTCTGTCGGCTATCCAATTAAGCTTGACATAAGTACGCGGGACCGGTGCTTGCGTCCGGTCCCGCGTCACCTCTACCTATGCAGGTCTAACCGCTTTACCCTTCGTCATCGTGATCATCATGTTCCTCGCCGGGTCCGTCCTCGCTGACGTGGATTTCAATCTCCGGCGAGACGAAATCGGCGTGGCCTTCGTGGTTGATTTTGATGCGGATAGTAGTCTCGCCTTCCTCTAAGCCGAGGATGTGAAAAGCCCAAGCGCCGTCCTCGGCATGATGCTCTACTTCGGCGATGCTCTCGTCGGCAATTTCCCAACCGAGAGAAAAATCCTCGTCTTCGTCTGGGGTGAAGAGATCGCCGTCTTCGGCGATAAAGCGCACGGAAAGCAGAGCGGTTTCCTTGCCGTGACCGACTTCAATCTCGCCGGTCACCTGACCGCTTTCAACGCGGACGATTTCAGCGCCGCTATCGCGTATAATCAGGCCGATGGCCTCAGCGTGTTCATCATGGAGGTCAGGATCGACGGGATTGTCGTCGTCGCCGCAGCTCGCAACAAAGAGAGCCAAGGCGAAAATGCTCAACGCAGACATACTTCTTTTAAACATGGTGCTAGTCTCCAATGGTTTGGTCGTCCATGCACGCTTTCCTAGGCTTGCGCACAAGACGGGAGGTTAATGGTACGCGAATTGAATCTGGAGAGAGACACCCACGCACTGAGGCGGTTTACCAGCGTGGATGCACTAGCACCGGGGCGGGCCTCGGTTGAGATGAGTAAAGCGAGGGGTAAAAAGGGGTAACGGTATTGTGCGCGGAGCGGACGGACTTGGCTCAGAGACACTCAGCGCTATGAGCACGAGCGCCAAGCCCCCAAAAAGGAGCGATAGACCGCTCTGTAACAGGTAAGCCGGGCAGTTCCCAGGCTCGACGTGGCTCTCGTGGAAAAGCTGGTGGCTGAAGGGTAGGCCGCAGCTTACAGCCGCAAAGAGCACGGTCAGCACCAGCAGGGCCAGCGAGGATGCCGAGCACGTCGAGAGGTCCGCTTTGCGCGTTAGCATGACCTCTGATTTTAGTAGTCCGGCAGAAAAAACGCAACTTCAAACCCCCAGAAGCTACTCTGATCGGAGGCTTGCCCTTTCTAGTCAATGTCTACTTCTTATCACAATGACCTTTGAATTTTTTGGGATATCGGCCAGTTTTTTTGCCTTCCTCTGGTCCTCCTTCTTGTTGCTAGCGCCCATGCTGTTGCTAGGGCTGTTTCTTTCCGGCCTGATCCATGTATTCATCTCCCGTCAGGCCATTCTCCGCTGGCTCCGCGACGATAGTCTAAAATCCGTGACCATGAGTTCGGCCATCGGCGTACCCGTGCCGCTGTGCAGTTGTTCGGTCGTCCCTGTGGTTGCCGAGATGCGTAACAAGGGGGCGTCCCGTTCGTCCTGCATGTCTTTCTTGATCACCGCGCCGGAGACAGGCGCAGACTCGATCCTAGTAACCAACGCCTTTTTCGGACCCATCGTTGCCATTGTTCGGCCCGTCATCAGCTTCATCACCGCAGTCGTCGCCGGTATCTTTTGCATCGGACTGATAAGAGACGACCGAGATGAAGCCGAGGCGAGCGGCCCGGCTCACTGCCATGACTGTGAGCACGATAATCACCAATCCCTCATAGCTGGTAGGGATGATTGCTACGTCAGTCCCTCGCAACTGAAGATTTTACTAGTCAATTGGTTGAAGGGAATCGCTGGCCGACAATCCACCGGTAATTCTTCTGCGGCAGAAGTCCCCACCGACAATCAAGGTCTCGACTTCAAAAAGCTGGTCAGGCACATCTTGCGCTATGGCTTCATTGAGATCGCCGACGACATTCTCTTTGCGCTGTTGGTGGGGGTCGTGCTGGGCGGTGTGCTCTTTCTGGCGATTCCGAGCGATCTGATGGCGCACGAGTATGCCCGCTGGCTGTCCTATCCGGTCATGGTGCTGATCGGCATCCCTCTTTATATCTGCGCCTCCGCCAGTACTCCAATCGCCGCCGCGCTAGTTGCCAAGGGGGTCAGTCCCGGCGCGGCGCTGATTTTTCTGATGACTGGACCGGCCACCAACACGGGGACCATCGCGATCATCGTCAGCCAGTTTGGCTCCCGCTTCGCATCCATCTACGTCGCCGCTGTTATTGCGGTTACGGTCGTCCTCGGCATTGCCATCGACGCGCTGCTTCTCGCGGCTGGTCTGGCGATTTCCGTCAACCTCGGCGCCTCCCATGCGCCGGCCATTCAGTTCCTGCAATGGGGCAGCGCTTTGCTCCTCATCGCCCTGATCGTCTGGCGCTTTCGCGCCGGTGCCCTGCGCCGTGGTTACGAGGATATGCTGCTCAATCTTCGCTTCCGGTCCAGTACGGGCGATAGGTGTGAAAGCACCTGATTCGCAGTCGTTGCTTGCTGGGCATCCTCTTCCCAATGCACAACCCGACAGTGCTAAGGAAAAGGCAATGACGTTGCGGAAAACAGCGCTCTCCGGCAACCCAGCTAGCTTCCGATTATAGTCATCATGGATGCAACCGCTCTACTGGTTTTGTTGGCCTACTCAGCCGCTATCTTTGCCGCTTCTTTTCTCGGCGGGAAGCTGGCGGCTTTGGGTACTATGACGCACACGCGCACTCAGATCGTGATGAGTCTTGTGGCCGGCTTCATCCTCGGCGTCGCCATGTTTCACCTGCTACCCCACAGTCTCGAGCGCATCTCCGGGACAGGCATTGTAGAAAGAGCCGTGGGATGGATGGTGCTCGGCATGGTCCTGATGATTTTCTTGTTGCGCATCTTTCACTTTCATCAGCACGATTTCAGCAGTGAGGCGAGCGATCTGTACGATGACGATGACCATGATCACGGCCACAGTGTCGTCCATTCGCGGAGTTTGTTCGGCGTTGCCATAGGCCTAGGGGTGCACACCGTGACCGAAGGAATCGCGCTGGGTACCATCATGAAGATAGGGCCGTCGCATGAAGACGGAGTTGCATTGGCGGGCCTGGGGGTGTTCCTCGCCATTCTACTGCACAAGCCGCTCGATGCGTACTCCATTATCGGCATGATGAAGTCCGCCGGTCACAGCCAGCGCGCCCGGACATTGGCCAATGTCGGCTTTGCCATCCTGTGCCCTGTGGTGGCTATAGCGAGCTTTGAAGGTGTGGAATTGCTTGACCTAGAAGGAGGGGCAACAGTTGGCTATGTGCTGGCTTTTGCGGCGGGCGCGTTCCTGTGCATTGCCTTGAGCGACTTGCTACCGGAGATCCATTTCCACAGCCACGATCGCGGCAAGCTCATCGTGTCCCTCCTCGTAGGGATCGGCCTCGCCTACATACTGTATTACGTTGAATCCAGCGCCCTCCATGGGATAGACACGCACGAAGGGCATTAGCTATATCGCCACCTTCTCCCCCGTCTGCACCGACTCAATTCCCTTCAAACACAACAGCAGCGAGTTCCGCGCGCTCTGACCGCCTATCTCCTGCGACGCCTTGCCCTGCGCGATCGCATCCACTGCTTCCTGCAACTCGCCGACAAAGCCGTCCTCACCCGACAGTGATGGCGTACTGACCTCGCCGTCCTTGGTCAACAGTTGCGGCGGCTCGCCCCAAGACGAGTTGAACTTGAGCGTGGCCTCCTCAAAGTACACGTCATAACCGTGCTCAAAAGGACAGCCCTGTTGCGCCAACCAGCCACCTTCGGCGCTGATGGCCATTGGGCCGTCGTACTGGTAGTGGACGTTGATGTACTCGACCGTCTCGCCCCGGCCAATGTATCCTTGCGCGCTAACCTCAGTGGGCATCCCAAACAAAAACTGCACGAAGTCCGCGTCGTGGATGTGCAGGTCGATTGCTGGGCCGCCAGTGCGCTCTAAGTCTTCTGGTGCCCACCACGCCGGGCGCGAGATAATCCGCTTGAAGTGAGCGGCGAGCACGGGGCCGTGTTCCGCATCGTCGACGAGCTGTTTGATCAGCCGGAACTCGGGGAAATACCGCAGCACATGGGCAACCATAAACTGCCGCTGGTGTTCCTCGGCCGCCGCCACGATCCGATCAGCGTCGTCCAAGGCCAAGGCAATGGGCTTTTCCAATAGCACGTGCTTGCCCGCAGATAAAGCGCGGATGCTAGTCTCGACGTGCATGTTCGTCGGCAGGCATATATCCACCAAGTCGATCTCCCCATCGGCGAGCAACTCGTCCAACGTTTCATAGCAGCGTATTCCCGACAAGTCCTGCTCCCCGCCGCTGTCGCCGAAATTGCCCTGAATGTCGCGCCAATCCCCCGCGCGCTTTTTGGGGTCGCGGGAGACGATAGCCGCAACTTGGCCCCCGTTGACTTGGGCCATAGCCTTGTAGTGGGTCATGCCCATAAAACCGATGCCGACAATGCCGATATTGACCATTATTATTTCCTCCTTGTGTGGAACTGCTAGGATAGTCCTAGCGCCCGGCTGCTGTCAAGCTACGCAGGCCCGTTTACCGCCCGTCGTCTTGGCGATCATTCTCAGGGCCGTTATACTATCTCGCGTACCGGATAAGCTACCGGTGCGTCTCTATAGCCAACGAGGAACCATCCTATGCCCAATGAAACCTACGGCATTCTGCTGGTCAGCTTCAGCAAACACAGCCACCAGCAGCACTTCATCCCCCTGTATCAGGCCCATCCCCGCCTGCGCATCATCGGCGTCGCCGACTACCCCGACATCGATCCGGACTTGCGCGCCTACAATCAGCACTGGGCTGGCCAACTCGGCGTGCCCTACTCAGAGGACCTCGACGAGTCCATCGACGATCCAGCCATCGATATCGTCAGCGTCGGCTGCGAGATCGAACGGCGATCCGCGCTCATCGTCCGCGCCGCCGAAGCTGGCAAGCACCTGTGGATCGACAAGTTTCCCGGGGCCACCCTCGCCGAGTCCGAGGCGTCCGCAGTCGCGGTCGAGCGCACCGGCGTCCGGGCGATCATCCCCGGCTACGCCTACGGCACCCTCGCCCAACACACCCGCCAAGTCCTCGCCAGCGGCGATTTGGGCACTCTGCTCGGCGTCCACGTCGATGTGATGTTCGGCAAGGGCTGGCCGCGCCCGATAACCCAACGCCGCGCCTTTGTCGCACCCAACGGCCGGTGGAAATACCCCGATATCAAAAGAGAGTTGTTGACAGTGGGCGCATACGCCGTCGGCCTAATCCAAGAATGCCTCGGCCCCATCCGCCACGTCGTCGGTCACGCAGGGGCTTTCTTCTTCCCCGAACACGGTGCCCACGGCTGCGACGATTTTGGCACGCTAACCATGACCGACGCCGAAGGCCGCGTAGCCACCTTGTGCGGCGGGCGCATCGGCACGGCCTCCCACCCTCAAGGCGGGCCGTCGCGAGCGTACCTAATCGGCACCCGCCAGAGCGCTACCATCGACGCCAAAAGACCCGCGCTAGACGCCTATCTGCGCGACTATAGCACCGGATACGACTATCAGCCCAACCCCCAGGATCCCATGCAGTGGCACGGAGGACCACCCGTCCCAACTGCCGCCCTATCCGAGGACACAGCGGGTCTGGCAGCCGGGCTCGACGATTTGGTTGCCGCTATTGACGACGACCGACCGCCCCGCTATGGCGTGCGCCAAGCGCGGGATTTAATGGAAATTATCCTCGCTGGCTACCGCGCCGTCGAGTGCAACGCGGCCGTTGATCTGCCGCTGGAGAAAAACCTATGACGATCACCCTCAGCGCCCATCCCGCCCTCAACCCACTCGTCGGCCAGCTCGCCGATGCCCTGCCGATCAAGGGCCTGTACTATCCAGCGCGTCGGAACCCTAACACCGACCTGCCTTTTTTCAGCGACTTGCCGACCATGCTCCAGGCAACCAGCCCCCGCGTCTGCGCCTTCCTCTCGCCATATTCAGACCTCCACAACGACGTCCACACCTGCCTCCAATCCGGTGTGGATGTCCTCTGCGCCGGACCAGTGCCCAAGGCCGACCAGCCCATCGCCAGTGGCGGAGTCCATCGCGGGTCTCCCTTGTTTGCCAAGGCGCTCCAGCAGCGGCGCAATTCTTCGTTTGACGAGCCGGTCTATTTGCGCCTCGTGGCCGGTGCTCAAGAGCCGGGATTGCTGCCAGCGTGGTGGGCCATCTGTCGCCAACTATCCTTTGCCAGTGACCTATTAGGCGAGACCCCATCCCAGGTACATCTTTGCGCCAACCGCCACGGCCGCGCCTACCAAGTAGCGCTGACCGCCACGGCTCCCAGTAGCGCGTCGATCCAGCTAGTCGTCGCTCCTCAACCAGTGATCGCCGAGCTGACTTTGCTAGGCCGAGGCGGCGTAATATCGGCCAGTGCCGCACACAACGGGATTGCCCTAGCTAGCGCCAAGGGAACCCACGTCGTACCCGACGCGGCAACTCCCCCTGCTGAACTGGCGTGGTTGCGCGATTTTTTGGAAAAAGAGAATCCGCCAAGCGAGGACTCAGGCGACAGCGGCCAAGCCTTGCTCAGCGGCCTGCGGCGGGCGCTGAGGACGCGCCAACCGGTTTTGGTCACTTGCTAAAAACCTAAGCTACACCGCCGACCGAATACCTGTCTGCACGAAATCGTCACCTTTGAACAGCAGAGGTAGCTGGTGCGTCGTAGCCAAAGCGTACGAAAAGGTATCGCCGAAATTCAGACTAGCCGGGTGGCGGCGTTTGCCGAAACCCTGATAGGCTCTAACGGCAGCCCATAGTTGAATCTCGTCCAGCGGCGTCAGGCGGATAAAAGGCCGCCTTAGAAATTGAACGGCGGATTGGTAGAAGGCATCGCCTTTCCCTATTGCGACGATCATAAGTTCAACGGCAGTGGCCGTAGATACCAGCACCTCCCCATCGTTTAGCATCGCATCGAGAAATTCCTGATGCTCCTGTTCGTTCATCAGTACGGCCATTAGCGCGGAAGTGTCGGCTACCATCATTTTGGCAGACCCTGATCGTTGTATAGCTCCTCTTGCCAGACTTTGGACGGCGGATGGTCGTCATCGTAAGGATATTTTGCACGTAACTGGCGACCGACCTCCAGCCAATGCGCCTTCTCCTCGGCGATTTCCTCCGGCGTCATCTTGCGCCTCAGTGGAGGAACTTTTGCGTCCAATTCATCAAGAGCCATTTTCAGCACCCGTTCGTGAGCATCGGGGTCCGTAAGAGCCAGCCGTTCCGCCAATGCCTCGATTTGGGCCTCCATTTCCGGTTTCAGGGTCGTAGGCATAGAGTACCTCTTCTCCTAATTCTAAGAATCGCGCTGGGCGTGCAACTCTGTCAACAAGCGCTCCGCCCGCTGCTTGGCTTGGATAGCCGACGCCTCTTTTACCTGCTCGTACCCGCGGATGCTGTCCGGCAACTCGGCGATTTCCACGGCTAGCTCATAATTTTCTTCCTCCAGCACCGGCAAGACCTCTTCGATCAACCCGCAGTACCAACCCACCAAGGCGCGCTCCAAGCGCCGCGCCGCCGTGTGTCCGAAGAGGTCGAAGGAGGTTCCGCGCAACCCCTTCAGCCGGCTCAGCAGCACCAGCGCCGGACGCATGCCCTTGCCGAAGCCGATCTTGCCCTTGAGCAAGCGCCGCATCGTGGGCGGATGCAGTTGCCGGACGATTTTCACCTCCCCGTCGAACAGGGCGCGCATCCGCTCTTCGCTGCCATTGCGCGTCGCCAACCGCGCGACCTCGTATTCGTCCTTGTACGCCATCAGCTTGTACAGACCCCGCACTACGGCCCGCGTGAACTGCAAGCCGTGCGACAAACCCCGATCAGCTTCCCACACTTGGCGCACAAACCCCAAGTAGCGTCGAGCATAGGCGACGTCCTGATACGCGCACAACTCGGCCAGCCGCACCCCCAACTCCTTCTGTCCCTCCGCATTCAAATCCGCCAACGCAGCCAACCCCTCGTCGAACAGTGCCCGAGCAGCCGCGTCATGCGCCAGCCGCTCCTTCACCTCGGCCAACGTTTGCTCCGCGGACACTTGCTGAGTCCCCAACGCCCGCTCCACTCGCGCCGGATCGGCCACAGCCAAGCGCCCCCAGCGAAAAGCCTGCACATTGTTTTCCACGGCCTGCGCGTTTAGGACAATGGCCTGCTCAATGGAGGCCGCTTGTAGGGGCAGCACCCCGGCCTGATACGCAGCCCCCAACAGGAGCATATTGGCGAAGATCGTATCCGAGAACAGCCGTTCGGCCAACCAGTAGGTATCGAGGTAGATATTGTCCTTGCCCGTGCAGCGATCGATCAGGGCGCGCAGTTGGGCCGCGTCGGGAAAAGGCTGCGTACGCGGATTGCGATTCATCTCCGCATTGGCGATTTCAGCGGTGCTGACGAAGGCACGGGTGTGCTGGGGCGCGGCGTATTTGAGATTGTCTGGCTCGGCCGCCCGCAGCAGGTCAAATCCCAGATACAGATCGACTTCCCCGGGGAAGAGGCGGTTGAACACAGGCTGCTCAGCGGCGCTTATCACAATCGGCGCTTCGACCGGACCGCCCTTTTGCGCCAAGCCGGTATTGTTGGACAAATACACGTATTTGCCCTCCATCATGGCCGCGTACGCAATGAGATGGGAAATCGTCACCACGCCCGTCCCGCCTCGCCCCATGGCGAAGATCGCGTACGGCCGGTCCAGCGGGCACTCCGGCGGCTCTGGCAGTTCGTCCAAAGGCTCTGGACGGCGGCGGCGCAAGCGCGTGCCCTTGGCTGGCTTTACCACGGCAAAGGACGGGCACTCGCCGTCGATGCACAGCCCGTCTTGGGCGCATTGGGCCTGCCGCACCTGTGTCTTGTCGCCAAACTCGGTCGCCACGCTGTAGAGCGCGGCGCAGCCTTCGGACTGGGCATAACAGTCTCCGCAGCCCTCGCAAATATCCTCGTCGATGAGCACGTATTCGTCGGGCGTCAAACCCTGGCGGCGACGGCGGCGACCCTTCTCGGTGGCGCACTCCTTGTCGAGGATGAGCACGGTCGTCCCGGCAATTTCCTTAAACTGCTCAAGGGCTTCGGCGTGGCGCTCCAAGCCGAAAACCGCGATCCGCTCTCCGTCCAAGTGGCGGTAACGCGCGGGGTCCTCGCTGACGATCCCCACCTTCACTACCCCCAGCCCCAAAAGCTCCTGTACAACATCCGACACTGGCCGCTGCCCCCCAGGCGTCTGACCACCAGTAAGCGCGACCGCCCCGTTAAAAAGCAGCAGAAAGGTAATGTTCACTTCGCCTTGGACGCAGCTTTGAATCGCGCCGCGGCCGCTGTGGAAATAGCTTCCGTCGCCCAAGTATTGGTAGATGTGCTGATTGCCATTAAAGGGTGCCCAGCCACTGTAAATAGACCCACCGGCCCCCATCGTGGGGATGTAGAGGACGCCGGAATCGTAGGCTTCAATCGCCCGGATGGAGGAGCAGCCAATGGCCCCCCCGGGCTTTTCGTGCAAGTCGCGGAAACTGTTGTACGGACAGCCACCGCAGGACATGGGCGTGACGCGGGGCACGGTCGGATAGGTGCGGTCGAGCACGCGCTGCAACTCGGCGAGGCGCTCGGGGGACGCCCCCAAACGCGGGCCGAGCTTGCGCGCCAATTCCTCGGGATCTACCTCGCCGTGCGCTGGAATCAGCGGCTGCCCGTCCTCGTCCCACTGGCCGTACACGGCCTCCACATCCATTCCCCACAGCGCGGCTTTGACGCCCTCTTCGACAAAGGGCCCTGGCTCCTCAACCACGTAGATGTGCCGCAGTCCACGGGCGAAGTTGCGCACAATCTCGTAGTCGAGCGGATAGCTCACCGCGAGGAACAATACCGGCACGCGCAACCCCAAGTAGTCGAGGGCTTGCCGCACATCCGCGTAGCTCTTGCCCGCAGCAACGATGCCGACCCCACCGCCCGCGTCCGCATCCACTATGCGGTTGAGGTCGTTGGCGCGGACATACGCTTCCACCAGCGGCCACTTTTCCTCCACCAGTTGCTGCTGCATGGGCAATGCGCCTGTAGCCATAACGATCTGGTTGAAGCGCTTGGCAAACGCGCGCTCGGGCAAGGCGATATCTGGCCGCACAGAGGCCAAATCAACCGTGCTCGCGCCATCGCACACCGGCGTTGCCAGCTTGAGCGCGGTTACTACGCCGGCGTGGCGCGACAGAGCGACCGCGTGCAGCCCCAAGCGGATGACATCCTCGATGCTGGCCGGATAGAAAATCGGCACCATGCTGCTGCGCAACACCCAATCGCTGGCCCCGGGCGAGACCGAGCTCTTGGAGCGATGATCTTCTCCCGACAGCAGGACCATGGCTCCGCGTGCCCCTGTGCCGCTGAGGTTGGCCAACCACACCTCGTCGGGAATCCACATCGTGCCGTGCGCCTTGCCATACCAAAAGGCATCGATGTCCCCACTGGCCGCAAACTGGCTGCCCAATACGGCCGAGGCCGCGGTTTTCTCGTTGATGCCGAACTGATGCACCGTGTGCCCCAACTCGTTGAGCATTTCGAGTTGGGCGACGATCTTCAGGTCTAGGCCGCCCAGCGGCGATCCCTCGTAGCCGGTGAAATAGGTCTGGTTGACGTGGCCAGTGGCTCGGTCGCGCTCCTGTTTTTCGCGCACGAGGCGCACAATCGCCTCCATGCCCGTGAGAAAGACCTGGCCGTCGCGCTGTAGAAATTTGTCCTGAATATCCAGCTTCATAAGAGACTCTTGAGCTAAGCTCTCCCGATAGCTCTTGTCCGTCACGCCATATATTATATATAATTTAGATAACGCGCCGCAGACGCACGCCACCCTTTAATCCACAACGTAGAGTTTAAAATGGCCGAAACGATTGACGAACTCACCATCCAGTACGAGGAAGACGGCAGAGTCTTGCGCAAAGAAGTGGCCAAGGAAGTGCTCAGCAAGGGAGCTTGGGCGACGATTATGTACCTCTACCAAGACCTCGACCGCAAAACCGGCGAGTACGGCCCGAGCAAAATATCTATTCGCCGCTACCAGAAGCGCGACGGCACCTTTTTGCAGCGCAGCAAGTTCGAGGTATCAAGCGCCGCGCAAGCGCGGGCGATATGCAGCAAGATACAAGACTGGTTCCCTCCGGAATAGACGCTCTGCTCACCCTGCTCTGCTAGCGACCTTCACTGGCACGCGATGCCAGCCTGTGCGGCCATCGTACAGATCGACTCCAGCGTCGGTCCGCGGCTGAGATTTCCCCTCGCTATCCGTTGCCCGCGCAACAATCTCGTACTCGCCCGACGCGGGCAATTTCCATTCGTAGGCCCACCTGACCCAAATGTTGGGCAAGCGCTGGGTGGTAATCTGCGCCTCGTGCCAAGCCCGCCCGCCATTGGTGCTGACCTTAACCGATTCGATCGTGCGCTCGCCGGCCATGGCGATCCCGTGAATAATAAAAGGGCTGCCTTCGACTCCGCGAATGGTTTGCAGCACCCTTGTAACGCCGCCGTTGTCTGGATCTTTCACATCGTCCCACACCGAGAGGGGCGCGTCAATCCGCGAATTCACGGTCGCTACGGCCGGGTCCGACCACTTGATGGACTTGTTCTCGGGCTTGCTTTCCCAATAGCCGAGATAGGCGTGATCGATCAACTCGATACGGGTGATCCATTTGGGCATCTTCTGGCCGTAGTGCCCGGGGTTTATCAAGCGCAGGGGAAATCCGTGCTTAGACGGCAGTGGCTCGCCATTCATTTCCCAAGCGAGAATCACCTCGTCGCGCAGCGCCCGCTCTAGCGGAATCGACGTGGTATAGCCATCGGAGCTGTCGCTGTAAAACTTGACTCGGATCGCCTCGCTCCTGATCCCGGCTAGGTCTAGCACGTTGGACAGCGGCGTACCGCCCCACTCGGCATTGCCCACCAATGGCCCGCCAATCCAGTTGCCAATGCACTGCATGGTCAAGACCTGCCGCTGCATGGGCAGCTCGGTAATCTCCTCGTACGTCCAATCCGCGCGGGGCTGGTCCACCAATCCATCCACCGCCAAGCGCCAACTATTGTCCGAGATCTTCGGGTCGTAATTTTTCCCCTTAATCGACTGGAGATAGTGCCGCGCATTGGAAGTAATCGGCGGCAGCGGTAGCATGTCTGCCATCTCTTCCACGGACATCTCTTCCATGTCCATGTCCATAATGTCCATGTCCGGCCCGGTGGGCATGCTCTTGATGCGCACCTCGTTGCCGTCGCAACCCCAAGTGGGGAAAATCGCGGTGGCGATAACCGCCCCGCTCGACTTGAGAAACTGACGTCTAGTTGATCTGTTCATGACAACTCCTTCAGCGAATGAGGGCCAACCCTAGGCCCAACGACGATCCGGCCCCGATGTTCTCGCCCTTGAAAACCGACTTCCACAACAAGTCGATCCACAGCGGGCCTGCCACCTGCACGGCCACATTGCCACCTACTTCGGTGAAATCCCCTTCTGAAACCTGCACTACTCCGACCACTCCCCCCTCCGAGTCCGCCGCGAGCGTGTACACACTGGCGACAAAGCCCTTGGCAAATAGCCACGGACGCGGAGTAGCTCCCAACTCGACAAAATAGGACACCTGATTGGAAAACGGACCGCCGCGCAGCTTGTACCCCACCTCACCACCCGCGTAGAGCGGCAGCGGGTAGAGAGACAACCCCGCCAAGAGCCGCGCTCCCTGTTCGGAATAACCAGTGCCAAGGGCTGGGTCGTAATCTCGGTTGTACCCACTCGGGAACGCGACATCGACCTGCGGCGACAACACCAGCCTGCCTCCGGTAAGCTGGTATTTCGCGCCGAGATGCACATCGCCCAGCCCCCAAGTAATGCGCTCGACAAAGCTATCCTCAGACACCAACCTGCCCGCGCCGACCTGCCCGGTCAGCGTCAACCGCTCGCGCAACCCGTACTCGCCGTAGGCGAGGACTTGGCGGGCGCGGAATTGATTATCGTCCATGCCCATGAGCGCACGGTTGCCCATGTCGTTAAATACCTCAGTAGTCGAGTAGTGGATCCCCGAGAGCTTGGCGTAGTAGCCGCCGCGAGGCTGGCTCCAAGCCCCCGCCCAGACCTCGCCTGCCCAACACAGGGCCAACAGGCCCATTACTAACCAACGCATTCCCTAACCCCTTTCCGCGGTACAATCCGCTCGTAAAGTGCCAGCAGCTTCTCGCCCTCGGCCTCCCAGTTAAAATGCTCTTCAGCAGCTTGCCGCGCCTGCGTTCCCTTGACCTGCGCTGCTACCGGGTCGTCGAGCAAGCACCCGATGGCGCGCGCATGGGCTACCGGGTCGCTCGGATCTGCGAGCAAACCCCAATCTGCGACCGCGAGAAACCTACGTATGGAAGGTAAGTCGCTAGCGACTACGGGCAAGCCGCAGGCGAGGTACTCAAAGAGCTTGGTCGGCACGAAGGAGGCCAAATTCTTGGGCGAGATCTGCCCCGGTACCAAGCCGATCTGGCACGCGGCGATCGCCGCCCCTAATTCGTCGTACGGCACGCGCTTTTCACTGTAGTGTATCTGCTCTTCCAGCCCCCACTCGCGCCGACGGGACTCGAACCGCTCCCGCAACTCCTGCGAGTGAAACGCCCCGACGCTCAAGAGGCGGACCTGCGGATGGGTCTTGGCCAGTTCGCGCATGATTTCGAGCAGAAACAGCCCGCCCCGATCTTCGGATAGCGAGCCAATGTGGACCAGCGCACAAGGCCCTAGCTCGCCGCAGCCGGGGGAAAACCACTCCAAGCGCGGGTAGTTCTTCACCACCGCAAAGGGGCGGCTGGCAAAGCGGTCGCCTTGCTCTTCGACCACTCCGACCACGGCGGTGACAAAGTAGCGAGCAATCGCGCGTTCCCCCCAATCAACCAATCGCGCAAGGGGCCGTCGCAGCCGCTCGGGCACCCACGGCCGCACCATGGCCACCAGTGGAAAGTGCTCGTGGACGTCGTAGATGACCCGGCGACCGCAGAGCTTGAGCACCGCACCCACCGGCAACAGTTCAGGATCGTGGAAGTGGAAACAAGCAGCATCCGCACCCAACCCGAACCGCAGCAAGCGCCACAAGTTCAAAATCCGCTGGCCAGTCCCTCGTGCCACCGGCACGGTCTGCACGCGCACCCCTGCTCGCTCTCCACACCATTCCTCCGGCCCTGGCCCCACCACTGTCACCGCGTAGCCCGCACGCGCCAATGTCTGCGCTTGTTTGTAGAAAATCCGCGCGTCAAACGGGCTGTGGACATTCGTCAGGTGGTACACCTCAGGCGCAGCCAAAGAGCACCTCCCGGCTTTGCGGGCCGCAATTAAACAGCAAATCCAACACCGACATCTCAGCGACAAAACCCTCGTGACACTGGGGGTACACCGGGTGTTCAAACTCGGTAAAGCGGCATTCAAGGCCGGCTGCGGCAAATGCCTCAGCGTCCAAATACGCCTTCGAAGCCCCTTCTCCCGCTAGGTATACCTGACAGTCGCACGCCTGGGTCATATCCACCAAGCGCAAGGTCCGCTCTTCCCGCAGGTCCATCTGCGAGCTAAAGCGAACTTCGACCTCCAAGTCCAAGAGCTGCAACAGGTGGCGCAGCAGAGCTACGTTTAAGTCGAGCAACTGGGTCCACGCACTCGCGTATAGGTCCTCTATGGCTGGGGCGTACGCGTCGAAAAAGGGTGCGTGGCCGTAGTGCCAGCGCAGGGATTGGCAGTGCTTGCGGTGCCAATCGCCGTCGGGCGGGATTTGCACATCGCATATTCGCTGCTGGCCCCGGCCTCGCGTCAAGACTGGCACGGTCAACCATTGCCAGCCAGAGGCCGTGCGGATGCGGTTGCGATTGGTCAGGCTGCCACGGCTGTATTGCACATCGTCGGCCAAGACCCACACGTCGGCTTGCCCCACCTTGTGAAACAAGCCCAGCCAAGGCAGGAAGTTGGGCTGGTGCGCTGCCAGCACCCGGCTCATCAGCGCACCCACCTGAGCACGTCAAATGCCTCGGCGTACTCCACCATAATCTGCCCACCCCTAGTCCGCGCCCAGCTCCATATAAACTCCTCTTGGGTGTACGGACGATGCTGTTGCGACTGGTAGCAGCGCAGCGCGGCAATCTTGGTCTGAACATGCTCGCGAGTGAGCACGCAAAAATGTCGATAGTCAAAGCTCAAGTTGTTCCACGGCAGCTCGTAGCCGAGCACGGTGACCGTCTTAAAGGCGCGCAGGCCCTCAATGTGAACGGTCTGGTGATCTTGGTGCAGATCTTGGGCGCTAGGCAAGAACACGGTTGCTGGGTCAATTTCTCTTTTCATCCTCACCAACTCTTCGAGGATTTCTTGGCGCATGTGGGGCAAGTGACGCACTTTGTACTTATAGACCAGCAGATTCGCCGCAGAGATCCCCAGCACCTTCGTCCCCTCCCGCACCTCCTTCTCCAGAATGTCGGGCGGAAAGGGCGGCGGCACCGACTCGGCAGCCGTGGAAAAGGCCGCGTAGTACACCTCGCGCCCCTCTTCTACCATGCGGCTGATCGTCCCTCCGCAGCCGAGCTCGCCGTCATCCGTGTGCGGCGCGAGCACCAAAACTCGGTTATTTGCCGTCACGACAATCTCCTTCTGCCTCTGCCAATACCTCTGCCAAGCTGCAGCACACCATTTCCACGGCCTCGTCGCTCAAGTCTGGGAACATCGGCAAGCTCACCACCTGCGCTAGCACTTCCTCAGCAACGGGAAAATCCCCGGGACCATAGCCTAGTTCCCGCTGGTAAAACGGCGTCAGGTGGCACGGCGGCCAGTACACGCTGCCTGCTTCAATCCCCCAGCGCTCGCGCAACTGGGCAACCACCCACTCGCGTCTTTTCCCGGCGGGCAAGCGCACGGGAAACTTGTAGTACGCGTGTACTCGACCGGCAAATTCCGGCAAGAGTACCTCGCCGCACCCCAATCGCGTGAGTGCGTCCCGGTAGCGGGTGGCGAGGCGATTGCGCACGGCGGTGTGTTCGGCCAGCCGCGCCAATTGCCGCAAGCCGAGTGCCGCGCTCAGTTCGGGCAAGCGGTAGTTGTTGCCCAAGCGCTCCAACGAGCGGCCTTTTGCGCTCACCCCATGCGTGCGGAAGCTTCGCGCAAAGTCGGCCAAATCGCGGTCGTTGGTGCTCAACATGCCCCCCTCACCCGTCGTCAGCGGCTTGGTCGGGAAAAAGGAAAAGGCCGCGGCATCGCCTAAACTCCCGGCCTGTTGACCGTTGGCGCTAGCACCGTGGGCGTGGGCCGCGTCTTCGAGCAGCAACAGCTCGCGCGCGCGGCAAAACGAGCGAATGTCCTCGATGTCGGGCGCAATTAGGCCGGCGATGTGGACCGCGACTACGGCCCGCGTCTTTTCCCCGACCAGGGCCTCAATCTGCGGCAGACCGCTCGACAGGGTCTGCGGGTCAATGTCGCAGAGGACGGACCGCCCTCCGGCCAACAGCGCGGCGTTAGACGAGGCAATAAACGTATTCGTCGGCACTACCACTTCCCGCCCTTCGACCCCCCAATAGCGCAAGGCCACCTCCAGCGGTGCGGTCCCCGAACTCATGCCCACGGCGTGTTCCGCGCCCACATGCGCGGCAAACTCCTGCTCAAACCGCTCCAAGTAAGGCCCCATCGTCAGGCGTCCGCTGCGGAGGATCTGGGCAAAATCCTCGAGCAGCGCGGCCACGTCCTCCTCGGGGATACAGGGCCTTGTCTGGGGCACTTTAGACGGCACGGTCGCGCCCATCTCCCTGCGCCAGCGACAGGGCTAGCGCGCTCCTCACAAAACCAGCGGCTCTTAGTACCAATACTTTCACTGCAAAAACTCCTTAATCAATTGAATGCACTACAACATACACAAATACACAAAGAGGCGCGTTTCCAGCAAGAGACAACGCCCCACTGCCGCCTTCTTCCTTTGACAAACAGGACCTCACATTTAACTTTTGGGACATGAATCCAACGACGAGAAATCCCACCCGCGAGGTGCAAATCGGCCGCACGACCATTGGCGGCGATCACCTCATTGCCGTGCAAAGCATGGCCGCTACTCGCACCCAAGACACAGAGGCGACCATCCGCCAACTCCGGCTCTTAGCCGAGGCCGGGGCAGACGTCATCCGCGTGGCCGTAGATAGCAAAAAAGACGTGGAAGCCCTCGCCCAAATAGCGCCGACGGTTGACGTGCCTCTGTCCGTGGATTTGCAAGAAAACTACCGCTTGGTGCGCAGCGTGGCACCGCACGTGGAGAAAATACGCTACAACCCCGGGCACCTCTACCATCACGAAAAGGACAAGCCGGTCGCCGACAAGGTCGCCTTTATTGCGGACGAGGCCGCCAAGCACGACTGCGCCCTGCGCGTGGGAGTCAACTGCGGCTCGGTCGATCCGGCCCAAGCCGAGCGCTTTCCGGCCGACGACTCCATCTCGCCCATGATCGCCTCGGCCCTAGAGCACTGCGAGTTGCTCGATGATTTGGGCTTTACGCGCTACTGCGTCTCGCTCAAGGACTCCGATCCGGCCAAGGTCATTGCCGCCAACACCCGCTTTGCCCAAGAGCGGCCCGATGTGCCGCTGCACCTTGGCGTCACCGAGGCCGGGATGCCCCCCGAAGGCGTGATCAAGACCCGCATTGCCTTTGAACAGCTCATCAGCGCCGGCATTGGCGACACCATTCGCGTCTCGCTGACCTTGCCATTTGACGACAAGGGCGAAGAGGTCAAAGTCGGACGACAGATCCTCGACGATATTTACTCAGGCCGCTTCCGCTCGGTTCCCAAGTTGCTCCCGTCCGGGCTGAATATTATCTCCTGTCCCTCTTGCTCGCGGGTGGAAAACGAAGCCTTCATCGACCTAGCCCACCAAGTGCGCGAGCTGACCGAGTACGCCCGCGATCACCAGATCACCATCGCCGTCATGGGCTGCCGAGTCAACGGCCCAGGCGAGACCGATGACGCCGACTTAGGGCTATGGTGCGCCCCCAACTTCGTCAACCTCAAACGCGGCCCCCAACTCATAGGCCAGTTCCCGTACGACAAAGTGCTCGACGTGCTCAAAGATCAAGTTGACGAGTTAATTGCTGCTGACTAGGCCCTTTAACCGCGATAGCAACTCGTGGAAGGTGGCTTGTGGGGCTAGGGTATGCCAAAAGTTAGGGATGCGATACGGATCGTAAAGCGAGACGGCTGGAGGTTGGACCGTACTCGTGGAAGCCACCGGCAATATCGGCACCCTGAGAAATCGGGGACGGTTACGATAGCAGGCAAGATGAACAAGGATTTGGCACCTAAAACTTGGAACAGTATTCTGAAACAGGCTGGACTCGGCAGAGGAGAATAACCATGAAATACAGTGTCGTCATCGAAAAGACCGACAACGGCTACTCGGCTTACGCGCCCGATTTGCCGGGCTGCATCGCCGCCGGAGATTCGCAGGTCGAAGTGGAGGAATTGATCCGCGAAGCGATCATCATGCACTTGGAATCGCTGCGGGAGCACGGCGACCCAGTACCTGAACCGCAAACTTCCGTCGCCCTAGTCGAGGTGTAAACATACCACGCCTTCTGAGTAAAGCACTCGCTGCCGTCCCTTAGACCTCAAACTCAATTACATACATCCACAGATTAGGTATCCCATGCAAAATCCTATCAAAGAACAACTTGCCGCCGGGCAGCCTTCTATCGGCTCTTGGCTCAACCTAACCTCGCCGCTGGCCGCCGAAGTCATGGCTGCGGCCGGCTTCAAATGGCTGGTGGTCGATGCCGAGCATTCGGCCTTTGATCTCGGCCATATAGCCCATACCTTCCGCGCCATTGAGGCGCGGGGTGCCCTACCCTTGGCCCGCGCCTGGGACCACGACCCGACCACGGCCGCCCGCCTGCTCGACGCCGGAGCCTGGGGCTTGGTCTTCCCGCACGTCAGCACCCCAGAGCAGGCTGAAAAACTAGCCCAAGCCGTGCGCTATCCACCGCGTGGCAATCGGTCGGTGGGCACGGGCCGCTGCGTCACATTGGCCCCGGACTATCGCCAGAGCTTTGACGACGCCGTCCTCTGTATCCCGCAGATCGAGGACATGGAGGGCATTGAAAACGCCGAGGCCATCGCCCGCGTCGAAGGCGTCGATATCGGCTTCCTCGGACCAGGCGACCTAGCCATGTCCATGGGCGTCGCCGCCGGCCACCCCGATCACGAGGCCGCCTTACAGGCTTTTCGCGCCGGCTGCGCCAAAGCCGGCAAACCCAGCGGCATCCCCGTCAAGGATTCCGCCGAAGTCAAGCGGCGCGTCGCCGAGGGCTTCCAGTTCATCGACTTCAGCAACGACATGCGGTTTTTGGAAGCTACGGCACAAGCCGCCTACCGCGAAGCAACGGCTGGATGAACATCCTCAACTTTGGCTCGCTCAACATCGACCTCGTTTACCAAGTCGAACACATCGCCCGCCCGGGCGAGACCATCGCCAGCTCGTCCCACCAAGTTTTTGCTGGCGGCAAAGGTGCCAATCAATCAGCGGCCCTTGCCCGCGCTGGTGCGCGCGTCTTCCACGCCGGCCAAGTCGGGCCAGACGGGCAATGGCTAGTCGATAAATTGGCTGGGCTGGGCGTGGATGTGCAGCACATCCGCGTTGGGGACGTACCTACCGGCCACGCCATTATCCAAGTTGACCGCCACGGCCAAAACAGCATCGTCCTCTTTGCCGGGGCCAATGCCCAAATAGACAGAGGGGACATAGACGCCGCATTATCCCGTTTCGACCGAGAGGATATCCTCCTCTTGCAGAATGAGATAAACGACATCGCCTACATCATCACCTCAGCCTCTGAGCGGGGCCTGACGATATGCTTAAACCCCGCGCCCTTTGGCCCGGAAGTTCGCGCGTATCCCCTCGAATTGATCGATTTGCTCATCGTCAATGAAACCGAGGCTTCCGGCCTTGCCAGCGCACCTGAACTCGCTGCGCTGGCCGCGCTTTGTCCTAGTGCCCAAATCGCGCTCACGCTGGGGGCCGCTGGTGCCCAGTATCGCTCCCCAACCGAGGAATTCCACCTCCCGGTGCCGCATGTCGAAGCAGTCGATACGACAGGTGCGGGAGACACCTTCATCGGCTATTTTCTCCAGGGCCTGACCACCGCCATGACCGCGCGAGACGCCATGACCCGCGCGGTGCAGGCCGCCGCTCTCTGCGTCACCCGACCAGGGGCGATGGATTCAATTCCAGCCGCAGATGAAGTAGATTAATCCATTGTAGTAGAAAGGAATACACATGCCGAACATCATGCTCACCGCTCAGTTTCGAAACGCCGAATTCGCCTCCAGCGAGCGAGAACAGGGCCTCGAACACCTCCGCTCCTTGGGCACCCTCGTCCCAGAGCCAGCCGTTCTCACCGCCGAACACGCTCCCAACCTCATCGCCTCTATCGCCAGTTCATCGGTCTATACGGACGAATTTTACGAAGCGGCCGAGGATTTGCGCATCGTCGCCCGCTGGGGCGTCGGTTTTGACAAAGTCAATATCCCAGGAGCTACCCGCTACGGCGTAATCATCACCGTGACGCCGGTTCACATGGACGCGGTCGCCGAATACGCCATTGCCCAGTGGATGGCCACCCTCAAGCGGGTCTATACCCTCAATCACCTCTCCCACCGAGGAGACTTCTCTATCATCCGCACCTACGAGGCCCAATACACCACCCTCGGCCTGTACGGCTGCGGTCGCATAGGCCAAGAGGTGGCTCAACGCGCCGTGCCGCTCTTGGGCGAGGGCGGTCGCCTACTCGTGTACGACACCCGTCCCGACATCGCCGACATCGCCGCCCAATACGGGGCCGAAGTCGCCGACTCGCCCGAAGCGCTCTTTCGCGAGTGCGACACGGTTTCGCTCCACGTCTCGGGAGACGACACCATCGTCCACTACGACCTGCTCAGCCTGATGCAGCCCCACGCCTCGCTGATCAATCCCTCGCGCGGCAATCTCGTCAACGACGAGGACGTCCACCGCGCCATTGAGGAAGAAAAACTCTACTACTACGTGGTGGACGATCCAGTCAACGACACCCGCGCCATCCACAAGGACCACCCGCGCATCATCTGCACCAACCACAACGCTGGCATTACGGTCGAATCCACCATGCGCCTCGACGCCAAAGGCATCGAGCAAATCTCAGCCGCCATCGCCGGCCGCCAGCCCGAACACATCCTCAATCCAGAGGTCCTCGACCACCCACGGGTCAAAGCGTGGCTAAAGGAGTAAGAAGGTGAAAATAACCCGCTTCGACATTACGCCGCTCAACAATCGCGGCCTTTTGCTCCAAGTCGAAACTGACGCTGGCCTTACGGGCTTGGGCGCGCCCATGAACTACGAACACGGCCGCACGGTGGAGCGGGCCATCCTCGACATGGGCGATTACCTGATTGGCCGCGACCCCTTGCAAATCGAAGACCACTGGCAGACCCTCTACCGCTCCAGCTATTCCCGCCAGATGCCGATCCTGTTAGCGGCCCTCAGCGGCATAGAAATGGCCTGTCTGGATATCTTAGGTAAAACTGCTAACTTACCCGTGTGGAAGCTATTAGGCGGATCAGTACGCGAGAGAATTCGGGTCTATGGAGCAGCCGGGGGTCCCACCCCAGAGCAAGCCGCCCAAGCCGCCCGCCAGCGCGTCAAACAAGGCTTTACAGCGCTCAAAACCACCCCCTTCCCCGACCCTGTGCGCCCCATCGAAAATCCGGCGGGCATTGAACGAGTCATATCCCATATTGCGGCCATGCGCGAAGCCGTCGGCCCGACCATTGACATCGCCATCGACTTCCATCGCGCCACCAGCCCAGCGCTGGCCAAAGTGCTCTTGCGCGAACTTGAGCCACTCAAGCCACTCTTCGTCGAGGAGCCGACCCGTTCCACCGACAATATCGGCCCCCTGCTAGAACTGACGCGCTCGACCTCCATCCCCATCGCCACCGGCGAGCGCTGCGCCACCCGCTGGGGCTTCCGCGAATTGTGCGAGCGCAAGGCCGCGGCCATCGTCCAACCCGATATTCGCCACTGCGGCGGCATCCTCGAAATGAAGAAAATCGCCGCCCTAGCCGAAGTCCACGAGATCTCCGTCGCGCCTCACAACGCCGCCGACCCCCTCGGCATCGTCGCCTCCGTACACGCGATGGCCGGTACGCCCAACTTCCTCATCATGGAATACGGCGGCGGTGGCGGCGAAGGGTTTTTCACCAACCCTTTGCAAATGCAGGATGGATTTGTGGAATTGCCCCGAGGGCCGGGGCTAGGCGTGGAGATCGACCCAGACGGTATAGAGGCGGCTACCCACCGTGGCCCCTGGCGGCAGCGGACGATGCGCCGCCACCCAGAGGACGGCTCCTTCGCGGATTTTTAGCTAGCCGCGCTTACAGCGGCATGTATTCCAGCCCCAAAACCCGCTCGACAAACCAGCCCAGCCCAAAAAACCCAATAACGGCCGACACCACCAAAACAACCGTCCGCTGATAGGACTGCCGGCTGAGCCACGCGATCAAGGGAAAGACGAGCGCGACAATCGCTACTTGGCCGATTTCCACGCCGGCGTTGAACGCAAACAGCGAGGCGACCAGCCCGCGCGTCGGCAATCCCAACTCGCGCAGCACATTGGCGAAGCCAAACCCGTGCACCAGCCCAAAGGCAAAAGTGATCATCCAGCGGTAATCCATGCGCTTGAGCCAGAAGTTCTCCACCGCGACGTACACGATGCTCAAGGCGATGCCAGCCTCGATCCACTGGCTCGGCAGGCGGACGATTTCAAGGGCCGCCAAGCAGAGAGTGATGCTGTGGGCAACGGTGAAGGCCGTAACCACCTTGACCAAAGTGAGTAGCCGACCGCCCACCACGATCAGCGCCAGCAGAAACATGACGTGGTCGTAGCCGAGGAAAATGTGCTCCACCCCGAGCACTGTGAACTCGTATAGATGGTCCCACAGCGACTTCTCTCCAGCAAAGGTCTGCTGCGGCGATTCCGCCGAAAACACAGCTTGGACGAGCGGCTGACCGGGCAACATGATTTTGGCCAAGTTTTTGTGCGCGTCCCCAAAGCGCTCCGGCCAACCGACCCAGACCTCTAGCTCATTGACGGGTTCCTCTAACTCGGCGCTGAAGTACACGTTGGCAAACATATTGCCCTGATCGTCCGGGGTGATGTCTCCCCTGTCGCGCACGAGAGCGAGCGGCTCGCCGTTGGCCCGCAGGCGCATCTGCTCTTCGACAAAGGCGAATACGTCGTCGAGGCCGGCCTCTATCTCTTCGTAGAACAACAGGCTGTCCCCGTCTTGATCGATGCCGATTTTCAGGAGATCGAAATCGTCTATGCGCACGCGCACTTTGAGCGCGGCGTCTTCTGCGATCAAATTCGTGTAGCTGGTGTTGAGCTTGTGGGCACGAACTGTGTGGGGAGTGGCAAAAAACAGCAGGGTGAGTGCGAATGTAAGTATCAAACTAAGGCGTGTCTTCATCTTCTTTTTTTTCTAGCAAAGAGCGAATATATGCGGCAATCTGCTCGCGTTCTTCCTCCGATAGATGCCGATAACCCGGCATGGAAGTACCGGGCATTCCCTTCTGAATCGTCCGGGCGATGGCGGCCTTGCTGTGGCCGTTTTTATAGGCGGCGGGATCGCGGAAATCGCGCGGGGGCGGCTTGAGCGTTGCCGCGATCTGGCCATCGCCGCGACCGTCCGGGCCGTGGCACACCGCGCACCCATTGCGGGTAAAGAGCGCTTTGCCCTGGGCCACCGCGCCGTCGTCGCTTTCACCAGCGCAGCCAATCACTAGGACAGCCAATGCCCAGCACAGTATCGCGGCTTTAGATACCGCGGCTTTGCAGTTCAAAGCTGAAAGTCGTCCCCGCGCCTAACTTGCTCTGTACGGACACTTGCTCGCCGTGGACTTCGGCAATGTGGCGCACGATAGACAAGCCCAAGCCCGTGCCGCCGAGGTCGCGCGAGCGCCCCTTGTCAACCCGGTAGAAGCGCTCGAAAATCCGCCCCAAGTCCTCGGAGGGAATGCCAATGCCGGTATCTTCGACGTAAATCGCTAGGCGACCGGCGTCCTCTATAGGCCGCGTGCCAATGCGGACTTTCCCACCGGCGGGCGTGTATTTGACGGCGTTGTCGAGCAAGTTGATTAGGGCCTGTTCAATCAATTTGGGATCGCAAATCACTTGGACAGACGGCGGAATGTCGCAGTGAATGTCGATTTGTTTTTGCGCGGCCGCTTGGCTGACCGAACCAACGGACGTATCCACCAAAGGCTTCAGCTCGCAAGGGATCAGCTCGACTTCCAGTTGATCGGACTCCAGCCGCGACAGATCGAGCAAGTCGCCGAGCAAGCGGGTCAAGCGGTCGGCGTGATTCTCGATGATGCCGGTGAAGCGGCGCGCCGTCTCCCGGTCGTCGACCGCACCATCGGATAAAATTTCGGCATAGCCCTTGATGGCTGTCAATGGCGTACACAACTCGTGGGACACATTGGCCACAAAGTCGCGGCGCATCCGCTCTAGTTGGCGCAGGCGCGTAATATCGTAGAGCACCGCCACCGCACCAATGCACTCGTTCCCTTCGAAGACGGGCGCGACCTGCATGTCCAAATGGCGCTCTCGGGCACCAGTCAGGTCCACTTCCATTGCTCGCCGTCGGCCATCGGCCAAACACCCAGCCAAGGCATCTTGGATGGCCGAGTAGCGCACGACCTCGGCGGTCAACAGCCCCTCTAGCGGCGGGTCTATGCCAAACAGGTTGGCCAGCGCTTTGTTGGCCAGCACCACACGGCCATCGCGGTCGACGACCAGGATGGCCTCGGTAATGCTTTCGAGGATGATCCCTAAGCGGTTATTTTCGCTCTCTAGCTGACCGACGCGCTGTTGAATGCGCTCGGCGAGTTCCTCGAGCGGACGCGCCAACTCGGGATGGAATGCCTCCAGCCAAGCCGAGTCGCCGGGAGTCGCTTGGTCGAGTTGGCGCAACCGCTCTCCCTGCCGGCGAGCCGTGCGACCCCAGAACCAAATTTGGCCGCCAGTCCAAAGCGCGGCCAACGCGAGCGCGAGTGCGATGTGACCACTCCACCAGACGAGCACGACTAACAGCGCGTTGCTCAGGAACACGATCCACCCTAAGTGCACCCTATCGTCCCTCTCGGCGAAAGCGGTAACCCATGCCGCGCACGGTTTCGACCATCTCGGCTGCTGCCCCGAGCTTTTCGCGCAGGCGGCGGATGTGGGTGTCAACCGTGCGGCGATAACCAGCGTACTCGTAGCCCCACACCACCTTGAGCAACTCCTCACGCGACTGCACCCGCCCGCGCCGCTGCGCAAGGGTCGTCAAGAGCTTGAATTCGGTCGCCGTCAACTCGATGGGATCGCTGTCGATTTGCACCTGACATCCCACCGGATCAATGGCCAAGGGGCCGGCTACGATCTGCGCGTCTTCCGCTTCGTCGCTACTTTGCACGCGGCGCAAGATGGCGCGGATGCGCAAGACGAGCTCGCGCGGGGAAAAGGGTTTGACCAAGTAATCATCCGCCCCCAACTCCAAGCCGACGATGCGGTCGATCTCGCCGGCGCGTGCCGTCAGCATCAAGACCGGTATGTCTTTGGTGCGGGGATTTTGCTTGAGGAGGCGGCAGACCTCCAAACCGCCGATGCCCGGCAGCATCAAATCCAAGACCACGAGGCAAACCTGATTTTGCTCAACCGCGCTCAAGGCCTGCTCTTCGTCCTCGGCTGGCACGACGGCAAAACCGGATTGTTCTAAATGGTACGAGACCAAGGCGAGAATGTCGGGCTCGTCCTCGACGACTAGGATTTTGTCGTTCATGAGTCCTTTTCCTCCCACCATTCTTCTTTTTGATGCCGCACGATGCGCCCCTCGACGAGGAACGCCACGTTCTCGGCGATGTTGGAGGCGTGATCGCCGATCCTTTCGAGGTGCCGCGACACCAAGATCAGGTAGATGCCGCGGTCGATGGTGTCCGGCCCAATCGACGGCGCGTGCATGTACGTGAGCAGCTCGCGAAAAATCTGGTCGCGCAACAGGTCGAGTTCCTCGTCGCGCTGACCAACGTCGCGCGCCAAGTCCACGTCGCGGCGCACGAACGCGTCGAGAGCATCCTTGACCATGCCCTGGGCCAATTCGGACATGCGCGGGATGTCGATCAGCGGTTTGAGCAGCGGCAGTTTGTTGAGCACCTCGGCGCGTTGGACGATGTTGACGGCTTCGTCGTTGATGCGTTCTAGGTCTTCGTTGATTTTTAGGATGCAGGCCAACAGCCGCAGGTCGCTGGCCATCGGCCCTTGGGTCGCAAACACCTTCAGGCAGGTCTCCTCAATGCCGATCTCCCAATCGTCGATCTTCTTCCCCCCCTCAATCACTACCTGCACTAGCTCGTCGTCGCGCTCCACGAGGGCGCGTACGGCCTGCCCAATGGACTCCTCGACGGCCCCGCTCATTCTTAACAAGTCCTGTTTGAGCTCGTCTAATTGCTGGTCAAATCTTCGTTCCATGGCACCTTCCTCCCTCAGCCAAAGCGGCCGGTTACGTAGTCTTCGGTCTGTTTGTTACGGGGGTTGGTAAACATGTCTTCGGTCTGACTGAATTCGATCAAGGAGCCCAGATAGTAGAAGGCCGTATAGGTCGAAATCCGCGCGGCCTGTTGCAGATTGTGCGTGACGACGATGATGGTGTAATCGGACTTCAGCTCGGTGATCGTCTCCTCGACCCGCCCAGTGGCAATCGGGTCCAGCGCCGAGCACGGCTCGTCCATCAGCACCACCTCTGGCTCGACGGCGAGGGTGCGCGCGATGCACAGCCGCTGCTGTTGGCCGCCGGACAAGCTCAGCGCGTTGTCCTTGATCCGGTCCTTGACCTCATCCCACAGCGCCGCGGCCTTCAGACTTTTCTCCACGGCCTCGTCGAGCACCCAGCGGCGGTTTTCCCCAGCCACGCGCAGGCCGTAGGCTACGTTCTCGTAGATGGACTTGGGGAAGGGATTGGACTTTTGGAACACCATGCCCACCCGCCGCCGCAAGTCGATTACATCGCAATCGGGCGCGTAAATATCGCGACCGCTGACCCGCACCGAGCCTTCAATGCGCGCGGATTCGACCAGGTCGTTGAGGCGATTGAAGCAGCGCAAGAGCGTCGATTTACCGCAGCCCGAAGGTCCGATAAACGCGGTCACCTCGCGTGGGGGAATGCTCAGGTCGATGTCGTGCAAAGCCTGAGTCTCGCCGTAGAACATGTTCAGGTTTTCCACTTCGACGATGGGATGTGCATGGTCCGAGGCTACGGGCGTACTCATGGCATCTCCTAAAAGGCCGCGCTGGCGTATTTCTTGCGCAATTTGTTGCGGACGACAATCGCCGTCAAGTTCAGGAGCAACACAATAGTCAACAACAGTAAGGCTGTGGTGTACACCATGGGCCGGGCCGCCTCCACGTTGGGCGACTGGAAGCCCACATCGTAGATGTGGAAGCCCAAGTGCATAAACTTGCGCTCCAAGTGAAAAAATGGTGTGAACGCATCGAGCGGTAAATCCGGCGCTAGCTTGACGACGCCAGTGATCATCAGCGGCGCGACCTCGCCAGCCCCGCGCGCCGTGGCCAAGATGACGCCCGTGAGAATGCCCGGCAGAGCACTGGGCAGCACCACACTCCAAATCATCTGAAATTTGGTCGCCCCCAAAGCCAGCGCACCTTCGCGCATCTCGCGGGGCACGGCCGCCAAGCTCTCCTCCGTGGCAACTATGACGACCGGCACCGTCAGCAGGGCAAGGGTCAGCGAGGCCCAAAGAATGCCGCCGGTGCCATAAGTGGGCGTCGGCAGGGCATCCGCGTAAAAGAGCTGGTCAATGCTACCGCCGATGCCGTAAACAAAAAACCCCAAGCCAAACATGCCAAAGACAATCGAAGGCACACCCGCCAAGTTGTTGACCGCAATCCGCACGAGGCGCACCAAAAGGCCCTGCCGGGCGTACTCGCGCAGGTAGAGCGCTGCGAGGACCCCAAAGGGCACGGCCGCCAAGCTCATCAGCATCACCATCATCACCGTGCCAAACAGCGCGGGGAATATGCCGCCCTCGGTGTTGGATTCGCGCGGCTCGCCCGCCACGAACTCCCAGCCCTTGGACAGATAGGTCTGCACCTTGGCCCAAAAGCCCATCAAATTGGGTCGATAAGCGCGAACGATAGCTGCCACCGCGACGCGGCGCGTCTCACCCCCGGCCAGCGCGACTTCCACCTCCCAGCGTTCCTGCTGCTCCCGCAACTCGTCCAAGCGCCCAGACAGGGCCTCGTGCTCGTCCCATAGGGCCTGGCGACGCACCTCGATTGCAGTCAGTTGTGCGTCATTTTGCTCGCGCTGCAAGCGACGCTCCTGCAGGTGCAAGTCATCTATAGCGCGGTTGAGCTTGTCCAACTCGCCGCGCTCCAAGGTGCGAATGCGCTCGTCCAGCTCGCCGACCTGGGCCAGCAGTTCCTGTAAGACCTCCCAGACCCCCACCCCTTTTGCCAGCAACCGCTCCTCCTCGTACAAAGCTGCGATAAAGCCGTGCGTATCGCCCCACTCGACTCGCTCGAAGACCACGGCCTCGGGCGGTGTTTCGCGCTCGGCAATCGCGTCTTCATCCACCCAGCGAAAGTCTTGGCCATACGCATCGCGGTTGCCGACCTTTAGCTGCACCCGATAGTGCCCTGCGGCCCCGGGAATGGGCTGGCGATCCATCAATTTGCCCATGACCGGCGGACCGTCTTTGAGGCGCAACAGGGTCAAATCCTGCGGCCAGAACACGCCCGCGCCGTGATAGACAATGATCCCCACCAAACCGGCGATCATCGCCAAACACAGGGCCAATGCCCCGCCCGTAAGCCAGATAAAAGGGTCGCCCCGCTGCCAGAATTTCATCACAGTCGATTGTACTTATCCCGCAAGCGCTGGCGCACGATCTCGGCCAACGAGTTGATACAGAAGGTGACCATAAACAGCAGCAAGCCACTGAGGAAAAGCACTCGGTAGAGCGTACCTTGGTGCGGTGCTTCGGGTAACTCCACGGCGATATTGGCCGAAATGGTGCGCATGCCGTTGAAGATGTTCCAATCCATGATCGGGGTATTGCCCGTGGCCATCAGCACGATCATGGTTTCCCCGATGGCGCGGCCGAGGCCGATCATGGACGCCGAGAAAATGCCCGGCAGGGCCATGGGCAACACCACCTTGATCGCCGTCTGCCACGGCGTGGCTCCCAAGGCCAGCGAGCCGGCGCGCAAGTGGCTAGGTACGCTAGAAAGTGCGTCCTCGCAGATGGTAAAGACCAGCGGAACGACCGCAAAGCCCATGGCAAACCCCACGACCAAGCAATTGCGCTGGTCGTAGCCAACGCCCGCGTCCTGCCGCAGCCAGCGCAGGAAGTGCCCGTCAAAAGCCAAGTCTTCAAAGACCGGCCCCAGCGCGTACGCCAACCAAGCGACCAGTAGGGTCACCGCGCCGAGCAAATATATCTCCCCCACCCGCGCCACTTGGCGCACCCAAGCCTCTGGAGCGTATTGCCAGCCCCAAGCCGCAGCTATGACCACGGTTGGCACCGCTGGCAGCAGCAGCAAGGTCCCCAACAAGTGCGATTCGAGGAGTGGGGCCAGCCACAAGCCAGCTAAGAAGCCCAAGATGACGCTCGGCAACGAGGCCATGACTTCCACGGACGGCTTGACCAAGCCCTGCACGCGCGGCGAGGCAAATTCAGCCGTGTAAATCGCCGCTAAAATCGCCAACGGCAACGCGAAAAGCAGGGCATAGAGCGTGCCCTTGGCCGTACCCAAAATCAGCGGTACCAAGCTGAGCTTCGGTTCGAACTCGTCCGTGCCGCCGGTGGACTGCCACACGTATTCGCGGCCTTGGTAGCCCTCGTACCAGATGGAGCCGAATAGCACGGCTGCGCTGATTTCGGGGTGGGGATGGTCGAGAGCAAAGCGCCGCAACCACCCGTCTTGGCCCAAGACCAAAAATCCATCGGCCTTGGGTGCAAAGACCAACGCGGTCGCCGGGGAGTCGTCCCGCAGTTGGAAGGCCGTCTGTTCGGAGGTTAAGTGGTGCAGGGCGATGGCCCCCTCGGCGTCGGTCGTGAGGAACTGCTTGTCGCGCGTAGAGGCGGCAATGTGGGTAACGGCTGACGCATGGGGAACAAAGGCGTGAATTTTGCGATACGAGCGCTGCCCATTTTCCTCGACCTTAAACCAAGTGCTGACGTGGCCAGCCGCGTCGCCGACGACCAGCGAAACCTCGCCCAGCGCGTACCCCAACGCCGAGACCGCCACCTCTGAGACAGCAATGTGCCCCACAAACGCCGGCGCTTGTTCCACCGCGCCCAGCCGCCACTCGTACACCTGTCCCTGATCCGTACCCACGAGCAACTGACGAATGCGACCGTCGAGTAGTACCTGCGTGGCCTTGCCGTCGAGGTCAGCCGTTAGCTCGTACTGTCTTTCTCGGCGCTCGCCCGGCCCCAATAGGCCCTGCTGCTGCTCGGCTCCCATCACCACCAAGCGGCCACTCGCCGTAATCGCCGCGGCGGCCGAGCGGCCATCGTCCCCTTCCCGAAAGGCCACTTGCACCAGCGACTCGCCCGCCGGATCAACTGCGATGAGGCGCTCAACCGCAAACTGCGTCACCACCTGCCGCTGGCCGCTGCTGTAATCGAGTTGGAAGCGAATCCGCGCCACTAGCAAATGACCGTCGTCCGTGCCCAGCGCCAAAACGTCGTTTGGCATCCGCTGTGCGGCCGTTACTTTGCGGCCCGTCAGCTCGGCTGGCCGTTCACGGCGGATGACTTGGCCATCGTCCAACCGCAACAAATCCACCCCTTGGGGGCCGACTGCATAAGCGGTCTGGTAGTAGGGGTCGAGCCCAATGGCGAATGGGCCGGCCACTTGGTGTGCTTTTTCTGCTGTTACCTCTGGGGAGCAAAACAAGGGCCACGCCTCGGAAAGGACGAAGAAGAATATCCCCATGACGGCGGCGATAATGCCGATGCCGCCAATGGAGATACAGCGCCCAGCTAGCCAGTCGAAGATTCGCGCTCGCGGCGTGATCCCGCGCTTATATGGCTTTTCGCCCACGCCCTCGCGCCTTTAGCTATCCAACTTGGCCAATTCGGCTTGTGCTACTTCAAACGGCACGGGCATATAGCCATCCTTGACGACAATTTCTTGACCCTCTTTGGAAAAAATGAACTTGCAGAATTCTTTCACTAGCGGATCCATGGCTTGGCCGGGAGCCTTGTTCATGTAAATGTACAGGAAGCGCCCGAGAGGATAAGAGCCATTCAATACGTTTTCCATAGACCCTTGTTTAAACTCCTGTCCCTCGGTTTTGGCCAAGGGCACGACGCGCACCCCCGAGGTCTGATAGCCAATGCCGCTGTATCCTATGGCGAAGCGATCCTCGGTGATGCCTTGGACTACGGAGGCCGAGCCGGGCTGCTCTTTCACTTCGTCCTTGTAGTCGCCTTTGAACAGGGCCTGCTTCTTAAAAAAGCCATAGGTGCCCGAGGCCGAGTTGCGGCCGTAGAGGCTGATCCGGGCCTTGGCCCAATCCCCATCCAGCCCCAACTGGCCCCAAGCGGCGATGTCATTGGGGAACTCGCTGCGGCGGGTCTTGGAAAAAATCGCATCGACTTGCGGCAGGCTCAAGCCCTTGATGGGGTTGTCCTTGTTGACAAAGACCGCCAGTGCGTCTAGCGCCGCCCGCAAGGGCGTTGGCTTGTAGCCGAAAGCCTGCTCGAATTTGTCCTCCTCGCTCGACTTCATCGGCCGCGACATCGGCCCGAACTGAGCCGTGCCTTCGATTAGGGCTGGTGGCGCGGTACTAGACCCTTTGCCCTCGATCTGGATCTTGACGTTGGGATAGTACTTGCGGAAGGCCTCCAGCCAGAGAGCCATCATGTTGTTCATCGTATCGGAGCCAATACTGCTGGCGTTACCAGACAAGCCGCGCACCTTCTCGTAGGGCGCGATCCGCTCATCAACGGCTATGGTCTGCGCTTGGACGCCCGCGGCGAACACCCAACACATCAGCGCTACTCCGCTCCACTTTATCTTCATTAGTGCATCTCCCAGGTTAGATTGCATAAGATTGAGGAGTTTGTGTTACATTCGCGTGTCTCATGGATAAAACCTGTGTTACAATAGGGCTAAAATTTACAGAAAAATGTCAGCCGGCCTTGGACATTGGCATCGCGACCGGTGGACGACTCGACGATCACATTGGGCATCAGGTGGACGGCTTTCGCCGCGGCGTAGTCGAGCCCGGCGATGAAGAGCAAATCCCTGTCGTCCTCGGCGTCGTGAGAAACCGCATCGACCCGGCCAAAGCCCTTGAGCGCGGCGCTCAGCGGCAGCGAGCCAAAGGCCGAGACCCCGGTGATGACTTGGTCTTCGCCGCCAGCACCGACCTGCTCGTTGGTGCGCGAGAAAACCTCCAACCCCACCTTGCCTTTTGCTCCCTGCCAGCCGACGAAGCCCTTGAAGGTCCGCTCGTTGCGACCGGCTGGCTTGGCATTAAAGTCCGCATAGCCTTCCAATATCAATCGATCCGTAGCTTTGAAACTCAGCGAACCATAGAACTTCTTGCCGTGGTCGTCCTCCGGCTTCTGTCCGGGACCATTGCCGACCATCAGGTGGTAGCTCAGCTGGCCGGCCGCGCCCTTGAGGGCCGCGCCCAAGTCAGCCGAAGAGCCAATTTTATTCCAGTCGAGCACGGTCTTGGCTATCGAGCGGTACCCCCAGACCTTTTCGGCGACCGCCCAAGTCGGCGTCCCTGAAAGTCCTAGATATATATCCGCATCGCCCAGTCCCTTCTTCCACTGTAAATAGCCGTGCTTGACGAAGGGTTCCATCTTCGCACCTTGGGCAAACCCCGCGTCCTTAGCCTCAAGGCGAAAGCGAATCGCAAAGTCGGTGGCGATGTCCTTTTGATAGGTGAAGTACAGACGGCGAAACCGGAACGCATTGCGCTTGCGAGGCTGCTTGGCGTCGGTCTCGTCGGCGGCCAATATATAGTAGTATTCGCCAAACATAACGCCCTTGATCGTGCCGCCCTCCGCTCGTGCAGCAAAAACCCAGCCCAAGATCAATACACCAAGCGTCATCGTTTTTTTCATTTGTGTTACAACCCTCCCTCTTTTGGCGTTTTTCTTGTCCTATGTTACAAAATGGCCTCGCTATGCGACGCTTTTGTCACAGTATTGTTACAAAACGGTGACGTTTTCCTCCTTCATCCCGCGAGAGAGACACTGCCTCCAAGGCTCCTTGTAACCGGATTGTGATTTCAGAGTAACCGATTCTCAACACAGCCTCTCTATTATCTGTGCTTAAATCTTTTCAAGGGAGGTTTTTCAGCCATGAAGCGTTGCTTGTCCATTGTCGTCCTCTCCTTTTTGGCCCTTGCCCATCCTACCTTCGCGCAGACCGGCACGGTATCCGGCGCGGTTCTCGATCGCCAGACCGGCGATCCGCTCGTGGGTGCGATTGTTTTCCTAGAAGGCACCCAGATCGGCATAACCTGTGATATAGAGGGCCGGTTTCAGCTTTTCGACGTCCCAATCGGGACCTATGTGCTGGCCAGTTCAATGATCGGCTATCAGGATGCGTCGATTATCGGTGTTGAGGTGCAAGACGGCGAGGTGGCCAAGCTGACCATCACCCTCATGCCCGAGGCTCTAGAACTCGATGACGAGGTCATCGTCGAGGCCAAGGCCCTGCGCAATACCGGTGCGGCCCTGCTCAAGGAGCGCCAAAAGGCCCCGGCAGTCAGCGATGCGATCAGCGCCGAGGAAATCTCGCGCGCCGGCAGCGGCGACGCTGCCGAGGCCATGTCCCACGTGACGGGTGCCTCCGTAGTGGACGGCAAGTACGTCTACATCCGCGGCCTAGGCGATCGCTATAGCTCGGTCCAACTCAACGGGTCCTCGCTTCCCAATGCCGATCCCGACAAGCGATCCGTCCCCATGGATCTCTTCCCCACTTCTCTCTTGGACAACATCGTCACCACCAAGAGCTTCACCCCAGACAAGCCCGGTGACTTCACCGGTGGCGCCGTCAACATCGGCACCAAGGCGTTCCCCGATAACTTCACCCTTTCCGTCTCAGCTTCGACCAAATTCAACACTCAGAGTTCGTTCAACGACCAGTTCCTCACCTATGAGGGCGGTGGACTCGATTGGATCGGGGTCGATGATGGGACGCGAGAAATCCCCGCGGCCTTGGCCAACGGCGAGGCAGAAATCCCCGATGTGGGTGCCGCGTACAACGACGAGGAAAAGGCGCTCCAACTCGACGAGTATTCCAAGTCGTTCTCCTCGGTCATGGCTCCCACCACCACGGCCGCGCCGTTGAACCAGAGCTATTCGGTCGCCTTGGGCAATCAAGTCTCGCTCTTGGACAAACCCTTCGGCTTTCTCGGCACCCTAACTTACAGCAACAACTCCTCTTTTTACGACAATGGCACCTCGGCCCGCTGGCAGCTCACCAGCAAGGAAGCCAGTACCCTGACCAATAATTTTAACCTCGCCGACACCCGAGGATCGCAAGAAGTCACTTGGGGCAGCCTCGTTACCTTGTCTCTCAAGCCGGCCCCCACGCACGAGTTGTCGGTCACCAACATGTACAACCGCAACAGTGAAGACGTCGCCCGCTATCTAGCCGGTGCATTCCCCCGCGACCTCGAAGAAGACGCCATGTACGAGACGCGCGTTTTGAAGTTTACCGAACGCCAAATCCAATCGCTGCAACTGGCGGGCAAACACCACTTTGGCAGCTTGCGCGACCTGCGGGCCGAATGGTCGGCGTCTGCTTCTTCTTCGGCGCAAGAAGAGCCTGACTTGCGATTTTTTACCAACAACTACGTAACCCTCAAGAACCGCCCGCTGCGCGACGAAAACGGCGAGGTCATGCGCGACGGGGAAGGCAACGTACTGCGGGGCGACATCGTTGACTACTCAATCTCGCCCTCGATCTATCCGCTGCCGACTCGCTATTTCCGCGATCTCGACGAGAGCAACCGCGAATTCCAGCTCAACCTGACCTTGCCCTTCAAGCAATGGCAGGGTATCAACAGCAACTTCAAAACCGGCTTCTTGGCGCTGGACAAAGCGCGCACCTTCCGCGAGCGCCGCTACGAATTTGACCAAGACGACATCGACTACGACGGCCAACCCGACTCCTTTTTTATTACCGAAAAAGTCGGGCTTACCAGCAGCAATGGCAGTCAGTACCGCTTCGGCTCCTACGTTCAAGACGCCACCCAGCTTTCGAGCAATTTCGACGGCGACCAACAAATCTACGCCGGTTACGCTATGCTCGAGTTACCCATCAACACCCAACTGCGCCTCGTGGGAGGTACTCGGCTCGAATCCACGCATATCGACGTAGCCAGCCAAGACTCGACCAAGACCGCCAGCCAGCTCTCCGAAAACGACTTGCTGCCCTCGCTCAACGCCGTCTGGGAGGTTCGTCCCGGCATGAATTTGCGCGCCTCCTACGGCCGCACCCTCGCTCGCCCCACCTTCCGCGAATTGGCCCCGTTTGCCTCGTTCAGCTTTGTCGGCGGCTTCACCTTTATCGGCAACGCCGAGCTAGAGCGGACCTTGATCAACAACTACGACTTGCGCTGGGAGCACTTCGGCAACCCCGGCGAGCTGTACGCGGCCAGCGTGTTCTACAAGGATTTCAGAAACCCCATCGAGCGCGTCATTCTCACCGTCAACGGCGAGGTCCAGTTCCAGAACGTCGAAGCCGCTCAAGTGGCCGGGGTCGAGTTCGAGGCGCGGCACGGTCTTGGATTCCTCATACCGCAGTTAGAGCACTTCCACGCTGGCGGCAACCTCTCACTGGTCCGCTCCGAGGTCAACATCGACTCCACCGAGCTAAAGCTGCGCCGGGCCCTCAACTCACAGACCGCGGACACGCGCCAGCTCCAAGGCCAGTCGCCCTTCCTGATCAACCTCGATCTCAGCTACGACAACTTCGCCACCGGCACGGCTGCCGGTATCTACTACAACATCTTCGGCCGGCGCTTGGCAGAAGTCAGCCTCGGCGGAACCCCGGACGTGTTCGAGGAAGTGCGAGGCACGCTCGACTGCACCTTTTCGCAGCAGTGGCACGAGTACAAGATCAAGCTGAGTGCCAAAAACCTCCTCGACTCCTCCTTTGAAAAGGCGTACCGCTATCAAGACAACGATTACATCTCCAGCCAGTACTACAAGGGCCGTTCGTTTTCAATTTCGGTCAGTTACAACCGCTAACGCATTCGCTGAGGCGTTGTAACAGACTGTTCACATTACTGCCACATTAGTTCACATTACTGCCATACTATTGGTACAGGCTTGTGCTTTTATAGTGGACGTCAGCGATTCGAGTCGCTGGCGTCCACTACTTTTATCCAGTATCAGGAGGATACTATGCTGCGCAAGATAATGCTCGCGGTCGGCACCGCCCTGCTGCCGACCATTGCCTTAGCGGCCACCATCGATGTCACCACCGCCGATATTCCGGTCGGTGACAGCGTAGAATGGACCGCGGACAACGAGTACGTGCTCAACGGCCTAGTTTTTGTCAGTGAGGGATCTTCGCTGACGATTCAGCCGGGCACGGTCATCAAGGGCAAACCGGGACAAGGCGAAAACGCCAGTGCCCTCGTCGTCGCTCGCGGCGGCAAAATTTTCGCCGAAGGCACAGCGGATAAGCCAATCATCTTCACCGCCGAGGCCGACGACGTCAGCAATGCCAACGACTTGCCACTCGACGCGCGCGGCCTTTGGGGCGGCGTCATCATCCTCGGCCGGGCTAGCCTCAATTCCACGCCAGGTGAAACCCCCATTGAGGGCATTCCCACCACCGAGCCGCGCGGCCTCTACGGCGGCGATGACGACAGCGACAACTCCGGCGTCTTCCGCTACGCGTCCATCCGCCACGGCGGCACCGACATCGGCGCAGGCAATGAAATCAACGGCCTGACCATGGGCGGCGTCGGCAGTGGCACAGTCATCGAATACGTCGAGGTGTACAACAACCGAGACGACGGCTTTGAGTGGTTCGGCGGCACGGTCAACACCAAGTATCTGGTTTCGGCCTTCAACGGCGACGACGCCTTTGACTACGACGAAGGCTTCCGCGGCAAAGGCCAATTCTGGTTCGTGATTCAAGATGCCGAGACGGGCAACCGCGCGGGTGAGCACGACGGCGGCACCACGCCCGAGGACGGCACGCCCTATGCCACGCCGGCCATCTACAACGCCACCTATATCGGCTCCGGTGCCTTTTCCACCAACGGCGACAACGACGTGGTGCTCAAAATCCGCGACAATGCCGGTGGCAAATACCACAACAGCATCTTCACCGACTTCGCCGGTGAAGGCGTCGATATTGAAGACTTAGAGTCGGGTGAAGACAGCCGTGCTCGCCTAGAGGCCGGCGACCTCGTCTTGGCCAACAACATTTGGTGGGGCTTTGGCGCTGGCGAAGACGTTACTTCTCTCGCTCCCGAGTTTGCCCTCGCTCACCTCGTAGCCAACAACAACCGTCTCGAAGATCCGCTTCTCATGGGCATTTCCCGCACCCGCGACGCCGGACTCGATCCCAGGCTCCAAGACGCTAGCCCGGCTTGGAACGGCAGCGGTACCATTCCCAACGACGGCTTCTACACCCAAGTTGACTATGTCGGAGCCTTTGGCAATGAACTGTGGACCTCGGGTTGGACCTTCCTCGCGACGGCCGGCATCATGCCCAATGAGATGGCAACCGTAATCGCCTCAGAGTCGGAGGTGTCGGCAGCCATACCCACTGCTTGTACACTGAACCAAAACTACCCCAATCCCTTCAACCCCAACACGACCATTGCCTTCGCCATTCCGGCGGATGGCCACGTAGAACTGACCCTCTTCAACGCCCTCGGCCAACAGGTTGCCCCGCTGGCCGAAGGATGGCGCATGGCCGGCTCCTACTCAGTCGCCATCGATGCGTCGGACCTCAGTGCCGGCACGTACATCTACCGCCTCCGCGCCGGTGACCAAGTCCTGCACCGCAAGATGACTTTGCTCAAATAGGACTTTTTTGCAAGGCAAAAGAAAAGCGGGATGGGTGTAAAACCCGTCCCGCTTTTTGTACGCCCACTCGCTTCTTTACACCACAGTGCCCGACGGAATCACCGCGTCCTTAGGTACAACCACGATCCCGTCGCGGATGTAGTAGTTTGTCTCGTCGGCCTCGACGCCTCGATCCTTGTTGGTGATGCGTACCCCCTCGCCGATACGCGCGTTTTTGTCAATGATCGCGCCGGTGATCGTGCTGTTTGCACCAATCCCCATATCTGGAATGCCTTGGGCCGTATTGCGCGCTCGGTCGGCCGGCGACTCATCCGAATCAGCCCCCATGACGATGGTGTTGGCAATCTGGCAATTGGCACCAATCACCGAGCGGATCCCGATCACTGAGCGCTCAATCCGAGCGGACCGTATGTACGAGCCTTCGCAGATAATCCCCCGCTCAATATGGCAATCTTCCAGCCGCGTGCCAGCGAGAAAGCGCGCGTGCGTGTAGATCGGTGCGTCGGCCCGGTAAAAGTTAAAAGGCGGCGGCTGATCCGTCAGCGCCAAATTGGCCTCGTAAAAAGAGCGAATGGTCCCGATGTCTTCCCAATAGCCGTCAAAGGTATGGGCAAAAACGCCGATCTTGTGGATCGCACCCGGAATGATGTGCTTGCCGAAATCGTCTTGGTCGCTGCTCATCAGTAGGCTGACCAAGACTTGGGGTTCAAACACGTAGATGCCCATAGAGGCCATATAGCACGCCTCCGGGTCGGCTGCTGCTGGCAGCCGCAGAGCATCCAACTCAGCCTCGTCTTGCGGTTTCTCACGAAAATCCACGATCCGCCCCTGACCGTTCACCTGCACGATCCCCAGCGCAGGCGCGGCTTGTCGCGTCACCGGTTTGACCGCAATCGACACGTCCGCACCGCGCGCTCGGTGCTCTTCGACAAAGGCGCGGTAATCCATGCGATAGAGATGGTCGCCCGACAGGATTAGCACCTGGTCGGCGCGGCGCGAGAGCAAATGCCTGAGCTGTTGGCGCACCGCGTCGGCCGTGCCTTGGTACCAATCGACGCTGTCTTGAGTCTGCTCGGCAGCCAAGATCTCGACAAAGCCATCGGAAAAGGAATCAAAGCGGTACGTCGTGCTGATGTGGCGGTGCAGCGAAGCGGAATTGAATTGGGTCAAGGCGAAGATGCGGTTGACCCCAGAATGCAGACAATTGCTGATGGGAATGTCGATTAAGCGGTACTTGCCGCCAATCGGCACGGCCGGCTTGGAGCGCAACTGCGTCAGCGGGAAGAGCCGCGCACCCTGCCCACCCCCGAGGATGACTCCAATGACGTTCCTCATAACTAAAACCCCCGATCCTAAAGTTCGGCGTAGCTCCTATAAGCAGTCTTATACTTACAGATTTTCCCCAACTTAGCAAACCACGCACATTGGGCCATCGCGCAAAATAGCATATTTTGTTTCACATAGGAGACGCCTTATGAAAGCATTATTCGTCGTTATAGTCGGGCTAGCGATGGCAGCCCCTGTTGGTGCCGATTCTCCCACGTCGAGTCGGCTGACCGCCCAAGATCGTACGTTTTATGCCTCTTCCGTGGCGTTTTCGCCCGACGGCGCGATCCTAGCGTGCGACTTAGTCCTTTGGGATGTCGCGAGCCAGAGCCTGTGGGCCAGCCTGCAAGATACGTCTTATGTCCAAGCCGTGGCGTTTTCGTCCGACGGCACCATGCTCGCGTCCGGCGGGGATAACACCGTAGTCCTTTGGGATGTCACCGAGCAGAGGCGGCTGGCCATCTTAGAAGGGCATGCGCAGAGGGTCAATTCTCTGGCGTTTTCACCCGACGGCACCATACTAGCATCCGGGTCAGACGATCGCACCATAGTCCTTTGGGATGTCGCAATGCGGAGACAGCGGGTCACCTTGGAAGGGCATGCGGATAGCGTCCAAGCCGTGGCGTTTTCACCCGACGGCACCATGCTCGCGTCCGCCTCAAGCGATCACAGTGTAGCCCTTTGGGATGTCGCGAGGAGGGGACGGCTAGCCACCCTCAAAGGACATACGGAGAATGCCCATTCCGTGGCATTTTCACCCGACGGTACTATGCTCGCGTCCGCTTCAAGCGATCGCACCGTAATTCTTTGGGATGTCGCAACGCGGAGGCGGCGGGCTACCCTGAGGGGGCATACGTCTCACGTCTATTCCGTGGAATTTTCGCCCAACGGCGAGCTGCTGGCATCCGGCTCATACGATCGCACCGTAATTCTTTGGGATGTCGCAACACGGAGGCGGCGGGCTACCCTGAGGGGGTATAGATGGTCGGTCACTTCGCTGGCGTTTTCGCCCGACAGCGCGTTGCTGGCGTCCACGGATCGTTCGGTCCTGCTCTGGCAACTTTCTTCTCTGGCACCGCTGCCGGAGATCGACCCATCCATTACAGACGACGATCCTTCCGCGTGGAAGCAACAGGCCACCCTGCAAGGGAATGGGTCGGGGGTCCAAACCGTGGCGTTTTCACCCGACGGGACCATGCTCGCGTCCGGGGATGAGTCCTTAATCCTGTGGAATGTCGCAAAGAAGAGACGGCTGGACACCCTACAAGGGCATGAAGCTAGAGTCCAAGCTGCGGCGTTTTCGCCCGATGGAACTACCCTAGCGTCCGGCGGGGATGAGTCCGTAATCCTGTGGGACGTCGCGAAGAAGAATCAGCGAGCCACCCTCAAAGGGCATAAGAATAGGGTCCAAACCGTGGCGTTTTCACCCGACGGTATCACACTGGCGTCCGGGTCAGACGACAACACCGTAATCCTATGGGACATCGTGAAGAAGAAGCGGCTAGACACCCTCAAAGGACATGCGGATTGGGTCCAAACCGTGGCGTTTTCGCCCGATGGGACCATGCTCGCATCCGGCTCAAGCGATGACACCGTAATCCTATGGGATGTCGCAAGCCACAAGCAGCTAGCCACCCTCAAAGGACATACGGACTATGTCCTTTCAGGGTCGTTTTCGCCCGATGGGACCATGCTCGCATCCGGCTCAAGCGATGACACCGTAATCCTATGGGATGTCGCAAGCCACAAGCAGCTAGCCACCCTCAAAGGACATACCGGAAATGTCACTTGCTTGGCGTTTTCGCCCGATGGAACTACGCTGGCGTCCGGCTCGAGCGATAACAACATAATCCTGTGGGATGCTGCGACGCAGAAGCGGCTGACCACCCTGAAAGGGCATACCGGTTGGGTCCAAGCCGTGGCGTTTTCATCCGACGGGACCATGCTGGCATCTGGGGCCGAGGACGGTACAGTCCTGCTCTGGCGATCTTTTTCTAAGTAGGAGCGCACATGACGGGAAAATTACAGCACAAGACTGCGTTGATCACCGGCGCGGGCCGGGGCATCGGTCAGGCCATCGCCGAGTGCTTTGCCCGCGAAGGTGCGCGGGTGGCCGTCGCCGATATTGACTCAAGCACCGCCCACGCCACGGCCGCTGAGATCGGCGCGTTGGGCCTAGAATTGGACGTGTCGTCCAAATCCTCAGTCCTCGCCGGCACGAGCCGCGTGCTCGACGAGTTCGGCCAACTCGATATCCTCGTCAACAACGCTGGCTACTTGGTTTATACGACCTTTGAATCGTGCAGCGAAGAGAACTGGGACCGCATCGTCGATGTCAACATGAAGGGCCCTTTCCTCTGCGCCCAAGCAGTCATCCCCCATATGAAGGCTCGCCGTCAGGGAGCCATCATCAACATGACTTCCCTAGCGGCCAAGACTGGCGGCCTAGCTGCTGGTCCCCCCTACGCAGCGGCCAAAGCCGGCGTCCTCACCCTGACCATTGGCCTAGCGCGCGCCCTCGCCCCCGACCAGATCCGCGTCAACGCCATTGCTCCCGGCGTCATCGACACCGCCATGACTTCCGCCCCCGAACACGATCAGCTCAAGGCCTCCATCCCCCTTGGCCGCTCCGGCCAGCCCGAAGATGTAGCCAACTGCGCGCTCTTTCTGGCTTCGGACGACGCGCGGCACATCACTGGCGAGACTATCGACGTCAACGGGGGGTTGTACATGGACTGATCGCGGCGATGCAACGTTGATCAGACTAAGGATTATCGTTGTAAAGGATTTTTCAGTCGCGACCAGCGGCCAAATCGCGCAATAGGGCGGCGTAGCCCGCCTCCCCTTCCCGTTCCCAGACCTCCAACAGCACCGATCCGACGATGCCGATTTCGGCCTGGCCCTGTAGCTGCCGCAAATCTTCCCCGCTGCGCAGGCCAAAGCCGACTCCCAGCGGCAGATCAGTCGCTGCGCGACAGCGTGCGATAAACCGATAGAGTTCATCGTCTAAGTCGGTCTGACGGCCAGTTACGCCCTTGCGCGCCACCGCATAGACAAACCCTTTGGCTTGAGTACCGATCTGCTGCAGCCGCTGCTCGGTGTTGGTCGGGGTCATCAATAAAATCGGCGTTTGCTCGCACTCAGCGCCTGCTGCCCACAGGTCGCCGTACTCTTCGACCGGCAAGTCCGGCAGGATAAATCCACAGGCCCCACATGCTGCCAAGCGGCGGCAGAACGGGCCGTGCCCCAAGCGGAACGCCGTGTTGTAGTAGCCCATCATCAGATGCGGGAAGGGAAAAGCCGCAGTCGAGCGCTGCATTAGGTCGAAGTACTGGTCGAGAGTAAGCCCTCTTTCTAGGGCCTGTTGATTGGCTCGCGCAAAGGTCGGCCCGTCGGCGATGGGCTCGCTAAAGGGCATCTGCAATTCGACCAAATCGACCTCGGCCTCGGCCATGATCTCCAACATCCGCCAGTTGGCCTCCAGCGAGGGAAAACCGGCGATCAGATGCGTCATCAGCAGAACTTTGCGCTCGGTGAGCCGCTCTTCGATATGGGCTTGCAGATTCACGACTGGGCGGCCTTGTCGGCGAGGAAGCGCTGCCAGTTTTCATCCTCAAGCGCGTCGGCAATTGTGAAAATGTCCTTGTCGCCGCGGCCCGACAGGCCAATCAGCACCACTTGGTCGGCCGTCATCGCGCCCACCTCGCGCAGGGCACCGGCTAAGGCGTGGGTACTTTCGAGCGCGCCGATGATCCCCTCGCTGCGCATCATCTGCTTGAGAGCCTCGATCACTTCTTGATCCGTCGCGGCCTCAATGCGCACCCGGCCCACCTCGGCCAAGTGGGCTAGAATCGGACTGACGCCGATGTAGTCTAACCCCGCCGCCACCGAGTGCGTATGCCGCATTTGGCCTTCGGCATCTTGGAAGAAAAAGGTCCTATAACCTTGGGCGACCCCGGGCGTACCGACGAGACCGGCCAAGCGAGAGGCATGATCGCCCGTCTCCAGCCCTCTCCCCCCAGCTTCGACTCCAACCAATTCGACGGACGCGTCGTCGAGAAACCCCAGGAATAGGCCCGTGGCGTTGGACCCCCCGCCGACGCAGGCGTACACCCTATCGGGCAGGCACCCCACTGAGTCCAGCAACTGCTGACGACTCTCCTCGCCGATAATTCGCTGGAAATAGGCGACGATTTGCGGAAAGGGATGCGGGCCACAAGCCGTGCCGAGCACGTAGTGCGTGTCGGCCATGGAATAGGCCCAATCGCGGAGGCTCTCATTGATGGCGTCCTTGAGCGTGGCCGAGCCATCGGTCACGGGCACCACCTCGGCACCCAATTGCTCCATCCAGAACACATTGGGCCGCTGACGCTCGACATCGACGGCCCCCATGTAGATAGTACATTCTAGCCCCAAGCGAGCGGCCATCGTCGCCGTGGCCACTCCGTGCTGGCCAGCACCCGTCTCGGCGATGACCCGACTTTTGCCCATGCGGCGCACCAACAAGCCCTGGCCCATGACGTTGTTGACCTTGTGGGCACCCGTGTGATTGAGGTCCTCGCGCTTGAGAAAGATCCGCGCCCCGCCGGCCTCGCGGGAAAGATTTTCGAGAAAGGTAATTGGGGTCGGCCGGCAGGAATACGTCCGCATTACCTGTTCGAACTCTGCCCAAAAGGAGGGGTCGCGGCGCGCGTCCTCAAAGACTTGGGTCAATTCGTCGAGGGTCGTGCGCAGAATTTCGGGGATAAAAGCCCCACCGTACTCGCCGTAGTACCCAGAGCGCGGGTGGTTAAAAATGGCGTCAGTCAGCCCCATCTCAATCGGTTAGATTGGCGCGCCGGAGCGCTTCGAGCATGGCGCTGCTGCCTTGCTCCGTTTCCTGCTCCTGCTGCTGCCGCTGGCGGAACTCAGCGAGATGGGCTTCGGATTCGAGGGCATCGACTTGGCGGATCGACAGGCGCAAGCGCTGGCGGCGGACATCCACTTCGAGCACCACCACCTTGACTTCTTCCCCAGGCGAGAGGACCTCGCGCGGGTGGCCGATGCGGCGGTCGGCGATCTCCGAGACATGCACCAGCCCGCGCACGCCTTCGACCAACTCGACGAACGCGCCAAAATCTTCCAGCCCATCGACCTTGCCCGTGACGACCGTGCCGACTGCGAACTGCTCTTTTATCTCTTGCCAAGGGTCCTTTTCCAGTGCCTTGATCGACAGCGAGATCCGCTCCTTGCGCCGCTTGCCCAAGTCTTTGGTGCGCAAGACTTCGACTTGGAGTTGCTGCCCCACCGCGAGGACCTCCTCGGGATGGCCAACGCGCTGATGGCTGATCTCCGAGACGTGGACCAAACCCTCTACCCCAGAACCTAAATCGACGAACGCGCCAAAAGACTCCAGCCGCGTCACCTTGCCCGCCAGTTGCGCGCCTTTCTTTAGCTGGCTGCGCACTGCGCCAGCGGCTTTGTCCTGCTCAGCTTCGAGCAAGGCCCGGCGCGACAGGACGATAACGCGGCCCTGATGGCGGAACTCGATAATTTTAAAGGTCAAGGTCTGGCCGCGGTACTCTTCGGCGTTTTCCACGTACTGGGTATCGACGTGCGAAATCGGGCAAAAACCGCGCACATCGCCCTCGATAGTCACGCCCAGCCCCCCCTTGTTGACCGCATCAACCCGGCCTTCGACGGGTAACCCGGCCTTATATGCTTGGTAGAGCAAGTCGGCCTGGGCGTCTTGGCGACTCAACCCGTGACTGAGCTGGACCTCGTCCCCGACGGCCACGACAAACGCCGCAATCGGGTCGCCGACCTTGTAGCGCATTTCCCCATCGGGGCCTTTGAGCTCGCTAGTGCGGATTATGGCCTCGTCCCGACTGCCGTATTCGACAAAGCTGTTTTCGTCCTCGACCTTGACAATCACGCCGCTGACCTCATCGCCGACTGCGACCTCATTGGTGGCCGGAGCCGGTGGTGCCCCTTCGGCGTCGAGCATCTGGGCAAAGTCCGCGCCTTGTTCAGCGCGGTCTGCGGTCGGGGTTAGTTCGTCCTTGGAATCTGCCTCTGTCATCGCCTAACTCCTTGGGTACTTCAATCGGGTATGAGGACAACCTTGCCGGTCGTCTTGCGCCCCTGCAGGGCGCGGTGGGCTTCAGCCGCGTCCGACAAGGCGAACTGCTCGCTGATACGCAGCGCCAACTCGCCGCTACCGATCCATTCCAACACCGCGCCAGCGCGTTCCAATAGCTCCTCGCGGGTCTGGATGTAGTGCAGCATGGTCGGCCGAGTCAAAAAGAGCGACCCCTTGGTGCTGAGGATTCCGGCATCAAAGGGCGGGACCGGGCCACTCGACTGACCGAACAACACCAAGTAACCCAAGGGCCTGAGCACGTTCAAGCTCTTGTCAAAGGTCGCCTGACCCACGGAATCGTACACCACATCAACCCCGCGCCCGTCGGTGAGTGCCATGACGTCCTGTTCAAAGTCTCGCTCAGTATAGCGGATGACTTCGTCAGCCCCGGCCCCCCGAGCCAACTGCTCCTTTTCCTCGGTTGAGACCGTGCAAAACACCTGCGCTCCACACCGCTTAGCCATCTGAATCAGGAGCAAGCCCACGCCGCCAGCCCCAGCGTGGATCAAAGCCGTGTCTTCGCGGCCCAACCGATAGGATCCATGCGCTAGGTAGTGCGCCGTCATGCCTTGTAGCAAAGCGGCGGCCCCCACCTGATAGGACGCTGAGTCAGGCAGAGGAACCAATCGGTCAGCGGACACGGCCGCTTCTGCGGCGTACGACCCCATCACCCCGGCATAGGCCACGCGATCACCCACTTGCACACCCTCTACCCCCTCGCCGACGCGCGCGACGATTCCGGCGGCTTCCATGCCAGGGATGCAGGGCAGCTCGACTGGGTATAGCCCGCCGCGGTGATAAGTGTCGATATAATTCAAGCCTATGGCTTTGATTTCGACTACGGCCTCGCCCGGCCTAGGTGTGGGCTCGGGCACGTCCTCATAGGTGAGGACTTCAGGGCCTCCGCACTGGTGGAAACGCACTGCTTTCATCAATGGACCTTTGCGTGGGATAGGGGCCGCTAGCTCGGCAGAATGTTACGTTTGTGATAAGTGACAAACTTGATAAGATAATCATAAAGCCCCTGTAAGACAAATTTATAAAAATGGCAAAGTGACCCACTACCCCACGGCGGCTTGCAGCGAAAAACCGGATCTGCTCACGGCAGGATTAAGTGTATGTCTCCGAATTCGTGCCAGAGATATCCCGCCGCCAACGCCTCCTCATACGCCCGCCCTAGGTGTTCGTTTCCGGCCAGTGCCTGCAGCATCTGCAGATGCGAGGCTCGCGGCTCGTGAAAGCCCGTCAGCAAGCCATCTATGGCTCGCGGCCGATGCCCCTCGCCTATTACTAGCCGCGTCCACCCCTCACCGCCACGGATTCTTCCTCGATCATCGGCAACGCTTTCTACGGCCCGGACTACTGTCGTGCCGACCGCCACCACCCGCCCTCCTGTGGCGCGAACGTAGTTGATCTGCTGCGCGGTTGGCTCGGGCACCCGGTAGTACTCGGCGTAGGGCGGTTCACCCTCCTCTAAGCTCGCTACTCCGGTGTGCAGCACCAAGGGTGCGATCTGCACGCCGTTGGCCACTAGCCGGGTTATCAACTCTGGGGTAAAGGGCCGACCGGCTGAAGGCATCTCGGCGCTACCGGGTTCGACGGCGAAAGCGGTCTGGTAGTAGGCCAGAGGCCAGCTCTGCCCCATGTACTCATAGCGGATGGGAAAGCCGTGGGCGTGCAGATAGTCTGCCCACGGCAGCGGCGCGGCCAAGCGCGCCACCCAGAGCCGCACCCGATCCCCCTTTTGAATGCGCCGATCTTCGCTATAGGGCGCGTAGAGTTTGAGCTGCCCGCCGCCCGGCAGCCCGATCACCTCGCCGGCGCGGCCGCCGTAGAAAGCCCGGCTGGCCCTAACTGCTGGCTGGCGCAATTCCGCACTCCACATCCCGGCCGGCAGCCGGGTCGAAAGATGGACCTCCACTGCGCTGCCGTCGTCCCGCTGGCCGGTGAGCGCGGCCGGCAGGGTCGCGCTGGTATTGATCACCAACAGGTCGCCTGCCTGCAAGAAATCGGGCAACTGGCGGAAAACTGCGTGCTCGGCTTTTCCCGCGCCCGCTGTAACCAGCAGACGCACTTGGTCTCTGGCCAGCCCGCGGGCTTCGGGCGGTTCGCTTGCCTCCAACTCAGCGGGCAGCACAAAATCACTGCTCCCGAGCGCGAATTCTAGATCGACGCGGTTTTCTGCTGCGGTATTCAGTAGGGTCGTCATCGCTACACCTCCTTTACGAGCTTGGCAATTCGCGTGCTTGGTAACGGCCGCTGGGCAACTTGCCCTTTAGCAGGGCGATTAGACCGGGGACACTTTCTGCGGGCAGCGGGCGATCACTGATATCCTCGCCCGGAAAAGCCGCTTGGTGCATCGCGGTCCGCATATCCCCAGGGTCAACCCAATAAACCTTCCATTCGGGGTGCTCGGCGGCCAAGACGTGGGAAAGTTGCTCCAAGGCCGCCTTGCTCGACCCGTAGCCGCCCCATCCCTCGTAGCCCTGCACGGCCGCATCGCTGGTGATATTGATTATCCGCGCTCCCCGGCCTAGCTGATGGCGCAACGCCTGAATAAGCCTCAGAGGTGCGAACGCATTCGTCCGATATACTTGCTCCAAGACGTCGAGCGGATAGTCGAGGAGCCGCGGCTGCGGACTAGGGCCCAAGGCCCCGGCGTTGTTGATCAGCGCATCCACTCCGCCGCATTCCGCTGCAGCTTGAGCTAAGGTGTGGCAATGCGCTGGATCGGTTACATCGCCGACAATAGCCGCGACTCGGGTACGGGCCGCCAATTTATCCTTAACGCCCTCTAGTGCTTGGGCACCGCGCGCGTCGAGGATTAGATTCCAACCCGCATCCGCCAAGGCGTGCGCCAAGGCCCTTCCTAGGCCCCGCGAAGCACCGGTTATGAGGGCGGTCTGTCTGGTCTGCTCGTTCATGCTATGCCTCCTTGCAAATGAGTTTGTCCTGCTCGCTACTCAATTTCGCACAAAAAAAGGCCCTCCGAATCGCTCGGAGGGCCAGTATAGAGGTCCGCAATTGGACCGGGATACGACCTGTCCCAAAGGACAGGCTGGCGCTAGTTATACGGTAATAATCCCCTGCTGCGCAGCTAGAGCCACGGCTTCGGTGCAGTTGCCAGCCTCCAGCTTGCGCAGCAGGGCGCTGACGTGGAACTTGGCGGTGCGCTCGCCAATGTGGAGGGCTGCGGCGATTTCCTTGTTCTGCAACCCCTTGGCCAAGAGTTCGAGCACTTCCCGTTCCCGCGCATTGTTTTATATTTTTTACCCAATTCGCAAAGGAACGCCATGAAAGTAGCTAAATTCGGCGGCACGTCCCTCGCGTCAGCCGAGCAAATAGAGAAAATCTGCGCCATTGTCACCGCTGATCCAGAGCGCCGACTCGTCGTAGTCTCGGCCCCAGGCAAGCGCGACCGTGAAGACACCAAGGTCACCGACCTCCTCATTGAAGTGGTCCGCGCCCAGCTAACCAACCAAGACGGGCGCACCGCGCTGGCGCGCGTCATCGACCGCTACGCCGCCATCATCGGCGATCTCGGCTTGCCGGACACGGCGCTCGCGCCCATTGTCGCCGACTTTGAGCAGCGGCTAGCCATGAGCACGAGCGACGAAGCGCTCTACGCAGACGCCATGAAGGCCGGCGGCGAGGACAACTGCGCCCGCCTAGTCGCCGAGTACCTGCGCCACAGCGGGGCCGAAGCCCACTATCTCGACCCAGGCGAGGGCGGCCTAATTCTCTCGGAAGAGCCGGGCAACGCCCGCGTGTTACAGGCGTCCTACGGCAAGCTGCGCCAACTCAAGGACCGTCCAGGCATCACCATTTTCCCCGGTTTTTTTGGCTATTCGCCCACCGGCCGGGTCGTCACCTTCTCGCGCGGCGGCTCGGACATAACCGGCGCAATCCTCGCCGCGGCCGTCGACGCGGCTGTGTACGAAAACTTCACAGACGTCGATTCGGTCTTTGTGGCCAATCCCACACTCGTAGACGACCCAGTCGCCGTCACTGAGATTACCTACCGCGAGATGCGCGAGTTGTCCTACGCGGGATTTTCCGTGTTTCACGACGAAGCCCTCGAACCGGTGTTCCACGCCGGGATCCCGGTCGTCGTCAAAAACACCAACAACCCGCAGGCACCCGGCACCCGCATTGTCCCCGAGCGCGCGATCGGCGACCACCCGGTCGTCGGCATCGCCGCCACCGACGGGTTTTGCAGCGTGTACATCAGCAAGTACCTGATGAACCGCGAAGTGGGCTTTGGCCGCCGCTTGCTGGCCATTTTTGAGGACGAGGGGATCTCCTTTGAGCACACGCCGTCGGGCATTGACAATATGTCGGTGATCGTGCGCGAGTCGTATTTCAACCACGCGGCCGAAGAGCGAGTCCTGCGTCGGATTCGCACCGAGCTAGAGGTAGATGAGTTGTCGGTCGCCCGCGGGCTCGCCTTGGTGATGGTCGTCGGCGAGGGCATGCACCACACCATTGGCTTGGCGGCTCGTGCCTGCCGTGCCTTTTCCCGCGCCAGCGTCAACATAGAGATGATCAATCAAGGATCGAGCGAGGTCAGCATGATGTTCGGGATCGCGGCAGCGGACATTCCCGCGGCCGTGCGCTCGATCTACGGAGAGTTTTTTGGCGACTGATTGGGCTACGCCGCCCAAATCACCAGCCGCAACTCGCTGTCGTCAATTAGGCTGTACTCGGGGAGACGACCCGCAAGCTGCTGGCACTCTTCGCGGATAATCGGCACCCCATCGCCGCGCCGGTCCATCAAGTGAGTCCGTCCAAGACCGGTCGGTGCGGGACAACGCGCCAACAGAGACACGATAAGTTCATTGCGATTGGCTTGCCGCAGATGCAGACTGTCCGGCGAGAGCGTATTAGCCAAGGCACCGGGGACGTATAGCTCAAGACGGTCTCCGAACATGTGCAGACGCACCCGCGAACCCCCCATCGAATAGTCCCGATGCGCCACGGCGTTGACGAGTGCCTCAAACACGGCCCGCTCGCTGAACTGCGGCTGATCGACCCGAGCCGTTACTTTGGTCGCTCGCACCAGCATGTTCCGCCGCACAAAGTGCAACGCTTCCGCAACCTGCTCGTCGAGTGGTCCTTCAATATCGCGGGCGTCGGTCTGATAGTTGACATCCGTCCGCTCGCCTGCATAGCTGACGGCTTGTATGTATGCGTGGGGCATCCATTGTTGCGGCTGCTGCGTGCATAGTAGAACGCCAGCGAGTGTGAGACGGACGACGTCTTCCTCGTCGGCAGCGACGATGCGGAGCTTGTGCAAAGTATCCTCGGTCAGCTCGGCGTCTTCGCGGAGAAACCGGCGCGTCAGTTCCTCGTCGAGATACTCTGGCGAGGTGCGGGGAACAATCGATTCGTCGAAGCGGTCGCCGGACGGCGATACGTGCTTGAGTCCCAACGTTGAGTCCTCTTCAAGGCGAAAGCGACGAGCCAGATTCAGTCAGCGTTTGTGCGCCGCTCAAACTCAGCCGCTATCGAGTTGTAAACCCCTCGTGCCTGCGGCACCGCCTGTTCGGCATCGGTTGCTGTGGCCTCTTGCCAATCTCCTGGATATCGTGCCTCGACAGCCCATTCCGTCAATTGAGCAAGATCAGTGTGCGTACGCCGTACCGACCAAGTGCTTGGGAGCAGGTTGCGCAAGGCATCCAAGTCGTGTCGGAATGGAAAGTCTATTCCCTCAAGTACCAGTGCTGCCTTCAACGCCTTTTCAGCAGCTTGTTGGGCTAGAGCACAAGCGTGGCGAGGAGGTGCCCCATCCGCTGTTAGCAAGCGTTGTGCAACATCGAGATCCTCCGTCGCGAAACGAAGCCAGCGGCGAGCTTCATCAACGAGTTCAGAGTCGCTCATAAATAACCTTCCCCTCGCGGAGAGCTGAGCGCAATACAGTTCCCACAAGGTGCCCGCGACGAGAGACTTCTTCGGGAGTCGCCACCACTATGTCCTTGCAAACCGGCAGATCCCCCAAGACCCGGCGGATCTCGATAGCCGTGCCCCGTTTGTCAGACACCTTCGGCAGAATTACGAGCAAATCCACATCACTCCATTCAGTTGCCGTACCTCGTGCGTGGGAACCGAAAAGGACGATTTGTGCAGGCTGGAAGGCTTCCACGATGCGGTCCACCATAGTCGATATAAACGTTTCCGAGGCTGCGATATTCATTTTTAAGGTTCCTGTTTTGTCGTCTCCATATTTTATGTCTCAGCCTCCCTACACCAACTCGCCCAAAACCCCTAAAAACCGCTCCACATCGTCACTGTTATTATACAAATGCCCCGAGACCCGCACCCGCCCGTATTCCCCCCACACCAACACCCCTCGGTCGGCCAGAGCCTCACACAGCCCGTGCGCGTCGTCGTCCGCAAAACAGGTATTGCCCGAGCGCTGCGGCCGCGCACTCGGCGAAATAACCTGCCGCCCGAGACGCTCCAGCCCGGCGCTGATTTGTTCGGACAAGTCGCGGTTGTGCTCCTCTATCCGCTCAATCCCCACGTCCAATAGCCGCCCCAAAGCGTAATCGAGATAGAGCACCGCCACCATAGCCGGATTGCCCGGCTCCATTTTGTCGGGCATTGGCTTTTCGTCGGCATCTAGTTCGCGCACAGCCCCTTGCGCCGGCCACACCGCCAAGTTGCGCCAGCCAAAAGCCGTGGAGCGCACTTGCGCCTCGGCCCGTTGGCTCAAATAACACGGCGCAACCCCGTGCGTCGCCAACAGCCACTTGTAGCACGAACTGACGCACAAGTCAGTACACGCCGCCGGCACGGCGACTGCGCCCGCAGCGTGGGTCGCATCGACCGCCAAGAGCGCGTCGCGCCCGGCAAGCCCGGCCGCTAATTGCTCGATATCGAGGTTTTGCCCCGTGTAAAAGCTGACTTGACTCACAGCCAAGACCCGAGTGCGCTCATCGACTGCGGCCAACAGATCTTCCTCCCGCACCAGCCAATCGCGATGCGGCACCAGCCGCAATTCGACCCCTTGCTCGCGCACGTTGCGCCAATTGTACGCCACCGAGGGAAATTCCAAATTGGTGGTCACCACGTTGTCGCCCGGCTGCCAGTTCAAGCCCCGCGCCAACCAAGCCATGCCTTCAGCCGCCGACGGCGTAAAGGCGATCCGCTCGTCTGGAACGCCCCACAACTGCCCCATGCGCTGGCGGCAGCGCTCGCCGCGGGCGTAGATGGCGCGCCGTCCTCGGTCACCGCCGCTTTTGTACTGAGCAAATTCCGCGTACACCTCACTCTGCCCTTTTAACCAAGGCGCTTCGCCCCCTGTGCAGAGATGGGTCACTGCGTCGAGCCCGACAAAATCCGCGGGCGGAATGAGGCTTTCGCTTTTCATGGCATCTCCTATTCGCTATCTACAATCCGCATGGCTTCTTCGCGCGCGCTTTGCAGCAAGTCTCCGTCGGCGATCAAATCCGCCGCCTTAAATGTGGGCATCCCGGCCTGGCGCACGCCGAAGAACTCGCCAGGGCCGCGCAGTTGCAAATCCTTTTCCGCAATCTCAAAGCCGTCTTGAGTGCGCTCCATAGTCTGGAGCCGCTCGCGCGAATCCGCCAACTCGGCCCCGGCGTGGACGTAACTAATGAGGATGCAAAACGACTGCTCCCCACCGCGCCCCACGCGGCCGCGCAACTGGTGCAATTGCGCCAAGCCAAAGCGCTCGGCGTGTTCGATGATCATCACCGTGGCATTGGGCACATCCACTCCGACCTCAACGACCGTGGTGCAAACCAAGACTTGGATCCGGTTTTCCTTAAAATCCTCCATGACCGCGGCCTTTTCTTCGGCCGCCATGCGCCCGTGCAGCAGGGCCACTGCGAAGTCGGCTAACGGGCCGTGGCGCAACTCGTCGTAGGCTTCGACTGCGGATTTGTAATCCGCCTTTTCCGACTCTTCGATCAGCGGATATACCACGTACACTTGCCGTCCTTGCCGCACCTGATCGCCGGCAAACTCAAAAATCGCCGCGCGGCGGTCGTTGCCGCGCAGGGCCGTGCGGATCGGTTTGCGCCCAGGAGGCAACTCGTCGATGATCGACACATCCAACTCACCGTACAGAGTCAGAGCCAAGGTGCGCGGGATAGGCGTGGCCGTCATCACCAGCAAATCGGGCTTGGTGCCCTTCTTGTAGAGCGCGCCGCGCTGCACGACCCCAAAGCGGTGCTGCTCGTCGATGACCGCCAGCCCCAAGCGGGCAAATTGCACCTGCTCCTGAATCAGCGCGTGGGTACCCACCACAATGTGGGCCGCGCCGCTTTCAATGGCCGTCAACAACTCCTGCCGAAGTGCCTTGCGCTGGGCACCCTTGAGGAAGACCACAGTCAAGCCAAGGGGCTCGACGAGTGCCTGGATATTGAAAAAGTGCTGCTCGGCGAGGATCTCGGTCGGAGCCATCATCGCCGCTTGATAGCCGTTCTCCACAGCCATCAACATCGCACTCAGGCCCACCAAGGTCTTGCCCGAGCCAACATCGCCTTGGACGAGGCGATTCATAACTTGGGGGCGCTGCATCTGCGCGGCGATCTCGGCGACGACCCGGAGTTGGGCGCGAGTGGGGTCAAACGGCAGGGAATCCCACAGGGCCGGCACCAGTTTCTCGCTCGGCGCAAAGGCAATGCCGTCGGCCTGCTCATGGTTTTTTTTGCGCCGGCGCGCCAAGCGCAGTTGAAAGGCAAAAAACTCGCCAAAGGCCAAGCGCTGCCGCGCGCGCTCCGCCTCGGCGAGGCTGGCGGGAAAATGCACTTGGCGCAGACTAGCGCCCAGCTCTGCAAGGCCCAAGCGCTGGCGCAAGACCGCGGGCAAATCGTCCTCGATCCGCTCGGCAAAGGTATCCAGCGCCTCGCTTATCAAACGGCGGAACCCCCGGCTGCGCAGGCCGCGTTCCTTCATATCGGCACTGGTCGTATAGAGCGGAACGACAACACCCGTGTGGAGCCGCTCCTCCCCGCGTATGAATTCGTACTCGGGATGGACCATCTGCCGCCGCCCTTGGAAGAGATCGACCTTGCCGCTTATCGCCAGTTCGTCGCCAACGGCAAAGTTGCGCTGCAAGTAGCGCCCCCCCTGAAAAAAGGTACAGGTGATATCGTCGGTCTCGTCGGTGACCACCATCACGAAGCGAGGCCGCGACCCGGGGATGAAGCGCGTCTGACGTACTTCGCCGATGAGGGTCACTTCTTGGCCGATTGGCGCCCGGGCCATGGGCAAAATCTGCGTGCGATCGAGGTAGCGGCGCGGCAGATAGTACAACAAATCGCCCAGAGTCAGGATCTCTACGTCTTTGAGCGCAGACGCTCGTTTGGCCCCTACACCTTTGATTTTTTCAATGGGGATGGACAGGATTTCCATGGTTGGCCATGCGTTGACGCACTTGGGCTGCAGCCTATCTTTGGCCACATATTGCCATGCCCAAGTCCACTGCTTTCGCCCACTATCTAATGGGACACGCGCCGTTTAGACGCGCGCCCTTCTTTTACGCCTATGTTGGGATGTGGCTCCACCTGCTCATTGGCACGGGCTTCTTAGCACTGTCTGACGCGCGCGACTGGCTGTCGATCTTCGCGGCGTTGGCCGTCGGCTCGCTTTGCGTGGGGCTCGTACTCTACGGCCTGATGACGAAGCGGTATAGCCTGCTGATCAACATCGGCGCGTATGTCGCTAGCATCGCTCGCGCATTCTCGACCGACGCTGTGGTCCTCACCTGCTTCATCGCGGGCCTCATTGCCGCTCTCGTTTCCGGCTACAGCATCTTGTCGGCGGAGTACAGGCACTATCAGCGCGAAATCAACCGCCTGCCCGCGCCGCTCCCCATGTCCGCGGCCCTCCTGCTAGGCGCGGCCATCGTCCTCCTCTGCGTCTATGGCCTCTATCTATAGAGTTAGCGAATCTTGAGCGTCGCCAAGCCACACAGTGCCAAGATGCCGGCCACGATCCAGAAGCGAATGACGATCTTCGTGTCGGCCAAGCCGCGCTGCTGATAGTGATGGTGAATCGGCGAGCGGGTAAAAAAGCGCCGTCCCAGCCACCGGATGCCGATTTTTTCCTGGATTACCACCGACAGGGTCTCGCCGACGAAGATCCCCCCGACGATTAGGAAGAGGAACTCCTGTTTGACCAATACGGCGACCGTGCCCAACAGGCCGCCCAGTGCCATGGACCCGGTATCGCCCATAATGACATTGGCCGGATAGGAATTGAACCACAAAAAGCCGAGGCAGGCTCCAAAGACAATAGAACAAATCACGGCGACTTCCCCCACGCCCGGCATAAAGGGAAAGATGAGGAACGCCGAGATCTCGGCGTGGCTCGACACATAGGCGAACACCCCAAAGACGAGCACGACAAAAGAAGTTGGCACAACGGCCAAGCCGTCGATACCATCGGCGAGATTGACCGAGTTGGAGATGGCCGTCACCGTGAAGGCAATAAAAGGCACATAGCCCCACGAAAGATCGAGGACCGGATTTTTGAAAAAGGGCAGATAGAGCTGAGTCGCCAAACCGGCCGACTCCGCTGGAAGGGCCTGGGTGATGTACGCAGTGCCAAACGCTAGCCCAAAAGCTACTTGCAGCGCCAACTTGGCCTTCTCCGACAGCCCGCGATCACTAGAGCGATGGCGCACCTTGAGGAAGTCGTCGATCCAGCCGAGCGCGGCAAACCAGACAATCGCCCCCACGCAGAACAGGACGAAGAGGCTGTGCAGCTTGCACCACAGGCCGACGCTAATCAAGATCGCAGCGACGATTAAGCCTCCGCCGTAGGTTTTGGCTTGATTGCTGACGGCCTCGGAGTTGAAATAGTCGCGGGGCATGTCGCGGTGCCCCCGGCTGTAGAAGTAAAGGATGACCCGCCCGCCAAAGAGGATAGTAAGAATCAACGAAGTGATCGCACCGCAGATGACGCGAAAGCTGATCGAATCGACCAAGCGCAAAAACGACAGGGCCTCGACAGCCTCTTGCAGGTAGATCCCGAGGTAGTAGATCATCGCTGCGAGGCCGCTAGTGGCAAGCCGGCGCGCACGCGTTCAGCCAATTCGCGCAGATTTGCACCGAGGGTGAATTCCGGCTCAAAATAAGGCATTGAGATCAAGACTTGGTCGAGATCGCGCTCCAATTGCGCCGGTTCCAAGACGCCGCGCTGCAAAAACTCGATCAGCACCAGCACGACCTGCTGGCGGAACTGCCAGTTCGGGTGCAGGTAGAAGCGGCGCAGCCGCGTTAGCAGGTCGGGATTGCGGCTTATTTTCCCAAGGGCACTCAGGGCTTGGACGACCACTTCCGGCGCGCTATCATCGAGTGCCGCGCAAAGCGCACTATCGATTTCGTCATCGACTGTAAACATCTCGCCGAAGGCCTGCGCCGACCACGCCCGCACCTCAAAGTAGGGATCCGCTTCTAGCGCGTTAAGCAACGCGGCCCGGGTTTGCGCGTCGGTCACCCTCAAACCGCGCAAGCCGTATTCGACCACATTCCGGCGTATAATGCCTCCGTGGTGGAAGTCTCCCCCGCAAAAACGGCGCATCCACCCAGTCGTAGTGCGGTCGGTGAGGATGTGCAGCAGCAACGGCAGTCGCTCTTGGTAGTTTAAGACCGCAACGAGCTTGATGCCCACATTGCGCTGCCCTAACGGGATTTCGCACCAACCCTCGGACGCGAGTAGGCGGTCGGCTTGATAGCGCAGATAGGCCAGTTCGCCGGGCTCCATCGCCTCCACGCTCCCTACCTCCTTGACCCGCGCTTGCACCCAGCGCAGCAAGGCATTGGGGGCGGTCGGCAAGCCGCTTTTGGCCGAGGGCAACTCCAAGCGCAACTCCGGTGGGCGCTGCCCAGCAATAAGGCCGTCCAACTCAGCTGTGATCAGTTCGAGGCTGTTGGCTTTGGGCATGATCTTGGCGGCCGCGCTCATGGCCTGTAACCGCTCCTCGTCGGCGCACAACGCGAGTACCTGCTGCGCCAACTTCTCGCTGTCTAGTCCACTATAGATGCGGGCGCTGTCCCAAAACGCCTCCTGATAGAGCACCTGAGCAGCCCCTATCCGCTCCATCTCCCGGGCATTCAGCGCCTGGTGGTCTTCAGCCGATGTCGGCAGTGGCACGATCAGCGTGGGCGTCCCACTGACCGCCATCTCGGTAAGAGTCCCTGCGCCCGCCCGGCAAATGACTAGATCCGCCGCTGCAATCAGATCGACGATCTCATCCGCGTAATCAAGGCGTCGATACCAGTCGCCTTCGCCCTCTATCCCCATCTCAGCTAAATCGGCCTTAGTATCCGCCACGGCGTCGTAATCCGATCCCTTGTAGCGACCTGTGACGTGGATGACCATCAGTCCGGCCGCGCGCCACAGGGGTAAGGCTGCGAGCACGGCCTCGTTGATGGCTTTGGCACCACCTGACCCGCCAAAGGCGAGCACGACCTTGCGGCCTTGGTCAATGCCCAACTTTTCCCGCGCGACGTGCCGGTCGAGGTTCAGAAAAGAGCGGCGCACCGGATAACCGACTACAGCCACCTTCTTCGCGTCGAACCAGCGACCCGCCTGCTCAAACGCCACGCCGATTCGCTGCGCTAGCCGTCCGGTAACTTGGTTCAAAAGTCCGGGATAGGCATTCGGCTCGTAGATAAAGACGCGAGCGCGAGAAAGGCCGACCTTGGCTAGCACGCCGTGCGCGAAGAGGACCGGCGCACTGACGAAGCCGCCCGTGCTAATGATAATTTGGGGCCGGTAGCGCAAGAGGATGAGCGACCCTTGGACGACTCCAACCGCGAGCACGATGGCAAATCGCAATAAGGGCACAAGGGAACGAGTGCGCGGGAAGGAGCGGGCTCGCACAAAGCGGATGCGGTACCCCTGATCGGGCACGACCCAAGCATCCAGCTTGTCTCGATGCCCCACGTAGAGGAATTCAGCGTCTGTCCGCGTCTGCCGAATTTCGTTGGCAATGGCCAAGGCCGGGTACACGTGGCCACCCGTGCCGCCGCCGGTGAGCAAGTACTTCATCAATTTTTATTAAGTAAGGTCGTTCAGACCAGTAGAAGTGATTCCCTCCGGTACTCCAGAGGGGCCTATGTCTCTAATATATAAGCTGTTAGTCTGGGTGTCTAACCCTACTGGTAGGACTCGGTGCGGTCTCCGCCGTTGACGCTTATGTGCTGCCCCGTCACGTAACTAGCCGCCGGAGACACGAGAAAAACCACAGCCGCAGCCACCTCTTCGGGGCCGCCGGCCCGGCGCATGGGAATACTGCTGAGAAATTGCGCCCGCACCTCTGGCGTCCGCCGCGCCAGCGCCCCGCTCCCCATCCCCGCGTCAATGATCCCCGGCGACACCACATTGACGCGGATGCCGTGCTCGGCTTCCTCTTTCGACAGCACTTTCGTCAAGGCCACGACCCCGGCCTTGGTGGTTGCATAAGCCGCCGCACCGCCCGGCAGGGTGTTGACCACATTCGAGGCAATGTTGACGACCGCGCCGCCTCGCGCCCGCATCCGTGGTAGGGCGGCCTTGCACATGTAGAGGACGCTATTGAGGTTGACATCGAGCACTCGGTGCCAATCCGCCAGCGCCATATCGGCTACGAACTGCCCGCCGATGGTGATACCGGCGTTATTGACCAGAATATCCAACCCACCCAGTTCTCCAGCCACGCGCTCGACCAGCGACTGCGCGGCCTTCGCCTCGGTTATATCGGCCTCAAAGGCAGCCCCGCCTAGTTCAGCGACGAGCGCGCGGGCCGCGTCCTTCTGTGTGTGGTAATGCAGGGCGACCGTCGCGCCTTCGGCAGCCAAGGCACGGCATATTGCTTGGCCAATGCCGCCGGCTGCGCCGGTTACTAAGGCAATGCGACCGTGGAGAGGTGTGCTCATGGGGGTTCGATATCCGCCAAAAAGGATTCCCAAGAAATTAGCGGCACATTCCGCTGTCGTCCACACGCCGCCGGGGCGGATTCAGGCCCGTTCGGCGCGGTGTTGGACGACCAGTTCCGCCATGTTTTTGAAACGGAAGTCCGGTTCTACAGCCTCCGGTGGAGGTGCCGTCGCGCCGCCGCCACGCCCGGCCCGCCGGTCAATCCATGCCGTCGTCAGGCCGACTGCCTTGGCCGGCACGTGATCGTGGAAGAGGCTCTGCGCGACGTGTAGGATGCTTCCGGGATCGCCGCCGAAGTCCGCGGCCACCCGGGCGAGCAGAAATTCGAAGTTGGCCAGCGACGGTTTGTACGAGCCGATCTCCTCGGCGGTAAAGATCGCATCCCAAGGATCGCCGAGGCGGGCGGCGCTGCCCCGGTAGCTGGCGCGGTCGCAATTGGTGAGGGTGATCAGTCGGTGGTGGCGCTTCAAATAGGCGAGCGATTCGGCCGCGTCGGCAAAGGCCGGCCAGTCCCCGACCGACTGACCGAAGCGGATGCTTTCGGCCTCGTCGGGTTCGCTGCCCCAGTTCCGGGCCAGCGTACGGTGGGTAGCTGCTAGGAGGTCAGCGTAGAGGAGGTCGGGATTGGCCGCTTGGCAAGCGGATTCCACCTGCGCGAAGGCGATGAGGGCTGCCTCGCGAGTCGGCGGGTCAGCTAGACGCGCGCAGAGCGGTTGCAGCGCATCCCAGATGCCCGTCTCCCAGTCGATAAGGGTTCCATAGGTGTCGAAGGTCAGTATCGTAAAGTCGCAGAGGCGCATGGGCGTTCTCGCAGGGTTGTGGTGGCAGAAAAAGTGCAGAGAATCTTGACCGCGCAAGAAGGGTCAGCATCAAGGAAGAGCAAGAACTGACGATGCAGATTATTGTTGCGATGCTAAACGTAAGAAATCTTGTGTTTATACAAATAGTCTTGTAGTTTATATAGCCATGAATAGACTCCTGATTAGCTGGATCGGCAAAGCCGACCTTCAGGCACCGAAGGAGGAGCAACGCGTAGGGAAAGGGCCGATCGCTCAAGCTCTCGGCACGGGTTCCTATGATACTGCCGTGCTGGTCAGTGACTACCCTAAGGAAGTGGTAACACCGTTCCTTAATTGGCTCCGGCCCCAGACCGAGTCAGCGGTGACCGTCCGTCACGAGCCATTGTCTAGTCCTACCGACTTCGGTCAGATCTACGAGGCTGCGGTTCGGGTCGTGACCGAAGCGCTTGAGCATCACGGTAAAGATTCTGAGCTGATCTTTCATCTGAGTCCAGGTACTCCGGCCATGGCGGCTGTCTGGATCATTCTAGCCAAGACGCGTTTTCCTGCTAAGTTGATCGAGTCTTCCCAGGAGTACGGAGTTCAGACGGCCTCCGTGCCCTTCGACATTTCGGCCGAATTCATACCCGACCTACTCCGAGTTCCAGACGAGCGCCTTGAGCAGCTAACCGCTGGGCTACCTCCAGAGGCACCAGAGTTCGCTGACATCATCCACCGCAGCCGAGTCATGGCTCGGCTAGTCGCCAAGGCACGTCGCGTTGCGCCACGATCCGTGTCGGTTCTCATAGAAGGCGAGTCTGGCACAGGAAAGGAGTTGCTGGCTCGGGCGATCCATAGAGCTAGCCCTCGGCGGGCCCAACCTTTCAAGGCGGTCAACTGCGGTGCAATACCGGCTGAACTCGTTGAATCCGAGCTCTTTGGCCACGAGAAAGGTGCCTTCACGGGCGCAGATAGGAGGAAGACTGGATACTTTGAGGATGCAGATGGTGGAACACTCTTCCTTGACGAAGTTGGCGAGCTCTCCCCTCCCGCCCAAGTAAAACTCCTTCGCATCCTTCAGGAGGGAGAGGTCATACGTGTCGGCTCGACAACCCCACTCAAGGTAGATGTCCGAATCATCGCAGCGACGAACCGAACCCTCACCGAGGAAATCGCTGCGGGCCGCTTCAGGGAGGATCTCTTCTATCGCCTTGCGGTGGCGAGTCTACAGCTACCCCCTTTGAGAGATCGCAAAGGAGACTTGAGCCTTCTCATAGATCGACTACTCAAGAAGGTCAATGACGACCTCGCACAGGAACCGGGCTACGAGCATAAGAAACTTTCTCCGGGCGCAAGAAATATTCTCATCTCCCACCCATGGCCAGGTAATGTCCGAGAGCTACTGAATACGCTTCATAGGGCTGCAATCTGGACTTCAGGGTCCACCATACGCAGCGAAGACGTACGGGAGGCGTTGCTTCCGGCAATAGGCCAAGAAGAATCCAAGATTCTCGACCGTCCCCTCGGTAATGGCCTCAGCCTTCCGGATTTGTTGACTTCAGTTGCACAGCACTATCTGACACGTGCGCTTGATGAGACCCAGGGGAACAAGACACAGGCAGCCCACTTGGTGGGCCTTCCGAGTTACCAGACGTTCACGAACTGGTTAAGCAAGTACAGGGTGAATCGCTAATGGCACGCATTTTGCATTGTATAGCAGGAACCGCTGGGCAATGCTAGACACCATGCTAATGAGATTATGAGCCGAAACGAAGACAGAACATGCCGGGAACTGATCGAGCCCGCCCTGAAGAAAGCCGGGTGGGAGTGGGATCGGGAAGTCGTCATCGGCCCCGGCCGAGTCAACCTAACCGGCGAGTCGATGTACGACTCTTCTCAGAGGATCATCGCCGACTACGTGCTGCGTCTCTCGCAGATGCCGCTCGCCATCCTCGAGGCCAAGGCCGAGGCGAGGGCAGCAACGGACGGTATGCAGCAGGGCTCCCGGTACGCCGACCGCCTAGGTCTTCGATTTTCGATTGCCTCAAATGGGCGCGAGTACATCCTGACCGACAACAAGACCGGTGAATTCGAAACGTTCGACACTCCGCCCACACCAGGGGACATCCTCTCCCGCCTCGGGCGTAACATCGTCTGGACAGAGTGGCACTCTGTGTTCAAGGCACCTTGGTACGAGGACCAGATTACCCAGAAGAAGGTGCGTCCCTATCAGGAGATGGCCATCTTTGAAACCCTCTATCGCTTTAGCCAAGGAGAAAAGCGGGCGCTCCTCCTAATGGCCACGGGGACAGGCAAGACCTTTACCGTTTTCCAACTTGCGTGGAAGTTGATGCGTGGGGATGTCTTGCGGAACAACCGTCTCCTCTTCCTTACTGACCGTAATAGCCTCAAAGACCAAGCCTATCGGGCCTTTGCTGGCTTCACCTCGGACGAGCGAGTTGTCATCGATAAGGAACGGGTCAGCCGAGGCGAGCATCTCGTCGGGAAAATCTTCTTCGCCAACTACCAGAACCTCGACGAGGAACTGGACGGAAAGAAGCTTTACGAGTACTTCGACTCGGATTACTTCGACTTGGTCGTGGTGGACGAGTGTCACCGTTCCGGCTTCGGCGATTGGTTCGGTGTCCTTGAGCATTTCAAGTCAGCTTACCAGTTAGGTCTCACCGCCACCCCTCGTGAACTGGATCGGAGCGGCCGCGAACTCACCGAGGAGGAGGTGCGACGTGACACCTATGAGTACTTCGGCGAGCCTATCTATACTTACTCTCTGAGACAGGCCATCGAAGATGGCTACCTCGTTCCCTATCTACTCGAAGAGCGTATTTCGAACCTAGATGAAGACGGCTACATCGGCCCTGACGGCAAGCATTACACTACAAGTAACTTCGAGCGCGACATCAGGCTACCCGATCGTACGAGGAGCATCGCGGAGGATCTCTGGTCAACCCTTGGGAAATACGACATTCGGGACGATAAGACCATCGTCTTCTGCGTTGATGATACGCATGCGGCGTTCTTCGCGGCCGAGTTGCGACGTCTCTCGGGGGACAACGACTACGCCGCGCGGATTACAAGATCTGAACGCAACTCACATCAGCTTGAGCGTAACTTCGGAGAGGTCGGTCGTACCAAGCCCCGAGTGGCGGTCACGGTTGATCTCCTGACCACAGGCTTCGACGCACCCGATGTCAAGAACATCGTTTTTGCTCGACCCGTGAAGAGTGCTATCCTCTACAAGCAGATGAAGGGCCGGGGAACCCGCCTCTGCGACGACATCAATAAGCGCTACTTCACCATCTTCGACTACGCTGGAGCGAACTTACTCGAAGATGCCGAGTTCGATGGACATCCAGCCAACCTTCAGAAGAGCCGCAAGTCATCACCGCTGAAGAAGCCAACTGAGAGCACTAAGGAGAAACCAGTCGGACAGGGTATCTCAGTCTATATCTCCTCGACTGAGCGATATGTCTGCTTGGCCGATGGCCGCAAAATCCCCTTCGACGAGTACCAAGAGCAGTCACGTGAAGTCATTCGGAGCATCGCGCCAACCAATATTGACCAGCTACTAAGTATCTGGATCGACAGGAGTACGCGCCACGATCTACGGTCCGAACTCACAGACAGAGACATCCATGTGGCCGCGTTCAGGCACTACTTCGAACTCGACGGATCGGATGATGTGGACATTCTCGGCAAGGTGGGTTACGAACTGGTGAGAATCCCCTCCCGCCATGACCGCGTTGTCCGTTTATGGGACGACGACGAGAACTGGCTACTTACTCAACTCGGCGAGCACAACTTGCCTGATGAAGATCGCTTCAAAACGCGCTTCTGGGAGACGGGCCTCGATCACTACTCGCTCTACGGCATCGACGATCTAGAGAGGGGCAGCACCTACAGCGCGCCCCAGTTCGTGGAACGGTTCGGTAGCTTCAGCAGATTGTTGAACTGCTACGGAGGAGCCGACAAGCTAAAGGCGGACTTGGAGGCAGTAAAGCAGCACCTTTACGTGCCGATGGTGGCATAGGAGAATGCATATGGCCCACAAGCAAGGCCAAGAACGAAATAAGCAGGCATCCAACGGAGAAACAGAGCATCGTCGCCAAGAGGTGCAACAAGCTATCAAGAGTGCCTGCGATCAGCTTCGAGACGACGGTGTGGACCCACGCGACTACGTAGAGCAACTCGCCTGGCTGTTCTTCCTCAAGGCATTTGACGAGATGGAAAGCCGCCGCGAAGAAGAGGCTGCCTTTGACGGCTCGCCCTATCGGCGAAGACTCGACGGCGAGTATCGCTGGTCGAGTTGGTCATCGCTGTCCAACCAACCCGATCAGATGCTGGAATTCGTCAATGGAAAACTCTGGCCTCACCTCAGAGCTTTCGGAGAAACTGAGGATACTCGGCAATTCGCGAACGATCCAATCGCCGAGCGATTTCGCCGAATCTTCTCGACGGTTCGCAACCATTCACGTCGTGGCGCGAGCTTCGCTCGGGTCACTCAGCAAGTCAATCGTCTCCACTTTGGCGATGCGACCGATGTTATCGTGCTTTCGGAACTCTACGAGGGGCTACTGAAGGATGTGGCTGCCGACTCTGCCGGCTACGCTGGCGAATTCTACACGCAGCGCCACATCATCCGAGCCATGATCGACGTGGTTCGTCCCAAGATCGGAGACCGCATCTACGATCCCTGTTTCGGCACGGCTGGCTTCCTTGCCGAGTCGGCTGAGTACATCCGGAATATGGAGGGTACCCTCAGTGGCTCGCATCTCGACCAACTCCAACAAAACACCTTCTACGGCATCGAACTCAGGCCCCTGGCCTACTTACTCGGCACGATGAATATGCTGCTGCATAGCATTGAGGAAGCGAATATAGAACTTGGGAACACACTAGAGCTGCACTCCACTAACGTCCCGGAGAATGACCGCTACGATGTCATTCTCTCGAATCCACCCTACGGTGGGAAGATGGCTCGGGAGCTCCAGACCAATTTCACGATCCAATCGGGCTCCACCGAGATCCTTTTCCTACAGCATATCATGACAAACTTGGCCACGGGCGGACGGGCCGCAGTAATAATTCCCGAGGGAGTCCTGTTCCGAGGTGGCCCTGACGTCAAAGTCCGTGAACGACTCCTCCGCGAGTTCGATATCCATACGATCCTCTCGCTGCCAGCCGGATGCTTCCTCCCTTATACGGGTGTGAAGACGAATGTCCTCTTCTTCAATCGCCGCAAAGATAGCCTTGGTACCAAGGATGTCTGGTACTACGAACTCACCAACGATGGCTTCGACCTCAAGGCGACGAGACGACCGATCCAAGGAAGCCAGATCCCAGACTTCCTCGCCAAGTAGGAGAAGCGGGAGAAAGCAGAAAACTCATGGACGGTCTCTATCGATGAGATCGCCGAGCGGGACTGGGACCTCTCCGCTCAGAATCCCAACAAGGAAGAGGATTTTGAACACAAACCCGCGCTGGATCTGGTCCAGTCTATTAAGACAAAGGAGGAACGAATCATTGAGCTTCTTGAAGAGCTGGAAGAACTGCTGGAGGCTCCCGAATGAAGCAACACTGGCAATCGGAGCCCATTGGGTCGCTATGTCAGCTAATCAACGGCCGGGCATTCAAACCCTCAGATTGGACCCAACATGGCCTCCCAATCGTTCGCATTCAGAATCTCAACGACGAAACCAAGCCGTTTAACTACTATGACGGGGAAATCCGCAGTAAATACCTCGTTGAAGATGGCGATGTGCTTCTTTCTTGGTCAGGCACGCCTGGCACATCGTTCGGGTGCTTTGTGTGGAACCGAGGCCAAGCGATCCTAAACCAGCATATTTTTAAGGTTCTTGTCGATAAGACAAAGATGCTCAAGGAATTTTTTGTTCATGCCATGAACTCCCGACTAGACGAGATGATCTCACTTGCTCACGGAGGTGTCGGACTTCGGCATATCACAAAAAAGAAGCTGGAGCGCATAGAGCTTCCGGTACCGCCTTTATCCGAGCAACGACGAATCGTTGGGCAGATTCAGGAGGCATTCGAACGTGTGAGAGAAATTCAGATGCTCCGTCGGGGATCTCTGGTGGAAGCAACTGCACTAGAGAGCGCAGTCTTCTCGGATTCTATTCTGGAACTCACCCAAGACGCCAACATCCCTGTCGTTCCTATAGGTGATATAGCCCAAGTAAATCCTCGACGCGACAGTCGTCTTCGGTCGCTTGATGAAGATATAGAAGTCACGTTTGTTCCGATGGCTGCGGTGGACGAAGAGACCGGTACCATTGCCTCTCCAGAGGTGAAACCACTTGGCGACGTTCGAAAGGGCTTCACCCCCTTTCTGCAGGGAGACGTGATATTTGCAAAAATCACGCCCTGCATGCAGAACGGGAAGTCGGCAATTGCTCAGAGCCTTGTCAATGGCCTTGGCTTTGGCTCGACGGAGTTCCACGTACTCCGCCCCGGTCCAGCGGTCCTTCCGCAGTGGCTCTGGTATTTTGTTCGACAACGCTCCTTCCGCGAGGAAGCCCGTCGGCATTTTCGCGGCTCTGCTGGTCAGCAACGTGTACCAGCAACCTTTGTCGAACAGCATAAAATTCCCCTGCCTCCTCTTGAGCAACAGCGACGAATCGTTAGCCGTATCCAAGAGCGTCTTAAGCGAGTCAACGAGCTTTGCCGACTATTGCGGTTCACCCCCACTCGCAAGGTTAGAAACCAGATTGATGCGAACACCTCTGCTGCTGACCCGAACGCGTTGATGCAAGCTGTTCTTCGCAAGGCATTTGCAGGTGAGCGCTAGATCTCAATGGAGACAGTCGGCACATGAAGCATCCCGAACTTACATCTCACATGTCCGATCTATGGACCCGCCTCGACAAGGTCCGTAGCGACCATCCGCTTGAGGAGGTCATCGCTCCCTTTGCAGCCACCCTATTCCTGCTTCGTTGGGCTGACCACCTAGATACCGAGCAGGAAGCCGTAGCCGCCTTCGACGGTCACGACTACCTGCCTGTGCTATCTCGGGATCAGCATTGGTCTTCATGGTGCGATCTTCGCGGTGCGGAGCTTGTAGACGTCCTTCGGGGAGAGGTATTGCCCGCGCTGCGCAATGCGCCCAATACCAACCTCGGCCTGTTCTTGCAACGGCTTGCACCCGTCGTTGAGGTACTCGTCCACGAATCTCCTGAGATGATCGAGGCGCTCGTCCAGTGGGCCCAAGCTTTTAATCTGGAGACTGTCACTGGTAGGCAGGTGGCCGGGGATGCCCTTGGAGCCCTAGTGGAAAAAACCACTGCGAAGGCCAAAACCCTAAGAGAGCACACAACCCCCCGACCTGTGGTCGAGCTGATGACTGATCTTCTCGATCCTAGTCCAGGCGAACGCATCTACGACCCCTGCTTCGGCACCGGGGGTCTGCTCTCCACGGTAGCGAGCAAACTCCGCGAGAAAGCAATGCAGATGCCCCCAAAAGTCTGGACAGAAGTCCAACAACACAGCGTGTTCGGGGTAGAGATCAGCCCGTACGGGTACAGCATCGGGCTTGCGAGAGTCGTCCTGGCAGGCATTGAACAACCCAGACTCGAACTCGGTGACGCCTTAGAACGCCCCTTGGCCAAAAATCGGTCCTCAGAGGGATTCGACTGCATTCTGGCCGTCCCTCCTTGGGGGGCGCGCGCACGCCCGGAGGTCGCAGCCCAGTTTCAGGAATCGAAAGCTAAATCCGAGACGCTATTTCTTCAGCACGTGATGGCTTCTCTTCGTCGGGGTGGTCGCGCCGTCATCGCCCTTCCGGATAGTACTCTCTTCCGGCCCGGTCCCGACCGGAAGGTCCGCAAGGAACTTCTCACCGACTACTGTGTGGAGGGAGTAGTGTCGCTGCCGGCTGGGGCTTTCCATCCGTACACAGGGATCAAGACGAGTCTGGTTCTCTTCCATCGAGAGAAAGCGGCACAGGCCGTTCGGTTCATGCAGGTAGAGGAGTGGCCCTCTATCCGACCAGAAGACGGGTTCAGCCGTGAGAAGGCAGGCGAAGCGGTGCGCAGTATCGCTGACGAATTCAGGAGCGGCACACCAAACGGCAGCCTCTGGGAAACCCCGGTCAAGGAACTCAAGACTAGGGACTGGGAGTTGGTTGCTAAGCGAACAGGTGAGGAAGCTCTGTCTCGCTTTCTTCAAGCTCTGCAAGAGGCGGATGTCGAAGTCTCCATACAGCCACTCAACAAGGTAGCGGAGATTTTTACCGGTGTTTCGTACAGGAAGTCAGTAACCACGCCGCACGGAGACGATCCATCGGTGTTCGCTGGCCTCGTACGCGTAGCGGATGTGAACCGCACTGGTATACAACCTCCATCCATCTTCCTGACCAATGGAAGTAGCGAACGAGTGCATCCGAAGCACCGGCTACGTGCCGGCGATATCCTGCTCACCATCTCTGGCACCATCGGAAAACTGGCGATCGTGTCCGAGCCGACAGGTACCGTGGACTCAGTGGCCGCCAAGAGCTTGGTCGTCATACGCCCCAAGGAACAGATCTCTTCACAGTTTTTGAAGAGTCTCCTCGCCTCTGATGCCTACCAAGAATGGATCCGTGGTCACGTACGTGGGGCAACTATCCAGCACCTCTCCATTCGAACGCTACGACATCTTCCCGTCTTGGTGCCGCAAGTTCCGATCCAAGAGCATATTGTAAAGCAGATGGATGAGGAGGGAGACGATCCCTTTGCCGCCCTCGTACGTATCCTGACGGGCGACAGCGAGGAGTTGGTTGTCTCATGGTTGATGGGATCTCCCGATGTGCAAGAGTTGCGGAGATCGGACCAGACGGCCAGCCGCGTGGCACTTTTGGAACGGGTTGCTCATTCGGTCTGGGAACTCCAAAATCAGGTCGCTCAATCGCGCACTTCCCCTCAATTCGCCTCGTGGCTGAAGGATCTCGCGGAGGCCGTGAAGATGCTACAGGGCCTGAATCACGTACCACCCGGGTCGGGGCGCATGGCGCTCCTCGACAGCGCACAGCACCGCCTTAAGGAGGTCTATTCGACGATCAGAAGACGAGGAGATTCCTATTTGGCAGGATGGAAGTCCGGTGTGGGATTCCACTCGGGGCTTCCTGTCAAAGAGACGCTGCTGCCGGCATTCGCCTCTGCGATAGATGTCACCAGAAGGATTTCCCAGCTCGTTCGGGCCGAGTTGGACTCCCTCCTAGAAGACATCGAATTGGATCCGAGTATTGAACCGAGCGCGGTCGTAGCGGGGACGGAGAACGAAATCCAGATCCGCGTGAAAAACCTGTCGCCTCTAGCGCTGCGCAACGTCTCGGTCTCCACATCACCCCCGGTCGGCTCGACCCATATCGGCTACCTCGCTGAGGACGAGATGCTCAGTTTTACGGCGAAGATCCCAGCGCGTACAGAGACCAGGCCATTCCAGTTCGAGCTTCGATGGCAAGCCGACCGCCTTGACGGACAGCCTGTATCTGGTGAACTGCCACTTGCGGTAGAGATTCGTTCCACGCGAGAGGCCGTCCACCTCGCTGAGCTCGGCACCAGCCCATACATCGTCGGAAGCCCAATTGATCGTGAGGAGATGTTCTTCGGACGCCAAGACATCATCGACACGATTCAGCGACAGCTCTCTACCAGCCACCAAGCCAACGTCATCTTTCTAGAAGGCAACCGCAGAACAGGCAAGACCTCAATTCTCAAGCGCCTGCAGGCTCCCAACGTGCTTCCGGGCTGGATTGTCGTGTACTGCTCCCTACAAGGTGGCGAAGGCCACGAAAGCAAGGCCGGTTTGCCCACCAACGAGGTCTTCAGACTTATGGCGCGCGACATCGGCTGGGCGACACATGACGCAGGGCTTCGAGTGTGGCTCCCAGACATGAATTCCCCTGACCCGGATAAGCCATTCAAGGTCACGTTTGCGAAAGCTCTCTCAACAGCGTTCTCTGGAGCGCGACCCTTCGAGATCTTCGAACTTTATATACAGTCTGTCCTAGAGGCTGCCAGTCCGCGACGCCTCCTACTCATGCTCGATGAGTTCGACAAACTCCAAGAAGGGATCGACGCCAAGATCACAAGCTCACAGGTCCCGGAGAACATCCGCTACCTGCTCCACACTTACTCGGACATGTCAGCTATACTCACCGGCTCATATCGGCTCACGCGACTGCGGAAGGAGTATTGGTCAACGCTCTTCGGGTTCGGCCACCCAGTCTCCGTACGCGAACTTCCACTGGAGGATGCCCGCCTCCTCGTGACACAGCCGGTCATGGAGCGGTTCACGTACGTGCCCGAGGCGAGGAATCGCGTAGTCGAACTGTGTTCACAACAACCCTTCCTGATCCAGTCCTTGTGCAACCGGATTTTCGATCACGCCGCTCGTTCGGGTGAGCGAACAGTGACGGTAGGGACGGTAAACACGACAGCTCAAGAGATGGTGAAGGATAACGAACACTTCCGCACGCTGTGGGGTTACGCTGAAACAGAGCGTAGACGTTTTATCCTAGCATTGTGCCAGCAGCTAGAGGGAGAGCCGGATCCCATCACACTGAGTTTGCTGGAGACGAAGCTCGAGGAGTACGGCATTGCTCTCCCTCAAGAAGACCGCTTAGGAGACGATCTAGAGTTTCTCCGTGAGCTCGAACTCCTTGAACTCCAAGAGACAGCACGAGGCTCAGCATATATGCTCGCAGTTCCTCTGATGGCCGCTTGGATACGACGCAACATCGACTTCGAGGATCAGCGCCAACAAGCTGTCCGCGAAAGTGAAGAGATAAGTGGTGGGTACGACGGCCGGGGGCAGGGAGACGGCAGTGGGTACGGGTACGGGCTCGGCGATGGGCGGGGCCGGGGAGACGGCAGTGGCTATGGAGCTAGCCATAGAAATAATTACAACTCCACGACACTGGGGGATGAACAATGAGCGACAATCCCTACCAAGTCCTCGGTGTAGGAATCCCGCCGATGCTCGGCCGCGAGCGGCTTTTTGTAGAGCTATGTCGCCACCTGACTAAGCCAACGCCGGATCACATGTGCGTCGTAGGTCCTCCGTTGTTCGGAAAGTCGGTGCTCCTGAACCACCTTGCTTCTCACTTTAAGGACGCAGGAGATCATTACGTTACCTCCTTGTACTGGGATTTCCGACATGGCACTCCCATGACGGATGAAGAGTTCCGCCAGCGTTTCGCGGAACGAATCAAAGATACCCTCCAGTCGGTGCAGCCTGAGCTTGCCGAGTATTTGGAGCTCGAAGAGGAAGGGCTACGCGATCTTCTTCAGCTCGTCTTCGACGATATGGAGCACAAGGGGCTTCGCCTCCTCGCAGTACTCGACGGGTTCGACCACGTTCTCGCCGGAAGCGGCATAACAAGAAACCTTTGGGACGAAATGCGCGACCTCGGCCAGAAGGCCAGCCTCCGCCTTGTGACTGGAAGCCGACGAAGACTCCGGGAGATTTGCAAGACCGAGGAGTCTCGGACATCAGACTTCTGGGAGATTTTCTACGACTCCCCGTTGGAGGTCGGTTGCTTCAAGGACCATGACTGGAGCGGTTTCCTCAATCCCTTCAAACTGCATGACGTCACGTTAGATAGTTCTGCTCTCAAGGAGATTGCCAATTGGACCGGCGGCGTTCCGATTCTGGCAGCTAGTCTGGCAGAGCGGCTCCTCGTCGGAGCACCCCAAGGCACATCGCTCTCCAAATCGCACGTGGACGCGATCGCAAAGGAGACGGCCAAAGAAAAACGCGATTTGCTCGCAGCCCTATGGGATAACTGCCCTATCGAACTTCGGTCCAATCTGGCCGAACTCGCCAACGGCGAGGTGCCACTCTCCGAAGTGCCGGACCAGCGGAGGCGCGATCTCGAACTACAAGGATTTGCCTGTCCGTCCGGCAACAAGCTCCGGTCGTCATGTCGCTTGATGGACCAGTATGCGCAGCAGCAAGCGGGCGAGGTGGAGAACCTGCGGCGGCTATTCGACGATGCGGAGCGCTTCGAGAGCAACATTCAAAGCCTCCTCGAACTCCGTCTCGCTCAGATCACCGGGGCGGATTCAAGGCTTCTCGGGGATATTGAGAAGGCAATCCGGGACCTGCTCCCCGAGCCAACCCAATCTGTAAACTGGGCCCGAAGCATCGCTGAACGTGCGCTGGATCTAATCTGGGAAGCCGAACTCCCAGCAAACAGGTCTATGCCACATAACTGGAAGTTCGTGGGGGTAAAGTTCGATGAAGGGGATCGGCTCCCTAGGAAACGCGGGCCGCAGTGCGGCATACTGCGTCTCATCACAGGGACAGAGGACCACGACCCCGTCTCAAGATTTGTAACGAAGCAAACGTGCTTACTCGTGGACCACCTCCACTCGGTCGGTAACTTCGGACAGCACAGAGAGGGGAGTATCGTGTCCGTGCCAATCGCAGCTACGTTTTGCCTGTCTGCGATCAGCCTCTGTGAAAGCCTCGCCCGAGACCTAGCAAAGCCGAGGGACATCACGACCGAGGAATAAGGATAGCGTGAACTAGGATCTACCCAACGAAGTCCTGACACGAGAGCAGCGCATCCATATTCCGGTCTCCTAGTCGATCAGGGTTCCGTAGGTTCGAAGGTCAGTATGGGAAAGCAGAGGCACATGGGTGTTCTCACAAGCCCAAAGCCTGTTTTAGACCAACTCACACAGATCATACACCAAATTTTACTCTCCTGACCTCTGGGGAATGATCCCCTTCTGCATCAACCATTGGTCAACCATCCTATAGATCTCCTCTATCTCTTCGTCAGAATGTCCATGTGCATGCATCCATTCTTCAAAGGGGCGTTCACCTGCTACTATACGGCTGAGAATATCTTGGAAGTCCTGTTCTGGCAGGCCGTAGATCTCGAACTGCTCCTGCCTTGTAGTAGGGACAATACCATCGGCCATCAAGTCCAGAAGCGCACCCCGGTTCTCTCGCACCAACTGCTCAATGCAGTCGTTGACTGCCGATTTTCGGGATGAGGGAAAACGGCGCATTTCCATCTGCTTGTTGAGATGTGTGCGGACTCGGGCGACTCCACCCGCAGTAAGCCAACTTTTTAGATCGTCCACAGAACTACCGACAGGTCTAAAGCGATCATTCTTCAAGACCTCGAGTGCATACCGGAAACTATCCCGAAGAAATTCTTCCCAGCCTTCATGTTCCAGATTCTCGATTAGAGCCATATACTTCTCCTGCTAATCACACAACAGTAAGCTAAGTCGTGGTGCAGCCCTGCTTTAGATCTATTCGTAATCGCCGCAGATTGCATCTAAACCCTACACACAGGAGCCGCATCATGCTTATTCATACGATTAAAGCGGACCTCGCGGAAGGTCTGGATGCCGGTGGGGAGTCTGCGTCTGTTCATGGATGCATCTCCTTCACGCGTATTTCTGCGGCCCTTTCACCTCAGAGACCTCGTCCAACAAAGCCCGCTCTTCTGGTGCCAAGGACCAGTCCAAGCCGGCGCAGATCTCATCCACCTGCGCTGGCTCGTCAGCCCCCAAAATGGGAGCGCTGATCTCATCGTGATCCAAAATCCAAGCAATGGCTACCTGCGCCGGGGTCTTGCCGTGCTGCGCCCCAATATCGATTAGCGCCTGGACGATGGTATCGACCCGCTCGGTCATGGCCTCGGCAAAATTGTATTTGCCCGGACTCATGCCGCGCAGCTCGTCCGTACTCCACGGCGTCCCCGGCGGCGGCTCTTGCCCACGGCGGAAATGGCCGGAGAGCAGGCCGATAGCCAACGGACTGTAGGTCATAATGCCCAAGCCGAACTGACGGCAGATGGGCATCAGCTCCGGCTCCATCTCCCAGCGGTTGAGCAGGTTGTACTGATTCTGGATACAGGCAAAAGTGGCCAAGTGCTCGCGCTGCGAAATCCACAGGGCCTCGACGATCTTCCACGGCGGGAAATTAGAGCATCCCACGTAGCGCGCCTTGCCCTGCCGCACAATGTCGTCGAGCGCACCCAAGGTCTCCTCCAGCGGCGTGACCGGATCAAAGGAGTGCAGCAAGTACAGATCGACGTAATCGGTCTGTAACCGCTGCAGCGACGCCTCAATGCCCCGCAGCAAATTGACCCGCGACAACCCCACGTGATTGGGACTATTGCCTAAGGTGCCGAAAATCTTGGTCGTCAGTACCACTTCCTCGCGCCGTCCCTTAATGGCCTTGCCCACTACTTGTTCAGAGCGTCCCCCACCATACAGCGCCGTATCGATAAAATTGCAGCCTAGGTCCAAGGCCCGCTGCACCACCCCAATACAGGCCCCCTCGTCCTCTTCGCCGCGAAAAGCCGTGCCCAAACACACCTTGGACACCTTGATGCCAGCTTTGCCCAAATTGCGGTATTCCATACCCCTCCTCTTGTGTTAATCTAATTGCCCGACCTCATCGAGCGCTGCCAACAAATACTCGTTGTCTTGGGGGCGCAGCGACGTCAGCCGCACAAAGCCGGGCGCGTCTTGGCGCCAGCGGGCGCGGATTCGCCACTTTTCCAAACCCGTCCGCAGCCGCTCCGAGCCGATTCCCTCACAGCGCACCCAAAAGAAATTCGCCGCGCTCGGATAGGCTCGCAACCACGGCCGCTCGTTCAGCCCCTCGTAGAGCGCCTGACAATCGCCGCGGACCTGCGCGACGACCTCCTGCAAATAGCCTTGGTCGGCCAGCGCCGCCTGTGCCGCCACCAGCGACAGCGCATTGACTGCCCAGGGAACCTGCATCTGATCGAGGGCGGCGATAACGGGCTTAGGACCAACCGCGTAGCCGACCCGCAAACCAGCCATGCCGTATGCTTTGGAAAAGGTCCGCAGCACCACCAAATTTTCCCGCTCTTGTACCCAAGGCACGCGGCTATGGCCGGCATAGTCTGCATACGCTTCATCGACAATGCACAGGCAGTTGGGCAACTCGTCGAGCAAGCGCGTCATTTCCGCGTCGCCGCAAAGGAGATTGCCCGTGGGGTTGTTGGGGCTGCTCATCAGCAACACCCGCGCTCCCGACTGCTGGCCCGCCTCGATAAAGCGCTCGGGCACCAGCGCAAAATTTTCCTCGTGCAGCGGCACCGAGATCACTTCAGCAGCACACCGTTGTCCCAACGCCACAAAGCGCTCGTACGACGGAGACGGAATGAGCAAGCGCTGCTGCTCTAGCAGCAACCGCGCCAAGAAAAGCCAGACCACGGCCTCCCCAGACCCGTTGTATACGATGAAGTGATCGGGTGAAAGCCCCCAATGCGCCGCCAAGTCTTCGCGCAACGACTCGGCGCGTTCCTCGTCGCTGTAGCGACTAAAATCACCCGTGCGGGCAAAAGCGGCCATTGCCTCCCGGACCCGGGGCGACGGCCCATACGGATTAGTAGCCGCGTCAAAACGCAGCCATTCTGCGACAGCAAGTGAGTGGAACGTTTCATCGTTCATATAGGAATCGTCCTTTATAAAGACCTCCCTACGCTAGCCATAAAGGATGTAGGCGGCAACCGCACCCTTTTTGCCTTATACTGTTATCGGTACGGCGACCTCCAACCAAGGGTGCCCCCTGCGTCAACCAATACCATGCCGACCATGCCGACCAACGCCAAAAAACCGATCATCGCCTGGGCTTTGTACGACTGGGCCAACTCGGCCTTTGCCACCACGGTCATCGCCGCCTTCTTCCCGGTATTTTTTAAATCCTACTGGAGCGCCGGCAGCGATGTCACCGAGAGCACCTTCCAACTGGGGCTAGCCAACTCGCTCAGCAGCCTGATCGTCGTGCTGCTAGCTCCCTTCTTAGGAGCTATTGCCGACCAAGGCGGCACCCGGCGCAAGTTCCTGTTTGCCTTTGCCTTCTTGGGCATCCTCGCCACGGGGTGCCTCTACATGGTCGCCCAAGGCGCGTGGGAACTGGCAGTTGTGGTCTATGTCTTGGCCGCCATCGGCTTCTCCGGTGGCAATACCTTTTACGATGCACTCCTCGTAGAAGTAGCCGAGCGCGACAAGTCCGACTCGGTCTCGGCGCTCGGATACAGCCTCGGCTATCTGGGCGGCGGCTTGCTATTTGCGGTCAATGTGGTGATGGTTCTCCATCCCACGACCTTCGGGTTGGCCGATGCCAGCGAGGCGGTGCGCGTGTGCTTTTTGCTAGTCGCCATCTGGTGGGCTGGCTTTTCGCTACCGCTCTTTTTGTGGGTCGAGGAATCGCCTCCAGTGTGTGCCCGCCGCGGCTGGAGCGCAGTCTCGGCCGGCTATCGACAGCTCATCTCGACCGGCCGCGACATTCGGCAGCTACGCACGACCTTTGTCTTTCTCATCGGCTACTGGCTGTACATCGACGGCGTCGATACCATCGTCCGGATGGCCATCGACTACGGCTTGTCCCTCGGCTTTGACACCAACGACTTGCTCATCGCCTTGGGCATCACTCAGTTCGTGGGCTTCCCCGCGGCCATTGCCTTTGGCTGGCTCGGCGAGCGGATTGGCACCCGCAAGGGGATATTCATCGGCCTAGCCGTCTATATTGCGGCGACGGTCTGGGGCTACTTCTTAGATGCCGTCTGGGAATTTTATGCCTTAGCCGTGGCCGTCGGCCTAGTCCAAGGCGGAGTGCAAGCCCTGAGCCGCTCGCTCTACTCAAGGCTCATTCCCCGCGACCGCGCGGCGGAGTTTTTCGGCTTTTACAACATGCTAGGCAAATTCGCCGCGGTCATCGGTCCAGTGCTCGTGGGCTGGATTGGAGTGCTGACCGGCAGCCCGCGCGTGGGGATTTTGTCGATCGTCGTCCTCTTCGTCGCGGGCGGAATCTGCCTCTACTTCGTCGATGAGGAGCGAGGCACGGCCGCAGCGCGCGCCCTTGAGACCGCTTAGCAAAACGCCTGCGCCGTCAGCGCATACACCTTCGCCACCCGCACCAACTCGGCCACCGGTACCTGCTCGTCGGTCGTGTGTGCTCCCGTGGCGCAAGGACCGTGGGTTAGGGCCTCAATCCCGGCAGCCATAAAGACATTGCCGTCGTCGATAAAAGGTTTGCCTCCCAAGGGCAGCGGTGCCCCGGTCACCTGCTCGTGCGCGGCCTGAAACGCACCCACCAGCGGGCTGCTTTGATCTACCGCAAAGGCATCGCCGGGCATGTTCCAATCCGCGAGCCGGATGCGGGTGCCGCTTGCCGCAGCTACGTCGGCGAGCAGGTCCTCAATTTCGCGGCGTGCGGTTGGCTCCGAGCCAGCCGCTACCCAGCGGCGCGTCCCCTCGACGCGGCACTGGACCGGCACCTGATTGTAGATCTGACCGCCTTCGAGCCGGCCGATAAATAGCGTGTCGCTGCCGACATGGGGGGCGGTTCGCTCACGCAGATGCTCGTTTAGGGCGTTTAGCCGCAAAACCACCTCGGCCCCCGCGGCGATCACGTCCGGCAGCCCGGCGGGACTCAGCACCTCGTGTACCGGCGCGCCATCGCGCTCGACCTCCACGCTAAACACGGCCATCCCGCGCCCGGCGACTGGCAACGCATCACCCAGATACTCCGGCAGCAGCACCCCATCGCCGACAAAACCTTCGCGGATCAAGGCCAAAAGCTGGCGGCGGTCGCCCCAGGGCGCTTCGTGATGGTCGTGGGCCGTAAGCAAGACCGCCCCCTTGGTCAGTGCGCCCGTATCCCTCAACGCCCTGACGGCCTCGACGAAGGCGGCGATTCCTCCCTTCATGTCGGACGAACCCGACCCATAGAGCTGGCCGTTCTCCACCTTGGGCGGCACAAAGGGCAGATGCACCGTATCCAAGTGCCCATCGAATTGCAACACCCGCCCGGGTTGGCCGCTGTCGAAGCGAGCCACCACGGCCGGTGCTTGCGGCCAATCGGCTTGGGGGCGCTCCACGGCAAACCCTTCCTCAGCCAATATGGCCGCCAACGCATCAGCTACCGCGCCAGCATCCAGCGTCGGGCTGGGCACCGCAATCAGCTTCTTAGCCGTATCAATTAGGCGCTGCTCATCGACGGCCTGCAGTATGTCTTCCATCCTAGTACTCCTTTACCCACCTTGAGATTTGGTTGTATCGACATCGACTGCGCCACGCGGACAGAGCCACCCGCGCTCCCAGGACGGACCACTACAATTTTCCTCAAGCGCTTCCAGCCGCTGTTCCTCGGTGCGCTTCCACGGATCCTTGGGCAAATCGGCCGGCCCTTGGGGATCGCTCAACCCGCAACCGACCAACGCCATGCAGAGCATCCACTTTCTCGCCATACTGGCCTCCATTGCCCGCCTCTGACAATCTCCGTACTTTGGGCCCAATTCGCAAAGGAGCAGACTTATGTCCCATCCCCCTGACTACGGCATCATCTACAACTGGGACGGCGCGCCGCACGGCTACTCGCCCGTTCCCCAATCCATGGACGCCTTTCTCGACAAGACGTATGGTCCCCTCGAAGACACCCAAGTCGGTGCCCTGTTCTGGTGCGTGGGCGAACACGCCACCCGCTGGCCAAGCGACGCGCTCGAACTCCTCGGCGACACTCATCAGCGCCGCTACGAGAACGCTGCTAACTACACGCACACTGAAAACATCCGCCGCATGTTGGATCGAGGCGAAGATCCCCAACAGGCCGTCATCGACCGCGGCCACGAGTTAAACCTCCACGTCTATGCCTCGCTGCGCATGAACGACAATCACTTCAACGGCGCTCAGCTAAGCGACCTCCAGACCCTGCACCACGTCGAACTGACCCAACTGCGCAAGGACCACCCCGAATGGCTCCTCGGCGAGGATACCGAGGAGTGGTTTGCCCTGTCGTGGAATATGGCCATCTCCCAAGTGCGCGAAAATCGCTTCCAACACTTGCGCGAAGTTTGCCAAAACTACCCCTGGGACGGCGTCGAACTCGACTGGCAACGCCATCCCTTCCACTTCCCCGCCGACTATGCCTATCGCCTGCGCTACGTCCTCACCGACTTCATGCGGGCGGCGCGGCAGATGACCGACGAACTAGCCCAAGAGCACGGCCGACCCTTCTACCTAGCAGCTCGCGTCGCCGGCTCCATCGAGGGCTGCCACCGCATTGGCTACGACGTGGAAACGTGGGTAAAAGAAAACCTCGTCGATATCCTGATTCCGGCCGGTGCCGCCGCTACCGATCCAGCCATTGAAGTCAGCGCCTTCCGCGCCCTCTGCGCCGACCACGACATCGCCCTTTATCCAGGTTTTGACGGCGGTGTCCCCGGCCCGGCAGCCGGTCCCGAAGGCGAATCGGCCCGCCACAACATGCGCACCAAAGCCACGGCCATGCAGTATCACGGCCAAGGCGCGACCGGCATATACGCGTTCAACTGGCACGCCGACCGCGATTCAAAGCGCGAGTTGCTAACCCAAGTGGGCGCGGTACAGACTCTGCGCCGCCAGGACAAGCTCTACAACGCGACCCACCGCTTCCGCCAGCATAGCGGGGAGTGGCGCGGCGCGTACCAGCACGACCGGTTGCGCGGCACCCTACCCGTCCCCCTCTACCCAACCATGCGAGAGACCGGCCCGCACTTCGACCTCGACCTCGCCGACGACTTGAGCGCAGACCCACCGGCGACCATTACCCTGCGTCTGCGTCTGCAAGATTGGGTCGCTGGCGACGAGGTTCGCTGCTGCTGGGACGGCGAGGTCTTGGCCGATCCGGATATCAGCTATTGCCACGGCGGCGACCCCCAACCCATCTCCGATGTCAGCGCCGCCGCCTGGCACAGCTTCGCGCTCACAGCCGACCAAGCCGCCCGTGGCCTCCATCGCCTAGAAGTCGTTCTCTTGCAACGCCATCCCCAACTTGCTTGCGACTTGATACTAACCGATGTCGAGGTATTAGTCCGCTACGGCTAGGACTGTCTAACGCCCGTAGCGCAAGCCAAAGAAAAAACCAGGCCACGTGAAAATCCCATCTTTTAACTCCTTTTCGTAGCGACTGCCCGACTCAATCAGCCGCTGATGGCCATCGGTCCACAACTGGTTCAGGGAGACGCCACCAAACAGCACCAGATGGTTGTGCAAAGCGACCCCCGTCTCAAGTTTGATCCGCGCCAGATAGTTGTCCCTAGCCAAGCGATCTAGACCAAAGTCCACTGCGGGCGGCCAAAACCCAATGCCCGCACTGTAATCGTCATCGAGGTCGCGGCTGATCCGGTAGCTGTGTACATCGAGGCCGAGGAAGAATCGCTGCCCGCGCTTCTGCACCCCACCGCCCACGCCCACCGCCCAGCGCCGCTGTCCATCCTTGTCAGTAAAGCCAGTAGTAAAAGCAGTGTAAAACGAGCGGCTGCCCGAGGCGAGGGTGAACATGGTAAAGCCGATTTCGTCGCGCCAAGTGCTGAGATTGAAAAGCCCGCTGCGCGAGTAGTTGATCAACCCGATGGGTATGCCGCTTTCGATGTGACCGGAAAGATTGACCAAGCCCACCTGCCACCCCCTGACCTCGCTCGCCACGTTCAGTAATCCAACCTGACCACCCTTGACCTCGCCGACGAAATTGGTGAGCCCGGCTATTTGCCAACCGCGAATTTTGCCGACGATGTTGGTCGTTTGCGCCACCTGCCAACCGCGCACTTGCGAGGCAATGTTGAGCAGGCCCACCTGTCCACCCTGCAACGGCCCCATCGCCCAGTTGACCCCTACGACGGATGCCTGCCAGCCATCGACCTCCCTGAGCGCCAAGTTGCCCAACCCGCCGACCTGACTGCCCGTCCGCCCGCGCGCTTGGTTGACCAACCAGGCGAACTGGACGCCGCGAAACGCCTCGTCCTGCGTATTGGTCAACAGCCCCAGCGACAAGGTGTAGCCCTCTCCGGTGGCGACCTCGATCTGACGCCCCAAGGTAATCTTCCGCCCCGAGCCGCCGCGCAGCTTAGTCTCCTCCGGGGTCAAGGCGCGAAAGTCACCGGTACTCACCTTGGCGAACTCTCCTTCGGTCAAAACCAATTCGGCCAAGCGCCAGTCCGCGTCCCACGTTTCCAAAAACAGGGTATAATCCCCCGGCACCAATCCCAACTCGACCTCCCGCCCAGGGGATTTGTTCAGTTCGGCGACTAGGCGCTGCTGGCCATTGCGGATAGAGACCCGACCAGCGAGGGCCTCGTCCAGCGACAGACCCGCGGCATTGCGGCGCACCTCGGTCATCACCACGCCGCCAGTGCCGCGCATCTGGCCCTCATAGGCCGGATGCTGAGTGCCTCCCACTGTCCCAAGAGTCCGCGCCCGCGTCTCGTCGAATGCAAACTGGTACGCCTCGTGCAGAGTCACCCGGCCATCGCCGGTAACGTCGGCTGCGCCGCGCATCCCGGAAATTAGATAGTGGGTAAAAAAGGACGCCTCGATCAGGTCCGACTCTTGGGCTGCCTCGTCGGCCGAACTCGACGTGAGAAAGGCGTACCCCCGCATGTCAAAAGACTCATCGACCAAAAAGGGCGGCTTGGGCTTGCCACCCTTGATGCGGGTTATGCTCCCGGAGTTGCAGGCATCGAGGACGGCGATGCGGACGGCGGCGTTGGCCGTCTTCAGTGAGTCGAGCAATTGCTGATAGCCGAGGTGATCGCCGGCCAACAGCAGGCCCTCTTCGTCGGCGTGGCCCGAGTAATACAGCAGCACCTCTAAGCGGTCCCCCCGTCGGCTAGCTGTCTTTACCCGCCTGCCTAGATCGGCCAGTCCCTGCTCGAAGGCCGTCAAGTCGGGATCGCGCAGCAGCAACACATCGGCTGGGTCCAAGCCTCCCATCTCCTGCAACACCTCGACGAATTGTTCCGCGTCCGAGACCGCGTAGCGCAGCAATTCGCGATCCACCCCGCCATTGTTGGCCCCCGCTGCCAGTATCAGCCGGCGCACTTCCGCCTCCACCGGCTGGGACAGACCCGCCGCAGCGACAACGATCAGCAGGACGCGCACCAAAGACATGGGCACAACTCCTCAGAGACAATAGGGCAACCACAAGGGTCGCCTCTACAACGACAACACAACGACGCTCACTCCTCGTCGTTGGTTGCCAACCTCCTCCTCGTGATTGCCCTAGGCGGAGCTAGGGCTCCCTAGGTTTCTTCACAGTAAATCGGAATAGGCGGACGTCATCCCCCAACGCCACATCGCCGGCGGCCAGCTTGGTTTTGACTGCTGCCAAGCCAAATCGACGATCGGCCGCCACCAAGTAAAACCGCTCCCACCGCGGCGCGTCGTCCAGTTCGTAGGCAACGTCGAGAGTATCTTGCGCCGCCAGCGGCACGGCCTCTGCTCCAGTCGCGGGCAGGTGTTGGGTTACAGTACCGCGCCCATCGACGGACAGGATCGCCCCGAACTGCAAGCCACCCGAGCGGTAAGCGAGCTGCACTAAGTCCCCACTTCGGGCCAAGGCTTCGTCTTGCAGACGCTCCACACCGATGGACAGCTTGCGGAAAACCAGCAGACGCGGCTCCTGATCGCCGCCCTTAATGCGCGTCGCAGGTGCTTCCGAAGTCTCTTGGTCATCAAGGAGAGTGGGCACCGCCACCACCGCCAGGATCAGGGCCACGGCCGGCACGGCCCAAAGGCGATACCCACTCCACGTTCGTTGGACGCGCCGGCCCTGCGCCCGCTTGAGTTTTAGCTCGATCTGGCCGCGCATCCATTCGGGTGGGTAGCGCCGATGCAATTCCTCATTGGAACGCTCTAGGGCCGCTAACCGCTGCGCTAGTTCTGGATCATCCGCCAACCGGCGTTCCAAATCCGCCAACTCGTCGTCCGTTCCCTCGCGCAGCAGGTAGCGCTCTAGCTGGTAGTCGCTTATGGGGTGTTTGTCTTGCTGGTTCATAGCTTCTCCATCTCTTGCAGCGATGCTCGCAGGCCGAGCAGCCGCTTGCGCACGCCGGACACGGACATGCCCACTTCTCTGGCTACTTCCTCCAAGGTCATGCCGTCCACGTAGTACAAGACGGCCATCGTGCGCGTTGACTCAAGTTGCTGGCCAAAGAGCTTGGCGAGTGCGGCGCGCGCATCTATCTGGCCCTCGGCGTCCTCCCAGCAGGCGATCTGCTCCAACAGCGTCGAGTCGGCCGTGGTCTTCCGCCGCCGGGTATCGCGAATGCGATTGAGGCAGAGGTTGGTGGCCATGCGATAGAGCAGGCTGGAGGGCGCGTCATCTCGCAGGCGATCGCGCCGCGTCAATAGCCGCACAAAAACGTCCTGGGTGGCGTCGAGCGCCTGGTCTTCGTCGCGCAAAAGCTGCCGACAACGACGCATGACCATCGGCCCGTAGCGACGGTACAGTGTATCTACGTCCATGTATTCCCTGGCGGTGTTACTACTTAAACACCTATGGTGGCGCGGAGTGTTACTTCTGCTGCAAAAAATTATGTCCCTACGCACTCAATTTACAAGCTGCTGCTTGCAGACGGTACCAAACAACAAGAGCCGACGGTCCATGGCCGACGGCTCTTGTGATCCTTCTTAAAAAATCTCCCCCAGGCGCTATCGCTACTTTTCCTCCATAGCCGCGAGTAGTTCGGCAGCCCGTTGGCGCTTGTCGGGATCTTTGTCGCGGGCGATAATGCGCTGAAGTGCCGAGACGGCTAGCGGATCGCCTTGCTCGCCCAGTTCCAAAGCCTGGCGGTCGCGCTCTTCGTGATAGCTATTGTCGTAGTCAACCACGTCCAGTTCGTGCTCGCGCCAGTAGTATTGCAAGCGGGCGTCGGGCCAGTCGGCGTAGATGGCCTCCCAAGTATTGGGCTGGCTGTGCGGCAGCAAGCTGCCTGGGGAGATGGGATCGGCCAAGCGCTGGTAGCGGGCATCGATGGACAGGCGCAGTTGCTCGCCGGTGTTGGGGACGCCGCGATGGGGCATCATGCTGTGGAAGAACAGCACATCCCCTTGCGCGAAAAGGCCGCCGGTCCATTCAAAAGAGTCGGTAATCGCCAATCCTCCGGCCCCCAAGGCCGGCTGGAAATTATAAACGCCCCCCCGATGCGCACCAGCGGCCACCTCCAGCCCACCCATAATCGGCGGCAGATCGTGGAGCGGGAACCATGCTGTATAAGTCTCAGCCGTGCCCTGAATGGGGATGAAGTCCTGATGCGGCGGCGTGGTAAAGGATTCGCGCTTGGGAAAGATGGTGCGGCCGATGAGGCGAGGGTGCGGCAGCACCGGGCCGTCGAACAGCCTTTCGAGCAGGCCGACGAGCGCGGGGTGGTGCTGCAAGGCGTGGAATTCGGGCAAGGCGTACATCCGGCTATAGACGTCCATATACTCGGGCGTCGGCTCGACGCAGAAGCCGTCTTGGTCAGCGATGGCGTCCTCGAGTGGCGTATCTACCTTAACCCAGCCAGCATCGCGAACAATGGCCAAAAAGCGCAGCCTGAGCGCTTCGAGTTCATCGGCAGGCAGCAGGCCGCTGACAAAGAGATGGCCGTCGCGCTGCATGCGATCGCGGAGCGCGGGTGGGTCGTCGATAATAGAGTTTGAGTCGAGAAAAGTAGGCATAACACAGGCTCCCAAAATAGAGAAAAATGCTAACGTCAATAGGTGTCTCTTAATACTTAACGTGAATCCGGGTTTAGTTAGGAAACCTAGGCGGTAAAGAACGCCACGGCCGTCCAGCACAAAGCCGCCAAGCCCGCCGCAAGCGTCGCCTGCGGGATCTGCGTCTTGACGTGATCCATCAGGTCGCAGCCCGTACACATGGAACTAAGCACGGTGGTATCCGAAATCGGCGAGCACTGGTCTCCGTACACGCTGCCGTCCATGACCGCAGCAAAACACAACGTCATAAAAAGCTCTGGATGCGCTAGGCCGTTAGCACCAGCCACCGCCCAAGCAAGCGGCATGGCCAGCGGAAACGCCACCGCATACGTGCCCCAACTCGTGCCAGTGGAAAAGGCAATGACCATCGTGAGAATCTGCAGCAAGACCGGCAGGAGGAAATACGGAATGGCCTCGCCGAGCTGTTCGACCAAAAAGATGCTGCCGCCCGTCTCCTTGCTAATACCGCCGATGGTGATCGCCAGCAGCAAAATGACCGAGCCGAGCACCACGCCCTTAATGCCATCGTGAAAGCCAGCGATGAGGTCTCTGAGCGCCATGCCCTTGGCCAAGGCCATGCCCGCAGCCAACAGGAGTGCAATGCCAAAAGCCCACTGCACATTGGGCGATCCGCCAACGATAAAGGTGCCAACGGCAATGGCGATGAGCGTGCCCAGCGGCAAGAAGAATTCGAGGACGTGCGGAGTGTAGCCTTCGGGTACGTTGCTCCCTTGCAGTTCCTTGGCGCTCAGGGGATCGGCACCGGGAGCGTCGAGCTCGCCGGTTGCGCGCGAGCGCTCCATCGCTGCCCTCAGTTGCGAGCCCAAAAAGAGCGGTTTTTCAATGCTGAGCAAGAACGTGCCCAAGACGGCAAAAATGGCGTAAAAACAAAAGGGCACGCTTTGAAAAAAGAAGGCAATGCGATCGGCTTCAGTCGCCAGGAAACTGACGCCAGAGACGAAGATGAACGCCTGCACGTAGCCGGGCCAAGCATTGAACGCGAGCTGGGATGCAATCGGCGAGGCCGTTGAATCCACCACGTACGCCAGCTCCTCGTGGCTGATCTTTTCATTGTCGGCAATCGGTTTAACCGTGGTGCCGACCAGTACCGTGCTGACGGTGCCGCCCTGAAAGAAGATGACCCCGAGCAGCCAGGCGACCAGCTTGGCGCTTCTGGGCCCGCGCACAAAGCGCTCGGTCATAAACTCGGCAAAGGCCTGGGCCGCCCCCGTGCGCGACCATATCCCCATCAGCCCCCCCAACAGCCACAAGTAGAGCAGCAGAACTCCGGCTGCGCTTTTGGTCGCCAACGAGGGGATCAGTACATCGCCAGTGAAGTCGTACCGGCCCATCAGCAGAGCACCAGCGACGATGCCACCTAACAGCGAGGTGACCGGTTCTTTGGTCAGCCAACACAACAGCACGGCCACTACCGCCGGCAGCAGCGACCAATAGCTCCAGTGGCGCTTGGCTACTAATTTGTAGTAGCGGCCAGTCTCCGCCACGGAGACAAATTCTTCCGTGATCGGCGGGGTTGTCCTCGACCCCTCAATCTTAGCCGGGTTGAGCTGGGCTTGCGCCATGGGCACGGCCTCGAAATAGGCGGGTTTTTCGCGATAGACGTAGTACAGCTTGCCGTCGTCGTCCGTTTTCACGTCCAACTCGATCCGCTCAATCGTCCACGTCGGCGCTACATTGACACCTATAATCCAAGACGAGAGCAGGGCGATGGCAAAAATGGCGAAGTTGCGAATACCTCTGGGCATGGGGTTCCTTTCGGTTTGATAGAGGCCAAGCGATAACGGGCGCTGATCGCCGACCACTATACTTTCATTTTAACAAAAGTAGTTTACGCGTTTGCTCGCCCCAAGGGGTTTGCAACCGATAGAAATATAGGCCCGCGGCCAAGGCGCGCCCGCCGTCGTTTACTCCATCCCAGCGCAGGGTGTATGAACCGACTGGATAGGTTCCCTCGGCTAAGACGGCGACCTGCTGGCCGAGTGCGTTAAAGACTGCGAGCTGGATCGCCCCTGCTCGCGGCAGGGCAAAGCCAATCGCAGTGGTACTGTTAAATGGATTGGGATAGTTCTGCGCTAGGGAGAACGCCTCTGGCACTACTCCGTGCTGCTGTAGCACCGCCGTGGGCACAGGAGTCCTAGCGGCGACCAAGCGCACATCGCCTAAGTAGAACGTGCCGCGCAAGTTGCCGAACAGGCGAATGGATTCAATCGACCCGTCGAGCCGAAAGAAGCGCTCCAGCGGAATCTCTATCACCTGCCATTCTTGCCGCGCGAAATCCAAGCCATCTCCTTCGAACAGCGCGACCAACGACGGCGTATCCCCATTGACCATGACATTGAAGACAGGCTGGGTGCCGCCTGCGGCATCACCGGGGTGGAAGGCCAGCCGCAGAGCGCGGTACCCCACCGGCTCCACTGGCACGAGCGTCTTATATTCGAGGGTAAATGCCTCGGCGACAAGCACCTGTGCCCAAGTGCCGGCAAAGACCTGCTCATTTACCTCGACGTTGGAGGTAAACCCTTGGGTCCAGTTCTCGCCGTATTGGTCGGCAAAAATGACCTGGTCCGCCGTTGGCAGCACCACCAACTCCTTCACTAGGGTCGTCTCCAGTGGCCCGTCTGGAGTCTCTTGACGAAGGTGAATCCGCACGGCCTTTAGGCCATTGGGCACATCGGCAGACAGCGTCCCCATTAGTTGGTACAGTCCCGCGTCAACTCGCTCTAGCGCCACCTCAGTGTCGCCCCCCAATTCACTCAGATCGGCTAAGACCTTGGGCACAGGACCATCGGGCACGGGGCTAGTGACGCGCAGGCGCTCGCGCAGGACCAACTCGGCCCCAGCTAGCGCGGAGTCCGGCAACGCACTCTGCCAATCGGCCACTAGACGTGGAGTCGGGAACAGGGCGCTGACCAGCTCTAGATCGTCGAGATAGAATGTGCCGCGCAGATTGCCGAAGAAGCGAATGGACTCAATCGGCTCTTCCAACGGCGCAAAAGCCCACAGCGGCACTTCCACTGTCTGCCACTCGGCCCGCTCCATGTCAATGCCACGGAAAAAACCGCCGATTAGCGGTTCAATCTTGCGCGGATTCTCGTTGAACTGCACGGAGAACGCCCCCCTCGAACCGACCGTCGCGTCGCCGGGATGGAAGGAAAAGCGCAGAGCGCGATAGCCGACGGGTTCTAAGGGTACAGAAGGAAGCAATTCCAACGTGAAGCCGCGCGTCTCCACAGTTAGCGGTGCTCCCGCTGACACCGCAAGCTCAGCACCAGTAGCAAAACCCACGTGCCAACCAACACCCAACCCTCCGTCGAAGACAACTTGGTTCTCGGCTGGCATCAGCACCACGGTTCGCTTGACCTTGACGGCGGCTTCGCCCCGGCGGATGTGGAAGACGACGGTCTTGCGCCCTGCGCCCCCACCGGCGACTAGGGTCTCTACAAAAGGATAAAATCCCGGCGAGGCTTCAGTCAGTGTTTGGTCCGACGGCCCCCCCAACGCGCTCAAGTCCGCAGACACATGCAGGTCCTCGCCATTGGCCAGCATATCTCGGATGCGGATACCGCCAGCAAACTCCACCGCCGCACCCACGGCAACCGAATCGGAGAAGCTCCCCTCCCACTCGGCGGCCAACGGCCCCGGAACAAAATAAATCTGGTGCATGCGGATGAAGCCCCGGGAGACGATGGCGTTTTCTACTGCGTCGCGACCATAGCGCGTGTAGCGGCCTATGTGCGGATCGTCAGTGTTGGTAAATCCCCCGTTGAGCCGCTCGGTCCACTGGCTCGCCGGATCCATCGCGTAGTAAAAACGCTCGTCGTACCCAACCAACACCATTAGGTGCCCGACCGTGGAAAAGCCGCCGTGGACGATTACTGGCCGACCAACGTCCAACAGCGCGTGCAATTCCCGCAAGAGTCCGGTTTCAGTCGCTTGGTCGCGTACAGTGAGACCGCGCAGCGCAGCTTCCTCGTTAAAGACCTTTTCGAGACCACCAGTGGTCTGGGCGACGTGCGTACCCCATTTGGCGGAGATCATGTCGGGAGTAATGTCATCGGCCCCGTAGTATTTGAGCACAATAGCGACGCTGGTATTTTGGCAGGAGCCAGAGGGATTGATGCGATTGCTGTGCTGGTGAAAATAGGGTACATCCGGGATGTAGCCGGCCTCCGTCGGCCCCGCACTACACCAGCCGGCGACGCACGCCGCCAGCACAACTTTGTAACGCCTGTTCAATATCATCTTCGTTTGTCCATCAACTCATATTCCCGATGGTTCGCTCGGCCCCAGATCTATGTCTTGGCCGCGGTGATAATTGCGCCCCATCAGGTATTTGACATCCAACTCCACGTCGCGCACAAAAATCTCCGGCAGCGCTTGGGCGTCTCGCCGCACCAATTCGACTGCGAGCGTGTTGTTCCCCTTTTTCGGCCAGTGTTTGGCATCCAGCCTAAACGCGTACCAATATCCCGATCCCGTGCGATAGCGCGGAGCCGACATCCGGTACATTTCGTTGATTTTGCGCAACAGACTGGCGGGCAACTCCCGGCCATTGAGATAGAACTTCAGTCGGTCGCGCTCAGTGTGACTCATCACCCGCACCCGCAGCAACACTTCGTGTACCCGGCCAACCTTGGCCCAGCGTCGCAGATCGTCGCTAACCGACAAAGTGATGGAAGCCTTGTGGCCCTTTTGCAGATAGGCCGGCAGCTGCATGGTCGTCCCCGGCTCGGTGGTGGGATTGGGGTAGCGCCCGGTCACAGTCGGGATGTAGTAAATTTTGTCGCGCGCGGCCATGACCTCTGGATAGGGCACTTCCCGCAACTTCTCGTAAAAAGAAGCCTGATACGGCCAGTTCCCAAACCAGTGCGCCAAGTACAGGCCATCGACGCCCTGCGCCCAGTAGTTGCAGGCGGCCCCGCGCACCATCTCAATGGTCGCCTCTCCCAAGCGATCTGAGTCCACGTGGCTTTGCAAGGCTGCGTGTACCCGACAGCCTGTGCCTTCGGCCGCCGCAACCAAAGGCCGGAAATCAATGGTCGAATCTAGCAGTTCAGGGCCGGAAAACGACTGGCCGATCAGCACATCGACCAACCCTTCGCGCAGCCACGCCTCGACGTCCATGCCGACGGCATAGCATCCCTCGATACTATAGGGGATGCGGATGGCCAATTCGCGTTGCTTGCCGCTCCGCTTGACAGCGCGGTACACCTTGCGCACCCACTCGGTCATAATCTCGCGGCCAGCATCGACCTCATCTGGGTGGAAGTAGTAGGGTTGGTAGTTCATCTGTAGCTCAAAGCCATCGACCGGATATTTTTTTAAAGTCTCGGCAATCAGGGCAAAGCGCTCGTCGCGGACTTCTTTGTGCTTGAAGTCGAGACAGGTGTAGCCAGGATAGTCGTCGGGGACACCGTCTTGCGCGCCGATTTCTAGATGGGCGTTGTCAAAGCGGAAATCCGAGCAGCGCACGTCCTCTTCTCGCGGTCCTCGACCCTGCTGTACCAACAGCGTCGTATACACTTGTTTGCCGTACTGGTGGGCGCGGTCGCAAATCAGGCGCAGGGGATCGTGCCCCTTGCGGATTAGGTCGCGGGCATTTTGATGGGCGCGGCGAAAAATCAGATGCGGCCACCGCTTCATATTGTGCCCCCACAGCTCCCCTACCTCGGTGTCGTGCAGCACGGTGCGGCCGTCGCCGAGGCAAAACATGATAGCTTCGACCGGCGTGCCCAACAGTTCATCCACCCCCTGCTCGTACTCCTCCTTCTGCATCGGCGGCTCGTACATGTAGATCAGTGGATGCCGCCCATCGTGGTAAAACATGATTCTTGGCTTTGGCATAGTCTCGCTCCTTCAGGTCCAGTTGCGCGAATCGGGCACGGCCACCCAAGCTGACCCTTGGGCAATTGACTGTTGGCTGACGAGGCCGGGCAAGGTCATGTCCATCGCCAAGTCGATGCCAATGGCCGGCTCCTTCTCCCCGCGAATGGCCGCGACAAAGTCCTGTACCTCCCAATAGTCGCCACCGCCGTGGCCAGCGGCGAGGGCTTCTGCGGGCGGATGCCGCCAATGATCGGGCAAAAATTCCTCTAAGGCTTCCAAAGGCTCCCAGCGCGGCTGCTCACTGCGATTGCGCAGCCAGATTTTGGCCGCAGCCTCAAAGCCGTCAGCCGACTCGTACGCGCCATCGGTCCCCTGCAACGCATAGTGCACCATGTGGTGCGGCCGGTCCGAGAGCATATCGACCCGGATATGCGCCAGCCCACCGCCCGACAGCCGGCACATCATGGTCACCGAGTCCTCCATTTCGTACAAATCGCCGCGCGGGTCGCGGTAGTGATTCCCAGTGCCCACGGCGCAGACGGCCACCACTCGCTGCCCGGCAAACCACGTCAGCACCGGCCCCAAGCTGTGCGTGCCATAGGTGCAGCCATTGACGCCCGTCTGCCAGCGCCGCCGCCAAGGCGTGGTCTCGTTGCGCTCTTTCAGTTCGTGGATATAAGCCCCTTCGGCGTAGTACAGCTCGCCGAAAAAGCCGCGTTCGACCAACGCTTTTACCAGTGTGTTGGGCTTGGTGTACACGTAATTCTCGGCCATCATATACACGGCTCGGCTGCGCCGCGCCGCGCGCGTCAAATCGCGGCACTCCTCGACCGACACGCCGGCCGTCACCTCGCTTAGCACGTGGATGTCGCGCTCCAAGGCCGCGATAGACTGAGGCACGTGCCACGGCATGGGCGTGCCCACGACGATCGCATCCACCCTCCCAGAGTCGAGCATTTCGTCCGTATCTGTAAAGACCTGTTCGACACCCAATTCAGCCGCGTGTTGCTCAACCTCTTCCCGGCGGACGTCACACAGCGCGGTAACTTCCGTGGCTGGATGGGTCAACAGGGTGGGAGTAAAGCCGCTTCCGCGACCAGCAGCACCAATCACACCAAAGCGTATTTTGTCCATGCTCTATACCGTTTGACAATCGGCCCGAACAACCGTACTGTTGTAGGCCGTTTTTTCAACCCATTCCCTACAGGAGGAATCTCATGGCCATTATACCTAACATTAGTTCGGATATCGCCGGACCGCTCGGCGCAATTCACCTACCCCGCTTGTGGTCCAAGCTGCGCCTAAGCGCGGCTGGCGAACTGCCCGCAGACTACCCGGAATGCGGCGCAGGCTTCGATCAGATGGTCCTCGACGGCCTCAGCATCGATCGCGACGCGGCCGTGGCCTACGTCAAGGACAACAAGGCCAGCTACATCGAATTTGAAAACTGGGTCCAGGCCCAGCGCGGCGGCTCCATTCCGCAGAGCGAAATCGACGCTTCCAACGCCGCCATCCGCGGCTACAACCACGACGACGAGACCCGCACCGACATCCTCGGTGCCGCTGGCCTCAGCGACGACGGCAGCATTCTCGACGCCGTCAATCTCAACAACCTCGACGACTGGACTGAACTGCACAACGCCCTGAGCTAACAGGACGTGTCCCACTCGTCTGTCGGCCCGCTTTCGCTCGTTGGAAGCGGGCCGCTTTATTGCTTCTCGCTCGCCTATTCATACCGCCTTTTGGCCGTGCTGTCAACGCCCTTGATGGCCCTCTACTAAGTTTGTACTTTGTGCCAATCACCCTCTCTGCGAAAGCGAATCTGCGATGAAACTCAATGTCGTCAAACTGACCAAGGCATTAGTCGCCTATCCCTCGGAAAGCCAAACCAGCAACGTCGAAGTCACCCAACACGTAGCCAGGGTCTTAGACCAACTCGGTTTTCACATAGAAGAGGTGCCCTACACCGATGAGGCGGGCGTGGATAAGCTCTCCATCGTCGGCAAGTTGGGCACTGGAGAGGGCGGGCTAGCCCTGATGAGCCACGACGACGTCGTTCCAGCCAATCCCGCCGACGGTTGGCTTCGCGACCCCTACGAATCCTACGAGGACAACGGCAAGCTCTACGGCCGCGGCTCCTGCGACATGAAAGGCCCCCTTGCCGCTTCGATTTGCGCGGCCGCCCGCTTCAAGGCCGCCGATCTCAAAGCCCCGCTCTACATCGTCGTCACGGCCGACGAAGAGGTCCTCTGCGTCGGCGCGCAAAAGGTCACGGCTCACTCCAAATTCTTTGCCGAAGCCAGCACGGGCTGTGGCATTATCTGCGAACCCACCAGCCTCCGCGTCGTCCACGCCCACAAAGGATCGCTCGCCATGCAAGTCACGGCCAAAGGACGGCCCGCGCACACTAGCACCTTGAAGGGCACCAACGCCAACCTCAAGATGATTCCCTTTCTCGCGGAAATGAAGAAATTCAACGAGCGAGTGCTCAGCGCGCGTCGCTACCGCAACGAGGAATTCGCGCCGCCGCATTCCGAGTGGTGCATCGGCATCAACGACCACAACCGCGCCACCAACATCTCCCCCGCCCAGAGCATCTGTACCCTCAACTATCGCCCCATGCCCGGCACCGACGTCGATGATATTATCGACAGAACCCGCAAAAGTGCGAAAAAACACGGCCTCAACTTCGAACTCAAACATCGCGGCGAGCCGCTCTACACCGCGGTGGACGCTCCACTAGTCCGCACGGCGCTCAAGCTAACGGGCCGTCGCAAACCCACTACCGTGGCCTACGGCACCGACGGCATGGCTTTTTTCAAGAAGATGAAACAAATGATCGTCCTCGGCCCGGGCGACATTGCGCAAGCCCACACCGCCAACGAATGGATCAAAACCGACCAACTGCACGCAGGCGTCGATCTCTACGCCCGCTTCATTGAGCACACCTGCGTATAGAGACCGAAAAGAGCTAACGTCGGAATTTCTTAAAGGTAGAAATTAATAAAGTCGCAAGGTCTTTGCGGATCAGGAGACATCTCTCGTCCCCTCAATCCCAAGGATCCACCCCAGCCAGCTTCCGCCCCACACTTGTCAACTCAGCCGTCTTCTCTTCGTGATGCTCGCGTTCCTCAGCGTAGCGCCCCAGCCCGGACAGCCGCCGCTGCCAAAAGTCCGTGCGCAACCGCCGCGCTTCTTCGCTCTCGCCGGCTGGACTCATGGTGATGTACTGCGCCACGCGAGGTGCATCGCCGCGATTGACGCTCGCCGTATGCGGCAGCGCCGTGCGCCAGATAACCAAATCGCCCGCTTCAGCACCGATGCGCTGCGCTCCCAAGGCCAAAAGGTCTTGCTCGCGGGGGTTGGCTTCCTCCGGCAGTTCATCGAGCCACGCCTCTAGGCGCTGGTGGAATCCCGGCACGCAGATAAAGGCCCCCTGTTCTGCTGGCGTGTCGCTCAGATAGAGCACGCCCTGCACGCCAAAGGACAAAGGACGCTTATCGAAGGACGCGTCCCAGTGCAGATTGTGCTCGGGCGCATCTTTGTCTAGGGTCGGCGGATTGATGCTGGCTCGGTCGTGGCTGACCCATAGCTTGTCCGTGCCCCAAATCTGGCTAAAGGCCCGGTGTACCCGAGGGGCCGTGCGGTTGTCCCACATGGTCTGGTGGTGGTAAATCTCGACCATGATGCCGCGCCGATCCTCTGGGTACCAAGTCTCGGGATCGTCTGGGTCCATGCCCGTAAACGCCCACACTGCCCGCCCAGTGCGCTCGGCCTGGTCGCGGTCGATTACCTGACGCGCAACCACGTACCCCTCTTCGGCAAAGAAATCCAGTTCTTCCCTACTCAAGACATCCATGGCGGTTTCCCTCGTTATAGCAATTTGCGCGCGATGAGCTCCTCGGCGATTTGCACGGCGTTTAGGGCCGCGCCCTTGCGCAACTGATCGCCGCTGACCCACAAGTCCAACCCAGTCCCCTCGGGCCGCGAAATATCCTGGCGAATGCGCCCGACCAATACCTCGTCGCAGCCGGAGGCCTCAATCGGCATGGGGAAATAATTCTGTTCGGGATCATTCACGATCCGCACGCCCTCAGCCTGCGCCAAGATGGCCTCGGCCTCGGCGGCCGAAAAGGGTTCGGCAAACTCCACGTTGATCGCCTCGGAATGCGCCCGCAACACGGGTACGCGAATGGTCGTGGCCGAAATTTGCAGCGCGTCGTCGTGGAACATCTTGCGAGTTTCGCGCACCATTTTCAGCTCTTCTTCGCAATACCCTTCCGGCCCGACAGCCGAATCGTGCGAGAATAAGTTAAAGGCGATCGGATGCGGGAATTCAGCCGGCTCGGCCTCCTGCCCAGCGAGCACTTGCCGCGTCTGTGCCTCCAACTCCTCCATGGCCCGCGCCCCCGCACCGCTGACGGCCTGATACGTCGAGACCACAATGCGCTTGACTGGCCGTCGCTGATAGAGCGGCCAGACCACCACGTCCATGATGATCGTCGAACAATTCGGATTGGCGATGATGCCGCGATGCGCCGCCAAGTCCTCGGGATTGATCTCGGGCACCACCAGCGGCACGTCCGGGTCCATGCGATAGGCCGATGTATTATCGACCACCACCGCGCCCGCGGCCACTGCGTGTGGATTAAACTGCTTGCTCAAACTGCCCCCGGCCGAGGCCAAGACAATATCCACGCCGGCGAAGGAATCCTCGCCGAGCTCCTGCACCTGAATCGAGCTGCCGTTAAAGGAAATGGCGCGCCCAGCCGAGCGGGCCGAGGCCAACAGCCGCAACTCGCCGACGGGAAAGTCGCGCTCGGCTAGTATTTCTAACAGCACCTGCCCTACGGCGCCAGTCGCGCCCATAATAGCTACGTTGTACGTATCGGTCACCTGCATTTCTCCGTGAGATAATCCATCAATACATGTCCGTGTTCTACCTGCATACTACCCCACTCGGCTGCCCGTTCTCCATAAGCTTGCATCGAGTCGGCCTCAATCCCCGTCCCCCACAGCACAAAGGGCACTGGCTCGCGGCTGTGGGTGCGCCGCACAATGGGCGTGCGGTGGTCGGGGGTGAGCAGCACCCGATGCGACCCCATCGACTCTAGCCCCGCCAAGATCGGGCCGACGACGCGGGCATCGAAATCCTCGATGGCCTGCACCTTGGCCTTTGGATCACCATTGTGCCCTGCTTCGTCTGGGGCCTCGACGTGGACATAGACAAAATCAGCGCGCTGCAAGGCCGCCAGCGCATATTCGGCCTTGCCCTCGTAGTTGGTGTCCAGATACCCGGTAATACCGGGCACCTCAATGACCTCTAAGCCCGCGCTCTTGCCGATGCCGCGCACCAAGTCAACGGCCGAGATGACGCCGCCCTGCAATCCGTAGCGCTCCGACAAGGGCGTCAACCGCAGCGCGCGTCCAGACCCCCAGAGCCATATCGCATTGGCCGGCCGCTCCCCGCGAGCCGAGCGGGCTGCATTGACCGGCGCGGCTGCGAGAATCGGGGCAGCCGCGTCCATGAGGGCGCGAATTTTCTCAGCTCCTGCGCCCGTAGGCTCATGCGCGGCCATGGACTCACCCATGATGTCGTGCGGCGGATAGGTCTCCACTCCTTCCGGGCCGCGCTCCCACACCAACAAGTGGCGATAGCCCACCCCGGGATAGAAGCGCAAAGACGGTCCCCCCAACTCATCCGCCAAAGCCTCCACCAATTCGGCTGCTTCTTCGCTGTCAATGTGGCCGGCGCTGTAATCGACCAGTACGTCGCCCTCTCCGTAGATCAGGTTCAGGCGGAAGGCCACCCCCTCATCGCCCAAATCAACGCCCATGCTCGCTGCTTCCAACGGCGCGCGGCCCGTGTAGTGCACCCGGCTGTCGTAGCCGAAAATTTCGAGATTGCCGATGTCGCTGCCTGGATGCCGTTGCGCCGGGATCATCTGCACCAATCCCCCGGCTCCCTCGCGGGCCAAGCGATCCATGCAGGGCGTGACGGCTGCCTCCAACGGCGTCTGCCCGTCCAATTCATCGAGCGGATAGTCGGCCGCTCCATCGGGCACCAACACGACGTAGCGCACGCTAGAGATCCTCCATGCGAATGAGCTTGACCGCACCCTGCACGGCGTCGAGAGTGGCCACGGCCTGCTGCGCCCGCTGCATCGCGGCTTCGCGCGCCTCGTGGGTGACAATGACCAACGGCACTGAGCCACCCTCGAAGTCGCGCTCCTTTTGGATGACCGAGGCAATGCTGATGCGCTCCTCGGCCAAAATGCGCGCAATACCCGCGAGCACCCCGGGCTGGTCGCGGACTAAGACGCGGATAAAGTAGCGCATCTGCACGTCCTCAATTGGTACGACCGAGACAGCATCTTCGCCCAAGATCATATCGCCGATGGACGTGCTGGCACCGGCCGCCTTGCGCTCGACCAACTCGACCATATCCGCCACCACCGCGCTGGCCGTGGGCAGCCGCCCGGCCCCGCGACCGGAAAACACTTGCGGCCCCACCGCAGACCCCTGCACCTGAATGGCGTTGAATTCGTCGTGGATGTTGGCCAACAGCGCGTCCTCCGGTACCATAGCCGGATGCACCCGGGCCTCGACGCGCCCGTCCTGCTGCTTGGCAATAGCCAACAATTTGATCCCATACCCCAACTCGCGAGCGTATTCAATGTCCCGGCTCTCGATCTCCTCGATGCCTTCGCAAAATACGTCGCGGCCCGTGCCCGTGCAGTGAAAGGCAATGCGGCAGAGAATGGCCAACTTCTGCGCGGCATCCATGCCGCTCACGTCCATAGTCGGGTCCGGCTCGGCGTAGCCTTGGTCTTGAGCCTCTTTGAGGACGTCGTCGTAGTCACCCGCACCGCGGCTCATGCGCGTGAGCATGTAGTTGGTCGTGCCGTTGAGAATGCCGTACAGGGACTCGACCCGATTGGCGACCAAGCCGTTGCGCAACGAGCGAATGATCGGGATGCCGGCCGCGACGCTGGCTTCAAACATCAAATCCGCCCCATTGGCCAGCGCCAATTCAAAAAGTTCCTCGCCCCGCTCGGCGAGCAGGGCTTTGTTGGCCGTCACCACATCCTTGCCCTGTCGCAGGGCCTCGCTCACCCACTCAAAGGCCGGGGGGGCACCGGTTAGTTCCACCACTAGTTGCACATCCGGGTCGGCTACCACCGCGTCGGCATCCGCGGTCAACAGCTCCGGTGCTAGGGCGGGGCTGCGCGGCTTGTCCAAGTCGCGCACCGCCACGCGCTGCAATGCGAAATCCACGTGCTTGCGCCGCCGTAGCGACGCGGGTGCATCCTGCAACAGTTCGACCACGCCACTGCCGACCGTGCCCAAACCGATCAATCCCACTCCTACTGGCATGTCTTTGCCCAATTCCTTGTTTCGCATCAAGTTAAAAGTTTTAAATATAGAGGGCGACGCGCTTTTTTGGCAAGGTGCGCGCCTCGGTGGATAGCCGCACCGAGACACCCTATATTAAGGGGACACACGACGATTGGAGCCTACCGTTATGGACCTCAAAGCCTTCAAATTGAGCCTGCAAGAACAGACCCCACCGGAGACCTCCCAAGCCCTGCAAGCCCTCTGGTACGATGCCAAGGGCGAATGGGACAAAGCCCACGAGCTAGCCCAGCAAGTACCCGACCCCGTCGGAGCTTGGGTCCACGCTTATTTGCACCGGGTCGAAGGCGACGAAAGCAATGCTGGATATTGGTACCGGCGGGCGCACAAGCCGCACAGCGAGGCGTCGCTGGCCGAAGAATGGGAGGAGATCGCCAGCGCCCTGCTCAGCGATTAACGCATCCGCGTCAACGCCCGCCAAGTGTGGGTCAGTTCCGCCCGGTCTTGTGGGTAGGCCCAAGTCAGGGCACCAATCAGCACCACAAAGCACATCCCTCCTACAGCCACCTGCAAAAGGTCGCCGCCCAAGTCCGCGCTAACCCAACGGCAGACCACAGCGGCCGCCCCGGCTCCTGCGCCGATCCTCAGCAAGCGGCCCCAAGGCATGAGCCGATACCAGCCACAGCGCAAGTGCCAGCCAATAGCCACCAATAAGAAGGCTACTTGTAAGTACGTCACCAGTGTGGTAGCCACGGCCGGGCCGAGGAAGGCCCACTCGGGATGCGCTGCCTGCAAATAGGCAACGAGCACCAAGCTCAAGCCGATATTGCAACACAGATCCCCCACGCTACCCCACAGCGCCCAGCGCGCCTTGCCCATGCCCACCAGCAGCGGACTGTACGCGGCACAGCGCAGCGGCAACACCAATAGATAGATGCGGAAGACCCAAGCCGAGCGGTCGTATTCCGGGAAGAGCCAACCGATCAGCGACCCAGCAAAAGCGAGCAAGAAGGCCGCCAGCGGCAACACCAACAGGGCTAGACGAGAGACCGCGCGCTGCCACAGCGCCAGTATTTCATCGAGCTGGCCCTCTTGGAAGAACCGGCTGACTTCCGGGATCAACACGGCTGTCACCGCCGACAGCAGCAGGCTGATCGGCACCTCAATAGCCCCAAAATTGTACTCGGCAAACGCGCCAGCCGCGAATAAGTGCATTACCACAAAGCGATCGACGTAGCGCGAGAGGCTACCTACTGCGTCGTTGAAGCCAACTGGACGCGTATAGCGCATCAACTCACCCAATCCTTCCCATTCCCACCAGCGCCCACCCCCCAACGCCAAGCGCACCAGTCCGCAGATGGCGAGCAAGCGCAACACGCCCAACCCCGAAAACAGCGCCAGCACCTGCTCGGGCGTCCAGCCCAGCCATAGAGCGCCCCCCGCACCGGTGACTAATGCGCCACCCATAGCCAGTTGCAGCCAAGCCAAGTAGTGCTCGCGGTCGGCGGCCACCAAGGCCGTTTCAGCCCCACCAGCGGCGATCACCGCAAAGAGATAGGGCAAAAACGGCAGCAGGTACGCGGCAACCTGCTCGCTATCGCCGCCTTCTTGCACCAACACACCGGCCAACTGCGGCCCCCACAACCACAGGCATCCAGCCAATATCAAACCCGACGCAGCCAAACACAGCAGTACTTGACCGACGAGTAAGCGCGGTTCGCTCCGCCGCGGAAAGAAGTAGAGCAAACTCGTGGGCAGCCCGAGCAAAAACACCGGGATCAGCGCGTTGCCCACCACCCAAACCGCCATAAAGAGCCCGCATTCTTCCGCAGTCCAAGCGCGGGCGACCAGCGCATAGATGGCTATGAGACTAGCGGTATTGGCCGCGCGGCCAGCAGCTACGACGCCAATCTTGCGAGTCAGCCGACCTCGTCCACCCTGTCGATCCTGTCCAGCCATGGTACTCAGCTTGACAGCGGCTGCGCCGCGCTGTATAACACCTTGCCCATCATTGTAATTCTCTGGAAAAGGAGGTCGCTATGACGGTCAGAATCGGCTTTGTCGGCACGGGTGGCATCGCCAACCACCACCTACGCACTCTCACCCAGCTCGACGAGGCCGAGCTTGTTGCCTTTTGCGACGTAGTCGAAGAAAAGGCGCTCGCCGCAGCCAGCGAGTACGGTGGCAAGGCCTACAGCCACTACGAGGCCCTGTACGACAGCGAGTCCCTAGACGCGGTCTATATCTGCCTGCCGCCTTTTGCCCATGCGCAACCCGAGCTAGCGGCCATTGAGCGCGGCTTGCCCATTTTCGTGGAAAAACCCGTGGCGACTTCCCTGGAACAAGCCCGCGCCGTGAAAGCGGCTCTCCGCACCCAAAATCTTATCAGCGCCGTGGGCTATCACTGGCGCTACATGGATACGACCGCCAAAGCAATCGAACTCCTCGGCGACGAGCAAGTGGGTTTTGCCCTCGGCGCTTGGACCGGCGGCATGCCCGGAGTGTCTTGGTGGCGGGTGTTGGCCGAAAGCGGCGGCCAGATCGTCGAACAAACCACGCACATCTTCGACTTGGCCCGCTACTTACTCGGCGAGGTGGAGAGCGTCCACGCCATGGCGCGCACCGGCCTGATGGAAGACGTCCCCAACTACGATGTCCACGACGCCTCCGTCACCAATCTCCGCTTCCAAAGCGGCGCAGTGGCCAGCATTACCTCGGCTTGTATGCTATCCGCGGGCGGGCACGTGGGCTTGGATCTCTACCAGAAAGACCAAGTCCTGCGCATCGCATCCGGCGCACTCACCATCGACCGCCCCAGCGGCCGAGAAGTTGTCGAACAGGGCAACAATCCAACGCAAGCGGAGGATCGCGCCTTTCTCCAAGCCGTGCAAACCGGCGATGCCTCATGCATCCGCTGCGACTACGCAGAGGCGGTCAAAACCTTAGCCGTGACGCTCGCGGCCACCCAATCCGCCATAGAAGGGCGCGTCGTCTCGCTTTAGCCTACTCGTCTTCGATCAGATCGAAGTCGTGGATATCCTCGCCGGCTTTAGCCGAGAGGATGTCCAGCGCGGCGCAGGCCCCGTCGCCGGCAGAGATAATGGCTTGGATCTTCTTCAGGCGGGTGCTCCAGCCAAGGACGTATAGCCCTTCGACCGAAGTGCGTCCATTGCGATCGGCCGCCAACCCATCGGCTTCTTTGGCCACGCCCAAGCTTTCGGCCAGCGGGTTGCTCGGCCCGGTAACCAAGATCAGATATTGAGACTGATGGCTTTGGCCATCAGCGGTTTCGACGACAAACCCCCCCTCGCCCTTTTCAACGCTACTGACTTCGACGTCCTGAATCTCCCCGCCAAAGCCGCGCACCTGCTCGCGACCGATCTGCTGGAACTCAGGTCCGGCGATCTTGGGAATGCCCAAATAATTGTACAGCATGGCCTTGTGCATGAGGGTCTTGTCTTGGCCAAAGACAGTGACGCTCATGTCGTTTTTGGCAAGAAAGAGCGCGGCGCTCAATCCACCCGGCCCATCTCCGACGACGATAACATCCGGCATTTCTCAGGCTCCTTTGGCTATTTGGTTGGAGGGCGCAAATAAGGCCGCTGGCCTACGCGATGTCAACCTTACCACGCGAGTACTATGCCTTGAACGGGCACGGATATTGCTCTTCTAATCTCAGGCGCATTGACACCGCTCCACGCCATCCTGTACCTTCCAACCCAAGGAGACAACAGCCTGCTATGACCAATTCCCCTTTAACCCCCGAAGAGCGTCTAGCCAAGCTCGAAGGCGTGTACAATCACCTCGCTACCAAGGCCGATATGGCCGAACTCAAAGCCGAGCTCAAGACTGATATGGCCGAACTCAAAGCCGAGCTCAAGACCGATATAACCGAACTCAAAGCCGAGTTGAGCAAGGAATTCACGAGTCAGATAAAGGAAGTTAGAAAGGGCTTGAACCAATTACAGGGGGGGATCGCCGTGTTGGGCGTTGTGGTGATTTTGCTACAATTGTGGACCAAACTAACCAGCGGCTAACCAGCCGACCGCCTATTAAAACGAGGGGCATGTTGATACTGATCGCGAAAGGATTGGATGCCAACTATTCTGTTTGAAGGTCCATACCGGTTTTTCTTTTTGTCTCTGGATCGTGGAGAACCACCGCATATTCACATAAGACGTGATAATTGCGTTGCAAAATTCTGGCTTGATCCTATTTCACTTCAACAAACTGGCGGTTTTAACCGTGCTGAATTAAACCGAATTGCAAAATTGGTTGAAACACATCGTGAATTATTCTTGGAGAGATGGCATGAGTTCTTTGGACAATAACAAGAGAGAAGTGCGTGCTCAAAGTGTGCAGATCAGCGATGATACACTGACTTTGGAGATAGTTGACGGACGAACGATCAGTGTGCCTCTGATGTGGTATCCTCGTCTTTGGTACGGTACGCCACAGGAGCGCGATCATTATGAGATTTTTGGCGATGGTGCTTATGTTCACTGGCCGGATTTGGATGAAGATCTGACTGCTGAAGGTATTCTGGAGGGATACCGTTCGGGTGAGAGTCCCGAATCTCTAAAGAAGTGGCTTGAAGATAGGGGCGGAAAGGGCAGGCAAAGTGCATAAGGATGGTTTCGTTGGCGGAACGCACAGACGTTTCCGAGATTACAAGCTAAGTTCTGCTTCCAGTAGTTTCCCCTGAGTTACCGTCGAATTACTCGCCCTCTGGCTCGAACACTAGCTCCGGTACCACAACCTCCCAAGCATCGCATTTCGCGCTGTCCCGGTACTGAGGCTCCGACGCTTCGCGGCTCCAAGCCACGACGGCGAAGACCGTGGCGGACCTGCACCGCGTTCCCGGTGGGGGTTCAAACGCTTGGGCAAGACGCCCTACCACCATCCCCGACCGGTTCAGCAATTCCCAATATCCATTTTTGGTAATTCGCGTTTCTAGCTGATCGCCGGACGACAGAGCGGCAATCGCACGATGCCGCGGATGGTTGGCATAGAAACGTCCCGCGAAGCCCAGATTGACCTCGCGCAGACTAGGCCGCCGATATTGGCGTGAGAGTTCCGGGGTTTCCGGCTGCAAGCCATCGGATGTGCGGCGCAAAACCGAGCCGTTGTTCGGAAATGTATATGGCAGCGAGTGCGAGCGCCCCGAGTACGCCGGAGGTTCAGGCTCTTTTACGAAATCAGGCAGGGTGCTACCTCCGGCGGGGCGCGATCCTTGAAAACGCACGAGCGCAAGGGTCTGCCGGGCGCGTGTCATGGCCACGTAGTAGAGCCTACGCGGCGCATCCGGGTCCTCGCCCCTATCGACATTGTTCCAGCCTCCATCGAGCACGGCCACGTGATCAAACTCCAATCCTTTGGCGCGGTGCGCGGTCAACAGCAAGAGCCCGCGCTGGCGGCGGCGTACGTCTCGTCCCCACTCGGCCAACCACTCGATGAAGTGATCCACCGGCATTTCCGCGTCGCTAGTTTCTAGGGAGAACTCGTCCAAGGCTTGCCGTAGCAGGTCATTCCATAGGCCCGGCGTTTGCGCATCCAGCCAACCTCTCAAATCAGCACTGCCCACGGTCCGGGTTTCCCGTCCACGCAGCCATTCAACAAACGTTCGAGTTTCTCGCAGGAACCAAAAGCTCGGGATTTCTTCATTCCCCATCTGCACCGGGATACGGTGGACTTCGCAGAAAGCACGTACCGGATCCAGATACTTCCATTCGCGTGCGATCACCGCGCACTTGGACCAGTCCCAGTCCGGTGAGAGGGCGGCGAGGCGCTGCAACTCCATCATCGCAACCTGCGCTTGGGAGCTTGGGTCGAGGGATGCTGGCAGAATCTGCACCCGACCTTGAGCGACCGAATCCAGTTCACTCCAGTCGCCGCCGGGCGGATTCTTCGTACGCGCCCGGTCGATGCTGATAGGATGTCCAGTTTTCATCCGCTGTCGAGCTGGCTCGATCAACTCATTGGCCGCTGTAATGATGTGGCTAGTGGAACGGTAGTTGTCGATCAGGTAGGAGGGCTTCGGCCCGTAATCCTCTTCGAAACGGCGGATGAACTCCACCGAAGCACCGTTGAAGGCGTAAATGTTCTGATCGTCGTCGCCTACTGCGAAGAGCGTGAGCTTGCGATCCTCATCTTTCAGGGTCCGTCCAGCCAAGGCCGATATCAACTCGTATTGATCCGCACCAATGTCTTGGTATTCGTCCACGAGTATCCAGCGGAAACCCGCGAGGAGCCGCTCCCGCTGATCGTCTGCTTCCTCCGGCTCCAGACCCTCGCCGCGCAATAGTGCCACTGCTTGGCGCAACACCTCCCGAAATGCACCGTCGTCAAGTTGCTTCCTTTCCCGCTCCTGGAAACTGACGCCGACCAATCGCATGGCCAGCGCGTGACAAGTAAGCACGGTTACCCCACGGGCATCGTCGCCGATCAAATCCATGAGGCGTCGCCGTATCTCGACCGCTGCGTGCCGGTTGTAGGCCAAGGCTAGGATGCCGCGAGGATTTTCGCGCTTTACGCGCACGAGGTAGGCGATACGATGCACTAGCACTCGCGTCTTACCGGAGCCGGGACCAGCGAGCACCAACACGTTTGTCTGCTTTCGATCATCCGCGACGATGGCTTGTTGGGTGCGATTATTCAGGCTTTCGACGATGTCTCGCCACGATTCGGGCGTGGTCTGCCGCGCAGTCTCCTTGTCCCGATCTGGCATCCAACGGCGGAGGAATTCCTCCTCTGTTAGGCTGAAGTAGTCCATGGCCATAAGCATGACCTCGGTTATGGCCTCGCAGCCCCGCTCAGCGAACTCCTTCATCACGTGGATTTGCAGTACCTGCCCCTTGTAGTGGAGTTCAAGCAGCTCAAAGTCGGTCTTGGTAAAGCGGCGTCTTTCTTCGGCTAGCCGGATAGTCATAGCCGGACGGAATACCGCTAGACCTTTGTTCAGGCGAATAACCTCCTGCTCGTGCAGCCATAGAAGGGCACGGTCCAGTAACTTATCGGGGTTTGTGCTCTTTCTATTCAGGAACAGGTCGGACTTTATCACTTCCAACAGCTTGCCGAGGGTAGTCTTAGCCAGCAAGTCCATGCCCTTACTCCTAGGCGGCAGGCAAGCGAGCAAGTGAGCCAGCAGGAATTTTGCTCCATCGCGTCGGCGCGACGCGAACTCCTCCAACGCCGACCACTCGCGCCGCAGCGTCACCTGCATCGTCTCCGCATCCCGCTGTTGCACCCCGATGCTGCCGGCGTCGCCCCCTTCACCGCGCCCGTCGTAGGCAATGCTGCGGAGAATGCGCCGTAGTCGTTCCGGCAACGGATCAGCCACCCCTTGATCACGCAGAGTTTGCGCGGCGAAGCGCAAATGCAGGGGCCACGTATCTCCCTTGCCCATATCCGGTGCAGCCTCGCGCATCTGCGCGATCAGGGCGGCCTCCAACTCCGCCGCCTCATCAAAGCGCTTCTGAGAACTGCGCACTATTCCTGCGTGGACGAAGGCGGTCAGTGCCATCTCGTTGCTGGCAATGTCTAGCTCTTCCAAGTCGTACAGAGCACCACGCACACCTTCGGCGCTCAGACCGGATACACCCATCAACTCGTCGGTAGAGATGCCCTCGTCGGGGTCGGCATCAATCAGGGTCTCGGCTATTTTAAGCAGCCGTTGCCGGTAGTCATGGGCAACGGACGCCTTCGCCAACCGACTGCGTGCTTCCTTCACCGAGTCCACCCGGAGAGACGAAGGAAGCACCTGCACTTGGTTCTCTTCCCGGGTCAGTAGTACTGCCTCCTCAAGCCAAGAGATGGCGGTTCGCACGCGGGTATCGTCGGTGGCGGAGTCCCGCTCAAAGACCTTTTCCTCGTCCTCGCCGAGGATCTCGCCGGCGGTGGCTACGACTTCGCCATTCAGACGCTTCTTCTGATTCTTCTGATCTAAGTTTCGCAATGCCTTCAGGACACCGCTAATTTCCTCCTGAGTGAGCCGCGAACGCGCCGACAGGCCAAACTGCCTCTCCACGTCATCCGTCGCATAGAGCAGTACGCAACGAGCCATCTCGCGGTCACGGCCAGCGCGGCCAGCCTCCTGCATGTAGTTCTCCAGCGATCCCGGAATATCGGCGTGGATCACCAATCGCACATCCGGCTTGTCAATACCCATGCCGAAGGCATTGGTGGCCGCGATCACGCGCAGTTTGCCGTCGATGAAGCGCTGCTGTACACTCTTCTTAGTCTCCGGCGGCAGCCCGGCATGGAAGAAGTCTGCCGCAACCTCTTTATCCTGAAGGAAATCCACTATCTCTTCGGTCCGCCGACGCGTCATACAATAGACGATGGCACCGCCGGACGCATCCGGCGGCAGATCGGCCATAAGAATCTGGTGGATGCGCGAGAACTTCTCTTCGGCGGTTGTCGGCACTACTATGAACTCCAGATTGGTGCGATGGGCACCGCCGTCGAAGACCTTCAGTCCTACGTCGAGTTCATCCCGAAAATGCTGCTTGATGTCCTCCACTACGTCGGGTTTAGCGGTCGCAGTCAGGCATAGCACCGGCGGGATCGGGTCCTGTCCCGCCTTTTCGCAGATGAAGCGCCCCACGTAGCGGTAATCCGGCCGAAAGTCATGCCCCCATTTCGATAGACAATGAGCCTCGTCCAGCACCCAAGCCCCTATCTCGCGTTGGTCGAATGCACGGCGCAGAGAACGGTTGCGGAGTTGCTCCGGCGAGATGATGAGAATGCCTGCATCCCCCAATCGTACCCGATCCAGCGCATCGGCCCGCTCGGGCATGGACAGCAATCCATTGATGGCTACGCACGAGTCGATTCTATGAGCCTCCAGTCCCGCCACCTGATCCGCCATGAGCGCAACCAAGGGTGAAATCACCACCGTGAGAGCGCCAGTCTTGTAGTAGCGGGATAGGGCCGGGATCTGGTAACAGAGCGACTTGCCGGTGCCGGTGGGCAGAATCCCCAAAACGTGCTCCCCGGCCATTGCCGCCTCAACGATGGACTGCTGCATGGGCTGTTGTTTGTCCATGTCCTTCGGCTCCGGCCGGAAATCGTCAAAGCCGAACCAACGCTTAAGCTCCTTGCGAGCGTCGTGTCTTTCCCGGCACCAGCCACAATCCGCCTCGTCGCAGGGCATATCCCGTAGTCGGCGAATCAGCTTATCGGCTTCTGGGAACTGATGTCGAACCCACCGCGGCATCACGGAATTGCCGCCGGAAACTGACAGCCAAGCTAGCGCGTACGCTAGTGGCCAGCCGCTTTGGGCGACATTATCGAAAACATCCCGACCGCGATTCTGGCAGGCGATGCCCGCAAGCCGCTCGTGGATCGCCGCTTTCGCGACCGCATCAGTTGGTCGAGGCGCGTACCGTATGGAGGTAAAAACGGCGTCGAACCCCTCACCGTCGGGTCCCGTTCCGGTCAGCCAATGCCACGCGGCGAGCAAGCCAAGCAGCGCATCGCGCAACGCGGTTTGCTGATTGTCGAAAATTTCCAGCGCAATCCGAGCGTCGAGTTCCGGGTCGTTCCGTCGCCCGCGTTTGAGTTGTCCATCCTGATAGTGCTTGACGAGGTGGTGATAGGGATTGCGAGGAAAGGCGAGGGGGTTGAGCCGCAGCGTATCCACCGCCGGCAGCTTCAACAGCCGGAGATCGGGCTTTGCTGCTTTCAGATGGGGCAGATCGAAATCGATCAGGTTGTGGCCAAGCAGAAAGTCCGCACCATCAGCGAATTTGTCGAGTTCTGTCAATGCTGCCGCTAAGTCGCCCCCTTGGAAAACCAGCGGTTGATCGACATCCGGACGTACCGCGGCGAAGGCATGAATGCGGCAATCCTGCTTGCCGACCTCAAGGTCGAGCGAAAGGCAGCGAGACGAAAAGTTGGAGTCCATGTTCAATAACCAGTGTATTAGCCGTTGCTTTGCTTTTCTCCAAGTAACCTACGCAATTGTCCCACTAGGTAAAAAGGAATCGAGACCAATTCAAAGGATTGCTCCGCCATCCCAGGCAAGGCGTAGTTGGCCGTATGCCAAGTAGGAGGACCGCTGTTCACGCGCACCCCTATGTTCTGTGCCTTGGTCTTGAGAAAGACCTGCAACGACTTGAGCGTGCCGGTCTTACCCGCCTTGACTTCGACGGGGATGATTTTAGCGCCCATACTGATCGCGTAATCGACCTCGGCATTGGAAGAAGACTTCTCCCGCATCCAGAAGAATAGCTCCGGCCGGACGAAGGAAGGATGCCCGTAGAGCAGATGCTGTCCGACAAACTGCTCGCAAACGCTCCCTTGGTTCACTTGCAGCACGTCCGTTGCGCTGGCAAAGTCCAGCAAGTTGAGGCCACAAGCACTAGACATCAAGCCAACGTCGAGGAACAGCGGCTTAAACACAGTCTCTTTGATTTCCGCCCGCAGCGGAACGCCGTTGCAGGCACTGTGATGGACGCGCGAGGCGACTAGGGCCTTGCACAACAACGACAAGGCATGGGCCAGATTTCGCGCCTGATCGTCCCGGTCAATATGGGTGTATTTCAGCCGCTGACCGATCAGCATCGGGAGGCGGGTGAACACCTTGCGCAGCCGGTCGGGATCGGCCCTGCGCGCGTATTTGCCAAAATCCTCGGCAAAGGTCTCGAGGATCGATTGTTTCTCCGACTCGGTATCGGCAAGCGACGCGGACCGGGTATAGGCAAACACGCTGGCAGGCATCCCTCCCACCACTAGGTATTCCCTCACGGCATCCAGTAGCTGACGGTGCAAAGACTCGGGTATGGTGGCAGGGAATTCAAAGGATCGGAGAAAAGAAACGAGGCGCTCTTTGCCTTGGGCCAGCAGAAACTCCTCAAAGGTCATAGGACCGAGATACAGGTATTCAATGCGGCCGACAGGCACTGCAAAGGATGGCTCTGCCAGCGCGAATTCGAGCAGTGAACCCGCGGCGATGACGTGAATATCGGGGCGCTCCTCAAAGAAGTACCGCAGCGCCTCAAAGACCTGTGGAGCCGCTTGGATCTCATCGAGGAACAGGAGCGTTTCTCCGGGGTTGATAGCTGTGTTGTACTGCAACTCGATCAACGGGAGAATCTGGTTGGGGTCTTTGGACGCAAATAACTGTGCCAGTTCTGGTTGCCGCTCGAAATTTAACTCCACCGTATTGTGGAAGCACTCACGTCCGAATTGCCGGATCAGATAGGTCTTCCCCACCTGCCGGGCTCCCCGAACCACCAGCGGTTTGCGCTTTGGTTTGGTCTGCCAGTTCTTCAGATCGCAAATTGCAACTCGAAACATGTCATTCCTCTACGCACATAATACAACCGTGATAAAATTCTCACACGCATATTTTTATAGGGTAAAAATATACGTGTACCATACTGCGTCAAACTTTCGCAGATGCCCCGCCTAAAGGTATTGGTGCGAGCACTAAACCGCACTCCAGTCCCAATCGACGCTCTATTCTCGGCAACCTCCTTGACAACACCTTTGCTTTTTCACTACCCTTTTTGGCGTAGTACCACAACGGAGTTCCCGCTCGTCGAGGGATAACCGGGAAGATATAACCAACACCTAATACGACGTTGCCGCCGGCAGATCCTACTGCTGTGGCTACATTTCCCTTCCAGTTCTAAGACTTCCCATCAATACACCGTAAGTTTCCTTAAAACAAACACTTACTCTCCCCTATTTCCTCCTTCATTAGGCCTCGATCTCTCGGATTTCGCCAAGGGATCGCCACTCACCTTCGCACTCCACTCGCTGTCGGGCGCTAGCGGTCTGTACAGTCCTATTTTCGCAGCGGCGTATGCCTTGGCTCCCTCTGTGTGCCGAGGACAGACAAGACCGTCCCTCCGTTAAAATTTCCACTTTCACAAGCAGGAATACTTTCCTGTGGAAAAGGAGGTTGAGTAATGATTCGCACGCAGTTGTTGCTGTGGCTAGTGGCGTTGGGATGGGCTAGTGAAGCAGGAGCGGACATTAAGCTAACGCTGAAGCACGGCTACTCCCCCAGAGACACTGTCTTCGTCCGCGAGGATGCCGGTGAGACCGAAATCGAGGTAACAGCCCGAAATTACGCTGACGATCAGGTCGAGACCGTCGAAAAAGATATCTATGTGACCTTGGAGATCGAAAGCCCAGAGAGTTGTGATTTTAGACTCAACAGTCGCTACCGCCTAACGCTGCCCACGCTCATTATTCCAGCGGGCAAGAGCGCAGCGACTGGGACGATCATCTTCATTCCCATTGACGATGATCGCAAAGGAAACGATGCACACGACGAAGGCGAAGGGGCCTGCGACGACCCTACTAAGAATGACCCAGGCGACGGCGACGACCTCGTTCTCCAAATCACGGGCAATGCCGGTGTTCACACAGTCGCCCCCGGGCCGCTTCTGCGCTTGATCGACGACGACAAGGCAAGCACCAATATCACCCTCTCGGTTTCTAAGTCCGCGCTCAGCAAGGAGGCGGATGCGACCCATATCGTCGTAAGAGCAGAATTAAACGGAAAGGTGCTAACCATGCCCCTGCCTTTTAACTTGGGCATTCAGGCCGCACCCGATCACGCGGTGCGCGATGTGGATTACACGGCGACGAACTTGGGCCGTATAACAATTCCAAAGAACAAGGCGTCGGGCCAGACGACGATTACCATCGCTCCCAAGAACAAAGGAACTGGCATCATCCGGCTAGTGGGTAAGCGCGATCCCAACGCCACGTTAGATGCCGAGGTTCCTCTAAATGTTATCGACTTGGACGGTAAGTCCGCTACGAACCAACGCGGCGACCGCATAACCATTGGCCACCGCCAAATCGAGCTAAAGGATCCTCCGGCTGCGGCTATTAAAGGACTGACGGCGAGACCTAACGCGATACGCGAGGATCAGGGGCCGACAAACATCGCGCTGACGGTTGAGTTGCAGGACTCCCTAGCGGCAGACGCCAAGGTGCTGTTTACTATGGCGGCCCATGTTGACGACATTAGCGACAACGACGCCCTCAACGCCTTTCTCTCAGATGCAGAGCCGGCGGTGCGCGATGCACATTACACCGCGACCGTAGGCAGTCTCACTATTCGGCAGGGCGAGACCGTGGGAACGACGACGCTTACCCTGACCCCCATCGACAACGAGCGGGTGAATGCGGCGAAGGCTTTCAAGCTGACGGCTAAGGTCGGAACCGCGCTTATGAACGCGGCGATCAAGATCACCGACGACGAGACCACGAGCGAGCACATAACGCTGGAGGTGAGTACTAATGAACTGAGGGAGGACGCCGGCGAAACGGAAATTGCAGTGACCGCAACTTTAGACGGCAAGGTATTGGCCAAGGACGTGACCGTAGTCTTGGCCCTCGATACGAGTGATGCTGCTACGGCGACGCACGATATCGACTACATATCGCTCCTTCGTTCGGTGACGATTCCGGCCGGCCAAGCGCAGGGATCGCAGACCATCTCTATCACCCCAAAAGACGACGGGATAGAGGACGCAGACGAGAAGATCATCCTAAAGGCGATGAAAAATCCCAAAAACGACGATAAGAAGGAAATCGCGGTCAGCACCGCGACGATCGCGCTGAAAGACACGGGTGCGTGGGCGGCTGTAAGTCCGACAGGCGACACAACCCCGGCCTTCGTCGAGAACCAGTCGGACATCTCGGTCGCGGTTGGCAAGGCGATGCGACCACTCGAACTGCCGCCAGCTACCGGCGATGGCGACCTGACGTACAGCGTCTCAAGCACTCTGCCCGCCGGCCTGTCGTTTGACCGAGCCACGCGGACGATTGCCGGCACGCCGACCGCGGTCGGAACAGCCACCATCATCTACACGGTGATCGACGGCGACGAAGCCAAGCCCGAAAGCAGGGCCATGACCTTCAAAATCGCAGTCGTTGAGGCACCGCCGCCCGTGGTTGCAGTCGCTAGCGTGACGTCAACGCATTCGTCGCTGCGCGAGGATGGAGAGACGACGGAAATCACCCTGACCGCGACCTTGGCTGCGGCCGCCCCCGCTGCCGAGACCGTGTACTTCACCATTGCCGTACCCACCCAAGGCACAGTGGCCGTGCGCGATGCGGATTACTCCGCAGTACTGGAGGGGTCGGTGCCCATTGCGGCCGGCGCGACCCAAGCGACGACGACGCTGCGCCTTACCCCCTTCGACAACGACGAGGTAGATGGCGATACGTTCCTAGGGGTGCAGGCCACCGCATCCGGTGGCTCAGCCCAGACGGATATAAAGATCGACGACGACGAAACGGCGAGTACGTCCATCGCGCTGTCGGTGAATCCACACACGGTACAGGAGGGGGCCGGGAAGACCGAGATTACAATAACGGCGACCTTGGACGGCAAGGCGTTGCCCCAAGACGCGGCCGTGAAGCTCTCCATCGACGCTGCTTCGTCCGCCCAGCGCGATCTGGATTACTCCGCGCTGTTCGATCCGCTACTTGTGATTCCGGCCGGCTCGATAGCGGGTGCGGTATCCCTCTTCATCGATCCAATCGCCGACGACGAGGACGAGGGCAACGAGACGATCGCGCTCAACAGTGCGATTGAGGGTTTGGCTGGCGGCTCGGCAACCATCACCCTGACCAATGCAGAGATACCGTCCCTAGCCTCCGCCAAGGGCGTCAACCCGCTGCTGACGTTTGAATCGCATAACTATCCGAACCCGTTCAACCCAACGACGACGATCAAATATGCGCTACCGACCGCGATGGATGTAGAATTGACCGTCTATAATGTCGTTGGCCAAGCGGTTCGCACCCTCGTCGCCGAGCACCAGAGCACCGGGCACTACACAGTAGAGTGGGACGCGACCGACGACAGCGGGCACAGCGTGTCGGCGGGGATCTATTTCTACCGTCTCCAAGCCGGTGGAAAGTTCCTCGCAGTCGAGAAGATGCTGTTGCTCAAGTAGCACACACCCCGGCCGCTTTGTTAGGACCAACGGGAGGCTCGCTCCCCACCGACCAAGCCGCAGTCGATGGGGAGCGGGCCAAGAGTGCGCCACCGAGACTAAGCGGCTTGTACGGCGTTGAGTACTTCGGCTCCGTTTAACCGCTTATAGCTAGCCCTACGCGCAGCCGCCGTGCTCAGTTGCCCCCCGTTGGCGCAACTCCTAAATTATTCATCTATATACGCAAATGCGGTCGCCTTCCGGCGGCTACGAAATAAAAGGTATCTAGCTTGATCTCCCCTACAAACGACGCGCTCGTCGCACGCTGGCAGCGCGAAACCGCTCCCCTCTTGCCGCTCCTGCACGCCTTCCACGACCGCGACGGCTATTTGTCGGAGGAAGCGCTCAAGGCCGTATCAACGGGCCTGAAAGTCCCCCTCGCCGAGCTTTTCGCCACCGTTACCTTTTACCACCACTTCGCCCGCCAAGCGCCCGGCCAAAGTGCCCCGCGCGTCTGCACCGGCCCAATATGTGCACTGCGTGGAGCCGATGCGCTCTGCGCCAGCCTCGCCGACGCCACGCCCATGCCGTGCGCCGGCCGCTGCGACGATCCCATTCCGGTCATTAAAGGCCAGCAAGTGCTGGTCGGGACCGACGCAGAAACCCTTGCACCCAGTCCCTCACCCCTGCCTGTGCCCAATCCCGGCGGGTACGAAGAATGCGTCTTTGCCGACATTCGCACCCCCGGCCGCGCCACCCTATCCGGTTATCGCCAAACCGGCGGGTATCAAGCACTGCAACAAGCCCTCGCCGGAGAACCTGCCGAGCTGGTGGCCCTCATTGCCGATAGCCAACTCGCCGGCCGGGGCGGCGCGGGCTTTCCCACCGGCCAGAAGTGGCAGGCCGTCGCCGAGGCCCCAGGCGCGCCCAAAACCGTCGTCTGCAATGCCGACGAGGGCGAGCCGGGCTGCTTTAAAGACCGCGCCCTCCTCGAATGGGATCCACACGCGGTCATCGAAGGCATGCTTCTCGCCGCGTACGCCACCGGTGCAACCCGCGCCTTTATCTATCTGCGCTACGAATACCCAGAAATCAACGCCATCCTCGCCAACGCGATAGCCGAGGCCCGCGCCGCCAACCTGATCGGCGAGCACATTCTCGGCAGCGACTTCTCTTGTGCGCTCCACATCCGCCGCGGCGCTGGCGCGTACATCTGCGGCGAGGAAGGTTCTTTACTCAACAGCCTCGAAGGCAAACATCCCTATCCGCGCAATCGTCCGCCCTACCCGGTAACGCACGGTTTTGAAGACTTGCCCACGGCCGTCAACAACGTCGAAACCTTGGCCTCGGTGCCCCCGATCGTGCGGCGCGGTGCCGCGTGGTATCGCTCGTTGGGCCTCGACGACCATCCGGGCACCAAGGTCATTAGCCTGTCGGGCGACGTGCAGCGGCCGGGCAATTACGAAGTCCCCTTTGGCCTGCCCCTCAACACCTTGCTCCACGAGTGGGCGGGCGGGCCGGAGCCGGGCCGTCAGATCCAAGCCGTTACTATGGCCGGCATCTCGGGCGGTTTTCTCGCGGGCGACGACCTTAATACCACCCTTGACGAACCGGCAGTCCGCGCTCGCGGTTCTATGCTCGGCGCGGGCGGCATCATGGCCTTTGACGACCACCGCGATATGGTGGATATTGCCCGCCAAGCCATGGCCTTTTTTGCTGAGGAATCCTGCGGCAAGTGCTTCCCCTGCCGCATCGGCACCCAGCGGCTGACCGAGCGGCTTGATGGCGAAGGACCTGCGGACCTAGCAACTTGGCGCTCCGAAGTAGAAGATATCGGCGACGTCATGAAGTCCACCAGCGCCTGCGGCCTCGGCGTGGCCGCCCCCTTTATCACCGATAGCCTCCTCAAGTACTTTCCAGACCAAGTAGCCCAGCGCGTCTGCGCTTGAACGAGGACCTTTACATGGATACCAATGGTAAACAACACACCCTGACCTTAGACGGCGAAGAAGTCGCCTTTGCTCCTGGCGAGACCCTCTACGAGGTCGCCCAACGCCATCGCCGCGATATTCCCACCCTTTGCTACGATCCGCGCTTAGAATCTTTTGGGGCCTGCCGGCTCTGCGTGGTCGAAGTCGAAGGAGCGCGCAATCCGGTCGCCTCCTGCACGTCGCAAGCTGCGCCCGGCATGGTCGTCAAAACGGCGACCGCGGCCATCGAAAAGCACCGCAAGACGCTGCTGGAAATGGTCGTCTCGGAAAACCGCGAAGTCGAGGTGGATCCCCTGCGCGGGTACGCTTCGCAAGAGCTAACCGACCTCGCCGACCGCTACCAAGCCCGCTCCGGCCGCTTCCAAGGCGCGCAATCGGGCCAGGCGCATCCCACCGACGACAACCCCTTCATCTTGCGCGACTACGACTTGTGCATCTCGTGCAACCGCTGCGTCCGCGTCTGCGCCGAGCAAGAAGGCGACCACGCCATTGCCGCGATGGGGCGCGGCTTCCACAAGCAGATCACCACCGAGTTCAATGGCCTGCTCAAGGATTCGTCCTGCACCTTCTGCGGCCAATGCGTCCAGACCTGCCCCACCGGTGCCCTCGCCGACAAAAAGGCCCTGCGCGCCGCCGACCTGCCCGGCGAGATCGAAAAGACCCGCTCGGTCTGCCCGTACTGCGGCGTTGGCTGCTCAGTGGATCTGCTGTCCAAAGAGGATAAACTCGTCGGCATCCAACCGGCCATGGACGGCCCAGCCAACGAGGGCGCGCTGTGCATCAAAGGCCAGTTTGCCTTTGACTTCGTCCAGCACAGCGACCGGCTCGCACAGCCCCTAGTCCGCGGCGAGGACGGTCAGCTTCACCCCACCGATTGGGACACCGCGCTCGACCGCGCCGCCCAAGGCTTTGCCAAGGTCCTCGCCGAGCACGGCCGCCACGCCATCTACGGCGTCGCCTCTGGCCGCACACCGTCGGAGGCCAACTACTGTCTGCAAAAATTCATCCGCCGAGGCTACGGCACGCACTACATAGACAACTGTAGCCGTGCCTGACACGCCCCCACGGTTGCCGGTCTGGCAGCCACCATCGGACGCGGTGCCATGTCGAACCCCTTGGCCGACATGGACAAACCGGACCTGATCTTCTGCATCGGCACCAACATGACCGAGTGCCATCCGGTCGCGGCCACGCGCATCAAAAAGGCTCTCAAGCGCGGGGCCAAAATGATCGTCGCCGACCCGCGCAAGACCGACCTCGCAGATATGGCCGATCTGTACCTGCCCATCCGCGTCGGCTCGGACGTGGCCTTGCTGTTGGCCATGGCCCACGTGATCGTCCGCGACGACTTAGTAGATCGCGACTTTATGGAAGCGCGCACAGCCGATTTTGAGCAATTCCTAGAGCACGTCGTCGAGTTCACTCCCGAGTGGGCTTCGACCATTACCGAGGTGCCTGCCGCAGACATTGAACAAGCCGCCCGTTGGTACGGTGCCGCCGACAAATCCGGCATCTACTACACCCTCGGCATCACCGAGCACATCTGCGGCGTGGACAACGTCCAAAGCCTGTGCAATCTCGCCCTGATGACCGGCAACATCGGCCGCGAGGGCACTGGCATCAACCCCATGCGCGGGCAGAACAACATTCAAGGTGCCGGCGACTCCGGGGCCGTCCCGTCCAATTATCCCGGCTTCCAACCGACTGACCAGCCTGAAAACAAGGAAAAATTCACCGCGCTCTACGGGCGGGAGATGGACTTGGACAAAGGCATCACCAAAGTCCAAGCGCTCAACCGCTGCGGCACCGAGATTTTTGCCATGATTATCGACGGCGAAAACACCCTCGTCTCCGACCCAGACCGCCATCACTGCGAGCACGCCCTCAAGAGCCTAGATCACCTCGTGGTCATCGACATCTTCCTCACCGAGACTGCGGCGCTGGCCGACGTGGTCTTCCCTGCCAGCGCCTTTGCCGAGACCGACGGGAGCTGTGCCAACACCGAGCGTCGGGTCCAGCGCCTGCGCCAAGCCGTGCCCCCGCCCGGCGAGGCCAAACCCGACTGGTGGATCATAAGTCAGCTCGCCCAGCGGCTAGGCTTTAGCGGCTTCGACTACACCTCGGCCGAGGACGTGTTCAACGAACTGTGCGGCCTCTCGCCCATCTACGCTGGCCTCGATTGGGAGCGGATCGACAAGGGCGAGTACCACTGGCCCGTGCCCGAAAAGGACCACCCGGGGACGCCGATTTTGCACGAGGGAGCCTTCAGAAACGGCCGCGGCCTTTTCAAGATCATCCGCTACCGCGACCCGGCCGAGACCATTTCGGCCGAGTTCCCAGTCTGGCTGACGACCGGCCGCCGACTCCAAGCCTACCACACCCGCACCCAGACTGGTCGCTCCCAAGGGATCGACTACCTACTCGCCGAAGAGCGCCTCGAAGCCCATCCCGAAGACCTCACCGCTTGGGGCCTCGAAGACGGAGACTTGTGCCGCCTGTCCAGCGCACGCGGTGCCATTGAAATCCGCGTCAAGGGCACCACCCGCTCGCCGCGCGGCACAGTTTTTGCCAGCTTCAGCTTCAACGACGTGCCAATCAACATCCTCACCGGCTCCGGCTACGACCCCGTCACCCACACCGCCGAGCTCAAGGTCTGTCCTGTACGCATCGAGGCGTTGGTCGAGAGCGAGGTCTGATAAAATAAAAAAATGAAAAATGGATAAGGCGAAGCTGAGGTATTTTGAGCAAGAAAATATTTTATACTTGTCGATCTCTGACGATCCAGAAAACGGCAGTATCGAACTTAGTCCCAATATAACAGCAGAATACAATGATAAGGGAGAGCTCATTGGTATTGAAATTCTCAGAGCTAGTGACTTCATTCGGGATTCGATTACGGAATCTGCACAGGCAAAAGTGCTTAACTTGCTCAAGTAAGAAGACCTAAACCTGTATCTTCGCCCTGAAATTGCAAAGGAAAAATTCTTATTCTAAACTGGCTAAGTACCTCAAATCCACGCAGGCCGGGCTGCGTGGATTTACGCGGCGAAACTTATTTCGGATGCGGCAATTTTACGCGACGTATCGGGGCGATTAGAAAGTGCCACCACTGGTGCCACAATTACCCTGGACGCACAACCTCATCATCCTATCGCAGAGTAAAACCCCGGAAGAACGCGAGTTTTACCTGAAAACGGCGATCCGCGAAAAATGGAGTAAACGGGAATTGGAGCGCCAATTCCGAGGGGCCTTGTTCGAGCGGACCGTACTTAGTCCGCCAAAAGTCTCAGCAGTGCTGAGACAAATGCAGCCAGAAGCCCACGAATCTCACAGACACCTATTCGTGGAGACCAGACTTTTACATCGCCTCCAACTCGTCGTTGGAATAGCGTAGCTCAACAGTACCGGCTAGATCGGCTAGTTGGCGGAGCTTTTGCCAACGCAGGTATTCATTTAATGCCATGTGCACTGCGGAGGCTTTGTCTTTTTGCCCTGTCGCCTGCTGGATGGCTTGGACGATTCCCGAGTCTAAAGTAACTGTTGTAGCCATATAAAACCTCGTTGTTGTTTTAAAAAAATAACAAGCGACGCAGTAACGGCGAAAGCTCTTGGTCCATCGGCACACAAGAGCAACTTTGACTCCCCGTGGCTCTTGGCCTACTGTTTATGGCCCTTACCCCGACAGGAGCCTCCGCCATGAGCACCTCTACTCTACCCTTATTCCGCGACCAAATCCCCGCCGTCGTCGCCGAAGAAACCTCAGCCCAACGGCTGATCGTCGACGACTGGCACACCCATCTCCTCGGCCCCCAAGCTGGCCCCCAGCTCTGCCTGTACGGCATCGACCAGCAACTCGCCTATCACTACGTGCGCCGCAAGCTCTTCGCCGCCGGTCACATCGACCCGGCTACTTTCTACTCCTGGAGCTTAGAACAGCAAGGCGACTTTACTTGGCAGAGGCTTTTCGCCGACGCTGCTTCCGATCCATTCGACGAAGGTTGTCGCGGCGTGGTCGTCGCACTAGAAGCCCTCGGCCTCGACTCCAACGCCGCGACCCTCGACGAAGCGCGCCAGTTCTACGCGGACACCGCCCCTGAAGAAATCCAACGCCGCTGCATGGAGTTGGCCGGTGTGCGTCGCATCGTCGGCACCCAAGACGTGTTCAACGACCAAGAGCGCGCCTATTACGAAAGCGGCGAGTGGGACGAGTGCTATCTATCCGGCTACCGCCTCGACGAACTCGTCTTGCACTACCCGCGCGCCGCAGTGAAACTCAACGCCTGGGGCTACGAAGTTGGCAACGACCCCAGCCAGCCAGCCACAGCCCGTGCGATCCGCCGCTTCCTCGCCGACTGGTACGACAAGCTGCACGGCGTCGCGTACGGCGCGTGCTCGTTCCCGCCCCATTGCCAAGTCCACGACCTCAGCGGACTAGAAGGCGCCGTCCTCCACCACTCCGTGCTGCCAGCCCTGCGCGAACTCAACTTGCCCTTCTTCATGATGCCCGGCCCCATCCGCCAACTCAAACCCGAGTGGCGCGACGCCGGCGACGGCGTGGGCCTAGCCGACATGTATCCCTACCAGCAGTTAGTGCGCCGCCATCCCGACAACGCCTTCTTCATCACACCGCTCCACAACGCCAACCAATACGACGCCAGCGTCCTCTCCTGCCACAACGACAACATCATGGTCATTGGCCACTGGTGGTTTAACTACCATCCGGGCTTGGTCGAACAGGACCTGCGGATGCGCTTGGAGATGACCGGCGACCGCTTCATCCCCTTCAACTCAGACGCCCGCGTGCTAGAAAACCTCATCCCCAAGTGGCAGCGCTTCCGCGACATCCTCGCCAACGTCCTAACCGAAAAATACCAAGACCTGCACGATGCGGGCCGACAAGTAACCCGCGCCGGCATCGCCCAAACTCTACAAACCCTCTTCACGCCCAACCGCTTTTCCCAACTCACCTGAGCAGGCTCCCGTGAAAATCAAGGAAATCCGCGCCGCGCAAATCGCACTCACGCCCCCTCAGAAGACAACCCCGCGCCCCGCCCAACGGCCCAATCATACCCTACACCGGCCGCTCGACCGCTACGACCGCTTCCGCGCCGACCGCTCTGGCACCCCACCGTGGCACCGCATCGCCTGCGTGGTCACGGCTGAGGACGGCACTTGGGGCCTCGGGCTAACCGTCCACTCGCCGCCCGTGCTGCCCATCATCAACGATCACTTCGCCTCCCTGCTCACCGGCGAAAACTGCATGGCGACGGAGAAGCTGTGGGACGTCATGGTCCGCTCCACCGCGCCCTTTGGCGGCCAAGGGCTGGCCAGCTACGCCATTAGCGCCGTGGATACTGCGCTGTGGGACCTCAAGGGCAAGCTGCTGCAAAGACCCGTGTACGAACTGCTCGGCGGCCCGCAAAAGGACAAAATTTTCTGCTACGCTTCTGGGTTTGAACAGGAGTGGTACATGGAGCTAGGCTTTAAGGCGACCAAGCTCTTCACCCCGTGGGGCGCGGCCGACGGCCTCGACGGCCTCCAAAAAATCGAGGAACTCGTGGCCTCCACGCGCCAGCTCATCGGCGATGAGATCGAGCTGTGCCTCGACTGCTGGCTGTCGCAGGATGTGGAACACCTAGTCCGCCTCGCCGAAATGCTCCGTCCCTATCGCCTGAAGTGGATCGAAGACTACCTACCCGCAGACGATTGGCTCGGCTACGCCCAAGTGCGCCAACGGCTCCCTTGGCAAACCCTTGCCTCGGGCGAGCACTGGTACTTGCCGCGCTCCTTTGCTCAAGCGCTCGACGGCCGCTTCGTCGATATTCTGCAACCAGACGTGCTGTGGGTCGGAGGGATAACGGCCGGGGTCAAAATCTGCCACCTCGCCGAGGCCGCAGGCGTCTCGGTAATCACCCACGGCGGCATGAACCACCCCTACGGCCAGCACCTTTCTTTTGCCATGCCCGCCATCGTCTGGGGCGAGCGCTCGGAAAGCGTGTCGCCGCCTGGGGTGCCGCTCCACGAAATGGTCCTCTTGCCCGGCACGCCAGCCATCCAAGACGGCTATCTCGTGCCCAGTGCCGCGCCCGGCTTTGGCATTGAGGTGGATTTGCCGTGGCTCGAAGGAGTCGCGGTCTGAGGCTCAGCGTCATTCAGTCCCGTCCTCTTCCACGACCAAATACTGGTTAATCCGCAAGTTCTTCAACACCTGCACGGCCCCGCTCGGCCAGCGCATCCATAGCGAGTCCACCGTCTCAGTTCGGCCCAAACCAAAATGGGCGCGCGGATCCTCGCTGGAGAGAAAACTGCTGCCGCTGATAATATCGCGGACTTGCACTTTGCCGCCGGCTGCCAAGCGCAGGCGAGCACCAATCCCACCCCGATTGCTCTCCCTGCCGACCAACTCGACCCCCAACCAGTTCTGTCTATTCCCGACATCGTTGCGCAAGAGCGTCGGTCGGTCGTCGAGATTGGTGACGAGAATGTCCAGATCGCCGTCGTTGTCGTAGTCGGCAATCGCGCTCCCCCGACTCACCTTGGCCGCACCCAGGCTGTCGCCGTTGCTAGGCAAGAGCAACTCGAAGTGGCCGCCGCGATTGTCGAGGAGCTGGTTGGGTTGGGCATACGAAGTGCCGCTGCCCGCGCGCTCTATTTGCGGATAGACGTGTCCGTTGGCCACCAGCAGGTCTAGGTCTCCGTCGTTGTCGCGGTCGAAAAATCCAGTGCCAAAACCCACCAAGTGAAAGCTGGTCCTGCCCAGACCCGCCGCGACAGACGCATCGGCGAACAGGCCCTCACCCTCGTTGCGGTAGAGGGTATTGTAGTCGTCCTCAAAGTGCGTCGAGAAAATATCAAGCCGACCGTCCCCGTCGTAATCGCCCCAGGCCACGCCCATGCCGGCCTGTGAGTGCCCCATCGCCCCATACGCCACTTGGGCTTGCAGCCCCACCTCGGCGAAGGTGCCATCCCCCTCGTTGCGCCACAGGAAATTGGGCGTAGAGTCATTGGCCACGTACAGATCGACATCCCCATCGTCGTCCACATCGACGAAGAGCACCCCAAAACCGTAGCCCGGCTCTGGATGGGCCAAGCCGGTCTCCTCGGTGACCTCCACAAAGAAGCCGTCCTCGTTGCGGTAGAACGAGTCGGCCTCCGGTGCCAACCCCAGCGGCCCGACAAATACATCGACCCCTTTCCACTGGCTGCCCAGTCGCGGGATTTCCCCAGGTTCGAACTCGGCGTAGCCGGCCACGTACAGATCGACGTCCCCGTCCCGGTCGTAGTCCCCAAACGCCGCGCCCGTGCTCCAAGCGGCTCCAGCCGCCCCGACCTCGCCTCCCACTTCGGCAAAACCCGCATCGCCGTCGTTGCGGTAGAATATATTCGCGCGCAGGTTGGTGACGTAGAGGTCCGCATCCCCGTCGTTGTCGTAGTCGGCGCTGACAGCACCCATGCCCCAGCCCCGGCCCGCTGCGTTTAAAGAATTGGCCACATCGACAAAACCGCTTCCTCCATCGTTGCGGTAGAGAGCATTGCCGCCTCCTTGTATATCGTCCAGCGCGGCTCCGTTCACCCAGTAGAGATCCAAATCGCCGTCGCCGTCAAAGTCCAACCAAGCCGCACCCCCTCCTTTGGCCTCTGCGATATAGCCTTTTTCTGCGCTGCCGCCCGTGTGGACTTTCGTCAGACCCATATCCGCAGCCACATCGACAAAGTGGGACTGTTCAGACGCCATAGGCTCCGAGTCAAGCGGCTGCTCTTCTGGAGGTGAGCAAGCCAGCAAAAGAACGAACAAGATGCACGCCTTCATCGTTCTTTATCCAACTGTTCCAATTTTCCCTGAGCCTTGGCATGGTCTGGATCGAGCACCAAGGCTTCTTTTAGTGCCTTCCGCGCCTCGTCTATGGCCCCGCGTTCGGCGTATAACGCGCCTTGCTTGAAATGCCGCTGGGCCGCGCTCAGGCGCTGGAAGGTGCGCAAGACTTCCGCTCGTTCGTCCGGCTGGCCGCAGAGCAAATACACTTGGCTCAACAGATAGAGCGCATGAGTATTGCGCGGTTCGAGTTCAAGGGCGCTTCTCAGCACTTCAGCGGCCTGCGGGTATTGGCCCTTCTGCATATAGACCTGACCCAGTTCCCACAGGATGTCCGCACGTCGGCTGTCTAACTCACTCGCACGTCTATATCCTTGCTCGGCTTCCTCCGGCCGGTTGCTTGAGGCCAGCAGACCAGCGCGCAAGAAATGAGCGTCCACGTGCGTCGAATCCACGCGGATTGCCGCGGCAAACGCCGCGAGTGCCCCCTCGACCTCGCCTAGGGCTTGGCGGGCCTCTCCGAGACGAAAATGGTATGCGGCGCGGTCTGGTGCCAATACCGCCGCCCGCGCAAAGTGTTTAGCTGCGTCGCGCTGGCGGTGTTCAACCCCCAAGGCAATCCCCAAGGCAAAATGCGCGTCTGGATTTTCCGGCCCCAGCTCCACGGCGCGCGCAAAGGCCACAATGGCTTTTGCGTACTCTTTCAGGTGCGTATGCGCCACGCCCATATTGTAGTGGACTTCCATGCTTGCCGAGTCTTTCTCGGCAGCCCGCTGCAGCAGGGTCAGCGCTTCCTCGGTCCGGCCCTGTTGCAACAACCGGAACCCCTCGGCGCTCTCCCGACTTATGCTGGCACGGTCCCCTGACGCTGCCGGTTTCTCGCCGCTATCGCAGGCCACCAGCAACCCGATAATTAGCCAAAATTCTAGACGCATCTGCACTTACTTGACGCTCGATTTAGACAAATCTATTATCCCTTCGCCTTTTCCCACCCTGTGCAGGTCAGTCAAAGGAATCTACTTATGGCCAGAAATTTACTATTCATCACCACGGACCAACAGCGTTGGGACAGCCTGCCGTGCTACGGCCTCGACTTCATGCAGACGCCCGCCCTCGATCGCTTGGCCGCAGAGGGCATGGTCTTTGAAAACTGCAGCGTCTCCTCTCCAGTTTGCGTGCCCTGCCGAGCCTCCTTCCTCAGCGGCCAGTACGCTTCGGCCACCGGCGTAATCGACAACGGCGGCTGGCTCCACCCGTCCGTGCCAACGTGGCCAGCGCGACTGGAGGCGACGGGACGACGCACCGCTGGCATCGGCAAGATGCACTTCAGTCCTTGGGACGATTTGGGCGGCTTTGACGAGCGCATTATCGCCGAGGACAAGCGCCACGTGTACTTGCCCGACGACCACGTCCACTTCCTCAAAGCCCACGGACTGGACCGGCCCCATCCAGTGACTCTGCCCCAGTATTTCGAGAGCCTAGGTGCGCCGATCACTCCTCGGCCCAAGCGCTTCCACGTCGATGGCTTCATTGGCGACCAAGCCGCAGATTGGCTAGCGGGGCACGGAGCCGAGCCGTTCGCTGCATGGGTGAGTTTTGCCGGGCCGCACGACCCGTACGATCCCCCCGAAGAAATGGCCGCCCTCTACTACGACGCTCCCATCCCCGAACCCATCGGCTCCGCAGAGGAACTGGCGACCAAACCTCCCGCCCAACGCCACAGCCAGAGTTCGCTCGGCAACTCCATGTTCCGCATCGACCCCTCGCTCGCCACCCCCAAGCAGTATCGGCGCTGGCGGGCGCACTACTACGCCAATATCACCCTCATCGACGAGGGCATTGGCAAGATGCTCCAAGTCTTGGAGGCGGCTGGCACCCTCGACGACACCCTCATCATCTTCACCTCCGACCACGGCGATGCTCTCGGCGATCACGGCCTCAGCTACAAGGGCTTCTTTTACGATTCTATGGTACACGTACCGCTGATTATGCGCGGGCCGGGCGTGCCAGCCGGGCAGCGGAGTCCGGCCCTAGTCAGCACTCTGGACTTGGTGCCTTTGTTCTATCGAGCCTGCGATGCGGAATTGCCTCCTACGCTGCAGGGCGAGGACATCGCCCCGCTGTTTGACAATCCCACCGGCTCCATCCGCGACGCCGTCTTCAGCGAGATTCAGACGCGGATCATGGTATTGACCAAAGAGCACAAGTACGCCCACTACGCCGATGGCTCGGCCGAACTCTACGATGTGGTGGCCGATCCCCACGAGCTGAAAAACCTAGCCGGCGATCCCCAATATCGGGAGGCCGAACACCACCTGCGCGGCCTGCTCTCCGAGCACTGGCTCGGCAACTTGCCCTATCAGTCCAAGACCCACAGCCAACCCCAGTACCGGGTACGCACCGTACTCGAAAGAGAATACCACGCATTTCGCCAAGCGGGCGGACGGCCCGAAGACGCGCCAGCCCCGAGCTTCTAGGTCTATAGAGAATTATCTGGTTTGTCCCATAGCCATCGCGAGAGTACTAGTCCCCGTTTTGGGCGGATGCTCGGCGATTTGCTCTTCGACAATATCGCAGCCAAAGCCCGGGCGGTCCGACAGCTCGATACAGCCGTCCTCAATGACGATCGGATCGGTCGCGATGTCGTTGCGCCAAGGCACATCGTCGTGCTCGTACTCGAGGATCTTAAAATTCTCGCAAGTGGCGCACAGGTGAGCGGCCTGCAATCCGCCTAGCACGCCGTGAGAGTTGTGCGGCGCAAAGAGGATATCATAGGTATTGGCGTAGTCGGCCACCTTTTTGCCCATGGTGATGCCATTCCACACCGTATCGGGCATGATGATATCGAGCGCGTGCTCCTCCAGATAGGGCTTAAAACCCTGGGTCCGGTACAAACTCTCGCCAATGCAAATGGGCGTCGATGTCGATTCCCGGACGGACTTCAGCGCCTGCGGGTCGAGGGTTTCGGCTTCGAGCCACAGCATATTGAAGGGCTCGAGCGCCTTGGCCAGTTTGGAAATCCCCGCCATTTTGAAGGCAAAGGCCACGTCGAGCGCGATGCTGCACTCCGGCCCTAGGGCCTCCTGCCAAGCGCCAATCCACTCGACGATCTTCCCAAGGGTACCCGGAGTGATATCGCCGCGGTCTTCCGGGGTCAGCGGATAGTTGACTTTGACGTCGCGGAATCCCAAGCTCTTTACATAGGCCGCACAGGCTGGGATATCAGCAGGCGCTTTGACGGGCGGCACCTCTGGATTTTGTGGCTCCGCCCGCCCGCAGTGGGTGTAATAAGTCCGAATCCGGGTTTGGAATGCGCCACCGAACAATTCGTAAACCGGTACTCCGAGCGCCTTGCCTTTGATGTCGAGCAACGCCGCGTCAATGGCCGAAATAGCCTGGTGCGCCGCACCGCCCAACTGCCGCTGGGTCGCCCGGTAGAGATCGAACTGGATTTTCTCGGTCTGGAACGGGTTGCAGCCCATGACCAGCGACCCCAGATAGGTGATCGCCGCTCGCAAAATGGCCTCCGAGCGGACGCAATTGCATTCCGCATAACCGGTAATGCCCTCGTCTGTCCCCACCTTGACAAAATTCAGCGTGCGCCAGCCACCCTCGCAGGAAAAGACGTCGATAGAGGTAATTTTCATAGAACGCTCCGTTCTCGTCATTCCTCAAACCAGATGGGACTGCTCCAAGCCAACTGGCCGTTTTCTTGGGTGACGCGCAGATAGTAATAGGTCGGCATCTCGCTCCGGTCGATAAAGTGACCCTTTAGGGCGTAGAGCACCTCGGGCAAGGCCCGGTGGGCCACGACCCAAGTGGGTAGCCCATCCACGCGCCAGCCCTGGCGTCCCTGCAAAAGCTCGCCGATGCTGAAGCAGGTCCGGGAACCGCCGAGTTTGCCCGTGAGCGACCAGTCGGTAGCCGTGGCCAACAGGCTCTTGCTGGTGCGGCAGTCGAATTCAAGTTCGACCCGCGTCTCTTGTGTCCCCTCCACCTCCACGCACAGGGCGTCGTTGGCCCTTGGCGCTGTGGAACCATTGCGCGTGGTAAAGACAGAACCGCGCGAAGTGTGGGACTGCCAAGCACACCGCCTCTCATCCCATTCGAGGACGCGCTTGCGCCGCACCTCGTCAAAGGGATCGGAGCTAAAGCAGGGCACGACCTGCAAAAGCCGTCCCCCTTCGACCTGCAGTCGCCCCTGCCAGTCGTAAACTTGGTATCCCTTCATCGGCCCCCAGCCCCACTCAAAGCGCAGGCGATAGGGCTGCGGCTGTGTTGCCCGCGGCGTGCTGTAGTCTGGCACCTCTATGTGCACCGGAAAATTGTCGCGCACGACTTCCACGCTTTTGAGCGCGTCCCAACCCTCGACCCGATAGTCCAGCCTGCACTCCGCTGGCCCACTCACCACCTCGCCCATCCAAGCCTCCCCAGCGCGAAAACACACCTCGATCCGATCTCCGGTGACGGCTGTGGTGCGCCGCTTCTGCAAGGCGTCAAAGAGCGCAGCGCGGCTATTCTCCTCGGCCCAAATCCCCGTCAGTCCTAACCCGTAACCCCCAGGATAGCCGTCGTGGTTATCAGTGCCGGCCACAAGGCCAAACCGCTTGCCCAGAGCCAAGCCATGTTGCACGGTGTATTGATATCCAGCCGGACCGCCGCTGTGCCCCAGCATGGGATAGAGGCCACTGTCGCGCTCCGACGAGCCGTGCTCGGAGAAAATTTCCACCACCGGCGACAGTGCCTCGTCAAAGCCCTCCCAGTCCACCCCGCGCTCGTAGGCCGTGTGATGGGGCACCAAGATGGCCTGTCTATTCCTGAAGTGGTCCTGCAAATCAGCGAGATTCCGCGCACAGTACATCGACTCCATATCCTCGGCGCTGAGCACGTGCAGGTGCCCCCAAGCCGAAGAGTGCCACTCGTAGGCTGGAAAACAGGTAAACTCGCCCGGCTGGTTGTTTTCGCTGGCAGCCCGGCGGATCCGCTCCCAATTGGCGACCACCACGGGATAGCCGTCCGGCACACCGCCGTCGGCGTGTAGCCCGTGCGGGGTGAAAGCGTAGAAGTCGAGGTGGGAGCGGGCGATCTCGTAGCTGCGCTCGAGACTGCCCTGGGCATAGCCGAGTTCGTTGTGGTTGTGCAACTCGCCCCAGTACAGGTTCAAATCCGGCATATTGCCCTCCTCGCAATTATCCCTTGACCGATCCGAGTTGGATGCCGCTGATGAACCAGCGCTGGCAGAGCACAAAGACGGCGATCATGGGAATGAGCATCAGCACCGTGCCAGCGCAGATCAGCCCGTAGTTATTGCTGTACAGATCCGAAAGCTTAGCCAGTCCCACCGACAGCACCATCATCGAATCCGAGTCGATCATAATCAAAGGCCATAAAAAGGCGCGCCAGCGCCCTAGGAACGTGAAAATGGCGAGCGCGGCCAGCGCCGGCTTCGCCAGCGGCAGAATCACGTGCCGAAATACCCCCCAAGGCGAGCAGCCGTCAATATAGGCGGCCTCTTCAATTTCGTGCGAGATGCCCAACAGAAATTGTCTGAGCATGAAGGTGCCATAGGCGCTGAAGCAGCCCGGGGCGATCAGCGCGAAAAAGCTGTCCAGCCCCACGGGACGCCCCACGTAGTGATGGCGAAAATAGACGAATCCGCCGAACGCCTCCGTGCCAAAGACCATGTTCAGCCATTCTGGTATTTTCTTCATCAATACGAACTGCGGGATCATCAGCACGTCGGACGGAATCATCATCGTCGCCAAGTAGCCCAAAAAAACTAGATCGCGCCCCCGGAACTGGAGCCGCGCAAAGGCATAGGCCGCCATGACGCTAGTGGCCACCTGCACCAGCGTCACAGCACAGGCGATAAAGAGCGAATTGAGGTAGTAGCGCAGAAAGGAGAACGCCTCCACTACCCCCACGTAGTTGTCCACAGTCCAGCGCGGCGGAACCCACCCCAAGGTCACATCGACGTTGTATTTGAACGAAGTCAGCACGGTCCACAGCAAGGGCAATACCATGCCGCTGAGCAGAAAGAGCAGCGCCACATACGTGAAGGTTCCGGCTTGGTCCCGCCGCGGCCCTCGACTTTTATCGACGTCAATGTCTGCGCGTTCGTCCGCCATCTCAGGCCGCCTCCAGTCTTTTGCCGCCAAAGCGCCAGTTGATCATCGTCAGCGCAAAAATCAGCCCGAACAGCACCATGGACACCGTTGCGGCATAGCCGATTTCCAAGCGCTCGTACGCCTGGGTGTAGATGTAGTAACTCATGGTCGTCGTCGATCCCTCCGGCCCGCCCGCAGTCATGATATAGGCCGCCTCAAAACCGCCCTGCAATCCACCGATGATGCTGGTGACAAAGATGAAAAAGGTCGTCGGTGCCAACTGCGGTACCGTGATGTGGCGCAACCGCGCCCACCAGCCAGCTCCGTCCATCTCCGCAGCCTCGTAGAGTTCCGGCGGGATATTCTGCAGCCCCGCCAAGTAGAGGATCATGTTAAATCCCCCGACGCTGGCCCACACGAACATGATGATGAAAGCCGGCTTGGCCCAGTTTTTGTCGATCAGCCAGCCCGGCAAAAGCCCGATGGCCTGCTCGGCGGGAATGCCCAAAAATTTGTATAGACTCCACAATAGTCCGTTGACGATGCCGACGTTTGGCTCGAAAGTGAAGACCATCTTCCACACCATGAAGATGGCCACGCCGTGGCACAGATGCGGGATGAAAAACAAGGTGCGAAAGGCGATGCGTCCCTTCAGATTTTTGTTGAGCAGCACCGCCAAGATCAGGGCCCCAGCCATTGAGAAGGGGATGTTGAGCATGAGGAACAAGGTATTGCCCAGATACTGCCAGAAGTAGGGGTCGAGCGCCTTCCACTCGCCGTCCACCCGATCAAAGCCCACTAACTCGGCAAAGTTGGCCAGCCCAATGAAATCGGGCGCTTGGCCGCTGGCCAGTTGGTAGCGATAGAAGCTCAGCCCCGCAGCCGCCACCACCGGCCCCAAGGTGAAGATCAGAAAGCCGACTAAATTGGGTGTGAGGAAACCGATGGCAGCCCATCCCTGGCGCTTCATGGAGCTTCCCTGTAGATCCGATCTAGATAGGCGTTGGTCACTTCGTGGGCCTGCCGCAGCGACTCCGCCACTGTCTCCCGGCCCGCCAAAGCCGCGTCCAACTCATCCTGCATGCGCCGGAACAGATCTTCCCACCACACCTCCTGCGGAAAGATCTGCACCTCGTAGTCCATGGCCCGCACAAAGACCTCTTCGTCCCACGGCGTGTCCTCGCGCAGGAAGGCGGTTCTGGCCACTGAGCGCTGCGGCGGCAAATCGCTGCCCAAAACCGCCATCTTGGCCATGGACTCAGGCCCCACTAGGAACTCGACTAGTTTCCAAGCGGCTTCGGGTTGCGGCGTGTCCTTCCAGATTGAAAAACCCGAGCCAGCGTAGCGCGTCTGCCGCCCACCCGGCCCTTCGGGAACCAGTGCCAAATTCCAGCGAAAGCGATCCAGAAGTTGGTAATCCGGTATGCGCCACGGACCGGTGATCGCCATGGCCACCCTTCCCGCCTCAAAAGTGAAGGTGCTCATTGGGTTGTCGCTGCGCATTCCCGGCCGCGGTGGACTTACTTTGTTCTCAAAGTAGAGATCCACGTAGAATTGCGTACCTAGGAGCACCTTGGGGTCGTCCAGATTAGACACCCAACGCCCGTCCTCCTGCCGCAGAAAATCTCCGCCCGCACTCCACACGTAGTTGGCGATATCATAGGGCGTCAGCCCGTAGATATCCGTCATGCCATCGCCGTCTTCATCGACTGTCAGCTTCCGGGCTTTCTCCACCAGTTCCTCCCAGGTCCAGTCGTCGGTCGGATAGTCCACCCCGTAGCGGTCGAAGAGGTCCATATTGTAATAGCAGGAGATGGTCGATCCTTTGACTGGCAGGCCGTAGAGAACGCCTCGGTAGGTATAGGCCCGCAGCCCTACCGGGTAGTAGTCACCGCGGTCAATCCCGTGGCGATCGATCAACTCATCTAGGGGCAAAAGCTGGCCGGTGCTAGACACTTGTGGCATATCTCTCCAGTGCAAATTGAACACATCGGGTGCGTGCCCCGCGTCAATGCCGGCCAAAAGTTTTTGCACAAAGCGCCGCGCTGGCATCACCTCCACCCGCAGCTTGGCCTCCGGGTTCAGGGTACGGAATTCGTCGATGATCTGGCGATAGATGGCCGTCTGTTCGGGCGTACCCCTGACCCAGATGGTCAGCACGTTTTCGGTGGGGTACAGGCGAAACTGGCTGGCGCCGATTAAGACGCTGAGGACGATGACCACCAGTCCTCCCAAGCGCAAAAATCGCATAGTGTCGTGCCCGTTGTGCGAAAAAAAGAGAGCCCGCCTAGAAAGACGGGCTCTCTGCTACTCGGCCAATACTCGTGGGATTACTACTGGTACTGAGCCTTAATCCGCCCCCAGCTCTCCGCTTCCACTGCGGTTGCTTCGGGCCACTCGATGCCGGGGTCTATGGGCGAGAGCAACACATCGCTCACTGGTCGGCCAGCCGTCCCCCCAGGGCTGGTACTCCACTGGCCATGGCGATAATCGTCATCGCCGGTGAGCACATCGACGTCGATCACCATATTGCCCCAGTGGATGATCTGCCCTTCCTCGAAATCCCAAACCACTACCTGATCCTCGGTGGCTTCTTCGCTCAGGGGCATCTGCGCGATCGGCAGGATGCGGATTTCGTAGATATACGTGCTTTCGCCGAACTCCTCGCCCGTAAAGCTCCAGGCGATTTCGACGTAGCGCGTACCGTTGACCAGCCACGGCAAATTGCGGTTGGGCCTAAAAAATTCAAAGGCACCGTCCTTGGGCGGCAGCGCGTACTTGTAGTAGAACCCGTTGGCGATATCCCCTGTGTTCTGGTCGTCGATATTGGTGTGGTCGGCGTTTAGCCCCATCTCGTAGCTGTCGTCCCAGTAGAACCTGCCCGGATCCTGGCGGCTGGTCACGTGCAAATTGTCGTACACCGAGGTCGTGACGTAGAACATATTCTGGCTATCGCTCCAGCCGATCAAATGGCGGAAATTCATATCGCTGGGATCAATCTCACCCTGCGAGGCAAATTCCAGCGCTCTCCCCTCTCGGGTCGAAGCACCCACCGGATAGGTCGTCTCGGCGAAAATGCCATACTGGTCAACGGGAATGGCAGACCAGTCGTCGTCGAATCCGTCGATTACCGGCACATTGGTATCGGGGAACTGCACTGCGAGCAGCAGCAAGTCAGGTGGATCGTGGGCTTGGGCAATAGATGCAATCCCTATCCCTAACACCAAGAATAGTTTCCGCATGATAATACCCTCCTTTACATAGGGTGGCAAAAGTGGATGATAGTGCCAAATACTTAATTCATTGAGTACCCAAAAGCAAATAAAAATGTCGCTCTCTTGCTGTAAAATCTCAATAAATTCAATGTTTACAGTAGATTATTGATCTCTAACGACCAATCACTCCAGTCCCGCGTAAATTGTAATAAACGCCTGCGTTGTATTTATCGCTTGACGCTCTTTGAAATCCTTGCGCTCCAAGACGATGCCCGTCAATAACCGGATGCTGTAGCCTTGATAGGCCGACGTATTGGCGAATTGCAGCCCTACCGTCAGGGAGTTGAAATCATTGAAGTCGTCGTCAAAGTCGTCGAACCACACGTATTCCATCCCCGCCTGCACTTGCGTCACCTCTAAAAGCTGCATCCGCGCCAAGGCACCGAGCAATTCCATCAGGCTGGTGTGCTGGCCCGCCGCAAACAACGTGCGGCTCTGCTTGCGGAACTCGCTTTTCCAACGCGGCTCAACAATCAGCCGACCCAACTCGTACTCGTACCTAGCCTTGTTGATGAGACCAAAGAAAAAGTCGGTCTCGTCCAGCCCCAATCGCTGCCGCTGCGCCTCGTCCAGCCGTTGGTGGAAGTACACGTAGTTCAATTTGCTCAGCAAAAGGAGCGAAGCCGTTCTCAGACTATGGCCGACAAAGAACTGGTTCACCCAGGTGTCGCGTCCCAGGAGCGGATCGTCCAACGGGGTCAGGGCTCCGCCCCGGATCGTATTGTCCGGGGCCCACTGCAACAGCGGGTTGGGGATGTCGTCCTCTACCCGCTTGGCCATCTCAAAGATCCGCAGGCGGCCGTAGCGCGGTGACAGCCCGTCGTAGTTGAGCACCGCGTAGGTACCGTGGTTCTTTTGGTCTGAAGAGATCAGCCCCTCGCGCAATACCCCGGCCATCAGCCGCAGTTGCGGCGTCAGATATACACCGCCGTACGCGTTGTAGCCCCGATGGTCGCGTCGGTAGGGGTAGTCGGGTTCCTCGTCGTTTTCGTACTGATCAACCCAGAAATTGTTGTTCATGTCCACCCCGAACAAAAACTCCGGCCGATCGACGCCAAAGCGCATGAAGGGCTCTTCGTAGTCGGGCGTATTGTTGATCTTGACTCTATTGTCGTTCTGGTTGAGATCCGGTACAAAGTCGTTGTTCTGGTCCCACCCTGGGAAGACCTGCAAATCCGGCTGCACCCAGTCGCTGCGAAAGGCGTCGGGGACTCGGTCTTGATCGTCGTTGTCCTCAACCAGTTCCACGCGGTCCCGGTCGGCACTGTAGTCGATCTGGCCGCCACCTGCGGCGACAAATGCCTGGGTATTGTAGAAGGGATCCATGCTGTAGGCCTCGCCGTAAAAAAAGAACGGCTCGGCCAGCTTGGACGCGTTCACCATCCAAGCTGGTGCGTTGGGACGGCCTTTGATGCCCGAAGAAGCTCTGTGCTTATTCTCCAGCACATTGGGATACTTGCGGTAGCTCCAGCTCAAGTCGTACTCGCCGTACAAGTCGAAACCGAGTACCTCGTTCACTGCAAGCGTACCCCCCAAGATATGGGTAGCCGTGGGCAGGCCATATTCAAAGCTGACGGTGCGCAAATTGGTCAGGTCGCGGATATTGCCTCGCGCTTGGTCCACTAGCAGCAGCACTGGATTGCCCGATACATCGAGTTGGTTGTTCGATGTCATCCAGATCTGGTAGTCGTTGGCCACGACCAAGCGAAACTCCACCCCGACGATTTCGCCTACTTCGCCACTGGCCCGGTTGGTAAAATCGGACTTGCCAAAATCGTAGAACAGCCGGATCTCTTCGCTGCCGTTGGCCGAGATAAAGCCCCGCTCTGTCAGCCCCCCTTCAACCAGTGGCTCTAAGCCTATATCTCTGCCGCGATCGACGCTGCCGTCCCTGTAGGTGATGAGCACATCGGAGCCGGTCGGGAAAAAGGCCGCCCCACCGACGCCGTCCTCGGGCGAATCGTCGCGCAACACAATCTGGATTCCAGTTATCGCATTCGAGCCCACGGTTCCTCCTTGGGCCCCTCCGAACAGGCCAGCCGCGGTCACTGCTTGGCTGGTCCCCTGAAAATTTTGCCTCTCGGTCAGCGCACCGGTGATCATATTTTTAAAAAAATCCCGGTCCGTTAGCGCATTCGCTTGGTGGGCATTCACCATGTGAATCCCCATCTCAGTGAAGTCGCCCACTTGGGCTGTAAAGCGCCCCCCGAACAAGGTAGTAGCGCTCGTTCGCCGCACCTCGCGTCCCCGGACCCCCCGCGGACCGCTGATGCGCGAATAAATCAGCGTGCCCTCGTATTTGTCCGAGGCCAAGTCAGCCTGCACCCCGTCCAGCCGCGCCTTGGAAAAGGTCATGGGCGTCAAGGTCGTGCGCAGGTCGCGGCTCACTGTCAGCGCATAGAAATACGAACCCTTCTGATCTGCGGCTACCACCACCCCGGAAAACCATCGGTCAAGACGGCTGGATTGAAATACGACGTTGCCAAATTCTTGCGGCCTTTCCTGGGACGTATTGTAGACTAGCCACCCCTGATTGATGAAATTGCCGTAGAGATCGTAGAAATAGCTCCCCTCTATATCGGCATTTATATAGCGCTGGTAGGGAGAGCGGGCGTAGTTGGTGTATTCCCACTGGCGCCAGCGGTATTCGGCGAAGAGTTCCTGCGGTACGTACCAGCGCCGCACCGCCGGGTCGATCGCGTCCAACATCCCCTGGGCCCCTTGGGGCCGGAAATTAGTCGCAGTGCCCTGCCCGACCCCCAAGCGCGAGCCGTAGTCGGGCTGCTGACCCCAAGTCGCCTCTGCGACTATGGCCAGGAGTAAGATCCCCCTGAGTATGTTGCGCTGCTGTCTCAATGCGAACTTTCTCCAGTAAATGGCCGGCCTCGTCAATAGGCCACGGCAACCAGACCACTGGCCGCTTGGCTGCCCCGGTCTGTATCGAGCGATATTTTGTACACGTATATTCCGGGCGCAACCACTTTCCCCCCTGCGTCTCGCCCGTCCCACTGGTGCTCAAAAACGCCACTTTGGGTTCCAGTTCCGGCCACATCTGCCACTAGGCGTCCGGCTAGGTCGAAGATCTGCACCTCTAGCTGTCGCAAGGTACCTAAGTTGCGCACATCGTGGGCAATGCGCACGCGGTCGTTGACCCCGTCGTCATTGGGCGTAAAGGTCGGCGGCATCACCCGCAAATCGCTGATCAGATCCCCGCCCATGGGCGTGTTGACCGAAAGCACGTCCCCGCCAAAACGAAAGGTCGCGTTTCCCGCCTTTACCTGCTGCTTCAAGGTCGGCTCGGCGCTGTTGTAGACCCAGCCGCTGAACTCGGTGCCAAAACGCAGCACCTTGGCGTCAAAGACCACCTCGACCCGCTTCTCACTATCCTCTACCCCCCGCAGCAATTCAAAGCCCACCACGATGCGATCGTCTTGGATCTCGGGCGGGAAATCCGCTGTTGTGTCCACCCCATCCACCAGAACGGCCCGCACGGCTTCAGCCCGAGTCTGGGTCGCAATTTCCAAGCGGTCGAACCCGGTATTGTTCTCTTCGAGGAGGGGTCGCACCACATACGTAAAGGTGTGGGGAGCAAAACTCTCCGTCTCGATCGGCCAGACCTCGGCGATCACGTCCCGGGCCGCCGATTCCTCGCCAAAAAGCAGCGACAACTCGTCGATGCGGGGCGCTTGGTCGCGGTCGGCAGTTAAGACGATCTCGAGTTGCAAATAGCGGCTCGGCCCAGGCGACATCAGTGGTGTGCCATCCGTCCAGGCTGCGGCCGACACGGCCTCGTCGCGGAGACCGCTTGCAAAGTCGTATGGCGGCGACCAGGAGCTCCAGTTCTCTGCGTCGATGCTTCTAGTCACGTCGTTGAAAGACCCGGCGCTGAACGTCAGGTCGTAGGCTTTGCGATCGATCTCGACGAAATTGCCCGTCCGCTCAATGCTGAAGAACCGATTGGGCTGCGGCGTATTGCCGGTGCGGGTGCGCAACTGAATTTGTGTACCCTCGGGCATGGCACCGCGCCAGCGGATTTTGCTCCAAGACACCGGACGACCAAAGTCGAGGATGGGCGTGCGGTACTCGGTGTGGGTGACAAAACCCTCGCCGTAGATCTCGAATTCGGCGATCTCCCAAGTGCGCTCGGGGTCCAAGGGCCGAATGCCAATCCACTTTAGATCGCGCGTTGGGAAGCGGTAGTCCACTACCACGTCGAGGTTTTCCAAGTTCCGCTCTAAGATGTCAAAGGCCGGATCGTTTTTCGCTCCGAGAGCGCGGCTTATGTCTTGGTACCAGCGCTTGCCTGGGCGGCGCTGACCAGGCAGGTCTACAAAGGGCACCGTAGCGTCGGCCACGCTAATTTCGTACCAAGCCAAGTAATTGTCCTCAAACCCCGGCCGCGGATAGAAGCGAATGCGGTTGATGGGTAACTCAGCCCCTAGGTTGACCACTATGTTCTTGACATTGCCTATGTTGACTCCGGCGAGGCGCGGCGAGATATCCACGGGTCGCAGCGTCGCTGTTTCGATATTGCCGTCGACGATTGGTTCGACGGTCTTTCTCTCCTCTTTGGTATACGCGACGTGGATGCTGGTGTTGATGTCGCCTCCCCTTTCGGCAATGGACAGCGACAGGTTTTCCGCAGGATCAATCAAAACCGGCCGCAGGGTATTGTCGGCGAAATCGATCATGACGACTTTGCCGGAGTCCTTCATCAAAGGATCGGCCACTGGCTCCAGCGGCACCGAGGAGACGGGGAAGACCCCGACGATATTCCCTTCGGCGTCAACTGCCGCGTACTCCCCTTCTCCGCCTTCGACTAGCTCCTGCCAGACATTGCCCTCAGCACCACCGAGGTGGAACTCCGCCCGGCCCCAAGCCTCGGTGCTAATAAAAGTCCCCACTCCGCAGATCATCAGTCCTAGGCGCAGCATTGCGGCCTCCTTTTAATAAATCACGCCCACTGGACGAGCACTCGCACTCTGGCGCGCGTCGCCGCCCACTTCGAGACGCACCAAGTAGATCCCAGGCTGAACTAGTTCGCCGACCCCATCTTTTCCATCCCATACCAACATGGGGAAACGCACGGCGTCGTACACGCCGCTCTCCCCGTCGAATTCGAAAAGATGGCGCACGCGGCGGCCTGCCAGATCGAAAATATCCACCCGGACTCGGGCCGTGCCCACTACGGCCAGCACTTCGCAGGACAGGGCCAACTCGTCGTTGGTTCCGTCGCCGTTGGGCGTTAGCACGTTGCGGTCGAGCGAAAAACTGCCGATCAGACTGCCCTGATTCACCGCCGGGCTCAGGACCGTGACCCCGGATCGAGTGGCCTGGTCGGCGTCGGCCAACTGAGCGGCGTCGCCGGCAATAACCCCTTGGAACTCGTCCTCTGCTAGCAGCATGGCCCGGCCCGCAAAGGATGTGCTATACGACAACACCCGAGTGACAAAGTGAATTTTCAGCACAGTATTGTCCTCTGCTATGCGCGGAAAGCGCACCGCAAAACCCGCATCCGTCAAATGAGTGATGGCCACCTCGCCTTCTTCGCTCACATCGTCCTGCACGGCAAAGGCGTGGTCGAGCCGCTTTTCGCCATCTCCGTCGATGATCTCGATGCGCTCGATGCGGTCCACTCGTTGGACAGTGGCAATTTCGACGCTGTCGAAGCCCTGTAGTCCGGCGTTCTCCATTTCGACTTTCAGGGCGAAGACAAAGGAAATATCCGTGGCCGCCGGCACTTGGCGCGGGAAGACCTCGCCGACCAAGCGGTCGGCCAGCGGCGGCGAGGTGTAATCGAACGAGAGATCTTTGAGTACAAAGGCCGATCCCAGATCGTCGCTGAGAAAGTCGACCCGAAACTGGAAGTAGCGCCGTGGCGAGGGCGACAGGATCGGCGTACCCGCTTCGCTGGTGCCCGCCTCTATGCCGTAGGGCGGCGACCAAGGGCTCCAATTCGCCAAATCGTCTCGCACCGGGCCGCGCTCCCAAGCATCGGTCTGCCCACCCCTCAACGGCAGATCGAGGAACTCGTCCCGCAACAAAGGCTGGGACGGGTCTTCTACCGAGAATGGAATTGGCTCGGCGTTTCTCAGACCGACCTGCTTGCGGGTGTAGGACAGCGGCGAGGGGTCGCCGCCACTGCGGGTGCGAATCTGCATTTGCGCCTTGTCCGCTTGGCCCACCAGTTCCTGTGCCCAGCGCAACTGGCCCCAATTGGCCGGCGTGCCCATGTCAATGATCGGCGAGATATAGCGCACAGTGGGCAGGAAGCCCTCGCCGAAGATTTGCAGCTTTTCTATTTCAAATGGAATCGACGAAGTGGCCTTCAAGCGCACAAAACGGATGTAGCGCGGCGGCTCGACATCGACTGTAGTGACGGCCTGGGTGTTGTTGTTGCGGATTTCAAATATCTCCCAGATTGGATTGCCGCCCTCGGTCAGTACCAGCCCATCGTTGACGTGGACCTCGAAATTCTTGAGAAAATTGCTCTGGAACGGCGTCATCGGCGCGGGAAAAACCGTGTTGCGCGGAAAAAAGCGGATCTGGTTGACCCCAAAGCGAGCCCCCAAATCCATGACCAGCAGCGTACCCAAAGCGTCGTTCTGCTGGCGCGTGAAGGCCTTGCCCGTGGACTTTTCCCCGGCCACTTGCGCCAAGACCTCCTCTAGCTGTGCCCGGCCGAGATTGACGACCGTCGGCGCACTCATGCCACCGCCGCGCGCGTAAATACCAGTAGCCAGATTCTCGCCTTCGGCCACCTGCCGTGGCAGAATGCCGCCGGGGAAATTGGCACTGGCGAATTCGACCAGGTCGGCCGGAGAGGTGCCGATCTCGGTGAGGTTCGGGTTGAGGGTAGAGCGATGCTCGGGCTCAATCGTCTCAATGCCTTCCGCGTCCAAAACCTGCCCCGCCCACGAAATCTGTCCCTCCCCGCCGATCCTCAGTACTTGGCGCGCTTGTCCCGCGCTAGCCATCAGGATCAGCGAGCCGCATACCAGCCATGTGATGTGGAAGAGGTGTCTCATTTTTCTCTATTTCAGGATGTTCCGCAAAAGGCCCTCGATCTCTTCCTCCATGCGCTCGTGCACCTGCGCCGTCCGCCGTCCGCGTTCGTACGCTGCGAGCGCCTCTAATCCTTCTGCTTCCCTGCCCGTGCGGCCGTAGAGCTTGGCGAGCAAGAAATAGACGCGATAGTCCTCCTGGTCTAGCGCCCGCAAGCGCTCGAAGCAGACCAAGGATTCGCTGTAGCGCTCCGCGCGAAAGAGCAGCCCTCCCAAGCTCCACAGCGCCGACCGCGCTTCGGGCTGGCGCTCCAACAAATCCCGCAGCAACTGCTCGGCTTCCTCCACTTCCCCCGCTTCCAAGAGCAGATCGGCCAAGCGCTGCCCGGCCTCGTCCGCCCAAGCGGGGTTTTCCACAAGCTGCCGGTACTCGACAATCGCCTCCCGGCGCTGTCCCTGTTCCGCCCAAAGCCGCGCCAAGCTATAGCGCACCCGAGTGCTATCCGGTGCCGCTGCGAGCATCTTTCGATACGCTTCCTCAGCCCCTTCCGCATCGCCGGCTACGAGCCGGGCATCCCCCAGCCGTCCCCACAATCCCTCCCACGGCTCCCCCACGGCCAAGAGCGCTTCGTATAGAGCACCCGCTTCCGCGGCCCGTCCCACCGCTAGATACTGATCCGCCAATCCCTTGCGCGCCTGCTCCTCCTCCGGCCACTGCCGCAGCAACGCTCGGTACGCGCCAATGGCCCGCTCGTGTTGCTCCTCCTTCCCGTACACTGTGCCCAGCGCGTAATAGGCCTCCATCATCCCCGCAGCCGCGGCCTCCTCGTACTCCCGCGCTGCGCTGGCCGGCATGTCCTGCGCTTCGTATTCGACCCCCCGTTGGTAGTGCTGTTGGGCGCGGGCCTCTGGCCCGGTTTCACTACAACTCCAAAAGAGCCCTATCCCCAGCAGAATCGGCACCACCCTGACAACCGCCTATTCCAGCCCCGCGTAAATAGTCACGAAAGACCGGCTCGTAGTACTAGGCTCGGCTTCCTTAAAATCCCGCCGTTCCAGCGCAATACCCACCAAGGCCATCACTTGGTAGCCGTGGTAGGCCGATGTATTGGCAAACTGCAGGCCTACGGTCAGAGAGTTGAAATCTTCGGCGTCGATATCGAAGTCGTTGAAAACCACGTATTCGACGCCCACCTGCAGCCGCGTCACCTGTAGGAGCTGCACCTCCATTAGAGTCGAGAAGAGCTGCATTAGGCTTGTGCGCTCGACCGCGTCGAAGAGGCTGCGGCTCTGCTTGCGGAACTCGCTCTTCCAGCGCGGTTCCAGGACTAACTGGCCCAGTTGATAGCGGTAGCTGGCCTTGTTGATCAGCCCGAGGAAGAAATCCGTCTCGTCCAACCCCAACTCCTGCCGTTTTGCCTGGCCCATCAGTTGGCGGAAGTGCACATAGTTCAGCTTACTCATCAGGTGCAGCGCCGCGCTCTGCAAATTGTGGCCGACAAAGAGCTGGTTGACCCAGGTATCGCGCGCCAGCAGCGGATCGTCCACCCGGGTTAGCACCCCGCCCAAGACGGTGTTGTCCGGCGACCACTGTAGCAATGGGTTGGGGATATCGTCCTCCACCTTCTTGCTCATCTCAAAGACGCGCAAACGACCAAAGCGCGGCGAATCTTCGTCAAAGGTCAAAGCCGCGTACACACTGTGGTTTTTCTGGTCCGAGGAAATCAGGTCTTCGCGCAACACGCCGGCCGTCAGCCGCAACTTAGGGGTCGCGTTGACGCCGCCGTACACATTGTAGCCCCGGTGGTCTCTGCGGTAGGGATAGTCGGGCTCTTCGTCGTTTTCGTACTGATCAACCCAGAAATTGTTGTTCATGTCCACCCCGAACAAAAACTCCGGCCGATCGACGCCAAAGCGCAGAAAGGGCTCTTCGTAATCGGGGATGATATTAGTCTTGACTAAGTTGTCGTTCTGATTGAAGTCGGGCACAAAGTCGTTGTTTTGGTCCCAGCCTGGAAAGACCTGAGGGTCACCCGCCTGCCAGTCGGACCGAACCGTGTCGGGGAAGCGATCTTGGTCGTCGTTGTCCTCGACTAGTTCGACGATGCCCTCGCGCTCGCTCTCGTAGTTGATCTCGCCCGTTCCCAAGGTGACAAAGGTGCTGGTATTGTAGAGGGGGTCCATGCTGTAGACCTCGCCAAACATGAAAAACGGATGGGCGCGCTTGGCCACGTTCACCATCCACGCTGGTGCATAGCGCCGTCCCTCGACCCCCGACGAAGTCCGGTGCGTCTCTGCAAAGGTGTTGGGGTACTTGCGGTAGTTCCAGTTCAGATCGTACTCGGCGTACAAATCAAACCCCGCCACATCGAGTAACTCTAGAGTTCCCCCAAAAATGTGCGTAGCCGTGGGCAGACCATAGGCAAAGCGAATCGTGCGCAGGTTGGTCGCGTCCTTGATATTGCCCCTAGCTTGGTCGACCAAAAGCAACACCAACTCTCCCTGCCGGTTGGTCTGGTTGTTCGAAGTCATCCAGATCTGGTAGTCGTTGCCGACTACTAGTTCGAATTCCACGTTGACAATGGAATCCTTGGCAGCGCTGGCCCGCTCGATGAAGTCGAGGCTGTCAAAATCGTAGAGCAGGCGGATCTCTTCAACGCCCTTGGCCGCGATAAAGCCCTTCTCTACGAAGCCGCCTTCCACCACGGGCTCAAAGCCAATGTCCTTGCCCCGCTCCTTGCGACCGTCGCTGTAGGTGATGACCACGTCGGAACCGGCCGGGAAGAAAGCAGCCCCACCGACTTCGTCTTCCGGCGAGTCGTCGCGCAGCACAATTTGCACTAGATCAATCGTCCGGTTTTGCCCCACGGTCAGCAGACCGGAGAACGGATTCCCAGCCAGCCGATCCGTCAGCGTATTCGACTGGTGCGAATTGGCCAAATTGAAGCCCAGCCGGGCGTACTCGCCGATTTGGCCGACAAAGCGTCCGGCGACCAGAGTCGTATTGTTGGTGCGCAGCACTTCCTGGCCACCGGTCTCGCCCCCACCCGGGCTGCTGATGCGCGAGTAGATCAGTGTCGTCTCGTAGCGATCCGTGGCTAGATCAAATTGCACCCCGTCCATCCGCGGTTTGGAGAAGGTCATCGGCGTCAGGGTGGTGCGCAACTGGCTGCTTAAGGTCAGCGCGTAGGCGTACTCCCCTTTCTGGTCACCAGCCACCACCACCTCTGAGAACCACTGCCGGAAGCGCTCCGACTTGAACAGGGTATTGCCAAATTGTTGCGGCCGGGTCTGCGTGTTGTTGAAGATCAGCCAACCGCGCGTGACAAAATTCCCGTAGATATCGTAGAAGTAATCCCCCTCCAGGGCCGTATTGACGTAACGATCAAAATGGTCGCGGGCGTAGTTGGTGTACTCCCACTGGCGCCAGCCATACTCGTTGTAGAGCTCCTGCGGCACGTACCAGCGCCGCACCGCTGGGTCTAAGGCGTCCAGCATCACTCCCGGTCCCTGGGGCCGAAAACTGGTCTCGGCACCCTGCCTGAGCCCGAGACGCATGCCATAGTCCATCTGCGCCTCGGCCATCCCAGCCAAGACGCCAAGCAACAAGCACAGTGTCGAAAATTTGGCTCTCACAGCATCCCCATTTCTCAAAGGGTACAGCCGTCGGACCTCTCTTCTAATACACCACTGCAATCAGACGCGACCGCTTTTGTCCCGCCGCCCCAGCCTGATCTGCATCGACCTCTATCTGAGCTAAGTAGAGTCCCGGAGGCACCAGCGCACCGTTGTCGTCTCTTCCATCCCAAGCAAAGTTCTGCCTCCCCCCCAAGGCCCTCATGGCTACCGTGCGCACCCGCGTCCCGTCTAGGCGAAAGATGCGCAGCTTGAGCGACCGAGCTTCATATACTTTGAAAAGCGAAAAGCCGACTTCTGCCACGTCGTTGATGCCGTCGCCGTTGGGGGTGAATGGGTTGGGGCTAATCTGCAAATCGTCCACTACGTCGCCGGCTCCCAAGGCCCCGATCACCAAGCCCTGGCCGGGCCGGGTCCGGGTGACATCGCCGGGATCGCTTTCCTGCCAAGGGCCCTCAATGGCGCTGTTGCGCATCGCGGTCTTTAGTTTGGTTCCGTGCAAAAAGACCGCCGCGGCAAAGCGCAGGCGCACTAGGCGGCCATGACCCAAAACCCATCCCTTTGCCCTCCCGAGTCGGTTGTACTGGGCCGCACTCAGCGTATCGCCCAGCGAATCGAAGAGCGACTGGTTGCCCACTCCAGTTACCCTGCGAAAATAGCGCACCGGACCCCGCTCGCCCTCTTCTAAGGCTTCATAGGTCGCTGCGTCCACCTCCTCCAACTGTGCGCCGTCACGATCAGTTTTGCGGAAATAGCGGATCGCTCCCTGCAATTCTTCGTCGAGCCGCTCGTAGGAAAGCAAGTCGAGCAATCGGCCGTCCGACCGCGTTGGCACCTCGTCCCCCTCGACTAGCAGCCGATAGTAGCGGTGCGGCAGGACGTCTGCGGACTCGCCGCGCTTCACTTGGGGAAAACGCACCTGTAGTGAATCCCCCTGGCTGCGCAGGATCTGCAGTACTGCACCATCGGCACTGACCGCGTCCTCTGCTCGATCTATCGAGAACAACTGCAGCGGCTGTCCGCGGGCGAATTCCCCTTCCGTTCCCAGAGCCACATCCAGCAGGCGCATGTCGAGGCTCGGCTCCGAACTCAGCAGTACCTCGTCGTAGCCAGGACTCCGCTCCGAGCGGGGTTCTTCTAGCAAGGTCGGCTGGAGATAGACCTCAAAGGTATCTACCTGACCCACGCTCGTCTCCTCTGGCCAGACTTCGGCCAGCAGATTTTGTAGAACTGGACGGTGCATATCGACTTCAATCCTGCGGAGCAGGGGAGCGACGTTGCGGTCATTGCTGACCAGTTTCGCCTGGAGCTGCATGAATTTGCGCAGACTCGGAGACGTCACCCGGGCGCCCGAATGCAAGTAGCGCTGGCTCCAAGGGGTCCAATCCGGCCCGATTACGAACGAGGTGTCAACGGGTCCTTTGCGAAAGCCCGGCAGCTTCTTGTGCTTGTCCGCTGTGACCTCGCCGCCGCCACTGTCAAAGTAGCGGATGTGCTGCAGCAGTTGGTCTCCTGTGCGCGTGCGGATCTCCACATCAGTGCCGAACGGCAACTCGGCCTCCCAGCGCACGGACCCCAGCACCACCAATCCGGGCAACTCGATCGCATCGGATTCGAGCACTACCTCGGCCGGAGACCCTTTGGAGAAGATCATGAACTCCCCAATACCGGGATTATAGAAACCCTGCGTACCCGTGTTGCCGGGCGGCTGGTTCTTGAGGGTGATAAATTCAAAAAATCGCAGCTTTATAGGTGGACTCTGCACGTCGTTGAGCAACGAGTAATACCCCTCATCGACGTTTTTGTCGCGCTGTTTCGGACTAATGAGTTGCCATTTGAGCCGGCCTTGGGCGTCTCGAACTCCCGACGAGCCCCGCATGGTATAGCCCCGTACTGTCGGGGCATGGACGTAGCCTTCGGAGAGGATCCGCATTTGGTCCATCCACACAGTGCCCCCTACATCGGCGATCAGGATGTTGTCGTCGGGAACCTCCTCGAGGAAATAGGTGTGGCGATAGAAGGATGACACTTGCCCGTCAAAGGCCTTGCCCGTGCCGCCCGAAGCGGCGATGGTGTGCTCGATCCCACCACCCGTTTCGAGCATGCCCAACGCGATATTATCTCCCCAGCCCCAAGCGTCCACTTCGGCCAAGCGCGGCAGTTCCCGCCGGTAATAGACCCTCCGCCCTTGTCGATCCGGTCTCAGGACCTCGTAGGTGGCCTCGTCCACGGGTTCCTCCCGTCCGGCCACATCGCGCACAAAGTACACCACATCGCCGCGCTCCCCCTCGGGCAGCGCTTCCCACGCCTCTTGGGTTATTTGCTCGCTTCGGGCCCCTCGGGTGTCCGTTATGGTGATGCGGATGACCTCTACCAGTCGGCCCGTCCAGTTGGGATCGGCATTGCCCATGGACAGCCGCTTCGCCATAAGGCCGGACACATCGGCGGGCAACAAGCCACTGGTGCGCTCGCTGTCGAATGCGAAGATCCGCTGGTCTTTGTTGACCCCGTCAAAAGGCGCGAAAATCGAAAATCTGAGCTTGCTGTCGTCCCGCACCAAGGGCAACTGTTTTTTCTCGAAGAACAGCAGGAACTTGAGGAAGGGGTCGCCCAATTGCTCGTCGACGAATTGCAGCCTGAGCCGCTCCAGCGGCACCACTCTCCCGAGGTGCACCTCGATCCACCAGTCGCCGATTGGATCGTCTGGATTCGGTTCCCAGAATGTGGTCGTATCGTCGTCGAGAATGTTGGGAGCCAAGTGCGGGTTGGAGCCCACCCGGCTAACGCCCGGCCGCACTATGTAGTCGTAGATGAAATTTTTGCTGACGTCCTGCAGGGGGTTACCCAGTACATCTAAGCGCAGGGTACTGTCGACGGTTGCAATCCGCGGAGCCTTTTTGTCGATCTCTACCGGGCGCTCAAAGCTCCTATCGTCCAACAGATTGTAGACTTGGCGCAGCTCGCGGGGCCGCACGGCCCCGGAAGCATCTATAGCGGTCAAATGGCCGGGCCGCTTCCAGTTGACCCAGTGCTGCTCACCTTCGACGACGACTTGATCGCCGACAATATCGTATCCTTGCTGGGCATTGATCGGACTAGGAGCGCACATTCCGGCCAGCCAGACTGCTGCGTACGTAATCCCCTTACTGAATTTGCGGCTCGCTTTCATAACGGATTTTCCTTCCGTTGCCGCTCATTGCAGGCGGTCGGTAAAAAAAACTACCTGAGTTTTGCCTTTGGCCCGCAGGGCTCCGATCAGTTCGACAATACCCTCTTGCTCGCGACGCTGTCTCAGCAGGGCTTCCGCCCTTTTCCGCACCCGTTCAAAGGGCAGGGTCTGCCCTCCTTTTCGTCCCAAAACCCTAAAAACCGCAAAGCCATCGTGCGTCTCCACCGGCCCCACTAGTTCGCCTTCCTCAGCAGCAAATGCAGCGTCAACCAGTTGTGGATAGCGGGATCGGAAGAGGCGGCGCAAAGTCATTTTTCCCGTTCTACCCGGTCCTGCGTGGGAGCCGACGCCCGGTCTGTTCAGCAGTGCAGACATCTCGGCCCCCTGTTCGATCTCCTCCCGCAGGGACTGAGCTTGCGCTTCCGTCGCCATTAGGACCTCGCGAATTTCCACCTCCTCTGGGCTGCGAAATTTATTTGCGTTGGCTTGATAATAAGCCTTACTCTCGGCTTCTGAGATCGGCTCCTGCAAAGCCGTCTGCGCCTGCACCAAGGCCCGCAGAACCAACCATTCCCTCTTGCGCGTCAGCCACTCCGCAAACTCCGGCTCGCGCTCCCAGCCCTTAGCCCGGGCGGCTGCGGCGAAAAGCCTAGGCCGCACTACCAAGTCCTCTAAAAGATCAACCCCTTGCTGGCCGCTGGGCAATTCTCCACCCATCCCCGCTTCTCTGAGCTCGGTCAAACCCTCCCCGACCGCAATCTTCTCCTCCGAAAAGCTGTATAAAGTCTGGGTCGCTTCGTCCGACGCCAGAACGAGGTTCCTAATCGGTCCCTGCCGCAGCCGTTCCAGACCTTCGACGTTCAGGCGCAACCCATAACTCTGGCTCAAAAGCTCAAACTCTCGCTCTAGTTCCGCTTGCCAAGCCTCGCTTTCCAGCAGACGGTGTACACCTTCCGAGTAGTCGGTCAGCTCGGATTTTCGGTCTTCCGCAAAACGATAGATCTGCCACGCTCCCGGCAGACGCACTGGTCGAGCCACCTGTCCCTTTGGCAGAGAGAAAAAAGCCGCTCTCGGCACTTTGTACCAGTCCAAGTGGGGTAGCCCGATCCACCCTACTACCCCATCTTCCTCGGCCACTGGATCGTTGTCGGCGAAGCGCTGCGCCAATTCGGCAAAGGCCCTGCCTTCCCGCAGCTCAATCAGCACTTGGTCGCGCTCCTCTGGACTCTCCACCACAATGCGACTGAGCAGCCGCTCCCGGTCAAAACCTCGGTCGAGAAAAGCGCGTTCCACCTGTGCCGCCTCCACTTTTATCCTCGGTGCTACTATCCGCAACTGATAGGTATTGACCAAGCGGTTCCTGGCTAACCGTTCAACCGGCCCTTTTACAGCCGCGCTCGAATCTATCCCCTTGGCCTGGGCTTCGTGGAAGAGCAGTTCCCGATCGACCATTGATTGCAGGTGCTCCAAATCGCCCGCCCGCCCCTCCTGCTCGCTCTGCAGGCTAGCGGGTAGGCGCTCGACAAAACTCCGATATGCACTGGCCCGGATATCCACATCGCCGACCCGAGCGAGTACTGGATCGTCTTTGCCGCACCCCGCGAGCAATAGCGCGGCTGTGCAAAAACCCGATGTGAGCAGCAAGGGTCTTTTCATCGGTGATAAAGCCTGCTCGCGGCGGGCGGTGAAAGTCCTAAACAACTGGCCAATAATTGTCTAACTAAATGTAAAATCCCTACTCGCATGTCAATTTTTCTTTTTAACATGCGTATCCGATTGCCCTTTTTTGCGTCCGGCCATCTAATCCAACCGCGCCGCATCCTCGACGACCTAGAAGCCTCGGATAACGACCGCTTCCCCAAGTGCGCTTTTGTAATATATTCTATGTTAACTACGTCCCAACGGAGGTTGAACCTCAAAGTTGGAGACAGGTCAAGCACCTCACTATGGACCCTTAACTAAGGCTCTCAATGAACGGTTACACCCACCACGAACTCCTGCCTCTCGGCGAAGATCCAACCCCCTATCGCCTGCTGACCACGGATTACGTCTCCACTGGCGAATTTGAAGGCCGCCCGATCCTCAAGGTCGCATCCGAGGGCCTGACCCTGCTCGCCGACCAAGCCATCCGCGACTCGGCTCACCTGTTGCGCCCCGGCCACTTAGCCCAACTGCGCCGCATTCTCGACGACCCGGAAGCCTCGGACAACGACCGCTTCGTCGCGCTCGACATGCTCAAAAATGCCAACATCGCCGCCGGTTGGGTCCTGCCGATGTGCCAAGATACGGGCACCGCCATCGTCATGGGCAAAAAAGGACATCAGGTGTGGACCGAAGGCGACGACGAAGCCGCGCTCTCGGCCGGCATTGCCAAAGCCTATCAGGAGACCAACCTCCGCTACAGCCAACTGGCCCCCCTGAGCATGTTCGAGGAGCAAAACACCCGCACCAACCTCCCGGCCCAAATCGAGATTTTCGCCGAGCAGGGCGCGGCCTACAAGTTTATGTTCATGGCCAAAGGCGGCGGTTCAGCCAACAAGAGCTACCTCTTCCAAGAAACCCGGGCTTTGCTGACCCCAGAGCGGCTGCACTCCTTCATCGACGACAAGCTGCGCATGATCGGCACGGCCGCCTGCCCGCCCTATCACCTCGCCTTGGTCATCGGCGGCACCTCAGCCGAGCACACCCTCAAGCTGGCCAAGCTCGCCAGCACCCGCTATCTCGACAGCCTGCCGACCCAAGGCAATGAGTACGGCCAAGCCTTCCGCGACTTGGAGATGGAGGCCGAGGTACTCAAGCTGAGTCAGGAGATTGGTATTGGGGCGCAGTTTGGCGGCAAGTACTTCTGCCACGACGTGCGGGTGGTGCGGATGCCGCGGCACGGAGCCTCTTGCCCGGTTGGGCTAGCTGTTTCTTGCTCGGCTGATCGCCAAATCCTCGCCAAGATCACCGCCGAGGGCCTCTTCCTCGAAGCCTTGGAGACCGAGCCGGTCAAATACCTGCCCGAAATCAGCGATGAAGAACTCGGCAGCGCGGTCGTCGAGATCGACCTCAACCGGCCAATGGACGAAATCCGCGCCACCCTCAGCCAACATCCCGTCAGCACCCGGCTCTCGCTGACCGGCCCCATGATCGTGGCCCGCGATATTGCCCACGCCAAGCTCAAGGAACGGCTCGACACCGGCGAAGGGCTGCCCCAGTATTTCAAGGATCAGTGCGTGTACTACGCCGGTCCGGCCAAGACGCCCGAAGGATATGTGTCGGGATCGTTCGGGCCGACGACGGCCGGGCGCATGGACGGGTACGTCGATGAGTTCCAAGCGGCCGGCGGCAGCATGGTCATGTTGGCCAAGGGCAACCGCTCGCGCCAAGTTACCCAAGCCTGCGAAAAATACGGCGGCTTCTACCTCGGCTCCATCGGCGGGCCGGCCGCGCGGCTGGCCCAAGACTGCATCCGCAAGGTCGAAGTCTTGGAATATCCAGAACTGGGCATGGAGGCCATTTGGCAAATCGAGGTCGAGAAATTCCCGGCCTTTATCGTCGTCGATGACAAGGGCAACGACTTTTTCGCCCACTTTATGCGGCCCACTCAGTAGGCCGATCTCTCAGGCTCAAGCATGAAACTTGCAAACAAGGTAGCGGTCGTCACCGGTGGCGCGACCGGCCTCGGCCGCGCCACTGCCATCGGTGCGGCGCGCGAGGGGGCGCGGCTCGTCCTCGCCGACATCGATGAGATCGGCGGCGAAGCTACTGCCCAACTAATCTCCGACGAAGGCGGCGCAGCTCACTTCGTACACACCGATTTGAGTCAGTCCGCAGACGTTCGCCGCTTGATGGACACCGTTGGCGAGCACTTCGGCCACCTCGACATCCTGATCAATCCAGCGGCTATACTCGTCGATGCGGGGACGCGCATAGACGAGTATTCCGAAGAGTCCTGGCGGCGAGTCATCGACGTCAACCTCACCGGCAGCTTCCTGCTGTTGAAGTACGCTGTTCCTCTCATGCAGCAGGCGGGTGGGGGCGTGGTCTTGCTCGTCATATCTGGTGCCGGCGTGTTAGGCGGCAGTGCCTCCCTTCCGTACGGATCGAGCAAAGGGGGCGTCCGCGGGCTGGTCCTAGTGGCCCGCGAACAGCTCCGACCCCTGAACATCCGCATCCACGCCATATCTCCGGGAGAGATGGCGACGAACATGAAGCTGGGCGCTATCCGTGAGATGGCCGAGAAAGCGGGCCACTCCGCCGACGAAGCAGAGCGAAAGTCGCGCCCCGGCCTATCGCCGCCCGAGCATTCGGCCATCAAGCTCATCGATCTCGCCTCCGATGCGGGAGCAGCCGCCGGTGACGCCGTGACCATCTTCGACGGCGACTGGGATATCGAGACCCACTCCTTGCGGACTCCGCCCAACCGCAGGTTGGAATAAGAACCGACGCCACACCGCGCGAGGAAAACAGCATGAAATTTAGCGAAGCACAATTGGCGCAGTACCGCACTGAAGGCTACGTCATCGTCGACTGTCCGTTCCCCGAAAGTCTCACCGAGGCGTGCATGGCGGCGGTCGAAAAGGCTTCCCAAGATCCATCGGGAGGACCGGCAGACGGCAGCAAGAGAAATCACTTTCGCCTGAGACCTCAGTTGGAAGACTCGTACTGGTGCGCCCTCGATCACTCCCTGCCGTTCATGCAGATCATCCTGCATCCCGAAATCATCGAACTCGCCCGCCAACTGAACGAGGACCGCGATATCTATCTGCGCAACGGCGGCATCAATGAGCAAGCCCCGAACCGGTCGGTCGGGTGGCACATCGACGGAGGGCCGGGATGGGCGGAGTTCATGCACTACTTCTCTGGGGCGTCGCGCGCCAATGGGTGTCTGCGCATCGTCCCAGGCAGTCACACCGGGCCGCCCATCTCTCTCCAAGAAACGGCCACCCACCTCAGGGAAGAACGGGGAATCCCCGGTTCGCAGGCCGATGACGGCTGGGAAGACGTCGCACTCGACGACGAGATTTCCCTAGAGGTCGAACCCCACCAGCTAATCGTCCGCCATGCCAAGCTGTTTCACTCAACGTGGCTCAACCGCACCAGTGACTGCCGGTATCTGAGCCACTGGCTGTTCCATCCCCACGCGATCGACAACCATCGCTTCACGTGGGGCGACTACCTGACGCCTGAGCTGCTCGATGCGCTGAGTCCAGATCAGCAGGAGGTGCTGTGGCTGGATCGCGAATTCGACATAGATCCGTCATACGACCGAGAGCGGTCGCGCGAATTGGGACGAGTACAGTGGGGAATCGTCTGAACAGCAGGGGCGGCCCCCGTGAATTTCCGCTCAAGCGCCCTGGGATCCATTGAGTAGCACCTTCGCAGGATCGGCTACCCCTGGCGATTTCAACCACCTTGCGTTGTAGGCGCGCCTACGCGCTCGGCCCGTTCCCATTCATCGACCAATTCGACCATGTCCGCGTCCCCGCGGATCGCGTCAAAGGCTGACAGCTTGCCGAACCAACTCCGGCACTGGCCGTTGGCCACGAGTCGGCCGTAGATATTGCGCAGCCGCTCCTTCCCCTCCTCCACCTGTCCTAGCGCGACCAGTGCGGCGGCCAGATAGATGTCGCCGCGATTGGCGAGCCGACCGCCCAGTTCCTCCTCTTGGCGCAAATAGCGCAGCGCCTCCGAGTAGTGGCCGGTTTCGCAGGCAGATTGTCCGGCGATGGAATAGGATCCAGCGCTCTGGTGCTGGTCAAGTGCCCAGTCGAGTTCGGCGAGGATGTCCGCGGTTGCTCCTCCCGTCTCGTGTCTCGCCCGCAGGATGCGGTCTGCGAGTGCGTAGCACACCGTCCACCAGCGGAAATCGTCTCCGTTGTGCGTGCTAGCATTTTCGTCGCCTTCTTCGGTGAGCGCCAAGGGTCGGATCTGGAGGCTCGGGTCGTCGGCAGGCAGGGCCTTGGCCCAATCGACATAGGACCGACTATGCTCCTCCACCTCGCCCCATCGACCCATTTCCCGGTACTGATTGGAGCAGATGCCGTAGTATTGGAAGTGCTCCTCTACCGACCACTCGTCCTCGCTCTGCGTCTTGAGTACGTCCAACTCGTCGAAGACCTCCTGGCTCAATCCCAAATGCGCGTAGGCCATGCTCATCCCGGAAGGCTGCCAAAGCGCGAAGCGGCGGCGCGGCGGCCAGTCGGCGGGCACTAGCTGGCGAGCGCGGCGGTGACAGCGCACGCAGGCTTCCATATGGTCGCCGCGTCCGGTATAGTGGGCGTGGTAGTACACGGAGATGGCCATTTTATACAACGGCACGCTGCCCTGCCAGTCGTCGAGGTGGTCGGCAGCCCTTTCGAGGAATTGGCCGCCTTCTCCGTGGCGGCCATAGTGCGAGTAGAGCCGGCTGAGCGCGCGGGTGATCTCCGGGTCGTCGTCACCCAGTTCGCAGACTTTGTGCAGGGCGGCGAAGGTATTGTCGAGCAGGCGGCCGTCGCTGAAGTGCACGTCCTGTCTCAGGGCCTCGCGCGTTTCGCCGTCAAAGGCCAGGGCTAAACCTCGGTGGGCTTCGAGGTGATCCGGCACGGCGGCGACGATGCGGTTGAAGGCTTTGCGGGCTTCGGGCCACTGGCGCTCCTGCAATAGGTGTCGGCCCCGGGCTAGGGCCTCTTGCACTACTTCCTGTGTGAAGTCCTCGGGCAGGCGGTGTTCTTGCAGATTTTCCTCGACCATAGTTGCCATCTCCTCTTTTAGGTTGAGACGCGCCCGGTAGAGCCGTTGCTCGACGGTAGGGACCGCGACATCGAGAAAGGCGGCGATCCGCTTGAGTGAAAGGCCCTCGAGATAAAAAAGGACCACGGCCTGCTGTTGCGGCCGGCTCAGTCGGAAGACCGCGGCCAGAACCCGCTGCCGGCGCTCGCGCAAAAGCACTTGTTCCGCCGGCGACGGGGCGGGATCAACGACCGCCTTTTCTTCGTCAATGGCGACCTGTCGGCGCTGACGCCGGAGCCACATGCGGCACTGGTTGGCGGCGATGGTCCGCAGCCAAGGGCCAAATTTTTGCGGCTCGGGCAGGCTTTCCAGCTTCAGGTAGGCAGCGATCAGCGCCTCTTGCGCCGCGTCCTCGGCCGCGTCGAAATCCTTGACATAGCTCAGGCACAGCCCGAAGACGGGGTAGCGGTAACGGTCGACCAAGATCGCGTAGGCGCGGTGGTCCCCCTCCAAGCACGCCTCTACCAGTTGGGCGTCGTTCACGGAAACTCCTTTTTTCGAGTGCACTCGCCCTATAAATGCCCGGGACCGAAAAAATAACGCTTAGGCTATATTTTTCGTTTGGTACGTTGTATGTCGAATGAAAATGATATTATAATTATGTTCCACGCCTAACCGCAGTCCCTACGGCTGCTTTACCTTCAAGGAGGCCCGCGATGTTTGCACTCGCCCCTATCATCCTCTCTGTCTTCGCAGTTTCTACAGCTTGGACCGACCGCATCCATGGCGACATAGAAGAAGACGCCACCATTACTCCGCCTCAAATCCTCAGCATACAACCCTTTGAGGATGCCGACAGCGAGTTGACTGGCAGTTTCTGGCTAATCCAGTTTAGCCTCGTGCCGGACGCCACATCTTATCGGATTTGGCGAGAATTCCCGGTCCTTCGCGGCCTAGAGGGAAACGACAACGTGGTGACACTCGAAGAGCCGGCTAGGCAATTTGTTCCTTGGGCAACAGTTGACGCGCCATCAAACGGCCGTTTCGGTGCCTTTATCGTTGTCTCCACCCTCGATGGAGTACGAACTAATTGGGGCATCTCCGCCCTCGTCGAACGCAACGGCACCCCCTATCGCTCGCTGATAAGTTACTTTGACCCATCCGAGTCGCTGCCAACAGCCGTCGAAAGCAAAAGTTGGGGACAGGTCAAGCACCGCACTATTGACCCCTAACTCCAAAATCCTGCGTTCTACAAGGCCGGCTACCCTCCGAGCGATGCTCGCAGGACGATACAGGGCTTTCCTAGGTCGTGGCCGATGTAGTCACCGCGATGGGGGACGATTTCGGTGAACCCCAATCGAGTCCAAAATTGCAAGGCTGGAACATTGGCCAGATAAACGCGTGCGAGGGCGAAGCGGAAACCTTGAGCGGCCAGCACGCTCTTGAGGCTTTTGATGAGTGTCGTGCCGACGCCGCTGCGCCGGAATCGTGGCCGGATCGCTAGGATCGAGAGCCACGCGTCCCCTGCGTTGGGCACATCCTCCATTAAGTGAAAGTATCCAGCCAGCTCTTCAGCCGGTCCGACGTGAATGCTCCTCATGCGGAAGCCGCGTTCCTGCTCCTCCTCCGCTACCGACTGCTCCACCAACTCACCGACCTCGCTTTCGGGCACCTCGGCAAAAGTGGGATCGAGCGCGACGATATCTACGCATTCCGTAACCGCAGCATGCAGCGCCGGTGTCTGCGCTGCCACAACCGCCCGTACGACAATCTGCCCCTCCGACCATGTACTCGGTAACATGTTCCTATCACTCTCTGAACCGAGTAAAACGCTACTTCTTCGCTTTCCTCAGCGCCCCCTTAAATGCCTTCTCGATCTCACCGCGCGCAACAATCGCGTCCTTCCACACATCGGGAAAACAGTCGAGCGCATAGCCCGAACCCTTCGGCCCCAGCTCGACGACAGCCCATAGCTCAGTAGCGCCGCGCTGCCCTTTGACCCAGTTGTAGAGCAAGTGCTTGAGGAAGTTGTCGCGCCAAGTGATAAAATCCGCGTCCAGCACCCCGCGGCCATTGGTGACCGGCGTCTGGCAATGGCTGCCCGTAAAGGTGCGGAAGTGAATCAACTCACTCATTTTGAGCAGGTCGGGGCGGTACTCGGAGATGCGCTCCCAGAAGTTGGTGGGCCGGAGCTGTTTGATGATCGCCGGGTGCGAGTGGTCGAAATTCGTGCGCAGCTTTTCCTTGTAGCGCTTCTCGTACTGCTCGGCCAGCGCCAGCCCCTTCTCAGGCGTCTCAGTACACGTGTCGCGGTGCCACTCAATCGCCGGTTTGAGCTTGAGCTCTTTGCCCGCCTTCATCACCGCCCGCGCCACGGTCACCGCCTTGCGGATTTCGGTATCGTGATCGCAAAGCTGGACGTTGATGTGCTCGGCACCAGCTTCTTTAAAAGCCGCCAGTTTTGGCCCAGCTTCTTCTACTGTGGCTATATCGACCCCGCCGACAAGCTGTATCCCGTGCTTGGCGCACGCCTCGGCGATCTCGGAATCGGCCCCAGCGCTGAAGCCGGCAAAGCCAGCGTCCTTAGCCGCGCGGACTTTGCGGTCCATGGACCACTGCTTGGCTTCGGACGGGTAATTGGTCAACGTCCACGCCGCGGCGCAGAGTTTGAGTTGCGGTCCTTTGGCCTGCTTTTTCTTAGCCATTGTTCTCTCCTTTTACGTGGAAAAATTAAACGGCAATTCGCTTTTCTCCGGTATATACATTGAATCCCCGCCCGCGCAAAAATCCCAGCAGCGTCATCCCCGATTCCCGCGCCAGATCCACCGCCAAGCTCGATGGCGCAGACACGGCGGCAACCACGGCAATTCCCGCCATCCTCGCCTTCTGCACGATCTCAAAACTGGTGCGCCCGCTGACCATCAGCACGCTCTTCGCTGGCACCGACTCGTTGCGCAGCGCATAGTGGCCGATGAGTTTGTCCACTGCGTTGTGCCGACCCACGTCCTCGCGCAGGACGAGCAAGTCGCCCGCTTGATCGAACAGGGCCGCCGCGTGCAGCGAGCCGGTTTGCTCGAACACATCCTGTGCTTGGCGCATGCGGTCGCTAAGATCGTAGAGCATGGCCAGCGATACAGTAAAATTTCCCGTCAGCTTGGGAGCCTCGCAGGTGATGGCCTCAATGCTGGCCTTGCCGCAGACCCCGCAACTCGACGAGGCGTAAAAATTGCGCTGGAGCTGCTGCCGATCAAACTCCACGCCAGCGGCCAACTTGACCTCGACGATATTCTCCTCGTTGGGCGGCTCCGCGGCCGTGCAGTACGAGATCGCGCCCAGCTCCTGCGGCGATTTGATCAGCCCCTCGGTACACAAAAAACCAGCCGCCAACTCAAAGTCGTGGCGCGGGGTGCGCATGATTACCGCGATTGGCGTCTCCTCCACGCGGATCTCCAGCGGCTCTTCGACCGTTACTTGGTCGTCTTCGGCCGCTTTGTCCGCCTCGCGGAAACGCCAAATCGGCCGCTGCGTCACCCGCTGCTGTCGCTCCATCACATCGGCCCCACGCGCCGAGGTCCTCGATCCATCGCCAGCATCGAAGCGTCAAAACTCTTTTGCATCAGCGCCAACTTGAGCGGCTGCGCTTCCGGCTCGTCCCACATGTTTTCAAACTCACCCGGGTCCTCTTGCAAGTCGTACAGCTCGCCCAAATCGTGTCCGTGGTAGAGCACCAACTTGTAGCGCTCGTCGCGGTACATGGTGGCAAAGGTGCCATCGGGCGCGTCCAAGGCGTCGTAGTACTCGCAGCGGACAAAGTCGCGGTGCGGTTGCTCGCTCTCGCCGCGCAGGACCGGCACAAGCGAACGACCGGTCATCCGCTCCGGCACTTCCAGCCCGGCCAGCTCCAAAAGTGTCGGCGCTTTGTCGGTCAACTCGACTAGATCGTCGCGCACCAAGCCTTCCTCAAAGTGCCCCGGCCAAGAAAAAATCAGCGGCACCCGCACCAAGCCCTCGTAAAAGCGGCATCCCTTCTGGATCAGCCCGTGGTCGCCGAGCATTTCGCCGTGGTCGGACGTAAAAATCACCACCGTATTGTCGCGCTGGCCCGTGTCTTCGAGCGCGGCCAACATCCTCCCTACTTGATCGTCGATCTGCTTGATCATCGCGCAGTACGCCGCCTGCAACACGCGCGCGTCAGCCCCAGGCGTCGGACGGTCTTGGTGCAAGGGATCGCGGATATCGAGTTGGTCGGGCCGCCGTCCCTTGGATTGGAAATCAATCGCCGCTAGCTTTTCCTGTTGTGCCAAGTCGCTGTCGGCAAACAGCGGTCCGGGCATGGCCGCTGGGTCAAAGCGGTCGCGGTAGCTCTGCGGCGGATTGAACGGCGGGTGTGGATCGTAAATGTTGACACTCGCCAGCCAAGGGCTGTCGCGCTGTTGGCTCATAAACTCAATGGTTTTCTCGGCGCACCACGTCGTCTGGTGGAACTCAGCGGGCAATCCGTGGGGATATTGCTTCATCAGCTCGCCTAAGACTTCCCCCTTTTCCCGCACCCAATCGGCATAGCCGTGCCCCTGCGGCCAGTCGTCGCGGGGCGCGTGGCTGTACTCCCAGCAGCGATACCCATCATTGACGCGCGGCTCAATGCGGCCATACGCGCTGGCCAAGTGCAGCTTGCCAATCAGCCCGCAGTCGTACCCGGCCTCGGCCAATATCCGCGTGACCAGCGGCGGGTGGTCGGGAAAACTGTCGAGGCCATTGCCGTTGATGTGGACGGCGCTGGCGTACTGGCCGGTGAGAAAACTCGCGCGGCTCGGCGTGCAAATCGGGCTTTGGCAATAGGCGTGTGTAAAGGCCACGCCCTCGGCGACTAGCTGATCGACGTGCGGCGTATCGACGTGATCATAGCCAAGCGCACCGATCGTGTCGTAGCGCTGCTGATCCGTGCAAATCCAGAGAATGTTGGGAGGCGTCATGGTGGAAGGGTCCTTTTGAAACGGTATCATAGAATTAGCCGTCAAATCCCAATGCAAAAAGCAATGCATCGCGCAATTCATTCATCTTCGCCAGTGGGAGAGATACAATCAGGGGGCCTATTTTACCCTTGGACACAGTCTGGATGTGATCCAGATTGATCGCACACTCTCTAGGCATTCCATCTCGTTGGGACAGAAGCACCTCTGAGGGAATGTCCCGAATGGTCGATGTCACTGGTGCCACGGTAACTTCTCCCAGATATTGGATCGCCGAATCCCTAGTGAGAATAACAACGGGCCTTTTCTTGTCCGGCTGGGCGAATCTGTACCAACGAACCTCACCACGCCGCATCACTCAGTCCACACTTGCTCGTCTTCCCACTGGCTGAATTCGCCCGATTGAACCGGCTTGCGGGCATATCCCTCGCGGTGTTTTTGCTCCTTTTCTTGTATTTTTGTCCGCCTGAGAGCAGCGTATAAAGCCTCCCGCGCAAAAGCCGATCTCGTCGTACCTATTTTCTTTGTAACTTTATCAACCTCCTCGATTAGTTCCTCATCGAGGGTCATTTGTACGGTTTTCATATTTTGGCCTCCGGCATCAAGTTAAACAGAATAGCTATTCTCATAGCTATAATGATCCATATTATTCTTTTGTCAACCACACAGTGCCCGTGTGCCCCTCTATGTCCCCCGATCTCGGCACGGAGACGGCCGCTATCTGGCGATGATCCGCAAGGTCTCAGCGGCCTGCTCGGGTTGGCCAACATCCGCGTAACCAGCGGTGGGTGGTCGGGAAAACTGTCGAGGCCATTGCCGTTGATATGCACGGCGCTGGCGTACTAGCCGGTAAGAAAACTCGCACGGCTCGGCGTGCAGATCGGGCTTTGGCAATAGGCGTGCGTAAAGGCCACGCCCTCGGCGACCAGCCGAGCAACATGTGGCGTATCGACGTGGGAATAACCGAGTGCGCCGATTGTGTCGTAGCGCTGCTGATCCGTGCAAACCCAGAGGATGTTGGGAGGCGTCATGGAGAAGTGTCCTTTATTGGGGTAAGTCTCGTTTTTTGGATAAGTTATGGCGCAGAGCAACAGGACACAAGGAGCGACTATCGGCCACTGCTATTTACCATGGCAAACGCAGACTTGGGCCATCAGGCATGTACAGATTTAGACGAATTGTCTGTTATTTTTTATAATCTATCTATGGAATTCGAGTTCGACCCCGAGAAAAACCATGCCAATAAAGCAAAACACGGCATCGACTTCGTCGTAGCGCAGCTCTTGTGGGACGACTCAGCGTTGATCGAAATTCCAGCCCGGACCACCGATGAACCGCGCTACTTGGTGATCGGTCGCATTGCCGACAAGCACTGGTCTGGCGTGATAACATATCGCGGTGATGCAATCAGGATTATTTCTGTGCGGAGGGCACGCCAAGAGGAGATCAGACTCTATGAAGGCCACTGAGTTCGACGAGAAATTTGCAGCGGGCGAAGACCTAACAAAGGTGCTGGATATTTCTCAAGCCAAACGAATCAATCAAGTCCAAAAGCGCGTTAATATCAGTTTCCCCGTCTGGATGATTCAATCCTTAGATCGCGAAGCCCAGCGTCTGGGCGTGCCGCGCCACTCGCTCATCAAGCTCTGGATATCCGAGCGCCTTGAAGCCCATAGCTGAGCCACTGGATCACCAAGTCAACCTCACTGTGCCGTGATGCCTTCTTTCACGATATGCGTGAGCTCACAAGCAAGAGCATCTCTATCTGAACGTTTATGTAGGTCACGACGAAGGTTGACAAACCGAACACCCACCTGTTCGCCAGTAGGCCCAGATTCACTCACTATGTCGAAGTCGCGACGCTTAGCCCCAAATATATGGGGGTAGAGGAGAACGCTACGCCTACACTCATATCGTCTCGTGTAGGCGTAGAGTTGGTACAGGTCGTCTGTTCCAACGCCACCCCGAGCCCTCTCGCCCGAGAGCTGTTTCCATTTGGTATCCAAGACGAATCGTCGGCCATCTGATGCCTTAATCAAGAGATCGGGACGGAGCGGTAATACACCTCGGCCCTTGGACGTCATCAAATGTAGCCGCTGATTTTTAGCCTGAGGATAAAGACGGTACCCGTCCAAGTGGGGTATCACTTGTTTCTTGAGAAAGGCTGCCACGAAGTCTTCAAAGACGCGGTTCATGTCAAACAGTAACGAAAAGCTGCGTTCGCTTCCTGATCGAACCGTGGGAGAACGTTCCTGCAAGATCAGTCGGCAGAAGCGAAGCAGATCGGCGAAGCGCTCATTCTGTCGCGTGATGGTTATCTGGTCAAATAGCTCGTCTTGGACAAATATATCCTCAACGTCGTCGAGTAAAAGTAGGCAATGCCGCAGCCTGTCTTGGGTCGATGGAGTGTGCGTGGAGTCGAGCAGGACTCGGCATGCGGCTCGAAAGATGCGGTTCATCAACGTATCTTCGGAGAACTCATCAAACCGACAGAAGAAACGCTCGCGGTGCGCTGCGTTGCGGAGCGTCTGTTGGGCTATCAGTAGTTTGCCCTTGAACCGTCGAAGGTTTTCCTCCCGACGCATATAAGTCCGTTCGGGACCGCGTAGTAGTTCACGGCGGAGCCGATCCGCGAAGACAGCCGCAAGGGATTCAGAGAGCGGCACCTTGCGACTGGCTAAACGTGCAACGTCGCGGTCCCGAGCGGGCACTTGACTAGCGACAGAGAGCATGTAGAGCAAATTGCTACGCGCCTGGATTTCTTTTTCCCCATCCCCATTGATGTTTGTCTCATCGATCTTAGGTAGCACTTCGACTTGTAAGCCAGGGACCTGAATAACACCGACCCACTGCGTTGTTCGGGTGCTACCGTCGTTCCACGAGAACACCCGGTCTCTCTCGTTACGACCGCGCTGATCGAATCGTTTGAGTCGATCATAGAGACGCTGTTCAATGTGTGGAAGAGATGGAGGCATACCTACACCATCCCATCGGACAATGCGTGTATGCTCTCGGATGATGAGGCGTTTCACTGATTGTTCTTCGTCTCTTCCTTATCCGACGGAATGATACTATCTGTTAGTTCTTCAGAACGTCTTTCCAACTCGTCTTTGTCGATTTGCAGTACTCCAAGGAATGTGCGAATGAGATTTTTCTCCGATAGGTTACCGTTCCGAAAATTGGACGTTATACCGAAATCCACCCGGTCTTCGTATTCGTCGTGATCGAAGCCGAGCGTGTCCACTTCTAGAAATTTACTAGCTTTCACAATCGGATAATCGTTGTCCCTCATTTTTCCTCCATTCTCATCGTATGGGCAACCGAGGACAATACATATCTTGTGCCAGTCACCATAGAAATACTCCTGGAGGAGTGGAACCACTCGGTTAACAAAAACCAAGCGCAAATCCTCTAGGGCCTTCATTCCTAGGAAATACGCATGACCAAGCTGATGGTCTCGGTCGTATAGAAACCGGATCCGCTCGTTCAGGATCTTGAACAGATCAACAACCAGATCAATGAAGGGATCGTTGTCCGTCAAGTTATAAAGATCGGCACGGATAATATCCTCGTCTGGCATGAGCTCTTCAAATGTGAAGCGTCGTCTTAACGCCACATCCATTAGGGCAATGGAGCGGTCTGCTGTATTCATAGTGCCGAGAATGTGCAGGTTCGGCGGGACGCCAAAACGATGCGACGGCGAATAGGAGAGCGGCAGCTTTAGTTCGTTATCGGCCCCGAGTCTCTTGTCCGGTTCAAGCAAAGTAATCAACTCACCGAGAATCTTGCTCACATTGCCTCGGTTAATTTCGTCAATTATGAGCACGTATTGGCGGCCCTGATCGTTGGTAGCTCGCAGAGCAATGCGCTTGAATATACCGTCATGTAGCTCATAGCGTACATCGCCTCCCTCGTCCTCATCGAGGACTGGACGTAGCCCCTCTACGAATTCCTCGTAGCCATAGGACTGATGGAATGTGACGAACTCGATTTGTCCTTCCTCCTGGTATTTGCGGAATAAGTCTTCGAACTCCTTTGACTCACGACCATCGATATTCCCTTCACCCAACAACTCAAGTGCCCTTTGGATTGTACTATAGGTCTTACCGGTACCCGGCGGGCCGTAGAGAATGATGTTCTGCGGTATGACGGCCTCCGATACGGCAATCTCTTCGGTGAGCGACGAAATCCTCGCGTCAAAATTCGCAGTAGATTTCGACTCAGTCGTCGATTTACCCCGTCCCGGTAGTCTACTCAGCATCCACGGCAAAGTCATCCGATGGGTCAACTGTTCGAGGTCACTATCAGGTACTGGCCCCAAAGCTTCCTGCAACTTATCGAGTATCTGCTGATGTTTGCCGACAACATTCTTCGCCGGTCTGATATCCATTTCTCTTAAGAGGTCTACGAGTAATCTATTAGCGAACAGCGTGGTGAAATCATAGGGAAATAGTGCGGCCAAAATCGCGGTTACGATCCCCCTCGACCTTATACTCGCGCCAGACTCCTGGACACGCTCAATCAGATCTCTGAGGATTTTTTCCAGGGCGTCGGGTCTCACCAGAGGATCACTAGGCAGAATTTTCATTGATTCCTCTGCCAACCACGAACGGAACTCCATATGGCTTATGGCCTGATCAATATCGAAATTCCCATACCACCCACCTAAAATGGGATTGTCATACCAAATTTGGTAGTGAAATTCTTCGCTCTTGCGCTCCTCTAAGGAGGCATTCGCAACATACTCTAACAGGTGGAATATTTGCTCACGCCGTTCGGGATCGGCATACTTTGCTTCTGCCTCTTCGCAAGCCTTGCGCAGTCCCTCAATGATGGACAAATCATGCATGACTCTCTCTTCTCTATATCGGACGTATTCAATGAAAGTCGGTCTTATGGCAAAAACTGCGCCACTGCCGCGCTGCGCCACTGCATCTGCTGCTCAGTCGTCTCGTGCGGCTTGAAAGCGCAGGAGACCTCGGCAATCGGCACACCCCATACTTCGATCCGCTCCAAGTCGCCCACGCCGTAGCCCAAGGTGTCGGCGTAGTGCAAAAGGCCCAGTTCCATCGGCTCAAAGCCCATAGCCTTGGCCATAACCGCATCCACGGCAAACACATCGGCTGACGCCGCGGCCGCACCCATAGGCACCGCATCGGTTCCCCCAGGGCCATTACCCTGCAAGCCCACCGTGCCATCGACGACCCCAATGTCAGGCTTGAGATACTGAGCCAAGCGGATCAAGTTCACATTGAGCACCTCGGCCTCGCTGGGCAACACGCGCTCGGCGTGCGAGGGATAGCCGTGCATCTTGATGCGATCCTCTTTGTGCAGCGTCCCCATGATCATGTTCTTCTGCGCCAACGTAACCACGCACACATCGTGGGTCTTGGCCACGGCCACCGAGATAGTGCAGGGACATTCGAGGACCACGCTCGGCATCCGCACGGTCGCCTCGACGCCGCCGGCCATGTAAATCGTTGTCTCTTCCCACCGCGTCTCCTGATGCAGATCGACCAAGCGAATCGGCACTGTGTATTCTTCGACTAGTGCATCATAGCCGAAGTTGGCAAACGCCTCGCCCGAGTACTTCTCGTTGCCGCCTTCGGCTATGACGATCTCCTCGGGCGGCTGCGGCGTGCTCAGCAAAAAGTCAATCGCACCGCGCATGGCGTCGGCATGAGTCGAGGCGAGGGGATTTTCGCTAGACAGGAAGTTCGGCTTGAGCATCACTTGCGCGGCCAGCTTCGGCTCGACATCCTCGCGCACCAAATCCAGCGATTGATATACGTTGGCTTGCCGCGCACCGGCGCGTGCTAAACCCACTCGGGCTGTGTCCATATCGCATGTCTCCTTGGTTGATAATGCCTTGCCCGCTCTCTGGCCCCAATGTATCATTTCTCTTCCTCACAATCAATCTACTCCTATGCGTCTGACCTTTGAAGAAGGCACCCTGCTCCTACGCGACTACGTCGGCCCAGACGCGCCCCCGGCCTTTGTCTGGGACGCGCGCGTCGATCACTGGCGTGCCCAAGCCCACTTCTATCGCGAAAGCATAGAACACCTCAAACGGCACGAAGTCGCATTCAAGAATACGGCCCCGCGTTATAATACCCTTTCCCTGCAACTGCGAACCGCGCCTGAGCCACACCCGCACCAAGCTGAAAGCATCGCCGCTTGGCAGCAGCACGGCTGCCGCGGCGTGGTCGTCTTGCCCACGGGCACGGGCAAGTCACAAGTCGCGCTCATGGCGATGGTAGAAGTCCAGCGCAGCACCCTCGTCGTCGCTCCGACCATCGACCTGATGAACCAGTGGTACGACCTGCTCACCCGCTCGTTTGCCGTCGAAGTCGGCCTGCTCGGCGGCGGATACCACGAACTAGCCGACGTGACCGTCGCCACCTACGACAGCGCCTATATGCAGATGGACCGCTACGGCAATCGCTTCGGCCTCATAGTCTTCGATGAGGTCCATCACCTGCCCGGCGAAATGTACAGCCATGCCGCTGAAATGTGCCTAGCGCCCTACCGCCTAGGGCTGACGGCCACGCCGGAACGCGCCGATGGCCGCCACGTGCTTCTCGACACCCTCGTCGGCCCCATAGCCTATGAGCGCGGCATCCGCGCCTTGTCCGGCGAGTACTTGGCCGAGTATCGCGTCGAGCGCCGCCAAGTGGATATGGTCGCCGAGGAGCGCGCCCAGTACGAGACCGCCCGCGACGAGTACCAGGCCTTCCTCGCCGACAAGAACATCCGCCTCGGCACCAAAGACGGCTGGCGCCACTTTGTCATGCTCTCGGCCAAAAGCACCAGCGGCCGACGAGCCATGCACGCTTACCGCCGCCATCGCCAACTCGCCCTCGGCGCGACGGCCAAGATCCGCGTCCTCGAAGACATCCTCAAGGCCCACCCGCGCGACCGCGTGTTGATTTTTACCAACGACAACGAGACCGTCCATCAGATCTCCCGCACCTTCTTAGTCCCGGCCATTACCCACCGCACCCGCACGCGGGAACGCAAGGCCATCCTCGAAGCCTTCAACAAGGGGGAGTACCTCGCCCTCGTCGCCTCAAAAGTGCTCAACGAGGGCGTCAATATCCCCGAAGCCAATGTCGCGGTAGTCCTCTCCGGCTCGGGGACCATCCGCGAGCACGTCCAGCGCCTCGGGCGCATCCTCCGCCGCCGCCAAGGCAAGGAAGCCGTGCTCTACGAAGTGGTTTCTAAGGACACGGTCGAAGATCGCATCAGCGACCGTCGCCGCCGCCACGAAGCCTACGAGTAAGCACCGTGCTGACCTCGGACCTCCTACTGACCCGCTCGCGCGGTCCTTACATTGAACCGCGCTATGTCGATGTCGAGGCTCCGGCCCTCATTGACCTAGCCCAAGCGCTCATCGAGACCCACACCGAACACCAAGGCAAAACTCGGCGAGAACTGCAACGCGCCCTCGACTTGCTCGCTGGAGACCGCACCGACTACCGCGTCCAGCGCGGCCTAGCCAAGCTACTTTGCGACCACTACTGCGAATTCCACGTCGCCAGTCCCCAGCCTCCCGAAGAATTGCGCCACGCCGTTTTTACGCTAGCCCGCGCCCACCATCCGGTCGTCCGCGAGACCAGCCTCATCTACCCAGTCAAGCGCGAGGATCTGCTGGAGCAGGTCGCTCTCAAACACCAGATCAGCAGCGAAGACGTGCTCGCAGGGCTGTACGCCGACCTGCCTGAAAACCACCAGCTTGCCACCTTTACCGCCCCCGCGCCCAACGAGTTGCTGCTGCGCTACAACGTGGCACTAGCCCAAGCCATGCTCTATCGCTGCGAAGTCCTGCGCCTGAGCGTGTATCGCAACCTGCCGGTGCGCTACAAGCAGCTTTTCAAATTCATCAAGTTCTACCGGCTGATCCACACCATCGAAGGCGACGTCGATGCCGGCTATGAGATCGGGCTCGACGGCCCGGTGAGCATGTTCCGCCACTCGCAGAAATACGGTCTGCAAATGGCGGTTTTTCTCCCGGCCTTATTGCTGTGTACCCGCTGGTCGATGCAGGCCGACATTTTGCGCAAAGACGGCCGCCGCCAGCATTTCGTCCTCGACGACCAATCGGGTCTCGTGTCGCATTACAAGGATCAGACCCTGTACGACTCGCTATTGGAGGAGACGTTTGCCGCGCGCTTTGCCAGGGCCAAAACCGCCTGGCAACTCGAACGCGAGAGCGAAGTGGTCAACCTCAAAGAGACTGTGATGATCCCGGATTTTACCTTCCGCCATCCCGACGGCCGCACAGCGTTTTTGGAAATCATGGGCTACTGGCGACCGGAGTATCTACGGCGCAAGCTCGCAAAACTGCGCCAAGCCCAGCGCAAGGACTTGCTCGTGGCCGTCTCTTCCAACCTCAATGTCAGTGAGGATGATTTTAAGAACGTGCCTGGCGGAGTCTTCTTTTTTCGCAATAAGGTCCAGCCCAAAGACGTCATACATCTATTGGACCAGATTGAACCGTCCGCCGCTGGGCAACCTAGCAAGTGAGCATTACATTGGTGAACCCTCGAGGCGGCGCGTGGAAATGGCAGCCTGCTACGGGATCGCTCTTCCATTCGGAACCTACGTAACCTTCCACGACAGCTAAACGGTCGTGCAAAGACAGGAGCAACCATGGACGGCATTCACGACATGGGTGGGATGCATGGATTTGGTCCCATTATACGCGAAGAAAACGAACCTTTATTCCACCATCCCTGGGAGGGCCGGGTACTTGCCATGACGGTAGCGACACCCGTACCGATCCCCGGCGGCTCCCGTAACAACATCGAAAACATGGATCCAGCACACTACCTATCGTCCAGCTATTACGAAAAATGGCTACACTCCCGCATCAAAGGGCTGATTGACGCCGGCGTGCTAACCCAAGAAGAGTTGGATAAACGGATGGCACTTTTCCGGGATCATCCCAATGCCAAAACCCCGGTGCATCCCGACCCCGATGCCGTTTGCGCCGAATTCAAGCGCTCGCGTCCTGCGGCTCCACCCTCACAGAAAATGGATATCCAGCCGCAATTTTCCCACGGCGACCGCGTGCGATCGCGCAATATCCACCCCACAGGCCACACCCGGCTTCCCCGCTACGCGCGAGGAAAACACGGCACGGTCACCAATTTCTACGGCATCTACAACCTCCAAGACGCCGAACTGCCCGCAGGGTGTGCAACGCGCCAACAGCCCCTATATGCCGTGCGCTTTGACGCCGCGGAACTGTGGGGTAGCGCCGCGGAAACAAAAAGTGCCGTCTATTTGGATATGTGGGAAAGCTACTTGGAACCGGCGTAACCAATCCCCAATCGCAAAAGGATTTTGTTATGAATAATTCTCGCGCAGCCGTCCATACCGAGCCAGATGCCGCCCTGCGCACCAGAGCACTCGAATCGCTCCTGATCGAAAAGGGCTTGCTTACAACGGATATCATAGACGAAGTCGTGCAGAAATACGAACAAGACGTAGGCCCACTCAATGGTGCCAAAGTAGTTGCCCGCGCCTGGAGCGACCCGGACTACAAGCGTCGGCTACTCGAAGACGGCACCGCAGCTATTGCCGAACTGGGTTTTAGCGACGCCCACGGCAGCAAAATCGTCGTACTGGAAAACACATCAAGCGTCCACCACGTCGTCGTTTGCACCCTTTGCTCTTGTTATCCCTGGTCCGTACTCGGTCTGCCGCCGAATTGGTACAAATCCTACGCGTATCGCGCTCGGGTGGTGCGGGAGCCGAGAGTGGTCTTGCGGGAATTTGACCTCGATCTACCCGATTCGGTCGAAATCCGCGTCTGGGACAGCAACTCGGATCTCCGCTACATGGTGCTGCCCGAACGCCCTGCCAGCACGGAAGACCACACCGAAGAACAACTCGTTTCGCTCGTCACGCGCGACTCGATGATCGGCGTGGCTACGATCGAATCTCCTGCAAAGTGAGGCCGGGATGACGCAAAAAGCCGACGGACAAATCTCCGCAATGGAAGCACAAATCGCTCTACCCAGAGAAAATGGAGAACTGGTTTTTCAGGCACCTTGGGAAGCGCGCGCCTTTGGCCTGGCCGTTGCACTCAACGAACGAGAGATCTACGAGTGGCGCGAGTTCAGTGCGGAATTGGCTGCGAAAATCGCGGCGGCCGAACAAAACAACGCCCCATCGAGCTATTATGCCCAATGGATCGCTTCTCTCGCAGAATTGATCGTTACCAAGGGCTTGATCAGCCGGGAACAACTCGACGCCAGAACAGCGGAATGCGCCGCTGGCATTCACGACGATCACGACCATTAAATAGCTTGGACCAGATCGAATAGCCCACCGACTAGGCGGTGGGTTCAGCGCAGAATTTGCGCTGCACAAAGCGCAGTGCGGATTGGTAGCTATCGAGCTTCCCTTCCAACTGGGCATCCTCGACCGCGGCGAGAATTTCTCTAAACAGAGGCCCAGGGGCAAAGCCCAAGGCAATGAGATCGCTTCCCGTGAGCAGAGCCGGCGGGCGCAGATGCTCCTTTTTTAGGGCGGCGAGCTGTTCTTGGCAAAACTCGTATAGGTCGAGCTTGCCGTGGCTGGCTAGGCAATCGGCGCGATGCAATTGGAGCAACTCGGGAAAGTGTGGCTCGCGCAACAGGCGCATGAGCGTGCTCGGACGCATCTGGCGCACGTGGCTTATCCGCATATGTTCGGCCACGAGCGTGCAGATGACCCTCCGCGATTCGTTGGACATCCGCAACCGCCCGCAGATCGCCGCCGCCATTTCGGCCCCAACCGCGTCGTGGCCATGGAAGCGGATGCGCTCGGCTCGCACCATAGTTGACGGCTTGCCAATGTCGTGGAGCAACGCGCTCCAAGCCAACTCAGCCGAGGGCTCGTCGAGGTATTCAAACAAAAGTTGGACGTGGGTCCACACGTCGCCTTCGGGATGGAATTCAGCTTCCTGCGGCACGCCGCGCATGGCCGCGACTTCTGGCAGCACGGCCTGCAGCAGGCCCGACTGGTCCAAAAGGCGCAAGCCACGCACAGCCCCTCCCTCAGTCAACAGCAAGGTTAGCTCATCGCGGATGCGCTCGGCACTGACGCCGGCAATGCGCTCGGCCTGGGCGCAGAGCGCGTCCCACGTCGCGGGTTCGATGGTAAAACCGAGCCGAGCTGCAAAGCGCACGGCCCGCAACAGGCGCAAATAGTCTTCGGCAAAGCGCGCAGCCGGGTCGCCGATGGCGCGGATGACCTTGGCGTCGAGGTCTTGCTGCCCGCCGACGTAATCGAGTATCTCGCCACTCGCCGGATCGTAGAACAGACCGTTGATGGTAAAGTCGCGGCGCTGGGCGTCGGCGCAGGCGTCGGCCGGCTCAATAGATGCGGGACGGCGGCCATTGCGGTACGGGCCGTCGCGGCGGAAGCGCGCTACCTCGTAGTCACCCTCGTCGAGCATCACCACTGAGATGCCAAACTGCGCGCCCACCGCCACTGTGTTAGCGAAAAGCACGGCCACTTCTTCTGGCCCGGCATCCGTAGCCACATCCCAGTCCTTGGGCGCGCGTCCCAACGCCAAGTCGCGCACACAACCACCGGCTAGCAGAGCTTGGAAACCGACCCCACGCAAGGTCTCGACGATGCGCAGAGCCCCAGCGTCTATATCTGCGTCCATCCTAGCTACTCAGCCACCTTAAAACTCTCAACCCGACTCACCGAATTCTCAATCCCCTCGATGTGCGTACTGGCCACGACCTTCCAGTAGTACACTTGTCCGGGTTCGAGCGAGACCAAGCGCCCTTCCTTAATGCGACCAGTAAATACGGCTGTGGTATCGCTAGTCAGTGGCATGTCCGACACTTCGCCGCTGGTCAACGAGGTGGTGACGATCACCCGGAATGCGCGCGCCTCGGGCAAGCGATTCCAAGTAAAGGTCAAAGGTGCAGCGGTCTCTTCCCCGGCGACCGGGACCAACAGCACCGGCGAGGGCAGCGCGACATCGCCCACTTCCTCGGAGGCATTGCTTTCCTTGCCGCCGAGATCTATCGCCGTAATTCGATAGTAGTACACCGTGCCCACCTCGATTTCCTCGTCGATGAAGCCCGGTCCCGATACCTGCATCAGCAAATGCTCAACGCCCGGGGTGAAACCCTGCTCAGTCGAGCGATAGACCCGGTAACCTGCGAGATCGGTCTCCGCGTTGTCAGCCCAGTCGAGTGCGATATCGAGCTGGCCGAATACTTCGAGGTGGTGCGCTACGGCGCGCACCGCAGTCGGCACCTGCGGAGTCAGGCTGTTGAGGGGCTGTCCGCTGACGGCATTCGAGGGATCGCTCTCGCCGCCGCCGTCTATCGCGGTTATGCGATAAGTGTACTCCAGTTCGTATCGTAGACCCTGATCCTTGTACCGGGTCTGGAACGTAGAGTCAATGGCCACGGCCGCATCGTCTCCCATCGAGCGATAGACGACGTAGAGCACCTCGTCCGCGCCCTCGGCGGCCTGCCAATTGAGCCATATCTCGCCATCGCCAATACGCTCTACACTCAGCGCGCGTGGCTCCTGCGGAGGATCGGCAATCGCGATGGGACTGGTTCCCTTTTCGCCGTCATCGCCGCAGTGCCACAAGCCGATGACGACGACAATCCATGCAAATTTTAGGCGTTTCATTTTTTCTACCTCCCCAGATAGATTAATCGCCTCACTGCTAAAAGTACCATTAGGCTCCTAAAATGGGCAAGCACTTTTGACAAGCAGCCGCCTCTAACTTATTGTGTCGCTATGTTGTCTTTGCTCTATGGCCTCGTCCGCATCGCCCTGTGTGTGTTGGTGCCTTTCTGCGTGGCTTGCGTTCTTTTTTTACTCGAATACCAAACCCAATACGCGGCCCGCTACATCGGCCAATACCTGATGCAACAAAACTCAAAGCGCCAGCCAGGGGGTGCGCTTTGGCAAGGCATTCTCGCCACTCGGCAGACCCGCACGGCTCTATCCGACTCGCTGGCCGAGACTACCCTAGAGCCGAGCCAAACCCCACTGCCGGTTTTGCAAAACCACTACCAACTCCAGTACCACGGCACTCACGCGGCGTTCTTTGCGGTCGCGCGGCGCGACACCGCCCTCCAACCTGATCGCCTCAGCCCAGAGACGCTGCGCGAGCTCGCCTATTCTCTCCAGATTTACGAGCAGGGCCGCTACCTGCTAACCCAAGCCACCGTACCCGACGACGCTTCGTATCTCCGCGCCCTCGTCGGCGCGCAAATGGCCCTAGAAGACGGTTCGCTGTTCTACCAGCTTCACAAATCCCTGCTGGCAAAAGACGAGCCCGAGGCTTGGACTTTTCTGCGGATGAAAGAGGAAGACATGGCCTACTGGCGTCAGCATTTAGCGCCGCTTTTGGGTCCTGACCCCGAGCGTGTGCAAAGCGATGCCGGGCCGATCATCACAGCCGCCCTAGCAGAGGTCGTGCAAACGCGGGCCGATTCGCTGCGCCAGGGCGAGAACAAGCATCTACTCACAGCTTGGGACAGCGCAGACGGCTTTGAACTACGCCTGACCCGCACTGGAGACGAAGACCAATTCGCCGCGTACGCGCTCGTGCCGGGCCAAGAGGCCATAGCGCTCTTGCTTCCGGACCAGTTCGTGCAACAACACCTTGGACTAGAAGAGCAATGAGACGCGCGTTGCTCATCGGTGCGGTCCTGACCGTGCTCTTCGTATTGGCGACTGGACTGGGAGTGGGGTACGCCATCTGGCGCATGACCCCGGGCTTGCCCAGTCTGCCCACTGATCATCGCGAGCTAGGCATCCGCCCCGGCACGGAGATGTACGCAGCCTCTGGCGAGCGCATCTACACCTTTAATCAGAGCCGCCAATGGGTGCCCCTCGAACACATCAGCCCCCACGTGGTAAAAGCACTCATCGCCACGGAAGACGCACACTTTTACCACCACCGAGGCATTGACCTGACGGCCATTGTCGGCGCGATTCGCGACAATCTGCGAGAGCGCAGCCTTACTCGCGGCGGCAGTACCTTGACCCAACAGCTCGTCAAGCGCCTGTTCTTTTCGCCAAAAAAGACCTTTGAACGCAAGCTCTCGGAAGCGCTCCTCGCCTTGCAACTAGAAGCGTTCTTTGCCGCCTCGTATCCAGACACCAACGCCGCTGGGCAACCCGCTTACAAAAATCGCCTCCTAGAGCTGTACCTCAATGCAGTCTTCTACGGCACCAACGCCTACGGCATTCACGACGCCGCGATCACCTTCTTCGATACGACCCCAGACTCGCTGAGCCTGCCCCGCGCCGCCATGCTCATCGGCCAGGTCAACGCCCCGACCAAGTACAATCCCCTGCGGCACCCCCAACGAGCTACCTCCCGGCTGCAACACGTGTTCGACCGCATGGTTGCCAGCGGCTTCCTCGACTTAGAAACGCGCCGGGAATACGCCACCCTCCGAGCCGAAGACCTCATCAACCCAGGCTACCCGCCTCGCAACCCAGTACCCTATTGGGTCGAAGCCATCAACGCAGAAATCGTCCGGCAGTGGGGACCGTCGGCCCTGCATTATGGGAGTCTGAAGGTCTATACTACCTTGGACATTGCGATGCAAGAAGCGGCCGAAGAAGCGGTGGCCAAGGGGATGGTCGAGTTGGATGAGCGGCTGGGATTTAAACCCTATTCGGAAGCGTCGATGGCCGAGCGCCCGGCCTACGTCCAAGGCGCATTGGTGTGCCTGTCGCCGACGGGGAAAGTGCTGGCCATGGTCGGGGGCCGGGACATCTTCGTCAGCTACTACAACCGGGCCCTCACCGCCCGCCGCCAGCCTGGCTCCGGCTTTAAACCGATTGCCTACCTAGCAGCTTTGGAAGCGGGTGAGATCAGCCCGGTCACCGTCTTTAACGACGAGCCGCGCACCTATATCGACAACGAGAAAAAGTGGCAACCGCGCAACTACGGCGGACGCTACTTGGGACAAACGATCGCGGCATGGGCCTTAGTTCGCTCGGCCAACTCCACGGCCATACAAATCTCCGAACTCGTCGGCCCGGACCGCGTCGTCGAGATTGCCCACCGCTTGGGTTTTGCCGGGCCAATAGGAGCCTACAAGAGCATTGCCTTGGGCGTCGCCGAAGTCACTGTGTTGGAAATGGCCGCGGCGTACGGGATTTTTGCCAACTACGGCTTGCAAGTGACGCCGATCTTGATAGAGCGAATCGTCGATGCCGACGGCCAGCAGATCTTTACCCACCAGCCGCAGATCCGCCAAGCCATCGCACCCGACCTCGCCGCGCAGATGGTCCACCTCTTGCGCCAGACCGTGGACCGCGGCACCGGTCACCAAGTGCGCAAGCGCGGCTTCGCGCGGCCAGCCGCTGGCAAGACTGGCACGACCAACGACAATACCGACGCTTGGTTTACTGGATTCACCCCGGACTTAATCGCCAGCGTCTGGGTGGGGTTCGACGAGCGCCGCGCCCATAAACTGGTGGATACGCGCGGGGTGCAAATCACCGGCGGCAACGGAGCCGTGCCCATCTGGACGGACTTCATGATCGCCATAAACGAGGGACGGCCGGAAAAGGATTTTGACGTGCCCGAGGACGTGATGATCCACAGCGTGGATCCCCGCACCGGCGAGGTGAGTTCAGAGCCCAACGAGGACGGGGTTGAGCCGCTGTCCGTGGCCTTGCGCCGGAGCGAGCGGCCCAACTGAGAACTCGATCAGCAGACCGCGGCCAAAACCTCGCTCACCCGCCGCGCCACAATGTCTTCCTCGCCAATCTCCATCATATAGGGATTGATACCAAAGCCGCTCTCGTGGGCGGCGATCTCGATTCGCGGTTGACCAGCCGATAGTTGGCGCGCAAGCTCGTGGCCACTGATGGCTAGCTTTTCTCGATCCCAGCGCACCGCCAAGTTCGGCGCGACATTCGAACGCCCGGGCTGATTGACTTGCGTGGCCACCGAGGGGAACAGCTCCACTGCCGCCGCTATCACGGCCAAGCGCCGCTCCCACTCCCGCCACTCGGCCGCGTGGTCGCGTACCACCCACTGCTCCACCGCGGCCAACAGCCCCATGATTTCTTCCTTGCCCGCCTTCATTGGCCTCCCCAGCGCGTGGTGCGGTGCTCCATTGAGGAATGCTGCCTGCAACAGTTCCTTGCGCCCCAAGACCAAGCCCGACGCCTGCGGTCCGCGCAGGCACTTGCCGCCCGAATAGGCCACTGCATCAACCCCTTGCTCCAAATACCAGTTGGGCACGTCCGGCCGCTCGGCAGCGGCATCGACAAACGTCGGTACGCCATGTCGCTGCCCAGCCGCTGCCATGTCTGCCACCGAGATCGGCCCCCGCTCGGCCGCATCGCCAAACACCAACAGCATGGCCGTGCGGTTCGACACAGCCGCTTCAAGCTCGGCGAGAGTCTCGACCTCGACCATTTCGACGCCGACCATGCGCACAGCGTGATCGTACACGTGGCGGTGGCTCGGCTGGACGATGACTTGGTTTTTCATGTCCGTAGTGTCGGGCAACCGCGTCATTTTCTCGTGATCCGTGCCGGCCACGCAAGCGGCCGTAACTTGGCACAACGCCGCGGCGCAACCATTGGTAACGAGCCCCCACTCGCACTGCATCAGCTCGCCGATGCGCGCTCCAACGGCCTCCATCAGCTCGTCGAGATGGACGTATTGCTTGGAGGCCTCGACCATGGCCTGCCGCACTTCGGGCAAAATCAACGAACCGCTGATGATGGTATAGGTCCCCTGGCAGTTGATCAGGGGGCGCACGCCGAGGCTTTCGTAGGTTGGATACGCTAGGGTATCACGCATCAGGAGTCCTTTCCACAGAAATGCCAGCCGATTGACCTATCCATCCTCTTGGTTGCCTTTAATAGGTCAAAACAAGTCGTCTGCATAGCCCGCCAAATAATACTCCAGCGCCGCCATACCCGCGCTAGTATCTACGCTGGCCCCTTCGTGTGCTAGAGCACCGCCCAAGGCGTGCAACACGCGGAACAGGTGGGGAGCTCGGCACTGCTCGCCCATCTGGCCGATGCGCACGATGTCGAGGCCAAAGGCCCCGGAGATTTCGACGTGAAAGCGGTTCGACATATCGGCGCGGACCCGGGCGCTATCTACCCCAGCGGGCACTTGGATTGCCACCACCGAGTTAAGGCGAATGCGACGCGGCGCGGCCAGCACCAGTCCCATCTTCTCGATGCCAGCTTGCAGGGCCAGCGACGAGTGCCGATGCCGCGCAAAGCGGCGCTCCAGCGTCTCCTCGCAGACCAGCCGCAGGGCTTCGTGCAGGGCCAACAGGCCCGAGACCGGGGCCGTGTAGTGGTACTGGTGTTGCCGCCAAAAGTTTTCTGCCCGCAGTGCGTCCAAACACCAGTGCGGCCTTGGGCCGGGATGCTGCTGTGCCTGCTCCCAAGCCGCGTCGGAAAAGGCAATCAGCGCCACGCCCGGCAGCGACGACAGGCCCTTCTGGCTGCCCGTGAAAACCACGTCAACGCCCCAAGCGTCCTTTTCCAACGGCATGGTACTCAACGTGCAGACCGCATCGACGACGGCCAGCGCCCCGTGCTCGCGGCACAAGCGGGCAATCGCCGGTAGCTCGGTCGTGCAGACGCCGCTCGACGTCTCACCCTGCACCATTGTCACTACGTCGTAGTGCTGATTCTTGAGGCGCTCGGCGACGCGCTCAGCGCAGATGGCTTGCCCTTCCGGCACGGCCAGCACGTCAACCTCAGCCCCCACGCCAGCCGCCATCTCGGCGAAGCGCCCGCTGAACCAGCCGTTTTGCAGCACCAAGGCGCGACGGCCCGGCCACAGCAGATTGCCCATCGCCATCTCCATGGCGGCCGACGCTGGCCCTCCAATCCCTAAGATGTGCTCGTCGGCCGTCTGGAAGGCATAGCCAGCCAACTGCTTGATGTGTTCGACCAGCCGGTCCATCGTCGGCCCCAAGTGGTTGATGACCATGCCGCCCGCCCGCGCGATCTCCGCCGCCACCGGCACCGGCCCAGCCCCCATCAGCAACAACGGCTCGGCCGGCAGGAGCTGGTCCAGCGGTGGAAGCGCGGGAGGCTCTATACTATGATTCCTCATTCCCAAATCCTAGTAGTTAATCGCCTCGCCAAATGCCTGTCCAGCCGCTTCCATCACGGCCTCGGACAGCGTCGGATGGGCGTGCATGGTAGCCAACAGCTCTTCATACGTGGCTTCGAGCCGGAGGGCCAGCGTCAATTCGGCGATCAACTCCGTGGCCTCGGCCCCCAGAATGGCACCGCCCAACAACTCGCCGTAGCGCGAATCAAAAATCAGCTTGACCAAGCCCTCGGTTTCCCCGGCTGCTTGTCCCTTGCCGCTGGCCGCAAACGGGAAGCGTCCGACTTTGACGTCGTACCCGGCTTCGCGCGCTTGGCTTTCGCTCAAGCCAACGCTGGCCACTTGCGGATGGCAATAGATGCAGTTGGGCACTTGGCGCGGGTCCAAGGTGGGCCGGTCGCGGCCCGCTATAAACTCGACGGCCGCAATTCCCTCCTGCGTGGCCGCGTGCGCCAACAGCGGCGGACCGGCCACATCGCCAATCGCGTAGATACCCTTGGCACTAGTCTGCATCCGCTCATCAACCACAATTGCGCCGTCGCGGGTGCGGATGCCCAGCGCTTCTAACCCCAGTCCCTCGATATTGCCCTCGACGCCGGTGGCAACCAGTACTCGATCCACTCTCCGCGTCTGCTCCTCCTCGCCGACCCGATAGCGCAACGCGACCCCGCGCTTTTGTTTTTTGACCTCTTCGACCCGGGCTTCGGTCACCACTTCGATTCCCTGCCGTGTCAAACTCTCAGCCAGTCCCGCGGCAATCTCCTCGTCTTCGCGCGGCAAGACTTGGGGCAGGGCTTCCAAAAGCAGCACCTTGCTGCCAAAGGCGCGATAGAAATAGGCGAATTCTACGCCGATGGCTCCGGCCCCGATGATGGCGAGAGACGCGGGCTGCTCGGCGACGATCATGGCCTCGCGGCTGGCGATGATCCGCTCACCGTCGAATTCCACGCCCGGAATGGATTTGGGACGACCGCCTGTAGCCAGCACCACATGTGCGGCATCTAACTCGGCCACGACCTCGCCCTCGGCGTCCTCAACCGCGACTTGGCGGCTGGGCGTCAATCGGCCCCTGCCAGCGAACACCTCGACTTGATTCTTCTGCATCAGGTAGGCCACGCCTTTGGACAACTGCGCGGCGACTTGACGGCTCCGGCTAATGACCGCATCCCAATCCACTGTCGGCTTATCAACTCGTAGGCCGAACTCCTCGGCGCGCAAGAAAAGCTGGTACACTTCGGCTTGCTTGAGCAGAGCCTTGGTGGGAATGCAGCCCCAATTGAGACAGGTGCCGCCCAACTCAGCGTCTTCAATCAGCGCGGTTTTTAACTCCAACTGCCGCGCGCGAATAGCGGCTGAATACCCACCTGGGCCGCCGCCGATAACTGCCACATCATACGCTGCCATATTGCATTTTCTTTCTAAGGTTCAGATAAAGGAAGCTCTTAATCTAAAGGCAATCACCTTGGGCACAAATAGGATCAGGCAGAGGACCATGAATACCCCTCGATTGCCCTTACTCGCGCCATGTTTTATCGTAGCCAAACTAGCGGCACCCCCTAAATAAAGGCAAATCCGGTGCTACAACAGCAATCCAATCCCGCGAGAACCGTAACCATTTTCACCGATGGTGCCTGTTCGTTCAACCCAGGGCCAGGCGGCTGGGCAGCGCGGCTGCTCTACGGCGATGGCCGCGTCGTGGAGCTAGGCGGCTTCGTCCCGGAGACGACCAACAACCGCATGGAATTGCAAGCAGCCATCGAAGGTCTCCGCGCCGTCCCATCCGACATCGCTATTACGCTCGTTACGGACAGCGAGTACCTGCGCAAGGGCATTACCGAGTGGATTCACGGCTGGAAGAAGCGGAGCTGGCGCACGGCCGCCAAAAAACCCGTGCTCAACCAAGACCTGTGGCGCACCCTGGACCAACTCAATACGCCCGCCATCCAGTGGCAGTACACCCAAGGCCACGCCGGCGACCCAGACAACGAACGCTGCGACCAGATCGCCCAGGCATTTTCGCGCGGGGAGACGCCCTACCTAAACAACGCCTGACCCAACCACCAAAGTCGAAAGGATTGACCATGCTCTACAGTCTGCTCTTCGCCCTCGCCTTTGCTGGCTCTGCCAGCGCCCAAGAGAACACCCGCTTCCAAGCTCCTCCTGATGAGCTACCCACTTACCAAGTCCTCCGCACCAACGAGGGGATCCAAGTCGATGGTCGCCTCGACGAAGCCGACTGGCAGCGCGCCGCGCCCATTGCCTTTGTAATGCCTTGGAGCGATCTCGAAAAAGAGGAACCGCAATCCACGACTGCCCGCTTGCTCTGGGACGACGACAACCTCTACATCATCTACGAGTGCGTCGATCCGTATCTGCACTCAGAAGTAACCGAGCACGATGGAGCGGTGTACCAAGAGGACGCCGTTGAAATTTTCGCCTCCCCCAACATGGAAGTCCCCGGCAACTACTATGGCTATGAGATGAACATCAACGGCACGCTGCTCGACTACATCGCCTTCCGCGGCGGCAAGGAGCGCACCAAGGCCATTCACTCGTCTTGGCAGAGCGAAGGCGTGGTCATCGCCACGACCTACGACGGCACCCTCAACGACCACTCGGACACCGACCAAAGCTGGATCCTCGAAATCTCCATTCCCCACGACAATTTCCGCCACTTGGATGGGCAGATCCCACCCCAAGACGGCGACCAATGGCGCGCCGGACTCAACCGCACCAAGGGCTACCAAGGCCAATTTGGGCTGTGGTCCGACACAGGCACGCCCAAGGCCGACTTCCACCGCGCCAACCGATTCGGCATCCTCATCTTCTCTGACGCCGTCGTCGGTCGCTGAAGGGCTGCGGCGAGAAACGGAGAAAGCAGCTTTTTCGTGGTTGCGCGGCACATGCGACAGATGATCTCAAGCCTGAAGACTTGGGCCGTGAGGCTTAAAGGCTGGCGCGGTAAAAGGCAACGGCTGTGGCTGCGTCTGCTGGGCTATTACCTCGCCTTGGGACTAGTGCCCGTGTTGCTGGTCGATCTCTTCGTGTTGAACACGGCCCGCAATGCCATAGAAGAGGCCGTGCTGGACAGCCGCCGCGAAATGGCGCACCGCACGGCCGCGGAAATCGCCCGCGTTTTTTCCCCGGTCGCCGACGACTTGCGAATCCTCGCACACACTGTGGGAACCAAGCCGCAGGATGTAGATGCTTTGCTCAAAAAGGACGCCCTCGAATCTAGGGAGGTGGAGGTGCTCTACTTAGTGGACGCCCCAAACCAAATACAGGCCGCGAGCGCGTCGATTGCATTGCCCGCTTCCTACGACTGGGCAGCAACTTGGGCGAAGGTGGCAGCCGATGGCCTGTACGTTACCCTGATCAAAGAATTTAAGGAGACGCCCAAGCTCTTTGTCGCGCTACCAGTGGAACGGGACGACCAGCTACCTCAACAAGCCCTAATAGCTCGCCTCGACTTTCACCGCGTCTGGCAAAAGATAAATCTCGTCCGCCTCGGCAAAACCGGCTATGCGACCTTACTCCACGCCGACGATGGTCACTATCTGGCACGGCCCATGCGTCAATTCTTCTACACGTGGATCCGCCACCCGCACATAGAGGCCATGCGCGGGCCAGCGGGAACCCTCTTGTGGCGCGATGTGGGAGGCATGAAGTGGGTCACGGGCTTTGCTCCCGTGCGCGATTGGGACTGGCTCGTCGCCATTGAACAGCGCGAAGACGAGGCGTATGCCCCGTACACGGTCGTGCTGTATTCCATTTATGCGATCATCGGGCTTTCTGCCCTAGGGGCGCTGCTTTTGGGTGGACTGACGCGCAGCTCGGTCGTCGCGCCTCTCGTCTCGCTTACGCACGCCGTGCGTCGCCGTCGGGACGGCTATCCCCTCATAGGAACACCCGTAACGCGCCGAGACGAGATCGGCGAACTAGCCGATGCTTTTGTCGAGATGGACCAAACGCTGGCCGAGCGCCAGCGGGACTTGGAAAGCACCTTGGGCTTGCAGCGCCATCTGATCGAGGACAATCCCCTCGCCATTGCCGTGCTCGACGCCGACTACCGCATCGTGCAGAGCAACAAAGCGTGGGCCAGCTTGCTGCTACCGGAACAGTCCGCCGAATTGAGCGCGACCCACGCCGGTGCCCAAATACTCGCTTGGCTAAAGGCCCACCCGAATCTGCAAGTAGTTGATGGCCTCGCAATCGAAGACTCCGAGGGCGTTATGCGCTACTGGAACCTGCACAAGGCCGAACTGAGCCACGGCCATCGCGGCAAGGTCTTGCTAGTCGTCGAAGACCGGACTCAGCAGCACCTACTTGAACTGCGCTACATGCAGGCCGAAAAACTATCGGCGCTCGGCGAGGTGGCTGCCGGCGTAGCACACGAAATCAAAAACCCCCTCGCCATTGTGCAGACTACTTGCGACCTGCTGCCTCGGCTAGGTTCCGCAGAAGAAAAGGAACGCGACGAGACCTTGCGCATGATGCGCGAGGCCATCCGCCGCATAGACGATCGCGTCGGCAGCCTGCTCGACTTCGCACGACCGGCCCAGCACCTAGTAGAGCAGCTAGACGCTGCCGAGGTGCTGGAGCAATTGCTCGACTTGGAGACCAAACACGCCGAGCACCTCGGCATCTCGATTGAGCGGCACTTCAAGCCGGTGCCAGCCGTGCGCATAAACCGCGACATGCTCAAGGACATCTACCTCAACATCATCCGCAACGCCTTCCAAGCCATGCCCCAAGGCGGCCACTTGCAGGTGAGCACCCGCCCCGAGCAAGAGGGCGTCGCCATAGAAATCTGCGACACCGGCACCGGGATTGCCCCCGAACAAATCTCCCGCATCTTTGAGCCGTTCTTTTCCACCAAATCCCCGGGAGAAGGCACGGGCTTGGGGCTGGCCATCGCCCAGCGCCAGCTACGGGAAATCGGCGGCCACATAGAGGTTACCAGCCGCGTTGGCAAAGGTACCTGCTTCGCGCTCTTACTGCCTTACAATAGAGAGAAAAAGGCCTAGACATGGCCCGGCACGACGGCAAAATACTCATGATTGACGACGAGCAGGACCTGTTGAAGCTGTCGAGCAGCATCTTGCGGCGTGAAGGCTTTGTGGTGGAAACCCGCTCGGATGCGCGCGAGGCCCTGGCGCTCCTACAAGAAGAATCCTTCGACATCATCCTGCTCGACTTGCACATGCCCGAGATGAGCGGCCTCGAATTCCTGCGGTACTTCAATGTGCGCGAACGGCCCGAGGAAGTGCTCATCTTAACGGCGTATGCGGATCTCCAAAGCGCGGTAGAAACTGTCAAACTGGGCGCGTATGGGTATCTGGCCAAGCCTTTTAACGCCGAAGAAATCCTCAGCCACATCGGCAATATCCGCGAGCTGCAAGAGCTTCGGGCCGAAAACGAGCGTCTGCGCCAAGCACAAGGCGCGGGGTTAGGCATGGTTGGTGAGACTGAGCAGATGCGGCAAATCTACCGGCTGGTTCAAGACGTGGCCTCCACGCCCCTGCCGGTGCTAATCTGCGGCGAGAGCGGCACCGGCAAGGAGCTCGTAGCTGCGGCTATCCACCGCGCCAGCGACCGCGCCGCCGGCCCCTTTGTGCGTTGCAACTGCGCGGCCCTAAACCCAGGCGTACTAGAAAGCGAATTATTCGGGCACGTAAAAGGTGCTTTCACCGGCGCGGTGCGCGACCGCAAAGGGCGTTTTATGGAGGCCGACGGCGGCACTTTATTTCTCGACGAAATCGGCGACCTCGACGTGGGATTGCAAACCCGGCTTTTGCGCGTGTTGCAGGAAGGGGAATTCGAACTTGTGGGATCGACCGACACCCACAAGGTGGATGTGCGCGTCCTTTCCGCGACCAACCGCAATTTGACGCAGGCTGTGGCCGAGGGCCAGTTCCGCGAGGATTTGTTCTACCGGCTCAACGCGGTCACCATCGACGTGCCACCGCTGCGCCAGCGCAAGGCCGACATTCCTTTGTTCTGCCACTTTTTTATCGACCGCCTAAACGACCGCTTCGACAAACAGATACAAGGGGTCAGCAAGAAAGCCCTAGAGTATCTCGAAGCCTACGACTGGCCGGGCAATGTGCGCGAAATGGAGAACGCGATCATGCGTGCCATAGCCCTCGCCAGGGGACGGGAAATCGAGGTGGAGGACCTGCCGACGGCTATCTTAGAGACCACTCCCCCACGAAATGAGCCAGCAGCGACAGAAGAAGAGGAAGCCACAGATCGGCCCGACGCGCTCTTCCACGAGGCACGCCAGCGCTTTGAGGAGCAGTTTATACGCGACGCCCTAGAGAAAACGGGTGGCAATATCAGCCAAGCCGCTCAGCAGATCCAGTTGGGGCGGCGCAACTTACAGCGCAAGATCAAGCAGTTCGCCATAGACGTGAGCCAATACAGCCGCCGGCCCTGAAGGCGACCATCCCCGCCCGTCAGTCTGCGATTCTCCACCCCTCCTTCCGCATTAACTAACGTCGTCAGACGCTGCCTCAACAGGCACCGTTCCACCAAGCAGGACCTACGTCGCAATCGACCGACATCTCCATGCGATGTTTGGGCGCACTAAAGCGATGATTCGACGCACTTATGCGATATATTGTCGCACTTTTAGAGCATTAAGTGATCTGTACAAAGGGCCAGAGAGATGGGAGATAAATTTGCTTCACTTTTTTATAAAGCATTGTTTAACAGCTATTTAGGGATCATAAAATCAAAGAAATCGGCGCACTTGGCGACCGCTGGCCCCTCATTGGTACGATAGTTGCGATGGCTCTTACCGAAGCGACAACCCGCACCCTTCCACAAAGGAGGCATCATGCAACCCTTAGCCATTCGCACCCTGCATTTCGCCCTGATTGCCGCTTGGTTCGCCATCTCCAGCACGGCCGTTGCCGAGCCTAAAAGTCAGTACGGCGGCTTTTCCCCCGATGACGACGGGCACCAAGTCTATCTCGACTACATCAACAGCTTGGAGATGATCCAGGTCGAGGCCGGGGCCGAGTTGCAGCAGGCCATCGCGGCCATCCCCGTCGAGCCAGGCATCCCCATCACCCCCGAGCAAGAAGCCGACCTGCGCGACTGGCTCTACGACTTTCTCGTCGCCTTTTCCGTCTCCGGCAATGACAGCCTCGCCGCTACTTTCTACTTGCGCGAAGGTGTCGATAACCCTGACAAGATACAGCGGATGAAAAAGGACTTGGAAAGCGGTCCCAGTCTCAAAGATAAAGCCGCATTAAAAGCGCTAAAGGCGGTGGGGGTAAGTATCCCCATCCCCGAGCCGGTCCCCGATGCGGGCGATACGCCCCTTGCCATCTTAAAAACCCAGCACCGGCAACTCCTCTACATGAAGGGACTCGATTACTTCTTCGGCAACATCTCCTTTTTCGACAGCAAATACAGCGTATTCGAATTACAAGGAGAGTATGAGCGCTACGTGGACTACATCAAGACCCACGGCCTGCTTCCCATGGGCCATATGGGTTCTTTTCCCATGGGAAACGAGATTGAGGAAGCTCTACAGGCCGGCGAAAAGTGGGTGGCGGCCCAATTCATGTTCATCTTTGCAGAGCCTGAAGAGGCCGCCGACTTTGAAAAGGGGCCGATGCGCTACCCGTTTTTCGTGCGACTCGTATGGAGCCCAGAGAAGGCTATGTGGTGCCTTGCAGAAACCGTCATGCCGAATGACGCGCCGGTTCTGTTTTCATTCTTGTAGCCCACGCGAAAGCTCGACAATCTCCTCAGAGATAACGCTGCCAGCCTGAAACAGGAGCCGCGCCATGATAGGCATTGTATTCAAAAAAGAGATGCTCAGCCATCTGCTCAGCCAGCGCTTCGCCGCTTGCACCGTACTCGCCGTCGTGCTGATCATCGCCAATGGCGTACTCACCAGCCAGACCTATGTCCACAAAAAGGCCAACTATCTCACACAGCGGGCCGTTGAGGAAACCAAACTGCACGAAATCACCTATTATTCGGTCCTAGGCTGGGACTGGTTGATGTCGCCTAATGGGGGGTTCAAGCCAAAGGCGGCTCCACGTGCTCTACGGGCCCCGCGCCCCCTAGCAGTGTTCGCTCAAGGTGCCGAACGACAGGCCGGGCAGGCGGTCAAGGTGATGCTCTTCAACGTGCCCTATCAAGCCGAGGAGGTCGCGCCCTTCCAGTCGAGCAATCCCTACCTCGCCATCTTTGCCTTCTTCGACATGGTGTACATCTTCCAACTCGTGCTCGGCTTGCTGGCCGTCCTCATCGCCAGCGAGGCCATCTCCGGCGAGAAGGAAGACGGCACCCTACGGCTGATGCTAACTACCAACGTCAGCCGTGCCCAAGTCCTCGTCGGCAAGATCCTCGCTGGCCTGACCACGCTCGCCATTCCAACCGCCTTGGGCTTTATCTTGCTGACGATCTTGCTACTGGGCACTGAGAACATCGAAGTCGGGGTCGGCGAATGGGTGCGGGTGGGGCTGCTGTTCGCGCTGTCACTGCTGTATCTGCTGGTGTTTTACCTAATTGGGCTGGCGATCTCGTGCGCGACCCACCGCTCGGCAACCAGCCTGATTTACGCGCTGTTCGCGTGGGCATTGCTGGCGATTGTGCTGCCCAATAGCATCTCAGCCTTGCTCAACGAGCAGGCCAACATGGGCGAAAAGCATGCCCAAGCCCACCACAAGGCCGCACAAGTATGGAAGGAGTTCGATCAGGAGGTCACCGACCTCGCTCGGGCGCACGGCCAGACCAAGTACTTTCCCACAGACATGGTCGAGCATGTCCGTATTAAGGGACGCGGAACCTTAATCTATGGTAACGGAACCGAAACCTACTCTAAAAGAGACGGACAGATACCGAGGATATATTTATCTAATGTCGCCGATTCACCCTCGCTTGCGAAGTTCCAAGACATCGTCCGCACTGGCGAGCGGTTGCGATTGCAGTACGCCCAGCGCGCCTGGAACGAGCAGGCCCCCCTTATTGAAGGCTTCCCCCGCCGCATCGAACGATGGAATGACCAACTCCAACGCCTCTTTCCCGCCGGTGCCTATGCCCAAGCCGCCAGTGCCTTCGCTGGCACCAGCCGACGCGAATACTACGATTTCATCGACCAAGTGCGCGCCTATCGCGGGCAGATCATCACCTTTCTCGAAGACCGCGACGCGTTTGGTTCCCGCGAGTGGTTCAACGACGACGAAGGCTGGCGCGCTGACCTGCGCGACCTGCCGAGATTTCACGAGCACGCCTGGACGGTCGCCGATAGCTTGAGCCACGCTTTGCCGGCTCTAACGGCTCTATCGCTCTATGTAGCCGTGCTCTTTGTCCTCGCCAATCGGCTCTTCGTGCGCTACGACGCCATGTAAGCGACCCAATTTATACAGAAGGAGCCATCCTAATGCTAGCAGCTATCGTAAAACGCGAACTGATCGACCACCTCATCAGCCTGCGTTTTGGCTTAGCCCTCGTGTTGACGGTGGGTTTAATGGTGCTCAACGCGCTCAGCTTTGTCGGCGGCTCGTACGAGTTCAGACGCGACCACTATCTCGAACAGGTCCAAGCCGAGCAAGAAATCGGACGCAGCAACGCCCAGCGGGGCCTGTGGAAGCTGATCCTCCATTCAGGGCAGACCTATATCTATAAGCAACCCAGCCCCCTCATGTTCTGCGCTACAGGTGCCGATGACGCCCTACCCAATCGTCTCTGGACAATTGGCGGAGAAACCAGCCACAATCGCACCAGAGTTTACAGTCCCTTTGTACTCGTCTATTGGGACATCGTCGACATCTGGGCACCAAAGGCCAGCCAACTACTGGAGACCCAAGCCATCGACTGGGCCTTTATCATCGGCGTCCTGCTCAGCCTCATGGCCTTGTTGTTCACCTTTGACGCCTTCATCGGCGAAAAGGAGCGCGGCACCCTCAAACTGGTCATGGCCCAAAGCCTACCCCGCCACACCCTGCTTTTGGGCAAGTTCCTCGGCGCGATGCTGGCTCTCTCTATCGTGCTGAGCCTCGCCATCGTCGTCAATTTGCTCATCGTCCTCGCGCTGTCGCAGGTGAACTTGGGCCTCGTCGAGGCCGGGCGATTGATTGGCATGGTCGGCCTATCGCTACTCTACCTCGCCTGCTTTGTCGGGTTGGGGCTGTGGGTGTCGATACGGAGCAGTACGACGCGCTCTAGTCTGGTGGGAGTGCTCTTGCTGTGGACCGGCGGCGCGTTGCTCTGGCCAGCCACCGGCGGCGCACTGGCCGCCCGCGTGTTGGTCAGCGAATTCGAAGAGGAGATAACACTGGGATTCGGCTTCTCAAACTATAACACGCCAGCCTACCAAAAACTCTTCCATATTAAGAGCCGTTTGCGGAACCGCGACTTGAGAAACCCCGAGAAAGTACGCCAGTTGGCCGACGCCCAACGCGCCGTGCGCCAGGTCCGCCAAGACCGAGAAGACCGCTTTTTGGCCCACAGCCTCGGCGAGGTCGAAACAGCCCGCTACATCGTACGCCTGTCGCCGACGGGCTGTTTTCAGTACGGCATGGAGGCCCTCGCCGGCACCGGACTAGCGCGCCACCGCAGCTTTGTCGAGCAGGTGCGCACCTACGTCCAGCAATTCGAGCAGACCATGCTCAACCTCGACCGCGACGATCCCAAAAGCATGCACATCCACCTCGTCGCCCAGGGGCTGTCGAAGCAGAAAATCAATCCCGACACCTTACCCGTTTTCACCGAAGACATGTCGGCGACGACCTTGCTACGACATGCCATCATTGATGTGATCGGGCTTTTCTTTTTCGCCATGCTTACTTACATGCTGGCTTACCGGTCGTGGCTGCGAGCCAGCATTGTCTAGAAAGGATACGAGATGTCCTCCATCTACTATGCCCTCGGACTGCTGTTGTGTGTCCTTACGGCCCACGCTGAAAACTTGACCAAAGAACAACAGCGCATCCTGCTCGACCTCCAAGAGGCCCACTTAATCCTAGAGCAGGCCAAAGCGCGCGAAGCCGAAGTCGAAATCGAGCACGAACAGATGATCGGCCTCAAGGAGCGCGGCGTGGTCACCGGCCAAGAGCTGCGCATTGCCCGCGAGCGGTTCGAGCGCGCCCGCGAAGAGCAGCAACGGGCCGACTTAAACCTACAGCGCGCCTTCCTCAACTCACTGGCCGACGCCACCCACCTGACGGTCGTCAACGGTCAAAAGTACGGCGTCGAAGGTGACAAGGTGCGCGTCCGTCTCACCTTGCGCAACGACTCGGATCTTCATTTGGCGCAAATGGTCGATCGCGCTCGCCACCTCTACGACATCAACGGCCTTGACCAAGACGCCGCGTCGCTGTTGCAGGTGAACAACATCTTCGTCACCATCCTCGCCGACAACGTCATGGTCGGCCAGCCCTACCAAGTCCACATCCCCGTGCTGGCTCTCGGCGAGGAAGTCGAAGTCGAGGTCGGCTTGCAGCGTCCCGAAGTCGAAGACCTCACCGTGCAACTCCAATACCTCAACCGCACGGACGACCACGTCATCCACTTAGAAAAGGCTTCGGCTCGCGACGTAGTGCGCGTGTACGCCACGCAGTTTTCCCAAGAAGGCCCTTTGGGCAATTCGGTGGCGTACGAGTTACAGCTAGAGCGGCTGGCCGAAGACGAAAAGATTTTCCAGCTCATGGCGCACGGCCTGCCGGATGACTTCCGCTGGGAATTCGAGAGCGAAGGCCGCAACCTGTCGCGGCTGCGCTTTTCTCGCGACCACTCCAGCGACTCGCTCACCCTCAACGTGTACGTCCCCGAACAAGACGAGAGTTTCACGGTGGATCAGCCACTGATTTTCTCGGTGCTGGCCTACGAGCCAAATGCTGTAGATGCCGAGGTGTTGGCCGCAGCCGACCCAGAGCGCTTGCAAGCCATGGGCATCGGCTACGAGCAACTGCAATTAGTGCCCACGGGCCGGGCCGAATTGGAGCTCACCACCCTCAACCTCGACCTTTCGGTGGATGGCGAAGGTGAGTCGAAGTCCGTTTGGCAGCTACGCAACCTCGGCACGGTTGAATTGCTCGACATCCGCCTGCAAGCCCTGTCGCCGCCCGGCTGGAATGTCTCCTTTGAGCCGCAGGAAATCGCCCTGCTCCCGCCACGCGAGGAAATAGAAGCCGTGCTGACCGTGCGCCCCCTTAACAGCGCCGAAATAGGACGCTACGAAGTCAAGACCAACGCCAGCACCCAGCACAAGGGGCAGTGGGTCGAGTCGGTCGAGCGCACCGTCAACATAAACATCAAGAGCGACGGCTCGTTTTGGGGCATAACGGGGTTGGTGATCCTACTGGTGAGCATCGTGCTGGGCATCGCCGTCTTCACCGTGCAATGGAGCAAGCGATGACGGCTTATCGATCGGCCTTGGCCGCCCTCTGCTGCTTGGCGACCGTCGCCCCCGCAGAGGAGTGGGATCTAACGACTTGTCAGCGCGAAGCGGGCCACCACAGCCCAGTACTCGGGGCGGCGCGTGCCCGCTGGAACCAGATGAGGGCGCGCACCCGCCTCGACTACGCCGAGCAGCTCCCGACCATCGGCCTAAACGCGGATTACGCACGCAGCGAATTCGCCGACGCGCCGGAGACCGACCTTGGACTGAGCACCAGTCGAAGCCAACGCGAGCTTTTCTTGCAAGCCCAGCAAGAGATCGTACGCTACGGAGCCACCACCCCATCGCGCTTCGCCGCCAAGCACCAGGAGCAGGCGGAAAAGGCGCGCTACCGCGAGGCCATCATCGCCGTGGATAGCAAGGTGCGCCAAGCCTATTACCGCCTGTTGCTGACGCGCGACGAGATCGCCAGCCGCGACGAGTTGCTCGCTTACTTCCGCGCTAAAATGGACCGGGTGCAAACGCGCCTCGACGCCGGCTTGGCGCGGCCCGTAGAACTGCACGAGGCCGAGCTAGAGGTGCTGGAGGAACAGTCCCGCATCAATAACCTCCAGCGCGCGTTGCGCGCCCTGCATCTGCAGCTCTTTACCGAGATCGGCCTGGTGGGCAAGCGCTCGCTCCGCGCCATCGAGATCGTCGGCCCGCCCTACGAGCAACTCCAGCTACTCAACCCCAGCGAAGCGGACCTACCAGCCCTCATCGAGGAAGCCCGCGCCAACCGGCCCCACCTCGCCGAACTCGTCTGGCAAATAGGCGAACAGCGGCATCAGGTGCGCAGTGTTTTCTGGCAGTGGCTACCCCAAGTCGGCCTGCAACTGACTAAGGATGTCCAAGACACCGACCTCGGCTTGAACTGGAGCGGCAACGGCCAAACGTGGAAGCTGGTAGGATCCGGTCGCCGCTCGCTCGCCAGCCAAGGCTTGGATCCCGCGCTGGACATGGGGGAAGGCTGGCGCGTAATGGCCAACGTGTCGCTGCCCCTGTTCCAAGGCGGCCGCCGGTTGGCGCAGTCCGCCCAAGAGCGGGCGCGGCTCCGCGAACTGCGCCAAGACCGCGACGAAACCCGCAACTTGATTGAACTCGAAGTGGTCGAAGCCTTTTACGACTTAAAAAGCCGACGGGAAAACACGCAGATTCTGCGCCGCCGCGCCGATGTAGCCCGCCAGCGTTTGGACACGGTCGAAGAGCTGTTTGAGAACGCTATGGGCAACCTCAACTTCGACGACATCCGCCGCCAGCGGGTCGCTGTCAACTTCGCCGAGCAGAGCTATTTTGCCGAGCGCTTGGCCTACATCCTCGCGGCTGAAGAGCTGCGGCGGATACTGGGCCGCGCGCTCAACAGCGAGTTTTACAAAACACCTTGAGAAAGGATCGCATCATGTTGGAGATCATCGGACTTTCCAAGCACTACGGTGACGTCAAAGCGGTCACCGACCTCAACCTGACCATCGAAGGCGGCGAGATCTTCACCATGCTCGGAGCCAACGGCGCGGGCAAGACCACGACCTTGATGGTCGCGTTGGGCTTTACCGAACCCACCCAAGGGACGGTCAAGCTGTGCGGCATCGACATCACCGAGCAGCCCTTAGAGGCCAAAAAGCACGTAGCCTATGTCTCGGAAAACGTCATGCTCTACGGCAACTTTAGCGCGCGGCAGAACTTGGACTTCTTCACCCGCTTGAGCGGCCAACCGCCCCAAGACGCCGCGCACTACGACGCGATCATGGCGCGCGTCGGCCTGCAACAAGAGGCGTTTGACCGGCGAGTCAAGGAGTTTTCCAAGGGGATGCGCCAGAAGCTGGGCATTGCCATTGCCATCGCCAAGGACGCCCGCATCGTGTTGCTCGACGAGCCTACGTCGGGCCTCGATCCCAAGTCCGGGGCCGAGTTTTTGGAGCTGTTGGACGAGCTACGCAACGAGGGCAAGGCCATCTGGATGACCACGCACGATGTATTCCGCGCTCGCGTGATCGCCGACCGGCTCGGCATCATGGTCGAGGGCCACCTCGTCAAGACGCTCACCCGCGACGAATTCCAAGAAACCGACTTGGAGCGCCTCTACGTCGAATACGTAGAGCGGCCCGTCCTGCCAGCAGCCTAGGTTGGCAGAAGACTTGGATTGAGCATACACAAACTGGATTCCGCATCAACTAACCCCTACTGTCCGCTGGCGAACACCTGCTGTTCGCTGGCGCACAGTGGTTAGATCACCAAAACGGCGGATATGGCCAGATTTAGAGTATTAAGGGATGGCAGAAAGGATTTGAGAGATATGCGAAAAAATTATCTTGCTTTTATAAAACATTATTTAACAGGAAGTTAGATATAAAAAACAAAATGATCAGCGCGATTGGCGACCGCTGGTTCCCTCCATTGGCACGATAGTTGCAGTAGTGCTTACCGAAGCAACAACCCACTCTTCCACAAGGAGGGCATCATGCAACCCTTAGCCATTCGCATCCTATCTCTCGCGCTGATTACCTTCTCCAGCGTCGCGGCCGTCGAGACCAAGTATCCCCACGGCGGCTTTGAGCCCCGCCTCGACAAGCTCCAGGGCTTGCTTGACTATGTCCATACCGCGAAGAAGATCAAGGTCAAAGCCGGTCCCAAGTTGTGGCAGGCCATTACGACCATCCCCGTCGCCGCGGGCGTCCCCATCACCCCCGAGCAAGAAGCCGACCTGCGCGACTGGCTCTACGACTTTCTCGTCGCCTTCTCCGCCTCTGGCAATGATAGCCTCGCCGCCCAGTTTTACCTGCGCGAGGGCGTCAACAACCCCAGAGCTATAAAAAACATGCAAGAGACCCTAGCGGATTGGGGCATCCCCAGAGACGACACGCCCTTTGACATCTTCCGTGCCATGCACCGCGCCGTACTCGACGGCCAAGGCTATGAATACCGCTTCGGCAAGGCCTTCTTGCGCCACAGCACGTTCAAGGTGTTCGAGATGCAGGGCCACTACGAGAGCTATCACATTTACCCGAGGGAAGCTGTCAAGCAGGGCCACTACGAGAGCACGTACCCGAGGGAAGCTGTCAAGGCCAGATTCAAATTGCAGCAAGAGGTTGACGGGGCACTGCGGGCTGGTGAGCAGCGGGTCTTCACCGACATCGCGTTTGTCACCGAAGAGCCAGCCGAGTTCGCCGGATCGGAAGGACCGATCTGCACGCCCTTCTTCTGTCGGCTGGTCTGGGATCCAGAGCGGGCGATGTGGCGCTTTGTAGAGGTCGTCTACAACGCCAAACTACCGCATTCTTTCCTGTTTTCGGCCATATAGCCGGCCTAGTAACTTTATTCAAGTAACGCGAAAAAGCGGGCAGTTCATAGACGAACTGCCCGCTTTTCCGTGACCGACCAACTCGGCATCATTAGCCTTTCAATCGTCGGTATCCTCGTCTTCGTCAGCGACACTTTCAGAAGAATCTAGATCGTCTTCAATATTGAACTCCACTTTGCTCCAGCGAATTATTTCGTCTAGCACCTCAGAGACTCGATCTTGATTCGCTAAGATATTAAAAATCCCGATCAATTTGGGAATATTGAAAATGTCTTCTATAGCAGTCATGTATCGCTGCACAATCTCACGCACTCCGTATTGCTCTTTAGCACCAGCTTCTAAGCGCGACCGAATTTCATCGACCTCAAGCGTGGTCTTAATCACAAACGAAATTGGATACCTCTCAATTTTGTCTATGTCCAAAAAGTATTTTTTTATATCGAGAGTTTCTGTAACTTGAAAAAATCTACCCAGCGGCCTCATGACAAAGTCAATACCGCCGTCATTAGCATTAGTTCGCCCTGTCTTGAACAACTCCAATGCTTCTTTTTGGATAGTATCGCGAGTCTTTCCAATAAAGATAATTTCTACCGAAAAATGAGCTTTGAGGATCGCGTAGCTCGCTATTTCAAATAGTCTGGCATCTCGCTCTGGAGATAACAGCGATCTGATAAATTCTGCTGCTTCATCATTCTCTTTTTCATTTGCTTTCTGCAGCCGTTCACAGTCTTCAATAAACTGAGAAAACGATTCGCGCTTAGTTTCAACGTAAAGGTCAATAATTCGAAGTACTACTTGAGCAAGGATGCATTTACGCTCTCCTACCAAGACAGTCAATAATGCCTCATTGATCCAATACTTCCGACTCGAAACGTCTCTAAGTATTGGGCGTCGATCATCTTCAGGAAAATACTTGTGAAATTCGTCATTCGCACGATTATTGAGCGCGTGATTCTGCAACTTCGCCCCGAAAGGAAGTTCACGCATCCGGCGCAATAGTGGGGTAAAGTCGGCCCCTTCATACTCTGCATAGTCGCCCTTTTCGAGATACCCCTTGTCCACGTAGTCTTCAATCAGGACGTAAAGAGCGTAGAGGTTGGCAAAACTGCTCCGTGCTTTTGAACCTCTGTTAGCAGATTTCGTCTTTTTGTTGATATACTGAAGAAGTGGACTTAATTCAAAGATAGTCCTTCCAAGCTCGTTAAATTCGTGCTCTACTTTCTCGATGATTTTGGAGGTAAAGGAGTGATTCATTATTCGAAAAGTGTAAGGTTTTTGGACTCGCTGGAATACCCGTCTTCATAGGACTTCAGCGGCCGGTGTAAACGCTCTCCCTTGTACTCGTCAGCCAGTTCGAGCCGTCTAAGTCCAATTTTCAGGTAGTCCTCGTCAATCTCAATACTCGTGCTTCTACGGTTGAGATTGGCAGCAGCGCGAGCTGAAGTAAATGTTCCGGCGAATGGATCGAGGACGACATCTCCAGGATTTGAACTAGCGGCAATAATACGCTCTAGTAACACAATCGGCTTTTGCGCCGGATGTTCCTCGTACTCAGGCATCCGATAGCGTACTCGTGGAAAGTACCAGGCATTGCCGGGCACTTTTTTAGTATTGTATTGGGTGGGAACCGGTTTGCGATAGTCAATTAGTTTGCGCTGCGCCCCAGTTTTGGCCTCAACGAGGATGTCGTCTGCATTGAAGATATAGTGCTTGGGATCCTTCACACAGTGAAATATCGGCTCCCAAAGAGAACCAAAGTACCGCTTTGCTTGAACGCCGGAGCTGTCGTAGTGCCAGACAATCCGTGAGAGGATGGCCAGGCGTTGGCGCAAGAGCAAATCAAACGACGCAAAACACTGCGTGGCACACATTAAATACAGGCTGCCGGTCGGCTTGAGCTTACGGACACAGAGATCGAGCCAGCGGGATACCCACGCGAAGTACGCCTTTTCGCTGGGCCATTTGTCGCGTCGCCCGTTGAAATTCTTGCCTATATTGTACGGCGGATCGACGAATATCAGGTCAATGCTAGCCTCTGGAATCCGATCCGATTCCAGAACACAGACCGCATCGCCGTGGTAGATGACGTGTTGTTCGCTCGAAAACGTTTCCATCGCGTCCTCCCCTACTCCCCAAACAACGCCGCCACATCCCGCTCCACCTTCTCCCGCCGCTCCTCGGCGGGCAGGTCGTCCATACAGCCCATCGCGCCGTAGAACTGGGCGTCGTAGTCCCGGGTCTTTATCACCACCGGCATGGGCACGGCGTGGCCGATGATCAACGCCTGCTGCTTGGAGTCGAGGCTGGCCAGCACGCTGCGCAGCCCTTCGGTGCCGCTAACGCCGGTGAGCACCGCTTGAATATCCTTCTCGTCGTTGAGCAGGGCCGTGATGCGCGTGCCGATCTGCGAGAGCACTTCGTCATCAATGCTCGACGGCCGCTGATCGACGACCAACAGCGAGACATAGTACTTGCGCATCTCGCGGGCAATGGTGCCGAAGATGGTCTGCTTGGCCGCCATGGGGTTGAGGAATTTGTGCGCCTCCTCAATGGTAATCATGAGCTGACGCGGCTGATCTTCAGGGCGCTGGGTGGCATAGAAGCGCTCGCTTTTCTTGACGTACATCTCGTGGATGCGCCGCGCGATGATATTGGCCACCAGCAAGTAGCACAGCATACTCGTCTGCTGCCCAAACTCCAGCACCACGTTGATCCCCTTGTCGAGGTATTCCATGATGCGATCCACCACGTCGCCGTCCCGTAGCTTGGAGACCATAAAGGGAAAGTTTTCCAGCCGTTTGAGCTTGCGGTGCAGGGCTACTAAAGACCCGGCGTGCGCGCCGATCTCGCGGGCAAATTCCTCTACATCCGGGCCTTCCAACTTCAAGAGCGTGCTCAGCCAGCGCTCCTTGTAAATCGCGTACACCAAGTAGGCCGACTCCACAGCCGTGGGGTTGAGCTTCAACTCGTCTTGCAGCGGGGCAATGTCTTCGACGGTGATCTGGTCGTAGGAGATATAGACCTCGTGATCCGGCTGCACGCCGCGGGCGCGGGTCGATTGCGGGTCTAAGGAAAAAATCGCCACCCGCTCGCCGAAAAGCTGCTTGAGACCCTTGACGAAGGTCGTGGTGGAGCCGTTTTCCTTCATGGCCTTGAACCCGTACTCGTTGTGCATGTCGAAGATTAGGTTGACGGCCTTGTCGTAGTGAATCAGCCCGCACAGCGCCAGCCGAGTTAGGAAGGACTTGCCCGTGCCCGTCTTGCCGAAGATGCCGTTGGAGCGCTCGGCAAAGCGGATCATGTCGAGGCAGACCTGCGTGTCCATGTCGAGCGGGTTGCCGATGCTGAAGTAGCGGCCCTCGGCGTCGCCCTCGCAGCCGAAAATCTTGGCCACGTCGTCGGCCATGGCCTCTTGGACTTCGGAGAAGTGGCTCGGAATGGCCTTGACCGGGCGCGGGCCTTCGTCGGCCACCGCGTCCTTGGGCATCATCAGCATGGGCCGCAGCGAGACGATGTTGTACGTGCTGGTGCCGGCGAGCACTTGGCGCAGAAGCGCGTCTTCTTGGCCCGGGGGATGCAGGAGAATTTCTTGGTTGTTGGCGTCGAGGCGCATGTCGGTGACCATGGAGAAGAAGTCGTTTTTGTCGCCCTCGATGACCACGAACTTGCCGGCCTTCATGTCCTCGACATTCTGCTCGGGGTCGAGCTTCATCTCCAGCCCCTCGACCAGCGAGCCTTTGGTAATCACCCCAATTTGCTTTCCGCGACCGGCTGCGGCTGGCACTCCGTTGCGCGCGTATTTTGCCATCGTCAGTTGACCACCCGTCGGATAATTGAGCTGAGCCGGTCGTAGTCGTCGCTGAGGAGCCGCGACAGTTCCTTGCCCATCTGCACCAAATAGGACGGCGCGTGTGCGTGCGCGCGCACCGTGTGGCGCAACACGGCGATCACCAGCTCGTCAGTGGGTATTTTGGACGTGTTGAGAATGCTGCGCAGATAGTCGTCAGTGCGAGTAAAGGCCCGCACTTGCTCGTCTGAGCACAAGTACACAAAGCTGTGGATGCGCGCTGGCTGCGGCGGCAAGATTTGCACGGACTCATCGCCCTCCAAATAGCCAATGACGAGGGCTTGGAACTCCGTGCGCAGCAGTTCGAAAATTTGCGGCTGTTCTAGGCGCAGTTCCTCTTCGGTCTTGCCGTAGGCCGTGGGCCGACGGTTCGGCTCGATGGAGTGCGTGAAGACGTTGAACACAATGCCGACCACCGGCATATCGGCTTCCACGCGGACGAACTGACCAAAGGAGGGCGCGCCGTGCAGCTCGCGCGCTTGGGCGATCAACTCGGTGGTGCTGCTCTCGACCACTTCGCCGACGTGAGTCCGCTCGTCCTCAGTGTCGCCGGGCAACGGCAGAGCCTCAGACCGAAAGCGGCTCAGCGGGCTTTGCTCGCGCTCTTTGGTAGCCGTTGCACCTTGTAGTACGCGATGTTCCGTTTCCACGGTGGGCTCTCCTAAATGCCGGTGTAGCGCTTCTTAAAGCTCTTTGTTGACAAGTGGGTTTGCAGGTCGTTTTTGACAAAGGTGTCGCGCAAAAAGCGATAGAATGTCTCGCGATCCGCACTGCGCACTACGGCGCGCTCGTGCGCCTCGGCCAAGGCAACCGGATAGCCCTGGCCCTTTTCGGCTTGGTCGTACAAACAGGCGTGAACCAAGTCGAGCAACTCGCGATCAGTCGCCACCCATTCCGGGATTTCGACCCGGCCGATCTCCGCTCCCACGTGCAGGTAAAAGTAGTAGATGTGATGCGGCCCGTACTCGGCGAGGATCTTGGATGCACTGCGGTAGAGCGGCGTGCGCTGCCCGGGGCGCAGTACGCGCCGCACCAAGACCGCGTCGCTCAGCCCTTCAATTGGGCTACAGGGCAAGCCGCGACCCTGCCACAAGTCCCCGTTCAGCGCGTCGATTTCTTCGCGGCTGAAGTGGAGTTGATTTTCTTCCTGATAAGGGCAGCGGTCGCAGTCGGCCGCGGCAAGCGGGCACAGTCCCAGCTTGAGGGCGTTGATCAATTCTTGGCTCCCCGGCTGGCTAATGTACCCAGCTACCGGCACCCGCGCCTCGCGCAACTCGTCCATCGCCGCGATAGTGGCCTCTAGGTGCGCGGCGCGGAAGTCCTGCGGCCTGCCCTCCAAGTTCCACAGAATCAGCGTGCCATCGGAAAGCGCCAGCGTCCGGTGTCCCTCGGCGTGGGCTGCCAACGCCAAATCGGCCAACTCAGTAAACTCCATGAGGCCGCGCTTAAAGCCGACGAGCTCGCGATTGACGAAGACCCGTGCCCCACCCCATTCCTCGTAGATTTCCTCCTCTCGGTAATAGAGCCGCGGCTTGCTGCTCATCAGCGGCTTCTCACCCGTGCCGTAGTGCAGCAGGATGTAGCCGATATTGATCAGAAAACAGGCCGAGATCTCGTGGCGGTCGGGAAAAATTTGCGAGCCGTCCGTGGCGGCGATGCTGATGGTGTTCGGGCGGGCGGGCGGGTCAATCCCGCTGCCTAGGCCCTCGCCCAAACCGGGCAACAGCCAAGAGGTGCGGCTGGAGTCGATCTTGCGGGCCAAGCGCTCCCAGTTGGGCAACCAGCGCTGGTACTCGGCCAAAGCCAATTCGAGCTTGGCGCGAAAGTCCTCTTGCACGCGGCGCTCGTCGGCCACCATGCCGTCTATTTGGGTCTTTACCGAATAGAGATCCAACATGGCATTAGCCTTGCGGGCAATCTTGGACCGGCCCCGTCGCGATGCGCGCATTTATTCGGCCTCTTCCCACGTTTCGCCCCCATCAATCGAAAAGCGCGTGTGCTGCCGCCACGCCGCCCAATCTTCGCCAGCGCTAGCTAAGTCGGCAGCCGCAGTCGCGGCGATGTACTGGCCCACCTCGCCGCTGCCGTCGGGCCGATTGGTCTCAATGCGGATTTCGCTGAATTTGACGCGGCCCTGCAACAGCTCGGCCGCGCCGCGCTGCACGGCAAATGCGCGCCGCTCCCAAGCCTCGCGCTCGATGTCGCGGACGCGAAACCGCAGCCACAGCCGACCGATATCCTCGTCCAGTCCGACCCCATAGAACACTCCATAGCGGTCGTTGACTAGCTCTTTGATCCGGGGACGTTCGTCTTGGAGCGGTGGGATCGGCTCCTCTTCCGACCCGTCGCGGTCCTCCTCGGAGACGTAGCCTTGCAAGGAAGGCCCCCAGACCCAGCCTTCGACGCGGAAGCGCACCCAGCGACCCTCTTCGCCGATGGACTCGATCTCCGTGCCAGCCAGCAACGTACCCAGCTTGGCGCCGTTGGGCGCGTCGCGAAAGTTTTCCACGCTGGCCTCGACGACGAAGGTGTGGTCGCTGCGCAGCTTGGCCGCCACGGCTCCCAAGACCAAGGCGGCGGCTAAGGCCGCTCCTAGGGTGTATTTAGACAATCGAGACATAGTAGAATTGTCGCCCACCGCCGGCGACTGATCCATCGCGCAGGCGGCACACCAACCCGAGGCGTTGTAGGGCATTGAGGCGATTGCAGACGATGTTGATGTTTTTGCCGAGTGTGTCGGAGATCTCGGCCGAGGTCGCGCACTTGTGCACCAGCAACACGTCGAGCACCTCGCGCATCGGCGTCTTGAGCACCCCGAGCACCTCGACGCGATCGCCGTCTTTGTACAGCGCGGCCAACTCGCGGAGCTGCAACACGGCCGCGACAGTCTCGCGCACCGAGATATTGGCTCCGGCGATATAGACGTAGCGGTGCCCTATCTCACCACTGGTCAGACGCAAGAGCAGCTTGTTGAGCATCTCGTCGGCGCACGAGACATCCATGAACGAAATGCGGGAAAAGTCGAGCGGCGTGGCCGAGGCGGTCGGACCGCTGAGCAGGTGCTCCATCAATTCTTCGAGCAACTCAGCCCCTCGGGGTCGGCCACTGAGTATGCCCTGTTCGCCCGCGAAAAAGTACGCGGGGGCTTGGTGTATGGCCTGCTGTTGTACGCGCTCTTCAACGGCTGGATCCATGAGCCGCGCCTTTCCTGTAAGCAAAAAACAGTTTAACTGTATTCAATTAAGGAAACTTACGCGGAGATTTCCCGACTGTCAAGCAATTTCTACCACAAAATAAGCGATGCGGAATCAGATGGATACCAATATGATGGGGCTAGAAGCCGGGAAATAAAATGCCCGCGGCCACGTATGCGGCCACGCCGAGGCCGGCGATGACCACCGCTAGGGCCAACAGCAACCAAGGCTCGTAGCCGGGCGGTTTGGGGGGCTTGTGATGCTGGCCGAACATCGCCTACTCGCCTCCTTCTCGCTGATAGAGCGCGATGGCAATCTGGGTGCCGGGGAAGTGGACTGAAGCGTGTTCCCAGTGCCGCCGACCGCGAATATAGACCCGAGTATCCCCCGAGCGGATGTGCAACGAGCCGTTGTAGCGATTGCAAATCTGATTGACGATATACAGCCCGAGGCCGCGGGTCGCGTCGCGGGAAAAGTGCTTCTGCAACGAGTTGAGTATGGCCGTGCCGTGCGACCAATCCGCCGCGTCATAGCGCACCGACAGACTCTTCTTGATCCCGATCCCAAGATCCCCCACTCCGATGACCACGTATTTTTTCCCCACCCGCGAATCCAAGTAGCGCTGGGCCGTGAGATAGCCCCAATTCTCGCTGTGGTCGAGAATGTTGTGGCACAACTCAGCGACGACGTTTTTGAACTGGTTGATCTCCACTTCGGTGTAGCGCAATTCCTCGGCCAGGATCGCCTCTACGCGCTGGCCGATTTTGCCCAACACAGTCTCGATATCCGCCCGCTCCTCAATCCGCGTGATTTCCAGCAGAGCCTCGCTCTCTTCCTTTTCCCGCTCCTGATCCACGATGAGCGTCGGCCCGGCGAGTTCTACCTCATCCACAGCCTCGGCGAACCGCACTCGTCCCAAATACGTTCGCAAGGCAAAGGCTTCGGGCAGGTGGAAGACGACCCGCGACGAGAGCGCGTCCCCATAGCGCGCCATCAAGCACAAAGTCACCAAACCGTATGGGTCGATGAAGTGCAAGGGCCGCAAATCGACTTCCAAGGGCTGCCCGGGCACGGCTCCGTGTGCATAGTCGAGAAACTCTACGAGGAATTCGTCGGCTGTGCGCGGCGTCAGCTTGTCTGTTGGCAGGGCTAAGATCACGGGTGGCGTGCTCTCCTTGCTTGGGCAACAAAATATACGCACTCGCTTGCATCTGCGCCCAAAGCACATGTTGGCAGCCGATTCCCAACCTTGTAGCGTCCTCGCGTCCATTCCTCTCCGCTTCTTGACAATGATACCCCGCTAAGCTAGCATCTTTATACCCAACGCCATGTTAGCCGCCCGCACTCTCAAGACGATACTCGCGCCCGCCCTCGTCCTACTTCCCTCTCCCAACCCAAGCGTCGTGCGCGATATGGCCCGCGACATCGACGACTTGCAACGCGCCGAGTGCGAATACCGGGGCATTGCGGCCAGCTTCGACGAACTCACCCGCGCCTATATCCTACAAGCGTACGAAGACGGCCAACTGCTCCGCTGGCAGGCCCAGCCCAGCCCCTACAACCCCGAAACCGAGACCTTGGTCACCGCGGTCTTTACCGCAGCCGGTCCCAAGGCATCTGCTCCGGTGCCCGAGCTGGCCCATCTCCGCACCCAGAGTGGGTTGACAGGTGCCGGAATCACTTGGCGTTACAGTAAGCTGGCCGCCGTGCGGGTCGCGCCCCACGGCGACTTGGCCCACGACGCCATGGCTGTGTTTAGAGCCACGGTTGACGATTTTGTCGAACGCATGGTGTACGCACCCACCGGCGGCGTGCTGCGCGCAGCCCCTGTTCCCAGCGCTCCGGTGCTGACCCGTGTCGAGGCGGGCGCAGTCTTGCTCGTCGAGGAAGAGCGAGCGGGCTATGTCCGCGTGCGCCAGCCGCCAGCGTCTGCGGCAGGGTGGCTGGAGCGGACGCAAGTGCTAGCGGTTGAGGAGACCGCCCAGTGAAAGCGGTCTTTTGCGCTCTAGTGCTGTGCGCCTGTCGGGGCGCGCCACCCGACCTGCCTACGGTCGAAATCGAACGCGGCGATTTTGCAGTAACGCACTTTGAGGGAGGCGAGGTGCGCGCGGCCAGCGGCGAAGTCGTGGCGTCGCCGCGGATCGGCGGCCGGCTCAAAATCATTCACCTCTGGCCCGAGGGCGAGCAAGTGGATGTCGGCGACTTGATCCTCCAGTTCGACCCAGCCGAGTTTGAACGGGAGATGCTCGACCGCGAGGGCCAGCTCGAACAGGCCCATTCCGACTTCACCAAGGCCAAGGCCGAGCGCGAGCAACGACTAGCCGACATCAAGCGCAAGATCCAACAGCGGCAGGCCGAGCTCAAACTCGCCGCGCTCAACCAAGAACGCCAGCAGTTCGCCTCGACCATCGACCAAGAGCAAGGGCGCATCAATTTGCAAAAGGCCCGGCGCGCCGTGGCGGAAGCGCGGCAGGAATCCGTAGCCCAACAAGTGGTCAATCGCGTGGATTTTCGCAAGCACGAGCTGAACATCGCCCGGAGGCAGGAGCGCTACGAAAGGGCGCGACGCGATTACGAGCGCACGAGCATCTATGCGGCCAAACCAGGTATTGTGGTCTATCGCAAAATCTGGAAACCAGGTACCGACGAGGAGGGCAAAGTCGCGGTCGGCGACCAAGTCTGGGGCGGGCGGGCCTTGCTCGAAATACCCGATTTGCGCAAGATGCAAGTGCTCTGCCTGATCGGCGAAATGGACATCGAGCGCGTGCGCGTCGGCCAGCGGGCCTACATCCGGCTCGAAGCCTTTCCCGGCCCGGTCTTTAATGGAATGGTGTCCGAACTAGCGCCCATGGCCTCGCCCCAGCCCGGTGCGCCGGATATCCGCGTCTTCGAGCTGGTCATCGACGTCGACGAGCAAGACGAGCGGCTCAAGCCGGGCATGTCCGCGGAAGTCGAAATCGTCCTCGAAACCGTCCCCGAGGCCCTCTCAGTGCCGCTGAATGCCCTCTTCGAGCGGGAGGAGGGCTTCGTCGCTTTCCGCCTCGCCAACGGAAAATTTGCGGAAGTGCCCGTAGTGATCGGGCACAAAAATGCCACCGCGGCGGTCGTCACCTCTGGCTTGGCCGAAGGCGATATCGTCGCCCTGCAAGACCCCAATGCGCGCTGAAGTGGAAAAGCTTATGACACAGATCAAACGCCTATGGTGGATCCTCTGCCTACTCTTAGCCGTCGTCCTGGGGGGAGTTTGGCTTGGTGGGTACTTGATGCCCGACGAAGCCGAATCCTCCATCCCCACGTACCCAGTCCAGCAGGGCGAATTCGTCATCGAACTCAAGCTCAAAGGCGGCGAGTTGGAAGCGGTAGAGGCTGAAAACGTCGTCGCGCCTCGCGTTAGAGGCCAGCTCAAAATCGTCGAGTTGTTTCCCGAAGGAGAGCAGGTCGCAGTCGGCGACCTATTGGTCCAATTTGAACAGACGGATTTTCAGAAGCGGGTCATGGACGCCGAACAGGAGGTCGAGTCCGCTAAGGCCGACCTAGAAAAAACGCTAGCCACCCAAAAGGCCGAAATCGCCAAGCTCGAAGCCGATATTGCCAACGAGGAGGCCAATTTGCGCTTGGCCGAGCTAACGGTCGAGCGCATGGTCTTTGAGGCCACCGTGCAAAAGGAAGAAGCCGAAATCGAGGCCCACAAAGCCAAGCTGAGCCATCAGCAGGCCATCGAAAAACTGGCCTCGCAAAAAATCGTCAACGCCGCTGAAGTCAAAAAGCGCCAACTCAACATCGAACGCCAAGAGCGCGATTTGAAAAAGTCGCGCGACGATCTGGCAAGCACGACCATCAAGGCCGAAAAGCCCGGTTTAGTCGTGTACGGCAAGGTGTGGAAGGGCGAGCGGCCGGAAAAGATCCGCGTCGGCGACGAGATATGGGGCGGCGTCAACGTCATTTCTCTGCCCGACCTCTCCCACATGCAGGTCAAAACGTACGTCAACGAGATCGAGGTCGATAAGCTCGACACCGGCCAAGTCGCCACCATCAAGCTCGACGCTCTGCCCGAACCAACGTTCCACGGCAAAATCAAGAGCATCGCCTCGCTCGGCCGCGAGAAAGAAGGTGAAAAAAACGTCAAAGTCTTCGACGTGATCATCCAAATCGAAGAAGAAGATGTCCGCCTCAAACCCGGCATGACCGCCACGTCTCACGTCATCGTCGAGACCATCCCACCTAGGCCAGCGGCCACTCCAGACTCCGTGCAACACGAGGCCACCGCCGAGGTCGCTAGTGCCGCGCCTATGCCCCTCTACATCCCCCTAGACGCGATCTTTGAGAAAGATGGACGCACCCTCGTCTATCGTCTAGTGGGCGGTCAGCCCGAGGAACGGGAAGTGAAGCTGGGCCAGAAAAACGAGGACTTTGTCATCGTCGAAGAAGGGCTTGCACCCGACGATCACATCACCCTGCGCGATCCGCTCCAAGCGACCGACACCAGCGGCCTCATGGAATCGGCCGACGCCTTGCCCTCGCCCTAGGCGCACGAATGGATCTACGCGAAACCGCCTCTTTGAGCCTAGTCGGCCTGCTCTCGCACAAGCTGCGGACCCTGCTGACTATGCTCGGTATCATCTTCGGCGTGGCCGCGGTCATTGCCATGCTCTCCATCGGCGAGGGCGCCAAGCAGGAATCCCTCGAACAAATCCGTCAGATGGGCATTAGCAATATTATCGTCCAACACTGGGAAAAAGAAGCCGACGAGGGGATCGAAGCGGCCGATGCCGACCATAATCGCTCTCCGGGCCTGACTTGGGACGATGCGCGGTCGATTGCCCGCATCTGCCTTTTGGCGGACTACGTCACCCCCCAGCGCGAGGTCAAAGTCAAAGCCCAAGCCCAAGACCACACCTTCCGCACCATGGCGGTGGGCACGACCCCCGATTATCTGACCGTACTCGACGCCCGCATGGGCAGCGGAGTGTTTTTTTCTACCGAAGACCTGAACACCGCCAAGCGCGTCTGCGTGTTGGGCGCAGACGCCAAACGGGCGCTGTTCTTTTTTGACAATCCCTTGGGCGGCCGGGTCAAAATCCGCAACCAGTGGTTTACGGTCATCGGCGTGCTCGAAGACAAGGGCGCGGCCGGCGGCAAAATCGGCGGCGTGCTCGAAGTGCGCAACACCGACGAGGACATCTACGTCCCGCTGACGGCCCTGCTCAACCGCTTCCATCGAGAGGCGGGCGAGCCCGAGCTGACCCAAATCACCGTCAAGATCCCCAACTCCGACCAATTGCCAGAGGCCGCAGCCATCGTCCGCACCATCCTCAACCGGCGGCATCGCGGCGTCGAGGACTTCAAGATCGCCATTCCCGAAGAGTTGTTGCGCCAAAGCCAGAAAACGCAGCAGATCTTCAACATCGTCATGGGCTGCATCGCCGGCATCTCCCTGTTAGTCGGCGGCATCGGCATCATGAATATCATGTTGGCCTCCGTGCTTGAGCGCACGCGCGAAATCGGCCTCCGCCTCGCCGTGGGCGCGCGCCAGCGCGACATCCTCGCGCAGTTTTTGGTCGAAGCGCTGTTGGTCAGCCTAATCGGCGGCCTGATTGGGGTCGTGCTGGGCTACGCCATCCCGGAAGCGATCACTTTGTACGCGGGCTGGCGCACCATCGTTCAGCCCTGGACGATTGCCCTCGCCTTTGGGGTTTCGGCCGCGGTCGGCATTGGTTTCGGTATCTACCCAGCCTACCAAGCCGCCCTCCTCAACCCCATAGACGCCCTGCGCTACGAATAGTAGGGGGCGGTTTCAAACCGCCCCCTACTTTGACGGCAGCCGCAGCCTGACCTTACTTACTTAGCCCACCCGCAAGCGAGGAGGTCGCATGATCCGCTTTAAGAAAGAAGCGATCGAACAGATGCTCGAAGAGCGCAAACCCGAAATCAACCTGACCACCTATCAGCACATCAAAAAGGCCATCGACCAAGGCACGGAGGACATGGACCCGTACACCCTCTCCAATATATGCCGGGATCTCAAGTGCCTGCCCACTGACATCGTCGAATATGTCTGAGGGCCTGGTTGCAGCTTACAAGTCTCTGTACCCACGCTCAAGCGCGCTCCAATGCAGGCCATAGGCCGCCATCTACTCGTCGATCTCTACGGCTGCGACCGCGCACGGCTCGACGACCCAGATTATATCGCAGCCGAGCTGCAGGCCGCGGCCAAAGCGGCCGGCACCCGCGTCTTGGGCACTGCATTCCATCGTTTCACTCCGGGAGGAGTCACCGGCGTGCTCATCGTCCAGGAGAGCCACTTGGCCATCCACACGTGGCCCGAGCGCGGTTATGCCGCTCTCGACCTCTTTACTTGCGGCCACCAGACAGACCCGTGGGCAGCTTATCAACGGCTCAAATGCGCCTTTGGCGCGACGCGAGACAATGTAGTGGAAGTCAGCCGAGGATTGCACGCGGGTGAGTGAGGCTCCTCACCCTGCAAATCCCTACATCCCATCCGGTGCGGACTATTCCTCACCCTCTAACATGCTGCGCAAGTAGCGCCGGAACGCCTCGGCGCGTTCTTCGACCACGGCCTGTAGCTGCAGGATTTCCTGTTGGCGGGCCTTCAGCTTGTGAATTTTCAGTGCGACTTCGGCAATCGACGATTCGAGATCAAATTCGGCCAAGGACTCGTCTTGCCTGAGAAGCCGCACTTGCTCCTGTGGCTGTTCCCCACTCACCAAAACCCGCTCTTCGGCCCGCTGTGCTTTGGCCCGCGCCTGCTCCGCCCTAGCGCACAGCCGGTACTCGGCCTCTAAGCGACGCAACAGGTCGGCGTTAGCGCTCCATTCGGCCTTGAGGCGGTCGGCGATATCCTCCAATAACTCTTGCTTTTGCTGGATCTCGTCCGGCCCATCTTCTACCTCAATCTTCATCTGCTCGCTGTAGTGCAGGTTGGCGCTGCGGATCCCGACCCCGAGCTGTTCCCGTGCCTCCTGATAGAGCGTGAGTTGGATCGACAGGCCTTGATCTGGTTGCTCGGCCAACTTCTGGATGAGCACACCGATTTCCCAGTCATAGGCGAGGCACAAGCGCTCGGCCAAACTATCCTGCCGCGCCTCTAAAGCCACCAACTTCCACTCGATCTCGACCATGCGCTGCACCAACCCAAGCGAGGAGAGCAGAGCTTCCTGCAGCGCCGCGGAATTCGGTGCACTCAGCTTCAGGCTGTCGATGCTAGCCGACAGTGCTTCAGCTTCGGCCTCAACCCGCAAGCGCTGGCCGGCGAGGGAATCGCGTTGGCTTTCCAAGGCGCGGTATTGGGTCTTTAGGTCGCCCAGACTTACCGAGTCTCCATGTGCGGATCCGGGCAGCGCAAATCCCAAGACTAACAAAAAAACAAATGAGTTTTTCATCGCTAATCTAGACCGTATTTGTCGAGCTTGTAGTACAGAGCACTAGTCTTAATCCCCAAAAGCGAAGCTGCCTTGGTCTTGACGTGATCTGCTTCCTCCATCGCCCGAGCGATTAAGTCGCGCTCCACCGCGTCGAGGCGTTCGTTGAGTAGTAAGCTCCCGTCGTCGGAGGCCTCCTCGTTGGGCATCCCCTCGTTGGGCATCCCCTCGTCAGCCATTTCCTCGTCAAAGGTCAGCGGCAAATCGTGGTAGCCGATTTCCTCGCCGTCAACTAACACCATCGTGCGCTCGATAATGTTTTCCAGCTCGCGCACATTGCCCGGCCAAGGGTAACTTTTCAAGACAGCTAGGGCTTCTTCAGTTAGACGCTTGGGCGGGATGTTCATTTCCCCACATTTTTTTTGCGTAAAGTGTTTCACCAACAGCTCAATGTCCTCTCGCCGTTCCCGCAACGGCGGCAAGGTGAGAGGGATGACCTCCAGCCGATAGAAGAGATCCTCGCGGAAGGTGCCCTCTTCGACCATGCGCTTGAGCGGTCGGTTGGTGGCCACCACCACCCGCGCATCTACGTCGAGCGTCTGCTCGCCCCCCACGCGGTCAAACTGCTTTTCCTGCAACACCCGCAACAGCCGAACTTGGGTCTCCAAAGGTACATCGCCGATCTCGTCTAAAAAAATCGTCCCTCCCTCGGCCAATTCAAACTTTCCCTTCTTGCTCCGCACCGCGCTGGTAAAAGCCCCTCGCTCGTGCCCAAACAACTCGCTTTCAACCAACCCAGTCGGCAAGGCACCACAGTTGACCTTGACGAACGGGCCTTTGCTGCGGCTGCTCTGGTAGTGGATGGCGCGGGCGACCAACTCCTTGCCGGTGCCGCTTTCCCCATAGATGAGCACCGACGACGATGACGACGCCACCTTATGCACTCGCTCGCGCACAGCCTTGATCTGCGGAGACTGGCCGACGATCTCGCCGAAGTTGTAACGGCTGTCGATCTCTTCACGCAGGTAGCGGTTCTGCTCGAATAAGTGCTCCCAGTCCTGCAACTTGGCCTCGGCTTCTCGGCGGAGGGTTTGGGCTTCCCGCAATTTGGTTTGGGCTTCCCGCAGCTTGGTCCGATAGTCAAGCCGCTTATTGACCTTCAGCCACAGTTCATCGGGCAGGAAGGGTTTGACGATAAAGTCGATCGCCCCCCGCTCCATCGCCTCTACAGCCAACTCCCGGGTGTCGTAGGCCGTCATCATCATCACATCGGTATCTGGTGCTTGGCGCTGTACCGCCTCCATCACCGCCAAGCCGTCCATCTCCTCCATGCGATAGTCAGTAATGACCAAGTCAAAAGGCTCGTCCTTCATCCGCGCCAAACCTTCGCGACCGCTCCCTACGGAAACGGCTTGATGCCCCATTTTGTTCAAGCTGAGCACCAGCCCGTCGCCAAGGCTTTGGTTGTCATCGATAATCAGAATCCTGCCCATGATACCCTATCTTCGGACTGCGGCAGGCGCATGCGGCACACCGTGCCTACACCTTGCCGACTGTCTATCTCGATCCAGCCGCGGTTTTTCTCAACCGCCCGTGCCACCAGCGCCATCCCCAAACCCGATCCCTTCTCTTTGGTCGTAAAGAAAGGCTCAAAAAGGCGCGCCTGCACCTCTTCCGACATACCCGGACCATCGTCACCCACCTCGACGACGACCCCCTCGCCCTCGACCGTGGCCCGGACCGTCAAATGCCCACCATCGCGCATGGCCTGGACGGCGTTCTTCATCAGATTGACCAGCGCCCGCCCCATCTGCTCAGCGTCAATGTAGCACATTAAGTCGGGCGCGACGTGTTCCTCGTAGCGGATGCCCGCCGCCTGCATTTCCGGGGTCAGCAGGAAGGCCGCGTCGGCCACCAGCGGTGCTAGTGCGGTCGGTTGCGGCTGCGCCGGCGCTGGCCGGGCGAATTCGATAAACTCGGAAATTACGCCATTGAGCCGGCGCACTTCCTCGATGACCTTCTCGATGTGTTGCTTGCGCTCGTCGCTGGCCGGCAAATCGCCGGCGATCAGGCCAGCGTATAGATCAATGCTGCCCAGAGGGTTGCGGATCTCGTGGGCAACGCCGCCCAGCATGAGGCGCAGTTGGGCGTCGCGGGCTACCAGCTTGCGACGCATCTCCTCCATGGTCTCGCCCAAATAGCCGATTTCGTCGTCGGACGCGGTGGCCACCTCTTGGTCCATGTTGCCCCGGCCGATTTCGCGCGCGGCCTCGACCAGCTTCTGGATGGGCCGCGTTAGCGTCCGCGCCAACCCCCACGCCATCCCAACAGTAAGCAACGCACCCAACACGGCAAAGATCAGCACCGACCGCCCAAAGACGCGGATGGAATCCACAAACCCGGCCCCGATTTCGACCCCAACGGCCGCGACAACCTCTCCGTCGTGAAAGATCGGGGCGTAGCCTGTCATGTACGGGACATCGTCGTCGTAAAAAAGCACCGAATGCGCAGTATGGCCCTTCCAAACTCGCTCCAGCTCCCGGCTGTCGAAGAGCAGTTTGGGGTACTCGCGGCCAATGGGCATCAGGCCATCCGTGTCGAGCAGCGATCGGTACTCGCGGTCAAAAACGAAGATGTGCCGGGCACCAACCCCTTGTTCGGCGCGCTGCAATTTACTCATTAATCTCCGGTAGAGATCGGAGTGCTCGCGTCCGGGGCGCAGGTAGCTCAGCACGTTGCCGGACAGGTTCGTGCTCACCAGCGTGGCAATCGATACGAGATGGTTGCGCATCTGCCGCTCCAAGCTGCGGTCCGTCAGTTCGAAGAGCACCCAGCCGGATAGCCCCACGACGACCATGACCAGCAGCACGAAGCTCAGGATCAGCTTATGGCCGATCCGCGTCCGCGGACGCTCGCCGGAGGTGGGCTTGCCCTTGGTCATTTGGACAGATTCGACAAATTGGCGCATCCTATTTGGTAATGTACCGTGTTAAAAACAGACGAACAAGCGGAGTAATGGTTCTCGTTCTCAGCAAAAGGAATATCCCATGAAATATCTCATATTAGTCGCTTGTTGCTTTCTGCTAGCCTGCGGCGACTCTGACGACGACCAAGGCGAGGTGACCGTCCACTTCAACCACACCGTCGCCGGTGCTGACCTCAAGCACGAAGATATTCTCTATACCAACGCCGCGGGTAACGAATACGGCGTCACTCGCCTGGAGTACATCGTCTCCGATATAGCCTTGGAGACAGCCGGGGGCAAGCGCGTCGAACTGGCCGAATTCCACTATCGCAACGCCTTTGTCAATGCGACCCGCAGCGTTTCGGCCAAGGTGCCCGGTGGCGGATACACGGTTCTGCACTTTACCTTTGGCATCGACGGCGCTAAAAACGAGACCGGCGCGCTGCCGAGCGTCGATCACTTCAACAACATGGCTTGGCCTACTCCCATGGGCGGCGGCTACCACTACATGCGCATGGAGGGCCTCTTCCGCACCAACGACGGCGAAGGAGCCTTTCTCACGCACACCGGACCGGCGGGAGGGGAAGACTTTTCGCTTGACGTCTCCCTGCCGCTTTCCCTAACAGTAAGCGGAGACGAGTGGGCAATCGCCGTGGTGATGGATCTCAACGAGTGGTACGACGCGCCATCCCTGTACGACTTTAACGGCCGCGGCGGAATTATGAGCAACGCCGACGCGCAATTGACCTTACAAAGCAACGGCGCTACGGTCTTTTCTCTAGGGCCCATCGGAAACCCCGACCACGTCGGCCAAGTCCATGGGGAAGAGGAAGTCGAACAAGACCGTGCAGCGCAAGATCACGACGAACACGTTGGGGGATAACTCCATGGGGCTTGGGGCACTAATCCTGCTAGGGCTAGTCGCCTGCGGCAAAGACGCGGGTGTACCCCCTACCCCTCCGCCTGCCCCAACCCCCTACAAACTAGCCGTGCCGGCGGGATTTCCCGCGCCGGCAATCCCGCCGGACAATCCCTTGACCGTCGAGGGCATCGCCCTCGGAGAACGGCTCTTTGCCGACCCCATCCTCTCCATCGATAGCACCATAGCCTGCGCCTCGTGCCACCTACCCGACCACGCCTTCTCCGATCCTCGGCCCTTTAGCCAAGGCGTCGGCGGCGTCACCAGCCGCCACTCCATGCCGCTTTTTAACTTGCTCTGGAGTCGGTCCTTTTTCTGGGACGGGCGCGCAGCCAGCCTCGAAGACCAAGCCATTGAACCCGTGCAGAGCCCCACGGAAATGGGCGAAGATTGGGACCGCGTGATAGCCAAACTGGAGCGCCACGCCGAATATCCCACGCTCTTCGCCCGCGCCTTTGGCGACGCTCCCATCGACCAGCGACGCGTCGTCCAAGCCATCGCCCAATTCGAGCGCACCCTCATTTCGGCGGACAGCAAATACGACCGCTGGCTGGCCGGCCAAGCGGAGTTTACCCCAGAAGAGGAACGGGGTTTCATCCTCTTTCACAACGAAGAGGGCGACTGCTTCCACTGCCACGTCGCACCGCTTTTCACCGACAACGAGTTCCACAACAATGGGCTGGACCTAGATCCCCCGGATGAGGGGCTGGCCGCGCTCACCGGCAAACGCCTCGACCGCGGTAAATTCAAGACGCCGACCCTGCGCAATGTAGAATATACCGCGCCTTACATGCACGACGGTCGCTTTCAGACCTTAGAGGAAGTCGTCGAGCACTACGACTCTGGATTTCACCGCACGATCCTCACCGACCCACTGTTGCTCGTCCGGCCCAACCTCGACCTCGACCCAGCCGACAAACGCGCCCTCGTGGCCTTTTTGAAAACCCTTTCCGCCCCTCAATTACAGGCCCCGTGACGCGCTTATGTCTCTGTTACTTTTCTCTTGATTAAGTTTCAGAATTTCGTATAATACAAGCACTTATGAACAAAATCAGCGCAGGTTTAACTCCTCATCTAGCGAGGTTTTAGTGGCCACGATAACCAAGAAAGACCTAGCGCGGTCGGTAGCCGACACGCTCGGCTGCAAAAACAACCTGACTTTGCAAATGGTCGATAGTCTCTTCGAGGCCATGCGCGAAACGCTTATCGAGGGCAATCGCATTGAAATCAGAGGCTTCGGCGTCCTCGAAGTCAAAGACACTAAGCCCAAGCCCGCGGCGCGCAACCCGCGCACTGGCGAGGTCGTGTACGTGCCCGCCCGCCGCAAGACGCACTTCAAGCCGGGCAAACAACTCAAAGAAGCCCTGCACGACACCCGCTCCGCCGCCGACCAAGCCGCGCCAGACACCGGCGGCTCTTGGTCTTCCTAATATCGTTGGAAATTCGTCCCGAAAAACTAAAAGCCGACTCGTTGCGAGTCGGCTTTTATCGTGTGTGCGTTGCCCTTGCACTGCTAGCTTCCGGCGTCCGCGCCGAGCAACGCCTGCACATCGGCGCGGACCCGCGCATCGAACTGCTCATTGCAGTCCAACTCCTCAGCCAGTATCGCTATCTGACGCCCTATCGAGTGGATTACGCGGAGGATCTCGTCACCCACTTCTCGCGCTATCCGCCCCAGCAGGCCGTCGCCCTTTTTCGCAGCCTGAGCTTGGACACCGGGTGGTCTGATGCCTACCCAACCGCCATGCTCTACCTATCCGATCCACCCGTACTAGAACCAACCCAACCCATTCCCCCCCATATCTATCGCGCCTTTCGCGGCGAGGAAAACTTTACGCGCTTCATCCACGCCTTGCGCAACTTTGCGCGCCAGACCCAATTCAACCACTTCTTTGCCCGCAGCCAAAAGCTCTATCAACTCCTCGAGACACGCCTTCGCGAAGAACTGGCCGGTGCCGATCCCACCGGCGAAGTCGAGGACTATTTTGGCACCCGTCAAATCAGCTACCACCTCATCCTCAGCCCGCTCTTGCACCACGGGGGATTTGGCCCGCACATCGGCCGCCACGGGGGGCCGTACGATGTCTATACGCTGCTCGGCCCCACAGACGCTACACGCGGCCTACCCGAATACGGCCCCCGCGATCAACTTTTGCAGATTATATGGCACGAGTTCAGCCACGCCTTCGTCAATCCCCTCAGCCAGGAGTATTATCCAATGCTGAGGCCCCACGCCGACCTATTCGCCCCGCTGGCCGAACAGATGGCCACCATCGGCTACACGCACTGGTTCGACTGCGCCAATGAACACCTCATCCGCGCCATCACCGCGCGCCTTGCCCACCACCACCTCGGCGCAGAAGCAGGTCGCCGGGCACTGCGCGAAGAATCCGGGCGCGGCTTCCGCTATATCCACGCCATCGCACGCCGCCTCGAAGAATACGAATCCCAGCGCGACCGCTATCCGACCTTCGCCGCCTTCTTCCCTCGCTTAATCGCCGTCTTTGCCGAGCTTACTCCCCAGACTTTAGCGCACTAGCCGCCGGAAAAGATCCTCTTGGGGCGGTACTTCGAGTAGTTCGTCTAAGGTCCCGCGCTCTAGCCCCTCGGCAATAACGGCAAAACTCTCCCGCACCACGGCTGCGGTCTGTTCGACCTCGGCCTCGCCGTGGGCGCAATTGAACATGAACCCAGTCGCCAAGATCACGCCGCGGCGGGCGTTTTCCTGGATGAACAGTGTGTGGACCTTGGCGGTCGTCGCAGCGTCCTCCGCGCCCAAGCGGATGCGGGGATGCGCGGCTACCCCTTCGCAGCTAGCGTCGAGTCCGACGGCAGCCGCGGCCGCGTCGATCTGCTCCTTAAAGAAGGTGCCAATGCGCTGGAAGTGACCCACGGCGGCGCGGCGCTCCAACTCGCGCAAGGTCGCCAGCGAGGCTGCCACGCCGATGTTGTCGTCCCAATAGGCGCTAGAGATAAACATCTGCTGAGCTGGGGCCATAAACTCCCGCTTGCCGACCACTGCACCCATTGGATAGCCGTTGGAGATGGCCTTGGCAAAAACGGATATGTCTGGCGTCACGCCCGTGTATTCCTGGGCACTGCCCAAGGCTACGCGAAACCCCGACGACACCTCGTCGAAGATGAGCACCACTCCGTAGTGCGACGCCAACTCCCGCACCTTTTCTAAGTAGCCCGGCGGCGGCTCGTCCGAACGCATCGGCTCCATGATGATACAGGCCAACTCGCCAGCGTGCGCTTCGAGCAGAGCGGTGAGTTCATCGACATCGCCATAGGTAAAAGGCAGGGCCGTGCCCTCCAAACAGCGGGGCACGCCAATCGGCTCAATGCCATTGAAGAGATGAGTGGCTAGCCGCTCGGCCCCGATGTTGGCGGCCTGGTACCAGTCGTGCCAGCCGTGGTACCCGCAAAACAGCACCTTGTCGCGGCCAGTGACCCCGCGCGCGATCCGCACCGCAATGGTGCAGGCCTCGCCCCCCCCCTTGCAGTAGCGCACCATTTCCGCCGAGGGTACGATCCGCACCAACTCCTCGGCCAACTCCACGGCCGACTCTTGGACGATACTGTAGATCGTCCCCCGGTCGATTTGGGCGCGGACTGCAGCGTCGACCACCTCGTCAGCATAGCCCAAGATCACCGGCCCCACGGCGCTGGTCCAATCGATGTATTCGTTGCCATCCACATCCCAGATGCGGCAGCCTTTGGCGCGTTCGGCGTAGATGGGACTGACGCCGAGCGCGGCCCGGGTCGGGCGGCGGCTGATGAGTTGGGTGGTACCGGGGACGAGCGCTTTGGCGCGCTCGTAGATTTGCAATGAGCGGCGCACCGAGTGTTCTCGCATGACACAGGCTCCTTCTACCGCCCGCTGCGGAGCGGGTTCTCGCGTGAAAAAGGTGTTTGGGGCGCGTTGGCCACGCTCAGCCAAGAGCGGTACGGCGAGCCGCCCTCCCCGGCACTGGCAAAGTCGCACAGGCGCAGCTTGCTACCATCCACAGCAGTAAAATCCAGCGCCACCACAGCCTCGGCCTTCACCAAATTCCCCCGCAGGCCCACCGCGTCGAGTGCTGGCACCTCGTCCGGATCCACGGCATTGAACCGACGGTCGTAGGTCAAAAGCACTGGTCCCCTAAAAATCGAGACCGTATCGCCGCACTCCTTTTCGCCCTGCCAGTAGTGCATGGACATGTCCAGTTCGATGTCAATAGTATCGCCGGGCTGCCAGCATCTAGCCAGCGTCAGATATGCCCCAGCGCGTACTTTTCTGACGACCGCGCCATTTACCCATACCTTAGTCCGCTGCGACCAGTACGGCACCCGCAATTTGAGCGCAAATTCCGCCGCTTGGGAGGGGTCAACGCGGATGCCTACGCGCCCGCGGCGGGGATACTCCGTCTCCTGAGTTAGCGCCACGGTCAAGCCGCGCCGCAACCCTACCTGCATCCGGCTCGGACCATACCAATTGAGCACCAGTCCCTCTGCGTCGCGCATCAGTGCCCAGTCCGAGACCATGCCCAACCCGCGCGGCCCGTTGACGCTGCAACAATTCAGCTCCGGGCTGCCTTCGCGCGCCTGGAAGACGATGTCGTGGGCACTCGCTTTGCGCACCCCGTCCATGGGCGTGTTGTACGTAACCCAACGGCCGCTCGCCGAATGCAGGCCGAGAATGGAGTTGAGCGTCGATAGTTCGATCTCGTCGGCTGCGATCGAACTGCCGGTTAGCTTGAGCATCTCCACGCTCGCGGCCACCCAAGCGATGGTGCAACAGGTCTCGATAGCGCCTTGGTGATAGGGATTGCCTTGAGCGGCCTCGCCCGAGGAAAAGCCGCCGTTGTTATGCCGGTCGAGTTCGACAATGCTCCACCAGATCTGCTCGAAAGCCTGGCGGTAGCGTTCCTCGCCAGTGATCCAGTACAACTCGGCCAAGGCCATGATCGGATGGAGGCTTTCCCAGCGCGGCTTGGGCGTTGCGAAGAACGGCTGGCCGGCTAAGGCTTGGTTGAGGTAGTCGCCCGCCAGCGGCTGCTCGTCCGCGTCCAGCGCAGCGAACTCATCGACCCATTGCAAGGCCAGATCTAAATAGTGCTCTTTGCCGGTCTGGCCGTGGAGGATGCACAGGACGTGGACCGGGGCCATGTTCATCTCCGTGCTGCCGGTATCGACCAACCGGCGGCGCGGCTTGCCCATAAACTTCCGGCAGAACAGCTCGGCCATGGACTCGACGCAGCGCAATACCTGTGCGTCGCGGCTTTCCTCGTGCCAGAGCAACAAGCCCAGCATGGCGTGATAATGCCCCCAAGCATCCCAAGTAGAACCGCGCTTGTTCATGACGTTAGGCGCGTATCCAGTCAGGCGGTGGCGGTGCGGCCAAGGGCCGAGATAGCCGTCTGCGTCTTGGTGGGCGATGAGCCGAGCGACGAAGGTTTTGAGATGTCTTTTCAGCGCCGGGTCGCCGGTCAGCCGCAGGATTTGCACTGCACTCGTCAGGTATTTGCCAGCAAATTCCCCGGCCCAAGGAACTTGGTCGCGGTAGGGCTTGCGGTCGCGGTCGGCAAACATGTCCAAGATCGCCGGATTGGCCGCAGGAGCTATGAGCAACCACTGTTCGGTGACGGCGCGTAGGTAGGCCGCAAGAGGACCGTCAAAGGCGTAGCGGGTACGGGACAAGCGGGTCATTGTTGGTTGCATAGACTCTTACTCCGGCTCCGGTATATGCGGCAGTCTCGCGCTTTGAGCTATCTCACCGCTGCGGGGTGGCACTTATCGCCGGTAGCGGTGTTAGATAATTTGACAGCCCATTTAAGTCCCTCTTCTTTGCTTATCCAATCTCGTACTTCTGAATGGAGCTTCATTATGCAACGCGCCTTACCTCTTCTCACCCTCTTACTAGCACTGCCGCTCGCCGCCCACGCCTTTGATGGAAGACGCCAGGGCTTTCAGTTCGGTTTGGGCCTTGGGCCGAGCTATCAGTCCATCGAGCAAGAGTGGCTCATCGACGGTGAACCTTCCCGGCACAAGAACAGCGACTCGGCATTCGGGATGGCCCTCCAGTTCGGCTATGGCCTCACTGACCACCTTGTCTTAGGCTGGGTCTTGGACTTGGGCAACGACACCGACGCCGACGAGACCAAGCTCCTCGGCAAAGCGGTCGCCAAGGGCAACACCAGCTTTGAGATTGACGGCTTTAGCGCGACCTATTTCTTCAGGAAACACGCCCCATCGCCTTTCGTCGAAGCCGTCATCGGCACCGCGCGCTGGGACGACGGAGGCGACAACGTCCTCGATGGCCTCGGACTGGCCGGCAGTATAGGCTACGAGGTGCGCAAGAACTGGATGGTCAAAGGCACCGTCGGCTGGGGCGCGCCAAGCGCCGAGGCTGCGATCGGCGACCAAGCGATCAAAGCCGAGGTCACGGGCTTGGTCATCGCCTTCAACGCCAGCTATCTCTGGTATTGAACAGACTCACTCCTGCTCTTTCATCTGGTCGTAGAACTGGACGATCTTGCCCCGGTCCTCAGAGACGTTGAAAGCCATGCCAGCTCGTGGATGCTCGTTGAGCAAGCCAGTGATCATGTAGGGATAATCGTAGCCCCACAGCAGCTTGGAGCGCAGCGGCTCAACGTGCTCCTCAATGCACTTGAGCACTGGGCGCAAGCGGAATTTCGGGTTGTGCAAAAAGCCCAACAAAAGCTCCATCTGGCAATTGCCCGCGCCGCGACCCAAGCCAGCGAAACTCGCGTCCGCGCAATTGGCCCCCAGCACTACGGCTTCGATGGTATTGGCAAAGGCCAGTTGCCGATTGTTGTGGGCGTGGATCCCGACCTCGATCTGGGTGCCCTCGCAGTATTCGAAAAACATGTTGCACAGCGCGCGGATCTGCTCGCTGTAGAGCGAGCCAAAGCTATCGACCACGTACACAGCCCCCACGTCTGAGTGCACCAGCATCTCCAGCGCACTCTTGACTTCGGACTCCGGCACGGTGGAAACGGCCATTAAGTTTAAGGTCGTCTCATAGCCCTTGTCGGAGGCGTCCTTGACCATGTCCAATGCCAGCGGCATCTGGTGGATATAGGTGGCCACGCGGATCATGTCCAACACGCTCTCAGACGCCGGCAGGATGTCCGTCTTGTAATCGCTTTTTTCGGCGTCGGCCATAGCAGCCAACTTCAGCGAGGTGTTGTTGTCGCCGACGATGCGGCGAATGTCCTCTTCGCGGCAGTGCTTCCACGGCCCAAACTCGCTGGGCGGAAACTGCTCCTGCGAATTGACATAGCCGATTTCCATGTAGTCAATCCCGGCCTCGACGCAGGACTCGTACACGCCTCGGACTACCTCGTCAGTGAACTGGTGGTCGTTCATCAAGCCGCCATCACGGATTGTGACATCGACGACCTTGATTTCCTCCCGGTACCCGAGCCAATTGTCGGCCCAGGTCGCGCGGTTTGCTTCGCTCATTACTCGCTCCTGTTTATGTGTAACTCAAGTATTGTCGAAAGGATATATACTGCGTCACAACTGGCAAAAGGTCAAACCGGCAAGACGGCCAAATCGTTAGACTTGGGAGCAATCACGCTTCCTCTACGGTTATTGCGCGCAGCTTGTCCGCGTCGATTTCCACACCCAAACCCGGCCCTTCAAACGGATACAAGTAGCTGCCCTCGGCCCGCACCCTTTCCACGGCCGGCGACTCCGTGTACAGCACCGGCCCCATTGGGTCGCAGGGCAAGTTGGTGTTGGGCATGGCGATGCCAACGCTGACCTGCGCCGAAACCCCCAGCGTCGATTCTTGGTCGGTGCCGATCAAGCAGCGGAACCCAGCCGCCTCCGCCAAAGCGAAAAGCCGGCGGATATGAGTCGGGCCGCCGCAGACGCAGGCGACGTTAAAGGCCGTGCAGGCCCTTTTTTCAATGGCTTCCATGCCCAGTTCTAGGCTGTTGATGTGCCAGCTTACTGGCAGGTCAACGCGCCGCACAAATTCGGCCGAGACCCGCAGACTGCGCGAGGGCTGCTCAAAGTGATAGGGCGCGTGGTGGCGGAGGACATCGGCGTAGCGAACGGCCGTCTCCCAATCGGTGAAGCGCCCGGAAAAATCGATGGACTTGAGCTTGAGCCGGTCGTCGAAGCGGCGTTTGGCCTCGTCTAAGAAGCGATCGTCGAGCGCGCTATCACCCGACACGTAGTAGCGAAACAGGTGGTGGCCCAAGTCGAGCAGCCGCTGAAGATAGCCCAGCGTGCACTCGAAGTCCTCTTTTACCTGCCAGCCAAAGATCGGATAACAGCAATAGAGCTTCTCCCGCATCTTGCCGCCCAAAAGCCTGTACGCCGGCACCCCTTGGGCCTTGCCGTGGAGATCGTAGAGTGCCAAGTCAATTGCCGAGGCGAGGTGGAGATTGGTCACCGAGCTGTGAAAGGCGTGACCGCGCAACAGCTCGTTGATCTCCGTAATAGCCCCAGCGTCCCGCCCCACCAACAGCTCGTTGTACTGCCGGGCAATGGCCGCCAAATCCTCGGCGCGACTGTCGGACGCTTCGCCCCAGCCGACTGGGCCGTCATCGACAAAAACCTTGACCAGCACGTGCCCGGAGATGTGGCCGTAGTAGCGCGGGGTCTCTATCTGAATGGTTTCTACTTTGGTGATTTTCACGCTTAGCTCCTTTGCAAGCGGCCCAACGCCGCGAGTAGGTGGTCAATTGCGGCCTCAAGTAAGAAAAAGGCGAGAGTGGTGCGCAAGCCCTCTCGTCCGTGTGACAGAGGCTTGCTCTGTTGCACGTCAGCCGCCATCAGTACACCATTTCCCGGTAGCTCTGCGCGATCTTCTCGATCGCCACGACGTACGCCGCAGTGCGCAGGTCATGCACCTTGTCATGACGCAAAAACACCTCGCGCAGCTCGTTGTACGCCTGCCGCATGGTGTCGTCTAGGCCAGATCGCACCAGATCCAACTCATCGGCTCCGCGCATCAGGTCGTGTCGCTGGGTTTCGGGCAAGGGTTTGCCGACCGCAGTCTCGATCGCCTCGACGATGCGCTGTCCGCGCAGCTCGTCGATGCGCCGGTCCATGCGGCCAAAGCGGATGTGGGACAGGTTCTTGATCCATTCGAAATAGGAGACTATTACACCCCCTGCGTTCAGATAAGCGTCCGGAATCACCACCTTGCCGCGATCGCGCAGGATTTCGTCGGCCTCGAAAGTGGTCGGACCGTTGGCGGCCTCGGCGATCAGCCGCGCCTGGATGCGCTCGGCGTTTTCAACGGTGATCACCGCTTCGATGGCTGCGGGGATCAGGATGTCGCAGTCTGCTTCCAGCAAAAAGCTGCCGTCCTCCACGAACTCGGAGTCCCGAAATCCCTGGCCATCGCCCTTTTCGCGGCGATAGGTGGCGAGTTTCTCGATGTCTAGCCCGTCCTCACACACTACAGCCCCCTCGCGCTCAATAACAGCTACCACCTTGGTGCCATCCTCTTCGGACAGAAACTTCGCGGCGTGGTACCCTACGTTGCCCAGGCCCTGGATGATTACGCGCTTACCCTCCAGGCCTCCATCCATCCCGGCCCTGTGCACATCTTCGGGATGGCGGAAGAATTCTCTGAGGGCGTATTGCACCCCGCGCCCCGTCGCCTCGTTGCGGCCGCGGATTCCGCTCATGTGCACGGGTTTGCCGGTGACACAGGCGACGGCGTTGATGTCGTTGGGATACAGGGTCCGGTAGGCATCTGCGATCCATCCCATCTCGCGCGCGCCCGTACCCATATCGGGAGCCGGCACGTTGAGGCTGGGGCTGATGTAGCCTTTCTTCGCCAGCTCCATCGTGAAATTGCGAGTGATCAGTTCGAGCTCTGCGGCGTCGTAGTCGCGCGGATCAATCTGTAGGGCTCCTTTAGAGCCTCCGTACGGGACGTCGACGATGGCGCACTTGTAGGTCATCAGGGCGGCCAGGGCCTCCACCTCGTCCTGGTCGGCGATTGGCGCATAGCGGATCCCGCCTTTTACCGGCAGGAAGTGCTCGCTGTGGACGGCGCGCCAGCCGGTGAAAACCCGAAACTCGCCCCGTATGTGAACGGGGAAGCTGACCTGGAACACGGAGTTGCACGTCCTGATCTGGTCGGCGAGTCCCGGCTCGAGTTCCATCGCGGTGGCGGCGGCCTCAAACATTCGGTCGACGCTGTCCTTGAACGACTTCCTCAGCCCTTTCAAACCCCTACTCCTTCGATGATGGGTGGCACCCAAGCGACCGATTACTCGATCAAAACTGGCTCGCTCGCATGGACGAACAACACGTCGTTTGCCCCGTCGTAGCACTGGAGCGCTTGCTCTGCCTTGCCCGATTTGATGTCGTCATCGGCCAGGCCCGCGATGACCAGATCGGCCTTAGAGGATCGGAGAGACACCTCAAATTCGAGAGATTCACTGCTCGTACAATGAACCGACGTCACATTCTGCTTAGAGATTGGCAATCGTCCTTCGGTCATCAAACTGGAAAGCTTCTGCGTTTCGCGTCCTCCGTCTCCGGAATTGAAGCACGCGAAGAGCCGAATCTCGGCGTGTCGCCACTCCCGGTGTCCTACAATGATGTACGCCAAAAGCAGCATCAGCGGAGCGTTTGCAAGATTCTCCTCAGTCACCCACAAGTGAATCGAGGACCGATAGCCAAAACGGTAATTTGTCGACCGCAGGATCAGGACATTAATCATCGATTCCGTTGCCAGGAGCGCGCCCTGCGTGGTCTCTTTGATCTCTTCTGGATGCTCTTTGTCGAACTCGAGCAGAACGCAGTTGTTGGGCAAGCCCGAGATCCCTGGCATCTGGAGCGTCTGCGCCAGCGCCATCTGGAACGAAGGACAAATCAGCGAATCCACGAAAATGCCCGCCCCGCTGACCTCGGCTCGCTCGATCAGTCTCCCCTTCTGCATGCGGGCCTCGATTTCTTCAGTGAACGAGTATTCTCCCTGAAAAAACTGAATGAAGTGCCCAAACCCATGCCGATGGCTGATCCAGCGCAGCAGGTCGAAGTGCCCCAGCCGACGTTCCCCAAAACGGGTCACCGCGATAATCGAGGGCCGCCAGCCCCCTTCCGATTTCACCGCGCGGTTCTTCTGCAGCGTGATCTGCAGACGACGAGTCAGTTGGAACATCGTCCCTTGTAAGATCGCCGTCAGGCCGCGCTCTCCTCGCCGCGAGCGTCGCAGCCCGAGGTAAGTCGCTACCATGAGAGAGATCGCCACAAATGCGTACAGCGCGTTCATCTGGATCATCATCAGGCCGCACATTACTGCGCCCAACAGCGACAGGTACCAGCGCGAATGGAAGGTGGGGCGGTACGACGGATTGCCGGCGAAATATTCGAGGAATGATACCGAGCAAAGGGCACCATAAGTCACCATGAAGAACATGCTGAGAATATGGGCGATAAAGTCAATGTCTCCCAAAGCAACAAATGCGATGGCGATGGCACTCGACACGCAGGTTGCAGGCACCGGCTCCTGTGCTCTGCCCCAGCCTTTCTCCAGCAGGCGATTCAGTTTTGGAACAGGCAGCACGTTGTCGCGCGCTAGCGCTTGCAGGGTTCTGGGAGCGACGAGGATCGAACCAAGGGCAGATGACAAAGCGGCAGCACCCAACCCCATGTAGATTGCCGGCCCCCACAGGGCGATCTGCGCCATGACAAACTGATCGGCAGCAAGGGCCTCTGGCGTCGCGCTCTGGGCGAGCTTGATGGCGACCAACGCGTACACGACCATGCCCGCGAGCGTCGCGCCGATTATGCCAAGCGGGATGCTTTTCTGGGGATTCTTAAGGTCGCCGGAAAGTCCCAAGCCCGCGATCATACCTGTAAAGGCAGGAAAGCACGTTGCGAAGACGATGCTGAAAGCATCTCCACCTTCGATGCGAGCGGTCAGATGAAACCCGTCGGGACGGATCGACTCGGGAGCCTGCCCTAAGAGGAATGCGGCAATCGACACCCCCAAAATCACGCTGACGAGCCACAGTGCCCTAACGCCGAGACCGGCACCTTTGATGAGCATCAATACGGCCAGCAAGACTGTACAAGGCAAGCTCACCCAACGCGGATCGGCTTCCACTGCGTACGTCGCAGCGACCCACTCGTAAACAGGCTCAAATGCTTCTGCGAAGGCGACCAAGTAGAAGGCAACCGAGATCGCCTGGGAGAGGTACAGTGCAATCCCGATCGAGCCGCCAATGCTGGTGCCAAAAGAGCGGCTAATAATGTAGTACGCTCCGCCCCCCGCCACGCGGCGATTCGTGGCAATCTCAGACACCGCTAAGACCGTGGGAATGGTCACGAGATGCCCGATAACGATGATCATGAGACTGCCCCAAAGGCCGACATGCGCAACCGCGTATCCAAAGCGCAGGAACAGGATCGCGCCGAGGATCGTGCTGATTGACGCGAGAAAAACAGGCGCGGTGCCAAAGCCGTGCCCCACTTGGGAAGATTCAGAGGGGCTACCTGTAGCTGGTCCAGTTTGTTGTGCGGTCAACGGGCCTTGCTCCTTTGCTTGGCCAAGCTGTTCAGCGCTGCGAGCAATTCGTCGATTTCAGATTCCAGTAGAAAAAAGGTGACGCTGGCGCGCAAGCCCTCGCGCCCGTGCGGCAGCGGCTTGATGACCATGTTCCACTCATCCCGAAGGGCCTGACTCAATTCCTCTCCCTTCCATCCCTCCAGCCCGAAGCTGACCAGCGCCGCAGACCGCTCAGGGGAGCGCGGAGTGTAGAGCACTGCACCCGGTATCTGCGCCAGCCCCTCTTTCAGCCGCCCAGCCAACGCCACCGTCCGCGCCCAGATCGCCTCCAGCCCGATAGCCGACAAGTACTCAACGGCAAAGGCCCAAGCCAGCACCAGCGGCCAGCACCAAGGACCGTACTGAAAGCGCTCGGCTGTCTCGCGCAGTGCGAAGGTGTCCGCCACCGGGTCCAACCACTGTTCAGCCCGTCCGCCGGCATAGCGCACCTGTACCGCGTCGAGAGCCTCCTGCCGCGCGTAGAGCAACCCCGCAGCATACGGCGCGTACATCCACTTATAGGAGAGCAACCCGGCAAAATCGCATCCCAGCGCGTGCAAGTCCAAAGGGTACAGCCCCGCCGAATGCGCCATGTCCAAAAAGCTGCACACCCCCCGCGCCCGCGCTGCCGCGCAAATCCGCTCCACTGGCAGGCGGAATCCCAAGTCCGTCGTCACATGGCTCAGGGCCATCAGCTTGGTCCGTTCCCCCAGCCGCTCCTCCACGGCCTGCACCTGCCCATCGTCGTCGTCAATCAGCGGCACCTTCACCACCTCGACCCCGTACAAATCCCGCAAGTGCAGAGCCGGCAAAAGCAGCGCCGCCTCCTCATCCGCACTGATCACAATCTCGTCCCCAGCCGCCCACTCCATCCCCCGCACCACCGTCTGAAATCCCTCGCTGACCCCCCGCATCAATGCCAACTCTCCAGCCACCACGCCGAAAAACCGCGCCAGCCGCTCCATCGCCGCCTTGCGCCGGGGATACTCTTCCTCTGGATAGACGATGTGTAAAGGCCCCCGCCGCACTATCTCCTCCGTCCACCGCGTGTACTCAGCAGCCACCGGCACCGGCGTGATGCTCACCCCCCCATTCTGGAACCAAGTGTATTGCTCCAGCGCGGGGAAATCGCGGCGAATTGCTTGGATATCCATGGCATTTAATCCGGGGATGCGACGCCGCAATAGTCGGCTGCGGCCAGCGCGTACACTTGCGCCGCCCGCTCCAGCCGATCCACTTCTACCCACTCTACATCCGCGTGTGCCGTCTCGTTCGAAGGACCGTAGTAAAAAGTCGGCACCCCCGTCCCGTGCACGTATAAATTGGCATCCCCCACAATCCGCATCCCCACCAGCTCTGCCTCTTGGCCGGTCATCTGCTCGTGCGCCCGCCCCACCGCTTGCACGGCCGCATCGCCAGCGAGCGTCTCAAAAGGCTCGCGCTCGTGCTCCATCTCGACCCGCAGGCCCAATCCCCCAGCCTCGGCCAACGGTTGCGCCAAGGCTTCCAACTCCGCCAATACCTGCGGCGCAGTGCGCCCCGGCAGCCAACGTCGAGTCCCCGTCAGCGTGCAGCAAAGCGGCGTGCGATTGAAATAGTCGCCCCCGGCGACAATGCCTAAGTCGATTTGCTCGGCACCGGCCAAGGCGTGTGCTGGCCCTGCGTCGAGTTCGAGTTGATACTGGTGGATCCGTTCGATGAGCGCGCCCACAAAGCGGAGCGGATTTTCCGCAAAGGGCACGTACTGGGTGTGCTTGCCGCCGGCGTCCGATTCAAGTGCAATGGTAAAGACCATGGACCCCATGCTCATCACCCACAGCGCGTCGCGGCCCTCGACGATCAAGATCCGGTCGCCGCCAATCCGGCCGCTGTTGTGATCGGCGATCAGCGCCAGCGGCCCGTCCTTTTGCGCCTCGACCTCCTCGTGCCCCACAATGGCCGTCAGCCACAAGTCGCCCTGCAACTCTACCCCGCTTTCCAAGAGCGCCTTGACCGCGGCTAACGCCGCGGCCATGCCCCCCTTCATGTCGGTCGCCCCCCGTCCGTACACGCGGTTGCCTTCGCGGCGGGCGGGCGGGCAGGACCCCACGGGAATGGTGTCGAGATGGCCATTGAGCATCAGCGCGGGGCCATCCCCTCGGCCCGCGATGCGCGCGTAGAGGTTGTTGCGCCCAGGGGTCACTTCCCGCACATCGACCTCCAAGCCGACCTCGCGCATCATGGTTTCATAGGCCTGACACACTTCGGCTTCGGCCATAGTTACGCTGTAAATATCGACCAATTCCCGGGTCCGCTCAGCCACCCATTCTCGGTCGATAGCTGCCAATAGTTTTTCCATTTGTGTCAATCCATCCTCTCTGGTGTGTTCTCGTCTAGCCGGGGTGACTCCTTACATCGCCGTCAGGCTTCGGCCATAATATACATCGACTATCTCAGCCAACAATTAGCCGCTTGGGGACCCTAACATGAGCGGGTCACACAAATGAAAGGTTGATGAAAAGAAACTTGACCACGCCACACGTTTGCAATTAATTCATGTGTAACTATATTCATGTGTAACTATATGTGTGAGAGGAAATTACAATGGCGACAAACTTGGCGATAGACCCAGACCTGCTCAACAGAGCGTTAGAAATCGGCGGTGAGAAAACCAAGAAAGCGACCGTCAACCGCGCCTTGCAGGAATTCATCGCGCGCCGAGAGCAGGAACGGCTCTTGGATCTTTTTGGCAAATTGTACTGGGACGACAGCTTTGACTACAAACGCGAACGGAGCCGTGGGTGACGTTGTTTGTGGACACAAGCGTCTGGTCGCTGGCCTTGCGACGAGACACGATGCCCAAAGGGCCCGAAGTCCAGCGTCTGCGGGAGGCGCTCGGTGGTGGTGAATCGATTTACACGACTGGAATCGTCCTGCAGGAGTTGTTGCAGGGCTTTATGGGGCCGAGAGCCAAAGAGCAGATCGCCGAACGGTTCGCAGTGCTCGCCATGATTGTGCCCGGGCGCGACGACTACATTGACGCAGCCGAGTTGCACAGCAAGTGCCGCCGCCACGGCATTCAGATTGGAACCACCGACGTCCTACTCGCCCAGCTCTGCATTCGCCACAAACTGGTTATGTTGGCGACCGACCCCGATTTCAGTCGCATGACAAGATGGATGCCGCTTCAGCTCTGGCACGTCCGATGACCTATCGCGCCTCCGCGCGCAGTATCTCTATAATCCGTCGCGCCTCGACTAAAACCTCGATCCTACAATATAATGTCAAAGTTCGGGCGTATAGCGGGCGATAAGCCAACGAGTCAATTGTTCCCCACGCTTAGTAAGCCGCTCGATATATTCTTCATTCATAGCTGAAAAATCCGTAGGGTAATTCAAAACTTCTTCCCGGCTCACAAGATCAGGAAGCGTTATCATGCTGTCTCTTTGCCCCAGATAGGGCAAAATAAATCCCTTTAATGCACCTGAAACTACATAGTTATGTAACCGCTGATAGCCTTGGTCTTGCGCTTTACGGAAAACGGATTCAAATGACCGTTTCATTTGTGATACCCACCGGCGTTGTTGCATGAATTCAACGACGACAGGATCACCGTAGGCGATCATCGGATTCCGGCGGTTGGCCTCATCTTGTCGAACAAATCGGTGTGTCGCCTCAATCTCGGCTTCGGCTCCATGTAGTAGTCAATGCGTTCGACGACGCGCCGTATTTCTTGCTCTTCAATTTTCTTCATCACTGTGTCTTACTCTCCCCTATCGCGCCTTCGCGCGCAAAACTTCCATCTCCAGCGCCATATCCGGATCTAACAGAAAAAAGGGCCGCGCTCGCTGGAGGAAGTGCTGTACTTTTCGGAGACGGCGAGGAGGTTTGGAGCTATACTGGTCTCGCGTTCCCTCGTCTAGCCAAGACGCTTCTAAAAAATTTCTGGAAGGGCTGCCCGCAGCCACGTCAAGACCTCCTCAGCCGCCTGCCGCGCTTCCCGAGCATCCTCCTCGGTAGGAGTAAACGCATCGCTTGGATAGCGAATTTCTATGGCATAAGGCATCAGGAGGGACAGCGCATCGCGGAGCTGTTCGGCATTGGCATGAATTGGAAGCACATGTTGCAGCAACAGCAGCAGGTCGTGTGTAAAAGGATGGGGATGTCCGTTACCTACGAGGAATGCCTTGAGCATTTTCTCGGCGGCCTGCTGGCAGTGAAAACATACCGTATCTAAAGGAACCTGCTCGGCGTTGAGGTTGTTGTCTGCATTGAGGAGGTCATTTTGGGCCTTAGTCAGCCACTGACGGGCAAGTTCAGTCTCGGCGGACATAGACCGTTTTGCCCTCGCGCATCGCGGTAGAAACAAAGGAAAGAGGCGACTGTTGGGCCTTTTTCATCTCTTCTGGAGTATAGACCAACAAGTCCATAGCGAATGGATAGGGACGTAACGACTGATAGAGGGCGCGGCTGCGTTTGAAGCGCGGCAGGTCGCTTGGGGCGATCACGAGTAAATCGACGTCGCTGTGCTCGGTAGCTTCTCCACGAGCATAGGAGCCGAATAGGACGACCCGTTCGGCATCTGCTTGGCGGCCAATGTGTTCGGCAACGCGCCGTATTTCTTGCTCTTCAACCTTCTTCATCCTATCGCGCTATCGCGCCTCCGCGCGCAGCACCTCCATCTCCAACTCCATATCCGAATCCAATGGAAAAAAGGGCCGCGCCCGCTGGACAAAGGGCAAGTGCCGCACCGTCGCCGGCGTCGGCCCCGGCGTGTCGAGCACAAAAACGGCCTGGGCCATTGGTCCAAAGGCGAGGCGGTAGTTCATGGGATTCTTGGCGACGATAAAGCGCGCTTGTGCCGCGTCCATCCCCAAAGCCGCAAATTGCTCGCCATCCCACTCATAGGTCGGATGCGACGCCAACAACACCTGTATCTGTTCCAGCGCGAGCACTGCCGCCGGTCCCATCTGCCCTTCGACCCCTGCCCAAATACCGCCCTGATAGCGGAAGCGGCCATCGCTCAACCGCAGCACCCGGCCTCGCACGTCAATCGGCTGTCCCCAACGCGGATCGTGCCCGTGCCCCAGCGCCAACTCCACCTCGGCCCCAACGCCAGCTTGGTGGCAGGCTGCAGCCGCGCGGGCATCGACCAAGGGCACCAGCGCCGGTCCGTCCAACTCGACCTGCAACAGAGCCACCAGCGCCGCCACACTATCGCCAGCCGCCCCACCACCACAGCAGTCCGCAGCCTCGACTAGTACCACCGGACCACCCTGGACGGCCAAACCAGCGCGCACGGCATCCTCGGGCGCGTACAACTCTGGCTCTAAGGCAAAGCGCCGCTCCCAGTACGCCGTGGCCAACTCGCGGGCGAGTGCTTCGGCCTTGGCAAAGTCACCGTCGGCAATGACTAGCCCACCGCTACCCATGCCAGCAAAATCGAGATAGGGATGCACCAAGATAGCACTCGTCGAGAGGATGCCATCGCGCTGCTCACCTGCCTTGGCCAAGGCCATCACTTGCGCGAAGGGATCATCGTCTTCGGTCGAGCCGTGAATGGCCCCGGTGAGCACTGGCACCTTGGCCATGGCCATCGCGGGTTTGCACGCGCCAGCGAGCGCGTCGCACAGCAGGCGCGCCCCGCGCTCGCCCGTGGAAAAGGCATCGCGATGCGGATAGGTCTCCCACGCTACCAAGCCATCGGCAGCGCGCACCATTTCCGCGGAAATATGGGCGTGGAGGTCGAGCGTAGCGACGATAGGCACGGCATCCCCGACGACGTCCCGCACGGCAGCCAGCAGATCCCCTTCCAAATCGATGCCGCCCTCCACCGCCGCCGCCCCGTGCAGCGGCATGAGGACGCCATCTACCGGGAGCGCTTCGTTGAGACGCGTCAAAAGCTCTTCCTTGAGCGGGTCGTAACAAGCCCGCGTCAGCGGCCCACCGGGACAGGTGCTGGCAAACAACAGGGGCGCAACTTCCACGCCGCGCGCCGCCAGCACGCTGAGCATACCGCCGGCCACCCCATCTTCGGCCGCGAGTACCTCGCGCCCGCGCCGTAGCTCATAGCGCTCAAACCACGACAAATCAATCGGCTCGCCGCCGAATTGATTGCACTCCGTAAAAATGGCCCCTAGGGCTACGCGATGTTTGTTGGTCATTTTAGTTGGTCGGTGGAATAGAGCTGTGAAACCGCTTCTAAATATAGCCAGACTAGAAGCGAGCGGCGAATTGGCTTGCGTTCGTCTCTCGTAGCGGATACAATCGGTGGATAATGAATATTGTTTGGGAGTACCTCACCGACCTCCAAAGCCGCCATTCGGCCTACGCTATCGCCGCGTTTCTCGTCCTCGTCTGGTGGGTGGGCCGGAGTTTTGTCCGCCTCTACCGCCAGGCGACCAGCGGGGCCGGCCGCTTAGAACGCCCCAAAGAAGAGGAGCGTCCGCGTCGGCGCTTGCCGCTCGATTAAACATGCAGGCAGACCACTTCGCCGCCTATCACGACGAGGATCTCGTCCGCGCCCTCACCCTAGAACGCGCCAACTATCAGGCCCCCTACCTAGCCAGCGTCGCCGCGGAACTGGCACGCCGCAACGTCGATCCCCAAGCCTTCATCGACCAAGTCGAAGTCCGCTACCACGCAGACGCCCCTGCAACCTGCACCATCGCCCAGGCCCTCGCAAAAGCCAGCGAAGAGTTGCCGCTGTGGCATCTGTTGGCCTTTACCCACTACTTCGGCGATACCCTCGTCGTCCAGCGCGAGCTGCGCTCCTATCTGGTGAACGTTTACCGGGGCGAGGAGTATGCCTTTTCCTTCTTCGTCGCCGAGGGCCAGTCCCTACAAGACCTGCTGCGCCATTTCCTGACTCTAGCGGATTGGGATCACCTCGCGGGCACAACCTATCAGCTCGATAGCTGGCAGCCCCTCCTCCGCACCCGCTCACCCCGCTACATGCAAAAAATCGCCACGGCCCTAGCCGACGAGGGACTGCCCTTCACCGTCCAGACCCCGGTCTTGAGCCACGACCCGCGCGGCCAGCTAACCCTGCTGGTCCCCAGCCGCAACCCGGCGGCTACCGCGGTCCTGCACAAAGTAGAAGACCACCTCAGCACCCTCCGCGACCAAGCCACTGCCGCCTTTGCGGCAAACGACCACAACCGCGAGCTAGCCATCTACGCCGAGCTTGTCGCCTATGGGCTGAACAACCCGGCCATCTACTACAACCTGGGCAGCGCACTCGCCGAAGCCGGGCGCTATGCCGAGGCCGCTACCGCCTTTGTCGAAGCTGCATCCTTGAGCCTTGCTGCGCTCGACGTCCAAGTCCCATTCCAGTCCCGCCGGGGCACCGGAGGGCTCGGGGGGATTTTCGGGATGGTGGGGACGTTGACCTCGGCGCTCAAACCGGACGAGAAGACGCCAACGGATGAGCAGCGCGAGGTTCCCGATTACATCGAAGACATTGAGCTACAGCTTGCACATCTACTCAAACGCCTGCCCCAAGACCTCAACATCCTCCACGCCCTAGCCGCCAGCGCCGCCATCCGCCACGACGTCCCCCGCGCCCGCGAACACTACCGGCAAATCACAGAGATCAACCCCGACGACGAAACGGCTAAGCACTACTTGGCCGAACAGGCGGGCGAGTAGAATTCTAGAAAACTGGAGAAGATCGGAGGTTGTCTTGGCTACTGAGTATTCACCAAGACAACGGCTCAAATCCCATGTGCTGCGTCAGCTTGCGCGCCGCTTGCGCCACCTGCGGGTGCGGGTCGTAGAGCGCGGCCTCAAAGCTGTCGCGATGCGTGCGCGGGTCGAGGCGGTCGAGGAACTTGGCCGCGCTCAGCCGCACGTGCGGCACCGGGTCGGTCAGGCCGCGCCAAAACCACTTTGGGGCCTCTTCCCCACTGCGCAGGACCAGCACTTCAATGGCCGCGCCGCGCACCGCCTTGTGCTCGCTCTCCGCGTACGGAACTAATACCTCCGGCTGAATGTCATCGCAATGCCGCATCACCTTGAGGACGCCGACCGCGCTTTGCGGCTGGCTCTCGCCGAGCAGCAATACGCACCACTCAAACAGGTCTGGATCGTCTAGGTCGGCCAAGAGCTGGAGGCCGCGCACCTGCCGCTGCGGCTTGTCCGAATCCAAGCAAGCGATGGCCTCTTCCTCGCGGTGATCAACGGGCGCTGCAATTTCGAACGCGGCCTGCTGCGCCTCGGCCTCTCGCGCCACCTTGGGCCAGACCCGCAAATGCTCAAAGTCGATCTCCACCTCGGCAAAGCGGTCGGGGATCCACTGCGCGGCGCGGGCGAGCAATTCCTTCTCGCCGAGCCGTGCATTGGGCTGGGTCGCCAGCCGGTTATCGATCCAGCGGGTCAAGCGCAAGACGCCCTCGTCGCGGGCGCTGACGCCCTTGTGCGCCTTGACGCCCAAGACGGCGTTGACCCAGCGGGCGATCTCCTCGGCGGTCTCCGGGAGGCCCAGCCCATAGTGGCTGCGCAGCGAGGACGCGGGAATGTCTCCTCTGATTGAAATAACCCCGCCGCTTTCGCGCACCTGCTGACTGCCGTGGCGCTGGCGCAGAGTTTTCAAGTCGAGATCTACGGTCAGCACAACGGGGCGATCTCGGGTGTGCCGCGATTTGGAGTGTGCCCGCTGCTTGGCGTACCTCTTGCCCCGCGAAAACCACACCCGCCGCGAGGGCGACCGCGGCTGAAAACCATCGCGGGCAATCTGACGCGCAGCGCGGCGCGTGGTGCCGTGATAGACGATCATGATAGACCTCCTGACTAGTCAAAACGTCTGCGGTCAGAATGGCTTTCTCACTTCACAATGTCAAGTTTTTCTTCGGTTCCCGCGTGCAGCGAACTAAGTAGCGCAACTCGGCGAGCGGATCGGTTGGACAGTTCCTTTGGTAACCTCGCACCCGCTCCAACCACGCAGCCTCCCAATCGCCCCCCTGATAACGGTGCAACGTCGCCAAGGCACATACGGCTGCGGCTTGGACGGCCCCAGGCCTTTCATCACTCCAGACGCCCAAACTGTACTCGCGGCGGATGCCGCCCGTAGCCGGATTCCAAGCGGCTTCTACGTGTTGGCGCAGGTAGCGCCCCGTCAAGGCGCTGAGGTGCGTCTCTCCACGGCGACCGGCTTCATCCAACATCGCAGTCAGCGCGGCGAGGGCCGCCTCGCTGTAGACGCAGGTTCCCCAGTACTCGTCAAAGTGGAAGAAGTCGCCGCGGACGGCAAAGAGCACCCCCCCCAAGTCCGGGTGGTAGTGGTAGTTCAAGATGGCAGCTACGGCGCGAGCGGCTGCTATTTGCAGTTCGCGGTCGGCGCGGACGTGCAAAAGGCGCGTACACACGCTCAGCACTTGTGCCCAGTCATCGAGACAGCGCGCCCCCTTGGGCATGGGTTGCCCCTCTGGCGACTCGCCGACGTAATCCGCCGCGTCGCAACGGGCTAGGCTTTGCAACACGAGCATCCGCGCCCGTTCCCAATATCTACAGGCCGCCAATCCCTCGGCCAGCGCAAGAGAATCGCGAACCGCAGCCTCATCGTGCTCACGGCTCTCGGCCACCTGCTCGGCTAGCCCCCGATAGCGCGGCTGATCCCACAAATGCGATAGCGACCACAACAATTGACCGTCCCGCAGCACACTTACACCCGCGCCGCCCGTCAACAGCGCCTCGACGGACTTGGCAGCCGCCTCGGCGATCCGCTCCTTCATCGTTAGAACTGCCCGCTGCGAGATTCGTATTTGGTCGGCTTACCCAAGCTCAGACCATCGGCCATGACCCATTCGGCCACAGTGTGCAGCATCTGCTCCGGGCTGACGCGTGGGCGGCCAAATTCCGCGCACAAGCGCCGACTATCCCCCAAGAGGGCGTCCGGGGCCTCTGTGCCCGTGAAGCAGGGCGTTTTGCCCATTATTTTTCCTAGCTGTTCGGCTAGCGCGCGCACAGATAAGGTATCCGGGCCGGTCAGATTGATGACGTCGGCCGGGCTATCGCACAGAGGGAAGAAGCGGCACAGATAGGCGTTGGCGTCGCCCTGCCAGATTTGGTTGACGTACCCCATAGCCAAGTCAATCGGCTCTTCCTGCCACACCTTATCGGCCAGATCGCGGATGATGCCGTAGCGCGGCTCAGTGGCGTAAAACAACCGCACAATCACCAAGGGCGTCCCCCGCATCCGCGACGCGTACTCGGCGACCCGCTCGCCGCCCAAGCGCGATTGGGCGTATTCGCCCACCGGCCCCAAGTCTCCGTCTTCGTCCGCCCCCGGCCCCGGGGCCTTGGCATACGCATACACATTGCCCGAGCTCACATAGACGATCCGCGACTGGGAGTAGCGCGCCATCACCGCGCTGGGCAATGCAGTGTTCATCGCCCAAGTCGCGTCTTCATTGCCGGTGGCTCCAAACTTAAACCCGGCGAGGAAGAGGACGTTGGGCGCATCGGGCAACTCCTTCAGCGCCTCGTCGGCGAGCAGGTCGCAGGCGATAGTCTGCACGCCGATGTCCTCCAAGTAGCGCCGCTTTTCTGCATCCGTAAAGCGCGCTACCCCTACCACCTGCTGCGCCCCGGCCCGCACTAACAGCTCGGCCAAGGTCGGTCCCATCTTGCCGCTTACTCCCAGCAGCAGGATCGGCCCATCCAACTGGCGCACAGCCTCCACGACTTCGGGCGTCGGAGTCGTCATGTCGTCTATGAGCGCGGCTTCGCTAACCATATTTATTTACCTCTCTTTTACGCATTGCACGCCCTCGGCGGCGAGGCCGAGGACCAAAGTTCGCGCGGCAATCCCTTCTTTGGCCCATGCCTTTTGCATGGCCTCAGCCACCTCTGCACCCCGGTCGCTTGCCAGCGCTAACGCGGTTGGCCCGGCCCCGCTCAACGCCGCACCCAACGCCCCCGCCGCTGTAGCCGCGGCCAACACCCCTTCCATCCCCGGAACCAGAGCCGTGCGATAGGGCTGGTGCAACCGATCTTGCATCCCAGTCCGCAGCAGGCTGTAGTCGCCCTGTTGCAGTGCAGCCACCAACAAGCCGACGCGCCCGGCGTTAAATATCGCGTCCCGCCGCTCAATCTGCTCGGGCAGCACGCTCCGCGACTTGGACGTGGGCAGGGGAAAATCTGGTATGGCCACGACCGCGGCCAAATCCTTCGGCGGCTCAATCCGCGCCCACACAATCTCCTCGCCGTCCAAAGCTGCGATGACGATCCCTCCTAACGCGCAGGGCGCGACATTGTCCGGGTGTCCCTCCACTGCCACACCCTGCCGCAAAACCTCCTCCCGATCCAGCCTCATCCCGCACAGCTCGGCTCCGGCGGTCAAGCCAGCGACTAGAGCTGCCGAGCTGCTGCCCAGCCCACTGGCCAGCGGAATCTGACTGTCTATTGCCAAGCGCAACCGTCCGGGCGTCTTACCAGCCCGCGCATAGGCGCGCATCATCCCCTGATAGACCGCGTTGCGCTCGTCCAAGGGCACGCTCCCGCTCCCCTCGCCCGTGGCCGCGATTTCCAAGCCCTCGCCTTCGCCTTCCTCCACCGCCAAGTCCATGTACAATTCCAGCGCCAATCCCAAGCAGTCAAAACCCGCTCCAAGATTCGCCGACGTAGCCGGTGCGCGCACCCTCACCTGTTTCACTGCCTTGTCCGTAGAGACTCTCTTATCCATCTTTACTGAAACCCTTAATCCCAACCCAATAAAACTATGCGTATTGACTCTCATCTGCACGTCTTCGCCCGCCCCAGCGCCGAGTTTCCGCGCGAGATCACCTCAAGCATGCCCGCCGAGCGCGAAGCTCCTGTCGAGAATCTCTTGGCGCACATGGCCGACCACGCCATCGACAAGGCCGTGCTCGTGCAAACCGGCGGCACCAGCCTCGCGCACCACGCCTATTTACAACACTGTCTGCGCACCTATCCCGACCGCTTCTTGGGCATCGGCTTGATACCGCCCGACGCGCCCGCGCCCGCCGATCACATGGATCGCCTCGCCGAAGACGGCTCGATAATCGGCTTCCGGCTCCGCTCGCTCGGCGACTTTTCCCCGCCCATATGGGAACACGCCGCTCGCAAAGATTACGTGCTTTGGCTCTATTTGCGCGCCACCTCCGCTCCGCTAGTGCCCCAGTTCCTCGCGGATTTTTCCCAAGTGCGCGTCGTGGTCAATCACCTCATGGTCTGCCCTCGCGAGGACCGGTTTACTTGGGACGCCAAGGGCCGCCCGCAGATCGACGTGGAAATGCCGCCGCCGACCGGGTTCCTCGGCCCCGCACCCGATTTGCCCAACGTCTGCGTCCACCTGTCGGGCCAATACGCCATGAGCAAGGCGGCCTATCCCTATCCCGACTTGGCCGCTTGGCACCGCAGCCTGCTGTCCGCCTTTGGTGCCGAACGCCTGCTGTGGGCTTCGGATTTTCCCTGGATTGTCGCCGACCCCGGCTACGGCGAGTGCGTCGAGGCCCTCGACCACCTGCTGCCCGACCTGAGCAGCAATCAGCGCCAACTCATCATGGGCGAGACCGCGCGGCGCTTCCTCGGCTTTAGCTGAAGGACGCGCATAAAAAATTCTTCAGGATTCCCCTGAAGAATCGAAGAACGCGATTCAGAGTTCTGCAAAACCCCTCATGGATCGTCTTTCCCCATTTCGTCAACTCGCAACTTTTTCACCGCCTGCCCCACACTACGCAGCATCTCAGGCACCCCACGACCGCTGACGGCCGAGACCAAAAAGCGCGGTGCGCGCAGATCGGCAAAAGGGTCTTCAAAATCCGCGTCCGGCCCCAGCAAATCAGCCTTAGTCAGCGCAATCCCAGCGGGCTTGTGCCGCATCCCCTCGTCGAAGGCATCCAACTCGCGACGCAGGGCCTCCAACTCGCCGCGCGGATCCGGACTGGTGCAATCAATGGCAAACAGCAGAATGCGCGTGCGCTCAATGTGGCGCAAAAACCGCATGCCTAAGCCCTTGCCCTCGTGCGCCCCCTCGATCAGCCCCGGCAAGTCGGCCAACACAAAACTCTCGCCCTCGGCCCACTGCACAATGCCCAAGTGCGGCTCCAAGGTCGTAAAGGGATAGTCGGCAATTTTGGGACGGGCTGCGGAAAGCCGCGCCAGCAGCGTGGATTTGCCCGCGTTGGGAAAGCCCACCAGCCCCACATCCGCCAGCAACTTCAGCTCGAGCTGCACCACCATTTGCTCGCCCTCTCGCCCGGGATCAGCGCGCCGTGGAGCCTGTACGCGAGGCGTGGCAAAGCGGGCATTGCCCCGGCCCCCACGCCCACCCTCCAGCAGCACCAATTCCTGCCCATCCTCGACCATGTCGCGGATCAGCAAGCCCTTTTCGTCACGCAAGATAGTGCCCGGTGGCACGCAGATGACCGCGTGCTCGCCGCGCTGACCCGTCCGGCGCTTGCCCTCGCCGTGGGCACCGCGACCGGCGCGGATGTGGCGTTGATAACGGAAATCGTGCAGCGTGTTGAGTTGGGCATCAACGCGGAAGATTACGTCGCCTCCGTCGCCCCCGTCGCCGCCATCCGGCCCGCCGCGCGGCACGTACTTCTCGCGCCGAAACGAACAGCAGCCGCTGCCGCCATGGCCCGACTCCACCGTGATGGTCACTTCGTCGATGAACATGAGGGCCGACTAGTATTCTTCCGGCTCCGTCCGCCACTCAGGTGTCGCCGCCTCGAACGTGGCACTTTCCTTGTTCCACGCCAAATTCACCGAGCCAACCGGGCCGTTGCGCTGCTTGCCGATGATGATCTCGGCAATGCCTTCGAGGCTCTCTCCGTCTGCAGACTTGAGATCGTACATCTCCGGGCGGTAGATGAACATCACCACATCGGCGTCCTGTTCCAAGCTGCCCGACTCCCGCAGGTCCGATAGCTGCGGCCGCCGGTCCGTGCGGCTTTCTACAGCGCGCGACAACTGCGATAAGGCCAAAACCGGCACGTCCAATTCTTTAGCCATGGCCTTGAGGCCGCGCGAGATCTGCGAAATTTCCTGCTCGCGGCTCTGCGTCCTGATGTGCCCACTCATAAGTTGGAGATAGTCGATTATGACCATGTCAATCCCGTACTCGCGCTGCAGCCGCCGCGCCTTAGCTCGCGCTTCGAGTACCGAGATGCCGGGCGTGTCGTCTATGTAGATCGGCGCTTCGGCCAAGCGATTGATGTTATGCGTTAGGTGCATCCAGTCTTCGTCGCTCAGCCGCCCAGTGCGCAGCTTGTGCAAATCGACCTTAGTCTCGATGCTGAGCAGGCGCTGAACTAGTTGTATCTTAGACATTTCCAAGCTGAAAACCGCCACCCCGGCTTCGGCATTCACGGCCGCGTTACGCGCCAGCGTCAGCGCCAGTGCCGTCTTGCCGACGCTAGGCCGCGCCGCGAGAATGACCAGATCGCCCTTCTGAAAACCCGACATCTGGTCGTTGAGCTCGGGAAAACCCGTATCGACCCCCAAAACCGTGCCCGCCCCCGCGTGGATGCGATCGAGGTGGTCAACCGTTTCTCCCATCACCTCTTTCAGCCGCTCAAAGCCCTCGCCGATTTGGTTTTCGCTCAGGCTGAAAAGCTTCTGCTCGGCACTGTCGATCAGGGTCTGGACATCCTCGTCGGCCGCGTACGCTCGCTCAATGACTTCGCTAGAGGTTTCGATCAACTTGCGGCCCAGCGCCTTCTCCAAAACGATCTGCGCGTGAAAGTCGATATTGGCCGTCGTGGCCACTTCAGACCCTAACTTGGCCAGATAGACGACTCCACCGACGTCGTCGAGTTGACCGCGGCGCTTGAGTTCCTCGGTCAAGGTTAGCTGATCGACCGCTATCCCCCGCTCAAAAAGCTCGGTCATGGCCGCAAATATCCGGCTGTGGGGAGCGTGGTAGAAACAGCTTTCGTCGAGGATTTCAACGGCGCGGACGATGGCCCGTTGCTCTAACATCATCGCCCCGAGCACGGCCTGCTCGACCTCTACGGCCTGCGGCGGCATCCGCCCGAGATCCTGGCCTCCATTTGGACTCTGAGTCATGGTTCAGCTCCAAAAAATTTAGAGTTCGACCCCGTCGTAGAGCTTCCGCACCCGCTTCATGTCTTCCCAAGTCGGGCGCTTCCACTGGGAGTTGCGCAAGAGGGCCGCCGGGTGGTACGTGGCCACCAAGGGGATGCCCTCGTAGTGGTGATCCTGGTCGCGCAAGCGGCCCATGGGCTCGCTGCTGCGGAGCAAGGTCTGCGCGGCAAAGCGGCCCAAGGTGCAGATGACGCGGGGCTGGATGATTTCGATCTGGCGCTTGAGATACGGCTCGCACTGCTCGATTTCGTCGGGCAGGGGGTCGCGGTTATTCGGCGGGCGGCACTTGAGTATGTTGCAGATATAGACCTCGTCGCGGGACAGGCCCATAGCCTCGATGATCTTGGTCAGCAGTTGACCGGCTTTCCCCACAAAGGGCTGGCCCATGCGGTCTTCCTCGGCCCCTGGGGCCTCGCCGATGAACATGATGCCGGCCGCAGGGTCGCCGCTGCCAAACACAAAGTTCTGCCGCGTCGCACCCAGCCGACAGCGAGTACACTCGCAGATCTGGCTGCGAAAGGCTTCTAAAGCATCGGCCACTGGTTCCTCCGCGCCGGTCGCGTCAATCGACTCCGGTGCTGTGAATTGGGTCCCTTCAAAAGCTACTAAATCGGACAGATAGCGCCGGGCCTCGGCCAGCACATTCTCGCTCCGCTCTTCCATGGCGACATCCTCGCTCAGTACGGGTTAAACTTCCCGCCGCGCCCGCACCCAGTCGAGGATGCGGTCGGCGACCGCGGACTTGCTCAACAGGGGCAGAGCTTCCTCTTGGCCCTCAACGTCGATCAGGGTAACGCGGTTGGTGTCGCCAGCAAAACCAGCCCCCTCGTCGTTGAGCATGTTGAGCACGATTAGGTCGCCCCCCTTGCGCGCCAGCTTCTCCTGCGCCCGCTCCGGCCCTTTTTCCGTCTCCATCGCAAAGACGACCAGCAACCGCTGGCTCTTGCGCTGGCCTAGCCCGGCGGCAATATCCGGGTTTTCGACCAACTCGATGGAACTGGACGCCGCGCCGCGCTTGATCTTCTGCTCGGCCACCTCTTTGGCGCGGTAGTCGGCCGGGGCCGCCGCCAAAATCGCTCCATCTACTTGCTCAAACAAAGCCTCTACCGCGCGCTGCATATCGAGGGTCGAACGCACCAACTCCCGTTCCACACCAGCGGGCGCGGGCAGGGCAGTCGGCCCGGAAATCAGCCACACGCGCGCGCCACGCGCAGCAGCCCGTTCGGCTATCGCATAGCCCATCTTGCCCGACGAGCGATTGGAAATAAAGCGCACTGGATCGAGATCCTCGACCGTGGGACCGGCCGTTACCAGCAACTTCAACCCATCCAAGTCGCCGCTGAAATGCGCTGCTATCGCTGCGACTAACTCCACCGGCTCGGGCATCCGCCCGCGGCCAACCACACCCGACGCCAAAGGCCCTACTCCCGGGTCGAGCAGGTGGAACCCTCGCTGCACCAAGGTCTGCACATTGGCCTCGACCGCGGCATTGGCCAACATGTTTTCCTCCATCGACGGCGCCAGCAGGACGGGCACATCCGCGCACAACAACACCGAGGTGAGCAGATCGTCGGCCAAGCCCCCAGCTACGCGCCCCAAGCAGTGCGCCGTAGCCGGAGCTACCAAAATCAAGTCGGCCCACTCGGCTAACCCCACGTGCAGGACGGGAAATTCCGCGTCGCGGCTGAACAAGTCGCTGTACACCACATGGCGGGAGAGCACCTCCAACGTCTTGGGTGCAACGAACTCGCCAGCCGCGCGGGTCAGCACTACCCGCACCTCAGCCCCTTCAGCCGTCAACAGCCGCACCATCTCCGGCGTCTTGTACGCGGCAATACCGCCGGTAACCCCGAGCAGGATGTTGCGGCCTTGCAAGCTCATGGCTGATCGAGGCGCGCCAAGATGTGCGCGCAGGCGGCTTGGGGGTCGCAACACTCGGTATCGACGACCAAGTCGTACACCGACAAGTCGCTGATGGCGATTTGGTGATGCGCGGCATAGCGCTGGGCCTCGGACGCCTCGCGCTCGCGCGTTTCCACGAGCGCTTGCGCCAGCGGTTTACCCTCGCGCTGTCCCACGCGCTCGGCCCGCACGGCAAGCGCCGCTTGCAGCCAAACCTTGAGGGCTGGAAGGTGGTGCCGTTGGGCCATCCAGCCGGTGAGCCGCCCTTCGACGACGACCGGCGCGCTCGCCTGCGCTTGCTCAACCAAGCGCGCGTCGAGCTGGCGGTCGATGCAGCCATCGGCTTCGGCCTGCTGGCCAAATTCGGCCAAGCTCACGCCCGCCTCTTTGGCCAGCCGCCGAAAGACGGCTCCGGCGTTGACATAGGCCCAACCCAACCGCGCACACAGCCGGTCGCACACCGTAGTGGTGCCGCTGCCAGCCAAGCCGCTAATAGTGATGATCTGCACGGATGACATAGATGCTTTCACGCCAAGTTTTGCACCTGCTCGCGCAGCCGCTCAATCTCTTCTTTGATCTCGACTACCCAATGGGCAATCTCGGCATCTGCGGCTTTGGAGCTGATAGTATTGGCTTCGCGGTGCATTTCCTGCAAGAGAAAGTTCAAGCGCTTCCCTATTTCGCCACCTTGTGCCAAGGTATCGAGGAACTGAGCGTTGTGGCTGCGGAAGCGGACGATCTCCTCGACGATGTCGCTGCGCTCGGCGATCAGGGCAATCTCCGTGGCAAGGCGATCTTCGGCAACCTCCCCGAGCGTGAGCAGGGCGGCGATCTTTTCCCGCAGCCGTTCGGCGACTTGCCCACGGGTCGCCTGCGCTCGCTCGGCCACGCGCTCCAGATGCGCCCCCACCGCCTCGACGCGGGCACGCAAGTCCGCGGTGAGGGTGTGTCCCTCGGCCTCGCGCATGGCCACTAACTCGGCCAGCGCTTGGTCCAACCCCACCCGCAGCACCTCTTGCGCGACCGCGCTATCCAACTCTGTGGCTTGGACCCGAAAGAGATTGGGCAGCTTCGTCAGCAGCACCCGCTCGATCCCCACATTGAGCTGCTCTAGCCTCTTGAAACGAGCAAAAAACGCCTTGTGCAGCGGCATCGTAGCCCGACTCTCCGCAGCTTCGATCTGAGCCAATTCAGCTAGCCGCCGTAGCTGGGCTAGATAGTGCTTGGCCGCTTCCTCGTCTAACTGGGGCAGGGTCTCGGATTGGTCTTCCTCTTCCCAGGCAATGTGCGCGCTTATTTTGCCGCGACTGACTCGCGCCTGAATCCGCTCGCGGATGGCTAGCTCAAAGGGCTGGAGATCAGCCGGGCAGCGCACCTGTATGTCGAGGTAGCGGCTGTTGACCGACCGCAGTTCGACGGCAAGCCGCAAACCCCGCCGCTCGGCCGCGCCGCGGCCAAAGCCGGTCATGCTGTGGATGGGAGCTCGCTCGGTCATAATTGGTTCTCGTGGGGTTGAAGTTACACCTTAAGGAAGGTCGTTAAGGAGTAAATCCGATGCAAGAGAGATCGCGGCCTCAGCGGCCTGGATCCACAGCAATGCGGACGATGGACGAAAAGCCGTCGAGCCGCGCCAGGGTCTGACCCTCGGGCGCGAATTTCAACAGCGCGTTGCCAGTCGCAATCCAAACCCGCTGCTGCACCGCGTCGAAGGACAGGGCGCTACCCCTAGGCACGTTGGTCCAGTGCTGCTCCAAGGTCCCGTCAGCTGAGAAAACCGCCAGATCCCGTTCCCCCAACACCCAGCAGGCACCGCTCGCACCATCCACGGCCAAACCCACAGCTGCGGCAAAAGGCAACTCCACGTCGAGGACGGTACCCGTACGGTGCAATCGCATCAAGCTATGCCCCTCACCACCCAATAACCACACATCCCCCTCCGCACCCGCCGCCAGCGCCTCGGGGGCCGCCAGCGCGTGGAATTCAGCGGCGCGGGTACCGTCGGTCTGATAGAACAGCACCCGACCTTGGGCTTGGTCGGCGATCCAGCAGCCCCCGGCCTGAGCCACCAATGCCACGGGCTGGGTAAAGGTAGCATCGACCGGGAATAGGGCGAGCGAATCGGCCGCGTCTAAGGAAAAGAAAAAGACCCGCTGCCGTCCCGCGTCGGCCAGCCAGCCAATCCGCGCTGCGGCGTCAATGGCCAAGTCCCCAGGCGTCTCCACGTCTGCGGCCAGCGCGGTCAACGCGCCGTCTTCCGCAATCCGGTATAGCCCAGCAAACCCCCGGTCGCTGACCCAGCACGAACCATCGGCCACGTCGAGGGCGATCGTCGCCAAATCGAAAAAGCGCCCTTGGGCAAAATGCGCACTGCGCGCATCTGCGCTGATTTTCCACACCAACCCAGAGTGGCGGTCGGCCACCCATGCAATTTCCGGGCCGGGCGTAGCAAATACGGGCCTGCCGCTGGGACGCTCGTCTTCCCCGGCGACGAGCAAGCTGAGTTGGTACTCGTAGTGCATCCCGTTCTGCAACCCAGCGTCCGAGTACGCGGTCGCGTCCGGCGCCAGAACCGGAGAGATCGGTTCCCACTCGCCCTTGGGCTGACGGCGGTAAAGTCGGTAGCCTTCGATGTCGATAAAGTGGGAAAAGTCCCACTGCAATTCGACTTGGCCATCGAGTGCCAAGGCCGTCAAAACGCTGAACAACTCGCTCTGCGCATCCTCGGCTTGCGGGTCGAGGGGATTGTGCCGCGGGCGGTCGCTGCAAGCTAAGACCAGCGCGACGAGGCAGCATCCCATCCAGAGGGAGCGTCTCATGACCTCGACCTAAAAAAGAGCAAGTATGAGCTGAGTACTAAGCCCACTTCCATACCGACAAACGCCGCGCCAGCCACGCGGTCAAAGCGCTTGGCCGCGTCCAATTCGCGTTGCTGGCGCGCCACGCTGGCCGAGCGCAAATAGCGGTCGTACGCGGCGTCGGCCCGCTCCTTGCTCCAGTAGGCCACCACGCCCCCTCCTACGGCCAAGGCCGCGCTCAAGTAGAGCTTCTTGCGCGAGTGCTTCTTTTTGTTCGGAGCCGCCGACGTAGCTGGCAACGACCGCTGCCTAAGCATCGGACGCTCGGCCCATTGTGCCGCTAAGGCTGTTTCCAACTGGACTAGCTGCCGAGGCAACTCCAACGACTCAGCCCACGTCGGCGCGACCACGGCTAGCACCAAGCACCAAGCAATCGTCTTTTTCATGCAGTTTCCCCGCTCAGTGGCGTCCAAATACGTGGAGGACCCGCTTCTCGGTGGCGGCAGTAACGCCCCCCGCACCCAAGGACACCGGCGCCAAGACCGGACCATCCAACCGGTATTTCCACAACAGATGCCCGTCTTGCAGATCCAAGGCGTAGAGATGGCCATCGCTGGAAGCGCCATACGCAGTGTGATCCGTGACGGCTGGACTGCTCCGCACCACGCCCTCAGTGGCAAACGTCCACCGCACCTTTCCAGTAGCCGCGTCTAGTCCATAAAAGTGACTGTCGGCGCAGCCGACCACCAATACGCCAGCGGCCAATGCTAGCTCCGGGGTCGGCAGCGCGCCTAAGGCACGCTCCCACACCACCTGACCGGAGTCGCGGTGCGCGGCTAGTACCCGGCCGGAAGCCGTCGCCGTAACTACCTGCTCACCAGCAAGTACGGGCTGCGAGCGTACAGCTTCCTCTAGACTTGTGCGCCAGCGCTCTTGGCCGGTTGTCGCGCTCAGGGCCACCAAGTCCCCAGATGCGGTACCGGCAACTGCGAGGTCGCCGCTCAGCGACAGCCCAGTTCGCGCCAGCCCACCCAATTCGGCGCGCCATAGCAAACGCCCGTCGGTGAGGCGCAGCGCCTGCACCACGCCTTTATCATCCACCGCGATTAGGGTATCTCCGCGCACGACCGGTACCTGACAAAACGTCCCCTCATGCCGCCAACGCTCAGTCGCAGTCCGCCGGTTCAAAACTCTCAAGGCGGGCTTGCGGCCCAGCACCCCCAGCGCGTATAGCTCCCCGGCCAACCGCCCAGGGGCACACGCCATCTTGTCGTATCCATGCTTGCCCAACAAGGCACCGTTGCGCCGGTCCAACGCATAAAGGGTGGACGAGGTGCTCAGTTGTAGGATCAGATCGCCGGCAAAGAGCGCGCCGCCCAGTGGCGAGCCGTCCATTTTGTGCGTCCACAAAAGTTGCAGCGGCGGCTCAACCCCCACTGTGCCACGCCCCGGCTCGCCGAGGTAAAGCACCTTTTCGCCACAGGCGGTCAAGAGCCAGAATCCGAGCAGGGCGTAGCGCATCATCTATCTAATAGTCCCAGCCAAAGAAGAAGTCCCAGCGCGTGTCGCCATCTATGGACTTGAAGTCCGTGCGCCGCGCCGCATCCAAGCGAAAGACGAAAACCCCACCCAAGGCCAAGCGCACCCCCGCGCCAAACGCCGCACGCCATTGGTCAAAGTCGTCGTTCCACGCATTGCCCACGTCGAAAAAGAGCGCGCCCCGGAAGGCGCTAAACTCTATGGCCCCAAACGGAAAGTGGAGCAAGAACCGATCGACCAAGGGGAAGCGCAATTCTTGGTTGTACAACACCATTTTACTGCCCCACAGCGAGCGCCAGCGATAACCCCGCAGTGTCCAACTACCCCCCAAGGAAAAAAACTCAGGTACCACGCCGGTGGAGCGCCGGCCCATCAGGCGCAGAGCCAACGCGCTGCGCTGCGAGAGGCGGAAGTAGTACCGGTAGTCGCCAAAGAGCGCGATATTGAACCGCCGCGAGGTCTTAAAGTCGATCGTCTGCGCCAGCCCAAAGCTGTAGCGCTGGCCCTCCAGTGGCCCGGTCGGAATCCACAGGCTGCTGTCGTGGGTATAGCTGACGTAGTTGTTGGCCAGCCAGCCCGACAGCTTCCGCCCCTCAAATTGCCGGTCAATTTCAGCGTGGCGCAGCGAGAGCCGAGTGTCGATGCGGTCGTGCTGAGAAAAGGGATAGCTCAACCCAACGTGGGCACCCAGGCGCTCTTCGCGTACGAACCGGCCAAAACGGCTCGAAAAGCGGTCGTTGAGCCGGAACACGCCCCAATATGCATTGAGCCGCTGGCCGAGGTGGAGACGCGTCAAGGCCACGTTCAGGCCGTCGAAGAAACCGGATCGACTGGCGGCAATGTGCGAAAGCACAAAGTGATACTGGTCGTTGCCCAGCACGTCGCTCAGAGCCACTTGGATGCCGCCCGAGGTGCCAAACTCTGGATCCTGAGAGATTTGGCCCTGGGCAATGTCGAGGCTCATCTTGCGCTCATAGGGCCGGCTGGCGACCTCGCTCTGGCCGTGCAGACTCGCCAGCGACCACGGCTCGGCCGCGGCCTCCTCTATGCGCTGATAGCTGACCTGCGCGCTGTCGGCCCAGTCCACGGCGAGCTCGTAGATCTGGAAGCCGCCGCTCTCATATCCAGAAAAGAGCAGGTGCTGGCCATCGGCCAATAGCACCGGATCAAACGCACCTGTCAACACGTGAGTCAACCGCCGGGTCTCAGTGCGCTTGTCCGCTAGCTGCAAGGCATAGATGTTGTACGCGCCAGCGCGATCGGAGCTAAAGACGATGTGCCGACCGTCCGGAGACCAACGCGGCTGGCCGTCGTTGTGCTCGCCGCGGCTGAGGGCCGAGATCTGCTCAGTCGCCAAATCGTATAAGAACAGGTTGTAGCGGCCGCGCCGTCCCCCAGGCCAGCGGTCGGAGCTAAAGACGATGTGCCGACCGTCCGGCGACCAGTCGGGCTCGCGGTCGTGATAGATGTCGCGGCGCAGGGCGCGGAGGCTGTCGCCTGTTACATCGACTAGGTAAATGTCAGTCCAGCCCCCTTCGTCGCTGCCGGCAAAGACCAGCCGCTGCCCGTCGGGTGCAAACGACGGCGACGCAATCGCGACGATTCCTGCAAACGACAAATCCCCTACCGCGCGCTTTTGTTCCACATCCCAGATGTACAGGTGATCGCGGCCCCGGCTCTTGGCCGCAAACGCCAGCCACTTGCCGTCCGGGGAGGCGGCCAGCCGCGTCGAGAGCGGGTGCAGGGACTCAAAGACCGGCAGGCGCTCGCCCTCGACTACGATCTCGGGATTACTATCGCTGCGGCGCGTGCGGACGATCTGCGTATAACCTTGATCGTTGCGGAAGTGGTAGAATGCGCTGCTGTCTCCGGGGACGATTTCGGGTTTGATGTTAAAGCCGCGCTGCGTGCGGGCGGTGGCCAATTCGGACGGGGGATCGCGGTCGGCAATCGCCGGCAGGTGGCGCTTGTGCAGATGGTATTGCCAAGCTTGGTCGAACTTGTCCAAGCTCTCGCCGGTCGTGATGGCAAAAATCTCGGCAAAGGTCTCGCCGCGCCACCAATTGGCAAAGAGCTGTTCGAATACATCGGCTCCGTGCCGCGCCGCCATAAAATGGCAGATCGACTCGCCTTCTTTATACATCTGATAAGTGCCGTGGATGCGGTACATCTCGGCGATGGGTACCAACCGCTGCGCAAAGAGCGCGTCGCGCACCACCATTTCGCCAAAGCTATTGGGCTCGCTCGACCAGTACTCGGCCAGCCCTTCGGAAAACCACAGCGGTGCCGGGCGAAAGTCCAATATCCCGTGCTGCGCCAGCACCCGCGCGATCCGGTCAAACGTGAAGACGTGGACTAACTCGTGGTGCAGCACCCGCTCGAATTCGGGCAGGGAGCCACTCAGCGGCAGCGCGACTCGCCCCTTGAGGTATTCGGTGAAACCCGCGACCCCCTCGGGCAGGAGATTGGGGATGATATTCGTCTGTTCGAAGTAGATGTGCGAGGAATAGACCACCAGCGGCACCCGTCGCTGCACTGTGTGGGCAAACTTCTTTTCCAAATCGGCGAACTGGCGCTCGGCCATTTGCGCGGCATACGCGGCCAACTCCTCCTCTTCGGCAAAGAAGTACACGTCAAAGTGCGCGGTCTCCATCTTCCGCCACGCGAATTCCGCGTACTGCACCTTGTTGCGGCCAAAGCCCTGGCCGTCGGCAGCCGAGGCCGCGAGCATCCAACCGCACGCGACCCAAACCAAGCCGCGCATGGCAATCCTCTCTACCACGCGCCGCTCAGTGCATGTGGCGCACAAACGACGGGCTGAATGCGCCGCGCGCCACTTCGGAGACCGGCCCCTTCATCGTCAGGTCGTAGCTTGCACTTACGTCAATGTGCAAGGTTCCGCCCGGGGCCCTAACCGCAACCGGACTTTTGACCAAGCCCAGCCGCACCGCCGCACTCGCGGCCGCACACGCGGACGACCCCGACGCCTGCGTTTGACCCGCGCCGCGTTCCCAGATCAGGATATAGATCGCGTGGGTTTCCACGGGTACGGCGAGTTGCACGTTAGTGCGCCGGGGGAAGAGCGGGTGATTTTCCAACTTCGGGCCCAAAGAGCACAGCTCGTCTTCGGTCCATTGCTCGCCCTTCTCGCGAAAGACGATGCAGTGGGGATTGCCGACGCTGACGCCGGTAAAGGTCAGGGCCTGCCCGTTGACGTCAATCGGCTGTGCGATCAACTCTTCGGCCTCCAGCGTGCAGGGCAGAGCCGCTGGCTCAAACGTAGCTCGCCCCATTTCCACCGTAGCCGAACTGGCGTCGCCGTGATCGTCAATGTGCAAATCAATACTTACTAGACCGCCCTCCGTTTCGACGGTGAACTGCTGCTTTTGCACTTGGCCGGTGGCGTGTAGATAGCGGGCGAATATCCGCAGGCCATTGCCCGATTTTTCCGCCTCGCTGCCGTCGGGGTTGTAGATTTTCAGGCCAAAGTCGGCCTTCTGCGATGGTGCCAGCGCGAGAATGCCGTCGCTGCCCACGCCCCAATGGCGGTCGCAGATCTCGCGGATATTGTCTGGCGTCAGCTCGAAACTGAGCGCAGCCGGATCAACGGCAATGTAGTCATTGCCGAGGCCGTGGCCCTTGAAAAATTCGTTTTCCATACGTGCCCTTTCTCGTTTGTCTTCCAGAACTTAGGCCCCTGCTCAGGCAGGGTCAAACCAAGTTGCCGGGGAGCAGCCAGCCGGTATATTAGCCATCATGTTGTGCTTGGTAGTAGCTCTCGCGGCCGAGGCACGCCCGCTGTTGGCTTCCCTCCGCCTCCAAGGCGTGAGCGGCCATCCCTATCGCATCTGCGCGGGCGAACAGACGCATTTAATCGTCTCCGGCATCGGCAAAGTGGCCGCCGCGGCCGCCACGGCGTACCTGCGTGCGCTGATCGGCAATACACCGGCGGCCTGGCTCAATATCGGCATCGCCGGCCACGGCAGCCAAGCGGTGGGCACGGCTCTGCTGGCGCACAAGGTCGTGGATACGGCCAGCGGCAAGCCCTTTTACCCCACCTTCACTGCGCCTCCACCCTGTCGCACCACCTTGCTACACACCGTCGATCGCGCGCAGCCGGCTACCGGCGATGCTGCGTACGACATGGAAGCCAGCGGCTTTTGCGAGGCCGCCCAGCGCTTTGCCACCAGTGAGCGGGTCCACTGCCTCAAGGTCGTCTCCGACAACCCGCAATCCTCCTATCACACACTTAATGCGGCGAAAGTGGAGGCGTTAATAGAATCCCAACTCAATACGGTCGCCCAAGTTGGCGAACACCTGCGAACACTCAGTCAGCAGCTTCACGCGCTACACGCCGATCCACCCGGCCTTGCCGAGCTAACCGCCCGCTGGCAATTCACGGCCACGCAACAGCACCAGTTGCGAGGCTTGCTCGCGCGCTGGCAGACGCTGGCACCGGCAATATCTGCCGTCAACGACGACTTGCTGGCCTTGCAAAGCCGCGACGAAGTGTTAGCCCATCTCCAGCAGCAGCTAGACGATGTGGAGTTTTTTCTTATTCCAGAGGAGACGAAAGAGGATCAGACAGAAGCCTAACGACGATTAGATAACTTGAAAATAACGTTGACAAACGAATAGTACGGCTCGTTTGCGTTTCATCTGTACCTATCTAAAGAGAGGAAACTGTAATGCCTCAAAAATTCTTGCTGTGGACGGTCGCCCTGCTGGGCTTCTATAACCACGTCCTAGGCCAAGACGGCCCGTACATTCAGATGGGCTTGGGGATCGCCGTTGCTCCGGCAATGGACGTGAGGGGCACCGACAACGACTGGGGTACCAAGTGCGACCGAATCATCAATCCGGACGGCTTGGAAGTGACCGATGAATGCGATTCAGTGCCAGCCCCAACGGAATGGGAAAATGCGTTTGGCGGCGGCTCCGGAATCGGGTCGGGCTTCGCTCTTGGCTATCGCTGGGGAGCCTTCAGAATCGAGGGGGAGTACTTCCACCGCAGCACGACCTACGACGAGCGCTCCGACATTGCCATCTTCGACGCAATAACCCTCGACAAGCAGGATCAGGAAATCGAAGTGGCCATCGCCGGGATCGATAATTTGCTAGCGCATAACCTGTTCGCCAACGCGTACTACGACTTTGCGTTGGGGCCGGCACTAGTGTCGTACGCAGGGGCTGGAGCGGGGATGGCAAGCACGTCGCTCTACTATTTTACCAATTGGAAGCGCAACGACGACCCCAGCCGGATTAGGACGTTTGCAGACTCGGATTTGAACGCGAAAATCGCCGGTTCAACCACGGTCGGCCAAGCGCGGCTGACCGACCGCCGCATAGGCTATCAACTGCTCGCCGGCGCGGCCTATCAGATCGGCAATCGCGCCGCTCTGGACTTCAAGCTGCGCTGGATGGCTTCCGGCGAGTTCGAAAGCGAAAAAGCCGAGTGGGATCAACTGCGCAGCCACGACTCCACAGTGGGGCGCGGCGAGCCGATTCTATACACTATCACCACGGACGACACCCAGTTCTGGGGCGCAAGCCTCAGCCTGCTATACCAGTTCTGAGGATCGCTTTAGCAAAGGAGGAACCATGATCAGCGCCGAACAATTAAGGGTCTTTGAGGAGCTAGGTGCTGTCACCATCGACACGCCTTTGACAACCAAAGAAATCGCCGCAGCCGCGACAGCCATCGACGAACTGCTGCCTTTTCAAGCAGCCGACCCGGACCAAGCACCGCGTTTTCGCTATGGGGCGACCTGCAATTACTACGAGCCGGCCCTACTGGACCTGATCCAGCATCCCTTCTTTGAAGCGGTTGCCAAACGAGTATTGCGCGCGGATGCAATCCGCTTCTTTCAGACGGCGATTGTAGCTTCTTATCCCCAGCCGGGAAGCGAGTTCAGCTACGACCAGCACACCGATATCCAGTACAGCTTGGAGGATTGGGCTGCGACGCCACGGCGAGTCGTATGCAGTTTTTTTCTGTGGTTGACCGACGTCAACAAACGGCGTGCGCCGATGATGTACCGGCCAAGCAGCCACCGCCTAGTAGCCGCCGCGCGTTCAGCCGATCCAATGCTGCAAGACGCGATTCCGGGAGTCCAAGGTATCAAAATGGTGGACCTACCGCCGGAATACGCTGCGCCGCAGCCAGTTTTGGCGCAAGCGGGACAAGTGACCGTGCTGACGACGTCCATGGTCCACGGTGGATCGACCAATATAGACAACGAGCCGCGCAAGGCGCTGGTTATGACCTATACTGCGGCCGGGGTCGCGATTGGCCTGCCCGAAAATCAAGCGGCGACCAAGCGAGAATACGACGCCAAACTAAGAGAGCTTCTGCGGTCTGAACGGGCGCACTTAGTGGCTGGGGACTAGAAAAATATTAGCCGCGATCCCGCCGTCGGTCCTGGAATCGCTCGGCATACACCATGCCGAGCACGCCGGCCAAGATCAAAATCCCACCGCCAGTCAAGCTCCAAGTCACTGGCTCCCCCAAGACCCAGTGGGCCAGCGCGATCTGCCCGATGGGTGCCGTAGCGGTCAGCGTACCAACCAGCACGGCACTGAGCCGTTTCATGCCCTCTGAGACCAAAACAAACGCACAGCCAGTGGCCAACACGCCCAGAACGAGCACTATAATCCACGTGGCCGCAGTCGGCTCCAAGTGCAATTGAAAATGGGTCGCGGCGAGGGTGCCCGTTACTACCACACCCATCGTCATCATTGGACTCAGTATCGCCGCGGTCCCCACTCGCTGTGCAAGCGCCTTGTTGGCGAGTGCGTATATCCCCCAGCCCAGACCCGAGAACAGCATCAGCACATTGCCCAGTACATAGCGCGGAGCGAACAGATGACCCACATCCTCGCGCGCACCCACGATCACTGCGACTCCAGCCAGCACCAGCGCCATACCTGCCATTTTCCCTGCACCCAACCGCTCGCGCAGCACGGCAACGGCCAGCACCGTCAGCGCGACGTATTGCACCTGGACGACCAACGAGCCAGCGCTGGCCGTAGTATAACTCAGCGCCAACGCATAGAGCGAGAAGTTCAGGCTCATGCCCAGCCCCCCGATCAGATGCCACCAAGACCATTGAATGTCCCGTAGGGTATGGCCGCGCGCGAAAAAGGCGGCCGACACGACCGCCGCACCTTGCAGCAACCGAAGGAAGGCGATTGTGAACGGATCGAAAACGGGAAATAGCAGTTTCACCAGCACCGGGATGACGCTCCACAACGCGAACACCCCCAGCATACACAATATCCCAATCCCCATCCTGCCGATCCCTCTCCTCGTGGTGTGTGAAGAAGACCTTCCTTTGCGCGAGGGCTTTTTTCCCCGTATGTATAGGGAAGGTGCTGGTCTGTATTTAGGTTTTAGTTAAAATCTTGGGCGATGACAATAAACCTAACTCGGAGTCACACTGCAATTTAGCTCCCTGTCTCTGCGACGCTTTTTGACTCAGCTATGTTCGATTTCATCTACGCCGAAGAGTCCATCCTCGACCACCCGCGCACCCGCGCCCTGATCGACCGCTTCCCCCGCGCTCAACTAGTCCCCTGCGCCCGCTACGGCGAGGTCTTCAACCGCACGGCGCAGAACTTCCGCCTACAAAAGCGCCGCCCCGCGCTCATCCTCGCCCACAAGGCCGGACGGCGCGTCCTCCCCGCCCCCGACGGCTACGGCATCGGCGGCGAGCGCAATTACTATTTCTCGCACCTGCTCAACTGCCCCTACGACTGCCGCTACTGCTTTCTCCAAGGCCTGTACCGCTCGGCGCACCTAGTCCTCTTTGTCAACTACGAAGACTTCCAGCAGGACATCGCCGCGCACATCGCTGAGGACGCACCCGATACGCCCTATTTCTTCTCTGGCTACGACTGCGACAGCCTTGCGCTAGAGGGCATTACCCACTTTACAACCGACTTCCTCCCCTTCTTTGCCGACCACCCACAGGCGTACTTTGAACTGCGCACCAAAAGCGTGCGCATCAAAACCCTACTCGCCACTGAGCCCCTGCCCAACTGCGTCGTCGCCTTCAGCATGACCCCGCCGGCGCTTGCCGACCAATTCGAGGTTGGTGCGCCACCGGTGGCCCGGCGCTTGGAAGCCATCGCCACCCTGCAAGAACGAGGCTGGCCCATTGGGCTGCGCTTTGATCCGCTGCTCTACGACCGCGCCTACGAGGAGCGCTACCGCGACCTGTTCGCCCTCGTGTTCTCCAAGGTGCGCCGCGACGGCCTGCACTCGGTCAGCCTAGGTCAGTTCCGCCTGCCGCAGGGCATGTACAAAACCATGCACAAACTCTACCCAGACGAAAAACTTCTCGCTTATGGCTTGGAGGAAAAAGACGGCATGGTCTCCTACCGACCCGCCTTGGCGCAAAAGCTACACGACTTTTGCGCGGATCAATTGCTCCAGTACATTCCCGCCGAGCTTTTCTTTCCCTGTCCCTCCACCACCCTACAGGTCTGAATATGCGCGTCTTAGTCACCGGGGCCAGTTCCGGCATTGGCCGCGCCGTCTGCGAAAGGCTGCTCGCCGACGGCCATCACGCCATCGGCATTGCTCGCGATTTCGGCAAGTTCCCCTGCGATGACTGCCGCTTTAAAGCGCACGAAATTGACCTCGCCGACCTCGACCAACTTCCCGACCATCTACAAAACCTCGTCGCCACCTACCCGGCCCTCGACGCCCTAGTCCTCAACGCCGGCACCGGCCGCTTCGGTGCCCTAGAGCAATTTTCCTACGAGCAAATCCGCGCCCTGATTGACCTCAACTTCACCAGCCACGTCTTCGTCGCCCGAGCTTTCCTCCCCTCTCTCAAAAAGGCAGGGCATGGACACTTGGTCTTTATGGGATCGGAAGCTGCACTCACCGGCACGGCTCAAGGCAGCTTGTACTGCGCGGCCAAATTCGCCCTGCGCGGCCTCGTCCAAGCCCTGCGCGCCGAGTGCGCCCGCACTGGCGTCCGCGTCACACTGGTCAACCCCGGCATGGTCCAGTCGCCTTTTTTCGACGAATTGGACTTCCGCCCCGGCCCGGAGCCCGACAACTACATCTTGCCGGAAGACGTCGCCGAGATCATCGTCCAAGCCCTGATGGCGCGCGACGGCACGGTGCTCGACGAAATCAACCTCTCGCCGCAAAAAAAAGTGATCGAGTTTGGCGCACGGAAGAAAAAGTAACCGGCACTAGCTGTTTGGTGTTTAACCTGTACCCATCGCAAGGAAGCCAACGGCCATGCCCCAACGCACCCTCCTCGTCCTGCTCATCGCCACTTGCGCCCTCTCGTCCGGCTGCGCCACCGTCCGCCGCGAGCTGGGTTACGCCCTGATTTCCGACAAAACCGAAATCAAACTCGGCGCGAAGTTCGCCGCCCAAATCGAAGCCCAACAACGCCTCCACCCCGACCGCCGCCTCCAATCCTACATCCAGCGCGTCACCAAGGCCCTGCTTCCCCCTGCCTTGAAAGACCGCCCCGGCATCCGCTACCGCGTTAAGGTCCTCGACGATCCCAAACAAATAAACGCCTTCGCCGTCCTCGGCGGCTATCTCTACGTCTATAGCGGCCTGCTGCTGATCGCCGAAGACGAGGCCGAAATCGCCGGAGTCCTCGCCCACGAGATCGGCCACATCGTCGGCCGCCACTCCGCCAACCAACTCGCCGCCCGCTTCGGCATGGACTTCCTCACCAGCCTCGCCCTCGGCGAAGATCCCTACCAACTCGGCCAGATCGCCTCCCAGCTCGGCAGTGCCCGCTTCAGCCGCGACGACGAACGCGAAGCCGATACCTTTGGCGTCCGCTACGCCATCGCCGCCGGGTACGATCCGCGCGGCTTGCTGCGCTTTTTTGAAAAACTGAAAAATCTAGAAGCACACCGGCGCTCCGACCTAGAAAACCTGTTCGCCAGCCACCCTCCTACCAGCGAACGAATCCACCGCATCGAGCGCCTGATCGACCAGTACGGAGCCAGCGGGGGCCAGCGCTACCGCGCGCGATTTGTCCGGGAGACCGCCGTTTTGCGGCGCAAGTAGCGCCCCATTGTCGCGGTTCAATCCAACCCCTACCTTTCTTGGTGCCTTCTCACGCCTCCGAGGAAATCTAAATGTCCCCTGTCTTCCTCCTGCTCCTGACCTTGCTGCCCAGCGCGCTCCTAGGCCAAGAGCGCCCGCCAACGGCGGTCATCGTCGCCGAAGTCCTCGAACAACCGCTCGTCGAAGACCTCTCCTTTGTCGGGCGCATTCTGCCCGTGCGCTCCAGCCGCGTCGCTGCCGAGACCGAGGGGCAAGTGGTCCAGCGCTTCAAGGAAGCTGGCCAAGCCGTGCGCGCCGGCGACCCCCTTTTCGCACTGGCCAACGATCCGCTCCAAGCCTCGCTGGCCGAAGCCCAAGCCGATTTCGCGCTGCGCCAGTTCAACCACGACCGCAGCCGCCGGTTGCGCGCCACCGACTCTGTCTCCGAGCATGACCTGCGCAACAAGGCCTACGAACTAGCCCGCGCCGAAGCCAAGCTAACCGGCCTTCAGGCCCAAGTAGAAAACCTCCTCGTCCGCGCCCCTTTCTCCGGACACATCACCCGCACCTTTACCGAGGTTGGCCAGTGGGTCGGGCGCGGCGGCGAGATCGCGCAGGTAATCTCCATCGACACGGTGCGCGTGATCGTCGAGGTGCCCGAGCGCCACGTGTCGCAGCTCGCCTTGGGCGACCGCGTCGCCATCGTCGTCGATGCCCTTGGCAACGACCCCATCGACGGCATCGTGACCGCCATCTCCGCCGAGGGCTACGCCTCCTCCCGCACCTTCCCAGTCATCGTCGAGGCCGCCAATCCACAAGGCCGGATGCGCAGCAATATGTCCGCACGAGTGCGCTTCCAGATCGCGCAGGCCAAGGCATCGCTCCTAGTGCATAAGGACGCCCTAGTCTCCGGCCCGCAGGGACAAGTCGTGTACCTCGCCCGCGACGGCAAAGCCCTCAGCCGCCCCGTCGAAACCGGGTTGGCGCACAAGGGCTACGTGGCCGTTACGGGCGAACTCGCACCCGGCGATCTAACCGTGGTGCGCGGCAATGAGCGGCTGACGGACGGCCAAGCCGTGCGCATCATCCGCCGGCAACCATAGTCTGCCATGCGCCTAGTCGATACATCCATCAAGCGGCCCGTCAGCGTGATCGTCGGCGTGCTCTTCGTCGCGCTCTTTGGCCTTATATCCCTCTTCCGCATCCCCGTTCAACTCACCCCAGACGTCGACCGACCCATCGTCACGGTCTCTACCATATGGCCGGGCGCTAGCCCCGAAGAAGTCGAGCAAGAAATCGTCCAGCGCCAAGAGGAACAACTCAAAAGCGTCGAGGGATTGGTGCTGATGACCAGCGAGAGCAACGACAGCCGCGGAGTCGTCACCCTCGAATTCAATGTCGGCGTCGATCCAGATGCGGTGCTGCTGTTGGTCTCCAACAAGCTCGACCAAGTCTTCGGCTATCCGCTCGACGCCGAGCGCCCCGTGATCTCGTCTGGCGGCACCGGCCCAAGCGGAGCCATTACGTGGATTATACTCGACGCCCTGCCCGACCGCGACGATCTGGATGTCGAGCGCTACCGCGACTACGCCGAGGAAGTCGTCAAAACCGCCCTCGAGCGCGTACCCGGCGTGGCCCGGAGCAACGTCTATGGCGGTTACGACCGCCAGCTACAGGTCATCGTCGATCCGCAGGCCATGGCCGCGCGCCAACTCACCGTGCAAGACCTAGCCCAGGCCCTCGCCCGCGAAAACGCCAATACCAGCGCTGGGGCCTTTGACGAGGGCAAGCGCCGCTATATCGTGCGCACCGTCGGCCAGTACCAGCAGCCCAGCGACATCGATCAGGTCGTCGTCCGCTCGGTCGATGGTACCCGGGTTACCGTCGGCGAGATCGCCCGCACCCGCCTTGGCTATGTCCGCGCCGGGGCCGCTGTGCGGCAAAAGGGCCGATCAGCCATCGCCATCAACGCCCAGCGCGAGACTGGAGCCAACGTCCTCGAAGTCATGGACGGCATCCGCCGCACCATCTGGGAACTCAACGAGGGGCCGCTGGCCCGTGAGGGTCTCTACCTCACGCAGGTGTACGACGAGACCGACTACATAGATAGCGCCATCGGCCTGGTGCGCTCCAACATCATCATCGGCGGCGCGCTGGCTGTAACGGTGCTCTTCATTTTTCTGCGCAGCGTCAGCTCGGTGGCGATCATCGCCACGGCCATCCCGATTTCAATCGTCGGCACCTTCTTGGCCATGTGGCTTTTGGGCCGTAACATCAACGTCATCAGCTTGGCCGGGATGAGCTTTGCAGTGGGCATGGTCATCGACAACGCCATCGTCGCGCTCGAAAACATTTTCCGCCACCAGCAGATGGGCAAAACCCGCGCCCGCGCGGCCTTGGACGGGGCCTCGGAGGTCTGGGGGGCGCTCCTAGCCAGCACCTTGACCACGGTGGCCATCTTCCTGCCCATCGTCTTCGTCCAAGACGAGGCCGGCCAGCTCTTCCGCGACATCGCCATCGCGGTCTCCTGCTCGGTGGTACTCAGCTTGATCGTAGCCATCTCCGTCATCCCCAGCTTGGCCAATAAGATCCTCGGCGGCGACAAGCAGCGCGGGGATGTGCTGGCCGCTTGGGGCGACCGGGCGCGCAACTTTATCGCCCAAAGCGTCTTCCGCATCAGCGGCAGCACAATGTTGCGCTTGGGGGTCATTACCGGGCTGATCGGCCTCTCGCTGGCCATCGCTTGGACCCTGCTGCCCAAATCCGAATACCTACCCACTGGCAATCGCAACCTAGTCTTCGGCATCATCCTGCCACCCCCCGGCTACAACCTCGACGAGCTGATCCAAGTCGGCCAGACCATCGAGGACGCCCTGCGGCCCCACTGGGAGGCAGCCGCGGCTCCCGACAGTCCCCAAGCCCAAGCGCTATCGGGACCGCCAGTTGACAACATGTTCTTCGTGGCCTTTGGCCGCTCGGCCTTCATGGGCGCTCGCTCGGCCGATCCGACGCGGGTGCGCGAACTAATACCCATCATCCAAGGACCAGTCTTCGGCGGGGTACCGGGCACTTTCGCCATCGTGCAGCAATCGAGCCTCTTCCAGCGCGGAGGGAGTAGCGGACGGGCTATCGACATCGAAATCACCGGGCCTGACCTGGGCCGCCTCATCGGGCTGGGAGGCCGAATCTTCGGCCAAGTCCGCCAAGTCGTGCCCGGTGCCCAAGCTCACCCCATCCCCAGCCTCGATTTGGGCAATCCAGAAGTCCGCATCCTCCCCGACCGCGTGCGCGCCGCCGACTTAGGGCTTTCGGCGCGGGACATCGGTTCGGCGGTTAACGCACTACTAGACGGAGCCCTCGTCGATGGCTATCAGTTCCAAGGCGAGGAAATCGACTTGGTGCTGCGGGGCGAGGAGGATTGGTTCCGCACCCAAGACATTGAGGCCCTGCCCATCTACACTCCGCGCGGCCAACTAGTGCCGCTCAGCGCCGTGGCTCGCGTCGAAGTAACTACCGGCCCCGAGAAGATCAACCACATTGAGCGAAGCCGGGCCATCACCGTCCAAGTCATCCCGCCGGAAACCATTCCTCTAGAGACGGCGCTCGATGATATCCAGACCCAGATCGTCCAACCCCTCGTCGATTCTGGCGAACTGGTCCCGCCTTACCAGATTCAGCTTTCTGGCTCGGCCGACGACCTGCGGCGCACCCGCCAAGCCCTGCAGTGGAACTTCCTGTTGGCCTTGGTGATTACCTATCTGCTGATGGCCGCGCTCTTTGAGAGCTTCCTCTACCCATTCGTCATCATGCTCAGCGTGCCCCCAGCGCTGGCTGGCGGCATTCTCGGGCTGGAAGTGGTCAACCGCACGCTGACCTATCAGCCGCTCGACATCCTCACCATGCTCGGTTTTGTCATCCTCATCGGCGTGGTGGTCAACAACGCCATCCTCATCGTCCACCAGACGCTCAATATCCTGCGCGACGCGCCCGAAACCCCGCTCAAAGAGGCCATCCGCGACGCGGTTTTCAGCCGCGTGCGGCCGATCTTCATGTCCATGATTACCAGCGCCTTGGGGATGCTGCCGCTAGTCGTCTTCCCCGGCGCGGGGTCCGAGCTATACCGAGGTCTGGGAAGCGTGGTGATTGGGGGGCTGCTGCTGTCGACCCTGTTCACCCTGTTTCTAGTGCCAACGTTCCTCAGCCTGGCCATGGACCTGAGGGCCTGGATCAGCCGCGCCGGGAGGGTGATGTAAGGGCGGCCTGTGGCGGGCGCCTGCGGATCGTCGCCGCCCTGACCGGCGGACCCTTGACAACAGTTTCAGCGAATTGATATACCTATATCGGTGCCTTATTCATTGTCGCGAAACCTCAGGAGAGTTCCAATGAAATTCGGCCAATTCTATCTGCTGGAAACCCCGCCCGGCAAGGACCACATGCAAGTTTATCACGAAGCGTTCGAACAGTTCAAACTCATGGACGAAACGGGCTGGGACGCCATCTGGCTGGCGGAACACCATTTCGACCATAAGGCACCGGGGGCCAACTACTATTCGATCACATCGTCCATCCATACCATGGCCGCGTACGCGTCGGCCATTACCGAACGCATTAAGATCGGCACCGCGGTTGTCGTGCTGCCCTTCCACAATCCCGTCATTGTCGCGGAAGACTTCGCCACCGTTGATATCATGTCGAAAGGGCGGCTCCTCTTCGGCGTGGGGCGCGGTTATCAGGCTGAGGAATTTTACAACTGGGGAATCGACCTCGAGGAAAGCCGCGAACGGTTTCAGGAAGAACTGGAAATCATCCTGAAAGCCTGGACGGGCCCTGTCGAATACGACGGCAAGTTTCACAAGGTCAGGAAAGTCAACGTCATCCCAAAGCCCGTACAACAGCCCCACCCGCCGGTTTACGTTGCCGCGGTGAGTCCCTCCACGTACGAATGGGTCATAAAAAACGGCTATAACGTCCTGACCTCGTTCCTGCACCCCTACGACGAGGTTTTCCAGCTCTACGAGTCGTACCACAAGACCGCGGACGCGTGCGGAATGTCGGGCAAACTGGACTTCCCCCTAGCGAGGTTCCTCTATGTGGCCGAATCTAGCCAGAAAGCCCGGGAGGAATGCCACGACCAACTCATGTGGTACTTCCGCACCCTGCTTGCCGAGGTGATCGCGCCGCCGCCGGAAATGGCACCTCCCGGTCAGATGGAATTCTATCAGGGACTGAAACAGAAGTTCTCGAACATCACCTTCGACGAGATCCTGGCCGATCACGCCATCGTAGGCGATCCGGACTTTGTCGCCGAAAAAATCGGTTGGATCCAGAAACACACGGGACTGCAGAACTTTATGGGATGGACCCGCATTGGCGACCTGAGCCCCGACCTAGTTTGCAAGTCCCTGCGGATGTTCTCGGAACAGGTCGCGCCCGCGTTCAATAACGATTGAATCCCGATTTCATTTTCCGGAGGTCGTACCAATGTCTTCTAGTGTAAACGCGCGTATCGCCCGCGAATCCCTCGAAGCCGCCTTCGCCTCTGACTGGAAGCGCCTTCGCGAAACGTACGCCGACGACGCAACCATGGTCGGCGGCGGACTTGACATCCGCGGCGCGGATAACATGGTGGCGCTCTGGCGGGGCTGCCACGAGGAAGAGCGGGACCTGCGGCTCGAGATTCTCAACGTCATCGCAGACGATGAGATGGTCGCCGTGGAGTTTCGCCACAAGGGCATTGTAAACCAGCCTCTTCCCGGACTGCCCGAAGCGTTGTATGGCAAACGTCTGGAAGCGACTGAGGTGCACCTGTGCCGGATTCAAAACGAGAAAATCACCGCCGTGACAATCTATGGCGGTGTGTGCGAGTCTCCCGACGTTCCGCTCAGACGGGTCTGGGTGGCTGAATAGGGAAGCCGGCCGACCGTCAACGACTTCTACGGCCCGGACAACGTAGCGGTCTAATCGGGCTTCACCAGTTGTATTGCCACCACTGGCCGCTGGCGAGCTCCGGACCTTTCGTGTGAATGTGACCCAATGCCCGGTTTGCAGGGGCAGGTGAAGATCATCGCCGCACTCACCCGGCACCTTTCCATCCGGAGGCACTCATGGCTTTGACCAAAGAACAGAAAAACCAATTTTTCCAAGACGGCTATATCGTCGTCAAAGAACTGCTGACCACAGAAGAACTCGAGACCCTGCGCAACCACTACGCCGACCTTGCGCTCGGTCGCGTCCCCGACTACCCGGAAGGCAACGTCTCTCACCACACTCCGGGAACGGCTCAAGCCGCGGAACCGCCCACTCCTCACGGAAGCCGACATGACCGACGCGGCACTCAGGTTTACCCGAAAGGGGAAGTAACCGCTCCAGAAGATCGCACGTCGGTTGAGGACCCGCTGGATACGGTAAGTCATCTCAACCTGCCTTCGTACCACCATTCGGTTTTCAATGCGTTTGTACGAAGCCCCAAAATCGTCGACATCATCGAATCCCTGATGGGGCCGGACATCAAGCTCTACTACGACCAGGTCTTTGCGAAGCCGCCATACGCCAAAGCGAATCGCTACCATCAGGATTCCATTTTCTGGGCCTTCTTCGCGAGCAACTTCCAGGTCACATGCCAGGTCCTGCTCGACGATGCGACTGTCGAGAACGGTTGTGTGCGTTTCATCCCGGGCAGCCACCACTTCGGCCTCGTCAACTGGGACCATCTCCCCTACATGCTGACAGAGGATGTGCTCGCCCAAGAGGTCGCTGTTCCACTGAAGGCGGGTGATGCGACCTTTCACCACAGCCTGGCACTCCATTGCAGCGGCCCGAATACAACGCCGTACCGGCGGCGAGGCTGGTCGATTCACTACGTCTCTTCGGACACGCGTTACATCGGTACACCGGAAGAGACCGAACGCCTTAAACAGCGCGGTTGCCTTGTCGGGTCGGAACCTGTCAACGGCTGGCCCCTGATCCGTGGGCGCGAGTTCCCGGGGTGTGTATAGTCGGACCGCAGTGTACCCACCTTCCTCAGCTTGGCCATGGATCTAAGGGCTTGGATCGGCCGCGTTGGGAGGGCATAAAAAAACCGGCCCCCGCAAGGGCCGGTCGAGTATCTAGTCAAGCACAGGGCCAGCATAGCCCTCTTGCAGCCGTTAAAAATCCAGCTTCAGCCGCAGGGCGGGGACGGCGGCTTCGCGCCCGGGCAGAGCGCCCAGTTCTACGTTTTTGGCTAACTTGTTGATGGTTTGGACTTGGTCGCGCAGATGAAACAACGACGCGATCTTGACCCACGCCGACAGCGGCACCCAACCGGCCGCGGTGTCTGAACCCGTCAGAACGGCCGTCCCCACAGCCGTCACCGTCAAACCCATGAGCGCGAGCCCCTGCTTGTGCTCCCCAATGTAGAAATAGCCCGCGCCCGGCACGGGTAGCTCCAGCAGAAAGGCCAACAGCCCGGACTTTGGCTGTCGATACGCGGCGTGGCGCGCCTGAATGCGATACGTCCCCAGCGAGCGCAGGGAGCGAATTTCAGCTAGCGCATACGCGGCCTCCCGCTCCTGCAAGGCACCGACGACCTCGACGACTGCCACTGAATCCGCCTCAAGCTCCTCCACGCGCAACGAGCGCACTCGGCCATCAGTAAGCACAGCTTCGCCCCATGCCTCCTCGGCCTGCATCTTCTCCAGCAGACTCCGCACCTCTTCGGTCTCCATGGCCGCCTCGGCCCCGCTTGCCACCAGCAAAATCACCGGCAGCCAAAACCATAGTATCCAACGCATTTTCACCTCGTTTGAAATTGTCGATTCTGCTCTATCAATCTACCCGACGCCTCTTCGTCTTGTCAAGCCGCCATGGCCCCGATTCAGTCCATTGCTCTCCCCAACTCTAACCCCTATTTTCGAATGCTCTCATGCAGACCCAACTCCAACAAGCCATAGCAGCCACCCGCGAGGCCGGGGCACTGACCTTGCAGTACTTTGGCGGACCACTTGAGATCGCCTACAAAGACAGGAACGATCCGCTGACCGCGGCAGATCTCCAAGCCGACGCCTACCTCAAAAAAGCCCTGCGGGATCTGCGCCCAGACTGCGGCTGGCTCTCCGAAGAGACCGTCGATGATCGCCAACGTCTCGCAAAAGAAGCCGTGTGGATCGTCGATCCAATCGACGGCACCCGCGAGTTCGTCGAAGGCATTCCCGAATACGTAGTTGCCGTGGCCTTAGTCGAAGGCGGCGCGCCGACTCTGGCGGTTATCTACAATCCCGCGCAGGAGCAAATCTTCGCCGCCGTCTCGGGCAGCGGCACCTTCCGCAACGGTCAGCGCGTGTTTTGCAGCGAGGTCCAATCCCTCAGCCAAGCCACAGCCGTCGTCAGCCGCAGCGAGACCAAACGCGGCGGGATCGACCCCTTTCGCCCGCACCTTGGCGCAATCCGTCCCGTCGGCAGCGTCGCCTACAAGCTGGCCCTAGTGGCGGCGGGAGCCTGCGACCTCAACTTTAGCATCCAAGACAAAAACGAGTGGGACGTTTGCGCCGGCGACCTGTTAGTGCGCGAGGCCGGCGGACTCATGCACACGTGCGGCCACCAAGTGCGGACCTACAACCAAGCCGATACCCTCATCCCCGGTGGACTCGCCGCGGGCAACGCGACGCTGGTATCGCACATTCTCCACCTAATGCACGAGCAAAAGCAATGATAACGGCCCGGATCGCAGCGGATTTTGTCGAAGAGTACGCCACCCTCCTCGAACTCAGCGGAGCCTCCCCCTTCCGGGTGCGCGCCTACGCCAATGCCGTGCGCGCCCTCGAAACCCTAACATCCCCTCTTGACGAACTTCTCGCCGCCGGGACTCTAACCGAGGTCAAAGGTATCGGCGACAGCGTGGCTGAACTAGTCGCCGAGTTGGCCGACACCGGCACGGCCCAAGCTTATGAAGACCTGCGGGCCGCAACGCCGGAGGGGCTGCTCGACATGCTGAGAGTCCCCGGCTTGGGGCCGCGCAAGATCGTCGCCATCCGCAAGGCCCTCGGCATTGAGACCCTCGACGCCCTCGAACAAGCCTGTCGCGACGGCCAACTCGCCGCCCTCAAGGGCTTTGGCTCCAAGACCCAGGCAACCATTCTCAAGGGCGTCGGGTTCATTCGCGCCCACGAGGGCCACTGCCGCGTCGATAGCGCACACCAGAGCGCCCAAAGTCTGCTCACAACCCTGTGCTCCCACGCGCAGCACTTTGCCATCGCCGGAGAGCTGCGCCGAGCGCGAGAAACAGTCCAGCAACTCGACTTCGTAATCAGCACCACCGACGCCGAGGCCGCGACTGCGGCCTTTGGCTCCCATCCGGATATAGCCGAAGTCTCCTCACCGGGCGCAGGACGACTGTCCAGTGGGCTACAAGCCAACCTGCATATAGTCTCAGACGATGCCTTCTCTGCGGCCCTACACTACTACACAGGCAGCGAGGAACACCGCGTCGCACTGCGCGCCAAAGCCGCAGAGCGCGGGCTAGTCCTCGACGAACGCGGACTCTGGCGCGGCGACGAGCGCATCGAGTGCGCGGATGAAGCGGCTTTATTCGCCGCCTTGGGCCTCGCCTACATCCCGCCGGAGTTGCGCGAAAACCAAGGCGAAGTCGAGGCCGCAGCCGCCGACACACTACCTGAGTTGGTAACAGCCGCCGACATTCGCGGTATGCTCCACGTGCATTCGACCTATTCGGATGGGGCCGATAGCTTGGAGGCCATGGCCCACGCCGTGCAAGAACACGGCTTTGAGTACATGGGCATTGCCGACCACAGCCAAGCCGCAGCCTACGCCGGTGGGCTTCGCGTTGAGGATGTCCAGCGCCAATGGGAGGAAATCGACCAGCTCAACGAGGAATTGGCTCCCTTCCGCATCTTCAAGGGCATTGAGTCGGATATCCTCGGCGACGGCTCGCTCGACTACGACGACGACTTGCTCGCCCAATTCGACTTCGTAGTCGCCTCGGTCCATTCGCAGTTCAACTTGAGCCGCGACGCTATGACCGCCCGCATCGTCCGCGCCATCGAGCATCCGGCGACCACCATCGTCGGCCATCCAACCGGGCGCTTGCTCCTCAACCGCGAAGGCTATGCCGTCGATATGGACCCAATCATCGAAGCTGCCGCCCGCTGTGGGGTCGCCCTCGAAATCAACGCCCACCCGTCGCGACTCGACCTCGACTGGCGGCACGTCAAAAAGGCGCGCGACCGCGGCGTCCAAATCGCCGTCAACACCGACGCCCACAGCGTCGGTGGCCTGGACCATCTCGGCTACGGTATCGGCATTGCCCGCAAGGGCTGGCTCCGCGCCGCCGACATCCCCAACGCGCTCAGCCGCGAAGCCATTGCCGCTTGGTTCCAAAGCTAAACATGACCCGTAGCGATTACCTCTCACAGCTTTTCCGGCGACTGCATACATTTCGTCAGGAATCCCAACTTGAGCCTGAGCAGGTCGAAAGTAACCTTGTTTTGGGGCCAGGGTGGATCCACGCGTTCGAGAGCGGTGCGGCCCTCCCCGGTCTTGATGTGGTTATGTCTCTGCTCTCACTCTATGGCAAAACTCTGAGCGACCTTGCAGAAGGCATAGACGGGAACGCTCCGTCCATAAAACGCTCAATTACTCCAGAAGAAGTCGACAATGACCTCATTCTTCACTTTCCCTATGGTGAATACGATGCTACGTACCGCCTTGAAGGTGCTACCGTGGAGCAGTTCACGGAAATAGTTCTAACGTTGCGAAATGGACTCGCTCAGCTCGCCGACTCTGGGATTGGAGAGCCGCGAGCCGAGACGATTAAGATGGAAAGTGTGGCCAATGCGTTCATGAAAGCCGTTGAACTCTGGCCTCAAGCTAACCCCTCCGATCTCTGGTGGTTTCTCGTATATCGCGCCTACTGTGACCCATACAACCATCCTGCCCAGTATGCTCGCTTAGACTTTGCGCAAAGCTGGAAACGAACTGCTGGTTGGGCCTTGGAGTTGGTTCTCGAAAAGCATTACGGTGATACTTTGGCAAAACAAGGGATCAACATGGTACGTAAAGATTCCGAGCGTAAGGCGAGGATTCTTTGCGGTATCGACGTTGGTCACCGCCTTGAACCAGACAAAGTGGATATTATGCTAACGGTCGGCGAGGGAGCAAACGAACGGATGATTGGGGTCGTTCACGTCAAGGCGAGTTTTGCGGAACGCCGAACAGACGATGTTCCTATGAGTCAAGCACTCGTTGATGCTAGCTACATTTCCCCGCTATGGACGATGGATTGCAAGAGTTTCCCTAGTCCTGAACCCGTCAATCGCGGCGAATTGGGGAAAATTTTTACCGGAGAAGGTCAGGATCAAAGGAACGCTAAGAGAAAAGACATAGAAAGCGACGGCTTTTTCTCAGCATGCTTTTCTTACAATAGGAACACTCGTCCAACTCCTCCCGATACCCCCCTAGCAAAGGCACGAATTTATTCATGTGACTTCACCGACCCGGACGATGCCTTCACTAGGTTCGTCGTTTCGGAGAGTCTCCGATTTCGGAAATAATTCCAAATTTGGCCCTTTGCTTTCCTCTAAGCGTTTGTTGGAGGCCTGAACTTGCTCGGGGTCAACTTCAAATCCTATGTAGGAACAGCCAAGGGTCAGTGCCGCGATTCCTGTAGTGCCCGATCCAGAGAACGGATCTAAAACCACAACATCTTCTCCACAGGTTCCGTACGCCTTAATGCAACGAATTGGCAATTCCTTGGGGAAGCGTGAGAAATGCTTGAGCCCGTCAATCTTCTCGTTTGCGAACTCCCACACGCTCTTAATCGGAGGTGTTACGCGAAAACCATGCCGCTCGCTCTTTGTCAGCAAGTAAATCGATTCGTGTTGACGATGCGGGCGTCGGCAGCGGCCCTCAGGCATGGCATTTTTCTTTCGCCAAATTACTTCTCCCCGGAACAAGTAGCCCGCGTCGCAAAGAGAGATAATAAGACGATATGGGAGCGCCAGAAGATTGCCATACTGAAGCCACGTTTCATCCTTATCGATAAATGCTTTTCGCCGCGCCCGAGGTTTGGTGTACGCTGAATTGTCTTCCGAAAAGCCTTGTTTTTTTGCACCCAAGGTGCTGAACTTCCATGCTTTCTGATTCCAGTTCACAGGGGTGTTGTAAGCGTCTCCTATATTGATCCAAAGAATCCCTTCCGGTCTCAACTTCGGTAAAACTTCCACAAAGGCTTTCGTGAGAAACTGTAGATAATCCCTCGGGTCTTTTTCGATACCGATCCCTTCTGAGTGCCTTTGCCCCCAATAGGGAGGACTCGTCACAACTATATTCACGGACTCGTCCGGAAGTTGCGGAATCAGTTCTAGACAATCTCCTTCGTGGGTCTTATTGATCGGGAAAGGCCCGATTTGGTTCATTGGCTCTTCCTTTCTTTATAATTTTTTGAATACCAATTGGGAGTAGGAACCACGCCGGTGGAGGGATTACACGCATCGGACCGTTCCCACAACTCTGTCTTTTTGAACTTATAGACGGTATCTTACGAGTCAAGAATGCAGCCCTATTCCAAAGCTAAAGGGCCGCCCTGCCTCATCGGCTTAGCCGGACCATCCGGTGCAGGCAAGACCACGCTCGCCCGCGCCCTTCAGACCCGCCTGCCCGGCTCAGCCACCGTGCTCTCCCTAGATGCGTACTACCGCGACTTAGCCGCCCTCTCCCCAGACGAAAGAGCCCGCGTCAACTTCGACGCCCCCGAGGCCATGGACCACCAGCGCCTCGCCGAGGATCTCCGCCAACTCGCCGCCGGCCACCGCGTCGAAATCCCAGTGTACGACTTTGCCACCCACACGCGCCAAGCGCACCAACAGAGCCTCACCCCCACCGATTTCCTACTCGTCGAGGGCCTCTTTGCCCTCTACTGGCCCGACATCAATGCCCTCTACCACCTGCGCCTCTTCGTCACCGCTGCCGACGCGATCTGCTTGGAGCGCCGCCTCGCCCGCGACCGCATCGAACGCGGCCGTTCCCCCGCCTCAATCCGCGCCCAATACCAAGAGCAGGTCCGCCCAATGTACCGCCGCCATATCCAGCCCACCGCCCGCTACGCGGACCTGATCCTCGACGGCAGCACGCCCACCGAAGAACAGGTCGAGTCCGTCCTAACTGCTTTGTAAGGAAAAGGTTACCCCTACAACCTATCTGATTACCGGAGGTCAATATCGATGGTCCATCATCGAACCGTATAACCCATAAAACTCCGTCAGATACATGGAAATCAGGTCGCGGACAGCACCTGTTTCTTCATCTGGACCGGAAATGATCAAAGGCGTCCGTTCCTCTCTGAACGGCACGTTCACGAAGGCGTGGGCTTCAGATAAAAGCTGCTCGAAATCCCATGGCCCTTCGGGTTTTTGCAAGCGTTCATGCATGTGGAGGAAGCCCAACTCTCCAGGAGGACTAACTACCACTGCCGCTGCGGCTATCGGGTCGACCCAGCCATTGAACGGCTCTTGGCTTACGCGAGCTACCAAGAGTACCCGATTTTGGCCGCAATGAGCGGTCAGCCTTTGGGCAACATTCGCCGCCATGTGCTCGGGGATCAACACATGGATAGATTGACCGTTGCGCAAAGCGTCATCGACTTGGCTCAGCATAGCTGACTCGGCCTGACGGATAATCTCGACAGCTCGGACCAATTCTGCCCAATTGCTAAACCCATACTCGCGGCTGAGGACGCATTGGGCCTGTTGCAAGGTAAATGGCCTTTGCAGGACGGCCTCGTCGGACAATGAGCCTAAATGAGGCATATAGGTCCGAATGCTGCGGAGGCTTTCTGGCCGACCCTCGCGGTGCGCTTGGAGTAGCTGCCGGGCCTGCTTTTTGAGGGAATCTATATGAGGCTTACGGGGAAGTGCTCTAGACATGCCAACCCTCTCTCGTTAGTGCCTGGTGTCCGCGTCGCAGGCTGAAAGAAGGCTGTTATTTTGCTGAGAGGTGGGTTTGACCCTTACCGCGGACCTGAGGGCTCCCTTCGAGCACTTATTTGCAATAAACCAAAGCGTTAATGACCTGTCAAGCCGCTTAAAACGGCCCGGCGTGGTGCGAAGGCTCATTGACGTAGCGCTGGGTCTCTAGGTCGAGGGTGATTTCGCAATGGGGCGGTAAGGTGATGCTCAGGTGCTTGTCATCAACGGCTAGCTGGCGCTCCTCTGTCTCCAAGGGCGGAGCTGCGTACGTGCCGGCATAGCCGCCCATCCAGCCCGGGTACTCGCTGGTGCGGCTTTGATACGCAGCCCGGCCAAAGCGGTGCTCGCCAAAAGCGCCGCCCTGAATGACCAGTTCTCGGCCCTCGTTGTGATTCAAATTGACCAAGCGCACGACCGTGCGGTTTGCTTCGAGCTTTTCCACCAAGGCACCGACGTCTGCGGGCAGGCCAGGGCGGCGGCGCTGGGCGTCAAAGTAGCGCAGGCGGGCGTGCAGCAGGCCGCCGTTGTAGATGGGTTGTGGGCCGCCCATAGTTAGCTGGATGAGGGCTTCGGAGGAAACGGGATTGCCCCATTGCCAGTGGTGAACGTGATGGCGGGTGCCCACGTCTTGATCGGCGCGCAGTTGAGCCAAGCGGCGGCCGGCCACTTGGTACGTGGCCTGCAACATTTGCTCTGGATAGGCCAGGTTAGCCCCAGCCAAAAAGCGCACCCAAGGGGCCTCGTGGCCCGAGTCCTCTTTGTTGTGAAAGGGAAAGACCGCGGCCCAGTCGAACGCTTCTTTTTGCCGAATCGCCTCCATGCGCTCCCAGTCGCCCTCGTCCATGGACAGATTCCACAGCGTCACCGGGTACACCGGACTCATGGGCTGCCAGTCGAACCAGCCGGCGTCGCCGTAGCGGTAGGGTACCAGCAAGGTCTCGCTTTTTTCGCCCATAGCGGCAAATTGGCTCGCCCAGCGCTCGGCCACGCTCATGTACTGGTCGCGGATATCCTCCATGCGCCCTTGTTCCAAGATGCGGTCCATCTGCTGGCGTGGCAGGTCGAGATAGGCCCGGTCGCGGGTCAACAGATAGGCATTGGCCGCCGCGTCGAGCGTGGCTTTCTGCAAGGTCAAAAAACCGTGTGGAAAAGTCCAGCCGTAGCGCCCGCCGTACCAGTTGCCAGCGCAGTACTCTCCCACTTGGCCCGACAGACCGACGTTGTCCGGCAACATGCCGCCGTTGGCTTGAGCACGCTCTACCCAAGCGTCGGTGTATTCCACAACCCAAGCGCGGTATTTTTCATCGCCGGTAATCAGGAAGGCGTTGGTTACCAGCGAGGTGACAGCCAAGTTGGTCGGCGTATCACCCTGACGCCAGCGGTCGAACAGGGTCTGCCCCATCAAACGGGCTTTAGCCGGGTCGGCCAAGTCCTGCACACTGGTAATGCCGGGCAAGTCGAAAAATGGCAAATTGTACACTTCCATGCTGCCGCCCAAGGGGTTGTAACTTTGTTTGTCGCGTTCGGATAGCGGGGCGAAATAGGGGCCGTGGCTGCCGTTGAGGCCCGAGCGAAGGATTTTGTGCTCGGGATCGTAGTTTTGCGCTTCGGGGTCTTCGTTGAGATAAAAGCCAGCAAAGCGACAAGCCCGCTCGACGCGCCGAGGGGCGTTGGGGTGGGCCAAGCACAAGTGGTAAAAGCAGATGTCGCTTTCGGCTTGATGCATCTGGTCTTCGCGGATGCCGTATTCCTTGCTAACCGTGCCCAAGCGGGTCAGTTGGCGGGTAATGGCCTCCCACTGGCGGTCGGCTAAGTCCAACAGGTGCTCGCCGCCGCCCATCAGATACACGAGCGGCCAATTAAAAAAAGGCTCGTAGAAATCGTCGGGGCTGCCGCCGCCCCACTCGTCCTGCCAGATGAATTCGCCGTCCTCGCGGGTGAAATGGTCGAGAAAGGGCTGCACCGATTGGTCCAAGGCGTCGAAGAGGCGGCGCTGCCACACGGCCCAGTGGGCTGGCGAGTTGAGTGGGATATTGGCAGTTATGGCGGGCATGTCCTTACTCCTGAGAGGATTGATAGACGGGTGTGGGGTGATTTTAGGGAGATCAAGAGCGCGTGTAAAGCAACTTGACACGCGGGGATGGGCTGGTTTATTTGCGTTTAGTCGCAAATACTTCGCCTTAAGACATTAGACTTAAACGACTGTTCGAGAATAGGATACGTCATGCACGGCCATATCCGATTCATGCTCTGGGGACTGGTCCTATTGGGGGCGGACGGCTGCACGCCCGCCCTGCCCCCAGGACCGCTGCGCATCCAAATCACCGGGGAAGAGTTCACCTGGCAATTTCGCTATCCAGGCCCCGATGGCGAGTTGCATACTGATGACGATATAACCAAGCAGGGGAAGGAGTTACACCTTCCACTTGGCATAGAAATTGAAGTCGAACTGACTAGTCGAGATTACATCTACACTTTTGCCCTGCCCCATCTCGACCTACATCAAGTGGCCGTACCCGATTTGACCTTTGAGCTGGCCTTTATCTCACAGACCACCGGCGTATTCGCCTTCGTCGGTGACCAAATGTGCGGCTTTGAACACGAGTCGCTCAACGGCCGCGTAGTGGTCGAGTCGCCAGCGGCCTTTGTCGCTTGGCTGGAAGGACCGTGATATTTGGGGAAACTTTGATAAGCGGACGACCGAATACCTAGCCGAGTGCGAATCGCAACGTCGAGACCAATCGGGCAGCACGCGAAACTTTAAGACCGCTTCAGCGCGTCAATGAGCCGTCGCGCATGGGGCGAAGATTCCATCACCTTACTTGGGTCCAAGCATTCAAGCAACTCGAACGAATGCCGACCCTTCCGGTATATTCCTTTACCTTTAGAGCACGACCTTGTCGCCTGTTTCAGCGTTCGTTCAAGGTCGTCTTTTGCGATAGCTTCCACTTTATGTTGTTTTGGTAACGCGGTGGCGTTGAAGTTCTGGCCAAAATAGGCACCCAAGGATTGCCGGTCCGCGATGAACCACGCTTCCATGCACTGCACCATAAGTTGTGCGCTGTCATCCGCAGCAGCCGAGGGCTGGATCCATTTATCGCTCTTCTTTAAGTGTTCCCAAGGGCTATCGCTAGATGCGACTGCGGCCTCACTATCTACCAGGAGAACGATAAAACAGTCGTCTTTGGCTTCATTAATGGCGGTACAAAATTTTTTATAAGTTTTTTCTCGGGAACCGCCAGGATGAACGCTCGGCATAGGACCTTCAAGCCCGGCCTTGCTAAAAAACTCCCTGAAGCCAGCGCGACATTGTCTGTTTAATTTTGGATTCTTGTCTCCACCACCCTCGACATACACCTTGATGCTCACCAAGGATTCCCCCCGATCTCGCCACTACTCCAGAGTTCTCCGAGCCGATACTCCTCCAGCCAAGCAGCCATTTTCTTCTCATCGAGACGGCGCATCACAGTCTGCCCGTCGCGCTTTTCGCAAACTGCGACACTCCACCAGTCATTGGTCAGGGCATCGACGAGCATGTCCGAATGAGTCGTTACAATCAACTGGTTGCGTTCGGAGGCTTCAAGCAACAACTTGCTCACCGTCAGTAGCATGTCTGGGTGCAGGCCCAGTTCGGGTTCCTCGATACAGATGAGGGGCGGAGGCTCCGGGTGACAGAGAATGGAGAGCAAACAGAGGTACCGCAGCGTACCGTCCGAAAGACGGGTCGCCGGTATGACCACGTCACCTTCCTGTAAGAACAATTGGATCGTACTACCCTCAATGCTGAAGTAGAAATCGGTTATGCCCTCGTAGAGTCTGCGCAGAGCGTCCAGCAGACGCTGCTTTACCGCCGGCTCACCTTGAAGCCTGTTTAACACCAAGGCTAAGTTTTTCCCGTCTTCTTGCAGGAAATCGTTGGGAAGGTCGGCCTTCTGCGGTAACCGCAGTGGGGAGTCGCGCCCAAGCGACCACTCGCGATAAATGCGAATGCGGCTCAATTCCTCGCCGAGGTACATCAGTTCAGGGAGGTCGGGATCTTTACGTTGGGACAGGATGGACTGGTCCAGTTTGACTTCCTCGGGACGCAAGTCGTATCGGCCCAGCCGAAGACGAACATTAGGGTATTTCGCCTTTACGGTAGCCTCTACGGTAGGATCCAAGCCGGTCTCATCCTTGTAAGTGAGAAACGCCTGCCCGCCTTTCTGATTGTAATAGATATATGGCACCTCATGTCCTTCATCACTCTGTTCGTTCTCTATCCGCTCTTCGATCAGTTCAAATCGCTGGCCGCGCTCTGCAAAACCCAGCCAGTACCGCAACGCCTGTGACCCCTGTGGATTCTCCACAATGGCCTCGATGCGAGCAGCACCTTCCGGTCTTCCCCGCCATATCCAATCATGGATGCCTCCTCCCTCGCGAATGGGCGCAACCAAATCTCTTGGAGCCGACCGGAGGATATCGATCCCCTCTAGAAGATTAGACTTCCCCGAACCATTGGGGCCGATCAATACGTTTAGCCGCTTAAGTTCGATTCCCTCGGAGTCGGGGCCGAATGAGAGCAGGTTGGTCTGTTTGATACGACGAATGAGCATATCCTACCTTTCGCAATCTCCGGGACTCTGCCGAAGATAGAAGATAGGCGGGGAAGATTCAATTTTATTATCTAGCTTCATCGCGATGCCACCCTTGGATGAAATCCCGCAGCTTGGGATGATTATCCAAGACGAAGTACTTTTGGAAGGTAAACCACCCCCTCTTAGTCCAGCCGTATCTCCTCCCCCGCCTCTTGGCTCCGGTAGATCCCATCGAGGATCTTCATCACCTGTAGGGATTGTTCCGGCGGCACCGGCGAGGGTCGCCCTTGGGCAATCGCTGCGGCGAACTCCACGCATTCCTGCGCGTGGGCTTCGAGGCCGTCGTACATCAGCATGAGCTTGCGGTCGTACTGCTGGCGGGTCTGGTTGTTGCTCTCGCAAATCGAGCACTGGGGCCAGTGCGCCCCACCTCGGGTGCCGTAGAGCCACATCTGCATGTCCTCGCCTTGGACGGGGTGGTGCAAAAGCCAGCTTACTTCCAAGATCAGCACTGCGCCATTGTCAAAGCGCACAAAGGCCGCGGCAAAATCCTCGACATCGTAGTGGGATGGAATCGTCTGGCGGCCCCATTGGCTAAAAGACCCCTCTTGGTGCGCCAATTCAGCGCGAGCCACACCCGAAACGGCCACTGGCTCGGGATGCCCCATAAACCACAAGGTTAGGTCGAGGATGTGAACCCCAATGTCGATGCAGGGGCCGCCGCCGCTGTGCTCCTTGAGAATAAACCCGCCACCAACCGGTGCCCCAGCCCGACGCAGCATCCAACTACGGGCGTGGTAGATGTCGCCGAGCGCGCCCGAGTCTATCTCATCTTTTAGCGCACGGGACGAACCCTGAAAGCGAAAGTGCTGCGCCGTCATCAGCTCCTTGCCCGAGGCATCGCGCGCCGCGATCATCTGGCGAACATCCTCGGGCGTGGGGGCCAAAGGCTTTTCGCAGATCACGTGCTTGCCAGCCGACAGCGCGGCAATGGCCAAGGGGGCGTGATACATGTTGGGCGTGCAGATGTCTATAATGTCGATATCTGGATCGCTGAACAGTGCCTCCGGGTCGGTGTGCAGTTTGGTAACCCCGTTTTCAGTGCCAAAGTGCTTCAGCGCCTCCTCGCTAATGTCGCTGCCAGCGACTAGCTCAGCCTCGCTAGAAGCCTCCCAGCCGGGGATATGCGTGCGGGCGATCCCGCCGACGCCGACGATACCTACTTTGAGCGTGCTCATGGCTTATCCTTGTTTTGGTTGTGGTTTGATCTAAGCGAAAAAGTCGTTGTTAGGTTCAGATCTTCGTCAAGGCTTCCGCTTGCATCCATCCGCCGAGGCCGTTGGCCAGCCGCACCAGCATCCACCCCCCTTCCTGCCGCACTAAGCGAACCTTGGTACCCTCGTGCGCGACAAAGACTTCCGTCTGCCCGAGGTCGGGGCCGGAGCGCGCGTGCGCCATGTCAACTGTGATGATGGCTTCGCTCGTCTGCGCCTGATGGTGGAGGCGCGTCCCCAGCCAGAGCGCAGACCCGACACTCAGCCCCGCACAGAGCAAAAACCCGACTAGCCACAGCGCACCGAGACGCGGCTGCGCGAATAACCACCGCACCCCCAAGACAAAGACCGCGAAAAATGCCGCGGCGAACAGCAGGCTGAGCTGGTTAAACGTAGGCCAAAAATAGGCGGCCACCAGCGCAGCCACCAGCGCGCCGAGGCCGTCCTCAGTTTGCGGGTCGCGGTCCTTCTTCACTAGGTTGGCGAAGCGCAAATTGGCCTCAATGTCCGCGTCGTGCGGCAGCAAGCGCCGCGCCCGCTCGTACCAGAGAATCGCTTCGCCCAGCTTCCCGGACTTGAAGCAAGCATTGCCCAAGTTGTAGTAGAGCCGCGCGTCTTGTACTCCAGCGTCCACCACCGCCAAGTAGCTGCGCCGCGCTTCAGCAAAACCTCCGTCCCGATAGAGCGCGTTGGCCTCGTTGTACTGCCCAGCCGCAGCCCCGGCGTGGAGTTGAGTGCCCAACAGGAGCAACAGCACCAATACCCGCATCATATCCGCTTCTCCAAACCCGCGATCACCTCCTCGGCCAAGTGCCGCGCCGCCGCCCGGTCCGTCGGCGGGCCGCCCGCGGGCGCAAAGCGCGCAAAGTCGCAGCGCGTCAGCAAATCGCGCAACCCAGCAATCGTCTCGGCCTCAACTTGGCGCGCCGCTAGGGCCTCGGCACAAACCTCAATGGTCAGGCCAGCCGCAGCGAGGTTGAGGCGGTCGGCTACGAATTCCAGCACTGCGGCGCGAACCTCGCCGTAGAACTCGGCCTCAGTACCGGTCTCAAGCAAGGCATCGGCGCGGGCTAGGCGGCGGCCAGCCTCGCCTTTGGCCCGGCGCTGACGAGCGTACGCCACATCGCCCTGCAAGCGCCGCTGGTGGCGTTGCCACACAAGCAGGGCAAAAAAGGCGAGGGGCAACGCGCCCTGCAAGGACCAAAACCAATAGCTCTCGTGCAGCGTGGTAGCCGCGACGAGGGCCTCGGCGTCGGGCTTGATGTAGCGGATGTCCTCGCCTACGGCCTCTATGTCGCGCCGACTCAGCCCGTAGTTCACCCCTTCCCCCTCGACGCTCCCCTTGCTGTGAATGGCGATGGGATCGGATTCGAGGACCTCGTAGCGCGCTTGGTGTGGGTCGAAGTACGCAAAGCGCAACGGCGGGATGTTCACGGTGCCGCCCTGCTCGGGAATCAAGATGTACTCGAAGAGGCGGCGGCCCCCGTACACGCCGTTGGTGATCCGCTCTTCCTCTTCGACCTTGGGGTCGTAAAGCTTGACGCCAGCGGCAGCATCTACTTGCAGAGGCTGCACCGCGGCCATGTTGCCCTCGCCCTCGACCAGCACTCGCAGCGTTACCGGATCTCCGACCGCAACCTGAGTCGGCTGGGCTTCGACGCTGAGCTGGAAGCGCCCCACCGCGCCGGTAAATTCCTCGGGGCGGCCCTGCTCTGGCAGCGGTAGCACCTCGATTTGTAATTCCTCGCTTTGCAGAAGCACCGAGCGAGAGCGGCCAAAAAACGGATCGCCAGCGAAAAAGTCGTCGAGTGTACTGCCGCGGCGCGAGCGCTGTTGAGGAATGTCGCAGGAAACAGCCAACGTGCCGACGGCGTGGGTTCCCGCTCCGGTGGGAAAAAGGGCCACGCGGCGCAGTGGCGCGACGTTGTAGGACACGCCGCCACGCACCTCCTGATGCGAATCTAACTGTTGGGCGATAAAGAGATCTTCGGTCCAAAACCCGACAAAGGTCGGCAGCTTGTTGAAGCTAACGTTGCGCGGCTGGATGCGGTAGAACAGATCGTAGGATACGGTGACCTGCTGTCCCACGTAAGCCCGCTCGTGGTCGGCGCGCGCCAACACAAAGATGGGACTCTCTGCCTGGCCAGCTTGTGCACTGCTGGTGCCGCGGACGATCTCAAGGGTAATGGGCTTGGTCTGATAATACTCACCGCCCATTTCCAGTTGGAGCGGGCCGATTGTGAAGGTGCCAGCCTGCTTGGCATAGAGGGCGTATGCTAGCTCTCGGGTGAAGGTGATGTTGGTGTTTCTCATCTCCATTCGCGTGCTAGTGGCTGGCCCCTCAACGTGGAAATCCTTTAGATCGAACGCTGGCGTCACCTGGCCCAATTGTTCGTCAGAGGTGATGCGGATCGTCAGGCGAATCGGCTCACCTTCGCTAGCGCGCGTGCGATCGACGGACGCCTCGAACTGAATCGTCGCCGCTGCAACGCTGGATGCCGCCAGCGCCCATAGCACTAACGGTATAGTCAGCCGCGCTTTCACCAGTCCCTAGCCTGTGCCTTGCCAGTCGCGCGAAATCGGCGCTGCTGAGCTTCCAACTCGCGGTTTTTGAGTGCATCCATGAGCTGCTGAGCTTCCTCGGGGCTAATAGCCTGCTGCTCGGCGGGCTGCTCCTCCGGCTGTTGGTCCTGTTCACTTTGCTGCTGTTGCTGATCCTGTTGATCCTGCTCTGAATCTTGCTGCTGTTGCTGATCTTGGTCCTGTTGATCCTGCTCTGAATCCTGCTGCTGATCTTGATTCTGTTGACTCTGCTCTGAATCCTGCTGTTGCTCTTGGTCCTGTTGATCCTGTTCCGAATCCTGCTGTTGTTGCTGCTGTTGCTGCTCCTGCAATTTCTCCAGCGCCAGTTCCAAGTTCACCTTTGCATCCTCGTCGTCAGCGTCTAGCTCCAGCGCCTGCTTGTACGCGGCAACGGCCTGTTCAAACGCCTGCTGCTGAAAGAAGCTATTACCCATATTGTAATGGGCCTGCGCCTGGATTTTCTGCTCCTCGGCGCTGAGCACGCGCTCAAATTCCCGCAGGGCTTGGTCGTATTCGCCGCGCTTGAAAAGCGCGTCCCCGACGTTGAAGTGTAGCTCGGGCGCGTCGGGCCGGTCGAGGAGGGCGTCGCGGTAGAGCTGTAGGGCCTGATCGTACTCGCCGCGCTGGTAGTGCTCCAGCGCCTCGGCGCTCTTGCTGGCCACGGGATCGCCCACGGTCGCTCCGCAGACGACCAGCCAGATCCCCAAGACGACCCACAGTGTACCCATTAGGCGAACCGTCCCTTCCACTCGCGGGCCTGCACCCGCGCATCGCCTAAGAAAGCCTCGGCAAAGAAACAGCAAAGGGCCAGTAATAAGGGCCATTGGAAACGCTCCTGATAGCGGGTGAGGCGGGTAGAGCCGATTTCGCGCTGATCCATCTCGGCGATCTGGCCATATAAAGCTTCCAATTCCGCACCGCCCAAGGTAGTGCGAAAGTAATCGCCCCCCGTCTCCAGCGCCATGTCCTGCAAGGTGCTCTCGTCGAGCCGAGTTTTGACGTATTGGCCGCGCTGGTCCTTGTGAAAGCCCACACCGCCACTCTCCTCCTCAGTGGGGATAAGCTCGCCGGCAGGCGTCCCCAACCCCAAAGCAAAGATGCGTACGCCCTGTGCGGCGGCTGTCTGCGCCGCGGCCAGCGGCTGCCCCACGTGATCCTCGCCGTCGGTGAACAGCACGACGGCCTTGTGCTGGCCCTCGCCTTCCTCAAACGAGCGCACGGCCAGCCGCACCGCGTCGCCAATGGCCGTTCCCTGGACGGGTATGGCTCCGGCGTCCAGCACGTCGAGAAACAACTCCACGGCACCATAGTCGGTCGTCAGCGGGCATTGGACAAAGGCCTTACCAGCAAAGACGACCAACCCAACCCGGTCGCCTCGTAGCAAGTCTAACAGGCCGCGAATCTGGTATTTGGCCCGCGCCAAGCGGCTCGGCTTGACGTCCTCGGCCTGCATGCTGCGCGATACGTCGAGCACCAGCATCACGTCCACGCCCTTGCGCTCGGCCATTTCGAGTTGGGTGCCAAATTGGGGGCCAGTCAGTGCGAGGATCGCAAAGAAGGTCCCCAGCCCCAATAGGACGAGCTTGCCCACTTGGCGGCCCCGATTCAGGTTGCGGGTTAGCTTCTCGGCTAGCGGGCCGCGGGCAAAATGCGCCAAGGCGCGGCGGCGCGCCCAGAGCGCCCAGGCAAAAAAGGCCGCCAGAAAGGGCAGCAGCAACAGCAACCAAAAATTGTACAAGTTCGCAAAGCGCATATAAACTCAGGGTAGCGAGCGGAAACGGGTATGGGCCAACAGCATCTCCAATAACAACAAGCCCAAGCCCATGTAGAGAAAATAGGCGAAGCGCTCCGAGTAGCTCAGGTGGATTTCGGATTTGATCTCAGTCGCCTCTAATTCGCCGATTTCGCGATAGATGGCCTCTAGCTTTTTCTCGCTAGTCGCTCGGTAGTACTGGCCGCCGGTGCGCGCAGCCACTTCCTGTAAGGTTTCCTCGTCGATCTCCACCTGAACGGTCTGATAGCGAGTGCCGAAAACCCCGCGCACGGGCCGACGAATCTCCCCGTCGCTGCCCACGCCAATCGCATAGACCCGAATGCCCACGGCCGCGGCTACCTCAGCCGCGGTCAACGGCTCGACCTCGCCGGCGTTGTTCACTCCATCGGTCAGCAGGATAATTACCTTGCTCTCGGCATCCGAGTCGCGCAGGCGGTTGCAGGCGTTGATCAGCGCCATGCCAATGGCCGTGCCATCCCATTCCTCGCTGGCAATCTCCACGCCCTGGAGAAACTCCAACAGCACTCGATAGTCGAGGGTCAGCGGACACTGGGTGAAGCTCTCGCCGGCAAAGACGACCATGCCAATGCGGTCGCTGTGGCGACCGGAGATAAAGTCGGCCACCACTTCCTTGGCCACCTGTAAGCGGCTCTTCTGGCCCTCGTCTAGGTCGTTCAACTCCATACTCGACGAGATGTCCAAGGTCAGCATAATGTCGATGCCCTCGCCCGATATTTCCCGCACCTCGCGCCCGGCTTGCGGACGGGCCATGGCCGCGATGAGGCAGCCCAAGCCGAGTATCTTCAAGACGAGGAGGCCGTGCCGGAGCTTGGTCCACAGCGACGCTGTGGCGCGGCGCAACACGCCGAGGTCGGAAAACTGCACGCTGCTTTGGCGACCCCGGTGCGTGCGCACATAGCTGTAGAGCAAGACGGGCAACAGCAGGAGCAACAACAGCCACTCGGGATTTTCAAACCGGATGTTCTGCATGGGCCTTGGCAGCGCGGGTTGCGACCGCCTCCTCAATGGCGCGCAATATGGCTAGGCCGACATCCGGTGCGCGCCGGGCCGCGTCCAGCGCCGGATGAAAACGGGCGAATTTCACCAAGTCAGCCGCGGCCAAGTAGTCGATGATCTGCTCCCTAAGCGCGGCATCGATTTCACCCTCCCGCAGCGCGTCCGCTAGTTCAGACGTGGTCTGCTCCATGGCCTCAATTGTCAGGCTCTCCTCCAAGAAGCGGCGCAGGTTTTCCGAAAGCAGCGAGTAGTATGTTTTGAACTCGCCGCGTTCCAACAGGCCGCTCTTGGCAATGCGCGCGAATTCAGCCGCGTAGTCTATCGGCTCGGGCGGAGGTGGGGGCTCTGGGGTGCGGGTGCGGCGACGCCAGAGCCAAACGCCGCCGAGCGCGCAAAGCGCCAACGCCAGCAGTCCGATTGCGACGACCACCCACAACGGCACTCCCCCGCTGATGAGCACGGGCGGTTTGATGTCGCGCAGTTGGTCCTCCCCTTCGCCTCGGGCGCTGATGATCTCTATGGCTAAGGGTTGAGTCGCGCGCAGGAGCGTGTCGCCCGCAGCAGTGACAAAGGGCACGGCCACGGCTGGTACCTCGTGCAGCCCCAGTTCGTAGAGACGCAGTTCGCATTCTTGCGCTAGCTCAACGCCAGTCGCGACCTCGCGTTGGTGCCAACCAGCGCAGCGAGGCGAAAAATCCCGGAGAATCTGGGGCAAGTCCGGAGCCTCGGGACGCACAGTGGCGTCGTGATGGAGCGTCAACGTCAGGCGGATGGGATCGCCGACCCGAGCAGCCGCAGTGTCCAAGGTCGCCTCAGCCCGAGGGATCTGGGCGTGCAGCCCCTCAACGAGGACGACTAGCGCGGCGAGCAGACCGCCGAGATACATTACGGACTGTCAGCGCCGCCGTCGTCGGGGTCTTCTTCGCTGCTGGCGGCGGGTGCAGCCGGCTTTTTGGGCGCTTGCGCCACGTCGTCTATATCCAAATCCAACTCGGCGAAATCATCGCCACTTACGACGTACACCGCGTCGTCGCCTTCCTGTTGCAGGTACGAGGTTCCGGCGGCTGCGCTAAAGCGAGCGGTCAGCAGGGCTTGCCCTTCGCCGAGGAGTTCAATACTGAAAACAGAAGTGGCCTCGGCGGGCAGTTCCTCGGCAAAATCCTCGACTTCAAGTTGCTCCAAGTCGCTCAAGAGGCTGTTGAGCTTCCACGATTTGGCATCGCGCCCCATAGGCTTGGATAAATGCCACACACCGCTCGTGTCCTTGTCGGCTGCAAACGCGGGTACAGCCCCGCGAGTCAAGACGATGCGCTCGACCTGATCGCGCTCAAAGCGCAAGGGTTTTTTGTCGCGCAGGTCGGAGATGCTTTTGGTAAGCTCTTGTACCAGCGTCGAATCGACCAAGAAGACTTGCGGCCGGCTGGCGTCGCGCGCGTACCAACGGCCCTGTTCGTCCGCGCCGCCAATGGCCAAGCGCTTCTCGGCCCGGTCTTCGCCGACGAGCAGGGCGATTTCCACCTGCGACGCGCGCTCCCCCAAGCCATAGCTGGCCAAGGCGGTGGTATCTGGATCTTCGGAGACAAAAGCCTCGATCTCGGCTTGGTCGATTTTGTCGAGTAAGCCGTTTACCGCATCGTCGGCGACCCGGGCGACTACCGGCTCGCGAAACTGCCAGTCAGGTTCGTCCCGCGCCAGCACGGCCGCGCCGCCCGCACCCCACCGCTGCACTTGCATTACCTCGTCTTTGGCAAAGGCCAGCACCCGGCGGTCGCGCAAGTCAAAAGCGCGTTTGTCGAGATTGTCGAAGCGCCAAGCGCGCACCACAAAGATCTCGGGATTGTCGCCTTGCAGTTGGGCGTAGGTGAAGCGGTCGGTGGGACTGTCCGAGCCGAAAGCCACCACCTGCTCGGCACCGTCCTCGGTTTGCACCCGCACCTTGAGTCTCGGCGCGTCAAGCCCGTATTGGGCGGCTTCCGCTGCGCTCGCAGCCGCGCTATCGACGACCACCTTTTCCCGCTCGCACTCGCGTAGATTGCGCAAGTAGCGCTCTACGGCCTCTTGGTCCGCGCCGTCGGTCATAGGCGCGCTCAGGTTCCAGCCACCCGTCCCCTTATCCAACACCAAGGCATCGTCGCCGCGCAACAGTTCGAGCCGCTGTGCATCATCTTCTTGGAAGGCGAATAGCTGCTTGGATTTTTCGGCTTCTTGGCGACGCTCCTCGCCGCCTTTGATCTCGTAGAAATAGACAAAGGCCAACAGCGCCACGAAGACTGCGCCGATTGCGACATTGGTCTTGAATTTCATGCTTGCTCCTCTTGGACAAAGACCTTTTTAATCCACACGAGAATGGCCGTGTTAACCACAAAAACCGCGGCGTAGATCAGTTGGACTGTCTCGTTGGGAATCAGCGAGAACCCAAGGCTGGCACCGGTAAAAATCGTCAGCGCGACCACGCCGGCGCACAGCACCGCAAACACCAAGCCGGATTGCCAAGCCCACGCTGCGTGCCGATAGAGTCCGTAGCCAATGGCTGCCGAGGCTAAGGCTGAGATCAATTTGACCTCACCCTCAAAGATCGCCCCCTCGCTGGTGGCAATGATGCCGCTGATAAAAAAGAACATCGCATTGCCCCAAAAGGTGTATACCAGCCACGACACAAAGCCGTCGGCATAGGTCTGATAGCCGCGCCTGAGCACCATAACCATGCCCGACAACGCGACCGCAAAGGGCACAATAAACACTGAGACCCAGAGAATGACCGCACCTTGATTGCCGATCAGGTTGATGGGATTAAAGGCGGGTTGCTTGTCGGCGATGGTCAGGCGGTCTTCATCCTCGGTGAGCCAACTGACGCTGCCGAGGAATAGCTCGCCATTGGCCTGCTGGGCAAAGTACTGATTGGAAGCAAAATCCGCGTCGCCGATGACCACCAGCCGCGTCCGCCCTTCGGGTGCCAAGCTGGTATCAGCGTCTGCGGAGACAGCCACACCCAGCGGCACCGGGCCGCGCATATCTACTTCCGGATCGAAATCCACCTCGCCGCCCTCGCCCATTATGGGTGCTAGGTCCGCTTCGCCCCAACTGCTTTTGTGGGTGTATGCCAACGCAGCGATGTCCGGCTCCTTGAGCCGGTGTTCGGTCATCTGCACCGAGCGCGCCAGCGGAAAGAAGCTCATCGTACCGCCGGACAACTTTTCAGTGATCGGGTGATCGCCGTAGTTGATGACTACCGGCACTGAGACATCCGCGCCAAAGAGCTGGCCCAAACCGCTCAAATCGACGACGAAGTCCTGCCCTAGCTCCACCGAGTATTCGTTCAAAAGCGCCTCAAGCCCGGTCGGCTGACCCGGATCGAGCAAAAACAGCGCACTGCCCCCGCGAGCCAAGTATTGCCCCAGCACTTCGGCTTCAGCCGCGACAAAGCGCTCCTTCGGTGCCAAGACCACCACTAAGGTAGCGTCGTCGGGCACCGGCTCTGCGAGCGTCAATCCCCCTTCGACCGCGAAGTTTAGCTCCTTGAGGCGACCTTTGAGGGTGGAATAGCCGAGCTCATCGACTTGGTCGAGTTCGGCCTCGCCGTGGCCGCTGGTGAAATAAGCCCTTAGCTCGCGGCCTTTGAGTGCCTTGAGAATGGCATTGCTCAACGCCTCTTCGCTCTGGGCGGTGATGCGCTCTGTGCGCACCTGTCCTTCGTCGATTACTTCAATAATCGAGGTTCCGCGCTCGCGGATGTTGTTCTGCTCGACGCGCAGCCGATTTTTCTGCGGATCAAGCAGCTCGTAGTCGAAGTTGGGCGACACATAGCTGTACTCCCTTAAGAGATCCTCAAAGCGCATGTTCTCCATTTCGCTCATGAAGGTCTTGACGCTGACGTACTGGCCGTTGTCTGCAAGGGGCGAGAGGAGTCGGTGGGTATCGTCCGACAGCGTAAACAGCGCGTCGGCCGTCATGTCCTTGCGGAGGTGATAGCGGTCGCCGAGGAAGTTGACCAGCGCGGCAATGCCTAGCGAAATCACAATGCCCAACCCGGCCGCGCTCAAGTCGGCTAAGCTCCAGCGCCCCTTGCGCGAGACGACCACAATGCCGACCAAGGCGATCACCCCTGGGTAGAGCACCACGCTGAGCCAGAAAATCCACTCGCCGTCGCTTTCAGTCAGGGCGATGGGATTGTGGCCCGGCTCGCGGGGGCGGATCGAGATCAGGGCCTCGTCCTCGGCCAGCCAACTAAGGGCATTGAGCACCAAGTCGCCGTTGCCTTGGACACCGAAGTACTGGTTGGTGGCAAAGTCCGAATCCCCAAAGACCACCAAGCGGCCCCCGGCCTCGGTGTCTCGGGCGGCGACGGCTAAGGATACCGGCCCGGGCTGATCGACGCCCTCGTCGAGCTTGACCGTCTGATCGCCCTCGCTGGTGAGCACGCTCAAGTCGGTTTCGGCCCAACCGGCCTCCGACGTCATAACCAAGGCCCCTCCTTCGCGGCCGCTGCTCTCGTCAAAGCGCACTGAGCGCCCGAGTTGGAAGAAGGTCATCAAGCCCTGGTGCTTACGCGTGACCGGATGGTCGCCGTAGGAAAGGGCGACCGGCGTGGTAAAATCGAGGCCAAAGAGCGAGCCAATACCGCTGGTATCAATGACGAAATCGTCGCCGACCGCCACGCCCCACTCGTCCAACAGCTCTACTAAGCCGCTGTCGGCGAGCGGGTCCAAAAGCAACAGCAAGGCTCCGCCTTCTGCTAGATAGGAGCGTATGGCCTCAACCTCCACCGGGAAGAAGGGCGTGCGCGGGCCAGCGATGACCAGCACGGCGCAATCTTCGGGCACCGCCCCCTCGCGAGCGAGAAAAAGCGAATCCTCGACTGCGTAGTCGATTTCTGTCAATTGAGCCTGGAGCTGCTCCAGCCCATCGGGTTGGTTTGCCAGCCTGCGCTCGCCGTGCCCCACCGTCAAGTAGATCCGGTCTTGGCGCTCGCGCGTCAGCTTGAGCAGCGAGTTGACGATCTCGCGCTCTTCGAGCTCGGTGATTTGCTGCTGTTTGTCGCCGCTTTCCAACACCAGCGTGTCGTAGCGGCGGATGCCGTAGTCCTCGGTGCGACCCGGATCGCGGTCCGGGTCGATGAATTCGTAGCTGAAGCGAGTGTTGTACGTCTCCAACTCAGCCAGCAGCAACTCGAGTTCGGCGTTTTCTCCCCCCTCCATAAAGGCGAGGGCGTGGACATCCCTGTCCAACGCCTTGAGCGTCTCCACCGTCAGGTCGGCGAGGCTATGCAGCCGGCCCTCAGTCAGGTCGAAGCGCTCGGGATAGCGGTTGCCCAAAAAATTGACCATGGCCACAATGCCAAAGACCATGATACCGCCCCAAAAGGCGTTGAGCCAGCGGCCGTACTGGCGGAAGAGCGCCGGGTTGAGCAAGCCGGCCGCGGCCACCATCAGGGCACCGAGGGCCAAGTTGAAAAGCCCAACCGAACCGCTCTCGGCATTGAGCAGATAGGCCGTGCCACCCGCGACCATCAGCGCCGCGCCGACAAGCCCCAAGGGCGTGGTATATGCCTTCATACTCAGCGCCTCCATCTCCGCGATTCAATGACACGCGTGGTCAAAAACAAGCAGAAAAAGGTAAAGCTTAGGTAGAACACCACGTCCTTGGTGTCTATGACTCCGCGCTGGAAATCTTCGAGGTGTGCTATAAAGGAGAGGTACTGCAGGATTTTGGCGGCTGTCGGGCCGGCAAAGCTCGCCGACCAGTCGATGAGCCAGAACAGGAGCAACATGCCAAAGGTCAGCAGCACGGCGACGATCTGATTTTCAGTCAGCGCCGAGGCCAAGATGCCTACGGAGATAAAGGTCGCGCCGAGGAACAAGTAGCCTAAGTAGCCGGAAAAAATCGGGCCCCAGTCGGGCGAGCCGTACACTTCGAGGATGAGAAAGTAAATCAGCGTCAGGCTGACGATGATGCCGTAGAGCGAAAAGCAGGCAAAAAACTTGCCCAACATCACCTCGATGGTGCGCAGCGGCGAGGTCATCAGCAATTCGATGGTCCCCGACTTCTTCTCCTCGGCAAACAGCCGCATGGTCAGCATCGGGATGACCAAGAGCCAGATGAAGTCCATGACCGCGAAGAATTGGGTGACGACCATCTCGTTGAGATTGAGCGCCGGCATCCCCCCCATGCCCATCTGCGCCCGCTGGCCAAATTGCAAGCACCAGAGGTTGAACTGCATCAGGATGTTGCGAAACAGATAGCCCGAGAGAAATAGGAAGACGCCGGCGATCACATAGGCGACCGGCGAAACAAAATAGGAGCGCATCTCCTTGGTGTACACGGCGGCAAAATTACGCATTTTAAGCTGCTACCTCCTCGCTAGTCAGGCTCAGGAAAATGTCTTCAAGGGTCATGTCGAGCGGCCGCAATTCGCGGAGACTGAAGCCGCTTTCCACGACCTTGCGGGTCAGGTCGTCGCGCACATCGGCTCCGGGTGCGCTCGTCACCACGTACGCGCCCTCCTCACCACCGGCTTCCACCTCCAGCACGCCCTCTAGCTGGCCGATCATGCCCAGCACCTGCTCGCTGGGGCCGTCTATATGGGCGCGCAGCACTTCTCCCTCCTTGAGCTGGGCCATGAGGCTTTCGGGCGTGCCTTGGCCGGCGATGCGGCCGTTGTTGATGATCGCCACGTGCCCGCAGGTCATGCTCACTTCCGACAGGATATGAGTGCTGAGAATGACCGTATGGTCGCCCCCCAGCCCCCTGATGACCTCGCGGATTTCGATGATCTGCTTGGGGTCGAGACCCACAGTCGGCTCGTCGAGAATGAGCACCTCCGGCTCGTGGACGAGGGCTTGGGCTAAACCGACGCGCTGTCGATAGCCCTTAGACAGGTGGCCGATCACCGTGTGGCGTTGGTGGGCAATGCCAGTTTTTTCCATGGTGTCGTCGATCCGGCTGTTGAGAGCCGCGCTGGGCACGCCCTTGATTTTGGCGACAAAGCGCAAATAGGCGTTTACCGTCATATCGTGGTAGAGCGGCGGCTGTTCGGGCAGATAGCCGATGCGCTTGCGCACCTCCATAGATTCTTCGATGATGTCGAAACCAGCGACTTTGGCTTCGCCCTGCGAAGGTGGCAGATAACAGGTAAGTATGCGCATCGTCGTAGTCTTGCCCGCGCCATTCGGCCCGAGGAAACCGAGGACGACGCCCTTGTCAACATTAAAGGACACATTCTCCACGGCGACGACATCTCCGTAGTGTTTGGACAGTTCGCGTACTTCAATCACCGTACTTCCTCCTTAGTGTCGCTGCATCCGCGCGCGAAAAAAGTGAATGAGAGGTTCGACATAAGGGCGCGACAGATCAATCGCTATTTCGTCGACGCCCGCTTTGTGCAATAGGGTGCTGCGGCGCTCGGCCGCGGCCCGCTGTTCGGCGGCGAAAAACGCGCGCACACCTTCGTGGCCGCTATCGACGAGCACCTGTTGGCCGGTCTCGGCGTCTTGCAAGTTGATAAAACCAACATCGGGGAGTTCCCACTCGCGCGGGTCGCTCACCACCACGGCGATCAAATCGTGGCGCTGGCTCAAGTGCCGCAGCGCCGGCTCGTAGTCTTGGTCGAGAAAATCGGAGATGACAAAGATCACGCTGCGGCGGTGCAGGACGCGGCTGAGGTATTCCAAGGCCCCGGCGATGGAGGTCTTGCGCCCCTGCGGCTGAAAGTATAGCAACTCGCGCAACACGCGCAGCACGTGCTTGCGCCCCTTTTTCGGCGGCACGAAGACCTCGACCTCGTCGGTGAAGATGAGCAGTCCCACTCGGTCGTTGTTCTTGATCGCACTAAAGGCCAACAGCGCCGAAACTTCGACCCCAATTTCCCCCTTCATCTGCTGCTGTGAGCCAAAGGCCCCAGACGCGCTGGCATCTACCACCAGCACCGCGGTCAACTCGCGCTCCTCGTCGAATATTTTGATGAAGGGCGCGCCCACCCGTGCCGTCACGTTCCAGTCGATGTGGCGCACGTCGTCGCCGGGCTGATATTCGCGCGCCTCGGCAAACTCCATCCCCCGCCCCTTGAACGCCGAGTGGTATTCTCCGGCGAAGAGGTTGTTCACCATGCTGCGGGTGTGAATCTCGATCAGGCGAACTTTGTCGAGTATCTCTTTGGGAATCACGGCTCGGCTCGCCTTGGCTTTAGGGAACTTCGATGTGGTCGAAAAGCTGCTGCACGATGTGATCGCTGTCGATTTCCTCGGCCTCGGCCTCGTACGAGGCAATGATCCGATGCCTGAGCACATCGGCCCCCACGGCCTTGACATCTTCCGGGGTGACGTAGCCGCGGCGCTGGATGAAGGCGTGGGCGCGCGCCGTGCGAACGAGGAAAATAGCGGCCCGCGGCGAGGCCCCGTACTCGATCAGCGGCTCCATGTCGGCCAGCCCGTAATCGGCCGGTCGCCGGGTGGCCTGGACGAGATCGACAATGTAATCCTTGATCTTGTCGTCGATATAGACGATCTCCACCACCTCGCGCAGGCGGCGTATTTCGTCGATACCCACCGCTTGCTCTACCTCAATCAGACTGTCGTTGGCCATGCGGTCTAAGATCAACCGTTCCTCAGCGCGCGACGGGTAATCGACTTTCACCTTGAGCATGAAGCGATCGACTTGGGCCTCGGGCAGCGGGTAGGTTCCCTCTTGATCAATCGGGTTCTGGGTGGCCATGACCAAGAACGGGTCGTCGAGCGCGTAGGTTTCCTCGCCGATGGTCACCTGCCGCTCCTGCATGCACTCCAACAGCGCACTCTGCACTTTGGCTGGTGCTCGGTTTATTTCGTCGGCCAAGATCAAATGGGCAAAAATCGGGCCTTTCTTGGGAATGAAAACCCCTTGGTGCTGGTTGTAGATGGTGGTCCCGGTCAGATCGGCGGGCAAAAGATCGGGGGTAAACTGGATTCGCTTGAACTGGGCCGCCACGATCCTCGCCAGCGTCGCCACCGTCAGGGTCTTGGCTAGTCCGGGCACCCCTTCGAGGAGAATGTGGCCGTTGCACAATAGCCCCATCAGGATCCGCTCCACCATGGCGCGTTGGCCGACGATGACCCGGTCCATTTCCTGCAAGATGCGCTCTACCACCGCGCTCTCGCGCTGGACCTGTTCGCTAATGGCGTGAATGTCTATTGTTGTTTGCGTCATCGGCTGTATTCTCGACGTGCTTTAGGACTCAGCCAATAAAAAACCGCCCTGCGGATTCGCAAGCGGCTGGGCCCATCTGCCTTAAATCTCTAGGGCAATTTTCTAACGTGTTACGGAGCGGCGACCTCGTCTTGAAATTGAACCCATTCTTGGGGAGTGCGTCCGACGTTGGGCAGCAGGTGTCGAGCGCTAGTCGCGAGTTCGGAATCTGGGTAGTTCTCAATCACGCGCTGGTAGGCCCGCCGCGCTTTTTCTAGGTCGCGGATGTACTCTTCATATATAAAGGCGATCATAAATTGAGCTTCGTCGCCGTGCCCGCTAACGGGATATTCAACCAACACGCGCTCGTAATAACCGATGGCCTCCTGCATCTTCCCTTGCTGCTGGGCTAGGGCGGCAAGTTTTCTCAGCGCCTCTGGGGCTTTGGGAGATTGGCTAAAGCGCTCGAGAAAAGCCGTAAAATGCGCGACTGCTTGGTCGGCTGTGGCGGGATCGGCCGCTGCGACCTCGCCGGCTGCGAACAGCTCTTCAGCGCTTTGCTGGCTGCAACCTACCCACCAAGAACCGGCGATAAAAATTCCTAGTAATATCCTCGACCACATCTACGTTTTAACCACGCATCGCGCAGGAAAGTTCCTCAATCGGGTTTGGCGGCCTTCGCTTTGCTATCGCCCTTTTTGTCGGACGCCTTGCTGCTGCCGCTGTCTTTGTCGGCCTTAGCCGCCTTTTGGTATCCATCGCTGCGATAGTCGGTTATGTAAAAGCCCGTCCCCTTGAACAGCAAACCACCGCCCATGCCGATGAGCCGCTTGACTGGGCCTGTACAATTTGCTTCCGGGCAGGTCTGGCGCGGTTCGGCTGTGATGCTCTGAAACTCTTCAAAGCGGTGGCCGCACTGCTGGCATTCGTATTCGTATGTGGGCATGGCGTTGGCTCTTGTTATAACTAAAAATACAAACTAAATAATATAAATTCGGTCAACTAGGGACGCAATACTTGGCGACGCGACGCGTCCTATTCGGCGCCACCCATTTTCGGGAGATCGCCCGTGTCGAGAGAGCGCACCTTGTCGCGCTCGATTTTGAGCAAGGTCAGCGCGCTGTTGGAGCGCACGTCCGGCGACAGGGAAATGGTGCCCGAGGCTCCTTCGTAGAAACGGACCGAGGCCAACCACTCGATCAGTGCGGCTGGATCGCGGTACCCTTGTTCCCATCCATCAATGAGCAAGTGGGTGGCGTCGTAGCTAGTCGCCGAGTAGAGCGGGTCGCGGCGGAATTGTTTGCGAAAGGAGCTGACAAACGACCGCGCGGCCGCAGACTCAGTCTGCCGCGCGGAAACGAAAATGACCCCGTCGAAATTCTTGCGCTCGCCCGGGCGCATCTGGCGAATGGCCTCGGGATCCCACCAAGCATCGTTGCCGAGGACTTGAGTCTGCAAGCGGTGAAAATGCACTTGCGGTGCAATTGTTTTGGCATCTTCAAATCTCTCGACCACCACCACCACCCCGTCGATGGTGTCGATGAACATGTCCGCTTTTAGCTCTTCCTCGACTTCTGGCTCTCCCTCGACTTCTGGCTCTCCCTCGACCACTTCAAGCGTATCGGGCGGCGGCGGCCTCAGCGCAAAACCGGCCTTGCGAATCTCCTCGAAGACGTGGCGGAAATCCGTGGTCTTTTTGGGCACATACCAATCGCTGTGCGCGATCTGGCCGCCGTTGCGCTCGGCAATGCGGGTGAACTCGCGCGCGAAATCCCAGCCGTAGTCGCTGAGAGGGGAAATGATCGCTAAGTGCTCCAAGCCGAGGACGAGAGTCGCGTACTCGCCCAGCAGACGCGCCTCTGTTTTCGAGACTGTGCTCAACTGGAAAACGCTGTGGCCGAGCGAATCCAAGCCGCTCTGTTGAGCCAGCGGCACCAGCAGGGGAACGCCAGCGCGCGCCGTGACCGTGGCTGCTACCACACTAGATCTGCTCCTGAGCGGGCCGACGATGGCCACGACGCCTTGATCCAGCAGCCGCTGGGCACCGCGCGCCACGCGCAACAAACCGCTGGCGGGGCTTTCGCTGACGTCGTCGCCGCGCTCGGTCGCGATGGGCAAATTCCCGTAGTCAATCCCGGTGTCGGCAATTACGAGTTCGAAAGGACTGCCGGCCTCTCGATTGGCCAACATTACGCCCTGGTGGAGTTCTTCGCCGTACTGTTGGTCCGGCCCAGTAAGGGGCAGCAGCAAGCCCAGCCGGGGCGATCCCGCGCCACCACGCGGGCTATATGCGGTCAGATCGCTCCCCCAGACGGCGGCTATCGGAGCGAATATGCCACTGACGACGCTATCGCGATAAGTCTGCATCGCTTGGGCGGCTTCCTCTTGCCAGCCGAGGCGCTGATACCAGCGCGCCCGGCCGAAGAACAGAGCCTCGCGCAGCCGTCTAGCCCCCACGGCCTGACGCAAGCGCGTCAGCTCTTGTTCTTTTATCTGTCCGTTCCAAACCATGGCCGCCAACCGCTCGGCCGCTTGGGCCTGGATGCCGAGAGGAGCCGGCGTGGCCAGCAAACGACCGTACTGGGACACGGCCTCGTCGTAGTGCTTGATGTTGAAAAACGAATCGCCGATCAACAGGCGGGAGTCGGGCAGGTAGCGACTCGCGGGAAACTGGCGCTGCAAGGCCAAGGCCGCGTCGATGGCATCGGCAAAGTGCCCCAGGCTGTACAGAGCTTTTCCCACGAGGAACTGACCAACGCTGGACCGCTGGTTGAGCGGGAGCCCCGCTAGCTGCCGCAGGTGATTGAGAGCCTCGTCGAAACGCCCCTGTTTATAAGCTGCAAGCCCATTGCCAAAAACCTTTTCGGCGTCGACCGAGTACGTCCACGTGTACGCCTGTCCTTCGGCAAGAGCCGGTGCCAGCACTGCCGCGAGAACTAGGCATAAATACCGAGCTGTTCGCTGTATATAAAAGAAAAAGAAACGAGGCTTAGGTTGTCCACATCTGAGGGGACGAGTATATTTTTTACGCCACAACATTTCCAACCTCTTTAGGTTAAATATATGCGACCGCGTGCCGAAAAAGTGGAGATTGACCCAGAAAAACTGCGTCGCCTCCTAGCTAGACAAATCGAAGAACAAGAGCAAGCGCCAGCTCAACCCGAGGCTTCCTCTACCGAAGGTGAAGGTACGCAGACGGTCGAGTCCGAGGCCATCCACTTCGACCTCAAACCGGAAGAATTAGAGGCCTATCTCGATCAATACGTCATCAAGCAGCAAGAAGCCAAGGCCATTCTCGCCACCAAGATCTGCACGCATTTCAACCGCCTGAAACTGCCCCCGGAAGAAGACGAGGGATTTGTCGGCAACATCAAGAACAACGTGCTGATGATCGGCCCTACTGGTGTAGGCAAAACCTATCTAATCCGTCTCATCGCCCGCAAAATCGGCGTTCCTTTTGTCAAGGGCGACGCCACTAAATTCAGCGAGACCGGCTATGTCGGCGGCGATGTCGAAGACTTGGTCCGCGACCTAGTCCGCGAGGCCAACGGAGACATTGAACGCGCCCAGTACGGCATCATATACATCGACGAAATCGACAAAATCGCCTCCGCGCAGGGAGTACACGGCCCAGATGTCTCGCGCTCGGGCGTTCAGCGCAACCTGCTCAAGCTGATGGAGGAAACCGACGTCGACCTCAAGGCCCCGCACGACATTGCCTCGCAGATGGAATCCGTCATCCAGATGCAGCAGACGGGCAAGATCGAACGCCAGAAGGTCAACACTCGCAATATCCTCTTTATTGTTAGCGGGGCCTTTTCCGGGCTCGACGAAATCATCGGTCGCCGGCTCAACAAAGGTACCATGGGGTTCCGCTCCCAAGCCGACCCGGCCCATCTCGATGCCGATCAGCTTCTGTCCCATGTGCGGGCCGAGGACCTGATCGAATACGGATTCGAGTCCGAATTCATCGGCCGCTTGCCCGTCATCGCCGTGCTGCACGGTCTCGGCCCCGAAGATCTCCTCGAAATCCTTCGCAATCCTAAAAGTAGCGTCATTCTGTCCAAAAAGCGCGACTTCCGCGCTTATGACATTGAGATCGAATTTGCCGACGAGGCCCTAGCCCTGTTAGCCGAGCGCGCCCACGCCGAGCACATCGGCGCTCGAGGCTTGGTCAGCGCTATTGAAAAGGTACTGATCAACTACGAAAAAAAACTCCCTTCCGTCGGCGTCGAAGGCTTTACGGTCGACGCCGATACCGTACTGGATCCTACGACCGGTCTGGAGCGCTTGCTCCAAGACACCTCGCTGCGCCGCTTTCTCGACAACTTTCAACGCGAACACGACATCGCCTTGGAGATCACGCCGGAAGCTTCCGCGCAAATCGAGGCCCTAGCCAACACGCGGAACATCGCACCCGGCGAATTGTGCGAAGAAATGTTCAGCGACTACGGACACGGCCTCAAACTGGCTGGGTTGAGCCAGTTTTGCATTGACGCCGATGTAGTCGCCGATCCTCAAGAAGCACTCAACGCGCTCGTCAAATACTACTACAATCAACGAAGTTAAGTCCCGCCGTGCTGCTTTACCTTGCGGTAGAGTGTACTGAGGCCGATTTGCAGAATTTCGGCCGCGCGCCGTCGGTCGTTGCCAACCGCCTTCAGCGTCTCGGCAATGGCCATCTGCTCGATCTCGGCCATGCTCATGCCGACGCGAAAACCCAACCCGGAAAAAACGCGCTCTTGGCGGTTTATATAGCGCGGGATGTCCCCGACCTCCAGTACGCCTTCGCGGGCGCACATGACGACCATGCCCTCGATGCAGTTTTTCAATTCCCGCACATTGCCCGGCCAATCGTAATCGCGCAACACGTCTAAAGCTCGCGGCCGAATGCCCGCGATGCGCTTGTTGTTCTCCGCGGCGAACTGCCGGATGAACGCATCGACCAAAATGGGTATGTCCTCGCGACACTCGCGCAGTGGCGGCACTTCGACCTTGATCACGTTGAGCCGGTAGAAGAGGTCTGCCCGGAAGGAGCCTTCCCGTACCATGGCTTCGAGATCGCGGTGCGTCGCCGCGATCAAGCGCACATCGGCCCGCCGAGTCTGGGTGCCGCCGATCCGCTCAAAGCAGCCGTCCTGAATCACTCTCAGCAATTTCACTTGCGTCGGCAGGGGAATGTCCCCCACTTCGTCGAGGAACAAAGTGCCTTGATCGGCCAGTTCAAAGCGGCCTTTGCGCGCTGTTCCGGCCCCGGTATAGGCCCCTTTTTCGTGGCCGAACAACTCGTTTTCGACTAGGCTCTCTGGCAGGGCGCCGCAGTTGATCTCGACGAAGGCGTTTTCTCGCCGTCTACTCCGTTGGTGGATGGCCTTTGCCACCTCGCCCTTGCCCGTGCCGGTCTCGCCGGAGATCAGAACACTGGTCTTCGATTGGGCTACCTGTTCGACCTGGAGATAAATGCGCTGCCAAGGCGATGAGCGACGGGCGATGTCGTCAAAGCGATAACGCTCGTCCAAGCGACGCTGTAGATCCGAGACTTCCCCTACTAGCTGCTGGTAGCTCAGTCCCTTTTCCAACACCGCGCCGACCTTGGCCAAATTTAGCGGCTGTAGCTGAAAGTCGTAGGCCCCCTGGCGCATCGCTTCAACCCCCAGCTCAATGTCTTCGGGCCCGGCAATGGCAATGGCGCAGATGGCCGGATTTCGCCTGTGGGCGAGTTGCTGGACTCGCAATCCGTCGATGCGCTTTTCGCGCAGGGCGTAGATCAGCGCGTCAACCGCATCTGCGTCGAGGATGTCGTACGCGCTCTGCCCCTCGTGCGCCCAGAGTACTTCATATGCTCGCTGTTCAAGATAGAAAATCAGCGCCCGGGATTGCTGGGATTCGGGCAGCACGACCAAGACCCGAGGCTGCGTATGGCGCTTCTGGCTCACGGGGTGACCTGCTTGCACAACTCGACGACCACCTCGCAGTGCGGCGTTTGGGGAAACATATCTACGGGCTGCACGCTGCGGACGCCGTAGCCAGCCTCACCCAAGGCGCACAAATCGCCGGCTAGCGCGTGAACATTACAGGAGACGTAAATGATGCGCGGCGGTGCCAACGCGCATAGACCGGCCAGCGCCTTTTTGTGGATCCCAGGCCGCGGTGGATCGACAACGGCCAAGTCAAAATGCTGGCCTCGTACCGCCAATTCCCCCAGTATATCCTCGGCTGCGCCAACTATGAACTCGCAGTGTTCTATCCGATTGCGTGCGGCGTTGCGCCTAGCGTCTTCCACCGCTTCAGCCACTACTTCGATGCCCAACACGAACTGGGACTGACGCGCCAAAAGCAGGCTGATGCTGCCCGTGCCGCAGTACAAATCTAGCACTGCTTTTTGCGGCCCGGCCACGCGAGCTATAACCTCGTAGAGCCGCTCGGCTTGCAGCGAATTCGTTTGAAAAAAGGACTGGGGAGAAATGTCGAATTCGAGACTTGCGCACACTTCGGTGATGCGCCCACTTCCCTTGAGCACAAACTCGCGCTCCCCAGCCGCTACTTGGGCCTTGCCGGTGTGTAAGGTCACGAGCAAAACATCAATTTCAGGTATGGCGTCCAATAGTTGCTCAGCGAGCTGTTGGACGCCTGGGTCGGGATACGAGGCCACGACGAGGTTGACCATCACTTCTCCACTCCGCTTGCCCTCGCGTACGACTAGGAAGCGCAACAGCCCTTGGTGCCGCTTCAAGTCGTACGCGCTCAGGCCCAACGCTTGGCTGATGCGACGGGTCGCTCCGACGATGCGGTTGGAAGTGCGCGACTGTAGGTGGCACTCTTCGACATCGAAGATCCAATTGAAACGCCCGCGCACGTGCAAGCCCAATTGCAACAAGCCCTCGCGATCCGTGCCAAAGGAAAATTCCATCTTGTTGCGATAGAAAAAGGGGGTCGGACTGGGCAAAATCGGCGCTGCGGGCGGCAGCGTCAGGCCACTGGTTGCCAATGCGCTGGCGACCATCTGCTCCTTGACGGCGAGTTGGGCCGCATAGGGCAATTCCTGCCAGCGACAGCCGCCGCAATGTCCAAAATGGGCGCAGCGAGGCTCCTCGCGCTTGTAGCCTTCTGCGAGGAACTCCTCCACCTCGGCCTCGAAGCGCCCTTTGCGCTTCTTTACGACCCGGGCAGCGACCCGATCCCCGGGAACAGACTGACGCACGACGACCTCGCGGTGCCCGACGTACGCCATCCCGTCGCCCTTGGAGGTGAGGGCGGCAACCTCGACCTCGATACGATCTCCTCGTTTCACGTGTTACCTATCTAAAATGCAAACGGGGCAAGATGGTCATCATCTTGCCCCGTCACTACTTGCCTTTGGACGCCCACCTTATTCTTCGGCCTTAGGAGCCTCTTCTTCTGCAGTCTCAGCCTGCTGAGCTTCTTCCGTGGTCACCTCGGGGCGATCCACGAGTTCGACGATGCTCATAAATGCCCCGTCGCCGCGCCGCGGGCCCAACTTGATCACGCGCGTATAGCCTCCGTTGCGGCTTTTGTAGCGCGGTCCGAGTTCGTCAAACAGCTTGGCGACCACCTGCTTGTCGGCTATGACGCGTAGCACTTGGCGCCGGGCGTGCAGGTCGCCTTTCTTGGCGCAGGTCAGCACCCGCTCGGCCGTGCGCTTGAGCTCTTTGGCGCGCGTCTGGGTGGTGGTGACGCGCTCGTTGATAAAGAGCGAGGCCATCATGTTGGACAACATGGCCTTGCGGTGTGGAGCCGTGCGCCCCAGTTTGGCTATTTTTTTGCCGTGTCTCATGGCTAGAATTCTTCCGCCAGCGGGTTGTCCGCTGTTTGGTCGACCTCAATGCTGTCGTACGGAGTCAGGTCCATACCCCAGCTAAGATTGTTTTCCTCGAGTATTTTCTGCAACTCGTTGAGCGATTTGCGGCCAAAGTTGCGATACTGCAACATCTCGGCCTCCGTGCGCGACACCAAATCCCTGAGATGGGTGATTCCTGCGGCTTTGAGGCAATTGGCCGAGCGCACCGTCAACTCGATTTCTTCGACGGGCGTTTGCAGGAGTTGGACGATCTTCTTGGCCTCCTCGTCAACTTCCTTTTCCTCGGTGCCTTCGGGCTCTTCTGTAAAATTAATAAAAAGGCTTAGATGTTCGGTCAGGATCTGGGCGGCTTGGGACATGGCGTCTTCGGGATGTACTGAGCCATCAGTCCAGACTTCCATAATCAACTTGTCGTAGTCAGTACGCCGCCCGACGCGTGCGTTCTCGATCTCGTAGTGGACCTTGAGAACCGGCGAATAGTTCGTATCGAGTGGAATAGCACCAATGGGCTGATCGGGGATTTTATTCTCCTCAGCGAACTGGTAACCGCGACCGTAGCCGACGGTTAGTTCCATTTTCAGGGAGGCCCCTTTATCCAAGGTGGCGATGTGCAGGTCGGGATTCATCACCTCGACGCTGGGGTCCACTTCTAGATCCTTGGCTACTAAGGCCCCGTCTGCCGCGCGCTCGACGCGCAAGACGCGATCCTCCTCTCCGCGATAGCGAATCGCCACTTCCTTGAAGTTGCGCACGATCTCCGGCACATCCTCGCGCACCCCAGCAATCGTGGAAAACTCGTGATGCACGCCTTCGATATTAACTTGCTTTATCGCGGCTCCTTGGATAAAGGACAGCAATACGCGGCGCAGTGCGTGCCCTATAGAGACGCCAAAACCGCGCTCAAGCGGCTGGACAATAAACATGCCATATGTATCGCTGAGGCTCTCTTTTTCGACCTCGACCAGCCTCGGCATATGGAGACCTTCTAATTTCATACTTTAGCCTCTTGCCCCTTGATGGATTAGGCGGAGTAAAATTTCAGACGCGAGAATAAAACTCGATGACCAATTGTTCTTCGGCAACCGTGGGAATGTCTTCGCGTCCGGGAATCTCTGCTACGGTCCCAGTCAGGTTAACCTTGTCTATGGCCAGCCAAGGTACGGTTTCCCGCGAGCGCCGCAGCGATTCGTGAATGGCCTCTAGCTGGCGACTGCGCTCGGTAACCTGCACCACATCGCCCATCCGGGTCAGGTAGGAAGGGATATTGACCCGTTTGCCGTTTACCACAATGTGGTTGTGGCGCACTAGCTGGCGCGCGGCCTTGCGCGACGGCGCGAAGCCGAGCCGATAGACGATATTGTCGAGGCGGCGCTCCAACAAGCGCAACAGGTTTTCGCCGCTAACGCCCGGCACTCGCGAGGCCTCCTTGTAATAGCCCCTGAACTGACCTTCGCGGATTCCGTAGAGCCGGGCTAACTTCTGTTTGGCCCGCAACTGCACGCTGTAGTCGGACTGCTTGCGCCGCAAGCCCTGACCGTGCTGGCCCGGGGCATAGCTGCGCCGCTCAAAGGAGCATTTTTCGAGGTTGCAGCGCTCGCCCTTCAGGAAGAGTTTAGCCCCTTCCCGGCGGCAGAAGCGACAGTTGGGACCTGTATGCCTACTCATAACGTAGTTAGCTCCTCTAAACGCGGCGGCGCTTGGGTGGTCGACAGCCGTTGTGCGGCATGGGAGTCACGTCGCGGATTGCGGAAATTTCGAGTCCAGCGTTTTGTAAAGCACGAATGGCAGACTCGCGCCCAACCCCCGGCCCCTTGACCCAGACCTCTACGCGGCGCAGTCCCATATTCATGGCTTCTTGAGCGGCCTTTTCAGCGGCGAGCTGGCCGGCAAAGGGCGTAGATTTGCGACTGCCCTTGATGCTCATTTTCCCCGGGGTCGCCCAAGAAATCACATTACCGCTAGTATCGGTAAGGGTGATGATCGTATTGTTAAACGTGGCCAGAATATGCGCCACGCCCACAGCCTCTACCTGTTTTGCTTTCTTGCGTCTGCGTCTTTCGGGCGGCAAAGGTCAATCCTCTCCGTTTAGGTTATCTACTTGACGGGGGCCTTTTTCTTGCCGGCAATGGCTCGCCGCGGCCCCTTGCGCGTGCGGGCGTTGGTCTTGGTGCGCTGGCCGTTGGCCGGCAACCCGCGACGATGCCGCAAACCCCGATAGCAGCCGATATCCATCAGCCGCTTAACATTCATGGTAGTTTCGCCGCGCAGACTACCTTCGACCTTGTGGCTGACCTCGATAATCGAGCGCAAACTATTGACCTGGTCTTCGCTTAGTTCGCTGATGCGAGTCTGGGGATCAATCCTAGCTTGGGAGGCGATGCGATTGGCCGTCGCGTGCCCAATGCCAAAGATATAGGTCAATCCGATGGAGACTCGTTTGTCGCGGGGTAAATCTACACCTGCTATGCGCGCCATAGTGTTATTCCTCAGCCTTGTTTCTGCTTGTGGCGGGGATTGCGCTTGCATATAACGCGCACGACCCCCTTTCGACGGACGATCTTGCACTCGTTACAGCGCTTGCTGACGGATGCTCTAACTTTCACGATACTCACTCCAAATGAGGTTTTAGCCTCGGCGTCCCTGGATTTTGCCCCGCTTCATGAATCCCTCGTAATGGCGAGTCATTAGCTGAGACTCTATCTGCTGCAAAGTGTCTAAAGCCACGCCAACGACAATCAAGAGCCCTGTACCGCCAAAAAATTGGGCAAAAGAAGGGGCCACGTTGAATTGCCTCGTGACGAAGAAGGGAAAAATTGCCACCAGCGCGAGGGCGATAGAGCCCGGCAAGGTAATGCGCGTCATAATACCGTCGATGTACTGAGCGGTCCGAGGACCGGGACGGACGCCTGGGATGAATCCCCCGTGCTTTTTCATGTTGTCAGAGAGCTGATTGGGATCCATGACGATGGCAGTATAAAAATAACAAAAGAAGATGATCATTAGCCCATAGACGAACCAATAGAACATGGATTCGGTCGAGAAAAACGAACCTATCGCCAGCATGAACTCATAGCCTGGGAACATCTGCGTGATCGTGCCGGGCAGGAACATAATCGACTGGGCAAATATGATCGGAATCACGCCCGCGGTGTTGATCCGCAAAGGAATATGCGTGGTCTGACCGCCGTAAACCCGCCGTCCGACGACGCGCTTGGCGTACTGCACGGGAATTTTGCGCAGACCCTGGGTCAGCAAGATAACAAAGGCCACTACGGCGAACATTAGCGCGACGAGAAAAATTTCTTCAATGATATTCTTGCTGAAACCGCGATTGATGACAAAAAGTTCGTACTCCTGATTGATCGCGTAGGGCAACTCGGCGATGATGCCGATGAAGATGATCAGAGAAATGCCGTTGCCAATACCGCGCTCCGTGATCTGCTCACCTAGCCACATGATAAAGATTGTGCCAGTGGTAATCGTCAGCATGGTCGCCAGCGTAAAGCCAATGCCCGGATCGGCAACCGCCGGCTGACCCGAGTACGGGGCCTTGATGCTGGTAATGAAAAAACTGACGCCGTAGGACTGAGCCGCTGCCAGAAAGACTGTACCATAGCGTGTGTACTGGGTGATTTTTTTGCGGCCCTCTTCTCCTTCGCGCTGCAATTTCTGGAAGTAGGGAATAACCGCACCCAGCAATTGCAAAATAATCGAGGCGCTGATATAGGGCATAATACCCAGAGCGAAGATCGTCCCGCGCGTAAAGGCACCGCCCACAAACATGTCGTACAGCCCAAAGAGGGTGTTGCCAGTGTTTTCAAAGAACTCTTTGAGTACGGCCAACTCGACGCCGGGGACCGTGATCTGACCACCGATGCGATAGACGACCAAAATCCCTACGGTGAAGAGGATGCGACGCCGCAAATCGGGAATTTTGAAGCAGTTTTGAAAACTTTGCACTAATTGCATCAAATCACCTCGACCTGGCCACCCGCTTTGACAATTTTCTCTGCTGCCGCAGCGGAAAATTTGTGCGCCTTGACCGTCAAGGGCTGACTCAGTTCTCCTTCGCCTAGGACCTTCAGCAGCCCTGATGGCTTGGCGATCAAGCCGGCAGCAGCCATTTCCTCTGGCCCAACTTCCCCGCTGAGTCCCCTCTCTTCGAGATCGCGCAGATTGACGACCTGATAGACCGTTTTGAATTTGTGGTTGGAAAAACCCACTTTGGGAATGTGGCGAAACAGCGGCAGCGAACCGCCAGTAAACCCAACGCGATTACCGCGTCTAGCACCGGACCTAGCCCGCTGACCTTTGTGGCCTTTGCCCGCGGTCTTACCCGTCCCCGAACCTGGCCCTTGTCCCAGCCGCTTGCGGTTCCGCTTAGACCCCGGAGGGCATTTTATGTTTTCTAGACGCATGGCACACTCTCGCTTACTGTTCTGCTTCTTCGACTGCGACCAGATGCTTGACTTTGGCGATCATACCCCGGATCTGGGGCGTGTCGTCGTGTACGACCTGTTGATACAGGCGCTTGATTCCCAAAGCCTCAATCGTCGCCTTTTGACCTCTGGCGCGTCCGATGGCACTGCGCCGCTGTGTGATGACTAGTTTCATTGGCTGTTAATCCCAAGCGCGAAGCGATTCCACCGGCACGCCGCGCTCCCGAGCGATCATCTCGGCACTGCGCAGTTGCGCCAGTGCTTTGACGGTCGCCTTCACTGAATTCTGCACGTTGTTGGATCCGAGGGATTTGGTCAGAATATCGTGAACGCCGGCTAGCTCCAGTACGATGCGGGTGCCGCCGCTGGCGATGATCCCGGTTCCCGGGGTAGCTGGCTTAAAAAGTACCTTGGCTGCGCCAAAAACCCCGACGATCTCATGCGGTATGGTCCCATCAGTCACTGGGACCTCGACGACGTTCTTTTTCGCCGCCTCGGCACCCTTGCGGATGGCCTCGGCAATCTCGCCGGCTTTGCCAGCACCAAACCCCACTCGGCCATTGCGGTCGCCAACTACAACCATCGCGCTAAAGCTGAAGCGCCGCCCTCCCTTGCGCACGTGCGAAACTCGCTTGATGCTGTTTTGAACGACAACTTCGCTCAACTCTCCATCGCTGGAATCGGATTTCGCTCTGCTAGTATCTGCTTTCGCCACGCCGTTCTCCCTTAGAAATTCAAGCCGGCTTCCCGCGCTCCGTCGGCCACGGCTTTGATCACCCCGTGATAGAGGAATCCACCGCGGTCAAAGACGACCTGCTCAATGCCTTTTTCGCGCGCCTTAGCAGCGACCATTTTGCCAACCTCGTGCCCTTGTGCCACGCGATTGTCAAACTGCCGTTCCCTTAGCTCCTGAGATTGAGTGGAAAGCCCTAAAAGAGAATGACCTGCCACGTCGTCAACGAGCTGCACCTCAATATGGCGCAGGGAACGATGCACCACCATGCGCGGGCGCGCGGACGTACCAGAGACGATCTTGCGCAGTCGGTGGCGCCGGCGCTGCCGGCGCTGGCGGTTCTCGACTAGGTGTTTTTTGTCTTTCATTAGGCTACTGCCGCCTTGCCCTGTTTCCAGTGAATAGTCTCGTTCTCATAGCGGATCCCCTTGCCCTTGTAGGGCTCTGGGCGGCGCTTGAAGCGAATATCGGCGGCCACCTGACCCACCAACTGCTTGTCAATGCCCCGAACGACGATGCGGGCTTGTGCTCCTCCAGTGCCTTCGGACACTTCAACTTGGATACTCTTGGGCACCTCGTAGATCACCGGGTGCGAATAGCCTACGTGGAGCACGAGTTGTCTGCCTTTAACCTCCGCCCGGTACCCTACGCCGAATAGATCCAAGTTCTTAAAAAAACCCTCAGAAACTCCCTCGATCGCATTGGCGATCAAGGTGCGAGTCAATCCGTGCAGAGAGCGGGCCTGTTTGCTCTCGCCTTTACGCGTCACAGTCAAAGCGCTATCCTGCTGAGACACCGCTAGGTGCTCGACGACAAACGGCACCTGTAATTGGCCCTTTGGCCCTTTTACGGAGACCTCAGCTGGAGCCAATACGACTTCGACGCCCTGCGGTAGGGGAAGGGGTATGCTGCCTATGCGCGACAATCTAACATTCTCCCAGTGGCTTTATTTACCAGACGCTACAGAGGATCTCGCCGCCTACGCCGTTCATCCTCGCTTCTTTATCCGTCATCACTCCCTTAGAGGTGGAGACGATGGCGATACCCAGCCCGCGGAGCACGCGCGGGATATCAGCTTTGCCCGCATATTGACGCAACCCGGGCTTACTAGCGCGCTCTAGTCCGCGGATGATGCTATTGTCATTCTGATCGTAACGCAGATAGAGCCGCAAAATGCCCTGCTTGCCATCTTCAATAAAGGCAAAGTTGTCGATAAAACGAGACTCGGCCAATACGCGGGCCACTTCTCGCTTTAGCTTAGAGGCGGGCACGTCAACTCGCGAATGCTTGGCGCTACAGGCGTTGCGAATGCGGGTCAACATGTCTGCTATGGGATCCGTCATGCTCATATTGATTTCTCCAGCTCGCTACCAGCTCGCCTTGCTAACGCCCGGAATCTCCCCCTTGAGGGCCAACTCGCGAAAACAGATGCGACACAGGCCAAACTTGCGATATACTGCACGCGGGCGCCCACAGCGGTGGCAGCGGGTATAGGCTCGCGTGGAAAACTTGGGTTTGCGCTGCGCTTTGGCTATCAGGCATTTCTTTGGCATTAGCAAATTCTTTCTAGCTCTATTGACTGAAGGGCATGCCCAACAATCGGAGTAACTCTTGGCCTTCCTCGTCGCTTTTGGCCGAGGTGACAATGGTAATATTCATGCCCCGAACTTGGTTGATCATATCGTAGTTGATCTCGGGAAATATGATCTGTTCCTTGATGCCCAAATTGTAGTTGCCACGTCCGTCGAAGCTCTTGGGAGAAACACCGCGGAAATCTCGAACCTGCGGCAAGGCGAAACTGATCAAGCGGTCGAGAAACTCGTACATGCGGGTACCCCGCAAGGTGACCATGCAGCCGATGGGAATGCCGACGCGCAACTTGAAGTTTGAGATCGCCTTCTTGGCGTGGCGGATGGCGGGCTTTTGACCGGTAATCGCCGTCAATTCGGATACAGCTCCTTCGAGCACCTTGGGCTCCTGTACCGCATCGCCAACGCCCATGTTGACGACTACCTTCTGCAAGCGCGGCACCTGCATGTCGTTTTTAAAGGCGAATCGGGTCTTGAGTTGAGGCAGCGCCTCTTCTCTGTACTGTTTTTTTAGTCTGGCTTCGTACATGGCTTATTCCGGGTCGATCATTTCGCCGCTGCGGACAGAGACGCGCACGTATTTACCGTTGTCCAACTTCCTGTGACTAATGCGCGTCGGTTGGTCGGTCTTGGGGCAAACGATCATGACATTGGAAACGTGGATCGGAGCCTCGCGTTCGACGATACCACCTTGGGGATCGCGCGATGTGGGACGGGTGTGATGCTTGCGCATATTCACGCCTTCGACGATGATTCGCCCCCGATCTTTAAACACGCTGAGTACGGTCGAGCGCCGGCCTTTATCGTTGCCGCTTATAACCTGTACTGTATCGTCTTTGCGAATGTCCATTGGGCTCTTCCTCAGACTACCTCGGGTGCCAGCGAGACAATGCGCATGTATTGCTTTTCGCGCAGCTCGCGGGCTACAGGCCCGAAGATGCGAGTACCTGTTGGCTCTTTGTCGTCGTTGACCAATACGGCGGCATTGTCGTCAAAGCGGATATAAGAGCCATCGGGACGGCGGTATTCCTTCTTGGTCCGCACGACTACGGCCTTGACGACTTGCCCCTCCTCTAAGGCCCCATTCGGTGCTACGCCGTGGACAGCAACTACAATCATATCGCCAATGCTGGCATAGCGCTTGCGGGAGCCGCCGAGGACGCGAATGCAACGGCCCGTGCGGGCCCCGGCATTATCCGCCATTTTGACTACGCTGTATTCCCGAATCATTTCGTTCCTAACAAGCCTAAATTTTATTTACTGCCGCTCTAATACGTCAACGAGCCGCCAACGCTTAGTCTTGCTCATAGGCCGGCACTCCTCAATGCGCACCAAATCGCCAACCTGCGACTCTTCCCGCTCGTCGTGGGCGACGAACTTGGCGGTGCGGCGGATGATCCGGCCGTACAGGGCATGCGGAATACGCTGTTCAACCGCCACGATACGCGTCTTGATATTGCTGGCCTTGAGCACTCGGCCTTCGGCCTGACGCCGGCCTGTCTTTTGTTTAGCCATTTCCCTCCCTACTTCCCACCGGCTAGGGGACGAATCCCAAGGGAGTGCTCTTTGAGCACCGTGTGCGCTTTGGCAATATCGCGCCGCACCTGCCGCAAGCGAATGGGACTGGTCAACTGGCCGGCTACGTGCTGAAAACGCAGGTTGAAGAATTCCTCGTGCAGTTCTTCCAACCTGTTTTGCACTTCCTCTGAACTCATCTCGCGCAATTCGCTGACCTTCATAACTTCAAACTCGTTTGACGACTTTGGTCTTGATGGGCAGTTTGTGACCAGCGCGGCGGAATGCCTCGCGGGCCATGTCTTCGGGCACCCCGGAAAGCTCGACCATCACCCGCCCGGGTTTGACCACCGCAACCCATCCCTCGGGCGGCCCCTTGCCTTTGCCCATGCGAGTTTCGGCCGGTTTCTTGGTGATTGGTTTGTCGGGAAAAATGCGGATCCACATCTTACCTGTGCGGCTCATCGCCCGACTAATTGTCACGCGCATAGCTTCGATCTGACGGCTGGTAACCCAACAAGGCTCGAGGGCTTTGAGGCCATATTCGCCGAAGGAGACCATGTCCCCGCCTTTGGTCTGGCCGCGCATGCGGCCTCGCGCCTGCTTCCTCCACTTGGACTTCTTGGGCATCAACATGAGAGTGCCTCGCTGTAATTAGACCGCCCGCGCGGCCCCTTCTTCTTCAGCCACGACTTCGCCGTGGCAAATCCAAACTTTTACGCCCACAGTCCCCGATACGGTGTACGCTGTCGCCATGGCATAGTCGATATCGGCGCGCAGCGTGTGCAAGGGAACCCGACCGGCTGGCTCAGACCGCTCACGCCGCCCCATCTCCGAACCACCGATGCGCCCGGAACAGACGATGCGGATACCCTCGGCCCCCATGCGCATCGACGAGGCGACGGATTTCTTCATGGCCCGGCGGAAAGAAACGCGCTGCTCTAGCTGGCGGGCGAGATTGTCGGCTACTAACTGAGCATCCAGTTCGGGCTTTTTGATCTCTTGGATATTGAGCGAGACATCCTTGCTGGTCAGTGCCTTGAGCTCGTCGCGAATCTTATCGACTTCGGCCCCCCGGCGACCAATGGCAATACCAGGACGGGCAGTATGCACTTCAACGGTAACCCGCTTGGGCTGGCGCTCAATGTTGATCTGGGACACGCCAGCTCGCTGTAGGCGCTGGCGCACGTAGCGCCGCAGCATGAGGTCTTCCTTGAGCAACTCGGAAAAATCCTTTTCGGCGAACCAATTTGAACGCCAAGGCTTGATGACCCCGAGACGGAAGCCGTATGGATGTGTTTTCTGGCCCAAGGTGTCCCCCTTAGTTGACCTCGTCGCTGACGACGACCGTAAGATTGCAGTGGCGCTTGCGAATGCGATCAGCCGAGCCGCGAGCCCGCGGACGAATGCGCTTGAGATCGCGTCCTTCGTCGGCGAAGACGCGAGTTACGTAGAGATCATCGGCGTCAACCGGATTTTCTTCGTCTTGATTTACTCCATTGGATATAGCCGAACGCAGAGTCTTTTCGACCAGCTTGGCCACTGGGCGAGGAGAAAACCGAAGAATGGTAAGGGCCTCGGCGACTGGCTTGCCGCGAATCAGATCGATGAGTTGGCGCACCTTAGTGGTCGGGACGCCAATCTGTTTGAGGACAGCTTGGGCTTCCATGCTATTGAATCCTCGTGCCGCGTTCGGTCAACCGGCCTCCGTGACCGCGAAAAGTGCGGGTCGGAGCAAACTCGCCGAGCTTGTGCCCGACCATGTTCTCTGAGATGTACACCGGAATGAACTTATTGCCGTTGTAAACGGCTAGCGTATGGCCGACGAAGTCGGGTGTAATGGTTGAACGCCGCGACCAAGTCCGTACGACCTGCTTATCGCCCGTGCGATTGAGGTGCTCGACCTTTTTTGCTAAATGCCCGTCGATAAAAGGGCCTTTTTTGATCGACCTTGCCATAATCCCTCGCTACTTCACGTTGCGCCGGCGTATGATCCACTGATTGCTTCGGTTTTTGCGCCTGCGCGTCTTGTACCCTTTGGTGGGCTTGCCCCAAGGGGTGACTGGGTGCCGTCCGCCTGAAGATCGGCCTTCGCCGCCCCCATGCGGGTGATCCACCGGATTCATAACTACGCCCCGCACCTTGGGTCTTCGCCCTAACCAACGAGAGCGACCGGCCTTGCCAATGACGATATTGGCGTGTTCTATATTTCCCACTTGCCCCAAGGTCGCCATGCACTGGACCAGCACTTCGCGATTCTCCCCGGAAGGCAGCCGCAACTGCGCCCGCCCGCCGTCGCGGCCAAGAAGCTGCACTTCAGCGCCCGCGCTGCGCGCTAACTGCCCACCGCGACCGGGATTGAGCTCGACGTTGTGAATCGTCGCCCCCAAGGGAATATTGGCTAACGGCAAGGCATTCCCGACTTGGATGGGGGCATTGGGACCGGCGATGACGTGGGCTCCGATCTTCAACCCCAAAGGCGCGAGAATGTAGCGCTTGTCTCCATCGGCATAGACGACAAGAGCAATAAATGCCGAGCGGTTGGGATCGTATTCGATCGCGGTAACCCGACCCGGCACACCGAGCTTGGTGCGCTTAAAGTCGATGACGCGGTAGCGCCTCTTGTGCCCCCCACCGCGCCGACGCATGGTCATGCGGCCCTGATTGTTGCGCCCGCCCGATTTGCCAACGGCAGCTGCGAGCAAAGACTTCTCGGGCTTACTGCGCGTTAGCTCCTCAAAGGAGTTGACTGTCTTGTAGCGCAGCGTCGGGGTTGTGGGACGAAATTTCTTGACTGCCATTTCAGGTCCAGTTTAGCTAGGTATTTTCTACAAAATCAATGGAGTCGCCAGCCTGGAGCGTCACATAGGCCTTTTTCCAACCAGCACGCCGCCCTAGGTACATCCCTTGCCGCTTGGGCTTGCTGGGGACTTTGATGGTGCGGACGGACTCGACCTTGACCGAAAAAATGGATTCTACTGCCTGGCGGATCTGGAGTTTGTTAGCCTTGGGATGGACGCGAAAAGCGTATTTGTTGCCCTCGCGCAGCACTGAGGCTTTTTCGGTGATTACCGGCTCCTGAATAATCGCTCGCGGGTTCATCTTCTCAGCCCTTCTGGCCATGGGTTTCTACAAGCCGGTCAAAGGCTTGGCGAGTAAACAAGATCACATCCGCTGCTAGCAAGTCATAGGTAGCTAGCGAACCGAGATGGGCAATTTTCACCTTGGGCAGATTGCGGCTCGATTTGATCAACACTGAGGAGCTTTCCGCAGTGACGAACAGGACCTTCTGGCTTTTGAGACCGCACGCTTCAATAACCTGCTGAAAGGAACGGGTGCTGGGAGCAGGAAAGTCGAAGTCGGTAACGACCTTGACCTGCCCCTCCGCGCCTTTGAGCGTGAGAGCCGAACGGAATGCCAGACGCTTGAGGGACTTGGGCAGCTTGGAAGAATAAGAACGGGGACGGGGACCAAAGGCCACACCGCCACCGCGTACCAACGGCGAACGCAGCGAACCCCGACGTGCCCAACCCGTGCCTTTCTGGCGATGGTGCTTCTTACTCGTGCGGGCTATTTCGGACCGGGTCTTGGCCGAGGCCGTCCCCTGCCGCTGATTCGCTTGGTGGGCGACAACCGCTCGGTAGAGGGCGTATTCCGAAACCGCAATGCCGAACAAATCCTCGGGCAGTTCCACTGAGCCGTTTGCCTGCCCTTCGCTGTTTAGCTCTTCTACCTGCGCACCCATGGTCGAATTAAACCTTTATGTCGATGCCGATACCCGCAGGCAGATCGAGCTTCATCAGCGCATCCACGGTTTGCGGCGTCGAATCGTAAATGTCGATGAGCCGCTTGTGGATGCGCGTTTCGAACTGCTCGCGCGATTTCTTGTCCACATGTGGGGATCGCAGCACCGTGTATATGGTGCGAGCCGTCGGCAGCGGCACTGGTCCAGCAATGCGAGCCCCGCTCCGCTTGACCGTCTGGACGATCTCGTCCACAGACTTGTCCAACGCCATGTGGTCGTAGGCTTTGAGGCGAATGCGTATTCTGTCAACTGCCACTGGCTCGCATCTCCCTAACGCGGCTGTCCCTAGCCGGAAACCTCGGTGACAACGCCAGAGCCGATGGTCCGACCACCCTCTCGAATGGCGAAGCGCAGCTGCGGCTCAATGGCGATAGGCTGGATTAGCTCTACTTCCATATTGACGTTATCGCCGGGCATGACCATCTCGGTGCCCTCGGGCAAAGCAATGGTCCCGGTGACGTCGGTGGTGCGAAAGAAGAACTGGGGCCGATAACCAGAGAAAAAGGGCTTTTCGCGGCCGCCCTCCTTGGGAGTCAACACCAAGACCTCGGCCTTAAACTTGGTGTGCGGCTGAACAGAAGCGGGCTTGCAGATGACCATCCCTCGCATTAGCTCGGCTTTCTCGACGCCGCGCAGCAACAGACCTACGTTGTCTCCGGCCTCGCCCTCGTCGAGCAACTTGCGGAACATCTCAACGCCGGTGACCGTGGTCTTGCGCGTCTCCTTGATGCCGACGATGTCCACCTCTTCGCCGACCTTGACCCGACCGCGCTCGACGCGGCCCGTGCCAACCGTGCCGCGTCCTTGGATCGTAAACACGTCTTCGACCGGCATCAAGAAGGGCTGATCGACATCGCGTACCGGATCGGGAATGAACTCGTCAACGGCGCTCATCAATTCGTCAATCGACTGAGTGCCGGTCGGCGTGTCCGCCCCTTCCAGCGCTTCGAGGGCCGAACCGCGGATCATCGGGGTATCGTCGCCATCAAAGCCATACTCGGAGAGCAACTCGCGCGTCTCTAGCTCGACCAAATCCAAAAGCTCTTCGTCATCTACTTGATCAACCTTGTTGAGATAAACGACAATGCTGGGTACGTTGACTTGGCGGGCCAATAGAATGTGCTCGCGGGTCTGGATCATCGGCCCGTCGGCGGCGCTGACGACTAAGACCGCACCGTCCATCTGGGCGGCACCGGTAATCATGTTTTTGATGTAGTCGGCATGGCCGGGGCAATCAACGTGCGCATAGTGACGCTTATCAGTCTCGTACTCCTGATGGGAGACATTGATCGTTACCCCGCGTGCCTTTTCTTCCGGAGCATTGTCGATATCATCGACGCTCCTAGCTTGGGCCAAGCCCTTGTTGGCCAAGTGCAAGGTGATAGCCGCCGTCAAAGTGGTCTTGCCGTGATCGACATGGCCAATGGTACCGATATTGACGTGCGGTTTGTTGCGCTGAAATTGTTCCTTAGCCATTTCCTTAATCCTCTCCTTAGTATTTCTGGGCAGGCGGTTACAGCTTTAACCTCTAGTGCTGTCGACTATTTCTTCGGTAATGTGACCTGGGACGGCTTCGTATTTGGAAAACTGCATGGTAAAAAGCGCCCGTCCTTGGGTTAGCGAACGCAGGCGAGTGGCGTAGCCAAAAGTCTCGCTCAGCGGCACGAAGGCCTGGACGACTTGCGCATCGGAACGGGGATTGATGCCTTGTATCTCGCCGCGATGCGAATTGAGATCGCCCACTACGTCGCCCAAATATTGACCGGGGACGACGACCTCCAACTCCATAATCGGCTCCATGAGATAGGGAGCGGCCTTCAGGGCACCGTCTTTGAATGCCATGGATCCGGCGACCTTAAAGGCTACTTCTGAGGAGTCGACCTCGTGGTGCGATCCATCTATTAGCACGACCTTAACATCTTCGATCGGGTAACCAGCAACAGGTCCGGTGGTCATCGCTTCAATGATGCCTTCGCGCACTGGATTGATATATTCCTTGGGAATGTTGCCACCGATGATTTTCGATTCAAAGACCAATCCACTACCCGGCTCGCCCGGCTCGATCTCCAACTCGACGTGCCCGTACTGACCACGACCGCCGGTCTGCCGCACGAACCGGCCGGTGCTCTCGACGGCCTTGCTCAGGCCTTCTTTGTAGGCCACCTGGGGCTTGCCGACATTGGCTTCGACCTTGAACTCGCGGAAGAGGCGGTCGATGAGTATCTCTAGGTGCAGTTCGCCCATCCCCGACATGATCGTCTGGCCTGTCTCATCATCAAGCTTGATCTGGAAGGTCGGATCTTCCTCACTGAGCTTGGACAAGGCAATATATAGCTGCTCTTGATCCACGCGCGTCTTTGGCTCAATGGCCACATGGACTACCGGCTCGGCAAATTCGATCTTTTCCAAGACGATAGGGTGCTGCTCGTCGCACAGCGTGTCACCCGTAGTTGTGTTTTTGAGGCCGACCACAGCGACTATATCGCCGGCATAGGCATGAGGCAACTCGGTGCGATCGTTGGCATGCATCTCCAGCAAGCGCGCGGTCCGCTCGCGACGCTCAGTAGTCACATTGTAGAGGTAAGTGCCCGAACTCAACACACCCGAATAGACACGCACAAAGGTGAGGCGCCCGACAAAGGGGTCCGTCATAACTTTAAAGGCCAACCCGGCAAAAGGCGCATCGTCGAGGGCGGGACGCACCGCCTCCGCGCTGGAATGGGGCAGCATGCCCTTGACTTCGCCGATGTCGGCTGGGGACGGCAAGTAGTGCAGCACCGCGTCGAGCAAGCGCTGGACGCCTTTGTATTTGTACGCACTGCCGCACGTTACGGGCACGGCCTTTAGCGCGATGGTGGCTTGGCGCAGCGCAGCGCGGATTTCGTCGGGGTGAATTTCTTCTCCTTCGAGGAATTTTTCGAGTAGCCCATCGTCGAATTCAGCCACCGACTCAAGCAGCTTTTCGCGGTATTGCAAGGCATTCTCTAGCAAATCTGCGGGGATCTCGTCCTCGAAAAACTTGACGCCTTGGCTGGCCTCTTCGTAGGTAATGGCCTTCATCTCTACTAAGTCTATCAAGCCGTTGAACGTCTCACCGACACCGATAGGCAACTGGACGGGCACGAAATTGCTGTTCAACCGCTCTTGAAGCATGCTAAGGACTTGAAAAAAATCAGCCCCATTGCGATCCATCTTGTTGACAAAAGCAATGCGTGGAACCCCGTATTTGTCGGCTTGGCGCCAAACGGTCTCGGACTGCGGTTCCACCCCACCGACTGCACAGAAGACACCTATGGCACCGTCAAGAACGCGCAGCGAACGCTCGACCTCGGCGGTAAAATCCACGTGGCCGGGCGTGTCGATAATGTTGATGCGGTGGTCCTTCCACTGGCAAGCGGTAGCCGCAGAGGTGATGGTAATGCCGCGCTCGCGCTCTTGCTCCATCCAGTCCATCGTTGCCGTACCGTCGTGGACTTCTCCCATGCGGTGAACTCGGCCCGTGTAGTAGAGGATCCGCTCAGTCGTAGTGGTCTTGCCAGCGTCGATGTGAGCCGCAATCCCGATATTTCGCGTGTCTTGTTGTGTAAACTGTCGTGCCATTTCGCCTGAAAACTCCCTAAAATCTATAATGAGCGAAAGCCTTGTTCGCCTCGGCCATGCGGTGGACCTCTTCCTTCATGCGCACAGCTCCACCTTCCCCCCTTGACGCAGCAATAAACTCGTTGGCCAACCGCTCAGCCATGGTGCGCTCAGAGCGCTCGCGAGCGAAGCGAATCAACCAGCGAATCGAACGCGCCGTGCGCTCGTCTGGCCGCATTTCGACCGGCACCTGATAGGTCTGGCCACCGACTCGACGCGATTTGACCATGACGATAGGCTTGGCGTTTTCTAGCGCCTTCTGGAAGAGATCAATCCCGTCTTGGCCACTGCGCTCGACGACCAAGTCGATCGAGTCGTAAAATATGCGCTCCGCCACGCTCTTCTTGCCTTGCTTCATCAGCGAATTTACAAACCTCGCCGCCAAGACGTTGTGGAATTTCGGATCTGGCAGCAGTTTGCGTTTAATTGCTTTTTTACGCCGCGACATTGCTTATACCCTTAAGTTGGCCTTCGGGTGCCATACTTGGAGCGACCCTGGCGGCGGTCGGCCACGCCCGTCGCATCGAGAACGCCGCGCACGATGTGGTAGCGCACGCCAGGACAGTCCTTGATCCGGCCCCCTCGCACCAAGACGATGGAGTGTTCCTGCAGCGTGTGGCCCTCGCCTGGTACGTAAGCCGTGACTTCAATCCCTGTAGTCAAACGCACGCGAGCCATCTTGCGCAGAGCCGAATTGGGCTTCTTTGGCGTCTGGGTATAGACTCGTGTACAAACACCACGGCGCTGGGGACAACCTCTCAGCGCTGGGGAGTCCGTCTTTTTTAGTGACTTTTGCCGGCTTTTGCGAACCAGCTGGCTAACCGTTGGCAAACGCTATTTCTCCTCGTCATTCCGTAATAAATAGCAAGCTCATAATCTACATACACATTATATAACTGTCAACTACTCGCCCAAAACACCCGTTTCCGCAGCCGCCACTTCAGTCAACTCGGCTTTGCCATTGCCTTCGGGCTCCAAGCTTTCATAGGTGGTCTCTTGGTAGGACGTAGTGCCCGTGCCGGCTGGGATCAAGCGGCCGATGATGACGTTTTCTTTGAGACCACGCAGATGATCTATCTTGCCTTGCACAGCCGCCTCGGTCAACACGCGCGTCGTCTCTTGGAAAGAGGCGGCAGAGATAAAGCTATCCGTGCGCAACGAGGCACGGGTAATGCCTAACAGGATCGGCTGGCAGGTGGCTGGATCACCTCCCTCGTAGAGGACTTTGTCATTCTCTCTGTTGAAGCGGATCTTATCCACTTCCTCGCCTTCGAGAAAATTCGTGTCGCCTGGGTCGATGATGCGCACCTTCTGCAGCATCTGTTTAACGATCACCTCAATGTGCTTGTCGTTGATCTCCACAGCCTGTAGGCGATAGACATCCTGAATCTCGTTGACCAAGTACTCCTGCACCTTATTCACGCCCTGAACCCGCAAAATATCGTGCGGGTTGACCGAACCCTCGGAGAGGCGCTCTCCAGCTTCAACCCGATCGCCTTCCTGTACGCGCAAGTGCTTGCCGTAGGGCACCAAGTATTTCTTTGTCTCGTCCTCGGGATTCAGCGGAGTAACGAACAGTTCGCGGTTGCCGCGAACTAGGCCGCCAAAGCTCACAGTGCCGTCGATTTCCGATATCACCGCAGGTTCCTTGGGGCGGCGAGCCTCGAAGAGTTCGGCAACGCGCGGCAAGCCGCCGGTGATGTCGCGCGTCTTGGAGCGTTCGCGCGGGATCTTGACCAACACCTGCCCCGGTTCGACTTTATCGCCGTCTTCGACCAGAAGCCGAGCACCGACCGGAATGATATAGGAACGGGAGCCGTATTCCTCGCTCTCAATCTCAATCTGCGGACTCAGCGAGCGATCGCGCTGTTCGACGATGCCACGGACGCTCATACCCGTGCTTTCGTCGAATTCCTCGCGCATAGTTACTCCAGAAATGATATCATTGAACCTGATCGTGCCCGGACGGTCGGTGAGGATCACATTGTTGTATGGATCCCATTCGTATAGCACCTGATCCATCTCAACTTGCTCGCCGTTTGCGACCTTGAGCACCGCGCCATAAGGGGCGATTTGCCGCACCCGCACTCGATTTTGTTCGTCGAGCAACCCGATTTCACCGTTGCGTCCGATAACCGTAACACCGGCTGTCGGGTTTTGCACTGTATCGACGTTGGAAAATTGGACGCGACCGGCTCGGCGAGCCGTGATCTGCGACTGTTCAGCAATGCGGCTAGCCGTACCGCCAATGTGAAAAGTTCGCAGCGTTAGCTGAGTACCTGGCTCGCCAATGCTCTGCGCAGCCACAACCCCAACTGCCTCGCCCACATTGACCTCACGGCCAGTAGCCATGTTGCGCCCATAGCACTTGATGCACACGCCGCGCTCGGACTCACATGTCAGCACCGAGCGGATGTTCACTTCTTCAATGCCAGCTTGGGCAATGCAATTGGCGTCTTCTTCTTCCAACAGGACGCCCGCTTGGGCTACCACATTGCCATCGGCGTCGAGTGCGTCTTCTTGCAACACGCGACCGACGATGCGGTCGGCTAGCGGCTCGATTACCTCCTCGCCGTCCTTGAGAGCACCGGTCTTCAGCCCTTGGCTGGTCATGCAGTCCTCTTCGCTAATCACTACATCTTGGGCCACATCGACCATCCGACGAGTCAGATACCCGGCTTCCGCCGTCTTCAGAGCCGTATCGGCCAGCCCCTTGCGCGCCCCGTGGGTCGAGATGAAGTACTCGAGCACCGACAGCCCCTCTTTGAAAGAGGCGATAATCGGCGTTTCGATAATTTCGCCGACGGCACCGGTCAGTTTTTTCTGTGGCTTGTTCATCAGGCCGCGCATGCCGCCTAGCTGTTTGATCTGATCCTCGCTACCGCGCGCGCCGGAATCCTTCATAACGTAAACCGAGTTAAAGCCCTCTTCGGCTTCCTCAAGCGTGCGCTGCACCGCGCGCGAGACCTCGGATGTGGCATGGGTCCAGATGTCGATAATCTTGTTATAGCGCTCGCCGTCGGTAATGATGCCATTGGCGTACTGATCTCGGACTTTTTCCACTTCCTTGAGCGCGCCGTCAATGAGCTTGGTTTTAGCATCAGGTACGACTACATCGTCAACGGCGATGGACACGCCGGCCAGTGTCGCATAGTGGTAGCCCATATTTTTGAGCTGATCGACGAACTCGGCCGTACGCCTGTTGCCCAGCAGGCGATGCACTTTGGAGGTAATTCTCTTGATATCGCCCTTATCGACCGTGCGGTTGATAAAGCCGATCTCCTCCGGGAGTACCTCGTTGAAAAGCAAGCGACCGACGGTCGTATTCACCATCTCGCCATTGATGCGCACCATAACCGGCTGGTGCAGGCTGATACGGTCCGCTTCAAAGGCCGCAACCGCCTCAGTCTTATTAGTAAAGCTACGCTCGACTTCACCGGCTTCGCTAAAACGAACCTTGGTTAGGTAATAACTGCCGAGCACGATGTCCTGAGGATTGTCCATAATGACCGGCTCGCCATCGGCTGGCTTGAGAATATTGTTGGTAGAGAGCATTAAGAGCCGCGCTTCGATCTGGGACTCGAACGAGAGCGGGACATGCACGGCCATCTGGTCGCCGTCGAAGTCGGCATTAAAGGCGGCACAGACCAGCGGGTGCAGGCGAATGGCTTTCCCCTCGACTAGAATGGGCTGAAAAGCCTGAATGCCCAACTTGTGCAAAGTCGGTGCCCGATTGAGCAATACGCAGTGGTCGCGAATGATCTCCTCGAGAATGTCCCAGACCTCCGGACGCTCGCGTTCGACCAATTTCTTGGCGCTCTTGACGGTCTGTACCAGCCCTTTTTCTTCTAATTTTTTAATCACAAAGGGCTTAAATAGCTCTAGAGCCATGCCCTTGGGTAGGCCGCATTGGTACAGTTTGAGTTCTGGACCGACGACGATGACTGAACGACCCGAATAGTCGACGCGCTTGCCCAACAAGTTCTGGCGGAAACGACCCTGTTTGCCCTTGAGCAGATCGCTGAGCGACTTGAGCGAGCGATTGCCGTCGCCGCGCACGGCCCGCGAGCGACGCCCGTTGTCGAAGAGAGCGTCAACGGCTTCTTGGAGCATTCTCTTTTCGTTGCGCAGGATGACCTCGGGAGCCTTGATGTGAATCAGCTTCTTCAAGCGATTGTTGCGATTGATTACTCGACGGTAGAGGTCGTTGAGGTCGGAAGTGGCGAAGCGACCGCCCTCTAGAGGGACCAAGGGACGTAGATCCGGTGGAATGACCGGAATGTTGTCGAGAATCATCCACTCAGGCCGATTTTCGGATTGGCGAAAGGCCTCGACGACCTTGAGCCGCTTAAGCGCTTCCTGCTTGCGCTGGATCGAACTCTCCATCCTGACCAAGGTCCGCAACTCGGCCGAAAGCTCTTCGATATCAATCTGCTCTAAGAGCCGCTTAACCGCTGGTGCTCCCATATCGACATCGGGATCGCCACCCGCTTCCTCCACCTCAAAGAGCTCCTCCTCAGTCAAAAGCTGCAACTTCTCCACAGGTGCGCCCCGCGGATCAATGACAACATAGGATTCGTAGTAGAGGATGCGCTCGAGGTTGCGCATCGAGATGTCGAGCAGAGCACCGATGCGCGAAGGTAGCGACTTGAAATACCAGATGTGGGAGACCTGTACGGCCAATTCGATGTGACCAAGACGCTCTCGGCGAACCTTGACTTGCGTGACCTCAACGCCGCAACGGTCGCATACTACACCTCGATAGCGGATGCCCTTGTACTTGCCGCAGTGGCAGTTCCAGTCCTTGACCGGACCGAAAATGCGCTCGCAGAACAACCCATCGCGCTCTGGTTTGAAGGAGCGATAGTTGATCGTCTCGGGCTTGGTGACCTCCCCTTGCGACCAAGCGCGAATAGTCTCGGGAGAAGCGAGTTGAATGCGGATGGAATCGAAATCAGTTGGTTTGCGCGATGCATTGGCAGTCTGTAACACTGGCACCCCCTTTGCGCTTTATGCGAATGCTCTGTGATTCAATACGTCTCGACGACCCTACTGTCTTCAAGGATCACATCCAGACACAAACTCTGTAGTTCCTTAACCAGCACATTAAACGATTCTGGAATGCCTGGTTCCGGCGGGTTCTCTCCTTTCACGATGGCCTCGTATATCTTAGAACGCCCGGCGACATCGTCGGATTTGACAGTCAGCATCTCTTGCAGTGTGTAGGCCGAACCGTAGGCCTCCAGCGCCCACACTTCCATCTCACCGAAGCGTTGGCCACCGAACTGCGCCTTGCCACCCAAGGGCTGCTGAGTGACCAGCGAGTACGGTCCGATGGAGCGAGCGTGAATTTTATCGGCGACCAAGTGCGAGAGCTTTAACATATATATGTAGCCCACGGTTACCCGCTTGTCTAGCTTGTTGCCGGTTCGCCCATCGTAGAGCACTTGTTTACCGTCGTTAGGCATCCCGACCTCGTCGAGCATCTCCCGGACCTCATCGAGGGATGCTCCGTCGAAAACCGGGGTCGCCACATACATGTTTAAAGCGTGGGCGGCCATGCCCAGATGGGTTTCAAAAATCTGGCCCAAGTTCATGCGCGAAGGCACACCCAAGGGATTGAGGGCGATATCTACGGGCGTACCGTCCTCGAGGAAGGGCATATCCTCCTCCGGCGCGATGTAAGCGACTACGCCCTTGTTGCCGTGGCGACCGGCCATCTTGTCGCCGACCGAGAGCTTGCGTTTTTTGGCCACATAGACCTTGACTAGCTGCGCGATGCCCGGCGGCAATTCATCGCCGCGCGTGATGCGCTCTATCTGGCGTTCTGTTTGCTCGTCAATCAGCTTTAGCTGCTCTTCGGCATAGCGCAAAAGTTCGGCGACCTCTGCGCTGACCTTGGGATCTGTGGTCCAGTCTCCTTCGGGCTGCACCGTGGAGAAATCCACCCGATCGAGCAGCCGCTCGCTCAATTGGGTTCCTTTGCGGATCGCTAGCTCCCCGTCGTGGTGGTACAAGGTGTTCAACTTGACGGTGCCCACTACCTCCAGCAACATGGCGTTGCGCTCTCCTATCAGACGCTCTTTGCGCTCGGCAGCCTCTCTCTCGCATGCGGCGATGCCCTCCCGACGCCGCGGCGAATTGCCCCGCTCACGGCGCGAGAAAACCTTGCGGTCAATGACCACGCCCTCCATGCCGGGGGGCGCCTTTAGCGACGCATCGCGGACATCCCCGGCCTTCTCGCCGAAAATTGCCCGCAAAAGACGCTCTTCGGGTGACAGTTCGCTCTCTCCCTTGGGCGTCACTTTGCCGACTAGGATATCGCCGGGGCCTACCTCTGCCCCAACGCGGATAATGCCCTCGTCGTCGAGGTTGCGCACCGCTCCTTCGCTGACATTGGGAATTTCGCGGGTAATCTCCTCTTGGCCGCGTTTGGTGTCGCGCACTTGAAGCTCAAATTCCTCAATGTGTACGGAAGTGAAGATGTCCTTTTTGAGGAGGCGCTCGCTGACGACGATGGCATCTTCAAAGTTGTAGCCGTTCCAAGGCATGAAGGCAACTAGGATGTTCACGCCTAGCGCTAACTCTCCTCGGTCAGTAGCAGCACCATCCGCTAAGGGCTGACCTGTCCGTATCTTGTCTCCAACTTGGGCCAAGGGGCGCTGGTTGATACAGCAGTCTTGGTTAGAGCGGGCGAACTTGGTCAACTTGTACTCGTCGACGTCTGCGGTATCCAATGGGGTCAACCGCGTACTGCGCTTCTTGTCGCGGCGCACGATAATGCGCTCCGCATCGACGCTGACAACCGTGCCGGGGTTGCGGGCCACGACGACCGCACCCGAATCGAGCGCGACCTTGCTCTCCATTCCAGTACCAACATAAGGTGCTTCGGTAAAGAGCAACGGCACTGCCTGGCGTTGCATGTTGGATCCCATGAGTGCTCGGTTGGCGTCGTCGTGTTCGAGGAAGGGTATTAGAGCCGCTGCCCCACTGACGAGTTGATTGGGCGACACGTCCATGTAGTCGAGCTCGTCCGGGGTTACCATAGGATAATCATCCCGCTTGCGGGCTTTGACCAAGGGGTTGAGGAACTTGCCCTCGTCGTCGATAGGCGCATTGGCCTGGGCGATAATGTATCTGTCTTCTTCGGCCGCCGTCAGAAATTCGATCTCATTGGTCACCTTGCCGTTTATTACCTTGCGGTACGGCGTCTCCAGAAAGCCGAAGGAATTAACCCGTGCATACGTGCTCAGCGAGGAGATCAGGCCGATGTTGGGGCCTTCCGGCGTCTCGATAGGACATATTCGGCCGTAGTGCGTATAATGCACGTCCCGCACTTCAAAACCAGCGCGGTCGCGACTCAACCCCCCTGGGCCGAGGGCACTGAGGCGGCGCTTGTGGGTCAACTCGTCGAGCGGATTGGTCTGCTGTATAAACTGCGAGAGCTGGCTCGAACCGAAGAACGCCTGGATTACGGTCGAAACCGTTCGCGCATTGACCAAGTCGTGCGGCGTGATCTGATCCTCGTCGCGCAGGTTCATACGCTCGCGAATGGTCCGCGCCATGCGCGTCAGACCGATGCTGAATTGCTGGGCCAGCAACTCCCCGACCAAACGCACGCGGCGATTGCCTAAATGATCGATATCGTCGGTATTGCCCTGCCCTACCCGCAAATCCAACAGGTAGCGGATTATCGCCATGAAATCCTCTATATGCAGCACCGTGCTCTCGAAGGGAATGCCCACGTCCAAACGGCGGTTGATGCGATAGCGGCCCACATCGCCTAGGTTGTAGCGCTTGGCGTTGAAGAAAAGCCGATCTAGCAATTCGCGCACGGTCGCGATATTGGGCGGGTCGCCGGGACGCAGAAGGTTGTAGATACGCGTGAGAGCATCTTCCTCATCTTCGCTTGGATCCTTCTCAAGCGTATTCTCTATGACCCCGGGATCCTTGTCCGACGGGGCAGCCAAAACTTTTAACTTCTTTACTTTGGCCTCCTGTAGCGCCGTTAGATTCTCGCCGCTTATCTTCTCGTAGGTATCTAATAAAATTTCACCGCTATCTTTGTCGACGATGTCCTCGCTACCGTTGTAGCGACCGATCAATTCTTCGTCTACAGCCTCCTCGACCTCTTTGCGGAACAGACTGAGAATTTCGCCATCCTTAGAGCAGCCGAGCGCTTTCAAAAGCGAGGTCACCGGCAGCTTACGCCGTCGGTCGATATGCACGTACATGATGTCGTTGATGTCCATGCTGAACTCTAGCCACATCCCCTTGTAGGGAAGGATCCGCGCCGAGAACAGCCGCTTGCCATTGGGGTGCAAGGTCTCGTCGAAGAACACCCCAGGCGAACGGTGCAACTGGCTGACGACTGCGCGTTCGGCCCCGTTGATAATAAACGTGCCTTCACTGGTCATCAGGGGTAATTCGCCCAGAAATACGGCCTGTTCGACCACATCCTTGACCGGATGATCCGCGTTTTCTTTGTCGTGGGTTACGAGGCGAAGAGTCGCGCGCAACGGGGCGGCGAAGGTCATGTCCCGCTCGCGGCATTCCTCTTCGCTGTAACGGGGATTGCCAATGGAATAGCTGACGTATTCGAGAGAGTATATCCCGTGGACATCGGTGACGGGAAAAATACTCTGGAAGACTAAGTGCAAACCGCGCCGCTGGCGCTGGTGAGGCAGGACGGAAAGCTGCAGGAAGTCCTCGAAGGAATCAAGCTGAACTGAAAGCAGGTTTGGCATCTCTGCGGCTTCTTTGATTTTGCCAAAAGAGCGCCGTTTAATACTGCCGTTCGTCTTTGCCAAAGTCCAACTCCTCAATTTGTGGTTTAAGGCAAATGCTCATGGAGCTATTGGACAATAGCTCCATGAATGCACGCTGCAGAAAAGCAGGTATGAACTAACGAGCTACTATATCCGCAGCAGTCCCCTATTGAAGTTCTACCGTGGCTCCGGCATCCTGCAACCGGCTCTGAATTTCTTCAGCTTCTTCCTTGGTCGCTCCTTCCTTGACAGGCTTGGGGGCCTCATCGACGAGGGCTTTGGCCTCTTTCAGGCCTAGGCTAGTAATCTCGCGGACGACCTTGATGACTTGGATCTTCTTCTCACCGGCACTAGTGAGCACAACGTCAAAGGAATCCTTTTCCTCGGCGGCCTCTTCGCCGCCGCCATCGCTGGGCATCGCGCCAGCCATCATCACAGGCGCTGCGGCCGACACACCGAACTTGTCTTCGAGGGCTTTGACCAATTCGGCTAGCTCTAAGACGGTCAGGCCGCCGATGGTCTCAATGATTTCGCCTACCTTGCTGTTGGCAGTGGTGGCAGTGGTTTCTTCGGTCATGGGATACAGCCTCCTGTATATCCTATTTGAGTTTGTTACGAATGGGAATCAGGCGTTCTCTCCGCCTTCTACCCGTTGCTTTTCGATAGCTGACAATGCACCAACCAATCCCCTAAGCAACCCATTTAAGACACCGCTTAGCCCGTAGAGTGGACTCTGGACACCGGCGACTACCTTGCCTATCAATTCTTCTTTAGAGGGCAGCTTAGCCAGCGCCTCGACTCTGTCGGCGGCGAGGATTTCGCCTTCTATAAAGCCGGTCTTGATCTGAATTTTCCCGCCGTCGGTGACGAAGTCTTGCAGAATTTTGGCCGGTGCAATGGGATCTTCTTTTGAGTAGGCTATAGCCGTAGGCCCGGTGAAATACTCTTTGAGGCCGGTGATGCCCACTTCCTCGGCCGCGCGAATGGCCAAGCGATTTTTGATCACTTGGTATTGGACCTCAGCATCGCGTAGCTTGCTGCGTAACTCAGTCACCGAGGCCACATCAATACCCGTAAAATCGGCCAAATAGAAGCCCTTGGTCTCGGCCATAATAGCCTTCAATTCTTCTACTTTTGCTTCCTTTTCTGCTGTCGCCATAATAACGGAGCTTTCCTTACGCAGCGAGTTGGGCGCGGTCTATTTTGATGCTCGGCCCTGCTGCCGACGAGAGGACTAACTTGCGGATGTACTGCCCCTTCGCCGCAGCCGGCTTGGCACGCAAAATGGCGTCGGTAAAAGCTTGGGCGTTTTCGATCAGTGCCTGATCTGTAAAGGACAGCCTGCCGATAGGGGCTTGGGCGTTGTTGCCGGACTTGCTATCGGCACGGTACTCAATGCGTCCGGCCTTGGCCTCGCGGACGGCTTGAGCCACTTCGCGTGTCACCGTCCCGGTCTTGGGATTGGGCATCAGGCCCCGTGGGCCCAAGATTCTTCCCAGCTTACCCACCTGCCCCATCATATCTGGAGAGGCAATAACTAGGTCGAAATCGAGCCAACCGCCCTGAATTTTCTCGGCCATATCAGCTCCACCGACGAAATCGGCTCCGGCTTCTTCAGCCTCCTGCGCTAGCGGTCCCTGAGTAATGACTAAGACCCGGAGTTCCTTCCCAGTGCCGTGGGGCAACATCACCGTGCCGCGCAGCGATTGGTCGGCCTGTCGGCCATCAATCCCTAAATTGTAACAAAGTTCAACAGTCGGATCGTAATTGTATGTTGGGAATCCCTTGAGGATCTTGATCCCCTCTTCCCACGAATAGGCCTTGTCGCGGTCGAAAGACGCCAAGGCGTTTCTGTATTTTTTTCCTCTGGCCATATATTAAACCTCTTATGAGGGTTGCGATGCGAAGCAACTACTCGATTAAAATCCCCATGCTACGGGCCGTCCCCGCGATCATCGACATCGCGGATTCCATTGAGGACGCGTTCAAATCGGGCATTTTCAATTCGGCAATTTCGCGCACTTGGTCCGAAGATACAACGCCGATGTGGTCCCTGTTGGGCACGCCCGATCCCTTGGGTTGTCCAGCAGCCCGCAAAAGCAACACCGCAGCCGGCGGCGTCTTGGTGATAAACGAAAACGTGCGATCGGCGTACACCGTAATGATTACGGGAATGATTAATCCCTGCTGATCTTGGGTCTGGGCATTGAAAGTCTTGCAGAATTCCATGATATTGACGCCGTGTTGACCTAGCGCCGGCCCAACGGGTGGTGTCGGATTCGCTTGACCGGCCGGAACCTGCAACTTGATTTGGGCTATTTCCTTTTTAGCCATTTATGTATCCTCTAAAAATCAGCCTACCGTCTCTTGAACCGGCTCGACCTGCAACACGTCCAATTCCACCGATGTGCCACGCCCGAAGATGCTCACCATAATTTTCAGCCTGCGCTTCTCCGGCAGCACCTCCTGTACGGTGCCGATAAAATCTTTGAACGCGCCGTCGTTGACCTTGACCTGATCGTCGACGGCAAAGGGAATTTCTTCGACTTCTTGGTCTTTTCGACGGTCGACGTGCCCCAAGATGCGGTCGATTTCCTCCTGCCGCAGCGGTTGCGGCTTGCGCGCTGGGCCCACGAAATTGGTCACCCCGGGAATATTGGTCACCTGATACCAAGCATCCTTGGACATTTCCATTTCTACCAACACGTAACTAGGCAAAAACCGCTTCCTAGTCTTGGTTTTCTTGCCAGCGCGGAGTTCGACCACTTCCTCAGTTGGCACAACGACCTGAGCAATTGCATCGTTGGCAGCCCCCGACTCAATGAGCGACTCCAAATAGGTTTTTACTTTATTTTCGTGCCCCGAATACGTATGCAGAGCGTACCAGCGCTGTGCCATGACTTCAATCCGGTGTTAGCTCCCCTCTGCCGAGCGTAAATAAGGAAAAGAAGCGGTGCATGATGCGTGCCGCTTCCGTTAGCTAGGCCCTAGCGGGGATTACTGCCCTAGAAGTATTCCCCAAACAAAGGAGATAATCAGGTCGAATATGCCGATAAAAACTGCAAAGACCGCTGAAAAAACTAATACCACTCCGGTGGAACCAATCAAATCCTCGCGAGTGGGCCAGCTCACCTTGGAAAATTCGGCCCGCACATCTTTGACGAAATTAGTAAGTTTATTCCACATCCCGTTCCCTAATGCAGAAGCCTGGCAGGGCAGACAGGACTTGAACCTGCAACCGCCGGTTTTGGAGACCGGTGCTCTACCAATTGAGCTACTGCCCTATGCCTAGCGGGTTTCCTTGTGAGTCGCGTGCTTGCGGCAAAAACGGCAATACTTTTTGTACTCCACGCGGCTTGGCTGGTTTCGTCTATTTTTGGTCGTCGTGTAAGTTTGCTGGCTGCATACTTCGCACTCCAGCGTTATTTGATCTCTTGGCATCAGAGTTTGCCGTGTTTATATGGAAGCACTAGGAAAGTGGAGCCGATGACCAGGATTGAACTGGTGACCTCATCCTTACCAAGGATGCGCTCTACCGACTGAGCTACATCGGCTGCAATTATTTTGGCGATCTGGAGCGGGAAACGGGACTCGAACCCGCGACCCCGAGCTTGGAAGGCTCGCGCTCTAGCCAACTGAGCTATTCCCGCTCGAGCCGGATTAATGCCCGTTTAATTTATAGAATTTTAAATATATGCCAGCTTTCTTAATATGTCAAGAAGACTGGGCGCGGACTTAAAACGCGAAACTCCCGGAAAGGCACGTGCCTTTCCGGGAGTCGCCGAATAAACTGAATACTTGCGCTCAACGCGTGATCTTGACAATCCTGTAGTGCAGCTTGCCAACAGGAACTTCGATCTCGATTTCTTCTCCTACTTCGTGCCCGAGCAATCCCTTGCCTATCGGCGAAACCGTGGAAATTTTACCCGCTTCAAAATCCGCTTCCTCGGGAGCGACGAGCGTGTAGGTGAGTTGTCGCGCCTTCGCGAGGTCTTCTATCTCTACGGTGGCACCGATATAGACCTTGTCTTCTGGGATTGCCTCGTTTTCTAGCAGGCGGGCCCGGCTAAGCGTCTCTTCTAGCTTGCCGATGCGCTGCTCTAGGAAGAGCAACCTTTCTTTGGCCGCCGAATACTCTGCGTTCTCGGACAGGTCGCCAAACTCTCGCGCCCGCTGCAGCGCCTGACGCACTGCCGGGCGTTCGGTCTCCTTGAGTCCCTTCAACTCGCCCTGAAGTTTTTCGTAGCCTTCTCGCGAAAGATATACTTCACTCATACAAATCCTCTAGCAGGAGAGAACAACATGCGCTATTCAACACAAAAAGCGGAAGCGCGCTACCGCTTCCGCTACTCAGATGGTTTAATGTACTAAAAACGGTGCCTAGGTGCAAGCTAAGGGACTTGCCCAAGTTAGCTACCCTCCTTTTAATAAATCTACAGATCAAGAGTCACCCTTCCCAAACAACGTACTCGCGCTTCTCATGGCATTGACTCTCCTGCACTTTGCCGATCTTCATCTGGGCGTCGAAAACCACGGCGGCCTCGACCCAAGCACCGGCCTGCATTCGCGGGTGCGAGATTTTGCTGCCAGCCTAGAAAGGGTCTTCGACCTAGCTATTGAAAAGGCGGTCGATTTGGTCCTCTTCGCCGGTGACCTGTACAAGAATTGCGATCCGACCCCGACCCACCAGCGCGTCTTTGCCCGCCAGCTCCAGCGCCTACAAGCGGCCGACATCCCCATCGTGCTGGTGGTGGGCAACCACGACGCGCCGGGCGCTTTTGGCAAAGCCACTTCGGTTGACATTTTCAGCACTCTACAGCTAGAGGACACCCATGTCATCCGCCGTCCAGAGCTCCTGCGAATCGAGACGGCCAATGGCCCGGTGCAAGTGGCAGGCCTGCCCTGGCCAACGCGTCATGCCCTACTCACTCGCGACGAATACCGCGACTTGCCTCTAGAGGAAATCCGCGTCGCGATCCAAAAGATCTGTGCGGCCCAGATCGACGAGTACGCCCGTCAGCTCGATCCAAAGCTGCCTAGTGTACTCGTCGCCCACCTCGCCACTGCCGACGCCGTCTATTCTGGAGGCGAACGCACCGCCATCATCGGGCAAGACCCCGTGTTGCTCACCAGCACCCTTGCCAATCCCGCCTACGATTACGTCGCCTTGGGTCACATTCACAAATATCAAGACCTCAACCCCGGCCGACATCCGCCCGTGGTCTATTCGGGCAGCCTAGAGCGCATTGACTTTGGCGAGGAAGGCGAAGACAAGGGGTTCTGCCTCGTACGCATCGCAGAGGAGGCAACCGCGCCGAGGGGCCGCGCGACCACCTTTGAGTTCGTCCCCGTTCCGGCGCGGCGCTTTGCAACCATCGAGCTAAAGGTGCTCGATGGCCAAGACGCGACCGAGCGCATTGTCGCTGCCTGCGCCGAGGCCGATCTGGCAGACGCCGTAGTCCGCGTCCTCTACGAACTGCCCGCAGGCTACGCCACACCCGTGGACTTACAACAGGTGCGGCGGGCGCTCGAACCGGCCTTTCACGTCGCCTCCATCCAGCCGCGCTTTGCCCCAAAAGATATCCAACGCCGTGCCGAAATCAGTGAGGAGGCCGAACTAGGCGACGCCCTCGACCGCTACATTGACAACAGCCCAGATCTACAAACACACCGGGCCGAGCTCAAAAACTACGCGCTCCACCTAGAGCGCGAGCTCGAATCGGGCCAACGGGACGAAGACGACGGATGATCCCTCTCTCCCTTTCGCTGCGCAATTTTCTCAGCTACGGCGAGGAGGTGCCGCCGCTCGACTTTACCCAATTCCACGTCGCCTGCCTCACAGGCGGCAATGGCCACGGCAAATCCGCCCTGCTCGACGGGATTACTTACGCCTTGTGGGGCCAAGCCCGCAAAAGCCGCAGCGACGAAGAACTGTGTCGGATCGGAGCCAAGGAGATGCGGGTTGATTTCGACTTCGCCCTCGGCGAAAAGCACTTCCGCGTCATCCGCAGTTGGCGCCGCACCAAGCGGGGCGTCCCGGCCCTAGACCTACAAGTAGAAAGCGACGGCGTCTTCCGCACGCTCAGCGAAGGCGAGGGCATTAACCCCACCCAGCGGCGCATCAACGAGCTCCTATCCATGGACTACGACACCTTCGTTAACTCGGCCTTCATAGTCCAAGGACGCGCCGACGAGTTCACCCAGAAAAACGCCAGACAGCGCAAAGAAGTCCTCGGGCGAATCCTCGGACTAGGGCGCTACGACCAACTCCAAGGCATGGCTCGGGTCCACTATCAAGAGCACCAGCGCCAGAGCGAGATCCTGCAGACCCGCCTTGGGGAACTTGAGGCCGAATTGGCCAAGCGCGGAAAATACGAATCCGAGCTGAGCGCCGTCGATGACTACCTCGCTCTACTCGGCAGCGAAATCAGCAGCCGAGAAAAAGCGCAAGCCGAGTTGGAAACCCAGCGCCTAGAACTGGATCGGATCCGCCAGCGCGTCGCTGAGCTAGAGCGGGAACAGCAGCGCGTTTCCGAGCGGGCGCAGCAGGTTTCCGCCGAACTCGAAAACCTGCGGAAGCAGCAGCGCCAAGACGGCGAAATTCTAGCGGCCGCCGAATCCATTGAGCAGGATTTTGCAGCCTATAATCAGCTCCGCACTCAAATCGGCCTACTCGAACAAAAAGCTCAGGAGCACGGCAAGTTAGAGGCCTGCCACCGACAGCTAGAAGAGCAAATCGTCCAGACGCGCCAAGAAGTGGAACGGCAGCAAGAACGCTGGGCGGCCACTCTCGACCAGCAACAGCGCCAGCTCAACGGACACCAAGCCTTGCTCAATCGGGAGCAGACCATCGCCATCCGCTATGCCCAACTCAAAACCCTCAGCGAGCAGGCCCAAGCTCTAGAGCAGGCCCGGATTCGCTACGAGGATCTTCTCAGCGAGCGCCGCGACTGCGAAAACGTACTATATCGCGCAGAGCAGGACCGCAAGAATCAACGCCAAGTACTCGCCAAACAATTGGCACAGTTGGACCGAGCCTCCTCCGAGGGAAAAACCTTAGAAGTCCGCATTCGCCAGTTGCAAGCACAGCGGACTCAATTACAGATCAAAGCCGAAGAACGGGATTGCCTCGAGGACGAGGGCCGCGACCTCAATGCCCAGATCACCGAGCGGCAGCAGAAGCGCCACGCCGAAGAGGAAGAATTGGCCAACGAGCGCCAACAGGCTCAGGCCTTGGCCGATTCCGACGACGCCAATTGCCCATTGTGCGGCAGCGCACTCGACGTCGAACACCGCCAACAGGTCGCGGCAGAACTCTCGCAGCGGGAAAAGCGCCGCCAAGAGCGCATCGCCTTTCTCAGCAGCGAGCTGGCCACTCTCGACGATCAGTTGCAAAAGATGCGCGCGCACTACAAGGCCCTTGGCGAAGAAATCGCGCCCCTCCAGCAGGTCCACCAAGACCTGGCCACCGGGGAAGCTCGTCTCGGGCAATTGCGGGAATCGGCCGCTGAGGCCCAGTCGTTAGCTGAGCAGCTAGTCGCCCTCGATCGCGAACTCAGCGACCAATCATACGCTCCCAGCGAACGCGAACGCCTGAACAAACTAGCTGGGGAAATTGAGCTATTGGGTTACAGCAGCACCGAGCACGAAGAGCTGAGTCAAAAGCTCGCCGAATTGCGTCCGGTCGAGGCCGAGCACGCCCGCTTGCAGGACGCCAAAAGCCAAGTCGACCAGCTCAAAAGCGAGCAGGCCGAAGCCCATAACCAACTCGAGCGGGCCAACCGCCAACTCGCCGAGGCCCACTACGCCCAAGAGGAACGGAAACAACTCGGCCAAGTCGAGCAGCAACTCGCAGCCCTAGGCTATGATAGTGCCGAGCACCAGCGGTTGCGCCAGCAACAGGACGACCTGCACGACAGCGCGCGGCAATTCGAGCGCCTGCAACACGCCCGCGAACGCCGCGTATCGTCCGGCGAATCGCAGGTGCGCTACGAGGCCGAAGCCTCCAATCTAGCGGGACAATTGCAGACTATAAAAGAAGAAAAGGAACGGTTGCACGAACGGGCCGGTGCGTTAGAAGACGTCGATCGGCAGCTCGGCGAAAACCAAGCCCAATTGGAAAGGCTACGGCCTGAGAGGGACCAATACCTCCAGCGCCGGGGCAACCTAGAGGCCCAATGCACGCGCTGCGCCGAGTTGGCGCAAGAGCAAAACCAGCTACGAGAAAAGCTCCAAGACACCCAGCGACAGGCCTGGATCTACCAACAGCTCGACAAGGCATTCGGCAAGGATGGGATCCAAGCGCTGATCATTGAAAACGCCGTGCCGCAAATCGCCGAAGAAGCCAACGCCATCCTTGCGCGCCTGACCGACAACCGCATCCAAGTCGCCTTCGAATCGCTGCGCGACCTCAAAAAAGGCGGCACTCGCGAAACCCTCGACGTCAAAATCGCCGACGAGGTCGGCGAGCGCTCCTATCACCTCTATTCCGGGGGCGAGGCATTCCGCACCAACTTTGCCTTGCGCATCGCGCTCTCCAAGGTGCTAGCCATGCGCTCGGGCACCCGCCTCCACACCCTCTTTATCGACGAGGGCTTCGGCACTCAAGACGATCAGGGGCTGGAACAACTCATAGAAGCCATCCAAAAAATCAGCGAGGATTTCAAAAAGGTGTTGATCGTCACACATCTCGACCAACTCAAGGCGGCCTTTCCAGTGCAAATCGAGGTCGCCAAACATCCAGACTTAGGCTCGCGCTTTTCCGTGACGCAGCACGCCTAGCCTCTTGCCTGTTATGGACTATTGCGACGAATACCACGCCGCCCGCGCCGGCGCGGCCTTACGCGATGCACAAGCCTCGTTTCGCTTGTACATGCGCGGTGCCGATCACCTCGACTTCCTGCATCGCATGACCTCCAACGACTTCCACAACCTGCAAATAGGACACGGCCTCGAAGCCGTCTTTATCGAACAGCGAGCGCGGATTCTCGATCTCGCCACCTGTTATCGCGGCCCAGACGCTACGGCCTTGATCCTGAGTCCCGATTCGCGCGCTGCAATCCCCGATTGGTTGGACCGCTTTATCTTTGCCGAGGCCCTCGATTTGGCAGACCAGACAGACGAGACGTCCATGTTCGAACTCGTCGGCCCGCAAGCCGCTCAGCTAGTCACCCATGCATTGAACGCGGATCTATCAAGACTTCAGGATCACCAATTACTCGATCCCCAGGTCGCCGACGACCTGTGGCTAGCGCGCATGGCCGGGCCAGGGCTGCGCGCCTTCGGACCGCCAGACGCCGTAAAGGACCTTTGGCAGCGCCTCGCCGCCGCAGGTGCCCGTCCAATAGGGCCGGCGACGTGGAAGATTTTGCGCGTCGAACAGGGCCTTCCCCTGCTCGGACGAGAACTGACCCAAGAGTACAACCCCTGGGAAGCAGGGCTTGGTCGCGCTATCCATCTAGATAAGGGCTGCTATATCGGCCAAGAAGTCATCGCCCGCCTAGATACCTACGACAAAGTCAAGCAGCATTTAGTCGGGCTGCGGCTCTCCGCCGCCGAACTGCCGTCAACGGGACAACCGCTGCGCGACGGCGCGCGCGAAGTAGGACGCATCACTTCTGCGGTCCACTCCCCCAGCCTCGGCCCAATTGCCCTCGCCTATGTGCGGCGGAGCGCTTGCGCCGAAGGCACGGCGTTAGACGCGGGCGGAACGCAGGCCACCGTAGTCTCCCTGCCTTTTTTGTCGCATGAGTCCCGCTAGGGCCGGTGGACGTCGCAAGATAGTCCACATTGGACTTGATAGCGGCCCGCACCACAACACCCAAGCTTGCGCCGAATTCGCCGCGCTTCTGCGCGAATACACCGATTGGATCGAATGGGGCGACGGCTATGTCATCCTCGACGTCACCGACAATAAGCTCGACATCCCCTTCGGAACGCGCGTCGCCAAGATGATCAAAAGCGATATCAAGCGGCAGCTAGGCTGGAGCGTTTCCGTGGGGTTGGCGCCCAGCAAATTCTTGGCGCAGCTAGCGATGGAACGTCAGCGACCCGATGGCCTAACGGTCGTGCTGCCCGAACAGATAGAGGATTTTCTCGCCGACGTGCCCATTGACCGGCTTCCCGGCGTGGGAGCCGTTACGCGCCAGCAGTTCGCAGCCATGCAAATAGATCGCATCGGCGCGCTGATCCAAGTGCCGCTGGAAGAACTCGTGCGCCACTTTGGCCAGCGGGGTAGCAGTTTTTGGCACCTCGCCCAAGGTTGGGACGACGACCCGGTCGCCCCAGCCGAACAGCTATACCAAATCCGCGAGGAAGCTTCTTTTGCCGCCCCACTGTACACCCATGAAGAAATGCACGATGCCTTGCGCGAGTTGGCCTCTGCGCTCTGCGGGCGCTTGCAGCGCAGAGGATTGCAAGCGCGTGACGTCACCCTAGAGGTGCGCTATCCGGATTTTCGCACCGCGACGTGCACATCGCGCTTGGGCACCTTTACCGACCGCACCCAAGTCGTCTTCGCAACCGCCTGCGAGTTGTTGGCGCACACAGAAACCGACGACTTGGGTACGCGTCTGCTCGGCATTGGGTTGGGGGGATTTGCCGACGAGGAGATCGAGCAGCTCGATTTGTTTGCCGGCGAAAAATCCTAAGCTGCGGCCTGCGGCAATACCGAATCTCCATAGGGCAGCGCCCAGATTCGGGCCTCGTGGCCGACTACCTCGTGCGCGGCCGCCATAGCTTGGCCTAGGTCGTCAAAGGGCACTAAGCCGATGCGACCGATGTCCTCGACCGGCAGCGACGAGACCAAATGCACGCGGGCCTTTTTCAGCACCGAGGCAATGGCTGCGGCCTTGTGTCCGCCCAAGACGAATTCCCGCTCTATGCGCGCGAGAATCCCGTCGGCCGAATCCGCTTCCTGCAACCAAGAGGCAAAGGTGGCGCTACCCAGCCCCTCGCGGCATTCGGCCACCCAGACGATAACGCCCCCTTCGCGCACGGCATGCACGGCGTTGTCGAGGGCCTTTTGCGCCTGGTACATATTGACGTCCAGCGGATAACCGCCCGCGCTGACGAGGACGATATCAGCGCATTGTGCAATGGGCACGGCCCCACGCTCGGCCACCCGCTCGCACCCTTTGCGGTGAGCTTCTCGCACGTGCCCAGCAAAGGCAGCGACAATGCGGTGGCGATCATCGACGATCGCATTGAGAATGAAGTCAATCCCCAGCATGGCCACCCCTTCTTCTAAATCTTCCCGCACCGGATTGCCTTCAAGCCGCCCAGTCTCCGCACCGGGCCGAGCCATCAGGCCGTGATTGGCCGCTATGGCGTTGGGAGAGGCACAGCCGGGCAAGACTGCCTTGGCCCCGCCCGAAAAACCGGCGAAGTAGTGGAATTCTAGATTGCCCAAACAAATCCGCACATCGGCCTCCACCAAGGGACGAAAAAGCTCCACGGGCGTACCGCGAGAAGTGACGCCCAGCCGCACCGCGTCTTGGGGATTGTGGTTCACCACCCGCACCCGATCATAGACCGCCGGCCCCACCAAGGCGGCCAACTCGGCTTCGGTCTGCGCTCGATGTAACCCCAAGGCCACGACCACGGTTACGTCGGCATCCGGCACGCCAGCCACGGCAAGTTCCTCCAGCACCGGCGGCAACAGGCGGTCTGTCGGGCAGGGTCGAGTCATGTCGCTGACGACAATCGCGACCTGCTGGTCAGGCCGCACCAGCGTGCGCAATGTCGGCGTGCCCACGGGCCGGGCTAGCGCATCCCGTACCAACGCGAGTTCCGCGCCATCGCCGCATTGTTCCGTTCTCGGCAAGACGACGCCTAGCAGACGCTCGCTGGGCACGGCAACTTGCAACTGAGAGTCGCCAAAGGGCAGCTCGATTTGCGTCGCAGCCATGGGACCTCCTCAACTGTCGAAAGCGCAGGCACCGGCACCGCGCGGGTCGCCGCAGGTACCACACGGCCCTATTGGCTCGCGCTCGCTGGCAGCGCGGCCGGCGACGGCAAAACTCGACAGCTTCTTCTCCAACTCTGCACTCTCACAAGACGGGCAAGCGACTGTCGCCGCCCCTTGTATGAGCGCATCGAACTCCGCGCCGCACTCCTTGCAGGCGTATTCAAAAATCGGCATGGCTCAGGCTCCGTGCAGAGCCGGCTGATACAGGCCCACGCTGTAGAATTCATAAGAGGCAGCTTTGTCGGGGAAATCAACCACGTGTACCGTAAAGCGAGCCGGCACCCCGGTGTCGGGCATGTGATCGCGGAAAAAGCTGCTATAGGCTTGGGCGTATTCTTGGTAAATGCGCTGTTGTTCCTCGTGAAAGCGCTGCGGATCGGTCAGCGGGTTGACGTCCTTGGGCTGAGCACCGAAGGCGTGTACCTCGATGAAATCTATTTGGTCAATCGAATCGCAAATCTCGGCTTCTTGCAGCCACTTCTCCCAACAGCGGAAGACCAGCTCGACTTCGACGGAAGGCGTCATCCTCACCAGTTCGTCGCGGCCGAGGATCCCATGCGCCGAATGCCCGCCGGTCAAGCCGGCGAAGTAGATCTTCAAGTCGCCGTTGTCCAGCGCCTCGGTCACCAAGGCCGATAAGGTTGGGTGGTCCCCACCGTAGTAGTAGGTTAATCGACCGCGTTGCTTGACGTTAAATGCCATAGAATCCCTTTCACTTCGCATTAGAGTGCTTCGACAAAAATCTCGGCCCAATGCCGCGCCCGCCGCCCGGTGAAATCGGCAATCTGGTGGCGGCACGAAGTGCCTACGGCGGCGATTTCCACGTCCTCTGCTGCCTCCTCTAGCACGGCAAAGAGCCTCTCCTGCCCCACTGCGCGCGATATTTCAAAGTGCTCCTTCTCGTAGCCGAAGCTGCCGGCCATGCCACAGCAGCCCGACGGGATTTCCTCCGCACTAAAATGGGGCGGCATGTTGAGCACGGCCAATGTCGCGGCTGTCCCCGTCAGGGCTTTTTGATGGCAGTGGCCGTGCACCAAAATATGGCGGGCGGTCTGGGCAAACTCCAAATCGAGCGGCGACTCGCGGACGAGAAAGTCCTCGAGCAAGACGACCTGCTCGGCCACGCTCCGGCTTTGTGGATCGTCAACTAAGTCTAGGTAATCGTCACTAAGAGCCGACGCGCAGCTCGGCTCTAACCCGATGATCGGCACCCCTTCTTCGGCCCAAGGCGCGAGTACCTCCACATTGCGTTGCGCCAAGGCGCGGGCGCGATCGAGAAAGCCCTTAGATATGAACGGCCGGCCGCAACAGACTTTGTTTGCAACCAAGACGACTTCGTACCCAGCGCGTTCCAAGATGATCGTCGCCGCCATACCAATGGCCGGTTCGTTGTACTCGACGAAGGTATCGTTGAAAAGCACGACGCGGCCCTTGGTGCCGCGGGCCGGACGCCGCCCAGCGAACCAGCGCGAAAACGGCTGGCGGGCAAAGGCCGGCAGTCGCCGCCGCCGGTCAATACCCAAGAACGCATCCAACAGCCAGCGACTGAACCCGCTGCGACTGATCCAATTCGACAGCGGTGCCAACGCCGAACCCAAGCGGCTAATGCGAGCTATGTCGGCAAAGAGCCGCGACCGCAGCGGATAGCCGTGCTGGCGATGGTAGTGGGCGAGAAATTCGTACTTGAGCTTGGCCATATCCACGCTCGACGGGCACTCGGCTTTGCAGGCTTTGCACTCCAAGCAGAGGTCCATCACGCGGTGCACCTCTTGGCTGTGCAGGCCGTCGGGCAATGTGCCAGCGAGCGCGGCGCGCAAGGCATTGGCACGACCGCGAGTGGTGTGTTCCTCGTCCAAGGTCGCCATGTACGAAGGGCACATCGTGCCGACCAGCTTTTTGCGGCAGTGGCCCACCCCAGAGCACATTTCAACGGCTTCCTGAAAGCCGCCCGCCTCGCTAAAGCTGAAAAACGTCTCCACCTTGGGCGTCTGATAATCCTCGTGGTAGCGCAGGTTCTCGTCCATCCTAGGGGAGCGAGTGATCTTGCCGGGATTCATAATCCCCTGTGGATCAAAGGCATCCTTAACCTCGACAAAGGCCGCGACCAACTCCGGGCTAAACATCTTGGCGATCCACTCGCTGCGCGCCAAACCGTCGCCGTGCTCACCCGACATGGCTCCCCCGTATTCTAGCACCATATCGCTCATCCGCTCCTCCATCTGGCGCAGGAGCTTTATGCCCTCGGGGTCTTTGAGACTGAAGATTGGCCGGATGTGCAACAGGCCGACGCTCGCGTGCCCATAGTATTCTCCCTCAATGCCCAACTCCTCCATCAGCGCGACCACTCGGCGGACGTAGTCGGGTAGTTTGTCTACCGGGACGCAGGTATCCTCCACTCCGGGTTGGGGCTTGGGATCGCCTTTCATACCCATCAAAAGCCCCAACCCAGCTTTGCGCAGCTCCAAGATAGCCTTCTGATCCCCGGCGGCCACAGCCCGCGTAAACGCGTAGCCCATTCCGCGCTCCCGCAATCGCTCTTCCAATTCGTCCATCTTGCGGCTCAGCTCGGCTTCGGAGTCCGTATAGTACTCGATTATGAGCAGGGCCGCCGGATCGCCCGTGATGAAGCGGCGACTCGGGGCGTGCTCGACCGAGCCTTTGGTCTGGTCGAGCAGGATCTTGTCGATCAACTCGCTGGCGACCGGCGCGGTTTCTAATGCAGTCAGATTGGCCTCCATGGCCTCGACCAAGTCGTGGAAGTGGACGGCCACCAAGCCCTTGTGCGCGGGTAACTCCACCAAGTTCAACCGCGCTTCAACTACCGCGCAGAGCGTACCCTCCGAGCCGACGACTAGCTTGCTCAAGTCAAAGGGTGCACCGGCGATGAATTCGTCGAGATTGTAGCCCGAGACGCGGCGCATCACCTGGGGAAAGCCCGTGCGGATCTGTGCTTCGCGCTCGCGGACGATGCGGCTAACTTCGCGGTAAATGTGTCCTTCGAGGCAGTCCAAACCCGCGCGGCGTTCACACTCCGCGTCGTCTAGCGGCCCGAATACCGCTTGCGAGCCGTCGGCCAACACCACCTTTACCTCCTGTACGTGGTCGATGGTCTTGCCGTATATAATGGAATGAGCTCCGCAGGAATTGTTGCCGATCATTCCGCCGATATTGGCCCGACTACTCGTGGAGACATCGGGCGCGAAAATCAGGCCGTAGGGCTGCAAGTAGGCATTGAGCTCATCGAGCACCAAGCCCGGCTGCACCCGCACCCAGCGCTCGTCTGGGTCGAACTCCAAGATCCGGTTCATGTATTTGGAAAAATCGAGATGAACCGCCGCTCCCACCGACTGGCCCGCCAAACTCGTCCCACCACCCCGTGGCAAGACCGCCGCCCCCTGCTCAGCGGCAATTTTTACCGCGGCGACCACATCGGCCTCGTCTTTGGGCACAACCAGCCCTAGGGGCTCCATCTCGTAGATGCTGGCGTCGGTGCGGTAGAGCATGCGCGAAACAGCGTCAAAGCGCACCTCGCCTTGGATGGCCTGCTGCAAGGCCATCTCCAATGTATCTCTATCCATTTTTAAGACATTGATCGGCTACGCGCCTTCTTCATCCTGCAGAGGATTAACGCGCATTTTGGTCACTTGGTAGGCACTCATCAATACTAAGAACGCACTCTATAGGCCGTCAAATTCTCGCACTGGCCGTCTTTTATTTTTTACAAACGATTTCTTAATTTTTTTTGTAAAATGTCGCAAAAATATCCAATATGTAGGTTGACAACTATTTCTAGCCCCAATAGATTGGTTAATTGCCACGTGGTTAGCGCGCAAAAGAGGGGGCTTCCGGGACAAGGGGAGATCGCGGGAGTCCCCACTTTTTATCTCCTGGGATCTCATGTCGCAATCACAACCAGTTGCTGTCCGCATTTACGATCAGACCTATAACCTCGTCAACAGCGAGGACCAAGACCCCGAGTACGTCCGGCTCGCCGCGGCTTACCTCGACGAGAAGATGCAGCAGATCGCCGCTACGGTCAGGCATCGAGGTCCGCTCGATATCGCCATCTTAGCCGCGCTCAATATCGCCGAAGAAGTGCTCACCGCTCGTCAGCACAAGGACGCGCTGCTCAACAGAGCCGATGCCCGCATCGACTCCTTCACCCAGTTGCTGTCCGACGACGCCCCCGCCGCAGACAATCCCCCCACCGACGCCAAGCGGTTCTGATTCTTTTTCATATATAATACTCGATTTCCCCATTCCCAGACTCTTGGGAGTGAGGCACATTGAGCGGACACCGCGCCTTGTAATCGGGATGGAGCCGTGCCCATAGATAGTCGAGCGCGTGTTGGTTCCAGCGAAAAAAGTGATCGCGGCCAATCTGATCCATCAGCCCCGACCGCTCCAGCGCGTCGGTAAGCTGCCGTTTGGCCCGCGTAAAGTACAGATCCAGCCCAACTTCGCGCAGGCGTTCAACCACGTTGCGCAGCGCTTGTTCGCCAGAAGCGTCGATCCGGTTGATCCCGTCCGCATCGAGAATCAAGTACCTCAGCTCGGGTGCCGAAGCGATCGTTTCGAGCACTTTATCTTCAAAATAACGGCCTGAACCAAAGTACAATTGGCCGTCAAAGCGCATGATCGCGATCTGCTGATCCGGCCTCAGCCCCGCGTCGCTTTCGCGCATCGTGCCGTCGAGATGCCGAGCGAGAAAAACCACGCGGGGCCGCATGGTGCGGTAGAAGTTGAGTACCAGCGAGGTTCCCACGCCGAAGGCAACCCCCAAGTGCAAATCCGGTGCCAAGGCGAGCGTGCCGACAAAAGTCGCGGCCCCAATCAACCCGTCGTGGACATTAATGCGCCAAGCAGTCACTAGGGGCTGGATGCGTACCAAGCCGACGACAGCGGCGATAATAACAACGGCGAGCGTAGCTTGCGGCAGATAGTACAACAGCGGTGTGAGCCAGAGCAGGGTCGCGGCGATGACCAGCGATGCTACGACCGAGGCAAAACCCGTCCGCGCCCCGCTTTGGTAGTTGACGGCCGACCTCGAGAACGAGCCCGAAGTCGCATAGCTTTGGAAAAGCCCGCCGACCACATTGGCCATACCCTGGCCGATGAGTTCTTGATCGATATCGAGATGCTGCCGCGTCCGTGCAGCGAGGGTCTTGGCAATGGCCATGGCCTCCATCAGGCCGAGCATGGTCAAAGTCAAGGCACCCACGAAGAGTTGAGACAGGATTCCCAAGTCTAAGTCCGGCACCGACGGCCGCGGCAAACCGCGCGGAACCTCGCCGACCACTCCCCCGCTAAATCCAGCCAGCCAAGAAACGAGTGTGGTGACCACTAGCGTCGTCAACATGCTCGGCAGCTTCCAACGACCGCGGCGCAAAACTACCAACAGCCCCCCAGCCAACACCGCCATCCCCAGCGTCGGCCAATGGACCTCTAACAGCGCCACGTCGATGACGCGGAGGGCCGCCAACAAATGCCCCCCCTGTTGGGGCTCCACACCGAATACCTTGTGCAATTGGGAAATGACGATGATAAAGGCCGCGGCATTGGTAAAGCCAACGACGACCGGACTGGACAGCAGATCGATCAGCAAGCCCAACCGCAACGCGCCCATGGCAATTCGTATCAAGCCGACCAGCAAGCCCAAGGCCAGCGAATAGGCGATATACAACTCGCCGCCCTCGGGAACGAGCCCCTGCACGGTCGTCGCGCTGATAAGCGAAGCGATGGCCACCGGGCCGGTGGACAAATGCCGGGAAGAGCCAAAGAGCGCGGCTACGGCCGGCGGCAGAAAGGCCGCGTACAGCCCATAAACCGGTGGCAGCCCCGCCAACTCGGCGTAGGCCATGGCTTGGGGCACGAGGATCGTCGCCACGGTAAGGCCCGCGACCACATCGGCGCGCCAGACGCCTGGCCGGCCGAGTTCGGGCAGCCAATGGATAAATGGAAAAAATCGCTTCATGCGTTTGCTAGAGGACAGTTGACACCCAGTCGGCAACCAGTGTACACTTAGCGGGTTACACCTCAACAGCGGGAGTGCCGCATGGACCCACACAAGCAGCGAGCCTTTTTCGAGCAGCAAGGCTACTTAATTGTTCCTAGTCTGCTCAACAGCCGCGAAGTCGCCCAATGCCAGCACGAGATCCAACGCCTGCACCAACTAGCCGCCGACCTAGAGGCCAACCAAGACCCACTCAGCGGCCACTTTCAGCGCGAGCCTTTTTCTAAGAACCAAAACCGCAACGGTCTGCCAGTCCTGCGCAAAATAGAGAACACCCGCACCCTGTCGCCATGCTTCGCCCAACTTGCGGCCCATCCTCGCCTCGTCGCCATCGTGCAAGCGCTCCTCGGGGACGACCTGCTTCTCTTCCGCAGCACCCTAATGCTCAAGCCCGCCTTCCACGGCTCGGCCCACGCCCTGCACCAAGATTCGGCCTATTGGCCAATGGAGCCGCCCGCTCTCGTGACTGTGAGCATCGCCCTTAACGATGCCACCCCAGACAACGGCTGCATCAAGGTTATTCCCGGCAGCCACCATTGGGGCTTGCAGGAATGGGGCCATATCGCTCAAAAGCAAGGGGCACCGCTGACTAATCGCGAGGATATTGACAGCGCGCGCCAGATCGACGTGCCGCTTGCGGCTGGATCCGCGGTGCTGTTCCACAGCTTGATGGTCCACGGTTCCGGCCCCAACCAGACCGACCGCTCGCGCAACACCGCGCTCTACGCCTATTTCTCACCTCACGTGCGCTACGTGCCCAAGGCCAATGGCCCGCAGTCGAAGTCCTTCCCAGTCATCGCCGGCCTCGATGGCGCAGCCGAACACGTGCTGGTCGCCTCCTGAAGCAGCCGCTCTAAAAAAAAGAGATTGTACCCCTGAGTGCCAACGAGGCGGGTAGTGTCAACAGTACACTAACAAAAAAAGGCCGACGCCCGCAGTGCGGACACCGGCCTTTTTGCGCTTCTCAGACCAACCTCAGAGGGGCTTGAGAATGAGCGACATTTCGCGGCCTTCCATTTTGGGCTCTTGGTCGACGACGGCTACATCCTCGAGCTTGGCAGCTAGATCTTGCAGTAGCTGGAACCCCTGTTCTTGGTAAGCCATCTGCCTCCCGCGAAAGCGGACGCTGACTTTGACCCGGTTTCCCTTTTCGATAAACGTGCGGATGTGGCCTGTCCGGTATTCGAGATCGTGTTCGGAAATAGTGGGTTGGGCGATGCGAATGCCCTTCATTTGCACGTTTTGCTGCTTCTTGCGCGCTTCCTTAGCCTTTTTCTCTTGGTCGTAGCGGAACTTGCCGTAGTCGATAATCCGGCAGACCGGCGGGCGCGCTTCGGCGGCCACTTCCACTAGGTCGAGATTGGCTTCCTCCGCCATGGCCAAGGCACGGGCCGTTTCGATGATCCCCACCTGCCCCCCATCGGACCCGATGAGTCGGATTTGGGGCACGCGAATATCATCGTTTACTCTCGTAAAACTCTTTTTCTTTGCTGCGATTGCATCAACCTCCGTAAAGGGTGGAAAGCGCGGGCGTCTCCCGCAGAGTTTTTAATATATTCTCAGCGCGAATTAAAACAAGCAAAGATTTGTCCCTTCCCTTTTTGGCAGCTATGAGCGAATAGGTTATTTTGCCTATTTTTCACCCGAAGGAAAACCCATGGCCCGCACGTACGATGTCTATGGCGTCGGCCACGCCCTAGTGGACATCCAATATCAAGTCGCCTCAGAGTTCCTCGCCGAGCACCAAATCGAAAAGGGAGTTATGACCCTCGTCGATGAGACGCGACAGCGCAACCTCACCGCCGCGGTCGGCGGCGAGCCGATCGCCTCGGCTTCGGGTGGCTCGGTGGCCAATACCCTCATCGGCGTCGCTCGTTATGGTGGCCGAGCCTATTACGCCTGCCTGACCGGTCGCGACGCTTGGGGCGACTTTTACCAACGCGATCTCGAAGCAGCCGGCGTGGCTACTCATCCGGCCAACCGCGGCGTGGGCAAGACCGGCCAGTGCTTGGTTTTTATTACTCCCGACGCCGACCGCACCCTCAATACTTTTTTGGGCATCAGCAGCGCCATCGGTCCGGCCCAACTCCAAGAGGGGGTCATCGCCGACAGCCAATACATTTATATAGAGGGTTATCTCCTTGGCTCGGAAGACGGCTTTGCCGCTGCGTGCCGCGCGCAGCAAATGGCCCAGCACCACGGTACGGCCGTCGCCCTGACCCTGAGCGATCCTTTTGCCGTCCGGACCTTTCAGGCGCGCTTTGACGCGCTCTTACAATACGGCGTAGATCTGCTCTTCTGCAACGAGGAGGAAGCGGTCGCCAGCACCGGTACCAGTGACCGCGAGGCGGCCGGCGCGGCCCTAGCTTCCCAAGTCGGCACGGCCTACGTAACGTGCGGAGCCGACGGTGCCCTAGTGTACGCCGACGGTGCCCACGACCAAGTCCCCGGCGTCCCCGTGCAAGCCATCGACACCAATGGTGCCGGCGATCTTTTCGCCGGTGGCGTGCTCTACGGGCTGTCCCACGGATACAGCCCCTTAGACGCGGCGCGCTTAGGCTGCTATGCCGCCGCGCAAGTGGTAACCCGCTTCGGGCCGCGCCTAGAACAATCGCTCGCCGATCGCATCGATCACATCCTATCCCATTTCTCAACCTAGTTTGGAGGTCCGCGTGAAGATCCTAGTCCACTACCCATTCACCGACGAACAACACGACCACTTGCGCCAAATAGCGCGCGACAACGGCGGCCACGAAGTCTTTGTGGCCAACGATGATCAAGAGGCCCTCGCCGTAGCCGGCGAAATCGACATCATCGTCGGTCACTTCCCACCCGCAGTCTGCGCTGCCGCCCCCAACCTGCGCTGGGTCCAGTCCTTCAGCACTGGCATGGACAAGTTCCTCTTCCCCGAAATCATCGCTCGCGACGAAGTTGCTATTTCCAACGTAGCCGGGTTATACGCCCCCCAAGGCGGCGAACACGCTTGGGCCTTGCTCCTCGCCCTGACCCGGGGCATCGATCAGTCGATTCGCCACAACGACCAGCGCAAATGGGCTGGCGGCACTACCGTCGAGCTAACCGGACAGACGTTGGGTCTTGTGGGACTGGGGGGCTTTGGGATTGAAATGGCCAAGCGGGCCGCTGGGTACGACATGCCGATCATCGCCATTGATCCGGTGCGCCGCGACCTGCCGCCGGGCGTTTCCGAACTCAAGGACAACTCCCGCGAAAATCTGCACAGCCTCCTCCGTCGCACCGACGTGGTGATGATAGCCTGTCCACGCACCGAAGAGACGTACCACCTCATCGGGCGTGAGGAACTGGCGCTGATGAAGGAAAGCGCCTATCTGATCAACGTGACGCGAGGCGGCATAATCGACGAGGACGCTCTCTGCGAGGCCCTGCACGACGGACAGATCGCCGGTGCCGGTATCGACGTCACTGAAATCGAGCCGCTACCTGCAGAATCCCCGCTGTGGGACGCGCCCAACATCATCCTCACCCCGCATCGGGCCGGTGCCTCACAGCACCGACCGCGCAAGGTCTACGAGTTCTTCTGCGTTCAACTAGAACGCTACCTCAAAGGCGAGCCGGTGCTCAATATCATCGACAAGAAGAAAGGGTACTAGTGCATCAGTCCGTTGCGAATGCCATTGTCGTAAATATCAGGCATGAAACTGACTGAATTAACGTTAATTCAGTCAGTTATACAGGCCACAATTACAGAGCGAGCACCCGATGGAACTAGAAATAACCTCCCCGCACCAAGAACAGTACGAACGCGACGGCTATGCGATCGTCCGCAGTGGGTTTACTACCGACGAGTGCGACCGCTTTGTCGCCTACATGATGGACCTCCACGCCGGCGGCTTTAGCATCGAGGGCTATCCCCCGCGTCAACCGGACGATTGGAGCCGCTTAATCAGCCGTAGCCTGCACCATCCCGCTGGCCTAGCTTGGATGCTCGATCCTCGACTGCGCCAGCCGCTGCGCACCTTCCTCGGCGACGAGCCAGACGGGGTCCAGAGCATGTACTTTTACAAGGGATCCGAGCAACGCCGGCACCAAGACGCCTTTTTCCTGCCGGGCTGCATGTCGGCTTGGGTCGCTCTCCAGCAAGTCAGCGCCCGCAACGGCAGCATTCACATTCAGGTAGGCTCCCACAAGAGAGCGTTAATAGAAAAGCGCCATTTCCGCCGCGATGAAAACGGCGAGCCAGGCCCTTGGTATGGCTGGGAGCCGGACGACGCTTTTGACACCCTTTTCGCGCGCAATGAATTGCCGGAAATTGCCATTGAAGCAGACAAAGGCGACATCGTGTTCTTCAACGGTCGCTTAATCCATCGTGGCGGCCCCATTTTGGACGAGGGTGCTTTTCGCCATAGCTGGGCCGGCCACTACATTCCCCGCTCCTACAATCCGTGGCCCTACGAGAGCCACCCCCGGTTGCGCGTCTCCTTCGACGGCGTGTGCCGCTTTACGCCTACCCACTGAACAACAGAGGAGGTTGACCATGAAGCTATGGATGGATGTAATGCGTGATCTAGAAAGCGTAATGAACGATCACGAGCGCATACTCGACGCTTGGGCGGAGGGCGGCGTCGACGGCGTCGTGTTCGGTCCACTCGTCTTCGGCACGGCAAAACTATCGAAAGATGCAGTGTCCGCTCCCACCGACGACATCGTGGCGGAAGCGTACGATCCAAATCCGGCGGTGTACGCGCGACTCGGAGTCGAGCCGCCACCGCCGCCGGAGCACAAACTACCCGAGAAAAGAGCCCTGTTAGAAAAGACGATGAACGCCGCCAAAGACCACGGCATGCAGGTTTACTGTATGTATGCCGATGGAGGTGCCGGTCCGGGCGGGCAGGGCCACCACCTGCACGACGACAAGACGCTGGCATCGCGGGTGGCGCGTATGGTCGACACGCTAGAGCACTTCCCGATGGCAGACGGTGCCGTGATGGACGGACCGGAGTGGGGATACGAAATCGCCCCCCATCACATGAATCACCGCTCCTACTTCTTTCACGACCTGCCGGAATCTGTAGCGCCGATGGCCGCAGATCTAGGGTACGACTACGAGGCCATGGTGGCCGCCAAAGACAGGCTCCTGTCCCTGTTCCACAACCTCGACCCCGTGCGCATCCGCGGACACGCCCGCGGCGGCCTAGTCGGTGCTTACCGCATGCTCGGGGCCGATCCCGATCTGATGGCTTGGCTGTCGTTCCGGGCCGACTCGTTGACCCGCTATTTTCGCCGCATCCGCGAGGGCGTCGCCACCGAGTTGGAGCGCCCGGTGCGCCTAGGATGCGGCCCGCGCTCGGCCGCCTTCGCTCCCTTGTGTGGGTACGACTTTGTCGATTTGGCCCAGTTCATGGATTTCCTGCTGCCGAAGCACTACTTCTTTCACCGAGGCTTCGACGGCTTCCTCGGCACGGTTTACCGCTATTCGCAGACGCTCTTGGAGTGGAATCCGGGGATCAGTGTAGCCGACACCCTCGACGTCGTGCAAGCACTCTTCGGCATCGTCCTGCCGGGCGTGGGCGACGATATGCTCGACTTCGAAAGCGCCCTCAATCCGGAGTTTTTCGAGCAGGTGGTAACGCAAGAGACGCGGCGGGCGCTGGCCGCGGTCGGTGACCCGGAACGCATCGTGCCCTGGCTCGACACCGGTCGCTTTCCCCACGACGGCGATCCCATGTCAGCGCGCGACCTCAAGATGTTGCTCGACACCGCTGAGGCCGCCGGGCTCAGGCGCTTCAATTACCACCACCAAGGGAACCTCAGTCCGGGTGAATGGGTGGTCATCAGCGACAAATGCGGAACCCGCTGGGATCCGCGCAAAAGCGACTACGAGCCGCCGGACAAGCTGGTGTTGTAAGAGGCTACTCTTCCCCAGGACCGATGACGCGGCGGGCGCGGTCGCTCAGCCTCTGTGGAGTCCATTTCGGCTCGCGAACGAGGCGCACTTCGACCTCGCCGACGTCCCGCAGGCGGGCACGGAGTTGCTCCTCAATGCCATCGGAAAACCAGTCGAACCAAGTTTCGCGACCTGCGTACGGCATGACGATATCGACGCGGATGTCGCTTCCCTCGATGACGACCTCCTGCAGGATTCCGATATCGACGAAGCTGAGCTGGCGCTGACCCCAAGGCGATCCCTCGACGTAGAGCTCGAATTCGTTCGTGGCCCGCAGCGCGTCCATGACATTGTCGAGGTTGATCGGCCTAGGAGCCGGAGCGGCTTCCCCTTGGGTGATCGGGCTGGTAAGGCGCTCCTGGTGGTCAACGAGGTCGGCAAGCCCGCCGTGCTCTCCCCCCTCTTCATATCGATGCAAAACGTAGGCGTTTTTTTCGTATACGTGCTCGCCAACGCGCATCGCCGCGAGCTGCACCGGATAGCGGACCCAGGTGCCGGTGTGCGAGAATCCGGCGTGGGCCGGCTGCGGCCAGTTCGGATTGGTGTTTTCGAATTCAAGGTGAATGCTGCCGAATCCTTCGCCGGTTTCGCGATTGAAATGAGTCACCCAGCGGGGGTCCTCACGCTGCCAGCCCCGGGCCCCCAAACCAATCTCTCCATCCGGTCCCATCCAAGCTCGTTCGGGTAACTGTTCACCGATGACAAACTCGTCGTTGCGGCAATCGCGGAAACGCACATCCTCGAGAACTTCGAGCTTCGATTCCATGATGACGTAGGGCTGACCGGCCCAGAAGCTGTAGGTCACGGTGGCCATGACCTTGTGAGGCTGGCCAACCTGGGGACCGATTGACAGGATAGGGTGGCCCCAGCGGCGGATGCGTACGCAGACCGGTCCCTTGATCACATCGTAGTCGAACAGAGGCGGGCCGTCCCAGTTGGTGAGCCGGTAGCGGCCGACGCGCTCATCGCTCCAGTCGGGGCCCCAGTGAATGGTACCTTCGACCCCGTGACCCTGCCGGTGTACGAGTTCTGCCGGCCCCCTTTTCGAGTAGTGGTCTTGCCAGTTGCCGTTCATCTTCCCGAGGACCGCGCGGTAATGCTCGTTTTCCACCTCAAGGGCATACCCCTCGCCCGAAACCTTGAGGTCAGTGTCGTAGTGAGGCTCGGATGCCTCCGGGTTGCCATACAGCAGGAGGTAAGTCGCCGAACCTTCAGCGACCACATCGGCGAGGAAAAACAACCGGCAGCGCAGCAACTCGTCCTCGCGGTTGATGAGGTGCGCTTGGCTCGGCACAACTTCTATAGGACCGGTTTCACTATGGAGACGAGCGACGCGAATCTCGCGGCCAAGGTCGGTAATGTGGCCAGCGTGAATGTCCACATCCGCTTCGACCGGTTCGCCCCGGCGTTCGCGTGCCGTGTCGTTTATCAGCACTAGGCGCTTGGCATACTGCCAGCCAAGAGGCGGAGATCCCCAAGACTGCGGGAATGATGCGGTCGAATCCCAGTCGCAGGCGGGAATGTAGATCGAAGAGTTCTTCATCCGGGGTCTCCATGGCAAAAGGTGCTATCTTGATGTCCCGCACGAATATGCAACGAACGCGACCGACGCACAATGATAGCTGTTCGGCGACAAAAAGCAGGACAGAATCCTCGTTGATACCTCGTTGATACTAGATGTCCCGATGTCAGCCGAGCTGGCGCTGGACGTAAATTGGGCTGCTCCAAGCGCGGTGCTGATCACACTGCGTCAGTTGCACCCAGTAGGGACATAGACCCTTTACCATCCGCGTGTCTCGGAACGAGAGTTCCACTCGCCGTGGCAGGTTCGGGTTCGGGGCCTGTCCGACGATGACGTGCCGACTGGTACCGCCCGCATCCACTCGCATCGATTGCTCCCGCACTTGGGTCAAGCCAAATTCGAAGGTCGCAGGACCGGATTCAAAGCGGCATAATGTCAGCGCGTCTGCTTCGATTTCTATGCACATTCCCATGCGGTTGCCGGCAGTGACCGTGTCGAAACAGACCGTTTGGTCATCAGCCAGTTCAAGACGGTCGCAGGGAGTGACCAAAGCGACGGGCTCGACATTGGTGATGCGTCCGTTTTCAACGACAAACCGGCCCTTCCATAAGACGCGCTGATCGGGAGCACTGCCATGTCGTTCGGTTCCTCCCCACAGGATGCGCAAGGCACCTTCGGCAGATGCCATCGTCGGTTGCCATGTCCACAGCAAGTCGGGACCGCACAGCAGGTCGACCTGCTCAATCGCTGTCGTCCCCTCTGCCTCGATTGACACAATAGGAGATTCGGTCGTTGCGTATTCGCTTCCCATGGGATGGCCGTCGGCTCGAACGTCAAGTAGTATGCGAGGTCCGTCAGTGGCGTAACACCGCCGCGCTGCTATTGCTTCCCATAGCCCATCCTGAGTGAGTTCGGGGGCAAGAAAAGCAGTGACACCGCTGCGCGCGTTGCGGATAAGCCGGCTACCGGGATGGTCGCATCCGGGCCGACCGGCAACGCCGTCGGTTCCGGCGGTTATCCCAACGCGATAACCGCGACGCAAGGCGTCGAACACGAACCAGTCCGAAGTACCGTGGGTGGAGTGTACCTCGGCGAGAGTTTCGATTCCCGGCTCGTGAAAATCGAGGTTGGTCGGCCTGCCGCCAGCGTGCATGTTGATGAATACCTCTTCATCCCGCATGACGTCCAAAAACTCGGTCGCTGTTTTGAGGTCAGGCTCTGGATCAGGCACATCTTCGGTGAAGAAGCGACCAGAACGCCGCAAGCGCGGCTCATCGCGTCGGTAAATGACGTTGCGGTCGCCGCCCTCCGGTGTGTAGGCACTCCATTCGCACCCGAGAAAGGCTATGAAACTCCCCTCTTCATTGGCGGCAACCGATTCGCGGCGCGTTTGCTCCCACAGGTCCAAGCTGACATGGTGGTCATTTGCTTGGTGTGAGCAGACCTGCAAACCAGCTACGTGACGGGCGTAGTCAAAATGGTGGCGCACCGAGCTGACGCCGCAGCCGACTCGGCCCTGGCCAGCATGCAGGTCGCCCCAGAAGATGTGCAATGGAGGGGGCTTAGCGGCGATACGCACCGGATTGCTCTCTGCCCGCAGTTGGAAGCGAGGAACAGCAACCTCAATGCGATGAATCCCCAAGCTGGTGATGCGCACCCGCGCTTGGTAAGCAGGCATGTCGCCAGCGCTTGCGACGGAGGCCACTTTGACTCCGTCAGCAGGGACTACCTCTGGAACGGAGTCCTCGATGAGTAAGGGATTCCCCCACTCATCCTCAACGCGCAGCGTCAGTACGATATCTTCGTCGACGAGCCCATCCGCCGGAGCGAGGGCGAACAGCTGCGCCGGAGCGCCAGCTACAATGGGGAATCCTCGCACAGGCGGTAGTTGGACCCAACGGTCGCCGCCGTCCGGATTAATCAGAAAGAGCAACTCAGCGTCGGGTACGACAAAGGTGGGAGAACGCCACTCCCGGCAGGTCAGTTCAACTACATCTCCCTGGGCCAGCACACCGGAGAGAACTTCGACATCAATATGGTGATTCCACGGGATCAGGTCGCCTCGGAAGGCAAAGGTTACCCGCAAGTTGACTTCGCGCTTCGGGCAGAATGCGTGGACGTACCCCGGAGCGCCAGGATCGCTCGTCTGCAGCATAGCCCAGTCGAACGGCCACAGCCAAGCGATCCGCAAGTGCCCGCCGGCAGGAATTGCGGTCTCGCCGAGTTCAAATCGCAGAGTTATATCGATATTATCTCCCGCCTGCATCGCGGCAGACCGCGTTATGCGACCACTGCCGTGCAGCCGACGGCGTTCCTCAAGCTCAACGCTCGGGAAGTGATGGATGTAAGGCCGATGAGGAAAACCGCTTTTCACCAACATGGGATGGACTTCATACTATAAAGCCAGGTGTTCATCGAGAGCGGCGCTAAGCCGGTGCAAAACCTCGGGAAACGCAGAGGACGCGTCGTCTCTTTCATTGCGCGCGAGATCGTACAGTATTTGGGGCCGATCGCGCTGAAGGCGCTTCGTCTCGTCAGGTGGAATGTGCATCGGCTCGAAGACATCCCCCCCGATGCGCTTCCTCGGGTCGTAGCCGCGAACCAACTTGAAACGGCCGTCGAAGACCAAGCGCCAAGCACTCAGGCCAGAAAACACCAAATCGCGGTGCCTGTACCCTCCTCCTCCGAGATAACCGACAAGGGAGCGACTGTCGAGATCTTCACCAAGTGTCAATCCAGCCCACTCGAGGAAGCTAGCAGTCAGGTCGAGGGTCGTCATCGGAGCGTCGTCGAAACCGACAGCAGCCACTCCTGGACCTGCTATTACCAACGGAACCCCGACCGATGCCTGTAGAGGGGACAGCTTTTGCCACTGATCGTAATCCCCGAGCATCTCGCCGTGGTCGCTGGTAAAGACGACGACCGTGTTGTCCAAATCGCCCCTCTCACAAACGAGCTCTACCAAGCGTCCGAGACACTGATCGAGGTGTTCGACGGTGGCGGCCCAGTTGCGACGCACTTCCTGATGTGTCTCAGGGGGAATATCCTCAGTGTTGAATAGAGGCGAAGGAAAATCGACCGGCGGTTCGCGATACCAACGGTGCATCGATTCGGTGATGTCCCAAGGGTGATGGGGGTTTTGCAAATTCACCTCTAAGTACCACGGCTTGTCGTTGGGTGCTCGAGCGAGCAAGGTGAGGGCGTTGGTGGTAATCCAAGTGTCGAAATAGGCGTCGTCGGGCAACGTCGTCGGAAAAGTAGCCGTCCACACCCCCTCTTGGTTGCGACGCGCGTAGTCGGCAATGTGCTCCTGTGCCAAGCCGCGCTCGTGCAGGAACGCCATGTACGAATCCTGTGGAACCATGTCGTTGCGGCGCATCAGGATAGTCGCCTGGTTCAGGCCGGCGTTGAAGATCGCGTCGGAAAACCCCCATTCTTCCAGTCCATGTCGGCCGTCAACTCCCCGGTGAAACTGTGGGGGGCTGCCAGATTGATTGCTGCCCACGTGGTGTTTGCCAGCCGCCATGACGTGGTATCCGGCTTCGTCGCGCAGGCGCAGATGATACTTAGGCAGATCGTCAGGAGCATAGGTGTCGTTGCCCCACACTCGGGTGCGATCGTACTCCTGCCCAGCCACCAAGCAGGAGCGCGAAGGAGCGCAAACAGGCGACGGACAGATGGCGTTGGCGAGCCAGATTCCGCGATCGGCGAGTTGCCGCAGATGCGGGGTGCGCACCGGAATATCCGGGTTCATCTCGACCCATTCCGGCCGCTGCTGATCGGTGAGGACGAACAGTATGTTGGGGCGTTTGTTCGGCATGGATAAGCTCTGAATCAGACTGCCTCCTGTTCGGCGAGCAAGGCGGCGATGTTGGGCCGACCCGGATTGTAAGGGGGCTCCATGATCGCCTGCTGCAGCGGTGTGAGTTCGTCGTAGAACGGACAGTACTCTTCGAGGCGGTTCATTCCCTTGGCGTTGACGAAGGATCCAGCAGCGTAGCGATAGAGGAGAGTACGGCGCTCGTGCTTGCCTTTCCAAGGCAAAGTACCATGGGAGAGCCCCTCGGTAAAGATGAGGGCGTCTCCGGCTTTCATGGCAACTTGGTGATAGCAGCCGAGATCGCACTCCATGGTCAGGACATCCTCTGGAGTATCGAAGTTCGCCTTGTGGCTACCGGGGATGCAGACAAAACCGCCGTCGCCGGGATTGACATCGGCGAGTTGATAGCAAACGCCGACGAGATTGTTCCACATACGACCGTTGACGTAGCGATAGGTGTGCTTGTGTACGAGGGTGCCGCCCCCGTGTAGCACGCAGCCTTCTGCGCCCTCGGTCATGCTGATGCCATTGGCATTGCCAAAGCGGAACTCGTCGCCGATCAGGTCGAACATGTAGCGCAGCGCCGGAGGATGCGAAAGCAGATCGCGAAACGGCTGGCACCAAGGTTTTGGCCAATTGAGAATTCCCATGATGTCCCCGCGGCCGTGGTCCCCTCTCAGCATTGGAGAATTTGCTGACAGCGACTGCTCGCCCTCGCGCAGTCGCACCCTATCTTGGTTGTGATTGATCGCTTCGTTCAAGGCGACAACCAATTCTGGACTCAGTATTTTCTGCACGACTAGATAGCCATTCACATCGAAAAAGTATTTCTCGTGTTCATTCATAAAGGCTTCCCAACGTTATTCGATTTTCAGACGAACGAGCCGCCGATGGGCTGATTGCCGACCATGCCGGTGAAATAGTCGATGATCAGCCACATCCCCGAGACAAAGATCTGTCCCATAATCAGACCTAGGAAAAACGGTCTGGTGCTGTTGTACAGCGCCGGTCCTCCGTATTTGAGCACCACCGACTTGATGGCCCACGCTACGAATACACTGAACCAGACATAGTTCATAATGAAGAAAGTACTGGTGGCAAAACCCAGCGGATGCACGGGCCACCACACAAAACGCGCCCTGATATAGGCCAGCAGACCCATCGCCAACGCCCCTAAGCCGGTAAACAACCAGCCTCCTATATGAGCGGAGGTGGGATTGGACAGGATGACGGCCATGTAGTTGGCCGCATTGCGGGGTACACCAATGAACCAGAAACCGTGGAGATTGACGCCCCCATAGGTGTAGGACAGAGTCATGACGCTCCATATAGAACTGGCCAAGGCGATCACCACAGCCAAGGCCACCCCCCAGATCAGCGTCCTCCTATCCCCTTTGAGTAGTTCGGCGATTTTCAAGGCGTTGGCAAAACAGGGCATAAAGAAGATGCGGATATTGGCCGCCCACACATAGGTAAAACCCAAAGCCACGATGCCCGAGGCACCCAGCACGCTAGTACCCAAGCCCGACACGACGAAATCCGCCGGTGTCAGCGGCGTGCGGATGACTGCCACCCCCCCCTCCACCACGGCCCGGGTCAAGGCCATGAAGACGACGAAGACAGCAAAGAGAAAAACCGGGACGACCCACGGGGGAAGGCCCGACTTCCACAGCCAAGCGCTGATGATCAGTAGGCCGACGAGCAGACCCCAAACCGCGGTTCGGTAAGACAGAATTTCGTCCCTATCGTCTACTGCCTCATCTCCTTTGAAAGCCTTGCTGAACACACCCTTGAGGTGGCTTCTACCCATCCACAGGCCGGACAGTACCAGCACGATCATGGCACCCATAGCTTGGTGCGCTAAGTAGGGACCACTGGAATTGGCAAAGCGGCTCAGCTTTTCGGCACTCTGGATGCCCAGAATGTTGAAGACGCCCCGCTCAATGTTGGATACCAGAAAAAACAACCAAAGCCCCAAGGCCACATCTCGACTGAGCAGATAGGCAAATCCGACCAAGCCCAGATTGAACATGACGATGAGCACGGTCGTATTCCTAAAGAAGGTAAACTGGCCCGTCAGGATACCCTGGTCGCTGAACTGACTCATGCCCGGGATGAAGGGAAAATAGTTGTACAGAGCGCTGTAAGAACCCAACAGAAAGGGGATGGAAAAGCCTATCCACATGACCGGATTTTTGAAGAAAGGCTTGACCCAAGAACGCTTCTCGCTATTGCTGCCCCCGCGCTCTTCATCCCGCATCATCTCGAGCGGGACCTGGACCAGCGGATAGAGCAGTTTTTCGTTTTCAATCCACTGCCGCCGCACAATGACCATCAGGCATATAGATACCCAGTAGCTGGCGATGATGAACAGACACCAGTACAGAATGGGCTCGATCCAAACGTTCCAAGGCACGGAAAGGCCCTCGGGCAAACCTTCGTAGAAATACCTGATGGCCTCGGGGTCTTGGGGGGCTATCCACTTGGGCACATAGGGGTGGATGATCTCTTCCCACTTATTTTCAGGCGAAGCATAGTAGTAGATTCCGGCGACAATGGGCAGCAAGTACTCGGAAAAACCGATAGTGGGTATCGCCGTGGCCAGCATCGCCATGATATAGACCACAGCCAACTCGGGAGGCGCAAGAGCATGCCGCCGCCTAATGAAGCCCAGAACCACATTGACAATGCCAACAAAAATAAAAAAGACGAAAAGGGCAGCCGGTGTATTGAGATTGTGGGCTAGGAGCGAACCCTTGATGATCATATTGGTGTAGGGCAGGACTATGCCGATGAAGAGGGCCATGAGCGAGCCGATTAGCAGGGCCCGAAAAGTCACGCCCGGCTCATCCATCCCATCGCCATCTGGAAGGACAGGCTGTCCTGCTCGGGTATCTTCTCGCATGTCTTTTGGGATTTAGCGGTCCGTCTTGAACTCACAAGTAGCCCAAGACATTCCCCGTCATACCGGTGAAGTAGTCGATTACCAGCCACATGCCCGCCACCACTACTTGGCCTAGGATTAACCCTAGAAAAAAGGGCCGAGTCCGGCTGTAGGCGGCTGCTCCCCCGTACTTGAGCACAATCGTTTTGAACAGCCAAGCCAAAAAGATACTAAACCACACCCAGTTCATAATGTAGAACGTGCCGGTGGCGAAGCCCAAGGGATGGATCGGCCACCACACAAAGCGGTAGCGAATATAGGTGAATAGGCTCATCAAGAAGGCTCCCAGGCCAGTGAAGGCCCAGCCCGATAGGCTGGCGGGTACGGGGCTGTCGAACTTAGGGGCCACATAGGTGAAAGCCATCTGCGGAACGAAGATGAAGAAGAAATTGTGCAGGTTGATGCCGCCGTGGGCGTACGCCATTTCCATAACCAGATAGATGGAACTAGACAAGGTGAGCACAATGGCTAGCAATACAGCCCAGAGCAGCCCCCTTTTGCTGCCTTTTATTTCTTCGGCCAGTTTGAGGGCATTGGCAAAGCAAGCCATAAAGAAAATGCGCACATTGGCACTCCATACGTAGGTGAAGGCCACACCGATCAGGCCGGAGGCCCCCAAGGCGGTCGTACCTAGTCCGGAGATGGTGAAATCAGCGGGAGTGATGGGCGTGCGCAGTACGGAAACTCCTCCTTCGACCACGGCCCGGGTAAGCGCTATGAGGACAACGGCAGCCCCGAAGAGAAACACCAAGACAATCCACAGTGGGATGCCCGATTTCCACAACCAGCCGATCATCACCGCTAGGCCGACCACCAAGCCCAACACGGCGTTGCGATAGGACAGCACCTCTCCAGAATCGTCAATGCGGGCATCCCCTCGCAACGCCTTGATGAAGACATCGCGCAAATGCCCCCGTCCCATCCACAGCCCAGAGAGCACTAACACGATCATGGCCCCCATGGCTTGGTGGGCCATGTACGGCCCAACTAAGTTGGCGAAACGGCTCAAATTTTCCGCGCTGTAGATGCCCAGCACATTGAAGACACCCCGCTGCAGCGAGGATAGCAAAAAGAAAAACCAGAATCCTAGAGCAACATCCCGGTTCAACAGGTAGGCAAAGCCGATTAGCGCTAGGTTCATATCTAGGCGAAGGTACGTAGTGCCGCGAAAGAGGTGGAAGCCGGTCGAGGTGGTAATGCGAGGCACGAATTCGTAGTAGCTATTCAGGGCATTTATAAGGCCGATGAGGAAGGGGATGGCAAAACCCAGCCACATAGCCGTATTAAAAAAAAAGGGGGCCAGAAGCGTTCGTCGCCCATCGTCCTGAATCATCTCTAGGGGAACCTGAGCCAAGGGATAAAGCAGTTTTTCGCTTTCCATCCACTGTCGGCGCACGATAACCATGGCGCAGATGGATACCCAGTAGAGGGTGAGGATGAACAGGCACCAATAAGCCAAGGGCTCGAGCCAAGCCCCCCAAGGCAGTGGCCGACCCTCGGGTAGCCCTTCGTAGAAATAGCGAATAGCGTCTGGATCTTGGGGGACCATCCACTCGGGCACATGGGGGTGGATCAAGGATGCCCAATTGTTCTCGGGGGTGGCAAAGTAGTAGAGCCCCGTAGTGATGGGCAGGACGTACTCGGTGAAGCCAATCGTGGGAATGGAAGTGGCCACCATCGCCATGATGTAGACCACAGCCAATTCCCCTCTGGACAGGGACAGGCCCCGATGGAACAGGCGCAACAGCGGATTGAGGCAAAGGACGAGAACGAAGAAGATAAAGAGAGCAACTGGGGTGCTGAAGTTGTGTGCTAGTACCGTACCCTTGATGACCATATTGGAGTAGGGTACGGCAGCGCCGATGAAAATCGAGGCTCCGCCGCCGATTAACAGAGCTTTGAAGGTGATGCCGCCGCCCGAGTTTTTCACCTCACTTGCCATGTACCAGTCCGTTCCAGCCTTCGGCGATAGACTTCGCTGATCACCGGGGTGCCCACAGGCGGGAGGCAAGCGGTCAAAGCCCGCCTCATCCTAGGCCCAGTGACATCAGGGGCCAGATCGGCCGCCTACTCAGTCGGCGTAGTAATAGCCGTAGAGAATCATCATTTCATCGGCGCGCGTGAATCCGAAGTTGAGATTCCGCTCGGTGTCATTGTCGTAGGTGGCCCTAATCCTGAAGCCTTGGCCCTCTTCGACCATCAGCGGCGGATCGAATCTGAGGGGGGCCGGGTGTTCCCAGTCGTAGCTGATGTAGACCAATTCTCCATCCCGGGGTCCGCCGATGAGTTCGGCGGTGAATTCCTCCATGCGGTCATGGGCATGGGAAACAAGTTGGACGATGTGCCTGTCCTCCTTAAAAATGAACTCTTTCTCTAGGGTAGTGATTTGGCCAGGGGGCAGATCAATATCGAAGTTGCTCAGGGCGAAGACCTCGGCTACCCGTTCCACTTCCGAGGGTTCAATAAGATGCAGGTTGACAAATACTTCGCCAATCGCGGCCTGATCAGTGGCATTGGCATAGTGGGAGTTCATATCGAGACCCGTTCCAGCGGGCAGACGCATGGCCACGCCGGGAGGCAAGCTGAGGTCAAGACGCGTAGATTGGGCGATTACAATGGGAACCTGATACTGCATGACCCGCCAGTCGAACAGATCGTACCCTTCGGCGTCTTGGTAATTACCTGTGGCGTCGCGCAGGTCGCGGTAGATCTCCGGCTCGGGAATAACATCGGCTGGGGTATAGTCGGGAAACTGGTTGAGAATGAAGTGGTGACTCCCCGACCGCATGGACAATTCAAAGCGGTTGACGAAGAGATCCTCGGCGTGGTCGAGGGGCTGATAAAAATAGACTTCGCGCTCGTACTGGGGTGCGACCTCAAAGGGGCCTAGGTGGAGCTGGATGCCATTGAACGGTGGATTTAGCGGCTCAAACTCCGGTACCGCATAGCGCTCCTCGTCCTGCAGCAGAGCCAAGTCTGCTACCTCCCCTTTTTCGGGGGCTCCGGCGCGGATCCACTGGCGTATGAATTCCAGTTGGCCATTAGTCAGCGGCGGACGACCCAGCGGCATCTGCGCGCCGTAGTTGGGGTGGTCGGCGTAGAAGTGCTCTTGGTCGGGCGCGTTGATCTTTTCCCAAAGGTAACTCTTAAAAAGTCCCGCAAGTCCCTCATTGCTCAGCAAGACCAAGCCATCTTGGGCTGCCGAGGCATTGCGCGGTACACTATTGATCAGTTGGCTGTAAGCCAAATCTGGAGTCAAAACCAAGCCCGACTGCCGGGCAAAGGAGGTGCCGACACTGTGGCAGCTAACGCAGTTGGAGGCAAAGATATCGTGCTGGATCGTATCCCAAGTTGATGTTTCTTGGGGCTCCACCGAACGGCCGGAATCGCAGCCGATCAGAGACCAACTCGCAGTGCTGAGCAATGCGCTTAGGACAAAGCCGATTCGCCGCATATCTACCCTCCACAAGTGCGGGGATAATAGATAGGCCAATGACACAGACGTGCGAGAAACCGACAACCCTCGTCTGCTCATCTATTGTATTTCAGATACCACCATTTTGGGAGATTGTCAAGTTTTACTGTAGGGCTAGGATGCCTCGGTGCCGATCTACCGCAACTTTTTAGTTAATCTAAGCAAGGTCTTTGTTATCCGCGTGCACACAGAGCGATAATTTTTGATTGATATGCCCGTTAATTTCTTGTAATATTTTTCTCCTACATGGATAAGGGATAAGCGCTATTTTGTTTTAGAACATCCGACTTTTCGCAATCTGGGGCGAATTGCGGAGCAGAGCTTCTGCAGACGCCGTTCACCGCTTTGCAATGGCCCTGTGATTTTCGCCCTTCCACAATAGCGAGATCAATGCCCACCTATGGCTGACTTATTCCGTTTGTTGATTTGGGGCCTCTTCTTGTGGGCTAGTTCCGCGGCCGGACCGGCTTCCGGGTTGGTCATCTACCGATTGGGCGGCGAAATACTGGATCCGCCTCCAGAGGCAGATCATGAAGGCGTGGAATTCATCCAGCTAAGCTGGACTGATCTCGATCCTTCCCTAGGCGGAGAGACAGTCGATCTGAATATAGACACCGCCGCTATCCAGCCACTTGAACGCGATCCAAATTTCAATATCGCCCCCGGAATTGAAGAACATGGTGGAGAGCACGTCAGACCCAATGTGAATGTGGAAGTATGGGATGGAGATGTCAGTGTGCCTTGGGTGGCGGCTAGTTATCTGTGTGGCGCACTCAGCAGGTTTTTCTGCGTAGATGATTTTGGCCGACAGGGCACGGCTAACATCAACTTAGGTCGTCCCTATCTTATCGACCGGATCCGAATTATATCCGGCCTGACCGATCCGAGTAAAATAGTGCGGACCTTCCGTATTTACATCGCGCCAGAGTTGCCTTGGAAGAATAGATCTCTCATTGATCATCCCCCGCCGTATTCGCCTTGGGTCATCGAGGTACGAGACAATCGAGAGCAGATCATCGATATCCCCATCCCACCACAAGAGGGAACGACCTTTGTGCAAGTGGCCATCAGCGAGCACCGCGAGGACTGGGAAGTAAACGAGATAGAAGTCTACGCCAAAGGGCTGGTCAAAAAGGCCAGCTACATCTCGAACATCCTCGATTTTGGTCAGCCAATGGCTTGGGGTGACCTGCGCTGGTCCGGACGACAAGACCCCAAAGCCCGCGTCCTCATCCAATCTCGGTCCGGACAAGACGAAGACCCCGACCTGTTCTGGCGATCTACCGGACGAGGCGATGAAAAAATATCCGTCAGCCGAGCTACCTACGCCAAGCTAGCTATCGGCGAAAAAGCCGGTATCGGCTACGATCATGCTAACTGGACGTTCTGGTCCGCTCCCTACGCCTTTGCCGACGGTAACGGCACCCCCGTAGTGTCGCTGAGTCCACGACGCTACCTCCAACTCAAAGTCGACTTTCTACCCCAAGACGACGATGGTGGACAAGTGGACTTTCTCGAAGTACGCGCTTCCCTACCGGTGGCCACGCAGCTAGTCGGCGAGATCTGGCCTGTGGAGGTAAAGGTGGGACAGCCGCAGCAGTTCACTTACGCGGTGCGACCAACCCTTGGCACCAACGACGAGGGCTTTGACCGGTTGGCGATAGCGACCTCGTCGATTGTCGAGGGGGTCGCTGCGGTGCGCATCGGCGATGAGCCGGTAGATTATGCAGTAGAAGTGGCCGAGCCACACCGAGTGGTAGTGAATTTTCCGCGGCTGACGGCCCAAGACTCAGGGACCTTAATAGAGGTGGTTTTCCGAGCCCAAGTATTGCGCTATGGATCTACCTTTGCCGCGCAGGTATGGGACAGTGCCCGGCCGTTGGAGGTATCCCAGAGTGTGCAGGAGGGCGATGCCAGTCCAGCCTATGAAGGCAATCGGATGTGGGTGGCCACAACAGCCCGAGAGCAGGCGGTGTTACAGGTGCGGACGGCGTCAGCAATCTTGACGCCCAATGGGGATGGGCGCAACGATACAGTAGGACTGGGCTACGATTTATTGGAACTGACGGGAGCGGCGTCGGTGGTGGTGGCGGTGTGGGATTTGTCGGGACGGCTGGTGCGTCAGGTGTATGCAGGGCGAGACGATGTGGGAACGTATGAGCGGATGTGGGATGGGCACGATGCGTCAGGACGGCTGGTGCCACCGGGACTCTACTTATACCGCGTATCCGTCGAGGCCGATCACCAAACAGCCGAGCAAGCCGGACTCCTGCACGTGGTGTACTGAGCAATTTTTCGTTTGCCTTAGGCCCATCTTATGAGCGACCTATTCCGTTTGTTGACCTGGGCTCTCTTCCTGTGGCTTAGTTTCGCGACTGGAGAAGCTTCCGGGTTGGTCATCTACCGTTTCGGCGGTGAAGCGCTAGCGCCACCGCCCGAAGTAGACCACGAAGGGGTGGAATTTATTCAACTGAGTTGGACCGATCTCGATCCTTCCCTAGGTGGAGAGGCCGCCGACCTAGATATAGACGCCGTCATCCGGGCCCAAAAACGCGATCCTACTTTCAATATAGCGCCAGGTGTCGAAGAAAAGGGGGGAAGCCACGTCAGACCCAACGTCAATGGACAGGTCTGGGATGGGGACGAGAGCACTGTCTGGTTGGCAGACAGATATCTGTGTGCCGAATTCGAGGCCTATAACCTCGTCTGTATTGACGATTTCGGCACTCCGGGCACGGCCAATATTTTTTTGGGAGGTCGCTATCTAATCGACCGGATCCGAGTGAAGTCCGGGTTGGCCGACCCAGGCAAAATTGTGGGCTCCCTCCGCGTTTTCATGTCCCCGCTCCTTCCCACGATGAGGATCACTTTCAATCCTCCGCCTTTTGCCCCCTGGATCGTCGAGGTGCGCGACAATCGGGAGCAGATCCTCGATATCCCCATCCCACCACACGAGCAAGTGGAATTCGTGCAGGTAACGGTCGGCGAACACAACGAGGACTGGGAAGTCCACGAGGTAGAAATCTACGCCAAAGGCTTTGTCGAACAAGCGACGTACATCTCTAACATTCTCGATTTTGGTCAGCCCATGGCTTGGGGCAACCTGCGCTGGGCCGGCCACCAAGACCCCAAAGCCCGCGTCCTCATCCAATCCCGCTCCGGACAAGATGAAGACCCCGACCTGTTCTGGCGCTTCACCGGACGAGGCGACGAAAAAATGCCCGTCAGCCGAACTACCTACGCCAAGTTAGCTAGGGCTGAAAAAGCCGGTGTCGACTACGATCATGCCAACTGGACGTTCTGGTCGTCCCCCTATGCCTTTGCCGACAGCAGTGGCACCCCCATCGTGTCGATGAGTCCAAGACGCTACCTCCAACTCAAGGTTGACATTCTCCCCCAAGACCAAGACAGTGGACAGATGGATTTTCTCGAAGTGCGCGCTTCCCCACCGGTGGCCACGCAGTTGGTCGGCGAGATCTGGCCGGTAGAGGCCGCCGTAGGACGACCGCAGCAGTTTACCTATGTGCTAAGACCCACCCTTGGGGTGGACAGTGGCGGCTTCGACCGGTTAGAGGTGGCCACCGCGGCGCGGCTAGGACCTGTAACCCAAGTGAGCATTGGCGATGAGCCGGTAGATTATGCAGTGGAAGCGACGGAGCCACACCGAGTGGTCGTGAGTATCCCTCGACTAACGGCTCAGGATTCGGGTGCTTTGGTGGAAGTGGCCTTTGAGGCAGAGGTGTTGCTCTATGGCTCGACTTTTTCGGTGCGGGTGTGGGACAGTGCCCTGCCATTGGAGGTGCCCCAGAGCGTGCAGGAAGGCGATGCCACTCCCACCTATGAGGACAATCGGGTATGGGTGGCCACCAAGGCAGAGCATCAAGGGGTGTTGCAGATGGGCCGAAAGCCGGCAGTCTTGACCCCCAACGGGGATGAGCGCAACGACGAGGTAGGATTGGAGTATCGCTTGATAGAGTTGACCGGTCCGTCCTGGGTGGCGGTGGCGGTGTGGGACTTATCGGGTCGTCGGGTTCGTCAGGTGTATGGAGGTTTGGATGGGGTTGGTATCTACGAGCGAATGTGGGATGGTCGCGATGCGTCGGGACGGCTGGTGCCGCCGGGGCTGTACCTCTACCGCGTCTCCGTCGGGGCCGACCATCAAACGGTCGAGCAAGCTGGACTCCTGCACGTGGTATACTGAGCAATTTTTCGTTTGCCGTTGGCCGTCCGCGAAAAGTCAACTTTCGCAATCTGAGCCAATATTCGTATCTATATATAGAAAACATGTGGCTAATGTAGTGATCGTAGGATTGTTTCTTCTATAGGCCCCCTATCCCCCAAGGCCCATCTTATGAGCGACCTATTCCGTTCGTTGACCTGGGCTCTCTCCCTGTGGATTGGCTTCGCGACTGGAGAAGCTTCCGGGTTGGTCATCTACCGCTTCGGCGGTGAAGCGCTAGAGCCGCCGCCTGAAGCAAGCGGCGAAGGGGTGGAATTTATCCAGCTAGACTGGACGGATATAGGGGAAGACCGCGGTGGGAAAGCCACTGAGGTGGGCTTGGCTAGTGCTAGTATCTGGCCTCTGAAACGCGATCCAAACTTCAACATCGCACCTGGAGTTGAAGAGAGAGGAGGGGCACATTTAAGGCCCAATATAAATAGAGAAGTATGGGATGGGGATACGGGTGTCTTCTGGCTGGCAGAGAAATATATATGCGCCCAATTCCGCAGTCGAGGATCCTGTACCGACGACTTCGGTCGCCAGGGCACAGCTAATATTTTTTTAGGCAGTCGTTATCGCATTGATCGGATTCGGATTATATCCGGGTTGATCAACCCGAGCAGAACTGTGCGGACCTTCCGCATCCACATTGGGCCGCTGCCCGCGCGCATCTCTTTTAGTCTTACTCCCGAGCCATTTTCGCCTTGGATCGTCGAGGTGCGAGACAACCGAGAGCAGATATTGGATGTACCCATTCCAGCGCACGAGGATGTGGAATTTGTGCAGGTGACTGTCGGCGAACACGGCGAGGACTGGGAAGTCAATGAGATAGAAATCTACGCCAAAGGCTTTGCCGAACAAGCAACTTATATTTCCAATATTCTCGATTTTGGTCAGCCCATGGCTTGGGGCAACCTGCGCTGGGCCGGACGACAAGACCCCAAAGCCCAAGTGCTTATCCAATCCCGCTCCGGACAAGACGACGACCCCGACCTGTTCTTGCGCTTCACCGGACGAGGAGACGAAAAAACACCCGTCAGTCGAAACGAATACGCCAAGTTAGCTGTGGGTGAAAAAGCCGGCATTGGCTACGATCAAGCGAACTGGACGTTCTGGTCGGCCCCTTATGCCTTTGCCGACAGCAGTGGCACCCCCGTGGTGTCGCTGAGTCCAAGACGCTACCTCCAACTTAGGGTCGATTTTCTGCCCCAAGACGACGATGGCGGACAGGTCGACTTTCTCGAAGTACGCGCTTCCCCACCGGTGGCCACGCAGTTGGTCGGCGAGGTCTGGCCGGTCGAGGTAAAGGTGGGACAGCCGCAGCAGTTTACCTATGTGATACGACCCACCATTGGGGTGGATAGTGGCGGCTTTGACCGGTTAGAGGTGGCCACCGTGGCGCGGCTAGGTCCCGTAAGCCAAGTGCGCATCGGCGATGAGCCGATAGATTATGCCGTGGAAGCGGCCGAGCCACACCGAGTGGTCGTGAGTATCCCTCGGCTGACAGCTCAGGATTCGGGTGCTTTGGTCGAGGTGCTCTTTGAGGCAGAGGTGCTGCGCTATGGCTCGGCTTTTTTAATGCGGGTGTGGGATAGTGCCCTACCGTTGGAGGTGCCCCAGAGCGTGCAGGAAGGCGATGCTACCCCGGCCTATGAGGACAATCGGGTGTGGGTAGCCACCCGCGCGCAACATCAAAACGTGCTGCAGATAGAGGCCGGACCAGCAGTTTTGACGCCCAACGGGGATGCGCACAACGATGTAGTGGGCTTGGGGTATAGCTTGGTAGAGTTGACGAATCCGTCTTGGGTGGTGGTGGCGGTGTGGGACTTATCGGGTCGTCGGATGCGTCGGGTGTATGAGGGTTTGGACGGGATTGGTACGTATGAACAGCTATGGGATGGCCGGGACGAGTCGGGACGGCTGGTGCCGCCGGGGCTGTATCTATACCGCGTCTCCGTCGAGACCGACCACCAAACGGTCGAGGCCGTAAAACCACTACACGTCGCCTATTAAAGAGTGCCTCAATATTCCCGATGGCCTTACCCTGCTTTTCAGGGGGATGTCCCCGCCCGGCGTAGCTGCTCGGCGATTTCGAAGGCGGTCTGGGCCAATTCTCGTCGCCCGGTGCGCATATAGAGTACGCCCAGATTGTAGTGGGCAATAGCCACATCAGGTTCGAGTTTCAGGGCTTGGCGCAGTGCTTCTTCGGCAAGGGAGTGCTCGCCTCGCTGCAGGTACAAAGCTCCAAGGTTGCGGTGGGCAGCGGCAAATTCTGGATCTAGATCTACAGTCTGCCGCAAGTGCCGGATCTGCTCGTCCTGATACCCTAGATGGTGGCAGGCATTAGCCAAGGCGTAGAACCCTTCGGCTCGTTGCTCTGCTTCTACAGCCGTAGTGAAAGAGCTATAAGCCCGCAGATAATCCTGCTGGTCCAGATGAAGATATCCTAGATAATAATGACCCTCGTATTGAATGGTGGGACGGGGATCGTTGGCGAGCACCTCAAGGAAGAGGGCCTTGGCTTTATCGAAGCGCTGCTTCCCGCGGAGGAGATTGCCCAGATTGAGCTGGGCCCGGGTGTGATCAGAGGCCAGAACGAGGGCTTGGCGATAGGCCGTTTCAGCCTCGCGAGGCCGCCTCTTCGCTTCGTAAACCGCGCCCAGACTGCTGTGGACATCTGCGTCGTCGGGATCGGTCTGGAGCGCTTGCAAATAGGCCGCTTCGGCGCGGTCATATGCTTGGTTACGCATGTGAACCTGTCCTTGGAGCCAAGCAGAGCGCAGATGATCCACCTGTGCGGGGTCAATTCCAGTGTGCCCCAGTGCAAGAGCAGCACCCAGCGCCAGCGCCAAGGCAGCACTGCGCCGCCACTGGTGCTCCTTTATACTTAGAGCACCTTGGCGAACAGCCTCGGCGGCGAAAAGCATCAGAAAAGGCACCGCGGGAAGCCGATAGCGAGCACACACCGTGAAGAGCAGGCCCGAGACCAAGTAGGATAGTCCGAAGCCGTAGAGCAGGCCGTATTGGCGCCATCGGTTCCAGTTCCACACCAACCCAACTAGAGCTAGAGGCGCAACAATGCCAAAGCCGAAAAGGTTCAGGTAACTCAGGCGGGAATGCGCTTCGTAAAAGTGGATATCAACACTCACTGGGATTTCAAAAGAGTGCCAGAACAGTCTGAATTTGCGGTAGAGCAAGTGGAGATAGGCGAGCGGTTGGTCGACAATGAAGTCGAGGCCCTCGCTCAGATAGAACCGTCCTCTGTCGGCTGACGAAGCAGCCATATCTGCTTGGTAGGGCAGTATTTCGAGGCGTTGCCAGTCTATCCCCTGCCGTGCATACGGGGTGCCATCAGCCGCAGGGTTGTTGCCCATGTAGAAGCTCCAAGCCCCTTGGAAAGGGAGCGGCGTGCCTTGGACGAGGCCATTATGGATCAAAAAAGGAGCCAGAACGGCGCAGAGTCCCACGCAGAAAGGCACCAGTAATCGGGATCGAGTCCGGTGGTAGAGCCACCAGAGGGCCACCGGCACCAGTAACAGGGTATTGCTGCGCGTCTCGATCAGCAGGCCCAGTAGCGCTCCAGCACCAGCGGCCGACCAATAGCTAGGGCGGTCGGTACAACGCACTAGTTGGATCACCAAAAGCAGTTCGATGAAGATGGTCAGGGTGGTGGCCAACAGTTCGCCGTTGTAGAGGATAAAGGGCCAGTACCCAACTGCTATCAAACCAGTTAGCAAAGGGGTAGGAACGGGGAAAAATCGACGAGCAATAGCGTAGAGGAGGACGCAGGATAAAGCCCCGAGGACGGCCTGGAACAGGCGCGTAGCCACGAGTTCGGCTCCGCCCAGTTTGAGCAGGACCAACAGCGCGGGATAGAGCGGACCGTGGACGTAGGTGCGGTGAGTGGTAAGCCACCCGTCGCCTTCGAGCAGAGCTTGGGCTAGATAATCGTACTCCTCAGCGTCGAGGATCAGGGTTTGAAAGTAGAGTGTGTCGCGGATTTCCACCAAGTAGGCCAGACGCAGAATCAGGGCCAAGAGGAAAAGAGCGACGGCATGGCGGCTGTTTACGGACATAGACAAGACGCAGGCAGCGATTGTCTGTTTCTCGACAGTGGCAAAAAAGTTGGCTTTATTGGGTTTTGTAAATTGCAAATTTCGTCTATAGGTCAATGCCTTAATATGCGGCCATAGAGACATTGGAGGAAAATGATGAAACACCTAAGCCCCAAGGCAATAATACGCCTTGTATCCACCGCGACAAGATGGGTGATCGGGGCAGCGCTGCTGGCGATTTTGGGGGCTGGGTGCACTGAGCAAGAGGAAAAAGCATCCCAGCCGACGATAGAGCTCACCACAACTCTGGACTCGACGGCCCAGTGGAAACTGGAACTAGCCCGGGTGGGAGACCAATCCATCACTGCTGGTCAGCTACGGGCGTTCTACGGCAAAATCCCCAATTACCTCCAGAGTGACAGTAAAGGACTGGAGAAGGAGCGCAACCATTTGCAGACGCTCATCGATATGGAGCTGCTGCAGTTGGAGGCCGAGGATCAAGGGATAGATCGCCTGCCAGCCTTCATCTACAAGATATCCCAGTACAAGAAGGAAAAGCTCATTGGCCTCTATCAGATTAAAAAGATCAAGGTGCGAGTCTCGGGACAGGAGGTCAGCGATTACTTTCAGGAACGGGAATTGGCGCGCAAAATCCGCTTTGCCCAAATCATCACCACCAGCAAAGACAGCGCTTGGTCAGCCCTGCGCGAGATCACCTCGGGACGAGATTTTGGAGAAGTGGCCGAGCAGTGGTCCATCCACAAACCAACAATGGAGCAAAGAGGAGACACCGGTCGGTTTGTCGGCAAGCTAGATATGCCCCCCTATCTGCACACGCCCCTCTTCGCACTTGAAAAAGGAGAAGTGAGCCAGCCCATAGACATCGGTGGTCATTTCGCCCTTTTCAAAGCCTTGGAGTCAATCGAAACCGGGCTAGACGCCGAGCAATTCCAGAATATTTACCGCCAACTCTTCATCGAGCGCAGCGTCGAGGCGAGGGCTGCCCTGACCGACAGCCTCAAAGAAGCCCTCAAACTCGAAAGGGACCAGCAGGGATTAGACGCTTTCTCGGCGGCAATGCACAGAGGATCCACCTCCGGAGACGAAGAAGTGCGGGCTATTGTTCTCTATCGCTATGAAGGAGGAACGATCACGGCCGGAGATGTATTCGATGCCGCCAGTCAACTCAAATACAAAACGCTGGACTTGCGCAACAAAGAGGCAGTTATCGAGTTCGCCGAAGGTACCTTGGCCCCCGATGCGCTCTTTGTCGAAGCCGCCCTGCGGGAGGGCCTAGATCGGGAAGAGGAAATCACGCAATGGCTGGCGAGGAAACGAGAACAGGAATTGGTCGTGCAGTTGCGCGTCCAAGTGTTGAAGGAGCGCGTAAGCATTTCCGCAGAGGATATCCGCCGGGAATACGAAGAAAATCCCGACCGCTACACGAAGCCCGACCAGATCGAGATCCAGGAAATCCTCGTCGCCACCGAAGAGGAGGCCAAGGACTTGCTTGAACGCCTCCGGCAGGGTGCGTCCATGGGAGATTTGGCGCGCCAGTACTCCAAACGCTCTCCAGAGCTGCGAGATGAAGAGGGCCGACGGCGTTTTACGGTTGCGGCCGCAGCGGTGTACGGACGCTTGGTGGCGGCGGCCCGAAAAGCCCCCGTGGGCGAGCTGATCGGGCCGCTGCAGGTGCGCGAGGGGTACTCCATTTTCAAGGTGTTGTCCCGCGAGCAGCAGCGGGCCTCCTTTGAAGGAGCCAAAAAGCGGGTGCGGGCCACAGTCAACTGGATCAAAAAGCAGCAGGTATTTGAACAATTCTTGGCCGAACTGCGGACCAAATACGCATCACAGATCGAGATCCGAGAGGACAACCTGAAACGCGTTCTCACCAGCGGCTAGCTCGTAATCCTCCCCCGCCCCCGCCCTACAAGGGGCGGATGATTGGTCCAGTCTAGGCGAGAAAAGCGCCAAATGTCAGAGAAAAACGCAGGGCGCATCCCCTTCACATGGGGTACGGGTGCCATTCTGTTGCTGGCGCTGGCGCTGCGCTGGCCAGTACCCACACCAGCCTGGACTCACTTCGACGAGATCGCTTTTATAGTCCTGCCGCTGGGTTTCTGGAGCGGAGATCTCAATCCCCACTACTTTAACTACCCGACCTTTCACTTCTACCTAAGTTCCCTTTTGTACCTGCTCTACTATCTGGCGACAAGCGCCGAATCAGTGGAGCAGTTTGTGGCCTATCACTTGCTGGTGGACGGTCGCGATTTGTTGGCGCTAGTGCGTGGAGCCAACACTCTGCTGGCCGTTGCCACAGTAGGAGCTATCGCCTGTCTAGGCCGACGCCTCTACGGCGTCAGAGAAGGGCTCTTGGCCGCTCTGATCCTAGCGACCATGCCGCTAGCCGTGCGTTTTGCCCATCTGGCCATCGTGGATACGCCGGCTGTTTTCTGGGCGGTAATGGCCCTGTTGTGGGCCGTGCGGGCCCGACAGGATGGGCGCGTGCGGGATTTTCTGGTCGCGGGCATTTTCACTGGCTTAGCCGCGGCGACTAAGTACCCGGCAGTGCTAGTAGCGGTACCAGTAATCACGGCGATTTTGTTGGAGAGACCTTGTCCATGGAGGCGCAGCATCTGGGTCGTCAGTGGGGCTGCGTTGAGTTTTGCCTTAACCACGCCCTTTGTCTGGCTCGACGCCGGGCAGTTTTGGAGCCATTTCACCGATATGGGACAAACCCACCTGCTGGCCGAGTCGAGCACAGAGGAACAGGCTTGGCTCTACCACCTGCGCTATACCCTGCGCCACGGTCTGGGCGCGGTGGCTGCCGTGGTTGTAGCTCTGTCCCTGCTCTGGGGCGTTCGCCAGCGGCAGTGGCAGGAACTCGTCTTGCTGGCTGGCATCGTCCCCTTGGCTGTAGTCCTCGTGCTTGCTGGCTCCACTTTCATGCGCTATGCCCTACCCCTTGCTCCCCTACTGGCCCTGCTCATCGGACGTTTGGTCGGAATGGGATGGAAGTACCCTGTGGTGGGTGGCTTGATCACCCTGACCTTAGTGGCCGAGCCCCTGTACGCCTCACTCCGCACTAGATCCTTACTCAGTGACCAAGACACCCGCATAGAGGCTCAGGCTTGGCTTCAAGCCCACCTTCCCCAGTACCAGCACCTGATCCAATTGCCCTCAAAGTGCGGCCAGATCCAGATACTGACACCCGAGCGCGTGCAAGTGCGGCAGACCCACTACCTGCAGAGCTACGGCAGCGAAGCGTTACTGCGGGCGTACGCGCTACTAGCCCAGCGCGATGATCTGCCGCCCCTGTACCTAGAGACGAGGGTGGAGAAGATGCAGCCGACAGCCCGGGACAGCGTTAGTACCCCAGTCGTTATCCTCCACTATCAGCATCCGGTGTGCCCCGACGAGGATATACCGCTCGCTTTCCAACTCCTTCTGGAGACGAGCCAATGGCGGGAAGTCTTCTCACCAGGTCAGGTGGAATCGGCTATTTTCGACCGAATGGACTGGTACTTTTTGCCGATTGCGGGATTTGACCAAGTAGAAAGGACGGGACCTGTCGTCCGACTAGACACGCTCTCTATGGGTGGAGATTCGGTTCGGATAGAAACCCATTCCTATTTTGAGGCGCTGCACCGGGTTTTGCACGGCCACCAAGCTAGGGCCGAAAAAGATTGGACGGGTGCCTTGCAGGCGTACCACCGGGCCTTGGAAATTGCGCCTGTACCCGAGGAATTGATCGGCCTAGAAGTGGGACGCTATCTCTACACCCAGATGGGACGGACCTATGCTCAAGTGGGCCAATTGGAGCAAGCCGTGCACTTTTTGGAGCAGGCCATAGCCCTGCAACCAGCGTACCAAGAGGCATACAACGAACTCGGAGTGGCGTACGCCTCCTTGGGAAATCTGAAAAAAGCCGTGGAAACCTGGGAAGAACTGGTCGCGTTGCACCCAGATTTTGCCCCGGCCTACTTCAATCTAGGCCGGGCCTTGTGGCGCTTGGAACGACGTCAGCAGGCCCGTGCGTACTGGCAGAAGGGGATAGAGTTGGCACCCAATCATCCATCGGCGGGCCGAATACAGCAGTTGGAGGGAAAGGATTGAAATTTTTCTTTGTACTTGGACTTTTTGCTCGTATATTACCAAACTAAGTATCCGCAGCAGGAACGTCTAAACAATCAGGGGAAAGGAGGTCTTATAGCCTGATAACTAGGCAGTTTTATAGTAGTTTATACAAAATTGAGCAGACAGATGAATCGGCTTTTCAATCCAACACCTAACAGGAGGTTAAGGTAATGAAACTGATTCGTTGCTTTCTGGCTTTAGCGCTCGTGGTCGCCGGCGCTAGTATCGGCTCGGCTCACGAACCGCCTGGCGAGGTTTACTTCGCCTTTCAGTTCCCGCTTCACGCCGTGCCCACCATCGACGGCGATCTAAGCGACTGGGATATGGTAGATCCAGATATCTTCGAGATCTCGGTGGAAGGAGGCCACATCGTAGAAACCGTGCGCGGGACTGACAGCGGCGAGCTGTCGGATTTCAACGCTAGGAGCGTATGGGCCTGGAACGAGGAAATGAACCGGGTTTTCTCCTTTGCCTTTGTGGTTGACGATAATCTCAACAACGACCGCGACGACCCCACCGTCTTCAACTGGGATGACGACTGGCACTTCGTGCTCGACGCCGACCACAGCGGTGGCGATATGTTTAACGGCGATTGGAACGATTTGTCCGAAGACGAGCGCCGGGATTTGTTTTTCACCACGGGCCAACTGTGGCAGATTCACGTGCCGCCCATCGATGGGTACTGGGCTTTCAAATACATCGAGGCAACCGACTGGGAGACCACTGGCCGCGAGATCCCCTTCCCCGAGTACGCCCAAGTGGGCTGGGCCCGCACCGGCGAGACTGGTGGTCCGGGTACTTATTCCTACGAGATCATGATGACCCCGTGGGAAACTTGGAGTTGGGATGGTCCTGAGCAAAGCACAATCGTCGACTTGGAAGTAGGCAATATCATCCACGTCGGCTCCCTGTCTAAAGACTACGACTTGGACTCCAGCTACGAGGGCTCCTACGATTTTCCGGCTGTTCACAATGTCTGGCGCAATGCCAACCTCATGGGCGACATGGAACTGCTGGAGGTCGATGAAGAGCTGTTCCCCACCGCTGTAGAAAACGACTCGTGGGGCAGAATTAAGTCCCATTACCTGCTGGAAGAATAATTCCAGTTTTTCCAACACAAAGAGGGGATATTTCGATATCCCCTCTTTGTGTTTTAGCATCTAAGAGCCGTTTAACCACTCGACAAGTTTGCATCCTGGAGGGGCCATCATGATAGTTGACTCGATCTCCTGTCGTCTAGGTATCCCCCGCTTGGTGTGGATCAGTACCCTGCTGGTTTTTCCCCTCCAAGCCTGGTCGCAGCAGGGCCACGCTATTCGCGGCAATCAAGTCCTGATTAACCGAGCAGCCCACTGGCAGGCGTGGAAAGGGGCGTCGAGTCTTCTGGATATTTCCAGGGCCGACAATACGGTGCGGCCTTCCTTTATACGGAAAGAGGTCAACGCGGCTCAGAACGCGACGCAATTTTCCACTACCGGCGAGGGGGGAGTGATAGCAGGCTCCGGTACCAATACGGTGAACAACCTGATAGATGGCGACCTGCAGACCATGTGGGGTCCCAATCCCGAAAGCCCTCTGGAAGATTGGTGGACAGAGGTGAATCTTGGCCGCATAGTGGTCGTCAAAAAAATCGTCATACGCTTTGCCCAAGAAGGAGAGGGAGATCCCTTCCTGCAGTTCAAGGTGCTGGGCTGGCGGCAACCCCCACCGCGCTCAGTTTCGGGCTACTATCTCGACGAGCCCAAGACCAACGTCCCCAACTTCTGGGAAATCGGCCGGACCGAAAAGCCCAACAAGACACAGCGCGTATTCGAATTTGAACCCCGTCCGACTGAAGGATCGGATCTGCTCTTCAAGGGCGATCCGCTCGAGCGCATTCTAATAATTGCCATCAATAGTGATTCGACCAAGGCCGAAGAATTGACTGAGCAGGAGTACGATAATCTGCCGACACAACAGCAAGGCGCTATCGAATTCTATCGGAAAGAACGGTCTGGCCGGGAAACTCTGATTTCACAAGGGGAATACGACAGCATTGATCCCGAACGCCAAGGCCCGATCCGCTACTACCGGAGGGAAATTCCCAGAATCGCCGAGATCGAGGTCGTGACGGAGGGAGACAATGTCAACATGGGTGTGGTGGAGCGGGGAGGACAGGTGACGATCGAGGACAATGCCGGCGTTAAGGACATTGGGACTGCCGTTAGCGACGGCAACTACAGCACGGGTGTTAATGGGTCGATTTTCGGCTATCGCGACTATGATTACTTCGAGGATTTAGGGGCTCTATTCTGGATCGATACCATGCATTTTCTCACCGACGGAGCCTCGCCGATCAACGAACTTTACGTCGATGTCTCCGATGGTACCCGGGCACCAGATGGCAGCATCAAATGGACTCGGGTGGGTCAAAGTACCTCTAGGGACGCTTTTGGTCATACCTCTTCTCGTGGCTTGCGATTTCGCGAAATTCAGCTTGAGCCTTCCAAGATCCGCTTTATCCGCTCGCCGTTCCAGAATCCATTGAGTTCGCTCAGCTACATAGCTTTTACGGAAGTGATGCTCTATGGCGAGGGCTTTGTGGCGGAAGTATCGCTGACCTCGGATCTAATCCAATTTAACGAACCTAAGAACCTGATTTCCGTAGAGTGGGAGGCGGATACACCGGCCGGGACCCAGGTCCAACTGCAGACCCGGACAGGCAATGAGCTGATAGAAGAGAAAATCTACCACGATTCCAATGGCAAAGTAGTCACCGAGAAGCGCTACAACAAGCTGCCTAAGTCCAAAAAGGGCGATATCACCAGCACATTCAAACCGGGTGACGATTGGAGCACGTGGAGCGTGCCGAACACTCAGTCCGGGGAAGCGATCAAATCCCCCAGTCCTAGACAGTATATGGAACTTCGGCTCATATTGCTCTCGGACAGGGCGGACGCGGGTGCCACCCTCCGCTCCATTGCCATCAACACCTCAGATCCCGTTGCTGATCGGCTGGTGGGAGAAGTATGGCCCACCCGGATTGAGACCGTGGGCACCCCTGAGGAATTCTCTTACTTCATCCGGCCTGATTTCACTGCGACAGGCCAAGGTTTCGACGAGATCAGCTTAGAGGCCACGGCGGGTACTGAGATGGAGTTGCTTGAAGTCCGGACGGGAAGTAAGGATGATTTCGCCAACGGACAAACCACCAACTACGCACCAGCTGATCTGACTCTGATCGATACGCCTGCCGACTCCCTCATGTTGCGCTTGGACGAGAAAATTGACCGCGGAACGGAACTAGTTCAGGTCCGGTTTCGCGCTACCATATTCGGCAACAGTGCCTCCTTTAGAGCCCTGGTACAGAATTCCGCCGTACCTGGATTCTGGCAGCGAGTTGACGAGGGCGATCCTACGGAACTGGTCAGCAGCCAGACCGTCACCGTCCTAGCACTCAGCGGGGACGAAATTATTAGGGATTTCAGACTGGGGTCGCGGGTATTCACGCCCAATGGGGACGGCGTCAATGATGAGCTAGTAGTCAGCTTTGGCGTAGCGCGGGTGGGTGCTGAGAGACCAGTGACTCTGACCGTTTACGATCTGAGTGGGGTTGAGGCCAATCGGATAGAAGAACGCCGGCCAGATCCTCGCGGGAATTATACTTTTCGCTGGGATGGCAAGGATCATTTGGGCGAGCCGGTTCCTCCGGGGATATACTTGGCTAGGGTAAAGGTGGATGTGGATTCTGGCTCGGCCGATAACACTTTTGTGCAGCGGGTGGTCCATGTAGCGTACTGAGGGATGCGTAAGACCGGCGTCCAGGATTTGCGAGGTACATGTCAATGAGGACGGCTCCATTCTTTTGTACCCTGATCTGGCCTTTCTGTTTTTGGGTCGGTTTTTTGGCAGACGAGGCCTCTGGGCTGGTCATCTACCGCTTTGGTGGCGAAACGCTGGATCCACCTCCAGAAGTAGACAGTGAAGAGGTGGAATTTATCCAGTTGAGTTGGACCGATCTCGATCCTTCCCTAGGCGGAGAGACCATCGAACTGGATATAGACGCCGCCGCCATTCGGGCTCTAAAACGAGATCCTACCTTCAATATAGCCCCCGGAATTGAAGAAAAAGGGGGAAGCCATATCAGAAAGCAAACGAACGGGCAGGTATGGGATGGGGACACCACCACTTTCTGGTTAGCAGAACGATATCTGTGCTCCGAATTCGAGGAAAGGAATTACTTCCTTAGCTGCACCGACGATTTCGGCACTCCGGGCACGGCAAATCTCAATCTGGGGGTTCTTCATCTCATCGACCGGATTCGGATTATATCCGGGTTGACCGATCCGAGCAGAATAGCACAGAACGTTCGCATCCACCTCAACGAAGAGCAGCCAAGCCAAGCTGTTTACCAGCACCCCCGCCCCTATTCGCCTTGGATCGTCGAGGTGCGCGACAATCGAGAGCAGATCCTCGATATCCCCATCCCACCGCACGATAGAGCGAGTTTTGTTCAAGTCACTATCGGCGAGCACAACGAGGACTGGGAAGTCAACGAGATAGAAGTCTACGCCAAAGGCTTTGTCGAACAATCGACTTATATCTCCAATATTCTCGATTTTGGTCAGCCGATGGCCTGGGGCAACCTGCGCTGGGCCGGACGACAAGACCCCAAAGCCCGCGTCCTCATCCAATCCCGATCTGGACAAGACGAAGACCCCAACCTGTTCTGGCGCTTCACCGGACGAGGCGACGAAAAAATATCCGTCAGCCGAACCGACTACGCCAAGCTAGCTATCGGTGAAAAAGCTGGTATCGGCTACGATCGAGCCAACTGGACGTTCTGGTCGTCCCCCTATGCCTTTACCGACAGCAGTGGCACCCCCGTGGTGTCGCTGAGTCCAAGACGCTACCTCCAACTTAGGGTCGATTTTCTGCCCCAAGACGACGATGGTGGGCAGGTGGACTTTCTCGAAGTACGCGCTTCCCCACCGGTGGCCACGCAGTTGGTCGGCGAGGTCTGGCCGGTCGAAGTAAAGGTGGGACAGCCGCAGCAGTTTACCTATGTGATGCGACCCACCATTGGGGTGGATAGTGGCGGCTTTGACCGATTGGAGGTGGCCACCGTGGCGCGGCTAGGTCCCGTAAGCCAAGTGCGCATCGGCGATGAGCCGGTAGATTATGCCGTGGAAGCGGCCGAGCCACACCGAGTGGTCGTGAGTATCCCTCGGCTGACAGCTCAGGATTCGGGTGCTTTGGTCGAGGTGCTCTTCGAGGCGGAGGTATTGCGCTATGGCTCGGCTTTTTCAATGCGAGTGTGGGACAGTGCCCTACCGTTGGAGGTGCCCCAGAGCGTGCAGGAAGGCGATGCTACCCCGGCCTATGAGGACAATCGGGTGTGGGTAGCCACCCGCGCGCAACATCAAAACGTGCTGCAGATAGAGGCCGGACCAACGGTTTTGACGCCCAACGGGGATGCGCACAACGATGTAGTGGGCTTGGGGTATAGCTTGGTGGAGTTGACGAGTCCGTCCTGGGTGGTAGTGGCGGTGTGGGATTTGTCGGGGCGGCTGGTGCGTCAGGTGTATGAGGGCTTGGATGGGGTTGGTGTCTATGAGCGGACGTGGGATGGTCTGGACGAGTCGGGGCGGCTGGTGCCGCCGGGGCTGTATCTATACCGCGTCTCTGTCGAGGCCGACCATCAAACGGTCGAGGCCGTAAAACCATTACATGTCGCCTACTAGGGATATGAATCCAATTGGAGGTTAGGACTCCGATGCAAGTGGATTTTAGCTCGAATTTACGCTCATATCTGATTATAGGGATTTTGCTCTCCGCCTACGGGTCTGTGGGTATTGGGGAAACCAAGGAGTTAATCATTCTCGGTGGAGCGGAAGGCCGACCTTGGCAGGACGGTGGAGGTGGTATAGATCCGATAATCATCTTAGGCCCCCAAGAGGTGACCAACGAAAACGTACCTGGAGGGATTATCGACTTTTCTGCGCGGGAGGGATGGATTTTTCCCGAAAAGGCCGACCAAACTGACAACATCGCCTTGCAACTGCTGGACCGAGGCGGGTCCGTAACCGCGCCCACTGTTCTCGCAGATCTGAGCAAAGATCTGTTGAAAATGATAGACAATAATGCCAGCTCGGCCTTTGAAAGGAAAAGTTCCCCTGGTCAGAATGTCCGGGCGCTGGGCGTGGTCCTCCAGTTCGACCTAGGAGCGCGATTTGGTGTGAGTCGCATCCGCTTCTTCCCCAGGAACGCCGATCCAGACTTTCTCGCTCCTGATTTTCCCTTTCAGGACGATTACATGAGGGCCTATGAGCTTTTTCTTAACGACGGCACACGAGAGACACTAGCCGCTGGCTTGCCGGTATTTACCAGCATTCTGCTCGTACTGCAGAACGATCAGCCAGTAGTGGATGTGCAGATAGAGCCCCAGTATGTGCGCTACCTCCAGCTAAAGTCCCAGACCACAGTGGGCTTTGAAATAGGCGAGTTCCAAGTTTTCGGCGAAGGCTTCGTGCCCACGGCAGAGTATCATTCAGATGTATTCGATCTGGGAGAAAATTTAGCCCTTTGGGGAAATTTGCGCTGGGAGGAGGAAAGCCAGGGCGACCCCATCCGCTCCCAAGTGCCCATCAGTACTAGGAGCGGCTTTGACGATTCTCCAGTCGTGTTCAATCGCCTCCGCAGCGATCTCGACGGAGCTGAAGTGCCTTGGAAGACGGCCGAGGAATTCGACGAAGGCAGTCAAGCGAGGGAAATCGTTAGCCAACTCGACTCGCCCGATCTCGACATAAAGCGGGCCCGGCTGCTATACAAAGACCTCCCTCTCGATAGGAAGAATGAGATATCGCTGACCCAAGCCGAATACAAAAAACTGAGGTCGGGCAATAGAGGTTCGGTGCGGGACGACTTGGAAAACTGGAGCGCTTGGTCTCCGCCCTATGCGAGCGCGGGTATAACTAGCGCTGATAATGTATCCGCTGGGATGGGCGGGGTGCCAATCGTGTCTCCCGGTCCAAGACGCTACTTTCAGTTCAAGGTGGACTATTTGAGTGAAGATCTCTTTTCAGCCAAGGGCATCGGTTCGCTGTCTTTCGATTTTTCTAGCCCGGTACTGGCCTCAGAGATCGTGGGAGAAATCACCCCGCGTCAGGCGGACCTGGGTCAAAAAACAGAGTTTTCCCTAGTGCTTGTTCCCGATATACGGCCCGAAATCGATCAAGGCTTCAGTTCCGTCGAAATCAGCACACCCGTAAAGGTGGACGCAGTAGATCGGATTGGGATGTCGCTGCCGGATGGATCCCGCCTCGAACAGAATTTCTCGGACTCAGACCTGAGCGACCTCCCGGTAGAACGCGGAGATTTCCGCATTGATTTGGTAGAGGAAAATCGCTTCCAGATCAGCTTCCCCACAGTGGAAAACAGCCGCATAGAAGCGGGACAGATGACTGCCTTGGATGTGGTCTTCCAATGCGTGGTACTGCGGACTGGAACCGCCTTTTCCTCCTTGGCGTTGTCTGAAACCCCCGGCGAAGTGCCGCAACGGGTGGTGGGAGGCAATGTCTTTGCCCTGACCCAAGAAAGTTCCAATGCCTCACTCATCCGCGACCCGGGAAATCTAGTGGTCCAAGTGGCGAAAAAGGGTGACTTGCTGATCAACGTCAACGCCGTACCAACAGTCTTTACGCCCAATGGGGATCAGATCAACGATAGTGCGCAGATACACTTTGATATAACCGATCTCATCAGTGGGGCCAATGTGGGTCTGCGGATATACGACTTGTCCGGCAGCATGGTGCGGGAAGTCTATCGCGGGATCGACCAGAGTGGTCGCTTTACTAGAACGTGGGACGGCACAGATGGCCGGGGAAACACCGTACCGCCTGGCCTCTACATTTTCAACATTGATTTGGACACCGACGGCGGCAAGGCCGGGGCGAGCGGCCTCATAGGCGTGGCCTATTGAAGGCTGGCCGGGGTATGGATTGCTTCTGAGAAGCGCTTGCTAATGGGAGGGACACCTGATGGTAGATGCAGGTTACAGAGAATGGTCCAGAGTATGGATAGCACTGTGGATAGTCGCGGCTTTGAACACGACGGCTTTTTCCCAAGACTACAACAACCGCCTCGGGCAGCAGAGGGGGGGCAAGGTCACCTTTGAACCCTTGGGACCAGGGGTATTTTTCGACGCCCTTGACCCCACAGTGAAACGATGGTATGTCCCCCAAGAACTCTACCACGATTACCGCTTCCGGACTTGGGAATACTCCAACTATGCCCGAGATCGCTATGAGCGCTACGTAAACACGACTCGGGAAGGCGAATATTTCTACGACACGTTCGGCAATTTCGTCAACCGGGGCTGGCTCATCTACGACTGGCGTCAGGAAGCCTTGACCCCTCTGGGCAGTTCCATCTACCAGGATTCGCGGTATCAGGGTTGGTTCAATCAAGTATTGATCGCCACGGATTCAAAAGGCGGTACTCTCTACTCCATAACCACGGGGGATCAGATACGCACCACCCTTACCCCCATGACCTTTTCCAAGCCTGCATTCAACGGTATTCAGCTAGATCTCGCAGCCGATAAATACGCTGGCACGCTCCTCCTTTCAAGGATCAGTAGTCCGGTCAGGTCGTCCGTCTCCAGCGCCGATACCCGGACCAATGCCACCAATATGCTCGGCGGCCGGGCCCTAGCCCAGGTGGGCGATTTCGTCACCGTCGGCGCGACTTGGGTCAATGCCCACAACACCCGTACCACGCTGGGTTCCTTCGACAGCAATCCCACCAAGGGCACACTCGGCGACGGGCAGGCCAGAGTGCCTATTAACGCCATCGCCCTCGTGCTCAGCGATGATTCGCCCGAAGACGGAGAGGGAGGAACCGCGCTTTTTTCCCACGATTTAATCGTGGTGCGCGAAGATTTCCAGAACGGAATCCGCGAAACGCTCAGCCTCGCCGACCTAACCAACGATCCAACGCGCTGGCCAGTCATAGAAGGCGGTTTTCGGGAAGAGGGTTTCTTGGCGGCCAACGGCATTCAGCGGATCATCATCAACTACGATTTTAACGATCCGGCCTATGTCGGTCCCGACCCGACTGAGATCGTAAAAGTGACCTTTGATTTGGTCCTGGCCAACGACTACAAAGTCGAGGTGTGGTCCGACCGCCAGACCGGGCAGGAAACCCCACCGGAAGCACCTCTGACCAGAGCGATCCTCGACGAGAGGAATCCGGTCCTGATCGAGATCGCACGTGCACCCGACAATACCAAGGATGGCTCCAACCGGAGAAGGTTGGTTTTCGACTACGGCCTACCCACTGCCACGCAGATTTATGGCTTTACCGTTGAGGCGCAGGACGTCCTAGGTTTCAACTTCTACGGCGAGTACGACATCAACCAGAAATTCAGGCAGTATCCCAACCTAGCCCTGTTTACCGAAGATCGTTCCTTTGAGGATGCTTCGACCCGAGCGGATGCTTGGATGATGAACCTCTCCTTTCAGGATTATCCTTGGTTCTTCTTCGGCGAGGCCTTTTCCATGGACCACGACTACTCCACTAGTTCCTTCCTACTCAACCAAAATGGCGATATCAACTACGATCAGCCTTCCCAGTTTTTCTACGAGTTCGTCGAAGATAACGACGATCAGGATCGGCTGCCCGATTGGCAGCGAGGCGGTCAGCCAGGTCCCGATTTTGCCATCTTCCCCGGCTGGGACGAAAACAACGATTTCGTGAGCGATTTCAACCAGAACGACAATCGGACAATCAGCAATCGCATCCCCGATTACGACGAGCCCTTTCTCAGGTACGAGGTCGACCGGCCGGAATTTCTCTTTGGCATTGACTTGAACAACAACGACTGGATTGACCGTTTCGAGAACGACGACGAGCCAGATTTCCCCTACAAGAGGGACCACAGAGGCTACAATGCCTATTCCGGAGCTCATGTCATCCCAAGTGTCCGGGTGAGCGTGGGACAGACCCGCGAGGAACTGCTCTCCTCCGAGCGAGAGAATACGACCACCTACGGGCTAGTGACCGTGGATGAGAATTGGGCCGGCCTAGGGCGTTTGCGGGCGTTCAATATGCTAAAACGAGCCAAAGATACCATCCCCGATGACCGCCGTGCGCCACAGGGATTTCTCTTGGCGGGTCTGCCCGCTAAGGTTGCCGATATTCTGCCCGCCCAGGATACCTGGGTGAATTCCCTGTTTATCGGATTCGACTATACGCGGATTTCGCAGTTGAACATCCGCAATAAGATCAAATACGATCTGTACGTTCAGCGCAGCGATGATCTCAGGGCTTTGGACAGAAGCCCGCTCCACGATAGGTCGTCCTTTTTCGGGCTTATCAACAAAGTTGATTATACCTACCGACTTGAAGGTCTGAGCATCCAGCCGCGCTTCAAAAGCCAGTACTTGAAGCGCACACCATTCTTGCGCCGCGAGGCAGATATCGAGGAATGGGATGGATTCTTGTCGGTGATTCTCAAATTCCCAGTGCTGAGGCATTCGATGATTGAAATGGGCACGGAGTTCAGACAGCTAAGGGAATTGAAGGCAGACGAAGATGCCTTGGTCCAGGACAGCGTACTGGGACCAACGGGGGATCTAAACGAGACTAACCTAGCCGTTCAGTGGTCAACCACGACGGATTACCTAGGCTACGTATTATTGTTACAGACAGGATTCCGACTATCTAGGACATCCTTAGAGGCCATCGAGATGATGGATCTGGAGGTCGACAAAAAGTCCACCACCGCAACTGGCACCACTACCTTCATAACCATCTACGCCGGGGTGGAACAGTAAATGGCAGGCGCTGATTACACCTGTGGAGCAAGGGAGAATCTTGCTTTGGGTACTCCGTCCTTTTGCGCACAGTCCAATAGGAGGGATCCATGCTAAGAAGGTACGGCTCGTGGTATGTTGTTGTGGGGATGCTCTGCGCACTAGCTCTATCGTCCGCTACTGGATGGGCTGCGCAAAACTATGGGGCTCGCTTAGGGTACCGAGCCAATGACGGCACAGTGGTGTATCGCTCTGAAGGCCCCAAGACCTTGCTGGGCAACGTGGAGCCATCGGTGCGGAAACGGTATCTGCCCCAAGAGCTGTATCAGGAGTACCAGTGGCAGACCTGGCAGTACACTAACTACGCTGGCAATCCCTATCAGAGATATGTGGCACAAAGCCTCTGGGGCGATTATTTCTACGACGTGTACGGAAATTTCCTGACCAGAGGATGGTTGGTTTACGACTGGACCGAGGATCACCCGAGGATCTCCGAGGGCAGCCGTCTGCTGAAAAGAGGAGCATATGCCGGTTTCTTTAACTCATTGATTGTAGCCTCCGACCAAAAAGGTCAATATTCTTTTTCCATTTCCGTTGGCGACGAACTGGTCACGACTCTAACGCCAATGACCTTTCGCAAATCCGTGTACAACGGCGCCCAAGTCGATCTCATGTCGGATGCTGTCGAGCTGACTGGTATCTTTTCCCGCATCAGCGCACCGGGCTTCATCACCGATCCCAATCCGGCCTCTTTCAACAACTACACCAACCTGATAGGGGGCCGGACCAGGGTCCGGCTAGGTGATGCCATTACCTTGGGAGGGGTCTTCGTCAATTCCCACAACGGCCGGGGGACCGTGCAGAGCTTTGAGGGCAATCCCTTCAAAGGGGAATTAACCTCGCTGCAGTTACAAAACCAGATCACTACTATTGTCATCCGGCTGAGCGACGACTCACCGGCCGATGATGTCGGGGGGAGTGTCCTACTAGCGGATAACGTAGAAATAGCGACGACTATCGGCGACAGAGACACAGTGCTAGTCGGCAATGAGATCGGCTTCACACCCCATAGGCAGGGGGGCACCATTATAGAAGGCGTGCGCACGGCCAACGGTACGGAACAGATCACGTTGCGTTACGATTTGAACGACCTAGCCGTGATTCTCGACGACAAAGATGCCATCAACAACATCCGGGATCTCCGCTTCAGACTGGTCTTAGTCAACGACTATCGGATCGAGATCACTTCCGATCAGCAGACCAACTTTGAAGGACAGCCGGTCTTCCTGCTGATGGCCCAAGCCGAAGGCAATATTCAGGACGGATCGAATAAGCGCGAAGTGGTCTTCAACTACGGCTTGCCCACGGCTAACCAGCTATTGGGCTTCACGATCGAGGCCCAGGATTTCCTGGGATTTGACTTTTACACCGAGTTCGACGTAAACCACCAGTACAGAAAATATCCCAATCGCCGGGTGAAGACACACAAGGCGTACTCGGGACTCGTCGGCGCCGAAAACGCCAAAGCCTGGATGATGAATCTGTCCAAATCGATCTTCTCTTGGTCCCTCTTTATCGAGGGCTTCTACATGGACGCGGCCTACAATACCAGTCCCTTCATATCGGACGGTAGCGGCCGAGTAGATTACGAAGACGGGACTAGGAGCATCTACGACTTCGTCGACGACAACGACGATCAAGACAAGAAACCCGACCAGAAGCGGCGCTACCAAGATCCTAGGACGGGTGAGGAATTCCGCGCCGCTAGAACTGGAAGATCCGCCGAAGGTTTCGCCGACGAAGCCGTGTTCCCCGGCTGGGACCAAAACAACGATTTCATCTCCGATTTCAACCAAAATAGCAACATCTTCAGTGAGAACCGCTTCCCGGACTACGAGGAACCCTTCCTGCGCTATGGTTCAGACCGCCCTGAATATCTCTTTGGTATCGATCTCAACAACAACGGCTGGGTCGACCAGTTCGAAAACGACAACCTGCCCGATTATCCCTACAAGAGGGATCGCAAGGGCTACAACTTGTACCTGCGCAATCAGGTAACTCCGCACCTGCAACTCACCGCCGGACAGGCCCGCGAACAGCTCCTTTCGGACGACCGCCAAAACCTGACCACGTACGCCCTAGTCAGCTTTGAAAAGGAGTACGCCCGGATTGGACGGGTGGGTATCTTCGACATGATCAAAAAGGCGGCAGACGACATTCAGGACGATCTCTTTCAATGGGTACAAGCTCCAGGCCTGCCCGGAGCGCATCAAGCAATAGACGACCCCCTCTTCGCCCAAGACACCTGGATCAATACTTTTTGGCTAGGCCTTGATCGCCGGACGAATATCGGAGTCAATTTTTCCAATAAATTCAAGTACGAGACCGTCAGGCAGCGGGAGAAAGGCAACGACCTAGGTTTTAAGGACAATACGCGTTTCCTCGGGATCATCAATAAGGCCGACTATCTGTACCAGTACAAAACTCTGACGGTGCGGCCGAAGATCAAGAGCGAATTACTCAAGGACAATACTCCCTATTCTATGGGAGGTGTGCGCCCTGTGCGGGATCAATGGACTGGTTTGCTCTTCCTGACCTTCGAATTCCCCGTTCTGCGGCGAACGACCATAGAGACGGGTATAGAACAACTCTTCTTCAGAGATTCGGTGGTTGATGAAGACGATTTAGCAGCGGGTGAATTCACCGAGGATTTCAACAGCACAGTCATAGCTATGCAGCTTTCGAACAGGGGACAGTATCTAGGCTATGTGCTCACGGCCCAACTCGGCTACAGCATCCGTAGAATCAGCCGCGAGCGCGTTGAAAAAGATGACCGGTCACAAATGGATAGTACCGTGTTTATGACAATGTACGCCAGCCTGAAAGATTGATGCCGGGCGGCAAATTCTACTCCCGATTCCACAAAGAAGGAAGCACCCATCATGCGAAGTACCGTCTCTGTGCCAGCTCTGGGACTGGTGGAGTCTCTCTTTGCAGAAATTGAGAAAATACCGTGCATCAACTCCCACTCCCACATGGGCCCGGAAGCCGAGCGCCTAGCGCAGCAGATGGACGCCCTCGACTTTTTCAACCACGCCTACCCAACCGCCGACTTGGTGGTGGCCGGCCTCTCTCCCGAGAATAAAGAAGCCCTTTTCGACGCTCGACGCCCGCTAGACCAGCGGTGGGATCTATTCGAGCCGTACTGGAACCGGATCCGCCTGACCGGGTACTCCCAGTGCATCTTGACCGGCTTCCGCGATCTGCTCGGCTTCGACGACCTGACAGCCGCCACGGTCGGACCGCTCTCTGAGGCCATCCAAGCGCATAGCAAACCGGGCTTCTACAAAACGGTGCTACAGCAACAGGCCAATATCGCAATGTCAGTGGTCAATATGGAAGATCTGATAGAGGTGGACCGAACCTTATTCCTGCCCCTGCCCCGCCTCAACCGCTTCAGCATGCTTCGCACGGCCGAGCAAATCCACGCGATCGAGCGCGACTACGATGTGTCCATCGGCGATCTGCGCCAGCACGTCGAAGTAATTCGCCAGGTGTGCCGAGACTGGAAGGAGGCCCGGGTGGCCGGGGTCAAGATGTCGCAATCCTACCACCGTCGCATGGACTTCAAAGAGCGGGACGCCGGCCAAGCCGCCGTTATTTTTGACCGTCTGTTGCAGGACGACTACGCTGGACTGGATTCGGAAGAAGGCGCATTGCTAGAGGACTATCTGGTCTTCCAGTGCTGTCAGGCCGCCGCGGAAGCCGATCTGACTGTCCAGTTTCACCTAGGCATGCGAGCGGGCAACAATGGGGGCATGGAGGGGTGTAGCCCAGTGCCGCTCATCCCCCTGCTGCAGGCCTTCCCCCAAGTCCGCTTTGACTTCTCCCACGCTGGTTTCCCCTATCTGCGCGAGGGCGCTGTGTTGGGCAAGACCTTCGCCAATGTCTATCTGAACATGTCTTGGATCCACATCATCTCCCCTTTCGGGTCTCGGCTAGACCTGAGAGAATGGCTCCAGATGGTGCCCTACAACAAAATTATCGCCTTTGGGGATGACTTGCAGCAGGTCGAGACGGTCTACGGACACTTGCAGATGGCCCGCCGGAATTTCGCCTATGCGCTAGGGTCCCTGCTTGAAGAGGGCTTGCTATCCGAGTCGACTGCCCTCGACGTGGCCCAAGCGGCCTTTTGCGACAATCCAGCGATGGTCTATGGGGTCAATGCCTGAGCTGAGTATCACCAGTCATGCACATTGTGGCCTTGCGTGGGAAACCAGATTACATCCACTACTCCCGAGAACACGACGCCGATTACATAGCCCACGCCTAGGCCGTAAAAAAAAGGCTTGCCCTTGCGGTACGCTTTGACTCCGCCGTAGCGCAGCAGTAGCAGTTTAACTATCCAGACCAAAAACAGGCTAAACCAGTAGATGGACGTGCCCGAGGTGTGCTGAAAGGCCAGCCCAATGGGATGAAGCGAGAACCAGTGAAAGCGAGCCCGTAACAGCGCTATGCCCCCCGCTTGGAACAAGCCCCAGCCCCAGACTCCCCACTTCCCCGGATCCCCAACTTTGGGATTTTGCAGCAGATGTACTGTCTCGTCCAAGAGGCCGGTCGCACCCATGAGAAAAACAGCCCCCCCTTTGTCGTAGGCCATCTCGAGGCTGGCCCATACTGCGGTTAGAAAACCCGTTGCAAAGGCGACTATCACCGTAGCGGTCACCAGCCAGGGCTGATCCCGCAGCGAGAAAATGCGCAGATGGTGTGGGATGGCTGGCCAAGCCGGCAGGCGAATATTGCCAAAAAAGGCATGGCCGGTGAACATCTTGAAGGCGACCAGATCCTGTGGCGACAGGCGAGCCGAGCCCACCAAATCGACGATGAAAGAACTCCCCTTGGCATTGGGCCAACTAGGCATGAGGTAGGGAAAGCCCGTGGCTGCAATGAGCTTGATGGTGACGAAAAAGGTCGCCACCATCAGGACAAAGGCACCGGTGGCCACAGGCAAACTAGCCCCCAAGCTGCAGGCCCAAGCGATGACGTAGAAGGCCGACAGAATCAGACCGGCCAAGGCCAAGCGGTAGATCCCGACTTGGCGCCGGTCCCCCTCCCCAGTGCGCACCTGTCGCCACACCTCTCGCAAGTGCCGGCGAGCCAAATACACGGACCAGCAGGCCACAAAAATGATGGCTCCCAAGCTTTCCAGCGAGAGGATCGCCTGCGGTGTCAAAGGTTGACCCTCTGCACCTACGACTAAGCCCACCCGATCCATCAGCCCTATCTTGACAGTAGCCAGCAGGGCGAAGACAACTAGGCTGCCGAGGATATCCAGCGGGCATAGATAGGTCAAAGCCATAACCAAGGGCAGAACCCGAATGGTCAGGCCCGGGAAGGGTCGGGGCAATTCGAGATGGAAGCGCTTGGTATAGAGTTCAAACAGCGGCAAGCCCGGCGTGAAATACGCGCCGATATTGTAGAGTAAGGGCAGCAAGACAACCCCGCAGCCGATCCAGAATAGACCCGAGCGGAACAGGTCGGGCACCCGTCGCGGCCCGTCAAAACCCTGCGTTAGATCGAGGGGCATTTGCGCCAGCGGGAAAGTGAGTTTTTCGGCTTCCATCCACTGGCGCTGGAATAGCACCACCAAGCAAAAGCCGAATACCACCATGCCCAGCGAGGCTCCCAGCCACTGGATAATCGCCCCAATCCAACCATCCCACGGCACCGCCGCCCCCTGCGGCAGCCCCATCCAGAAGGTATCCAGAACCTGAGGAGAGGAGTCTGGAAAAACGCGCCAAGGCAAATAGGGAAAGAGCAGGTCCGACCACTGATTTTCGGGTGTGGCCATGTAGAAGGGCGCTCCGATAATGGCAATCCAGTAGTCGCTCCAGCCCCACTGCGGCAGGGCACCCACCACCCAGAGCATGGTGAAAATGGTCAGCAGTTCCCCCCGGTTTAGGGCCAGCCGAGGCCATAAGTGTCCGCAGGCAGCGTTGAGAAAAAGCCACAGCACGAAGGGCATAAAGGCCACCATGGGGAACTGCGAGCGGACATAGCTCCCCGACCCCGATGCTTGTCCAACCTCGAGGATGAGATAGTAGAATACAGCGACAATGGTCAGCCCCCCCAGAATCAGAGCACGCAAGGTGATTCGAGGAGGCTTGGAACCATCTAATGAACGGATGTTACGCACCTTGCTATTTCCGTTAGTCTCGCGCCTTCCCTAGCATGCAGAGCATCCTGTCAAAAATACCCTAACACATTCCCGGTCTTTCCAGTACAGCCGTCGATGACCAGCCACAAACCGGCTACTGCAACTTGGCCCAAAATTAAACCAAGAAAAAACGGCCGTGTCTTCAAATACCCCGCGGATCCGCCGAACTTGAGTATGATACTCTTCAACACCCAAGCGGTGAAGATACTAAACCACACCCAGTTCATAATGTTGAACGTACCTGTGGCAAAACCCAATGGATGGATCGGCCACCACACAAACCGGTAGCGGATATAAGTCAACAAACCCATGAGTGCTGCACCCAAACCCGTGAAGCCCCAACCAGATATGCTAGCCGGGACCGGATCGACGAATTTAGGAGCGATAAAATTGAATGCATTGCGCGGTACTCCCACGAACCAGAACTGGTGAAGGTTGATCCCGCCGTACTTATAGGACAGGGTCATCACAGACCACACCGAACTGATCAGAGTGACGACTAGGGCTAGGAAAACTGCCCATAGCAGACCCCTTTTGCTGCCGCTAATCTCCTCGGCTAGTTTCAGCGCATTGGCAAAACAGGGCATAAAGAAGATGCGTATATTGGCGCTCCATACATAGGTGAATGCCAGCCCTGTTAGACCGGAGACACCCAGCGCACTAGTGCCCACTCCAGAAATCACAAAATCGGCGGGGGTCAAGGGCGTGCGAATCACGGAAATTCCGCCTTCCGCTACCGCTCTGGTGATGGCGATAAAGATCGCCGTCATTCCAAACAGAAAGACCGGGACAACCCACAAAGGCAACCCGGACTGCCACAACCAAGTCCCCATCACCCCCAAACCCACGAGCAGACCCCAGACCGCAGTGCGATAGGGGATAATTTCGTCGCTATCGTCGATGGACGGATCGTGATGGAATACCTTGCGATAGACGGCTTGCAGATGCCGACGCGCCATCCACGCGCTGGATAGAACCAGCACGATCATGGCACCCATGGCTTGATGAGCCAGATAGGGACCAACCGAATTGGCAAACCGGCTCAAGGTCTCCGTACTTTGTATCCCCAAAACATTGAAGACTCCCCGCTGCACTGTTGATAGCAGAAAAAAGAACCAGAATCCCAGCGCCACATCGCGGCTGAGCAGATAGGCGAAACCGATTAGGCCCAAGTTCAGGTCGAGACGCAAGGAGGTGCTGCCTCTGAACAGACGCATCTCGGAGTGGGTGTCGATGTGTGGCAGAAAAGGGAAATAGCCGCTGAGCGCGTTCGCTGTACCTATGAGGAAAGGCACTGCGAACCCTACCCACATGACCCGGTTCCTAAAGTAAGGTTTAACAAGCGAGCGCTTCTTGTTAGGGCCACGCGCCTCTCGCTCGTCATCCTGGATCATCTCCAGCGGGACTTGGACTAGGGGATAGGGCAGCTTTTCGTACTCGACCCACTGTTTGCGCAGAATGGTCATCATGCATATAGACACCCAGTAGAATGACAAGATGAACAGACACCAGTAGAAGAGCGGCTCAACCCAAGCGTCCCAAGGCAGAGTCATGCCCTGGGGCAAGCCCTCGTAGAAATAAGTGATGGCCTCTGTATCTTGCGGGACGATCCACTTAGGCACGTGCGGATGGATCAATTCCTGCCACTTATTTTCAGGGGTGGCGTAGTAGTAGAGTCCCGCGATGATAGGCAGCAGATTTTCGGTAAAGCCGATTGTGGGCACGGAGGTGGCTAGCATCGCCATGATGTAAACCACCGCCAACTCGGAACGGCTCAGGGCAAATCTAGGGCCTAGCAGGGCCAGGGATGTATTTATTAGGAAGACGAATACGAAGAATACAAAAAGGGCGGCCGGTGTGCTGAAATTGTGGGCCATGACCGTGCCCTTGATGATCATATTGGTATAAGGTACGGCCGCGCCGATGAACAGCGACAAAAAGGCACCAATTGACACGGCCCGCAAGGTGATACCCGGTGTCTTCTCGTCGGGCTGAGCTAAGCCGCGCCGTGCCTCTAAGTGGTCCTGGAATATTGGAGGGATCCCTTTTTTCATAGTCAAGTTGCGATCCGACTCCAGAGAGGAAAGCAGTTAGGTTTATTTGACCTTAGGCGACTACAAATAAACCTAACTCGGGGCTATGCTACAGCTTAGCTTACTGTCGTGTACTTAGTTCGCTCCTACAATCCGCGGTCCTACGAAAACCACTCCCGATTGCGCGTCTCCTTCGGCAACGCGTACTGCTTTACGCCTACCCACTAAAGACAGATTCACCGTCTTCTCTATGGGGTATGGTCGCTTGCTGAGGGAACTTGGTAGGCGGTGTATTTGAGGTTTTTGCCTCGGGCCTTTTCCACTGGATAGCGCTGAGCCGAAATGGCCAATTTCTCCTCCAGCATTTGCGCGGCGTCCAAGCCGAAGCGGTCGCACATAAGCAGGACAAAGTACAGCGCGTCGGCCAATTCGTGGCCGATAGTCCGGCGGAAGGTTTCGTCTTCTAAGCGAGTGGCGATCTCTTGGTCGGAGCGGAAGCGGAAGTGCTCCAAGACTTCGGCCGCTTCAGTCGAAAGACCAATGGCCAAGTCCTTGGGGGTGTGGAATTGCGCCCAGTCGCGCTCTTCCACGAAGCGGCGAATCTCGGCGGTGAGCTGGCCCAGCGTGACTTCGCTCATAAGTCCGAGTCCAGCACTAGCCGAACCCCAATATGGCTAAAACGCTGATCGGGCGCGTTCCAGCAGCGCTGCGCCGAGCGGGAAAGCGCAGCCGCGTCTTTAAAGCTGCCGCCGCGAAATACCCGCGCCGTGCCTTCGGTCGGCCCTTGGGGATCGGTCAGCGGCCCCTCCGGGTAGGCTCCCAACCAGTCGCCTACCCACTCCCACACATTGCCGTGCATATCGTAAAGCCCCCAAGGATTGGGCGTTTTTAACCCCACTGGCTGCGCGGCCATCCGCCCGGTAAGAGAAATATTGTCCGTCCACCAAGCGTGGAGGTCTAGTTCTTTTTCAGCTTTGCCAAAAGACCACGGCGTCTTCGTGCCCGCCCGCCCCGCGTACTCCCACTCGGCTTCGGTAGGCAGCCGGTACACCTGGCCACCGGCTGTGGCATTGAGGCTAGCTATAAATTCTTGCGCATCTTCCCAAGAGATGTACACGGCCGGGCGGTCGGGTCCCTCTTCCACCTCATCGGCGTGGCGGCTCCACGGCCGCTCCCCAGTCACAGCCGTCCACTGGCTCTGGGTGATTTCGCACTGACTCAGGTAAAAACCCTGAGTCAGGCGAACCTCGAGCTGAGGACCTTCGTCGTCGTTGCGGCCCGGCTCGTCCAGCGGCGAACCCATGGTGAAGACACCCGGCTCGATCCACACCATATCCAGCGGCACGCCCGGGGCCAACTCTACGGTAATTGGGGGTTGCGAGTGGGAAGGCGACGCCTTAATAGCGAGGGTAAGACCGAGGGGAACGGACTGCCCTGGGGATAGGTCCAGCTTGGCCGAACCACTGGCCACCAAGGCTCCGGTCGCATCATAGCCAGTCACCGTAAATAGTCTGGCGGCACCCGCCGGAATCTCGGAGACGGTCCCGACGATCCGATCCCCATCCAGGGCCAATGGCTGGCGCATGGCTGGCATATCAGCCGCAGTGACCGTCACCTCGACCTGAGCGAGCCTAGCGGCCACTTCAGCATCCACCTTAGCGGTCAGCAGCACGACAGCGCCGGCCTCCTCAGTTCCTGTGGGAACCGTGCGGCGATCTCCACAAGCCAGTATCCCTAAGAGAGCGGCCAGCAGCAGGCTGGAGCCTATTTTCAAGCAGGTGCGCATGATTATATTGTAAGGCACAAGGTCCCCCCGCCGCAATACGCCCAACGCCAAAGCCTCCCATGTGCCCATCCGCAGTTTCCTCCCAACCAGACCGCCGCACTTGGCTCGTGTCGGCTCTCCTGCTGGTGGGGCTGACCGCCGGGGCCTATATACCGGCGATGAACGGCGGTTTTATCTGGGACGACGACGACTACGTGCAGGACAATCTCACCCTGCGCTCGCTAGAAGGGCTTGGGCAGATCTGGTTCCAGCCGGGGGCCACGCGCCAATACTACCCGCTGGTCCATACGACCTATTGGCTCGAATACCGTCTGTGGGGCTTGAACCCGACCGGCTACCACGTGGTCAATGTACTACTGCACGCCCTAAGTGCCGTTTTGGTCTGGCGACTGCTAATCCGACTACAAGTACCCGGCGCGTGGGCTGCTGCCGCCCTGTTTGCCCTGCATCCAGTACACGTCGAGTCGGTGGCGTGGATTACCGAACGCAAGAATACATTGTCCGGCGCGTTCTATCTGAGTGCGGCATGGGCCTATCTGCGCTACGAAGAAGCGCGCAGCCCTCGTTTGTACTGGGCCGCCTTGTTCCTTTTTGCCGCGGCCCTGCTCAGCAAGACCGTCACCTGCACCCTACCGGCCGCCCTTTTATTGGTACTGTGGTGGAAAGGCCAAACGCCCATGCAGCGCACGGCAGTAGCTCTCTCGCCTTTTTTAGCTCTAGGGGTGGCCATGAGCGGGGTGACGGTGTGGATGGAAAAGCACAGCGTCGGCGCTTGGGGGCCAGAGTGGGACTTGTCGCTGGTGGAGCGCGGCCTGATCGCCGGGCGGGCGCTGTGGTTTTACGCGGCGAAACTCCTCGTGCCGCTCAACCTTGCGTTTATCTATCCCCGCTGGGAAATCGACGCGACCGCGCTCTGGCAATATGTCTATCCGGTCGGAGCCTTGGGCGTCGGGGCGCTGCTGTGGGCCTTTCGGAAGCGCCTGGGGCGGGGGCCGTTGACCGGGGTGTTGTTTTTTGCCGGTACCCTAACGCCAGCACTGGGCTTTTTCAACTTCTACCCCATGCTCTACTCCTTTGTCGCCGACCACTTCCAATACTTGGCCAGTCTGGGGCTTTTAGCGCTGGCCGCCGCCGGTGGACACCGCGCGTGGACGCGCCTGGGTCAGCCGGCGGCCGGACCAGTCGCACTGGCGTTGGTCTTGGCCGTCTGCGGTCTGCTCACTTGGCGGCAAGGGCAGGTCTATGCCGATCTGGAAACCTTGTGGCGCGATACCTTGCAAAAAAACGCTGGCGCTTGGATCGCTCACAACAATCTCGCCAATATCCTCAAAGAGCGCGACCAGCTCGACCAAGCCATCGGCCATTACCGGCAAGCTCTGTTGCTAAAGCCCAGGAGCTCCCAAATTCACCTCAACCTCGCCGACGCCCACCAAGCCCGGGGCGAGTCCGCCGCCGCACTGCGCCACTACCGCCGCGCCTTAAAAACCGAGCCAGACCGCGTCGAAACCTACCTCAAGTTGGGCAACGCCCTCCTCGGCCAAAACGCGGTCTCAGAAGCCATCGAACGCTACCGGCAAGCGCTCCGACTGGCACCCGACCTCGCTCTGGCCCACAGCAATCTGGGCGCGGCCTTGGCGATCCAACGACGGGACGCGGAAGCCATCGAACACTACCGCCGTGCCCTCCAACTCAAACCCGACTTTGCCGAGGCGCACAACAATTTGGGGCGGCTCCTAGCCCTCCGAGGTCAGTTCGCAGAGGCCATCGAACACTACCGCCGCGCCCTCCAACTCAAACCCACCTATCGCCAAGCCCGTTCCAATCTCGCCTCGGCCCTGCAAGCAGTGGGAGCCGATCCTAGGTCGGAGCCTTGAGGATCGGACCATCGGGCCGGAGTTGATCACTTGCAATCAAAGGTACCACCGGACTATCTGACCTATCTGGCGCGGCGCAGTGGCCCCAAGTCGCACCACAGCCTCCGGGCAGCCGTCACCTGGCGGGGCATCCTAGTGGGTTCCTTGCTGTGTGCGCTCATCGCCGTGGGCGCTCCCTACGCCCGGCAGATCATCAAAGGAACAGCCCTCGCCCTGACCTCCGCCACTCCGGTGGCCTTTTTTCTGTTCTTTGTCCTGTTGTTGACCCTGCACTTAGTCTTGGGCCGCTGCCGCCGCGAGTGGGCTTTTACCCATGGCGAACTGATTACCATTTTTACGATGATGACCGTGGCCGCGGCCATACCGACCAAAGGCGTGGTCAGTATGCTGCTGCCCATCATCACGGGCTTCTTGTACTACGCCTCGCCCGAAAACCAATGGGCCGCGCAAGTCCACCCTTTGCTGCCTCGGTGGATCTTGGTCGACGATGTTCAAGCCGTCACCGACTTCTACGAAGGCGGTGCAACCATCCCGTGGGCGCACTGGCTACCACCGTTGGCGGCGTGGTTTGCCTTCTACGTGGCTTTGTACCTGACGCTCCTCTGCATCAGCGCGATTCTGCGCCGCCAGTGGGTCAATTACGAGCGCTTGGCCTATCCTCTCGCCCAAGCGCCGCTGGCTATGATTGACGAGGGGACGGAAGACCATCTGCTCAAACCATTTTTCAGGAACTGGGTCATGTGGATAGGTTTTTCTATCCCCTTCTCGCTTACCAGTTTGGGGGCTTTGCATCACTATTTTCCTCAAGTGGCGATTCCGGGATTCTCTACGTCGGTACAGCCTATCGACGGCGGCCGCAGTCTCCAGTTAAACATCAATTTTCTCATGTTAGGCTTGGCTTATTTCATCAATCTCAGCATCGGCCTCAGCCTGTGGTTATTCTATCTAATCGCCTATTTCCAAGACGCGGTCTTCGGCGTTATGGGCATTCACAGCCAAGCCGATTTGGGCCACTGGAGCGTTCCGATCAGGGGGCACTTTATGATCGGAGCCATCGCGGTCTTGCTAGGTGCGGTCTTGTGGAACGCTCGGCACCATCTCAAAGCCGTCCTGCAGCGCGCTTGGGATGGAACTGACGCGGTGGATGACCAAGGCGAGATCATGTCCTTCCGAGCCGCGGTAGTCGGCACTGTAATCGGCGTGGCGAGCTTGTGGGTCTGGCTGTGGCAAACCGGCCTCCCCGCTTGGATCGCCCTGCTCGTCTTAGCGGTCGGTCTGACCATTTTTGTCGTCTTGGCCCGCGTCATCGCCGAAACCGGCCTGCCGATTGTCAAACCGACCATGATCCCGGCAGGTTTTACCCTGTCTGGCGTGGGGTCTTCGGCACTGGGACCCCAAGGGACGGTAGCTTTGGGCTATACCATGGTGTGGTGTGGCGACTTGCTGGTCTTTATGATGGCTCCTTTGGCCAATAGCCTGCGCTTGGTCAGCGAGTTAAAAAGCGGTCAGCGCCGCCTCTTTTGGGCTCTGGCCGCCGCCATGCTCCTCACTTGGGTGCTGTCCATGTGGTACACCCTGCACCTGGCCTACCGCCACGGCGCTATCAACCTATATCTTTCGACGCACTACGCCACCGAGCCTTCGCGCTTGGCGGTCCGGCACCTCCTCGACCCCACTGAGCCAAGCCTAGCGGGCTGGCTGTGGACTGGCGGCGGAGGTGCAATCATGGCGGGCTTGCTAGCGGCCCGGCGCTACTTGCTGTGGTGGCCCCTGCACCCTCTCGGTTTTGTCGTCGGCTTCGGCTATGTGATGGAGCGGATCTGGTTTGCGGTATTCTTGGCTTGGCTGAGCAAAAAGTGTCTGCTGCGTTTTGGCGGGGCCGCCGCGTACCACAGAATGCAGCCCTTCTTTCTCGGCATGGCCCTAGGCCACATTAGCAGCGGCGGGGTCTGGCTGCTCATCGACAGCGTGACCGGTACCGTGGGCAATCGCATCCCCCTCTATTGAGCGCTGATCGGATTCTCTATCTTAATGCCGCTATGCCGACCAGCGAGCAAAAGACGTACTCGACCTTCTGCGTCCTCTGGGGTTTGGCAACGCTTTTTCACCTCGTTGCCAAAGACCCGTGGCCGGCTCCGTTGCTCAGTACCCTACTCGCTGCCGCCGCACTCTATCTGCTCCACCGACCATCCGAACCGCACCGCCTCGTACTGCTGGCAGTCCTGCAGATGTGCGAAAGCTGGACGACGGCTCCCTTTATCTCCAATCACTGGCTCTTCACCGGGCTGGTGAACTTGACGCTTCTCCAAGCCTACGCCCGCTTAGCGTGGGCCGGGCGCACATTCGCCGTGGAGCCGGGGACCTTGTACCGGACCTTTGCTCCCATCGTCCGGCTCGAACTGATCATCCTCTACTTCTTCGCCGTCTTTCACAAACTCAACGCCGACTTCCTCGATCCCCAGACAAGCTGCGCGGTACACTTCTATGCGGCCCAACTCCAGTCGCTCCCCTTCGCCTTGGCAGGAGCGGTCCCCATCTACCTCACCCTAGCCGTCGAAGCGGCCATTCCGCTCCTGCTGTGCTGGGCCCCTACCCGCAATGCCGGTATCTTGCTCGGGCTCCTCTTCCACGCGGCGGTCGGCTTTAATCCCATAAGCGAATTTTACAATTTCTCCTCCATGATTTTTGCCTTGCTGTTTTTGTTTGCTTCCCTGCGCCTCGACGCGGGCTGGCCAACCCGGCGTCTTTTTGAGTCGGCGCGGTGGGGGGACATGCCTTTTTCCGGTAAGAGTTTCCTCGCTGTCGGCGCGGTAGTTGTGGGATTGGGGCTTTTGGCCGCACTGAACGATCTGATTGCCGCACCGGCCGAGTTGGTGCTTCCCTTGTGGGGGCTGTACAGCGCCGCCCTGATCCTCCTTTTCGTCCTCTTGGCCAAAGCGCCTCCAGTGCGGCCCGCATTCTCGTTCCGGCCTTGGCCTGTGCTGTTGGTGCCTCTGCTGACCGGCCTCAACGGATGTAGTCCCTACTTGGGGCTCAAGACTGAGACGGCGTTTGCCATGTATTCCAACCTGCGCACCGAGGGGGGGCAGAGTAACCACTTGCTGGTACCAGCTGGAGTCCAACTATTTGGTTTCCAGCGAGATCTAGTAGAAATAAAGGACTCTTCGGCCGGCTTCTTGGCCAGTCTGGCGCGGCGCAAACTAATGTTGCCCTTCTTTGAGGTGCGCGCCTTGCTTCAACAGCACCCCAATACCTCGCTTACCTATGAGCGGCACGCCGGTCCCAGCGCCCCACCAGACGCGCAGTTACGGCAACCAATCCCGTGGCCGTTGCGCAAATTGCTCTATTTCCGCCCCGTGGCCCACAGCGGCCGGCAGCCCTGTTTCCACTAGGACCAGCGCATGGACCAAGACTACGACCTGATTGTAGTGGGCACTGGCTTTGCCTCTTCGTTCTTTCTCTCGGTCTATCTGGCCCGGTGCCGGGCCGATGCCCGGATCTTGGTCTTAGAGCGAGGCCGCCGCGACACCCATGCTTGGCAACTGCGCCACCGCCAGCCGGCCAGCACGTCTCCCCAGGCTACTTTTGTCAATCGCCACCGCCGCAAACAGTGGTTCTACACGCCGGCTCTGGGCGGAGGCTCCAACTGCTGGTGGGCGGTGACGCCGCGCATGATGCCCAGTGACTTTGCGTTGCAATCCACCTATGGAGTAGGCACTGACTGGCCCCTCAGCTACGACGAATTGGAGGAATTCTACTGCCAAGCCGAATCGCTCATGGCCGTCTCCGGGCCGGACGATGGGTCCCCCCAACCCCGAAGCCAGCCCTATCCCCAGCCCCCCCACCGCTTTTCCCAACCCGACCAGCTACTTAAAAAAGCCTATCCAGAGCTCTTTTTTCACCAGCCCACGGCCCGGGCTCGCTTGGCCACGGCTCAGCGGCCCGCCTGCTGCGCCAGCGGGGTGTGCCACTTATGTCCCATAGACGCCAAGTTTACAGTCCTCAACGAAATGGGCCATCTCTACGCCGACCCCCGCGTTACATTGCTACTGGAGGCCGCGGTCCAGAGCGTGGAAACCACCGGCCGCACGGCCCGAGGCGTCCGCTACATAAAAGACGGCACCGAGGCCCAGGCGCAGGGCCAGTTGGTGGTCTTGGGAGCCAATGCCTTGTTCAATCCGCACATTCTGCTGCGCTCGGGCTTGTCTCACCCGCTCTTGGGCAAATTTCTCCACGAGCAAGTCGCCGTCACCGCCACCATCGACCTCGACGGAGTCGCCAACTTCCAAGGCAGCACCAGCATCACCGGTCACGGGTACATGTTGTACGACGGACCACACCGGTCGCAGCGGGCCGGCTGTCTGATTGAATCGTGGAACGTGCCCACTTTGCGCTTGGAACGGGGCAAGTGGCGGCAGCGGTTAGTACTCAAATTCCTCTTTGAGGACTTACCCGCGCCACACAACCACGTCCGCATTGCTGCTGGCGACTCCGCCCAACCCGAAACCGTGTACCGGAACCACTCGGAGTACGCCCAGCGCGGCATTGACGCACTCTCAGAGGCCCTGCCCGAGCTTTTGCGTCCCCTGCCAGTAGAAAAAATTGACTTCGACCCGAGACCTTCCCCCACCGAGAACCACATCTTGGGCACCACGCCGATGGGCACCGACCCGCGTCACAGTATTGTTGACCGCGGCCTGATCCACCACCAAGTCCGCAACTTACTGGTATTGGGCGGCGGAGCCTTCCCAACTAGTTCGCCAGCCAACCCGACCCTCACCCTATCGGCTCTGTCCCTGTGGGCGGCCCATCACCTGCTGGCGTAGGAACTATGGCGATCTGGAACAAGCGCCGCACCTTCTTGGGAGCAGTAGCCGCCCTGTCGCTGGGCATCGGCCTAGGACGGTGGCTTTACCGCCCGCGCCGTCCCGACGACCCTTGGACTGAGCAAACCGCTGCGACCGTACGCCGCCTGTTACCCTACCTACGGATAGACGAGGACGGCTTGGCCCGCTTCGCGCAAGACCTGCTAGCGCGAAACCAGCACGCGCTTTTGCGCCGGGCCAGTGCCGGCGATACTCAGGCTGAGGCGTGGCTCGGCCAGCAGTTTTTGCTGTCGAGCGATTTCTTTTGGCATGGAGCCAACGAGGCGAAGACCGTCGGCTACCGCGCCTACTACGACCCCTACGAACTCCCCTGCGCCAACCCATTTGCCCATTGGGAGTAAACCGTGTTCCAGCCCCCTATCAACCGCCTCATTGCTGGGGCTTTGGTCGCGCTGATTGCGCTACATGTCATCCACGTTCTGCGCTACAATTTTGTCTCCGACGACGCCTTTATCAGCTTGCGCTACGCAGCCAATCTGCTCGTCGGACACGGGCTGGTTTTCAACCCAGGAGAACGCGTCGAGGGCTTTACTAGCCCGCTGTGGACCCTGCTTTTGGCCGGGTTTGGTGCCTGCGGTTTCGACCTGCTAGAAGCCGCCCGTGCCCTCGGCTTGTTCTGTTCGATTCTGACGCTCCCGACCACTTATTGGCTAGCTCGCCAGTGCGGGGCTGAGCCGCTGACCGCCTTGATCGCTCCGGCCTTGCTGGCCTTTAACGGCTCTTTTGCCTGTTGGGCCGCCTCGGGCATGGAGACTGCGCTCTTTGTCGGCTTGATTGCCGCTGCTTTTGCCACCGCCTTGGCCGGGAGCTACTGGACCTCAGCTAGTTTGACTGCCGCCGCCACCCTAGCCCGGCCGGAGGGTCTGCTGGTTTTACTCGTTTTAGGCTGCCACCAACTCTTGCGGGCCAAGCGGGGCGAGGGGCACTCGTGGCTGCCGTGGCTCCTCGTTGGCGGTGGCCCGTACGCCCTTTTCTTGGGGTTCCGCCGCTGGTACTACGGGGACTGGCTGCCCAATACATACTACGCCAAAACCGGGGGAGGCTGGGCCCAAATACAGCGCGGGCTGGACTATCTGCGCGACTACGCCGCCGATCACGAGGGCTTGCTGCTGTTGGTCGGGCTGGCGCTTTTCGCCCTGTTGCGCCGCACGGTCGGGATGCGCTTGGTAGCCGTCGGCTGGTTGCTCTTCTGGCTGGCCGTCGCGTGGCTGGGCGGGGACGGCCTCCCTATGTATCGCTTTGCGCTGGCCCCACTGCCCCTGTTTGCGGCCTTGGCCGCAGCCTGTGTCTCCGACTTGGTGCAGCCCTTTTTAGCAGCCCGCAAAAGCGGGGTGGCCTTGGCGGTAGTGCTGGGCTGCACTTGGGCCTATACGCACTGGTCGCCGCCGCGCCTCAAGTCGCACTACAGCGCATATCAATTTCAACAACAGGTGGAAATTCCCCGCTGGACCCGGGTGGGCCAGTGGTTTGCCGCCAGTGCGCCAGCAGGGGCTAGCATTGCCGTCGTGCCCATTGGCGCAGTGGCGTATTACTCCAAACTCGAGGTGCGCGATATGCTCGGCCTGACCGACCGGCACATCGCCCGACGCGACCTGTCGGGCCTAGGCCGGGGCTGGGCCGGCCACGAAAAGCACGACGGTCAGTACATCCTCCAACGCCGACCTACGTACCTCCTGCTGGGCAATGTCGATGTGACCGAGCAGCCCCGCGACCCCCGCAAGCGGCCCTTTATTCCCTACGACAATCCCCACATCTGGGCGCGGGAACAGGACCTGTTCGCCACCGAACTGATTTTTGAGCGCTACCGGCCCCGCTCGGTCCAATTCGCCCCTGGGCAGTACCTCAACTTTTACGAGTTAAAACCAGAGTTCCACCAGCCGTAACTGCGCCCGGCATTTGGCATCTAGCAAAGAACTCCGTAGCCTATCCGCAGCGAATTGCCCAACATCCTCCACACTATCCCAACTAGCCCATGTCGCGTCCGCAACCTCCTCTTTCTGCCCACGTGACCGGGCGCGGCATCTTCATCGGCTGCGTCTTGTGCGCCGTCATTGCCATTGGCGCACCCTACGGACGCCAGCTAATCCAAGGCACTTCGCTGGCCCTGACTTCGGCCACCCCGATCGCGTTTTTCCTGTTTTTTGTGCTGCTACTGACCCTTCACCTAGTCTTGGGCTGGTGTCGGCGCGGCTGGGCCCTCCAGCGGGGCGAGCTAATTACTATCTTCACCATGATGATGGTGGCTGCTGCCATTCCCACCAAAGGCGTCAACGGCCTGCTCATGCCCATGATTACGGGCACCTTCTACTATGCTACCCCGGAAAATGATTGGGTCGGCCAAATTCATCCGTGGCTACCTAGCTGGATCTTAGTAGCCAACCCCGAAGCAGTTAAAGAATTTTACGAGGGAGCCAGTCGCGGCAGTGGTATCCCTTGGGCACATTGGCTTCCTCCTTTGGGCGCTTGGCTGCTGCTCTACTGCTCCCTATATCTAGCCGTGACCTGCCTCAGCGTCATTTTGCGCCGCCAGTGGGTCGAGCACGAGCGCCTGATCTACCCGCTTATGCAGGTGCCGCTGGCCATGATGGCCGACGATCCACAAGGCCGGCTGTTAAAGCCCTTCTTCCGCAGTTGGGCCATGTGGATCGGCTTTGCCATCCCAGTGGTCTTCATGAGTTTTTTTGCTCTGCACAACTACTTTCCTTGGTTCCCCCAAGTCGTCCTCAGGTCCTCCGTCGATGTATTTCGCCAGAGTATTTTCCTGACCTTTGGGCTCAATTTTCTCATGCTGGGTTTTGGTTATTTCATCAATACTCAGATCGGCTTCAGCTTGTGGTTTTTTTATCTGCTGCACCAGATGCAAGAGGGGCTGCTGTTTTACTACGGTTTGCAAGATACCCAAGCCGAATTGGGCTGGTGGACCGAACCGGGCATGGGGCACCAGATGATGGGGGCCCTCATCGTCTTGGTCCTCTCGGGGCTATGGATAGGCCGGCCCCATTTCAAACGGGTCCTGCAAAAGGCTTGGCACCGGGACGCCCCGGTAGAAGACGGCGACGAGATCATGTCCTATCGGGCCGCTGTCTGCGGCGCAGCTTGTGGCATTGCCGGCATGTGGCTCTGGCTGTGGCAGACCGGCATCCCCCCTTGGATTGTCCCGGTTTTCCTCTTTGCTGGCTTGGTCATCTTCATCGGCCTAGCCCGGGTCATTTCCGAAACCGGGCTGCCGATCTTCAAGGCCAATATGATCCCGGCGGGCTTTGCCGTGTCCAGCGTAGGTGTGCCAGCTTTGGGCGTAAAGGGCATGATCGCCACCGGCTACACCATGGTGTGGTGCGGCGACCTGTTGGTCTTTATGATGGCTCCTTTGGCCCACGGCCTGCGCCTCGGCAGCGAACTGAAAAGCGGCCAGCGCCGCCTGACATGGGCCGTGGGATTGGCCATGGTCATCGCCTTAGTCCTGTCGGCGTGGTTCACCATTTACCTCGCCTACCGCTACGGCTCGATGAACCTGCTCATTTCCCAACACTACTCCGAAGAGCCCTCCCGCTTTGCCCTCGAAAAGATCACTAATCCCACCGGTCCCAGCCTGAGCGGGTACTTGTGGATGGGCGGAGGAGGGCTGATTATGGGACTGCTACTTGTGGCCCGGCATCAGTTTCTGTGGTGGCCTTTCCATCCCCTCGGGTTCTTGGTGAGCCACGGCCGGGTAATGGACGGGATTTGGTTCACTCTTTTTCTGGCTTGGCTCTTTAAGAGCTTGGTGCTCAAATACGGGGGCGTGAGTTTGTACCGCCAGACCCTGCCGTTTTTCTTGGGCCTTGCCTTGGGCCACATCGTTATCGGCGGTGTCTGGCTCGTCATCGACGCATTTACCGGCATGGTGGGCAACCGCATCCCCCTCTACTACTAACGGAACCCTGCTCACTTTTTGCTTGAGCTTGGAGCGCATTCACTGTATTATTAAAATTCGCAGGAACGAGACACTTCTTCTGTCTATTTCATCGAACTCATCCAAAGGAGGTTGGTTCATGAAGCGCATTGCTATTCTCTTTGCAGTTCTCGCCTTGGCGGCCCTGCCCAATACGGGCCAAGCGCACTGGGATGCCGGCACGGTTTGGTTTGTCGTCCAGTTTCCCGACGGGGCTACCCCCACCATTGACGGCAATCACGGCGACTGGGACGGAGTGCCCGCCTCCTATGGCATCGACAACTCGGTCTTCAACGACGCCCGTGGTCTAGTGCCCGAAGGCTGGAGCAACGCCGACTGGGACGTCACCGACTTCAGCATGTTGCACCGGGTCGGCTGGAACGAGACGGACAACAAGATCTATATGGCCACCCAGACCTTTGACGACGAGCACAACATGGACCGCACCAGCCACTGGAGCGAGGACGATTCGTGGGAGGTGTCGTTTACCTATAACCACGACGCCTATGCCGATGACGGCGGCTACGTCGACATCAACGACGAAAACATCGGCATCAATACCCGCTACAACTTCTCGGTGCCCGTCCACCCAACCCTCGGCGACTGGTTCTGGTTGCGGCCGGGCGAGTTGACCGGCACTGAGTGGCTATGGCCCGGCACTGATTGGCTCGAATTTAACTACACTTGGGATGGCGACGAATTCGGCGAGAGCACCTATTACTACGAAATGGGTCTCACGCCCGTAGGCTCGTACCCCAAGGGCCAAGAGGGCGGATACCAGCCCGACGATCTGGAAGTATGGGATCTGGAAGAAGGTCAGATCATCCACATTTCCATCGTCCAGATCGACAACGACGGCGATTTCAACAACTATCGCACCCCCGGTTGCTGCGGCTACTGGAGCACCTTTGATAATTGCTGCTCGTCCGTCAACGATTGGTTCCTAGCCGAACCGGATCCGGCCTTTGTCGCTTCTACTGCGGTCGAAGACGACAGCTGGGGCCGCATTAAGGCCCGCTTTAAGTAGGTCGTATCTCCGCTGGAATCGCTTCAATCCAGCTAAAGGGCAACTCTCAGAAGCCCGTGTTCCACGCTGGAACACGGGCTTTTTTTGTTTCTTCGCCAAAGGCATACATCCATAGGGAAACTGCATGAGAAAACACGGGATGTTATGGCTGCTCATTGCGCTGGCGACTCCAGTGCTGGGCGATCGGGCCGAATTCGCGCTGGGCGGAGAGGACGGCAACCCCTGGACCATCCCCCTCGCGCTAGAGAGCGAAGAAGGCGGCTTCTACACCGTGTACGGCACCGACGGCCAAGTCATACAAACCGAGTCAGTGGGCACGTCCCCCCAGTGGATTGGGGCCGATACTCTGATCAACTACGCCGATGGAGCCATGACTCCGTCTTGGGTTGACCCCAACTTGAACCTGACCCACATCGTCAGTTGGGACCAAAACGGCCAGAGCCAAGTGCCCTTTCACGATCTGGGCGGCAATATCCGCGTCACCCAAGGCGAGAATTCGGCCTTCATGGGTATGACTCTGCCCAGTACTCTGCGGGCCTACGACGGCGACCGCACCACGGCCATGTTCCGCATCTTCGTCCAGCGCATAGGGGCACCTCCGGGGGTGGGGCGTGGCTTCCGCAACAATACCATTACCAATTTCGGCGCTGAAATGCCCATCAATCGCATCCGCTTCTATCCCCGGCTCAGCAAGACCGAAGACGCCCATATCATCGCCGCCATGGCCGAGCCCAAACCCGATCCCGACACATTTGGCGAAGAGAGCTTTGCCGCCAACTTTCTCGAGTGGTACGAAATAGGCATCGCCGACAACAGCGCTCCCATCGCCGACGATGCCTTCGCGGTCCCCAAAGGATTGCGCTGGCACAAAGTCCTCTCCTCGGCCGGCCTCGGTGGCTATCGGGTGAGCAACGATTCGGCCTATAGCATTCTGCGCAGCGTGCGCGAAAACCTCGATGTGGTGGTCGACTTTCGCTTCCCCCTGCAACACATCCGCTGGGTCGCCATCCGCGCCTTGGACCCGGTGCGCGACTGGGAAATCGCCGAAGTAGAGATCTACGGACAAGGCTTTGTGCGCAAAGCGCGTTATATAACCGACATCCTCGACTTTGGCCAACCCATCAACTGGGGCAAAATTCGCTGGAGTGGCCAGCGTCCCCCCGGCACCCAAGTCGAAATCCGCACCCGCACGGGCACCGACCACAATCCCCACATCTACTGGGAGCCCAACGCCATTACCGGCGAAGCCGAGGAAATTAGCTTTGACGAACACTTCAGCCTGCCCGTCCGCGAGCGCGAGCCCCCGCTATACGACCGCGACCACTGGAGTTTTTGGTCGCCTCCCTACGACTTTGAGGACGGCTTGCGCGACCACGCTCAGGAGACGGCTGCTTGGGCCGACGGCACGGTTCTCCAGTCGCCCTCCCCACGGCGCTATATGCAGTTGCAGATCACCTTGTTTGCCACCGAAACCGAGGCCCCTCGCCTCGACGAACTACAGTTTCAGCTAGCCCACTCCCTGTCGGCTTCCGCCCTACTAGGCGAAATCTGGCCGATCGAAGTCGATGACGCCCGCTCCCAGCGCTTCACGTACGTGGTGCGTCCGGATTTCCAGACCGGCGACACGGGATTTGACCGACTCGAAATCGGCACCCATACCCAAGTTGACACCGTCTATCACGTCAAAATCGGCGGCGTAGAGGTCGATCTAACGGCCTTCCCTCCCCAAGTGCTGACCGACCGCTTCATCGTGTCGCTAGACCGCAAGCTGTCAGATCCGGAGACTGATCGCTTCAAGCAGGTGGAGGTCGCCTTCCAAGTGCCGGTCCTGCGCTTCGGCACTGAATTTGCCGGCTGGGTATACAACAGCGATGATCCCGACCGCATTAAGCAACAAGTACAGCCGGGCAACGCCACCTTCCGCTACGGTGGCGACGTGTTAGCCGTGCGCACCCGCGTGGGTGGTCGGCTGTTGACGGATGTGCGAGTGCATCCCAACCCTTTTACCCCCAACAACGACCAAGTCAACGACATTGCGCAACTGTCTTTTGATGTGCGCGAAGTGGTCGTGCGCCGGCCCCTACAAGTGTCCCTGTACGACCTCTCGGGCCACGAAGTACAGACCTTGGCTACCACGCAGACCAAAACCGGAATAGTAGAGTATTCTTGGGATGGCCGCCGGTCCGACGGCCGTCTAGTGTCCCCAGGGGTCTATATCTACCGCATTCGACTAGACACCGATGAAGGTGCAGAAGAACAAGTCGGCACCATTTCGGTCGCCTACTAGGAGCCGGAGCATGTTGAGAAGCCTACTTGCTCACAGCCTAACAGCCCTCGTCCTCACGGCCCCGGTCGAGGCCTTGGATACGCTCAGCGTCGGCTTGGACGCCCCTATCGACTGGGATGGCACCGGTGCTGCTATCGGCACGTTGGACCCAGAGTACCGCAGCTTGGTCAATCCCAACGTAGTGCTGATAGGTAACTCCCCAGGCGAACTCATCGACTTTTCCCAGCGAGTCTTAGCGCCCCGGGAACTGCAAGAGGGCGAAAACATCGCTTCGGGCACCCTCGAACGCGGCGGCACCATAGCCGCCCCCACGGTGCTGCGCTTCACCGCGGACTTCACCCGCGAGGATCTCACCGAGGCCCTCGCTGAAATTCTCAGCGACCTAGCCGGCGGTGAGACTCAAGCCTTTGAGCGCAAAAGTGGCGACGTGCGCGGCACCCTCATCATCGGCGATTTAGGGGCCCGCTTCGGCGTCAATCGCTTTCGCTTCTACCCGCGCAATACGGTCCACCCCGCGCCCACGGCCGCCTTTCAGAACGACTTTTTGCGCGCGTTTGAGCTGTTTGTCAACGACGGACTCAACCTCACGGCCGATGGTTTTCCCGTATGGGGCTCGCCCATAGTGGAGGAAGCCCAAAACACCAAGCCCGTCGTTGACATCGAATTCGATCCGCCCCGCTATATCCGCTCCTTCCGCCTGCGCTCGGCCACGCCCATCCCCTTTGAAATAGACGAGATCGAAATCTACGGCACTGGCTTTTTGCCGGCGGCTTCGTACTTCTCGGATATTTTCGCCCCAGGCCTTGCGGCTTGGGGTCGCATTCGCTGGGTGGAAAAAGCCGTGGGAGACTCAGCCCAGTCCAGTCTGCTGATTTCCACGCGCAGCGGCAATGACGACACGCCTTTTGTTTTTCACCGCCAGCGCACGGACAAGCGCACCGACCCCGAGATCCCCTTTTCCATTGCCGATCCCACCGAGCCCATGCGCCTAGACGAGTACGAACAACTCCCCTTAGTAGATGATAATGGCGTCATGTGGTCCAAAGGCTCGATCAAGGACGATCTGGAAAACTGGAGTCCTTGGAGCCCTCCCTATCCGCTCGACGAGGGCACGTCCCCCCAAGGCACCCCGATCATCTCCCCTTCGCCGCGGCACTACCTTCAGTTCCGCGTCAGCGCTCAGAGCAATGATATCCAATCGGCGCGCCGCCTTGAGCACATCTCCCTTTCGTACCTGACTCCACCGCTGGCCGACGAATTCGTCGCCGAGATTTTCCCTCGCCAAGTAGAGGCTTCAACCTCTACGTCCTTTACCTATGCCGTGCGGATGCGCATGGATTCGCCGGACCTACTGGGATTCGATACTTTTGCGATAACTACCCCCATTCGAGTGGAACAGGTGGAACAGGTAGAAATTCTCGATGCCCAAGGTCAGCTAGTCGCCTCCCACGCCTTTGCGCAAGGCGATACGGCTGGCGGTTCGGGGCTTGCCATCAACGCCATTGCAGAGGACCATTTCAGCGTGCGCTTTCCGCCTATCCAAGCCGATGATAGCCTGCTGAAAATCAGGTTTCGCGCGTCCGTGCTGGCCTTCAGCACCGAATTTCGCGGGCAGGCCTCGCTGTCGAGCGAACCCGGTTCGTTTCAAAACGCCACTTCGGGCAATAGCGCCGCCTTGGGGGACGAAGACCAGCCCACCCACTCGGGCACCACGGTGCTCAGTCCTTCGGTAATCCGCAGCGAACGGCTGATTGATGCCCTCGAGCTGACGCCCAACCCCTTTACGCCCAATGGCGATGGGATCAACGACCAAGTCGCTATCGCCTATAACATCTTGGCGCTGACCAAGGCCGGTGCCGTCGCGGTGCGCCTATACGACTTGTCGGGTCGGCTGGTACACACCCTACAGCAGACGGCGCTCAGCAACGGTCGTTACGCCCTCACTTGGGACGGGCGAGCCGCTGGTGGCCAACTCGTCCCCCCAGGCGTGTACTTGTTGGGCATAACCGTAGCCGGGGACCTAGGCGACGACCTGCAGGCACACCCTCTATACGTAGCCTATTGACATGAACAGAGTACGCATCGCGACAATAGCTTGCGCCCTGATCGGGGCCTTTTTGTGGGGCTGTGGTGAGCAGGAATTCCCCGCCGTGGTTCAGATCGGTACACGCGCTATCACCGCCGAGGATCTCCGATCCTACGTCCTAGGGCTAAACGAAAGCCAGCGGAGCCGCCAAGAAGGTTCGGCAGCGCGGCGCGAGTACCTCCAACCCCTCATCGACTACCACCTCATGTGGCTGGAAGCCCAAGCCCTCGGTTTGGACACCGCGGCCACAACCCAGCGCCAACTAGAGCGCAGAATCCGTCGGCATTTGGTCGCCCTCTATCTCAAGCGCAAACCCGTGCAACCGCCCCTTGTTGAAGAGACCGAGATCAAACAGCGCTTCGAGCGCCAAGGACTCCACAGCACGTTAGAGCGAATGACGTGGGGTATTATGGCCAAGGCGCGGCCGGAACTAGAACAAGCCGTGGCCGAGTTGGCCGCTGGCACTCCGTTTGGCGAAGTGGCCGCCCGCTACTCCATTACACCCGACGCAGTCAACGGGGGCGAACTCGGCTGGCTCCGAGTGGAATCCATCCGCCGCATGGGCCTCCCCGATTCGCTGTTCTACGATTTGCCCTTGGGGGTCTTATCGCCCGTACTGCCCCACTCCGCAGGCTTTTGCGTCGTGCGCTTTACTGAGGAACGGCCCGTATCCTACTTCGACTTCCGGGACGAAATCCTCCAACAACTCCAAGAGGAAAGACTCGGCGAAGCGCGAGCGGCCCGGGCCGAACAATTGGCCGACAAATACGACTGGAATCTCCACGAACCAGGGTTGCACCTCCTGCTGGAAAAAGGCCAGCCGTTGGCAGCCTTGGAACTGACGCCAGAGGAAGAACGAACGCCTTTGTTCAAGTTTACGGGCGGCCAAGTGCCCCTAGGCGAGCTGCTCGACCAACTCAAAAACCGCAACATCAACGCCGTAGCCGACAGCACCGCCTTGGTCCAACTCGCCGAGCGCTTTCTGCTCCAGCCTTACATCTTTGCCGCCGCGGTCCACCACGAGGATTTAATTGACCGAGAGACCCTCGAAGCGGTGCGGCAGAGCCTGCGCGAAGAGGTCGTCATCAGCCAACTGCGCCAGCAAAAAGTAGTGGCATCCATCACCATCGCCCCAGAGGCCGTGCGCCGCTACTATGACGAGCAGACCGAGCGCTTCCGTCGCCGGGACCAGATCGACGTGGCCGAAGTACTGGTGGAGACCGAAGAAGAAGCGCTAGCCGTGCGGCGGCAAATCGAAGCGGGGGCCGACATCGCGGCCCTAGGCCAAGAGCGCAGCAAACGCCGAGGGGCCCAAGCGCGGGGCGGCGTCTTTCCCATGGAGAAAACTTCGGACTTGGTATCTCATATCCTAGCCGCGCAGCCAGATGAACTAGTCGGACCGGTGCAAGTCCACGATGGCTTCTCCGTATTCAAGATCGTCCGCCGCCAGCCGGGGGAACGGATGCCTTTTGCCCAAGTCCGCCGGCAGGTTAGCGACATGCTGCGCCGGGCCGAGGAGCGGGAGCGGTTTCAAGCCTATATAGAAACCCTGCGCCAGCAATACGCCGATCAGATCCAAGTGGACCAACAGCAATTAGCTGCGGCCCTGCCCGACGATTTCCTCACCGCCTTTTAAACGGTCGCACAACTTGGAGAAACTCCATGAACCGCAAGCGATATAGCCGTTGGAGCCGGATTTGGGCCTTAGCTTTTGGGTGTTTGGCCCTCCAGCAAGTCAGTGCCCAAGCGCCCTTAGGCCACCGTCTGCAGGGCGATCGCATCATCGTCGATAAGGCTTCCTATTGGCGACACTGGACCGGGCCCTCGCACGTAGTCGATGTGCATCCAGACGGGACGGTCAAGCCTCATTTCTTCCGCCACGTGTACAACATCATCGCCGAAGATCGCGCGGTATTTGCCAAACCCGTGGACCAACCGGGCATTCGCAAGGCGGATCGGGCGATTATGAACCTCCAGCGCACCCCGACGCTGGAAGCAGACGGCAGCTTTACCGTCAGCAAGGCCGAGCAACTGATCAAATTCCTCAACCGAGACTTCAAACGCTTCCCCGGCAACCACAGCCAGATCCCCCTCAACGGCCGACTCCTAACCATCGTCGACACCACCCTCAGCGGCGACGGCAAAACCGTGACCCTAAGCCTGCGCGACGAACGCACGGGGGTAGAATCAACGCGCGAATTTGGCGCTAAAGACAAAATCGCCTTCCCGGTGTACGACTACGTCCAGCGCGTCGGCGTCAGCCGGGTAGGCTCCAACGAAGCCCTAGCCCCCTACATTGTCGATGGCGACCGCGACACCTTTTGGGAACCAGACTTAGCGGCCACGCCAGACAAGTGGTGGATCGAGATCGACTTGGGCCGCACGGTCGTGGTCGAGAAGGTAGTGCTGCACTTTGTCGATGAGACCTTGGGCGATCCCTTCCGCCAGTTCCGCGTCATGCTAGCCCCCCAGCAGAAGCTCATTCAAGCCCAAAGCCGCGTGCTCCAGTTCAAGGTGGTCGGCCAAACCCGAGCTCCCAATACGAATCAGCGGACCATGGCGTTTTCTTCCGAGGACACGCCCGGCTTTTCCGAAGACGACGACGACCGCACCGAGTGGACCGGTCGCATGGCCCAAACCGTGCGCATTCTCATCGGCGACAGCAAGCTGGGGCGGGCACACCAAATCGACCAGGCGGCGTGGGATGCCCTGCCGGCCGACGAACGAGGCGATATACTCTACTACATCCGCGACGACGTCGGCTTTGAGGAGCCAGTGGAGCAGGCTATTTACGAGAGCCTCCCCCAAGAACAGCAGGGCCGCAAAGAGTACTATCTCCGCGAGCGGCCCCGGCTGGCCGAAGTCGAAGTCTGGGGCTGGGGCGACAACCTATCGCCTAAGCTAATTGACGGGGGCGGTAGCGTTAGCTTTACCGGACCAGAAGTCCCGGCTGGGGGCTTTGACGGCGACTGGAACACCACCTTCCGCATGCCAGCGTGGTTTAGCACCAATCCCACCGCTGGCATTCTCACCGTCGATATTGGTGCCCGCGTCTGGCTCGACGCCATGCGCTTGGCCGTTCCCTTTATTCCCGGCTACATCACCGAGGTGGCCGACGGCAGCCGCGATCCCAATGGCCGGCTCCGGTGGCGACAGGTCAGCCTACCCGACCGCATGGAAGGGGGATTCAAGCGCGCCGCCGACCGCTTTGACCCACCCCTAGATATCCGCTTCCTCAACCTGCGCCTGCCGGGCATCGCGCGGACTTCGGGCTTTTTCTACGATCTGACCGAAGTCCTGCTCTACACTGAGGGGTTTGTCAGCCAAGCTTCACTGGTGTCCGATATCATCCGCCTGCCGGGACCGCGCAACTTCGGGGCCATCCGCTGGGATCCGCCCCCCGGTACCCACCCCTCCGGCACGACGGCGGAAGTGCGGACGCGCACCGGCGATCTGCTGGTGCAGCAAATTCGCCATTTCGACGTCAACGGCAACGAGAAGACCAAAGAAGAATGGGACAAGCTGATCAGCAGTTGGAAGGGACCCATCGACACCACCTTTGCCCTCGGCAGCGGCTGGAGTCCTTGGAGCCAGCAGTACCTACAGCCGGGCGACCGGGTCCGTTCCCCCGGGCTGCGCAATTACATGCAGTTGCAGGTGCGCTTTACCAGCCAAGATCGCCTGCAAGCCGCCTCAATTAGCTCGATCGAAGTAGAGCTAGCCCCGCCCGTAGCCCGCGCTCTCACCGCCGAAGTATGGCCCACGCAGGCCGCGGTCGGCCAGCTAGACACGTTCGACCTGTATCTGCGCCCGGTATTCATAGACGAACCAGCGGCTGACCGCACCCCAGGCTTTGACGAAATCCTGTTGCAGGCTCCGCCCGGGCTCGCGCTGCACCTGTTGAGCCTGAGCACAGGGACCGAGGAAGAGCTAGGCCGCGGAAGCCCCTTGCAGACATTTACCCTAGCGGCCGATGGCAACTTGACCGACGCTGCTGGAGCCATCGCCCAAGTGCGGCGCAACCACGCCGACTCTATCTGGGTCCTGCTGCCCCAACTACACCAGACCCTACCGGCAGAGCAGGCAGTTCAGACCTACCACCGCATCACCCCCCAAGGGGCCGAAGTCATGGTTGGCGAAGACGGCGACCTGATCACAGAAGTGGCCTACGGCCTGCTCAACGAGGCCGAGCGCGGAGCTATCCTCTTCTTGCGGCAGACCGCCAGCGGCTTGGCAGCGGTCTCTGGCCGCGCTGAGTACGATGACTTGCCCTCAGCCGAACAAGGGCCGATTCGCTATTTTCGCAAACTGCGCGGCGGCGGGGCCCAATCGCCCTTTGACGCCTTGGGCGATTCCCTGACGCGCGCAACCTACCGCGCGTTGCCCAGAGCCGAGCGCGGAGCCATCTTAGGCCAAGGCCCCCTGATCCACTTGCGCTTTGCCGCTGCTATCTTTCGCAACGGAACCACCTTTAAGCCTTTTGTCCGTCGCGCCGCCGCTGGCACCGACGGCAGTTTGTGGCAGCAAGTAGAACCAGGCGACGCCACTGCGCTAACGGACAGCCGCCAACTGACGCTGAGCATCCCCGTGGGGGGGCAAGTCCTCGGCGACCTGAGCTTGGCTCCCAACCCCTTTACGCCCAATGGCGACGGGATCAACGACGAACTGACCGTCGCGTTTTCCATCTTTCAAGTGACCCAAGCTCGCCAAGCGCGTCTGCGCCTCTACTCACTGGACGGACGCCTGATATGGGAAAATAGCACTCAAGTGTCAGGAGGCCCCCAGCAAATCCGCTGGAACGGCCGCGATGCGGCTGACCGCACCGTGCCGCCAGGCCTCTATATATGCCGGATTGATTTCGGTGCCGATTCGGACCGGGCCACCGACACGGCCTTGGCCCGCATCGTGGCCGTAGTCTATTAGTGTACACCAGTCAAAGGGAAGATTATGGAAGTGATAAGGCTAAATACCGCGTCTGTCTTGGTAGTCTTGAGCTGTGTGCTAAGCCCGGCCTACAGCCAACCCGACTATGGCACGCGGCTGGGCGTCCCCCGAGGGGAAGGCGAGACCAGCTACGCCCCTTATGGCCCAGGCGTCCTCTTCGACGCGCTGGATCCGGCCATTAAAAAGTGGTACGTGCCGCAGGAACTCTACAACGAGTACCGCTGGCGCCAGTGGGAGTACAGCAACTACGCCCGCAACCTGTACCAGCGCTACGTCGATATCCGGCTAGAGGGCGACTACTACTACGACCTATTTGGCAACGCCATCACCCGTGGCTGGCTCATATTTAGCAACTCGCAGACTCAGCCGCGGCAATTTGGCAGTTCGCTGGTCAAGGCCTCTCGCTTTAACAACTGGTTTTCGGGCGTGGCTATTGCCTCGGACAGCAAGGGTCAGTATCACTACGCCCTGACGGTGTCGAATCGCCTGCGCACCACGCTCACCCCCATGAGCTTTTCCAAACCCTTTTGGGACGGAGTCCAGTTCGACATAGCCACCGACAAGTACCAAGGCACCGTCATCTACTCGCGCCTTAGTTCGCCCGGTGGGGCTTCGACCGACAACACCGAAGTCCTCACCACCAACCTCACCACGCTAATGGGCGGTCGGGCCACCGCGCAGATCGGCGACTTCACCGAAATGGGTGTTCACTTCGTCAACACTCACCAGTCCAATACTCTGCGCGACGGCTTTAAGGGCAACCCCATTGCCGGGGCTTTGACGGTTGACCAGAACCAAACCGTTTCCTTTATCGAACTTGTTCTACGCGACGACTCGCCCGCAGACGGCAGCGGTGGAGCCGCCTTCTTCCCAGTGGGTTCGGACATCATCATTACCTACAACGACGGCACTGTTGACCACGGCCGAGAAATCCGCTTTGAACCAGCCATCCAAGGGGGATTCGTCCAAGAAGGCTTCATCTCGGCCGATGGGTCCGAAGAGATCCGCCTGCTCTACGACTTTGACACGCCCGCCTTCGTCAACCGGGCCTCGGGTCCCAAAGAAGAAATCGCCAAAGTCGAGTTCGAAATGACTATTGGCAACGACTATCAGGTGTGGATGACGTCCAATAACCAAACCAACCGCAGCGACGAACCCGTGCTGCTATTGGTAGCGCAGGCCGAGGGCAATGTGCAGGACAACACCAACCTGCGCATCCTCAAATTCGAGTACGGCCTGCCCACGGCGACCCAAATTATCGGAGCCACCCTAGAGCTGCGGGATGTGGCCGGTTTCAACTTCTACGGCGAGTACGATCTGAGTATAGCCTACCGCAAATATCCCAGCGTGACGCGGACCAGCCACACCACTTCGGCGGGCGTGGCTGGGGAGCAGGTCGAGCCGGCTTGGATGATCAACCTGTCCAAGGTGGCCCATCCTTGGTTCTTTTTTGGTGAAGCGTACAGCATGGACCCGCTCTACAACACCCGCACCTTTGTCACTGGTTCGGCCGGCAATATAGACTACGAAAACGAGCGCTTCCACGTGGTGGAGCTAGTAGAAGACAACGACGACCAAGACCGCGCACCCGACTTAGTCCGCGCCGATTCCCAAGCCGGCGACCGCCGGGTCTTCCCCGGCTGGGACGAGAACTACGACTTCATCTCTGACTTCAACCAAAACGACAACCTAACCATCTCCAATGGCATTCCCGACTACGACGAAGCCTTTCTCAGACACCGCGTGGACCGACCCGACTTCCTCTACGGGATCGACATGAACAATAACCTGTGGGTTGACCGCTTTGAAAACGACGAATCCCCAGACTACCCCTATCAGAAAGACCACCGAGGCTTCAACGTCTATACGGGATACCGACTGACCCCAGACATTCGCCTTACCATCGGGCACCTGCGCGAGGAATTGATCTCAGCCGACAAGCGCAACCACACTTCCTACGCCCTGTTCAGCCTAGACCGGGACAATCCCCAACAAGGGCGCTTCCGCTTCATGCAGATGCTCAAGCTAGCTCAGGACAATATCCCGGACGACCTACTCCAGTGGTTCCCCGAAAACACGCAGCGCGACGGCCAATTGCAAAAAGTAGTAGATCCTCTTTTAGCCCAAGACACTTGGATTAATACCACTTGGATCGGACACAACTACAACCGAGGGGGCTTGGAGGCGTATAATTATCTCAACTTGGAGCTTTTTCACCAGCGCGACGAAGCAGCCCTGCGCGAGACAGACTCCTTCTTTGGCGTCATCAACAAATTCAGCTACCGCTACGATCTGGGTACCGTCCAACTCGAGCCGCGTTGGAAAAGCGAATACCGTCGCCAGACCGTGGGGCTGTTTACTGCCGACGAGGAGACGGTGCTGACCGAGATAGTGGGATTCCTCTTGGGATTTCCCATCCTCAACAACACCCGCATTCAAACTGGAATTGAGTATTCTTTCGCCAACGATATGAAGCGCGACAACAATGATTTCACCGGGGTCGCCGGAGCCTTACAGCTATCCAATGTGAGTTCCTATTTGGGCTACGAGGTATCCGCTCAAGTGGGTCTCAAAGCAGATTGGCGCGATTTCAAGAGCATCGAACGCGAATCGGAAATCCTGACCCAGGGCTTTATCACCCTATATGCTGGCCTGGGTAAGTAAGGCGCTTGCGCTGCACTGGCCCAAGCTGGTCGCCCTAGCCGTCTTGGCCCTAGGCTTGCGCTTAGTTTACCTGTTCCAAGCCGCCGACAGCCCTTTTTTCGACACGCCCATTGTCGATGCCAGAAGCTATACCGAATACGCCCGCGAACTGGCGACCGGCACTTGGGCTGGGCGTCCTATGCCGTTCTGGCAGGCTCCTTTTTACCCCTATTTCCTAGCCGTTCTCTTTTCTTTTTTTGGCGAAAACTACTACCTGCCGCGTCTGCTCCAAGCCCTAGCTGGCACGGCTACTTGCCTGATCGTCTTCAAGCTAGGTCGCGAGGTCTTCTCGCCGACGGTGGGTTGGATAGCGGCCCTCGGAGCGGCGCTGTACGGCCCCTTCCTCTATTTTGAGGGCGAACTTTTGCCCACGACTTGGGCCGTGCTTTTCGACGCGGTCCTGCTGTTGGTCTTGTTGTGGGGCCAGCGCCAAGGCGGAGCCCTTCCCGCGCTTGTCGCCGGACTCGCCCTAGGACTGGGCACCTTGGCCGTGCCGAACGTGTTGCTCTTTGCGCCGGTGGCGGCTTGGTGGGTGTATCGCTGGTGGCCTGCTGCGGCAATGCGTCGCCGCGCCCTCCACCTAGCGATCTTTGCCGTCGGTCTGCTGATGCTGGTAGGCCCGGTGACTCTGCGCAACCGCATCGTCGGTGGCGAGTGGGTGCTCATCTCCTTCAACGCGGGTGTCAACTTCTACCTCGGCAACAATCCAGACTACGACCGCACCGTAGGGGCGCGGCCCGGAGCCGGGTGGAGCGAGGTAGTTGACTTGCCGCAACGCGAGGCCGGCATCACCCAGCCGGGAGCTGGCTCGAACTACCTTTTGGGCAAAGCTTGGGAATATATACGCACCGAGCCGGGGGACTATTTGGCCCTGCTTTTGCACAAGGGCTATCTGTTTTGGCACGGGGCTGAGATCCCCCGCAATACCGATCCGTACTTCGCCGCTGAGTACTCGCCGCTGTTGCGCCTTTTGCTGTGGAAGTACGGCCTCGCATTCCCCTTTGGTCTAGTTTCGGCCCTCGCCCTGCTCGGGGCGGCCTATGTCCTGCTCAAACCGGAACGCCGCACCCCGGCAACCTATCTCGTCTTGCTCTTTGCGGGAGTCTACATGCTGTCGGTGGTGTTGTTTTTCGTCACGGGCCGCTATCGCTTGCCAGCCGTGCCCTGCCTCTTGCTGCTGGCCGCCTATGGCGCTTGCACCTTGGCTGATTTGCGCCATAGAGCCTTGTATCTGTCGGCTGGTGCCCTTGCCGTACTGCTGTTGGTCACCAACGCCGGGACCGCGGCGACCAGTCCGCACGTGGCCGCTTTTCACCACTACTCGCTGGCGGCTGTCTATGAGAACAAAGGCATGAAGACCAACGCCTTGCAGCACTACCGCCGCGCCGTCGAACTGGACCCGTCCCATCGCCACGCCCTGCTGGGCCTCGCCCATATGTACGGGGCGACCCAGCGCTACGATGATGCCGCCCACACGTGGCGGCAATTCCTCGACCACCATCCCGACCAAGACGACGTCCGCCTCCAGTTCGCCGATTTCCTCCGGCTACGGGGCCAAGCTCAAGAATCAGCGGTCGAGTACCAAAAACTCTTAGTGCGGCAACCTGATCAAGCCCACCTCTACCTCCGCCTCGGTCGAGTCGAAGCCGCGGCCGGTCGGCTGGCGCAAGCCGAAGCGGCTTACCTCCGCGCACTCGAACTAGGCTCCCAGTCGGCTCACTACCTGCTAGGCCAGCTATACGAAAACCAGGGCCAGCCCGAACGCGCCGAACAAGCCTATCAGCAACTGATAGTCCAGCAACCCGATCATCTCGCCGGGTTGTGCCATTTAGCCGATCTGCTGCTAAAGCGGGGGGATGAGGAAACAGCCAAAGGTCATTTACTCGCGGCGCTGGCACTCGACCCCGACAATGTGCACGCCTTGCGCAGTATGGGTACCTTAGAGGCCAACCAAGGTCAGTACCGCCAAGCCCTCCAGCGCTTTGAGCGCATCTTGCAACACCATCCCCGCGATCTGCAGGCCCGTCGGGCCCTATCCCATCTCCTGCTCAAAATGGGTCAGCGCGAACGCGCCGATGCCGAGTACGCGCGCTACCAGCACCTAAAGCGGCAACACCGCATGCAGCAACAGACGATGGAAAAAACCAAAGAACTGGCCGACCAACTGCGGCACATGTTCAAGGTGCCCTAGTACCCCAACCCGCGCAAATACTGGCGCATCCCCGCACTCCGCCGCGCCTCGCTGACTGGGTCCTCGCCCTCGTAGGCCGGCTCGCCTGGACAACTGGTCACCCAGCGATCAAAGCCCCGCTCGGCGAGCGTGTTGAGCACCCCGGCAAAGTCGAGGCACTCGCCCTCGCCGACTGAAACCCACTCGGGATTGTAGCGTCCCGGCTCGCGCACCGTGCAAGACGTATAATCCTGTAGGTGGACGTAGTTGAGCTGATCCCAAAAGTCCGTCAGCGACTGCACCGGATCATAGTCCCACAACTCGGCGTGCGAGACATCAATGCACAGCCGCGTTTTGTCCAGCAAACTCATGTACAGCCGCCAATCCTCGGCCGAATCCACCAGCAAGTTGGTGTGGATGTGGTAGCTTAGCTCCAGCCCGTACTGAGCGGCGTACTCGGCCCATTGCTCGGCCCCCTCGGCCGCCCGCTCGATATCAGCGCGTTCCGCTGGCCGTCCCTCTGGCTTGCGACCGCTCATAAACATGAAGCAATCCACGCCCATCTCCGCGGCGAAATCCATCCGCCGCTTGTTGCGCTCCGTGTGCTCCCAGTCGCGGTCTTCAGGCGAGCCACTAGCCGTAAATACGCACAGCGGCATATCCGCGTCTTCGCACACTTGCTTCAGCCGCTGCGGCGGCCCCAGCCAGTCGAGAGGCAACCGTCCCTCCCAGCCGTCCCAACCGGCCTTTTTGAGCTCGGGCAGAGCCTTTGCCAAATCCGGCTGCCGCCAGCGCAGGGTCGCGTATCCCATCTTGAGTGCCATAATTCGCCTCCTTTGTTCGCGTGGGCTAACTTAAAGTCAAACAGAGAACTACGGGCAACATTCGTTGCCCATTTCTGCCATCGCAACGATATTTTTTCACTATGCAAAATGCACCTTCTCTCTCGCGCGGCCAAGTGCATCGCGCCCTCCGGTCCTTCGTCGTCGCCAGCGGCTTGTGGGGTGCTTGGGGGCAAGCCTGCGGGTTGGGAACGGCGGCCTTTACCGGCTTTGCGCTGTACTTAGGTGCCGACGGTGCCTTTATCGCCCTCTTCACCTCTGCCGCGTACTTCCTCGCTTTGACGCAATTGCTCGCTCCCCTGTTGAGCGCCCGCGTCCGCAACAAGAAGCGCTTTGTCGTCGTTGGTGGCTACGTGGAAATCGCCTTCCGCGGGCTACCGCTGATCATCCCCCTCTTCGTCCCAGAGCAGTACCGTCTTCCAGCCTTGGTCGCCATGGTCTGCCTCAGCATGTTCGGCGGCTATGCGATTTCTCCCTTTTACAGCACTTGGATCGCCAACGCCGTGCCGGAGAATATCCGCGCGCGCTTTGCCAGCCGCCAGACCATCGTCAGTACCATAGTAGCTATGATTGCCGGTTTCGCGATCGGCCAGTTCCTCGACCTTTTCCCCGACGGAGGCGGCTTTGTCTGGGTCTTTGCCGCCGGGTCGCTCTTTGGATTCTTGGGCTACTTAAACCTCCTCCGCGCCCCCTTTCCCCAACAGACAACCGCCAGCGACGAACAAAGCACGCGCTTGCGCGACCTCGTGCAGCCCTTCTACGACGCCAACTTCCGCCGCGCCGCTCTCTTTTTTGGCCTGTGGACTTTTGGCATTGGGCTAGCTGGACCGCTCTACAGCGTCTTCATGCTCGACCGCCTGCAGATCTCCTATACCGAGGTCTCGATTTTCAACGCCCTGTTCATGCTGACCAGCATTGCTGGCTACCGGCTCTGGGCTGGCCTCATCGACCGCTTCGGTGCCAGACCTGTCCTGCAAATTCTGATGACGCCGGCCGCGTTCCTGCCTCTTATCTGGACCTTTAATCAGCCAGGGGCTTACCACTTGGTACCTGTGGCCTTGGTCCTGAGCGGCATTCTATTCTCCGGGATCGGAGTGGGCATCAACCCCCTGCTCTACGGTCTGCTGCCTCAAGGCGAGAGACGCACGATGTATCTAGCAACTTGGTCGGTGACGGTCAACTTAATGGGTGCGCTCGGCCCCTTGTTGGGCGGCCTGCTCGTCGCCCAATTAGAGGGCTTGAGCTTTTCCGTGTTCGGCGTGCCCATGGGCGATTTGCAAGTCATCTTTGCCCTCAGCGCCTTGGTCCGGCTAGTGCCTTTGTTCATCCTCCGCACTGTCAAGGACGCACGGAGCGCAACTTCGCGCAGCCTACTCTCGCGGATGCTGCGCGGTAATGTTCTCAGCTACGCGTACAACGCCACCATTTTCAGCCTAGCCACGGCCGAGGGAACCAGAGCGCGCGCGGCCGAGGCCCTAGGCCGTTCGGGCAACCCCCTCGCCATTGAGCAATTGGTCCAGGCGCTGGCCGACGCCAGCCCCCGGGTGCGCCGCGCCGCGGCCCGCGCCTTGGGCGAAAGCCGGTCGGAAAGCGCCACCGAACCTTTGGTGCGCGAGTTGCTCGACGGGGCCTCGGACATCCGCAGCGAAGCCGCCGAGGCCCTAGGCCGCCTCGGATCCTCCACGAGCATCGATCCGCTGGTCGAGGCACTGGACGACGCCGATCCCCGGGTGCGCATCAGCGCTATCCGCGGCCTAGCCAGCCTCCGTGGGGACGAAGTCCACGAGCTACTATTCTGGCACTTTGGCAGCGATTTCGACCCTCTGACGTTCCCGACGCTGGTCGACGTCCTCGGCGATCGTCAGGACCGCCGCATCGTCAGACCTGCGCTAGGCCACTTGCCCGACTTCCCCTCCCCGGCCGTGCGCTTACAGCTACTCAACGGGGTCTGCCGCGCACTAGGCGCTGGCGACCAGTTCTACCGCTTGCTCTCGCGCGAGGATACTGACCGCGTCGCCGCCATCACCCGCCTGCTGCGCCGAGCAACGGACACCTTGGGCGCGGCTCACTGTATCGACACCGAAGACCGCGCGCAGTTAAAGGCCCTGTGCCGGGAGGTGGTAGTCGCTTATGAAGAGGAAAAGGCCGAGGCGCTAGTCGAGGCCATGCGGCAGGTCGTGCGCACCGTGCGCGACGGACTCTCTGCCACCAGTGACCAAGCCTATGATGTACTCTCGGTGTACGTAGTCCTCATCGCCATCGGCCGCTTCATCAACAGCCCGGTGCGGCAAGAGTCGCCCGTTGCCCAAGAGATTTTTCTCACCGTATGCCTAGGGCGCTTAGCCGCTTTGATCCGCGAGATTGACGACAGCATTTGACCGCTCAAGGCCGACGGCGATGCACCCAACGGATCCGCGCCAAATCCTTGAGATTGGCCAGCGTCCCGGTCACCGGATTAAAGCGGCTGTCTGGGTCGAAACGCCATTTTACAGGAATCTTTGCGATGCGGTAGCCCGATTGGCGCGCCAGCAGCAGTAGCTCCACGTCGAACATAAACCCAGCGATCTGCTGCCGCGCGCAAAGATCGCGCACTACCTCGGCCTGAAAAAACTTAAACCCACACTGCGTATCGCCGAACTCGCCCAAGCCCATCAGCGCGCGCAAGAGCCAGCCAAACGCCTCGGTCCCCCACTGCCGATAGCGTCGGCGCGCGACGACGAATTCCGTCGCGCTCAGCGTCCGGTCGCCGATCGCTCCGTCCCACCCTGCTTCCAATAGAGGCATCACCTGATCGAGCGCGGCGATGTCGGTCTTGTAGTCGCCGTCCATAAAGCCGATGTACCGGCCTTGGGCCTCGGCCACGCCGTGCTGCACGGAATAGCCTTTGCCTCGGTTGCGATCATTTTGCACGCAGCGAACCTGCGGGTGCGCGTGGGCGTACTCCGCAACACAGGAGACCGTGCGGTCGGTGCTGCCGTCATCTACAACCAGCAATTCACAGGACCACGGACGCTGCTGTAGCAACGCGAGCGTCTGCTCCAAGGCGATGAGAATCCGCTTCTCTTCGTTGTACGCGGGTATGACGATGCTCAAATCCATAGTAGCGCAATCGCAGCAGTTCGCTTGACGTTTCCAGCCGCTGCGCCTATAATCCGCCGCAACCCAATCCCTAAGCCATGAGAGAAAGGCCGATGAACGAGGAAACGCTTTTCCCGCCGCCTTCAGGCGGTGAAACTATTTTCAGCAAAATCATCCGCCGCGAAATTCCCGCCGACATTGTCTATGAGGACGACGACTGTCTGGCCTTTCGCGACATCCAACCCCAAGCTCCGACGCACATCCTCGTCATCCCCAAGGAAGTCGTCGCTGGCGTGCAGTACGCCGCTCCCGATCACGGCCCCCTGCTCGGCCACTTGCTGCTCAAGGCCAGCCAGATCGCCGAAGAGCAGGGCCTAGCCGCAGCGGGCTACCGCTTGGTCATCAACGCCGGCGACGACGGAGGGCAAACGGTGGCCCACCTCCACGTCCACTTGCTCGGCGGCCGCCCCATGCAGTGGCCTCCTGGATAAAAAAAGAGGCGATGCCACACCGGGCATCGCCTCGCAAGCACTCTCAAAGCAGGGGGCTTAAATGGTCTGTATCAGGACGTAGCCGTTGACTCCCCCCGGCACCGCCCCCTTGAGGAAAAGCAAGTTGCGATCCGCGTCGATCCGTTCGACGGTTAACCCCTTGGTGGAGACTCGCTTGTTGCCCATCTGGCCGGACATTTTCTTACCCTTCCACACCTTGCCCGGCGTCGTGCCCTGGCCGATGGAGCCGCCGTGGCGTATGGTATCGGGCGTGCCGTGGCTGGCGTTCTTGCCGCGGAAACCGTGCCGCTTGACCACCCCGGCAAACCCCTTGCCCTTGGATTTGCCCGTCACTTTGACTCGGTGGCCAACTTCAAACTGGCTCACGTCCAAGACTTGGCCGACCTCGAACTCGCCCTCTTCGCCGCGAAATTCGCGCAGGATGCGGTGTCCGCTCACACCGGCCTTGTCCAGATGGCCCTTTTGCGGCTTGGTCAGCTTGCGCTCTGGCACTTCGTCGAATGCGAGTTGCAAAGCCGAATATCCATTGTCCTCTTCAGTTCGCACTTGTACCACCGGGCAGGGCCCCGCCGCGACGATCGTCACCGGCGTGAGATCCTCGCGGTCGTTGTACACCTGCGTCATTCCCAATTTCTTGCCAATCAAGGCCCCCATAAGGCCAACTCCTTCAAATAGTTGTCTAGCAAACAGAAGTGTAAAAATTACGCAAAAATGTCATAGTGAGCAAGAGACTCCCGCAGTGGAGCGGCAAAATTGAGCGCGATAACCCTATTTCGCGGCGGAGCCATCGGAGATTTCGTCCTCACCCTGCCTGCCATCGATGCTGTGCGCCGGGCCTTTCCCGCCGGCTTGCGCCTCATCGGCCGCCCGGCGACCCTAGCGCTCGGCCCCGCGGCCTCCATCCTCGACGGCGAAGACCCGCGCTTGATTCCCCTGCACCGCGATGGGCCCCTTCCCCCGGCCACGCGCCAGCTCTTCGCCGCTACGCAGCGCGTGCTAGCCTACGCGGTCGATGCCCAACAACACTTCGGCCCGCAACTGCGCCGAGCCGTCGCCGGCCCCGTGCTGCTGTGGGACCCGCGACCCCCAGCTAATTTCCGTGGGCACATCGTCGATCACTTGCTAAGTCCCTTGCGGCAATGGGACCTGCCCGTCTGCGACCGCACCCCGCACATCGAACTGCGACCCGGCGACTACGGCTATGTGGATGCGCTTCCCTCCGCGCCCGAAGTCGTCATCCACCTAGGCAGCGGCTCGCCAGCCAAGTGCTGGCCCCCGGCAAATTTCCACGCCCTCGCCAGTGCGCTGCAAAAAAGAGGCTGGCATATCGCGCTCCTGTGCGGCCCAGTTGAACGCGAACGCCAGTTCGCAGTCGGCGGCCTGCCCACGCTCCATCCCCCAGACCTGCGTTCCCTCGCCGGCCTGCTCGCCAAAGCCGCGCTCTTCATCGGCAACGACTCCGGCCCCGGGCACATAGCCGCAGCCGTCGGCACCCCAACCCTGACGCTGTTTGGCCCCACCGCCCCCCGGCTGTGGGCACCGCGCAGCAAGCACAGCCAAGTCCTGCAAGCACCGGCCGCCGACATCGCTGCAATCCCCACTGAGACCGCAATAGACGCTGCCATAGCCCTTCTCCAGAGCGCACAATGACTTCCTACGCCGACCAACGCCGCGCTATGGTGCGCGAGCAACTCAGCCAGCGCGGCATTCGCGACCCGCGCGTACTCGCGGCGTTTGACCGCGTCCCAAGGCATTGCTACGTCCCAGAGGCCCTGCGCTCCCACGCGTATGCCGATCACCCGCTAGCCATCGGCGCGGACCAGACCATCTCACAGCCGTACGTAGTGGCCTACATGCTCTCGGCTCTCGGCCTACGGGACGAAGACCGAGTCTTGGAGATCGGCACCGGCTCTGGATACCAAACCGCCCTACTCGCCGAACTGGCCGGGCAAGTCTATAGCATTGAATTCTTTTCCCAGCTCGCCGCACAGGCCCGTCGTGTGCTCGCCGATACAGGCTATGAACATGTCGCCCTCCGCGTCGGCGACGGCCGCATGGGCTGGCCCGAGGCCGCCCCTTTTGACGCCATCGTATGCTCGGCCGCACCCGCGACCATCCCACCCGCTCTAACTGAACAACTAGCGCCGAACGGCCGTTTCATTCTCCCGCTAGGCACCCAACGCCAGCACTTGGTTTTAGTAGAGCGCAGCGCAACCAGCCTCAGCCAGCGCAAACTCCTACCCGTGCGCTTTGTGCCGATGCAGTAGCAGGCCACGGAAGGGTTGCCATTGCACGACATTCACAGTATAGATAAATCAGACCGTCAGTGGAGGAATGCAACTATGGCGAGCACAGAAACCAAACTTACATACGAGAGCTATCTGAAAACGCCCGACGACGAACGCTACGAACTGTTGGACGGAGAGTTGTTGGTTATGGAGCCAGCACCGCTTACGGCTCATCAGTACGTCTTGGGTAATCTCCATCTTGCAATGAGGTTATTCTCAGATGAGCACAACTTGGGGGAGGTGTACATTTCCCCCACCGATGTGGTGCTTTCAGACACGGATGTAGTGCAACCAGACCTGCTGTTCGTCTCCTCTGAGCGAGCGCACATCGTCACCCGCGAGAACATTCAAGGCGCACCCGACCTAATCGTCGAAGTCCTGTCGCCATCCACGGCCGAGCGCGATAGAACGCTCAAGCTCGATCTGTATGCCCGTCACGGCGTGAAGGAATACTGGCTTGTGGATCCCAATGCAAAAACCGCGATGGTGCTATTATTAGGCGAACACCGCTTTGAGACTATCGGCACTTACGGGGAGGGGCAAACCTTGGCTTCGCCGACGTTGGCGGGATTCTCTCTCAACTTGGCGGGACAATTTAGACGCGGATAATTTTCGCTAGTCGTGGTATAGGATTCAATCACTGCCGCGCACTTGCTCACAGAGTAACTTAGTCATAGCCCGCAGACCAATCGCTTCGACGTCCGTTGATAGCGGGTAGCGGTCATCCCCTGAGTAAACAATGAAGGTTCGTTGCGGCGCGACGTCCTCGCAGGCGTTGTAGAACCCGCGACCAATGCTAGGCGTCAACCCCAGTTTGACTTCGATGGCCCAAGGTGCGCTCTCTCCCGGCAACTCCAATACCAAGTCAATCTCGGCCCCGGCTTGGGTGCGGTAGAAGTGCGCGGCGGTTCCGGGTGGGGCCGCCGCTAACAGGTTCTCGATGACAAACCCTTCCCAACTAGCACCGGCGACCGGATGGCCAATGAGTGCATTGTGGCTATCAAGGCCGAGTAGGGCGTGAACCAGACCACTATCTCGGATGTAAATTTTGGGAGACTTAACGAGGCGCTTTCCAGTGCTGGAGTGGAACGGCCGCAGGCGGCGCACCAACAACAGATCAACCAGCAAATCAATGTAGCCGGCCACCGTTGGGCTACTGACCATCAAGCTAGCGGCTAGCTTCGATGCATTAAGCAGCGCACCTTGGCCATGCGCGAGCATGGTCCACAGCCGCTCCAGCGTCTCGGCTGGTATGCGCCGTCCGGTAAATTCGGATACGTCTCGTTCCAAGTAGGTGCGAATCAGGTTGCGGCGAAAAATTAGGCTGTCATCGCCGCTCGCTGCCAGAAGACTGTCTGGAAATCCACCGCGCACCCACAGTTCGGTCGTGGACGCGACCTCCGGCGACACATCCAGCACGTCGAATGGGTTGAGCGGCACGTACTCGATCCGTCCAGCCAAACTCTCCCCCGACTGTCTAAGCAGATCTACGGACGCCGATCCGAGAATTAGGAACCGCCCCGTCCGCTTGCCGCGTCTCCGGCCTTGGTCGATCATGCCACGGAGCTCGGGAAATAGCCCGGGCGCACGATGGATCTCATCGAGAACGACTAAACGATCTTCGTACTCGGCGAGAAAAAACCTCGCATCGGCGAGTTTCGCCCGATCGACACTCGATTCAAGGTCTAGGTATAGCGCGTCTGTACGCTCGGCGATCTCGTAAGCGAGCGTCGTCTTGCCAACCTGACGCGGCCCGATTAGGGCGACCGCTGCTTGGCGGCTCAAGGCGTTGGCAACGATTCTATGGGTCCGGCGTGGAATCATACCTTGAAAATTTAAAGCGACACTTCAAAAAAACAAGGATGTATGTGGGTTCAGAATATTCGAAGTGGACTGGTTGGCGGACGCCAAATCGGCTGCGAGTTCAAGTACATAGACGTACTCTATGCAATCAGCCGACCTCTCCCTCAGCTAACACGCAAGCTGCCCACCAGCGAGGCGATCCGGTCAATGCCGCGTTCGTCGCAATAGGCGTGGAGACCCTCGACGATTTCGACGCCGGCGTTGGGATTGGCGAAACTGGCCGTGCCGACTTGGACGGCAGAAGCACCGGCAACCATAAATTCTAGGACGTCGCTCGCAGTGGTGATACCGCCGATGCCCATGACGGGTACGGCAACAGCTTGGGCTACCTTCCACACCATGGCGAGAGCCACGGGCTTGATCGCCGGACCGGACAAGCCACCGGTAATACCGCCCAAGACGGGCCGCCGCCGCTCCACGTCAATGGCCATGCCAACGAGCGTATTGATCAGCGAGACTGCATCCGCACCCGCATCCACTACGGCGCGGGCGATTTCGGCAATATCTGTGACATTGGGCGTCAGCTTGGCGATGACCGGCCGCTGAGTGCGGCTGCGGACCGCGGCAATGGCTGCGGCCGCGGTCTGAGGCCGAGTGGCGAAATTGTCGCCTCCGGCCTCGACATTAGGACAGGATATATTGACTTCGAGCGCAGCAATGCCTGCCAACGCTTCGAGGCTCGCCGCCATCTGCCCGAATTCCTCGACCGCGAATCCGGCGATATTTACCACCACCTGCGCGTCCAAACTGGCCAACAAGGGCCATTGCTTCTCGACAAAAGCCTCCAGCCCAGGGTTTTGCAAGCCAATAGAATTGAGCATTCCGGCCGGTGTCTCGACGATGCGCTGAGGGGGGTTGCCGCCTCGCGGCTGCGGAGTAATAGTCTTGGTGACCAGCCCACCCAAGCGCGCAAAATCAGTCAGCGGCAAAAGCTCCTGACCGTAGTTGCAGGTGCCCGAAGCCAGCAGCACTGGGTTGCGCAGTTGCACGCCGGCAAAGTCTATGCTCAGGTCGGCCATGCGTTGCCCCATTTTATCTGCCGCGCGTCGAACGCCGGCCCATCCACGCAGACGCGGGCGTAGCGGCCGTAGTCCGTGTCGCCTTTTGCCGTCGCCAACTCGACGGCGCAGCCCACGCAGATGCCAATGCCGCAAGCCATGTACTCTTCGAGAGAAACCTGGCACGGAACTTGGGCCTCTATGCACATGGCGGCCACGGCCTGCATCATCCCGTGCGGGCCGCAGCAATAGACCGCGCACTGCCCTTTTTCAGTTAGCTCACGCTGCAACAGATCGGTGACCAAGCCCGAGTGCCCGAGGCTGCCGTCGTCGGTAGCAAGGCGCACTGCGTTCGCAGCCGGTGTAAGCAACTCGCTGGGCAGGTGTTTGTCCGCGGTTCGCGCCCCGACCAACAGCGCAGTTTGGTACTCACGCTGCCTCAGCTCCAATCCCCAGTACAGCAACGGCGGCACACCAATGCCACCTCCGACTAGTACGACGTGCGTGTCCTTGGGCGGCAGCACGAACCTCTTGCCCAGCGGACCGAGGGTCGGCAGAATGATATCCGGCTCAAACTGGCTCAGCGCCCGGGTCTTAGGCCCGACCACCTCGTACAATACCTCGATAATACCCCTATGGCGATTTTGACCGACGCCGCTCACGCTCAGCGGGATGCGCAACAAAGGATCGACCCCTGTGCCAACCTGGATGTTGACGAACTGACCTGGCTCGATCCGCGCTGCAATGTAGGGCGCGTTAAGGCGCGCCAAGTAGAAGTCCGCGGCGACTTCGCGGTTTCTCAACAGGCGCGCTTGCTCGTCAATCACGGCTCTTCCCCTTCTTCTTGCGGCAGGCCAAACGGCACGGCCAACTCGACCCAAGACTTGATCTCCTCGCCGTTGCGGCGCACTGCGGGATAGAATCTATAGCCATACGCCGCAGTTACTGCGTTATCGACAAAAGGGGGATCTCCGCGAAAGACCTCCACTTGCTCGGGCCGTCCCTCGCGGTCAATCAGCACGTCGAGCAACACCTCGGCCGAATCCTCAGCCGCCGCCGGATAGACTGGCCGCACCACCTGCCGCACCAACGGCCAATCGCTCAGCGCTAGATCCCCCTCCTTCCACCCCAGTTCGTCAGGAGGAATTGATAAGTCGAGCTCGATCATCGCTTCTAGGTCCAAATCCTCGCGGTCTTGGCCTCCCTGAAAATCCGGGTACTTCTCCACTAGGAAGCGAATTTGCGCGCTGTTCCGATCGCGCCGTGCAACCTCCCGCAGGTAGTAATTGGCCGAATCCTCTACGCCCTGCTCGGTAAAGGCGCGCCAGAGCCGGTAGTAAAGGTTGAGGTTCCTCTTGTCAAAAGACAGAGCCTGACGGTAGAACTCGACAGCATCGTTGAAATAGCCCTCCTCCCAGTTGATGTTGCCGAGTTGATACAGGGCGCGCGGGTTAGCGACCTGCTGGTCGATGCTGCGCTCGTAAAAATCGCGGGCTAGCGCAACGTCGCCGTGCCGCTGCGCGCGCTCGGCAAAGCCGATGTATTTGCGCGCCAAGGACACGGAGTCGAGCGTGTCTGGTTCCAAGGCGAGCAGTTTGATATGCTCCCCCGCACCGAGCTGGCCGCCGACCGCCTTCAGGCTGCGCTCTAACTTGTCGATGAGCCTTTCCTCGCGCGCTTCCCACCGCTGCTGGGCCAGCTTGCCAAATCGCGTCTCGGCGAACTCTTCGCGCAACAATTGATAGCGCTGCTCGGCTGCAGTCGTATCGCCGACGACATTCTCGTAGGTGTTGGCCGCTAAAAACGCCGCTTGGGCCCCACTCTGAGTTCCGACGAAGGCGTGGCTCAAACTGTCCAACAGGGGGATGTACGCTTCCGTGGCTTCGGGTTGCGCTAGGCGCAATGTCTCGATCCGCGCAAACTCGCGCGCCCCTAGCTCTTCGGCTGTGGCCTCGGCCTTTTGCCCCAGCAGGTGACGAGCCTCGTTGGCGTGAGCCGAGGTTGGAAATTCTTCGATCAACCGCAGCAAATAGGGCCTAGCGCCCTCTGCGTCGCCGCGCAATTGCAGCTCGATCCAAGCGAGACTGTACACGGCGCGAGGCAATTGGTCGCTGTCGGGAAAGCGGCGGAGAACCTCCTCGTAATATGCGCGAGCCGAATCGGCTTGGCCGATCTCGTGGCGATAGAGTTCGCACGCGCTGAACAGGTCGTCCAGCACATCCAAACTCTGCGCCACCACTACCGTATCGGCCGGAGCTTCCTCTGCCTGCCACAACAGCGGCCCCTGCACCGCGCCCAGCGAGTCGGCGTAGAGCGAATCAGCGCGGTGGATCTGGCGCTGGATCTGCTCCAGCCGGTGCATGTGCCCTAGCATCTCCTGTGCCAAAAGCACGCCCTGTGCTCCTGGGCTCTCGCGGCTGCTCTCCTCAAGGTACTCGCGCGCCAGCTCGGTATCCCCGTATTCTTGTAGGCGCAGCAAGCCGATGCGATACAAGGCCATGGCCGCAGAGGGCGTTTGGGGAAAGTCGTTGCGGACCTGCTCGTACTCGGCCAAGGCCTCATTGAGCAAGCGGCGGCCCTGATACCACTCGCCAATTAGGAGCCGGGTGCGTCCCTCAAAGCGGCGGAAGCGACCCTCGTCGAGTAGGCTGACGTATATGTCTAGGGCTTCGTCCTCCGCGCCCATGGCGTAGCGCGCGCGGCCGCTGTTAAGCTGGGCGCGGTATTTTTCATCGTCACTTGGGTTGGCCTGCAGCGCCTCGTCGAAGGCCGCTAGCGCCTCGTTTAGGCGAGCCGGATCCTCTAAGGCCATCAGCGCCTCGCCCAAGCGCAACCACAACTGGGCGCGCACCGCGCTTTTGGGAAAGGCCTCCAGCGTCGCCCGATATTCCCGCATGGCCGCGACGTAGTCCTCGCGGTCGTGCGCCATCTCGGCCAAGTGCAGGCCCGCTTGGACGGCGATCTTTTCTTCGGCCTCGTCAAAAAGTACTCGGTAGAGCGACTGCGCTTGGTCGTCAATCCGCTGCTCCTCTAGACAGCGGGCGCGCCAGTAGCGGGATTGATCAAAGTACGGACTAGCAGGGAAAAAGGTCTCCAAGTCGCGGAACGACTCTTGGGCATTGAGGTATTCGCCGCGCCAGTAATACGCTTGGCCGATCAGGAACATGGCGTCGTCAACCAAGTCGCTCTCCTTGTATTTGTCGAGCACCTTGGACGCCTTGCGCACTGCTTTGTCGTAGAGTTGGTCGGCCTGCTGCGAGCGCTGCTGCTGCAATTCGGGGCCAGCCCGGTCAAAGGCCCAGTCGGCGTAGGTCTCTTCGTGTTTGCGCCGTTCTTTCTCGGCCTCGCGGAAGGATTTTTTGGCGTTGTAAAACGTATTGAAATAGACGCAGGCCGAAATCGCCAGACAACAAGCCAGCAACAGCACCGAGGCCAAGCGGCCGGTGGGCGCGGTTCGCACGAGCTGTCTCCTAGCTCCGATGGTAATCCTGCAGGGATTGCACGCCCAGTTCGGCGCGTTGCAGCGCCTCAATACCCGCAGCTGCAGCCCGAGCCCCGGCCATTGTAGTGGTATAGGGCACGCCGGTTACGACTGCGGCTCGACGCACCGCGAAGTCGTCGTGGTAAGAAGGTTCGTCGAGAGGGGTGTTGATAATCAGATCAATCTGGCGGCTGCGAATCGCGTCTTCGACGTGCGGGCTGCCCTCGTGAATTTTGTGCACCCGCTCCGCAGCGATGTCGTGCTTGCCGAGGAAGTCGCGCGTGCCCTGTGTGGCCACTAACTCGAACCCGGCCGCGCGCAGCCGGCGCGCCACCGGCAAGACCTCCTCTTTATCGCAATCGGCCACGCTGATAAAGACCCGGCCGCGCGAAGGCAGCAGCGAACCCGCCCCCATCTGCGCCTTGAGGAAAGCCGTGCCAAAGTCGTGGCCAATTCCCATGACCTCGCCCGTGGACTTCATCTCCGGCCCCAGCAGGCTATCGGCCCCAGGGAATTTTATAAAGGGCAACACGGCCTCCTTGACGGATATGTGCGCGGGCGCGACCTCCTCGGTAAAGCCCTGCTCGCGCAAGCTCATCCCCACCATAGCTAGCGCGGCGATCTTGGCCAGCGGGCGGCCAATGGCCTTGCTGACAAAAGGCACGGTGCGCGAAGCCCGGGGGTTTACTTCAATCGCATAGACCTCGCCTTGATAGACGGCGTATTGCACGTTCATCAAGCCAACCACGCCGAGCGAGCGCGCCAATGCGTGGGTGTACTCGCGCATGGCCTCAATATGCCTGGCCGGCGTGTCGTAGGGCGGCAAGGCGCAGGCGCTGTCGCCCGAATGCACGCCAGCGTGCTCGATGTGCTGCATGATTCCGCCGACTACCACGTCCGTCCCGTCGGCCACGGCATCCACGTCGAATTCCTCCGCGCCTTGCAAGTAGCGGTCGATGAGCACGGGCCGCTCGGGCGCGACCTCAATGGCTTCGTTGATGTAGGTTTCGAGACCCTGGACATCGTAGGCGACGACCATGGCCCGCCCGCCAAGCACATAAGAGGGCCGCACCAAGACTGGGAAGCCAATCTGCTCGGCAATCGCGCACGCCTCGTCACAACTGGAAGCCATGCCATTCTCCGGCTGGCGGATGCCCAACTCGCTCAACAACTGGCCGAAGCGCTCGCGATCTTCGGCCAAGTCAATACTGCTAGGCGAGGTGCCGATGATGGGCACGCCCTCGCGCGCTAGTTCGGCCGCCAAGTTCAGCGGAGTCTGCCCTCCGAACTGCACGATGACGCCGTCTGGGGCTTCGCGCTCGACGATGTGCAGCACGTCTTCGATCGTCAGCGGCTCGAAGTAGAGCTTGTCGGCCGTGTCGTAATCCGTGCTGACCGTCTCGGGATTGGAGTTGACCATGATGGTCTCATAGCCGATTTCGCGCAGCGCAAAACACGCGTGGACGCAGCAGTAATCGAACTCAATTCCCTGGCCGATGCGGTTCGGCCCTCCGCCGAGGATGGCGATCTTCTTGCGCGTCGAGCGCTGCACTTCGTCCTCGCGGTCGTACGTCGAGTAGTGGTACGGCGTGTGGGCTTCGAACTCAGCGGCGCAAGTATCGACTGTTTTGTACACCGGGCGAATGTCCAACTCGAGGCGACACCGACGGACACCCGCCTCGTCGCAGCCATTGAGATGCGCTAGCTGGCGATCGCTAAATCCCCACTCCTTGGCGCGGCGCAACAAGGCGACATCGGCGAGTACGTCTTCGCGCGCTAGCTGCTGTTCGAGTTCAAAAAGTTGGTAGAGCTGATCGAGAAACCACGGATCAATACCCGTGAGGCCATAGAGTTCGTCGTGAGTATAGCCTTTGGCGATGGCCAGCTTGAGGTAGAACATGCGCTGGGAGTTGGGACGCATCAATTTCTCGCGCAGTTCCTCGTCGGCCACCTCGGCCGCGCTGAGGTCCTTGCCGTCGGCCCCAAAACCCGCGCGGCCAACCTCCAGCGAGCGCAGGCCCTTTTGCAGCGACTCCTTAAAGGTGCGGCCAATGGCCATAGTCTCTCCCACCGAGCGCATCTGGGTGTCGAGTGCGTCCGGCGTGCTGGGAAATTTCTCAAAGGTAAAGCGCGGAATTTTGGTCACTACGTAGTCGATGGTCGGCTCAAAAGACGCCGGGGTCTCGCGGGTGATGTCGTTGCGAATTTCGTCCAGACTGTAGCCCACGGCCAGTTTGGCGGCGATCTTGGCAATGGGAAAGCCCGTTGCTTTGGACGCCAGCGCCGAAGAGCGCGAGACCCGGGGGTTCATCTCGATTACTACCATGCGGCCGTCGGTGGGATTGACCGCGAACTGGATATTGGACCCGCCGGTATCTACGCCGATCTCGCGCATGATGCGGATGGCCGCGTCGCGCATGTGTTGATATTCCTTGTCGGACAAAGTCTGCGCTGGCGCGACCGTGATGCTGTCGCCGGTGTGGATCCCCATGGGGTCGAAGTTTTCAATCGAGCAGATGATGACCACGTTGTCGCGGTGATCGCGCATGACCTCCAGCTCGAATTCCTTCCACCCGAGCACCGATTCCTCGATCAACACCTCGTCGATTGGACTCAGGTCGAGCCCGTGGCGCACGATCCGCTCGAATTCCTCGGCGTTGTACGCTACGCCGCCGCCAGAGCCTCCTAGCGTAAAAGCGGGGCGGATGATCGTCGGGAAGCCCAAGTCGGCACGGTGCTTTTGCGCCTCTTCAAAGCTGTGGACGAAGGCTCCACGAGGCATGTCCAACCCAGCCCGATCCATGGCGGCTTTGAAGAGTTCGCGGTCTTCGGCCATCTTGATGGCATTGAGTGGAGCGCCAATCATCTCGACATTGTGCTCGGCGAGGGCTCCGCTTTCGGCTAAGGCCACCGCTGTATTGAGTGCGGTTTGGCCGCCAAGCGTCGGCAGGAGGGCCTGCGGCTTTTCCTCGGCGATGATCCGCGCGCAAATCTCCGGCGTAATCGGCTCGATATAAGTCCGATGGGCCACCTCTGGATCGGTCATAATCGTGGCCGGATTGCTGTTGACCAAGACGATGTCGTAGCCTTCTTCGGCCAGTGCCTTACAGGCTTGCGTTCCCGAGTAATCAAACTCGCAGGCTTGGCCAATGACGATGGGGCCAGAGCCGATGAGCATTATTTTTTCAATATCTGTGCGTTTGGGCATGAAGTTCTAGCGAATGTGAAAGACGCGGACGAATGGCGGCACAACAGGGCGAGTGGTTACTACATGGGACTGCGAGTGGCCCGAGTACGCGTCCCACTCCAGGGAGTGCGCACCGGCCTGATCTCCATCCAAACCAACCTTTCCGCGGACCTTGTGCGAACGACTCGATGAAGAGGCCTAGACTGCACGTTTTGATCAACTCGTACTGTCCTAAAGCCTTAGGTAAATGAGGAATAGGATGAGCGCGACCACAGTGATGCAGCCGACCTTGAGCAAGAACTGGCCATAGCGCTCCCAATCGTGGTCCCGATGGACCTTGAACTTGGGGCGCGCCACTTCTTCCTGGAGATCTACCTGAAAGCGCTGCTCGTTGATGAGGCGGACGAGGTGGGGGTCGTAGTCGGCAATGGCTTTTAAGACCATGCGCTTGCGGCGCGCCGCTTTTTCAGCGCAGGCCCGCTGGGCGTCCTTGGCCGCGACTTTTCCTATATCAGTGGAGTGGTCGGCGATGCGAGTACTGGTCTTCTCGCGCGCCAAATTTTCGGCCAAGCGACTGAGCGCTTCGCGGCTTTTTACGTTGTCCTGAATAACGGTATAACAGGTATCGATAAAGCGGCTAAAATCAGCGAGAATTTCCTCTTCCGAAAGCCCCAGCAAGTAGGACTCTTCGATCATTTCTTCAATGGCGTCTTTGACATCGGCCATAACGCAAGCCCTGTAAATCCTGTTAATTAAATGAAAAACCAAGAAGCACCCCGCACCGGCACTCCGTTTCCACTTCCATTTCCAGATTAAAGCATCGCTTCAAACATGTCAAGCAGACTGCGCCGCATCTACTATGGCCAAGGCGATTTCGTCGGCTATATCGCCCGCCCGCATCCCCCATTCTCCCAGCCTCTCAACCGCCCGATCGCCAGCCCGGCCGTGGACATAGACCCCGAGACAGGTCGCGGCCTCCGCACCTAGCCCTTGGGCCATCAGCCCGGCAATGATCCCGGTCAACACGTCGCCCGACCCGGCCGTGGCCATGCCCGGATTGCCCGTGGAGTTGACCGCCACGCGCCCATCGGACAAAGCCACGACAGTCGGCGCTCCCTTCAACACGAGCGTCGCGCCGAATTCGCCGGCAAAGTCGCGGGCCACGGCCATGGGCGCATCGGTAATCTGCCGCTTGTCCAACCCGCTTAAGCGGGCGAACTCGCCCACATGGGGCGTGAGAACCAGCGGTGCCGAGCGGCCCCTTAGCACATCGGCCTGTCCGGCAAACGCACTAAGCCCGTCCGCATCCAAAACGAGAGGCAACTCAGTTTGCAACACCAACCGCCTCACCAACTCCTCAGTCTCCCGATAGCGCCCCAACCCCGGCCCCAAGGCCAAGACATCGGCCCGCGTCAACATAGTGAGCACCGCACCCAAAGCCCGTAGCGACAAACAGCGCCGCTTGCGCACTTCGGGCAACGGCCGGGTCATCACCTCCGAGAGCTTGACCTCGAGAATGTCGTTGAGACTTGCGGGTACCCCTAGATGGACGCGGCCCGCCCCGCTCCTGAGCGCGGCATCCGCCGTCAGCGCGGCCGCGCCGGTCATGCCCACCGAACCTGCGACCACGGCCACCGTCCCACAGCTTCCCTTGTGCTCGTCACCGCGCCGCCGAGGCACGAGCGGCCCCAGCCCCTCGGCGGAAAGCAACAGAGCCTGGGCAACCGCATCGCGTAGCATAGACTCAGGGAAACCGATATTGGCCAAGTGCAGCGCACCGCAATGCGACCGGCCGGGATAGAATAGCTGCCCGACTTTGACCAATCCAAAGGTCACTGTCAGCACCGCTTGAGCAGCCGCGCCGTGGACCTGCCCAGTGTCGGCCTCGACCCCCGAGGGAATATCCACGGCCACTATCGGCCTTTCGCAATGGACAATGCGCTCGATGACGCGCGCCATAGTGGGACGGGGTGCCCCGCGCAATCCAGTCCCCAAAAGCGCGTCAATCACCAAGTCGGCTTTCTGAATCGCAGCGTCGAGCGGGGCCAAGTCCTCACCGAGCACTTCGACGGCCCCACCCTCCTGTTCGCAACGACGCAAGTGCTCGGCCGCAGCTCCTTGCACGTCCGCGCGGTCTGCCGCGAGGAAGACGCGCGCCGACCCACCGCCAGCGCGCAAGAGCCGAGCTACAGCAAACCCGTCGCCGCCATTGTTGCCTTTGCCGCACAAGACCACAGCCTGCAAACCAGCCAAGCCATCCCAGCGCGCTGCAATGGCCGCAACCACCTCTGTACCTGCCTGCTCTATAAGTTCGGCGCTAGAAATACCCGCCTCTGCGATCGTGCGCTGATCAACCGCAGCCATTTCTCGTCCCGTTACCAGTTTGGGCAAGTCCAATGCTCAAGCCTCCCAGGGGCGGATCAGTTCGCGCAGCCGGCGCGGACCTTCGCGGGGCAGAGGCTGGCCCGTGTACTTGGGCAAGAGCGCGCGAAAGCCGACGCTGATCCACAAAGACCAAGCCGCCAAGCCGCCGCAGAACAACCCCAATCCAGAAGCGACGCCAAGGCCCAAAGCCAAGCCTGCGGTCAACAGAAAAACCAGCGAGAGTTTTACATTATCAACCGACAGGAGAAAACTGTAGCGCAGCGTGGACCACACCGATCCCTCTTGGGTGACCAGCACCGGAAAGACATACACCGCAACCATGCCCACCAGCAGCAGGAACCAGACCATCAGCCCACCCAAAAACACCCCCAGCCAGCCGCCGATCCGCTGATAAAAAACCACGTTGGCCAGCACCAGCGCGACAGCGGCAACCATCAGCAATCCCAACGCGAGGGCGCGCCAAAAAAGCGCGCGACCAGCCGCCCAGAACTCCCGCAGGCCAAAGTCCCTGCCCCGCGCCCAAGCGGCCCCAGCGGCAAAGAGCATGGCCGTGGCCGGTGCGCTCAACAGCAGGGTACCGGCTAAGACGGCAGCTCCCACCAGACCCACGCCACCCAGCCCAAACCCTACTTGCAAAAGCGCGTACGCCCCTGCGATCCAGGGCAGACTCAACGCGCTCCACAGCAAGTTGTAGCCCACCAGCCCGCCCAAGCGGTCGTACGCCGTCCACAGGAAGCATCGCAAATTTTCGCTCAATGGACCTCCAAACCGCGCAGCATAAACTCGGCGTACGTGCGCGCTGTCAACGCCAAGTCGCGCACCCGCACGCGCTCATCCACTCCGTGCGCGCGCTCACCCTTTACGCCATAACCAATGCCGGGCAGGCCGCCGTCAACCGCAAAGTAGTGCAAGTCCGTAAAGCCAGAGCTGAGCCGGTAACTAGCAGAGCGGCGGCGCACGGCTTGCACAGCCTGTGCAAATGCCTGGGGCAGCGCGTGCTCGGCATCGACTACGCAAGGTTCAATCTGCAACGGCGCTGCTACTCGGCAGGGCGGCTCAGCGGCCCGCTCCACAGCGCGTCGCAGCTCGCGTTCGACAGCCGCAATCTGTTCGCCGGGCACTAAGCGGCGGTCCAGCGAAAAGCGGGCATAGGCGGGCACGGTGTTGACCTTGTCGCCCTCTCCACCCGCGAACGTGCCACCGATATTGAGCGTGGGGTTGCGCGACCGACCGTCGAAATCCACGTAGCAGCGCCGGGGCGCATTCAGTTTCTTTTTGTAAGCTTGCAACTTCTGCACTACGCTCGACATGGCTTCAAAGGCATTGACCCCTTGTTCCGGGCTAGAAGCGTGGGCAGCCTTGCCCTTCAGTTCGACCTCCAACCACAGCACGCCGTTGTGGCCACAGCCGACCTGCGTCCCGGCCGCCCCCTCGCAGACGACCGCGAAATCGGCGTTCACCAGCCCTTTGTTTACAATCCATCCCGCGCCCAATTGGCCGCCGGTCTCCTCGTCGGCAGTAAACGAACACTCAATGTTAAAAGCTGGCTCAGCACCCGTTTCCTTGAGCGCCTCCACGGCCATCAGCAATGCGGTGATCGCGCCTTTCATGTCCCCGGAGCCGCGGCCGTAGAGCGCATCGCCGGCCAGCCCTGGCTCAAAAGGATTGCCGAATTTCCACTGCCCGGAACAAGGTACCACGTCGTAGTGGGCGTTGAAATGCACGGTCTGCGACCGGCCCGCATCCCACCGCGCAATCAGGTTGTAGCGCGGAAACTCGTCCGAGCCGAGCACGCGGCGCACCTCTTGGTCTGGAACGCGGTGGACTTTGGCCTGCATCCCTAAGCCCTGGCAGCGCTCCAAGAGCTCGTCGGTCATCGCTCGGTAGTTCCGCCCCGGCGGATTGGTGGTATCCACGCGCACGAGCGTCTGCAAGCTGCCGAGCAACTCCTCTCGATGCTCGCCGATGTATTGGTGAACCCTAGCCTTCACGCGTGATTTGCTCAGAACGTGGTCTCCTTGGTCGTTATGGGGCACCAACGCGCCGCGGTCAAATGGTGTAGCAATACGTCTTGGGCCTCGGGCGTGCCAATCTGTTGCAAGGCCGCCGTGCTATGTCCCTGGACGTAGCGATTCTCGTCGCTGAGGGCCGCGGCCAACGCAGCTGTAGCCGCCGCCGCCGCCGGACCGAAGTGGGCCAGCGCATACGCGGCGTTGAAGCGCACCTGCTCGTCCTCGTCCGCCAGCAACGCAGCCAACGCGGGCACGGAGGCGTCTGGATTCAGCTCGATGGTTCCGAGGGCCTCGGCCACGTTGCGCCGTACCCATGCGTCCGGATCGTCAGCCAGCTTACACAGGGCATCTACGGCGTCGGTTCCAGCGCTTGCCCCCATGTCACCCAGCGCATACGCGGCAAAACCCCGCACGTGTTCCCGCTCATCGCCGAGAGCCGCAACCAAAGCGTCCACAGCTTCCTCCCCCACTGCACCGAGCGCATACGCCGCGTGTTCCCGCACGTGTTCCCGCTCGTCGTCAAGGGCTGCAAGCAACGGGCCTACTGCAACCGCACCCACTGCACCCAAGGCATACGCCGCGTTGAGACGCACCGGCTCGGCCTCGTCGCCCAGCGCGTCGAGCAACGCGTCCAGTGCGGGGGCGGCCTTTTCCCCCAACGCGCCGAGGGCATCGGTCGCTGCCAAGCGTTGTTCCAACGTCCCGTTAAGGGACTCGCTTAGTTGCTCAATTTGCCCGTTGGCCTCGGCGCGATTTTGGGCTCCCGCGTGCCAATCCCATATCCGCGACCACACGACTCGATGCTTGCTAGAGGGCACCGAGCCGTTGGCCGGCCACCCCGGGGCTTGGATGTTCCAACTGGGCCGGCTCGGCTCGCTGAGGCGGGTAAATTGGAACTTCATCATATAGCGGTTGGCGTCCGTGCTATTGGGCATGGCCCGGTGCCACAAGTCAAAATGCACCAAGGTACAAGTGCCGGCCTCGCCGAGGACCGGCAAGTGGCGCTCGTCCTGCTCGTCGTCTGCGCGGCCATTGTAGTAGTGCGTGCCGGGCATGACCGCAGTGGGACCGTTTTCCAAGGTGACGTCTTGTGGGTAGTAGAAGATCATCACCCAGCGATTGCGGTGATAGCGCACCTTGTGATAGCCCCAGTAGCTGTCCTTGTGCCAGCCACCGCCCTCGCTGCCGGCGCGATTGATGTGGCAGTGTCGATGGGCGTGCATAACGTAATCCGACCCGACCACCGAAGTGAGGGCACCGCGCACGACCGGATCGTCAAAGACCTGCTGCAACGCCGGGATGCGAGGCAGGACGTTGTTGCCGGGATTGCCCTCCTTGGCAAAGACCTCTTCCGTGCGCTGGTAGATGTCCTGGTGGAGGGAAGCGGGAAGCGAGGATTTGAGCGTGAGATAGCCCTCGGCTATGAACCGCTGCATCTCCTCGTCGCCGAGGAGGAACTGAGGGTCTAACATGACAAGTCTCCTGAGATGATGAGAGCAAGGGCGAGTTCGGTCAAAAAAGTATCGCTGGAGGCCGGGTAGAGCAAACCTAAGATACGGACCGCGCCGTTCCCCATTGGGGCAGCTTATCCAACAGGTGTCGCAGCGCCGCCTCTGGCGTCATCTCGTCCATGTCCAATGTTACATGGGCTTGGTCAAAGCCGCCTTGGCGCTCGGCCAACAACGGCCGGAGTTCCTCCGTACTTTCGGGCGGTTGTAGCAGCAGCGGATGCGGCCTTACGGCTTGGTGGCGCAGCTTCCAATAGGTGCTAGCCAGCGACAATTTGAGATACACCAACGTCGCTTTGTCCAGTACCTGCCGAAGGTTAGTCTCTTTGATCAGCGCCCCATCGCCCAAGACGACGATCCCGGGCGGACGAGCGGCCAGTGCTCGGGTGAGGAAACGATCTTCTAATTGGCGCAGAGCCTCTATGCCCTGTGTCTGCACGAGGGCAACCAAGGACTGGCCAGCCTCGTGTTCGATCCAGCGATCCACTTCAATGAGGGTCAAGCCGCTTAAGGCGGCCAAGTCGCGGCCCAAGCCGTGCTGGTCAACGCCGAGGAAACCGATGAGAGCGACTGGACGCTGCAACAGAACCAGCGGTCCATGTTCGTAGTAATTCGACAAGGCGTTTACTGATTGCCAGGATTGCAGGCGGTAGTGAGCACGGGATTAACTCCTTTGTGCGAGTAAGCGACATGAGACTCTGGGCGATGACAATTTCACCGAATCCTACATCGCCGTCAAAAATGAGGAATTTGTACGGCATTCCAGATCAGACGCCGTCGCACAAATTTCGCCATTTCTGAAGAAGCCTCGTCTGACGGAGGCGTTGTTTCGGCTTGGGGAGGACTATTTACCCGAGCAAAAGTCAAAACAGCCCTCGGAAGAAGAGAATTTCCGGGGGCTGTTTTCTTTGCGTTTTACCTCTTGACAACTAAACATTTGTTCAGTATTATTTTGTTCAGAAAAAGAATAACGCTTATCCCCAATCTGCCCCTATACAGGAGATGTCATGTCCGCACAGAAAACGCAATGGGTAAACGCCGCTCCGCTCGAATCCGTGCCGCCGGGCCAAACCCGGGCGGTGCGATTGGGCCGCGAGCGCAGCATTGCTTTGTTCAACGAGGGAGACAAAATCTACGCGACCGACAACCAATGCCCCCACATGGGATATCCGCTGATCCGCGGCGTGGTGCGGCACGGAGTGCTCACCTGCGACTGGCACGGCCGCAGTTTCGACTTGCAGGGCGGCGGTTGTTTCAACCGCGAGTGCGACGATTTGCAGACCTTTGCCGTGGAGGTGCGCGGGCCCGATATCTGGGTCGAAGTGCCCGAACCGAGCTACCGGCGGCGCGAGGAACACCTGAACCTTTTGTGGGAGGGCCTGTTGAGTTGCGACCGCTGGACCCAATCCAAGGCCATCGCCCTACTGTTGCGCGGCGACGTGCCCCAAGACGACATCGTGGAGTTGGTCGTGCGCCACCTAGGCCGCCACATCGCCAGTTCCCACGAGGCCGAGGGAGGCCAAGACGTGGTACTCTTGTTGTCCGGCCTCCAAGTGGCGCGGCGCTACGAAGGCGAGGACCGCTTAATCGCCCTGACTACGGCGGCCGGGGCCGCAGCCGGGGAAGCAGCCGAGCGCTTGGATGTGGTCCCCCTGCCCGATCCGGTGGACTGGACCTCCATTGACCGTTGGGTGCGCGCTTTTTCCCGCGACGGCCAAGCCGGGCGCATCGAGCGCTGCCTGTTCACCGCTGGCCACGCGGGCTATCAAGAGAACATTCTCCCCCTGCTCTTCGACTGTGCGACAACTCCCTATTTTCTCGGCTTTGCCGACCACCTTATCTGGCTGGACCACTTGGCCCAGGTACAGGAGGAATTCGGCTGGGATCGGGCCGGGGAATTGGTTTTCAACTTAGGGGCCAAGCTAGTAGGTCGGGGTCGCGGCGAGCCCGAGCGCTTCCGCAGAGACGCCATTGCCTTCATGGGCGACATGGAGCCGGTCTTAGCCCAGGCTCAAGCCGGCGATCCAGAAGTCCCCTATGACGAAGATGGCTTGGTCAAGGCCCTGGTGAGCGCCGATCTGGAGACCGCTTTTGGCGCCTTGACCCAGCAGCTAGAGGCCGGAGTCAGTATCGACCGCCTCATCGACACCTGCCTGTTGCTGGCGGCCGACCGCATGGCCCGGGTGCCGGTGAACGTGGAGGCGGGCTGGCCTTGTCTGACCCGGGAATTCAACTTGGCTGCGGCCCTGCGCACAGTGCAGCGCTACGGAGGTCCCGCGGCCGCGGCCCGAGGGCTGGTCCACGCAGCGTGGCAGTTCTTCGACGACCGCTGGCTCAACATTCCCTACCGTCCCCTGAGTGAGCCTTTGACTACCTCGGCGACCGCAGAGGATCCGGCGTCCATTGTGGAGTCCATCCAGACGCTCAACGTCCAAGAGGTAGGCCCCCGCGTCTTGGCCTATGGATTAGCCGGTCACCCGGGAGAACCCCTAGTAGAAGCTATGGGCCAGGCCATCCTGTGGGACGACACAGCCCATCAGCTACTCCCCACGCTAGGGACCGTTTTCGCGGAGTGGGAGCGTTTTGCCACAAGCGACCACCCAGCCCGGCTGCAGATTCTGGTGGGGCTAGCCCGCTTTGCCACAGATGTGCGCACCAACAAAGACAGTGGCTCGGCCGCGCGTGCGGCTCTGCGCTTTGCCCAAGGCCACACCGCCGTAGATATCTTCGAGGACTAAGGAGAAAAAATCATGTCCGAACAAGCGACTACTCTTGTACCAGTAGCCCGCGCTGACGAGGTAGAAGAAGGCCGGCCCAAGGCGGTGCGGATCGAGGGCCGCAGCGTGGCGCTCTTTCGCCACCAAGGCACCTTATACGCCACAGACAACCAATGTCCGCACATGGGATATCCCCTCACCCGGGGCCGAGTGCGCAATGGCGTGCTCACCTGCGACTGGCACGGCTGGAGCTACGACATGCGGGGCGGCGGCTGCTTCACCGGGGGCTGCGACGATTTAGACACCTATCCGGTAGAAGAACGCGACGGTCAGGTATTTATCGATGTGGCCGGGGCCAACTCCAAGCGCGGCGACGCCCACTTCCTCCTCCTGAAGGAAGGACTGCTCAACGGCGACAACTGGACCTTGTCCAAAGCCATCGCCATTCTGCTGGCCCGAGGGGTCTCCGAGGATGAGACGCTGCACCTGCTGATGGAACACATGGGCCGCTTTATCGCCACCGAGCGAGGCCCCGATGGCGGCCGCGATGTAGCCCTGTTGGTCAACGGCGTGAAGGTGGCCCGCCTGTACGAACCAGCCGACCGCCTCATCCCACTCATGATGGCGGCCTCTGGGGCTGCTGGACGGTCCGGAGATCGCCCCCAAATCCACCCACTGCCGCAGCCAGTAAACTGGGACAAACTAGCTCGCTGGATCCGCGTCTTCAGCGCCGACAAGACTTGGGAAGGCATTGAGAAATGCCTAGTGACCGCTCGGCATTTGGACGACTGCGACGACCGCATTGTGCCGCTGTTGTACGAGTGCGCAGTCGAGCCTTATCTGCTGGGCATGACCGAAACGCTGATCCACTTGGGCTATCTAGCCGAGTTGCTGGAGGAATTCGGCTGGGACCGCTCCCAACTCTTGGTGTGCAATCTGGCCGCCAAAATGCTGGGCCGCAATCGCCGGCCCCGCAAGAGGCCCGTCGGGAAGCCATAGATTTGCTTGCCGAGGTGGAGCCGGTGATCGCCCAATACGCGTCCGGTTCGGGGGATTTCGACTCGGATCTGTTGGCCGCCGGCTTGGTCAGCGGCGACATAGAAGAGACCTTTGGCGCAGTGACCCGGGTGCTGGAAGCGGGAGCCGATATCGAGCAGGTGGTCTCCACCATGGTGTTGCTGGCAGCCGACCGCATGGCCCGGACGCCAGTGAATATGAGTCCCGGCTGGTTCGATTTGAACCACGAAATGCTCCTAGCCGCGTCCGTGCGCACGGCCCGGCGCTTCGCCGGCGACCAAGTAGCGGCCCGAGCCCTGTACCACGCGGCTTGGCAATTCTTCGAAAACCGCTGGCTCAACATCGCTCCCCGGCCCCTGAGAGCACATCCGGCCCCGGAAGAGGCGTCCGCTGGCCAAGACGAGGCCCTAGCCGAGGTGATCGAGGCGATTGAGACCATCCAGATCCGTGAGGTAGGCCGCTTGGTGCGCGAGTACTTACACCGAGGCTTTGACGGAGACTGTCTGCTGCGCGAATTGGGCCAAACCATCCTCAAGGACGACAATGGCTGGCATTTGCTGCACGGCTTGCGCACGGTCAGCGAAGAGTGGAGCCGTTGCGCCGACCATCCTGCGCAGGGGCAGTTGCTGGTGGGGCTGGCCCGGTGGGCTACGGATGTGCGACGCAATACGGGTAGTCAGTCGGCAGTGCAAACGGCGCAGCGCTTTGCCCGAGGTGAAACCGCAGTGGAGCTGTACGAGTAGCGAAGCAGTGGGGACGAGGAATTGGCTTAGTCCGCCTTAAAGTTTCCGCTAGCCGTTGTACGGCCGGTGGCAGATGGCAAAAGTCAATACGCCACCCCAACTAGGCGAACAGCCGAGTTGTCATCCCCTGCGTCGTCATCTACCTCAATGCGGGCGAGGTAAAGGCCCGGAGACACTAACGTTCCCCCTTCGTCCCGTCCGTCCCAGGCAAGGCTATACAGCCCATTCGCCATATTGCGCCTCTCAGAAAGGTGCCTCACTTCCCTGCCTGCTAGGTCGTATAAATACACCGCTACTTGCCTAGCTACATTGACTTTGAGTACGGCAAACGAAAAGACAGCCGTGTCGTTGATGCCGTCGCCATTGGGGGTAAAAGTGGCGGGATCTACCTCGATTGTCCCGATCTGCCCGCGGCGGGCAGTCGTCAATACTGTCAACCCCTCACCAGCGGCTAATTCATCTCCTACCGGGTCCGCTGGGTCCACCCGCTGCCAGTTATCTGCTTGCGTCGAGCGCCCAACTTCGGCTGCAAAAGTGGCACCGCTCAGGAAAACACGCGACGAAAAAGAGATCCGCACAATATCCGCACTGCCTCGCCGTAGTATTCTTGGCAAGCCGAGGTGCAGCGTATCACTTGCCACCTTAGTCAATTCCAGTTCCTCCCCCACTCCATTTTCAAAACGGCCTTTTTCCACCTCGGCAAATATTTCCTCACTTCCGGCGGCAAAATCGCTTTCGTCTCCTAAACTCACTTGGCGCAGTTCAATATTCGCTCGCGAAGGCGCGACGAGACGGATGCGGTCGAATCCCGGGTCTCGAGCAGCAAAGGAGGGACGGATAAAGAGGTCGAAATCCGTGAGCTCGCCACTGGGGACATCTCGCTTGGGCTCTATCTCCCCAGCGATGCGATCCACTAGCGGCGCTGTGAAATGGACTTGGATCGACTCTAAGCTAGCGGCCTCGGCCGCGTCTGCACTGAGCAGTCTCGCCTGGATCATCATATAGCGCCGGGGATTGGGGGAACGTATGACTTCGCCCGGTTTGACGTAGACTTGACTCCAGTTGCTCCAGCCCGGTCCCGGCAGGAACTCGGTAAGGATATCCCCCTGATAGAAAGACGGTTGCTTCTCGTATTCTTCTTTGTTGGCTACTTCCGTGCCATCTTTTTTGAAATAGCGGTTTACTTCGCGCAGATCGTTTCCCGTGCGAGTGCGAACTTCCACCGCCGTGCCCGAGGGGATGTCGGCTTCCCAGTCGATGGTCGTCAGCGTCTTGGAACTTCCCAGATCAATGAGGTCGGAAGTCATCTCGAGGATCGGTAGGTGTCCGTTGGCAAAAACTTGGATTTCGGTTACCGTGCTCAGTATCCGGTGCCCTTCATGGGCCCTAGTGCGGCGGGCAATATCTAGGTTGCGAAATTCCAGAAAGCGTATTGGGCGCGGCTCGAAGTGATCCTCGAACAGCCGCGTATTCTGGTTTAACTGCCGCGTCTCACCACTCAATTCCTCCCAGATCAAACTGCCATCGGGTGCCAGCGAGCCGTCCGAACCGCGCAATATATAGCCAATCAGGTTTCTGCCTCCGACGCGGGTAATGATGCGCACGGCATGGACCAAAAAGTGAGAGCCCAGATTCACGTTCAACAGGCCCCACTCAGCGGTCTCTCCGGTGGGAAAGTAAACCATGCCCTGCCACTCGGTGCGCACGTTGCCGTCAACGGCAAGTTCAGGCGAAGAATTGGGATTGACATCGTGTAAATTACCGCCGCGCTCTACGATTCCCAAGGCAATGTTCTCGCCTATAGTCCACACCTCCACCTCGGCGAGTTGGGGCCGTTCGCGGCGGTAATAGCGCACCCCACCCTGCTGCTCAAGTGGCAACTGATCGTAGCGCTCGGCCGTTACTAGACGCTCTTCGTCAGCGATTTTCCAGACGTATTCCACCGCGCCTTGATTCTCTGCTGCCAACGCCTGATACTCCTCGGCAGAGAGCTGTTGCGCCCGTTCGCCATTGGTGGCCGTGGCCGCGACGCGCAGGTACTGCATAATGCGACCGGTCCACTCTTCTGTATGGGTGCCCAGTGGTGCGAGGTCGAACTCAAAGACTCGCTGGTCGCGATTGGGTTGGGTAGTACTGCCCACTATAGTGTAGTCCAAGGCACCGCTGCGGTCAGCCGTGCCAAAGGGGTTTTGTCCCCCTGCCGAATGCACCCTGAATTGCAGAAACGGATCCCCTTCTTCGGCAAAGCGCACAACGACCTTGGTAGCCGACACTAGACGGCCAAGATCAATCTCCAACACCCAGTCCCGCAGGGGATCGACCGAGTCCGGTTCCCAAGCTGTAGTCGGATCTGCGTCAATGGCCCGCTCCGCTAGCTGCGGATTTGAACCAGCCCTTTTGATGCCGCCGCGCGCCATCAGATTGTTGTCTTCATCCTTGAACGAATTGGCGTACTGATCTTGCAAGTTGCCATCAATGGGATAGCTGAAGTCGGCCACATTCAATATGGCGTTGTGCGGGACTTGTATGAATCTGGACTGCACCGAGCCAGACGGCGTTATGGTCACCATATCGCTCGGAAACTCCCAAGCCTGCCAATGCGCCTGGGTCCGCACCTCCACCCGATCCGCCCCCAAACTGTAACCCTTCGACTGGGCCCATGCCCCGTTTATAGCCATCGGGAGAAAAAGGGCTACAAAACAGAGCGTCGATCTCCTCGCGGCTGTCTCCAAAATCATCGAGTACTGTGCAAGTAAACGGTGTCCCATAACCTATTGTCCTAAAAGACGTACCTACGTATCTACCTAACTATCGCCCTTGGTTGGGGCTTCCCGTGCATGGGGCTGCAGGAACGTATCGGGTAGGGCCGCCGCCAACGCGCTGTCAGATACGGCGATCCGCTCTTTGTACTTGTCCAGCAAGTCATCTATCAATTCCTCGAACAGTTGCTCTCGCTTCTCTCCGCGCACCAAAGCCCGCGCCTTTTTTTCGACTTGAAAAAAGGGAGATACTTCCCCTCCCTGGCGATTGAGAACCTTGAAAATGCTGTATCCGCCTTCAACGTGCTCCGGGCCGGTGATTTTGTTGAGGTCGGTCGCTTTTACTGCCTTGAAGAGCCGCGGCAGAGTCAGCCGCTCGTACTCGCCCAAATGCATCAAGCCATCTTCTTCCTGCATACCTTGGCGGATGGTGTGCTTTTGGGCAAGCATTCCCAGAGTCGCACCTTGTTCGATGGCGCGCAGCAAACCAACGGCTTCCGCCTCGGTCTCGACCAGCACCTCAACTACAATGTATTGGGCCGGTTCCCTGAACAAATCCTCATTGTCCTCGTAAAAATCCCTAGCTTCTTCCAAGCTTGCCTCGGATTGGTCAATGACTTCTTCCTGGCGTAACTGTTTAATCATGAATTCTGTGCGTATTTCCCGCCATCGCTGTTGTCCATCCGCCATCTCCTCTAACCCGGCCCGCTGCGCCGCCTCTGCCAATAAAACCGGAGTCAAGACCAGTTCCTTCGCTGTATCAACCACCTCGGCACTGTCCCGTACCCCCCAGCCGGACAGGGCCCGCATATCCCCCCACAGGGCATTGAGGTAATCCCCCAGAGAGATCTGACCCGCCTCATAGGTAAAGAGGGGCTGATCTGCCTCCTCGGTGGTCAGATGAGTGAGGCGTACCCGGGTGTGGAGCGCCGCTTTATTCAATAGAAGCTCCAATCCCTCTGGCACTAGCTGCACGTCCAGTTTGCGGGTAAGGGACGCGATTTCCGCCCTTTCCTGCTCTAGTCGCTTGCGTTCGTAGAGCATAGCACGAATCTGCTGTCGTTTCTCCTCTAGCGGAACGGGCTGATCCTGGAGGAAACGCACAATTTGGTAGCGCGTGCCCATGGGCAGAATCGGGGATAGCTGTCCACTCGGCAGACTGCGAAACAGCTCGTCTGGAATCTGCAACCTGCGGGCCTGCTCCAGATCGATAAATCCCAACACGCCCCCTTGGGTAGCCGACCGTTCGTCTATGGTATATTCGGCGGCCAGTTGGGCAAAATCCCCACCCGCTTTGAGTTGCTCATAGATTTGCTTTGCGGTGCTGTCCTCTTCCACCAGAATGCCCGCCATCTGGCGCTTGCGGCCTAGGCCACTGCGGGCGAAATAGTCTCGTACCTCCTCCTCAGAAACCTGCACGTTGGGCACCAATGCGATCTGGCGATAGGTATCGACCAAGTGCTGACGCCAGTACTGCATCGCCTTAGTCTGGACCACCTGAGCGGTGTCCAATCCCCGCTCTTTGGCCTCCAGTACGATCAGGTACTTGCCCAGCAGACTGCGCAGGTAGCGCTTCCGCACTGGATCGCCCTGTCCCTGAAGGCGCAAGGACTGGGGCATCTGGACGACGAAATCGCGCATTTCGGCAGCCGAGATAGACGTGGAATCAATGCGCGCCACCACACCGGGTTCAAGGACGACCTCCGCACTCGGCGAACACGCCGCGAGACTCCACATGAGTACCAACCCGCATCCTTGCCAAGTCCATGGTTTTCTGTGTCTCATATCTTCTATTCAGTACACCAAAGCGATAGACCCCAGTCGTTCCTCCCGGCCACTGCCCGCTTCTACCACGACGCGATAAATGTATAGCCCTGGGGCTACCAATTCGCCTTGGTCATCTCGCCCGTCCCAAGCAGTTTGATAGAGCGCGCTCCCCCCCTCCCCAGCGCCCAAAGTGCGCACTCGGTTTCCCGCCAGCGTGTAGATTTCCGTCTCAAGGGGCACGGCATCGGTCAGACGCAGTAATGTATAGGAGAACTGCACTTGGTCATTGACGCCGTCTCCATTGGGTGAAAACGGGTTGGGCACCACCTGCACGGCACTGAGCAGACTGCCCTTGAGCGGCGTGCGGACGTTCAAGGCGTCACTCAACAACTCGCTCACAGCATCTCCGGGGATCACGCTCTGAGGCACTTCGTCGCTGTCCGCATCCGACACGGCACCGTTGAAGGCCGTTCCATAGTTGAAGACTCGGGCGTCAAAATCTACCTCTAGCAGCGTCTGATCTTGGTCGATGCGGTCAAATTGGACGGCAAACTGGTGGGGATCTGCCGGATCGAAACTCGGGGTAAAATCGACCACCTCGCGGTCGATGCGCACCTCGTGGATAGCCTCCAGACGGGCGGACGTGCTTACCTCGAAAACATTGAAACCCGCTTGATCCTCCTCCAGTCGGGTTCGCACCGCATAGGTGAACCGCACCGGATCGGCCGACTCTACAAAAGGAGGGTAGATTTCGCCAATCGCCTCGGAGACTACAGGCGGTTGGGAAAATTCAAAAAACAGCGAGTCAATCTGGCCCCCCGCCAATCTGGCGGAGAAAAAAGCGATGTGTAACTGCACATACTGCCGGGGACTCGGAGAGCGAATCTGGATGCCGGCGAGTCCGTCCGCATACTCATAGGTGTGCCATACGCTCCAGTTTTCCAGATCCTGAGTAATGCTCCCCCGCACGTTCTTGGGCATGGCTTCATAATTTTTGCGGCTCATGGGCTGGCCATTGGCCCCGAGTGGCACTTCCTCTCCACCCACCCCGGTCTTGCGCCAGTAAACCTCGGGCTGGTCATCGCTGCCGCTGCGGCTCTGGATGACTATTTTCGCTCCTAAATCGAGTTGGCCGTTCCACCAAATGCGCCCCAAACTGGATGCTCGTCCCAGATCAATCGGGTCGGACAGAAATGAGGCCTGCGGAACAAACCCCTGACCGTACACTTCGAACTCGGCCACCTCCCAAGTCTCCCCCACTTCCAAGGGATGGAGATAGACGTGGCGTGCTATTTGGGGTTCGATATCCAATTCGACTACCGGGCTCAAGTTGTCCTTCTCGTCGTGAACCAAGGTCCAGATGAGATTTCCTTTTTCGTTTTTGCTCTCTTCCCTGCCGTCGTTGATAGAAAGCCTAAACTGGCGGATCTTGTGCCCCGGATGATCAGCACGAGTTGCAAAACGAACCCTTTCGATGGGGAATGGTGCCCCCAAGTCGAAGAACATCGGCGTAGTATAGAAGAACCCAGGACCGCGGAAGAAATTGATGCGCGGCGGATGCACAAAAGCCGTACTAGAATCGCCATCCACTACAAACACGCGCTCTTCTAGCCAATTGGCCGGTAGGGTGTAAATGCTCACCAAGCTGGTAATGTCGCCATTTCGCCCGCCCATCGAGGCAATCAGGTTCTCACCGCTTTCGGCGCTGAACGGGCGGATGGCACCCGGCACTCTTGCCACATCGATAGAACTCAGAGTGCCGCTTTCACTCCAAAGGTTTCCAGCGTGGCCCCCCAGTTGGTAAAATTGGCGCGCCTCGGCCCGATAGCCCACTCCCATTCCCAACACTATCAGGACTATAATCAGCACTTGTCTCACCCAGTGCCTCCTTTGCTTGGTCGCCAACTAAGAGAACGGCGGGATTTACAGTCGCCCGTAAATCCCGCCTGAAACAATCCTGCAACGTCTATGGTACAGGCAGTCAAGTCAGCCTTATTAGAAGGTGGACTTGATCTGGCCCCAAGTGCTGGCCTCGACTCCGGTAGCCCTAGCCTCGGGCAACCCCTCTTCGATGGGTGCCAGCAGATAGTCGCCGAACTGGTCGGCATCCCTAGAGGCACCTATGCCGCCGAAACCGGACCAATAGGCATCGTCATAGGAGCCGGGATCGGCATCCTTGTCGCCCCAGTTGACCTCTATGCCAACAACTGTGCCTTCCACCCAACTGTGTTGAACGCTCTGGTCGGCACCGTCGGGGTGGATGTCGTCAAAGGGTACAATGGAGTATTCGCCGAACATTTCGGCTGGCTCTTGGGTATCGACGTCACCGCGGAGAAACTGGCCGGCCCACTCCACGTAAGGGGACTGGCCCGCCCAAGCTTTGGAGCCATCAATAATCCGGGTATAGTAACCGGAAGAGCTGAAAATTGGGCCGGCCAAATCGTAGCGTTGGGCTTGGGCACTGGCCCAGCGGGTCTCGAAATCATCTCCCTGATCGAAGCCGCGGAAGATGCCGCCGGAGTGGTCCCAATCTGTAGTCGTCGACCACTTCTCGGTGTTGTTGATGTAGTCGTCGGCGACCCAAGCTGAAAAATAGGCCTTGCCGTCGTTGATGTTGTAGCCCCAAATGAGCGAGGCATTGAAATCGCTCAAATCCATGGGCGCGCCGAACTGGTTGAACATGGTTTCGGCTTTGATCTTGTATACATCGGAGACAATGTCCCAGTCCGACATATCGCCGTCCAGCACTGGCGTCAGGTGATCTGGGAACTGGAACATGAACTTCATCTCCCCTTGGTGGCCAAAAGCCGAGCCGACCATGAGGGCCGAGACCAGTAAAGCAATTGCTATCTTATTGATCCTCTTCATTGCAACACCTCTTTTTCCGTTAGTTAGTGAGGTCATTGTGTTTTTTGCTACCCCAATCGGGGCTGAAATGACGACTGTTTTTTTCCTCCTTTCCGCTGCTAACAGGTCGCCATGTTATCCAACCTGATTCAACTTTGCGAAGATCAAACCCACTAGCGTTCCAGCCCGGCATAGGCCGTCATGAATATCTTGCTGGTCGTGCTAGGGGGCAGATTTTCAAACGTCAGTTTCTGCAGGCGAAATCCCGTCTGCAGATGGAGCCTGTAGCCCAAGTAATCAGAGGAATTATTAAATTGCACCGCGACGATCCGACTGAAGGAATCTGGCTCCAAGTCGCGATTGACCGGCACTCCCTCGTCGTCATCGCGGAACTGCTCAAAATGAGACAGTTCTAGCCCCAACTCGACGAGCGTATGGGAGAGCAGGGGAATGCGGGCAATGAGAAAAAGCGTCTCGGTCAATTCGCGGCGCTCTGGGTCGCGCTGGCGAACGGGGCGCTCGCGCAAAAATTCGCTCTTGAAGCGCGGTTCAAGTTCGATATTTCGCACGGAGAAAGTGTAATCGGCCTTGTTGATAAGACCGACAAAGCTGGCCGTGCCGCGCAGGTCGCGCTGCTCCCGGCGCTGGTTGTAGATTTCAGTCTTGAACTTGTTGATTACATTCAGGTTCCCTACGAGCGTGAAATCGAACTGTACATAGGAAGTGTTGACCCAAGTGTCGCGCGCCGGGAGCACATCGAAAACGCGCTGCTGAGTACCGCGGGAATTAGACGGCTGCACCCACTGGAACAGGTTGTTGGGAATGTCGTCCTCAACCAACTTGAAATTGTCGAACACCCGCAAACGGCCCAACTGGGCAAAATCCCTTTCGTAGGTGAAGAGCAGGTACGTGGATTCGTTTTTGCGATCCCCCGCCAGCAGTTTTTCGCGCAAACGCCCGACGGTTAGCCGAGCCTCGGGCCCGATGTGGGTTCCCGCGTACACATTGTAGCCACGGTGGTCGCGCCCGTAGGGATAATCGGGTTCTTCGTCGTTTTCAAAGCGATCGATCCAGCCGTTGTTGTTCATGTCAACGCCAAAGAGGTATTCGGGTCTGTCGGCGTGATAGCGCAGGAAGGGCTCTTCGTAATCGGGAATGAAGTTCTGGCGATCCTCCGTATCGTTCTGATTGAAATCCGAAACGAAATCGTTGTTCTCGTCAAAACCCGGAAAGACTGCATTGTCCGACAGCATACTATAGCGGTTCCAGTCCGGCCGGCGGTCTTGGTCATCGTTGTCCTCGACGAACTCGTAGATATAGGATATTTCGTCTTCGTAATCGATTTCGTCCTGTCCCCGAGTACCAGCTAAGAAGGTGCGGGTAGAATAGTCCGCGTCCATGCTATAGCCTTCGAGAAACGCGAACCAAGGATAGGATGCCTTGGACAGGTTGAACATCCATGCTTGGGCGTCGTTAACCGCCTTGCGGTGATCCCTTAGATTGAGGTTGGGATACTGGCGGTACTGCTTGTTGAAATCGTACTCCCCGTAAAAGTCAAAACCCCAGACCTTGTTGGCCTCGAAGGTAACGCCAAGGATGGTATTGGCCGTGGGCAGACCGTAGTCGAATTTCAACAGTCGCTGGTTGGAGTTGTCGCGGATATTGTCATCGGCCCGTTCGATCAGCAAGAAGACGGGCTGTGAGTCCCGGTTGGTCTGCCGGTCGGACGTGATTTCCACCTTGTAGTCGTTGGAGATCACCAATTCAAAGAATACTCTTTCAATAGTCGTAGGATCGGGCCCGGTGTACAAAGGGTCCGTAAAGTCGTAGGTGAGGGTAATGCGCTCGTCCCCGTCCGCAGCTAAAAACCCCACCCGTTGGAACCCCCCTTCGCGTATGGGCTCGAATCCTATGGTACTGCCGCGGAAAGTGTTGCCGTCCACATCCTCGATGATGATTTCATCGTCGAACAGGGCCGCCCCACCCACTCCGTCTGCGGGCGAGTCGTCCGACAGCCGAATAATGATGCGGGATATGGGCAGCGCATTCTGGTCGGTGGTCAGAGCCCCGCCGGCAAAAGGGTTGCCGGTGAAATCGTCGAATAGCGTCTGGCCTTGGAAGGCGGTCACATAGGTCGCCCCGACCCGGACGAAGTCGCCGACCTGAACGATGCCCCGCCCACCCAGCAAGTTGGTGACGCTGGTCTTCTGATCGGGGATATCCAAATCAGTGGCCACGGCCGGCCGACTGGGACGGGCCAATAGGAGAGTGCCCAGGTACTTATCGGCGGCAAAATCCCACTGAATACCGTTGAATGTGGGTTTAGAAAAAGTCATCGGCGTCAAAGTAGTGCGGATCTCATCGCCGATCGTGATGCTGTAGTAGTATTGTCCCTTGTGGTCCGAGGAGACGGCTACTTTGCTGAACCATTGGTTGAACCGGTTGGTCTTGAGAATGCTACTGCCGAATTGCCGGGGACGATCTTGCTGCCAATCGTAGATCAACCAGCCTCGGGTGACTAGATTGCCGAAGAAATCGTAGAAGAAATCGCCCTCCAACGCGGTATCGACATAGCGCTGATAGGGCTCGCGGGCGTAGTTGGAGTATTCCCACTGTCTCCACTGGTACTCCTGATACAATTCTTGGGGGACGTACCATTTGCGCACTGCCGGATCCAGCGCATCGAATAATACCCCCGGTCCCTGCGGGGAAAAATCCACCTTTCCACCCTGCTTCACCCTACCCATGCGCGAATCGTACGCTTGGGCACCAACCAGAGTCGGCGCACTCCAGCTTAGCACGCAGAGAACAGCACCTACCACAACCAGATAGCGCTTGTTCAAAATCCCCTCCTCACTTGGCTAGCACCTAGTATACCACAGACACACTGTTGAACCGCCGGTCAGTCTTCCGATCGGAGCGAATTTCCACTACCGCCAAGTAGATTCCCGGCGGCACCAAGCGATCGTCATCGCCGCGACCGTCCCACTGTAGCTGGACGCGGCCGTTTTGGACTTCGACCGAGTTGAGCTGCCGCACGCGGGCACCCGTCAAGTCGTAGATACTTACTTCGCTCGGCGATGGTTCGAGCAAATGCTGAACCGCGTAGCTTATTTCCGCCACGTCATTGGCCCCGTCTCCATTGGGGGTGAAGGTCCGCGGCTGGATTGCCAGCGGACCAGCTACCCGCGAGCCCACGGGAATCCGCACCAGCAACTCGTCGGTATCCTGTTCGGCTGAAGCATCCCCGCCCTCGGTCTGCAGCGGCACCTGCACGTTGGCATCGGCAAAGGCCCGCCCTTGGAAACGCGTACCATAGCGGAATACGGCTGCATCAAAGACAATCTTCAACAGGGTACCATCGGCGTTAATCAAAGGCAAGCTTAGGGCAAAGTGGTCGTCCTCCACCGCCTCAATGGCGAACGATCCGACATGCAGGGGCAAAGACACACCGGCTAGATCCCCGCCGAACTCAGCTCCATCTAGGCGATTACCCGACCCATCTTGGATTTCCACCGAGTGGAGGGCCGCGATGCGGGCCGGGGTTTCGATTTCAAAGCGCGTGAATCCCGATCGCCCCGTAGTATTGGTGATGCGGGCGAAGTACGTAAAAGTCGTCTGTTTGCCAATCTCGGCCTGCGGTGGTCCAACCTCGGCGACAATGCGATCAACCGGGGGCCGTGCGAACTCGAAGCCCAAGTCGGCGACAGCACGGCTAGCGTCCAGGCTCAGGTTGGTGAAATCGATGCGGAACTGGAAATAACGCCGAGGTGCCGGCACCGTTAGCTGGGTGCCATTGTCGACCAATTGCCACTGCACCCAGCCGTTGTCCGTATCGGATTTGATGGGCCCCTGCTGGTTCTTCGCCAGTTTTTCAAAGGCTTCCTTGGTCAGCGTGTTGCCCTCGCTGTCGATGGGCACGTATTCGGGTTGCCGACCTCCTACATTGGCATTGCGAAAAAAGACATCGGGCGTCGTATCCTGCCCGCTGCGCACGCGGATTTCTATCTTGGAATCCGCGCTATTCCCCGCGACCACTTCGCTCCAATCGATGCTCCCCCAAACCACCTCCTCGCCCAGATCTAACACATTGGACACATAGCTGGCTGTCGGCACGAACCCCCTGCCGTACACCTCTATCTCGTCAACTTCAAATCCGAGCGTGGTAATCGACTTGAGTTGCAGAAAGCGGACAAATTGGGGATTGATCCGTGCGTCCACTCTGGCCTCGCGGTTGTCTGAGTCGCGCTGCACCGGCGAGGTAAAAATGGGCTGACCACTGGCATAGAGGTTTTGCGGCAAGCCATCGTTGAGGAACAACTCATACCCCCGCATGAATTCGTGGCCAAAGGGAAACGACTCTGTCATCCTCGGATAGAACACGACCCGGTCCACTCCGAAGCGCGCCCCGAGGTCAATGCGAATGGTGACGCCGTTGTTGCGCACGATGCGGCCGGCCACGAATTTGCGATCAAATGCCACTCGATGGTCGCCATTGAGCATACCCTCCAGTTGCTCTGGACTTTTCTGGCTGGCATCTAGCCCTGGAATATCTATAGAGCCTCCCCGCTCGAGAACACCGAGCGAAATGTTGAAATCGGAGCGCAAGCGCAGCGGCATAATCCAGTTTTGCAGGGAATCCAACCCAACGGCGAACACTTTTTCGCCGTCGGCGTCCTCGATCGTTCCCAATTGCTCGACAAAATCGATCACGCCCCCGGGAGTTGTGCCAGAATCGCGCCAAGGACGTTCGTCGCCGCCAACCGTAAAAACATCCTGTGCGCTGGTTGAGCACACGGACAGCAGTAGAAGGATTGACAGAGGAGGGACTATCTGCAACGATTGCAGTAGCTTGAAAAGAAGGCCGATAGGACGATATTCCATGGTAAGGACCAACCCTTTAGCGGCCGAGATTCCAGTTTTGCGCGCTTCTAAATAGATATCAAGGAGGGGGATAACCCCTTTTAAAATATGATACTTATAACAACTATACAAATTGTAACGTAGTTGTAACAATCTATCTGTGCGTATTGCATAAATCAAGAAATTTCTGGGACCTAGCATAGTCAAACGTCGAGCGGCACCAACCAGACCAAGGTCGCCCCCCAACCGCCACCACCTTCCCCAGCCAAGCGGAATGATTCCACCTCGGGCAAGCGGCCCAAAATAGCGTGGACCGAGCGCCGCAATTGGCCCGTGCCCTTGCCGTGGATGACGCGCACCTGCAAAATGCCCGCTTGGCGACAGGCATCCAAATAGTCGGGCAACAGCTCTTTGAGGTCGCGCGGATGGAAGGTGTGCAAGTCCAGCGTGCCGTCAATGGGCACTTCCACCGCTTCAGGCTCTTCCCATTCTTCTTCAGCCATTGTCCTAAGCCTTCCGAGCGCGGAGTTCCGTAGAACTGATATCCATCCTAAAGGGCACCGACGCGAAAAGATCGGCGTACTCTGCAGGTACATCTATATCCTCTAAAGTGCGATACGCATCCCCATCCACCCGGCCAGTAACCCAAAAGCGACAGCCCCCAGCGGCAAATTCCTCCAAGGCCGCAGCCACGCCCCGCTCTCCCTCGTCATAATATTGACCCTGCAAAAGCCGCACGGCCGTATCATACCCCAACGCAAAATGACAACCGCCAAAAAGCCAGGCCTTCTGCAAAAAGGTCGGCGACCGCGTCATCACCACGGGAAAGCGACCGCGCATCTGCGCCAAGCGACGCTCGACCTCGCTCCTTTGCAGGGGCGGCTTATCGACATTTTCGATGGATAGTTCCAGACTCGGCCGCCGGCCACTTAGCTGTCCCGCCGCGGCCACGAGTTGCTCGTGTCCCTCGTGCAGCGGGTTGAAGGACCCGGACAAGAACAGACGCTGCCCACGCTCGACCTCGGGCGCGATCACCCCATCGGGACGCATTTCGACGACGTCCAACTCCCCCGCAAACAGCAAACCCAGCGGATCGTCCAACGCCAACTCGCGCCGCACAAGATGCGCGTAGCCCGGCAGCGATGCACCGGCGACCGGACCGCCGCAGGCCTCCACTATGGCCTCCAAAGCCAAGCGGCTCAAAACCTCCTCTTGCTCCAAGCGGTCGGCTGCGTCCTTCTCAAAACGCAAAGTGTACAAGCGATAGGCACTCTCCAAACGCAGCGCGATACAGCCCCGATCCGCGCCGCGCCGTAACCTGCTCGTCGCCAAGGCCGCACTGCAGCCCACGCCGATGCAGCCTTGCCCCACCTCGGCAAAGGAAGCAGCCCGCACAAAGGCCCGCCCCGCCATATCCCGCGCCGTTTGCTCGTTTGCCCCATGCGGCCCCGCAAAGGCCAAATACGCCGCTAGCGCTCGCTCGCTATAGGGCACTTGAGCTTCGATGATCGCGCGCGAGGCCCCAGGGTGATTCAAGAGCCAGCTAATAAGTTCGCTGCCCCCGCCAGTGGTCGCCAAAGCCAGCCGGGTGCCTCTGTCCAATACGGCTTCGACCTGCACCCAGATGTCGTCGGAGACGCGCAAACCGCTTCATCCCGCGAAGAAGTCAAAAGCACCGCGCAGGCCCCAGCCCGTGAGGAAGACACCGCTGATCAAGTTGATCACCCGCAACGGCCACCCCATGCGCAGCGGTGCTGGCAAGAAGCGATGGTCGGTCCACACCATCAGCAAGCACCACAGACCGCAAGTGAGCACCCCACCGAAAATAGCCGCTGGCGTCACAATCGACACCGGGTTGCCGCCCATCCACATAATGGCGACGCCGCCAATACCGCAGTATCCCACCACCCACGGTCGCAGCCGCCCCACGGGCACCTCGCGCACCCGCTGGACGATGGGCCGCAAGCACTCGTGGGTGGTGCGCGTATAGAGCTCGTACGCAGCCATAATGGTGCCAAAAAACGCAGTAAACACGCCCAACTGGTACAAATAGACCAAGGCTGGATGCAGAAGCGTGAGGAAATCGGCCTGCACCGACAGTAGCTGCATCCCCTCTGGCACGATGTGCTGGGGGCGGAGCACGGCCGCACCGAGCACTACAAAGGCCATGGTAAAAATCACCACGCAGGTAAAAGACACCCCGGAGTCCACCAATGGCCCCCGCAGCCAAGCTCTACCTCGGGCGATATTTTCATCATCGGCTGCGATGGCCACACCTTCCTCGCCAGCCTCCACTTTGCGGCCTAACAGGCCCCAAGCCTTCTCTCGCAACATGCCGATGTAGCCAAAGTAGTCCTGCGTGCCGCCACCGATCGCACCTAAGTAGGTGCCCAACTCCACCCAAGCCGAGCGCGCCGCCACCGCCGGATACTTGCTAATCAGCCAGGGATCATACGCAGGCATGGTCGGCACGATAGAGCCTATCAGCACCGCCAGCCAGTCGGGCTTCGCAGCCGCCGCAGCCGTCAGGATCGACAGCAGCAAGACGCCGACGACCACCGTCTGAAATTTCTCCAACGCGCCATAGCTCTGGACCATAGTAATGGCAATGGCCAAGGCGACAAAGGCCGTGCCCCACACGCGGGGATCGCCCCATATCGCCAACCCCTCACAGCCCAAGATCCACACCGTCAGCCCGCCTAGCATCTTGGGCAAACCCGACAGCCACAGCGGGAAGCAAAGCACGGTCAGCACCGCCATAACCCATACCACCCAACCCTGTGGCCCAGGCAAAAACTTCCAGCGTTCGAGCGGATGTTCCCCCGTCAGGGTCATGTAGCGCGCCGCTGTATAGACTTGGACGAACTTCATCAAGCCGCCGCCGATAAAGCACCACAACAGGGCGTAGCCAAACACTGCGCCGCCCCGCGAGGCAAAGACCGTCTCGCCGCTGCCAATCGTCACCGAGGCGATGATAGCACCCGGGCCAAAAATGCGCAGCATGGCCCCCAAACCGCGCGCCTGCATGTCCTCGCTGAGCGCGGGATAACGCCGCTCCTCACTCATGGGAACAACTCCTCTTTTACCGGTGGATCGCCCATAATATTGCGCCAGCTACTGCTTGTCAAACATTGGGAACACAACCATATTTTTTGCGAGAGCCCATCCCATGAACATCGCCAAAGCCATCGTGCCGGTCGCCGGCCTCGGCACCCGACTCCTGCCCACGACCAAATCCCTGTCTAAGGAAATGCTGCCTGTGGGCCGCCTGCCGGTCGTCCACCACGTCGTCGAAGAACTAGCAACCGCTGGCATTCGTCAAATCCTCTTCATCACCGGACGCAACAAAAGCGCGATCGAGAATCACTTCGACGACAGCGGCGCGGCAGCGTGCCACTTTGGCTACCGCGAGCGCGGCATCGAGTTTTTCTTCGCGCGCCAACCTCCGCCCCCTGGCACCGGTACTGCAGTCGCCATCGGAGCAGCTTTTACTGCCGGTGAGCCTTTCGTCGTGGCCTTTGGCGACAGCATCGTGCGCACGCGCAACGGTCGTCCCCTGCTGCAACGGATGATCGATTCGCACCTCCGCCACTGCGCCGCCTGCACTATCGGCGCGTACGAAGTGCCCGAAGACCGGATGCACCACTACGGCATCTTAGTCCCCGAAGTAGCCACAGCCGCAGATTCCAAGCTGACCGCCATCCTCGAAAAACCAACGCCCGCGCAAACCTCCAGCCGCTTGGCCGTTAGCGCGCGCTACGTGTTTTCTCCGGCCATTTTCCCCCACATCCACGCCACCGCACCCTCGCCGAGCGGCGAGGTATATCTCACCGATGCCATTGCTGCCCTAATCGCCGCCGGTGACCCAGTGCGCGCCGTGCGCTTGAGTACCGACGAGCAGCGCTGCGACATTGGCAATCACCTGTCCTATTTTGCAACCTTTATCGACTACGCGCTCGACGATCCGGAATGGGGGGCGCAAATCCGCGCCTATCTGCGAGAAAAGCTAGCGGACGACTCATCTTGACAGTCTCTTGCAAATCTATAATGTTAATAAGGTTTAATTGGACGCCAACCACACAGAGGCGGTTTTAGGCATGAGCACAGCAAGCAGTTGGAAAGAAAAACTAGCCGGGCAAATGCCCGCTGAGCTAGCCGACGAAATCGAGACCTTCGAGACCCAGATCCACCTGCGCAAGCAGGGCAAGATGGAGGAGAAGCTCTTCGCCGAGACGCGGTTGCGCCGAGGGGTGTACGGCCAGCGCTACGACAATGGCCAGCGCTACGACGGCACCCAGACGCAACAGCTACTCTTCCCCGAACATCAGACCAAGGGGCCGGACACGATCTGGCACGCCCCGGGCATGATGCGGATCAAAATCCCATTTGGCGGGCTGACGGCCGAACAGATGGAAGTGCTCGCCGACGTGGCCGAAGAGTACTCCGAGGAAATCCTGCACGTCACCACGCGCCAAGACTTCCAAATCCACTTCGTCCACCTCGAAGACACGCCCGACCTGATGCGCCGCCTAGCCTCGGTGGGCATCACCACCCGCGAGGCCTGTGGCAACTCAGTGCGCAACGTCACCGCCTGCCCTCTCTCCGGCGTCTGCCGTACGGAAACCTTTGACGTAACGCCCTATGCCCAAGCCCTCATGCGCTTCCTGCTCGGGCATCCCGACTGCCAAGACTTCGGGCGCAAATTCAAGATCGCCTTCTCCGGCTGCCAGCACGAATCCTGCGGCCTGACCAACATGCACGACCTCGGCGGCATCGCCGTGGTAAAGATCATCAACGGCGAGGAAAAGCGCGGCTTTAAGCTCTACGTCGGCGGCGGTTTGGGCGCGGTGCCACACCAAGCCCAGCTCTTCGACGAGTTCGTACCCGCCGAGGAATTGCTGCCCATCGCCCAGGCTATCGCCCGCGTCTTTGCCCGCCTCGGCGAAAAGAAAAACCGCAATCGCGCCCGTATTAAGTTCTTGGTCGCCAAGCTCGGCATTGAGGAATTCCGCCGCTTGGTGTTGGAGGAACGCGCCATCCTGCCCGAAGATCCGAGCTGGACCGCGTTTCTCGACGATCTTCACGCCACTGACGAGCAGCCCCTCAAGCCGGGCCAAGCTCTCAACGGCGCAACCGCGAGTGAAGGCTTCGCCGAATGGTACCGCACCAATGTCTATGCGCAACGCCAAGAAGGCTATGCAGTCGCCACCGTGGTTCTGCCGCTGGGCGACATCACCTCTAGCCAGCTACGCGCATTAGCTGACATCAGCCGGCGCTACGTCCGCGAAACCGTCCGCACCACCGTCGAGCAAAACCTCGTCCTGCGCTGGGTCAGCGAGACCGATCTGCCCCACCTCTACGACGAACTCGTGTCCCTCGGCCTCGCCGAATCCGGTGCCGGGACCATTGCCGACGTGACGGCCTGCCCTGGCACCGACACCTGCAAGTTAGGCATTGCCTCTTCGCGCGGCCTAGCCGCTGAGTTGCGCAATCGTCTCAGTGAGGAAAATGGCCAGCTCAACGAGGCCATCGAGGCCCTGCGGATCAAGATCAGCGGCTGCTTCAACTCCTGCGGCCAACACCACGCCGCCGACATCGGCTTCTACGGCAACAGCCGCAAGATCAACGGCATCACCGTGCCGCACTTTCAGGTCGTCTTGGGCGGACAGTGGCGAGAAAACGCCGGCTCCTTCGGCTTGGCCACGGGTGCCGTACCCTCCAAGAACATTCCCGAAGTCGTCACCCGCTTGGCCCAGCACTTTGTCGCCGAGCGCGCCGAGGACGAGACCTTCAAGGACTTCATCACCCGCATCGGCAAGCGCGATGTCAAGGCCATGCTCGACGATCTGACCCAAGTGCCGTCCCACGAGGAAAACAGTTGGTACTACCAAGACTGGGGCGACACCCGCGAGTTTACCATGGACGACCTCGGCAAGGGCGAGTGCGCCGGCGAGGTCGTTTCCATCACGACCATGGAGATCGCCGCGGCTGAGCGCGAGGTCTTTGAAGCGCAAGTCGCCTTTGACGAGGGCCAGCTAGAAACCGCTTGGCAAGGCGCGTTGAACGCCATGCTGCGCTCGGCCCGCGCCCTAGTCAAAGAACAATTCTACGACGTACCGGAAACGCCCGAGGTGGTGGTGGCCGAATTTCGCGTGCGCTTCTACGACAGCGAGTTGTTCTTCCCGAAATTTGCCAACTACCTCTTTGCCGCGTATCAGAACCCACCGAGCGAATTGACCAAGGTGCAAGTCCACCGCTTTATCGAGGAAGCGCAGCTCTTCATCGAAGGCGCGTACACCTGCTACGACAAAATCGCCGTACCCGCCGGCACTACCGCTTGAGTCTCTATGGAATCTCTACAGCGCATCAACGTAAAATTTTATCTCGAAGATCCCGGGTCCCTATCGGCCGAAGAGGCTTTTCGCGTCTTCAATAGCTGGATTCCGACGACCCCAGACGAAGTCCTCATCGACGTGGCCGACTACAGCCACCTAGACGAAGGACCGCTGACCCTGCTCGTCGGCCACGAAGCCAACTACAGCCTCGACAACCACAGCGCCGAGATGGGTTTGCTCTACTCGCGCAAACAACCCGCCGACGGCGACCTGACTGAGCGGCTTGCCAGTGCCTTCAAAGCGGCGCTCACCGCCTGCCGACGCCTCGAAGAAGAGCCCAGCCTAGCGGGCAAAGTCAAGTTCCGCAGCGGCGACTTGCTCCTCGTAGCCAACGATCGCCTCAATGCAACCAACGACGACGCAGGCGAAAACACCCTGCGGGCGGCCCTCGACCCGGTACTCGCCCAACTCTTTGCCGGTGCCGAGTACGCAATAGAGCGCGACCCCGCCTCCGAGCTGCGCCTCAATCTGAAAATACGCTGCCAAACCAACGCCGACACAGCGACCCTACTGGATAATCTCGCCGCTTGACAGGGACAAAGTGGCCCGTATTTTTGCGATAGTTCCCAATTCAAAGAAACAATGAAGCAATAGCACCTTATTGGGAGGAACCCATGGCTTACTACATCACTGAAACCTGCATCGACGTCAAAGACAAAGCCTGCGTCGAGGTTTGCCCCGTGGACTGCATCCATCCGATCGACGGCGACGGCGAACCCATGCTCTACATCGACCCGGACGAGTGCATTGATTGCGGTGCCTGCGAGCCAGAGTGCCCGGTCGAGGCGATCTTCGCCGAAGAGGACATGCCCGAGGATCAAGACCGCTTCGTCGAGATCAACACCAAGTACTTTGAGCTACGCGACGATGCCGACGAATGGAACCAGTGGAAGCAAGAACACGCCGCCGAATTCGAAAAAACGAGCTAGGCATCCCGCCCTTCGTGCGAAAAAGCCGGGATGCCCCACGGGTTTCCCGGCTTTTTCGCGCTTGACGATACCGGACCCACCTCGCTTATTTTTTGCCCTAACGAGTATTGCCGGAGATAGCATACATGGCGAAGACAACTGCCCGCAAAAAACCTAAAGCAAAGAAAACCAAGCTCCGGGCCGCGCCCGACAAACTGTGGTTCATGTACCGCAAGATGTCGGAGATTCGCCTCTTTGAAGAGCACGTCTGGGACGTCTATACCCGCGGCCTGATGCCTGGCCTAGCCCACCTCTACATCGGCGAGGAAGGCGTGGCCGTCGGCACTTGCGCGGCCTTGCGCGACGACGACTACATCACCAGCACGCACCGCGGCCACGGGCACTGTCTGGCCAAAGGCGGCCAGCTCGACCGCATGATGGCCGAGATTATGGGCAAGGAAGCTGGCTATTGTCGCGGCAAGGGCGGGTCCATGCACATCGCCGATATGTCGCTGGGCATCCTCGGTGCCAACGGCATTGTCGGGGGCGGCTTCGGCATCTGCACTGGTGCCGGCCTATCGGCCAAACTGCGCGGCAGTGATCAAGTGGGCGTCTGCTTCTTTGGCGACGGCGCGGCCAACCAAGGCATCATGCTCGAAACCATTAACATGGCCGTGATCTGGAACCTGCCGGTTATCTACATCTGCGAGAACAACCAATACGGCGAGCACACCCCCTACGAGAGCGTCACCGGCGTCACCGACATTGCCGACCGCGCCAAGGGGCTTGGCCTCGAAGGGATCATCGCCGACGGGGCCGATGTGCTGGAGATGTACGAAAAAGTAACCGCAGCCGTGACCAAGGCGCGCAAGGGCGGCGGCCCGAGCCTGATCGAAGCTAAAACCTACCGCTACCACGGGCATCACGTCGGCGACGCCCAGACCTACCGCACTCGCGATGAGGTCGGCTGGTGGTCTGAAAACAAGGATCCCATTCGCTTGTTGGGCCAGTACATGGTCGCCAACCGGGTCGCCAAACAGGCCGAACTCGACGCCCTGTACGAGCAAGTAGAGCGCGAAGTCCTCGACGCCATTGAATTCGGCAAAGAATCCGACTTTCCCCCGCCAGAACAAGCTTTTGAGGATATATATGCCTGATCGGGACATGCTGTTTAGAGAGGCGATCGGCCTAGCCACGGCCGAGGAAATGCGCCGCGACGAGACCGTCTTTCTCATGGGCGAGGACGTGGGGGCCTCTGGCGGCATCTTCAAATGCTGCGAGGGTCTCTTCGAGGAATTCGGCGCTGAGCGCGTCATCGACACCCCCATTGCCGAGGCGGGCTACATCGGACTCGGCGTTGGGGCCGCCATGACTGGCATGCGCCCGCTGTGCGAGCTGATGTTCGGCGACTTTTCGCTGTTGACTATGGACCAAATCGTCAATCAGGCGGCCAAGATTCGCTACATGTCGGGCGGCCAGTGCAAAGTTCCGCTGACGATCCGGCTGTCGATGGGAGCCGGGCGTTCTTCAGCCGCGCAGCACTCGCAGAGCTTGCACGCGCTTTTCGCTCATATCCCCGGCCTCAAAGTCGCCATCCCCGCTACTCCGCGCGACGCCAAGGGCCTGCTCAAGACCGCGATCCGCGACGACAATCCCGTGCTGTTCTTCGAAGACAAGATGATGTACAACGACTCCGGCCCCGTGCCCGAAGAAGACGATTTCCTCATTCCCTTTGGCGAGGCCGAGGTCAAGCGCGCCGGCACTGACTTGACCCTCGTCGCCACCTCCAGCATGGTCGGCGTCGCCTTGGCCGCAGCGGAAGATCTTGCCGCCCAAGGGCTAGAAGCCGAGGTCGTCGATCCGCGCACTCTCGTGCCGCTGGACAAGGAGACTCTGCTCGCCTCGGTGCGCAAAACCGGCTATGCGGTGGTGATTGACGAAGGTGTCGAGCGCTACGGCACCACGGCCGAACTTGCTTCCATCCTCAACGCCGAGGCATTCGATTGGCTCGACGCCCCCGTCTTGCGCATTGGCGCGGCCGACGTGCCCATCCCCTTCAGCCCCACCCTCGAGATGCCGACCATTCCCAGCCAAGAGCGAATCGTCGAGACCGTCCTCTCCCAGCGAGGTTAGGCTTTTGTCGCGCCCGGCTTGTTTAGTCACGGGCTCCTAGACTGGGATTGGCGCGGCCTCGTCCGCCAATTCGCGACCCAAGACTACGACGCGGTGGTCCACTACAATGCCGGCGAGCAGGGATTTGGCCGGATTGAACGCTTTTCTCGAGCGAAGTAAACGCGAAAAAGCGCCCGATGCTCCGTCAGCATCGGGCGCTTTTTTAGATTCTGTCTTGGCCGAAGTCGATTTAGTGCTCTTTGATGCTGCCCACCTGGATCTCGATGTCTTCGCGATTGGCTACCCGCTCTAGCCGCCCATCGCGGATCCAGGCCATGCGGTCGGCAGCCGTGAGCATTTTGTCGTCGTGGGTCACGGTAATGATCGTCGTTCCCATCTCCTGTTGCAGGCTCTTCATGTAGCTGATGATCTCTTGCCCCGTATTGCTGTCGAGGTTACCCGTCGGCTCGTCGGCGAGGATGATGCGCGGCTTGTTGACGAACGCGCGGGCAATGGCGACGCGCTGTTGCTGACCGCCCGACAGCTCGGAGGGGATGTGGTGTGCCCGATCGCCTAGCCCGACGATCTTCAAACACTCCATGGCCCGCCTTTCGCCCTCGGCCGTGGTCATGCCGGCAAACACCGTGGGCAGCGACACGTTCATCAGCGCGCTCATCACCGGCAAGAGATTGTAGGTCTGGAAAATGTAACCCAGCTCAAAGCAGCGCACCGCGGCTAGCTGCTGCGTGTTGAGCGAGGCCAGATTGACGCCCTCAATAAGTACCTCGCCGTCGGTGGGCGTCTGCAGGGCGCCGATCATATTAAAAAGCGTGCTCTTCCCCGACCCAGAAGGCCCCATGATGGCAAAAAACTCGTTCTCGTACACCTGGACGGTCAAACCGCGCAGTGCGTGAACATGGGTCGATTCGTCGCGGTTTTTGGCATTGTAAACCATCTTGACGTCTCGGACATCGACGATTATATCACGGCCATTGGACATAATGTGCTCCTACATTTGATGTTGCTTCTGCAAGACCGGATCAATCTAAGGTGGGCAATGCCGTAGGTCAAATTTAGCCGCCGCGGCTTTCAACTCACCTGCTGCTCCTTGAGCCGCGTGATTTCATCGCGCAGGTACGCGGCTTTCTCAAACTCCAAGTTGGCCGCCGCGGCCTTCATTTGCTGCTCCAAATCGGCGAGCAGTTCCTCTTGGTCTTCTATTTCTTGGTAGTTGATCGTCGGCTCGGCTGCCAATTCGGGCGCAAGGCCGCGCACGCTTTCGAGCACTGAGGTCGCTTGGATAATCTCTTCCCGGCTGCGGTATATCGTCTCCGGCACAATGGCGTGCTCGGCGTTGTACGCCTCCTGCTTGTGGCGGCGGCGATAGGTCTCGTCTATGGCCTTCTGCATCGAATTGGTGACGTGGTCGGCGTAGAAGATCACCATGCCGGCGGCGTTGCGGGCTGCGCGGCCAACCGTTTGGATCAGTGCGACCTCCGAGCGCAGAAAGCCCTCCTTGCTGGCGTCGAGCACGGCCACCAGCGAGACCTCGGGCAAATCCAAGCCTTCGCGCAGGAGGTTGATCCCCACCAGCACGTCAAACTCCCCTAAGCGCAAATCGCGGAGGATCTCGACGCGGTCCAACGTCTCAATATCCGAATGCAGATAGCGCACGCGGATGTCGAGCTGTTCAAAGTAGTCGGCGAGGTTTTCGGCCATGCGCTTGGTCATGGTCGTGACCAAAACCCGCTCGCGCTTTTCGGCCCGCTGCCTTATCTCCTCGACGAGATCGTCGATCTGTCCCTCTTGGGGCCGCACTTCAATAGAGGGATCAACCAACCCCGTGGGCCGGATCACCTGTTCGACTACCACGCCACCCGACTGCTTCAGTTCGTACTCGGCCGGCGTGGCCGACACGAAGACCGTCCATCCCATCCGCTCCTCAAACTCCTTGAACACCAGCGGCCGATTGTCGTAGGCCGACGGCAGGCGGAAGCCGTGCTCGACCAAGGTCTCCTTGCGCGAGCGGTCCCCGCGAAACATGCCCCGGATTTGCGGCACGGTCACGTGCGACTCGTCGATAAAAAGCAGGTAATCCTCGGGAAAGTAATCGAGCAATACATACGGCGCGGAACCCGGCTGGCGGCCGTCCATGTAGCGCGAGTAGTTTTCGATCCCCGGACAGAAGCCGACCTCGCGGATCAATTCCACGTCGTACTTGGTGCGCGTCTCTAGCCGCTGGGCCTCCACCAGCTTGTGTTCGGTGCGCAAGTCGAGGAGATGACTCTCTAGCTCGACGAGGATTTGCTCACAGGCTTGCTCTGTCCGCTCCTCGTCGGTCACGTAGGCTTTGGCTGGGAAGAGGCTGACGTGTTCGCGCGGCTCTAGCACCTCGCCGGTGAGCGCGTCGATCAGGTAAATGCCCTCGATCTCGTCGCCAAACATCTCAATGCGCACGGCGCGGTCTTCCGACCCAGGCACAATCTCGACGATATCGCCCCGCACCCGAAAGCAGCCGCGTTGCAGTTCGAAATCATTGCGGCTGTAATAGATGTCTATCAAGGCGCGCAAAATGTCGTCGCGCTCGATTTGCTCGCCCCGCCGCAGGGAGACCTTCTGCTCGTCGTATTCGCGGGGCGAGCCAATGCCGTAAATGCACGAGACCGTGGCGACGACGACCACATCGCGGCGCTGCAACAGCGAGGTGATGGCCTTGAGCCGCAAGCGGTCAATCTCCTCGTTGCGCTCGACCTCCTTCTCGATATACGTGTCCGTGCTCGGCTTGTAGGCTTCGGGCTGATAGTAGTCGTAGTAGCTGACGAAATACTCGACCGCATTGTCGGGGAAATATCCCTTGAGTTCGCCGTAGAGTTGGGCGGCCAGCGTCTTGTTGTGCGAGATGACCAAGGCCGGCATCTGCAACTCCTCAATGACGTTGGCCATGGTGAAGGTTTTGCCGCTGCCGGTCACGCCCAAAAGCGTCTGTTGGGCGTGCTGCTGCCGCACGCCCTCGGCTAGCTCGGCGATGGCTTGGGGTTGGTCGCCAGCAGGCGAGTAATCGGCAACCAGTTTGAACTGATCCATGTATCCTCCTTGCTAGCGGCCAATCTAGCCGGATGGCAGCACCCTGTCAATGTGCCGCGTTCATATTAATGACACGATAGCACGAATCGCTGCCATCCTGTCGCTGAAATGCACTTTTTAGCCGATTTTATTCTTAATTAGGGTGGTACGTATCTTGCTACTATTAAAAGAGCAATAGCGTTTTACGTCGCAGGTTAAGCCGAAACCCCTTCAAGAAAGGGGATTACCACTCATGAATAATTTAGAATCGTCCTTAAAACTAGAGGTTCGGTCTTTCTCTCAGCTCAAAACATCTAGGACCGGGGGATCCGCCAAGGCCTCTCGATAGCCCGACAAAGCAGCCTGACGGGGTTTTAAAAACGCTTCTTAAGGAGACAGACTGACATGGACCACCGTGAAATCATCAAGCTCATGGAGGAACCGGCCAATAGATTCACCGATGCTCAACGCCAACGCATGGCAGAGATCGTGAACAGCAGTCTCAGAGGAAGTGAGTTCGCTTCGGTTGTCGGCACTTTGCGGCCAGACGACTTCTGTGAGGATGACCGTGGCAAGTTTGTCTGGCTGATGTCAACTGTTTCGGATGGGCGAGACACGCTCTTGAATGCATTCTCGTCAACCGCTCGAGACAGAAGGCAGGAGGATCAGGTCCTCTTCTATCACTTCCTCAAGTACGACTATGCCCTCAAGTCTGTTGAGAAGAAGGCCCTGCAGTTCACAGCCATGAAGTACTTCGAGGCCAACGACCATGCTGAGTACTCGGAGTTCATTCGCCTTTGCGGTTACTCGGAGGACAGAATTGATGGTGACAAGATTGATGATTACAAGCGAAAACTGTTTGTGTTGTGTTTAACCAGTAAGTCTGAGATTGAAAGGTTCTGGACTGAGTATGCAGCTTGTGACAAAGGGGTTTGCTTGTGTTTGCGGCTGTCGAAGGTTGATGTGAATACCGCGGAATGCTGGGACTTGAGAGATGTCGTCTACGACGATGGCCAGCGCTTCTCCTTCATCAAGAGCATCAGAGATGCGTTTCGTCAAGAGTTCGATAGGGAGCTCATCATTGACGGCGTAGACAAATTCGCCCGGTTCTACAAGCGAAAAATGTACGATTGGGAGACCGAGACCCGCATCACTTTTGACTACAGGCTCTATCAAGGCCTTATGAATGTGTTTCCCATCAAAGAGACAAAGGGCGATCAAGGTCAGGTAATCCGAGAATTCATTGCCGTACCGTTCAAGAATCAGTTCTACACTCTGAGCTTGGACGAGATCATCTGTGGCTCTAAGGTATCGGATCAAGAGATGGAGGACCTTCGAGTTGTATCCGGACTTCAGAAGGGTCAGGTCAGGCCACGCCAAAGATAGGAAATTATATGCTTAACTATTTTATATAAACTTCCTAAAATACAAACGGTTAGGCAATCTATGCTTGGTCAAGTATATAATTCCCTATCTTTATAGACATAACTATAACGTCCTCAATGAGTTGAATGGTTTTTGGGCACTCAGATATATAAGTATCAAAATAGAGCCTATTGAGAGAAATCTTTATTATTTATGAAGGTCCGAGAGGTGGTGCGAATGCTCGAAAGGGACGGCTGGTACCAAGTCAGGATGCGTGGAAGTCATCGGCAATTCAAGCACCCCGCCAAGCGAGAGCTGATAACGGTGCCCGGACGTTTGGGTGACGATCTGGCTATTGGTACTCTTAACAGCATATTGAAGAAAGCAGGGTTAAAAGAATGAAATACCTAATCGTCGTGGAAAAGACCGAGACAGGCTTCTCAGCGTACTCGCCGGATCTCTTAGGTTGTGTAGCGACAGGTGCTACGGAAGAAGAAACCGAAGCGAATATGAAGGAAGCGATCGCGTTTCATGTCGAGGGCCTGAAGGAGGAGGGATTCCCCATACCGCAGCCATCTGCGAAGTCCGCTTATATCGAAGTCGCAGCATAAGAGTACTTCGCCAGAGGAACTTACCATGAGAGTGCATGAATTCACACTTATTTTAACAGCCGATCCCAACGAAGAAGAATCGGATCGTCTCTACAGCATCTTCAATGATGGTACGCTTGTCTCGATGGCTGGCGTGCCGCAGGTTCACTTTCACCGAGAAGCCCCGTCGTTGGAGGAAGCCATCAGTTCTGCGCTGGCGCAGGTCAGAAAAGCAGGCTTTGATGTGGTCCGTGTGAAAATTGAACCGCTACAAGTTTTCACCGCAAAACCGAGCGCGATCACATAGTGGCAGACATCAACCTGACTCAAGCAGAGGCAGACGCCTTAATCGCAATGGAAAAACACCGCGCAACAGATGAGCAGACCGACTTCACCCCCCTATATCAACCGGGGGCTCGCATGATTCAAGACATTCAGAATCTGCTCACTACCTATTACGATTGGCTCAAGGACAAGACAGAACTACACCAATTGGACCAATGGGTCGAAATCACAACGCCCTACCTCGATCGCCACAACGACTATGTGCAGATATACGTCAAGAAGACCAACGGAGGATTCTTACTAACGGACGATGGGTACACTATAGATGACTTGCAGCAAAGCGGCTGCAAGCTCGACAGCCGCAAGCGACAAGCACTTCTCAAGATGACGCTTAATGGTTTTGGCGTGAAGCAAGATGACAAGGCGTTGCAAATCCATGCCTCGGAGGGGAACTTTGCTTCGCGCAAACACAACCTCGTGCAGGCAATGCTCGCCGTTAATGATATGTTCTATCTGGCTGTGCCTGTGGTGACGAGCCTGTTTTACGAGGATGTGGTTGCTTGGTTCGATGCGAACGACATTAGGCACACGCCCAAAGTGAAATTTACCGGAACGACCGGCTACGACCACCTGTTCGATCTCGTAATTCCGAAGTCGCGGCAACAACCGGAGCGCATCATTCAGACAATCAATCGACCCAATCGCGCCACCGCTCAGACCGTGGTTCTCGCATGGGTTGACACGAAGGAAATCCGCACTCCCGAATCGCGTGCCTATGCGCTGCTAAATGACTCGGCACAGACAGTGCCTCTGGACACGCTAGAAGCGTTGCGAAGCTATGATGTAAAGCCGATCATGTGGAGCCAGCGCGAGGCGGTACGGAAGGAACTAGCAGCCTGAACGAGCAGTGAACGCACCATGAAACTACACGAATTCACCCTCATTCTAACCACCGATCCCAACGGAGAAGAATCGGATCGCCAATTCCCTAAAGGAGAAAAAAACAATGGCTAAAGTCATCGGCATTGACTTAGGCACCACCAATTCGTGCGTGGCCGTCATCGAAGGCCAAGACGCAGAGGTCATCGCCAATTCCGAAGGGGGCCGCACCACGCCCTCCATGGTCGCCTTCACCAAAGACGGCGAGCGCCTCGTCGGCCAGACCGCCAAGCGCCAAGCCGTCACCAACCCGCAGAACACGGTCTATTCGATCAAGCGCTTCATGGGCCGCCGCTACGGCGAAGTGTCCAACGAAATGAGCGAAGTTCCCTACGAAGTGGACGCAAGTAGCCGCGACATGGCCGTGGCCAAAATCGATGGCAAGGAACACACGCCGCCGGAAATCTCGGCCATGATCTTGCAAAAGATGAAGCAGACAGCCGAAGACTATCTAGGCGAAGAAATAAAACAAGCCGTCGTCACCGTCCCGGCGTACTTCAACGACTCCCAACGCCAAGCCACCAAGGATGCGGGCACCATCGCCGGCCTGGAGGTCTTGCGCATCGTCAACGAGCCGACTGCCGCGGCGCTGGCCTACGGCTTGGACAAGGGCGGCACCAGCACCAACGAGCAGATCGCCGTGTACGACCTCGGCGGCGGCACCTTCGACATTTCTATCTTGGAACTCGGCGACGGCGTCTTTGAGGTCAAATCCACCAACGGCGACACCCACCTAGGCGGCGACGACTTCGACCAGAAGATCATCGACTGGCTCGCCGAGGAATTTGAAAAGAGCGAAGGCATTGACCTGCGCCGCGACCCCATGGCCCTGCAACGGCTCAAGGAAGAGGCTGAAAAGGCCAAGATCGAGCTGTCTTCCGCCACTTCGACGGAAATCAACCTGCCGTTTATCACCGCCGATCAAACGGGGCCCAAGCACTTGCAAACCAGCCTGTCCCGCGCCCAGTTTGAGCGCTTGGTTGACGACCTGATCGAGCGCACTAAGGCCCCCTGTCAGCAGGCCCTTGCCGACGCCGAATTGCAAGCCAGCGACATCGACCAAGTAATTTTGGTCGGCGGCTCAACGCGCATCCCCAAAATCCAAGAGACCATCCAAGCCATCTTCAACAAAGAGCCAAACCGCAGCGTCAATCCCGACGAGGTCGTGGCCTTGGGCGCGGCCATCCAAGCTGGCGTGCTGGCTGGCGATGTCGACGACATCCTGCTGCTCGACGTCACGCCGCTGTCGCTGGGCATCGAGACCATGGGCGGGGTGATGACGCGGCTGATCGACCGCAACACCACCATCCCCACCAAGAAAAGCCAGATCTTCTCCACGGCCTCGGACAACCAGCCGTCGGTGGAAGTCCACGTGCTGCAAGGCGAGCGCGAGTTCGCCAACGACAACCGCACCCTCGGCCGCTTCCACCTCGACGGCATTCCCCCGGCCCCACGCGGCATGCCTCAGGTCGAGGTGACCTTCGACATCGACGCCAACGGCATCCTCAACGTCGCGGCCAAGGACAAGGGCACCAACAAGGAGCAATCCATCCACATCGAGTCGTCCTCGGGCCTGAGCCAAGAGGAAATCGACTCCATGCAGAAAGACGCCGAGGCCCACGCCGATGAGGACCAAAAGCGCCGCGAGGCCGTCGATCGCCGCAACGAGGCCGACCAGCTAATCTACGCGACGGAAAAATCGCTGACCGAGTACGGCGACAAGCTGGCCGAGGCCGACAAGAAAGGCGTTGAGGACGCAGTCGCCGCGCTCAAGCAAGCGCTCGAAGGCACGGACGACGAGGCCATCGCACAGGCCATGACCGCGCTGCAACAAGCGTCGCACAAGCTGGCAGAGGAAATGTACAAGGACGCTCAAGCCGAACAGGCCCAGGGCGAGCCAGCGCCGGAAGGTGCCGCCGATCAGCAGCCGCAAGGGGGCGGGGATTCGGAGCCAGTGGACGCGGACTATAAAGTTGTGGACGACGACAAGAAGTAGGGACCGTGCGCTTATTCGCATTTCTTCTTTGGTTCGGCATTCCCACGGCGGCTTTTGCCCAACTCACCATTGCAGGGGCGGTCACCGATGAACGCGGCGAGCCCCTGCCCGGTGCCAGCGTTGGTGTCGTTGGTACCACCATCGGCACCACCGCTGATGCCGACGGCCAGTTCGCACTCGTCCTGCCGCTGCTGACGACGGAAACTCTGCTCGAAGCGCGGTTTGTGGGCTACCAATCCGCCCGACAGGCCATCCGCCAAAACGACGGCCTGACAACCGTTGTTTTTCAGCTTGCCGTGGATGCCTTGCAACTGGATGAAATTGTCGTCACCGGCCTTTCCGCTGCCGCGAGCAAAAAGCAACTAGGCAATGCCATTTCCACCCTCAGCGCACGGCAGTTGGAAACGGCCGGCACCTCGGCCCTCGACAAAGCCCTGACCGGCAAATTGGCCGGTGCGCTCGTGCAGCAAAATTCGGGCAATCCGGCCGGCGGCGCGACGGTCCGCTTGCGCGGCACTAGTACCGTGTTGGGCGACGCCGATCCGCTCTACGTAGTGGACGGCGTCGTTGTCAACAACAGCTCGCCCGAACTCATCCGCCTCGGCGGCGGGGCGCAAAACCGCCTCGTCGATCTCAACCCCAACGACGTAGAGCGCGTCGAGGTCGTCAAAGGCGCAGCGGCCGCTGCCCTGTACGGCTCGCGCGCCAACAATGGCGTCGTGCAGATCTTTACCAAGCGCGGCGCCTTGGGCAAGCCGCAGATCACCTACACTTCTCGTTTTTCAACTGCCCAAGTGCGCAAAACGCTTACGGTCAACAAGGCACTTGTTGACAACAATGGCGACAAAAATCCCGACGGCTCGGACGTGCCGCGCTTCGATCACCAAGATTTCATTTTTCGCCGTGCCGCCGGCACTGAGCACTACGTCTCGGTATTGGGTGGGGCCGGCAGCACCCGCTACTTTGCCTCGGGATCCTACTTGGCAGATCAGGGCGTGGTTGCCAATAGTTCGTTTCGGCGCATGGGAGGGCGCACGCGCGTCGATCAAGAATTGTCGCCCTGGGCCACGTTGTCCGTGGGTGGCCATTTCTCCTTTAGCAACAGCAACGACGTTCCCAACGGCGGCTTAAACTCAAACTACGGGGCACTGACGGGTTTTATTTTCGGCCCCAACACCTACGACCCCACGCCCGATCCCACAACCGGCGCGTACCCCAACCAAGGCGTTCTCGCCAACCCATTAGAGGTCATTGACCGCTATGATTTTACGCAAGAAGTCTCTCGCTATATAGGCTATGCCCGACTCGATCTCGCCCCGCTATCCCGCTTGGACATCGACTATACATTGGGGCTTGACACCTACGATCAAACGGCCCTTGCATTTATCCCGGCCGGGACCTCTGCACCGGGCTTGGCAAACGGCTTTGCGCGCCGCGCCACCTTCGACTTTCTCCAACTCAACAACGACCTCCACGTCCGCTACCAGCAGGACGTAGCGCCGCACGTGCAATCGACCATTCTCGTCGGCGGAACCCTGCAATACGAAAAGGGGGCAACCTTTAGCGCGGAGGGCAAGGACCTGAGTCCAGTCGCCCAAACCGTGTCGAGCGGGGCAACCGTTGTGGCCAGCGAATTCAGGAGCGAGAAGGCCCTGTACGGCGGCTTTGTGCAGCAAACTGTGGCGTTTTTCGATCAACTGTTTCTCACCAGCGCGGCCCGCGTCGATGCCTCTTCGGTCTATGGCCAAGATCAGCGCTGGCAATTTTATCCCAAGGCCGGCGCGGCCTATCTCATTTCAAGGGCCGGCTTCTGGCAAAACAGCGCCTTAGACGACGCATTTGCAGACTTCAAGCTGCGCGCTTCCATTGGCACGTCCGGCGGTCAAACCGCCATTGGTCCTTTTGACCGCTTTACCAATTACAATGCCTCCTCGTACAACGGCCGGCCCGGCCTAGTTCCCAGCACCCAACTCGGCGGGACGATCAAGCCCGAGCGACAGCGAGAAATCGAAGTCGGCGCAGATGTTGGTTTTTGGTCCAATCGCCTCGGCGTGGAACTCACGTATTACGATCAACATATCGACGATTTATTGTTGATGCGCACGTTGTCCCCATCCACCGGCCATGCGCGGATTTTGCAAAACGTCGGCACCATGAGCAACAAGGGGTGGGAGCTGCTCGTGCGCGCCATTCCGCTGGTGCATTCCCATCTCCGCTGGGAATCGACCCTGACGTATGCGACCAACAAAAACCGCGTCGATGGTATCGAAGGCGGGCGTTTGATCCTGCCCAATTCGTTTTCGCAAGTCTCGGCCATCAACGGCAGCCCCCTCGGCGTGTTCTTTAGCACGGCCTTCGCCCGCGATGCCAACGGCCACATCGCCCTCGACGAAGACGGCCTGCCCATGCGAGCGGCTGAGCGCAAAATCATCGGCGACCCCAACCCGGATTTTACTGCTTCTTGGATCAATCACTTTGCCGTGGGGCGGCGCTGGTCGGTGCGCGCCCAATTGGACGCGGTCGTAGGGGGCGATGTGTTTAACTTTACGCGGCGCTTGGCCGCCCTAAGTTCATTTGGCGTGTTGACAGACTACGAACGCGAATTAAACGGCGAACTGCCAGCCGGCTACAATGCGCGCGTCTTCCGCATCTTTGAACACTGGATCGAAGACGGCTCCTTTGTAAAGTTGCGCGAGTTATCTGCGTCGTATCGCTGGCAGCCTGCGTTTTTGGGTACCAGCAGCGTTCAGTTGAGCTTGGTGGGGCGCAATTTGTTTTCCCTCGACAAGTATAGCGGCTACGACCCAGAAACCAATATCGCGGGCCAGCGCACGGCCGTGCGCGGCTTTGACTTTGTCGAAGTGCCCATTCCGCGCAGTTTCTCCATGCGCCTCAGCCTGCACTACTGAGCAACCGAGGACAAGCAAGACGATGAAAGCGACTTTTTGTGGGCTACTTATAGTCGGTGGGCTGCTTTGGGGTTGCGATTTGAACGTAGCCAATCCCAACCAAGCGTTCGAAGAGCAGGTGTTGACCACCAGCGACGGCATCAAAGCGCTGGCCATTGGCATACAGCGCAGCTACGCCAGTAACAACGTCGATGCGTACGTGCGCCATCCGGCCATCACCAGCCGCGAGCTAGCAGCCAATACGACGTTTTCCAATCTTATCGAACTAGAAGACGGCCTTGGCTCCCTGACGGGAGCTAACAGCGGCGTGCATAGTATCTGGTCTAACTCCTACCGCATCATGGGCATGGCCAACGACTTGATCGCCAACGCGCCCGAGGTACCGCTGGCTGAGGGAACGCGCAGCGACATTGTAGCACTGGCGCATTTGTACAAAGCCAAGTGCTTGGGATTCGTCGCGCAGGCTTTTGCCCACGCGCCCCTAGACGTGCAGGCCGATGGGCAAGCGCCATTTAGGCCGCGTGAAGAGCTTTTCGCCGCAGCAATTCGCTCGTTGGACCGCGCCCTCGAAACCGCCACTTCCACGCCACCATCCGACGAGTTCAACGCAGACATATTGGGCGAGGGTTTTGATCTGCTCAACACCATACGCGCCTATCGAGCGCGCTACCACTTATTTACCGGCAACTACCAAGCAGCGCTCGACGACGCCGATGCCGTCGATCCGACAGCGACCTCAGTCTATACGTACGACGCGGAAAACGAGAATCCCCTGTACGCGCAGGTCGTCGTGGCGGACGATTACGCCCCGCGCGACCACTTTGGCCTGAGCAGCACCGAAAGCGGCGATGCGCGGCTGGCCTTTTACACCACGCCGAGTGAGCGGACCAGCAACCCCAACGACTTTCCCATTGAGGATTTGACCGGCTTTTGGCACTCGGCCACGTCGCCTATTCCGGCCTACCTGCCCGGAGAAATGGCCCTGACGCGCGCCGAGGCCCACGTCATGTTGGGCAACATCGACGCGGCCATCGCTGAAATCGACGCCGTGCGCACCAAAACGCCGGCCGAGGATCCTTTTGGCGTGGGGGCTGCGCTGCCGCCGTACAGCGGCCCGCAGTCACTTGAAGCGGTGTTGAACGAAATTTTTCGCCAGCGGCGAGCCGAGCTTTTTCTGCACGGCACCGGCTGGGAAGACAGTCGGCGCTTGGGGCAACCTGGCCCTTCGACCGATATGTTTGAACGCAATCGCGATTTCTACCCCTACGCCGACCAAGAGCGCTTGAACAACCCCAACACCCCGACCGACCCGGACCAATAAAGGAAGGCCTACACGGCGACGAGCTAGCCGATTCGCCAGATGCCGGTAGCTTGTTTTGCCATCCAGGCTTGGTGGGTGCGAATCTTCTCCACGGTCCAAGTATCGAAGTCTTCTGATAGCTTGCGCGTTATTGCAAAGCTGCTCTCTTGGTAAACCGGCCGTTTCTGGGCATATCCCGAATTTCCCAGATCGCGGTTTGCCTCGGCCGTCAGCAAGGTCATGTTCCCCAAGCGGTAGGTAGAAGCCTCCCGCTGCTGGTCGTCAAACTGTTGCCACGCATCGCCCGGATTTTCCGGCAACACGTGCTCAATCCCATATTTTGCGCTCTCGAACTCAAAGCGCTGCCCCGATAGCTGCGCTTCCAGACGAAACAGTATAAAGCGCACGACCTTACTATTGCGGTGGCTGGTCGTTCGCAGCGCCTTGTCTGTAAACGCCGCCCTGAATTCCGCGTCCTCGGGATAGACTGGCCGCAGTTCCGCAATCGCCGCAGCCGCGCCGCCAATCCGGCCTGACGAAATCCCGCGGGCAACTTGGTTGTACACGACCTCCTGCTCGTTGCTCTGACGGCTACAGATCACGTTATAGCGAAACGACACTACCGCGATTGCCTTCAGAAAGCGTCCAAAGCCGCCGCGGTCGTTTTCCTCGAATCGCTCAAATGCCGCCAGTAACACCGCTAGGGGCTGGCGCACGTTGAACATCTGCAATTGGGCTAGGCTGTCGCGTTCCGCCGCCGTCCAAGCACCCTCCTCCGGGCTGCGCAAGGCCGCGTACACGCGGGCGCTCCTGTCCATGTCGCGGATCAGCTCGAATGCTGCGGATCGGTCGCGAATGGCGTCGCGAATGACTTTGAACAAGTCCGCCTTGCGCACCAGCCTGTTGCGGCTGTTCCAGAAGACTCGCAGGAACTCGGGAAAAATCTCACTGCCCAGCAGCCCGACGATACCCTCCCAGCGGTCTTCTAGGGCATTGATCTCCGACTCGTGCGGATTGCCGCGGGAGACAACTGAGAACAAGTAATTCTTCAGCAGATCAGTGGCCGACAAGCGCACGCCGCGAGCGTTCAGGGTCTCGAACACCTTGAAGGCGTTCAATTCGTCGGTCACGGTGATGATCGTAAAAAACAGCCTATCGACTGCGCCATCGACGAAGCGCGCTACCGCCTGACCGTCATCGCCCGCTAGTTCTTCAATGCGATCCCTGAACCAGAGAAAGGCCCGGCGCAGCAGATGTTCCGATGCGTTCAATCCTCTTTGCGGCAGACGTTCTAGGGGCACCAAGTAGTTCTGGTAAAAGCTATCGTTGTGCCGATTCAGCATCAGCTTGGAGCGAGATACTAGGCTCACCGAGTCCAAATAGCCGATGTAGTTGCTGCGTAGCTGCTCGGCGCGCCGACGTTGCGGGTCATCTGGATCATCCGGCCGGGCCAAGTGCGTCAGATGCGCCACCGCCGCCAGCATCAACAGGCTCAGCGTGGTCATGCGCTGCGGTCCATCGATGATTTCAAACGCCCTGTTGTCGGCTGATTGCAGTACTAGGTAGCCCATGTAGTGAGCCGGTTCCGGATCCTCATCGAACAGGGCGACGATATCCTGCCACAGATCGTCCCATTCGTCGGGGCCCCAAGAATAGTCGCGCTGAAACATCGGGACGCGATAACTCAGCCCATTGCCCATCAACTGGCGAAACGTGCTGTTGGCAGTGTTGAAATTCATACTCGAATTCCCGGTAGGAAGTGAGTGATAGCGATCACCGTTATCCAATCCTCACACCCGGAACACCTTCATCACTTCGTCTCCTAGAGCACGCACCAGCAACATCGGGGATCATCGTTCCTCCTGTTGTCGTTTTTTGAGCAGTCCCGCCGCAAACTTTTTGTCGCTATCTACCGACATACGAGCACCGCCGGGCATGTATTCACTGCTGTGCAGGATGCCAATATGCCCTTGGAAAAAGTCCGCCAGTGTTCCTTGCGCCTCTGACGGGATCTCGTGGGACCCCGTCTGCTGCTCGTGCTGAACATAGTGCTTGAGCCACAGTTGAAACTGCTCGTTCAGCGTAGTGTGCTCTGCCGCGGCGCGTTGGTTCGCCGCTTCGATCAGATGCTCGTCGGCACTCAGAGTTATGTTTTTCATTTTTCCAGCTTTCTCTGATGCTTCATCCGGTCTTTCTATCTGCGTTGGGCACTCGTACGTCTTCGGCTAGAGCCACTCGACGGGCCGGGTAGCGTACGTACTTCAGACCCGACTTGGCCTGTTGTTCCCGGAGTTTCCGGAAGATCTCTTTGATGTCGTAGCCGCACTGAGCGGCAAGTTCGTCTCGTATTGCGAGAACTTCAGCTACGATAGGATCATTTTTCATCGTCGATGTCCTTTATCACCGACCTTTTTCATGACAATCCGGCCAAAGGTCGCCTTGGCGAAAGGCCGGGAGGTATCGCTGTGGAGGCTACTCAGGGGCATACCCTTTCATTTTGACGGAGTTGCAAATAGTGGCGGTAGTCATTGGCCCAATCGACGAATACTGCGTCGTCGGATAGTTGCCCCCGGCTGTACTGGTCAAAGAACTCTTCCGAATCCATCTGTTGTTGATTTTCGTAGGTACTCAACCGCTTGGTCACTGCAATCAGCGCGTCGATGGGCGAAGCGTATTGGATGGTTTGTTTTTTCATGGGAACCCCTTCGATACGGAACTCTATCTCAGGTCTCGACGTGAACTGCTGACGCGATCAGATTCGCAACTTCAGTGTAGAGGTCCACATCGGCCTCTGGAGCTTTGATGCTGACGACAAGGGCATACCGTGCCATTTGATCGTACCTTTCGAACGTGGGACGAGTCTTCCACCAACCCGCCGTGGGATAGACTGCGATAGTGCCTCGGCTGGCGAGATCCGCTGCGGTTCCTCGCCAGATATCGCTGTGCAACGAACCTCTGTGGCGACCTTGCGCTCCGATCAGCCACTGTGGATCGCTGCCGCTACGGCGAGGCCCTTCCTCCTCGTCTCTTGCCGCCAAGTTGATCCGCTTCCGAAAATCGTCTGTCGATTCGAGCGCCCGCTTTACGTCGAAACGGAGCCCGTGCGATTCGTACCGGTAACGCGAAAAGGTACCCCGTCGTGATGGATTCGGCTCGATGAAGTAGGACAGCGTGACCCGCATCTCGACAGACGTTTCTCCCAAGCTCTCTAAGACATCACACGGCCAAGGCAGATTGTGGAGATGCATGTCGCGAAGGGTTGGTTGCTTTCCTGTCTCGCGCTTGAAGGGATACAGACTCTCCTCGACCATCATCGTCAAGGAGTTCCTGACGCTCCATAGCACGCGGTCAATGTCCGGCACGCCGAAGCCACACCGACGAAGCAAATTCGAATAGTCCTGCTTCATCGGGTCTTTGTCTTGAGGAAAGGACATTCGCTTCATGGCTTCGGTCCATTCCGCCGAGTGGACGATTAGGGCGCGGACGGTCTCGGGCCACAGGTCGGGATAGACAGCCATCACCTGCGCCGCCAAACGGGATGCGAGTGCCATGGCCGCACTGGTGGCATTGGTCGTCGTGAAAAGTCGCTCCGCCGGACGATGATGGGTCGTCAGCAGGCTGAGACTGGATGACCATACGGCGCTTAGCGAGTCTTTTGCGGCGTTGCCACCCTCAAGGACGATGTCCGGCTTCAGCGGCCAATGCGCCTGCCACGTCAGCGATGTCGTACTGAAGGGACTCAGACCTCCCTTTGGGGCGACGGGCGCATAATCGCTCGTATCTGGCTCGGTTATTTGCACGAGATCGGTATAGGCACCGATGGTAAGGGCGTTCCATGCCTGGGCGGGATCGTGTACTCCGTCCGTATCATTAGAATCAGGGTAGTGAGACCAAGCATTGGGCTCTTTGATGTTACCGGCGGAAACGATCATCAAACGCGGATTCGTACCGTCAACATCTGCCGCTAGCGAATCGATCGCTGCCGACCAAGCAGACGGTCGTCCCCGATCTCGATTATCACGGGCCGTAATAGCCATACCGAAGACTCGGAGCCGGGCAGGTGCGGTAATCTCGGGACGCGCTACCGCTTCCACCGTCAAATATCCGTAGTGCTGGGGGTCTTTTCCGGTCGCACCATCATGAGGCAGTAACTTCACCGATTCGAGGCGATGATCGATTTTCACGGGATCGTTGCTATCCAGAAGTTCCGTCAAGTTCCCAGCTAGGGCCACTCCTGCCATCTCCGTCCCGTGGCCATCGTCATCGTCGGTACCCCAAGCGGGTTCGACGGTGTGGAGATCGCTGGTAGCGAGGGCGGGAGTAAGCAGCGGGTGGCCGCGATTGACGCCTGTATCGAGCAAGCAGACGTATGGCGTCTGGTCGGTCTCGGCTGCAAAACGGGTCCGATCTAGCAGATCCTTAAGCCACTCAGCCTGATCATCGGGTTGCAAAGAATCGAAGAATTCCGCCGTTTCCTTTGCACGCCGCAATTCAGCGATGCTGTTGAGGGTAATCATGGAACGCTGCATCTGATCGACCGATGCGTACGTCAACAGGACCGTGCGCTCAGGGAAGCTCACCTCTCCCGGTGCTATCCGTATCCCCTGTGCCTTAGCTCGCTCGAGAAACGTTGAGGTCGTTGCTTTCTGATCCCGATGGATGGACAGCATCCGTATATTTTGTACCCCGACTCGCGTACGAAAATCCGTGGTCGTTGCTTTCTGGTCCCGGCGAACGGGCAGCCAAACTTCCCACCAGAGCGGTCCCTCTTCTTCGGAAGGAAATGCCTCGGTGTCGGTCCAAAGTGCCCGAAGACTCGCCGCCCGGATCTGCTGAATCGCGTCAATCAGTCGCCTGTTATCACGGGCACGACCAATGCTGTCTTTCTTCTCCGCCAAGTAGTCACGAATGAGACGCTCGAAGTGATTGAGCTTGCCGTCGGGTACGAAGACTGTAGCCAAGGTTCGATTTTCCTCGTGCCGGACGTTCAGTAACTCAATCCCGGAACGCTCTCGCGCCAAACTCTCGAAAGCTAATTCGACATCGGGGAAGCTCTCGAATTCCACCTGAAGGCCCAGACCATCTTCGATTCCCGCGTCCTGTTGGACCGCTCGGATGGAGACTGCTTCCGCTCGAAGCTCGTTAATCTGACGCCTTAACTCTTCGCCGTGCTGTGTGCGATCCCGCTCCGGTACATTTGTACGCTCCATGCGTTGCCGTGGAGAACGGTATGCCTCCGTCTCGGTGACTCTTTCGAGGATGAAGTGTCGATATCGCCTTTCGGTTCCTTCCGTCATTTGATGCCGTAATCCTTCCGTTACTCGCTTTTCTTGCGTAGTCTCTCGGCGACACTTTTGCGCTCGGTGAGCATCGTTCGGATATCCTCTGTATAGACCCGAGCACGTTCATGGATCAGCACATCTTTCAGGATCTCGTTCGTAGTGCGAGTGACTTCCGCGTAACTCAACCCCATCGCTAAATCGGCCAAGTTCCCCCATCGGACCCCCTTAACAGCCATTCCAGCGAGACGTGTCTTCAAGAGCTTCACGATCTGCGACTTGTCGGGCAGGTCGTAATGCAGAATGTCGTCGAAGCGGCGGAAGAGCGCCGGATCAAGTATTCCGGGGTGATTCGTTGCCGCGACGACGAGGCTGTGAGAGCGGTCTTGCTCGATCATCTGCAAGAAGCTGTTCAGCACTCGGCGAATCTCGCCCACATCGTTGGTGAGTCCGCGCTGCGAACCGATAGCGTCGAACTCGTCGAAGAAGTAGATGCCACGTGTCCGGCTTGTGGCATCGAATATCTGTCGTAGCTTGGCTGCGGTTTCTCCCATGTACTTAGTGATGAGGCCGTCGAGTCGGACTTGAAAAAGGGGAAGGCCGAGTTCTCCGGCTAGGACGGTAGCCGTCAGGGTCTTGCCCGTGCCGGGAGGACCTGTCAGCAGCAGCTTGCGTCTGGGCGAGAGGCCATGCTCCACAATCCGCCCGGCATGGCGTTGCTCACGAATGATGCGCTCTATCTGATAGGCCAGAGTATCGCCCATAATCATCGAGCCCAGCCGAGCCTTAGGGTAGGAGGCTTCCAGAAGGTTCGCCAATTCGCCGTGCGGGCGGCCAATCGGCACCAGCGAACCCGTGCCACGCCGGCCCTTGGCTTCGTCAATCATGGTCCGCAGTTCTTCGGCAAGCTTGCCGTGACCCAGTTTCGCTTCGTGGGCAGCAACCTGTATGGCGACAGAGAAGAAGCGGTCGTCGTCGCCTTCCAAGTGTGACTTTAGCAGTGCCTTGAGTTGATCAGCGCTGGCCATAAGGTATCTCCCAAGTTTGTAAGGGTGGAGTCACACCCGAAACACCTTCATCACCTCGTCCCCCAAATGATTGATCACCTTCACCGCAATCCGGCCTGACGTCGGCTTGGCGAAAGGTCGGGAGGTGTCTCTGTGGAGGGTTTCCCAGGCTTCTTGGTTGACCTCGGTTTTGAGCGTCGTTCGCAGCGATTTGTACGGGTCGTTAGCACCGAGGAAGTAGGCGTGGCGGACGAAGAAGCTTTCCTCGTTGTAGTCGGTATCGACGAACCAGCAGGCGATGCCGTCGGCGCTGTCGCTGCGGATTTCGCCGGTGTTGGGGTGGAATACGTCGACGCCGTTGACCTTGACTTGGATTTGGCTGTCTTCCGCGTCGAGGATGTCGATGTCTGGTTCGCCGAAGATGACGAAGAGGTTGCCTTTGCCGGTGTTTTTGAGATCGTCGGCCATGTGGAGGTCGGCGTTCATGCGGGCCTTGAGGACGGGGACGCGGCCGAGTTTGTTGAACTCCGAGGCGTGGGCGTCGTAGTTGAAGGCGCAGGCGACCAGCACGTCGAAGTCGGCGTCCGCGGCCTCGCGCACCGCTGAGACGAGATCGGGGCGGGAGACGGTGCCGAATTCCGGGCCGACGAAGATGCCAGCGCGTTTTTCAGCGCCCGAGTCGCTGGTGCCTTCGACGTAGGTTCCTTCGGCGCAGACGTGGTAGCCGGGCCAGGGTCTGATCCCGGAAAACGAGATGCGGTCGTCTTTGTGCGCCTGTTGGACGCCGGAGGTTTTGAGATTGTCGAGGATCATCTCGGCGAAGTCCTGCTTTTCGCCGTACCCTAACTTGGCTTCGGCGACGTTGTCGATGAGTTCGTCGTTTTCATCGACGCCTAACAGGCGGTGCGGCGACAGGCTTTCTACGGTGAACGGGCCGGCGACGCGGACTTTTTTGTTGTCTTCGTAGGGCTTGTCGTAGAGGTATTCGTAGTCGGCCTTGGCGGCGATGGAAGCGTCGATTTCCTTCTGCCGGGCGATGCGCTGTTCCCACCAGTCCGCGTGAATTCTTTTGACTTCCTCGGGCCAAGCGTCGGCGGCGTCGCGGGGGATTTCCCATTCCTCGTAGGATGTGCCTAGTGCGTCGTTCAACTCCTGACGCAGCGGCTCCAGCGTTTCTTGGAATTTCTCATAGATTACGTCGATTTCGGCGTTGTTGGCGATGGACTTGAGGGTGATGTGGGGGACGCGCTCGTACACGAAGCCTTGGCGGATGTCGTTGTACGTGGACTGCTCCGAGGGGGCTTTGCGGGCGAGTTCGGCTTCTTTGATTTGGCCGTCGCGACTGTCGGCGAGCAGGTAGTAGGGATAGCGTGCTCCCATGACGCGGGAGCGGGCGAGCGCGAGGGCGACGCGGGAGGTGTCGATGGTGATCCAGCGACGGCCCCACTGCTCGGCGACGTACGCGGTGGTGCCGGAGCCGCAGGTGGGGTCGAGGACGAGGTCGCCGGGATCGGTGGTCATGAGGATGCAGCGTTGGATGGCTTTCGAGAGCGTCTGGACAACATAGGTTCGTTCTTCCGTCTGAGAACCGCTACCTAGATCATGCCAGATATTGTCCAGTGCGAAAACGTATGTGTCTTTGAAGAAACGCTTATATCGAAGTGTTCCGTTAGCGTCGCAGAGACGATTAGCTCTACCTAGACGAGTCAATCCATCATGTGAAGTCGACCAGTAACGTCGCCTTGTAGTGAATGACTTGTGAAACCAGTGGAATGGTTCCCTTGTATATTCGTGAGACGAAGTTAGATCACTCAAGCCGAACAGCGGTCCGATTTTCTCGGATTGACTTGGATTGTCCTTTTCGTATCTGGTCAGTCTTCTCCAAGAATTGGGCGACTCCTCTACGCAACCGTATGAGTCTTCAGTTACTTCATCATAGTCCTTAGATCGAAATTGTCGACGGAACTTCAGATTGTCTCGGTCTTTAGCGTATAACATTATAGAATCAAAGACCGTAGGTACAAATTCAGATGTTCGATTGCTTGTCGTTTTGAATTTAATCTCAGTAACGAAGTTTTGTTCCCCAAACACCTCATCCATCAACGCCCGCACCCGATGCACATTCTCCTCCCCAATCTGCACAAAGACCGACCCGCTCTCCGTCAACAAGTCCCGCGCCACCGTCAGCCGATCCCGCAAATACGTCAAATACGAATGGATCCCATCCCGCCACGTATCCCGAAACGCCTTGACCTGTTCCGGCTCGCGGGTAATGTGATCCGTATTCCCATCTCTTACGACGTTACTTTCTGTTGACCACTGGAAGTTGGAGTTGAACTTGATGCCGTAGGGCGGGTCGATGTAGATGCACTGCACCTTGCCGCGCAGCCCCTCCCGCTCGGCCAGCGACGCCATCACCTGCAAGCTATCGCCTAAGATCATCCGATTCGACCAGTTGGCGTCGTGCTGGTAAAACTCCGTCTGCGCGTCCGCACTCGGCAGCCCATTGAAATCCGCGAACAAATCCGTCTGCAAGTTAGCTTCGCCGTCCCCCGTCTCCTTGCTCCGCTGCCGCAAATCGTCAATCAACACCTTCGGCTGCACCTTCTCCTGAATGAACAGCGGCGGCGCTTGCACCACCAAATCCGACCAGTTCTGCTCATCCTTCCCCCGCCAAACAAGCTGCGGATCGAGATCCCGATTGCGCCGCTCATACGCGACCCTAATCGGATTCCGGTCGTCCTCCGCCATCACCGCCTGATACTCAGCCGTGGGAATATTCTTCCGCGATGCATCCTGGTGCCGCAGGGTTTCAACAGTCTTAGTCGATTTTCGTTTTGCCATTGATTGCAATTCCTCTACCGTCACAAATTGGTTCAGTTACAGTTCGGATTCATCAATACTCGCTAATTTCATCAAGTGTCTCTGAAGACCGCGCTTCAGGAGTGTATTTCCATGAACTGGAACGGAGATACGAACAGGAACTCCCGCCTTGGCGTAGATGAAGTGGCTTCCGTTGACGCGCTTCAACTGCCATCCCCGCGATTCGAGCAGCTTACAGAACTGCTTGCCACTGACTACTCTCATACTGCGATTTCGATCACCCTAGCTTTTCCCGAGTCAGTAATGTCACAAACCTCAACGGACAGACAACCTTCGACGGCCTCGTAGAGATTGGTCAGCAACTCTTCAAAGGATTCCCCTTGCGTCGCACATCCGGGGATAGAAGGTACTTCTGCCCAATATCCGCCTTCTTCCGCTTGATAGATCGCAATTTTCAGTTTCATGGCTTCCTCACTTTTTTGGGCGTTTGGGCGGCAAAGAAATCACTCTTCTTTTGCCTAGCCTCTGCTTCTCTTGTAAATCTCGGCAAATCGCATCTAGGTCATAATTGAATCTCTTAGCATACGCATCGCGTGATTTACGAACCTCTTCGACGATTGGGTCTGGCTGCATGAGCTTATTCCTCCTCTTGATTCTGTCCAAGCGCGGGTTCGTCACTGCGGTATTTCCATCTTTTTCGGCATGTTCTCAAAGGCTTCTCCCTTAAGACCGGTGAGATTGTACGCCTCGCGATAGGGCAAACGACCCTCTCCAACCGCACGAACTATGGCAGAGGCAAAACGAGGGCCGATACGCCACTTCTGAGTATTCCAAAAGTGGCCCCCACTTCCCTGACGCTGCTGATCGCTGCGCCATCCATCGACCCTTTGGTTGTAGAAGCGGAGAAACTCATCCCTGTCGATCAAATCGAGATCAAGTGCCCGGCGCGCGGCCACGATAGAACTCACCTTGAACCTATAGGCGATAGTCTGATAAGGATCATTCGTTCGTCGGGCACTAGGCCAGAAAGCCCGTAACTCTTCTTCCGGTATCAGAAATTCGGCAGCGGCCTTGTTGCAGAACTGCTCGATTTCATCCGACGGCGGTTGTAAGTCTTCTAAATTGGAGATACCGCTCTGGGCTATGAAGAGGTGTGCCAGTTCGTGAGCCAGAGTAAACATCTGCGCCGCCATGAAATCGGCGCTATTCACAAAGACGAGCGAGGCATACTCATCCACGAGGGCGAAGCCCTGAAATTCATCAGGATTTAGCTTTCGATATGCGTTATTACCCACCACTCCATTGAACGACACCAGAACTCCGGCGACGTCAACCGAGTGTCGCAGATGCCGTAGCGCATCGCTCCAAGCACCTAACTCTTCCGCCCAATCTTCGGTAAGCTGCAGCGCATCACGCATGGCTGCCCCAACTTGCCGAGGATGGGCATCCGTGCTGTAGGCTCCGATGAAATCCAGCGGTTCAGCACCGCCTTCGATAAGCTCATCGCGCATCCATGCCTGACGTCGCTGCAAAAGGTAAATGGTCTCAAGTAGATCGGAACTCGGAGGCGGAGCATCATCTCGGGTGCGAAAGTCGGGTATTGGCAAGCGTTCTTCGGGCGGCTCTGTCAAGTACAGAAATCCCAGAGCGGTATGAGTGCGTTGGGCGAGTCTATCTGCCTGTGCAACACTGATCTTGCCATTGCGTTCCCACTCCAGCACGCGCTCTGGACTCACTTGCAGCTTGCGCGCCAGTTCCGGACGCTCAAAGCCTGCTCGCTCTCGCGCCCACCGCAGGACCTCAGGTTGCAATGTTATCTGCAAGCGTCGGCTAGTCATGGTTCACGTAACCTCTGGCTTAATATAGGTTCGTCGAACTTACGATGGCGTATATACATTATCAATACAATGTTCGATCCTTATCCCTCTGCCCGAAACCCCTCAACCAACTGCGCGAACTCGGCGTCCATTCCGAACACATCGGTGAATTCGGCAAAAGCCCAGCGCCCGTAATCTCCGTGATTGTTCACACCAGGTACCCAATAGGTATCCATGGTCGTCTTCTTGGCCTTGGCGTCTTCCCTTCGCTCTCCTTTGATCTCAACGATCAAATTCAGAAGATCATCGTCACCACGGCCATCATCAACGAGAACGATAAAGTCCGGAAGGTACGTCCGCATTTCCGACCCAAGACGATAGGGTACTTCCAAGCCGAGATTGTGGTTCTTGACGTAGGCTTTGACGTGCGGATGAGCTTCAGCAACGCGGCAAAACTCCTCTTCCCAGCCGCTGTCGAGAACGATCCAATTGATATGGCAACGGCGAGGGTCAGCCTGCCAGCGGCTAGCCTTGGTCGTGTTGAAATTCACGTAGGCTGTCGAGCCAACGGGATTGTACGGATCGAGTACCGCTTTGACCGGACGACGGTCGATTCCTTCGCGCGTGATAGCGGCAAAGATGCGCTCGCAGGCCGTGTCAGCCAGTTCCTGATACATAAGTTGGGCGGGATAAGTGTCACCCTTGCAGTCGAGATAACCATCGAGCCACTGTCTGGCGATGCGCTTGAGCTGTCCGAAAAGATAGAGCTTAGGCTCTTCACCCGGATCGCGGAACTTGGTGTAGAGTAGCCGCTGAGTCAGGTGAAACAGAAGGGTCGAGGTCCGAAGGTCGTTGGTGTGCACCAGATTGAGATTAACACCCTCGCCGATAATCCCCTGATTCCTCGTAATCGACGGACCAATAAGATCGGGCGTCAGTTCCAGCACCGAGTCCTTGTTGAATTCGGCCTTGAGCTGCTCTTCCGGCAATTCCACTCGATATCCAGCCACCCGGGGAAAACGAATCTCCAGTGCATCGCGTTCGGGCCGCACAGCTCGCACCTGGACAGTCTCTCGCGGCTGCTTCGGCGAAGCCACAACGGGCTTGGCCGTAAAGTCAAACGGAATGCCCAAGACATCCGCGTACTCGACATCGAACAAGCCGTCTTCGTTGAGATCGTAGGATTGCCGCCGCAGCGCCCGGCCAATGACCTGCTCGCAGAGCAACTGCGTCCCAAAGGCGCGCACGCCCAGCACGTGACTGACAGTATTCGCATCCCACCCCTCCGTAAGCATCGACACCGACACCACACAGCGAATCGAATCCCCTAGCCGCCCCTGCTTACCGACAGTGTTCATAACCTCGCGGAGCAACTCTTGGTCGCTGATGTTCTCAGCCTGACGCCGGTCGCCAGTGCGCTCGATAATCTCCCGCCGAAAGCGATCAATCTCGTCGGAGGCCATTTTGCGAAAGTTGCTATCGAGCGCGTCGCCGGACTCCAATTGTTCGCTGTCGATCAACAGCGTGCGAGGCCGTGGATACTGATTGCCCTGCTCGTCAAAATTGCGAAACAGTTCCAAGCGACCGTTTACCAACGTCGTCGAGCCATCGTCGTTCTCGCGCTGGAAGCCGGAGATGTAGTCGTACACCAGCTTGGAGGTCGAGGTATTGTTGCAGACCACGATGAAGCACGGCGGGACCTCATAGTCTTCCTTCCTCTTCTCCATCAACTCAAAAGTTTTCTGATAATGTCCGTACAGGGCGTCTAGGGCGGTCAGCAAATCCAAGGGCAAACTGAGGGGATCGAGGGTCTTGGCCTTTCCCCGCCCCTTCTTAGGCATGTCGCTACGGATGTGTTCCCAGAGATTGCGAAACCTCGGCATTTCGCCGCCGGGGATGTTGTCGGCCACCGGCACGCGGGGCAGTTTGACGATACCGCATTCTATCGCATCCATGAGCGAGAAATCGCACATCGTCCAAGGAAACAACGTGCCTTCGGCATAGCCCGACCCGCGCAAAAAGAAAGGCGTCGCCGACAAGTCCATCACCCGGTTGATGCCCAATTTGTCGCCGACAATTTCCAACCCCGAAATCCACAGCCGCGCCGCCTCCGTGTTCTTTTCCGCTTCCCTTCTGTCATCTCCTTTGAGTTCGTCTTCCTCTCCCTCACCCAGCTTTTCTCGATAGCAGTGGTGCGCCTCGTCGTTGAGGATCAAGACGTTCTTCATACCCATGAGTTCGGGCATCACCCGCTGCAGCATTTGCCCCTCGGTCTCCAGAGTCGTCAGCGTCTCGCCCCGTCCCTGAAGCAACGAACGCCCACCTTTGGAAAGCTCCATGCGTTCGCGCAGCTTGAAGGCATGGTAGTTGGTGATGACAATCTTGGCCTTTTCCAAGTCGGGCAGCATGTCGTTCGGAACCAGCTCGCGGCTCTGATAGTAACTGTCCGGGTCGTTCGGCTGTAGTACGCGCAGACGGTCTTTGATGGTGATGCCGGGCGTGACCACCAAGAAACCGCGCGTGAAGCGGCGGCTCTGGGGCCGACGCACCGCATTGACGGTCTGCCAAGCGATCAACATCGCCATGACCGTAGTCTTGCCAGTGCCAGTCGCCAACTTGAGCGCCAATCGTGGCAGTGGCAGTTCTGGATTGGCGTTGTTGTTGGCGGCCTCCAGATGGTCGAGGAAGTCCCTGCCGGATCGCGTGTTAGGCGCAACTTCGCTGAGCCAAATAGCGGTCTCCACTGCTTCGACTTGGCAGAAGAAGGGCCGAATGCCACTAAAGCGGTGGTGCCGCCAGTGCTGGAGCAGACGAGCCGTCTCTGGGGTCACCTGCCATTGGCTCGGGTTCGGCAGGTCGCGCCAGCGGTCAACCTGTTGGCGAACCCCGTTGATGATGGCCGTCAGGTCGTATTGCTGACCGGCGGCTTCGAGCTTCTGCGCCGCCTCGTCAAACACCAGACTAACCTGTTGCGCGGCTCCCTTGCGCCTCTTCGGCTGCGGAATCGGCGTGACGAACTCGGCCGGTCGGCGGCTTTCAACGATCTGCTGCGTCGGCTGTCCGGTCTCGTCCAGTTCCCAATGCCGACTCGGGCGCTCGTAAGGCGAGTTGAGGACAGGCTGTTCAAAGAATAGATCAGTCAAAACGATGCACCTTCTACATTCCCGATTCAGTGACACCAAAGCGTTGCACAAGGGTCGCCTTGTGCGTTCGGAGCACGTTTAGAACTTCATCCCTATTCATCGTTCCCCTGTCTGTGGGACGGGGGTTCGTATTCCAACAGCGCCGACTTCCCGATCATCTCAATGAACCGCACAATCCATTCAAACCCGTTGACATCCGTGAGCCGCAAGGGCTGATTCAGTCTGAAGTGAACGGGTTGCTGCTTGCCGTCATCAATGGCGACGTTCGTCGCGTAAAGGTACATGCGGTCGCGATTGTCGAGGATTGGGTTTAGCCGCCCGGTCAAATTGGGCAAATGACCGGTCCGTTCTGTGAACACCGCCGAGCCACCTAGCGGCAGCGGTTCAAGCTGTACAGAGAGCTGTTCCGGCGGGTGCCAATCCCGTTCCACGTGGGCGGCGTGTCCCGGTGCCGCGCAGAAAATGGTGATGGGAAGTTCCGAGTGAAACCCAAAGGCGACCCGGCCAAACGTATCGGTTTCCCCCTCCATCCAAGTCTTATTGGGATACAGCGCAACTACCTGTGCACCGACAAGCGGCTGACCAGCGGCGGATACCAACACTTCTCCTTCGATACCCGTTACCGGCGGACGGGCGGAAGGTATCGTCAGCCGCAGTTCCACGCCGCCGAGCAGTTCGTATTCTGGATCGCGTCCTGTCAACTCTTGGGTCTGCTCGTAGATGATCGGAACCCCTTCGCCGCGTTGCTCCAAGAAATACTGCCGATCACCCGCACCAGCGATATCCCCGACCGCGAGCATACGGAGGATGGACGCGAGCGTTTCGTTGCGGGTGGCTTGTCGGTTGCGCATGGCCTCAATGGGCAGTGTGTTGGGCAGAGCACCCGGCGAGTACAACTCAAGGCGGTCGTCAAAAATGAAGAGCCGTATCTTCGCGTTCTCTATCGAGTAGTCGCGGTGTACCACAGCGTTGACGATAGCCTCGAATACTGCTCGCGGACTAAACTGCGGGGTCTCCACTCGCCCAGGGGCCTTGCGCGCCGCTACCCGCGTATTGAGTCTAGCGAAGTTGACGGCATCGCGGATCTGCTGATCCAACGGGCCGGTGATGGACGCCGCATCGTGCTGGCTCGCACTGCCGAGTACCGTGCCGCGATAGCGAACAGCTTCTATCACCGCGCCGCGTATGTACTCATCCGGGCGTGCGGAGCAAAGTAGCACTCCGGCGACCGTTGCGCGGATCACGCCGCTGTCATCCTCCCGCACCAACCCCAGCTTTGTAAGTTGGACTGTTGTGGGCTCGGTGGCGCGCGAACTCAGAAAACGATCCGCTAGAGTCTCGTCGAGCGTGTTGGATCCAGTTCCGGCAACGATTACTTCGTCAGGACCAAGTAGGCCAGAACGTCCCCGCTGCTGAAACAGACGGTTTAATGCTTCCGACGACATCTCTCGCTTGGCACTGCCTTGCCGGGAAAGGTATCCTCCGGGACTCCTGTGGACCAGTGCGCTCTGTTCGACTTCGACTACTAGCACAAACGAACCGTCCGGCAGAGCCAACCGTTGGGTGACAAATGCCAACGGGGGACGAATGCTGTCCGAACAAACCTCGCCGACGAAGGTTTCCAGCGCATCCATCTGTTCGCGGTTCATCGACCGCACCTCACCAGCGTCGGACACACTGAAGATCAATGTGCCGCCGATGGTATTGCCAAAAGCAGCCAACTCGTCGGCGATAGCGTCCCGATGAGGCGCACGGACGCGGTTGCCGCTAAATACGGCTTCCTTGAACTCGACGCGGCTATCCTCACCAAGTTCGAGTTGCTGCAACAAGCTATCGCTATTCCAGGGCATTATTGCTTCCCTTTAGCAATTTCCAGCGCACCAAGCTATAGGCGTATTGCCATTTGCTATATTCCAAACCTCACCCAATCCAATGTCGGCAACTCAACTTCCATATCGCATTCCAGCGTCCCTTCCCACTCACCCCTGCGGCGTAAACATCAGCTTAATCCCCTCCTGCCCCTCGGCCATATCAAAAGCCCGCTGCCATTCGCTCAGGGCAAAGTAGTGGGTAATCAGCTTCTCGCTGGGAATAAAACCCCGCTCGATCAGCCGCAGCGCCCGCTTCCAAGCCGGTCGCCGCTGACCAATGCCGCCGGAGACCTGGAGCTCATTATAGGCGATCTTCTCAAAGTCGATCTCCACCGGCTCACCCGGCAGCCCCATCTGAGAAAAGCGGCCCCGCTTGCGCACAAGTTCCAAGGCCAACCGCATAGCCGGTGCCACCCCCGCGCACTCGACCACCACGTCGGCACCATAGCCGCCGGTCAACTCGCGCACCCGCGCCACCGGATCGCAGGCCGTAATATCGATTGTGTGTTGCACGCCCAGGTCCTCGGCCAACTTCAGCCGCTCAGTATCCCGCTCCGTGCCGCAGAGAATCACCGTCCCCCCCTCGGCCAGCGCCACCAGCGCCGAGAATAACCCCACCGGTCCAGGCCCAGTAATGGCAACAAAGTCCCCAGCGGTCACTCCAGCCTGCTCAATGACCGAATGCACGCAGCAGGCCAACAGCTCGGTCAGGGCACCGGCTTCAAACCCCACACCCTCGGGCAGCTTGTGGACGAACGTCGCATTGCAATAGGGCGCAAAGCAGCCGTGGTGCCAGTAGCCCATGACCTTGCGCTCGGGGCAGAGGTTGTAGTGCTCGCTCAAGCAGTAGTCGCAGTCGCCGCAGATGTACACACTCGGCTCGCCCGTCACGCGGTCGCCCACCTGCACGTAGTCGCCAACCTCCGCGCCCTTTTCCACTACCACGCCGCTGAACTCGTGTCCCATGACGACCGGAGTCTGGATATTGTAGTTGATAGTATCGCGGTACACGTGTAGATCCGATCCGCAAATCCCAGTGGCCTGCACTTCGACCTTCACCTGATTGGGGCCGGGCGGCGCATCCGCTAAGTCGCGCAACTCGACAAATCCATCGCCCCGCTGGTATTTGACCACTCCCTGCATCGCTATTCTCCTTCTGCTAACTCGAGCCGGTCGCCCGCCTTGATCTCCCCGGTTGTGCGGAGCACTCGCAAGCTGGCGAGCCGGGTGCTAATGATCTCGGCAACTTCGACGAGGGCAACCGACTCATCGGGAGCCAGCCCCTCGGCCTTTATCCGCTCGTTGCCAGGATAGACGAAAAAGCGCAACCGAGGCCGCACGCCGTGCTCGCTGCCGATGTTGGCGTAAATGTCCTCGCTGTACACGGCGATGACCTCGGGCGCATCGCCCTCGAAAACCAAGCCCTCCGGCTCGAACGCAGCAGCTACCTTGTGCACCAATTCACCCACGGCCTCTATCGTCGCCTTGCCCAACAGGGTCTCGCGGAACTCCTCCGAGCCAAACTCTAGCTCCTTCAAGCTGGCAAATTGCAGATCCTGCTCGCGCGGCTTGCCCAACAAGTCGAGTCCCACGTCGCGGTCGGTGAGATCGCGCTTAACCTCTGCCTTACCAATCGCGCTGCCGTCGTCAACCCGCGCAATCTCGACGCTCATCTGCGCCACGGCCGAATAGGATTTGTAGCCTCCTACCAAGGGATCCCCCACCGACAGGCGGCGCATGTCGTAATCCTGCAACAGGCCCACGATTACAAAATCAGCCCCCAACTCGCGGCCGATCGCGAGGGCCTTCTCGTGGTCGGCAAATCCCCACTCCAGCGCCAACTCGGCAACTGCGTCAAAAGGAACGACCTTCCAATTGCGAATGACCACTAGCTCCGCGCTGACCATATTGGCCAGCTCGTATTCGACGTTCCACACGCCCTCGCGAAACCCCGATTTATCGACAAACGGCACCACGGCCACAAAGTCGGGCCGAGGGCCAGAGCCATAGCGCTGACGCGCCTCCAAGTACTGCTCTAGCGCACTCGGCGGTGGAGGGGGAGGCTCGGATTTCTGCCAGTCCTCCGGACCTCCCGCAGGAGAGGTCAGGGGCGCGCAACTACACCACAAAAGGAATGCAACGGTCCATTTTTTCATAGCGAATTCCACCGATAAAAAGCGCGGTCGTGCCGCGTGGCATAAAAAGCGACCTGCCCCGTTCTATGTCAACGCGCAGCGCAGCGCGCATCTTGACAGTGTTTTCCCTCGGCGATACGTTGCCAACGCACCCCTTCACGCCACTTTCAACCTGCTACTAATGGGCGAACTGACCCTCATCTACGGCCCGGCCCATCCCGACAAGGCGTCGCCCGCGTACGAGCGCTGCTTGGCGCACCTCGACGCGGGCGCTGGCGAGTCCTTCCTCTGGCTCTTTCCAACGCACTTCCAAGCCCAGCTCATGCGGCGGCAACTCATCCACGCCAGCCGTACCCACCTACTCACCGGACACTTGGCCCTCGACCTAAACAGTTTCACCAACATCCTCTACAGCCTCTGTCCCGGCCAGCAACCAGCCCTACCCCTCAGTGCGCAGCGGCTCCTAGTCGAAGACGCCCTCGCAGCCAGCGCGCCCAGCGCACCCTACTACAGCCAGCGCCCCGAGCGGCTGAGCAGAGAGCTGACTCAGTTGTTTCGCCGGTTAGAGGAGACAGGCACCCAGCCGAGCGATCTGGGTGGAACAACCCAGCGCAGCGCAGAATTACAGACCCTTTATGCGGCCTACCTAGAGCGTCTTGCAGCTAGCTGGAGCGGAAACCGCGAGCGTTTTACCACCGTGGATGCCCACCTTGATCACTCGGTGATCGCACAGCGCTTCCCCGATCTCAGCTTGCTCGTGTTCTGCGGCTTTGTGGACGCACCCGCGCCTTTTTTGCCTGTGTTGGACAAGCTGCTAGCCCTCGTTCCAGAATCCATCGCGTTGCTCGACTACGATCCCGAGGGTCCCGGTTTTTTTGCCCGCACGCGGCCCCTGTACGAATTTCTCCGCGCCCGCGCCGTCCACGTCGAACGCAGCGCCGCCGGTCAATACCCAGCCGCTGCGTTTGCCGGCCGCCTCTTTACTCACAGTCGCGATAGCCTCGACGCGCCCGTAGAGCGGGTCGCCTGCCCGGACCGACTCGGTGAAGTCGCGGCGATAGCCTGCCGCATCCGTCAGTTGCATCAGGAGCAAGGGGTCCAGCTAGCGCAGATTCGCATTAGCTTCCGCAACCTCGACACCTATGCCGAGCTCGTGGCGGAAGTGCTGCCGCGACACGGCCTGCCTTTTTACCTCGCGCGCGGGCGGCCCCTTTCCTCTGCGCCCGCAATGAACACCGTCTTCGCGCTCATCGACGCGGTGCTAGAGCGCTACAGCCGCGCTGCGCTCTTCCGTCTACTCAGCTCGCCCTTGGTGCGGCTGCGCTATTCATTCTCAGACCAGACCAGCACGCTTGCTGCCGAGGACTTCGCCGCGTGGACCCGCAACGTTCCGTCATCGACCGGACGCGACACATGGCTCGCAGCCATCGAAAGCAACTTCGACTATTTAGAGAGCGAACTAAGTCGAGAAGGAGAACCGTTCTCCGAAGACATCGACGATTTTCCTACTCGGCGCGAGGACCTACGCGCCGAATTGGAGGCCCTCCAACCTCTACGAGCCAGCCTAACCGCGCTCTTTGACCTACTCCAGCCCTTGGAAAGCCGCCAGGACCTGCCCTCCTTCCGCCACCATCTGCTCCACGCCCTCAGCGCGTTGGGCGTAGAGGATGCGCTCGTGGATGGAGCGGCAGAAGACGGCCGAGCACTATCGCGCTTTTTGGAGCTACTTGACGAATTGTGCGCACCGGCCGCAGCCCTCCAGTCCCGCACTCTGAGCCAGTTCGCCGACCTGCTGCGCGACGCCATCTCTCAAGCGCACGTCCCCGCTGCAACGCGCGCTGGCATTCAAGTGACCGACCTCGCCGCAGCGGGCAGCGCGCCCTGCGAGTACCTCTTCCTCGGTGGACTAGTGCAAGGCGAGTTCCCTCGCCTGCCGCCAGCCGATATTTTCCTCGAAGAAACCCAGCGCCGCGCCCTGAACTTGGACGAGGACGCCACCACCGAGGCCGAGCGCTTGTTGTTCTACCGCGCCATATGCGCACCGCGCCGCGGCCTCGGCGTCTTCTACCCCAAACAATCGGGCAGCGAGACGCTCGCTCCCTCGCCCTTTGTCGACGAGTTAGACAGCGTACTCGCCCCGCAGCCTGAGGTACGCGAGACTGATGATGTACACACTCTTGCCGAATTGTACCTCAAATTGGGCCGAGGCCTATGCACGCCGCGCGACTCCGACCCTGCACGCGACGCCCTCGCACTCTACAACCAGGCCGCACAGCTCGACGGCCACGCCACTGCGTTGCACCACCTCGTGCGCGGCTTGCACATCGCCGAGTTGCGCACGATCTCCAAGAGTCTCGGCAGCCACGAAGGCGTACTCGACGAGGAACCGCTACTCGACAAGCTGCGCAACCGCCTCGGCGCGGGCCATTCTTTCTCCGCAACCCAACTGGAACTCTATGGCCGCTGTCCCTTCCGGTTTTTTTCCCAAGAACTGCTCAATCTCCAGCCCCTCCGCGACCCGGAAGACGATGACTCAGCGCGCAAGCGCGGCAACCTAGTTCACCGCATCCTCTATTGTTTCTATACGGCCCACGGAGAAGCGGCCGAACGCGCGGAAAACTTGGCGACAAACATCGCGGATCTGCGGCACCTCGGCCACAAAGTCGCCGACGAAATGGGGCTTACGGGCTTTTTCTGGGATCGGGAATTGGAGCACCTACTCGGCTCTGACGACGAGGAACGCGAGGGCATATTGCCTCGCTTCCTTCGCCTGCAAGCAGCCGCGGCCAACCCGGCCGTGCCGACCCATTTCGAACTGAGCTTTGGCAGCTATCCCGGCATGGGGGAGCGCGACCGGCAATCGACTACCACCCCCTATGCTATCGACGACCCAGAGACTGGAGATGAGGTGCGACTCTCCGGCAAAATCGACCGCATCGACCGCACAGCCGACGGCCACTTCGTCGTCTTCGACTACAAGACCGGCCGCATGCCCTCGGTAGCCGATATTGACACCGGCCTCAACCTCCAACTCCCACTTTACTTGCTAGCGGCCGAATCCCTGTTCGAGAGAATCGGGCTGCGCGAAGGAGCTGGGGCGGCGTACCTGATGCTCCGCGACCTAGAGGACTGCGGCCGCAGCGGGCTATTCGCCGATGCCGCACATCGCAATACAGCCTATGTCGCCAGCGGCCGCTATGGCATGTACGACCACGAGGCATATCGCCAGCGCCTCGATGCCGTGCGCGGTTTCGTCCTCTCGTACACGCGAGCCATGCGCCGTGGGATATTCCGCGTCACTACCCACGACCCAGCCAAAATCTGCCCGCATTGTCCTTATCAACAAAGCTGCCGTCTCGATCCCCAGCGCATGCGAGCCTTGTCGTGAAGCGCGCCGTCCCCCTGACACCCGTCCAGCGCATGGCCCTCGACAGCCAGCGCAATATCGCGGTCACGGCTAGCGCCGGTGCCGGCAAGACCGCAACGCTAGTCGAGCGCTACATCGAGCTGTTGCGCCAGCATCCCGCGATCGGCGTGCGCCAAGTGCTGGCCATCACGTTTACCCAAAAGGCCGCGGCTGAAATGCGCGAGCGTATCGCCCGGCGGCTGGCAGACGCCCTCGACCAGGAGCTACCCGAGCCAGAGCGGCAGCGCCTGCGGCAAATTCGCGAAGACCTGCCCGCCGCGCGCATTTCCACCATCCACGCCTTCTGCGCATCTCTGTTGCGCGAGTATCCCATGGAAGCGGATGTGGACCCGGCCTTCGCGGTCTTAGAGGGAATGGATGCCGCGCAGCTTCGGCACCAAGCCGTGCGCCAAACTCTAGAGTCCCTGGCCCGCGTGCGCGACACCGACCCGGACAAAGAAGCTCTGCGGCGCACCTTGGCCGAATGGCCGCGCCGCTATCTCGAACAGGTCTTGGAATACCTGCTCGAAAAAAAGCATCTCGCCCGCACGTGGTGCCGCCGCTACGCCGAGCAGTCGCCCGACCAAATCCTCAGCGACTGGCGCGAGATGCAGCAAACGGCCAGCGCTCCCGCGTGCCGCGCCCTGCTCGATGACACCCACTTCATCGACATGCTCGCAGAGCTTGCCGCGCTCTCGCCCCTAACCGACGAGAGCGACTCGGCCGTCGAGCGACTAAACCCGCTCCGCGATTTCATGCGCCGGCTGAGCCAAGCGCCTTCGCTCGACGAGGCGATAGAAAATCTCCCGCGCCTAGCCGAGGGACTTTTGACCAATGGCAAACCCCTAAGCGGCAGCCGGCTAGGTAAAAAATCCAATTGGGAGGAAACCACACTCTCCCGCGTCCGCGAACTCGTGCCCGCCTTGGGACGCTGCTTGGCCCCGCACGCCGACCTCCTCAGCCTTGAACTCACTGCGGCCGACGAGCACGCCGCCGCAGTGCTGCCCGCCCTGTCGCACGTCTTCTTCAGGGTCGATGCGCGCTATGAGAACAGCAAAGGCAACGGCAGTATGCTGGACATGGACGACCTGCTAGAGAAAACCCACCAGCTCATCGACGGCGACGCGGACATCCGCCACCGCTTGGCCCAACACTATCGCTTCGCACTGATCGACGAATTCCAAGACACCGACCCCTTGCAGTGGAAAATCATCCGCTCGCTGGCGTCACCGGACGGGCAAATGGCCGGCGACAAACTATTCATCGTCGGCGATCCCAAGCAGTCGATCTACTCGTTCCGCGCAGCCGACGTCACCGTCTTCGCCCGCGTGCGCGACGCCATTGCGGAAGCCAATGCCGCGCACGAGCGCGAGTCCCGGCCCTTTTGCGACGACGGCGAGGTCCTCGACGCCTCGTCCACCCAGCGACTCGGCTCCCTCGTCATGGGCGAAAATTTCCGCACCCTTGTCCAGCCCGTTGCCTTTGTCAACGCGCTCTTTCCCAAGTTCATGCAGGAGGTTCCAGACGAGCCTTTTCAAGTCGGCTACGACCCGCTCGTTGGGTGCCGCCCCACCAATGTAAGCGAGGGTTCGGTCGAGCTTTTACTCTTGCCACCGGACGTCAACTGCAACGCGACGGAAATTGCGCTACGCGAAGCCGAATTGGTCGCCCGCCGTCTGAGTCACCTTTTGGAAGGCAACGACCTGCAAGTCGCCGACCAAGACGGTTTGCGTCCACCCGAACCCAAAGACATCGCCTTGCTCCTGCGCCGCCGCCGCAATCTCTCCGCGTACGAAGACGCGCTGCGGGCCTGCGGCATCCCCTTCCAAGTAGCCGGGGGCCGAGGCTTTTACCAGCGCCAAGAAATCTACGACCTAGCCAATATCCTCCGCGTCCTGTGCAATTCCGGCGACGGCATCGCCCTGATGGGCGCGTTGCGCTCGCCGTACTTCGGCCTTTCGGACAACGCGCTGTACGCGCTGACTGCACCCCAAGGCGGGCGGCTCGCAAAGAATCTCGCGGACGCGGATCAGCGGCAGCGTCTGGTCCCTGCGGACCAAGAGGCCGCCGAGGACGCCGTCGCCCGACTCCAGTATTGGGGCGAGCTGCGCGACCGCGTCCCTCTTGTCGAGCTCCTCCACACCATCCTAGAAGACACTGGGGCTTGGGGCTTTCTCTGCTATGGCGAGCGCGGGGAGCAGGCCGTGGCCAACGTGTACAAGCTCCTCGATCTCGCCCGCGAATTCCGCGGCCCCCTCGCCGATTTCGCAGCTCGCCTCGACTTGCTGACTACAGAAGAACAAGAGGGCGAAGCCGTCCTCGACGCGGACGCCTTGCACATCCTGACCGTACATGCGGCCAAGGGCTTGGAATTTCCCATCGTCGTAGTGCCCGACTTAGCCGCGCGATTCAATTTTCAAAACAGCGACCCTGCGCTCATTGACGCGGAAAAGGGCATCGGCTTGCGCGCGCTTGATCCCGAGCAGGATTACAAAAGGATCTCCTCCTTTGTCCGCACCCTCATCAATCGCAACGCGAGCCGTCGCCAGCGCGCCGAAGAGAAGCGCCTGCTATACGTGGCTTGCACCCGCGCCCGCGACCATTTGCTGCTCGGCGGCGCGCTTACCGACAAGCACTTTGCCGCCGACCTCGACGCGGCTGCGGACTGTCTTGGCTGGATTTGTGGGAGCTTAGAATTGACAGAGTCCGACCTCGCCCGAGGTACCAAGGCAGTTGCAGGCGTGCCATCCCCCTTGCCCATCCACACCGACCCCAGTGCGTTTCCAGCCCCCACGAGTACCGATCACCGGGCCGAGCCAGCCTTTCGAGCCCTCGACGCCGCGCCCACCCAAGTGGCAGAACCGATGTTGGACCTACTCTCGCCGCTCGACGATCTCCAGGACCGGCCCGAATTTGCGGCCAGCGAGTTGGTTCTCTTCGCCGCAGATCCAGCCGCGCACCATCGCCAGTACGCGCTGGGCCTGCCGCCGTGGCCTCTCGGCCAAGTAGATGCGCGCCGCCGCCGTGGCATGCTCTTCGGCCAGCTTGCCCATGCCGGTATAGAAGCCCTGAGTAATAGCCCAGACGCCGATCCCGCAGCCCTCGCCGCCGACCTCGTCACCGCCGCCAGCCTACCCGTAGCCTCCTATCGCGACCCGTTCGAGCGCGAGTTGGCAGCCCTGTTGCGCCGCTGTCGTCAATCGCCCTTAGCCGAACGCTGGCTCGCCCATGCGGAAGCTCGTACCGAAGTGCGCTTTACGCTCTCGCTGGAGCGCGGTTTAGTACACGGAGTAGTCGATTACATAGGGCGCGGAGCCGACGGACTGTGGGAGCTAGTCGATTACAAGACCGGCCACCGCGCGAACACAGAAGAGGCAGTACAATACTACCGACTGCAGTTGGAAATTTACGCCCTCTGCTTACAGAGCCTCCATCCGGGCCAAGACGAATACCGCGCTACGCTGTACTTTACCGACTTAGACGAAGAGCGTCTTGTGCGTTTCACACCAGCCGGTCTAGCGGCAGCCCGCAACCGCCTCGACGACCTCATCGCCCAGCTTATTGCAGCTAAAGCCTAGCACCCAAACAATGCTCGCAGGAATGCTATAATGCTGTACTCTACCCTCTCCCTAGCCGTCGTATCCCTAGCCGCCTGTACAGCTCCCGAAGCTCCGCCGTCCGCTGCGGATACCCAGCGAATGGCCGAGCGTCTGCGACAAATTGCCCTCAACCGCAATCCGATTTCCAACATCTATCTGAACGACTTGCGGGTGGAGCACTTCAGCCGCCTACAAGAACACTCATATCCCCTAGCCCGCCTGCGCACCCGGATTGTATTGGCCCGCGAGCGTCTGCGAGCTGGCCAGACTCAGGCTTCCATTGACGAATTATACGCATTGCAGCCTGAGATCGAACATCATCGGATCCGCACGCAGCCGAGCCTAGACATGATCTTGGGTCTCGCCTATATGCGCTTGGGCGAACAGGTCAATTGTCTGGAAGGTCATACGACAGCCGCGTGTCTATTCCCCATCGGTCCCGACGGCGTTCACGCCGACCCACAGGGATCGCGGACGGCCTTGGCCTACTTCACCACCGTGCTGGAGCAAAATCCCGACGATTTGACCGCTCGCTGGCTTCTCAATATCGCCTATATGACCCTAGGGGAGTACCCCGATCAAGTCCCGTCCCAGTGGCTTCTCGCGCCGTCGCTTTTTGCCTCTGAGTACGACATCGGCCACTTCCCCGACATCGCTCCCTTCCTGAGGCTCGACTTGGTATCCTTATCCGGCGGCAGCATCATGGACGATTTTGACAACGACGGCCTACTCGATCTAGTGGTCTCGTCTTGGGCCTTAGACGACCAACTCCGCTATTTCCGCAACCAAGGCGATGGCACTTTCAGCGAGCGCACCCAAGCAGTCGGCCTCACTGGCCTCACCGGTGGTCTGCAACTGGTCCACGCCGATTTCGACAACGATAGCTGGCTCGATTTTCTGGTCCTGCGAGGAGCTTGGATGGGAGTCGACGGCCAGCACCCCAATTCGCTGGTGCGCAACCAAGGCGGCACCTTTGCCGACGTGACAGAAGCGGCAGGCTTACTCAGTTTCCATCCCACCCAGACCGCGGCTTGGGCCGACTTCGACAACGATGGCTGGCTCGATCTATTCATCGGCAACGAGACCTTTCTCGACGACGGTGATATCCACCCCAGCGAACTCTTCCACAACCAAGGCGACGGCACCTTCGCCGAAAAGGCCGCCTCTCTCGGATTAGCCACCCAAGGCTTTGTCAAGGGCGCGACTTGGGGAGACTTTGACAACGATGGGCAGGTCGATTTATACGTCTCGCGCCTGATGGGCGACAATTTCCTCTTCCGCAACCGAGGGACCGAATCGACCGAAGGGCCGCGCTTCGTCGATGTAGCCAGCCTAGCAGGAGTCAAACAGCCGCACAACAGTTTCCCCACTTGGTTTTGGGACTTTGACAACGACGGCTGGCTCGACTTATTCGCTTCGGGTTATCACTACAATCCCGAAATCAACGCCGGGGATGTAGCAGCCGATTATCTGGGCCTGCCCACCGACGCCGAACGCGCCCGACTTTTTCGCAACCGAGGCAACGGCACCTTTGCCGATGTCAGCCAGGGCCACCACCTCCACAAAGTGCTCTATACGATGGGGTGCAATTACGTCGATCTAGACAACGACGGCTGGCTCGATTTCTATGCTGGCACAGGCGCGCCTTCCCTGCGCTCGGTGATGCCCAACCGCATGTTTCGCAACGCCGGAGGACGGGTCTTTCAGGACGTCACCGCCTCGGGCGGCTTCGGCCATTTGCAGAAAGGACACGGGGTGGCTGTCGGCGATTTAGACAACGATGGCGACCAGGATATCTACGCGGTCATAGGCGGGGCCTATACGGGGGATATCTTCCAGAATGTCCTTTTCGAAAATCCCGGACACGGCCACCACTGGATCACCTTGCTCTTGGAGGGCACCCAAGCCAATCGCAGTGCCATTGGAGCCCGCGTCGAGGTCCAAGTAGAAACTTCAGGGGACACCCGATCAATCCACAGGACGGTGAGCAGCGGTGCCAGCTTCGGAGCTTCGAGCCTGCAACAGGAAATCGGTCTGGGACAGGCCACGGCCATCCGGGAAATTGCGATAATCTGGCCGGGCGAGGACGAGGTTCAGCGCTTTGCGGATGTTCCGCTGGACCAGGCTTATCGGGTGCGGCAAGGCCAAGCGGCCTTAATTCCACTAGTGCGGAAGGCCGTGTCTTTGGCACCCGAGCGGGATGGCGCGGCCCAAGGCCACCACAGCCCTGCTCGCAATTGACGAGCCTGCTAAGTCAGCATGAGCCATTTGCGTCAGGCGACAATTCAGTTATTCGCCCCTCCCATCGCCCCTTGCATCGCCGCGGCGCGCGCCAAAACCGCTAGCACCTCTTCGCGCAGGACCTCCGGCAGGTCCGCGAAGTCGATCTGCCTAGCCCCGCCGGGCAACTCGACTCGGTTCTTGTTCCACCCCTCTTCCGCTTGGCACCACCGGAGTACCAAACCATTGCCCAAGCGGATGAAATACGCCCCATCGTCTGTATAAAGTGTCGCTTGCATAGAGTTCCTCTCGCTGAATCGCGTCGTTTGCGCTCCCCGTCCGACCGCGTACTTTCTTTAAGCATTCCCAACGTAGAAGACAAATCGCGTAGGACATCCAATGCAGATTTCTGCCCTTCGGGCCTCGGCCGATTTCGGCGCACAGGTGCAGCAGGCCGCCGAGCGCCTAGCCGCCGAGCGCGTCTATGGGCGCATCCTCGCGCGCGATCACACTGTCTGGCGGCCCGACCCAACCGAGATAGCCAACCGGCTCGGGTGGCTCGACAGCCCGCACGTCATGCGGGATGCCATCGGCCCCATCCGCCAATTCATCGACGCCGTCTGCGCCGATGGCTACACCCACGCCCTGCTGTTGGGCATGGGCGGCTCTAGCCTCGCGCCGGAAGTCTTCCGCGCGATTTTTGGCGTCGCCGACGGTTTTCTCGACCTCTCGGTACTCGACAGCACCCAGCCCGACGCCGTCTTAGCCAAAGAGCGCACCCTCGACCTAACCCGCACCCTATTTCTCCCGGCCACCAAATCCGGCGGCACCGTAGAGACGCTGTCCTTGCTCAAGTACTTCTACAACCGCACGGCAAACGCTGTCGGGCTAGAGGAAGCCGGACAGCACTTCGCCGCTATCACCGATCCAAGCAGCGGCCTCGAATCCCTCGCGCAACACCTCGGCTTTCGCCATATCTTCCGCAACGACCCCAACATCGGCGGGCGCTACTCGGCCCTGTCGTACTATGGCTTGGTCGCGGTCGGTGCCATTGGTGCGGATCTCGACCGCCTGCTCGATCGGGCCGAGCGAGCCACTACCGACCCGCAACCGGGCATCCAACTCGGTGCCTTTCTCGGCGCTGGTGCGCTCGCTGGCCGCGACAAGCTAACGCTCATCACTTCGCCAGCCACCAGCGCGGCGGGCGCTTGGATCGAGCAACTCATCGCCGAGAGTACGGGCAAAGACGGCAAGGGCCTGCTGCCAGTCGATCTAGAACCTGAGTGCGCAGCCCACACCTACGGACCTGATCGGCTCTTCATCCATCTCCGTTTGGACGACGCGGCCGATACCCACGCCCAAGCCATTGCCGCAGCCGGACACCCGATCCTGCGCCTCCAGTTAGCAGACGCCTACGATCTCGGCGCGGCCTTCTTTCACTGGGAAATTGCCACGGCCATCGCCGGATTCTTTCTCGACATCCATCCCTTCGACCAGCCCGATGTCGAGGCAGCCAAGGAACTGGCCCGCCAGATGGTGGCCACCTACCAGCAACGCGGCGCGCTGCCCGCCTCCACACCCGATCTCGTCGATGGTCTCGCGCTATACGGACCAGTACAGGGCACCACCTTACCACAGGCCTTGGCGCACTTTCTGGCAATCGGCGAACCAGGACGCGCGTACATTGCCCTGCAAGCGCACCTCCCGCCGACCCCGGCGACCACCAACGCCCTACAGGATCTGCGCCGCCAGCTACTAGCGCGCACCGGTCTAGCTACGACCCTCGGCTTTGGGCCGCGCTTCCTGCACTCGACCGGCCAATTGCACAAGGGCGACGCCGGACGCGGACTTTTCATTCAGCTAACGGCCGACTCAGCAGAGGATGCGCCGATTCCCGACGAAGCCGGAACCTCGGCCTCTAGCATCACGTTCGGCGTCCTCGCCCAAGCCCAAGCCCTCGGCGACCGCCAAGCCCTCGTCGATCAAGGAAGAGCCGTACTCTGCATCCATCTAGGCGCGGACATCGACGCGGGTATTGCCCAATTGCGCCGCGCCTTAGACTCGAACAACGACCTTACAGGAGAAGTCCAATGAGCCGAGCAGACATCGGCCTAATCGGCCTAGCCGTGATGGGCGAAAACCTCGTCCTCAACATGGCTAGTCACGGTTTCACTGTTGCCGTTTACAACCGCACAACCGCTAAGGTCGATGCCTTTATGGCCGGTCGCGCCCGCGGTAAATCCATCATAGGTACCCACTCGCCAGCCGAACTGCTCGCCCAGCTCAAAAAGCCGCGCCGCGTGATGCTGATGGTTCAAGCCGGCCAAGCCGTGGACCGCGTTATAGCCGAACTCGTGCCCCTGCTCGACCAAGGCGACATCCTCATCGACGGCGGCAACTCCAACTACCAAGACACGGCCCGTCGCACCCAAGAGCTCGCAGCCAAAGGTTTGCTCTACGTGGGCACGGGCGTCTCCGGTGGCGAGGAGGGCGCGCTCAAAGGCCCGAGTATCATGCCTGGGGGCAATCCCGCGGCCTGGCCCCACATCAAAGCTCTCTTTCAAGCCATTGCCGCCAAAGTCGCCGACGGCAACCCGTGTTGCGATTGGGTGGGCCGCGACGGTGCCGGCCACTATGTAAAAATGGTCCACAACGGCATCGAATACGGCGACATGCAGATGATCGCCGAGGCATACGCCCTGATGCGCGAAGGCCTCGGCATCGAGCCGCAGGCACAGAGCGAAATTTTCAAGCAGTGGAACGAGGGCGAACTCGACAGCTACCTCATCGAAATCACTGGCGATATCCTCGCCAAGATCGACGAAGAAACCGGCCAGCCAATGGTCGATGTCATACTCGACGCGGCCGGCCAAAAGGGCACCGGCAAGTGGACCGGCATCGACGCCCTGCAATTGGGCGCTCCAGTAACCGCCATTACCGAGGCGGTCTTCAGCCGCGCCCTATCCTTTCTCAAAGACGAGCGCGTAGCTGCGGCCGATGTCCTCCAAGGCCCAGACGCTTCATTCACTGGCGACAAAGACGCTTTTGTCGCAGACATCCGCCAAGCCTTGTACGCGGCTAAAATTTGTTCCTACGCCCAAGGCTATCAATTGCTCGCCCTCGCTGCCCGCGAATATGGATGGGAACTCAACTATGGCGGCATCGCCCTGCTGTGGCGCGGCGGCTGCATCATTCGCGCTCAGTTTTTGGGCCGCATCAAGGAAGCCTTTGACGCGGATCCAACGCTGGCCAATCTGCTGCTCGCACCGTACTTCAGCGCAGCAATCGCGCAAGCCCAAGCGTCTTGGCGCAGAGTCGTGGCTACAGCTACGACCCTCGGCATACCCGTACCGACCTTTGCCAGTGCCCTTGCGTACTACGACGGCTATCGCTCCGCCCGCCTACCCGCCAACCTGCTCCAAGCCCAACGCGATTACTTTGGTGCCCACACGTATGAGCGCACTGACAAACCGCGCGGCATGTTTTTTCACACCAACTGGACCGGGCGTGGAGGAACTACGGCATCGACGGCTTACAACGCCTAGCGTAAAAACGTTCGACAAAAGTTGTAATGACGTGCGCAATTTGTCGCATACCGTCGCTAGCAATTCAGTTATAAGAACAATCCCTGTTGTTGTCCTTTGTTTGGACCGACAAGAGGGTTTTGTCTCTAATATTCCGGTAGAAGATGAGAATATTTACTGCACCGTCTTTTGCTACTTTTCCGTTAGCACGTGCAATATCACTTTGCGGTGCATTTGCTAAATACTAGGTTTTTTTCTTAATTTAGAAACGTTATACATAAACCTATTCAAGAGTGAAAGGATATTTCATGCCTAGCATAGCAACTCTTTTGAGAGAAGAGATCAGTAAGATCGCCCGCAAAGAGGTGCAAGACCAAGTGCGCGAGCTCAAGCAAACAGTGCGCGAACAACGCGATGCGATCGCTCGCTTGGAAAAACAACTCGGCTCAGCGAAGGCAAAGGCCACTACCAAATCGGCTGCTGCCAAACCAGCCGCCAAAGTCCGCAAACCCGCAGGCGATACCGATAGGAGAAAACAACTTCGGATCGCCCCGAATACAATCAAGAAGCATCGCAAGCGCCTCAAGCTCTCTCAAGCCGAACTCGGCGAAATACTCAACGTTAGCACCAACACTGTTCTGCGCTGGGAAGCGGGCACATCCAAACCGCGCCGCAAGCACCTCCCAAGGCTTGACCAACTCCGCACCATAAGCAAGCGAGAACTCAAGAAACAACTCGGCGAATAACAGGCTTTACAGAACGATCATAAAATCCCCCTAGTCTTGCGGACTAGGGGGATTTTATTTCGACCTATCACTGCCAGCGCGCTATATAATCGCCCATCTGCCGCTGCAATTCCGCGTTGTCGCGCTTGGCGGCTCCGCGCTCGACAATGCGCGCCTTGCGCAATAGCATGGCGCGCGCGGCCGCGGCGCGATCCGGTGCGAGTTGCGGTGCCTCGCGCAGCAGCTTGTCGAGCGCGTACACTCGGAAGCGATCCATCGCGTAGTGAGCCTGCGATAATTGATCGGCGTGGCCACCGTATTTGCGGATGAGTTTCTCCGCCAAATAGACTACCTCGTAGCGGCAGGCAATTCGCAACCAAAGTTCGTAGTCCTCGCAGGCAGGCAGACATTCGTCAAACATCCCAACATCCACAAAAACCTGGCGGTGAATTGCAATCGACGAAGGCGACATAACACACAACGGCAAAGCCCGAAAGAAAATGTCGCCGCCGTATTTCTGGTGGTGTTTGTGAGGGTTGACCCGCACGCCATTGCGGATCCAGATCTCGTCGGTGTGACAGATTAACAACCCGCTCTCGCGCAGGGCCGCTGATTGTTGTGTGAGTTTGTTGGGCAACCACTCGTCATCCGAATCGAGCAGGGCGATCCACTCTCTCTCAGCCGCGGCGATCCCGCGATTGCGCGCGGCGGATACCCCGCTGTTTTCTTCCATAATTACTATTTTGACCGCGTCGCCAAATTCCTCGCGTACCCGCTCGGGCGTACCGTCGTCGGAGGCGTCGTCAACTACGATCACCTCAAAGTCCGCCCCCTGCTGCGCCAGTACCGAACGGATCGCCCGGCCGACTAATGCGCGGCGATTGTACACGGGAATGACAACCGAGAACACGGGAGTCTCAGCCACCGTTGGCGAGCACGGCGGCTGCGTCTAGTTTTTCGATGACCATTTCTGCAGTAATAACCTCGGGCAACACCAGCGGCTGGTCGATAAGACCGGCGGGAAAGATCACGTACAGAGGCACTCCTGAGCGCCCAAAGGCGCGCAAGAGCTGAGTGATTTCGGGATTGCGGTTGGTCCAATCGGCTTTGACTAGAGCCACATCTAGGGCGGCAAACCGCTCGCGTACCACTTGCTGCGCCAACACCGCCTGCTCGTTGACTTTGCACGTCCAGCACCACTCGGCCGTAAAATCTATAAAGACCATCTGCCCACCCGCGACCAACTCCTCGACGTGCGCGGCACTAAACGGCTGCCAGTCTAGCCCAGACTCAGTAGTCTGCGCGGCTAGGGTCTGCTCGGCAGCCAACAACGGATGGACAAAGATCGCATAGCTGCCCACAACCAGCACCAGTACCACCACTCGGGCCACCCTCTTTGAACGGGTGGAATGCTGGAAACTGCCCCACTGACCCCAAACCCAGCAGGCTAGCCCCAGACCCAGCAAAAAGGCCCCCGTCCACACCACGCCTTCGACCCCGACCTGATTGCCTAAAACCCATAGCAACCACAGCACGGTAGCCATCAACAAAAAGCCCATTAGCTGCTTGAACCGCACCATCCAAGAACCGGGCTTCGGCAAATGCTCGATCCACACCGGCTTGAGCGCCAGTACCACATACGGCAGCGCCATCCCCACGCCAATCGCCAAAAAGACCGCGACGACGACGAGGCCCGGCTGGGCAAAGGCAAACCCAAGCGCGGTCCCCAAAAAGGGCGCAGTGCAAGGCGTGGCCAGAATCGTCGCCAGCACGCCGTTGAGAAAGGAGCCCGTCAATCCCTCGCGTCCCCCTATACCCCCCAAGTTACTAGTTCCCGGAAGCAGGATTTCATAGACGCCGAACAGACTCAGAGCCAACGCAAAAACCAAGGCACTCATCGCCACCACAAAACCCGGGTACTGGAACTGAAAACCCCAACCGATCTGCTCCCCACTGCTTTTGACCAAGAGCACCGCTAGCGCCAGCACCAAAAAAGTAGCCACAATACCAGCGCAAAACGCCCACCCTAGTTGCTGTACTCGCCTGGTCTCCTCGCCGGCTTGATTGACAAAGCCGAGCACCTTGAGCGAGATGACTGGTAACACGCAGGGCATCAAGTTGAGGATCAACCCACCCAACACCGCAAAGGCGATATAGACCCACAGCGACCGCGCGACCTCCCCGCTAGCCGCACGGTAATCCCGCTCCAAGATTCCTCCTCCCTGGCGCGGCGCAGCGCGCAAATCCAGCGCCAGCATCCCGGCCTGCACCTCGCCATCTAGCCTATAGACGAGCACTCCGCGCAACGCATCGACTTCGGCGTCGCCGTAGGGTTCGACGGACAGCACGAGATGGTCGGCAGCTAGACGCCGGGTGGACAACGCAAAACCGTCGGCCTCCAGCGGATAAAAGTCGGGGGTCTGCTCACCCTGCTCCAAAGCCTTGTCCTCGTGGGAAAGGCGCACGTCAACCTCCACAGCCCCCTCGCCCCGCACGGCGAGTTCTACCGCAACGCGCTCGTCCAACGCGCCCGGCACCTGTGCTGCATAGCGGTCAAATTGTGCCTGCTGGACGCTCGGCTTGCCGACGGCGGCCACTGGCAGTGCCAACGTCAACGATGCCCCTCCGGGGATGCACAGTTCGCGGCATACCAACCAAGAGACCTCAGCCCCAAAGTGCAGTGTATCCCCTGCTGCTAACGCCTGCGGCGCAGTAGCCTCGGCCATGAGTAGCACTTCGTCGGCATACCCATAGACCACCAGTTCCCCCTGTTCCTCGAATTTGTTGGGCAAGGGCCATTGCAACGGTCCTGTTGCAACGTCGGCAGGTAGCTGCCACTCGACTTCGATGGGCAGGCCGGCATCGCCGCTAAAAAGCCAGTAGGTGTGCCATTTCTCCTCCATCGTCAGCTCGATCCCCAACCGGAAAGACTGGCCGGGCGCTACGGCATCTACATCGGCAAAAAAATTGGCCTTCACCGGGTGATCGTCGGCATAGAGCCGCCCGCAGAGGACTACGGTGAGAAGAAAGATGAGATTGTACATAGGAGCCTCAAGGGAGAGATAAGGGAACGTTGAGGTGAATGGATTCGTTACAGGTACAACGCCTAGCCCCTAGCACCGGTGCCCCTACATCACCCGCCCAGCACGGCTTGGTGGAGTTGCTCCACGTCGATCAAGCGACAGCCGAAGCTAGCGGCAAAATCCACGAGTTGCTGGCCCTTGGCCATGGTGCCATCCGCGGTCATCACCTCGGACATGACAGCCGCCGGAAAAAGACCGGCTTGGCGAGCTAGCTCTACTGCGCCTTCGGTGTGCCCCTGGCGGCTGAGCAAACCCTCTGGGCGAGCTGCCAATGGAAATACGTGCCCGGGAATGACAATGTCCGCCGGGCCGGTGTCTGGGTCGAGGGCGCACTGAATGGACGTGGCGCGATCGGCAGCCGAGACACCGGTTTCAATCCCCTCGCGCGCGTCAAAGGGCAGGCCGAAGCGCGGGGTCGTCCAATCGGCATTGTGCGGCTCAATCAACCCCACGCCGAGCCGTGCTAGATGAACCTCGGTCGTGGCCAAGTGCAGCAGACCGCGCGCCTCTTGCAGCATCCGATTTATCTTGGCGGTAGAAACGCGCTCAGCCGCTAAGATTAGGTCGCCCTCGTCTTCGCGTTCCTGCGCATCGACTAAGACCAAAAACTTCCCCGCGCGAAAATCCGCGATCGCTTCGTCGAGCTGACAGAACATTTATTGCACCTGGTGCGCCATAAGCACCGCTTCGTCGAGTTCAATCCCCAAGCCGGGCGCGTCCGGCACTCGAATGTGGCCATCTATTATGGTTTCTGCCGGACGCACCAACTCGCCGCGCCAATCCACCTCGCCAAACGCGTATTCGAGCACCGTGAAGTTGGCAACCGTCGCCGCCAAGTGTACCCCGGCCATCGTCGATACCGGACCAGCCGGGCTGTGGGGCGCAATCGGCATCTGCGCTATCTCGGCCAGCGCGGCAATGCGCCGGCATTCAGTAATGCCGCCGGCGTGTTTGACATCCGGCATTAGCACATCCACTGCTCCTTGGGCGATGTAGGGCCAAAACCCCTCGCGACCGACGAGCGACTCTCCACCGGCAATGGTATGGCCCGAGTGCAGCCGCAACTGGCGCAGCGCATCGACTTGGTCGCGCGGCACCGGCTCCTCAAACCAGTAAAGATCGAGCGGACGCACTTTTTCGGCCACCTTAAAAGCCAAGGCCAAGTCAAAGCGCTGATGGCAATCCACCAGCAGTTCGATTTCGTCGCCAATGGCCTCCCGCGTCGCCACCAGCCGCGCGATCCCTTTATCCGCGTCGCGCTCGACCCCGCCGCGATCCATCCGCCGCCAATGCACCTCGTCAAAGGGCGTACTTTTGACGGCGCTAAAACCAGCATCAACCGCTCGGCGCGCTGCATCGGCAAACCCCTGTGTGCTGCGGTCGCGGGTGCCGCGATTGAGATTGGCGTACAATCGCACGGAGTCGCGCCGCTTGCCGCCCAACAGGCGCCAAGCCGGTACTCCGAGCGCCTTGCCAGCCAAGTCCCACAGCGCTTGGTCGATCGCGCTCCGCGCCGTGGCCCCGACGCGGCCGGTGTCTCCCGAGAAAATCGCCGATCCCCGCGCCATCTGCTCCCACAACACCTCTACTTGGGTCGGGTCCACACCTACCAACCGCGGTCCCAGTTGCTCCAGCGCGGCCGCGACCAAGCCGTCGTTGCCGCTCTGGCTCGCTTCGCCCAGCCCGCTCAGCCCGGCGTCGGTGTGAACTTGCACGAAGATCCAATTGCTGCGGTGCGACGCCGCCACCGAATGTAGTTCCAAATGAGTAATTTTCACACGGTCTCTCCAGCGTAAAAATGCTTTCTCAGAAAACATAAAGAAGAGTCGGCCTAGCCGCTACGCGCATAAGGGTTCGCGCGGTTCAACTGAGTGGTTATGTTCTTAGTCCGCGCCTTCTTTCCCCGGAGGTGAAAGCATGGATCTCTTCGACGCCGGACTGCGGGATCGCCAAGCGGCGGATCAACCCCTAGCCGCTCGCCTGCGACCGCGCACCTTAGACGAATACGTCGGCCAAGACCACATTCTCGGGCCGGGTCGCCTGCTGCGGCGCGCCATTGAGGCCGACCAGCTCTCCTCGCTGATTTTCTACGGCCCGCCCGGCACGGGCAAAACCACGCTCGCCGCGGTCATTGCCCACACCACCAGCGCCCATTTTATCTCCATCAACGCTGTCTTGGCCGGGGTCGCCGACATCCGCCAAGCCGTCGATGAAGCCGGCCAGTTGCGCAAGCTGCACAGCCGCAAAACCATTCTCTTTATCGACGAGGTCCACCGCTTCAACAAAGCCCAGCAAGACGCACTCCTGCCTTGGGTCGAAAACGGCACCATCATCCTCATCGGCGCAACCACGGAGAATCCCTACTTCTCGGTCAATCGCCCCCTGCTCTCGCGCAGCCGGGTTTTTCAGCTACAGGGCCTTAGTTCCGAAGCCCTTGCGCACATCGCCCAGCAGGCACTTACCGACTCGCGCGGCTACGACCATCTCCGCGTCGGTCTGCACCCCGACGCCCTCGCCCACCTGATCGACGTAGCTAACGGAGACGCCCGCGCCCTGCTCAACGCCCTGGAACTGGCAGTCGAAACCACCGATCCAGACACCCAAGGACGGATCGTCGTCGACCTAGCAGTAGCCGAGGAGTCCATCCAGCGTCGTGCCCTGCTCTACGACAAGGAAGGCGACTACCACTTCGACGCCATCAGCGCCTTCATCAAGTCTATGCGCGGCTCGGACCCAGACGCCACCCTCTATTGGCTGGCGCGGATGGTGTACGCCGGCGAAGACCCGCGCTTCCTCTTCCGCCGCATGCTCATCTTCGCCAGCGAGGACGTTGGCCTCGCCGACGATCGCGCCCTTCAGGTCGTCATCGCCGCGGCTGAATCCTTCGACCGCATCGGCCTGCCCGAGGGGCGCTTTCCACTGGCCCACGCCGCCTTGTACTTGGCCACCGCGCCCAAGAGCAACTCGACTATGGCTTTCTTCGACGCGCTGGCAGTCGTGGAAAAAGAGCGCGAAGGCGAGGTGCCCAATCACCTCAAAGACGCCAGCCGCGACAGCGAGGGCTTTGGCCACGGCGCCGGCTATCTCTATCCCCACGCCTACCGCGAGCACTGGGTTGCCCAGCAGTACCTGCCTGCTGGTCTGCAGGGCCGCATCTTCTACCAGCCCTCGGACCAAGGCCAAGAAAAAGACATCGGCGACCGCGTCCGCCAACGCCGCGAGCTACAGCTCGCGGCCATGCGCGAAGCAGAATCCATCCCGACCGAGGTGCTGTCCCTATCCCCGCCCGACCAAGCGCGCGACCAGTGGCTCAAACGCGCCAGCGGCGACGTTAGCGCCCAACTAGAACGCACGCGCCAACGCCTCTTCGCTCCGCTTGTGCTCGCGCGCCACCACCTCGTCCTCGACTTGGAGGCCAGCACGGGTCTGCTCACTTGGGAAGCCCTGCGGCACGTGCCCGAAGGCGGCGTCTGGGCGCACACCAGCGACAAGATCGCGGCCGTGGCTCTGCACGAAACTTCCGCCCACCTAGCCGAAATCGAGCGACCCCAAGTGCTGCAAGGCCCGCTTACCACCCTCGCCGACCAGATCGCCGACCACAACCCCGACATCCTCTTTGACGCCATCGTCGGGCGCAATGCCCTCGGCGCGCTAGCGCACAAGGCCGAAGTCATCGCGGCCCTCTATCGCCACCTCACCCCACAAGGCCGCATCAGCTTGGTCGAGACCCTCGCACGTCGGTCACAGCGTTTGTACCAGCTACTCGACTTACAGCAACTAGGCGACTTAGGCGAGCGCCTCGTCGCCGCCGAAGAGGCCATCTACGCCGCGCCCGACAACCCGCGAGTCAACTGGGATGCCGCAGATCTCGAACAAATGTTCGCGACCGCGGGCTTTGCTGCGGTGCAGGTGCGGGTGGAAGCGGTCCAATCGCAGCGGCACATCGAACCACGCCATCTTGCGCACTGGTTCAATCCCGGCGGCGAAAAGCGGCACACGTACGCCCACCATCTGATCCAGCATCTCGACGAAGGTGAACTGCGGCAGGTGCGCAAGTTCTTTGAGCAAAGTTTGGCCAATCACACGGTGACTTGGACGACGCCTCAGGTATTTGTCGTGGCGGAAGGGCAGCCGGGCGCAGCATCCAAGAATTGATTTATGGTGTCTCACGGCTTACCTTATCCGCATTCTGCCACCTCTAACCCGCCATAAACCATGATCGCCAAGCGCCTAACCTGTCTGCTTCTACTGGGCCTCAGCGCCTGTAGCACCACTGAAGAGCAGGTCGTCGAGCTCCTAGAACAGATGGCCGCCAACCCAGTGGATTCGCCCGCCTATCAGCAATCCATCGACGAATTGGCCGCCATTGGCCGGCCAGCGGCCCGCCAGCTCATTGCCCGCCTTAACCCCGACCTGTACCTCGGCGAGAACTACCGCGAGTTCCGCGACGAACAGGAAAAGCTCCGCATCGGCTGCGCCCGAGCCCTAGGCCACATCAAGCCGCGCGGAGCCACGGCCGCGCTCAAGGACCGGATCACCACCGCTTACACGGATCGCGAGCGCATCGCCTGCCTGTGGGCCATGGGCCAAGTCGGCTACGTCCAAGCGGGCGTGGATGCAGCCAAAGTCCAGCTCGAAGACGAAGACCCCATCATCCGCATCCATGCGGCTATTGCCCTACTCAAGATGGACGACGAGCTCGGCACCAGTGAAATCGAAGCAGCCCTAGCCAACGGCGACCCAGAGTTAGCCCAAACCGCCCTGCAAGGGCTAGAGGAATCCGGCTACTTCGGCGTCCCGCTGCTCGTGGAGTTGAGCGACCACACCGGTCCTCACCAAGCTGCGCTGCGCTCGGTGATAGCCAAGGTCAAAGACCAGCTCATCACCCAGTTAGAGGCCGAAGAGCCGGTCCACCGCCAGCGCGCCGCGCAAGCTCTCGGCTACATCGGCGACGAGAGCACGGCGTCCGCCCTAGCTGATCTGCTGGAAGATCCCAGCAATCAGGTGCGCTTCAGCACGGCCGCTGCCCTAGCCACCATGGAGAGCAGCCGGGGCATTGAATTCCTCTTTGAGGCCCTGCGCAACACCGACTCCATCCTCCGCGCCAATGCCGTCAAGTTTCTCACCAATGTCCAGCAACAATCAGGCGCAGTCGAATCGCAACTCATAGCTGCCCTCAGCGATGAGGATCCGCTCGCCCGCGCGGGCGCCGCTCAAGTCTTGGGCCAAGCGCGGGTACAATCCGCCCTCAGCGCCCTGCTGGCAGCCACCATGGACGAGGTCGCTGATGTGCGAGCCAATGTGGCCATTGCCCTCGGCCACATCGGCGGCGATCAAAGCCGCGCTCAGCTCGAAAAATTGCGCCATGACAGCGACACTACCGTTTCCTACTACGCCGAGTGGGCCTTAGGTCAGCTCGGATCGAGTTGACCCTAACCCCCCCTTTTCGCGCCATGCAAAATGCAATCTGCCTGTTGTTCGTTCTCTTGGCCCTGCCGCCATTTGCCGCACCCAGCCGCGCTGGCGAAACGCCCGAGACCCTCCTCATCCGCCAAGCCCTCGCCAACGACATCGCCGGGCATCGCCGGGCCGATGCCGAGTTGGCCCTCAAGGCGTATCACCCGCACTTCGTCGCCTATGAGGGCCATGACAATGGCGACCCTCGCGCTTGGACGGTCCTGCACGAAAACCGCGATGCGTTCGCCAGCCAGCTAGCGGCGGATCTCAGCGCTCAGCGCTACGAGGTCACGCGCACGGTTCCCTTTATCGCGGTGCGCACAACCCACGCCATTGCCACCAGCGTGGACTCCGGGCGCGTCGTCGATCGCCAGACTAGCGAGGCCAAGCCACTTGTCGTCCACCGCTTCTGGACCTTCCTCAAGGAAGAGGACGACTGGCTGGCCACGGGTATGGTCGCAGATTTGGGCGATACGCTCTTGCCCGCGGCCGGCGCGACCGCCAACGGCGAGATCACCGAGCTGTTGCAGCGCGAAAGTCAAGCGTGGGAAGCCGGAAGCGGCATCCTCGGCTTCTTCGATGCCAACTTCACTGGCTATGACGCCTTGGGCACTTTCAAACCAGCCTCCTACAAAATCGCCTTCAGCGGCAGCGAGGAACTAGAAAAGTGGCTCGACAAGCGACTGCCCTACGTGCAGTACGACCTCGACCGCAAAGTGCTCCACACAGCCATAGGCCCTACCGGCGACGAAGCCTTGGCCGTCACGCGCGAAAAAGTGGCCGTCGAGCACGTCAAAGGGCCAGCCAAACACGACAAGGAGCGCTACGTGTTCTGGACGCTGAGCCGCCGCTCCGGCTCGTGGAAGATCACCAACATGGTCTTCGATTTGGGGTTGGAACTTTCCGACTAACTCATGGAAAAACTGGTCTGGCTACTGCTCTTTACCGTCGGCTATTGGTCGTACTGCATCTTCTGGGGCGTTAAAGGAGCTCGCCGGGCTAAGACGGCATCGGATTACTTTATCGCCGGTCGCGGCATCGGCCTGTGGGTTTTTGTGCTGGCCGCCACCGCTACCTCCTTTAGCGGCTGGACCTTTGTCGGCCACCCCGGCACCATCTACAACGTCGGCCTGCCCTACGCCTTTGCCTCCTTCTACGCCATCACCATCCCTTTTACCGGGGTGTTGTTCCTCAAGCGCCAGTGGCTTTTGGGCCAGCGCTTTGGCTATATCACGCCGGGCGAGATGTTCAGCGACTACTACCGCACGGATGCGATGCGCTTCCTCACCGTCATCGTCGCGCTCGTCTTCAGCGTACCCTATCTCGGAATCCAACTCAAAGCATCGGGCTTGCTGTTCAACCGTCTGACGACCGGCACGCCGCTGGAGGGCAGCTTCATCGGCTCTGTCGAAGGAGGGGCCATTGTGCTCTCGGTCATCGTCTTTATCTACGTAGCATCCGGCGGGTTGCGCTCGGTCGCCTACGTGGACTGCGCCCAGTGCATCCTTTTGGCTTTCGGCATCGTCGTCCTCGGCTTTATTGCCCTCGACTTGGTCGGCGGCTGGACGGCCTTCAAGGGGGGATTGGCCGCCCTCGCCCAGCAAAAACCCGATATGGTCGCCATTCCGACCCGGCCGGAGTCAGACTCCTTTTTTGAACGAGTCGGCACCCTGTTTTTCGACGCCCAAGGCGGTCCTTGGACCGGCCTGATGATCCTGACCTATATGTTCGCCTTGATGGGCATCCAGTCGGCTCCGGCCTTTTCAATGTGGGCTTTTGCCAACCGCGACCCTCGGCCTTTTCCCTGGCAACAGGTTTTCGCCTCTTCGCTGGTCATCGGCGGCATCTTGTTCTTTTTTACCGCCTTCCAAGGGCTGGGCGTCCGGCTGCTCGATATGGAACTGATCCCAGGGACTAAACCCCTCGGCCTGCCCGCATCCGACCACTTGGTTCCCTACCTAATCGACACCTTAGCCGGCAGCTTTCCCTTTCTCTTGGGGCTTTTGGCCGTTTGCGCGCTAGCCGCAATGCAATCGACCGGGGCCGCCTATATGTCCACGGCCAGCGGCATTATCACCCGCGACCTCTACCGCCATTTCTTCAACAAAGAGGCATCGCATTCGGCCCAAGTCTTTGTCGGCCGCTTGACTGTGGCGGTCGTCGTCAGCCTAGCCCTGCTAGTCGGCTTAGCCTCCGGCGACCTGCTCGTCTTACTCGGAGGGCTGGCCGTTTCGTATGGATTCCAAATGTGGCCAGCGCTTTTGGGCATCTGCTACATCCGCTTCTTCACTCCCAAGGCCATCGTCGCCGGACTCATCGCCGGACTCATCGCCGTTACCTTCACCTACATAACCGAGCTAGGCGGACTCATCGGCATTGGCCGCTATCCGCTCACACTCCATAGCGCTGGTTGGGGTATCCTCTTTAACATGGGCACTGTCATCGTCGTCAGTTTTTTCACTCAGCCCAAGGAAGCCAACCATCTGGCCCACCGCGATCGCTACCACCACTTTCTCAAAGAGCATACGGCTCTGCCCGAGGCCAAAAAGAAATGGAAAACGCCGGTCTGGATTTTGACGATAGTCTGGTTCCTCTGTGCTATCGGCCCCTTTGCCGTCCTTGGCAATCAGACCGACCCCACCCAATGGCCCTTGGGGATTCCCTCGCTGTGGATATGGCAGATCGCCTGGTGGATCATCGGCTGTTTTATGATGTATCTGCTGGCCTTTAAGCTGGAAATGTCCACCGTCCCTACCAGCGAGGTCGAATCCCCGCCGCAAGACGCCTGAGGTGCGCTCCGCCTTTCCCTTTCTCCGCCTAGTGCTAGCGCTAGGCGCGGCTCTGCTCGGTGCGCTGCTCTTGCCCGATCAAGGCTCAACGAGCGGACTGAGCCTTTTTCCGCCCGCCGCAGCCATCCTCATCGCCGTCGCCACCGGCCGCCTGATCTTGGGACTAGGGTTGGCAATCGTCGGCGGTGCGTTCATCTCCCTGCCGTCAGATGTTCCACTCTACGCGATCCCGTTCCGCGGTTTAGAGCGTGCCCTCCTAGATTTTGTTTGGGTCCCGCTGCGCGACTCCTTTCAACTCTTCATCCTCGGCTTCACCGCCTCGCTCATTGGCATGGTGCGCGTCATCTCGCTGGCCGGCGGCACCCGAGGCATTGCCGACCTGTTAGTCGCCCGAGCCGCTGGTGTGCGCTCGGCTCGGCTGGCCACCGCGCTACTGGGGCTGGCGGTCTTCTTCGACGATTACGCCAACACACTCGTCGTCGGTACCACCATGCGCCCCATCGCCGATCGCTTCCGCATCTCGCGCGAAAAGCTGGCCTTTCTCGTCGATTCCACCGCTGCCCCCGTAGCTGGCATCGCCGTCGTCAGCACCTGGATCGGCTTTGAGGTGGGCCTGTTCGACAGCGCCATGGAGCAAGTCGGCGCGGGTATCTCCGGTTACGAACTGTTCTTCCGCGCCCTGCCGGCCCGCTTCTATTGCCTGCTAACGCTGACTTTCGTGCTGTTCTCTACCATAGCTGGCCGCGATTTTGGCCCCATGCTCAAAGCCGAGCGCCGCGCCCGGCGAACGGGCCAAGTCCTCGCACCGGGCCACCGCCCGATGACCGGAGACGCCTCCCAACTCCCCGAGCACCCCAGCCTCCGCGCTCATTGGGCCGTGGCCGCAGGCCCCGTCCTCCTCGTCGTCGCTGGCGTTCTCGGCGGAATGCACCTAGACGCCAGCCAAGCACCGGCCGTGGTGGCCGCCCGCGCCGAACACGGCTTTTTCGCCCGGCTCTACTGGACTCAGGTTTTCTCCCACGCCGACGGAGCCAAAGTGATGTTCCTATCCGCTTTAGCTGGCTCGGTACTGGCAGCGGTCTTGGCCCTAACCCGCCGCGAGGAGGCAAGCCCTAGACGCCCGCTCGGCCTAGTGGAAGTCTGCAAGACTTGGGCGAGCGGCATTACGGGCTTTTCCTATGCGCTGGTGATCTTGATCTTGGCCTGGGCGATTAAGGAAACCTGCGAGGCCGTTGAGACTTCGGCCTATATCGTCGGTGCGCTCTCCGGCTTCCTCGATCCGCACTTCCTTCCCCTCCTCGTCTTCCTACTCGCCGCGGTGGTCGCCTTCTCCATCGGCACCTCGTGGACGACCATGGCCGTGCTCTTGCCGACCATGGTGCCAGTAGCCTACGACCTAGGCGGTCTGGCGCTGACGGTCCTCGTCGCCGCCGCGGTATTGGACGGCGCGATCTTCGGCGACCATTGCTCCCCCATCAGCGACACCACCGTCCTCTCTAGCATTGCCGCCGCCTGCGACCACCTAGCCCACGTTCGCACCCAGATACCCTACGCCCTGACGACGATGACGATCGCCGGGCTATGCGGCTACTTGGGCAGCACCCTGCTGTGGTCGCCGACCACCGGCCTAGCCGTGGGGCTATGCCTCGTTGTCGTAGTGATCTTTGTCGTGGGAAGGAAAACGGATGCTGATTGATTTCGCCGTGGACTGGCTACCACCCCGCCGTCGTCCGATCCACCAATTCCTCTAGCACCATGTCCAGCGCCCCCTCTACCGCTGGATCTCGCCCCTCTTCCTCGGACGACGCTGCGTCATAGGTCCCCCATCCTTCTAGCTCGGCTAACGACAACAACACCTCCCCATCCTCCACCCTTATCAACTCGGCTGCCACCAAGACCACAAACCGGTACTGTTCGGTCTGCTCGGCCGTCGTATAGATATGGGGGCGGTCCTCAACCGAGATCACGTTGAGCTGCAAGAGGGCATCGGCGCTTTCTTCGTCAACGACCCGCAACTGGCCATCCTCGGCGTAGGCATCAATAGCGAGTTCAGTTAGGCGCTCGGCCACGGCAAATTCCGCGGTCTGGTTGTCGGCCACGGGTATGCCAATGCTGCGGATGCCGCCCAGCAGGCCGCCGGAGGTCGAGTAGTAAGCGCATCCTCCGATACAGAGCGCGGCTAGCGCGGCTCTAATCGTTTGACTTGCCCGCATCGTCCTCTGTTGCAGGCTTGCTCGCATCGTCCGCGGCCGTAGGCTTACTCTCATCGTCCTCAGCCGTAGGCTTACTCTCATCGTCCTCAGCCGCCGACTTGCCCGCATCGTCCTCAGTCGCCGTCAGCGACCGCGCTCCGTCACCCACGGCAATAGGCTGGTTCTGGGGTCGTCCCCGGACATCGGTCCCCCGCACCTCCAGCCGCTGCCACTGCTCTTGGCCCGGGGCGCGGGCCACCGAGTGCTCGACCATCATCGCACTTAACGGCCGGGTGTCGCCTACCACCGGTGCCTCGCCTACCACCGGAGCGCGCACTGTACACAGGCGCTCCTGCACATGCGTGACGACCACCCGCGCCTTGACCGCTTCCCAGCGGCCCAGCGACTGCCCACTGTCCGGGTCCTCAATCTCCCCGTGCGAGGCGAAAATGGCAAAGGCCATGCCCTCCTGGACGCCCTGCGCGCTACCGACGTTGAGCACCAAGGTTGTATCGTCGATAATGGCGGCGACCTTGCCTTCAATAGGTGTACTCATGCAGTTGTGCTCCTAAAACAAAGAAACCGGCCCGCGCTTGCTGGACCGGTCTCGATATACTTGGTGGGATTCTACTCACTCGCCTGCGGCCCACCTATCGTCCTCGCTCCTGTCGAAATCGAAGATGAAATCTTCTGGATTCTTGTATCCCCGGTGCTTGCTCAACTCGCGGTCCCGCAAGCGCACCGCATAGTGCAAATGCGGACCGGTTGAGCGGCCCGTGTTGCCCATCGTCCCGATCTTCTCTCCGCGCTTTACCTCCTGCCCCTGCTCGACCAAGATTTTGTCCAAGTGGCCATATTCGGTCTGATAGCCGCCTTGGCGCGCATAGGGCTGACCCTGCTCGTCGAGTTCCTTTTTCCGATGATCAAGAACAACCGTCTTGCCGAGATATTTATCCCTCGCGGCGTAGCTTACAAAGCCATCAGCCGTCGCGTAGATAGGCGTGCCTGTGCGACCGGCAAAATCGACGCCGCTGTGGAAGGCCCGACGCCCGGTGAAGGGATCGATGCGCCAGCCAAAGGACGACGACCGCCAAGTCATCTGCTCGGGAACCGGTGAAATCGTGGGCAAGTATTGGACACTAGTCTCTTGGAATCTGCGCTCGATTTCCTCAAAGCTCTTTTCTTGGAGGTTGGCCATCCGCTTCAGATAGTCGATGCGCACGCTCATCTCTCGCATCATCAACTGCTTTTGCAGCGGCAAGGACGTGAACTTCTGGGACAAATCCTCCACTCCCCCGACGCCGCCCGGCTCTTGATCCGCAGCGAGCGGCTCCATCTTGAGTGGCTCCATCTCGTGGTGGGCGCGCAATCTGTCTTCAGTGGCCTTGAGCTGATCCATAGCCACCCCGAGCTGCTGCACTTCCTCGCGGGTTTGCTCTAAGCTGTGTAGGAGAGTTTTGTTCTCGTCCTGCAAGGCCAGCAGAGCCTTCTGACCGCCCGGCTGATAAAAATCCTGGGCGTAGATGTAGTAACCAAGCGACCCCACAAAACCAAAGCCCCCCAGCAGAAGCAGCCATAGGATGCGAGGGAAAAAACCGTACTCGCGCACCTGACCGTCGCGCGGGGAAATGACAATAAAAGTACAGCGCTTGCCTAATAGATTCATAACTATATTCCTCTGTCTGCTAGCTTGATAGCAAATTTTGAGGCATTCGTTAGATTCTATCTATTGGATATTGTTTGAGTTAAGCCTAGGTAAATTATGGACGCCACGGCGGAAAGTCAATCGCCAAATTCCTCCATGCTATTGGCCATCGACATTGGCAACACCTGCATCGATATTGGCCTTTTGGCCGGTGAAGACCCCGTCTTCCACCACAAATACCCCACAGCCCCTCCGGCCGATGCCGGCCTACAACGCCTGCTCGCATCGCTTGACGCGCCCCCGGTTGGCGCAGTCATAGGGTCAGTCGTCGCGGAATTGGGGGCTGCGTACTCAGAGGTTTGCCGCGACTTTTCTTCCGGCCCCGTTCTCCAAGCGAGTAGCGCGTGGGATTGGGGCCTGTGCATCGACTACGATGACCCCGCTCAGATTGGCGTTGATCGCCTCGCCGGGGCTGCGGCCGCTCATCGCGCAACCCCAACCGGCCGGGCAGCCGTAGTCGTCGATGCCGGTACCGCGCTAACGGTCGATGCCATCGACAGCACGGGCACCTTCCGCGGCGGCGCGATTGCCCCGGGGCTGCGCCTCGGGTTAGAGGCCCTCAGCGCGGGCACCAACCTTTTGCCTCAAGTCGAGTTAGCATCCACAACACCCCTGCTGGGCAAGAACACTACGGACGGTCTGCGGTCGGGTGCGCTGCACGGATCGGCCGCGCTCGTCGAGGGTCTCTGCGCGCACATGGCTGCGGCCTTAGATAGTCCTGTCGCGGTCTTTCTCACCGGCGGCGATAGCCCCCTGCTCCAGCCGCATATCCGCGCGGTCCACACTTGCGATCCAGACCTCGTACTCCGCGGTTTGGCCTTCGCGTACAGGCGGCGTACTGCTTGACTCGATACCGGCCCGTCCATAGTATGTCTTTAACAGCAACTCTGTACGCCCAACTGATCGAGGAGTATCACTTGTCCACTTTGCGAATTTCGCTACTGCTCGCCCTCGTCGCGTTTATCTCCGACCTGCAGGCCGAGCGTTCCATTGAAGATGAATACAAAGCCCTGTTGTGGAAGACAGCCCACCGCATTCACCACTACTACTTTGAAGAAGTGCATCCCGATTCCCTCATGCAGGCGGCTGCGCGCGGAATATTTCATGCCTTGGATCCAGCCTCGGAGTACACCTTCAACGCCCGAACCCAGCTCGACGACGCGGACGACGCTAGGCAGCTAGATCACCGCTTCTACACCCTCATGCAGATGGCCCAAGCCATCGACGAGAATGCTTTTTATCCTGTTGCTGCGGACACGCTAATCCGCTTTGGAATTGCCGGGATGATGGAAATTCTCGATCCCTACTCAGTGTTTTTGGAAAAGCGTAACCTCGACAATTTCAACATCCAAACCCAAGGCAAATACGGAGGACTAGGCTTTCGCATCCAAGTTGTCTATCCCGATAGCGCGATTGCCGTATGGAACCTCCTACACGACCAGACGCCGGCGGCCCTAGCGGGTGTCAAGTCGGGCGACCTCATCACTACAATCAACAACACCTCCACCAAGAGCATGTCGGCTGGCGTGGCTGCCGACAGCATGCGTGGCGAGCCTGGCACCTCCGTAACCCTGACCCTAAAGCGCGCCGACCTCCCCACCCCTTTTGACCTGACGATCGAACGGCAAGAAGTGCAGATGAACAGCGTTACTCTTGCCACTCTCTTCCCCGACGACACTGGCTATATCAAGCTCTACAGCTTCCAAAAGGGGTCGAGCCGGGAGATGTTCAACGCCATTGTCGAGTTAGAGGAACAAGGCATGCAGCGGCTGATCTTCGACCTGCGAGGCAATGGCGGCGGGTATCTCGAAGAAGCCGTGCAAGTCGCCGACCGCTTCCTGCCCCGCGATCGCCTCGTGGTCTTTACCGCGGGCCGCGCCTTTGAGGACACGGTTAGATACGAAACCAGCGAGGACGCTCTGCTGCGCGACACACCCCTCATCGTCTTGGTCAACTACCTGTCCGCTTCGGCGTCCGAGATAGTCGCCGGCGCCATCCAAGACTGGGACCGCGGGCTGGTGCTGGGGGATACGACCGTGGGCAAGGGATCCGTTCAGCAGATCGTCCACATCGACGACCGCGCCGAGCTCAAGCTGACCATGGCCGCTTGGCACACGCCTTCGGGCCGCTCCATCGACAAACGCATGCGCAAAGACTCCACCCTCGTCCGCGGGTACGACAAGGCGTTCAAGACCCTCCGGCTTGAACGCATCGTCCGCGGCGGCGGCGGCATTACCCCAGACATCGTGGTGCCTGGGCGTAGCGGCAACCGCCTCTACGCCCAGCTCAGCGGCGTCTACAGCCTCAACAATCAATTCTTCTACTACGCCCGCGAGCACCGGCTCAAATACCCAGAATTGACTCCAGACTTCGTCGCTGGTCCAGAGGACTTAGCGGCCTTTCGCGCTTTTGCCGAAAACCGCGGATTCAACTACATCAGCGAACTCGAAGCCCGAGTCGAAGAATTGGACAAGGTCGCCGAAGGCGAGGAGTACAACCAACTCGCCAAGCCGCTCAGTCACCTGATTGACGAAATCGACAAAATCGAGGAAAAACACTGGCAGGAGAACGAAGACCTCATCGCTTGGCGGCTCACCTTCGACATCCTCGAAAAGGCATTCGGGCAGCAAGTGGCCGAAGCGTACAATGTAACTGTGGATCCCCAAGTACTGGAGGCGCGCCGCATCATCGCCGACCCAAGCGAGTACCAGATGTGGTTCGACAAGGGAGAAATAGGCGTGCTAGAAGAGGAATCCATTGCCCAAGAAGACGGCAGCGGAGACCTCCAATAGGAGTTTGTATTTTTCAGCGGCATGAATCGCTTTAGAGGGCCTGTTCCCTACCTCGCAGCGGGCCTTTTAATTCACGCCTTTTTCCTCGCCGCGCTCGGTACCGACCTCCTCCGGCCCTTCTTCAACGACGCCTCCCACACCCGCCGTGGCTTTGACTTCGGGGTCTTCTATTTGGCGGGCCAAGCCCTAGCCGAAGGCCGCGACATCTACTCGGTGTCGGGTGCTTTCGGCTTCCGCTATCTGCCGGCCTTTGCCTTGGTCGCCAGCTTTTTTGCCCACTTTCAGCCTCTTACCGCATACCTCCTGCACCTCTGTTGCACCGAACTTTTTCTCGCGGCCAACCTCTATCTAACTTGGCGATGGGTCGAAGGGCCAGGCCGGGGCTTGGCCCTGTTTATGTGGCTGGCGTATTCGCCTTATTTTCTCGAACTCTACATGGGGCAGGTTAGTTTCTGGGCGGCCTCGCTGATCTTTTGGCTCATCGTCGGCCTCCACAGCGACCGGAGATGGGCGACCGGCTTCTGTTGGGCGGGTGCCCTCTTGGTCAAACCCAACGCCTTAATCCTCTCTCCTGCGCTCCTGAGGCTCCGCGCCTGGCGCGTCCTCGTCTTGGGGCTGCTGGCCGGCTTGCTCACTTCGCTGCCTTACTTCCTCCTGCATCCAAATAGCTTGGCAACTTTTTTCGCCGCCAATATCCATGGCAGTCCCGTCCAAGGTGCCCTCACCCACGCGGGCAATCTCGGGCTGCAAGGCGGGCTGGTCAGCGTCGTGGCCCAACTAGCCGGGCGGCCTCTAGGCGAGCTGACGACCCTCGCCGACCTCCCTTTTGCAGGCCGCGCGGTCATTTACGGCTCGCAGGCCGCTATTCTCATCGCGGCACTAATGGCCACCTGGCGTGGCCGCGATGCCCTGCCTCTACTCGCCCTGTGGATATGTACCTTTTTTCTCGTTTATAAAGACGTTTGGGAACACCACTACGTCTTTCTCCAGCCCGTACTCGTGGGTTTGTACGCGCACTCAGGATCTCCTAAGTTATTGTGGATATTTGCTTTTATCGCCCTGCCGACTCCCTTCGTTCTCTTCGATATCGAGCCTGGGGTCTATGGGCCGATTGACCCTGAGCGCACATGGGAACCGGCCGTTTCCATCGCCTATCGCAGTACCAAACTCATTCCCCTCGGCTGCCTGTGGTACGGGCTGTGGCGCACGTGCTTAGCCGCCGCATCCACCAAGTCTTGATATTAGCATGCCGGAGCCGTATTATATTCTATTCTCTTTTAGTTTTTCCCCGTCTGTCTTATGGCATCTGACTCCAAGCGCCGACTCCCACCCTGGCTCAAGGCTAAAGCCCCGGGCCACCCCAATTACATCGCCCTAAAAAACCTGCTCGCTGACTTACAGCTTAACACGGTGTGCGAGAGTGCCCAGTGCCCCAACATCGGCGAGTGCTGGAGCCAGCGCACGGCGACCTTTATGATTCTGGGCGATGTCTGCACCCGCAGCTGCGGGTTTTGCGCGATCAAGACGGGACGCCCCCAAAGGCTCGACGAGGGCGAGCCTGAACGCGTCGCCGCCGCCATTGCTCACCTCGGGCTGGACCACGCGGTGATTACCTCAGTCAATCGCGACGAACTGCCAGACGGCGGGGCGCGCATCTTCGCCCGGACGATCTCGGCAGTACATCGCCTTTGCCCCGAGACGAGTGTCGAAGTCCTGATTCCGGACTTCAAGGGCGACTGGCAGGCCCTAACGACCGTCCTCGAAGCCGGCCCGGACATCCTCAACCACAACATTGAGACTCCGCCTCGCCTCTACCCCACCATGCGCCCACAAGCCCAGTACGGCCGCTCGCTGGAACTCCTCGACCGGGCCCGCAAGATGAGTCCGGCACCCACCAAGTCCGGCATGATGCTGGGGGCGGGCGAGACCAAAAGAGAAATAGCCCAGAGCATCCACGACCTAGCGGATGTCGGCTGCGCCATTCTGACCTTGGGCCAATACCTAAGCCCATCCGCCCATCACGTGCCCGTAGAGCGGTTCGTCCACCCGGACGAGTTTGCACAGTGGCAGAGCTTCGCCCTCGGCTTGGGCTTTCGCCACGTCGAGTCCGGCCCGCTAGTGCGCAGCTCGTACCACGCCGCCAGCCAAGTCGAACAGGTGCGGGCCACCACCGCCACTACCTCTTGAGAGAAGCCGATGAACCTAGATAAAAAGGCCATACCCAAATATCTGAAACGCAAGAAACTGCTCGCCAACGGAGGTCCGATCCGCGTCCAGACCTTGAGCGACGGGATGAAAAATCGGGTGTACTACGTGGCGTCGTCCAACCAGACTTGGATCGTCAAGCAGGCGCACTCGCGCGTCCAAATCAAGGAGCGCTGGTGGATCGATCGGCGGCGCATCTTCGCCGAGAAAAGCTGTATCGAACGCTTGGGGCATCTCCTCGCTCCCGAGATCTTGCCGGAAGTCTTGCTCGAAGACCGCACGGACTTCATTCTCGTGACGACCCCACCACCGCACAACGCCCTATCGTGGGAGGGCGACTTGGTCAACGGCCGCATCGATCTGCAAATCGCCGTCCAGTGCGGCGAGTTGCTGGCCACTGTCCACAACGAGACCGCCGGCTCGTCTGAGGTCGCCGATGAGTTTGCATCCACTAAGGCTTTTGAGCAACTGCGCATTGACCCGCACTACAACTACATCGCCAACGCCTATCCCGACCTCAAAAAGGCCATTGCCGTCCACACCAATCTCCTGCTCAACGAGGGGATTTGCCTCGTCTTGGGCGACCTGCGGCCCCGCAATGTATGGGTCGTCGACGGCCACCCCTACTGGGTCGATTTTGCCACCGCCCACTACGGCTACCCCACTTTTGACCTCGCCTTCTACACGGCCGATATGTGCATCAAGGCCATGCAAAATACCGCCCAAAAAGCCGCTTATTTAGAAGCCGTCAATGTATTCTGGAATAGCTATTTTCAGAGCGCGAGCTACAAGAAAGCCGAGGAAGTCAAACACCAAGCCGTGCGCGACCTCGGCTGCCTGCTGTTGAGCGCGACCGACGGCCGCCAGCCCGCCGCACTCGACGACGAACGCATCGTCGGGCTCTCGCGGCGCATTGCCCAGAGCCTGATTTTAACGGGATTGGGGCGAATCGAGGAAGTCACTGAATTCGTCAACCGGACCCTGATCGACGGCTAATCCGCTGCAAATCCCCGCTGCTGGAGCGGATGTGCGCCGCCATCGCTTGCCGCGCGGCCTCTGCATCCCGCCGCTGCAGTGCCTCCAAGATCTGGCGGTGTTCCGCTAGCGAGAGTTCGGCCCGAGGGCCAGCCAGCGACGGCTCCGCCAAGCTTTCTTTGATCCATTCTTGCAGATAGTTACGAGTCGTTTCAAGCAAGCTGTAGAGAATGGAATTGTGCGTGGCCCGGGCGATAAGTAGGTGGAACTGCAAATCGCTGGCGAGAAAGCGCCCCGCGTCGGCCAGCCCCCTGGCCATGCCGGCCAGCGCATCGGCAATGGCCGCCAAATCCTCGGCGGTGGCCCGCTCAGCCGCCAAATAGGCGTTTTGCGACTCGAGCATCATCCGCGTCTCGCTCAGGTCTTGGAGCTTCTTGCCGTCGAGCAAAAACCCCCATTGCAACGCCCGCTCCACGTATTGGCCCTTGTCGCAGACAAAGGTGCCCTCGCCCACGCGACCGTCGAGCAAGCCCATCATGGACAACGAGCGCAGAGCTTCGCGCAGCGAGGAGCGCCCAACCTGAAAGCGCTTGCACAACTCCCGCTCCGGCGGCAGCCTGTCGCCGGGCTTGAGGACGTTGCGCTCGATTAAATCGGTTATCTGCGCGATAATCTCGTCGCTTACAGATGTGCGCTGCACCGGGCGCATGGCCGCGGCTGCGGCTTTCTTAGTAGAGTGAGCCAAGGTATTCAATAGCGGATAGCGAAAAAAGATTTGCCGATGGTCTGACCATTAGCTATTTTGTCTAACAAATCAACTTAGCGCTTTGCTGTCAAGAGGAAATGCAGATGGCACAAACTTTAGACCTTGGCTCGCGCGTCGAATTGGTCTCCATGGATCCCCACTTCGACGACATTTCCATTGCGCTCTACTCCCCGGACGACTCTGACTCTCCCTGCTACCAAGTCCACACCTACAGCCGTCTCCCCGGGGCGGCCGAGCGCATCGCCGGAGTCGCCCGCGCCATGCAGGTACTCGGAGGCATGGAACAAACCAGCGATGGCCTGCTCAGCTTTTCCTGCGGCCACGCCCATCTGCTCGCAGTCAAGCGGCTCTTCCTAGAGGCTTGCAAGCTGCCGCCGGGGCAACCCATAGAGCCGCGGCCACTGCACATCTTCGACAAAAAGGCCAACGCCACTATCGCCGTCGCTAGCCTCGGACAAGGCCTGTACGAAGCCCGCGCCACCGAACAGGTCCGAGGCGTGGAACGCCGCGTCGCCACCATCGCCCGCGGCCTGATCCGCCTCGGTGAGATGGAAGAAGTCGCCGACCAACCCAACCAAGCTCGCTTCGGCTGCGGCCACTCCCACGATGCTCTAATCGGCCTGTTGCTCGTCCGCGCCCCCAACGTGCGCGCCGCCATGCGCGAGGCCGAATCCATGGCCAGCCGCGGCGTGCTCTCAGCCCCTAGCTCCCAGGAATAAAGGAGTCTACCATGACCTCTTCGATGACCAGCCGCGAGCGCGTCCTCGCCGCCCTCGCCCGCCAGCCCGTGGACCGCACCCCGCTCTGCAACCCGACCTCGGTGGCCACCGTCGAATTGATGGACCTCGTCGATGCCCCCTTCCCCGCGGCCAATCGCGAGCCCGAGCTCATGGCGCGGCTAGCCGCCACTGGCTACACCGAGTTGGGCTTTGACACCATCATGCCGGTCTTCACCATCATCCAAGAGTCCTCGGCCCTCGGGTGCAAAATCCAGTGGGAGCAAAAGGACAACTGGCCGACCGTCCGCATGAGCGAGCCAATCTGGCACGAGCCAGACGACATCAAAATCCCCGCCGACCTCTGCACCCATCCCGACACGGCCTGCGTCACTGAGGCGATCAAGATTCTGCGCAGGGAATACGGCGACGAAGTTGCCATCGTCGGCAAGACCATGGGGCCTTGGTCGCTGGGCTACCACTGCTTTGGGGTCGAGCCTTTTCTGCTGCTGTCGCTCGACGATCCCGGCAAGACCAAGCTCTGCCTCGACCGCATGAAGGAGATCACCATTGAGTTCGGGCAAGCGCAGATCGAGGCCGGTGCCGATGCCTTGACCCTGCCCGACCACGCCACTGGCGACCTCGTCAGCGGCGAGTACTACGAGCGCTACCTGCGCGACCTGCACATCGAGTTTGCCGAGCGGCTTTCGGTGCCCATCATCCTCCACATCTGCGGCCGCACGGTTGACCGCATGGAGTACATCGCCCAAACCGGCATGGCGGCCTTCCACTTCGATTCCAAGAACACGCCCGAAGAATCCACCCAAATCGTGCGCGACCGCATCTCATTAGTAGGCAACATCAACAACCCCGAAACCCTTTTTTCTAAAGGGCCAGAAGTCGTCGGTGCCGAAGTCCTGCGCAACCTCGAAGCCGGCGTCCAGCTCATCGGCCCAGAGTGCGCCATCCCCTTGCAGACTTCCATCGAAAACCTCAAGGCCATTCCCCGCACGGTACAAGAGTGGCACCGCGACCAAGCGCGCAACTAAAAGAAGAGATCCTATGGCAGACATTACCGATATCGCCAACGAATTTATCCGCGATGAGATCGAAGAATTCATCGAGCGCGACGAAGAGCGCGAGCGCATCATCGGCATCTTCGCCCAAGCCAGCGAGCAGATGCAGAACATCGCCGCGGCCCTCATCGACGGCGACCACCTAACGGTCGATGAACTGACCGGCCAAGCCATTGCCGGCGGCGTGGAGGCCCTCGAAGTCATGGACGACGGACTGATCGCCGGCATGGCCATCGTCGGCATCAAATTCCGCGAAAACTTCATCTTCGTCCCCGAAGTGCTCGCCTGCGCCCGCGCCATGAAGGCCGGCATGACCCACATCGAGCCCATTCTCTCGGCCTCGGGCGTCGAACCCATCGGCATTGTGATCATGGGCACGGTCAAGGGCGATCTCCACGACATCGGCAAAAACTTGTGCATTATGATGCTGCGCGGGGCCGGTTTCGTCGTCCACGACCTCGGCGTAGATACCTCCGAAGACGATTTCATCGATGCCGTCGAAGAGCACGAAGCTCCGCTCTTGGGCATGTCGGCCCTGTTGACCACCACCATGCCCAACATGGGCAAGACCATCGAGGCCTTCATCGACGCCGACTTGCGCGACGACGTCAAAATCATGGTCGGCGGCGCGCCCGTAACCCAAGAATTTGCCGACGACATGGGTGCCGACGGCTACGGCAAGGACGCCCTCGCCTGCGTGTCCTTGGCCAAGGACTTGCTGAACGAAATTGAGGACGAGTAGCGCCTAAACTCCAATGACCCAAATCGACCCCCAAGAGTACCAAAAGAGCCTCGACCGCCTGTCGGGCATTCTCGCGGGCATTGCCACCCATGCCGACGTGCAGGCGACCTTCCGCTGCCCGTACAAGAACCGCTTCGACCAATGCACCGCTCACTTCGGCTGCCGCAACCAGCGCAAGCCAAAAGAGCCGGGCGGGCTGTTCCAGTGCGGCAGCGACGACCAACTCGACTACCGCTCGGCCTGGGAGACGGACCAACGCCCGGCCACACCCGGCCGCGGGCAAATCCGCTGCGACGGCACCTCCTACCCGCTGTCTGCCGACGGCACTCTCTTCGACTACGCGGATCAACTCGGCGCCCGCGTGCCCACTTCCTGTGGGCGCACTGGCCACTGCCACGAGTGCATCGTCGAAGTCACGAGCGGCGCGCAAGCCCTCAACGCGCCCACACCGGCCGAGGACTTCCTCGGCGGTGAGTTCCGGCTCGCCTGCCAAGCCAAAGTCGAAGACGCCGATGTCGATATCGAGTTTGCACCGCTTTTCCGCACGCCCCGCATACTGACCCAAACCGTAGATCGCCCCGCTGAGATCGACCCAGTAGTCCAGCGGCGCGGGCAAGCCATCTACTACGGCGACGAGGAAATCGATCAATACCGCGGCCACCTCTACGGCCTAGCCATCGACTTGGGCACCACGACTATTGTCCTCGACTTAGTCGATCTGGAGACGGGCCAGAGCGTGCATTTGAGCGCATTTGAAAACCCGCAGCGCTTTGGCGGCAGCGACATCATGCACCGCATTTCCTACGACGGGCAACACCCCGGCGAGCTGCGTCAAGCCCTGGTCAAGGCGCTCAACCACGAGATCGCAGACCTCTGCCGGCGCGGCGGCTTTGTGCGGCAGGAAATTTACGAGATCGCGGTCGCTGGCAACTCGACGATGCGCGACATCCTCTTCCGCCTCGACGTGCAGAGCATCGGCCAAAAGCCCTACAAATCGCGCATTGAGCACGAATACCTAAGCGGCGAACGAACCGCGACCAGCCTAGTTGAAAAGACCCGCCGCCTCGGCCTGAAGGCCAATCCCAAAGCGCGCGCGTACTCGCTGCCGCTGATTGCCAGCCACGTCGGCGCGGATGTGGCCGCCGACTTAGTCGCCGTCGATATGGACCTTGCCAGCGAGAGCGCGATGCTGGTCGATGTGGGCACCAACACCGAAGTCGTCGTCGCCCACCAAGGCCGTCTCGTCGCGGCCTCTTGCCCGGCCGGCCCGGCCTTTGAAGGCGGAGGCATCACCTATGGGATGCCCGGCTGCGATGGAGCCATTGAATCCATCCGCTGGGACGGCGCGCACTGGCAGTGGGAGACCATCGGCGACACCGCGCCGGCGGGACTGTGCGGCTCCGGGCTAATCGACCTCCTCGCCGAGTTGAGCCGCCACGACTTAATGACTCCCAAAGGCGTCTTCGCCGACAAAAAGCGCCAGTTTGAGCTAGTCCCCGAGCGCGGCATCACCTTCTCGCGCCTCGACGCTTCAAACCTCGCCCAAGCCAAAGCCGCCAATTTCTGCGGTCAGTACATCGTCTTGCGGACCTTGGGCCTGAATCCCGGCGACGTGCAACAGCTCTACCTCGCCGGCGGCTTTGCCAATTACGTTGATGTCCAAGCCGCCATCGACATCGGCTTTTTGGCCCCGGTGCCCACAGCGCGCATCGCCAAGGTGGGCAATGCCGCCGCTCAAGGTGCGCGCGAAGTGCTTCTCTCCGCCCGCAAACGCGCCCACATCGAAGCGCTGGCCAAGCGCATTGAGCACGTCGAACTGGAGACGACCCCCGACTTTTTTGAGCTCTTCGTCGAGGGCTGCCAATTCAAACCCATGCCCCGCAAACTGACCGCGGCCTCCGTCTGATCAGGCCATGCAGCAAACTGCCACCCTGCGCCATCTGCTAGAAGAGACCGACCGCTTTATCACCTGCGTCGAGCTGGTCACGTCCCGGGGCACCCTAGCCGACCGCGGCGGCAAGCGGGTGCTAGAGATGGCCCAGGCCCTAGCCGCCGACCCGCGCTTTGACGCCCTCTCGATTACCGACAACCCCGGCGGCAATCCCATGATTACCGCGGACGCGCTGGGAACTCCGCTCAAAGAAAGCGGCCAAGAAGTCATCATCCACCTGTCCTGCAAAGACTTCAACCGCAACGGGTTGATGGGCCAAGCTTGGAAGCTAGCCGATGGGGGTTTCAATAACATTCTCACTTTGTCGGGCGATTACCCCATAGCCGGGTACCAAGGCCAGGCCGGCGGCGTGTTCGACATTGATTCAGTCGGCTTGTTGCAATTGCTCTCCGACATGAACGAGGGGCGCTTCGAAGACGCCTCGCCGGGCCGCAAACCACGTCCGTTAAAACCCACCCGCTTTTTTCTCGGCGCCGTAGTCAACAACCACAAGCGGCTCGAAGCCGAGGTCATGCCACAGTATTTCAAGCTGGCCAAAAAGATCCGCACCGGCGCTCGCTTCATCATCAACCAAATCGGCTACGACGCCCGCAAGCAGGACGAACTGCTCAAGTACATGGCTCTGCACGGCCTCCAAGTTCCAGTCATCGCCAACGTCTTCGTCTTGTCCGGAGGCGTGGCCCGCTTCTTTCACGCTGGCCGCATCCCCGGCGTCGAAGTCACCGACGAATTGCTCGCCGTCGCGCAAAAGCAAGCCGCTTCTCCCGATAAGGGCAGGGCCTTCTTCCTCGAATTCGCCGCCCAGCAATGCGCCATTGCCCGAGGCCTAGGCTACCGCGGCGTGTACTTGGGAGGGCACATCGGGGCGGAAGAATACGGCCGCATTTTGGAACTAGCCGCCGAGTACGCTGCAGATGATTGGCGCGATTTCGCCCGCCAGATCCGCTACTCGCGCCCCGGCGAATTCTTCTATTTCGAAGAAGACCCGAACACCGGCTTGGCCTCCACCCAAGTCAACCAAGCCTATCTCGACTCAAAGACGCCTAGTGGCCGTCGCCGCGCTCCCCTAACGTACCGAATCAATCGCCAGGTCCACGACCGCGTCTTTGAGCCGGGCAAAGCTCTATTTCGCCTCGGAGCGGCCCTGGCGCGCAAAGTCGAGGGCGGGAAACTGCAAAAGCCCCTGCACACCGCAGAGCACGCGCTCAAAATCGCCGCTTTTGACTGCCGCGACTGCGGCGATTGCTCGCTGCCGGACATCGCCTACTTGTGCCCGGAATCGCAGTGCGTCAAAAACCAGCGCAACGGCCCCTGCGGCGGCACGCGCCAAGGCAAGTGCGAAATCGGCGACAAAGACTGCATCTGGGCGCGCGCGTACGACCGCCTCAAGGCCTACGGCGAAGAGGAGCAAATGCTCGGCGATGCAGCCGTCATCAAGGACGCGGCACTACAGGGCACTAGCGCCTGGGCCAACGCCTTTTTGCAAAGAGATCACCGCGGCAAGAAGAACGACTGACGCACAGTGACAAAACTCGCGGGCTTGGGGGTTAGACAAGCAAACGACCGAAAGGAGGATGAATCATGCAGCGTTTAAAGCTATTGGTCTTCCCGTTCGGGATTTTGCTCTTGCTATCTGGATGTATAGTCCGGTCTCTGCACCCACTATATACCGATGAAAATGTGATCTTTGATGCACGCCTTATTGGCCAGTGGGCAGAGGAAAACTCAAAAGAGATATGGGAATTCTCGCAACAGGGTGAGCAACAGTATAAGTGCGTCGTTTACGAGGAGGACGGCGAACAGAGCATCCTTGCGGTTCACCTTTTGGACATCAAAGGGAAAAAGTTTTTGGATTTTTTCCCCACAGAATTAGATCGGCAGGAAGGTGTTTTCTACCAACTTCACGTCCTGCCCGTCCATTCCTTTGCATACGTCAAGCAAATTGAGCCAACATTACAGATAAGTTTTCCTGATTCAGACTGGTTGCAAGAGCTGCTTGCGAAGAATCCCAACGCAATTCGCCATGAAGTGCTTGGCAAAGACGATATCATCCTCAGCGCCTCAACTGAGGCACTGCAAACTTTCTGGCTCACACACCTAGATACAGAAGGTGCCTTTGCTGAACTGAGCGACCTGCAACGAAGACAGGCATCTACTCAATAGGGTAAACATTGTCCAGAGTACGGAGAGGGATACTATGCGACTTTCTTCTCCGACCCTGACGGTATCAAACTCGAAGTAACTTACACCCCGAAATAAATTGGAGCAGACCAATGAACATCCCCGGTACGGACCGTCCCTTCTTCGTCATCGGCGAAAACATCCACACTACCCGCGTCGTCTTGCGCAAAGGCAAGCTCATCGGCCCAGACCCCCAAGGCGTCGAATCGGTGCGCTTCCGCGACTCCAATAACAAGCGCCGCTTCCTCCAGATTCCCGAGTCAGTCAAAACAACCCAAGACTACGAGGAAGGCCGCGTCAAACACCTCAAAATCGCCGTGCAACAAGCCATGCTCGGCAACACAGATGCCCTCGACTACCTCCGTCGCCAAGTACAGCGCCAAGAAGCGGCTGGCACCGATTTCCTCGACCTCAATGTCGATGAGATATCCCTCAAGCCCGCAGAGCGGCAAGAGGCCATGCGCTGGTTGGTACAGGCGGTATCGGCCATATCGCAGACGGCGCTGGCCATCGACTCCTCCCAGCTAGACACCCTCGCCGTCGGCCTTGAAGCCGGGGCCGACCACCCCCAGCGCCTACTGCTCAACTCCGCGTCTTTAGAGCGGCCCGAAGCCCTAAAGCTGGCCAAACAGTACAACGCCCAAGTCATCATCACCTCGGCGGGCGAGTCCGGCATGCCGCAAAGCGCCGAGGAACGAATTGACCACGCTCGGCAAATGGTCGATAAGGCACAGGCATTGGACCTGCCGCTTTCTGACCTCTACATCGACCCCCTGATCTTCCCCATCTCGGTTGATGCACAATTCGGCCACCACGCTTTTGACGCCATCCGCCAACTGCGCGGCGAATTAGGGGCCGACGTCCATATCACCGGTGGCTTCTCCAATGTCTCCTTCGGCCTGCCCTGCCGCCACTTGATCAACGATGTCTTCTTGCTGCTGGCCGTCGAAGCCGGTGCCGACAGCGCGATCATGGACCCGACTACCACCTCCCTAGCCGACATCTTTGCCCTCGACCGCCAAGCCCGTCCCTACCAGCTAGCTGAGGATATGTTGCTAGGCCGAGACGAGTACTGCGCCTCCTTCCTGCGCGCCTATCGCAAAGGCGAACTCGCTGCCTAGCGCATTGGTTATTATTGGCCTTATCCCGTAGATTAAAAACTGAAGCTCAGGGCGGACTTTGTTGCCGTCGGCCTGTAGATCGCGAACAGAAAGGAGGGTCAATATGCGGAACAACAAAATCTGTACCTTTGCTGCTCTGCTGTCGTTGACCTTCATCGCCTGCGGCGAAGAAATATCCCATACCGAACCGGTCGCCGACCTGAGCAAGGATCACATCGTCCACACGTTGGGCGATCAACGCCCGGCTTTCTTGGTCCTCCCAGCCGATCACGACCCCGAGACGCCCATTCCGCTCGTACTCAGCCTGCACGGCTTCACCAGCCACTTGGCCCAACACGACCGCTATTTTGGTCTTTCGAAGCGGGTGAATGCTGATCGCTTCGCCCTCATCATGGCCAACGGCACGCGCGACCCCGATGGCAAGCGCTTCTGGAACGCCACGGACTTCTGCTGCGATCTCCACAACACCCAAGTCGATGACGTGAAATACCTTTCCGGACTACTCGAAGAGGCCGCCACGCACATCGCCGTAGAGCGCATCTTCGCCCTCGGGCACTCCAACGGCGGCTTCATGTCCTACCGACTCGCCTGCGAAGGCATCCCGGGCCTAGTCGCCATTGCCAGCCTCGCTGGCACTTCCTTTAGCGACCCCTCCCGTTGTGCCTTCGCATCCCCAGTCTCGGTGCTACAAATCCACGGCACAAACGACAAGGTCGTAGCCTACGACGGCAGCACGGGTGAAAATGAGTACGCAGGCGCAGAAGAAGTCGCGCTGCGCTGGGCTGCACTCGCACGCTGCGACCTCACCGATCCAGAAACCCTCCCCCCACTCGACCTCGACCAAAAACTCGACGGCTCCGAGACCGTCCGCACTCGCTACCGCACGGGCTGCCGCAACGACGTCACCATCGAGCTGTGGACCATAGAGCAAGGCACGCACGTACCGCACTTTGCGCCGGACTTTGGCCAACGCTTGCTCGAATGGCTGTTCAACGCCTCCCGCGCCGACACCCTATCTTAGACGGAGACCAATCTGTGTCCCTTTTCCTCCAGCGCCTTGACGACCCGCGCCCTCTCTTATACGACGGCGGTTTTGGCTCCGAGCTTTTCGCCCGCCAAATCGAACTGACCAACTCCACCCTTGCCAACGAAAGCTATCCAGAGGAGGTCGTCGATATCCACGCCGAATACATTGCCGCAGGTGCCGACTGCATTGGCACCAACACCTTTGTCGCCTCTGAGCTGCACCTCGCCATGGCCGACAAAGACCCGACCCAAGCCGGTGCGCTGGCCCGGCGCGGGGCCGAGTTGGCACAGCGCGCCCGGGATCGCAGCGAGCGCGATGTCTTCATCGCCGGCTCCATCGGCCCCTCCCCCGGGGCCATCGAGGCCGACGCGGGTAGTACGGATTTCGGCATTGCCAACGACAAGGTTCGCGCCGCGCATCAGCGCATCATCGACGCGCTCTGCGAAGGCGGAGTCGATTTTTTCTCCATTGAGACCCAGTTTTCAGCCGTCGAAGCGGCCATGGTCTGCGACATCGCCCGCCAGACCGGCCTGCCCATTGCCGTCAACCTCGCGCTCAAATACACGCAGGACCGCAAAAGCAAGCAGGTCGTCTATCGCACCGATTGGGGTCACTCGGTCGCCGACCTTTTGGACGTACTCGCCTCGGGCCAATACTCCGGCGGCGACAATCTCCTCGACTATGTCCACCTCGTCGGGGTCAACTGCGGCGCTGAAACCCGGCGCAGCGAGCACACCGGCATGCCATACGCCCTCCACGGCGTTGAGCAGTTTAAGGCCGCCATGCAGGAGCGCGGCCTCGACAAGAAGCTGATGATCTATCCCAATGCCGGTATGCCGCAGCTCAACAGCGCCCTCCGTACCATCTACTCGCAAAGTCCCGAGGAAATGGCCGCGTTTATCCCAAACTTAGCAGCCGCTGGCATCCAGATCATCGGCGGCTGCTGCGGCACCACGCCGGATCACATCCGCGCCTTTCGCCGAGCACTCAACCCATGATTCAATACCAGATCCTCTACTGGCGCGACATTCCCGTGCAAATCAAGCTCTTTGCCGGCCGCCGACCGAGTTCGCACACCCTGCCCGGCCGCTTCCAACTCGCGATCGACCGCATCGCCATGCAGGAGGGACAGGTGGGCACCGACGCCTATTTGGATCAGTGGCACTGGTCCGCAAAGCAAGAGCGCGCCGGCACGCCCGAAGACGTGCTACAAACGCTCTTGCGCGAAACCGAAGAGGAAGGCGACCGCATCCTCGCCGAGTATAAACGATCGTGATTTTCTACGACAAAGCGTACCAAGTCATCGTCGTCGGCGGCGGCCACGCCGGCACCGAGGCCGCGCTCGCCGCGGCGCGCATGGGAGCCGAGACCCTGCTCCTGACCATGAACTTGGATACCATTGGCCAGCTATCCTGCAACCCGGCTATCGGCGGGATCGGCAAGGGGCACATCGTCAAGGAAATCGACGCGCTCGGCGGCCAGATGGCCGTCAACATCGACCGCACCGGCATCCAATTCCGCCGCCTCAACACCTCGCGCGGCCCAGCCGTGCGCGCCTCGCGAGCCCAAGCCGACAAAAAGGACTACCAATTCGAACTGAAGTACACCTGCGAACAGCAAGAACATCTCGACATCCGCCAGGGCCTGATGGAGAGCTTGCTAATCGAGGACGGAACCGTCCAAGGCATCGGCGTCAAGGGCGGCATCGCCTACCGCAGCCGCACCGTCATCCTCACGACCGGCACCTTCCTGCGCGGCAAAATTCACGTCGGCGATTTCTCCTATAGCGCAGGCCGCGCCGGCGAGACTGCCGCTGAAAAGGCCGCCGAGGGCTTGGTCGCGCTCGGCTTTGAAACCGGCCGGCTCAAGACTGGCACCCCACCGCGCGTCAATGGCCGCACCCTCGACTTTGCCGCGTTCGAAGAACAGCCCGGCGACGACCCGCCGCGCCCCTTTTCCTATGCGGTGCAAAAGATCATCCAGCCGCAAATGCCCTGCTGGATCACCTACACCAACGCCCACACCCACGAGCTCGTCCAAGACAACCTAGCGCACTCGGCCATGTACAGTGGGCGCATCGAGGGCATCGGCCCGCGCTACTGTCCCTCCATAGAGGACAAAATCGCGCGCTTTGCCGACAAGGAACGACACCAAGTTTTCGTCGAGCCAGAGGGGCGGCGCACTCTCGAATTTTATCTCAACGGCCTGTCGATGAGCCTGCCGGAGACCCTGCAGCCCCAGATCGTGCGCTCCCTGCCCGGCCTCGAACGAGCCGAGATCCTGCGCCCGGCGTACGCAGTCGAATACGATTACGCCCCGCCGACCCAACTCTACCCCCACTTAGAGACCAAGCGCGTGGCCAATCTCTTCTTCGCCGGCCAGATCAACGGCACCACTGGCTATGAAGAAGCCGCGGCCCAAGGGATTATGGCCGGTATCAACGCCGTACTCAAGGCGCGCGGCGACGACCCGCTCGTGCTCACGCGCGCCGACGCCTACATCGGCGTGCTAATCGACGACCTCGTGACCAAAGGCACGCTAGAGCCGTACCGCATCTTCACCTCGCGCGCCGAGCACCGCCTGCTCTTGCGCGAGGACAACGCCGACGACCGTTTGATGGCCAAGGGCCGGGCCCTGGGATTGATCGGCGACGACCTGTGGCACCAGTTTCAAACCAAGCAGCAACAGGTGGGTGCCGAGCGCGAACGCCTACAACACGAGCGCGTCAAACCGACTGAAAAAGTGCAAGAGGTCTTGACGCGGCAGGGCACTGCTCCCATTGCCGAATCGACCTCGCTCGCCGAGTTGCTGCGCCGCCCCCAACTCAACTACGACCACCTCTGCGAATTCGCCCCGCCTCCACAGCCCCTGTCCCCAGACGCGGCCGAACACGTCGAGGCCGAGATCAAATACGCGGGGTACATCAAGCGCCAAGAAACCCAAGCGCAAAAGCTCAAGCGCCTCGAATCCCTGCGCCTGCCGACCGATTTTGACTTCGCCGCTCCCGGACTGAACATTTCAACTGAGGCGCGCCAAAAGCTCGAGACCATCCGCCCGCAGACCCTAGGACAGGCTTCGCGCATTTCCGGAGTCTCGCCCGCGGACCTCGCTTCGCTCATGGTCTTCTTGCACGCCCGCACTCGATCCGCCACCTAGCGCGCACAAAAAAACGCCCCTGCACGACAACAGCCGTACAAGAGCGTCTAAGCGCGGCGCAGCGAGAATGACCTCAGCTGTCGGACTCTAGCTCGCTGATGCGGTCGCGGACCTTGGCTGCCTGCTCGTAGGCCTCGCAGGCGATGAGCCAGTCCAAGTGCGCCTTGAGCTGTTCCAACTGGCTTATCGGCTCGCCCGTCTGCGGATCCACGAACGCCTCCGGCTTATTCGCGGCACTTTCGCACTCAGCCGCTTTGTCCTCTGCGGGCGCATCCTGGACCACCTCGGGCGCAGCAGCTTGTTCGCTGCTAGCCCCTTCGCGCTCGTCGGAGTGCTCCAGCGGTTGGCCAGCCGCCTCCATGACCTCTGGGGTCAAAAAGAGCGGCACGCCCAAGAGCGTGGCCACGATCATACCGTCGCTCGGGCGGCAGTCGAGGTAAAAGGACTGGCCTTGGGCTTGGACCAGCAGGTACGCGTGGAAAACATCCTCTTTGAGGGTGTGGACCACCAGCTTGTGGACCACGGCGTCGATTCGCTTGAGCAGGTTGCACAACAGATCGTGCGGCAGGGGTCGCGGCAAGGCGATTTTGCGCAGGGCCATGGCGAGGGCTTGGCCCTCGAAGTGGCCGATCGTGATGGGCACCACGCTGTTTTCCGTGCCCTTGAGCAAAACCAAGAACTTCTGCGGCATGCCCAAACCCTGTTCCGAGTCTGGATAGGGGTACATGTCGAAAATGTACACTGGAATTAGATGACTTTCTTCGTCTTTCATCGCTCGCGTACCCTTGTATAAATTGCTGCGTTTGTCAGTAATATAGGCTTTTGCCGGGCAAATACAATTTTCTTTCTTCATATCAATCCGCGCTCCTTCAAGCTGATAAAATCATCGCTGCCGATGATGAGATGGTCGAGTACGTCAATGCCCATAATTTCGCCGGCCTGCACCAAGCGCCGCGTCAAGTTGATGTCGTCTTGGCTGGGCGACACGTCGCCGGAGGGATGGTTGTGCGCCAAGATCACGCTGGCCGCAGCCTGCGCTACAGCCGTGCGAAAGACCTCGCGCGGATGCACGATGGCCGAAGATAGACTGCCGATGGACACGACCTCCTTGTGGATCACCTGATTGCGGGCGTTGAGATACAAGCAGAGAAAGTGCTCGCGCTGCTGATCCTTGATGTCGGACAGCATGGACAGCGCGTCGCCGGGCGCACTAATCACCGGCCGCACCCCCAAGCCCTTGTGCAACCCGCGGCGCGCCAGTTCAAACGCCGCGACCAAGACCCCGGCCTTGGCCTTGCCCAGTCCCTTAATCCGGCTCAATTGCCCTAAGTCCATGTCCACCAGCGATTCCTTTGGATAATCAGCGAGGATGCTCTCGGCCAAGTCCATCACGTGTCGGCCGCGATACCCCGTCCCCAAGGCCACGGCCAACAGCTCTTGGTCTTTGAGCGCCTGCGGCCCCAGGCGCGCGAGCCGCTCTCGTGGCAGTTCGCCGCGATGGACGGGCGGCCCCTCGCCCACAGTGCGGGCGGCAAAGTCGTAGTCAATGGGCTGAGTTTGCGTTGGCACGGCGCGTTCCTCCTTGAGCAAAGCTGTAGCAAAAAAACCACGCGAATGTAGCGCCCAGCTCCCACGAGTCTGTGGGTACTAGACGCAACCGACGTATAAGCACAATCTGTGCCAGCACCTTGCTCCGCCCCGATCCCCCTCCTATATTTTTGCGCATTACCCCCCACTGCCGATGTCTAACCCGCGCTTTGTTCTGGTCCTAACCCCGCTTTACCGCCTGCTGCTGGCCGCACTGAGCGGGGCCTTGCTCTCGCTGGCCTTTCCCAGCCACCCCGATCACCCCCTCGCCTTTCTCTTTCATCCGCTCTGGGCCCATTGTGCGCTGGTGCCTTTGCTGCTCGCGCTAAAAGGCCGCGGCTTCAAAGCCGGCTTTGCCGCGGGCTGGATCAGCGGCTTGGTCTGGAATCTGCTATCCCTGTACTGGGTGGCCTATACTCAAGGCGGCGGGCCCGCCGTCGTCGCAGGTACCGGGCTAATGGCCGCTTATTTGGGCCTTTTTACCGGTCTCTGTACCGGGCTGTTCAACGTGCTCGCCGCGCGGTGGGGCGCGAAGGCACTCGCACTGCTGCCTTTGTTGTGGACCGGTCAGGAATATCTGCTCTCGCTCGGGGAGTTGGGTTTTCCCTGGCTCTTGCTGGGGCACAGCCAAGCGGCCCTGCCCCACTTCATCCAGTACGCCACCTGGACCGGCGTCTTTGGCGTCTCCTGCTGGGTCGTCGGCCTCAACGCGTTATTGTACTTGGCGCTCGTCGAGCGGCGCGTCTTTCTCGCGGGCGTTGCCTTGGGCTATCTCTTGCCTTGGGTCCACGCTCAGAGCGCTATGGCGACCGCCGTCCCGACCGAGAGCCTGCGCATCGGTCTGATCCAACCGAACACTACGTACGTCGATAAATGGGGTCCCAACGGGCTGGAGCGCACTTTCTCAGCTCTTGCCACCCTCTCGCGCCAAGCAGCCAAGCGCAATCCCGAGCTGTTGGTTTGGCCCGAGACTGCCGTGCCGTGCGATCCCGTGCGCCGGGCCAGTTGCCAGGGCCACATCCAAGCGCTCGTCGAGGAGCTGGGCATCCCCTTGCTGACCGGCGCGCCGCACGCGAACTACAACGCGGCCTTCTTCGTCCAACCCGGGGCCACCACCCTGCCCTCGTACGCCAAGATGCACTTGGTGCCCTTTGGCGAGCGGACGCCCTACCGCGACGCCATCCCCCTGCTGCGCGACATCGACTGGACCCGCCTGACCGGCGACCTAGGCCCAGCGGAATTCGCGCGCGGCACAGAGCACGCGGTTTTTGCCCATCCCCGGCATCCCTTTGCCGTGCTCATCTGCTTTGAGTCCATCTTTCCCGATCTGGTGCGCCAGCACGTGGCGGCTGGGGCGCGCGTGTTGGTCAACATCACCAATGACTCGTGGTTTGGCCGCAGCGCGGGCCCCTATCAACACGCACTCATCAACGCCATGCGCGCCGTTGAAAACCGCACAGCCATAGCCCGCTCCGCCACCACCGGCATTTCCCTGTTTATCGACCCATTTGGCCGCACCTACGAGGCGACCGATCTCTTCACGCCCGCAGTCGCAGTTGCCACCGTGCCAGTCGGCCAACCCACGACCTTTTACACTCGGCACGGCGACCTCTTCGCCTGGAACTGCCTGCTGATCGTCTTGATCGCTTTTGTCGCCCGTTTCCGCAAACCGCGACCCGCCCGCGAGCCAGCGGCTGCCGACCACGAACCGGAAACTCATCACGACATAGAAGCTGACCATGATCCAGAAGTTGATCACGACATAGAAGCCTCCCACGCCCCAGACTCACCCCGAGAAGCCAACATGCCCTTTCTCGACCATCTCGAAGAACTCCGCTGGCGCATTCTCAAGGCCCTAGCCGCGCTCGTCGTGGGCGCGGTAATTTGCTTCGCCTTCTCCGACTCGATTATGCAGATCTTGACCCGTCCGTACGAAGAGGCCGTCCTCAGCTTGGAGAGCCAGCAATCCTCGGGCGTGGTGCTGGCGGTCAAAAAACTAGTGAGCCAGTGGTTGGACCAACCCGATGCTGCGCCCGAACCGGACGCGCCCATCCCCGACCTGCCCCCAGCGCGCCGCCTGCAAGCCCTCCGACCCATGACTTACTTCTTCATCAGCCTGCAAATCGCCTTTGTCGGCGGGCTGCTGTTGGCGCTGCCGGTCATCTTCTACCAAGCCTGGCGCTTTGTCGCCCCAGGGCTTTTGCAGCGCGAGAAACGGCTCACGCTGCCCATCATCTCGCTGAGCGTCCTCTGCTTCTCGATTGGCGCGCTGATCGCCTATTACATCGTCCTCCCGCTCGGGTTGCGCTTTTTCCTCGCGCTAGAACCGCCCGACATGACCTCGCAATGGGCGGCCGACGAGTACATCGGCTTTGTGCTGCGGCTGATCGCCGGTTTTGGCATCGTCTTTGAGATGCCCGTGCTGTCGCTTTTTTTGGCCAAGGTCGGGGTGCTAACTGCCGCGCGGATGCGCCGTATCCGCCGCTATGCCATCATCGGCATCTTCGTCCTCGGCGCGATCTTCACGCCGCCCGACCCAGTCTCCCAGCTCCTCATGGCCCTGCCCCTGCTCCTGCTCTACGAAATCAGCATCTGGGTCTGCAAAATCGCCGAAAGAAAATAAATTAACCACCCGAAAGGATTTTCATGGATGCCAAAGCGCTCATCTGCGACGAGCAGCAAAATTTCGCGCTGACTAAGGTCGTACTGAACGATCCCGCCCCCGACCAAGTCGCGATCCGCACCCATTTCACCGGGGTCAGTATCGGCACCGAGTTCGGACTGATCAGCGGCAAGATCAGCAAAATGAACCGCAACCCCTTTCCGTTGTGCACCGGCTATCAGGGCACGGGCACCATAGAAGCTGTCGGGGCCGATATCGACAATTTTGCGGTCGGCGACGAAGTGTATTTTCGCGGCAATGACGCGATGCGACTGGCCGACGGGACGGAAGTTGGGTGCGTTTCCGGGGGGCATTGCAGCCGCATCGTAACTCGGCCCAATACCACGCATGGCGTGGCCAAGATGGTGCCCGGAGCGGGGATGGATGTGGCGAGTTTGTTTGTGATGCCGGCCGTGGGGCTCTACGGCGTCGATATGGCCAATCCGCGGATGGGAGATACGGTGGTGGTGCACGGGGTGGGGATGATTGGCTTAGGGGTGGTGGCAGCTTGTGCACAGCGGGGGTGCGTGGTGGTGGCAGTGGACATTGATGAAAAACCGCTGGCAGTCGCCAAGGCGCTGGGAGCGGATTGTGCAATCAACGGCAAAAAGCAGGACGTGGCCGCTGTAGTAGGAGAGCTCGCGCCCGAAGGTGCCGATGTAGTATTCGAGTGTACCGGACACCCGCAGTGCATCGATCCGGCGATTGCCCTCTGTCGGCGGTTTGGCTCTTTCGTCTGGCAGGGCCACTACGGGGACGATCCGATCGCCTTGGACTTTCCTACGCCACACGGCAAGCGGCTACAGATGTTCTTTCCCTGCGATGACGGCTGGCAGCCCTGCCGCCGCGCTGTAATCAAGAACATGGCGATGGGAGTGCTCAAATGGGAACACTGCATTACCCATCGAATAGGGTGCGCCGAGATGCCGGCGATGTTCGAGCGCATTAAGCGAGAGCGGGATGGGAATATCGTCGGGATGGTCGTCGATTGGCTGGATTGAGAGGCCGCTTGTCCGCCGTCGCTACGCTGCGCTTCTCAACAATGGCGGCGGGTACCTTTCCTGCCAGCCAAAACGCGCCCTTTGTTCGCCATATCCCCGGCCAGTGCATATATTCGCTACTTCTGCTTTCACCCCGTTTTGAGGAGCCAAATCATGCGCCAACAATCGACCCGCATCGGCCTAATCGGCTACGGCCAGATCGGCCAAGTCGTCCACAAGATGATAGACGCTGACGCAGACAACGGCATGGAGGTCGTCTTCGTCCACGATCAAATGGCCGCGGCCGTCCAAAACCTCCCCGCCGACCTCTGCCTAGCGGACTTGAGCGACTTTGAATCGCGGCAGCCCGACCTCGTCGTCGAGATGGCCCATCCAGACGTCACCCGCCAATGGGGCCAGACGATTCTCGAAAAAACCAACTACATGTTCATCTCAGTGACCGCCCTCGCCGACCGAGCCGTCGAAACCACCATTGAGGAGACGACCCGCCGCGCTGGCACCCGCGCCTTCGTCCCGCACGGAGGCGTAGTCGGCATGGACGCGCTGTTGGAAAACCGCGACGTGTGGGAGTCCGTCGATGTGGTGATGAAAAAGCCCCCGCACAACGTCGATTGCGCGGCCGCCGGCCTCGATCCCGACGACATCAAAGAAGAAACGGTTCTCTACGACGGCCCGACGCGCGGCATCTGTCCACTCTTCCCGCGCAACGTCAATACCCACGCGGCCATCGCCTACGCCGGCATCGGCTTTGACCGCACGCACTCGCTGCTGCTGGTAAGCCCGGAGTGGAGCGAAGCCATCGTCGAAATCCACGCCCAAGGCCCGGGCCTCGACCTCAAGGTTGCGCGCAGCGAGGGAATCACCGGAGTCACCGGGGCCTCGACACCGGTCTCCATCTACAACACCGTGCAGATGATCGGCGCGACCGGCCCGGGCATTCATCTCCGATGAAGCCTTTTGCCCGCATCCCCGCGTCTATTCCCCGCTCGGGCATCCGCGAGATCATGGATTTGGCTTGGGCCGTCGAAAAGACGGGCGAGGTCATCCACCTCGAAGTCGGGCAACCCGATTTTGCCACCCCAGAGTCCATTGTCGAAGCCACCTGCCGCTACGCGCGCGCCGGCCACACCAAGTACGTCCCCAACGCCGGAGTCGATGCGTTGCGCGCGGCCGCAGCCCGCTACTTTGAGCGCCGCACCGGCGTGTCCACCACCAGCGAAAACATCCTCGTCACCCCTGGAGCCGTCATGAGCGTGGCGACCACTTTCCTTGCCCTGCTCGAACCGGGCGACGAGGTCCTGTTACCCGACCCAGGCTGGCCCAACTACGAGATGGCCGTCTCCATCGTCCACGGACAACCCGTCTTTTACAATCTGCGGGCGAAAAACCACTTTCTGCCCGACCTCGACGAAATCGACCGCCTAGTCAGCCCCCGCACCAAGCTCCTCCTCCTCTGCACGCCCTCTAACCCCACCGGCCAAGTGTACGACGAGGCCCTGATGCGCCAACTCATGGACTTGGCCCAGCGCCATGATTTGTGGGTGCTGTCCGACGAGATCTACGGCCAGATCGTCTTCGATCAACCGCATCAGAGCGCGCTGCCGCACGATGCGGACGGACGCGCCATCATCGTCTCCGGCATGTCCAAAAGCTATGCCATGACCGGCTACCGAGTCGGCTTCACCCGTGCCAATCCCGAGTACATCGAACTAGCTACCAAGCTCCAAGAGCCGTTTATCTCGTGTGGCACGGGATTTTCCCAACTCGCGTCAGCCGACGCGCTCGATGGCCCGCAAGACGACGTAGCCGCCATGTGCCGCGCCTATGCGCGCCGCCGCGACATTGCCCTTGATGTCCTGCGAGAATACAACTTGTACCGCTACACCCCAGGCGGCGCGATCTACCTGATGATCGACATCTCCGCGGCTGGCATGGACTCCGGCGAATTCGCCATCCGACTGCTCAAAGAAAAGCGCGTGGCCGTGGCCCCGGGCAGCACCTTCGGCCAGATGTGCCGCGACCACGTGCGCATCTCCATCGCCGCCTCCGAAGAACACATCCGCCGCGGCGTGACCACCATCTGCGAATTCGCGCAACAAGCCGGAAGCTAAGCGAAGGAACATCCGCTTTGGACAGCGAACTGTTGCAACGAGGGTTCGTCCCCCAGCCGCTGACGCCCGCGCAATGCAGCGCGCTGGACACCAACGGCTTCGTCATATTGGAAGAGGTCATCGCCCCCGACTGGCTGGCCGAGTTGCGCCGTGCTTTTGACGCGACCTTTGCCCGCGAAGGCGACAAAGCCGGCGCTGAGGTCTCCCAAGTTGAAGGCGTGCGCCGCCTCGCCGATTTGGTCAACAAAGGAACGGTCTTCGACGCCGTGTACCTACAACCGACGCTGCTGACGGCAGTCTTCCACGTCTTGCAGCGGCCGTTTAAGCTGCACTCGCTCAATGGGCACGATCCACTGCCCGGCAACGGTTTACAAGCCCTACATGCGGATTGGGGTCAACACACTGTGCCCGGCGGGCCGTACCACGTCGTCAACTCCATGTGGATGCTCGACGATTTCACCCAAGTCAACGGCGCGACCCGCTGCGTCCCCGCCAGTCACCGCAAACCCGGCAGGGTCGCCGACCACGTGGCCGATCCCTTGGCCGATCACCCCGAGCAAGTGCAGTTAACGGGCCGCGCCGGCTCGGTCGCCGTGTTCAACGGCAGCCTCTGGCACAGCTCGTATCGCAACGACAGTAACGCCCCCCGCCGCACCCTGCACTGCGCCTTTATCGCCCGCGAGCACCCACAGCAGACCAACCAGCGCGAGTACTTGCGGCCCGCAACCGCCCAACGGCTCTCGCCGCTAGCGCGCTACATCCTCGACGTAGAGTGAACCTAGAGATATTTCTCGTACCCCTGCTTTTCTTTTAGCAGATCCACCGCGTCTTTCACCTGCTGAGCCGCCCCCTTCGCACACACCAGCAGCGCGTCTTCGGTATCCACCACCACCAAGTCCTCCACCCCCAGCAGCAGCACGACCTTGTCGGCCTGCCCGTACACCGTCGAACGGGCCGCGTCCAACGCCACCACCTCGCCCGATAGCAAATTGCCCGCCGCATCCGTCGGCAACACATCCGTCAGCGCCGCCCAAGAGCCGATGTCGCCCCAGTCGATATCGGCCTCTAGCGTGGCGACCTTGGAGGTGCGCTCGACCAAGGCGTGGTCGATGGAGATCGGTTTGAGTTTTGGATACTCGCGGGCGATGACCGCTTCCTCTTCCGGCGTGCCAACGGCGGCTTGGATGCGCTGCAATCCGTCGTGCATTTCCGGCTCAAAGCGGGCAAAAAGCTCCAGCACGGTCGCCGCCTTCCAGACAAACATGTTGCTGTTCCACAAATAGTGGCCGCTAGCCGCGTACTCGGCCGCCTGTTGTGCGGCGGGCTTTTCAGTAAACTCGGCGACTTCGTACACGGGCGTTCCGTCCACCTCTGCTAGCACAGGGCCGCGGCGAATATAGCCATAACCAGTCTCAGCGCGCGTCGGCTTGACCCCAAGCGTAAACAAGTAGTCGGGCCATTTATTTAGGGCTTGGTCGGCGACCTGCAACAAGCGGCAGAACTCCTCGGGCCGACCTATGTAGTGATCCGATCCCAAACTGGCGACCGTGCAGCCTGGATGGCGGGCTTCTAACAGCGCGCACTCCAAGCCGATGGCCGGTCCAGTATTGCGCAGCGCCGGCTCGACGATTAGCTGCTCGGGCGGCAGCGTCGGCACCTGCTCGCTCACCAGCGACCGCAATGGGTGTCCGGTCGATATGTACACATCGGCTGGCGCGGCAATTGCGCCAATGCGGGCGACCGCGTCTTGCAGCATAGTCTGCTCGCCGGCCATGCAGTGGAATTGCTTGGGCTTGCGCGCTCGGCTATAAGGCCACAGTCGCGTGCCGACCCCTCCGGCGCGAATGACGAATTTCATTGGTTGCTCCTGTATAGATAAATCCGACACCGAGCAATATAACCAATCGCCCGGCCCCGAGCAGGGCGCACTATTGACAGCTTAACCTGATGCTGTACTATGTACTTCCATAGAAATTCCACAAGGAGTTCGCATGGCGTATCAGCAATTCGACCAGGTTCCCAATCACTACGCCGGCCCCACCATCCAGCGCGTCAAGGACTACCGCCTAGAAAACGGCAAGCGCTCGCTGTGCCCGACGCTCTTGCAAATCGGTCAGCTACAGGTCTTAATCCCCCGGCACTTTGGCTTTTGCTTTGGGGTAGAACGGGCCATTCACATGGCCTTTTCAGCCGTCAAGGAAAACCCGGATCGCAACGCGTACCTCGTCAACGAGATCATCCACAACCCCTTAGTCAACAACGACCTCAAAAAGCAAGGCGTCCGCTTCATCTACGACTCCGAGGGCGACCGCCAAGTCTCCGAGGAAGAACTGAGCAGCGACGACCTCGCGCTCATCCCGGCCTTTGGCACCACTATGCAGATCGAGGACTCGCTCCGCCAAAGCGGCATCGACATCGAGTCTGAGGAATACCGGGAAAACTACGATACCACTTGCCCCTTTGTATCCAAGGTGTGGAAGCGCGGCGAGGAGCTAGGCCGCCAAGGCTATACCATCATCATCCACGGCAAGTACAACCACGAGGAAACCCAAGCGACTCATTCGCACACCGAAGAACACACCAAAACCCTAGTGGTGCTCGACGCCGCCGAAGCCGAGAAGGTAGCCGCGTACATCACGGGTGCGCTGCCGCTTGCCGACTTTGAGCGCGCCTTTGCCGGTAAAGGTTCAGAGGATTTCGACCCGCAAAAGGACCTAGAGCGAGTGGCCGTGGTCAACCAGACGACCATGCTCGCCGAGGAAACGCAGGAAGTGGCCGCCATTTTGCGCCGCGCCATGCGCCAGCGCTATGGCGAGGAAAACCTCGACTACCACTGCGCCGACACCAACGACACCTTGTGCTATGCCACCCACCAAAACCAAAACGCCACGCGCACGCTGCTAAGCTCCGGTGCCGATTTGGCGCTGATCGTTGGCGGCTACAACAGCTCGAACACCTCGCATTTAGTCGAGCTGTGTCTCCAATCCATGCCGAGCTTCCTCATCGCCAACAGCGACGAGATCCTATCGGACCAGCGCATCCGCCATTTCGACGTCCACTCTAAGAAAATAATCGAGAGCGAAGGCTGGCTACCGCGTCCCCTGCCCGTGCGACTGATCATAACCTCGGGTGCATCCTGCCCGGATGTCCTCATGGACCAAGTGCTAGATAAGGTCGTTGGCTTATACGGGTACGACGCGCAAGCAATCGACACCGCCAGCTTGCAACTCTTTGAGGAAAGCCCGTGATACTCGGCCTCGTCAAAGGTCATGTAGTCTCCAGCGCCAAGGTAGATGCCCTTGAGGGCGAGAAACTCTTAATAGTCGAGATCCTCGCCGCCACGCCCGAAGGCTTGCAGCGCACGCAAAAGCACATCGTCTGCATTGACGGCGTGCAAGCGGGCGAGGGCGAACTCGTCGTCGTCGTACAGGGCAGCTCGGCGCGGCAGGCACCGGGCATGGATCAGATGCCAGTAGATGCGCTGATCATCGGCATCGTAGATTCGCTACAGGCATTTGGACGCCCCCTAGAAAAGCAAGTCGCATGAGGGTTTGCCGCGTCATTGGCCACGTAGTCGCCAGCAGCAAACATCCCTTGCTCGCCGGGCAGAAGATCATGGTAGTGCGCCCTGAAGACGAGGAGAGTGGCGCTTTGCAGGTGGCGGTGGATGGGGTTCAGGCGGGGGTCGGCAACAAAGTGCTAGTCGTGCAGTCAGGAGCTGCCGGGACCGAGGTGACCGGGGCTGAGCGCCCGCCATGCAGGAGCGTGATCGTGGGCATTATCGACGAAGAGGAGGTCGCCGAGTGAAGCTAGCCAAGGTGGTGGGCACCGTAGTGCTCTCGCAGTGCATTGAGCCGTTCCACGGCCAGATATTGCACCTGACCCAAGACATCGACGAGCGTCTAGAGCCTATGGGCGAGGCCGAGGTCTGCGCGACGTGGGCAGCCCTGCGTGAGGGAGACGCGGTGATCGTCGAGGTCGCGCGCGAAGCCTGCAACGCCTTCACCCCTCCCCTGCCTGTGGATGCAGCTATCGTCGGCAAGGTGGACGAGATACGCCTCGACTAAGCCGCACAGCGCTCGGTCCGAGTACCGCGAATCCTTTCCAACTCTAGCATCCAAGCATCTTCGTACTGACGCAGCACCCGATACCACGCGCTCAAATCCGCCTCGCCGCGCAGAAGCTGACGGGCAGTTTGGTCGACGACTTGCTCGGCCCGCTGGACTTGGGGACGGGCGGCCGAGCCGTGCATGGGAATGGGGCCGAAAGCGCTCCGCACCCGATTGATGACCGCACTGAGCTCGCCGCCCAGACGGGATATCGATGGGGACATGGGGAATGCGCGCTGCCTGTGCATTGAAAACCTCCTAAGGGAGTACTGGCGCTCGGGAGTGCGCCAGAAAGGACTTGGGAAATCGCTTTACTGCACTTGTGTTCAGTAATTAAAATATACTGAACACAAGTGCAGTTGTCAAGCAATTTAATCCTTGCAACGCGTTTTTTTCGCCCTCAAATTCTCCATCTCCGCAGGCTAAACTCGCCGTTGTCCAGCCACCGCCAACCCACGTAGAGCAGCGCCAGCACCAAGGCGGCTTGCAACAGCAAAAACGCAGCCCCAAAGACACCGGCCACCAAGCTAAACGCCGCCCAAAAGGCCAGCCAGATCCCAGCGAGCAGGATCAAGGCCCCGACGACCCGACCCAAGATGCTCTCGCCGCGCAACAAGCGCAGACCTATGTAGAGCGCCCCGGCGGCCAAGAGGACGACCGCGACCGCGCCGAGCAAACCAAAGAGGCCGCCGAACAAGGGCCAAATCAGTTCGATCCCCCAAGCAACGCCCCCAATTATCAATAGCACACCTAGTATTCTGGCCAACATGACCGGCCTCCTTTACGATATCTTTTCCGCTTTCAGTGCGGCCAGTTCCTCCGCGACTTTGTGGTCGCGCTCGGCGCGGCGCTTAGCGGCTAATTCGCGCAGCACTTCGGCCTCGGCGACGGCCTGATCGACCTCCTCCTCAAAGCGCGCCAACTCGCGCTCGCTCTGCTGCACCCGCTGCGCGATCGCGTCAAAGCGATGCGCAGACGTGTCTTCGCCGAATGCTACACCGCGCTCGCGCTCAGCGCAACAGCGGGCGATTAGCTTGCCCCGCCGCGCGCGGATATCGCGCAGCTTTTGGCGCAGGACCTCGACCTGCTCCTCTAGCTCAGCCACGGTATCACAGCTTTCTGCGAGGGCCGGTTCCAGACGCACATGCGCCTGATCCAGCTCCGTCTTCTGTATCAAGGCGAGCCGCGCGCCCTCGTCGTTTCCGGCCTCCACCGCGGCTGTGGCTTTCGCTTGCCACATCTGTATCTGCTCGGCGTTGCGCTGGAGGTCGCGCTCTAGACGCCGCTTGGTGGCCCGCGCCTTGACCAGCGAGGCTACCGCTTGGTCAACGGCGCGCTCTGCGTCGCGGACGATCTGATCCACCATCTTTGCTGGATCCTCGATCCGGTCCAGCACCTCGTTGAGGTTCGCTTTCCAGATGGCGGCGATCCGTTCTATTGCTCCCATGATATGCCTCCTATTCAAAGTTAGGGCTTTGGGTCGCCTGACCGCGCTGCCGCCGTCGCCGCGCAAAAGGCGATTCAATCTCGTATTTGCGGCAGAGCCGGCTAAAGCTGCGAATCGTGATCCCCAGCGCCCGGCTGGCGTCCTGATTGCATTTGTACATCCGCGCTACGCGCTCGATCTGCTCCCTACTAAATCCTCTGTTCACCAAGGTATCCTCCTTGTTGGGGTAAGGGATTCACCCCGTTTATCAGCAAAGGGCGTACCGCCGTTTTGCTCAGATCATAACTTATTTGTAAACAACCGGATAAGATTAAGAGGTGCGTGAGCATCGCCCGCGTTTATGGCGGCGTTCGCCACTTTTGGCGACTGTCGCCAGCCGCTCGTACATTGCGGCGCGCGTTGACGGGCTAAAAGAATTTGTTTATATTATATTACATTTGTTTTATATACAAAACATTCGTTTTGCAATATACTCGCTTGTTGCTTCAACAAAGGGCTACCGAGTAAAAACTGCTTGAATCGATAGCTCAACTTGTACATTTTGTCTTATATTCAGTATTTATGTCTACAAAACCATGCCGCCCGAGTACCCGGTTAGGGTATTTTTTTATCACTTAGTGATGGAGAAACTCAGTTGAATCCGCACAAGAGAGAAGTCATCGCGAGCATGGAGGATTTTGTTAGGGACCAGCTCAAGTTGCTCAAATCCGTAGAGGATAGTTGGCAGCCCGACGATTTTCTCCCCAATGTGGGCGAGGAAAACTGGGAAGACTCCATCCGCGAATTCCGCACCCGCGCTCAAGCGCTTCCCGACGACGTCCTCGTCGTCCTAGTCGGCGACATGATCACCGAGGAAGCTCTGCCCACCTATCAGACCTTGCTCAACAGCTTTGAAGGCGTGTCAGACACCACCGGCACGGATCCCAGCCCGTGGGCCCAGTGGTCGCGCGGTTGGACGGCCGAGGAAAACCGCCACGGCGACCTGCTCAACAAGTACCTTTTCCTCACCGGTCGCGTCGATATGCGCGCCATCGAGACGACGATCCAATACCTGCTGCGCAACGGCTTCAACCCGCAAGCCGCCCAAGACCCCTACAAGGGTTTCGTCTATACGTCTTTCCAAGAGCGGGCGACCCGCATCTCTCACAGCAACGTGGCCCGCTTGGCGCAAAGGGCTGGAGATTCGCACCTCAAGACTATCTGCGGCGTCGTGGCCGGCGACGAAGCCCGCCACGAAAAAGCGTACACGAACTTTATCAAGAAAATTTTTGAGCTAGATCCCACCGGCGCAATATTGGCCTTCCGCGACCTGATGAAACGCCAAGTCGTCATGCCCGCTCATCTAATGACCGACGGGCAAGATCCCGACCTTTTTGAACACTTCTCGATTGTAGCCCAGCGGCTCGGGGTGTACACGGCCAAGCACTACGCAGAAATCATCCAGCATCTAGTCCGCCAGTGGGAGTTGGATTCGCTTTGCGGCCTCACCGGAGAAGCGGCCGCCGCCCAAGACTACTTATGCTCGCTCGGGCCGCGCTACGCCAGACTAGCCGAGCGCAATGAGCGGCGGCTAAATGGCACCGCACCGCTGCGGTTTAGTTGGATCCACAACCGCAGCGTCTAACCGAGGCCGCAGCTTTTATGCGCCCACGGCCTTCCGATCCTTTCTTCGCGCTCGTCCAAAAAGCACGTGACTCCTCCGGCGAGATCGACCTCGCCCGCGGAGCCTTATTCATCGCCCGGCAAGCGTATCCCAACCTCGATATCGAGCACTACCTGCGGCAACTCGACGCGCTCAGCGAGGACTTTCGCTCCCGCTATGCCGCGGCCGACTCCCTGTCGGCCTCGCTGGCCAACCTGAGCCAATACGTGTTCGGCGACCTCGGCTTCCGCGGCAACCGCGCCCACTACGACGATCCCCGCAACAGCTACCTCAACGAGGTCCTCGATCGCCGCCTCGGCATTCCCATCACCCTAGCGGTCGTCTATCTAGAATTGGGCAAGCGGCTGTCTTTCCCCCTCGCAGGGGTCAATTTTCCGCACCACTTCCTCGTGCGCAGCACCCAAGGCGACGAGCCGCTCTTCGTCGATCCCTTTGCCGACGGCGCTTTTGTCGATGGCAAGTCCTTGGGCGAGCGGCTACCGGTCATTGAGGGACGCCGGCTCGAATTGGCCCCTGAGTTCATCGAGCCGACCTCGTCGCTGCACATATTGGCGCGCATGCTCCGCAACCTCAAACGCCTCCACTTCCAAGCCCGCGAGTTTTCCACCGCCATCCGCTGGGCCGAGAAAATCGCGTATCTACAGCCAGACGAAGCCGAAAACTACCGCGACCTCGGCTTCCTCTATCACCACACCGGCGAGTACCTCAAGGCCATTGAGGCATTTAATGAGTACCTCCGTCAAGCCGGCGATGCCCCGGACGCCCCCACCATTGAGCACAACATCCGCGTCCTTGCCAATCGCCTGATCCCGCTCAACTGACCTGGGCCGCTTCGCGCTCCGCCGGGCTGATGTCTTCTTTGGCCGTCAACCAGCGCATGATCTCTCCCAACCTCGGCGGCTTGCCCGTCATCAAGATACCGATGCGGAAGACCTTGCCCGCCCCCCGCACTGCTAAGTAGATGGATAACAAAAGCAGCACTGTGGTCACCAAATACTCCCACAGCGGCGGTGAACCAGCGGCCCGATTCATCATGACAAAAGGGGTAAAAAGCGGGATGTAGGACATAACTCGCGCCAAGGTGCCGTTGGGGTCTTGAGTGATGGGTATCATGGTGAGCAACGGCACCATCAGCGGCACGAGGAGCGGCAACATCAGGCTCTGCGCGTCTTTTAAGCTATTGCACAGCGAGCCAGCTCCCACCAGCAGGCAGGCGTACAGCAAGAATCCAGCCAAAAAATAAAAAATAAAAGACCACAAGTACAGCGGAGTACCGGCAATGCCGACGATGGAGGCCACATCGTCCCCCAACGCGGCCGGCGCGATCACCACTCCCACCACCACGCACGCGACCCAAGTAAAGACCAAGGTCAGCCCAACCGCGGCCGTGCCGGCAATTTTGCCAGCCATCAATTCAAAGGACGAGAGCGCGGACAGCAGCACTTCGATGAGGCGCGACGACTTCTCCTCCACAGTATTGGTCATAAGCGTCTGCGCGTTGATAAATATCGCCATCCACAATAGATAAACGAACGGTACGACGGCCCACTGCTGGACCCTATCGACTGTGGAAACCTCGGCCTCGTCGCCGCGCTTATCGACCTTGCGCTCCGCAAAATGCACTGAGGACTGCAACCAGTCGCTGGTTTCCGCGTCGAGACCCGCCTGTTCAATGCGCCGCGCCCGCACCACTTGAAACACCTGGTCTGCAAACCAACGGCGCAAGTCCTGATCGGTCCGGTTCAAAGAGATGTATTTGCACCCCTCGTCGCTGGCGACTGGATCTGGGGAGATGACGAAGTACGCAAAGAGCGAGCCGTCGTTTACCATGCGATTGAGCACGGCTGGCGGATCGTCGCCGCTGGGCACCTCCACCCGAACGTAGCGGCTGCGCGAGAGTTCCAAGTCGAGGGCCTCCAACTCTTCAGCCGAGACCTGCTGCCACCATTCGACGAGACCAGGCACGACCTCATCTCCGCCCACAGCGAGGTCCTGGACCAGCGCCGGCCGCTCCGCTTCCGCCAAGCTCACATAGCCCTTCGCGGCGGCCCGGACCGCATCCGGCAAGCGCTCCCAAGCCCGACCCCCGTCGCGATAGCGCTCCGCCGCATCCCGCAGCACTATGCCCAGATCCTCGGCCAAAATGCCCTTTTCCACCTCCTGTAGCACAAAACCCGAATGGTCGATCACGGCATAGGTGCGCGCCTGTTTGGTTCCGCTCAATAGAATGGGCACCACAACGCTCAACGCGAGGATGAGCGGGAAGGCCAGAACGCCGATCCAAAACCCCTTGGTGCGGACGTGCTCCGCGTATTCGCGCCGGGCAACCAAAGCAATTTTACGCATCGTCGGCCTCCCCTATGGCTCGGATGAAGATCTCGTGCAAAGAGGCCGTGCGCAGGGCAAAGCCCCTTATCTGCACCTTGGGGACGAGCGCGGCCAACAGCGCTTGCGAGTCTGCGTCTTCGGCCAGAAAAAGCTCGGCCCGCTTGCCCGAGTCGTTGACCCGGGTCACGCCCGGCAGATCGCTCAGCAGATGCCCGTCGCCATCGTAGTCGAGCACTGCGGCGCGCCCTCCGCTGGCGAGCACTTGGCCCAATGGGCCATCGACGACCTTCTGCCCTTTGTTGATCAGTGCGACAAAATCGCATAGCTGCTCGGCCTGCTCCATGAGATGGGTCGAGAAGATCACCGTCTTGCCATCGCGGCGCATCTGCAAGATGACGTCCCGCATCAGATCGCGATTGACCGGGTCCAGCCCGGAAAAAGGCTCGTCGAGAATGACCAACTCAGGCTCGTGGATCAGCGCTGAGAGCAATTGCACCTTTTGCTCCATGCCCTTGGAAAGCACCTCGCAGCGCCGATCCTGATAGTCGCCGAGGCCATAGCGCTGCAACAACTCGGCGGCCCGCTGCTGAGCCACGTCCGCAGCAAGCCCCTTGAGCCGCGCGAAATAAATCATCACCTCGGCGACCTTCATCTTCTTATACAGACCCTTTTCCTCGGGCAGATAGCCGAGCTGATCTTTGACCGCGAGGGCCTGTTGCCCATCCAGCAGGCCGATGCGCCCGGAGTCGGCGAAGAAGATGCTCATAATCATGCGGATAAGGGTCGTCTTACCCGCGCCGTTGGGGCCCAACAGCCCGTAGATACACCCCGCGGGCACGCGCAGCGACACCCCGCGCACGGCCTCGACCGCGCCGAAGCGCTTCCACACGTTTTCAAGCTGTACCGCCGTTGCAAAAGCCATCCCTTCTGATTCCTTTTCAATGAGTTTGCATTGACCGAGAAGAGCCATTCGCCCGTTCGGCCCTATATCTTATATTGAGAAACCCAGACCCTTACAAGGTTTATCATTCACACAGGAGGTTCTTCATGCCCAAGCTTTTCGGCCGCAACTTCACCCGCCGCCAACTGCTCAACCGCGTCGGTGACATCAGCCAGCTCATGTACGCCCGCCGCGCCGAGCGCAGCGAAGGCTTTGAGCGCGGCGCCGATCTCATCGACGTATTCAACGCTTCGGGCTTGGGGTTTTCCGTCTTGCCCGGCCGCGCCCTCGACATTGCCTCGGCCCACTACAAGGGCCAGTCGCTGTGCTTCCGCTCCGGCCCCGGAGACGTCGGGCCGGCCTTCTACGAGCCAGAGGGCTTCAAATGGGGACGCGGCTGGTTCGGCGGGCTGGTTACCTCTTGCGGACTCGACTTTGTCGGCCACCCAGAAGTCGATCCCGAAGAAGAAAACGCCGAAATGCCCCTGCACGGTCGCCTCTCGTACATCCCGGCTAAAAACGTCGGCATTGAGGAAGGCTGGGAGGGCGGCAATTACGTCGTGCGCATCCGCGGCCAAATGCGCCAGGCTGAGGTCTTTGCCGAGAATTTAGAACTGTCGCGCGAGATCTCGACCGTACTCGGCGAGCGCAGCATCCATATCCGCGACCGCATCGAAAACCTCGCCGCCGATCGCTCGCCGCTCATGTTCGTGTACCACTGCAACCCCGGCTTTCCCCTCCTCGACGAAGGGACCCGCCTCGTCCTCTACAGCCGCGAGAGCACCGAGTGGACCGCGGACCGCCCCGTCAGCCCCGAGGACTACACTGTGGCCCAAGGGCCGCAACCGCGCGCCCACGACGATGTGTACGTGCATCGGCCCCGCACCGACCGCCAGGGGCGCGTCCACATCGGCCTGCTCAACGAAAAGCTCGGCTTGGGATTGTATTGGCAGTTCAAGCACAGCGAGATCCCCATCGTCAACCACTGGCAGCACTTCCACAAGGGCACCTACGTCACCGGCATTGAGCCGGGCAACTGCTCAGTGCTCGGTCGCGCTTGGAACCGCAAGCACGGGACCTTGCAGTACATCGAATCGGGCGAGGTGCGCGAGTTCAACATGGAAATCGGCGTGTTAGACGGAGTGGATGAGATGCGCGAGTTTGAGCGGAAAGTCAAGCGAGGATTGACCAAGTAAGACAGTGCGCTCAGGCCCGTCCCTGAGCCAAGACATCCTCGATCTCGATGAGATACATCTGGCGACCGTTTCCTTGGTGCGGCGAATCGATTACCACCTTCGTGCCGCTGCGGCTCAGTCGCGGGTGAAGATCACAGCGCCACTCACCTCGATACGCAGAAGGCGCATCGAAGAACCCAAGGCTGACCTTCTTTTTGCACGGGATGTGGTAGAGGCAGAGTTCCTGCTGGTCGTTCGCCGGATACGTGTCGGTCAGCAACCACTCGTTGTCGGTCCCAGGCACATAACTCTGGTGCCCATTCACGTGTTCCCACAGAACTTCACACGCCTCGCCGGAACCATCATCGCGGTAGAGCTTGTACGCGCCCTCGCCCCAGATGAGAGCGCAATCGGAATCGCACCAGGTCCAGTGTGACGCGCCATGGCCCGACAGGAGTCGCAGATCGCTGCCGTCGGCGGCCATGGTGAAGACGCGCGTCGGCTGGCCTCCTCCCGCCCAGCGGTTGAACATGAGGAACCGCTCGCCGCAGGGGTTCCACGAGAGATGATTGACGTAGTGGTTGTCCTCCGGCGTCTGGCCGGGGTACGGGATGCGCACGAACTCGGCGAGTGAGATCAGTTGCTCAACATCCCCGGTGTCGAGATCCATGCGCCAAACGCCTATCTCCTCTGGGGCGAGCTCCTCTTTGAACCTGTCGGGGATTCCCGCATATCCGTAGCCGGCGCGGAAGTTCCAGATGCGACTGTAGTCTTCGCAGAGGGCGAGCTTTCCGTCGGGGCTGAGCGTGCCGATCGGGCGGGGCAAAGTTCGCATCTTTCGCGTCTCTACATCGAGGACGCGACTGACGTACCCGTCTCCGTCGCGGTCGTTCCACACTACCTCGCGATCCGAGCCGGGGCGCCACTGGAGCATGCAACCCTGCTGCCAGCACCAGGCGCGCGACTGGCCGAGATCGATCCACCGGTTGCCGTCGGCGAGGTCAATCATGCCGATGGCAACCACATCTTCCTCGGTCGGCAGGCGATGCTCAAAGTCTACGCGCATGCCGAGGGCGTAGCGGTCCGTTGGGTCGAACTGGAACTTGTCGTAGTAGCTGAACCAGTGGAATCCAGGCGGTTGGGTGATGGGAAAAACGGTTGTCATTCGATCTTTGCGGAGGTCGTGGTTTTGTATATGCGTCATCTTGTGAGGGACTAACTATTGGCTTAGAATGGTGCCGAAGCGAGGACTGGAACGCCGACGCCCGCAGGCACTGAGCGAACCAAGCTAAGCTACATTTGGTTCCGGTCAACTGCGAGTTTGCTAGAGGGGCGTCATACACGGGATAAAACGCATGATCCAGAACTGGCAGCGCGACGAAGGCCCCTGCATCTCCCTAGGCTCTGAAGGAGCCTTCGACGACATGCACCTTTTCGCCCCCTGCGTTGCCTACGAGGATGGGGTGTACTCGATGTGGTACAGCGGATCGCGCCACAATGTCAACGACCGCGACCGCGTGGACAATCGCGCCTTCACCCTCGGCTTGGCTACTTCCACCGACGGCGTCCGCTTTAGCAAAGATCCGCGCTCGCCGGTGTGCCGCCTCACGGACACGCGCTCGATTTTAACCCCCACGCTCCTCCGCCACCCCGACGGCTCGGTGTGCAGGGAGCAAGGCCGCCTGCGTCTGTGGTTTTCCTCCTGCAACTTCCCCTCCGGCGACCGGATGCACACCCTGCACGAAACCGCCAGCGACGACGGCAGCGAGTGGGATGCGCCATCGGCTCCGCAACTCGAACACGCATACGCACCGACCCTTATCAAAGAAGCCGACCACTACAAACTCTGGTACACCGACGTCCAGGCTCTGCCCTGGAGCATACGTTATGCCCAAAGCGCCGACGGGTACAACTGGCAGGTCACAGCCGACCCGGTTCTGACGCTCGACCAATCCTGGGAACACGACCGCCTCGTCTATCCCACGGTTGTCGTCATAGACGGCCAGTACTGGATGTGGTACGGCAGCTACAGCCAGTACGGCAGCGAGGAAATGAAAACCGCTATTGGCTGTGCCTACAGCGACGACGGCTTGCGTTGGCACAAGGACCCCGACAACCCCGTTTTCGCTCCCGATCCATCGCGGACCTGGGAATCCCACTACACGACCAGCCAATCGATACTGCGCCTCGACGACGGCTCCCTCCGCATCTGGTACGCCTCGCGCCCGGCACCCCCTTTCGTACACAAGTATTACGCCATTGGAACCGCGCGATGGCCCGCTTAATGGACGCCGACATTTAGATGGCACAAGAGCAACTCGAATTGCGCACGGCAAGCGGCAACGAAAAACCGGTGTTCGGCATCTCGGAGTGGATGTGCTACTACGCCAACTACGGCAAGCCGTGCCCAGGGCCTAAAGCGCTGGACGAGTGCGTCGCCCTACACCTGCAGGCGGGCTGCGATCATCTGGTGTGGAATCTGGGGCGTTCGGTAGTGGACTACTGGTCCGAGTTGCCTCATGTCACGCGGATGTGCGAAAACGGCGACCGAGTCGGAAGCATCTCCTGGAGCTTCGTTCACAAAGTGATGGACGAGGTGTGCCCTTTGCGCCATGCGCTGGCGCTATGCCATAGGCACGGAGCGCAACTTTGGGGCCGCCTAGGGATGAACCGCCACTACGGCCGGGCAGACTGGATAGGGGTCACGTCCAAGTTAGCGCTGGACAATCCGGTGTTCAGGGAGGTGACCAAGCCAGGCAATGAGGACGCCAGCCGACTGTGCTACGCGCTGGTGGAGGTGCGGCGCGAGCGGATCGATATTTTGCTCGAGTGCCAGAGGATCGGCGTCGACGGGTTGGTGCTCGATTTCTGCCGGCAGATGCCGATGCTGCTGTACCATCCGGCGCTGGTCGAGCCGTTTATGGCAAAGACGGGGGTGGATCCGCGCGCAATCGACTCGGACGACTTCGAGCAGTACCGGGCGTGGTTCCAGTACCGGGCCGACGTACTGACCGGGTTTATGACCGAACTGCGGCGGGCGGTGCGCGCTCAGGAGGACCAATTGGCTCGGTGCTGCCCGATCGTCGCCCGGGTGCCCGCCAACGCACGCTGGCTGATGCTGGCCTACGGACTGGACAGCGAGCGCTGGTGCGAGGAGGATCTGGTCGACGGCTTGATGTTGAGTCCCTTTCCTCTGACGCGCGAGGATCTGGATTTACACGTCAGCTACCACACAGCGGTGGCGCATAAGCACGGCAAACTGTGCATTGGTGGTGTGGGATCTAAGGGGCTGATTGAGAGCTGGGTAGAGGAGAATACGGGTTTTTACGCGCCGCAACCGACCTATGCGCTGGCGGCGCGGCAGTACGCGGCAGGGGTCGACGGCATGAGCCTGTACCAGAGCGAGACGCTGGTGCGGATGGAGTATCTGGCGCAGTTGCTGAGCGACGTGGGCGTGCCGGCGGTCGTGGCGGAGCAGGCGAATGCGCTGCCCAGACCGACCCGGCCGCGACCGGAGATCGGCATGGACTGGCACGCGCATATGGAAGGCCGGCACAGCTTGCGGACGAAGATGGGCAACGCCGCGCTCTAAGGACGAGCTTGCACAGCGCGACGTATTCTTTATCTGAAGAAAACGGAAAGAGAGAGACCATGGCAATCACCCTAGAGGCGCGCGAATCGGCCCAGACACCGCCGAAGTGGGCTCTGCTTCAGCGCCAGCTATTCGACGCAATCGAGGACGCCGCTCCGCAGGCGCTCGAGAGGTACACCCATCCGGATGGGCGCCTGCTCTGGCCCCCCAGTCCCGACTTCCAGAGCATCGACGCGCTGGATGACTGCTACGAGAGCTTCCACAACTGGCCGCTCTTCTACCTGCTCGGCGGCAGCGACCAGTTCCTAACCGACGCCCAGCGGGAATTCGACGTCATCAATGAGCAAATGAGCCAGCATGGCACGGGACACGGCTACCCTATGGTGGTGCGAGAGTACCAGCCGGGCTACGACTGGTTCCATCAGGGCGAGGGCAACTACCTGTTCTACATGCTCTGCATGGCCGATCCGACCAACGGTACCAACATCAAGCGGGCCCGGCGCTTCGCCGGGCTGTTCCTCGGAGAGGATCCAGAAGCGCCCAACTACGACCCGGAACACCGGATCATCCGGTGCGCGAGAAACGGCAGCAAAGGGCCGGCCTACTGGGCCTTCGAGGAAGGTCCGCATTGGCCCTATGAGGGGTACAACCTGCCCTTCTACGACGTGCCGGGATGCACCAATCACGAGGCGGTGCGAGGTAGTCCCGAGTTGGCCGCGCGGCTGGGCCTGGCCATGCGCGACCGCATGGGCCGCGGCGACGCCGTGGTCAACCTCCTGGCGACCACCCTAGGGGCCAACGCCTATCTGCTGACGGCGGACGGGAAGTACCGCGACTGGGTCCTGGAATACACCGAGGCCTGGATGGAGCGCACCGACGCCAACGGCGGCATCGTGCCCGACAACGCCGGCCTCTCCGGTGTCGTGGGCGAACACACCAACGGCAAGTGGTATGGGTCGAGCTACGGCTGGGCCTGGCCCCACGGTTGGCACAGCGTGGGGCAGGCCGTGGGGGTTGCAGCCCAGAACTGTGCCCTGCTGACGCGCCGACTGGAGTACATGGACTTTCCGCGGTCGCAGATCGACGGCCTCATTTCCCGCGGGATCGAGCGCGACGATCAGCTCTACGTGCCCCACAAGTACGATGATCCCGGGCTGGTCGCCTACGAGCCGGGCGAGTGGATGTGGTACCCGATCCGCAAGGAGGACGGCACCGCCCTGCAGCAGGATGGCTGGTTCGAGTTCATGCCTATGTACCCGTCCGACATCGCCCATCTGTGGTGCATGTCGATGGCCCGATCCGATTCGCGGCGATTCGAGCAGACCCGCAAGCACTCGGGTGATCCGTTCGCCGTCAACTCGTGGCACCACACCAAGGATCAAGGCGGGCACGACTGGGGCTGGATGGCCTACCTGCACGGCGAGTTTCCCGAGTATCCGGAGCGGATCCTCGAACACAATCTGGCTCAGGTGCAGGCGCGCCTCGACTTCATGGCGCAGGACGAGCAGGACCCGGCCACCTATGGCGACGCCTATTTCCAGCAGCGAAATCCCGTTACCTGTGAAGGCCTAGTGCAGCTCACCATGGGTGCCCCCCTCCCCCACTACAACGGGGGCCTGCTGGTCACAAGACTGCGCCACTTCGACGCCCAGCGCCGTCGTCCGGGACTTCCGCCCAACGTGGCCGCGCTGGTGTCGGGGCTGAGCGACGCCCGGGCCGAACTGACCGTGGTGAACGCAAGCCCGACGGAGCGCCGGGAGGTGCTGATCCAAGCGGGGGGCATGGGAGAACACGAGTTCACCGAGGTCGAGGTCGACGGGACATCCCAGCGCGTTCCGGTGCGCGGCAAGACGTTCGCGCTGGCTCTGCCGCCGCGCACCCAGGCCCGACTCGTGCTAGGCATGAAGCGCTTCGTCCACGAGCCGAGTCTGGCCCCGCCGTGGTGAAGGTCGAAGCGCTACAGTTCGGCTGTCCATTCCTCATACGCCCGCCGCACCGCTTCCCGATCGACGAACGGCCGGTATAGGAGCCGCGCCCGGTAGCGGTAGGTCTGGCCGATCTCTGGGGCACGGATGACGTACTGCCAGTCCCAGGCCGGGCTGTGCGGGTCCGGCCGGCCGCGCTCGTCCCGGATGAAGTTCCACAGGGCGAAGCGGATGGGTGCCTCCTGATCGAACATCATCGCATAGACCATCCGGTCGCTCGCGCTCGACAGGTCGCCGTCGCCGTCCGCCAGACCGTAGTAGAACGGCAGGAGGAAGCGCTTGCGGGGATCTTCGACGATGTTGAGGGTTTCGGCCCCTTCTTCGCACGGGAGGGGATCAACCGAGGTGTGGGCGATGGTGCCGGTCTCGAAGCGGCCGTCCGGATGGTCTTCGCCGAAGCGGATCCAGCCTTCCTCCCCTTCGCAGGTCCCGTAGAAATGGATCGCCCGGCCGCAGGTGCGGTTCATGTAGGAGGCCCACATAAAGGCGACGTACCCGAACGGGGCACATCGTTCGTCGGTCAGGCGGGCGGTGAACTCCATATCGACGCAGTCCGGCCCAAGGCAATAGCGCATCTCGCTCTCGATCCCCCAGGAGGAGTCCGCGGCCGAATGGCAGACCGATGCTTCGCCGGGAGCGTGGGAGAGGAGGAGGCAGCGGTCCTTCCGAGGGGTGAACATCGAGCGAGCGGCATCGGCCGCCGCGCCGTTCATGATGTGCTCGAAGTTGAGGCCGACCGCGTCGTCCCGGTAGAGGTTGTGGTCCGGGTAGCGCAGATGGCACAGGGGGGTGAAGCCGCTCCCCTGGCGGTCGGCGTTCGCCTCGTTGTCGAGGAGGAGGCCCCTGAAGGAGCCGCCGCTCAGTCCGATCGTCGCAGCCATGCCGCTGTCTCCCTCATCTTAAACTTCATGGGTCCACTCCATCCGTATGGCCCTCAGTGCCTCGCCCCTTCCGGTAGCGGTCGCGGGCCAATCCGAATACATGCCGCAGGCGCGCGGCGTCGCCGGGCAAATGGGTCACGGCTCGCTCCAAGATCCCCTCGGCCCCCTTCTCATCGCCTACCTCCAGGTGATAGTCTATCAGCTCCAAGTAGACTCCCCGCTCTTGGGGATTGGCCCGCAGGGCCCCCTCGTAGGCTGCCAGGGCTGCTGGCCGTTCCCCCAAGGCCCGCCGGGCATGGGCCAAGTTGAGCCAGATCTTGGCCTGGTCCGGGGATTCCTGCAGGACCCGCGCGAAGATGCGGGCCGCTTCTAACAGGTTGCCTCGGACCCCGAGTACACTTCCTAGGTTGAGCCAAGCCTGCCAGTAGGTGGAATCCAGCTCCACGGCCCGCTCCAGTTCGCGCTGCGCCTGTTCGAACTCGCGCACCTCGCCGAAGGCGGTGCCCAAATTGTAGTGGATCGCCGCGTTTCCAGCCATGTCCATGGGCGCTAGCCGATGGTTGACGGCTGCCGCGAACACGACAACCACGGCCAAAGCTAGGCCGGCCTGACCATACTGCCGAGCCCGGAGGCCGGCCCAGATCCAACAGGCACCCAGGGTCGCGAAGAACGCGATCAGAGGGAGGAGAGGGGCGCGGTAGCGGGCCGTCGGGAAGAAGGCGACTACCGAGAGGCAGTACACGCCGACGAAGACGGCGAAGAGGACGAACTCCTGCCGCCGCCCCGACAGCAGCAGGCCGAGCAGCGCCAGCGGTGCGATGACCCCGAATGGGAAAGCTATCCCCCCCTTCCACAGAGTCGCCGCCAGGACCGTCGAGTAGTTGCGCCAGAAGTATATGTCTTGGTTCCGGCCAATCTCGTCTCCGTGCCAAAAGAGGAAGAGTTTCCGGGCCAGCAGTGAGATATGATCGAGGGGTTGGGAGCTGATGTAGTCCCAAGACCGGGCTAGGAAGAAGTGCGACTGGTGGGACGGTCGGTCTATGCCTGCCTTGCGGGCCAAGCCCACGATGCGGCCCCACTCCAAACCGGGCCGCGCATTGACGGTGCTGTCGTAGTCCGGGTTGTTGCCCACGTAGAAGTTTATGCCAGCGTTATAGGAGATGAGGACGCGGTCGCCGCCGATGACAGCGTTGCGCAGGGATACCGGCGCGATCGTCAGGGCAGCGCCCAACAAGAAGAGCCCAGCCCAGATCGCGGCCCGCCGTCCGCCCCACTCGCGCAACCGCCACCCGATCCAAGCCGCGGCTACCGGCACGAAGGCGAGGACCGTGGGCACGGCCAGTCCGGCCAATCCGAAGACTAGGCCGACGCCCAGAAAGCCAGGTCCCGAGGGCCGATGCAGCGTCTGCCAGAGAAGGGAGAGGCCGGCCAGATTGAGGAAGGTAGCCAGGGACGCGGGCAAAAGCTCGCCGTCGAAGAAGATCAACGGGCCACACAGGGTCGTGGCCACGGCTGCCGCGGCGGCAACCGCCGGACGGGCGACCTGCCGCCCCAGCCAGTAGATCAGGGCGCAGGTCAGGGCACCAAGCAACGCCTGGACCAAACGCACGGCGTAGAAGAAGGACCCCGGGAAGAGCGTCTTCAGCACGCCGAGCAGATAGGGATAAAGCGGCGGCTGCCAAAATGGGCCATCGCCCCGTCCCAGCCAGTTGCCGGCCGCCAAGCGCTCGGCATGTTGGGTATAGGTGAGCGAGTCCACCGCTGGGTGGGCGAATAGTGGACTGGCATCGATCTCTAGGGTGTAGACGACGCGGACCGCCAAGGCCAAAAGAAATACGGCCCCGATCCACCAAGCCATGGGGGACAGTAATCCGCTGACGCCCACTCCCCCGCTCTCGACTCCGGCCGGGGCTCGGTTGCGTCCACGGCCCCACAGGACTGCTGCTCGTTCCTGCCAAGTCACGCTCTGCTCCGTCTCGGGGTGTCGCCGCTGGTCCGGCCTGCTGAAGTTGTATTAGGCGTCCAAGCTCTCCGGTCCCCTGCCCCACGCGGGCACCTATACTAGAGATCGGCACCGGACGCGTCAATCGCCTAGACTTGGCGAAGCCAACTTGACCAAGCCAGCGGGTACATTGGTCAACGAGGCCGACGAAACGGCCCTGCTGATACCAGCACTCAAGCTGTTGGGGTTGGTGCCGATGGCTTATATTCGGTCGGCGACGCGAAGACGTCCACGGGTGGCAATTCTCTTCCCCGACTCTAGCCCTCCTCACGTCATGTCGCCCCCGGTCAACCTCGTGACCCAACGGAAAACTGCGCGATGCATTCGACGTACGCAGTTTTGTTTCGCCGCACCACCGCTGCCCTGATGGCGATCTGGCTGGGCGCGTGCCAAGCACCTGAATCGCCGGCACCGGACCCAGAGAAAGACCGGCTTCGCACGCTCGGGCACACCTATTTCCGCCAAGCCCGGTACCGCGACGCACTCGCCGCGTATCAGCAGGCAGTGGCCCTGGACTCCCTCTCCGCGGAAGCCCACTGCCATCTGGCCACGGCCTACATGAAGTTGGGCCGCAGGGATTCGGCGGAGACCGCGTATCTGGCCGCCATTCGTCTGGATTCGAGCCTTGTTCTGGCCTACCACAATCTGGCCGTGGCCTACGGAGAGATGAAACGCCACCGGGAGGCGGTCGCCCTGTTGGAAGAGGCCGTGCGCATCGATCCGGGCACGGCTCCCTCGTACCGTCTTTTGGCCGGTCTGCACCAGGAACAGGGGGCGTACGACCGGGCCGAGGAGGCCCTAGTGCGGGCCGTGGCGACCGATTCAGCCGATGCTGAGGCGCTGTGGAGCTTGGGCCGACTCTTTCGGCTGCAAGGACGCCGGGCAGAATCTGAGGATCTGTTGACGCGCGCTGTCAGATTCGATCCCGACAACAAGGAGGCCCACCGGGAACTCGGGGTGCTCTACACCTACGCGGAGCGCTACGAGGAGGCCGAAGGAATGCTGCGCCGGGCTCTCGAGATCGACCCGGCCTATCCCGAGGCCTACTACAGTATGGCCAATCTCTACTCCGCCCAAGGGCGCGAGGAGCAAGCCCAGATACTGCTCGACCGCTTTGCCGAGCTGAACCGGCGGGCCGCCCAAGTGCGAGCCTTGGAAAAACAGGTAAATCAGGCCGGCGGCGACCTAGATTCCTATCTGGCGGCGGGGCGCTCCTACGGCGAGCTCGGCCGGTGGGAGCAGGCCATCGGAATGTACCGGGCGGTCTTGGAGCGCCAGCCCGAGCATGTCAGAGCCCTCTCAGGATTGGGCCATGCCTACCTGAATCAGGGCAACCTAGACGAAGCGGTGGCGCTGGCCCGCCAGGTGATCACCCAAGCCCCGAATCAGCGCGAAGCCTGCGAGGCCCACTTCACCATCGGCTACGTCGCCGTCCAGAACGGACACCTGGACCAAGCCCGTCGGTCCTTCGAGCAGGCCCTACAAGTAGACACGACGTTTGCCAAAGCCCACCACGCCCTAGGCAACGTGGGGCTGCTTCAGAGACGCCTGGACCAGGCCGAGCAGGCCTACAAGACAGCGATCCGCCACCGGCCGAATTGGGTCGAGCCCCGCCTGAGCCTCGGACAGTTCTACCTCCGCCAGCAAGCCTACGACCAAGCGATCGCGGTGTTCGAGGCCGTGGAGAGGTTGGACGCCACCAACGCGAAGGCCCACTACGCGCTCGGAGAGGCATACGAACAGACGGGCCAAGTGGATGCGGCACTGCGGGCATACCGGCTAGCGGTCGCCTACTGGCGGGGAGATGCCCGTCAGCTTGCAGCGCTAGAGGCACGCATGGCACAACTCGCCCCTTAGCGAGTGTGGTCGGTCTCGGTTTTTTTATTGCCCCGCACCAAGACCAATTTATACATTACTACAAAATGTTCATGCAACCCGATTCCTGCTGCCCTAGAGCGCCTAGGGCCGGGGAATCAGCATCGTGGAGGTTCCACATAATGAAGAAGGCTATGCTTATCGCCCTGTGCCTGACTGTGGGCTTTGCTTTTTCCGCCTGGGGCCATGTGCCAGAGGGCCAAGTTCTGCTCGCGTTCCAGTTCCCAGCGGGTGCCGAGCCGACCCTGGACGGGGATCTGTCCGAGTGGGCCGTGGTTCCCGCGGACTACTGGATTGGGCCAGAGTACTACGCGTCTCCGTCCGGCGAGAAGTGGACAGACCTGTCCAGTCTCAACAGCAAGGTCATCGTCGGTTATAGCGCAAGTACCGATCGTCTCTATATGCACCACGAGGTGTTCGACAATTTCCGCAAGCGGGACGTCTCCGTTCTCGTTGCCGAAGCTAACTTACCCGACAGCTTCGAGATGAACGTCGACGGGGACCACGGCGGCGAAGACTCCTGGTATGACCCTGGAGCAGAGCCGGAAAACGGCTCGCGCTGGGCCCAGAATATCCACTTCCGCCTCCCGGATATCGATCCTTCGTCGCCGAACGTGAACAACGAGGCGACGGCGTGGGCCTGGTACTGGCAGAGCCAAGCTACCTGGACCGGCGAACTGCCGTGGGCCGACAATGGGTACTCGTCGGATGCCGCCGCGCTCAACGCCGCCGACGTCACCGGCCATGCAGAGTGGATGCTCACGTTGTGGGACGACCTGCAGTGGGATGACCCAGACGGCAGTGTGGTGCACGACATGGTAGAAGGTGATATCATCGGTCTGAACTGGGAGATCACCGACTATGACAATACGGAGAATAACGACCGAGATCAGTGGATCCTGAATGGCGAGGCAACGGTTTGGAAAACCTCGTCGGTATCCACCGACTTCCTGCTGGCTCCGTTGGAGGATGTCGATTTTGGCACGGCAGTCGAAGCCGAGAGCTGGGGCCGCATCAAGGCTGCGTTCACTCAGTAGCTGGCGACGAGCAGGTTCGCTGCTAGCGGTTCGAGCTCCATAGCGCGAAGGAAGGGGGGATGTGGTCTCACATCCCCCCTTCCCTAATAATCAGCCCAACGGTGCGCGGGTTGAGCCCACACGACAAGAGGGTGACATCTTGGCAAAAGCGCGATTGGCAGGCCTGCTCTTGTGCCTAGTGGTGGGCGCGGGAATGTGGCGTCCCGCAGATGCGGTCAAGATCTACCGGCTGGGCGGCGAGGACTACGCGAGCTTTCCCCTGCTCCCGGAGGTAGCAGACGGCAGCGTCGAGTTCGAGCAGTTGAGCTGGACCGACGTGGATCCCGCCCGGGCCGGCGACTTCGACAGCGTCAACCTAGCTGGAGCGCTGGCACCTTTCTACTACGGCAGCGACGAGAGCATCCTGGCCACAGCGGAAGAACGGGGCGGCTTCTTGAGGACCGAGCGCTATACGGGCTATGGCCACGATCCGAACCTGGACGTGGTCGCGGATGGGGACTTCACCACCTTCTTCTTGGAACACAATGCGTCGCTGTCGGATTACAGTCCGGGCGGCGGTATCACCGGCTTCACCCTGTACTTCGACCTGGGCGGCCTGTTCCCGGTGAACCGGGTGCGGGTGTCGCCGCGGCCCGGCTCCCCGCACTACATCGAGCACATGGCCATCGCCACCGGCAGTGGCGTACCCCATGGGGGAACGCCGAACCGATCTCACCTTGAATTCCACAGAAAACTCGTTCGAGAAACGCCGCTCGACTTCGATCTGGTGACGGAGATCACGCAGAACAAAAGCCCAGTGGTGGAGATCCCCCTCGACCGGACGCCGGTGCGACAGTTGGCGCTGTGGGTCAACCCGTTTCAGCGGCAGGCGTGGGAGATTGCGGAGATGGAGGCGTTCGCCGAGGGGTATGTACCGTTCGCTAGCTATACCTCGAACACCATTCCGCTGGGCTCCCCCTCCAGTCTGGGCTGGGTGCGCTGGTCGGGCCGCCAAGACGAGTCGGCCCGGGTAGCGATTCGCAGTCATGGCGGCGACGATCCAGAGCCATCTCGGTACTGGCGGCGGACCTTCCGGGGCGACGAGGAGGTCCCGTATGGGGCGGACGGATCGCCGCTGACCCGAGCGCAGTACGACAAGCTGAAGGAAAAAGAGAAAGGCCGCATCACCCATGACGCAGCAAACTGGGACCTGTGGTCGGCACCGTATTCATTTGGCGACAGTCTGGGGGTGCCGATGGTGGCACCGCGGCCGCGCAACTACGTGCAGTTTTCGCTTGACTTCGCCAGTGATTTTCTAGATGGGGGGCAGGTGAATTTCCTCGAATTCGCGGTTTCGTCGCCGCCGGCGGCGACGGATCTGGTGGGAGAGGTGGATCCGTGGCAGGCCGAGACGTCGGAGCTGACCGAGTTCACGTACGCGGTGCGGCCCACCTTGTCGCTGCAGGATCGGGGTTTCGACAGCCTTGAGTTGCGCTTTCAGGGGGGCCGGGTGGTGGAGGTGGTCGAGGTCGAGATGGCGGGAGCGGCGGTAGCGTTCACGGAAGCGGACAGCCTGCGCACCGAGAACCGGGTGGTGGTGAGCTTTCCGCGGCTAGAGGTGAACCAGAGCGGCGAGTTGCTGCAGGTTCGGCTGCGGGGCGAAGTGTATCGGTATGCGGCGACCTTCCAAGGTCGCGTTTTCGACAGCCAAGCGCCGGCTGAGGTCTGGCAACCGGTGCGGGGCGGCGATGCGACCAACGCGCTGGACGGCAACCGTCTGTCGGTCGAGACGCTGTCGCTGGGCGCGTCAATTGTGGGCAGGCTGCGGATCGAGCCGGCCGCGTTTACACCCAACGGAGACGGCATCAACGACGCGGTGGCGATTCAGTACGACCTGCTGAAATTGACCGAGAACCGGCTGGTGGAGGTCGAGGTATGGGATCTATCGGGCCGGCTAGTGCGGGAGGTGTATGTGGGCCGGGACCATTCGGGTCAGTACATCCAGCCTTGGGACGGACGTGACAGGGATGGCCAGTTGGTGCCGCCGGGGCTCTACGTATGCCGGGTCGCGGTCGATCGCGAAGGGGGCCGCGACAGCGAAACCCGCCTGATCGCGGTGGCGTATTGAGGCCCACAGGAACTTTAGTCAACGGCTCCCAGATGCGAAAGAGGTGTGGCAACATAAACGGCAGGATCAGCACGGCACTGGCTCTCTGGATCCTGTGTGGCAGTGCGGTCTGGGGCCAAGGGTACGTCATCCGCGGCAACCAGATCGTGGTAGAGGGCCGCCACCTGAAAACCTGGGATTTCCCAGTCGGCACAGTGGAGTTCTTCGCCCCGGCGGACGCGGCTCGACCGAACTTTGTGGCCAAGGACATCGACGCGACCCAGGACCTTGTCGGGCACCTGCGACGGAACCCGCCCAAAGGGGTCAAGGCTGAAGACGTCGACTTGCTGGACGCGGTGAGTGCTGGCACCAATGCGGCCGGGGTAGCCAACCTCCTTGACGGGGATCTGACCTCGTACTGGCAGCCCGACCCGGACCAGCCACTGCGCGACTGGTGGTTCGAGTTGGATCTAGGGCGGGTCGTGTCCGCCACCAGGATCCTCCTGACCTTCGTGGACGAGGATCTCGGGGACCCCTTTCTCCAGTACACCCTTCTGACCTCGGACGGCGAGCGTCCCGAGCAGGGCCTGAGGGACGTCAAGAGCTACGTCGTCGCCTACGCAAGTTCGGGCGCGAACAAGAGCCAACGTTCCTTCGACATCGAGCTGAAACCGTCGGGAGACTCCCGCGATCCCGAGTGGCGAGGGGACGAAATCCGCTACGTTCAGCTCGTGGTGACGGAAAGTGACTCGGTGCGAGGCACCGAAGTATCCCGCGAAGTCTACGACGCCTTGGAGCTAGGCCGCCAGGGGGCAGTGGACTACTATAAGAAGGTGGCCGATGGGAGCATCCGGGTCGAACCGGAGATCTACGAGGCGATCGACGCGGGATCGCGTGGCGAGGTCCGGTACTTCCGCCGCGAGCGGCCCCGTCTGGCCGCGATGGAAGTGCGGACCATAGGCGAGAACATCGCCCTGGGGTTGACGGGCCGCCGGGGAGTGGCGCAAAAGATAGAGACGGATACCACCGCAGTCACCAGCTTGGTGGACGGCCTGTACGAAACGACGGTGGGGACCACGGTCCGCACGCCCGCCCTGCGCTTCTTCTTCTTCGACCTAGGTGCCTTTTTCTGGGTGGATCGAGTGCAGATGTTCTTCCAGAACAAGGGCTTTCAGGGACCCATCACCGAGTACGAAATCAGGACCTCGGACGGGAGCCTGACACCCGAGGGAACACTGGCCTGGACCAGCCAAGCACTCGGGGGTCAGGACGGCATGGATTACCACGCCAAGGTGTTCGAACCCACGGTCGCCCGCTACATCAGCATTCCCTATTCCGGCGGCATGGCGGGAGGCCAGGCGGACACGCGGGAGATGCAGTTCTACGGCGAGGGCTACCAGCCTCGCGTTTCACTCACGTCCCCCCTGATCACGCTGGACGGTGCCCGGACGCTGAGTTCGATCGAATGGGAGGGAGATACGCCCCCTGGGACCTCCATCGCGCTGCGCAGTCGGACCGGCAACCAGCTCGCCGATGTCCTCCGCTACTTCAAGAAGGACGGCAGCGAGATAACGGAGGAGCAGTACAACAAGCTGAACAAATTCGCCAAGAAGGATATCGACATAGTGACTGAGCAGGTGGCCGGGGGTGACTGGAGCGACTGGAGCGAGGAATACGACTTCTCCGGAGCCCCCATCACGTCGCCGAGCCCCCGGGAGTACCTCATGCTCCAGGCCTGGCTGACGACCAGTAATCCGCACCAGACGGCTTCCCTGCAGTCGATTCGGCTGAACTTTCTCGATCCCCTAGCCCGGCAGGTCCGGGGCGAACTCGAGCCGGACCTGGTATCCGAGTTGGGTGCCATCGACACCCTATCTCTGTTCGTCAAGGCCGAGTTCCTGCGGAGCGGCCCGGGAATGGACCAGATTCGCCTGTACGCTCCGGGGGTGGACCTGGATTTTCACCTCCTCCGCATGGGCCGGGAGTCGCAGTGGGCCACCGGCCCGGTGGCCGAGTTGGGACCATCTGATCTGGAGTTGGTCCCAGCCGGATCGGACTCGCTGTGGGTGCGCCTAGATTCGGCGGTGGGCCCCGACGTCGACCTGATCGAAGTGCGGTTCACCACGACCCTGTTCCGCCCCGGCACCATCCTGCAGGCGGAACTGGGAAATTCGTCCGAGGCCGATCAGTGGCAACGGGTGGATCCCGGCGATGCTACCGCCCTGGCATCGAGTCAGGGGATGCTGTTGCGAGGGCCGTTGGCAGACGGGCGGGTGATGGGCCCGTTGACGATCAGTGCTCTGATCCTGACCCCGAACGGGGATGGAATCAACGACGAAGCGCGGTTCGAGTTTTCAGTCTTCCGACTCGGCGGGCAGCGCGCGGTGAGAACCCGCCTCTACGATCTGGGCGGCGGCCTAGTGCGGGAGTGGGAGGAGCGGCGTCCCCTCGCGAGCGGATCCTACGCGGTCCGCTGGTCCGGCCACGACCAGAGCGGTCGGTTGGTGCCCCCCGGGACCTACCTGTTGGAGATCGAGGTGGATGTGGACGCGGACGTATCGAGCCGCAAGGCGCACCGCGTGGTCTACGTAGCGTATTGACGCTAGGGGCTATCGAGTGAGAATTCAGAGGATCAGCCTCAGCTTGGGCCTGCTCGGGACATTCTGCCTGATGGCCCAGAATCTGGCCGCCGACAGCCGGGTGCTGGGCGGCACCAGCGGCCAACCCTGGAACGGCGGCGGCGGAGAAATCCCGGCCGCGGTGCAGATCAGTGTCGACGAGGCCGCGATCACCAACACCCCGGGCGATGTGGTGGACTTCGACTTCCCCGGCAAATCGGGCTGGATTTTCCCCCAGCGAGCCGACTCCACCAGGAATATCGCGGCTGGAGCCACGCTGACCTCGCCGAACATCTTGACGCTCGGCATCGCCGAGGAGTTGCTCCTGATGGTGGACGGCGATCTCGAGACGGCTTTCACCCAAAAGGGCGAAGCGGGAGGGCCGCCGGTCCTCGCCTTCGGGGCCATGTTCGACATTGACCTAGGCGCGCCCTTCGGGGTGAACCGGATCCAGTTCTTTCCGCGGAACGCCCCAGGTTTCGCGACGCCCGACTTTCCGTTCCAGAACGACTATCTGCGCGCGTACGAGCTGCTGGTCAACGACGGCAGCGAGAATACCACAGACGAGTCCGGCAGACCGGTGCTGACCAGCTTCAAGCTAGAGCTGCAGAACGATCATCCCGTGGTCGACCTGCAAATTCCCCCCCAGTACCTGCGCTTCCTGCGACTGAAGTCGCAGACGGTCGTCGGCTTCGAAATCGCCGAGTTTCGGGTATTCGGGGCGGGGTTCGTGCCCGGGGCCCAGTACATCTCCAATGTCTACGATCTAGGGGACAATTGGGGCGTGTGGGGCAAGATCCGGTGGATCGAGGAGAGCTTCGGTCCCGCAGGGCTGGCGCAGGCCCGCATTGCGACGCGCGCCGGGCACGACGATACGCCTTTGGAATTCACCCGCCCCGGTCCCGGTGGTTCGGTGAATCTCCCCTATAAGCAGGGCGCGGTCGCCACTACGGCCGCGGGAGAGCAGATTGCCCTGGACGATTTAGAGCCGCTCGATGCGCTGCGAGCCTACCGGGCGCTGCCGCTAACAGAGAAGAATCGGGTTGCTCTGACCCTGGAGGACTATCGCGGCCTGAAGCCACGGGGCGAGATCCGGGACGATCCAGACGCCTGGACGCCGTGGTCGGCTCCCTATGGACAGGAGGGCACCAGCGGCATCACGGTCGAGAACATCGCTGACGCGCAGCTTGGAGCGGTCGTCACCACTCCGGGCCCACGGCGCTATTTTCAGGTCCGGGTCGAAATGGTGAGCCGTGACCTAAAGGCAGCGACTGGGGTTGGGCAGTTGGCCTTCACAGTGTTCTCGCCGGCGGCCGAGCGGATCGTCGGCGAGATCTACCCTCGTCAGGTCGAGCTGGCCGTTGCGGAAACCTTCACCTACGCGGTCATGCCGACCCGGATACGGCCGGGCCGGGACAGCGGCTTTGACACCTTCGAGATCGCCACGCCGGTCCGGGTCGAAGTGATCGACTCGGTCCAGGTCCTTTTCCGCGACGGTCGCACCGAGGCGGCCGATTTTTCCGGTTGGGATCTGAGCCCGTCGGCGCTGCCCACCGATCCGGCCGCGGACTTCGGCATCGAGGCGGTCGAGGAACGGCGGTTCCGGGTGCGCTTCCCGCTCATAGCGGATAGCGACCTCGGGGCCGACGAGGCCGCCGTCCTGAGAATCCGGTTTCGCTGCCGCGTCCTCCGATACGGGACGACCTTTACCGGGTGGGCCGGCAACACCGAGACCGGGATCACCGGTCAGAAGATCCTCGCCGGCAACGCGGCCCACCTCGGCCCCGAGGACGCCACCTTTCCCCCGGTGGGAACGGAGGATCCGCGGGTGCTGTCGGTGGACGTGCCCTTTTCGGGCGGCGACGTCCTGATCAATACCCGGACCGGACCGCGGCCCTTCAGCCCCAACGGCGACGGGGTCAACGACCGGACCCGCATCTCCTACGACCTGTCGCGCGTAATCGGTCCCATACCCGTTGAGGTAAAGGTGCTCGATCTGGCCGGCCGCCTGGTCCGCCGTCTCTTCTCCGGCGAGCAAGGAGGCGGTCACTGGTCAATCCCATGGGATGGAACCAACAGCAGTGGTGAGTTCGTGCCGCCCGGGATCTATCTGGCTCGCATAGACGTACACAGCAGCGCCAGCGCTGAGACGGCCACCACCGTGGTCGAAGTGGTATACTGAACCTGGTTTGGCGATTTCACCGAGAGAGGGCCTCTTCATGTTGACGACCGGCAAGGCGGCGGGAGTACTGAGCGCGTTCGCGCTCATCGCCACGATGCAGGTATCCGAGGTGTGCGGTCAGTCCTCCGACCGGCGTCTCGGACAGCGTCGAGGGCGGGATATAACCTATGCACCGAGAGGACCTGGGGTCATCTTCGACGCCCTGGATCCGGCCCTCAAGAAGTGGTACGTGCCACAGGAGCTGTACGAGCTGTACGGCTGGCAGCAGTGGGAGTACTCCAACTATGCCCGCGAACAGTACCAGCGGTACGTAAACACCGACCGCGAGGGCGACCCCTTCTACGATCTATACGGCAACTACCTGACCCGGGGGTGGCTGGTCTACGATTGGAACCAGAACCAGCCCGGGCAGTTCGGTTCCTCGCTCTACAAGGATCCCAGGTTCGCCGGCTGGTTCAACAGCGTCCTGGTGAGTTCGGATTCCAAGGGCCAGTTTTACTATGCCATAACGGCCGGGAATCAGATCAGAACGGCGTTGACGCCGCTCACCTTCTCCAAACCCAACTTCAACGGCATACAGATGGACTTCGCCTCGGACAAGTACCGCGGCACGCTGCTCTTTTCCCGGATCAGCTCTGCCGTCGCAGGTACTACGCCTAGGAACGCACCCGTAACGACGACCAATGGCACCAACCTAATGGGAGGGCGGGTCGTCGCCGAGGTTGGGGACTTCGTGCAAGTGGGGGCGACTCTGGTCAACGCCCACAACTCCCAGACCTTTGAGGACGCCTTCGAGCGGAACCCGCTCAAGGGCACGCTGGCGGCCAACCAGGGGGCGGTCCCGGTGCGCGGCCTGGCCCTCGTTCTGAGCGACGATTCACCGGAGGACGGCGTGGCCGGCGCGGCCCTGTTCTCGCACGAGATCATCGTAACCACGGAGGATCCGGCCACCGGGAGGCGGGAGGAGATCCGCCAGCAGGCGATGGTGACCGATCCGGCCAAGTGGCCCGTAGTCAGCGGCGGATTCCACCACGAGGGCTACCAGAGCGCGGACGGGGACGAGAAGATCGTAATCAGTTACGACTTCACCGACATCGCCTACATCGGGCCGCGTCCGAACACCATCACAAAGATCACCTTCGATCTGGTGGTGGCCAACGACTACCGCATCCAAGTATGGTCCGACCGTCAGACTGGATTGCGCTCCATGCCCAACCTGCCGCTCAGCGGCGAGGATATCGACGAACTGGCACCGGCGCTCTTCGAAGTGGCCCGGGCCGCAGGCAATGTGCCGGACAACTCCAACCAGACCCGGCTCGTCTTCGAATACGGCTTGCCCACGGCGAACATGGTTTACGGATTCACCGCAGACGTCAAGGATGTGATGGGGTTTGATGCCTACGCCGAACTGGCCATCAGCCGGTCCTACCACCAGTTCCCCAACCCCAGCTTGGCCCAAGCAGACCGCGCCCTGTCCAGCTATTCCAGAGAGGCAGAGGCGTGGATGGTCAATGTGTCGAAGGTGGCCTATCCGTTCTTCGCCTTCGGCGAGGCCTTCAGCACGAACCCCGACTACTCTACTACGGCGTACCTCGTAGACAGCCAGGGGGACATCCTCTACGACCATTCGTCCCGACACCTCTACGAGTTCGTCGAGGACAATGACGACCAGGACCGGTTTCCCGACTGGGCTCGGTTTGAGCAAGGCTCCGGCGATGCCAACGTGTTCCCGGGATGGGACGAGAACAACGACTTCGTGTCGGACTTCAATCAGAACGACAGCGCCATTCTGTCGAATCGCATTCCCGACTACGAGGAGCCCTTCTTCCGCTTCCATTCGGACCGGCCCGAGTTCCTCTTCGGCATCGACCTGAACAACAACAACTGGGTGGACCGCTTCGAGAACGACGATTTGGCCGACTATCCCTACAAGGCGGACCAGCGGGGGTACAACGTGTACGGCGGCGCTTTCCTGACGCCCGACATCAGGATTGCCCTAGGGCGCTTGGGGGTCAACTCGTTGTCTTCCAATCGCAAGAACCACACGACCTACGGGCTGGTCATCTTCACCCGCGACGATCCCCGGTTCGGAGCGGTTCGGGTCTACGACATGCTCAAGCGGACCAGGGACACCATACCCGACGACCGCCGGGAGATGACTCCTTACCTCGGTCTGACCGCCGGCAACCTAATCAACATCGAGGACGTGCTCCCGGCCCGCGACACCTGGGTGAACTCGACTTATCTGGAACTGGATTATCGCCCGGTCAGCAAACTGAAGACGCTTACCAAGATCAAGTACGACCTGTATGCTCAGCAGGGAGATGCCCACGAGCGGGGCGTCGGCCCCGTACTCGAGGATCGCACTCACTTCTTCGGGCTCATCAACAAAGCGGATTACACCTACCGCGTCGGCGGCCTAGAGGTCCAACCCAAGATCAAGAGCGAGTACCTGAACCAGACGCCGTTCATCTTGGGCGGTGACGAGCGCCAAGAGTGGACGGGAACGGGCATCCTGCTGCTGCGGCATCCCATGTTGAAAGCGTCGTCTCTCGAGGCCGGGCTGGAGTACCACCGGGTTGCGGATCTGATGCTGGACGAGAAGGAGGCCCTCGCCGCCAACCGAGTGGGGGCCACGGGTGATTCCCGCAACCTAGTGCTGGCCGCCCAGTGGTCCAACGTCCGGGAATACCAAGGCTACACCCTGACCACCAAATTCGGCATCATGTACACCCGGGTCTGGGACGAGTTCATCGCCGCCGGTAACCAAGGAGAGTCGGTGCAGGAAGACCGGGGCCGCGAATTGAGCACCACCTTCATAACCGTGTATGCTGGACTGTGATGAACAAGTCCCCCCAAGTGCACACCGTGCAATCCGGGTCCCGAACCCTAATCCTCGTCGGCCTCGCAGTCGCGTTGGGTGCCGAGCCCGGCTCGCCCCAGTCGGACTACGGAAATCGCCTCGGAATCCGCGAAGGCGGCCGGGTGAGCTACTACCCGGCGGGTCCCAGCATGCGCACGGACACCTTCGATCCTTCCCTCAAGAAATGGTACATGCCCCAGGAGGTCGCCAACCAATACCGCTGGCAGTGGGAGGCGACCAACTACGCCTTCGAGCGCTATTCGCGTTACCTAGCCACCGATCAGGAGGGCGACTATCACTACGATCTTTACGGCAGGCTCCTGACCCGAGGCTGGCTGATCTACGACTGGCAACAGAGCCGGCCCCGGACCTCTGAGGGGAATCTGCTCCACAAGACCGAAGATTACAAGAACCTTCTCAGCTCCCTCGTAGTCTCTGCAGACGCCAAAGGGCAGCACCATTTCCGGGTGAGCATCGGCGACGAGATCAGCACGACCCTGACGCCCATGACCTTGCGCAAGACGGCCTTCAACGGGGTCCAGTTCGACTACATGTCGGATCGCGGCTCGGCCACGGCCCTCATGTCCAGAATCAATGTCCCGCTGGTCGAGCCAAGGTCCAGTTTCATCGACGAATTCACCACGCTCGTCGGTCTCCGGGCCGTCTGGAACGTGGCCGACTTCGCGCGCCTCGGCGGAACCTTTGTGAACGCGCACAACGCGCGGAGCTCGACCAAGCCCTTCGACGGGAGTCCATACACCGGCAGGCTGAGCTCCCACCAGGCGGGCGCGCGCATCAACCGGATCACCGTGCGGATTATCGACGATTCCCCAGAAGACGGCGAGTCAGGTCCCGCCCTCTTCGCCCACGATATCGAGATTACGACCCGGGTAGGAGAACTGGACACGGTGCTGGTGGGCAGCCAGATCGGCTTCCATCCGAGGGTTTCGGGAGGCGTCTCTCGGGATGGCTTCCTAGCAGCCGAAGGCGGTGGCGAACTGGCACGGATTCGACTGGACTACGTGCTGGCGGATCCGGACCCGGCGATCCTCGACGATCTGGAAACGGTGGTGCCCCTAGCCGATGTGATCAACAACATCAGCAAGGTCCGATTCCGGATGATCCTCAGCAATGACTACAAGGTCGAAGTCACTTCCGACCAGCAGACCGACAACGCCCTCTACGAACCGCGCCCGGTGTTCAGGACCATGGTGCGGGCTGAGGGAAATGTGCAGGACCATTCCAACCTCGGCACCGTGGTCTTTGACTACGGACTGCCCACTGCCACCCAGGTCCTCGGCTTTACGGTCGAGGCCGAGAATCTGGCCGGGTTCAGGCTCTACGGCGAGTTCAACGTGAACCACCAGTACCGCAAGTACCCCGACGTGAGCCGTACCACCCACACCACCTCATCGGGCATTCGGGGAAATCCCTCCGCCGCAGGGTGGATGGTCAACGTGGCCAGGGATTTCCATCCGTACTACCTCTTCGGCGAGGCCTTCGGCATGGACGCCGCATACTCGACCACCATGCGGTTCATAGACTCGGCGGGCCGGGTCAACTACGCGGACACACCGCTGGCCAATTCCCGCTACCTCTACGACTTCGTCGACGACAACGACGACAACGACCGCAAGAACGACCAGCAGCGCATATTCGACGACGGCCGCACCCAAGAGGAACGGGGCACCGGCATCCAGCGCGGGTTCGAGGGGTACGCGGACGAGGCGGTTTTTCCCGGCCTCGACGAGAACAACGATTTCATCTCCGATTTCAACCAGAACAACACCCGGGTGCGGCCCAACAATGTGCCCGACTACGCCGAGCCTTTCCTGCGCTACAGCGTGGACCGGCCCGAGTATCTCTTCGGCCTCGACATGAACAACAACGGCTGGGGCGACCGTTTCGAGAACGACAACGAACCTGACTACCCGTACAAGCGCGACCGCCGCGGATTCAACGTGTACGGCAGTGCGTGGATCGTGCCAAGCGCCAAGATCACCGCGGGCCACCAGCGGGTGCGCCGTCCCTCAACCGGCGAGACCAACGTGAGCAGCTATACCCTTTTCGCGTTCGAGCGCAGTTATCCCAACGTGGGCGAGTTGACGGTCTATAACATGTTGAAGCGGGTCGAGGACGACATCGCCGACGACCTCTTCCAATGGCTGCACGGAAGGTTCAGGGACGCGGGCATGACCCCGATCCCGGATCCGCTGGGCATGCCGAATACTTGGGTCAACAAGCTGTCCCTAACCTTCGAGCGCCGGGGCCATGCCGGCATCAACTCCGAGAACAAGCTGATCTATGAGGTGCTGCGGCAACGAGAGAAGCTCACCGCGGACCAGACGGGCCGGAAGATCTCGCAGCACACTCGGCGGCTCGGTTTGATCAACAAGCTGGACTGGCGTTGGCCTCTGCGCAATGGAATCCAACTCCGTCCGCGCGTCAAACACGAGCTGTTCCTAGACGATACCCCGTTCAACACCGAATGGCTCCTGAACGACCGGGTGTTCGAGCGCAAGGAGTGGGCCGGCTTGGCCTCCCTGCGACTGGACATCCCAGTATTGAGACACAGCAGGGTAATCGTCGGCCTAGAGCAGGTTATCTTCCGCGACTTCGCCCAACGGGAGGTGGCCTTCGATGACGACCCCCTCGCCGGCCTGAATCCGGGCGATCCCACCGGCGATTTCAACGAACTCTCCGTCGCCCTGCAGCTGACCAATGCGAGCAATTACGCGGGCTATCGGCTGATGGCTACCTTGGGGATTCGGGTGGACAGGCGGAAGATCGACATCTTCGTCCACAAAGGCCGGACGGACACGAGCGGCCTGACTTACTTCACCGTATACGGAGGTTTGAGGGAGTGATGAAACGCGCGGCAATGCCGCTGGCCCTGGTGCTGGGCACCTTCCTGTTGGGTTGCGCAGGAGAGGAGGGGCCGGTGCTGGCCGAGGTGGGAGACACCCGCATTCACGCAGCGCAGTTGCGCCGCTTCGAAGAGCACTTGGCGGAAAGCCTGAGAGCCAAGGAGGCGGGCATCGAAGGCCGACGGCAGCATCTGCAGGCCCTGATCGACAAGGAGATCCTCATTCGGGAAGCGGCAGCGCGGGGATGGGACCGCGACCCCGACATGCGCCGCAAGCTGGAGCGCGAATGGACCGAACGGCTGGTCAACGAGTTCTTTGCCCGGGAAGTGAACGCGAAGGTCGAGGTCGAAGAGCGGGAAATCCGCGACCACTACCTGAAGACCGGACGGAACCGCGCGATCATCGGGGGCAAGATCGAGGTCGAGAGCAGAGAAGAAGCCGAGGAGATCGTGCGCCTGTTGCAGGGCGGTGCCGACTTCGGGGAGTTGGCGCGGCAGCGCTCGACCCACCGCCCGACCGCGGAGCGGGGCGGCCGGTTCACCGGGCACCCCGCCACCAAGGACCAGATGCCCGAGCCCATCATGCGGGAAAAGGTCTTTCCGCTCGCGAAGGGCCAGATCTCCGAACCCATACCCCTGTCGGACGGCACCTACGGCGTGTTCAAGGTCGTGGACGAGGTTCCCGTTCCCCTCGAACGAGTGCGAAGTCTGGTGAGGGCCGAACTCCACCGGGAGAAGGCCCGCCTGCGATCCATAGAGCTTGGCCGAGAACTGCTGGAAGTTCTGAACCTGCGTCCCCGAGAAGACGGTTTTGAGCTTCTCATCACGCGTCTGGAGAGCGAGGGACACGCGTTTTCCGAAGCGGAGCGCGGCACAGTACTCTACGAGTTCGACAACGGCACCATTACGGTGGGAGAGTTCGTGGACTCGGCCCGGGAGAACTACCGGGAGTTCTCGGGAGATGTGCAAAAGCAGGTGCGCTGGTTTGCGGAGTCCGTCCTAGTTCCCCGCGCGCTCGCCGTGCAGGCCGCTCGCAATGCCGGAATCGACCGCGAGCCGGAGATGGCCGCCTGGCACCAAGCCAGGGAGCATGAACGCCTGCTGGCGGTCATCAGGAAGCAAGTGACGGGCGACGTCCAGGTGGACGAGGACGAGGCGCGGCGCTTCTATGCCCAGAATCTCCAGAGCTTCGTCCCCCAAGAGGCCCTGACGCTGGACGAAATCCTGGTCGCAACGCGCGAAGAAGCAGTATCGCTCCGGGACCGGATTGAGCGCGGTGAGGATCTGCGGGTCCTGGCACAGCAGCACACCCTGCGGCGCATGACCATACCAGACAGCGGGCGATTCCACCTCCATGAGTACCAGAGAGAAGCGCACGAAGCCCTGTTCGAAGCCGCACAGGGAGCCGCGCCGGGCGACCTACTAGGTCCCATCGAAGTGGAAGTGCCGGTAACCCCCGGCGGTACGGCGTCAGCAGACCGCTACTATTCCGTGTTCAGGGTCGTCGAGTCGACCTTCGGAGCCGGCCCCAAGCCCTTCGCCGAGGTCGCGCCTCGAGCCCGGGCCATAGTCCTGCGTCGGAAGCGCGATGCGGCCTTCTTCCGGTACCTAGGCGAACTGCGGCACCAGTACAAGCCCCAGGTCAAGATCTACGAAGAGAACCTGAGAACCTTGGTACAAGAGGAACAGTGATGCGATCAACCAAGGCGGATCGCAAGCGCGTCGCCATCATCGCTCCAACCTCGGGTCCGTTCGGGCGGGAGGCCGGTCTCCGCCCTCACCCACTGACGCGCCTCCCGTGAAAGAGAAAATCCCCCTGCTCTACCGCCAGTACCTGCGGTCGCGCTCCGAGCCCCTCCTCGAATCGCGCCACCGCCTGACGTGGCGGGGGTTCTTCGTGGGGGGCTGCCTGAGCTTCTTCCTCGCCATCAGCGCCCCCTACAGCAACATGGTCATCAAGGGCGCCTACGTGGCCGCCGACATCAGCACCCCGGGGGCCATCTTCGTCTTCGTCGTGCTGATCGGCTTACTCAACCTAGCCTTCAAGCTGGCCGCACGCAGCAGGGAAATAGCCCTCGCTTTTGCCCTGGCGGTGGGGGCTGCCTGGCTCTACTCCTACTGGCCCCTGAACGACGTCGATGTGCATTCGCCCGGGCTGATCTTCTCCACCTTCGCGCTGCTCTGCGCCCTCGGCAACGTGCCGCTGGCTTGGTCCGGTCGCAGCCTAGCCCTCAACCGCGCCGAACTGATCATGGTGTATGCCATGCTGGCGATGGTCTCGGCCGTGTGTACGATGGGCCTGACCGAGCTGATCCTGCCCACCCTCACCGCCATCTTCTACTACGCCTCGCCGGAGAACCAGTGGCGGGAGAAGCTCTTCCCCCACTTTCCCGAGCGCGACATCCTAGTCGACGACGGCGCTGGGAACGTCCTGTTCTACGAGGGCATCTCCGAGCCCGGCCAAAGCATCCCCTACGGCACCTGGGTCGAGCCGTTGCTGTGGTGGGCTGTCTTCCTGCTGGCACTGTACGTCTGCATGATCTCGATCGCCGTGATCCTGCGGCGCCAGTGGATGGAGCGGGAGCGGCTGAGCTATCCCATCGCCCAGGTCGGTTTGGCTATGATACGCGGCGAGGACGAAAACAGGCTGGTGAACGGCTTCTTCAAGCGTCCGTCCGTGTGGATCGGCATGGCCATCCCGTTCATCGTCGGCAGCCTGAGGGCCATGTCGAACTACAACCCCTCCATTCCCATGGTGTCCATGCGCCTGTCGATACCGTACCTAGACGGCAAGGTCAACTTCGCCCTGACCGGCTTCACCTACCTCATCGACACGAGGATATCGGGCAGCGTGTGGGTGTTTTACCTGCTCGGCAGGCTCCAGAAGAGCGCGCTGGCGATTGCCGGGATCAAATCGGAGCAGGTGCACTTCCACGGCGTCCCCGACTCACCCCTAGTGGGCTACGAGGGGCTGGGTGCCCTGCTGGTCCTGGTGGCGGTGGTGCTGTGGACGGCCCGCGAGCATCTGAAGGCGGTCTGGCTCAAGGCCCTGGGCCGGGCACCCCTCGTCGACGATCGGGACGAGATCCTCTCCTACCGCAGCGCCGTGATCGGCACCCTCGGGGGGATCGCGGTCATGACCTTGTGGCTGTGGATCATGGGCACACCGCTATGGGTCTCCCTTTTCTTCATCGTCCTAGCCATGATGATCTTTATCGGCATCACCCGGATCATCGCCGAAGCCGGGCTGGCGACGCTGCGGACGCCCGTCAACGCCCCCGACTTCGTCGTCATGGGTCTCGGTTCATCTCTAGTCGGTCCCACCGGCGTGTTCAACATGGCCATGGCCTACATCTGGGCCGACGAGGTCCGGTCATTCGCCATGGCGACCTGCACGAACGCCCTCAAGCTGATCGAGGATATGGACGCGCGCAGCCGGCGGCTGGTCTTCCTCGCTCTCATCCTCGCCCTGCTGATCGGGACGCTGGGCTCGTTCTGGATGATCTTCCACGCCGCCTACCGCTACGGCGGCGTCAACCTCGATTATTGGTTCTTCAAGATGGGACCGACGGTCGCCTACGACAACGCTGTGCGCAACCTAGAACCTACCGGCATCTACTGGCCGGGCATCGGTTTCCTATTCGGTGGCGGTGGCATCATGGCCCTGCTCTACTGGGCTCGCCACCGCCTGCCCTGGTGGCCTCTCCACCCGATCGGCTTCCCGGTCGCGGCCGTGGACCTGATGCCCCACATCATTACCAGCGTGTTCGTCGCCTGGTTCATCAAGGTCATCATCGTCCGGTGCGGAGGCGTCAACCTCTACCCCCGTACTCAGGGGTTTTTCCTCGGGATGATCGCCGGTCAGATGCTGACCCTCGGCCTCTGGCTCATCATCGACTACTTCACGGGGCGCACCGGCAACTTCCTGTTCTCTTGGTAGTGAGGGGTCTGTTAGATGATTCGCTTTGTTCTACTCATCGCTTTTGTTGCGTGTGCTAATCGCGCGAACACCGCGCAGGGCCATGCGACCGACTGTACCACCGAGGAAATCGCCGCCTTGGCCGCCCGTGACGCATCAAGCGCCTATCAAAATCTCAAGGAAGCCGGAGTCGTTGCCGATACCTTTGCCGATTCCATTGCTATGGCCGTCGTCGATTCGGTCGCCTATGCTACCTATGACTCGCTCTTTGCCTCTTTGCACACCACCTTCGGCCCCGAGGCCGCGGCGGCTTTCGATCAATACATGGATGCCAAACAGGCTTTCTACACAGTAGGCACTCCCATTGACGAAACCGCGTTGAGCGGCGCTTTTGCAGGCGGTAAATACCTTTTTAACGCCGCCGGTGTTATGCACCGTCTAACCGCAGCGGAAATAGCCATCTGGGGCAACGAGTATTACCCAGCTTGGGATCGATTTAACGCGGCGGGAAAAGAGATAACCAAACAAGCCGCCGCTGCCGCGCACGAGGCTAACTGCGCTTTCTACAACGACGCCATTTTGTCTTTGGATGCACCCGATGCTTCCGTTGGATACCGGGCTGCTATCTTGGCCTTCTCTGATGCGTATCTCGAAATGTGTGCCCCAATGCCGTCCTCGCAATTTTTCGGCTTCGCGTACGGACTAGCTGGCCGCTTAGATCAGGCGGCTCGCTATAATGTGCTTCGGACCGCATTGAATACGAGTTACTACACGAGCAATCTTTATTGGAGCTTGGAGGCAGTCTCAAAAACAGCCGAACAGGCTGCCCTGATTGCTCTGACTGTGGATTGTAGGCAATAAGACGGTAATGGGCTACTGTGAAATTAAGACCCCCGTGCCCGGGGAGTTGGCACGGGGGTTACCTTGTGAAATATCGAAGGTTCCAGGTTCCGTCCCATGAGTCATAGGATCGCTCGTGTGTGGGGACAAACGCGATCCGTGGGCCGCAACCAGCGACCACCAGCGCGCAAGCCAATCCGGCGGCGTGAATAAACCTATGGGAGCGACTATATCTCATCATCGAAATCCAACAAGGCCTCGATCCGCGTCAAGTGCTCCTCGACGGCACTAAGCCGCGTGCTCAGGGCGTCAAGGCGTGTATTTATTCCGTGGTGATGGACGCGAAGTTGCGAGCGCAGGTCATGCCAGAAAAACGAGAGCAGGACGACGAGTAAGACGAACATAATCCATTCCATAGCGTCAGATCTCCTTTTTTGGTTGTTCCGTCAGGAGGTTAAGACGCGGTTCAACCAACCATTTATGAATTTGCGTTGCGAGGCGTCTTTGCGGGCGAGGGTGACGTAGTGGATCGTCCGACAGGCATTGTATACAAGCAGTGCCCTTTCAAATCCCTGCTCATCGAGGCCGTTGAGCTTGTCCACTGCCGCCCGCGTGGCCGGCCCCACGAGCCCATCCTCGTCGATGTCCTGGCCGCCGACGGCATTGGCCACCACTTGCAGGGCGCGAAAAGCATTTTGTGCGCCGGCATTAACAAAAAAATCAAAGTGGGAGCTGGCCAACTCTTGGTGACCGATCTGGTCGCATAGCCCTTTGTTCCAAAACTCTCTGCGGTAGAAGTCGCCTACAAGCGGTCGCATCCGGTCGATCAATTCATTGGGGTTCTCCCCTGCGTCAAGAGCCTCGTCGATAGCTTCCCAAAGCGATTCGTCGGGCCAGAACCTGCGCGAGATCCCCATGAAGGTCATCCCACCGCGGTCGTCCGGGTCGTCGACAAAGCCGCCCTCGTGATGGAATACCTTATCGTAAGATTCTTCAAAGTAGTCTTCCATGTTTACTACTCCTTTGGGGAATATAGTGACCTAAGAATTTCACAGCCTTATGCTTTATAATAAATAAGGCCCAGGTATGATCTACAAGTAATTTGCAAGCTCTTTTTCGTGATTTTATTATGATTTTTTGCCCAATTATAGTATAATTGCCCCCTTTAGGCCTACTGCGCCTCAAATCCCGTTGTATCATTAAGCGACGCCCGACGACAACCACGGGTATCTCACATCCTGATGGAGGTAATCAATTGAAAAACACCGACGAGCGTGACCAACAGGGAGAGACGCCGCGCAACCGCCTCTCCAAGCTGAGCGAGGCCAGCCTGCGCATCAACGAGAGCCTCGACCTCGACACGGTATGGCAGGAGATTTTGGATAGTGCCCAATCGCTAACCGACGCTCAGTACGGCGTGATTGTCACCCTGGATGATGAAGGTCAGGTGGAAGACTTTTTGGCGTCCGGTCTGACGGACGAGGATATCCAACAGCTATTTGCGATGCCCGAGGCGCTGAAGATCTTCGAATACCTAACTACTATTCCAGGTCCGCTGAGAGTCCCGGACTTTGCCAGCCACACTAGATCGCAGGACCTGCCCGAGTCCCGCCTGCCCGTTCAGATACACGCCTACCTAGGGGCTCCGATTCGCCACCGGGGCGAGAATGTGGGCAATATTTACCTGGGAAAGAGCAAACCTGGACAGGAGTTCTCCCGCGAAGACGAGGATACCTTGGTCATGTTCGCGTCCCAAGCGACCCTAGTCATCGGCAACGCCCGTAGGCACCGCGACGAGCAGCGAGCCAGAGCCGACCTCGAAACCCTGATCAACACCTCGCCGGTGGGCGTGGTGGTCTTCGACGCTCGGACCGGCGTGCCGGTGTCCTTCAACCGGGAGGCCAGAAGGATTATGGGAGAGCTACAGACGCCGGGATCCCCCGTAGAGCAACTCGCCGATGTGGTCACCGTCCGGCGTGCCGATGGGCGCGAGATCGCTCTGAACGAGTTCCCCCTCGAGCAGGTGTTGAGCACCGGCGAGACCGTCCGCGCTGAGGAGATCGTCGTGCAGAACCCCGATGGCCGGTCGGTGACCACGGTGGTCAACGCCACGCCCATCCGTTCGCAGGACGGCGAGATCGAGTCGGTCGTCATCACGCTACAGGACATGACGCCGCTGGAGGAGCTGGAGCGGCTGCGGGCCGATCTCCTAGGTATGGTCAGCCACGAGTTGCGCGTTCCACTGACCTCTATTAAAGGCTCCGCAATGACCCTGCTGGACGACTCATCCGACTTAGATCCCGCTGAGCTGCGCCAGTTCCACCAAATCATCGTCAATCAGGTCGACCACATGCGCAAGCTGATTGCCAGTCTACTCGACGTGGCGCGCATTGAGACGGGCACGCTGCCAGTTAGTCTCGAACCAGCCGAGGTCGCCACCCTGGTGGACCGGGCTAGGAACACCTTCCTGAGCGGTGGCGGAAGGCACAACCTCGACTTTGACCTTACGCCGGACCTGCCTCCGGTTATGGCAGACCGACAGCGCATCGTCCAAGTTCTAGGCAACCTCCTGTCCAACGCAGCAAGGCACTCGCTGGAGTCGTCCGTCATCAGATTGACCGCCGTGCAGGAGGACCTTCACGTGGCGGTCTCCGTCGCCGACGAGGGCACCGGGATATCTGCCGAGCGGTTGCCGCACCTGTTTAGGAAGTTTTCCCGCACCGACGAGGACGCGGAAAGCGAAATCGGTGGCGCGGGTCTTGGCCTTGCCATCTGCAAGGGGATTGTGGAGGCGCACGGTGGCCGCATCTGGGCTGAGAGCGACGGGCCGGGCCAAGGCGCACGGTTCACCTTCACCATACCGGTGGTCGAAGAGACCGGGAGCGGCGCAACAACCCCGTCCCCTCGACGCGCTACCCACTCGCGGCGGAAGCGGAAAAAGAGCGAGGAGGTCCGCATTTTGGTGGTGGACGACGATCCGCAGGCACTGAAGTATATCCGGGCCGCGCTCTCAAAGGCGGGCTTCGCGCCAACAGTGACCCCGAACCCAGAGGAGGTGCTCCTCCTCGCGGAGGAGAAAAAGCCCCACCTAGTCTTGCTCGACCTAGTACTGCCCGACTCCAACGGCATCGAGCTGATGAAGGACATCCTCCGTATAGCCGACGTGCCGGTCATCTTCGTCTCCGCGTACGGCAAAGACCAAATCATCGCCCAGGCCTTCGAGAATGGAGCTACCGACTACATCGTCAAGCCCTTCTCGCCGACGGAACTGGTGGCGCGAGTTAGGGCGGCCCTGCGCAGGCAGGCAGAGCCATACGGGGCCGGGCCGTCGGAACCCTACGTGCTGGGAGACCTGACTATTGACTACGTCGAACGCCGCGTGACGGTGGCCAACCAGCCGGTGAAGCTGACCGCCACCGAATACAAACTGCTCTGCGAGTTGTCGGTCAACGCCGGACGGGTGGTGACCTACGACCAGTTGTTGCGCAGGGTATGGGACCCGGCCGACGCTAGAGATGTGCGGGTGATCCGCACGCTCATCAGAAAGCTCCGCCTCAAGCTGGACGACGACGCGATCAGCCCCACCTATATCTTTACCGAGTCTCGCGTCGGCTACCGGATGCCGAAAGGTGAGTAGTCTTGATTGCTTTTGCTTAGTGCAGCAAGGATCAGACATGATATTGCTCCTGAAAGGTGAATGCAAAAATGGCTAGCTGCCAATTAGATGTTCTATATAGTTATACCAGCGATGGAGGCTAAAAAAGAAAGAGCCCAACATCAACATGATGCCAGGCTCTTTCGCATGTTACGTGGTGCTTGGGCTACTGGAAGTACTTGTAGCGTACTCCGATGTATTGCTCTCCATTGGGGCCATCGCACCGTTTAGTGTGCCTAGTATCCCATGGGTCTAGATCGGACTGACGAAAAAGCCGAGAGAGCACATGCCAGTCCATCCAGATGGTAGGGGTTTTAGTGGAAAGTAGACCGTTTGGATCGGTTGAAGCCGACGGATCATCCAGCGATGAATCTTCCAAGCCCAAGAACGCCGAATACCCCTCGGCAAATGCAGGCAGCAAAAGCACTCGGTCGTCCTGGGGCATTTCACCTAGAGCCTCCAATTCCTCTAGGTTGATATTCCACGGCAGATAATAGAAATGGGAGCCTATTCTGGTCAATCCATCTGGCCGTGGCTCGTCTCTATTCCAAAGGTCGGCAAAGTCCCTGTGCCAGAAAATTTCTATTGGCGGAGCCAATTCACCATCACCGGTCACATACCTCTATAAGGCTTGTGTGTGATATTTACGTGATCTACACGTTTTATTTCGTGATTTTTATTATGATTTTATTCAATTATTTTTTGCCGAGGGCTATTTTAAAGAAAATCCCCCGTGCCAAATCTCCCGGCACGGGGGGTTTTCAGTCCTCTCAGATTTCAAAGAAGCCCACGACCAAATAGCGACAACAGCTTCAACAGCATACGTAGCATTGGGTTTCTTCTACTTACTGCCGACATATTGCTGATACGAGCTTTGCGTCGCTATGGCGTGTCTGTCATAACCCCTTGTTTTTATTGGAGCCGCCTCCCGGACTCGAACCGAGGACCGTCTGATTACAAATCAGATGCTCTACCAACTGAGCTAAGGCGGCTCACTCCCAAATCTACGCCATCGGATTATCCTTTACAAATGCTGAGCCATCCGGCGCGCCAAATCCCCGCGCCTTATGGGATCGCGTCCTACAAGATCCGGCGACAGGCCCGCAGCCCGCAGGCGCTCATCAGATTCGTCAACCAAGGCGTCTGGCTCAAAGCGCAAATGATCGGCGCAGCCCGGCCATATCCCCTCCACGGCCATCATCTGCACGGCCGCAAAGGCCGGATGCCCAGGCGGCACGTCCTCATACCAATACAGCGGCACACCAGCCGCCAGCAAAGTCTGCTGGTACTGGCGCAGCAAAGCCGCGCTGCTGCACACATCCGCTGGAATCCGTTGCTGGCCCAAGCAAAAAGCAGCCAACGCACCAGCAGCCTCGCCGCTATTCCACTCCACGGGATGCAGGCGGTAGCAGCCATTGGTGATGTGCGTGGTGCCGATGTTCTTGCAGGCCGCCAGCAAGTTGTCCAAGTGCCGCGACACGAGCGCACCCAACGGGATCTGGAAGGGCTTAGTGGGCGCAGTGTACACCACGTCAGTGGCTTGGCCGTGGATGTCGATGGCGTACCAGCCTACGCCAACGCTGTCGCTAAAAGGAGCGGCGCGCGCATTGGGCTGGTGCGCAGCGGCGACCTCTTGCTCGACAATGGTCTTGCGCGCTTCGATGCGCCGAGACTCGCGGATGTACGGGTACTGGGAGAAGCCGTCGGCAGTCCCCATGATGTCGGGACGCAGTCGCAGTTCGGGATAACCGCGACCGCCATCGTCGCGCGGCACCTCAGTTTGTAGCCAGTACAACAATCCCAAGCTCAGTTCCTTGGCCGCGGCTATCTGCTGCGCTTGCTCGGCGGGCGGCACGTCGATGAGGGTGCCGCCGGTGTAGTCATTACCCTGCCAGTTGATCAACGCCACATCTCCAAGCACCTGTCCCTCGACGAATTGATCGGCGCACAATAGGCGGCGGTAGGCCCAAAAGGAGCCGGGCAAGTCACCAGCAGTCTCGAAGAATCGGTACGTGCGCAGGCCGCGGGCGTACTGCAAGGTCAAGGTGTAGGGCTGCTGGTCGCGGTGGCGCTCGTAGTTCGGCGGACGAGGAATAGTGTGATCTTGACCAGGGCAGAAATCGACCGCAAACGGGCAGGTAAAAGACTGGGTTAGATGCGGAGCGGGGCCTTCGGCGCGGGCGTGCGGCTCGCCGGTCTGGTCGCGGCTTTCAGCGCCAGAGACGTAGGGGACGGGCAGCAGGGGCAGCAGGTCGCCCAGCTCTGTGGCGTCGAGCACGTACGCCGGGGCAAAGCGCAAGATGTGCGTGCCGCCGTCTTGGACGACATCTACGGTGCGGATGGACTGGCCTTGGACATGGGCGGCAGATGCGCGGGCACGGTAAAACAGCATCAGGCGACCGGCCTCGACTTGGGGTACAACCAAGGACAGCAAGGCCGTTAGCCCGGCTCGCGGCTCAAAGCACAATGCAGAGACCCAACCGGCCCCGGGATTGAAGTGCGGGTCGTCTGGGTTTTTCAGCTTGTATTTGCGGCGATAGAACGCGCGGATGCCAGCGCGGAATTCGCCGTAGAGCTCCGTGCCGCCAAAGTGCTCTATGTGCGGATGCTCGTCTAAGGCGGAGACGCCTTGGCTAGTGGCTTGGCCGCCGATCCACAGATTTTCTTCGGTCAGGCAGACTCGATAGCCCAAGCGGGCGGCGCGCACGGCCGCGGCCACACCGCCCAAGCCGCCGCCCAAGACCAAAATGTCGCATTCAATAGTGCGGGTTTCCACGTCACCTGAGTCCGGCTTGCTCCCACACGCGGCCCAGCGCGGCAGCCGTAGCCGCCACGGCCTCCTCCCGCTCCATGGCGCGCACTCGCTCGCTGAACGGCTCGACCATGACCGGCCCGTCGTAGCCAATGTGCTGCAAGGCGCTGAGGAATGTCGCGATGTCGATTACACCGGTCGCCCCAGGCAAGTCGCGCACATTGTCGAGCTGGTCGTCAATCTCCACGCCAGCCGGTGCGTCGTTGACGTGTACATCCACCACTTGCTGGGGGCGCAAGCGGCGCACATCCTCAGCCGTCTCGTGGGCCGTGTACCAATGCCAGCTATCGAGCAGAAAGCCCACATTCTCGCCTACGGCTTGGCACAATTCCTCCATTTGCTCCATGGTGTGGACAAACTCGTACTGCTTGCTCGACCACAGCGTTTTCGGCGCGACGTATTCCAACCCCAACCGCACACCTTCCTCGGCGAGCACCACCGCAGCCGGCCGCAGCCGCTCGACGTGAAAGGCAAAGTTCTCTTGGTACGTCAACTCGTCCGAGGTCGGCATAAGCCAAGTCGCCGTCCGCTGCACCCCCAACGCCGCCGCCACCTTTGCCAACTCCGGCAACTGCGCCAAACTCGCTTGATATGCATCCTCCTCCCCCCGAAAATCAACGGGAAATCCCCACGCCGACAGACGAACGCCCTTGCGCTCGGCCAACGCGAGCGCCTCTTCCGCGCCCATAGCCGCGACTTCGCCAATGTTAAAGTGATACCCAGCGAACCCGTGCCGCGCGGCCAAATCAAGCCCGTCTGCGAGATTTTCTACGCTTGCGCCGACAGCCCCCGGTGATAGCGAGCGAAACATAGCTTCTCCTTTTTTCATTGTTGTCGAGTGATTTTTGCTCTGAATTTTATATCTAATCGGCTATTGGAGCGTACAACAAGACAGTCACATTGTCCTGATAGGGATGTTCAGCTCCTTCCACAGCTTGGATAAGAGCCACGGCGCTATCCTCCAATGGCGCATCGCGCGTTTTCTTGAGGATCTCCGCGATCTCTTGCTCGTCTAAGGCCAGCAAACCATCGCTCGCCAATACCACCCGGTCGCCTTGCTCCAGCGCAACTGGCTGCGACGACACATCGATCAAGGGCATCTCATCGCCCATGACCACCGAGCGCAGCGAATGCTGACTTGGGTGCCGCGCCGCGTCCTCGGCAGTCATGCGCCCCGCCGCCGCGAGTTCGGCTAGCACCGGCGTCATAGAATGATCAGCATTCAACCGCTCTAATTGCCCTTCGTGGAACAACCACAACGGAGAATCGCCCACGCTAATCCAGTGCAGCCCTTCGCTTGCAACAACAGCCGCGACCAAGGTCGAACCCATGCTGTCGAGTGCGGGATTTTCGTCGACGGCCGCGGTGATAGCACCATTGGCCTTGTCAAGACAAGCCCGCAGACGATCGACGATGGGACCGGAAAAACGCGGATACACCTCGACAAACGTCTTGCACAAAAGATCACTAGCAATCGCACCACCCACATGGCCACCCATGCCATCGGCGACCAACAACACGGCGTGTTCGCTGTCATCTAGGCCGAGATCGCGCTCATCTAACAGGCCAAAACTATCCTCTTGATAGTCCCGTTTACCGGTAATTTGCAGCGCGGCAAAGCGCCCATCGAATGCCTTCATTCCATCTCACACCGCCACATTGTTCCGCGGCCGTCCCTCCAAAAACGCAATCACATTATCGACCGCGCCCTCGTTCAGCAAATCCACCCCCTCGGGCGTCTGATCTGCCGCATGAGGCGTCAACACTACCTGATCGCAATCGAGAATGGGATCGTCACTCGGCAGCGGCTCCTCGGGAAACACATCTAGCCCGGCCCCGCCCACATGCCCGGACAACAGAGCGTCGCGCAAAGCGTTCATGTCCAGCACGTCGCCGCGCGCCCCGTTCAACACCAGCGCCCCCTCCTTCATCAGACCAAACTCGCGCGCCCCAAGAAAGTGTCGGGTATCCTCGGTCAACTTCACGTGCAGGCTGACCACATCCGCGGTCTGCAACAGCTCGTCAAGCTCGACAAAGCGCACCCCGTACTCGGCCGCGCGCTCCGGCGACGGATTGAAAGTCCACGCAATGACCTCCATGCCGATGGCCCGCCCCAACCGCGCCATCTCCGCGCCAATCGGCCCCGTGCCCACCACGCCTAACACCTTCCCTTGCAGCATGGTGTTCATCTCGCGCGTCCAGCGGCCAGCCTTCAACTCGGCGGTCTGGAAATAGGCGCGCTTGGACAGGGCGAACATCAGCCCGAACATGTGCTCGGCCACCACCGGCGCGGTTCGGCCGGGCTGGTTCGACACCACGATCCCGAGTTCCTTGGCAATCGCCAGGTCGATCATATCCGTGCCGATGGAGCAGGTGGCAATCATCTTGAGCTCTGGCAAGCGGCGCATCTCCTCGCGCCACGTTACTACCCCGCGCGTATTGATAATGATTTGCGCGCCCTCGGCCCGCGCGATTTTCTCGTCCGCGCTTTGCGGCGTATCCTCAAAGAGCGTGACATCCCCGTAGGGAGCGAGACGCTCTAAATGCGGCGAACCGGCGATCTGGGTTGGATTGTCGCCGGGCACTACGATCTGTACGCGTTCTGACATGGCATATCCTCGCTGAGAAGTGTATATTTTGGCCCGCTATAAACCCAAAAAACGCGTCCAACGTCAAGCGAGTCGCCCCATGCCCCGAGCACTCATCGCCCCGGCCGCCGAGCAAGTGGCCTTCCAAGAATTCGAATCGCCACCGCTGTCAGAAGGCCAAGTCCGCGTCAAAAGCCTGTACGCAGCCGCCAAGCACGGCACTGAAATGTCGATGTTTAAGGGATACGCCGGCCCGCGCGGCCACTTCGACTCCGAGCTTCGCATCTTCGACTATCAGGGCGAGGGCGTCCAATATCCCGTGTCGCTGGGCAACATGGGCGTCGGCGAAGTCGTCGAACTAGGTCCGGGCGTCACACAGCTCAAAGAAGGCGACCGCGTCTTCGCCTACGGGCCGTTCCGCGAAGAACACGTCTGGCCCGCAACCGCGCGCCGCTTGCCCGCAGACGTACCTTGGCAAGCCGCGGTCTGCCTCGACCCGGCGGATTTTGCCCTCGGCGCAGTGCGCGACGGGCACGTCCGCATCGGCGATGCCGTAGCCATCTCGGGCCTCGGGGCCATCAGCCTGATGGCCGTGCAATTCTGCCGCTTGGCCGGTGCCCATCCCATCATCGCCCTCGACCCATTGGCCAACCGGCGCGAAGCAGCCCGCGCCTGCGGAGCCGACCTCGTCCTCGACCCCACCCAATGCGACGCTGGCTTGGAGATCAAGAAGGCCACGGCCAACCGAGGCGCGGACGTGATCATTGATTACAGCGGGCATCCCGCAGCCATGCAGCAAGCCCTGCGCGGAGTCGCCTACCGAGGCACGATCGTGGCCGGCGCGTATCCCGGAGCCTGGACGACGGGAATAGACTTGGGCGCCGAAGCCCACATGAACCGACCGCACATCATATTCTCTCGCGCCAACAGCGAGCCAAACCCCGACCACCCCAATTGGGACAACGCCCGCATCTACGACGTCTGCTGGCGCATGCTCGCTGAAGGCCAAGTCGATTGCCTGCCCATCGTGCAGCCCATCGTATCCTTTGACGACTTGCTCGACGCGTATCCCAAAATCGCTACCCAACCCGAAACAAACATCAAGCTCGGCGTCCAGTTTTAACGCTGGACCGCCAGAAGAAAGGACGCCATGAAAATTGCCTTACAGGAAGGCCTGCTGCCCGGAGAAAGCCTCGCAGAAAAGCTCGACTTCGCCGAATCGCTCGCCATTGAAGGCCTAGAAGTCGGCGGCCGCTCGCGCCTGTACGACCACGTCGAAGAATACGAAAAGGCCCTCGCCGGACGCTCCATCAAAATCGCTTCCATCTGCGGCCAAGAGACCTTTGACTGGCTCGACCCAGACCCAGGCAAGCGCGCCAACAGCCTCGCCGAGACCCGCCGCCAATTGGAAGCCTGCGGGCATTTCCAAGCTGTCGGCCAGATCGTCCCCCCCATCTTTGGGCCGCCGCGCATCCCCGACCTTTCGCCGCTCCAAGACGCCATTTCCCTAGAAAAGGCCCTGCTCGTCGAGCTAGTCAAAGACCTCGCCGCTCATGCCGCTAGCCAAGGCACCCTGCTCCTGCTCGAACCCCTCAACCGCTACGAGCAACACCTCTTGCGCCGCCAAGCCGACGGCGTCGAAATCATCGAGCGCGCCGGCAGTCCCCAAGGCGTGGCCCTGCTCAGCGACTTCTTCCACATGCACATCGAAGAAACCGACACCCCCGCCGCCTTCCGCCAGGCCGGCAAACACGTTGCCCACGTCCACATGGCAGACAATACGCGCATGCAGCCGGGCACTGGCGACATCGATTGGCGCGCCGGCTTACAGGCCCTCAAGGACATCGGCTTTAGCGGGTATCTAGCCTACGAATGCGGCATCGAAGGCGAACCCAAAGACGCACTCACCAAATCGGTGCAATTCGTGCGCGAAACCATCTCCCAACTCGACTGATATAGCAATGCGGCATAATTTGAACGATTCGAGCGGCTTATCTTCTTGTGCATCCTATTCTGCGGCTATCTGCGTCCATCTGCGGATCACCTTGTAGGATTGCTATATGAGCGAAATCGCCCACCCACCCACGTTCGAGCGTCCCGAGCTCTACATCAACCGCGAACTCTCGTGGCTCGACTTCAACGCCCGCGTACTCGAAGAAGCCCAAGACGAGCGCAACCCTCTGTTAGAGCGCGTCAAGTTCATGGCCATTGTCGCCAGCAATCTCGACGAGTTCTACGAAATCCGGGTAGCCGGTCTGCTGCAATTACACGAATCGGGGGCCAATCCCAGTCGCCCCGACGGCCTGACCCCGGCCGAACAACTCGAGCGCATCACCCAACAAGCCCACGAGCAAGTCGCCGAACAGTATCGCTGCTGGAACGAGGACCTCATCCCGGCCCTAGCCGCCGAAGGCATCCACTTCTGGGAGGCGCGCCGACTCAAAGACGAGCACCTCGACTTCGTACGCCAGTACTGGGAGGAAGAACTCGAACCAATCCTCACGCCTATCGTCGTCGATCCAGCGCACCCCTTCCCCCACGTGCTCAACAAAGCCCTGTGCATCGGTGCCTTGCTCAAAGAACAGGGACAAAAGATGATGGGCGTCGCGACCGTGCCGCGAGTACTACCGCGCATCTTGCGCCTGCCCGACCAAGGCGATGGCCTCCATTTTGTGACCTTGGCCGGGATCATGGACTTGCAAGTCAACGAACTGTTCTTCGGCTATGAAGTCATCGGCTCGGCCCCATTCCGCATCACCCGCAACAGCGAGCTGTACGTCAACGAAGAAGACGCCGACAATTTGCTGGAAGAAATCGAAGAGCAGGTCACCAAGCAGCGCCAAGCCGACGCCGTGCGGCTAGAGATCGCTCCGGGCGCACCCGACCAGCTAGTATCGCTTTTGCAACAGCAATTCGATCTCGACGACAGCCTAGTCTTTCGGGTCAATGGGCCGGTCAACCTCCATCGGGTTATGACCCTTTACGGCCTCGTCTCGCGCCCCGCCCTCAAGGACTCCCCCTTCACGCCTGTCGAACGCGATTCTCCCGAAGACCCCGACGCCTTCTTCGACTCCATCCGCGCCGGCGACATCCTCCTGCATCACCCCTACGAGTCGTTTTCTACGGTGATCGACTTCATCCGCATGGCGGCCAACGACCCCAAAGTGCTAGCCATCAAACAGACCATCTACCGCACGGGCGACGATTCAGAGGTGGGGCAGGCGCTCATCGACGCGGCCGAGCGCGGCAAGGAAGTGACCGTACTCGTCGAGCTAAAAGCCCGCGGCGACGAAGCAGCCAACATCGAATGGGCCAAGCGCCTCGAAGACAGCGGCATCCACGTGATCTATGGCATCATGGGCCTAAAGACCCATTGCAAACTCTCCATGCTGGTGCGCCGCGATCAAGATCGCCTGCGCCGCTACGCCCACTTGGGCACCGGCAATTACAATCACACCACTGCGCGGCTCTACACGGATCTAGGGCTGATTACCGCCGAGCCAACAATCACCGCGGAGGTAGCCGAAGTCTTCAATATGCTCACCGCCCACAGCCGCATCAGTCAATTTGAAAAACTGCTAGTCGCGCCCTCCGGGCTGATGCAGGGCATGCTCGACCGCATCGAGCGCGAAAGCGAACACGCTCGCGCCGGTCGGCCGGCCGCCGTTATTGCCAAGATGAACGGCCTCATGGATCCAGCGATCATCAAGGTCCTGTACGCGGCCTCGCAGGCCGGCGTCGAAATCGATCTAATCGTGCGCGGTATCTGCTGCTTGCGCGCTGGTCTCGACGGCATCAGCGAGAACATCCGCGTGTACAGCATCATTGGCCGCTTCTTAGAGCACAGCCGCGTCTTTTACTTTGCCAACGGCGGCGACGAAGAAGTCTGGCTCGGCAGCGCAGACTGGATGAATCGCAACCTGCGCTTCCGGGTCGAAGTTGTCTTCCCCATCTTGGATCCGGGCCTGAAGCAGCGCGTCTATCGCGAACTGCTCGCATACGCGCTCGCCGACCGCGCCAAATCTCGGCAGATGCGCCCAGATGGCACGTACATCCGCCGCCAACCCGAGTGCGATTCCCCGGGCCACAGCATGCAGGAGCTGCTCATGCGCACGGCCCTCGGCGAGGATATCGACGTCCTAGAAAATTAGCGGCAAGGAACCCGAAGTACGACTGTTGCGTTAAAGTGGCCTGAGCATACAAACGGTAACTAGACAACTATGAAGAAAGAGACTCAATGCACGACCTACTCACAGCAATCAATTCGCCAACTTTAGACGACATCCACCGCATCGGCATTGTCTTGGCGGCTGGCCACGGCATGCGCATCCGCTCGGAGACCTCCAAGATGCTGCACGAAATCTGGGGTCAGCCAACGGCCGTGCGCGTGGCCCGCGCCGTGCAAGAGGGCCTCGACAGCCCTAACCAGGTCATCGTCGTGGGCATCAAAGGCCTAGACGTCGCCCGCGCGGCCGGCCCCCAACCGGGGCGTCTCTTCGCGTACCAAGAAAACCCGGTTCTCGGCCGACCAGCCGGAACCGGCGACGCCGTGCGCGTCGGCCTCCAAGCCTTTCCCGCCGCGGCGACCGACCGCGACGTGTACATCTTTTTAGGGGACATGGGCTTGTTGACCGGTCAGGTAGTAGCCCAATTCCGCGCCAGCTTTGAAAACGCCGACTGCGACATGATGGTGCTCACCGGCCTGTACAGCGGCCCGGCCGAGACCAACTCCTATGGCCGCATCGTGCGCGTGCCAGCCACTGATGCCTCCGGGCAGCCAGCGGGTGAAGACCGCGACAAAGTCATTGAAATCAGGGAGCACAAAGACATCCTCAGCCTCGACGCGGCAACGCCCTACGAGGCCGCTTACAACGGCCGCACCTACGCCTTCACGCGCCAAGATCTGCTGGAAACACGCGAGATCAACACCGGCGTCGTCGCCTTCAGAGAACATGCGCTGCGCACGTACATCCAGCATCTCGACACCGACAATGCCCAAGGCGAGTTGCTGCTGACCGACCTAGTGCAAATTTTCAATCAGCACCAACTCGTGGTGCGGGCCGCCACGGCCGACAGCGAAGAGGAACTCCTCGCCTTCAACGTCAAAAGCGTCTGGCGTCAGATGGAAGCCATAGCCCGCCGCTGGGCCTACGACAAACTCAAGGACACCATCACCATCGCCGACGAAGAGGACTTCTTCATCGCCGACGAGGTCATCGAGCAGATCCTCAACATGGACGCGGAGTGCGGCCCCTTGGACATCGTCATCGGCAAGGGCACCTACATCGGCCCCGAGGTCCAGCTCAACCGTCGCGTCACCATCGGCGACCGCAGCCATCTGAGCGGGCACGTAGTGCTAGGCGAAGGGGTCCAAATCGGCGTCGGCGTCGAACTGAGCACGTACCCAGATCAAACCCTCGCGCTTGACGACGAGGTCGAAGTGCTCAGCCGCAATATCCTCAAGGGCAACCTGCAGATTGGCGCGCACAGCCGCATCGAATCTGGCGTACTCATGACCGGCAGCGACAAACACCCCATGCGCGTGGGCGAGCGCGTAACCATCAAAGGCACTAGCTACCTCTACGGCTGCCAAATCGACGACGACCTATTCATTGAGCACTCCGTCATCAAGTGCAAGCGAGTCGAACAGGTGCGCCGCCGCGACGGCACCATCCAGCCCGTCCGCTACGTCTTGCCGCAGCCCGAGGGCCTCGACTCCATCGCCGACCTATGAGCGCTCGGCTCCCATAGCCGAGAGCAGCGACTTGGCGACCTTGCAGACCATCGTATAGGCCGGGTCGTACACGTTCCCCATATCGTATTCCACACACTGCCCCAAGAGCGCGTGGGCGCTCAACTCGGTGAGGCCGTAGTCCTCGGTAAGCCAGTTGATCAGCTCGGTGGTGGCGTGCTGCACGCATTGGTCTAAAGGACGCGCATTGCCGACCGCGAGAATGTGCGTGTCGTTTTCAGCGCGGGGCCAGCCGATCTGCTTGCCCTTGATCACATCTACGCTAAACGTCGTGTCAAAAGAGATTTCCACGCCCGTGCCGACGATCTCGCCGTCGCCTTGGACGGCGTGCCCATCGCCTAGATGGAAAAGCGCCCCCGGAGCCTCGACCGGCAAATAGACGGTCACTCCGGTAACAAAGCCCCGGTAGTCCATGTTGCCGCCGTGGGTCGAGGAGGTCGCCGTGGAAATGGCCTGACCGCGCGGCGGAGCCACCCCGAAACAGCCCACCATCGGGTCGAGGGGCAGCACCACGCCCGGCAGGACCTCCGGCTGCGTTGTCGTGCCCGCTGCTAGATCAATCGGCCACCGGAGCGGCTGGTCGTCGGGCTCAATCCCGGTTGTAAAACCCGGGTCCAGCACGTTGGGGGCAATTGCCCAACCCGTCCAGCCCCAGTCGCGGTTGGGATAGAGCTTGTCGAAGTGAACCACCAAGGTGTCGCCCGGATCGGCCCCCTCTATGTAGAAAGGCCCCGTCATCGGGTTCCCGCGCTCAGCGACCCGCTCGCCGTACTGGTCTTGGCCGCGGGCGTCAACGGTCGTGGTAGAGACCGTATCGCCGGGAGCAATGGTCAGCACAGGCTCGTGCCAACCGATGGTATTGTGGTAGTGGGTGGGGGCGAATTCGTGATGAGCCATAAGACCTCGCAGAAGGTGTGGAGTGCATGGAAAAACCGCTAGTTAATCGAACTTGCAAAGCTACTCAAATTCCCCAAGCGGAAAAAGCTGTGCCGGATGGGACAGAAAAAACGCCGCTAGGTCGCCCTGGTCCGCGGCCTGTTCTAGCACCTCAATTTCCGCACACAACTCGTCCGCAATCCACACCCGCACGTCCGCATCCGCCACCGCATTGTCCAAGTGCCCGACGAGCTGGTCCAACACCTGCCGCCGCACGTGAGGGTGCAGTCCATCCTCAGTAAAGCACTCGGCACAAAAGCGCGACACGTGCTCCTTTTTGGCCACTAGCTCGGCGCGCCCCAGCGCCAACGCCAAAATGACGCGGTGCAGCACGCCGGCGAAATCCACATCGACCTGCTCGAGCAAAGCGGTCACCGACGGCTGCGGCAACGAGCGCACAAAGGCCACCTTGCCGGTTAGCTCTTGTAGCATTTGGCCGTCGGCGCGCAGGTCGATGGCGCTGGGGCCGGTCCACGTCTCGGGCACGAGCTTTGCCAAGGCTGCGACTTTGGGCTGCCGATCGGGCCAAAAGCCCAGCTCGGGGCAACCGACCAAGGCGCGGGCCTGCTGGCGCATCTCTTTTAAGCGCTGGAAAGCGCGCTCCCAGCCCTGCTTGTAGAGCGCGTCAAACGGGTCGCTGACCAGCTTGGCGACGGCGGCGTTGAGGTCGCCGCCGCTTTCCTCCTCCAGCGCCAAGTCCATGCACGCCAAGCCCTGCTCCATGCCTTGGCGCAACTGATCGCGGCCGAGGGCGATCCCAGTGCGATTGCGCTGGGCAAAGCCCAACCCGCGGATCCGCAGATAAGCCCGTAGCGAATCCATAAAACGCGGCGACAATTGCTCGTATTCGAGACCCGCAGCAACCACTTGGCCAATGAAACTATTGTGGTCGAGCGGGACTTGGTTGAGATCAACGCGCGCTAGCCGGCTCACGAGGCCCCTCCGCGGGCCCGTTCCCAAGCGGCGCGCAGCACCTTTGCCAGCAACTCGGGTGCGGCTTGGTGCAAGGCGTAGATGACCTCGCGGACCTCCGGGTCGTTGATCGGCGGCAACATCACCGCCTGCCCCGATTCCGACAACAGGCGATAAGCCGAAACAGTGCCATAACGGCCCGCATCGATCTCGGCGTGCATGTCAATGCTATCGACCTTGTCGAGAAAGGCGTCCTCTAGTAGGCTCTGATCAACCTTGTACAAGAGCGCGGCGCGCTTACTGTGATCGTCTAGCGCCGCGACCGCTTCGAGCCATTCCCACGACACCTTGGTGCGGTTGCCGTGGTAGTAAACAGGATCGAGCGTGTCTTCTACCGCGCGCGCAAACGACTCCGCCGACATGGTCTGCAACAGCGCGGTGTTGAACCTCGCCAGCTTGTGCTCGCCGGGAGCGACCAACTCGGCGATGATCTCCGACGGCAGCTTATCGACGACAGCGGGCAAGTACCCCGGGCGGCCTTGGGCGTCCATGCCGGTCAGCGAGAGCACCTCCTCGGGATTTTCGTCTATGGCCACCAGCGCGGCTTGTTCCTCCACGACCTGCGCCTTGAGCAGTGCACGGGCCTCGTCGGCGCGCCCTTCGCGCAGCATCTGGCGCAATTCGACATTCTTGGCGATCAATTCTTCCAGATCGCCCGACCACTCCCCTAGCACCACCCGGTCGCCCTGCACTTGCAGGGCATCGTTCTCGTGCTGGGACATCGGTCCTCCTGTGTGGAATGAAGTAGAGATTGGGGGCGGTCTTAAAGTAGGTTAAGAGGCGGATCGTGTCAATATAAAATATGTGCTAACTTATTATTTATATTCCACTTAAATCATTTTACTGGACATGTTCTCTCTTTTTGTGTATATTATATCACGATAAGCGCGGGGCCTGTAGCCCGGCGCTTATTTTTGTATGGGCAAGCGATTTGACGAGAATTGCGTTGATTAGTAGCGCAGTACTAGGTTCTGCCCTATATTGTCCCTTGTGTTCCCCCAGCCTCCTTGGGGCTGGGTTTCTTCATCCTATTTTCTGTCAGAGAGCGCGCCCATGAATTACGATATCGGCGACTTGCTCAACGGTTGGGAATTTAAGCCCGACGAATTCCTCGCTCGGCGCATCCGCACCAGCAAGGGCGAGGAAAAACTTCAGATCCGCATCGACATGGGGCTCCTGCAGCTTGAATTGGATGGCCGTCCCGACGGCCAACAACCGCACGGCTGCCCCTCGCTGCTCGACTACTACCAAGACCTCATCGAATCGCGCGACACCCCAGAAGGCTTCGTGCTAGGAGAAGACGAGTGCGAAGAACTCTTCCAAGAGGCCTGGCAGTACTACCACCGCTATTTAAGTCTGTTCAACCTAGAAGACTACGAAGGGGTCGTCGCCGATACCGAGCACACTCTACAGATTTTTGAATTGGTCGATCAGTGCGCGCCCAACGACGAGATCCGCTGGTACTTTGAGCAGTACTATCCACACGCGATTATGATGCAAACCCGGGCGCACGCCATGCTAGCCCTCCGCAGCGACGACTATCCAACGGCCATGCGCGCCGTGGAAGAAGGCATTGCCCACATTGAGAGCTTTGTCGAAGAATGGGAATCCGAGCTAGAAGAGGATTTGCCTGAGATTTCCTTTTTGCGCGAATGGTACGAGGAATTGGAGCAGGAGCGCCCACTGTCCGAGCGCGAACAATTAGAGCGAGACTTAAAGGTGGCCGTAGAAGCGGAAAACTTTGAGGAAGCCGCGCGACTGCGCGACAAGCTTCAGACCCTATGGCCGACGCCGCAGCACCTCCTCCGCCCCAAGCGCTGAGCGATCAACCTAGCCCCAACACATCTCCCATCGAATACATGCCCGGATCGGCCTGCGCTGCAAAGCGAGCGGCACGCAACGCACCCAAAGCAAAGGAATCGCGGCTCGTAGCCCGGTGCTGCAGTTCGAGGCACTCGCCTGGAGCCGCGAAGAGCACCGTGTGCTCGCCTGCCAAGTCGCCGGCGCGGATCGCGTGCATGCCAATCTCTTGGCGCGAGCGCTCGCCGACCACGCCCGACCGCCCGTGTACGGCGACCTCGCGCAAGTTACGGCCCAATCCAGCCGCGGCCCGCTCGGCCAGCGTCAGTGCCGACCCAGAGGGCGCATCGACCTTGTGCCGGTGATGCGCCTCAATGACCTCCACATCGTAGTCGTCGCCCAAGATCCGCGCCGCCTCTTCGACCAGCTTGAAAAGCACGTTCATGGCCGTGCTGAAGTTCGACGCAAACACGCAGGTAATGTCTGCTACCGTCCGCTTGAATTCCGCGAGTTGCTCCGGGGTAAAACCCGTAGTCCCCACCACCATGGGCACCCCGCGCACCGCGCAGAGGGCCGCGTCTTCAAGGGTCGCCTCTGGGGTCGTAAAACAGACTACTACCTGGTCGGGTTCGACGATACCCGACAGCGTGTCGCTGACCGTTAGGCCAAGATGCCGCGCGCCAACGACTTCGCCGATGTCGCGCCCCACCGCCTCGTGGTCTGGGCGCTCCTTGCCGCCGCACAGCTCCAAATCAGCCGCCGTCAAAATCAAGTGGGCCAGCCGCTGGCCCATGCGTCCAGCCACTCCGCAGATTACGATTTTGGTCATCGCTCTAGCCTCGATTAATACGATGGATACACTGCGCGCTCGACCAGCGAGTCGTCGTGCAGACGCGCTTCCACATCCACCCCGAAAAACTCGGCGACCGGCGCAAAAGCCGTTGGGTCGTTGGCGTGTACTTGGCGCGCAGCGTCCAGCACCACTTGCACACCCGCGTGCGTCATCTTGCCCAGCGGCTGCCGCACCGGCCCGGCCGGCATGCCGAGAATATTCATCAGCGTCTTAATCGGCACCGGGTTGCGCGCCTTGCACTCGACCGGGCCATAAGCACTCTGTTCAGTGGTCGCAACGCCGACGATGCCAAAAAGCGGCGCTAGCTTCTCCGCCAAATTATCGGCTTCGTCCTCCTGGCCGGCGTTGAGCAGTTCGGTGAGCCGCTGGATGGGACCCGGAATGACGTTGGACATCACCGAGATCACGCCAGCGGCCCGGATATCCGCGCTCTTCATCATCGGCACGGTCTTGTCGTCATCGCCCGAGAGGATGGTAAAATCGTCGCCGCAGAGCCGACGCGTCTTGGCCATGTTGTCTAGGTCGCCGGTCGCCTCTTTGACTTGGGCCACGTTGGGATACTGGTGGGCGAGAATGGCCAAATCTTCCACCTGCATCATACAGCCGGTGCGCCCGGGGATGATGTAGGGAATGATCTGTACCTCGGGAAAGGTCCGCGCCACCGGCTCGACGTATTCGCGGCGGATCTCCAAGGAGCTGGGCCCATTGTAGTAGGGATCGACCAGCAACACGGCGTCTGCGCCAATGTGGGCGGCGTGCTCGCTGCCCGCCATGGTCTCCTTGGTGGAGTTGCTGCCCGTGCCGGCAATCGACAGGGTGCGTCCCTTGGCCAGCCCAACCGTGCGATCAATGACTTCGTTGTGCTCTTCCCATAGCAGGGTCGGGCTTTCGCCGGTCGTGCCGACGGCGAGTACCGCTTGGATATTGTTGGCGATTTGGAATTCTACGAGTTGCTCCAAGCCGCCGTAGTCAATGCTGCCGTCTGCGCTCATGGGCGTCACTAGGGCTGTACTACAACCTTTGAACATGATCGTTCTACCTCGCCTTGGCTTGTCAAAAATGGGTTGATTGGCGATTGTCTTTTTACCGCGATTGCCGAACATAATACGCCGCCCCAACCTTTGTCAAATAGTCTCATCAAGGAGGAACTATGCCCGCGACAATCGACATGCGCTACGGATGCAACCCCCACCAAGCAGGAGCCCGCTGCTTGATGGCCGATGGCCGCGACCTACCCATCGAGCCGCTCAACGACGCTCCCAGCTATATCAACCTCATGGACGCGCTCAACGCTTGGCAGCTCGTCCGCGATCTCAAACGCGCCCTCGGTCTGCCGGCTGCCGCCTCGTTCAAACACGTCTCTCCGGCCGGTGCCGCTATCGCCGCACCGCTCGACGAGACCCTGAGTGCATCCTACTTCGTCGCCGACCGCGACCTCAGCCCGCTGGCCACGGCTTATGCCCGCGCGCGCGGTACCGACCGCCTCGCCTCCTTCGGCGACTGGATCGCCCTAAGCGACGTGGTCGATTTCCCTACGGCCGATCTCATCCGCGTCGAGGTCTCCGACGGGATCATCGCCCCCGGCTACGAGCCAGAGGCTTTAGAGATTTTAAAAAAGAAAAAGGGCGGCCAGTACCGCATCCTGCAAATCGACCCAGACTACGCGCCGGCCGCGACCGAGCAACGCGAGATATTCGGTGTCCAACTCGCGCAGCAACGCAACGACTTTATTCCCGACGACGCCTTTTTCCACAACATCGTCACGGCCCGCAAGGACTTGCCGGCCAGTGCCCGCCGCGACCTGACGGTGGCGACCATCGCTCTCAAGTACACCCAATCCAACTCCGTGTGCCTAGCCTACGACGGCCAAGTCATCGGCACTGGTGCCGGCCAGCAGTCGCGCGTCCACTGCGTGCGCTTGGCCTGCGCCAAGGCCGACAACTGGTATCTGCGCCTACACCCCAAAGTCTTGGGCATGAAATTCGCCAAGGGCCTCAAGCGCCCGGAAAAAATCAACGCCATCGACATCTATCTACAAGACGACGTCACCCCGGCCGAACTCCGGGCATGGGAAGCCAACTTCCGCGAGGTCCCAGAGCGGCTCAGCGCCAAGGAGAAGCGGGAATGGCTGAATCATCTCAAGGGCGTGGCGCTGAGTTCAGACGCCTTCTTCCCCTTCCGCGACAACATCGACCGGGCGCAGCGTTCAGGCGTGGAGTACTTAGTCCAAGCTGGTGGGTCAACGCGGGACGATCTGGTAATTGAGGCGGCAGACGAATACGGAATGTTGATGATTAATTCGGGGGTGCGGCTTTTTCACCATTGAGTGCGGTGGGCGCAGGCTCTTTCACGAAGTTTGAACGCTCCAAAACAAGCGATTTCGATGAATGTCGCGCTCTTATTTCATGCACATTTTGTTTCTATATTAGCACTTTATTAACCATATATTGACAAATAGAGTTCGATAATATAAACTCATTTAGACCCTAACCAACTCGGAGGTGCTCTATGCTCATTACCCTCGAAGAGATCGGGCAACGACTGCGATGGGCACGCGAAAGTAGGCAGATCACGCAGGAAGCCGCCGGTGCAGCACTCGGCCTACAGCGATCCGCCATCAGCCTCATGGAATCCGGCCAGCGGCAGGTCTCCACGCTTGAGCTGACTTATCTTGCAGACCTGTACGGCCGGCCAGTCGAATGGTTCGTCAACCCGAATAGCCCGATCGAACAGGAAGACCCGGTCGTTGCGCTTTTTCGCGCCGAGCCGGGTCTGCAAAGTGAGGTTGTCCAAAAACAAGCTCGGCGTTGTCTGCGCTTGCTCCGAGAAGGGGCGTCGCTGCGACGCCTAACGGGCGATAGGGCTGCTGTCTCCCTCCCACGTTACGAACTGTCGTCCCCGCGCTCAGCGGGACAGGCCATTGCCCAAGGCCAGCTTGTGGCCGAGCAAGAGCGTCGGCGTCTCGATTTGGGCCAAGCACCCGTCAAAGTGCCTGAGACCTTGGCCCATCAGAATATCTGGACGGCCGCTTTGCCGTTGCCCGATGAAATCTCTGGTCTTTTTCTGAGCAGTCCAGACTTCGGTATGGCGATTTTGGCTAACCTCACTCAAGCACCGGTGCGGCGGCGGTTTTCGTTTGCCCACGAACACGGTCACGCGCTTATGGACCGCGATGAACCGGCCACTGTTACGAGTGCCCATAATGCCAAGACGCGAACCGAACAGCGGGCCAATGCCTTTGCCGCCGCCTTCCTCATGCCCGAAGAGGGCGTGCGAGATTTTCTGTACAACTTGGGCAAAGGGAGAGGTAGCCGCCGCGAGGAAGCAGCGGTGGATGCCGTCACTGAAGAAGGGATCCAAGGCCAGTTGCGCAGCCCAGCGCGCTCACAGAATGTGACCTATGCAGACGTGGCGCTTTTGGCTTGGCACTTTGAGGTAAGCTATGCTGCGGCGGTTTGGCGGTTGCGCGGCTTGAATCTCGTCAGCCAAGAACAAGCCGAGGCACTTCTCGACCAGACTGAAGAGGCCAATCGATACCTCCGCACTGTAAAAGCATTTTCAGATGTAGAGGATTCCGAAGACGAGGAACATTGGGACCACGAATTGGATTGGCAGATTCTGTCGCTGGCCTTGGAAGCATGGTGGCGCGGGGAAATTTCGCAGGGGCGACTGCTTGAAGTAGGCCGCCTGTTGAATATTGACGACGAGACGATTCTCGATTTGGCGGATTGAGGCACTTTGAATGGAGCAGCAAGACTCAACGCCGATTGTCCTCGACACCTCAATCCTGCTGAATTTTGTGAAGATCGGTCGTGTTGAGTTACTCGGTCAGCTTAGCACCTCAGTTGTGCTGCTCGACCAAGTTCTCGATGAAGTGAGGCGTCCAAAACAGAAGAAGGTTGTCAAAGATGCCGTGGCTGCGGGCACACTTGATTTACAAAGTGTCCGCAATCCAGTGGAGGTTGTGCTATTTACAGACCTTCGGGCGGGTGGGCGGCTTGGAGCTGGCGAGTGCTCCGTTTTAGCCGTTGCGCTTACTCGGGATTGGATCGCCGGGCTTCAGGATCGAAGAGCGCGCACTGAAGGCCAACGCCGACGTGAGGACTTGGCGCTCTGTCAGACGGAGGACTTGGTGTTGACGCTGATCAAGGCTGGCCACCTGACTATAGAAGAAGCCGATGGGTTTCTCGCCGAGTGGGCAGCGAAGCACCACTTCAGATCCAAGGTCGCCAGTCTCCGTGAATTGATACACACATGATTCTAAGACTCACAAGATACTAAAAAAAAGGAAAGTGCTGTATGAGCAACGTGTCGACTGAACGAGAGTGGTTGATCAAGGTCTGAAATGGTGACCGACTTTCTACCCATAGAAATCCGCTATGAACCTATTCTCTAAAATCAGAAAAAAACTTTTTTCGATCTTTCAGATCGCTCTCATCGTCCTTCTCGTCGTCTTGGTGATAGTTTTTGTAGGCGTCCTGTCCTTTGAATATGTCGAAACTCATACTTCTAAACTTCTTGACTTATCCAGCAAAAATGAAACTCTGAAATTTCTGGGCATCGGCATGGGCGGTGTGTTGGTTGCTCTGCAAGCCCTGATGTCCTACAAGCGCGCCAAGGCGATGGAGAAAACCGCAGAAGCGCAGGCCGACGCCGCGAAAGCACAGGCCGACGCCGCGAAAGCGCAGGCCGACGCTGTATCGAAAACCGAGCAAGGACAGCGGCAGGATCGCCTGAAAAATGCCATTGAACACCTAGGTCATGAATCGGACTCTGTGCGCTTGGGTGGGGCCTACGAACTTTTCCATCTGGCAGAAGACACCGAAGATTTGCGTCAGACCGTGCTCGACATTCTCTGCGCTCATATCCGCCAGACGACGGGCGAAGATAACTATCGGAAAACGCACAAGTCGAAACCCTCAGAAGAAGTTCAAAGCTTATTGACGTTACTATTCGTGCAGAAGCACGAGATTTTCAGAGGTTGCCACATCAACTTGCAGGGAAGCTGGCTAAACGGGGCTGATCTCAAGTCTGCGCGTTTAAAAGGGGCCGTCCTGACCGAGGCACATCTGCAAGGAGCTGATCTTGGACGGTCACAACTACAAGGAGCTAAGCTTGAAAAAACACAACTACAAGGGGCTACGCTTATAGAAACACAGCTACAAGGAGCGAATCTGGAGAAGGCGTACCTACAAGAAGCCTCCCTTCTTTTTACACACCTGCAAAGAGCGACTCTTGAAGAAGTACAACTGCAGGAAGCGGATCTCTACGGAGCACGTCTGCAAGGAGCTAATCTCGATAAAGCACAACTACAAGGGGCTTCCCTTGAAGAAGCACAACTGCAGGGAACGAATCTCTACGAAGCATGTCTGCAAGGAGCTAATCTCGATAAAGCACAACTACAAGGGGCAAAAAGCGAGTGGACTTCTCCTGCTACGTCTTTTAGTAATGGAGATCATATCAAGATGCAGGTTGGTAAAGAAACCGAGTTGTCCTCGGTAACTTTCGCCGGTGGATTGAGCCAAGAGGATGTTGAGTTTCTCGTAAAAGAGTTATCTAATGGAACAGCAAGGATATTACGAGAGAATCTGAAATCTCATATTGGTAAGCCAGCAAGCCATGCAATACCGGAAAACTGCGACGCCGTTACCGGGACCTATACGCAAGAAGAGGCCAAACAATGGATTGTAGGACAAGGTTAAAACGGCTTCTGCGCCTCCGACAGCAACGCCCTCTCCCGCGCCGTGAGAATATACTCGACAATCGCCTCCAGTCCCTCCCGATCCTTGATGCAAGCAAAGACCGTCGGCCCCTCGCCGCGCATCTTCTTGGCATCGCGATCCATCACCCCCAAATCCGCCCCCACCATCTCGGCCAGATCTGTCTTGTTGATTACCAGCAAATCCGACTGCGTCGTCCCCGGGCCGCCCTTGCGCGGAATTTTGTCGCCGCCGGATACGTCGATGACGTACACCGAATAATCGACGAGCTCGCGGCTGAAATGAGCTGCCAAGTTGTCGCCGCCGCTTTCGACCAGCAGTAAGTCGATACCCCCGGCAAAACGATCCATCAAGTCTTCGAGCGCATTCAAATTCAGCGAAATATCCTCGCGGATCGCCGCGTGCGGACAACCGCCGGTCTCGACGCCGACGATGCGCTCCTGTTCCAACGCCTCGTGTCGAAGCAGAAACTCGGCGTCCTCGCGAGTGAAGATGTCGTTGGTGACCACCCCCAAGCTATACTCGTCGCGCAGCCTTTCGCACAAAGCTTGCAACAGCGCCGTCTTGCCGCTGCCGACCGGCCCGCCAATCCCCACCGTAAAGGCGCGGTCGGAAAAATCGCGGTGCGGGTCCGAGCCTTCGCGCTCGGCGAAAAGTCCAGGCGAATCAAAAGGCTCGTGTGTGTGGTCGTGGTCGTGGTCGTGCCCCATACATCCTCCTGCGTTCAACTCTGAAAAAGGCGCGAATAGAGATCGTCGTGTACGCTCTGGGCAATGTCGAGCTGCGGCGCGCAACGCATCGCTTGTGCGTACGGTCGCCCCGCTACTTCCGCGAGCAATTCCTCGCAATACACATACAGACCCAACTGCCGTCGCGTGGCCTCCATCGGCCCGACGATCCCGAGACGCACTGCGGCACTCATCTGGTCCCTGAGCACTTGAAACATGTAAAGATGCTGAGCGTCAGCTTGCGCAAAGCCCGCAGCCTTCAACGCCAACCCAAAAACCACCGTGTAGTGCGCGTGCACCCGCCGCAAGTTTGCGAACTTGACCTCCGGGTACAAGCCAGCCATCAGCCGCAACCAGTTCTTGCCCAAGATCAAACTCGCCCGACGCATCGCCGGAGCCGCGATCATCGCGTCGTAGAAATGCAACATTGCCGCCACGGCACCTTCGTCGGATTCTACATAACAAGAATGGATAAAGGGAATCTCGCCGCAGGCCGCAGCCATCAGTGCCGAATGCACGAACTCTTCCAGCGCCCCAGGCGCATCCAGTAAGCCCAACTGATAGGCCCCTTCCAAGCCATTGGAAAAGGCGTAGCCACCAGCCGGCAGCGCACTATCGGCTAGGTGCATTAACGGATAGAGGCGATTCATTTAGAACAGGTGATATAGCTGCGCCAGCGGCAGTTTTTCCGCGGGTTCACAGGTAATCTCCTCGCCATCAACCTTCACCTTATAGGTCTCCGGGTCAACCTCGATATTGGGCACCACGTCGTTGAGCCGCATGTCGGCCTTGCCAATGTCGCGGCAATGCTCAACCGGCACGACCTCTTTCGCCAACCCGTACTCCCCCACCCGCTCGCGCGACGCCTGCGAAACAAAAGCCAGCGAAGTCGGCCCAACCGCGTTGCCGTAGGAACCGAACATAGGCCGCGGATACACGGGCTGCGGCGTAGGTATCGAAGCGTTCGCGTCGCCCATCTGCGCGTAGGCAATCACTCCACCTTTAATCACTAGCTCTGGCTTGACACCGAAAAAGGCGGGCTGCCACAACACCAAATCGGCCAGCTTGCCCGTCTCCACCGAGCCGATTTGGGCCGAGAGCCCGTGGGCAATGGCTGGATTGATGGTGTATTTGGCGACATAGCGCCGTGCGCGATAGTTGTCGGCACCGCCCCCATCTTCGGGCAACAGGCCCCGCTGCTGGCGCATCTTGTGCGCCGTCTGCCAAGTCCGGCACACCACCTCCCCCACTCGACCCATCGCTTGGCTGTCCGAAGCGATAATCGACAGCGCGCCCAAGTCGTGCAAAATATCCTCGGCAGCGATGGTCTCCTGGCGGATCCGGCTCTCGGCAAAGGCCACGTCTTCGGGGATATTCTTGTCGAGGTGGTGGCAGACCATCAGCATGTCCAGATGTTCGTCTATGGTGTTGACCGTAAAGGGCCGCGTCGGGTTGGTCGAAGAGGGCAGCACATTGGCCTCGCCGCAAAGCCGCATAATATCGGGCGCGTGACCACCGCCCGCGCCCTCCGTGTGGTAAGTGTGAATCGTCCGCCCTTTGAAGGCCGCCCGCGACGCCTCGACAAAGCCCGACTCGTTGAGCGTGTCGGTGTGGATGCAAACCTGCACGTCGAATTCTTCAGCAACCGCCAAACACGAATCAATAGCCGCTGGCGTCGTACCCCAATCTTCGTGCAGCTTGAGGCCACAAGCTCCGGCCTCAACTTGCGCCGCCAACCCCGGGCGCAACGACGAATTGCCCTTGCCCAAAAAGCCAAAATTGAGCGGCCAAGCATCAGCCGATTGCAACATCGTACGGATATAAAAGGCACCTGGAGTACAAGTGGTCGCGTTCGTCCCAGTCGCCGGACCGGTGCCACCCCCGAGCATCGTAGTAATCCCCGACGCGATGGCCTCTTCCACTTGCTGCGGACAGATAAAATGCACATGCACGTCCAGCGCCCCAGCCGTCAAAATCAGCTTCTCCCCGGCCACCACTTCAGTAGTCGCGCCGACGACCATCTGCTTGGCGACGCCCGGCATAATGTCCGGGTTGCCAGCCTTGCCAATCCCAGCGATGCGCCCGTCCTTGACGCCGATATCGGCTTTGTAAATGCCCGTGTAGTCGATCACCAGCGCGTTGGTTATTACCAAGTCCAGCGCCTCTTTTTGGCTCGCGCCGCTCTGCTGCCCCATGCCGTCGCGCAGCACTTTGCCGCCGCCAAACTTGCACTCCTCGCCGTACACGGTGTGATCTTGCTCGACCTCGACGACTAAGTCCGTGTCGCCCAGCCGCACCCGGTCGCCGGTAGTGGGGCCGTACATATCCGCATAAGCGCGTCGATCAATACGCATGATTACTCCGCTCCTAAAAAGCCGCGCTCTTTAGCGCGTTCAAGGGCGGCGGCCTTGTTGTCGTCGCTCAAGGCCCCGCCGATCAAACCGCTGCCACCTTGGACGACGCGCTCGCCAGCTACGGCAACCAGCGTCACCGTCTTGGTCTCCCCAGGCTCAAAGCGCACCGCCGTCCCCGAGGGAATATCGAGGCGAAAGCCATAGGCCTGTACGCGGTCAAAGCGCAATTCGGCGTTCGCCTCAAAAAAGGGAAAGTGCGACCCCACCTGCACTGGGCGATCGCCCATGTTCGCCACTTCGAGCTCCACTTTTTCGCGGCCATCATTGAGCGCGAGTTCCTCATCCGCCACCAGCGCTTCCCCGGGCGCGGCGCTAGACGCATTGTCCGGCGACCACGTCTCTCCCACGCGCACCAGCCCCGACCCATAGAGCGCCAACTCGGCGTTGCCGCGCGCCCGGCAGATCGGCTGATGCACCGTCACCAGTTTGGTGCCGTCGGGGAACGTGCCTTCCACCTGCACCTCGTGGACCATTTCCGGCACCCCCGGCAACACATCTTCAATCCCGAGCAACTGCTTGCCTTTGTCCATCAAAGTGGCGACCCGCTCGCCATCGCGGATAAATTCGAGCAACTGCGCCGCGATCAGCGCGATCGCCTCCGGGTAGTTCAGCCGCAGGCCCCGGGCATAGCGCTTCTGCGCCACAAACCCGGCGTTGTGCAATACTAGCTTGTCGATTTCCCTCGGTGCAAGCCGCATGAATCCTCCCTCAAAACGTCAGATGGGTCTTGATACTTTCATCCGACAACTCGTCGGCTGTCCCCTGCAATAGAATGCTGCCGCGGTCCATCAGAAAGAAGTGATCGGCGATCTGCCGCGCGAAGTCGAAGTACTGCTCGACCAAGACGATGGCGAACTCGCCCCGCTCCTTGAGCTGGAGCAACACCTTTTCTATTTCCAAAATGATCGACGGCTGGATCCCTTCGGTCGGTTCGTCCAGCATCAGGACCTTGGGTTCGCCGACCAGCGCCCGGGCAATGGCCAACTGCTGTTGCTGTCCACCGCTCAAATTGCCGCCCATCCGCTCCTGCATGTCCGCCAACACTGGAAAAAGAGTGAACACTTCCTCGGACACCTCGCCTCCGCCTCCGCGCGCCTGCAAGCCGATCTCCAAGTTTTCCCGCACCGTCAACTGCGGAAAAATCTCGCGGCCCTGCGGCACGTATCCCAACCCCCGTCGAGTGCGCTTGTCAGCCGTCAGCGCCGTGACGTCCTCGCCGGCAAAAAACACCCGGCCCTTGCTCGGTGCCAACAGCCCCATAATCGCCTTGAGCAGTGTCGTTTTGCCGACGCCGTTGCGCCCCATCACCGCCACAATCGAGCCGCCGGGAACCTGCAAGCTAATATCCCGCAAGATGCGGCTGCCCCCGTAGTGGATATCCAATTCCTCCACCGCCAGCGTGGTCTCAGCCGACTGCACTGTGCTCCTCCCGTTCCATGGCCGTTCCCAAATAGCACTCAATGACGCGCGGGTCGTTCTGCACTGCTTCCATCGGCCCTTCGACTAAAATTCTGCCCTCGTGTAACACTGTTACTTTGCGGGCGATTTGCCGCACGAATTCCATGTCGTGCTCAATGACAATCAGGGCGTGATCCTCGGCCAGCCCTTGGAGGATCTCTCCAGTGCGGAAAGTCTCCTCGTCAGTCATGCCCGCCGCTGGCTCATCCACTAAGAAGAGCGTGGGGTCCTGCAAGATGACCATGGCGATCTCCAACCACTGCTTCTGACCGTGTGACAGAGTACCGGCGACCTCGTCGAGCGCATCCTCCAGCCCCGTGCGCTCGGCCACCTCCTCAATCCGGCGGCGCTCGGCCGCTTGGAGCCGGTGGAACAGCGAGGCAAAGACGCCGCGGTTGGCCTTCACAGCTAGCATCAGATTGTCAGCGACAGTCAGCGAAGTAAAAACCGTCGGCGCTTGGAACTTGCGCCCCACCCCGAGATCGACAATCTCGTCCTCGCTCAGCTTGGTCAGGTCTTGATCCTTGAAATAGGCATGGCCAACGTCGGGTCGCGCCCGACCGCAGAGCACGTCGAGCAGGGTCGTCTTGCCCGCGCCATTGGGGCCGATGACCACCCGCAACTCGTTTTGGGCAACCTCAAAAATGTCGATGTCCAGCGCCTTGAAGCCGTCGAACGACACACTCAACTTCTGCACGTATAAATTGTCCATCGCCCAACTCTCGTTACGCGGGCACTAGCTGCCGACGCAAGCGTCCGACTATACCGGCGACACCCTCGGGAAAGAACAGCACCACCCCGACAAAGAGCGCGCCGAGGAAGTAAAGCCAAGTGCCGGGGAACGCGCCAGTGAGGAAGCTGTAGAGCAAGTTGACCAGCACGGCTCCGACGATCGCGCCCACCAACGTCCCCCGGCCGCCGACCGCGGTCCACACCACGATCTCAATCGAAGCCTGCACGTCCATGCGTCCCGGCGTGATGATGCCGGTCTGCGGCACGTAGAGCATTCCCCCCAAGCCCGCCAAGGCGCTGGCGACGACAAAGACGAAGAGCTTGTAGCGGGTGATGTGGTAGCCGATAAAGCGCAGGCGGTGTTCGCTGTCGCGAATGGCCACCAGCAATTTGCCCAATTTGGAGCCAACGATATAGCGGCACAAATAATACGCCCCCACCAGCGCCGCACACGCCACCACGTAGAGCCCGCGCTTGGTCGCCGGCTCGGCCAATTCAAAGCCCAGCAGCGTCTTGAAATCCGTCAGCCCGTTGGTCCCCCCCAACATGGTCTCGTTGCGCAGGAACAATAGCCACATCGCCAGTGCCAGCGCCTGAGTGATAATGGCCAAGTACACGCCCTTGATGCGGCTGCGGAAGACGAGGAAGCCAAAGATCAGCGCCGCCAATCCCGGCACCAACAGCCCGAGGATCAAGGTCAGCGGCAAGCTGTGGAACGGCTCCCAAAAAAGCGGCAGTTCTTCGACCCGGTTCCAGACCATGAAGTCGGGCAAGGTGCTGCCGTACACGCCTTTGGTCCCAGTCTTGAGCAGCATGTGCATGCCAATGGCGTAGCCGCCCAAGCAAAAGAAAAACGCCTGGCACAGCGACAGAATGCCGGTAAATCCCCAAATCAGGTCCATCCCAAGGGCGACGATGGCAAAACAAAAATAGCGCCCCCACAGATTCAGGGTCGTATCGGCAACTAGGCCCAGATAGTTGAGCAGGGGGACTAGCACCCCAAAAAAGGCGAACAGCAAACCAGCGACGATGTGGTGCCTAGACGCGCTCACAGTTCCGCGCTCCGTCCTTTGGCAGGGAAAAGGCCAGTCGGGCGCGATTGCAAGAAGACGATGATCAAACCCAACAGGATGACCTTGCCGTACACGGCTTCAAAGAGCGGTTCGAGCATCTTGTTGAAAATGCCGATCCCCAGCCCGGCGCTGATCGTGCCTAGCAGCTTGCCAACTCCGCCGGTGACGACCACGAGAAAAGAATCGACGATATAGGTCTGCCCCATGTTGGGCACGACGTTCCCAATCAGCGTCATCGCCCAACCGGCGACCCCGGCAATCCCCGTGCCCAAAGCAAAGGCCATAGAGTCAATGCGCCGCACCGGCACTCCGACGCAGGCGCTCATCGCCCGATTTTGGGTCGTAGCCCGCAGCTTGAGCCCAAAGCGCGTGCGAAAGAAAAGCGCCAACAGCATCCCGACGATCACCGCGGCCAGCGCCATGATGAACATGCGGTTATAGGGCAACACCACCTGGGGAGCCATTTCCCAGCCACCGCTTAGCAGTTGTGGCAATTTCACTGCCGTCAGATCGCCAAAGACGCTGCGCGCCGCCTGAATCAGCACCAGACTGATGCCCCAAGTGGCTAGCAGGCTTTCGAGGGGTCGGCTGTATAGCCGGCATATAATCGACGCCTCCAGCAGGAATCCGACGCCGCCAGCGACGAGGAAGGCAAGCGGAAAGGAGATGGCGAAAAACAGATCTCCGTACTCCGGCGGCAGCACGCCCAAGCACAGGTTTTGCACCACGAACGTGGTGTAGGCGCCGATCATCATGAACTCGCCGTGCGCCATGTTAATAACCCCCATCTGGCCGTAGATAATCGCCAACCCCAGCGACATCAACACCAGAATGGATCCCAAGCTTAGACCGATAAAAATCGTCTGCACCGCCTGCATGAAGGAACTAAAGCGCCGCAAGCTAGTCAGGGCCGCAGCCGCCCGCTCCCGGACCTGAGGATCCGGTTCGGCGAAGGCCCCAGACTCACTTGTACTCAAGAGTTCCTCTAGCACAGGTATGGCCAGCGGACTGCGCAGTTCCCCCAATGCAACCACCGCCTGCAAGCGCACCTCGGCCTCCGCGTCGGCCAATTGCAGCTTGGCCAACGACACGCGTTTCAACCGCCGAATCGACCCATCTATCTCTTCCTCTATGGAACGGCGCAACGCCGGGATGACGGCTGCATTTCCCTTGTTGCCGATATTCTCAGCGGCAATCCGCCGTTTGTCGGCGTCTGGGTGAAAGAGTTCCATCTGCAGCAAATAGGGCTGGATCAGCGCCCTAATCTTCCGATTGGTCTCGACCTCTTCTATGTCGTAAAGCGAAACTTTGACCGGCGTCCCGTCCTCGTCGAGAATGGGCACGCGCTCGGGATGGGTTGTAAAGAGCGGCACAATCGAATCGCCGTACTCATCCATTTCCTCGTCGCCAATGAGCACCAAGCCGCTCTGCACTTCCCGCTCGCTCCAGCGATAGACTTCCCCACTGAACAGCCCCTGCATCAATGCGTAATGGGCTTGGTCGTAGCGCGTGGCCAAGTCGGTTACGGCCTGTTGAATCTCCTCGTCATCGCCGCTGGCCAACCGCGCAAACTGCTCCTCGTCCCACGTGTCGGCTCCAGCCGCTCCAGCCGCTAAGACCCACACCGCCAGTACTTTTAGAACCTGTTGTCCCATTGGCAAAATTGAACTCCGCCCCGTGAGTCGGAGCGGAGACGGCCTGATTACCATGTACCTTTTACCTTTTACCGTACCAATTGCTAAACTGCTAAGCGGCCGTCTCCGCTCCACCCACCCACCTAAAATGTCAGCAGCGACTCCAGCGCAATTTGCGTCACCGCATCGGCGTCGCCTACCGTAAGCATCTTCACCTCGGCCACCAAACCCCAGTTGTCCGAAACGGCGAAACTTGGAGCGATGGTGATCTCGCTCGTTTCGTCGTCCGCGCCGCCACCAACCGGAGTCCACGCGATAGCCGAGTACCGGGCCGTTACGCCGACCTGATCGCTCAGGCCGTAGTTGACCATCCCGAGATACCCCAGCCCCGACTCATACGCCCCCCAATCGCTCATTGAATTCACCTCGGCAGCAACCGTCAGCGGCCCCGTCTCCAACATGCCCCAAACGTTGACCAAGGTCTGCTCGTCTTCCCTGGCCAACGCGGCTTTGGCCGTCATCCCTTCCACGGGCATCAGAGCAACCTGAGCCTCAAACCCCACGTCGGTCTCATCCCCCGAGACATCGGTCTCCGCGCCGTCCCACACGCTGGAGACAACAGCCCCGTACAGGCCGAACATATCCGTGCCGTAGGAGGCCGCGATCCCATTCTGGTAGCCGCCATAGACCAGCGTAGCCGAGTACGAATACTGATACATACCGGTGGGTTCAGCCGCTTCGAAGCCGGTGCAGCTGAGAAACTTGCCCACAGTGAGCGCCAAGCCCGCGCCGGTGTCGTACGTGATAAAGGCCTGCTCTAGCTCGACCGGAGCGGTAGGCCCCAAGGCATTGACATCCGTCCGTGCGGAAATCCCTTCCCCGAGATCCGTCGAGGCATCCAACTCGAACTGGTCCAGCGACATGCTCGCGTTTCCATCGTCGCTGAACAAGCTCATATCGACAAAACCGGAGAATTTGACCTCGGCGGATATCGTCTGGGCGGCCAAAATCACCAGTGCAAATGCTGCAACTTTCTTATTCATCGGTTTGCGTCCTTCTGCGCTAGTCTGCGCTAGGTAGAGTATTACTTTAGGGTATAAGTGCCCATGTAATTGACGTGGTCGCAGTCCTTGTCGGCGCTGGTGATATCGTCCCACGGATCGGGAGCCACTAGGCCATCCGACTCATAGACGATCTTGAACTGGCCGTTCTTTTTGATCTCGCCAATATAGACGGGCTTGTGCAGATGGTGATTGCGCTCGTCCATCATCACTTGGCCACCCGGCGAGTCAAACGCCAGTCCATAGAGCGCCGGTCGCACCTTTTCCACGTCGAAGGAACCGGCCTTTTCGACCGCACCCTTCCACAGATAGACTCCGGTATAGGCCCAGAGAATCGGATCGTCGGTGACGCGCTTTAGGCCGCCGGGCAAGCCGTTGGCCTCGCAGTATTTCTTGAAGCTCTTGACGAAATCCCGGTTTTCCTTGGTGGCGACGGACTGGAAGTAGTTCCAAGCCGCTAGATGGCCGACCAGAAACTCCGTATCCATCGCCCGCAGTTCGTCTTCGGCCACTGAAAAGGCCATAATCGGGCACATCGCCGAAGTCAGCCCCTGATTGGCGAATTCCTTGTAGAATGGCACGTTGGAATCGCCGTTGATCGTGCTCAAGACCGCGGCCGTACCATCGGCGGCGAAATTCTTGATCTTCTGCACGATGGTCTGGTAATCCTGGTGGTGGAAGGGCGTGTACTCCTCCATGATATTCTCCTCGGGCACCCCTTGGTCGAGGAGATAGGCGCGCAGGATTTTGTTGGCCGTACGCGGAAACACGTAGTCCGTGCCGAGCAGATAGAATTTCTCGTACCCGCCGCCTTCTTCGCTCATCAGATACTGGGCGGCCGGAATCAACTGCTGGTTGGGAGTAGCCCCTGTATAAATGATATTGCGCGAACACTCTTCGCCCTCGTACTGGACCGGATAGAACAGCAGCCCGCTGTTTTCTTCAAAAACCGGCAACACCGATTTGCGCGACACTGAGGTCCAGCATCCAAAGACGGACGCTACCTCGTGCTCTAGCAACAACTCTTTGGACTTTTCGGCGAACAGGTCCCAGTCGGACGCCGGATCGACGACCACCGGCTCAATTTTACGGCCCAGTACGCCGCCGTTGGAATTGATTTCCTCGACCGCCATCAGCACGGCATCGCGCAGCGATACCTCCGAGATAGCCATCGTGCCGCTGAGCGAATGCAGGATACCTATTTTGACCGGCTCTTGCGCCTGCGCGCTCGAATGCGTTCCAACGACGATTAGCCCTAAGGCGACAAATGCAATCCAGAACTTACTTAGTCTTCTCATTGAATCCCTCCAAGAATTGAATTGTAGTGTTAAATGGCCTGAACGCACCGTTCCGGTAGTCCGCTCCGACCGATTCCGCTCTTCTACTGCAAAAAGGATACCACAACGGCACCCACAGCAGTCCACAGCCGGAGCAGAAGGGAACAATTTTGGTACTATCTCTTTATGTTGCAAAGAGATACGCAATTTGTAATTTTGTTTATTTTTCGTACGTAAATGGCATTTTTGGCGGTTTGATCGTTTAGTTTTTCCAATCAATGGACGACAAAAATGTTATTTTATTGGTTTATAAACAGACATATATGTCGTTTTTGAGCGCCTTGTGGTGGGACGAGTTCACCCTTCGCAGCACTCTGCGGCTAGGACGAGCACCCGAAAATGACAAATGTGTGATATTTCGTGGGGTTGCTGCCGAAGAGCTCAATACTTTCGGCGCAGTGGATTTTCCCCTAGGACTTGGGGCAGAGATACAGCCGTGGCGAGCGCGTGCAAGACTTCCTCTAGATCGCCATTGGTCCGCCCCAAGGCGCGGAGCGCGAGCACGCCGGGACGAGGTTCGGCGTGCGAAACCAACATTGCCTTGCTAGTCCCGCGCGTCCGCTGACCGGTGAACGGACGCGCTAAGTCACGACGCATCACTTCCTCGACAGCGGAGCGCACTGGATCGCCGACGATAAAGGCATTGGCAAATGCAGTGTATTGGCCAAAAGCCCCAACGCGGTCGGGTGCCTGCTGCTTGGGCTGCAAACGCAAGCGCTCAGCCAACACCAGTTCGCTTTCCAAGTAGATGGAAATATTAGATGTATAAGACCTGTAGTGGAACTGCTCGCCTCGTTCGCCGCGGCCGGCGGTACCTCCGTCGAGCAAGACTAGCGAAGCCCCCGCGTCCAGATGCCAAACCTGCTCCTGCACAAAAGCGCTGTCGGCATAGGGCACGACCGGGTCGGGCAGCGATACTACGCAAGCGCCTGCTTCGATGTGCCCGGCTAGCTCCTGCCGCGCGACCTTACCGTCGGTGGTCTTGTACACTTTGGTGAAGGCCTGCGTGCCCAAAAAGAGCTTGGCTTCCCGGCCGCAGCGCACGCGCAGCCGGGCGCAATCGCCAGCGACCAAGCCGCCGCCATAACTAGAAAGGATAGCAGTGCTATAATCGGCCTCGACCTTGGGACTGAGGATCTTCAACGGCGCGACGGCCAAGCAGGATGTCAACCGCGACCTTCCCCCGACGCGGTTCACTTCGACGATGGACCAACCCTCGTCCATGCCTAAAAGACCGGCGCTAACCAACCCCCATCGACAGGCAGCGCCGTCCCCGTAATCCACTCCGCGTCATCCGAGGCAAAAAACGCCACCGCCCGCCCAATGTCCCTCGGCAAGCCCAATCTCGGCAGGGGCGTATCTCGCCGACATTGCTCGATGATCTCCGGGGTCAAATAGTCTTGGATCGGCGTCTCGATATAGCCCGGACACACTGCGTTAACCGTGACATTGTCCCCAGCTAGTTCCAACGCCAGATCCCGCGTCAGATTTACCGCCCCAGCCTTAGTCGGCGCATAGGCCGGACCACCGCCGCCGCCAAAGGAGTGAACCGAGGCAATGTTGACAATGCGTCCAGCCGCAGATTTTCTCAGATAGGGCGCGGCAAATTTGGTCGTGAGAAAAATCGAGCGCAGGTTGACACCCACGACCCGGTCCCAATCCTCAACGGATAGTTCTTGGCTGTCCCCCGGTATGATGATCCCGGCGTTGTTGACCAGAATATCCACCCCGTCAAAGCGCTCGACGCTGCGGGCGATCAGGTTTTCCACGGCCTTTTCGTCGGCCACATCAGTCTCGACGAAGAGCGCCTCGCCGCCCTCTCTGACAATGACTTCAGCCGTGGGCGGCTGCGGCTCGGTCTCGTGAAACTTGCCGATCTTGGGCGCTTCCTGCATATCGGCCACTGCGACCTTGGCCCCTTCGCGGGCCAATTCGAGACAAATACCCCGCCCAATGCCCGAACTCCCCCCGGTAACAACGGCGATGCGATCCTGCAAATGCATAGATTTTCCTCCTGTTTGTCGCAGAATCTATGACGGTCAGAAAGAGGGGACAAGACGGCATGACCGGTCAATATGGCCATTTGATGTGAGAGCAAATTGACTCTAAAATAGACCGAGAGGAACATTTGTCATGCTTGCGAACCTATTCATTGCGGCGCGCCAAAACCCGCTCTACGCCATCACCTGCTGTCTATCCCTGTCCTTGGGGTCTGTCTCAGCCGACGACTCCATCCGCGCCCAGATCAAAGCGCTCCGCGCCGCCAAAGATAGCCTGCTCAAAAGCGAAGATTCGCCACTGCTGCCAGAACAGCGCGCCCGCTTCGAGCAACTTGCGTACTATCCCATTGACCTGCGCTATCGCCTGAGGGGCGAACTGCACATCTACGGTCGCCAACGCATCGTCGAAATCCCCAATACCGACGGCACCACTACCGAACTTGAGCGATTTGGACGCTTTGTTTCGGCCTTTGGCGAAAAAGACTTTTGGCTGGAGGTGTACCGCAGCCCGCAAACCGGTGAAACGGAAATTTTCTTCAAGGATCTGACCAACGGCCATACCACGTATGGAGGCGGGCGCTACGCGCGCCTGACGCGGGAGGACGATGGCATGTATGTCATTGACTTCAATAACGCTTATAACCCATACTGCGCGTACAATCCCATTTATATTTGCCCGCTGCCTCCGCGACAAAACTACCTCGAGTTCGCAATCGAGGCTGGCGAACTCATGGGCGATGCCGCCCCTCCCTGATGCGTGGTGCGCGTTTTTTGCGTATAATTTTTGCCAATCGCAGCGCACTCTCGCCCCCTTCTGACGCGCATGAAAGCATTCCTCGAACGCCTTGAACAAGCCGCTGATTTGCGCGAAGTCCAATCGCTCGTTGACCACATCCTCGACGCGGCGCAGTCCGGCGGCAAACCCGAGGAAAAGCGCCGCTTCCTTCGCGATCTACTCTTCAATCGGGCGCTTTTGTCCCGCCTAGAGACCCCTGCGGCCATCGACGCGCTCCTCGCGTCAACTACGCCCCGCGAGTGGGAGGATCTCTTCGGCGATGAGGTCGCCAGAGAGCTGCCGCAGCTAACCGTCGATTTAGTCGATGGCTTGGTAGATCTCGACCACCGCCAATTGCTGCGTCTCTTGCCTCCCGAATCCCCCAAGGCGCTCTTGCAGGTGCTCAAACGCCTCAATGCTTACCTAGAAGAATGCGATGTTTCGGTCCGCAGCCTGCGCGGCATGCGCGTCGCCCGCATCATGGCTGACATCTACCGGACACTCGCCGCCGAGTCGCGGGCCTGGCGGCGAGCGCTGCCGCCCTGCTGCATCGACGGCCAAGACATTGTCCAACTCAAAGAAGCCAAGCACATCGACAAACTGGCCGCAGCCTACGAGGCGCGGATCAACCAATTACAGAGCATCGACCTCCAGCGCAGCTTGGCCGCCCTCGACAGTGGCCGCGCCGCCGCGCCGCGCATGACCGAAGCGGCTTACGAGCAAGCCTTTTGCATCCAATCGCCCCTGCGCCTAGGAATCTCCAGCGCCAATGCCTCGGACAATCACCTGCGCAGTAAGGAACAGGGCGGCAAGACCCTCAACATTGCCGTCAATCTACAACAGGGACAGGAAGAGGGCACCCAACCGCCGCTACAGGTCACTGCACGAAGGCTGCCCGAACCCCAACTCATCCTCCGCTCCCGCTCCCGGGGCTTCAAGGCCGACTTTGAGGTGAACAAACATAGCTCGGCCGCGACCGTCAGCGAACTGTTCTTTGCCTACCGCCGCAGCGGCGACGAAGCCCTGCGGTTGGTCAAGCAAGGGCTAGTACACGCGGGCATCGTCCGGCCGAATTCCACAGACGTCATCCAAGACATCGCCGCCTTTACCGGTGGCGGTGGCTTGGAAATCACCACCAGCAGTAAGGTTCTACAAGGGTCCGGCCTAGGAACCAGCGGCGTCTTGTCCGCCGCCATTCTCAAAATGCTCTATCACCTCTCCGGCCACCCCTACGCCGCGCCCGCGTGCGAGTACCCCGCCCTCTACGACCAAAGCCTCATGCTCGAACAGAGCCTCGGCCTCAACAGCGGTTGGCAGGATGCGCGCGGTGCCAGCGGCGGCCCCTCGGCCATCAAGAATTTCTACGCGCCGCCGACCGACGGCCTACCCGCGCCCGAGCGCACATTCCTCACCGAGGTGGACGAGCACTTGTTCACCGAGCGAGTCGTTCTCTTCGACACGGGGATATCGCGCTCGGCAACCCGCGGCCTCAACGTCGTCCTCGACGCCTATCTGTCGCGGGATGGCCAGCGCTATGGAGCCATCCACGAGTCGCTGGCCATTCACGACGAAATGGTGACCGCACTGCGCGCGGGCGCATACGCCGATCTCGGGCGGCTGGCCAATCGCTACTGGCAATTGCGCTGCATCCTCGACCCCCAAGCCACCAACGACGCCTTACAACACCTTTTTGAGAATCAGCAGATTACCGACCTAACCGAGGGCGGGCTCCTCACCGGGGCCGGCGGCGGCGGCTTTGCCCTCCTCATCGCTGCCGAGGGGCAAGCAGACGAGTTGCGCGCCAGACTCGACAAGCTGCGCCAACACGCGGCCTTTGCCAAAAGCAGCGTGGTCTCCTATCAGCTCAATGCCCAAGGCATCCATCTCGCGTGAGGACGGCAGCGGTGTCGGCAAAGAAAGAACACCTGCTCATAGACGGCTACAACCTCATCAAAGCGAGCCAGCTTTTCCAAGGCCGGGGCGACACGCTGGAACGAGCGCGCGGCCGCTTGCAGCAGGCACTCGCTGCCTACAGCCGCCGCGCTGACAAGCACATTACCCTGTACTACGACGGCACTGGCGAATCGCCGAACGCAGCGAGTGCAAGCAGCCCACACGTCACCATAGAATTCTCGCGCTACCCTCAGCAGGCCGATGACCTAATCGCCCAGGCGGTCAAAAAAAAACACGGTGCCAAGTGGCTGCGGGTCATCAGCTCGGACCGCGCAGTCCAGCGCAGCGCAGCGCGCCACAAGATCCGCTCGACCTGTTCTGAGGATTTTATCGAGGAACTTACAGAACCTGTACAGGCATCGAGCGCGCCCGCGCCTGCGCCCGACCGCGACGGTACCGAAGCCGATCCGTCCTTAGATCCGGGCGAACTAGATCACTGGGAAACCTTATTCCGCAAGAAAGCCGACGAGGAGCCGACTGCGACTGACCGCGACGGCACCGAATCTCACCCACCACTCAACCCCAGCGAACTAGATCACTGGGAAGCCTTGTTCCGCAAGAAAGCCGACCGCTAGGGCAGCGGCAGCGCGAGGTCGCGCAGCACGGCCAAGCTATGCTGCCCTTGGGTACTGCCCGCCCGCGCCAAGGCTTCGAGATGCACCTTTAGGAACCCGGCCTCCGCCGGCGTATCCACATCGTACCAAGGCGGCAGCAGGCCGAGCGTTTGCGTCCCCAAGCGCGCTAGGGTTTGCTCGAGCACCATCCCAGTGCTCCAAGCCACATCTTGGAATATCCGGCTCTCCCCTTTGCGTCGGCCCACCAAGTAATAGCCGCCGTCCATGCTCGGACCCAAGACCACTTCCTTCTCGCGCAAGAGCGCCAGCCCTTCGTCGATGTACGCGACCGGCAGAGAAGGGCTGTCCGAGCCGACGAGAACCACCCGCTCGGCCCCCCGCGCAAAGGCCCACTGCATCAGGCCCTCCATCCGCTGTCCTAAATCGGCTCCTAACTGCGGCACGTACTCGAAGACGCCGATCGGAGTCAACAAGGTGCGCAGGGCTTCTTCGGCATCAGCCGGGGCAAAGGCCACAACTTTGACGGCGGCCGTTGTCGCGTGCAGCACAGTGGCGCAATCCAGCAGCAGGGCCTCGTACAGACGCGCGGCGTCATGGGCACTCAAATGGCTCTGGAGTCGGGTTTTGACCGCTCCAGGGGCTGGTTTTTTGGCAAAGAGCACGGCGCAGGTGGACATCTGCCCCTCCCTATTGTCTATTGTCGGCAGACCGCCTATTTTTTTGCAATATAATTCGCGGCAACCTTTCACAAAATCGACCGAGGAGCTCATGGCCCAAGTCAATATCGTTCGCCACAACCCCATCGCCATTTTTTCCAACCCCACCGAAGTGATCATCACCGACGACAATGGCCACGTCGTGCGCCTAGTCGAGCCTTCGGGCAACGTCGGCACCCAATACGCCAACGACGTTGGCTCGGAGTGGTTCGGCACCATTGAAAACCTCAACAAGGGCCTCGAAATTTGCGGCGTCCATTGGTCCGACGTGTACAAGACCGACGTCCTGTGGACCACCCCTTCTGCGGACCGCGACGAGTGCGACCAGCGCAAAAACGACTTCAACGCCTGCTACGGAGCCATGATCGCAGCCGTCACCGGCGGCCCCATGCGTTCCAACCGCATGGCCCGCTTTACTCACCCGGAAGGCTTCCCAGACCCAGCGGCCCTCTTCGAGATCCAGATCAAAGCCTGTGCTGGCGAGACCATCTCCATCAGCGGTGGCACAATCGACTACGGCACTTGGGTCGATCACCAGCCTTCGGGTGCCTCGGTCATGCACCAGCGGGACGGCGAAATGATCACCACGCTCGGCGACGACCTAGCCGAAGAAATGTGCTTCGTCCTCGAAGAGCAATACGCCAAGCCCTTTGCCGAGCAAGGCGTTGACTTCAAAAAGCAGACCGTATTTATGGAGATCCTCGTGGCCGTGGACGACGCGCCAGACAAAACTTGGGAGCGCATCGAGACCACTCGCCAAGTCTTTGCGGACTACTACGGCGACGACCGGCCCGCCGGCCTGATTTACCCGGTGTCGCGGATCCCCAACCTCGACGGCATCGTCGAGCCGCAGCCGCGCGTGGTCTCCGGCGAAGTCGAAATCGTGCGCTCGGAGCAGACCGAAGACGGTTTCTCGACTTGGGCGGGCTTGCGCCATCACGGCGTGCGCGAAGTCCACGTCTCAGCCGTCGGCGGCAGCGACGCCGGCCAACAGCTCGGCACGCTCGATGCCCGGATCAAGGAAGCCGGAGGCGCAGGTCTCAAAGAGGACGGCGTCTTCAACAACGCGTACATCGTCGCCGGTCCCGACTCCGCGCAAAATCGCGCTGGATTGGTCGCCTTCAACGAGTCCTTCAGCGCGTACTACGCCGGCACTGCCCCGGCTGGCCGCACCGCTCAGTTTATCGGCGGCATCCAACAGGAAGGCCATCAGAGCGGCATCGCCACCCGTGCGATCTTCGCCGAGTAGTCCCGTGATCAGCGCCGCCAAGATCATCGCCGCCCTCGAACGACACGGCATTACGCACGTATTAGGAGTCCCGGACAATGGCTCGTGCGTCCTGTACGAGCGCCTGTGGGACCACGACACCATCGAAGTAATCCTCACCAGCCGCGAAGGCGAGGCGTACGGCTTGGCCTCCGGCCTGTATTTGGGCGGTGCCCATCCGCTGGTGCTGATCCAGAATACGGGCTTTTTGGAGGCCGGCGACGCCTTGCGCGGCACGGCCTACAACATGGGCATTCCCCTCGTCATGCTCGTCGGCTACCGCGGCTACGCAACCATGACCCCAGGTGCCCCCCGCGTCGATACGGCCGCCACCTTCTTCGAGCCAACGCTCAAGGCTTGGAACATCCCCTACACCGCCATGCACACCGACGACGACTGCGGCCAGCTTGACGCCGCGTTCGCCAAGGCCCAAGAGACCTCGCTGCCAACCGCTGTGCTGCTGGTCGCGGAGACTGCATAAGATGCTCGACAAATACACCTGCCTCGAAAAACTAGCCGCCAAGCGCACGGACGAAGTCGTGGTCACCACCATGAGCGTGGCCATGCCTTGGGCCGCGCACTCCGACGGCCCGCTAGACTTTGCCCACGTCGAAAGCGCCATGGGCCACGCCGCCGACTTTGCGCTGGGCTTGGCCATTGCCCAGCCCGAGCGCCGGGTCTTGTGCATTAACGGCGACGGCAGCACCCTGATGTCGCTGGGCGTCCTCGTCACCTTGGCCCAGCGTCCGGCCCCCAATCTAACCTTCATCATCACGGAAAACGGCACGTACGAAGTCACCGGCAGTCAGCCCGTGCCCGGTGCCGCCTTTATCGACTACGAGCAAATCTGCCGTGGGGCCGGCCTTCAGCGCGTCTATACCATCGACACCGACGACGATTTCGACGCCAAGCTCGACCAGCACTTTGCGGAAGAAGGCCCGGTCGTCTTTATCTGGAAAATCGCCCCGGCTACCGAGCCGGTGCCCAAACCGGCCCTGCCGATTCTCGAGCGCGCCCAGCGCCTGCGCACCGCCCTAGTCGGCCAAGCCTAGAGGTACCTACTGTGCAACTACCGCAAATGGCCCCCGTCAAGCAGCACTTTGCCAGCGACTCGCTCGCCGACGTGGCCGGCGAAGTCCGCCGTCAGCTAGCGAGTGCCGGCCTAGCCGATGCCATCGCTCCCGGCGCGCGGATCGCCGTTACGGGCGGCAGCCGCGGCATCGCCAATATCCCGCTCATCACCCGCACGGTCATCGACTGCGTCAAAGAGGCCGGCGGCAAGCCCTTCCTGCTGCCGGCTATGGGCAGTCACGGCGGCGCTACCGCCGAAGGCCAAAAGCAGGTGCTAGCCGGTTACGGTCTCGACGCCGAGAGCATGGGCTGCCCGGTCGAGGCGACCATGGACGTCATCGAGGTCGCCCAACTCGACGACGGCACCCCCGTGCTGCTCAACCGGCTCGCCACCGAAGCCGATGGCGTGGTACTCATCAACCGCATCAAGCCGCACACTTCCTTTCGCGGCCCCTTTGAAAGCGGTCTGATGAAGATGATGACCATTGGCCTAGGCAGCCACAAAGGCGCGACCATCGCCCACGCCGGAGGTGCCGAAAGCCTCGCCCGCCTGATCCCGGCTTGGGGCCGCTGCATCCTCGACAAAGCGCCGATCCTCATGGGTGTGGCCCTCGTCGAAAATGCCTATGAAGAGACCCTCCGCGTCGAGGCCCTGCAACCCGGTCAGTTCCAAAGCCGCGAGCCGCAGCTTTTGGAGGAAGCGCGGCGCTCCATGCCCCGCCTCTTCGTCCAAGGCATTGACCTGCTGATCATCGAACAAATCGGCAAGAATATTTCGGGCACGGGCATGGACACCAACGTCGTCGGCCGCATGCTCCTGCCCGGCGTCAAAGAGCCGGAGTCCCCGGGCGTGGCCCGGATCGTGGTGCTCGACCTAACCGACGAAACCCACGGCAACGCCAACGGCGTCGGCCTCGCCGACATCATCACCCGCCGCCTGTACGAGCGCATCGACTTCAAGTCCACGTACGCCAATGTGTTCACCTCCACCTTCCTCAATCGCGCGTACATCCCCGTCGTCATGGAAACCGAGAGCGCGGCCATTGAGGCCGCGCTCTCGGTGCAAAACCTCGCCCGCCCTGAACAGGCGCGCGTCGTCCGTATCAAAAACACCCTCGACATCGGCCACATCCACCTATCCGCCAGCCTGCTGCGAGAGTTCGGCGACCATCCCGACCTAGAGCAAACCGGCGCGCTGGCCGAGATGGCGTTTGACGACCACGGCCAACTGTATCGCTGATTTTCAGCGGTTATAAGCAATCCCGGACATAGCCAGCAGTCCCGTAGGGAGCCACAGGAACCACTCCCCTTTGAGAGAGTCTGCACAAGGGCCAAAGTCCACCACCGACTCGCCCCTTGGGAGTCGCAGGCGATCCGGTGGAGGCCATCCCTGCACGATCATCACTCGTAACAAACGGGCTTCAACCAATGAAAAATCCCATTTTTCCGCTCGCCTTTTTCGCGTCGCTCGGTCTGTTCTTATCGTCGGCGACCGTCAGCTATGCTTCTCCCTCGTCGTCGGATGAGGTGCATTTCTGTTTGCCCTTCGATTACGAGCGCGAGCGCGGCACTACCTACGCTGCTGGCAAGCCGACTGGTCTGGACGTTGGCGAACCTCGCACCGTGCGGATGATTTACTTCTTGCCTAACGACCGCCCATTTCGCGCGTCCGTGATCGATTCGATGAAAGCGACGATTCGCCAAGTTCAGACCTTTTATGCCGAGCAGATGCAGGCGCATGGCCTTGGAAACACAACCTTCCGCTTTGAAACCGACGCCGAGGGCGAACCGCTCGTTCACCGCGTGGATGGTCAATACCCGCAAACCCACTATTTTGACGACACAGTCGGGACTGTGCTAGACGAGGTTGAACAGTCGTTTGATATCGAGGAGAACATTTACTTGATCGTTGCTGACATTAGTTGGATAGCAGGTATAGGTACGAGGGGCAGGAGGGCGGGTGGCGTGGGAACAAATCGGTGGAATGGCGGATTCGTCTTATTTCCGAGCGAAACCGCCTTAGTTCCGAGCGAACGTGGTTGGGTCGTGACTGCACATGAGCTTGGCCATGCCTTCGGATTGCAGCACGACTTCCGCGACGATGCGTACATCATGTCGTACGGCCGTCAACCGGACGCTCTATCTATGTGCCATGCCGAATTTTTGGCCGTGCATCCTTACTTCAATCCCAATGTCAATACAGCATGGATACGGCGGCCAACCATCGAGCTCAGTTCGCCGCAGACCTATCCGACAGATGCAAAGAGCGTCCAAGTTCAACTCAAAGTCAGTGATTCAGAGGGGCTTCATCAGGCGATCCTGTTCGCTCAAACAGTACCACCACATTTCGCTGCCGGACATTATGAAGTAAAGGAGTGGCGTGGATTCGCGGGTGAAAAAGAAGCCGTCGTTACCTTCGATTATGACGGCGTCATTCCTTCTGCCGTAAGCACGAGTCTTTCCGAGCCTATTGTACATCCGATTTCTGTATATGTGGTTGATACTAACGGAAATTCTACTTGGAGGTTTTTTACGCTATGGGATGTCGCGACGGTGAGCAGCGATATCGCCACGCTTGAGCATATGTATGGAGTTGCTGCGGTAGCCTTTTCTCCCGACGGGTCGCTGATTGCTTCCGGGACAGTGAACGGCCTAACCTTCGTGTGGGATGTCGCTACTGGCGAAATGGTCGCAACGCTGGTTGGGCATACGGGAGTTCTCGCGGTGGCCTTTTCCCCGGACGGCACCCTGCTCGCTTCGGGTTCATCCGACGGTCGAGTCTTCGTGTGGGACGTCGAAACCGACGAAAATGTAGAGACGTTAGCTATACACAGAGATAGAGCCCGTGCGGTGGCCTTTTCCCCGGACGGCACCCTGCTCGCTGCTGGGGCAGGGGACGGTCGAGTCTTCGTCTGGGACATCGAAACCGGCGAAAATGTAGAGACGCTGATTGGGCATACGGATTGGGTCGAATCGGTGGCTTTTGCTCCCGATGGGTCGCTGATCGCTTCGGCCTCATCCGACGGCACAGTCAAGGTATGGAACGTCGCCACTGGCGAAATGGTTTCGACGCTAGTTGAGCATCCGGGCTGGTGGGTCCACGCGGTGGCCTTTGCTCCCGACGGTACCCTACTGACTTTCGACCCGCTTGAAGGCACGGTTCGCGTATGGGATGTCGCCACCGGCGAAATGGTCGAAACGCGGGGTAGGTTTACAGAATGGAGTTCTTCAATGGTTTTTGCCCCCGATGGGTCGCGGATCGCTTCGACTTCATTCGACGGCACAGTTCGCGTATTGGACGTCGCCACCGGCGGAAAGGTCGAGACGCTGGTTGGGCATACGGATTGGGTTTCTTCGATGTCTTTTGCTCCTGATGGATCACTGCTCGCTTCGGCTTCATTCGACGGCACAGTCAAGTTGTGGGATCTATCCAAGCGGACACAGCCCCGTCCGCAGACGATCGTGAAAATCTCAGGCGATCATCAGCAAGGGGCTACTAACGAGCCATTAGCCAATCCATTGGTCGTCGAAGTCAGAGATCAACACGGTGCCCCCCTACAAGGTGTTCAAGTCGCCTTTACTGTTACCCGAGGCGATGGAACGCTAACGGTTGACAATACAACCACCGATGCCAACGGCCGAGCACAGAGTGCGCTCACACTCGGTCCAGACCCGGGAACCAACATAGTTCGGGTATCTGCCACTGGACTTGTTGCAGAAATCTTTAATGCGTTAGGAAGGCCGCCTATCGCCACGCTCATCAACGATACACTCACCGACTTTTCCCTGTTCGCCGATGCCTTCGGCAGCAGCGACCTCCGCTTTGATCTCGACGCCAACGGCACGGTGGATTTCGCCGACTTCTTCCTCTTCGCTGAGGCGGCTGACGAGTCGGAGCGGAATCAACTCTTCGCGCTGGCACAGGAACTAATCGGCCTACCGAAAGGCGCGCAATTGTATCAGAACGCGCCCAATCCCTTCAACAGCCAGACCGTGTTCTCCTACTTTCTGCTCACCCCCGGTCCGATGCGCTTAGAGGTCTTCACGCTGTCAGGGCAACGAATCGCGGTCTTGAATACAGAACTGCGGCAAGCAGGTCGCCACCGGCTAGCTTGGGATGGCCGCGACAGCGAGGGCCGCCTGTTGGCCAGCGGCGTCTATCTGTATCGGCTGGTATCAGCCGAAGGCGTTTTGACGCGCAAGCTCATCCTGCTGCGGTAACGACACCAAGCCAATCGGGCCTTTTGGGCTTTGTATTCATTGCGCGCGGCCTACAATGTCTGCGGCCACCATTCTCGCGGCCTTGCCTATAGCTTTGTCTCGCTCGTCGTCGGCTTCATACGTTCCCCGCCCTACCGACTCGTATTGCCTCAGCAGCCCCGCCCCCTCAAAGGATTTTATTTCGACGGAGACCACCATAGAAAACCGGTATTGACCCAGTAACCTATCCCAGTGGATGCGATCATCAACGGAGAGGATGTCCAGCAAGAGGATGGCGTCGGCCCCTCCCTCGTCGGCCAAGCGCAACTGCCCGTCCTCGCGGAATGCCACGACCGTGGCTTGTAGCAGGCTATCGGCAGCGGCGTATTCGGCCGTCTGGTTGCCCACAAAGGGGATGGCGATGGTGTCAATGCCGCCGCCTAAGATGCCTCTGTAGGGTCCATGGTAGCAGCCAGTGGCTAAAAAAAGAGCTAGCAGAAGTCTTGCCAAGGGAGGTCTCCTTCTCACAGTAATACCATCTGGCGATGTATTACTTAAACACCGCCAGTGGTGCGGGGTGTTACTGTGCAGTGGATTTTTGTCGCCAATCCCTCCGCGATAACGGCGACCGGCAGCCAGCAGCCGTCGAGAGGGCAACGACATTTGAATACCACTGGACGGTTGCCGACCACGTGCAGGCCGCCATCAATGGCGGCTGCTGCATCGTCGAAGTCGTCGAATACGGAGAGCAAATCGGGGACGAACAGTGGCTGGAGAAAATGCCCGCGCATTTGTTGATCGTCGGGCGGAAGAAAGGGAGTGCGTAGAAAGACGCGCCTACAGCTCCCTGCGATACCGCTGCGAAGGAATTTTTAGCTGATCGCGGTATTTGGCCACCGTCCGCCGCGCAATTTTCAAGCCGCCCTTGCTCAGCTCCTCGACAATCTGTTGATCCGAAAGCGGCCGGACCTTGTCCTCATCAGCGACGAGTTGCGAAATCTTTTCCTTCACCGAGCGCACGGACACGTCTTCGCCTTCGTCCGTACTGAGCTTGTTGTCGAAGAAGTACTTCAGTTCAAAGACCCCGTGCGGCGTCTGCACGTACTTGCCGTTGCTGACCCGGCTAATCGTCGATACGTGCATCCCCACCGCGTCGGCCACATCCTGCAAGACCATGGGCCGCAGCCGCGTCGGCCCCTCCTCGAAAAAGGGCAACTGCGCCTGCAACAGGTAATTGGCCACCTTGAGCATGGTCGTGCGGCGCTGGTGGATGGCGTTGATGAGCCAGCGGGCGTCGTTGAGATTCTTGGACACGTAGTCCTTGACCGCGTCCTTGCCGCCACGGGAATTGTTGAGCAGGTGCTGGTACTCAGAATTGATCCTCAAGGACGGCATGGACCCATCGGCCAGCGCCGCGACCCACTCCTCGCCAATCTTTTCGACAACTAGGTCCGGCGTGATGTACGCGACCTCTGTATCCAGCGTCAAGAGCTTGTCGTAGTCGCTGCTCGCCAACAGGCCCGGATGCGGCTGTAAGCGCTCGATCACCTGCAAAACCTCTTTGAGCTTCTCGTTGGAGATGTCCAAAGCGCGGGTTATATCGCGCAGACGCCGCCGCGTCAAGTCCTCCAGGTGGTCGCGCACCACCTGCAAGGCCAGCTTGCTAAGCGGGTCGGCGCGCTGGCTCAACTGGATCATCAAACACTCGCGCAAGTCGCGCGCGCCGACCCCAGGTGGGTCGAACGTCTGAATGACGCGCAGCACCTTTTCGACCGTGGCCACTTCCACTTGTAGATCCTCGGCGATCTCGGCGAGCGAACAGCCGACGTAACCGCGCTCGTCGATATTGCCGATGATGTACTCGGCAATGGCGCGCTCTTCCGGCCCTAAATCGCCAATCTCGCCTAGCTGATGGTACAGGTGCTCTAACAGGGGCGGCATGGCAGTGATGCGGTTTTCCTGCGGCTCGCGATCAGTCTCCCAATTGGAATCGTATTCCGTGCGCTCGCTATTGTACGCACCCGCGTCGAACTGGTCGCCCAACAGCGCATCCCAATCGACCTCCTCCATGTCCGCAGGCAGTTCCTCCTCTTCCTTGATCCCCTCCTCCTCCCGCTCGCGCAGTTCCGCTTCCTCTTCTTCGCGCAGTTCGACGGCCTCTTCGAGCAAGGGATTGAGCTCGAGCTGCTGCTTGACCTCTAGCGTCAAATCCAAGGTGGACATCTGCAACAGTCGCAGCGATTGGATGAGCTGCGGTGCCATCTTTTGCTGGAGGCGCAAACTAGTATTTTGTTCGGGACGAAGCATTTAATAAATTATTGTAAATTAATTACTTATAAAATAATTGTCCATTCTAATAGCAACTGTAAAAACAAGCCCGTGCAGCGGGAAAAGTCAAGGTGTAAGCACAGGCGCACCTACTGATCAACCCGCCAGCTAAAACGCTCGCCGAGATAGATCCGCCGCACCTGCTCATTGGCAATTAGCTCCTCGGCCGTGCCCGCCGTTAAAATCTTGCCATCCACTAGGATATAGGCGCGCGCGGCGATTTCCAAAGTCTCGCGCACGTTGTGATCGGTAATCAGCACGCCCAAGCCTCGGCTTCTTAGTTCGGCAATGATGTTCTGGATGTCTTCTATCGTGCGCGGATCGATGCCGGCAAAAGGCTCGTCGAGGAGCATGTAGCTAGGCTCGCAGGCCAAGGCCCGCGCGATCTCGACCCGGCGCGTCTCACCGCCCGAAAGCGTGTCGGCACGCTGGTCGGCGCGCTCTAACAAGTCTAGTTCAGTGAGTAGCTGCCGTTGGCGCGCGGCAATGTGCGCTTTGTTGACTCCTCGTGCCTCCAAGACTGCGCGGATGTTGTCAGCCACGCTCAGCTTGCGAAAAATAGAGGTCTCCTGCGGCAGGTAACCAATGCCCATTTGCGCGCGGCGATACATCGGCAGCCCGGTGATGTCCGCACCGTCGAGCAAAATGCGGCCCCCGTCCGGCGCGGCAAAGCCAACGATGCTGTGAAAGGTCGTGGTCTTGCCCGCGCCATTGGGCCCCAACAGGCCGACGACCTCCCCTGGCTCGACGCGGATGCTGACCTCGTCGACGACGGCCCGGCCCCCGTAGCGCTTGCTCAATGCGCGCGTTTTCAATGCCACCTTACGGCTCCTCTGCGGGCGGATAGTAACGGCCTTCGATCTCCGGCCCGACTCGCACCTCGGACAGTGATCCTTCGGCAAAGCGGATATCCAATTCTTCGCCGCTGACTTCGTTGACGGAGACCTCTTCGTCCTCTTGCAGCCGCGTGACCAACTCGGCCGCGCCCTTCACCAAGGCGCGGCGCAATCCCGCCGCATCAAAGTACAGCGTCATCTGCTGCCCGCGAAAGCGATTGATCTCTTCGTTCTCAGCCCGACGATGCGTCACATCAGCCTCGGAACTCACTTCGACCCGCTCCAAATCCCCGTCGGCCATAAAAACTTGTCCCCCTCGGCCCTCGATCCAACTGCGGCGGTCGCCCACCTCAATTTGGCCGCTCACTCGGCCGGGTATGGCGATCCACTCGACTTGGCTGTCTGCCAATGCGACGACCATGGAATCGGCCATCAGCCGGCTGTGGTAGTCGCGCTCGCGATCCCGTTCTTCTAGTACCACGCCCTCGGCCACCTGCACCCGCGTTGAATCCGCTTCATATGCACCGCGCTCGGCTGCAACCTCCAGTCCTTCAGCGCGCAGCGCAAAACCCCCGGTTCCAGCCAACCGGCCTTGCACGAGATCGAAACGCAATACAGGGGCGGTGAACACGAGCTCGTGCTGGCGCAGCGAGGGCGTACCCCGCATCCACCCGGCCTCCTGCTCCAAGTCGAAAAAGAGCGAATCACCGGCGAGCGAGCCATCTAGCTCGGGAGCCTTTAGGACAATCGCGCCCTCGGCATGGACTTGGCCATCGCGCTTATAGCGGAGAGTTTGGGCCGTCAACTCGCGCTTCTCAGCATGCAAGACCACCCCGTCCTGAGCCGTCAACTCGCGCTCGGGACGCGAATACGCCAACTGGCGCGCCTCGATCTGCCGCTCGCCTTGTACAAAGGTTGCCGGCTCCCCGCGGGCCTGCAACAGCGCTGCGCTGCGGTCCTCCTCTACCTCCGCGGCCCGAAACTCGGCCTCATCCTCTCGGTAACGAACCGCGCCTCGCGCCACCAGCCGCTGCTTTCCCGCATCCACGGCGACTTCGTCGGCTGCAAACTGCGCCAGCGAGTCGGCTCCCTCGACTCCTCCACTGATGTCGAAGCGACGGGCCTGTGGGAGGAACGTGGCGCGCGGTCCGGTCAATTGCACGCCGTCGTAGCGCACCTCAACGCTGTCGTAGGCGATTTCTTGTACGCCCTCGACGCGGCGACTTTCCTCGCGCTGAGCGCGCACTTCCACCACCGCTCCGTCCTGGCCATGCCAGCGTCCCTCGACGGCTTCCAAGGACCACGCATCCACGGCGAAATTGCTCGTCAGATTGCGGCCCCACTCCCGTCCCTCATCCACCTCCACTCGCAGCGCGCCCGGAATGCGCAACTGCTCGTGCGCGTTTTCCCACAGCAGGGTATCGGCCTGCACCTCTAAACTGTCCCCAGCGCGCAAAACCACGCCGCCAGCCAAACCAAAGCGATCCCGCTTGTGCTCTAGGACCAAACGCTCGGCCCGTAGCGTCGAAACGGCCCCGTTGCCGCGGAAAGCGACCTCTACGCCGCCGGTGGCGACGACCTGCTCTGACTTGGAAAATTCGCGCAGAGAATCGGCGCGGATCTGGATGCGGTGTCCGGGGCGTCCTATCTCAATGTGCGCGTCCCATGCTTCCCCATCGGCCTCGGGGATCTGCAGCGGCTCTTCGGGTACTTCTCCCGCGCCGCAGGCCCAGAGCATAGCTCCGCAGCACCCGGCGCGAAAAAGCCGCGCTCCCTCCGGGAAAGCGCGGCCTGCTGAGACGATTGTACCGCCCACCGAACTAGGAGGCCGCCGCCTGCCTCTCCTCATGGCTTGCAACCTCCTGTTGGTAAGCCAGCGCGGCCTCGACAAACCCGGCAAACAAGGGCGAAGGATTGTCCATCCGCGACTTAAACTCAGGATGGGCTTGGGTGGCGATGAAGAAGCGGTGATCCGGCAACTCGATAAACTCCATCAAGCGAGTGCCGTCCACGCGGCGGTGATAACCCGAAAAGACCAGCCCCTCCTCTTCAAGCAATTCGACGAAGCGGGGCGAGACCTCATAGCGGTGGCGGTGGCGCTCTAGGGCGACTTTATCGCGCTCTAGCATGACCAAGCCAACGCGGAATGCCTGATCGGGATTGGCCAGCAGTTGTTCGATGCGATGGGCGTCTTCTTCTAGACGGCTAGACGCCTCGTAGACTTGGAGGACTCGACTGTCGTTTTTGAATACCGCGGCGTACGCGCCTAAGCGCATGCTGCCGCCGTAGCGATTTTGCTCTAGCGCACTCTTCTGAGTGTCTTGGACACAGATGACCTTCCACTCGGAATCCTCGTCGAACTCCTCGGAAGTAGCCTCGGCGATCCCAGCAACATTGCGGGCGTATTCGATCACGGCCAGTTGCAAGCCATAGCACAAGCCCAAATAGGGAATGTCGTGCTCGCGAGCGTAGCGAATGGCCATGATCACGCCTTCAGCCCCTCCTGCGCCAAAGGCCCCAGGGACGATAATGCCGTCGAACGCATCGAGCTCTGACAGGTCCATTTCGCCGCGCTCAAACTGATGGCCGTCAATCCAAGTAATCTCGACTCGCGCGTCCGACGCCACGCCAGCGTGTATCAGCGACTGATTGACCGAGATGTACGAATCTGTGAGCTGAAAATTGCCCGTGACCACGTATTTGCCGACCATGGCCACGCGGACACACTGACGCGGATGCCGACTGCGCTTGACCAATTCCCGCCAAGGCCGCCAGTCTGGAGTCTTCTTGGGAGCACAGCCGAGCCGGCTGAGAATCTTCTCGCCGAGCCTCTCTTCTTCCAAAACCAGCGGGATATTGTAAATCGTCTCCGAGTCCGGGGCCGAAATGATGTGGTCGTAGGGCACATTGGCACCGATCTGGATCTTTTTCTTGCGGACCTCGTCGGTGGCGGTCTCGGCGCGACAGACGATGAAATCGGGAAAAATGCCGTGCTCGCTGAGCATGCGAATGGCCTGCTGCGTGGGCTTGGTCTTCATCTCGCCCACGTGCGGCGGTATGGGGAGATAGGTAATCAGCGCGTGAGCAAAGTGCTCCTCACCCAAGTCTCGTTCTAGGGTCTTGACGGCGAAGAGGAACGGCTCGTTCTCATAGTCGCCGACAATGCCGCCAATCTCGACCAGCACGACGTCGTAGCCCGCGCCCGCCTCCTGCAAGCGGCGCGTGATTTCGTCCGTTATGTGGGGGATCGGCTGTACGGTCTCGCCGAGATACTCGCCGCGGCGCTCGCGCTCGATGACCGTGTGGTAAATCTGCCCGGTGGTCAGGTTGTTGGAACGCGGCAGGTCCAACCCTAAGAAGCGCTCGTAATTGCCCAAATCCTGATCTATTTCGCCACCGTCGTCCGTCACCCACACCTCGCCGTGCTCGGTGGGCCGCATGGTGCCGGCGTCGTAATTGATGTACGGATCGATCTTGACGGCGGTGGTGCTGTAGCCGTATTGCTGTAGGATCTTGCCGATGGAAGCTGTGGTCAAGCCCTTGCCCACGCCGCTTATCACGCCGCCGGTCACAACGACGTATTTGGGGCCTTTGTATTCTTCGGCCACGTTGCGCGCTCCTTCGAGCTACCCAAACAAAGAAGCGGCGACAGTGGCCTGCCCCCGCTTCTTTAGTCAATCGATGATTCTCGGAACCTTGAAATAATCCTCTTGTCGCTGCGGGGCCGCCGCAGCGATCTCATCCGTCGCGGGAAAGGGCGTTGCCTCGTCGCGGCGAAACGCATTGGCCAGCGGCAGCACGTGAGACGTTGGCTCTACGCCGGTGGTGTCTAGCTCGTTGAGCTTATCCATGTAGCGCAAGATGCGGTTGAGTTCCCCAGCTAGCCTTTCCTCCTCTGCAGGAGAAAAGCGCAACCGCGCCAACTCGGCGACCCCGTGGACCTCTTCTATAGTAACCGCCATAGGTAAATTTCGAACTTAGACCAAAAAAAGACGGGGCTGGCTACGCCGACCCCTTTCACGTCGTAAAACAGTGTTAAATATCACGCATCGCCAAGGGTAGCGCAAGGGCTTGTAGCGCAGTAGCCCAATGCCTATACTTTGCCACAACACGAGCCAAAACTCTCAGCTCGCAAATCTCATGACGCGCAAGGCATTTACCATTGAAGAGGCCAACGCCAAGCTGCCTCAGCTAGAGGACGTCCTCCAACGCATAGAGGTCAAAAAGGGGGCTGTCCGCCATCACAACCAACAGTTGCAAATTCTCGATGCGCTCTGGGGCCAAGCAGTCGCCCGCAGCACCAATCCCGACCGCGACGCCTTCGACCAGCACCGCCAGCGCATCAACGATCTAATCATCGACATCAAGCGCATCGTCGCCGAGGAAATCATCGCCGAGGGCATTCGCTTCCCCGTCGGCGGCCTCGAACGCGGTCTCTTAGACTTCCCCACAACCTATCAAGGCCGCTGGGTCCTGTTGTGCTGGCAGCGCGGCGAACCCCGAGTCGCCTATTGGCACGAACTGAACGCCGGATACGCCGGCCGCCAGGAAATCACCGCCGAACACATCATCGCCATGGGTAAGGAAGACGATCCAGCCACAGTCGATGACTCGGCGCTGGATTTCTAACAGCAGCACATGCCTTGACAGCGTTTCTCGTTTTTGAGTACTTAAAACACGGCCTTTCCCCAGGCCGTTTCTTACTCCTCTAGCATCGCCCGTCTCTTACCTTCTCCCCCAGCGGAGCGCCCCCTCCCCAGCGCCCGGCAGGAGCTAGACCGTGCGCCTCAATCAACTCGAGATTTTTGGCTTTAAGTCCTTCGCCCAAAAGATCGTCATTCCCTTCGAGCCGGGCATTACGGCCATCGTCGGCCCCAACGGCTGCGGCAAGTCCAACGTGGTAGAGGCCATTCGCTGGGTCTTGGGCGAACAGCGCGCCGGTTCTTTCCGCAGCCAGCGCATGGAGGACGTGATCTTTGCCGGCACCCGCCAGCGCAAGGCCCTCGGCATGGCCGAAGTCGCGCTGGCGATTGAAAACCGCGATAACGCGCTGCCCGTCGAATTTGCCGAGGTCGTGCTGACCCGGCGTCTTTTCCGCTCCGGCGAAAGCGATTATCTCCTCAACAAAATTCCCTGCCGCCTCTTGGACATCACCAACCTGCTCATGGACACCGGCCTCGGCCAAGGCGCTTATGCGGTAATGGAGCAGGGCATGGTCGATGAAATCATCAGCGATAAGACCGAGAACCGCCGCCGCATCCTCGAAGAGGCCGCCGGTATCACCAAGTACAAGGTTCGGCGGCGCTCCACGCGGAACCGCCTAGAGGCCACCCAAGCCGATCTACAGCGGATCGAAGACATCATCACCGAGGTCAAACGCCAAGTTGACAGTCTCAGTCGTCAAGTGGGCCGGGCGCACCGCTACCGAGCACTCAAAAGGGAACTGGACCAACTCGATGTGCGCTTGGGGTGCCAGCGCTTCTTCGCCCTAAGTGTCCAAATCTCCCCGTTGCAAGACGAATTCGCCGCACTTAGCAAGGCGGCCGAAGAAGGCAATACCCGCTTCACCAGCCGCGAGACTGAACTCGAAAAGGCGCGCCTCGCGCTGACCGAGGCCGAAAAGGCCATGCAGGAAGCGGGTCTTGAACTCAATCGCCGCATCGAAGCCATCCACGAGCGCGAACAGCTCCTCGTGGCCGTGCGCGAGCGGCGCGAGGCAGCCGAACAAATCCGCGAACGCACGGCCCGCGAGCGCGCTGATTACACTAGCCAACTCGAAGCCGTACAACAGCAGCGACGCGACAATACCACGCATCTCGACGAAGCGCGGGCGGCCTTCGTGCAAATAGAGCGAGAATTACAAGCTCACCAGCAGCGCGCCACTCAGGCCGAAGAAGAATACGACAGCTACCGAGCTGAGCTGGACCAACGCCAGCGCGGGCGCATGGAGCATCTGCGCCAAGGGGGCGAAATAAGCCGCGCGCTCGAGCGCCAACAGGCCGAGCGCGACGCGCTCGACGAACGCGCGGTTGCCATGCGCGGCGAAGAGGACGCGGCCACAGCCGAACGCGACCAAGCCCTACAAGCGGCCGGAGCCGCCGAAGCCGCCCTCGCCGAAACTCGGCAGCAGCTATCCACCTGCCAACAACAGCGCGCCACGGTTCTCGCCGCTCGCGACCAAACCGAGAAGGACCTCCGCGAACTCGGCGAACAACGCGATGCGGCCCGGCGCGCCGCTGAAGCCAACCAAGCGCGGCTGCAAGTCCTCGAAAAAGTCCGCGCCGGCTACCAAGGCTATCAGAGCGGGGTCCGCACCTTGATGCTCGAATCGCCCCACGCCGCCCTCTTCCGCGGCGTCCTCGGCGACCTAGTCGAAGTCGAAGCAGAACACGCCCGCGCGGTCGAGGTCGCCCTCGGCGAGTCGCTCCAAGCATTGATCGCCGATTCGGACAGCGGCTTGCTCAAAGGCATTGCCCATCTCCGAGAGCGTTCCGGGCGCGTCGGCATCCTCTCGCTAGAGGCCCCTCCTCGCACCCTCGGCCCGGCTTTGACCCCAGATCCCATGCCCGGATTACGCGGTCCGCTCTTGGACTACGTGCAACCCGAAGCCTCCATCGCCTCCCTAGTTGCTAGCCTCTTGCACAACACCTTTCTAGTAGACGACCTACAAACCGCGTTGGACCTGACGCGCCGCTACCCGGATGCCTACGTGCGCTGCGTCACGGCCGATGGCGACGCCGTCGATCTCTTTGGCCTCGCATCGGGCGGCCAGAGCCAAGCCGAAGACTCGGGCGTCCTCGGCCGCGGGCGAGAAATCCGCACCCTGCGCTCGCTCGTCGCCCACCAAAAAGCTCGCTACGCAGCCATCGGTCCTCGGCTCGCTGCACTCGCAGACCAGCTCGCTGCGCTCGCACAACGTCTAGAAGATCTAGCCGCCGAGAACGAAACTTGGCGCACCAAGGAACGCGAGCAGGTTCACCAGCACCAGCGCGCCCACACCGACGCCGAGCGGCTCGCCGCGCGCCTGGAGCAACTCCACGGCGAAAGCACCAGCTTGGCCAAGCGCCGCCAAGCCCTCGACCAAAGCATTGCCGAACAAGCCGAGCACCTGCGCCACAACGAGGCCGAGAGCACTCGTCTCAGCGAGGAAAGCAGCGCCTTGGAAGAAGACCTCAAACAGAGCGAAACCCGTCGACGCGAGCGGCGCGAAGCACTAGGCACCCTCCAAGTGGAACACGCCCGCACCGCCGAACTCGTTCAAGGGCTAGAGCGAGACGCCGAGCGCCTAAAAAACATCGACGCCAATCTGCACAATAACATCACGCGCCTAGCGGCTGAGGCGACCGAGGCCGAGCGCCAACAGACCGAGTGCAGTGAGCGCAGCGCCGCCTTAACAGACGAACTCAAAGGACTACACCAAGGCCGCGAGACCTTGGTCACCGAGCAAGACCAGCGCCGTCAGCACTGGGCCGCGGCCAATACCCAAAACCGCGAGTTACAGGAACACATCAGCCACTTGCAGCGGCAGCTCAACGAGCAGCGCGAGCGCCGCACGAACCTCGAAGTGCGCATCTCCGAGCTAAAGTTCCAGACCCAGCACATTCGCGAACGCCTGCAGGAGGAGTATCACTGCGATGTTGCGGCTATGGGGCCGCTCGACGAAGCCATCGACGAGGAAGCCACGCAACAGCGCATCGACCAGTTGCGTCAGTCCCTACACCGCTTGGGTTCAGGCCACCTAGGCGTATTGGAAGAACACCAAGAGCAAAAGGAGCGCTACGACTTTCTCCGCCAACAGCGCGACGATCTAGTAATCGCCGCCGAGGATCTGAAGAAAACCCTCAGCCTGATCGACCGCACGGCGCGGCGGATATTCCTCCAGTCTTTCGAGCAGATCCGCGAGAAGTTCAAAGAGACCTTTGTCCGCTTCTTCCCCGGCGGCGAAGCCGATCTCCGCCTCGAAGAAAACGTCGATGCCCTAGAGGCCCAAATCGACATCATCGCCCGCCCCCGCGGCAAGCGCCTGCAAAACATTGCCCTGCTGTCGGGCGGCGAGCGGGCGCTGACGGCCATCGCCCTGCTCTTTGCCATCTACCAAGTCAAGCCCAGCCCGTTCTGCATCCTCGATGAAGTCGATGCCCCGCTCGACGACGCCAACATCAGCCGCTTCGTGCGCGTGCTCAAGGAATTTGCCCGCGAGACGCAATTCGTCGTCGTGACGCACAACAAGATCACCATGGCGGAAGCCGACGCCTTGCACGGCGTCACCATGCCCGAAGAAGGAGTTTCTCAACTCGTTTCGGTGCGAGTCGAGGGCGATGAATTAGAAGCCGCAGCAGCGGGATAGTCAGAGCGGAAGCGTACCGACAAAAAAGGGGGCCTCGGCCGAGGCCCCCTTTTTTGTGCCATGAACGGTGTTATTTCAGTTCGCTCATCCGAAACAGAGCGTGGAGTTCAATGCCTTCTCGGGCTAGGCTCTCGGTGCCACCGGATTCGCGGTCGATCACGCAGATGGCCTGTGAAACCTCTGCGCCAAGGTTGCGCAGATCTTGGGCGGAAAGAGCAATTTGTCCACCGGACGTGACGACATCTTCAACAATCAGCAGATTTTTGCCAGCAATGTCGGGGCCTTCGGCGAGTTTGCAGGTGCCATATTCTTTGGCCTGTTTGCGCACGAAGCAGGTGGGCAATCCCGAAAGCTGAGCAAGCATGGTGGCGATGGGCACCCCACCGAGTTCGAGACCTGCGAGAATGTCTGTGTCGTCGGGAATTAAGGGCTGGAGGTGGGTGGCGAGTACGCGGAGGAGTTCGGGATGGGTCTCAAACTGATATTTGTCGAAATACTCTGTGGCTGTCGCGCCTGAGCGCAAAGTAAATTGGCCGCGCAGGTGAGCGGTCTGATAGATGCGGTGAGCAAGTTCAAGTCGGGTCATAGCATAATTTAGTTTTGAGATAAGTTCTAATTGGGCAAATCCTCGGCGGAAATATCCCGCAGTCGCGGATTATTTTGGTCGCGCGGCGAGAGAATCGGCCCCCCCTCAATCCCCCAGTCCAACCCCACATCGGGATCGTCCCAAGCCACGCCCCATTCGTCCGTGCCGTCGTAATAGAAATCGACCAAGTAGAAAAGCATCGCGTCGGTGACTGCGTAAAAGCCATGCGCAACCCCCGCCGGAATAAAGACGCCCCGCAATACCTCTTGGTCTAATTCGATGACCTGCCCCTGACCGCGCGTCGGCGAACTGCAGCGCAGGTCGAACAGGCCGACGCGCAGCGCACCCATCCCGCAGTGCCAGTAGTCAACTTGGCGGTGGTGATAGTGCAAGCCGCGCAGCACCCCCTGTTGCGACTCCGAGCGGCTCCACTGCAAAGCATCCCAGCCGCGCTGGGGAAACCACTCCTTGCGATACACCTCGGTAAAGCGGCCCCGCTCGTCGCCGTGCGACTGTAGCTCGGTAATGTAGACTCCTTCAATGGCCGTAGAGGGGCAGATCTGGGCCATCTTAAGCGGCCTTGCCGCAGCATCTTTTGAACTTCTTGCCGCTGCCGCAAGGACACGGGTCGTTGCGGCCGACCTTGGGGGTTTCGCGGCGAAAGGTCTCTACCTTACCGGGAAAGAGCCTACCTCCGTCCAGCACCGCGGCCGGTTTTTCGCCTTCTAGCGCGGGACGTGGCGTCTGCAACCACTCCTCGTGCAATTCCCGCATGGCCTCGCTCATCTCCGCTTCACCCAACTCGCCATCAAACCCGCGCTCTTGGCAAAAAGCGCTAAAATCGGCCAGCAAGGCTCCCTGGGGCGAGCGCAGCATTTCCTCGACTTGCTGCACGTCAACTCCGGGCGGTAGGGCTTGCTGGAGTTGGGCCAAGTCCAACTCCTCCACCGAGGCAGGTTCTTCGTCGTCTGTATCCGCGTCGGGACCAGGAGCCACCGCAGCGGCGATTTCGGCCAGTACTTGGCCCATTTCGCTGCGATCGACCTCATCCGCCGTCGGCAGCACTTGATCGACGATCCAATCTACCTCTTCACCGTCTGATAACAGCTCGACTATCTCTTCAGCCGAGAATTTCTCTACTCCCTTGGCTTGGCACAATGCCTCCAAGCGCGTGGCCAACTCCTGCACGAGCACACTCCATTTTCAGCAATTACGCGGGCGAATTTACCGGTGCGAAATCTACCGTTTGCCCCTATACCTGTCAAAAGATGCACCTCAGAAATCTGAGGATACTCAAATATCTGAGTGCTACATTCGGCTTTTTGTCGCCAATTATCCCTAAAAACGGGCGATAAGGCGCGCTTTTTTCCCTTAGTGAAGGATGGCACGATTTTTGCTATTACTAGCCACAACGATAATCGCTTAAATTGCGTCGCCTTGCCCTCAGCGAGCGACTCACAGCACGAGAAAGGAGCGGTAACCATGGTAGCGACAAATGAACTCACGGATAGGGAAATTTTGCTGCGGGCCGCTGAAGACCAAGGCCATCTCAGTGTGCTGGTCAAACGCTACCGCACCCCCTTGTACAACTTTGTCTATCGCTTTGTCGGCGACAGGGAAACGGCCGAGGATATAGTCCAAGAGACCTTTCTCCGCTGCCTGCGCCACAGCCACCAGTACCCAGCCATCGAACAGGTTTCCACTTGGCTCTACACCATTGCCGGCAACCTGGCCAAGACCGAATTGCGCCGCCGCAAGCGCTGGCATTGGATTCCCATCAGCCCCAGTGACGACGAACAGACCACCGTCTTTTACGAGCCAGCCGCCAAGGATCCCCTCCCCGGCGAACAGGCCGACGGCAACCGCGTCAAGTCCCTCGTCGTCCATGCCATTGAGGATCTGCCCACAGAATTTCGCGCCGCCGTGCTCCTCCGCGATATGAACGGGCTCTCGTACGAGGAAATCGCCAAGATCATCAACTGTCCCGTCGGCACGGTCAAATCGCGCGTCAACCGGGGCCGCCTCCGGCTGCAAAAGACCTTGCGTGGGCTAGCTGAAGAAGTGATTGGATCGCTCGCCACGCCAGCCTAACCCCTTTGCCAGCTTCCCGTAGAGGCGTTGTCATTGCCCAGCGGCGTGCTCCTAATTATTTTCGCTCACCTGCAATTAGGAGCACGCCATGACTATTGATGCCCAACGCCTCTACGGCCTTGTCGAGCAACTGCTCGCCGCGCACGCACCCTCGGGCGCGGAATCCGCTATGGACGCCCTCGTCAACGAGCTCGCTGCCCCTATCGGCGACGCCGTCTGGCAAGATGCGGCCGACAACATCATCATACACATCAAGGGCCAAAGCCAAGATCAGCCCGTAGCAGCCGTCGCCCACAAGGACGAGATCGCCCTCGTCGTCAAGCGCGTTGAATCCGACGGCAAAATCAGGGTACAGCCCTTGGGCGGTTTGCACCCCTGGGCACTAGGTGAAAGTCCAGTGGAAATCATGACGCGGGACGGCCTCTGTCCAGGCGTGCTTTCCACCGGCGCCAAACACGTCTCCACAGAGAGCCCGGCGGGGCGGCTCAAAGACGGCCAACCCCTCAAGTGGGAACAGATGTGGATTGAAACGAGGCTCGCAGCCGAAGAGCTAGCCCAGCGCGGGATCCGCGCCGGTACTCGAGTTGTCATCGCCAGCAAACACAAGACGCTCTGGCGTTTGGGCGATTGCGTCTGTGGCTACAATCTCGATTGTCGCGCCGGCTTGGCGGCCATGCTCGAAGTGGGCCTGCACTTGCGGGAGAATCGACCGGCCCAAGACGTATATCTCGTGGCCAGTTCCAGCGAGGAAATCGGTGGTCACGGCGCGATCTACGCGCTCGGGCGGCTGCCGGTTGACACAGCCGTTGCCGTTGACATCGCGCCCGTGGCAGCCGAATACGGCACGGCCAACAGCGGCTATCCCATCATCGGCGTCCGGGACAGTCGCGGCCTGTACGACGCGCGCATCATCGAGCGCTTTGACGCCCTATCCTCCGCCTGCGGGTTCGGCATCCAAACGGCCGTTCTCACTTCGTATTCCAGCGACTCGTCAATTGCCAAAACGTCCGGCGCTATTGCGCGCGCGGCGCTGATTGGCTACCCAGGCGACAACACGCACGGGTACGAAATCTGCGCGTGGGACGGCATCGTCAACACAGCGCGGTTGCTTTTGGCTTATTTGGAAAATCCAGTAGTGGACTAAAAGGCGCGCTGGACCAGAAAGTCCAGCATTTCTCCCAGCATATCGCGCGAAGGATTGGCCGGGAGTTTTTCTAGGTGCGTCAAGCTCTCTTCGACCTTCTGCTGGCACACGCGCTCGACGTAGCGGTCGCATTCGTAGTGTTCCACCAAGGCGATGACTCGCTCGATCTCAGCGGCCGTGTTGCGGCACCGCTCCTGGTGCAAGATCGCCAGCACTTCCTCGTGTTCCTCAGCCGTGCATTTGCCCAATAGGTCGATGATAATTAAGGTTCGCTTCCCTTCCGCAATATCCCCACCCCGCTCCTTGCCGTAGGCCCCGGAAGTAACCCCGGGCGCAGAGCCAGCGTCTTGTTCGGAAGAGCTCAAGTTCAGTAGGTCGTCGCGAAGCTGGAACGCAATGGCCATGGACTCGCCGAAGTCGCCGATACAAGTTCGCAACTCCATATCGGCCCCCGCGATAATCGCCCCGGCCGTACACGGTCCCCGGCCCGTGTACCACCCAGTCTTTTTGCGCAACATGGTCATAAACTCGACCTCGCTGGGAATATAGCGCTGGCGAATCCAGCCCACGTCGTATGCCTGCCCCTCAAACGTCTCGCACGAGCCGCGGATCATCTCGTCGATCAAATCGAGCGCGACATCCGCCCCCAACACCTCGCGGTTCGCGTTGAGGATCTCAAAGACCTTGGCGTACAGGGCATCGCCGACGTTAATGGTCAATGGGACTCCGTGCAGCTTGTGCAAGCAGGGCTTGCCGCGCCGCATCTCTGAATCGTCTTCAATATCGTCGTGGACCACGGCAAACGACTGGAACATCTCAAAGGCCACCGCAGTCCGCATGGCTTTTTTCACGTCGCCGCCGCAAGCTTGGCATGCCAAGAGCACCAACACCGGACGGAATCGCTTGCCGCCGCGCTCCGGGTAGTCGCGCATCAGCCGATATAGAAAGTCCTCGGGTTCGCGCATCACGAGGAACGAAAACATCTCCTCTTCTAGGTCTGGAATGTAGCGGTGCAAAAACTGGCGCAGGTCTCGGGGGACCGCAGACATGTTCAACCTTTCGTTGTGAATGGCGCGAGCGGATTTACCACCTAGTGCGCTCTACTTGTACTTCGGGGTGCGAGACAATTAAGTGCCATATAACGGCTTGGAAGGATTCCGTCAGTGGCGTGACTGCATTCGGCGCGACCGTCGGCACAATCGCGCAGGCATCGGCGACTTGGGCTGTAAAGCCGCCATCCCGCCCCACGATGCCGCAGATTTTGGCTCCGACCTCTTTGGCGTACTCCAGTGCTACAACCAAGTTGACACTTGTATTCAGCGGGCGATTGCCACCGCCGACGGACAAGATCAAGATCAGATCCTTTTCGTTTAAACGGCTACCCTCCAGCCACTTGGCAAAGGCCGTATCCCAGCCCTCGTCGTTGATGCGCGCCGTCAGTTCCGAGACGTTGTCCGTAGGTGCGTAGGACTCAATACCAGCGATCTTGCGAAAGTCGTTGACCGCGTGGCTCGCATTGCCCGCGCTGCCTCCCACGCCAAGGACAAAGAGCCGCCCGTCACGCCGACGGGTCTCGACGACGAGCTGGACTATCGCTTCAATCGCATTGCGATCTAGCTGCTCGATGACTTGAGCCGCCGCGGCCAAGTACTGTTGGGTATAACTCATCCGCCGCGCTTACAGGCTGTAGCCGGCGGCAGTGGCATCCGCGTAAAAGATCTGGACGGTCTCCAGCGAGAACTGCCCCATTTCCTTGCCCAAGGTCGGCAGCTTCTTGATGATGTCGCTGGTGCAGGTGATGATGTGGCAGCCGATGCTGTCGGCTTGGACGACATTGTACACTTCGCGGGGGCTGGCCCAGATGAGTTCGGCTTGGGGATTGGACGCGAGCAGCTCGACCGACTCGGCCATGACCGGCATGTAGTCTAGCCCGGCGTCGGCGATGCGGCCGGCAAAGACCGACACGCAGCACGGTGCCCCGCCCTCGACCGCGGCCGCCACTTCTCGCACTTGGTCGAGCAAAAAGATCGCCGTGACGTTGACCTTGACCCCGGCGTGAGACAGCCGATGGACCAAGTCGTAGCTGACCTCGCCTTTGGTGTTGCTAACGGGGATTTTGGCGTACACGTTTTCACCCCAAGTGGCGATCTCGCGGGCTTGGCGCTCCATATCGTCGAACTCGTCTGAAAAGACCTCAAAAGAAATGTGGCGGTCGGGAATGGCCGCGACAATGTCGTGGGCAAAGGCCCGGTAGTTGGTGACGCCCGCTTGGCGCATCAAGGTGGGATTGGTCGTAAATCCGGAAACTAGCGGGTTGGCATAACTCGTCAGCATGCTCTCGCGGTCGGCTCCATCGGCGAAGATTTTGACCGCGAGGTCGGCGGCGGTTTTTTCGTACGCTAGTACTTGCGGTGCAGTGAGGGCGGTCATGGTATCACTCCCTTAGATTTGTGATAGGCGTAAGTTCAAGCAATTAAACATAAAACCCGCCGCGAAAAATTGCCACAACCGCGGCGCGGTGCGGTTGGCGATAGTAAAACGCGTATCGTATAATTACAAGCAACTGCTGCATCTCGCTCGCCATCCAATAAGAAGGGACTCTGTGATGAAATACCAATGGGCACTAGTCGGTTTGTTAATCGCCTCCACCGGCTCCACAGCCGCGGTACTCTCGCTGCAAGAGTGCATCGACTTGGCCATGCAAAACAACTTGCAACATCAAAGGGACCAACAAACCCTAGCCAACAACCAAGCTCAACTAGCGATAGCACGGGCACCCTTTGCCTTTCGCATGAACGCCGACGTCACCTCCCCTAGCTTCACTGGGCTGAGCGATACCCAAGAAAACATCGCCCTCGAAACCCGAGTCCGTGAAGAGAGTTCTGATGTCTTTTACAGGGGCAGCCTGAGCATGACCCAGCGCCTGCGCCACCTCGGCCAATTCACGCTGAACACCACAGCCCTGCGCCGCGACTTCTCATCCAATCGCCGCGCCGACTTCCTCGATTATTCGGGTTCGACGCGCCTTTTTTTCGAGCGAGATTTACTCGGCCAGCCCAGCGAGGAAATCCAACTCAAGGGTGCTGAGTACAGCCTGCAAAGTGCCCGCCTCAACTTCGACCGCCAGCGGCTCCAGCTAGAGGGCCAAGTCATCGACGATTACTACGGTTTAGTGCAAAGCGTCCGCGAACTCGAAATAGAGGACCAGCGCTTAGCCCAGTCGCGCGCCAATTTGGAACTGGCCCAGCGAAAATTTGAGGTCGGCCTCATCGCCGAAGTAGAAGCCCTGCGCCTACAGGTGGAGATGCTACAAGCCGAAGCCACATACGATCAAGCCCAAACCAACATCGAATCGCGCCGCGACCTGCTCCGCGAAACTCTCGGGCTCGCTATGTCGGCACCACTCGAAATCGACACCGAGGTCCAGTACGAGATTTACCCCATTGACGCCCAACGCGCCCTCGAAATCGGCTTGGCGCGCCGCACCGACATGAAACAAGCTGAGATTTTCGAGGAAATTCGTGCGTTGGAGCTAGAAGACACCCGCCGCCGCAACGGCATCAACGCGACTTTCGGCGCCAATGTCAGCATGCGGGGGCACGGCAGCGAAATCGGCGACGTCAGCGATAATTTCGAGCGCAATCAGTGGGGAGTTGACCTACGGATAACCCTGCCGCTGATCGACAACGGCCGACGGAAAGCCAGCGTCAGCCAAGCGCGCATCGCCTTGAAGCAAAGTCGCCTCGGACGCGAGCAGCAGCGACGCCAAATCATCCAGCAAGTTCGCGACGCCACGCGCCGCGTCCACGAGGCCGAGCGCCAGATCGACCTGCGCCAAGCCGCCCTCGAATTTGCCCAGCGCACTTACGATGTCGAGCAGAGCCGCTTTGAACTCGGCTTGGCCGACAGCCAGCAATTGCTCCAGGCCCAAGGCAATTTGACGCAGGCCCGGATCAATGCTTTAGCCGCGGTCATAGGCTACCAACGCCAGCTCAAAAACGTGCGGCTCGCCACCATGGCTGAGCTCAAAGAACTGGCTCCTTAGCCTCCCAATCCCAATCTCAACACAAAGGCGGCCCAAGTTGCTCAACACCAGCTTGGGCCGCCCTTTAGCGCGGCTCGAATAACGCGCGGATTAAGCGCTTATTTGTCGTCTTCTGAATCCATCAGGGGATGCGAAAATTCCTCCATGTCCTCGCCAAACATCCGCCGTGGGCGCAGCCGGGTATAGGACGGAATCTGGTTCTGCTCCTCGGCCTCCTGACAGGACACGCACAGCCGCGCCGTGGGCAGGGCGTCCAAGCGCGGCTTGGGAATAAACGGACAGGTCGCGCACAGGTTTAAAGGCTTTTCAAGGCAGGCTTCGCACTTGCCATACGTCGTACCTTCTAACTTCTCGAGCGCCAGAATGACCTCTTCCAACTCGCGGCGCTCAGTATCACCCAGCGCCACCAAAAGCTCCATGGCCCCGGCCTCGACCGCTCGGTCGAGATCGTCGGCCTTGGGGTCTTGCAGCTCGTCGATTTCGTGCTCGGTGCCGTCCAGATCGCTGAGCAATTCAGCGCGGCGCACCAAGAGCCTCTTCTTTATTCTTTCTCGATCTCGCTTGTTGAGGGCCACCTTTTTGGCCATAGTTTTCTCCCCTTTAACTGGCTCAAAGCCAGTGGATTACCCGCTCAAATGCCCGCTGCCTGCAAGCGGAAAACCGCCGCGGCCAACGGATCTAACTCCGCGGCCAGCCGCCCGTTGACCAGCGTTGGTACCGCCTGCCCGTGGAGCGCTTCGGCCCGCCCCATGGGCGGCAAGCCTTCTAGGCGCAAATCGAGCCGCCGCGGATCTTCAGCGACATTGACGGCAAACACGTAAAAATCGCGTTTGTATTCTTTAACCGCCACTTTAATCTCGGCATGGGTCGGTTGTGCCGCCAAACTGTGCTCCTCCTGCAAAAGCACTGGACCTAATTCGGCAAGCTCGGCCGCGAGGCGCTGTACTTCTCGCCACAAGGCCAAGGGCTGGATGTGGCGTTCGTTTTCTTGGCAATAGCGGTAAAACAACACCCCCTTGGCCCCTTCGACCAGCCCTTGATAGACCATGTTCCGCAACTCGGCCGCCGTCGGCGAGCGCGCCCAGTGCTCTACGCCGCCAAAGGCCTGGGCGATAAACCAGACTGGCTTGCGCTCCAGCGAGGTCCAGCGCGCCCGCTGCATGTAGTCGCCCACCTGAGTGATGGGATAATTCGGAATCGGATAGACATCTATGGCCAGAATATCGCTGGCGTCCGAGTATGCGGCGTACGTGTGCGGCCGGTTGTTGACTAAATAGACTGGATGATATGGATCGAGTTCCCGAATTAGCTCGTATATCGCCAAGGCAGCCGCAGGGGCCATTTTGGTCTCGTCCGGCTCGTCAACCAGATACCACGCCAAGAGCGCCGGATGCTGGCGATAGCGTTTGACTAAGGCGGCAATGGCCCGATAATTCGGCTCGGGCTTCCCCCGGGCGTACTCGGTCAGCTCTAGGAGTATCTGCATTCCCTCCGCGGCTGCCGCGTCCATTAGTGCGGCGACCTCTTCCCCGCGCAGCTTGTAGTAGTAATCCCCGGAATTGAAGTGCAAACGCCGCATCGGACCGAGATCTTCGACCCGCAGCCAGTACAGCCCAATGGGAAAGAAAGGCTCGCCATCGACGAGTAGAGACTGGCTAAACAGGTCGATTTTCACCTCTCGCGCGGCTGGTGCGAACTTCTCGCAGGCCACGGTCAGCGAATCGGCCCCGCCGACTGGATCTTGCCACCGCGCCGTCAGCCAATAACGTCCCTCAGGCAAATCGTATGCAGCAAAGGCCCCTGAGACATCCTGCCCAACTACATTTACATCCACGCGATCTAAGACTTCGACTCCGCGCCGCAACTCGACCGCCACGCGGACGGCCATCTCACTGCGGCGATTGCGCCGTAGCCGGAAGCGGATCTCATCTTCTACGGTGTAATACGAGCGATCACCCGAAAGCTCCCAAGCGGGTCGGGTAAACAGGCGCAACTCTTCGACCTCATGGATGGACGTGCCGCGCTCCGGATCGTACAGCCGCAGGGACGCGCGGTGCATGCCGGCCTCTTCCAACCGATACGGTAGTGAATAGCGTACGAGACGCCCTTGTGGCACCTGTAATTGGTGCTCCACCTTGCGCTGCGCACCCGAAGGGGTTTCCCACTCCATCAGAGCTATCAGCAAGTGCGAACCAGTGCCTGGCCGAAACAACTGCAGAGCGAGCAAGTTGTCGCCGACTACGGGTAGCTGTTCTTGGATGATCTGGACCGTCGGCACCGCAGGCGTCGTCTTAGGGGCCATTTGCCCGCAGGCACTTAATAGGGCGAACAAGGCAAAGTAAAAGGGCCGGGAGACAGCTCCCCTCGGCCCACTCCGCGGCAGCAAGTGCCCTTTCAAGGCGACCTGCTAGCTTGCTCGGTCTCGAGCGAACGCAAGCGATCCCTGAGCGAAGCGGCCAACTCGAATCGATCTGCTTCAACCGCGGCCTGTAAATCGGCCATTAGCCGCTCGCGCAGCGTGCGCGGCCGAGAGCTCTCCACTTCGCCTTCCCACTCGCGCAAAAAGAGCAGTTCAGGGCACTCGTCGAGTTGGTCTAATTGACCAATCCTGGCGAGGAATTCCTCGATCTCGGCAATACCCCGGCGGATCTCCGCTAGGGCCTCGGCGTGGTTCTCAGCCTCTAGACAAGCCAGCGCCCGCGCCTGCACCCGATGTGCCGTGACAAAGACGCGATATTGCTCGCCTAGCTGACGATCTTCTTCCTCTTCGGCGTATTCGTAGCACAAATCGAGGATGGCGAGGTTGTGCGTGGCGTCTTCTTCGGCTCGTTCGTATTCCTTCAGTTCAAAAAAACCGATCCGCCGCCAGTAGTATTTCATGGCCTCTTGGGCCAATTCGGAACAATCCTCGTGCGAGAGGCTAAAGGTATCTGGGCCGTGCACTTTTTCCCATTCGCGTCGCTTGTGACAGTAGTAATCCAACAGCGATACATAGCCGTGCGGACGAAGCGCGTCGGGACGACCCCGCCACTCCAGCTGCATCAAGCCCAGATCCATGCGGATTTGGAGCTTTGCGCTGCCATTATCGCCTCGTATCTTGCGCACGCTCAACTCGCCTGGAGCGTATTTCCACTCGCCGAGGATCGGGCCGATATCACTTTCCATAATAAGTGAAAACCTCGAACTATTTTTGGCCTTTAGGCCGGGGGTAGTAGGCAAACCAAGCGTCCCCGTTCCCGCCTCCAATGGGGTAAGCCTATCGCGTGTTTCGGTGATTTTTTGGCTGGAATCGTTTTATAATATACGCTGGGCGTACCCTTGTCAACTTACATGCGAGAGGCTGTAGAATCGACTTTTACCGGCGGCGGAGTACCGGTGATTTCGCTTATTATGGTCAGCAGTTCCTTGCGCAAGGTCGGGCTTACGCGCAGGCTATCTAGGTAGTTTTCAATCACCGGAATGGCGTCCGTCCCCACGGCTGTAATCGCCTGATGGGTTAGAGCGCGCTCCTCGGGGGTGGGATCGTATTCCATCTGCGTAGGCTCAATGGGTGTGCCGAACATGCTCACTCGAGGCTGACCTCCCTCCCCAAAGGGATCCAGTCCCACATTTGGATAGCGCCGTGGACCACCCGTGGAGTCGGCGTATTGCTGTCCATAGGGCCCGTAGGGAAAGGGCCGCTCCTCACCGGTGAACACCCCTCGGCGGGTTCGCTGCTCAGCGCGCAAGGTGAGTATGTCGTAGTAGCCAAGGGCATTGACCAGAATTTCAGCCGCCTTGGTCCCCCCCATTTTCCCGAGCGCTTCAACGGCGGCCATCCGCAACTCAGCGTCGGCCGTATTGAGCGAGCGATCGAGTAGCCTTCCTATATCCGGGACCGCACTCTGGTCGCCGATAGTGCCCAGTGAGCGGAGCGCGTCCTGCTTGAGCGTCGTGCGCTGGTCGTAGTCTTGGAGTGCCATTTTCAGCACTGGCACGGCGCGCGAGTCGCCGATCTCGCCGAGAATGCGTGCGGCCTTGCGCCGCGTGGCATAGGGATAGTCTTGGCGGGAGACAATCTCCATGATCCGATCTAACTGCGAGTGGTCGCCTTCCTGATAGAGCTTGTACATCTGGTTGACATTCGTGCAACCCAAGGGGGCCAAAACGATCACTACAAGCGCGATCTTATACATGGCTAGCTCCTTTGTCTATCCCCTTGCCGCGAGGAGGTCTTTCCTCTATACTTCAAATTTTCCACTACGCAGCAGGAACTCCAGTGAACTCCCCACAAACCCACAACCGCCAACCCATTACCGGTATTAAAGATACACTAGCCATAGCTAGCGGCAAGGGCGGCGTCGGCAAGTCCACGCTCTGCGCCAACTTGGCCGTGAGCTTGGCCCACCAAGGGCTACAAGTCGGCTTGCTCGACGCCGACATCTACGGGCCCAACATCCCGGGCCTAATCGGCTTAGAAGGCAAGCCAACCGCGGAGGACGGCCGCATCCAGCCCTTGTCCGTGCACGGCCTCAAAGCCATTTCTATGGGGTTACTAATCGACGCGGGTACCCCGGTCGTGTGGCGCGGCCCCATGCTGGCCAAGATGATGCACCAATTCCTCTTCAACGTCACTTGGGGCGAGCTCGATTTGCTACTCATCGACTTACCCCCTGGTACCGGAGACGTACAAATCACGCTAACCCAAGTGGCACCCTTGACTGCGGCCTTGATCGTCACCACGCCCTCGGCCATTGCTCTCGAAGACGTGCGTCGCGGCGTCGAGATGTTCCGCCAGACCGAGGTGCCCATCGTCGGCTTAGTCGAGAACATGAGCTATTTCCACTGCGACAACTGTGGCCATGCCGACCCCATCTTCGGAGCCGGAGGAGGCCGTGCCACAGCCAACCGCTTGGACATTCCCTATCTAGGTGAAATTCCACTCGACCCGCTCGTCCGCAGCCAAGCCGACGCAGGCGAGCCGATCGTAAAGACGCATCCCCAAACCGAGGGCAGTCAAGCCTTGGCCAGCCTAGCCGCCGACATCGGCAATTATTTCCAGCGCACATGAGCCGCGTCCAAATCGCCTGCGTCGGCGCTGGGTATTGGGGCAAAAACCTAGTGCGCGTCTTCCACGACCTGCCCGACGTCCATCTGCGCCAAGTCTGCGACGCCAGCCCGGAAATCCGCAGCGCCATTCAGAGCCAGTACCCAGAAGTTCCTATCACCGCCAACTACGACGAGATACTCGGCGACGACGCGCTCGACGCCGTGGTATTAGCCGTCCCAGCCACTCAACATTACGAATTGGCCCACCGCGCCCTAAAGCGAGGCAAGCACGTGTACGTCGAAAAGCCCATGACCCTCGACGCCGCCACGTCGGCCCATTTGGTCGAATTAGCCGCAGAGCGGAGTCGGGTGCTGATGGTCGGACACCTGCTGAAGTACCACCCAGCCGTGCACATGCTGCATGATTTAGTGCGGGAAGGCGCGCTGGGCGACTTGTATTATTTGTACTCCCAGCGCGTCAACTTGGGCATTGTCCGCCGCGACGAAAACGCCCTGTGGAGCTTGGCACCACACGACATCTCGGTCATCCTGTACCTGCTCGGCCAAGAGCCGGACGCGGTCAGCGCCCGCGGCGAGTGCTATCTACAACCCGACATCGAAGACGTAGTCTTTGCCAATTTGCACTTTGCCGATGGCAAGATGGCGCAGATGCAGCTTTCTTGGCTCGACCCGCACCGCATCCGCCGTCTGACCGTGGTCGGCAGTCGCAAGATGGCGGTATTTGACGATGTGGAAAGCACGGAAAAGGTGCGCATCTACGACAAATCGGCCGAGCGACCGCAATACGACTCTTATGGCGACTCCATCGCGCTGCGCTTTGGCGATGTCGTCATTCCGCGGCTGCAGATGGCCGAGCCGCTCAAGCTAGAGTGCCAGCATTTCGTCGAGTGCGTGCGCACTGGCCAAGCACCCCGCAGCGATGGCCGCGACGGGCTGCGCGTCGTGCGGGTCTTGGAGGCCGCGCAGGCATCGCTACGCCAAGCTGGTGCCCCCGTACCGCTGCGCTAGCGCACGGTAAATTCCGTATGGACCTCGGCTTGGTTGCCGCTCATATCCCGCACTCTCAGTACTAGGCGGTGTGCACCCGGCGACAAATCTTCCAGCAAATGCCCGTACACGCGCCCGGCTTCTGGATCGTATTCAGCGATCAGCGGGCGTCCATCGAGCTCAAACTCGATGTCTGCTTCCCGCCCAATGCCCGCGCCTTGGTCGCGTACTGCGCCGCGAATTTCTGGACGCGGGCCAACGACTGCTCCCTCAGCGGGCTGCAAACTGCTAATCTCAGGGCCTTCAAGGTCGGCCAACAGCGCATAGCGGCCCAAGCGGCGCACCAAGGCCACGACCTGCCGAGCCTCAGCGTCCCATTCATTGCTCACCAGCGACCACTTTTCAGCGGCGATCTCTCGGTAGATACCCAGCTTCTCCGGCGGCAGCGTTTCCCAGTCGTAGCGCAAGCGCAGTGCGACCTTGCGGTCAAAACTGACGTCAGGCCCCAAGGCAAAAGCCGGACCAGCCGGCACTAGCGCAGTGGATACGCGCGGCTCAAAGGCCACGACCTGCGGAAAGAAAGGCGCGTACGCGCTCGCCGCGGCAAAACCCAATTCGACTTCGCCGTTGGCATAGGTCAGCTTGGCTGCGGCACCCGGCTTCACGAGTTGCCGGTCGAGGACGACCTTTTGCACGGCGGCCTTTGGCGTCCGCAGCAAAACCGTCCCCGCTGCCGGATCGTTCGGATCGAGCGGCACGGCGACTCGGAACTCGCGCAAGCCGGTCTGGCGGGGGCTAATATTAACGGTATCAACGCGAACTAAGGGCGTAGCGCTAGGCACTTGTTCATAGCGCATCACGAGTTCCACGAAATCCGGGTGGGGGCGGCGTTCTAGGGCAAAGGGCGGCGCAGCGGCCCCGTCGTCGGGCAGGCGACAAACGGCAAAGGCTGCGGCACCCGCCGGATCCCGCGCCCGGATCCGCCAATAGGAAGCGTTGCGATGGATCTGCCACTTGAGCGGGTCGGAGCGGCTCTGCCGCCGATCTACGCGTCGCCAGTTTTTGCCATCGCGGGAACTAGCCAATTCTACTTCCACGAGCCGGTTATCCTCATCGCTCACCTGCGCCTCGATAAAGGTCCCGCCCGCTTTTGCCACGATCCGCGCCCCGGCAATGGCTGGCGGTTCATCAACCACCAAGCCAAAGCGCGCCCGGCTCTCGTTGCCATTGACATCCGCGACGACGACGACGGCCTCGTGCCGCCCCTTGGCCAAGTTTAGGATGCCATCGCTAGGCCCCTCGTAGAATTCGAGGCGATTGCCCGGCAGGCGACACAAGTTGTAAAAGCGGCCCACCCCGCCCTTAAAGGCAGCCAGCGGCCGGTCCAAATACATCTGATGCATGTCGCCGTATCCGACCCGCTCGTAGCGCGCGGCAAAAACCGGCTCGCCATCGATGTGCAATTCCGCGCGATAGGGGGCTAGTTTGTTGGGGGCCGCATCGGCGAGATCGTACATCAACGCGCTGATACTCACCGGGCCGAGCACCTGCACGGTCCGCACCCCAATGAATTCCCCCCGGCTCGGCTGCCAGCGCAAATTCAGCACATAGGGGTCGTGCCCTCCCTCGACTTGGGCATTGCGACCATGCGGCGTGATGGCCACGCGCTGCAAGGTCGGCGCGATCGTATCGGCGATGGCGAACCCGTGCAAGAGGAGATTAACCGCCACGTTATTTGCGTCGCGCAGTTCTAGGTGCAAATGAGGAGGGCCGGCCCCGCTCTCGCCGCTCCAAGCGATGACCGAACCGCCGAGCACTGGAATTTCCCCTTCCTTAAAATACAAATCCACGCTGTAGCGTCCGCGCTGCTGCTGTGCTTGCTGCACGAGTTCGGCCATGGGCTCGGCAAAGCCCTCCAGATGGGCATAGACCACTGTGCGGCCATCGGCCAATTTCTGGTATAGAACCCGGCCATAGCCCCAAGGCGAGGTCTTCACGCGCCATATATAGCCGTCGGCTAGGGCCTGGACGGGGTGGCCGGTCTCGCCCCAAGTCTTGAGATCTATGCCGGCGTGGAAGGCGCGGGAACGCGATTCGCCGAAGGTGGAAGTCAGGGCCGGTGCAAGGCCCAGTGGCCAGATGAGGCCTCCTTCTTCTGCGTTGGCCGGCAGCCACAAAGCCACCGCCAATAAAAGTGTCCATTTAATCACAGTCGTCCTCGTATGTATGCAGGGCTATGCGATCCGGGGCCACTTCGAGAAAGTGGAGGGGTTTTTCGGTCCAAGCACCGGTGTTGAAATAGCGCCGACCCTGCCGCTCAATCGCCATAGCCGAGTGCGTGTGCCCGCAGACCACGGCTTCAACCCCCTCCTGCTGCGCCACGCGCAGAGCGTTGCGCGCTACGTGCTCGTTGAGTACCCGGTAGAGCAAAGGCCATTTCTTGGCGTACTCGGCCACGTGGGCATCGCGCCCGCCGAGCCAGATGCGGCAACGGTGCAAGCGGCGGAAAACCCACTTAAACGCTGAGTGCCGAGGCATCAGCCGGTCGAGCCGGTGGCCGTGAATTACGAGCAGCCGTTGGTCGAGCCGCCAGCTATCGACGAAGCGAATTTGCCCCGAATCAGCCAACTTGAACTCGGCATCGCGATTGCCGTATACCCAAATTACGGGCCGGGATTGCGACTCGCACACGAGGCGCTCCAACACGACCCGATGGGCGTCGGGCAGGGCTTGGCCCGGCCGATCTATGACGTCGCCGTTGAGTATGAGCGGCACCCCTTTAGGCAAGGTATCCAGCCAAGACAAAAAGTGGCGATGATAAAAGTAAGCCGATCCGAGATGCAGATCGCTGACGACGAAGCAGCGTGCGACGCCCATGCCTCTTGCTGTATGCGTTATATTTATTGACTAACCGCCCGATGAATAAACAGACAACGTCATCTACGCGCAAAGCGTACGACCCGGATAAATTACAGGCCCTGCTCCAGTACATCGGCCGCCTGCTGCCCAACGACGAAGAGCGTGCGGCCTTTTATCAGTGCTCGCGCACGCCTCCTCCAGCTTCGCTTCGCTTGAACGCACTCCAAGCCCAAGCGCAACACGTGCGACTCCACTTGGACCAGCGCGGCCAAAGCGTGCCCTGGTGCAGCGAGGGCTTCGCCTTACCGGAGGGCGACGCCAGTCTCGGCCAAACCATTGAACACGCCATGGGCGCGTATTACGTCCAAGCCAAGGCCCCCATGCTAGCCGTCGAGGTCTTGGCCCCTCAGCCCGGCGAACGCGTCCTCGACCTGTGCGCCGCCCCAGGCGGCAAGGCCACCCAGATTGCCGCTCGCATGCAAAACAGCGGTCTGCTGGTGGCTAATGAACCCCAGCGCAAACGCATGCCCGCCCTCGTGGGCAATTTGGAGCGCTGCGGAGTGGCCAATCACGTCTTGACCCAAGCCCCAGGGACCATGCTGACGCGCTACTTTCCCAACTTTTTCGACCGCATCCTCGTCGATGCGCCGTGCTCGGGCGACGGCATCGTGCGCAAAGACCAGAACATGCTCACCTACTGGTCGCCGCAAGACGCCCAGCATCTCGCGCAGCAACAAAAGGGCCTTTTGCGCGCCGCCTACCAGATGCTGCGCCCCGGCGGCACCTTGGTGTACTCGACGTGCTCGCTGTCGCTGGAGGAAAACGAAGAAGTGCTCCTCGGGCTGTTGCGCCGCTATAAGGAAGACGTCGCGATCCTCCCCATCGCAGAGTTTGAAGGACCACCGTTGCCGGATGCGCTGGCCGCCCAATTCCCAGCCGAGTTCGCCCGCTGCGTCCGCATCTGGCCCCACCACCACGACACCGAAGGCGCTTTCGTCGCTTGCCTCTCCAAACGCGCACCGACGCCAAGCCTCGGAGACGCCCCTGATTGGGCTACCTCAACGACTGATCCCGCCGCTGCCGAGTCCCGGCGCGCCATCGAAGGCCGGTGGAGCGGTACCCTGCCCTGCCCCTCGGACCAGATATTCACCCTCAGCAACCGCCACCTGTGCCGACAACCTGCCCTCGGCCCAGCGCTCCAAGAGCATCTGCCCTACTTCGTCCGCGGTGGCATGAAGGTGGCTCGCCTCCACAAAGGCTACCACTACCTGAGCCAACAAACCGTCGCTCTGTGGGGACATCTCATGCAGGGACCCAGCATCGAGTTGAACTGGACTCAACTACAAGACCTGTTCGAGGGGCGTCCACTCTACTGCGAGCCGCCTACGAGCCTCAAAGGCGAAATCTTCTGCCGTTTTGGGCCGTGGACCGTCTGTCGCGCCATCGCCAAAGAGGAAGGCCGTCTGATCGAAGGCATGCTGCCGCGCGCGTTGTTCCGCGCCCAGCTAACGTCGCTGATATAGGGTTATTTTTTCCCTTCCGGCCCCTGCCAAGGCGGAAAGAGTTGATGTTCGATCCGCAGCACGTTGCAGACGCGGCCAGCGATAAAATCACCCAAATCGTCAAAGGTCTGCGGCTTTTGGTAGAAGGCCGGCATGGCCGGCAAAATGACAGCTCCAGCTTCAGCCGCTGCCGTCATATTGCGCAACTGAATCAAGTTGAGCGGAGTCTCGCGCACCACCAGCACTAGCGGTCGCCGCTCCTTGAGGCTGACATCGGCCGCTCGCTCAATCAGGCTCGCAGACGCCCCGCGAGCAATGCCCGACAGCGTCTTGACCGAACAAGGCACCACCACCATACCGTCGATGGCCACCGAACCACTGGCGATGGGAGCCGCTAGGTCGCTGGCATTGTACTCGTGCAGTTCACCAGCTTGGGTCTCCTCCCCGTAGCACCTCGTTATAAACGCGCGCAAGTTCTCCTTGTTGGGACGGAAACCCAACTCTTCGACGAGCAGGTAGCGCCCGTATTTGGACAAAACCAGATGCACTTGGTGCCCACCGATCAGCAGGGCGCGCAGCAGGCGGCCCGCGTAGAGCGCACCACTAGCTCCAGTAATGCCGACGACGACCTGCTTGCCGTTCACGACGTCTCCTTTAGTGCCGCGCGACCCGCCTCAAGCGTGGCGACAATCGCGTCCACGTCATAGACGCAACCACCCCAAGTGCCACCACCGACGTTTTGCAGTGCCGCCCACAGCTTAGTGTCGTCGGGCAACTCCGCTTCGGGTGCAAGGTCGGGGCGCAAGGTGCGTTCGGCCAGCACCCGCTGGCCTTCCTCTGCGCCAAACTCTTCGCCTTCGCAGCCGACTAAGTCGATGCGTCCGCGCAGGTTGTGGCAGTCGATTTCAATGGCGATCAAATCGCCGTCCCGTAGCTTGCCGATCGGCCCGCCAGCCAAGGCCTCCGGGCCGATGTGCCCGATACAAGGGCCGGAGGAAAACCCCGAAAACCGCGCGTCCGTAAGCAATGCCACGCGCTTGCCAATATCCGTGTATTTGAGCGCAATCGTAACCTGCGCCACTTCCTCCATCCCCGTACCCATCGGCCCGCAGCTAATCATCACCAGCACGTCGCCCGGCTCGATCTTGCCGTCCTTGATCGCGGCGATGGTGTCGCGTTCAGTGGTAAAAACCTTCGCCGGCCCCCTGTGCCGATAGATCCCTTGCGCGTCCAGCAGTGAAGCGTCGATGGCCGTGCTTTTGACGACCGCACCCTCGGGCGAAATATTGCCGACCGGGAAACAAATGGTGCTAGTCAAACCCTTAGAGCGGGCGCGATCGGCGTCCATAATCACGTCGTCCGGGTCCACCCCGTCTAGCTTTCGCAGTTCCTCGCGGAAGCGGCGGCGGCGCGGTGCATCCTCCCACCAGTCGAGATTTTCGCCCAGCGTGCGGCCCGTAACCGTCATCACCCCCTCTTCCAACAGCCCCAAGCGGCGCAGGTGCAACATGACCTCGGGCACCCCACCGGCCAAAAAGGCGCGCACGGTAACGTGGAACTCAGGGCCGTTGGGCAGCACATCCACCAAGCGCGGCACCTCGCGGTTGATCCGGTCCCAATCCTCAACCTCTGGCCGCTTCCGCCCAGCCGCATGGGCAATAGCTGGCACGTGCAGGATCAAGTTCGTCGAACCACCAAAGGCCGCGTGGACTACCATGGCGTTGTGTAGCGCCTGATCGGTGACCAACTCCTGCGAGCGAATGCCCGCAGCCTCCAGCGCCATCAGCGCCCGCGCCGAGCGCACGGCCATATCGCGCCAGACCGCTTCTCCCGAAGGAGCCAGCGCCGAATGCGGCAGCGACAGCCCCATCGCCTCACCCACAACTTGGGTCGTGGCCGCAGTCCCCAAAAACTGGCAACCGCCCCCCGGCGTGGCACAGGCGCGGCAGCCGAGCACCTGAAAGTCGTCGATATCCATTTCGCCCTGCGCCAGCCGCGAACCCGCCGATTGGATTTTGCCCGCGTCCTCACCTTCTTCCGGCGGCAGGGTCACCCCGCCAGGCACGACAATGACCGGCAGGTCTGGCGTACCCGCTAGGGCAATGAGGACCGCCGGCAATCCCTTGTCGCAGGTGCCCACGCCCATCACGCCGCGCCGCGTCGGTAACGAGCGGATCAAGCGACGCAGGATCATGGCCGCGTCGTTGCGGTACGGCAAGCTATCGAACATGCCCGTCGTACCCTGCGTGCGGCCATCGCACGGGTCCGAACAATAGGCGGCAAAGGGAATGCCGCCCCGGCGGTGTATTTCCTCGGCCGCTGCTTCCATCAGCAGGCCGATTTCCCAGTGGCCGGTGTGGTAGCCCAGCGCGATCGGCCGGCCATCAGGGGCGCGGATGCCGCCCTGCGTGCTGACGATGAGGAATTCTCCCCGGCCCAATTCGTCGGGGTTCCAGCCCATCCCCGCGTTCTGGCTGTAGCCAAAGATGTGGCCGCTCGGCGCTTCTACTACTTGCTCTATGGTCAGCGGCAGCTTGCCGCTGGGGCCAGGAGCGCGTGTGCGGATTTGATAGATTTCATCATCGGTCTGGCCGACGATTTCTGCAAAGGAATCAGTACTCATACTACCTCGTTTATGGTTCACTAATTCACTGATGTTACGCATCATCCTGTCCGTATGCCAGCCTCTCCTGTCATGCTGAGCGGAGCGAAGCATCCCATACCTAGGTGATCGTGCGCAGCGTCAGTAGTTCAGAAAGAGGCCCTTACCAGCCCTCTTCGCGGACTTGGATTTTCTTCAGCAGGGGACGCCACCACGCTTCGTTGTCGCGGTACCAGTGGACTGTATCGCGGAAGCTCTGGGCAAAATCGACTTGCGGTTCCCAGCCTAGTTGGGTGCGGATTTTGCTCGAATCGAGTAGGTAGCGCCGGTCGTGGCCGGGCCGGTCATCGACGTAGGTTTTGTGCGCAGCGTCCATTCCCAAGGCGTCGAGGATCAGGTCGGCAATGGTTTCGACGTCTTTTTCAATGCCGCTGCCAACATTGTACGTCTCGCCGATCTCGCCCTTTTTTAACACTAAGTCGATGGCCCGGCAGTGGTCATCGACGTGGAGCCACTCGCGGCGGTTCTGGCTGGATTTGTACAGCGGCATCTTCTGGCCGGTGAGCAGGCGGACGAAGAAGAAGGGGATGACTTTCTCCGGGAATTGATAGGGACCGAAGTTGTTGGAGCAGTTCGACAGCGTCACGGGTAGGCCAAAGGTGTGGCCATAAGCGCGCACGGCTAGGTCTGCGGCGGCCTTGGCCGCGTTGTACGGAGTGCGCGGCCGGTAGGGTGATTCCTCACTGAAGGACTCGTCCGAGTCGAGGGCCAGATCGCCGTACACTTCGCAGGTAGAAATGTGGTGGAAGCGCGGCACTTGGGCATCAGCCGCGGCCTGCAACAGCTTTTGCGTCCCCACGACATTGGTCTGGAAAAAGGCCGAAGGATTGACAATGGCCAAGCTGTTGTGCGATTCTGCGGCAAAGTTGACCACGTAGTCTGGGCGGTGGACCTCAAAGAGGTGGCGGGTCAGATCGGCATTCTGGATGTCGCCGCGGACAAAGGTGTAGCGGTCGCCGTAGTTTTCTTCCACATCCTGCAGGCTGGCCAAATTGCCGGCGTAGGTGAGCAGGTCGTAGTTGACAATGCGGTCGTCGGGATAGGTCGATAGCCAGTAGCGAATGAAATTGGAGCCGATGAAACCGGCACCGCCGGTGACGAACAGGGTGGTCATGGATACTCTTGGTTAGGAATTGGGATGTGATCCGTTATTGAATAACGGAATTCGCCCGGTTGGGCGCGAATGGTGGCGAGTATCCGCTTGGACTTGGCACCCCGTGGGCCTTGATCTGACCGGCGCGTTTTTCCAATTCGATGTAAGCACGGCGGATGATCGCGAAGATGAAGTTGGACCAAGGCGTCAGTTCCTGTTTGCCATCGTGCCAGCGGTGGGAACTGAGCCGGAGGCATTCGTAGTAGTCCTCCTGAGATTCCTCAATGAGGCGTTCCAAGCTGATGTAAATACCAACCTCGTAGCCGTGCTGATAGAGCGCCAACAGAGTAAGCAGTCGAGACACGCGGCCGTTGCCGTCCCGGAAAGGATGGATGCAAAGAAAATCCAAGACGAGGGCGGCGATGGCGATGAGCGGCGGGATATTCTCTTGGTCGAGGGCGTGCTGATAATGCTGGCAGAGTTCTTCTACAGCCGCCGGAGTCTCCGCAGCCTTCACACAGCGGAACCGAACGACCGGGGCCTGTCCGGGCAGGAATTCCACAATGTCGTTATCGACTTGTTTGAATTGACCCGCATCGCCGCTGGCGGATTGGCAAAGGGCATGTAGGCGTTGCAGGGTGTCCGGCGTGATAGAAAGCGCGGCGTAGTCGGAGTGAATTTCGTTCAAGGCACGGCGATAGTCCTGCACCTCCTGCTCGGAGCGGTCACGGGGTTTCGCTTGGCCGAGCACCAGCGGATAAAGGCGAGCTTGGGCGACCGTCACGCCCTCAATGCGGTTGGAGGATTCAGCGCTCTGAATGACAGCCATGTCGCGAAGTGCTTTGAGGGCTTGTGGCGAATGGCGTGTGAATAGCTCCTGTTTGCCCTTTGACTCGGCGATGTCGTTGAGCAGCCACACCGTGCTCAGAGGTGTTTCATGGTCGCGTAGGCGGTTGTTGCGGAAAGAGTTCATTTTGAGGCGGGCAAATGGCGGCGAGTACCTTGATGAGCGTTCATGGCGAGCGCCGTTTGAGATACTTGATCATTCGTATCTGACCGCTCTTGCTTTGCGTGCTGTCTCTCGTTCCTCGGATTTGGAAGCAGAGGGTTTGCCATCTACAAGACAGCCATATAGATCCTTGAGCGTTTCGGGCTGGGGCTTCACCAAAACGGCACCGTCAGTCAACTCGTAGATGAGCTGCTGCCGAGGCTTGAGGTGGAGCGCCTTGCGGACTTCGACCGGGATGGTGGTTTGCCATTTATCGGTTAGAGTTGACTTGATCACGAGTCCATCTCCTTTTCATTGCCGCTTGTCGATCTATTCTTCTCAATTCGCGCTCGGCGTCCTTGGCAAGCTCAATCTGCCAAGCCTATGCTCTTTCATGACCTTCTCAAGAGGCACGGTCTGAGATTTCCCCTCGTGAATGTCTTTCAGTCGTTGTTCGGCAAGATGCAAATCTTCGAGGTCATCCAGATACTCTCGGATAGCCTCAATCATATATTCGGTTTCGCTGCGTCCCGTGCGGGCAGCCAGTTTTTGTAGCCGTTCAAAGACTGTATCGGGCAACTGAAAATCTACTCGGCTCATGTCGCTTCTCCTGGGGTTATCTACGAATCGTCTCGTATCAATTACTCCCCTTATTCTTGCAGAAACGCCGGCGGGCACCCGAGTTTTGGGCCCTGTAAGCTATAGTACCGGATTTCTTTATCTATGTGAGGAGTTTAGGGCCGGTGGAGATTCAGCAATCTGCACATAGCTACAGTTGAACTTTCAGTTCCTTCAGTTGCTGTTTGAGTTCCGATGAAATGTCCAACTGAAGGAGCTTATTGATTAGTTTCACCCCTGAAAACCATGCTTCTTCCTGTAAATCACACTTCCCCCAATGAACCAACAATTTCGCTACCTCTTCGGGATGACTCCGCCATAGATCGCCTTCTTCTAGTTTATGTATCACCCAGTAGTCCTGCAATGGGGTTGGTGGCATCTGAACTGCTAAATCAACGGCCTCGGGAAATACTGAGGTCAAGCGTGGCAACCAGCCAAGCATGTATTTGATCTCACCAGCCTCAAGGACGGTACCAGCCGGCACACCTTGTAAGCGATGCTCCCAATATTGCTTAAGCCAACGCCGCCACCATTCTCGTTGCTCTGCTTCATCTAGATCCCCCAGACAATATCCCACTTCTTCTGCAAAATGGTTCTTAGCCTCTTGACCACGACATTGGAAAAACGCGGGAATCCATTGCCCAATAGGATCTTCAGCGAAGTACGCAAGCATAGAGATATAATATTTGATAAATCGGTCGCGCTTACTAGAGAGGTTGTCATCGATCCTCTCAACAGCCTTGAGGAATAGGTAGGCCATAGCGTCGGCCACGGCAAGATTGAGGGTTCCCCAAATCAGAAAGCCGTTCCAAGCAGCTTGGAAGTCATCGCTATCAGGATCAAAAAGCGGCAGCAGGTTCTCCCGAGTCCATGCCTCATCAACGGCCAAGAGAAATCCAAATTGACTCGCGAGAATAGTCCGCCCCAGTTTGCCCTGTAGCTCCTGGTCCTGCACTATGTTTGATAGTGCCATGCGGTACTCGTCACTGATACTCATGAGTTCAGGGTCTTGTTGCTTTCGCCATAGGGAGAGCCCCTTCAGCCAGAATTCGGTAAGGATTCCCGTAGGATGGTTAATGGCTATGTCTAGCCAGTTGTCCGTTCTCTCGATCTGCTCAGTCCGATCAAAGTGATGCCACAAAGCCACAGCGGTCTTGTTAGCCTGCGAAAGTATATTCAAGGCATAGGAAGTACCTCCATCCTTCACCAGCGCATGAAGCATACTGGCGATCTCACGATTGTGTTTTGGATACAACTCGGCCTTGCCTAGCCAGTGAAGCACTTTACGATACTCGTCTTCATCCAACTCCATCTCTGACCAAGCGTGTATCAAGTCGGCCCAGAAGTGAACGTCCCACTCTCCATCCTTAGCCAATGCGTCGGCCAACTCAAGACCCCAATCAAAATTTTGTCTTGCAGCTTCTGCGACATCACGCCTGAGTCCCAAAAAATCGCGCCCATTTAATTCAGTGCTTTGGAAAGACAACAAGTCGCCAAGCCAATCCGCAGCCGATTTTGCCAGTAGCTCTTCAACAGTCCAAGGGCCTTGCATAACGACATCCTGGACTGGACCACTCCAATGAGTCAGGTCTGGATGCTCTCTTGGTTTGAAGTCTGGGTACTCCTCCTGTATCTCATCCAAGGCTTGCTTAGCTATGGTACAATTGAGATCTGATTTATGGAGCCAATAAAACCAGTTGAAATACTGATATGCGGTATGACTTTCCCTGTCGGGGTCTTCCTCGTTCGGCCAACGATAGGTCCACACGGTTTCAATGAGGTTCTCTCGGAGTTCCGGGCTAGCCTTGGGGTAAGCTAGCCGTACTGCCCGAAATACTTCGTGGTGAACAGGCAATTCGTGTATATTTATATGTTTTAGCAGCCAATCGGTTTTATCATCTGCTGTCAGGTCTTTTCGTTCGGATATCCCATGCACCGCTAGGCGGCGTAGCAGTGGCGCATCCGAGTTTGCAAGACGGATACACCACTGCGCCGCTGCACCTGCTTGATTCAGGATCAACCATTCAAGACAGTCTCGTGCTGCATCGATCAACACGTCAACCGCTTGAGAGTGACTATCCAACTCGTGAGGCTCAATAGCAGAGCGCCTATAGCTTACTCTTTCCCACTCACGACTCGCCTTCTGCCAAGCATTTTGTGTGAGGTACTGTTCTTCTATATGTCTTATAACCCGCTCAAATACAGGTTCGGCTATTTGAGATAAATTTGGTTTCAGACCTTTCTCCCACAGTTCATTTAGTGCGTGGTGATTGCCGAGCAGCGGCAATTCTACATCAACCGGTGCGTTCACATCGCCCGCATTCGCATCGGGCCAAACGAAACCCTTCTTGAGAAGCAAGCGGCTTCCCGCCATTGCATTGAATATCTGCGAGAGACTGTCCAACATGCCTCGCTTAATACAATGCTCGCCTATTTTCAATAGAAACGCATATGAACTTCTATTCACCGGAATGGTAGTAAGCAAGAGCGAAATCCAACGAGACAAAGCGTCTCTAGCCAGCGAAAAATCTTCATCCTCCCAGATTTTTCTCCCCAAATCGAACCAGAGTTGCGGAGGCAGGCGCATATTGTGCTTGCCAATCAGCAGGAGCAGCGCATCAGCATGGTTGTATGCAAATTGTTGGGCTAACCACTTAGAGAAGATTTTATCCCGCTTGCTGAGCGTCTCGTCGCCGAATAGTGCATTTAGATGTCCGCGTCTGTCGAGCCAATCAATCCATTTGGGATCTGAAGCCGCTTCGGTGAAGAACCGGGTTCTCGTGGCGTCCTCAAGCGCATCCTCAATGAGGTCGGCTATTTCCTCCTCAAGGGGAGGTGGTTTTTGCGCGATCTCAGTAATTTTGCCTTGCCAGTCGAGGACACTGCGCTGGACAAGGTCGGCTAAACCACGGACGCCCACGTAGAGTATGTTATGATCGTCCTCGCTTGATTGCGGATAGCTAATTGGTTCGATCCCAAGTAAGCGCCAGCGGTCTGTGTCATTTTTACTTTCACCTATTAAAGGCGTTGTTGCATGAAAGCTGTGTTCGGGTCTTGAAATGAGTCAGGCTCTTCGGTTAGATTGGTTCGTGGTTTCCAGCAAGAAACACGTTCCTTTCTTCCCAAAGAGCCTGTGATGAGCAAAGTATCTGGCAGTTCGCCCTCGGTCAAGTCGCAACCGGTGTATCGGGTTAAGAATTGGTCGTCGTATAATCGGGCGTTGGTGGCTCGTGGTAGCCTGACGGTGTGGCTGGACGATGGTCTGTGGAAGCAATGGTATGCTCAGGGGCCATCGCAACGGGGTGCTCAGTTTGTCTATTCGGATCCAGCGATTGAATGGATGTTGACGATGCGGGTGTTGCTTGGGTTGCCGTTGCGCCAGACGCAGGGGTTTATCCAATCGCTGTTGGACTTGATGGGGTTGGCCTTGGCCGTGCCGGACTACTCGACCTTGTCGCGTCGCCAAGGGGCCTTGGCGGTGGAGTTGCCGAAAAAGCAGCCCGATAGCCCGGCTAGCCCGATGCACTTGGTAGTGGATTCGACGGGTTTGAAAGTCTATGGCGAGGGCGAGAGGAAAGTCCGTCAACACGGCTGGACCAAACGGCGCACGTGGCGCAAACTGCATGTGGGGGTCAACGAGGCCACCGGCGAGGTGGTCGCGCAGACGTTGACGTCCCATCGGATCGATGATGCCTCGCAGGTGGCCCCTCTGTTGACCCAAGTCGACGAGGCGGTGGAGGCGGTAGGCGGCGATGGGGCCTATGACAAACAGAAGGTGTTCGACGCCTTGGCCACGCGGAGTGATCCCTCGATTCGGCCGATCATCGCACTGCGCAAAGACGCTACAATCCATCAGCATGGTAATTGTAAGGTCCCCCCGTTGGCGCGCGATGAAATCCTGCGGGCCATACGACGAAAGGGACGCAAGGAGTGGAAACAGGCCAGTGGCTATCATCGACGCTCGTTGGCCGAAACGCAAATCTATCGCTATAAGCACCTCATCGGCGACAAGCTGAAGGCGCGTAGCTGGATCAACCAACAGGTCGAAAGTCGCCTCGGCTGTGCCCTCCTCAATCGAATGATCCATGTGGGCAAACCCCAGTCGTATCGAGTAGAAAAAATCAACTGAACAAAAAACAACATTCGACAATGATGCCCCAGATATGATTCATGCAACAACGCCGTTCAGATCTGTAGTTTCCTTGATCGGGTTGATCCACCTCTCACCACCCTCGGTGAGTATGGCCGAGGCCTTCTTGACTTCATCTCGCAGTATGAACTTGCCATGGCCGCGATGGCACTCTCTACACACGGTCTGTTCACCCTTCCTACTCAAAATTCCTTCACAAGCGTCACACAAGAAGGGTGTCACGACTTGGTTATCAGTATAGACACTGCTTCTCTCTTCCATGGAGGAGAACACAAGGTCCTTTCCAGACTCTGGAAATGCGTTCCTAAGTACCTTGTACAGGGACTTAGGCATCAAATGGCTTTTCCTCAGGACACGATCCTGTAGACACAATCCACAGCGCGACATGAATTCCTCCAGCGCCCCTCCATTGTCAGAAGTGTGTGACCCGTTGTCTCTCTGTCGGCCCACTTACGCTTAAGCTTGTACCTGAACAATTAGTTCGGGTACAAGTCGCTAGATGCTATTTATGCGAAACGAAGGTACTTTCTCTTGGCTCATAGTCGCAATCGCAACAAGCGGCTGAGCGGACAAAGCCCTCCGGTCTTCGCACGGGAGTGGGCCGACAAAGGCGTGCGGGTCAACTCCATCACCCCGGGCTTTTTCCCCGCCGAGCAAAACCGCCGCTTGCTCTTTGAAGACGACGGCACCCCAACCGAACGCGGCCAACAAATCCTCTCCCACACCCCCATGGACCGCTTTGGCCGCCCCGAGGAGTTAGTCGGCGCGGCGGTGTTTCTCGCATCGGACGCGGCCAGCGGCTTCGTCACCGGCACGGACATCCGCGTTGACGGGGGGTTCTTGGCGACGACGATCTAAAGAGCGGCGAGACGCCACGCTTTACAGTGAAAAAAACGTCACAGCTACACGAAATCAGAGGAAAGAGCTCCTCGAAATCCAACTCGCTTTTCCGGATCTCGGTATTGAATCAGTTCGTAGTGCCCAATCATAAATCCTTGTGCTTCCCAGAATTTCAAAGCTGCTGGATTGTCCCGCCGGACATTTAAATCGATCCGGTCAACTCCCATGCCATCGGTAATTTCTATGGCTGATTTTACCAAGAACGTCCCAATGCCCCTCCTGCGCTTGGAAGGAACGACGTAGAAGTCGTTTATCTTTGCGCTAGTGCCAGAGATGGCGAATGAAATAAATCCCACCGGGGATCCTCCGCTTAGCCCCCAAAATACCCTTGGTTCCGTGTTGGAAAGAGGAAATCGCTCTGCGAAATACGAATCCCGACCATCAGATGTACATACCGTATCTGCATGTGGCATGATCTCCAGCCAGTACGCTTCAACGAGTGGACGAAATCGGTTCAGGTCGGTTGGAACTACTCGTTCGAAATTGATGCGTTCCATAAATATTCGGACTCGTTCTATGCTATTTCATTTAACGTTCTCGGCACCTACGAACCTGCGAAGCGGGTTGCCGGAGGCCAAGGTGCCTGAAAGGCGACAAAGCACAACACCGATGTGTTATATGCCGTGAAAAAATTCGATAGCCTACAAGACGAATCCTTAGGCGAAATCAGATCAGCTCGATGCGGAGCTTTTTGCCCAGAGCCCGCGCTGCGCGATCCATGGTCTGTAGCGTTACGGACGGATTGGACGCGTCAAGCAGACGATCCAGCGCCGACCGACTAGTTTGCATGCGCTTGGCCATCGCCGATTTGGACAGCTTGTTTTCCTCCATGAACTGACTCAACTGATAGGCAATAACGCGTTTGACGGCCGTTGCCTCTGCTTCACTGAGCAGGCCCTCTTCTGCGAGGAATTCATCAAAACTGCTGCCGACATGTCTTTTCATCGTGCCTCCCGGAGCATCGCTAATCTGGATCGTGCCAAAGTGAGATCGTTGGCGAGGATCTTCTCACTTTTCTTGATGAAACCGTGCAGCAGGAGGATCGTCCCTTCGTAGACCGTAAAGACTACTCGGGCTATCGAATTGGGCAGGGTGCTACGGACCTCCCAAAGATCGCTCTCAAGCTTGCGTACCAGCGGCATTCCAAGGGGCCACCCAAACTGAACGGTCTTGATGTCCGCACCAATGATCCTCTTCGCCTCTCGATCCAGGCTGCGCAGCCATGCTCTCACCGGCTCACGCCCTGTCGTCGTACGGAAGAAGCGAACTGGCAGCGGCTTGTCTCTGTTCATCATCCTCCAATGTACCAATTATGGTACACTTGTCAAGCATAGGGAAAATACCATACGAAGATCGAAACAGAGCGCAGAAAGCGGTGGTCAGGGCCTATAAAGTTGTGCGGATTGATGAATTCCGAAGTTGCCTATTAGGGCCAAGCGGCGAAGGCTACGCAGCATTAACCCGCTGTTAAGCGTAGTATCAACAAAATGAGGTAAGAATTTGTCAACTAAATATGTTAAAATAGATTGGCATCCTTTCCTCTCCTCTTTTAGAATCGGAGGTCAACTATGGCTCGTCCTTTGAAATTACGCAAACCCTGCGCGGCTGAAATTGGACGCCTTCTGCTCTGGGTGGAGGAGCCACTGGAAACCGCTCAACAGCGTCGCGCACAGGCTATTTTGCTGTATAACGAAGGTATGAACGCTACGGAGATTGCCCAGACCTTGGAAGTCCACCCCAATACGATCTACGCCGATTTGCATGCCTTTAATCAGCGGGGGCTGGCTAGTATAGAGCAGTCCACCCAACGCGGTCGGCCTGTTCGTCTGACCACCGAGCAAAAGGCCGCCATCTGTCGCCTGGCCGAGCAGCCTCCCTGTGAGGTAGGCTTGCCCTATGGACGTTGGTCGCTTTCCAAGCTGCGCACGTATCTGATTCGGCAACACATAGTCTCCAAAATAAGTTGTGAATATATTCGACGCATTTTGAAAAAAGGGGGTTCCGTTTACGGCATGTCCAGCGTAAGCTAATCAGTAGCGATCCCCAGCGTCCAGCCATTCTCGCCCGCATTCGTTGGCGCTGGCGGCATGTGCCCGACGAGGGCGTCTTGGTCTTTTTCGATGTCAAGCCGGTGGTCGTCAAAGCGTATGGGGGACGACGCTATACCTCGGCGCAACGCTTGGTGCTGGAGCGTCGGCAAAAGACGCGCGGCCGATTCTATTTGTTTTTGCTGTATGAGGTAGGGAGTGGTCGCGTCCATTGGGCCTTTTATGAGGGCAAAGATTCCTCCTATGTGGGCCGTTTTATGCGGCGGATTCGGCCGTGGTATCCGGACATACCAGTGTGGATCATCTTGGATCAAGATCCAGCGCATCCGCGCAAATCGAAAGAGACGCGTCGAGTCATGCGCACGTTGAAGTTGCATTGGATCAGCTTACCCAAAGGCAGTCCGGATGATAATCCGGTCGAAACCCTCTTCAGCGATATCCAGCAGATGATGCTGGACAACAGCGACGATGCGGATGCCAAGACCACACAGCACCGCATTAGTGCCCATCTGCGAGGACGGAACCGACGAAAGAATCGACACATTCGGATTGCATACATCCCCGATTCTCACAACAGTAGATGACAAATTCTCACAATAATTAGTTGATACTACGCTTAAGCGATGGTCACTATCAAATATCTTCGATGGCGTCTGGCTCAGGCATCTGTGCAAATTGGACAGCCTTGATCGTTGCAGTCCCTTCAAGCAAGGCTCGAGCCAGACGGTGACCGCCGTCCATCAGACGGCCGTTCTCGTTTATAACAACGGGAAAGTCGGTGTTGGCCTCGTTGATTCGTTTGCAGTGAGCGGCCACCTCTCGGATGGTCGGCGTACGACCCGTGCCAAACCAGCAGTCTTGGTCTAGTTCCTGAAAACTCTCCACCTCGACTTCAAATTCGGGTAGTTTCTTGAGCTAGCTTCCATAGCCGATCCGTGTACCAGATGTACCGCTGACCCTTGATTTCCGTCGAGTGGGTTTGTCGTCTACGCCGCTGCAATGCTTCTCTCCTTTTGGTTTTTCACTTAACGTCCTCACAATTCACGGCCCCACGTATGCGGGATGGGTATACTCCCAAGCGCCGAATGGTGCGCAGCGTGAATGGATATGTTATTGGTAGTGGATATTCATTACTAGTTGAGTAGCTTAGCTCTAACTTCCTGAATAGAAAAAGGTGGATTCCTTTTATGTATTACAGAATGGCAATTAGGACAAACAGGGCGTAAATCCTTTATAGGATCGATAATATGTTCTTGGTTCTGTACGGCTAAAGGTGTTAAGTGATGAACGTGAATAATATCTTGGGCAATTTCTCCATATTTATCCTTGAAATTCATCATGCAAACAGTGCAGTTCGTACCATACGTTTCCAAGCATTTAGCTCTTGCTTTCGGATCCCTCTCGTATTTGGTAAGAATTACTTCTTTGAGTTTGCCTTCGTAATATGTTTCTTTTTCGCCGACATTGGTCGATTGTGTAGGGAGCACTTCTTCCCCATTTATTATAACTCTCACATAGTTGGGCATATCTGAGATGCCACTAGGCACATGAACATCCCGCTTAATCTGTAGATATGGGCAACTTCTATACTCTTCCTCTGTATTGAATATGACATAACCATTCTTATCAAAAAAAGCCCCAGGAAACCTCTTTAACTGATGATACCAGTCTCCCGACTCTCTATAAAGAGAATGTTTTACACCAACTTTCCATCGGTTGTTAAGCTGCCTTCCATTCATATAAAAATCCCTTCTACATCGAATCACCGATTTATCCCAATTACCAATAACTGCTTGTACCCGAACAATTGGTTCAGGTAACGGCCGCTAGATGCCATTTATGCGAAACGAAGGTACGTCTCTTGGTGCATAGTAGCAATCGCAACGAGCGGCTGAGAGGACAAGGCCGTCCGATCTCAGTGCGGGAGTAGACCGACAAAGGCGTGCGGGTCAACTCCATCACCCCGGGCTTCTTCCCTGCCGAGCAAAACCGCCGCTTGCCCTTTGAAGACGACGGTACCCCAACCGAGCGCGGCCAACAAATCCTCTCCCACACGCCTATGGACCGCTTTGGCCGTCCCGAGGGCCTGGTCGGCGCAGCGGTGTTCCTCGCGTCGGACGCGGCCAGCGGCTTCGTCACCGGTACGGATATCCGCGTTGACGGAGGATTTTTGGCGACGACGATTTAAAGAGCGACGAGACGCCACGCTTTACAGTAAAAAAAACGTCACAACTACACGAAATCAGAGGAAAGAGCTCCTCGAAATCCAATTCGCTTTTCCGGATCTCGGTATTGAATCAGTTCGTAGTGCCCAATCATAAATCCTTGTGCTTCCCAGAATTTCAAAGCTGCTGGATTGTCTCGCCGGACATTTAAATCGATCCGGTCAACTCCCATGCTGTCGGTAATTTCTATGGCTGATTTTACCAAGAACGTCCCAATGCCCCTCCTGCGCTTGGAAGGAACGACGTAGAAGTCGTTTATCTTTGCGCTAGTGCCAGAGATGGCGAATGAAATAAATCCCACCGGGGATCCTCCGCTTAGCCCCCAAAATACCCTTGGTTCCGTGTTGGAAAGGGGAAATCGATCTGCGGAATACGAATCCCGACCATCAGATGTACATACCGTATCTGCATGTGGCATGATCTCCAGCCAGTACGCTTCAACGAGTGGACGAAATCGGTTCAGGTCGGTTGGAACTACTCGTTCGAAATTGATGCGCTCCATAAACATTCAGACTCGTTCTATGCTATTTCATTTAACGTTCTCGGCCCCACGAACCCGCGAACTGACATCAACTATTGGTTCTGCACCCGATTCTCTTTCAATTGAGAAGCCCGCTCAATCGTCACTCGAAAATGGGGTCCCTTGATGGAACCTCAGCTTCCAACCACCAGACGATCGCGTCCAGATTGAGCTCCTTCGTGCCTCCTCGATATTTTCGCCATAGGTGACAACACTATTGTACGTTACCTGTGCGACACCTTCACAAAGAAGACGCGCCTCAAAGTCTGGAAGTGGAATCACCGCTTCTATGGGCGTTGAAGGTACCGCAAGCGTGTCGGCGCGCTGGTAGATACGCCCAGACCTGCCAAACTCGAAGAAGTCCTCGGCGATGACTTCCTCCATTCTCGATAAGTCGAAACGCGTTTCCGCTCGCCACAGTTCTTCTTCTAGGTGCTGCAGGAGTTGCCGATCTTCGGCAGTAAGTTCAGTTTCCATCGATGATTGGTCCTCTCTTCACAACAAGAAGAATATGGCCACTCGCACCCAACATAGAGCGATCTCGATCGGTTCGGTCTATCATCTCGAGCATGATAGTCCGTTGTCGCGGATCCGACCAAATTTGATCAAAATTCTGCCATAACCACTCCACACCCTCAATGGCGACGTGGTCCACGATCTGTAAATGTGCCTCCTCAGCTTCCCGTTCGATCTCATCCGGGTGATGAAGATAGGCATCAGTAAAGTATTTGGTATTGTCCTTGTTGGGACGGTGGACACCTGTTTCTAAGTCTTGCCGCGCAATATCCAGATATTCCGGATCCTCAAATAAGCCACTTATGAAACCATCCAACATCGACGCAAACCTCGAAATATATGCTACATATCCGACACCGTTGGGAGAAAGCCAATCGGCGACTTTCCGCAGCACTAGACTGCGCTCGTTTGCATCGGTGAGATGGTACATGGGTCCCAAAAGTAGGACTACATCATACTGCTGAGACTCTAGTTCAAGGGATCGCACATCGGCAGTCTCGATTCGAGTGAGCGGATTTGGCGCTTTCTCGTTGATCGACGCGGCCTCTTCAACATGGTTCGGCATCAAATCAAACAAGGCGACCTTGTGCCCCTTCTCGGCAAGCCAGAACGCGTACGGTCCAGATCCTCCACCAACATCCGCTATCGACAAACCAGTTTCATCGGGGAGGAACTGCTCTATGATCTGTTTAGTGCGGAGGAATTCTAGCTCACCCCGGCCACTAAAGAGACGCTGGGTCTCGTTCTTTCTGTTGTAATAGGTCGCTATTCGATCCAATCAGCACCTCATACGGTGTCATAGGCTGTGGGAGATCCCAGCACTCTCCAGCAATTCGTCTCCCATCTCGATTCCTCGATGTGGTAGGAGCATCAACTCACCGTGGATATCAAAATTCGAGAATGGAGGACCTGTGACTTTAGAACCCCACTTGCGGTAAAGAAAGCTGAGTCTATCTGCATAGTAGGCTGCCCAAACCACCGGAAACGCTCTTATTTCCGACGGAGATAGAGCCCTCCCCTCGTGATAGCCAAGCAATATCTCTCTCGCCTCCGAAACATTCAGCGGTCTAGATTTACCCATAAAATCCCCCATTAACCACTGATGACGCGTCATGACAAGATCCACCAAAGATGGAGAAAACTCCCCGCCGCTGAAATCCGTGAACGCGACACTGCCAGTGCCGGCCCCGATCACATTACCCGCACGAACATCCCGATGGCAAAAGATCCAAGGGACGCTTGCGTCAAGAGCCGTTGCATGGCTGCTTTCCAGCAGTTGCACTAATTCGTGCACTGGCTGTGCGATTTCCGCATCAAGCCGATCGAGCGCGCTGGAAAGCCGATCTTGCGCCCAGCGACGGACCGATCGCTCGCGCACTGGCTGTTCCTGAAATAAGCCGGCAGCATTGTGAATGCTCGCAAGAACCTTGCCCGCCTTCTTCAGATAGTCGAGATGGCGAGAATCTAGCGGTTGGCCTAGAAGCAGGCTCTCCAAGGAGACTGTATAGTCCCGATATGGAACTGAGAATTCGCCGTTAAGAGTTGGCACAATCTTGGGAACTGGTGCTCCCGAGGATGAAAGATGGTCCACAAATCGAACGATCAACTCTGGCGGCGAGGGACCATCCCACCCCGGATTGGTCCGCAGAACAGAATCTCCTTGCGCGCTGCGCACAAAATGGACGTTTCTGGAAGTAGGCGTTTCTACTTGAACGGCTGCGATACCCCAGTACTTCCAGAGAATGTCTGAAGCTTCCTCAGTCGTCACCATCGGTGACGTAGATTCTCGATCACGGGGGAATGACGTCATGACTCTTACTGTTTTTGCGAAACTGGCGTTGTAGTATTTTCCACAAGGGGTTCATTCCTCGTGGCTTGAATTGCTCGGGGTCTTTGCCCTGTTCGACAGCTTGCCAATAATGCCAATCCATCTTGTGATCCGGTGCAATCTCATAATCTAACCCCGTCCATGATCCACCACCGCGAAAGGCGTAAAACGCCCAATGCCAACCTCGGCTGTTATAGATTTCTATTAGGTCGCTCAGGTAGGCTGCAGCGCCTTCGAGCCGGCGGTCGTACCAGAATTCTGAAGCTATGATTCGGTGAGAAGGTATCTCATATCGCTCAGCAAACCGCTGCACCGCGTTGGTCTCCTCCGCAAGACGATCGATAGTCCACGACTCTACAGGACCGTTCCACCACTTCGGAACTCGGTCTGGATAGGCGTACCGGCCCTTATTGACTCTATAAGTCACCATCTGCCACGGCCCGGGGTTGTGAAAAGCGTACAATACTTTGTCATCATCTACAGGACGATTGAAGTCGAACGCTTGAGGAGCGGCATAGAACCAGCCATCGAGCATGATGGGTGTATCTGCGTCTACTGAACGGATGGATTCGACCATCCGCTGGTTAAATCGGTTGAGGTCAGCTGGCGTATTCTGGATGCCCTGAAACCATTGGCTGAAATTCTCGTCCGGTTCTTCAAAACCGAATACCTTCTCTGGATGTGGTTCATTAAGAGGATTGTAAGCTACGATTGCAGGATGCTTTTTCAAACGCATTGCTAACTGACGCCAGAAATTGAAGGCTTGCTCATGGTAGCTTTCGTCGCGCCAGAGTCGGCCATCATCTTGGTTCTCATTCAACTGCTTCCAGCGTGCGCCAGGCAAGCTGGCCATCGCAAGGACAACTTTGATACCATTGCTCTCAGCTTCATTGAGTGCTTCTATCAACAGGGCTAGATCGGTCTCATTGATTGCTGCGAAATTATCGGCGTTGCCGATTAGGAAGTCTCTATTATCGGCGGGCCATGCATCGGGTAAAATCCGAACATAATCCAGTCCCAGTTCACCTGCCGCTCTGTACCACTCAGGACGATGTCGCTCGTTTTGCTGATTAGCTCCCTTACGCTGCTTTTCCCAAAAGCCAATCTTGAGAGCATCGGACATAACGCCGCTGGTGAAGCACAAAATAGATATTATTGAAACTATGTATCTATAAATACCCCTTTGCCCCCTTCCTTATGGTCGTTTCCGTTCCTAACCGTTGTTATCCGCAGTGGGAACGAACCTGAGGCTATTCGTCGTGGGGCCTCTCAGCCATGAGCGCAAGGATGTTCATCTCGCTATCTCGAAAAAACGCCATCCATAACTCGTGGTCTTGAAGATCAGCAATCTTGTGAGGCTCTCCATCGAACGGCACGTTCCTATCCTTCAAAACCCGGTAGGCGTCATGAATGTCATCAACTCTGTAATACAGAATGGCGTTGTTGCATGAAAGCTGTGTTCGGGTCTTGAAATGAGTCAGGCTCTTCGGTTAGATTGGTTCGTGGTTTCCAGCAAGAAACACGTTCCTTTCTTCCCAAAGAGCCTGTGATGAGCAAAGTATCTGGCAGTTCGCCCTCGGTCAAGTCGCAACCGGTGTATCGGGTTAAGAATTGGTCGTCGTATAATCGGGCGTTGGTGGCTCGTGGTAGCCTGACGGTGTGGCTGGACGATGGTCTGTGGAAGCAATGGTATGCTCAGGGGCCATCGCAACGGGGTGCTCAGTTTGTCTATTCGGATCCAGCGATTGAATGGATGTTGACGATGCGGGTGTTGCTTGGGTTGCCGTTGCGCCAGACGCAGGGGTTTATCCAATCGCTGTTGGACTTGATGGGGTTGGCCTTGGCCGTGCCGGACTACTCGACCTTGTCGCGTCGCCAAGGGGCCTTGGCGGTGGAGTTGCCGAAAAAGCAGCCCGATAGCCCGGCTAGCCCGATGCACTTGGTAGTGGATTCGACGGGTTTGAAAGTCTATGGCGAGGGCGAGAGGAAAGTCCGTCAACACGGCTGGACCAAACGGCGCACGTGGCGCAAACTGCATGTGGGGGTCAACGAGGCCACCGGCGAGGTGGTCGCGCAGACGTTGACGTCCCATCGGATCGATGATGCCTCGCAGGTGGCCCCTCTGTTGACCCAAGTCGACGAGGCGGTGGAGGCGGTAGGCGGCGATGGGGCCTATGACAAACAGAAGGTGTTCGACGCCTTGGCCACGCGGAGTGATCCCTCGATTCGGCCGATCATCGCACTGCGCAAAGACGCTACAATCCATCAGCATGGTAATTGTAAGGTCCCCCCGTTGGCGCGCGATGAAATCCTGCGGGCCATACGACGAAAGGGACGCAAGGAGTGGAAACAGGCCAGTGGCTATCATCGACGCTCGTTGGCCGAAACGCAAATCTATCGCTATAAGCACCTCATCGGCGACAAGCTGAAGGCGCGTAGCTGGATCAACCAACAGGTCGAAAGTCGCCTCGGCTGTGCCCTCCTCAATCGAATGATCCATGTGGGCAAACCCCAGTCGTATCGAGTAGAAAAAATCAACTGAACAAAAAACAACATTCGACAATGATGCCCCAGATATGATTCATGCAACAACGCCATACAGAATAGAAGAGTGGATATCGTCAGACTGCTCCTCCGGAATACTCAACATAAGGCGTACGCCTGAGCAATCAAAGAACGCCATGTTCGGCACCCGAAACAGGAGCTGCATTCCCAGTTGATCGCGGTAGAAGGTAACTGCCCTGTCGAGGTCCTTCACGGTGACAGAGATTTGCCCTATGGTCGATAGACCGAATTCACCATGCTGCGTCATTCTGGGCCTCCTTATGGTATAAGATTCAGCCGGGTGGCTCGTCTTTTTCAACTAAGAAGAGTTCGGCTCTAAAGCTGGTCCATCCGCACTCGTCGAGACGGGACTTAGTCATAGCATTCTCCTTTGAGCCTGCAATGCGTCTGGCTTTTTAATGCCTTCCTTCGATCACGATTCCATGTATTCCTGGAGGCGTTGCCACTGCCCTTCAATCCATGGATGCTGCGATGACTGAGCCGCAGCCCAGAAAATGAGTGATGCCGCTCGCGCTGCCATGGCTGCGGGCACTGCTCCCATTTCTGCCTGCGACAGTTCTCGTATTTGCCCATATCCTTCGAACAAAGCCGCGCGATTCTCTTCGAAATCAGGCTTGCCCCAAGCGCCAGCAAGACCAACTGCGAGATCGAAGACATAGTAGCCGTACCCGAAATCATCGAAATCAATCAGGTATAATATTTCGCCATCAAACAGGACGTTGCCGAAGCTAGGATCACCGTGGATCAAACCGTAGCGACCGCAATCCGTTCCAATAGCGCTCTCGGCCTGTTCAAGTGCTCTCTTCGCATCTTCGAGGTCCGAGCGCAGAGGACGGTCAATGTTGTCCCAGCCTCGCATGACTTGCGATCCTGAAGCACCGTGCTCGCCGTATACACCTTCACTATCGCAACGGGGACGTACGAACCCTTCGGGTAGATTCCATTTGGCGGAGAACTCGTGAAGTCCTGCTAATACGGTTCCTAAGTTGGCATAGTGCCGTGGTGTCCTGTCATGCTGCAATATCTCACCCGGGAGCCAAGAGCATACTGATATTCGAATTGCGTCTACAACCGGGCTCTGTAACGCCACCCAAAGCATCCCATCACTGCGCTTACGCAACGGCCGCGGCGCTGGAAAGCCACCTTTGGTGAGTGCTTCCAAGAATAAGAGTTCAGACTCGATAGCTGATGTATTATGCCGGTCGGGATTGTAAATACGAAGATACCACTGTCGACTGTCATGTTGAACCCGGAACGAGCTATTCACCAAGTCCTGCAGCAACGTGAGCGAGCCTCTTGTCAAATCGAAGTCAGCAAGACTGGCTTCGGCAAGCTCGTGCAATGCTGCTGTTCTTTCGTCTTTTGCTAGAGTTTGCAGGGATCTCTTATCCACTCAAATCAACTCCCGAAATGCTCCCATCTGGCTTCAATCAGGCTTTCTTCCTGCGAAAGGCTAAAGCAGTTTCGTAGTGCTTGGCAATCGATCCTCCGTAGTTCTTGTTTATTAGGTCAGCGATACCGTCAAATAGGTGCATGCGATTGTATTCGGGCAGCGCGATGTGGTCGGAATAGGTGCCAATGAGTTTGATGTACTGTTCCGCAGAATAGTTCGCTGTCCACGCGTACACTCGGTGGATAGGATCGGCAAAAGCGGCAGTTCCGGGTTCTGGAGACTCTAATGCAGTCGGAGTACTGGGATCCCGAGGGGAATCTGAAACTACATAATGCTTGCTATAAACTTCTTGGACTTCTGCAAAGAAACCTTCGTCTTTTCTTACGTGTTGGTTGGAGAAGATGGCCAATGATCCCCTAGCCTTCAGGGCGTCACGGGCTCTGATGAATCTGACTCTTGGACTCACCCAGCGGAATGCAGGCGCAGAAATCACAAGGTCAAACTTGCTAGCCGAGTCCCAATCTTCGAAAGGACACAGGACGAAGCAGACGTTCTTGTAGTTGTTGAGTCGGGCCCTCGCAACCTCGATCAACTCTTGGCCAATATCCAAACAGGTCATTTCGCAACCGAGGGTGGCAAATAATCTCGAAGCCTGTCCGGTTCCACATCCGACTTCTAGGATTTTTCCGCTTCTATCCATTCCGGAAAGATCCAAGACATCCTCGACAAGCTCATCAGGGTATCCGGGCCTCACTTCGTCATAGAGCGAGGCAACGGTATTGAAGGTGGTTTTGAGATCAGGGTGGGACATTAGAATTCCCATGATTTGAGTTTAGGCGGCGCGGGAAGGCGTCGCTCTGGGACTGCAATTGCACAAGGTTTGCTGATTCAACTCGCCTCTTTCAAGAAATCCACACCGTCTTGCATTCAAAAAAAGGCTCCAGACCCATCTCGCCGTAGCGCCGACCAATGCCGCTCTGCTTAAAACCGCCCCAAGGTGTGCGATGGCTCAGCATACTGGCACTATTAATGGCCACAATCCCCACTTCCAATCGCCGCACAAAGTACCGCTGTCGCTCAGCCTCTCGGGTCCAGAGCGAAACGAGCAGTCCGTAGTCCGTATCGTTGGCCAACGCTAGCGCCTCGTCGTCGCTAGCAAACGTCAGCACGGATACAACCGGCCCGAAAATTTCGTCGCGGCAAATCGGACCGGACTGATCTGCAAAGGCAAAAGCCGTGGGCTCAAAATAGCAACCCTTGGCGTAATCATCTCCCGGCGGACGTGCGCCACCAAACAGCAGAGACCCTTGTGCTTTGCCCATCTCGACGTAGCGCTCCACGCGCTCTACCGCCGCCTGGTCAATCAACATGCTGGGCCCTGCGGCCTGCGCCTTTTCTTTTAATAGAGCGATAAATTCGTCGCGCAGCGATTCGTGCAGCAAAACCCGACTTATTGCCGAGCACGCCTGCCCGGGGAAGGCCGATCCCACGGTCGCCGCCGCCGCTGCTTCCAAGTCGGCGTCGGGCAAGACGATCTGCGCTGTTTTGTTGCCCAGATTTAGCTGCACTCGCTTGAGATCTGCGGCGGCCGCGGCCATGATCTTTTTACCCGTCGCCGTGCTGCCGGTAAAACTGATCAGACGCGTACCTGGGTGCGCGACGAGCGCCTGACCCACCTCGGACCCCTTGCCGCTGAGCGCGTTGACCACGCCGGCAGGAAACCCGGCTTCGTGGAATGCCTGCATAGTCTTGAGCGCCTGTGGTGCTTCTTGGTCGGGTGCTTTAAGCACGACCGTATTGCCGGCTACCAGTGCCGGCAAGGCCGATAAAAGAGAAGCCAGCATCGGCCCATTGAAGGGGGCAAAAATCGCAACGACGCCCAGCGGTTCCCTATATACGTAATTAGTGCCTTGGTCGCCGTGCTCAATAAGCGCGCCCGCCCCATCGTCTAGTTTACCCACGTAGTAGTCGATGACGCGCTCTACCAGCGGCGGGATGCCTGGCCCTCCCTGGGGCTGGACCTTGGCTGCCACCAGTTCGTCGGCCATGGCATAGAGCACCTCTTTCAGTTTGGCGAATAAAGCGCGCTTGTGCTCAATGCCGCAGAACTTCCACTCTCTATAAAATGCTTCGCGCGCAGCAGCAGCGGCCCGATCCACGTCGGCCCGACTGGCATCGGCGACTTCGGCGACTAATGTGCCGTCCACAGGGCTATACAGGGGATAGTAGCGTCCAGATGCAGGGGGACACATTTGGCCCCCGATCAGCAAATCACTTTTTTTTACACTCACTTTTATCTTCCTCCTATTGAAACTCTACTTTTCCCACAACTTCAACGAGGAATCCACCTTGCCATCACCACCAGTCCTACCCGAAAATTATGACGTCCAGACACACATGGTAACCCATCAGGTGCGCGGACGCATCTTTCACGCCACCATACCCTCGGCTCAACTGGCCTCTGAGCTGATGGCCAGCGGCGCACCCGCTGCCATCGCCGAAGCCTCCGCCATCTTTCGCGCCGTGCTCACCTGCCAAGAAGTGCGAGACACAGACCCGCACCGCGGCAATTTTCGCTGGGAGCTAGAAGACGAAGTCGTCGAAGATCTCAATGCCGTGCAGTTCGTGCTCTTTTATTGCATTCCCGTGCTGTGCAAAACATCAGACGCCCTGCCCCCGGACTTGGTCGCGGCTATGCGCTGCGCCGTCGCGCTGGGCCTGGAGGAAATCGCGCGCATCGACGTAGCCCTGGCCTATACCAACATCGTCCTCAAGGACATCGCCAACTCCTGCCTCGGCGGCCAGTTGTTGGGCGATAATAACATCGGCCAGCGCGGCCGGGAAAAGCTGGTGCGCTGGATGGCGCACGTGGACACCTACGGCCTGCCTGCCGAGTACAACAGCCCCAACTACGCCTCTGTCGCCATGCGCGTGCTGGGCCGCTTGGCCGAACTGACAGAGGACGAACACACCCGCATCCGCGCCCGCACCATGCTCGCCCGCCTCGGCCTTTCCGCCGCGTTACACGTACATCCCGGCATCGGCTGCTGGGCTGGCCCCTTCAGCCGCGCCTATAGCCATGCCGTCTTTAACGCCAACGCCTTTAACGCCGATGACATGCGCACTTGGTTAGATGACGGACAGCTACCCGCCTGGATCGGCGACCTGTTGCAGCGCCCCAACGTGGCGCAGCAAATAGACGAAACAGCCCACGGCGAAGAGCCCGTAGCGCTGAGCACCTATCACAGTCCCTCTTTCTGCCTAGGCGTGGCCTCCTGCGAACTAAAGACCCAAGAAGTCATCTTTATCGCCCTGCAGTCCAGCGTATTTCACGCGCAGTACCGGCGCCCGGATAGCGCGCGCTGCGGCGTGCTCTTTTCCCGTTATATACTCGACGACCAGTGGCTCAGCTTCCAGACGACGCCGTCGCGCGAGCCCGGCCAAGTCGTTCCCGAAGAGGGTCACTTCTACGGCGTACACGAGCGGGGTCGCGCCATCGGCGTCTACGCCCCGCGCGGCCTAGACGCTTGGACGCGGCGCACCAGCGCCAAAGCCGTGCTCGTATGGACCGAGATCGAGCAGGTCGACGAGATCTGGATCGGCCAGCGCAAAGTAGATTCTCTGCCGACGGCAGTACCGCAAGGCGAGGTGGTCGTCGTCGGCAGCGGCACCCTGTGGACGGCCATCCAGCCGCTCGAACGGACCGATCTGGGCGGCGGTGCCCCCATCCGTTTGGTCGAATTGGACGGCCATCTGGCCTTGGAGATGTACAACTATACGGGACCGGCCAAGACTTTCTGGGAAATGGCCAAACCCGGCTCCTTTTACCAGGGCCAGCCCCGCTGCGGTTTCTACGCCGAACTGGCCGAGCGCACCGACTACGCCAGCGGTGCCGATTTTGCCGCCGAGGTAGCGAGCGGCGCGCTCGTCGACGAGGCAGCCCCGCCCGCCACCTATACCGCGGGTAGCGAGCGCACGCTCCGCGTGGAGTACGCGCGCGACGACCGCATACTCGGCATTGAAGTCGATCTGTATGAGTGGTCGCTAAAGCGGCGTTGGACCCAGGACGGCTCCCTAGACTGGCCCATGCACGAATCGCCCTACGCCCGCCAGAGCGCTTCCGGACCGATCTCCATCGGTGGCGCCACGCTCACCTGCGACAAAGGCCCGATATGGCTCTGCGCCTGCCCGGGAGGCAAGAGGTACGTTGCCGCCTACAGCGGAATCGAGATGACCTCGTTGAGATTGGAGGTGCCCGGCGATGTAGTCGAGCTAGCTGAGATGGGCGCGGGCACGGTGATTTGGGACGAGGGCGAAGTAAAAATAGAAGCCATACTGCCCTGATTCAGTGCCAGCTTTTCAAACCGAGCAGTTTCTCACCAAGCTCGGTGAGCGTTGCGGTCTCAGCATGCTTCCTCTCCCATTCGCGGGGGTCACCGGGAAAAGCATCGCGCTGAGGATGGTCCTGTTCACGCCAGAGACGGATGCGTTCCCGCCGCTCTACTTCATTATCCTCTTCGGCCGGATGCATCGAAATATACTGAGCCATGCGGATTCGGTCCTTCGAGCGATTAGGGCGCACGCCGTGGGCGAGAAGGCTATTAAAAATGAGCAAATCGCCCGCTTCCATCTCGATATTCACGACGGATAACCCAGTTATATCGGGATGCATAGGATCGCGGTCCGCAGGCTGGGTCTTGACCCATTCCTCTAACTTTTCAAACAGGACTGGAACACACTGGAATCCTCCGACATCCCCATCCTGCTGCTGTAGGCTTAAAACGCCTTGCACACCGATCGGCAGAGGTCGCACCGAAGTATCCACGTCCCAATGAATGAAGCCGTCTGAGTTGCCGCGGACCTGCTCTGGAGGCTTGAGATTGGCGCGGTCGATGGCGACCCAGAGATCCTCCCGGTCCCAGATATCGACAAAAGCATCGTATACACGTGGTTCCTGTCGATTATCCCAGAGATACTGGTGATTGTAGATCTCCAGCATGCCGGTATTGTTGAGTTCCTTCATTTTATGTTCCCGCCGTTGCGGAGCGCACCAAGTCGTGGGATCATTCGGATCTTTCTCATCAAATTCCCACAAGAGCTCGACAAGGCGCTCCACATTCGCTGTCGGCACGGCTTGTCTGATGATGATATAACCTTTAGTAGTCCAGTGTTCCCAATCCTGAGACGTAAGGACTCGGAAGGGTAATCTTTTCTTTATATCCTTCAGTTGCACCTGAGTCCGCGAGGTGACAGGGTGAGTATTTTGCGGGGATTTCGGCAGCATTACTAATCTCTTTTTAAAAGCAAACCGGGGTTTTAGTGTCTTCACTTCGCCCGGCGCTGCTTTGCCAACCACTCCCACAGGGCAGGATCGCCGTATGCATTTTGCCACGCTTCCACGTGGCCCCCTTCAGGGTACACAGTAAAGCGGACATCGCTCCCGGCCTCCTTGAGCGCATCAACCATCTCCTGAGATTGTTGCAACGGCACTGCCTCGTCTTTTGCGCCGTGGAAAACCCAGGTCGGGACCTCCTTTATTAAGGGCGCTTTTTCTCGATCCCCACCACCACAGATGGGAACGACGGCCGCGAAACGCTCGGGATAGGTACAGGCTAGTCCCCACGTCGCATATCCTCCCATACTCAAGCCGGTCACATAGATCCTAGCCGTATCGATGCGATAGGTCTCAACGATCTCGTTTAGGAGATCATCCAGCGCGTCCACGGACCACCACTCATCCTTTGGACACTGCGGCGAGACGACCACGAAGGGAAAGTCCCTCCCCTGCGCTATCATTTTCGGAGGACCGTGGACTTTCACTAGCTCAAGGTCGTCTCCACGCTCGCCCGCTCCGTGCAAGAACAAGAGCAACGGCCATTTCTCTTCGCTGCTGTCATATGCAGGTGGCAAATACAGCAGATATTGCATCTCAATAGTACGCACCAGGCTCTGTGCAACCTGTCTCTCTGCGGTCTGAGCATCGCAGGGGTGGACGCTCCACAACAGGCCGCATAACAAAGCCAAAAGGCTAACACTACGCTTTATCACCCTTAGAATTCCCTCCTTTTACATAGCCGATTCATTGATTGTTGTCCGCAACCAGTTTCGCCCTCAGTTTGATCGCTGTTGCGTACGCGTCTGCAAGAAACTCAGTGGGCGGTTGCGCGCGATCCTGGGGCACGGCCTCAATCATGATTGGGCCTTGGTGCGATGTGGGATATGCTCTCGAAACGGCATCCCAATCTGCGATTCCTTTCATCGGCAACCAGTGAACGTCGCCCTGTCCGTCGGTGTCTGAAAAGTGCGTCGTGATGAGACGATGCGCCCATTTGTCAAGCACAGCGCTAGGAGTGCTGGAATGCAAGTAGTCGTGGGAGCTATCGTAGCACAAGCCTAGGCTGTCCAAAGGAACTTCATTTAGAATGAGGTCTAAGTGATTGGTTCCCCTTGTATTCTCAAGAGCCAACTCGACCCCAGCATCTGCTGCCTCCTCGCCCAACCGGCGAAAAATCTCCAAGCCTTCCACGTGCGGCGGAGGCGGTGTTGATCCCTTGATTACGTGAAGCACGATGCAGGAAATCGAATGCCGACTGCAATACTCTATTAACTTGAGGTTCTCATTGACCAATGCGTCGCGTTCGCTGGGCTTATCAGACCAGAAAGCATTTGCGTTTTCATATATCGCATGGGCGTGATCGACGGCAAGCCCGGCATCTGCAACCATTCCCGGCATTTCGTGAGCACGACCCGATTCCACCAAGGATTCCGAACTTCCCATCCACAGAAAGGTGTGACTGAAACCACTCTGCTTGATCAGCTTCAAGCGTTTAGCAAGAGGCAGTTGGTAGCCGAACCAAGCGAACGTGCCGAGAGAGGTTGTGGCTTCACTTGAGGTCATGAGTTGCTCTTCTCATCATATGACGCCTAACGTTGAAATGCCCCCGAACCGCAGCTAATCAACGAGATGCTTCTTGACGGAGTCGAACCACTCCCCAAATGGTTCCTGCAATTGGGGATCTTCGGCCAACGGATGCCACATTAGGACAAACTTGTGGTGATCAGAAAAGACTTCCCACTCAAGCTCATCACTTGCTGCGCAACTTAAGTGATAGTGCTTACGCACAACATTGGTCGTCAGAGCATCTTGTGGTATCCAGCCAGTTATTTGAAATGAGATCCTATCCGAACCGAGCAACTCTTTTTCTACATAATCGATTTGCACGAAACCGTTTTCAGTTTCTCGGGTATCAACGCGAATACCTCTGCGAATCGTAACCCAATCAAAACTGCCAGTGTCTGGTCGAGAGTATACAGTGGAAGTCTGCTGGATGACGGCTGTGTTGGGAGGTAACTTCTCCCGTTCCGACAAAAGTTCTGCGACAACATTCAATCCGTCTAGACCCGTTTCTTCGCGGGCCTCCCGGAGTGCCGCAGCGACAAAGGATTCTCCCTTTTCCACTGTCCCGGCAGGTATTTGATTTCCGGCGTAGGGGTGCTTTAGTAGGAGAAAGTGCTTTCGGCCGTCCAAGCTACGCGTTATAAAACAAGTGACCTTACCCAGCGACATATCACATTATTCTCTGCATTCCTGATTCAATTTCAGCTATCGTTTCTTCGGTTTGCGAACCCCGAGCTTGTCGAGGGGTCGCCGCAGCGCAAAACGTGCTGTTATACATCGTTGGTCCAATCAAGTCTCGTTAGCTCAGTCGATGGAGTCAAAAGCGGCAAGAAGCTCAGGGTAGAAGTCCCCAAAATTCTGGTATCTGTAGCCCACGCCATGCTTGCTAGGACGGCAAGCATGGCGATTCGTGGATCACCGGAGTAATAAAAGCTTCCGCGTCTGTGCTTGTGTCCCCGTCTTAAGTCGGTACAAATATACGCCGCTGGCCAGGGCGTGGCTGTCATCATCGCGGCCGTCCCAGAGCAAAGTGTAGATGCCAGGTTCTCGGGTGCCCGCGACCAGGGTGGCTACTTTCTGTCCGTCCAGATTATAGATGGCTAACTGTATATCACTAGTCTGGGGAAGTTGATACGTGATCGTTGTGCTTGCGTTGAAAGGATTGGGGTAGCTCTGGAGTAAAGTGAAGGCCATCGGTAAGATGTCAGAATCGCTTTCTTCTATGTCTGACAAAACGTTTGGAGGAATAACACCTGGCCCCTGAGCCAAGACCAGATTCATGTGAAGCATCCTATGAGCAAAGACAAAGATCGAATCCGGCCTAGGCCAGAAGCCGGCCCCTACTTCCGGTGCCATAGCCATAATCTTGTTCTTTACCTCTTGTTCACCATACATCCAGTCATCGTGGGCGCCCGGTGATTCGTAAATTAGCTCGACTACAGGTCCATACGGGTATCCATTGAGCGCTGTCATCTTGGCCCCAAGCTCCCTGTAGGTGGTAGAATCCGGTGTGTGAACTATATTGAAGTTGTACCCCCAGGGATGGAGCAAACACCTCTTGCTAAAATCGTGATAATTGAGCGCAAGTTTAAATTCGCGGCCAATGCAGAAATCCCGCATGGCCTGGGTCTCGGGTTCGGAAAATGGAGCGCTACCCCAGTATGGGATATCGTGCCCCGCCCACTCAAATCCATAATTCCGATTGAGATCCACGCCATGTTCACTAGCTGATAAATTGCGATTGCCTCTCCAACCCTGCCCACCTTCTGGATTCAACTTTTCGGCATAGACATACCCGTCGGGGTTTACTACAGGAACGAAGTAGAGTTCCCGATTATTCACCAGAGAGGTCACCGCCAGATCTTGCCCGTACTGCTCCAGCAGATAGTACATGAAGTAAAGCACGACCATAAGACTCATAGGTTCGCTGGCATGGTGGAGGGCTGTATACAGAATCTCGGGCTCAGCCTCATCTGCACCGGGGTTATCGGATATTTTCACCATCCAAATGGGTCTGCCTTCATAAGATGAGCCTATGGATTGTTTAGCAGAAATAAGATGCGGATATACCAGGCGCATGGAATCCAATGCGGTCACCACTTCATCGAAGGTATACATCCCGCCCATACTGCCCAATCTGAGTCCTTGAACCGGATATTCCTCTTTGATCGTCTGCTCTAACACCGCCCGCTTAGCCGCTGGCAGGGCCGCTCTTTGCCGGTAGTCGGCGACCATATCATCAATTAGAATCTCATACGGTCTACCTATGCGTTGCAGTAGGTCCAGGTCGTGTTCGTTCAGTACCACATCAAAGGAATCCCCGTTTAAGCGGATATGGTCAAAATACAGGCCGGCTCGTTGCAGTGAGCGGAGATCTTCTTTGCTAGCAATAAAGATCCGCACTTGGCTATACTTCATATCTGTTGCTTGTGCAGAGGTTGAAAGGCAGCACACTCCCATCAGAGCTATAAGCAATAAAGTGGCCCCACTTCTACCCATTGGATGTGTTTTTCTGAAACCCATCATGATGGACTCCTTTTCCTGCACTCGCGGCTTGAAGCGCCAAGGCCAAGAGATTTTCACTTAGCCCTGCCATTCTATTAATGAGCGGCCAGATACACGAGCGGACAAGGCCATCCGATCCACACTCTGCGGCGGATCCAAGTCGTCAGGAAGCTGTCGCACGTTAGCCGACAGAGTGTTCACTTCCAAATCAGTCGGAGGTAAAACAGCGGATTCGTCAACATCTTGCGCGGCACGGCGTCGGCCATCATGCCACAGATCATGTCGCTGACCTCGGCATTTTTGGCGGCCTTGCGAACGACCAAGTTCATCAAGTAGGGCCAACGGCCCAAATTGTGCAGCTTGGTGCTCAGCTTTAGCTCGCTGCCCAGCGCATCCCACAACCGATCCTCATAGCGGCGTAAAAAACCAGCCGAATAATCCCCCACCCCCCGAGCTTGAGTTGCAGTCTCCACAGCAAAACGAGCCGAGTACAGAGCATTGCCAATGCCCTCGCCCGTGAACGGGTCAATCAGACCGGCCGCATCGCCCAAAAGCAAAAAGCCATTCCCGTGCGCCGGTCGCCGCCGCGAGCCAACCGGCAAATTCCAGCCGACCGGGTCTTCAAGAGGGCGGGCATCGCGGAAGCGTGCGCCAAAGGTCGTGCTCGCCACCGCGGCTGCGAGCGAATCCTTGAGATCGATGCCGCGCACCTTGATATCCCGATGATCCATGCCGATGCCGACATTGGCGCGGTCGCCCTCTAGGGGAAAAATCCAAAAATACCCAGGCCGCACTTCGTCTATAAAGTGCAATTCGATCTGATCGCTCAGACCCGCCACGCCCTCGAAGTACTGCCGCAAGGCCACCATCCAATCACGGCTCTCGTGGCGATACAACCCACTCTTGCGGGCGACTATCGAATTGAACCCATCGCACCCCAACACCAAGGGCGCGCGAAATTCCAAACGCGTGCCGTCCGCTGTACGCCCCCGCACCCCACAGACCTGCTCGCCCTCTCTCAGAAGCTCGCGCACGGCAAAACCCTCCAAGGTGTGGGCAGCCGCAGCCCGCGCCTTGGCAAAGAGAAAGTCATCAAAGACCTCACGGCGGATGACAAACCCCTCCATTGGCAGTACCCGACCTGTCAGGGCGTTGTGCAACTCATAGCGACTCAGGTCGATAGACGCAGCGCTCGCGTCTGGGCTGCCGAAGACAATGCGGGCAACAGCCGCCCCAGGCAGGTCGCACAGCCCCTCAAACAGCCCCAGTTCGTGGAGGATGGCCACCGTCTTGCCGGATAGGGCGTCGCCGCAGATCTTGTCGCGGGGAAAGCACTGCTTGTCCAGCAACAGAGCCGCCAACCCATGGCGCTGCGCATATAGCGCGGCCGTGGCACCGGCCGGACCGCCGCCGACGATGATGAGATCGTAAGTTTGCACGTAGCCTGAAAATAGCTCGTCCAGCCCTCGCTACAAGGGCGCAGGTCGAACTTGCTTTGCAGGTGATCTTTCTTACCTTTGGGGTTTCGTCAACACAAGCGCCAAAGGAGTTGCAACAAGATGTCCGAAGATGTCCAAACCGAAGACCCACAGGTCGAAAAACGGGCTTTTCAAACCGAGGTCCAACAGCTACTCCACCTGTTGGTTCACTCGCTGTACACCCAAAAAGAAATTTTCTTGCGCGAGCTGATTTCCAACGCCTCGGACGCACTGGACAAAATCCATCACCGCTCGCTGACCGACCGCAATATCCTCGACCCAGACGCCGAATTGGACATTGAGATCGAGGTATCGAGCAGCAATAAGACCCTGACGATCCGCGACCGCGGAATCGGCATGACCCGCGACGAGATCAGTGAAAATATCGGCACCATTGCCCGCTCCGGCTCGGCTGAGTTTGCCCAACAGCTAGCCGAAGCCGACGACGAGCAAGAAAAGCTCAAACTGATCGGCCAATTCGGGGTGGGCTTCTACTCGGTCTTCATGGTCGCCGACCGAGTAGTGATCACCACGCGCGCGGCCGACCCAGAAGCCGAAGGGGTGCTGTGGGAATCCACCGGCGACGGAGCCTACACTCTATCCCAAGCGGACAAAGCCGATCGCGGCACGGAGATCAAGATCTACATCCGCTCGGACTGCGAGGAATTCCTCGATGCTCACCGGCTAGAATCCATCATCCGCAAGCACTCGGATTTTGTCGCCTACCCCATCAAGGTCGCTGGCAAACAAGTCAACGACACGGCCGCGCTGTGGACCCGGCCGCGCAACGAAATCACCCCCGAGCAGTACAATGAATTTTACACACACCTGACCGGCGATCCCGAAGAGCCGCTCGCGCGCGAGCACATTGTCGTGGATGTGCCGATCCAGTTCTACGCCGTGCTCTACATCCCCAAGCGCGCACCAATTCAATGGCTGCACACAGAGCCGACGATCTCGCTCAACCTGCACGTTGCGCGGGTCTTTATCCAAGACGACTGCAAGGAGCTTTTGCCGCTGTGGCTGCGCTTTGTGCGCGGAGTGGTTGACTGCGACGACTTGCCGCTCAACGTCTCGCGCGAAACCCTCCAGCAAAATCCCATCATCACCAAAATCCGCGCCACCTTGGTGCGGCGCATCATCGGCATGTTAGAGGGCATGGCCAAAAAGGACGAGGACCAGTACATGACCTTTTGGCACGCCTGCGGCACCATCCTCAAAGAGGGCGTGGCCACCGATGCCGCGCACCAAGCCCAGCTCGCCAAGCTCCTGCGCTACCGCTCCTCGCTAGCCGATGACGACACGCCCTACATCTCGCTGCAGACCTACGTCGATCGGATGCAGAGCGAGCAGGACAAAATCTACTACCTCGCCGGCGAGAGCAAAGAAGCCATTGCCCAAAGCCCCCTGCTGGAAACCTTCCGCAAACGCGGCCTAGAGGTGCTCTACTTCGACCAGCCGGTCGATGAATGGGTCGTCCAAGGGCTGCAAAAGTTCGCCGACAAAGAATTCGCTGGCGTGGATGCGGCCGAACTGGACTTAGAAGAAGACGCAGTCGAGTTGGAGGGCGTCGATGAGCAGAAGGCCGAGACCATCGAACTGATTTCCTTTCTCAAGCAGAAGCTCGCCGGCCGAGTCGAAGACGTGGTCGAGTCCAAGCGGCTGACCGACAGCCCTTGCCTGCTGGTCGCCAGTCAAGGCGGCTTGAGCCGCAACATGGAGCGGCTGATGCAAATGACCGACCAAGAGTTCAAGGGCTCGCTGCGCACGCTAGAAATCAATCGCCAACACCCCATCATCCGCAACATGGCCGCCGTGCTCAAGCGCGACCGCGACTCCGAGCAATTGGAAAGCTGGGCGCATTTTCTAGTTGATTTCGTCTTACTGGGCGAGGGCACGGTCGAGGATCCACAGCGGCTGAGCCAGAGCTTGCAGTCCATCATGGGCGCGGCCACAGAGCACGCGACCGAGGAGAGTTAGACATGTCCGATCAAGTGCGCCAACAAGCCCTAGCGGCCCGCGCAGCGTCACGCGTGCTCGCCGCAACGTCCGAGGAGGTGCGCAACCAAGCCCTCGAAGCCATTGCCGCGGCCCTCGAAGCAAATCGCGAGCGCATCTTGGCAGCCAACGCTGAAGACCTAAAAGCCGGCGAGCAAGATGGGCTGGCCTCGCCCTTGCTCAAGCGGCTCGATCTGAGCGGACACAAATTCGCCAGCACAGTGGAGATGGTGCGCGACGTCTGCGCCCAGCCCGATCCCCTCGGCCAGACCCAGAGCGCGACCGAGCTAGACGACCAGCTCCACCTCTATCGCGTGACCGTGCCCATCGGCGTGATCGGCGTGATCTTTGAATCCCGGCCCGACGCCTTGGTACAGATCGCCTCCCTGTGCCTCAAATCCGGCAATGCCGCCCTGCTCAAGGGAGGACGCGAGGCCACCGTGACCAATCAGGCCCTCGCCGAGATAATGTGCCAAGCCACGCAAGGTATCCTGCCAGAGGGGTGGATGACACTCCTGCCCGGCCGCGAGGAAGTCCGCGCCCTCCTCGGCGAAGAAGACCTGATCGACCTCATCATCCCGCGCGGCAGCAACGAGTTTGTGCAATACATCATGCACAATACCAAGATTCCGGTCATGGGCCACGCCGACGGGGTCTGCCACGTGTACGTCGATGCCAGCGCGGATCTGGACAAGGCCGTGCAAATCGCCGTCGATGCCAAGACTCAGTACGTGGCCGTGTGCAACGCAGCCGAGACCCTGCTCGTCCACAGTGGCATTGCCCCGGCCTTTTTGCAACAGGCCGTGCCGGCGCTGCTCGACAGGGACGTGGAGTTGCGCGGCGACGAGCGCGCCCTCGCCCTCGCCAACGCCAACGGGCAAGTCAAACCAGCCACTGAATCCGACTGGTCCACCGAATACTTGGACTTGATGTTAGCAGTAAAAGTCGTCGATAGCACGGCCGAGGCCATCGACCACATCAACGCGTACGGCAGCCACCACACCGACGCGATCGTAACCGAGGACCCAGAGGCTGCGCACACCTTTTTGCGCGAGGTGGATTCGGCCTCGGTGATCCACAATGCTTCGACGCGCTTTGCCGATGGCTTCAAATACGGGCTAGGGGCTGAGGTCGGCATCAGCACCAACCGCCTGCACAGCCGCGGCCCGGTAGGCCTAGAGGGCCTCGTCATCTACAAGTACATTCTCCAAGGGGACGGCCACATCGTCGATATGTACGACGGCCAGCAGCAGCGCCCCTTCACCCATCGCCCCCTCGACCAACCCTGGCAGGTCTAACATGAGCGAGCACACCACGGATCCGACCTACACTCCGGTAGAGCGTCACATCTTTCTCTGCGCCACGCCCACCAAGCCCAAGTGCCACAGCGACGGCACCGGGGCCGACTGCTGGGAATACCTGAAAAAGCGGTTGTCCGAATTGGGCTATGGCCATCCGGGCAAGGGCGGCATTCACCGCACCAAGGCCGATTGCCTGCGCGTCTGCGAATCCGGGCCGACGGTCGTGGTGTATCCCGAGGGCGTCTGGTACCACTCCATGACCGTCGAAAAGCTAGAGCGCATCATCCAAGAGCACTTGCTCGGCGGACAGGTCGTAGAAGAGTTGGTCAATAAGGAACCGTTCCGCAGCCTATAGCAGCCGGCCACAAAAGCGCATGGCGAAATCCAAATCCAAACACATCGACCTCGAGATCAAGGACGCCAGCCTGATCTTCGACCGCGTCTGGAGCGATCTAGAGCAAGAATTCGGTCGCGCCAAGCTCTGCTTCCCCGGGGAAATCATCTGGCTCGGCGGCGCGCCCGGCGCTGGCAAGGGCACCAATACCCCCTTCATCCTCGAGGCGCGGGGCATTACGGCCGCGGCCATCGTGATCAGCGACTTGCTCGACAGTCCCCGCGCCCAACAGATCAAGGACGCCGGCGGCTTAGTCGGCGACGAAGAGGTCACGTATCTACTCTTACACAAGCTACTCGACCCAATCTACGAGCGCGGCGTGATCGTCGATGGCTTCCCGCGTACCCAAGTGCAGGTCGAGTGCCTCAGGCTGTTCTACGACAAGATGACCGAATTGCGCGAGGAATTCCGCAATCACGACTTCCCGCGCCCCCTCTTCCGCACCGTGTTGCTCTTTGTCGATGAAGAAGTCAGCGTCGAGCGCCAACTCCACCGCGGCCGAGAGGCCCAGGAGCACAACCGCAAGACTACGGAGTTAGGCGTCGGCCAGCTCGCCGAGATCCGCGCCACCGACCTCGACCCAGAGGCTGCGCGCAAGCGCTACCAAGTTTTCAAGGAGACGACCTTTGAGGCGCTGCGCTCGCTGCGCGCCATTTTCCACTTTCGCTTCATCGACGCCAGCCAGCCGCTCGCCAAGGTGCAACAGGAGATTGAGGAGGAGTTTTCCTACCAGAGTTCGCTAGAGCTTTCGCACAAAACCTTCGACCGCGTCCGCACCATCACGCCGGCCAGCCGCCTCGTGCTCTACGCCCGCCAAGAGCTGGTCAAGCGGCTAGAGATCTACAACGAGGATCATCCCGAACTGTTCCAGCAGGTCATCGACAAAGTCAACTCCAAGTTCATGCCCATTGTCACCCGCTATGCCATTACCGGCATGACGCTGGTCAACTCCGAGGACGAACTCTTTGAAAATCCTTTGGCCTTGGCCATGTTGATCGACATCTTTTCCGAGCGCGGCTATCAGGCCCTCGTCGATGTCAACCACATCGAGGTCCCCCACCGCATCGATCCCCAAACGCACGAAATCATCTGCCGGCAAAAGCGCGTCTTTCGCTTTCAGATCCGCTTTGCAGCCTCGGCCATTCGGCACGGGACCGACTAACCCGGCCCGACCTGTCCCTCTTCCAGCATGGTAATCAGGGCCGAGTCCTCCGCGTCGAGGGGAAGCAGCACCCGGCCGCGGCGGCGGCTCGACTCATAGGTGGCAAAAATCAGTTCGGTCGCTTGCAGGGCCTTGCGCGCCGACAGGCGCGGCTCCGCACCGCTTTCGAGACAGTCGATCAGATCGAGCACCGACAGCACGGTGTCGTCGCCCGGCGGCACGACATCGGCGATCTCTTCATCTGCAAAGTCCTGCCACGCCGCACCCGCGCGCAACAGCCGCAACGGTGCGCGCTCCGCACCGCCGACTTCGATGATGCCCTCGCTGCCGATGAGGCGATTACGCGGACCTTGCACGTGCGCGGCCCCCGTGCAGAGTAGGCCCTCGACGCCATTTTGCCAGCGGATCCACGACAGGCCGCTGGTGTCTAGAGGCACGCCAAACACCGAGCTCTCGGATTCGACGGCAATCTGGCCCATGACCCATTCGGCGGGCACTTCGTCGTTGTAAAAGAAGAACATGTCAAACCAGTGCGTGCCCCAATCAAACAAGTTGGAGCACGCGCCCTCGAGCCGCTGGAGTGTGCCTATGGCTCCTGCGTCGAGCAATTGCTTGGCCTTGACAAACACAGCACCAAAGCGGCGTTGATGGCAGAAGGTGAGGAGCACGCCACGGTCATCACAGGCCCGCGCCAGCGCCTTGGCATCGCCCCACGTGCTGGCCATGGGCTTTTCGCAGTGGATGGCTTTGACGCCGGCTGCGGCCGCGACCTCGACCATTTCGCGGTGCAGGCCGGTCCACGTGCAGATGCTCACTACATCGAGGGCTTCGCTTGCTAACATGGCGCGGTAATCTTCGTACGAAGATGCCACGGCAAAGTCCTCGACAAAGGACGCGCGGGACGCTTCCACTGGATCGGCACAGGCTGCGATTGCGACTTGGGCGGAGGCTTGGTAGCCCTCGGCGTGGCGGCGACCGCGATTGCCGCAGCCGATCACACCGACTTTGTACTGAGTCATTTTGTGCTCCTTGTTCGTTTGCGTAAAATTTGCGCGTTGTAAAATAGAGCTTTCACCGCCTCGCCAAAACTCAACAGGAGAACGCCATGCCCATCACCGACGCCCTCCCCGACATGGAGCGCGAGCTCAAATTTTTCAGCGCAACCAACGACAACCCACAAAAACTCACCCACGCCCAGATCCGCCAGTTCAACGAACAAGGCTACATCTGCCCCTTGGACGTATTCACGCCCGAGGAAGCCGCAGCCAATCGCCGCTATTTCGACAATCTCATGGCCGAGGCCCAGGCCAACGGGCACAACAGCTATTCAATCAACGGCTGGCACCGCCACTGCCGGGGCATCTACGACTTGTTGCACGAGCCGCGCATTCTCGATTACGTCGAAGACCTCCTCAGCCCCGACCTCGTCAGCGTTATGACCCACTACTTTTGCAAGGAGCCGGGCGACCAAAAACAAGTCGTTTGGCACCAAGACGCCTCGTACTGGCCGCTGACCCCGAGCAAGGTGGTGACTGCTTGGCTGGCCATCGACGATGTGGATGAAGAAAACGGGCCGATGACCGTGGTCCCCGGCTCGCATTTGCACGGCCAGATTCCCTTTGAGCACAGCACCGCCGATGAGCAAAACGTCTTGGGGCAGAGCGTGCACGATCCGCTCCAATGGGGTGGCGAGCCAGTGGCCTTTACCATGCGCGCCGGCCAGATGTCCCTGCACACCGACCTACTGTTGCACGGCTCGGCCCCCAACCGCTCCACGCGCCGCCGCTGCGGCCTGACGCTGCGCTACATGCCGCCCGAGGTGCGCACCCGTGAGGAGAAGCGCGCCCACGGCTATATCTGCCGCGGCACCGACCCGAGCGGCTACTGGATCAATCACCCCGTGCCGATCGGCGACAAGATGCCCCCGAGGTAGCTACCGTGCCTCTACCGGAAGCCTTTCGCGACCGCTTACAGGCCATCCTCCCAGCCGAGCACTTTGCTGCCTGCTGGCAGAGCTTAGCCGCCGAGCAGCCTACGGCCTTCCGCGCCAACGCACTCAAGGGCACGCCTGACGCGCTCGTGGCCGAGCTAACGGCGGAGGGCTTTGCGCTGACGCCGCTTTCCTGGAAAACCGACGCCTTTGTCGTCCCGGCTACCCAACGCCGCGCCCTCACCGAGTGCGCAGCCTACCGCGAAGGTCGGCTCTACATCCAAAACCCCTCCAGCATGGTGCCGCCGATCCTCCTGGCACCGCAAAGCGAGGAGTGCATTCTCGACCTCGGGGCCGCCCCAGGCAGCAAGACCTTGCAGCTCGCCGAACTAATGGGCAATCAAGGGCGCCTCTGGGCTGTGGAGTCCGTGCGCGGCCGCTTCTTTCGCCTGCGGGATAACCTGGCGCGGCACGGAGCCGAGAACGTGCAAACCCATCTCGCCGACGGCACCCGCTTCTGGCGTCGCCATGCAGAGCGCTTCGACCGCGTGCTCCTCGACGCGCCGTGCTCGTCCGAAGGGCGATTCCGCGCCGATGCGCCCAAAACCTATGCCTACTGGAGTGAGAAGAAGATCGCCGAGGCCAGCCGCAAACAGCGGAGACTCTGCTACTCAGCCGTGCAATGCCTCAAGCCGGGCGGAGTGCTAGTCTATTCGACCTGCACCTTCGCGCCCGAAGAAAACGAGGCCATCATCAACCGAGTGCTGAGGCAGTTCGCCGGTGCCCTAACCGTCGAGGACATCGCGCTGCCTTTTGACAATGTGGCACCGGGCCTGAGCCAGTGGCGGGGAAAGAAGGCGTTTGATGCCCAAGTGCAGCGGGCTAAGCGGATTTTGCCGCTGAGGGGGATGGAGGGATTTTTCGTGTGCCGATTGCGCAAGACGGCGAGTACAGTTAGCGACCAACCGCAGCGCTAAGCCCCAATCGCCAAGTGCGGCCCGCAGCGGGTTCGAAAAAGCGCCCTCCAAAGGCGTTGGGAACCACTGAGCCGTTGTATTGGGCATCAAACAGGTTATCGACCGCGACAAACGGCCTCGCTGCGCGATAGTCAATCCCCAAGCGCAGATCGACCCGCAGGTACGCGCAGTTGAAAAACTCGTCGGACGCGGCGTCACTTCCGGGCGGAGGGCCGTTGAAATCGTTGGCCCAATAGCGACCGACCCGCTCTGATTCGACCTCCACAAACAGGCCCTGCGGACTGTCGTAGCTCAGCGCGGCGAAGAGCCGATGGCGCGGCACGCCCGGCACCTCGTTGCCAGCAAGCTGAACAAGTTCACCGTCAGTCTCAACCTCGTAGTCTTCAAAAACATAGTCGCTAAAAGTGTACGCGAGATCGGCCCGCAACCCAGAATGCGGCACTGCCGAAAGCGACAGTTCCAGCCCGCGATTGCGCGCTTGGCCCGCGTTGCGGAAGTAAATCTCCTCACTGTCTTCACTCTCGACCTGAAAGGGAATCAGCGCGTCGGTGATCTGGAGTTGGTACAAGGCTACCTCCAGATCCATGCGCGCCCGGCGCACGTGGCGGCGCAATCCCGTCTCCAACCCAAGGACGCGCTCAGGGCCTAGATCCGGGTTGAAGCCACCCTCGCCGCTAGGCCGGTTGCCCAACTCAGAGGTGGTGGGCGTCTGGAAAGCCGTGGCAACATGGGCGTACCAGCGCGAGAAGGGATCAAGGCGGTACACCACGCCGACCATCGGACTGAACTGATCCATGTCGCGCGACTGGTCATCAACGGCAAATCGGTAGCGGTCGTAGCGGCCTCCTACGGTCGCGGTCAGTGCATCACCCAAGTCCTGTTCCAAGGAGACAAAGGGACCGAAGCTCCGCACCTGTTCCTCCTGATCCACTTGGCTATCGCCGTATTGCACGAGATCGAAGACGCGCTCATCGTCCACGCGCTCGCCCTCAGGCAAGCCCTCGTTGGCAAACTCGCGGCGGTCATCGCGCTGGAAGTCCAAGTCGAGGCCGGTCACGAGGCGCATACTGGTCCAGGCAAATTGGTGCTCAGTGCGCAAGCCACCAGCGCGGCGGTCAAGCTCGATAATGCGACCTGGAATGGGATTTTTGAGCGCGCGGCCAACGCCGTACAGCACGAGGCTCGACGCGCGATGGTGCTGTGAGTGCGGCGGGCGATATTCGAGACGAATGCCGCCTTGGCCCTGACGCACCTGCTTGGATGCCCCCTGCCCTACCACAAATCCACGCGCGCTGCGTGGAGCATCTCGGGCAGCATCCGCAGCGAGTGAACTCGGATTGAACAAGTAAGGAGCATCGTACAAATGCAGCAGAAGCGTCAGCTCAGTATTAGGAGTGAGGGCATGGCCGACGAGTGCGTTGAGGCCGCGGGCGCGGGCATCGGCGTGATCGCGGTAGCCCTCGCTGCGCAGGTCGTACAAACTGGCGAACGCGTGGGTGTTAGCGGATCGTCCCGCAAGGCTCGTCTGCGCGCGGAACAGGCCGTTGCTGCCGGCGATCAAGCGCGGCTCCACGCGCCCAGTCGCCTCGGCCGGAGCTTGGGTGTGGGCTGCGAGTACGCCGCCGCCCGCATTGCCGTACAGCGAAGAGCTGGGGCCGCGCAACACCTCAATGCGACCGGTTGACCCCAAGTCGAGGTTGTTGAGCTGGCTCTGGCCGTCGGGCATAGTCAGGGGGATACCGTCGAGCAAGACCTTGATCCCGCGAACGCCAAAGGCCGCGCGCGCCCCTAAGCCGCGCACACTGAGCCGGTCGCCTTGGGAGAGGTTGTGGCGGTTGGCGATAAACAGCCCAGGCACCGGACGCAGCGACTCGGCCAGCGAGAGGCCGGGTCGGGCGCGCCCGACATCCGCGACCACGGCCGTGGCGAGCGGCAGGTCAAATCCCTCGCGGGGCGCGCGCGTCGCCGTGACTTCGATGGGGGGCATTTGGTAGCGGGGTTCAGGATCGTCGGCGCGGGCAGCTACGGCGATCAGGATTAGCGTTAGGCACTGGATTAACTGGGGTTTTTTCATAGCATTGTTATGAAGTTACGCATTTTCTTTGTCATGCTGAGCGAAGCGAAGCATCCCATACCTAAGAAGTCCGTACATAATCAGTTTCTAAAGAACACCACGAAGAAATACAGACGCAAACCGAGAATTGGGACCAAGCCATGAGCATCGGAATCGCCCTAGTACTGTTGCTGGTCGGGTGCTTTGCCGCACAGGACGGACCAAGTGGCGCGGTGGACGTGCTGCGCAGCGAGGTGGAGTTTGTCGAGGACGAGGGGCTGGAGGGCAGCGTGTCGATCGACAGCTTGACTTGGTTGCCGTTTTTGCCGCAGCCGGGACTCGGGTCAATAGCGGAATTCGGGGGAATCTTTGCAGCCGTATTTCGCAATGTCGGGGAAGAAACCGTATGGGTGCGCTACGACTTGCGGTTTTTCGACCAAGAGGAATTTCTAATCGACGCGTTTATACCATTTGGGCAACCGGTAATCCTCAGCGCCGGGGAAACGCGCCGCGTAGAGGGAGATTTTCTAATTCGCACCGACGATCCACGCGATTTTGAGCGGCTCGCCCTGATGAGACTCGTAGCGCGCATCAGGCGGCCCGAGGAGTGAGAGCTATCAAAACGCCACAAAGCCCCCGCACACGGGAATGCACTGGCCGGTGACGTAATCCGAGAGATCGGACGCCAGAAACTCCACCACCCGAGCGCAATCCTCGGGCGTGCCCAAACGTCGAAGGGGAATCTGCGGCTCTAAGTGCCGGCGCGATTCCTCGCTGTTGCGGCCTTGGGCCACGGCGCGGGACGACAAAATTAGGCCTGGGGCAATGCAGTTGACGTGGATGCCATAAGGGCCTAGCTCGGCGGCGAGCACCCGCGTGTAGTGGACGATGCCGGCCTTGGCCACCTTGTAGGGCATCCCGCCGCCGTCGCGCCCGCTCCACAAGCCCGCTTGCGAGGCCACATTGATGATTTTGCCGGACTGGGCTTTCTTCATCGCCGCACTGACCGCTTGGCAGCAGTGGATGGTGGCGGTGAGGTTGATGTCCATTATGTAGCGGTAGTGGTCTTCCGTAGCCAAGGAGGCGGCTTGTTCCTCGTGCGAGCGCAAATTGCCGCCGGCGTTGTTGACGAGTATGTCGATGCGGCCAAAGTTATCAAGGGCCTCGGCGACCAAGGCATCTACGGCTGGGCGGTCGGTAACATCCACGGCAACGCCCACGGCGCGGCGACCGAGCTGGACGACTTCGGCTTCCACGGTCTCGGCCGTGAGTTCTTCGCCGTATTCGCGCGCGGCCTGCAGGTCTATGTCGGCGATGACAATGTCCGCGCCCAAGCGGGCCAGATGGAGGACGTAAGCGCGGCCCAAGCCGCGCGCGCCACCGGTGATGAGAGCTACTTTACCTTCGAACGACATCGAAAATCTCCTTTTAGATCACTAATTAGGACATGGCGTCAATCGTCGGCAACCAACGCGGAACGGAGGTAGATTTTACCATGCGCACAACAGTTTGCATCGCCTTGTTACTCTTCAACGGTACCGCTTGGGCACAGTCGAGCGTAGTAGGTGCTTGGGAGGGCTGTCGGGCCGAGTGGGGATCATCCATAGAGCATCTGTACGTCGAATTCAATAGCGATGGGCGCTTCCGCCGCGTCGCACTCCGGGACGATCCAGAGCGGCCGGTGGCGGAAGACCGGGGTCGGTACGAGGTTGCGGACGGCGTTGTGACCCTGCGCTACGCCGCAGACATCAGCGGGATACTGGCCGAGCAAAGCGAAACCGTGCCCTTCCAAGTGGTAGGCGACAGCCTGTATTGGGGAGCCGAACCGGCTCTCGCCCTAGGACCAGCACAGGAACTAGGCGACGAACTGTTGGGACAATGGGGCATCGTCAATTTTGCCGATGGGACGCTGGCCGGGCACGTGATCTTCCGGGCGGATGGGACCTATGAGCTGGAGTTGGGCGGCGTCGGGCACAGCGGGTTGTGGTCGCGGGCGGGATCGGGCGTGGTCCACTGGCCAACCGCGGCCGACGAGGCCGGGATCATCGGGTTGCCAGCCGTGTGGACCCACGTCCGCATCAGTGGCGACCAGCTCTTCTACGACATCGCCTGTAGTTTCACCGTTGAGGCCGTGCGGTTGGCTACAGCCATAACAGAGGTATCCTGGGGAGCGATTAAGAGTCGTCTCGCAGGCCCGCCAAAATAGCCGTAGCGAGTTCCATAGTAGCCATGGCCTCGTCCAAGTCCGCAGCCGGTGGGCCGATGGGACGACCGGCCTTAATGCAGTCGAAGAAGTGGGTGGCCTGTGCTAGGGTGCTGTCCGTACCCTCCTTTTGCAAGTGCTTGTGCTCCCCGTCGCAGACCAACTCGCAGGTAGAAATCCCCTCTATATAGGCCGAGATGTCGCGGCCGTGGATTTCGTAGCGCTCTAGGCGGGCGTCGGTGGTGTAGTTGGCGCAGATCTGGGCGACGCAGTCGTTCTCAAAGACGACCAAGGCAGCGTGGACGTCCTTGTAGGCGGATGCGCGCCGGACAAAGCTGTGGACTTCGGCGACCGGGGATCCACCTAGGTGGCGCACCAGATCGATTGCGTGGATCGGGCTTTCGAGCAGCATGTTGTCCATGACGATTTCGGGAAAGCGGCCACCAGCGATAAAACCGCTCATGCTCTTGTGGAACTCGCCGACTAGCTGATAGATCGGGCCGCGAGACTCAATCTCCTCGCGCACCTGCAAGACCAACGGATCAAAGCGGCGATTCCAGCCGACCATGCCACGGGCACCACTGGCCTCAGCGGCCTCTTTGAGAGCGCGAGTCTGGTCCAAACTCATACCCGGAGGCTTCTCCAGCAGGGTGTCGATGCCTCGCTCCAAGCACGGCAGGGCCGCCTCGGCGTTGAGATGAGCCGGAGTCGCGACAATCGCCGCGGCCAATTCCTCGGCGTCGAGCATGGCCTTTACGTCCGCGTAGCGGCGTTCGACGCTCCACTCGTCGCCCACCTGTTCGCGGTTTGCCGCAACAGGATCGCAGACAGCGACCAACTCGACATCTTCCAGCGCGTGCAGGGCGCGCACGTGGCCGCGACCACGGCCGCCGCAGCCAATTAATCCAACAGGTATATTCGCCATAGATAGCTCCTTTTCTGTGGATTCTGAGCGCCGGGTAACGCGGCCCAGCCCACTAGTTGTACCAAAAGGAATAGAGCCGAGCCTTTTCGAGCAAGATGCGCAGTTTGATCGCCTTGCCTTCCAGATGACTCAGGTCCGCGCTGCCGTTCCAAGTCGCAATGTGATCTAGCCCATCTGTGGTAATCGGGTCCGCGTCCTCATAGGTATGGCCGGGGATGATGTGGCTAGTCGGTCCGAGGATCTGCACCTTCACCGCCATTTCGTGGACCCGGCCGGATACGTTGAGATGTAGCTGCTTGCCGGCAAAGGTAAAGCTGCGGGTGGTCAGCTCGCCCGGAGGCTGTTTGCCCCCGTCGATGGAGACGAAGCGGTCAATGGGCAGGATGGCTAGGCCGATCGCAGCGCGCATCTCCTCTCCGCCTTGCGGCTCATCGTAGATCGGCCCCATGTCGTGCCCGGAACTACAGCCATAATAGTACAGCAACACTCGGTCCCCGTGGACGATGGGAGAGAGCGGGTAGATTTCCTTGGCGTCAAAAGCGTCTGCGGCCCCTAGCTCGATAACCGGTGCGCGGAAATCGCGCTGGTAGTGGATGCCGTCGCGGCTGAAGACTAGGGTCGGGTAGATCGCGCCGGAATTCAGCCGATACACGTCGAGCAGGCCGAGGTAGTTGCCTTGGTATGCGCTAAAGGTGGCGAAGTAAAACTGCGCGTCGGGCGGGTCGTGGTCATCGGGGACGATGACGGTCTCGGGCAGGTCCCAGTGGATCATGTCGGCACTCTCAGCTCGGCCGACAGTGCGGCCATGGCGCTCCATATCGGTACTGCGCGAGTGCTGGCTTGGCTCGGTATAGGCGGCATACGTTGCGCGGATGGGATCCCACATAAAGCGAGTCGGCCCAGCCAGCAGCGGCGCTCGCGGTGGGCTCGCGATGACGGGGTTGTGCGAGCAGGGCGTCCAAGTGATGCCGTCGGGCGAATAGTAGAGGTCCCATATAGTGGTGCTCGCGACTCCTCGCCTTTCGAGATCGTCGATCCAGTGGGGCGCTTTCGTATAGTAAATATCTGATGCTTCTTCGACTTGGTGCACGCGAGCGGGATCGCTGTCGCCGTAGCGCACCAGCCCCTTGAAACGCCGGGCCGGGTCTTGGTCGTGCGGGTCGCGGAAGATGTATTTGACCGCGTCCGCAGACGGGAGGAGGTTGTTGGCGCGCGATCCGGCAAACTCCACCAAGCCGAGCGCGGGCTTCTCCCAATGGATGCCGTCTTGCGACGTGGCCAGACACGGGCGCATACTACCCTCGGCTAGCAGAGGCTTGACGCAGTTGTAGCTTTTGGAGGCTGGGTCGGTGATAAAGCGGGTGACGTAGCGGCACGTGGTGTACCACATCTTGAAGTGGTGTTGGGCTTCGTCGTAATAGACGTAGTTCACCTGATTGTACGTGCCCTCCCAAGGCTGATCGACGGGCAAGATGGGGTTGTGGGACGACTTTCGCGCCGGATTTAGCACCCGTCGGGCGTGCAGGAGGCTTTCGATCAGGTAGTCGTCAATGAAGAGTTGGCGGGTGGTGCCAATGTCAATTAGGGCCATAAAGGCCTTTTTTTATTAAAGCGATAGAACTTCATCAAAGAGTGTCTGGAGAATATCCAATTGGCCGATGCGAAAAAGATACTGTAGTACAGATGTATCAACCACGCATCTTTCTGGCACTCTCGAAGTCCTTCTTCAACTCTTCGCGGGTTAAATTCGCAACAGGAACTTTGTACGACTTCAAAATATCAAAAAAAGCCACTCTGCCTAGGCCGGCGAGTTCTGCAGCTCGCCCTGAGGATAAGCGACCAATTTCATAAAGCTTTGCAGCCAAAAGTATTCGTGCTTCCTGTGCAAATTCATCAGGGGTTTCTTTTAGCGCATTCAGAATGTTGGCAGGGCATTCAATCTTTATATCTACAGACGACATCTTGGGCCTCCGACGGGCGACGAGAGCGGCTATGCTTCAGGTTATGTAAGAAAACATACGAGGGAGATAAAGGCGTTGTCAACGGAGCATTTAGCGCAGCAGTAAGCCTGTCTTTGGTCGGGACGCGATCTTGAAAACTATCGACAGAAAGGGCTTCTGGGCTACCGCCCAATTTTGGAGGCCGGGTCGGTGATAAGGCGGGTGACATAGCGACAGGCGGAGAAAAACACACCAACCAGCCCACGCCTCAGCACAAGCCAAAAGCCAGCGTTGAGCAGCCGATTAGGCTTCAAAGAGGCTCACGACCGAATAGCGACAGCAATTTGAACAGCATCCATATCATTGGGTTCCTTCTACTTTCTGCTGACATAGTGCTGACACGACTTTCCCACAAAGCAAAACGGGCTACGTCTTTTGACGTAACCCGTTGTTTTTAATGGCGCACCCACAGGGACTCGAACCCCGAACCTTCTGATCCGTAGTCAGGTGCTCTATCCAATTGAGCTATGGGTGCAAAGCAGTGTCATAAAATAGACGCCGCCCCCATTCTCGTCAAGGCGCGAGCCCCTCGGACAGAGCTTCCAAGTACTTGTAACCCGACCCCGTATTGAAGAGCACCACGCGCTCGTCCGGGGCCACTAGCCCCTGCTCCTTGAGCTTGATTAGGGCCGCTAGCGTTGCCCCGCCTTCGGGTGCAGGGAAAATGCCCGCGTGCGCCGCCATACTGTGCGAATGCGCGATCAATTCCTCGTCGCTGACGGCAATGGCTGTGCCGCCGCTTTCTCGCAACGCCTGCAACATCAGAAAGTCGCCGACCGCACTGGGGACGCGCAGACCAGAAGCTACCGTGTGAGCACCTTCCCACGCCTGGGCGGCTTCATCACCGCGGGCAAAGGCCCGGACAATCGGCGCACAGCCCTCGGCCTGCACCGAGATCATCCGCGGCCGGTGCTCGCCAATCCAGCCGAGTTGCTCCAGTTCGGCGAATGCCTTCCACATCCCGATCAGCCCCGTGCCCCCACCCGTGGGATATATCACCACGTCGGGCAGGGACCAATCTAGCTGCTCGGCCAGCTCGTAGCCCAAGGTCTTCTTGCCCTCGATGCGGTACGGCTCCTTCAGGGTCGATACCTCGAACCACCCCTCGGCTTCCTTGCGCTCGCCGATGATGCGGCCGCAATCGCTGATCAGTCCGTCAACCAGTTCGACCTCAGCGCCGCAGGACCGACACTCGGCGACAAAGGCCTGCGGCGTATCGCGGGGCATAAAGACAATCGCCGGCAGACCACAGGCAGCCGCATAAGCCGCCATCGCGCCACCGGCATTGCCCGCCGTGGGGATGGCCAGCTTTTTTGCGCCGCGCGCGCGGGCACAAGTGACGGCAGCCGAGAGGCCGCGCGCCTTGAAGGAGCCGGTGGGATTGGGCGATTCGTCTTTGATGTAGAGCTGGGAAAAGCCCATCCAGCGCTCCAAGCGCTCCGGGCGGAGCAACGGGGTGAAACCCTCACCGAGGGAGACAATTTCCTCGGGCGTGCGGATGGGCATGACTTCCCGGTAGCGCCACATCGTCGGCGAGCGGGTGCTGAGCGCGGCGCGGTCCAGCTCGCGTCTAGCCCGGTCGAGGTCGTAGCGGGCGAGGAGGGGCGCACCGACCTCCGACAGGTTCTGCAACACGTCGGCGTCGTAATGTGCGCCCGTACGGGAACATTCTAAATGCGTCATGAACACGGAGTGGCGTACAATCCTTTCGCAAGTATGTGGGCCTCGACCGCTTCGGGCACCATGAAGCGGATGGACAGGCCAGCGGCCCGGCGCGTCCTAATCTCGGTCGAGGACAGCTCGATGAGCGGAGTATCTATGAAGCGCAGGCGCGCCAGTAGCTTCGGGTCGCCCACCACCTCGCCAGGACGCGCTCCCACCACCACCGTACACTGGGCAAAAATGCCTTCAAGATCGTGCCACTCGTCTAGCTGGCCGATGTTGTCCGCGCCGATAATAAAAGATAGCGCGGCATGGGGATAACGCTGGTGCAGCAGGCGCAGGGTTTCAACGGTATAGGACTTGCCCGGGCGGTCTAGCTCCAAGCGCGAGGCCGCAAAGTCGGCGCAGCCAGCCACGGCCAGTTCGACCATGGCCCAGCGCTCCTCAGCCGGCGCGTACGCGCCCTGCTTGAGCGGCGGATCGGCAGCCGGAATGAAGAGCACTTCGTCGAGGGGGATTTGCTCTAAGGCGAAGCGGGCCAAGAGCAGATGGCCGTGATGAATGGGGTCAAAGGTGCCGCCGATGACGCCGATGCGCCGCATGTTTAGCCCGGCGATTGGCTCAGCCCGGACAGGTGCTTTTGCACGTCCTCCACCAACTCCGGGTTGCCGCTGTCTTGCAGCACTTCCTTCCAATAGCGCACCGCCAGGTCCACATCGCCCTGGGTGCGGGCGATTTCGCCCATGCGGAAGAGAGTGGTGTAATACCACTCGCCGACGTCCGGGTACTCGCGCAACACGTCCTCGTAGATCATTTTGGCCGCGTCGAGATGGCCCTGTTTGTGGTACAAGCGGCCACTTAGGTACTGCTTTTGGGCCAAGCGACTCCGGCACTCGACGATGCGCTGGAGCGCCTGTTCAACTAAGGGCGAGTCGGAATGGTCCTCGATAAAGTTGCGGAAGGCCGTCAGGGCCTCAAAGGTCTCCTTCTGATCCAGCTCCGGGCGGCGCAATTGCTTGTAGTACGACTCGCCTACCTTGAACTGTGCCTCGACCGCCCATTCGCTAGACGGATAAATATCGACGATGCGCTGATACTCAAAGGCTGCGTTGACCCAATCGCGATTGCAAAAGTGCGCTTCGGCGAGGAGGAACTGCGCCTCGGCGACCCGATGCGAGCCAGGAAAGTTACTAACTAAGCGCTTGAAGTGCTCGGAGGCCTCTAGGCAGCGGTCTTTCTCCATGGCCTTTTGGCCTTCTTCAAAGTAGTAATCCGCGCCTTGGAGTTTCTCGGGCGGCGTGCTGGCACAAGCGGCGATGAACAAGACGAGCGGGAAAGCGAGGTATTTCATAGCCTAGCGATTAGAAAAGAACAAATAGATAAGCCCACCGAGCACGGTGGATACGATCACAGGTTCGACAAATTTGCTCCACGTTTGTTCCTCTAACTCGGTCTTGGCGAATTCGAATTGGTCGTGCTGGAGCATTTCTAGCTGCTTTTTGGGGATCTGATCGCGCTGCGTGCGGGTGATTTCATCCTGCCAGTGGACCACATCGTCGCGCTCATCGCTCAAGCGCAGGGCGAGCGTTACCCGGCCCTGACGGCTGACTTTGCTGCCGCGCAATCCCGAATGCGCGGAGACGCCGAGGTCGAGCACCCGGTAGGACAGGCGCATACTCGCCGGTTGGACTGCCGTCGAATCCAAAGTCACGCTAAAGCCGCGCGTCAATAGCCGATTGGCCAGCAGGTGCTCGACCATCCAATTGGCATCGTGCCTGCTCTGTGCCACGACCAACAAGGGGGCCGTCGCCGCGGCGTCCGGCATCTCAATGCGCGCCAGACTCTCATCGACCGCACTCGCCACGGTCTCGACCAACAAGTCCATATTGGTGGGAAAAGGAACGGCGACCGACGCGGTGGCACAGAGCATCAGCGCGGCCAAAAGGCGATAACAGGCTCGGAGTAAGATCGTTCTCATCAACCACCGAGCTGCTTTATCTTGTCGCGGACAATGGGCACGTATTCACTATCTGGATATTCGTCAATCAGCTTGCGCAAGGCCGCAAGCGCCCGGTCGCGTTCGTCCAACTTGATGTGGCAGTTGGCTATTTTTATTTGGGCGTCGTCGGCCTTACCCGTATTGCTGAAGGCAAACACCTTGGTGAATTCGATGAGCGCCTGCTGGTATTTGCGCAGCCCGTAATAGCACTCTCCCTTCCAGTACTGAGCGTTGTCGGACCACTCGCTCATAGGGGCTTCCTGCAGCAAGCGGTCAAACTCGACCAAGGCGCGGTCGTATTGCTCTTGGCGATAGTAGGCAAGCGCCCCTTGATACATATTGAACGCCTCTCTTTTGCCGATGGCAGCCGTCGCATCGGATCGTGTAGCGGGGGTGCTGGTGCTAGCGGCAACGCGCGGCTTCACGCGACGTGGCAAAGAATCTAGCCGCGCACTCAGGACGCGGCTCTGGCTTTGGAGGGTCCTAAGGGCCTGCCGCAACTGGGCGTTGGATGTTTCTAACTGGCGCACGCGCTCGGCCATGGCTTGCTCGCGCTCGTACGCGGCTGCAACAGCGCGTTCGAGGACCTGGAGGGCCTCGCTTTTTCCCTCTGGCTGGGCATCTTCCCACTGGACGGGGGGTTGTTCGATTTGCGGCGGCGCAGCACAAGCCCCAAGGCCCAAGGCCAACACCAACGCGCTTTTAGCGCTTTTCATTGCATTTTTTATTGGAAGCACAAATGAACCATCTTTGACGAATATAGCATAATCCCCCTCTCAAACCAAATCTCGTCACGCGCTGGGCAGCGCCTTGATGCGCTCGACTAATTGGGTGGTGGAAGTGCCCGGCCACAGCGGCAGAGCGCGAACTTGGCCGCCACGCGCTTCGACGTGTTCGCGGCCGACGATGGCGGCTGGGGCGTAATCGCCCCCCTTGACCAAGACATCGGGCGCGAGCGCGGCCACAAGGCCCTCGACGCTTTCACCAGAGAAGATACACACATGCGAAACGCACTCTAAGGCCGCGAGCACGGCAGCACGGTCGTCTTGCGAGCAGACGGGCCGTCCGTGGCCCTTCAGCGCGCGAACCCCATCGTCGTCGTTTAACCCCACCGCGAGACAGTCGCCCAAGGCACGCGCCGCGCGCAGGTACTCGACGTGACCACGGTGCAGCAAGTCAAAGCATCCATTGGTGAAGACAAAGGTCTGCCGCGCTTTTCTCGCTTGGCTGCGGACGGCGAGCAATTGATCGCACGTAATGATTTTGGCGGGACCGGCCAAGGCCGGCTGTCCATCGGGCGACTGCATGGATAACGACGAGGTCAAAAGATGGGGTGGATGACGGGAGTTGAACCCGCGCCCTCCAGGGCCACAACCTGGCGCTCTAACCAACTGAGCTACATCCACCACTATGTCTTGAGGGCTGCATGGCGTGCCCAGTAGGACTCGAACCTACGACCGTCTGCTTAGAAGGCAGATGCTCTATCCAACTGAGCTATGGGCACATCGCCAAGCGGTGCAAGCATTTAAAAATATTAGGGCCTATCCTGCGCAAAGTCAACGCGACTCGCGGCTAGGCCGGGCCCCAAACCACCTACTCGACCGGGACCTCGCCGCCGTGCCAGGGAAAGGCGTAGCTGGGGTCGTTTACAAACCGTCTCAGGCCGCAGGCCAGGCGCACGGACGTCATCGGCGGCAAGGTCACGGTGAAGTGCTTGCCGTTGACCTGGATGGTATTGGCGGTCACGGTCTTGCTCGAACGCACGCGGGTATTGGGGTTGAGGTCGTCGCTGCTGTAATCCGTCCCCGTGAACTCCACTTCCGTGAAGGAATGCTCGCCGAAGGCACCGGACTGGACGATAAGGTTCCGGCACTCGCTGTGGCTGGTGTTCACTAGCTGGATTCCGCATCCATTGGCGGAGAGATCATCGACGAGGGCGGCCACGTCCGGCGGTAGGCCGGGACGGATGGCGTCGGCGTCAAAGTAACGCACGGTCGCGCGCAGTATTCCCCCGTTGTAGAGTTGACCAGGGCAGCCCATAGTCGTCTGTACGAGGCCCTTGACGATCACGGGGTTCGGCGGCCAAGCGTTGTCTGCTATGATCTGCTGGACGGTGCGAGTGTCGCGCATCATACCCTCGAGGAAATCGGCGACCTGTTGGTAGTCGGTCTGCAAACACTGCACCGGCCAGTCCGGGTTCTTGCCGTCGTAATACTGGAAGCGGGCGAATTCAGTGCGGGCACCGCCGCGGTCGCCGATGGGCGGGAGCGCGTTCCAGTCGGTGCCGCCGCCGTCCCGCACCCGGGTGACGAGCTCGTAGTCGCCCTGTGACATGGACTCGTGCCACAGGTTGACCAGATGGGTGGGGCCGCCGCGGATGGTGAACTCGGCGTAGCCGGTCCAGCCGTCGGGTCCGTGGCTCTTCGGCACCACCAACTCGCCACGCTCGGTCTTGCCGCGGTCGAGGAGGGCGACGATCTGCGAGCGCAACACTTCGAGGTAGTAGTCGTCGCCGCTGAGCAGATGGGCGCACTGGGCCCCGACGATGAGACCGAGAAAGAGTCGGTCGGCCGCGCTCTCGCTGCTGCTCCAGCCGTGCAATCCCCCCCACCACTGGCCGTCGCGGTGTTCGCCGATCTTGCCGGTAGGACCGACGTTGTCGGGAATGACCCCATCGTTTTTGCGGATGCGCTCTATCCAGCCGCCGACGTAGTCGAGGACCCACTTCTTGTACTTCTCGTCGCCGGTGTAGAGGTAGGCGTTGGTCACCAAGGCCGTGGCGCAGAGGCCAGCTGGTTCGTCGCCCTGGAGCGCCATCTCGTCGAAGAGATCGAGGATTTCCTCGCGACGAGCCTCGTCCTCGTACCACCGCGGCTCGAGCTCCTTGATCTTCGGGTAGAGAAAGTGAGGCGTCAGCGGCTCAGTACTCGGGTTGTCCTGGAGCGCGTTGCGATGGCCAAAATCGCCCAGCGAGCCGCGATCGAGCCAGTGGCGCACCAAGTGGACGTGATCCGAGATGTCCCCGCCTCGGTGGACAATGCCTTCGTGCTGGCGCACGGACGTCAGCGGGCCGGCACCGCCGTGGAGTGGCGAGCGGAAGACGCCGTGCTCGGTATCGAAGTTGGGCGCGTTGGAATCCTCGCCGATGTACATGGCGGCGAACTTGCGAGCGCGCTCGCGATTGGACGGATTGGTCGGGTCGGCGACGCCAAAGTCGTAGAGCATCTGATTGCCCTCGCCCATGTGGAACCAGTCGGCGTTGAAGGGGATGCTGAGGTTCCAGTACTCGTTGCGCAACTGCGGCATGTACATGGGATGCCTAGGCTCGTCGTCGGTCAGTTGGCGCTCTTCGCTGTAGAGCCAAGTGATCGCATCCCATTCCCGCTTGGCAATGTGGAGGAAGCGCTCGTGGCCGCCTAGGGCGTAGAGCATGGCGCGCATGGAGCGGCTTTCGTAGGCGTCATCCACGTCGAAGAAATGGTACACCCGGCCGTCGGAGCGGGCATAGCCCTCCGTGGCGACGTCACCCGCGGTCTCCAAGATGCTGAACAGGCGACGCTGCAACAACGCCCACTCGGGCGGGGGGAGGATGTCGGTACTAACGATGGTCGGCGTGGTAGCCATTTCTCGCCTTTCCTCTATTTGATTGAAAGGAAATGGGGATGCTGTCGCCGTGCTAGGAGACAGTGCTCAGCCGGCATCTCGGCAGGTGTAGTCGGAGCAGTGCGCCTAGTCATCCCGATTACCGACGGACAGATGGCCGATAAAGTATGCCGCGGCAGGTACGGCTACGCCGGGCCGTCGCTTTCGTTGTTGACGGCCTGCACCAGCGCCCGCATATAGGCAATGGAGTACGCGACGCCCACGCGACTTCCTCCCAGCATCTCGGGAATGTGGTCGGGAATGATGGCTCCATCGAACGCGACGGCGCGCAGGGCCTGCATCACGCTGTGCATGTCCTGATAGCCGTCGTCCATCAGGGTTTCGACCCACGGGTCGGGCATGGGGTTGGAGACGTTGCGGAAGTGAATTTTGAAGAGCTTGTTGCGCGCGCCAAAGTAGTGTATTGCTTCTTCGACTGACGCCCCCATACCCTGCTTGCCGCCCTCCAGCCAGCAGCCGACGCACAGACAAACGCCGATATTGGGACTGTCGGCGATGTCCATCGCCCGCTTGTACCCGGCAAAATTGCCGAAGATGCAGCGCGGTATTCCGCCTAGGGCGTAGACCGGCGGGTCGTCGGGATGGATGCCGATATAGACCCCAGCTTCCTCGGCGACCGGAGCGACCTTGCGGATCATGTACTCGTAGTTTTCCCACAGCTCGTCTTCCGTATAGGCGCGGCCGTGGGTCAAGTCGCCAACAAAAGTCTCGCTACCCCAGCGACCCGTGGCGTTTTTGATGTCGAGGGTTCGCGCGCTCATGCCGCCGCGACGGGTGGTGCGGCCGGTGCTCCAGATGCCGTTACCCATGTGGGCGTACGTGTGGTAGCGGATACCAGCGGCACCGAGATCGCGGATGAATTGGATTAGTTCTTCGACTTTCTCGTCGCGGCCGGGCAGATTGAGCGTAATCTCTGAGACATTGTGGACCGCGTGATTGGCGATGCGATAGATCTGCAGACCGTATTGGGCAAAGCGCGCGGCGAACTGTTTGTAGTGTTCGACGCTGTGCAATGCCGGGTCGTCAATGCCGAGCATGACCCACTCGACGCCGAGTTGTTGGAAGAATTGCAAATCCTCGCCGCTGGCCTTGTGTGAGGTCTGGACGGCGACTTGGATTCCCGGCTTGCTGGCGTACAAGCCGGGGACAGCGCGCAATGCGTAAGGTCTGTTGGCGGTCATGGAGTGCCTTCCTTTATCAGTTCGGAAACCGGCTGCGACCTTTCCCAGCGCAGCGCGACCTCTTGGTCAATGCCGCAGAGCCAGTTCCAAGTGCGGATGCGCCGCACCCGGTCGCGGTAGGATTCAACTTCGGTCACATACGGCAGGCGCAGCCGATCGCGGTAGGCGGGAATCTCCGCCGCATCGCAGAGCCAGTCTCGCTGTGGCGCGGCCGTGCGGTGGTAGGAGAACTTGATCATGCTGCGGGCGCGGTCGTTGGTTTTGGGGCCGGCCTTGTGCCAGATGCCATAGCGGGTCAGCACTACGGTGCCAGCCGGTACGGTCAGCGAGACTTGGCCGCGGATATCGCCGTAGTGGGCGATGGCCTCGCGATCGACGGCGCGGCAATGCGAGCCGGGCAGAACCATAGTTGGCCCATCGGCGAGCGCGACGCTGTGCGGGTAGTAGTAGCACTGGAGTTCAAAGACGTCGTAGCCGCTGCCCGAAAGCCCGTCTGAATGCCAGGTCTGGCCGAGGTGCGGTTCCTTGAAAAAGTGGTGGTGGCCGCCTCGGGGCACCAAGAAATCCTCGCCCAACAGCGAGCGCGCGACCCCGGCGACTTGGGGATGCAGGAGTACCTGCTGGGTGAAGTCGTCCGAGGCGATAAAGGCGTCGCAGTTGCCGGGGGCGAGATCGTCGCAGCAGCGGTTGAAGTTCTCGTCAATGACGCTTTCGAGGACAACCAAACCGGAGGCGACAAAGTCCATGACGCCATCGTCGTCTAGCGTTGGTTTAATTGGCGACATCCGTTCCTCCTAAGCGAATTTTTCGAGCACGAACTCATAGCCGAGGTAGTCGTTGTCTTGGCCCTCGTACGCGTAGAGCTTGACGATGGGGAACTGCACCACGCGCCAGCCATCGGCCACGGCCGCGAGCACCGATTCGTAGGGCGAGTCGTCGCTGGGCAGGGTCGGCATTTGCGGCTGGGTAGCGTCGTACAAGGCCCAGCTAGCGAGCGGCGAGCGCATATTGGTCGATTTGGCGTAGAGGTAGAGGATCTGCTGGCGGGGTTCGGCGAGCAATTCACCGAGGCGGTCGAGATCCGCAGCGGTAATCGCCTCGGTGCGGAGCTTGTCGCGGCATTGTGTCAACCAGTCTTTTACAGCTTCGTGCATATCGGCTCCCTATGGCGTCGGCGACATAAGAAAGCGCCCCCATGTAGCGCGGTCAACAAGCGGCGGTGCGCTTAGTAATCAACCACTACCTTGACGGTTTGGGGCTGGAGCGCTGCGTCGAAACCAGCGACCAAGTCGGGAAAGGCGACGCACTGCGAGATGAGGGGAGTCACGTCGAGTTGCTGCCGCGCCAACAGGTCCAAGGCCTGGGGAAATACGTGGGCAAAGCGGAAGGATCCGCGGACGGTCAATTCCTTTTGCATGACCAGGTTGACCGGCAGTTCAATCGAGCCGCCCTGAACGCCCAACTGCACAATGGTGCCACCGGCCTTGCAGTGCGCGTACGCGGCTTGCAGGGCAGCCGGAGCACCGGATGCTTCCATGACGACATCGAATCCCGCGCCCGCTGACCGCGCCATGGCCGCCGAATCGTCGGCGCTCACGGGCTGATCGGCCCACAGCGACGCCGCCACGTCGAGCGCACTTTGGCGAATATCGCTGACGGCGAGATGGGCCGCTCCGTAGTGCCGAGCGACCAAGCCGATGAGCTGGCCAATGGGACCAGCACCCGTCACCAGTACGCGCTTGCCAGCGATGCCCCCTGCTTGGCCGACGCCGTGGACGGCGATGGATAGCGGTTCGAGCAGGGCCGCTTGGCGATAGTCCATCTCAGTGGGAAACGGATGGCAGTTGTGCGCATGGACTTGCACGTATTCGCGAAACGAGCCGTCTTGGGGCGGGCTACAGGCAGCAGAGCCAAAGTAGCGCATCTGCGCGCAAAGGTTGTAGCGACCCTGGCGGCAGTGGGCACATGTACGACAAGGGTGGGACGGGTCAATGGCCACTCGACTACCCACCGGCAGCACGTCCGCGAACGCGCCCGCATCGACTACTTCCCCGGCCGACTCATGCCCGAGAACAAAAGGGCGCTCTGGGACGAAATCGCCGTTTCTGCCGTGTATGTAGTAGTGCAGGTCCGAACCGCAGATGCCAGTGGCGCGAATCTGCACTAAGATCTCGTCCGCAGCGATCTGCGGACGCTCGATTTCCGCGGCTCGCAAATCGCGGGCACCGTGTAGGTAAAAGGCTCGCATGCAGCCGATAGTAGCGGCCAAAGTACGGCGCGTCAAGGGAGGGGCTGGCCGCGACGAGATTTGCCTGCCGCAGGCGTTGTGCGTACTCTGCAGACACCATTCTCGTTAGAAAGGGAACCTACCGTGAAACTTGGTCTCAAGTTCGGCCTCGACACACTCAGCAAAGAAAACCTGCAATTCGCCCAGCAGATGGGCGTCACGCACATCGTCGTTCACAGCCCCCACCTCGGCAACGAGGGCGTACTCGATTACTTCGAGTTGCTGCGGATGAAAAAATTCATCGACTCGTTCGGCTTGGAACTGTGCGCCATCGAGAATTTGCCCGGCGACCACATGCACCCCATCACCCACGCGACGCCAGAACGCGACGCCCAGTTGGCGAAAGTGTGCACCTCCATTGAAAACATGGGGAAAATCGGCATCCCGATCCTTGGCTACTACTTCAGTTTGGCCGGCGTCTCCGGCCACTGGCGCGCGTACGACAGCGGCGGTGGACGCGGTGGCGCCGGCCTTAAGAGCTTCGACTACAGCTTAGTCCAAGACGCGCCGCCGATCGTCGACCAGCCGGTCTCAGTCGCCGAGATGTGGGAGCGGTTGGCCTATTTTCTCGAACGAGTAGTGCCCGTCGCCGAAAACGCCGGGGTCAAACTTGCCGCCCACCAAGACGATCCTCCAGCCGAAACCCTCTTTGGCACGGGACGGCTCTTGACCAATCACGACGCTATGCAGCGGTTGATTGACCTCGTGCCCAGTCCGAGCAATGGATTGGAGTTTTGCCAGGGAACAGTGGCCGAGATGGGGCCGGACGAGACGATTGCAGCCGTGCGCCGTTTCGCCGCACAGGGCAAGATATTCTACGTGCATTTCCGCAATGTGCGCGGCGGCTTCCCCAAGTTCGACGAGGTCTTTATCGACGAGGGCGACGTCAACATGATCGCCGCGCTCAAAACCTATCGCGACGCCGGCTACGACGGGGTCATCACGCCCGACCACACGCCCCGCGTAATCGGCGACGAGCCGTACGGACACCGGGGCCGCGCTTTCGCCTTAGGGTACATTCGCGCTGGAATGCAGGCGCTGGAATTGCTGGATTAGTAGGAAGGAGTAAAAGGGACATGGTGCCGAGGGCCGGACTCGAACCGGCACGTCCTTAAGCGGACAGTGGATTTTAAGTCCACCGCGTCTACCAATTCCGCCACCCCGGCTCACAGACAAAAAAAATGGAGGCGACGCCCGGAATCGAACCGGGGATAAGGGCTTTGCAGGCCCCTGCCTTACCACTTGGCCACGTCGCCTCAAACAGGGGTTTGAAAGTACGCGGCGGGCAAGTTCCTGTCAACCTGTCCGCCGCCTGATTGCGCCGCCAAGAACGAGTTAGAATCGTGCTAACTCCTCCCCTCCGACGCGGGCACAGCCGACCACACCAATGCCTTTGACATGAGACAAAAAACTTATAAAATAAAAGAATATTACTATACTGCGTTTTCCATCTTTGCGGTCGGCTACGCTCACGAGCTTTTACCATGCGACAATACCTCGATCTAGTAAGCCATTGCCTCAATCACGGCGAGGCCAAAGAAGACCGCACGGGCGTCGGCACTCTCGCCATCTTCGGCTATCAGATGCGCTTTGATCTCGCGGACGGGTTCCCCTGCCTGACCACCAAGAAGCTGCATCTGCGCTCCATTATCCACGAACTCTTGTGGTTCCTCAAGGGCGACACCAACACGGCCTATTTGCAAAAGGAAAAGGTCAGCATCTGGGATGAATGGGCCGACGAAAACGGCGACCTCGGCCCCATCTACGGCAAGCAGTGGCGCGAGTGGTCAACCCCAGACGGCCCCATCGACCAAATACAAGGCGCTATTGATCTGATTAAGACCAACCCCGATTCGCGCCGCATCCTCGTCAGCGCGTGGAACGTCAGCGAGTTGCAGCAAATGGCCCTCATGCCCTGCCACTGCCTGTTCCAGTTTTTCGTCGTTCGCGGCCGGCTTTCCTGCCAGCTCTATCAACGCTCTTGCGACGTGGGGCTTGGCGTGCCGTTCAACATTGCCAGCTACAGCCTGCTGACCATGATGATGGCCCAAGTCTGCGGCTTGCAGCCCGGGGAATTCGTCTGGACCGGCGGCGACGTCCACATCTATCAGAACCACGTCGCCGCGCTGCGCCAACAACTCGCCCGCTCCCCCCGGTCACTGCCGGTTATGACCATTAAAAATCGCAGCCAGTCGATTTCCAACTTTCGCTACGACGACTTCAAACTACTCAACTACGATCCCCATCCCTCCATCCGCATGGAAATCGCCGTCTGACGGGATTATTGCACCGACCTCTCGGTCGGCGGGTACTACTGTTCTCAGTCTTGGTTGAGGGTGCTCACCTGCGGGTGGGCCGCATCCATGGCCCAAGCCCCGATCTCTCCGTCCCCGTCCAAGTCGGCCCGCACCACCAACAAAAAACCCTCGCCGACGGGCCAGAACTCCCACGTATAGCCCTCTATCCGCCACCAGGCGGGCCGTATATTTGCGTCGTTCGGATCGAAGTAGCGGTCGTGCTTATCAAAGTGGGCCTTTTCGAGCAAGTAGAGCTGTTCCAACCGCGCCTCCAATTGGATCGTGGCCCGCTGATGAGGGGTCAAGCGAGCAAAGTGCACCACCCCCAGTCCTATGATCACCAGCACCAAGAGCGTCAACTCGATCAGTCTCAGCGGCATGAAATCTCCACTTCAGCGACGATTCGGCCCGCGTCTAGGTCAATCGGCTCGGAATAGCGTCCATAAGGCTCGGAATAGCGAAAGGGATTGAGCGAGCCGCTACCGTACTCGCCGTTGCCGTCGCGATCTACAAATGCCCACAATAAGTAGGTATCAGCCAACAGGCCGTCCAGAGCAAACTGCCCCTCTTCGTCGGCCCACTCGGAATACATCCGCTCGTCTTCGTTGATGGCCGCGACCCGGACGCGACCCATTTCCCCGGCCTGCACCTGTCCCCGAATTGCCGCAGTCTCCGCGCCGACTGTAAACGAGAGCGCGAGCAGGCTATCGGCGAGGCCATTGCCAGCCCGATCCGCAAGCCGAGCGGCCGGCCCCGCGAGCCGATACGCACCCGGTGCCAGCGGTTCGGCGGGCGCAAAGCGGGCGCAGTTGGGCGCTGGCCACAGCCAATCCCCCGCTAGTGCTTGCGTCGAATCACTCTCTGTCCAAAGCCCTTCCAACGCAGTTGGCTTCATGGCCTCAGAAAAAAGCAAGTCCAAAGCATCCCTTGGAGCCAGTTGATTTCGCGCCAGCGCGACAAAAGAGGGTGGCTTGCGGTCGGCCCGTCCACTGCCGCGGACAGGCACATCCCACTGCAAGGGCGCACCAGCGAGCGCAAGCTGCACGGGATAGCGCCGGCCCGGCTCCTGCGCGGCCGTTTCGACGTAAATTTTTTCCTCTGCATTCGGGGCCGCATATAGCGACTCGACCGCCAGCCCAGTGACCTCCAAGTCTAAGTCTTGCGGGTCCACGGCCGCAGTAAACAGCAACATCAGCCGCTCGGCGTGTACGGCTTGGACCCGCTTGAGTACGGGCGCGGACATCTGTCGCCGCATGAGCGCTAAATCGCCAGCCAGCACTTCGTCCTCCCCTACTTCCACAGAGGACGCTGGCAGAGCCAACCACTCGTCGTCAGGCAGGGCGTTGCGATTGGCATCCCTAAAGGCCAGTACCCGATAGTGGCCCGGAGCGAGACGGGCGAACTCATAACCTCCATCGGCACCGCTCTGCGTCTGATAGGACGGTTCGTCCAAACCTACCTCTCCGCTAAAGGTTCCCAAGTCATAGGCCCAAACGTGGACACCGGACACAGGTTGATGGTCTTGGTACACCCGGCCCCGCACCAGCCCCTGATCGAGCTGTGAGCCGGTGGCAAAAGCTAAGGTAAAGGATTCCGTCAAGGCATTGCCCCGTAGATCTCGCGCCCCGGTACCCACCGTCAGCACATAAGTTCGCTCCTCGGCCAAAGGCATGGCAATGCGCAGCCGCGGGCCACGCCATGACAGTTGCAGCGGTCCGGCCGGCGATGTGAAAAGAGCGGCTTCAGTCTGCTCGCGATTCATGGGTTCGCTGAAGACGATTTCTACTTCGGTATCCCGCGTCACTTCCAAGGCGTCGCTCTCCGGGTAGTGAGACAGAATGCGGGGCGGCTCTTTGTCCACCGGCCCTCCGGTGGGCGGCCCGACTTTGGCACAACCCAACAACAGCGCGACCAAGACGCTAATCAGCACCGTGCGGGTGGGCCTCGGCGTAAATGGCTTGTAGGTGCTCTAAGCTCACTTCGGTGTAACTCTGAGTCGCGGCCAAGGTCGCATGGCCAAGGAGCTCCTTGACGGCCACCAAATCGGCACCAGCGTCGAGGAGATGGGCAGCAAAGGAGTGGCGCAGACGATGCGGGCTGAGCGAATCGTCTTCCGACACTGTTTGCAGGTGGCGCTCGACGATGCGCTGCACGGTGCGGCGACTCAATCGCTTGCCGCGTCCGTTGAGGAAAAGGGCACCGACTTCTACTTGGGACATATCGCATTCGAGTAGAACCTCGGCGCGGCGTTGTAGGTACGCTTTGAGCGCCTCTTGCGCCTTTGCACCGATAGGGGCGATGCGCTCCTTGCGGCCCTTACCCATCACCTTGATGGTGCCCTCGGCCAGATCCAGCGACGAGAGGTTGAGCCCCACTAGCTCGCCGAGGCGAATGCCCCCTCCGTAGAACACCTCTAGAATGGCACGATCCCGCACTCCGCTGAACCGCTCGGTCGAAGGGGCTTCCATGGCCTCGGCGACCTGCTCTACGGGTAAGTGCCTCGGCAATGCGCGCTCGACCAAAGGCGATGCCACTGCACCAGCCGGATTAGCGCCGAGCGCTCCCTCGCGGCAGAGATAGCGGAAAAGCGAGCGCAGAGCCGCCAATTTGCGGGCGACAGTGCTAGCTTTGAGGCCCTTTCCTTCTAGGTCGGCAACAAAGGACTGCACCTGCTCGCGCTGCACTGCCCGCAGCGGCAGTTGCAAATTATCGACTCGCGGGTAGAGAAAGCGGGCGAATTGCTGCAAGTCGCAGCGATATGAACTGAGGGTGTACTCGGCGCAGTTGCGCTCTTTGTGCAAGTATTCCAAAAAGCGGGCAATGCCCTCTTCGAGGCTAGATCCGGCGTGCAGAGCGCTCTGCGATGCATCGGCCATGGCAGTTAACGAGCCAAGGAGAAATGAATACTCAGGCAGCTTGGGCGCTTTTGTCTTTTTCGCCCTCTTCGCTTTCGTACTCGGTGCCGCAAACTCGGCAGTACGTGGTAGGGGCACCCGAGCGGCTACCCTTTTCGTAGAGCAAAGCAGCGTCGCAATGGGTGCACTTGCGATCTACGGGACGGTCCCAGCTAGCGAAGTTGCACTCGGGATAGGTGCTGCAACCAAAGAAGACCTTGCCCTTGCGCGACCGCTTCTCCACGATCTGCCCATCGCAGCCATCCTCTGGGCACTGAATCCCGAGAACATAGGGCTTGACGTTTTTGCAATCTGGATAGCTGCTACAAGCCAAGAAGCGGCCATAGCGACCCGTCTTGACGACCATGGGCGCGCTGCACTGATCGCAGACTTCGTCGGTCTCCACCTCGCTTTGCTCTTCGAGAGGTTTTGTATTTTTGCACTTGGGATAACCAGAGCAAGCGAGGAAGCGGCCGTTGCGACCCCACTTGACGACCATGTCGGCCCCGCAGTCCTCGCAGTCCTCGTCCGACACCTCTTGCAGCGCGCGCTTTAGCTCTTTGCGTTGGCTATTGGCCGTGTCTAAATCGCCCTTCCACGAGCCGTAGAACTGCTGCACGATCTCCACCCAGTTGGTGCCCCCATCTTCGATCTGATCGAGCTTGTCCTCCATATTGGCCGTGAAAGCTACGTTGAAGAGGTGCGGAAAGGTATCGACGAGTAGTTTGTTGACAGTCTGGCCTCGCTCAGTAGCTACGAAGTAGCGGTTATCGACCTTTTCGACGTACTTGCGATCGAGGATGGTAGTGATGATTTGCGCATAGGTCGAAGGACGGCCAATGCCCTCGGATTCTAGTTCCTTAACGAGAGACGCCTCGGTAAAACGCGGCGGTGGCTTAGTAAAGTGCTGCTCAGGAAAAATCTTCTCTAACTTCAGCACTTCGCCCTCGGCAATGCCAGCAGGCATGGCCCGCGATTCGTCTTTTTCTTCTCCTTGGGCTATGCCGTTAGACATAGTCTCCGGCTTGTCCTCGTCTTCTTTGCTCTCGCTGTAGAGCAGGGTAAAGCCCGGAAACTTGACGATGCTACCTGTAGCGCGGAGCAAATAGGGGCCTGCCTCGACATTAGCCGTCGTGATGCTGAGCACCTGCGGCTTCATCTGCGAGGTCACGAATCGCTTCCAGATCAGTGAGTATACCCGCGCTTGATCTGGCGTAAGCAAGTCCTCGATCTTGTCTGGATGCAAAGCCACGGAGGTGGGGCGTATAGCCTCATGGGCGTCCTGGGCGCTGTTTTTGGTCCGGTAGTGATTGGGCGTTTCGGGCACGTACTCGTGGCCGTAGAGGGTGCCGATCTGATCGCGCACCTCGGCAATGGCGTCGGCTGCAACGCGCACTGAATCCGTGCGCATATAGGTAATTAGACCACGGGTTTCACCCTCGACCTCAATGCCTTCGTATAGCTGCTGAGCTACAGCCATAGTGCGCTTGACCGAAAAGCGCATCCGCCGGGCGCATTCCTGCTGCAGGGTGCTGGTTGTGAAGGGTGGGGCCGGGCGGCGCACTTGGTCGCGCCGCTTGATCTCTTTGACCGCTATATCCTGCGCGGCCAACTCGGCGGCGATACAATCGGCCTCCTCCTGATTGGCGATGTCGAGCTTCTCGCCGTCTTTGGCCAAAAGGCGCGCCCAAAACGAATCTTGGCTCTCGCGGCCCAAAAGGGCCTCGACCGACCAGTACTCCTGAGGATCAAACGCCTTGATCTCGCGGTCGCGCTCGCAGATTAACCGCACGGCTACGGACTGCACTCGACCGGCTGAGAGCCCGGAGTGTATGACCTTCCACAAGAGCGGGCTGATTTCGTATCCGACCAAGCGGTCCAGCACGCGCCGCGCCTGCTGGGCATCGACTTTGTGGAGATCCAGCACACCTGATTGATCCAACGACTCGCGCACTGCCTTGGGCGTGATCTCGTTGAAGAGAATGCGCTTGACGTTGTCGTCCTTGCGGGAGATGGCCTGGGCCACGTGCCAAGCAATGGCTTCGCCCTCGCGGTCGGGGTCGGTGGCCAAGTAGGTGGTATCGGCTGCTTGAGCTGCTTTGCGAAGGCCGTCCAGGATCTTGCCCTTGCCCCGAATCGTTACGTAGCGCGGCTTAAAGCCGTCTTCAATGTCGATGCCCAACTCTTTGGGCGGCAGGTCCCGCACGTGCCCCATACAGGGTTTAACCACAAAATCTTTGCCCAAAATTTTGTTGATTGTCTTGGCCTTGGCCGGCGACTCGACAACCACCAATGACTTACCCATCTGCTCCCTCGGTTGATAGTACTGAAAGCTGTAAATTACGTAAGTTACGTAATTTTCTGAATATATAGACGCCCTAAGACAATCGCAAGACGCGCTCTTGACAAACTAAAGCCGTCGCCTTTTTGTAACGCATTTGGTTTTACGTACTGCATTCTTTGGGGTTTACACCTTGATCCACCGCAAGAAATCAAGCGAGATAGAACACATCGCCGCTAGCTGCGAGATCGTCTTCGCCGTCCAGCAGAAGCTCGAAGCGCTTATTGCGCCTGGCGTGAGTACTCTCGAGCTGGATCAAGTCGCCGAGGCCGAAATTCTCGCCTTAGGGGCGGTGCCCGCCTTCAAGGGATACCACGGCTTCCCCTACTCGATTTGCACTTCAGTAAATGCCGCAATCGTGCATGGGTTCCCCGACGAAACCCCACTGCAAGAGGGCGACATCGTCAGCATTGACGTGGGTGCCTGCCTCGACGGCTATTATGGCGACGGGGCCTTTACCGTCGCGGTCGGCACCATCAGCGCGCAGGCGCAGCACCTTATCGATGGTACCCTCGCTTGCCTCGCCCAAGGCATTGACCGAGCGCGACCCGGCGGACGGCTCTCCGACATTTCGCACGCCATCCAATCCCACGCCGAAAGCCAAGGACTGGCTGTGGTGCGCGAGTACGGGGGCCACGGCATTGGCCTCGAGCTGCACGAGTCTCCCTATATCGAAAACTATGGCCCTCCCGGTAAAGGTCCGCTGCTCAAATCCGGGCACGTATTCTGTATCGAGCCAATCCTCTGCCTAGGCGACCCCCAAATCGATCACCTCGACGACTGGACCTCCCTTACCTCTGATCGCTCATTCGCCGCCCACGCCGAGCACACCGTCGCCATTACTGAGGACGGGCCGCGGATTTTGACCCTGCCCGCTGTGCCGATATGAAGGTCACCTTCCTCGGCACCGGTACCTCTATCGGGGTGCCGCGCATCGGCTGCTACTGTCCGGTTTGCACCTCGGACGATCCAAAAAACAAGCGCTTGCGCTGCGCTTTACACCTAGCACATCAAGGCCGGTCCATTCTCGTTGATGCCGGTCCGGATCTCAGAACCCAAGCCTTGCGCTATCAGATCGACCGCGTCGATTGCGTGCTGTTGACCCACGGCCACGCCGATCATCTCCACGGCCTCGACGACGTGCGCTCCTATTGCTTTGACCGCGATCAGCCGCTGCCCTGCTATGCGGACCCAGACACCATTGCACGCGTCGAACGAGTTTTCGACTACGCCTTTGACAAAGACGCCCCCAGCGCGACGCCACAAATTGCCTTGCGTCCGATTGCCGGGCCGTTCACTGCCTGTGGGCTCGCCATCGAGCCGCTCACCATCTATCACGGCCGCGCCCCGGTTCTCGCCTTCCGCATCGGCAACTTCGCCTACGCCACGGACACCAACTACATCCCGGAGGCAGCCATGGCGCGGCTGCGCGGCCTAGAGGTCTTGGTCCTCGACGCACTGCGCCACAAAGAACATCCTACCCATTTCAACGTCGAGCAGGCGTTGGCCATCGTCGCCGAACTCCAGCCCGCTCGCACCTACCTCACGCATATAGCCCACGACCTCGACCACCATCAGACCAATGCCGAACTCCCCCTAGGCGTGCAACTCGCCTACGACGGATTGGTGCTAGAGTTAGAATTAAAATAAAAACAAGGATGCCGCCGGTCTCCCGACGACATCCTCGCCTCGACCAAAAGCACTCCGGTGTTTAGTTCAACACTTGGACCATCCGCAGTGCTTGCACATCAGACAGCTACTCTCATACGATACCGTCGATCCGCACTCCGGACAGGTCGCCAGCGTCTTCGGCTCACTGCCCTCGACGAAACTGGGCGGCACGCCCTCGGAAGCAATAGCATCGGGCTGCTTGCCTGCCTTCCGCTGCAAATAGCGCTCCATTGCCTTGCCAATGGCATCCGGCGTAGACAGGATCAACTCGCCGTCTTCCCACACCGGACTTGGCCCCGAAATGCCCTTCAACTCGCTGATAACTTCCTGTGGGTCAACCCCCGAGCGCAGCGCGAGCGAAATTAGCCGACTGATGGCCTCGGACTGGGCAGCCGCATTGCCACCCGCCTTGCCGATAGTACTAAAGACCTCGCAGATCCCGTATTCGTCTTCGTTGATCGTCACGTAGATCTTGCCCTCGCCGGTGTTGATCCGCTCGGTAATGCCCGCGGTGACGGCCGGCCGGCGACGGCGGTGCCGAAAGCCATCCGGCCCCAAGGAATCGGGGACTTCCACAGCCGGAGCTTCCTTCTTATCGACTTGGCCCTCGGTCTGCAGGATACCCTCGCGGCTGCCCTCGCGGTACACCGTCACGCCCTTGAGGCCTTCCTTGTACGCGGTGATGTAAATGTCGGCGACCGTCTCTAGCGCGATGTCTTCGGGCAGGTTGATCGTCGAAGAAATGCTGCTATCGGTGTACTTCTGGATCACGCCCTGCATCTTGACTCGGAAGTAGGGGTCAATTTCGTGGGCCGTCACCACGTAATCGGGCAGGTCTTCGTCGTCGCCGAAAACGTGCTGGATGAGCGGGTGATAGACCTTGTATTCGCGAAAACTCTCGCCGTCTTCCTGCTTTACCCGGCGGGTGTAGCTAGTGCAGAAGATCGGCTCAATCCCCGAGCTCGTCTGCGCCACAATCGAACCTGTGCCTACCGGCGGCATGGTAATCAAGGTGCAATTGCGCAGGCCGTGCTCGGCAATTTTCTCCTGCAGCGCTTGGGGCAGTCTCTGGATAAACTTGCTCTGCTTGATGCCCTCCCAGTCGAAAAGCGGGAAGGCTCCCTTCTCCTGCGCCAATTCGACGGACATTTTATAGGCGTTGTGGCAGATGGTGGCCATAACGCGGTCTATGATTTCCAAGGCCTCGTCCGAATCGTACTTACTCTGCATCAAGACCAGCGCATCGGCCATGCCGGTGATGCCCAAACCCACCCGACGGTCAGAGGCTACGGCTTCCCGAATTTTGGGCAAGGCATGATTGTCCATGTTGTACTCAATGACGTTGTCCAAAAAGCGAGTCGCCACGCGAGCGGCCTCCCCCAATGCCTCGTAGTCGAACTCGCCGTCGGCGCGGACGAAGTTCACCAGATTGAGATTGCCCAAGTTGCAGGCCGTGTACGAGGCCAGCGGCTGCTCGCCGCAGGGATTGGTGCTGGTGAGCGGATTGACGTATTCGACATTGTGATACTCGCGCATCGTGTCCCAAAAAATAATCCCCGGCTCGGCGCTGGCGTGGGCATTGGCGATGATCTTGTCCCACAATTGGCGCGCCTTGACCGTGCGGAATACTTTGTCACCCCAGCGCAAGTCAAAGTCCGAGTCGGCCAATACAGCCTGCATGAACTCGTGGGTAATCAGCACGCTGATATTGGCGTACTGCACTTTAGTGCGATTGGCGTCATTTTTGATGGTTATAAAGTCTTCTATATCGGGATGATCGACCCGCAAGGTCAGCATCAGAGCTCCGCGGCGGCCGGCTTGGGAGACGGCATTGGTGCTCTCGGAGAGCAGGTTCATAAACGCGGTGCAACCCGGCGAAGCATCCACCGTGGCGTTGACCGGGGCGCCTTGCGGCCTGAGAATCGACAAATCCGTGCCGACGCCACCGCCCGTGCGGTACACCATTGCCGACTCGCTCAGGCAGCGATAGATGCCCTCTAGGCTGTCCTCTTCAATGGGAATGACATAGCAGTTGGACAGCGTCGGCTTGCGCCTAGCCTCATCCCGGCCAGCGCCGTGCATGACGCGCCCGCCGGGGATGAATTTGAAGTCCATCAACAGCGAGAAGAAGCGGTCATACCAGAGTTGGGGATCCTCCTCCACCGAGGCCATAGCCCGAGCGATGCGGTCCCAGATGTGCAGTGGGCCGGTCTCGCCGGGTGCCAAGTACTTGTTGCGCAAAACGTCGATGGCGAGGTCGTTGTCACCATAATAGGTTTCGGCATCAGCGGCGCGAGCTAAGAGAGCATCGTGACCGTTGCGCTTGAGCCCATGGCCTTCGAGTTGCGCTAGCATGTCTTCAAATCGGTGTGCAACCACGCGTTCGGATTCCATTCATGCCCTCCCATTAAAGCAAAAAAGATCCATGAGCGACGTGGAACAACATCGCCAAAAATAAGAACTTAGGTTAACTGCTGTTAGGATTAGGGGAGAGAGCAAAAGCGTAACCCCGAGATACATTATCTCAGGGCATTACACTCATTTGACACTATATGTAGTGTGTCGAGGCCTAAAGTAGAAACGACGTGCGTATTTGTCAATACAAAAAAAAATAATCTTTTTTTGTGTAACGTAAGTTCGGGATAAACAGAGGAGCGAAAGCGCGATAAGCTAGTTTTTTTGGGTTCAATTCGGGTTCAAATTGAGCGCGCTTTGATGCCCAGTTGATCACCGAACTCAAAATCGACCTTAATTAATTATTGGCCAATTGCTCCAATTCGCGCATGAAATCGCTCTTGTCCTTGAACTGGCGATAGACCGAGGCAAAGCGCACATACGCCACGTCGTTGAGCTGGCGCAGATGCTCTATAACGCGCTCGCCGAGCTGCTTGGAGGGAATTTCCTTCACGTTGAGACTGCCCACTTCAGCCTCGACCTGATCGACGAGTTGCTCGATCTCCTCGGCCGAAACGGTCGTCTTGTAACAGGCTACCTGTATCTTATCGAGCAGTTTACTGCGATCAAAAGGCTCGCGCCGACCGTCGACCTTAATAACGGATAGGGGCACATTTTCAATGTACTCATAGGTAGTGAAGCGCTTGGTACAGCTTGTGCATTCGCGGCGACGACGGATCGCCATACCTTCGCGGCACGACCGCGAATCCACCACCCGATCTTCTTCACAAGTGCAGTAAGGACACCGCATAGACTAATCCTCCCACTAGCCTGTTCAGAGTACAGTGGACAGCATTTATGCGGGGAAGAAAAAGAAGGGAAAAGATAGGGAAGTGATACTAAATATAAGAAAAATAGGAGGATATGGCAACCGTCAGTTGAGTCTGAAGGTGAAGGGTAAACTGACCCAGACCTTGACGGGCCTATCGTTTTGCATCGCCGGCGAAAACACCGACTGGAGAGCAGCGGCTTTGGCGACCTCGTGGAACACCTTGGGACCCGTGATCTTGCCAATCTGCTCGACCTTGCCGTCTTTGCCGACGAGCGCGGTGACAAACACCTTGCCAGTGATGTTGGCCTTCTGAGCAGTAGGCGGATACTTCGGCTCTACTCTCTTGGTGAGCACAGGCTTCTTCTCGACCCGCCATAACTCGACGATTTCTTCTTCCTCCTCCAACTCGACTTCCTCAACCACCACCTCCTCCTCTAATGGCGGCGGCGGTGCCAGATCGTCGAGATCGAGGTCTAGTTCGGTGTCCTCAATGGTCACGTCTTCCGGGACATCCGGGTTGTCGGTAGGTACGGGCACTACTGGTCGGGCTGGCGGTGGAGGTCGGCGTTCCTGCTTGGTCTCGGGGATTTCTTCGAGTTGAATGATAATCGGCTGTTCGGGTTTGGCGTAGGCTTCGGGCTCGAAATTGGGAAAGACGACAAAGAGGGCCGCGTGCACGAGGGTAGAAAGACCCGTGCAAGCCCACAGCGTCTTCCGGTACGTCAACCGCAGGTTGGCTTCAGGCTGTTTGCCGCGAATCATTCGTCCAACTCCCGTTTGGTGGAGAAGTTGACCCGCAGAGCCTCGACCTTGCGCAACTCCTCCATGACATCGGAAATTACCCCGAACTCAGAGTCCTTATCGCCTCGCAACGAAATGATCAACCGAGGATTGGCCGTCAGGTGCTTATGCACCAGCTTGCCCACTTCGGAAAGCGGTATGTTCCGGTCCTCGATATTGACGACTCCTTCGCTACTGACCCAAATCTGCAATACGTTGCGGCGGCTTTCGAGCTTCTCAATTTTTTCGGCCTGTGGCAACTCCACTGGCACGCCCCTATAGCGCACGAAAACCGTCGAGACCATGAAAAATACGAGGAGCAGGAAGGATATATCGGCCATGGAAGCCGTAGGAATAACGCTAACTACTTTAGCTTTGCGTGCGAATTTCATCGGCTATTCTTCCGGGTTGGCAATCGAGATTTTGGTGGCCCCGGCCAGTTTGAGCTCGTCTAGCACATCGACGAAGGTCCGATAGGTGGCCCCGCGCTCGGTCTTGAGCGAGACGATCAGATTCTCGTTTTCCTGCAGACGCCCCTCAATGCGCCTCTTGAGTTCAGCAAACGGCACTGGCGTTAGCTGGTCATTCTCAAAAAAAGCGAGCTGATCCCGGGCGTTGATCCACACGTTGAGAATATTCTTTTCTCGTACTTCCTTGGTCTCTCCCACCGGCGGCAAGTGCAAAGAGAGGCCCTTGTCTTGATTCATGGTGGTCGTGACGAGAAAGAACACGATCAACAAAAAGGCGATATCCGCCATCGAAGCCGTGGGGATTTCCGGGGCAACCCGGCTCTGACGCCTCCCGATCACGTCTAGGCTCCTTGGTGCTCGCGCGCGCCCAACAAGTCGATAAAGTTGGCCGTCTGCTCGGTCATATCGGCGATGATCTTATCGATGCGATTGGCGCAGAAATTATAGCAAAACTGGATCAGGATGCCCACGATCAAACCCGAGGCCGTGGTGATTAGAGCCTCGGAAATACCACCCGCGACCATGGAAGGTTCGACGTCGCCGGCTTCCTTAATCGCCTGAAAGGCGTTGATCATACCGCTGACCGTGCCTAAGAAACCTATCATCGGTGCCAAATTGGCCACGGTCGAGAGCCAGACCATGCCGCGCTCGAGAAAGGCCATCTCCACTGCGCCGGAATTGTCAATGGCTTTCTCGACGTGGTCAATGCCGCGGTCCAGGCGCAGGAGCCCTGCGTGGATAACCGAGGCAACCGGACCGCGCGTATTCGAGCAAAGCTCGGCCGCTGCATCGGGGCCACCGCTTTCGAGTGCCTCTTCGAGATTCGCAAAGAAATCCGCCGCGTCAATCGACGACCGCGACAGATTGAACAGACGCTCAATAGCTACGGCAACGCCGATAATGAGCAGAATGAGCAGGGGCCACATGGCCCATCCACCGTCCTGAAAAAGCTCTACCATTTTTTTCCTCGCAATTAATGTTAGTCCCGGTCCAACAGACCGGAGCAATGATTAGTTTTGCTCCTCTTGCGCCTCTTCACCGCCGAAGAACTGTCGCTTGAGCTTTTCTTCCTCGGTCTCAGGCGGCCGGAGCTGCCAGATGCGCTGCTGGGCCACCTTCTCCCAAGCTGGATCAGCTTTGGCTTTCTCAAAGGCAGCGATGGCCCCTTCCTCGTCGCCTTCCCTCACCAGATTGTCGCCCTTGAGCAGCAGCAAATGTGCATCCTCGGGATTTACCTTTAGGCCCCTCCGCAGCCGCTCTTTTGCCGAGGCGAACTCGCCGCGGCCTTGGTGCCACTCCACTAGCTCCGCTATGCTTTTCAAATCCTTGGGGTCGGCCTCTACCATGCCCTTGAGGCCCTCGAAGCGCCAAGTGTCGTCGCCCTCTTCAGAAGCGATTGATGCGATTTGGTTGTAGTAGGAATAGGCGTTCTGCGAATCCACCTTCGCCAATTCCAATAGCGTATCGTAAGCCCCCTCGACATCGCCGACCTCTAGCTTCAGCTCGACGATGCTCTCCAATTGGTCGGCGGCACCCGTCCCGCCCTCGACTTGGAGTTTACGCCACTCCAGAGCCTGATCCACCTGCCCTAGCTCCTGGTGTAACACTGCAAGTATTTCAATGAGTTCAGCGTCTTCGACTCCAGTTGTGTCTTCACGCTCAGCCTCAACTAACTGCTCGTAGTGGACGATCGCCCGCTCATTGCGGCCTTCGCGGCGATAGAGGTCGGCCAGCTTGCGACGGTCGGCAGCATTCGGCTTTTTGAGTAGCGCTCGCTCCAAGCTCAAAGCAGCCGAATCGGCCTCGCCGACAGCTTGGTAGATTGTGTAGAGGAGCCGATTGGAATTCAGATGCAGCGAGTCGATGCTCACCGCCCGGCGCAGTGCGATGCGAGCGTTGTCCAAATCCTTCTTTTCTTTGTAGTAGAGTTGCCCCAAGAAGTAGGCGGCCGTCAACTCTTGGGGACTATATTGCAAAACAGTCGTGTAATAGCCTATGGCTCTGTCGTACTCTTTGTTTTGGCGGGCCGTTTTGGCGTAGTATTTGTACTTGCGGATTGAATCGGCTATTGCAACTTCATTCTCATTGGCTCTGGCGTCGGCACCCAAAACTAAAGCGCAGATCACTAGCCATAGTGCACGCATCAGATTACATTTCACGGTGAACAATCCTCAATATGGCTACAGTCTCCGAGCCGCGACAATTTGCGGGTTCGTTGTCATTGTTTAATGCAGCCTTCGTAGCGCCGTCAAGATATGTATTTACTGTTTGGGATGCAACTTCAAAGGCCACCTAGGCACTAAATATAACAACTCCACCATCACATCTTTGCAGCGACTGCGTTACATTCTCGCGGCTCGCCGTGCGTTTATAGATTGACAAGTATTTATTTTTAATGCACTTTATCCACTTTACAGCAATATAGCGACAGATGCGCTACCGCCACATTCACTTCGCCGCAATCGAGCGGCCGAGCTAATCTGTGAGAAGAAGCCGTGAACTGGTTTGAAAGAATGAAAACGGGAATTAAGTCCCTAATAAAGCGCGAAATTCCCCAAGGCATCTGGATCAAGTGCAAAAAGTGTGGCCACTCCAACTACGAGATGGCGTTGCGACGCCGGCATTGGATCTGCCCGGAGTGCGCTTGCCACTATCCCATCGGCCATCAGCAGTACATTGACCTCCTCATCGACGACGGTACATTCACCGAAATCAACGCCAACGTAGCACCTGTCGATCCGCTTAAGTTCAAAGGCTATAAGGACAAAATCAAGACCAGTCGCCGCCAGAGCGGCCTAAAAGAATCGGTGTACACCGGCATCGGCCAAATCGGCAGCCACCCCGTCGCCTTGGCGATCATGGACTCGCGTTATCTAACGGGCACGTTGGGTGGAGCGACCGGCGAGAAGCTCTGCCGCCTCATCGACCGAGCCATGGCCGAACGATGCACGCTAGTTATCGTCTGCCAGTCGGGTGGTGCTAGGATGCAGGAGAGCGCCTATTCCCTGATGCAGATGGCCCGAATTAGTGCCAAGCTCAATCAACTCTCGCAAAACGGCTTGCTCTATATCGCCATTATCACCGATCCGACCTACGGGGGAGTCACCGCCAGCTTCGCCATGCTCGGCGATATCGCCTTGGCCGAACCTGGGGCTCGTATCGGCTTTGCCGGCCAAACCGTCATCCAGCAGTTCCTCGGCACGGACGCTCCCCTGCCCGAAGGCTTCCAACTAGCCGAGACCGTCCTTGAACACGGCTTTATCGACCGCATCGTCCCACGCGACCGCATGGCAGCGGAACTGGCGCGCTTGATCGCACTTTTATCCCCGAAGACTGCCAGCCACGCCTAGAAGTTGTGTCCTAGGCTCAGCCAGACATCTATTTGCTCGTCGGCGACGCCGGTACCCATGCGGATCACGAGATCGGCGTCCCAGACCATTCGCACCCCCGCTCCGCCGCTGATGTGCATATCCGACCACCCGATCTGATCCAAGTCGGGCCAGACTCGGCCCGAATCGAAAAAAACCACCCCCTGCCACTCTATGTACTGCCCGTAAAACCAGATATCGTACAGTTGGTAGCGCAATTCGATATTGGACAAAAAGCGCACGTCATCTGTAAACCGCTGGGTGTCGAAACCCCGCAGCGAATCGCTGCCGCCTAATCCCTTAACCCGGCGACTGCCCCCAATCTCACCATAGGCGTAGAGGGGTACTTCGCCACTGAGAACCTCCAGCACGAGGCGATGGGAGAAATTCACCCGAGGCGACAGCGGTATGTAGTAGGCGTTGGTCAGGGTCACGCGGCTAAAATCAATAGGCTCGAAGACCAGCGCCAGCAGTGAATTGCGCGCTGATTCGTATGACCACTCCTGAAAGAAGCCGCGCCGCGGCACCACTTCGTCGTCGCGGGTATCCCACTGAAGAGTCGCACTGATAAACCCCGAAAACCCATCTATAACTCCATCTGGAGTACCGCGCTCTAAATAAAAAGCCTGTGTCCCTCGCTGGTCCACATCGACGCGCTCCAGCCCAAAGCCGAGCGACATGGATACCGGACCGTATAACTGGCGAAAAAGGCTCACCAAGATCCGTGGGTTCCTCTCTAGAATGTAGTAGTAGTAGTTCTCGTCTTTGAAATCAGCGCTATTAGGCTTAATGAAATCTCGATTGAATGCACTGTCGTTGCCCAGCCCATAGTAGCGCGTGCGCAGATTGCGCTCTCGGATCAACTCCAGTCTCAGGCCGAAACCCGTCCCCGAAATCCGGGGCACCCTTAGTCGCACGCGGTTTTTTAATTTGCCCTCAGAAGACTGCTGTACGTGCAGGGTCAGCTTGTAGAGGTAGGGCTGGTACCGATAGTCGGCCCAATGTACGCGCACTCCCCAATTCCAGCCCGTGTTGGGGCTGAGATAAGCGAACGGAAGGCCAGTAACACCGTAGGGAATGCCCCGCAGGGTAAACTGGCGTCGTTTGGCCATCCAGCGCACGGCTTCCACAGTCTGCTCGGTCGCCGACTGCGAAACCTTGGCCAGCAACGGGGACGTGGGCTGGCTGTGGGTGGAATCGACGCGCACCTCGCCCTCGCCCCACGCTTTCCCCGCGAGCAATAGGACGACTGTACAGCTACCGTTTTTGAGAAGCCACCTAACCACGACCATCTCGTTTCACCGCGCCTTCGGGTGTGAAAATGCCGCACTCAAAACGCTGTCGATCAATCGAGCTTATTGGGGCACCAAGTGAATAGCGGAGCGGCGTAATCGCGATCGCGCCGCGCGCCAGGGCTTCCACATCGCTGTCAGCTCCATCGCCGACCAACTGCAACTGACAACTGTGGTACGCAAAATGCGGCTCGACCGCACGCCGGACGAATAGCGGACCATAGCTCGTCCTCGCCAAGCCCGTCAGGCACCTCGGGGATTCGCGCTTAGTACTGGCGGGCATGTTCACCGCGACCATGTCGGCACCAGCCGGCAATCCTCCACGCAAGATCTCGGCTGCGATTTCCGCAGCGATAACCGCCGCTGCCGCAACCAACGCATCGAGCGCGGGATCGAGCCGCCGCGACCGCCGCCAGAGGACAAAAGCCGGTTCGGGCAGCTCCAGCGAAAAAGCCGCGGACGGCACCCCGGAAAGAAAGCCCTCTACAGCCGCCCCTATCGTGCCAGAACTCAGCGTGAAAGCGAGACCGGAGTTGGCGCCCATATTGATACCGGAAATGACTAGAGTCGGCTTTGCAGGACAGAGATTGTGGATGCCGATATGGGCGCAATCGGCGGGCTTGCCGGTCAGCGTCTGGACCGGGAAGCCGCCGCATTCGATCTCGGCCAGTACCAACGGCTCAAAGCGGCTCATACTCTTACTGGTCCAACTGCATTCCGCAGCCGGCACGACTACGCATAGCTCGGCCAACTCGGACAGTTCCCGCAGCAAAGGCACCAAAAGGGGGGAATCGGCACCATCGTCGTTTGTCACCAATACTTGAGGTTTTGCGGCAGTCACAATCGGTTTCTCCTTTACCACAGACGCGCTCTGAGATGGCACCATATAATAACAATCCGCCATTCGGCTCCCAACAATCTCCTTGCTTAGCTGCGGCCTGTGGTCCTATTATTTTCTTATGGATGACTCAATCCTCCTGCAGGAGTTAGAAACCCTCGCCGAAGGGCTCGATATCGAGGTGCGCTACGACGATTTCGAGGGCCAAGGTGGGCTTTGCCGCTACGGTGGTAGGTCCTACTTGATCGTCAATCACGAGCTCGATACCGAGGCCCGAGTGCATTTGTTATGCCGCGCCCTTTCGCGGCTGCCTCTCGACGCGGTCTTTATCCGTCCCCAAGTGCGGGAGCGAATCGAAGCATGTAGATCGCACGCAGCCGCCTAGTCGCCTACAATTCAGCGACTGATCGCGCTCAGTTCCGAGCGAGATCGCAAACTTTTCCGACAAAAATTCACCCTTTGAAGGGTAGGCTGCCCTTCCTTGACAGCCCCTATTTCATAGTCTATTTTTTGCTTTTCTAGCCAAAATCAAGACAAAGGTATCATCATGCCCAAAATCAAGACGCATAAATCCTCGTCCAAGCGCATTAAGCAGCGCAGGTCGGGCAGCCTGAAGCGGCGCAACGCCTATGCCACTCACCTTTTGAGCGGCCGCTCGACCAAGCGCAAACGGGCTTTTCGCAAAAACAGTCCGGTTTCGTCCGCAGACCTAACCAATGTGCGCCGGGCCCTGAACCTCAAGTAAGCGAGTTTAACGGAGAATAATTCATGCCACGGGTAAGTCATGCCGTAGCCACCAAGAAGCGCAAAAAGAAGGTACTCAAACAATCCAAGGGCTATTGGGGAGCGCGCAGCCGCCTCTTCCGCACCGCGCGCGAAGCTGTTGATCGCGCTCAAGCTTATGCCTACCGCGACCGGCGCCAGCGCAAGCGGGATTTCCGCCGCCTCTGGATTGTCCGCATCAATGCCGCCGCCCGCCGCAATGGCATGTCTTATAGCCAACTCGTCCACGGGCTAGGCCAAGCCGGCGTTGCAATCAACCGCAAGGTCTTGGCTGATCTAGCCGTGCGCGATCCAGCCGCTTTTGCCGCGGTAGTCGAACAAGCCCGGCCCCACGTCTAAACTCATACTCATCTGACAGAAAGGGGTCGGCGATACGCGCCGGGCCCTTTTTGTTCTATTTAGGTCTATATGCTAGAAGAAGTGCGACAATTGGCGGCGGTAGCCGTAGAGGAAATCGAGGCCGCCCAAGACGATAAGGCATTGGAAGCACTGCGAGTTCACCACCTCGGGCGCAAGAGCCGACTGCGCCTGATCGCGCGGCAGATCGGCCAGCAACCCGCGACCGAACGACCCGCGCTAGGGGAAGCCACCGGTCGCGCCCAACAGGCCATTCGGCAAGCTCTCGACGACAAGGTCCTAGCCCTTAGGCAGGCGGCCGACTCGGCTTCTGCCCTCGACGTAACGCTTCCGGGCCGACAGCCCCTCTTGGGCTGTGCTCACCCCCTGTCCCAGCTAACCGACGAATTGATTGGCATTTTCCAAGGTATGGGTTTTGACGTGGCCGACGGTCCGGAAGCCGAAGATGAGTACCACAATTTCGACGCCCTCAACACGCCGGCCGACCACCCTGCACGGGACCTGCACGACACCTTCTATCTAGAGCGCGGTGGACTCATGCGCACCCACACCTCCACGGTACAAATCCGCGTTATGGAGCAAACGCTGCCGCCGGTGCGGATCATCTCATTGGGTCGCTGCTACCGCAAGGAGACGGTCGATGCAACTCACCACTTCGCCTTCCACCAAATCGAGGGTCTATACGTCGACCACGGCGTCTCTTTCGCCGACTTGAAGGGCACTATTGAGGCCATGGGACGCCAACTTATGGGCGGGGAGACCCAAGTGCGCTTTCGGCCTCACTTCTTTCCCTTTACTGAGCCAAGCGTGGAATACGATTTCACCTGCATCTGCAAGGGGCAACGCGCGAATTGCTCTATTTGCAAAGGAACGGGTTGGATCGAAATCGCCGGGGCCGGCATGGTCGACCCGGCCGTCTTTGCCGCGGTGGGCTACGACCCAGACGAATACACGGGCTTCGCCTTCGGCATGGGATTGGAGCGGATCGCCATGATTCGGCACGGCATTGACGACGTCCGGCGCTTCCTCGAAAACGACTTGCGGTTCATCCGCCAATTCTGAGATTCCCGACAACGCCTTATGAAAATTACCTATAAATGGCTTAAGGAATACGTGGATTTCGCCTGGGATTGGCCCGAGCTAGCCGAGCGCCTGACCATGGCGGGCTTGGAATTCGAGGGCGTCGAGGATCTCGGCGCGCGCTACGAGGGCGTCGTCATCGGCCGCGTCAACACCTGTTGCCCACACGAAAACGCCGACCGTCTGACCGTCTGTCAAGTCGATGTGGGGACCAGGGTCAACACCATCGTCTGTGGGGCACCCAATGTCGCGGCCGGGCAAACCGTCGCCGTCGCCCTGCCCGGCACTACTCTGCCCGGAGGCATGCAGATCAAAAAAGCCAAAATCCGCGGCGTCGCATCCGAAGGCATGCTCTGTGCCGCAGACGAACTCGGGCTAGGCGATAACCACGACGGCATTGTGGTGCTCGACGAAGCCCTCCCGGTCGGCACCCCTTTTGCCGCGGCCACTGAGCTCGATGACGTGGTCATTGACTTCGAAGTTACGCCCAACCGTCCAGACTGCCTGAGTCTCTTGGGCATTGCCCGCGAGGTCCACGCACTCACTGGCAACCCCCTCCGCTTTCCCAACGCACAGGTGCCCGAAAGCGGACCGGCCACTGCGGAAGACGCGCGGATCGACATTGAGGCACCGGACGATTGCCCGCGCTACGTCGGCCGCGTCGTGCGCGGCGTCGAGGTTGGTCCCTCGCCCCAGTGGCTCCAGCGCCGACTGCAAGCCGTGGGTCAGCGTCCAATCAACAACGTCGTCGATACTACCAACTACGTACTGCTGGAATTGGGGCACCCCCTGCACGCCTTTGACCTGCATGCACTGGATCAGCGGCGCATCATCGTCCGCCGGGCGCGCGCCGGCGAGACCTTGGAAACCCTCGACGGTACCCAGTGTCAACTCGACGAAGAGATGCTGGTCATTGCCGATGGGACGCGGCCCCAAGCACTAGCCGGAGTCATGGGTGGAGCCCATTCCCAAGTATCGGAGGCGACCACGAATATCCTGCTCGAAAGCGCGTATTTCGCACCGTCGCGGGTGCGGCTAGCCCGGTCTCGTCTGGGGCTTTTCACCGAGGCGTCCACGCGTTTTGAGCGCGGTGCCGATTGGGACGCCCCGGTGCGAGCCATTGACCGCGCGGCCCAACTAATCGCCGAACTAACCGGCGGCGCGGTCGCCCCAGATCCTCTAGACGTGTACCCTCGCCCCGGCCAGTGCCGCCAGATTCCACTCTGCGTCGACCGCGCCAACCAACTCTTGGCTACGGAGTTAGACTCCGCTGCCATCGTCCAGATTCTCGAACGCCTCGGCTGCCAGGTCGAATCGGGCCGCTCCCTCGTGGTAGCAGCCCCGAGCTTTCGTCCCGATCTAACGCGCCCGGCCGACCTCATCGAGGAAGTCGGCCGCATCTACGGCTTCGACCGCATTGAGGGTCGCCAAGAAGCATCTGGGCCTTGGATCACCCGGCGCGACCCCGAGTTCACCTTTAGGCAGATCGTTCGACAGCGGCTCTTGGGCCTGGGTTTGGATGAAGTCGTCAGCAATACTATCGTCGAATCTCGCTGGCTCGAGCTAGTCGGTGCCGCAGACCGTGCCGCCCGCTTGGCCAACCCGCCAGCCGAAACCCAAGACGCCTTGCGTACCACCTTGGTGCCAAGCCTTTTGGATGTCGCGTGTCGCAACTTCAACCAGCGGGCCACGGAGGTAGCCATCTTCGAACTGGGCAAATGCTTTGTCGCCAGCGAGGAAAAGGACTCAAGGCCCAAGGAGAACTGGCACCTCGCAGCCCTGTGGTCGGGCCGCGTCTCAGCGTCTCCCTATCAGGCCGACGCCCGCGAGGCCGACTTTTTCGACCTCAAGGGCTTGCTCGAAGCGCTAGTGGGCGGAGAGAATCTACGCTTTACCCCCGTCGACCGTCCCGAATGCCGCTCGGGGCACGCAGCTTGCGTCTCCCTCGATGATCGACCCCTCGGCTGGTTGGGCCAAGTTTCGGCCGACTTGTGCGCGGCATTTGATTTAGAGCGTCAAGTACATATTTTTGAAATATCGTTCACCGCGCTAGCTCGCCATTGGCACGGTCGAGAGCGCTCGTTTTCCGCGCTCCCCAAGTTTCCGCCGATCGAGCGCGACTTGGCCGTAGTCGTACGCGCAGACACTGCAACCGCCGAACTCATAGCTACTATGCAAGATAGCGCGCCCCGCCTCGTCGAATCCATTGAGGTTTTTGATTTCTACCAAGGAGATCAAATAGAAGAAGGCTATAAGAGCGTGGCTTTCGCCATTCGTCTGCGCGACCGCGATCAGACGTTACAGGATGCTCAGGCCGATGCGGCGATCTCCTCGATGCTCAAGGGCCTCCAGACGCGGTTCGGTGCTCGCCTGCGCTAATCCCAACTTCAATCAGGAGTACAACCGCTCCAATGGATGTAAACGAAAATTTTGAACGCCTTGAGCACCACATCAACCGACTGACGGGAGTACTCGAAACGCTCCGCAAGGAAAACGACGAGCTGAGTGGGCAGGTTAAGGGTCTGAAAGAAAAAAATGACACCTTGCAGGCCGAAGTCCAAAGCCTCGAAAAAAAAATCAGCACCGCTATCAGTGAGAACGAACAGTTCAAAAAGGACAAAGAAGTGGTGAAAGGACGCATTGAACAGCTCCTCAGCCGCTTGGACGGCACCGTCAGCAGTGAGAAAGAATAGCTCGATCAGGTCGAAGTGGCCCACATAGAGGCCGAACAGGACAACGATGTCTGAGAAAGGGGTCTAGGTATGTCGTCCCAAGTAGTGGTCAAAATATTCGACAAGCACTACACCCTAGGGGTCGATCAAGAACACTCCGCCGAACACGTGCAAAAGCTCGCCGAAATGTTAGACGTGCGTATGCACGAGATCGAGCGCGAGATCAAAGGTGGCTCCCCACTCCAAGTGGCTATCCTAGCTAGTCTTAGCTTGGTGGAGGAACTCCTAACCCTGCGGAAGGACTACGCTTCAGCCGAAGCTGATATCGCCTCGCGGACCTCTCAACTCGCCGCCTCGCTTGGGCACCTTTTTGCCGAAGTGGAAGCCCCCCGTTCCGATCACTGAAGCAGTGTGCTGAGCAGGGTTCGCCCCGTGCTCTGGCCCGATGCCCGAAGGCGTCGAGCCCCATGAGAAAGAGACACCCATGTTTAATGGGTTTGACTATATAGTCCTAATCTGTTCTGCCTTTGCCTTTTTTGCTGGCGGCTGTCTCCTCGGCTGGTTGGGAAATGAGCGAGTGCGCAACAGCAGACTGCGCAGCACTCAAGCTACCGCCGATCAGATCGTCTCTCGCGCCCGCCAAGAAGCCGAAGTGCTGAAAAAAAATGCCTTGCTCGAAGCGAGAGACGAGTGGCACAGCGAGCGCGCCCCGCTGGAAAAGGAACAAGAGACGCAGAGGCGCTCGCAGCGCGACCTCGCGGCCAAGCTGCTAGAGCGCGAACAGCAACTAGAGCGCAAAATAGACTTGCTCACAAGCAAGGAGCGAGAACAGCTCAAAAACGAGCAGGACCTCGACCGCCGCGAGGCGGCCATAGCTGCAGCCGAGACGCAAGCACAGGATCTTGTCCACCAGCAGAGTCAGCGGCTGGAAGAGTTGGCTGGCATCAGCCAGCAAGAGGCCCGACGCATACTCGTTGATCAGCTAGAGGGGGGGGCGCGCCGAGTCGCCGCCCGCAGGGTCCGCGAGATCAAGGATACCGCGATTGCCACGGCCAACCTAGAGGCCAAGGAAATCATCACCCGCGCCATCCAGCGTTTCGCAGGAGAGCTGACCGTCGAGAGTACGCTTTCGGTAGTACCCATCCCCTTCGACGACATGAAGGGACGCATCATCGGTCGCGACGGGCGCAACATCCGCTCCTTTGAAATGATCACCGGCGTCGAAGTAATCGTCGATGATACCCCTAGCATGGTCATGCTCTCGGGCTTTGATCCACTGCGCCGCGAGGTGGCCAGGCATACCCTCGAAACGCTCATCCGCGATGGGCGCATCCATCCCGGGCGCGTCGAGGAAGTGTACGACAAGGCTCGCAGCACTGTCGAGGAGATGATCCGCGAGTCCGGCTCCAAAGCCGCCTTTGACCTCGGTATTCACGACTTGGCCGAGCCGCTATTGGAAATTCTGGGCAAGCTCCGTTTCCGCACCAGCTACGGTCAAAACTTGTTGGTCCACAGCAAGGAAGTCGGGTTCTTAGCCGGCATGATGGCCGAGATGCTCGACCTCGACGTGACGTTGGCCCGCCGCGCTGGTCTCTTGCACGACATAGGCAAGGCACAAGACTTCGAGTTGGGCAACGACCCAGCGCAAAGCAGCGCCGTGCTGGCCCGCAAGTGCGGCGAAAGCCCTGAAGTCGTGCAGATCATCGAAACCCACAGCAAGCACACGCCCTCGCGTTCGGCCATCTCCGTACTCGTCGAATCTGCCAATGAGATATCCACCCACCGCCCAGGTGCCCGCAAGGAAAAAGTCGAGGAGTACATCCGCCGCTTACACCAGATTGAGGAACTCGCGGCCGATTACGTAGGCGTGAAGCAAGCTTTTGCTCTGCAAAATGGCAAGGAAGTTCGGGTCTTGGTCGATAGTGGGGTGGTGGACGACACGTATGCCGAACAACTCGCCGACGAAATCACCAACAAAATCGAGCAACAGCTCGAATATCCCGGTCAGTTGCGCGTCTGCATCATTCGCGAAATGCGCGCCGAGTCCTACGCGCGGTGAACATTCTCTTCGTCGCCGATATCTTTGCCCAGCCGGGTCGCCGGGTCGCCGCGGCTCTGATTCCCAAGTTGGTGCAACAGCGCGAAGTCTCTCTAGTAATCGCCAACGGCGAAAATGCAGCCGGAGGATTTGGCCTCACCGACCGCATCGCGCACAAGTTGCACAGCTACGGTGCCGACATCATCACTAGCGGCAACCACGTCTGGGACCGCCGCGAGTTCATCCCGTACCTAGACCAATCCGACCGCGTCCTACGCCCCTTCAACTACCCAAAAGAGGCCCCCGGCATAGGTGCGACCGTCGTTGCCGCACGCGGAGGTCCCCCGGTAGCCGTGCTCTGTCTCCAAGGGCGCACCGGTATGCCCATTACCGATTGCCCCTTCCGCACGGGCCGTGCCGAAGTCGAACGCCTGCGCGCAGAGACTCCTCTAATCTTTGTGGATTTCCACGCCGAAGCTACAGCCGAAAAAATGGCCATGGGCTTCCACCTCGACGGATTGGTCACCGCAGTCATCGGCACCCACACCCACGTGCAAACCGCAGATGAGCACATCCTGCCCAAAGGCACGGCGTACCTAACCGACGCCGGCATGACCGGCACCCGCGAATCCGTGATTGGCGTGCGTCCCGAAATGGCCATCCAACGCTTCCTCACCCAAGTACCCACCCGCTTCAAACCCGCTGACGGCAAAGCGGTCCTCTGCGGCGCGCTCGTCGAGGCCGACGAGATAAGCGGCCGGGCTATTCGGATCGAGCGATTGCAGCTAGCGGAGCCTTGACCTCGCCCCTGCTGCGGCCTATCCTGTTTGCTCCAATCGGCTTCCGCTTCCCCAACCGGAGGACCTATGTCCTTTCAAGAGCCAGTCTTCTGGACCGACGCCGAAGACGCAGCCCACCGGCCTTACTCAGTCTCCGAAATCACTAGCCAAGTCAAGGGCCTGCTCGAGGAGAACCTGCCCAAATGCTGGGTCGAGGGCGAAATCTCTCAGTACAACCACCACAGCTCTGGCCACCGCTATTTCACGCTCAAAGACAATGCGAGCCAACTAAGCGCAGTGATGTTCAAGTGGCAGGCTGGCTCGCTCTCCTTCAGCCCCCAACAGGGCATGCAGGTGCAAGTGTATGGACATATCTCCGTGTACGAGCGAGGAGGGAAATACCAGTTCTATGCCGAGCAGCTCAAACCCGCTGGTGTCGGCGAGTTGGCCATCGCCTTTGAGCAGCTCAAAAATCGCCTAGAGGCCGAAGGGCTATTCGCCGAAGACCGCAAGCGACCCCTGCCCCCGTACCCTCGCAAAATCGGTGTAGTGACCTCGCCAACCGGTGCGGCCATCCGCGACATCATCCAAGTCCTCGACCGCCGCGCCCCGGATATCGAGATCGTCCTCTGCCCCGCACGGGTCCAAGGCGAAGGGGCCACCGCTGAGATCGTCGAAGCCATCGTCAATTTAAATCAACTAGACGACATCGACGTGTTGATCGTCGGCCGCGGCGGCGGCGCGCCAGAAGACCTCTGGCCCTTCAACGACGAATCCGTCGCTCGGGCTATCTACCAGTCGTCCCAGCCCGTCATCTCTGCCGTCGGTCACGAGATCGACTATACCATCGCCGACTACGTGGCCGACTGCCGCGCCCCAACTCCCTCGGCCGCAGCCGAAATGGTCGCCCGTGAACGCAGTGCTCTGCGCGAGCGAGTCGCCGAACAACAAGGCCGGTTGCTAGCGGAAATCGAGCGCTACCTCAGCTCTTTAGAGGAGCGATTGCGCTACTGCGACCCGAGCCGTCTGCGCGCACGCCTCGACGACCGCTTGCAGGAGCAAAGCCTACACCTCGACGAGCGGCGTCAAGCCCTTTCTACCGCCTTCGATTGGTTTTTGCGCACCCAGGTCGAAGCCCTAGCTAACGCCACCACCCGCCTCGACGACCTCAGCCCGCTTACGAGTTTAGCGCGCGGCTTTGCCCTAGTGGAACATGTCGCCAACAAACGCCTCGTCCGCGCCAGCGACGAGCTTCAGCCGGGCGATAAACTGCAACTGCGCTTTCGCCGCGGAGGTGCCATCTGCTGTGTGGAGGAGAAACTCGATGAGTGAATCTTTTGAAGAATCCCTAGCCGTGCTCGAAGAGAGCGTCCAGCGCCTCGAAGCGGGCGATCTCAAGCTCGAAGAGGCCCTCGAAGTATTTGAAAAGGGCGTCGCCGCCTCGCGCGCTTGCAGCCAGTGGCTCGACCAGACCCGCGAGCGCGTCCAAGTCCTCACAGCCGACGCCGAGGGCCAGTTCCGCCTCTCCTTTCTGGACGACGACGACCAATAACTGCCTCTCGGCCTCGGCCCGATGTTGACTCGCCTCTACATCAAGGACTTTGCCCTTATCGAAGAAGCGATAATCGAATTTGGCCCCGGACTCAACGTCGTCACCGGCGAAACTGGGGCCGGCAAGTCCATTCTCATCGGTGCCCTCAACTCCATCCTCGGTGGTCCCGTCAGCGCTGAGCTAGTGCGCAAAGGGGCTAACTCGTGCGCGGTAGAGGGCTTTTTTGAACTCGGCGACCAAGATCAAATCGCGCGTTTAGCCGATCTGGGCGTTCTCTTGGAGGACGGACAACTCATCCTCCGCCGCGAGATTCGCGGCCAAGGCCGCTCGCGGGCCTTTGTCAACGGCCAAGGTCAACCAATCAAGCAGCTAAAGCAAATCGGCGCGATCTTGGTAGATCTGCACGGCCAACACGAACACCAATCGCTACTCGATCCCAAGCTCCACGCCCGCTTTCTCGATGCGTTTGCCGGCCTCGACAACCAGCGCCGCCTCGTGGGACAGCACTGGCGCGCTTACCGCGATAGCGTAGCCCGTCTCGACCAGTTGCGCGCAGAGCGCGACGCGCTCGCAGCCGAAGACGAACTGCGCACTTTCCAGTTAGAAGAAATCCGCCTCCTCACACCGCGACCGGGTGAAGAGCCCGAGATAGAGCGCGAGTTGCAAGTTCTCGAAAACGCCGAGACCCTATCCCAAGGCGGCCTTCAACTCTACGACCGACTCTATCAGCGCGAAGGCGCGGTGTACGAGATTCTCAGCCAAGTGCGTCGTCAACTCGACCAACTCCGCGAAATCGACCCTGCGCTCGGCCCCCAAACTGCGGCCTTAGAAGAGCTGATCTACGAGGTCGAAGATCTCGCCAGCCAACTCCGCGACTATGCCCGCGGAATTGAGGTGCGTCCTGGGCGGGCCGACGAACTGCGCGAGCGCCGCGACAGCCTGCGCACCCTCAAAAAGAAATACGGCGGCACTCTTGATGCCGTCTTAGAACGCGCCCGCGAGCTTGCGGCGCGAGAAGACCGCGCTAGCCTGCTCCGCGACGAACTAGCCCAAGCGGCCGAGCACCGCGATCAAGCACTCGCCGAGTTTGCCACCTGTTGTCTGGCCCTTTCTGCGGCTCGCCAGCAGGCCAGTGCCACCTTGTCGCGGTCGTTAGTCGCCGTGCTCGGAGAGTTGGGCATGGCTAAGGCCCAGTTCTACATCGAACTGGCAACCACCGAAGACCTAGAGGGGATAGTCGAGCGCGACGGGCGTCGCTACGCGGCCGGAGAACACGGCATGGAGCACGTCGCCTTCCACATTTCCGCCAATGCCGGCGAAGCCCCGCGATCTCTAGCGCGCATTGCCTCGGGCGGGGAAATTTCGCGCGTAATGCTCGCCCTCAAGGAAGCAGTCGCCGGGCGCGACCTCGTTTCGACTTTGGTCTTTGACGAAATCGACGCCGGGATCTCGGGGCGCATCGCCGCGGCCGTTGGCCGCAAACTACAAGCCCTCTCCGCAGCGCGCCAAACCATCGTCATCACCCACCTGCCGCAGATTGCCAGCCTCGCCGACCAACACTTTTCAGTGCGCAAGCAGCAGGAACAACAGCGGACCACTACCGAGGTCGTGCTACTCGACGCCAAGGCCCGCGCCGAAGAAATTGCCTATCTGTTGGCTGGCGAGACCATTTCGGATACGGCGCGCCAACACGCCCGCGAAATGCTGCGATAGCCCGGCAATGTTGGCCAATTTCCTCAGCGTCCTGCGGGTTCTGCTCATCCCCTTTCTACTCTACTTCATCGCCCAAGGGCCGACGGCCCAACTCCAAGCCGTGCTCCTACTGCTCATTGCCGGTATCACGGACATCGGCGACGGCTGGGTGGCGCGGCGCTACAACCAAGTCTCCCGCCTCGGCAAGATACTCGACCCACTGGCCGATAAAATTTTCCTCACCTGCCTGCTCGGCGGGTTAGTCCTCTGGCGCGATTTGCCGCTGTGGCTCTTGGGGATGCTCTTTGTCCGCGATTTGGGAATCGTACTAGTGGGGGGATTGCTCTTGCGTTCACAAGGGCTGGTCATTGCCGCCAATCGCTGGGGTAAATACACGACCCTCTGCATGGTGCTCACGGCCCTCAGCTACGTCATCGAGATCCCGGCTAGCTTGCGCACAGGACTAGTCATGACAGCAGCGGCCTTGGTCGTCGTCTCCAGCTTGAGCTACGCTCAGCTCGCGCTCAGGATCTTGCAACAAGACCGAACTTGAAGATCAGTTGGGCTGGATCAAGCGATACCAGCGCAAATAGGCCTCGTCGAGGCGGCGGCGGTGAGCGTAGATGCCGATCATTTCTATCACCTTGAGCCGCAAGGCTAGCTTGTGCAAATCGACTTTGCCCGCCTGACGATCTTCGCGTTTCACAGTCCGAACCCAAAGTAGTAGCGCCACTTGTCGATCAGGGGGGCGTCCTCGCCGCTGGAAACCCGGTCGCGATTGAGCGGATGCGCCACTTGGAAATAGGCGAACATGGGGATGCGGTAGAAGGTAAAAAGCTGTAGCCGCAACTCGCCGCCCACGTTGGTCAGGAATTTGTCGGTATTGGGCAAAGATCGCCATCGCTCGCCCGACCAGAAGTCAATATCCTCAAAGCGCGAGAAGTTGCCCACCGCCCCGGCTTCGGCGAACAGCTCGGCGTAGAGCTTGGAAAAGTTGAAGTTGATAAAGCGGCTGCTGATGCGCTTGAGGATCGGAAATCCGTAGCCGACGCGGGCGTAGAGCAATTTGGTACCCGAATCGGTGAAATAGGGGTAGCCGCTGAGGAAGTTGCGCCCGCCGATATAGTATCGCAGGGGCCAGTAGTAGCGACCCTCGAAAAACCCGCCATCCTGGATAGGGTAAGGCTTGACCCGGATGTTTTTGTACGCGCCAATTAGCTCGATGTTGAGCGAATTATCTAACGGCAACTTGATTCGCTCGTTGTATGCAGCGATGTATTCGTTGACCCGCATGCGGCGCTCGACGCCGGCGAACTGGTCGCGGGGGACTCCATCGGTGGGTGTTTGCTCGGCTAGCGAATCGGCTACCGTCGGCATCAAATAGCGATAGACTAAGGCCATGGCGCGACCCGATGGGCTGATCAACCGGTCGGCCGTGGGGTTGATCTTCCGGTAGCGCCAAGACATGCTCAACATATGCGTGCGAAAAAAGCTGAGATCGCCGTAGAATTTCAGCGGATCCTCGTTGTTAACCAACAGGGTGTCTTGGGCCAAAAGCGCCGGGTCTAAGATAGCCGACACGTCGTACATAGTAGTGTCTGAGTCTGAATATTTCTGCTGTCCAACATAGATCTGGTTCTGGCTGCGGAAGTGGCGCAAGGACCAGCCCTCGGAGTAGTTGCGCCATATGTAGAGGGCGTTCAACTCGGTGCGCCGGGTCATCGGCACATCGACGCCCACGGCGAGTTGCCCCAAGGCGGTCTTGAACAGATCATGGCGACTAATGCCCTGATAGACGTATTGCTGGGCCGCCGGGATGAGCAAGCTCGTGACCGAATCGACTGGGACCGGATAGATATTGCCCACCCCGAGCGTATCGACCGTGACCTGGCTGTCCTTGATCAAGTTGTCGATCTCGCGCCGTCGGCCCGCTATGTAAAACGAGGGGTTGAAGGTCCGGTTGTTACCCACTTGCGGCCGGAGCCGGCGCTCGTAGAAGAAGCCGACATCCGTATTGAGATCTGTGGCTCTTCGTATGTTCTTGCCCGCAATGCCCCAAGCAGTCAGTTCTTGCCCGCCGAACATGTCGCCCGTGGTAAACTGCAAGCCGCCGCTGGCTTGATTGAGGCCAAAAGTGTTGCCAACATACGTGGGGCCGACCTGTAGAATCGGGATGTAGCGCAAGACGTTGCGCCCTCTGTACGTCGAGATCTGGAACTGATCGGCGAGCTTGAGGCCGTCGAAGATGGAGCGATAGTCGCGCATCACCACCGGCTCGAAGTGCGCATCGCGTTCGTATTCGCCCATTTCGAAGCGATAGAGACTATAGTCGTTGGAGCGGTAGCCACTGTACACCACGCTCCCGTCGGCGGCTACAGTCGGCACAAAAGCCCCGCCGATGACGTTGGTTAGCTGTTCGATTTCGTCGTTTTCCAAGCGATAGCGGTAGATGTTGAAAATGCCGCTCTGGTCCGACGAAAATACAAAACCCGAGCCATCGGGCAGCCAATGCGGATCGCGCTCGTCGGCCGACGAGGCGACGAGCGCGCGGAACCCCGACGAGTCGGGATGAGCGAAGGCAACCGTATCGGGAAAGACGTCGATGGTCTCCTCCTCGTCTTCTCCGTTTTCTCCGTCTTCTTCGTCTTCGCTCTTCTTTTTCTTTTTCGTCTTCTCAAAGATCTTTGGCCGCGGCGGGCTATCGGCGCGAATCATCGCAATGTCGCGGTCCTCGCCGCGGAACACGCTAAAGAGCAGCCACTCGCCGTCGGGCGAGAAGCGCGGCCCCATGTATTGAGTGGCATCGTTGTTGTTCGTCAGATAGACCAAGTCCGTGCCGTCGCGGTCTATGAGGCCGAGGTTGTTGGTCCCGTCTTCATTGTGCACAAAGGCGATGCGCTGGCCATCAGGGGAAAACGAGGGGTCTTTGGCGCGCAGCCTAGCGCTGATGCGGCGCTCCTTGTCCTCGGCCAAGTTGTAGATATAGAGGTCGTTAAAGCCACCCTTGTTGCGGACAAAGACGATCTCCTCCCCGTCGGGTGACCAGCTAATCCGCGTATCTATCCAGTTTTTGAGCTCGGTCTTTTTTCGCGTCTCGAAATCGTAGATTTTGAGTACCGTGATCCCATAGTCCCGCTTCTCGCTGGTGAGGTACGCCAGTTTTTTGCCGTCCGGCGACAGCGCGGGATGATATTCGAGCACGCCCTCGTTGACCTCGTCCAGCGGCATGCCCTCAAAGAAGCCCTGCCCGCGAATCTCGGACTCGAGGCGGCCGTAATTCTCGGCCAAGAAGGCGACCCAATCCGCGTAAAACTGGTCGGCGGAAATGCCCAACACCCGACGAATGGCCGGGTCGAAGCTCATCGAGCCGATCTGATGCGTCAGTTCATCGACTTTCTCAGCGCCGTACTGCTCGTGGATGTACACCATCATGGCGTAGCCCTGATTGTACACGAACTCGCCGTAGAACTTGCCCATGCGGTCCCAGACCGTCCCCATTTCCTCCCACGAGAGCAGGTCGTCTTCCAGCACCGCCATCCGCAGCAACATGTCGCGGTGCGAATCCCAAGAGTCGTAACCGAATTTTTGCGCCCCGTACTGGGCGATACCCTCGGTCCAGCCGCGCGGTGCGTTGAGATGGTACAGCGGGAACATAAACCTAATGTCTGGATTAGAGTCGAAGCGCGAGACCGAGAGCAGCGCGAACTGGAAGGGCCATTTCTTGCGCGCCTTGTTGAGCGTCATAATGTGCGTCAGCTCGTGCGTGACCACGTTTTTAATCCAATCGTGACTGCCGCGCAGCTCAAAGTCGAGGCTAGTGGCCCAAATGGCCATGGTATTGCTGTAGTAGTTGGCCCAGCCGTTGCCCAGCACGTCGGAGTTGTCGAGGACGATGACGTGGATGGTGCGGAAGTCGTCGTAGTAATCGTAGGCCGCCGCAAGGGTGGGAAAGACCTCCTCGCAGGTTTCGGCTACGCGACGCGCGGTGCCCTCAGCTCCAAGCGTGTAATGGACCCGGAAGTGATCGGTGACGATGGTTTTTATCTGGGCCTGGGCCGCTCCGGCGAGGAACAGCGCGGCAATGGCGGAAAAAATCGCTCGGCGCAACGTGTATCCCTTTCGCAAAAAGGCGACCAGCAACCAGTTGCTGGTCGCTCCACAAGTTGCTAGGAAAATACTGGAGACCATACTCCCCGTCAAACAGTACGGAGCCACTTTCACGCGGCTTCGCCATTGCGTATTATGTCTGCCATGCAATACACCATTCATCGCACCGACAACCTCGACCTTCCCGACGCCGATTGGGAGCGTCCCCAGTGGCAAGCGGCCGAGACTTTAGAAATCACCCTCTTTCCCTGGGAGGATTCCGGCCACCGTCCCCGCACTCAGGCGCGCGTGCTCTACGACGAGCGGGCACTATCCATTATCTTCCGCGTCGAGGATCGCTACGTCCGCGCTGTGGCCGAGCACTTCCAAGATTCAGTCTGCACCGATTCCTGCGTCGAGTTTTTCGTCGCCCCCCTGCCCGACTCACAGGCTTACTTCAATTTCGAGGTCAATTGCGGCGGTACCATGCTCTTGTACCGCTGCCCTTCAGTTGCGGAACGCACCCAAGGTCGCGAGACCGAAAACGTCAGCGATGCCGACGGTGCCACCATCCGCATCGCCACAACCCTCCCCAAGATCGTCGAGCCAGAGCGCACCACCCCCACGACTTGGGCGGTCGAGTACCGCGTCCCCTTTGCCCTCTTCGCCCAGTACTTCGGAGCCCAGACACCAGTACCCGGCACCCAGTGGAAGGGCAACTTCTACAAATGCGGCGACCGCACCTCCCACCCCCACTGGGGCACGTGGGCACGAGTAGATACACCCGAACCCAGCTTCCATCAGCCGGACTTTTATCAGCCGCTCGTATTTGCCTAGCGAAGTGGGGAACTGTAGGAGGGCCGGTGGGCAAAGCGCTTCAGCCCAAGGTGCAAATGGGCCTGAGCCGCTGGCCCCAAATGCACCTGGAGGTACCGATCCTCTACCTCAATGGACTGATCTTGGCCGTTTTCGTTCTCTAGTTGAGCCTTAGTGAATTGGTGCTCGCCAAAGGAACCGGCCTGCAACAGAACATTGCGGCCTTCCACTGGGTCCGTATTCACCAGCGTCAGACTAACTCCGTCGGCGCTGACTCGATCGACTAAGGCCGCGACGTACTCGGGCAGACCAGGACGACGGCGCTGCGGGTCGAAATAGTGCACATGGGCCTGGAGCATCCCGCCGTTGTAGATCGCCGAAGGCGTGCCCAAGGCCATCTGGATCAGGGCTTCGGGCAACACGGGATTGAGTCTCTGGAAGTGATAGCACTCGCGCGTTTCGGGATCGCTGTCGTCGTTCTCTAGGCGATCTAGGCTGTGGCAGATGCTAGAGTAGGTCGAGTCAACCACCTGATCGACGTAGCCTGGGTTTTTGCCTTCGGTAAAGGCGAACCAAGCCGTCGGCGGGCATATGCCAGCTTTGGCAGCGCCCCAGTCAGGGGGCAGACCGGAAAAAGCGGCGCGGTCGGGAAAGGCTGCATCGAGGCGAGCCAAATCCCGTTCGCTCTGGCTCAAGTAGTATAAATGGATGTACAAGTAGGGGTCGGGCGGTCGAAAATCAAACCAGCCTTGGTCGCCATGGCGGGCTGGTACCTTGACGCGGCCGTCCTCCTCGCGCCGCAGTTCCCACAGCATGTCGAGCTGCGAGCGAGCCAAGTCCAAATGGGCATCATCGCCGGTCATCAGCAGGGCGCAACTGCCGGCCACTAGCGCCGGCTCGACAATATTGCGCGCTCCGTGTGGCCAGCGCCAGCCGTAGTACCCGCCCCACCACTTGCCATCCATCAACTCGCCAATGGTTCCCTCGGGGCCAATATTGTCGGGCATAATGCCGCCGTTGGCCGCGCAGCGCTCCTCCCACGCCTGCAAATAATCGAGCACCCAAGTTTTGTATTGGTCGTCGCCAGTGTAGAGATAGGCGTTGGTTATCAAGCTGGCGACACTCAGGTTGAGGGGCACATCGCAACGGGTCATGCGCTTGTTAATCAAGTCGAGGACCCGGGCGAATACTTCGTCGTCCGTCCAATCGACCTTGAAGAGCGGGTCGGAGCTGTCGGCACCTGGAATGTCCTCAAAAGGCGCTAGGTAGTCGGCTAGGATGGGTCGGTGGTAATCCCAATCGACTTGGGTGGTGACAAAGCGCGGGCCCTTGCTGCCGTTGAGCGGCGAGCGGATCATTTTGCGTTGCGCGTCCCAATTGGGTGCCAGCGGATCATCACCAGTGTACATGGCAGCGTAGCGCAGGGCGCGGGTGCGGTTGATGAGATGGGCGGGATCGGCCAGCGCCAAATAGTAGATGTAGGTATAGCTTTCGGAGTGGTGGAACCAGTCAAAGCCAGTGACAAACTCGCGCTCGACCGTGCCGTAATTGGCGTACTGCCAAGTGATGGCGTCCCACTCTTTGCAGGCGATCTGATAGATGTGCTCGCCGCCGCCCAGCAGGTAAAACAGGGGGAACGATAGGAAGGCCTCGTAGCCATTGTCCGTACCGTCCATGCTGGTCCACTCCGTGCGCTGAATCAGGGTGCCGTCCGGACGGGTACTGTGTTCGACAAAGGGGTGAGCGGCGCGGTCCATCAAGGCGATCAAGTCGCGCTGGCGCACGGCCCAATGAGGCGGATTTTTGCAGGTCTTAGCGGCAATAGATACGTAGGCCATTGGGGGTTCCTCCTAAGTGTACAAGCATCGAGTTATTCAGGTCGCAGATCCGTATACCGCTCCCCCAGTGGTCCCCCTTCCCCGCGCACTAGAAACACAGGAATCGGATGTTGGTCCATGTCCACCCAAGCGGTATCTGTACTGCAGTAGCGAATCGTATAGCCGGCGCGGCGGCGGCCACTTTCATTGGCCTCGCTGCCGTGCAGAATGTAGGAATCGTGAATGGACAGACTACCGGCCTTCATCTCCATCATCACGGCTTGGTCCTCCATTTCGGGGGCGACCGGCACCTTCTTTCTCAGCATCTCGGTCTCCTCCGCAGGCACGGTTTCCATCTCCCGGTAGTCCCGGTGTGAACCGGGTATGATGCGCATGGCGGCGTTTTCAGCGTCCGCGTCGTCGAGCGCCAGCCACACTGTGGCCACATCGGTGCCGTGGACGCTGGGCCAGTAGTTATTGTCTTGGTGCCAACCCACGCTGGTTCCATCGCCCGGCAGCTTGATGAACATGCTCGAATAGACCAAGATCAGGTTGGGACCCAAGATGGCTTCCACCGCATCGAGTAGATACGGATAGCGGCAGACCTCCAGCCAGAACACTTCCTTGGTATGTGGCTCGCCGTAGTATTGATCCCGGTCGAGAAAACCCGCGCGCACGCCCACGTCCAGCGAATACTGCATGGCGTCGACTTCGTCTGGCCCGAAAACATCGGGGAAAAAGCAATAGCCTTCTGAGTCAAAGCGCTCGACGTCGGTATTCAGCACAATAAGTCCCTTTCAATTAGGCGTCACTCAAATCCCGTAAACCCGGGCGGCGTTCTCCCCCAACACTTTGGCCCGATCCCCTTCGTCCAACTCCGAGGCAAAAGTACGGATTATTTCTAAACTTTGTCGGTACGTGACATGGCGGCCAACCGGCGGCCAATCCGACCCCCACAGCAGGCGGTCGGCTCCCAAACCCTTGAGCAGGCGGTTGAAAAATCCCAGCGCCTGGGGGCAGCGGAAATCCCAAGAGGTGGTCGCCGCCGCGTAGAAGCCCGACGCTTTAATCGACAAATTGGGATAAGCCGATGCCTGCAGCAGTCCCCCGTACGTCTCGTCTTGGGCATCGGGGCCGCCGGCTAGCGCGGGCAGGGCTAGATGATTGGCGACAAAGCGGATCTCTGGATGTCTCTGCGCCAACTCCAGCAAGAGTCCGTAATTGGCTGGCCCGATTTGCAGATTGCAGACTAGGCCAGTGTCTTTGTACGCCCGCCAGAGCGCATCGCAAGCCTCTTCCAACATCCACTGCATTTTCTCATTGAGCTTGGGAGGGTAGTAACTGGTGCCCACGGCACCGAATTCCTCGCCCGCCCGCAAGACTCTCTCTGCGGCGTCTTCCTGGTGCATGGGCACATCCGTCAATACGGCCAACCGATCGGGGTGCTCTCTCCCCCATTGGGCGCATTCCTGATTGTTGCCCGGCGAGTACTCCGCCACCACCGGCAGCACGACGGCTTTGTCGACATCGCATTCGTCCATGTGGTGGAGGAGCCGATCTACTCGCCCCAGATCTTCCCAAGGAGCCATAGCAGGAAAGTTGGGCAGCACGTGAACATGAGCGTCGATAACGGGCATTGACACCTCCTTACTCGTTTGATCTACTACACAGTATGTACGCAATAACGCACTGATTCACCAGTTTCGCAATGCAGTGCCGATGGGCCATCTATTCCAACATTCATCTTGTTGACTCAATACCGCGTCCGTATTCTTAGAGGCACTTTGCCGCAATAGATCTCCCCCTCAATAGAAAAAGGAGAAAGATAATGTCGAATGTATCTCTCGTCAGAGTGGGCGTTCTAACCTGCGCCCGGTACGTGCACATCTCAGGTATATGGGGTCCTATCATAGATCCCTCTTGCCCGCGCCAATTCATGGGCTGCACGACGCGTATGACGGGCATGGTCATGACCCACGTCTGGGATATGGACAAAGAAGGCGTCAAGGACTTCTGCGATACATACAAAGGAGTCGAAGCGGTGGAGAACTATTGGGATATGGTCGGCAAGGTAGACGGTGTCATTCTCTCCGATTTTGACTCAACTCTGCATTTCAAGGAACTGGCCAGACCCTATTTGGAGGCCGGCGTCCCCATCTTCATCAACCGCCCTTTTGCCCTTAACCTCCAAGACGCGCAGGAAATAATTGATTTGTCCAAAAAGCACGACACTCCCATCATGTCGGGTTCATCCTTCGGCTCGGCACCGGAAATTGAGCACATCAAACGCGAAGTGGCGGCCATTGAACCGATCAGGGGTTTTGCCGCGGCCAACTCCATGTCCGATTACGCCACCCATGGCATTCACGGCCTGTACATGATCTACGCATGTATCGGCGGCGGCATTAAGAGCGTGGCCTACCAAACGCCCGACTGGCATGTCCCCAATGGTCACCTCACCTTTGAATACGAACCCAGAGGAGAAGGCGGAAAGACTTTTTACGGATCGCTGCAGGAAATATCGGGGACGTGGGGCTGGATTCGGGTGTTCGGGGAGCGCACCTTCGAGCAGTTCGTGCACAGCGGCATCCACTTTTGGGTTCCCCTGCTGCTGGAGATGCAGGAGATGTTCGAAACCCGAAAAATGCCCGAACCCTACGAGGCCATCTACGAGAAGGTGCAGATGTTTCTCGCCGGCTTCAAATCGCACGTGGAGTGCGGCGGTGCCCCGGTGAGGCTGGACGAAATTGGCGACTGGACGGCTCCTCTGCTCAATCCCGATCCGTACCCCGACGGGTTTTTCGAGTAGGCTCGGTTGTTGCGCACTTAAAAATAGATTGTATGGCAGCCGTCTTTTATGATGGAGCACGAAAGGCTGGTCTATCCCCTCGTCCAGGTTGCAGGGGCAGGCTGGCAGAGAGCAATAATGACAATGACAAGGCAGATCGCTCTATGCGGATCCCAATTATTGTAGGATGGTTTCTTGTCTTAGTAGCCTGTACCGAGCGAGAGCAGGCGGCCAGCACTCAGCGCATGGCTGAACTCCTAGAAGACATAGCCGCCAACATCGATCCTGCCCTACATCCGTATGTGAATTTGGACCGAGTTGCATATTTCCACGCTCAGTTGGACCGCCTACGCCAATCCAGTGCAGCCACCAATCCTCAGGGGCGAGATCAAATCCTACAAGTCCACTTTTCTCTTGCCAACGAACTGCTGCAAGCTGGCCAATCCGATCGAGCAGTACAGGAGTACCGGCAACTGCAGACTGTGGTCCACCATCCTCGGCTTCGGCATTCTCTCCAACTGCTAGTGGGCTTGGCCTATCTGCGTTTGGGAGAGCAAGAAAACTGTATTGTGCAACACAATATCGACTCCTGTCTAATGCCGATCCGCGGCACAGGAGTGCACCAAATAAAGCGCGGATCGAGCGCTGCTATCGAGGAGTTTTTAGGGGTTCTGAGCAGAAATCCAAACGATTTGTCGGCTCGTTGGCTACTCAATATCGCCTATATGACGCTGGGTCAATACCCAGAAGAGGTGCCGCAGAACTTGCTGATTCCACCCGAAGTATTCACCTCTGACTACGATATTGGGAATTTTCGCGATGTCGCTCCCCAATTGGGGCTGGATGTGGTGGGACTCTCAGGTGGAGCCATTATGGAAGACTTTGACGGCGACGGCTACCTCGATATCGTGGCTTCATCTTGGGGCCTGCGCGACCCACTCCGCTACTTCCGCAACCAGGGAGACGGCACCTTTGCCGATCACACACAAGCAGCAGGTTTGGAGGGTATTGTGGGTGGCTTAAATATCTGCCAAGCCGACTACGATAATAACGGCTATGCAGATGTACTGGTGCTGCGCGGCGCTTGGCTCGACGAGGGACGCTACCCCAACTCGCTGTTGGCCAATCGGGGAAATGGGCGATTTTTCGATGCAACCGAGGCAGCCGGCTTGCTCACTTTCCACCCAACGCAGACAGCGACCTGGGGCGATTTCGACAACGACGGTTGGGTTGACCTATTTGTCGGCAACGAATCTCAGGGTAGCGCCATTCATCCGTGCGAGTTGTTCCGCAACCAAGGCGAAGACTCTGGGCGCGGAGTATCGGCGGTACAATTCGTCGATGTGGCCGAGACAGCAGGACTCGATGTGGTCGGCTGGGTTAAAGGAGTGGTATGGGGCGACTACAACAACGATGGACAACTGGATCTGTATATCTCGCGTTTGAATCCCGAAGAATCTAATCTGCTCTTTAGCAATCAGGGGAGCGGGCATTTCGCCGATGTGACGGCCACGGCAGGTGTAGCCGGGCCACCCTATAGTTTTCCGACTTGGTTCTGGGACTACGACAACGATGGGTGGCAGGATCTATTCGTCGCCGGTTTTAAGGGTGAGGTAGCGGACGTAGCGGCCGCTTATCTGGGCTTGCCGCACCGCGCTGAAGAACCCCGTCTATACCGCAACAACGGCGACGTGACTTTCACCGATGTCACGCGCGAAGTCGGGCTCGATGAACCCCTCCTAGCCATGGGCAGCAATTTCGGCGACCTAGACAACGACGGGTACCAAGATTGTTATATCGGCACCGGCGACCCGTATATGGCTACGATAGTCCCCAACCGCATGTTCCGCAATGCCGACGGCAATTTCTTCCAAGATATCACCACCTCGGGTGGCTTTGGGCATTTGCAAAAGGGCCACGGTGTGGCTTTTGGCGATATTGACCACGATGGCGACCAAGATGTTTTTTCGGTCATTGGCGGGGCCTTTACCGGCGATGTCTATCAGAATGTCCTCTTTGCCAATCCGGGCCACGGCAATCATTGGATCAAGCTTCGGCTCGAGGGCAGGCGTACCAATCGGTCCGCCATTGGAGTGCGCGTAAAGGTAAGCGTGAACACCGCACATGGCAGCCGCGACATTCATTACGCGGTGACCAGTGGGGGCAGTTTTGGTGCCTCCAGCCTGCAATGCGAAATAGGGCTAGGACAGGCTGAGTCTATCCAGGCGATCGAAATCGTCTGGCCCACCAGCGGAGAAGTGCAGATTTTCAACGACGTCGAGATGGACCAAAGTTTATATATCCGCGAAGGTGATTCGCGTCCAATTCACCGGCAGTTTAAATCTTTCGCTATCGCTCCGGGCAATGAATCGGACGAGATGACACACAACCACTAGTCTCCCCCGCCCGTTTGGCAAGATTCACGATGCTCTTTGCGAGAGGGTAATTTCTCTATGCATTTTCCAAAACTACGGAAGACACCGGGCACTATTTGCCGAATCGGCCATGCAATTTCATTGATATGTATCCTGTACCACGTTGGAGCCGCGCATGGACAGGATGGCGAGGCAAGAGCTTCCTCAAGGAGCCAAGAGCATTATAGGCTCGGCATGCGCCATGCCCAAAGGGGCGACTATGAAAGTGCGGAGAGGGAATACAAGCAAGCGATAGAATTAGACGCTAATAATATCTATCCGCACGACGGCCTCGGTTTCATCTACGCCTTGCAAAACCGATTGGGCGAGGCGGAAGAGGAATTTGCCAAGGTCCTCCAGATTGATCCGGACTACGCACCGGCACACTACAAGTTGGGTAAAATTTTTTTTATTCGCCAAGAGTACGACGAGGGTCTCGATTCTTATCAAAAAGCCATTGAGGCCAACCCCAAGTATTTTCCCGCTCACCACGGCTTGGGTGTTATCTACATACAGACCCAAGAGCGGGCTAAAGCAGCAGAGCATTTCAAAGCTGTTATCGACCTCAACCCCAACTACGGTCCCTCTCGCTATCGGCTCGGGACGATATATCTAGAAGAAGGGGCCTATTCTCAAGCCATAGAGGAATTGCGGCAAGCGGCCAAGCTGGTCGCCAACGAACCGTCTATCCACTTCGTCTTGGGCAACGCCTATATGGCAATAGGCAAACTTGCAGAGGCCGCAGAAGCATTCCACAAAACCTTGCAACTCGAGCCGAGTTGGGCCGAGGTACACGATAAACTAGGCTTGGTCTACACCGACCAGTCTCTAGCCCTACTGGGGGCTGTAATGGCGGACCAAGACAAGCTAGCAGCCGCTGTTGAGGAGCATCGCAAGGCTGTGGAGTTGGCTCCTGAAAACGGCTGGTTCCAGCACAATCTAGGTATGGCCTATGAACGCCAGCGACAGTACGACAAAGCAGCGGAGCAATTCGTCAAGGCACTCGCAGTTAATCCCGATATGGCTTACACCCGTTATCGGCTCGGCATGATCTACTCGAGAGATAAAAAATACCAAGCCGCTATTGAGGAATACCAGTATGCCATCCGGCTCGAGCCCGACCGGTCAGTTTTCCACTACGCCTTGGGGGCCGTATATGCCAAGATCGGCAGAGAGGAGGAGGCGATTGGCAAATTCAAAAAGGCCATCGAGCTCGACTACTACAATGCCGAAGCACATTTCGGTCTGGCCAACGTCTATCTGAAACAGGGCAGAGGAGCAGAGGGTGCAAAGGAGATGGAAATTTTCAAAGAACTGCGCGAAGGCAATATAGCAGATATGGAACAGCGTGTCGTCTTAGTGCCCGACAATCCAAAATACCACGGCGAATTAGCCGCTCACTATACCCAACAGGGTAGGTATATAAAGGCGATCAATGAGTACAAGCTAGCCATCGGTCTCGATCCGCATAATCTCGAGTACCGCCGGTTGCTCAAAGGTGCCTATATCAAAGCAGGGCGCTACCGGGAAGCAGAAGAGCAACAGGAGATTATCCAGAGCTTGGACGCCAAACGACAGTAGCCCCCACCTCATAGAGACTGCTAGTTTATATGCATTTCTTTTTTCTCCTACTCATTTCCTCACGGCTCTTAGCTGTCGAAGAACGGGCAGTAGAAAGGCGAGTCCAGTTCGTGGATGTAGCAGAGGAAGTGGGGGTTGTGGCGCAGAACGTCTCCGGGGATAGCGAACAGACGTACTTAGTCGACAGCATGATGGGAGGCTCGGCTTTTTTCGACTACGACCAAGACGGAGATTTGGATTTGTACATCTTGAACGGGTCGAAGGTAGTTGGCTTTCCAGATCAAGAGCACCCGCGCAATACCTTTTATAGAAACGAGCGTGGTAAATTCGTCGATGCTACCGACGAAGCAAACTTGGGCGACGCAGGCTGGGGTATGGGCTGCGCCGTCGGCGATTACGACAACGATGGCGATTTGGACATTTATATAACCAACTACGGCAGGAACGTACTGTACGCTAACCAAGGCGACGGGACTTTTGTCGATGTGACCGAGTACGCCCAAGTAGGAGACGAGCGATTCGGCACAGGATGCGCCTTCCTCGATTACGATGGCGACGGATATCTAGACCTGTACGTAGCCAATTACGTCGATTTCAAGCACTTTCTGCAGACTACTCCCAATAAGTCCTATATGTGGAAAGGTTTAAGGGTTCACTTCGGACCGCGCGGAATGAAGGGAAGTGGGGATATCCTATATCGCAACCAAGGCGACGGGATTTTTGCAGATGTGACCGTGGAGGCGCGGGTGGTGGACCAAGATAAGCTCTACGGTATGGGCGTGGTCGGCGGCGATTACGACCGGGACGGCGATGTGGACATCTATGTGGCCAACGACACAGGGGCCAATTTCCTTTATCAGAACCAAGGCGATGGGACTTTTGCCGATATCGGCTGGATGATCGGTGCTGCCTATGGCGAAAGCGGCGAGGCTCAAGGCTGCATGGGCATTGCCTATGGGGATTACGACAATGACCTGTACCAAGACATATTAGTCACCAACTTCTGGGAGCAGACCAATACGCTTTACCACAACGACCGCGGCACATTCTTTTCCGACCTCAGCTTTGACGCCGGCGTGGGCAAGGAGAGTTTCCAGTTTTTGGCTTGGGGCACCGAGTTTTTCGACTATGACAACGACGGCGATAAAGATCTCTTCGTCGCCAATGGCCACCTCTTCCCACAATTGGACAGGGCCAACCTAGGCACGAGCTATGCCCAGACCAATCAACTCTTTGAAAATTTGGGCGATGGTACCTTTATCGAGGTATCGCAGCTATCGGGGAAGGGCTTGGAGATTAAAAAAGTGAGCAGAGGGGCTTCCTTTGGGGATTACGACGATGATGGAGATCTAGACATATTTGTCCTGAATATCAACGATCGCCCCACTTTGTTGCGCAACGACGGAGGCAATGAGAATAACTGGTTAATGGTCAAGACTATAGGGAGTGCAAGCAATAGAGACGGCATAGGGGCTAGGATTGAGGTCCGCAGTGGAGGGCTCACGCAAAGCGCCGAAATCCGGAGTGGTGCCAGCTATCTCTCGCACAATGATTTGAGAGCCCATTTCGGCTTGGGTCAGAGAGTAGCCATAGACTTGTTGGTAGTGCACTGGCCAAGTGGCCTACAAGAACGGTTTGAAAACCTCTCTGCCAATAGGCTCGTGGTGCTGCAAGAGGGCGAGGGCATTGTCCACATAGATCGATAGTTCGTACACTTTTTGCGATTTCGGCCTAATTTTATAGAAATATTTCATATGTAACTACCTATAAATAAACAACTTACGTCTTTATAATTGCAAATTTCATAGAAACAATGCTTTACAAAAATCAGCTTGATTTCCCAGTCTTATTTCTTTATATGTTAATACGTTATCTTGTAGCTTCACTTACCTTACCACCGAAAAATATTTGAAAGGAGGAGACAAAAAGCCCTTTGAGCAACCAACCGCTAAAAAAGCAGTTTTCTCACACAGGAAAGGACTGTGGGTGATGAGCAAAACAATGAGTTGTAGCTTCTTGGCATTGAGTTTTGTCCTTTTCACCGTCGTGGCCAGTTCGGCTCACCTGCGGACAGACAGAAACTGGGCCGCAGTTCAGGTGCCTATTGGCGTCGATGGCATACGAGATGTCCAGATGGACGGAGATATAAGCGAATGGGACAACGTGCCTGCGGTCTTCTGGGTGACCCATGAAGACCTGATCGAGACCGTCACCGGCACCCAAGGGGATCCCGACCCTTCCAATCTAGCCGAGCGCATCATTTTCGGCTGGAGTCCAGTGACCAACATTTTGTATTTCATGGAGGAAAGGTTTGACGACTTCTTTTACGGGACCATCGAAAATAATTTCGATACGGTTGAGGTGACCTTGGACTTCGACCACAGCGGCGACGCCATCTTCCAGAATGTACAATCGGCGGATTTGGATCCGGAAAGATGGGAGGGGGCCCTATCCCAGAATTACCGCTACACGCTACACCAAGAAAATCACATGTGGCTCTGGGGCGGAGCTCCGTGGGCAGGAGTCGAGCCTTATTCTGGTGCCAAATGGAGTTTTGAGGGTGATATCAATGGCGGTGCCGGGACCCTGTTCATGGAGATGTGGTTCACTCCCTTCGACGATTTGCCTACCAGCTCTACGGGCATAGATGACGAAGATGTGATCGTCCACACTATGCAGGCAGGCGAAATCATGGGTATTGGTTTTGCCGTTCAGGACGATGACAACGGTGCCGAAGGCTCGTACAACGGCTATTGGACCAATAGCGGCGACACGGAAATCTATTTCAAAGCTACCGCTATGGTTGACTATGTCCTGCTCCCCTTTGATGAGAGCATGTGGGTAGCGGGTGAAAACGTAGGCACTGCTGTCGAGTCGGATAGCTGGGGGGACATCAAGGCGAGTTTTTCCCACTAAGGAGAACAAGTAAGAGAAAATGAGCAGTTAGGGGGCGAGGTCATCTTCGCCCCCTTTTTTAATAATCTTGCCAAAGGATTGGGCATGCTTGCACCTAAGTCAATAGGGCTACTTTTACTCGCGTTGCTAGGTGTCGGCCTCTGCCCCCCAAATGTCTCCGGCGTGGTTATTTATAGAATTGGCACGCCTTTTTCAACAACAGAAAAAGACAGTCTTGCAGATCTCGGCATCGATTTCAGGGAAATCGAATGGTCGGTCTCCCAACTACAGGATGGCCTCGATCTGGACTCTTTGCCGGCGGGTTCACTGCAACCTAACTACTTTGATGAGGACGAAGACATCGCCGCGACCCTATTGAGCAGAGGTGGTTGGGTACGGGTGCGGCTTTTCGCCAATCAAAATAAACTGATTGGAGAGGTCTTGGTCGATGGCGATCCGACTACGGGCCTCACGTGGCCAGCCGTAGCTCCAGAGAGCTTTCAGGTGGGCACTTCGCGGACCCTCAGTGAACAATTGACTTTTGATTTAGGCGGGCGATTTCTCATCCGGGAAGTGAGATTTCGCCCTCTGGCGGAAAAGCCAGAGCACTTTGTGGAGCGGCTCGCCATTGGCTCCCTCGATGAGAGGCTGGTCAATATTGGCAACAGAATGTCCTATTTCCCGACCGTAGCCGAAGTAAAAGAAAATACCGAACCTGAAGTCAGCGTGATTTTAGACCCGCCGATATCGACTCAAACGGTCCAATTACTGATTTTTCGCGACACACCCAAGGAAATAGGGCTCGCCGATTTTGAACTCTACGGCGGTGGTTTCGTAGCCCGGGCCGCGTATGAGTCCGAAGTAGTCGATCTGGGCGGCCTAGCCAGTTGGGGTGAGATTCGCTGGTCGGGCCGGCAAGATACGGACGCCCGGGTCGATATCCGCACCCGGACGGGAACAGATCCACATCCCGACATTTTTTGGCAACTGCGACCCGAGCAGCGGGACAGCGTGCAATTTCGCGATGGCGGTGGCGACTTGACCCTGAGCGAATACAAGCGCCGCTACAGCAAGCTGCTCGATGTTCTCAAGCCGGTAAAACCCCAGGATAGAGTGAGCCCCGATACGGAAAACTGGAGTTTCTGGTCCAGTCCCTATCTGTTTGAAAACTCGGGGACTGGCATCGTTTCCCCTAGTCCGCGCCAATTTTTACAACTCAAAGTGGACTTCTTTTCTACTATCGAGGATGGAGGCAAGATCGATTATGTCGAGTTCAAGGCCTCCGTGCCGCCGGCCGTGCACGGCTTAGTGGGAGAAATTTTCCCAGTGGATACCCAAGTGGGGCAAGCGACGCATTTCACTTACTTCATCCGACCGACCATCCGGGCCAGCGACATGGGCTTTGACGGCGTAGAGATTTCCACGCCCTCAGGGGTGGTTTCAGTCGATTCGCTACGCATAGACGGCATCAACTACAACGACTTTATCTGGGCGAGAACCTCGGATGGCTTAGGTTTTGAGATCAACTTCCCGCGCAAGCTGGAGCCTACCGACAGCGGAGCCCTGATCGAGGTGGTGTTCAACGCACCGGTGCTGAGGGAAGTAGGCACGCTGTTTACTGGTAAGGTGTTCAATAGCGCCGAGCCGAACGAGGTGCGTCAGCGCATCAACCCGGGCAACGCTGCCGACGAGATTGAGAGCGACGGGATTGCAGTGAAAACATCGCTGAGCAGCTCACTGGTATTTGCACCACAGATTGGGCCCAATCCCTTTACGCCCAATGGCGATGCCATTAACGATGTGGTGCATATTTCCTATAAGCTCTTGCGGGTAACGTCTCAGGTTCCAGTCTCCGTGGAAATCTTCGACCTGTCCGGTCGACTAGTTAAGCAAATATACGCCGGGGACATTCCCATCGGAGAGTACTCCCACTCTTGGGATGGGACAGACCACTCCAACCGGCTGGTCCCCCCAGGACTATACTTGTATCGAATAGCAGTAGATATCCAATCGGAAGAGGGCATCAAGAGCGGCGTTATCGCCGTGGCCTATTGATTCTTAATCGCCCCTATGAGTGGAGACCAACACATGAGAACATTCAAGTTGGTGAGCACTAGCTTGGTCTGCCTCCTAGGTAGAATGTTCCTAGGTGACGCAGCTTGGGGGCAAGAAGGCTTTTCTATCCAAGACGGCGCGGCTATCATCGAGTCCGAGGATCACTGGGCTCGTTGGCAGTCGGTGGCAAAGACCATCCAGATCACCGAGGAGGGCGTAAAACCAGCTTTTATACGCAAAAGCACCAAGCTCGAAATAGATGGCATTGAACAGGTAGTCCCTGGCATTAACGCGGTTTTAAATGCCTCCGAGTTCGGCGGCGGGATATGGGAGGCCGGTTCCAATCGCTTGAGCGCAGAAAATCTCATGGATGGCAGGATGGACACCTACTGGGAGCCGGATACTTCTAGCCCCCTTAGAGATTGGTGGGTGCAAATCGATTTAGGGCGGGCCGTATCAGCCAATAAGATCGTCCTCAAGTTTGTCGGGGAAGATTTGGGAGACCCCTTTCTCCAATTCAAGGTTCTAACCTCTCAGGGGGAGACGATCATTGGACCGCTGGTGTACAGGAAACGCTTCTCAACGAACAAGCCCATCAAGAATGAACGGGTCTTTGAAGTCGATTTGACCAACCAGTTGCCTACCAAATGGACACAGGTGCGCGGGGATTTTACCGGCGATGTGATCAGATTCGTCTCTGTCGGCGTCACAGACAGCGATTTTGGCAAAGCGAGACCAGTTTCCCAGTCCGCTTACGAGAACCTCGACCCCGACCAGCAGGGCGACATAGAATACTTCCGCCGAGAAACCTCGGGAAGGCTGAGATTATTGGAAGGACGCGAGGATTGGGAAGCCTTGGCTGGCGGGGACAGTCAAGGCCCTATCGTCTACTATCGCCGCGAGCTGCCTCGATTGGCGGAAGTGGAAGTCTGGTCGATCGGCGACAATATCGGGGTTGGAGTCCTGGAGCGGGGTGGCAAGGTAACGAGTTGGGAAAACAACGGTGCTGAGGGTGTGGTGGTAGACGGGGTAATATATAGTGTAGATAAGGCGTTGTACTGGCCCGCTCAAGGAGGGTACAATCCCGACAGACTGCTACCTTCGGAGCCACCGGATGTCGAGCGTGCCCTAGTGGTGGATCTGGGAGGGGCCTTCTTCTTGGACAATGTCCGCGTGCTCCAAGCCAGCAGTCGGCCTCCTGGGCCTTTTCGCGCCTATCGCATCGAAGTCTCAGATGGTTCCACCAATGCTGGCGGAAGCCTGGCGTGGAAAACAGTAGGATCGCTCGACAATATCAATGGGAACGAGTCGTACCACGATTTTAAGTTCCCACTCACCAAAGTCGAGCATTTTTCTTTCACCTATAAGCTCCATGTAAGGGCCGGACGCCACGGCTTGTCAGAGATTCAGTTTTTCGGCGAGGGATACATGCCCGAGGCCCGGATCGAATCAGTCTTTGACGGGCCTGCGGCGTTCATAGAGTTGGGGGCCTCTCCCCAAAATTTGGCGTCTATAGAATGGGATGCGGATATGCCGCCGGGCACGGATATTATTCTCCAGACCCGCACTGGCAATACGATCAAAACTACTACGCTCTACTACAAAAAGAACGGTGAGTTATTTCCGGGCACCGAAGAAGAAGCAGCGAAAGCGCACGCTACGGACAAAAAGTTCTTTGGGGATGCCTCTGTTGGACCCGTCGTTACCCAGACCAACCCGGGCAGCGATTGGAGCGGTTGGAGTCAACGCTATTTCAATTCGGGAGACAAAATCACCTCGCCCAGTCCGCGTAAATTCGTCGCCATCCGGGCGACCTTTCTCACGGAAAATCCCCTCGTGGCCGCTACACTGCGCTGGGTGAAACTCAACTTTGTAACACCAGTCGCCAAAACAATTATTGGCGAGGTATTGCCCCCTCAACTCGAGACGATTGGCGCTGAGCAACTGTTTTCCTATTTCGTCCGCACGACCTTCGAGCCGGCTAACGAGGGTTTTGACGAGATTCTCATTGAAGCTCCCTCTAGCGTCAAAATGAAATTTCAGCAAGCCCACCTGAGCCTCACAGGGCAACCGACTCAAACCTATACCGCTCAAAGCGAGGGATTTGAGGTTGTGTCTGATGATTCCGATTCGCTTTGGGTGCGTTTGCCTACTCCGATCAAGGGCGGGGCCGCGTTGGTCGAGCTTCAGTTTGCGGCGACCATATTCGATTTTACCACATTCTTCAATGGCTCTATCGGCCATTCTTCCATTCCCAATTCGTGGCAAAGAGTGGATCCGGGTGATGCAAACGAGATCACAGATAGCGAAAAAACCGTGATTCTGGCCCTCGAAAGGGGTGCAGTACTGGGGGATATCGAAGTTAAAAATAAAATCTTCACCCCTAACGGAGACGGCATCAACGATGATATGGCTGTGAGTTTTTCACTCATGCGGGTGAAGACATCAACGCCGTTACAGGTGCAAATATACGATCTAGGTGGGCGTCTCATTCACCAACTACGCGAAGAGTACATAACTACGGGACGGCATTCCGTGGTCTGGACCGGAGTCGATAACTCCGGAGCTTTGGTGCCTCCTGGCATATATGTGCTGAGGATCGACGCTAAGGTCGATTCAAAATCGAGTAGAAATACCTCGGACTACCGCTTAGTACACGTCTCCTATTGATCTTCTGCGATCCGAGAGGAACAGATTGGACAAACCACCGTTGGTCAAGACCGCGCTATTAGCGTTTTCTTGTCTATTGCAGGGACTTACGCCGACCCAAGGCTATGGAGAGACGATCGTCATTGGCGGCGGTCCAGGTACTCTAGCGTGGGATGACCATTATTCCGAGATATCGGTTATTGATTTCGATACCAGCCCCGGCCAGATTCAGCCTGCTCAGACAGGTCCCGAAGACAATATCGTCCTGAAAATATTTGAAAGAGGAGGGACCGTAACGTCTCCCAATGCGAAAATAATACTCGAAATATCCTCGAGTCTTTTGAATGAACAATTGGCGCATATGGTCAGTGGCGATACGACCAAGGCTTTTGAAGTGAAGGGCGGTTCCCCCACAGGCGTTATATTCAGGCTAGATTTGGGCGAGCGCTTCGGAGTCAATCGGATCAAGTTTTTTCCGCGGAAGGGATTTGAAGAGTTTTTTCTGAAGGGCTATGAATTGCTGCTGAACGACGGCAGCGAAGAGCAGAAAACCCTAGCCGGGACGCCGGATTTCAAGGTTTTTAAAACCGAGGAACGCAACCTCAAGCCGACCGTTGATCTGACCGTCCCCCTACAGTTTGTTCGTTTCATAGAGGTGAAGCAACTAGTGCGAGGGGAGTGGGAAATTGACGAGTTTCAAGTCTTTGGTGCGGGTTTTGCCTCTACGTCATCGTATACCTCAAAAGTATTTGATCGAGAACAACCCGCGGTCTTTGGCGACATAACATGGGCTAGGGGGAGCATCGGCGAACCAACAAAAACGGCTGCCATCCTAGTGACCCGGAGTGGTAACACACCAGATCCCAGCGATTCGCTGTCTTGGAGCGCTTGGTCCCCTCCCTATCCTGCCGGAGTCCACACAGCTATTGAATCACCAACTCCGCGTCGTTTTTTTCAGTTCCGTTTACTCCTTAAGACCAGCGATATACTAGCAGCGGCGACAGTTGATTCCCTCGCCTTTGAGGTGTCTCCTGCCCTAGCCGACTCACTGGTGGGCGAAATCTGGCCCCAACGTGCTCTGATCGGGCAGAACACCCCCTTTACCTATGCCGTGAGAACCGTCAACAGCCGCGGCTTTAACCGTCTCGAACTAAAGACTATGGCACCGGTAGATGTAGTGCGCTCCGTGCAAATAGACGGAACCGATGTCGAATGGGAAAAGACAGATACAGAAGACGGGGTCCAAATTAGCTTCCCCCAGATTGTGGGAAACCGCACCTTGCGAGTAGTCTTTGAGAACGTGGCTTTGCAGTACAATACCTTTTTTGCCGGCAGAGTCTCCGATAGCCAAGAGCCGGACAATCTGCCCCAAGTAGTCACCGAGGGGGACGCAGCCTCTGATTTTGAGGCACAGGGAGATGATCTTTCGGTCGAGATCTCAGTAGGTAAAGACCTCATTCATTCTATGAAAGTGGCTCCCGTCCCTTTTACTCCCAACGGCGATGGCCTAAATGATGAAGTCTTGGTGACTTATGACATCGTCAACCTGACGGGTGGTGCTTTGGTTTCGGTGGGGGTATACGATCTTTCTGGAAGACGTATAAAGGCGATCTATTCAGGCTTGGATCCCAGTAGGAGATACCAAAAGGCTTGGGATGGAACGGACGAGAGCGGTGCCAAAGTGCTACCCGGAATCTATTTGGTACGAGTGGAAATTGATGCAGATTCAGGGTCCGAGAGTAAGACGAAAATTGTCCCAATAGTCTATTAATTATTCCCATTTTACCTGAAAGCTAGGGTGGAACTCTCATGCTGACCTGCCATATTTGCAACACTCTACTGCGCAGTATTAGTTCAGTTACTATAGTTTGCTCCTTGCTCGCTTCCATGTCATTTGACACCGACGCGCAAGCCCAAGATGTCGATCCGATGCGCATAAAAGGTGTGCGCCGGGGAGCTGAACTCACCTTTGAACCAACCGGATCCGGTGTGCTGTTCGGTGCTTTGGATCCGGCAGTCAAAAAGTGGTACGTACCCCAAGAACTTTTTCTAGAATACCGTTGGAAACAGTGGGAATACACCAACTACGCTAGGGATCACTATGAGCGCTATGTAGATATCAATTTAGCCGGGGATTACTTCTACGATATTTACGGTTCCTACATCACTAGAGGATGGTTGCTCTACGACTGGTCCCAGACACAACCCCAGCAAGGAGGCAGCAATTTATTCAAGACCCAGAAATTCCAAGACTGGTTCACCAATTTGGTCATTGCCTCTGATCAGAAGGGCCAACACAACTTGGCTATAACCATAGGCAATCAAATCCGCTCGACCCTTACCCCGATGACCTTCTCAAAGCCGGCCTTGGATGGAATCCAGGTAGACTACCAAGCCGACAAATACCAAGTCACGACGATCCTCTCGCGAATCTCTTCGCCCGGCGGGGCCGGTCCTCGCAACCCTGCGGTCAACCAAACGACCAGCCTGACAACGCTGATGGGTGGGCGGGCTGTTGCCCAAGTAGGCGATTTTGTCAGAATCGGGGCCAACTATGTAAGCGCTCACAATTCCTTCCAACTCTTAGATGCCTTTGAAGGAACTCCTAGGAGTGGTTCGATCACTTCTAGTCAAAATGCTGAAAATATCACCCAGCTCTTCGTCCGTCTGACCGACGATTCGCCTGAAGATAACGAAGGCGGCGCTACCCTCTTCGCTTGGGATATGATCATAGAAGCCGATGTCGAAATCATTGATGAGGAGGGAGAACGGGGGGTTGAGCGGGAGGTTGTCCGGGCCAGCGAAGCCGGTCTCAAGCCCTCGCCTCAGGGCGGCTTTCAGCGCTTGGGTTTCTGGGAAGCTAGTGGCTCTGAGCAGATTGAATTAGTATACGATTTTTCCGAGGGAACCTACACTGGTCCCGACCCCTCGGAGATAAGAAGAGTGACTTTTGAACTGGTGGTTGCCAACGACTACAGAATCGAGGTGTCTTCGAACCGCCAGAATAACCGGCAAAACAACAACGTGTTTCTGCTGGCGACCAGAGCCGAAGAAAATGTCAAAGATGGCTCCAATCTCAGAGTCCTCAAGATCCCGTACGGTTTGCCGACCGCCACCGAAATTTTCGGTCTGACTCTGGAGACGAACAATATTGCGGGGTTTGATTTTTACGGCGAATTCGACCGCAGTAGGAGTTACCGAAAATACCCCAACAGGCAGCATACAAAACACCTGTCGGCTTTTGACCAAGGCGATGGCTGGATGTTGAATCTGTCGAGAATTGTCCAGCCGTGGTTCTTTTTTGGCGAGGCTTACAGTATGGACCACAATTATACTACAAGCGCTATCTTGGCTCGGGGCGAGGTCAACATAGATTACGAAGACCGGACGAGATTCTACTACGAACTCGTCGACGACAACGACGATCAGGATCGCTACCCCGATTGGCAGAGGATATACGAAAGCATAGACTTGAACGTATTTCCTGGCTTGGATGAGAACGTCGATTTTATCTCCGATTTCAATCAAAACGACAGCGAAGACCTGCCCAACTTAGTACCCGACTACGATGAGCCCTTTCTGCGCTATTCTACGGACCGACCCGAGTATCTGTTCGGCATAGATATGAATAACAATATATGGGTAGATCGGTTCGAAAACGACGATGAAGCAGATCTCCCCTATGGTAGGGATTTAGGTGGATACAACCTTTATGCAGGCGTCAACATTACTCCAGAGACGAGATTGACGGTCGGCCGCACCGACGAAAGCCTCATTGCCGGCGATGGACAAAACACCACCCATTACTTGCTTTTTACGCTGGAAAAGGACTACCCCGGACTAGGCAAGCTGAGGATTTTTGAAAACTTCAGGCTAGCCAAGGACAATATAGAGAACGACCTTCGCCAGTGGGACGAATTCGAGAGACGAAACGTCCCTACCATTGATCCTCTGGCGGCCCGGAATACGTGGATAAATTCGTCCTATATAAGCTTCAACTATACCAAGCTGAAGAATCTAAATATCATCAACAAGCTGAAATACGACCGCTGGCGTCAAAGGGAGAGACAACCCGACCTGCGACAGGACTTCGTTTTTGTCGGTCTGATTAATAAAGTGGACTATGTTCTCAAATTCATTAATCTCGACATCCAGCCAAAAATTAAAAACGAATTGAGGATAGAATCTCCAGCGCTTAAATCAGATCCCAAACGGAAGGAAGACACGCTGATTTTTACTTTATTGGCCCGGTGGCCATTGTTTAATAACTCTACCATGCAGGCCGGTGTGGAGTACACCGTTTTCCAACAGCTCAGGGATTCGGATGAAGCAGTCAAGGAAGGATTGCTAGACGACTTCCGTGAAATTGTGGGCGCAGCCCAGTTCGCCAATAACTCAAACTACTTGGGCTACAATTTGACGACCCTGATGGGACTCAGACTGACTAGAAGGGCCATAGATAACGAAACCGAAACAGGTAGAATGGCTTTTGCCACGGTATTTGCCGGTTTGGATTAATCTACCTATGCACAGGAATACAGAGGAGATCTGGGCTACATGCCAAGAGAAATGACTGCATATTGGCTTTTGCCACTTTTGCTTTTTACCGCACTTACGGGTTGCACAGTGGAAACAGGAGACCGAACCGTTGCTCAGATAGGTGATGAGGAGATAACAGTTGACCAGTTGCGGAAATTTATCGCCGGCCTCCCCAAAGAGGCCAAGGCGGAGACCACTAGGGTAGAAGAAGCAAAGAATCATTTGAACACCATGATCAATATCCAACTACTGATCATGGAGGCGAAGGCGGCCGATCTCGACAAAAGCCCTGAATTTCGCGCCCGGCTGGAAAGGGTCCAGCGGGAAAAGTTGATCAGCATTTTCCAAGACAGAGAGCTGGAAGTAGAGGAGGAAGTGGTGGAGGACGAAGTGCGGGAATACGCTGAACGCATGGGGCTCACTCGAGCAGTCAGATTGGCCGATATAATGGTTCCCAGCCGCGAAAATGCTTCGGCCGCCCTCCGGGAACTCAAAAATGGGGTGCCTTTTGGGCAAGTCGCCCAAAAATGGTCCATAAACAAAAAAACCGCGGCTCAAGGCGGTGACTTAGGCCGTTATACCACCCGGGAACACATGGTCATGCCCCTTCAGGACAAGCTGTTTTCCCTCGCCTTGGGCGAAGTCTCCGAGCCCATAAAAATCGGTGGAAACTATTCGATATTTACAGTCATCGCCGACTCTACCATCGAACTCAGTCCTCAGAGGAGATTGGCGATTCAAATGGGACTGAAAAAGGAAAAAAAGCAGCGGGCACTATCAACTTTGGTCACTGAATTCAAGGAAAAATACCACCTCGAATTGGATCGGGAAGGGCTCGCGCTCATTGTCGAAAAAGTGCGTGGCGGTTCATCTTTTGCCTCGGAGACGGAACGCAATATAGTTCTCTATAGGTACGACGGCGGAGAAATAACCGCTCAGGACTTGGCAGACGCTGGCCACGTCCTGAAAGGCAACGCCTTGGCCCAACTCAGCGACTCCAGCCAAGTGATCGCTTTTGCCGAGCGCCATGTCGTGCCCAATGCAATGCTTGTGGAAGCGGCCCTGCGTGCTGGCATAGACGAGGAAGCAGAGGCGGTCGAGTGGTTGGGGAATCAAGCAAATCAACTCTTGATAAGTGCTCTTAGGGCGCGGCTCCTGAGAGCTAAAGTGACCATCGCTGAAAACGAGTTACGCCAATTTTACGAGGCCCATGCGGAAAGATATATGCACCCCGAGCAAATTGAAGTACAAGAGGTTCTAGTAGAGACGGAGGCCGAGGCACTGAGGTTGATGGAGCAGATCCAAAAGGGAGCCCGATTAGGCGATTTGGCCAAGAAGTATTCTATCCGCTCGCTAGAGGATCTGGATGAAGAGGGCCGGTTCCACTTCCATCTTTTCGAACAGGCCTTTCTCGGTGGTTTTGTAGAAGTCGCCGAAAAAGCCGAAATAGGAGTAATCACCGGCCCGGCCAAGGTAGATGAAGGTTATTCTATATTTAAGGTGCTTTCTAGAGAACGCAAGCGAGAGACTTTTCAAGAGGCTGAGTGGAGAGTCCGATCCCAGCTTAGAAGAGAAAAAAACAGAAAGGCCTTTAATCTGTTTATCGAAGAAGTGCGGAATAAATACGCATCGAAGGTGGTTATTCGGGAGGACAACCTCAGAGCCGCTTTCGGGGAGGGATAGAGGCCTATAGGTCTTACTCTGCGTAGATGTTGGCCCCCATCTCCATAAAGGAGTAGGGGCCGTTTTGGCGGATTACCAACAGCTTATTGGCCGGTGTCGCTGGCACTATCTGACGGGTACCGTCGGGCCAAGTGACCTCCACTTCATCTGCCCCTTCTTCCTCACCCAAGCCGAAGAAAATACGTATATCGTTGTAGGAGAGATAGCTGGAAGCGCCATTAGCCGTGCGCCACTGGGATCGGCCACCGGCCAGCAAACGGATCTTGGCACCGACGGCGTCGCGATTGGGGACACGGCCTAGAAGTTGGACGACAAGCCAGTTGTTGACGGGGGCGAAGTCGTTGCGTAGCAGGGTGCTCGCCTCGTCCAAATTGACGACGAAAATGTCCACATCGCCATCGTTGTCGTAGTCGCCGAAACTGGCACCGCGGCTGACCCTTTTGAGACCCATTCCCGGACCAGCCGCAGCTCCTATATCGATTAAACGGTCGTAGTCTTCGTTGCGGAGCAACTGATTGCGCTGGGGGTAGGAAGTGCTTGCAATGGCGCTAGCCGCCTGCGGATAGACATGGCCATTAGCGACGAATAGATCCAAGTCGCCGTCCCTGTCATAGTCGAAGAATTGGGTGCCCCACCCCAGCATCCCAAGCGTGGGTTCTTCTAGACCGATCTGGGTTGTTATATCTTTGAAATGGCCCTGTCCGTCGTTGAGATAGAAGGTATTACTCTCGCGGAAAAAATGGGTTATATAGAGGTCGAGATCACCGTCGGCGTCATAGTCTCCACCGCTGACCCCCATACCCGCCTCTTCCTCGCCGTATTCGTTATACGCGATGCCTGCTTTGAGGCCAATTTCGCTAAAGGTGCCATCGCGGTTGTTGTCGAAGAGTACATTGGGAGTTGCGTCATTAGCCACGAAGAGATCGGTGTCACCATCGTTGTCGAAGTCTTCGGGCAGTACACCCAACCCGTAGTAGTGGTTGGCCCAAGAGATACCCGAAGGACGGGTGACGTCGGTAAAGGTGTTGTCCCCATTGTTGCGGTAGAACCGGTCGGCGGCTCCAGGTAGGCCTTGGGGACCGCAGAAGATCTCGATTCCCTCGTAGGTACAGACCTTATCCGGAGGAGAGTCAAAATCGTAGACGAGATAATTGGCAACGTATAAATCGAGATCACCGTCGCCATCGTAATCCAAAAAAGCAGCGCTGGAGCTATAATCGTTCCCTGCTACCCCAGCGGAAATGTCCTCAAAGGTACCGTTGCCTTGATTGCGGTAGAGAACATTGGGACCATAATTGGTCACGTACAGATCGCGGTACCCATCGCCGTCGATGTCGCCCACGGTACAGCCCATGCCCCAACTGCGGTCCCCAACGCCGGCAAGTAAGGTCACATCGGCAAAGGTGCCGTTACCTTGGTTGCGGTAGAGAACATTGCCCGGTCCGGATTTTTGCCGGTAGGTATTGACCGTAGCGCCGTTGACCGCGTATAGATCGAGATCGCCATCGTTGTCGTAGTCAAAAAAAGCAGCGCCGCCTCCGGAGGTTTCGACAATGTGTTTTTTCTCATGTCCGCCGGCCACATGTTGGAAGGCGATGTGCGCTTCCTTCGTTTGGTCGGTGAATTGGGGTAGAACAGATTCCGGCAGCAACACGGCCAGCGCCAAGGCAGAGACAAAGGCACGGCGACGATAAAAAAGCTCCATATACTCATCGCTGTAGAGGTGAACTAAACAGGTAATAACGGTCGCATGGATGGGGAATTATAGGTATTAGCTTCTACTGCGGCAAGAACAGAAAACCGTAGGATGTGGGCGATGGTTTTGCCGCTTTTTTGTTTTGCTAAAAAGTTGCATGCCTCTGCCATTCATAGATCCAGAGGTGCGGAATGAGGCAGATTTTTGCCGCCCTAATGATGGGCATCACGTGCACAACTGCAGGTCAATCCGAGAACACTGTTGTGGAACTCCGCGACGGAGTCACCATGGAATTCGTGTGGATCGAACCAGGTACCTTTCTGATGGGATCGCCAGCCTCAGCCCCTATACGAGGTGAAGACGAAGGCCCTCAGCACGAGGTCTCGATAAGCAAGGGATTTTACTTGGGTAAATTTGAGATTACCCAGGCCCAATGGATCGCAGTGATGGGGACCGCACCGTGGACCCGACGCAAGTACGTACGGGCTGAGCCGAATCACCCGGCAGTCTATATCTCGTGGATCGATATGCAGGAATTCCTCCGCCGCTTGAACCAAGCCGCCGACAGAGATTTGTACCGCCTGCCTACCGAAGCCGAGTGGGAATACGCCTGCCGGGCCGGGACCACGACGAGCCGTTCCTTTGGGGACGACGACAGCCTGTTGGGCGACTATGCTTGGTACATAGGAAACATGGGAGACGCGGAGGGAAAATTTGCCCAACCGGTGGGTTCAAAGCGGCCAAATCCGTGGGGGCTATACGATATGCACGGCAATGTATGGGAGTGGGTGCAAGACTGGTACAGCAACGCCTATTCAAGCACCAAACAGATAGACCCTACTGGAGCTGCTTCGGGCTCCACCCGCGTTATGCGCGGGGGCGGCTTTGTCAATCACGCGCGCAACGTGCGGTCAGCCAAACGCTTCAGCTTTGATCAATCGCTCCGCTACTGTGGTATTGGAGCACGCCTAGTGATGAGAAAATAAACGGCCTCTCTTTGTCGCCCAAACGACTTATTCATTAGAAGTTAAAACACGACATATGATAGCCCCTAGAGACAAGTATTGAAAAAGAGAATTCCGCCTCAACACCTCACATGGCTAAAAAGAAGCCAGCCGACCTATGAAGACGTCAAAGGCATTTCGGCCCGGGCCATCTTACTCGGGGCGGTACTGGCCTTTCTGCTAAATCTCCTCGACGCCTATGCTACGACCCTCATCCGAGGTTCGTATCTAACCCTGAACTTCAGCACCCCGGCGGCCCTGTTCTTTTTCTTTTTCGTCGTGCTCGCCAGTGCCTTGGTCGCCTGCCTCCGCCGGCCCCTGGCCTTGGACCAAGCCGAGTTGGTAACCATCTATATCATGCTAGCGGTGGCCTGCTGTGTTCCCGGCATGGGTTTCACTCAGTTCATCATACCATGCTTACTTGGCTCCACCTACTATGCCACACCCGAGAACAACTGGGACTTTCTCTACAACCAGTACATCCCTAGCTGGATGATTCCCCAAGGCGAAAACGCGGCGCGTTTTTTCTTTGAAGGTCTGCCCGAAGGCGAGGCTATCCCCTGGGATATCTGGGTCGTACCGCTGAGTTTCTGGTATGGGTTTTTTCTGGTGCTCAGCTTTGCCATGATCTGCACCATGGTCATTCTACGTCGCCAGTGGATGGATCGGGAAAAGCTAGTTTACCCACTGGTCCAAGTGCCCATGGAAATGATCGGCCGAGAAAAGGAAGGAATGATCGGTCGGTCGTTTTTCACCAATAAAGCCATGTGGATCGGTTTTGCCGTATCGTTCATTCTGCTCAGTGTCAACGGCCTGCACTCCTACTTTCCGAACTTTCCGCAGATCACCAAGGCCTTCACATTGCCCTTGTTCCGCGATACCGTCGGCCTGAGTTTCTGGTTTAGTCCGCCTTGGACGGGTTTTTTCTATTTCGTCAACCTCGATATTACGGCTTCAATCTGGATATTCTACACCCTCACCACCATCCAGCGCGGCATCTTCAATATCGTCGGCGTGCAGAGCACGCAGCGGATCGACTTCTACTCGATCGAACCTTTCCTAGCCCATCAGGGTATGGGCTCAATGATAGTCTTTGTCCTAGTGGGGTTGTGGGTGGGACGCGGCCATTTACAAAATGTTTACCGCAAAGCTTTCCATGGCGACGAAGAGGTCGACGACAGCGGCGAGATGCTCTCCTACCGGCAGGCCCTTTTCGGCCTGCTAGCGGCGCTTGCCCTAGTGGTGGTCGGCCTATGTATGATGGGACTAACCCTTCCCACAGCGCTGTTATTCCTCTTTGGTGCCATGATGCTGTTTATAGGGCTAACTCGGGTAGTAGCCGAAGGGGGCATCCCGGCCATGCGGCCCCCTATTATGACTTCTAGCTTTGTCATTTCGGGGGCCGGTGCCTCGGCCTTGGGTGCTTCAGGTTTAGTGGCCTTGGGCTTTTCCTACGGCTGGCATTCCGAAGTACGCTCCTTTGTCATGGCGTCTGTAGCCAACGGACTGAAGATGGGTGAGATTATCACCGGTTCCAAGCGCCGGCTATTCTGGGCCGTAGTCATCGCCATTGTAGTAAGTCTGGTCGGCTCGTCGTATATGACCTTAGTACTGGCCTACAAATACGGGGGCATCAATCTCAATCCGCTCTTTTTCGTGGGGCAGGCCCCCACCTTTGGTCCTCGGGATATGGCTCCTCGCATCGCCGCAGAGTTGCCCGGTCCAAGACTAGACGCTTGGCTGTTCATGGGCATTGGTGGAGGGGTGATGGCCCTACTGATGTGGGCGCGGCACCAGTTCGTCTGGTGGCCGCTCAATCCTCTCGGTTATACCATCAGCGCCAACTGGAAGACGGGACATATCTTTGGCAGCGCCTTTCTCGCTTGGTTCCTCAAACTGTTAATCCTGCGCTACGGCGGTCCCAAGCTGTACCGGAATTTGCGGCCGTTTTTTCTCGGCCTGATTTTGGGTGAGATCGTGGCGGCGGGCGGATGGCTGGTGCTGGATTATATAACCGGACACATAGGAAGTTTTCTCACCCAAGTCTAAGAAAACCTCCCTTCCGGGATAGATGTAAAAATCTATTACTCAGTAAGGAATCCTTTGGACTTCTCCCGGATCGTAAAACAAATGCTCCAAGTCATTGTGCTGATCGCTGAGCAGCCGCCCCGGTCCGAGGCGGCTGCGCAGTTCGGCGTCGTTGCGGATCACGCGGTCAACTAGTGCAGCAGGAGTTGAGACACCGATCCGCAAGAGATCGGCTTTAACCCTGTCGGATTTATAGAAGCGTTCGGACAGTTGCTCAAAACGGATGGGAGAGCGGCTGCCCAGCAAGATCAAGTGTTGGCCTGCTCCCTCGAACAACAGACTGTAGGGAAACACCGCGACGAAGGTTCTGGTCACCAATTCAATCGCGTCGTTGGGCAACTGCCCTATGGGAAGCCATTGGCTCATAAATCCATCGGGACTCAGGTGCGCAAGAACCTGTTCGTAGTACTCCCGCGAATACAGGCGATACACTCCCCCGGTCATGGGCGGCGGTGGTTCGCTGGTAATCAGGTCGTACGTCTCGTCGGTCAGCGCGAGGAAGTTGCGCCCGTCGTCGTTGATCATCCGCAGCCGTGGATCCAAATGTACGAAGGCGTGGTGCGCGGCAAAGGCTGGTGCCGTCTTGAATACATTCTCGTTGAGATCAACGGCATCAATTCGCGTGATACTCTCGTGGGCGGCGATGGCCGAGGCGGTATTGCCGACTCCAAAACAGATCAACAGGACTTTCTCTGGATGTGGATGGACGAGCAAGGGAAAGTGCGCCATCAGACGCATATACTGCTGGGACCGCGGCGAAGTGCCCGACATAGACAGACGGCCGAAGAAGAGCTTCATATTGTTGTTCGGAAGTTCGAGGAAATATGTAGTATGGGCGGCATTGCTCCTCAGGCCTTGGGCCGCAACAGCGTTGGGCCACATCAGAGGCGTAAAAAAATCTCGATCGAATCTTCTTGGCGTAGCTATACAGGCGCTGGCGACAAGAACTACCAAGACAGCGATCTGCCACGCTTTTATGGGACGGAATTCCGAAATGCATGCTAGGGCGAGCGCGGCGAGCACCATGAAGGCCAGAAAGAGCTTCAACGAGTAGAAAATGTTCAGGTGGGGTGCCACCAGCGTGAAGGCAATCAAGCCGAGACAGAATCCCACCGTATTCAGACCATAGGCCAGCCCGAGGTGTTTCCCTATGCCCTGTAGTCGATTGCAGACGTAGGGCAGGAGTAGGGAGATCAACAAGTACGAAGGCAGTACATAGATGCCAGTATAAACGAAGAGTTGTGAGGGACTCACAGGGAAGTGATGTACGCCGCGCACATCCGGCGGGTTGCCCACCAAGTAGGTCAGCTCGTCGCTAAATCGCCAGAGCGCGAAGTAGTAGAGTGCGGCCAGCCCGTACGCGCCCTTGATATGAGCAAACCCGATGCGCTCGATGTGCCGCACGATAATGCTGGCTAGAAAAATGCCCAACACGGCCCAGAAGGAGATAAACGACATGGTTGCCCCGGGGCTCAGCACGACAATGAAGTCGATCCTCTTGAACATATCGCCTTCGAGTGCTCCAGCAAGTAAGCCGCTCAGGGCGGCACAAGCAATGAGGGCACTTCCCGACCTAGGTGGCACTCCAGCGTTTGGAAATGTTGCGCTGGCAGTGTCCGCCGCTTCGTCGCCGGCGGGTGCACCACCGCTGGCGACGAAGTATAATCCTAGCAGTATGTTCAAGCAGGCCATCAACCAAAAGGTTGGTTCGTGCCCGATCTCCGGTATCAGGATGAACTGGCAAGCTAGTACGCCGATACACGCACCAATAGTGTTCCACGCGTACAGGACGGAGGGGAGACGCCCGTTCCTCGATATTGAGCGGAAGATGTCGCACAGTAAGGGGAAGGTCACCCCCATGAACAGACAAGGAATAAAGAGGCTAATCGTGGCGATGGCCCCTTGGGCAATCTGATAGTGGATCGCCTGAACCCAGATTCCGTCGTCTAGATAATACGGGAAGGAACCCCAGAGGTCTGGCGGCAAATATTCGGCTGCTACGGTCACAAGGGCCGATGCTCCGACCAGAAGTTCTATCAGCCCGTACAAACGCAGTTTGTCCCCGATGCCAGTCCGGTCGGTCAGCAGCCGGGTGATTCGCCGGCTCAAAAGCGCGCCGCATCCCAAGCCCCCGATAAAGCTGCACACCACTAGGGCGAAGGTGAGGTTGGTCGAGCCAAACCAATCGATGAAAATGCGGAACCACGCGACTTGGTAGCCGAGGCTGATGAAGCCCGATAGGGCATACAAGGGAAAGACGCGTCGCAAGAGAGTTATACCTTGTATTCTATAATCCCTAACAAAACATCTTCCCAGCGCATAAGCGCTAGCTCCAGGTCCTATTAACTGCGCAGGTATTCGTCCGGTTTGGCCGCATTGGGCGGCCAGTACCCGTCCCGCGATTGACGCCATTGCGCGCCGCACAGGCCGCTGATCACGCTCCACTCGGACGGACTGGGATCCGGGTCTGGATGGAAGAGAAAGCGCTGGGCACCGGCGGCCTGTGAGGCTTTGAGAATGCCAGCCAAGTCGCGGGCCGGCATGGCGTCGCCAGCGTGTGGGGAGCGGCCAGTGGACACCCAGAAGATGGTTTTGTCGACGTCCTTGATCGCCTCTAGGGCGCGCCGCGTTTCGCTGTACACAACTTCGGTGAAAAACTCTTCGGGAAAACCCATCTCCATATCCAGCAGCGACTCAACATTGGGCAGGCGCAGGCCGAACAGCGATTCGACCAGCAGGAAGCAATCAGCTTCAGTCAGAGAGGGATTCCACTCGGCGAACTTTTGCACCCAGCGGGCAATGGTGCCGTACATGCCGTCGAAACCGCGATGCCAGTAGTAGTGCTTGGGAAAGATGTAGTCGAAGTACGGCGGCATCTGCTGGTAATCTTGGCCGGTCAGGGAAGAGAACGTGGTAATGCGCGGAATGCCACCTAGCTCGACATAGCGGTTCACTCCGTCCAAGTCGGCGCGGGCCCGCTCCCACGAACGCCGCGACTTTTCCCCCCGCGCCCGCAGCCAGTACAGGGCGTCCTCGTTGATATCAAAGAGATTCAGACCGGCTAGGGTCCCGCCCGGTGCCCAATAGCGCACGAGGTCGGGGGTGAGGTTGTGGAAACGCTGGCGCATGTGGGCAATGCCGCGCTCCAGCCGGTCGATCTCAAATCCCAAGTTGGCAAACTCAACGCGCTCGCCGTCGCGCAATTCAAAGAGTTCGCCGCCGTGGTGCCAAGCCAGTTCGTAGTGGTTTTCTCCAGGCCCGTCGATGATCACTCCGTTGACCTGGGGGTAGCGGTTTATCAAGCTCTGCACGTGGGCCGTGGTGCCGCTGTCGAATACCATGATATGCCAGCCGCGCCCAGCAGCGTCATCCAGCATAGCGCTTAGTTCCCGCTCCTTTTCCAAGTCTCGGGGCTGCTCCTCGGGTGCTTCTAGCCCTAGGTCGGCGTAGGCTTGGGGATCTTGGGGAAAGGCGGGGATTCGGCCGCCGTCGTCCTCCGTAAAAAACATGCGCCCCACCACAATGCCGCGCACCCCGCCCTCTTCCCAGGCGTCGAAGATGTGCTTGTAGTTGGCCATGTAGCGTTCGAGCGGATTGAAAACGAAAATCCAGCATTGCATCGTCTCATCTCCTAGGTTTATGGCTTTTCAACTCGACCTCTTATCCCGGCTTGTAAAGCCGCGATCCCTTGTCTTCTCTCCGGTACTGCGGTGGCGTAATCACCGCCTGCTGCTCCTGTGTCAACTCGGCGTAGAAATCCGGCGGTGTATAGGTTCCCATCAGCGATTCGGCCTGAACGCCGTGGTTGTAGCGCAAAATCACCGAGCGCCGCTGGTGCTTGGCCGTCCACGGCACAGCCCCGTGCATCAGCGTCTCGACGAAAAGGATCGCGTCGCCCGCTTTGGCCGGGATCTGCGCGATGCGATCTTGGTGCGCCTCGTACAACCGGATCTCATCCGGGCAGGGATAGTTGGCCTTATGGCTGCCGGGCAGACAGGCGAAACCCCCATCCTCCGGCCCCACATCCGCCAACTGTACGGCGATATTGGTCATCCCGCAAAACATCCGGCCATTGCGGTAGAGAAACCCCCGCGAGCGGTCGAGCGGCTCGCCACCCTCGTGAAACCAGAAGCCTTCGGCTCCCTCGTCCATGGTGATGATCCCCAAGCCCTCTAGGCGAAAACCCGGTCCCAGCAATTCTTCCAGATAAGGCTTGAACCGCGCATGGGCGATCATCGCCCGGAACGGATCGCAATGCGGTTTGTCCCACGTCAGCATCCCGCCCAAATCGCCGCGACCCTGAGTACCCTTGAGTGTCTCTGACTCGTGGGCCAAGTCATTGGGGCGGATGCCGATTTGATCGGCGTGGTGGTCAATCGCCGCATTGGCCGCCGCCACTTCCGCCGACGAGAGCGCGCCCTCGATCACCAGATAGCCGTGTACTTCGAAGAGATACTTTTCCGTTGCGTCCATCTTCCACCTCAGTCTCCAGTTAAGCGGGCAGGACCTCGCGCAAGACCCGCAGGTAATTCCCGCCGCATATCTTGCTCGTCTCCTCCTCGGTAAATCCCACATCCAGCAAGCCCTCTACCACCCAAGGCAATACCGCACTGTTGAAATGGGTGCCGATCCCCACGCCGTCCACGCCCATCACATCAACGGCGTAGCGAACCTGCACCAAGGTCTGCTCCAACTGCTCTGGCACAACCGCCTGATAGGGTGCGTCCCCCGGCGGCCGGGTGATCGGCGGCGGGATCCCCAACACGCCGCCGCGCTCGGCCAACGCCCGCATAACCTCGTCGGGTGCCGCCCTCGGCTCATCAACCAATGCCCGTGGACCTGAGTGCGAATCGACCACCGGCTTTGTCGATACTTCGATGATATCGAGGGCGCAGGGGTCATTGCTATGAGCCAAGTCGATGAGGATCCCAGCCGCGTTCATTTCCGCAATCATCCGCACCCCCAACTCGGTCATTCGTCCGCCCGAACGGGTCTCATTGGAGGCGTCCCAACCCAACTCGCGGGTCGCTTGACCCAAGGTGATCATCCGCAGCCCGAGGCGGGCAAACATCCGCAGGATGCCGGGGCCGTCGCCGAACCAATCGCTGCGATTGGCCCCCATCAATACCGCAACCCTGCCCGCCGCCCGCGCAGCATCCAAATCCCGGGTCGTCCGCACCAGCAGCACTTGCTCGGGATAGGCTTCGACGTTTAGTAAAAAACGGTCGAGCACCCCCAGCACCAGTTGGGTCGGATTCTTGATCGCCAGACTCAGGAACATATCCTCGCCGCCGCGGCCCGGACGCCATTCCGATTCCTGCCGCCACAGCGGTTTGTAATTCTCGTCGTAATAGGCCGCTCCTCCCTTGCACATCACCACCCCAACCCCCCATTCGGCAAACTTGGGAAAGTCGCCGCGACAAGTACTCGCGTCTTTTTTGCCCAGGTCAATATCGTCGATTACAAAACGGGGGTGGGTCAAATTTAACCCCAGCATATCGCATACTATATGCGGCCAAATGCGGCCAGAGGGCAACTTCATAGTCATCTTATTCACCGAGCGCTTGGTCGAAATCTCGGCGGCAATCGGCTAAAACCTGCGCTAGGGCAAAATCGCCGCCATACGCCAGCATCTGCGCCCCTTGTGCGCGGTATTTGGCCAGCAACTCGGGCGTGCCGGCGGGTATCCCCCAGGCTTTGCCGTGTTTTTTTGCCGCCGCCGCGACTTTGGCGACGGCCTGATTGAGATCGACATCCCCCCCGGCCAAACCGAGCCGCAACCCCAAATCCGCCGGGCCGACGAAGAGCGCGTCCACCCCTTCGACCGCGGCGATCTCCTCGACATTGGCCAGCGCTTGCGGGGTTTCAATCTGCAAGACGACGAAGGTTTCGCGATTCGCGTCGTCGATATAGGTACTGCCCGCATGCCACACGTCGAGACCGAAATCGCCGTCCAAACCCGCCCCGTCCAAACCGCGATTGCCCAAGGGTGGGTACTTCACCGCCGCAACGATTTGGCGCGCCAAGGCCGCATCGGAAACCAGCGGCATCATCAGACCAGTCGCCCCGTCCTCGAGATAGCGGTAGAGGCGAGTGCGCTCGAGCGTCGGGGCCCGCAACATGCAATCGATATCGCAAGCGCGACACAAAGCCAACAGGCCCTGGACCTCGCGCTGGTCCATCGCCCGGTGTTCCAAGTCGAGCCAGATGCCGTCATAGCCATTGTGGGCAGCATAGCGCACGAAGAAGGGCAGATAGTGCCCTAGGCCACAAATGCGGGCACACCGCCCCGTGCGCACTTTGTCCAAAACTTTGCTCTTTCTCATATTCCCCGCTTTGCTGGAGGGTTGCGTTGGGCCAATAGTATACTACCGCAAATACGCCTGCTCCACCTTCGCAAACGCCTCCGCAATATCCGCCACTTCCCGCGCGGCAAAATTCTCGTGAATCGACATAATGAAGTGGCTTTCAACCGCATCAACGGCGTTGGGACAGGGGAACTTCGCATTGCGGTCTCCCCCATACGCCGGCAAGCCCCACGGATAGTCGCTGCCGGGAAAGACCTGCCGTTCCTTAAACCAGATCATCTCGGAAGGGATATAGCGATACGTGGCTGTCAACGGAATGCCTTCGGCGGCCACGGCCCGGGCAAAGCCGTCTTTGTCCACCCGCAGCTTGTCAGCATCCACGTGGAAGCGCATAAACCAGTACACTCCCTCCGACTCGGCCACCTGCCATCCCAACCGCACCGCCTTGCACTCGGCAATGGCCTCTTCGATTTGCGCCGCTACCCGACGCCGCTTGGCGATCATCGCATCGAGCTTTCTCAGTTGCACCCGCCCAATGGCGGCCGACAAGTCGTTGCCGTTGAGATTGAGCCCAGCACGCAGATTAGAAGTCGCCTCCGTATTAAAGGGCTTGCCTCGGTCGGCAAAGCGCTTGGCCTCCCAGCAGAGTTCTTCGTCGCGGGTAAAGACCACCCCGCCCTGCGGCCCCGTCGCGTGGTGCTTGCCGCTCATGGTAGAAAAGGCCGCCACCGTGCCCAACGATCCCGCTAGCTGCCCCTGGTAGCGCGCCCCGTGGGCTTGGGCGCAATCCTCGATGACCGGTATCCCGCGCTCCTCGGCCAGCGCCAAAATCGGCGTCATATCCGCGGGCTCGCCAGCGATGTGGGCCACGACAATGGCGCGGGTGTAGGGCGTCAGCACCGCCTCGATCTGCTCCGCACCGGCGTTGAACGACCCCGGCGCAGCATCGGCCACCACTGGCACTTGGCACAACAGCGCTGCGGGCATCGCCCCACCCGGATCCGTAATCGGCGGGATCACTACCTCGCCAGCCGCTTCTAGCTCTAGGGCTCCCAATGCCGCGTAGAGCGCCGCAGTACCCGAGTTGACCAAGTCGGCATAGCCACCTCCCATAAACGCGGCGAACTCCCGCTCGTAGGCCAATTCCTCTGGCCCGCTGTAGCCGATTGCAGCGCCGCTCTCCTGCGCTTCAGAGAACAGCCGCATCGCGACTTCGTGCTCCTCAGCCCCGAACAGATGCCGCTTGGGAAATGGCGTCTCGCGGACCTTGGGACCCCCGTCTATTGCCAACATTGCAAACTTCCTTTCTCGAAGATATGCCTCTGGCGCTAGTCAGAGACACGCCAGTAATTTAGCGAGATCGCATCGCTCGCCGCCCATAACTATACACCGCTACTGATTTGCACAAAAGACACGATCCCTACTCCAGCCTGCGCGTCCCGCTCTTCCGGCGTTATCTCATCGCCTCCTCGCTGGTGCGGATGGGCACGGCCGCCCAGGGTTTGGCCATCGGTTGGGAGGTGTACGACCGCACCGGCCAGGCGCTCTCCCTCGGCATGGTCGGCCTCGTCCAAGCTATCCCCATGCTGCTGTTGACCCTGCCGGCTGGGTATCTAGCCGACGTCTTCGACCGCCGCAAGCTGATGATGCTCAGCCTAGCCGGAGCGACGCTCTGCTCGCTGGCCTTGGCCGTCTTTAGCTGGTACCAAATGCCGATCCACTGGATGTACTTGCTGCTCTTTTTAGACTCGTCCTTCCTCCGCCTAGGCTGGCCCGCACAACGAGCCATCGCGCCCTTGCTGGTACCGGACGCGCTCTTTGAAAACGCCGCCAAGTGGGCAACCAGCTTGCAGCAGATCATCGGCATTGCCGGACCGGCCATCGGCGGTTTTGTCATCGCTTTCAATCTCCAAATCGCCTATGTCCTCAGCGCCATTTCCTCGGCGGCCTTCATCTTCTTCCTCAGCACCATGGTCTTGCCGCCCGCTCCGCGCATCCAAGGGGGCAAGATGTTCGCTCAAATCGCCGTCGGCCTGCGCTTCGTCCGCGACCAGCCGCTCCTACTCGGCGCGATCTCGCTCGACCTGTTCGCCGTCCTCTTAGGCGGCGCAGTGTACCTGTTGCCCATCTTTGCCCGCGAAATCATCGACCTCAGCTCCGTCGGCCTCGCACCCGAAGCCGCGCTCGGCTGGCTGGTCGCGGCCCCGGCCATTGGCGCCAGCATCACCGCCTTGGCCATCGCCCATTTGCCGCCGATTCGCCGCTCCGGCAAAACCCTGCTCTGGTGCGTGGCCGGCTTCGGCGTGGCGACCATTCTCTTTGGCCTCTCGCAAAACTTCTGGTTCTCGCTGCTGATGCTGGCGCTGACCGGTGCCTTCGACAACGTCAGCATGGTTATCCGCCGCGTCATCTCGCAGATGGGCACGCCCAACGAGATGCGAGGCCGGGTCCAAGCCGTCTCCGCCATCTTCGTCGGCGCGTCCAACGAAATCGGCGGTTTTGAGTCCGGGCTGGTGGCCCAACTCTTCAATCCGGTCTTCTCCGTCGTCAGCGGCGGCATCGGCACGTTGCTGATCGTCGCCGCTTGGACGGGCCTTTTTCCCTCGCTGAGAAACTTGGGCAGCCTCGCGTCCCTGACGGCCCAGCGCTCGGCCAAATGAGAGACCGGTGCTTTCTAGTTTGACCCTGCACGCGTCCTGCCAATTCGTTATAGATATAGGTATTGTCGCCTAATGGAGGGGGGCCTTATGAAATTCGTCCGCACCATTGCCGTCATATTCGCTGTACAACTAGCCCAAGATGCCCATGGGCAAATTGCGGTTTCAGGGACCGTAGTTTCGGATGAAACCGGCGATGCCTTACCGGGCACAACGGTCGTCATTGAGGGCATATCCATCGGGACGATGACAGACCAGGATGGGGCCTATTCGATTGACCTTCGGTCTCCAGAGGACATTCTAGTTTTTTCCTTTGTGGGATTCCGGACAAAGCGACTGACGATAAGTCCAGGCGTCACCACTCTCGATGTTCGCTTGGAACCGAGCGTCGTCGGCCTCGAGGGAATCAGCGTTGTTGCCGAGGAACCTCGGATCTTCGCGAGCAACGTCGTCGCCGAGCCGATGATCCTGCAGCAGTCGAACATCACCAGCGTGACATCGGTGGTTGACAACCTGCCCGGGGTATCCATCCAAGAGGGCGATGCGTACGGCTTCGACGACTGGTCGAGCAACGTCGCCGTGCGCGGCTTCCAGGTGACCATCAGCGAGGCGCAGATCGGCACGACCATTGATGGGTTCCCGAACGGTACATCCGACTACTTCAGCGGTGCCAAGGCCAACCGGTTCATCGACCCGATGAACCTCGGGGGTGTAGAAGTGTCCCAGGGGACGGCCGACATCGCCTCCCGCTCGGTCGAGGCGCTAGGCGGCACCTTCAACTACCTGACGGACGATCCGGCAGCCAAGCGAACCTACACTGCGTCAACGACCATCGGTGAGAACGACGGCCCCCGCAGCGCGTGTTCAAGTGGTACGTCGAGGAAACGCTCTACGCCGGCCCCTTCGCCCTCAGCGGCGGCGTCAAGCAGTTCTTAGTCAGGGTGTCGCGCGAGGACCTGTTCGGTGTCGACCCGGACCTCGAGGTCGATTCCGATTCGGACCTGCTCTTCTCGGGTGGTGTGACCTACGAGACGCCGGTCGACGGACTCGACCTCTTCGCAGGATACTCCGAGAACTTCAAGGCCATCAGCAGCACGCTGCTCTCGAAGTGCCGGACCGGAGTCTCGACCTGCTCGAGCCCGAGACGGCCTCGAACATCGACGTCGGGCTGCAGTATGCCGGGGATCGGGTCGCGTTGAGCGGGACCTGGTACGCCATCGACTTCCAGAACCGGATCTTCTGCCTCGGCCCGCAGACACCCGCCGGTCCCAACTACCTCATCCCGGGCGGTGGTGCCTATTTCAATGCCGGCGGCCTGCAAACGAAGGGCTTGGAGTTTGCGGAAACGGTGCGGATGCCGCAGCAGATTTCCTTGTACACGGCCGGCACATTCAACGACTCGGAGTACATCGGGAGCGGTGATCCCCTCGTCGACGAAAGCCAGAACATCGTTGCGGGGACCGACGTCACCGGCGTACCGGACAAGCTGTGGGTCGTCTCGCTCGATCGGACTGGGCCTGTCCGCACGGGACTGACGGCCAAGTACACATCGTCGCGGCGCGTCAGCCTGACGGCGGAATGGTACACGGACGCCTATTGGCTGGTGGACGCGTATGTCAGTTTCTCAGGCGCGGCGCTCGATCCCTCGCTCCGATCAACGGAATTCTCGCTCGTGGCCAACAATCTGCTCGACAAGGCCTATCTGTCCGCCATCACCGAGAACGCGGCCTGGCTCGGCGCGCCGCGGACGGTTTCAATGACCGCGACTGTTTCTTTCTAAGCGGAGCACGTATAGTCTCCCGCCCGTTGTTATCGGTTGGCGAGGATGCGAGAACCCGACCTCAAATGACTTGCGCCCCGCAGCCCAAGCAAATAGTATAGACCGCACCCCAGAAGACGCCGCCAAACACAAGGAAGAGACATGAAGAAAAAACTTTTCATCACCGGTGCCGCCGGCAAAGTCGGGTCCGGCCTGCGCCGCCACCTCAAAGACCGCTACGACTTTCGCCTGCTCTTCCACCGCAACATCCCCGAGGTCGAACCAAACGACGAAATCGTCGTCTCCGACCTCGCCAACTTCGAGAACATGGTCGAAACCTGCGAAGGCATCGACACCATCGTCCACCTCGGCATTGCCATCGTCCAGCGGGGCTATCCGCGTACGCGCTACAACCAGATGATCATGGAGACCAACATCCAGGGCACCTACAACATCTTTGAGGCCGCCCGCATCAACAAGGTCCCGGTCGTCGTCTTTGCCAGCACCAACCACGTAACGGGTTTCTACGAAAAAGAAGGCATCTACACCACCCCCGAGATGCCGATCCGCCCCGACAGCATGTACGGCGTCAGCAAGGCATTCGGCGAAGCGCTCGGCCGCTTCTACTACGACGAGTACGGCATCTCCTCTTACTGCCTCCGCATCGCCAACTACCCGGACACCGAGGAAGTCAACAGTACCTATCCCCCCGGCGAAAACCGCTGGCTCAGCGCCCGCGATGTCTCCGAACTGACTGCCTGCTGCATCGAGGCCCCCCGGCCCCAATTCGGCATCATCTACGGGGTCTCACTGGGCGCGGACAAAAAGTGGGACCTGGCCAACGCCAAAGAACTCGTCGGCTGGGAGCCCCAAGACCGCGGTGCGCCCTCGCCGTGACGGATGTGGCCCACTTGGGCGGCGGCTACGCAGAGTCCACGCCCGACCCCGGCCCCACCATAGCAGCCCTCCTACAAGCCGCCCGTCCCGGTAGCCCGTCTTCCCGCCTCGTGGTTCTGGGCGGGCCGCCCGGAGTCGGCAAAACCGCCGTCGCCCGAGCACTCCTCGCGCTCTGCCCAAACACCTTTCTCCTCGACAAAGACCAAACGGCCGCTGGTTTTATCCTCGAAGCGGCCGCGCTGCGAGGCGACGCGCCCGACGCGGCCTACGGTACGCCGCACTACTGGCAAAAGCTTCGTCCCCTCGAATACGCCAGCGCCCTCGCCGCAGCTTGCGCTAACCTCGTCGGCACCCGCCAAGTCCTCCTCGTCGGCGGCTTTGGCCCCGAATTGGGTGTGGACGCTCTCTGGGAAGGGCTAGCCGCAAACATCGCCCCAGCCACCCTCTGCGTCCTCCACCTCAATCCGCCGCCCTTGGACATTTGGCGCGCCCGCATGGCCGGTCGCGGCTCCCGCGCCGACGCTTCCTACTTTGCCCATCTCGCGCAGACTCTCGGCAACCTTCCCGTCTGGGCCGGAGCCGTCCGCATCCCGACCGACGGCCCCCTGCACTCGGTCGTCCAACGCGCCCTCAACGCCCTCGACTGAAGGCGCGCGGACCGGGCGCACTGCGGTTGACTTTTTTCGGTTTTACCCTTTATTTTTTAGGATGTTATGTTAATCGTCCACAGTGCCTTAGGTTACTGCGTTCTTCTCGCCATCGCCTACCTCATCGGTCGTCGCACCCGCTCCATTCCCTGGAAGACTCTCGGCGCAGCCACAGTGCTCCAGCTTCTGCTGGCCGCTATCCTGCTGCAACCGGCCATCCGCTCGCTGGTATTTGGTCTCGCCAGCGACTTGACGACCCTGCTGAAAAAAACCGCGCTCACTGCCAATGAGTCGCTGCTGTTTAGCGGCGTAAGCGCCGAGTCGTTTGCCCGCGAGCACGGGCCGGTGGTCGCCCTCGAAATCGCGGCGATTCTCATCTTTGTCGCCTCGCTTTCGCGGGTGCTCTACCACTACCGGCTTCTCCCTTGGGTCATCGCCCGGCTCAGCCGGTTCATGCAGAAGTCCATGGGCATCAGCTCAGCCGAGAGCGTCGGCATGACCGGCAATATTTTTCTCGGCATGACCGAAGCTCCGCTCCTGATCCGCCCCTATGTGGCCCGCCTCACCGAAAGCGAACTGCTGTGCCTGATGATCGGCGGCATGGCCACCATCGCCGGCACCGTGATGACCATCTACGCGACCATGCTCGGGGCGATCCACCCGGATATTGCCGGTCATCTCTTCGTGGCTTCGCTGATCAGCGCTCCGGCCGCCATTGCCGTGTCCAAGCTCATGATTCCAGAAACGGAACGGGCGGAGACAGCACAAGAGACGGTAGAGCTGCCGCCGAGGGACACCCTCAATGGCCTTGATGCGGCTGCCCGCGGCGCAGCTGAGGGCATGCACTTGGTGCTGAATGTCCTCGCCATGCTCATCGCCTTTCTCGGCTTAGTCGCCTTGGTCAACTATGGCCTGAGCTATCTCGACGCCCTGTTCAACGGCACCCCAAGTGGCTGGAGCTTGCAAACCATAGCGGGCGTCCTCTTCCACCCGCTGACGTGGTTGATGGGCATCCCTTGGGCAGAAGCGCGGCTCGTCGGCGAACTCATGGGCCTGAAGACCATTCTCAACGAATTCGTCGCGTACCTAGCGCTCGCTCAGCAGATGGAAGGCAATGCCGTCTTGAGCACGCGCTCGTTCATCATCGCCACGTACGCCCTCTGCGGCTTTGCCAACTTCGGCTCGGTGGCCATTATGATCGGCGGCATCGGCAGCATCGCGCCCGAGCGGCGCGGCGACTTGGCGCGCTTGGGGCTGCGCTCGCTGGTGGGTGGTACGCTCGCGACCATGGCGACTGGCTGCGTGATTGGGCTATACCTGTGAAACTTAGCGGCACTTCGGGCGTTATATACTATCTCTAGCCTAGCTAAAGCGAAAAACAGATGAAGACAAAAAAGACGACCTATCGCGCCCGGTTTGACGGCCACCGGCGGCTCGCTGCCGCAGTCATCATCCAAGCCGTCAAAGACGTGCAGACCACAGATTGCAACCAAGAGCGGCAGACGGCTATCGACTTCCTCTCAGGGGATATGTGGCCCTTTTCCGACGTGCTCGACCTGCCTTTAGACGGTCGCGCCCTCTGCGAGTACCTACGCACCATGGAGATCGCTTCCATCGAATCTCTTGGCTGACCTGCGCAGAAGCGGTATTTTCCGTGGTGCCTCTAACTCGGAGACGATCCCTCATGGAACTTTCGCCCGCGCAAATTCGCTTCTTCAAGAGCTTCGGCTATCTCTACTTCCCGCAGCTTTTTGCCCCCGACGAGATCGCCTGGATCACCGAGGAGTTTGAGCGCTCCATCCAAGCCTACGGCAACGGCGCGCAACACGACGGCAGCAAGCGCACCATGTTCGGCGGCCCCATCGAGCACCGCGAGCGGCTGTGCACCCTCGTAGACGACGAGCGCATCGTCGGAATCTGCAACGGCGTCCTCGGCGAAAACTTCAACTACGCCAGTGGCGACGGCAACTACTACAGCGGCGATACCGGCTGGCACCCCGATGGCAATTGGGGCCAGCTTTTCTCAGTCAAAATCGCCTTCTACTTAGACGACCTTACCCGCGACACCGGCTGTCTGCGCATACTCCCCGGTAGCCACCACCCCAGCCACTTCGTCCGCGCCGAGGGCATTGACCTCAACAACTCCGTGGAGCTGTTCGGCATCGAGCCGCGCGACTTTCCCAGCAGCCTCGCGCTCGAGACGACCCCCGGCGACCTCGTCATCTTCAACCACGACCTCTACCACGCCTCCTTCGGCGGCGACCAGCGGCGGCGCATGTTCACCATGAACCTCACCCGCCCCTGCACCAACGACACCGACCTAGCCACCCTCAGGGATTATCTCAGCCGCCACTCTCCCGGCGGCTACCAAATCGTCACCGGCGGCGGCATGTTCTATCCCACCATGCTCGATACAGCCAGCCCAGAGCGCATGGTGCACTTGCGCCAATGCGCCGAAGTCCACGACGAGCTCTTCCCAGAACTGGCGCGGCATTGACGACCAGCCCGCTCGTGCAGATATTTTCTCTGCGCCCGTAGCTCAGTTGGCAGAGCAGCTGACTCTTAATCAGCGGGTCCAGGGTTCGAGCCCCTGCGGGCGCACCAATAAAAACAATAACTTACGACAATTATACGACAACGGCGAAAAGGTTGTGTTACCACATTGTTACCAGCCAACACGGTTCAAGTCGTTGTCGCTCTTCGGTCGTGGGCTACTTTGAAACCTGAGAGAACCGAAAAACCCTCGTGCCAAATCCTCGGCACGAGGGTTTTTCTTCCTCAAATTTTCAAAACCAACCACTAATGAGTAAGTTGTCGATTTGGTATTTGATACTAAACTAAATAAAAATAAATATTTAAGACAAATATGAAAAAAACGACAAAAAAGTTGTGTCAGCACTATGTCAGCAATAAAGGGAGATGTCCAATGATACGGATGCTGTTCAAACTGCTGTCGCTATTCGGTCGTGGGCCTTTTTGAAATCTGAGAGAACCGAAAAACCCCGTGCCAAATCTTCCCGACACGGGGTTTTTTCTTTAGAACAGCCTTTAGTCAAAAAATATTTCCTACTCGTTTATGGATGCCTCACTGTAAGAGGGCAATGTTCTAACTAATCACTCTGGCCGTGATTGTTCCAAGCATCCGTAATCAGAGAAGCTAATTCCTCAATTTCGTAATCGGTGGCGAACGGCACTTGGGCGAGAATAGTTTTTCCTTCTCCCGAGAGCTTTGCAGCCAAGTGGCCGCGACCTAGAAGGCGTTCGGCACCGGCTTCGTCCAGAACAAGCTCAGAATTGCGTTTGTCTGCAACTTTCAGGACTAGCCGGTTGGACAAGTTGGCCCGCAGTTGCATAGGTAGTGCATTCTTATCCGGTCGTTGTGTGACGAGAACTAAATTTATGCCTGCGGCTCGTGCTTTGACACCGAGCCGCGTAACATTGGTCTCCACGGCCTCGCGGTATTCGTCGATTAGCATCCAATCGGCTAGCTCATCGTGAAATAGCCAAATCCGCGGTAGGCGATCAGCCGGGACGACCTTCCTATTGTAGTGTGCAAGCTTCGTCACTCCAGCGCCGGCCAAGAGCCGATTGCGCCGCTCCATTTCTGCAACTAGCCCTTCAAATACTTGGATGGCTTCGCCTTGATGGGTCACTACGTCGCCGTCGAGGTGGGGCATCCGCCTCAGCCATGGAAAGTCAATCCCTGCCTTTGGGTCAATCATACGGATGCGCACAGTGTACGGCGAATTCGTTGCACAAATATCCAATAGCATACACTGAACTAGGACCCCTTTGCCACTACCCGTTTCTCCCGCAATAAGAGTATGCGGTCCATGGGGCTGATAGTTGGCAAATTCGTCATCCACGTTGAGGTAGAGCAGTTCACCGTCCGACTCTCGTGCGCCAAGCAGTAGACTAGTATTGGTCTCGGGTGCCGTTTTCGGCAACTGTCGATGACGCCACAAGTCCCGTAGAAATAGAATGGCACGCTCCGGCCTACGTACCATGATGATGATCTCGCCTGGTACTCCGAGGACATTGGTTACGTCAATCGCATGTGAGGTCAAAAGCTCTTGTCGGCGGCGTTCTACCTTCGACGTTGTCAGGTCGTCGGTACCACGAAAACGCACTAGGGCGGCATTGGGAGTTAAGCGCGACCCCAGTAACTCCGTTGTCATGTCGTAGCCCCGAAGCGCACGCTGGAGGCTCTTTACCGTTGTGTCCAGCCACTCAAAGGCTTGCTCGTCCTTGTCGCCTATGGCCTTGCCAATGTCTACCCAGTACTGGAGATCGGTTGACGGCCATTGTGTGTCCCCCGTCAGTTCATGCTTTTCGGAAACGTCAGTCTTCTCTTCTTGCAATTTTTCGCCGACTATGGGTTTTTCGAACTCCGCCTTGATCGATAGGCTTGGGTCATCGGTCAATATCGCCTCCGTTTTGGCGCTCTCAGGCATTAGCGAAGTTTCAGGCTGCCGATGTGATACCTCTTCTTCAGTGGTTGCCTCTACTTGTGTATCGGTGCTGGGCTCCTGGGCCTTGACCGTCCGAGCTTGGGAAATTAGTGCGCGTGTCCATCCTTGTGCTGCTTGGTCTGCTTGTTCCGCTTGAGTTGTTACTGGCGCTGCGAAGAGTCTCAATTCCTCAGCGACGCGGGACTTGTCAAACACCTCTTGTAAACAGTGCTCCATACCGGTAAGAGGTATGGCGTCGCCGGTATCAACATGCGCCTCGTCATCATGGACGAAGACATGAGAGAACCCAACAATCCTGATAGACACCTTGTCCTGCCGTACTTCGTCGGACCATTGGTGCAGATCCCAATCATGTCTTTGTACACTGTCGAAGTACTCCATTCCTTCGATCATGAAATCCCCCAGTCGATGCAGCCAAGTCTGCCGGTCAATTCGTCGATGCTGTGGGTCTAAAGCACGGCTTATACGTGAGACTGTAGATTGAAGTTGTTGCTCCGATTTTTTGGCGTACGCTCGGTGTCCTTTCGACTCAACAAACTTCGCCTCCGAAATGGCAATCTTAAGGACGGGCATTCCATTCTCTATTCTCGGCGCTATGGCCATAATATCGGCGATCGGCTCTTCGTGCCGACTAAACCAGTTGGCAAAGTCGTCAAGGAAATACCATCCAACAGGCAAAGATGGGTCGCCTAAACCCGTCTGAAGTCGTTGCATGGAAAGCACGATTCCTAAGAGCTCGTTGGCGAAATGCCCATATCGTGCCGCACGCATCACGACTTGACCGGACAGGTCGTTGGCCTTCTTGATCAGTCGGTCTATGACGCAATCTCCGTACGTTCCAACGATAGCAGGATCAATCCGATCCAGCCGCTCGCGAATCAGCACACGAAGCAGTCGCGGCTTTGAGTTTGTGGAGACAACTATGTTCCGGCCTACATTTCGGTCATGGATATGACGGATTACATGCACACCCTTGTTAGCTAACAGCCTCCGATCCACAAGCTCGTCGAAATTTACGACCCACTCGCCGATCTTGTGCGTCTGTTTAAAAACATCGTCTACATCGCTGTCTTGGAAATTGATTTCTCGGGCGGGAATGACATTACCTGACCGAGCATTATCACCGTCCAAGTATATATGCACGGCATTAAGATAGGCTTGACCCGGTACCGGCTGCATTGGTGAGGTCAAATAAATCGAAGAAGTCTGATCTGCCGGACCGACCGGACGACGGCGGGACCAACGCGGCGGAACGTGTTCTAGTAGAGCAGGGTGCCTATCACTGGGGGCCTCTTTCCATCGAACCTCTGCATTTCGAGCAATCACATCCTGCAAAAGAACCAGATCAGACACTCGCTCGGTCTCGTCATTCGAGATATTTGTGGCATCCAAGAACCCAACTCGTAGGCGCGATAGGAAGTTACGTGCGGCCTCGCTCGCCATGACAGAGCCTGCTTCCTCACTCACCGCCACATTTTGCTGTTCATAGATTCGTCGCATCCGCTTCGGGCTCGCGTGTGTAAGAAGAAGGTCGCACTGGAGTTCACTTTCCTGTTCGACTTTGCTCGATAACTCAGACGCAATAGCGCTTGGTAGGGCCTTGGACTCAGCATTGTACAAGACCACCGAGAAGTTGGTACGCTCATGAGGTAGAAGCTCTAAATATTGCTCACCCACATCGCCAAACACGCGCGCTGCAACCCCCGGCTCGATGTCAAGGGCATCGTCGCCGTTCTGCATCACACGCCGCTTCGGTGATTCCGCAAGCGTATAGTCGAATAGCGTTTCCGCAGCAGACAGTAATATGGGCCGGTCGTCCTCCTCGGACCCGATACACACCTCTGGGTAATAGTCCGCCTTGAGCTCCTGACGCTTTTGGCTAAACAGAATGTCCGCCCGAAAAATGTCATCTTTGTTAGCCTTCAACACCGTCTTGATTAGCTCTGCGGTCTGCCTCGCCTTAACGTGAATCTCCGCTAGCCGCAGTGGGTGCCAAGGTGTAATAATCGCTGCCGAAGCACCACCATTCACTTTGGCAATCCCCACTCTCAATAGCTTATGCCATAGCTTCTGGCGAGCCAAGTCGTTATCGGCCTCACTTCTTAAAAATTTAAGGAGTGTGCCGTATGACTCTACCTGTGAAACGAGGGCGTGTGACGAGATGCCGAGCCCCTCATCACCAATCCAATCACGGATCGCTCTGGTATAGTCCGTAGCGAAATCGGAGAATGCATTACCGATTCTCTGGTATTGCACTTCGTCCAAAGCGATTCCTTTCAATTCATCACACGCTAAGTGAAACGCTTCGCCTAGGTCCCCAAAGGGTTGATTGGGTGCGACTAAGATACCATCGTTGCCTTTATCAACGTCACGTATGGTGTTCACGTCATCAAGCGCGATGCGCTGAATGTGCCCCTTAGCACTCACGGACTGGCGTGCGATATCTGCTGTCGGCAAGAGCGCGGTATCTCCATTGACATTGGCAATACGCAACAGGTCGTTAGGCATCGCGCTGGCTAACGCGTCAGGTGGCATTTCCCATAGGAACATAAGCTTCGACTTGGCACCGTCAGAATCTAGTTCTACTTCAAACTTTAGCTGTCGGGCGTCTTTTGACCTAGAGGTGGACTTCTTTAACTCTGCATTCGGTTCTGGAAAATAGAATTCCTCAAGTCGGCCAAAATCGAACTGGACATCCTCTTGAAATAGTTTAGCAATACCGCGATAGCGAAATGCAAAATATCGTGCCACATGGACATTTTTTTCGCGCCAGAAACTTTTCTCCCGTCCGCGAAGAATACGCACCACGAGTTGCCGACTCTTCAGATCCTCATCATTTGTGTGTTTGTGCAATTGATGAATTGTGTCAATCAAGCCGACCCAAAAGTCATCGAATGGCTGTGGGTTGCGGTAAATATAGCGTTCCCACTGGCCGTAGAGCTTCTTATCGCGTGCCAATTGCTCACGTCGAAGTTCGAAGAAGCTCTCCAAGGATTCGGAAGGGCCTTTGGGGAGTGATGCCATCAATAAGTCTCGATCATCGTCATCGAGTTGGTCGCCAAACTCATCCTCAAAAAATTGAATTGTCCGCATCCCAAGGGGCATTGCTTTTATACGTTGTACGCCGATGAAAACCTCACTGATAGCACGCCAGTCCAGTTGAGCCAAATCATCTTGTGCCTGTGACCACCTATCCGGTGTTAGGTCGGCGTCTAGGAATTTCTCAATAGTGCAGACTTGATGGTTATCCAGGCGGTCGCGGATTTCGTCAAAGTTCTCGCGTAACTGGTCAGCAACCGATTCCCCTTGCTCATTTTCCTGCACGAGCAAGGGACGTATTCGGGTATGGAGCCGTCGGAATATCCTAGTCCACTCAGACGGATTAGCACGGTCCTTCTCGGGAATTCGGTCAAAATCTCCGGCATTTCTAGGCAAATGGAGCGCTGGTAAAGCGTTGTCCACCCCCTTCTGCACCGGCAGCCCTTGGGTAATGATACCTTTTGCAATAGCAAGAACGAAGTCAGCGAATCTTTCTATAGTCCGTGCGGCATGGGCATCATTGGCGGCATGTAAGCAGGCTCGCAAGTGTGAGCGTTTCTTCTCGTCTAGATAAAGTGCTGTGAGGTCCGCACGCTCTATCCAAGAATCGTGTAAATCACGGAGTACGTCGGTTTCGATTCGGGTGATCTTCTCCACGCTCTTGTCGTTGCGCTGCAGTTCTTCATGGGAGGCGGCGAAGAGGACACCGCGCTTTCCTTCTTCAAGCCGGCAGTGGCGCCAATGTGTAATGGACTCATCGCTGATCGCCTCATGTGGAAGCGTTTCCGTTTTTGCGAAGGCAGACGGGATGCGGACATTGACTACCCGGCTTACGTCTGGGTCGGCCAATGCTGTGTTTGCGATGTCGGTTACCAATTGCGCGTCTAAGCCCACCATGCAGAATCGCAGTGTGCCCTCCGGCTCGTTTTCAAGCTGTTGCTGCACTAGGTCAATTGTGACTTGAGCAATAAGCTCATTTTGCGTCATGACTTGTCCCCGAATGGATTCTCAACGTATGCACAGTCATCTGACAGCCGTCGTAGCAGACCTAGGGTTCGTAGGCGTTGCTCTAAACGCTGAGTGTTTTGAGTGAACGCCTTCTCGTCTGTCGGCAAAGTGCCGTAGGCATCCTCTGCCTCTTGCACTCCTATAACCAACCGATAATACTGGTAAATCTTGGTCAGAAAACGGTGGTATTCCTCACGTTCCTTTACAGTAGCCATAACCAGAGCCTTAAGAAGCGCATCGTCAGCGGCGTACCAAGTTCCTGTTCCGCGACGAGAGACAGACAGGCCAATATGTCGGCTCCATTCTATATGAACCTTCGCAACATGCTCACTATGGCGCTTTTCCGCATAGCTGCGTAGTTCCTGGTACACTTTATCAGGATCATTGCTATGCCTGTCATCTTCAGGCTTCCAAGAAAACCGCTTCAAGAGGTAGTCCCGAACAGCGTCAGCAGGTACCCGATCATTCAACGCACTTTGCCAAGCCGTATCTTGCTTTGCTCGGTCAATATAGGCGTGAATTGCACGCCGCGACAGTATGCGATTACTACCAAGGTTATCGGCAGATAATTCAAGGAGCGGTGTTTTACGCGGCGAAGCGATTTCCAGAACGAAAGTAGGCTTCGCTCCGTCTCCTACTTCCTCGTGGGCACGCCTCACCATGTACAACAACATGTGAAGCGTCGATAGCCGCATCAACGGGTCAAGCAAGGTTGTACCCGGTAGGTTCAGGTCCAAGAGCGTGTGCCAGTCCCTAGCAAGCCCTTGGTACTCTGGTCGGCCGACAAATGGCAGATAACCGATATGTTCTATTCGTACAGAATCTGGCTCTACGCGATAGTTCTCCGGTAGCAATGCGCGCACTACACGGTCCCAACGATCATTGTCCGGTAGAAGGCGACTTGCGATTTTCTTTGCTAATGCTGGGCCATCGCCACTGCGTGAAAGCATGAGATACAATAGTTCGCCACCGCGTGCGAAAAACCGCCTGTCCGGGCTACCAGAAATCTTGCCCGGAAGGTCAGCGTATATACAGTTGGGACCATAGGGAAACAAGAAGCGCGAGGTCCATCGGCGTTGTCGATGTGCCTCAATAGCAGTATTCTGGAAGAATTCAACAATCGGTGCCAAGCGCGAGAAATTCTCGAATCGATCTTTCAGGTACGAAAAATTGTAGTCCCCGTCGATCTTATCCAGCCAAGTATCCCAGCACTCATTATTGGTCTTCCCCTCCACTTCAATATGCTGAATGTGTGGATTGTTAAAGATTAGCTGCCTGAGCGGTGTCATACGTGGGATGTAGTAAGGTACGTGCTCATGCTCGCCGTTGACTTGTTCCTCATCCAGTGCGTTACCGTCCAGATTCCTTGAGCGGAATACGGCCAGGAACTCTAGTAGCACCAGCCATGGCGTTTGGTCGTTATGAAACCGATGCCCCCATATAGCCTCGTCAGCCCATAGATTCACGGCTTCTTTGTGATTGGCAGGAGCAGAAATTGGAGTCATGGCGTACCCACCCGGATGCGAATATCATCTACCTGTGGACGCCCGTCCTCGTCAACTCTAATAGCATGAAGCGAAACTTCCCGCTCATTGCCATCTTCACCGATTAACTCGTGTAGCCGTTCGATTAGCCTTAGCTTGAAGTCCAGAAAATCCTCATAGCACTGTCGGGAAAAACTTGCAGGCAGGCTGCCACGAGAAACCCGCATCAGGTATTCGAAATGTGTCAACTGAAGATCAAGGTGATCAATAATCTGCGATTCTTCGGACTCCGTTGGGTCAATGACCATCAGTCGAGGCGTCAGGCCATCTTCGGCCAAATTGAAGGTGACGTAAATATAACGCCGGTGTATAGCTGTGCGCAGATCATAGTTCAAGACGGAGGCGATCCGCCCTCGACCATCTCCACCCGAAGACGCGAGATACACCTGTGTCCCGTCATCAATCATCATACCACAGAGTGTACGGTTCAATCCACGAACTAATTGCTCTGTCAGTTGTGTTATGTCTCCATCATTCTTGATTTTCTCTGTCATCTCTAAGAGTAGGCCAGCTGAGCGATATACGGTCAAGTGCCAAGGGTCGAGGCCCACATCGGCTGGTAATGAGAAGAACAAACGGCGTCGCTGTCGCCCGAGAGCCTCCATAAAATTCTGAATCTCTTCTCGCTCTCCCTCTAAGTAGTCCTGCAAATATAACCGATAGTCCGAGCCACCGTAGTAATCGTCGTTATCGACTAGTCGCTTGTAACGTTCCTCCTCGTTATAGTGACCGTAGATAAGAAGATTGTCGAATGTATTGTCAGTCTCACGACCGATACCAAAACTGTCTAGTGTCTTAAATGCTTGGTATTTCTGACGGTCCTTTTCCGGTAGATTAGCTCCAAAGACATTGGCATAGGGATTGGTCTTAGTGTAATCAGATTGCTTAGCGCGATTTTTCGCGGTACGACACGATAATAGAGACTGACCAGCTTGCCGATCGCCAAGGATGATGTTGATTACCAGCAGCAACAGATCACGAATTGGCAAGTGCATTCGGTTAACTCCTGCCAAGCGCAGTAGAGCACCCAAGCGTTGTCGAAATGGTGAGCTCGCTGCGCGAAGCAGCTCGCGATTGAGTCGGATAGGGCAAATGGTAGACCCATCTTCGTTCAATAATTCACATCCTTCGCATCCTCGCCACTGCGGATGCTCCACCACCCGCTCAACAAGGGCATCAAAGTGCTGAGACGCATCCATGCGGCTGAGATTGTATAGGTACAGGCGCAAATGCGGATCTCGATGGCGATCCTCCACTAGCATCCCTTCCAGCACTTTAAAGTCGGCAAGGGCCTGATCCCCATCCTGCTCTGCCCACTCTCGCCAACTAGCGACCAACTGCCCGTCGTTGGCAGCTAGAAGGTATACATCACCCTCGTTCGTGCCCGCTACTGCCGCGGCCAAGTCGGGAAAAAGTTCACGCTTCTCCTCAGCTTTGAGCTCGCTCAAGTCCTTGATGATGACTAGGTGTTTCCCGGATTTTGGCAGGTCGAGAGTCGCTATCTTCTTGCCGCGTTGCCATTGGCCCTCATCACCGTCGAAATACTCCCACACGCGACGACAATGGTAAGTTTTCCCATCACCAGCCGTTCCAGTAAGAATTACATTGGTCGGCTCTGGGCTATCAAAATTCTCAATCAGGTCTTTAAGCCGCGCTGGCTCAATCTGGATTGATGGAGAGATTTCGTAACGAGCTATCTCCGCTTGGATTAGCTCGTCATACATATTGTCGCTTGCTGGAATCGGCCCATAGTGCCGAAAGAAAGAGATCAGTCTATTGGTGCGTGACATAGTGTCCTAAACACCCCCACCTCACCTTATTTCGAAATTTCAATTTAGTATTGGACGAAATCTTTATTTGTGACACGCTAGACAGACCTTCGCTTTGCCGTAGAGGTCGTCAACGTCGAGGGGTTCGGCATCGGGACGAAGCGGATTGACCTGATGCTTGCCGTGCGCACGCTCTAACCGGCGCTGATGATTTTCTTTTATCTGCTCTACACGCTCGGGCTTGGCGAGATCATTCAGCGACTCCCCTTGACTCCAAGTGAACGGCGAGCCCTGATCAACGGCGTCCTTTTCGTATCGCTTGGCCTCCTCGAAGTACTCGGGGTGTCGCTCCATCAGCCGCACCCACTCGATTTTCTGCTGGAAGAAGCAGAAGGTACAGCCACTCCGCGTGCGCCACTCGTAGTATTTCGGTAGTCCTAAGCCTGCCCCTTCCAGAATCTCTAGTACGCCCGCCTTGTCGATACCGGCATCTTTGAACGGGAGTTGCACTATCAAAGCCTCGTGTTTGGAGGCATAACCTTCTCGGTATTCTTCGTCCGCCCGGATTGCGACGTAGCTATAAACGGTTATGCCACTATCCAGCATGGGCCGAATCCACAACTCAAAAGGCCGGAGCTTGAGTTGCCGCGTACACCAGCGCGTCTGCGGAGAAGGCAAGAAATTATTGTACTGTTTCAGCCAAAAGTCAAAGTCGCGGTCGGGATTCAGCCGCACGATGGGCTTGCCCAGAAATCCTTCGAGCTTGACTAGGAACTCATAGACCTCCGGTAGTTCCTTGCCGGTATCAGTAAAAAAATAGTCGATATCAAGCTCGGGATGGTTCTGCCGCATGTACACCGCTAACGCCGCGCTGTCGCGACCACCGGACAGTCCTAAGACATGCCTTGTTTCGCTTGTCTGGCTCACGAGATTGCCTCCCCTCTCGTATTCGTCGTTGGCTTCGTCGTAGTAGCGGAATCTAGGTATTGAGCACTCAACTCGGCTAGCGCAGCAAGAATGATGTTTCGTCGCTCTTCGCCGTTGGCTCGCAGTATCGCATCGACGCGTTCAATCAGTTCTCTCACCGCAGGCTGTTCTAGCTCCATGATATCAAACTCGTCATGCACTAGTTTCGGCTGACCACCCATGCCGACAATCACGGCCATGGAATGCCTCTTGTCTTGGCGACCCTTGACGTGAGCAAATGCCTCCGCACGCACGAACTGCTGAGCCATGTCGGCGAGTTCAACCGTCGCACGATCGATGTCTGGATCAACCCAATCCCGAGGGGGCTTGTTGACAGCCATACCCGCCAATCCCTCCATGTCTTCATCGCTTCTCTCAAACCGCGCAAGGCGAACGATGAAAGCCTCCAAGCGATGATCGCCTCCAAGCTCACGGATGTTGTCGGCGCGAGCGCGCAATTCGGCCAGCATCGACGGCGAAGCATTCGGCACTTGCAACTCCGCGAGCAGGGTCTCCCTCATGCGGTTGAGCATCGTGGGATAGGCTTGATGCAGTTCTGTCAAACCCTCGCGAACGCGGCCTGCAATCTGCTGGATATCTTCCCTATCGTCAACACCTTGAATATCGTTCAGCAATTTGGGTATGTCGTTGAAGATCAGTTTGTTCGGATCATTGGCCTGCTTGAACAGTTGCCGGATTTGCTTTGCATTGCGCGAGAGACGTTGCGTACGACCGACCCAAGGAGGCAAGCGATCATGAATCGCCACTAGGCCCCTCGCCACATCTATTGGCTCAAGGTGGCAGAGTGCGTTCCCCTCGTCTAGGTCGCGCACGATGTTGGCCATTTCGGACAAGAGCCGGCGAGACATGTCGGAGAGATCCATCCATCGCAACTGAACGTCCGCCGGATCTCTGGCAAGGTAGTCGATGTCCAACTCCGACACCCGCGCTTGGAAAATCCCCTGGCGATAGAAGGCTAGCGTCCCGCGTTGCGATAGGAAGAATGCTACTGCCAACACGGGGAGTAGGCCATCCTTGATGCCGAGCGGTACTTGACGCCAGACATCGTAGATCTCAGCAATCGTCACCGTGCGATGGGCGTTGTTTTCCAGCAACTCCGTGGCTGCTCGCCAAGTGGGGGCCAGCTTGCCAGGATCATCGGCATCCGGCGTGGGGACAACAAAACGCCATCCCTCCGCTGTTTCGCGGTACAACCCGGTCGCCTCCAGCAGTGAGGCGCATAGGCCTCCTTCGGCGGGAAATTCCTCGATGCCGAGCCGAGCTTCGCCTTCGTTGTTCACCATCCGTCGTAGAAGAGCATTCTGAGCGGCGACCGCGCTGCTCGACGGCTTGACACGTCCCAGAAGCTCATTGTTGAGTCTCGGCGCATCGTGGAACTTCACATCGGCGAGATCGGAGGCCAGACTGTTGAGTTCGGCATGGGGGAGCGTTTTAGCCTTACGACGCCTGCGGTACCAGGACGCGCTGTTGAAAGCACGAGCAAGCTCACTTTCAAGCTCACCTTGAAAAACAGCGATACGAGCTTGTACCTCAATCCGGGCAACCCTATCGCCCTGCAACTCCGGTGTCTCGTCGCGCACTCGCTCTAAGGCCACTAGTTCACGTGCCTGAGCCGGAATACCCCAAGCGTGTTGAGACAGACCAATAACAATATCCCAAGCCCTACTCTTCTGTACGACACGACGGCATATCTCCCCTGCCGTCTCTTCCGATTCGCCTTGGGTCGGAATTGCAAGGAAGAAGCTCCCGATGGCTCCATAGCGCGGCTCATAATCGGCGGCGGCGGCTTCGACCTCCACCACGGGGATGACACCTATGTCGAACCAGCGTAGAGCGCCCGTCTCGTGATAATGGCGCTTCGCCACAATAGGCTGGAGTCCAGCCAGTGCATTGAGCGAAGCGAAGTCCACTTCACCTATACTCTCTAATGCCTGCTCTACAGCGTGATCGATGTTGAAGTCGCTGCCTTCAAAAATCGAGTACGCATCGGTAAACTTGCGGTATATGACAAATGACCAGCGTTGCAGATCATTCAACGCAGCCCCGATCTTTTTCTTGTGGCCAGGCAATGCAAGGCTCAACAGATCTCGACTTGCCCCAAGGCCGGAGCGGTCCTTGAACATATCAACCGCCGCTATCACCTTCAGCAGCCGGATATGCAAGTCCCCCCCGCCCATAGCCTCACACCGCTCCAGGGCATCCATCGCCAGTGCCCAGCGGTGCCCGTCGGGAGAAGCCAAGATAGACGGTTCCAAGTTGAGCCGCAGATAGTCCCAGAGCCGGTCGGGGCCATAGATATCATTATCGCCGGCGGAACGGAGAAAATCCTGGAACCCCTGCGGTTCTGCCGAGTTGAGGAAGCCGAAGATACTCCGCTGGTTCTGGCCGAAGCGTCGGCGTGAGATGGGGCCAAGCAAACAGGCGACTATCGGATGAAGTGGCCAGCAATCTTCCAGCATCTCCGCAAAGTAAGGGGATGCCTGCCGCTGCGTTCGCTGAGCCACGCCTTTGGCTAAAGGACCCGCTTTCTCCGGATGGTCGCTTTCGATTGCGCGGCCGAGCAGGTCGATTTGCTCATCTCCGCTGGCGTTGACGACAAGGTCCACGAAACGCCCTTGGATCTTCGACCATTCGTCGCGCATCTCACGCGACAGACGATGGGCGTACTCCTCGAAAGCTTGATGGAGGATACCGACAATGATAAGGCGTTTGTCGCTGCGCGAAGCCCGCTCCGCGAGTTCTTGAAACAGATAAATGTCCGATCCGTCGTTCGCCGCAGCCTCCAGGAATTTCCCCATCTCATCAATGAACACCACCAAACCACCGCCAGCACGTGGGTTAAGCGACGCTATCTTATCGAGAGCATCGAGGACATGCTTATCAGTCCAAGACCTTGGCTTTCGGCCAGTTAGGAAATCCGTCGCCGTGATGGCTTCGCCAATCACCTGTGCCGGCCGATCCCGCCGGCCGACCACAGGTAGGATGCGCCAGCCTCTCGTTCGGGACGGTAATGCTTCCCAGATAAGCGATGCTGTTTCCTGGCCCAGTACAGATTTCGCATGGCGCGAGAGCTTCCTGTCTCCGTTGAGCGCCGCACTCAAGGCGACGACCAAGCTCGACTTCCCGCTACCGTAAGGCCCCGTCCAAGTGAATGCGCCTTGGCCGCTCTCGACTACATGCCGTGCCATGGTCTCAAGGACCTCAGCGGAGGATCGCGGACAGATGAATCCATCCAATGCCGTTGGATCGCCAAGGTCACTGTCGATGCGGATCGCACGCTGGAAACGTCGAGCAATCCGAATCCGGTCGGCAAGCGCCATTAAGCGATGTCCTTTCTGTCACGAACCAACGTAGTCGCCCTCAATGAAGTTGATCGCCTCCCCATCATCCAATTCGCGGTTACGGATAAGCTGCTTTAGCCCCGTCGTTTCTGACCACCTATAGAGGCCATTGCTCACCCCTTCAAGGGCAGAAAGACGGTCCATCAAGTCGTTCTCGTCCAGCAGAAAGACCCGGCCCGGCGATCCAGGCTCATGGGCGAGCGCCTCAAAGGAGAGGGTTCGGGCAGAGGAATAGCCAGACCAGAATTGGGTAACGGCATAGCAAAACACGCCCGGCCCGAGCGAAGGCTTGCGCCCTCGAACGAACCGAAATTCGTGCCGCTTGCCAATGGGTCTGATCAACCCGAGCTCTGTAAGTGGGGACTCCAAGCTATCCTCGTGGCTTGCCTTGCCCGAAGGTAGCTGCGACACATAGGTGCGCACGAAACACGTAACATCATTCCTGATGGTAGCGGTGGATGCGCGTCGCCATTCACGATCCTTTGCCAGCTTCTCCAAGCTCTTGACAAGCATGTCGCGCTCAAAGGATGGCGCGGGGAAGTAGTTGAATGCCCAAAACCACGTAGTCTTGTTTGGCTGGCCGCAAAGCTGCCAATGAACAAGCCACGCAGTAGCCGGGTTTTCCATGTACGGATCGAGACCACCCGAGCCAAATAAACGCTGGCCAAGTACTGTGGTTACGGTGTGGCGCGATTCGTCCTTGATGACACCCGCCGCCGTTGCCCAATGCCGGATAGAGGCCACCATGTTCTTGCCGACCCCGAACCGTGAGATGGCGTCGTCCGCCAAGAAGACCGACCTGGTATTATCGTCGTCCTCGGTTTCCCTGACGGCATCGAAGGCTTTCTTGAGCCAGCCATACCGGAGCGGAAATGTCTCGTGCCCGGATAGCTGTGGTTGATAATCGTCTCGGTGGAGGGGTCCTCGTAGCATCGCCTCTCTGCGCCGGGATGGTCTGCTGCGACCAAGCAAGCAACCCAAATGGACTTTTGGACTACTAGGTTGACAATATCTATACCCTACGATACTGTCAACTGACGGCAGGCCCTTGGAGCTAAAAATGGACAATCAAAAGACCATCTACGCGGATTATCAGGCGACCACGCCGGTTGATCCACAGGTTTTGGCAAAGATGGCTCCCTATTGGAGCGAGTCGTTCGGCAATCCCCACTCAAGCGATCATGTCGTCGGGTGGCGAGCCAACACAGCCGTTCAGGAGGCAGCCTCGTCCATAGCGGCGTTGATAGGAGCCGACTCTGATGAAGTGATCTTCACCTCCGGGGCCACAGAAGCCAACAACCTCGCGTTGTTTGGTCTTGCTCGGCGTACGCTAAGGGGCCGTCGGCGCATCCTCGTCAGCGCAATCGAGCACAAGTGCGTCTTGGGTGCCGCACGAGCACTATCTGAGCGTGAGGGATTCACCGTCGAGGTCATTCCAGTGGACAGGGATGGAGCAGTCGATTTCGATGCGTTGGAGGAACGCTTAGACGAGAGTATTCTCCTGCTTTCTGTAATGGTAGTGAACAACGAAGTTGGAACCATTCAGGACATTCCGCGGATTGCTAAACTGCTCGCGCCCCACGGCATACTATTTCATTGTGATGCAGCGCAAGCGCCCTGTGCCATGGACGTGAGTGATCTTGCCACACATGCCGATCTGATAAGCCTTTCGGGCCACAAGATGTATGGTCCCCAGGGCATTGGCGCGTTGTACCTCCGCCGCGATCTCAAAGAATCGCTTGAGCCCTTGATTTATGGTGGCGGGCAGCAAGAAGGTCTGCGTTCCGGTACCGTTCCGATGCCACTTTGCGTCGGCATGGCAGCGGCAGCCGAGATCGTTATCGGCGACGAAGCGGAAGAGGAGCGCAAGCGGATCGCTAGCCAACGCGATACATTCGTTCGCCTGCTACAAGGCGGGGATTTCCCGATTAATATAAATGGAATAGTCGGAGAGCGGCGCCATCCGGGCAATGCCAATATCTGCTTTGAGGGCTTCCAAGCGGAGGACATCCTTGGCGTTCTTCAGCCGAGACTTGCCGCGTCTACCGGCGCTGCGTGTGCGTCAGGCATTCCCGAGCCATCACACGTACTTCGCGCACTTGGTCTGACCACAGCGAAAAGCGACGCTTCCATCCGCTTTAGTTTTGGCCGATTCACCTCTTTCGAGGATATTGAGAGTGCAGCATATCTAGTTGGGGAAGCTCTTGCTACTCTTTCTTTGGAGACCGCACGATGCCCGGTACGGCGTGATAGCCGCCTGTGACGACCAGGACAAGGACCTTTTGGCCTCCCCGATGAGACCCAACAGGTATGGGAGACGACCAAAGGGCTGAAGTTTTGCACCATTCCGGGACCGCGGAGCGTCCAGGATTTTGCCAGCTACACCAGAATGTTGGGGTTCCCAGTTCCGCCCTCCTACTGAAATGAGTTCCTGCTAGGGACCCCGATTCACTACCAAGGCGAGGATGTGGGCCATATTTATCTCGCCAAGAGCGAACCCGGACAGGAGTTCACCCGCGAAGACGGGAGACCTTGGTCCTGTTCGCGTCGCAGGCGACCAGCCCTCCCAACCGCTCCGTCAACGGCTCGCGTACCCCAAAGGTCGCCACGGTCACTGTGTCTCCTCTCCCGGTGCCTGTCCTTTCGGCATCCGATAGCCGACGCGAGTGTCGGTAAAGATATAGGTGGGGCTGTCCGCGTCGTCGTCCAGCTTGAGGCGGAGATTCCTGACGATGGGGCGGATCACCCGCACATCGCCCGAGTTGGTCCGGCCCCACACCCGTCGCAACAACTGGTCATAGGTCAACACCCGTCCTCCGTTGACCGAAAGCTCGAAGAGCAGTGCGTATTCGGTGGCGGTTAGCTCCACCGGCTGGTCGGCCACCGTCACGCGGCGTTCGGCGTAGTCGATAGTCAGGTCGCCCAGCATGTAGGGTTCCAACGACTCGACCCGGTACGGATCGGCCTGTCTGCTCCGGGCGGCCCTAACCCTTGCTACCAACTCCGTGGGCGAGAAGGGCTTGACAATGTAGTCGGCAGCGCCCTGCTCGAAGGCCTGGGCGATGACCTGATCCTTGCCGTACCCGGAGACGAAGATAACCGGCACGTTGACCATACCGAGGATGGACTTCATCAGGTCAATGCCGTCGGCGTCGGGCAGCACCAGGTCGAGCAAGACCAAGTGAGGCTTTTGCTCCTCCATGAGGAGGAGTGCCTCTTTGGGGTCAGCGGTCACTATCGGCGTGAAGCCCGCCTCCGAGAGTGCGTCCCGGATGTACCGCAGTGCTTGCGGATCGTCGTCCACCACCAAAATGCGGACCTCCTCGCTCGTCTCCTGCCGCGAGTGGGTGGTACGCCGAGGGGACGGGGTTGTTGCTCGGCTCCCGGCCTCTTCGACTGCCGGTATGGTGAAGGTAAACCGCGCGCCTTGGCCCAGCCCGTCGCTCTCCGCCCAGATGCGGCCCCCGTGCGTCTCTACGATCCCCTTACAGATGGCAAGGCCCAGACCCGAACCGCTGATTTCGCGTTCCCCGGCCTCGCGGTGGATCCGGGAAAATTTCCTGAACAGGTGCGGCAACCGCTCGGCGGAGATCCCGGTGCCCTCGTCGGCGACGGTGACCGCCACGTGGAAATCTTCCCGCACCGCGGTCACCCGGATGACCGACGACTCCCGCGAGTGCCTTGCCGCGTTGGACAAGAGGTTGGACAGGACCTGGACGATGCGCGGTCGGTCTGCCATGACCGGGGGCAGATCCAGCGCGAGGTCGAAGTCGAGGGGGTTCCTGCCGCCGCCGCTTAGGAAGGTGTTCCTGGCCCGGTCCACCAAGCGGGCGATCTCCACGGGTTCAGGACTCACCGGCAGCGTGCCCGTCTCGATGCGTGCTACGTCCAGCAGGTCACCAATCAGCTCGCCCATGTGGTCGGCCTGATCGGCGATAATCTGGTAAAACTGGCGCAGTTCGGCGGGGTCCAAGTCGGAGGAGGGGTTCAGCAGGGTTGTTGCGGAGCCTCTAATGGAGGTCAGCGGAACGCGCAATTCGTGGCTCACCGTACCCAGGAGCTCAGCCCGCAACCGCTCCAACTCCTCCAGCGGTGTCATGTCCTGTAGCGTGACCACGACCGACTCCACCTCGCCGTCCTCCGAACGGATGGGTGTGGCGTTTACCAACGTGGTCACCGACCGGCCGTCGGGGCTCTGGAGGACGATCTCCTCGGCGCGGACGGTCTCGCCGGTACTCAACGCCTGCGCAAGGGGGAACTCGGCCAGAGAAATCTCGCGCCCATCCGCACGCCGGACAGTGAGCACGTCGAGGACTTGCTCCACGGGGCATCCCGGCGTCTGTAGGCCCCCCATAATCCTTCTGGCCTCCCGGTTGATGGACACCAACACGCCGGTTCGGGCGTCGAAGACCACCACGCCCACCGGCGAGGTGTTGATCAGCGTTTCCAGGTCGGCTCGGGCCCGCTGCTCGTCGCGGTACTTGCGGGCGTTGGCGATGACCAGCGCCGCCTGCGACGCGAACATGACCAAGGTCTCCTCGTCTTCGCGAGTGAACTCCTGTCCCGGTTCGCTCTTGGCGAGGTAAATGTTGCCCACATTCTCGCCCCGGTGGCGAATCGGAACCCCCAAGTAGGCGCTTGTCTGAGTGGGTAGACGGAACTCGGGCAGATCCTGCGATCTAATGTAGCTGACAAAGTCCGGGCCTCTCAGCGGTCCTGGAATGGTGGTTAGGTATTCGAAGATCTTCAGCCCCTCGGGCATCGCCAATACCTGTTGGGTCTCCTCGTCCGTCAGGCCGGAGGCCAGAAAGTCCTCCACCTGCCCTTTATCATCCAGGGTAACGATCACGCCGTACCGAGCGTCGGTCAGCGATCGGGCACTATCCAAAATCTCCTGCAATACCGTGTCGAAGTCGAGGCTCTCGTTGATGCGGAGGCTGGCCTCGCTCAGTCTGGAGAGGCGGTTGCGCAGTGCCTCTATCTGTTGGTCACGTTCGTCGGTGTTTTTCAACGGATCACCTCCATCAGGATGCGGGATACCCGTGATTGTAGGCTCGTCGGGCGTCGCCTAATGATGCAACGGGATTCAAGGCGAGGTAGGCCCTGACGGGGCCAATCATACCATTTTAGGCAAAAAATTATAATAAAATTACAGAAACAGGCTGGCAAATTACCTGAAAATTATACATAAGCCTTAGCTTTGGAAGATTATGGGATTTTATGGGGAATTACATCCCTGAGTGACCAAAGAGGTAAAGTGTCAATGAAAACCAAAAATTATGAGGAGCTAAAGAGGAGACGCAGAGTTGGTACGAAGTGCCGGGAGCAAGGTGCATCATCGACCCATCGGGTGACGGGGAAACCACATGCCTGAGCACCCAAAAATCCTTCAGAAGGACGCGGCTACGATCAAGAAACGGCTGAATTGAGGTGTCTTGATAGGATACGCCATCAGAAAGATTCGCAAGGCGAAGGACTAGCAGGCGTATGGACCGCCGAAGCGGGTGAGAGAGCCGGATATAAATGCGAGTATTGCGATAAAGATATGTTGGCTTCGGTCGATAATTACCTGTCATGGCAACTCGACCATATCGTTCCTGAATCGGCTGGCGGCGATCACACGCTTGAGAATGTGGCCCTTAGCTGCCGAGCATGTAAGGTGCGGTTTAAAGGGCATTGGAATCCAGCGTATGTAGCAGGAGAAGATGCCAGCAGAGAGGAACTGATATTAGCCGTTAGGGAGAATGTTGAAAAAAAACGATCCAGTTGGGTTCGCTGTCTTTCAAGGTGTCGAGAAATAGTGGGATGGGAAGAATCAGAGCAGAACTGAAATGAATGATGGACGTGAATCTGCGGAGATCCCAGGCATAAAATCCTTGAGGGCTATCCTGGGACACCGGTACGCTGTTTCTGACGGGCTAGCCGGGATGCAGGTGGAAGATGTCTACCAGAACCGACGAGGGCCGCGGGCGTAACCGACACCCTGCACGATCTGGACTGGTTTCTGGATATGGTTGATGCAGCCTACCCCAAGCCGAACCGGCCTTAGAAGTACAAGACGTGGAAGGGATAATACCGATCTTGCTTGGTTTGGCCCTCTACCTTTTGCCAACGGTCATCGCCTACAATCGAAACCATCCCAACGGTGCTCCCATCTTCATCATCAACCTTTTGCTAGGATGGACGGTATTGGGATGGATTCTCTCACTGGCCTGGGCGCTTTCAAACATCGAGCAGGGAGAAAGAAGATGAACCAACAGCAGTTTGACGCCTTCAAGGCTGAGATGCGCCAGATGATCCAAACGCGCATCGAGCGGCCTATCAACGAGATCCACCAGCGCCTCGGCCACATCGAGCAGGTGCAGCGAGAAATGGACGCGAAGATGGACGGCCTGGACAGTCGGATGGGATTAATAGAGGACAGGCTGGAGCAGCAAAGCGGCTTCTTTGCCAGGATAAAGAGCAAGCTGGATCACATCGAGGAGGACCATGGCAACCGGCTGACACGCATCGAGTCCAAGCAGGACGGCCTCGAAGGCCGCTTCGACAAGATGCTGACCGGCCAGCGCAAGATACTGGAGATACTAGAGAAAATGGAGGGCAAGCCCCCTACACGACCGGGAGGTCCGAATGACTGATTTTGATTACGTCAGCGTCGCACGGCGTGTGCGCCAAGAGTATGAAAAGCGGCAACAGCGCCAGCGTCTGAAGCGGCAGATCCGGGCGTTTTTTCAAAGCATCCTTCGACAAAATCCGCAGGACCCTAACGATGGGAGGGCGTCGTGGGGAAACCCTGCGGACGGGCGACGGCCCTTTTCCAGAGTCGCAGGGCCGTCGCCACTGAAATTGCCGTCTCGCGCAAGGGTGGATAAAAACCAGAGACGGCAATGACCGCAGGTAGGCGCGCTAGCATCCCACCGCCTGCGGCCTGGGCGAGCGGCCCTTTGGGCTTTGGTAGGCCGCTCGCCCAACTACGATACGGTCGCAGGGAAACCATGAAGGAGTGCTTCGCGGCGGCTCCTGGCACCCCACGCGGGAGCCGCCGCTTTAACTAGATCGGAGATGGATGTTCGATAAGTAGTTTGAGATGATGCGCCAGAAACGGATAAAGGGGAAGAAGAAGAAATCGCGGCTCTACCTAATCGTCGGCTGCTCGGTGTTCATTGGCGTGATCTGCACCGCCCTCGCTTGGATTCGGTACCTGTCCAAGTACTCATTGGATATACTCCTTTCGATGGTCGAAAAATAGCCCGCGGCCGCTCAAAAATTCAACCCGAATCCCTATGGGAGTTTGGAAACCAGCTATAGCCAATAGGAGATACCAAGATGGAGAATATCACCCTATCGTTGTGGATTATCGCTATGGCCCTGCAAATTACTTTTCTAGTCGCTTTGACAGTGATCGCTCAGACTCTTCGACGATCAAATGGAATTTGCAGCCCATTTTGGCTTGTAATCTTCTTCTATCTGTATTCCTTGGGGCAGTATGCTAATCCGTTTCTGATAGGACTCCTGACCGAGTCTAGCACAGCGTTCACAGCCCCAGACTCGTCGATCAGCTTAGCTCAGCTATTTTCCTTTCTCAGTTCCGTTCACCTAATATTCATACTGCTGGCTGCCTTTTGTCTTCTCGCCTTAGTCTTGGCGGATCTATCCCACTTTTGGCGAGGCGCAGACGATACACGACCGTCTCGTTGGTTTCAACGCTTCGAGTTGTTTGGCCATCACCGTTTTGGAATCGGGTTGACCATGGTACTGTTGGTGATAGCGCACCCCACTCTTATAGCGGGCCTCCTGTTGAGTAGCAATTGAAACCGGCAGTAGTGTCTTTTTAACTAACCAAGAAGGAGTGCGCCATGCTGCTACTAAATAAAGGAGCAAGGCAGATGATGAAACCCCTTCTGTTGCTTTTTACAGGCGCATTATTTTGCGCTATGGCTTGCTCTGAACAAGCCAACAGGCCCAAGACCTATCGGAAAAGGGCGTGAAGTGGGGGGACTTTTTCAAGCACTACGTGCTCTTCTTTGTGCTCTACTACCTCTTCTTTTACGTCTTGGTCCGGCTGGCGCGCTGGGTCGCTGAATAGGCTGCAAGGGGCGCGCTACCACCCCCACACCTGCAGCCCGGGCGGGCGACCTTAAACCTACCTTGGGTCGCCCGCTCACCTAAATCAAGCAGGAGGCCATGTTCCGTTTTATCTGGATCGTCCTAGCATGGGGACTACTCAAGCTGCTCAAGGCGGTGTGTCGCGATGACTGAGACCCAATGGAATTACTCAGCCCAGGTGCAGCGCTGGTACTGGCACAAAGAAGATGGCAAGACCCTGATTGCTGGCAACAATGGCCACGAGCCGTTGACCTACTGGTTTTCCGTCTGGAAAGACGGCATTGAAATCACCCAAGGCGATGAGCTGGAGTCTATCGAGGAAGCTAAAGCCGCCGCCGAGGCGGTCTGATTGGACGGGCTGACGGCGCAAGGGGATGCCGGTTGCATTGGCGAAAGGCGATGTGGCCGAGGCTGTATCGGAGAATAGTCTAACTAAAAAAGGGCTTCAGATGCGTATATTCCTCACATCCTTGGCACTCTTCGCGGTGGCCTGCTCGTCGCCCGGGGACGCTCCGGGGGCCGCTTGCGGCGACGGGCAGGTGCTACAAGTTGGGTTCTATGCCTTTTTCGCGCCGGTCAGCTACAGCGCCGACGACCCTGGCACCGCCGGATTCGACGAACATCTCGGGTATGAAGCGGATTTGTTGACCGCCCTGGCGGCCATGAACGGCGCGGGCCTGTCCTTCGCGCGCCAAGGTATTGCCGAGTGGTCTGATATATGGCTCCGAGCGGCCGGGCCGGAGTATGACCTGGTCGGCGGCGGCATTACTATCCTTGACGCCCGGACCCGCAATGCCGTCGGCGACCCAGCGGTAACCTTTACGTCCGGCCACATCGCCTTTCGCCAATCCCTACTCGTGCGAGCCACCGACGCCGAGCGTTTTGCCCAGTATAGCGACCTGACCAGCCAAGCGCGGGTGGGGGTGCTGGGCGGCACCACCGGCGAGTTCCGCCTGTTGGAGCGGACCGGCTTAGTCGATGCCCGAGGCATCCTCGCCGCTTTCACGCGCATCCAGACGCCAGAAGGCGAGCTGGTAGCCGATGGCACGGCCTCCTACACCATCACCGCCGCTGGCCCATCGGCCAACCTTGTCGGCCGGCAGCGACTCATACCGCCCGAAGCGCACATGCCGCACGTGATCTATCTGGGAGAAGAAACCGGCGAGGCGGAACTGTTAGAAGCCCTCCAAAGCGGCCAGATCGACGCCATCGCCCGCGGCGAAATCGGCAACCGCGAGGCCGGTTACGCTTCCGAGGGCACGTTTGTGGTCACAGCCCTCGACGAGGCCGCCGAGCTAGGCGGATTCGCGCTGGGCACCGACGACACCGATCTGGCGGCCTGCCTGGATGAGAAGATCAACTATCTGACCGACAACCGGCGCATTGGCTATCAAGAGTGGCGCGCCCATCCAGCGGTTTTTCTTGAGCGTGCCGAGCAATGGAGACCCTAACCCACCCTTCAGCCCGTCCATTCAGCCGCGCACATCTCTGGGGGGAGGTAGGCGCGGTTCCGGCGGCGGCCCACCGCAGGGGTCGCCGCCACTTGGAGGAAAGGAGGCATCATGGACTCAGAAAGCGTCATCTGCTGGTGGGCGGCACTATCGCGCTGGGTGCGCTGGTGGTGTCCTTGTATATCTACCTCATCATCGAGGCGAGTAAGTAGTTGTCCGTTTAACTAACCAAGAAGGAGCGCGCCATGCTGCTACTATTTACGCTCGTTGCCATGCTTGCCCTCTTCAACCCTGCCGCTGCCGATGACAGCGACCTGGAGAGCTGGTACGTCTATCTGGGGGCTGGTTACGCGAACAACACATACCCAGACGAGACGCAGACTGTCATCGACGAGCTCAACGACTCGCCAGACATTGACCTGTCGCATCTGCCCTTGGCCTTAGAACTGGGTTTCTACCGGCCTTGGGGTAGCAAAACGCTCCTTGGCGCCGCCGTAAGCGCCAACGTCGATAAATACGAGGCCACAGACGATGTACTGGACGTTGAAATAGACATCCACACCTATCTCTACGCCTTGAGCGCCATGCACTTTTTGACCCACGAAATAGGGCAAGGCCCCTTTGTGCGGACGGACATAGGGCTTGCCAGAGCCAGCTACACGCTAGGCGTCGGCATACCTCAATCTCAGGTAGAAGACACAAGCGATTGGGGAGCGGGATTCTTAATAGGAGGAGGCTACGGCCTTCCCCTGCTGAACGGAACACGGGTGCTTGTAAACACCAACTTTTCACTTCAGCACGTCGAGGACGAGCAAGTCAAAAGCATTAGGCTGGCGCTGAACGGGCTGTTCTAAGCAGCCGTCCTTGGCGGTTCCCGTTTTTTTACGTTATAGGTGCTGGATAGTCCAGCAAAAAGCCTCTCGGTGTATAGGGCACCGAGAGGCGATGGCTAACCATTCCCCGAGCGGGGAGCTCTATCAAAGGAGATCATCCTGAAACGTCTAAAAGCAGTACTCATGCTGGCACTGACTGGCCTCTTGCCCGCCGTGCATCCGGCTATCGCCCAAGACGCGGAGGTAACGGCCAGCGAGGTCGTGGACCGAGAAACCCTGAAAGCCTTTGTACTCGCGGCGAAGGCGCACGCAGATAAGGCTACGAGCCTTGCCGAGTACCTAGCTGTCTTGCAGGAATTCAGAACCGAAGGACCTTGGAAACAGGGGTCCATCTACCTCTTTGTTTTTTCTACTACTGGTATCTTTGTACTCCACGGAGATAATCCAGACCTAGAGGGCCAAAACTTGATTGACCTCGAAGACGCCAACGGAGTCAAAATTGTCCAAGAGCTCATCGCCGTGGCGGCTGAGGGAGGCGGCTACGTCGAGTATCTTTGGCCCGATCCACTGGTAGAAGGAGACGAAGAAACCGGCTCGCCTAAAGTGGGCTACGCCATCCCCTACTCCGCTCTCGGCCAAGATTTCGTCTTGGGCTCTGGCTTTTATCCGGGAACCGCTTCTACGGCGGTTGCAGGCCAGTCCTGGGGACAGCTCAAAAGTCGCTTTTAGACGCGCGGAAACGAGTGGCCGTAGCCTCAAGACCCGACGCCTTGCTGTCGTCGGCTACGGGCTCAAGGCGACCGTTGGCCGGAACCTCACAGGGCCAAGCCGGTCAGCGGTCGCCACTTTAACAGAGGGGCTGGTGGCGACCAGCGCGACCGCCGGCATAACCCTATGAGGAGGTTTGCATGAAACGGAGGATGTTGGCAGGGGTGATCGTCGTGCTGGCGCTCGCCGCATGTGGAGACGGCGAGAAGGTCCCGACGGCGACCCCGCATCAGACAAAACTGATTTTCTCTGACGTGAATTGGAGCTCGGCCCTGCTGCAAAACGCGGTGGCCCGCACGATTCTGGAGAGGGGATACGGCTATGAAACCGAGTCCGTCCCCGGCGCGACGGTCCCGCTCATGGAGGCGCTGATCGCCGGCGAGACGAATGTGACGATGGAGTTTTGGCTGCCGAGCGTGCTGGCCATTTGGCATGAGGCTATAGCGGCGGGGACGATTGTGCAGCTTGGCAACAGCCTAGCAAGCCCGTCCTGGGAAAGCGCGTTCCTCATTCCGCAGTATACGGCGGACGCCAACCCCGGCCTACGCTCGGTTGAAGACCTCAAGCTGGAGGAGTACTGGAGCCTTTTCGTCCGCCCCGATAGCGACGGGAAAGCCGGGCTATTAACGTGCATCTCCGGCTGGGAATGCGAGGCAATCAACGAGAAGCAGGTGTACGGCTACGGCCTGCAAGAGGTCATCAAACTCATTACCCCAAGCTCTTTCGCAGAGCTGAACGCGGAAATTCTGGATGCTTTTGACAAGCGCGAGCACATCCTCTTCTACCAGTGGGGTCCCGAGGTGGTTCCGACGAAACTAAACGATCAATATGGCGGCTTCTTGCGGCTGAAAGAGCCCGACTATTCCGATGAATGCTGGGAGCACCTTGCTGCACAGGACGAAGCGCAAGACGTAATGCAGGCGTGCGCGTACCCCGACCGGCAGCCGGTTATCGCCGTGCGCTCCGAACTGCGCGAAACCGCGCCCGAGGCCGTTGCGTTTTTAGAGAAGTGGACGCTTTCTGACGACTCGATCAACGCTTTGCTCTTCCGCTTGGACGAGACCGGCGACGCGTACCGCGATGTCGCCGCTTGGTGGCTGCACAACTCCGATGAATGGAAAAGCTGGGTGGCCGATGGCACCGCCGACAAGGTGCTCGCTGGGCTGTAAGATTTCAAACTAGCCCACTACCCAAAGCTATATGTTGGTCAGTCTTGGGAGCGGGAAGGGCTGAAAGGTGCATAGTAGCCCACAACCACCCTCGCGGAGATCGCGCCCGACAACTAAGAGAAAGGGATAACATGTCTATGGCCGTCCTTGCCACCGCGCTGCTGGTGGCGTCTTGCGCTAATAAATTCGTCATTCGAGCTCTATTGCTTTGCTCGATCACTATCTTACCAGCAACAATCGAAGCCCAAGAGGGAATGATAGACGGCCTGAAAATCCCCGAGTCTGGCTATATGCAAGTGATCGAAACCAAAGATGGGGGAATGGTCATTGGTCGCATTGTCTCCATTGGCGTCTCTGTCATCTACGTTGAGACCAACTTCGGCAAGACGGAAATTCGCATCCGGGCCATAAAGAAAATCAGGCGAATCCCAGCGTCCTCTATGCGGGACGGCGAACACTGGTATCCCGATCTGAACACCACGCGGCTTCTTCTAAGCACAACGGCCCAAATGCTGGAACGCGGGCAGGGCTACTATTCCAACCGCTACCTGCTCTTCAGCATGATCGCCTACGGAGTCACGGACGAATTTACTATTGGAGCGGGTGGCCTCACGCTCCCTGTCCCCTTCAAAGACCTCCCCTTCTACATTACGCCCAAAGTGGGTCTGCTGAACCAAGAGTCGTTGGATCTGGCCTTGGGAGCGCTCATCATGCGGGTGCCTGACGGTGATGATAGTTTCTCGGCGGGCATTCTATATGGAGTAGGAACTTTCGGCGGTCCCGAGGGCCTCACAGCGGGTTTGGGCTGGGGGTTTGTGGATGGCGAAATAGAGAATAAACCCGCGCTCACATTGGGCATGAAAAGAAGGTGGACGCGACGAATGGCCGTTGTCGCGGAGAGTTGGCTTTTTCCCAATGCGTACGACGAGCCCTGGATTATATATGGAATCCGCTTTTTGGGCTTACGCATGAGCGCGGATGTGGGCATGATCGCGATACCCTCCGTGGATATAGTGTTTCCAGGGATTCCCTACATTGACTTTGTCTTCAACTTTGGCCACTAGCTTCGTCCAGTGCAAGCTGGGATAACCAGTAGTGTATCAGTTTGAAATTTCGCCTCGGATATAAAAGGGGTCTTAAATGTATCTAAGCGATCTATTGAATGCCCTCGACAATAATGAGCCTATTGAGTTGTCAAAATCTGAACTCCGCCAGCTTTTTCAAAAGCAGAAGCCCTTAAATAAGTCCCATTTCATTTGACTACCGGATTAGCGAGGTGCTCTTCTATAAAGTGAAAGGGACAAAACCGCAACCGATCTCGGTAAAAGAGCTCTTATCGGCCGGCGACGGATGAACCCGCTAGAGGGATGGCGTGAGTTTGGGACGAATCCCGAGAACAGGGTTTTACGCGCCGGGGGAGTTGGCCTAAACCGGCCATTTTCGCAGCTCCAAAATAGCCGAAAATTCCAACGGCCGCGCCGGGCGATGTCCCAGATAGGCCAATACTACTAGGAGAATTCCCATGATATTCAAATACTCGCTCTTGGCGGCCTTCCTCGCGCTCGTCGCCTGCGCCGCTGAAAAAGAAGCGCCCACAGCCGACGCCCTGCCCAAGGTCCAACTCGCGCTCAACTGGTTCCCAGAAGCCGAACACGGCGGCTTGTACGCGGCCGTAGTCCACGGCTACTACGAGGAAAACGGGGTTGAGGTCGAAATCCTCGGCGGTGGCCCGGATGCGCCGGTCGTCCAGCGCGTGGCCACCGGCGCGGTAGCCTTTGGCATAACAAATGCCGACGACATCCTCTACGCGCGCGCCCAACAAATCCCCATCATCGCGGTCATGGCATCCTATCAGATCAACCCGCGCTGCATTATGGTCCACGAGAGCGCCGGCATCGACTCTATTTCGCAAATCAAAAACATCACCTTGGCCCTGTCGCAACGCCCGGCCTTCTCTCACTATCTGCGCTGGAAGTACCCATTTGAAGGCGTCACAATAGTCCCCTATCCCGGCAATGTGGCCCAATTCCTCGTGGACGAGAATTTCGCCCAGCAGGGCTACGTCTTCAGCGAACCGTTCGTCGCCAAGACCAAAGGCGGCGATCCCAAGGCCCTGCTCGTAGCCAACACCGGCTTCAACCCCTACGCCAGCGTGCTCATCACCACCGAAGAGCGCATCGCCGCCGAACCTGAACTCGTCGGTGCCGTAGTCCGCGCCAGCGTCAAAGGCTGGGAGAAATACCTCGCCGAACCAGAGGCGACCAACCGCCATATCAACAGCCTCAACCCCGAGATGGGCATGGACATTCTCGCCTATGGAGCCGCCGAATCCATGGACATGGTTCTCGATCCGGTCGCCCAACAAAACGGCCTCGGCAGCATGACCTTGCAGCGCTGGCAGGAGCTATTGGAACAAATGGTGGCCGCTGGCCTGATCAAAGAGAGTGTGGTGGCCGCCACCGCGGTCTTCACCAACCGCTTCTTGCCCTAGATCGTACTAGCGATCAACGGACTTATCGGGAGTATCCCAACGGCAGCCACGTCAGGCTAGACAGGTCGGAGAGCGCCTGCATAATCACCCCTCAAGGCTCGTTGACCTGGTCTAACTCGGTCTCTATTTTGAAGATAAGCAGCAAGACGCCCCAGCTAGAAGGCTTTAGCCGGGGCATCAACAGTCCCACTCGCGTTTGAGCGAACGCGACGGGCATCGACCACAGAAAGGATAGGGCTTTCAATGGCCAAATTTTTCCCAATATACCCGCGCAGTACCCCCATTGCAACTGCGAGCTTGAGTACCTTCGCCGCGAGACTGCCGTCTAATCGTCAGCGGTACCATACTCTGAATCTTAGCGATTACGCAATATCACAAAACGCGGATTTTCAAGGTAAGTATGGAAATCGGAATTTTCAGAGGGCTTCTGAGGATAAAATCAGATGAATTGGACGATTCCTCAAATTTCAGGTCAATCTCTACAAGTGTCTCTCGAAAACAATAATCGGCTTTTCATCGTTGGTGCCAATGGCTCTGGAAAATCAGCGTTGATCCAGCACCTTGTTTCATCGAATCAAGACGAGAAAGTCAGGCGTATTTCGGCGCATCGACAGACATGGTTCCAGTCTGGGAACCTTGATCTCACTCCGCTGAGTCGCAAACAGTTTGATGGGGAAAACACGAATATCGAAAGGCAGGATCAAGCTCGTTGGCGAGATGATTACGCACAACAGAAACAATCGGCGATACTTTTTGATTTGGTTGCCAAGGAGAATGCTCGTGCTCGCAGCATCACTCATCATGTCGATAGTGGCAATACGGGAGAAGCAGAAAAAACTTCTGCCGAATCGCGATCTCCGTTTGCTCAACTCAACGAACTTCTCAGAATCGGGACACTGGCAGTTACGCTGGAAAACTACAAGGACGAAGAAATACTAGCGCACCATCGAGACGGCAGTGCGCCTTTCAGTATCGCTCAGATGTCCGATGGGGAGCGAAACGCCGCAATCCTTGCAGCCGCCGTTTTAACTGTTGAGCCAGGTACCGTGTTACTGATTGACGAGCCGGAACGGCATCTCCATCGGTCCATCATCGAGCCACTTCTGTCGGCGCTGTTCGAGAAACGCACGGATTGCACATTTGTCGTCTCGACGCATGAGGTAGCACTGCCAGTCGCTGATCCAGAAGCACGCGTCCTAATGGTTCGATCATGCAAATGGGAAGATGATAAGGCTACAGCTTGGGATGTCGAACTCCTTGAACCGAACTCTTCTTTACCAGAAGGTCTTAAACGGTCAATCTTAGGTTCCCGGAAAAGAATTCTCTTTGTTGAAGGCGACTCCAACAGTTTGGATTTACCGCTTTACAGCGTTCTATTTCCGGATATCTCAGTAGTGTCGAAGGGAGGTTGCAGTGATGTCCAGAAAGCGGTGAGAGGTCTGCGAGAATCTCAACAGTTCCATCGCGTCGAGGCGTTTGGGCTAATTGACCGGGATAGCTTAGAGGAAGAGGACGTCAAGCGACTTGTCGAAGGTTGGGTATTTGCCTTGGACATGTGCTCGGTCGAATCTCTCTACTACTGCTCCGACTCCATTGCCGCTGTTGCTCGATGGCAAGAAAAGGCCTTGAGGAGCAAGGCAGACGACATGATCAAATTGGCGAATCAGAAAGCACTTGAAGCCCTGAATAAGGGCGATATGGCCGAAAGGATGGCGGCGCGGCGGTGCGAACGTCGAGTACGTGATTCGATAGTACAAAAAATCCCGGACTGGAAATGTATTGAAGCCAAATCAAAGTTCGACATATCTGTCGATATTCCCTATCAAAAGGAGTTGGACCGCTTCAATAAACTAGTAAATGAGAAAAGACTGGACGATCTTGTTGCTCGTTATCCACTTCGCGAGAGCCGTGCTTTTGAGGCTATTGTTAAAGCACTCAAACTCGAAAGTAAAAAGATATACCAGCGAATGTTAGTCTCCCGAATTCGGGATGACAATAAGTTGGCCCAGAGCCTCAAACAACGGGTCGGACCGCTTTCTAACGCACTCTAAAGCCTCCTCGGCAAAACCTGTGCCAATACTAATTTATTGTTCTTATTCAGAATGACCCACTAACCCACATAGGAACGACGCCGTGACCGAGCAACCCCTGTCGCAAGCCCAAGCCCATGACCGCCGCATTGGACGCTGGAAGGCATCGCCGAGCAACTGACCCATCGGCTGGACGCCATTGAACGCGCCGTTTCCGAGCTACGTAGTCGCATGGACAGTCAATTTCGTTGGTTGGTCGGTATTCAGATAACCAGCCTAATCGCCTTGGGCAGCCTGCTGTTCAGCATCATCAGCAAGCTACCCGGATAATCGACGAGGCAACATAACTATCAAAATAGATGTAGATGTTGTCTTGACCAAGACTAAAGGCCCCCTTGGTAATCGCCGTGCCAAGAGGATGTTTTATTTGGAATTATCCCAGCACCTAACCTGTAAGGGGGAGATACTAAATGAGCAACCCTCACCTAGAGAAACGATGGATCGAATCCAATGGGGAACTGGCCACAGAGCCGAGAACCGAAATCAGCGTTCAAGACGACCTGATCGGTGGATTGGCGAAGTTTGCTCGGGTATTCCGGCCTGGGAAAGTAGATAAGCTGAGCATCCTTCTTGAAGGATGGGAAGATGAAATCCGTGTGCGTTGGGACTGGGACTGGGACCCATCCTCTTTCGTCGGTGGCGTTGCATCTCGGTACTCTTTCGGCGGCGCATGGAGCCGTTGGCTTGTCCACCATTCCTACGGATATACGCCGGGGCATAGGCCCCAAGCGCAAGGTGGGATCGCTATGAAGATTCAGAAATACGGTGTTTTGTTTGAGGTCGAAGTGGCGTTGCTCGGGCTATGCTGCATGTCCCGCGGCCCCATTACGAAACTCGCCGGTCAGATCCCGCCGGAGGAAGAAGTACCGACGCGACAACCGGCTCTTCTGTTGAACAAGATGTCATGACGAACGACGGTTTTCTTATATGAGGAACGGTCTTATCTCATAAGAAGCGTTTTTAAAACCCCCATCGGGCCGCTTTGTAGGGGGATAAAGTACCTTGGCGTCAAACGTTTTTCATAGGGCTAGATGCCCCCGGTATCAGACGCTTTGAGCCGCATGAGAGACCGAAACCCTAGTTTTAAAAAGGCTTCTAATGAGCCTTCTCGACGGTTGCTGGCCTCTGGTCGCGTAGGCCCGTTGTAGCTTAGGACGGGATCGGCTGACTTGGCCTAAATCAGCCCTTTTCGTGGCTCCAAAATGGCCGAAAATCGGCAACGGTCGCGCCGGTCTCTGCCCAAAACAGGCCAAATCGTACTAGCGCTACCGTCTTTTATCGTTAGTAACCCTGCGACATCTCGGGTGTTGAAAAGCGGCTTACGGAGAAGATAGACGGCGTAACCAATCGCCTGTCCGAGTTCGACGAGCGCGTGGCCCATATTGGGGGGCTACTGGAGGGCGAACGCAACGCCGCCCTGAAATCATCTCAGCAGTCGTAAACACGAGGTTCGAGTCGTTTTCAAGGTAAGTTTGTTCCCTGTTCCTTCTCGCCGGCTGCTGGCTGCTGGTCGCCGCGATCGCGGCTGCTGAAAGGCAAAGTAACCCACTACCCTAAATTAGCGTAGGAGTCGGATTTGTGTTGGTGCGTCCATAACTGAGGATTGGAGGTGCGAAAATGCAGTACTTAAATCGTTGGGAAAAGATTGAAAGCATTGGCAAAGGAGGGCAAGGTGAGGTTTTCCGCGTCTTGGACAAGAGTACGCAGCCCCCCTTGAACTTGCCGAACAACGTGGTGAACGTGGTTGGTATCGTTAGTGCAATCCGCGACGCTCTGAAGTCCAGTACCCGTATAGAGGTAACTCCAGATACAGAGAAGGAGATACGAAAAGGCATTATCGGAATTGTACGTGATGACAATCCTATGAACCACGGCGCACTCAAAATTCTTCACTCGCCGAATGAAGCCCGAAATTTCGAGGATGCAGAGGAACGGCTAAAACGCGAACTGGAGGCTATGAAGCAAGCTGACCACCCGAATCTCCTGAAGATTGAGGACTATAACCTTGATGAGAAGTGGTTCGTCTCAAAATACTATACGAATGGAACCCTGAAAGACAGATCCGGCTGGTTTACTGGTCAAGTAGAACGTACCCTAACTGCAATTCGGCCAATCGTTGATGGGGTTGCCGCCTTGCACGGAGAGGGGCTCGTCCATCGCGACATCAAGCCAGAGAACATTTTTGTAGATGAGAGTGAACAACTAGTACTTGGCGACTTTGGCCTCGTGCACTTCACAGATGGAGATCACACGAGGCTGAGCGACACAGTGGAAAACGTAGGCAGTCGCGACTGGATGCCACAATGGGCTACAGGTAGGCGAATAGAAAAGATAAAGCCCAGTTTCGATGTCTTTTCGTTGGGTAAGACCATCTGGTCAATGGTATCGAGCAAACCGATTCTTCCCCTTTGGTATCACCGCCGAAATGAGTTCAATCTTGAGCGAATGTTTCCCAATAGACCCGAAATGGTATTTCTTAATGGCTTGCTTGATAAGTGCATTGTTGAAGACGAAAAGGACTGTCTTCGGGACGCGAGTTCGCTAGGTGTGAAGATTCACGATCTTCTTCGTGCCCTAAGACTTGGCGCAGATCCAGTGGGAGAAAATATTGTCCGCCCGTGCCGGGTCTGTGGTTTCGGAGAGTATAAACTATCTGTGGACAAGGATATTATGGACACTAGAAATGATTTTGGGTTGAATCCAGCAGGAGGTAATGCCTTCAAGATATTCACCTGTGGCTACTGTGGGCACGTCCAGTTCTTCTTCTGTAAAAGTGGATCTAATCCCCTGGCTTGGGAGGAGAATTGAGAAGATGCGGCGACAGCGGATCGGCCCTGATAACACTCTTAATCACAGGAGATGAGTCGATGGAAACACCATCAGAATCAGCGAAAGATGCCAAAAGAAGTGCAATCGCAAATGAGCTTCAGGCGGCACTCAAAGATAAAATGGAGGGAGAGGATGAACTGCGCGCCGCCGAGGAGAAGATCAACTCAGATCAACAAATAGATACCTGCTTGCAAAAGCTCGTCGAGCTAGACAAGCTCATCCCAGCAACAGTAGTACATGAGAAGAAAGATATTGTGCATGAACTTGAGGGATTACTGAAGGGAAAGAAGGAGGGTCCGAGCGAGCGTGAGGCCGCAAAGGAAAAAATTGATGCTGCACAGACGAGAATAGACGAGTTACTTGCGGCACTCACTGAGTTGTAATTCGGTTGTGCAGCTATAGCCCTTTGTCCCAAGTTGGGACGGCTACCCTGACTTCTTCGTAATAATTTTTTAGAATCTTGCGGCTGAGGCGCGCGTCTCCCACACAGACACAAATCAGCAAAAATCGGGTTCGGGGGGGCCGATTGGGATATGCCCCCTTGCGATTGCCTGCCCACGCTCCGCCCCATCCCTACCACCGCGTCCGCTGGCCGTGCCGTGCGCGAATTCACCCTCTACCCCACCGCCCGCCGTGCGCCGAGGCCATCCCCGCGCTGGGCCGCGCCGACCATACAACCCCATCGACCCAACCCGCTCGCCGTCCGTCCCACGCTCCGCCCTATCCCACCACCACCGCCCACATCGTCCCGAATTCTCCCCAGTGTGCCCGATTCGCCCCCGTTTCCCTCACTGAACGTGCCCTAGGCCGCTTGCATCCTATCCGACCCCGAGGCCGAGGCCCATTCGTGCGGCTGAGACGGCTTAACGGGGCATGGAACGTCCCCCGTTGCGCCTGATCCGTCCCGATCCGCGCCGCAGGTCGCCCCAATCGGCAAGCTAGCTAGCCGAGGTTGCGCCCGCGCTAGCCGCGCCGAGGAGACTGCCGACCCCTCCAACCGTGCCCCATCGACCCCTTGCAATCGCCCCTTGCAAGAAAGTGCTTGCCTTTTCCAAATCACTCCATATATCCGCTACTATCTGGAGTACTGGGGCGGTCTCTTTCGCTATTGCATCAACCACGCCAACAATGCAACGAACTGAGTCTCAATCGCTCGTCTGATCTTCGGAACCGAATAGGTCGTTGTCACTTGTGAAACGTCCTCGTAGGGTATACGCCTCGTCAATCCGGTGTCGGCGTTGCGGTGCGCGATATGCGTGAACTCCATGTCATTCAGCCAGAACGCCAAGTCGTCTTTTGGGCTTAGTGGGCTGGCTGGCAAGCGCGCAGCTTGATGCGCACGGCGCGTTGAAATTGTCCACACCTGCGGGGCAACAGGGCGGGCGTGATGATGTGGACAACTTTCGCAGTTAGCGCCGCTCCTCGGTCGGTAATGGACGGCGTAGAAAGGGGCCAGGGTTGGGCCTGCGGCCTTCAGGTCGTCAGGCTGGCCTGAAATTTTGGGTACTAGCCTGATGTAGCGGGGTGTGTCGGTTCTTCTGCACGGCTGCTGCTTTCCCGTCCAGGTGCTACAAGCTCGGCCTTTCCCATGTCCAAGCAAGAGGCCGGCGAAACACTTAGACGGCGTTTGGGGCGCTCTGGCGGCGGTGATGGTCGAGGGCGGTTATAATGGCGATGGGGGGCGGGGTGGGCTGCTCTGGCACTAGGCCAGGGCAAACAAAGCGGGCCAGAAAAGACGAGGGGGTGCACTCCTTACCATCTATCGCTATCGCGCGCGTGATGCGCGTACGTGTGGGGAGATCCGCCCAAATCCGCAATCGTGCCCCTTTTTGATCGTCGATCGCTGCTGAAATGAGGGAGCGAGGGGCCTGTGCGGTGGAAAATTGCCCTACCTTCCGCCCTATTATATAACACAAGGTTGTATACGGGGTGGGCGTCTTGACCTGGGCGTTGCGGCGATACCTTCGTGGCCGTCAAGGGTCGCTCTCTTGATATTCGCAAGGTGGAGTGCCGGTCGTGAAGTGTCCACATAGCGGCCGGCGTTTCTATTTTAGCGCTTCCCAACTTGCCTTTCACTGTGGCCTAAATAGATCGCCGTTCAACTCGTCCATTATGCGCGGGCCTCATAGCTCAATCAATACGTCGGTCGGTGGTCAACCTCGATCAGTGGTCAAGGCGATATACTTGACCTCGCGCGATTCCGGGTAGCTGAGCCAGAACGTTCTCGGCGCAGTTTGCCGAGATTGTTCTGGCTCTGGCCGAGAAGCGGACACCGATGCGCACCAAGTCTCAGAGCGCAAGGCGAGCGAGCGAAGTCAAAACGGCAGCGCTCGTTCCTTTCGCCGCTGGCCTTGTGCGGCCAACGCAGATAGGCAATGGACGGTGTAGAATGGGGCGCGGGGGCCGCTCAGTGAAATTCTGTCCTATCCTTCGCCCCGTATACTACAAACGCGGCGGGGGTGCTTCCTACGCCAGCGAGGGCTGAAAATCCCGTGTGCGCGGCGGTCTTGGCGTGCGCTGCCGTGGCGCGGCGCGCACTGACCGCCACTATAGAGCGTATTCCGGGGTTTGGCGCTGTCCCAAGGTCCGGGGGCAAGGGTTCGCTCTGGTGCGTGTGTTGACGTGCAAAAAAGTGTGTGTGCTCGTCTGTGGGCGGCTGGGACTTGTAGATCTATCACCACCACGAGCTAGGGAGTGCCATTACTCGACCTCGTTTCCTGCGCCGTCTTGGGCTGCGAGGGGAGTCAAACGCAGTGCGCCAGCGGAACCATTCGACCAATCGCGGGCCAGACCAAAGCCCAGCGCGGCCAAGAGCTGTTTTTTTTCTCGTTTTTTCGCGTGGGGTAAAACCGCCGTGATAGCGGCCTCGACCTCTTCCCAAAGCGGCAGCCGGCCATCGCTATCTGCCGCGTTGTTGATGTAGTTGAGTACAAGGGTCTGATAGACGGCACCTTGCTCCGAGTTGGCGGCCGTCGCTGGCCGACGATCTGAGCGCAGATATTCCACCAGACATCTTTGCTCGGTCTTGAAATCGCCGGCGTTGCGGGCCTCGACCGCCATCTCCAACAGCCGCTCGCGGGCATCGTCAAACGTTTTTAGTACTCGCGATGGCTGCCCGAGATTTTGCGCTAGGTCTTTGAGCGCTTCGGCCATTTCGTCTTGTAGAATGCGGACGGCTCGCCATTTCTTTTGAGTGTTACAAGGGTCGTACTCTTGGCTGTCCCAATAGTCGATAACCGCGTCGATTTTTTCCTGATACGCGGTCCGAATTGTCTCTTCAGCCTTGTTCATAACTCACCTCCAAAGATACCCGACCGCGCGGGAGTCGAGGCGGGCACTAACTGCGTTTTTCTTTTCTAGGGACGGCGGGCCGATGCGCCCCACCGTGGCGCGGTCGATTTTTTTCTAGCGGCAGTCGGTCGCCCCAGCGATCGGTCTGCCGCTGGGACAACAACAACCTGTGTACCTGTTGTCTCTGTTGCGATGGCGGTTTCTCTCTTTAATTTCGGCCTTCATATGGCCTATTAGCGTGTTCCATATGGCCTATTAGCGTGTTCCATATGGCCTATTAGCGTGTTTTGCCAGTTAATTCGTTAATAGGCCACGTGCACAGGCTTCGGCCTTTACCCTGCCGGTTCTAGAACCCTTACTCCGCCGTATTGGTCTGTTTCCAATACAACCGCGCCGGCGGCCTCCATTTTCCGCAAAGCAACACGAGTTTTGCGGGCGCGGTCGGCTATCTGCTGCCGGGTCAAGTTAGGGTCGTCGTTGAATCCGAGCTCGGCCAGATCGTCGGGGCCAAGCTCGGGCACGTGGTCGGCTGCTGGATTGCGCTCAAGCTTGCCGGTTTGGATCGCTTGCGGGTGGCTCCAATCTTTGACAGGCTGGCCGCCTTTAAGGATAAGCTCGCCTTTGGCGTTCACAAGCCGGTCCTGTTCGTCTCGTAGTACCTTCGGGCGGGTTGCAAAGACGCGACGGCCTCCGCGCTTGGCTTTCACATCGTCCCAAATGTAGGCCAGCCGTAAGTAAGATCGGTAGGCTGTGAAACATACCAACCCCCAGTGCCGGGACCAGAAGCGGTTAATCAAGGGGCCTTGGTCGCTGCCGGGTAAGTTGAAAACTTCCAAGCATATCAAGTCTTCTAGCTTAGTTTCCCATGTTGGAAAGGAGCGGCAGACAACAAGAATCCAATCGCGGCGCTCCCATCTTATCACCATCTTGTTTAAATCTTCGAGCGCCCGAGCCAGCGCGGGCAAGTTGCGTTTACGCTCCCAGCCCTTGGGCCATATCCAAGCCACTAAATCGCGCAGTGTAAGGGTAACTTTGCTGGACATGTGCGCTATCCGGTCTTGACGTGGAACGGACATAAGCGCCTCAAAGAAAAGGCGCTGTGCGTAGGGCGCTCCGGGACCTTTGGTACGTGTCGGCCCACCTGCCAGGTCATAACGCTGCACGGGTAGGGCGGGGATAAACTTGCCGGGCTTGGGTGTTTCTAAAAAGGGTAGCTCCGCTTGTTGGCTGTGATACTTTCCCAAAGGGTTAGGGGTCGAAACAAAGGGGAGTTGCCCGTTGCGGTTGTCGCTTTCGGTTGCGTCTTGTGGGTGTAGTTGTGTCGCCTTCAACACAAGGGGAAGGATACCGTGCTGCTTGCGGTCGGTTTCTACCGACCGGGGCCTTTGTTGCCACGCCTCGACCATTAGGACGATCGGGTGCTTGGGCGGGTCGCCGTCTTGAGCTGCTTTGCGAAAGGCAATCTGTATATCTTCAATCTCGCAGCCCAAAAACGGAGGGCGGTCTGGAGCGTGGCGGTACGTGAACTCCAAACACCCGCTGTTAAAGTCAGTGGCGTACACGTCCCATATACCGCCTTTAATATGCGGGGCTATCCACTTGGTCAACTGGGTCAGCCGTGAACGCACCTCGTTGAGCAGATCGCCCCGAAGTGGATAGCCTCGGGCCATGGGCCAAGGGGGTCGGTCGAGATCCCAAAGGGTTGGTTCTTGGTATAGGTCGGTTTCGGTGGGGATCTGTTGGGTGGGGCAATCCTCGCTGTTGTTATAGGATTCATACCAACAGAAACGGGCTGTTGCCTCTAGGATTTCGGCGGTCGTGGTCGCCGTCGATAGGGTCGGCGTCTTAGGCATAAGGGTTGTCTTCTTGGGTAGTGGGTTGGCCGTCTTTGTCCTTCCAAGCGGGGCTATCAGCAGCACGAAAAACGGGGTGTTCGTACTTGAGCAAGGTCTTTATGAAAGACGGGCCGTAGTTGGCTTTTGCAACGGCTAGCGTCCAGCGGGTCGGGTCGTCTGTCTCGCGGGTCAGCACAAGGCAAGCACGGGCCGCGTCGTGCCATCCGGCGGATCCACTCATTTGTCCGGCGTCGAATAGATCGGGCTTGCTGTTGCTGTTGCTTAAGCGAGCGCCCTTAGTCGAATGGGCAACCAATAGCACGGCGGCGTTGTGCTGGCTAGCTAGCTGGGCCAGCGCTGCGACAAACTCGCGGACGGGCGAGGTGGCGTTGGCCTCGCCAACATATGCGAAAAGCGCCGGGTCGATCACGATAAGGCGCGGGCCGATTTTCTCGGCGGCGTCGGCTAGCACGTGGAAACCGAACAATCGAGATGGGCGGGTGTTATAGCTTTGCGCTTCGCCAGGACCGAAAAGCGGATACCCTGCCAAGTCGAGGACCTTGACATGTGCTACTCCTCCGGGGCAATTCAAGCACTTGGCCTGCTGGCGTAAATAATCGGCGGTCATTCCGGCCGCATCTTCGTAGGTGCAAACAAGGACCGAACCAGCAGCGGCCTCCCATAGTTTGTCGGGGGTCAGGCCATACTCGTTGGCCTCGGCGAACTGTAAGGCGATTTGTAGCGCTAACTTGCTTTTGCCCGTGCCACCTGCGCCGGATAGGGTCGCCACCATGCCGGCAGTCAAGAGCGGGCCGTCTTGTCCTGCCGCTTTTAGCAAGGGCGCGGGTTGGGGATCGTTGATTTTATGCGCGGCGCGGGCTTTTGGTCGCCGTTCCCACTGGATCAAGGTTTCGGCCTTCGCGATGGCTTGGGGCAAGCTATCGCCGTCCACTTGCTCGAAGGCGGCGCGGACGGCCTCGCAGCTAGGTCGGGTGTCAGCCTCATCTTCGCAACGGATACGGGCGCTAGTCAGCACTTCGGCCAGCGCCTCGTAGTCGCCTCGGTCGAGGGCTTCGAGGGCCTGTTGCTGGATCACTTCAAGCGGCAGCGGCGCTTGAGGGTCGCCTTTGACTTCGTGGGCCGAGGTTGGGGGGTTGTAATGGGTCAATGTTGGTTTCCTTGCGCTGTTGTTAGGGTATGAATAGCTATCCGATCGGCCTCGGCAAGCGGTTGTCCGTCGTCAAGGGACTTGCCGGCGATTTCTGCGAATTGATCGGGAGCTAGTACGGGCCAACCTAGCTCAGCGCTCCATTGGGCGGGGTCTTGGCCTTCGTCGCCTGTCGCGGTCGCGGTAGTGATGCCTGCCGCTTTCAGGGCCTCGGCTAGTTGTGCACCGGCGTCTTGGCCTTGCCGGTTGGCGTCGATGTCCGACCAGATATAGGCGCGGCGACTATCGTAGATGCGTCGCAACACTCCGGGGCGCTTGATTACGGCCGTAACAGTCGTGATGCTAGCTAGCACAAGTCCGGGCCTGCGCGAATAGATGGCTAGGGCGTCGGCTACGCCTTCGCAGATGTGAACGGGATCGGCCACGGCTTCGGGGTCGCCCAGCGCCAAGACTGCGCCGGTGTAGGTAATCTGGCCATAGGTGCGCTTGTCGTGCCGGTGACCCCTTTCATCCGTCCTGCGCGGCGGGTATCGCTTCTGGCCCTCCTCATCGATCGCTATACAGTGGACGGCCGGCGGCGGATCGGTAGGTAGCCCGGGCCAAGCGGTGCGGACCGCGTCGAGGGACCACAGTCCAGTGACAATCAATTGCTTGCTCGCATGGTAGCGGATCGCTGGCGGTGGGGTCTGCCAAGGGTGCAGCAAGCTACGAGCTGCAAACCATAACCTCGGCGGTGACGTGTCGGACGGGCCAGTGCTCGAGGGTGTGGGGATCCGCTCAGCTTCGCTCCACAAGCGGCGGCCAAATTCGGCGGCGCGGCGTTGGCTTTTGGTCTGCTCGACTGCGCGAGCTGGTTCGCTGGTGTGTTCCCTTGGGTGGCTTACAGGGCCGTTTTGGAGCCTCTGACGCGATTTTGGTGATTTCGGCAAAAAGCGGTCGCCAAACACCAAGTGCATCAGCTCGCCAAAGCGGGCACGGCCTTGCGGTTGGCCGTCGATACAGCCGCGGCAACCTACGACCGCGCCGGCGCTTTCCTCGCGGACGTGGAAACGGTCGCGGCCTCCGCACAAGGGGCAAGGGCCGGAAAGCTCGCGGCCTACTCGCCGCAGTTTCCAATGGTCGGCGACGGCCTCCCAATCGGAAAAGGTCGGTTTGGCGAGCATGGGGTCAATCCATCCTTACTCGGGGATTGGTAGGATGAACTATGTGTGCATCAAGCCATTCGTTCAACGCACGGCCCTCGTAGAGTACGCGATTTCCGAAGCGGATATACGGCGGCCCTTCGCCGCGATGGCGCCATTGACTCAGCGTACCACGCGTGGCAATCACGGCGAGCTCGGGGTCGTTCGTTCGATAATAGCGATCAGGATCAAATCGGTGCATACGGCTTCACCTCCGTTGACTATGGCCGTCCATGTCCACACGATGCCTGCTCCGTCGGGAGCGTCCGAGGTTTGGTTGACCATTTTGGCATAAGCAGAACGGCCCAATCCCGTCACGTGCTAGTCATGGTACGCCACACAGAACTGGTCAGAGTCAACCAGCATCTTATACGCGGCCGCGATTATGTGTCTGGGGTAAGTTTCGCTTGGGGGGTGTTTCTATACGAATAGCGAAGCCATGAACTTATATATATCAAAAAATAATGAAGTCATCAAGAGGATTTTGCGCTTTGCTTGACCGGCGCGTCCAGCCGTAGTACAATGGAGGCGTTCACATTCTCGTGGAGAACCCGTGCTTAGTCGGGTCCTCTGCTGAATACAACAGCCATGACCCGGCGAAGGGTAGCTCCCTTCCGCCTTGGCGAATAGGTAGAACCTTTCTGCATCTCTGCGGGAATGTGAACTGGCCCGGCCCCTTCGGGGGCCTCCTGTTCCTCCCGTTCAAGGAGATGCGTCATGTCTCGCCTCGCCGCCCTCGTAGAATTTCTGCTCTTCGTCCTGTCATGCGTCCCCAAGACGCCTATTGTCTCGGAGTCTTTTAGCTTTTCAAAACGGGTATGGTGTGATGGGAAGGTAGGAAGAAGGAAAGCCCGCGTGTTCTCCTGCTGCCTATGGCGCAAAGAGACTAAACCGGGAAAATGTACCATACGTAGCCTGTTGGTTCTGACGTTCACCTTGTCGATGGTAGCTTGTGGCGACGACGACCGTCGGCCTGAAAACCAGTCCGCCAATCCCCTCTATCCGTCTGGCCCAGAACAGGCCCAACGAGGCCAAATTATGACGGTTGAGGGATCTTCAATGTCGAAGGCCGAGGTAGTTATCATAGACGCGGAGCGTCTGGTGGTACTGGCTCGTGCGCCCGTGGATAACCAAGGTAACTTCGAGGTCTCTGTTCCTCAACGGCCGAGCTATTGGTTGGGCGTTTCCGGGCCTTATATGGCAACCTATGTGGACACGGCGTTTGTCTTTACAGGGAAGGTCATAACTATCAATGAGGTCCCGGCATATCCTGTGGACAAACTCGCAGAGAGCGGCGATGCGGATCAAGGCCAAACCGTTGATGAGGTTCCCCGGTCACATCCTGCGGGCAAGCTCGTAGAAAACGGGGCGTCCCCTCTCTTAGGCGATGTGGATGGAGACCAAACCGTCGATGGGGACGATGCGCTTGTTCTTTTCGCTTACCTGTTGAATGGCACGGTCCCTCCGGGTGGCAACATACAGCTAGGAGACGTCAACGCTGACGGACAAATAGACTGGACGGATCTCGCTCTGTTGGGCGGTTTCTTGACGGCCGAACAAGATGGGACCAACCCATTGGGCATCGGCGAGCCGGTGCCTCCCGCATCCTTGCCTCCCGCTCCAGAGGGATCCGCCGCCTCCGATAAGGCGGCACTAGAGGCATTCTACGACGCGACGAGAACAAACCGAAATAATCCGCGTGGTCTTTTAAGCGAGGGCAACTGGAAAAGCGAGGCCCCTTTAGACGAGTGGGTATACGTCCAAACCAATTCCGACGGCCGCGTCATTTCACTGAGGATTTCTCCGTCCAAGGCCGGCTGGGACCGTTCCATATATGTACATATTTCCACTTTGAGTGGTCAGAACTATCAGCAATCACGCTTCAGTGAAACAGAATTGGTGCCTGAATTGGGCCAGCTAACTTATCTGGAAGAACTCATCCTCAATAGTCTCGGTTTAAGGGGTTCGCTGCCGCCTGAATTGGGCCAACTGACCAACCTGAAAATGCTCAACCTCGGTAACGACATAGCTAGAACGTACTACGATGTCTCTTATGGTACTAAACTGAACTGGTTAGAGGGGCCGATACCGGCCACCTTGGGACAATTAGCGAACCTTGAAACACTCATACTGTCCGATAACTGGTTGACCGGTCCAATACCGGCGACCTTGGGACAACTGACTAACCTCGAAACGCTAGACCTATCCGATAACCGATTGACTGGCTCTATTCCACCCGAATTAGACCAACTGACCAACTTGAAAACATTGGACCTGTCCAATAACCAATTGGACGGATCGATCCCGGCGACCTTGGGACAACTGACCAACCTCGAAACGCTGGATCTATCCAACAACCAATTGACTGGCTCTATTCCACCCGAATTAGACCAACTGACCAACCTGAAAACGCTCAACCTCACAGAAAATCCGTTGACCGGCTCTATCTCATCGGTTGCCTCTGATAGGGCTGCGCTGATTGAGTTCTACGAAGCTATGGGGTCTCCTGATAATAGCACCGTGTGGCGTCACTGGAATTCAGAGGGATCGCTAGCCAAATGGCAGGGGGTCAAAACCAACGCCGAAGGCCGCGTCATCTCATTGAAACAGCCCGACGAACGGCGAGATCTGGAAGGTCATGTGCTGCCAGCCGTTCTGGGAAAATTGACCTATTTAGAAGAATTGGACCTTTCAAATAATCGCTTGACTGGCCCATTTCCTGCCGAATTAGGCCAGTTAGTCCACCTGGAAACGCTCATCTTAAATGGGAACAAGTTGACTGGCCCCATACCACCTGAGATCGGACAACTTGCTTCCTTGATATATCTCAACCTGGAAGGCAGTGCTTTCTCTGGCCAGTTACCCCCTGAGATTGGAAATCTTTCTCAGCTTGAGGAATTCCATTGTGGTAGGGGTGGCTCGGTCACTGACGGCTTATCCGGTCCCCTTCCACCGACAATAGCAGGATTGAAACGTCTGAGAATTCTCTCTTTGTATGGACATCTTTTTGATGGAGAAATTCCGCCTGAGATCGGACAACTCGACTCGCTTGAGGAGTTGGGGCTTGGTCACAATCAATTCTCCGGATCTATCCCCAAAGAGATTGCCGATCTCAAGAACTTGAAGATTCTCAGGCTTGGAGGATCGCCTTCAGAGTTCAGCGAAAAAGGCCTTCTCTCTGGAGCGATCCCGCCCGAGTTGGGACAAATGTCTAAGCTGGAGGTATTGGAGTTGGGGTACAATCAACTCGAAGGAGCCATTCCTCCCGAGTTGGGGCAGATAGACTCTCTCAAATACTTGAACCTTGAAGGCAATCTTTTTCTTTCGGGAGCGATTCCGCCCGAGTTGGGACAACTTTCTAACCTCCAAACGTTCTACTTGGTCAACACAGAGGTGTCCGGGGCTATTCCACCGGAATTAGGACAACTGAAATCTCTTGAGAGGCTAGTCCTTCGGGATAATATCTTGACGGGACCTCTGCCACCAGAGCTTGGACAGCTTCCCAATTTGACGACTTTGGACCTGTCGTATAATCCGTTGGATGCTTCCTTGCCACCTGAATGGGGACAACTTGCAAAACTGCAAGAGTTGAATCTGGAGGGATGTCGTCTTGTGGGAGAGCTACCCGCTGAGTGGGGAGAGCTGTCTGTTTTGGAGAAATTGCTTCTTCATCGGAATCAACTCACAGGATCGGTGCCTTCATCTTGGTCTGGTATGGATCGCTTAATCGAGGTTCGCATCAATCTCAATCAGCTTAGTGGACCATTCCCTAACCAGTTGATTGGCTCCTCTCTTAAAATCTTCGCCGTGCGAGACAATTCATTTCACGGTTGTGTGTCTCAGAAACTGAAATCGCTGCTAATACATGATACGGGTTGGCGATATTTCCAAGGCTATCCCTATTGTGGTATCGACTCGATTCCAGAACAGGTAGGATCGAACAACTCACTCGGAGTCGGAGGCTAAAAATGTCCTCAATACTGGAATACCTGACGAAGAGAAAGAATTCACTGATTTTGACCAGTAAAATCAGTATAATTTTTATCTTTTTCGTCGGCTGTGTCGCTGTTCCGCCTTCTCATCAGTCGATTAGAAAGAGTCAAGTTTTCGCCGATACGGATCCTGCTGTTGTATGGAGCAGCATCATAAATTTATTTGCGGAAAACAATTGGACCATCACTACCCTGGAAAAAGAATCCGGCATAATCGTATCAGATTGGATTCACTTTTCGATGTTTGAAGCCGAAGATCTCGCTGATTGTGGACGACCCAATTGGTCTTCTTTTCCAAAGGGACGTTCCCTTAGATTTAATTTGTACCTTAAAACTACGGGCCAGAACCCAGAGCTTATTGTTAATTCACATTTTTGGGAAAAAAGAAAAAATTGGGTGACCGGTGTAGAATTTACAGCACCTTGCGTTTCCTTGGGGGTACTAGAAAGCACTGTTCTCTCACAGATTTTCAACCAAATCCAGTCGTCGATAAAGGATCCAGTTATAACCGGCGGACCGATGATCCGTTAGAGTTATACACCTGATTTTTCAAACTGAACCACTACCGAGATTTTCGCCTCTACCCTCCGACCTACAAGGTAGGTCAATAGTGGGCCTTCACCCTCGCCGCAGGCGGGTCGCCTTGCGCTTTGGTGTGCGCCGGTGCCCGCCGCAGCAAATCCGACAATCCTTGATACCGCTGATGCGGTCGCCATCGGGTACAGCGCGGCTGCAACCGCACCGGATCGCGCACGATTTCCGGCCTGGCGTCGGGTCCGTCTCTCCGAATTCAAGTATACTCTCGCTCGCTCTCCAGCCGGTGCGCGCGGATCTCGTACCCTTCGGCCTCGGCAATCAACCGGCGTCCAGCGCCGATACTGCCCAGCCGGAACAAGCGGGCCGCCTCGGTGCGCAGCGCGTCGGCCTTTGCTAGCAACTCCTCAACCGGATCGGACGTGTTCATCGCTAGGCCGCGGCGGGTTGAAGCTGTCCACGCGGGGCAAGGGTCGAGAGGCAAGAGCGGACGTGTGGGCAGGTTTGCAGTTAGCGCCGCGCTCCGGTCGATTGTGGACGGCGTATAATGGGGGACGTGGGCTAGGCCTGCATCTTCAGGTCATCAGGTGAGCTGATGATTTTGGCTAGTGATCTGATGTAGCGGGGTTTCGGTGTGGGTCAACGAGGGGGTAGTTCTCGACCGCGTGCGCCGTTTAAGGTGTTGCAATACAATAAGTTATGCGCGAGTATGGGTGCTTTTCGCCAAGACAGGGCGAATTCTCACGTGCGTGCGACCGACCAAGCGGGGCTGCTCCGGCCGGCCTTCGCGGAATTCGTCCAATCAGCATCAACTGACGATTTTGTATACTGATTTGACGTGCAGAGCGGCTTTTTGGGGTCTCCGGCCATTTAGTTTGTGTTTCAGGCATTTCAGCGGCCTTTGTGTGGATCTGCTTACGAGGCGTCGAGCGCGCCACTGCAGCGGCCAGCTCTTCTCGGTGCTCTGGCTCAACTCAATCGGAACGCCCCCACACCATAGCACATCCCACCGCGGCGGATCTTCGGCAAGTTAAGCGGTCTGAGCGGCAATACTCTGGTCGCGGTCGTATGCACCTGCAGGGCCATGCGGCTGAGGACGCTTGATCTCGAGCGCGGTGGCCGGTGCGGGCCTCGTCGATCTTCCCGGATTGTCGGCCGGAGAAGGTGAGCGGGCAACTGGGCACCATTCAAGTCAAAAGCGGACGATTTTCTGGCCCATCTCTGCACGGGGCGACACGGATCGGCAACCAAGGACGGGAAACGGGCCAAGTACCGCGGGGGATCTGGCCTAATCCTTGAACGGGCTCAGTACCTTGACAAAAATCCCCCCCAAGGCCCTCTTTATATGTTTCCATCGACGAGCGAGGACTGCTCACTAGCCCTTGAGACCAATGGCAAGATTAGTAAGGAGACAACTGTGTCTACGCAAGTTACTGACATAACTGAGAAAATCGATCAAGAGAAGTGCTGTGCTCTCTGCAATACACCGATCCGTAATAAGAACGGCAGTAAAGAACACGTCATTCCGAACGCGATAGGCGGGAAGAAAACCGTGTACAATTTTATCTGCAAAGATTGTAACAGTACAACCGGTGCAGAATGGGACCATGAACTCGTTACGCAACTGAAGCCCCTCTGCACGTTGCTGAATATTCGGCGTCAGCGGGGTGAGAATCAGCCTGTTCTGGTTGAAACCGTGGGGGGCGATAAAATTCTTATCCACGCGGATGGACGAATGAACATGCGCGAAACAGTCTTCACCGAGCGAGCCTTGGGCGATCAAACAGAAGTAAAAATTCGCACCTCATCCATAAAAGAGTTGAAAAAGATGCTGCCGGGTTTGGTTAGGAAATATCCAAATCTCGATATAGACCAAGTGTTAGAGAAGGCAGCCCCACGAAGGGAATATCTCGAAGATCCACTATCTATACCACTTACTTTCGGAGGAGAGATAGCCGGTCGCTCAATTGTTAAGTCATGTCTCGCACTTACCTCGGATATAGGGCTCCATCTCATCGATTGCGAACACGCGCATGACTATTTGTTAGCCAATGGTGAACCATGTTTTGGATACTATAATGCTACGGATCTCGTTCTAAATCGTCCTAAGAGGGTATTTTTTCATTGTGTTTTCGTGCGAGGCGATCCTGAATCTCGCCAAGTTCTGGGATACGTGGAATACTTTGGCTTCCAGCGAATTGTGCTGTGCTTGTCGAGCAACTACGACGGTGAGAGTTTTTCTCGGTGTTATGCTATCGATCCCATTAGCGGAAATGAATTGGACATCAAGGTTAACCTAGCTCTTACTCCAGAAGAGATTGTTGCGACCTACTCATACAAGAATTTGGACTTGGAAAAATTTGAGTCCGCGATTGGCGATCTGTTGGAATTCTATATGGAAAAGTCGGTGAGAAACGCAATTTCTAATGCTAGTGCTGATGCCTTGAAATATGCCTTCGCCAACTGTGGTGCTCAGCCAGGGGAAAGGATTTCGGACGAACATAGAGAGAATATTGTTCGTTTGCTCATAGAGAGACTTGAGCCCTTCATTGAGCATTTATGTTCCAATCGTGGAGTTTGAAATTTAGAGAAAGTGTAGACATAAGCCCTGATACTGATGAGTATCAGGGCTTCCTCAAAATCGTTGTCTCTTGCCTGGAAGAGTCCATCGGGACTTAGAGCCTATACGAAAATTATCTCAACCGTTCGACAATTCGGACTTGGTTGAGGGTCAATAGGTGAGGAGAGCGTAGGTTGCCAAGGCCTTCTTATCAACAGGAAAGCAATTTTCGTATAGGCTCTAAGAGCACTGTTTTCATAATCATGCATTCCTCCAAGAGACTCGGGAATTATAGCATCCCATTGGGCCAAGAGATAATTTTCCGCCGAATTAAATAAGTTTTTCTTGCAATACTCGCATTTCCCTTCGGCTCTTTTTATTATTTTTTTCCAAAGCTCATCGGATTCTTTAGATGGAGAATCGGGGACCGCTCGGTCGAAACGGCCGTCGAATTTCTAGAAGACCTAGAAAGCCGGTTGTCCAACCGTGTCCAGTTGAGCACGGACGGATACGCAGCCTACCTAGAGGCCATCGCCGAGGTCTTCGGCGATGACGTGGACTACGGCGTCCTCCACAAGGTCTTTTCCCAACGAAAAATGAAGGTCGAGATTTCCAAGGAAATCATCTCGGGAAACCCGAATACAAAGCACGTCTCAACCACGCTGATCGAGCGGCAGAATTACACCTTGCGGATGTCCTCGCGCCGCTACACCCGGAAGACGAACGCCTTTTCAAAGAAGATGGAGAACCACGCGCTCGCGGTCGCTCTCCACTTCCTGCACTACAATTTCATTCGGATTCACTCTTCGTTGAGGATCACACCAGCGATGGCCGCAGGCGTCACCGACAAGCTCTACGACCTAGACTGGCTCCTTGACATGGTGGATGAAGCCTGGCCGAAACCCAAACGGCCGAAGAAATACAAAACGGGTAAAAAAAAGACTGATGAGTAATTCAACGCAGAGATTCACCCTAGATGCCCTCGTCCTAAAAAGCCCGAAAGAGATTGAGATTCAAGGCTGCATCGAAGAGGACGGGAAAACGCCGATCCGCGAAGGAATCACACTCTCCTGCCAAGACGAAAAGACTCTCCTAAAGATGCTCACCAGGGCCACCACCGACCTCCTAAACGAGATCGAAGAAGCCCACCAGTAAACACCCTATCGAAACAACGCTTTTAACGTGTCGGCGGCTCAGCGCAAGGTAGGAAGGGGTACAAGCCATGCGATGCCCTGCCTATTCGAGTCGTCGGCACTATCCTGGAAAAATCCGGCAAAAATGCCGGCGTCTCCACCACACTAGGAAGGAAAATTATGCAACAACTGCTTTTTCTTTTGAGCTTGATGTTGTCTGCCTGCGGGATAGATGACTCGAAGACGCTAGCTCCTTTGAGCAGCGGAAAAATTACAGTTGGAGAAGTCCCCGTTGGCCCGGACTCCCTCTATTGTCGAGATCAAGCCTTCTGGCGGGCCTACTGCGACCGTTGGGGCCATGACCTAGCACATGGGGGTTGTGAGGCTATCAGCGCATGTACGGCCACAGACACGGCCGGAATCGCTCTAATCGAATCCGACACCGTATGGGTCGCCGCCGATCCTACGGCCTCCGGTTGGCTCCGGGTCCCGCAGAAATTTCCAGCTACTCGCCTTCAACGATGGGTTGACCCTGACAATGCTGGCCTCGGAGAACTTGAAGGATACCAAGCGGAACCCGCTTACAGCTTAGGGCTTGTAGCTTATCCGTTCCGCACGTCGCGCGGCAAGCGAACGCTCTACGGGTTTCCCTCGGCCGTCTACCAAGGCACCTTTCCCGCAGCGCCACCAGAAGAAGAACCGGACGAGACGCCAGAGGAAGAAGAACCGGACGAGACGCCAGAGGAAGAGCCAGAAATAGAAACTTTTCGCAACCGAATCGGCGAGAGCTTTACCTATCTCCCCTTCGTCCCCCCTGAACTGCTCCCCTGGTCCTCCTACGAACACACCGCGCTCCCCGATGAAATTTACTTCACTTGGCATTACGATACAATTTTCCAGACAAACAGGCCGGCATATTCCGGTTCACCTACCAAAAGCGGCGAATGGCTCGTGACTCTTTTCGTGATCGACGGCAGAGTAGAAGAAGTCGTTTACGAACACAACGTTCTAATCGTCATTTACGACTTCTGAAAAGAACTTGATTTTTACTTGAGCAGAAAAAAGCGGCCTCCTGCATCTTCGCAGGAGGCCACTTCTTCGTTTATCGGAAAGGCAACGACGATTTTATCTCACCCCATGTAGCTCCCTCCACTCCCGTCGCCGTTCGTTCTATCAGCGTTCCTCGCCAATCCAAAGTCGTCTCTTCTTTACCCATTAGGCCGTACAGTGTCAGCGAGGTCAAATCACCTTCGCTTAGATCATATCCTAGCTTCGTTGTAAGCAAGGCTTCGTCTAACATCACTTCGACCATATAGGCATCTGCGAGGAATATCAAATGCTCTTTATATCCATCGCTCAACTCTAGATCCGCCCCTGCCAATATAGAAGAGGCCAAGAAGGTCACAAGTTCCCAAGTATTGAACTCATGCCCGTCGATGTTGTGTATAGCTCCCTCTGGATGATGAAGTTGCAACGTATCGCCTACCCCGGAATACGTGCCATTCATCTCTATATACTGTACAACCGTCTCTCGCATTCCGCTGTCAGTTAGCTCGGCCAAAGTATAGGGAACAAAAAATCGGAGGACGTTATCGACAATAACCTCAGAAAACGACTCCGATGGATATATAGCCAGATAGAACGTCCTGTCGTCGTACAGATCAAGAATAACATCTCCTGCGTCAGAGTCCCAAACACTCCACCCCCCAACCAAATCATCGGCCGACAAAGGCGTGGCTAGCAAGGTTCCTACAAGTAGTATTCGCAACATGGTCTTCGTCCTTTCGCTAGTGATGATACTGCGGCTTTTTGAGGGAAAGAAGCAGATTGCTGAAAAGGGCAAGTCCCTCTATATTTATCTCAGACATAGAGAAGTGTCCTTTTGGTTAATCCGAGGTTTCTGCCTGCTAACAGGAACCTCGGTTTTTTGTTGGGCTTAAAAAAAAGATCGGTCCAAATATACAGGACCAGCGCCAAAAATAAAAAAGCGACCTCCTACGAAGATGCGGGAGATCGCTATTTTTTTAGAACTTGACGACTCGAATGGGGTCTGTTATCGTTCTCTCAATGGAAAGCGTAGCAACGCGAAAAAGGAAAGGCCCTCGCTCATCAGTTCGAGCAGGGCCTTTCCCCCGCCGAGAAAATTTATCCATCGGCCCGGACCTACCTGGAATCGTCCAGAAGACAGAAAGGATTATACTATGGCCTCGACCAATCAAGTCCTTAGAGAAAATGAGATTAAATTTGTTGGAGTAAAAAGGTCGGAAAAAAACATTCTTGTTTTATGGCAAACAAAAGACAGAAAACAATTTTTTCAGCGATTTAATTCACATAGTAGTGCAGCAAGAGATTTAAGGGCTATCGCTGACAGGATTCAGGCTCAAGGACCTTAGAATTAAAGCTGTTCTATCCCTCCCAAACTCTCAAGTAACGCTGCTCTAACGGTATCTCCTCCAGCGGCGTAAATCCGCCCTCAATCTTCTTAAAGCTCCCCTCGGGCACAGGCTCCAACTCTCCCTGAATCGGCCGGAAACTACCCTCGGGTGTAGGCGTGAAAGCGTCTGGATCAGCGGGGGTAAAGCGGTCAGAGGAAAGCGGTGTGTACTGGCCGGGACGGATCGGCGGAACTATATTAGATACGGAAGGCATCAGTCAACATCCTTTCTAGGGGTAAATTGCCGTGTCTTCTACTTCTACCCGCTGCCCTTCCTCTAAGAAGCCGTCTGAAAACTATATTTTTCACTTGATCCGTTTGAGTATCAAGTGGATCATGGCAATCTGAATCAAGGCCTCACTATGGCAGGTCAACACCTCATAATCTCTCGCATGACGACGAAAATTCATCAACCACGCAAACGTACGCTCAACGACCCAACGCCGTTTGAGTACGGTAAATCCACCGCCTTGTTTGGCGACGACTTCCAAGTCAATCTTGTGCGTCTTTTTTATGTCGGCTACCCACGTTCGGATCGCCTCACCTTGGTAGCCCCCATCGACCCACAGTTTGCGCAAGCGGGGTACGTCGGGGGTACTATAGCGGGTCAACACCTGCTTTAGGCCGTCGCGGTCGTCGACATCGGCGGCGGTAACCACCACCTGTCTAAGCAAGCCCGAGGTGTCAACCAACAGATGCCGCTTGCGTCCTTGAATCTTTTTGCCGGCGTCATATCCGGTTGTTTTACCTTGGGTTGCCGTCTTAATTGTCTGACTGTCGATACAGCCTGCCGACGGCGTGGATACCCGGCCTTGTCGGCGACGTTCCCGTTGGCTGAGTTGATCCAACACCTGCGGCCAGACCCCTTGGAGCGTCCAGCGACGAAAGTAATCATACACGGTTTTCCACGGCCCAAAACAAATAGGCAACAACGCCCAAGGACACCCCGTCTTGGTCAAATACAAAAGGCCATTGACCATCTGGCGGCGATCCCGCGGGGGCCGACCCGGACCGTTCGGCCACCACCTCGGAGCCGGCAGTAACGGTTCGATCCGCTGCCATTGCGCATCGGTTACATCGGTAGCATATTGCATTCGCGGCGTACTCATCATAAGAGCCTTTCTATTCAGATTTTGTCGTGAAACCTGAATATGGCCCGATGAGTACGCCGTTTCAAATTCAGACCACAGCAAGGGTTTTCAGACGGCTTCTTAGAGAACCAAGGATTAAAAAAAGGGGATTTTATGAGACTATTTCTAAAGAACCACAACGATATTTGAAAACACTAGCCCACAAAGCAAAGAAAAAAACTCAGTCAAGTTCCATTTCAAAACGAATAATTATCACTTTCCCGATTTCGCCCCAAAAATGTCAATATGTAAAGTTCCCCTTGGCAAAAACTGTGCCAACTTCTTGTCCTGCAATAAACTAGCCCACAAAGGTTTTTCGGGAAGTGGGCTAGTTTGAAAGTCAAGCCGCAGATTTTTTGGTCAACAGACACTTTTCGCCCCGCTTGAAGGGGGCATAGCCTCCAGGATCAACCAAGACGACACCCTATCGACACAACCTAGCCGTCCTCGCTGCTCCACATCAGGGCGGCCATCTCGGCTCCGACCTGCTCGCGGGCGGCGCGGACCGGGTCGCCAACAGCACGGATATAGCGGTCGGCCATCTCCGTTGTCTCGTGTCCGAGCAAGTCGCGCAGGACATGCGTGCTAACACCCGAGGCGGCCGCCCGTGTCATCACTGTGCGCCGCAGGTCATGCAGTCTCACTTCCTCTATACCAGCAGCAGCGGCGATCTTGGCAAAGTGGGTCCGCACCGTGCGATAGGTGGTTGGTGCCGTTCCCGTTGTAGTGAACACCCATGTACTAAACCGGGGAAGCTCGGCAAGAAGCGCGAGTGCTGGCGCTGGAAGGTCATGGCCCCGCCGCCCGGTCTTCGTCTCCGGCAGTGTCAGCCGCCCCGTCTCAAAGTCGATGTGGTTCCATTGGATGCCCAAAACCTCCCCGATCCGCAGCCCGGTCAGTGCCGCCACTCGGATCGCTGCCACAGACGCGGGGTATTGTTCTTCGTGCTGGTTCAGCGCCTTGGCGAGTGCGGCCAGTTCGGACGGCGACAGTACCCGGTCGCGGGGCGTCTCTCTTGTCCGCTCAATGCCACGGCAAGGATTGGAATACTGTGGTCGCAAGTCCCAACGCTCGAACTGGTTAAAAAGCCGTGAGCAAAACGCCAGCGTCCGATTGCGTTGTACCTTGGGCAGGGGGGCAACCATCCGCTCTACGTGATCCCTTGTAACCTCGCCAATTTTGAGTTTGCCCAACGACTCAATATACCTCCGCGCCTGCTTGCGGTAGTCCGTCACAGTGCGCGGACTCAAGCGGCCCATTTCTATACGTGCCGGGACAAACTCGTCGAAGAACCGGCGCAGTCCATCGGCCACTGTTGGAGCTTGTTGGGCCTCTTGCCGATTGGCCAGCGGGTCAAGCTCCCCCATCCGAATACGTACCAGTTGATCCCCTGCCAGTTCGCGTACTCGCTTCAGGCTGATTTCCGAAGCGCGGGCAAGGGTCGCTATGCGTTTGCGCCCGTTGATTCTATAGCTCAAGACATACGCCTTGGTGCCCGCCGTGCTGACTCTGAGGCCAAGCCCCTTGACTTGGCTATCCCACAAAATCCGCACCTTTTGGCCGTCTGGTTTCGCGTCTCGCACGATGCGTTCCGTAAGCATGGTAAGTCCTTTCTTGAAGGGTGTATGAAGGTATTTTTTCGGCCTGTTTTTATTACCAAATTTTGATTTTTTGGCGGTGTTTAAAGAGAGGAATCATAATTTTTTTGTTACCAATTTGTTCCCCAAAAGACAAAATATGGCATAAATCCAATTAACGCAAATTAAAATTATGAAACTGTAAATTCCTAATTTTTAAAGGATTTACTAAATTGGATTAAAGATGATTAAGGCGGGAAAATTGGCAGAGTAGCTGACTCTTAATCAGCGGGTCCAGGGTTCGAGCCCCTGCGGGCGCACCAATAAAAAAACAAGAGGTTATGAAAAACATGTGATAGCGGCGAAAAGGCTGTGTCACCACTATCTCACCAGCCAACACGGTTCAAGTCGTTGTCGCTATTCGGTCGTGAGCCTCTTTGAAACCTGAGAGAACCGAAAAACCCCCGTGCCAAATCCTCGGCACGGGGGTTTTTCAATCATCTATCCACGTCTCCAAACCCCAGCTTTTTAACGTGCTCTGTATGGAAGGAGCCAGTTGCTGGAAGCGCAACGTTGGGACCAGTTGTCCCAAACGGGTCGCGTCTCGTCCAAGCAATGGATTGAGGCTCCGCACTTCGTCGGCCACGATGCAGACCTCCGTCACCCCCTCCTCGACATGCGATTGTAGGCACTCATACAAGATGTCGAACTCCGTCTTATTGATATATCCCATGAGTTCGATGGTTAAGGTCCGGCCGCAGCGATTCAATGTGTTGATGCGCACCATGCTGATATAGACTAACCTTAGGGCCGGGTGTCTCCCTCACAGACTTTTCTCGATTTTCGCCACAACCTCATCAATGTCCGATACCCCCAAACGATCCTCCACAATCAGCCCTTGGGGATCCACGAGATAATACCGAGGGATGCCGAACACATTATAGGCTTGCGTTACTTGGCCGTCCGAGCGCACGTGGACGCCTTGGATCTGGTGTTTGGCAATAGCCCTCTTCCAAGCTCCTTCATTCGCGTCCAATGAGACGTTGAGGAAGACGACCGGCTGATCGGCCACTTGTTCCTTGATCTTGCGGAGAATCTCCAAATCGCCGATGCACGGTCCGCACCAACTCGCCCAAAAATCCATCAAGACCACTTTGCCCTTGAATTGGCTCAGCGATACGGGTTGGCCGTCGGGGTCATGGAGAGTGAAATCGGGAGCAGGTTGCCCGGGTTGTAGGACTAGGGTCTTGTTCATTTCCGCTTGGAGGGCCTCGGTGTATTCGGGGAAGGGATTGCTCTGTTCAAAGGATTGCCAGCGAGCATCCACATAGGCTTCAAGGCCAAACTTAATTCCAATCCTCAACTCTCCGGCCAGAAACCAGTAGAGTACTTGCCCTTGCAGTTTTTGTTTGGCGAGGTCATATCGTTCTGCAGCCCCAGGGGAGATAGGAAAACTCGGTCCAGCAATGATGGAGTCGAGTTGGGCTTGGGTGGCTGGCGATAATTCCAAGGCCGCTAAGTCTAGCTTGAGTGGTTTGCGGTTTTGGTACATGGAGTCGAGTTGGGCTTGGGCTGCAGGTGATAACTCCAAACTCGATAAGTCAACCTTTGTCGATAGCGGGCGATTGTGTAAGTAGGTAAACCACTCGTTGATTTTTGCCATGGGCATATGGAAGGTCAAAATCCCGCCCGTCGTATCGGTCTTCGTGGTATCACCGAGCAACATACTATACTCCTCATAAGCGTCGAGTTCAGCTAGGGCGGCGGGTGATAACTCCAACCCCAACCAAGCAGCCTTTTCGGACGCGCTGGCCTTTTTGGGATCTTCGTACATGGAGTCAAGTTGGGCTTGGGCGGACTCCGACAGACCCAAACCCGACAGAGCGATCATCTGCGATAATCTGGGATTTATGTTCGCGTCGTACATAGAGTCGAGTCGGGTACGGATGGACTCCGACAGACCCAACCCAGACAGCTTGTAGCTATCGGAAAGTCTATATAGCCCATCCGACTTCGCTTCCAACGCTAGGGTATTCACCAGAAATCGGCGATATTCCCCCACGCCGATAGCTTTCTCATCTATCAAGGGAATTTCTTGTAGGGAGTCGTAGTAGTCCGGGGGAACCGCTCTTCTTCTGTCTGGGTCGGCAGAGGCCGAGCGCCCTAGGACGCCGTTTCTAAACGAAAGCAGTGGATAGGCAGTCATCTGCTCGGCCCACTTGTAGTTGAAAAAGACCGTCATACAGTCGATGAACCCCGGAGAAAGTGCGTATTCCTCGCGTCCCTCGGCTAGCAAGGCAAATTCATCCTGACGCCGCTGTTTGACTTGGCGTGCAAACTCCTCGGGCTCCAGCGCATAGTCTGGTTCAAAGGCACTATGTTGAGGCCAGAACTCGGCTAAGAAGTGATTATTTTCCGCTCCCCGGCCGCTAAAAGTCAGGGAGTAAGAGGAAACTGCACTGTGCGAATGATCGGATTCCACCGCTGCCGCAGAGTCGGCCTCCGTCACCTCGGCGAAGGTTACGACCGCGTGCAGGCTATCGCCGGGTTCGACAAAGAAAGGGATGCTGTGCTCATCTTTGTAATGCCCGGTGACAAAAATCCCTTTGGGAATATTCAAGAGAAGTGCAAAGCGGTTTTGCTCGTCCAAGACGATGTGGTGTTCGGAAGGCCCGGGAACAAGTAGCGGCTCGTGGCGGAACTCGATTTCCCGCGACGGAGAGTTGTGGACCTCGCCAGTGATGATCACGGCGTGGGACTGACTTTGGGCGCTTGCTGGGGCTAGACATAAGCTCAAGGGGACGATCAAGGCCACTATGGCTGCGACATATACGTTCATCAGATTTTCTCCAAGGTTTGAGGAGGATCATGCGGTGCGTAGCTGCGAAGATATACGCACATTCTGTGCCAAAGATTGGGCCACCGACAAAAAAATCCTTTAGGACACCCTAAAGGATTGAAAAACATGACACTTAAATAATGGGACAGGGCTTTATATGATGCCTGACTCCGCCATCGGCACAAAGTAATACACGAGATTCCGTATGAATTATACGAGATTCCGTATGAATTATACGAGATTCCGTATAGACCTAGGCCAGCCTGTATCCCCGGCGACAGGAAGCCGTAAGCCTTACAAATTTGATTTTGTTTTTGAATTAGAATCGCGCTCAATCTCGGTCGGATATGCGCTCTACGCCCCCGCGCCAGGCTTTTTCGGTTTCCGCAGGCCGTACTTGCGCATCCGCGAGCGCAACCGTTCCGGGTTCATGCCCAGCAGCCGGGCCGCCCCCCAATCGCCATAGATAATCCAGTTGGCGGCTTGGAGTGCTGCTAGGAGTTGTTGCTTTTCTTCCTCCCCTTCGGCGGGCTGGGCAAGCGGCGAAAACGACTTCCTTGCGTCCGTGTCCCCGGCTCGTTGTCCAACCGTCAGGAACGGCAAATCATCCACCCGAATGACACCGTCCTTGCACAGCAAGACCGCACGTTGGATCAGATGCTCCAGCTCGCGCACATTCCCCGGCCAAGCATACCCCTGCAAGTGCGCGACCACCCCGTCGTCTATCCTCGGCACTGGACGCCGCAGGTGCTGGGCATACCGCTCTGCAAAATGCACTGCCAAAGCCGGGATATCCTCTTGCCGCTGCCGTAGCGGCGGAAGCTCTAAGGTAAAGACGCTCAAGCGGTAGAACAGGTCTTCGCGGAACGTGCCTTCCTGGATGGCCTGCCGCAAGTCGCGGTTGGTCGCCGCAATGACCCGCACATCCACGCTCACAGGCTGCTGGCCGCCAACCCGGGTCAGCGCATTCTCCTCTAAGATGTGCAGCAGCACCCGCTGAGACTCCAACGGCAAATCGCCGATTTCGTCGAGAAAGAGGGTGCCGCCATCGGCCAGTTCAAAGCGCCCAAGCTGACGGCTAGCGGCTCCGGTAAAAGCCCCCTTCTCGTGGCCAAACAACTCGCTTTCAACCAACCCGGCCGGCAGCGCCCCACAATTGACGCGAATAAAAGGCCGCTTGCGGCGAGTGCTTGTTTCGTGGATGGTCTGCGCGAGCAAGCCCTTGCCCGTGCCAGTCTCGCCTAACACCAGCACGGTCATTGCCGTCTCAGCAACCCGCACGGTCTGCTCCATCACTTGGCGCATCGCCCAACTCTGACTATGTACGACGTGGTCGGTAGCTCGCAATACGCTTTCAAGGGCGTGGATGCGTTCGGTTTTGGCGTCGGGGAGGATCTGAATCTCCACGCTAGTCACCTCGGACAGCAAACCATCGCGGTCCATCGTCCGCACCTCAAAGCAATACTCGCCCACCGGCAGGGCGCTATACACGACCTCATCGGCGACCGCAAACGCACTCCATTGTTCCGCCGGACCGTGGCCTAACAGCCGGTGGTTGTAGCGCATCTGTCCCGCACCGGTGCGGAAGCTGATGCCTTGAAAGTGAATGCGGATTTCCGGGGTGCTTTCTGGGCAGGATACAGCTTCGGGCGCGGTCAAGAGCGTACCGGCCATGACCTCGCGGATGACCAAGCGCGGCGGGGTGTGTCCCGGCTGGTAGGCAACCAGCCCCGCCCGCGTGCCAAACCACAGCCGACCGCGATGGTCGCACAGGACGGCTTCGACCATGTTTTCGAGGGCAGATGGCCCCAAGCGAATGCTCTGGAAGGTCTCGCCGTCGTAGCGAAGGACGCCGCCGCCACTGGTGCCCATCCAGATATTGCCCTGCGAATCGGCCGCCAGCGCCAAGATGCCATTGGCCGACAACCCAAACTGCTCGGCGGTAAACCGGCGCACCTCTCGCGACGAAAGATCAAGGGTGAAAAGCCCCTTGGCCGTGCCCACCCACAGGAGGTTTTGGTGCTCCCACAAGACGTTGACGTAAGAGATGGACTCCGCTTCGGCCATATCCGCTGGACGCAAGTGCCCATCCTCGTAACAGTAGAGTGCTGGTACTAATCCAACTGAACCGAGCCACAATACTCCGTCTCGGTCTCGCAGCAGCGTTCCGACCCAGAATACCCCGCCTTGGTCTTGCAGCGCGGTGCTGCATTCATCAAGATGGATAAAGCGATTTTTCTCTATCCAGCCAACGCGGCCCTCGGACGTGCCGACCCAGATACGCCCTTGCCCATCTTCACATAGCCCAGCGATTTCTTCGGGATGGGGATCTGCGACCACTGTGATCGCTTGTGGCGTTTGGCCTTCCCACTTGTACACCTTGCCCGCACTCCCACCACTCCAGACCTGCCCCTGGCCATCCACCACTATCGCCGAGACGATCTCCCCCGTCTCGACCGGGCAGATTTGCCCCTCTTCCATGCAGGCCATACCCCCCATCGTACCAATCCACATTCGACCCTCATGGTCTTCGCCTAAGTGGCGAATCTCGCGGTCCGGTAGGCCGTCGGCTTCCGTGTAGCGCCGGATACTAGCTGGATCGCAAAAAATCAGCCCTCCGCCCCAAAGCCCGATCCAGATATTGCCCTCGCGGTCCTCGTATGTCAGCCGCGTAGCCGAAAAGTCAATATCTGGCAAGGAAGCAGAAAAAGGATACCACTCCTGCCCGTCGTGTACCATCACGCCTCGGTGGGTCAACCAGAGCCAGCCCCTCTCGTCAGCCCGCACGTGCCGCGTCCCGTGCTGTACCATCCCCTCATCGCCCTTGCCCACGTTAATAAACTCAAGATGTTGGTCCCGTGGATCGTAGCGGCCGATCAAGACTTCGGTACCCGTGTAATGGAGACTAATCCACAGATGCCCGGAGGGATCTTGGGCGAACTTCCAAGGCCATTGGGTCGCCCGGTCGCCGATACCCATGTGCTGTCCATCCAAACTGAGGGCGCCTCCCCACGTCGCAAACCAAGTAGTGCCTCCCGCGTCAGTGGCCATATCGTACACCCACTCCAACGGTTGGCCGCCAACTTCGGTTATGCACTTTATAAAGTGCCCCTCGACAAACCAAGCCACACCCGCGCCCGTCAGCACCAGAATCGAGCCATCGGGTTGGGCTTGCAGACCCAAAATCTCGTTGGAAGGCAGGCCGTGCTCAGTAGTGTACACCTGAAAACCGCGTCCGTCGTACGCGGCAAGTCCTCCGCCGAACGTGCCGAACAACAGTCGCCCATCCGCGTCCTCGGCAATGGCCATGACTGTCAGATTGGGCAGACCGTCCTTGAGGCCAAACGTATCAAACCGAGCGCTGTCGAACCGGCTGACGCCGCCGTCGGCCGTGGCGATCCAGAGAAAGCCTTGGCGGTCTTGGTAGATGTCTTCCACGTGCATCCCGGCCAACCCATCAAAAACCGTGTATTGGCTGCTCAACACGTGCTCAAAGGATATGTCGCTCATATTCGTCCTTCCGACGATTGGAAAGTCCCGGCCAAACGCTCCGGCTCACTTAATTAATATCGCCTTGCGCCACGCCGCCGCGCCAGTTTTCAACGCATAGAACTACATGCCGCAGTTGAGCTTGCGGCCGGCATCGGAACGTCCCTCCCAGACGATGTGATGTATAATCAGCAGGTCCAGGGTTCAAGCCCCTGCGGGCGCACCATCTTTGCCGAGAGATTGCGGACGCCGTTTCCGCACTCCCTTTGGCCGCCAATTCGCGCCTTCTCATCGTCCTGCCCTATCCTTGACATTTCGCAGTTCAAAGCATAAAATAGCCTCGCGTTTCAGCCGCCTTAGCACCTCCCATCCCTATCGCCATGGCCAACTCCATAACCAAACTGGAAAAAGCATTCCGACGCGATCCGGATTCCCCGCACTTCGCTCGCCTCGCTGACCGCTATCTCAAGCGCGGGCGCACCGAGCGCGCCCTCGAGCTTTGCCAAAAGGGCTGTGCGAGTTTTCCCGACTACGCTACCGGCTTTATCGTCCTCAGCAAGTGCTATGAGAAACGGGGTGACTTGGAAGAAGCGCGCGAGGCCATGGGGCAAGCCCTGCGGCTCGACCCGGAAAACCCCAGCGGGTACAAGCGCCTCGCCCACCTCTTTGAGCAGCTCGGCGTCACGTCACTGGTCTTGCAAAGCCTGCGCCAAGCCGCGTACCTCGACCCTTTCGACGCCTCCCTAGCAGAGCGGGTCGACCGCGTCGCTGGCCAAACTCACCAAGCCGCGCCCACGCCCGAACCCGAACCCGAACCCGAAGAGCTTGTCGCCAGCGCAGCGTCGCAGACCCTAGAGGCCAAAGTCGTTCAGCCCCAAGCTCTACCACCGCCCCAGCCGTCAGAAGACGAAGACCGCGACGCTCTATACGGCGACACCGATGACAGCGAATTGTTCCGCCTCTTGCAGGAGATCGAAGAAGAAAAAGGGCCCGAACCCGAACCGGTACCCGCACCTGCAGAACCACTCACGCCGGCCGACAGCGAGCCGAGCGCACCAAAAAGCAAGCGCATCGCCACCATGACGCTGGCCGAAATCTACACCACTCAGGGCTTGACCCAGAAGGCAATCGAAACCTATCGCGAGCTCCTCGAACAGGAGCCGACCAACACCATCATCCGCAGTAAGCTGGCTTCGCTAGAGAAAAGCAGCAACGCGAACTAACGGGAGCAATATGGCAGACACCACGGATTTTAGAAACGGTTTTACCATGTCCCTCGACGGCGAGATCTTCTCCATCGTCGAGTTTCAGCACGTCAAACCGGGCAAGGGCAGCGCCTTCGTGCGCACCAAGCTCAAAAACACCAAAACGGGTGCCGTGCTCGACCGCACCTTCCGCTCGGGCGACAAGGTCGAGCAAATCCGGCTCGAAAAGCGCCAGATGCAATACCTGTATGCCGACCAAGGGCTATATTACTTCATGGACTTGGATACCTACGATCAGATCCCGGTGTCCGCAGAGGTCGTCGGCGCGACCAGCAACCTCCTCAAAGAAAGTGAGAACGCCTTCCTCCTCGTAGCGAGAGAAGAGGTCGTCTCTGTCGAACTACCCAACTTTGTCTCTCTTGTCGTCACCCACACTGAACCGGGCGTCAAGGGCGACACCGCCACCGGCGCAGTCAAGCCAGCAACCTTAGAAACCGGCTACGTGGTGCAAGTGCCGCTCTTTGTCAATAAGGGCGACCGGCTCAAGGTCGATACCCGCACTGGCGAATACGTAGAGCGCGCTTGAGAAAGGACGACATCTCCTGTGAACGAAGGCAAGCTCCGCAAACTGCTAGAGCTTTTTCGCGATAGCGACCTAGAAGAAATAGAGGTCCAACACAGCTTCTGGCACGGCACGCGTATCCGCCTGACCCGCAGTCGTGCGCCCTCCCCAGTGGCACCCGCTGCACCCATGCCCATTGCGCCAGCGCCCACTGCGCCCACTACCGAGCTAGCTCCCACCGAGAAGACCGACGACGGCCTGCACGAGGTGCTCTCGCCCATGGTCGGTACGTTTTACCAGGCCGCCTCGCCCGAAGCCGATCCCTTTGTGAGCGAGGGGGATCGCATTGAAAGCGGCCAGACCGTCTGCATCATCGAGGCCATGAAGATCATGAACGAGATTCCGGCAGATGTCCAAGGCGAAGTAGTTGAGATCCTCGTCGGCGATGGCCAGCCTGTAGAATACAACCAAGCTCTGTTCAAAATTCGCCCTAGCTAAGAGGCTGTGTTCGAGAAAATCCTCATCGCCGACCGCGGCGAAATCGCGCTGCGCGTCATCCGCGCCTGCCAAGAGATGGGCATCGCGACGGTGGCCGTTCACTCCCAAGCTGACACCCGCTCCCTCCACGTGTCTTTCGCCGACGAGGATGTCTGCATCGGGCCAGCCGCTGGCAAGGACAGCTACCGCAACATCGTCAATATCATCAGCGCGGCCGAACTGACCAACGCCGACGCGATCCACCCCGGCTACGGCCCTTTGGCCGAAAACGCCGATTTCTCCGAAATCTGCGCCGATTGCGGCCTCCAGTTCATCGGCCCGCCGACTGCGGCCATTCGCAAAATGGGCGACAAGGCCGTCGCCCGCCACACCATGCAGGAGGCCGGCGTGCCCGTCGTGCCGGGCAGCGAGGGCGCGCTCCAGTCGCTAGAAGACGCCCGTCAATGGGCGGAAAAGATCGGCTTCCCACTGCGTCTCAAAGCCTCCGCTGGCGGCGGCGGGCGCGGGATGCGGATCGTCCACGCCATGGATGAGTTAGAGGAAGCCTGGCAGATGGCACGGCGCGAAGCACGCACCGCCTTTACCAGCGACGCCGTGTACATGGAGCGCTCCATCGAAGAGGCGCGCCACATTGAAATCCAAGTTCTCGGCGACCAGCACGGACACCTCGTCCATCTCGGCGAGCGCGAATGCTCCATCCAGCGACGGCACCAGAAGCTCTTGGAAGAAAGCCCCTCGCCAGTAGTTGATGCCGACTTGCGCCAGCGGCTCGGCGAGTCCGCCCTCGCCGGAGCAGCAGCCGTCGGCTACTACAGCGCGGGTACCATTGAGTTCCTCGTCGATTCAGACCACAACTTCTATTTCATGGAGATGAATACCCGCATCCAGGTCGAACACCCGGTCACCGAGATGGTCACCGACATCGACTTAGTCGGGGAACAGATCCGCATCGCAGCCGGCGAATCCCTGCGTTTTGGCCAAGCGGACATCCTACTCACAGGGCACGCCATTGAATGCCGGATCAACGCCGAGGATCCCGCGCGCAACTTCATTCCCTCTTCGGGCGTCATCGAGGCCCTCCACCTGCCGGGCGGACCCGGCGTCCGCATCGACAGCCACATCTACCAAGGCTACGAGATTCCTCCTTACTACGACTCTCTACTGGCCAAAATCATCGTCTACGGTCCCAACCGCCAAGGTGCCATAGCGCGGATGCGTCGAGTCTTAGGCGAATGCACCATAGAAGGCGTGGCCACTACCCTGCCCTTTCACCAAACCCTACTCAACGACCCCGACTTTGTCGCCGGGCAATTCGACACCGGCTACGTAGCCAACGCGGAGCGGTCGTCTTAAGCAAATACGAGAGGCGATTATGAGCCAAACCCAGATTCCCGAACACTTGCTCTACTCGGAAAGCCACGAATGGATTCTACTAGAAGGCGACATCGCCACTATTGGCATTACGGATTTCGCGCAAACCGAATTGGGAGACATAGTATTTGCCGAGTTGCCCGAAGTGGGCGAGCATATCGCAAGGAGCGAAACCTTTGGCACGCTCGAAGCGGTTAAGACCGTTGCCGACCTCATAGCCCCGGTCTCCGGCGAGATTCTAGAAGTCAACGACAACCTCGCGGAAGGGGCCGAACAGATCAACGAAGATCCTTATGGCGGCGGTTGGCTGCTCAAGATCCGCATTGACGACTCTGCGGACTTGGAGTACTTGCTCAGCGCCCAAGACTACGCCAACCTGCTCGCCAACCATTGACCTTGCACTTGTTCATTGTTAGGACGCTTTTTATAAGAGATGCAAAATTGCCGTAGGAGGGTGAAGCTTAATAACTCCAATCCAAGGGTTGGAACATGCCAAAAGTAGCTTTAAATTTAGTCAGTTTAGTCAGTTCTACACCGTGGATAGACTCTTGCTGGAAAAAACCGTACTCGTCCTCAACCAAAATTACGAGCCGCTAAGCATATGCAGCGTGCGCCGGGCTTTGCTGCTGATTTTGCGCGGCAAGGCCGAAGCCGTCGAGAAGATGAACGAGGTGATCCATTCGGTCTCCCGAGACTATCCAGTGCCCAGCGTCGTTCGTCTCGAGCGCTACATCCGCGCGCCGCGCCGGCGGGTCGTGCTTTCCAAGCGCAATATCCTCAAGCGCGACAAGCACCAGTGCCAGTACTGCGGTAGCAAAGACGGCAAACTGACGGTCGATCATATCGTGCCGCGCACCAAAGGAGGCCAAGGGACTTGGGAAAATCTCGTCTGCGCCTGCGCCCTGTGCAACAATAAGAAAGGCGAACATCTGCCCGAGCAGGTCGGCCTCGTGCTGCGCACCAAACCCAAGCGCCCCAACAACGTGAGCTTCATCCGCAACTTCGTCGGTATCGACGATCAGCGCTGGAAACCGTATCTTTTTATTGACTGAGGCAGGCGCTCTCATGGAACGCGACGAGATCGAACAAGAAGAAGCTACTCTTTACGAAGTCAAGCTCGACGTTTTTGAAGGTCCGATGGACCTGTTGCTCTATCTGATACGCAAAGACGAGCTGGACATCTACGACATTCCCATAGCCCACATCACCACTCAGTACCTAGGTTTCTTGCAACACATCCACCAACTCGACATCGAACAGGCCAGCGATTTTATCCTCATGGCGGCCACCCTGCTGCGAATCAAGTCGCAGATGATGTTGCCCCGCGAGGAACTCGGTCTCGACGGCGAGGGCGACGGCGAGGAAGATCCAAAGGCCGAGTTGGTCCGTCGCCTCCTAGAGTACCAGCAGTTTAAGGACATCGCCGACTGGCTAGGCGTGCGCAAAGACGAGCGGCGCGACGTGTACCTGCGCCGCCAAGGCCCTGATGACAGCGTTGAGGAGTCGGCCCAACTCCGGCCCGTATCGCTCTTCGACCTATTGGCCGTGTACAAGCACGTGCTCGACACCGTGCCCGAAAACCTAGTACACCAAATAGCCGAAGAAGAAGTCTCGGTCGCCGAGCGCATCGACCATCTGTTGGCGGTACTCGAGCGCCGTTCGCGCATTAGCTTCATGGACCTGCTCCAAGGCCGCGACCGCCAAACCCTAATAGCCACCTTTGTCGGGGTTCTAGAGCTACTCAAGTTGCAGCGCGTCCGCGTCCAGCAGGCGCGTCCCTTCGACGAGATCTGGATCGAACAATCACCACTCCAACCAACCGCAGCGGGGACTATTCAGACCCGTGAGCCATGAACCCACAGCAGCCTCGCGCGATGTCAACCCTGTGCAGGCTCGCGCGATCATTGAGGCCATCCTGCTGACGGCAACCGAGCCGGTGACCCCCGGTCGCCTCGTCGATCTGCTCGCCGGGTACAACGGCCGCGATATCCGCGAGGCCATCGACGCGCTCAACGCCCAGTACGAAGCGGCCGGGCACGGGATCGAAGTCGTCGAATTGGCCGGCGGCTACCAACTCGCCTCGCGCCAAGAATCCGCCCCTTGGCTGCGCAAGTACCACAAGACCTCGCGCCAAGTGCGCCTTTCGCCGGCGGGTCTCGAAGTCCTCGCCATCGTCGCCTTCAAGCAGCCGGTCACCCGCGTTGAGATCGACAACATCCGCGGCGTCAGCTCGGCCAGTGTGTTGCAAACGCTGATGGAACTCAACATGGTCCGTCTCGCTGGCCGCTCCGATGGCATTGGCAAGCCCATGCTCTTTGGCACGACCCGAGAATTTTTGGTCCACTTTGGGCTGCGGGGACTGGGCGAGTTACCCAAGCCCAAGGAATTAGAAGAGCTACTCGCCGAAGGCCAGCCGCCGACCGCAGCCCGCCAACTCGCCTCCGAGCTAGACGAGCTACAAAAGCAGGCGGAGGAAGAGGGCGAAGGTGAACGCTCCTGAGCCGCAAATGCGTCTCAATCGCTTCTTGGCTCGCTGCGGTGTGGCTTCGCGCCGCCACAGCGATGCGCTGATACAAAGTGGTGCCGTGTGCGTCAACGGCGAGATCGTCGCCGAGCCGGGCCGAGTAGTCGCAGTGAGTACCGACCGAGTCGAGTGCCGCGGTCGAGTCGTCGCCTTGCCCGGCCAGTACGAATACGTACTTTTGCACAAACCGGCCGGATATCTAGTCACCCGTAGCGACCCACGCGACCGGCCCACGGTCTTTGACCTCTTGCCCGACCTCCACCCAGGCACCGTGCCCGTGGGCCGTCTCGACCTCGACACCACCGGGCTTTTGCTGCTGACTGACGATGGTGCCCTCGGCCACCGGCTGCTGCACCCGCGCTTTGTCGTCACCAAGCGCTACGAGGCCGTCGTCAGCGGCGACCCGCACGAGGACCAGCTCGACCGGCTACGCGAAGGCATCGCGCTCGGCGACGGGCCTACAGCACCGGCTCAGGTCCAAGTCGAGGAGCGCTGGAGCAGTGGTTGGCATAAGCGGGCACGGCTGAGCCTTTGCATTCACGAGGGACGCAAGCGCCAAGTGCGCCGCATGCTCCGCGCCGTCGGCTATCCGGTGCGGCAACTGGCGCGGGTCGAATTTGCCGGGCTGACTCTCGGCCCGCTCGCCGCAGGCCAGCACCGCCGCCTCAGCCCTGGGGAAGTTCGTCGTCTCAAAACCGAGGTCGGTTTGTGAAGCGGCAAGGGCTAGTCATCGCCATCGACGGCACCATTGGCACCGGCAAGACGACCACGGCCCGGCGGGTGGCCGAGCAGCTGGGCTATCGCCACCTCGACACCGGAGCCATGTACCGAGCCGTAGCCTTAGCGGCGACCCGCCGTGGGGTGGAACCTGAAGACGAGGACGCACTGGAAGACCTATTGGCGACCTCGACCATAGATTTGGATTCTGGCCGGGGGCGTGTCCTGCTCGACGGACAGGACATTAGCGAAGCCATTCGTCGGCCCGACATCACCCGCCGAGCGGGTGCGTACGCAGATGTACCCTTGGTGCGCCACTCTTTAGTCTCCCAGCAGCAGCGATTGGGCCGGGAGGGGGGCGTAGTCGCCGAAGGACGCGACATAGCTGCGGTGGTCTTCCCCGACGCCGAGCTAAAAATCGCCCTAGTGGCCAATCTCGATGAGCGCACCCTTCGGCGGCATCGGGAATTGACTGCCAAAGGAGTATGCATCACATTGGAACAGGTCCGGTCTGACATTCAAACCCGGGATCGGGAAGACGCCGAGCGCGACTACGGAGGTACGAGCGCTGCGGCCGAGATCGTCGAAATCGATACGACGGACATGACTTTGGAAGACCAAGTAGATTGCGTCGTCGCATTGGCTCGCCAACGCGGTGCCTAGCGCTGGCGCGGAAAGGCCGCGCCGGTATCACACCAGGCGAAGTGCGCGCTTCGTCTTAACCTTTTTGAGGATCTGCGCAACATGACTGAGGAAACCACAGTAGCAGAAGAGCAGCAGGAAGCAACAGAAGAGCAACAAGAAGCTCCTGTGTACGGCAACGTCAGCGTCGAAGAGCTGGAAAAGCCCGAGTACGATCAGGCCCAATTCGACGAACTGATGGCTCTCTACGAGGAAAGTATCTCTGGCATCAAAGAGGGCCAGATCGTCAAGGGCATGGTCGTCTCCATCGGCCCCAGCGAAGTAATGGTCGATATCGGCTTCAAGTCCGAAGGCGCGGTGCCGATCAAGGAGTTTTCCGACCCAGAATCCATTGAAAAAGGCCAAGAAATCGAGGTCTTCTTGGAGAATGTCGAAGATCAAGAGGGCCAAGTCGTGCTTTCCAAGCAGAAGGCCGACTTCATGCGGGTCTGGGATTTGATCAAGGATGCTCACGACACCGGCAACACTGTCGAGGGCCGGCTGATGCGCCGCATCAAGGGCGGCATCGTCGTCAATCTATTTGGCGTCGAGGCCTTTCTGCCCGGCTCACAGATCGACATCCGCCAGGTCAAGAACTTCGACCAGTTCATCGGCCACGAGTTCCCCTTCAAAATCATCAAGCTCAACAAGGCGCGGCGCAACATCGTCGTCTCGCGCCGCGCTGTGCTAGAGGAAGAGCGGGCGCGGATGCGCGAGGAGATCGTCAAGGTGTTGGAGGAAGGCCAAATCCGCGAGGGCGTGGTCAAGAACATCACCGACTTCGGTGCCTTCATCGACTTGGGCGGCGTCGATGGCCTTCTCCACATTACCGACATGTCGTGGGGACGCGTCAACCACCCTTCGGAGTTGGTCTCCATTGGCGACCGCATCAAGGTCAAGGTGCTTAGCTACGATCGCAAGCGCGAGCGCATCTCCTTGGGGCTTAAGCAGCTAACGGCTCATCCGTGGGAAAACATCGAGAAGAAGTACCCGATTGAGAGCCAAGTTCGCGGCAAGGTGGTCTCCATCACCGACTACGGTGCCTTCGTCGAGCTAGAAGAGGGCATCGAGGGCCTAGTCCACATCTCCGAGATGTCCTGGACCCAGCACGTGCGCCATCCTTCCAAGCTGGTCGACATCGGCGACATCGTCGAGGTGAAGGTGCTCAAGATCGACAGCGAGAACCAGAAGATCTCGCTCGGCATGAAGCAAACCGAGGACGATCCGTGGGATACCCTCGACGCCAAGTACCCCCCCGGCACCAAGATCGAGGGCACGGTATGCAGCCTGACTAACTTTGGGGCCTTCATCGAGATCGAGGACAACATCGACGGGCTAGTGCACATTTCGGATATGTCTTGGACTAAGCGCATTCGCCAAGCCAGCGAAATGTTCAAAAAGGGCGACGTAATCCCCGTAGTTGTCTCCGAAATCGACATCAAGCGCCGCCGCATCTCGCTCAGCCACAAGGATGCCTTTGAAAACCCCTGGCCTCGCTTCGCCGAACAGTACGCAGTAGGCGTCGAGGTGCGAGGCACGATCTCGCGGATCCTCGAGCGCGGCATCGTCGTCTCGCTCGTCGACGAAGTCGATGGGTTCGTGCCGCTGTCGCAGTTGGCTATCGACGGGTTGCAAACTCCGCGCCAGAGCTTTGCCGAAGGGCATGAGCTTCCGCTGGAGGTCATCGAATTCGATAAGAATCAGAAAAAGATCGTTCTCAGCGTGCGCGAGTACTTTAAGGACAAGGATCAAGCCGAGTACGAAGCCTACTTAGCCGAGCATCCCGTCCAAGAGGTCGCCGCCGAGGAGAACACTGCCGACAAGGACGACGAGATGGAGAGCTGGGGAGACGTCCACGACGCCGAGCAAGACGTTGAGCAAGACGTTGAGCAAGACGTTGAGCAAGACGTTGAGCAAGACGTTGAGCAAGACGTTGAGCAAGACAAGTCGTAAGCCCCGCAGCAACAACCAAGCGCGGTGGGACGAACAATCGTTCCACCGCGTTTTTATTTCTGCCAACCCAACCCCCTAACCCTCCCGAATCATGCTATCGAGAACCAAACTCACGCCGGCGATGGAGCAGTACATGCACTTTAAGCGTCAGCATCCCGACGCGATTCTCTTCTTCCGCATGGGCGACTTCTACGAGATGTTCTGCGACGACGCCAAAGAGGCCGCGCGCCTGCTGGGTCTCACCCTGACCTCGCGTCCCGCTGGCAAATCCGGCGACCTACCCCTCGCCGGCGTGCCCCACCACGCCATGGAAGGCTATCTGGCCAAACTCATCCAGCTCGGGCGCAAGGTCGCCATCTGCGAGCAGATCGAAGATCCCAAAAAGGCCAAGGGCGTAGTCAAGCGCGACGTAGTCGAGGTCGTCTCCCCGGGCACCGCGCTCGCCGACGCCATGCTCGACCAACAGCGCAACAACTTCCTCGTCGGCCTCTGCGCGCACGCCGGCCGCGTCGGCCTCGCCAGCGTCGATTTGTCAACCGGAGACTTCTCGCTCGACGAGATCCCCGCCAGCGATCTCGCCGACGAACTGGAGAGCTTGGGACCGGCCGAGCTGCTCATCGCCGAAGGGGCCGACGAACAGTGGGTCGCCACCCTGCAAAACGCCCTGCCAAACGTGGCGCTCAGCCGCCTCGCGGACTGGCACTTCGCCGCGGATACCGCGTACGAAACCCTCACCAGCCAGCTCCGCGTCCAGACGCTGAAGGGCTTTGGCTGCGACGACATGGAAGCTGCCATCCGCGCCGGTGGGGCGACAGTGGCCTATTTGCGCGACAACCAGCGCGGTGCAGTCGAGCACATCAACCGCCTCCAGCGCAAGTACCGCGAGCACTTTGCTCTCATCGACGCCACGGCCCAGCGCAATCTAGAACTCCTTGCCAATCGCCAAGACGGGGGCCGCGCCAACACCTTACTCGAAATCCTCGACCGCACCCGCACCCCTATGGGCGCGCGTCTGTTGCGCCAATGGGTGGCCCAGCCGCTCAAGTCCCCACCCTTAATCAGCGCCCGCTTAGAGGCCGTTGACGAACTCCTACACCAGCGCGAGCTCCGCCGCACCCTCGGCCAATGCCTAGAGCAGGTCGGCGATCTAGAGCGGCTAATCGCGCGGATTTGTTGCCTGCGGGCCAACGCCCGCGACATGGTGGCCCTCGCCCGCTCGCTCGACCTCGCGCCCGCCATTGGCACCGCACTATCCCCAGCGCAGAGCGAGCTCTTGCAAGAGCTTTGCTCCAAGGGGCTACCCGACGTCAGCGAATTGGTCGCCGAAACCCTCGGCGCACTAGTGGACGCACCTCCAGCGACCCTGACCGACGGCGGCCTAATCCGCGACGGCTATCACCCAGACGTCGATCAGTTGCGGCAGATCGCCCGCGGCGGCAAGGACTACATCGCCCGCTTGCAGGCTACCGAGCGCGAGCGCACTGGCATTGCCTCGCTCAAAATCGGCTACAACCAAGTCTTTGGCTACTACATCGAAATCAGCAAGGCCAACCTCGACAAAACCCCCGAGGAGTACCATCGCAAACAGACCTTGGCCAACGCAGAGCGCTTCATCACGCCCGAGCTAAAGGAGTACGAGGAAAAGGTCCTAGGGGCCGAGGATCGCCTCAAAGAGCTGGAGAACGAGCTGTTCTTGGCCCTGCGCGACCGCGCCGCCCGCTGGACGCCCCAAGTCCAGCAGATCGCCCGTGCCATCGCGCGCATCGACGTGCTGTATTCCCTCGCCGAAGTCGCCGAGAGCGAATCCTACACCCGGCCCCAAGTTGACGACGGCCAACTAATCAAAATCAGCGACGGCCGCCACCCAGTCGTCGAGCGCCAGCTCCGCACGGGCAGCTTCGTGCCCAACGATGTGCGCCTCGACGCCAACGGCGCGCAGATCATGCTCATCACCGGCCCGAATATGGCTGGCAAGAGCACCATCATCCGCCAAGTGGGTCTCATCGCGCTGATGGCGCAGATGGGCAGCTTCGTCCCCGCGCGCCAAGCCACCATCGGCGTGGTCGATCGCATCTTCACCCGCGTGGGCGCGTCCGACAACCTCGCCGGTGGCGAGAGCACCTTCATGGTGGAGATGCACGAGGCGGCCAATATCCTCAACAATGCCACCAGCCGCAGCTTGCTCCTCATCGACGAGCTCGGCCGCGGCACGAGCACCTTCGACGGCCTGAGCATTGCCTGGGCTATTGTCGAATACTTGCACCAGCACAGCGAGGTTCACCCGCGCACCCTGTTTGCCACGCACTACCACGAGATGACCGAACTCGAAAGCCACTTAGAGCGCGTCGTCAACTTCAACGTCCAAGTGCGCGAAGAAGGTGACCACGTGGTGTTCCTCCACCGCCTAGCCCCGGGATCTGCCGACCAAAGCTACGGCATCAACGTCGCGCAGATGGCCGGGATGCCGGCCCAAGTCGTCGCACGCGCCCAAGAAATCCTCGCCCGCCTCGAAAAGGACCAGATCGACACCAAGGACATCCATAGCCCGGATGTGCCCCCACCCGCCCCTCAACCCCAACTCAATCTCTTCCCCGCGCCTGCGGACGCGCCGTGGGTGGCGGAGTTGCGGGACATGGACCTCAGCCAGATTACGCCGCTTCAGGCGTTGCTCAAGCTGAATGAGTGGAAAGAGAAAATTAAGAATGGGGAATAATGAATCATAGAGGAGGCAGCACCATGATTCAGCCGACCGAAGTTCAGCCACGAACTAGCTACCGCATTTGGCTTCGATATGCAGATGGCGTCGCCGGTGAGATCGACTTGTCGCACCTTGCCGGAAAGGGCGTATTCAAAATTTGGGACGAGCCGGGATATTTCGCGAAGGTGCATATAACTCCCCACAGGGCCATAGCTTGGGACGATGACCTCGAGCTTTGCGCCGATGCGCTGTACATGGAACTCACGGGCAAATCTGTTGAGGAAGTAATGCCCGGCGTGAAGCAGGTAATCCAGAGCCGCGATGCCTGAACTCTGTAGATTTTATGGGATCAGCATTCGCATTAACTTTCGCGACCACAATCCGCCCCATTTTCACGCGCTGTACGGTGAACATGAAGCTGTCATAGAGATAAACAGCATCAGCGTGGTGGAGGGACAGCTTCCCGCCCGTGCCCGCCGTCTTGTGGTGGAATGGGCATCCCTTCACCAAGAAGAACTGATGGCAGCTTGGATGCGTGCGCAGCGTTCAGAGCCGCCCGGCAGGATTGCCCCGCTGGAGTGACGCTATGAAAACTAGACTACGCCGGAGTCTATTCCAATCGGGGGAACGCGAAGGACAAACTGGGTCGAATAGATGAAGCTCGGCAGGATTTCGAGAAATCGCGCGACTTGGCACACAAGTCCAACGATGACAAACTCGTCGCCTTGGCGGAGCAGGCGTTGCGAAAACTCGACAGCCAAGAAGGTGAGTAAACACATTTAATCAGAGAGCATCCGATGATAGCTATTGTCGAGGAGCGGGTCGGCGAGTTACAGCAACTCTGCATCCGTTACCGCGTTCTGCGGCTTGACTTGTTCGGCTCGGCTGCCACCAGCAACTACCATGGCGAAAGCGACTTGGATTTCTTGGTTGAATTCCGAACGCTGGCTTCGGGAGAATACGCCGACGCTTACTTCGGGCTGCTGGAGGCTCTGGAGTTGCTCTTTGGACATCCGGTAGATCTCGTCGTCGATTCGGCCATCAAGAATCCCTTTTTCCGGCAACGCATTGACGAGACTAAGACGTTGCTCTATGCAGCTTGAGGCACGGAAATATCCGTATGACCATGATTGACCCGATCCATTCGCTAGCATTTTCGATGCAGGCCAATCCTGGCGTTTACGCTGTCCTTGTCGGTTCGGGTGTATCTCGGGCAGCGAATATTCCCACGGGTTGGGAGATAACGCTCGATCTGATTCGCAAGCTAGGAGAGCATCCCAGAGAGACGAGTGATTCCGACATAGAACACTGGTATCGGGAGAAATTCGAAAAGGAGGCGTCTTACTCTGACTTTCTCAATGAACTAGCCAAGACGCAAGCCGAGCGACAGCAGTTACTTCGTGCGTATTTTGAACCGAACGACCAAGAGCGCGAGGAAGGTGAGAAACAGCCTACGGCAGCACACCGCGCCATCGCAAAACTAGTTGCACAAGGATTCATAAAAGTCATCATCACTACGAATTTTGACCGTCTCGTGGAAACCGCCCTCACCGAGGCAGGAGTTGTACCGACGGTTCTGAGTTCCCCCGATCAGGTTCAGGGCGCACTCCCATTGATTCACACACCATGCTGTGTCTTTAAGGTAAACGGTGATTATCTCGATACCCGCATTAGGAATGCCCCTGCTGAACTCGATCAGTATCCGCCCGCGTTCGATCAACTCTTAGATCGCATCTTCGATGAGTTCGGCCTGATCGTATGTGGCTGGTCAGCAGAGTGGGATAGTGCGTTGCGCAAGGCGATGTGCCGTGCGCCATCGCGTCGGTTCACGACATACTGGGCAGTGCGGGGCGAGCCGGAAGACAAAGCACAAAGACTGATTGACCATCGTAGAGCTCAGGTAATTTCCATCAAAAACGCTGATACATTTTTCCATGAGGTCCAGCAACAAGTCGAATCCATTGAGGAGTTTTCGAGACCTCATCCTCTCTCGACCGAAGCCGCCGTAGCAAGTTTGAAGCGCTACATTCCCGAGCCTCGATATCGAATTCAACTGTCGGACCTTATCAATAACACAGTTGAGCAAGTTGTTGAGGTGACGTCTGGCCAAGCTTTCTCCGCGAACGGAGATCCAGATCCGACCACTGAGTTGGTGACGGCGCGTGTGCGCGGATATGAGGCGGCCTGTTCGATATTGTTAGCGATGGCGATGACCGGAGGCTATTGGGCAGAAGAAGAGCACTATCCGGTATGGCAACGAGCGCTAGAACGTCTTGGTTCGACACCATTGAGCGGCAGCTCAAATTTTTGGCCTGAGTTGCAACGGTATCCGGCAACGCTCTTGCTCTATGGGTTGGGACTGCCATGGAAAACGCACCGACAGCAGATGAGGCTGCGACCAGCGATGCTGACCCGACACCCGATGAGCAATTGACAGACGCTGACGTGTCCACATCTAGCGAACCAACTGCCAAACCGGCGACACCTGCCGCAGTCGAGGTCGAAATCCAGCGACGCTTTAACGAATTCGAGCGACGCTTCAACGAACGTCAGCAGAAGCTTTTAGAAGACCGGGCAACATATATTGACCGATGGCTCTTTGTCGTCGCCATTGTCCTTACGTTTTTCAGTATTGCCATTCCTATTGCGGCCTTTCTCGCGAGTGTATTTGGTTTCAAGAAATTTGAAGAGTTCAAGACTCAGGCTCAACGCTACCTTGAAGAGATTGAGAGGAACCGCGATAAATCCGATGAGATTATACAGGGCATGAACGCTGAGACTGCTGCCGATGACCCGACCAAAGCGAAGCAGGTCGTAGAAGATATCCGCGAAAATCCCCGAGCATCCTCGACAGATAAGGCAATCGCTGAGGCGGTTTTTCTCCAAGATCAGGGAAAGAGAGAAGAAGCCATTAAGATATGGCACGGTATCGCCGATGCTTTTGAAGAAGTCGATAGGGAACTCGCCGCCAGAGCTCACTTTTCCGTCGGTTATCTTCTTTCACAGGAAAAGCCCGAAGATAAGATTGCCGCATACGACCAAGCGATCCGTCTGAGACCGGATTATGCCAAAGCTTACAATAACCGAGGCGTTGCGAAGGGCGAATTGGGGCGATACGAGGACGCCATCGCCGACTATAACCAAGCGATCCGCTGGCAATCGAACCATGTCAATGCCTATTTCAATCGGGGCAATGCACAGCGCAAACTGGATCGCCACGAAGCTGCAATTGCTGATTATGATGAGGCGATTCGCCTGAAACCAAACGACGCTGAAATCTACAACAATCGAGGCATTGCGAAGGGCGAATTAGGGCGATACGAGGACGCCATCGCCGATTTTAATCAAGCGATCCGCTGGCAATCGAACCATGTCAATGCCTATTTCAACCGGGGCAACGCGCAGATCAAACTGGGGCGATACGAGGACACCATCGCCGACTATAACCAAGCGATTCACCGGAAGCCGGACTACGCTGAAGCCTACAACAATCGAGGCATTGCGAAAGGCGAATTGGGGCGATACGAGGACGCCATCGCCGACTATAACCAAGCGATCCACTGGCAATCGAACTATGCCGACGCCTATTTCAACCGGGGCAGAGCACAGAGCGAACTGGGTCGCCACGAAGCTGCAATTGCCGATTATGATGAGGCGGTTCGCCTGAAACCAAACGACGCTGAAACCTACAACAATCGAGGCATTGCGAAGGCCGCGTTGGATTTAATAGACGAAGCGCGGCAGGATTTCAAGAAGGCGCGCGATTTGGCACGTAAGGCTGGCGATGCCAGCCTCGTCGCCTCGATAGAGCAGAGGTTGCAAGATCTCGACAACCGAGGAGGCGAATGACTTTTTTCTCTAAGCAGCCCCTAGGCGGGAACGGGTCGTTGCCGTAAGAGTTGCGTTCCCGAATGCGTCCATCCCTACCGTGGACAAGCAATTCGCTGCCCTGTCTCCGAGCGAACTGACGCACTGATTACCTCACCTCGAATGGCCCATCCGCTATTGTGCGGAACGACATGCTGATTGCGTTTCGCCATCTTACAGTAACCTCCTAATCAGATATCTTTTGCTAACCATCCCTGCGATGTTTGGTTGATTATGTTTACACTTATAGTATATATTTTAAAAATGTAAACTTCAGAATTAGGAGTCACATGTTTGGAGATCGCCTAAAACTTGCCAGAAAAAAGTCCGGTTATTCGCTGCGCGGGTTGTCGGATGCACTGGACGGCCACGTCACCGCCCAAGCCCTCGGGAAATACGAGCGAGGTGAGATGATGCCGGGTTCCGACGTCCTAATTCGGCTAACCAAGACACTCGGCGTGTCCCTTGAATACCTGCTGAGCGAAGAGGTCGAAGAGCTTGAGGCGGTGGAATTTCGGAAGCTTTCCGGAACATCGGTCGGCGCAAGAGCGCGGGTGTCGGCTGAAGTGATCGACTGTCTGCAACGCTATCTGACCATTGAGGAAATTCTGGGTCTAGATAGCGGGGTATGGCGTGCGCCGCAATTCGGGAATCGCTTCCTCCATCAAGAAAATGAGGGCGAGAGCGTCGCCGAGGATCTGCGCAAAGAATGGCAACTCGGTATCGATCCCATCCCGAACATGACCGCCCTGCTTGAGGACTGGGGAATCAAGGTCTTGGTGATCGAATTGCCGGAGCGCGTGTCGGGCTTAACCTGCCTAGTCCACCGGCAACATCAAAAAGAAAAAGTCCCAGTGATTGTCGTAAACCGGAAAGCCACGCTTGAAAGGCGGCGGTTTACGCTGGTCCACGAGCTGGCACACCGGCTAATCGACCAAAACTCTCCAGTGGACCACGAAAAAGCATCTAATGTCTTTGCGGGAGCTTTTCTCATTCCGCGAGATCATCTCGTCAGAGAGATTGGAGAGGCCCGCAAGGCCATCGGCTACCAAGAACTGATCCAACTCAAGTGGATGTACCGGGTTAGCGCGGCAACGCTGCTCGTGCGATTCAAACAAGTAGGCATAATCAATGAATCGACGCTTGCCTATGCGTTCCAGACCTTTGCGCGTGGATGGCGCTCTAACGAGCCAGAACCGCTGGAGGAGAACGGCGGAGAAGGACAGCACGAGGTGCCGCGACGGTTTGAGCGGCTTTGTTATTGGGCGCTGGCCGAAGGCCTCATTTCACCAAGCAAGGCCGGAGAGTTGCTTCAGCAGCCTCGCAATAAGGTCGAGCAGGGATTGAGGGGGCCGGTTGAGACTGATGCGACTTCTGACATTACACACCCGTCATTCCCGCGCAAGCGGGTTTCACCGCGCCTTTAGGTGACATCCAGTGGGGATCGTCTGCCCTCAAGGGCCACTCTCAGAATGTTCAGACGGCTTCTAACATATTTCGATGCGTTGGACGACCTCGCGGAAGAAATCCCGCGACCAAACATCGATGGTTCGCGGGTCGCGCACAAACCGGACCACATCGTCCTGGGCGCGCCCAACATCGAGTTGGTCAACCGCTTGGCGCAAGAGTTCCATTAGGCGACCTCGCGTCAAAGGCATCTCGTCCCGATAATCGCCCGATTGCCTCATGCGCTCCTCTAGATGGCTCAGACGCACCTGTGGATGACGGCCGGCGTACCAGACTAGATCGTACCAGTCTCGCCCCTTGACGCGCGTCTGCCACCTCCGGCACAGGATGGCGTGTAGCTTACCAGCGAACAGATCGGGCAGGCTATAAACGCGCACCGCAAACGGAATAGGTTGCAGCAAATAGCGGCTCTCAGTCTCAAAGCCGCCGGGTGGGTCGGTGTCCACTTCGAGTTTGATCCGCAGAGCCGACCCAAGATGCAAGCCGGGGAATCGTTCGGCGTCTGCTTCGATGACGAGCAACTGTTTGAGCGTATGGGCCTTGAGAAAGGCCGACTCAATAGCCGTCTGCCGGGTCGGCTCTCTGTGCTCAAACTCGACGCTAAAGCCAAAACTGCTGATCTCGCGCAACAGGGACTCGCCATATTGCCCAAGCGAAAATCCCGGGTCGGGTGCCAGCAACGAGAAATCAATGTCCTCGGAATAGCGATCTAGGCCGTAGAGTACGCGCAGGGCCGTGCCTCCGTAGAAGGCGGCATGCTCGAAAAACTTGCTGCGCCAGAGGCCGAGCAACGCCAGTTCCTGTAGTATCTCCCGCAGCGCATTGACGTAATCGTCGCGCGTTTCAGGTGCGTATCGGTCGAGCATGGGACGAATGGCCTCATGCATGGCTCTGCTCCCTTAGCGTCTGTAGGTAGCGCATGAGCCAATAGAGCTTCCGCGAATCGTAGGCTCTCGCTATCGCATCGAGGCGATCGCGGTCGAGGACGGCCAACCGGGCGGGATCCAGCCGCAGGTCATCCAGCAAATACGAACCATAGGTCGCCAAGCGAGTCCCGTCGAAGCGCTTGTCGGCCCATACTTTATCCACCAGTGCCTTTTCTGGGGAAGCGATCAGGAAGGACAGATCGCCGTGCTCTGCTAGAAGGCCCCCAACGACGTAGCGGCTCTGACTCAAGCGACGGTAGGAGAACATTCCGTAGGGCGTAGTGAAGGTGCGCGACCGCCCCAATGTCACCGAGGTGACGGTCTCGACGCGTTCCGGTATGAGCCCGTGGTAGCTCAGGGCGTAGTCTAGGCTTATGTAGGAAGGCCCATAGATCAGATTGGCCAGCAGTTCCCGGCTGATAGGGGCTCGTCGGAGGGGCTCGCCAAAGGCGTACAAGCCCTTCCTAATGCGCACGATTTCTCCACTAGCTAACAATCTGCGGATTTTGTCGCGGGGCTTGCTAAACTGGGACAAACAGGCGACCAGCTGCTGGTAATCGAAGACATCTCGAGCGATCTGCTGCCGCAATGGGGTCGTTTCAAGCATTTTGTACCGCAATAATATACATCAATGTCCACAATCAGTGGACATAGTATGCTAAAAATGTGAGGTTTTGTCCAATTTTCTCCGCGCTGCCAGAGTGCATCGTCGAGTCGCTGCTGCCAGCATCCCTACCATCTAACCTGCACATCGAGTATTTTTACGTTGAGTAATTTCCTAATAGACCTGCTCTGCCGTCTGCACGAGCCGAGCTCAGCTAATTCATGTCCGATAAACAAACACCCGACGATCTAATCTGGGGCCGCCACCCCGTACTCGAAGCCCTCCGCGCCGAGCGCCCTTTGCGTCGCCTGCTCGTCGCCAAAGGCGCGCACGGCCCAGTCATCGACGAAATTTTCACCCGCGCGCGGCAGGCCCACATCCCCTATGACCTGCGCGACAAGGCCCAGCTCGACCGCCTCGCCGGCCCCCGCCACCAAAGCGTCGTCGCCTACGCAGCCGCCGCAACGTACGCGGACTTCGACCACGTACTCGACCATCTGTCGGCCCCGGCCTTACTCATCTTCCTCGACCAGGTGCAAGATCCTCACAACCTCGGTGCCATCATCCGCAGCGCCCACGCGCTCGGTGCGCAAGGCGTAGTCGTGCCCGCCCGGTCTGCCGCCGGCCTCTCGCCAGCCGCGCTCAAGGCCGCCGCCGGTGCAGCCCAACACCTACCCGTCTGCCGAGTTGACAACTTGCAAAAGGCCCTGCAAAAAGCCGCAAATTGTGGACTTTTCATCGCCGGACTCGACGCCCAAGGCGAACAGCCCTTGACGACCGCAGACCTTGCCCAGCCCTGCGCCCTAGTCATCGGCAGCGAGGGCAAGGGACTGCGGCGCATGGTGCAAAAGCGCTGCGACGCGCTCTTGCACATCCCCATGCAGCGCGAGGCCATCGGCTCGCTCAACGCCTCTGTGGCCGCCGGCATTGCCCTGTACGAAGTATTGCGCCAGCGCCAGCCATGATCGGCCTGCTAATCCTCTGCCTTGCCCTCGCCTATCCGCACGTCAGCGAGGCGTCCGATACCCAACTGCAAGAGGCCCGCTCCCTGCTGACCCAAGCCAAGGGCCAAGACAAAGACCAAGGCTTTGCCTACCAAGCCACCTATATGCGCTACTACGAAGTCGGCGACTCGCTCCTGTTGCAGGGACAGGCCCGCGTCTCGCACAAGGGCGCTGAGCTAGAGGCCGCCGAGATCGTCTTCCGCCGCGACCTCGACCAAGTCGAAGCGCGAGCGGCCCTCGATTCGCTGGGGCGGGTCGTCGGCCGCCCGGTGTTGCGCAAAGGCGACCAAACCCTGCGCGGCGAGCGCATCCTCTACAACCTATCCACCGAACAAGGAACCATCCTCAAAGGCAAGATCCACCGCGACAAGGGATTTTATGCCGGACGTTTGATCCAGACCCGCAGCAGCACCGAATTCCACGTCCACCAAGGCTCGTACACCACGTGCGACGCCGACCATCCGCACTTCGACTTCTACAGCCCACGGATCAAGGTCATAGCCGGCGACATGGCCGTGGCGCGCCCGGTGTATTTCCGCATCAAGGAGCGGCGGCTGTTGTGGATTCCCTTCTATGTATTCTCACTGCGCGAAGACCGCCAGTCCGGAATTTTGACGCCGAGTTTTGGGCAACGCACCCTTAGATTTGGGGCGCGCCAAAGCGAGTGGGAGCTGCGCAACTTGGGCTACTACCTCGCACCCAACGACTATTGGGATCTGTCCCTCGCAGCCGACTTACGGCAGCGCTCGGGCTGGCTAGGGCGTGCCCGCCTCAACTACTCCGCGCGCTACCGATTCAGAGGCCACGTCAGAACCCAGTTTGAAAACCGCCAAGACGGCCGCACGGCCTCGCGCAACTGGCGGCTGGAATTCAGGCACAGCCAAGAGCTAGGACGAGACGCGAGCCTGCGGGCCAACGGCACCTTCCAGAGCAACAACAGCTTTGCCCAAGACAACAGTGTAAGCCTCCAAGACCGCCTCAACCGCACCCTGCGCTCCAACCTCAGCTACTCCCGGCGCTGGCGCGGCTCGGGCAATAGCTTCAGCCTAAAAGCGAGCCAGACCAAATACCTCGACACCGAGAGGTTCTCCACCGTCCTGCCCGAGCTCAGCCTGCGCAAGAGCCGCAAGCCGATTTGGGGCCAAGCTCCAAGGGGCCAAAGCCGCCAAAGCCGTCAAAATCGCCCCTGGTACAGTCGCATTTACTACGACGGCAACGCCAGCCTGCGCAACACACAGAGCGGCAGCCGCACAGACACCACCAGCAAAACTAGGGCTCAAGTGAACTGGCGCGTCAGCGCGCAGTACCGCCCCTTTTCTTGGTTCAACCTCAGTCCGTCGCTCAACCAAAGCTGGAGCGACCAGGACCTGCGCGAGAGCGCAACCCGCAGCCGGCGCAGCGACCGCTTCTCAACCCGTGCAGCCTTGAGCCAGACCTTCTACGGCCTTTTCAACCCATCCATCGGCCCGCTCCAAGCCCTGCGCCACGTACTCAAACCCAGCATCTCGTTCAACTACCAAGCCTCCCGCGCCGACACCGGCGGCGTCTTCGGATTTGGTGGCGACGGCAGCCAGCTCCAACACCGGCGGCGCTTGGACTTCCGCCTCGACAACACCTTCTGGGCCAAAATCCTGCGCGACGAGGAGGAACACAAAGTGCGCCTAGTCCAGTTCAATTTTTATACGGCCTATGACTTTGAGAAAAAGGAGCGTCAACTAGACGACCTGCGGACCACCCTAAACGTCGAGGCAGGTCGCTACCTAAATTCGCGGTTGACCTTGCGCCACGAGTTCTACGACGAGCAAAACCAACGGCACCTGTTGGCCCCGAGTCGCAAGCAGCTTGAAGTGCGGACCTCAGCTAGCTGGTCGCGGCGGTCCCAAGCGTCGCGCATGGACGCCGACCAACTCGATGATTTTGACTCTTCCAGCCGATATGGACAGAGGGGTTTCGGCTCCTCCAGCCCCTATGGACAAAGCAGCTTCGGCTCCTCCAGCCCCTACGGACAGAGCAGCTTTGGCTCCTCCAGTGGCCGGGAATCCTTCGGCTTTGAAAGTGGCCTCATGCGCGACATTGACAACCGCCGGCGCGGCGCCCGCTTCCAACTCAGCCACTACATCTCGCACCGCCGCGCCACGACTACGACCTCTGGCTTCATCCGCTCTTGGATACGGGCCGCGGCCGGCTTTAGCTTGGCGAGCTGGCATTGCAATTATTCGCTCAACTACAATCTGCGCGCCCCGGGGACGCGGCTTTTGTCCACCGAGCGCTTCACTTCCGAGCTGTTGTCCCTGCAAAAGGAATTCCACGACTGGACTGCGACCCTCAACGTACAGCCGAGCACCTTCCACAAAAACCAGGCGTTCTTTTTTAAGCTACAGTTAAAGGACATCCCACAGCTCAAACTCGAGCGCGGCCAGCGGCGATTCTAGGCGTAGTTGACAGAGGTGCGGCGAGGGGTACATTTGAAACTCATGTGATGATCCCCAAGCCTCAAAGGCTTGGACTTCTGACAACTCGCATCTCCGGTATATCATCTCAATCACGGTAATCACAGTAATCACGATAATCACAGTCCACTCCCGCCCGTGAAAGTCCTCGTCCAGCGCGTCAGCCACGCTAGCGTCCACATCGATGGCGAGCTCCACGGCCAAATCGGCCAGGGTCTGGTCCTGCTCGTCGGCTTCGGCCCTAGCGACGACGAGCAAGCGTTGCGCTTCTGCGCTGAAAAGTGCGCTCACCTGCGCATCTTCGCCGATGACCAAGGCAAAATGAATCGCTCGGTACTCGACGTTGGTGGCGGCGTGCTCGCCATCTCTCAGTTCACCCTGTACGGCGACTGCCGCAAGGGCCGCCGCCCCAGTTTCGTGCAAGCCGCTCCACCCCCGGTTGCCGAGCGCCTGTACGAGCGCTTTCTCGACCTGCTCGCCGAACAAGGCTTGCCGCCCCAACGCGGCGTCTTCGGCGCTTACATGCAGGTCGAAATCCACAACGACGGCCCAGTCACCTTAATGGTGGAGTCTCCAGCGTGAAGCCACTCATCCTCGGCTCGGCCTCGCCCCGACGCGCCGATTTGTTGCGCCAACTCGCCCTGCCCTTTACAGTCGTCCCCAGTCCGGTGGCAGAGCCGGTGCCCGCAACGTCCATCCCGGCCGACTACGCACTCGAATCGGCCGTGGCCAAAGCACGCGCTGTGGCCGGCGCAGTCTCAGCAGACGCCATTATTATCGCGGCGGACACCATCGTCTGCTGCAACGGCGCGATATTGGGCAAACCCGCCGACGCAGCCGACGCAGCCTCCATGCTCGGTCGCCTCTCGGGCAAGGTCCATCAGGTCTATACCGGACTGGCCATCCAAAGCGGCGATCAGCTTCTGCAGGAAGTCGTTTGCACCCAAGTGGAGATGCGAGCCTTGACCGCTGCTGACATCGCCGCTTACGTCGCCAGCGGCGAACCCCTCGACAAAGCTGGTGGCTATGGCATCCAAGGGTTAGGGGCGCGCTTTATTGAACGCATCGCAGGTTGTTATTATAATGTAGTAGGTCTGCCCTTAGCCCGTCTTTGTGTCCTTTTGCGCGCAGTGGGGTACGACCTAAACCATCAGGCCCAAAAATGAGCGAAGAAAAACAACAAACCATTGCAGAAGAATTGTCGGCCGCACGCCAAGCGCGCGGCCTCAATCTCGAAGAAATCCAAGAACAGACCGGCATTAGTTTGTCCGTCTTACAGGGCCTAGAAACCGACCAGTTCGATGTGGTCGAGCCGGTCTTCGCCCGTTTAGCCCTGAAAGAGTATGCCGAATACCTCGGCCTCGATCCCGAGCCGTTACTGTCCCGCTTCGACCAACAGCAAAGACAGGTCCTCCGACCTCGTCAACGCTCTACGGTCTTACTAGAGCAGCCCAAGCCCCAGCGTAGCTCGCGGACGCCGCTGATCGTCATCGGCTTGGTAGTAGGCGTCTGCTGCCTGCTCGCTGTGGCGTATTACTTCTTCGGCGATAAGATAGCCGCACCGTCAACGGCCCCAGCCCAATCCGCCGCCCCGACGCAAATAGACACCCCGGCACAAACGATCTCCCCTCCGACCGAATCCCAGCCGGTAGTCGCCCTGAGCGACACCCTGCTCGTCCAGTCGTCAACCGAGTCGGAGGCTTCTGAAGCACCTGCTACCGCAGACACCTCGACGATCGCGGCTACTGCGCAAACCGCCTCCCTTGTCGTTCTCGAGCTAGAGGCCCGCGACTCCACTTGGGTGCAAATTCGCTGGGATGGGGCAGTAGAAAATTTTGAGGGTACAATCGCGCCCGGTGAGCGCCGCCGCTTTGAAGCCCGCGATCACTTCGTCGTACTCTCGACCAATCCCCACGGCATAAGCTATTGGTTGGACGGCGAATTACTCGGTGGCGGCCAGCTTGGCAACCCCAATCAAGTGCTGCGCTTCCGCGCCACAGCCGACGGCATACAAATACTAGGATCGAATTTACAGCCCCTCACAGAAGAGGCTCCCGACGCCCAACCATGATCCAAGGCTACGTAGAGGTCGCCCTGCCGCCACCTGTAGCGCGCGAGTTGACCTATGGCGTACCTGCTGAACTCGCCGCTGAAGCGCGGTCTGGGGCTTTGGTGTTGGTGCCAGTGGTCCAGCGCCGGCTCACCGGCATCGTCTTGGGGCCAGCCACACTCGGAGACCTCCCCCCAAGTAAGATCCGCCCTATCGAACAAATCCTCGACACCTCGCTCCTCAGCCCCGAGATCGTTGCGCTCTGCCGCTGGATGGCTTCCTACTACATGGCACCCCTCGGCAGTGCGCTGATGGCCGCCTTGCCCCCAGGCGTCAAACTCAGTTCCAACCGCCTCGTACAATTGCGCGACGCGTCCGCTGCCGCTGTCCACCACACGGGCATGGAGGCACAGATACTCAGCGAACTCCATCGCAGCGGCTCTCTCAAGGTTAGCACCCTCAAGCGCCGACTCGGCAGCCGTGGCTTGGAGAAGGGGATGCGCACTCTGCGCCGCAACGGGCACATTGAAATTGCGCCTGTACTCGAAGACCGGCGGCCGCGCGCCCTGAGCCAACGCCGCTTCCTCCTAAACGACGAAGCGGCCGCGCACACCGCCATCGCCGACATCGAAAAACGCGCGCCGCGCCAAGCGGCCTGTCTGCGCTACTTGCTCGATCACCCCACGGCCGTGCGCAGCGAACTGAGCGCGGCGGGATTTTCCTCGGCCGTACTCAAGGCCCTCGAAGGCCGTGGCTTGCTTGAGGCGACTACCGAGGAAGTCGTCCGCGATCCCCTCGCCCACATCGCCAGCAGTACCCCGCCGGACCTCGTCCCTACGGCCGACCAACAACAGGTACTCGACGCCCTGTCGGCAGCGCTCGACACTCGAAAATTCTATCCAGCCCTACTGCAAGGCGTCACCGGTGCGGGCAAGACCCTCGTGTACGTCCGACTCGCAGCGCAGGCGTTGGCCGCGGGGCGCGGTGCAATCATCTTGGTTCCAGAAATCGCCCTCGCTTGGCAGATGGTGCGGCGCTTCAAGGAGCACTTTGGCGAGGCAGTCGCCGTCCTCCACAGCCAGCTCTCGACCGGAGAGCGCTACGACACTTGGCGGCGCTTGCGCCGTCGCGAGCAGCGCGTGCTCATAGGCGCTCGCTCGGCCATCCTCGCACCGGTGGACAATTTGGGACTGATTGTCGTGGATGAAGAGCACGATACCTCGTACAAGCAAGAGGACCTAGACAGCAGCCATCCCCTCACCTACAACGCCCGCGACCTCGCCTTAGTCCGCGGACAGCACGGCAACGCCGTCGTTGTCCTCGGCTCGGCCACTCCCAGCCTAGAGTCGCATTGGAATGCCGTCACGGGCAAGTACCACCTCCACACCTTGCCCCGCCGCATCGACGACCGCCCCTTGCCCCAAGTGACAGTCGTCGATATGAAGAAGGAGCCTTTCCAAAGGCAGCAGCGAGCCATCTTCTCGCACGACTTGCGGCGCAAGATACAGGACCGCCTTGATCGCGGCGAAAAAATCATCCTGTTGCAAAATCGCCGTGGCTTTGCGCCCTTCATTAGCTGCACTGCCTGTGGTGAGCCGATCCAGTGCCCCAGTTGCCGAGTCTCGCTGACCTATCACCGGCGACCCGCTGCCTCTGAGACCCGCTGTCATTACTGCGATTTTGCGGCCCCACCGCCGCCGGTGTGCCCGTCCTGCGGCAGCTCGGAGCTGCGCTTCGACGGGGTAGGGACCCAACGGGTCGAAAGCGCCCTCTTGGAACAATTTCCCGGCATCCGCGTCATACGCATGGACGTGGACACCACCGCTTGGAAAGGCGCGCACGACGCACTCATCGAGCGCTTCCGCAGCGGCGAGGCCGACGTGCTGCTCGGTACCCAAATGATCGCCAAGGGACTCGACCTTCCCGAAGTCACGCTAGTCGGCGTGATTTCCGCCGACACCGGCATGCACCTGCCCGACTTCCGCGCGGCCGAGCGGAGCTTCCAGCTCCTGACCCAAGTCGCCGGCCGCTCGGGGCGCGGCCACACGGCCGGCGAAGTCGTCATCCAGACGCTTCTGCCCGACGACGCAGCCCTGCGCGCGGCCGCAAACCAAAATTACGCGGGCTTTGCCCACAATGAATTGGCCCAGCGGCGGCAGGCCGGGTTCCCCCCTTTTGGCCGCCTAATCGTCTTCCGCTGGCGCGGCCCCTGCGAACAAGCCGTTGAAATCGGGGCGCAACAAGGCGTAAATGCCCTGCGGCAGGGCCTCGATGCAGATACACTCGTGTTCGGGCCTGCGCCGGCCCCGCTGGCGCGGCTGCGCGGTCATTACCGTTGGCAAGCCCTTCTGCGCGGCCCCTCGGCGCGCCACTTGCGCGCAACGGCCTTCAGCGCGCTGCCGGCCATGCGCGAGGCCGCCAAAGATCACGCCCTCCACTTTTCCATCAATATCGACCCTTTAACGATGATGTAGGCCGTCCCCATGCTTTTGCTCTGTCTTGCTCCACTGCTGCTTTTGGTCCTGCCCGTCCGTGCCCAGCTATCCGACGACGACCGATTTGAAGCCTATACCAGCATGCGCCAAATCAACCGGGTGCTCGTCCACCAAGACGCAGTCTGGGCCGGCACCAGCGGCGGCGTCCTGCGCTACGACCAGCAGACCCAAACCTATACGCGCTTCACCCGCCGCGACGGCCTGCCAGGCAACCTCATCTTGAGCTTAGCTGTAGATGCCAACGGCCACCTGTGGTTTGGTACGCACTCCCAGGGCTTGAGCCGCTATCGGCCTGAGAAAAATGACTTCGATCCGCCCTTCCTCGACTTCCAAAACCTCCGCATCAACGCCCTTGAGCCCCATGGGGACATCCTCTACGTCGGCAGCGAACGCGGCGTCAGTGCGTTTATCATCAGCAAAGAGGAGGTCAAGGAGACCTATCGCCGCTTGGGGAGTCTGGCCAAAGACACCGAGGTGACCAGCATTGAGGTGTTTGCCGGTCTCCTGTGGGCCGGGACCGTCAACGGTCTAGTGTGGGCAGATTTGGACCAGCCCAATCTCCAAGATCCCAGCAGTTGGGAGGCTGAGTTAATAATAAGAGGCGAGGTGCGCGACATGCTAGTCTATCAAGACACGCTCTTCGTCGCAGCTTCGGACGGCCTCTGGCGAGTGCATCCCGCGCTCGACCACCCCGAGATCGATTACTCTACGACCAGTAGTGTTGCCCTCGGACTATTCGAGGGGAGCATCGTCGCTGGGGCAGCTGACGGCGTCTTATCCCAGCGCCAAGGCAACCGCTGGCAGCCGCTCAGTGCGTCGGACATCAGCAGTACCGCCGACCTGTCCGATACCGACGGCCCCCTGTGGGTGGCCAGCGCGAGCGGCCTCCGCGTCCTCGGCACCGACTCACCGACGCCGCCCCGCGAACCTAGAGCCAACTTCTTCTTCGACATGACCCAGACCCCCAACGGTCATCTGTGGGTCGCCTCCGTGCCCAAGGACAATCTACCCGCTTTTGGTCTGTACGAGTTCGACGGCGAGGGTTGGACTACCTACAACAGAAGGGCCAATCTGTCGTCCAATAAAGTCTCGGCCGTAGAAACCGATGCCGAGGGCCTGCTGTGGGTCGGCAATTGGGGCGTGGGCATTGACGTGCGCGACGCCAGTGGCCGGTGGCAGCACCTCAACACCAAGAACTCGGTCCTCGAAGGTATCCAAGGCGATACGTTTGCCGCCATCAGCGACATCGACCGCGATGCCAACGGCTTGATGTGGATTGCCAATGTCCAAAATGGGCTAGTCGTCATGGATGGGTGGCCGCCCCAACGGGCCACACTCAACAGTCAGTTGGACTTCGGCATGTCCGCGGGACGGGACATGACCAAAATCGCCATTGGTCCCGACGACCTGAAGTGGGTCGGGACGGCGCTCGACGGCTTTTTCCTCTTCGACGATGGCGGGACCTCTTTTGAGACCGGCGACGAGATCGGCCTCGCCTTCGACACGGCCACATATCCAAGCCTGACTAGCGATACCGTCAACGACATTCACGTCGATCGCTCGGGGCGGGTGTGGGTCGCCACGAACAACGGCCTCAATGCAGTGCGCGGCGAGTATTCGCGCCCTGACGCGCATTTTGCTGTCGAAAGCTGGAAGGTGTACAACGCCGACAACGGCCTGCCGAACACCGCGGTCACGTCGCTGGCCGAAGACGACTGGGGGCGCATCTGGGTCGGCACCGAAGGCGGCTTGGCCCGCATCGACACCGAGGGCCAGGTCGAGTTCGCGCTCGACACCAGCGACGGCCTCGTCAACAACCGCGTCAACTCACTGTACTTCGACCGTGAAAACGACGCGCTGTGGATTGGCACACTCGACGGAATGAGCCGTCTGCAATTGGGTGCCTCGGGGACGGCGGCGGGGCCTCAAGCGTACGCGTATCCCAACCCCTTTTACATCGGCGTGCGCGGCGCATCCCTGACCTTTGCCGACCTGCCGCTGGGCGCTGGCGTGCGCATTTTCACCGCGGCGGGCGAACTCATCCGTCAGCTCGACGGCGCGGCGGGCGAAGGCGCAGTCACTTGGAATGGCCAGAGTGTGGCGGGTTTTCTCGTAGGGTCGGGTATTTACTACTTTGTCGCGCAGGCTGAAACCGGCAACGCGGTGCGCGGCAAATTCGCCGTGATCAACAGCCGCTGACATGCGCAGCCTCGCCCTCTACGCCGCGCTCACCAGCGCGCTCCTCGCAGTGGACGGCCCGGCCCAGCCCCTATTTACCATTGCGCGGCTGCAATACGGCGGCGGCGGGGACTGGTACAGCGACCCCTCTTCCCTACCCAACCTCCTCCGCTTCTTAAGGGAACACACCCAAATCGACGCGGCCGAAGCCGAGGCGCGCGTGCAAATCATGGATGAGGAGTTGTTTTCCTATCCGTACATCTACATGACTGGGCACGGCAATGTGGCCTTTTCCGCTGAGGAGGCGGTGCGGCTTCGGCACTACTTGGAAAGCGGCGGCTTTCTCCACGCCGACGACAACTACGGCATGGACGAGAGCTTCCGCCGCGCCATGCGCCAAGTCTTCCCCAACGCCGAGTGGGTGGAACTGCCGCCCGAGCATCCCCTGTTCCACTGCCACTTCGAGTTGCCAGCGGGCCTGCCCAAAGTCCACGAACACGACGGCAAAAGGCCACAAGCGCTCGCGCTTTTTGTGGGCGAGCGCCTAGCCGTGCTGTACACGTATGAGGCAGATCTAGGCGACGGATGGGAGGACCCCGACGTCCACACCGACCCGGAGAGCAAGCGACTCGATGCCCTCAAAATGGGGGCCAACATCGCGGTCTGGGCGCTGAGCCACTAGACGAGCAGTAAGCGATACCCCCACAACGCCAGCACGAGAGCCAGCACGCCCCCGGCAAAGCCCTTGCGGAGAGACGGGGGCAGCGCGAGCCAAGCGCGGCCGAATCGACTCGGATAGCACGCGAGGCCGAAGGCCAATGGGACGAGGAAAAACGCGAAGGGGTGGTAGTGCCAAGCGCTGGCGAGGTTGCCTTGGGCAAGGGCTATGCAGGCGCGCCCCATGCCGCAGCCTGGGCAGGGCAGTTGGATGAGGAAACGGAAGGGGCACAGGGTCGGCCACGTCTCGGCGAGCACTGGGCCAAGCCACGACAAGAATGCAGCGACGAGCGCCAACCCAACGAGGAAAATTCGCGCGAGGTGAACTGGACTAATCGTCGGCACTTTCACCGTAGAACTTGTTGACTTCCCACTGCTGGATAGCAGTAGCGGCCAAGCCGAGGGAAAAAATAGAAATTAGGACGCAGATCAACGCTAGGTCTCCGTTGACGCGCAGACTATTGTTCTCCTGAATCTCGTTGATGCCCTTCGCCATCTTGTATTCGTAGTAAAGCTCAAATATGCTGCACGTCAGGATAAAAAGTACGAGCCAAAGCCAGAAGTTGTACTCCTCCCGCCCCAGCCACGCATTGAGCGTTTCCATCTGTTTGTATTGCCAATAGAAATAGTAAATCCCAAGCGTCAGAATGCTGAGGACTATTCCCAGTAAAATGCTTCGCACTCCGTCGTATTCTGGATATGGGTATTCGCGCATAAGAGGCCTCCATATGAGTGGGTGTCCGCAAATATAGCCGCTGCACGCCGCACAGCAACCGCCCCTAGCCCCCCTCCTCAACCCTCACATACGCGTCAATCGGCAAGTCAGTCAGCCTTTGCAGCGCGCCACTCGGCCAATAGATGTGCAGCGAATCCACCCGGCCCGCCGCGCCCAAGCCAAAGTGCACGCGCCGGTCGCCGCTGCCCAAGAAGCTCTCGCCGCAGAGCACATCTCGCCGCTGCCTTTGGCCGCCACTCCACAATACGACCTTCGCGCCGACGGCCTCGCGATTTTTCCCCGCGCCCACAAGGCGCAGGCCGAGCCAGTGATGATCAGCGGCCGTCCGGTTGTGCAGCAAGGAGGGCCGGCCGTTGAGGTTGGTGACGAACAGATCCACGCGGCCGTCGTCGTCAAAATCCCCGGCCACTGCGCCGCGACTAACCGCCCGATCCTCGCCCAGTTCGACGAGGCGAAAATGGCCGGCGTCATTGGCGAACAAGTGGTTCGCTTGCGCGTAGGTCGCGCCGCTGCCCGGGCGTTCGATCTGCGGATACACGTGCCCGTTGGCCACGAACAAGTCTTGGTCGGCGTCGTTGTCAAAATCGAGGAAGACCGCGCCAAACCCCACGTAGGGAAGGCTAATGCGGCCCAAGCCCGCGGCAAAGCTCACATCCGCAAACGTGCCGCCGCCTGTGTTGCGATACAGCGTGTTGTAGTCGTCCTCAAAATTGGTGACCAGCAAATCGCCGTCGCCGTCGTTGTCGTAATCGCCCCAAGCCGCACCCATGCCGGCCTGCGCCAAGCCCGTTTCCCCCAGCGCGGCATGGGCCTGTAGCCCCACTTCGGCAAAAGTGCCAGCGCCATCGTTGCGGTAGAGGAAATTGGGCGTCGAGTCGTTGGCCACGTACAGGTCCAAATCCCCGTCGTCGTCGCTGTCGATGAAGAGCACGGCAAACCCATAGCCCGGGTCGTGCTGACCGAGGCCGCTAGCCGCCGTTACCTCGGCAAAAGTACCCGCGCCATCGTTGCGATAGAGCGCGTCCGGCAACGCGGGCAAGCCCAGCGGGCCGATGAATACATCCCGGCCCTTCCACTGCGTGCCCAAGGGCCGCACCGCGGACGAATCAAAATCCGCGTAATTGGCCACATACAAATCCAAGTCGCCGTCCAAATCCACATCGCCCATGGCCGCGCCCGTGCTCCACACCGGCAGCGCCAGCCCGGCGCGGGCCGTGGCATCGGCGAATTGCTCCAACCCGTCGTTGCGATAGAGGATGTTTTCTCGCAGGCACGTGATGTACAGGTCGGCGTCGCCATCGGCATCGTAATCCGCGCTCAGCGCGCCCATGCCCCAGCCGCGACCCGCAGCACCGGCTGCGGCCGCTCGATCGACAAAGCCCCGGCCCCGGTCGTTGCGATAGAGGGCATTGTCACCGCCCTCCCCATTGACCCAGTAGATGTCCAAATCGCCGTCGCCGTCCGCATCGAGGAGCGCGGCCCCACCGCCTTTGGCTTCGACGATATAGCGCTTCTCCGCACCGCCGCCGACGTGGGACTGCTCCAAGCCCCACTCACTAGCCTTGTCAATGAAGGGAAAGGAAGGGCCGTCGGCAGGCGCGCAGGCCACCATGCACAGCGGCAACAAACCACCCCACTTCAATCGCGCCACAGCCCTTCAAGACCCGGTAACCGGCGCGACCTTGGCGGTTTTATCCTCGTTCAACCGCCCCCAAAACTCTTGGACGCCCACCAACAGGCGCATTCCTATCGGGACGCCTAGCAAAATGATGAAAGTAGCAAAGAGGATGCCAAAGCCTAGACTGACGGCCATTGGGATCAAAAACTGTGCCTGAAGGCTTTTTTCGAGGATCATCGGCAGTAGGCCAAAGAAGGTCGTCAGCGAGGTCAGTAGGATCGGGCGGAAGCGGGCGGCCCCGGCAGAGACTAGAGCGTCCTCGTGCGACGATCCCTCGCGCCGCATCTGGTTGTAGAAGGTCAGCAGTACCAGCGAATCATTGACCACCACGCCCGAGAGCGCGACGATCCCAAACAGGCTCAAAAGCGCCAAGTCCAAGCCCATGATCAAATGCCCCCAAACCGCGCCAATGATGCCAAATGGAATCGCGCTCATGACGACGAGGGGCTGCGTGTACGATTTGAATGGCACGGCCAGCAACACGTAGATGGCGGCAAGGGCGATGATGAAGTTGAGGCGCAGGCTCATCAGCGAGTCCTGCCGCTCCTGCTGCTCGCCGGCGAAGCGGTAGCGCAGACCGAGACCGGGATACTCCTGCACCAGCGCAGGCAGGAACGACGCTTCGAGATCGCGGTTGATTTCGTCGGCATTGGCGACTTGGTCATCTACAGAGGCACTCACCCGCACGACGCGCTGGCCATCGGTGCGCTGGATGGAGGCAGAGGCGTGGCCGATGGTGACGGTAGCCACCTCGGCAAAGGGCACCTCGGCACCCGCAGGCGTGCGCACGCGCATCGAGCGCACATCGCCCAAGTTCCGGCGCTCGTCTTTGGGGTAGCGCACCATCACCCGCACATCGTCCGAGCCGCGCTGGAATCTCAGCGCTTGGTCGCCGTAGAAGCCCTGGCGCACCTGGCGGGCTAGATCGGCGAGCGTGAGGCCGAGGGTGCGGGCTTGGGGCTTGAGCCGGAGTTTCATCTCCAGCTTGCCCTCCTCAAAGCTGTCTTGGATATCGCCAGTGCCGGCGTACTCGGCGATTTTGCCCTTGAGGCGATCAACGGCCAACAAGAGCTGGTCAAAGTTGTCCGAGGCCAACTCGACCTCGATGGGATTGCCAGCGGAAAACAGCGACGAGAAAAAAACAATGGATTCGGGGCCGGGTACCTCGCCGACCAGTTGGCGCAGCCGCGCCTCAATCTCCGCGCTGTCGAGATCGCGCTCCTCGGAAGGTAAAAGTTCGATGGTAATTTCGGCTAGATGGCCTTGGCCACCAGCACTTGGAGTGCTTGCAAAGGAAGAACGCCGGGCCGAGGGTTGGTCGCCGATGTAAGTGAAAAAATTGCGGTAGATTGAATCCCCGCCCTCACGCTCGGCGTCGATCTGGTCGCGCAGGACGATGGCCTTTTCTTCGATGTGTCGCACGACCTTGGCGGTTTGGGTCGCCGTGGTACTCTGGGGCATGTTGACCGATATCGTCACCCAATCGGCCCCGATCTCGGGCATGAATACAAACTTGATATGGCCGCCGACGACCAGTCCGGCGGTACATAGCATCAGCGATAAAGCTAGGGCGGTGCTGGAAATCGGATGGGCCAGCGCCAAGCGCAGCGTGGGCTGATAGGCGTTGCGGATGACGTGCTTGAGGCCGCGGTCAAAGGAAACGACGACCCGGGCGTGCCAATCGAGTGGGCGGATGAAAACCCGGCGAAACAAGCGGCTGAGTGGTCCGTCCCCCTTAGAAGACAGGTGCGCCGGCAGAATGAACAGACTCTCGATCAGTGACAGTAGGAGCACTGAGATGACGATTACGGGGATGACCGACATGAACTTGCCCATCATGCCCTCGACGAAAAACAGCGGCATAAAGGCCGCAATCGAGGTCATCACCGCGAACAGGACCGGCGTGCTCACTTCGAGCGCGCCATCGATAGCGGCACGGCCGAAGGATTTCCCCTGCACTCGGTGGGAAAAGATATTTTCGCCGACGATGATCGCGTCGTCCACGACGATGCCCAAGGCCACGATAAAGGCGAACAGCGAAAGCATGTTGATCGAGGCGTCGAAAGGCTGCATCAGCACGAAGGCCCCCAAAAAGCTGATGGGGATGCCCATCATCACCCAGAAGGCCAAGCGCAAGTCGAGGAAAAAACTCAGACAGATGAAGACCAACACCAGACCGAGGCAGGCGTTGCGGATCAGCAAATCGATGCGGCTGCGCAGGATGCGCGCATCGTCGCGCGCGTAGCCGATGTGGATTCCCTCCGGCAGGGTTGAGCGTTTGTCTTCAATGTACTGGTGGACATAGGCGGAGATGTCGAGGGCGTTCTGGTCCCCAATGCGAAAGACCTGCACCACGGCCGCTGGCTGGCCGTTGAAGCGCGAGACGAGATCGGTATCCTCAAAGCCATCGACGACCGTGGCCACATCTTTGAGCTTGAGGGCCGTGCCGTCGGGACGGGTGAGGACGACGACCTCTTCGTATTCGCGTCCCACGCGCATCAGCCCCTGCGTGCGGAGCAATATCGCGCCATCCTCGCTCTCGACGCTGCCGGCGGGTAGGTCAATGCTCGTGCGGCGGACCGCGTCGGCGACCTGCGCGAAGGTTAGGCTGTAGCGCCGCAGGGCCTCTTCGGAGACTTCGATGGCAATCTCATCAACGCGCACGCCCTTGAGCTCGACCTGCGAAATAACGCCGCTGCTGCGCAGGTCGTCGCGCACGAGCTCGGCGGCGACTTTGAGGGCCTTCTCCTCGACATCGCCGTAGAGCACCACGTCGATGGCTTGATTGCGGCGAGTCAACTCCTTGATGACCGGCTCTTCGATCTCGGCGGGGAAGGTGTCGATGCGATCGATCTCGTTTTTGATGTCGTCGAGGAGCTTGTCCATGTCGGCACCGCGCTCTAGCTCGATGCTGACTACGCCCATGCCCTCAGCGGCCGTAGAGCGCACGCGGCGCACTCCCTCTAGGCCGCGCACCCGTTCCTCAATGCGCTTGCAGACGGCGTCTTCGACCTCGGCTGGTGTCGCGCCCAAGTAGGGCACCTGGATTTGCACCTGGTCGAGCGACATCTCGGGGAAGGTTTCTTTCTTGGTCTGCATCATGGCAAACAGACCGCTCAACATGATGAAACCCATCAGCAGATTGGCGGCGACGTGATTCTTCGCCATCCAAGACACAGGTGCTTTCACGGCTGACCTCCTAACCCATCCGCGAGGCGCACCTGCATACCGTCGGTAACGCCGCTGAGCTGCGAGACGATGATCCGCTCTTCCGGAGGCATGTCGATATAAGCGAGCACTTCATCCTCAAGGGCGCGTACCACTTGCACTGGGCGGATGCTGAGAACGCCGTCGCGGCCCACCGTCCACGCGCGGTCGCCCTGGCGTAGCGCGACGCGGGGCAGGACGCGGACGCCATCGACCATGCGGCCGGCGATGGCCACCTCGACGAACATCCCCACCGTCAGCGGCGGGATTCCATCGGCAATGCCGCCGTAGGGCGCTTCGACCTCGACGACTAAGCGGACCATCCGGCTTCGCGGGTCGAGCTCACCTTCGGTGCGAACGACGCGCCCGCTCCACTGGTGCTGACGACCGGCAAAAGCGCCGCTGACCATAGCGCTAGCTCCCTCTCGGCTAAAAGCAAAAGCGCGGGATCCGCCCTCGGCGTTAGGATTGGATACGACCCCAATGTTAGGTGTGCTGGCCGCGGCGATGTCGATGGGTAGCGGCAGGGTGAACCACCCGAGATCCTCGTCGGGGACGGGGACGACGATCTCGGCCTTTTCAATACTGTATATCTGGGCAATGGCTTGGCCGGCGTTGATATGCTGGCCAACATCGACGCGCGCGGTGCGCACCCGGCCGGCAAACGGGGCGTACACTTTGGTGCGGTCCAAGCGCAACTGCGCTTCGGCGAGGCGCGCTTCAGCCCCTTGGAGGCTAGCCTCGGCGGCGCGTAACTGGGGTTTGCGCAACACCAAGTCAGTGGGAGCTTCTTCCGCGTGGAGTCGCTCCCACTCCTCTTCGGCGATGGCGGCTTCCTCGCGGGCCAAGTCGAGTTGGTAGCGCGCCTGCGCCACTTGGACCGCGGCTTGTTGCACAGCAAGCTCGTAATCGCGCGGGTCAATCCGAAACAGCAGCGCGCCCTTGGCAAAGGTCCCGCCCGGTTTGAAATCGGCATCCTTCCACACCACAATGCCCGACACCTGCGGCACTAGGTCAATCTGAGCGTCAGGACGCACCGTGCCCTGCCCTTCAACGACGACCTGGACCTGTTGCAGCGGGGCGGCAATGGCTTCGACGAGCGGGCCGTCATAGGAGCGAGAGACACGCTGGGGCGGCTCGCGCATCGAGGCCAGCAGTTGGTAGGCCCCAAAGCCGAGGGCGAGGATGAGGACGGGCAAAATTATTTTAAAGACGCGCATCATTGCGGAATCTCCGCGTGCTGAGAGGCAAGGGCAAAGCCGCCGCCAAGGGCTAGGTGCAAGTCGATGCGGGTATCGAGGCGCTGGCGACGGACGGCGAGCAGGCGGCTCTCAGCGTCAAAAGCCCGGCGCTGAGACTCTAGCAGGGCGATGAGATCGGCAAGCCCCCTGGCGTAGCGATCTTCGGCTAAGGCGCGCGCGGCCACGGCTTCTTCCGCAGCCGTGGTTAGTGCTCGTTCTTGGTCGGCGAGCAAACCTTCGGCATTCAGCGCCGCCTCCACCTCGCCGTATGCTCTAAGTGCGCTCTGGGCATAGGTAAAGACAGCTTGCTCGGCTGCGGAAGCGGCCTGATCAACGCCCGCGCGCAGACGCCCACCTTGCAGCAAGGGCTGCGCGATATTGCCCACGAGATTCCACACCGAAAAATCGCCGTCGAGCAAGTCGCTCAACGCGCTCGACGAGCGGCCCGTAGAGGCCGTGAGACTGATGCGGGGCAACAAGGCGCGCCGAGCTTGGACCAGCCGACGGTCGGCCGCGGCGAGACGACGCTCAGCAGCCACGAGGTCGGGGCGTCGGCCTACGAGTTGGGCTGGCAAACCGGCTGGAACCGGGCCACCAACAGCGGGCAACTCGTCTCCGACTTTAATCCGGGCGCTGGGATAGCGGCCCAAGATCAATTCGAGCTGGCGCAGAGCAGCATCCCGTTGCTGGCGGCGCTGGGCGAGGGTCGCTTCGACCGCGGCCAAGCTCGACCGGCCCAAGCGCACATCGAGCGACGAGCGCAAGCCGCGGCGATAGCGATCTTCGATCTGCTCGGCGGAGAGCCGGTAGTTTGCAACGGTCGCCCGCGCTAGCTCGACTTGGTGACCCGCTTCGACCGCGGCGAAATAAGCCCGCGCCGTCTGCGCTGCCAGCGAGAGGCGCGCCGCGCGGAAATCAGCGGCGGCAGCATCGGCATCGGCGAGCGCAGCTTGGGCACCAGCGCGCAGGCGACCCCATAGGTCGGCTTCCCAACTCGCGGTCAGATCGACGCCAAAGGACGTGCTCTTGGAGGTCAAGACCTGGTCTGGGTCTCTCCCGGGGATGGGCAGGCCGACGAAATTCTGTTTGCGCCGCGAGCCATTGGCATTGACGCCGAGTTGGGGCCAGAGCGGCGCACCAGCCGCCCGGGCTTGGGCCTGGGCTTGGGCCAGACGCGCACCGGCGATCTTGAGATTGTAGTTGTGCTCCAAGGCCAACGCCACGAGACTGTCGAGGTGCGCGGCCCCCATATCGCGCCACCAGTGGTCGGCGACTGTACCCTCTGAAGCCCCAGCCGTCCATTGGTCCGGCTGGGCCAAGTCGAGGGCCGGGTATTCGACTTTGGGGGCCGAAGCACAGGCGAGTAGAAACAGTACCGGGAGGCACAACGGCCTCATGGCAATTCTCCAGGAGAAGCAGCAAAGTCCGCGTACAGGGATTCTATTTGTGTGGGACCGGGGTCCTGGTCTAAGACGAAGAACGCGTGGTGCAGTTCCAAGCACTCGCCAGCCGCTAGCTCTAAGTCGCCTTCTATCAGCAGGCCCGTGCCCAGCAAGTTTGCCCGAGTGAACCAAGTGACCGGATGGCGCGGGTTGCTCGGATGATCCATGAGCGCGACAAAGCCGCCGCTTTTTCCGCGCGCCCCCACCCAACGGGCGCGCTGGTGCATGATGTTCGCGTGGCCCTGGCGTCCTGCGCTACAATAGTGGTCGGCTTCGGCAAAGGAAGGCCCCATGCGCAGCACCAGCCCCGAGTAGCGCGCCGCCCGCGAGGCCCCCATCACCAGGCGATCGCCGGCTGGCTCGATGCGCGTGGATATCCGCAAGCAGTAGCCGCCCTCAGTACTGTAAAAGCCAAAAGAACGCGACTCCCGCGCCATGAGCTGATCGCGGCCGTCGAGCCAAGAAAGCGACTCAGTCACACTGTCCACTTCCAAAGCTGTAAAGCCATCGTGCCGCTGCACGCCGTGGCTGTCGGCGACGTGTTCGTATTTCTTTGTTTCCGGCAAATACCAACGCCCACCCCACAAATTCGCGTCGTTGACGTGGACCCAGCCGAAGAACAGCCCCGTATGCCAAGCGTGGTCGGGCGGACGATACTCGGTCACGAGCTGGCCGGAAAGCGTGTACAGAGGCGCGAAGCAGGGCTTGGGCGATTCGCTGCGGGGCAGCTCCTCGGTAGCGCGGTACAAGGCAAGCAGTTGATCGCCCGCGTGGATTTCAAGGCCGAGGGCGTTTTCTCGCAATTCAAAAGCACACATAGCTATTTCTCCAATTCTCGTTTGAACCATGCTATCGTCCGGCCCAACCCCTCGTCCGGCCCCACGCGGGGCGTCCAGCCGAGGAGAGAGCGGGCCTTGGCAATGTCGGGCAGGCGCACCCGAGGGTCGTCCTGCGGCAGCTCGCCGAAGGCGATGCAGCTCTTGGACCCCGTCATGGCGACGATCTTGTGGGCCAAGTCTAGCATGGTGATTTCACTGGGGTTGCCGAGATTGACCGGGGTGGTCACGTCGGACAACATGAGCTTGTAGAGGCCGGCGATCAGGTCGCTGTAATGGCAGATGCTGCGCGTTTGCTGGCCGTCGCCATAGACCGTTAGATCGCGGCCCTTGAGGGCTTGGATGATGAAGTTGGGTACGGCCCGGCCGTCGTCTTGGCGCATGCGCTCGCCATACGTATTGAATATGCGCGCAATGCGCACGTCCGTGCCGTGCATGCGGTGGTACGCCATGGTCATGGCCTCGGCAAAGCGCTTGGCCTCGTCGTACACGCCGCGGATGCCAATGGGGTTGACGTTGCCGAGGTACTCCTCGGACTGGGGATGCACCAAAGGGTCGCCATAGACTTCCGAGGTGGAGGCCAGCAGGAACTTGGCCTGCTTGGCCACGGCCAACCCCAAGGTCTTGTGCGTGCCCAACGCGCCGACCTTGAGGATGTTGATCCCCAACCGTTCGAAATCGGCCGGGCTAGCCGGGCTGGCGAGGTGCAGGATGAAGTCGAGCGGACCATCTACGTGGATGTAGTTGGTGACGTCGTATTGAACAAACTGGAATCGCGAGTGGCCGAGCAGATGGGCGATGTTCTCGGGCCGACCCGTGAGGAAGTTGTCCATGCAGATGATTTCGCAGCCTTTTTCCAGCAGCAGGTCGCTCAAATGCGACCCCAAGAAACCTGCGCCGCCGGTGATCAGCACGCGCATTATGTAGAAGAGGTCTCCAGCCCCATCTTCTGATGCTGGCTCTGCAGGGCCTCTTGGTATCTCCGCCGGCCTTCCTCATCGATCTTGCAACTGACGCCTTCGAAGACCATAGCAAAAGCGCGGCGGTGGCGCTGCGACGAGCGATTGGGGTCGGCCCGGTGGATGATTTCGCCGTGGTGGACGACTGCGTCACCAGGCTGCAAATGCACCGCGACTTCGTTGGCTTGGTCTTGGGGGCCGTAATCGGCAATGCCCTGCGAAAAACCTAAAACCGCAGTGCGGTTGTGTGGCCGGATGCCCTTGAGATGAGAGCCGGGGCTGTAGCGCAGGCAGCCGTTTTCCTCGTCAACCGGGTCGAGGGCCAGCCAAATGGAGGCGACGTTGGGCGGCGTGAGGTTGAAGTAGAAATTGTCCTGATGCGGCGGCGTGGGGTGTTCGGTCTGTGGCGGCTTGTTGAACCACTCGGGTTGGCTCACCTGCGCGGCCTCGCCGATGAGGGTCTGAGCCAGGGCCCTCCAGCGCGGTTGGTCGCGGTACTCGGAGAAGAAGGCATCGTATTTGCCCATGTGCTGTAGTTGTTTCAGGGTTTCGGGCCGGGCCTTGTCTTGGTAGAAGGCGGCCTGATCGGGCAGGGTCGGCACCACGTCGCGGACGTAGCGGTCGACCTGAGCCGTTAGGTCTTTGAGTTCGTCGGCGGGCAGGAAGTTGCGCACGAGGACGAAGCCGTCGCGGTCATAATCAGCTTTATAGGCAGTGTAGTCGGACATGGTGGCGCTCCCTTAGGCTCTGCTCAGGGCAGGCTCTCAGTTTTTTAGTTGCTCTGCGAAATGAACTCGTATTCAACCGTATCATTTTAATGAATTTCATCGCTGAATGACAGTCAATGCGCTCTATCCGCGCCTTGACTATAATCGTTAACCGTGCTGCCCACGATGCGCATCTTGCGCGAGAAGGGTTTTGATCTCTTAGCCAGCAGGCTAGACCAATCTCTACAACTCGTGGAATGCTCTATAAGCCGCATCCGCTAGATGCCTATGCCGCTTCTGAGGTTTTCTCAAGAGGAACGAAGTGGAGTTCGACGCGCTGGTTCAATGCAAGGGCGATGCGCTGGAGCATAGACAGCGAATGTCCTTCGTAATCGGCATCTTCCAAGCGTGCGATCACTGGTTGCTTGGTGCCGATTCGCTCGGCCAATTCGGCTTGAGTTAGCCCCGCTACTGTCCGTGCTTCGTAGATCAAACGAGCCACTTCGGCGTTAAGAGTTTCCTCGGCAATCAGTTGCCGCATTTCCTCATCGTCGCCCGTCATCCGGTCGAGAATCTGGGTTGCATCTCGCGTCTTAGGCATGAGAAATATTCTCCTCGTAGGTGTGTTTCTCCGGATCTTTCAGGAAAGCTTCTTTCCGTTTGATCGCCCGCGTCAGGTCTGCCTGGGGAATCACGTCTTCTTTGACCAGCCCATGAGTCAAGATCGCTATGTTCTGACCATGGAAGAAGTAAAGAATGCGATAGTTGACCCGACCGCGGCGGATGCGCAGTTCGTAGATGTCTTCTTCCAGATAGTCAGCCAGTGGACGGCGGAGTTCGTGGCCGAGTTGGGCTAGCGAGCGGATGCGTGCGACGCACTTGGCATAAACCCGTTTGTCTGTTCGCCGCAATTCCTGTAACCAACTTCTCACTGGAATATCTTGTTTATCCTGGAAGAAGAATACCTGAGTAGCGGGCATGGAAACCCTTTACAATATCGTTCCCTGAGTAAGATAAAAATAACAATATTATTATAAACACAAGAAGCTGTATCGTAAAATGATAGTCAATACGATCTATCACTAATCATATCAACTAAAATTTTAGTTGACAAACCAATTGCCGTCGAGTATACTCAACTAAATTCTTAGTTGAAAGGACTTGCTATGGCGACCAAGGACAAACCCGACAAAAAGCTGACCCCGCTCGAAACCCTCATTATGAACGTCCTGTGGGACGAGTCGCCCGCAGCCGTCAAGCAGGTGCAAGAGCGGCTAACAGCCGTCAAGCCGATGGCTTACAATACCGTGCTGACCATAATGCGCATCCTGCGCGATAAGGGCTTTGTGATATCGGAACGAGAAGGCCGGTCCGATCTCTATCGCCCGGTGGTCACGCGCGAGGACATGGGACGGCGCTCGCTGGGCGAAGTCATCGACTCGTTCTTTGCCGGCTCGGCCGAAGCACTCGTCAGCCAACTGCTGAACGGCCAAGCGCTCACGGACGAGGAATTGACGGCGATCCGGGCAGACCTGGACAAAACCCTCGAGCGCAGAAAAGGAGACCAGCGATGAATGCGGCTTTGAACGAGTTAGGTAACCAACTATTCGGCTGGTTTGGTCAATTAAGTATCGAACTAGCGGCGCTAGCGGTCTTAGTTCTAGTCGCCAGTTACCTATTGCCAATAAAGTCGCCGGCCTTGCGCCACCTGTTGTGGGCAATCGTGCTGCTCAAGCCGCTCGTCGCCATCGCAATCAGCTCGCCCTATACGCTATTTACACCGTTCGTGTCACTCTTGGAACCCAGTCGGGACACCCTCGCATTCTCGCCCGTCGAGTACCCAACGATGCAAGTAGCGGCTTCTCCAACAATTGCCACAAGTAGTGTGCCGCTTACTACAGCCGGCTGGGGAGCGATACTGTGGATAGCAGGTGCGGTGCTGCTCATCGGGCGGATTCTGGTCGGCTACGGCATCGTCTGGTGCTTGCGGCAGCAGGTACAAGTGCGGCACGACGGGCCACTTTGCGACGCTCTGCGGCAAGCGCGTCGGACGCTCGACTGCTATCCCAAGGTCGAGGTGGCGATCTCTCCTTCTATCAGTTCGCCAATGGCGCTGGGCATCCTGAGACCGATCATTGTTTTCCCCGCCGATCTCGTAGAGAAACTGCGCACCGACGAACTCGCCTTGATCCTCATGCACGAACTGGCACACGTGCGCCGCTGGGACAACCTCACAAGGCTGCTGCACCGACTAGTCTCCGCTGTATTATTCTTCCATCCCGCTGTGTGGCTGTGCGGTCGCATGTTGCGGCGGGAAGCCGAACAGGCCTGCGACGATCTGGTGGTATGCTCCACTGGCCGCTCAGAAGCCTATGCGCGCGGCTTGGCTCACGTCGCTGAACGGGTGGTCCACTCAAACCCTTTGATAAGGAGAATCCCCACCATGAACGCCTTTGCAGCGGAATCGGATCTGGCGCTGAGAATTCGTAGGACGCTTGGCGGCGGTGCGCGCCGGATGGGCATGCGGACGCGCGTGTTGGCGGCGGTATTGCTATGCCCCCTAGCCGCCATAACCCTACCCTCTGTATCCAAAATCTCGGCTGAGTCGAGTCAGGATAAGCGTCCCTTTATCCTCGTGAAGCAAGACGACAAACCAGTGACGTTTGCGACCCTCAAAGAGGAATTGCAGGCGAAGAGACGACTGCTGTCGGGTCAGGATGAGCGTATCCTTCTGGTCGTGGATCAAGACGGCAACATGAAGCTGAACGACGAGTCGGTGACTTTTGAAACGCTTAAAGAAGAACTGCAGGCGAAGAGACGACTGTTGGACAATACTACGATGATTGTCATCCAAAGCGACGGGCACACCCCGCACGGGCAGATCGTCCAGATCATGTATGTCGCCCGCCAAGTAGGGCTCGTCGATATGGTCGTTTGTGACACTACTCCGGAGGTGGCCAATGTCGCGACTGAGTTGAGTCGGAATGACGATAACCTTACCGCGGAAAATCCCTTTATCGTCGTGGACCAGCACGGCAATATAATGCTGAACGACAAATCAGTGGCGTTTACGGATCTTAAAGATATATTGCGGACGAAGAGACGACTATTGGACAATACTACGATGATTATCATCCAAGGAGACGAGCGTGCTCCGCACGGAATGATCGCCGGGATCATGGATTTCGCCCGCCAAGTAGGGCTTGTCGATCAGTTAGTGGCCACGAAACCGCAACCGGAAGTGACCAAAGTAGCGGTTGAGCCAAGTCGGCATGACAGAATCTGGCAAGAGGCGATGGCCACTAATCCAGATAGATGGTCCGACGAACTCAAAACCCAGCTCCTCGCACTCAAACCCAACAGAACCATCAAGGAAATCGCCTATGCGGTCCGTCAGAGCTGGGATAAAATCCGGCAAGAGGCGATGGCCACTGATCCAGATGAATGGTCTGACGAACTCAAAACCCTGCTCCTCGCACTCAAAACCCTGCTTTTCGGGCTTGAGCCTGACAGTACCATCGAGGAAATCGCCGAGAAGGTCCGTCAGAGAAGGCTTTGGCGGCAGGTGGAAGAGACCGATTCAGACGAGTGGTCTGACGAACTCAAAACCCAGCTCCTCGCACTCAAACCCGGTAATATCTCGTATGAAATAGCCACCGCCTCACCGGCTGAAGAATTATTTATTTCCAATGTAGCCGGAGAGCTCGTTCGAACCTTTTTTTTGGGCGATCAGAGTCCCGGCAAATATAGCATCGTCTGGGACGGACGGGACGATGCCGGCCGCGAGCGCAGCAACGGCGTGTACTTCTATTCATTGAAATCCGACAGAGAAGCGAACAAGCATATAGCGTACAGGATGATATTGGTTAGATAACCATCAAACGTGCACCCGCAAGATGGTTAAACTGCCAGATGACTAGTCGCTCACGGACGAGGAATTGACGGCGATCCGGGAGGAACTGGACCCAACCCTTGAGCGCAGAAAAGGAGACCCGCGATGAACGCGGCTTTAAACGAGTTAGGTAGCCAGCTATTCGGTTGGTTTAGTCAGCTAAGTATCGAGTTAGCAGCGCTGGCGGTCTTAGTCCTAGTCACCAGTCGCCTATTGCCAATAAAGTCGCCGGCCTTGCGTCACCTGTTGTGGGCGGTCGTGCTGCTCAAGCCGCTCGTTTCCATCGCGGTCAGTTCGCCCTATTCGCTATTCACGCCATTGGTATCACTCTTGGGACCTGATTGGAATGCCCCGTCCTTGCACGTCGAGCATCCAACGATGCAAGTAGCGGCTTCTCCGACAATTGCCACAAGTAGTGTGCAACTTACTACAGCCGGCTGGGGAGTAATACTGTGGCTAATAGGTGCGGCGCTGCTCATCGGGCGACTTCTGATCGGCTACGGCATCGTCTGGCACTTGCGACAACAAGCGCAGGTACAGCACGACGGCCCGCTTTTCGACGCCCTGCAGCAAGCACGTCGGATACTCGATGGCTATCCCAAGATCGAAGTGGCAACCTCCCCTTCTATCAACTCGCCGATGGCGCTGGGCATTCTGAGACCGATCATTGTATTGCCCACCGATCTCGTGGAGAAACTGCGCACCGACGAACTCTCCTTGGTCCTCACGCACGAGCTAGCACACGTGCGCCGCTGGGACAACCTCACGATGCTGCTGCACCGACTAGTCTCCGCTGTATTGTTCTTCCACCCCGCCGTATGGCTGTGCGGTCGCATGTTGCGGCGGGAAGCCGAACAAGCCTGCGACGATCTCGTCGTATGCGTCACCGGCCGCTCAGAAGCCTATGCGCGCGGCCTAGCTCACGTCGCCGAACAGGTGGCTCACTTAAACCCTTTGATGAGGAGAATCCCCACGATGAACGCTTTTGCAGCAACCGAATCGGATTTGGCACTGAGAATCCGCAGGACGCTTGGCGGCAGTGCGCGCCGGATGGGCACGCGGGCGCGCGTGTTAGCGGCGGTACTGCTATGCCCCCTAGCCGCCGTGACGCTGCCCTCTTGTGGCATCACTTCGAAAGTGTCCAAAGTCGCGACTGAGTCGAGTAAGAAGAATATCTTTCTCATCGTGGATCAAGACGGCAACATGAAGCTGAACAACAAGTCAGTGACGTTTACAACCCTCAAAGAGGAATTGCAGGCGAAGAGACAACAGTTGGACAACACCACGATGATTTTTATCCAAGGAGACGAGCGCGCCACGCACAGTCAGATCGTCCAGATCATGGATATCGCCCGTCAAGTAGGGCTCGTCAATCAGATCATCGCCACGGAACCGCAACCGGCGAAGGCCAAAGGCGCGGCTAAGCCGAGTTCGGATAATAGGATCTGGCAGCAGGCAATGGCGACCGATCCGGACGAATGGTCCGAAGAGGAATGGTCCGAAGAGTTGGAACGCCAGCTTCTATTCGCCGAGGAGGTCCGTCAGCGCATGCCTTGGCGAGAGGCGACCGATCCGGACGAATGGCCCGCCGAACTGAAGGCCAAACTTCGCGCGCTCAAACCCGTTACCCCGACCATCTCGTATGAAATAGCCACCGCCACATCGGCTGAGTTAGCTATTTACGATGTAGCCGGACAGCACGTTCGAACCTTTGCTTTGGGCCATCAGAATCCCGGCAACTATAGTATCGTCTGGGACGGGCGAGACGATGCCGGCCGCGAACTCAGCGACGGTTTGTACTTCTATAGGTTGAAAACCGAAGACGCAGAGGCGGAGTTCGTGGGCAAGACGATGTTGGTTAGATAACCATCAGACACCATTGGTCAGTACTCGATACTTGTACTTAACCCGAGAATTGGCTGATCGCATTATGCCACCGCAACGAGGAAAGTCCAACTGACCGTCGCCGCATACTAGATCAGTTCCCCAACATCCCGCCATCCCAAGACGATCCCATGGGCGCGTTCCTGACGCTCCTCCCCACCGTAGATCAGATAGTAGTCCTGCTCCACCGGCAAGGCCGTCGCCAATTTCTTATAGTAGCGCAAACCCTTGAACTGATCCGTCCCCAGCGTCGCGCCTGCCTTGATTTCGACCACCTGTCGCCGACCTCCCCGCTCGTAGAGCAAGTCTAACTCGTTGCCAATGTTGTCGCGCCAGAAGTAGAGGTCTGGACGACAGCCCGCGTTGACGTGCTGTTTGATTATCTCGGCGATGACCCAATTCTCAAAAATCGCCCCGCGCAAATAGTGGGTGGCGAGTTGGTCGGCCGCCTCCAGCCCCAAAAGCGAGCACAGCAGGCCCGTGTCGTAGAAGTAGAGCTTGGGCGACTTGATGAGCCGCTTGGAAAAATTCTCGTGATGTGGATAGAGCAAGAAGGCGATATAACTCGCTTCCAATACTGAAATCCAAGCGCGCACCGTCTTGTAGTTGATCCCTAGGTCATTGCCGAGGCTGCTCAAATCGAGCAATTGTCCGACGCGCCCAGCACAGACTCGCAAAAAGCGCTGGAAGGCGCTCAGGTCGCCGATATTGCGCAGGCTCCTCACATCGCGCTCGACATAGGTCTGGATATAGGCTGGATAGTAGTCTGGCGGGGCGACGCCGCGATCGTAGAGGACGGGATAGCCGCCTTTGAACAGGCTTTCGTCTAGGCTTAGATCGGAGCTAGCCGCAAGCTCCTGCTGGGAAAAGGGCAGCAGCGTGTGCAGAGCGACGCGTCCGGCCAGCGATTGGCTGACCTGCTCCAGCAGCAAGAAATTTTGCGAACCTGTAAGGACGAATTGGCCCATGGTGCCGCACTCGTCCACCAGCACCTGCAAGTAGGAAAACAACGCCGGCACCTTCTGCGCCTCGTCGATGATTAGCCCCTGGCCCTCATGCCTTTCCAGAAAGCGCCGCGGATCTTCTTCGGCTGCTAAACGGTCGTCGAGCCGTTCGAGATTAACGTAGGCGTAGTCGGGGAAAACCTCGCGCACAAGCGTAGTCTTGCCCGACTGACGCGGACCGGAGACCGAGAGAATTGGATAGAGCGGGACCAGCTTTTTGAGCTGGGAACTGAGCTGACGTTGGATATACATTTTTTACAATATAGAACTTAGAATCCTATTTTGTAAAGAAATTTGCAATAATGTTTGCATTTGAGGGAGATAAAAGGTGCCAATAGTCCGACGAGTTTTACAGGTGGTGATTCTCATGGCTATCTTCTCGCTGGGCGTAGCTTCCGCTGAATCTACACAAGACTTGGAGATAAACATGGTCGAACGCTGGGGCATGTATGAACTCACACTAACCGGCCCGGAGACGGGCAATCCATTCGTCGATGTCGAATTAACAGCAGAATTTGCACTAAACGGTCGCGTCTTTGAGCCGCACGGATTTTACGATGGAGACGGCGTGTACAAAATTCGCTTTATGCCCGATGAGGTCGGCGAATGGACGTATATCACAAAAAGCAACCACGCCGCCCTCGACGGCAAGACCGGCCAGTTTACGTGCATTGCACCATCCGCAGACAATCACGGACCCGTGCGCATTCACAACGACTTCTACTTCCAGTATGCCAACGGAACACCGTATCACCAATTCGGGACAACCTGTTACGCTTGGGCGCATCAAGGAGAGGCCATGGAGGAACAGACGCTCCAAACCCTCGCCAATGCACCGTTCAACAAGCTGCGGATGTGCATCTTCCCCAAAGATTACGTGTACAACAAAAACGAGCCGGTGTACTATCCGTTCGAAGGCTCGCCGCTGAAAAATTGGGACTTCACGCGATTTAATCCCGAGTTCTGGCGTCACTTTGAGCAGCGCGTGCTCGACCTTTTGCAGCTTGGTATTGAAGCCGATTTAATCCTGTTTCACACCTACGATCGCTGGGATTTCGAAAACATGGACGCGGCCAGTGACGACCGCTACATCCGCTACGCCGTCGCGCGGTTAGCCGCTTTCCGCAATGTGTGGTGGTCGCTGGCCAATGAATACGACTTCATGCCAGCAAAGGAAGAATCAGACTGGGATCGATTTTTCCAAATCATCCGCGACCACGACCCGTATCAGCGATTGCGCGGGATTCACAATGGGCGGCGCTGGTACGACCACAGCAAGCCGTGGGTAACGCACACCAGTATTCAAACCTCCAATATGGAACACGGCATCCGCTATCTCAGCCAATACAAAAAACCCGTGATTTACGACGAGTGCCGCTACGAGGGCGACATTCCGCAAGGATGGGGAAATATCAGCGCACGGCAGATGGTGCAACACTTTTGGGCGGGGACTGTTTCCGGTTGCTACGTCGGGCACGGGGAAACGTACAAACACCCCGAAGACCTACTCTGGTGGGCAAAAGGCGGCGTGCTGCACGGCGACAGCCCCAAGCGCATAGCATTCCTCAAATCGTTTATGGCAGACGCGCCAGCATTTGATGCGCTCGAACCGATTGGCGACGACAGCGGGCGGTATGTCCTCGCCAAACCTGGGGAATACTATCTCGTTTACACCACCGACCCACAGACGATAACCCTCGAATTGTCGGGAAATCAACCGTATAAAATCGACGCCGTCGATACGTGGAACATGAAAATCGTCCCCATTGGGACCGCACAGCCGGGAGCCTATACATTCGCTGCGCCATACAGCGACTTTGCGTACCGCTTTACACCTCTCTACTCCGATTCCTCCAGCGTCTCGTCGTAAGGACCGGCCAGCGCTTCTCCTTGGACTTTGATTTTCTCTAGGCGGCGCGACATGCTGTGCACCATATCCGGGTGCTGGCCGTACAAATTCTGCCGCTCGGCGATATCGTCTTTGAGGTTGAACAGTTCCCCAGGAAAATCGTGGTCGCTATAACCCCGCTCCGCCTTAAACCAATCCGGCTCGCGGTTGTCGTCGCCGGAAGGGGCGTCGATAAAGACCCAGTCGTCTTGGCGCAGGGCAAAGCGGCCCGCGCAACTGTGGTGTACGGCCGAGCGGCGCACCGGCGCGTCAACCTGACCCTGCAACAAGGGCAATATGCTAATGCTGTCCTCGGCTGCTCCCGAGGGCAACTGGACTCCGGTCAACTGGGCGCAAGTGGCCATAAAATCGCCCAACAAAGCGAGCTGGTCACAGACCGATCCGGCCGGCGTAACCCCAGGCCAGCGAGCGACAAAGGGCACGCGGTGGCCACCTTCCCAAGTGTCGCGCTTGGCGCCGCGCAAATGGGCCATGCTGTAGTGCCCGAATTGACGCACGTGCTCGTAGCAGCCGCCAGCCGCAGCTCGGCTGCACTCGGGGCCGTTGTCGCTGGTGAAGATGAGCAGCGTGTCGTCGGTTAGCCCTTGCGCGTCGAGCGCGGCCATAATTTCCCCGACCACCCAATCAACTTCGCAGACAAAATCGCCATACAGACCCGCCCCGCTGCGACCGATGAAGTCCTGGTTGGGAACAATCGGCGTGTGCGGCGAGGTCAGCGGCAGGTAGAGGAAAAAGGGATCAGAGCCAGCTTCGGCGATGTAAGCGCGGGCGCGGCGGACGAATTCAGGGACCATGTCCTCCAATTTCCAGTCCGGCTTCATGGCCCCGGGCAGGCCGAACATCTCCTCGGGTTTTTGCTCGGTCGGGGCCGCGGCCAGCCGGTCCTGCTCAAACCAAGTGTAGGGCGGGAAGTTAGGCACATCGACGCCAAAGTAAGAGTCAAAGCCACAGGCTAGGGGGCCTCCGCCGATGGGTTTACTGTAGTCAATATTGCGCTCCAGGGCTTGGCGCTGCTCGCGGTTGAGGCGGCCGATGGACTCGTCGCCGTAGGCTGGTTTGCCGTCCTTGGTCGCCCATTCCCAGCCGAGGTGCCACTTGCCGATGCAGGCGGTGCGGTAGCCCTGCTGGCGCAGCAGCTTGGCTACTGTGGGGCGATCGGCTTCTATCAAGGGCGGATCCCAGGGCCACAGGACGCTGCTCTTGAGCGGAGTGCGCCAGCAATAGCGCCCCGTAAGCAGGGCGTAGCGGCTGGGTGAGCAGACGCTGGAGGAGGCATGGGCGTCGGTAAAGCGCATCCCCTGGGCAGCGAGGCGGTCGAGGTGGGGCGTGGGAATTTTGCAGCCGGAGTTGTTGCATCCCATATCGCCGTATCCCATGTCGTCGGCGAGGATGTAGATGATATTGGGCGTTTGCCGGGGCATGGCCGGTCCTTTCTTTTAGATGGAAATTGCTACTGATAAGCTAAATACCCGATCGACGTCCCCGTTCGGCCCTGGGGCACCAGCCCAGCCGTTGGCCAAGCGGTCGTAGGCCACGATCAACCCATCGGCTCCCCAAGGCATCAGCGCGGTGTACGACGTACTCATGGCGGGGTCCTCTCCGGCCTGCGCGTTGCAGAAGGCGTCTGAAAAACCCGCATTCGGCTCGACCAGTCGATTGTGATGCACCCCTAGATTTACCCGCTCCCATTTTTCGCCCTGTCCATCGGCGCAGAGCCAAAAGAACAGACCCGGACGGCCACCGGTCAGCACTATCGCGCCATTGCCCAACCGAGCTAGCCTTGGCTGCACCGAGGCCATCCCCTCCATCCGCACCGACGGCGACCACGTCCGGCCTTCATCCGCGCTGACGCTCTTGTGAAAGTCCCACCTACTGCCGACGCGATAGACGCACAGCAGGTCGCCGTTGTCCAGCCGCAGGGTGTTGGATTCGTTAGGACCTTCGGGCGCGCCGGGCGCGGCATCCGGGCCAGCGACAGTACTGCGGTACGTCCACGAAAAGCCGCCGTCGTCGCTGACTACGGCGAACGTGTTATAGCCTTCTTCCCCGTCGAACTTTCCGTACATCGTCGCCAACAGGTTCCCATCCTCAAGGCGCAAGATGTTGCCGTTGTGCTGAAGCCGCAATACATCTTCGTGATAATCGGCGAGCGGGCGCGGAAAATTGCAGACCCGCACGTCCCGAGGTTCGACTACGAGCGCACCATCGACCATCGTCAGAACGTTGCCCGGAGCAACGCAATTTTGCCGGTCTCCCGGCGCTTGCGGCCATTGCTCGTACGGCATCATCAACGTGCTCGACGCATCCCGGACGGAGGTATGGCCGTACGAGTCGATACGCTGATCCGGGTGCCAGCTACTACCAGCATCATAGCTCACAAAAAGATCGGCTGGCCACTTCCCCTGCGCGATGTCAGCGGAGCGAATGCAGGCGCAGATCAGCGCGTCGTCGCCGACTTGGTGCAGAGACGGAAACCAAAAATGGCCGGTGTCCTGGCCCACTTCGACCGGAGCACTTGCCTGGACGAGACCGTTCTGAAGCGGATAATCAATCATATTACCTCACAGGAAAACACCCCGCGTGGGGCCGCCAACATCAAATCGCCAAGAGAATGTCACGCATAATGCGCTTCCAGAGAATTGGTGCTATTGGATTTTGTGTGCTAGCGCCAAGGCAAGTAGGAGTGGGACGATTCTGTCGAGCATCTCACTACGGCTTCTCACAAACTCTCCTCGATCGTCGCTACCGTCGTGTCTGCATCCCCCCTTAGGCCATGATTCTCTACGATCAGCCCTTGTGAGTCCACCAAATAATACGAAGGGATGCCCATCACTTGGTAGGTTTTGGCTACCTCTGCGCCCCAGCCGTCCGCGCGCACGTGGACGCCTTTGATCTCGTGTTCATCAATCGCCTCTCGCCAAGCAGCATCATCCGCGTCCAGCGATATGTTGAGGAAGACGACCGGCCAGTCAGACGTCTTTTTCTTGACTTCTCGGAGATAGGGTAGGTCGTTGATACACGGCCCGCACCAACTCGCCCAGAAATCGAGCAGAACCACTTTCCCCTTGAACTGGCTCAGCGATACGGGCTGACCGTCGAGGTCGTCGAGCGTGAAGTCGGGTGCGGGTTCTCCGGGTTGTAGCTTCAGGGCGGCAGCAAGAGCCACTAGCACGGCCTCATTGTATTCCGGATACGGGTTGACCTCTTGGAACTCTTCCCACTTGTGCTGGGCCCACGCAAAGGCTTCACTGCTACCGCGCTTGAGCGTATTGATCAACTCTCCGGCTAAAAACCAGTAGAGCACTCTCCCTTCGAGTTTTTCTTTGGCCAGATTGTATCTAGACCCAAACCAATGTCCTTTTCCGGCATAGATCGAGTCGAGTTGGGCCTGAGCAGCTTCCGACAGCCCCAATCCCGATAGATCAATCTTCGCCGACAGCCCGAGCGGTTGACGATGTTCGTACATCGAGTCGAGCTGAGCCTGAGCGGCTTCCGACAGCTTCAAAATCGATAGATCCATCTTCGCCGATAGCTTGGGCGGCTCTTTGGCTAGGGAATCCAACCGCACTCCAGAAGGTATGTGGAGCACCAACTCCCCGCCCGTCGTATCCGCCTTAGGCTTTTCTTCCTCACTGAACCAGTAGAAGTTGAGGGACCTATCGGACTTTTCGTACAGGGAGTCGAGTTGCGATTGAGCGCTTTCCGCAACGCCAAACGCCGACAAATCGTACCGCTCGGAAAGCTTGAGCCATCGGCCCTCTTTTTCGTACAGGGAGTCCAGTTGCGATTGAGCGCTTTCCGCAACACCAAACGCCGACAAATCGACCATTTTCGATAGCACGGGCTGTCGGCCGTCTTTTTCGTACAGGGAGTCGAGTTGCGCGTGGGTCTCCTCCGACAACTCCAAACCCGATAGATCATACATCTTAGACAGCTTGGGGCTATGGTCATCGTCATGGTCACGGTCCAAGGCTCGTTCCAGAAACCAGCGATAATGGCCTATGCCTATGGCCTTTTCGTCCACTAGGGGAAATTCCTGCAGGAAGTCGTAGTACTCCGGGGTGATGTCTCTGTTCTCTCGTCCGTTGGCAAACTGGTAACGCGACGGGTAATCAACCATCCTAAGGGCCCACTCGTAGTTGACGTAGTTCGTCACATAGTCGACGCACCCTGAAGACAGCGCGTATTGCTCGCGCTCCTCGGCCAAGAACTCGAACTGATCCCGTCGCCACTGTTCCATTAGGTCCTTGAAATCCTCGATCCCCAGACCCTTGTATGCGTCGCGGTCGAGGCGTAAGGAGTAGAATTGCGGGATCCACTCAGAAGTGAAGCGGCTGTTGTCCGCGTTGGAGCCGCTGAACGAATAGGAAGAAGCGAAAAAGCCCTCCTCCACGGCCACGTGCAGACTATCGCCGGGTTCGACGAAAAGAGCCAGGGATCTGCGCTCGAAAAGGAACGATCCTAACCACTGCACCCATTCCCATCTTGGCTGCCCGCCTTCGAAATACCCACTGACGAAGGTCCCCCGGACGACAGGCAGTTCGAAGGCGAAGCGATCCAAGCTGTCGAGTGCAACGCGCTGCTCGGAGCTTTCCAGCGCCGACGGCGATTCGTATCTAAATGTGATTTTTCGCGAGCGAGGATTCTGGACTTCGCCGGTGATGATCACAACCGACGGCTGGCTCTGAGTACTGTCTGCGTCCAGACGAGCACTCGACGTCACGATTTCGCTACTCACCATGGCAGTCGTTGCGGAACTCTCCTGTGCCGCCCAGCCCGCAGAAAAATCCCACGTTAAATCAGAGACTCCGTGTGGAGCAGCCACCAACAACATTGCAAAGAGAACGCGGCGCATAATATACCTCCAAAGTTTGTGGTCGTGAGGTTAGCTCCCCATCTCCAAGCCCTATCGCCTATTCAAGTTTAACCATTTTGCGGGTGCGCGTCTGCTCGTCCACCTGCAACCGATACACATAGACCCCAGTGGCGACAGGTCGGCCTTGCGCATCCCGGCCATCCCAAGTCAGCCGATGCTCGCCGGCAGGCAGAGAACCCGTCCACACTCGACGCAGCGGCTGCCCCAAGACATTGTAGATAGTTAAGTCCACGTTTTTGGCTCCAGCGGGCACGGTCAAGGGGATGGTTGTGGCGGGATTGAACGGATTGGGATAGTTGGCACCTAAAGCAAAGGTAGTTGGCGTGGCCACCTCGGCCGCTACGGCGGTGGCCGAGCTGCCTTGGTTGATCAAGACGAAGACGCCGCCGAGACCACTTATCGGATTCGTTCCCAGCACGACCAGATCGAGGTCGCCATCGCCGTTGACATCGCTGGCGAGGACCTGATTGCCCTCGCCGGATAAGGGGTAATAGCCTTCGAAGACGGGTGCGCCGTTGCGCTGGCCGAGCCACACCAATAGAGCTGGACGACCGATGGTCAAGTTGCCAGCGACCATAGCCAAATCCAGCACGCCATCGCCGTTGAGGTCGCTGGCGGTGGCTTCGTGCGCTATGAACGCCTTCCAGGCGAGCAAGTAATGGCGTGCCATCCCGCCGGAAGCGTCCAGACGCCACAGAGCCAAGCCGTAGTAGTCGGTTTCACCGAACCTATCTATGCTCTCAGGGGAGCCGAGTAGGTCCACCATCCCATTGCCGTCGAGATCTGCCAGTAAGTGCAGGGCATAGGGATTGACCCCGGCTTCGAAAGAGCGCAGTGGTTCTTGGCTGGCGGCCCACGGCCGGGTCAGTTGCCAAGGCCCCTGCGGCTGGTGCCACAACAGGCTCGCAGCTTCGCCTAAGGGTTGCCCGGCGGGTAGGTAGGCAAGGAGATGCTCTTCGCTGCCGAGGACAAATTCCTCACCGCGGACAAACTCGTAGCCGTCGTTAATCCACAGAATCACTTTTCGGGACAACGCGTCGTACTCCCAGACCAACAGGTCCGTATCGCCGTCACCGTCGCCATCGGCTAAGCCAATGGGCCAGACATCGGACAGTTGCAGGGTGAGATCAAAGCCGTCGCCCCAGTTGTACCACAGTTCGACGATTCCGCTTTCGGCAACGACCAGATCTAGGAGTCCATCGTCGTCGAAGTCGCTTCCCCAGAGATCCATGAATGGAAAGTCAAATGTGGTTAAAAGGGGGACTTCTTGGGTGGGTTCAAAGCCGCCTAGCCCGTCGTTGGACGCCACGGTCCAGCCCAGTTCTCTGCCGCGGTCCACAAGGCGGTTCCAGGCCACCACGAGATCCGCATCGCCATCGCCGTCTACGTCGCCCACCGCACCTTGCGATGCTCGCCGATAGTTTGGGGTGCCGATGCCCTCTCCGAGCGGGAAAAAGTCGGGGTCGGCGAACAGCGTGCCGGGCGGCTCCAACTCCACACCGAGATCCCGAGGCGACAATTCTCCCTGCGCCAACTCTTCGGCTCCTATAAGCTGGATCCAGTCTATTTCTAAAAACTTTGGGTGGTTGTCCACATCCTGAGAGTCTCGATATAACAGCATGTCTAGAGAAAAATTAAAAAGAGTATCCTGCCAGGTGATCGCCCATTCTGTGTCTGCTTCTGCCAAGGCGCGTAGGTCTATGGTGATTTCTTCCCATTCAAGGGGATAGGATTGCTGCCGTCCCGTACCAAATACTCCTTTTGTGTCAGAGTCAGGGCGGCTCACAGCATTGGACCAGTACATCGCGAATTGTTCTTCGGTGGGACTATGGTGTATGAGGCGCAGCCGTAGGGTGAGGCGGTCGAACAGGGCCGAGTCCTCCCCGATCAACGGTGAACACAATTGAACGGTGGGTCTGCGACCGGGCACGGGCGCGATGCGCCAGACCCCATCGATGACTTCGCTCTGTAGTAGTTCAAAACCGCTTCTTGTATTGCTATGAAAACCTTCCCGGGCGGTCCAGCCCCAAGTGATGCCGTCGTCGAAATCCCACGTTAGGGCAACTACGCCGCGCGGAGCGACCAACAGTAGAATTGCAAAGAGCATGCAGCGCATAGTTCACCTCCAAAGTCGGTGGGTGGTGTAGTAGCCGGTTCCCAGCGCGGCTCTATGTACTGGAGGATGTGAAGGATCAATTAGGTATGAGCATATTTCGTGCCACCCCAAGAGACCCCGCACAAAAAAATTCTTTAGGAACACCCTAAAGAATTGAAGGAATGACACTTAACGTATGAGACGAATTTTTCTGCGCTGCGCGGCCTCAGCCGTAGTGCAAGACTTTCCACGATTTTCCGTGGGCTTTCCACGATTTTCCGTGGATTCTCCACGACTTTCCGTGTTGGCCGGCGCGTCTCTATACTCGGGAGTGTTGCGTACTACCTCTTCGGTCGGCGCAACCCGTACTTCTGCATGCGGTAGCGCAGCTTCTCCGGGTTCATGCCCAACAAGCGCGCCGCACCCCGCTCGCCATAAACCATCCAGTTGGTCGCTTGTAGCGCCTCCGCGATTTGCTGTTTCTCGTCTTTGAATTCGGCTTCAACTGGCGCGGGCGGCGGCTCAAGAGGCTTCTCCGTGGCTTCGTCTTCAGCAGCCAGCGGCACATCCTCCATCTGAATGGCCTCCCCTTGGCATAGCACCACCGCCCGCCAGATCAGATGCTCCAACTCGCGCACATTTCCCGGCCACGCATACGCCTGCAAATGCTTCACCACTCCGTCGCCCAACGCTGGCACCGATCGCTGCAAATTTTGGGCATACCGACGCGCAAAATGCGCCGTCAAGAGCGGGATATCCTCTCGACGCTCCCGCAGCGGCGGCAGCTTCACCGGCCACGCGCTCAAGCGGTAGAACAGATCTTCCCGGAACGTCCCCGCCCGGATGGCCTCTTTCAGATCCTTGTTGGTCGCCGCAATCACCCGCACATCCACCGGGATCGACTGCTCGCCGCCGACGCGCGTCAGGTAGCGATTCTCCAGAATGCGGAGCAGTGCCTGTTGGACTTCTAACGACAGATCGCCGATTTCATCGAGGAACAAGGTGCCGTAGTTAGCCCGTTCAAAACAGCCGATATGCCGCTTCACGGCACCAGTAAAAGCCCCTCGCTCGTGGCCGAACAACTCGCTCTCAATCAGCCCGGCGGGCAGGGAGCCGCAATTGAGCGCGACAAAGGGCTGCCCTCGGCGTCGGCTCAGGTTGTGGATCCTCTGGGCGAGCACGCCCTTGCCCACGCCGGTCTCGCCTAGCACCAGCATCGTCATATCAGTATCGGCCATCTGCTCGATCCTCTCTAAGAGCTGGGTCATGGCTTGGCTCTGATAGAGAAAGTCCTGATCCGCATCCCGCAGCATGTGTTCTAAGCGCTGAAGGCGCACGCTCTTCTCGTCGGCAAACACCTGTACATCGAGGCTAGCGACTTCCGACATGAGGCCATCCCGATCTAAAACCCGTACCTCAAAGCGGAACTGGCCGACCGGTACGCCGTTGTACGACACTCTGTTGGAAGACGTGAACGCACTCCACTCTTCTGCCGGGCTGTGGCTGACGAGCCGATGGCTGTAGCGCATCTGCTCGGCCCCGCTTCGGAAGCTAAGGCCCTGGAAGTGGAACTGAATCTCAGGGGTGCTATCTGGACAGGACACGGCTTGGGGCATCTCCAACAGACGCCCCGCCACAACTTGGCGAATCACGATACCCGGGGGCGTATTGCCAGGTTGATACGCAATCAGCCCCGCCCTCGTCCCGAACCACAGCCGGCCCCGACTATCGCGCAGGATGGCCTCGACGATATTCTCCAAGGTGGATTTGCCCAAACGGATGCTCTGAAACCCCCGGCCATCGTACTTCAGCACGCCTCCGCCGCTAGTCCCAATCCACAGACACCCTTGTTGAGGGTCGGCCGTCAGAGCCAGAATGCCATTGACGGACAGACCCCTCGGGGCTCTCGCGCCAGATCTGTCCTTGGCGGTCTATCGCCAACGCCGTGACCTTGTGCCCGGTCTCCACTGAGCGAATCCGGCCGTCTTCAAGACAAGCTAGCCCCCCCATCGTGCCGATCCAGACCCGGCCTTGATGGTCTTCGCTGAGCTGGTGGACCCCGCTGTCGGGCAGGCCATCCGCTCCGGTGTATAACTGAACACTAACCGGATCACAAAAAATCAGTCCGCCGCCCCACAATCCCACCCAGATATTTCCTTCGCGGTCCGCATAGGTCAGCCGCGCATCCGAAAAGTGAACATCCGGCAAGCCAGCGGAAAAAGGATGCCATTCCTTCCCGTCGTACACTAGCACGCCCTGGCGAGCCATCCACAACCGGCCTTTATCGTCCAAGCGCACATGGCGAGTACCGTGATTTACGGCCTCCGTCCCTTCGATAGCTGCGTCTGCCTCGATCAGGTCGAGCCGTTGACTGTCTGGATCGTAGCGGCCTATAACGACTTTGGTGCCAACGTAGCGAAAGGCGATCCACAGAGGACCAGAGGCGTCTTGGGCAAACTTCCACGGCCACTGCATTGCGCCATTCTCCGCACTCATGCGCCGACCGTCCAGGCTGATGGTCCCCCGTTGCTGCGTCGCCAGCCACGTCGTACCCGTTGTGTCAGTGGCCATGTCGTACACCCACCCTAGCGGCTGACCCGCAATTTCTGTCACGCGCTCTACGCATCGCCCCTCGGCAAACCAGCCTATCCCTCCATCGGTCAGCACCCGTATTGAACCATCGGCCTGCGGTTGCAGGCTCACTATGTCGTTGGAGGGTAGCCTGTGCTCGGTGGTGTACACCTGAAAACCGCGCTCGTCATAGGCCGCCAGTCCGCCGCCGAGCGTACCAAAGAGCAGTCGCCCGTCTGCGTCCTCGGCGATGGTCGATACCGTGAGACTGGGAAGCCCATCCGACAGGCCAAAGGTATCGAAGTGCGTTCCGTCGAACCGGCTCACGCCGCCGTCGGCTGTGGCGATCCACAGCAGGCCACGCTGATCTTGGTAGATGTCTTCCACCTGCATCCCAGCTAGCCCGTCGAAGACGGTGTACTGGTGCCCTAGAATGCGATCAAAGGGCTTTTTCTGTCTCGGGATTTTTGCAGATTCCCTCACGCCGTTCACTTCCGCCCTCCCTTTTCTAAGTGGTCCATCGGACCCAACAAGACATTGACAAACTTCGGCTGGAAAACATAGGTTGGGACAAAGATAGGCCAGGGCTTGGCCTCCACAAAATCCCCGCACTCAGCCCATCGAGCGACTGCAATTAGGCATCCGGCTTGAAAAGAAAAATCCCCGCCAGTCTGCGGGCCCGTCTCGCCGAACGCGCCGCGCCCCGAGCCCGGGAACGCCCCAACGCCCACATCACTTTCCGCGGCCTGTTTCTCGGTGCCCTGCTGTGCGTTGCCATTGCCCTCGGCGTGCCCCATACCACCATGCTGGTCAAGGGCACGCCCATGGGCTTTTCCTCGTCGACCCCAGCGGCGTACTGTCTGCTTTTTTTTCTTCTGATCACCGTCCACGTGGTGCTGGCCCTGCCCAAGCGGCAATGGGGTCTGCAATGGGGCGAACTGGTCACCATCGCCATTATGATGATGGTCGCCGCGGCCATCCCCTCCCGGGGCGTAACCGGCATGCTCCTGCCCATGATTACCGGGACCTACTACTATGCCTCGGCCGAGAACAAATGGGCCGAAGTCGTCCATCCCCATCTCACCGAATGGATGCTGATGGGCGACCCCGAGGCCGTGCGCGGTTTCTACGAAGGCAGTATCGGCACCACAGCCATCCCCTGGGCCAACTGGTTGCCCCCCCTCGGCTACTGGCTGCTGTTCTACGCCGCCTTGTACCTCACCCTCATCTCCATTGCCGTGATCCTGCGCCGCCAGTGGGTCGAACACGAGCGCCTAGCCTATCCCTTGGCCCAGGTGGCCCTAGCCATGATCGAGGACGAGGGCCGATCCTCCCTGCTCAAGCCCTTTTTTAAAAACAGGCTCATGTGGATCGGCTTTGCCATCCCTTTCCTAGTCGGCAGCCTCAATGCCCTGCACCACTATTTCCCCTCCGTGGCCCAGATCAGTCTGAAGACCAGCGTGTCCTTCTTCGGCGCCAATCTGCCGGTCAACCTCAATTTCCTCATGCTGGGCTTCTCCTTCCTCATCAATTCCACCCTCTCGCTCAGCCTGTGGTTCTTCCTTCTGGTCTATACGCTGCAACAACACGTCCTCGGCCTGTTGGGCATCGACACTCTACAGGCCACCCTCGGCCCTTGGAGCACTCCAGTGACCGGCCACCAGATGATGGGAGCTCTGATTGTAATGGTAGGGGCGGGCCTGTGGGTGGGACGGCATCACCTAGCCGAGGTGTGGCGCCAAGCCGTGTCCAAGAAGGCCTCGGGCGACGATGCCGATGAGATCATGTCCTACCGCAGCGCCCTGTTGGGGCTTCTCATCGGCACCGCGGGCATGACCCTCTGGCTGTGGCAAAGCGGCATTCCCGCCTGGGTCGCGCCGCTGTTCGTCTTTTCGGCCCTCGTCATCTTCATCGGCCTGACGCGCGCCATTGTCGAGGCCGGCATCCCCACATTGAGCCCGGCCATGGTGCCCCTCGGTTTCGTGGTTTCCGGGGTAGGCGTCCCGGCCTTGGGGGCCAAGGGCATGGTGGCCGCGGCCTACTCCCTCATCTGGGTCGGCGAATTGCTGGTCTTTATGATGGCGCCCCTGTCCAACAGCCTGCGCCTGACCAGCGAGACCACGGGCAACCGGCGCCGGCTCTTGTGGGGCATTGCCGGGGCCATGTTCATCACTCTAGCCGTCTCCATCTACTACACCCTCCACCTGGCCTATGACTATGGCGGGGTCAATCTCCACAACCAGTTCTTCGGCCAGAGCTTCCCGGGCTATCCCTCTAAATTCGCCCTGCGCAAATTGAATGAGCCCTCCGGAGTCAGCGTCGACGGCTGGCTCTGGACCTTGAGCGGCGGCCTAGTTATGGCCCTCCTCATGATCGCCCGCCAGCGCCTGATGTGGTGGCCCTTCCACCCGCTGGGCTTTGCCGTCAGCGCCGGGTGGACCATGCGCTACATCTGGTTCTCCGTCTTTTTGGCTTGGCTGATCAAACTCGTCATCCTGCGCTACGGCGGCGTTGGTCTATACCACAAAATCCGCCCCTTTTTCCTCGGCCTGATCGCCGGTCAATTCGCCACCGGAGGTCTGTGGCTGGTCATTGACGCGTTTACCGGCACAGTGGGCAATGAAATTCCAGTGATGTACTGACCGTTCCCAAGCCAAGGCCACGGCCTCCTGAAAATAGCGCCTTTTTATTTTTTTGATGGCGTCTGGTCGTTGGCGTCGATCTTACTGAATCTCCACTCGCGCTCGACGATCAATCGGGCACCGCGTCGAAACGTCACATAGGACCAAGCCCAATTCAGCACGACGAATAGCCGGTTCTTGAAGCCGACGAGAAAGTAGATGTGCACCACCAACCAGGTGAGCCACGCAAACCAACCGGAGAATCGCAGCTTGCCGATTTCGACAATGGCGCGGCTGCGACCGATTGTCGCCATCTGGCCCCTGTCGACAAAGCGAAAGGCTTCGCGCGGTTTGCCTGCAAGGTCGCGGAGGATCGTCCTAGCCACAAAACGACCCTGTTGCATTGCCACTGGTGCTGTGCCCGGAAGCGGCTTGCCGGTCTGGTGGGTGAAGCTTGCCTGGTCGCCGGCGACAAACGCGTTTGGGTATCCGTCAATGCTCAGATCTTTGTCGACGACTGCGCGTCCCTGCTCATCTACCTCCAAATCATCGCGCCGGGCGAATTCAACTCCGCGTACTCCGGCTGCCCAGAGTATGGTTGAAGAGTAGATTCGCTTCGCACCCACTTCAACGCCGTCCTCGTCAATTCTGGTCACAAGACTGTTCGGCCAGACTTGCACACCGAGCTTTTCCAAATCTCGCGTTGCGCGGCTCGCCTGTTTCTCGCTGAACGATGGGAGGATTCGCGGGCCGGATTCAATGAGAATGACCCGCGTGAGTTTGGTGTCGATCTTGCGAAAGTCCCTGGCGAGCGTGAAACGACTCATTTCGCCGATAGCGCCCGCCAACTCAACTCCGGTAGGCCCGCCACCGATGACGACAAACGTCAACAACTGTCGGCGTCTTGCGGAATCGCCAACCCGTTCCGCCGCTTCGAAAGAACTGAGTAGGCGACGGCGAATCTCGGTTGCTTGCGGCACAGTTTTCAGGCTAGGGGCGTACTCTTCCCAGTTCGCATGACCGAAGTAAGTCGGAATCGCCCCACAGCAAAGCAGCAAATAGTCGAATTCGAGCTGACCAAAATCCGCCGAGACGGTCTGGGCCTGCAAATCGACACTCTCGATCTTGCCCTGCAGCACGGAGACGTTCTCGTAGCGCGCGAGTAGACTGCGGATGGGTGCGGCAATATCGGCCGGCGACAAACCAGCCATTGCCACCTGATAGAGCAGAGGTTGGAACAAATGATAGTTCTGTCGATCGACAAGTGTAACGCGGACATCAGGAGCGCCGCCGAGCTTCTTGGCCGCATTCAAACCGGCAAAACCTCCTCCTACAATGATGACGTGTTTCATTTCTATGACACTGCGCTGTTTTTGGTGTACATTGGAACGCGCTTTTGTAACTCAATTTCCGATTTCATTAAGACCTCCCCTCAACCACGTCGGCGCAAAGCGAGCTAAGCGCAAACAGCCGGAGCGCTCGGCCTCGTATAGACACAAAACCTGCCCGTCGGGAGCCACCGCCAAATCGGAGTACGCCGCCGCACCCGGCTCGAGCACTCGCGCTACAGGCCAACTGTGCCCTTGGTCCTCACTCAACCGCAAGGTCAACTCGGCGCGCTCGTCGGGCTTGCTGGGATGCGCCGTGAGAATGCGCCCGTCGTCGAGACGCACAATGCTGCCCTGGCAAGAAGGTTCGGGCAAGGCCGGCTCGTAGGCAACCGCAGACCAAGTTGCGCCGCCATCGCCGCTGCGCGACCAGCCCCGGCAGCGGCGTTCGTTGCGACTGCGCAGCGTCATGTACAGAGAGCCATCGACCATTTCCACCGCCTCGCATTCGTCTGACGCATCGTGAGTCAACTTGGCTCCAACCTGCCAAGTGTGGCCACCGTCGTCGCTGTAAAAAGCGATGGAGGATTGCACTTGACCCCAAGTGGGTGGAGGCTGACGCCACGTGGCCGGGCCGGGACTTTCATCGACCCAAGAAGGCACGAGCAAGCGACCGCTTTGCAGTTGAATGCCGTGTCCAGGTCCGGTACCGAGATAGGTCCACGAAGAAGCCTTCACTTGGGCGGTAATTTCCACGGGGTCGGTCCAGGTGCGTCCACTGTCGGTGCTGCGGCTGACAAAGACCTCCTGGTTGTCTTTGCAAAAGGGCAGCAACACGGTGCTGCGGTCGCGATCAACTACAGGGCAGGGATTGCCGCAGGTGCGCTCGCCGTCGGCGACGATCCATTGGCGAGGTTCCCAAGTGCGCCCGCCGTCAATGCTGCGGCGCAGGAAAATGTCGATTTGATCGTCGTCGCGGCCAGTGTGGCGGCGCGCTTCGCAAAAGGCCAGCACTGCGTCGTCCGGCGCTACGGCTAAAGCGGGGATGCGATAGGTGTGGTAGCCTTCTTGGCCGGAGATGAATAGATCTTGTATTTGCACAGTTCGCTCCTGTGGAAAAGGGCTTCAGCCGCGCACGAGTCCGTGGGCACCGTAACCAATCAGGTAGCGCACGGTAGGCGACAGAGCGCGCGCCTTGTGTGGCGCAATGCTGTTGTGGAAGTCGTTGAAGGGCTTGACCCACGAGCGGCAGTAGTAGCACAACACGGCGCGGCGCGGGGCTTGAGTCCGATTGGGACCGGAGCGATGCCACGTGTTGGACAACCACAGTGCCACCGAACCGGCCGGTCCAGTGAGAGCGACCTCGTCTGCCAAGGGACCACCTCCCCAAGGCGGTTTGCGCCGCCAGCGGTGACTGCCCGGCACCACGCGAGTGGCCCCGTTGTCGGGCGTGAAATCGTCGAGCATCCACGCGTTTTGAGTCGTCAGGGGAAAGTCGGGCAACGGCTCGGGGAGCTGGCCCAGCGGCACATCGACGTGCCAAGCTCCGCCGTCGTCAGTGCCAGGGCCGATGCTGGTGGCGCTGCAATCGGACAACACGCAGTCGGCTCCCAAGACCGCCCGCGTCAGACTTAGGATCGCGAGATGTTCAACTAAGGCCGGTGCTGCCTCGCACTTGTCCAGCAGATTCCACAGCCGCTGCGAGCGCTCGCCGTCGAACAAGGTCGGCAAGTGCAGGAAGAGCTTTTGCACTTGGTCCGGCTCAACCGGCCAAGGAGTGTCGAGTTGGACAGCCCGCGTATGGCGAATGCGCCGCATGAGGCGGGCCTGTTCCTCGGAGCTGACCGCGTAGTTGGCCGCCAGAAAAGCTTCGATGGCTTCGTCGTCCGGCATTGGGATTCCATCCCCAGGATCGAAGGGCGCAGCGCGTTCGGCGGCCAAAGCAGCATCGACTTGATTCCGCAGCGTTGCGAGGCACTCCCCGTCCAGCACTCCGGGCAGGATCGCATAGCCGTGATCCTGCAAGTGGTCGAGTGCGGCGCGGTGCTGCGATTCGTCGAAAGCTAGTGGGTCCACAATCAATTCTCCACAGTTGCGTGAAGGCGTGCTTTAGCGATGGGATTTTGCGTCTATCTAGGTGAGTTTCTCCAGCACGTGTTCCTCGTAGTACTCCGAGGAAAAACCAGCCTCGGCGTAGGCTTGGGTAGCCGCGGACCACTGACTGTAAAAGGTGCGTTGCTCGGGGTCGGGATGTTCGGCCAAGCGCTGGGGGAGGAGCACCCAATTGGTCAGGGGCTGGCTGGCGGCGCGGCTGTAGTAGTGGTGCAAGGTGCGTCGGGCGCGGGCGCGTTGTCCGGGCAGGCGGGTGTGAAAAATGGCAATGTCGTACAGGACCAAGGTGCCGGCCGGACCCCGGATAGGCACTTCTTCATAATCCGACCCCAATTGAGCGCGGGCCTCCTCCAAAGTCTCGTAAGGACCACTGTTGGGCACGACGCAAAAACAGGGATCGCTGGCCTCCACGTCGCTCAAGTAGTGGATGGCGCAGACATAGGTGCATTCATAGGGACGCTCAGGCTCGGTCTCGGTGGTGGGTTGGTAGGGCCGGTCGCGATGGAAGCGCATCTCTCCATCTCCTTTGCCAGCGGGCACGTCGCGGAAATCGAATTGGGCAAAGCGAGGTTGGGGCGCCATGATGCTCCGCACTATATCATAGGAGACCGCTGGCTGAATAAAGCGGTCTAACTCGGGATGGTGAACCAAGATCTGCCCATGCGAAAAAACGCCCAAGCGGTCGGGGCCCCATTCGCGGGGGATTTCCCCTTTAGAGCGATCGACAAAGGCGTTGAGGGTCCAGATGTCGCCAACAGGTAGGGCGTCGGCGACTACGACGTACTTATACTGCTGAAAAAAAGCGAGTATGTCTTCCTTGTTGTCGGGAGCGAAAATGGGAGGCTGTGACATGATGAATTTCCTCATACGGTTTTTCTGTGGGGCTCACCTATGCAGATACGGCCTTGATATACGCTCCGTTTCTATAGAGTCTCTCCTGGATCTTTTTCCCGGTTGGGTCAAATTCGATCCACTTCCCGCTTCCCATGGCAAAAGTGCCTTCCCCTCTTAGTTGTCCGTTCTCGTCCACATAAGTCCACTTCCCGTCAAACAGCCCATTTTTATAGTTTATCTCTTCCTTTACTTTTCCATCTCTGTAATACTCAACCCATCTTCCCTCGCTTTTATCATCCTCAAAGCGGCCCTCGTAGCGCAGCTCACCGCTAGCGAAATATCCGACCCATTTACCGTGTTTTTTCCCGTTCTTGTATTCCCCTTTGTATTCTATCCCGCCATCGGCGTAACAGACGACCCATGGTCCGTCCTCATGGCCGTTGTCGTATGTGCCTTCTTTGCGTATTTTCCCGCTTTCGTAATACTCGATCTTCTTTCCGTGCAGTTTTCCATCTTTCATGAGTTCAGCTCCTCCTTGGCAAATCGAAAAATAGCTCTGTTCTATCGAATCGACAATCAGCTGGCGTTGGGAGACTATTAGTGATCATCGACGCTCACACCCATTTCTACGATCCCCATCGCCCGCAGGGAGTGCCTTGGCCCAATAAAGAGGACGGACCCATTTACCGGACCGTACTGCCAGAGCACCACAGAGCAGTGGCCGAACCCACCGGCGTCAGCGGCACCGTAGTGACGGCGGCTAGTGTCTGGCTCGAAGATAATCAGTGGCTTCTCGACCTAGCTGCCAACGACTCTTGGATCGTTGGAGTCGTCGGACACGTCGATTCCGGACCCAGCTTCGGTACCCACATCAAGCGTTTTGCCGCCGACCCGCTGTATAGAGGTATTCGCGCTGGCCCTGAATTTGTCGCAGACGACGGCAGTGCCATGGAGCGCGCCAAGACAATGGCCGACCACGACCTACAAGTGGATATCAGCGTGTCCCCCCAGCAGGCCGAATCGCTATGGTTGGTGGCGCGCCAAGTGCCCGATCTGCGCTGGGTACTCAACCACTGCGGCCAGCCAAAGATAGACGGCCAAGCGCCTGATCCCGACTGGGTCGAATACGTGCGCACAGCCGCGGCCTGGCCGCAGATTTTTTGCAAGGTTTCCGGCCTAGTAGAGTACAGTCAGGTGCAGCCAGCCCCGGCCGACCTCGAATTTTATCTGCCCACGCTAGAAGTGTTGTGGGACGCGTTCGGCGAGGACCGGCTCATATACGGCTCCAACTGGCCGGTGTGTGAAATATCGAGCGACCACGCCACCGTGCAGGCCATTGTCGGCGCTTATTTCAAGTCCAAGGGGACATTAGCGGCACAGCAATACTTTTGGCAGAATGCAGCCGCTGCCTACAAGTACGTCCAGCGCTGAATATTGCCCAACCTCACCCATGCGACCCGAACCCGCTAAATCCCCGTTCACCTTCAAAGGCATCGTCGTCGGAGCCATCTTCTCACTGATAGTCAGCCTCTGCGCGCCCTTTGTTGTCTTTATGCTTCAGGCCTCCTCCATGGGTATCAACAGTTCGTCGCCCGGGGCCATCTTTTTCTTTTTTGTCCTCACCCTCTTCGTCAATGTCGTCCTCGGGCTGATTAAGCGTCAGTTTGCCTTGGGCCGAGCCGACCTCATCCTCGTTTACTCCATGCTGCTGATGGCGGTAACCCTGCCGACCTACAACTTCCTTAACTATCTGATCGGCATGATTTCTGGCCCCTACTACATGGCCTCGCCGGAGAACAATTTCGCCGAAGTTTATCTGCCTTATATCCCCGACTGGATGGTCCCCCAAGATGAACAGGCCATTTTTGCACTCTACGAGGGATTGCCAAGTGGCCAATCCATTCCCTGGGCCGCGTGGATCGAACCCCTGTCGCACTGGTTTGCGTTCTTTTTGTGCTTGAGCTTTATGATGATATGCATGGCCACTATTCTACATCGTCAGTGGTCGGTCCACGAGCGTCTCAGTTATCCTATGACGCAGTTGCCCCTGCAGATGATCGAAGGCACGAGTCCGGGGCAGGTGGCACCCTTTTTTTTAAATAAACTAATGTGGCTTGGCTTTGCCGTGCCTTTCATTCTATTCAGTTTTTCGGGGTTAAACCACTACCTGCCGGTCGTGCCCGAATTTCCCTTTTACATCGCCTGGATTCACTGGTTTCGCGATATCAACACTTGGGGAGAAGGCTTGGCGCTTAGTTACGCCTGGCTCGGGTTTTTCTATCTGGTCGATCTGAATATTTCCCTTAGCATTTGGTTCTTCTTTTTAATAGGCAAGCTCCAAGACGGACTCTTCCGCACCTTGGGCATTCACAGCACCGAGCAGTTGAGTCAGTACGAGTACTCCCAGTTGGCAGATCTGACTCATCAGGCCGTGGGCGCTAGCATAGTCTTTGTACTTTTTGGATTGTGGACGGCCAGGCACCACTTGCGGGATGTGGTAGCCACGGCTTGGCGGCCGGCTAGTGGCGTCGACGACAGCGAGGAGCTGATATCCTACCGCCTGGCTTTTTTTGGCCTGATCGCCAGTTTGCTCTTTGTCTGTTTCTGGCTGTGGCGCTCGGGGCTTCCCCCCGTCGTCATTCCCGTTTTTCTCTTTATTTGCCTGATCTACTACATTCTCATCACCCGGGTCGTCTCGGCCGGTGGCGTGCCCACGGCTCGGCCCCCGCTAGTGGCACCTTATTTCATCATCTCGGGACTAGGCACTTCGATTCTGGGTGCCAAAGGCATGGTAGCCCTGTGCTTCACTATGGTATGGCAGGCGGAAATGCGCCTCTTCCCCATGCTCGCCTGCGCCAACGCACTCAAGCTGGCCGAATCGATCCGCGGCTCGAAGAGGCGCCTTTTGCTGGCCCTGCTACTGGCTCTGGTGTGCAGTATGATCGGCGGGACGATGATGAATTTGCATCTAGGGTACACCTATGGCGGCATCAACCTAGGATCCTATGCCGGCTTTGGCGGCAACTGGGACCTGTGGTTATCGCTGGTGCACAATCCCCGGGAGGTGGATGTGCGCGGTTGGGTATTCACCGGCGGTGGTGCCGCCTTTGAGGCTTTTCTGATGGTCGCCCAGAAGCGCTGGTACTGGTGGCCGTTCCATCCTTTGGGTTTTCCTTTGGCCATTGGCTGGCTCACCAGCGAGATATGGTTTGCCGCCATGCTCGCCTATCTGTGCAAATTGACGATTCTGCACTTTGGCGGCCCCAAACTCTACCGCATTTTAAAGCCCTTTTTCTTGGGCTTGATCTTAGGCGAAGTCTCCGTCGCCGCCTTCTGGGCCATCATCGATACGTTGCTGGGCGGGAGCGGCAATGTCATAACCTACATGTGAGACGTTATTCAAATGCCGACTTCGATTGGGCGATAGGGTTCACCGCCTTCAAGTCGTCGCTCCCAATCACTCACTCCAGGCTCTGGGACGCCGAAGAGCTGGCGCCGATTGTGGGATTGGGTAATCCGCTGCTGAATGGACGCGGGCAAATCCCGGTAGTCGTACTGCGTCTTCATCCACGAGCGGACGTACGAGTACTCGAGTACCTTGCGGTCGCTGTTACTGCGGTTGTGAAAGCGGGCGTGCCAGCAGTAGCCATTGAAGAGCACCGCGTCGCCAGCTTTAGCCGTTAGCTTGGCGTGATGTGGCATATCCTCGTGATCCTCAATGTCGGGCAGGGGATGTCCCATCTCAAAGCGATGACTGCCGGGAACGATGGCGAAGGTGGCACCGTTTTCGGGGACGTCCACTAGATAGGTGAAAATTTTGGTCATGATCAGCGAGTCCGGCAAATACACGCCCTTTATGTCGCAAAGATCGCAGTGCCAGCCGCCGCCTGAATCGGTGTTGGCTTCCCTGATGCCCCCATGGGCATAGCGCAGTTGCACATCCTCTCCTATAACCGCTCGCACGACGGGGAAGATGGCGGGATGATCCACCATATCGACGAACACCTCGTCCTGCTGGAGCAGGTCGTAAAGCGAGTCATTCTTCGCCGCCTGGTCGAAGGCATTGAGTACCCGCTCCACCTCGGCACCCGACAACGCCCCGCGGATAACGACAAATCCCTGTGAGTTATACTGTTGCCTAGCTTGTTCAGGTGTCATATCGGGGCCCAGTTTTTCATAAAGTTTGGCGGTTTAATAATTTGGCTCGGTACCCTTGCCGACGCTGCTCAACGGCGAGTAGTGTCTCTGCGGAAGGCCATCCGAGCTCGGATAGCCCTTAACCTTGCCCGTCCAATAACTGGGCGCGGCGGCAACGCCGAAAAGGTGGGCGAGGTTATCTCTGGCAGCGATCGTCTCCAGCGCCTGCGGCGATAGCTCTGGCAAGGCCTGTCGCATCCAGCTATGGACGTAGGTGTATTCGAGCAATCGCAGCGCTGCATCAGCGCGGTTGGCCGTGCGCGCCTGCCAGAGATTGCCGTGCAGCACTGCGGCCGATCCCGCCTTTAGGCGCAGCGGCAGGTGGTGGGGCATCTCTTCTATGTAGGTGATATCGGGAAACGGGACTTCAGCTTTGAAACGGTGGCTCGCCGGAACCACGGTCAGACAGCCACCGTCGGGTGGGGTATCGTCTAGGCACACGAATAGCTGGAGGCACAGGTTGGAGGCGGCGTGGTGGACCCCGAGCATGCTGGCGACCTTCCGATGCCAACCCCTGCCGGCTGCTCCAGGCTCGACGGAGATCGCGGCCAGGGAGCGCAGAGACACATCGTCGGACAAGATCCGATGGATTATTGGGAACAGATTCGGATGTTCTGCTAGGTGGATGAAACAGTCGTCTTGATTGGGCAGATCTTCCAGAGCGCCTACCTGCGCGGCCTCAGCAAAAGCGCGTCGGACGCGGTCGAGCTCATCTGCACTCAGGGCATCTTCGACGAGGAGATATCCTTGGCCTTCGTATTCGGCCTGCTGCCACTCGGTCAACCCATTCACCTCTCGCTTATGAGTTGGGCCGGCATCCAACTGGGACCAATACTACAAACTCTCCCGCTGTAGCCAAAAGCCAACGGGAGAGTTTGTAGTGAAAAATTAAATGATTGGAGCTTTTACCGACTGAAAGATGCCTTGATATGGCCCCAAGTATCGTCTTCGACGGCCGTCGCTAGCAGTTCCTCGTTGACCGGCAAGAGAATCCAGTCCGGTAGGAAGTCGGCGTTTTCAGAAGATTCATTGAAGTTGAGGGCCCAGTCGGAGAAGACTTCGCCGGTCTCGTCATGGCCGCAGCACAGGCCCACGTCCCCGTCCTTGTGGCGGGCTGCCAAGCCGATGATCTCCCCTTCTTGCAGATCGTGGATGATACTGCCTTCGGGATCTTGCCAGTTGAAATCGTCCCACCACACGTGCCACAGCTCGATTTGCCAGTTGTATTCCTGGCCCAGTTCGGGCTCGGTCCACTTATAGGCACCATCGGAATAAGGTTCCCCCCGATACCAATCGGCTTGGGTCATCCAATGCCAGTTCCAAGGTACTCCAACCTCTTCCGTTTTGCTGTGGAAGAAGAAGTGGGAAATCTGGGCGTGGCGGTTGCGCTGACGTTGCGCTTCCTCATCGCTCTGCCCTTCCGAACTCCAGTAGAGCCCGCCCGAATGATCGGCATCGACGGCCAGTTCGATATCGTCGCGCTGGTGGCTCCAATAGTCATCGTAGCGATCATAAGCCAAGTAGATGCGCTCGGTTTCGTCGTTCCAGCCAAACGTAAAACGCACGGCTAAGTCAGACGCATCCGGCTCGGTATCAGTGACATCAATTTGGGTGATCAAGAGGTTGTTTAGATCCTGTTCAGTGATCCACAACTCCTCTGGCACGACCTCCCACTCAGACAAATCGGCATCCAGAACCGGTAAGTGCGAAGAAGGCCATTGCCACATTTCGAAAATCACGCCCGGCGGATCGTGGGCACCAGCGGATGTGGTAAAGCCAATCGCGATGGCAAAGGACACAACGCCCTTTAAGAGCTTGCTCATAGATTCCTCCTTGTGGAATTGCAAGAAAGCTTATGGTTATGGATTGGTTTGTAGCTATTCAGTATAGATAACCATCTATAGATTGCAAGTCAATGTTTTCTTATGGCTGATCGGGACACAGCAAACGTATATGTTGATAAAACATCTATATCGCTCATTTAGCGCGGCGTTAAGGCATTAAAATTGTTTAAAAAGCGCACACAAGCCGAATCTTTTGGCATTTTCTCCATCCCGCTGGGCGTATTCGTCCTGGCTTTGGCCATGCGGGTGGCCTACATTTTTCAGATCGAGACCAGTCCTCTGTTTGCCCACCCCCCCGTCGACGGCCTCACCTACGTAGAGCACGCCCAGGACCTAGCAGCGGGAAACTGGCTGGGACAGGGTCGGGAAGCCTTCTGGCAACCGCCTCTATATCCCTACTTGTTGGGCCTGTTATATGCTCTTTCTCCCGATCTATTTTTTTACGCGGTGCGCTTTCTTCAGGCGCTGTGCGGCGCTGTGCTCTGCGTCCTGACTTGGTCGCTAGGACGACAGCTTTTCAATACCGCGGTCGGTGCAGCAGCGGCCTGCGCTGCCGCCCTCTATGGCCCGCTGATCTTTTTTGACGGCGAAATACTTCCGGCCACGCTGGGTACCTTTCTCAATATGGCGGGACTGGCGCTGCTGCTTAGGGCCCTTCGTCGTCCCTCTTTTTTGCGCTTTGCCGGGGCGGGTTTGGTGTTTGGTCTGGCCGTTCTGACGGTGGCCACCGTGCTCAGCTTCGCGCTCGGAGCCACTATCTACGTCTGCTACGAAATCCGCAAGCAGAACCGGCCTTTGCAGGAACAACTGCTCCTACCCAGCGCCTTGCTATTGGGTTTGCTCGTCGCCATCGCCCCAGTGACCCTGCGCAACTATGCCATCGGCGGCGATGCCGTGCTCATCTCTTCCAATGCCGGCATCAATTTCTACCTTGGCAACAATCCGGATTACCAGCGCACGGTAAATATCCGTCCGGGGTGGGAATGGTACGAACTATTGGACCGAGCCAGGGTCGAGGCCCAAGCCGAACGACTGGTACAGCAATCCGATTTTTACATGGATAAAGCCCGCGAGTACATAGCCGCCCAACCCGTTGATTATTTGGTCCTACTGGCCAAAAAAACCCACCTTTTCTGGCAAGGCGATGAAATTGGCCGCAATCAGGATCTGTATTTTTGGCGCCGCTATACAGCCATCCTGAGCGCGACTATGTGGAAATGGGGCCTTGCCTTTCCCTTCGGTCTGGTCGGTCCGCTGGCGCTGGTGGGCCTCGCACTGGCCATTCGCCAGCGCGCTTTCTCCTTGCCCCTTTTGTTTGTCGTGCTGTACTCCCTTTCCGTCATCACCTTCTTCGTAACGGCACGCTATCGCCTGCCGGTCATTCCCTTGCTATTGGTGTACGCCGCTTATGGTGGGTACTGCGCTGTGGATGCCCTGCGGCAGCACCGTTTCTCGGCTGCTGCCGCCATGGCCGCAGGGGTGATCTTTTGTACGGTGTTCGCCAATGTGGGGCTGGCACCGATGAATATGGAAGGCGACGCCGCCGTCCACTACAATCTGGGCAATGCCTACGCCAAAGAGGGCGAACTGGAAAGGGCGCAAGCGGCATTCGAGCGGGCCGTGTACTTTGATTCGGCCTACTGGCAGGCGTGGTACAATTTGGCATCTGTCCAGGCCGCCCAGGGCCAAGCCAGCGCTGCGATCCCCACTTTTCAACGGGTGTTGAGAGTCTATCCGCAAAGAGTCATGGTGTGGATCAGCCTAGCTCGGGCCCACCGCCAACTCGGGGAAAACGACCGGGCCCTAAAAGCCTACGAAACCGCCCTCCACCGCAATCCCTCGGCCTTTAATTTTTACGGCTCTTATAGCGAGTTGATCGATCTGTACTTGCAACAAGACCAAGCCCCCAAGGCGGAGCGAGTGCTGGAAGTCGCGTCTAAATACCATCCCGCGGAGGCCCAGCGCCTCAGAGACCTTTATGGAAAGGGAGCATTACCGCAAAACAAGGCGGTTGAGCGGCAGTTGCCCTTTCTGTACATTCCCGACCGTCAGTGAATTTGTGGCCGCGTTCTCGGTTAGTTTCAATGAAAAGGGACTGACATGAAAAAGAGAATCCTCCTGCTCGTGATTTCTTGTCTGGGCGCGGCAAATATCGGGAGCGCTGTCGAAGAAACCGTCCTAATTGGCAGCAGTGGATCACTGCCGTGGCAAGAAGGGGGTGGGACCATTGCGGCGACTGCGATCTTGGATGAGTCCACCGTCAATCAGACCAATACCCCCGGTGGAGTGATCGACTTCGAGTCCATTGATTTTCCCGGGTGGATTTTTCCGCAAAGGGTCGACACGACCGACAACATTCTCATCGGCCTCACCAGCAAAGAGCGCGGCGGATCAATCAGCAGTCCCATCCCCAGTGCCCAAGTCAGCTTCAAAAACGATTATAAAAAATTGATCGACGCCAACGGTCAAACAGCGTTGGAAGTGAGAGCTACTTCCAGCGCCTCCAGTGCCGGTGCGCTGGGTCTGATCTTAGAATTCGATCTCAACGCACTATTCGCCGTCAATCGCATCCGATTTTTCCCCCGCAATGCCGCTCCCGAACTACCGGCACCTGACTTTCCCTTTCAGAACGATTTTATCAAGGGGTACGAGATTTTTATCAATGACGGTCGGCCCGAATCCTATCTCAACAATCGGCCGATATGGACGACAATCGCCCTCGAAGGCCAGAACGAGGAAGCGGTCGTCGATCTCAGTATCCCCACCCAATTCGTACGCCAGATACGCTTCAAATCGCTTACGACAGCCGACTTCGAGCTTGCCGAGTTCCAAGTTTTTGCCGAGGGATTTGTGCCGCAGGCGACCTATCTGTCCAATGTATTCGATTTTGGCGAGCCGGCCTTGCTGGGCCACTTGCGCTGGCTCCAAGAAACCATCGGTGACTCCGTGCTCTCGGATATACAAATCCGCACGCGCACGGGTATGGATCCCGAGCCGGTCGAGTTTACCCGAGTCGGCGTCCAGAGTATCGGACTGACCGAGGTGAGCCGCACGGTAGGGGGCGTGTCGAATCTGGAAGAAATTCGGGTCAAAGTGCCCTGGAAGCGCCCTCAAGACGTGGAGGACGATGAACTTAGAACTTTGGTCGAGACCGAGCTAGAGGACGATTTGCTGAGCGGAGAAGAGGCGCTTTTGGCCTGGACTCAGTTGCCACTAAAACTGCGAGCACAGCTCGAGATTTCGCAAGCCGAGTACGGCAAGCTCAAAGAGAAGGGGCCGATTCGCGATGATCTGACGAACTGGAGTCCTTGGTCTCCCCCGTACTCGGCCGCCGGTATAGTCGAGACTCAAGCCTTGGAAATACCCAAGTCGGGAACGCCGATCCTCTCCCCGAGTCCCCGCCGCTATTTTCAATTTATGATTGAGTTTGCCAGCCGGGGTTTTGACGCGGCCTCCGGCTTGGGAGCCTTGGGCTTTGATCTGTCCACGCCGGCTCTGGCCGATACCCTCATCGGAGAAGTGTTTCCCCGGCACGCCGACGTCGGTGCAGCGACTGTTTTTTCCTACGCCGTCCTGGCGAAGATTGGTCAGACGACGGCCGGTTTTGACCAATTGGAAATCGAGACGCCGCTTAAGGTGGAGTCCATTGGCATGGTAGAGGTCCACGGGCCCAATGGCGAGATCGAATCGGCCGATTTTTCAGCGCGCTCATTGGACGATCTCCCCGTCGAAGCAGGCGGCGGCTTTGCAGTGTTGGCCGTCTCAGACCATGGCCTACTTTTGCAATTGCCGCCAGTAAACGAAAATAATGCGCTCGTCAAAGTAGAATTCGCAACAGCGGTTTTGCGTTTTGGCACGGTATTCTCGGCTCGAGCATTCAATACCGAAGTCGGCGCAGTGGGACAAAATATACTCGCGGGCAATGCCGCGGATTTAGGACGAGAGACACTAGTAGATCCCGATCTAGCCCGCATTGGCGCTCCTGTGCCCACCAATCTGACCGTAGAGGTGCCCATAAGCGACGATCTATTGACCAATGTGCGCGCTGAGCCAGCCGTATTTACACCCAATGGGGATCAAATCAACGACCGCACTGCTATTCACTACGATATCACCAACATAGCTAGTCCCGTTCTCGTGGAGATTGAACTATTTGATTTGGCCGGCCGATCGATCCGGTCTCTGCAAATGGAAAAACAGACCAGCGGACGTTTTGCCATTGCTTGGGAGGGCACCGATGACGAGGGTCGGCTCGTGACTCCGGGGCATTACATATACACCGTTACGCTGAACGCCGATACCGGCGCTGACAGAAGGCTCGGTGCTGTCGGCGTTGTCTATTAAAAGCCTACGAGGTGAGCATGGCATCTGCATTGGGCCTATGGGCAAACCGAAATGAGCTGGGGGGATTCTTCCTGCTGTTGTCGCTTTTGATCGGTGTTGGCGGCTCGGAGGCCCAGGACTACGGCTCTCGCCTCGGAACCCAGCGCGGCGGCGAGGTGAGCTTTGAACCCCGTGGCCCGGGGGTCCTATTCGGAGCGCTCGACCCGTCGGTGCGCAAATGGTACGTGCCGCAGGAACTGTACAACGAATACCAGTGGCGTCAGTGGGAATATTCCAACTACGCGCGTCAGCCCTACCAGCGCTATGTCAATACCGCCCTCGAAGGTAATTACTTCTACGATATCTACGGCCATTACGTCACGCGCGGATGGCTGGTGTACGACTGGCACCAGGATCAGCCCCAGGCCCTGGGCAGCAGCATCTTTAAGGATGGCCGCTTCAACGACTGGTTCAACAATCTCACGGTGAGTAGCGATTCCGAGGGCCAGTTTTCCTATGCGATCACAGTTGGCAATGAGATCCGCACCACCCTCACCCCCATGACATTTTCCAAGCCTCGTTTTAATGGGCTACAGATGGACTTCGCAGCAGATAAATACCAGGCCACTATCATTGCCTCGCGCATAAGTGATCCGGCTACGGGCGTTACCCCACAGCCTGCTAGAGTCTCCAATTCCACCAGTCTCATTGGCGGACGGGCGACCGTGCAAGTGGGCGACTTCATCACCCTCGGCGGCAGCTTGGTGGACGCCCGCAACGCCAATACTGGCTTGGACGTATTCAGCGGCGATCTGATCGCCGGCAGCCTAACGGCCGGCCAGTCTTCAACACCAGTCACCGCCATCGCCATGGTGCTGAGCGACGATTCACCAGCAGACGGGATCGGAGGAGCCGCCCTTTTCAGTCACGACATTCGCATCACCGCCCGCAATTTCGATACAGAGCTAGAGACGGTCTTCACGCTCCAGCAAGTGGTGCGCGAGGGGCTCGAGTGGCCGGTCATTTTTGGCGGGTTTCCCAAAGAAGGCTTCACGGCCGCCGATGGCGACGAGCGCATTGTCTTGAACTACGATTTCAAGAGTCCGGCTTACGTCGGTCCTGATCCACTGTCGATTGTCAAGGTCGAATTCGACTACGTATTAGCCAACGACTTCAAAGTGGAAATGTGGTCCAACAAGCAGACCGGTCGGCGCTCCACCCCAGCACCACCCATCACCAACCAAATCATCGAGGAAAGTGAACCCGCCCTGATTGTGCTGCAGCGGGCGGAGGGCAATGTGCGAGATATATCGAACTTGCAACGGGTGCGGTATGAATACGGTTTGCCCACCGCCAATATGGTTGGGGGTTTCACCATCGAAGGCAAAGATGTATTCGGCTTTGATTTCAACGGAGAGTGGGATCGCAATCTGCGCTTTTTTCAGTATCCCAATCCCGCCATTTTTTCGGCTAGCGGCAATCACGAAATCTCTTCGCTGCACGCCGATGCCTATTTTTTCAACCTATCTAGACAGCAATACCCGTGGTTCGGTTTTTTCGAGGGCTATTCCATCGCCGAAGACTATTCGACGACCGCGGCATTCGTCGTCGACCACTCCGGTGACATTCTCTACGATTCGCCCACGACCGCCTTCTACGAATTCGTCGACGACAACGACGATCAAGACCGTTTACCCGATTGGGTGCGCCGGGGGCAATCAGTCGGCGATAATATTGTCTTTCCCGGCTGGGATGAAAACAACGACTTCATCTCTGACTTCAATCAGAACGACAACGCCACCATACCCAATAGCTTGCCCGATTACGAAGAACCTTTTCTGAGATTCGCAGTGGACCGTCCGGAATTTCTCTTCGGCATCGATCTCAACAACAACGACTGGATCGACCGCTTTGAAGACGATGTGCTGCCGGACTATCTCTACAAGGCCGATCGCCGCGGGTACAATGCCTTTGTGGGGCTCGACATCGCTCCAGATGTGCGTCTTTTGTTGGGACGGGTGGACGAGCGCATGTTTTCCCAAAAGCGAGCAAACGAATCCACCTATGGATTGTTCACCTTTGACCGCAATTGGGCGGGTTTTGGACGCGTGCGGGTTTTCGAAATGCTCAAGCGGGTTAAAGACACCATCCCAGACGATCGCCGGGCACCAACGCCGTTCTTAACGGCCCCGGCCCGACCGCTGGTGCCGGATATTTTGCCGGCCGCGGATACCTGGGTCAACTCGTCGTTCATCGCCGTCGATCATCTCGCAGTGCCGGGCCTCGAATTAACCTCTAAGCTGAAATACGATTTCTACCATCAAGTGCTAGACGATCCAAGGGACCTCAATGAGCGGCCCCTCCGCGACTTCACCAGTTTTCTCGGTGTGATCAACAAAGCGTCTTATACCGCGGAATGGGGTTCCTTTTTGCTGCGACCTGGCCTAAAGAGCGAGTACTTCCGGCAGAGCGAATTCTTGCAGGAAGAGGAACCCCATAAACACTGGGCCGGGATCGCCCAAGTGTTGGCCCAGACGCGGCTGACACCCAATACCAAGATCGAAACGGGACTCGAGTTGTTGCGCTTTCGCGATCTGGTCGCCGACGAAGACGACATGCTCGCCAGAGGAATCGCGGCAGAGACCGGAGATTTGACTTCGACTCAGGTCGCCGTCCAACTGTCGGTCACCTCGGGATACCTCGGGTATATCCTCACCACCCAGATCGGGTTGCGGGTCGGGCGCATCGGCACCGAGCGCATTCGCGAAGCTGCGCCGGGCGTCTTTGAGAAAGGGAGTAAAGGGCGCTCGGAAACGACCAGTTTTATCACGGTTTTTGCAGGGGTCGAGTAACTATGAACTCGCGCGCCTGGATCCTCTGGGTAGGACTGGCCGGTACCGCCTCTGCCCAGCCGGAGTACGGCTATCGGCTAGGCGAACGAGTCGGCGACCATGTCGTCTACTCCACCCGTGGCGTGCCGATTTATACCGAAGCCCTAGAGCCCACAGTACAGCGCTGGTATTTACCGGCCAGTTTATTCTCCGAAAATCACCACCAATGGGAATACACCAACTACGCCCGGGATCACTTTCTGCGCTATGTCAGTCCCACCTTGGAAGGAGATCTGTTCTACGATGGCTTTGGCAGCTTGATCACTCGCGGCTGGCTCATTTACGACTGGCGTCAGGTGCAGCCGCGCATCGCCGAAAGCTCTCAGATATTTAAGGCGAGCCAGTACGTGCGATGGTTCAACAGGCAATTGCTGGCCGTTGACAGCAAGGGAGATTACAGCTTCTCCATCCTCGTCGGCGATGAACTCAATACTACCCTGACGCCGATGACGTTCAGAAAAGCCGGCTTCAATGGGGTCATGGCCAACTTGGCGACTAATCGCCTGCGCCTCACAGGACTCTTTTCCCGCATCTCGGGACCGGTGCTGCTAGAGACCGTGGGGCTGGTCGATCCCAGAGTCAACTCCACCAATCTGGTAGCGGGCCGCTCCGAAGTGGATCTGTTCCAGGGCTTGACCATAGGACTGAATCTGGTCAATTCCCACACTTCTAATGGCAGTCGGGAAAGTTTCGCCGGCAACCCCTTCAAGGGCGAGCTAGCGACCGGCCAGCTCGAGGACGCACTGCGCTCGGTCCTAGTGCGGCTCAGCGATGACTCGCCAGAAGACGGCGAGGCAGGGGCCATCCTCATCGACAGGGACATCGAGATAAAAACCAAGCTCAAACGTCCTTCCCCTGCCGACCCAACGGTATTAGTGGAACGGGATACCCTCATTGTCGGCAGTTCTTTTGGCTTCGACGCCACCCACATTCAGGGCGGTTCGGTGCGAAACGGTCTGCTCGTGGCCGACGGAGCCGAGAGCATTGTGCTGCATTACGTCTTCGCTCCTGCGGAGGGCGAGAGCGAAAAAGGCTCCTTGCGGCTGTTGCTGCAACAGCGACTGAATCTGAGCTTGGCAGAGGCCCAAGATGTAATTCAGGCGATCGAAAATGTGCGCTTTCGCCTAGTATTGGCCAATGACTACCGTGTGGAAATGAGCTCGGATCGGCAGACCAACCGCTTTGGCGTGCCCCAATTCCTGCCGGTCACCAGAGCCGAAGGCAACATCAAGAATGAAACCAACAGCCGCCAAGTGGTTTTCGACTATGGTCTGCCCACGGCCAATCTGCTGTACGGCCTCAGCGCCGAATGGCGCAATATGCGCGGTTTCGATTTCTACGGGGAAGTAAATATCAATTCCAACTATCGAAAATACCCGAATCGGCGCAAAAAGCATCACCGCGCAATTGCGGGTATTGCAGGTGACAAAAGGTCGCTGGGTTGGCTGGCTAATCTCTCTTGGCAAAGCTACCCTTGGTCGGCATTCTTGGAAGGCTTTGGCATGGACGACTCCTATTCCACCAGCGTTCGTCCGGTGTCCCCATCTGGAGTGGCCAATTACGCACCCGAAGCCACCGAGCTTTTATACGATTTTGTCGAAGACAACGACGACCAAGATCGCCAACCCGATCAAAAGCGCCTCAATCAGGGTAGTCTGGTGCCGCCACAAGTAGGCGATTTTAACATTGACCAGACCGGCGTCGCCGACCCAGAAGTCTTTCCGGGTTATGACGAAAACGGAGATTTCATCTCTGACTTCAACCAGAACCACAATCCCATCCGCCGCAATCTGCTGCCCGATTACGACGAACCGTTTTTGCGCTACCACTCCGACCGGCCCGAGTTTCTCTTTGGTATGGATCTGAACAACAACAATTGGGTCGATCGCTTCGAGAACGACGATTTACCCGATTACCCGTACAAAAAAGATCACTGGGGCTACAATGCCTATAGTAGCCTCCAACTCGGCCCGCAAGCCAAGCTGACGCTCGGACAGTTGCGGCAGGAAAAACGCGAGACGGGCGAGGAGAATCTGACGACCTATGGCCTCCTAACCGTGGTCGAGGATCTGCCAGGCAAGGGCCGCCTGCGCCTCTTCGATATGTTGAGATTGGCCAAAGACGATATTCCCGACCCCTTGTCGCAGTGGATCGTAGCCACGCCCGAATTTGGCGATCCGGGAATCGACAGTGGACGCCATGTCCAAGTTCCAGATCGCCTAGCGGCCGCAGATACGTGGATCAACACCTTCTATGCGGACTGGAAATACGCCAGTCCAAACCAGTGGAGTACCTTTCACCGGTTTAAATGGGAAACCTGGCGTCAGCGCAATACGGGCGTGGATTTCCTCTTGGACGAACTCGTTGATGACGAAGGCAGTCAGGTGGGCACCGACGGCGAACCCGTCGCCTTCTACGACCCCCTCGGTCCACAAGGCCGCAACGGTCGCCGGTCCTCGGGATTTTTGGGCTTAATCGACAAGGCGGAATACCAGTATTTGTGGCGGGGGTTGACCATCTCTCCCAAAGCAAAAAGCGAGTTCCTCAGCCAGACCCCCTTTGACCGGACGCTGGACAAACGCCGCACTTGGGACGCGCTTTTCTTTTTGCAGATCCACTTTCGCGTACTGCGTACGACCAAGATCGAAGGCGGTTTGGAACAGCGGTTCTTCTACGAGGTCCTAGACTCGGAAGAAAATCTGCAAGTCGGCCAGCTCAGCGGCGATTTTCGCGGCACAGTGCTGGCGCTCCAACTCACGAATCCAACTACCTATTTGGGCTACAAATTGACCACGGAGGTGGGCATGCGCTACGATCGGAGATCCCTAGAACAGGTCGGCGGCAAACGCCAGCAGAAGGCCTCGGGGCTGTTCTTCGTCTCCATCCTAGTGGGTCTGCACTGAGCCGACCAGTATGTATATTACGTACGATATTATGTGGTGTAGCACCCCTGAAAAAGAGGAACGAATGATGCCATTGGTCCAAATAGGCCGCCTGGCGTCTCTGCTGTGTTTTGGATTCTGTCTCGCCCTTTGGGGGCACCAAGACAGCGGGGCATTGACGGTTTACCGGATCGGCGGCGAAGATCTGCCCGAGGCCGAGGCGGCCGATTTCGGCGTTCCACCCGAATCTTTCCGATTCGAGCAGCGCTCTTGGATGTCTTTCCAAGACGACGCCTTTGGCAGCGTCAATCTGCTCGATCTAGAACCGGGTCATATTCGGCCCCAAACTCTGGACAAAGAGGTCAATCTCACGCCGTTGATCCGCGAGCGAGGAGGATCCATCAAGATCAACGACGGGTACGGCTGGAAAGACGAGGCGCAGCTAGATTTCCTCTTTGACGACGACGAGACCACGGCCTTTTCAGGGGATATAGGAGGCAGTCTGCGCTGTGCTAATGGCACCCCGGGGAGAAGCGGCATCATGGATGCCCTCGGGGGCGATCCCATTGCGCAATGCAGGTATTTCAAATTCGATTTGGGCGGGGCGTTTATCATCGACCGAGTTCGATTTTTTGGCACTCCGAGACGGGGCGACACCTTTTTTCCGCGGTCCTTCCGGTTGGGCACCAACGACGGGGATGCGCTCAAAGACGGAGAGCGGGAGATCAAGTTGACTTGGCGCGGCAAGGCCTTCGTCGACTGGAATGTCGTTGTCGAGCGCCTAGAGAACACAGACGCGGTCCTGGACTTTCAATTGCCTCCCGAGCCTGTGCAAATCCTCATGTTCGAGTCTCCTCAGGGCAAATGGGAAATCGCCGAGTTCCAGATTTTTGGCACGGGGTCGGCTCCCTTTGCCAGCTACGTTTCGAGTGTTATCGATTTGGGCGGCCCGGCCGTGCTCGGAAAATTGACCTGGTCCGGCAACCAATCACCGACAGGGCGCATCGACCTAACGGCCCGCGGAGGCGACACGTCCGATCCCAATACGTACTGGCGCTTTACCTTTAGAGGGGATGAAAGGTCTCGTTTCGCTGCCAATGGCCAACCCCTCAGTCGCACCACCTACGCTAGGTTGGAAGGGGGAGAAAAGGCGGGCATAACCCCCGACGAACAGAATTGGGAACTGTGGCCACCTTTCTTTTCCTTTGCGGATGGCCGCGCCGAGATGAGCCGCCTCAAACCCCGTCAGTTTCTCCAGTTCAAGGCCGATTTCCACTCGCCGCCAGGAGGGGAAAACAGCCAGCTCGACTATCTCCAATTCGCCGTTACGCAACCGCCCATGGCAGCGGGAGTCGTGGCCGAAATAGCACCCGCGGTCGTCGGCGCTGGCGAGCCGACGCGGTTTATTTACAAGGTATTGCCCGAGGTCCAACTGGGGGAGCCGGGTTTCGACACTATTGAGATCCGCACGCCCATCGAGCCGCGGATCGAATCCGTGTACATTAGCGGCGCCGAAGTGGAATGGGAGGCCCTGCGGGTGGACGCCACCGGCCTAGAAGTGCGGATTCCCCGCATCGGCGACGACCATTCGGGGGAGTTGATCGAAGTCGTCTTCGAGGCAGAGGTGTTCCGTTTTGGCACGGTATTTCCCGGCGCAGTCTGGGACAGCCAACGGCCCTACGAAGTGCGCCAACCAGTAACGCCGGGCAATGCCGACGATCTAGTGGATAACAACAGGCTCAGTGTGGCTTTGCAACAAACGGGCAAGCAGTCCATAGGGCGCTTCGCTCTGTCTTCTCGGGTGGTAACGCCAAATGGAGATCGGGCCAATGATGAGTTGCTAATCGAGTACGACCTCATCAACGTCGATAACGCCGGCGCTGGCATCGCCCGGCTCGAACTCTACGGGCTGACAGGATCGCGCATCGGAGTGTTACAGCAAACCCAGATAACCAGCGGTCGGATTCATTTCTCGTGGCCCGGCACCGATGGCGATGGTCAGGTGCTGCCGCCGGGCCTCTACATCCTCCGTCTATCTGTCGATGCGGACCGCGCTACGGACACGGCATTTCGTTCCGTATCAGTGGCGTATTAGCGGTGCTATGCCTAAAATCTCGCCTAGAATTTTTACAATCGGCGCGAGCGCTCTGTGGCTCCTCAGCGGCTGGACCTCGGTCCGAGCCCAGACCACCAACGAGTTTCGCACCCGACCGAACCAGGTCGTTGTGAACGCCCAGAGGCATTGGGAGGATTGGGACTTTCCAGCCGGCACTCTTGAGATTGCTCCCCAGGGGGAAGTACGGCCGCGCCGCTGGAATCGCAATACAGACGCCACTGAGGACATTGTCGATTTTCTGCGCTTCCAGATCGAAGCGTCACGGCGCGATCCCACGCTATTCAAAATTCCCAAGCGCCTGCAGGGCAAGGAGGCCGCTGAAATCTCTCTGCGAGATGCCGTCGTGGAAGCAGGTTCGAACCCCGCCGGAGTAACCAATGTCCTCGACGGCGACCCCACTACCTTTTGGGAACCAGCGCCGCTGCCGGCGGGTGTAGCGGCGGATGTGGATATCGGTGCCCTTTGGTGGTTTACGGTGGATCTGGGACGTCTGGTTTTCCTCAAGAAAATCGAACTGAAATTCGTCGATGAAGATCTGGGCGACCCCTTCTTGTTGTACGATGTCCTCGTATCGGACGGGCGCAAACCCATTGCCGCCCAATCGGGAAACGCCCCACCCGAATTTTTTCCCGTCCTGATCTCGCTCAAGCCCAATAAGACCCAACGCAGCGTCGAGGTGGACCTGCGCGGCATCACGGGTCGCAGAGAATTGGGCGGCGAGCAGGATGAGTTTCTGGCGGAACAGATCCAATTTGAGGATTTGGCAGAGGAGTCTGGTCCGACAACAGACATGGCGACGCTGGTTGGACGTTTTGTCCAAGTCGTCATAAGAGGCAGCGACCTGAACCGAGGCCGCCAGATCACAAAAGCGGAATTCGAGCAACTCGCCCCGGCCGATACGGGCGCGGTTGATTACTACAAAAAACTGCCAGACGGCGGCCAGTTGCAAGTGTCGAAGCAAGTCTATTTCGACCGCCTCGCAGAGGAAAAGCGCGGCGACATCCGCTATTATATCCGCGAGCGCCCGCGCTTAGCCGAGCTCAATGTCTGGATTGAAGGAGATGATATCTTCCACGGGATATTGCGACGGGGCGGGACCATAAGCTCGCCCGATCCCCGCAATGGAGCGATCCTCCTCGATAGCGATGTGGACTCCGCTCATTTTCTCGACCTCTACAGAGATCCCAAATTCAATTTGAGTCCCATCGGCACGGTGACTTTAGATCTAGGATCGTTTTTCTGGATCGACGCGCAAAGGATGACTTATACATTCATCGATAACGACGCCCACACCTTTGGCAACTATACCCTAGAAGTCTCGGATGGCAGCAGAGAGCCCGATGGCAGCCTCAAGTGGTCCATCGCCGTAGATCGCAGACAGACCGAAACCCTGGGCGGTTTGATCGGCAAGATCACAGAGGGCAATAACTTCGATCCCGTCGTTGGCCGTTTTTTCAAAATCCAGTGGAATGTCCAACCCATCGCCGCAAGGATCCTGACCGCACTGAGTGAGTTCCAGCTTTTCGGCGCCGGCTTTCAACCCCAAGTCGAGCTGACATCGGGGCGTATACCTCTCGGAAACAGCAAAAATTTAGTGTCTATCGAATGGGATGCCGATACGCCTCCCGGCACCAAGGTAGAGCTACAGACGCGGACGGGGGACACCTTCAGTTCGGATACGCTCTACTATCACGGCGACAATATAAGACTCTACGAAGGAGGTGCTGCAGAATACTACGCGCGCAAAAACCGGCGCGACAGAGGCAACAAAATAGGCATCTGGGTCGATGGGCCGGAGTGGGAAAAGTCCTTCAGTGCATCGTACGCAAACGCCGCCGGCAGCCCCATCACCTCGCCCTCGCCACGCCAATTTGTCCGCATTCGCTCCACGTTGTTCTCTAACGATCCAGAAGTTTACCCCACCCTCAAAGAGGTCCGGCTCAATTTTGCCGAGCCAGTAGCTCGGCACCTGTTGGGCGAAGTTACCCCTACACGGGTCGATAGCCTCGGCGTCCAGCGTCCTTTTTCGGTATACATCCGACCGGATACCGTCAGTGCCGGCGGATTCGATCAGCTCTTGCTCGCAGCTCCCCCCCAGATGCGTCTGACCTATCGAGGGCTATACGGGGGCAAAGGCAGCGATTTTTCGCCGGCCGCTGATCTGGCGTCTCTGAAGATCGCAGATGTCGAGATCCGCAGCGATCACTCGGATAGCCTGCATCTGACTTTTCCGGCCGTACTGTCGGAGTCGGATATTGAACTGTTCCGCCTCGATTTCGCCACCTCTCTTTTCACGGTAAGTGCACCGCTGAGAGCAGCCCTGCGGCGAGGAGACGACGGTTGGTGGCAGCGCGTGGACGCGGGAGACGCGGCCGCGCAAATCACCGACAACGATCTAACGCTGGTCGCGGTACCGAGGCGCAAGGAAATTTTCCGCAACTTAGCAATCGAGCCGCAGGTATTCACGCCCAATGGGGACGATATAAACGATGCGGTGAGGTTTACATTCGACGTCGTGTTGATCCGTCAGAGCAGTGCCATCGAAATCCATATCCACGACCTGGGCGGTCGCCAGGTGAGAAGCATTTCCGCGCGGCGTCCAGTGGTCACTGGTGCCCATGAATTCGAATGGGACGGCAGAGACCATGCTGGAAATCTCGTGGCACCCGGAGTGTACATCGTCCTGCTCAAAATTGATGCCAATACTGAGGGAGCTGGCCTGGACGCGCGTGATCTTACCCGCACGGTAGCGGTCGCCTACTAGCATCTCTAGACAGAAATCCTTCCCCGCAAACTAGGAAGTTACTTATGCCCATAGGCACTAGTGCTGCCACCCGGATGGACAGCAGACGATCACCAGATTCAACAATGCTGGATGCTAAAACAATTCGTCGCCAGATTAGTACCGGCGAATGGCGTGGTACGACCGTTGGCAGAGCGGGGCGTTATGTGCAGACCGGCCTAGTCATTCTCCCCAAGGCCGAGGCTTACGATTTTCTCGTCTTCTGCCAGCGCAACCCGCAGCCGTGTCCGCTGCTCGAAGTGACAGACCCGGGTTGTCCGACGCCGAAAACACTGGCCCCGAGCGCGGATATTCGCCATGAGGTCGGGCTATACTCGGTCTGGCGCGACGGTGAGTTGGTCGAAGAAGTGACCGATATTGCGCCGTTGTGGCAGGAGGATTTCGTAGCCTTTTTTTTAGGGTCGAGCCTGACTTTTTTGCAAGCTCTGGCCGACGCCGGGTGCGTCAGTTCGGTTGGCGTCGTGTTATATAAAACCAATATCATGTGCAAACCAGCGGGGCGCTTTGCCGGGCCGATGGTAGTGACCATGCAAACCTTGCCGGCGGCAAAGGTCGCGCGCGCCGTGCAGGTGACTTCGCGATTCCAGGCCACGCACGGGGCCCCGATACACATTGGCGATCCAGCCACCATAGGCATCACCGACCTTTCGCAAACCATTGGCCCCGCGCCCCCCAACGGCATCCCCGCCGGCGATGTAGCGCTATTTTGGGCCTGTAGTGTTACGCCTCAGACGGTGGCGCAGGCTTCCGCCATTCCATTCATGATAACCCATTCGTCGGGACACGGCTTTGTCACCGATCTCGAAGACCACGACCTAGCCGTGCCGTAAGGATGGAGCGCTGAACTAAAAAAAGGTGCTATTAATGTATTTCCCCGTTTTTGCTCGAACGGCCAAGTGCGATACTGACTGGACCATTTTGTCCGTCTGCTTTGTTCTAACTTTGCAGATCGGGTGCGGCTCAGAACCCCAAAGCCGTGCAGTCGCAAGGATAGCGGAGCAAGAAATCACCACGGTCGAACTGCAAGCGTTCGCCGCCCGCCTGCCGGACGGCATCCACGAAGGCAAAAGCGACAGTGAGGCCAATATCATGGTCTTGAATGCGCTGATCGACAAAAAAGTGCTGCTAGCCGAAGCAGAGGCACAGCAATTGCACAGCGATCCGGGCTTTATCCTCGATTTATCCGCCTTCAAAGATCGGGAAATGATGAAGTTGTACAACCATCTCAAAGTGGACCAGCAGATTTCGATTTCGCAAGAGGAACTGATCGAACTCTACCAGAACGAGGCTTGGAACAAAGCGCTGCGCCTTGCAGCCATCGTGGTCGAGACGCGGGAAAAAGCCGACGAACTAGTAGCCGAGCTCAACAGCGGCAAGGCGTTCCGCCAGCTCGTCGACGCCTATTCTGTCGATGAGACGACCAAAGCCTGGGGTGGAGACACGGGACGCTATTTGTCCAGAGACACAGCCGACGAATCCCTGCAAGAATTATTGACCCTACGGGTAGGTGACCTATCAAAGCCGATGCCCTTCGCCTATAAAGGGAAAAAGCACTACGCCGTATTCAAAGTGCTGGACGAGATGCCCATTGCCTTAAACGAGGTGCAAGGGGTCCTCGAGGAGAAAATTTTCGGCTCCAAACGAATTGCCCGCAGAGCGGCATTGACCGATTCGCTGGCAGGCGTGTACAAGCCTTTAGTAGATGCCGATGGGGTGGCATTTTTGGCCGAGCGGTCAGCCGGCGGCCAAATCAATGTGTCCGAGGCGGAAGGCACTATGCGATTGGGCTCCTATCGAGACGGCGATCTGACCATTGGCGAATTTCTTCCCGTCGTGCTACACAAAGCCGGACCAGAGACCCGGCACCAGCTCGCCGATACTGCGTTAGTAGCGGCCAAGGTCCGCAGCCTGCTCACGGCCCAGATGCTACTCAAAGAATCCTACGCCCTAAGCTTAGATCGGGATTCTACCTTGGCTGCCAGCGTGGAAAACGAGCGCGAAAATCTACTCGTGAGTCTGCTGCGCAAGATCAATGTTGACGCCTATATCAGGGTTGAAGAAGAAGAAGCCCGTGCCTTCTACGACAAAAACCCCGCAAAATTTCGCTATCTCGAAGCCACCATAGCCGCAGAGGTTCTTTTGTCCAACGAAGAGGAAGCTCAGCGGGTAAAAGAGCAATTGCAAGAGGGAGCCGATGCAGAGCAATTGATCGCAAAATACAACACTCGCGGGGTCCATGGAGAAAAAAGGGGATTTGTTCGTCTCGACGCCTACAAGCGACTTCACTACCCCCATATATACGATCTCTCCCAAGATATGGAAATAGGCCAAGTCGGCGGACCCATCAAGGTAGCGGAAGGGTATTCCGTATTTAAAATAGTCGACCGGGAAGCGGCCAAGCCCAAACCGTTTAATGCCGCTTCAAAAAAACGCGCCACCGCCTATGTCAGGATCAACAAGGCCAAGCACGGCTACGTGGAGTTCGTGAGCGCTTTGCGGGAGAAATACGACGTGGAAATTTTCCCCGCCAATATTCCCAACATGATCAAAGACGGAAAATTTCAGGCCGACAATTAGCTTCTTTATTTTTTCGGCCGCTAGTCGGCCCCTTCTAACCTTCTCAGGGCCCGCAGGGCCATTCTTTCGGCCGGATCGATTTTGCGGGCCTGTCTGTAGTGCCAAATCGCGTCGCCTGTTTTGTCGTTTAGCAGGGACACCGCGCCCTGGATTGAGTATTTGCGAGATCGGAGGCGGCGCTCAATGTTTTGTTTCTCCTCTTCGTCCATGGCGAAAAGAGACTCGTTTGCCTCCACCACTAGGTGGGGCAACAGGCTTGACAGAGCGGGCAGACCCGCGCCCGTATCCCTGCGCCTGCGGTCGGTAAAGCTTATATAGGGCCGGTCGTCGGTGTTCAAAGGGCCATGGCCGGCATAGTCTGAAAAAGCACGCTCATCCAAAGCTAGGGTCCCTGCGAAAGAAACTGGATCGGCCAGATCTACCTCTTGCAGAGATTCTTGCAAAGCCGTTGCTGACAGCCGTTGTGCCAATAATTCAAAGTCGATGTGTTGCGGCTGGTTTGCACCCAGCACAATGGAGTATTTGTCGGTCAGCCACAGGGTCGCGTGGGGGAAAACCGCGCGAAATGTTCGCAAGAGCATCTCGTAGTCGGCTACGGCCAGCCCGTGCAGGGGAATCCACTGAGCTATGAAGCCTTCTTTCTTGAGTCGCTGGCGACAGAGCTGGTAGAATTCTTCCGTGTACAGCACCCAGCTATCCGCCGTGCCGGGATGGGTCGCGTCGGCGATAATGATATCGTAGCGCTCTGGTGTCCGCATCACGTGGTTTCTGCCGTCGCCGTGGATTAGTCGGAGGTGATCCGTGCCCACCCTGTTGAAGACGTAGTTGTTGTAGCGGGCAAAAAAATCGGCAGCCTCGACCACACCGGGTACGACTTCGACGCAATCCACCCGCTCGGGTTGGTGGAGCAAGACCGAATTGAGGGTAATGCCGCCCCCGAAGGCAATCACCAAGACTTGCCGGGGGTCGCTGTGCAGGATCATCGGCAGATTGCCCAGCAGTCGAAAAATCTTGATTGATGCGTGGTCTGTCGGCACTTCTCCCATGCCATTTACTTTGAGGATGCGGTTGCCGTGGCTCATTTGCTGGACCGTTACCGTCCCAGCAGTATCCTCGCGATAATAGACAAGCTCGCTGTCTTTTTCTGTATTTGTAAACAGCGCGATAAAAAGATTACTCGGCATGACCCAAGTCAGCAGCAGTACCGCACTGACAGGCAGGCCTATGGCTTGCAGCTTAAAACGGCTACTGGCGCTTGGATGGGCCAGCAGCAGCACCGCCCCCAAGGCGATATTGGTCCAGGCCAAGGCTTGTACCGCACGCTCTGTGCCCAATAGCGGAATCAATAAAAAACCAGCGCCAAAGGCGCCAGCGATAGATCCCAGTGAATTGACGGCGTAGACCTTGCCGATTTTTGTGCCCAAGGTCTTTAAATGCGTAGTGTTGAGTTGTCCTACAAGAGGAAAGAGCAATCCCATCAGACAGGTGGGAATGAGCGCAATCGAGAACACCAAGGTAGCTGTTGCGAAAAGATAGCCCGTCCACGAGGTAAGCGCACTGAGATACGGAATGAAATGAGTGCTAATGCCGAATGCGCCGATGGAGATATGACCAAACAGGCCCAGGAGTATCTCAACAGCGCCGAATGCAATGAGCAGATCCGGCCAGCGGCCGACAAAACGAGAGGCGATAGCCCCTCCGAGCGCCAGACCGAACAAGAAGGCGATCAGGATGATGCTGAGACTTTGGGCCGTGCTCAGCCCCAGTATCATGGTCAGCACCCGCGTCCACAGCACTTCGTATCCCAGAGCGGTGAAGCCCGATGCGCAGAAGACCAAAAGCGTCAATTGCACCAGCCAGTTCGGTAGTGCTGGAGGACTCTTTTGCTGCGCGTTGTTTCTCTTGCCTAGACTCACCCGGTGTGGCTCGGCTGAGTCTGACAAACGGCGACACCACGCCAGAGAAAAAATCGCAATGAGAACATTGCCAACAACGGCGACTGTAGTCGTGCCGCTGACACCCAAATACTCGATAGTCAGATAAGCCGCGGTCCCAACCCCGCAGGCGGCTCCAAACGTATTGGCGGCATACAAGGTCCCCACACTCCAACCCACCTGCGACATGTGCCGAGTTGCAAAGCGGATTAGAATCGGCAGGGTGCCCCCCATTAGCGTAGTGGGAATGAGCAGGACGAGAAAACAAAGTGGGAAGCGCATGAGTGCAAAGACATAGGGCGTCGCCTCCAGTTGCAGGTAGAGCCAAGTGTGGATTTCGTCCAGTCCGCTCAGGATTAAGGGGAAAATTAGGGCAAAGGCGGCGATGCCCAACTCGAGGAAGGCGTAGAAGCGCAGGTTGTTCTTGCTCTTGTCGGCCAGACGCCCGAAGTAGAAGCTGCCCAGCGCCAACCCCGCCATAAAAGCTGTTAGGACCGTGCTGACCGCAAAAGCCCCGGTGCCGAATACGAGGACGAGCATTCGCACCCATACCACCTGATATACCAAGGTACAGGCACCAGAAAGGAAGAACAGGACGAGAAGGACGATGTGGGCACCGTGGCTCAAAATGGCAACCTATGCAGTTTAATTGGTCTATGGGCCCGGTAGGGTGTGTACCGTTTATTCACCAGACGAGTCGCTCCGCCGACCTTATTGTAATGATAAAATTAAAACGCTTAATCGCATTCCTTTGCCCGCTCTTTTTTAGCTGCGGCCAGCCCGAGACCGAGGTCATCGCCTTGGTCGGGGACGAAAAGATCACGGCGGCAGAACTTCGCGACTTTGCAGAGCGGAGGGAAAAAAGAGCTATAAGAGCCGGCACTGCAATCTCCGATACGAGCGATCCGCTGCAACAGCTCATCGCCAGAAGGCTGTTGCTGCTAGAGGCCCGCAAGGTCGGTATGGCCGCTGACTCGGTTTTTGTGCGCCGGTTGGAGCGGCAGCGGCGAGATGCGGTGATTGCATCTTATCTCGAGCACCAGGTCGACGCGAAAATCGTCGTGACCGCAGAAGATATTCTGCAGGAATACTATGATGCAAACGGGAATCGCGGTCTCAAGTTCATCTATTCTGCAAGAGCGACAAAAGCCGCCGCGGTAGAGGACTTGGCCGCGAAAAAATCCATTTTGGGTCTCCCCGGTTACGTGCTCAAAGGACAGGTCAATGAGCAAATAGCCGACGAATTATTCGCTCTGCCCGTGGGATCCATTTCCCCAGCTCTCCCTCTGCCGATCAAAGCGGATACCGTCTTTGTGGCTTTTAAAGTCCTCAATGAAAAGCACGTCCCTCTCATCGCCGTGCAGCAGCTTATTGAACGCCGCCTGCACTCCCGTATCAGGGCAAAGATGGAGCGGGCGCTCGGGATCTCTCTGAGCGATAAATACACCATCGGCAGTGCTAAGGACAATCCATCTGGTTTGCGCAAGTTCGATTCCTCGTCCGTTGGGCCCGACAGTGCCCGTATCTCCGATCTCTATTATGCCGTAGCACGGCAAAGTGGTATCGACGAAGAACCCGAGCTACAGGCAAAACTCAGAACCATCGCCGAGGATGTACTCCTGAGCTATTATCTGGAACAGATCGACGTATCCCCAGCAGAGGCGCGAAGTTATTTTGCGCGTCATCCCGATCAATTTTCCGCCTATGAGGCCATCACCATCACCGAGATTGTGGTCCACAATCGCAAATTGGCCCAAGACTTGCGCCTAGCAATAACGCGGGGAGCCGATCCGGCGCTACTGGTCCCCATATTCTCCCAAGACGTCGGAGCAAGCGCAGGGCGCGTAAAGCTCAGCCCATATACCACACCATCAATGCGCTACGAGCGCGCCAAAGGTATGGAGATCAACGCCGTCGACGGGCCGGTGGAGTGGGCCGGAAAGTTCTCCGTATTTGTCGTAGTGGAAAAAGCGCGGGAAGGGGGCCGATGGGATCGGGCTTCGCAACGGCGGGCCGAGCGGCTGGCCAGAGAGGAAAAAGAGCGCCGGCACGTGGATGCCCTGCGACAGAAATTCTCAGTCCGGGTATTGGCGGAGAGACCCTAGCACCTAAATTCCCACCCCGAACTCCACTTCGAAATCGCGCCATATATCGGGAGCAATATCCGCCGTAGCCGCCTCGTAGGCTTCCTCAACCTGCGTCTTTGAGGCCGCACCGGGCAGGACAATGCTGCTGATGGGCGCCGCCAGACAAAACTGGATGGCCAGATGGCGGATGTTCACGTCTCGTTTCCGACACCAGTCCCACATGGCCCGGGCGCGGACCGCCGGATGGAGTCCGCGTGCGGGGTATTCGCGGTTGTCTAAGTAGGCCGCTGAGCGCTCGAATACTTCTTCATCGCCTGTCAACAGCCCCATGCCGAGAGGACTGGCGAGAATGAGACCTACTTGGCGCTGGCGGGCGTGGGGAAATAGATCAACAGCTGCGGCCGTATTGAACAAGTTGTACTCTAGGTAAGTGAGGCAAATTTCTATTTGGCCGGTCTCGATCGCCCGGCGGTGCACGGCCGAATTGCGCGCTCCAATGCCGATGTGACGAATTGAGCCCTCTTCTTTCATCTTTACCAATTCATCTAGGGCATGGCCAGGACCCAGCGGATCCACCATGCCTTCCTTGCTGCCAACGTCCTCGGGCTCGTCGTAGCCGTGGATGAGGACATTGTCGAGATAGTCCGTTCTCAAGCGCTTTAAACTAGCTTCCACGCTGCGGCGCGTTTGCGGCCCCGAGTGATCTGAAATCGTCTCTTTGGGGCCATTAGTAGTGACCTTGGCTTGCAGGTATATATTGTGCCTTCTGCCGCCGGCTAGAGCTTTGCCCCACCACGTTTCCAATTCGGGGTATGTATCCAAGTAATTAAAGCCTAGTTCAAGGGCTCGGTGGATGCCGGCAATGCACTCGGCCTCACTCCCGCTGCCCCACCAAGCCCCGCCTAGTCCCAGAGATTTGGGCTGCATCCCAGTTTTGGCAAAAGCTCTCGTTTCTAGCGCTGGCATATTTCGCTCCTCATACTTCGAGACGGGTTTCACAGGCTTTGATAAAATCAGCGGATGTGGCACTGGCGCTGCTGCGCTCAATGTCCATGATGGCAAATCGAGTCATGCCCACATCGGCGACGGTTTGGCTATTTTCGATTGCCGTAGTGCAGTCGCGCAGCAGCACGGTATTGTACCCCAAACGGCGCATGGCGTGCATGCCGTAATCCCGCAATATAACACAGGAATTGGTGGCAAAGCCGACGTAGAACAGATGGAGAATACGCCGGTAGCTCAAGGCTCTGTGGAGTTGGTTGCCCGTGGCGACAACCAGATCCTCCGGCTGGGGGGCGACCAAGTCGGCGATGTCTTCCGCCTCCCGGACATGGGGCAGTTTTTGCGGGGGCACCAGCGCGTATTTTTCATAGACTCCCGTGCGCAGACGAAAATCTTCGGGAGGCCAAGGCGGGGGCTGCTCTAATGGCGGATCGATGTCGGCATCGGCGGCGAATCGCGTCCACTGCGGATATTTTTTCGCCGCTAGGGGCGCAGGGGCATGGGCGATGGTCACACCCGCCGTGCGGGCCGCTTCCACCAGCGGCGCGATTTTTTTCGCCGTGATGTCCATGGACCGATCCATGTGGCTTTTCCAGGCGTGCGAACCCCATATATCTACCATAATTAGGGCGGTTTCCGCGGTTTCGATATCCCATACGGGTTCCACGTAGTGGACATTGGACTCCAAATTTTCTTCCGGCGAGCCACTGTGCATAGCCCAGTAGCGGACGGGGATGTTCAGTGTGCCCATAGCATTCTTCCTGTGAAAGTTCCTACGGCTGTACTAGGCGCAAAATCTGATCGGCTGCGACATCGGCAAGCGTCTGCACAGTGCCATCGGGCCAGCGCACCTCCATATCCACCTTAGCAACAGCGCCCAAACCAAAGTGCAGGCGGTGATCGTGGCTGGAAAGGTAGCTGCCGCCGGACTGGCGTTCCCGCACTTGGCGGTGGCCACCAGCCGTGACGGCGACTAGGGTGCCGATTGCGTCGCGCTGCTGGCGGCCGATTAATTCGACTAGGAGCCAGTGGTTTTGTTTGTCGACGTCATTGCGCAACAGGCGCGCGGGGCTGGCCACAGAGCAAACCAGCAGATCGAGATCGCCGTCGTTGTCGTAGTCGGCCAAGGCCGCGCCACGACCGACGTTGGGAGTGGCAAAACTAGGACCCAAAGTGGAGGAAATATCGACAAATTTTCTGGGATTCGGCTCGCTGGAGACTGCATCCCAAGCGTTGGCCTCGTTGCGCAAAATCTGGTTAGTCTGGGCATAACTAAGCGTAGAGTCGATCTGTTCCACGATGTCGAGGACGTGGCCGTTGACGACGAACAAATCGAGGTCGCCGTCCAGATCGACGTCGAAGAATTTAGTCCCAAAACCCAGGGGATTGTAGCTGGGCTCGAAAAGGCCGACCTCAGCGCTGATATCGGCGAATTGGCCTTGGCCGTCGTTGTGGTAGAGCGTATTGGTCTCGTGGGCAAAATTGGTGACGAACAGGTCTTGGTTGCCGTCGTTGTCCCAGTCGCCAAAATCCACGCCCATGCCGGCCTCGGCGCGACCGTCCTGGTTGTAGCGGCCCCCAGCCGTCAGACCTGTTTCGACGAAGTGGGTCTGGCGGTTTTCATAAAGGAAGTTTAGCGTGCCGTCGTTGGCCACGTAGATATCGGTATCCCCATCCCAGTCGTAGTCAGAAAAGGCCACGCCCAAACCAGGGCCCTCTAAGGTGATGCCCGCCTCATAGGTGATGTCAGTGAATTGGCTTTGGCCGTCGTTGCGGTAGAGCAAATCGCTCGTTGGGCCATACTCGTCCGGGTCGCAATAGGTGCGGATATCGCCCCGCTTACAGATGATGTTGTTGGCCGTAGTGAAGTCCACGTAGTTAGCGACGAACAGATCGAGGTCACCGTCCAGGTCGTAGTCTAGAAAACCGCAACTGGCACCCCAGCGGCCATCGTCAACGCCCGCCCGTTTGGCACTGTCGCTGTCGGCGAATTTTCCCGCATCGTTGCGGTATAAAGCGTTGGGGCCAAAGCGGGTCACGTATAAGTCCTGGTCGCCGTCGTTGTCCCAGTCGGCAGCGGCCACACCCGTGCCGTAGCCGCTATCGCCACTGCCGGGAACGGCGTCAAAGCGGCCGTCGCCCCGGTTGCGGTAGAGTTTATCGGTCGGCAGAGGCTCGGGAGCCAGTCCGGTGAGATACGTGGAGTTGACCAAATAGATATCCTGCCAGCCGTCGCCATCGTAGTCCAAGAAAGCAGCTCCTGAGCCAAAAGTCTCTACGTAGAAATAGTCGCCTTGGGCACCGTTGTAGTGTACAAAGTCAAGACCAGCCGTCTGGGCGACATCGACAAAGCGCAGGGACTGCGTCGGTTCTTCCCGGATACAGGCCACCAGCAATAGGAACAGCAAAAGGGCACAGACAGAGCGGAACATGAATCAGCGCAGTAAAAAGGAGACCAAGACGGCCGTGCAAAGGCCCCAGAAGAGCCAGCCGGAAAGGGCCTGAAACAGGACCAAGTAGCGCACTTTGCCATGAGGACTCACTGATGCTGCGCCCGCAATAAAAAAAGTATGCAAGCTGAAAAGCAGGCACTCCATCAGGTCATCTATTAGCAACCAACGGTACAGCAGGGCAAAGAGCGCCACCCAAACCAAAGCGACTAGGGCTAGGCGCCCCAAGTCGGTGCCGTAGCGCGAGCTCAGGTCAAAGGCGATGAGAGCGTAGCGCTCGATAGAGGTCCAGGGCAGGTGGTGGCGACGGCGATCCAGCGATTCTATATAACAGCCGCGGGCATCCGCGGCCATGCCGGAGATGAGGAACTGGTGGCGCAGGCCGGCATAGACGCGATCCAGATCGTAGTTGGCCTGCTCTGGGGGCTGGGCTAAGTGGCCGCGCAAATGATCCCAGGTGGAGAACAGGCGCTGGAAACGCGCGTTTTGCAGCAAGAGTTGGGCTCCGGGGCCCAGCAGCGAGTCGGGCATGGCGGCGGAAGGCCGCAGATCTAGGCTGGGAGTGACTAGATGGCGCAAGTCGAGACTGGTGCGAAAAAGGGCATTGAGCAGGAGGTCGTCATCGCTGTGGACACCAGTAAAGACCGCTTCTTTTGCGAAGATGCTGCCGGCGAAGACGGCCCCGTCGTCAAAACGGGCTTGTTCGAAGTGGGCAGAGTGGGCGAAAGCGATATTTGCAAAAGTCGCCCGATGCGCGAAAGCGGCTTGCTTAAACGAGGTTTCCCTAGCAAAGCGGGCGCTGGAAAAATCGGCGGCAGCGAATTGGGCTTGCCAAAAAAAAGACCGGTCCAGAAAGCGCACCCCGGCAAAGGAGACGGGAGCGCGCCAGCGCGCTGTCTTGAACGAGGCGACACCGGCAAAGCGGGCGTCGCTGAAATCGACCTGGCCGGTAAAGAGAACGTCCTCAAAATAGGCCCCGCCCTCGCAGCGCAGGCGCGCGAAAGTAGCGTCGCTGAAGTGGGCTCCGGCGCAGGAAAATGCGGCGGCGAGGTGACTTTGGGTGAAGTCGGCCGCGGCGGTGAAGCGCGCATCTCTAAGGTTGGTTTTTTGCCTTATCTCGCATTCTCGCAGGGCAAAGGATTGCAAGAATTGCGCTTCAGCTAGAGAAAGGTCAGCGGCAAAGGTAGTGCGAGAAAATATCACTGGACCGAGAAACACAACCTCGGCCAGCAAAACTTCGTCGAGGAAAAGCACATCGGCCAATTCCAGCGCCGCCCGCACGGTGTCGAGATTAGCCGCTAAGCTGGACAGGCGACCATTTACGGCTGTTTGCCGCAAAGCAAGACGGCTATGGTCCTTGGCCGAGCCTAGGAGATCCATTAATTCCCCGGCCTCAAGCAGGGTGTAGCTGCGGCCCGCGATAGTGGTATCGGTCGGAGCGCGCGGCTGGGCACCAACAGTCGTGGTCAGAGCGATTATCAGAGCGAGGACGGCCCGCGTCGATTTAACCCAGTTCAATGTCCACATGAGAAATATAGATACTCTGTAGAGGTATCGGGTGCAAGCGGTCGGCTCTTTACCAGCTCAGCGCGTCGACTTTTTGAGCCGACCGCCGGAGTCTTTAGATTTTTGCGCTATATTGTCGAGCTAAGTACACGCTAGTACTACAATGGACGTTCGGCACGAGCGGTTTGAGATGCTTCGACTCCGCTTCGCTCCGCTCAGCATGACAGGTGATGACGCCTCATGTTGTCATGCTGAGCGAAGCATCCCATACCGCTCTACTGTCGTGTACTAAGTTGTCGAGTATCAGGAGCGTAACCCTTGGCGCATCAGCAACGGCTTCTAAGCGCATCGCGGAACCATACCGGACGCGACCGTCTGCTGGGGCTGCTCCTAGCTCTTTTTGTGAGCAGTTGGGGATGGATCGGCTGCGATGAGAAAGAACGACAAACACCGGCTGATGAGCCGTCACCCAACGCGCAAAAGGAAGGCAAACCCCAACCGCTAAAAGTCGAACAAGAGGAGCAGCTTGCTGCCGAGATTTACTATCGTCGCGGTCGTCGCTACCTGCAAAATGGTCAGTATGAAGAAGCGATTGGAGAATTCAGCCGGGCCGTGCATCTGAAGCCAGACTTTGCCCTGGCCCTGGACCAGATCGGTTTGGCCTATACGCTGCAGCGAAGATCGGGGGAAGCCATTCCGTACTACAAAAGGGCCATCGCCCAAGCACCCGAGAATGGGATTTTCCTCATGCATCTCGGAAAAAGCTACATGGACCTTCGCGATTATGCCGAAGCCAAGAAGGCCTATCGACGCGCTCTTGAGTTGGGAGTAAAACGGGCAAAAATCTACTACGATCTAGGGGTGGTCAGTGAGCGAGAAAACGAATTGGAAGCTGCCAGAAACTATTTCCAGCAGGCTATTCAGGTGAATTCCGACTTTGCCGACCCCTATTGCCGTCTAGGCGCCGTCCTAGAGAAGCAAGGAGAGCCAACAGAGGCCGCTTATCTCTACCAGCAAGCGCTCAAAAAAGATCCCCACCACATTCCCACCCACTACCGTCTAGCTCAGCTTTATCTCAAACAGGGACGCCGGGAAGAAGGGCAGCGGTTACTGCGGGATTTTCAACATCTAAAGCAAGCCGAGCGCGAACAGCCATAGGGCCGAGCCCCACTTGCAATCGGCAAGACTTGACACCCAATAGACAAAAGGGATAGGTTGGGTCGCAACGACTGAAAAAATGCGGCGATTCAAATCAATAATAAATGTTTAGCTCCCACAGGAGAGTCTAATGTCCCAGCAACCAGCACTGGTTCACAAACCCATCAAGCGCGGGGCCGAAGCCCACAGCAGCGAAGGCATCGTGCCCCCTCTCTTTCCCCGCACCATAGGCCCCAATAGTCTAAAGTACGTCCAGGAGGTATTGGATTCGGGGCTAACCCTCGATTCAGTGGGCAAGTTCGAGCAGGCGTTCGCCGCGGAACTGGGCGTCAAGCACTGCATCGCCACCCCCACCTGCACCACGGCCATGGCCGCCCTAGCGCTGGCCTTTGACTTCGATCCCGGCGACGAGGTCATCATCAGCCCGCTCACCGATTACGGCACTGTGTACGGCGTGCTCATGCACAACTATATTCCCGTTTTCCCCGATACGGCACCGGGCACGGTCAATTTCAGTGCTGAGACCATAGAGCCCTGCATCACCGATCGCACGCGGGCAATTTTGGCGGTACACAAATGTGGCCTGCCCAACGATATGGATCCGATCAACGAATTGGCCGCCAAACACGGACTGATCGTCTACGAGGACATCTGTCAGGCCATATTCAGCGAATACAAGGGGCGCGTCGTCGGCACCCTCGGAACGGCTTCGGCCTTCTCGCTGGATTCGGAGAAAACCTTCAGTTCGGATAAAGGAGGTTGCATCGCTACGGACGATGACGAACTAGCGGAAAAAGTGCGCTTCCTCAGTTCGGGCCGCGCCGGGGTGGATGTGCCCCACTTCGGCCGCACCCACACGGCCTTTGGTCATGCCTACGATATGAGCCGCATGACCGCGGCGTTGTGCCTGGGTCAACTGGAGACCATCCGCGCTCAGGTAGCCAAGATCGACCGCACCGTGCGGCTGATCACGGACAAGCTCTCCTCTATTGACGGCATTACGCCATTGCCCATTCCCGACTACGTCACCAAATATTCTGCCTGGATGTCCAGCTTCAGCATCGATCCAGAGGCCTTCAAATGCACGGGTGAGGAGTTTGCCGCCCAGGTACTAGAAGCTGGAGTAAATGGAGCGGGCCAGGGCAAGTATTACCTGATGCCTGCCGCCCTTCCCTTTCTCCAGGAATACGTGGACGCCAACAAGTACCCGTTTTCGCGGCCACCGGCCTCGCATGTGTACCACTACAGTTCCGCTACTTGCCCCACGGCCTGGGCTTTTCTCGAAAACTGGGTCCGCACCTGCTCGATTTCCGAAAAATGGGAAGATGAACACATAGAGATGATCGCGGCCATCGTCGCAGAAGTGGCGGACCGCAATCGGGTGGGATAAGTCCATTGAGTAAGACGCTTAAACTCAAGACTCGCCATTACCGCGCCCTGCCCATAGACAAAGCCGGCTACGCAGAGGACGTCTTCGAGTTGCCAGTGGAGCGCACGGCGCTCATTGGTTTGCACTGCTGGAATGTGGGGCTGCCGGATGGCCCTGAGATCGACGTCAACTACGTCACGGGCATGGGCTGGCCTCAGGCCACCGAAGAGTCTTGGCGCGTCATGGAAGAAGTGATCCGGCCAGCCATGGATATTGCCCGGCGGATCGGTATGCCGGTGTGCCACGTCGAGCCCGATGATTTTGACAAGCACTACCCCCAGGTGCCCTCTCGCCGCACCCCGGAAAACCAGCGCCGCGCGGCCTCTCTGCAGACCCAGTCGGACCGCTGGACCATCGTCCGCACCGGCGAATTGCAAACCATTGAAAAAAGATCGACCGGCGTCGATCTGGCCAAATCGCCCGCTGCGCGCATGAAAAGGGCCAAAATCGTCGAGCCAATAGGGGACGAGCCCCTCGTCTTTTACACCGACCAGCTCGACGCCTACCTGCAAGAGCGCGGCGTTGAGACCCTCATCTATACGGGCTTTGCCGCGGATATGTGCATTCTCAACTCAGAGGGGGGAGGCCGCCCCATGCTGCGAGCGGGCTACCGCTGTATTCTCATGCGGGACGGCACAGTGGGCGTGGAAACGCCCGATACCTTTCCCGAGCGTCTGGCCACGCGCTATGGCATTCACCGCTTTGAAATAGCCGTAGGTTATTCCACCACATGGGCGGACTTCCAAGCCGCCGTTGCAACGATAGACAAATAAAAAGGCAACAGAACTATGGCCCTGCGCATCTGCGACTGGAAATACGGCAAGAACTGGGTCTATTCGATTACCTACGACGAGGCACTGGCCGATCTACACCGCTTTGCCATTCCCCATCACGAGGAATTCGGCATTCCCGGACACGTAGAGGTCGTGGGCCAGCAGATCGGCGAAATCCGCAATATCGGCACTTCCAGCTTCAACGGCTATCGGCACATGAATGGCGATGAGCTCAAGGATTTGCTCACCCGTGGCTGGGGCGTGGGCAACCACGGCTGGAGTCACCACTTTATCAGGCCCGATATGGTCGACCAAGAAATCCGCCTGTCTCGCGATGTTATAGAACAGGCTATCGGCGCTCCTGTGCTGTTGTACTGCGCCCCCAACGGCATTGAAAATATGTCCGACTACGTGCTGGATGCCTGTCGCCAACTCGGTTACTTGGGCACCATGAGCATAACGGATGGGGTGAACGCGGCGAGCGATGAACTGTACTACCTCAATCGCACGCCGTTGCACGAAAGCTATGAGGAGCCCTTTTACAGCGCTTACGACCCGTTCCGCCATATTCTGCTGGCCCAAGAGTCCAAGGGCTGGATTATAGACTACTGCCACTGCCCGTTGGAACAGGCCGTTCACCCCAACAAAGACTGTTCGGAAGCGCAATTGCGCCTGCGTTTGCAGACGATCATCGAAGAGGGCGGCGACCAAGTCTGGTGCGCCGTGCCCGAAGAGGTCATTTCCTATCACTTGTGCCGACGGCACGCCGTGGTCGAAACCGTGGCCGCAACGGCTTGCGAACAGCGATACCGGATCCGCTATGAGGCATTGCCTGGCCGGGTTGAGCGTCGGGAGTTAACCTTTGAAGTGGAGGTGCCAACGGCTTGGTGCAATTTTCCCCGAGTGTGGGTAAACGGGGTGCCCCAGTCGGCCTCTGTGGTGCGCTCTCGCCTGCTGCGGACGACGGTGGAGGTGGAAGACGGGACGGAGTTACAGTTTCGTCCTTTAACTTCCTGAGTTAGATAAGTAGTAGGTCGCAGTACAACAACTGCCTAAAAACCGTTTGATGCGAAGGATTGATTATGTCGCTGCGCATTTGCGATTGGAAATACGGCAAACGCTGGGTTTACTCCATTACCTACGACGAGGCCCTAATCGATCTGCACCGCTTTGCCGTGCCCTATCACGAAGAATTCGGCATTCCCGGGCACTTGGAAGTGGTCGTCGGGCAAATGGGAGAAGTGCGCCAGATCGACGGGTCGAGCTTCAATGGTTACCGGCACATGAATGCCGATGAGCTAAAAGACCTGATGGCGCGCGGCTGGGGCGTTGGCAATCACTCGTGGACGCACGTCTTTATCAAACCCGAGATGGTCGATCAGGAGCTGCGCGTGGCCAGGGAGGTTTTAGAGCAAGCCATTGACGCGCCGGTGCCACTGTATTGTGCCCCCGGCAGCAACCGCAATATGGCCCCGCACATTCTCGATGCCTGCCGCCAACTCGGCTATTTGGGCGCGATGAGTATCAGAGAGGGAATCAATCGCCCCGCAGACGAGTGCTATTGGCTCGACCGCAGTCCTCTGATCCACGAATACCCCCCTCCTTTCTTCAGCAAACACGACCCCTTCCGCAATATTCTCCCCGCCCGCCAGTCCCGCGGTTGGGTCATCGACTACTGCCACTGCCCGATCGAAGAGCCCATCCACATCAATAAGGATTGCTCCGCAGTCCAGCTTCGCAAGCGCTTGGAGATAGTCCTTGCAGAGGGCGGTGACGAAGTCTGGTGCGCCGTGCCCGAAGAAGTCGTGTTCTATCATCTGAGCCGGCGTCACGCCGCCATTGACGTTGTTGGCGACAGCGTCGATGAGCGACGGTATCAAATCTCTTTCACCGATCTGCCCGCCGGCGTAGCTTGCAAGGAGCTGACCTTTGAAGCGGAAGTGCCGGCGGCCTGGTGCAACTTTCCCCGCATATGGGTCGATGGCGTAGCGCAGACCGCGGAGTTAGTGCGGCCCCGGGTGCTGCGAGCCACGGTCGATGTAGGGGATGGGGTCGAAGTGGGATTTCGCGCCGGATAACCCTCAAAACAGAGATTTGGCAAAGGCCAGGTCTTCGGCGAGGAGTCGTTCTGTGGAGGCTGCATCGTGGTATTCGGCATCCATGCAGACGACACCGCTGAAACCCCTTCGTTTCAGTTCCGCGACCGACCGCGGCCACGACGCCAAGCCCTGCCGTCCCGTGGTCCAATAAGGACGCCATTCCACGTTTTCCGCTTCCGGTCCGGTCTGCCGCCGCCAGTACGCATTCTTGAGCTTGAACTGGGACAGATGCGACCAGACGATATCGATCGCCATCTCGGGGGATTCTCCGTTGAGAGCCGTGTGCCCGGCACAGGGTATGGCGCAGATATGGCTGGGATCGTAGCGGTCAATTAGGTGTTTTATACCCATGGCATTGCACACCCATTGGCCTTCGTGATTTTGGATGCCCAAAGCCACCCCGTGTTTGTCGAGCAAGGGAATCAGGGCGTCAAAGGCTCGCTGGTGACCTTCTATGCTGGCTAAATACCCTTCAGAAATGATAGCTGGGCAGGTGCGAATGACTGAAACTCCGGCAGCGCCGCAAGCCACAATGGTTGCTTCGTCCGTCGGTCCGGCCACACTGGTAATGGCAACACCCAAGGCGCTGAGTTCCTGTGCCGCTTTGGGCAAATCGCGTCCAACACTTTCGGGGGGCACTGGATAACCCGCACGCACGGGCAGTTCAATGCCGTCGAAGCCCAAATCGAGTACAAACTCTCCGAGTTCGGTTGGAGATTTGTCCTGCCACATTTTGGTAAAAACGGAAAAGGAAACGCCTTTTCTTTGCATTAGAACTCCTCCACCGCCTGCAAGGCCGCGTGGATATAGCCAAAGGTATAGGCAAACCCGACTTTGCCCGGCTCGGGGCCACTGATCCCGGGGACGTGATCCGGCATGATCATGTACTCGTAGCCGACCTCCTTGTACACCTTCAGCGCCCGGATCATATTGACATCGCCTTCGTCGGGAAAGACCTCGACGAAGCTCCCCAAGCCCCCTTTGATATTGCGGAAGTGGACGTTGAAAATCTTCTTGCGCTCGCCGAAGTAGCGAATGACATCAAAAATTTCCTCCGCCGGATTGGCCAGCGCCTCGGACATGCAGCCCTGGCAAAAATTCAGGCCGTTGTACGGACTATCGTAGAGCGCGATGAGCTTTTTGAAACCCTCGACCATCCCCAGGGGGCGCGCCACGCCCCGATACGTATTGCCCACGCCAATGCCCGGGTCGGACGGATGGCAGGCCATCTGGACTTTGTACTCTTCGGCCACGGGTATGATCTCCTGCAGCCAGTGGTCAATGCGCTCCCACATTTCGTCTTCATCGGCTGGCCCGTCTTCAAACTCGCCCAGCGACTGGTCCAATTTGTCCAACTCAAAGGTCGATACCGTGGCCCCTCCGCGCCCCGTCTTCGAAGGCGTCCGCAGATGGCCCAAGATGGTGATATTGTAGTTGAGGCCGCGGATGCCGGCCTCGCCCGCCATCCGCACCGTCTCTTTCATCCAGTCGATCTGGCGGTCGCGCTCGTCGCTCGGTTTGAGAAAGATCGCCCCGGCCTCGTTTTGGTAGGCGCTGCGCGAGCCCAAGGGGATGTGGATCATCTCCATGCTGATGTCGTGTTTAGCCCACCGCTCCTTCATCCGCTGCAGCATCTCCGTGCTCCATTCCCGCCACGGCGCGGAAGGAGTCTGATCGACGTTCTTGATGCCGAGTTGCGACAAGACCTTCATTTCTTCGTCGGTCTGTTCCCCAAATTGCGATCCAATGTACATAGCGTATCCTCCGAAAGGTCGGTTTAGTAATGGACGATTAACATACGGCTAGCGGCCAAAAACTAGCTCGGCGCATCTCCTTGGAACAGCGTAAACCCCATATCCAGATACTTGTCGCGTTCTTCGGGGCTAGTACCCGTTCCCATGGCCAGACTGATGCCAGTACCAGCCAATTGCGCGGCGACATTGCGCATACAGTCATCGACCGTGCGCAGCGGATAGTCCGGATGATCCTCCAAGCTAAAGGAAAGGTCGTTGGGCCCAAACGTGACCACGCTCACGCCCGGCTTGGCCAAGCTGCGAATATTGGTCACCGCTTCGACGGATTCCACCTGGATCGCCAAAATCACGTAGTCATTCCACCACGCCGCATAGGCGAGTCGGTCTATCCCTTGAGTCGAGCCGTGCAGGCCGCGGCGATTTGCGCCCCCCCAACTGCGCCGTCCAATGGGGCCGTAATAGGCATAGGCAATGGCGTCATCTACGGTCTCCGGCTCCATGACCTCGGGGATCAAAACCGCGCTGGGACCCAAGTCGAAATAGCGCCCGACCATGTAGGCCTGCCGGGTGTGCGGGATGCGCAATTGCACGTCGATATCCAGCTCTTCGGCCGCCCGGCAGTAGGCGACCAATTGCTCTTCGCTGAAGGGGGTGTGCTGGCTGTCGATCCAGATATAGTCGAACTGGCCGGTTGACCATATATCGGCCAATTCCTCCTTGGTCGTGGTCAGCGAGCCGCGCAAGGCGGTTAGCACTTCACCATCTCGCATCCGTTGTCTGAGCGTCTTCTTTTGCGCCATAATGACTCCTGTAGCCTAATTGAACGGGAAAGAACCCCTGGTTAGATTGGATAAAACCAAAAAGGAAGGTGAATAAATTGACATGACCGCGAAAGAGCTTTCTTCTGCCCCAGCCCAACTAGCCTACAGCGAGCCAGAACAACTAGTACAGGACTTCGCCAGCCGCGGACTAGTCGTCCTCTCCCCGGAAAGCCTAGGCATTCCAGCCGCAGTCCACGAGCGGATCTACCAGCGCGAAAAGCAGGCGGTCGGCACTGGCGAGCGCGTTACGCCCGAACTCATTCCAGACGTGCTCGAAGTCATCAACGCCCCTGGCGTCGTCGCGGCCTGCAACCAACTGGTCGGCAAAAACTGGGCCATTGTGCCGTTCACCCACAATGCGACCTTCACCAGCGGCGGCCGCGACCAGCACTGGCACAAGGACGACAACGGCCCGTTCAACGGCCGCAAACAGCGCCACCACCAAGCCGTGCAAATCGAAATGCTGTACTATCCGCAGGCCGTGCGCGAGGACATGGGCCCGACGGCGACCGTGCCTTACTCCCACTACTGGACCTTCAACCACGAAGAAAACCACGACAATTTCGCCGGGGCCGACCACCTCGATTTCGCCTACCAACTCAGCGGCATGGAGGGCCAGATGGTCAGCGGCCCCGACTCGCAATACGACCCCAGCGATATCGTCCATCGCCGCACCGCACACGACGTGCGCATGCGGGAGGCGGTCACCAACTTAAAGTGGCCGCTCGTACAGCCTTTTGAAGCGGCTCCGCTGCGCGCCGGCAGCGTCGTGTTGTACTCGCATAACACCTTCCACCGGGGCAACCACCGCCGCGACGATTGGCGCACTTGGGAAGACAACCCGCGCTTCATGTGGCGTTTCTGGATCTATCGCACCACGGACCCTTCCGGCGACAATGGCTCACCAGCCGCAGTGCAGTGGAACGGACTTGGCGTGGACCCGCTGACCCACATCGACCGCTCCGCAGCCAGCGACGACGTAACCTCGGTCTGGCGCTATCACCACCACTGGATGCAGACGGGCCAAACGCCGCCGCCGCGACCCGAAGCCGCCGCCCTATCGTCGGCAGACCGGGAAGCGGAATCCAACCGCTTATTTACCCAGCTCCTCGCCAAAGGCGAAGAGGCCGAGCCAGCGCGTATTGGCGCGGCGTACAAGCTGGCCTCCATCGGCGACCCGGCGCTGGCCGTGCGGCTGCTCGGTCAAGCTCTATACAACGACCGAGAGAGCGTCCGGCGGGCTGCCGCCTATGGCCTAATTGCCGTCGGTGCTGAGGCGACCGACACTTTGCTAGAAGCGGCAAATTCCCCCATCAAATGGGTCCGCAAGGCCGGCGTGTACGGCTTGGGCGACGCCAGTCCCCTCAACGACGCAGTTTTGCAGACCGTGGCAACGCGCCTGCGTGAAGATCCATCGGTATATGTCCGGGCCGTCGCCGCTGGCACTCTTGGCTGCCTCGGCCGCCGCGCCGTCGCCACTGGGGTCGGCCGAGCACTGATACCCGCCTGCCTCAAAGCGCTGGTGCAGAGTCTGGGCCGCGAGGAAAACCGGCTGGCCATGGACCGGGCGCAAGGGCGGAGCATAAAGTTCGTGCGGCCCACCGATGAATGCGATGTGTGCGAAGGCGGTGGCGTCGATTTTGGCCTCGAGCAGTTCAAGCCGGTGCGCTCGGCCGTGCGCGAGAATGCGCTGTGGTCCATGGTCATCCTCTGTTCCCACGGCACCGCGATTGCCGGCCCGGCGCTGGAGTCGACCGCCCGGGCCTTGCAAGAAGTCATCCGCAGCGACGAGAACGCCATCTGCGTCGGCTTTGCCATGGATGCGCTGGGTCGCCTAGCCCATTTGCGTCCCGAGGGCGAAATCGCGAGCGACCTCCAGGCGGAAGTCTCGGCGCTACTTGAAGAATCACCCATGCGATGTTGGGAATCCCTAGCCCGCAGCGGCCTCTACCCCGCATAACAACGCGATCTGCCAAATTGGAAGCCAATAGAATAAGCACTTAACATGCAATACACATCACAACAAAATGATTGGTTGGTTCAGCCCTTTCGCCAACCCGCTTTAGTAGAAGAAAAGGACAGTCAACTTATTCTCAACAATGGACTCATTCGCCGAACATTCGCTACCACACCTAATTTCGCAACGGTTGATTATACCAATCAAATTACCGGTAATACCCTTCTTCGCGCCATCAAACCAGAGGCGGTACTTGCAATTAACGGAAACGAATATGAAGTGGGTGGTTTGAAAGGACAGCCCGACTACGCCTATCTTGATTCGGATTGGATCGCGGATTTGACCAGTGACGAGAACGCATTTCAATTTCGCGAATATAGGGTCGGTACACCTGAAATCCGCTATCCGTGGGTACACAGGCGTTCTACGACATCATCAGTCCATCCACCAGAAGGTGTGAAACTGACGGTTGTGTTCTCACCGCCGCCATCCGCTAACTCCCTTCAGGTATGCGCGCATTATGAATTATACCAAGGCATTCCAGCACTGTCCAAGTGGATCACTATTCACAATGAGAGTCAAGAACCGATTCAACTCGATGCCTTAAACTGTGAAATCCTTGCTGTCAACGAGCAGGAAAAGCATCGGCTACATGTCGAGAGCGATTATGCCTTCAGCGGAATGGAAACGACACACTGGGGACCAGATGCAGATTACAAGACGCAAGTCGATTATAACTATCAGATGCCACTGTTGATGACAAGCCGCTATCCACTCGGTCCGGGAGTCCTTCTTCAACCGGGTGAGACCTTCAAGAGCTTCCGCACCTTCGAGATTCTACATGATAGTGATTCGCGTGAGCGAAAAGGACTCGCACGCCGCAAGATGTATCGCACGGTCGCGCCACAGGTCACGGAGAATCCAATTTTCATGCACGTTCGGAGTGCCGAGCCAGATGCTGTCCGTTTAGCGATAGATCAGTGCGCCGCAGTCGGATTTGAAATGGTGATTATGACCTTTGGAAGTGGATTCAATATTGAGAGCGAAGATCCGGAATACATAACCACAATGAAAGAATTGACCGATTATGCCCACCACAAAGGTATTCAACTCGGCGGTTATACACTGATGTGTGCTTCGCGGAATGCGGGTGAAGATTTCAACTGTGTTGACCCAGACACCGGGCAACCCGGAAGTAGGTTTGGACAGAGTGCTTGTCTTGCGAGCAGATGGGCAGATGGTTATTTCCAACGAGTGCTGAATTTCATGGATGCAACCGGAATGGATATCATAGAGACTGACGGTCCGTATCATGGTGACATCTGTGCTGCAACGACGCACGAGCATCATAACGGTTTAGCGGATTCGCAGTTGCGTCAGTGGGAAGCGTGCGTTCATTTTTACCACGAATGTCGAAAACGCGGTATCTATATCAATTCGCCAGATCAGTATTACTTCAACGGTTCAAACAAATGTGGGATGGGCTATCGCGAAACGAACTTCAGCTTGCCCCGCGAGCGGCAAATTTTAATTGCCCGGCAGAATATCTACGATGCCACGTATGAAAAGACACCCAGTATGGGTTGGATGTTCGTCCCGTTGGTGGAGTACCACGGCGGCGGAGCAGCCGCAACGTTTGAGCCGCTTTGTGAACACCTTGATGACTACGAATCACATCTCGCACAGAACTTCGGCAGCGGTGTGATTGCGTGCTATCGCGGTCCTCGACTTTTTGATACTGAACAGACAAAAACCATCGTTAAGAAATGGGTTGACTTTTACAAAAAGTATCGCCCAATATTGGATTCTGACCTCATTCACGTGCGCCGCCCAGATGGCCGCTCTATTGATTGTGTCCTCCATGCCAACGCGCAAATCAATCCCTGTGGACTCGCGATGCTCTATAATCCTACGCGAACGGTACAACGGATGACTTTGAAATTACCACTCTATTATACCGGGTTGTCTGAAATTGCCAAGGTTCGTGAAAAAGAAGGAGAATCCAAATGCTACAAAATCGACCGATATTACAACATTGAGATTCCAATTGAGATGGAAGCAAGGAGCGTTAGTTATCTCGTTATTGAACCTGAAATTAATGTACCACCTGCCACCAAGTGGTATAGCAAAACGAGGCCGACGTAGCCCAAGATCCAGCACACGGCCCCTATCCAGTCCTTCGAGTGATGTGGTAACAACATAGCAACCCTCCTCGGGTTATCGGGTTAAAGGAACTATCATCGGTAGGGCCGCAGCAGCCCTAACGGACGGTGGGGAGGCCCAGGGGAGTAGGCCCCCACCTAGTGCTGTGTCAGTTTGAAATCGCCTCCTTTCTTCTGCATCGGCTTCACCCTCAACGACGATATAGAGCATGCAAATTGTGTGCCAACGGTCAGGCCATACACAAAAAAATCCTTTAGGACGTACCTAAAGGATTGAAAAACATGATACTTAAAATTATGGGATGGGGATTTCTATGAGGCACCGTCTCGCCATCGGCGCAAGACTTTCCGCGATCTTTGTCGTGGATTTATACGACTTTTGCCGTATAAATACGATTTTTATACGACTTTTATACGATTTTTCATCAACAACCCCGGCCCGTCGGCTGCGGTTCCTTTGCCCGTTAAGAGGATTTCTTGGGTCGTTGCAACCCGTACACGCGCATGCGGGAACGCAGCCGCTCCGGGTGCATACCCAACAAGTGCGCTGCGCCCCGCTCGCCATAAATCCTCCAGTTGGTCGCTTGCAGGGCCGCCACTATTTGCTGTTTCTCGTCCTCGATCTCAGCCCCTGCAATCGGCGCAGCAGAGGTCAGCGGCTCAAGCGGCGCATCCGCCACCTGAATGACATCATCCTCGCACAGCACCACCGCCCGCTGGATCACGTGCTCCAGCTCGCGCACGTTCCCCGGCCAAGAATACCCTTGCAAGTGCGCTATCACCTCGTCGCTCAGAACCGGCACCGGCTGCCGCAGGTTTTGGGCATATCGGCTCGCAAAATGCGCCGCCAAGACCGGGATGTCCTCCCGGCGGTCCCGCAGCGGCGGCAGCGTCACGGTGAACACGTCCAAGCGATAGAATAGATCATCCCGAAACGTCCCCTCCCGGATGGCCTTTTTCATATCGCGGTTGGTTGCCGCAACCACCCGCACATCCACCGGAATGGACTTCTCGCCGCCGATGCGGGTCAGGTAGCCCTCCTCCAAGATTTGGAGCAGCACCCGTTGAGCGTCCGGGGACAAGTCGCCGATTTCATCGAGGAACAAAGTGCCGCCATTCGCCCGTTCAAAATAGCCGATCTGCCGGTTCACCGCGCTGGTAAAGGCGCCCTTCTCGTGGCCGAACAACTCGCTTTCGACTAACCCGGAGGGCAAGGCCCCGCAATTGACGGCGACAAAGGGGTGCTCTCGCCGCGGACTCAGACTGTGGATGATCTGCGCCAGCACTCCCTTGCCCACGCCGGTCTCGCCCAGCACCAGCACGGTCATATCGGTCTCGGCCATCCGGGCGACCTGCTCCAAGAGCTGGGCCATGGCCGGGCTCTGGCTGAGAAATTCCCGACCCGGGATCCGCAGCATTTGCTCTAGGAGCCGGATGTGGGCGCTTTGGGCGTCGGGGACTACCCGCACATCTACGCTGGCTACTTCTGACACCAAGCCATCCCGGTCCATGGTCCGCACCTCAAAGCGAAATGGGCCGGCTGGCACGCCGTTGTACGTCTCGTTATTGGCGAGCGTGAACGCGCTCCACTCTGCGGCCGGGCCGTAGCCGACGAGCCGATGGCTGTAACGCATTTGCTCGGCCCCGCTCCTGAAACTGATGCCTTGGAAGTGGAACTGAATCTCGGGGGTGCTCTCCGGGCAGGACACGGCTTGGGGTTCGTCCCAAGTTCGCCCGGCCACGACTTGGCGAATTCGGATGAGGGGCGGCGTCTCCCCAGGCTGATAGGCAATGAGACCGGCCCGCGTCCCAAACCACAACTGGCCTTGGCTATCGCGCAGGATGGCCTCGACGATATTCTCCAACGCGCCCGGCCCCAGCCGGATGCACTGGAAGGTCTGGCCATCGTACTTCAGTACGCCTCCGCCGCTAGTCCCAATCCACATACCGCCCTGCGGGTCTTTTACCAGCGCCAAAATGCCATTGACGGACAGTGCCCCCTGATCCACCGTAAACCGGCGGATCTCCCCAGAGGCGTAATCCAAGGCGAACAGGCCGTAGTTTTCTGTCCCCACCCAGAGTACGCCCTGATACTCGCACAAAGCACTCACATCCGCGATGGCTTCCAAGCCGGCCATATCAGGCGTGTGGAAATGGCCATCTTTACAATAGCATAGGGCCGACGTTTTCCTACTGAGGCCGATCCAGAAGGCATCCGCACCGTCCTGCAACGCGACGGTGCAATCGCCGGGCAACCACTCCTTGCGCTCCATAAAGCGATCTTCTGCGATCCGTCCCAATCGCCCTTTGGACGTGCAGACGCTTAGGTTTCCTGCTTGGTCTTCCCATAGCCCGGCGATTCCTTCGGCGTGGGTTGTCTCGGCTACCTCAATCGCTTGGGTCTCTCCACCCGTCTCCCTGAACACCTGTCCTGTGGGCCCTCCGCTCCAGACCTGCCCCTGTCGATCTACCACCAGAGTCGAGACCGTCCGCCTTGGAGCCACCGGGCGAATCCGGTCGGCTTCGCGGTAGGCTAGGCCCCCCATCGTACCGATCCATAGCCGACCTTCGCGGTCTTCGTCCAGACACCGGACCTCGCAGTCGGGTAGGCCGTCGGCTTCGGTGTATAACTGGACACTGACCGGATCGCAAAAAACCAGCCCGCCGCCCCAAAGCCCCACCCAGATATTCCCCTCGCGGTCCTCGTACGTCAGCCGCGTATCCGAAAAGTGGCTATCCGGCAAGCGGGTGTAGAATGGATGCCAAGCCTGCCCGTCGTACACCAGGACGCCTCGGCGGGTCATCCACAGCCAGCCTCTATCGTCCAAGCGCACATGCCGCGTGCCGTGCTGTACGATATCCGCCCCTTCGACCCGATCGCCCGCCTTGATGAGTTCGAGCTGTTGGCTAACTGGATCATAGCAGCCTATAACGGGTTCGGTACCAACATAGCGAAAGGCGATCCAAAGCGGGCCGGAGGTGCCCTGGGCGAATTTCCAAGGCCACTGCATCGCGCCGTTTTCCGCGCTGAAGTCCATGCTCAGGTGGCGACCATCAAGGCTGATTACCCCCCGCTCTCGCGTCGCCAGCCACGTCGTTCCCGCCGCGTCAGTCGCTATGTCGTACACCGCGCCTAGCGGCTGACCCTCAATGTCTGTCACGCACTCTACGCACTGCCCGTCGGCAAACCGGCCGACTCCTGCGTCGGTCAGCACCCGCATCGAGCCATCGGTCTGCGGTTGCAAGCTCAGGATCTTGTTGGACGGTAGCCCATGCTCGGTGGTGTACACCTGCAAGCTACGTCCGTTATACGCGGCCAGCCCGCCGCCGAGCGTCCCGAAGAGCAGCCGCCCGTCTTGGTCCTCGGCAATCGTCATTACCGTGAGATGGGGCATCCCGTTCGACAGGCCAAAAGTATCGAAATGCACCCCGTCGAACCGGCTTACGCCGCCGTCGGCCGTGGCGATCCAGAGCAGGCCGCGCCGGTCTTGGTAGATGTCTTCCACGTGCATCCCAGCCAGCCCGTCGAAGACCGTGTAGTGCTGTCCGAGGATGTGATCAAAGGATTTTTTCTGACTCGGGATTTTTGCGGATTCACTCGCGTCGTTCATTACTCCACCCTTTTTTGCTCTAAGCGACGGTTCCCTTACTTGCAGGAAAGGGGGGCAGGAGTAAATCAATCAACCCTTTTTCCGCAGACTGTGCAATAGAATGTTGTGAGAGAAAGGTCTGCGCCGGTAGCGATAATGGGTTGCTATACGAGCTTATTGCCGCTGAAGTTGTTCCTCCGCCCGCTGCTGAAAAGTACTCCGCTCCGCTGCTTTGAGCGTATTCCAGATCAGCAACTCTTTGCGGATCGCCTGCAAAAAGCTGCGGTTGGCCCGACGCCACGAATCGTTGTCGCCGCTGAGGCAGCGCAGATAGAACACTAGGCCGTAAATATTGGCTTGCTCCTCGGGGCAGATGCACAGTACTGCGTGCTGGCTCACGCCCAAATCCAGCGGTGCCAGCCACACCTTGGCTTCGAGGGCATAGGCCGTGCCTTGGGGCGTGGCAAAGGACTGAAGCAAGGTTCCCTCGGTGTAAAACGAGCCAATCGACGCCTCGCCGTACGACGCTAGGTAATCCAACAAAAAGCCGCACAGACCCTTGGCCTCGGCCGCCGACACCAAGAAGGGGAAGCGGAATTCCCACTCGGCCCCGACTGGCGGCTCGGGCTGCCAGCGCCGCACTAGATCGGGCACAGCAGTGCGAGCGGCCACCCGAGCCGGATACACCGTAGACAGCAAGACCACCCCCATGACGATGAGCGCAGAAAACACAGCCGCTAGAGACGAATAGTTCAAATTGAGTCCACTCAGCATGTCCCAGTAGTTCAGCACCAAACCCGTCCCTTGGCCGCCCAAGTACCCCAGCGTAATGCCCAGAACCGCATAGGCACAGGCTTCGGCAATGAACAGCAGGGCGATGTGGGACGGGGCCAGCCCTACAGCCGCGTAGATGCCAATGTCCTTGAGGCGCTCGTACACCGTCCCGAGCATAGTATTGAGGACGATGAAGGCCGCGATAAGCATGGGTACGATCAGCACTCCTAGACCCTTTATCGCCGTCGCCCCAATCGACGAATAGGCCCAGACGCCAATGGTCGAAGTCCCGTCCTGCCGCAAGCCGACGAACAGGCTGACGGCCACTCGCAGCAGGAAGTCTTCCAACAGCGCTTGGCCCGCCCCGGCGTCCAATCGCTCCCGGTCAAAGGCGACGGCCACCGAGCGCAGCCGCCCCCCCATTTGGCGGACGATCTCATAGGGCGCAATCAGCACGTTGTCCGGCAGTATGTGCACGTATGGGCGATACTGGGAGGCGGTAGCTGTCGTGGCCGCGCTCTGGTTGATCTGAAAGGTGCTGCCGGCGGTTTGGGATAACTCAAAGTCCACCGGCGTCAGCGGCCCGTCGTCTAGATCGCGGATGTCGTTGAAGACCTCTGGATCGAACAAGCCCACCACGGTCAGTGTTTTACCCATCACCCGCACTTGCGCGCGTCCCAAGTCGCCGGCATCCAAGCCCAAGGCTTCAGCCATCGGCAAAGGCAGCAGACAACTAGCCTCAGCCGCGGCGGTGAAAAAGCGGCCAGCCGTCAGAGCTTGGTCAACGCCTGTTATGTCGGTTTCCTCGGGATTTAGGCCGAGCAAGCCATAGGTCCGCACCAATTGCCGGCCAGCTGCGGCTTCCAGATACGTCTTTTTGTCCTCCTGCAAAATGAACCAGTTGCGCGAACTGATCGGGCCGACTGCGGCAAAGTGGGAGCGGATGTAATCCAACGTGGGCTGGCCCAAGGGATTCCAAGCCCGGTTGCGGACCAAGATGCCCTCGTACCCTCCCTCGTGTTCGAGAGGCAGCGAGATAAAGCGTGCCCGGCTCTCGTACGAGGCAAAGGAAAGCACCGTAAACGTCAGCAGGACCAGAGTCGTCAAGGTCAAGCCGGTGCGCAGTTTGCGCCGCCGCATGTTGGATATGCCCAGCATGAACGCGGCATGGGCGACGCTAAAACGCCGCATCTCAACGTGGTGGATCCGGTCGCCGCGTTCCTTCATAAAACTGTTGAAGCGACTGCTGATGAGGACGAGGACGAGACTGGCCATAGCCATGATGGCAAAGGCCAGCAGGATGACCAGCGGATGGGCAATGGCAAAGGCGGGATGCACCTGAGAAATCGCGAGCCAGACTACGGCCAATAACGCGCCAAAACCAGCTAACTGTCGCGTAATATGCGTTGCCCCCAACAGCAGGCGCTCGCCCAAAAAGGCCGCGGGAATGAGCAGCGCCAAAAAGAATACCATGCCCTTTATGACGTCGTTTAAAGTCGCCATGGCCTCGGGATAGACCTGGTTTTCCAATCCCAGCGCCACCCGCAGATGGGCCACGTAGCGGCTCCACTCTTTGCGCTGGGCGGCCTCTTGGGCGGCTTCGAGGACTTGGGCAGTGCGCTGGTGCAGGCGCTGCAGGTAGTGGTTTTCAATGGCGTGGTCGCGCATGGTCTGCAGCCGATCCTCGTCGAGGCGCCACATATCCCAAGCGGCCTGCAACAGCGTCGGCACTAGTCGCTCTTCAGCCAGATCAAAACCCTCGCCACTGGGTCGGCTGTCGGGGATACCGTTGTTGAGTAACAACAGTTGCCGGCCCGCCAGTATTTTGATGCGGTTTTGCGGATCGGCGGCCTGCGGCCCGAATACCATCCCAGCCGCTTCGTCGAGGCCGCTACCCAGCGCGTAGCCATATTGGCGCGGGGCAGTGTCGTATCGATTGACCACAGTGATGCCGCTTAAGAAATTGAGCGAGCGCGGATTAATGAGGCCGTAAAAAGGGCGGCTCAGGCAGGGGAAAACCACCACCGATTTCTCGGTGAGTGCCCACTGGACGGTGATGGGAATGGAGCCGTCGGGCAGCGGTTTCCCGTGGAATCCTTCCGCCCTTTTGCTCAGATCAGCGGCATAGGTAATGGTTCCGTCTTGCGGGTCCAAGACGTACACGTTGGTGCGGTATTGGGCCTGCGGCAGCCCCGTTATGAGCAACTCCCCCTCGTCGTCGCTGAGATGGACTTGGGCCGTGCGCACCCCTTTGACGGCTTTGCCAGCAGTCGCCCATTGCCGTCGCACTACGGCCACCGCGTCGGCCACTGGCCGGTCCGGCGTTTGCGAGCGGCGCGGAAAGGTCCGCACCTTGAGGCGCAAGTCGCGCAAGCGATCCTGCAATACCGGCCCAAAGGCCGCTTTCTCCTCCAACAGTTGCGGATCGTTTAGGGCCTGTTGCAGCACGCCGTTTATCAAGGCGACTTGGCGCGCCAGATTGTCGTAGTTGACCGCGTCTGGCTGGTCCAGCGGCGAATCAATCTGCAGGCGGGCGTCGTTCACGGTAATCAGGCCCAAGGAGATCAAGCCGCCTTCGAGAGCGAGCCGGCTGTTGGCAGCGATGCTGCCGGGCATGTACGCCGACCAGTCCAAGCCCTTGATGGGGGTGATGCCGTTGACCAGACTGCCGACTACCGCCGAGTCTAGGGTGCTGGCGTAGCCGCTGAAGCGGCGACCGAATGGGGCGAAAAAGCGCCGCAATTCGGGCCTAGCAGTATTGTTCCAGATGCCGACTTGATCGGTGCGACTCGATAGGTCCAGACCGATGAACAGGTCTATGTGGAGCGGTTCCTCCAAAGGCCGGGCGTGGCGAGCGAGAAATTCGGCCATGCCCTGGCGACCTTGAAAGTGAGCCGAGGTCGCCACTAGAATGATGGTACGCGCTGGTGGATGGACTACTAGATGGCGGGCCAATTCCAATAAAGCGGCAATGCCGCAGGCAGTCTCAGCGCTAGGTGCCCGGCCCGGCACCACGGAAATCCCGTCGTAGTACGCCTCGATGGCGACGCGCTCGGCGGCCAACTCGGGATCGGCACCAGGGATTACGCCCCAGATATTCCACGCCGGTCGCTGTTGCCAGTCCATGCGGCCCTGCAAGTGTACCAACAGCTCTCCAACCTGCAGGCGCTGGCGCAACACGAGGCCCGCTTCTCGCTCGATCCAGAAGCGGGGGATGTCGAGCGGCACGTGGGCGTATTTGGCCGCGGCTTGGTGGCGGTTGGTCTGCTCGGGCGCGATAAATACCACGGCCCGGGCACCCAGCGACGCGGCGCGCAGCCAGTGGTTCCAACTATCGAATTCCAGCAGGACAATGCGCCCGTCCATGGCGTGGCCGTCGAAGTCGCGCCACTCACCCCGGCCGCCGTAGATCATCGGCGCTCGCAGGCCCTCTGGCGGCAGCGTGACCGTCCGCGCCAGATTCGGCCACAAGCCCCACAGCGGCACCTCTTCCCCACTCTGCTCCAAGCGCAGGTGAGCACCGCGATCTACGGGCACCACCACGGCAAACGAGTCGCGCCGCACCGCTTCGACGCCAGCCGCGACCAATTCGCGTTCCACCAACGCGGCACCCGCTTCAGCACCGGGATAGCCAGCCAAGCGCGATTCGACAGCGCTTAAGGCTTCGATGGTGGCGCGCAAAGCAGCCACCTCGCCGTAGCAAGGCGTTTGCAGCAGCCCCAACCAGATCGCTAGATATCGCCCTAAGTTATTCATACCAGTTAGACATCTAATTGCTCTGTCATTCTGAGCGGAGCGCAGCGGAGTCGAAGAATCTCCTACCTACGGGCGAGACCCTGTAGGTAGGAGATTCTTCGTCAGCCTATCGGCTTCCTCAGCATGACAAGCCTCGGTCGGCAGTAGCTAACCCCAGAAAATCACATTGCCGACCGTGCCGGTAAAATGGTCGATGACGAGGAAGATGCCGCCCGGCAGCAGTTGCCCCAAGATCAGGCCCATAAAAAACGGCCTAGTCCGGTGGTAGAGATCGGCACCGCCGTACTTGAGCACTAGGACTTTGACGAACCAAGCCAAGAACATATTGAACCACAGATGGTCCATAATCCACGTCGGCCCAATGGGATAGCCCAAAGGGTGCAGGGGCCACCAGGCGTAGTGCCACCGGGCCACGGTCAAGCCCAACATAATGGCCGCGCCCAAGCCCATATTGATCCAGCCCCACAGATGCACCTCACTCGGATAGCGCAGCAGGCCCTCGACATAGCGGTAGGGCGCTTCGCGGCTGACCATAGCCCGCAAATTGAGGTTGCCGTGCTCGTAGCTCAGCTCCAAAATCATCCAGATCGAAGCCGCTAGCGCCACAGCTATGGCCACGACCATAGCCCAGAACAAAGGCCGACGCCCTCGGCCTAGTTCCTGGCCCAGTTTCAGACTGTTGGCGCAGGAGGCCATGACGAAGCTGCGGACATTGGCCGTCCAGATGTAGGTACTGGCCAGCAAGACCAAGCCCGGCGCCCCCAAAGCCGACGACCCTACCGCGGAGATGAGGATGCCGGCCGGCACCACGGGCGGAGCGCCGTCCGACAGACCGCCCTCGGCGACCACCCGGGTGAAAGCGACAAAAAGGGCACCGGCCAGAAACAGCAACGCCGCGCCGGCCCACAGCGGCAATCCAGCCAGCCACAGCCAGCCGATCATGATCGCCGTGCCGACGATGAGGATGGCCACCGCCGCTCGGTAAGACAGTATTTCATCGGCGTCGTCAATGGCCGGGTCGCCGGACCAAGCCTTGCGCCAGACTGCGGCCAGATGGCGGCGAGCGGCCCACAAGCCACCGAGGGAGAGGACCACCATCGCGCCCATAGCGTGATAGACCTGCAGCGTGTGTGGGATGCCGTGGCCACCGCCCAAGCTGGGCGTATTGCCAATGCCGAGGATGGCGAAAGTGCCGCGCAAGAGGTTGGCCAACAGATTGAAAACCCACAGGCTGAGCGCGACTTCAGTCTTGAGGAAGTAAAAAAAACCGAAGATGTTGAAACGGAAGATGACATACAGCGTAGATGTGCCGCGCATGATTGACAGTTGTTGGTGGAACAAATCGACGCTGCTAGCGAATTGCACGCCTTCCGGGAAATAGGCGTACAAGCCGTGCAGCGTACTCCAAGTGGCAGCGAGCGCAAAACCGATCCACATTCCCCGATTTTTAAAAAAGGGCGGCCAGCGCTCTTTAGCCTCTCCCATCGCAGTCATGGCCAGCGGCACTTGCACCAGCGGATAGACGAGGCGCTCGTTGTCGATCCACTGCCGCCGCAAAACGACCATGATGGCGATCATCACCAAGAAGAGAGACCAGATAAAGGGCTGCCAAGCCGCCAACGCCAACAACCAAGCTTCCCACGGCACCGCGTAGTCGGCACCCATCCCCTCAAAGAAAAACTGGGCGTCGCCGAGTTGGCGCGGCATCATCCAGTGCGGGATGTGGGGGTGGATGAGACTCTGCCAATCGTTTTCGGGCGTGGCAAAGTAAAAGGGAGCGGCGAGCTGGCTGATGATCTTCGAGGTAAAAACAATGGGGATGGGCGAGGCCATCACCATCATAACATAGACCAGCAGCAATTCGCCCCGGCGCAAACCCTGCGTCCCGCACAACTTGAGCAGGGGATTGATCAGCCCCGTCAGCAGGGCCAGCAGGCAAACCGCGCCGACCGTACTAAAACCCAAGGCCATGAAGGAGCCTTGCAAGTACAAGGTGCTATAGGCCACGCCGCCGCCGATAAAAGCGGCCAAAAAAGTGCCTAGGGCAAAAGCCCTAAGCGTAAAGGCCGAGCCGGCCTCTTCTACGGCAGGTTCTGGGTCGGGTGGCTCCAGATCCAGCCGCGAGCGAAAGGCAGCCGGCAGCAGACGGCCAACCCTGCCCGACTCAGGTGTGGTAGGATCGGTCGCCGGCATTGCAGATCCGCTTTGAAGGAAGGCCGGACAAAGTCACAGTTTTAGTTTTGGACAGTACAAGCAAACTGCTCGGCGAGCAGGCGGGGCAGTTCACCTAGGTGGGCTATTTGGTGGTATTGCTGGCGCTCGGCCTCCGAAGGCTCGACGCGTTCGTGGAGCCAAGTGGTGTAGTACGGCACATAGACGGCGTGTCCGCCCAAGGCGACGACGGGCAGAATATCCGACTTGAGCGAATTGCCCACCATGCAAAAGTCGGCTGGCTGGATGTCGTGGCGCTGCAACAGGGCCGCGTAGATTTCCTCGTTTTTTTCGCTAACGATTTCGATATACGTAAAGTGACCGGCCAAGCCAGAGCGAGCGATCTTGGCCTCTTGGTCAAATAAATCGCCCTTGGTCAACAGCATCAGAGGATGTGTTTGGGACAGGTGGGTTAGCACCTCCTCGACGTAAGGCAGCGGTTCGATGGGCGTTTGCAGCATCTCTTTGCCATAGTCCAAAATCTGGCGGATTTGCTGCCCCGTTGCCTCTCCCTTTGTCAGATCGAGGGCCGTCTCTATCATGGACAAGGTGAAGCTTTTTATGCCGTAGCCATAGTGGGCTAGATTGCGCATTTCGGCCTCGTATAGCTCCCGCTCAGTCCACTCCGGATCGCGGTCGGAGGCCAACAGATCTATAAAGCGGTCTTTGGCCGTTTCAAAGTAGATCTCGTTTTCCCACAAGGTATCGTCTGCGTCAAAGGCAATCAGGGCGGGCATGGCGGGCTGTGTTTTTTGGCTTTGTCGGGTGGCAAGAAGTCGCCGGGTGGAGAGTTGACCGAGCTTAAATTTTGGCTGATGTTGTAAAAATAGTCCATCCATAAATCTAGGCAAAAGTGGTCCTAAGAAGCCACGCTCCCTGCGCCCTCCCCCTTCACAATGAGCTAGCTTATGCCGACGCATCGACTTCGCTTTCTGCCTTTTCTGACCATCCTACTCTGGGTCGTCCTGCCCAACGGAGCTTGGGCACAGTCCCAAGCAACCACCGGCGTTATTCGTGGCTCTGTCTGGGATCAGTTTGGCAACCCCATCGCCAATGCCATCATCGAGCTCAAGGAAACCCGCACCAACTACGAACGCACCCTCACCTCGTCCGATTTAGGGCTGTTTACCGCGACCTTGCTGCCCCTCGGCTCCTACGACGTGACAGTACAGGCGGCCGGACAAGCCGAAGTGCGGCAGACCGGGGTGAAAGTGCGAGTCGGCGAGACCGTGGAGTTGATCGTCAAAATGCTGCCGCAGATGGAGGAAATGGTCGTCGAGGCGGCCTTGTCCACAGTGGATATAACGCAGAGCGAACCGGCTACGCGCCTGCCCGAAGAGGCAGTGCAGGACCTGCCCAACAACGGGCGCAACTTCCTCAACTTAACGCTGTTGACGCCGGGCGTAGCCATCGTCCAAGGCCCCGACGGCGACGAACTGAGCATTGGCGGGCAGCGCGGCATTCACAACAACATCTCGGTGGATGGCGCTGATTTTAACAATCCCTTCTTTGGCGAGCAGCGCGGCGGACAGCGCCCGGCCTTCACCTTTAACTTGGACGCGGTCGAGGAAATGGTGGTGGTGCCGCAGGGGGCCAACGCGGAATTCGGCCGCTCCAGCGGCGGTTTTGTCAACGTCATCACCAAATCGGGCACCAATCAGTTGCACGGCTCAGTGCATTTTTTCGGCAAAAACGACGCCCTGTCGGGCACGGCGCGGCACGAAGGCATAGAGCGCGCTCCGGATTTTAGCCAAGGGCAGTTCGGCTTCACTATGGGTGGGCCGCTGATAAAGGACCGGGCCTTTTTCTTTACCGCCTACGACCAACAGGTATTTAGAGACACCAAGCAGAGCGATAGCGCGCGCATCGATACCCGCCTGCGCGCGTTTATGGACGAGCAATTCAACGGAGCATTGGCTGGCGACTACGGGCCGATTGACCGCACCAACGACGCCCGCGCCTTCCTCGCCAAAATCGACGCCCGCCTGTCGGATGCGCACTACGCCACCTTCAAATACAATTACACTTGGTCCGAACAGGAAAACGGCACCTTTGACGTGGACTCGTGGGCGCGCAGCGCCAATGCCGTAGAACGGGACTGGTTCCACGCCTTCAACGGCAGCCTGCTATCGCTGCTGTCCCCGACCGCCACCAACGAGTTTCGCTTCCAGGTTTCCCGCGAAGATCGCCCGCGTCCGTACATTGGCCCGGACAACCCCAACACCGGCCGGCCCTTCCCGGATACGGGCATGGATTTTGTCCACGGCTATCGCTTTGGCATGCCGTTCTTCATTCCGATTGAGTACTACGACACCCGCATCCAGGCGCTCGACAACATCTCCGTGGCCAAGGGCGATCACTTAATCAAAGCCGGAGTCGAGTGGAACCGCGTCGAATCCGTGCAGACCTTCATTGGTTTTGCCAATGGCCGCTACATCTTCAGCTCGCTAGATGGCTTTCTCAACTTCGTCGAGCAAGGCAACGGCTACGTCGAGTGCGCCGACGGCAGCACCAGCACCACTGGAGCTTGCCCCGACGGGACGGATATTACCGGACCGGTTCTGCTCTATTTGCAGCAGTCCGGCGTCGGCGGCCTAACCGTGGAAGAAGCGGGCACTCAGGGTATCCCGCAGCACGAATTGGCCCTATTTGTGCAGGACAGTTGGCAGCCCTCGAACAAGCTGACGCTCAACTACGGCCTGCGCTGGGAGGCGCAAATTCAGCCCGACGTGATCACCGATCCAGACGAAGTATTCTTCGCCGATTTCATTGGTAAAACAGTGACCAACGAGACGGGCACCTACGAATTCCCCTCCAACGGCACCATTCCCTCGGACTGGGACATGTTCCAGCCGCGCCTAGGGGTGGCCTACGATGTGCACGGCGACAACAAAACCTTGCTGCGCGGCAGCGCCGGCGTGTTCTACGCCCGCATCCCGGGTCTGAACTTGGCCAGTACGCGTTCGACCAACGGCTCGCGTGGGCAATCCATTTTCCGCTCCAGCGCCCTGACGCCCATTTTGGGACCGCCGCCGACCTACGGCGAACTGTTGCCCGCGCCCCAAGGCGATCCCTTCCGGCCCAACATCTTTGTCTTCGACCAGAATTTCGAAAACCCGCGCACCATCAGCACAAACGTCGGCATTGAACGCGAATTACATGCGTCGGGCTTGGTCGGCTCCTTCGGGTACACCTACGCCCGCACCGACAAGCTGACGCGCTTTGTCAACCGCAACGACGCCATCTTCGGCTCTCCGTGGGCAACGGGGCTGGGGGCCGATGGCAGCAATGGCATCGGCGATTTAACCGTGGTCGAAAGCACGGCCAAATCGCGCTACCACGGCCTCAGCTTCGGCTTGCGGCAGATGGTGCACAACGACTTGCAATTCCAACTCAACTACACATTGTCGTGGGACAAATCCGACGACGACAACGAGCGCGATCCCTTTACCTTCCGCTACGTCAATGCGACCCAACTGGAGCGCGAATGGGGCTATTCGGACCGCGACCAGCGCCACCGCTTCAATGCGTGGGCCTTGGCCGCATTGCCCGGCGGAATCTTGTTCAACCAGCGCCTGAGCTACTATTCGGCGCAGCCGGTCTCCGCCTCCTGCGCGGGCGGCCGCTCGACCAACCCGTGGGGCGCGGCCTCCGACCGGATCTGCGACGATGGTAGCATCACGACGCGCAACACGCTGCGCAAGGACAACGACTTTTTCTCCTATGACGTGCGCCTATCGCGGCCCATATTAGTGGGCCGCGGTCAACTAGAGGCCATCGTCGAGGTCTTCAACCTGCTCAACACGGACAATTTCCGCGATCCCTCCAGCGTCGGCCTCCTGTTCAATTTCGACGGCACCGTGCAATCGGGCTTGGGCGATCCGCGCCAAGTGCAGGTCGGCTTGCGCTACGTCTATTGAGTGGTGTTGCCACAGGACTGGGAACGTTGCTATTTGTGAGTGGTCGGTACAAAATCGACAGAATAGTCCGAGAACCGCTCAACTCCAACACTTTCCGAGAGATTTCTATGAATCACAACACTCGACCGAATTCGCCCCGCCCACTGCGGCGCTGGATTCCACTGGTGGCCATCCTGCTAGCGATTGCCCCCACCCAACTACACGCCGGTGCTTGGACGCAAGCTCCAGGCGGCATGTACTTCAAAATCGCCGGACTTTCCTTCCACTCCCAAGACTATCTGGACGCCGCTGGCGAGCGGCGGGAGCGGGTGGCAAAACCCAGCATGGAAGAATTGAGCGACGAGAGTATATCGGCCTACCTAGAATATGGTTTGCAGGAGCGCTTGACCTTGGTGGCCACCCTGCCCTATAAGCGCTTGGTGTACAAGAATACCGAAGTGAGGGAGTTCAAAAGCGACGTTCTCGATACCACCATAACCCGCATCCACCCCGACGAAGTCCAATCAGGCCTAGCCGACCTAGAACTGCGCCTGCGCTGGCGCTTGCTGCGCAATCCGGCAGTGGTCTCCCTAGCGCTGGGGGGCAAATTCCCCTTGGGCTACGACATAGATCAAGACAGCATTGGCTCCCTAGACGCGGGCGGACTTGGCTTGGGGTTGAGTCCAGTGGATGGGGCCGACAATAAGATTCCCTTGGGCACAGGTGAGCGGGACATCGACATGCGGCTGTTGGTAGGCAAATCGCTGTACCCACTCCCAGGCTACTTGACGAGCACAGTCGGCTATCGCAAGCGAGGCGGGGCTTTCAGCGACGAATTCTTCTATGGCTTAGAGGCCGGGGTCACCTATAATCGCCTGCTAGTCAAAGGCGTGGTCGAAGGGATGCGCACCATGGGCGATTGCGGTGCTATGGGACAGGGCGGTCTCGTCGGCGACCAAGATATCCTCAAGCTGGCCCCGGGGTTGATCTGGTCTCTCAGTAAGAACCTGGAAATCGGCGTCGATCTATTCCACATCGCGGCTGGCTGCAATACCGCAGCGGGCACGACCTACGCCGTGGGGCTGGCTTTCAAGCGCTAAAAAATCGCGGCTGCAGAGCCAATCTGTTATATTTTGATCGTACTTCCATTGAAAGGAGGTTGTGATGCCGCGCAAAAAATGGGAGATCCCCGAGTGCCAGGCCACCGACGAAGACGTCTATCTCAACCGCCGCAAGTTCATCCGGCGGGCCGGTTTGGGCTCCATCGGCCTGCTTGCGGGATGCATTCCAGAAAAGCTCCTCAATCCAGAAAAACTCGTCGATACAACAAAATACCTCCCCCCCGCGATCATCGAGCCAATCCCACCTTCAGAGTGGTATCCAGCTCCCACAAACGATGAGTTTTCCACGCTCGACCGGCCGCTCACCGACGAGGCCGTGGCAGCCAAGTACAACAACTTCTATGAATTCTCCACCTCCAAGGATGTGTGGCGCTTCATAGACAATTTTGAGCCTGCCCCTTGGACGGTGGAAATAAGTGGCCTAGTGCCGGAGCCCAAGACGTACGATATCGACTACCTAATCGGCATTATGGATCTGGAAGAGCGCCTCTACCGCCACCGCTGCGTCGAGGCTTGGTCCATGGCCATCCCGTGGACGGGCTTTCCCATGCGGGACCTCATCAATTTCGTGCAACCGCTGTCATCGGCCCGCTACGTGCGCATGATCTCCTTCTTCAATCCCGAGGTGGCCCCAGTACAATGGGATCGCTCCGATTGGCCTTGGCCCTATACCGAGGGCCTGACCATGGACGAAGCGACCAATGAACTGACTCTGCTGGTGACGGGCGTCTACGGCCACGAAATGCCCAAGCAACACGGTGCTCCCCTGCGCCTAGTGACGCCCTGGAAATACGGCTATAAGGGTCTCAAGTCGATCACTAAAATCGAATTCACCAGCGAACAGCCGGCGACGTTTTGGAATACCCTAGCGCCCCACGAGTACGGCTTTATCTCCAACGTCGAGCCTCAAGTCCCCCATCCCCGCTGGTCGCAAGCCAGGGAGCGCTTCATCACCACCGATGTGAACCCAACCGAACTACGCGATACCCTCCCCTACAACGGCTACGCAGAGTACGTCGCCCACTTGTACGAGTAAGGAAGCCCTTATGCGCCAGCTCCTGTCGTCCGTCCTCTTACTCTGCCTGCTCGTTCCGCCGCTCGCCGCCCAGAAAGAGGCGCTGTACGGCACCTGGGGGGGCACTATCGTCGATGAGCAAATCGGCGAGATTACCATTCGCCTGACCTTCGAGGAAGATGGAGCCTTTGAGATCAACCAAGTCATTCAGGTGAAAGACGACTTCCTCGCCGATATCCAAGTCCCGGAACCTCCCACCATGGAGACGATTGTTGCCCACGGCACCGGCACCTATGGCGTCTCGGACGACAATCTCTTGGTCGATATAGCCGCCTTAGACCTATCCGTTGACGGTGAAAGCTTCGTCGATTTCTTCACCCAAGTGGCCCGCGACTTCGCCCGGTATGTAGCAGACTCGCACGAAATCCCTGAAGAGAATTACCCAGCTTTTGAACAAGAATTTATCGACGCGTTTTTCGCTGAACTCGATAAGGTGCAGTTTCTCGCTGTACTCAATAAGTGGGGGATTAGCACGTATGCCATTGAGGGAGACACCCTGTTCCTCACGACCACGAGGGGGACCAGGGTTACAATCTGGGAACTCCACCCCATTGATGACTTCAGTGCGGTCGCCGCAACCACCTGGGGTAGCCTGAAAGCAGCTTGGCGTCCGTGATTGCTCGCCGGCCATTCGAACAAAGAACTAATCAGCATGCAAGATGGAGCCCATAAAAAGCGAGAACAATTCGCCCGCGACGGGTTTTACATATTCGAAAATATTCTCGATTCCCCCATGTTGGAGCGCTTACAGCGCTTCAGCGATGACGTGCTCGCCCAACAGGACCCAGAGCATTTTGCCAAACAGCGCACGACCGGCAGCATGGTGATGATCGATTGGGCTATGGCCTATCAGCATCCAGTAATGGCCGAACTCATCGCCCACCCCAACGCACTCGCCGCGCTGCAACAGCTCGGGTTCGACGACCCCAAGTTTGGCCACGGACGCATCATCAGCAAACCATCCCACAGCCCACCCCTGTTCTGGCATGAAGACGGTCGTTTCTGGGACGATCCGGTGAGCTATACGACGCAGCCCATCCAATGCTTTTTGATGTATTACCTCACCGACACCACGCCGCAAAACGGGTGCCTGCGCGTGATCCCGGGGTCGCACCTCAAGCGCCATGCCCTACACGACAAAATCTCACCAAGCCATACAGACGAGCTCAGAACATTTGCCAATCCCGACGATCCGGGGTTTTCGCGGGTAGATGACGAGATCAACGTCCCCGTAAAAGCTGGCGATCTCGTGATGGGGTACGGCAGCCTGTTGCACGCTTCCCATGCCAACCAGACCGATCAGCGCCGGACTGTGCTCACGATGTGGTACTATCCAGACTTCGTTGCCTTACCTGAGCGCACGCAGGCCACAGTTGCTCTAGCAGAAGCCAACACCGGCGACGCGGTCTCATCGTCTGCAGAGATCCAAGCTCTGATGGAACCGCTCAGAATCGCGTACGCTGGCGAGGCCGAGCCGATAGCGATACAGTGGATCCCGGGTGAGAAGTTAAAGTGAGGAATAGATAGTTCGGTACACTTCGGCTCCCATGCGGGACTCGGGCTTTGACCTTCTCGGCGGGGCTTCCCCCGCCGTTTTTTTATATACTTTCCCCGGTATTTTCCAACTCTCGCACAAAAAGTAGGTACCGATGGAACGGCTGATCAGCCTATTCGGACTTGTGGTGATGGTCGCCTTAGTCTTCGCCATGAGCGCCGAGCGCCGCAAAGTAGATCTCCGCTTGGTAGCGGCCGGCGTGGGCCTGCAATTTCTCCTCGCCCTGCTCGTTCTCAAGACCGGACCCGGACAGGCGCTTTTCGGTTATATTGGCGCTTTTTTCACTGCCTTGCTCAACTACGTCGATGCCGGCTCCAGCTTCGTCTTTGGCGACTCGTTCGGCGAACATTTCTTCGCCTTCAAGGTCCTACCGACCATTATCTTTTTTTCCGCCCTAATGGGCGTGCTCTACCACCTGGGACTGGTGCAGTACGTGGTAGCGGCCTTCGCCTGGGTCATGCAGCGCACCCTGCGCACCTCGGGCGCGGAAAGCCTAGCCGCGGCAGCCAACGTCTTCGTCGGCCAGACCGAGGCTCCGCTAGTGGTCCGCCCGTACGTGGACAGCATGACCCGGTCAGAACTGATGGCCTTGATGGTCGGCGGCTTTGCCACCATTGCCGGAGGCGTATTGGCCGCCTTCGTGGGCCTGGGGATTGATGCCGGTCACTTGGTAGCCGCCTCGGTGATCTCGGCTCCGGCGGCGTTGTTAGTGGCCAAGGTGATGCAGCCCGAAGTAGAAGAGTCCAAAACGCTAGGGCGGGTATCGATTGAGGTAGAGCGCACGGCCACCAATGTGGTGGAAGCCGCGGCCAACGGGACCTTGGACGGCTTGCGGCTGGCCCTGAACGTGGCCGCCATGCTCATCGCGGCACTGGGGTTGATCGCCCTAGTGGACGGGGCGCTGGGCCTGTTGGGCCAAGGCGTGGGCTACATTCTAGGCATGGAGGGTCTGGAGTGGTCTTTGTCCGCGGCGCTGGGTTATCTGTTTGCGCCCTTTGCTTGGTTGATGGGTATTGAGGCCAAGGATTGTTTGCTGGCCGGCGAGCTGTTGGGCAAGAAAATGGTGGCCAACGAATTTGTCTCGTACGTCCAACTGAGCCAGTGGATCCAGCCCGACTCGGGCGTGGAGCTGAGCCAGCGCTCGGTGATCATCCTGACCTATGCTCTGTGCGGTTTTGCCAACTTCAGCAGCATTGGCATCCAGATCGGCGGCATCGGCGGCATTGCCCCCGAGCGGCGGCGCGATTTGGCGCGGTTGGGTTTTCGCGCTATGCTGGGCGGCTCCCTAGCCTGCTTTATGACCGCCTGCGTAGCCGGGATCCTGCTGTAAGCGCCGAATGATGAAGAGGAGTTGCGGCGGCGGCTATTCAATTGTTAGATAGAAACCCTTGTCATATAATAGAATCCCTAGGGCGATCCGGGAATTTTTTGTTCTAGCAAACCGCGCTTTCAGGGCATGGGGCCTTGGGCGTCTGTGGGAGGGAAACTGCGATGGGCAAAATGGCTAGGCTGATGTGCCTATGGGCAACCTTGGGCTGTGGAGCCGTTTGGGCCCAGTCGGATGGCTTTATCAAGGGGACGGTTACAGGAGAGGCGGGGGAGGCCCTGCCCGGTGCCAATATCGCCGTGCGCTCGCCGGTGGAGGGCTACAAAGCTGGAACTACAGCGGCTGCAGATGGGCAGTTCCGCATCGCCGTTCCAGCGGGAAACTACCAAGTCGAAATCACGTTTGTCGGCTACAAGTCCGACCTGCGGAAAAACGTGCAGGTGCGGGCCGGCCAGACCACCCGGCTGGATGCAGCCTTGATGGAACAGGTCATTTTTCTCGCGCAAAGCGTGGTATCCGCTTCCCGCCGACAGGAGAAAATTCTCGACGCCCCGGCCTCGGTATCCGTGGTCGAGGGTAGCGAAATCCGCAACAATCCAGCGTTAAGTCTCTCCGACCACGTCAAGAATCTGCCGGCAGTGGACATTGCAAAGAGAGGATTGGCCAACGCCAACGTGGTGGTGCGCGGCTTCAACAATATATTCTCCGGCTCCCTGCTCACGCTGACGGACAACCGCATCGCCCGCGTGCCCTCGCTACGAGTCAACGCCCTGAATTTCATTCCGCTCACCAACGACGACGTGGAGCGCATAGAGGTCGTTCTAGGACCAGGGTCGGCCCTGTACGGCCCCAATAGTGCCGATGGGGTCATGCACATCATCACCCATTCCCCCTTTACCTCGCAGGGCACGAACGTGCACGTGGGGATGGGGGAGCGCAATCTGCGCCATACCACAATCCGGCATGCCGGCGTGGCTGGAAATCGCTTGGGCTACAAGATTTCGGGCCAGTACTATACGGGGACGGAGTGGGAGTACACCGACCCGGAGGAAGTAAAAGCCCAAGCACTGAGGCAGGCGGAGATAGATGTAGGAGCGGATTTGCCGCCCCTCAAAACGCGCGATCCCGCCACCAGCAACCAAAGTGTCGAAGCGCGCCTAGACTGGCGGGCCGCGGACGACTTGACGGCCATCTTGGCGGCGGGACACAACAAGGCGAACATAATCGGGGGGACCGGCGTGGGGGCGTCGCAGACGATAGACTGGCAGTACAACTACGCCCAGTTGCGGCTGCTGTACCGCGACTGGTTCTTCCAGACCTTCCGCAACTGGAACGACGCGGGTGACACATATCTGTTGCGCACGGGCGATCCCGTCGTCGATAGGTCGTCCTTGACTGTGTTCCAAGCTCAGCACACGTCTAGTTTAGGTCAACGCCAGCGCTTCACCTACGGCCTCGATGCCCTGTTGACGCGGCCCGATACCGACGGCACCATCATGGGCAGTAACGAGTCGGACGACGATCTCAACGAGTACGGCAGCTACTTGCAGAGCGAGACCGCTCTGAGCGACATGCTGGACTTGGTGCTGGCCCTGCGCTACGACTACCACAGCCGTCTCGAAGATCCCGAGCTATCGCCTCGGGCCGCCTTGGTGTTCAAGCCGCAGGTGACCCAGACATTGCGGCTGACCTACAACCGGGCGTTCAGCACGCCCACCTCGAACAATCTCTACCTCGACCTGCAAACGGCCAGAGATCCCTTCGGACTGAACCCAAATTTCTCGCCCCTCTTTTCGGCGCTCGGCCTAGGGGAGTTCAAATCCATCGATGTCTGGACCCAAGGGAATTACAGGAACAATGGCTACGGTTTCACCTTTCGGCGAGACGAGGCGGGCCACCCCCTATTCCGCTCGCCCTTTGCCCCAATGGCCGGTCTGCCAGCCGACCAGTACCTGCCTTTGGACGACCCACTGTTCACCAACGTGATGTGGGGAATCGGCAGGCAGGCGGTGCTAGCGCAGTTTGGACCTGCTTTCCAGGAATTGGCAACCGGTGCCCAACTGCCCGGCATCGTGCCCGAGCAATTGCCCGGCCTGCGCAATGTCATGGGCCGCTTGAACATCGAGACGGAGCCGCTCGGCGTAGAGCCCGATCCGAATCGACCGCCTTTCTTCTTCGTAGAGGCGGACGGCACCACCCCCATTACAGCCTATGATGTGCCGCGCATTCACTCGGCCATTACTCAGACTATCGAGTTAGGCTACAAAGGCATAGTGGCCGACAAATTGGTAGTAGCCGCAGATTTGTACCAGTCTAAGATCGAGGATTTCGTCGGGGCCATTTCAGTGGTAACTCCCACGGTCTTCCTCGATCCGCAGACTCTGGGTGCGGCCCTTGGCGAGAGCATCGGCGCAGCCTTGTCCGATCCGGCCAATGAGCAACTGGCCGGAGCCTTGGCAGCGTTGGATGTGGCGCAGGGCAACAACAACGGCTCGCCGGTGGACGAACTGACCAGCATCCTCACTGAGGGGGCGGCGGCCATCCCCTACGGCACGGTCTCGCCTGAACAGGCTTCCGATCCCTACGCGATGATTATGAGCTATCGCAATTTTGAAGATGTGACCATTCGCGGGCTAGACCTGAGCTTGGCCTACTTCCCCGCCGATCACTGGCGGCTCACGGGGAATTATTCCTTTGTCAACGACAATTTCTTCGAGAATCTGCAGTACTCCCATGGCGAAGCAGGTGCTGACATAGCCCTGAACGCACCCCGACACAAGGTCAAGCTGGGAATGGACTACAATTTTGCCGAGTGGGGATTGGCGCTAGGTGGTCAGATGCGTTACATCGATTCTTTCCCAATGAGTTCGGGGGTATACGTGGGCGAGGTAGATTCCTACACAGTGCTGGATCTCAACCTGACCTACCGGTTGCCCTTGGAGCAAGACCTAGTGCTACAGATCGACGCGAGCAATGTGCTGAACCAAGCTTACCAGTCGTTCGTCGGCGCTCCGGCGGTGGGCCGCCTCGTCTTCGGGCAGGTGGGGCTGCGCTTCTAGCTATAAAGAAAGAGGGAAATTCAAATGAGCGTACAAGTTAAGTGGGAACGAAAAGACGGCATCTTGATTGCGATGCTCATCGGTCACATCGACAGTAACAACGCCGATAGATTCCAGCGTATCGTAGAATCTGGAATTGATGCGGAAGACCAGGCCTTAATCTTGGACTTTGAGCGAGTATTCTTTATCAGCAGCGCAGGGCTGCGGATTAGTCTAGTACTTTCCAGGAAATTCAACGAATCGGGCAAGAAATTTGGCGTTTGCACCCTCTCTGATCCGATCCGCAATGTTCTCGCAATCAGCGGCTTTGATCGGGTCATCCCGATTTATGACTCTCGGGCCGCGGCAATCGACGCATTCGAGAACAGTTAAGCTACGTCTTGGTGTAAAAATCGTTTGACCATTGGGGAGTATTTTTTAGTTTGTGGGTTGTTTGCGAAAGCAGCCATGTCCAATACGGCAATTATTTGGCGTAAGGCCCATCGGCCGAAACGTATGAGACAATTTTAAAGGAGACAGATTCAAAATGGGATTCGATGTCAAGTGGGAGCGCATACAAGGTATTCTGATCGCGATAATTCTCGGTCGTATCGACAGCAGCAACGCCGATGAATTTCAAAAGGTCTTGGAGGCTGAAATAAATTCCGCCGACCAAGCCTTACTCTTGGACTTTGAGCGAGTTTCCTACATCAGCAGCGCAGGCCTTCGAATTGGCCTGGTAATGGCTAAGCAGTTCAACGAACCAGGCAAGCAATTTGGCATTTGCTCGCTCTCTGATCCAGTGCGCGAAATTATCGCCGCCAGCGGCTTTGATGAGATCATTTCGATTTACGAGTCTCGGGATGCGGCAATTGGCGAATTTAAGAAGAATTAAGCAGACCCCTATCCCAACAACCACTTCACACGAGGAGTAACAAAGATGAGCGACATCAACAACGAAGAAAAAATCGGACAGATTAGAAGCTCAGTCGATTTAAATGTCTTGGGGGAGAACATACTAGATATTGCTGATTTCACAGTTGAGAAATACGAGTTTAGGACTGACAGCACCCTCTCTCCCGAGATACGTGCAGAAGCAGTCGAGAAGATAAAGGACGCATTGTGGAACAGGGTTGAGGAAATGAGATTGCGGCGCAAGCAAATTCTGGAAACGATATTCAACTTAGCGGAAGAGACGCTCAATGAAGTAGTCGATAAGAAGTAATACCGCCCTAAGAAGCCTTTTTAAAATTCCCAGTACGCCCCGAACGCGAGCGCATACCCGCCGACTTCAGGTGGTGCAAAAGCGACGTGTAAGGCGAGTGCGTCTACTCAGGAATTTTAAGAAGGCTTTTGCGTTCTATATCGTCGAGGAGATTCCAAGAAAATGAATTCACCAAAGTCCGAAGATGCCGTTGCCATCGTAGGATACAGCTACCGCATGCCAGGCGAAATCGACACCGACGACGATTTCTGGCGGCTGCTCAGCGAACGCGAGATTGTGCAGGAACCCGTAACCAAGCGCTACGGCAGAGGCTACCGGCCAATCGGCGACTTCTCCGGCCCAGGGCGGTTTGCCAGTCCCTATGAGGGGCTGATCCGCGAGGATGGAGAAAAGAGCTTCGATCGCAGTCTCTTCGGGATGTCGCACCACGAAATGCTGTCAGCCGATCCGCACGTGCGGATGCTGTTGACCTGCACTTGGGAGACCTGCGAGCGGGTTGGCTGGGACTTACAGTCGCTGCGCAACAGCCGCACGGGCGTGTTCATCGGCGCGCAAGTTCCAGCGACGTCCAACTGGCGCAGGCCGCTGGGGGCAACTGAGTTTTCCATCGCCAGTATCAGCGTGGCCATGCTGGCCAACCGCATCTCCTACCACTTCAACTTGATGGGGCCGTCGCTCGCCTGTTGCACGGCTTGTTCCGCCAGCCTGACGGCGTTGCACACGGCGATCAATGCGCTGCACTCCGGCGACTGCGACCAAGCCTTCCTCGGATCGGCCAATTACCTCGGATCGGCCCGGCTCAGCACAGGCTTCAATGCGTTGGGGGTGATCAGTTCGGACGGGAAGTGCCACTCCTTCGACGCGGAAGCCAATGGGTACATGCGCTCGGAAGGGGCGTTTGTCTTCGCGCTCAAACCCCTAGCCGCGGCCGAACGGGACGGGGACCCCATCCACGCCGTAGTGGAGGCGACCGCAGTCAATTCGGCCGGTGCCGCCGACGGCAGCGCCGGCCTAGCGCAGGGGAGATACATCACCGCACCGACCCGCCATGCACAGGTGGAGTTGATGCGCACAGCCTATGCCCGTGCGGGCCGCACGCCGCAGGAGTTCGACTATATTGAAGCCCATGCCACCGGCACCGTGGTCGGCGACCGCATCGAGGGCAACGCCATCGCCGAAGCGTTCGGCAGCGGCGAGCGCGCCGCGCCGCTGCGGGTTTCGGGCGTCAAGAGCAACGTGGGGCACATGGAAGCTGCCGCGTTCAGTTGCGCCTTGCTCAAGATCGTGCTGATGATGCAGCGGCGTACTTTCGCGCCGGTTTCGAAGAATTACCTAGTGCCGAATCCGGAGATCGACTTCGAAAGTTGTCCGATGCAGGTGCAGACCGACTGCGAACCGTTCCCCGATCACCCGGTGGTGGTCGGCATCAACTCGTTCGGCTTTGGCGGGTCCAACGGGCACTGCGTGGTGCGCGAATACCGCCCCGAGCAACCCCGAATATGGTCGGTGCCGCTGGCACCCAAGGCCGGCTTCATGATCCCCCTGTCGGCGCGCACGTCCGGCGCGCTGGAAAAGAGCGCGCAACAGCTAGGGGAAACGCTCGCTGAGCAGGAGCTGGACCTCTATGCGCTAGCGGGCAATCTCAGCCGTCGCCGCACCCACTTCGCCGCGCGTACCTCATTTGCCGTGCGCACCCAACAGGAACTAATTGAGGCACTAAAGGGCTTTGCCGAAGATCCAACACCCATCGCCACGGTCGATGAGGGCGAGCGGCGGATAGCGATGGTATTTTCCGGCCAGGGCACGCAGTGGGCCGGTTGCGGCCGCGCCCTCTACGACGCCGACCCGGTTTTCCGCCGCGTTATTGATGCTGTTGAAGAACACTGGCGGAAGCACTCGGATATCTCGCTGCGCGAGGCCTGTTTCTCCGCCCCCCAAGAGGCGCTCAATGAGGTCCAGCTAGCCCAGCCCGTCATCTTCACAATCCAGTGCGCCTTGGTAGAATTGTTCAAGACTTGGGGAGTCTATCCAGACTGCGTCGTCGGCCATAGCTCCGGCGAAGTAGCCGCCGCCTACGCCTGCGGGGCACTGTCCCTAGCGGAGGCGACGCATCTAGTTTTCCATCGCGCTACATTGCAGCAGCGCAGAGCCGGTTCCGGCCGCATGCTGGCAATCGGCCTCGACCGGCCGGGTTTGGAGGAACTGCTCGACGCGTTGCAGGTCTCCTTTCGGCCCGAAAACGACCGGGCAACGCAGGTTGAAATCGCCTGCGAGAACGCACCGGCCAGCACCGTCATTTGCGGCCAGGAGACCGCTTTACAGCCCATCGTGGAAGAATTGGAGCGGCGCAACCTGCAGAATCGGCTGATTCCCGGCAATATCGCCTTCCATTCCAGCGCCATGGATCCGCTCAAAGACGACGCAGTGACGGCCCTGTCCTTCCTGAACGATTGCAACTTCGATGTTGACGTGCCGATGGTTTCCTCGGTGACCAGTGAGCAAACGGAGCGGCTGGATGGTGCCTACTGGTGGGCAAATATCCGCCAGCCCGTGCGGTTCGCCGCGGCAATGGAAACCATCATGCGGGATTATCGGCCCGATGTCGTCTTGGAAGTCGCGCCGCACAGCGCCTTGCAACCCACTATCGCGCAGTGTCTGGAAGGCAACGCTCAAGGAGCGGCCTGCATTCCGACGCTGATGCGCGACTCCGATGTCTGCCTCGGCTTCCAGGAAGCCCTAGGAGCGCTATTCAGAGCTGGAGTAGAACTAGACTTCGCCGCGCAGTACCTGCGCCCCGAACCGATTGTCCACCTGCTGCCCGGCTATCCGCGCGACGATCAGGGGGAGGCCGACGAGATGAGCGATGACGAGATGTTCCTCAATCTGGGCGAGTACGCCCACGGTCCGCTGATCGGCCATCAGGTCCCGTGTGAACACCTGCTGTTTGAAGCGCGGCTGTCGGAGCGGGACTTTCCTTGGCTGGCAGAGCACCGCGTGCACCATGCCTCGATCATGCCGGCGGCTGGGTACATCGAACTGCTCCTGCAGGCGTTCGAGGGCGTTCCACTGCATGTCGAAACGCTTGAATTCCTCCAGCCGTGTCCGATCCCCAAGACGCCGGTGCGGCTGCATACCGAGTTGTTCCCGGTCGCCAACGCGCCGGACGAATTCACCTTCACCATCTCGTCCCGCTCCTACGAGACTGAGGCGCACAGCGAATTGCACTCCCGCGGCAAGGTGCGCCTGGTGAGCAGCGATCACCCAGTAAACGTGCCACTGCGCCTAGCGGATATCGACACCACTCCGTTCGCGCCCTACTACTTTGTGGGCGAAAGCGATTTCTACGAGCGCGTGGATGCCAGCCTCGGCGAAACCTTCCAGTACGGTCCTTATTTCCAGAACATCCAGCGCGTTTTAAGCGACAACAGCACGGGCGACTATCTGTTCGACGTGGAGATGGATGAGGAGTTATGGACAACTGGTCGCGAGGAAGGATACGTCGCCAACCCCGCGCTGCTCGACGGCGGGTTGCAGATCTTCCTCTATCATTTGCTGCGCGCGACGGACATCTTCGCCCTCCCGCAGCGCGCCCAAGGTGTGACGTTTCTGCGGCCGCCGACCGGACCGCGTCTCACCTGCCACGTGAAGAAAGACCCTGATTGGGCGGATGTGAACGAACTGGGGCAGTTTACGGAGCGGCGCGGCGAGCGATCTGGGGGCAGCATCCGTTTCTACGACGGCGCTACGGGCGACCTCGTCTTGTGCATTGACGCGTACGTCTCCTTCAATTCCAATCCACGCTGGAACGACCTGCCGCACAGCAAGCACATCGTCTCTTGGCAGCCCAAGTTCGTCGCCGACGCGCAGTCTTTCCTGCACCGCCTGCCGGATGGCGAGATCGAACCCGCTGCATTGATCGCCGCCCTCGAGCAGCCCGGCGACGGCGACCGCTACGCCTGCCACGTCGTCGAGTTCGCGGGCGGACGCCGCCCTGAGCAAACCATCCTCAATCAATGCCTCGATTACCTCGGGAGTGCCGATGCGCAGACCGAATTCTGGCTGATCGGCGATACACAGGAGCAGACCCGCGCCCACTACGACGCCTTCCATAGCCACGATGCCGCCCTGCGCTTTGCCTGCCTTGACCTCGCCACGGAGCAGACACCGGAACTAGGTACCGGCTTGCTGCGGCCGCACGCCGCCGAAATTCTCTTGCTCCATGAAGACGCCGCGGAGTTGGGAACGGAGCAATGGCGCTTGCTGCGCCATCTAGCGGTCCCCGGTGGCCTAGCACTAGTCGCGCACGCCGAAAGCGAAGCCTTTGAGCCGGACGCCGGCTGGACTACAGTGCGCGCCGACCGGCACACTACCCTGCTGCAAGCCCCGTACACCGCCGAGGATACTCCCGAACCGCAACAACTACCCGGCCCCCGCTGGGTAATCGGCGAGCCAGACAGCCTGTCGGATCAGTGGCTGGCGCTCCTCGACTCGCCCGAGGTGTCCGCCATTCCCTGTGCGGACCTGGCAGACGACCGCATCGACGCACTTGCCGACTGGCCAGCGGCAGCCGACCTGCAGGCCATCGACATCTTCTGCGGCTCTGACCCACACGACCCGACCGGCGAAAAGCTAGCAGCGCGCCTAGTCGCCTTCGTCAAGGCGCTGATACCCTTCCGGGTGGCGCAGGCGCGCTGCCCCTGCCGCTTGACCGTGGTGACGCGCCGCGCCGCGTTAGAAGTGGCGAACCCGCGCGCAAGTGCCGCGTGGGGAGCGGTCCGCAGCATAAGCCAAGAGATCGCCGCGGACGTAGGTACGGAGGCGCAAATTGATTTCCGGTTGGTCGATCTGGACGCCCCGGAGGATCTACAGACGCTGGCCTGGCTCGGCACCTGCGACCTGCGCGAACGCGAGCTGGCAGTGCGCCACAAACAGGTATGGACGCCGAGGCTGATCAGTATCCGGGAGCGGTCTCCGCTCGTGCCGGCGGACGAGGAAACCCCGTACCGGCTGACCCTAGACAATCCAGGGCAAATCGGCGGCCTACAGATGAAGACCTACCAACCCGCATCTCTAGGACCGCACGATGTAGAGATCGACGTGGCAGCCGCGGCGCTCAACTTCCGCGACGTCATGGTGACGTTGGGGTTGCTGCCGGCCCTGTCCTACGAACGCTCGGCGCTGGGCCGCACAGTGGGGATGGAGGCCAGCGGAATCGTCCGCCGCGTTGGCGATGCCGTGCGCGCGTGCCGCGTCGGCGATGCCGTGGCCTTTACCCAAGGCGGGTGCATCACCAATCGCGCCGTGGTCAACGAACACCTAGTGTTCGCCAAACCCGCATCCCTGAGCATGGAGGAGGCCGCTTCAGTACTGTCGGTTTACGTCACCGCGTACTATTCGCTGATTCATCTGGCTCGCCTGCGCAAGGGCCAGCGCGTCCTCATCCACTCGGCCATGGGTGGCGTCGGCCAAGCGGCCATCGCCCTAGCCAAGCACGCGGGAGCGGAGATCTACGCCACGGCCGGCAGCGAGAGCAAGCGAGAGCAACTGCTCGCGCTAGGCGTGCGCGCGGCATTCGATTCGCACAGCTACGACTGGTACGACGAACTGATGACAGCGACCAGCGGTGAAGGAGTTGACGTGGTACTGAACTCTCTAGCCGGCCGCCACATCACGCTGTGCCTGGAGGCGTTGCGGCCCGGCGGCTGGCACTGCGAGATCGGCAAGGTCGATATCTACTCCGACAACGCGCTCAGCCTGAGTGTCTTCCGCAAGAACTTGCGCTTTGCAGCGATCGACATCGACCGCATGATGAGCGACGACCCAGTGCTGGCACACGAGCTTTCGCAGGAGTGCATAAACCTGCTGGAGCAGGGTGCCGTGCCACCGTTGCCGATCACCTCCTTCTCCTACCGCGACTATGCCCAAGCACTGCGCTTGATGACCACCGGCCAGCACACCGGAAAACTGGTCCTACAGGCACTGGGGGAACCGAGCAATCACTCACTCCCGATTGTCGATCTGCGCCCATTCCTCGACCCCGACGCGACCTACCTAGTCACCGGCGGCATGGGCGGATTCGGCAAGCTGTTGCTGCCCTATCTGGCGTCCGCTGGTGCGCGGCATCTCACCTTGCTGGACCGCGACCCGCAGCGCCGCCGCAGCGCGGACTGGGTGCGGAAAACCAGTGCTCTGTGGTACCTCACAGAACAGATCGACATCGACATCGTCCAAGGCGACGTCGCCGAAGAGGCAGACGTCCGGCGCTGTATCGCCGGGTTGCAGCGGCCGCTGAAGGGCGTATTCCACCTCGCGGGCACGTTGGCCGATTGCCTGCTAACCGACCTGACGAACGAATCGCTGGCCAAGGTATTTGCACCCAAGGCGCGCGGTGCCCTCAATCTCCATCTGGCGACGACCGACTGCCCCCTCGACCACTTCGTGCTGTTCTCCTCCATCGCCTCGACGCTGGGCAACCCGGGACAGATCAACTACAGCGCCGCCAACGGGTTTCTGGACGGCTTGGCGGCCTTCCGCCGCCGCCAGGGGCTGCCCGCACTATGCTACAACCTCGCCGCGGTCGCCGAGGCTGGCATGGCCTCGCGCAATCTGCACGTGCTGCGCATAACGCGGTCGTCGGGTATGCCGCCGATCAGCGCCGATTTTGCCATTACCAACCTCGATTACGCCATGCGCAGCATGGACGACCAGGATCACCTGATCACCGCCCTGTTCGCCCGCCCACCATTGACGGTTGACTCGCCCGATTACATGCGCACCGGACGCGTGCTCAACAACCCGGATGCATTCGCGGTCGATACCGGTGGCCAACTCACTCTGGACACCGTGGTGGATCAGATCGCCAGCAAGGTCGCCGAACTGTGCGGACACGACGAAGGTGGCGTGGAGGAACCCTTGTCCAGCTTCGGACTCACGTCGATCTCGGTCGCCGAACTGGGGGGGTTCATCCGCATGCAGTTCAACTATCAGGTCAGCGCCCTCGAATTGATGACTACGGCCTCCTCGCTGTCGTTGGCCCAAGACATCATCCACGGCAAGAAGGATGCTGAAGAGGACCAAGCCGAGATGGATGCGACCGAACTAGCGGCTGACTCCCTTGCTGACCAGCAGCGCGTCCGCCGCGCACCATCGGCTTTCGCCAACCCACTCGCAGATCACTTTCCACAGGGGGACGGTGCCGAATTGAGCACCTTCCCTGTGCGCTAACCCTAAAAAGAGGGATAGAGGGAATTTTGCCATGCCTAATGCTCTACTGGTTTATCCCGAACATCCACCAACCTACTGGGGGGGAAATTTTGCGCTGGAGATTGTGGGAATAAAGTCGGCCTTTCCACCTCTGGGTCTGCTCACTATCGCCGCGATGTTTCCACCGGAATACGACCTCCGCGTCGTGGATATGAATGTGACTTCCCTAAAGCAGTCGGACTTGGAGTGGGCTGATATGGTGTTTACATCCACCATGATTATTCAGCAAGTCTCTCTGCAGGCCGTTATCGAGCGATGTAATCAGGCTGGCGTTCCCGTGGTGGCCGGGGGGCCCCACCCCACCACATTTCACGATGAGATTGAAGGCGTAGATCATTTTGTGCTGGATGAGGCTGAGGAAATCTTTCCAGAGTTCCTGCGAGATCTGGCAAGCGGTAAGGCCAAAGCGATTTATCGGGAGCCGCGCAAACCGGATGTTACCCAGACGCCGGTCCCACGCTTTGACCTCATCGATATGAAAAATTACGACATAATGGGCGTGCAGTTCTCGCGTGGGTGTCCATTCGACTGTGAATTCTGCGACATCACCAAGCTCTATGGTCGCGTGCCCCGCACCAAGACGCCGGATCAGCTGGTGAACGAGTTTGAATTGCTGTATCGACTGGGCTGGCGAGGTCAAGTTTTCCTGGTTGACGACAACTTCATCGGCAACAAACGAGATGCGATGAATCTGCTGCCGGTGCTCGCCGATTGGCAAAGGACACATAGGTATCCCTTTACATTGACCACTGAAGCGAGTGTGAATCTCGCCCGCATGGATGAATTGATGGATGCTATGGTCGAAGCGGGTTTCGATACTGTGTTCCTGGGCATTGAAACCCCCAATCCCAAGGCATTGCTCAAGACTAAGAAACCGCAGAATATCAGCAAGCGGGAAGAGCATTATCTCTTCAATGCCGTTCGCAAAATCCAGCAGAAAGGGATGCAGGTTCAGGGAGGATTCATCTTGGGCCTAGATGATGATGATGAGGGTGTGTTTGATGCCCAGATCGAGTTTATCCAAGAGGTGGGCATTCCCGTGGCCCCAATCTATATGTTGACTGCTGTGAAGGGCACGGATATGTACAACCGTCTAAAGTCGGAAAACCGGATTTTGGAGGTTTCCATCGGGGGTAACGCTATGACCCTGAACTTCAAGCCAGAGATGGATCCCAAGATATTGATTGAGGGATATCGACGCGTGACCACCACGCTCTATGATCCGACGCTCGAGAACTATTTCAAGCGCTGCTTGACGTTGTTTGAGCACCTCAAGCCAGTCCCGCATCTGCTGAAACCGAGGAGTAAGAACGCGATTTATGCAGAGCTTATGGGTGTGCGCGGGCGGCTTTCTGCCAATCAAGTTCCCGCCTACATGAATTTCATCGCCAAAGTGGCCAAGAATCATCCTCCAATGCTCTCAAAAGCGATCCGGCTAGCTGGCCTAGGCTACCACTTTGAAAAAATCACCAGTCAGCAGGATGCTATCTATGGCTTTAAGGAATTTCTGTCAGCCGAGTTGGAGATGTTCAAGCAAGCACGAGTTCAGGATGGGGAAGAATTCAGCAACCAGAGGCAAGCGTTGTTCACGCGAGTCCATGCGCGTTACGAATCAATACCCAATGAATTTCGCTACAATGAAGATGGAATTGAGCATGCTTTGGCGACCTTCCGGTTTGCCGTGAATGCACAGGCAGAACACTTGGCGGCGATGTAACGAATAAATCCGAATTTGCACGATTTTAAGGAAAGGAAACATGACCGAAAAAACCGTTGCCGACACAGCGGTGGCCCCGCTTGTTGGATCTTTGCCACCCCATTGCCAGAGAGACGTCGATACCCTGCGTCGATTCGTCCATACATCTGTCAGTCAGGAATCGCCGGCTGCTCCGGTGTCCCCGGCTGATTTTCGCGAGGTTTTGCTGACCGGGGCAACCGGATTCATCGGTCGTTTCCTCCTGCGCGACCTTTTGCAACAGCATGCCGACCTAATAGTGCACTGCGTCGTCCGGGGCAACAATGCAGACCACGGGTTCGAGCGCCTGCGCGATGCCCTGCAGAATGCTGAAGTCTGGGATGAGGAATTCGCGCCGCGCATTCGCGTGGTGGTCGGCGACATTGGCCAAGCCCGATTCGGTCTGAGCGACGCGGACTTCAACGATCTCTGTCAGCGGATCGACGCAGTCTACCATCTAGCTGCCGATATAAGCCTCGCTACTTCCTATAACGCCATACGCAAGCTCAATACGCTTAGCCTACACAACGTGCTCGAATTGTGTTTGCGCCAACGCTTCAAGCACCTGTTCTATGCCTCGACCATGGCCGTGTTTCCACAGTACTTTTTTGCATTCGCCCGCGAATTTAAGCACTGCGGCATCGACCACCAGATGCAGCCGGACCTCGCCAGCATGAAGAAAACGTTCCCAATCGGTCTGCTTGGCTACCCATGGAGCAAACTGACATCTGAACAGGTCCTGCTGTTTGCCCAACAAGCCGGCATGCCGTTGGCGATTTTTCGGCTGCCGCAAACTGCTGTATCTACTACGGGACATATCCAACTGAACGATCTTACCATGCAGATTTTAGCCGCAGTGCCCGATTGTGAATCCATGCCAGAAGGATTCACATTTCGCTCCAACCACGAGGCAGTCGATACATTGAGTCAAGCCTGTACGGCCATTTCCCTGAATCCCGAACGACGTTTCACAATCTATCACTGCTGCAAGCCGCAGCTCGATTACTACGACCTCGAGCTCGCCGATTTCGGAGTCTATTTTCCCGAAGTCTCCTACGAGTCATTTAAGCGTGCTTGCCAAGCTCGTGGCGAAAACTCACCGCTGCACGGACGCTGGGCGGTACTCGATCACTTTGGGAAATACTGGTTCAGCAAGGAAAAGCCGGATGACAGGCTGCCCATTTGCGACCGGGCCTTCCGTGAAGATTGTCCGCACCCGATCAAGTGGGCGGGCGTGCTGACCAAGCTTAGGCGCTCCTACCAACTGGGTCAGGACAATCCGCAACACTGGCCGTATCCCGCATCGCCCGGTCGTCTGGACTTCGACCGCCTGATCGCGCGGGCTGAACACTATGCCGAGAACTACAACGTCTCTTTCGAACAGACCTATCCCACGTGGATGCGTCAAAACCTGCAGCAGTTGGTTCAGGCTTTTCAAACATCCGATGCCAAACTATTGGAGAACAAGGTCGTTGATGTCGTCTTCGACCTGAGCCGTCTCTTGATTATCAACGCTGGGTTTGCCCGCGAACGGCAACGGTATCCGGAGATCGAACAGGAGGAGATCATCAATCCGGTCTTCATTGTCGGAATCAACCGCACCGGCACGACCTACCTGCACCGCCTCATGTCCCGCGACCAGCGGTTTTGGGCCCTGCGGGGCTACGAGTACACGGCGCCACGCCTGTCAAAGGGTGAATATGCCACGATAGGGTGTACCCCGGACGACCCTCGTCGCGCGTGGGTCGAAGATTTGCTCAACTCTTCGGATGCCCTCGAGCTTTTCGAGGGGGTTCACGATTTCGACGTGGACGAACCGTCGGAGGATTTCCCGATCTTGAGTATGGCCTTCGGGTCGTGGACCCTTATCGTCCGATTCCGGATCCCGGAATTTGGACGTTGGCTGGCCGCCACCGGTTCGCAGCATGCCTACGCCCACCACCGCCGAACCATGCAGAATATTACCTGGCAGCACCGGCAGCGTCAGCCTGAACACCAAGGACAGTGGTTATTCAAGATGCCCTTTCATCTCATGGAACTGGAAACTCTAGTCGAGACATATCCCGATGCCCTTTTCATCCAGACCCATCGCGAACCTACGCAATTTATGGGGTCCTGGAATAGCTTTGTAGAACGAGCGCATTCGCTTGTCTACGAGTCACAACCGCGAGAAACCTTCGGTGCCGAGCAGCTGGCTTTAATGAGCGGCATGATGGATAGAGCCGTGCACTTCCGGGAAACCCATCCCGAATTGGAGCACCGCTGGATGGACGTGAACTACGTCGATCTGATCGAGGATCCGTTTGGTGTAGTTCGCAGCATCTATAAACACTTCGGCTGGACCTTGGAACAAGCAGCTATCGACGCCATGGAAGACTGGCAGTTCCGGCAGGCAGAGCAACGCCGACAGGAGAAGCGGCATCGCTACACCCTGGAGGATTACGGCCTTACCCCAGAGGAGGTCAATGCCGCATTCGCGCGGTATCGGGACTTCATTACCACGCGCGGTATTCGGTCCTCCCGTTCGTGAACAACGGCGGACGGCTAGCGCGTCACAACTTCAGCCTCTTAAAAATGCGCTCGGGGATGCTCTTGATCACGAGCATAATCCAGCGCCAAAAAAACGGCGTGTAGAGCACGTCTTTCTTTTGCCGATAGGCGCGCACAATGTCCGCGGCCACTCGCTCCGGTGGAGCAACCAAAAAAAGCCCGTCAAGCCCCTCCGTCATAGGCGTATCTACAAACCCGGGTTTGACGGTCAAGACATGTACAGACGTCGCAGCCAGCCGGTTGCGCAGCCCTTGCAAGAAAATCGCCAGCCCCCCTTTAGCCGATCCATACGCGTAGTTGCCCTGGCGGCCTCGGTCGCCAGCCACAGACGAAATGGCAATGATGCCAGTCGGAGTGTCCCTTTCCTCCAGATAATTGGCCAAATGCGCCAGCGCGATGGCCGCGCCGGTAAAGTTGGCGTTGAGGATGTGGGCTAGCTCATCTGTATCGCGCTGCGCAGCGCGTTCGTCGCCGAGATAGCCGAAGGCGAGGACGACCAAGTCGAAGGGGCCGCCGCGCTCGTGCACCTGCTGCGGCAAACGCGCCAACGCTGCAAAGTCCAAGGCGTCAAACTCGAACAGTTCCACCTCGCACGAGTGCCTGAGCCGCAAGTCCGCGGCAAAAGGCTCCAACTCGCTACACCCGCGGGCGGCCAGCGCGAAGTCGTACCCGTCGAGGCGCTCGACGATGGCTTGGGCAATCGCCGACTTAGCCCCCAAAACCAAGGCCCTCACGTAATCCCCAAGCGGTCGGACAGACAGGAGCGGAAGCGGCATTCGGGATCGTATTTGCGCTTGACCGCTTTGAATTGTCTTAGTTGCGGATACATGGCGGCGAAATCCTCCCTTTCCAAAATGGCGTCCTTGGCCAGATAGACGCGGCCTTTGGCCTCGACGATGATCTTGTTCAGTTCACGCAAGAAGGGGATCGTCCCGGAGTCGCGCAAGGGGATGTCCAGCGCGAGGGTATAACCCGCTATGGGAAAAGAAAGCAAGCCCTCGCTCGGCGGCCCAAACGTCTTGAGCACGGCCAAGGGCGAAGCCACGCCCTGGCGGGCGATGCGCCCGAGCAGATCGGCGATCACCTCCGCGCCATCGGTGTATGGCACGGCGATCTGGTACTGCAAAAAGCCCCGGCGACCGTACAGGCGGTTCCAGCCGCGGATGGCGTCGAGCGGATAGAAGTACGGATCGTAGTGGATGAGCGCATCGGCTGCCCGGCGCACTTGGCGATGGTAGTAGAGGGAGTTAAACACCTTCAGCGACTTGGCATTGAGCACGCCGCCGGGCAAGAAAAACGGCACGGCCCAGCGGCCATCGCCGTGAATGGCAAAGGGCGACTTGCCTTTGAGTTCGCGTTCATCCGCGTGTTCCCCCAGCAGCACGCGACCGCGCCCTAGCTTCCGTCCCGTTTGCAGCCCGTCGATCCACGCGACTGAATAGGTGTACTCATGCTGGGTCTCCGTGCAGACGCTACACGTCTCGGCCCAATTTGCCGTCTTGATAGCGCGCTGCCGGATGTACGCCGACGGCACCTTTTTCAGCCGCAGCGTCGCCGCATAGATAAATCCCGTCAAGCCCATGCCGCCGAGCGTGGCCCAAAACAGATCGGCGCACTCGTTGCGCGAGCAGCGCACTAGCGAGCCATCGGCCAACACCATGTCCAGCGATTCGACAAAGGCGGAGATGGACCCCTCGGCGTGATGGTTTTTGCCGTGCACATCCGCGGCAATACAACCGCCGAGCGTGGGGAACTTGGTCCCCGGCGTAACGGGTGGGAAAAAGCCCTGGGGCAGGGCAAAGCGGATGATCTCCGCGAAAGTAATGCCGGCTTGCGCGCGCAACAGCCCGCGCTGCGGATCGAAGTCGAGCAGGTGCTTGAGGGGCAGGGTGGAAACGACGCGCTCGTATAGGCAGGCGTCGCCGTAGGAGCGACAATTGCCCTGGGGTAAAATCTGGGTCGCGGCGGCGCGACCGAGGTCGCTTAGGTAGCGCGCGCGCTGAACCGAGGCGGCGACGAGCGGGTACAGCCCCCAGCCGCTAGTGGCGATTTTTTTGTCCAATAGCCAAAGTAGGTCGGGAAGCTGCCTGTTATGGTCATGCTGAGCGCAGCGGAGTCGAAGCATCTCATACCTAAAGCCCCGTGCGTAACGTCAGTTTTAAAAAATATAACCTATCTCCAAAAAAGTTGTGAGCGTCCTGATCACCTGTCGCGCCATTCCGCCGCCCAGTACAGCCTGCCCTCCTAGTGGCCGCCCTATACCTTTTCCCCAAATTGACCTATTTTCTTCCAAATGTTCAACTCTGAGCAAATGCAACCATGCAGGTAACACTTGATCCGCAGACCATAGAGGCCCTTGTGCACGGCGAATGCGCCGATGTGTTCGCGGCCTTAGGTATGCACCCTTTAGACGAGGGATGGGTCGTGCGCGCGTTCTTGCCCGATGCAGCGAGCGTGCGGGTCGTGGAGCGCGGAGGGCAAAACGCGAGCTTTCCGGCGGCCAAAATCCATGCCGACGGGCTGTTCGAGGCGCGGATCACGGGCCGCAGCACACCTTTTGCGTACCATCTAGAGGTGACAAACGCACAGGGCGAGATCCGCTACTGCCGCGACCCGTACTCGTTCTGGCCGCAGTTCGCGCCCCAAGACCAATACCTCTTCAACGAAGGAACGCTCTACCGCGCCTACGAGATGCTGGGGGCGCATCCGCGCTGCATCGACGGGACTGAAGGCACGTACTTCGCAGTGTGGGCACCGAGTGCCCGCCGGGTCAGCGTGGTCGGCGATTTCAACGGCTGGGACGGCCGGCGGCACTGCATGCGCTCGCTGGGCGCTTCTGGAGTCTGGGAACTGTTCATCCCGGAGGTGGGAGCAGGCGCGCTCTACAAGTACGAAGTCCTCAGCCGCAACAGTGACGTCCTGCTCAAAAGCGATCCCTTTGCCTTTGCAACCGAGCAACCGCCCCGCACTGCTTCCGCAGTCTGCCCAGACTATGCGTTCGCTTGGAACGACGACGCCTGGATGGCCGCGCGACAAGAGCACAACTATCTGGAAGCTCCCCTCGCCATCTACGAGGTGCACCTCGGCTCTTGGCGCCGCGACGGCGGTGCCTATCTCGACTATCGCACGCTGGCTCACCAATTGGTCCCCCACGTGGCTGAACTGGGCTTTACCCACATCGAACTAATGCCGGTCGCCGAGCATCCCTTCGACGGCTCGTGGGGCTATCAAGGAACGGGGTATTTCGCCCCGAGCGCGCGCTTTGGCACCCCCGAGGACTTCGCCTATTTCATCGACTATTGCCACCGCCACGCCATCGGCGTGATTCTCGACTGGGTGCCCGCGCACTTCCCCGACGATGCCCACGGCTTGGCTCAGTTCGACGGCACCAGCCTCTACGAGCACCGCGATCCGCGCCAAGGACGGCATCCCGATTGGCACACTTGCATATTCAACTACGGCCGCGCCGAAGTCCGCTCCTTTCTCATTTCCAATGCCCTTTTCTGGCTCGAACGCTTTCACATCGACGGCCTGCGGGTCGATGCCGTGGCCTCCATGCTCTACCTCGACTACTCGCGCTTAGAAGGGGAATGGGTGCCCAACGCCTATGGCGGGCGCGAAAACCTCGAAGCCATCGACTTTCTCAGACAGATCAACACGGTCATCGGCGAGCACTGCCCCGGCACCTTGATGATCGCCGAGGAATCGACTGCTTGGCCAGAGGTTTCCCGCCCCGCCGACGCCGGCGGCCTCGGCTTTGGCTTCAAGTGGAACATGGGCTGGATGAACGACGTGCTGCGCTACATGCAGCGCGATCCCATCCACCGCCGCCACCACCAAGACGACCTGACCTTTGGCATGCTCTACGCCTATTGCGAAAACTTCGTCTTGCCGCTGTCGCACGACGAGGTCGTCCACGGCAAGCGTTCGCTCTTGAGCAAGATGCCCGGCGACGCTTGGCAGCAACTGGCCAACTTGCGCTTGCTCTACGGCTTTATGTACGGACACCCGGGCAAGAAGCTACTGTTTATGGGATCCGAACTGGCGCAATGGGAAGAGTGGGATCACCAAGGCGAGTTGCACTGGCACCTGCTCGACGACGAGAGTCACCGCGGCGTCTATCGCTGGCTCTGCGATCTCAACCAGCTCTATCGTCGCTGCGCGGCCCTGCATCGCACCGATGCATATCCCGATGGCTTTGAGTGGATCGACTGCTCGGACCCTGCGCACAGCATCGCGGCTTTTGCGCGCCGCGCCGAGGGCGAAAAACCCCTGATCTTCGCGTGCAATTTTACCCCCGTCCCCCGAGCGGACTACCGGCTCGGGCTGCCAGCCGCCGGACCGTACCGCGAGCTGCTCAACAGCGATGCCGAAATCTACGGCGGCAGTGGCGTGGGCCACGGAGGTTGGGTGCATACCGAGCAAGTCGCCTGCCACGGCCGGCCGCACTCGGCGCGGTTGCGCCTGCCGCCACTGGGCGTGTTAGTTCTAGAGCTGAAGTAGCGCGATGCTAATTTGTCATGCTTGAGATACTTTCACACGTCACCAGTGAACTGCGGCGGCTCGGCAAACAGCGCCTCGCGCTGATCGGCGGCGGGGTCTTGGCGAGTGCGGTTCTAGTCGCGCTGCTGGCACCGCTGCTGGCACCATACGATCCACTGGCGCAAAACCTCTATGCGCGCTTGCAGCCGCCATCGACGAGCCATTGGCTGGGAACGGACGACTTTGGCCGCGACATCTTCAGCCGCATCGTGTACGGCGCCCGCATCTCGCTGCGGATCGGATTGGTCGCCATCGCGCTGGCCGCTTCCACCGGCACCTTACTCGGCCTCGTGGCCGGGTATCGCGGTGGGATTACCGACATGCTCATCATGCGGCTGATGGATCTGATGCTGGCCTTCCCCAGCATCCTCTTGGCCATTGCCATCGTCGCCGTCATCGGGCCGGGCATCGACAATGCCATTCTCGCCGTCAGCATCGTTTTGGTGCCACAATTTGCCCGCCTCATGCGCTCGTCCGTGTTGACCGTGCGCGAGGCCACGTACGTCGAGGCCGCGCGCGCGCTGGGGGCGAGCGAATCGCGGCTGCTGTTCTACAGCATCCTGCCCAACTGCACGGTTCCGCTCATCGTGCAAGCCACGCTCAGCTTGGGCACGGCCATCCTCGACGCGGCCGGGTTGAGCTTTTTGGGCTTGGGGGCCCAGCCGCCGACCCCCGAGTGGGGAGCCATGCTATCCGGGGGACGCGAACTGCTCCTGCAAGCGCCTTGGGTCATGGCCTTTCCCGGGCTGGCCATCTTCGTGGTCGTCTTGGCGCTCAATCTCTTTGGCGACGGGCTCAGAGACGCCTTGGATCCAAAAATCACCTGATGGGGAGTTGACAATTATGAAAAATACCCTCCCCCTGTTCTGCGCTCTCGCGCTGGCAGCGGGCGGCTGTGCGGGTCTGCGGAGCTACAGCGCGCCCGCAGAGCCGACGGGTCCCGACCAAGCCATGCAATACTTCATCAAGGCCAAGGTCTTTGAAGCCCAACACAACTACCTCGGCGCGATAGTCGCCCTGCGCAACGCGGCCGACCTCGATCCAACTTCACCCACCATCTACGCCCGCCTCGCTTACAACTATCAGCGCATCGATGACGCCCACATGGCCGCCCACTTTGCGCGCAAGGGCTTGGCATTGGACGGCAGCCAAGTGAGGTTGCTCCGCCTGTTGATTCGGATTTTGGAGAGCGAAGGCGACTACGAGAGTGCCATCAACCACATCAAAGAGCTGCTGCATTACGAACCAGACAATTGGCCGCTCTATCGCCACTTAGCCTATATCTACTTTGAAATGGGCCAAACCGAACGGATTGCCCCGCTCTTCAACGAGGTCCTCGCCCAAGAGCAAGTGCCAGTGGCAGTCGAGGTAGACATAGCCGGCATTTTTTCTCGCATTGACCACCAAAAAGAGGCCGAGCGCATCTACCACCGGATCCTCGCTACCGATCCTACGGTCGAGGACGCCTGGCTGGGTTTAGCCGAACTCAAGTTGGCGCAGGGGCACCGCCACGAGGCCATTGCCATCTATCGAGAGGCCGCGGGCTATCTGCCCGACAGCAGCGTCCCCTACCACTTGGCGCGGCTAATGGTCACCGAGCACGACCTAGAGGAAATCCTCGCCGAAGAGGGTGCCGAGGTGCTCTACCACTTGGGAACGGCTCTGTCCGAGGCCGGCAAGTACGACCAAGCGACGTTGGTCTTTAAGCGCATCGTCGAGATGCAGCCCCAAACGGTCGAGCAGTGGACCGACCTAGCGCGATACTACATCTACTTGGAGGAGTACGACGAGGCCACCGACGTTCTCAGCCAAGCGGCAGAAGTCATGCCCGACAGCAGCGAGATTTACCTGTACTGGGGGACGGCCCTAGAGAGTACCGGGCGCTACGACGAGGCCATAGCCGTGTACCAGCGCGGCCTTCAGTACTCGCCCGACGCCGTTGAGATATATCTGTACTGGGGACTCGCGCTAGAGCAACAAGACGCTTGGGCAGAGGCCATTGACATCTATCGCCAAGCACTCGCCGTATCCCCGGGCGAAGCCGTGCTGCACGTGCGGTGGGGCATCAGCCTAGGGCGACAGGGGCAATGGGAAGACGCGCTGGCCCAATACAAAATAGCGGCCTCGCTCGACTCCGCGTACAGCCCGACCTTTTTGTACTGGGGCATCGCCTTGGAGGAACTAGAGCGCTGGGAAGCGGCGCTTGAAAAGCTGAATCAGGCCGTTGAGCTCGCCAACGACAAGAGCCGCGTGCTCTTTTACCTTGGCTCCTGCTACGAGCAGGCGTCGCGCAAACTTGACCGCGACGAGTACTTCGACCGCGCAGTGGAAACCTTCCAACGCCTGTTGGAGACCGAGCCAAACGATGCGTACGCACTCAACTACCTCGGCTACATGTACGCAGATAAGGGCATCCGACTAACAGAGGCGGTCGCGCTCTTGGAGAAGGCGATCGCGCTCGAACCGGACAACAGCGCGTTCCTCGACAGCATTGGCTGGGCCTATTTCCGCCTCGGCGAGCTAGCGCAGGCCGAGCACTACTTGCAACAATCCCTAGAGCATATAGACGAGGTCGATCCCGAGGAGCAGGCCGTGATCTTCGACCACGCCGGCGACATTGCCAGCTCCCTCGGTAAAACGGACGAAGCGCGCACACATTGGCAAAAGGTGCTAGAACTCGAGCCAGACAACGAAGAGGTTCAGCGCAAGCTGCTGCCATGATGCATACCCCGCATTCGGGGCACACCCGAAATTTCCATACAGTTTCTAAGTGGTTCGCGCTCTGCACCCTAGCCCTAGCTTGCGCTCCGCCGCTGGTGGTGCGGGAAGGCTGGGATGCAGACCAAGGACCGGCTGCCTTGCTCGCTGCTTCGACATCGCTCGCCCAGTTCGCGGACCTGACGGCAGAAGCGGCCATTGAACTGCGGCGCGGCGAACTGCGCGATCGGGGGACGGCCCTCGTGCAGCTAATCAATCCAGATCTCTTCCGCGTCGAGGTGCGCGGGCCCTTTTTCACGCACATCTTTACGGCCCTACTCGAAGGCGACAGCCTGACCGTGTACAGCCGGGGCATGGAGCGGCCCGTAAAAGGGGCGATGCGCGGCCGACTGCTAACCACGCTGACCGGGTTGGATTTCGGGGCGTGCGACTTGCGCTATGCCTTGCTCGGCCTCGTCGAACCGGGTTCCATAGTCGAGCCGGTCGAGTATCCGGGTGCAGGCCAAGCGGTGGTCGCGCTCACAGGCGGGCGGCGGGCATGGCTAGACCTGCGCCGGGGCTTGGTGTTGCGCGAGAGCATCCCGCTGCCCGAGGGCGATGTCCTGCTCCGCGAGCTAAGAGAATACCGTCAGATAGACGCGCTGTACCTACCGCGCCGAGTGGAACTACGCCAAGCTGATATAGCGCTGGTGTTGGTTTACAAACGCTATGCCTTCAATAGCGGGCTAGCCGTCGAAGACCTACAACAGGGGCTACCACAAGTGCCGTGAGGAGGCCAAATCGTTTGACAGTTTTAGGCCCCCATGCGTACTTAGAAGAGAGTACTTCAACAATACATTTTGGGGAGGAAATTCCATGAGCAAACTCAAAGTAGGCATGATCGGCGGCGGCGGCCCCGATTCCTTTTTCGGCATGGTCCACAACCGCGCCATCGCACTCGACGCCAGCCGCGAATTGGTCGCCGGCGCGCTGCGCTCCAACCCAGAGGCGGCACTGCGCGCTGCCGACGACTACGGCATCCAAGGTTATCCTACCTATCAGGCCCTGTTAGAGGCGGTGCAAAGCGGCGAGCAAGCCCTCGATTACGTCACCATCGTTACCCCCAACTTCGCCCACTACGAGCCGGCCAAAGCCTTCTTGCAGGCCGGCATCCCGGTGCTCTGCGAAAAGCCCATCACCATGACAGTGGCCGAAGCCGAAGACTTGGCACAAATCATCGAGCGCCAGCAGGTGCCCTTTGTGCTGGCCCATACCTATACGGGCCATCCCATGATGATGCTGGCCAAGGAAATGATCCAAAGCGGCGAAATAGGCCAAGTCCGCAAGGTAGATTCCTGGTACCATCAGGGCTGGCTGGCCACGGCACTGGAACAGACCGGCCAGCAGCAGGCGTCTTGGCGCACCGATCCCGAGCGCACTGGCATTTCCAATTGCGGCGGCGACATTGGCACGCACGCCTTTATCTCCGCGACTTGGGTGACCGGGCTGGCTGTCGAGCGAGTCTCGGCACGGCTCAACACCTTTGTCGAAGGCCGCGTGCTCGACGACGACTTCAACGTGATCGGCGAGCTGGAAAACGGCGGCACCGCGCTGATCACGGCCACGCAGATCGCGGTTGGCTACCGCAATGACAACGGCTTCCGCGTCTTTGGTACCACAGGCTCTATCGAATGGCATCAGGAGCGGGCCGAATGCCTGCTAGTGCGCCACGGCGATGGCCGCGACATTACCTACTGGACTGGCGCTGAATTCGACCTGCCCGCGTCGGTCTCCTCGTACTTGCGGGTGCCCTCGGGGCATCACGAAGACTTCTTCCCAGCCCTCGCCAACCTCCACACTACCATCGAGCGGCTCATCCGCACGAGCCGTGGCGAACGGGACGTGCCCGCAGCCTTTCCGCATCCAGGCGTGAAAGAGGGCGTCGCAGGCATGAAATTCGTCGCGGCCGCAGTAGAATCCTCCAAGAACAGCGGTGCGTGGACGCAGGTTTAAGGACACAGCGTTTCTTGAAACTATGTAGCCTCTATGTGAGTCTTTACGGATAGGAATCCACAAATCCTTTTCGAGGAGAATTTTCCATGAAACTACTTTACGCTGCCTGCATTGGGGCCGTCTTGTTCGCCGCCTGTGCAGACCGAGATCCCCTTTCATCCACCGCCGACCCATCTGCTGCATATAAGGCAGGTAAGGCGACGGACTCTTCCAATCCGATTGCCGGATTGCTTGAGCCGCGCGTGGCCGCACAATTCACCGTGCGGATCGAAAACCTCGGCACCCTCCTCGCGCCCGGTGCATGGGTCGCCCAGCGCGGCGGAGAGCCTTTCTTTACCAACGGCCAGCCCGATCGCGGCGCGGGCCTCGAAGCACTCGCCGAAGACGGCAATCCCGCTGAACTAGCCGCGAGCCTCTATCCCAACAGCGGGATTTTCAACACGCCAGTAGGAGCTGATAGCCCCGGACCACTGACGCCGGGCAACGCCTATGAATTCACCTTTGTCGCTCGTCCCGGCGATCGGCTGTCTTTCGCCACCATGTACGTGCAATCCAACGACCTGTTGTTGTCACCCGGCGATACCGGCATTGCCCTGTTCGCCGACGATGGCCTACCCATAAGCGGCGACATTACCGATCAGATTGGGCTGTGGGATGCAGGTACGGAAGTCAACGAGGAGCCGGGCGTGGGCACCAATCAAGCGCCGCGTCAAGCGGCTGCCAACACCGGTGCGGACGAAGGCGGTGTAGTGCGCTTAGTCGATGATGGCTTCACCTATCCGGCCGTGGCCGATATCGTCCGCGTCACCGTCACCTCCAGAGGCGGTTTATACATCGGTATTATGGACGACAGCGACATGGATGGCGACGCGGGCGACGGCCAAACCGGGCTCGATATTGCGATAACGCCCGATATCCTATCCCTGACCAATGCGCTGATAAGCTATCTTCAGAACGTCCTGTTGATCGCGCTGACCTCAGATGAGGTGACGATTAACGGAGCCGGCGGTGGCACGTTGGCCATCGCGGGCAACGAGTGGATGCTAACGGATTACTCGTCCGACGGACTGCTGGTGCTCAACGGCACCCTGAACGTGGGCGAAGATCAGCTCCCGCACATTCCCATAACGGGCGAGATAGCCACTTCCGGTGCGTCTGACGCTACGGTATTGCTAGACCTTGTGGTCGATGTGTCTGGAGATGAGCCATCCTTGAGCGGCACCGTTATCGTTGGGGTACCTTACGACATCGGTGATATTATCGCAGCGGCTGAGACAGGAGACATGGGCGGCGACGGCGACATGGACCGCACCATAACAGCAGCAGCCGTCGTCGGTCGGGAGACGTTAGAGGAATTTGTCTTGCGAGCCAAGGAGATGTTGGAAGCACTCACTGCGGAAGAGATCTTGGCGTCTTTTGAGACCTTCCGCTCCGAAGGCGAGTGGAAAAGCGGCTCGACCTATCTGTTCGTCTCCGATCTGCAAGGCAACATGCTCTTTCACGGAGCTGATCCAAGTCTCGAAGGCCAAAACTTTATCGATTTCGAAGACCTCAATGGGGTCAAGGTCACCCAAGAGCTCCTCGCGCAGGCAGCCAATGGTGGCGGTTTTGTCGAGTACCTGTGGGATGATCCGAGCATAGAAGGCGGCTCGCCAGAGGTCGGCTACGCCGCTCCGCTCAGTATATTGGGACAGGAGTTCGCCATTGGGTCGGGCTTTTACCCGAACACGGTCGGCATGGACGGCGACGGTGATGCCGATACCGAGAGTGACGGTGATACCGGTACCGACGGCGATGCCGATGGTGACAGCGATGCCGACGGCGACGCTATCCCTGAACGGGCCATCTCTTCCATAACCATCTCTCCCGATCTGGCTGCTGGCTCGGCTGAAGTACGCACTCCAACACAATTCACCGTGCGTATCGAAAACCTCGGCACCCTCCTCGCGCCCGGTGCGTGGGTCGCCCAGCGCGGCGGAGAGCCTTTCTTTACAGACGGCCAGCCCGATCGCGGTGCGGGACTCGAAGCCCTCGCCGAAGACGGCAATCCCGCCGAGCTAGCCACGAACCTACCGAGAAACAGCGGCGTGTTTGTCACACCGGTGGGAGCCGACGGCCCCGGCCCGCTGACGCCGGGCAACGCCTATGAATTCAGCTTCGTCGCCCGTCCCGGCGACCGGCTGTCTTTCGCCACCATGTACGTGCAATCCAACGACCTATTCTTGGCACCAGGTGACACCGGCATTGCCCTGTTCACCAACGATCGCCAGCCGATAAGCGGCGACATCACCGCTCAGATTGGGCTGTGGGATGCAGGTACGGAAGTCAACGAAGAGCCGGGCGTGGGCGCGAATCAAGCACCGCGCCAAGCCGGTGCTAACACCGGTGCAGACGAAGGCGGCGTGGTGCGCTTAGTGGACGATGGGTTCACCTATCCGGCCGTGGCCGACATCGTCCGCATCACCATCTCCTCCTCTGGTGGCTGAGAGGACGCAGTGCCAGCGACATAGGCACTGTTAAACACAAAAAGTGGAGGTAACGGCCTTGCTCGTTGCCTCCACTTTTTTGTCCCCTCTATTCCTCGTCGTAGCGTATGCGCGGATCTAGCCAAGCGTAGAGTATGTCGGCTATGAGGTTGGCCAGCACGAAGACCGTGGCCAGCAGCAAAACCCCGCCCTGCACCGCGCGGAAATCGCGCGCCTGCACCGCCAAAAAGAGCCAGCGTCCAACTCCGGGCCAAGCGAAGATAGTCTCCGTTATAACCGCGCCCCCGAGCAGGTAGCCGAATTGCAGGGCAATGACCGTAAGCGTGGGTATGAAGGCGTTTTTCAGGGCGTGGCGCACAATCACCACCCGCTCCCGCAGGCCCTTGGCCCAAGCCGTGCGGATGTAGTCCTCGCCGAGGACGTCGAGCAGGCTGGCGCGGGTCATGCGCGCAATGACGGCCATGGGAATGGTCCCCAAAGTCAGGGCCGGCAAGAAGAGATGCCACAACACGTCGCCGCAGGCCGCGAAGTCGCCCTGCGCGAGGGTATCGATTATGTAGAAATAGGTGATCGGCTCAAAGTAGATATGCGTACTCAAGCGGCCGGACACCGGGAAGAGCGGTACGTAAAAGGCCAACAGCAACACCAGCATCAGAGCCAGCCAAAACACGGGAATGGAAATGCCGGCCGTGGCCAAAATCATGCTGAGCAGATCGGCGATCTTGCCCCGCCGCACCGCAGCCCACAGTCCAGCCGAGATGCCGACGGTCATGGCCAGCAGCATACTGGCCAAGGTTAGCTCGCAAGTGGCCGGGAAGCGCTGGACGAGTTCAGTGGTAATTTTCTCGTGAGTGCGAATCGAACGGCCGAGATCCCCGCTCAACAAGCCGGTGAAGAAGCGATAAAACTGCACGTGAAAGGGCTGGTCGAGGCCCATAGTCGCGCGCAACTCGGCCAAGCTCTCGGCATTGGCGCGCTCCCCGAGCATGACCTGGGCCGGATCCCCCGGCACCAAGTAGAGCATCAGAAAAACTAAAAGCGAAATCCCCGCCAGCGTCGGCAAGAGCGCGATGAGCCGCCGGAGGACGAAGCGGTGCATGGCTCAAGGCGTCAGCGCGGTGCTGTGGAACCACTTGCTGCCCGTGGGATGCAGCTTGAAGCCAGTGACGCGGCGCTGGAAAACCACCGTCTGCGTTGCGTGTACTAGGGGGACCCAAGGAGCGTCGCGGTGGACGATTTCCTGCGCCTGGGCGTAGAGCCGCGTGCGCACGTCGCGGTCGGTGGAGCGACGGGCCGCGACGAGTGCGTCGTGCAGTTCGCCACTGCGGTAAAAGGAGATATTCTGGGCGGGTTTGATGGCCGCGGTGGAATCGAGGAGCACGTAGAGGAAGTTGTCCGGGTCGCCATTGTCGCCGGTCCAGCCCAACAAAGCCATCTGGTGCTGGCCATCGAACACCTTGTCCAAGTACGTCCCCCATTCCCAAGACACAATGCGGGCGCGGATACCCACCTTTTCCAAGTCGGCCTGAATCGCCTCGGCGATCTTGCTAGGCTGTGGCATATAGGGGCGCGGCACCGGCATGGCCCACAGCTCGGTTTCAAAGCCGTCGGCATAACCAGCTTCCTCCAGTAAGGCCCGCGCTTTCGCCGGATCATAGCCATAGCCCGCAATAGTGTCGTTGTAACTCCACAAGGTCGGTGGAATGGGGTTTTTGGCTGGCATGGCCAAGCCCTCGTAGAAATTATCCACGAGGGCCTGCTTATCCACGGCGTGGTTTATGGCTCGGCGCACCCGCACATCGTCGAAAGGCTTCTTGTCCATGTTCATGGCCAAGTAGCCGGTATTCATGCCCGCCTGCGTCAAGAGGTGGAGGTTGGGGTCGGCGCGGATCGGCTCAATGTACTCAGGACTGAGGTTGTCGAAGCCGTGAATCGTGCCCTGCGAAAGCTCCAAGAAGCGCATCGAGCCTTCCTGAATAGGCTTAAAAATTAGGCGATCAAGCTGCGGCTGTGGCCCCCAGTAATCGGAATTGCGCTCCAAGACGATGCGCTCGTCCTTGCGCCATTCGACAAAGCGAAAAGGGCCGGTACCGACTGGATTTTTGAAGTAATCGCTACCGTAACGGGCCACCGCAGTGGGACTGACGGCCGAACAGAAGTTCATCGCCAAGTTCGCCAAAAAGGGAGCATGAGGCTCTTTGAGGCGGATGACAAAAGTCGAGTCGTCCGGGGCTTCCAACGCGGCGACAATGTCGTCCATGCCCATGGCCTGCCAGTACTTGTACGAACCAGCGACCTTGTGGAAGGGATGGTCTTTGTCAAACTGCCGCCCGAGCGAAAACAGCATGGCCTCGGCGTTAAAGGGGGTGCCGTCGTGGAAGCGGACCCCCGTGCGCAAGTGGAAAGTCCACGTCAGCTGATCGTCCGCGATGTCCCAAGAATGCGCCAGCTGCGGCACCACGGCCGTGCTCTCGCTGTCGTAGGTCACCAACGTCTCGTAGATGTTGTCGCAGACCTTGAACGATTCGCCGTCGTTTTCAATCGCCGGATCTAGCCCGATCGAATCCGAGCCACGGCCAAAAACCAACGTCTGCTGCGCCCGCTCCTCACCACCACAGGCGACGAGTAAGGCGACGAGCAAGAGGATGGCAAGACGCTGCAAGACTAATCCTCAAACGCCGCGTCAAAGGCAATGTCCGAAGGCGGGAAATCGACCTGTTTGACAAAAGCTGCCGCTTCCGTCGCGCCGTGGACGCGATCCATGCCGCTGTCTTCCCATTCGACCGACAGCGGCCCTTGGTAGTTGATGCGGTTGAGAGCGCGGATGATTTCCTCAAAGTCGATATTGCCGCGGCCCAACGAGCGAAAGTCCCAATAGCGCCGGCGGTCGCCGAACTCGGTGTGCCCGCCGAAGACCCCGGCCTCGGTCGGCGTCGCGGACCAACCTACGTCCTTCATGTGGACGTGGAAGATGCGGTCGCTGAATCGGTAGATAAACTCGACGTAGTCCACGCCCTGGTAGCCGAGGTGGCTGGGATCGTAGTTGAAGCCAAAGGCCGGGTGGCCGTCGAGTGCGTCTATGGCGCGCTCGGCCGAGGCAATATCAAAGGCGATTTCAGTGGGGTGAACTTCTAGCGCGAATTTGACGCCGAGCGCTTGGTATTGGTCGAGTATGGGTTTCCAGCGCGCGGCAAAATCCGCGTAGCCTGCCTCGATCATGTCAGGGGATACCGGCGGGAATGAATAGAGCAGCGGCCAGATTGAGGAGCCGGTAAAGCCGTTGACCACGTCAACCCCGAGCCGGGCGGCCGCACGACCCGTGGCGATCATCTCTTCGGCCGCGCGCTGGCGCACGCCCTCTGGGTCGCCGTCGCCGAAGATGCTCGGAGGCAGGATGGCCTGGTGGCGGCTGTCAATGGCGTCGCACACGGCTTGGCCGACGAGGTGATTGGAAATGGAAAACAGCGCTAGATTGTATTTTTCGAGCAGTTCGCGCTTGGCCTGGCAATAGGCATCTGTGGCTTGGTCAACCTCAAAGTGGTCTCCCCAGCAGGCCAGTTCCAAGCCGTCGTAGCCAAACTCAACGGCTTGTTGGCAGAGGGTCTCGATAGACAGGTCGGCCCACTGGCCAGTGAAGAGGGTGACGGGTCGCATTGCAGTCGCTCCTTGTTGGCGTTTGTATGAGAAGGGAGTATATACGCTGGTCGCCGCCGAAGTGTCAAGGCCAGACCGCTAGCGGCTGAGCGACTTTTCCCGCCGGAGGTCGATGTCAAAGATGCGCAGGTAGCGGCCCTGAAACTCGCCGATGACTTCGGGAATCTGGTCTTCGTCAAGGTCGAGCAGGCCCATGCGCTCGCCAAAAGGCTCGGAATATTTCCACTCCAAGTCGAAGAAGCGAGCGTCGAACACGTAGCCGTCGTTGAGCACGATCTCGTCTTCGTCGTCCCCATCTACGTCTCCAATGAGAATCTGATGGGCCGTCAAGTCGGTTTGGTCGCTGCGCCACTGCTCGTACTGATCGCGGCCGTCGTACACGACTAAGCGGCCATCGGCGCAAAACACGAGCTCAGGCTGGGGGTCGTCGTCGATGTCGCCGATGGTCAGGCTGGTAATGCGGTCGTATTCATTGGGCGAGTTGCTCCACAGCAGCGTGTAGTCCTGGGAGTCGAAGTAATACACGCGACCGCGGTCGGTATAGGCGACGATCTCGTCGAGCTGGTCGTCGTTGATGTCTAAGACGAACATGCCAGCCACGGCGCCTTCGAGATAGTCGCTGTCCCACACCCCGGTATAGGTGCGGTCGCGTTCTTCATAGACGTGGAGCCGGCCATCGTTGTCGCCGAGCACAAAGCGGGCTGGGCCTTCGCCCGCGGGCAGGTGCTGGATATTGTCGAATTCGTCTAGGTCTCCCCTATAAGCCGGCCATTCCGCAGCTTGGCTCGACAGCGGAACCAGCCATAACGCGCATAAGATCAATCGCAACATGATGGTCATTACTCCTTGATGGCGGCCGCTCGAGCGGCCTCATATACGGAGAGCAAGGGCACTTGGTGCTCTTGGGCTAGCCGCGCGCAGTCCTCGTATTCAGGAGCGGCGCGGCTACGTCCGTCTATACAACTAAACTTGACGCCGACCTCCCCGTACGGCGTGGCAACGATGCGGATCTGGCGTTCCAAGACGCGGCGTTCCACCCCGTAGTAGCGGAGGCCGATGGTTGTCGTTTCTTGCAGGACGATCTCGGCTAGCTCGTCCAAGCGTCCCGTCGGAGCGAGGACGCTAAGGACGTTGCCTGGGCGGCCTTTCTTCATGAGGACCGGCGTGGCGTACACGTCGTACGCACCCTGCTCTAGCAGCCGGTCGAAGAGATAGCCGTACACTTCTGGATTCATGTCGTCGATATTGGCTTCGATCAGCAGGACGCGCTCGCTGGCCGGCGTTCGCTCGCCCAAGCGCAGGCGCAATAGATTGGGGATGGCCTCTAAGTCGCGGCGGCCCGCGCCATAGCCTACGGCCTGTTGGCAAAAGGGCGGCTGCGGACCAAAGAAATGGGTCAAGGTGGTGATGATCGCTGCCCCAGTCGGAGTGACAAGTTCGGCGCGGATATCGGTCTGTTCGGTCGGCACATCGCGGCAGAGGGCCAAGACCCCGGGCACTGGCACCGGGTAGCGCCCGTGCGCACAGTCCACAAAACCCGTGCCAAAGCGCAAGGGCGAAGCGCAGACCTCATCCACCTCCAAGAGTTGGAGGCCGGCTACGGCCCCTACTACGTCTATCAGGGCATCGAGGGCACCCACTTCGTGCAGGGCGACTTCGGCGGGCGCGGCGTTGTGCACCTCGGCTTCGGCTGCACACAGGCGCTCAAAAACGCGGATGGAACGCTCCTTGACGACGCAGTCCAAGCGACTGTCGGCAATGCGGCTAGTTATATCTTTGAGGTGGGCGTGAGGGTGGGTGGGCGTGCGCTCGCCAGACAGGTCGAGATGATGCTCGGCGTCGGCCAAAGGCGCGCCGGCCACGCAGACTTTGGCGCGGGTGGCGGCAATGGCGTGCCGGGCGGTGGCTTCGCGCTCAATGGCGACGTCCTGTACGCCCAGCTTGGCAATTTCTCGGTTGAGATCCTCTAGCGCGAGGCCTGCGTCGAGCAGGGCACCCAAGATCATGTCGCCGCTGACACCTGAGAAGCAGTCGAAGTAGGCGATTTTCATCTTCGCGTCCCGCGCTCAGGACAGGCGCTTGAGGTCGGCCTTGCGCTTCTTCCAGTCGAATTCCTCGGCAAAGTCGTACACATTGATGAAGTCCTCAATCCGGTCCTCATCTGTTTTGCGCAGCAAATTCGCGCCGACCAAATTGAAGACAATCTCGCCAAAATCGCGCGTCTGCTCGACGCCCCAGTAGGTAAAGACCGAGCAGGTAAGCGGTCCAAACTGATCGGCGCTGTACTCGCTGATGCCAAAGAGCAGATCTCGGCCGGAAATGTGCCGCTTCTCGCTGGCCAAGGCGTCCTTGCCGAGCTTTTGCACTGTGTACTCCAGCGCGTCGTACACAAAGAGGTACGCATCCCTTTTATAGCGACCGTCGCGCTCGGCTAGATTCTCGATTTCTTGCAGCGATTTCAATTCCATAGCGAGACAGCCAATACAAGCTAGGGCAGGGTAGATGTCAAGGGGCCTGTGTGAAAAGCCAAGTGGCGTGAGCCAAGCGAGAGGGCATGCAAAAGCGCGTCGCGCTTCCGGACAAAATCGGGTAACAGGTCGTCGGCTAGGGTTGGAATGACACTGCCCGTGTTGATGTGTTCGGGATTGATGTGATGGCCATTCTTGATGATTTCGTAGTGCAGGTGGGAACCAGTCGCCAGTCCGGTGGCACCAACTTTGCCGATGATCTCTTTTTGCTGTACAAGCTGACCTTTGCGAACCAATATCTTGCTCAGGTGCGCGTAGCGGGTGCGGTAGCCATTGGAATGGACAATTTCGACTAACTTGCCGTAACCGCCTTTCCAGCCGGCGTACGCAACCTCCCCGCGAGCCGTAGTCCACACTAGGGTGCCGGTCGGCGCACCGTAGTCCGTGCCCAGATGGGGCCGCTGCTTTTTGAGTACGGGATGGAAGCGTTGGCGGTTGAAGGGCGAGGTGATGCGATTGACTCCAAGGGGCTTGAGTACGAACATCCGACCGAGGGAGCGACCGCTGGCGTTGTAATAGGCGTCCTCTCCCTCGGCGGGAGCATAGCGGACCGCCAATTCGGTCACTCGTTCGCCTTCGTAGCGCGCCAAGAGGACGTGGCCGTAGCGGACGAAGCGCTCGTCTAGGTAGAGCTTTTCAAAGACGATCCCCAGCCGATCGCCGCGACGCGGGTCGCGCTGGAAGTCAATGACTGCGCCAAATATGTCATCGGCGATCAAGTCGCTGAGCGCGCTGCCTTCCCCGGCCTCGCTGATGGCGTTGGAGAGGTTGTTTTCGATGCGCACTTCGAGCCGCTCGACCCGTCGCTCCAGCGGTAGCTGCAACTGGCGGGCGACGAACTGGCCGTCGCGCAGCTCTACCTCAATCGGACGATCCGGGGTGCGGTGAGGCGTGTAGCAGAAGCGGCGAATGACGTCACTAGTGTCGATTGCGACCTCGTAGTAGTCACCCGGCTTGACTTGCGCGGGATTGAGAATCGCGTACAGCGCTTGGTACAGCGGCTCCAATTGGTCACTCGGGACACGGTGGTGCTTGAGCGAGCGGTCGATGGAATCCCCGCGGCTCAGCGCGGCGGCAATTGTCCGCGTGAGGTCGTCGGGGGGTGGTGGAACCGGGGGGCCGACAAAGGACGGCTCCCACAGTGCGGCCTCAGCGGCCGGAGTAAGAGCTACTTCCCCAAGTTGGACAGTTGCAACCGCCGAGTGTTGAAAGGACATCCCCAAGCGCAGCGCCATAAGCGCAAGGCAGCCCAATAGGACGCCCCATGACCAGATGGAAAATCCGAATCGCATATTCAAAGTGTAGGAGAGAAAAGTAAGAGAATCGACAACGGTTGGGGCACCGTTGACCAATAGCCGCAAACGTTTAACATATATAATATACCATATAATCGTCAAGGACTTTTAAGGTGGTTAGTCAGCTCTACGACTTAAAAGCCATGCTGCCCGGAGAGCTCGATCAGCTCGTCGGCGAGCTCGAAGAACCGGCGTACCGCACTCGTCAAATCCTCGATTGGCTCTACGCCAAGGGCGTGCGCGACATCCAGGAGATGACCAACATCTCCAAAATTTTGCGGGAAAAGCTCGCTGAGCGGACGCGCATTACTTGCCTGAACTTGGTCGAGCGTCAAGAGTCGGCCACGGGCGAGGCTGTCAAATTTCTCTTTGAACTGCCCACCGGGCAGCGGATCGAATCCGTCCTGATCGTCGATAGCACCCGACGCACGGCGTGCCTGTCGTCGCAAGTGGGCTGCCCGCTCGACTGCAAGTTCTGCGCCACCGGGCGGATGGGGATGATAGCCAACCTCGAAGCCGGGCAGATCGTCGATCAACTCTTGCAGGTGAACCACTTCGCCCGCGAGCGAGGCGAGAGGGTGACCAACGTGGTGATGATGGGAATGGGCGAGCCGCTGCTCAACTACCCGGCGGTCACGCGCGCGCTAAGGCTAATGCGCCTAAAAGAGGGCATTGGGTTGGGGGGGCGGAAAGTCACGGTATCCACTGCGGGTTACATCCCGGGCATCCGCCGGCTCATGGCCGAAGATCTCAACGTGGGGTTGGCCATTTCGCTCAACGCCACGACCGACGAGATGCGCGAACAACTCATGCCGATCAATCGCAAGTACAAGATCGCCGACCTCTTGGCGGTCGCGTGCGAGTTTTTCGCCTGTCGCGGCTATGGCGTCACCTTCGAATACGTGCTCATGGCCGGCTTGACCGATGCAGACGCGGACGCGCGGCGGCTGGCCGAACTAACCCGCGACATTCCCTGCAAGATCAACCTCATACCCTATAATGAAACAACAGACCGCCGCTTCCGTCGGCCCGCCCGTCAGCGCCTAGAGCAGTTTTACCAAGTGCTCAAAGGCTGCGGCGTCGAGTTTACCGTGCGCCACAGCCGCGGGCGAGACATCGACGCGGCCTGCGGCCAGCTCTATCATCAGCAAAAAAAATGAGCGTGGAATCGTGAACTTCAAAGGACATGTCTTGGGAGGAGTCGTCACGGGGACCGGAGTCGCGATAGGCGCGGTTTCCTCCGGCTATGTCGCGCCCGACGACCTGACGACCCAAGCTGCTGTCGTCGGCACCGCGCTGTTTTTCTCCCTCTTTCCCGACTTGGACACGGCTTCAGTGGCGCAGAGGTGGTTTTTCCGCGGCGTCTTCTGCATCCTGCTCTATCTGGGCTGGACCGAACACTACGAGTTGGCGACGCTAGTGGGCCTCTTGTGCGTCCTACCGCTTTTGGATCACCATCGCGGCTGGACGCACTGGAAGATCAGCCCGTTCATCACCGTAGGGGTGCTGGGCACGAGTTACGAATACTGGCGGGCGCGGCAGGCTTTTCTCGGGGAATTTACCTGGGACAACGTCCACACCCTGCTAGAAGGGCACGTGGTGTTCTTTATAGCCTGCATCGTCGGTTGGTACACCCACCTGTTGCTAGACGGGTGCTTCAAGGTATTCCCCACCAGCCAAGACCACCACTGAGGTGGCTCAATCGCCCTCGCCCTCGCCCTTGGCATCTTTCTCTTTGTTCTTGCTGACGAACTTCTTGATCTTGGCGATGGCCTCGGGCACCAGCCCGATAATCTGATTCCAAGCAGCATCCTGATCGCCGATGGACGCCACCTGCACCCTGCCGTCGGCATCGACGATGAGGAAGGCGATGGGTTCGATGTTCGCGCCGCCGCCCGTCCCGCTCTGCCCCTTGCCCTCCTGTCCTCCGCCGGCCCCAAAGCCAAACGATATTTTCGATACCGGAATAATGGTCAAGTCGCCAGCCTGAAACGGCTGTCCGATGACGGTTTCGGTTTGCACGATGCGGTGCAGCTCGCCTAGGACGCGCTCGACTAGGGATTCTACGGACGATGCCATGAAAAGCTCCTCGACTTAGATCAAGCTTAGTTTTCAGTGCGGAAGCGCGCGGCCAACAAGCGGTATGCCGCCTGCGAGCCAAAACGCCCCAAGAGCAAAATTAGCAAGCCCAAGTGCAAATGAGCGACCAAGTCCAAGCGGCCAAAGGCCCCCGCGCGCACAAAATCCGGGCTAACGTTTATTTGTATCTTTCCCTGGTGCGCTGCTGCAACCGCCTGTAAATAGCCGTAGATCCGTCCGGTTTGGGCCGGGTCGGCAAAGCCCAAGCGGCCCTGGATTTGCAGCCTTTTGAGCCGAATGATGCGCGGCAGGCTCGCCAATAGCCTAAGGCTGGGCTTGATCAGCAGGCGCACGAGCGCGCGCAGATTCCGCTCGCGGGCTTTGGGCACGGCTTCTTGCTCGGCTTTTCGCCGTGTTTTTGGCCTGCGCTTCACCCGGGTCCGCAGCGGCAGCGAAGGGTACGGCAGGAATCGGCCCAAGAGTACGGGCGCGATGCGCAGGCCCTTGGGTCCCCACCGCAGACCAAGCCCCAGTCCCCCCGAAAAAAAGGACAGCCGCACTCCCCATTCCCAAGACTCCGGAAGATCCTCGCGCCGACAGCGCAAGGCAAGGGCCATAGGAGCACACAGCGCGCCGAGGCCGAGCGCGCCGAGCGCGGGGAATAGCCAGTCTAGCATAAAGAGGGGCGCGGCTTTTGCTGCCACGCCGCGTTCCAATCGGTGCGCCCAGTAAACTGCATGACGGCGAACATGATGATAATGCACAACAGGGTGATGGCTAAGCCAGTTTACAACCTAGCGGAGTGCACTGGTTCAGTCAAGCCTTTCTACGGATGCGGATAGGGGCTTCCGCCTTGACAGCACCCTCGTCGTACGTTAGGCTTGAATTATACGTAAGTTACAGTTAAAAAGTAAGTTAGGCTTTTTTTGGCCAAGGGCCAGCACACGGCAATAGCGATGAAGAGGCGAACTAAATGGCAACCCGAGGGACAGTAGGAAGGCGCGGCCTTCAGGGCGGAGAGGGCGCAGTCGGCTATGGCAGTTATTGGCGCGGGCTAGGGGTAGTCATCGCGCTGTGGGCGGCAGTGGTGCCGGCGAGCGCTCGCTCGACGCTCAGTGCGCGTCTGGACCAACCGGCGATTGCTGGGCCAGCGTTGGACCAGCAGTCCATTCTCTATCTGCACTACTTTCCCGGCGATGGCGAAGCCATAGTCAGCGCGGAGCTAGGGTGCCTCGGCAACGCGCGGTTGCAGAACGTCCGCTCCGCACTAGGCCAAGCGCAGCTAAAGGGGGCGTCAATCGGCATAGACTATGCGGCGCGGCCTTTGGCCGGAGAACACATCGATACCCTCTACATCGACCTAGCCGCCGCGGAGGTGGGAAAAATTGACTGGTCCGCAGCGATCTACTCCTCGCTCAACCCACAGGGTGCTCCGGCCCACCAGATCGAATTCGACCTAGCAGTCCGCCCGCCGCCAGCCATTTCGTGGTCCATTGAGCCGCAGCGAGTCTATCAGGGCGAGCGCTTTGACTTGCGCGCGATTGTGCGCTTTGACGATGTATCGGGACCACCCTTAGAACAGCTAAACTGGAGCTGGCCCCCGGAACTGAACTGGCCGGAGGGCGACACCCCGCAGCATTGGGAGGGTAGCTTGGCCCCCGGGCAGGCCGACACGCTCTCTTGGACGGTACGCGTGGCTTCGGGCCACCTCGGCCCCCTACCATTGGCGGTCACTGCGCGGGTCTCTGGCCAAAGTCCAGTGGACTTGGCAACCCGGCACTTGCAGGTGGACCCGCTGCCCGTGATGGCATTGGAGCCTGGGTTTATGATGGCGTTGGGAGCTGGGTTTATGGAGGTGGGCAAGCGCGGGCCAATCACCTGTATATGGCGCAATGAGAGCGCCAGCCCCATCGGTCTTGCGGCCCTGCGCCTGCAAGTTGCGCCGGCGTTCTCGGATGTCTCCTTGATAGAAGGGCCGCCAGGCGCAGCACTCGTACAAAGCGAAGAGGAAACCGCACCGAGCCTGCTGGTAAGCGGCTTGGATAGCTTAAACGCGGGTGCGGCGATCCGAGTGACGCTCGAAGCCGTGCCTCAGCGCCCGGGGCCTTTTACTTGGCAGAGTGCATGTAAGCCCGTAGGGCGGGAGCACTTCATTCCCCTGCGCGGCGCGAACACGGTCCGCGTGGTGTGGGAAGAAATGGGCCAAGCCCAAGGCGGCAAAAAGCAAACTCCCACGGACTTGCAGTTGATCAATCAAGCCTTTGTGCTCGCTCTAGACCACCAAATGGATGCTCTGCCTCTATCTTCGGGCACGCGGCTTTTCCTCCAAGCCGAAGACCACAAGAACGAGGCTAATTGGGTCGTCGAGGACGCCCTGATCGAGACCTTGCAGGAGCGGGGCTATCAGGTACTCGTGCGCCAGCCAGAAGACTCGCCAGCCGACGTGGTGTACTACCGGCTAGTCAGGGCACGAGTGGTGTATTCGCCGACCGCCCGATGGCTACTTCCTTGGAGCAACGAACAACGGCGCGACGCCTATGGCGATCTCTTTCTCAGAATAGAAACGACTGCCGACCGCATCGTGCGCTGGGACCGCCGCGTCCAAGCCTATAGCTCGGACTTGGTGCCCAAGGGGTTACACGAGGTCTTAGGCGGAGGCGACATGGTCGAACAAACGGTGATCAAACCAGAGAACAAGGCCATCGTGCGCGGCCTATCGGGTGGTATTCTCGGCGGGCTGTTCTACATCTTCTTCGTTTTGTGATCTTTAAAACCGCTGGATGTGCCCGGGGTCCTGCTCTTGGGATCGTCCGTGCAGGGGGCACGCGCTCGGCAGTACTTCGCCAGCGATGAAGATCTCCTCTTTCTGATCGGGACAAAAGCGGGTCGCGATCTTGTAGGAGTCATTGCAGACCGCGCGGCGTACAACGAGATCCTCTGGTTCATCGAACCCGCGGTTTCTCAGACCGCGATAGGGTTCCACGCTCGCATACACCTCCCTCATAAACTCCGCCCACAACGGCAGGGCCGCCGAAGAGCCAGCCTGTTTCGGCCACAGGCGCAGGCTGGGGTCGTCTAGCCCGACCCAGACCCCAGCTACGAGATGGGGCGTAAAGCCGATGAACCACGCATCCGTGTAGTCGTTGGTCGTGCCGGTTTTGCCGGCCGCTTGCGGTCGGAAGCCGTAGACCGTGCGGATGCGACGTCCGGTGCCGCCGACTTCATCGACGGCCGAGCGCAGCATATCCGCGACAACCACGGCCACAGCCGGCCGCAGCACCTCCTGCTTGCGACCGCTTTCCTGCATAAAAAAGACATCTCCATCCTTGCGCTCCAAGCGGCTGATGGCCATCGGCTCGACGTAGATACCTTTGTTGGGGAAGACCGCGTACGCAGCTACCATGTCGAGAAGTAACACTTCGCTCGTACCAACGCCGATGGAGGGGATGGCTTGGATGGGCGTGGATATGCCCATGTTGCGGGCATAGCTCCGAATCAGGGCTGGGCCGATCTCGTCGGCCAGCTTAATGGAGATGAGGTTGCGCGACTGTTTTAGCCCGTCGCGCAGCGTCATCGGCCCCATGAACTTCTTGTCGTAGTTCTCGGGGTCCCAAAACTTTTCGCGTCTGTGGTCCCAGAGCGTAAAGGCATTGTCGTCGAGCACATCCACCGCAAAGCGGTTGTTGTCGATGGCGGCGGTGTACACGAAAGGCTTAAACGCGGACCCAGGCTGCCGCTCGGCTTGGGTAGCGCGGTTGAATTTGCTGTGGCCGAAGTCGCGGCCCCCAATCATGGCCAAGATGTGGCCGGTGGCCGGATCCATGGCCACGAAGGCGGCTTGAACTACGGCCGAGTCGCGCACGCTCTGGGTCGCGCCTACGGCTTTTAGGTACTTATCCACCTTTTCCTGCACCTTGCTTATTTCAGTATCAAAGTGCTTTTCGGCGATCTGCTGCAAGCGCGAGTCGAGCGTAGTGTGGACCACAAAGCCTTCGCGATAGGTTGCCATGCCAAACTCGCGCTGCATCTGCTGGCGGACGTACTCGACAAAGTACGGGGCTATGCCATACGTCTCCTCGTGGCTACCCCTGCGAGTGGCGATGGGTCTGTTCCGTAGAGAATCGCGCTCAACTGGCGTAATCGCGCCGTTGTCGGCCATGCTGGCCAGCACCAGATTGCGATGCTTGCGGGCGCGTTCGGGGTGGCGTAGAGGGGTGCGGTTATTAGGACCAGGAAGCAGTCCGACGAGCAAGGCGCTCTCTTCGAGCGCAAGTTGATCAACTTCGCAGTCAAAGTACAGGCGCGCCGCCGACTTAATCCCGTAGGCACCGTGGCCGAAATAGACCGTGTTGAGGTACATAGTCATTATCTCGGACTTGGTGTACAGGCGCTCGATTAAGACGGCGGTGATCTGTTCGCGGATCTTGCGCGCGAACGTGGCCACCAACTCCGCAAAGGAAGCGCTGCTGCGCTGAGTGCCGACCTCAGTGAAGCTCTTGCGGGCGAGCTGCTGGGTGAGCGTGCTAGCCCCTTGGCCGATAAGACTCCGGTCCTTGAGGTTAGCCAGCAGCGATCCGGGGATGCGGTAGATGTCGATACCCCAATGCGAGAAGAAACGCCGGTCTTCAGCCGCGAGGAGGGAAGCCTGCATGGACGCGGGAATTTCCTCATAGGTGACCATTTCGCGATTTTCTTCGAGGAAGTCCTGCAAGTGGCGGCCATCGGCCGAATATACGTTGGTAATCCGCTTGGGTCGGAAGCTCCAAGCGTCGATGTCGGGCAAATTGTCGTTGAGGATCAGATAGCCACCTACGCCGACAACGGCGTACAAGGCGAAGCAGCAGGCGGTGTAGATCAGCAGCCTCTTGAGCATTGAGAGGCTAAAGGCACCTTTTACTCTTTCTACTACCCTGTCCAGAAGCCCTTTATTCACATTGCTCAGTAAGAGGCTAGGCACGCGTTTCGCTCCTTCTACTACCCTGCCCGGAAGCTCTTTATTCATAGTAGCCCTTGACCCAGCGCGTGTTGTATTCCTGCACGTACTCTAGGTGCGCGCTAGTCTGCGGATAGTGCTCGCTCGCTGGGTACGGATAGCCGGACATGCCGTGAAAGGGCAGCGGCCCGACCGTTAGCGAGTGCGCCGAGTGCAGGTCCATGTCCTTGCCGAAGCCATCGGCGTACAGCAAGAACGAGCGCACGAGACCAGCCGCGGGCGGCGGCAAGGCGGCGAATTCAACGGTCAACTCGTCGCCGTGGAACATGATGACAAAGCGGTCGTCAATGTCCTCGACCAACTCCTCCACCGGACCGAAGCGGGTGAAGGCTCCGGCGTGGGTGCCCCAAGGCGCTTCTAACTCCAATTGATCGTAGTGATAGCGAAAAGCAAAGGTGCCCTTGATGGACGTATGGGCCGGGTAGCCGCGCCAGTGGAGGTCGCTTCGCGCCGGTTGCAGGCGGTGAACTGCGAGGGGGACATCCGCAGCGTCGCCGACGAGCAATTGGTCCCAATAGAGCGCAGTATTGGTCTCGGTCCGCAGCCGGTAGTCGTCGGACGGGAACAAGCCCGCCAAGTCGAAGAGCGCGTGTTTGGGTAGGCCCGCCGGGCAACCCATATCCGCGCTGACTTCGATCCACCCCCCTTCGCCGTCGGCTACGGACAAACGCGGCGGATACAGCGACAAGCCGCGCTGCGCGGCGCTCCAATTGGAGGTCGAATGCGCGTAATCGACCCACCCATAGCCGAGCAAGACCGGATGGGCGAATTCGGACAGGTCGCCCAAGTCCAGCTCTAGCGCATAGTCTTCGGCATAGCCGTGTATGTCGAGCCGGTCAAACCCGTCGTACCACTCGTCGTCGATCTCTTGCAGCGTGGCCAACACGTCCGCGCCCCGGTGGTCGCGGGCGGCCACCGGCGGACGCAGCCCTTGCAGGGGATACAGCTTGAATTCTGGATAGGGTGGCGCGGAGAGCAGGCGTTCGTTGGGATATATATCGAATTCAGGTGGATGATCGACGGCCACTAGTTCGAGGGCATCGACGTAAATGATTTCCTCTAACTGATTCGCTAGCTGCAAAACATAGTGCCCATCCTTGGGGGCCAGCGTCCCCAACCGAACGTACTCGTCAGTGTCGGGCTGATAGTACTGGCCTGGGGCGGTCAAATAGCCAATAATGGCCCCCCCGAGAATGTCGGTGACAAAGCGATAGCGCTCGCCGTCCCAAGCGTAGAGGATGGGGCACGAAGTGCCCTTGCGGTCGAGTTCCGTCAACTCCAGCCGCTGTCCAGCCCCAGTCGCCAATTCGGTCTGGCGCACGCCCCCGGGCCAGAGAATGCGGATGAATTCGACCGAGTCGCTCTGCGCCAAGCCGAAGTGGAGCACGCCCGCGTATCCCTCGCTGCGGATTTCGCGCTTCTGGAGGCGGTGGGTGGTTTTTACCTCTACCTTGGCCCCGACGCCGTCGCGATTGCTATTGAGCCCTTGGGCGGCGATTTCGATCCAGTTCCCTCCCTCGCTTTGATTGTGCAGCACCCGGCCACCCGTCCAAATATCCACGCGACCGTCGCCGTTGAAATCAGCCATGAGCGCAGCCCCGCCCGGCTCGTCAATCGGGGATTGCGGATGAAACTGGCCTTTGCCGTACGCGAGCGGTTGCAGCCGCTCGTCCTCGCAGGCGAGCAAATCGAGGTCACCGTCGTTGTCGAAGTCGGCGGGGATCAGTGCCCTTCCGCTAGACGCCGCCGTTGCCTCGGCCCGGACGAAGGTGCGACCGGCTTGGTTGATATGCGTTTCTACGGCACCGTTGGCCGCGATCGCCAGGTCCATATAGCCGTCTTGGTTGAAATCCTCGACGGCCAAGCCCGCACCCTGCACGGGACCCAAGCCCAAAGCGTCAGCGATTTCCGCAAACGTGCCGTCGCGATTGTTGGTTTGCACTTGCAGGCCCTCGACCGAAAGCAGGATTATATCCACGTCGCGATCGTTGTCCAGGTCGGAGAACGCAGCTCTGTCAGCCGCGACCGGACCGACCGGTTGGCCCGTAGCAGCAAAGCGGGCCTCCCCATCGTTGGCCAGCAGCGAGACGCGCGAACCGAGCACTAGCACATCGAGGTCGCCGTCGTGGTCGGCATCGCCCAGCGCGACACCGGTCGAAGCCGCGGACAGGTCTTCTCCGTCAGCCCATTCGCCGTTGGCCGCTCGGTAGAGCAAGGTTCCACCTGCGCCGCTGAGGACCAAGTCGGCGGTCCCATCGTTGTCGAGGTCGCCGGAGATCGCTCCAGTCGCCCCAAAGCCGTCGGGAAGCGTCGGAGCAGTGAGCATTTCTGCTGTGCCGCCAGCGTACAAGTGCAAGCCCTCGGCCCCAGCCAAGACATCCGGCCGACCATCCGCGTCAAAATCGCCCAAGGCGGCAAAGTGCACCGAGCCAGCCGCCGGGCCAGCCGCCGCAAATACAAAAGGCCCGGCCACGTCGTCCTGACTCGGATCGCCGCCACCGGCGTCGGCGACGGCCTCGGCGTATTTGCCCTGTCCCTGATAGGACGAAGAAACGCCTTGGTGGCCGGCTTGGCTGAGCTGGTTGAACCGCTCCAAGGTGATTTTCCACTCCTCCTCGCGCCCGAGCCGCCGGTAGAGATTGGCCAGTCCATAGTACGCCGACACGTTGTAGGGATCGAGGCGGATGGCCTCCTTAAAGTCGGCGATGGCGGCCTCGCCCTCGTTTAGCTTGGCCCGCATTTGCCCCATGTAGTAGCGCACGTGGGGGTCGTCGCGGTCGGCAGCCGCGACCTTTTGCAGGGCGGCGAGTGCTTTGTCGTGCTCCCGGCCTTGGGCATTGTAGATCAAGCCCAGCGCGTAATTGGCGTGGAGGAGGGCGGGATCAATGGCGAGGGCGGTTTGCAGAGCCGTGGCGGCGCTGTCGTACTTGCCGAGGGCGTAGTACGCAATGCCGAGATTGGCCTGCGCACTAGCGTAGTCTGGAGCCAAGGCAAGGGCGCGGGCAAACTCCTCCCGACCACGCGTGTAGTTGTGTTGATCCATATAGACCACGCCCTGATTGTTGTGCCAGCGCGCCTTGGGGGGCCAAGCCGGCGACTCCTCGGGCGGCCCCTGTTCACAGGCCACTCCCAAGAGGGCTGCGACGAGAATCAGCAGAGCTTGGCGCACCTTGACGCTTGTACGGGACATGGTTATATTTTTTCCCTCCATAGCGATCTATTTTGAGTGATTTTCGAGCGAGAGTAGCTCAGTTGGTAGAGCTCCACGTTGCCAACGTGGTTGTCGCGGGTTCGAGTCCCGTCTCTCGCTCCATTTTTTTGCCTCAACCTCCATTTCAATATAGCTAAAACCCCCATTGAGAAAAGCGGACTCGGCCTTGCGTCGGGTCGATTTCTAGGGAGTCCACGCTCAATTTCCAGGGGGATCCGCCGAGTCGGCAAAGCGCTGGCCAAGACGGAACAAATCGCCCAGTGGATTCTTGCGATCCTCTAGGGCGTCGGCTATAACTGATCCAATGGAGCCGCCGAATTTAAAGCCGTGGCCGCTGCCACAACCGGCGATGAGAATCCCCCGCGCTCCCGGGGCCCAGTCGATGACGAAGTGATCGTCCGGCGTATTGGTGTACAGACAGGCTCGCCCCCCGACCAGTCGGGCCCCTTCCAAAGCGGGCAGGCGCTGGGCGACAAAGGCGCGGACCTGTTCGAGGAAGTCGGGGCTAGGTTCGCGATCGGCCTCAGGCTCGGCGCGCTCCACTTTGCTGTCCTCGGCGATTTTAACGTACCCTTCGCGCAGCAGCGGGAAGCCGTACCAAGCCGCCTCAGAACTCAGCGCTGTCCACACGGGAAACACCTTCTGAGCGAACTTTTCGGGCTCGACCGGGACCAAGAAGGCCATTTGCTGGCGCGTTATGCGCAGGTGGTCCTTTAACGCGGGAAAAAGGCGTACCACCCAAGCACCGGCGGCGACTACGACGCGGTCGAATAAAGGCCGCTCTGGCCCTGCGGCTAAGCGGATACCCCGGTCGGTCTCGTCCATGGCCTGCACAGGGGTGTGGGAGCGAATAGCAACGCCCCGGTCCCGGGCCAGAGCGGCCAGATCAGCCACGGCCTGACTGCTGCGCAAATAGCCGGACCAGGGATCGTAAAAGAGCGTGTCGTCGTCCTGCACAGCAAATTGGGAAAAGCGCTGGCGGACCTGAGTCGGACTCAGCACTTCGACCGTCTTTCCCCGCTGATGCAGCGTCTCCAAGCCGCGGCGAGCCGGGCTGTCGGTGGGCACATCGCTCCAGATATTGAGCTTGCCAGTCTGGTAATAGATGGTCCGGCTGAGTTGGTCGTGCCATTGGTGCCACTGGTGCGCGGCCCGCTCGACCAACTCGTGGTAGGTCTCCTCGGGGTAGCTGGTGCGGCGGATGACTTTGGACACATCGGTCGAGGAGGCATCCGGACAGGGGATGGGACCGCGTTCGAAGAGGGTGACCCGGTGGCCCCGCCGGTTGAGTTCCAAGGCCGCGGCCAAACCGAAAATGCCCGCTCCTACAATGCCGACGCGCATGGGGCTAGAGCTTCTCAGTGCGGCGCTCGCGAATTTGCAGCAGGGCCGGCAGCAGAGTGACGGACGTGATAAAACAAGACCCCAATCCCACCAGCGAGAGCACGCCAATCGACGTGAGCGCCGGGTGGATGGCTGGCACCAATCCCGAGAAACCGACCATTGTCGTCAGCGACGTAGCCAACAGCGCGAGCCCGGTCGTGCGCAACACCAATCGCAACGAGCCACGGCCGACTTCTTGGTAGCGGTGGAAGATGTGGACGCTGTTGTCAATGCCCATGCCGATGATCGTCGGGAAGGCGACCATGTTGTAGAGGTTGAGCTTGATGTCAAACACATACATGAAGCCCACAACCCACACCAAGGCGTTCAACAGCGGCGTGAGCACCAGCAGGGTATCGATGAAACTTCGCAGGTCGATGAGCAGCACCACCGCGACGACCACGAGCGTGAGGATCACGGCGAGGGGGCTGTCCTCGAGCATGACCTTGAGCATCTCGGCGACGATGATGTGCGAACTAGAGGCTATGTAGGTCTTGCCCGTCGGCGTTTCTATGTGGCTGATTTCCTCGGCAAAGCGGATGGCGTCTTTCCCGTCCTTGAGCTCGACCGAGGCGTTGATCGCCACGAAGTTGAGGATGTTGCCCTCCTTGTCCTTGAACTCATTGGTCAAGTCTGAGGGCAGGTCGTAGAGCGTGAGCTTCTCCACGTCGAAGTACGGGCGCAGCGAGTCCAGTTTAGCCCGTTCGCTCTCGCTAAACAGGCCCTCTTCCCGGTCGAGTAAAGCGCGGATGTTGGCGATGAGCGCCAGCTTGGCGTCTTGGTCTTGCGGCAGTGCGGAGTACACGCTCTTGACATTGAGGACCGTGGAGGAGTCGCCGTTGGCAGCCTTGATGGCCTCGACCGTGCGAACTACCTCCATAGCCTCGTCGTAGCTTTCAGTCAAGACGATGGCCGGCGAGCGGCCTTCCTTCAGGCTCTGGGGCAGGCTGCCCTTGTTGATGTTGGGCGGCGGCGCGGGCTTGAGCTTGCTGAAGTCGTATTCAAATTCCAAATCGCCGAGGTGGTACAGCGAGTACCCAGTGATCACCGTGCCTATCAGCAAGGTGGCCCAAGGCTTTGGATAGCGACCAGTGCGCCACAGGACGCTGCGCTTGGGGATCGGGGTAACTAACCGCAGGCGCTCGGCGAGGACGATGAAGGCCGGGCATATCGCGACCATGGCCACCAGCGAGAACAGGATGCCAGTGCCGACGATAAAACCGAACTCCGAGAAGCCCTTAAAATCCGTCAACAGCAGCGAATAGAAGGCGATCGAGGTAGTGACCGCTGTCGTCGCCAGGGCCTTGCCCGTGTACCGGACGGTCACGGTCAGGGCCTGTTCGATGTCCATGCCTCGGCGGTGGGCCTCGCGGTAGCGGGCGAAGATGTGAATGCCAAAGTCAATGCCCAACCCAAAGAGGATGGCGAACAGCCCCACGGTGATCATGTTGAGGCTGCCGATGGCCAAGTAGGTGACGCCAAAAGTCCAAGTCAGGCTCATCAGCAGCGGCAAGGTGATGAAGAGCGAGCCTATTACTTGGCGGAAGAACAGGGTGATGAGCAGCAGCACGCCGACAATGCTGTACAAGGCCGTTGACTTGAGGTCGCGGATAATAATCGTGAACTGGTTGGCGCTATTTTGGAAACTGCCTTTGTACACGCATTCGATACTCGGGTGGAAGCGCTCCGGGCCGATGGCGGCAATGGTCTGGTCAATATGGTCGATCAGGTCCTGCGAGAAGGCGACATCCGTGGTAAGCCCGGCCGGATAGAGGCGGAGGATGACGCCGTTGCCCTCTTTTGTGATGAAGTACTGGCGATATTGCTCTGGGACCACCGCGCCATCCTGCTGGTACTTGGCCTCGATATCCGAAAAGTCGAGCACCTGCTCTTCCTCGTCGTCCAAGGCAAAGTAGAGCGGCGACTGCTTGAGCTTTTGCAACTCTATGTGTTCATCGAGGCGGCGGTTGACTTCTCGCAGGTCCTCTAAATCCATGTAGAGCAGCCGGTTTTTTTCGAGCAGATTCTTTTTGCTATCGAGGCGGCTCACCGAGCTGATCAGCGAGCTGTGTTCGAGCGAATCGGCCAAGACCTGCATGAAGGAAACGGCCGCGTCCAAATCGTCGCTGGTAATGACGATCATCAGCGGAGCGATGCCGCCAATGCGGGCCTTGATGCGGTTGAGTTCCTGGACGCTGACGTAGTCGTCGGACAGCAGGTCGGCGAAGTCGGTCTTGATGTTTCCGGCCAGCTTGGCAGCGAAGAACCCGGCAAATACCGACAGTATCGTGGCCAGCGCAATTATGCCGATGTAGTGGTGGTAGATGTAGCGCACCAAGCGCTGGTGGCTTATGGGCATGGCGGAGGGTTAATCCTCGGTTGCACCGCCTGAAGGCGGCGAGAGAATCGCTTCGCGCAGGCGGGCCAACTGCTTGTCGAGCTGGACGATCAGCTTCTCGTAGCCATTTTTCTCGATGTAGCGGGCATAGCGCCGTCTGTTGCCCTCGGCTGTGCTGATGCCGTCGATGACCAAGTCGTATATCCGCCACACACCCTCCACCCGATGGAGCTTGTACTCGATCTCTATTTGCTCATCTCGCACGGGTGCCAGCGCTTGGACGACGGCGGCGTCTTCTTGCACTTCAGCCGACTCGTAGCGGATCTCGCCCTCGCGGTAGTAACGGGAGAAGCTGTCGAAATTCTGCTCGCGGATGATGCTGCTGAAGGTCTCGGCGAAGTGGTCGCGCTCGGCCGGGGAGCGCTCCGCCCAGTGATCTCCCAAGGCGAGACGGCTCAATTCCCGAAAGTCAAAGGCCGCGTTGATGTGCTGCTTGATCTCTTCCCGCACGGCCGGGGGCAGCGAGTCGGCCGGTGCCTCGGCGAGTATGGCCTGCACCTCGGCGTCGTGACTCTTGAGGAAGGCGATGGGACCGTCGGGATCGTCGGCCGCACTAGCAACAGCCGCGACGCATAAGACGACCCACGCGGCGCACCATAGCGTTTTCATTGTGAATTCTCCCCTGAGTACTCGCCGTTGGAGACGGGAAGTCCACCGCAGTGATTGACAACGCGCCCGCCGACAAAAGCCTCGCGCGTCCACACGCGCAAGTCTGCGTAGTACGCTTCGGCGTACGAACGGGTCGAGTTGGCGTCTGTCAGCAGCCCCAAGCCAATGGTGCGCTTAGCCGGCCGACCGCCTAACTTTTCTCGGTGGTGCTTTTCCAAGTCAACGACCTCAAAGGTCCACTTGCCCAAGTTGGCCGCGCCGCTTTCGACGACGAAAAACCAAGGCCGGAATATCTTGTCGCGCCGCCCCACCGTGCCTTCGGGCAAGGTCGTGCTCCACACGTATTTGAGTTGTTTGGGCACTCCCAGCCAATTCTTAGAGAAGATGACGTACAGGCCGGCTGCACTGTCGTTGGCGTCGTCGAGAAACTCGTTGCCGCCCAGCGGCAAGGCCGCAGCCCGCCAGCACCAAGTCATAATCGGGTACTGGCGGGGATTCCAGTGGACGAATTTCCCCAAGATGACCGAATGGCTCGAATCGCGCGCCGCCATGTAGCGCCGAGGACGGCCTTCTACGCGATAGAGCACGGGTTTGAGCCGGTCCTTTTTCTTCCACGGCCCCCACTCCATCGGCTGCGACCCGTCCCAAGTAGCGTCAAAGTCCTCGAGAACGACGAATTCGCGCTCGGCGAGCTGGGCCTCCATTACTGGCGGCGAATGGCCACCGTCGATCAGCGACTGGTAGCGACGCCGATAGTGGCTGGAGACGAGCCTGCCGTCGATCTTCAACTCGGCGATTTTCCAAGTTCCGTCTGCGAAAATCAAGTCGGCCTCCACGCCGAGCGAGCGCGTGTCAAACAAGGCGCGAAGCTGCGCACGGCCCCGCTGGCCATTCACTTCGAGGCTATCCAAGCGCAAGCCACGCCAGTCCGGAGAAGCGAGTTGGGCGGCTAAGTCGGCGCTGAGACGGTGCTGATAGGCTCTAGCTAGTCGGCGGCGATAGTGCTCGACGAGGTGTGTAAAGCGCAGATCGGATAGCAAGCCCCGGTATGCGTCCAGCGACTCTTCGAGATAGTCGCCAAAAGTCGCCGCAGCAAACTCGTCCACGGCCAAGTGTTCGCGCACTAAGCGGTCGGCTCCGTCGGCGTGCTCGCTGTTGGGTGCCTCTGGCAGCGCATTCAGCCGCGCCACGGCCGCCGTCGCCCAAGCCGCATCGGCCCTGCCGTCGCTTGGGTTGGCCAACGCCAACAACAGGACCGCGCTAAGGAGTTGTATCATCGCGTGGGATCAGTTCGAGACCGCCCGTGGCCTTTTCGAGGCGGGCGACGCTGAGGTTGAAGTCGTACAGCACTTCGCCGTGGGCTTGTTCGCGGCGGGCCCAAGTCTCAAAAGCGGCGATCAATTCGCCGATGGTCTGCGGGTCGAACTCAAAATCGTCGCGGGCTTCCCGCAGCCACTGCCGGGCCAATTGCCGACTCTTGCGCGCATCTTGCAAATCGCGGTCGGCGCGGCGATAGTCCAAATAGGCGCGGCGGACATCTAAGCGGATCCCCTCCTGCGCACTCGGTACGCGCACTTCGAGCGCGCGGTATTCAGCGCGTGCCCTATCTACATCCGCGGCCAACAAGTGCCATTCCAAGGATTGCCGCACTCCGATGAAGACGCCGCCGTTGAAAAAGTTGAACTCGTCTTTGACAAATGGATTCCGCTGATCGGTGCGCCCAGGGGCCACGGCGTAGCGCAAGCCACCGCTGACAAACACTTGGGGCTGATAAGCGGCGCGGGCTGCTTGCGCGAGGGCCTGTTTGGCGGCGAGGCCCGCTTGCAGCTTGCGCCATTCCGGCCGCAGGTCGAGGGCCTGTGCGATTAGATCGTCTAGGGACGGGACCGAGACTACCACCGGCGCGAGTCGCTCGGCCCGGAGCAGGAGCGGCGCATCGCTGGGCAGGCCCGTGCGCCAAGCCAGCGCCGACCGCGCCAAGGCCAATTGATCGCCCACCTCGCGCTGCTGCACGGCCAAGTCGAGCTGGGCCAGCCGCAGCTTGTAGCGATCGGACGACGAGAGCGAGGGGTCGTCGTCCAACTCCTCGGCTCTGCTAGCTAGCTCATCGCTCACGCGCCGCGCCAAGGCGTCTAAGTCTTGCGCCAACAGCAGTCCGTAGTACAGCTCCTTGACGGCAAAAGCCACGTCCAACTGGGTCTGCGACAGGTCGGACTGCTCCACATCGACCCCTCGGGTAGCGGCCTCGTTCAAATGGCGGCCGAGGCTAAAGGGATAGAGCGGCTGCACAAATTGCAACTCGGCGCGCGCAAAAGGGCCCAAGGAACGGAGGCCCGTGGTATCGGCGGGCGGGTTGAACACACTGCCCATGGCGTCTGGAACTAGGCCACTTTTGCTGTCGATGCGCAGGCGGGGGAGGATTTTAGCGGCCGCAGCTTGGCGGCGACGCGCGTCAGCCGACTCGACCTTCCAGCGGCCACTCGCAACCTCGCCATCGCGGTCCAAGGCGCGGTTGATAAGCTCAGTCAGCGTCCAGTGCTTATCGGGCATTTGGGCGCGGGCCGGGAGGGTGGGCAAGCACATGGCGAGGCTCCAAACCCCTAGCCAGAAGGGGGTGCAAATTTGCATGCCAGTGGGAAATCTCAGCGGCGGAAGAGGCGGAATTCGCGATAATAGCGCGGATTCGTCATTTTTATAACTTGTTAAAAATAGTTAAGTTAATATACAGACTAAGCGATTTATCGTCAATGTAAACGCCGGTCTGCTTCTCGGATTGTACAACACCCGAACCCTATGTTTTATGCACCTATGTTTTCCGTAAAATGCGCGAATAGACGGGCACAATGCAGCCGACTTTAGTCGTCCGGGATGCCTGCGAACACAATCTGCGCGCCGTTTCCTTGGACCTGCCCCACGAATCCCTCGTGGCCGTCAGCGGCCCGTCCGGATCGGGCAAGACTTCCCTCGTATTGGACACGATTTACGCCGAAGCGCGTCGGCGCTTTCTCGCGGCGCTGGATCAGGGAGGCGGCTGGCGCGCATTGCGCGTGCCCAAGGCCCGCCATATCGACGGCCTAGCCCCCGCTCTCGCGCTAGCCGGAGGAACCGGCCACCAGAGTCCGCGAGCCACAGTAGCGACCCTCTCCGGCTTGTACGACCTGTTGCGCCTGCTCTTCGCCCGCATTGGGCGGCCTAGCTGCCTCCACTGCGGCGGGCAGGTGCAGACACATCGCTTTGAGGAAGCAAACGAAGCGGCTGCGAGCATGCCAGATGGCACCCGCCTGATGATTCTCGCGCCGCGCCGCCCGCGGGAGGACGAGACGCCCGAGCAGGTACTCGCCGCGATTGATCGCGCTGGCTACCGCCACGTGCGACTCGACGGACAAGATCTGCTGCTAGAGGACATCGCGCCCGAACGCGTTGCCCGCGCCCAGCACCTGTCCGTGGTCGTCGATCGCCTCGTCGTCAAAAAGGGCATCGCGCGCCGCCTACAAGGGTCGCTGCAAGCGGCTTTGGAAGCGGGCGACGGCCAAGTGGTGCTTTCCACTCCAGACGCTGGAAGCGATCTAGTTTTTGCCGTGCGGCCAGCGTGCTCGGCCTGTGGCGCACCCTTCCCAGCCCTAGAACCCGCGCTGTTTTCCTTCAATAGCGCGGCCGGAGCCTGCGCGACGTGCCGGGGCCTTGGAGTGCAGAACGGCTTGAGCAGCGAGCAGATCTTCGCCGGTGGACAGGCTACGCTCGAAGGGGCCTTGGGGGCCCTATGGCACGACTTTGGGCACGGCGATTTGCGCGACCGCCTGCAATCCTTCTGCCAGCGGCACCAAGTCGATCCCGAACAGCCCGTAGGCGACTGGCCGGACCAAGCGGCCGAACGGCTATGGCACGGACAGGGACGCCGATTCATCGGGCTAGCGCGCTGGCTGGAGCGCGTCGGTGCCAAAGCCGAAGGCGAGGAATTGGCCTGGCTGGAAGAACGCCTCGACGACGCGCCGTGCCCTAGCTGCGACGGGGCGCGCTTACGGCCCGAATCGCTCGCAGTAGAATTGGGCGGAGCGTCTATTGCCGCGGTCGGCGAATGCGCGGTTGTCGCAGCGGCCGAGTGGCTCAGTAACCTCGACTTTCCTACAGCAGTAGCTCCGGTGGGCGAGGCCATCCGCGGCCAGATCAACCGCCGGCTTAACCTGTTGCAAGAGCTGGGACTAGAATACCTGCAGCTAAACCGCCGCGCCGACACCCTGTCGAGTGGAGAATTTCAGCGGCTGCGCCTCGGGTCCGCCCTGTCGTCGGGCACCACGCAGATGCTCTACGTGCTCGACGAACCCAGCGCCGGTTTGCACGCGCGCGACGCCGCCCAACTCCTAGACGCGCTCAGGACACTGCGCGACGCTGGGAACTCCGTGTTCCTCATAGAACACGACGCCGCACTTTTGCGCGGGGCCGACTGGCTGGTCGATATGGGGCCGGGCGCGGGGACCGCCGGAGGACAGGTCGTAGCCGAGGGCACGCCGAGCGAGGTAGCCGCAGCCGAATCTCTGACCGGACGCTATCTACGCGGTACGCTGCAACTGCCGCGCACCCAAGCGCGCCAGCCACAGGGGTGGTTAGTACTATCCGGTGCCCGCGGCCACAACTTGCGCCAACTCGAGGTAAAATGGCCATTGGGAACCTTGACCTGCGTAACCGGGGTTTCCGGATCGGGCAAAAGCTCGCTGGTCAGCCACACCCTGCATCCGCTCTTGGCGGCCAAACTGCACGGCACCCAGCGGCGTCCCCTGCCCTACAGCGCTTGTACTGGAATCGAGCAGGTGGCGCGCGTCGTCGCGGTTGATCAGCGGCCCATCGGCCGCAGCGCGCGCTCGAACGCGGCGACCTACACGGGATTGCTAGCGCCGATTCGCCGCCTGTTTGCCGACCTGCCCGAAGCCCGCCTGCGGGGCTATCGGCCCGGCCACTTCAGCTTCAACGCCCCAGAGGGAGCCTGCGACCTGTGCAAGGGCCGGGGGGTTCACAGCACGCGCCGAGGCGCATTCGACGACCTCGAAGTCGTCTGCCCCTCTTGCAGCGGACGGCGTTACCGCGCCGAGGTCTTGGACGTGCGCTTCCACCAGCACCACATCGCCGAAGTGCTGGAGATGAACGTGGCCGAGGCGAGCGCGCTTTTTGCGGCCGTGCCCCAAGTCGCGCAGCGGCTAGAAACCCTCGCGGAAGTGGGCTTGGGCTATTTGCACCTCGGCCAACCGGCGACCAGTTTTTCCGGCGGCGAAGCGCAGCGGGTTAAGCTGGCAGCAGAACTGGGGCGCTCGCGCCAAGATCACGCGCTCTACATCCTCGACGAGCCGACCTCGGGCCTGCACTTGGAGGATGTGCGCCTGCTGCTCGCGCTGTTGCAGCGCTTAGTTGACGAGGGCAATACCGTAGTAGTAGTCGAACATCACATCGAATTCATCGCGGCCGCCGACTGGGTCATCGACTTGGGGCCAGAAGGCGGAGAAGCTGGCGGGGCAATCACAGCTTGCGGCCGCCCCGAGGAAGTGGCCGACGCGGCCGGCTCCCACACGGGCGCGTACTTGCAGCAGTTGTTTGCCGCGCAAGGCTGAGCGGTTGAGGAGGGTTTCATTGGACCTACAAAAAATACAAGCCTATATGCAGCAGGAGGGAATCGGCGCTTGGCTAGTGTACGATTTTCGCGGCGGCAATCCGGTCTTGTGGCAGTTGTTGGGCCAGCGACAGCATACGACCCGACGCGTCTTTCTTATCGTACCAGCCGCAGGCGCGCCGCGCTTGCTCGGCTCGGCGGTCGAGCCGGAGGCCCTCGCCGGGCTGGGCATAGATATCGCTCATTACGCTAGCTGGGAACAGCTCCACTCCCTGTTGCGCGATGCGGTGGGCGGACTGCCACAAGTAGCCATGGAGTACTGGCCCGGGGGCACGCTGCCCACGGTGTCTTGGGTCGATGGCGGCACCTTAGAGCTGGTGCGATCCCTCGGCCCCGAAGTGGTGTCTTCGGCCGATCTATGCCAAGTCGCCTTGGCCACTTGGAGCGCGGACGCGCTCGCCTCGCACCGCGACGCCTGCCGCCAAGTCGCCGAAGTCAAGGACGCAGCCTTTGAGCACATCCGCAGCCAGCTCCACACCGGCCTCACCGAGTTCGATGTCCAATCATTCATCGTCGCCGAACTGGAGCAGCGCGGCCTCGACAGCGGGCATCCGCCGATCGTCGGCGTCAATGGCAACAGCGGCAATCCGCACTACGAGCCGCGCGCGGACACGGCCGCCCCCATTGAGCCGGGCGCTTGGATCCTCATCGACCTGTGGGCGCGCCACCCTAGCGAGCAGCACGTGTTTGGCGACATGACTTGGGTCGCCTTTGCTGGCCCGCGCGTGCCCGCGGCTCACGCCGAGGTCTTTGCCGCAGTGCGCGAAGCGCGCGATCAAGTGTTGGAACGGCTCGACGCCGCGTGGCGCGCCGGCGAAGTGCTACAGGGCTGGCAACTCGACCAAGTGGCGCGCCAAATCCTGACAGAACACGGTTTGGGCGAGCAGTTCGTCCACCGCACGGGACACAGCCTCGGCCCGGGGCCGAGCATCCACGCGCTAGGCGTAAACCTCGACGACCTAGAGACCCACGACGCGCGGTCGATCCTACCGGGCACGGGCTTTTCCGTGGAGCCGGGCGCGTACCTGCCGGAGTTCGGCGTGCGGCTCGAAGTCAATGTGTACGTAGATCCAGAGACTGGACCAGAAGTTACAACCCCCATCCAAAACGAAGTCATCCTCTTGCTTTGAGCCTCGGAATCGTCCTCGTCAGCGGTGGGCTCGACTCCTGCGTCACCGCCGCCATTGCCGCCCGCCGCGGCCCCTTGGCCTTTCTCCACCTGCGCTATCGCCAGCGCACCGAGGAACGCGAATTTATGGCGTTTTCCGCCCTCGCGGATCACTTCCAAGTGGAGACCCGCCTCGTGGTGGACGTCGATTACATGCGCCAAATCGGCGGCTCCAGCTTGGTCGATGCGACCCAGCCTATCCCCGAAGACGACGCCACAGCCGGCCTACCCACCACCTACGTCCCCTTCCGCAACGCCAACCTACTCGGCGTGGCCGTAGCTTGGGCCGAGGTCATCGGCGCAACCAACATCTACATCGGTGCCCACGAAGCCGAGAGCCACTACCCGGACTGCCGGCGAGAATTTTTCACCGCCTACGAGCGCATGGTCGCCGCTGGTACCAGCCCCCAAACCCAAGTGCGCATCCAGACCCCGCTCATAGACTGGGACAAAGCCGCCATCATCCGCTGCGGCCTAGCGCTTGCCGCCCCCCTGCACCTGACCTGGTCCTGCTATCAGCGCGAAGACCTCGCCTGTGGCCGCTGCGAGAGTTGCCGCATGCGCTTGGCGGGCTTTCGCCGGGCGGGTGCCGACGATCCCTTACCCTACGACCCTATTCCAAGGAGCTAACCCATGCTAATCGGCTACGTCAGCGACGAACGCTACATCGCCCTGCACGACGTGCAGTTCGAAATCGCCAACGAAGACCTGCACGTCGAAACCCGCTCGCGGGCCACCGGCGAGGTCTTCGCCGACGTTCCCCCCGGCCCCTACACCGTGACCTTGCAAAAAGATGGCTTCGGCCCCAAGCGCGGGCAGATCAACATCCACCCCGAGCGGCCGCACCAATTCCGCTTGCTCGCGCATCAGTTGCTCGGCTACGCCTGGCCCAAGTGGGTCCAAGCGGGCGAGCAATCCGAGTTCCGCGTCCACGCGCTCGAAGCCTACCGCCTCGATTTGTGGCGCTACGGCTGGGAAAAAGAGCACATCCGCCCGCTGGGCTGGTTCGACGAGCACGGGCCGCGCGCCACCATGCAGATCACTCCGGACGGCGACTACACCCAGACCGGGGTGACGTGGAACAAGTTTGGTTACACCAGCCCCAACCACAAACAATTCGTCACCGCGCCGGAACGCTCTGGCCTGTACTACTTCCACGCCAAAGGCGAGTCCGGCGCATTTTTCTCCTTTCCCTGGATCGTCGCCCCAGCCGCCCCCAGCGCGGACATCGCAGTCCTCGCCGCCAACATCAACTGGAACGCGTACAACAACTTCGGCGGGCGCTCCAACTACATCCACGCCGACTGCTTTCCGCCCACGCCCACGATCAATGCCCGCCTAGAACTGAAGCGCTACACCGACCGCGAGCACCTCAACTTCGACGCCGAGGACTACGCCCCCCTCTCCTTCGACCGGCCCGAGCCGCTCAACCACGTTCCCGAGGGCACAGAGATCACCGACCCCATCGCGGGACGCTCGGCCTCGCACGTGGCCCCGGCCGAGTGGCGCTTCCTCGGCTGGATGGAGCGCGAGGGTTATGCCTACGACCTGTACGCCGAGACCCAATTTCACTTTGACCAGCTCGACCTCGACCAGTACAAAATCCTCATCATCACCACCCATCCCGAGTACTGGTCGCGCAAGATGTACTACGACCTCAAGGCGTGGGTGCGCGAGCGCGGCGGCAAACTCATGTACTTGGGAGGCAACGGCCTCAACTGCGAAGTGGAGATGCTCGACGAGCAGACGATGAAGGTCAAAAACGGCCACGCGCGCATCCAGCGGGCCGAGGGCCACGAGAGCCGCTTTCATCAGTACCACGAGTCCGAGGCCAACCTGCTCGGCGTGGTCTGTACCACTGCGGGCATTATGACGGCTGCGCCGTATCAAGTCCTCGACGCCGACCACTGGATTTTCGCCAACACAGGCGTCAAAAACGGCGAGACCTTCGGCGAGGCCAGCCTGCACGAGCGGGTACCCGGCGGCGCTTCCGGCCACGAGACCGACAAGACCTCGCCCTCTTCGCCCCCCAACATCGAAATCATCGCCCGCGGCCTCAATCCAGATCGCGGCGGCGCGGAAATGGTCTATTACGAGACGGAGAGCGGCGGCGCGGTTTTTTCCGTCGGCTCCATCACCTATCCAGCCTCGATTCTCGTGGACGAGACTGTCTCGCGCATTACCACAAACGTCATCGAGCGCTTTGGCGCAGCATAGCCAAGGCACCCGCGCCGCCGCAGGCATTGCCCATCGGCCAATGAGCACCTATATTGTGCTACACAGAAACTGTGAAACTGTGAATATGAAGAACATCACCGTATCCATCGACGAACAGACCCACCGGCTCGCCCGCATCCGGGCGGCGGAATTGGACACCTCGGTATCGGCCCTTGTGCGAGACTACCTGAGACATCTGGCGGCGGATCCGGATGCGGGGGGCGAAGCTAGTGCCGAGTCTAGCGAAACCATCTATCAGCGTCGGTGCAGGCTGCTGCGGGAAGTGCTCGCGGACTTCGATGGGCAGGGTATTGGGTTGCGGATGTCCGACAACCTGCCCAGAGAGGCGTTGTACGACCGCGTCGCGGCAAGGGCCGAGGCTGTCGCCGAGCGCGAGCGGCAGCGCAGCATCTCCGAAGCACTCAAAACCTCGCCATGCGATTCGTAGATACTAATGTCCTGCTGTACGCTGTCAGCGAGGTCCCGGAGGAGGCCGACAAGCGGGCCCGGGCGCGGGAAGTCCTGATAGAACCCGACCTCGCCGCGTCCGTTCAGGTGCTGCAGGAATTCTATCACCAAGCCACCCGGCCGACACGGATCCGCAGTCTTTCTGGCAATAGAGCATTGCAATTCCTAGAGCCGATTCTGCTGTTCCGGATTCAGACCATGACGATGGACGTTTTTCTGGAGGCCGTGGCCATCAGCCGACGCTTTCGGCTGTCTTATTGGGACGGCGCGATCCTTGCCGCAGCCCAGACCCTCGGCTGCGACGTGATCTATTCTGAGGACCTCAGTTCGGAACAGGACTACGATGGCCTCCGGGTCATAAACCCGTTCACGTACCGGTAGTCTTCACAGTGCCCTGCAAACGTCATCGAGTGCTTTGTCTCGGCATAGCCAAGTCACCCATTTGGCCTTATCTTTAAGTGTTTTTAGGCTGTTAGGAGACGAAATTTTCATGGCTACCGAGCCGAGCAAAGACCTAGCGGTTTTTGCCAATCCCTATCCGGACCGCGACTACACAATCGAATTCTCGTGTCCGGAATTCACTTCGATATGTCCCGTAACCGGGCAACCTGATTTCGGCACCATCCACATCCGCTACGTGCCCGACCAACAGTGCATTGAGCTCAAATCGCTCAAGCTCTACCTGTGGTCCTTTCGCCAAGAAGGCGCTTACTACGAAGCGGTCACCAACACCATTCTCAATGATTTGGTGGCCGCCTGCGCGCCGCGGCGCATGACCGTAGTGGGAGAATTCAATGTGCGCGGAGGCATTTCCGCCGTCGTAACGGCCGAATTTGCCCCGCAGCCCTAACGCCCGGAGACATATCAACTTATCGAATGGAGACGACAATGGAAGAAGTACGCCAAGACGCCGCTGAGACGACAGTAGAAGAAGGATCAGGGGAAAATGGCGGCCGGCAGGACCGGGCATGGTTTCCCTACATCACCAAGGTGCAGTTCGAGCGGTTCCTCTCGCGGCTGGAGACCAAGATCCCCGACCAAATCGACCGCGACTACGTGCGGCCTATTATTCGCACCCCGTCGATGATTCACCGCTTTTTGCGCGGCATCGAGTCCATGAACCTGACCGACCGCGACCAAAAGCCCACGGACCTACTGTTGCGGATAGTCCCCAAGGAGACGCGCAAATTCGCCATCGCCGAAGTGATCCGCGACCTCTACAAAGACCTGCTGCCAGAGTGGGAGCAGAACAACGGCAACATGAGCGACGACGCGATTGTCGATTACTTCCGCAATCGCACCGGCATGGGGCGCGATTCGGCCAACAAGATGAAGATGTTTTTCAAGTATCTCATCGCCGAAGCCGATTTTGGCGACCCCTCCGCCCCGCAAGAGGAAGCGGTCGCCGAACCCGAACCCCAAGAAGAAACTCCCGAACCCGCGCCTGCGCCTAAAAAAGAGGCTCGCAGCGTCCGCGAACCCGCCCCCAAGGAGCGCTCCGGGCGCGACGGACGCACCAAGCGCACCACTTCCGAACGACAAGAGCGACAACAACAAGAACGACAAGACCGTTCGGAACGGTCCGAACGCTCAGACCGCCAAGAACGCCCCTTAACCGAGACGCAACGAGCCTATCTAGAAACCCTCCAGTCCATGGTCCAGATCAAAATTGACGGCGACTGGGACGAAGACATGATCCGCCTCGCCTTCGACCGCCTAGAGCGGCTCTTCGACCGCTTGCGGCGCGCCTGAGCCAAATAGAGTTCGCGCCTACGAGACAATCGTAGGCGTGAACGATGAGACATCTTTATGAACAACTACCGCATTGCGATTATCGGCCTCGGCGGCATGGGCGGGCACCATGCGGAGGCCGTACAGTTAGAGGCAAACTGCGAACTAGTCGCCGGAGCAGAAATCGACCCCGAGCGGGCGGCGGCATGGGGAGAGCGCTTTGGCATCCAAGCCCTCTACGACGACTACGAGAAAATGCTCGATGAGCAACAGCCCGACCTCGTCATCGTCCCAACGCAAGCACCCATGCACCACCAGCCGACGATTGCCGCAGCCCAGCGCGGCATCCACGTGTTCTGCGAAAAGCCGATTGCCCTGAATCTCATCGAAGCCGACGAGATGGTTGCAACCTGCGACCAGCACGGCGTCAAGTTTGCCATTAACCACATCAAACGCGCCAGCCCGTACAACCGCCACGCCCTCTCGCTGATCGACCAAGGCGCAATCGGCCAAGTGGTGTTACTGCAGGCAACCGACAAAGGGGGCCGCAAGGTGGGCAACTCGCTGATGGAAATGGGCACCCATCTCTACGATTGGGTGCGTCTCTTTGGCGGTGATGTCGAGTGGACGCACGCGCACCTCGTGCAGATGGATGGACGCGAGTCAACTGTCGATGACATCAAACACACCCAAGAGGTGCACCCGAAAGACCGCGATGCGGGGATTGTGCTCGGCGAGCGCGGACACGCCTCGTTCCGCTTTGCCAACGGCATCCATGCAGATGTGCAGTTCCTCGCCCAGCCGCAGACCAACGACAACGGCTACGGCATTGACATCATCGGCACCGAAGGGCGCATCGCCGTGCGGGAGAGCGTGGGCACGACGATGTTTATCCACAAAGGACAACACAAGACGCCGGCCGAGGCGTGGGAACCCGTGCATCTGCCAGCCGAAGACCTCGACGAGCACGGCAATCCACGCGATCGGACATCCATACGCTTGCTCTTGCAACGCCTCATGCTGCGCGATCTCATCGCCGCCATTGAGGAAGACCGGGAACCGTTTGCCAGCGGCAGGGATGGTCGGGATTGTCTCGAAATGATACAGGCGACGTGGGAGTCACATCGGCGCCAGGCACGGGTGTACATGCCGCTAACGCCGCGCGAACACCCACTTGAGCGGTGGCGGAGAGAGGCAAGTGCCGGTACTGTCAATTGAAGCGCAGTTCCCAAACGTTGGGACTACTCCTCAAAGCGCGCCATCGCCGCGAACTTATCCAGCCGCTGAGCGATTAGCTCTTCTGGATCGAGTCGCTGAAGCTCGGCTAGCGCATCTTGTACGCAACGCTTGAGCGCGGAGGCCGTATTATCCCAATCGTGGTGCGCTCCACCCAACGGCTCCGGCACGATGCGGTCGATGATCCCCTGCTGCTTCAGATCTTTAGCCGTGAGCCTGAGAGCCTCAGCCGCTTCCTCCCTGCGCTCGCGCACCTTGAACAAGATCGTCGAGCAACTCTCCGGCACAATCACTGAATAACAGGCGTGCTCCAGCATCAGGATCCGGTCGCCGACCGTAATGCCAATGGCACCGCCGCTGAAGGCCTGGCCGATGATGGCCACGACGATGGGTACCGGCAGATGCGACATTTCGTAGAGGTTGCGGGCGATGGCCTCGGCTTGGCCCCGCTCCTCGGCCTGGATCCCAGGATAGGCACCCGATGTATCGACCAAGGTCAAGATCGGCAAATTGAACTTGGCCGCCATCTGCATCAGGCGTCGGGCCTTGCGATATCCTTCTGGATGCGGCATGCCAAAGTTGCGCTTTTGCCGCTCTTCGAGGTTGCGCCCGCTCTGGATGCCGATGACCATGACCGATTCGTCGTCCAGCCGCGCCGGGCCGCCAATGATGGAAGCGTCGTCGGCAAAGAAGCGGTCGCCGTGTAGCTCGGTGAAGTCAGAAAGCATCCGCTCGACGTAATCGAGCGCGTAGGGGCGATGCGGGTGCCGCGCAATCTGCACCTGCTGCCAAGGGGTGAGATTGTTGTAGATCTCTCGGCGCTTCTTCGCGGCCTGCGTCTCGAGCTTGCGCACGCCCTCATCCAAATTCAAGCCATTGGTCTTGGCCTGTTCTTTTAGGTCGTCGATTTTCTTTTCTAGCTCGACGAGATCGCGTTCAAAATCGAGGTAAAATCCATTTTTATTCACGGGACAAACCTCCTAGGTTAGCAATTGCGAATTCGCAATTGGCAATCCCCTATTCACGCCAACGCGCCCAGCGCGGCCTCAACTCGGTCCAACGCCTTTTCAAGCAGGTCCAGCGACGTGGCGTAGGAGAGGCGGATGTGCTCGTAGGTGCCAAAGCCAGCGCCAGGCACACAGGCCACCTTGGCCTCTTCAAGCAAATACTCGCACAATGCCACTGAGTCGCGGACCTGGCTGCCGTAGTACGCGGAGACGTCGGGATAGGCATAAAAGGCCCCCGACGGCAACACACATTCCACGCCATCGATGGCGTTGAGGCGCTCGACCATGTAGCGCCGCCGCGCATCAAAGGCTTGGCGCATTTCCTCGACCGACTCCTGCGGGCCGTCGAGCGCCTCGACAGCCGCTTTCTGTGCCATCGACGAAGGGTGCGACACTTCCTGGCTTTGCACCTTGTTCATTCCGGCGATGATCTCCTCGCTGGCCCCCGTGTAGCCGATGCGCCAGCCGGTCATCGAATAGGCCTTGGACACTCCATTGACCACAATGCTGAATTCCTTGGCCTCCGGGCTACAAGCGGCAATCGAGTGGTGCTCGGCCCCGTCGTAGATCAGCTTCTCGTAAATCTCGTCGCTGAGCACATAGACCTCGTGCTCGACGGCCACTGCCGCCAAGCTCTCCAACTCCTCGCGGGTGTACACCGCGCCGCTGGGATTGGACGGCGAGCACAAAAAAAGCATCCGCGTGCGGGGCGTGATGGCGGCGCGGAACTCGTCCGCAGTCAGCTTGAGACCGTTGGCAGCTTGGGTCTCGACAATCACTGGCTCGCCGCCCACTATCCGCGGCTGCTCGCAGTAGGTCACCCAATAGGGCGTGGGGATGATGACCTCGTCGCCAGCGTTGACCAGCGCCGCCACTGCCAAAAAGAGCGAGTGCTTGGCACCGTTGTTGACGATCACTTCGTCGGTTGTGTAAACCAAGCCGTTGTCGCGCTCGAATTTGCGGCAGATCGCCTCCTTGAGCTCGATGATCCCCGACCCCGGCGTGGTGTACTTGGTAAAGCCCTCGGCAATGGCGCGGATGCCAGCGTCTTTGACGTTTTGCGGCGTATCGAAATCCGGCTCGCCCGCCGACAGGGAAACCACATCGATACCAGCGCGCTGCATGGCCGCAGCCCGCGCCGAAATCTGCATGGTGACCGACGGCTGGACGCGCTGTACATTGTGCGAAAGTGGCATAGTTCCTCAGGTAGTGTATTCGGCGTTCAGGCGCACGTACTCGTACGTCAGATCGCAGGTAAAAATTTCAGCCGCGGCCTGGCCCATCGCCAAGTCGATGTCAATGGCCATTTCCTCGGCCTGCATGGTCGCACTCAGCTTATCTCCGTCAAAATCGAGACCGGCACCGTTGCCGTAGATGTCGGTGCCGCACAGCGACACGCGCGCGGTCTCGGGATTGAACTCGACGCCAGCGTACCCCATCGCGCACAGAATGCGTCCCCAGTTGGGATCGTTGCCAAACGCCGCGGTCTTCACCAAGCTCGAATTGGCCACCGCAATGCCGACTTGTCTCGCCTCCGCTTCAGTGGCGGCACCGCGCACCGCTATGGTAATCAGCTTGGACGACCCCTCGGCATCGCGCGCGATCGCCTGGGCCATCTGCCGACACGCGTACTCAATGCCCTCGTAGAGGCGCTCACAATCGCGTTCGCCTAACTCCGCGCCGTCGCCATTGGCCATCAGGATCACCGTGTCACTCGTACTCATGTCACCGTCAACCGTAATGCAGTTAAACGTGCGCTGGATGGCCTGCGACAGCAGTTCCTGCAATGGTCCGCTGGGCACAGCCGCGTCCGTGGTCACCACCGCCAGCATCGTCGCCATGTTGGGTGCGATCATCGCCGCTCCTTTGGCCATCGCCCCAACGACGGCGCGGCCCGCTTCCAACTCGACCTCGACAGCACAACTCTTCGGCACGGTGTCCGTAGTCATGATCGCCTCAGCGGCAGTCGCACCACCGTCCTCGGACAACGCCGCAACGATCTGCGGGATACCCGCTTCGATTTTGTCAATCGGCAGCGGCACGCCGATCAAGCCGGTGGAACAGACCAGCACTTCTTCCGTTTGCAGACCCAACTCGCTCGCCGTCAAGGCGCACATCCGCCGGGCGTGGTCCAAGCCGACGTCGCCGTTGCAGACATTGGCGTTGCCGCTGTTGAGAATGACGGCCCGCGCCTTGCCATCGGCGAGGTGCTCGCGGTCGATGGCAATCGGCGCACCCTGCACCTTGTTGGTGGTGTACACCGCAGCGGCATTCGCCGGGCGCGTCGAATACACCAGCGCCAAATCCTTAGTGCCCGACTCCTTAACACCCGTCTGGATGCCAGCCGCCCGGTACCCACTCGGCGCAGTGACCCCACCGCCCTCGATAATTCTCATAGCACTCAGTCCGTTCCCGTCGCGCCGACAGCTAGCTCGGCCAGCGCGTCCTTCATCAACTTGTAGTGCAAACTATCGGCCAAGGCGATCCAACTCGCCTCGATCACATTCTCCGACACTCCCACCGTACCCCACACATCCTTGCCGTCCGACGACTCGATCAATACCCGCGTCTTGGCCGCGGTCCCGTCGCTGCTCGACAACACCCGCACCTTGTAGTCTTCCAAATGCACCTGCTTGAGCGCGGGGAACTCCTGCTCCAGCGCCTTGCGCAGTGCTTGGTCGAGCGCGTTGACCGGACCATCGCCGCCAGCGACCATATGGTACTCGGCATCGCCGATGACGACCTTGACAATGGCCTCGGCTTCTTCGGCGTGCTCCCCGATCCTGCGGTTGATAGTGCGGAAGTTGATCAGCGTGAATAAGTCCTCGTACGTGCCTTGGACCCGACGCGCCAACAACTCAAACGATCCCTCCGCCGCCTCGAACTGATAGCCCTCGTGCTCCAACTGCTTGACCCGCTCCAAGACCCGTCCCACCAGCGGATCCCTCTTCTCTATGTCGGGCAAAAATCGCCGCAGCTTGCTGACGACCGTCGCACCGCCCGCTTGGTCGGAGACCAAGAACCGCCGCTCGTTGCCCGTGGCTATGGGATCGATGTGTTCGTAGCAGCGCGGATCCTTGATCATGGCGTCGATGTGGACGCCTCCCTTGTGGGCGAACGCGCTCTCGCCGACATACGGCTGGCGGTGGTCGTGATAGACGTTGGCGATCTCGCTGAGGAAGCGGGAGAAGTCCATCAGCTCCGCAAGGTTCTCGCGACCCACTGTCTCGAAACCCATCTTCAGTTCCAAGTTGGGCAGAATAGCGCACAAGTTGGCATTGCCGCAGCGCTCGCCATAGCCGTTAAAAGTTCCTTGCACTTGCACTGCGCCCCGCTCCACGGCCACGAGCGTATTGGCCACGCCCACGCCAGCATCGTTGTGCGTGTGGATGCCAAAGGGCAGCGCAATCCGCTCGGCAACCTGTTCGACGATCTGGCCCATCTCGCTGGTCAAGGTACCGCCATTGGTATCGCAGAGCACCAAAATCCGCGCTCCACCGCGCTCGGCGGCCAACAGGGTCTCGACCGCGTAATCAGCGTCGGCCTTATAACCGTCGAAAAAGTGCTCGGCGTCGTAGATCACTTCGCGGCCGTGCGCGACCAGATAGGCGACCGAGTCTTCAATCAGCTTCAGATTTTCTTCTAGCGTTGTCTTGAGCGCCTCGACGACGTGCAAAGTCCAGCTTTTGCCAAAGATGCAAACGCTGTCGGTCTCGGCCCTCAGCAGCGTGTTCAGGGTCGCGTCCTCCTCTGGGGCCACGCCGGCCCGACGCGTGCTGCCAAAGGCGGTCACTCGCGCCTTCAGACCCAGCTTCTTCACTTCCTGGAAAAAGGCCAGATCCTTGGGATTGGTGGGATTGGGCCAGCCTCCTTCAATGTAATCGACCCCCAGCGCGTCGAGACGCCGCGCGATCAGTAGCTTGTCCTCTAGCGAATAGGAAATGCCCTCGGCTTGGGCACCGTCCCGCAGGGTGGAGTCATAGACTTCGATGCGCATGGTGTCGCTTCCCTCCATCGCCCTAGGCGTCGGCCACGGCCTGGGCTACTAGGTCGCCTACTTCCGTCGTCGAATACCCCATTCTCCCCGCGCCCATATCTTCGAGCTTGCCCAGCGTCGAGACGATAGCGCCCTCCAAAATGTTGGCACCCTCGTGCTCGCCGAGCGTGTCGAGCATGAGCTGACAAGCGCCGATGGCGGCCAGCGGATTAATGATATTCTGACCGGTGTACTTGGGAGCCGAACCGCCGATCGGCTCGAACATCGACACGCCTTCAGGGTTGATATTGCCGCCCGCAGCAATGCCCATTCCGCCCTGGATCATCGCGCCTAAATCCGTGATTATGTCTCCGAACATGTTGTCGGTAACTACCACATCGAACCACTCGGGATTTTTGACCATCCACATGCAGATGGCATCGACGTGGGCGTAGTCGCGCTTGATGGCCGGATAGTCAGCCGCGCCAATTTCCTCAAACACCCGCTCCCACAGGTCAAAGGCGTACGTCAGCACGTTGGTCTTGCCGCACAGCGTCAAGGTGTTGTCCTTATTGCGCCGTTGGGTGTACTCAAAGGCGTAGCGCAAGCAACGCTCGACGCCCTTGCGGGTGTTGATTGACTCCTGCACTGCGATCTCGTCGGGCGTACCCTTTTTGAGGAAGCCGCCAGAACCCGCGTATAGTCCCTCAGTATTTTCACGCACCACCACAAAGTCGATGTCCTCCGGTCCCTTGTCCTTAATCGGCGTCGGCACGTTGGGATAGAGCTTGACCGGGCGGAGGTTGATGTACTGGTCCAACTCAGAGCGCAGCCTCAGTAGAATGCCCTTTTCGAGGATACCCGGCTTTACGTCGGGGTGGCCGATGGCCCCTAGGTAAATGGCGTCGAACTGCCTAAAGTCGTCGGCCGCCGACTCGGGCAAGACCTCGCCGGTGCGCAAGTAGCGGTCGCCGCCAAAGTCAAAATCCACGGTCTCGTATTCGAATCCCTGCTTAGCGGCTACAGCGTCGAGTGCTTTCAGCCCCTCGACGACCACTTCAGGCCCTGTTCCGTCTCCGGGTATTACGGCAATTTTGTGCAATTATTTATCTCCCTCTTTTATGGATTAGTTTGGCGAGCCAAATCAGTCCCGTAACCACCGGGGCGGCTAGCAGCAGCACCACGGCAATGATGATTGTAACCGCCAGTGCGATCCCGATGTTGATCAGGACCACACCTGTGATGAAAGCGAAAATCAGCGCGACTGCCGTCAGAACCAGTGCGCGGGACAATGGGTTGGTAATTTTCTGTCCATTTATCTTGATGTGGCCCATCTTATCACCTCTTTCAAAACCCCGCCACGTACGGCAGCTTCCGCGTGGTGCTCTCAATCTGGTCGCCAGCGGCCAAGAGCTGACCCAGCGAATCCCAACTCCCCTTGAGAAACTGCTCGCGCGGGCCGTCGGCAATATCGGCTGCAACTTGGCCACCGGCCCAGCGCACCTGCCGCGCTCCAAGGTCAATGACCACCTCCTGCGCCGGATCGCTCTCGACCGCGTCCATCAAAGTCTGCATGTCCCCAGCCGCCACCCGCACACAGGGCAATCCCATAGCGATGCAGTTGCCAAAGAAAATCTCGGCAAAGGACTCAGCGACAAAACCCTTGATCCCCCAGCGCATCAGAGCCTGCGGCGCGTGTTCGCGCGAGGACCCGCAGCCGAAATTGGCATTGGCCAACAGGATCGACGCTCCTTGGAAGCGCGCTTGGTCAAAGGGATGGTCGCCACCGGCGCGATCATCCTCAAAGGCGTGGGCACCCAAATTCTCAAATGTCACCGTCCGCAAAAAGCGAGCCGGAATGATGCGGTCGGTATCAATATCCGCTCCACGCACCACCACGCCGCGGCCAGTTATCGTCTGAATCACACTCGAATTTTCCATGGTATCTTCTCCTCTACCCAACCAATTCCCGCACATCCGCCACCTCACCTGCCACCGCCGCCGCCGCGACCATTGCCGGACTCATCAGCAAAGTGCGACCGGTGGGACTGCCCTGCCGGCCCTTGAAGTTGCGGTTGGACGACGAGGCGCACAGTTCGCGGCCTTGGAGTTTGTCGGGATTCATCGCCAAGCACATGGAGCAACCCGCTCCCCGCCACTGGAACCCGGCCTCTGCGAAGATCTCGTGCAAGCCCTCGGCCTCGGCCTCGGCTCGCACCTGCTGCGACCCAGGCACCACGAGGGCGCGGACGCCAGAGGCTACCCTGCGCCCGCGAGCGACTCGGGCTGCTTCGCGCAAATCCGAGAGCCGACCGTTGGTACAGGAACCGATAAACGCCACATCTACTTTGGTCCCGGCGATCCTCTGACCCGGCTCAAAGTCCATGTAATCGAAGGCTTCCTGGACGGTGGAGCGGTCGGCATCGGCAAAAGCGTCTAGGTCGGGCAAAGCTTGGTCAACGCCGACCGATTGGCCCGGCGTAATGCCCCACGTCACGGTCGGGCCGATTTCGCGGCCGTCGATTTGGACTAGGTCGTCGTATTCGGCGTCTGCATCCGAGGCCATGGACTCCCACCACTCGACCGCAGACCCAAAATTGCGCGGCGCGTGGGACCGCCCGTTGAGATAGTCGTACGTCGTCTGGTCGGGATTGACGTAGCCGGCCCGAGCGCCGCCCTCAATCGACATGTTGCACACCGTCATCCGCTCTTCAATGGACATAGCCTCAATGACTGAGCCGCCGTACTCATAGCCGTAGCCAACGCCGCCATTGACCCCGAGCAGGCCGATGATATGCAAGATGACGTCCTTGGCGTACACCCCCTCGCTCAGCGCACCGCTAACTTCAATCCGCCGCACCTTGAGCGGGTCCATGGCCAAGCACTGAGTGGCGAGCACGTCGCGCACTTGGCTGGTGCCAATGCCAAAGGCCACCGCGCCAAAAGCCCCGTGCGTCGAAGTATGGCTGTCGCCGCAGGCAATGGTCATGCCCGGCTGGGTCAATCCCAACTCCGGGCCGATGACGTGGACCACCCCCTGGCGCTGATCGTCGATGTTGAACAACGGGATCTCAAATTCGGCGGCATTCTGCTCGATCGCGTCCATCATCTCCTCGGCCAAGTCATCGACAAAAGGCCGCTGCACCAAGTCCGTGGGCACGATGTGATCCACGGTGGCAAAGGTGCGCTTTGGGAAACGGACGGTGAGGCCGCGCTCCCGCAGCATCTCAAAGGCCTGGGGACTGGTCACCTCGTGGACCAAATGCAGGCCAACGAACAATTGCGTCTGCCCAGAGGGCAACTCGCGCACAGTGTGCGCGTCCCAAACCTTGTGCAACAGGGTCTTACCCATCTCCAATCTCCTCTACACGGTCTGATGCTGTTCTTTAGCGTTCTTTGCGGCTAGGCGATTCAGCGCATCGACATAAGCCCTCGCACTGGCCTCGATAACGTCGGTCGAAACGCCCCGGCCCCGCGCCTGTTCTCCACTTCTCGACAGATGTACCGTCACCTCGCCCAGTGCCTGGCTACCGGAGGTGATCGCGCGAATCGCATAATCGTCCAGTTGTATATCGTCATCTTCTAGTGGATGGCTAGCGAGAGCTCGGTGAATGGCTTCATAAGTAGCGTCCACCGGCCCGTCGCCCTGAGCCGCTCCCTCCACAGGCTCGCCACCGGCGATGCTCAAACGCACCGTCGCCGAGGGCACGTCTCCGGTGCGGCTGACTGCATGTAGATACTTCAACTCGTAATAGGCTATGCCCTCGCCGGGATCATCGTGGAAGATCTCGACCAAGTCCTCGTCGAAGACCTCCTTCTTCTTGTCGGCCAGTTCCAAGAACTTCTCGTAGACCTTGTCCAGCTTTGCCTGATCTAGCTCGTAGCCCAAGACCTGCAGCCGGTGGCGCAGCGCAGCGCGTCCCGAGCGCGCCGTCAGCACGATTTCGGTGGCCTCCAGCCCCACATCTTTCGGATCCATGATCTCAAAGGTGTCGCGCTGCTTGAGCACTCCGTCCTGGTGGATGCCCGAGCTGTGGGCAAAGGCGTTGGCACCGACAATCGCCTTGTTGGGCTGGACCGCGATGCCCATCAAGCGGCTGACCAACCGGCTGGTGGGGACGATCTCCTCGGAGACTACCTCGGTGTCAAAGCCGAAGTAGTCCTGGCGCGTCTTTAGCGCCATGACGATCTCCTCCAATGAGGAATTGCCGGCCCGCTCGCCCAAGCCGTTGATCGTGCATTCGGCTTGGCGTGCTCCGTTTTTGATCGCGGCGAGCGTGTTGATGACGGCCATCCCCAGATCGTCGTGGCAGTGGACGCTGATGATGGCGTCGCCGCTATTGGGAACCTTGGCGATAATCCGCGCAATCAGCGCCCCGAATTCTTCGGGCACGGCATAACCCACTGTATCTGGAATGTTGATCGTCGTAGCCCCCGCCGCAATCGTCGCCGAGATGACCTCAAAGAGATAACCAGGATCAGTGCGGGCAGCGTCCATAGGCGAAAATTCGACATCGTCGCAATAGGATTTGGCCTGCTCGACTGCGGACACCGCCATCTGCAAGACCTCCTCTTGGCCCTTGCGCATTTGCCCTTTGAGGTGGATCTCCGACGTGCCGATAAAGGTGTGGATCCGCGGCCGAGGCGCATCTCCGAGCGCCTCGCCAGCTCTGTCAATGTCCTTGGGCACGGCGCGGGACAGCCCGCAGATTACCGGTCCGGCAACTTCCTGCCCAATACGGCGCACGGCCTCGAAGTCCTCGTTGGAGGACACTGGGAAGCCAGCCTCGATAATATCGACCTTCAGCCGCGCCAACTGGTGGGCGACTTCCAGCTTTTCCCGGACGGTCAGCGAGGCACCGGGCGTCTGCTCGGCATCCCGCAGCGTGGTGTCGAAAATATATACGCGATTTGCATCAGCCATGATGTGTTTTTCCCAGGCTGGCCGGATGAAGTGGTACAAGCGGCAGACGGTCCCCTCCAGCCGTGCAGAGACCGCCTACCGACCAAAGGTCGGGGTCGGAACTCAACTCGCTAAGTAGGGGTTCCATCGCGCTCACCTCCTCTCAAGGTTTTCCTATTTGTTATTTGTCGTCCAGCCAGCTCATCATCGCGCGCAGCCGGGTGCCGACGGTCTCGATCAGGTGCTCGGAATCGCGGCGCTTGATCGCATTGTACACCGGGCGGCCCACTTGGTTTTCGGCCAGCCATTCCCGCGCAAAGTGACCGTTTTGCACGTCGGCGAGAATCTGCTTCATTTCCGCTCGCGTCTGCTCGGTTATCACCCGCCGCCCGCGCGTCAAATCGCCAAACTCCGCGGTATCCGAAATCGACGAGCGCATGTTGGCAATGCCGCCCTCGTAGATCAGATCGACGATCAGCTTGACCTCGTGCAGACATTCGAAGTAAGCGACCTCGGGCTGGTAACCAGCCTCGACGAGCGTGTCAAACGCCGCGCGGATCAATTCGGTCAACCCACCGCACAGCACCACCTGCTCGCCGAACAAGTCGGTCTCCGTCTCCTCGCGGAAGGTCGTCTCAATGACTCCGGCCCGACCGCAGCCAATCCCCTTGGCATAGGCCAAGCCGACCTCGTGCGCCCGGCCGGTGGCGTCTTGGTACACGGCCAACAGGCCCGGCACGCCACCCCCCTGCTGGTACACGCGGCGCACCAAGTGCCCCGGCCCTTTGGGTGCGACCATGAACACATCGACATCGGCCGGCGGCACTACTTGCCCAAAGTGAATGTTAAACCCGTGGGCAAAGGCGAGGGCATTGCCCGCTTCGAGATTGGGGAGGATATCGGCTTCGTACACGGCCTTCTGGACCTCGTCGTTGATCAGGATCACCACGATGTCCCCCCGCTTGCTGGCCTCAGCCACATCGGCTACCTCCAGCCCTTCGGCCTCGGCCTCAGCGCGCCGCTGGCTGCCCGCGCGCAGGCCCACCACCACCTTGACGCCGCTCTCCGACAGGTTGAGCGAATGCGCGTGGCCCTGGCTGCCGTAGCCGATGACGGCCACGGTCTTGTCCGAGAGCAAATCGAGGTTGGCGTCGTTGTCGTAGTACATCTGCATGAAAAATTCTCCTTCACTGAGGGCGTTGAGAGTGTTTGATAGACATAGTTAGCTGACAGCCTATGCGTTTGCAGCGGCTTCGTCCATTAATTGGGCTGTTAAACGTGGAACGAGGAGCGAAGCCTACTTGACCGGCCGGCCAATAATAAGCAGTAAGTCGAGGAGGAGAAGTCGGAGGCGCGCCCACAATGGCGTCGGGCGGAAAATACGCGGGAACTGGAACGGCGCGCTCATTGTCATTAAACCTAAGTAATCCAAGAAGTTAGCGTTCAATTTAGGAAGGTTCCAATATACGGCGCGCCAAGGGGAATGTCAAGCGATGTAGCGGAATCGTCCATCCTGCCCTAATTTACCGCACGCATTGAATCCCAACCGCGAAATCCCCTGTGGCCGACACCTTTGAAATCCAGCTCGTCGCCGACGACACTGCTTGGGACGCCTTCGTTCACCAAGCCGTCGGCGGCACAGTATTTTCCACCAGTGCGTGGCTCCGCTGTGCTGCGGCCGCCACCGACGGTCAAGTCCACCGCCTCGGTTGCTACCGCAATGGTTCCCTCGTCGCCGGCCTCAGCGGCCTAGCCCGCCGGCGCTGGGGCCTCTACCGCCTCGAAACCCCGGAGCTGACGCCTCACACCGGCCTACTCCTAGCTCCGGTCGACAGCAAGAGACCTGCCACGGTCGAAGCCGCCCAACATCGCGCTTGTACGCACCTGCTCGATTATATCGCCAAGCACTACCACCGCACCTTCCTAGTCCACGCACCGACCATCGCCGACGTGCGTCCCTTCACTTGGCAGGGTTGGGACGCGCACCTGCGCTACACCTACCGGCTGACCCTCGGCGCTAGCGACACTCTCTGGGAAGGACTGGCAAACCTCAGACGCCGCGACATCCGCAAAGCCGAAAAACTGGGCTATCAACTCCAAACCACGGATGACACCGCGCTTTTTCGGCAGCACTACGAAGCCACGTACTCCAACCAAACCAGCGGCCCCCCGGTCGCCTCCACGATAGCCGAGCGCTTTGTCGCTTTAGTCTTAGAGGCCGGCCTAGCCAAGGCGTACAAAATTGCCGACCCGGAGGGGACAGTCGCGGGCCTCGTCGTCTTTGCCGAAGGCCACGACACCGCTTATTTCTGGACCGGGGGTTCGGATCCCGCCTTCAACCACACGGGCGCGAATTCGCTTTTGTTCTGGCAGTACTGGGAGACCTGTTCCCAACAGTACTTTGACTTCGTCGGCGCCAACATGCCGAGCATCGCCTTTTTCAAGCGCGGCTTTGGCTGCGACCTCGTGCCGTACTACGCAGTCGTCGGCTACAAGAGCCGCTGGGTCAAACGCGCTTTTGGTCTTCGCCAAGCCCTGCGCGGCTGACGAGCCTCAATAGTGCAATTGCGTCACCGACTTAGATATTAACGCAATCGCCACCGCCGACATGCCCACCAAGCCCATGCCGCAGGCGTAGCCAGCCAACAACACCGGCGCGTATTGCCGCCACTGCTGCGTCCCAAAGCGCGGCTCCAGCCAATAGCGGGCCAGCAGAGCACCGGCCATCTCCGGGATCAGCAAATGCGGCAGCCCCCCCAGGCCGCGCACAAACCCGTACACCAGCGAAATCGGCCACCCCAACCACGACATCACCCCAAATAGCCCTCCGGCCATCACAAAACTCCCCGCGATCCACCAGCCCTTAATCGCCTGCTCAAAAAGCGTCTCCCCGCCCAACGTCGCCGAATACCACAAGCACTGGCGCAGCGCAATGAGGTGCCAATACGTCTGCGCGTATTGGAAGGTCGGCGAGGGAATGGGCTCCATCTGCCAGACCAGCGACCAAAACACAAAACCGCAGACCAAGCTCAGCGGCAACAGCAACAGCTCGGCCTTGATAATTGACGAGAAGCGCGTGCCGGTCAGCTCCACTTCGCGGAAGAGCTGGGCGCGCCGGCCGTGGTCAGCGTACGGAATGGGCGCGAACCATATATCAATGCCTTTGTAGCCGCTCAAGATAAAAGCGCCTTCGCGCAGCAGCGGAAAGCTGACCAACTGACCCGTCAACCCGGCCATGCGCGCATTGACGTATGAAATCACCGGCGTCACCACGAAGCCGAAGAGCAGCAAAAAGACCAGCGGAAACTCATCGTCTTCCAGCAGCAACACGCAGAGCCAAATCATAGCCAGCGTCGATAGTGCGTATCCAACAATCGCTATCCACAGCGGGAAGTCGCCCCGGCCCGCCGGCGTATCCCGCAACGGGCGATGCCCGCCCTGACGGCGCGCGGCCCGCACCGACAGCACGGCGTGCACTAGACCAATTGCTCCTACGGCCGCGCCCGCGCCAATGTACACGCTCATCCACACGTCGATGTCATTGGCAAAATTCGTCAGAATCGCGTCCATGCCCGGCCGCCAGTGCGTCAGCATGCCCGCGTGATAGAGAACCGGGCTGCCCAAGGCGTGAACCATGGCCGCAGCAAACGTGCCAACGACGATCCAAAACGGCAGCACCATCCCCAACAGCACCAAGCCCAAGTCCGTGCCAATGCCCAAAGGCGCGGCCGGCAAAACGTCCTGCGTCGCGCGCGTCAGATCGATCCAAGGAATGGGCAGCAGAACGATGGGATCGCTAGCGATCAACCCGGTCAGCGCAGGCAACCCCACGTACACCGCGCCGAACAGCAACCCAATCCCCATGCCCACTGAGAAAACCCGCCACCGCCAGCTATCCCGCCCCTCGTCGGCCTCGGCCAGAGCCGTCGCCCCCTGTGCGGCTACCGGTGCCAACGGAAAGGGCAAGCGCTCCACATCGGACGTGACCCGAAAGAGAATGTAGCCGAGCGTGAACCACTCGACCCGCGACAACACCTGCGAGGCCACTAGCACGACCACCGGCGGAATCCACGCCCGGTGCAAAAAGCTGCGCCCGACCAGCGCGTCTGAACCGACCGGCGGCGCGACCCATTCTGGGATGTGCTCGGCAATGCCAAAGCCAGCCGCGGCCTGCGACTGCGCGAGGTACTGGTTCCACACCAGTTGCCCAAACGGCCCCCCAGCCAGCATGGTACCGCCGATAACGCCGGCCAAGCCGCCAGCAATGTAGTAGATCAGGTATATCTCCTGCCGCGTCAGCGAAGAAAAGGAACGCCGCGCCAGCTCGGAAAACAGGATGATGGTCACCCACTCGGCGGCCGCACCGAGCGATGCGCCGGCAATCAGGCCCATGTAAATAGCACCGGGCATCATGATAAAACCGACGAAGAACGCCCCGGCCACAGTGCGCGCAGTAAAGCCCTCGCGAAAGCGCGTCGGGGGCTGCATCAGGTCGCGGTAGCTGGTCAGTTCGTTAGCCATCACGGTCGGTATCCACCCCCCATCTCACCTTGCACCAGCGCAACCGCGGCCCATACAAGCCGCATCGCGACCTCGCCGCAAATCATCCCCAAGAAAAACGGCATGACCCGCCGGTAGGTCTGTGCCCCGCCGTAGCGCACCGCCAGCCACTTGCACAGCCAGCCGCACAACACCGACCCCCACACCAGCCAGCCAAAACCCGTGCCAAACACAAAGCCCATCGGATGCAAGGGCCAGCGCAGAAAGTGCTGGCGCATCAACGCCAAGAAATAGGTAAAGCCCGCCCCAATCGCGTGAAATCCCAAGCGCACCCAGTCCGTGCCCCCGTCCACCGTGCCCGCGTCTTTGAACAAGTAGTTGTAGTAGCGGCCAATCCGCGCTTCAGACCGCGCGCCGCCCTGTTCCTGCAAAGCAAACAACCCGTACTCGTAGATCGTTTCCAGCGAAAACACATATCCAGCCCCTAGCCCAACAGCCAACCCCAAAGCCATCCCCCAAATCAAGCGGCGCGGCGACACCCCGTACATATCGGCCAACTTGAGACCCTCAAATTGCAGGGCGGGCCAAATCCCAATCATCGTAAAGCCAAACACCGCCAAAAAGCCAAAACCCATGTAGGTCTCGTCGGCAAAATGTCCAGCGCCGGTTCCCAAAATCACGAAGAACAGGTAGCCCACAATCTGCGGCATCCCCACAATGGGCAGGCCCCCGTCGATCCGCAGCCGCGCAAACGTCAACGCCATCAGCAACACCAGCACCAGCGCCGCAATGCCCATCAGCGGCGGCACCCCCAACGCCGTAATCCACGCCCACATCATCAGCAACCCAGCCACCAGCCACCACGTCGCTCGGCTGCGCCAAGAAATCGCCGCCGCCAGTGCCCGTCGCGCCGACCACAAGCTGAACAGCCCCAAAAACAGCAAGCCGCCGCGTGCCTGCGTCATAAAAAAGGGAAAGTGACCCGGCCAATCTAGCCACTGCGACCCGTGCCCAGGGATGAAGTCGCCGCGATATTCGAGGCGCCCGAGGAAGTGGGCCACCAGCAATTGCACGCGGGTGAGCAGATAGAAAAACCACGTGCTGAACGACACTTCCACTGGAGTGAGAAAAGCCGCGCCCACCAACAGGGGAACAAACTCGAAGTGGAACGGCGACTCAAAGGGCGCCATGGCTTTCCACGGGTCATCGAGCAGGAAATGCGCCATGTTCAAGCTCGTGTCGATCTCGGGCACAGTCGGCGTGTAGTGGTGCAACCCATTGATCCCCAACAGCACGCCCGGCACCAACGCACCCCACCAAAACAGCCGCTGGCCAAACAGGTCTCCGGCAATGAGGGCGCGGGGCACTTCCAGCAACGGGAATCCCAACCGCTCGGTCTCCAGCCAGCGCTGTCGCAACAGCCACACCAAGCAAAAGCAGGTCAGAAAAAATGCGCCGAAAAACGCGCTCCACATCACCAGAGGCCACAGCCACGCTCCCCAAGGCACGGCCGCGCCACCCTCAAACGCCCCGATGGCCGGAGCCTCATTCGGCCCTCCCGGCACCAACCAATCCGGGACGACTTTCAAAAAGCGATAATAGGGACCGGTCGGCTGGGCAAATCCCCCGTAGAAACCCGTCACCAAACCCGGCAAAAACCGGTGCATCAGACCGGAAGCCGTAGCCGACACCCCGATGACCAGCGCAGCGTAAAGCACCGCACGATCCCCCGGGCCAAGCAAACGACGCATTAAGGTAGCCGCCGCCAAAGCCCCTAACGGCACGGCGAGAAAGACCTGCGCCCCCGGCATACTCCCGGCCCCGGCCAAATGCGGGCCGTTGTACAGCAATCCGACGCGCTGGAGCAACCACCCGCTTGCGACCGTGATGCCGACGATGAGCGCGGCTAAGCGCAGCGCGGCCATCTCATAAACCTTTCTAACATTCTTTGCGTTGTCCCCTAGCTGCCAAACCTTTGAGGCTTTAGACCTCCCGAAGAATCCTATATTGACTTAGGGGCTTGGTATTCCATCCATAAACATTAATTTGAAGTACGCAAAAGATCTCAGAAATACCCTCAAAGTAGGAGAATCCCACAATCGTGAAATCCGTTTATATGATGACCGATTTGGAAGGCGTGGCCGGCGTCGATGATTGGGACCCGAGGCACCGGGACGATGCGACAACGGCAAAAGGCGTGTACGACCGCGCCGAGATGCAGCGCTTGTTGACCGGCGAAGTCAACGCCGCGGCCGAAGGCTTATTTGCAGCAGGTGTCGAAGAAGTGATCATCAATGACGCGCATGGGGCCGGGCGCACGATTTTGTCCGAAGAATTGATCTCAGGCGTAAAACTGGTCCAGGGTGTCAAGCGGCCGTGCTGGTTGCCGGGCTTATCGCCCAGATTCGACGCCTTGATCCAAGTGGGCATGCACGCAATGACCGGCACGCCCAACGGATGCCTCGCCCATTCGATGAGCCGCGATATGGTCTATCGCGTCAATGGTGCCGAAGTCGGCGAGATGGAAATGGCGGCGTATTTGTGTGGTCATCTGGGCATTCCCTGGGTCTTTACAGCAGGCGATCTGCACGCATGTACCGAATCCGAGCGCTGGGTCCACGGCATTGTCACCGCACCTGTAAAAGAAGGCCTAGGAGAATTATGCGCCCTGCACATGACGCCAACAGATGCCCGCGCCCTGATTAAGACGCGCGTACAAGAAGCCATGGCGGCCGCAAAAAATATCGAACCGCTCATTGCAAAACATCCCGTAGTGGTGGAGGTGACGCACCCCGACCCCAACCATCTTTCCGTGCCAGAAGGGGTTGAGCGCGTAGATGACGTTACGATTCGGTGCGAAGGCGAATCCTTCTGGCAGGTGTTTCACAACATGGTTTATGGCAAGCCCGATTTTCCAGTTCCCGCGTAACGTTCAGCCCCGCTCCCACTGCGGCAACTGCTCGGCGTAGTAGCGGCGGCTCTCCGCATCCAAGGTGCGCCAGACCAAAAATTGTTTGCGCACATCGTCCAAAAAAGTGCGCACCACCCGCTGCCACGTAGCCAGATCTCCAGCCACCAACGTCAAATCAACGTGAATATCGCAATAGTGCAGATCCGCCCCCGGCCCTATCTCCATCGCGGTCTCTTGCACCACGCCTTGGTCAAACGGCGCCAACCACACCTGTGCCGCCACGCGTACCTTCTCCCCCACCTGCTCCACCTGCAGGGCTTCGACGTAAAATCCCGCCCCGATCGACTGCTCCTGATTGGCCGCCCACGATTCCGCTTGGAACGCTGCCATGCCGAGCGCTTCGCGCCGCGCCAGCGAGAAGGGCAGTTGCACGCGCAAATGCTCGCCTGAGACGACCGGCAGCTTCCACCGCCGTTCAATCCCCGGCGTGCAGATCCGCCCAGCCATGCGCGCCGGATAGAGCGCCGACGCCACCACCAACAGCGCAATCGCGCCGACGGTGAGCACCGCCCCCAGCGACGAGTAATTCAGCTCCAACCCCGGCAGAAATCCCCTTTGACTCAAAAGCTGCGCCGCACCTTGCCCCAGCAAATACCCAGCGACCGTGCCGACCACCCCCAAAGCCACTGCTTCCGCCATGAACAGCCCGCTAACGTGCCCGGGGGCTAAGCCAACCGCGTTAAAGGTGCCGATTTCCTGCGTCCGCTCGTACACGGCTCCGAGCATGGTGTTGAACACGATCAACCCGGCGATCAGCAGCGGCACGATCAGCGACCCCCATCCCGACACCGACGCCACCCCAACTGAATTGACGAGCAAGCGCTGCCCTCCGAGGCCGGCGAACAAGTTCAAGTCCAACGTCTCCGCCAACTCTACCAGTGCACTGCGAACCTCTTCCGTGCCCCCATCCACCCGGATCCCCACCGACGCCAACCGCACCCCTTCCCACCGCATCAGCGCGGCAAACGGCAAAACTGGCGTTGCCGACGCGGGCAAATGGGCAAACGGCCGCAACTTCCCCCCCTGCTCGCGTCCCACTTCCGCTTCCGCTGGCTGTTGCGCCTCTGGATCCAACGGGGTCAGCGGCTCGCCATTCAGATCGAGCCGATCCAACGCGTCATCTGCAAGCAACCCAACGACCCGAAACACCTCTCCAAAAACCCGCACCCGCTCCTGCTCCAATCCCTCGGCACTGACCCCCAAAGAATCCGCCAATCCCACCGGCAACAGACAGGCATCCTCTTCCCCGGGCCGCAGCCACCGCCCGGCTATCACCTCCGGCCCGAGCAAATCCTCTTCTTGCGCCGCTAGCCCAACAAATCCCCAAACCCCGACCGCTCGCTCCGCCGCGTCATCCCGCTCGACCCGGTAGGAAGACGCCAGCGATCTTACCGCCAGCCACGCCCGAGGCGCGACCTGCTCGTCTCCAAACCAATCGCGCAACAAGTCGTAGCCCTCCATCTCCATAGCCTGCCAGCCCGGCATCCGCACCAACGCGCCCTCGTACGCCGCGTCCGCGCCAATCGGAATCCAATTCGTATGCAGTGCAGCACGGATCGACGTGAAGGACAGCACGGCAAAGGTCAACAACACCAGCGTCGCGCAGGTCAGCCCCGTGCGCCACGGCCGTCGCCGCAAATGCGCCAACCCCACGGCGACTGAGCTCAGCACTGCGCCCGATCGCTGCACCGCGATCTGCCCGCGTCGATTGCCTAACGCCTGCAACTCCCGATTTAACCGCGACATCCCCAGAAACGTGACCAAAATCCCCAATGCCAAGATGACGAAACCGAGCAGGATGATCGCCGGCGAGATCGACAACTCAAAGGCCGGATGCACGTAGCGCAGGGCGACAAAGCCAACGAGAAAGAGCGCGAAATACCCAAATACCTGCCGCCGCAAATCGGCAAACCCAAACGCCAACCGCTCGGCAAAGTGGGCAAAGGGAATCAGCACAGCCAACAAAAAGAGCGCGCCCTGCACCACCCCCGCTTGCGTCCGCTCCACGTCCCGATAGGCCGCCGCGGCCAGTGCCCAAGCGCGCCGCGCCCGATCGAAAAAATCTTGGTGCCGATGCTCGGCGCGCGCCACTGCTGCCTCTGCCAGTAGTCCAGCCGACCGCTCGTGAAAGGCCGCCAACCGTCCATTGCGCACGCCGTGTCGCTCCAGCCGGTCAATCCGCTCGCCATTGAGCGTGTGCATATCGGCAGCCACCCGATACACCGTCTCCACGACGCGCCCCTTCCCATCGACCGCATAGCCCACCCCGCTCGGAACATCCTCCGTCCCGTTGAGCAACAGCAGGCGTCGCCCCAACCCATAGCGGCCCGTTGCCATCACGGCCTTGAACCGCTCGTTAGGCTGGGTAAAAATCACGGCGACCGGCTCCGTCCACGACCCCACCCGATTCACATAGCTGAATAACTCCATTTCCGAAGCCGTCAGCGGCAGGCAGGCCCCGTACACCACCGGCTCGGCTTCCAGTGCCGCGTCAATCGCTTGCACGCGCTCCAAAGTCAACAAATTGCGCGGATCAAAAATCCCAAACAGCGTCGTCCCCCGCAGCGGAGCAGTGACGATCTGCTCCTCTTCCTCAGCACCATCCATCGTCACCGTCAGCGCGCGCCCCGGCAACTTGCGCTCCCCATTGATCCCCCAGTCCGGCGCATCCGTCACCGCCCCGGTCTCCGCATCGAGCCGATACGCTTCCAACCGCACCGGCTTCGTGTAGATGATCCCCGACTCGACCCCGGGAATGGCAAACCGCCCCGAATCATCCACCGCCGCCCAAAAATCCGGCCGCACCCCAGCCAACGTCGGATGGCGCAGCCGCACCCGCACCAACGCTCCGGCCGTAGGCTGATCCGGCAGATAGCTGCGCGGCCCATAGTGAACCACCTCCCCGCGAATGGTGCCAAACGCATTGTTACCCCAAGCCCACGGCTCCAACTCCGGGTCGTCAATGAGCGCGGGCAGCACACCCTGCAACAGCGCAACTTGACCAGCCAACCAGTCAAAGCGCACCGCCGCAGGATCATCGTCGGGCGCGTCAAAGCGAGCGCGGCTGTCGTTGACCGTGCAAAAGGCCAACGCCGGACATCCGGTGAGGGCCGCGACAGACGCATCCAATGGCACCGTCAGGCTCATTCCCCCTAAACCCTGGCGGGCAAAGTCCTGCTTCAGGCCATTGACCAGCACCCGCTTACCCCCCAACGCGGAGTCTTCGTACGCCGTTACCAGCTTTAACAACCGCTCGGTGATCGGCGGCGGGAGCAAGGAAACGCGATACGGCTCTGTCGGCCTGAACGCCCCAAGTCGCGGACTGTGCGACGACAGATCCAACCCCACCAAAAAGCGCGTCTCCAGCGCGCTGAGTCGCCGCAAAAGCGCGGTCTCCTCCACCTCGCCCTCCCGCTGTCCCGCAGCCGCTAGCAACAACGGCGCAAAATGACGCATACCTGCCATGTTCTGGAAGTGCCCGGCCATCCACAGCAATAAACGCGTCTTCAGCGCGCTGAGCCGCCGCAACAGTGCGGTCTCCTCTACCTCGCCCTCCCGCTGCCCCGCAGCCGCCAGCAACGGCGCAAAATGGCGCATCCCCGCCATGTTCTGGAAATGCCCAGCCGTCCACAGCAACGCGACCGTGCGCTTGGGCGGTCGCGCGGCAAATCCCCGGGCCAATTCCAACAGCGCCGCCGCACTCACAGCTTGCTCGGCCCCCGGCGCTAACGCTGGCACTGGCGACACGGCGTCGTAATGCGCGGCGAGGAAAATGACCTCCTCCTTCAGCGTCGCATCGTGCCCAGGGATCACGGCGACCAAGTTCTGCGCAGCCACCTCCCGCCACGTCATCCGCCCCCGCAAGCGCACCTGCGCCTGCGACCTTGACAACACCCGCAAACGTTCCGCCACGTCTTTGCGCGCATAGAGACGCGGCAAGTCGGCCGGCACGTCGAGGAACTTTTGCTCGGCTTCCTTGCGATGCGCCCCGGCCGATTCCAAAAACACCACGGCAGCGGCCCCCAAGTGAAACGCATCCACCCAAGCTGTACCCGAGACATAGTCAAGCAGGACGATCCGCCCAGCCACCGGCTGCCCTTCAAGGCGGCTGCCATCCCCGCCATACACCAACTGCCCCTCAAGTCCCTCAGCCGGCAGGGTTGGCGTCCGCACCAAATTGGGCCAGACGCCGAACAATTCGAACCGCTCGCCTGCGCATTCAAGCCAGAACCCCTCGTCAATCGGCACCAACACCGGAAACTCGTGCCGATATACCTCTGCTATCCCCAAACTCTCTAACTCGGCGACCAGCCACTCGCGAGCCGCTGTGGCCCCAGGATAGCCCGTCATCCGCGAGGCGGGTGCAGAGAGCGTCTCCACCGTGTGCCGCAGACGCACTTCCCGCTCGGACTCGGCGGCAAGCACCGGGCTTGCCAGCAGTAAAGCTATGAAAAAAAGGAACGCCTCCGTGCTTAACACCCGGAGGCTTGTTCGGCTAGCCAATTGCCATTGCCTTTTGCAAAATTTTCTGCCGTTACCAGTCCTCAGACAAATCGGCGAACGTTGGGTTGGTGGTTCTTATCAGATCGAGTTTTCTCTTTCGCGTCCATCCCTTTAGCTGTTTCTCTCTTGATATAGCTTCGAGGATGTCGGATGTCGCCTCAAAGTATATCAGTCTATTGATGTTATATCTGCTTGTGAAACCTGAAACTAGCTTGTGTTTATGTTCATAGATTCTTCTTTGCAGATTGTTGGTAACACCTATATAGAGGGTTCCTGATCGATTTGTCATGATGTAGACGAAGTATTCGTTCACTGATCGTATCGTCTCATATTCCATTCTTGTCATGCTGAGGAAGCCGTCAGGCTGACGAAGCATCTCCTACCTCAATAGCCTAAAAAAATCATCTAATCAAAAAGAAAAACTCCCCAGAAAGAGATTCTTCGCTGCGCTCAGAATGACAAAAACGCTTCCCCCGACCATAGTACCATCAGAACCGTAAAACTCCCTGTCATGCTGAGGAAGCCGTCAGGCTGACGAAGCATCTCCTACCCACCAGCCTATAAAAGAGCACCGAACTCAAAAGAAAGCTACCCAGAAAGAGATTCTTCGCTGCGCTCAGAATGACAAAAATGCTTCCCCCGACACGTACCTCTGTCAAGCGAAACATTCTCTCCGCATTCCCTCACCCCCAGAGCTTGGGCAACTGCTCCCGCAGCGTGACAAATGAGAAATAGCCAAAGAAGGCGCAGGCCCAAATCAAGGCCACAAAGCGCACCGGGTGCATGGCCAGCGCCCCTTTGAGCACGCGGTTGTTTTGCCACAAGAGCAATACCGAATACAGCAGCATAACTCCCGCGTTGAGCGAGGCACTCAAGACCAGCAACTGCACCGGCTTATTGAAGTCCGAGAGCATAATCAGCACGCCGAAGAGGATCTGCGCCCACAGCAGAAGGAAATAGAGCCGGTTCCGCGTCCACTTGGTGTGTTCGCGCAGCCAGTTCGTCTTAATGATGTCGGTGGAGATGCGTGAGCAGGCGTCCAACAGCCCCAACTCGGTCGTCATCAGAATGGCGATGCCCATCCAGTTGAAGAGGTGCTTGAAAAAGCTCCCGCGCTCCCGCGCGATAAAGTCGCCCTCAGTCCCGACAAAACCCAACCCCTGCTCCAACCCAGGGGCCTGTCTCGTAGTGGCGTAGGCAATAAGCGACAGCAGCATCAGCGACAAGACCGAGAGCAGGTAGAAGGTAATCAAGTGCTCGCGATTGGCCGCCTGCCACCAGCCGCGCCAGCGCCGCATGTTCTCAGGCGTCTGCTCAAAGTGATAGCCAATATCGCCCACGGCCTCTTCCCGCCCGGTCAGCGGGCTAGTCAGCCGCCCTACGTACGCGCCCATGGCATAGCCTTTGTCGCGGACGAAATCGCTCTGTGCCAAGTTCATCGTCCCGCCAGCACCCGCAAAGGCCAAGGCACCCAAAAAGAGCGGCAGTTCCATCTCCTCTGGGATGTGGCCGATATTGACGATGCCCTTGCACATGTCCCACACGTGAATTGGCTCTACTACCAAAAAGAAAATGACCACCAACAGGACCAGCACCGCGGCGATCAGCACCGTCTGAATGCGCTCTACCGTGCGGTACACCACCGGCCCCAAACTCAGCGCCAACCCAACCACCAACAGACTCGCAATCGAATAGCCGACCCGCGTACTCTCGTCGCCGCCAAATTCCCACGTCAGGATGGTCGCCGCCCCAGACGCCCAGCCCGGCCACATCCACGGGACCACGTTACACACCAGAAAAACCCCAGCCCAGCCCGACCATTGGCGACAAAACCCAGTCACCGCGGTCTCGCCAGTAGCCAGGGTCCAGCGCTCGATTTCCATGTTGATGAAATACTGGGTCAGCACCCCCACCATACAGGCCCAGAACACCACGAAGCCGAACTTGTACGTTATGTAGGGCCAGAGCACAAACTCCCCGCTGCCCAGCGAAAGCCCCAACAGCAGGATGCTCGGCCCGACCAGCTTGCGCCAGTGGGGCGGCTCAGGCAGGTCGCGGTACTGCCCCGCTGGCAGCCGGTCACAAGGGATCACCTCGTGCGGCACGGGCCTAGCTTCCATATCGCCCCTCCCGCCAAGCGACCAACGGATGCTCCCGCCGCTGCATGGGAAACTCCACCCGCCCCCCAGTAATCTCCGCCTCGTAAGCCCCCAAGATCATCTCCAAGGCCGCTACTGCGTCGCGCGCGCTCGACAGCGGCTCGCGGTCGGCTTCGGCCGCGTCGATCAAATCGGCGACCGCCAAATCGTTGCCCGTGCTCAGCGCTTCGTCCGCCACCTCGTCCAAGGGGACCCATTGTTGACTCGCATCGGTTGGATCAAACACCGGATGCGGATAGAGCATGGCCGGACCACTGCCGCCGCCGCGCAGCGCAATCACGCCCTCGCTACCCTCAATCTCCATGCCCATCCGCGCACCCCCACTCTCGACGTATTTCCGCGAATCAAAAAAGCCGGCCACCCCGCTCTTAAAGGCGAAGTAGCTATTGATGTAATCGCCAGCGATCGGCCCCACCGGCTCGGTCGCCTCCCGCACGTCTTCGACTGTTAGCGCGCGGCCTTCGTGCTCAATGTGCGCCGTCATCCACGCCACATCGCCGACAAACAGGCGCATCATGTTGAACAGATGCGTCCCCAACACGATCATATCCTCACCACCGCCGCGCCGATCCTGTTTGCCGTGGGCGCGAATGGCCTGCACCGCGCCGACCCGCCCCTGCGCCAACACCTCCTTGACGTGCCGAATGCGCGGCATATACGCTCCCTGATGCGCCACTGCGACCTTGCGCCCGGTCGCCTCGGCCTTAGCCACAATTTGATCGCCCTCAGCCAAGTTCCACGTCATGGGCTTTTCGCAGTACACGTGCGCCCCCACCTCCAAACAGGCCAACACCATCTCCAAGTGGCAATCAGTCCAGCGCGGCCCAACCGTCACCACTTCCGGCTGCTCGGCCTCTAGCATCTCGCGCCAATCGGCGTACGCGCGGGGAGCAGCCAATTCCTCCTGCTTAACCTGCCGTTCCTCAGCGTCCTCATCGGCGACGGCCACCACCTCGACGCGCGGATGGTTCTTCAAACCCGAGTGCAGTCCGTGTCCCCAATTGCCCCGTCCGGTCCGGCCTATGGCCGCTGCTCGATACATCTTGTCGCTCATGTCTATTCCTCCTTGTGTCGGCGTCGCGTGTGGACGCCTGTTGTGAAAATCCTGCCCCTAGCGCACCCCCACGTACACCACATTCCCCACCTCCCCGAGACAAAAGTCGATCACCATCCACATGGCTGCCCCCAAGAGCTGCCCGGCGATCAGCCCGGCGAAGAGCGGCTTGTACGTGAGGTAGCCGCGCGTGCCCGTGAATTTGAATATCACGGCCTTGCACAACCAGCCCAAAAACACCGAAAACCACGCCACGCCCATAACCCAACTGTCGCTTACCGGCAGGCCGATGTAGTGCAGCGGCCACCACGGAAAGTGGTGCTGCATGTAAATCAGCCCGCCCATCAAGGCCGCGCCCACGCCCGTAAACAGCAGCCGCGGGCGGATGTGATCCCAGCCGACGGGATTGTGAATCTTGTCCTCTAAAAATCGATAGGCCAGCGTCGGCACCCCGAACTGGCGCAGGTTGATCCCGCCGTGCGTGTAGTTCAAATAGAGCGTGATCCAGCAGGCCCCCATCATGCCGACGACAACCGCGATGACCAGCCCCCAGAACAGGCGGCGGTGCTGCGCGCCGTGCCCGTGCGCTAGCTTGAGCGCGTTGGCCGTGGAAGCCATGACCGTGGTGCGCATTTCAGCGGCCCAAGAATAGCTCAGGCTAATCGACGCCAGCCCCTTCCAGCCAATGGCGTCCGTGCCCAACGTATAGACCGCAAAGGGCTGCGGCAGCATGGTCGAAGAAGTAAAACCCACGCCACCTTGGGCGATGACCCGCGCAATGGCTAGGAAAATGGCAAACGCCCCGCAGAAAAACACCACCGCCGCCACCACCGGCACCCCGCTCAGCAGCAGCCAACCGAGGAAGTAGGCCGCACAGGCAATCCACAGCCACACAGCCGCCCGGTACGAGAGAATCTCGTCGCCGTCGTCGGCCTGGACGCCGCGCCTAAACGCCGCGCTGAACACTTGGCGCAAGTGGTGCCGCGCCGTCCACAAAATCGCCGCCACCAGCACCAGCATCGCCCCCATCCCCTGGTGCGACAGGGCTATCGAAGAACCCGTCAGCGCTTCGTTGTGCCCCTTGATCTGAAAGCCAATGACGTTGAAAACCCCGGTCTGGCAGCGGCTCAACAAGTGGAAAAACCACACCGAGAAGGCCACGTTGAGATTGAGGAAATACGCCACGCCAATGATGGCAAAATTGACGAAGATATGCAGCCGCACGCTGTCGCGGAACAGCATCAGCGGGTCGAACACCAGCCGCACTTCGGGCACGTAAAAGAAGTAGTGGTTCAGCCCGTCCAGCACTTGAATGGCAAAGGGCAACGAAAACCCGACCCACATCAGCGGATTGCGAAACAACTGCGGAAAAATGCCCTCGTCGTTGCCGCGCAGCATCTCCAAAGGAACCTGCGCCAGCGGGAAGACCAGCCGCTCCTGTTCGACCCAAGGCCGCCGAAAGACGACCATAGTGGCGATCATCAGCAAGTAAACCGCCACCATCGCGCTGCCCCAAGCCATAAGCGGCACCAGCCAAGCGCCCCACGGGATACTCATCCCCACGGGCAGCCCCTCGTAAAAGAAGCGCGCTACCTCGGCTTCGTGCGGCGCGAGCCAAGAGGGAATCAGCGGTTGGATCAGCTCGGCCCAGCGGTTTTCTGGCGTGGCGTAGTAGAAGGGACGGGTGAGGATGTGGCACAGGTTGGTTACCAATCCCCAAGTGGGAATCGCCGACGCCACGACCATCATCGCGTACACAACCACCAACTCGCTCGTGCGCAGTGCCCACGCTCGAAACGCGACCTTTAACAAGGGGTTGATCAAGCCCACCAGCAGCAGGAAGACCATCATCGCGCCGGCCGCAATGTAATCCGAGGTCAGGCCGGCATTTTGCAGGACGAGTACCGAGTAGGGACAAGCCAGATTCAAGAAGAGAGCCGCCCCCGCGCCCAATATTAGGGCGCGCCGCGTCACCTCCAAGCCAGTTCGCTCTTCGTGCATGGCCGCAAAATAGCCGCTGGCCCCAACGGCGGCAACCGCGCCGCGGCCCATTGCCGCGCTCTAGCCCTGCCGTTACTTTGTGGTGCAGGATGGGAACACCGGTGCGCAAACCCCCGTACACGGCTGAGGACTTCAAAGCCAGCAAGCCCGAGATCATGGGGCTAGTCGAAGTCCTGTTCAACCGCCGCCTCTCCACCCTACTCACCCGCCTGTTGGTCCGCACTCCCCTCAGCCCCAACCAAGTGACCTTTCTGTCTTTTCTCGTCATCCTGCCCGGTGCATACTTGCTCTCCACGGGCGAGCGCGTGGCCCTCATCGGAGCCGGCCTCCTCATCCAACTATCCTTTACGCTCGATTGCTGCGACGGCGAACTCGCCCGTTTGCGCGGCCTCAGTTCGCCGTTTGGCGCCTGGCTCGACGCCCTGTTCGACCGCATCGCCGAACTGGCGCTCTGTCTCGCGTTGGGACACGCGTTAGAGCGCCAAAGCGGCGATCCGCATGCCTACCTCTACTCATTTGTCGTCTTCGCTTCGCTGGCCATGACTCACATCGCCACCCTGATGAATGCCACGGCCTTTGGCAAGGGGCAGTTAGCGGAGTCCGCGAGCCGCGGCCTGCTTGGCCGCTTGGCCAACTTCGTGCGCATTCCACCGCTAAAATTGCGCAACTATCTGCGCAGCGGCATCGACGTCTATTTGATGGTTTTTGCCTTGGGCGCGGTGTTTGACCAGCTCATGGGGGTCGTCTATTATTTCGCCATTGTGCAGAACCTCTATTGGCTGGCCATCGTCTTAATGGTGATTAGACAAAAAAAGTAACTGGAGGAGTCCTATGGAGCCCAGCCCAGCCGCTGAGATGCTCGCCGTCCTTGGTTCCATTAAAGAGAGCTTCTTTCACGTGCTGCCCAAGTTGGTCGTCGCCCTATTTGTCCTATTCGTTGGGTGGCTCGTGGCGTGGTCGCTCCGCGCGCTCGTGCGCCGAGTGGTCGAGCGTTTTTCCAAGCGGATTTCCGTGGGAACAACCACGGCCGCTTGGCAGCAGATTTTGGCCGATAAGGGACTCGGACGCATCGTCTCGAGCAGCATCTACTGGCTCGTCTTATTGGTTGCGATCACGGTGGCGAGTGAAGTCGTCGGCCTCCCGGTTTTGACCACCTACCTGGCCGCTCTAGCACACTACCTGCCCAGGGTCATCGCAGCGGTCGCAGTCTTATTCGTCGGCGTCGTCGGCGGTCGCCTCGTCAGCAATGCGGCAATGAGCACGGCCTTTCGCTTGCTGCCGCATCAGGGGCAGCAGTTGGCCCGCCTCGTCCAGGGGATTATCATCGGCGCGGCCATTCTCGTGGCGATCAAGCAACTAGGCGTGGACGTATCGCTGCTGACGAACATCTTCTTGATCGTACTCGCCGCACTCCTCGCTGGCGCGGCCTTTGCATTTGGGCTGGGCTCCCGCAGCGTTATCGCCAACATTCTCGCCATGCACTACGTCAACAAGTCCTACGACGTGGGTCAACGCATTCGCCTCGGCGACGACAACGGGCGCATCGTGCGGACGACCTCCACCACGGTTTTTGTCGAGCACGCCGAGGGCGAGTTGGGTATCCCTGGCCAGCAGTTTTTCGAGGAACGCTGCCTCCGCATCAGCAAGGGAGAGTCCGGTGAATCTTGAACAACAACTCCTCGCGCAATTTGCAACCGATCATCCGGCGGAAGTCGCGTCCGCCCTAGCGTCCATGTCGCACCGAGAAGCAGCACTGGTACTCGGCGATCTAGCGCCAGCAGTTGCGGCAGGCCTTTTGCACTATCTACCATCGCTTTCTGCAGCCCTCGCCCTAGAGCAGCTATCCGTCGAAGAAGCTGCCGCCATACTCATTGCCGTGCACCCGGATATCGCTGCATCCATCTTGCGCACGACTCCGAGCAAGCGCCAAGCCGCAGTCATCGCTTGCTTTCCCTCGCGCCTCCAAGCGGAGATTTCGAACCTGCTCATCTACGCCGAAGATACGGCCGGCGCACTCATGGACCCGGCAGTGCCCACTGCATTCGAGCATGAGACTGTGCGCCAAGTGCTCGAGCGGGTCCAGCGCAATCCCGAGCACGCCCTCTACTACCTCTACGTGGTAGCTGATAATCAGCGACTCGTTGGCGTCGTCAACATGCGAGAGTTAATGAGCGCGCGGTCCGATGCATTGCTCACCTCAGTCTGCACACCCAATGTCGCGTCCATTGCCGCTAGCGCCACTTGGCAAACCGTGGTGGGGCACCCAGCATGGGGAAGTGTCCACGCGCTGCCCGTGGTGGATGAGGACGACCGATTCGTCGGTACCATCCGCTACAAAACCGCACGCGATTTGGAGCAACGCCAAGCGAGTGACGCGCTGATAGATAGTGGATTGCAAACGGCCTTGGCCCTCGGCGAAGTATTTGGTCTCGGCCTGCGTGGATTGTTTGGTCTCGGCCTGCGCAGCCTGTTCCAATCGCCAACCTCCAAGGCCGCAGCTAGCTCGGGCGAGCAGGAGTCGCGATGAGACAGCTAACCCCGCACCAAGTGCTCATCCAGCGGTTCGTCGAACTCCATCCCGAGGAAGTGGCGCGCCAGCTAGACGACGCCGGTGCGGACGAGGCCGTCGGCGTGTTGCAGCGCGAGGACGCTGCGAGCGCGGCAAAAGTCTTGCAGCGGATGGAGCTACATAGTGGCGCACGCATCTTGGCGCGCTTGGACGACGCTGCCCTAGATCCCCTCCTCAACCAACTCGACCCGGCCTTTATCGCACGACTGTTCGCGCACCTCGACGAGTCGGAGCGCACGCGGATCCTCGGACTGGCAGGCTCAGAGCGCGGCCGAGAAATCCAAGAAATTCTCTCCTATCCCCTAGGCACGGCAGGATCCCTGATGGACGCTCAGGTCAGCACCTTTGCGGTGGATTGCACGGTAGCCGCCGCGTTAGAGCGGGTCCGCCAGCTAGGCAATCGCCGCGCCACGGATCTCGTGCTGCGCGACGCAAGCGATCGCTACGCGGGCGTGGTGCGGTTGCCGGACGTGGTCGCCGCTGACCCAGAATTATTACTCGGCGAGCTCCGCGATGGCGCGGCCTTGCAAGTGCAGCCCATGACGCCGAGGGATGAGGTCGTCGAGCTCCTCAACACCTACCGCCTCACCAGCCTGCCGGTGGTCGATTTCGCTGGACAAGTCATCGGCGTCATTCGCCACGACGGCCTCGTGAGTGCAGCGCAGCAAAATCTAGCGGCCGGTGTCCAAGAAATGGTCGGGGCATCCGCCGAAGAGCGCGCTCTGTCCAAACCGTGGGTGGGCATTCGCAGTCGGCTGCCCTGGCTCAACATCAACCTCGTAACCGCCTTTCTGGCGGCTGCGGTCGTCGGTATCTTCGAGGACACTATTGCCAAGTTTACCGCGCTTGCGATCCTGCTGCCTGTAGTCGCAGGTCAGTCGGGCAACACCGGCGCGCAGGCCCTCGCCGTGACCATGCGGGGGCTCACGCTGCGCGAAATCCGCACTTCGCACGCGGCCCGCGTCCTCGCCAAAGAGCTAGTAATCGGCTTTTGCAACGGACTGGCCATTGCCGTTGTGACTGCGATCGGCGTCTTCGTCTGGAGCCAGAGCCTAGGGCTGGCCCTCGTCATGCTGTTCGCCATGTTGGCGTCCATGATACTCGCATCCATAGCCGGCGCGGCCATCCCGATCGTGCTATCCAAACTGGGCCACGATCCCGCGACCGCGGCCTCGATCATTCTCACAACCGCGACCGACGTAGTGGGCTTCCTTTCGTTTTTGGGCCTAGCGACGCTGCTGGCCGGTATGCTCCCAGCCGGCTAGGACGCCTGCATTGCATCCTGCTCTTTATATTTGATATAGAATCTGACCGAAACGAGAAACAAGGAGATACCTAAGTGGACGCCATTGCAGCCATCGGCGGCAGTCGGCCCCTCAAAGCCGAGGAGTTCGCCCGCCGCGCGTACAATTATGCCCTCAATCCCGCCCGCAACCCGCTCAAGGAAACCCTCGACCAGTGCGAGTCGGTAGCCAAAACCCCACCCCTGCTGGGCGGCTTCAACGACGTGCCGTGGCACAAACTGCGCGACGCCGAGGTCCATGCCTGGGCCAAGGCCGGCTGGTCGTGGATAGTCAACGACGCCGAGCATAGCCAGTGGGAAGGCTGGTACGGCCGCGAGCAAAACGCCGTCCTCTCGCGCTACGGCATTCTGCCGGTCCAGCGCTTAGCTCGCGAGGCCCGCTCCGAACACGGCGACGCCTTCCAACTCGGGGCGCGAGCGACGATGCGCCCCTATGGCACCACCTACGAGGAAGCCGAACGCTACTTCCGCGCCATCAACTTCCCCGTCCCCGGCCAAGCCACCCCAGATGACCGCGGCGGGTATCCAGTCCGCAACGGCGAGCGAACCATGATGTTCACTCCCCACGAACTGCGCGGCACCGAGACCGAGACCCAAGGCTGGATCCAGTTTGAGACCAAGGAATACATCATCGACATCGAAACCCGCGACCGCGTCCTCGACCTAATGGCTGACCAAGGGCGCAACAAGGCCTGCGGGTTTGTCGGCCCCTTCGACGCCATCTTGCGCGAGGGCGACCTCCCCGAAGTCAACGACGCAGTCAATGCTCTCTTCCGCGCCGCGGCCGAGCGCGGCGTCCACACCGGCCGCGTCGTCGGTCACGGCGCCATGGAAGATCCCCGAGACATCGAAGACGGCATGGTCGAGGCCATCGACAACGGAGCGCGCCTGATCTGCGTGCATCCCCTCACCAGCGACATGGTCTTTCGCGGTGCCTACGCCATGGCCGAGCCTTTCTTCCGCGCCTGCAAGCGCTGCGGCTTTTGAACACCCCTCACAATTTTAGGAGATCTCATGCACCTGCTTTGCGTACTGATCGGCATGCTCGCGCTAGTGGGCACTGCCGTCCATGCTCAACCCGAAGACGACGCTCCAGCAGAAGAAGTGGTCGCGCTTGCGGCCGAGGCCCCTGCCATCCATGCTCCCCTTAGCTACGACCCCTACTACGTCCTGCCGGGCGGCCTAGGCTACACTAGCGTCGATATTGGCATCCGCACCTCTCCCTCCACGTTCAAAGAGCTCAAGGACGTGAGCAATATCGTGGCCATGGCCAAATTCAATCCTCACGCTCGCGTTGAAGTGGGCGCGCATCTCACCTTTGGCTTTTTCAAGGACGGGAGTTCCAACTTTTCGTCGCTCGTAGTCGGCAGCAAGTACCAACTAGGCATCAACCGCGCGGCAACCGCTAACGTTGTGCTGCCCGCCGGAGACATCGACAATCCCGGCTTGGCCGTCGGTCTCATGCAGACCGTGCGAGTTGGCACCGCCTTTCGCCTCAACAGCCATCTACAGGTCGCCGCGCTAAAAGGCTACACCCATGCCTACGAAGGCAAAGGCGTAGTAGGCAACCTCCTGCTCGAACCGGCAGTGGTATTCAACGAAAAATTAAGCGCGTACCTCGACTTGCTCATCGCGTCCAACACCTCCGACTTAGAGGGCGACCTCAGCGTCCGCTTAGAGCCGAATCTCGACATTGGCCTCGGCGATGGCATGGTGCTGAACGCAGGGATCAGCGTGGATTTGCAGGGCGGTGACGAACAGGAAGACATGGGATTGTTTATCGTGCTCTTGCGCGATATGTAGCAGTTTTACGGGCCGCCTTCCAACCAATCGCGATCTGCGGCCAAGTAAACCTCCTCGACCTCCAAGTCGGCAAAGGCCGCAGACCAGCGCTGCCAATCTGCCCGTTCCTCCTGCTCCTGCACCCGCAGCCGAACCACAAAGGCAAAGCGATTGAGCGCGAACGTCAGCGTGGTGACCTTGCCCCCCCTCAGATCGACCTCCACCTGTTGGGTCTGCCCGCCATAGCTCAGTTCGACCCAGTGCGAGCCAGCGGACAGATTGTGGAAAATCAATCCCTGATAGCCGCGCTTGAGCAATTCGAGCGAGTAGCGGCCGTCCAAGCGCACTGTGATGTCTTCTGTAATCTCGCTGCCGATCGGAGCCAACACCAAAGCCAGCCATGCGTCTAGATCATCGAACAGCAACTCGTCGGCAATGGCGACGTCAACAGCTAGCGGTGCCTCTTGTACCATGGCTACAGGCCTTTGATCCGGCATCCAAGTCGGCGGCGGCAGTTGGGGTGTAATGCCGCTTTTGCGCGTCAGCGCATAGACCAAGATGTTGGTCCCCGCCATCAGCGCATAGGTCGAAATCCCCGAGGCTTCGCCTTCAGTATTGAAGCTGGCCCGCCACTTTCCTTCGAACCCCAAGTCGCTCAACACGGCCACCAATTCGCCGTCTAGCTCGACGCCCCACAGCCCCTCTGATGGATGCAATACCTCGGCTTCCTGCTCGGATTCGGTCCCGGATACAACGGGTGCTTGTTCTTGCTGTATGGCCAACAGATCATTTCGATTGTTGGTTGGATAATACCAAGAGCGGTTGCCCTCCTCGTACCTGCTGCGCGACCGATCCTCTCCGGGGAAGCCGCCGCCGAACTCGTAAAAGGAATGATATAGCAGATGCGAGGTCGGGACGGGTGCCAAGCGTGCTTCAGACCCCAAAATCTCGCGCAGGTGGTCCTTCATTTCGCGCAAATAGCGGTTGGTGCCATCGATAAACAGGAACCCTCCCTCGCGCAGATAGCGGCCCAAAAGCGCCTTCTCTTCCGCACTGAACTTGGTCAGGACGTTCGGGTCGTAGGCGGACAAGGTGTCTTCAAAGAGGAAGTGGATGGGATCCTTGAGCAGTTGCTCCGACAGGAAGAGCTCATAGGTCTTGTCCCGCACCTGCGCCAGCAGCTGAGTGTGGTCGCGCACGTAGCGGCTCAGGGCGTCGAGCGCACCGCGACCCGAGCTGGCCCCATAGACGCGCAACTGGGTGAAGTTCACGTAGCCCGACAAGTCGCGGCGGGTCGCCCGACTGGGGATGATGGCGGCGTGATCCTTGTTAGCCCGAGCCATGTCCTCTATCCGCAACAGATCCATCGAGGCTTCGCCCATGCTGTCGGCCAACCCCAACGACGAGGGCGAGATCATCTTCTCGCGCTCTAAAATTGGCGCCTCTTCCTTCGCACCCACGGCCAACTCGCGCAGCGCCAACGGAGCCGTCGGAGCCTCTAGCTCGGGCGGGGTCGTCTCGCTTTCTAGATTGGGGTCGCGGATATCCACGGCCGGCCGGTCAGCCCGCAGATACTCCATCTCCACTTTCAACGCCTCTACGTCCAAGCGGGGCAGGGGGATCGGGCGGGGGGGCTTGAACTGCGGCGGGATGCGGGCCAGACGCACGCGGAAGGCCTCCGCATCCAGCTCGTCGCGCCACAGGTGATCTCCTAGGTAAAGCGCAGTGAGATGCAAAAGCAGCGACGCCAGCAAAAAGACATAGACGGTTCTGTGTCTACGCACCGGGAGTCTCTCTTTCTGCGCCGCTCATCAGCGCGAATCGAGCTAGCGCTAGTATTCGGCTAAAACTTATCACGGGCCGCCTTCCAACCAATCGCGATCGGCGGCCAAGTAAACCTCCTCGACCTCCAAGTCGGCAAAGGCCGCAGACCAGCGCGGCCAATCCGCCCGTTCCTCCTGCTCCTGCACCCGCAGCCGAACCACAAAGGCAAAGCGATTGAGCGCGAACGTCAGCGTGGTGACCTTGCCCCCCTTCAGATCGACCTCCACCTGTTGGGTCTGCCCACCATAGCTCAACTCAACCCAATGCTTGCCAGCGGGCAGATTGTGAAAAAGCAATCCCTGGTAGCCGCGCTTGAGCAATTCGAGCGAGTAACGGCCGTCCAAGCGCACTGTGATATCCTCTGTGATCTCGCTGCCGATGGGAGCCAACACCAAAGCCAGCCAAGCGTCTAGCGCATCGAACAGCAACTCGTCGGCAATGGCGATGTCGATGGCTAGCGGTGCCTCTTGTACCATAGCCACGGGCCTTTGATCCGGCATCCAAGTCGGCGGCGGCAGTTGGGGCGTGATGCCGCTTTTGCGCGTCAGCGCATAGACCAAGACGTTGGTCCCCGCCATCAGCGCATAGGTTGTCGGTTCCGTGACTTCGTCTTCAACGTTGAAGCTAGTCCGCCAATTCTCCCCCAACATCAAGTCGCTGAGCACGGCCACGAGTTCACCGTTCATTTCAACCCCCCACAACCCCTCTGGCGGTGGCAACCCTTCACCCACAGGGGTGGCCCCAGAGGTGGTGGCCGCTTGTGCTTCCTGCACGGCCAAAAGAGCATCTCGATTGCTGGTTGGATAATACCAAGAGCGGTTCTCCCCCACATCCTCAATGCGCGATTTGTCCTCTCCGGGGAAGCCGCCGCCGAACTCGTAAAAGGAGTGATATAGCGGATGCGAGGTCGGGATGGGTGCCAAGCGCGCCTCAGACCCTAAAATCTCGCGCAGATGGTCTTTCATTTCGCGCAGATAGCGGCCGCCGCCCTCGATAAACAGGAACCCTCCCTCGCGCAGATAGCGGCCCAAAAGCTCCTTCTCCTCCGCACTGAACTTGGTCAAGGCGTTCGGGTCGTAAGGGTAAACACACGTGGTGTCTTGGAAGAAGAAGTGGACGGGGTCCTTGAGCAGTTGCTCCGACCGGAAATATTCGTAGGTCTTGTCGCGAACCTGTGCCAACAAATCGGTATGGTCGCGCACGTAGCGGCTCAGGGCATCGAGCGCACCGCGCCCCGAACTGGCCCCATAGAGGCACAACTGAGTAAAATTTACGTAGCCAGCCAAGTCGCGACGGGTCGCCCGACTGGGGATGATGGCGGCGTGATCCTTATTGGCCCGAGCCATGTCCTCTATCCGCAAGAGATCCATTGAGGCGACGCCCATGCTATCGGCCAACCCCAACGACGAGGGCGAGATCATCTTCTCGCGCTCTAAAATTGGTGCCTCTTCCTTCGCACCAACGGCTATCTCGCGCAACGCCAAGGGGGCTGTCGGAGCCTCTAGCTCGGGAGGGGTCGTCTCGCTTTCTAGATTGGGGTCGCGGATATCCACGGCCGGCCGGTCAGCCCGCAGATACTCCATCTCCACTTTCAACGCCTCTACGTCCAAGCGGGGCAGGGGGATCGGGCGGGGGGGCTTGAACTGCGGTGGGATGCGGGCCAGACGCACGCGGAAAGTCTCCGCATCCAGCTCGTCGCGCCACAGGTGATCTCCTAGGTAAAGCGCGGTGAGATGCAAAAGCAGCGACGCCAGCAAAAAGACATAGGCGGTTCTGTGTCTACGCACCGAAAGCCTCTCTTTCTGCGCCGACTGTCAGCGCGAGTGGCAATATCTACTATACTATTATAACTGATTGTAACAAAACGGTTTTTTGCCAAGAAAACACGTGCTTATTATCTTTTTTCGACCTATAAGACGGCCTACGCAAAGGAATTGTTTCAGCCATGAGCAACGCCCAAGAACTACAAGCCGAACTGAGCGAGTGGCTCGAATCCCTCGATTACGTGCTGGCCCATAGGACGCCCGCGCAGGTCCTCAAGCTCCTACAACAGCTCCAAACCCACGCCGCAGAAGCCGGCGTCGGCACGCCCTTCAGCGTCAATACGCCCTACATCAACACCATTCCCCGCGATCAGCAGCCACCCTATCCGGGCAGCCGCGAGATTGAGCGACGGATCAAAAGCATCGTGCGCTGGAACGCCATGGCCATGGTCGTGCGCGCCAATCACGATAACTCCAACCTCGGCGGCCACATCTCGACCTACGCCTCTTCGGCCACTCTCTACGAGGTCGGCTACAACCACTTTTTCCGCGCCCCCAGCAACGGCCATCCCGGCGACCAGATATACTTCCAAGGACACGCCTCCCCCGGCATCTACGCCCGCGCCTTTCTCGAAGGGCGCCTCAACGAGCATCAGTTGGAAAATTTCCGCCGCGAGTTGCAAGAAGGCGGTGGCCTCGCCTCCTATCCACACCCCTGGCTGATGCCGGACTTTTGGCAGTTCCCGACCGTGTCTATGGGCTTGGGGCCAATCCTTTCGATCTATCAGGCTCGCTTCAACCGCTACCTCGAAAACCGCGGCCTCAAGCCCGTTGACGACAGCAAGGTGTGGGCCTTTTTGGGCGACGGCGAATGCGACGAGCCCGAGAGCTTGGGCGCGCTCACCCTCGCTGCGCGCGAACAACTCAACAACCTCATCTGGGTCGTCAACTGCAACCTCCAGCGCCTCGACGGCCCCGTGCGCGGCAATGGAAAGATAATACAAGAACTCGAAGCGGTCTTCCGCGGTGCCGGTTGGAACGTCGTCAAGGTGATCTGGGGCGACGACTGGGATCCGCTCTTGGAACAGGACACCGACGGCAGCTTAGCCCAGCGCATGAACGAGGTCGTCGATGGCCAGTACCAGAAGTACTCGGTCTCCGACGGCAGCTACATCCGCCACGACTTCTTCGGCACCGACCCGAAACTAGCCGCAATGGTCGAGCACCACTCGGACGAACAACTCCAGAAAATGCGGCGCGGCGGCCACGACCCAGAAAAGGTCTATGCCGCCTACCAGCAAGCCATCGCCCAAAAAAGTGCGCCCACCGTCATCCTCGCCAAGACCATTAAGGGCTACGGCATGGGCGAGGCTGGCGAGGGCAAGAACATTACCCATCAGCAAAAAAAGCTCAACGAGGACGAGATCCGCCTTTTCCGCACCCGCTTCGGCATTCCCATCTCGGACGACGAGGTCGCGGAGACGCCGTTCTACCGGCCCCCGGACGACAGCCCGGAAATCCAGTACATCCGCCAGCGGCGGGAAAGCCTCGGCGGCTACGTGCCCCAGCGGCAGGTAATGGCTCCCCCGCTGACCATGCCGCCGGAAACGCTGTGGGACGAATTCAAAAAGAGCTCGGGCAAGCGCGAGTTTGCCACGACGATGGCCTTTGTCGCAGTCATGCGCAAGCTCATGCAAGACAAGCAAATCGGCAATTTAGTCGTCCCTATCGTCCCCGACGAATCGCGCACTTTCGGCATGGAGCCGCTCTTCCGTCAGTTCGGGATCTATTCGAGCCTAGGCCAGTTATACGAGCCGGTTGACAAAGACGTCATCACCTACTACAAAGAGGCCAAAGACGGCCAGATACTCGAAGAGGGCATCACCGAGGCCGGCTCTATGTCCTCCTTTATCGCGGCCGGCTCGGCCTATGCTACTCACGGCATCAACACCATCCCCTTCTTCATCTACTACTCGATGTTCGGGATGCAGCGGATCGGCGATTTAGTCTGGCTAGCGGGCGACATGCGGGTCAAGGGCTTCATGGTCGGCGGCACGGCTGGGCGCACCACGCTCAACGGCGAAGGGCTGCAACACGAGGACGGGCACAGCCACCTCTTGGCCTATCCCGTGCCCAATCTCGAAGCCTACGATCCCGCTTTCGGCTACGAGATTGCCGTCATCATCCGCGAGGGCATCCGCCGCATGTACGTCGAGCAGGAGGACGTGTTCTACTACCTAACAGTCGAAAACGACATCTATGCCATGCCGGAGATGCCCGACGGAGTCGAAGAAGGCATTCTCAAGGGCATGTACAAGTTCAAGCCCTCGGCCAAGAAACGCGCCCGCCTCAAGGCTCACCTCTTCGGCAGCGGCGCAATCATCAACAGCGCCCTCAAAGCGCAGAGCCTCCTCGAAGAAAAATACCAAGTCAGCGCAGATGTCTGGAGCATCACCAGCTACAAGGCTCTGCACCGCGACGCCCTCGATGCCGAGCGTTGGAACCGCCTGCATCCCGGCGAAAAACCCCGTCTCAGCTACATCGAACAATCCCTAGCCAAAGAACGCGGCGTGTACGTCATGGCCTCGGACTACGTCAAGGCCCTCCCGGAATCCATTGCCCGCTGGTTTCCCAACCCGCCCGTCTCTCTCGGCACCGATGGCTTCGGCCGCAGCGAGACCCGCGAGGCCCTGCGCGACCACTTTGAGGTTGATTACCGCTTCATAGCCTTGGGGGCCTTAAGCGCGCTGGCGCGCGAGGGGCAAATCGAATGCGACGCAGTCGCCCAAGCCATGCAAGACCTAGAGATTGATCCGGCAAGACCCAATCCCATTTACCTGTGAGTTTAGATCACCCTATGCCCGTACAATTTGCTCTGCCCGACTTGGGAGAAAACATCGAAAGTGGCGATGTGATCCGCATCCTTGTCGATGTCGGTGATCGCCTCGCCGAAGACCAGACCGTCATCGAGCTTGAAACCGACAAGGCCGTCATTGAGGTGCCCTCCTCCATAGACGGCACCGTTACCGGAATTCTCATCCAACAGGGCGACACCATCGCCGTCGGGCAGCCCATCCTCGAAGTCGAGACGGGCGAGGGCGAAGCCTCGGCCGCAGAGGAAACGCCCCCAGCCGCCGAGGAACCAGCTCCTGCGCCTGCACCGGTAGAGGAACCAGCCCCTACCCCAATCCCACAAGAACAAAAGGCCATCCCGGTCGTCGAAGAAGTCCCTCTCGCGCCCATAGCTGCATCTACAGACGGCCCCGTCCCAGCCGCACCATCGACGCGCCGCCTAGCCCGCGAGATTGGCGTCGATATTGCGCAGGTCCAAGGCACAGGCCCAGGCGACCGAATCTCAATTGACGACGTCAAAGCGCACTCAAAAAAGCTGCACGCAGCGGGGGTTGCAGCCCCAATCGCATCCGCACCGCTGCCCGACTTCAGCCAGTGGGGCGCTGTCGAGCGCCAGTCCATGACCAAGGTGCGCGAGATAACCGCCGAGCGCCTAGCGCAGGCTTGGGCCACCATCCCGCAGGTCACCCAATTCGACAAGGCCGACATCACCAGCTTGGAAAAGTGGCGCGCAGAATACGGCAAAAAGGCCGAAGCAGCCGGCGGCAAGCTGACGCCAACCGCAATCCTCATCAAAATACTCGGCATCGCCCTCAAGGTCTTCCCGCAGTTCAACGCCAGCATCGACATAGCCCAGCGGGAAGTCGTGTACAAACGCTACTTCCACATCGGCATTGCCGTCGATACCCCCCACGGCCTGCTCGTGCCAGTGGTGCGCGACGTGGACCAAAAGAGCATCATCGAGCTAGCGGTCGAGCTCAGCGAGCTAGCGCAAAAGACGCGCGAGCGCAAAATCGGACCGGCCGACATGCAGGGCGGATCCATGACCCTCAGCAATGTCGGCACCATGGGCGGCACCGCCTTTACACCCATTGTCAACCCGCCCGAAGTGGCAATCCTCGGAGTGGCGCGCTCGCAAGTCGAACCCGCGTATATCGACGGCCAGTTCCAGCCGCGCACCTTCCTGCCCCTGTCGCTGTCCTACGACCATCGCCTGATCGACGGGGCCGATGGCGCGCGCTTCCTCCGCTGGATCTGCACGGCATTGGAAGACCCCTTTATCGCGCTCTTGGAAGGCTGAGGCAGCTATGGACAAAGCCCAGCTAGCGGTCATCGGCGGTGGTCCGGGCGGCTACGTCGCCGCCTTTAAGGCCGCGGACTTGGGGTTGGACGTCGCATTGATCGATCCCGAAGCCCATCCAGGCGGCGTTTGCCTCTACCGAGGCTGCATCCCCTCCAAGTCCCTCCTGCACATTTCCAAGCTTCTCTACGAAGCGAGAGAAGCCGAGCACTGGGGCATCCAATTCGCCGCGCCCGAGATTGACCTCGACAAGTTGCGGAATTGGAAGGATGAGGTCGTCGCCAAGATGACGCAGGGCCTAGGTCAACTCGTCAGGGCGCGCAAGCTGACCTACGTGCAGGGACGCGCCCGCTTTGTCGATCCCCACACCTTGCAAATCGACAAAGCCGACGGCAGTCAAGACGCATTGCAGTTTGAACACGCCATCCTCGCCAGTGGGTCGCGCCCAGCCGTGCCCGCGCTCTTTGACCAGCCGAGCGATTGCATCATGGATTCGACCGCAGCCGTCGCACTCCCCGACATACCCGCTTCCATGCTCGTCGTCGGCGGCGGCATCATCGGCATGGAACTAGGGCAGGTGTACGCGGCGTTGGGAACCCAGGTTTCGGTCGTCGAAATGCTCCCCGGGCTGATTCCCCCGGCCGACCGCGACTTGGTCAAACCCCTGCACAACACGGCCGCCGAGCGCTTCGACGAGATCATGCTCAACACCCAAGTGACCGCACTCGCCGAGAGCGACGATGGCTTAGCGGTACAGTTACAGAACAGCGACGGCCAGAGCTTTTCCAAGACTTATGCCAAAATCCTGCTCGCCGTTGGCCGGGTCCCCAATAGCGAAGACTTGGGTTTGGAACACACCGCCGTCGGCCTCGACGGGCACGGCTACGTCCAGGTCGATGACCAACTGCGCACGGCCGAGTCTTCGATTTTCGCCATTGGCGACCTCGTAGGCGCGGCCCTCGCCCATACGGCCGCCCACCAAGGAAGCCTAGCAGCCGAGGTCGTGGCTGGACACGAAAAACAGGTCTTTGCACCCCAAGCCATTCCCAACGTCGTCTATACCGACCCGGAAATCGCTTGGTGCGGCCTTACTGAGGAAGAGGCCAAACAGCAGGGCCGCTCGGTTGAAGTCGCGCGTTTTCCCTGGTCGGCTTCTGGCCGTGCCATGACTCAAGGCGCAAATGACGGCCTCACCAAGCTACTCATCGATCCCCAGACCGACCGCATCCTAGGCGTGGGCATTGCCGGCAGCGGCGCGGGCGAGCTGATCGCCGAGGGCGTCCTGGCCGTGGAAATGGCCGCGCTCGCAGCAGATGTCCAGCTTTCGATCCACCCCCATCCCACGCTCTCCGAAACCCTCATGGAAGCGGCCGAAAGCCACCGCGGCCAGAGCACGCACCTCTACGCACCCAAACGCCGCTGAAGCACGACGCCTAACGTCCTAAGATGCGCCGCTAGTGGCCATTCGCTGGGTGCTTGGCCCTATTTGCCGCGCTATCGCACGGCGATTTTTCGCTTGGCCCCTAACGCTAGGCCGTTGTATTTTTGAGAGCGCGATGCGCCGCTGGCGCGTCTAATAGCGATCCACTTTAAACCTTTTCAATACCAATGACCGACAAAGCCAAATGGGCTTGGACAACGCTAACCCTGATTCTGCTGGTCCTGCTACCAGGAGTCTATTTCTACTTTTCGGCCCCCACTGAGCCTCCCCCCGAGCCGCCTCCCGAGGTTCTCACGCCGGAGCCGCCTAGCCCAATCGCCGTGCTGATCGCCGAAGACCGCTGCGATCTCGCCTATCCCCAACTCACCGCGTTAGACACGATCCAACACGAGCCGACCGCTCAAGCACACCTCGAGTTCCAACGGGCGTTTTGCGAGCGCATGCTCAAAGAGCCAAGCCGCGCGTACGATCGTTTGCGCGACCTCGACCTACCGGCCTTGGACGACTACCGCCGCTTCTGGATGGCCCGCTCCCTAGAGGACATGGGCCAGACGCATGAAGCCATCGCCGAGTACGAAAACTTTCTGACTACCTCGACCAACCCGATCCTCCGCAGCCCAGCCCGCCTGCGCTTGGCCTCCCTCTACCAGACCGCCGGCCAACCCGCCAAGGCCCTCGCCCTGTACGAGGAGCAGCTCCCGCAAGACTCCGATCCAGCGCGGGTGCTCTACTTGCTCGCAACCACCAGCCAAAAGCACAACTCAGCGCGGGCACAAAAGTGGCGTTTAGACCTGCTGGAGAACCATCCCCGTTCCAAGCACGCCCGCAATAGCCTGTCGCATCTGCCCAAGAAGCTCGACGCCCGCACGGCTTATGCCAAGGCCCACACCTATTACAGCCACAAGCAGTACAACCAAGCCATCAAGAGCTTTCGACACTTCGTCCGCACGCACAGCGACGACCAGCGCGCCTCCAAAGCACATTACATGCTCGGCCGGGCCCACCAATCTGCGGGGCACTACACCAAGGCCGAGCAGGTTTTTCGCACGGTTCACGAGCGCTACGGCAGCCCAGCGGCCCTGTATCGCATCGCCAGTCTCTCAGTCCGCAGAAACCGCGAAGACAAGGCCATTGCAGCCTATGCGAGCTTTGCCAAGCGCTACCCCCAGCACGACTTGGCCGACGACGCCCTGTGGCAGGCCGCCAAAGCCGCCGAGCGCAAAAGCCAGTTCGCCCGCGCCGCAACGCTTTATGGCCGCCTAGCCGAACACTACCCGCAGACCGATTACGGCGACGAAGCGCGTTGGAGCGCTGGCTTCGCGCTCTATTGCCAAGAGCAATACTCCGAAGCCCGCGCCGCTTTTGAACGCGCGAGTCAGCAGGCGCGCCAGCCCCACATCATCGACCAATCCCTGTATTGGGCTGGGAAAAGTGCAGATCGGCTGGGCCAGACACAGGACGCCACCGCGTTCTATCGCCGCGCCGCCGCCGGATTTCCCCGCTCTTACTACTCGGCCCGCGCCGTCCTGTTGGGCCATAAAGAACAGGTCCAGCTCAAGAAGCGACCCACAGACAACCCCCGCCAAGACGATGTCCCCGCGCTAGCGCACAGGGCACACCTCGAACGCGCTGGCTTGTTGAACCAATTGGGGCTAAGGGACTGGTCGGTAGCCGAGATGGAACAAGCCGTCCGCGACTACAAGGGTCACAAGACTGCGCTAAAGGCCATCCGCGACTACTACGAGGCGCTCGGCATTCGCGACCAAGCTATGCGACTATCGCTGCGCCTATTCGACGGGCAAGACCCAGAGGAATTGTCGCGCATCTACCCGACTTACTACTGGGAAGAGATTGCGGCAGCCGCGGCCGAGGCTCAAATCGACCCCTATCTGGTCCTGTCGGTAATTCGCCAGGAGAGTACATTCAACGAAAAAGCGGTATCGCGGGCGGGTGCCAGGGGCCTGATGCAAATCATGCCCCATACCGGCCTCAACCTCGCGCGGAGGTTGGAGGTGAAACCCTTTGAGTTGCGCGCGCTCTTCGACCCGGCCGTCTCCATCCGCTTGGGCAGTTACTTTCTCGGCGACCAAATGCGCCAATTCACGAACGACGCGGGCGCGGACTTGGGCTTTGAACTGGGCTTGGCCGCGTACAACGCCGGCCCGCACAACGCCCGCCGGTGGCTCAAGACCTTTCCCTCCGAAGATCCAGACGCTTTCGTCGAGCGCATTCCCTTCAAGGAAACCCGCCTCTACGTCAAGCTAGTCCTCAGAAACTACGCCATTTACAAGGCCCTGTCCGATGATGTCTGAACCAGAAGAGAAGCGCGAAAAAAGGCACAAGCTGATCGAAGATATTTTTATTTTGCTCTGCATCGCCAGCCTCTGGCCTGTAGTGCTGGGCTGGACTGAGCCGATCTATCAGTACTTGCTCTACGTAGCACTGGCGGGCCTGATCTTCATTTTCGTGCGGCGCATCCGCCGCTTCCACGACGCCCGCAACGCCCTGCGCGATGCCGAGGACGGCCCGCAGATAGGCTCCGCTCCCAAGCGCGAAGAGGATGATCACTCGCAAAATTGAGCTCGTAGTTACCGCCTTCTGCTCCAGCTTTTGCAAACGGGCAACCCTTGAGAAAGTCCATCGGAATGGCCACATTTTCACTATAGGCCGCCGTGAGACCGCCCTATGCCTGACCTATTACTGACGGTTCCCGACCAAGAAGAAGCCTTATCTCGGGTCTATGCACAGGCTGTTGCCGCCCGCGCTGGCTATCTCACGGCCAACTATGACTTTGATCGAGACGGCGTCGATCTGCGAATCCAAGCTGGCGGGGCGGAGCGACCAGCCCTTGAGCTTCAGTTGAAGGCGACAATCAATCTTGGCCAGTCCCATGACGGTTATTTTCGCTTCCCACTTAATCGTCGCAATTACGACTTACTGCGGGGCGAGACGCAGACGCCGCGAATACTCATGGTGCTGGACTTGCCGAACGATGAAGCTCAGTGGATGACGATCACTACCGCTGAACTCATCCTGAGACATCGAGCCTATTGGCTGAATCTGAGAGGATTTCAGGAGACGACAAACCAGTCATCGGTCACCGTGCCAATTCCGACCGAGAATCTGTTCAACGTCGATAGTCTCCGCCGTTTGATGGAACAATCGAGGGGAGGAAAGCTCCAATGAAAGTCCACATCCGCGACAAAGAAGCCTTACTGGCCGTTTCCCCCGCTGCCCTATCGGCCTACGCCCGCGCCGCTGGCTGGAAGAAAATAGAAGCCTTTGGCGATCACTCTGACGTATATCAGGCAACCGGCCTGCCAGAGATTATCCTGCCCCGAACGCAGAGCCTCGGCGACTACGCCAACGTCGTATCGCGCCTCATTGAGATCTTCACCGCTGCCGCGGAAAGGGATGAACTCGCACTATACCGCGACTTGGTCACCGCCGACCGCGACGTGATCCGGGTGCGAGCTACCGAGGGCGACCGCGCAGGCACTGTGTCAGTAAATGACGGCGTCAACCTTATGGACGGAGCACGCGACCTGCTGCTCGCCGCGGCCTGCTCGCTTAAGGATCCGCGCCCTATCTATCGCCCTGGCGCAAACAAAGAGGCCAGTGACTACTTAGATCGGGTGCGCTTGGGACAAACCGAACAGGGTAGCTTTGTCGTGGCGCTGTTGTCCCCGGTAGTGCCCCCGCCAATGCAGGCATCTCTCTCCGCTAATTGGCCCTCGGACGACGACCCGATAGAGCGGAAAGTGACCAAGCGCCTCGTCGGTGCATTGCGGACGACGCATGAGGCCACCGAGAGCGCTACTAGGGGGGATATGGGGTTCTTTCTCGGCTCGGTAGGCAATGGCGTTAGTGCCAACTTGTGCGAGTCTCTCGTCAAACTCATCGGCCCCTTTCCAACCCTGGACATCAGTGTAGTTTGGGCGCAAACCCGCCCGACGCATACCGTACGAGATACCGTCCAATTCACCGAGGGCGATGCGCCTATCCTGCGCGAGGCTGCGCGGTTGCTGCGGGCACGAGAGCCAGAACCCAATGTGCGTCTATTTGGTTTTGTGCAGCGAATGAAGCGCGACGAATCGGAAGCCGACGGAACGATTGCGCTGCAAGCGTATATAGATGGCCAAAACCAATCCGTCACCGCCGTCCTACAACACTCCGACTACGGACGGGCCGTTCAGGCCCACCAAGCTAGGGAACCTATTGTAATGGAGGGCGATCTCGAACGAGTCGGCCAGCGATGGAAGTTGCTCAACGCCCGCATCACTGAGGTCATCCACGACGAAGCGTAGGATCATCGCCTTCGTCGAGCGCATCCGCCGCTTCCACGCCGCCCGCGACGCCATGCGCGATGCCGAGGACGGCCCGCAGATAGACCCCGCTCCCAAGCGAGAAGAGGACGATCATTCGCAAAATTGAGATTGGGACGCGGTACAGCTCCGCGCTATCGCCCTACAAAATTGCGCCCGCAGTGGTTGCATTTGACGACGCATAACTTTTTATTAGCAGCTATGACTGGGCGTTTGTTTGGAGTAAACATCAGGAAGACTTTCTATGGCTAAGAAGCGCATAACTTTATCAAACCTCATTGATGTTGGGCTGCTGAAAGACGGTGAAAAGCTAGAATGCCGCTTTACTAAAGACGGCGAAGTTTATGTCGGAAGGGGCGTTGTTGCATGAATCATATCTGGGGCATCATTGTCGAATGTTGTTTTTTGTTCAGTTGATTTTTTCTACTCGATACGACTGGGGTTTGCCCACATGGATCATTCGATTGAGGAGGGCACAGCCGAGGCGACTTTCGACCTGTTGGTTGATCCAGCTACGCGCCTTCAGCTTGTCGCCGATGAGGTGCTTATAGCGATAGATTTGCGTTTCGGCCAACGAGCGTCGATGATAGCCACTGGCCTGTTTCCACTCCTTGCGTCCCTTTCGTCGTATGGCCCGCAGGATTTCATCGCGCGCCAACGGGGGGACCTTACAATTACCATGCTGATGGATTGTAGCGTCTTTGCGCAGTGCGATGATCGGCCGAATCGAGGGATCACTCCGCGTGGCCAAGGCGTCGAACACCTTCTGTTTGTCATAGGCCCCATCGCCGCCTACCGCCTCCACCGCCTCGTCGACTTGGGTCAACAGAGGGGCCACCTGCGAGGCATCATCGATCCGATGGGACGTCAACGTCTGCGCGACCACCTCGCCGGTGGCCTCGTTGACCCCCACATGCAGTTTGCGCCACGTGCGCCGTTTGGTCCAGCCGTGTTGACGGACTTTCCTCTCGCCCTCGCCATAGACTTTCAAACCCGTCGAATCCACTACCAAGTGCATCGGGCTAGCCGGGCTATCGGGCTGCTTTTTCGGCAACTCCACCGCCAAGGCCCCTTGGCGACGCGACAAGGTCGAGTAGTCCGGCACGGCCAAGGCCAACCCCATCAAGTCCAACAGCGATTGGATAAACCCCTGCGTCTGGCGCAACGGCAACCCAAGCAACACCCGCATCGTCAACATCCATTCAATCGCTGGATCCGAATAGACAAACTGAGCACCCCGTTGCGATGGCCCCTGAGCATACCATTGCTTCCACAGACCATCGTCCAGCCACACCGTCAGGCTACCACGAGCCACCAACGCCCGATTATACGACGACCAATTCTTAACCCGATACACCGGTTGCGACTTGACCGAGGGCGAACTGCCAGATACTTTGCTCATCACAGGCTCTTTGGGAAGAAAGGAACGTGTTTCTTGCTGGAAACCACGAACCAATCTAACCGAAGAGCCTGACTCATTTCAAGACCCGAACACAGCTTTCATGCAACAACGCCGATCTGAACTCTGACGTATATCTCTACTTCGGCGCAAGCGTCATCTGGCGTGCATCTGCGGGCAAGTGGCCTGACTCCATAGGCAAGACACGAGGTTCCCTAGGAGGGAAGTACCAGGAGGAGCTACGGAGATTCCTCTTGGGAGAGACAGGTTCTCCGTCCAAGATTTATCTCGTTGTTTATGTAGATGGCGATGAAGACACCATCCCCATCATGGCCTTTCCTACGCATAAGAAGTATCCGGGGCATCATAGCCATGTCTTCTACATCCCCGGAATCAAGTTCAGCTTCATTGTCGGCTCTGTGACTGGTGCAATAGGAAGGGCGTTCAAGCAAGAGAAGACACAGGTCTTGTTTGTAGAGTACTCCTTCAGAAAGAGCAGGGACTACCAGACACTGGCTGATAACACAAAAACTGCGGTCACACCAAGAGGTCGCCTCGCAAAGGACGTTAAGTCCCGAGTCGGCTAGATGAAGCCGGCCCACCAACGCTTAACTACGCATCCCGAGCGCAACCCAGCCCCTCTCAAGCCCATATGACCGTGCCGATTCTGTTCGGATGCCGGGGTGCTTCGCACGGTGTTAGTCCAGTAGTGAGCGTGGCCACATCGGGGTGCTTGTTCGTTAAGCGCAAGCCAAAAGGAGAGAAGCATTGCAGAGGCGTAGACGACAAACCCACTCGACGGAAATCAAGGGCAAGCGGTACATCTGGTACACGGATCGACTATGGGAGCTAGCCCAAGAACTACCTGAATTTGAAGCCGAGGTGGAGAGTTTTCAGGAACTGGACCAGGACTGCTGGTTTAGCACGGGTCATACGCCGACCATCCGAGAGGTGGCCGCTCACTGCAAACGGATCAACGAGGCTAACACCGAATTTCCCGTTGTTATAAACGAGAATGGTCGTCTGATGGACGGCGGTCACCGTCTGGCTCGAGCCTTGCTCGAAGGGGCTACGACGATCAAGGCCGTCCAATTTGCACAGATGCCTGAGCCAGACGTCATTGAGGATATTTGACGTAGCCATCGCTTAACAGCAGGTTAATGCTGCGTGGCCTTCGCCGCTTGGTCCTAATAGGTCATCCCTTCGGAGTTCATCAACCCGCACAACGTTATATGATGTGATTTAACCGAGTAGACGGAACAGGTAGCTTAAGAAATAAAGGAGTTATTGATGTCTGAAGAGACTGAAGCTATCAAGGAAACAGCCAAAGCAGCACAGGAGTTAGCCAAAACATCAGGCCAAGCGATTGAAAGCGGTAATAAATTTGGTGCATTTATCGCTCGTTTTATTTCAGGATCTCTTGAACAGGGCATGGGTATTGTTGAAGACAAGCTGAAATATACACGATGGGAAAATCAGCAGAAGCTGATGGATCGTGCTGAAAAGTTTATGCGAGAAAACGGTTTATGTGAACCGACAAAACTGTTACCCATGAAATTTGCTATCCCCCTTTTTCAATCCGCATCCCTAGAAGATGAGGTCGTAACGTGAGATTATCTCAGACCAGTTAGGTCTAGTGCTGGCCTTGTGCTCTTTATTTATCTCTCCAAACCGCCAAGCAAGGAGGGATAAAGATGCAAGAGCCAAGACCAGCGTTGGAGAATTTGTGCTGTCTCAATACCCAATGCAAGACCTACGGCCAACGCGGCCAAGCCAACCTGCGGGTGCGCAAGATCTATGGGGCGGATCGGATTCGCTATCTGCGCTGTCGGTGCTGCGGCGAGGAATTTAGCGAGCGCAAAGGCACGGCGTTGTTTAACTGCAAGATCAGCGAGGCGCAAGCCGTGTCGGTGATGGAGCATCTGGATAGTGCCTGTGGCTTGAATGCCACGGCGCGCTTGGTGGGGGTATCCAAGGATGCGGTTGGTCGTCTGCTGCGCGTGGGGGGCCGGATCAGCTATCAACTGCATGATCGGCTGGTTCGTAACGTGCATCCAGCGGCCCTCCAGTTTGATGAGAAATGGTCGTATGTGGCCAAAAAACAACGGCACATGACGCCGATGGACGATCCGAGTGAACGGGGGGATTATTGGGATGCCAACAGCTTGGATCCGCAGAGCAAACTGCTGGTATCGCTGGTGCCTGGACGCCGTACGACCCGCACGATTCACCAAGTGGTGGCCGACGCGGCCGAGCGGCTGGCTGCCAAGGCGGGGCTGCCGGCGCTGTTTACCGATGGCGAACCGACCTATCGCGAAGCGATTGTAGCTACCTTTGGTCGGGCCTATCCCGTGCCGCGTCGAGGCCCCCGCGGCCGACCCCCGGCCCCGGTGGTGCGGATCCCCCAAGCGCTGGTGTATGCCCAGATTGTCAAACATCGGCAAGGGGGGCGGATCCAACAGATGGAAGTCCGACCGATCTTTGGCAAGGGCAAATTGGCCCAAGTCGTAGCCGATTTGGGCTGGACGAAAGCCAACACCAGCGCCATTGAGCGGTTCAACCTGACCGATCGGATGCGCAACGCACGAAAGGGGCGCAAAACCCTGCACTTTTCGCGTCGGACGGATCGGCATGATGCCCTCAGTTGGATTGGTGCGGTGCGCTACAATTTTCATCATCCGCATCGGTCCTTGCGACAGCCGACGCAAGAAGGCCGATGGCAACACAGGAGTCCGGCGATGGCCGCCGGCATCGCCGATCATCTCTATTCCTCTCTGGAACTCATGCGACTTTGTCCGGTTGGACTGAGATAATCACAAGCTACGACCGGCACCTGTTTGGAGGGCGAATTCAAAAAACGCGAATGCCCGAAATATCGTCGAGGTGACGACGAGCATGATGACATCGTCGGGATCAATTTCCTCCGATGAAATTGCGAGTGTAATGGCCTCATCACTATGAGCGGGATCTTGGAGCCATGCCCTTGTACGTGCTCCCAAAGCAGCAAGATCGCGGGTAATGAGGGAAACAAGTGCCTCCTCCGCTGGCGCGAGATTACGGTCCGTCGGTCCCTGAGAGATCAGTGAAAACGCCAATGCGGAGTAACCGGCAAGATGATAGGAAGCGGCACCTACAACGCGAAAAAAACCGCGAGAGACTACTTCGGGAGCATCATTCTGTACGAGTGCTTCAAAGACATTACCCGCCCGCACAAAGCCTCGCCGCCAGACCTCTGAATCGCCACCAGCTTCCCGCAACGCCAATGATGCACGAAGTAGCGAAAAACCATACTCCGCGAGATCCGTATCAATGGTCTCGCCGAAGGCTGGGGAACCGATTGGGAGCACTCCATCCTGCCGGATGAGCGCTCGTGCTTGGCCACGTGCTTGCAAGCGTCCCCGATAGCCCTCCGCAGTCGCTCTCTGCAGAAAAATCGTCAACTCTTCAATTGTCTCCAAGAGTAAGTGCTCCTTCGTATGATATTCTTATGAAATCTTGGTGATCCTCAATTCTCAGATGGATCACGGTATGAGTATGGGCCCCATCAACACTTTGAAAATCTTTGATCAGCGCCTGAGGCATTGCGTTACCCGACATGGTGAACAACGCATGATCGATGCGAGCCGGCGGTACAGCGTGAGCAACGACTTCATTGCGGATCATCCGACCGAGAGCAGATTCCTCGCTTTCATTCTCCATAAGCCGATCCGCGATAAATAGGAGCGATGTAGCTGTTGGTCTGCCACTGTTCCTACATAAGGCCCTCCTCGCTTCGACTATGACCGGCTCTGCAAGAGCTGCCCGACTCTTCGCCTCACCTTTCAGAAGATCGAGGTTTCCAGATTCATCGATACGGATGCCGATGAAATCATCACCCCGCAAGGCCATCTCTCTACCGTCCTTGTAGCGAAGACGTCGAACCGGAACGATAAAGTCCATTTTTTCTTCGACAAGCTCGGTAGCCAATATCTCGCCGAGTTCGCCGGATCGGGCGCGCTTTGACCGCGGCAATCTTTCCGCTAAGAGAGCGGCAGCACTTGGATAACCAAGATCGCGAATGTCTTCAGATATCCGTTCTAGGTTGTCATAATGCGAACGAATCAAATCGGGGAACCGATCTGCAATCGCTGTACGACCCCCAGGGCGTTCAGTCAGTCTCCATAACTGCTTGCTTTCAAGGTCGGTACACTGATTATCACACCATTCCACAAAAATCATGCCTGCATCCATCCTATTCTTATTAGCTGACTCGTGAGATGCAGTAGACGTCGGTAGATTCACCAAGAAGAAAAACTCATCCCACTCGTCCATACTATCGAGATTATGGGCATCTCTCAGCAGTCTCAAGTGCTGAGAGGAGGATCCCTAGCATGGGATCAACCTCAGAATTTGACAAAATCACGATTTTATGTAGTTTTGTCAACCCCCTCAAAAAGAAGGATAAATATATGATAGGCAAACGACTTAAGGTTGCTCGTGCTGCCTCTGGTCTATCTCTTCGTAGTTTAGCAACCAGAATTGGAAATCGGGTAACGGCGCAGGCTATCAGCAAGTATGAGCGCAATGAGTCGACGCCAGACTCGGGAGTTCTCATGGTGCTCGCTGATGCTCTCGGCATGTCCGTAGACTATCTGGTCGGAGGCCAAGACATGGTTTTCAAGGAGGTCGAGTTTAACACAAAGAAACTCACGAGCAAGAAAGAGGAAGCCCGAGTCAAGGCCAAGATTCTCCACTTGTTGGAACGCTATCTGACGATCGAGGAACTCCTTGGTCTGCCGAGTGTAGCGTGGGACATGCCCCGTCAAGCTCCCTATTCTGTGGTCGGCGATCCCTTGGAGGCTGAGCACGCGGCACGTGGTCTCCGTACCCATTGGGGGCTAGGTCTTGATCCCATCCCGCACTTGGTCGAGTTTCTGGAGGGGCGCGGGATCAAGATTCTCTCAATAGATCTCACTAATATTGACGGGTTGGTAGCGCGTGTACGCCGTGGACACGGGGGCAACAATACCGTACCCGTGATCGTCGTGGATCGAAAAGATTGGGGAGAACAGCAGCGCTTCACGATGGTACATGAGCTCGGACACATGGTGTTGGAAGTCGCCCCGAAGGTCAACAAGGAGAAGGCCGCTCACCGATTTACCGGAGCATTCCTCATGCCCGCGGAAACACTCCGGGCCGAAATCGGCAAACACCGCACGTCTATGGGCTGGAGCGAACTCTTTGAACTCAAGCAAATATTCGGCGTAAGCGTACAGGCCCTTACGTATCGCTGCAGAGATCTCGGCATTTTTAACCAGACTCTGTCCCGGCGGCTTTTCGACGACTTTTCCCGTTTTGGCTGGCGCAGCCTACCGTACAAAGAGCCTCATGCAATGGAAAGTGAGGAGCCTAGACGTTTCTATCGCCTATGCGTACGCGCTCTGGCGGAAGGCGCGATTTCGGAAGCCAAGGCCGCCGAATTCTTGGGGATTCCTATCCATGCCCTAAACCGCCGGATGGAGAAGCCGCCAGATTTGGATGGTGGGGAAGGGAGCACATGATCTGTATGCCGACTTTGCCGTGCTCGACTCGCCTATCTTCTTGGGCACCAAGAAACTCGGACAACGCATACGCGAGCGACAAGACCGGTTTTTGCCTTCTGATGCCGAAATTCCTAGCGTATGACGAAATGATTCCACGCTAAGAGAAGCAACAGCTATGGAAAAGATCAGATTGACATTAGTAGGTGACGAGGTCCGCGCCGCCCGCGAGGAGCACGCATGAAAAATGATTGATCAATCAGCATTTTCCTGGCCAGAAGGCATTCAGGGAGCGGTCTCTATCAGCTACGACGACGCGCTACCCTGTCACTACGAGGATGTCGCACCCGATTGGGAAGCCCATGGATTGAGAGCGACGTTCTATACGAATATAACCAGCCTGATGAACAACCCCGGTGCTTGGCGCGATGTGGCCGCCAAGGGCCACGAGCTCGGCAATCACAGCATCTTCCACCCGTGCCGCAAGAGCCAAGGCCACGACTGGCTGGCCGACGAGTACGACCTGTGCCGGTACACGCCCCGCAGGTGGACCGATGAAATGCGCGCCGCGAACGCCATCCTGTCTTCGCTCGACGGCAGGGAGGAGCGTTCCTTCGGCAACACCTGCTGCAACACCGAGCTCGGCGAGGGAGATACCCTGCACAGCCTCGAATCGCTGATCAAGGAACTGTTCGTCGCTGGCCGCGGCCCCTTCAACAACCAAGTCGTCAATTCAGGAACGCTCAACTTGAACGCCTTGGGGCATTTCAGTGGCGACGGCCGCAGTTTCGACCACCTGCGACTGGAAATCGACGACGCCGTAGCCTCAGGCGGCTGGATCATCTACATGATCCACGGAGTCGGTGAAGGCACGCACGGCTTGTACATCGATCCCGAGGTGCACCAAAGTCTGGTTGATTACCTCGGAGAGCGGCAGGATTCCATCTGGACGGCACCAGTGGAGGCGGTGGCACGGCACCTTCGCTACAGTACCGGAACAAGCCCGACCGGACTCCGGTGATCGTATGAAAAAAAATCAGATTGGCATTAGTAGGTAACGAGGTCCGCGCCACCCGCGAGGAGCAGGCATGAAAATCGGCTACTCCACTTGGGGGATGAAGAAGCTGCCCGGCACCCTGATCAGCATCCGACTAGGAGCGTAGGTTGATGTTCGATACTAGGAATCAGATTCTGAACCAACTCCGCGCTGGCGAAGACGGCCGCTCCGAGTTCAAAGAAGTGCGCTTCGGGGATCGAGGCGTGCTAACCCCCAATACCCAAGAACTGGCCGGCGAACTCGTTGCGTTTGCGAACGCCGAGGGTGGCGCTGTGTTCCTTGGCGTTGACGATTCGGGTGCCGTGCGCGGAATTCCGCCGGACCAAGTGGATATGGTCGAGCACTGGCTGCTCAACGTCGCAACCCACAACTGCGATCCACCGATCCGGCTCGTCATCCGCAAAGCACTGCTGCCAAGTGTAGCAGGAGACGAGGAGCACGTTCTGCTGGCAGAGGTACCGCGTGGACTGTATGTACACCGCACATCGAGCGGGCGTTACTACACTCGGATTGGGTCCACAAAACAGGATCTCACCCCCCCAGAACTCGCTCGGCTTTTCCAACAGCGGGGCCGCGAGTATGTGTTTGACGAGCAATCCGTACTCGCCGCAACAGTAGAAGACCTCAACCGCAATCGACTCGAAGCATTTTTTGGACGCTCGCCGACCATCCCTTGGCTCGACCTACTGCGCAACACCCGGGTGATATTCCAAGACGAGGACGGGATGGACCGGCCGACCGTCGCCGGCTTGCTGATCTTCGCGACCGAGCCGACCGAGTTCTTGGCGTCCGGGGCCATTGAAGCCGCGTGCTATCGCGGAACCCGTCTGTCCTCGGACGATCTGATCCACGCAGAGCGGCTCGCCGGCCCGGTGTCCGATCAGATCGACGCCGGAATCGCCTTCGTCGCCCGTTTCATGCAAACAGGAGACTCCCCCCAGTACGACATCGATGTCGTTGACGAGGCCATCGTCAACGCGGTCGCCCACCGCGACTACGCCATTGCCGGGTCGAAAATCCGCCTGTTCCTATTCGCCGACCGGCTGGAGTTGTACAGCCCCGGCAAGTTGCCCAACACCATCACGATCGAAGATATGGCCTACCGTACGTTCACCCGCAATCAACTCTTGGTCAGCTTCCTGTCGAGGATTCGCAGTAAGCGCACCGGGCAGGTATTCCTCGAATCGCGTGGCGAAGGTGTGCGGAAGATTCTAGAGGATGGCGAAGCGCACTCGGGCCGACGCCCAAAGTACGAGCTGTTCGGCGATGAGCTTCGATTGACATTGTGGGCCAAGTGACCCTCCGCTCCCTCGTCATCGGCTTGCTGCTGGCCTTTGGCGTCGGCGCGGCGGTTCCCTTCCTCAGCCTCTACGTGCAAGGCTCGAATGCCGCGGCGTACTACACCAGCCAGATCGCCCACCTCATCCTCTTCCTGCTCCTTTTGGTCGTCAACGCCGGCCTCGGCTCCATCCGCCGGTCTTGGATCCTCCAGCGAGGCGAACTGGTCGTCATTTTCATTATGACCAGCTTGGCCAACGCGGTCCCCAGGCTGCTCAGCTACTGGGTGCCGCTGGTGTCGAGTCCGTTTTACTACGCCAGCCCTGAAAACAACTGGGGCGAACTAATCCTGCCCTATATCCCCACTTGGCTGGTGCCCCACGACCTAGAGGCCATCCGCGCTTTCTTTGAGGGCAACGAAGGGCAGACGGGCGCGATTCCCTGGCAGGTGTGGCTCACGCCACTGTTGAGCTGGTTGCCGCTGGTCATCGCGCTGCAAGTGGCCACCTTGTGCCTGATGGTCATCGTGCGCCGGCACTGGGTCGAAAACGAGCGGCTCGTCTATCCCGTGATGCAGCTCCCCCTCGCCATGGTGCAGGACGACGAGCGCGGCTCGCTCATCAAGCCCTTCTTCCGCAACGGAGTCATGTGGATCGGCTTTTCCGTGCCCGTGCTCACTGGGACGGTCATCGGCCTGCACGCCTATTTCCCGTTCCTGCCGACGATTGACCTGAGCATCCCCTTTCCGCTCTTCAGCTCCCGCCTGAGCTTCGCCACCTTGGGCTTCTTCTTTTTGATCCAGCGCGAGGTGACCTTTGGCCTGTGGCTGTTCACCTTGCTCAACAACCTCCAAGGGACCATCTACCGCGCCATCGGCTGGGGCATCGAACAGGAACCAGCCGTCAGCGTGTGGAGCTACGGCCTGCCCAGCTTGGTCCACCAAGGCATGGGCGCGATGATCGTCCTCGTGTTGGGCGGATTGTGGGTCGGGCGCGAGCACATCGGCAATGTCTTCCGCAAGGCCCTGCGCGGCGCCCCGGACGTTGACGACAGCGACGAGATCCTCTCGTATCGGAGCGCGGTCTTGGGCCTCATCGGCAGCGTGGGCGTCCTAGCCGGCTGGCTGTCGGCCCTCGGCATCCCGCTGGTGGGCATTGCTACCCTCTTGTTTTTCATGTTCGTGGTGTACGTGGCTATCACACGAGTGGTGGCCGAGGGCGGTGTGGCAGTCATTTACGCCCCGCTGGTGGCTCCAGACGCAGCCGTCTCGGCCATTGGCACCTCTTTCTTTGGAGTCGGCCTAGTCGGGCTAGCCTTCACGCGGATCTTTGCCAACGATCTGCTCAATTTCTCCATGCCCCACGTGGCCAACAGCCTGAAACTGAGCGGGCAAATCGAGGGCCGGCGGCGCTACCTGTTCTGGGGCATGCTGCTGGCTCTGTTGGCGGGCCTTGGCGGCGCGCTGTGGATGCTGATGCACCTCGCCTACACGTATGGGGCGATCAACTTGCGGCCGCCCAATTTTATCTGGCTACCCAACTACGTGTACGATTACACGGCAGCGCGGATGAGCAGCCCCTCGCCGCCCAACTGGCTGGGGTGGTTCCACACCGGCATTGGCGGCGGAGTGATGGGCCTGTTGATGCTGGCGCGCCGCTACTGGGTCTGGTGGCCCCTGCATCCGATTGGCTTCCCCATCAGCTCGACCTTTCACTGGATGGCTTTCAACGCCTTTTTGGCCTGGCTCATCAAGGGGCCGATCTTGCACTACGGCGGCGTCCACCTCTACCGCCAAGTGCGGCCGTTCTTCTTGGGGATGATCCTCGGGCACTTTGCGATCTTCGGGATCTTCTGGATCATCGACTCTTTCACGGGCATGGTCGGCAACGGTCTGTTCCTCTGAGGAGTGGTGAACAATCGGGTTGCTCGTCGCTGGCCGCAACATTTATTTGTTCGTCCACTTAAAAAAGGAGGCGGCTTTGGACAAAATAAGACTGGCATTAGTCGGCTGCGGGGGCATGGGAACGCGGCACCTATACGGCTTGGGAGCCCTCGCCAAAACCCCGTTTGACAATGTAGAGCTAGTCGCCGTATGCGACATCCGGCGCGACAACGCCGAGCTGGCGGCCACAGAAGCCGAAAAGCTCGTGGGCCAGCGACCCGCGGTGTTCACCGATCTCGAAACCATGCACCGCGAAGTCCCCGACCTAATGGCCGTGGATGTCGTGGTGGACCCGTCGGTGCATCACGCCGTGGTCTGCCAAGCACTCGATCTGGGGTTGCACGTAATGGTGGAAAAACCCATGGCCATTACCGTCAAGGGCTGCCAGCAGATGATCGAAGCCGCCGAGCGCAACCAGCGCATCCTGTCGGTGGCGGAAAATTTTCGCCGCGATCCCTCGGCGCGGCTGGTGCATCACCTGCTGGAGCAAGGGGCCATTGGCCGCCCCTACATGGCGATCTTCCACTCGCTGGCCCCGCATCGCGAAGTGTTCATCACGCCTTGGCGGCACATGAAGGATCGAGGCGGACTGCTTCTGGATCTAGGCGTCCATTTCACCGACATGATTCGCTACCAACTCGGGGACATCAAGGAAGCCTACGGGGACGTCGAGTTAGCCTCGCCCGTGCGCCACAAGGCCCAGGACATCAACTCGCCCTATGAGTTTTACCGAACCCGCTTCACCGAGATGGAGCAGCAAGTCCACGCCACGGCCGAAGACACCTCTATGGCAATGTTTCGGATGGAGAGCGGCATCGCGGTCAACTGGGTGGTGGGCCTAGGGGGATACGGCTCTTGCGGCGGCGAGGTCATCTTCGGGTCTGAGGGCGTGATGCAGGGATTTGGTACGCGCGGCGCTAGGGCGTGCCTACAACGAGCCGACGGCACAACGCTCGACCACGCCGCGCTCGTGGCTGATGCAGAAGCGTTCGCCTTAGAGCCACTAGCCGAGCACTTTTTTCCCGAGCGGGTCGCCGACCAAGACATCGACTGGAAACTGTTGGCACTAGAGTACTTTGAACTGGCCGAGGCCATTCTCAACGGGCGGGAAATCGAGGTGGACGGGATGGAGGGGCTAAAAGACGTGGCCGCGGTGTACGCGATTTTCGAGTCGAGCCGGTTGGGTCGGACGGTGCAGCTCAGCGAGGTAGAAAGCGGAGCCGTCTATGAGTACCAAGCCGAAATCGACGCGGCACTGGGCATCGACTAACAGGGGGTCAAGATGAAAAAGCTCACCGACAAGGTCGCGCTGGTGACCGGAGCTGGCCGCGGCCTAGGGCGGTCGTACGCCTTGCGCCTAGCTCAACTCGGAGCCGATGTGGTGGTCAACGACGTCAACCTAGCTTCGGCCAAGCAATACGACGAAAAGCTAAACGCGGACACAGTCGTCGACGAAATCCGCAACCTCGGCTGCCGCTCCCTCGGCATAGAGGCCGATGTGTCGCAAAAGGCCGCTGCCGCCGAGGTCGTCAACCGCATCGCGAGCGAATGGGGCCGCCTCGACATTCTGGTCAACAACGCCGGCGGCGGCTTGCGCCCACCGGGCGAACCCTCGGAAGAAGAGTACTTCCGCTTCATCATGGAAATCAACCTGATGAGCGCAGTCCACTGCTGCTTGGCGGCGAAAGAGCCTATGCAGCGCCAGCGCAGCGGCAAAATCATCAACATCTCTTCGTTAGCTGGGTTGCGGGGAACTGAAGGGGGTCCGCCGTACAGCATCGCCAAGGCCGGAGTCGCTCACTACACCAAGGTCTTGGCCAAGGAGTTAGGGCCTTATGGAGTTAACGTCAACTGCATTGCACCCGGCTACATCCTCAGTTCGCGCAAAATCGCCGAGGGCATGGGCGCGGGAGAGGGCGCAGCCGACCACATTCCGCTCGGTCGGTTTGGCAAGCCAGAAGACTGCGCCAAGGTAGTAGAATTCTTGGCGACCGACCTCTCGGATTACGTGACCGGCCAGTGCATTTCCGTCTGCGGCGGAGTCGCGATCTGACTTAGGGCCGGTGCTAGCCCTGCTCGGCCTGCAGACGTTCTTTAACCTCGTCAAAGAACGCCTTAAAAGAACCTTGGTCGGCGTGCTCCCAACGGTCAAACGTCGCTTGCAGCGCTTCTAGCCAACGCTCTTTGGGCAGATTTTGCACCGCCAAGCAGACGTAATAGGCATCGGTCAACGCCAAGCCCCGCCGTCCATCCACGAGGGCTTGCTCTATGCGCTCGACTAACGGAGCCATCTCGGGCAAGGCTTCGACGCACTTTGCCTTGTGCTGAGCAAAGCTTGCCAAGTGATTGACCATGCTCCGGCTAAAGTCGTGCCGCTTGGCTGTGCCGGATACGTCGCCCAGATCCAACTCTCCCCTGTGATACAATTCCAACAACTGCTGGGTGATCGTGCGTTGCTTCGCCCCAATGGTCGCTTGCCGCGCGCTGCGCAAGCCGCTGGTGAGGGCTGACATGTCGTGGCAGCAATTGAGCCAGCGCGTGCCTTTGGCGACCACGCGGCGCATGGACTCGCCCGGGCCGACGGCCGTACCCATGGCCTTGCCGTTGGCCGCGCAAGCTGCCCCCACGCGATCAAAGGCCGCCAGCACGCGCTCGTGGTCTATGTGGGGGACTCCTTCGCGCTCGACGCCGTAGCTGTGCGCTAAGTCGCTCGGTCCCACAAAGAGCAAGTCGATCCCTTCGATTGCGGCAATCGCTTCCACTTCTTCCACGCCCTCGGCGTCTTCGATCATCACGCCCAGTATAGTCTCGGCATCGGCCTTGCCCATGTACTCAGTGGAGTCCAGCGTACCGTAGTCCGAATCCCGGCCACAACCCAAGCCGCGCAAGCCCAGCGGCCGAAACTTGGCCATCTGCACGAAGGCCCGCGCTTCGTCCGCGCTCTTGCAGTGGGGCCAAACCAATCCCCCGGCCCCCAACTCCAGCGGCTTAATTACTTGGTTGTACGGCCCTTTGGGAATGCGGACCACTGTATCGACTCCTGTGGCCCGCGCCGCCAAAATCAGCTGCGACAGCTTGTCTAGACCGAGATGGGAATGCTCCATGTCGATCCAGACGCAGCCAAAGCCCGCTTGGGCCGCGAGCTCGACTACGACCGGGTCGAAGATCCGGTTGATTTCGACTATCTCTACGGTCACTCCCCCGAGCAGGGCGGCCTTGGTCTGATTGGTTTTCACGATGCCTCCTCAAATTGTGGCAACACGTCGCGGCCAAACCACTCAATGGTTTGCCGGATCGCCTCCGGTGGGATGCCCAGCGCCCCAGCGCCAATCGTCACGCGCTCCAAGCCGGGCAATTGCACTTGGATTTCGGCGAGCCGGGCGGCCACGTATTCGGGCGGCCCGCAGAGCCAAGCGCCCTCGCGCACCAAATCGCGTACCGTCGGCAGGCCGGCCTGCACTGCTGCCGCCCCGTCGTACGTAGCCGCGATTTGCGCCTCAGTCAGCGTCGGCATCCGGCCCAAGGGGGCCAGTACCTTGAGCTGTTCCTCAAACCAAACCCCAGCCTCGCGGATCGCCTGCTCTTGGGTGTCGGCCAAGTGGACTTGTAGCACCAAGGCCAATCCTGTGCCCAATGCGTCGCCAATGCTGGCGACGGACATCTCGGCGTCGCGGCCCGCACGGGCCAACTCGTCGCGCCAGCGCTCGGCGATTTCCACGGCCCTCCCACCACCGGGCACCACGCCCTTGATCCCGTGCTTAATCATAAACGCAATGCCGCGCGGATTGGCGCTGAAGATGGGCTGCCAGCACTCGACCGGCCGGTTGCGCGGCCGCGGCACTAGGGTAATTTCTTCGAGCGTATCTCGGCGATGTGCGACCTTAGCCGGCAGCTCGTAGTGCGGGCCGCAATGGGCAAACGACGGCTCGTTCCACGCCTTGAAGAGGATCTCGACTTGCTCCTCAAAGAGGGCGCGGTTGGCCGGATCACCTTCGAGCGGCGCGCCCAACGTGGCCAACTCGCGACCGATGTAGCCACGGCCAATACCAAAGCGGAAGCGGCCCTCGGTGAGGATATCTGCGAGGGCAAAGTCCTCAGCCAGCCGCAGCGGATGCCACGTCGGCACAGTGTTGAACATACTGCCCAAGTGAAGCCGTTGCGTGTGCTGGGCCAGATAGACGGCCAGCATCGGGATATTGGGGATACCGCCGTAGCCTTCGCGCTGGAAGTGGTGCTCGGCCAACCACAGGGTGTCGTAGCCGGCCGCGTCCATCAACTGCGCCATGGCGCGGGCTTCGGCAAAGACCGAGGCGAGGTGCTCGTCCGCCTCGATCCGCTCGTCCACCGGCCGACCGGCAAATCCCAAATCGTCCATGGCGACGTGCCCGCCGTAAAAGTAGTCGAATTTCACAGGTTATCCTCTCGTTTACCTACTCGCTTTTGCCTCGCGATTTTTCTATATTCGCCCATCTGTCAATGCCCATTGTAAAACCACAGGAGACCTATTATGGCAGCAAATGGACCCGTTCCCACCGCCCGCGCCCAAGGCCGCGGCCCAACCATCTGGCTGGCTGGCTCGCCCGATGAGCTAAAGGAGTGGATGCCCCTCGGAATCGCCGGAATCGTCACCAATACGGTGGTGCTCAACCAGTACGCCAAACAATACGGCTCGGTCATCAGCCTGATAGAGCAATACCTCAAGCTCACCGACAAGCCCGTGGTAATGGAAATCGACGGCCATTCCGTTGAAGAGCTGTTAGAAGTCGGACAAGTTTTTACCAACATGTCGGAACAGATCATCCTCAAGATCCCCTGCAACGTCAACGGACTCAAGGCATTTAGCATCCTCAAGGATCAAGGCGTCGAGACCTTCTGCACCACGGTGTTCTCGCTGACGCAAGCTGTAGCCGTCGCCCAAGCCGGGGCTAACCACATCCTGCCTTTTTGCGAGCCGGTCAAGGAAGTGGGCGGCGACCCGACCAAGCTGATCCGTGAATGCGCGCAGATGTTCAGCGGCTGGGGGCAGCGTCCCTTCATTATGGCCGCCCTCATCCGCTCGGTAGAGACCGCTCATGCCGCCTTCCGCGACGGGGCCGACGAACTCGTCACCATGTGGACGGTGTACCGCGACATGATGGATCACCCGCTGACCGCGCAGTGGAACAAAACCTTTATGGACGAGTGGGTCGACATGCACCAGAGCGGATTGTTGGAGGGCGTGCCGGTGCGCTCCGATTGACCGCGCCTTCACCCGCGCTCGGCCGGGATCTGGCACAGCAATTCGCTCCAAGCCGCGCCCAGATTCATCACGTCCCCGCCGCAGATTACCAAGTCGCAGCCCGCGTCCATCGCCGCGGTAAGCAGTGGCCCCGGCAAGGTGAAGATGCCGCTCAGCTTGCCGGCGGCCCTTGCTTTGTCTATGCACGAGAGCACGGCCTCGCGCAGACGGGGATCGCCCATTTGGCCGGTGCAGCCCATATCGACCGCTAGGTCCCCTGGCCCCATGAAGATCCCAGAGAGGCCCTCCACGGCGAGTATTTCATCGACATTCGCCACGGCCTCCACGGTCTCGATCTGGACAAAAAGGTGGGTACGCGCATTGGCGCGGGCTAGGACGTCGTGCAAGTCTTCCATGCCAAAACCCATGCCGCGCGTGCGCACGTTGAAGCCGCGCCGGCCCAACGGCGGGTACTTGCCCACCTCGACGATGCGGCGCGCGTAGGCCGCATCGTCCACCATGGGGACGAGAATGATCCGCGCCCCGATTTCGAGCGCCCGCAGCACGTGGTGGCGCTCGCCATCGGGCAGGCGAATGAGCGGGAAAATGCCGCCGGCCTCCGCAGCCAAACACAAGGTCTCAGCCCGCTCAAAGCCGACCGGGCCGTGTTCGCTTTCGATCCACACCGCTTCAAAACCAACCTGCGCCGCCAGCGAGACGAGCAGGGGCGAGGCGCTGTTGACAGTGACGCCGCGGATCCGGCGCGGACGACCGGCCTGATCTAAGAATACATCGTCGGTGATTTTTAAGGTCATGGGAGTCGTTTCTCTTGCTTGAAGTCGCTCTAATGTAGCTTTATTTTCCACGCGTCCCAACCTTCCTCCGTAGAGGCCATCCCTTCATCCCGCCTCTGCGTTCATCTGCGTTATCTGCGGATACTTTTGCCATCGGGCGTTTTCAGCCAACTTCCAAAGGAGACACTATTGTGACACCACTAGATTACGGACGCTCGTTTTTAATCGGCAACGAGCCGGAAAACGAAGTGCGATTTTGGGTCGAGTCGCGGACGCGCATCATCGACGCAGCCTCCGGCCAGAGCGAGGATTACGTGCAGGTGGGGTCGTGCAAGAGCGAGCACACCTTTGCCAAAGACAATCTCCTGCACGAGGACAACTACGACTTTCTGCCCGTCTTTGGCCCGGAGTGGTCAGTCATCTATCGGCGTCACGCCAACCTACGCGACACCTATCGAGAGATCCGCCGCTCAGAGGAGTGTTGGGACGGGCAACAGTACCATCTGATTGTCGGGAGCGACGTGGAGGAACTGACCAGCGACGCGGCAGTGCGCGAGGCGACCTACGACTCAGTGCCAATCGTAGCACAGACCGAAGTGCGGAACGAGGAAACCGGGTTGCAGGCGATCATGGAATACCCGGTCAAGACCATGAACACCAACCGCGCCAACGATATCTACCAAGTGGACACCGGCCCGGTGGCCTTCCCAGACCTGAGCCAGCGCCACGCCCGCCACGTCGATGCCCTATCCCTGGCCTTTGTGGTCTTCAATGCGCCGCACTTTGCCGACTTCGTCCTCGAAGCACCGACCCGCGTAGGCGACGAGCAGGTGTATCACTATTCAAAGCTGGTTTCTCTAGCGGCAGTAAACAGGCTCTACGCGGTGCGATCTTAGAATTAAGGATTTAGAATCAAGCGCAGCAACACGCCTCAGCGGAGGCTTTACTTGAGCACTGCCACGGCCGTCCCTAGGGCGGTGACGAGGATGCCGGTGCAGGCGATGAGCATGGTCATCATCCGCGCGTGTCGCGAATCGAGTTGTTTGCCTAACTCGTCAATGCGCCCGTTCGTCTGATCGAAACGCTCGTTCGTCTGATCGTTCATCTGATCGAAACGACCGTTCATCTGATCGAAACGACCGTTCGTCTCGGTGTGCAGGACGTCAATCCGACCGTTCGTCTGATCGTTCATCTGATCAAAACGACTGTTCATCTGATCGTTCATCTGATCAAAACGACTGTTCATCTGATCGAAACGCTCGTTCGTCTCGGTGTGCAGGGCGTCAATCCGACCGTTCGTCTCAGTGCGCAGGGCATCAATGCGCCCGCTCAGTTCGGTGCGCAGGGCGTCCATGCGCTCGTTGGTCTGACGCACGTCATGGCGCACATCTTGGATATCCTCGCGCAGGAAGCTGAGGGCGAGCGTGGATTCCGTAGGCGGGACCGGATGGGATGGCTGTTCGGCCATGAGAAATTTCTCCTTGGGTAAAGGTACGCATTCGCCCTCTCCAAGCAAAAGGTAGGCCATGCCGGGCCGCCGCCCGTTCTATAGGTGCAATACGCGCTGTGCTGTTACCTTGGGTCAACGACGCTGTTTATTCCAGTAACACTCCTCTTCGCTCGACGGCACGGCAATCTGTTTCTATGATGTCAGTGAAGTGGGCGTATGTATATATACTCACCTCCCCCTCTTAGCGAGATATGCCAGTGATTTGTTGTTATTGAGAACACTGCCAAATGGATTGGGATAGTTCGGCCCCAGCGCAAAACCCTGCGGCAACCCGAAGGCCCCACTTGCGGCCAGCGGCAGAGCAAACTGCCCCTCCTCGTCCGTGGTGGCTTGACCCATCGGCCCTCGACCCAGATCGGCTACGTCAAGCAGCACCACCTGCGCGCCCGCCACCGGCGACCCGTCCGCCAGCCGCACCTGCCCCGAAACCATCGGCGGCGATACCTTACACAATCCTCCAAACAAGATATCAAGCAAAAATTTTCCTACCCGCGAAATTCCCCTATACTATTTCCTAATTAATCCAAGGAGGCATCATGTACAGAGTAGGAGTCATCGGCTGCAGGGGCATTGGCAATCGGCACGCCCAAGGGGCCGAAAGTATAGAAAATGCCGAGGTCGTGGCCGGTTGCGACCTCGTGCCAGAGCAACGCGACGAATTCGCCGCGCAGTTCAAGGCGACTAGTCCCGAGCTGAAGATGTACGACGATTACCGAGAGATGCTGGAAAAGGCACAGCTCGACATTGTCACAGTGGCCACCGGCGACAACCGGCACGCCGACCTAGTAGTGGCCGCGGCCGAAGCCGGTGCCAAGGGGATTTTCTGCGAAAAACCGCTAGCTACCAGCGTGGAGGACGCCGACCGCATGGTGACCGCCGCAGAACGCCATAACACCCTGCTGTCCGTCGACCACACGCGCCATTGGATGCCCGTCTGGCATCGCTGCCACGAACTAGTGACCGCGGGCGAGATTGGCGACGTGCGATCGGTCTTGTGCGAGCACTACGGCACGCGCTCGATGTTGTTCCGCAACGGCACCCACCTGCTCGACGCCATCATGTGGTATGCTGGCAGTAACCCAGAGTGGCTCGTCGCCGAGCTAGAGGACGGGTACGAAGACTACAGCGAGTATCGCGGCGACGGCGGCCACGACCCCGCCACCGAGCCGAGCGCCAACGCCTACATCCACTTTGCCAATGGGGTGCGCGGGATCTATCTCGGAGAAAAGAAAGCCCCCAACCGACTCGACTTCACCATATCGGGAACCGCGGGGAATATTTTCATCGAGCGGGAAGGCGATGCGTACATCGAGCGAGGCGGAGAGCGAGAGTTGGTTGAACCGCGCCCGTGGGAAGTCGATGGAATCGCAGCGGGTGTGCACGAACTCGTGCACGCACTCGACGGCGAAAGCGAGCTTTCGTGTACCGGCCGAGATGGTCTGACCGTTGTGGAGATGATGATTGCCTGCCTGCAATCGCAGCAGCAAAACAACGCAAAAATCGCGCTGCCGCTGGCTCGGTAGGAGGCCGAGGACGCCAGACGGGAGAGCAGTTTCCCGGCAGAATTGGCCGCACCATCGCACTGAACCAAACCAACATTAGGAGTTGACCATGGGAACTTGGATTCAACGCGCCTCTATGCCCACCCCCCGCCACGATCTGCAGTCCATTGCTGTCGACGGCACCATCTACGCCATTTCCGGCGCCGGCGATCTCACGGTCGATGCGGTCGAAATCTACGATGTGGCCAGCGACACCTGGACCCAAGGACCGCCCATTCCCACCAAACGGGGATGGCTGGGCGCCGCCCGCATCGGCCGCAGGATCTACGTGGCCGGCGGCAAAACCATCCGCACGCCTGAAGAGAAAAAAGCCTACGGCCACGACTACCATTTCACTTCCCGCGACAACTTGGAAATGCTCGACTTGGACGAGCAGACCTGGTCGGCCCTGGCACCCATGCCCGGCGGACCCCGCGCTGGCCTAGCCGTCACCGCCTGCCAGGACCAGATATGGGCTATCGGCGGCAACACCATGCTCCGCGAAGACCAGCGCATCCTCGACCGCGTCGAAGTGTACGATGTCGCCACCGACACTTGGGTCCCGGGACCAGCCCTACCCCGCCCCACGCAGGGCCCCACCGTAGTGACTCACGACGACCGCATCTACCTGACCGGCGGCATCAGCGACGAAGATCCACAGCGGCCCTGCCGCAGCGAGACCTATGTGCTCGATCCAGCAGTGGGCCGCTGGGAAGGGCTGGCACCGGTGCCTACCGGACGCGAATCGTCCGGCTCCTGCGTACTGGGCGATCTGCTCTACACCTTCGGCGGCAAAGATCCGCACTACTCAGCGGCCACCGAAATCTACGACATCCGGGCCGACCGCTGGTTCGAAGACGCACCCATGCCGGTGGGCAAAGCCTGGCTGTCGGCCTGTGTGGTGGGTGAGCGACCATTCGTCATGGGAGGGGCCCACAAGTGGGAGGACCGAGAGGGGTACAACTGGATCGCGGACCTACACGAGTTCGCGTCCTGACCGTGGATCAGCGGTCGCTCCTATGCCCACGAGGGGGTCGCGCCGCACCGAGGTGTCCTCACGATGGCGATACGCGGTCAAATACGGTAATTATTCAGCGGGCCTGTGAGGCACCTTAGGCACCTTGAAATACCCAAGAGCTAGGCTTTGGCCCTGCGCAGAGCCGCGGTACCCGCTTCGTCCACAGTCCAAGCCTCGGTATCGATAACCACGCCGTACAGGGCCCTAGCCGCCTCGACCGAAACCAGTTCCTGGCGCACATCCTCCAGCACCCTGTGCGGCTCGCGCTGCCAAGCCGGCCCGTACCCACCTCCACCCGGCAGCCTCAGGGTGACCGATTCACCGGGCCGCAGCAAGTACTTGGATTTGGGATGCAGCGGCTCCCCCTCCTGCAAAAACAACTCGCCTGTGGCCCCTTCCAAGCCGCCGTGGAAGCCCCTCGCCGGGTGAATGGTCCGGTCGTACATGCACGAGTGCAAAGCCGGCCCCTCGCCGCGCACCTCCAGGACCATCTCCTGCCCCAGCCCACCCCGGAATTTCCCAGCCCCGCCCGAGTCGGGGCGCAGGACCCGCCGGTGCATGAGGATCGGCGATACGGCCTCGATGGCCTCGGCTGGCACGCCGCGGATGCCGCTGGGGAAGGCCGTAGCGGAAAGCCCGTCAGCGCCGGGCCGAGCGCCCATGCCGCCGGCGGAAAAGAAGATATAGGCGAATACCCGGCCATCCCGATCTCGGCCCTCAAACTGACTATTCCACAACCCGGCCGAACCATCGGCGATGACGCGCTCGGGCAGGGCTTGGGCCAGCGCCCCGAATATGACCTGCGAGAGAAAGTGGCCCACCAGATGGCGCGCGCCCACCGCGGCCGGAAAAGTGCAGTTGAGGATGGAGCCTTCGGGAGCCTTCACCGCGACCGGGCGAAAACTGCCCTCGTTGTTGGGCACGGTCGGACCAATGGCGCAGATCAACGGATACGTGGTGTACGCATGGGTGTAGTTGAACACCACGTTGATGCCCCGGTCGACCTGGGGCGAAGTGCCGGCGTAGTCGACCAGCAGATCGCTGCCCCGCACGGCGACGCTGGCGCGGATGGTCAAGGGCGCGTCAAAACCGTCGATGCTCACCTCGTCGCGATACACCCCATCGGGAATTTTGGCAATGGCGCTGCGCAGGGCTTCTTCCGTGCGAGTGAGAATGAGCGCCGACAGCTCCTCGAGATCGTCGAGGTCGCACTCCTCCATCATCTCGACCAGCTTGGCAGCCCCCACGTCATTGCCCGCCTGCTGGGCGTACAGATCCCCCACCACCTGGTCCGGCTCGCGCACGTTGGCTTTGACAATGGCGATCAAATCTCGGTTGATCTGTCCGCCGCGGAATAGCTTCATCATGGGGATGTGGAGGCCCTCTTCGAATACTTCGCGGGCGTCCGCCCCCAAGGTGCGCCCGCCAATGTCCATAGCGTGGCAGGTATTGGCGAACCAACCGATGCCGCGACCCCGATAAAACACCGGCGTCACCACCGTAATATCGTGCAGATGCCCCGAGCACAGCCAGGGGTCGTTGGTCAGCAGGCTGTCGCCGGGCTCGAGGGAAGCGAGTGGATGGGCGCGGACAAAGTCGCGGACGCAATTGGCCATGGTATTGATGTGGCCGGGGGTGCCGGTCACGGCTTGGGCCAGCATATTGCCCTCGGCGTCGAAGACTCCGGCCGACAGATCGCCGGCCTCGCGCACCACCGTGGTAAAGGAGGCGTGCATCAGCACTGCGGCCTGTTCATCGACAATGGAAATGAGCCGGTTCCACAGTACTTCCAGCGCAATGGGATCAATCTGGGCGTCATTCATGGCGTTGACCTAAATCGACGGTACATGCGACCTAGCCTGGCCGCGTCAGCAACAGATCTCCATGCTCGCCGACGCGGCAGTGCCAGTCCGGCCGCACCACGGTCGTGGATTCGGCCTCTTCAATGATGGCCGGCCCCTCTATACTGAAACCCTCCTCTAGGAGGTACCGATCGTACACCGGCACATCTAGGGCACCTTCACCCGCGGCAAAAACGACCCCTCGGCGGCCCTTCAAAGCCCTGGCCTTGCCAGCGGACCGGTCCCGTCGAATCTCGACGCGTCCCGGTCGGGGCCGCGGGCCGGAGACCGCGACCCGCCAGTGCACTGACTCGATGGGCACGCCAACGCACAGACGGCCGTACAGGCGCTGGTACTCGGCTTCGAAAGCCTCCTCAATGCGGGATGCCATCCGCTCGTCAAAGGGGACATCCGGCAATTCCACCCGAATCTCAAATCCCTGACCTACATAGCGCATATCAGCGCTGCGCCGCACCTCGACATCGGCTGCGTCCACCCCTGCGGCCTCGACAATGCCGCGGCCCTCCGCTTCGAGGGCGCGCAGCAAATTGCCCAGCGCATCGATGTCGAGGTCTTCGAGACGCACCACGTACGTGCGCACAAAGTCGAACAAAATCGGCGCCAGTATCAAGCCAAAGGCCGATCCCACCCCAGCCGCTGGGGGCACGATGACCGCGTCGAGACCCAGCCGCTGCGCCAGGCCGCAGGCATGCACCGGCCCGGCACCCCCGGTTGCCACCAGCGTGTGCGAGCGGATGTCGAGGCCGCGCTCGGCCGCGTGTACGCGGACGGCATTGGCCATATTCTCGTCCACCAACTGGTGGATGCCCCAGGCCGCGCGCTCGGTGCTCATATCCAGGGCCGCTCCCAAACTCGCCACGGCCCGCTGCGCGGCTTCCGGGTCCAGAACCATGCTCCCACCCAGGAAATAGTCCGCGTTGAGCAGGCCGAGGATCAGATCCGCATCCGTCACGGTAGGCAGGGTCCCGCCCCGCCCATAGCAGGCCGGCCCCGGATCGGCCCCGGCGCTTTCCGGGCCCACCACGGGCAGGCCCATATCGCTCAGCCGGGCAATGCTGCCGCCGCCGGCCCCTATTTCAATCATGTCCATCACCGGCACCAGCAGGGGCAGGCCGCTCCCCTTCTTGAAGCGGTATATCCGCGCCACTTCCGACTCCGAGGCCAAGGCAAAATCGCCGCCCGCAGTGAGGATGGCCTTGGCCGTAGTACCGCCCATGTCAAAGGCCAAGACTTCTCGCCGCCCGGCGATTTTGCCCCAGTACGCCGCTGCCAGAGCACCGCCGCAGGGGCCCGATTCCACCAGCCGTACGGGAAATTCAGCGGCCGTGTCCACCGAGCACGAACCGCCGTTGGACAGCATGATGTGCAGCGGTGCCCGCACGCCACTGGCACCCAATCCCTCTTCCAAGCCCTTCAGGTAGCGCGCGGCTAGGGGCTGGACATAGGCGTTGGCCACCGTGGTCGAGGTGCGTTCGTACTCGCGGAATTCCGGCGCCACCTGGTGGGATACAGCCACCGCCACATCGGGCAACTGCTGGCGCACCAAGGCCCGGGCGCGCTGCTCGTGCGCGGAATTCAGGTACCCGTGCAAAAAGACGATGGCCACAGCCTCGATCCCTTCGGCCCGGAAAAAGGCGCAGGCCTGCCGCACGGCCTCTTCGTCTAGGGGCGTCAACACCGCCCCGTTCGCATCCACCCGCTCCGGCACTTCCCGCCGCCGCCGCCGCTCGACCAAGGGCGCGGGCCGCTCGAGGAACAGGTCGTATATATCGTAGCGGCCCTCGCGTCCGATTTCCAGCGCGTCGCGAAAGCCGGCCGTGGTAATCAAGCCCGTGCGGCTCCCCTTGCGCTCGATGAGGGCATTGGTAATCAGCGTGGTGCCGTGCACGGTCCGCCCCACAGAGCTGGCCTCCACCTGCCACTCCTCGAACAGGTCTTGCACCCCTGCGAGCACGCCGGCGGAGGGATCGGGATACGTGGTGAGGACCTTGCTGGCCATCAGGGAGTCAGCAGACGGATCGAGCAGCACCAGATCGGTGAAGGTGCCGCCTATGTCGATGGCCAGCAAATGCCCGTTGATCGAATCAGTCACTGTCCTTCCTTGAGTGGCGCGGTCAGACCGCCCTTGTTCGGCTCATTCGGATGGATTACTTGCAGGTTGTTCATCGCCTATGTAGTCTTCTTGTGCCCTCTTCTTTCAGACGTTCCACACCCGCTCGAAGAGGCTCATCCAGTTCCCACCCAACAGCTTGGTGATCTCCTCGGCCCTGTACCCGCGATTGGCGAGCGCCTCCGCCAGATTGGGAAACTCCGCCGGGCTGTCGATCCCCTTTGGTTGAAAACTTAGCTCCGTGTACGGCACCGACCCATCGGCAAAGGTCGAGGGAAATTTCGTGCCCTGCTGCGATACGATGTAATGCCAGAATTCGAGCGGCTGATCGTGAGTGGAATCAGTGCCGATGGCCACGTGATCGAGGCCGATCCGCTCCACCATGTCGTCGATGGCATCGACGAAATCCTCGACCGTCGAATCGAATCCCTTGGGAAGAAAGTTGGCAAACGACGTGGCGCCCACGACGCCCCCCTTTTCAGCGAGGAGCTTGAGCGCCTCTTCTTCCTTGTTGCGCGGGTGGTCGCAAAAACTGCGGGCATTGGCATGGGTAATCGCAACCGGCTGCTCGGACATCTCAATGGCGTCCATCGTCGTCTTCGGACCGACGTGCGACAAGTCGATGACAATGCCAAGCCGGTTCATCTCGCGCACCGCATCGACGCCGAAGTTGCTCAGGCCACCATCGTTTCGCTCCCAGCAGCCACTGCCCAGCAGATTGGTCTCGTGATAGGTCAGTTGAATCACCCGCACCCCGAGGGCGAGGAACAACCCCAGGCGATCTAGCTCGTTCTCGATGGGCGAGGCATTTTGAAAACTGAGGATGATCCCGGTCTTACCGAGTTTCTTAGCGGCATAAATGTCGGCCGTCTCCTTCACCTGCACGATGTCTTGGCGCTCGCGAAAACGCCGCATCCACGCCGCCAAGTGCGCCATGGTCTGCACGAAATTTTCCCACGTTGCCACCGTGGCGGTGATAGCCGTGATATTGCCGGCTCGCAAACGCTCGAACACCGCATCGCTCTCCCAGTTGCTGACGTTCAGACCGTCTATGACAATCGCCTCGTCGTAGATCTTCCTCGCTTCACTCGACATTGCACAACTCCTCGTTTAAACTTCGTTCCAATCCCGAACAGGTCGCGCCATCAATCGCACAGTGTGTCTTCGCTTAAGCATGGGGCCAGAATTGATTCCACGCAGTCATCCAGTCTCCTGCGCGGCTTTCAACGGAGAGCGGCCCCGCTATCTCAACTCCAGGTCGTCCTTTGAACTCGGCGCGTTGATCGACGCTTGCAAGTTCGATTCGGATGGTCGTTGGCTTCTCGGGAACGTACGGCTTGGCCCGGGTCAGATCAACGAGCGCGTCTTTAGCCCCGTCCTCGATCAACTGCCGGGCGCGGACGGGCGGTAACTGGCGCGCGCTAAACCGGCTCAGGCCCTTTTTAACGGCCACGGTTGGCAGCGATTCACCGATGAGTGCTCTGGCTTCTCGGCAGACGGCCTCATCTCCGGTGACGAGGGCAATCGGCACCCCGTAGTGCCCGTTGAGCGCGGCGTTGACGCCGGTTTCCCCGACGAGATCGTCGTTGAACCAGAGGTTTCTATACTGGACGCTGGAGATGGTGTGGCACAGCACTCCGTCGGGGGTGCCGTCGCGGGCGTGCATGCCGATGAGCAGGCAGGCGTCGCATCCTTGCTCCCACAGTTCGTCGTAGCGACCCCACTCGTGATGGGCGACCCATTCGCAATCGGGATCAATTTTGTCGGGAATGAGCGAATTAAAACTCCAGCCTTTGCCCGCACCGTGGCAATCGACGACGACAATTTCCGTCGCGCCAGCGGCTTTGGCCCCGCGCACGGCCGCGTTGATTTCTTCCGTGTAGAGCTGCCGGCCCTCTTCAAACATCGCGGCACCACCGCTGACCTGATCCCATACCACAATGCCGCTTACGCCCTCCATGTCGGACATGATCAAAACGCGCATTATTCGTTCTCCTCGTAGCGTCGGAATGCGAATTTCAAGGATGCAATCGTTGGCATATAAGATAGTGCTGAAACCGAAACGTCATAGCCTTTATTTTGTTACCAAATGCCCTTGCTAAAATCACGTATTTCCCTATGGTCTATAGTTTGATCTTCTTGCGCCGTTGGAGGCGCAAAATCCATTCATTTTTAACGGGAGGACCCATGAATTTGCAATCCTTTTTCCGGACGTCGTTGGCCGCAGTACTGCTGGCGACACTACCTGCCTGGGCCCAACAGGGCACCATCCAAGACGCCGTGACCGACGTCCTCAAGGCACTCGACATAGCGGCGCGACAAGAACAGGGCATTATCCGTGGCACGGTGACCGATGGCGAAGACGCCACGCCGCTACCCAACGCCAATTTAAACCTAGTAGGCACGGTGCGGGGCACGATGACCGGCGACGACGGCACCTTTTTCCTAGCGGTCCCGCCCGGCTCCTATACGCTACAAGCGACCTTCATCGGCTACCAAGCCGCCAAGCAAAGCGTCGAAGTCACTGTCGGAGAGACGGCGACTGTTGATTTTTCCTTGAACGCCAGCCCCGTCGCCTTGGGCGAAGAATTCGTCGTCGTCGGCTCGCGGACGGTGCGCACCGCTATTGAGACGCCGGCCCCGGTCGATGTCATCTCCGAACTCGAGATTCGCCAATCCGGCCAAACCGAAATCAACCAGACGCTGCGCCAATTGGCTCCCTCCTTCAACGCCTCGCATCAGACGATTTCCGACGGCACCGATCACATCAACCCAGCCAGCCTGCGCGGCTTGGGGCCTGACCAAGTGCTGGTCCTAATCAACGGCAAGCGCCGCCACTCCAGTGCCTTAGTACACGTCAACGGCACCTTCGGTCGCGGCACGGTGGGCGTCGATCTCAATTCCATTCCCAAAGCCGCGGTCGAACGCATTGAGATTCTGCGCGACGGCGCCGCAGCCCAGTACGGCTCGGATGCCATAGCCGGAGTGATCAACATCGTCCTCAAAGACAACACCGAAGGAATCCAGCTCAACAACCTAGTAGGCACTACGGGTGAAGGCGATGGCGAGCAAGTCAAGACCGATGTGAACTACGGCTTCGGGCTGGGCGACGGCGGCTACATCAACGTCACCGGTGAATTTTTAAAGCGCGATCGCACGCGCCGCGGCGGCCAGTACACCGCGGATGAGGACGATGCCAACATCCAGTGGATCAAAGACAACAACTTGCCGGACGATGCTTTCAACATGAACATCGGCCAGAGCAAAGCCACGGTGGGTGGGGCCTTCTACAACGCTGCGTATCCCCTAGCTGGCGATGCCGAATTCTACAGCTTTGGCGGGCTGTCGTACCGCCGGGGCGAGGCGACGGGCTTCTATCGCCTGCCGGGAAGCCAGCCGAATCGGGTGGTCTTTGAACTATATCCCAACGGCTTCCTGCCCCAGATCAATCCAGATATCGAAGACCGCTCGTTTAGCGCGGGCGTGCGTGGAGCTAAGGGGAAGTGGGACGTGGACTTCAGTGTGACCCAAGGCGGCAACGGCTTCAAGTGGAATATCGAAAACACCAACAACGCTTCCATGGGTGCCGACAGCCCGACCTCCGTCAACGCTGGGCGGCTTGGTTTCAACCAGACCTCGGGAAACTTGGACTTGGTGCGGCCCCTCGACACAGACATGTTCGAGCGCACTTCCCTAGTGCTCGGCGGCGAGTTCCGCGTCGAAAACTACCAGATTGAAGCCGGCCAGTTCGAGTCCTACTCCTACGGTCGTGGTCCGGTGGACGGAACCAATTTTGAAGAAGGCAAAGCCTCCGGCGCACAGGTATTTCGGGGATTTTCCCCGGCCAGCGCGCTCAACCGCTTCCGCAACAGCATCAGCACCTACGCTGGCTTGGAAACACAAGCGTCGGCCATGCTAACGGTCGATGTGGGAGGGCGCTTTGAGCAGTACAGCGACTTCGGCAGTACGTCCACTGGTAAACTGGCCTTGCGCTTGGCCCTGAGCGACGCGCTGGCCCTGCGTGCAACTGCCAGCAACGGCTTCCGCGCCCCGTCCCTGCATCAGGTGTGGTTCAACAGCGTCAGCACGCAGTTCGTCGCCGATGAGGTCTCCGGCGAGTTGGTGCCTCGCGAGGTGCTTACCGCCAACAACAGCAGCCCCGTTGCCAAAGCCTTCGGCATTGGGGCGTTGGAACCAGAGACCTCCATCAATGCCAGCGCGGGCATCACCGCCCAACTGATGGACAATTTTTCCCTTACAGCCGATTACTACCAGATCGCCATCGAAGACCGGATCGTGTTGACCGGGCGCTTCTCCGATGGCAACGAGGGCTACGCCGCCATTTTGGCCCCCTTCCGGGCGACAGCGGCCCAGTTTTTTACCAATGCCGTAAACACCTCAACCAGTGGCGTAGACTTAGTCGCCTCGTATAGCGCTCCCGTGGGAGCCGGTGCCCTAGGCCTATCGGCAGCGGCCAATTTCACCCAGACCTCGGTGGACGAGATCATGATTCCCGAGGGGCTTATCGCGGCCTTTGAGAAGGCCAATCAGCGGCAGGCCACCGCCGAAGAGCGCACGGCCATCGAAGGCCTGCTATTCGATCGGGAAGCGCGCAACCGCCTCGAAGACGCCCTGCCGCGCACCAAGGTCAGCCTATCGGCGCGCTATTCCCAAGACGCATTTAGCGCCCTAGTCCGGGCCACCAACTACGGGCCGGTCGAGTACAAGCCCAACAATGAAGCCAACGACGAGACCTTCTCGGCTAAGACCTTACTGGACGTAGATGTGTCGTATCAGATGCTGCCGGGTCTGCGTCTGTCGGTAGGAGCCAACAATCTGTTGAATACCTCCCCCGACGAACATGAAAAAGACGCCAATATTGGCTCGCGTGGTTTTGTGTATAGCCGACGAGTGACGCAGTTTGGCACCAATGGTGGATTCTACTACGGGCGCTTGAGTTTCGATCTATAGCGCTAGCGACCCGAGGCAAGAAAGCCCTGCACTCCGTCGAGGGGTGCAGGGCTTTTTATGTTGTGTGGTTCCAGTACCGCAATCGGCTTCAGCAACAGCCCTTCACTTCTTGGTCGGAAGGCGCTTGGCAGCGAATGAATTCGTAGAACAGCGCGCCAGCCGCAGCTCCTAGCACCGGGCCGACGATGTATCCAGCAAAAGTCGTCCATTCGCCGGCTACCAGGGCCGGGCCCAAGCTGCGGGCTGGATTCATCGAGGCCCCGCACAGCGGCCCGGCGAACATGGCCTCCAGCCCCACGGTGCCACCGATAGCCAGACCGGCCGCCGGTCCCACAGCGCGAAAATCGGTCGCCATGCTCATAATGACCAGCATCAGCAAAAAGGTCAGCATGAATTCCCACACTAGGGCCGTGGTGAACAGGCCGTCCACCGGCAGGGTAACCCCCAAGTTCAGCACCTGTCCAGGTTGCGTGACGGCCAGTACTGACGACAAACTCGCCACGTGAATGTAGCTGGCCACCACGGCTCCGGCGCACTGAGCCAAGATATAGGGCGCAATCTCCCTTTTGGGGAAATGTCGCGTCAGCGCGAATGCAAGGGTCACCGCCGGGTTGAAATGCGCCCCGGAAATATGGCCGGTAGCGTAGATCATCACCATGATGACCAACCCAAAAGTGGCGGCAACACCCACATGGCTAACCGCCCCGCCGGAAATCTGGTCGATGGCCACGGCACCGCAGCCGGCAAAGACAATGGCAAACGCGCCGATGAATTCAGCGGCGCATTTTCTCAATAGGTTCATAGTTTTCCAATTTGGTCCGCTAGCAAAAGCTGCATAAATGTAGCGGGCCATGCTGCCGCGCTCAACAACTGCGCTCATTGACTGTACCCAATATTTGTTATACTTTTTTTCCAAATGTATAACATTTATGTCTCGATATTGACTGATTGAACCCAACAGAACGGAGCAATATGGCATCGGCCCGCATATCGGCCAAAGGCTGGGTTGTCATTCCGGCACCGCTGCGCAAGAAATACCGCCTGCAGCCCGGCGACCAAGTGCGTATTGTCGATTACGGCGGCGGCTTAGCCCTCGTGCCCGCCCTCGGCGATCCCATCGAAGAAGCCCAAGGAATGCTCGCGGGTCCAACATCCCTAGTGGAAGCCCTCCTCACCCAGCGCGCCGAGGACCGTCGTATTGAATGACCCTGGAGACCGCGTGCTCGACAGTTACGCGCTCTTAGCCTATCTGGAGAATGAAGTGGGTGCCCTTCAGGTTAAATCCCTGCTCAGCCAGGCAGAAACAGGCCCAAGCCGCCTGTGGATGTCCATCGTCAACTTGGGGGAAGTCCTCTACATCACCGAGCGCGAACGGGGCTTGGCTCACAGCCGCAATGTCCTAGCGGCTGTAGAGCAATTGCCGGTGGACATGGTCATAGCCGACCGCGCCCATACTTTGTCTGCCGCCCATATCAAGGCCCGTTTCCCGCTCTCCTACGCCGATGCCTTCGCCGCTGCTCTGGCCCAGACCAAGGGCGTCCCCCTCGTGACCGGCGACGAGGAATTTAGCCGGGTCGAATCCCTCGTCGCCATTGAGTGGCTTCCTAAGCGTTAGTTCGCTCGCAGGATACTGACCAAAGCCAGCGTTGCGGGACTGTCTGCTGCTGCCCAAGTCGGCACTATCATACGCGGATTGCAAGAATCGATCATCGCGGCACGGCGTCTTCAAACCGAGCGGTTGTCGCTGCGGAACAGCGAGCAGCGATTGGGCGGGCCGCATAAATGTAGTAGGTCATGCTGCCGCGCTCAATAACATCTTCTTGTAAAGGGTAAGGAAGTCAGCAAATCTCAAAATCGTACGGGCGTACCTTGTCGGTTACTGGATATAAGTTCGTCCGAGTAGTTTTTGAACATTTTTATCTTTCTTTTACTTCATTTTTGTCAAAGTAACTATTTTTCACAACTTTATACTTTTCCCCACCTTTTTTAAGTCCGAGAATGGCGCTCTTATCGTCTATAAAAATAAGCGTAGATATATCTTTAGGCCAGAAAGAGCGATTGTTAGTTAAGTCTGCTCCGAACTGGTTATAAACGGTAAGTCTTCCTCTCCTAATCTTCCAATTCCCAGCACCTTCAATCAATGTTTTTATTTTCTTTCCTTTATGCGGAACATAAGCAAGGTGTGAAGAGACAACTCCATTATTGAAAAAACTCTTGTAGAAAAGAAGATCATAATCACCCGAAAACTTATAATGCTTGTAAACGTCATGCGTATCAGGTATTGTGTGTATTAATAAGTTGTTACAGAGCTTTCTTGCCAGAAGACTGTCTGTTTTTGAGACTGCCATTTTTTGGACGCTATTCTTGTCCTGTATTTTTGGCACATAATCCCAATCACACTCACCCGCAAAGCAGGAACTTGCTAAAAATAGGGCTAAGAATTGTTTTTTCATTCGAGTTTTGTCCTCTCATTACTGACGTTGAGGCAGCTCGCTTTCTGACTGTTTGCGGTTTATGTGGATTAGATGATTTATGGTTCTGGTATCGAGAAATTTCTTCGTACGACTTCCAGTTCTGCGACGGTGTATGCACTGAGCTTGCCTAATCGATCATGGGGTGGGATTCTGCTCTCCACTTGGCACGGGCTTCGACGAAGATGCACAGGCCGACCTCGTACCAAGCTGCCATTTACTCAACTCGTCACAGTTTTACGAATTTTGGTGCCATACCCTTTACAGATTCCGGGCTGCAACTCTCAAATCCAAAGAGGTGAAGCACCGGGCAGGCTAGTTCCGCGACGACGTTCGGCCAATCGGCTGCCAATTTTGGCACGGCCCATTCTCCCTCAGTTATGCGTACATTCGCCCGTGCGATGTATCCAGGAGACAGATAGATTCTATGATCGAAATTCTGGAGTTCTCGTCCTTCGAGGCCGAGCCAAGTAAACCGGAAGCTGACTCGTGTCGCGGTTTCCAATCGTCTCGCCAACAACCTCGCATGGGTAACGATCTCCGCTGTCTCCCGCACAACCGTTTCAGGGGAAAGCCATGTTCCCGCCCTCTGGTTCAAGGCACTGACCTTATTCCCGCGATCTTCTCTGTATGCTCGAACGAGGGTCGCCCTTCCATCGAGCGCGATTCGCCAGAACTCCGGTAACGCAGGTTGCGAAATCAAATTGGCTTCAAGCACATCATCGCCCGTGCCGTCGAGATTTTCGGCATGGATTGCCGGTGCAAATTCTGTCCCGCTCAACGGATAGAACATGCTCCAACCAGTCCACACCGTGTCCCTGACCTCATTGTTTACCTCTTCCAGAATTTGGCATAGTGAGTCTGTGGGAAGGTTTTCGTCCTCGTCCGCAGAGATCAGGTAACTCAACTGATAGCGGTGATCTTTGAACTCTACCGGCCAACCAACTCCTTGGGCCTGTGACAATAGCTGTAGGAAGCGTTTCTCTCCGTTCCTATGCCAGTCCGCCAGTCTCTGTTGTGCGGCAGGTACCGGCTTTTCTGATGCCTGTATCAAGGCAGTAATGTCGCCGAGCAATCTGTCCCGGTCGTTTATCACGCATCGCCTGATCAGGGGCTCCCAGTCTTCAGCGCCTTCGACCGGTGCGCTCTCTGGTCCAGGTTTCCGAATGTAATAGCTCCCCTTCTTGATACCTTGTTCCCGTCCCTTGTCGTCCTGCGGCCCGCCCGCCTTCGCGCAGATCGGTACTCGTCCGTGGCCCGGCACCCGAACGACCGGGAATTTTTGGCCGTTCCTATGAGGAACGAGTTCGACGCCGCACTGAAACGTCGGCGTCAAATAGTGCTTCACGATCCCTGCAAACACATCATGACTATAGCTATCGAGAGAATCAGGTCTATTCGGTGCGTGTCCCAGATCGTCGCTGAATCCGAAAATCAGATAGCCGCCTCCATGATTGGCCAAAGCCGCCAAGTGACGCGCGATGCTAGCCCGAACGACATTCCGTTGAAGGTCGAGCCATTCCTTCAACTCACAGTTCAGATCCTCGCGGGGATTTTCAATCAGATTGTCGAGGTCGCGTTCCATCTCTATTAGGTAACAGGCAAATGCGTTTGTATTATATTGACTAGAGCGGTCTGGACCTACAGGAGAAGCGTCCGCCTGTAAACCCTTGTTCGCCGTTATCAGCTCGCCGGTACACGCCAAGTACTCTGTGCAATATCCCGCATGACCACTAGTAAACCAGGCCATTCGGCGTCGTCAAATTGCCCCAGTGCTTGCATAATGCGTTGATGTATCCTGCGTCGATTCGGTCGTCGTAGCCGTATGATAATCACTCCATGATGTGCCATCGTCCGGTAGTGCATGAACCCCTTGTCAGTCGTAATCAACAACTGTCCTTCCCGCTGCGCCATTTCCCACAACGCGTCGTCTTGCATCCCTTCATCTGGGGTGCCGCGAATATCACGGACGTCATGCCCCATCATGCGCAGGGCTTGGACAGTCATAAGGGGGATATGCTCATCGACAAATATCTTCATGCGTCGCCCGAGAGAAGTTCAAGAGGTGTCACCTGTTCTTCAGCCAGTGACGCCGCATAGTCGAAGCAAGCGAGAACATCTTCCAATTGCACAGAAGGATATTCTCGCAGGAGCGCTTCAATAGTATCCCCGTTGGCAAGCATCCGGAGGATTTGATGCACGGGAATGCGCGTCCCCTTAATACATGCTTGGCCGTGACATATTTTAGGATCAACGGTAATTCGGTTGTCCATACTTACACCTCCTGACTTTCTAGGGATTAAGTGATTGCCGGGCGCGGTTTTTAGAACTATGGTAAGATAATCAATCGCCCATTCCAACGCCCTTTCCGGACCTCGATCAAGCCCAGTTCATTGGTTAATTCGTTAGCGATCCTTTAGGGCAGTCAGTTTCGACAATTTGAATCCATAGGTGGCAATGTGTCTAGGACACTGCTTGGCCGCGCTCTGTTCATCGCAATCCCGGCGGTTGGATGCACCCCACAGGCCCCTTCGGAACAGCCTCGGTCGGCCTCGGTCCAATCCCCCGCTCACCTGTCCTCAACGAGTATGGCTGAGGAGAGTCATCCTGTGTTATTCACCGATGTGGCAGCCCAAGTCGGCCTAGATTTCGCCAATCTCTCCGGGCAGGACAACCCGCAACTCTTGGTGGAAACTACGGGCACTGGCGTGGCTTTCCTCGACTACGATGACGATGGGTGGCTGGACCTCTTCTTCGTCAACGGCACCTTGCTAGACGCGGATCCTCCACAAGCAACTAACCGCCTCTTCCACAACGAACCCGGCCCCAACGCCCAGAGGCACTTCCGCGAAGTGACCCATCAAAGCGGCCTGCTATCCAAGGGTTGGGGCATGGGGTGCGCTACTGGCGATACCGACAACGATGGCGATACCGACCTATTGGTGACCTATTGGGGTCCCAATCTGTTGTACCGCAATAACGGCAACAGCACCTTTGACGAAACCGCCGCCCAGGCCGGAGTGGATCATCCCGGTTGGGGCACCAGTGCGGCTTTTGCCGATTTGGATAGCGACGGCTGGCTAGACCTCTACGTGGCCAACTACCTCCACATAGATTTGCACCATCCCCCCCAAGACGGCCAACCCTGCCAATACAAAGGGCTGGCCGTACCGTGCGGACCACAGGGAGTTCCAGCCCAAGCCGATGTGCTCTACCGCAACAACGGCGACGGCACCTTTGCCGATATGAGTGCAAGCAGCGGCCTAGACCAGTGGAGCTATGCTGGTTTAGGAGTTGCGTTTGGCGACCTCGATAACGACGGCGACCTAGACATTTACGTTGCCAACGACAGTGAGCCCAATATGATTTTGCGCAACGACGGCAACTGGTACTTCAGCGAAATCGGTCAATCGACCGGGGCAGCCTATAGCGAGAGCGGGCGACCCCAGGCCGGCATGGGGGTCCACAGCGGCGATTACGACAACGATGGCGACCTAGATTTGTTTGTGACTAATTTCTCCGAAGACTACAATACCCTGTACCAGAACCAATCTCCGACGACTGACTCTATGCGCCTTGTGGATGTTTCGCACGCCACCGGCTTGAGTGCCAGTGACCGACCCTATCTGGGTTGGGCGACCGCTTTTTGGGATTACGACAACGATGGCTGGCTGGATCTATATGTAATTAACGGCCACGTCTATCCACAGTTGGGAGTCCATGCTTCGGGATTGACCTACCGACAGCGCAACCTTCTCTATCAAAATCAACATGGGCACTTTATAGAAGTGGGCCGCCGGGCCGGAGCGGCCTGGCAGCTCGAAGCGGCCAGTCGCGCGGCGGCCCAAGGCGACTACGACAACGATGGAGATCTCGATCTGGCCGTGGTAAATCACAACGCAGCACCAACCCTGCTGCGCAACGAGGGGGGAAACTTCAATGACTGGCTGGGTATTGAACTGGTGGGTCACGTCAGCAACCGGGATGGCATCGGCGCTAGAATCTGGATTTTTACCGCCGATCAGGTGCAAATGAGAGAAGTATTTCGCGGTTATGGTTTTCAAGGCCAACACGATCCTCGCACGTTGATAGGCCTAGGTTCGAACAAAACCGTAGAGCGAATTGAAATACACTGGCCATCAGGCTCCCGTCAAACAATTGCTGCACCGCCGGTGCGGCGCTACCTCAAAGTACACGAGGGGCGCGATGACTTTGAGCAAGGACCAGCTATTCCCCCACCCCAGAGCGAATCTCTTATCGCTTTGTCACAGACGGCGAACTGGAGCGCCGCGGATTTTGCAGCCCTCGGCAACCAATACTACCAAGCCGGACAATACGGTGAAGCCCACGCCGCCTTCTATCGGGCCTTGGCCTTGGATCCGACCCATAAGCTGGCCAACCTAGGCATGGGCACATTGTTCTATGCCGGCATGGGTGTAGCCGATGAGGCGCTTCTATATGTGGAAGAGGCGGCTCGCCGCGATTCATCATCCGCGGAAAGTTTTCTCGTGCTCGGCAAAGTCTATCTGGACTTGGATCGGCCCGTTTTAGCTGCCCGGGCCTTTGAGCGGGTCGCCAGCTTGCGGATACAGGATTGGGAGGCGTACTTCTGGCTAGGTCGGGCCTATGAGCAAAGCAATCATTTGACCGAAGCTGCAAATGCTTTTAGCAACGCCACAAGGTGGGCACCCTGGGAACCCGGGCCGCTGTTGGCATTGGCACAACTTTACACAAGGCAAGGCAATGAAAAAGCGGCTGAGGAAGCGAACAAACGGTTTGAACGGTATCGCCGGCTCGAACAACGCGTCGAATCCCTGCAGGCCCAGATTGACCGCGAGCCGCAAAACGAAAAGGCCCTTTTAGATCTGGGTTTGGCGTACATGGCGCAAGGAAGGCTAGATTGGGCTGCGATGCACTACCAAGAGATGGTAGACCGAGCACCGCAAAGTGCGCTTGGTCTGTACGGCCTTGGCCTCCTCTGCTTGCGCCGCAATGACCCCCAGGGTGCCCTCGACTATTTGCATAAAGCAGCGGCCTACGCACCAGACGCCGCCGAGATTCGCGGTGCCTTGGGCCAAGCGTATTTCCAGTTAGAGCGCTACGACGAAGCCGTGGTGGAGTGGGAACAAATCGCGGACACAACCCGCATCGGCCGCATATTAGAGCGAGTCGACTAAATACTAAGGAGCGCGCTATGGCAGGGCTTGTGTTATTTCTCGTTTTTACTATGCCGCTCAGTGCTGCGCACGTATTTGGTGCAACCGAATACCGTCTGGGCGGGATTAGCGGAAACGATTGGCAGACGGTCTTGACCAAAGAGAGCTTCTTTCAGATCCAAGATGCCGACGGCCAGCCAGAGAGACAAGTGCCAGTGAGGATATCGCCCTTTGGCGCGGGGGCCGATACGCTGGTCGATTTCTCCGGCACAGCCATTCAGCCCCGTTTGATTGATCCCTCCGTCAATATCGCCCGGGCCGATGTCCACGCCAGCAAGACCGAGATCCCCCTGCCCTATATGCCCGGTTCGAGAGTCCTTACTAATAGTTGCGGTCAGGCGCAATTACATGCCAATACGATCAAACTAATGCTGGACGGCGATCCCTCTACGGCCACTTTTCGAACCTTTGTGCAACGGGCCGGGGGCCGGCCTGGAGATGGCTCTACCTGGAGGGGAGCCGTGGTCTTTGATCTTGGCGGCGCAATCCCCATCAATCGCATCCGCTTCTATCCCCGCCTGAGCCAGCGCGAAGACCGCCAACTGATCGAATCCCTGCGGGAACCGACTCCAGATGTCGAGAGCTTCGGCCAAGACAGCTTCCTCGACAATTTTCTCGCTTGGTATGAGATCCGCACCGGCGATAACTCCGTCGTCTTTGCCCCAGATCCATGCAGCGGTACTAGCACCTTCCTCTTCGACAGCTCCAAGCGCGACATAGGCGCTGTGGCCACCAGCAAGCGCCGCACGGTGCTGGGCAACTTGCGGTGGGTGCGGAGCGGCGATCCCCTGCTGACAGTGCTGGAGTCCACCCGCGAAAATCTCAACCCCATCGTCGACCTGCGCTTTTCCACTCGCCCGGTTCGCTGGCTCACCCTGCGCGCCTTCCCCCTGCGCGACTACGAAATCGCCGAATTCGAAATCTATGGGGGCGGCTACGTCCACGAGACAACCTACCTAACCCCCATCCTCGACTTCGGACAACCCGTCACTTGGGGCAAAATACGCTGGGAAGGCGACATGCCCGCAGGCACCCGCATCGAGATTCGCACCCGCACCGGCCACACCCCCGATCCGCTGCTCTACTTCGCACCCAATGTCAACGACGAACTCATACCCATCACCCGCGCCGAACACGCCAACATCGATATCGCCGCCCGGCTAGTCCCCACCTACGATGCCGATAACTGGAGCTTCTGGTCGCCGCCCTATGACTTTGCCGCTGGCTTGCGCGACCCCGACCAGCCGGCCAGCGCCTGGCAGGACGGGAGCCCGCTGCTGTCGCCCGGACCCAGCCAATACATCCAACTCGCCATCAAACTCTTCGCCGACCTCAATGTGGCGCCGCGCCTAGATCAACTCACCCTACAGTTGAGCGAAACTCTGTCGGCACAGGCCCTCGTCGGCGAAATCTGGCCTATCGAGGTCAACTCCTTTGAACCCACGCCCTTCACCTATGTGGTCTTGCCCACCCTCAACGACGACAACGCCGGCTTTGACCGCTTGGAAATCCTCACCCATGTCCGGGCGCACGCGGTGCGCGCCGTGCGGCTGGATGGCCAGCCGGTCGATCTAGACCAGTTCGTCCCCCACCTGCTCGACGATCGCCTGATCGTGTCCTTCCCTCCCCTGACGGGCAGCGCCGACAACTTCAAACAGATCGAAGTCGCCTTCGACGTGCCGGTGCTGCGCTTTGGCACTGAGTTCAGCGGCTGGGTGTTCAGCAGCACGGACCCGGATCAGATTCGGCAGCGGATTGACCCGGGCAATGCCACGTTCCGCTTTGCTGGCGACTTGCTGGCGGTCAACACGCCGGTGGGAGGTGATCTGCTGGTGGATGTGCAAGTGCCCCAAGTAGTTACCCCCAACGGCGATGGGATCAACGAGACCTTGACCATCGCCTACAAGCTGCGCGAGGTCACAGTAGAGCGGGCCGTGCAGGTGCGTATCTACGATTTAGCGGGTCGGCTGCTGGCGCACCTGCCGGTGGTCAAAGCCCGCAGTGGTGTCTTTGTCCAGGAGTGGAACGGTCGCAATGAGCAGGACGCGTTGGTTCAACCCGGCACCTATATCTACGAATTGACGCTCGATTCCGAGGAGCAATACACCCAACAGGGCGTCTTTGCCGTCGCCTATTGAAATCGAAAACGAGGAAGAAATTTTGTTTCTAAATGCTCAGCTTGGTTGTATACTTAATCTTCACAACCTTTGAACTGCACACTTTGTATTGGTGAAGCAGCAAGGAGGGAGTCATGGCAGGCATAATGTTGCTCTGTTTTTGCGGCGTCTTGCTGGGTGCTGTGCCTGTGTTGGGAGGGACGGAATACCGCCTAGGGGGCCCCGATGGCAACCCCTGGCAGGTAGCCGGGGAAAGCGCCTACCAAGCCTTTGCTGCCGATGGCCAAGTTGAGCGCCAAGTATCGGTGGGGGTTTCGCCCTTTGGCGCGGGGGCCGATACGCTGATTGACTTTTCTGGCACCTCGATCCAGCCCCAGCTTATTGACCCCAGCGTCAATATCGCCCAGGCCGATGTGGACGCCGGCAGGGCCACCATCCCCTTGCCCTATATCCCCGGCTCCAGAGTCCTCAATAACAATAGTTGCTGGTCCTGGGGCAACATGCAACCCTCGATCAAGCTGATGCTGGATGGCGATCCGACCACGGCCGCCTTTCGCGCCTTTGTCCAAAAGGAGGGGGCTCCGCCGGGCGTAGGATCTACCTGGACTAATTCCGTTATATTCGATTTTGGCGCTGGTGTGCCCATCAACCGCATCCGCTTCTACCCCCGCCTGAGCCGACGGCAAGACCGCCCATTAATCGAGACCATGCGCACTCCCACCCCGGCCGTCGAAACCTTTGGCGAAGACAGCTTCATCGAAAATTTCCTCGCTTGGTATGAGATCCGCATTGGCGATAATTCGATTGTCTTTGCCAACGACTCATGCAATGCCAACGACTACGGCCGCGGCGGAGGTCGCAATATCAACACTGTAGCCACCAGCAAGCGACGCACGGTCCTGGGTGACTTGACCTGGGTGCGCAATGGCGACCCCAGACTGACGGTACTGAAAACCACTCGCGAAAATCTCGACCCCGTCGTCGACCTGCGCTTTCCCATCCGCTCGGTTCGCTGGCTCACCCTGCGCGCCTTCCCCCTGCGCGACTACGAAATCGCCGAATTCGAAATCTACGGCGATGGTTACGTCCACGAGACAACCTATCTGACGCCCATCCTCGACTTCGGCCAACCCGTCACCTGGGGCAAAATACGCTGGCAAGGAGACATGCCCGCAGGCACTCGCATCGAGATTCGCACCCGCACCGGCCACACCCCCGATCCGCTGCTCTACTTCGCACCCAATATCAACGACGACCTCATACCCATCACTCGCGCCCAATACGACAACATCGATATCGCCGCTCAACTGCTGCCCACCTACGATGCCGATAACTGGAGCTTCTGGTCATCGCCCTATGACTTTGCCGCCGGCCTGCGCGACCCCAACCAGCCGGCCAGCGCCTGGCAGGACGGCATGCTACTTTTGTCACCCGGTCCCAGCCGATACATCCAACTCGCCATCAAGCTGTTCGCCGACTTCCACGTGGCACCGCGCCTAGATCAACTCACCCTGCAGTTGAGCGAAACCCTGTCGGCGCAAGCGCTCGTCGGCGAAATCTGGCCTATCGAGGTCAACTCCTTTGAACCAACCCCTTTTACCTATGTGGTCTTGCCCACCCTCAACGACGACAACGCCGGCTTTGACCGCTTGGAAATCCTCACCCATGTCCGGGTCCACGCGGTGCGCGCCGTGCGGCTGGATGGCCAGCCGGTCGATCTAGACCAGTTCGTCCCCCACCTGCTCGACGATCGCCTGATCGTGTCCTTCCCTCCCCTGACGGGCAGCGCCGACAACTTCAAACAGATCGAAGTCGCCTTTGACGTGCCCGTGCTGCGCTTTGGCACCGAGTTCAGCGGCTGGGTGTTCAGCAGCACGGACCCGGATCAGATTCGGCAGCGGATTGACCCGGGCAATGCCACGTTCCGCTTTGCTGGCGACTTGCTGGCGGTCAACACGCCGGTGGGAGGTGATCTGCTGGTGGATGTGGCTGTGCCTGCGGTGTTCACCCCCAATGGCGATGGGATCAACGAGACGTTGACCATCGCCTACAAGCTGCGCGAGGTCACCGCCGACCGGCCGGTACAGGTGCGTATCTACGATTTAGCGGGTCGGCTGGTGGCGCATTTGCCGGTGCTCAAGGCGCGCAGCGGGGTTTTCAGCCAAGAGTGGAATGGCCGTGCCGGACAGGACGCGTTGGTTCAGCCCGGCACCTATATCTACGAATTGACGCTCGATTCCGAGGAGCAATATACCCAACGAGGCGTCTTTGCCGTCGCTTACTAGTCTCGCATCCCATTCCGCGTCGTCAAATTACCGCAGTCCTTGCATAATGCGTTGATGTATCTTGTGTCGGTTCGGTCGTCTTAGCCCGTATGATGATCTCCCATGAGTTCCAAACGATCCCTCAGGGCTATCGCCGCTGCAATCGCGTCAATGCGCGCTGGGCTTTGGCGTAGTCGGGAGCCAAGCCCAAGGTCAGGCGATAGAACTGGGCCGCCTTGTCGAATTGGCCCAAGTCGTGGTAGGCCGCCCCTAGATTAAAGGCGATCAAGTGATTGCCGGGCGCGGCTTTTAGGGCCATAGCGAAATAATCAATCGCCCGCTCCAACGCCCCTTGCCGGACCTCGATCAGGCCCAGTTCATTGGCCGCCTGCGCCCGCACTTTGTCTTCACTTAGCGCCGCGGTAAAGGCTTCCCGGGCTTGCTCCGTTGCCTCCATTCTCTTATAGACCTGTCCCAGAGATAGAAAAACCGCTGCGTCAGCCTCTTTTGCCAGAACTCGGCGGTAGTGCTCCACCGCTTGCTCGTATCGTCCCGTAGCCCGGTACAGAGCCGCCAAATTGAAGTGCAGCCCCCGATCTTCTGGTGCTTGCGCCAAGGCCTGCCGATAAACTGCCTCGGCCTCGTCGTAGCGCTTCATCGCCGCCAGCGCCACGCCCAGATTGTGGCGGGCGCGCAGGTAATTTGGATCGAGTTGCACGGCGGTCCCAAAGGAGCGCATCGCAGCCGCATACTGTCCCCGTTGGGCTTGGCCGCGTCCCAAATCAAAGTGTATTTCCGCGTCGGCCAAGGGATCGGCTGGCCGCAGGCCAGCGTTGGCGGCGATCCCCAGCAAGACGACCAAAGCCACACCGATCCCCAAGGGACGCCACTGTCGGGCCTGCCCCTGTTGCACCAGCCAGAGCAGGGCGTATCCGGCAAAGAGCAGCAGTAGCGGCACCAAGGGCAGGCGATAGCGGCCGGTAATAAAAAAGAGCAAGAGCGAGGCGCTGTACGCGCCGGTGCAGAGCAGCAGCAAACTCACCTGGAGTCGGTGCCGCCAAGCCAAGACCATACCCACAGCAGCCAAGGGCCCCAGTAGCCCAAAAGGAAAGGCAAAGTGGTGGATTTTCCACAGCAAGACGCTCATCAGCCAAGAATAGGTGCGGGCGAAGTACACGTCTTGGTTGCGCTTGATCTCCTCGCCCCGCGCCAACAAAAACGCCTTGTACCCCAACAACCGCACAAAATCCCCCGGCGCACTGGCGATCCAGTCGCCGGCTTGTCGGTAGAAATAGGCCGAGCGCTCAGCGTACCCTACATAGCCCGCTGCTATCGGCTGCTCCATTAAGCCCTCCCATTCCGGCCCTGGGCGAATCCCCACCAGGCGGTCGTAATCGGGATGGTTGCCCAAGTAGAAATTTACTCCGCCGTTCCAAGACAAGGGGATGAACTCGCCACTGACCACCCAATTTCTCGCCGTCACCACGCCGCCCACGGCACTGGCTGTAGCCGCAAACAGCAGGCACCAGACCAGCTTGCTCCGCACGGCTCGCTCGGCGCTCTTCCAGTACCACAAACAGGCGCAAGGAGCCAACAGGGCCGCATTGGGCACAGCGACTATGGCCAAGCCTTGGACGAGGCCCGAGACTAGAGCCTGTCCCCATCCCCGGCCGGGTTGGAGCAGGACCAAGAGCAACAAGAGATTGAGAAAAACGGCCAGCGCGGTAGGTAGTAACTCTCCCTCAAAATAGATGGAGGGTCCGTATAGACAGGCCATAGCCCCAGCGAGGAGACCGACCCGAGAGCAAAATACCTGCCGACCGATGCCAAACACCAAAGCACAAGAGGCCGCCCCCAAGAGGAACTGGATAAATCGGGGCGTCCAGAACAAGTCTCCGGAAACGGCGTAGATCAGGGCGAGAAAATAGGGGTATAGAGGCGGCTGCCAAAAGGGCTTGTCTCCCACCCAAGACACCTCGGCGATCTGCCGCGCCTGCGCCACATAGGAGTGGGCGTCCACTACCGGGGCCGAGAAAAAGGGATTGTCTTGGCAGTGCTCCAGATAGACCAGACGCACGACCAAAGCCAAGAGGAAGAGACCACCTGCCATCCCCAACTCGCGCCAACTCACTGGGGCTGCCGAGGGCGGGCTATTCATCCTGCACACCCCGTCCTTGCTCAATTAGCAAATTTTGGTCGGCGGGTAAATCCCGAAATCCCTCGATGGTCCCATCCGGCCATTGTACTTCCAGCAGGTCAATGCGCTCGTGGCCTCCCAAGCCGAAGTGGAGTCGCCGGTCGCCAGCCGATAAATAGCTGCTCCCGCTTCTCACCAGGCGGCGCTGTTCCAACGAACCGGTCACCAGCCGCACCTCGGCTCCCACCGCATCCCGATTGGCCGCTGTAGCCACCAACTTGATTGAGATCCAATTGCGCCCGTTGCCGTCGTGATTGCGCGCTAGCTTGGCTGGTCCTCCGCAATTGGTCACCAGCAGGTCCAAATCGCCGTCGCCGTCCCAGTCGCCTTGGGCCAACCCTCGACTTATTTGCTCTTGCGCGAACCAACTCCCCGCACTGTCTGCCACATCGACGAAGCGGCAGGAACTGTCGTTGCGAAATAGCTGATGCTCTTGGGCGTAGCGCACCCCAGGTTGCAGTATATGGACGCGGTCCAAGACATGGCCGTTGGCCACGTACAGATCTTGGTCGCCGTCGTGGTCGTAATCGAAAAACGCAGTGCCAAAGCCCAAATAGAGCCAACTCGGCCGGCCCAAGCCCGACGTCGCAGTCACATCTTTGAAGTAGGTTCCTTCATTGCGGTAGAGCGTATTGGTTTCGCGGGAGAAATTGGTGACGAACAGATCCCAATCGCCATCGCGGTCGCAATCGCCGATGTCCACTCCCATGCCAGCCTCGGCTTGGCCGCGCACATTGTAGGCCACCCCGGCTTGTAGGGCTATATCGCGGAAGGTGCCATCGCCGGTATTTTGGTAAAGGAAGTTCGCCACCCCGTCGTTGGCCACGTACAAATCTTGGTAGCCGTCCTCGTTCCAGTCCCAAGCCACTACACCCAAGCCCTTGCCATTGGGATTGGCGATACCGGCGGCGATGGATACATCGGTAAAAGTGCCTTCCCTCTCGTTGTGGTAGAGCACATCGGGCACGCCCCCGTACTCGCTGGGCGCGCAGTACGAGCGCGTATCTTCGCCAATGGCGCGCAAGCCCGCGTCGTCAGTGCGGATGAAACCGCCGCAGATTTTGTTGGTAGCTAAGGTAAAGTCGAGATAATTGACCACGTACAGATCGAGCGCGCCATCGTTGTCGTGGTCGAAAAAGGCAGCGCTGGTACTCCATTGGGGGGCCTCGACGCCACGGCTGCGGGTAAAGACGGCGTCCCCTCGGTTGTGATAGAGAGCATTGGGCCCGTAGTTGGTCACGTACAGGTCCTGGTCGCCGTCGTTGTCGGCATCGGCCACGGCTACGCCCATGCCATAACCTAGGTCCGCAGCCCCACCAGCATTGGGCACTTCGACAAAAGTACCAGTCCCTTCGTTGCGGTAGAGCGCATTGCCCCTTGGTTCCACCCCAGCTACGGGGGCCAGCGCGACCGCGTAATCGGCTGGGTCCGCAGAGCGGTCTGCGGCGCTGGATGCCGATGGGGCCACCCAATAGAGGCCATCTTCTCGATGCACCAAGTTGATCGGCGGGGCGTCCAAGCCTCTTAGGTCGAAGCCGTTGACCAGATAGATATCTAAGTCGCCGTCCTCGTCAAAGTCGGCCAGCGCCCCGCCCGCGCCCATAGTCTCGATGAGAAAGTACTGCCCGGCGGCACCGTTTTCGTGTATAAAAGAAAGGCCCGCTTGGTCGGTGGCGTCGGTAAAACGCACCGCAGGCGACTCGCTTTGGCAGCCCATAGACCAGCCAAGCGCCAAGATAGCCGTCAATCGTTGGACTTGGCAGCCCACCCCTGCGCCTCAATACACCACGTGAGCTAGCCGTATTATCTTAGTCCGCACATTGCTGCGCGCATCCGCATCCACCTCCACCCGCAAAATATACGTCCCCGGCGGCACCCGCTCGCCCGCATCATCCATTCCCTCCCAAACCACCTCGTATTGCCCGCTCGCCCGCTCGCGCACCTGCTCCAGTGTCCAAAGGCGGCGACCGGCCAGATCGTGCACCGAGACGATCACCACCTGGGCTCCATCCAAGCGCAGCACTTCAAAGCCAATCCGCGCTGCGTCGTTGATCCCATCCCCATTGGGCGTCAAGACCTTTGTATCCAGCGTCAGGTCCGCCAAACCCACCTGACCCGAGGGCACCAACACCCGAAGGACACCGCTTTCCACTTCGGCCACGGCCTCCTGATCGGCTTCGACCAATTGCCAAGTTCCCGAATCATCGCGGTTGCCCACCCGTCCGGCAAAGGAAACGCCGTGGCCAAATAGCGCGGTCAATACATCAACCGCGAGGACCTCGTTGCGGCCGACTGCGTTGGGCAGGCGTACCCACAGCGAATCGGTCGCGGTCTCGAGCACTTCCACCACATCTAGGCCCAGCGCTTCGCCACCTCCGGCAGCTACTTCTGTTGCCGAGCCAAGGCGTACCTCCCGTAGCGCCAGCGGCGTCTCCCCTGAACTGACCAACAACACCTCGTCAATGCCCGGATCGCCCGCCCGCCGCACAGGCCGCACGAAAAAGGTCAGCCGCGTGTCCTCTCCCGGATGTTCCACTTGTACCGGGAATACCTCGCCCAAGGCTCTGCCCACCCACGGTTGGGAAAACGACACCTCCAAGCGCCGCAATAGCACGGCATTTTGCGGGTCGTCGCTGCTCAACCGCACCTGGGTCTTGAGGAAGCGACGTGGCGACGGCGAAGTGATGACTTGGCCCGACAGCAGGTGCGGTTTGCTCCAAGGGCTCCAAGTTTCCTCATCGACGACCAACACATTGAGCGAATCCCCCTTGAGCGCGGCAATCAATTTATGGTATGCTTTTTTGTCCACCTCAGCGCCGTCGCTCCGATAATACGTGGTGTTGACTTTGGTCTGATCGCCGGTGCGGGTGGCCACCTCAATGCGCGTACCGGGCGGGACGTCGGCCTCCCAGTGGAGCGTGGTCAAATTCATGCTACTGCTCAAGTCGATCAACGGCGATTCTAACACCACTTCCGGCTGATAGCCCTCGCCGTAAGCCTGGAGTTCGGACCATCCGGCTCTGTTGCCCCCTCTGCCCACTAGGTAGTCAAAGGCGATGTAGCGGACCTTTTGCAACTCAAAGCGCACCTCTTGGAACCGAGGCTGGCGGAAGACTCGCCGCTCTTCGACCTGTACCCACTGCAGACTTCCGTCAGGAGCGAGCGAACCGTCCGACAATTTCATCCGATAATTGCCCAGCGTGCCGCCGGCGCTGCGGGCCGCTGGCGGCAGAAAGTGGAATAAATCCAGCCAGTACAAAGCCCCTAGGTCGAAGAGAACTTGCCGCTCGGGCTCGGCCGCCTCGCGGGTATAACTCTGCTGCAGACCGTACCAAGTTGTGTAGTCCCCATCGAGGCTGCGAGTGGGATTAAAGCCGTGCCCTTCCACTGTGCCGCCCCGCTGGATCGCCCCCAGCGATATATTCTCGCCCAAGGTCCAGACTTCGACCTCGGCGAGGCGCGGTTGTTCGCGGCGGTAATAGCGGATTGAACCCCGCTCGGACTGATCGAGCAGTTCATAGGCCTCCCTGTCGAGCAGCCACTCGCTCCCGCTGCGACTGCGACCAAAGTACTCCACTGCGCCCTGCAGCTTCGCTGGCAAATTCTGGTAGGCCAAGCTGTCCACTTCCTCGGCCTTGCCCAAGCGGCTGTCCGTCATCACCACCTGCACAAAGCGAAAGGCATCGCCGGTAAAATGGGGATCGGCACTTTGAAAGGGCTGTAGATCAAACGAAAATTCGCGTTGGTCCACATTGGGTCGCTCGGTCTTGCCGACCAAGTGATAATCGAGATTATCGCCAACCTTGCCTTCGCCGTCGGCCACCATCAGGCGGAATTGGTAAAACGGATCGCCCTCACCTTCCCGGGCAAAGCGCAAAACAATGTGCTTGGCCGATACGATCCGCCCCAAGTCAATCGCCACCCACCACAGATCCTGTGGATCGTCTAGGTCGGGCTCCCAGTAGGTATCTACATTGCCATCGAGAATGCGCACTGCTCCGGCCAGCCCCGATCCAGCCGACAAGATCCCCCCTTCCTTTTCATCTTCGTCGGCCCATAGGGGAAAGCGGTGCGCATTGAGGCAGGCATTGAGTTCCGACGCCACAAAGTGCGGTCTAGCGCCCTCGGAGTCGATATCGACCGTGCCAAAGGGAAAAATCCATTGGTGCCACTGGTCTGCACCTTGGGTGACAATGCGGTTGCCTTGAATCGCGTACCCCTCTTGAGCCACTGCGGCCCGGCAACCGAGCGCGATGACTAAAATCCAGATCGCCCAATGTCTGCTCGTCATAGAAATCCTCCTACTCCAGACCGGCGTAGAACGAGACAAAGACGAGGCTGCCCGTCTTGGTTTCGGACTTCCGGTCAACGCGCTCAAACTGGTCCCGATCAAAGCGCAAGCCGCACTGCATGATCGAGCGGTAGCCCATGTACGTACCGTAGTTAGTCAACTGGAGCGCTAGGATCGTCTGTTGGCCATCGCCCGTGCGCTCGCCCGCAGCCATTTGCTTTGCGTCCGTCGCTAGGTCAGTGATAAAAACCTGTTCAACGCCTGTCTCAATCCACGACTCCTTGAGAATGGGGAAGCGCACGCTGAACGACAGCATCTGTTTCCACCACTGGCGCTCGCTTGCCCGTTCGAGATAGGGAACATCCCAGAAGAACTCGTTTTTAAGGCGCGGCCGGATGTGTATTCGGCCAATATCGCGGCCGTAATCGGCCTTATTGACCACACCCAAAAAGCGCCCTCGACGGCGGGCACCGCGCTCGGTGAGCACCTGCTGCTCGGCGCGCTGGTGCAAGAGCTCGTACTTGAATTTGTTGATTACCTGCAGAGAGCCTAGGCCGGTGTAATCAAACCCCAGCCACACGGTGTTGATCCAAGTGTTCTGGGCCGCTAGCGGATCTTCCACCACGGCCTGCTGAGCGCCAATGGCCTGCGAGGCCGCCAAGCGGTCGTCCGCTATATTGTCGCGCACTTTCTTCAAATGCTCAAAGACGCGCAGGCGACCAATGCCGGGCCAGTCCCGTTCCAAGACGAAAAGACCATACGCAGCCTCACTGCGCCGCTTAGTTGACAACTGCCATTGCCGCGTCTGGCCCACGGTCAGGCGTACTTTGGGCACGACATCGACGCCGCCGTACACATTGTATCCCCGCAGATTCCGGTCGTAGGGATAATCGGGATCAACATCGTCTTCAAAGCGGTCGATCCAGCCGTTGTTATTCATGTCAACGCCAAAAAGGAACTCGGGCCGATCGACGTTGAAGCGCAAAAAGGGCTCCTCGTAATCGGCCAGTGCATTGCGGCGCGTCGGCGTATCGTTCTGATTGAAATCGGAGATGAAATCGCCGTTTTCGTCCCAACCGGGAAACACGGCCGGATCGGCTGCCCCCTCGCCAGTAGAAATAGTTTCTCCCAGCCACGATGACTGCCACCGGCGCTTTTGGTCCGGCAAGCGATCCAAATCGTCGTTGTCATCGACATAGTCGTACAAAAAGGACTCTTGATCGACGTAATCGACCCGCCCATTGGTCTCGGTCATAAAGACGCTGGTGGTGTAATCCGGGTCCATGCTGAAAATTTCGCCGTGCAAAAAATAGGGCGCGCGTATTTGCGCTAGATTGACCATCCACGCTTGGGCCTGTCTAGAGGACGTTCGATGGGTCGCCAGCAAAGGGCTGGGGTACTGCGCAAAGCGGTGGTTGACGTTTAATTCGGCGTACAGGTCAAAACCCCACACTTGGCGCACTTCCAAGGTGAGGCCAGCGATCTGGTTAGCCGTGGGCAGACCGTAGTCAAAGCGCACGGTGCGCCGGTTGGAAGTATCGCCGACATTGCCCGGAGCGCTCTCGACCAAGAGAAAGACCGGCTGCGCCTCTATATTGGTTTGGCGATTCGAAGCGATCTCAACTCGATAATCGTTGGCCAAGACCAATTCAAAGCCCACCTCGGCGAGGGAATCAACCGTAGTTGGGAGCCACATAGGCTCGCCTTCTACCTCCACGACCCGTGCCGAGGCCAAGGCTTCGAGATTGTAGCGCAGCACAATGCGGTCGCCGCCGTCTGCCACTGCAAAACCGTCGCGCAGTTCACCGCCTGTGCGCGACGGCACATAACCGACCTGCGCGCCGTTCCACTGATGGCCGTTTACATCCTTTAGGATGATGTTCTCGGCAAAGAGTACGGCCCCATTCTCGCCATCTTCGGGCGAATCGTCGCCGAGGCGCACCTCGACAAAAGTAACGGCGTTGCCCGCTTGGTCGGTGGTGAGAAATCCCTTGAACATATTGCCAGCAAAGCGCTCCAAGGTGGCGCGGCTATTGTGGCTATTGACGTACGTACCGCCGACCGTGACGTGTTCGCCCACCTCGGCAGTGAGACGCCCAGCGGTCAATTCCGTGGCATTGGTCAGCCCCACGTCAAACGACGAGGTAGTAACCAGCGGCGCGCTGATGCGCGACAACAGCACCGTACCCGCGTAGCGATCCCGCAGATAGTGAAACTGAACGCCGTTGAAGACGGCCTTGCGGAACGTCATCGGCGTGAGGGTCGTAGCGATCTCATCGCCTATAGTCAAAGAGAAATGGTGCTGTCCCCTGGAGTCAGAGGCGATGATCAGGTTCTGGAAATTGCTGCCGTAGGGCAGGCCCTTGAGCAAACTGTTGCCCTCTGAGGCCCTCGGTTGTTCTTTTCGCGCCTCATAGACCAACCACCCGTGCATCACGCGACGACCAAACAGATCGTAGAAGTAATCCCCTTCGAGCGTCGCCGATAAATAGCTGCGATAGAAATTCCTCGCATAGTTGGTGTACTCCCACTGCTTCAGGCGGTATTCGCTGTACAATTCTTGGGGCATGTACCACTTCTGCACCCTTGGATCGATGGCGTTGATGAGCGTGCTGCGGCTGCGCGTGAGATATTGCAGTTCGACGCCGTACCCCTGGCCCAAGCGATTGCCGTATTCCTCGGATCGGAGATCGCCGGGGCCAAGCGCCAACAGGGTGAGTGTGATAATAACCGCACGTGCCACGACTAGAGACCCAGACCGGCGTACACCGTGATAAAGGTTGTGAAACCGGTCGAGGTCCTGTTTCCCAAACCAAAATCAGTGGTTTTCTTTTCGACGATTTCCGCGGCCCGGCGCTCGTATTGGAAACCGAGCTGAGTGATCAGTTTATAGCCCAAATAATCGCTAATATTGGTCGCCTGGATCGCCAAAATCGTCTCGCGCTGATCCCCGGTACCCACTCCTTCGGCCCCAGTCTCAACTAAGGCCCCTTCGTCGTTTAGCAACTCCCAGCGGTAGCTCTGTTCCAAGCCCGCTTCGATCTGGGTGCGCGGCATCAGCGGCAGGCGGGTGATGAAAAACAAACTCGGAGTCCACTGCTTGCGCTCGTCTTCGGATCGCAGAAAGGGTGAGTCAATCAGGTACTCGCTTTTGACCCGTGGCATCAATTTCACCCCTGCTACATTGAGAGAATACTCGGCTTTATTGATCAGCCCGAAAAAGCGCGAGTCCCGCCGAGCACCCAACTCCGCCAACACCTCATCGTCGAGCAATTGGTGGAAAAATTCGTACTTGAACTTGTTTTCCACCGTCAGGTTGGCCGTGCCCGTGTAGCTGAAGCCCAGCCACACGGTGTTGATCCAAGTGTCTCGGGCCGACAGCACATCTTGGACGGGTAGCTGCGGACCGCGAAAAAAGGGCAGGGGCGCAATGCGGTCGTCGGCTATATTGTCGCGCGCCCGTTTCAGATGTTCAAAAACCCGGATGCGCCCCAAGTCGGCGATATCCTTGTCAAAGGTGAAGAGAGCGTAACTGGTCTCGCTGCGCCGCGCAGACGAAATCAACCACTGCCGGGTGCGCCCCGCAGTCAGCCGAGTCTCCGGCGTCAGATGGACACCGCCATAGGCATTGTACCCCCGATGGTCGCGTTTGTAAGGGAAGTCTGGCTCGGTGTCGTTCTCAAAGCGGTCGATCCAGCCGTTGTTGTTGAGATCAATGCCAAAGAGGAACTCGGGCCGGTCGCTGTGATAGCGCAGGAAAGGTTCTTCGTAATCGGGCAACTGATTCTCGCGCGTGCGGTTGTCATTTTGGTTGAAGTCGTTGATGAAATCGTTGTTCTCGTCCCAGCCCGGAAAGACCTCGATATCGGGACCGGCTTGGTAGACGCGCCCCCAGTCGGGGGTGCGGTCTTGGTCGTCGTTGTCCTCGACGAATTCGAAGAATCGGTTCTGGGTCGCATAGTCGATTACGCCCCGCTGGTCGCTGAGAAAAATGCTGGTCGCGTAGTCTTTGCCCATGCTGAAGGCCTCGCCATAGACAAACCACGGATAGGCGTTTTTCGCCGCGTTTAGCATCCAAGCGTCGGCGCGCCGCGAAGCCGATTCGTGGTCGCCTTCTACATTGGGGTTGGGGTACTTCCTGAACTGGTGGTTGACCGCGTACTCGGCATAGGTGTCAAAGCCCAAGAAGCTCGTCGTGGCGAGGTGGAAACCGAAAATTTGGTTGGCTGTGGGCAGACCGTAATCAAAGCGCACGAGCCGCTGATTCGAAGTGTCGCGCACATTGCCGTCGGCCCGGGCGATTAGCAGGGGGTGGAATTCTCCGGCGCGGCTCAGTTGGCGGTTGGAAGCCATCGACACCTTGTAGTCGTTGGCCAGCACTAACTCGAAAGTAACCTCGACGATGGTCGAGGGATCGGGCCCCAGATAGGAGCGGTCGGAAAAATCGTAGATGAGGCGAATGGTCTCGTCCCCGTCCGCAGCCAAAAAGCCCCCCTGCCGCTGGAAACCGCCCTGGACGAGAGGCGCGAAGTTGATCTCCTTGCCCGTGACGGTTGCGCGCTCGCCGGTATTGAAGTCCCGGATCGCAGTGATGATGATATTTTGCGAAAACAGCGCCGCCCCTCCCCGACCGTCGGCGGGCGAGTCGTCTTCGAGCAGGATTTCGATGCGGGTGACGGCGCTGCTGTTTTGATCGACGGTCAAATCGCCTTGGGCGCGACCACCTAAAAAGCTCTCCAACAGCGTATTGGACTGGTGGGCGTTGATATAGGTGGTCCCCAAAGTAACGAAATCGCCCACTTGGGCAGTGAAGTGGCCGCCGAGAAAGTCGGTGGTATTCGACACGCCCGTGGGCACGGCACCGACGGCAACGCCCACTTGATTGGGGGCACTGATGCGCGACATCAGCACCGTGGCCTGGTACTTGTCCGAGGCAAAATCGGCCTGGATGCCGTTGAAGGCCGGCTTGGAAAAAGTCAGCGGCGTCAGCGTCGTGCGGATGCTATTGCCAATGGTCACCGCATAGTGATTCTGGCCCTTGCTGTCGGAGGCGATCAAGACGTTGTTGAACCACGAGCCATAGCGGCTGTCCTTGAATACGGTGCTGCCGAACTCGGCCGGTTGTTGCCGGCGCATGTCGTATATCAGCCAACCTTGGGTGACAAAATTGCCGTATAGGTCGTAGAAGTAATTGCCCTCTATGGCTGTATTGACGTAGCGCTGGTAATTCTCGCGGGCGTAGTTGTTGTACTGCCAAGGCCGCCAGCGGTACTCGTTGTAGAGTTCTTGGGGCACGTACCAGCGTTTGAGGGTTGGATCGAGAGCGTCAAAGAGCACGCCCGGGCCCCGAGGTTCATACGACACCCGACCACCGCGCTGTACTCCGAGGCGAGATCCGTAATCCTGCGCCTGGAGCCAATCTGGACTCATCAAGCTGCTGAGGAGCAGGAAAACCAACCCGTATAAGCCGTACATAGAAAACGCCCTCCCGTTCAGTACACCACGCTAACGAGGCCGGTTTTTGCCTCGGAGCCGACATTGGTATCGAGCAAGACGCGGACCAAATAGATGCCAGGTGCCACCACAGCGCCGTTGCCATCCCGCCCATCCCAAGTGGCTGTAAAGCGACCGCTAGCCCGGTCGTCAGCAAAGGCCGCGGCAATAAAACGACCGCTCAAATCGCGAATCTCCACCCTCAGCGGAGCACCTACGCCCAGCCGCAGCACCTCGAAATGAACCGCAGTTGCATCGTTGATTCCGTCGCCGTTGGGGGTAAAAATCTCGGGGGTCACTTGGAGCTGGCCCAGCAGCGATCCCTTGATGGCAATGCGCACCGCCAGATTGTTATCCACCGCGGTCAAATCCTCGCTGCCCACCGGCCGCGGGTCCACATCTGCGGCTCCCAGTTGGGCCGCATTGCCCGGCACGACCAACTGCGGCAATTGCCCTTCGTCTGCCACGCTGGGATCGACCAGCCAAGCCCTACCGGCAAATCCCTGCCCAAAGCGCAGGACCGAGGTCGTAAAAGTGATCTTGAGCAAATCGCCATCGCCGACGGATGGAAAGCCCACGACAAAGCGGCCATCCTCGGCGCTTTCAATGCTGAATTCGCCCTTGTGCAGCGGCAATTGCGCCTCCGCGAGGGCCACGTCAAAATCCTCCCCCGCGATGAGCTCGTCCCGGGCGTTGAGCACCTCTATGCGGCCGATTTTTTCAAAGATGCTCGGCGAGGATATTTCAAAGCGATTGAAACCCGTATCCTGCGGCCGGACTCCCACCCGCGCCCCATAGGTAAACTCCACCACCTCTCCGGCGGCGACGTCGCGGGGGAAGATTTCGCCGACAATTTTTTCGGCTGGCACGGGTCTGGCCACATCAAAGGACAGGGTGCCGACTCCGGCCGCGGCGAGAAAATCGCGGCTGACAAAATCGATCCTGAACTGGAAGTACTGCCGCGGACCAGGCGAGACAATGGGCGTACCAGCCGGGGTCGTGCCCTCTAACGGATAGGGGGGCGACCAATTGCTCCAGTTGATTAGGTCGTCCCTGATGGGCGCTTTTTGTTGGAGGGGGAGACTGGCGTGATCGGCCTGGGAGAGGGTGAGGTCCTGGCGGACGGATTCGGGTTGGGAATTGAACTGGTCAAAAGCCCCGTCAATGGGCAAGTCATCGAGCAAGACGCCGTTGATTTCGGCCGACGCCTTCCAGGGCACTTCCTGCAAATCGGCGTTAAAGCGATTGAAGACAAAGGGCGTGGTGTCGCGGCCGGAACGGGTGAAGACGCGAATATCCGACAAACCGGCTATGCCCTCGCGCCGCTCGCTCCAGCGCAGATTGCCCCAGTTGGCCAGATCGCCTAAGTCGAAAATATCCGACAGGTACTGGGCTTCGGGCACGAAGCCTGCGCCGAATACTTCCAACTCGTCCACTTCAAAGCCGATATTGGACAGCGATACCAGCCGCACATAGCGCACGAATTGCAGGGGCAAAGACAAATCGACGACTGCATCCGTATTGTCCTCGACCCGGACGAAGGTAGTGTACTGCGGGCGGCCTTCTACGGACGTCTCTTCGCTGCCGTCGTTCAGTTCTAGAGAATAGCCTCGCATAAAGTCGTTTTCGAACTTGAACTCCTCATTGGCGCGAACCGTGTTGCGCGGAAAAAATCGGATCCGGTTGACACCAAAGCGCGCGCCCAAATCCAAGTCCATAATAATGCCGCGGGCGATGACCACTTCCCCGGCGGCACTGGCTTTGCGGCGAAAGGCCGTTTCTGCATCCTCGTCGATGATGGCCGCCAGCGACTCTTGGCTGATCGAGGGCAGGGGCGAACTCATGCCGCCGCCTCTGTCGGCCGCGCCCAGGGCCAGATTTCGCCCCGTGTCGATCTGTTGCGGAAAAATCCACCCCTCGGCAAATGCGAAGTCAATGACGCCGCCCGGCGTATTGCCAATGGCCAACTCGGTATTGGACAAGCGGAATTGCGGGTCGATTTCTTCCCCACCGCCCGACCACGCACGCCCCTCTCCCCCCAAGGCGATCGTCTGCGCTGGGGCATCGGCTGCCAACGACAGCAACGCCAGGGCGAGCAGGCCGTACATTTTCCTACTCATGCTTTTCTTTCTTAGAGGACGAACCCGCACTGTCCATAGGGGATTGGTCAATCACAAGCGTTGTCCCTACTCTTCTCTCCAAGCCGGAACATCCCATGAATTGTACCATTCCCACTTCCACTTGACCTTCTTGGCCGGCATCTCCACTTCGTATTGAATAGGTGCGGTAAAAGGCAGCAATTGGGCCTTGCCGTCAATTTGCTCCCGGAGGTCTTCTAGGAAAGCATTGACGTCGGTCAGATTGGGCGGCCAATGACCAGCCGGAATCGGCTCGGCCTGGCGGTCGGTGCGGTAGTGGGTGGGAATGACGAATTTGGGCTGCACCGCATTGATGAGCGGCTCCATCGGCGTCTTCATGTGTACCAGGTAATCGACGCGGTCGCGCAGATTCTCCAGCGGCGGATAGGCCCCGTGCAAATCCCCGGTGTGAAAAATGGCTACGTCTCTTGCAGCATGGGTAACTAGATAGGCGCAAGTGGGCAGGTCCGGGCGGGCGCTTTCGCCGCTTTCGTACACTTCAACCTGAATCGGCCCCAGATCGAACTCAAAGGGCCCAGGAAATTCGCGGCGGCCATAGCGCTCGACATCCTGGTACTTGGGATAAACCACCTGGACCTTGTCTGCGGGGATGTGCTTGGTGATGGGCAGGTCGCGCGCAAAAGCGGCATCGCCGTACTTTTCGTCAACAGGCTCGTTGGGCGTCAGACAGCCAATGGGGACGAAGAGTTTTTTCCAGCGGTCGCCCTGGCAGAGTTTGCGCAGACTCTTGGGATGACAATGGTCAAAGTGCTCGTGGCTGATAAAAATGTAGTCGAATATCGGTTCGGCCCGTTCTAGGTCTTCGCCGAAGAGATAGGGGTCGAAACACACGTTGATATCGCCCAACAGCGCCTCAAAGTGTCCACATCCGGCCCATCGCAGATAAATGCTGTCCATATTATTTCCTCCCGTGGGATGCCGCTCAATACACGACGGCCACTAGTCCGCTGCGTTCTGTCTGTCCCTCGTCTGTATCCACCTGCACTCGGTAAAGATAGAGACCCGGTGCCACCACGCTCCCGCCATCTTCTCTGCCGTCCCATGTCCGGGCGTATTGACCGCTGGTGTCTGCACCCCGGTATAGCTGGCGCACCCGGCGACCCGCCAGATCGAATATGCCCACTTCCACCGCTCCGGTCCCAGCCAATTCGAGTAGGATGTACTCGATATGGACCTGATCGTTGACCTGATCGCCATTGGGCGTGAATACCCGCGAACTGAGCACCAACTCACTGACGATCTCGCGGTCCAATTCAATTCCCACCGAGCGCTGGTTGCCGTCTAGGCGGAAGGTCGCATCTCCGTCTTCCACCAACTGCCCCACTTCTAGCGGGCGTTGGCTATCGAAGACTTGCGCAGCGAAGACCGTGCCAAAGCGGAACACCCGGCCCTTGAAGAAAATTTCCACCACGCGGCCAGTCTTGCTCCGGTCCATGCGCGCCACTTCCAATACCAGCCGCTGGTCCGCCAAAGGCTCGGCGAGTCGCCAATCCTGCAATTCCTCGTTGACGCGCACGGAATCGACACTGGTGAACTGGCCGGCAGTCTCCAGCACCAAACGATCAAAGCCGCTTTCGCCCCCGACAAAATCCGGCCGCATGGCATAGACAAAGGCCGTCTCTTCCCCTGGCTTTACTTCAATCGGCCAGATCTCGCCGAGTACCCGGCCGGCCACCGGCGGCTGCGTGACGCGGAATTCGATAAAATCGATGGCTGCACCATCCAGCCCACTAGGCGCGAAGTCCAATTGCATCTGGATGAATTGTCGGGGACCCGGCGAGATGATCGGCGTGCCAAGACTGTCGGCCCAATCGTAGGGCCCCGACCACGAACTCCAATTGTCCAGATCCGTGGTGATTTCGGCTTTGTTGCCCTTCAGCTTGTTGTAGTCCGCCGCGGTCAAGGGCACACCTCGGGCATTGCGGAAGGTTTTTTCCTCGCCACGACCGGTAAAACGCCAGTAGCGGTTGGGATCTACCGTGTGGCCGCTGCGCGTGCGGAGGATCAATTTGGCACCGGTATCTTGGAAGCCCGCCCAGCGGATCTCACCCAGACTGGACGGCTGGCCGAGGTCGAACGCTCCAGAAGCGTACAGCGCGCTGGATACATAACCCTCGCCATAGACTTCCAACTCGGCGATTTCCCAACCCTCTTTTTGGTGGATATTGAGTTGTATCTGGTCGAGTAGGCGGGGGACAAAGTTGATTTCGAGCCGCGGATTTCGGTTGTCGATACCCCGCGCGATTACATTTTTACCCTGTGGCCTTATTGTCCCCTTGGGCAATGAGTACAGGGTATAGCCCTCGATCAAGCGGTCGGGATAGTTTGGCCGGGGATAGACGACGACTCGATTCACTAGGAAGCGGCCGCCCAAGTCGAGGTACACCAGCGACGACTCCGAGCGCGCGACTAGAACCGCTGGGTCGAGAAAAGTGGTTGAGTCGCCGTCGGCAATCAAATCGATTTCTTCGCCTTTGGTGAGAAAATTGTATTTCCAACTGCCGGGACCGCCGCCCCGGGCAAAGGAAGATACCGCCATATTCTCATCCGAAGGAATGAATACAGGGGCGAGCCGTCCCTCATTGCCGACCTCCAAGCCGACCATCACGCCCTCGGCTCCCGTGGCGAAGTCCTCCCAACTCAACTGGACAAACTCCACATCCGAATTGTCCGCCAATTCGGGCTGGGGGAGCTCGTAGCCACCAACTCGATAAATGGTCAGCCCCCAAGACAAGTTCGGGATCAGCAAAGACAGCAGCGCTAGGCGGAGCATCGCAGCTTCCATACTTATTGGGTTAAAATGTGCTGCCTGGCGCACCGTCTCGGTACACCAGGCAGCGAAAACAACACCGGATATGGAGGATAGCTTAATCGACGAAACCGGCCTTGAGCCGCCCCCAAGTCGTGGCTTCAACCGAAGTGGTCATAGCACCGAAATCAACGCTCTCATCAACGGGCGACAAGAAGAAGTCGCTGCAGCCATCGGCGTTCCTAAAACCAATGTCGCTCTGGCTCAGGTTGTAGAAAGCGTCCCAACCGCCGCACTCTTCGCCTTCGCGTGCTTGGCGGCAGCCGACATCGTAATCCATCCAGTTGTAGTGGATGCCGATTATATTGTTCTCTTGCATCTCGTGCAGGATCGACTCTCCAGGACCGGCGGGATTGATGTCGTCGGTAGGAGCCAAACGAATCTCTAGCCAGGTCGTCCCCGGACCGTAGTGGTCGCCCTCAAAGGTGGCCACCGCATTGTACCAGCCCTCCTCGGGCAGCCAAGTCGCTGCGCCCCAGAAGAAGTGGACAATTTCCGATCCCAACAGCGTGTCGCCGATATTGTTGTAGGTTTCGGTCTGATAGCACTGAGAGCCGTCCAAGCGCTCATCACCCGGATAGCACTCACCACCGCTGTGATCAGCGTCGAGGAGAATTTGCCAGGTATCGCCTGGGCGGTTGATATCGTCGAATACTTCGCTGTAAAAATAGAGCCGGTTGGTCCCCAAGCTATAGGTCACCGTGGCTTTGGCGTCGAAATTTGACGCGTCTATTTCCCGTCCACCTTGGGTGTCGGGAAACTGCTCGGTGGTCTGCCAGTACGCATCGGGGACGATATCGTATTCACTGCCAACGCCGTCCAGTACTGGCTCGAGGCCGGCTGGCCACTGGAAGGCCGGAAAAATGGCACCCTCGGGCGAGTGCGCCGAAATGTTGACCGCTAGGCCCAACGTAAGGGCCACAGCAGCCGTTGTGATGCGACGAGTCATGTGAGTTCCTTTCTCGTAAAACGATGAAGTTTGCGTTCTAACTGAAATACTTCTCTGAGCCTAATGCATTCTCCTCCTTTCCGCGATTGAGTGGGACAAAAGCCGATTCTACTAAGATTTCCCAATCTTTACTCCTCCAACTGCAAGGTACGAAATTTGAAAATTAAAAATCAAGCAAAATAAAAGGCGGGCACTTGAGCAAGCGGAACCAAAAGCCAAGCCAAACATGCACCGGCTAGCGCTTTACCACGACTAAAACGCTCGTTTGCTGCCGCCTTCGATTGGTTATAATTTGCTCAACCACGGCTCAGATCGCTCGACTGTCTCCCACTTAAGTCTGCAAAGGAACCGTCATGTATCGCACCATTGTTTTAATACCGTATTCAGCGCTTAGTTGGGCTCTGTCTGCCTGTACGCCCCAGGACCAATCCCCCGCCGCTGTACAACCTCCCTCCGCGCCGGAGGTCGCCGTCGCCCAAGTCGGCAGCGATTCTATTTTCGTGGTCGAAGTAGAGCGTCTCATTGCCTCTTTAGGCCCCGGTCTAAAATCCAAAGAGAGCGGCGATGCCGCGCGCCGCGACTATCTGCAATCGCTCATAGACCAGAAACTGCTGGCCCACGCGGCCCGCACCCACGGTTTGGACACGGTGCTGACCTTCAAGAACAAACTCGCCTGGAAATTTCGCGAAAAGGTCATCAACACCTATCAAAGCGTCAAAGTAAGTGCCCAGATCGAGATTTCTGACGAGGAACTCGAAGACCTCTTTGTCGCGGGCGACTTCCAGCGCGAAAAGCGCTTGCTCCGCCTCTTGGTCAACACCCGCGACGAAGCAGTGAAATTGCGCCAGCAGATAGCCACTGCCGACGACTTCGCCGCCTTGGCCCGGGCCTATTCACTCGACCTGCAATCCGCCGAGCACGGCGGCGATTTGGGCTATGTCAACCGCGTCGGTGCCGCCAATCACGGCATTCCCGTTCAAGTCTTTGCCAGCCTAGAGCCAAGTTCCCTGTCCGAAATCCTGCCCCTGAGCAAAAACTACCAGCTAATTTTCTGTACCGCTGAACGCCGTGCCGATTTCGCCCGGTATCGCCAAGACCTGTACAAAAATGTGTGGAAAGAGCGCTTCGTCGCCGAGCATCAGGCTCTGATCGAGGAATTGGCGACTTCCTTAAATCTGCGTCTGCACTCCGCTGGCCTGGCCGTCCTCATGGCCCAAGACCCCGCAGTCGAACCCTATCCCAAACTCGCCCCCAAAGAAGGCTCAGCGCCACTGTTCATTTTTGACGGCGGCCGCATAACCGCGACCCATTACATTGAATCTTTTCGTCGCAGCCGCCAAGTGCCAGCCCTAGGCGACAGCTTGCAGATAATCCGCGCGGCCTGGAAATTGCCCATTCCCAAGTCGCTGGTCTGGCACGCGGCCAAAGAGGCCGGCTACGCCGAAAGCCCTGCCATGCGCTACTGGAAGCAGCGCAAAACCGAGGAAATGCTCATCCTCGCCCTGCGCCAAAGCGAGATCGGCGACAAAATAACCATAACCGATGCGGCCGTGTCCCAGTACTACCAAGACCATCGGGAACAATTTCGCACCCCGGTGGAATTATGGCTAGACGAACTATTAGTTGACGACCACAATCAAGCCAAGGCCCTGCGCCAGCGTTTAGACCGCGGCGAAACCATAGCCGATCTGGCCTCCCTGAGCCAGCGCCACGGCGGTCCAGAAGGCCGTGGAAAGATTCACCTCCACTCGTATCAGAAGGCGATCTACGGCGCGCTGGTGGATCATGCTATGGCAGCCGAAATCGGCGTCTTAGTCGGCCCGGTAGCAGTGACCGGCGGGTATTCCATTTTCCGCCTCAAAGAGCGCAACGGCGGGAAAATTCCCCCCTTAGCAGCAGTGCACAAGCGCATAGCGGCGATCTTGCGCGTCATAGAGCAAGAACGGCGTTTCAATGAATTGGTCGCCCGCTACAGAGAGGAATACGCCGATCAGGTGCGCATCTTTGCAGAAGCAATTCCCCAAATTCAACTCGACCCGCCCGCGCCTTCGAGTTGAGATTGGGAGTCAGGGCTGCTCCATCACCTCCACATAGCGCCCGGTCGGCAGACTCGACAAAACCTGCCGCCGCCCAGAAGGCCAGCGGATTTCCACCTGTTCCACCGCTGCTGACTGCCCTAGGCCGAACAACAAGCGCGGGTCGTTTTGGGCCTGGAAACTGTACCCCCGATGGACCTCTCGCACTTGCTCGCTGCCGCCGGCCTGCACCCGTACCTCAGCACCAATGGCAATCCGCCCTTCGGCCCCTACCAGCCGTAGACCCAACCAGCGGTGATCCGCCTCGCTGTCGTTGCGCAGCAGGGTCGGCGTATCGTTCAAGTTCATAATGAAAACATCGACATCGCCGTCGTTGTCGTAATCGCCCACTGCCGCGGCGCGGCTCACCTTCTGCAACTTCCACACGGCCCCGCTCTGCCCTCCCACCTCCCTGAACCGCCCGCCCTCGTTGCGGTAGAGCAAATTGCGCTGGGCGTAACGCAAATCGGCGTAGCTTTGGTCTAGCTGCGGATAGACGTGCCCGTTGGCGACAAATAAGTCGAGCCAGCCATCCCGGTCGAAATCGACAAAGGCCGTTCCCCATCCCAAGTAGGGGCCCTCAATTTGGCTCAAGCCGACCTCGCGAGTACAATCCCGGAAGCGCCAAGTTCCCTCGTTGCAGTACAGGGTATTGAGCTCTTCTGAAAAGTGCGTTGCAAAGAGATCGAGATCGCCGTCGCAATCAAAATCGCCAGCGTGCAATCCCATGCTGGCTTGCGGCAAACCGTCGCCGCTGTACGCGGCCCCGGCCTGGACGGCCACCTGAACCAACCGCCAGTCACCGTCGTTGCGCCAGAGCAGGTTGGGTTCGGTATCGTTGGCCACGTACAGATCGAGATCGCCGTCGCGGTCCAAGTCGTTGAAGACGACCCCCATCGCCGGGTAGCGCAAAGCGCCGACTCCGGTGGAATCGCTCATGTCCAGAAACGTCCCGTCGCCCCGATTGCGGTAAATCCGGTCCGCCTGCCGACCGGCGTATTCGGGTCCGCAGTACACATATAGACCCTTGTAGTGACATTTAGAGCCGCCCGCCGGCGGATTATCCAAATCGAATTCGAGGTAGTTGGTCACGTACAGATCGAGCCACCCATCGCCATCGACATCCCCAAAGGCGGCGCTAGAACCCCAGCGGCCATCATCCACTCCGGCAGCAGTGGCAACTTCGGCAAAGCGGCCCGCCCCATCGTTGCGCCAGAGTTGGTTGGGACCCCAATACGTGACGTACAGATCGACATCGCCGTCGTTGTCGTAATCCCCTGCGGCGCATCCCATACCCCAGCCCCCAATGCCTAGATCGGCTTCCGCTTGACGGAAAACCCGCGCACCTCCGGCACCTAGCTCATTGTGGAAAAGCCGGTTGCGCGCCTCCTCTGGCTGGTATTCCAACCGCGTCCCGTTGACGACGAAAAGATCCTGAAAACCGTCGTTGTCGTAGTCGAGAAAAGCCGCCCCGGTGGACATGGACTCAAGGACGTAATTCTGTTGGGGGCTACCTGAGACGTTTAGAAAGTCCAGCCCCGCTTCCCGGCTGGCATCGACGAAGTGAAAGGGGGCCTTTGACAGCTCGCTCTGTTCCCGTCCAGATTGCGCTTGGCAACCTAGTAAAATGACCGCTAGGACCAGGGAGACCCCTGTGGACATGAGCGCCGGCCTAGGGCACGTACTCGTGCAGATCCGCGATCCAGTTGTACCCCTCTCGGTCCTCCCACTTGTGAGCCCCACCCATGACGAAAATTCGCGCGCCTACATTCGCAGTGGCCATCCAGGCTTTTTTCACTGGCATGGGGGTCTCGCTCGACCAAGTGCCGGCGTCGATATCGTACACTTCGACCTCTGTGTGATAGGGCGCTGATCCGCCCCAGCCGCCAAAGACGTAGATCTTGCGCCCCACGGCCAAACAGCCCGGATCGCAGCGCGGCGTGGGAATGGGTGGCAGCGGCGACCAACGGTCGGTATCAGGGTCGAAGACATTGAAGTCGGGCCGGGGTCCGTCGCCGCCGATCCCGGTCGCGACGTAGATCTTGTCGTCCACCACGGCGACTCCAGGCCCTTGGACTGCTTTGGGTAGGGGCACTCCCAAGGTCCAGCGAGCCGTAGTCGGGTCGAAGACCTCGACGCGGTCCAGGTACGGCTGGCCGATCTCGGGCTCGGCGTTCATGCTGTTGCCGCCGACCGCGTAGATCTTCCCCTTGCAGACAACGGCCACCAGACCAGCCCGTGGTTTGCTCAAGGGCGCGGCTGCGGACCAAGTCTGCGCCTTCAGATTCAAAACCTCGACGCTGTCGCGGATTTCAAAGTGATAGTCGTCGCCGGTTTGCTGCTTTTCCTCCTCCGTGCGCACTCGCTTGCCGCCGCAGGCGTAAATCTCGTCGCCGACCCGCGCTGCGCCAAACCACCCTCGCTGCGTGGGGATGGGCGGTCCCGGTCGCCAAGTGTCGCTGGCCACGTCGTAGATTTCAACTACGTGTACCGTATGGTCTCCAGCCCCGGAAATGGCATAGATCTCACCGTCCACAGCAATCGCTTGGAGATCGTGCCGATTGGTCGGCATCGGTGTTTTTTCGATCCACACTCCCATGTGCTCCTCCTGATGAGATCGCGCAGTTAGACTTATGCCGAAAAGATAGGTCAAGCAACGACTAGCTCCAACAGCCACACACCGCGCAGTTGTCTCGCTACCCGAGCCGCTTTATAATGGAGCCATCTCCAATGGGGTGAAGCGACATGAGAACGTCCATTTTAGCGATATGGGCCGCTATTGCCCTGTGGCCGTGCGACAACTGGGGCTTGACCCTGTACCGAATTGGCGGTCCCCCACCCACACAGATGAAGGGAGTGGACATCGTCCATCTGGCCTGGGAGGAAGCCTTTGCGGGTTTTGACGGGCGGACCGAGGGCTTGCTATTTGAGGGTGGCCAAGCGACGCCCATTCTGGTCACAGCAGACGATAATATGGCACTCACCGCCAAAGACCGGGGCGGCGGTCCCAAGAGCGCCCGCTTTGGCGTAGGCGGCTTTCTGGAAACCGAGAACGAAGTGACCGCCGGAATCGCCGACGGCGATTCGACGACGGTGTTCAAGAATACCGATTCGGAGCACGTCGGCGCGCGCGTCGTCCTCATTCTCGACTTAGGTGGGCGTTTCTCGGTCAACCGCGTGCGGTTCTATCCCTCGCCTCAATTTCCTCTGCGCTTCATCGAACAATTCATCCTCACAGCCTACGACGACGACCGCGACGAGGTCATCGTCTCAGAAACGAACAATCGCTCTAGCACTGTCGATCTCCTCTTTCCGCCCCAGGCTGCCGACCGGCTGGTACTGACCATGGCTTTCCGCCAACGCGATTGGGAAGTCGCCGAATTCGAAGCATACGGAGAAGGCTACGTCTTGGAGGGCTTCTACCAAACTCAGATCTTCGACTTGGGCGGCCCCGCCACCGTGGGCGACCTGCGCTGGTCCGGTTTCAAGGAACGAGACGCTCGCGTCAAAATCCGCACGCGCAATGGCACCGCGGCTGACCCCAATCGCTACTGGCGCTTTACGGGCCGCGGCGACGAGCAGACCTTTCGCGACGAGGCTGGCCAGCCCCTCACGCGCGCGGCTTACGACAAGCTGAAGGGCAATAAAGCCGGCATTACTACCGATCTAGACCATTGGAACCCCTGGTCCGGGACTTACGATTTTGCCGACAGCACTGGCACGCCTATTATTGCGCCTAACGCCCGGCAGTACCTGCAGTTCCAGATCTTACTCTTGCCCAAGGGCTTTCAAGGGGCCGGACTCAACTTTGTCGAGTTCACCACCTCGCAGCCGCCTATAACCGACCAAGTGGTTGCCGAGATCTGGCCAGTGGAAGCCGAGCCAGGCCAAGTGACGCCGTTTACCTATGCCTTTAAACCGCTCATCGTGCCGGACAACAGTGGTTTCGACCAATTAGTGCTGCAGACCTCTGGACGATTTGTCGGCATCGATTCTGTACACGTCAATGGAGATGGGGTGGACTGGACTGCAGACCTCGCGCACAAGCGCTTGGCGCTATCGCTGCCGCGCATGGACGCCACCGATAGTCAGAAGTTAGTCGAGGTCTTCTTCCGCGCCCAAGTCTTTCACTTTGGCACGACTTTTGCGGGCCAAGTGTTCGACTCCGAACGCCCCCTCGAAGTGGGCCAGCAGATACAGGGCGGAGACGCCACCTTTGCACTGGACAGCAACCAAGTGTGGGCTGGCATACGCCTGCGCGGCCGCCTCGTGAGCGAGGTACGGGCGCAGCCGCCCGTGGTCACGCCCAACGGGGACGGGATCAACGACGCGGTCGGTGTCGAATACTCGCTGTTGGAATTGGTGGAGACCGGTCAAGTGGCGGTAGATATATTCGACCTCGCGGGCCGTCTAGTCCGGTCGCTCTACCAGGGCCACCAGCGCAGCGGTCGTCACGTCCACTTGTGGGACGGCCACAGCGATGACGGCAGTGCCGTGGCACCCGGGACGTATCTGTATCAGGTGCGAGTGGACACGGACAAAGCGCGGGAAGAACACACCGGCGCGATCAGTGTGGCGTATTGAATCAATTAGGAATTAGGAATTAAGAATTAGGAATTGGTACGTTGCTCAATTGCTCAATTCGTAATTCCTAATTCTCAATTCCTAATTGAAATCACCATATCAACACGAAATTGCCCTGCTTCCCGGTAATAAAGTCGATGACCAGCCAAGTGCCGGCCACGACAAAGGCACCCAAGATCATGCCGACAAAAAAGTACCGGGTCTGACGGTACAAAAGGCCGCCGCCGTATTTGAGCACTAAGCCCTTTATGGCCCAGGCCAAAAAGACGTTGAACCACATCACCCCCGAGGTGAAAACCGTCCCGGTCATGGCCAAGCCCAGCGGATGAATGGGCCACCACATGACCCGCTGATGCACCCAGATCAGCAGCCACATCAGCCCCGCGCCAAAGCCCGTAAACAGCCAGCCGCCTAGCTCCGTCGTCGAGGGACTGCGCATCATCATCGAGATATAGGAGAGGGGAACGGAGGAAGAGGTGAGCCAGAACCAGCTATTGAGATTGATTCCGCCGTGCCGATAGGACAGGTACAGCACAATCCAGAACGCGCCTGCCAACGTAACCACCAAGGCCAGCACCATGCCCCAGAAAAAGGCCCGCTTTCTCCCCCGCACCACCTCGTGGATCATCTTCAGGCTATTGGCACAGGCAGCCATGGGAAAAGTGACGATATCCGCAGTCCACGGATAGGTGTAGGCCAGGCCAGTCAAGCCCTTCGGCCCGAGGAAGGAGGTGCCCATGCTGGCCATGACAAAATCGGGCGCAATGAGCGGCGCTCGCACCAGCGCCACCCCAGCCTCGGCGACAATGCGCGACAATGCGATGAAGATAAGCATCGCCACCGCGACTAAGAGCAATACCGCCACCAAGGGGATGCCCGTTGCCTCGAGCCACACTACCATGACGACCAATCCTACCAGTACCGTCCACAAGGCCGCCCGGTACGACATAATCTCGTTCTGGTCGCCATCGTCGCCGCCCCAACTCCAAGCCCGGCGCGCTACCGCCAGCAAATGGGAGCGCGCCTTCCACAAAGTATATAGAGCGAATACCAGCATGGCCCCCAGAGCTTGGTGGGTCAGATAAGGGGAACTAGGATTACTAAACCAACCCAATTTTTCCGTACTGTGGACGCCGAGAATATTGAAACAGCCCTGCTCGACGAGGGCCAGCAAATAGAAAAACCAGATTCCCAAGGCTAGGTTCCGGTTGATGAAATAGGAAAAACCCACCAGAGAAAACGAAAACTCAAAGGGCAGATTGATGGTATCGCGGAACAAGTACATACTGGAGCGAAAGTACAGCCCCGGCCATTGCGGATAGTAATTGTGCAGGGCGTTGCAGCAGCCCACTATAACGGGCAGAGCAAAACCGATCCACATCTGCGGCTGGCGGAAGACTGCACTCACCAAGGATGTCCCCTCGCGTCCGTTGATCATCTCAATGGGAACCTGCATCATCGGATAGAGCAGGCGTTCCCCTTCCATCCACGGCCGACGCAAAAGCACCATCAGGCCAATCGACACTAAGTAGAGAGCAAGGAGGAAAACAGACCAATAGCCCAGCGTTTCCAACCAGCCTTCCCAAGGCACCGGCATCCCCTTGGGCAGGCCCTCGTAGAAACCTTGAATCAAATTCTCATCGCTGGGAGCGATCCAAGCGGGAACATAGGGCTGGATCAGTTCACCCCAATTGTTTTCGGGGGTAGCATAGTAAAAGACCCCCGTGATCATGGGCAGCAGATGCTCGACCAAGCCAAAGGTGGGAATCGACGCCGACACCATCATCATGGCGTAGATCAGCACCAACTCTTCCCGCCTCAGCGCCAAATTGCGAGCCAAGGTGCCCACCAAGATATTGCCCAACACTAGGTAGAAGAACAGGAAGAGAGCAACGGGATTGCTAAAGCACCAAGCCATGAAGGTGCCCTGGATAATGGCGTTGGCGTAAATGGTGCCTACACCAATGAGAAGGCACAACAGGGCCCCCAACAAAAAGGCCCGAATGGAAAGGGGCTGGCTCTCCTCGGCAGGAGTCTCTCTCAAGCTGGCCTGTCTGATAAAGGTCTCGGCCACTCGCTCCCGAGCGCCCGACTCGCTATGGGGATCTGCAGGTGTCACGAATTCTGAGCCAGTGCTAGCAGAAAGTCCGGTACGCTTCCACCAGCTTGGTCGCTCCCTCCAAGATCAGGTTGCGCTCGTCTTCGGCCTCAAAGAACAAGGATCCCTGTTCCACCCAGCGCCGAGCCGCCTCTGGCCCCGAAGCCGTAGTGCCGAATGGGATCCCGTGCTTCCTGCACAGTTGTAGGATCTCTTCCATCGGGCCGCGCACATCCGGATGGTCCGGCTGCCCCATCTCCACGGAAAAATCGCCCGGCCCGACATAGACCATGTCCACCCCCGGCGTCGAGACGATTTCCTCGGCCCGCTCGTAGGCCCGTCGCGTCTCTATGTGCACCACGAGGGATGTTTCCTCATCCTGTGCCGCCATCCACGCCCGGTGGTCTGCGACTTTGCAATAGTCGCTATTGCCGTATCCCGGCGCTGCGGCGCGGGTGCCCAAGGGCGGGAACTTGAGATAGCTGCGCAAGGTCTCGATGTCCTCCCTCGATTCTGTGCGCGGCAGTTGTAGCCCCACCACGCCGCACTCCAACAGCTTGGCCACTGCGGCCCGCTCTAGCTGCGGGGTTTTGGCAATGACCGGTAGGCCATTGTCGCGCGCGGCCTGCACGGTATCGGCTAGCGCGGTCAAATCGAAATAGCCGTGCTCAAATTCGATGTAGATAAAATCGCAGCCGGCCTGCTGGAAGCACTTGACCAGCGACGGCCGCACGTACTCGGCAATCATGCCACCCACCAATACCTCCCCGGCCCGCAACCGAGCCTTGAGCTGGCGTCCAGGGCCTCCTTCGGGATAGAGGTAGCTATTGAGTGGTTTGTCAGCGACAGGTTTGGGCATAATCTACTTCCTCTCTATCACGATAACAGCATAACAGCGACTTTAAACCGAACGATTATCTAGCGAATAGGCACGGTTCTCACCACCTATTTGCCACGTGCCGCGGAACAGCGAGCGGCGCTTGGGCGGCATGGCCTCGATGACCTCATGGCTGAGGCTGAGCCGGTGCCATTGCGCCCACAGGGAATTGTAGCAATTGAAGACGGCGCAGCGCGGATTGTCTGAATTGCGCCAATCGTTGGCTGCGTGTAGCAGGCTTTCGGTGAAGACAATGGCCGAGCCGGGCGGGCAGCTATATTGGGCCATCGCCACCCTCATGCGTTCCTCCCAGGGCGATTCGCCTATATTGGGCCGGTTGGGGTCGGGGCCGCCGTAGTTGAAATGGGCCTTGTGCGAGCCGGAGAGAAACGTGGTGCCCCCCTGGCCGGCTTTCACTTCTTCAAGCTCCCACACCACCCGCGTCAGCCCGGAAAATATCTTGTTCCCCGCCACTTGGTAGCGCATGGCATTGGCTTGTTGCGGGGGCCGCACCACATGCGGCAGTCCGGTCCCGTTGTCGGTGCTTTTCCAGCCAGCGTGTCGCACTGTGATAAAGGAATTTTCACAGCGGAAGCTGTAGTACTCGTCCCCGAGATACGGCTCTTCGGCGAGGATTTCGGTGAGAATGCCGACCACCGCCGGATGGTCCAACAGTCCCTGCAAGGCACCTTGATAGCCCTGTTTAGCGCCGTCGTACACCTCGGCCTTCATCGCCTTGATTTCCGCTTCGGACAGTACCGAGGGTAACAAAATCCAACCTTGGAGGTCGAAAAAAAACTTCTGCTCTTCGGTCATGGGTACGGGTACGGCACTATGCTCGCTCACGGCGTTCTCCTTGTCGATTCTTTAAACCTGTTTAGTCCACTCAATCGGCTCGGGGGCGATACCTTTCTCTTGGGCCCATTCGACCAAGCCATAGCTCGATCCCCCCAATAATTGCTTGCCAATATCATCTACTTGATCCAGCACCTCGTCGCCCGGCTGGACGAGGTTCATATTATCTCGTAGCCCTCCCATCCAGCGATAGCTGTAGCCTAGTATGACCACTTTCGCTGTGCGCTGGCTTACATTGGGTGCCGCCGTGTGGAAGACGCGGTTCTCAAACAAAAAGGCGTCGCCAGCATTGAGACACAAATCCACCGCTCCCTCTGGATCGACTTGGCCCCGAGGAATGGGCAACGGCGTCGCCAGCAGATGCGAGCCGGGAGCAAACATAGTAAAACCCGATTGCGGCGCGGGAAAATCCGTGAGGCAATAGCCTACTTTTATGCCAGCGCGGACGATGCGTTCATGGCCCAAATCTTCGGTCATGCCGATGTCGCGATGCCACCCCCGCGTCCCTTCGCCGGCATCGTCCTGTGGGAATTTATAGATAATCGCCGTGGTATGCAGATGGATATTAGGCGACAGCAACTGTACCACTAGCGGTACCGTCGAAGAATGGGTCAGCAGCGGGTGAAACACTTTCTCTTGTACGATCCCCGGCCGCCGCTGAACGTAGTATTGGTCTGCTTCACGTCCGAATTCATCGATCATCCGGTCGCACACTGTCGTTAGCTGCGCCACCTCTTGCTCCGTCAGCGCCCCGGGGACGACCAGATAGCCGTTGTCGTCGAAGAAGCGGCGCTGTTGCTCCTCCAGTAGGACCAATTCCATTGCTGCTTACCTCACTCTATGAGCTTTAGATCAACTCGGAGTCGCAGCGAGGACAGTGTTCCCACGCGGGCGATTCTACCGGCTTGTCGCAATCCGGGCACAAGCCGAGGGGATGCTCGTCCTCGCGGCTGCGGCGACCGTCTTTGTAGGTAATGCGCCGCCAGACCGTCTCGCCGTCCGTGGCGTAAAAGGTCCACGTGCCCGTCTTGCGCCCGTCCGAGCTCTTGCCGCGGTATTCATTGAATCGCCCGGCCTGTTTCCGTTTGCCGTTTTCATAGTAGGCTACGTGGTCGCCGGTAAGCTGGTTCTCTCGGTAGTGATTGATACTAGCGGGTTGGCCGTTTCTGTGGTACTCGACCCATTTGCCCGTCTTTTTGTCCATATCAAAAGCGCCTTCGCGCCGCTTGCCGCCGTCGGCGTAGTACAGCACCCAAGGGCCGTGTTTTTTGCCGTCTTTGTACTCGACGTCTTCGAGATGGCTGGCCATGATTCCCTCCGTATTAATTGGCCGATATGTTTACCGTGGCCTTCAGCGTCCCTCAACTGGTGTGGGTTCGGTAACAGCGGTAGTACGAGTGTACGCACGGGTGCGGTCTGCACCGTCCACGCCTAGAGAAGTGAGAAAAAGACTATCACCTGCGAGCTGGTACGTGCCGGCGAACTCCATTTGCTCTTTAGTGAGGTTGAAGAAATGGGAATAGAATGCTTCTACGGCGGCGCGGTCCTCCTCAGATATCTCTTCCCCAGCATCTTGCTCGCGAATAAAATCCTCAGCAGAAAACTCGGAGAGCCGGATCTCAGTATCGCCTTCATACATGATGAATTCGTCGTATCCGATCCACAGACTGTCGCCAGCAGTACGCCAAGTACCTATCCCGTCGTAGGTCCTAGAGTCGAAGAGGCGGCCCCGTTCTTTTAAGTCCGTCAACAATTCGTCAGGGAGGTAGCTGAGGTCAGAAACCCTCACGGAATTGAGGTGGGCGGTCCCGTCTTCTCGGAAAGTCACGCGGCGGGAGGATTGGCCTGCCACCGTGTCGTAAAAAACAGTGGCGTTTTCAAAGGTCTTCTTTTCTAGGGTGTCGATCCAAGTAAAGCGGAACCCCTCAATACCTTCTTGACTATGTTTCCAAGTGCCCAGCAGTCCGTCCTGACCAGCGACGGGCAAGACCCATAGAATGCATAGAATAGCTATACGGAGTAGCATGGCAGGTCTCCTCTCTATAATGGGGAATGGTAAGGTAAATCTACATACTCAAGTTTTAGGCTCAAAACCTCCATCGCCAACATCGGCTCCCTCAAGTAACACCGCACTCATAAGGCCCCAAGTCCGGATCGGTGTTGTGAACACCGCGATACGTGCTCTTGCCGCGCAGATAGCGCACCTCCAATTCCACGTCCCGCACATAGATGAGCGGCGTAGCCTCCGGGTCGCGGTCGTGCAGAGTGACCTCTACGACGTTGGTTCCCTGCACCGGCCAGTGGGCCTCGTCCAGCCGGAAGACAAACCAGTAACTCGAATGCGAGCGGTAGCGCGGCGCAGTCATTTGATAGATGTGGTCGATCTTGCGCGTAAGATGCGCTGGCAGCTCGTCCCCGTTCAGCTTGAAGCTGAGGCGGTCGCGGTCGGTAGCGCGCATCAGCCGTATCCGCAAGATAACCTCGTGGACTCGTCCGGCCGCACCCCAGCGAGGCAAGTCGTCGCTGATCGGCAGTTCTAGTGCTACGGGCTGCTCTAGCGACAGCGAGGCCGGTAGCTGCATGACGAATCCCGGCTCGGTCTTCGGCTGTGCGGCTGAACGCCCGGTGGGCGTGGGGATCGCATAGATTTTGTCTTTGACCGCCATTACGTCCGGGTGCGGCAGTTCGCGGAGTTGTTCGTAGAAAGATGGGCCGTACGGCCAATTGCCGGCCCAGTGGACCAAATTCAGCCCATCGACGCCCTGCGCCCAGTAATTGGTTGCAGCGGCGCGTATCATGGCAATGGGAGCCGCGCCCAGCCGGTCCGAATCCACGTTGTTGCGGATGACGCCGTGGATTCGACACTCCGCGTCTTGAGCCGCCGCGATCAGGGGCCGAAAATCCGCGGTCGCGTCAATCAGGAACATAGACGCAAAGTTTTCCGCGACCAAAACATCGGCAATCCCCTCGCGGATCCACGTTTCTGGGTCCAGGCCAAGGGACCGGCAACCGACGATACTAGTGGGGATGCGCAGGGCCAGCTCGCGGTCGGGGCCGCTTTGCTTAACGGCCTCGCGGACGCGCTGGAGCCAGTCGGTAAAGATGCTCCGGCCGCGCTCCATGTCGTCTGGATGGAAGAAGGCACCGCCAGCGTAGTGATTGAGGTTGAGCTCAAAGCCATCCACCGGATAGTTTTGCAGGGTTTCCTCAATCAGAGCAAAGCGCATCTCGCGGACTTCTGGTCGCGCAAAATCGGCCAACTGGGTATCGCTGATCCGCAAGCCCTCGCCTAAGTCGGCCTGCACCTGGAGCGAGGGGTAGATCAGCAGTCCCTTGGCCCGAGCGCGGTCGCAGACGATGTGCAGCAGATCGCGGCCCTCGGCGATGAACTGCTGGGCATTGCGATAGGCGCGCTGGAAGACGAGGTGATCCCAATGGTGGTCGTCCTCCGGCCGAAACTGAGCGGTAGCCGCCGTTTCTGGGCCCCAGTGATCGGCCACTTGGGTGTCGTGCAAAAAGGCATTGCCGAAGCCGAGATTGAAAACCAATGCCTCAATCGGCGTTCCCAACAGCTCATCGACCGCAGCCTCGCACCCTTCTCGCGCGACGGGTGGCTCACACATGTAGAGCAAGGTGTGGCGCGAGTCGTTTTCAAACATCAAGCGGGGTTTGGGCATGAGTGTATCCTCCGCGTATTAAAATTTGGTGCGAAAAACCTAAAACCGTATTATTCCCCCGGTCAATCACCCCACCTTAGGAACCCCCATGATCGAACTCCGCGCCACTGGCCTCATCTACCGCGATCCCACGCTCCACGCTTGGCACCCAACCCTAGCGCTATTGCCCAACGGCGACTTATTGGCCGCCTACGACTTGGGCGAGACTATCGGTGCCCTTGATTATTGTACCTATCTTGCGCGATCGACTGATGGCGGACAGTCGTGGAGCGAGCCGGTGGCATTTTTCACTGATCCCGTTGCCGCGCCCGCTCGCCGCACTGTCCGCATCAGCACCCTAGCCGACGGAACCTTGATCGGCGCGGGACGACGCAGCTATTGCCACCACCCCGAGACCAGCGGCTGGAATCCCCAGACGTACGGCGTAGAGCAAGGCGACTGGTTCGTGCTCCGCAGCCGCGACGGGACCCACTGGCAAGGGCCGCAGGAGATCGACCCGCCACTGGCCGCTCCCTACGAGGTTTGCCACGCCTTTGTCGAGACCGGCGATGGCCGACTGCTCTTGCCCACGGGCTTGTTGCGGACTTGGGAAGGGGCCGCACCCGACGGACTCAAAACCCTGGCGTTGGTCTCTGGCGACCAAGGCCAGACTTGGCCCGAATATATCGAGCTGTTCGCCGATCCCCAAGGCGAGGTGATCTACCACGAGGTCAGTCTCGTGGAATTGGAGGGCGGGCGGCTCCTCGCGGTGGCTTGGCCTTTCAACTCGGTAGTAGGCCAGACCCTGATAAAGGTGCCTTACGCGATAGCGCCAGACGGCAAAACGTTCAGCGTCCGTGGCTCGACCGAAATCGCCGGCGAGACGACCAAGTTGCTGCACTTAGGCGGCGACCGGGTCCTGTGCCTGACGCGCCGCACCGATGCGGCTGGCCTGTGGGCAGTGCTCGCGCAGATACAAGGCGACGAGTGGGTCCATCTGGCAGAGGCTCCCCTGTGGCAGGGCGCGGCATCGCGGATGCTTGGCGAGCGAGACGCAGCTACCGAGCTGGCCGAACTGCACTTTGGCTTTCCCAACCTCTTGCGCCTGCCCGATGGCGACGTGCTAGCGGCCTTCTGGTGCCGCGAGGACCACATTCACAACATCCGCTGGCTGCGGATTAGCGTAGCGGACCACTAGGAGATTACCATGCACATCGGTGATCAATGGATGCAGTTGCGCAGCCGCGACAAAACCCTCGATCAGGCATTCGACCGGCCCTTTCCGGTCGGCGTCGAATACTACCGCCCGCCCGTGCCGCCGCCGGAGTACTGGGACGAGGACTTTCGCCGGATTAGCGCCGCTGGTATGAGCATCGTCCGCGTCTGGTACTCTTGGGACTGGGTCGAGACCTTGCCCAACCACTACGAATTCGACGACCTGGACCGGCTCTTCGACCTCGCTGCCCAACACGGTCTAAAAGTCTGGGTCGATACCCCGCTGGGCACTCACATGGCCTGCCCGGCCTGGATGCTGCGCTCCCATCCGGACATGCGGGTCGTCCGCCGCGACGGTAGTGTGCAACAAAATACGACCGGCGCGTTCGCCGCACACGGAGCGATGACCCACAACTTCGACCACCCAATGTGGCGAGTCTATGTCGAACGCTATTTGCGCCAATTTGTGCCGCGTTACAAGGATCACGAAGCTTTGGGCGTCTGGGGCACTTGGGACGGCATTGGCTACGCCGGCGCGTGGACGGCCCCTGAGCCATATCCCCCCTACAACGACTACACCATCGCCAAGTACAAGGACTGGCTCTACTGCAACTACACGCTCGACGAGCTCAATGAGCGGCTGCTGCGTCGCTACCGCTCGTGGGAGGATGTCGATGCGCCGCGCAGCAAAGCCGCGCCAGTGGAGATGGGGCTGTACTTGCAGTTCCATCGCGAAAACATGGCCGATCACTTAGGCTGGATGGCCGACTTGATCGACCGGCTCGATGGGACGCACGAGCAGCGCTCGCACGGCGGCTCGTACCCAGCACCTCACCACGAGACGGTCAGTCCGCAAATCGACAGTTGGGGCCTTTCGCACCACTCGTCCAATCGGCTGACCACCGACGAGCCATACAGCATCGCCTGCGAGGCCTACGGCTTCCAATGGTGCCGCGCCATGGGGCGCAACAATCGATGGTGGAACGAGGAGATCTACGGCAGCTTCGTCGGCGGGCTGCATCCGACCGAGAAGAAGACCCTCGGCCGAGAGTCAGCTCTCTATATCTGGCTGACCCTGATCGAAGGCGGTGCCGGGGCCATGTTCTGGCAGTATCGGCCGGAGTACATGACCTACGAAGCACCCGGACTCAACATCGCCGCACTCGATGGCGAGCCGACCGAGCGGCTCCACGCGGCAACGGCGACTATCGCCCAGATCGACCATATTGCTGACCATCTGCCGCTGGCCATTCCGCGCGCCGATGTAGCTATTGCCTACAGCGGCCCAAGCGACGATGCATTTGATTTTAACGACCAGGGAGTCCAGTTCATCCAGCACCACCGGGCGCTCTACCGCACCCTGTGGGCACAAAGCGTGGCGATGGACCTAGTGACCCCGGCGATGGATTGGTCCGAGTACGTGCTAGTTTACCTACCGCACTTCGCGGTCCTCGACGAGGTGGCCATCGCCCGCCTGCGCGGTCTGCTGCAAGCAGCCAACGGTCCCCACCTCGTAGCCGACGGCCACTTTGGCACCTTTGCTGGCAAGGGCCACTGGAGCTTCAAGCCCCCCGAGGGACTCAGTGATCTCATCGATTGCCGGATCGCCGATTTTGATGTCGTCGCCGATTTCGATGTTCGGGCTGGCAAAAACGTCGTGCAGATGGAGTGTGGCACTTTTGCCCTGCCGGCGGGGACGACCTATTCAATCTTAGAAGCCCAAGGCGATACTGCGCCCATCGCTACCATCGGCGATGAAGTGGTTGGGGTACGCTCGGCCGACGGGCGCTTTACCTGGTACGGGTTTGCGCTCTCGGCTACAGCCTCGTCGCAAGTGACCGGGCAACCTGGAGCACCAGCACCTGCGGGGCTGGTCCACGATGAGGTAGCGGTCGCGCTGCTGGCAACCGCCAGCGTCGAGCCGTGGTTTGCGATTACCGGCGACCGCGTCGTTGCCTTTCGTCGCCGCTCTCGGCAGGGAGGGTCGCTGATCTTCGCGCTCAACGTAGAACAGCGCACCGCGCGGACGCGGGTGCAACCGCGCTGGCAGATAGGCGCGGCCCGCGACCTGCTCGGGAAACGAGACCTCGCACTCGACGACGGGGCCTTCAAGCTGACGCTAGGGTTCGGCGAGGTGGCGGTGATACACTGTGTGGATATCTGATCCGTCTTAGAGCGAAGCAGACAAACTAGGTAATTGAACCGAGATTCAGTTACCGGAAGAAGGGGGTTTCGCTCAGAGGGGATTTATAAGCCCGATGGCATCCAAGACGGCACCGATCTTCTCCACCTCCTCGGCTGTGGCCGTCACCATAGGCGGGCGCAACCAGCGCGAGGCAATGCCGTTGAGTTCGAGCGCAGTGCGCCATACGGCCTGACCGCCGCCTAGCACATCTGTGGCCACTCCCCAGAAGGGTTCTTCGATTTGAGTGATGATGGTCTGGGCCGTTTTGGCATCGCCGTCTTGGAAGGCCCGCCAGTAGCTTTGTGCTATATGGGGAGCAAACGAAGATGGATAGCAGAAAAAGGCGCGGATACCGCAGGGCCATTGTGCGAAATTGCGCCATAGACCCCCGCCGGTCATGAACTTCCACCGATCACCATAGCGGTGCACAGTCGCCTTTGCGTATTCGAGTGTGCCGTCTTCTTTGAAGATGCAGATGTTGGGCACGTCGAGTAGCGCGTCGAGGATTTCATAGGGAGGATACCCCACCAACATCAGGGGCATTACTTGGGCTACTTTGCGGTATTGGATGATTTTGCCTTGTGGCTGGGCTTGTTCCGGTGGCAGCACCATCAGCACGTCGGCTCCCCAGCTGCGGCAATACTCGGCGAATTGGACCGCCCGATCATCCGGCCAGCGCCGAGTAGCCGCCACCGTCAACGCCCGTCCGGCGACCCGGTCGACCAAAAAGCGGGTGAGCTGAGCAACCTCTTCGTCGCTGAGGAACTCGAACTGGCTGTCCCCGTAGGTCAGCAAGCTGATCCTGCTGCCGCTGGCAATGCCGACGTCGATTATGCGACCGATGCCTTCCCAGTCTAGCTGACCATTGGGCAAAAAGGTAGTGGGAATGGAGTTGACCGGACCCTCAAGTAAGTTTTTGATCTCGTCCGGCGTCTTGTCTGACGGCATGGCGCGCTCCTTTCGCGAATAAAGGTAGCGGAAAACTCCAGCATCCTCCAGCATTGCTCAAAGCTCCGCGAAATACCAGATTATGTAGCGGCCTTGTGCCGCACGCGTAATACCACCCAACCACCGCTGTCAGCTAAACATGAACGCCGATTCGCTCGAAATACAACCTCTGCAAGAGCCACTCGATGCCGTGGTCGCCGTACCCGGGTCCAAAAGCTACACCAACCGGGCGTTGCTAGTTGCAGCACTAGTCAACGGAGAATCGCACCTTACGGGTGCACTCTTTAGCGACGATACCGACTACATGGTTCAAGCATTGCGCAAACTCGGCGTCTCTATAGAGGCCGATCCAAAGGCGGCCAGCTTTACAGTCACAGGCAATGGTGGACGGATCCCCACCAATGGTGCCGAGCTGTACATTGGCAATTCGGGCACTACCTCTCGGTCGATCACGAGTTATGTCGCGCTCGGCAACGGGACTTTCATCATCGACGGCGACGCGCCCATGCGCCAGAGCCGGCCGATTTCCGACCTGCTCGACGCGCTCGGCCAACTCGGTATCGACGCACGTTCGCGCTTTGCCAACGGATGCCTGCCAGTAGAGGTGCAAGCCAAGGGGTTCAAAGGCGGAAAAACCCAGCTCGACGCCAGCAAGAGCAGCCAGTTCCTTACCTCGCTGCTGCTAGTCGCACCCTACACGGACAACGGCTTGGAAATCGAGATGGTCGGCGAGTTCAAAACCGAATATATCGACATCACTATGGCGGTAATGCAGGCATTCGGAATCGAGGTACAACACGACGATTACCGGCGTTTTCGCGTCGCCGGCGGCCAATGCTATAAGCCCCGTGCCTACGCCATTGAACCGGATGCTTCCAACGCCTCGTACTTCTTTGCTGCCGCTGCGCTCAATGGCGGCCGGGTGCGCGTAGTCGATATCTCCGCCGACTCAGCCCAAGGCGATATCCACTTCATCGATGTGCTCGAGAAGATGGGATGCACAGTCAACCGTTACGCCCACGGAGTTGAGGTGATCGGCCCAAATCGACTCAGGGGAATAGACGTCGATATGAAGGCTATATCGGATACTTCGCTTACGCTGGCCGCGATTGCACCCTTTGCCACGAATCCAGTGCGTATCCGCAACATCGAGCACACGCGCTGGCAGGAGACCGACCGGATTGCTGCTATGGTCGCCCAATTGCGTCGGCTCGGCGTGAAAGTAGAAGAGCATAGAGATGGCGTTACCATCGCGCCGTCTAAGCCTAAAGGCAGCACCATCGATACCTATAAGGATCACCGAGTAGCTATGAGTTTTGCCCTAGTCGGATTGCGAGTGCCCGGAATCCGCATCAATGACCCGAGATGCGTCGGCAAAACCTTTCCAACATACTTCGACGTCTGGGACCAGATAAGAAGATCGACCTAAAAAAAGGCCGAAGCTGGTGGAGGAACGGCCGAAACACAGGTGCCCTACCGATCAGTTCATCGGTAGGGCACCTGTACCTCTTGCCGTATGGGAGGTGTTTATTGGGTAAATTGGGTCACATTGGCGATGCCACCCGGTTGGGTCAACGCGTAGACGATTAGGTTAACCCCAAACTGCAATCCGCGCTCTCGTGCATCGGCCAGCGGGTCTCCCCAGTACCAGCTAATATTCAGGTCGCTGAAAACCACTGCAACCCGACCGCGCAGTTCCAGCATCTCCAAGTCGAACACATTGCCAGCGGGTGCGCCTCCCATCGGCGGGCCATCGGGAAAATCCCAGAAGCTATAGTAGAGATCGTGGCTCTTGGGCACTTTCTGCCACTTGGAGCCATCGCTACCCAGCACCAGCGGATCTTTCATCAGGGCCTTGAACTGCCGGTCAAACGGCGTACCCGAAACTCCAGCTTCCTTGCCATCAAGTCCGTTCTCAGCGTCGCTTTGGCGAATCTCCTCGGCATAGAGAAAACCACCGTTCTTGAGATAATCACCTAAGTTGGTCTTCTCTGTATTGCTGATTTGCAAGACGGCATCATTGCCCGTCACGTAAATCATGGGGGCGTCCATGATGCGCGGATCCGAAAATTCCAAGGTAGTGCCCTCAATTCGGGCATTAATTTGGGTATGATCGCGCATATAGCGCATCAACTCCTCTACCGCAGTTGGGAACCGATCGCGGTTCTTGTCTGCGATGTCGTAGTCAATGACTGTCATGTTAAAGAAGCCGCGGATAGCGCGTTTGTTGTCTGGGTCCTGAATCAAGATCGCTTGATAGCGACCGATGTCCAAGTCGCCGACATTGAGTAATTCGTGTCTCAGACTCAGAGCCTCTTGCACCGGTGCCGACGTTTCAGCCAGTTCGATCATCGCGACCTCGTCGAAGGCTAGTTCTTCGGCCTTGGCACCTGAAAAGGCACCCAAGACCTGCGTACCAGGCAAGACCGAACTCAGCAGGTCGCTACCTACCGCGCTAACATCGGCTATCGCCGATATATCCTGCGGCAAATCCGGCGGTGCCATCGACTGCAGCATCTCCATCTGCACTTCGGATATCTCGGGACGTTTGGCTAAGTCGAAGTTCTTTTCGAGAATTGGCGGAGGAGCACGGAAAATGATTAGCGCCTCCTTTGTCTCTTCTTCGCCAATGCCAAAGAGATGATCGTAAACGAAGACGCCAGCGTGAATAGCTACCGAGAGCATAAAGGCCACGCCCATGTTCAGCCGACGGCCGGTGGTAGCTGAATACAGGGCATATACCAGCACCCCGGCACCCGCCAAGCCGGCGGCGATTACCACCCACTTGGACAGGATGAAAAGTACGTGAATGAGAAAGGCTGCGCCGACCGCTATATAGGCCGTTTTTTGGCGCTGGGCCTGTACTGCTTTTTTATATTCGTCTACTCTATACTCGTCTACCACAGTTCTTCCCCCTCTTGGAAGGGCCTAGAACCCTCACTTAGTTGCGCTGCGGTTCCGTGGCGATGACCTGATCAATGACACCCACTTGGCGAGCGATGTCCATGATCTGGACGATTTGTCCGTGCGTGGAGCGCTCATCTCCTTGGATGATAATCATCGTGGTGTTGTCTAGTAGCTGTCTCTTCGCCTGCAATTCCTCTTTGAGGGTCGCAAAGGTCACCGACTTGTGGTTCAGCTTCATGTTGCCGTCCTGATCCACAACGATAAAGAGGTTTTCCTTCTCCGGAGCCTGAGCCTCTTCGGCCTCGGGCAATTTGATGTCCAAACCCGGAGTAATGGCGAACACAGCAGTCACCATGAAGAAGATGAGTAGCTGAAAGACCACATCGATCATCGGCGTCAGATCGGGCATGTTCAGTTCTTTTTTTTCTACTCTCTCAGCCATCTATTTCATGCCTCCTAAAAAGGCCGCCCTTAGGCAGCTTGGGTGCCTTGCCAACGGCGCAATAGGGCGTCGACGAAACCGTGGCCATATGCTTCAAACTCAACGGACTTGCCCGTGGCGCGGTTGCTAAAGTACGTGAAGATGGCGATTGAAGGCACGGCGATCACCAGACCTGTAACTGTAGTGATCAGTGCTTCGGAAATACCTGCGGCGACGATCGTCGGCTCACCGAGACCCTTTTCCGCAATACCTTCAAAAGCGTTGATCATACCGTTGACCGTGCCTAGTAGACCGAGCAACACCACGGATTTGGACACGAAGTCGATAACGGCCAGATACCGTTCGAGATACCCCAAGGCGGCGCGTTCAACCGTGCCGTTCATTTCCTCGCGCATCTCCTCCATCGTGCGTTGCTCGCGCGATAAGTGCTCAAAGCGCTCGATCCCCTCGCCGTACACCTCGCCTTCGAGCTTGCCAACCTCGGCGCAGTACTCTCTGAGTTGGTCAAGGGAAGCACCCGAGTCGATACGCGAGTTGATATCGTTGGTGATTTCGGCCAATTGATCCTCAGAGCGCAGCCGTGCATACGTCCAGATGCGCTCGAGAAAGAACGCAATAGACAGCATAGACCAGAGCATCAAAGGATACATGAAAGGTCCGCCTTCTCGAAAAAGTTCAATCATTTTCTTTCTCCCTCCTTAAAGTTAGGACGCAAAGAAATCAGGGTTATAGGACGCGAGCTTCCTGCATTACCTGTAGCTGCTCTCTGGCATAGTCTACCTGCGTCCTGTACTTGGGGTTGTCGCCATAGTTGTCGACGACCTCCTGAAAGACGGCACCGGCTTGGCGGAATTCCTCTTGGGCCATGTGGGCGGCACCGATGTTGACCAACGAATTGACAGCCTGGTCGCTCTTGGGGTACTTCTGCTGCACTTCCTTAAAGATCGCCATTGCCTCGTCGTAATTCTTCTCGGCTAAGAGCTTTTCGCCCATTGCATAAATATTGTAGGCATCGATCTCAGCCAAATGTCCGAGCAGAGTCCTTGCCTTTTTCGGCAGTGCTCGATCTTGGGCAATTAGCTTATCAGCGGGAAAACGCTCCAAGAAAGCCCGGTAGCTCTCGGTGGCCTTCTCGTAGTCCTTGAGGCCGTAATAGTAGTCTCCGAGCGTAAACTGGCTACGTGCCCCATAAGTACCATTGGGATATTGAGCGACGATTCGCTCAAAGACCGGCACCGCTTCTTCCTGGCGGTCGAGGTTGATCAGACACCAAGCCTTGTTGTAAAGCGCATCGTCCACGTAGCTCGACTTAGGATAGCGCTTAATGATTCGGTCATAGAAGACCATGGCATCTAGGAAATTCCGGTTTTTTTCCTCCAAGCCGCTCACGTTGGTCATATTAAACAGGGCATCGCCAGCGCGAAAAAGCGCTTCAGATGCATAGCGGGACTGCGGATACTGATCCGCTAGGCCAGCAAAAACATCGCTGGCAGTACGCCATTTACCCATTCGATAATGCGCCCAAGCATCGTAGTAATAGGCATGCACAGCGCGGTCGTCATCGGGATATTGGGTGTAATAGGTATTAAACGCCTTTGACATCGCTGGTAGCACTTCGACATTGCCGTTAGCCGATAGTCTGTTATAAGCTACGCCGATCTGGAACTGGGCATTTTTGGCCCAAGCAATCTGCGGATAGTTTTCGATAATGGTGTTATACGTGGCAATCGCTTGGACGAACTGCTCCGACCTATAGAAACAGTTGCCTTGGACGAAAAGCGCATTGGCAATGCTCTCGACATTGACGGCCAAGTCGATTAGCTCCTGAGCCGCTTCAATACTCTGCTGGAACTTATCTAGTTTGAAGTAGGCATTGGCCAAGCGAATGAGCAAGCGCTCCCGGTCCTCGCTAGAGGTAGTGGTAGCCAACATCTCCTCGTAGATGCGCACCGCTTCCTCTGGATTGCCCTTCTTTTCGGCCATTGAGATCAACTGCAGTCGCGCCGAACGCACTAAGCTCTCGTCTCCTGAAGCAATGACCTCATTCAGCAGCTTCTCCGCCTCGTCGTCATTGCCTTCCGCCGAGTACGAGAGTGCCATCGAGAACGAGACCTTTAGCTGCATCGCCTTGGGAATCTTGGTGTCCAACAGCCACTTGTAATCGACTAGCGCACGGTCGTAACGGCCCGAATAGTGGTAGGCCAATGCACGGCCGTAGCGGGTGTCGCGAATGACATCGCTTTCTGGGTACTCTTCAAGCACCATGGTGTAGCGCTCGACTGCGTCGACGTAGTTTTTATTGTTGAGGTCGAGTTGGGCCATCTGGAAATGGGCCCTAGCCTCCAAATCGCGGTCGCCGGTCACGCCTTCCAGCAATTGATTGAGCAACGCACGCCCCTCGGCGATGCGATCTTGAGAAATATAGAGATTGGCTGCCTCAATCAGCGCAGCGATATACGTCTCGCGGGCATCGCGGTCAACCTTAGAAAAAGCAGCGATGGCCTCATCCTTCCGCCCTTCGTCCCGGTAGAGAATACCAAGGCCATAGTAAGCATCGGCCGTATGCCGCGTATCCTGATAGCTCTCCGTTATGGCCTTGTAGGCTTCAATGGCCTCTTGGACTTTCTGCTGCTCGTAGTTGAGCCGAGCGATGCGCAACAAGCACAGCGGCGCTTGGTCAGAGCGAGGGAAGTTGTCCACTGCCTGCGTGTAGCTCACAATAGCCTGGTCCGCCGCGCCGAGTTTCTCTGCAGACCAGCCTGCGCTGTAGAGCGCTGCGGAGCGCAAACCCGTCTCGCTATCTGGATAGTCCTCCAATAGTTGTAAATAGTCTTCACGGGCAGCGTCGTAGTCTCCGGCAAAGTATTTAGCTTCGCCTTTCTGATATTGAGCGTTAGATGGATAGGGCGTATCTCCGTAGAGTTCAATCACTTGGTTGTAAGCAGTCCATGCCTGGTCGAACTTATCCCACTCCATGTAGTTGTCGCCGATTCTCATCTGCACCTTGGCCTTGTAAAAGCGCTCCTCGGCAGTTTCTTGAGCGGCGATCAATTCTCTGTAGGCTTCCTCAAACTTGTCTGTTTTGCGGAAAATCTCAGCGACGCGCAACGAGGAGGTCTCAAAGAGCTGTCGATAGTTTTCAAAGTCGACATTCTTACCCTCGCGAAACGAACCGCGCAAGAGTTCAAACATCCGGTCGTAGAGGTCGCGCACATCGCGGTAGGATTTAATTGCCTCTGCGTCTCGCCCCATCTGGTCATAGGCATTGGCCTTCAGATAGAGGGCTTGGGCAATGACCGGACTATTGGGGTATTTGTCGAGGACTATCTGGGTCATATCGACGGCTGCGCCGTACTCACCCTTCTCATAAAGTGCACTGGCGATCCGGAACTGGGAATCCGGCGCATAGCGATCTTGAGGATAAGCCGCTAGCATGCCGTTGAGCGTTTCGATGGACTGGTCGTACTCTTTTGTGTTAAACTCGCTCCAGCCCGCGTAAAAATACGCCTTGCCGGCTTCCCTCGTCTCGGGGAATAGCTCGACATAGCGCTTGTATTCCTTTGCTGCCTCGCTGAACTCTTTGGCGAAGAACCGGGTCTCGGCGACTTGAAACTGCACCAACGACCTAAAATCCTCGGTCACATTCCCTGCGTCGATAACTTGGCGATAGGCTTCCACCGCTTTTTCGTGTTGCCCGCTCTTTTTGTAGGCATTGCCTAGCTGGTACCAAGCCGCCGCGACTACGGGCAATTCTAGGTCGTTGCCAAACGTCACCCGTACACTATCGGTGCGCACGGCCTTGCTACTGAATTTGACGATCTTTGAATACTCGATGATCGCCCCTTCAAACTCGCCGAGGGCGTAGAGAGATTGTCCGGCGTCAAAATTGGTTTTCAGATTTTGCGGCACCGGTAGGAAAAGGCTAGCTCCTAGCCCCAATCCCAGCGCGATAAGTCCAGCCCAGACCGTCATTTGTGCATCTCCTTGTCTAGGTTCTTAGTTTGGAGTTCATCGGGGGCTTTTTTGGTATTAGAATTCGTATGCGAAGGAGAACCGGTGGGCGCCATTGGTTTCGGTCAAATCCAAACCAATGTCATACGCATAGTCGAACACCAACTGGTTCCACTGATAGCCCAAACCCGCATTCAACCCCCCACCCGCATCCTCCGACAACAAACGACGCCCCCCCGCCCGCAACAACAACCCCTCCACCAACTGCGTCTCCCCACCAACGACCAACCCGTCATCCGATCCCTCCCCGGTCAAGTCGCGACGCACATACTGAATCGAGAGCAACGACTGACTGCTCAGACGATACCCAACCCCCACATGCACATCCATCGGCAACGCACCCGCATCCGCATCCCCAGCAACCTCGCCAAAGGCCACATTCGGCTGATTGATATTCTTCAACAACACCCCCACCTGCGCCCCTTGTACCGGACTCTGCCACAACAAGCCCAAATCCAAGCCGACGTTGCCCGCACTCTGGTTCGACAACGGATCCGCCCGACCATCATCGTCGGGAATGGCCCCCACACTCCAAAATAAATACTTGGCCGACAAGCCCACCTGCAGCCGACGCTCCACCTGATACGACAGCGACACAAACGCCCCATTCTCGCTCATTAAAGACGAACCAATCCGCTCATAGCCCAACCCCAAGCCCATCTTGTCGCCCAATGGCTGCGCATAGGACACCACGTGCTGACCCAAGTCGTCGCCTTCAATGCCCGCATACAAAAGCGACACATTCGTATACGACGCCTGACGCTGAGACACCTGACCCAACCCCGCCGGATTGGCAAACACCGCATCCGCATTGTCGGCCACCGCCACAAAGCTGTTGCCCAACCCCTGCGCACGAGCGCCCGAACCCACATTCTGAATGTTGACAACACCCTCGCTTGATTGGACGATGAGCAGCAAGCCAACTAAAACGCTAAGCATTCTCAGAGATTTCATAATGCCAACTCCTCCTTGGTGGTCTCGCTTAAAGGCTAGTTTGCCTTAGCGACTCTAGGAACAATCGTGCCGTCCTTGTAAATCTTGCCGATATCTCGGACGAATTTATAGGAAATATTGGTGGTCTCCACCGGCTCGTTGCGAAAGTCAAATCGCAGGATTACATCGAGTACTTGGACCTCAATATCACTCACGTCGGGGTGAAGCACGGGAAAAATGACGAAGCCCTCCGCCTCTTGGCCGCTGAAGATCTCCTCGTCTTTGAGCATCGTTCGCCGCAGCAAGTCACGGCGTTCCTGATAGCGCGCATATTCGTTGCCCCTATATCCTATGGCATAGGCGCGATAATACGTGTCGAGTTGCTCAAAGTTGAGGCTCCAATACTCGCGCTTATTGCTCGCTTTAACGACGATTTTGCTCGGATCGATTTTGACTTTGGGATAGGCGTAATTCTTAACGCCGAGACGGAAGACGGTGAATCGCTGTTTTTCTTCGTCCGTCCCCCAAAATACCGTGTTGCCAAAGGTATAGGGGTTTGTGGACTTAGGACCTGCTTGGGAATTGTTGAAAAACTGGCGATTCAACTCCTCGTCAGTCATCGGCTTGAGTCGCACTTCAAAGCGATCCTGGGCAAAAGTCAAGGTCCCGTCATCTGCCACACTAATAGATGAGGCCTGATCTTGGCCAGGCTGCAATGGGCCCGTGTAATAGCTATATCCACAACCTAGCACACCCGAACCGACGATCAAAACCAAAGATAATACTCGTGTGAAACTCATCATTCAGAAACTCCTCGTTGATACAGCTCTGTGAACAAAGAAGCTTTCAAACGCCCCCAAGACCTCAGCTCCACAACCGTCGCTTGAAAAGTACCCTCTAGCGGCATCAAGATCAAGTCGGTGAAGCGATCAGAAAAACGATACGAGTTGTGTTGGCCCGAAAGCGACCACTTTGCATCAAAAAGCTCTGAATGCACATCAAAATCGTTAAACTCTACGTTAAAACCAAGGATTTCATTTTCCTGCAAGAGATGCTCTTCGCTTTGAAAGACCGCATTAACATCGATGCGATCAAAGGGTACGAGCATGACCTCGTAATTCGTCACTCCCTTTCCTCCCAAAACACCTACAAACTCAATCGCCGCTCTAGTATACGGACCGTCGGGTAGTGCGTACCAAGCGGCGGCAGAAAAATTGACAAAAAAATCCTCGTCGGGCGGCGGACCAGCCAAAACGAAGTGGTTGGCTTCAGCTCCGTTGCGCCGTATCCGCTCTTCGTGGCTCAACTCGGTGAAATTGGCGAATTGTCCACCCGAGTGGTCCGCGTCGATAAATAATTCCATTGCGTCGTCTTCCCAAAGCACCGCAGCACTACCGGCGGGACGATCAATCTGATGCATATCATCGCGAACCTGAGCGGCGACGTAGAGTCTATTTTCCGCTTTATTCCACCCTACCATGAGACGAGCAGCAAAGTCGTCCGAATCGCTCGCCTCAACTTCTGGACTAATCAGGTCGTGAAACTGACCCGTTAATATGGCGTAGGAGTCGCCTACAACTTCCCAATCTGTCAGATCTCCGTCAATAGCGGGGACCAAGTGATCGGGAAATTGAAAGGCTCTGTAGGCCGTTCCTTCGGGATAGTGACCTAGAGCCGGTTTAGCTAAGCCTACTGTTGTCTGTAGCGCCAGCCCTAAAAACAACAAACGCGACCAGTAACTCAGCCGACGCCTTCTTATCTGTTTTTTGATATCTTTCAATATATAGGGCAGTATGATAATCAATAGCCTAAGACGTGTCAAGATATATTAGAGACAGCCGTAGAAACAATGGGCTCATAACTAATAAAATCAATGAATAACAATAAGTTAGGTGTGCTCAATCCTCGTGTAAATTGCTGCGAGTTCCTTGATCTGCGCCTCGCCTCCACTGATTACATAAGCGATTGACGACAAAGATCCCTCTTTTTCGTGCCTGTCGGCCTGATCTGACTATCTTGAGTTGTTCACCACTGTACTATATAATAGGTAACAAAATAATTAGGGTAACAAAACGTCTAAAATACGAGATTGGCCCGGCAGATGTGGACTGAGATGGAGCGCGCAACTGCCGCCGGCGTCTTTGTTATGTTCGTCATGTTCGTCGCAGACAGTCAAGGGCTTACGTTCTTGCGCGGAGGTATTCGATGATCAGGTTGTTGGTAGCGGTACTCGGCGTGGCGTTTGTGTCCAGCAACGGCTCTGCCGAAATCAAGCGGTGGCGAGTCGGCGACGATGTGCATCCTTGGATCCTGCGGCCGGTCACCGGGCGCCTCGACTTGGGTCGCAGTTGGGCTGTTGAGTTGATCGCCGACGACGATGGCGATGGACTCATCGACGAAGACCCCGTCGAGTTAGTCGACAACGACGACGACGCGCTGATCAACGAAGACCCAGCCGACGAGCAAGTGGACAACGACGACGACGGCCAACTCAACGAAGACCCAGCCAACGGAATCGACGACGACGGCGACGGACTCATCGACGAAGACCCACTTGAACTGATCGACAACGATCTCGATGGACTCATCAACGAGGACGGACCGGATCCTCAATTCGATAATGACGGCGATGGTCAACTCAACGAGGACGGGTTGTACACGCTCTTTGACGACGATTGGGATGGCCAACTCAACGAGGATCCCATCAACGGAATCGACGACGACGGCGATGGACTCATCGACGAAGATCCCTCGCTGCCCGAGCACGGCCAAGGGGTGACCACTTGGCTGCGGCCGGTGCGTCTGGACAGCCTGCGCAACCTCGCCTACTTGCTCAACCAGCGCTTCAAGGCCGGCGAGTTTGGCGGCATCATTCCCGGCAAGGATCCCCAGCGTCCCTTTATGGTGGTGCCGAGTGAATACGGCTTCCGCCGCGAGATCGCCGATCCCATCTCGGCCGATCACTGGGCGACTGCCCAAGTAATCGGTCGAGTCGACGCAGAACTGATCGTCGATGGCAACCTTAGCACAGGATACGGCTCCGCCATTTACAACCGCGGCGGCGTTGGCATCAACTTGATGGGCTACTACTATCTCAACCGCATTGTCTTTCGCCCGCGGCCGACCTTGCCCGCCAGCACCATTGCCAACTACTACATCCGCTACGGCAACCAGACCACGATCAGCAGCCGCTCCGAAACCATCCAAGCGAGTAGAACACTAGTTCCCGTCACCAACGGCCAGTTCAATCCGGTAGTCAAGGATTTCCGATTCGTCAACCCCTTTGTCGCCGGCCGCGTCGACGTAGTCTCGACGGATCCCAAGGGCACCTATGTCGAAACCGCCGAAGCGGGCTACTTCGGCGACGGCTACGCCATCGACGGACAGTATATCTCGGCCATCATCGACGTAGGCACATCCACCCCGCGCATCCGGCGCTACGACCGCGAGATCGAGCAATTCGCCGGCTCGCAGCGCGATGCCTATGAAAGCCAGTTCCCCCTCGATGTTGACGGCGATCAAGTCAACTGGGGCAAGGTGCGCTGGCGCGGAAACCGCGACGGCCGCGACGGCGACATCCGCATCCAATTCCGCGTTGGCAACACCCTTGACACCCACATCTACGCCCGCCGCTTGGGACCAGGCCTTTCGGATACCCAAGACGAAAACGGCAATCTTCTCGATCTGTTTTCCTGGATCAAGATTCCCGAAGGCCGCATCCCCGAGCGCGAACTGCAATACAACGAGCTTGGTGTTGACCTAGGCGACGACGGCCTCCTAGGCTGGAGCTTCTGGTCGGCACCTTTCAAGCTCGAAGACGCCCTCATCGACGAGAGCTTGCCCGAATCCGAGTGGCAAAACACCGGCGTCCAACTGCCCTTGCCCGGCGGCACTCGCTACATCCAGTTCCGCATCTTCTTCGACTCCGCCCAGCACAGCACAGCGCTGTTGGACTTCATCGAGTTCGACTACGACGCACCGCTGGTCTCAGGGGGGATCGTCGCTGAGATTTTCCCCTCGCGCGTCCCCTTGGGTGAGGAGACGGCTTTCCGCTACTTTGTCCGACCCTTCTTCAAAACAGGCGAGGCCACCACCTTCAACCGGATCGAGATCGCCGTGCCCAGCGCAGACACGCGCATCGACACCTTGCGCTTCGACGGCCAAGACTGGACCGAAATCGCCCCTGGCACGGGCACCGATCCCCTGAGCGACGTCCATCCCATCCGCCTTGCCCCAGCAGCAGGCCGCACCGATAGCTTGGGACAATTTGCCCAAAGCGTAGTCACCAACCCGCGCACCGGCTCGTCCAAACTGCACATTAAGCTGCCCCTGATGGGTGCCGAGCATTTCCAATTCGACCAGAGCATCGAGATCGTCTTCCGCTCCAAGCTCTTCCGCGGCTCAGAAGAGTTCACCAGTTCGGTGTGGAATGACCAAGGCGACCCAGATGTCGAATCCATCCCGCAACCAGCCGAGGATGGCGACGCCACCCCCGACATCGCCACCAATGCGCTCCTCGTAGTTGCCGACGAGATCAACCAAATCGTCAGGACGCCTCATATCGCCCCCAACCCTTTTACCCCCAACGGCGATGGCATCAACGACGAAGTCACTTTTTCCTTCGACCTTTTTCTCGTCCTCGATCAGGTCGATGTCCAACTCGAAATCTACGATCTGTCTGGCCGTCGCATTGCCCAGATCCAGACCGGCGGTTCGACAGCGGGCAACCTCCAAGTTGAGTGGGATGGCCGCGACAGCCAAGGGCAGGTCGCGCCGCCGGGTATTTATCTCTACCGGCTCGCCATCGACTTGGACAACGTCTCTACGGAGCGTTCGGGGACTCTATCGCTGGCCTATTGACCAAAACGCGTGACTGTACCTAAACCTGCGGAGCCGAGCAACGCCGCACCGGGAAATGCTTGCATAATTTCCTCTTCCTCGTCACCATTCTAACGCCATGGCGCGCAGCACCCGCTTTTTTTTAGGCGCGCTCCTGCTAGTCGCTCTCGCACTGCGGCTGGGCTATCTGTGGGAACACCGCGCCAGTCCCTTCTTCGACGCGCCCATAGTTGACGCCCAGACCTTTCTCAAGCAGGCCCTTGCCAGTGGCCCATTCTGGGGAGGGGACGAACCGTACTGGCAACCCCCCCTCTACATCTACCTACTGACGTTCGTTTGCTGGCTTATGCCAGCCTCGTACTTCGTCGGCATCAGGCTCGTACACGCGAGCCTCGGCGTCCTTTCCTGCCTATTAGTGTATGCATTGGCTCGGCACGCCTTTGGCGAGCAGGTTGGCCGCATCGCCAGCATCACAGCGACCTTGTGTGGCTCCTTGCTCTACTTTGAGGGCGAGTTATTGGCCGTGCCGGTGGAAATCTTCCTCAATCTCCTGCTCCTGTACAGCCTGTTGCTGGCGTGGAGAGGTGATCGCGGGCGCAACTGGGTACTGGCCGGCCTCATCGCGGGCCTTGCGGCTCTGACTCGCCCTACTATCTTGCTCTTTATCCCGGCCTTTTGCGCTTGGACGTTATGGTACCGGCGCACATCTGCCTACCGTCCCCTGCTCTCTTTTGTCATTCCCATAGCGTTGGTCATTTTGCCCATCACTTATCGCAACTGGACTATTGAGCCAGATCTCGTATTCATCTCCTCCAATGCCGGCATCAATTTCTACATCGGCAACAACGCCGACTACGAGCGCACGGTCTCGCTGCGTCCAGGTATGCAGTGGGAGACCATGATCGCCGAAGCGGCGATCTCGGAACATGAAACCGCGGCCGCTCAATCGGCCTTTTTCTTTTACAAAGCCCTTGATTACATAACCGCGCGCCCCCTCGACTATCTCGGACTACTCGGCAAGAAAGTACTCCATTTTTGGAGCGGCCCGGAGACCAAGCGCAATCAAGACATATACTACGCCCGCCAACACTCGCGGATCTTGAGCCTCTTGCTCTGGGATTGGCGCGTGTCTATTCCCTTCGGCCTGATCGGCCCGCTGAGCTTGCTCGGCTTGGCGCTGAGCATGAGGAGAGAGTGGACGCCGCCGATTGCCTTGCTGCGGCTCTACGCGCTAGTGTACACAGCCTCGGTCGTACTCTTCTTTCCAGCGGCCCGCTACCGCATACCGGTCGTGCCGGTGCTGATTGCTTTTGCTGCTTTTGCCGCCTTTCAACTCTATCTAGGCATGCGCCGCAGAGCCTATATCCGCACCACAGTGCTTGCCCTACCTCTCGGGGGCCTATTGGTCCTGTGCAATCTCGCCGAAGCCACGCCGACCGAAGAAGACGCCCAACTTTACTTCGACCTAGGCGAGGTGCATCTGCGCAAGCAAAACTACGCCCTGTCTGCGCGTTACTCGCACCGGGCGCTGGAATTGGACCCAGAGTACAACTACGCCCGCCACAATCTAGCCGCGGCATACTTTCATCAAGAGCGCTATGGGGAAGGCGAACGCGAGGCCTTGCAGACTCTAGCGCAAAATCCTCGACGCACCGACACTCGCATACTCCTAGGCCGGATTTATCTAGCGACCAATAAGCCACAGCAGGCCGAAGCATATCTGCGCCGCGCTCTCCAACGCGATCCAGAGTCCGGCATGGCCCACTACTACTACGGCCGCCTACTCTACCGCCAAGGACACTACGCCACGGCCGCAACTCACTTGCAGCGGGCACTTGCTTGGCAGCCACGGGATTTCTGGCTGCACTACGAACTAGGGAGGGCCTTACAGCAGGCCGGGCAAGTCGAGGCCGCACTCGTCCAGTACCACCGGGCTTTGTCCCTCGCAAGGCAGCCCGAAGCCCTAAATGCCATCGGTGCCCTGCACTTACTCGCTGGGCGCACACAAGCGGCACAGACGCATTTCCTTCAAGCCCTAGAACTGGATCCAAACAACCCAGATGTCCACGTCAACCTCGCGCTCATCGAACTCGAAAATGGGAACCACGCCGCGGCCATTGACCGGCTGCTCCAAGTGCTAGCAAGAGGGCCCTCCACTCACGCGCAGCGTCTGCTCGATGAAGCCTATCGCCGGCTCGAAGCGCCATAGGAGGCCCTTTGTCTAGCTACTTCCAAGCTCTTTTGATCTTTGCTTGCGCGCCACCCATTCTCAGCGCTGGGCCGCTCTTTACCGACGGAATCAAAGCATCAATCGCTTCATATCGGAGTAAACTTATGCGCCTTGCCCTAGTCTTTTTATTTGTATTCGCTGCCTGCGATGGCGAAACTCCTGATACAACGCAAGCCCCCGCATCGCCCGCCGACCCAGCGGCTCAGACTTTTGCCGCCGGTCGCGCACTCCAAGCCCGCGGCCTCTTCTCCCAAGCCGAGCAAGCCTATCGCCAAGCGCTGCAACAAGCTCCAGACAACCCCCAATACCACTACTATCTCGGCGTTGTATTGCACGCCCAGAGTCGTTTTGCCGAGGCGCAGACCCAATTTGAGAAGGCGCTTGAGCTAAAACCCGACTACGCCGGGCCCCGCATCGCCTTGGGCAAAATGTTCTACGATGTACACGGAAAAATAGAGGAGGCTCGCCAACTCCTCACCGAGGCACTGGAACTAGCCCCTAACGCTGTCGAAGCGCGGTATATTCTAGGCGTGATCCACCAACGCGAAGGCCAGCTACAAGAAGCCCGCGAGGTTTTTGCCGCCATCGCCACTGCCGACTCCACCCACCTTCAAGCTCGACTACAGCTAGGTCTAGCAGACCTAAAATTGGGCAATTACCAAGAGGCCGAGCGCCAACTGCGCCAAGTCGCGCGTCTCAGTCCTCACGAGCCGGCCGCGTTCCTTGGAATCGGGCAGGCTCTGTTGCGCATGGGCCGCGATGCGGAAGGGCAGCGCGCCCTCGAGCGAGCGAGCGTCTTGGACGAACAAAACGCCCAACTCAAGCCCCATCAAGATGCGCTGCGCCAGCACCCCGACCAACCCCAAACCCACTCCAATCTTGCCGCCCTCTACAGTCGCTTTGGACGTCTCAAACTAGCTGTCGAGCACTATCGCCAGTCCATCCTTATCGACTCGACCTATGGCTTGGGGTACCAAGGGCTGGGCACGCTGCTCCAGCGCCGGGGCAAGGACGATTTAGCGGCGCGCTATTACCTCGAAGCATTGAGCCACGACTCAACCCTAGCCGAAAGCCACAACAATCTGGGTTTGATCTTTCACAAGCAAGGCCAACTAGAAAAGGCCCTCAGACAATACGATCGGGCTGTGCGGTTTGCCCCATCTACGGGTTTCTACTACTCCAATCTCGGCAATGTGTACCTCGAAATGGATCAACTGGACCAAGCGCAGGCGGCCGTCGAGCGGGCCATCGAACTGGATGAGAAGCTCTATAGTGCCCGCATACTGCTCGGCGATATCCACGCCCGCCGAGGCGAATTCGCACGGGCCATTGCGCTCTGGGAGAACGTTCCGTCTGGTGGGGCGGCCAATGAGGCTTTGCAAGCCAAAATCGCCGAAGCCCGACGACAGCTATCCGCGCAAGAGAACTCCCCGCAATGAGCTTGGTTGTCCCGATCGCCGTACTATGGGTGACGTTGAGTGGTTGCGGCGTAGATCCCGTCCCCAAAAAAGAAAGCGACCGCTTGGTGCAGGCCGGGCGTGACTTCGCTGAAGAACACCGCTACGCCGAGGCACGCCGCGCTTTTGAAAAAGCGCTAGCCATAGACTCGCTCGACGCCGCAGCGCACTGTGCATTGGGTGATCTTGACGCTCGGCTCGGGCACGTGGAGCGGGCCGTCCAAGCCTACGAAGCCGCGCTCGCAGCCGACTCCACCTATCATCGCGCCCGACACAACCTAGCTGTGGTCGAGGCCGACCGGGGCCACCTGCCGTTGGCCATCGAGTTACTCGAACGCATTCCAACCTACGTCCCAGCCCTCCGCACTCTGCCCCTCTTCTATGCCAAACAAGGGCGCTACGACCTAGCCGAAAAAGGACTGCACGCTGCATTAGAGGGGGGCGGGGAAGACTTTGACGTGCGGCAACAACTCGGCCGGCTCTATGTGCGTCAAGGACGCTACGACGAGGCCCGAGCCGCGCTCGACCTAGCCCTCGCCCAAGACTCGACCCTAGCCGAGAGTCATCGTCTGCTGGGTTTGCTGCACCTAGCCGAGCGGCGTTACCCAGAGGCGCTGGCGACCTTTCGCCGCGCGCTCGCGCTCGACCCGCACTTAATCGAGGCTCACTACAATCTTTCTTCGGCGCTTTTGGGACTGAGACAGCCAACTCAAGCGCAGGCGGCGCTGGCACGTTTTGAGACCCTCGCTGCCCACGCTGCTCAAATCGCGCACCTGCGTCGCCAGCTCGACACCGAGCCCGACCACCGTGAGACTCGCTTGCAACTAGCCTACCACTATCGACAACTGGGTCGAGACGACGACGCTTTCACCCACTATCGGGCCATACTGCTAGCTGACCCGAACGACTTAGAGGCCCTAATTTCGCTAAGCGGACTTTTATTGACGCAGGGAGAAGATCAAGAAGTGCTCGAACTATGCCGCCGAGGCATCTCTCAGCACCCAGAGGATGTGCGCACTAGCAAGCTCCATTTCACCTGTGGTTATGTTTATATGCGGCGAGACCAGTATCAAGAGGCCCGCACGGCCTTCGAGCACGCACTGGCACTGGATTCGTCTTCGGCCACAGCTTGGAATAACCTCGGCCATGTCCAGCTAAGCTTAGGCGAAGAAGTGGCGGCGCAACGGGCGTTGGCATCGGCCATTGCCGCTGACTCAACTCTGGCCGATGCCCACTATAATCTCGGCAGCCTCTTCTTGCAAAAAGGGCAGCTAGCTCAAGCACAACGAGCCTATCAGGCGGCGCTTTCGGCTGATTCGACTTTTGCGCGAACCTATTACGCACTGGCAACCGTGTACCAAGCCCAGGGCGCGGTCTTGGAGGCACGCCGTTGCTATCAAACCTTTATCGACAAGTGGCAAGGCGACCCAGACTTCCTGCGCCAAGCCCGCGAGCGGCTCGCTCAACTGCCGAGTCCCTGACATGTCCATACTAGTCCTTCTCATCTGCTTTCTCTGTCTAGCCTGTAACTCCACCGAAGAGACCGTGCCACCTGCACCGCTGCAACACGCCGCACCTGCAGCTTCGTCTCTCTACTTCGTCGAAGTAGCATCTGCCGTCGGCCTGACTTGGCAGCACGAAAACGGCCGCAGTCCTCAGCGCTACTTCCCCGAGACTATGGGTGGCGGAGGTGCTTTCTTCGACTACGACGGCGATGGCGATTTAGATGTTTACGCCGTAAACGGCGCTTTTATCGCCGCCGACCCACGAGATGCGGCCCCTGTCAATAGTCTTTTTCTCAACGACGGCCAGCGCTTTGTCTCAGTCGCGGCTGGGGTCGCCCACCCAGGTGTTGGCATGGGAGTAGCCGCGGCCGACTACGACAGCGACGGAGACCTCGACCTCTATTTGACCAACTTTGGCCCCAACGCACTCTTTCGCAACGACGACGGACACTTTGCTGAAATCGGACGGCATACAGGCGTTGCCGATGCGCGCTGGGGCACGAGTTGTGCCTTTGCCGATTATGACCGCGACGGAGACCTCGACCTCTATGTCGCCAACTACGTAGCCTACGATCCAGCCGCGGCCCGCGCCGACCAAGTGCCCTATATGGCCAGCTACGAAAGCTATGGTGGCCAAGCTCCTGTCGGCTATCCGCATCCAGACAACTTCCAAGGCCAAGCTGATTTGTTCTACCGCAACGACGGCGCAGGACGATTTGTCGATGTATCGGCAGGAGCGGGCATCGCCGATGCGAGCGGCAAGGGGCTAGGGGTAGTTTTTGGCGACTACGACAGCGACGGTTGGCCCGACATCTACGTGGCCAACGATGCAGTGCGCAACTTCCTCTACCACAACAACCGCGATGGAACCTTTGCCGAAAGAGCGGGACTGGCCGGGGTAGCTTATGGCCAAGACGGACAAATGGAAGCGGGCATGGGGGTAGATTGGGGGGACTACAACGGCGACGGCGTACTCGATTTAACGGTGACCAACTTCCAGGCCGAGCCTAACGCACTCTATCGGGGCGAAGGTAGCTTCTTCTCGGTTGCAACCTTTGTCGCCGGGATAGGCCTTCCGTCGTTGCCCTTCCTCGGGTTTGGCACCCAGTTTTTCGACCCCGACCTCGATGGAGATCTCGACCTGTTTGCCGCCAACGGCCACGTTCTCGACAACGTCCGCGACATCGACCAATCCACCAGTTATGGGCAGCGCAATTTGCTCTTCCGCAACGACGGCGGCCGCTTCGCCGAGATTTCCACAGCGGCCGGTCCCGGTTTCTCTTTAGAGCGCGTCAGTCGCGGAAGTGCCGCTGGCGACTACGACGGCGACGGCGATCCCGATCTACTAGTCTTTAATTCAGGGCAACCGCTCAGCTTGCTGCGCAACGATCAAGGCGAGGCCAATCACTGGATGACCATCCGGCTCGTTGGGACCAACGGCAACCCGAATGGCATCGGTGCCCGGCTGACGGCAACTAGCGGCGACTTGGTCCAGACTAGGGAACTACGCGGCAGTCGCTCGTACCTATCGCAGAGTCAACTCCACATCTGTTTGGGACTGGGGAAACGACCGCAACTCGACGCATTAGAAGTACGTTGGCCTTCGGGCCGAACCGAGCGATTCGGCCCCTTTGCAGCCAACCAAGACATCGCGCTCGTCGAAGGCGAGGGTGTCAGCGCGGCTTCTGACCCGCCCTAATCTGCTCGATGAGTGCCCGACCGAACGCCTCTTGCTGCTGCTCGACAGCTATCTGCACGGCGTACCGCTCGGCGTCGGCCAAGCGACCTGCACTCATCAGTTCGGCGACGAGCAGCTCTAGCAAGTCCGTCGTAAACATCTTGCGGATGTTCGCGTCTTGCGCTGCGCTTTCTAGCGCTGCTAACGCCCTGATATGCTCTCCGAGCAAATGGTAGGCATAGCCGCGGATAAAGTCCTGTAACCCTAGAGAAAAATCTGGGGCCGCGCTCAAGAAGCGCAAGCGATCTAGCAGGGCAGAGAGTACGGCGCGGTCGGTCGGTCCAATGGAATCTCCCGCGAGTTGGCCACAATGCATCTGGCGCAACGTGCTCCACAAATCGCCCCATATTGTATAAGGATTCTCCAAACGGGCCGCGCGATAATAAGCCCGCGCGCGCGCGTACTCCTGAGCGTCGTAACACGCGTCAGCCACGTTCAGCGCCAATAGCTCCGGTCCCTCTCCCGTTTGCCAGCGCTCGACTCCGCTCTGCTCTCCAGCACTCAGTTCGTCCCACAGGGCCGTGGCCTGCTCGCGCAAGGTCTGCACTCGATGCTCGTTGCCTTCATCCAAAGGCGGCGTGGCCAAGAGCACAACCATGGCCCGCAGCACGGCTAGCCGCTCGACGGGCAGATCACCGAGTCTACGGCGGTATTCATCGGCTGCCGCCAACCGATCCGCAGCATCGGGTGCGACCATCCAAGGGGTCGGTGCCTTTTCCAGCGCAGCGACAATAGATCGAGCCAAGAGCACTTGGCCGACCACCGCCGGATGCAAGTGATCGGCCATCAGTTCCCAACCCACGCCTGCCTCCGAGCTGTGGGCGCGGAAGCGCGCCTCCACATCGGCGAGAAGTACCCCTTCTTCAGCCGCAACTCGGCGCACGACCTCGTTTAGGGCGGCCGGCGCCCGCCAAGGCCGAGGATCTAACTCGCGAGCCTGCACATAAGCCGCCCGTGCCCTAGCCCCACGGCCCAACTGCTCTAAGTGATAACCGCGCAAGAAGTGCAAGTAGGCGTCGTCTGCATAGAGCACCTCGGCCTGTTCCAAGGCCGCCAGGGCGGCCGGCGACGCTTGCTCCCTATGGCCCTGCGCCAAAAAATCCACATAGCGCGCGCGCTCCCCATCCGGCAACGGCGGCTCCATGCGCGCTGGCGCGAAACCGCGCTCGTTGCTGGTCACCGTACAGAGCACCAAGGGAATGCGCCGGACTCGGCAAAAGGCCGCCACGTCGCGGAGATTAGTCTCTAAGTTTGCCGCCGCCTGCGCCCGCCGCGGATCGGACGCCGGGATCGCGCCTGCCTTAGACATCACCTCGATCAAGGGCCCATCCGACCACTCTTTGCCCAACGGCCCTATCAGCTTGCCGACCAAGGGTCTCAGCCGCCACTGCACCAGCGCGTAGTGGACCCGCTTCATCCACACTGCTTGCCCTCCTTGGGCCAACGAGGCCGCCCCATAAACCCCGTATAGCTCGTTGTGACCAGTATAGACTACGACCAAGTCCGCCCCGAGTGCGGCAGTGCCGTCTTCTACCGCACGGGCCACAGCAAAGCTCGACGCAGCGGTGATCCCAGCGTTAAAGACTTCGATCTGGCTCGCTGGGAAAAGATCGCCGAGCATTTCTTGGAGATAGGACGGAGCCGATAAACGTTTGGGGTGAGGGTAGCCCTGTACGGTCGAACCCCCGGCAAAGAGCACGCGCAATGCACCCTCGGGCGCGGGTTCGATATAGGGCCTCGGGGTCATGCGGATGCCGCGCCGGATAGGCTCGGCCATGTCGGCGAAGAAGCGACGGGCATAATCCGGGTTGACCGCGTGGAGCGCCCGGTTTTCGACGCGCGCTAATTGGATGGCAAACGCTGGCGGATCCAACGCCGGGATCAGCCGCAACCCTCCCTCAATGAGCGCGACCAAAACCAAGCCGAGCAGCAGCGCCGCGAGCCGACCGCGCATTTTTAAAAGGCGGCAGTGTAGCGAGTGAGGGCGTCTTGGCTGATGTGTACCTCGCCCGCGTATGCTTGGCGCAGCGAGTCGAGGAACGCGTCGAAGAGTACACCTTCACGGCGCTTGTGGATCTTAACGCGAATGGGACGCTGCACCTGCTTAAAGGGCAGCAACGCCATCCCGTAAGGCTGGTCGAGGCGGAACACGCTGTATTTCTCCTGGACTTCCATCGGCCCTTGTAAGACCCCGACGTCTTTGGAATTGCTGTCGCCAAAAAAGGTGCGGTACGGCGACTGATAAAGCGACTTGATAGTAACCCGACCGCTGTCGGAGAAAGTGTGGCCGCCTACCGGCTTCATGCTGGGTCGCACGGAGTGGCGCTGGGCCAACTCCGCCAGCCTCTCCCCGCTGCGCGCCCGCGCGAGAATTTCTTCGGCCTCCATGCGCGTATCGACCAGCACCTCGGTCATCTCGATGACGCCGGGCAGGGAGCGGTAGGTTTCCAAGTGTTGCTCGTAGTAATCCCGCACCTCTGCTTCCGTCACTGAGACCTTTCCCGCCACCGCGTCTAGGCGCAATTGCGACACGAGCAGCGACTGCTTCTGTCCCTCGGCCCACGCTACCACAGCGGGCCATAGATGCCGCCTCTGCATACGGGCTTCGAGAGCCAACAGGGAATCCGGGAGAATCCACCGTTCAACAGCCAAAACCGCGGCTGCACTGTCGGGCGGCAGCGCTCCCTTCTTAAGCGAGCGGAGCCCCCGCACGGCGTCACCGCTACCAATGCCTCCCCCTTCATATTCAATCAGCGGTGCGTGGGGTTGGTCCAACGCACGGCCGTGCAACGCGGCGAGCACGGCGTGGATGCGGTCGCGGTGATAGCGCAAGCTGCGCACCTCCTTGAGCGAGTCAATTACCACCCGTCGCCGCTGCGCCCACTTGCGTTGGCCAACCTGCTCGGCGATATCAGCGCGCAATTTCTCAAAGGGGATGCGTCGTTTTTTAAGGACCTTGACGACCTCGTATCCGTCAATCGTGCGGATCGGCTCGCTGACTTGGCCTTCCTCTAAGTGAAAGGTGCCATCGCGCAGGCTAGGTACAGCACCAGCTTGGTCAAAGAAGGCACCGAGGTTGCCGCCTTTGTCTGCGTCGTCGGCGAGAGAGTGCTGGCGTGCCAATTCGGAAAAGTTGGCCCCGGCTTCCAATTGGCGGATGATGGCCCAAGCGTCTTCTTCGGTAGCCGAGAGAATGTGCGCCGGCCAGATTTCCCAACCGAGCAAATGCTCCTCGTACGCGGCGCGCAGTTCCTCCTCGGTCACCTTGAGCCGGGCGTCGATCCACTCGCGCGATAGTTTCTCGGCCAAGCGCTTATTGACCATGTCGGACAGCGTATAGGCGAGCCCAGGCAACTGGTCCAACCCCCGCTTGTAGGCCTCGCGCAGCATGAGCTCCTTGTCGACTAGGGTCTGTAGGTTTTCGCCGCGGGCGGCTACCCCCTCTTTCTTCGAGTGCAGATAGTCGGGCAGCGCTTGCTCGTAGCGGTGGAGGTCCAAAGCCGTGATCATCTCCTCCCCCACCGTGGCCAAAACCGTCTCTGGGGTGGCCGGTTCATTCTCCGACGCGCAACCTGCAACGGCTAAGGAGATGCCGCAGACAAAAAATCGCCAAGACATACGTTTTTCCCAGTACAAAACTGCGCGGTACCGCTTTGGCACCGCGCAGCTAGTTAAAGTTCAATTGTGAGTTCCGCGCTGCCCTATTGGCTGGTCGCCACTTTGCGTCCGTCGGGATAGATGCGACCAATCTCGCGCTCAAAGTGCATTTCGATATCCACGTCCTCTATCGGATCCCCCTTATAGTCGAATCGCACTACCACATCGGGGATATGAACAGTCAGTTCCTCCACATCCGGGGCCAGTGGCTTGAAGACGATATACCCTTCGTTCTCCTGAGCGCTGAACACATCCTCATCGGGAAACATCGTGCGCCGCAAGATGCTTTCGCGCTCTTTCCAAGTGAACATGGCATTGCCGGGCATCCCAGGCTCCCCACCGCCTTTGCCGCTGCCGACGTAGCGACGATAGTATATTGAGAGCTGTTCGAATCTCAACGCGTAGTACTTGCGCCCGTTAGGAGTGGTTACATAGACCTTTTTGGGATCGAGATAGACTTTGGGATATTCGTAATTGGAAACATACATGCGGAAAACAGTGAAGCGCTGCGGGGTGTCCCCAGTGCGAAAGTACGTCGAGTTGCCAAACGTGTAGGGGTTCTGTGAGTTGGGCCCCTCGTTGGAGTACGCGCTGAACTGACGGTTCAACTCCGCGTCGGTCATCGGCCGCAGGCTGATCTCAAGGCGAGCCTGGGTATAGGATACGGTGCCATCGTCGGCCACCGTCTTGTTGGCTCCTTGCTCGGCCTCGCTCAGTGGTTTGAGGTCTTCGGCATAGTAGCGATAGGAGCAGCCCGGAAAAAGTAACCCGACCAAAAGCAGTGGTGTGAAATATTTCAGCATGGGAAACCTCCTACTCAAGACCGGCGTACACAGTGACGAATATGGCCGTTTCAGTGCGTGCCCTTTCGGCCGAAGCGCGATCAATCCGCGACACGCGAAATCCAGTCTGGGTCCACAGGTTGTAGCCTAGGTATTCGGCGTTGTTGGTAAACTGCAAGGCATAGACCAACTCGTTGCGGTCCGAGCGCAGCAAATGGGTTTCCAACTCCTCGCGGAACTGCTCGACGAGCAGGTACTCTAGGCCGGTCTGCAATTGGGTGCGCGACAGAATTGGGACGTGCACAACCAGCGACCACAGCTCGTGCAACTCGGTGGTCGCTACCCGCACCTGCGTATCCTGGCGGCGCGAGGGCCGCTGGCGCTGGAACTCGCTCTTCCAGCGCGGCTGGAACTTGAGGATCCCGAGGTTGAACGTATAATCGATCTTGTTGAGGACTCCGAAGAAGGACGCCGTCTCGCGGATGTCCTGTTCATCAAGCGGTCGCTCGCCGAAATTGTCCTGTTTGAAAACCTCCCACTTAAGGCGGTTCTTAAAGTGGATGTGGTCGCTCTGGTACTGATAGCCGAGATACAAGGTATTAGCCCAGCCATCGCGCAGAGGGAGAGGGTCGGTATAGGGCACTAGGTCGCCGCGCGATCCCTCGCGCACAACCCACTCTATCACATTGTCGCGAATATCGTCGCGGACCTGCCGATAGTTGTTGTATATTTGCACGCGCCCCTTGCTGGCGTAGTCCTTGTCAAAGGTCAGCAAGGCGTAGTTGGTGGCGTTCTCGCGAGCGTCTGCTAGCTGGCGTTCGTCGAGGCGACCGACAGTCAGCCGTGCCTCCGGCCCTAAATGAGAACCTACATAGATGTTGTAGCCGCGCCGATCCCGTTTGTACAGATAGTCTGGTAAAATGTCGTTTTCAAAGCGGTCAATGATACCGTTGTTGTTCATATCAAGACCAAAGAGGAACTCAGGTCGATCGGATGCGTAGCGCAGAAACGGCTCCTCGTAATCAGGCACTGTGTTCTCGCGCCACTCGGAGTCGTTCTGATTGAAGTCGTTGATGAAGTCGTTGTTTTCGTCGAACCCTGGGAAGACTTCCCTATCCTGCGAGAAATTGGCCCGAAGCCAGTCGGGATTGCGATCTTGATCGTCGTTGTCATCGACGAATTCGTAAACGAAACGGATGTCATCGTCGTAATTGATGTCCGCTGCATCGTTTTGGGTACCAGCTAGAAAGGAACTAGTGCTGTAGTCGGGATCAACATTATAGACTTCGCCGAAGCCAAAGTAGGGATAAGCGCGTTTATACACATTGACAAACCAAGCGTCGGCCGAGCTGTTGTACGCCGTATGCTGGGTCACGTCGGTTTCCGACCGCCGTGGATAGCGAAAGTGCTGGCGATTGCGGTCGTATTCCCCCGATAAGTAAAATCCGCTGACATCCATAATATCGAGCGTAAAGCCGAAGATCTCATTGGCTACCGGCAACCCGTATTTGACGCTCACAAATCCCTGATTCGAGCCATCCTGCACGTTGCCGTCGGCGCGCATCGTGCGCTCGGGAATGCCCTCAGAGATCAAGACCGGCTGGCCGTTGGCGTTGAGCTGGCGGTTGGAGGTAACGTCGATCCGGTAGTCGTTGGCCAAAAGCAACAGGAACTCAATGCTCTTGATCTGCTCTGGCTGGGGGCCGAAGGAGTTGCGGTACTGAGGGCCTTCTAAATCGTACACTAGTACGATGACCTCGTTGCCATCGGCCGCGAGGAAACCCTCGCGGCGAAAACCGCCCTGTACCGCGGGGCCGAAGGCGAGTATGTTGCTATTGCCGATGCGACGACGGTTGCTGATGCGCTCGCCATCGATGGTCGTAATGATCATCTCCTCCTGAAAGAAGGCCGCGCCCGCCCTGCCATCCTCGGGCGAATCGTCGCTCAAGCGCACTTCAATACGCGAAACGTCTGCGTTGTTCTGGCCCTCGGTGAGCGTGCCCTTGAAGGGGTTGCCCTGAAATGCCTGCCCTTTGGTCGAAGAGTTGAAAGCATTGATGTAGGTCGCTCCCAACTTGACAAAGTCGCCGACCTGCATGGTGCCGCGTCCGCCGATCAAGTTGGTGTCATTCGAGCGGAAACGACCGGTAGTAGCCGTTGCTGAGGCTCCGACGTAACCAGGCGCACTAGGGCGCGAGGCGAGAAAGGTCGCCTCGTATTTGTCCGTAGCTAGGTCAAACTGAATACCGGCAAAGGTCGGTTTGGAAAAGGTCATCGGCGTCAGCGTCGTGCGGATGCGGTCGCCAATGGTCAGGGCATAGGCGTATTGGCCCTTCTGATCCGAGGCGATGACCAAGTTCGTAAACCAGCTATTGAATCGGGTGGTCTTAAACAGGCTGCTACCCGAGGTCTGCGGCGCTGCAATGCTCCAGTCGTAAATGAGTTCGCCGCGGGTGATGTAATTCCCGTACAGATCGTAAAAATAATCGCCTTCTTGGCTTGTGTTCACATAGCGCGAATAGTGCCGCCGGGCGTAATTGGTATAGTCCTGTTGCCGCCATTGGTACTCGTTGAAGAGTTCCTGCGGCACGTACCACTTCTTCACCGCTGGATCCAACGCATCGAAAAGTACCCCTGGCCCGATGGGGTCGTAAAAAACCTCCCCGCCACGACGCACGCCCAAGCGCGAGCCGAAATCTTCCTGTGCGGGGAGGTCTTCCACCATCACTCCTAACATCACGATTGCCACCACACCGATGCGGAAACTCCTAACTATATTCACAAATACCCTCCCTTGTTGTCGAATTCCGGTCCGAACTACTGCTTTATCAATAAGCTACGTGAACAAGGCGCGTCAATTTGCTGGCTTGATCGTCGGCTTCTAGCTTGATCTGACAGAGATAGATCCCCGGTGGCACAATCTGACCATTCATATCCCGTCCATCCCACACAAACGCCTGCGTCCCTACCTTGCCACCAACCGCCGAGCCCTGCCCTTGACCTACCAAGCGTCCTCCCAAATCGTAAAATGCAACGTCTAACGGACGCTCCTCCTGTACCTTCAACAAAACGAAATGCACCAAGAGTTCATCGTTAATCCCATCGCCGTTGGGCGTAAAGACCGGTGCTAGCACTACGTCTTGGATCAAAGACCCCGGCAGCGCCATCAAGCTGACCTGCGCCGTCGAAGAATCCACCAACTCGGTCGCATCCTTATCGGCGGTGTCCACCCGTTGGAATAGGCCCTCTTCTGAATCTGAAGAGCGCACAAACGAGGCGAATTCAATGCCCTCGCGGAAGCTCTGCGATTCAAACTGCACCTCAATGAGGGCATGCTGGCCAGCCGGCAGGTCGGCATTGAGCGAAAAGGGAAAACGCACCCAGATCGAATCCGCGCCGGTCGCCATGCGTTCCAACACTGCGCCGTCTGCATCGCGCAAGACCCCGTCGTCACCGGGGACAAAGGCGCGGTCGAACTTCGTAGTCGTCGCCGAGGTCAGCACTTCCTCCGGGTTGAGGAGCGAAGGCGTCTGGGCGATGGCGACCTGCCCCAAGCGCACACCGGTCAAGCGCGCATCGCGCGGCGCGACAACCAGCACCTCGTTAAAGCCGTCGCGCACCGTTGCATCGGTCGGGTCGGGCGCGGCAGCGCGGATGAAATAAGAAAACTGCTGCGGCGCGAGCGGATCGATATTGCGCGGCGGCGTGTAGTCCGAAACCAGGACACCCAAATCGGTCGGCACGCGCGCTACTCCCTCGTCGGTGAGGAGCGCCAACTCGCCAGCCAGTTCAAGCGACAGCGGTGGTGCCAACTCAATGCGCAAACTGCGGATGCGCGCCGTCTTGAAGGGATCTTCTGAAGAGAGATTGACCCGCACCTGAACGAACTTGCGCGGGTTGGGTGAGGTGATGGTCGCCTCGTTGACGCCATGGGTCGGCAGGTAGCTCTCGCTCCACTCGCTCCAGCCGACAAACGCCAGTTCGCCGTCCTTGGCAAAGCTCGAGCGCGGTGCCCGGCGCAGCTTCCTGCCGTCCTCGTCCACCAGACCATCGCCATCGTTGTCAATCAGGTCAATCCGATCCTCGTCCACCAGACCGTCGCCGTCGTCGTCGGTGCGCGAGGCGTGTTTCTGGCTGGCGGGCAGGGTCTGCCAGATCTCCCAGGCCGTCCACTCCAAGGCGATCTCGTCGTAAACCTCTTTCGTCACTTCCGTGCGCTCTTCGTTGCCAGCGACGGTCACGACTTGGTAATACGTGAAATTGGTGTCAGTCTGATCCGAAGTGCGAGTCTGTACCTGTAAGCGGACATCTGGGTGAAGATTCAACGGCTCGATGCGTTCGATGGCTTGGCCGGTGAGCGGATCGGTCTCGTGGACGATGACATCGCCTTCCCAAGCGATGCGCGGCAGGGTTTTGCGAATGAAATTGCCACGCGAATCAGTCAGCGTGATCGGTGGCGAGTACGCCCACACGCTGACTGGATATCCCTCGCCGTAAAGCTGAATCTCGCCCAACGTCGCTAGCGCGCCATAGCGACCGGATTGCTGCCCGGTGACGTCAATGTCGCGGATTTGTAGAAAGCGAATCTTGCGGTAGGGAAAAGTCTCGCGAAAAATGCGCACTACCGGATCGCGGTTATCGACGTGCTCCTCGCTGATGATGTTGTCCCACTTGAGCGCTTCTTCCAGCTGGGGGAAGTCGTCGCGATCGTTCATACTCACGGGTTTGAGCAACGTGCCGTCGGAAACCAAAATATCCGGTCCCAAAAAGGCACCTTTGTGACTCTGGTTAATGCGCTTGTTGACCACTGAGACATTGTCGACCCAAAACACGGCTCCTAAGTCGTACCAAGCCGTGCCCTTGAGGTATACCGGCGACCATGTATTGGCCACCCACTCCGAGTCGTACAGCCCATCCGTGGACAAATTGGGCGCACCCAAACCGCCGTTTTCAAACGAGGCCCCCCCGCGCCTTTCGGGTTGCAGCGCGTAGTTGTCGCCCTTGGCCCAGACCTGAACCTCGGCAATCCGGGGAACCTCCCTGCTATAATAGAGGATCGGACCGCGTTTTTCCTCGGGCAGAACTTGATACTTTTCTTCAGCCGTCAGGTTATCGTCGTTTTGAAGATCGACGAGTAGGCCGCCGGCAGTCTGGCGCTGATAGAGGATCGCACCGCGCTGTTCTTGGGGCAATGCTTCATAGGCGAGGCGCGCCTCTTCCCCCGTTCCCAAAAAGGCGTCGCGCCAGAGGTCTGAATCCGTAACTTTAATGCGGACGTAATGGATGAAAGCTCCGCTAATATCGGGTCGGCCATCCTCGTCCCAGTCAGCTCGATCCAGCGGCAAGAGCGAGAAGGTCATCTGCGCGTAGCGACCCTCAGTCCCAGGCATCGGAACCAGCGTCACTTCACCGGTCTCACCTACTTCCTCTTCTGCACAGCGGGTCTCGCCAGCGTAGCCCGCGCTTTCATCGCGTACGCACTGGGCCAATTTGCCGGCGACAAAGCCGGTAGAGACTTGACCGATGACGGAAAACTTGAGGTTGTTACCCAAGGGAAAGGGGAAGCGCTCACCCATCGAGGCGAAAAGCACGAAGGACTTGACCGGCTCGCCGAGGAACTCGTCTTCGAACTGACCAGCGGGGAAAATGATCGTCAGGCTATCGGCAAAGACCAGCCGCCCCAGATCGATTTCAATTTCCCAGTTGCGCAGACCGTCGGGATTGAAATCTCCAGGGCGGGTCAAGCGGCTTGCATAACTGACCGGCGTGTCCGGCTCCCAGAAGGTATTCAAGTCGCCATCAATGATATTATTGGCCAAGGCATCGTTGGATTTGGCCGTTGCACCCCCAGAGACTAGATCGCCGTTAGCGCGGACCAAATCGGGATAGGTGAAATCGACAGCCGTCGGAGCCACGTTGATATTGCGGCGAAAGAAAGTCGGCCGCAGCCCATCGGCCTCAACCTGAAAAATGTCCGCATCGCGGATTGGTACGTTTAAATTTGTGACTAGATCGTTCTGATAAATCCAGTTTCTCCAGTGCGAAGCCCTATCTACGCGGATCGAGCTGCCGAAAATTCGATAGGCATCCGTTTGGGCCACACAAAAACTAGGCAGGGATAGTAGGACGAAGAGAGCCATCTGCCACTTTAGCAACCGTTTCATAGCATTTCCTTTCTTCCCGCGTTTTTCGTTCTCGCTAAAGGCTAATACGCTACGGAAACGACGCGCGTCTGGGCCTCACCTGCACGATCGGCTTCGGCCGAAATGCGCAATAGGTATAGTCCTGGAGGCACTACCTGTCCAACATCGTCGCGGCCATCCCACTGCTGCGAATATCCCCCCGACGATAGCTGGCGCTCAATGAGGCGCAGACGCCGACCGTTCAGATCGAATATCTCCAACTGCACAGGCTTCGGCGTTAGTAGCCGCTGGACGTCAAAAGTCACGACTACTTCGTCGTTGACGTCGTCGCCATTGGGCGTAAAAGGATTGGGCACGACCTTGAAATTGGTCACTAGGCTCTCGCTCTGCGCTGAAATATCGGCAATCACCGCTAGGGAATTGCGATCTGAGAGCCGGTCCGTCGCCGCGAAATCCACCACGTCATTGTCCTCCACCCGCTGTGGCAAGAAAATGGCCAGCGTATCGAGCGCACTCTCATTACCCCCGAGTGCCAAAATGCCGCTACTGGTAAAGCGTCGTTCTGCTTCTGCACCTAAAGTGTCTAAAAAGACATTGGCAGCAAAGTTGGTGCGGAAGTCAATGACCCGGCCTTGAAAGCGGACCTTTACCAATGCGTTGCGGACTTGATCTTCCTCGGCTGGGCCTATGATTGGGAAACCAACGACGAACTGATCGTCGGCAACGTACAACGCTCGAAACTGCCCCTCCCCTATCTCGCCGTCGCCATCCACTCGTTCCAAGTTCAGGAACTCTCCGTCGCCTAGATCCACCTCCACCCCCTCAATGGCCTCCGCACGCGCCGGCGTGAAAACCTGCAAGCGGTTGAACCCGTTATTCTCAGCCCCTAACCCAGCATTGAGGACCAGCACAAAGGTGGTGTCGCGGCCAGCAATCACATCCACGGCCGGAGCAATCTCGCCGAAGACCTGCTCTGTGATCTGCGGAGCGGAGTATTCAAAGCGCAAGTTGCTAATAATCGTGGCCGCCTCGGGCTCTTCGCTCAGAAACTCAACCTCAATCTGAATGAAGGGCCGACCACCCGGCGCATTGATCAACTGGCCATTGTTGGCCAACTGGACGCCGCTCCAAAACTCGAGATCGGGTTCGACGTGACGCCGCTCATTGCCCGGCAGCTTCTTGTACTCGTCGCGGGTCAGGCGGACTCGCGCTCGGTCCTCGGACAAGGCAGCACTGAAAATCTCACGGGCCTCCAGATTGAAAGCCTCATCGTTTAGGTCCACTTCCTGGCCGAAGGTCTTAGAGCCAAGCCGTTGGTCGGTGATGATCGCCCCTTCCTCTTTCCACTCCACCGAGCGCTCGAATTTGTTGACGCGAAAAAGGACCTCCGTCTCGGTATTAACGCCTGTCTGTACGCGCACGATAGCGCGCGATCTGGTGGGATCGCCAATTTTTCGCTCGTCCCAGAAGATCCGCCCCAAGGTCGCTGGGGGCAGCGGTAGTGCGTTGGAAGTATAAATCGCTTCAGGCACAAAACCGTCGGCTAAAAACTCCATTTCAGCTAAATCGTAATCCAGTGGAGTCTGAAACTCAAAGCGCGCATAGCGCATGTAGGCCTGCGGCTCAAAGGCCACGGCAATGGTGTCTTCCACATTGACCGGTGCGCTCGCCTCGAGAACGAAGGTCGGAAAAGTCGAAGCTATCTTATTGAACCTAGGGAATGCCAACTGCCCAACACTCGGATCGTCGAGACTAAGACCGGCGATTACCTTCTCAGTCCCAGGCAGCCCCCTAGAGAAGGTATACGCGGAAACGCGCGAGGGCTCTTCAAGACTGGGATAGAGGCGAAACAAGCGAACTGGAAAGTAGCGTCCCAAGTCGATATAGAGGCTCCATTGCTGTTTGACGTCCTGCCCAACTCGGTCGATGCGCTCGAAATGGGTCTGTGGATCGCCATCGAAAACGTGCCAGAGGCCCTCCTGGAGTCGCTGGTCAGTCAAAGCCCTTTCAAAAATGCCGTGAGGCGTGAGGTTGAGCCCCTTGTTGTACTTGTCACCGCTGGGAGGGCGGGGAAAGGATTCGGCCACATTAATCATGGCCTCAATCTCGCTGATGCCAGCCCGACGCAATAACTGGACGGCCTCTAGGTTACGCGGAAAGGGATTCCAACGAGGAATCAAGACCGTACCCGCCTTTACGATCTCACCATCTTCGAGTTCGATATCAGTCGGTGCTACTACATCGGCTCTAGTTACATTAAGCGAGAAGGCAAAGAGGCTGGAATCGATTGCCGCGTCCACTTCGGCGGCGGTGAGAGGAATTTCGGGAACGGGCACTACGCGCGTTGGCGTGATGGGTCCAATGCCATTCTCATAGCTTTCAAAGTCGATTACTTCAATGAAGCGACTCTCTGAAAGCGGCCCCTGCTTAGCATCGGCCCAAGTTGTGTTGCCCGGAATGGCGAACAGACGCAACTCCGCAACAGCATTTACGACCCAACCTGTCAAAACCAGCACGGCGACACAAATCCCAATTCTCATTCCGTTACTCCCCGGTAGAATTTGCGCTGCCTAGGTTTTCACATGGGCAACTAGGAGCGAGGTATTATGACGCGAGGAAGGTGCTACCCAAGCTATGCGATAGCCATAAGATGATTTTAAGGAGAGGAGGAATATTCCCCCTCTCCTTAAAATTTAGGAAAACAGCAGGACGCTACTGTTACTCAAACGCGGCCTTGATGCGACCCCAAGAGTCTTCTTCGACCGCCGTACCGTCACCACCAACGCCGACCAAGCGACCATCGACGAAGCGCTCGGCAAAGCGCCAAGTCGCGGCCTGACCAGACAAGGTGTGAAAAGCGCGGTAGTCACTCGGCCCCTCATCCATGTCCTGAGCCGAAATCTGGAAACCAATGATCTTGCCATCGACCAGCTCCGAAGCTACGCTATCGTCCGGGCTGTTCCAGATCAGGTCGTCGAAAGGCGTGACGAAGAACTCAATGATTGTGGTCGTCGGGCCATCGCCGGTTGACCCTCCACCGCCGTCAGCATAGGGCAGTGCATTGACCCACTCGGTGCCTTTGCCCAGATAGCCGACGTGGCGGCCATCAGGAGTATCACCGATAGCCACGTACTGCTGAGCCGTGCGGTTGTTATTCAGGTCTTTCTCTTCGTCGGTCCAGTTCTCATCAGCCGAACCAGTGTAATCGCCACCAGTGTGGTCGCCATCAAGCATGAACTCAATGGCATCTTGCCTCCACAAGCTACCTAAGTCACCGCCAGCGTACTCGTTAATGTACACGTTGTCGATGCGCTCCATAGCCATCCACATGGTGCCGAGATTGCCGTTCCAGCCTAGCCAGATGCGATAGTCTAGATCCGCCGGATCGTACTGGGCACCGTCGCCCACAGTCGGATCCTGAAAAAAGTCAGTGGTGATCAGCGAAGCATCACCAACGACATCTTCCCAGTCGGCTATATCGGCATCGCGCAAGTCAATGTCAGCCAGATCGGCCTCAGAGATCTCAAAGAGCAGGTAAACCTGTTCGCCAATATGCGCACTGGCACCGCTCGTCAGGCCCACTATTAGGCCCATAGCGAGGAGGCCATATAGACGTTTCATAAGCTACGACTCCTTCTCATACTCCCTATTGGGAGAGTGGTGGTTTGGGACGGCGACCTTTTCGGCTACGATCTACCGTAGGTCTGTCTTCCCTGTGAAAAATTACGCCCACTAGCAACCGCTCCGACTCTTTCCTGACCAGTCGGAACTGCTGCAGAGGGCTTGTAGTCGAGGCAATATAGAGAAATCTCCCCTGGTCTGCAAGTATTTTACATTCTTGCATGAGACTGGCCTGTTGGCCATGCGCCCGATAAGAAATTTATCGAGAGGGGAGTGAGGCCATTTACTTATTGAGAATCTCCGGCACCGTTGCTATCACTGTCGTCGGTGCTGTCTTCGGCCTTATCGTCAGCTCTCTCTTCATCACTATCCTTCCGAAAGCGAATGTGCTTTATGTCGTGCATACCAATCGCAAACGGACTTGAGCCCACGACGCCTGTAAAGGCTTGGTTGACGCGCTCGAAATAGCTCTTGTCGGTCTCGCCCGAAAGGCGAACTAGGCTCGCCTCGACCGTGCCCATAACGGTTTTCCCCGACCAATAGGTAGCCGTTATCGGCCTGAACTCATCGCCCGTCCCGCTGTCTTCAAAGTCGATTCGCGCCACTTTATCTAAAGGGATAAAGCGCTTGTTGCGTCCCTTGAAAAAGTCGAGCCGCTTCTTGCCGTGAGAGCGCAAATCTTCCACCTCAAAGCGTCTGCCGTTTGTCGTGATGATCGTGGCCTTGAGGATTTTTTCTGCCGGCGGCTCCTCGCCGACGGGATGGCGCAAGACAATCTCTTGCACATCGCTGGCGAGGATGAAGAAAGGCCCCAACTCGGTCACCCCAGCAAAGCGACGCCCGCTGCTTCCACCACCGACGGCATCCTGGTGGGGCGAAGAAGAGCCTCCCGTCACCATCAAACCCGCTTCTTGGACGCCATTCCGGAATACGAGCACGACGCGCTGTTCCTCGTCGCTGCGTTCCCCTTCAAAGCGCAACCGAGCCACCTTGACTAGTTTCACCAAACGACGCTGCCCTTGGAAGTAGATTTCCAAATCCTGACGCCCCTGAAAGGTGAACTTATCTACTTGGTGCTGGTTGCCATAGCGATCGATAATGGTCGCCTTGAGAGGGGAAGTAGCAGCTTCACTGGCCGATACCCACAACGCGGCCAAGAGTGCAACCCCACTCCATAGTCCTGTGCGCTTCATGGTATTGCTCCGCGATAAGCCTAAGGCTGTGCGGCCCCTTCGCTCCCACTTTCGCCCGGTTGTGCCGGCGAAGGCGGCGGGCCGATGAGAATGTTTTGGGTCTGTCCCATGCTCACCTGTACGGGCCTGATTTCGTCCAAACCAGTGGGGGAATTTTCAATTCGAACCTTATACTCGCCCACCGGCACGATAAAGTATCGCACCTCTGTCGAGGTCATGCCCCGGCCTAGCATAGTCCGCAAATTGTAGTCAAAAATCAGGAAAGGCACCTGACTGCGACCCTGTGCGTCAGAAAAAATGACCTGAAAACGACCGATGGGTATGGTCGCGTACATTTCCTGTCCCATCAGGACATCGACTTCCTTCTCAACACTGTCATCGATATCCGTATTGACCACAACGGTATAGCTGCCAGGGTCTAGATCGACGAATTGCGGCAGAGAGCGGTAGCCCGTCTCGTATCCTATGGGTGAACTCGCGGCCATGCGCGGCGATTCCGAGTGGACCTCCTCGCCAGTCTCTCCGTCGAGTACGTAGTAATTTACTTCGTTGATCCCTCCCGTCTCCAACATGAGCCGCCCCTTGCCCTCGGGAATGGGCGGCAGACCATAACCACCTCCGCTGCCTCCGGTGGTGGCACAGCCAGCTACAACAGCCGCTAGAGCACCGACCAGAAGCCACTTTCGCACCTGGGTATATTCGACCTTCGACGCCATCTCTCCCTCCTTGTGACGGACCGTAGAAAACGGACAATTACCTAAGAGCCATAATATATAGGCCCTCGGCTGCTGTCAACTATTCGCCGTCGGCTGCAAGAGATACGAGAATGAAGTGACGATCCTTTCTTGGCTGCCGGGTAACAAAGCGCATGAACTCTGCTCTGTCGTGCCACTGACGCGGGTGCGCTGAAGGGATCGTCACGCCCCGGCGCAAGAGATCTTGCCAAAAAGGCTCGTTATCCACGGCGAAGCCAGCCGCGACTAGAAAATAGTCTGCACCCTCGGCCGCTAGGCTGTCGAGCCGCTCTGGCGCAAATTCGGGCGGAGTTATTTGCCATCCCTTGCGATGGCAGTAATAGAGCAAGGTCGGGCTTTGCGACCGGTGCGGCACTCCGGTGTTTTCGTCCTCGTCACCGATGACCAGCAGCGCATCCTGCGGCAACTTGGCGTCGATTATCCGACCCACCAAATGGCAGCTCTGGTAGTAATTGTGCCAATTGTTGGGCTGTGCGTAATACGGTCCAACCGCCCAAGCACTGTAGGCGGTAACCCCAACGACCAGCGTACATACTAAAGCGACGCGCCAGCGGTGCTTCCAGTTCCGCGCGAATCTACACCACCCGGCCGATGCGGCATCTGTCTCAATAACGGCTTCGAGTACCCGCCCGGCTAGCAGGGCCCCCACCGGGACAAAGGGTAACTGGTAGTAATGCAGCCTGCGATTGCCCTCGGGGACGACAAAGAAGTAGAGTACCAGCCCTCCCATCCACACCCACAGTGTCCACTCGCGCCGTTGGACAGGCGCGAGGGCGAGTCCCGCCAAAACCAGGACCGCCCCCACAGGCGTATAGACGCTATGCCAGAAGCGTTTCAATAGCGTCCAGTAGAAATCCGCCGTAAAGAGCAGGCTGTGGTCCCACTTGTCATAGCCGTAGCGATTCCAGATGCCAAACGTCAGGCCGGTTTCCTCAAAGAGCAGGTTGGCATGCCAGTACCAGAGTATAGAAGGCACTAAGACCAGCGCGAGATAGAGCCAAAGCGCAGGCCTGATGAAGAAGCGCCACCCCCAGCGAATCCACGCTAAGGCGACCAGCGGAAAACCGAGATAGAGGGTAGGTATTTTGACGAGGAAACACAGGGCGGCCAACAGTGCAGCCAGCGCGAAGTCCCATCGGCGACCGCTGTCAATCCACCGAGCAAAAGCCCAAAGCGCGCCCACGCTCAAAAGGATCATCAGCGCCTCGGGCATAAAGGTGCGCCCGTAGTAGATGCTCATGGGAAAAAGCAAATAGAGCAGAGCAGCTAAAAGCGCGCCCAGCCGCCCCATGCCCAATCGCAGACCCAGCCAATAGAGAAATGCCGCGGCCGCCGTCGAACACAGTGCCGCCACGAGGCGCCCGAGCCACTCATAGGAACCATCGGCTATGGTATAGAGTAGGGCAACGACAAAGGGGTACAGCGGCAAATTCGTCTCCACGTACCCAGGGGTGGTGCCGCGCCAATCGACGCGTGGATAGAAGAGCGAATAGCCCTCTTCGTAAAAATTACGGGCAATGGCGGCCGTGTCCGTCTGACGCCAAGCCTGCTTGTCGGTCAGGGGCGCTTGCAGGTTCACAAGCCGCAGGGCCAGCCCCAGGGCAAGGACGATATAGAGATAAGAAACGCCCGTAGCCCCCTTCGCTTGCATGTCAGATCAGTAGGAGCGCCAACTCGGCGACATATCGTCGCGGTCGTCGTTGTCGGTCAGGTTGATGGGCATCAGCGGTGGCGCGTCCATCTCGTCCAAGTCGAATCCAGCCGTTCCGACCAAGTAAATGTCGTATTCATCGTCGCCCATCCTGCCCGCATAAGCTATCCCCTTGCCATCGGGTGACCAGACTGGCTCTTGCTCGTAGGTCTTCTCGGCAATGGAGATGCGAGTCTGCCCTTGCCCGTCGGGCCGCATGAGCATCAGCTCTTGACCACCAAACTCCTCCGAGTTGTAAACCAAGCGGTCGCCTTTTGGAGAAAACGACGCGAACAAGTCGAGCTTGCGCCGATTCTCGGTGAGGCGAGTCCGATTCGACCCGTCGAGATCGATGAGGTAGATCTCGGCATTGTCGTCGAAGGCCGAAGAAGTAAAGGCAATGCGGCGGCCATCAGGCGAAAACGAAGGCTGATCACCTTGGACCAACTTCCGCGGGTTGGCCCCATCGGCGTCCATGAGCCAGACGGCCACATCGCCGTCGCGCTGGCTGACGAAGGCGATCGTCTCGCCGTCGGGCGAAAAAACACCGCGCTGGTCGCGCTCGGGGTGTTCGGTTAGGCGCACGGCATTAGAGCTATCGGCATCCATGACGTAGAGGTCGATGTTGCTCATCACGTCGCCGCGGGTGAAGAGAATCTTCTTGCCGTCGGGCGACCAAGAGGGATGCTGCTCGGGTTCGGGAGTGTTGGTTAGCTGCTGGCGGTCGCTGCCATCGGCCTTAATGATGAACAAGTCCCAGTTGCGGACGTTTTTCTTAGTCGAGGCGTAGAGAATCGTGCCCTCGCGCTTGAAAGGGGCATTGCTACTAGCGGGAATATCGAATATCGCCTCGTAGGTCCGCATGCCCCATAGCGGCGGCGATTCCACTTGCAAGACCTCATTCCCCAGATAATCCCCCGCGGCGACATTGACGGCGTACGCACCACCGCCCAATTCGATTTTACTGTCCGGTTCGGGCAAGACGTAGGTTCCAGCTTTGACCAAGTGGTTGAATTTGTATTGGACGTCATTGGCATCTAAGCGCACGAGCTGGCCGTCCCCGCCCTTGATCTCGATTTTAACTTGGTTCGAGCCACATCCTGCGATCGCGACGGCTAAAACCAGTGCAAATAGCTTGAACATGTATTCTCCTTACTGGGTATTGCACACTCAGCCATCAGGCTAGACCGCTGAGTATTCGCAAGCGATTGCCGAGATGATCCATCAGTTCGTTAACATTGGCGAAGGAATCCGCGTAGAGCGGTTCGTCAACCCGAAAGTACACCTGCGCCCCAGGCCGAGCGTAGCTATCGTACTCCAAGCCGATGGGAATCAACGGCACGCGCATCCCCAACCGCTCTTCGGCCTGTACCAGATGCTCGACTACTTCCTTTTGCAGGGGTCCTAACTTGTCTTGATAGCGCATGCCTTCCGGGTGTGAAACGACCAATTCCCCGCGCTGGTACAGCCCATCTAAATAGTCTTGCATCTGTTGGTTGGCCGCGCGCGCGCGCCGAATCTCAGCGCGGCGTTGCTCCCGATCGGCGATCCGCCTAATGTCTTTGGGCCTTACCACCTTGACCCCCCCCATCAACTCTAGCACCCCCCACAGACCAACCTTCATAATGTAGTTGGCATAGCGCCGGGTGAACCTATACAGCAAGACCCCTTCGAGCAGAATGTCGCGGTACGCGCAATGCTTGGGCAAAATCAGGGCCGGCCCCTCGCGCGGCAGATTGCGACTACCTTCGACCGCCAAACGGTGATACCGCATGGCTCCTGCCGCGAGCAAGCGGGCACAGCAGGCGAAAGCATCTATGCGCTTAATGGAGAAGTCTTTATGCTCAGACTCGGCGGACATGATCCTATCTGAACAAGTCCTTTACCTTGCCCCAAGTGCTTTCATCCACTTCCGTGGACAAGGGTTGCAGCAGGTCTTGTCCTAGGCCGGCCAAGTACAAAGTGCCCTCGGAATCTATGGCTGCGAAATAATCCCCGTCGGCGTCCAACCGCGCCTTAATGTACGCAGGTACCTCCGGCGATTGCGCGGCCATAGCGGCCGACCACAAGGTCAGGCCCTCGGCCATCGCTAGCACTTGCTCGTCGCGGGCAATGGCGATAAACCGCTGCTCAGCATCTTGCGCGCTAAACTGCTGCCATAGCTGCAAAATCCGCTGGCGCTGCGGGGTCCTATCGTGCGAGAAGACGTAGAATACGCGGCTGTCTTCCGGCAGGTCATAAATCTGACCGCTGCTAGTTCCACTCGCTGAGACTAGCAGCAAGACCAAGCCCGTCGTCCATGCCGTTCGTAGTGCGTTCATATCTCGACCTTTATTCGGCGCGAATTCCGTAGTCTTTTTGCACGGCGTCTTCCCCTTGCAGAATCCTCACCAGCGACAGGTGTTGGCTGAGCACCTGTTCGACTTGCACGACGCCGACCCGGCGCGGCAGGGACGTTCCCAACACCTCGCCGGTATCTGGATCTTTCAGTTCCCGCCCCTTGTCCCACACGCCGTACTTGTTGCCTTTCTGCACTGAATCGGCTAATCCCACATTAATATAAGCGCTCAATCGCACTCGCACAGATTGGCCGTTTTCCCCTGTATCAGCCTGCACCGTGTCAGCCACCACTTCTATGATTTTCGGCTCGGAGACCTTGAGTGCGGCGGGAGGTTGGATGAGGCTATCTAGCCCGGCGGCCAAGTGATCTAGACATCGACCCACCGACTTGCCTAGCAAGGTATTGTGGAATTCCTCGCTCCCCCACTCCATCTGTCCCAAGAGAAAGTACTCTTTTTCCAGTGGCACGAAGGCCGCCGGATTGGTGATCCCATAGCGCTTGCTGTCCTCAGCTACTTCCCGCATCACCTCGCCGGCTGCTTCCCCGTCTATGACCTTATAGGGATACAGCCGCACCGTGGTCAGACCCTGATAGCTGCGATAGCCGCCGATGGGCACGGTGGCGCGAAAGCGCTTCATACTCATCTCGTCGATCTGCCCCAAGACGACGTAGTCGGCATCCACCTCGCGGCCAATGGCCAAGGCGAGCCCAACATCGAGCTTGCCCTGCAATTCTTTCTTTTTTAATCGCACCAGCGCCGAATCAATAGACACAGTGCTGAAAAAGGCACTGCCGCGCAACGAATCGGCCAAGCCTCGGGGTATGGCCGAGTATATGTCCCACTCGCCCTTATATTTCGACTTGTCGCGAAAGGGCATGAAAAGCAGCCGCTGCTTCAGCCCCTCCGAGATGGCGCTGTCGCTGACCACTGAATCCTTTGGAGCTTCCTCCTCTTCCTTTTGATCGCCCAACCCCATAATCGGCACCACAGCCGCCCTTCCGTCTGCCCCCCAGTACAGCGCGGCCAACAAAGCAAGTCCCCCTCGCAAAAACCACCTGTGTCTAGCGGACATCAGTGCTCTCCTTTGGTTTGCGTGAGTACGTAAGGGCCTTGGGGCACGACCGCTATGCGCGCTCCGATACCGTGCCGCGCTAGCGCCGCAGCTAGCCCTTGCTCCACAGAGGGAATGACCTCGACCCATACCTTGTCGCGGTACTGAGGATCAATCCCCTCCGAGTAGAACATAACCTCCGCCTTGTCGAGTACCTTGCACAGCTCTTGTAATTGCCATTGGTCGATGGCGAAGAAATCGGAGTCCGCAAGGAGGTCCGAGAATTCGGCGGCACCGGATGCGCCTAACAGCATCGCTACAAATTCTGCACTGCCCAAACCCTCGGCGCAGCGGGCAGCAATGAGGATCGTCCCACCCTCTTTGACGATTGGCAACACCGCCGTCAGACCCTTGACGGCTTGGTAAAACGTCAGGTCGAGCGGCCAGCCAGCGCTGCTAGTGACCGCGATGTCAACCGGCTCGTCAACCAAGACGCCGTTCTGTTGCTCGACGAAGCGGGCCCCTTCGGCATGGGCCTTCTCTAGGTCGCCGCAGAACAGGCCGGTGATTTGCCGCTGGTCATTCATGGCCACATTAAATGTAAAATCAACGCCAGCGCGCTGCGCCACTTCGAGGGCTTGGCGGTGGAAGGGATTTCCTTCAATAGAGCCTTCGCACACCCGAGGGTGACTCAACAATTCGGGGCCGTGTAGGACGCGCATCGTCTCAATGCCCATCAATCCTGGGCAAATGGCCTTGCGGCCACCCGAGTACCCAGCCATCAAGTGCGGCTCGATCAGCGAGGTAGCGATTTTCAGGTCGGCCTCTACATAAAGCGCGGCGATCCATATTGGGGCACCCCCCGAGGTTTCCCCCAGATACGTCAGGGTCTCGCGGCGGCGGGCGGTGTGGTTGACAATGCGATAGTTGCAGGCGATGTCAGCCCCGACGAGCTGTACCAATTCCTCACCTTCGTTGGGCCGGTGCAGGCCAGTGCCGACCAACAGAGTAATATCCTCGCGAGCGATGCCTTCCTCTTCGAGAATCCGCAGCATTGGTGGCAAAATAACGGCGTTGGGGACCGGGCGGGTAATATCGGCAATGACTATGCAGGCGTTTTTGCGTCCCCGCGCCAGCCGCCGCAAAGACGGAGTCCCTATCGGGCGGGCCAGCACGTGATCTATCCGCTCCTCGATCCGGTCGAGCCCCTCACTCGGAGCCATCTGCAATACCGCGGCCGAGTTGGGCACTTCGATTTTGAGGCCGTCGCGGCCATAGTCGAGCTTTACTTTCATTGCGTATGCCTAAGCCAATTTGTCCTCTAGATAGGCGCGAAACGCCGCGCCGAACTCCTGGTCGGCCAAGGCGAAATCCGCGAAGGCCCGATAGTATGTGAGCGGCGTTCCTATGTCGTAGCGCGCCTCATCGCTTGCAAGGCGTGTGCAGCGGACCTCAGCCCCGCTCTGGATCAGGACGCGGATAGCATCGGTCAACCACAACTCACCGCCAACCCCAGGCTCAATCTCATCAATAGCGGCGAAAATCTCCGGTGAAAAAATATAGCGGGCCGCAACCGCAAGACAACTCGGCGCAGCTTCCACCGGCGGTTTTTCAACAATATCGGCGATGGCAAAGTCGTCGTCGGCCTCGCCTTGCGGTGTGACGACCCCGTACTTGTAGGTCTCTTCGCGCGGCACTTCCCATACGGCAATAGTGGCGGCCGCACCCCGCTGGACATGCGACTGCATCATCCGGCCGACCACGCCTGGCACCCGCGGCGAGGAGATGATCGTGTCGCCAAACCCCACCACAAACGGCTCGTCGCCGACGAATTCCCGCGCCTGACGCACGGCATCGGCATTGCCGGCCGGCCGTCGCTGCCGCACATAGTAGAATTCAACGCCTGCGGCTGCGTAGTCAACCTCGCCGATCGCGCTATCGCCCAAGCGCGCCGCAAGCTCTGGATCGTCGTCGAAGTGATCCTCAATCGAGCGCTTCTTGCGGCCCGTTACAAAGAGAAACTTGTCTAACCCCTGCTCGATCATCTCTTCGACCACGTACTGCACGACTGGCTTGCAACCAACGGGCAGCATCTCCTTGGGTTGGGACTTGGTCGCTGGCAGCAGGCGGGTGCCCAAACCTGCTACGGGGAATACGGCTTTGCGAATCGGCACGTTCTCTTTTTATTTTAAGTTTAAGAGAATCAAGGACATAACTAAATATAGCACCTAGTGAAAATAGGAAGCTATAGGTACTAAATCAAGCCCGACTTACCCGCCCTTGCGCCGCCAATCCTATGTTTAACTTGTCCCCAACTCGCCTGCGCGCCCTCATGGCAGCATTTCCCGCGCTACGCATCGGCGTAGTTGGAGACTTTTTCCTCGACTCCTATCGCGAATGCGACCCGGTCCTCGACGAAAAGTCGCTGGAGACCGGCAAAACCTGCTATCAGGTAATCGGCTATCGCCGCCAACCTGGGGCCGCCGGCAATGTCGCCGCCAACTTGCGCGCCCTCGGCGTAGGAGCAGTCGAGGGCGTAGGTTATTGCGGCGACGACGGAGAAGGCTACGAGTTGCGGCGAGCCATGCGCCGGCTGGGCCTAGATTTGACGGGATTTCTCACAGCTCCGGGCCGCTTGACCCCGACCTATGACAAGCCCTGCTACGTCGATAGCAGCCAGCGCGGCCGACCCGTCCTCGAGGAACTAGAGCGGCTCGATGCCAAAAACCGCCGCCCGACCCCGACCAGTCTCCAACGCAATCTCATCAATCACGTCCATCAGCGCCTGAGCCACTGGGACGGGCTCGTACTCATCGACCAAGTCACCGAAACTAATTGCGGCGTCCTTACCTCGCTCGTGCGCCGCGCCATCGCCGCTGCGCTCGATACTCAGCCCAAGCTCGTGGTCCTCGCCGATTCGCGCACGCGCATTGGGTTCTTTAAGCGCGCCATCCTCAAACCCAACCAGCGCGAAGCTTGGGCCGCACTCGGCGGCCAAGGGAGCCTGTCGCTCAAGGCAGCGCGCCACCACGCCCACGTACTCAGTAACCAGACTGGTCGCCCGGTGTTTCTAACGCTTGGCAATAGGGGGATCCTCGTAGCCGACGGCAGCAGGGTCGAGCACGTGCCGGCCGTGTGTCTCACTGCACCCGTTGACCCAGTCGGCACCGGAGACACTTGTGCGGCTGCCCTCAGCGCGGCCTTGGCGGCAGGTGCTGAACTGACGGAAGCGGCGGCGATAGCCTGCTTGGCCGCGTCAATTACCGCTCAGCAGGTTGGCACGACCGGCACGGCCTCGCCAACCGAGCTAAGCCACCGCTTGCACCAGTTGCGGCGTAGCTAGGATGCGTAGGTCTGTTCGACGATCGTGCGATACCGCTCGACGATCGCCTTGGGCACGATTTTCTTCAGGCCCTTGGTTAAAGTTCCGGCGTCCTCGCTCAGCGGCTCGGGCAAGAGCGCGACGCGCTGCGGCCGCTGGTAGCTCGGCAGGCCAGCAGCCGTAGCCTCGGCGAGGAACCCTTCGCGGATCCGCTCGCCCAAGCTCGGATGCGTGCGCAGGGCGTCCTCGTCCTCTAGCGGCAACCCGTCGATGCCGCTGTTTTTTGCCTCCTCCACATCCACCGTCACCAACGGCAGAGGATAGTCGCGCTGCTGGTCGCCGTACACGATCACGTGCTCGACTAGGGGCACTCGGGCGAAAATCCGCTCCAAGGCTTCGGGATTGACAAACTCGCCGTTGCGCAGCTTGAACTGTCGGCCAACTCGCCCGTGGAACGAGAGAAAACCCTCGTCATCCATGCTGAACAAGTCGCCGGTCCGATACCAGATCTGACCGCCTTCTTCCACTAGCACCTGTTCGGTCTGCTCGGGGTCGTGTAAATACCCGCGCATGACGTTGGGGCCGCTAGTCCACAGCTCCCCGACCTGATCGCCGCTAGATCGGCACTTGTCCTGCGCTGGATCGTTGTACCCAATTTCCGACCCGTCTTCGGCTACGATCTTCACTGCCTGCAACGGCCTCCCCACCGTACCGCTTTTGCGCCCTTCGAGATGGTTGGCAGCAATCAGCGGCGCGCACTCGGTCGTGCCGTAGCCCTCGTACGTGGTGATATCGAGCACTTCGTGAAAGAAGTCCAATGCCTTGGGATCGGCCTTGGCCGAGCCGACGATCAAAAGCTCTAGATGAGGCCCGACTCGCGTGGCGAGTTGAGCGCGAATTTTGCCAATGATTGAACGGCCGATGGCAGCCAAAAAGAGCTTGTCGCCTAGCCCAGCCTGGCCGTGTGCCGACCGCTCTTTGGCCGCAACCGAGCGCTGGATCAAGCTCCCCTTGAGGCCGCCGCCGTCGATTTCCTTGCGCACATTGCCGTACACTTTGTCGAGTATCAGCGGCACGGTGAGGAAGCCCTCCGGCTCTGAGAGGCGAATGTCGCTGAGGACGCGGTCGGGCGAGCGCGCCAAGTCCAAAATCCACCCCTTGGCCAAGGGATAGTAGATGTTGAGAATTCCCATAGAGTGGTAGTCGGGCGCAGACTTGAACATGCGCAGAGGCTCGCGCTTGCTAATCACGTCCCAAACCTCTTCGACGTTGGCGACGATGTTGGCATGGGTCTGGATCACGCCCTTGGGCAGGCCGGTTGAACCCGAGGTATAGAGAATTTTCGACTCATCTTCCGGCAGCACCTCGACCTCGGGCACGGCCGCGCTGCTCTCCGCCAGCTCTTCCCAAGGAATCGCGCCCTCGCCCTCGCCCTCGGTCAACGCAATCCGCGGTGTCTTGTCCAGTCGCTCTCGGATGGTGTCAAACCGCTCGTATCCTTTGCGATCTACGACCAGTAGTTCAACCGCAGAGTGTGCGATGCTGTGGGCGAGCGGCTCGTTAGGCGACTGGATGCACAGCGGCACTGCACTGACCCCAATGCAGTCGGTCGCCAGAAAGATCAAAAGCGGCTCGCTGCCACCATCGGTGAGGATGCCCACGCGCTGGCCCTTGGCCAAACCCTGCGCTGCAAGGCCGGCCGCGAGCCGATCGCGGCGGCTTTTGAGCTCAGCGTAGGTCACGGGCTGGTAGCTCAATGTGCGGCTGCCCTCTACGGGCTTGAGTTCTCGAATGGCCGTCTGTTCGGCACAGGTTGCGAAGCTATGGTCGAGCAAATCTCTTAGCGTCTGTCCCATCGCAAACCTCTTTCTGGTGAGTTATATCGTTGTCGTTTGCGGTGCCCAAAAGGACCGCCTTGCCATTGCATGCGCGGCCCGGCGACCGCATCTTCCCTATATGAATTCTCGCTGTAACCTCGTCTTGGTCTTACTGCTCTTGTCCTACCCGGTCGCCTCCTCAGCTCAGCCCTCGGTGGCCATGTTTGGCTACTCACTCAGCATGGGTAGCGTCACCGTCGATCAAGAGCAGTTGTATCGCCTCAGCCTCCGGCCCGACTTTCCCTTGGGCCGCTTGGGTATTGGCCTCGACTTAGAGCTGTTTGTCGAGCGCAATGGCGATCTTGGTTCACGCGGCTGGGAGGCTGGCTCGTCAACCCAAACCTTCGACTCGATCCTGCGCAAAATCTACTACGTGCGCTATGGGCGTCCTAATGACGCGGTGTACGTCAAAATTGGCGCACTCGACGATGTGACGTTGGGGTACGGCCTCATCATGGACAACTACCGCAACACCCTGCACTATCCCGGCATCAAGAAAACCGGATTCCAGTTCCGCATCGCCAATTTTGCCAGCACTAATATCGGACTCGAAGGAGTGATCAACAACCTCCAAGACTTCCAAGAGGGCGGTGCCCTCATCGGGCTGCGAACCTTTGGCTACGCCGCCGATCTCGAAGTGGGTGTAACCTTTGTCGCCGATCTCGACCAGTACAGCGGCCTGCGCGACAGCGATTCCGACGGCGTGCCCGACCCCATTGACGCCTTCCCAGAAGACGGCGATTTTGCCCTCGACAACGACGCCGATGGCGTACCCGACCACATCGACAGCGACGACGACAACGACGGCATCATCGACGCCGACGCCGGCAGCGGCCTCTCCGCCGATATCGCCTCCGCTTTGTTGGGACTCAACGCCAATTATGGCAACGCCTTCCCAGTGGACCAAGACGTGGACCGCCACAAGCCCTTCAACAAAAACCGCGTTGGCCAAGACTTCTTTTCGATCTTGGGCGTGGACCTAGCCTACCCACTCATCCGCGATCTAGGCTTAGAGCTCAAGCTCTACGGCCAATTCGCCATGCTGATCGACGACGACGACGCCCTCTCCAGCTTCGAGGCGCAACAGCAGGGCGTCTCCCCCGGCAACCGCCAAGCGACCGGATTCGGAATCGCCGCCCCGGGCCTGTGGCTGGCTTTAGGCCCGCTCAACGGCCAATTGGACTTCCGCCACTTCCGCCGCGATTTCGACTCGCGCTACTTCGACGAGCTGTACGAACTCGACCGCGCTCACCTCGACCTCGCCACCGGACAGGCCCAGTCCAAGGACGCGCGGCTCGGCTACAGCAACAATCTCTCCGGCTTCTTCGGTCACTTGGGCACGGAACTCGGCTCGTACGCGTACGCCTCGGTCTCCTATCAGTATTTGACGGGCACTGGCGACCCAAAACAGCAGCTCATCGCCAGCGCATCCCTGTCGCGCAAACTGCTCAAATACTTCCCCCGCCTCAAGCGCGCATATGCTTATTTCCACAAGAACAACATCGGCCGGAACCCCAACGAAGACGGCACTGGGCGGGACGACTTCTTCGAGCCGACCGAGGACACTTTCTACGGCTTTGACGTCGGACTGAACATGAAAGAAGGCACCTCCGTGCGCTGGGATACTCGCTTCGTATTCGAACGCTCCGCCAATCGGCACCTGCAACGCCACAAAATCATGACCCTCGAAACCGTATTCGACTTTTAATTATGAAAATCACTCGCGTATCAGCCCATTATCTGCGCCTGCCCGATGTCACCACTCGCTGCGACGGCACGCAGGACACCTGTCTAATCCAAATAGAAACCGACGCCGGCATCACCGGCTGGGGCGAAGTTGATTCGGCTCCCACCGTGGTCAAGGCCGTCGTCGAGGCCCCGCTCTCCCACCAGATTAGCAACGGCCTCGCCAATGCACTAGAGGGCCTGGACCCGCTAGCCATCGACGTATGCGGTGCGCGCATGCTCGAAGCAGCCAACTACTACGGTCGCGTCGGCGTGGGCACGCACGCCATGGCCGGCGTCAACCTCGCGTTGTGGGACATTGCCGGCAAAGTGCGCAACTGCCCGGCCTACGAACTGCTCGGCGGTCCCCATCAAACCAAATTCCGCGCGTATTGCTCCATCCTCTTCGGCGACACACCACAAGAGACCGGCGAACTGGCCCGCCGCTTTGCTGGTGAAGGGTTCACAGCCATCAAGTTCGGCTGGGGACCGATGGGACAGAGCGAGGCAAACGACATCGCCTTGGTGCGCGAAGCGCGGAAGGGGGCCGGGCCGGATGTGGACATTTTGGTAGATGCTGGGCAAGTGTGGGACTGGAAGACCGGCCTCAAGCGCGCCGAGCAGTTTGCCGAATACGGCATATTCTGGCTCGAAGAACCTTTGCACCCCGAGGATGTCGCAGGCTATGCACACCTCTGCGAGCGCAGCCCGGTGCCGATCGCCACGGGCGAGGCCGAGTCGCGCTATCAGGACTTTGAGCGGCTGCTCGTCAATGGCCGCATCGACTGGGTTCAGCCGGACCCGGGCCGCTGCGGGCTTTCGACCATGGTCGAGGTCGGCCGCCTCGCCCACCGCCTGCACCGCAAGGTCGTCAACCACTCGTTCAAAAGCGGCATCACCATCGCCGCCTCCCTGCACGGACTTGCGGCAGTTCCCCACGGCGAGGTCTTCGAATACTGCATGGCCGAATCGCCTTTGCGCCACGACCTGACGCACGAAAAATTCGCGGTCGTCGATGGCTACGTTCACGTGCCGGAGGGACCGGGGTTGGGCGTGACCATCAACGAAGAGATAGTAGAACGATACCTAGTTCCGTGAGGAGCCACTCCATGAAAGCCTCCCGTCGGTTTGCATCATTTTCGACCTCCTTCGACCTCGATGCTTTGTTGCGTCCCCAGCGTCGGAGTTTGTGGTACAGTGTGGCTTTGTCAGCGGTCTTGCTTGCGGCACTAGCGCTTATTGATCCGTTTGGGCGCGTTGTGCCGAGTGCGCCTCATCCGCCGACCGTCAAGTACATCAAGCGTCAGCCGCGCCCAACTAAGCCGTTGTCTGTGCGTAAAATTTCACAGCCTAAGCAACAGCCGATGGTCCGCAAGAGACAACCCACGCCGATCCGCACAGATCCCGTCCATCTGACTACAAACGTCACTACAGAAGCTCCCATGAAGCAGGGCTCTATACCGGGTGCCCTGTCTCTTGTCAGCCTACCCCACAGCAGTACACCGCGTCCGCTAGATGCCGAGCGGCAACTAGGAGCCGATCACCTCTTCGGGGAACGCGCAATAGGAATCACCCGCCAATCCGAAAACAAAATTGATCTCGCCTTGGAGATGCTAGACGTAAACAGTCTAGACACTGGGCAGCATCAGGCCGTCGTCATCCAAGACCCCGACGATCCGAAATCACTTAAGGGATTTATCAAGTTGCCCCTTGTGGTGCCGAGAAAAGCGCTGGATATGCGAGGGATAGCTCTAAGTAGGCGTATTGATGCGTTGGCCGATGGGATCAATAAATACACTAATTTGCGGGCAGAAGCCTTCGGCCCGATCTCGTTTGATGACGATCGCATATTTAAATTTCCCCTGCTCATTGGTTCCATATACCGCAGCTTACACCTGAATGAGATTGAAGAAGCCAACCAGTTCCAGTACCTAATTCAGGGGGGATTCATTATGGGAGGCATTGGTGATGTGGAAAAACATCTTTCCCAAGTATTGGTGAACGGAGGCTTGGTAGAAAGGAAAGACTTCTGGTCGGAGGCACTGCTAGAGGACCATCCCATTTACAACGCTTTTTTTACTATTGGTTTCCAATCGTACTTCTTGGAACCTCATCCAGACCCATCTATAGCATGTTACATTACTAAGGGCCTAAAAGGACATTTTATAAAGGATCGACTCGTCTTTGTAAATCCCTTGGAATCTTCGCAGTGGGCTAGTGATGAAGCCGAGCTGATGCTCGCCATCAATGTAATGGTCTATGCGTTGGCCCAAGAAGGTTCCTTAGCTCAGCGCCTGACCCAGGACTTAGTAGCTAAGCGCGACGATCAATGAAGAGATAGTAGAAAAATACCTAGCGAATTAACCCAAGGGGTTTCCCATCATGCCCGATCAACCCATGCTCATTATAGACGGCCACCTCGACTTGGCCTTCAACGCCTTGTACCACCGTCGCGACCTCACCCAAGACATCCACGTCCTGCGCGAGCGCGAAGACCCCAAACCTCCAGGCCCTTCCCACCCCGACTCGCTGCGCGACAGAAAGCGCCCCGAAAGCACCTCGCGCGGCACGGCCACCGTATCCCTACCGCAGATGCGCCAAGGCTGCGTCGGCATCGCGCTCTCGACCGTCATGTGCCGAGTGCAAATGCCCACCGGCCTCCTCGACGACGGCATGAGGACCCAAGAAGCGGCTCACTCCGTCGGCCAATCGCATCTTTACTATTACAAAGCACTAGAGCGCGAGGGCCAACTGCGCTTCATCCGCGACACAAACGACCTCGACGCGGCCATTGCCGCTTGGCAAAACCCCGACCCAACGACCCCGATTGGCCTGATACTGAGTATGGAAAGCGCCGACCCCATCTTAGATCCCGAGCAAGTAAGCTGGTGGTGGGAACAGGGCCTGCGCTCGGTGGGGCTGACGCATTTTGGTGCCAATACTTGGGGTCATGGCACCGGCACTCGCGGCGGGCTGTACGCCGATGCCTATCCCCTGCTCGACGCGCTCGCCGCAACGAACATCGCCCTCGACCTGACCCACGCCTCGGACTTGGTCTTCTGGCAGCTTTTGGACCACTGGTCAGGGCCGGTCCACGCCAGCCACTGCAACTGCCGCGCCTTGGTCCCCGGCCAGCGCCACCTCAGCGACGAGATGATCCAAGCCATCGCCGAGCGCGGCGGTGTCATCGGCGCGGTCTTCGCCGAGTTCATGCTCAATCCCGAGATCGACTTCGACGATCCGGCGACCTATCCGCAAACCGCTCGGCGCTCCATGTCGGCTGTCGTCGATCACATCGACCACATCTGCCAGCTCGTCGGCAACTGCGACCACGTCGCCATCGGCTCCGATCTAGACGGCGGCTTCGGCCGCGAAATGGCACCCATCGACTACGACACCATCGCCGACCTACAGCGCTTCCTCGACATCCTCGACCGGCGGGGCTACTCGACCGACGACATTGCGGCCATAGCCCACGGCAACCTCTCGCGCTTCTTCCGCCAAGCCTGGAGCTAATACAATGACCGACGCGCGCCCGCTAATCCTCGATAGCCACCTCGATCTAGCCTTCTCCGCCCTGCAAATCAACCGCGACCTAACGCAAAAGGCGACCACCGTGCGCGTCCACGACTCCGTGCAGACTATGGAGGGCTTCGGCTCCTGCACGGTGACCTTCCCCGAGCTGCGCCGTGGCAAGGTCGGCCTCGTCTGCGGTACAGTGATGTCGCGCTTGGACCCAAACGACCGCTGGACTCGCACCGGCATGTACTGCCAAGCCCAATGCCACGGCGTCGGCCGCGGACATTTGGCCTACTATCAAGCACTCGAACGCGAGGGTTTGCTTCGCTTCGTCAAAAGCATCGCGGATTTAGACGAAACCATCGCCGCTTGGCAAAACCCCGACCCAACCACTCCCTTCGGCTTAATCCTCGCCATGGAAAGCGCCGATCCCATTTTAGGCCCGGACCAAGTGCCCGAATGGCGCGAACTCGGCTTGCGCCTAGTGTCGATCTCGCATTACGGCACCAGCACCTATTCACACGGCACCGGCACCGAAGGCGGACTGCTGCCGCCGGCCAAACCCCTGCTCGACGCGCTCAAAGCGGCCGGCATCATCGTCGACTTGACCCACTTGACCGACCAAGCCCACTGGGAACTTTTGGAATTGTACGACGGCCCGGTCTGCGCTTCCCACCACAATTGTCGCACCTTGGTTCCCGGCCAGCGCCAGCTTACCGACGAAATGATCCACTCCATCGCCGAGCGCGACGGAGTCATCGGCGCGGCCTTCGACGCCTGGATGCTCGACCCAGGCTGGCAGCGCAAAGTCCCCGCCTTTGAACAACTGACCAGCGCCACATTGGAAACCGTCGCCGACCATATCGACCACATCTGTCAGCTTTTGGGCACCTCGCGCCACTGCGGCATTGGCACCGATCTCGACGGCGGCTTCGGCACCGAGCAAGCCCCGCGCGATCTCAACACCATCGCCGATCTGCAAAAACTCCAGCCCATCCTCGCGCGCCGTGGCTACTCGCCAGCAGACATCGCAGGCATCTTCTCCGACAACTGGATCCGGTTCTTCAAGGACGTGTGGAGCCGCTCTTGATGCGCAACAACATCTAAGCCTATCTCTACATACTCTTCTTTTTCGTTACAAATCGTTCAAAAATTTTTCTCCTTCTTGTCATTATTGCTATTTTTTCCTATACTTTGCTCAAGTTAGTTACATAATAATCTTCAAATCATCCATTTTTAGGGAGAAATTGACATGGCGAGAGGAGCCGACAAAGTCATCGAAGCGCTCGATCGCTTCGGCGTCGAGTACGTCTTTGGCCATCCGGGCGGCGCGGCCATGCCCATCTTCGACGCACTGCTCAACTCCGAGCAGATCCGCTTCGTCCTCACCCGGCACGAGCAAGGCGCGACCCACATGGCCGACGGCTACGCCCGCGCCACCGGCAAGCCCGGCGTCGTCCTCGTAACCTCCGGCCCGGGCGCAACCAACACCATCACCGGCCTGCTAACCGCGCTGATGGATTCTGCGCCCGTCATCGCCCTCACCGGCCAAACCGTCACTCCCATGCTCGGCAAAGACGCCTTTCAGGAGGCCGATGTCTTCGGCATCTCCATGCCCGTCGTCAAGCATTCCTATCTGGTCAGGGACCCCAACGACATCCCCCGCGTGATGACCGAGGCATTCCACATCGCCACCACCGGCCGCCAGGGGCCAGTGCTCGTCGATCTGCCCAAGGACGTCACCCAAGGCGACCCCTTCCCCGAATGCACCACTGACTTTCCCGAGAAAGTGTACCTGCCTGGTTACACTTGGCAGACCAAGCCCGCGCCCGAACTGCTCGCAGCCGCCGCCACTCTTCTGCGCCGCAGCAAGCGCCCCCTGCTCTACTTGGGCGGCGGCTGCATCGCCTCGGGCGCGCACGAGGTGGCCAAGGCCTTTGCCGAAAAGACGCGGATGCCAGTGACCAACACCCTGCTCGGCAAGGGGGCGTTCCCCGAGCAGCACGCGCTCTCAGTGGGTATGCTCGGCATGCACGGCACGGCCTATGCCAACAAAGCCGTCGTCGGCTGCGACCTGATTATGTCGGTCGGCGGACGCTGGGACGACCGCATCACCGGCAAGCTCTCGGAATTCTGCCCGGACGCGAAAAAGATCCACATCGACATCGACCCGGCCGAATACGGCAAAGTGGTCATGCCCGACGTTTTTATCGAAGGCGATGCGCGCCAAGTGCTCGAAGAACTAATCAACTACGTCGAGCCGATAGACACGGCCGCTTGGCTGGCCCAAATCGACGAATGGAAGACGAAGTACCCGCTCAAATACGGCAAACGCGGTGGCCTCAAGATGCAGACTATCATCGACCGCCTGTACGAGCTGACCGCTGGCCGCGCCGTGGTGACTACCGACGTCGGCCAGCATCAGATGTGGGCCGCTCAGTTCTACAAGACAGCCCACCACCGCCAATGGCTTTCCTCCGGCGGCGCTGGTACCATGGGCTTTGGCTTTCCCGCAGCCGTCGGTGCTCAGTTTGGCCGCCCCGAAGAGACCGTAGTCGCCATCTGCGGCGACGGCGGCTTCCAGATGACCCTGTGCGAACTAGCCACCGCCGTCGTCCATCGGCTGCCGATTAAGATCCTAGTCCTCGACAACAAGTACCTAGGTATGGTTCGCCAGTGGCAAAATCTCTTCTTCGACAATCGCCTCTCCGGGGTTGACCTAGAGGGCAATCCTGACTTCGTCAAGCTGGCCGAAGCCTACGGCGCTAAGGGCTTTCGCATCCGGCGCACCGCCGACATTGACAAAGTCCTCAAGCAGGCCCTCGACCACGACGAAGGCCCCTGCGTCATCCACGCCGAGTGCGAAAAGGAAGACAATGTCTTCCCCATGATCCCCGCCGGGGCCGCGCTCACCGATATGCTGATCGAGGCTCCCAAGCAGAAACTGGCCCAACCCAAAGGAAGCACCTAATGTCTACGACTGCCATCGACTTTGCCGCCGCAGACCTCAATGCCCGCCAAGAGGCGGTGGACGCACCACAACTCAGGCCGACCGAACCCCAACAGAAGACTACCATCGGCCTATTGGTCAACGACCGTCCCGGCGTATTGGTGAGAATCGCCCAGTGCTTTGCTCGCCGAGCCTACAACATCGAGAACCTAGTTGTCTCGCCGGCCCATATCCCCCAGTGCTCGCGCATGACCATCACCAGCATTGGCCCGGCCGCCGAGCTGAACCAAATCATCTTGCAACTCAACAAGTTAGTCGATGTCATCCACGCCAAAGACCACTCGAACGACGATGCCATCACCCGCGAGTTGGCTCTCTTCAAGGTCGGCTGCTCGGTCGAAGAACGCACCGAGGTCTTGCAGATCACCGAGGTTTTTCGCGGCAAGACAGTCGATATCTCAGGAGCCACCATCACCATCGAGGCCACCGGCACCACCGAGAAGATGGACGCGCTCGAATCGCTCTTGAGCAAATTCGACCTCAAGGAAATGGTGCGCACCGGCAAGGTGGTCATGGCCCGCGGCAACAAGCCGACATAAAAAGGGGGACGGACATCGCCCGTCCCCCTTTCGCCTGCTGTATCCTCTCTTAAAACGCCACGCCCAATTGCCCAAAGACCAAGCGGCCGATCTCCGGTGCCCCAATAAAGGTGCGGTGCTTGTTGTCGAGCGCGTTGGAAACATCCACCCCGAGCCGCAGGTTGCTTCCGAACGGCAACAGACAACTAGCGTTCAAATCGAGGAGCGAGTACTCGTCCACATCCCCGACGAACACGCCCGACTCCTGGCGAAACGCCCCCACGTAGCGCCACTGCGCTCCTAGGGTTAATTGCTCTTGGTCGAAGGTGTAGGACGTGCCTAGTTTGAACTTGTTACCCGGCGCGTTGAGCGCTATATCGGCGATGCCATCGACGTTCTCAAATAAAGTCTTATCGACATAAGAATAGCTGCCCGTTAGCGACCATTGGTCGCTCGGGAAATAGGCCAAGTTCACATCCAAGCCGTTAAGAGAGATTTCGCCGAAATTGCGATAGGTCAACATTACGGCCGTCGGATCGAAGGCCTGTTCCGGCGTAACCGTGCCAAACGGTATGCCCGCGGCCCCGCCGGCAAACAAAGTGACAATTTCATCCACTGGCGAGCCATCGCCATTGCCAGACAAAGTGCCCGGGACCTGCATATTGTCGAGCGGAGCGACCGCCGCGGCCAACTCTGCATTCTCGGCCAGCGCCCCGCCAATACTAGCACCTAGCGCCGCCCCGAGGCTAGCCGGGTCGAGGAAGACATTAGGCGTCTGCACCTGAATCGGAGAGACAAAATCCTTTATCCGCGTGTGATACAGGTCGGCCGCCACCACCAGCTTCTCGCCGACTACCCCCTTATAGCCAAATTCATAAGTCTCAGTAGTCGTCGAGCGAGTCAGTGGCACGTCGATAACATCGGCTACCGGATCAAAGGGAGCCGAATCACCGGCCGCCACCTTCTCCAAGTTGAGCTTGAGCAGAGCGTTGTCCAACCCCGTCAGTTGTGCGGGTACCAGCGCATCTAACCCGCCCAATAGCTGCTGGGCGGCAGCCTCCGCCGTTGCTTTGTCCAGCCCTTGCAGCACCCCTATTTGGGTCGCCGCTAGTCCCATAAAAAGCGGGGTATTGAGCGCACTCAACACTCCGCTGCGACCCAGCCCCCACATCACATTGGTAAAAATCGGATCCCCCAAGTCGATGAAGTCGGCCGGGTCCATCTCCGCCACTGGCGCAAAAGACGAACGGAACTTTGGTCGGCCATTGTCCGAGCGAGCAAAAGTCCAGCCGCTAGCAAAGCCCTCGCGATAGGTTCCCTGCGCACGAATGTCTATCGCCGGCGCAAAACCCAGCACCGGCGCAAACGCCGCGCCAATACCGAAGGGATCCTGCAGAGAGCGGATGTCCAAATAGAGGTTGTTGCTCGACGGGGTCGCAAAGGCGCGGTTGTACGTCAGCCGCAGGATCTGGGTCTCTTTAGGCTTGAAGACTAGCCCGGCGCGCGGCGAGATTTCGCCTTCGGGAATGCGATTGTGGTCGTCGTAGCGCAGAGCCACCACCAAGTCCAGCATCTCACTCAGGGCCGTCTCGCTCTGCACATAAGCCCCAAATTCGTTGGTCTGATCGTAGTCTTCGTTCCCGCCGGTGATGGTCCCCTCGGTATCGGGCCGCGTCAGCAGCACATCGGCCCCGTAGGTAAAGCGCTGCCGCACTCCCATCGTCGCGGAGTGCTGGAGCTGAAACGCGGTCAGCTTGGACTTATCGACGATCGGATTCCCATCGCGCAGGGTAAAGGTGTCGCCAGCGTTGCTCCCGTTCTGGAATACCTGAGCAAACCAATTCTTGTACAGCAGGCGAAGCTGGACATAGTTGTACGCCCAGTCTTGGGCTTGGCCAGCCCCTAAGCCGGTCAACTCGATCTGATCACCCTTGTTGTATCCGGCTGACAAAATAGCCGTCAAGTCGTCCGAGGCCTTGTAATCCAAGCGCGCTTCAGCGCTCTGGCGTTCAATGTCAAAACTGCGCGGTTTGATGGCTGGATTGGAGGCTCTAGCCTGCACCTCTACCGGGTCTTCGTATTCCCAGTCCACTCCCGTATAGTACTGGGCCGAGATCTTGTAGCCGAGCCGATCGCTAGCAGCCCCGGCGTGGCGCATACCGACCTTGCGCACACTCCGCTCGCCTAGGCCAACGTTGACATTAGTTCCCCCCGAAGTGAACGGCGAGCGGGTGATGATGTGCATCACGCCGTTGGCGCTATTGGGGCCGTATAGCGCCGACCCCGGTCCCAACACCACCTCGATGCGCTCGATGTCGTCGTTGGTCACCGGAATGAAGTTGTAGGCATTCAGTCGCAGCGAGGGGACGCGGGCGATGCGATTGTCGGTCAGCGTCAGCAAAGCCCCCGAAAAGACATTGTTGAAACCCCGCACAACTACATTGCTCTGCGCCAAACCAGTCTGGGAAAAGTCCACCGCCGGCACGTCGCGGATGTGCTCGACAACGCTGAGCGCCGGCCGATTGCGGATCTCTTTGGCCTCGACCACCGCCACCGAGGCCGGAGCTTCGAGGACTTTTTCCTGCCGCCGCGAAGCCGAGACTACGTTCTGGTCGAGGAAGATGATCCCCGTCTCCAGCGTCAGCATCAACTCCTGTTCACCGCTGACGATGCCAACGCCTTCTCGCATTAGGGTCCTATAGCCGATATGCGTGACGTTGAGCTGATACTCGCCGGTCGGCAGCCCCTCCAAGCGGAAGCGACCATCTTCGTCGGTAGCCGTGCCGATCTTGCCGCCTGGAAGTAGGTCGCCGACAAGGACGATGTTGGCACCGGGGATCGCTTCACCCTCCAACCCCTTCACAACACCGGAAAGCGTCCCCTCTGCGCCGAAGGCGACGCCCGCCCACAGCACGAGAGCATATAAAAGCAATTTGTACTTCATGGCTAGCTCCTTATTTTGGCCTAAATCTACCCCCAAGCACCCGATCCCGCTACCTCGCTACCCAATAAGTAATCTCGTAGCGGGCTGCCGCGCAAAGGCAAATTATTTCTTCGGGAATTTCGTCGCGTAGCGGTAGCGCGGTCTATCTCCACTTCCCATCCCTTCTCCGCTATAGATCTCGCCCGCTCTATTGATTCCCCGTGTCTCCATTGCGTATTTTCCCAGCCTTAATTCACCTATGTCATCGGAGACTTATTTCATGTCGGACAAACTTAAGCTCGCCTTTATTGGCTGCGGTGCAATCGCTCGCTTTCACCTCGACGGCATCAAGGGCCACGCTCCCCGCATTGATGTCACCGCCTTAGTCGATCTCGACGAGTCCAAAGCTCAAGCCTACGCCACTGAAACCGGAGGGCAAGTCTTTACCTCGCTCGACGAAGCGCTCGAAAAGGGGGACTTCGACGCCGTCGATATCATGTTGCCCCACGATCTACACGAGTCCATCGCCCTCCAGTGCTTCGCCGCTGGCAAGCACGTGCTCTTGGAAAAGCCCATGGCTCCCACCCTCGACGCCTGCGACCGCATTCTCGCTGCCGCCAGCGCGGCCCCAGGCGTCTTCATGGTCGCGGAAAACAGCCAGTACTGGCCCGAAATAGTCGAGGCCCAAAAGCACCTTGCAGCCGGAGCCATCGGCGAGATCATCACCGCCCGCGCGGCCTTTGTCTATCCCTTTGACGACTACTGGTTCAAGGAAGAGCGGCCCTGGCGCTACGAAAAGGGGCGCACCGGCGGCGGCATCGCCATCGACGGCGGCTCGCACTGGATCCGGCCCTTGCGCATGTGGATGGGCGAAATCAAAGAGGTGGTCGGCGTGCTGGGGCATCCGCTCGCGCAAATGGAGGGCGAGTCCCTCGCCCGCGCGCTCTTCCGCTTCGACTCGGGCAAGACCGCCATCTTCGACGCCATGATGATCGACACAGTCTTTGCCCCGGACCCTTGGTGGCGAATTACCGGCACCAAGGGTGAACTGACCATCAACGCCGGTCTCGACGGCGCTGAACTCTGGCTGTGGGACGCAGACCATCCCGAAGGCAAGCGACTTTTTGCCAGCCCAGGTTACACCGAATCCTTTGGACCGGAGTTGGCCGATTTTGCCGCTGCCGTCCTCGATGGCAAGGCCCCGGACGCACCGCCAGAACACGCCCTCGGCGAGCTGCGCACTGCCTTGGCCCTCTATCGCTCGGCCGCCAGCCAGCGGTGGGAGCAAGTGTGGGCGTAATGCTTGCACGAACCTCTCCTTTGGGATATATTCAGCCCTTTCAGCCCTGTGAGGCCGTTCCTCGAAGCACCGAGCATGTTCGCCCCTTGACTCTTCCCAACACCCCAATTCGCCCCCTTCTCAATTTCAGCGGCAAAGGCTGTCAAGGCCGTGATGCCCTCTCGATTCAAAACGCATTAGCTATAGAATAGGAAAGCAATGACCGAAAAGTACGTATATCTGTTTGGCACCTCTCAATCCGAAGGCGACAAGGAAATGCGCAACCTGCTCGGCGGCAAAGGCGCCAACCTCGCCGAAATGGCCCAGCTCGGCCTGCCCGTCCCAGCCGGTTTTACCATCACCACCGAAGTTTGCACCTATTACTACAACCACGACAAAACGTATCCCAGCTCGCTCAAAGGCCAAGTAGAGCGCGCCATTGCAGAAGTCGAAAAAACCATGGATATGCGCTTTGGGGACGCGGCCAACCCGCTCTTGCTATCCGTGCGCTCCGGAGCCAGAGTGTCCATGCCCGGCATGATGGAGACCGTGCTCAACCTCGGCCTCAACGACGAAATCGTCCAAGGGCTTATCGAACAATCAGGCGACCCGCGCTTTTGCTACGACGTGTACCGCCGTTTCGTGCAGATGTACGGCGATGTGGTCATGGGATTGCGGCCCGAAGACGAAAAAGAAACAGACCCTTTCGAGGCCCTGCTCGACGCGAAAAAACACGCCCGTGGAGTCGCGCTCGACAGCGAACTGAGCGCCGAAGACTTGCGCGAATTGGTCGCCGAGTTTAAGGCCGAGATCGCCAAGCGGCTCGACCGCGAATTCCCCGAAGACCCCCAAGAGCAGTTGTGGAATGCCATTGGCGCGGTCTTCGGTTCTTGGCAGGGCCAGCGCGCCATCCGCTACCGCGAAATCGAAGGCATCCCCCACGACTGGGGCACGGCCGTCAACGTTCAATCCATGGTGTACGGCAACATGGGCGACGCCTGCGCCACGGGCGTGGCCTTCACGCGCAATCCCTCCACTGGAGAGAAGCACCTGTACGGTGAGTTCCTCATCAATGCCCAAGGTGAAGATGTGGTCGCTGGCACCCGCACGCCCCAGCCCCTGTCCGAACTCAGCGGCCAAATGCCGCAGGTGTACAATCAGTTCCAAGCGATCTGCGACCAGCTAGAGCCGCACTACCGCGACATGCAGGATGTGGAGTTCACTGTCCAGCAGGGCAAGTTGTGGATGCTGCAAACGCGCAACGGCAAGCGCACTGGGGCCGCAGCGGTCCAAATTGCCGTGGACATGGCCGCCGAGGGGCTGATCTCACAAGAGGAAGCACTCCTGCGCGTCACTCCGGATCAACTCGATCAGCTCCTCCATCCCACATTCGACGAAGCGAGCCCCAAGGACGTCATCGCCGAGGGACTGCCCGCTTCACCTGGGGCGGCGACCGGCCAAGTCGTCTTCAACTCCGAAGAGGCCGAAACACAAGCGGCCGAAGGTCAGCAGGTCATCTTGGTGCGCCAAGAAACTTCGCCCGAAGACATCGGAGGCATGGATGCCGCCCAAGGCATTCTCACCGCACGCGGGGGCGCGTCCTCTCATGCTGCCCTAGTCGCGCGCGGCATGGGCAAGTGCTGCGTCGCCGGCTGCGAGTCCATAACAATCGACTATCACCAGGAAGTGTTTACCGCCAACGGCAAGACCGTCAAAAAGGGCGACTGGATATCCCTCGATGGCTCGTCCGGCCAAGTCATGCTGGGCCAAGTGCCCACTGTGGAGCCAAGTTTCTCGTCGGCGTTTGAAACCATGATGGGTTGGACCGACGACAAGCGCCGACTGGCCGTGCGCACCAACGCCGACACGCCGCACGACTCAGAAGTGGCCCGTAAGTTCGGTGCTGAGGGCATCGGCTTGTGTCGCACTGAGCACATGTTCTTCGAGGGCGACCGCATCGTAGCCGTGCGAGAAATGATCCTCGCCAGCGACGAGGCTGGGCGACGCCAAGCCCTAGCCAAGCTCAAGCCCATGCAGCAGCGCGATTTTGAGGGCATTTTCACCGCCATGGACGCCCTGCCCGTAACCATCCGCCTGCTAGATCCGCCGCTGCACGAGTTTTTGCCTCACGAGCCAGCCCAGCAAGCGCAAATGGCCGAGGAAATGGGCGTCCCCTTGAGTCAGATCGAGGCTAAAATCGTCTCGCTACACGAGTTCAACCCCATGTTGGGACACCGCGGCTGTCGCTTGGGGATCACCTACCCAGAAATCTACGAGATGCAGGTCGAAGCCATTTTCGAGGCCGCTGTCAACGTGCGCGCCGAGGGCATTAATCCCCTGCCCGAAATTATGATCCCCCTCGTGGGAACCGAGCGCGAGTTTAGCGACCTAAAAGCTATGGTTGACCGCGTCGCCGTTGCCGTTGGGGGCACTATCGAGTATCTAGTAGGCACTATGATCGAAATTCCCCGCGCCGCGCTCCTCGCCGACCAAATCGCCGAGCAAGCCGAGTTTTTCAGCTTTGGCACCAACGACCTGACCCAGCTCACCTTTGGCTACAGCCGCGACGACGCTGGCAAGTTTCTTCCCGAGTACGTAGCCCAAGGCATTCTCGCCGACGATCCGTTCCAAAGCCTCGACCAAGAGGGCACCGGCCAGCTCGTGCGCCTCGGCACCGAGCGCGGCCGCAGCACCCGCAAAACCCTCAAGGTGGGCATCTGCGGCGAGCACGGCGGCGATCCTAGCTCGGTGGGCTTTTGCCACGACGTGGGCCTCGACTACGTGTCCTGTTCCCCCTACCGGGTACCCATCGCCCGCTTGGCGGCCGCCCAAGCCGCCCTTGCCGAGTGAGTTTCTGTCATGAGCCGGGTCATCGCCATATCCAACCAAAAAGGAGGAGTCGGCAAGACTACTACAGCCGTCAACTTGGCGGCCTGCCTCGCCGTGGCCGAACAAAAGACCCTGCTCATCGACATGGATCCGCAGGCCAACGCCACTTCGGGCTGCGGCTTTCAAAACAGCGAGGAAGTCGAAACATCCAATATCTACCACGCGCTGATCGGGCAAAAGGAGACTGCCGAGGTCACCTACGAGACCAAGATATCCTTCCTGTCCTTGATTCCCTCGCACATCAACCTGACGGGCGCCGAGGTCGAGATGGTCAACATGATCGCCCGCGAGCAGAAGTTGGACGGGCTGCTCGACCAAGTCCGCGACCAATACGCCTTTGTCATTCTCGACTGTCCGCCTTCTTTGGGACTACTGACCCTCAACGCCCTAACCGCGGCCGACTCGGTGATGATACCCATTCAGTGCGAGTACTACGCGCTAGAGGGCCTTGGCCGACTGCTCAACACCGTGCGCCAAATCCAACGCCATCTCAACCCCAAGCTCCAGATCGCCGGCGTCCTGCTCACTATGTTCGACGGACGCTTGAACCTATCGCGCCAAGTATCTTCAGAGGTCAAGTCCTATTTCGGCAACAAGGTTTACAAGACCTCCATCAGCCGCAACGTGCGTCTGGCCGAGGCCCCTAGCCACGGCCAACCCATCGTACTCTACGACATCTTGTCGCAGGGATCTCAGGATTACATGAGCCTCGCAGGAGAAGTGATCGACCATGGGTAAGAAGCCGGTCCTCGGCAAGGGCATCAGCGCCCTCATCCCGGAATATGCCGAACCTAGCAGCCAAGGCGACGCCTCGCGCCAGATCATCTATCTCAACGTCGACGAGATTGAACCCAATCCCTATCAAGCCCGCACCGAGTTCGACGAGGAGAGCATCGACGAACTGATGCACTCGATCCAAGAGAAAGGCGTCATCCAGCCCATCACCGTCAACCGCATCGGTCAGAACTACCAGATCATCGCTGGCGAGCGCCGCTGGCGGGCCACCAAGAAGGCGGGGATCCAAGAAATACCAGCGATCGTCCACGAAATCGAGTCTCAGCAAGATTTGATGGAGCTGTCGCTGATCGAGAACATCCAGCGCGAAGACCTGACCCCAATCGAAGAGGCCGAAGGCTACCGCTCGCTGACCGACAAGTGCTTCCTCACGCAAGAGGAAGTCGCCCGCAAGGTGGGGAAAAATCGCTCGACCGTGACCAATCTCCTCAGGCTGTTGCAATTGCCGCACGAAGTCCAAGAATTCTTGCGCCGCGGCCAATTGCAGATGGGGCACGCCCGCGCCCTGCTCGGTCTTGAAGAAGACGAAGACCGGCTCGCGCTAGGCCGCCGGGCGGTCGAAGAAAAAATGGCTGTCCGCGAAGTCGAAAAGGTGGTCGCCAATCAGCGTGTAGGCCGCAAAAAAAAGAAGGCTTCTAAAGAAGCCCCCAGCGACCCCCACATCCGCGACTATGAGGAGCGGTTGCAACACCGCTTCGGCACAGCGGTCAACATTCGTCGCACAGCGGCGAACAAGGGGGCGATCCAGATCGCATTCTACAGCGATAGCGATCTAGAGCGACTACTCGACCTAATGATCGACAGCGAATGAACCTTGGTTGGTGCCTTTTGGTCCCTTTCCTCGCTTTCGGTGCCTGCAGCGTGCTCCACGACGAGCTTCCCAACGACCCTCCGACCGTGCACTTGGCGCGGATGATCTGCCAGTCTCCGGACAAGGCTTTCCCAGATACCCTGCTCAATAGCGCGGATGTGGCCTGCCAGGTCCAGCGCGGCGGCGAGGTTCGTTTTGAAATCCGCGCGGCCGACGAAGACGACGATCCCCTGTTTTACCAGTGGAGAGCCTCAGCCGGAGGCAGCTTCCGCGATTCGCTGGCCCAAGAGACCAACTCTTGGTTCGCCCCTCAAAGCGTCGGCTCCACCGAACAATTTGTCGTGCAGGTCCTCATAACCGACCGCAACTGCAATGCCAATGCCGTACCCGATCTAGCCGACCGCCAGCGCTGCGCCGAAGACGCGCGGGTGCTGGTCGAAAACTTCCTCATAGAGGTCGTGCAGCGCGAACCCGTGTTGGAAGTAACCGCCGACGCGACTAGCGCGTTTAGCGCGCCGCAGATAGTTATCGACGCGTTTGGCAGCGATCCAGACGGCGATCGGCTCGAATACCACTGGGAAGAGGTCGCCGGACAGGACAGCCTCAGCATTTGGCCAGAGGCCATCCGCGACGAGGAAACCGGTCGGCAAATCGGATCGCGCGCCGTCGTCGTAGCCTTTTTTCCCGGCGACCACAAACTGCGCGTTTCTGCGAGCGACGGCGCGGCGACCATAGAGCGCGAAATCGCCCTCCACGTTCCAATCGAACCGCCCTTGCCGGCTGGCGGCATGGTGCGCCTGGTTCTGCCAACCACCAGTCAAACATACGAAATTGACGCGTACGAATATCCCAACGCTAGGGGCGAGCGGCCGCAGTCCGCTTCGTTTTTCCAAGCGGCGCGCCTGTGTGCGGCCGAGGACAAGCGCCTGTGCAGCCCAAGCGAGTGGGGCGCTGCTTGTCAAGCCGGCCAAATGCGGAACTTTTCTTCGACCGACGATTTGGCTGCCTACGACAGCCGCGACCACTTTGGCATGCGCTTCTGCAACGTGCCGGGTTCGGCCTTCTCCCAATTCAGCAGCGACCCAGCCGAACAACTCGCGCCCTCTGGCTCGTTTCCCAACTGCGGCGGCGCGACCGGCGTCTTTGACTTGACGGGCAACATGGACGAATGGGTCGCCGCTATCGACGACGCCGGCGACCTAGCAGTGTACGTCGCAGCAAGCAGCGTATATTCGAGTGGTGCCTGCGACGGTGCGACCCTTGTGAGCACCCTATCCATCGGAGGCCAAGATCCATATGATATAGGGGTCTTAACGGAAATCATCGCCGACTCGCCCTTGCAAAACTACGAGCAGCCCCTCCTTGGCTTCCGCTGCTGCCGTTGATCCCAGATTCCCAGCCATGGACCAAGAACAACTCCGCCATCTATTAGAGCGAGTCGCCACCGGAGACCTCGCGCCGAGTCAAGCCTTAGAGCGGCTTAGAAACCTGCCCTTTGAAAACCTCGGGTTTGCCCATGTCGATCACCACCGCGCCCTGCGGACTGGGTTCCCGGAAGTCATTTTCGGCCAAGGCAAGACCTGCGAGCAGGTGCTGACCATCGCCGAGCGCATAGCCGCGGATGGTGCACAGGTGCTAGCCACCCGCGTCGAAACAGCCACGGCCCAAGCACTCGTCGAGCGCTTTGACCGCGCCGAGCACGACCCTCTCGCCCGCACGGTTCTAGTACCAGGAACCGAACGCCCCACGCCCGAGGGCCTAGTGGCCGTAGTCGCAGCCGGCACCTCGGACTTGCCCGTGGCCCGTGAAGCCGTCGTCACGGCCCGCGCTATGGGCACGCATGTCGAGGAGGTTTGCGATGTCGGCGTCGCCGGTCTGCACCGACTCCTAGCGTACCGCGAGCTCTTGCAGCAGGCGCGGGCCATCGTCGTAGTCGCCGGGATGGAGGGCGCGCTCGCCAGCGTCGTCGGCGGGCTGGTGGATATTCCAGTCGTGGCCGTGCCAACTAGCGTGGGGTACGGCGCGAGTTTCCACGGCCTCGCCGCTCTCTTGGCCATGCTCAACTCCTGTGCGGCCGGCGTGGTTGTCGTCAATATCGACAACGGCTTTGGCGCAGGGTACGCGGCTGCCCAGATCAATCGCCGCCCCAGCCAGCGCCCCGAATGATCCACGTCGCCGTGCTAGCTGGCGGCCAGAGCCGACGCATGGGCCGCGACAAGGCCCTCCTGCAACTAGGCGGCCAGACTCTGATTGAGCGCGTCCTCGCTGCGGCGCGTCCCCTCGGCTATCCCCGCGTCATCATCGGTGACTCTGTTGCCTATACCCATCTCGGGCTGCCCGTCCATCCCGACCACCGTCCCGGACTTGGGCCGCTAGGCGGCCTGTACACTGCGCTCAGCACAACCGGCGCACCCGTGCTCCTCCTCGCCTGCGACTTGCCCTTTCTCACTCCGGACTTCCTCCGCCACCTCGTCAACCGGCGCGGGCTGCATCAAGCGGTCGTGCCCTACGCGGCCACAGGGCTGCAACCGCTCTGTGCGCTCTACGAGCCGTCTTGCTTAACGGCCGTAGAAGCCGCCATACAGGCCGGTCAGCTCGGCATGCGAGACCTATTGAGCAATCTGAATTTGGATCTGGTAAGAGAAAAGGATTGGCGGCCCTACGACGACCGCGGCCTGCTTTTTGCCAATCTCAACGCGCCCGAAGAGTACGAGCGGGCGCAAGCCGCACTCCTAAAATCCGGCATCCACCACGCTCAACACCAACAGTAGCGGCAGGTAGAGGACCGAAGCTTTGAGCAGCCGTCGCGCACTAGCCACCGAGCGCGAAAAGCTAAGCGCGAGACCGGAGGCGAGAAACAACGCGCCCAATACCAGCGCCCCAGCTAGATAGAACGGCCCGGTGAGCCCCATGAACGAAGGCAGCACCGAAAAGATCAGCAACAGCACTAAGTAGCCCATCACCTGCCAGCAGGTGCTGTTCCCATCTGGCTCGACGACAGGCAACATCTTGAAACCACCGCGCCGGTAGTCGTCGCGGAAGATCCAAGCAATGGCGTAAAAGTGCGGGTGCTGCCAAGCAAAGAGAATGAGAAACAGGACCACGGCCCCCGGATCAATCGCGCCAGTCGCCGCTGTCCAGCCCCCTACGGGCGGTAGGGCACCCGGCACGGCCCCCAGCGAGGTATTGAGCCAATTTTGCCGCTTCATCGGGGTGTACACCACCACGTAGAGAAACGCAGATAGGAGCGCCAAAAACGCCGTCAACAACCCGGCGGTAAACAGCAGGAAAAACACGCCGCTTAGAACCAGCACAAACCCCATCGACAGAGCCGTACCCGGCTTGACGCGGCCGGTCGGCAAGGGGCGATTGCGCGTGCGCTTCATCAACCCATCGACATCGCGCTCCAGATAGTGGTTGAGCACCGACGAGCCGCATGTGGTCAAGCCCGTGCCGACGAGCAGGCAGCCAAAAAGCAGCGGCGCGTGGATTCCTTGCCCGCCCAAGAAAAACCCCAAGGCGGCCGTAACCAGCACCAAAAAGGCAATTCGCGGTTTAGTCAGTTCCCAGTAGTCGCGCCAAGTAGCAGTCATATCTATCTCATTCCGCGCCAAAAATATAACGCTGGATCCATAGACTGACAATAAGACGAGGCGAGTTGACGCGGTTCGGCACCCCGCCTATCGTACTTTGTACCATGACCCAAGACATTGCCCAACGCATCGCCGCGCTCGCAGACGAACTAGAAGAGCACCTCTACCGCTATCACGTCCTCGACGCACCCACCATCTCCGACCGTGAATTCGACCGTCTCCTCGCAGAACTGCAAGCCCTCGAAGAGGCCCACCCAGCACTCAAGCGGCCCGACTCGCCCACCCAGCGCGTCGGCGGCGCACCCACCAGCGACTTTCCCACTGTGCGCCACGCGCGGCCCATGCTCAGCCTCGACAACAGCTACTCGCGCCAAGACGTGGAAGACTTCGACCGGCGGGTGCGCCAGAGCCTGCCCGACGAAGCAGTCGAGTACGTATTCGAGCTAAAAATCGACGGCGTGGCCCTCAGCCTCATCTACCAAGACAGCCTACTCGTGCGCGCCGTCACCCGCGGCGACGGCGTCCAAGGCGACGAAATCACCGCCAACGCCCGCACCATCCCCACCATTCCCCTCCGGCTGCGGCAGCCGGGAATCGATTGCGAAATCCGCGGCGAAGTCTATATGGAAAGCAGCGACTTCGCCCAGCTCAACGCCCAGCGCACAGCCGACGACGAGCCGCTTTTTGCCAACCCGCGTAACTCCACAGCCGGCTCGCTCAAGCTGCAAAACCCCAACCTAGTGGCCAAGCGCAACCTGCGCTTTTTCGCCTATTGGATACACGCGGAAGATGGCGGCCAGACGCGCCACAGCGAGTGCCTTGCAACACTCCGTGACTGGGGCCTAATGGTCCCCGAGCACCAGCGCTGCGCTGCGCTGGCAGACGTGTTCGACCACTACGACCACTACACCGCCACTCGTACCGCGCTCCCCTACGAAATCGATGGAGTGGTCATCAAGGTCGACAGCCTCAGTCAGCAGGAGCGGCTAGGATACACGGCCAAAAGCCCGCGCTCGGCCATGGCCTATAAGTTCCCGGCCCATCAAGCCCGCACTCGGCTTCTCGATATCCATCTGCAAGTCGGACGCACGGGCGCTGTGACTCCAGTGGCCTTTTTAGAACCCGTGTCTTTGGCTGGCTCGACCATTGCCCGGGCTAGCCTCCACAACGCGGACGAAATCCGCCGCAAGGATATTCGCATCGGCGACACCGTGCTCATCGAAAAGGGCGGCGACGTGATCCCCAAAGTCGTCGGGATAGATCGCAACGAACGGCCCGACGACTCCGCAGAGTATGCCTTCCCCAACCAATGCCCCTCGTGTAGAGGACCACTCACCCGCGACGCCGAAGAAGCCGTCGCGCGCTGCGACAATCCCACCTGCCCAGCCCAACTGCGCCGTCGCCTCGAACACTTTGCCTCGCGCAACGCCATGGACATCGAGGGTTTGGGGCCAGCTGTAGTCGAACAATTGGTAGAGCAGGGGTTGGTAAAGGATTTGAGCGACCTCTACGAACTCGACGTAGAATCCCTTGGTGCCTTAGAGCGAATGGGCGAAAAGTCGGCGCAAAACCTCCTCGACGGCCTCGACCGCAGCACGAAGCAGCCCTTCGACCGGGTGCTCTTCGCCCTCGGCATTCGCCACGTGGGCGCGACCGTAGCCCGTACCTTGGCGCAGGAATTTGGCAGCCTCGACGCTCTATGCAGGGCCAGCGTCGAAGACTTGGAAGACACTCACGAGATCGGCCCGACCATCGCCCGCAGCCTTTACGCCAGCCTCCCCGATCTTCCCGCCCTCGATCGCGTACTCTACAAGCTCGACCAAGCCGGATTGCAGTTCGAGATGGAAGCGGAAGAAGAAGCCGCGCCGGCGTCACATTTTAACGGCAAAACCGTAGTCATCACCGGCACCCTGTCGGGCTACAGCCGCGACGAGGCGGCCGCGCTGATCGAGCGCTTGGGGGGCAAGACCACGTCCAGCGTCAGCAAGAAAACCGACCTGCTCATAGCAGGCGAAAAAGCAGGGTCCAAACTGGCAAAAGCGAAGGAACTCAATGTCGAAGTGCTCGACGAAGCGGCCTTTATCGCGCAACTAAAAGAGGCCGGGGTAGCCTAATTCCCTTCTAGTTGCTGCTTACCTTTCTCAAAGATCTCATCGGCCTTTTCCAGCAACGCCTCGCCCCACGCCACAACCTCGCTGCCGATCGCTTCGACCCGTTTCCACCAATCTGGGTCGTCACCTTGGGTAAAGTACAGGCCGACCAGCAAAACAATCGCGCACACCACCGCGACCTTGAAAACCTTGCGCAGCAAGCTGCCTAGCAATACCATCGCCACCAATAGCAACAAGGTGGCAATGACCGGGTGCGCCTCCGCATAAGAGACGAGCGCTTCTAGGGAAAAATCGTCCAACATAGCCATCTCCTAGCTCAGGCCAACGACGCAAATTCCCATTCCTCCAATTCCACCATCTCATCCACAGCCACTGGCATACCCACGCCCAAACCCGCCACTTGCAGCGACCCCACCTCGATCTTTCCCTCTCGCACATCCAAGGCCACCAACCCACTGTCCATCTCCCGATAGAGTTGTCCGTGCGTGGCCAAGCAGGCCGCCTGCTCGTCTGCGGTCAAGTGATCCAACCCCCGCACGTAGTGGTGTCCGTTGCGTTCAACGTGCCCGATCCCCAAGGCCGCCACGTGCGCCAAATCTTGGTGCAGGGGCACCACCGGCAGGTTCATCAGGTCCTCGCCCGAGAGAAAACAACCCTCCCACTGCCGCGCCAACGCCAGATTGGCCAGCGCCTTGACCAGCCCTTTGCACGCTTTGGACGAAACGCCCTTGTATCCCAGCGCCAAAGCCTGACGGAAGGTGTCCTGCGCATCGTCCGACTCGTCGATGAGCAAGGGACGACGCGCAGCCGCGGCCCGGATGCCCGGTTCCAGTGCAGCATCCAAAGCCACGCTTCGCTCTAGGGGCTGCTCGACGTAGAGGATGCGCTCGTACAAACGCGGCTGCTCGGCTGCAAGGGCCTCGATCAAGCCAATGAGCGCGTCCATTTCACGGTATTGCTCGTTGCCGTCGAGCGTGACCTTGTACTCGGCGGCGCGCCCGTCCAACAGCTCGGCAATCGCAGCCAACCGCGCCAAGTCGGCTTCCAAATCGCCGTTTACCTTGACTTTGAAATACGTCAACCCTTGGCGCTCGACGCAATCGGCCAGCGACTGCGGCAACCCATCGTCTAACCGCTCCTCGGGCGCAATGTCGCTTGGGACAATCGGATCGGCCAATCCCACCGTGTGCCGCACGTGCAAATGCGCCAGCGGCGCAGCCCCTATCACTTGGCAGGGATCTACCCCTTGCAGTTCGGGGTGAATCGCTCCCAGATCCAAGCCTAGGAGATTGGCCTTGAGCGACTCAAAGTAACTCGCGCCCACACCGCACCCCACCGAGTCGATCAGGGCGCGCTCCATCAGCGTACTGCCGTGGACGGCCGTCAACCGATTCAGGCCGTGCGCGTCGCCAGCGGATACCGTCTGCGCATAACCGGCTTGCCATATGGCAAAGAACGACGCGGGCGACCGCGCCGCATCCAAGTACGCCGACCGCGCCGCACGCGCCGCCCACAGCAAGTCGGCGACATTGTCTTCGTAACTTTTGGCCGGGTCCTTATCGAACCACTTAGGTGGGAGAATGTCGGCTGCAACCCCTTTCACCGGAGTGCCGTTTTTTAGCTCACCGTGAGCCACCACGTGGAGGATCGGCACGGCAGTCAGCACAGCCGCGCCGTATTTGAAAGGCATGCGGGTATGCACATTCCGCATGTAAAACCGCACGTCCTCAAGCCTTATTTCTACGGCACTCACGAGCGCTGCATCTCCGCCAACGGCTGCATGGCCTCAATATCGACCGCGCCATCCACCCCGAGTCCAGACCGCTGCAGGGAACCGACCGCGATCTGACCGTCGCGAATGTCGAGAAAACCGCTCTGGCCCTCGGAGCGGTACAGATCGCCGTGCCGCTCAAAGCACCACGCCCGCTCAGCAGCCGACAAGTGGTCCAGCCCCCGCACGTAGTGGTGCCCATTGCGCTCGACGTGCTCGATCCCCAGTGCCGCCACGTGCACCAAATCTTGGTGCAGCGACACCACCGGCACCACAGTCAGATCCTCGGCTGAGACAAAACAGGGGCGGCCCGCGGCCGTGCGCTGCCAGGCGAGTGCGCTGTTGACCAGCGCCTTGACCAACCCTTTGCAAGACTTGGATGAAACGCCGCTGTACCCCAAGTCCAACGCGCGGTAGAAGGAATCCACGGATTCGTCCGATTCATCGATCAGCAGGGGGCGTTTCGCCGCCAAAACCCCGAGGTCTTTCTTTAGCGCGGGATTGAGGGAAAGGGCGCGGTCCATGGGCTGCTCGACATAGAGGATGCGATGGTAAAACGCCCCCAAGTCCTGTTCAATCCGTTCCAACAAAGCCAGCAAATCGGCCGCGTCGCCGTATTGTTCGTTGCCGTCGAGCGTGATGTGGTACTGTGTACCGCTCTCGTCCAAGAGCGAGGCGATCTCTGCTAAACGCTCGAAATCATCAGTGGAGTCGCCGCCGATCTTGATCTTGAAATAGCGCAGGCCCTGGCCCTGGATGCATTCTTCCAAGGACTGCGGCAACCCGTCGTTCAACCGCTCTTCGGGCGCAATCGCGGCCGTGCGGATGGGATCGACCAGACCGACCGTATGGCGGATGTACAGCGAGCGCACTGGCGCCGCCGGCAGCACTGCCGCAAGCTCCAACCCCTCTAGCTCCGAGTGAATCCTCCCCAGCGCCAACCCAAGGACATTGTCCTGTAACAGCGCAAAATAGGGCTGCCCTAGCGCGACCCCCAAACCGTCGATGAGTGCACGTTCCATCAGGGCCGCGCCGTTGGACGCCAGCAGGTCGTTCGTGCCCCGCTCTCGGCCCCACGTCCGACCAGCCTCGTAGCCTGCCTCCCATATTGCGAATGGGGTCGCACCAGCCCGACCCGACTCCCGATAAGCGGTGGCGGCCGCTTGCGCTCCATCCACCAAGTCCCGGATGCCATCGGCCATCGTCTTGTTTGGGTCCTTGTCGAACCACCTAGGCGACAGCATATCCGCAGTCCAGCCCCGTGCCCGCCGGCCATTGCTCAGCTCTAGATCCATGGCCACGTGCAGCGCAGTCAGGCTATCAGCAACCACGTTGCCGAACTTAAACGGCATGCGCATGCGCATCTCGCGCACGTAAAATTCGATATCTTTAATCGTCACTAACATTCTGTCAGCTCCCGGCCCATACCTGCCGTGCTTTCTCCATCTGTTCGGCTACGGCCTGCGGGCCGGTGCCACCTTCTATATTACGGCGCGCCAAGCTGTGGCGCACATCGAGCAGGCCCAGCGCGTCCTCGCCGAAATCCGCGCTGTGTGCGCGCAGATCTTCCAAGCTAAGGTCGGTGAGGGCGCGGCCTTGCTCTAGCGAGTCCCGCACCAAGCGGCCGACGACGCGATGGGCCTCGCGGAAAGGCATGCCTTGGCCTACCAGATAGTCGGCCAAATCCGTTGCCAAGGCCGTGGAATCCACCGCGGACTCCATCCGCTCGGCGCGCACCTTCATGCTCTCCCAAACACCAGCGAAAACCTCCAGGCAGATAGCCGACGTTTCCAGCGCATCGAAGAGCGGCTCTTTATCTTCCTGCAGATCCTTGGCGTACGTCAACGGCACGGCTTTCATCGTCGTCAGCAATGCCACCAAGCTGCCGTACACCCGGCCGGTCTTGCCACGCACCAACTCCAGCGCGTCCGGGTTTTTCTTTTGCGGCATCATGCTAGAGCCAGTGGCAAAGTGATCGTCGAGTTCGACAAAGCCAAACTCGGCCGACGACCAGAGAATCAAATCCTCGCAGAAGCGGCTCAAGTGCATCATTAGAATCGCCAGCGCGGACAGAGTCTCGAGCAGAAAATCCCGATCGCTAACCGCGTCGAGGCTATTGGGAGTCACCTGCGAGAACCCGAGTTCGCGGGCGAGAAAGGTCCGGTCGAGCGGAAACGCACTTCCAGCCAACGCCCCAGAACCCAACGGTAGAAAATCCGCCCGACGCCAAGTGTCCCCTAGCCGTCCGAGATCGCGCTCCAACATCCAGAACAGCGCCAACGCATAGTGGGGGAAAAGTACCGGTTGGGCTTGTTGTAAGTGAGTGTAGCCGGGCAGCACCACGCGGCCGTGCCGCTCGCCCGACGCCAGCAGCACGCCTTGCAGATGGCGAATCTGCGCCTGGAGCGACGCAATCGCGCCCCGCAGGTAGAGCCGTTCGTCTAAGTTGACTTGGTCGTTGCGGCTGCGCCCGGTGTGCAGCTTGCCTCCGACCCGCCCAATCAGCTCGGTCAGCCGCTGCTCCACCGCCATGTGGATGTCTTCAAGCGCGTCGGGGAGCGCGCAGTCCGGGGCTGAAAATTCTTCCTGCACCTGCTTTAGCCCCGCTTCGATCTGCTCCAGTTCCCCAGCACTGAGGACGCCGGCCCGCTGCAGGGCGCGGGCGTAGGCCACGCTGCCCGCAATATCGGCCTCCAATAGCTTGCGGTCGAAGCCAATAGAGGCGTTGAAGCGCTCCATCAGCTCGGCCGGCGCGGACTGAAACCGCCCACCCCAAGGCGTTTGTACCGCGGCCATCAGACACCTTGGCGCAGAATCTCGTCGAATACATCTACTACTTCGTCGATGCGATCCCGCTCGACGATCAGCGGCGGCAAGAAACGCACCACATCAGCTCCGGCCGTGGCCACCAAGATGTCGCGCTGGCGGAAGGCGGCCAGATAGTCAGCGGCCGGCTGACTGGTGACCGCGCCGGCGATTAGCCCTTTGCCGCGAACTCCGGTGATGTGCTCAGGCCAGCGCTGCTGCAGCTTTTGTAGGCGATCAATCAAGTGTTCGCCTTTTTCGCGCACCCCGTCGATAAAACCCGGCTCCAATAGCTTGTCCAAAACCGCGGTCGCCGCGGCGCAGGCCACGGGGTTGGCACCGAACGTCGCGGCGTGATCGCCAGCCTCAATGGCGTCGGCCACCTTCTGCCGCAAGAGCGCGACGCCGATTGGCAAGCCGCCGCCGAGGGCCTTGGCCAAGGTCATAATATCCGGCTCAACCTCGTACTGTTGATGGGCCCATAGCGAACCCAAGCGCCCGCACCCCACTTGGATCTCGTCGAAGACCAGCAGCATCTCCCGCTCGTCGCACAGGTGCCTCAGCCCGGTGAGAAATTCCGCAGTCGCGGCGTGGATTCCACCCTCGGCCTGCACCGGCTCAACCAAAATCGCACAAGTCTGATCCGTAACCAACGACTCCACCGAGGCCAAATCGTTGAATTGGGCGAAGTCGATGCCCGGCAGCAGAGGCTCAAACCCCTTGTGATACTTGGGCTGGCCGGTCGTCGAGATGGAGCCATACGTCCGCCCGTGAAATGAATTTTCAAAGGCAATGAGGCGGTTTTTGGGCTGGTCGCAAGTGGTGTTGCCCCACTTGCGACAGAACTTGAGCGAAGCCTCCCACGCCTCGGTGCCGCTGTTGCAGAAGAACACCCGGTCGGCAAACGAGTGCTCGACTAGCCGCTTTGCCACCTCGACCGAGGGGATTGTGTGGTAGAGATTGGACACGTGCATCAGCTTGGCGGCCTGTGCCTCAATGGCCTTGAGCACCTCGTAGTCGCCGTAGCCCAACGCGTTGACCGCCAAGCCGCTGACAAAATCGAGGTAGCGGTTGCCGTCCATATCGAAGAGATAGACCCCATTGCCCCGCTCCAGTACGAACTCGGGCCGGCCGTAGGTCTGCAAAATGTATTGCGCCTCGCCCTTGATAATGTCTTCGGTTTTCATGGTTTTCTCCGTCGTCCTACTGGACAATTTGGGTGCCAATACCCTGCCGGGTGTAAAACTCAAGCAACATCGCATGCGGCACGCGCCCGTCAATGACGTGGGTTTTGCGCACGCCGGCTTTGACGGACTTGACACAGGCTTCGACCTTGGGAATCATTCCGCCGCAGATCACGTCTTGGTCAATCAACTCGCCCACCTCAGAGACGTGCACGGTTGATAGCAGGGACGAATCATCTGCGAGATCGCGCATAATGCCCTGTACGTCCGTTAAAAAAACTAATTTCTCAGCGTGTAGAGCGGCGGCGATTTCCCCAGCCGCCGTATCGGCATTGACATTGAAGCTCTCGCTCTCCGGACCGCGGCCAATCGGCGCAACCACCGGGATCATGCCCTTGTCTATCAAGTCCAACAAAGGCGCGGTATCCACGTGCTCGACATCGCCGACATAGCCGATATCCATGGCTCCACCGTCGGTTTGAACCCAGTGCTTGCGCACCTGCATGATCCCGGCATCCTTGGCCGAGACGCCCAAGGCCCGCCCGTCTAGCACGCCAATCTCGCGGACGATCCGAGCGTTGACCTCGCCAAAGAGCACATCCTCGACCACCTTCATCGTCGCCGCATCCGTCACCCGCAGCCCATTTACGCGCTGACTCTCAATGCCCAACTCTTGCAGGCGGCGGGTGATGGCTGGGCCACCGCCGTGGACCACGACCGGACAGATGCCGACCGCCTGCATGAAGACGATGTCCTTGTACACAGTATCCCCGCTGCCCATAGTGCTACCGCCGTATTTGACGACCATCACTTTGCCGCGGAATTCCTGTAGGTAAGGCAGAGCCTCTATCAGGGTCTCAGCTTTGTCGATCTGGACTTGCAAGTCCTGCAAGACTTCGGCGTTCATCAGTTCTCCTCGCCGCACACCGCGTTGATCTTATCGACTAACTTCGCCGCGTCTTGCTCGGAACGAGTGACGATAAAGATCGTGTTTTCACCGGCAAGCGTGCCCGCGACCTCAGCCCAACCAATTCGATCAATGGCCTCGCAGACGCTTTGGGCGTGTCCTGACGCAGTGCGCACCAGCACCATGTTGATCACCTGTTCGGTCTGGACCAAGAAGTCCTGCAACTCTCGCTCTAAAATATGCAGGTCGCGCAACGTGGCCCCAGCTTCGGGCAGCGTATAGCGAAATCCCCCATCGGCCTGGGGCACCCGGACCACACCTATTTCGCGCAAGTCTTTCGACAAGGTCGACTGGCTGACTTCGATGCCTTGTTGCTGGAGGACCTCGGCTAATTTTTCGTGCGTATCAATGGTCCTTCTGTAGAGCAGCTCCCGTATGCGGGTCTGCCGCATCTGTTTATTTCTCATAATTTTTATTATTTAATTGAAATAAAAATTTCAAATTAGAGTACTGCCGGAACTGTGTCAAGCAAAGTGCAACCGCGCTACGCTCGGCCCTAGGCCATCTGCTCTTGCAGGCGCAGCTTGAGTTGCCGACGGTCCAATCCCCGCCAAAAAACTCCACCAATGGCCAGCGAAATGGTGCTGTTCTCCTCGGAGACGACGATAACTACCGCGTCCGATTCCTGCGATAGACCCAATGCCGCCCGATGGCGGGTTCCCAACCGCTGGTCTTCGACCTCTTCGGGCAGAGGCAAGGTACAGCGGGCCGCTACCAAGCGTTCGCCCTGGATGACGACGGCTCGGTCGTGCAGCGGGGTTCGCGGGCTGAAGATTGTGGCCAGCAAATCGTCCGACACCTCCGAGTTCAAGGGCACGCCGGTGTCAATGATCTGCCTAATCTGGACTTGGCGCACCAGCACGATCAGCGCCCCGTACCCCAAGTCGGCCAAGCGCCCCACTCCGCTGACAACCTCGTCAATGACCCGTGACGTCTCGGCCTTGTAAAACCAGCGGAACGCCGGGGTCTGTCCCAAGACTTGGAGGAGCCGTCGCAACTCGGGCTGGAAGAGGATGACCAGCAGAATCAACAAGATAGAGCGCGCCTGCTCCAAAAGCCAAGACAGGGCGCTCATCTTGAGCCAAGGCGCAGCCAAGGCCACGATCACCATTAGCAGCAGCCCGGCGACCATGTGCGCGGCTCGGGTTTCCTTGATCAGGGAGAGCAAGCGAAAAAAGATAAAGGCCACCAGCAGGATATCCACTACGGAGGTCAGCGAGACGGGCAGAAAGCCGAAGAGGTGGAACAGGACCGGGTCTTTTAGCACGGTACTTGGCCCTGCACGGCTTCGACTAAGCGGACGGTCCGTAGCGTCTCGGCCACGTCGTGGACTCGCAGTACGTGGACGCCGGCCCGAGCCGCCAGAGCCGCCGCCGCCAAGCTGCCCTCCAAGCTCTCGGCGGCCGAGAGCCCGAGCGTCTTCCATATAAAGGACTTGCGCGAAGCACCCACTACTAATGGACACTCTAAGTCCAAGAAGCGCTCTAGCATCCCCAACAAGGCGAGGTTGCCCTCCCGCGACTTGCCGAATCCCAAGCCCGGGTCCACGGCCACGCGCTCGACGCCTTGGGCATGGGCAACGCGTACGCGCTCTTGTAGAAAGGCGTACACCGTCCCGAGCAAATCATCGTAGTGAGTATTCTGCTGCATAGTAACCGCCGTGCCCCGGCGGTGCATCAGTATCACGGGGGTCTTGGCCCCTGCGGCGACCTCGGCCATGGCCGGATCGTGCCGCAGGGCGCTAATGTCGTTGATAATATCGGCCCCCACCTCAAGGGCTCGGCGCGCCACTTCGGCCTTGACCGTGTCAACCGAAATGGGCACATCGCTCTGGCGACGGAGGCCCTCGACGACCGGAAGAACCCGGGCGCATTCCTCGGTGACCGAGACCTCCTCGGCGACCCCGTACGTCGGCGGCCGCGACGATTCACCACCAATATCGACGATTGCCGCCCCTTCCTCCACCATCTCCAAGCCTCGCTCCACCGCAGCCTGCGGCTCGCAGTAGCGACCCCCGTCGTAAAACGAATCGGGCGTCGCATTAAGGACGCCCATGATCTGTACTTGGTCACCAAAGTGGAGAGTGCGATCTCCCAACTCCCAAATCACGCCTCATCCTCGTCGCTCAAAGCGCGTACCGGGTCGCGAGCGAGAGGCTCTCCAGCCAAGACTTGGTCGATCTCCGCGTCGTCGAGCACCTCATACGCGAGGAGGGCGCGGGCCAAGGAGTGGAGCTTGTCCTCCTTTTCCCCGAGGATGCTCAGCGCCGTTTCCTCGGCCTCCACCACCAGTTTGCGGATCTCGCGATCGACAGCTTGGGCCGTCTCCTCGCTCAAGTGTCGGCTGCGGGTGAATTCCTTGCCGAGGAAGACCTCGTCGTCACCGCCGCCCAATGAGAGAGGACCAAGCTCTTCGTTCATACCCCAATCGCAGACCATCGAACGAGCCAAGCGCGTCACTTGCTGGTAGTCGCCTTGGGCTCCAGTCGAGCGCTCGGCAAAGATCAATTTCTCGGCTGCGCAACCGCCCAGCGCCGTGGCCAAATGCGCCTTTAGCCGCGTCTCAGTCAGCGAACGCCGCTCGTCGGCCAGAAAGGAAACCATCCCCATGGCCTGCCCGCGCGGGATGATGGTGGCCTTGCCAATGGCTGGGCCGCCTTTGAGGCTCTTGGCGACCAAGGCGTGGCCCGCTTCGTGGTATGCCGAAAGCCGCTGATCCTCTTTGGTCAGGACCATGCTGCGGCGCTCGGCCCCGAGCATCACCTTGTCTTTGGCCGCCTCAAAGTCGCCCATGTCAACGGTCTTGCGATCGCGCCGCGAGGCCAGCAAGGCAGCTTCGTTGACCAAATTTTCCAAATCGGCTCCGGAAAGCCCTGGCGTGCCCTGTGCAACCTTTTGCAAATCGACATTCGGATCCAGCGGCACCTTGCGCACGTGGACTTTGAGTACGCCCTCCCGACCTCTGACGTCGGGCAGGTCAACCACCACTCGGCGGTCGAAGCGGCCGGGCCGCAACAGCGCTGGATCGAGTACGTCCGGGCGATTGGTCGCGGCGATGAGAATGACGCCATCATTGGACTCAAAGCCGTCCATTTCCACTAGAAGCTGGTTGAGGGTCTGCTCGCGCTCGTCGTGGCCGCCGCCAATGCCCGCGCCTCGATGGCGGCCCACCGCGTCAATCTCATCGACGAAGATTAAGCACGGGGCATTGGCCTTGCCCTGTTCAAAGAGGTCGCGCACGCGCGAAGCTCCGACGCCGACAAACATCTCGACGAAATCCGAGCCACTAATCGAAAAGAAGGGCACGCCTGCTTCGCCGGCCACTGCGCGCGCCAAGTGCGTCTTGCCCGTGCCCGGCGGCCCGACCATTAAAACGCCTTTGGGAATCCGCCCGCCGAGGCGCTGAAACCGGTGGGGATCCTTGAGAAATTCAATGATCTCCTCCAACTCCTTCTTGGCCTCGTCGGCCCCAGCCACGTCGGCAAAGGTCGTTTTTTGCTTATCCTCCATCAGGAGCTTGGCCCGGCTCTTGCCAAAGGAAAACAGCCCGCGCGCACCCCCCTGCATCTGTCGCAACATGAATATCCAGAAGGCGATAAACAGCAGCCACGGCAAAAAGCTGAAGAGGAAATTGTACCAGCGGAAGGGTTCTTCCTCAAAGCGAAAATCGACCCCTTGTTCCCCCCACTCGCGCTTGGTCTCTGAGTCTATTGGACCCAAGTTGACCATAAAACGAGTCCCATCGTGTAAGACTCCCTTGAACTCGCGCTCACCGACTATGATGGCCTCGGCGATGCGGCCATCTTCCAAGTATTGGCGGTATTCCTTATAGGAGACGAGCTGAGGATCGGGGGGGTTGCTGCCAAAGAACTTGGCGGTGAAGATCATCACCAACACAAAGAAGAGCCAAAACGCTTGGGTCCGCGAAGGGCGGCGCCAGCGGCGCGGCCTGTCTTCGCCGTCGTCCTCTTGGCGATTCAGCCCGCGGTCGTCCCTAAAGCGCGTGGGGCGCTCCTCCTGGGATTGCTTTTTTCGTCCCTCCATGACAGATGCTCTAGGTCAATCGCCGTCCCAATGCCTCAGCGTGCACAAGGCGATGCGGCGCGTAGTGGATTTTATTCTGAAGGCATGACTAGAACGCAGGGGCGCGACCCAAGCTATTTCCTCTCCCTGGGTCAGCACCAACACTTCGTCGCGCGAGATTTTCGGCCACTTGGCGTCGATGAGAAAGTCACTCAGTTTTTTGTGCCCTTCCATGCCCAGCGGCTGGAAGCGATCGCCCGGCCGCAGGCTGCGCACTTGCACCCACGCGCCGAGGCGATCCGCGTCTAAAGCCACCTGCGCGCCTCCTAGCTGGGACTTGTCAAAGTGCTCCGGCGAGACGACTTGGACGCGGATTTTTACGCCGTGCTCTCTCAACACGAGCGCACCGGGTATGTCGAAGCCGCCTGCGACCGGCGGCCGCTGACCGCGACGCAGGATATAGCGCGTACCACAGCTTTGACCTCTCAGCCCAGCACCCAACACCCGCAGGCGCTTGTCTCCGGCCCCAATCCAGCCCCGCACTTGCTCGACGCGGGCAAAATCAAAAGGGCCATCCGCGGCGGCGAGGCCCTGGAGCGCGGCGCGCAGCACGCGCCTTTGCATGGCTATATGATAAGAGAGAAGCCTAGTACTATCAAGGGCCACCTTGTCGTCACAACGCTCACAAACCACTGTATCTAAAGCCTCTTGGGTTAACTTCGCAAGCAAGTCGTCCTCGGCCTTGAGCAGCGCGGCCGTGCGATTTAGAACCTCGGCGATGTTAGGATTATAGCTCTTGAGCAAGGGCATTAGTTCCCCGCGCACCCGATTGCGCAAAAAGCGCGGGTCGCGGTTGGAGAGATCCTCTCGGTAGCGCAAGCCCGCTGGCGCGCGTATTGTTCGATCTCAGCACGCCGCACGCGCAGCAGCGGCCGCAGATAGCGTCCCTCTCGCGCAATCTCCATCCCTCCTAAGCCAGTGGCACCGCTACCGCGCAACAGGCGCAAGATCACGGTCTCGGCCTGATCGTCGGCGTGGTGCCCCAAGGCGATGAACTCGGCCCCGGCCCGGTCGGCGACTTGGTCGAGAAAGGCGTAGCGCTGCCGTCGGCCCGCTTCCTCCAGCGACAAACCCTCGGTTCGGGCGTACTCCCCCACGTCGCGCCGCTCTACCGAACAGGGCAACCCACGCCGTTGCGCCTCATCGGCGACAAAACGGCCATCGTCCGCCGAATCCGGCCGCAGCGCGTGGTCCAAGTGCGCCACGTGCAACCGGTATCCTAGGCCATCTAAAACATCGAGCAGCACAGTCGAATCGACGCCACCCGACGCAGCGACGACTAAGCTAGCATCGGCCTCCAAGCCCGCTTCCTGTAGCACTTGCCGCACACTGGCGACTATGGCTTCCATAGCCTTCGTTCCCGTCGCGCGAAAACAGAAAATTCCCCTAAACAAGTAATAAGGAGGGCAAATTAGACGAAGAGGTGCCCCTTGACAAATGAACTAATGTGCAGTATATATATTTTCAGGTTTGCTTTCACCTTTCCTCCCCCAGTTATGGAGGTATACTCATGCCCAAACCCCTAACCAAGCGCCAACAGGCGATTTACGACTTCATCGCCGATGCAATTCGCTCCGGAGGCCCTCCCACGATCCGCGAGATCATGGACGTCTTTGACATCAACTCCACCAATGGCGTGCGCACCACCCTGGAGACCCTGGAGAAAAAAGGCTACATCCGCCGCCGGGCGCGCCGCTCCCGGGGCATAGAACTCGTCGATTTCGTCAGGCCCGCCTCCCTTTCCGCGGACCTGCGCGAAGTGCCCCTCGTTGGCAGGGTCGCCGCGGGCACTCCCATCCTCGCCGAAGAAAACATCGAGAACACGCTCAATGTCGATACATCGCTCGTCCCCGCTTCGGGCGATGTCTTCGCGCTGCGCATCCACGGCGAGAGTATGTGCAACGCCGGGATTCTCGATGGCGACATCGTCATCGCCCGCCAGCAAGACCGCGCCGAGCGCGGAGATATCGTCGTCGCGCTGCTCGGCGACGAGGCCACGGTCAAGCGCTATGCTCCCGACCCCGACGGCATCCGGCTCCTGCCTGAAAACGAGGCGTTCGACCCCATCGTCGTCCCGTCCGACGCCGACGAGTTCAGCATCGCCGGCAAAGTTGTGGGCCTCATGCGCCGTTTCTAGGTGCGCTTCGGTGGATGCTGCTTTGCGGCGCGCCCACGCGCACGCCATTTTTGACGCCGGGGTCGCTGCTGCCGATCCCGGCCGTTGCGTCCACCAAGCCCTCGCGGTCACAGGCGATGAGTTGCGCTGTGGCTCGCTCCGCTTTTCCCTCGATACCATTTCCAGCCTGCGCCTAGTCGGTGCCGGCAAGGCCACCTCAGCCATGGCTGAGGCCACCGAAGCGATCCTCGGCGACCGCATTGACTGCGGGGCCATCAACACTAAGTACGGCCATGCGCTGCCATTGGCGCGGGTCGAGACCTTTGAAGCCGGGCATCCCGTCCCAGACGAAGCAGGCGTGGCTGGTGCCCGCCGTCAGCTTGCGCTGCTAGCAGACTTGGATCCCGACGCGCTGGTCCTCGGCCTCTTCTCCGGCGGCGGCTCTGCTCTGCTGCCCGCCCCAGCCGAGAGCCTGACCCTCGCAGAAAAGCAAGAAACCACCCGCCTCCTGCTCGCCTGCGGTGCGACCATCGACGAAATCAACGCCCTGCGCAAACACCTTTCGGCCATCAAGGGCGGACTTCTCGCCCGCGCGGCCGCGCCCGCCCGCGTCGTCGCCCTCATGCTCTCGGACGTCATCGGCGACCCCCTCGACACCATCGCCTCCGGCCCGACCCACCCAGACTCCACGACTTTTGGCGATTGCCTAGCAATCGTCGATCGCTACGACCTGCGCCACCAACTCCCCACCCCAGTCCGTCAGCATCTCGAAGCTGGCACCCAAGGCGAGCGGCCGGAGACTCCCAAACCTGGAGACCCTTGTTTTGCCCGCGCCGAGAGCTTGGTCATTGGCAACAGCCGCTTGGCCATCGACGCGGCCGCGCACAAAGCCAGCGCGCTCGGCTACGAGGTGTGCGTCCTCACCAGCCGCTTACAGGGCGAGGCGCGCCACGCCGCGGCCGCATTGGTTTCCATCGCCCAAGAAACCGCAGAGACCAACCGTCCCATCGCTCGGCCCGCCTGTCTCATCGCCGGCGGCGAGACGACCGTCACTCTGCGCAACAACGGCAAGGGCGGACGCAACCAAGAATTGGCCTTAGCCGCATCCCTCCAACTCGACGGTTGGGCCGCCATCACTCTGCTCTCTGGCGGCACAGACGGCACCGACGGCCCCACCGATGCCGCCGGTGCCTTAGCCGACGGCCAGACCTTGAGCCGCGCCCGCGCTCAAGGTCTCGACGCCCGTGCCTTTCTCGACCGCCACGACTCCTATCCCTTCTTCGCAGCGTTGGACGACCTCGTCATCACGGGGCCTACGGGTACCAACGTCATGGATCTGCAAATCGTCCTCATAGCCTGAAAATCGTCCATCCCGGCAAGAGATGATGCAGTGAGCCGATTTGACACTCGGCCACCCTTCCACTAGCTTTTTACAACCCATGCCCAAGAGTCTTCTTCCGCTTGCATTAGCCCTGTTGCTGACTGGGGCTGTACACGCCGCCTCGCGCTACGCCGGCGAGTTCCTCGACTTGGGCGCGGGTGCCCGCTCTGTGGCCTTGGGCAGTGCTTATGTAGCCCTCGCAGACGACGCCACCGCGGGCTATTGGAATGCAGCCGGTCTATCCGCCCTCAGCAGTCGCCAAGTTCACCTGACGCATTCCGAACACTTCTCCGGCCTCATCCAGCGCGATTTTGTCGCCATTGCCCGGCCAGGTCGCCTTTTGCACGGTATGGCCCTGAGCTTGGTCCGCATGGGCATTGACGACATCCACTTTACCGAACTCCCGGATCCTCTACAGCCCCCCAGCACTGGCAACCGTCCGCTCATCGCCTCGACCGAACAAAGCGCGGATTACGCGCTGTATCTGTCGGGCAGTCGCCGGCTCGGTGCGCGCTTATCCCTCGGGCTAAGCGCCAAGGCCATTTATCGCCAAGTCGCCTCCATCAACGCCTACGGCTTTGGCCTCGACCTAGGCGTGCGCTATCAATTGAGCCATCAAATCGCGTTGGCAGCTAACGTGCGCGACGCAACCACCACGCCCATCGTCTGGAATACAGACAGCAGCGACCGCATCCAACCTTCGCTGCTCTTGGGCGTAGCGTACGCCATACCCATCGCCGAGGGCCAGACCACCGCCCTCCTAGCCACCCGCTCCGGCGGCGATGCATCCACTGCAACCGATGACGTCCCGCTCAACGCCGGCCTAGAATACCGCCATCGCTACATCGCCTTGCGGGCTGGATTGGAGGAAGGCCGCCAAGCCTTTGGGCTAGGGCTTACCCCCCACCGCAGCCTCGACCTCGACCTCGCCTATTTGCAGCACGATGCGCTCGAAGCAACCTACCAGTTGTCCGCCAGCTTCCGCTTCTGAGCAACCTCGCGTCGGCTACGTGGCCTTGGCCGGTCGTCCCAACGCGGGTAAATCCACCCTCTTCAACGCCTTCTTGGGCCAACGGCTCTCCATCGTCACCGCCAAACCGCAGACGACTCGCAGCCGCATCCTCGGTATCCTCACTCGTCCACAGAGCCAGATAATTTTCTTGGACACGCCTGGCCTGTTAGAGTCCTCCTACAAGCTGCACGAGACCATGGCCCACCAAATCGACCAAGCCGCCCGCCAAGCCGACCTAGTCTTGCTGCTGTTCGACGCCTCCCGCCCCAAAGACCGCAGCGCGTTGGTGAAGCACTTTCTAGAGCGTGCGCGAGCACCAGTCTTGGCCGTGCTCAACAAGATCGACCTAGTACAACCCACCCAGCTAGACGCCCTGCAAAAAAGCATCGCCGACGAGTTCGGCATCGCAAGCCCGATCCCGGTCTCAGCTTTGCGCGGCGACGGACTCGGCAAACTGCTATCGTGCCTAGAGGCCCAACTACCCTGCGGCCCCAAGCTCTATCCAGACGATATGGTGGCCGAACAGCCCGAGCGGTTTTTTGCCGCTGAACGCATCCGCGAGGTAGCTTTTGAGCACCTTGAGGACGAGCTACCTTACGCCATCAACATCCACATCGAGGAATTCCGCCAGCGCCCGGGCCACAAGACCTACATTCGCGCCATTATCTACATCGGGCGCGAAAGCCAAAAGGGCATCGTCATCGGCAAGAAGGGAATGCGCCTGCGATCAATCGGACGCCAAGCCCGCACTGCTCTGGAGGAACTACTCGACGAGCCTGTCTATGTAGAACTGTGGGTAAAAGTCCGCCCAGACTGGCGCAACAAAGAGCGCGATTTGCGGGAATTTGGTTATCTCTAAGTCTCAGAAAGGAACGCTAAACCAATGAATGTCCTAGTCGTCGGCAAAGGGGGGCGCGAACACGCCCTCGTGTGGAAGCTGGCACAGAGTCAGCGCATCGACAAACTCTACGTCGCCCCCGGCAACCCCGGCATGGCCTCCCTCGCTGAATGCGTCGATATCCGCGTCGATACCCCCGTGGCCGAACGCGAAAAACTCGTCGGCGAAATCGAGCGTCTAGTCGCCTTTGCCCACGAACAGCAAATCGGGCTGACCGTCGTCGGTCCAGACGACGCCCTAGCCGGCGGCATTGTCGATCGCTTCCGCACCAGTGGGCTGGCGATTTTCGGCCCCACGGAAGCCGCCGCCCGCATCGAAAGCAGCAAGGTTTTCGCCAAAGACCTGATGGAGCGCATCGGCGTCCCCACTGCCCGACATCAGAGCTTCACCGATAGCCAAGCCGCCAGCACCTATATCCGCGAGCAGGGTGCCCCGATCGTGGTCAAAGCCAGCGGCCTAGCCGCCGGCAAGGGCGCGGTCGTCTGCCAGAGCGTAGATCAAGCCCTCGCAGCAGCACGCGAAATGCTCGACGAAGATGTTTTAGGCGGGGCCGGACACCACATCGTCGTCGAAGAATACATGACCGGCGAGGAAGCCTCGCTCTTTGCAATCTGCGACGGCGAACATTTTATCACCCTGACGCCCGCCCAAGACCACAAACCCATCTACGACGGCGACAAAGGCCCCAACACCGGCGGCATGGGGGCCTACGCTCCAGCACCGGTGATGACGCCGCCCCTAGTGCGCGAGGCCGAAGAGCGCATCATCCGACCCGTGCTCGCCGAAATGCGCCGGCTGGGCACTCCGTACCAAGGCGTGCTTTACTGCGGGCTGATGTGCACCGACGCCGGCGTTAAAGTGGTAGAGTTCAACGCCCGCTTCGGCGATCCCGAATGCCAGATCCTCATGCCCCTGCTCAAAACCGACCTCGTCGACTTGCTCACCGCCGCCTGTGACGGTCGCCTAGACCAGGTGCAAGTCGAATGCGCGCCCGGAGCGGCCGTCTGCGTGGTCATGGCCTCGGACGGCTATCCGCAAACTTATGAGAAGGGCTTTGAGATCCGCGGCTTGGAGGCTTTTGCCGACCGCGACGACCTCGTCGTCTTTCACGCTGGCACCGCCCAGCGCGAGGGCCGCTTCATTACGGATGGCGGCCGAGTGCTCGGCGTGACGGCCGCGGACGCCGATCTCCAAGCCGCCGTCGCCAAAGCCTACTCAGCAGTAGATCAGATCGCCTTTGCCAACGCCTATTGCCGCCGCGACATCGCCTATCGGGCATTGGGTCGCGCCTGAAGCCCTTGCCATGCCCAACGACGCCCTTCGCCTGCGCAACATGCGCTTTTTTGCCTATCACGGACTTTTCCCCGAAGAGACCGCACTCGGCCAGCACTACGAAGTCGATGTCGAACTCTACGGCGATTTTCGCCAAGCAGGGCGCAGCGACGACATAGATGCGGCGATCAACTATCCAGAGGTGTACGCGCTGGTAGCCGATGTAGTTACCGGCGAGCCCTGCAAATTGGTCGAAGCCCTCGCCGAGCGCATCGCCGAGAAGGTCGGCACCCACTGCGCCCCGGTCGAACTCGTCGTCCGCGTGCGCAAACCCAATCCTCCGGTCGCCGCGCACTTTGACGGCATCGAAGTCGAAATACGCCGGTCCTATGCCTGAGCGAGCCTATATAGCCATCGGCAGCAACCTCGGCGATCGCCGCGCGTACCTCGAAGCCGGACTCAGAGAAGTCGCCGCGCTCCCTGGCACGCGTCTCGCGGCCGCCTCCCGAGCCTACGAAACCCGGCCGCTGGGACCGATCGCGCAACCGGATTTCCTCAACGCCGTTTTTGCCATAGAAACCTCGCTCGCTCCCGAACCGCTGTTAGCCGCCCTGCTCGCTGCCGAAAAAAGACACCAGCGACAACGCCGTATTCACTGGGGGCCGCGCACCCTCGACCTCGACCTGTTGCTATACGGCGAGCACGTCGTCGAAAGCGCCGATCTGACCCTGCCGCACCCGCACATGCACGAGCGCAGCTTTGTGCTGGTGCCCCTTTGCGAAATCGCCCCGCGCCTTAGTCATCCGGTCACCGGCCGGCCATTTGCTGCGTATCTAGCCGCACTCAACGGTCGCGAAGCTAAGGACGTCGGCCCCCTCGCCCTTCCCGCCATCCCATGAAACGCATACATACGGTCGCGGAAATGCAGGCTCAATCCGACGCTTGGCGCGGCACGGACCTATGCGTTGGACTAGTGCCGACGATGGGTTTTTTGCACGAGGGACACCTCAGCTTAGTCGATCACAGCCTCAAAGCCGCGGACCGCACGGTCGTCAGCATTTTCGTCAATCCACTGCAATTCGGTCCGAAAGAAGACTTCGCCATCTATCCGCGCGACATGGAGCGCGACCTCGACCTACTGTCCCGCCGAGGAGTCGATACAGTCTTTCACCCACAGACAGTGGAATTCTATCCCCCTGACTTCTCGACCTTCGTCGAAGTCGAAGAGCTAACCAAGGGCTTGTGCGGCCCCTTCCGCCCCGGGCATTTTCGCGGCGTCACCACCGTAGTGACCAAGCTATTCACCGCCGTCAAACCGCACCTAGCCGTCTTCGGCCAAAAAGACTACCAGCAGGCGGCTGTCATTCGTCGCCTAGTGCGCGATTTGAACTTGGATTTGCGCGTCGAGGTTGCTCCCACCGTGCGCGAAGCAGATGGCTTGGCCATGAGTTCGCGCAACGTTCTTCTCAGCGCAGAAGAGCGACAGCGCGCATCGGCCCTCTACGAAGCACTCACAATGGGCCAGGAAAAAATCGAACAGGGCGAACGCGACGCCAGTCGGATCGTCGCCGAGATGCGGGCGCACATCGAGCGCGCACTCGACGCGTCCATTGACTACATTTCTATCGCGCACCCGGACACGCTCGAAGAAGTGGCTCATATCACCGGCCCGGTCGTCATCGCTCTCGCCGTGCGCCTGTCCAACGTCCGGCTGATTGACAACATCATCGCCACACCACTCGACCGTTAGTACGCACTTTTTTTAATGGAGGACAAACGCAATGGCTTCAAATATTGCCAAGGTGGACAAGCGATTCTTGTGCCCTGGACCACAGCCGAACGGCATCCAAGCCGCCCCCGACGGCCTGTGGGTTATCGACCAAGTCGATCACAAAGTGTACAAGTTGGATTATGAAACCGGCGAAACCTTGTTCGCAGCCCAGACCGATACGGCCCACTCCAGCGGCATTACCCTAGGAGACGGATGTCTGTGGATCGCCTCTACTTATGAACTCAAGATCGCCAAACTAGAACTAGAAACCGGCCGCACCATCGCCAAATACGATTCGCCCGGTGCCGGCATCACAGCGCCCCGGGAGGGTATCGCAAACGCGCGCCCCACCGGTTCCCACGGCCTAGAATGGAAAGACGGCAAGCTATACGTGGCCTCTCCGCCTTCCCAAATGGTCCACGTCATGAACCCCGACACTTGGGAAGAAGAACATCAATTTCGCACCCCCGGTTTTCGCAACCACGGCATCGCTTGGGGGCCCGACGGCAGGCTGTGGGTGGCCGACACCTCAGCCGGCACCGTTAGTCTGCTCGACACCAAGGACGGGCGCGTCTATGACGTCATTCGGGTGACTGCCCCAGATGAGGTCCACGGATTGACCGCGCACCAAGGCGTCTTGTGGTACTGCGACGCCCACACTCGCGATATTGGCATCCTCGCGTTGGAGGACTGAAGCCCCTGAATTCGCAGATCGTCAGGCGCTAGACATTCCTAGGGTTAGTCCAGCCTTCACCGGACCAACATCAACCGGCGCGTCCGCGTTTCCCCACCGACCTTCAGCACGGCCCAATACGCCCCACTAGCCGCGCGCTCACCGCCCCAGCGCGCCAAGTGCTCCCCGGCCGCGAGCCGCTCCGCCACCAAAAGGGTCGCGCGCTGGCCCAAGGCATTGTATATCGCCAGTTCGACATCCGCTTCTCTTGCCAAGCGAAAGGGCAGATTCACCGCGCTGTTGGCCGGATTCGGATAAGCCGGTGCCAAGTCATTAGCCCCGGTCCGTTCCTCTATTTGCATCGCTACGACTGTGGGCGTAAAATACCGAGCCGCGAGGACAAAATCACCACCCGTCGGCGAAGCCCTGCCGACGATGACCGCCGCGCTATCTACATCCGCGACCTGCACCTGCCCTGTGTTGTCCGCGCTAAGTTCCATCGCTATAAGCTCGCCGCGCTGGTCGCGCATGGCGTACACCCACGCAGCATAGTCCCCTTCGGCCGCGCCAGCGAAATCAACGACTACATCCCCCTCCGAGCGAATAACTACATTGGCTGCACCCCATTGGCTGCCGACCTCGCCGGCCAGTTCTGCGAAAGGCACATCAGGCGCTGCAACTGCGGCGACGCGGCGGCCGCGCAGGGCCTCGTACCCACCCGCGTAGTTAGCCGCAATCCACAAACGCCAAGCACCCGCGTAATCCTCAACCCAGTTTTGGTTCTTGAACGCGTCGTCAATGCCCGAAATGCCGTTGCGCGGCTCGGCGACGATTTGGCGAATCAGCCCCGAGCCATAGCGCTCGGCCAAAAACGAGGCAAACAAATAGGTCTTGCCGTAATTTGCTGAATCAAACACAAAGTGCGTTAGATTGATACTGGGATCCGCGAGAAAACTCGGCACCATGCTCGGATCGGCCTCGGGGAAACCGACTAGCTCCTCGGCGTACCCAGAAAGCCCTTCGTCGATCCATCTCTCTTCGTCTGAATCGCGGCCCCAATGAATTAGATGCTGGAATTCGTGCGCTAAGGTCGCGTAGGCGAGATAGGCGCTAAAGGCCAGCTTGTTCGCGTCCAGGTAAATCGTATCGCGTCGGAGTTCGGGCTGCGCCCGCTCGTACAGCGCACCATCGAAAAATCCGACTATGTTGCTGGGCAGGTCCAAAATCAGAATGAAAATGCGGGGATCGCCGTCCTCATCGGCAGGCTCGCCAAAGGCATCGACCGCTATTTCAAATACTCCGCGCTCGGAATCAGCCGGAGTCGCCGCGTCAAAAAGCGCACCCAGCTTATCCACATCTGGCTGGGCCGCGATGATGTCCCACTGACTTTCTTCGACGAAGATGTAGCAGTGCGTCCCCTTGTAGCGGCAAGTGGCCGATTTGAGTACGAATTCGGTCGGCACGTAAAAGGCGAGCTGAGTCCCCACCTCAATGGGGCTTAGCTCTTGACTTGCGCCGACTGCCTTGGGGGCTGGCGCGGGGAAAGACGCGCGGTGCTGCTCGAGCCAGCGCGTCCCGCATATTCGCTCTTCGGCTGCAACCGTCAGCGGCAGCGAGAGCATCCACGCGGCCAAGGCCATCCGCGGGAAAAAGCAGGCCATCAGTAGAAATGCCGCACCAAGAAGAAAGCCGCTCCCCCAGGCCCCACCGCTACCTTGGGCGCAAAGCCAAGCTGAGCTTGATCTGCACGAGCTACCCGCGCCGCATGGATGGCAGCCACGATGTGATTGACGGCCACCAAGCCCGTCATATAGAGCGCCTGCCGGTGCGCGTGCTGGCTCGCATTGCGCAACTCGCGGTAGCGCTGGCGCGACTCGTCGCGATCCCACTCCCAGAAGAAATCCGCGTCCACAGGATAGAGCTCGGCGTCTGGGCCGTCCTCGTAGCGGGCGAACTGGTTGTGCTCTAGCCGGCTCGTGTAAAACCCCAAGTCGTCGAAGTAGACGCGGTCCTTGCCCTCGGGCCGCGCACCAGCGCGTTCCGCCGCATGCGCCCGGTACTGACCACGGCGCACTTGGCCCAGCCACTCAAAACCCCAATAGCCGCCCCAAAGTGCCAGCTCAGCGGCCAAGAAACCACCGCCGCCACCACGGGCGTATTTCTGCCCCCAACCGGGCAACAGCAAGGAGCGCCAAAACGCCCCTTGAGACGTCCCGGCCTCAGCCACGCCGGGCAACAACAAAATCAACGCGATCCAGCGCCACATAGGTTCAATCCAACGGTTTGTACGCCACGAGCATCGGCACGCGCGACCGCACCCAAGGCTGCATGACCAGCGCGAAGCGCGTCCGCCGCTGCAGAGCCGCTTCGTCCGCACCCTCAGCGCGCGCGCGCGCCACCCGTGCCGCGTCAAGGGCGCTGAGAACGTGGTTTATCAGAATGACCCCGCTTATAGTGGAGGCTCGCTTGAGAAAGCGATTGCTCTCGTCGCGTTGGTCTTCGTAGCGGAGCCGTCGCTCGGAATGAAAATTTTCGACCGAATCGACCTCGGTCGGCGCGACGGCATTGCCGGTACTGTTTCTCACTAGATCGGTCCAACCAGCTACATATTGATCGTATTTGCCAATCAGCTCGTAGTATTGCTGAATTTCGCTAGGCGCACATCTGCCAAAATCCGCACTCCCCGACTGCTGCATCGACGGAATGTACACTTCGACAACCTCGCTACTACAAGGTAGCGCGTGTGTAATGGACGAATTTTTCGAGATCGTCGAGCCGCGCCAAGCCAAGTAGTTGAGCGGGTCCCAGTGTTCGTCGGCCACGGCCCGGAACTCTTGCTCTAGGTCGTTGCCCTTGCCCTTCCAAGCCACCCACATGCCCACCAGCGCAGCCTCGGCTCCCAAGAATGCCAGCCCCCGCTTCTTCGATCCCGCATACCACTGGCCCAACCCCGGCACCAGCGCGGACAACAAAAGCGACCGCTTCGACGACTTGCCCTTGCGCACCTGTGTGCGCGGTGTCGGCTCAGGATCAGTATCGCCTTCCACTGCCCGCAATCCCACCAAGAACGCCTGTCCCTCCTCGCTCAAAATACTCGGCAATCCCTCGGCCCGAACGCTGGCGGCAGTTAGCACGGCAACCACCAGCGCGATTCCTGTCCTCGTCATACGTGCTCCTTTCTATTGCTGCAGCACCTAAAACGCGATCGGTAACTCATTATCTCTACCGCTTCTGCATCACGACAATGCGGTTTGAATTGGTTCCGCGCTTGTTGTTGTCAATGCCCCACATATTCGAAGTCTTGGTAAACGTCTGTTCGTTGATTACGACGCAGACCGGTTCCCACGCCGTCTCTTGCGCAACTTCCGCGACCACGCGATCGAGCAACAGCGATCCCCGCCGAATTTCACCCACCTCAAATGCAAACACACCGCCGGGGTGCGCAATCGCGGCCACGCTTTCCAACGCGCCGTGCACCAGCGCCTTCCACTCTGCGAGCTTGCGAGTCTGCGTGATGCAAATTGCATCGGGGTCAACGCCGGCGAACCAACATCTCATCCAGTTGTCCTGTTTGTAGTTCACGATGTCCATGAAAGGCGGCGATGTCACCGCGAGCGCCACCCGAGGGCCGTCGTAGTCAAAAGGCACATCAACCGTTTGTTGAAAAAACCCCCGACTGCGTCCCTTGGGGGCCTGCGCCTCAGCATCTCGCAAAAGCACGCGCGTCTTGCGCAGGATCAACTGCGCGACATCGCGGTACTCGGGCCGCTGGCCGCGCCGCGCGTTGATCTTGCGCTGGCTCTCAATAGACGCAGCTTGATTGGGCGTCAGCGTATAGACCGAGAAAAACCCCTTGGAATGCCCTGTCAGGCGGTTGATAGCCACCATCTGTATCCAGCGATCGACCTTGTCGGCGCGCCCGCTAAAACGGCGCTCGGCCAAATAGGCCCGCAGCCGACATATCTGATGGAGCGTCCGCTCGTCAAAGAACACCTCAAAGCCTTCGGGACGCTCCATTGGTTCGTCCAAAGCCAAGCATTCGAGCCGCGCAGCGACCTCGGACAAGGTCGGCGGATCCAACCGCGCCTCCACCAGAATGCGGGCCAGGGGATTGACGTCGTTGCCCAGCGCGTCCCGGCCGAGCAAGGCCGCTTCGAGCAACGTCGTCCCGCGCCCCATAAACGGGTCGAACACCACGTCGCCGGGGTCCGTAAGCCGCTCGATGAAAAAGCGCGGCAACTGTGGCTTAAAACACGCCCGATAGGAAATCTCGTGCAGCGAGTGCGCGGCGCGCTGCTTGGACGTCCAGAACTCATTGGCGAATACGGGAATGCCGTCGCGTTCTTCAACGACCGTTTCCCTGCTGTATCGCCGCCATTGTCCAAGCTTGCGTTTGAACTCGTCGAGCCTCGGACATCCCCTACCAATAGCAGGAAACTGGCGTTGCAATTGTCGCAATGTGCGCCCCTAACAATCTGCGTCCCTACAAATAACCGAACAACACGGTAAAATAAGACTTCCACCGCCCCTTATCTTGTACCTCGTCAATCCCATACGCCACATCCAGCTGCACCCGCGTCGGCACGCTGTAATAAGAAATCAAGTCAAAGCGCAACTGCCCCCCCACATCCCGCAACGGTCCATCGCGTCCATACCTTTCGTTCCACTCGCCGATGTTCCGGTCCCAAGCCTTGCCCATGCTAGTGTACACTGCGCCATAGACTTTGTCGAAATACAACTGCGCAACGCGCTGGCTCATATCCGGCAGCAGGGGGAAGCGCAGCATCGCCGTGCCCATCAGGGCCTTGCGCCCCTCGATACTGTAAAAAGTATAGCCCTTCATGAAATTGAGGCCGCCGAGGCGGTAGTCGAAGAAACCGCGTACCCGCGTCGTGTCGGCGACCGCCTCGCTGTCGATCCAGCCGCCGTATAGCCGCAGGCCCAAGCGAGTATTGCCGGGCATGCTAATGTACTCTTTCCAATCGACGGTAAACTGATTGTAAAACAGCTTGATGTAATTCTCGTCGATAAAGGACGACTGCTCGTTAAAGCCGTCGATGAAATAGTTAAACATCCGGTCGTAGCGCGCGTAGAGCTGGCGGCCCAAAGGATTTATATCGCGGTCCCGCCGCCGCGAAATCAGCTCCATCCGATAGGTCAACCCCAGCCCAAAACCATTGAGATAGGTATAGCCAAAGGGCTTTTGTCGCTGGCGCTCAAAACCGAGGCCGCCATCGCGGCGCGGGACAAAAGCATCCCATTGGACGCTGGCATCGTAGCGGTCATACGTAGCCGAGGCCGTCAGCTCCCCGTGGCGACCCAATTTGCCGCGCACCCCCACATTGAGCTGACTCAAGCTGAAGTTGACGGCATTGACAATGCCCGCCCGCGCTTCCGAGCTATCGCCGCGGGCTGAGCGCCGACGCTGGTTGAATACCTCTAAAAAGAAAGTGGGGCGAAAGCCCTTGAACTCGTATATAGCGAACAGATCGCGGTCTGCGTTATCCGGCGCAATGGCACCCCCGGCTAATACGCTCTGGCGATTGAGCACGTCGCCAGAAGTGAGGTACGCACCCGCCTTGAAATGCCCCTCGTCCATAAACAGCCTCGGCAGGATCCCGGTTTTAAGGAAGTCGATGCCATATGCCTGGGGCGCACTCGGCAATGCGGGCACTGGCGTACCGCGCCAGTCTGGCGGCACATCTTGAGAAAACCACGCTTCCTCAGCCGCAACCGGCGTCCCCTCGTCGTGCAACCGGCGAATCTCAAAGCCAGACGCCGCATACGCCGTAAAGACGACCTCGCCCTCTGGGCCGACCGATGGGTTAAACGCGCCGCCGATGGTGTTGGTTAGTTGCCGCAGCGCGCGCGTTTCCAAGTTTAGAGCATAGATATTGAAAATGCCGCTGAAATCCGACGCAAAGAAGAGTTCTGTACCGTCCGCGCTCCACGCTGGATCGCGATCCGTACCCGGCGTGGCAATGGCGAGGTCAAATGCCCCTTCAGCGAGTAGAGGTGTTGCACCAGCGACGTCCGCGTCCAATTCCACCACGGCGAGGTCGCGCTGTCCCTCGCGCGAGATCGCAAACGCCAGCTTGCGTCCGTCGGGCGAAAAGCGCGGCGTGTAGAGCTGGGTGCCATCCGCGAAATGGGTTAGATAGCGCAGGCCCGTGCCGTCGGCCCGGATCATCGCCAAGTTGTTGCTGGTGCCCTTGTTTTGCACGAAGACGATCCACTCGCCATCGGGCGAATAGGTCGGGTACAGCGCGCGCAGCCCTCGCGTCAGCCGCTTGACGCGCGGCGTCTCCGGTGCCGTGCCACTGACCATGGCCGGCACGAACCACAGCATATTGCGCCAAAAACTAGGGCCGGCCGCAGCGGAGTTCCACTCGTAGATATCCGCCTGCCGCGAACCGTATTTGTCCGCCCGGTCGATGCGCGAAAAGAGCAGCTTGCGCCCGTCCGGCGACCAGTCCACAGTCGAAGCCGCCGCCGGAAAGGCTGCGACTTCTTCCTCGCCCGTAGCGAGGTCGCGCACGATCAAGCCGTGCGGACCGTGGTGCCGTTTGCGCGTCGATAGATACGCCAATTTTTCGCCATTGGGCGCCAGCCGTGGCCGCAGATTGGAAAAGCCGACATCCACGACCCGCTCGCCCTCGCGCAGCGGCCCCAACGCCGCTACCTGCGCCCGATAGCCCTGCCGCAAAGATTCGATCCACTCGCCGTACAGCTTATCCGCGTTCTTGCCCAGGATCTTTTTGCACGCCCCGTCAATGGCGAGCGCATGCCATTGCGATGCGGCCCGGTACAGTTCGACGATTTTTTCTTCGCCGTACGTCTCGGCAATATAGCGCACCAAGGCAAAACCGTGGTCGTACACGTATTCGTTGCCAAAGCCCTGCTTGCCAAAGACGCCCATTTGCTCGAAGGATAGCTGTTCGTCTGCAAGCACCAAGGAGCGGAGCACCATGTCGCGATTGGCATCCCACCGGTCGTGAGCCGTAGTCGCAGTCCCGTACTGGGCCGCGCCTTCGGCCAGCCACATGGGCATCACCGTGCCCATCACCGGATAGGAAGCGATGACATCCGGGTAGCCAATGAGAATGTCCGGCCGGTTTTTCTCCCGCTGATAGCCAAAGTACTGCAAGTAGAGCGCAGGGACGCGCTGCACGCCCTTGCGCGCAACACCTAGCGAAATGATATGGGCAAACTCGTGAGTAATTACGTTGCGCAGCCAGTCCGAACTGCCGCGCAAGTCAAAGTCGTGGTCGAGCGACGTGGCCCAAATTTCAATGGTGTCTTGATAGAAAAAAGCCGCGCCATTGGCGTAATCGTCGTGGTCTTTGAGCACGATCCGCACGCGGCCGTCGGGCGCGTATCCATACAGCTCGGTAAGGGGCGCGTACGCAGCTTCGGCAATGCGCGCTGCCCGCGCCGCCGCCCCTTCCAGTCCTTCGTGGTAAAAAATGCGAAAGTGCTCGGTCTCCACCACCTGCCACGCCAGTTCCGGGTGATTTTGGGCGCGGGATGCGCTCGCCCAGCCGAGCAACAGACAAAACGCGCAACGACCGGCCATCAGCAAGGTCGCCTGTTTCCTCATCGAAGAGTCCTCCTCAGCTCACAATACAATGATGCCTCCAGTACTAAGGCGATCTCACTGCTGCAAAGGCACTCCTCTCGCAATGCTCACTTGGCGACCTGCAAGACGCCAACCCCTCACTGACTCACCGCCATTTTGACCACAGTTTCTCCCCGCCGTCCGTCGTCGCCGTGCGCGATTAATCGGCATAGATACAGGCCACTGGCATAGTCTTTCACAGACCAAGTGATTTCGCGCTCACCGGCTTCCAAACCATTGCTGCGGTGTTGCTCAACGCGACCACCCAACGCATCGAACACCTCCAATTCGATGCGCCCGGCCGCGCTTAGCGCAAAGCGCAAATGTGCCGCTTCACCGGGGCCGACTGGATTGGGGTAGCAATAGACTCGGCCTAGCAAGGCCGCCTCGGGCTTTACAACGGGGCGACCGGCCACCAGCGCAGTCCGCGACCCAGCCGCATCGGCACCCGCCTGCGGCCAATGGGCTGGCCCTCCAGCGTACTGCGCCGCCACCCTCTGCAGATCCCACGCATATACGGCCGCGCCATCCAAGGCGGCTAAAGCCAAGCGGCCATCGCCGTCTAAGTCCAATACCACCGGCGACCCCGTTGGGGGAGCGGCCATCAGCAGGGGGAAGCCCGGCAACAATCTCCCATCATCATCCACACCGAAAATTCCGCTGTGGCCAGCGACAAATATCTCCTGCTTGCCGTCGGCATCCACGTCGCAAAGCACCGGCTCGAAGACGAGATCGCCGACCGCGGCAAAGCTCGGCAGGGCAGCGGGAAAGTCGGCTTGGCGCAATCCGTCGGCTCGCAGGGCGTGTATCGTTCCACCGCGCGCGAGCAAAACCACTTCCAACAAGCCATCGCCGTCCAAATCGCCTAGGACCGGAGGCGCAGCGAGCGAATCGCCCAACTCAACGGCCTGCGAGCCGATCTCGACCTGTCCGTCGGCCATGGCGAAGACCCACTCGACTTGGCCGTCACCGTCCAAATCGCCCACAGCCGAAGACATTATCGGCGGCCTTTGCTCCTTTAACTCGCCGCTTATGGCATCTACCACATAGGTCTGTTCCGCTCCGACGAGTAACAGCTCGGCCTCCGCACCCGCGCTGAAACGCGCGTCCAACGGGACCTCGTCTAGCGCGAGCCGCCACAGCGGTTGATCAGCTCCGGCATCCCACGCGCTGATCTCTGCGTCGCGCCGCAAAAAAACCGCGGGCTGGCCATCATCGTCGCCGTCCCCAGCCGCCAGCAGTCGCGCATCCTGTACTCGCCACGACGCCACAGCGTCTGCGGTCGCATAGCCGACCCCACTCCTAGCCTCAAAGAGCAACTCTTCTATTCCGTCGCCGTCCAAATCCGCAGCTTGCAGCCGACCGTCACCCGGCAAATCCCGCGGCCAGCCCGGCCGGGCGCGCCCAAAGCGTATGGCCACCTGCATGGTATCGCCGGGTGCGGAAAGTACTTCGATCTCAATACCGGTCTCCCACTCCCGGTTGCTGCGTGAGTCAGGTTGAGTCGCCGAGCCGAATAGCGTTTGTCCGCCGACGAAGAACGGGTCGTCTGGCCATCCATCGACTTGCAACTCCCACGAACGGCGCGGATCGCCAATGTCGCGGTACCCGTCGGCCTCTTCCAAGGCAATTCCCTTCCAGTGGAGCTGATTGTTCGCGGCATTGGGATCCTCAGCGCGCGCCATTACGCCCTCATCCACGTGCCATATCAGCACCCCCGATCCCGGGACAAAGGCGTCGTATTCCTCCATCGCTACCCACACGCCCTCTTCTATGGTGACCTGATCGGGGTCAATCCACACCTTATCCTCGTCTTCGTCCTCCACAACGCCGCGCTGACCGCGCTGCTGCCTGTTCTCCAGCAAGAAGTATTCGCGCGCGTCAATGGGTATGCGCACTGCCTTGGGGAGATCGCCGCTGCGATCAGTCGCCAGCAGCGATAGTACGGTATCGCGCCGCACCACCACTGGCTCGACCCACCCTAGCTGCATCTTGCTCCAAGCCATGGGATGCGGCGGCGCAAAGCCGCGTACCCACGCGAGGCTGTCGGTCCGCACATAGCCCAAAGCGCTGGCCCCCACGTCCATTAGGCTCCAGCCTCCTAGGGCCGGCAGGCCATCGGCGAAATTGGACAACCCAGGTAGGCCTAAGTGGTGGCCAAAGAACTTAGCCAGCAAACCATTGAGACCGGCCCGGCCATTGAGGCTGGGCGACTCCGGCAGGATCCACGCCTGATCGATCTCCGCGTCGCCCACAGTCAGCGGCCCGCCGTTAAAGCGCGCAAAATCGCTCTCGTCGAGGAAGACCGAGCGGATGTCGTTCAGTTCGCCGGTCTCATGGCCGACCCCGGCGTGGAACACGAGGAAGCTGTTGAATTCGTCCAAGCGCGGGCCGTCGGGATCGGCCTGGGCGGCGTCAAGGGCATCGCGCACCAGTTCGATCCACTTCGCGCCGATCTCCTCAGTTGTGCGTCCATTGCCATAGTGGAGCATGGATTGGGGAAGCGCGTACGCCTGCCGTGCGGCGCGGGGGAACACCTCGCCGGAGATCGCCACCCGACCTGTGGAAACGACCTCGTAATAGCGCGCCAGCGCGGTCAAATGCCGCTCGAAATAAGCGCGGTCGTGCGGCGGCAGGTCGTAGGGAAGCACGTAATCTTCAGCCGCCGACGCAGAGCGCAAATCAAAGGCCCCGACGCCGGTCGTCGTCAACTCGTCGGGATTCTCGCGCGGAAAATCGACTCGCAAGGCCAAGACTCGCCACTCGGCCGCAGCCGCAGTGGTCGCCGACAACAACAGCGTGAAGCAGACGCCTAAGAGGAACAAAGGGATGGGGAAAATCCTCTAAAAAAGGAGATTCATCGAATACCGCACATTGTCATCCATCGGCGATTGATCATTGCCGATGACATAAGCCACGTCGATCTGGATGCGGTTGTACTTTAGCCCAAGGCCGAAGGTCTGGACATTTAGTTCGCCATCTCTGTCCAGCGAAATACCGGAGCGCAATGCAATGAAGGCCTCGTCCTCGCGCGCGGAAAGCCCGTACTGGTACTCGCCGCCCACGCGCAGATCCATCTCCTTAAATTCATTGCTCAAGCTCTCGTCGGCCCAAGACGTGGCCAAGTTGCTCACAAACGATCCATCGGCGATCAAGGGCTTGTATAGATCACAGGACAATAGTAGGTCGTTGTACTGGGTATCCATCACCTCATAAGCCACCCCAACGACGATGTGCTGGGGCAGCGGATCGGCCTGGCTGGCGTCGATATACGCGATCTTGGGACCCAAATTGCGCAAAGCTATGCCCATATTGAGATCAGGCGTAGCCCTCCACAAAAATCCCAAATCTGCGGCAAAGCTATTGCCTATGCCCTCGCCGCGCTCTCTGCCAGCTCCCACAGGAGCCAAACTGCTGCGGATGAACTTCAAACTGATGCCAGCGGTCGTTTTGTTACCGATCTGTGCCCCATAAGCTGCAGACACTGCCACTTCATGACTGCGGAAGGTGCCTAGGACTTCGCCGCGCTCTCCCGTGCGAGTCTGCTCGCCCAGGTTCATTAACGCGACGTTGAAGCCAATGCCTCCACCTTCTATCGGCATAGAATAGGCCAAAAACTCGTAGGACAAATCGTCGGCCAGCCCAGGCAGCCATTTGCTGTGGGTAAAGTGCATCTTTTTTCTGCTCTGCCCGACTAAGGAAGCCGGATTGAAGTAGCCGGCCGTGGCGTCGTCGGCCACTGCCACGTACGATTCGCCCATGGCAACGGCGCGGGCCCCTGGCTCGATCAACAGAAAAAGCACGCCTGCGCGGCTCTCGGGCGTGGCCTGCACCCTAGTGGGCCACACACCCATGCAAAGACAGACCATCAGTAAGGTCGTCAGATTCCTCATAGCGGAGTCCTCCTCAGCTCGGGATAAAATATAAAAATGATGCCTCCTGCGTACTAAGACGATCTCACTGATGCAAAAGCACTCCTCTCACAATGCCTCACTTGGCGACCTGCAAGACGGCACGGTGCGCAACCGCAGCACCGCTTTCCCGTTCGGCCTCTATTCGGTAAATATACGCACCATTGGCCAAGCCCGCCGGTGGTGTCCAAGGTACTTGGTTGTATCCAGCGCGCGTCTGTCCGTCCAACTGTTCTATCAGCCGACCGGCCAGCGAAAAGACCTCTATCTGCACAGCGCGCATGTCGTCTTCTAGATTATACGTGAAATAGCCGCTCTCGCGCATGGGATTCGGGTAAAACAGGACGTTGGTAAGACTCGCAGTTCCTTCGCCGTCATCCGCGACATTCACTGTCATCGTCGTGCGCGACGAATTGTTGAAGTTGTCCCAAGCCTTCAGGCGGATTTCGCGTTTGCCGGTTTCCAATTCGGGCAGAGGAAATTCAATGACCCCCTGCCGATAGTCCCCGCCCTGCACGCTGTAAAGCTCCGTCAAGGTAAACAGTTCGCCGTCGATAGCCAACTCGATTTCGTGTCCGGTCTCTCCAGTGATGTTGATGCCGCTGGGATCCGCAATCGAGGCCAACAACACCGTCTGCCGCGGAATCGTGGTGCCTTTGGCCCCCTCGAAGCGCAGGGAAATTTCCGGCCCTTCCACGTCTGCTTCCACGCCTTGGGCCGTGCCCGCCAGCACTATACTGCTCACCGAGCCAAAGGCCGCCGGGCTGTCATCGCTCCAAGCGTAGGCGCTGATGCGGCCGTTCTCTCCTCCGTAGGTAATATCTTTGGGAACCCGAAACGCAGCGCGGAAGCGGCCTTCGGCTACTGGAAAGCGGCCGCGAAAAATCGGAGCGCCAGTCTGCTCATAGGCAAAACCCTCTAAGTCACTCTGCGCACTCGAATCAAATGCCTGCAACCACACTTGGCCTTCGTAGGCGGTGGCTGGTTCACCGGCTGAGTCAAGGACTTGGCCGGCGATGGGCACTTCGCCGAGGGCACTGAGCGAATCGGCCACATCGATCTGCACCTGAAAGCGCGGCACAGCCAAGCGCGTCGCCGGATCGCCGAAGAGCGAGTAGCGCTGAATGTTGCGAAATGTTGTGGCACCTCTGGAGTCATACCGCGGCAACAGCAATTGCTTGGCTTCGGTGAGGGCCAACCCAATCGGCACGTGCTCCCGTTGGGTGCGGTACATCTGCCAGTAGAACTGGTTGACCAACTGGACATTGGTGGGGTGATATCCTATCCGGGTCGCGCAAATCATGCCGATCACGCCCCCATCTTCCTTCAGCAGCAGCGCCTCGGGCGTGGAGATACGCACGGGATCGTCGAACACTCCAACCTGACTTGCAGCCGTGAAAAACAAGGGCAAGCGACCGCCGTTTTTGAGCTTGTCCAAATCGCGGGAAAGGAAGAACATCCATTCATGGGACAAGCGGTTGTACGTGCCATGCCCCAAATAGATCAAATTTAGCGAGCCTTTGTTAAATAGCCGAATGAACTCTTCCCGTGCCCGCGGTTTCTCCTGCCCCTCTAGGGGGAATTGTCCGGTATAAAGCTTGATCAAGTCCAAGTCCTTGGGCAGGATGTGCTCGGCCATGCGCTCGCTGTCGCGGATAAACATCGACTCGACCTTGTCTGGATGGTCTCGATTGAGCAAATCGTCCGAGACCAGTGCTATTCGGCTCTGCCAAGGCCCCACTTCGGGTGCGCGGTCGTAGTCAATTATTTTGTCGACGACTACATCGGCTTCGGCTGCGGTCTGCACGGTCAGCCGACCAATGGCCATGTCGGGAAACAAATCGCCCCCTACCACACGCGTGTACCACTCGTCGTACGTGCTGTCGCCGTCTTGGAAAGCTGGGATCCAATTACCCTGACTGATGGACGAATTATTTTTGTAGTCGTACGAGCCGTCGCCGATCAAGGTCACGAACATGGGCACGGGATCCCAGTGTTCGGCCGCATAGGCGAGAAAATTGCGGATCGCCGTTGGGTCCAAGATCCCGCCGGAAAACTCGTCGTAGATGTCTTGTATGTCGATGGCCGCCGTCCGCAGGGGCCGACCGAAGCGGTCGTCTGCAGCCCGCCATTGCGCCAAGCGCTCGGCCGCGGCGCGAAAATCGCGGTGGTAAATCGCCACCCAATCGGCCCCCCAAGCCCCGGTCGTCAAATTGCCGGGCAAATCGAGTTCGATCCGCACGGGTCGCTTCCAAGTCGCTGGGCCGCCAACTGCGTACTGACGCGGCACATCCCCGGGCTGATCCTGAAAAATTACCGTCCCATCTTGCGCGTCGTACGCGAAGTCCACGACCTCGGCCAACCCTGCAGAGACCTCGAAGACGCGAGGCTGTTCGTCAGCAAAACCAGCGAGGCGAAATTCCGTGGTGCCCGTCAGCGGATAGGTGAAGAGCAACTCGCCGCGCTCGGCGACAAAGCCGCGGCTATACTCTACTTCGTACCAGTCGAAGCGGCACGGATTACCAGAGTGGAAGATCCCCAAGTGGTTCAGCCCCTCCTGCGCTCCTAGCGCCGCCCACAGCGTATCAGATGCAGCATACCTCCGGTCACCCAGTTGCTTTGGGAATGTAAAAGTCACTGTTCCAATGGTCGCTTCGTTCCAGCGCACTGAAAAACGCGGCCGCGTCTCAGGTATCCCGATAAAACCCAAGCGCACAGCCACCGGCTCGGAGACGGCCTGCCGCACTAGCACCGGGAAATTGCGCGCATTGCCGCGAAAGTCCTCCCAGTACCAAGTATAGCCGGACTTGATGCTAAAAAGTTGGTGGAGAACGAACTGCTCGGCTTCCTCGTGAACCCGCATCCGATAGCTCGTGGGCTGCTGCGGGTCGGCCGCGGTTAAGGCACCGCTCCTCTGTTCGGCCCGCTGCCCCTCGACCCCACCGCCAAAACCCAGCCAGTACGCGTTCTCGCGCGTGTAGAGGTTGTGCCGATATTGAAACGAGCGACTAGCCGGCGCGTATTCCCAGCGGCTGACCGGCTCGGCCCAAAACAAGACGAAGTCGTCCGCATCCAAGCGGCCATCGCCTCCGTCTTCTACAACCAAGCCCACTTCTCGCATGGCTTGGGGCGGGCTTATCTCGTTGACGGGCAAGGCGTTGCCGCCTCCGTAGTGCAGGCGCAAACTCGCCGGATCGACATCGCCGAGCGACACCCCGGCGGCCTCTAAGTCGGCACCCGAGATCCTGTACATCCCCTCTTCCGAGACGAGGATCCGCAACCAAGTTCCTCCCTGCAACGCGGCCTTGAGCGCCGGCCGCCGCTTAGGTGGCAATCGCCAGTTTCTGGCTTGCTCGGGGTTGGCGAGCACCCCTCGGTAGAATGCTTCGCCCCAAGGATCGGCAACGCGGGTGCCGTCACTGCCGGTCACGTGTAGGTCAACGACGATGCGATCATATAAGGTCCGCGTCCCGTCCGCTTCGACGCGCGGGGCAAACGCCACCGGAACAACTCGCTGGCGGCGCGCAAAGCCGCTCTCGCCGAGGAAGGCCGGCCCAGGTGTGGGCGCGACGTCCTCAGCGGCGCGATCCGTCCGCGCTACGCGGGCTTCGACCAACTCCAAGCGAACCTGACCGTCGATTGGGATGCCGATCAAGGCACCACGCCCCTGTTCTAATTCTCGGCCCTCGGGAACCCAGACCAGTCGCAGGCGCTGTGGCGTCTGTTCGCTTACGCGCAATTCCGCCATAGCCGCGCCTCCGCAAAAAAGGGCTAGCGCACAAAAGCAGCATGTGAATCTCATAAAATGGTATAGGTGGGGATTGGTCATTTGATCATGGCGATTGGCACTTTTAAGGTCATTCCAAGCCCCTCTTTTGTCAAGGGCATCCCACCTTGACTTATCGGCTTAGCACCGCTACATTTTACTGTTTCTTACAGGGAGACACTCATGGCCAGACAATGCAGCCTGACCAAAGTCAAGGGCTTAGTTGGCAACAACGTCAGTCACTCGCAGCGCAAAACCAAACGCGTCCAACAGCCTAATCTCATCAAAAAGCGCATCTTCATTCCCGAGGAAAACCGCACCGTCACCCTACGCCTGACCGCCCGTGCCCTACGCATTTTAAACAAAAAAGGCGTCCATCAGTTCCTGAAAGAAAACGGGATCAAGGTCTGAGCGGGTAAAAACCACCCTCGCCCTCCGCGCACATGAACCACGGCGACGACGCATCCGATGCCATCCAAGAGCGAGTTCGCCAAGCCCTAGCCGAAAACGCGGCCTTAAAAATTTTTGCTGGCCGCACTAAGTCCTTTCTCGGACGCCAACACGACGGAATCCCCCTGGACCTCTCCGCTCTGACCGGCGTCGTCAGCTACGAACCAAACGAGTTGGTCCTAGTCGCTCGCTCGGGCACCAAGCTGAGCGAAATAAAAGCCCTGTGCCGTAGCGAAAATCAGTACTTCGCTTTTGAACCACCCGCTTGGGGTGCAGCCGCGACCATTGGCGGTACTGTAGCCTGCAATCTCTCGGGACCGCGGCGCTTCAAGATGGGTGCGCTGCGCGATCACTTACTCGGTGCCGAACTGATCGACGGCTGCGGCGAGCGAATTCGCACCGGCGGCAAAGTCGTCAAAAACGTCACGGGCTACGATCTGTCCAAGGTGCTGGCCGGCTCCTTCGGAACGCTGGGGGTGCTTACCGAAGTCTGCCTCAAGGTCTGGCCGCGCCCCGAAACCCAAGCGACTCTGTTCATACACGGACTGACGCCCGCAGCAGCGCTGGAGCGGATTCTCAACTGGGCGGCGCGGCCCCTCCAGATCACAGGCCTAGTCTGCGACGCCGACCGGTTAGCCGCCCGCGTCGAAGGCCCGGCATCAGCCGTGCGGGCGCAACTAGCAACGCTGCGCGGAGAAGAATCAGCAGAGTCAGAGGTCGTGGAAGAGGCCAAATCGCAAGCCTTCTGGCGGCGCTGGCGCGAACTCGAATGGCTGATTCCGGCCGAGGGCCAACAGCGCTGGCGCTTTTCTGGACCGCCGACCAAGATGGTGCCGCTAATGGAAACGCTAGAGGCCGAAGGCCTGAGCCGCTGGGGACTGGACTGGGCCGGCGGCTTGCTGTGGGCGCTGTTGCCCGTAGCCGCCCAAGCTTCGCGCTTGCATCGCATCGCAGCGCGCCACCAAGCCCTTGGCTGGCGCTTTGCAGCCGACGAGCACAACGAAAAGGCCTTTACCCCGCTCAGCGCCGGCGCAGCGCGCATGAACCAGATGCTCAAGCGCTCCCTCGACCCACGAGGCATTTTCAACCCAGGCAAGCTGTACGCCTAGTATATCTCGCCTGGACGATAGTCCGGCGGCGGCATTTCCCGTTCGCTGAGCCATAGTGCCCGCCCAATTCGCGCTTGGATGTATTGATAGTCATAGCTCGCGTCCGGAGCGGCGATGTTGCCCTGCGACGGGTATTGGGCAATCGCCTCCTCGACGAGGTCCACGCCGAGTCCGGGCGCATCCGGCACCGCGATATGACTATCGACCACTTCGGGCTGGCCGGTCATCACCTCGTAGCGCTGCGGCACATCGTCGGCTAGGTGCTCCAAGATCAGAAAATTGGGTAGTGTAGCCATCAGGTGTACGGCCGCCATTTCGGCCACCGGCCCCAACGAACCGTCGTGCGGGGCTACCGTGCAGTAGTGAGCCTCGGCCATAGCGGCGATCTTCTTCATCTGCCCCAGGCCTCCAGCGCGGCCCGTATCTGGCTGTACCACATCGATGATTTCGCGCTCAATCAGCTCTTTTACCCCCCAAATGGTGGCGTGGCGTTCGCCCGCGGCAATGGGAATGTCCACTGCTTCGGCAACCCGGGCGAGGGCATCGATGTTTTCAGGAGCTACTGGATCCTCGTAAAACAGCAGGTCGTAGTCTTCAAGCGCGCGACCCAAGGCAATGGCGTCGCGCGTCGTCAGCCAAGGCGGGCCGTGGACATCGACCATGAGATCCACCTCGTCGCCGACTTCCTTGCGGATGGCGGCAACCGTTTCGACGCAGTTGTTGATACCTCCGGTCTTGATCGCCGTATAGCCTTGATCAACCAAGGCGCGTGCCCGCTCTTTCTCGTGCGCGTGGGCATAGACCCGCACCCGGTCGCGCATCTTGCCACCCAAGAGGTTCCACACCGGCTGCCCGAGGGCCTTGCCCTTGATGTCCCACAGGGCCATCTCAATACCGGTCATGGCACCAGAGCCGACGATGCCGGTCATGCCGTGGCCCATCATCGCCACCTGCATCTTGCCCCATAGCCGCTCGATGTGGAAGGGATCTTCGCCGATCATCAAAGGCGTCAGGTCGTGGATGGCCGTTTCGACCACGCGCGGCCAGCCCGACGCCTCGCCCACGCCGTAGATGCCGGCGTCGGTCTCGACCTTGACGAAGAGCCAATTGCGCGCCGACCAACCGCTCGCCTGCGGGGGCGCGCACTGCATCAAATAGGTCTTAATCTGGGTAATTTTCATAGCGACCTCCCCTTGTTGCGATGGAGCGACAAGTATAAGCCATAGAGCGCAATCAATCCATTGCCAGCACCCCGTACACAGATTGACAGGCATATTTTCAATACTTAGCTTCTAAATTTTCTATTTATGTAGCGATTTAATGCCGACAGATGCCTTTCTCATGGACCCCTGCATAGGTCTGATCGATCAAGAACTGGCCCGATTTGAAAAGCGGCTCAACGCCGAGCTCAACGCCGATGTCGAGCTGGTCCACGTCATTGCCCGCTACATGGCCACCCTCAAGGGCAAGCGCCTCCGGCCAGCCCTCATCTTGCTGGTGGCCAAAGCGTCTGGCGACTGGAACGAACAGCTAATCGACACGGCCGTGGCCGTCGAAATGATTCACGCCGCCACCATGGCCCACGACGACGTAGTGGATTCAGCGACCGTGCGCCGGGGCCGAGAGACGGTCAACGAGCGCTGGACCGGGCAGATTGCAGTACTCATGGGCGACTTTCTCCTCGCGCGCGCACTGCGCCTGCTAATCGGAACCGGCAATCTGCAGGTCCTGAGCGCAGTCGCGCACGCCACCGAGCGGCTGAGCATGGGCGAGATATTTGAAATCCAGATCGGCACTCAGTGCGATACGCGCGAGGAGTCGTACTTTGCCATGGTCAGCGACAAGACGGCCTCCCTGATCTCGGCCGCAGCGCGGATTGGCGCAATTCTCGCCGGCGCATCGGACGAGATCGTGCAATCCATGGGGCGCTACGGAGAGTCGCTCGGCCGCGCCTTTCAAGTTGCCGACGACGTCCTTGATCTCACCAGCGATCAGGCGACCATGGGCAAGCCCGTCGGGCACGACCTGCGCGAAGGCAAGATCACTCTGCCACTGATACGTGCCTTACAGCGAGCCCCTTCAGGAGCACGGGCCGAAATGGAAGCCCTTTTGGCCCGGCCGGACAAGGACGAAGCCGAATGGGGGCAGATCGTGGCCTTTGTCGACAAGCACCAAGGAGTCGCCGCTGCCGTCGAGACCGCACACGAATACGCTGCCCACGCTCAGAAGTGCTTAGAAGTGCTGGCTCCTTCCCCGGCCCGTACAGCACTAGAACGAGCCGTGCAGCTCGTCGTCGAACGCAACAATTGACGCGACCGGCCCATGCTCAAGCGCAGTCTGCTGGCCGTAGGCGGTTTGGCCGTGGTCCTGTACTTTCTGCCGTCGCCTCGGCCTGCCGCGCCGGTGCGCGCAGACCGCCTCTTGTTGGGAACCCTCGTCACGGTCAAACTCTACGGAGACGGAGCAGTGGTTCGCCCGCACATAGAGGCGGCGTACGCAGAGATCGCCCGCGTCGATTCGTCAATGAGCCACTACCGCGAGGACGGTGTACTGCGGCGACTAGAACAGCAGGCGCAGTTCGCTCCGACGCGTGGCCCAGCCGGGTTGATTGCGGTCTTGACGCGCAGCCAGCATTTCGCCGCGTTGACCGACGGAGCTTTTGACTGCACGGTGGGGGCATTGACGAGCCTTTGGAACTTCTCCGATGCGGTAGCACCGCCTGCCCCGGCGCAGATCGATTCAGCACTGACGCTGGTGGGTTACGAAGGGTTGGAAGTTGCCGCCCAGTCGTTTCGGATCAACAGGCCGGGACTGCGGTTGGACCTGGGAGCAGCGGCCAAAGGCTACGCGGTTGACCAAGCCGTAGCGGCCATGCAGGAGTTAGGGGTGGAGGCCGGAGTGATCGAGGCCGGCGGCGACATTCGCTATTGGGGTGAAAAGCCGGACGGTCGGCCTTGGCTCTTTGGGGTCCAGCACCCGCGCGCCCCAGAGCAATACATAGCAGTAGAGGACCTCGGACTCGCGGCGATCGCGACCTCCGGCGACTACGAGCAGTACTTTGATTGGGAGGACGAGCGCTATCACCATCTGCTCGACCCCAAGACTGGCTATCCAGCGCGGGCGTGCATAAGCGCTACTGTGTGGGCTGCTACCGCCCTGGACGCCGATATCCTGTCAACCGCGGTCTTCGTCTTAGGGCCTGAGCAAGGACTCGCGCTCGTCGAGGGCCTACCGGACGTCGAGGGCTTCATTTTTTTTGCGCGAGACGGGCAGCTCATGCACCGGGCGTCAACTGGGATGCGCGACCGCTTTCGCTTTTGCAATAGCAGCAAACCTTCGCCGGGCTGCGCTCGGCAATAGTGGAGTAAAGACAAATTTATGAAACGCAACCGGAAACTCGTGCTGATCGTGGCACTAATCGCCGCCGCAGTGTACTACCTGCTGCCAAGCGTGGATTTTTACAGCATGACGGACGACGAGCGAGAAGTCATGGAACTAAAGTCCCCCGAGCAACTCGTCGATCTGAAAAAGCGCTCGCTCAACTTGGGACTGGACTTGCAGGGCGGTATCCACCTCGTCCTAGAGGTCAAGACCGAGGGGATGGAACAGCAGGAAGCCCAAGATGCGGTCGCCCAAGCCCAGGAAGTCATCCGCAATCGCGTCGATCAGTTCGGGGTAGCCGAGCCGACCATTCAGCGCCAAGGCGACAACCGCATCATCATCGAATTGCCCGGCGTCCAAGACGTGCAGCGCGCCAAAGACCTAGTGGGCCAGACCGCGCTTCTCGAATTCCAACTCCTCGAACCTTCTGAGGATCGCACTCGCCTAATCCAGCGCATCGACCAAGTGCTGGCCCCGCAAGAGGAGGAAGAAGAGGAAGAAGAAGACCTCCTCCTTTCCTCCACACCAGAAAGCGCCCCCCTATCCTCCCTGCTCAGCCTCGCCGGTGAAGACCTCACGGTCTCGGGCCGAGACTTGCAGCGCGTCAAAAACTTGCTCAACGCTCCAGAGGCCCAAGAGCTCATCCCCGCAGATGTAGAATTCCTCTTTTCGAGCAAGCCCGCCGGAGCCGAGGGCAATGAGTTCTACTTCCTCTACTTGGTGCGCAAGAAACCGGAGATGACCGGGCACATGATTCAGGACGCCTTTGTCTCCATCGGCCAAGTCGTCGAGTACATGGGCCAGCCCATCGTCAATTTCTCGACCACCGACGAAGGAGTGCGGCTCTTCAGCCGCATCACGGGTTCGCACATCGGCGAGCGCATGGCCATCGTCCTCGACGAATCCGTGTACTCGGCCCCAGTCATCCAAAGTAAAATCAGCGAGGGGCGCGGCATCATCACCGGTAGCGGCACCCAAGAAGAAGCCAAAGACCTCTCCATTGTGCTGCGGGCCGGCGCGCTACCGGCCGAGGTCGAAATCATCGAAGACCGCACGGTTGGCCCCTCGCTCGGGCGCGACTCCATCGAGCAAGGCAAAACCGCAGCGATCTATAGCATGATATTGGTCGTGATCTTCATGGTCCTCTACTACCGCGCTGCCGGGTTGATCGCCGACTGCGCCCTCCTGCTCAACATGCTCTTCATCATGGCGGTACTGGCCGGTTTTCACGCCACGCTGACCTTGCCCGGTATCGCTGGCATCATCCTGACCATCGGCATGGCCGTTGACGCCAATGTGCTGATCTTCGAGCGCATTCGCGAAGAACTGCGCTCGGGCAAGACCGTGCGCGCGGCCATAGATTCCGGCTACGGCCATGCGCTCTCGGCCATCATCGACGCCAATGTGACCACATTCTTAGTCGGCATCGTGCTCTATCAGTTCGGCACCGGGCCGATCCGCGGCTTTGCTTTGACCTTGTGCATCGGCATCATCTCCAGCCTCTTTACGGCCTTCTTTGTAACCCGCACGATTTTCGACTTGATTACCAGGAAATCGGAGCAATCGACCTTGAGCATCGGGCCCGTTGGACTGTTCTCCAATTTGAACATCCGCTTCCTCTCCCTGCGCAACATTGGTTTCGGCACCTCGGCGGCCGTGCTGCTCATCGGCATCGTCTCCATTTTGGGCACCAATTTGGGCACCAATGGCATCCGCAAGGGCATTGACTTCGCCGGCGGCACCTTGCTGGAGTTGCACTTCGATCCAGCCGTACAAGTCGAGGATATCCGCGGCCAGCTCGGCCGCGTTCCCGTGGGCGATGCCGAGGTTGACCTGAGCAAGAGCGAGATCAAGCAGTTCGGCTCGGAAAACGACATTCTCATCCGCGTCAGCGAAAGCGGGACAGGTACCGAGGTCGCCGACGGCATTATGGGGGTTCTCAAGGCCGGATTTGCCTCCAGTATTGAAGAAATGGAGTGGATTCGGCGCCAAGAAAAGGTCGGCCCCAAAATCGGCAGCGAACTGAGCAACGCGGCCGTGCGCGCGGTGTTGGTGGCACTGGCGCTGATTCTGATCTACATGGCTTGGCGCTTCCACCGCTTCCTCTATGGGATCGCCGCGGTCGTCGCGCTTTTCCACGACGTGCTCATCACCCTCGGGTTGCTTTCGCTCTTCAACATTGAGATTACCCTCGCGGTGGTCGCCGCGCTGCTGGCCATTGTGGGCTATTCACTCAACGACACGATCGTGGTCTTCGACCGCATCCGCGAGAACTTACACACAGCCCGGCGGCAGGGCTTTGACGGCACAGTCAACCAGAGCATCAACGAGTGTCTGAGCCGCACGCTGATCACCTCGGCGACGACCCTCATGGCGGTGCTGGTGCTGATGATCTTTGGCGGCGAAGTCAACCGCGACTTCACCATCACCTTGATGATCGGCGTCGTGGTCGGCACTTATTCGTCTGTATTCGTCGCCAGTCCGGTGCTTTACCTAGGCCACCAGCGGGCCGCCGCCAAAGAGACCGACTAAGCCAGCCGATTGCGGGCGGGACCGCCTCTCGCCATGAAAACGATAGTAGTAGCTGCCTTTGTCCTGCTCTTGATCTACTACGGGCCGCTGCAGGATCGATCCAGTCCCTTTGACGCCGCGTGGATGCTGGGTGCCCTAGCCCTGTTGGCCGCGGCTGGAGGCCAGCTAGCGCAGGCGATTCGCCTGCCGACGCTGGTGGGGTGGATCGGAGCCGGGATGTTGTTGGGCACTGGAGGTTTACAGCTCGTCGATCTAGGCGCGTTCTCCCTGCATCAAGTGCTCTTTCTCACGGTGGGCCTCGGGGTCGGGTTTCAAGTGGGGCTACACGTCGTATGGCCAACGCACGCTTGGCGCATGCTTGGGTTGGCAGCGGCGGCGACCGCGCTGGTATTTGCAGCCGTGACGGCGGCCACTGCATTGCTCGGGTTGCCTTGGAAGCAAGCCGTACTCCTCGGAGCATTGGCCAGCTTGTGGGGTCCCTTCACCGGCGTGCCGGAATTTGGCCGGCGCACTGCGCTGCTACTGGCCGTGCTGGGAACCGGCTGCGCCCTCGGGGCCTTGGGAGGCGCACTGGTCCTGATGGAAACCGGGGCCACGGGATGGGTCGGGCGCGTCGGCTTGTCGCTCGTGGCCGGCGGTGGACTGGGATTGGGACTGCGCCTTTTAGGTCGATTCGCTACCCCGAGCACGACCGTAGTCTCCAGCCTAGTGGGAGCTTTTTTTTTCGCGGCTCTCGCACTGGAGTTCCTCGGACTGATGGCGCTGCCCTGCGGGCTGGTGGCGGGCCTCGTGCAGGACAAGCAGCAAAGCCGTCGCGTGCGGTTGCTGCTGCACCGGGGTGCGCCAGTGGCCTTCATGCTCTTTTTCGCGCTCGTGGGGACCGCGCTCAATCTCGGCGCGCTGTGGCCGCCCGCAACCGGGTTGTACGAAGTCGCGCTCGTCCTGGTGGCCGTACCGCTGCTTTTGCGGGGGTTAGCCCCCATGGCGTACTACCCGCTGCCCGGACCCCATCCGGGTCGGCGCATTGGCTGGCGGCTCCTGCCGCGCGGCGCGTTGCTATTTGAGTTGTTCTGCAGCCCGCATGGGCTGGCCCCCCACGTAGGGGGCCAGGGTCTGTTGGCGCAGGCTGTGCTCTTGGACATTCTCGTTTCGACCCTTCTCTTCTCTTCCTTGGCATCAATCGTAGATGCAAGCCTTTCCGCGCCGGAAAAGGCCCAGTCCTCAGAAGACGGTACAGCGGCCTAAGCCAAGCCGCTGCTCGTTTGTGTCCGACTAGGCTGATTCGTATCTTTAATAGTCTAAATATTTTCATGGACCACATTCGCGAAAACTGGGAATTGTTGCGCGCTCGCATCGAGCGGGCGGCCGAGCGCAGCGGGCGCGCAGCGAGCGCGATTGAGGTCGTCGCTGTCAGCAAAACGCGCAGTGCATGCGAAATCGAGGCCGCTTACGCCTGCGGCTTGCGCCTAGTAGGCGAAAACCGCATCCAAGAAGCAGCGGTCAAGCGCCCACAGGTTGCCGCACCGCTCGCTTGGCACTTCGTCGGCCATTTGCAGACGAATAAAGCCGGGCGGGCCGTCGAGCTTTTCGACCTCGTGCAATCGGTCGATTCCGCACGGTTAGCGAGGGCACTCAGCCGCCGGGCCGAGCAGGCCGGCCGCACCATCGAGGTGCTCTTGCAGATAAACACGTCCGGCAGCCTGAGCCAATCCGGAGTGGCACCCGACCAGCTCGTCGATCTAGTCGCAGCCCTCGCGCCGCTGCCGCATTTGCGAATCCGCGGCTTGATGACCATTGCCGCCCACAGCGAGGACGAGGCCACAGTCCGAGGTTGCTTCCAGACCTTGCGCGCACTCGGCGAAAAAGTCATCGAGTGCGAATTTGCAGGCGTGTCCATGGACTACCTGTCCATGGGCATGAGCGGCGACTTTGAACTCGCCATAGCCGAAGGGGCCAGTCTATTGCGCCTCGGCACAGCCATCTTCGGCCCGCGGCCGACCTGATGCACAGGAGATAATCGTGTTCGATTTCGGCGGTTTTTTTACAGACATCAAGGGCCTCCTCATTGGTCTCATCACGATCTACAGCTACGTGGTCCTCATCCGGGTGCTGATTTCGTGGTTTAATCCCAGCCCCCACAACCCGCTCGTCCAATTCCTGCGCGGCGTCACCGATCCGGCCCTCGATACAGTGCGCTCTTTCTTGCCGAGGTTTTTCTGGTCAACCGGAATAGACTTTACGCCGATAGTCCTGTTTTTTCTGCTCAGACTCGTCGTCGTCTTCCTCAACAATATCTTCCCCGCAGCCGAATAGCATGGCAGCCCAAACCCCTTTTGCCCCGGTTCCGTCCCGAGTCGATTTTCCCGCTCAGGAGCGCCACATCCTCGAGTTCTGGCGCGACGGCAACCTGTATCGCAAGTCCGTCGATACCCGCTCCGTCGAGCGGCCCTTTCGGTTCTACGACGGGCCACCCTTTGCGACCGGACTGCCCCACTACGGACACCTGCTGGCGTCCATTACCAAGGACGTGGTGCCCCGCTACTGGACGATGCGCGGCTACCGAGTCGAGCGGCGCTGGGGTTGGGACTGTCACGGCCTGCCCGTCGAGAACGAAGCTGAACAGCAGCTCGGGCTCCAGTCGCGACGCGACATTCTAGAATACGGCGTAGCCCAGTTCAACGAGGCCTGCCGAGATTTGGTGCTGCGCTACACGGCCGAGTGGCAAAGGCTGATTGAGCGGCTCGGGCGCTGGGTTGACTGGGACAACCAGTACCGGACGATGGACCCCGATTTCATGGAGTCCGTGTGGTGGGTGTTTAAATCGCTGTGGGACAAGGGACTCGTCTATGAGGGCTACAAGTCCCTCGCCTACTGTCCCCGCTGCGCGACACCACTGTCGAACTTCGAGGTCAACCAAGGCTACCAAGACACTCAGGACCCGTCAATCACGGTGCGCTTCCGCGTCCTCGGTGAGCAGCGACTGTCCCTGCTCGCTTGGACGACGACCCCGTGGACCTTGACCTCCAACATGGGCTTGGCCGTCGGCCGCGACATCGAGTACGTGCGCGTCACCACCGGCGACGGGGAGCACTTGATCCTCGCCGCTTCCCTCGTCGAAGATCTCTTCCGCCGGCACGACAGCGAAATCGCCGAGATAACGCCAGTCGCCGTCGAAGACCTCGTCGGATTGCGCTACGAGCCCCTGTTCGACTACTTCGCTGGCCATGCCGAAGAGGGCGCTTTCCGCGTCGTAACAGCCGACTTCGTATCCACCGACGACGGCACTGGTATCGTCCACATTGCCCCTGGGTTCGGCGAAGACGATTACCAACTCGGTCTGGCCGAAGGCTTGCCCGTGGTCTGCCCTATCGACGCCGACTGCTGCTTCACCGACGAGATCCCAGACTTTGCGGGCACTTTCGTGAAGGACACCGATACGCCCATCATCCGCCGTTTGCGCGCCTTGGATCAGCTATTCTCCGAAGGCTCCATCGAGCACTCGTACCCCTTCTGCTGGCGCTGCGACTCGCCCCTGATCTACCGCACGATCTCCACTTGGTTCGTGAAAATCGAAGGCGAGGTAAAGGAGAAGATGCTCGCCGCCAACCAGCAGATCTGGTGGATTCCCGAACACATCCGCAATGGTCGCTTCGGCAAGGGCGTTGAGTCAGCACCGGACTGGGCCGTCAGCCGCAACCGCTACTGGGGAACGCCGCTGCCGATCTGGCGCAACGAGGAAACGGGCGAAGCCGTGTGCGTCGGCAGCCGCCAGGAGTTGTGCGAACTCACCGGACGCGACGTGGACGACTTGCACAAGCACTTCATCGACGACCTCGAGATCCCAGCGCCGTCTGGGAACGGCTCGCTGCGGCGCGTGCCCGAAGTCCTCGACTGTTGGTTTGAGTCCGGGTCCATGCCGTACGCGCAAAGCCACTACCCCTTTGGGCGGCGCGAGGACTTTGAAGCTTCTTTCCCAGCCAACTTTATCTCCGAGAACCTCGATCAGACCCGAGGGTGGTTCTACACTCTGACGATCTTGGCTGCGGCGCTGTTCGACAAGCCGGCTTTCCACAACTGCATCGTCGGTGGCATGTTGCTCGCCTCCGATGGACGCAAGCTGAGCAAGCGCTTGAAGAACTACCCCGATCCGGCTGAAATGCTCGAGACCTACGGTGCCGACGCCTTGCGCCTCTATCTGCTCAACTCGCCGGCCATGAAGGCCGAGGAGATGCGCCTTACCGAAGAGGGCATCAAGCAGAGCCTGCGCGATGTCATCATCCCCTTGTGGAATGCCTATAGCTTTTTCGTCACCTACGCGACCATTGACGGTTGGACGCCAGACGAGAACCGCGCGCAGACGCTCGACCACCGCCTCGACCGCTGGATTCTTTCGGAGTTGCAGACCCTGCTCCACGACCTCAACGCCGAAATGGAAGCCTACCGGCTCTATCGCACGGTACCGGCAATGGTAGCCTTTATCGAGAAGCTGACCAACTGGTACATCCGCCGCAGCCGCCGCCGCTTCTGGAAGTCCGAAGACGACCAAGACAAGGAGGCCGCGTACGACACCCTCTATCGGGTGCTGGTGACCTTCATCAAAGCCCTGGCGCCGGTCTTGCCCTTTATCACCGAGATTATCTACCAAAACTTGGTGCGCCGCGTGGATCCCGAAGCACCTGAAAGCGTCCATCTGTGCGACATGCCGCAGGCCGACGAGCACTTGCGCGACGCCGCCTTAGAGCAGCAAATGGAACTGGCGACGCGGGCCGTGGTCTTGGGCCGCTCGCTGCGCAGCAAGCACGAACTCAAAGTGCGCCAGCCGCTGCGACATCTCTGGCTCCTGCCCCCCAACGGACACAGCCACCACGGGCTAGAGCAGATGACCGACCTGCTAGCCGACGAACTCAACGTCAAAGAAATAGTGTTGGTGGAGGACGAGACCGAGTTCAGCGAGGTCTCCTACCGGCCCGACTTCCGCGCCCTAGGGCCGCGCTTCGGCAAGCGGATGCCAGAAGTCGCCGCCCGCATCCAAACCCTGACGGCCGAGGATGTACACCTCCTCGAAAGCGGTGGTCAGCTCTCCGTGGCTGGCGGCGAGATCGGGCTGGCCGACATCGCTGTGCAGCGCCGGGAGAAAGAGGGCGTGGTGGTAGCCATCGATAACAACCTCGGGGTGGGGCTGGACATCCAGCTCGACGACGAGCTGATCGCCGAGTGCACTGCGCGCGAATTCGTCAACCGCGTACAGAACATGCGCAAAGACGCCGGGCTAGACGTCGCCGACCGCATCCACGTTTGGATACAAGGCGCGACCGCTCTGGAGGGAGTGGTTCGGCAGCACAGCTCGTACATCGCCACCGAAATCTTAGCGCTAGCCCTCCACACCGGAGAATTGCCCCAAGAGGCGCTCTTGCAACAGGAGCGGCAGGTCAACGGCCACGACGGCACCATTGCCATCGCCAAGGCCTAGCACTAGTGAAGAGAGGTGAAAGTAAAATGGATAACAAACCCAATCAGATGGACCAAGAACACCTCGATTTTTTTAAGAAATTGCTACTCGAAAAAATCGCCCAGACCTCGGATGATGTCGAAGCCATCGAAAACACCTCGCGCAACGACGCCCGGGAAACAGCCTCCGAGGATCGCTCAACCTACTCGCTGCACATGGCCGACCACGGGACCGACGCCATGGAGCGGGAAAAATCCCTGCTCCTCGCCCAGCGCGGTGGCGATTACATCGACTACTTAAACGAGGCCCTGCAACGCATCGAGGACGGCACCTTTGGTATTTGCCGCATCTGCCAGGGGCCAATCGGCCGCGGCCGCCTAGAAGCTGTGCCCACCGCCACCCAGTGCATTAGCTGCAAGTCCAAGCGCGAGGAAGAGTCGGACTTAGAGTGACGTTCCTGTGGATCATACCACTGGCCGTGGCCATCGATCAAGCGAGCAAATTCATCGTCCGCGGCTCCATGGCGCTGCACCAGTCCGAGCCTGTATTGGGCGACTTCTTCCGCCTGACCTACATCCACAACCCAGGCGCGGCCTTTGGGCTGAACGTGGGCAGCCCACTTCTGCACACCGCCTTCTCGATCCTCGCGCTCGGCATCCTCATTTACCTCTATCGCTCGCTCGCCGAAAACGAGCGGTTCTTGCGCCTAGCGCTCTGCCTAGTATTAGGCGGTGCCGTGGGCAACATCATCGACCGCCTGTACTTGGGGGAAGTGGTGGATTTTTTCGACTTCGGCCTCGGGGATTTGCGCTGGCCGATCTTCAACTTCGCCGATTCCTTCGTCACCGTCGGCGTCTTGCTCTTGGTCTTGGGCTACTCGCGCCGCGAAAAGACGGACGCCAACCCAGAGCAGCCGTCCTCCCTTGCGCCCGAAGAGGAAATCGCCCGGGAGTAAATTCCCATGGACCTCGCCGTCCCTGTCGAATCAGCCGCTGAGCGGCTCGATCTTTTCCTCCGCACCCACTGTCCCCAACATTCGCGTAGCAGCATCCAAGCACTAATCAAGGCCGGAGCAATCCGCGTCAACGGCAAAAAGACGCGCCCTGCCTACTTGGTCCAGCCCGGAGACGAAATCGCCATCGAACTGCCCGCGCCCGAGCCATCAACCGTGCGTCCCGAGCCGCTGCCCCTGTCCATCGCGTACGAAGACGACGATCTGATAGTCGTGAACAAGGCGGCCGGCATGACCGTGCATCCGGCTCCGGGCGCGACCGAGGGCACCCTCGTCAATGCGCTGTTGCACCACGGCCGCAACCTATCGGGCATCAACGGCGCGCTCCGGCCGGGGATCGTCCACCGACTCGACAAGGAAACTAGCGGCTTGCTGCTAGTGGCCAAGCGCGACGCTGCCCACCGACGGCTCGCCCACAGCCTGCAAGCACGGCGGATTGAGCGCTGCTACCTCGCCCTCGTATGGGGAGGGATGCGGGAGGCCGAGGGCCGGATCGAGGCCCCGATTGGCCGCCATCCCAAGAACCGCAAAAAGATGGCTGTAATCGCCGACGGTCGGACCGCGGCCACCAACTTCAAGGTCGCTGAGCGCTTTCCCTTTACCAACCTAGTCGAATGCCGCTTAGAGACCGGACGCACCCACCAAATCCGCGTACACCTAGCCCATATCGGCCATCCGGTCTTCGGCGATCCCGTGTACGGAGGCCGCGACCAAGCCAGAGGGGTTCGCCCCGAATACCGACGCCAAGCCAACTGGATGCTGAGCTTGATCAAACGCCAAGCTCTGCACGCCAAAAAACTGCGCTTTGCGCATCCGACTACCGGAGAGATGATGGAGTTTACCGCGCCGCTGACGGAGGATTTGCAAGCCGTATTAGAGGCGGCGCGGATGGAGAGTGAATAGCGCGACAACCATAGACAACTGACGAGGAGGACGGCCGGTGGACTTTCGACTCAACGACGACGAGATACTCGCCTTTATCGCGCGGGGGTACCACATCTTCCACCCCGCTATCGACGCGGAGATACATCGAGCGGTTTGCGCGCAGACCCGCGCCGCCTTTGTCCAAGGCAAAAATCCCGGCAACGCCATCTACGAGCAAATCCCGGCACTGGCGCAGGTATTGTCTCACCCGCAGGTGGTGGGAGCGCTGACGAGCATCTTAGGTGTGGATTATCACATGCTCTGCCACCGCCATGCCCACCTGACCCAACCCGGCCAAGCAGCCGGCGGGTTTCACCAAGACGGAACGCCCCGGGCCCTGCGGGGCTGGACCCGCCCCTGGCGCTATGGACACCGGCCGCGCAAGGTGTTGCTGGTGTACTTCCCACATGCAGTGCCCAAAGAATTGGGGCCGACAACCGTGGTACCTGGGTCACAGTACTATCGGCAGCGGCCTGAAGCGATGGAGACCTTGGAATGCAGAGTCGAGGGCGACGCCGGGGTGATGGCCATCTGCCATTTCTCTTCTTGGCACCGGGCCGGAGCTAATACGAGCGACACCGAGCGGATTATGCTCAAATTTGTCTTCGACCGCCGAGGTGAACCGCAAAGGCCTAGCTGGCAGGCCGCAGCCGACTACAATCCCGATTTTGCTGCAACCGCACACCAATGGTCAGCACTCCCCGACGGGCGCTTGTTGTGCCTGCCCAAGACTTGGCAGACGATGTGGAACTGGTTTAGCGGCCGCGGGGCCGAACGGCTCGGTGGCACGGCATCGCTGCCGTCGCTATTCCAAGATTTAGCGTCGGACCAGGAGCACAAGGCTCTAGAGGCAGCCTATGGTCTGGGTGGGCAAGTAGATGTTGACGGAGCGCGGGCTTTAGTCGCCCGGATGCGCCACGGAGACGAGCAAGAGCGCGAGATGGCGGCGGTAGCACTGAGTGCGTCGGGCCGCGTCGCCGTGGATGCACTGCGCGAGACGCTGGCGGACCCCGATCCGTGGCTGCGGGCGATGGCCGCGGACATCGCGGGTGATCTGGGCCGCGAAAGCCTAGCGCTAGTGTCCGATATGGAGCACGCTCTAGACGACGAGGATGTCTGGGTGCGGCACAATGCGCTACAGGCGCTGGCGCTATGGGGCCAGGAAGCGCACCGTGCAGAGAAGCGGGTAGTAGAGGCGCTGACCGATGCCGAGCCTTTTGTGCGCTTTAACGCCCTCGGCGCGCTGATGAGTATGCGTCCCTTGGATGCGCGCTGCGCCGAGTGGTTGCAGCACGTGGCCACCCACGATGAAGCGCATCCCCAATGGCGGGCACAGGATGCGCTGCTGCGGTGGGACAACGCCGCATTGCGCTATTAGCTGCGCCGAAAGGAAAAGCCATGCACGAGACCAACCTACTAAGAGCCGGAGCGGCGATGATCGACATTACCCCACCGGCGGGGACACATCTGTCGGGCAGCGGAGCTGGCGAACACCGTCCGGCCCAAGCCGTGATGGACCCACTCTTTGCCAAGGCCATCGTCTTTGAGGCGGGCGAGCGGCGCGTCTGCATGGTGATCTTGGATCTCACCATTGTCACCGGCGACTACACGGACCAAATCCGCACCGCCATCGGCGAGCAAACGGGTATCTCACCAGAGGCGATCATGGTCCAGGCGACCCAAACGCATTCCGCCCCGAGCCTTGGCTATTTTATGCTGGACCCAGATTTCCCATTGGAGACCACTGAGGAGACCGAGTATCTGCGCGGGGCCGAGCGCGCCTACGGCGACCGGGCCGCTGCCGCCGCAGTGGAGGCTGCGGTCGCAGCGACGGGTAAGCTGCAACCTGTGCGCATCGGTTTGGGGCGCGGCGTGTTAGGGGATTTGGCCTTCAATCGCCGAGGCATACGCCGGGACGGCACCATCGCCATGCCCAAGCCACTGGGACGGGAGCAGCAGCCGTTTGGGATCGCGGATGTCTGCTATCTCGAAGGGCCGATGGACCCGGAAGTCGGCGTGTGCTGCGTTCAAGATATGGAGATGCAGCCGCTGGCCTTTCTTCTGCACTACACCTGTCACCCGGTCAATGCGTTCGGGCATCCCGAGACCTACCGGGCCGTGTCAGCGGATTGGCCTGGCGCTTGGACGCGACAGATGCAGCAGCTATTCGGCTCCGACGCCGTGCCGTTGGTCGTCAACGGCTGTTGCGGCAACATCAACCCCTGGCATCCCTTCGATCCAGATTGCCGACCGGATCACCAGCGGATGGGGCGCGAATTGGCCCAGATGAGCGAACGAATCGTCCACAATATGGCGTTTGCCAACGACGCTGCATTGGATTGTAAGATGGAAAAGATCGGCCTGCCCTTGCGCGATATTCCGGCCGAGCGCTTGCGCGAGGTCGACGCAATGCTCGCTGAGAATCCGCAACCGCCGCGCGGCGCAAACGGCGAAGTGGATCCGCACTGGTTCCGGGCCGCATCGACCCACAGCGTCGAACTATGCCGGCAGCGAGACGCCGAGTTCCTCTATGAGATCCAGGCTTTCCGCATCGGCGACCTCGGCGTAATCGGCCTGCCTGGAGAACCTTTTGTCGAAGGACAACTCGCGCTCAAAACAAACTCAGCAGCCCCTTTTCTCTTTCCAGCGCACCTCACCACGCACTATGTCGGCTACCTGCCGACGCGGGCGGCCTATGCCCGAGGCGGACACGAGGCCAACGAAGACGTTACCTACTGGGCCAAGCTCGCCCCCGGCAGCCTCGAAACAGTAGTCGAACAGGCTCGGACGGTGGTGGAAGAACTATTTTTATGAGCTAGGGAGCGCAGACGTTCACGTGCGAGTAGATGGGGAACCAAGTTTACTAAACAGTGCTATTCGCTAAACGCCTTGAACGCCAGCCCGGCAATCGCCAAGATCGTCGTTATCTGGAGCGGTACAACCCAGCGGTATAATCGGTCAATTTTGGTTTCCAGTGCCTCGCGGGTGGCGTCAATCTTACCGTCGAGTGCCTCGCGGGTAGCGTCAATCTTACCGTCGAGCGCCTCACGGGTGGCGTCAATCTTACCGTCAAGCGCCTCGCGGGTAGCGTCAATCTTACCGTCGAATTCCGCACGAATGGCGTCGATTTTGGTTTCGATGCGACCTAGCCGCACGTCGATTTGCTCGACAATGCCCTCTAGTCGGGCGATGCGCCCCTCGTGATCTAACGGATACGGACGCTCTGGCGACGGATGGTGCTCACTCACGATCCGACCTCCTCAGTGTTAAAGCATGAACAGCGCAAACCTCCGCACCGGATATTCGCAAGATCCATGCCACGACGGCAGTGCAGTGGAGAGGCCTGGGCCGTTCGGGTCAGACTGCATCGGGTACAACCCATCCATGAGACCTTTAGGGAGCACCCTCTAAGGTCTAAGGGTAGTGCGTCAGGTTGAAAATTTCAATCCCTTGGTAAAGAGACAAAACATCCAAGAAAATTCAAACTGACGCATTATCTCTCCGTCACGCCACCTGTTGGAATTGACTCAGTGCAGGCATGACAGTAGATTCATGATGTCATGCCTGCTACTCAGATTACCCTTCGCAATGTCGATCCCGAACTCTCACGGCGACTTCGCGCTGTCAGCGCGGAACGCGGTGAGAGCCTGAACAGCACCGTGCTGCGCCTCCTGAAAGACGCGGTCGGCTTGGATGCGCGTCGCGACCGTCTGCGCCGATACGTCACCTGGACGGCCGACGACCTCTCGGAGTTTACCGATGCGCTACGTGCGCAGCGAGTCGTCGATGAGCGGTACTGGCAGTGAACTCGACCGACCGACTTGTCCTCGACACCAGCGCGTACTCGCACCTGCGTACCGGACATCCTCAAGTGATCGACTATGTAGCGGATGCACCGGTAGTCATCATGCCGGTGACAGTGCTCGGAGAGCTTGAAGCGGCATTCGAGTTAGGGAGTCGTGTGCAGGAGAATCGCCATGCCCTCACTGACTTCCTCAATGAGCCTTTCGTCAGCGTATTGGACGTCACTTCCGAAACCGTTCGGCACTATGCCCAAATCTTCGTGGCGTTGCGCCGGGCCGGTACACCAATCCCCATGAACGATGTGTGGATCGCAGCAGCGACGATGGAGTGCCGTGGGTGCCTGTTGACCTTCGATAGCGACTATCGCCACGTCGCAGAACTCGACTACACGTTGCTCGACGCGCCTTGACAGTCATCGCTTGGAGCACAAACCCCCTCGCTCCCACCTCGTCAGCTACTGAACCCAACTTCACGCTCCCCCCTGTCGGCCGCCTCCTGAATGCGAATGACGTTGCGCGTCGAGCGCAGTACCGCAGCGGTGTCGAGGCCGTTGGCGGGGACTTCGCCGGCGATGTCGTCGAGGAAGGAGCGCAGGTAGCCGCCCCGTTGAGCCGGGGGTAGCGGCTCGATCTGCACGGTGTCATCTTCCCTGCCGAGCACCTGAATGTCCTTGGCCGTAGTCGAAGTCTCGATTACTCCATCCCGCCCCCAAAACGTAGTCCGCCAGTAGTAGGGCATCCTATATCCCGCCCTATCAGGTGCAAAGTACGACACATCGCCCAAGACCCCGCAGCCGTTGTCCATCTCCAGCATCATCTGCCCGGCATCCTGCATGTGAAGGTCTTGAGGAACAAAGGCCCGCCAGCAGCGCGCGGCGTTGATTTTCGCCCACTGGCGGCCTGTGACCCAAGGCAAAGCGTCGATGGCGTGGATGCCAATATCGGTGATGGTGCCGCCGTGCTTGCCCTGTTCAAAATACCAGCCGGGCCGCGAGCCCAAGAGCAGCGGGTGTTGGCCGCCGAAGGCGATGGCGTGGACTTCGCCAATGCGGCCGGCTTGAATCAGGTTGCGCGCGCCGATAAACGCAGCGGCATCGCGCATAGTCAACATGCAGCCGACCTTGAGGTTTTTCTCGCGCGCCAGCGCCTCAATGCGGTCGAGATCGGCCATCTTGGTACACAGGGGTTTGTCGCTGATGACGTGCTTGCCGCGCGTGAGCGCTTCGATCAGCACCGGGCCGCGACCGGCAAAATAGGTGCCAGTGGCGACGATATCGCAGTCCACCTCATCGAGCATCTGCTCGGTCCGGTCGTGGGTGATTGCGGCAGTGCCCTTTGCGCAGATTTCAGCGCGCGTCTCCGCGTGCTCCTCGCACGCAGCTACCACTTCGAGCGTGGACGAGTCGCAAGCTAGTGCGTAGAGGTCGAAGATGTGGCCGTGGCGGAAACCGGCGAAGGCGATTTTGTGGCGGGCTTCACTCATTCTTACCTCGACTCACGATTCCTCTTCCTCGTCGCCGTACGAGTGCCCACCGAAAATGGCCCGCAGTTCGGCCGCGGACGTGGCTTGGCGCATCTGGGCCATGCGCTCGGCCTCGTGTTTTTGCAGGGCGCGGACGTTTTCCAGCACCGCGCTGAGCTTGTCGGCGGGGAATTTCACCGCGCCGTTTTCGTCCATGTGGATGATCTCGCCAGGGGCCACGTCCATGCCAGCCACCGAGACCGGCACATTGACTGCGTGAATGGCCTGGGCACCGTGACCAGCGGTGACGCCACTGAGCAAGTACTGGAACTTCATCGGGCGGATCTCGTCGATGTCGCGCGAGGGGCCGTTGGAAATCGCGCCGACGCAGCCAATGGCCTGCATGGCAGTAGTCATATTGCCACCAGCTAAGCCGACCTTGCCCTGGATTTCAGGCGGAAACTTCTGCTGGAAGACCAAGATCGTTGGCTTGGGCGAGGCGTCGAGGGCATCGAGAACGTCCATGAAGCTAACGCCGTTGTAACTGGGGTCGGGCAGGCCGTAAGTGCAGGTGACCGCGTAGCCGACCGTGGGGCCAAGCTCGGGATACATGCAGCGCAGCGACTGATCGGTGTACCAGTTTTCGCTCCAGGGATTGTACAGCCCCAAGCACAAGGGGTCGCCCGGATAGGTGGCGACGACATTGGTAATGGAAGGCGTGTCGAAATTCTTCAGCTCGGCGAGCATTTCTTGTTCGGTCATTACAGGCTCCTGATTGGGTAATGGAAAACGTCAACTTGCGTCAGTCGCGTTTTTACGTCGCGTATGGTAAAGCAGATTCGCTACGAGGAACATAGCGAGTATGGTCAGATAGGCACCTATTGTGCCGATCTCTTTCTCAATAATGGCCATCACAGCATTGGTAACGATCATCGCTGCGTACAATACAAGAATATGTCGCCACTCAAAGTTCCAACGGTCCATGACACTTCCTTCTTGTGTCGTCGCTTTCTTCTTTCGCACATAGTAAAACAGATTCGCAGATACGACAAAGAGCGCGAGTATGGTCAGATAGGCACCTATTGTGCCGATCTCTTTCTCAATAATGGCCATCACGGCATTGGTAACGATCATCGCTGCGTACAGCACAAGGACATGCCACCACTCAAAATTCCAACGGTCCATGACAATCCTCCTTATTCACAGTAGTTCCAAATGTGCGCGTCGCGTCAATGCTGATCGCGGCGCGGCAGAATCGGCTGATTCTTCAACTCGCGGACTAGCTCTACAAGCCCCTCGGTCGCCGCTGCTAAAAATTTCTCACCCTTTTCCTTGGTAGCTTTAGTCGCATCCCCCATAACCCCGCTACCCGTCTGCTGGCTCCAGTACGGTATCAGTCGCGCACCCGATCCCTCGGGGTGCGTGCCAGCCAACAGGTCGGTGCGGAAGCTGGGCGACAGCGGCGAACGCTCGTCAACAGCCTTGTCCATTTCGACGAGTTCCGGCTTGAGCGCCAAGTAAAGCGAGGTCTCGTATTCGCCGGCGTGCGAGGTACCGCCGTAGTCTGAGTCGCGCAGTTCGTTGCCCACGGTCTTGGCGCGGCGTATATCCCAGTGATTGACCGAGGCGCAGAGGATCTGGCCCTCGTATTCGAGGACGGTGAGACGGGCTGCTAGGTCGAGCGGCGAGGTATTGGAGCCGTGGCCATTGACGATGAGGATGCGCTTAAAACCGTGGTGGGCCAAGCTGCAACACACGTCCTTGACGTAGCGGATAAAGGTGTCCCACGTAATAGTCAGGGTGCCGTGGAAATCCATGTGGTGCGGGCTGTAGCCGTGGGTGACAGGCGGGGCGAGCACGGCTTCTTCTGGGATGCGAGCCACGGCGCGCTCGCAGATGCCGTGGCACAGCACCACATCCGTATCCACCGGCAGATGCGGGCCGTGGTCTTCGTGGGTAGCGACGGGCAGCACGGCCACGCGGCCCGCGGCTGCGGCGTCCCGGGTCTCGTTCCAAATCATTTCAGCGTAGCGGTATTTCACAGCGGTTCGCTCCTTGAGTGTAGTAGAGTCAGCGCACGAGAACGCGGGAAGAAATACGCAATTCGCGCAGCAGGGGCAAGTTGCCGTTCCTCGACAGTTTTTGGCATCCCTTCTATATTGGTAGAAGGGGCAACTTTACTCGCAACTTAATCGAAGGAACAGCAATACATGGGTCGCAAGATACGCCTCGGTGTGCTCTGCGGCGGGCGCTCGGCCGAGCACGAGGTCTCGGTGATTTCAGCGCGCTCGATGTTGGAAGCCATCGACAAGGACAAGTACGAACTGGTGATGATCGGCATCTCCAAGGAAGGGCGCTGGCTGTCCGCCGCGGACACGCAGCAGCTTCTAGCGTCTAGTCAAGTCCACGAGGACGGGCTAACGCCGGTGGCGCTGGACTATCTGGGGACGCGCTCGCTCGTGGCGCAGCGAGGCGATGTGCAGGACCAAGCCCTCGACGTAATCTTCCCTCTCCTGCACGGCCCCTACGGCGAGGACGGCACTGTGCAGGGCCTGATGGAACTCGCCAATGTAGCCTATGTGGGGGCCGGCGTCGTCGGCTCAGCCGTGGGCATGGACAAGGAGCTGATGAAGCGGGTCTTCAAGGCCGAGGGATTGCCGCAGGTGGACTACCAGATAGTCCGACGCAGCCGTTGGGAAAAGGACCGCGCCGGAGTGCGGACCGAGGTCGAAGCAGCGCTGGCCTACCCCGTCTTCGTCAAGCCGGTGAACCTCGGTTCGAGCGTCGGGGTGAGCAAAGCCCGCGATGGTGCCGAACTGGAACAGGCCATCGACGAAGCAGCGCAATACGACTACAAAGTCGTTGTCGAGGCCGAAGCGAGCGGCTGCCGCGAAGTCGAAGTGGCGATTTTGGGCAACGAGTCGCCAGAAGCGTCCATCACCGGCGAGATCGTGCCGGGCAATGACTTTTACGACTATAACGCCAAATACATTGACGACAACTCCGACCTGATCATTCCAGCGCGCATCTCGCCGGCCACCCAAGAGGCCGTGCGCGAGCTGGGCATCCGGGCCTTTCAGGCGGTCGAAGCCTGGGGTTTAGCGCGAGTGGACTTTTTCGTGCGCGAAAGCGACGAGGCGATTTTCATCAACGAGATCAACACCATGCCGGGGTTTACGCCCATCAGCATGTATCCCAAGTTGTGGGAGGCGAGCGGCCTGAGTTACGGTGATTTGATCGACCGGTTGGTCCAGTTGGGAATCGAGCGGCACGAGGACAAGCAGAAGACGAAGACAGCCCGATAAGACCCTATGAAGAAAGCGCGGTGGGAAAAGGGCAACGTCAGCAACCTGATTTCACTCGTCCTATTGCTAGCAGGTCTATGGGGGCGCGTTGAAGGGATCGATGGCAGCGAGTGGGTGCTGGCGGTCGGATTGTTTGGCTTTGCCGGCGGTGCGACCAACTGGTTAGCAGTAAAAATGCTCTTCGACCGCGTGCCCCTGCTGTACGGATCGGGGGTAATTCCAGCGCGCTTCCGCGCCATCCGGGAAGCGGTCAAAGACGCCATCATGCGCTACTTCTTCGACGAGGAGTATCTAGAGCGATTCTTCGCCGAGCGGATGGCCGGAGACGATGTGGGAGAAAAGGTACAGACGGTGCTGGCGTCCGACGAGGTTGACGCGATCATCGACCGCAAGCTCGAAGAGTTGGCGGAATCGCCGCAGGGGATGATGCTCCAGTTGGTGGGGACGCAGACGGTCAAGCCGCTGGTCAAGCAGTTCGTGATTGGGTTCGGGAGCGAGATTGCGCCGCTTTTGGCCGACGAAGCGGGTATTGACGTCAGCTCAATGCGACAGCAGGTTGACGGCCTGCTGGAAACCAAGTTAGAGGAGCTGACCCCCGACCGGGTCAAGGAGATGATGGAGGAAGTAATCCGCGAGCACTTGGGCTGGCTAATCGTCTGGGGCAATGTGTTCGGCGGCACTATTGGACTTTTATCTAAAGCACTGGGGTATTGAAATGAGTCAATGGAATTTGCAGGGCGAAGTAGCAGTAGTCATCGGTGGCACTGGCGTATTGGGCGGGGCAATGGCCCAGGGATTGGCCGAGGCCGGAGCCTCCGTAGCAGTGTTGGGGCGAGACCATGACCGGGGAAATAAGCGAGTAGCAGCGATAGAGGCCGCAGGAGGCACGGGCGTTTTTGCCGCTTGCGACGCCACAGACAAAGCGTCGCTCAAGGCCGCCCACGAAGCGGTCGTCGCAGCGTTGGGGCCCGTCAACGTGCTACTCAACGCAGCCGGCGGCAATCAGCCACAGGTGACCCTAAACGACGACCTAGACTTTGCCGCGATAGCAACCGACGATTGGCAGCGTTGTTTCGACTTGAACTTGGGGGCTGGCGCGCTGTTGCCCTGCCAAGAATTCGGCTCGGCCATGGCCGCACGGGGCCGGGGCAGCATCATCAACATCGCCTCGATCGCCGCCCATCTGCCGGTTTCGCGGGTGGTGGCGTACTCAGCGGCCAAAGCGGCTGTATTGAACCTAACGCAATTCCTCGCGCGGGAATGGGCCGACAAAGGCGTGCGGGTCAACTCTATCACCCCGGGCTTCTTCCCCGCCGAGCAAAACCGCCGCTTGCTCTTTGAAGACGACGGCACCCCAACCGAACGCGGCCAACAAATCCTCTCCCACACGCCCATGGACCGCTTTGGCCGCCCCGAGGAACTGGTCGGCGCAGCGGTGTTCCTCGCGTCGGACGCGGCCAGCGGCTTTGTCACCGGCACGGACATCCGTGTTGATGGGGGGTTTTTGGCGACGACGATCTAAGAAGTGCGAGAAACCACGCTTTACAGTGAAAAAAAGAACGTCACAATTCGCGATTTGTCTCAACAACGAAGGTTATGAGGCTTCGCTCGAAGTCGGAAAAGTGTATCGCGTAATTCCCGATCAGGAGTCCGCTGCTCACGGGTACATTCGCATGGTAGATGAAAGTGGCGAAGATTACGTATTTGATGCCGACCGCTTTTACAAAATCGAATTCCCACCCCCGGTTGAAGCAACACTAGACGATGCTCTGCACTAAGTCATAAGGTGGCTACACCGTCGGTCAGTTTCACCAATCTAGCCCGATGAACCTCCATTGGGACGCCGCTGAACCACAGTTTAAATTCGTTTGATCCATTTTCATATTATGCATTCTCAAGGACTTACCAATCCTCGTGTTCAGTCTTGCGAGGATTGGACATTCGCATAGGCGTCTGTTCGAAGAACGAGATCCTGAAGGCAGACACCCTTTTCGGTCGAATCCGGACCCACGGATCAGCCAGCTCCGACGACGTGAACTCCACTGGGATATCCAGCTCAAAGGGCGATCTGTCGATACCGAGGTCGTCCTCCATCACTTGCATGATCTTGTAGCCCCCACCGAAGAGATGGACGCCCCTGACCTTCTCCGCAAGCGACTCATTGAGAATCGGAAGGAACATCGCCTTATCGAAGTCTCTCAGTGAGAGGCGTGGTTCGAACCTGATGAAGTTATCGTTGTTGTATTGTATAGCAATTCTTGGCACAGGATCGACACCGATTCCCGACGAGGAGCCAGTGAGAATCGGTTCGGATCCGTCCTCGTCCTCTTGCTTCATCCCTTGTTCCCCAAGGTCTCGTCTGGCAAGATCGATGCGTTGCTCCCACTGGCCTCCACTGATGCCGTACTTAATTCCCCCCTTCTCAGTGGAGGAAATGACGGTCCTTAGGCGATCCTGCTTGTCAGTAGAGCCGAAGAGAATTGACACGATTCCGTGTCGGACCTCTTTGAGATAGAGTGAACAGAACGCCCTGAAGTGTCCGATCTGTTCGGCGGAGTACGATTCCCTCAGTTCGAGTACAACAACAAGAGTTGGCACGACATCTGTCGCCTCTTGAAGGAAGAGGAGCCGTTCGAGCGTGCCTTCAAGGCGCTGGAAGCCCGTGGTGACTAGGGACTGGATGTCGTCGCCCCACCTCGAGAAAAAGCTAGCTTGTTCCGCCTCAGACATCGAAATGCCGAGATATTGGAATCTCGCAGCGAATCCATCTGGACTGTCGAGGGCAATCCGGATCCGTTCTCTATCGAGGATCTCGGCATGTACCAAGCGCTTTGCCTTCGCCTTGCTGACAAGCTCGTCTTTTTCGCCGATGGTGAGGTTGACGTTGGTCAGGAAGACGAAGACCTCAGGTTTCGGAGCGGCGGCAAGAGCGCTCTTAAGATCATCCCCGAATTTCTTCCGGATGATCTTCTTCTGTTCGTCGGAGTCGTTGGCCTGGTTGACAAAGCCCACCGCACCAAAGACACGCTGCTCCTGCCTGAATACCGCCTCGATGTCTCGTCCGCCATCCGGACCTCCTCTCGGATGGCGTGGATTGACCTCGGTGAATCTCTTGTCTAGGGCCAGTACAGCGTGGCACAGCCGCTCCCGTGCTAGCTGATTGGTGTCCAGACAGCTCTTCAGTCGTTCGTCAGTGTCGAATGGCAACTAGGTCAATCCTGGCTACGACGGGGCCCGTCGTGATAAGCTTGCTACTGCATAACTAGTGGTCATACTGCAAAAATGCAGTATAACTCTCGATAATATAGAGGTATACTTAAAGAATCTGATTTTACTTTTCCTATTTCATCTAACCTTAAAGTAGCGTAGCAAGCCTAATAGGAGGTCCTGTTAAATATCATCCCTTATTTAGAGTACATGCCTCATAAAAGCTCTTACCAAGAACAGTAGGATTAACCCACCCGAATGCTTCACCCCCACCTAGGGTTCGAACTATATTTATACAACCGATATTTGCTAAATTAGCTAGAGCGAGCTTGACGTCGTCAGAAGGATCAATAGCCTGATTTTTTTCCTGCTCAGTAGCGGGCAGCGCCTTCTGTGGAAGCTCTGATGTTAATACACCTAGATGTTGAAGCTCTTCTATTTCTTGCAATGAATAGATGGCCGATAGAATTTGAGCTTCTAATGGACTGAGTCTTTCTAATATATCTATATAAATTCGGTTGAGAGATATCCCACTGGCTTCAGTGCTAGAATTGACAAGTAACTTAGCCCAAAGATCTTGCAAGTCTGAGTCATCTTCGGTCGTAGCTTGTGATTATCTCAGTCCAACCGGACAAAGTCGCATGAGTTCCAGAGAGGAATAGAGATGATCGGCGATGCCGGCGGCCATCGCCGGACTCCTGTGTTGCCATCGGCCTTCTTGCGTCGGCTGTCGCAAGGACCGATGCGGATGATGAAAATTGTAGCGCACCGCACCAATCCAACTGAGGGCATCATGCCGATCCGTCCGACGCGAAAAGTGCAGGGTTTTGCGCCCCTTTCGTGCGTTGCGCATCCGATCGGTCAGGTTGAACCGCTCAATGGCGCTGGTGTTGGCTTTCGTCCAGCCCAAATCGGCTACGACTTGGGCCAATTTGCCCTTGCCAAAGATCGGTCGGACTTCCATCTGTTGGATCCGCCCCCCTTGCCGATGTTTGACAATCTGGGCATACACCAGCGCTTGGGGGATCCGCACCACCGGGGCCGGGGGTCGGCCGCGGGGGCCTCGACGCGGCACGGGATAGGCCCGACCAAAGGTAGCTACAATCGCTTCGCGATAGGTCGGTTCGCCATCGGTAAACAGCGCCGGCAGCCCCGCCTTGGCAGCCAGCCGCTCGGCCGCGTCGGCCACCACTTGGTGAATCGTGCGGGTCGTACGGCGTCCAGGCACCAGCGATACCAGCAGTTTGCTCTGCGGATCCAAGCTGTTGGCATCCCAATAATCCCCCCGTTCACTCGGATCGTCCATCGGCGTCATGTGCCGTTGTTTTTTGGCCACATACGACCATTTCTCATCAAACTGGAGGGCCGCTGGATGCACGTTACGAACCAGCCGATCATGCAGTTGATAGCTGATCCGGCCCCCCACGCGCAGCAGACGACCAACCGCATCCTTGGATACCCCCACCAAGCGCGCCGTGGCATTCAAGCCACAGGCACTATCCAGATGCTCCATCACCGACACGGCTTGCGCCTCGCTGATCTTGCAGTTAAACAACGCCGTGCCTTTGCGCTCGCTGAATTCCTCGCCGCAGCACCGACAGCGCAGATAGCGAATCCGATCCGCCCCATAGATCTTGCGCACCCGCAGGTTGGCTTGGCCGCGTTGGCCGTAGGTCTTGCATTGGGTATTGAGACAGCACAAATTCTCCAACGCTGGTCTTGGCTCTTGCATCTTTATCCCTCCTTGCTTGGCGGTTTGGAGAGATAAATAAAGAGCACAAGGCCAGCACTAGACCTAACTGGTCTGAGATAATCTCACGTTACGACCTGCATTGAGCAGAAGAGGTCGAGACTCTAAACTGCGAATAGACTCAATGCGTCTATCCAAATTTATGACAGATCGTCCCATTATTTGGTAGCGATCTATTCCCATACGAGTCAAGAACGATGCAGGAATACTTAATAGGCCACCATCAAGAAATGCTACAAGTGCGCCAGCCCCAATAGCGGCTCCAGATTTTACGGCTCTCGATAATCCATCCTGCATCGCAATATCGAAAGTTTTGCGCCCCATCAGGACCTTGCGTCCTTCTCCTACTGCAATTAAGGCAAAAGGTAAACCGGGTAAAACAGTTTCAAGCAATTCTTCTAGTGGTCCGTCAAGAAGATCTTCCATAGGAGCACGGATAGTCTCCTCTAGTGCTTCATCTGAAAAGCCACTAGAGAATATATTTTGCGCCGTATCCCCCCCAGCATTAAACACTTCATCCGTTGTTAGCACATCAATATCTGGATAACGTTCTAATGCTTCTTTGACATAAGAGAGTGACTCAGTGGCTTTTAATTGGAGGTCTTGGGCAACCGAGCCATCACTGTTAATTATTTGCAGATCCCATCCCGGCTGTGTTGCGCTTTCCGCTAGCAGAGCTGTCTGTCCTGGTTCCAAGTGAATATCACCTACCCATTCACCTGCATTCAGTTCATCTCGAACGAGAACTTCAAAATACTTCCCTTTCCAAGCCGAGAGAAACCCTTCGATCTCATCAGGTGAGCGATCCGCTAGAGATGAAAGATCAACATTTGGATAAGCTAAGCTAAACGCCTCAGCCATCTGTGGGGTAACTTGAGACATATCAATCTGATCGGTAAGGAATAGCGCACTCACGGCCGTAGCTGCTGCGGCTGCGTCAATAAGTGCCTGTTCACGCTTTTTGACGTAGTGCTGATAAAGTTCCACTATAGCATCTCTAACCGATTGATCTGATCCGCGGTTGTTTCGATACCGATTGGCAAGAGAACTTAACTTATCATCCATATAACTACCCCCACACCGATAACGAAAACATATGAGAGAACACAGAGGATTCGTAACTGTTGAACTTGCCCATGCAGCTTTTTTACCTGAGATTTGAGCTGAATTTGCTCATGCAAATTTTCTTCCTGAGAATTGAATTGTTGCTCGTGCTTTTCAAGTAGGGTATTCTGTCTCTCTAATTCTTTGTGTAAGCCGAGTAGAACTTCCCCATATACTTCGCTATACTCCCCTATCTTCTCTTCTACCGCTTTACCACTGATCTTATCCAAGAATTTCATAGAGCTATCTCCTATTCTGGTTGTGGGTACGTCCTTATTCTTTTGACTTTCGCTCTGCCCGCCGTACAGGTTCCACACTCGGCTCATTACCACACGGCTAAGATGTACCCTCCTGAAAGCCCGATCTCCTGCGAATACGGTCCTTGGATAATTTGTTGCAGTCGCCGTATCCGCTTTAGCGATTGGCCGACCGACCCAATGAGATAGGTTTCAATCATCAACGTCTCCATAGTTGACGGGCAATCTCCGCCCGCTCCCTTTCCAGTCTTCGGGCAAGCGTCTCTAGCTCTTTATGATAGCTGACATCAACTTGGCCGCTGAGAAGGTGCTCGCCAAGTTGCTTCAAATCCAGACCCGTAAAAGGCTCGCCGGTGTTTGACCAGAGCAAGCTGTCCAAGGTCAGCGCCTCAAGGGACTGTGATTCGAGGCCCTGATCACTGGTATCAATGAGAAGCTGCCCGAGCTTCTTCTGATTTGGATCGGGCAGATCGGTCTCCCCTCGCCCCAGCCGTTCAATTACCTTGTCTATCAGGGTGCCATAAGCCTCGACATCGGCGTAAACCCCTCTCAGCAAACTCAAGTCACTCATGTTGTCGTCTCCGCTAAAGATGAGCGTTTGTAAATTCAATGAAGAGGAAACGACATCGAGCTGCAAGCTCAACGTGCAGCTCGGGACAAACTTGCATCATGGTACTGCGTTTAGTACCATTAAATCGTAATGCGAGCGAAGCATCAGCGCACGCTGGAGAATGTGCTCAAGACGCCGACGCCAGCAGGTATCCGGTGGACTGACATCGTTGCCATGCTGAAGGCAGCAGGCGTGGAGGTGTCTCAGCGTTCGGGGTCGCGCATTCTGCTGAAGAAGGGAGCAGAACGGATGGTAGTTCACCGACCCCATCCAGAGCCAGAGACTGGGAGAGCGACGGTGCGCGACATCGCCGCGTTCCTCAAAGCCGTAGGAGTCAAGCCATGATGCAGTACAAAGGATACGCCGCCAAGGTCGAATTCGACGATTCCGTGGGATGTCTTCACGGACGGGTCGTCAACAGCGGCGCTTATTCGATTGCCACCTTTGAGGCAACTGACGTCGAGGGGATTCGGCGCGAGTTCCATCGCTCCATCGACGAGTATCTCAAGTCCTGTGAGGAAGACGGCATTGAGCCGCGAAGGCCTTTCTCAGGCAAGCTCAACGTTCGGCTCGGGCCAGACTTGCATCAGCGCGTTGCTCGCTCGGCGGCAGAGAGCGGTCTGAGCTTGAATAGCTGGATCATGCAAGCACTGGAGAAGAGCGTGTCCGAGTAACCCTGTCAACAACCACCAGAGGGACGCCGCATCAAACATTGAGCTTCTGAAACATGTCATCGGCGTCTTCACACTCAATAGGTACCCATCCTACATTAACCGATCGGCCAACGCCTGTAATTGTCCCTCGTCAGGATTCGGCCCGGCCAACGCGATCTCCGCATTTCCCTCGCCTTTTATTACAACCGCAACCTGCTTCGACCGCACGCCCTCAACCACGATCTCCCGCACCGCCGCTCGTGCCTTCACCTCGACGCTACTACCGAGAAAAACCTTCGCCGAAACCTCGCCCATCGAATCCTTGCGCGCCCCCTTTTCAAAATACTTTCGCTTCTTGCGCTCGTCGCTCCGTTTGAACACCACGCCCGTCACCCCTTCCAACACCATCAGCAAATCATCCGTATCCCGACCCGACAAATAGAGTATCATTAGTGCACCACCAATCCGTCGGCTTGAAAACTCCCCTTGTTTTCCCACACCTCGACATCCACCCAACCCGTTTGCGCCCGATCAGCAGCGACCCGTTCGTTTAAGGTGGCGCTGCAACGAAAGCCAGCCTCAGTCAGAGCGGCAGCTTTGGGTTGCAACCCAGCGTCACAATAGGCCAAGCACGTATGGCTCCCCGGTAGCTCTAGCGCCTGAAGCAAGGCGGCTCCCTCCTCCCAAAAAGCCGGATGGCAATACAAGTCCACTAGACAGGTGTCGGGCCACAGCGGATGGTCGGACCACATCGCCCAACCCACCACGGCGCGGGTCTCCTGTTGCACCAGAGCCAGCGCACGGGGTGGGAGGTTGCTTGAGTCGCGTTCCAAACAATCCTGCAGCAAGGGCAGCAAAGGCCCCTCAGTGGAGCGGCGACCCCATACACCCAAGCCAGTGCCGCGCACCACGCCGGGAAAATCACCCAAGAACAGAGGGATCGAAACGGGCCAATGGAGCCAGCCAACCGGTTCTATAGCCGTGGAACCCGGCGCGAAATAAGCCGTATCGAATTCGTCTTGCGAGGTGCTGTAATAGTCCATATAACCGCTTTCAGGCTCGACCCCGGCAAAGCCATTGACCCGATAGATGTGATAAGGCGGCGTATCGTAGCCCGTACCTAAGGACAAGGCTTGGCCACCGCGCTGCCTAAAGTGCTCCATGACACAGGCCATTAGCTGCATGGCAGCGCCTTGGCGGCGGTCTTCGGGACGGGTGTACACATGACCGAGCAGCCCCACGCCGCGGTATTCAATGGTCATTATATTGGCAAAGGGATCGCCATCGCGGTGCAGCAGATAGAAGAAGACGTCGAGGCCCGTCTGGGTGCGTAGTACCTGTTCGTTGCCCCAGCGCCAAGACGGGCCTTTGTGGCTCAATAGAGTCTCGACGCGCTCGGCCCAGTCGAGATCAGGGCCTTGCACGACGCCAGCTTGTACAACTTCACCGGATTTGAGCGTGATGGAGTCCAACTGTTGGTACATAATTCGCCTTTGTGTAACGACGCTCGCAGCCTGATTTATTTCTGGAACCGCTCAGCTTCCCGGTTGTTCGTCCGGTTCTCCGTTCTCCCCTTGCGGCATGGACGGCTCCGGTGAAACCAGAAGCAACCCCGCCACGGATGCGAAATGGCGATCCATCGAGACCAATCGCAAACCGTGCTCCATGGCCTGCGCCGCAATCCAGATGTCGTTCGTCGGGATCGGAGTTCCGGCATTCCTCAACCCATTGAGGACCTCGGCATAGAACTCGGCTGTATCCTCGCTGACGCCACATATCGACACGCGTCGCGTATCGAGGAATTCAGCCAACTCTTCGCGGTTTTTGCGTTCCTGTGTCCCGCCCTTGAAGCCCGATAGCAGTTCCCCTATGCTTATCGAACTCAGTACGATCCGCGAGGCTCGCCGCAATAGAGACACAACCGCCGGCTCTGCGCGCATGGCGTGCGAGTAGATATTGGTATCAATCAAGAATTCGTTCACTGCCACAGTTCCGAATCAATGCGCCGCTCGGAGTCGATCTTCTGCTGAATCTGGGTGAACTCGTCCTCGTCCCAGCGTCCGAAAAGGTGATCCAAGTCGTGATGGACCTCGGTGAACCGACGGGATTTGTCCAATCCGAACTGCTTGCGCAGGGCGTCCAGTGCCGTCTGGTTTACGCTCTTGCCTTCCCGCTCGGCCTCCTCCCTCAACTTAGCGGCAAGCTGGGGATCTAGTCCGCGTAGGGTCATGTTCTTCAGAATGTCTGCCAAGGCGCACCTCCTTAAAATGAAACTAAAGTATGATATCGATATAGTATCATTATATGAGATCGCACTTTACTAATCAAGGAACAGACCGATAACCTCAACTTCCCGAGAGGACATCTGGCCTAATGAACGTCTCTGCTTTCGCGACCGATTGAGACCAACTCGCTAGCCTCCACCTCGCCCCCCATACAAATCCCGCACCCGACTCACCACCACGGCCAACAAGATTATCGACCCCAAAAACGCCTGCTCGTAATAGACGTTGGCCTCCAGCATCACCAAGCCATTTTTGATGAGGACGATGATGACCGCCCCTAACAGCAGTCCCAGCGCCGAGATGCGCCCTCCCGCCAGCCCAGTCCCGCCGACAATAGCCACCGCAAAGCTAGTGATCAGCCAGTCCTTACCCGTCGCCGGTTGCGCCGACCCCATCCGCGAAACCCACAACACCGCGGCCAGCGCCCCCACTCCGCCCGACAGCACGTGCGACAACAAAATCATCCGGTCGGTATTGATCCCCGCCAACCGAGCCGCCTCCTGATTCCCCCCAGTCGCCAACAGCCGCCGCCCGAAGACCGTGTGCCGGAATGCGTAGTGCGTCGCCAGCAATACCAGCCCCATCGTCCAGAACAAATTCGACAGTCCCAAAAACTTCTGCCGTCCTAAGAATGTGAATTCCCGTGGAATATCCGTGTAGGCGTAGCCTTCGGAAAACCCATGCACTAGCCCCGTAAAGACAAAAAGCGTGGCCAGCGTGGCGATAAAGGAATTGATCTGCAACCGCGTGATGATGACCCCGTTGACCCACCCGGCCACACCGCCAATCCCCAGTGCTACCAACGCCGCTAACCACCCCGGCAAACCCAACACCTGAATGCAGTACCCAGTGGTAATAGTCGCCAAGCCGCCAATGGCCCCCACGGAAAGATTCATCCCCCCAGCGACCAGCACCAGCGCCTGAGCCAGCGCCACCAACACGGAGAACGCAACGATCCGCGAGATGTTGAAGAGGTTGTACGCCGACAGAAAGCTCTCCGAGCTGAGCGCACATCCCACAAACAACAACCCCGCGGACAAGGCGATCCCCGAGTCGTTGTGCTGCATGAGTCTGCGTAGGCGTTCCATAATCAATTCAGATGCAGGCCGATGCGGCGGCTTATCGCGTCGTAGCTCAAGCCCTGCTCGTGAATCTCGGCGATCTCGTGGACGATCTGCTTGTCCTTAAAGACGAGAATCCGCCCCGCCAAGCTGATGATCTCCGGCATGTCCGACGAGATCAAAATGATGGCCTTACCTTCTTTGGCCGCCAAGTCCCAGAGCAAGCGGTGGATCTGTGCCTTGGCTTGGATATCCACCCCAACGGTCGGCTCATCGACGATCAGGATGTCGCAGCCGGCCGTCAGCCACTTGCCCAAGCTGACCTTCTGCTGATTGCCACCGCTGAGGTTAGCTACCTCCTGCTCCAAACCCGTCGTGCGAATATCCAGCGCTGCAATCATCGCCTGCGCGCTTTGGGTCTCCGCCCGGTCGTCGATCCGGCGGGTGAACTTGCCAACGATCCGCTCCCATATAGTAATGCCGAGATTGGTCCGTACGGCTGATTCCAGCAGCAGGCCCTCTTCTTTGCGGTTTTCGGTTACATAGCCCATGCTGTATTTGTACAGGCTGTCAGCCACCGAGCCGATCCGCGCTTTGGTCCCGTGGATATAGACGGCACCGCGCTCGGCCTGCTCGGCTCCGACTAGCAACCGCGCCAGCTCGGTGCGCCCGGCTCCCACCAAGCCGTACAAACCCAAAATCTCGCCAGCGTAGAGCGAAAAACTCACGTCGTGCGTCTGGCCCAACGCGTACAGCCCTTCGACCCTGAGCACCTCCCGCGCCCGATCCACCACTGGCATGCCAAACGAAGCCGTCTCTGCCCGCCGGCCGATCATCATCTCGATTAACTCGGCGCGCGGTAGGCCAGCCAATTTCCTCGTACCCACGTGTCGCCCGTCCCGCAACACGCTGACTTGGTCGCCGATTTGATAGACCTCGTCGAACTTGTGCGAGACAAAGACGATGGCCACGCCCGCTTCCTGCAACTGGCGCAAAATGCCAAACAGGCGGGCCGCTTCGTGCTCGGTAAGCGACGACGTCGGCTCGTCTAATAGCAACACCCGCGCCTCGGCCGACAGCACCCGGGCAATCTGCACGAGCTGCTTGTGCGCCGCGCTCAAATCGCCAATGGGCACTTGCGGGTCGATGTCCAGCCCGACCCGCGCCATCGCAGCCTGCGCCTGATCGGCCAGCCGCGGCCAGTCGAGGCGGCCCCACCGGCTGAAGTCGTCCAACTTGTCGAGCATGATGTTCTCGGCGACGCTGGCCTCGGCTACCACCTGGATTTCTTGGTGGACCAAGCCAATGCCGCGGTCGAGACAGTCGCGGCAGTTGCGCACGCGCAGCGGCGCACCGTCGAAGATCATCCTCCCGGCGTCGGGCTGGTATATCCCGGTGACAATTTTGAGCAGGGTGCTCTTACCTGCGCCGTTTTCGCCGACTAAGGCGTGGATCTGGCCCGGCTGGAACGAGAGCGACACGTCATCCAGTGCCCGGACGCCGGGAAAGCGCTTGCTGATGGATTGCAGTTCGAGCACGAATTAGCGAGGTGGGCTGAGGTATTTGGTCTCCAACTCGCCCATAATCTGCGCGGTGATGGCCCTGACTTCATCCTCAAAGGTATCGACGTTGTCCTTGGTCACCAGCACCGTGCCCGAGTTGATGAAGTAGTGGTCGGGATTGGCCAGCCAGCCGTCGAGCAGATAGCTCAGGAGAGCGCACGTGATATAGCCGTGGCCATAGGGGTTTTGCGAGATGGTCGCGTCGATGGCCCCCTGGCGGATCGCGTCGAGCACCACCGAGTCCGTGTCGATGCCGACGAAGTGGATGCGCTTGTTGTCCGGAGTTTGGTTCCACTCCGACAGAATGGTCGCCGCGGCCACGGTGGGAGTGTACCCCGTACAAATCACGCCGTCGATCTCCTCGATCCGCGCCGAGAGTGCGTCTTGGATCTTGGCCGTGCTGGTCTCAATCGACTCCATGCCGGCGATTTCCTGGATGATCTGGACCTCTGGGTATTTGGCTACCGCTGCCTCGACACCTTCTTTGCGCAGAATGGTGTTCGGGTCTTCGACCAGTTCGAGCACGTTGAGGATATTCCCCTTGCCGTCCATAAAGCCGATTAGCGCCTCGGTGGCTTCCATCGCCGCCTGTTTAACATCGGTCGCCACGCAAAACGACGCCGGCGTCGGCAGCGTCGTCGGCGCTCCATAGCTGACGACATAGGCCCCGTTTTGCACCAATTCCTCGTAGAGTCCATTGGCAGCGCTGGCGTCGGCGGGGTAGAGCGAGAAGCCCTTGTAGCCCTGAGCAGCCAGCGGCTCGACGTTGGCGTTTTCGTTGTCTTGGGTCCAGTTTTGGCCGATCTGGCGCTTGATCTTGATCCCGGTGTCGCGCTCATAGCCGATCACCCCTTTTTGCACCTCTTCGACATAGGGGTGAACCATCAGGGCGTACCAAACGATTTTCTTCTCCGTGGGCTCGTCGCCCGATTCGCCGGACCCACCGCATCCGGCTGCAACGAGCGCGACAGCCCAAATTAGTAGCAGACGCATACAGGCTCTCCTTTCTGGCTTTGCAATATAACCATCCCCACACCTCTTGAGCCAATCCCCGCTTTGGCCTACTTACGAATGCTATCTAAACCTGCACCCAGAAGGTGAGAGTACCTAACGGGCCGCCCAACGGGTCTCGCAGTCGGCAATGTCGTCGGCTGACAGTGCGCGGGGAAACACTTTAACTTGCCCAGGGGCGACGAGGCGGACATTGGGCTGGAAGCACTCTACATAACCGGCCGGCGGCGTGCGCTCGTGGGCCATCATGCGCTCGGCGGTCGGCTCGGGGGGCGTACGGGCGATGACGTAGTCGTTGAGGCCGTGAACGTCGAGGATGTTGATGTGCGGCAAGCGCCAGGCCGGGATGCCAATGGCGGGGAAGAAAAAAACCGGATAGTTGGCCGCGGGCAGAAACTGACCCTGAGCACGCGGAGGAAACATCCCGGCGAGGAATTCCGCGTTGGTTTTGTGCTCTTGGTGGCGAATGCAGACGAAGCGGTCGATGAGCCAAAATTGCAGCTCGTCAAAAGCAGCGGCGTACCAGCGGATTGGAGCGGGAAAGTGAGGAGCCACGGGCACTTTGAGTTGCAAGGTCTGGCCGCGGCTGGCGATGTGGTGGGTCTGGGACCAATGGATCCAAGGAACCGGCCAGGAAAGCACAACCGCGAGGCCGAGCGCCGCAAGCGCTTTTTTCGGTTGGACTCCCACGGCGTTTAGGCACCACGCAAAGGCGAGGTAGCACAAGGGCACCAAGTGCGCGTAAATTCGATACTCAAAGTGGTCTCCACCGTGGACGAACGTGTAGTACGCAGCGTGTCCGCACAGTGCGAGCGCGGCCAGCAGTCCATGCCAAGACGGCCTGAGCGCCTCCTTCTTTTTCCATAGCACATAGATCAAAAGTAGCCCCCACGTCCACAGGGCGTATTCGAGGACAAAAGAGAGCGCGTAGCGGAAACCGCTGGCCGGCCAAGCTCCGATGGCTTTGGCGTAATAGGTATTGGGCAGCCATTCGCCGTACAAGCTCTGACGCCAGACTAGGTGCAGCGGCGCGGCCAGCAGGGGCAGGGCTTGGGCGAGCCGCCGAGCGGGATAGCAGCCAGTGCGCCAAGCCCAAAAGAGCGCGACCGCAGTGGCACTGAGAAAAAGCAAGCCATCGGGACGCGTCAGATAGATACCGGCGGCGGCAGCGGAAATAACTAAGGGCCACCTCCGGTGGCTAGGAGCAACAAAAGCGCAAGCCCAAGTCCAAGCGAGGACCGTGCAACCAAACAGCGCCGTTTCTAAGCCCGAACTGCTCCAAGCCAAGAAGGTGCGGTTGGTGACCACTGCGAGCAGCAAAAGGGCGAGAAAGACCAAGCGATAGGGGCGCAGCCCGGGCGACCAAGGCAAGCGCAGCAGCATCTGTGAAGCGATGTACACCGAACACAGGGCAAAGCACAAGGCGAGGTAGTTGGCCGCTGCGGGAGGGACAACGTCCAAGGCCTGCCAGACCCCATACAGCAGGACGATCCACAGAAAATTGGTGTAGCCTTCGACCGGACGAAACGGGGGCGGATTCCACACCGGGCCGTGGCCCAAAGCCCAGTTGCTTACGTAGCGAAAGGAAATGTAGGCATCGTCGGTGAGGAACCAGTACAGTTTCCAGCCATAGCAGAGCGCAGCACCGGCCAACAGCAGGATCAGAGCGTGGAGCAGGCGTTCGCGCTGGTTCATCGTCCGCTGTCGAGTACTTGGTCGGCGGCCAAGTCGTAGTGGTCCGTCCGCGCACCATCCGGCCAGCGGATTTCGAGATGCTCTATGCGGGTGCAAGTCCCCAAGCCAAAGTGGAGGCGCGGATCGCTGGCTGACAGGTAGCTGCCGCCAGCGGTGACGGTCCGCGTCTGCTGGTGGCCATCGCACCGCAGGCGGACGCGGGCACCGGCCACTAGGCCCTCCACCAAGAGCCAATGAGAACGAGGCGGCAGGTCGTTGCGGTAGAGGACCGCCGGACCGCTGGCATGGGTGACCAACAAGTCGAGGTCGCCATCCGCGTCGTAGTCGCCATACGCTGCGCCACGCGAGACCGCAATCCGAGCAAAGGCCGGGCCGGCCGCCGCCGACACGTCGCGGAACTGGCCGCCGCTATTGGCGAAAAGCTGATCGGGTTGGGCGTAGCGGAGGTCTTCTTCGAGGAGCTGAATCCGGTCCATGACATGCCCATTGGCGACGAAGAGGTCGAGGTCGGCGTCGTTGTCCGCGTCGAAAAACAGGGTGCCAAAGCCCAAGGGGCGCAAACTCGGATCGGCGAGGCCGATAGCATCCCCGCTGTCGGTGAAGCGAAGCGCACCGTCGTTGCGGTAGAGCGTATTGCTCTCGCGCGAGAAATTGGTGACGAAAAGGTCCGGGTCGCCGTCCGCGTCAAAGTCGCCAGCAGCCACGCCCATGCCAGCCTCGGCCTGGCCGTTGCCATTGTACGCGGCCCCCGCGACGAGCGCGATATCGACGAAGGTGCCGCCGTCGTTGCGGTAAAGCGCATTGCGGACCCCGTCATTGGCCACGTACAGATCCAAATCGCCATCCGCGTCAATGTCGCCGGCCAGCGCCCCCAAGCCCTTGCCAAAGCGGTTGAAGACCCCCGCCTGTTCGGTGATATCGACAAAGGTAGCGCCATCGTTGCGGTAGAGCACATCCGGGACGCCATTGTAGCGGCGCGGGCTGCAATAGGTGCGCAGGGCGAAGGGAATTTTCAGCAACTCTTTGCGCCGGCTCTTAGGGGTGATAGTGCCGCCGCAAACGCGGTTGTTGGCCGGGTAGAAGTCGAGGTAATTGGCCGCGTAAAGGTCGAGATCGCCATCGGCGTCGTAGTCGAAGAACAGGGCACTGGTACTCCAGCGCGGATCGCCCACGCCGGCTTTTTCAGTAACATCGACAAACGCACCACCGTCGTTGCGGTAAAGAACGTTGGAACCGTAGTTGGTGACATAGAGATCCGGGTCGCCGTCCGCGTCAAAGTCGCCGACAGCCACGCCCATGCCATAGCCAGTATCGCCCGCCCCGGCCGCACCTTCTACCTCGCGAAACGTCCCGTCTCCCTCGTTGCGGTAGAGTTTGTTGCCCTTGGGTGGGCGGGCGGTGGCCGGGGCTACTTGATAGGCACTCTCATCCACTAGGCCCTCAAAGCTCAGACCGGGCCGGTAGTCCTTTTCTACCCAGTAGTGGGTCTCGTCGCGGTAGCTGAGATTGATCGGCGGGTACTGGCCGCGCAGATGCGACAAGTCGAATCCATCCACCAAGTAGATGTCGAGCCAGCCATCTTGGTCGTAGTCGAGGAAAGCCCCGCCAGCCCCCATGGTCTCAATGAGAAAGTAATCGCCCGCGGCACCGTTGGTGTAGGTAAAATCGAGACCCGCATCCTCGACCACTTGGAACGGACCAGGAATGGCCGGTGGTGCAGGCTCGCAGGCGGCGCAGATCACCAGTAGCAGCAATAGACGAGTCACTGGCGCAATCCTCGCCGTAGGGCCAAACCGTAGAGCGAACACAACAGGGCCGCATCAGCTACCCACAACACACTCACCCCATTGTACAACCGCCAACTTGGGAACAAGGCAAAGCAGTACCCGCTCGCCAGCACCGCCGAGCACACAACCGGCACCCGCCACAGCCAATGCGCTCGGGCATCTCCGAGCGCCACCCACAACGCCGCTTGGCAAAAGGGCAAGAAGACGAAGTAGTGGGGCCACGAAGTCTGCACCACAAACGGCAAGACGAGAAAGAGCGCTGTAGCAGATAGCGCCTCCCTATGCGCGATTTTTCGCTTGTGCAACCACCACACCGCAACGCTATTGGCGCAAAAGACCAGCGCACCTGCGAGCCGCAGCACATCGAGCGTCGATTCCCCGAGGCGATACCCCAGCGGCTGCCCCCAGCGGTTGAGTACGTGGACAAAATACTGAGTATTAAAATCTCGGAGGAGCCGGGCCGCCTCTGGCAGCGATTGTGCGGATGCGTGTTCGAAATACCACCAATCCGCAGGTCCTAATAACGCGGCTGGCAGCAGGCAGTAAAACCCCAACAAGCCGATGCCAAAAGCCGCGAGGAAGCGCCCGTCGCGACGAATAAGAAAATACACGACAAATGCGCCGGGATAGTACTTGATGCAGGTGACCAGCGCCAACGCGATCCCCCCCAGCGCGCTCCGTCCCCGCTGGTGCAGCGCAAACGCCGCCACAATGCCAAGCGTCACCAACACGCTGACCTGCCCCCATTTGAAATTGTGCAACAAGGGGAAGGAAGCCAGCAACAACAACCAATAAACCAGCATACCCCGAGCAGAGAGGCCGAGTAGATAGCGGCCAGACGCGTAGTAGAACACAGCAGCCCACCCCACCTGCAAAAATCCCCACAAAACAGCCGCCGCCGCCAGCGGCAAGAGTGCTATGAGGCTCAGTCCCAATGCAAAAAACGAGGTATAGTAGTATCCCCGAACGGGCCACTTTTCGGCAAAAAGCACCTCGCCCATCGGATAGTAGAAGCGCCGAAAATCGCCAAAGAGTTGTTCTCCATGGTCGATGGCTTTGACAAACCCATCAATCGATCCCCACAGCAGCCAATAGCTGCCAAGCATCAACCCGGCCCCTAGCAGGCCCAGCCCACAACTCCGTTGCGGCTCTTTGTCAAAACCAAGCAAAATGTTCCCTTTGCTACCCGCCTTTGCCGCCCGAATCGCGCCCGTAACTGGCTGGCGGTTCCCAGCGGATATAGATATTTTGAGACACAAACCACGAAGATATAAGATACCAATAAATTGTCCGAACATCCCTTTTTGGCGTGGCGCATCGGCCTCATTTGTCTTCTAACGGCCTGCGCCCCAGCGGAGCAGAGCCTACCCCGCGTTCACTTCGTGGAAGTAGCCCAACCAGCCGGTCTGACCCTGCGCAATATCTGCGGCAGTTCAGACAAGCGCTACATTGTCGAGGCCAAGGGCGGCAGCCTCGCCGCTTTTGACTACGACCAAGACGGCGACCTCGACCTCTACATCGTCAATGGATCAACCCTCGAAGGCTTTCCGCCCGAGACCGCTCCCCGCAATGCACTCTACCAAAATGCGGGTGATGCGACCTTCCAAGACGTGGGCGCGGCTGCGGGCGTCGATGACGCGCGGTGGGGTATGGGCGTGGTGGCCGCCGACTACGACAACGACGGCGACCCGGACCTCTATGTCACCAACTATGGTGCGAACCGCTTCTACCAGAACGACGGCAACGGCACCTTCACCGACCATGCCCCGTTGGCCGGCCTCGACGATGCTCGCTGGAGTACGGGCGCCGCATGGAGCGACTACGACAACGACGGCGACCTCGACCTCTACGTGGCGAATTACATCGACTTTGATGTCAATTTCATCCCCGAGGGAGCCGACGCGGGAATGTGGCGCGGCCTGAACGTCATGTATGGCCCCCGCGGACTAGTCGGCGCGGCCGATGCGCTTTATCGCAACGAAGGCGACGGCACCTTCACCGATGCTACCCAAGCAGTTGGCGTCCCCGATCGCTATAAGCGCTATGGTTTTACCCCGCTTTTTAGCGACTTCGACCGCGACGGCGACCCAGATCTCTTCGTCGCCAACGATGCGGGTCCCAATATGTTCTACCGCAATCAGGGCAATGGCACCTTCGCGGAGGAAGCGCTGGAAGCAGCCGTGGCCTTACTCGAAAGCGGCGATGCCCAAGCGTGTATGGGTGCGGCGTCGGCCGATTACGACAACGATGGCGACTTCGACCTCTACGTCACCAACTTCGCCCTCGACTACAATACCCTCTATCAGAACGATGGGCGCGGCTTCTTCAAGGACGTCACCGCCACCGCTGGCCTTATCTACCCCACCTGGCCCTTCGTCGGCTGGGGCACGGGCTTTGCCGACTTTGACAACGACGGCTGGCAAGACCTTTTCGTGGCCAACGGCCACGTCTATCCCCAAGTCGAGCAGCTCGAGCGCGGGGCCTCCTACCGGCAAAACAACCAGCTCTTTCTCAGCGCGGGCAACGGGCGTTTCACCGAGGCTACCGAGGAAGCCGGACCGGGTTTTGCCATTGAAGAATCGAGCCGCGGTGCCGTCCTAGCCGACTTCGACAACGATGGCGATATCGACATTGCCGTCCACAATCTCGACTCGACGCCCTCGCTTTTGCGCAACGATTCACCGGCTAGCAACCACTGGCTCATCGTCCGCGTCCAAGGCGTCAAAAGCAATCGCGACGGGATCGGTGCTATCGTCACCGTCGAAACCAGCGCCAGCACCCAGAGCCGCGAAATCCGCGCTGGTAGCAGTTTTCTGGCTCAGGATGATATGCGCGCTCATTTCGGCTTAGGCGAAGAACGCGTGGTGCGGCGGCTTGCAGTGCATTGGCCCAGTGGTCAGGTTGACCGCTTCGCCGACATTCAGGCGGACCGCATCCTCACGGTGCGCGAGGGGCAGGGCCTGCTCCCCTGACCCTTGCGAGGAATTTTCCCGCCAATTTATTTCCACCCCATGTTCCGCGCTCTGCTTATCCTTGCCCTAATCCTGCCCGCCTGTAGCCGCGTCCCCGAGTCGCTGACAGTCGAACTAGCCCCTGGCGTGGCGATGGAGTTCGCCTACATTCCGCCCGGCACCTTTGCCATGGGCGCAGCCCCGGGCGAGGAGGGACCTCTCGACGACAGCGAAACACCCCAACACCAAGTCGAACTATCGCGCGGATTCTACCTCGCCAAATACGAGCTTACTCAGGCCCAGTGGCGCGCCGTCGTCGGCACTCAACCGTGGCGTCGGCGTCAGTACGTCAAAGAAGGAGCGCAATACCCGGCCACCTACATCTCGTGGATCGAAGCCGCACATTTCATCCAGCGGCTCAATAAAAAGGCCGGCAAAACGCTCTATCGCTTCCCCACCGAAGCCGAGTGGGAATACGCCTGTCGCGCCGGGGCCACCACGCGCTGGTTCTCCGGCGACGACGAACAAACGCTAGCCGACTATGCCTGGGTCAGCGGCAACGCCTGGGCAATCGGCGAGAAATACCCCCACGCCGTCGGCCAAAAGGCACCCAATGCTTGGGGGCTTTACGATATGCACGGCAATGTCTGGGAATGGGTCGCCGACTGGGAGGGGCCATACAGTGCGGATAAACAAATCGATCCCCAAGGCCCGGCCGCAGGTGAGCGCCGCGTCGGCCGCGGTGGTTCCTTTGGCACCTTGGGGTTAGGCGGACGTTCGGCCTCGCGCTTTTTTAGCCCGCCCGATGCCCGCAGCCCGGATGTAGGGGTTCGCATCGCCCGCGAAGTCGCAGCCGATCAATAGCGTCGATTTTTGAGAATCAATATCGACGGTCCCCGCCGCCAACGCGCTTCTAGCTCGGCCGACACATTGGACCAACCCATGGCAAAGGAGCCGAGGACGATATCTTCGTCGCCGTCGAGGTCCACGTCGCCCACATCCATCGTTAGCCAGCGGCCCGCCAGTACCTCGTCGAACGTCGCGGGCACAAACTGCATTCCGCCCTCGTTGCGCAAGTACACGAAGGTCTCTGCGGGCGCAGCGGCGTAATCGGCGAAAAAGCCGATCGCAGCTATATCGAAATCCCCATCCCCGTCGAAGTCAGCGGCCTGCGCCTTGTAGGCCCCGTTGAGCGGGAAGAAATAGGCCTCTGCAAAGCGATTGCGGCCGTCGTTGAGATAGAGCCGGATCCCGTGGTACGGTTTGAGCAGCAGCGCGTAGTCGGCGTTGTCGCCGTTGGCCGTGAGTAGATCGAGATCCCCATCCCCATCAAAATCCACCAGACTCAGATGCGCAGCCCCGTAGGAAGGCGGCCACTGCACCACATAGGACTCCGCAAAGGTGCCGTCGCCGCGATTGTAATAAATAAACACACCCTCGCGAGCTTGCCCCATTAAAGCGATGATGTCCGGGCGGCCGTCGCCGTTGAAATCGCGCACGTAGTGGCTGATGGCCCCGGGGTACTGGTTGAGCCAGCGCTCCTCGTAGCCCCCGTCTTCCTTGGCAGTGAAATAAGACAAATGCCCCAGCCGGTTGCCGAACTCGGAGACGACGATCTCCGCCACCCCGTCGCCGTCCAGATCGGCAAACGACGTAGTAACTGGCCGCGACAGATCCCTGAGCACCCGTTTGCCGACCTGCAGCAAGGTATCGCCCTCCTTGGCCACGGCCATCAACTGGCCCTGCGGATCGTCTGACGGGAACGGCGAGCCAATTGAGGTAACCCAGATAGTTCCTTCGCGCCAGTCGATATCAGTCGGGGTTAGGTTGAGCCTCAGCTTCTGCAAGAGCTGACCCTGACCATCGAGGATCGACACCGAGCGCTCGCGCGAGTCCCCAGCGTAAATCCGCCCCTCATGGATCGCCACAAGCGTCGTAAAGGGACTTTCGACGCGGGACTCCGGTATCAAGACGTCAAATTGCCCCAAGTCGCGACCGATCGCTGGCCGTGCGCCCTGGGGCAAGAGCTGTTCCGGCGCGGCCTGCAGATAGTATTCGACAATCGGTGCCCAAACATTCGCAGGGATCAACGGCTCTTGGGGATAGATGCCCGGCTGCTCGTCCTCCCGCTGATATTTCTTAGGCGGCAAGCCCGCCAGTTCCTGCGGCAAACCGAGGATTTTGGCCAATGTCGGCAGAACCCACTCGCGCAGCGTCGTCCGGTCCAGCAGCTCAGGCTCGGCGAAGACGTGGCAACTCTGGCAGTACAACTTGGCCAGACGGCGTCCCTCGCTATCGGTGGAATCGGGCGGCTGGAAATGCAGAGTGTGGATCAGTTCAGGATCGATGGCAGCAGGTGGCCGTCGTGTGGGGTCTGGGTCCGATCCTTGGCAGCCGCATAGCACGAGAATCAGACAGACCATCCCCGGCAAAACCATGCGCGTCACCGTCAGTAGGCTACGGCAATAGTATACAAGACCTCCCCGGCCCCGACGCGCGCCCCTTGGGTATCAGTATCTACCCGCAGACGCACCACATACACTCCCGGTGCGACCACCGCCCCCGACTCATCCCGACCATCCCACACAACTCCGTACTCTCCTGTACTCACCTCGCGCTGCTCGACCAACTGCCCCACTAGCCGACCGCTCAAATCGTAGATCAGCACCTCCACCGGACTGTCGTCGCCTACCTTGATCACCTTGAAATGGAACGACACTTGGTCGTTGACCCCATCCCCATTGGGAGTGAAGACCTCCGGTATCACCACGTCCTCCAACAAGGATCGGCTCTGCAATGCGCCCCTCAAGGTCGTGGTGTTACTGATCACTGCCCCTACTGCGTCGCCCGGGTCCACCCGCTGCCAATCCCATTCCTCCGAAGTGCTGTTCTGCAGCGACGCCTGCAGCACCGCTCCGGCCGCAAACAGTGCCGTGGTAAAGTCCAGCCGCAACACCTCCACCCCTGACTCCGGACCGATTAGCGGAAAAGCCAAGCGCAGGCTGTCGCCGCTCGTCGCCACAACCTCGACATCAGCCACCGCCAACCCGTCCAGATCGCGGCTGGCCAACACCTCGCCCGCACCAGCATACAGACCGTCGAACCCAAGCCTCATGTCCGCCGGAGCCACCAGCAAGAACTCGTCAAAGCCGGGATCTCGGGGGGCGAAGTTCGGCCGCACAAAAAGCGAAAAGCGCTGCTCTTCCCCCAGCGTCTCTACCACCGCCGGTGCCACCTCTCCCGTCAGGCTCTGCGCCACCGGATGCGTAAAATTGAGCCGGATCGAACGCAAGGTCGCGCTCACTGCAGGAGCGTCCGACAACAGGGTTGCTCGGATCTCTAGGAACTCGCGCGGCGACGGCGAAGCAATCGGGCTGCCGCTGGGATCTTCGCCCGGCTGGCTCCAGTCGCTCCAATCTCCGCCCACTACTTCCTCGGCTATAATATCCCCCTTGAATATCGAGAGCAGCTTATCGTACTGGTCTTTGCTCACTTCAGTGCCGTCTTTTTTGAAATAGCGCAGGTTCTCGGCTAGTTCGTTGCCAGTGCGCGTTTGCACCAGCACACTCGTGCCCGGCGGCACATCCGCGTCCCATTCGAGCGAGACCAAATTGCGGCTGCCGCCCAGCCGCACCAGATCCGAAGTCAGGCTTACCTCCGACATAAACCCTTCCCCGTAGAGCTGCAACTCGGACGGATCAGCCAAAATGGCCGCACCGCTATTGCCCACCCCGCGCACAATCTGATTCCACACGAAGCGGAAAAAACGCGCCCTTAGGGGGCTAAAGTCGTTGCCCATTACGCTTTGGGTACCAATCGTGCCGGCACCGAGGACTTCCGCACCACTCACTGCGGCCGCAGAAGTCCACTTGAGGCTGCCGTCTGCCTCGCGCTCACCATTGGAGAAATCCAGTCTATAACCCTCAAAATTGCGCTGGCGCGCTCCCAGAGCCATACGGAAGGCGTCGATCCAGAACGAGGCTCCCATATCGAAAAACACCTCGCCCTCTGGTGACTTTAATTGCCCGGGAGAGAAGATGAAAATTACCTCGCTGAAGCTGAGCACATTGCCGTCGAACAGGCTCGCCAGCGCCAGCGATTGGGTCGAGGTGACCATGCCCCCGCGCTCGACCGTATTGATCAGGATCTCGTCGCCTTCGGCCCACACTTCCAACTCGGCCAAGCGCGGCCTTTCGCGCACAAAATAGCGCACGGAACCTTGCCGCGACGCTTCGAGTCGGTCATAGACCTCCTTTTTGACCGCGGCCTCATTGCCGTTCGGCAGCAGCTTGTGATAGAGGATTGCCCCCCGGTCTGCCTCTAACAGGGCCTCGTACTCGTCGCGGCTGATCTCCCGCCCTTGGGCAAAGTCGCTGCCGGTCACGAGCACCTGCACGAAGCGCAGACCCATGCCCGCAAACTCTTCTGCGTACTCCAGTTCGATCTCAAAGAGCCGCTGGTGCTTGTTGGGCACCAAGGTGCGCGCCACGCGTCTGAATTCCGGTGTCTCGGAACGGCTGTTGCCCTTGGGTTGGCGGCCTTCCGAGACCAGCACATCAAACTGCAAGAAGGGGTCGCCCAGTGCTTCATCGACAAACTTGAGCACGATCTTGCGGGCCATGACGAAGCGGCCCAAATCGACGATAAACCACCACTGCGTCGCCAAATCGACACCTAACTCGAGCGCGTCAGGTTCCCAATAAGTCTCCATATCGCCGTCAAAGAGAGCCAGTACACCCGACGCATTGGAGCCCGCGCGGATTCCGTCGCTGAGTTCAATATCGGCCGCGTCTTTTTTGATGTAATTGGGAGGATTCAGGCGCAAGAATTCGCGGGCATTCTCCACGGCATTGATATTCTTGCGCAGCCGCCGTGGCCGAACTTCACCGTCAGTCCCAATGTCTAGGGTGCCCGTCCCGAAGGACCAGGTCTGCCAGTGCTGTTGAGTATTGACTACGACTTGGTCGGCGGTGACGCGATGGCCCTTTCCTTGAGCGCTGGCGCACACCGCGCCCAACAACAAGGCGCAGGCAAAAGTCCAAATGGTCTTCATTGCACTCTTGTCCTCTAATAAGCCAGCGCGATGACGCGCTGGAGGATTTCTCCACCTCGGTCGCTAGTCACCGCTAGGCGCAACAAGTAGCACCCCGGCACTGCCCGTTCCCCACTTGCCAACACCCCATCCCACTCCAAGCGAAATCGGCCGCTCTGCGCTGTACCGCGATACACTGCTCCCAAGCGATGGCCCGACAAATCGTACAGATCCAATGCCACTGGTACCGCTCCCAAGAGATTCAACAGCTCGTATTCGATCTGCAACTCGTCGTTGACTCCGTCGCCATTGGGCGTAAACACGGGCGAGGCTAGTCTGAGCGCGTTGGCTGCCTTGTGTTCCACTTCGACCAAACCTACGTTCAGCGTGTTGCCCTCGACTAGCGGATCGGCGTCGCCTGCGGTGAGCCGCTGATGCACCTCAAAGGGCCTTTCGCTGTCCGATACCCGGCCGGTGAACATCGTGCCGAACTTGAACACTTCCACCTGAAAATCCACCTCAACCAGTTCTTCGGTGCGCTGCAAGTCCATGCGCGGGATGCGCAGGGCAAAGCCCTCCGCGTCCGAGCGCAGGACGTCAAAGCCTACCTCCATCTCGCTAATGCGCACCGCGTCAACCTCCCTCACCTGCACGGGCGTCTCAATCTCAATGGTGTCAAATCCCAAATCGTCCTCTTCGAATTGAGGCAATACCGCATAGGTAAAGGAAGTCACCTCGCCCGCTTTGACCTGCGCCGGAGAGATCTCGGCTAGCACTTGGGTGGCCACCGGCGGGTCCGAGACGCTGAACTGTACATAGTCCAGCCGCCCGCCCGCCTCCTTGAGCGATTCAAAGTCGGCGCGCAGTTGCACGTAGCGCCTAGGCTGGTTCGCCTGCATCGCCCCCGTACTGTCCGCGAAATCGTACGCCTGGCTCCAAGCTTCCCACTGCTGAGTATCGGGCGTGATCCCGGCCCGCTCGCCCTTGTTGAGCTTGTTATAGGCTTTGCGCGTCAACACCCGGCCCTGGGTATCGAAGCGACTTTGCTCATCGCCGCGAAAGGTGAAGCGCCAGTAGATGTTGGGCGTCGGCGTAGCGCCGCTGCGCATAGTCAAGGCAACGCGGGCACCCGGCTCGACCACACCCGACCAGCTCAGATCGCCCAGCGACACCGCTCGGCCTAGATCAATGACATTGCTTTGGTAGCCAGCAAAGGGGGCAAAACCCGCGCCGTAGAGTTCAAGTTCGGCCAGCTCCCAGATGCCCCGCGTATTCTCCGCTGCTCGAAAGAGTACCTTCTGTACAGGTTGCGCTGGCAACTCTAACTCAATGATAGGCTCGGTGTTTTCCCTGATGTCGTAGAGCACGTCAAAGGCGACGACAGACCCCCTGCCGAATCCCCCCACTCCAGCCTGTAGCTCTCGATGGGGATCTTTGAACGGATCGCCGTCACTGATGCCAATGGTAAAGCTCTCCACGAAGCGGTCGTGCCGATGTCTTTCGCGGGGGTAGAACTTGATTCGCTCGAGAAAAAACAGGCCGCCGAGGTCGAAAATCAGACTTTTGTGTTTGGGCCCATGCATCGCGAAGTGCCCATCGCCCAGATAGACCGTATTGGGATCCTCGTCCCAGATAAACCAGTCATCGACATCGGGACCACCCCAGCCAATCCAAGTCAGATAGAAAATATCCCCGAGGAAATCGGGCTGGGGCAACAGCGGCGTCAGGTTGACCGTCGGGTCGAGTTGGCGCGGTGCGATGTGATTGGGGGTTACTTCGATTAGGTCGGTCTGGCCGTGCCGATCTTCAGCTACGTCGGCCCACGCTAGTTGCACGAATTCCACCCCCTCAAGCGCCGCTAACTCTGGAGCCGGCAAATCGCTACCCCCGAGCCGGTAGATTGTCAGCGCGTCGAGAGGGCCGACAATGAACAGCAAAAACCCGCACCATACAGCTAAGGAATCTCTGAGGCGTTGGTACATGAATGGGGGCTCCCTATAAAAACCTTCCTGCGACGAAGAGCATATCTTGGCCCGATCGCGTTTGATCGCCGTGGCCAGCGATGCCCGGCGACAGGCTCATCCCCAGAGCTGCTTCGTCGCCAGCTGTGCACCGGTGGCTATGGCTTGGAACTTGGCCCACACCACGGTCGGATGGACTTCTGGGGTATAGGTAGCCTGGGTCGAAAAGCCGCAATCGGTCCCAGCGATCACGTTCTCTCGTCCCACGATGTTGGCGAAGCGGACGATGCGCTCGCAGATGAGTTCGGGATGCTCGACGATATTGCTCGCGTGTGCGACCATTCCTGGAATAATCAACTTGCCCTCCGGCAGTTTGGCGTCTTCCCAGACGTGGTACTCGTGTTCGTGCCGCGGGTTGGCGGCCTCGAACGAATAGGCACCGGCGTTCACCTTGAGCATGATCCCCACGATGTCCTTGAGCGCCGCGTCGTGGATGCGCGGACCTTCGTTGATCCCGTAGCAAGTATGCAGCCGCACCTGCTCGGGGGGAATACCGCGCAAGCTGTGGTTGAGAACCTCGACGGACAGTTCGATCTTCCGCAGGCGGTCGTCTAGGCTCAAGCTCCCGTCGCCGCGGACCACTGTCATCCAGGGATCGTCGATCTGCACGATGAAGCCCGCATCGACGATCGCCTTATACTCCGTGCGCATCGCCTCGCCGACCGCCTGCAGATACTCCTCCTCAGTCGGATAATACTCGTTTCCGCCGACCCCACTCGGCGCCACCGAGGGCATAAAGACATCCACCTTGTCCACTCCCGCGACCGCGGCTTTGAGATTTTCAATGTCCTCGTTCAGGGCATCAATCCCCTTATAACTGACGGGGCCGATGCACGCGACGGGGTTTATTTTGGCGACGGCACCCCCGTGCATGGCCTCGCCAAAGTAGCGCTCGTAATACTCCGGGAAAGCGGCCACCTCCTGCGAAAATTCAGCGGAGTCGATCGCACCCGGTCTCGCTTCATAACCGGCCAACCGCTCGCTCACGTACGTCGAGAAACCGAGCTTACTCTGCTCGCCATCGGTGACAATGTCGATGCCGCTCTCGACCTGCTTGCTGACAACCTCGGCCACGGCAGCCGAAATTCGCCGAGCATAGACCTCCTCGTCGTAGGGTCTGCCGTTGACTTTGGCCTTCATCAGGTCGAGCAAGTCCACAGGACGTGCCAAGCTGCCAACGTGGGTAGTCAAGATGCGGTCAGTACTGCGCTCCATGGTTGCGTCTCCTTGCTCCCCGTATAATAAATCTTCAGTCCAGCCCGAGCGCTGCGTCGATCTCTTGTTGGTAGGCCCGCACTTGGCCCGAGAGGATCTCATCCATAGTCACGGCCCGGCCAGCGAGGATCGACTCATAGGCCCCGTATATCGCCGCCACCGCCGTCATGCCCAGATGGCCATCGACCTCGGGTTTGGTGCCCTTGAGGACCGCCTCGCCGAAGTCGTGCATCTCGATGGCCATGTGCTTGGCATCAATCGGCGGGAAGTCCAGCTCGTAGGTCACCACCTTCGCGCCGAAAAGCCGCTCGGTGATTTCGCTCATCTGAAAATCGGGCAATAACGGCAAAATCTCTGCGCCCTCAAACTGTTGGCCCTCGCGGCGCAGGACCACCGGCCGGCCATTGCGGTCCCCAGGCGCATACAACGCCCCCAAGCGGCCGTGTACGCTGCGCTCAAAACCGGTGCTGCCGCGACCGCCGGCCGCGTAGGTAAACTGCACCATGGCCCCGGACTGCATCTTGTACATCGCGCAGACCGAATCCTCGCCGGTAGCTTCAATCGAATCGGGAAAGGTCTTGAGCCGCTCGACATAGGACTCGAGTTGGAGACCGGAATCATCGGGCTTATAGCGCACCGGCTCGATGATCCAACCAGTGCCGTAGATCTGGTCGAAGGCACCCATGTAGTACTGCACGATATCGGTAAAATGCACCGCCATATCTAGACCGATCGCCCCTTTGTCCTTGAGATGCCGCCACGGGGTGATGACCATCTTGTTGTTGCCGCCTAGACAGTTGTGGATCATCAGGTAAGGGTCGCCCAAAAGCCCGTGGTCGAGGATCGCGCGCGCCAATCTATTGGGTGGGTCGCGCCGCAAATTCTCAGCCGTGGCCAGCACCACGCCACTCTTTTCGGCCGCCGCAATCATCGCCGTGCAGGCGCGAATGGTGATGCCCAGCGGCTTTTCGCACAAGACATGCTTGCCGGCCTCCAGCGCCGGCACCGCCACTTGGTGGTGGACCGCGGGATCAGTGGCCACGTCCACCGCCGCAATGTCGGGGTGCGACACGGCCTCGCCCAGATCGGTGAAGACCAAGGGCGTGCGACCGAAGAGGCGCTCTACTTCCCGCCGACCCAGATCCGCGTTCTTGGGGTTGAGGTCGCATACGGCCATCAGCTCGATATTGCCGATGCCGCTGTTCTCCAGTTCTTTGTAGGCGAGGATATGGCGATGGCCCATACCGCCGCAGCCGATCAAGCAAAGTGGAATCTTTTTCAATGTCTGCTCCTTGTATAACGCTCAGTAACCCACCGAGCGTAGGAATTCCCGATTGGCCCGACACGATTTATCCGCGTCGGTGTCTGCATAGCTGGACAACTCGCCCATTACCCAGCCCTGATAGCCGATCTCCTCAAGCGCCGTGCGAATCGCGGCGAAATCCAGCCCCACCGTGCCCTGCCCCATCACGCAGAACTTGCCCTGAGCCCAGTCCTTCATGTGCACGTAGCCGATGCGCTCGCGGTATTTGAAGATCTGGGCGACCGCGTCTTCCTGCATAAAAGCCGCCACCGACACGTCCATGCAGATCTGCAGCCGCTCGGCGTATGCGAGGAGCTTGTCCTGCTCCTCTTCGCTTTCGACCGTGCAGCGCGGATGCGCGTGATAGGTCACCTTCACCCCCAGAGGCTCGGCGTAATCGATGAGGGTCTCCGCCTGCTCAGCCAAGCGTTTAAACTCGTCGTCGTTGGGCTGGCGTAGCGCCACGCGATTGCCGCCGAGAAAGCAGTAATTGGGGCAACCCAACTCAGCCGCGTACTCGATGATGCGCTGCTGCCGAGCGAGCACCTGTTCGGCGTCGGGTGCCAGCGACACACTGCCGAACAGGCACACCGGCGGCAACCCGTGCTGATCGAGCAAGCCGCGCAGCCTTCGGGGCGTGCCCAGCCAGTCCATCGAAACGCTGATGAACTCCACCCCTTCCCAGCCAGCGTCGGCGATGGTGCCAAACACCTTGTCCAAATCCGGTGTGGGGCCCCAAGTGATCGTGGAATACCCTAGATGAAACGACCGCTCTGCGCTCATTTTGACCTCCGTTCGCTTCTTGGTTCAGCCTTCTCAGGTCAGACACGCGGATACATGCAAATGGGAAACCTGCCAGCGCTGGTCCTGCTTGAGCCAGACGATGGTTTCGCGCCAGGTACCTTCCTCGACGCTGTCGCCGATGGTCCAAGTGCCGACCAGATACCCCGTACTGACCGCGACATCGCCATGTACGGTGGCTTGGAGATCCCGCCATTCCACCTGCGCCTGGACACGGCCTGCGGCCATGCCGGCCCGCAGCGCTTTAGCGTCGAAAGCCGCCAGACGACTGCCGTCGGGTCCAAAGGTAGTGCGTTGGGGGTGGATATACGGCAGAAAGGCGTCTATATCGCCGGCGCAATACGCGGCGGTGGCGATTTTCGCTGCTGCGATTACCGCTGCTGCTTCGTCATGGGCCATGTCAATCTCCTTGTTTGCTCTCCTGTCGTCGCCGCATGCCCTCCTGCAGGAACAGTTCGCGGTTGGGAAAGCCATTGACCAACGTGAATCCCCCGTCCACCGCGATCAACTGACCGGTCATATAGGGGATTTGGGTGAAGGCGAAGGCAGCACCGGCGATATCTTCGGGCTGGCCGATGCGCGGCAGCGCCTGCGAGCCCCCCTCGGCCATCAGACCGTAGGTTTCAGCCACGGTATACTGCTGGTCGGTCTCCGGATCGACGATGCCAGAAGGACGCGACGTCAGCGGCGTCTCCACCACCCCTGGACGCAGGGCGTTGACGGTAATATTGTGCTGTCCCGCATCAAAGGCGGCCCCTAGGACCACGTGGTTGAGCCCGGCCTTGCTCACCCCGTAGGGGATGCGCGTGCTGTCGGGCGCCACATCCGATACCGTAGCGATAAACAGAAAGCTGCGGTGCGGGACTTCTTGCCCGGCCCGCCGCTCGTTTTCGGCCTGCTCGATCATGCGTTTGAGCGCGCGCTGACACAGGCGGTAGGCCCCTTTGAGATTGACGCTGAGGACCCGGTCCAACTCCTGTTCAAGATGATCGACCGGCGTCTCGGTGAAGCGGTAGCGCGCAATCTGCCCGTCTGCGCCGCGCACGTAGTTGGTCACGCCGCTGTTGCTGACAACGGTATCGAGACGGCCGAAATGCGCGTAGGCCCGATCCACTAGGTCGAAAGGGGCTTCGGGCCGGCTCAAATCGGCACCCAAACTCAGCGCCTCCACCCCGTGCTCCGTCCGCAGTTTGTTGGCCACCGCGGCCGCCCGCTCCTCGCCGGAGCTTTTATGCGCACGGGGGTCGGAGGGATCGCTGCCGGAATTGTAGTGCACCACCACGTCGTAGCCATTGGCGGCGAAGGCGGCCACAACAGCCGTGCCAATTCCACTGCTCGAACCAGAAACCAGACATACGGGTCTGCTCATAGATAGGCTCCCTGATTAATAGTCAACTCCGTTTGCTCTTGGACGATCTCATAGGCGTCCACGCGTCGCCGTCTTTAGCCCAGCAAACAGCCACAACGCCCCAATCGACGATCCCCGCCATCCTTCCGGCACCGGCGCGACCGCAAATACAGCACAAGCCTGTTTTAATAAGCCATGCCGACAACTCGTTGTGCCCGATCAACCCCTTCGTCCGTCTCTACGGTGAGCTGCAGCAGATACGTTCCCGGCGGCGCAAGTCTCCCATCGACATCGCGCCCGTCCCACGCTGCGGTGAACCGCCCGCTGACTTGCTCACCGCCGTCGATCTGGTCGATCTCGCGCCCCGCCAAATCAAATATCTGGATCGCCACGGGTGCGGCCTCTACGTTCAGCAAGTCGCACTCGATCGAGACCACATCGTTAATCCCGTCGCCGTTGGGGGTAAAAACGCCGGCCTGCACGCGCAACCCTTTGATGCTCTTTTGGGCCAAATCCAGAATATCTACGCTCAAGCGATCGCCCTCTATGAGCGGGTCCGCATCACCGGCCGTCAGCGCCTGCCGCACCTCGTGTGGTTTCTCGCTATCGAAAACCCGCCCGGTAAAAAGCGTCCCAAACTGGAAGACTTCGGCGCGGAAATCGACCTCGATCCGCTCGCCGGTTCGCGTCGCGTCGATCCGGGGAATCCCCAATTCAAAGCCGCGTTCGTCCAGCCGCCGGATCTCAAACCCCACCTCCTCGCCGCTGATCCGCACCGCATCCACCCCGCCGGGGAGGCTCGGAGTATCGATTTCAATCGAATCGAAGCCCAAATCTCGGGGGCTAAACATTGGAGTCAACACATAGGTAAATGCCGCTGGCTCGCCTGCCCGCACCGCGCCTGGGGTGATTTCCGCTAGGGCTTGGGTCGCAATTGGCGGGTCCGACACCGCAAACTGCACGTAGTCGAGTTGACTGCCCTGGTCGCGGACCGAGTAGAAGTCAACGCTGAACTGGACGTAGCGACGCGGTTTGTTCGCCTGTATATCGCCCACCCCGGCGCTGAAGTCGTAGGCCGGACTCCACGAGTCCCAGTTGCGGGTATCATAGGTAATCCCGGCCTTCTCTCCCTTGTTGAGTTTGGCGTAACTCCGCCGGGTGAGGGGCTTCCCTTGCTGGTCGAAGAGTGACTTCTCGTCGCCCCTGAACGTGAAGCGCCAGTAGTTGTTCGGGTCGGCGCTGTCACCGCTGCGCGTACGCAATTCGACTGCGGCCTCTGGATCTTGCCTTCCCGACCAAATTATGGGACCCAGTGCAACCGCCTCACCGAGATCAATGATGTTCGAGCGGTAGGTGGCCTCGTTGGCAAAGCCAAACCCGTATATCTCGAACTCAGCTAGCTCCCAGATCCCTCTTGAGTTTTCTGGGGCATCGAGCAGCAGACGCTGGACCGGCTCGGAGGGCATCGCCAGTTCCAACACCCCACTCGAGTTTTCCTTGATGTCATAGGCGATATCGAAGTCGAAAAAAAAGCCCCGATGCGTGATCGCGTGATCGCGGGTGCCGTCCTTGAGGGGATCGCCATCGCTGGTGCCGACTCTGAATCGCTGGATAAAGCGCTCGTTGACAAACTTTTCGCGGGGGAAAAGTCGAATGCGCTGCAGGGTGAATAGGCCGCCGAGGTCGAAGATCCAGACCTTGGTGTAGATCCATCGTCCCTTGCCCCAACCCTCATCGAGGGAGCGTCTGCCAAAGAAAATGGCCCCCCACGGCCAATGGCCATCGCCCAGATAGACCGTTTCGGGATCGCCATCAAAGATGAAGTGATCGTCGTCCTCTAAGTTCTCGGTCCAGCCAGTGTGCGAATGCATGACGAACACGGTGCCGCCGTCCAAGTCGTAGATCTGCGGTGCGATGTTGACGGCAGGATCTAGGCGCTGCGGATGAATGAAGTCGGTTTCTACTTCGACCAACTTGATCTGACCGTCGAGGGCTTCGTCGGCATCGGCCCAAGCCAACGACACGAATTCGTAGGGCGCGTCCAATTCCGGCGGCGGCAGGCTCTGCCCACCGATCCGATAAATCGTCAACGCCGACGCTTGGCTCCAAAGGAAACCAAGGGCCAGCAGAATCAGCGATACCCGCATAGTACTCTCTCCGCTGAGAGGAGAAGCGCTAATAGGCAACGGCAATGGTGCGTAGAATTTCGGCGCGTCCAATGCGGGCACCCTCGGTGTCCGTATCTACTCGCACTCGCGCCAGATAGACTCCCGGGGGCACCACCACCCCCTGCTCATCCCGACCGTCCCACTCCATCCCGTAGACCCCCGTGCTCGTCGGACGCTGCTCGACTAAGCGCCGCACTCGCCGTCCTTGCACATCGTGGATCAACAACTCCACCGGACTAGCTCCGTCCACCTTGACTACCTGGAAGTGAAACCCCATCTCGTCGTTGACCCCGTCGCCATTGGGCGTAACCACGCTCGGCTCCACTTCCACCGCCTGCACTAAGGCACCCTCTTGCACCGCCCCCACCAGCGTCGTCGTGTTACTGGCAATAGCTTCCACTGCCTCGCCTGGATCCACCCGCTGCCACCCCCCCTCTCCCTTCATACTATTCTGCAGCGACGCCTGCAATACCGCTCCCGTCGAAAACAAAGCCGTTGAAAAGTCCAGCCGCACCACCTCAACTTCCGAGGAGGGACCTATCGCCGAAAACGCCACCTGCAAACTATCACTAGCAGTAGGCACGACCTCTGCTCCATCCAACGCCCAATCGGTGCCTACCTCAGCAGCTAAGGCCGACGCTGGACCGCCATACACCCCTTCAAACGCCAAACGCATATCCGACGGGGCTACCACTAACAACTGATCAAATCCCGGATCACCAGCGGCAAACTGGGGACGCACATAAAGCGAAAACCGCTGCGGCTGCCCCAACTGCTCTACTGCAAAGGGGGTTACTTCGCCCGATAGTCCCTGCGCAACCGGATTGGCAAAATGCAACCGCAGCGACCGCAGCGTCGCACTGTAATCGGGCGTGTCCGACCGCAACACCGCCCGCACCTCCAAGTACGCCCGCGGTGAGGGTGAAGTAATCGGACTGCCGCTGGCGTCTTCGTAGGGCGCACTCCAGTCGCTCCAATCTCCACCAGCAACCTCTTCACCGATGGTGTCGCCGCGGAAAATCGACAGCAGCTTGTTGTATTCGTCCTCGGTGACTTCGGTGCCGTCCTTTTTGAAGTAGCGCAACACTTCGTCGAGTTCGTTGCCGGTGCGGGTCTGCAACACGACGCTGGTGCCCGGCGGCGTGTCGGCATCCCAGGCAATCGACAGCAGGTTGCGACTGCCGCCCAAGCGGATCAAATTGGAGGTCAGCGCTACCTCGGGGTGATACCCCTGACCGTAGAGCTGGATCTCGGCTGGTTGGCCGGTGGCTCCGCCGCGGGCTGTGGCGCTTTCATACTGCTCCCACACCAAGCGAAAGAAGCGCGCTTTTATCCGCTCGAAATCGTTACCCTCGTACACCCCGAAACCGAGGTTGGTCACGCGGCCGGCAGAGGCCGTGACATCCTGAGTCGGTACGCGCGTCCCTCCGGTGACCCACTTAAGGCTGCCGTCTGCTTCAAGGCTGCCGTCGGAAAAGTCGAGCCGGTAGTCCCTAAACGTCGAGCCGCCGTAAGCTAGACGAAACGCGTCGATCCAGTAAAAGGCTCCCAAGTCAAAAAAGACAATGCCCTCTGGATCTTTGAACGAGCCGCGACCAAAAGAATAGATAAACTGAACCTTGCTCTCGATCTGACCGTCAATCAAGTTGTTGATCGCCGCCGTCTGCGTCGCCGTGCCATACCCCCCCCGAGCCAACGTCCCCGTCAGAATCTCGTCGCCCTCTGCCCAAACCTCCAATTCCGCCAACCGGGGACGCTCCTTGCGGTAGTAGCGGATTGGCCCTTGCTGCGCGGATGTTAGCAACTCGTAAATCTCCGGCGACACCACCGTCTCGCTGCCATCAACCTGCTTCTTGTAAAACTCAATCGCCCCCTGATCATCCGCCGGCAAAGCCTCGTATTGAGCCGGACTCACCTCTCGTCCGCGATCAAAGTCACTACCGGTAATGATGATCTGCACAAAGCGCATACCCGTTCCAGCAAAGGTCGGCTCCGAATTGGTGACCAACTCGAACACCCGCTGCTTCTTGTTGGGCTTTAACGTGCGCAGGATGGTGGTAAACTCGGGCGTAGGCGAACGCTGGTTGCCCTTGGGAATATTGCCCTGTGAGACCAACAGGTCGAACTGCAAGAAAGGATCGCCCAACTCCTCAGGAACGAACCTGAGCACCAGCTTCTTAGCCATCACCAAACGCCCCAGATCGACGATAAACCACCACTGCGTGCCCAAATCCAACTCCTCGGTCGGCGAATCCGGCTCCCAATAAGTCGTCATATCCCCGTCTAAGAGGTTTTCTACGCCTGCGACATTGGAGCGGGCACCCCCTAAGATGGCATCGGCGAGGACGATGTCTTCTGGCTCTTTCTTCAGGCCATCCGGCGGACGGGCTCGCAAGTTGGCGACGATGTCACCGACGGCGTTGATATCGCGCCGCAGACTTCGAGGTTGCACCGTCCCGCTGCTGCCCAGATCTAGCACCCCCGGTGGAAAGTTCCAGCTTTGCCAGTGCGTGCGCCGGTCAACCACCACTTGATCTCCAGTGATCCGGTAGCCCGATTGGGCAAACGCAGTGCCAGCGATCAGCACGGCTAGGATCAATAATCGATGCATCATTAATGCCCTCTAGTAGGCAACGGCGATGGTGCGGAAAATCTCGGCATTGCCTATTTGGGATCCCTCAGTATCGGTGTCCACGCGCAGCCGCGCTAGATAGACCCCCGGTGGAGCGACTTCGCCCTGTTCGTCGCGTCCGTCCCAAGCGACCCCATACGATCCCGTACTCAACGCCCGCCGCTCGACCAGCCGCCGCACCAGCCGTCCTTGCAGATCGTAGATGAGCACCTCCACCGGACTGTCATCGCCCACCTTGACCACCGTAAAGCGGAACGATGCCTCATCGTTAATGCCATCACCATTGGGCGTAAACACCGAGGGCACCACCGACACTGCTTGCACCAAAGGCCCAGACGCGACTTTGCCTACCAGCGTCGTCGTATTGCTGACCACCTCCGCGACCGCCTCGCCCGGGTCCACCCGCTGCCAGCCGCCCTCGCCCTCCGCACTGTTCTGCAATGACGCCAGCATCACTGCTCCGGTCGAAAACAAAGCCGTCGAAAAATCCAACCGCACCACCTCAACCCCCGAAGATGGATTTATCTCCGAAAACGCTACCTGCAAACTATCGCCAGCGGTAGGCACAACCTCTGCTCCGTCCAACGCCCAATCGGCTCCTACGTCAGCAGCCAGTGACGCCGCCGGACCGCCATATACCCCCTCAAAAGCCAAACGCATATCCGACGGGGCGACTACTAACAACTGATCAAACCCCGGATCGCCTGCGGCAAACTCTGGGCGCACATAGAGCGAAAATCGCTGCGGCTGCCCCAACTGCTCCACCGCAAAGGGAGTCACTTCGCCAGACAGCCCCTGTGCGACCGGATTGGTAAAATTCAAGCGAATCGACCGCAGCGTCGCACTGTAATCAGGTGTGTCCGACCGCAGCACCGCCCGCACCTCCAAGTACGCCCGCGGGCTAGGCGAGGTAATCGGACTGCCGCTGGCGTCTTCATAGGGCGCACTCCAGTCGCTCCAGTCCCCACCAGCGACCTCCTCGCCGACCGTGTCGCCGCGGAAAATCGACAGCAGCTTATTGTATTCGGCCTCGGTGACTTCAGTACCGTCTTTTTTGAAGTAGCGCAGCACCTCGTCGAGTTCGTTGCCGGTGCGGGTCTGCAACACGACACTGGTGCCCGGCGGCGTATCAGCGTCCCACTCAATCGACAGCAGGTTGCGACTGCCGCCCAAGCGGATCAAATTGGAGGTCAGCGCCACCTCTGGGTGATACCCCTGGCCGTAAAGCTGGATCTCCGACGGCTGGCCGGTGGCTCCGCCGCGGGCTGTGGCGCTTTCGACCTGCTCCCACACCAAGCGAAAGAAGCGCGCTTTTACCCGCTCGAAATCGTTACCCTCATAGGTTCCGAATCTGAGATTAGTCTCGCTTTCCCACTTCGACCCCACCGCGGTAGGGGCGGAGGTCTGGCGCGTCCCCGTAGTAGTCCACTTGAGGGTGCCGTCCGCTTCGAGGCTGCCGTCGGAAAAGTCGAGCCGATAGTCCTTAAATGGCGAGCCACCGTAGGCCATGCGAAAAGCATCGATCCAGTAAAAGGCTCCCAAGTCAAAAAAGACAATGCCCTCTGGATCTTTGAACGAACCGCGACCAAAAGAATAGAGAAATTGAACCTTGCTCTCGATCTGACCGTCAATCAAGTTGTTGATCGCCGCCGTCTGCGTCGCCGTACCATATCCCCCCCGTGCCAACGTCCCCGTCAGGATCTCGTCGCCTTCAGCCCAAACCTCCAATTCCGCCAATCGTGGACGCTCCCGCTGGAAGTAGCGAATCGGCCCTTGCTGCGCGGATGTCAGCAACTCGTAAATCTCCGGCGACACCACCGTCTCGCTGCCATCAACCTGCTTCTTGTAAAACTCAATCGCCCCCTGATCATCCGCCGGCAAAGCCTCGTATTGAGCCGGACTCACCTCTCGTCCGCGATCAAAGTCACTACCGGTAATGATGATCTGCACAAAGCGCATACCCGTTCCAGCAAAGGTCGGCTCCGAATTGGTGACCAGTTCGAACACCCGCTGCTTCTTGTTGGGCTTTAACGTGCGCAGGATAGTGGTAAACTCAGGCGTAGGCGAACGCTGGTTGCCCTTGGGAATATTGCCCTGCGAAGCCAACAGGTCGAACTGCAAGAAAGGATCGCCCAACTCCTCGGAAACGAACCTGAGCACCAGCTTCTTAGCCATCACCAAACGCCCCAGATCGACGATAAACCACCACTGCGTGCCCAAATCCAACTCCTCGGTCGGCGAATCCGGCTCCCAATAAGTCGTCATATCCCCGTCAAAGAGGTTTTCTACACCCGCGACATTGGAGCGGACCCCTCCTAAGATGGCGTCGGCGAGGACGATATCTTCCGGGTCTTTCTTCAGGCCGTCCGGCGGACGGGCTTGCAAGTTGGCGACGATGTCACCGACGGCGTTGATATCGCGTCGCAGGCTCCGGGGTTGCACCGTCCCACTGCTGCCCAGATCCAGCACCCCCGGCGGAAAGTTCCAACTTTGCCAGTGCGTGCGCCGGTCAACCACCACTTGATCTCCAGTGATCCGGTAGCCCGATTGGGCAAACGCAGTGCCAGCGATCAGCACGGCTAGGACCAATGATCGAGTCATCATTAATGCCCCTCTAATAGGTAACGGCGATGGTGCGGAAAATTTCGTCGCGTCCAATGCGGGCACCCTCGGTGTCCGTATCGACTCGCACGCGCGCCAGATAGACTCCCGGGGGCACCACCGCCCCCTGCTCATCCCGCCCATCCCAAGCGATCCCATACGATCCCGTGCTCAACGCCCGCTGCTCGACCAGCCGCCTTGTCAGCCGCCCTTGCAGATCGTAGACGAGCACCTCCACCGGACTGTCATCGCCCACCTTGACCACTGCAAAGCGGAACGAAGTCTCGTCGTTAATGCCATCGCCGTTAGGTGTAAACGCCGCAGGCTCCACCGACACCGCTTGCACCAAAGATCCGGACGCGACTTTGCCCACTAACGTCGTCGTATTGCTGACCACCTCCGCGACGGCCTCTCCTGGATCCACCCGCTGCCAGCCGCCCTCCCCCTCTGCACTATTCTGCAACGACGCCTGCATCACTGCTCCGGTCGAAAACAGCGCGGTCGAAAAGTCCAACCGCATCACCTCAACCCCCGAGTCAGGCCCCAGCGGCGAAAACGCTACCTGCAAGCTGTCGCCCGAAGTAGGCACGACCTCAGCAGCAAGAGCCGTCCCAGCCGGCTCCCCGGCTGCTAGTTCGGCTGCTGTACCGCCATAAAGACCCTCGAAGCGCAGGTTCATATCAGTAGGAGCGATCAAAAGCAACTGATCGAAGCCGGGGTCACTGCGGGCGAAGTCCGGGCGCACGTAAAAGGAAAAACGCTGCTCCTCGCCGAGGTTCTCGACCTCGAAAGGAACAACTTCGCCGATGAGCTCTTGCGCGACTGGGTTGGTGAAGTTGAGCCGAATCGAGCGCAGCGTTGCACTGACCTCTGGATCGTCCGATAGCAGGACCGCGCGGATCTCGAGAAATTCGCGCGGGCTAGGTGAGGTAATCGGGCTACCGCTGGCGTCTTCGTAGGGCGCACTCCAATCGCTCCAGTCCCCACCGGCGACCTCCTCACCAACCGTGTCGCCGCGAAAAATCGACAGCAGCTTGTTGTATTCGGCCTCGGTGACTTCAGTACCGTCTTTTTTGAAGTAGCGCAACACTTCGTCGAGTTCGTTGCCGGTGCGAGTTTGCAACACGACGCTGGTCCTCGGCGGCGTATCAGCGTCCCACTCAATGGAGGACAGGTTGCGGCTGCCGCCCAAGCGCACCAAGTCGGATGTCAAAGTCACTTCTGGCTGATACCCCCGCCCGTAGAGCTGAATCTCGGCTGGCTGACCAGAACCACCGCCAAAGCCGCCGCCCGCCTCATACTGCTTCCAGACGAGGTGAAAGAAGCGCGCCTTAATCCGCTCGAAGTCGTTGCCCTCGTAGAGGCCGAAACCCAACCCCTGACTGCTGCCATAGTCGCTGTTTTCCGTGCGATTGACCGCGACCGACCACTTGAGGCTGCCGTCGGCTTCGAGGCTGCCGTCGGAAAAATCTAGATGGTAGGCTTGAAAGGCCGCGCCAGCGTAGGCGATGCGGAAGGCATCGATCCAGTAGAAGGCCCCCAAATCGAACAAGACCCCACCCTCCGGGGAATTCAGTGATCCCCGGCCAAAGCGGGTGATAAATTGGACCCTGCTTTCGATTTCTCCGTCGATCATGTTGCTGATTGAGGCCGTCTGCGTCGCCGTGCCGGAACCACCGCGCTCCAGCATCTCGGAAAGGATCTCGTCTCCCTCGGCCAGAACCTCCAACTCCGCCAGCCGCGGACGCTCCTTGCGATAGTAGCGGATCGCGCCTTGGCGGTCGGCGTCGAGACGCTCAAAAACCTTCTGCTCCACTAAGGTTTCGCGGCCCCCAGCGAGTTTTTTGAAGTAGTCGATCGCCCCTTGCTCTCCTACCGGCAGGGCCTCGTACTCGGCTTGGCTTAGCTCCCGGCCGCGGTCGAAATCGCTGCCGGTCACCACGATCTGCACAAAGCGAAGACCAGCGCCGACAAAATCATCTCCCAACTGGTCCATGTCGATCTCGAAGACGCGCTGTTCCTTGTTGGGCCGCAAGGTGCGCAATAGAGTGCTGAACTCTGGCAGCGGCGAGCGCTGGTTGCCCTTGGGCTTGTTGCCCTGTGAGGCCAGCACATCGAACTGCAAGAACGGGTCTCCCAAATCCTCGGCGACGAATTTGAGCACGATCTTCTTAGTGATCACCAACCGGCCCAAGTCAACGACGAACCACCACTGCGAAGCGAGGTCGGACTCCTCGCTCGCCGCAAGTGGTTCCCAGTAGGTCGTCAAATCTCCATCAAAAATGTTGGGCACCGCGGCGATATTTGCCGTGGCCCCGCCCTGTACCGCATCGAGTGGAACAATGTCTTCGGGGTCTTTTTTGATTCTTTCCGGGGGGCGCAAGCGCAAGTAATCGACGATATCTTGCACCGCATTGATGTCGCGGCGGACGTGCTGAGGCCGCACTGAGCCGTCGGCACCTAGTTCCAGCACCCCCGGTGGGAAACTCCAGTTCTGCCAGTGGGCGCGGCTGTTGACTACTACCTGACTCGCCGTCACCCGATGCCCGACTTGGGCCGAGACGCTCACGGCCCAACCAAGCACTAATACGACGCTGATACGCTGCATACCCATCTTTCAGTAGGCTAAAACGACAACGCGCTGGCGTGCTTCTTTGCGTTGGTCGCTTTCTACTTTCAGCCGTAGCAGATACAATCCCGGTGCAGCCACTGACCCATCCGCTAACCTCCCGTCCCAGTGCAGGGCAATCCGACCGCTCGCCGCGGTGCCTCGATCCACCGCCCCGATCCACCGCCCCGACAAGTCGTATAAGTCCAGCATCACTGGCACTGCACCAAAAAGGTTCAACAACTCGTATTCAATCTCAAGGACGTCGTTGATGCCATCGCCGTTGGGCGTAAACACCGATGAGGATAGCTTGAGCGCGTTGACCGCTTTCTCCCCTACCTCGGCTAACTCCACGCTCAGGGTATTGCTATCGGTCAGCGGATTGGCATCGCCTGGGGTTAATGCCTGCCGCACCTCAAAGGGCTTTTCGCTATCGGAGATCCGGCCGGCGAACACCGTCCCAAACTTGAACACCTCCACGGCGAAATCCACCTCGATCCGTTCACTGGTTTGCTGCACGTCCATTCTTGGGATTTTGAGGGCAAAGCCAGCGGCGTCCGAGCGCACGACCTCAAAACCGACTTCCTGGCCGGCGATTCGCACGCCGTCGATGCTGGTCACTTCGACCGGCGTCTCAATCTCGATGGTGTCAAATCCCAAATCTTCGCGCTCGAATTGCGGCAGAATACTATAGGTAAACTGGGTGACGTCCCCAGCTTGGGCGCTCGGCGGCGTAATCTCGGCTAACACTTGCGTTGCCACGGGCGGATCCGAGACGCTAAACTGTAAAAAGTCCAGCCGTCCGCCAGCGTCCTTTCGCGCGGTAATATCGGCTTTGAGCTGTACGTAGCGCCGCGGTCTGTCAGCTTGCATCGCCCCCGAACCGGCCACAAAATCATAGGCCTGACTCCACAGCTCCCAGTTCTGGGTATCGGGCGTGATCCCAGCCTTCTCGCCTTTATTGAGCCTATCGTAGGCTCGCGCCGTAAGCGGCTGACCCTTGGCGTCAAAGCGACTCTGCTCGTCACCGCGGAAGGTGAAGCGCCAATAGATGCTCGGGTCTGGCACATCGCCGCTGCGCATCACTAAGTCGATCTGAGCACCAGCATCGACTTCGCCCGACCAGCTCAAATCGCCCAAGGCCACCGGCTTGCCCAAATCGATAATGCTACTGGTATAATTGGAGAAGGGCGCAAAACCCGAACCGTAGAGTTCCAACTCGGCCAATTCCCAAATTCCCCGCGTATTCTCCGGTGCCCGGAAGAGCAACTTGCGGATCGGCTCGTCGGGCATCTTCAAGTCAATGATCGGCTGCGTATTGTCGCGGATATTGTAAATCACATCGAAGGCCACATAATCGCCCCGCGACCCGGCCTGAAGGTCTCGATTGGGGTCCTTGAGCGGGTCGCCGTCGCTAGTGCCGATAATGAAGCGTTCGACAAAGCGGTCGGTCATATAGCTAGGCCGCGGGTAGAACTTGACCCGGTCGATAAAGAACAGCCCGCCAAAATCGAAGATCAGGTTTTTAGTATTCGGTCCATGCGAGGCAAAACGACCATCTCCCAGATAGGCCGTATTGGGATCCTCGTCCCAGATAAGCTCATCGTCGTCGTTGAATCCCCCCCAGCCAATCCAAGTCAGGTAGAAGATATCACCAAGAGAATCGGCCTGCGGCAAAAGCGGTGTCAGATTGACCGTGGAGTCGAGTTGCCGCGGCTCGATGTGACTGCTAGTCACCTCTAGCAAGTTGATACTACCGTGCAAATCCTCGTCGATATCGGCCCAATCGATCTGCACGAACTCCACCCCTTCAACTGATGCCAACTCCGGCGCGGGTTGGTCGACACCCCCGATTCGGTATATCGTTAGAGCACTAAGATCGCCTGCTCCGACCGCCAGCGACCCCACCGTCCACAATGCGACTATGTACCTCAGCTGGCTCATTCTCATCCTCAATAGGCCAGGGCAATGACGCGCTGACGCGCTTCCTTACCGTGGTCGCTGTCAACTTCTAATCGCAGTAGATACAGCCCCGGCACTGTCACGGTTCCATTCGCTAGCACTCCGTTCCACGCCAGCGCGAATCGGCCGCTCGCCGCCGTTCCCCGATGCACCATCCCCACCCGCCGTCCCGATAGATCGTATAGCTCCAGCTCCACCGGCACTGCGCCGAAGAGATTTAACAACTCGTATTCAATCTCGAGAACGTCGTTGATGCCGTCGCCGTTGGGTGTAAACACCGGCGAGGACAGCTTGAGCGCGTTGACCGCCTTCTCCTCTACGTTTACCAGTCCCACGCTCAGGGTATTGCTATCCACCAGTGGATCGGCGTTGCCAGCGGTCAGAGCCTGCCGCACCTCAAAGGGCTTCTCGCTGTCGGAGATCCTCCCGGTGAACACCGTCCCGAACTTGAACACTTCCACCGCAAAGTCAATCTCAATTAGTTCGCCCGTCTGTTGCGGGTCCATGCGCGGGATCCGCAACGCGAATCCTCGCGCGTCCGAGCGCACAATGTCAAAGCCGACCTCTTGACCATCGATCCGCAGCGCGTCGAGGCTTGCAACCTCGACTGGGGTCTCAATCTCAATAGTATCAAACCCCAAATCCTCGTCGCGCAGTTGGGGCAGAATCGCATACGTAAAAGACGTCACCTCGCCGGCGCGAGCGCTCGCCGGCGCGAGCTCGGCCAAGGCTTGCGTCGCCACCGGCGGGTTCGAGACGCTGAACTGCAAAAAGTCTAAGCGCCCACCAGCTTCTTTTTGCGAAGTGAAATCGGCCTTGAGCTGCACGTAACGACGCGGTCTATCCGCGAGCAGCACGTCCCCTCCGGCGGCGAAGTTGTATGGCGGGCTCCAGTCGGACCAGTTTTCGGTGTCAGGCGTGATCCCGGCCTTTTCGCCTTTTTCCAATCGCTTGTACGTGCTGAGCGTCAGGGCGGTGCCATCGGCACCAAAGCGACTGCGCTCGTCACCGCGAAAGGTCAGGCGCCAATAGGAATGGGGATCGTCGTCATCGCCGCTGCGCATCGCTATCGCCACCTCTGCTCCTCCCTCAGCCTCCCCCGACCACGTTAGGTCTCCCAAACTCGCCATACCGCCTAAGTCGATGACGTTGGTTGTGTACTGGCTCGCGGGCGCGAAACCGATACCGTAGAGTTCAAACTCGGCGATTTCCCAAACGCCGCGGGTGTTGGGCGGCGCTTCAAACATGAGTTGGCGGATAGGCACATCCGGGATGCTCAGTTCGATCACCGACTGCGTGTTTTCGGTGATGTTGTACACCAAGTCGTAATCGCGAAACTGGCCACCCTCGCCGCCGACGACGTACTCGCGCGTATTCCTCTTGAGCGGATCGCCGTCGCTGGTGCCGATGACGAAGCGCTCGATGAAGCGAGTGTCGAGAAAGCGTTCACGGGGGTAAAACTTGATGCGATCGACGATGAAGTTGCCGCCCAAGTCGAAGATCAGGAGTTTGTTTTTGACCCGGCCGTAGTCTCCGCCCCAATCGCCATCGCCGAGAAAGTGCGTCGTTGGGTCGCCGTCGAACATCGGTGCATCGCGGGCCGGGAAGTCGGCGAACCCGACGATTGTCTGCAAGGTCTCAATCCGGCCGCCGCGTTCGTTCAAAAGGGGCGTCAGATTGACTGCTGGGTCTAGCTGCTGCGGGATGATCCCATCGGGGGCGAGCGCCATTTGCACCGCGCTACCGTGCGCTTTAGCATTTATGGCCTTCCACTCGAGCTGGACAAATTGATAGGGTACGTCCAACTCGGGCGCAGGCAAATCCGCTGCGCCGATGCGGTAAATGGTCAGCGCACCACTGCCTCCACTCCATCCTACCACCGCCCAAAGCGCCAAGAACCATAAGCCCCTCTTCATGCTCGCGATCCCCAAGGTTTGTAGAATGTAGGAATCATAATACAAAGAGGGAGAGTAGAGCAACTCTACCCTCCCTCCTCAATTGGTACTTAAAAACTACTAGCTGTTCGCGCCTATTGGCCGAACGAAGCCTTGATGTGGCCCCAGCTATTGCCCTCGACAGACGTCGTCTGCTCCGGCAGCAACTCGGCCATGACCGGCAGCAGAATGTAGTCGCTGCCGCAGGCACCGTCGCCGTTGATGCAGGGCTGGCCGCCCAGCGCCCACTTGGCAGTGCGAGGATCGTCCGAACTCGGGCCGTTGTCGTTATCGACGACTTGGATACCAACGCCGATAATCTCACCCTCGACAAAGTCGTGGAGGATGCTGTTTTCGGGGCTGTTGTGATCGAAATCATCCCAACCAACCGTGTACCACTCGGCTTGGAAGTTCGCCTCGGTGCCGTGAGCACCGTCGAGGTTGAAGGAAGTCGGGCAGCACGAATAAGGCTCTTTGTCGTGCCAAGTCGAGCTGCTCAGCCAGAACCAGTAGAAGCCAAAAGGCTCGAGAGCCGGCCAGCGGTAGTGACCCGTCTGGTTGGTGCGGCCGTTGTTGCGGGCCCGTTCCTCTGCGTCTTCGTAGTCACCCGACCAGAAGGCGAAGCGGTCGGCGCTGTGGTCAGCATCGAGGAAAATCTCAATGCTGTCGTCCTGACCGCAGCAGCCGAAGCCGCCAGCATCGCGATCCCAAATGTCATCGAAGCGATCATAGACATAATAGACGCGATCCAACTCGTCGTTCCAACCAACGGCAACGCGGAAGTTGAGGTTGGCAGTATCGATCTCGCGACCGATATCGCCCTCGGCGACTTCCGTCTGGAAGATGTCGATCCACAACTCCGCCGGCAGCACATTCCACTCGGAGATGTCGCCATCCAAGTTGGGAAGGTGAGTCGACGGCCACTGCCACGCCCCGAAAATCTGGCCTTCTGGAAAGTGGGCGAGGCTAGCCGTGCTAGTCAGCATCAACGCCGTAGCGGCGAAAGCTAACAATTTTTTCATTGCTGAAACCTCCTATGTAAGGTTGAAAATAAAAAGCGGCGTCACCACCTAGTGTTGTTGGCGACCGCCTTTAGCTTGAGAGCATTTCCGCCGAACACTCCCTGTGTAAAACCGCCAACTAACAAAAAAAGGATTAGATAATTTGTCAATGATTTTCTCAGCGCGTGTCCTCGGCCAGTGCAGTGCCCGTAGCCCATGGCATAGCGTTTCGGCTCAACTCTCTGCGTTGAGCGGCCTTTTCTAGGTCGCGGACTAGAGCGGAAACTCTGACATACTCTGCTCTATTCCCCTGCTTTTTATACACTTGAGATAATGCCTGATGTGCGCGAATATACTGGCTATCCTCCTCAATTGACCGCTTGAAAGCCCGCTCCGCCTCGACTAGCTTGCCCATTTTCCAATAATCTACGCCTAGATTGTAATGAGCCTGGGCCATTTCTGGGTCCAAGTCGATGGCCTTGCGGTGGAGCTCTATGGCTCGATTCGGGTCGCCAGATAGCGAATAGGCAATGCCGAGATGAGTATAGGCCGGTGCAAATTCAGGATCCAGGTCCACCGCTTTTTGGTGCTCTTCTATCGCGCGCTCGTACTGGCCTTGCTTCACGTAGGCCCTGCCCAAGTCATCGTGAGTTTTGCCCACATTCGGCGTTATCCGCGCCATGTATTCTCCCATTTCCAGATCGGACACCGAATAGGTGGCATCGCTCCAAGCCAAAAAGAGAATGGGTACGCCGAAGTAGAGCACTTGTCGCCCGGTCTCGAATGCATAGCGCAACCCCACCCAGCGCCCGACGCTTTCCTGTAGCCTTTCGCGCAGCCCCTTGCGGTCGCCTGCGACCGCTTCGCCCTCGTCTCCGTCGACCAAATTCTGGCGGATCTCTTTTTTGCGCACCTTCCACATAAAACCGTCGTAGTAATAGTGCAAAAAAGCCGAAGCGGCGATGATAACCTTAGCCACATCGTACATCAGGTAGTTGTCCGTCGCTCGGGCCAAGGCCTCAATTCCGCCATAGGCCAAGATCAGAATCACGTAGAACAACACGATGCGGAAGCGGCCGTCGGAGAACAGGAAGCGGAAGAAGGATGCGCCCAACTCCCGCGAGCGCTTGAGCACCCCGTGGTTGTAAATCCAGACGATGGCAAAGTACTGAATGTCGTGGGCCAAGGCCGTAATCGCGTAGCCGAGGATGATATCTTCGAGGACGATATAGGCGTAATAAACAGTGGCAAAGGTCGTCAGCGAAATTGCCAGCTTCGGCCAAACCACTGGTATACCCCGCGCCCGCTCGACGACCATGTTTACCACGTAGAGAACGGCTATTCCAACAGCCAGATAGAAAACCCACTCTCTAAACTCTAAGAGAAACTCCGGTGTGATCCAGGTGTACAGGCCGAAGCCATAGCGGTGGCAGCGCTCGAGAAAATTGATCAAGTAATGGGGGCTGTCGATGATGATATAGCCGAACCAAACGGCCGTCAGCCACCAGTCCAGCCGCGAACTGAGGTGGGAGGGCTTGCGGCGTTTAACATCGTAGATCCTCATGAAGCCGTAGTGCTGCATGAAGAAATGCCACAGATCCCACAGAGCCAAGAAGATGAAAAAACCCAGATGGCCGTTGAACACACTCCAAGCCACGAAGGCGGTTACCACCAGCGGCGAGACGAGGAAGGTCGCCTTGTGGCGGTCGAAAAGCTCTCTTTCGCCGTAGGCACGCATGAAGCCGGGTAAGTGATGGCCTACCGCAAAGAATGCCAACACGAACCAAGCAATGTCGGCCGAACTGAAGTACTGTGAAGCAATGAGTAATGCGGCCAGCGACAAAAGGGGCGTGCCGATAAAAAAGATCGCATCGCAGCCGCGGTTGATGATCCAACCTTGCACAGTAGAGACACCACTCATGTCGTGGATTTATCTACCTTAGACTGGCGAAAACCGAGAGAAAGGCCAGTCCCGCCGTGCGCGTCTCAGCGTCGCCATCGACAACTTCGATCGCACGTCGGTCGTAGCGTATGCCGAGCTGAGCAGTGAGTTCGTAGCCCAAGTAATCCCTGCGGTTGGTCAGCTGTACAGCCAAGACTGTGCCTCTGAAATCTCCGGTTCGCTCCCCTGCCCCTAGTTTATCCTCGTCGCCTATGAGACTGTAGAACTGGCGCTGTTCAACGCCGAGGTCAACACTAGAGCTCACCAAAAGCGGGAAACGCACTAAGAGCGACCACAAAGCGTCCCAAGAGCGCCGCTCAACCAAGTCGCGGTTAAATGGTACCTGGCGCAGAAATTCGCTTTTGAACCTAGGCGAAATCCACAGCTGTTTCCAGTTAAAGGCATAGTCAATTTTGTCGATTAGCCCAATGAAGCCCGAGGTCTTACGGCCATTGCGCGCCTCCGGACCGAGCGGGTCGAAAAGCACCACCGGATTCCCCTCTGCATCGAGCATCCTTTCTCCGGCCTCGTCGAGAGCAAAGACTACATCCGCATCGCGCTGGTGCCACCACTCCCATTTAAAGCGGTGCCGCGTGGCCCAGCGTCGCGGACTCTTGTATTCCCAATCGGCATAGAACGTATTGATCCAAGTGTCCTCGGCGGCCAAAAGGTCGGGTACGGGAACGTTGCGCCCACTGACCTCTTCGACGACGCTACCCAACTCCAATTCGGGTATAATCCACTGTGAGAGCGGGTCGGGGATGGTGTCTTCAGCCCTTTTGAGCATGTCATAGACCCGCAAGGCACCCCAAGTAGGCCCAGCCCGCTGATAGGTCAAAATTCCATAGGCCGTCTCATTGCGGCGATCGGTTTCGCGCTGATCCTGATAGAGGAAACCGCCCATCAGGCGCATCTCTGGATTGACTTGAACTCGGGCGTAGGTATTGTAGCCCCAGTGGTCCTTTTTGTAGGGATAATCGGGCAAGTCGTCGTTTTCAAAGCGCTCGGCCCAACCATTGTTATTTAGGTCAATGCCAAAAAGAAACTCCGGCCGGTCTGAGTGATAGCGCAGGAAGGGCTCTTCATAGTCGGGAAAAAGATTCTCCCGATCTCCGTTGCTGTTCTGGTTGAAATCCGAGATGAAATCTCCGTTCTCGTCGTAGCCAGGGAAAACCGCTGGATCGGCCACGCCCTCGGAAGTCACCGTGAAGTTGCTGATCGAGGTCGTATGCGGCGGAATCAAGCTTCCCTGAAAAATCCGCAATTGGTCCGGGTGCCGGTCGTGGTCGTCGTTGTCGTCGACGAAATCGTAGAGCAGGTTGGTGGCCTCGGGCGAGTAGTCGGCCACGCCGCGGCCATCGACCGGCAGCACACTGGTAGAGTACGTCTCATCCATGCCGAAGCCCTCTAAAAAGAGCAGCCACGGACCGGACTTCTGCGCCAAGTTGAACATCCAGCCGAGAGCGGTCTCGTCATCGACGATACCCGAGAAACTCTCGTGCTTTTTGCGGTTGATCGCAGGGTATTGACGGTATTGGTTGCTGACGTTGAACTCGCCGTAGAAGTCGAAGCCGAAAAAGTCGCGCAGCTCGGCGCTGGCCCCGAAGATCTGGCTGGCCGTCGGCAGGCCGTAGTCGATGACGACCTCGCGCTGATTGAGTTCGTTCTTGATATTTCCCGGTGCCCGCTCCATGACGATGAACTGAGGCTGGCCCGAGCGGTTGGTCTGGCGATCGGACGACACCTCCACCCGGTAATCGTTGGCCAGCACTAGGCGAAATCTCACGTTTTTGATGGCGGTAATCGCATCGGCGGCCTCGGTCAGCGTCAGCCCTAGATGCTGCTGCAAAAGCAAGCGCAGGGAGCCTTCCTCAGAGGCTTCATCCTCGGGTGCCAGCACGTACTTAAGCACGATGCTCTCAGCGCCATCGGCGCGCAAAAAGCCGTCGCGTAGCTCACCGCCATCGCGCACCGGGCGAAAGCCTATGCCGCTGCCGATGATGGTGGTATCGCGCGCTACTAGCTGTACGCTATCGCCGACTGTGACCTCGCGCATTAGGGTAGTAGTAATTTCCACGTCGTCAGTGAAGAGCACCGCCCCTCCTTCGCCATCTTCGGGCGAATCATCTGCAAGCCTAACTACCAGTAGGTTCAGTTGGCGGTCGAGTTGACCCGAAGTCAACTGGCCTTTGAGTGGGTTGCCCTGAAAACTTTCGCGTGCACCATTGCCGTTGTGGACGTTGACCAACGTTAGCCCCAGGGTCGCCTGGTCGACCACGTCGAGTTCAAAACGGCCAGCTGCCAAGTTGGAAAAATTCTCCAACGAGGCCGTCGGGACATCGGCGTCAATATCGACGATGGGCAGGGTCACCCGCGAAAACAGGCCCGTAGCCCGAGTTCGTCCCGCTGCGAAGCTGGTCACCACGCCATTGAAGCCGACCTTGTTGAAGGTCATTGGCGTCAACGTGGTGCGGATCTCGTCACCGACGATGATCGAATAGCTATAAGTACTGGTTTGGTCTGAGGTGATAATCAAGCGGTCAAACCAGCCCGCGTAGCGGCCGGTCTTGGTGACCGAACTGCTTTCGAAAGCACGCGGCTGGGTCTGGCGCCAATCGTAGACGAGGTAGCCGCGGGTGATAAAATCCCCGTAGGCGTCGTAGAAGTAGTTGCCATCGAGATTGCGGTCTAGGTAGCGGCGGTAAGGTTCTTTGGCGTAGTTGGTGTAGCTCCATTGGCGACGCCCGTACTCACTGAACAGCTCCTGCGGCATGTACCAGCGCATAACCGTCGGGTCTAGCACGTCCATATCAACCGCTGCGCCGACCGAGGAGTAGCGCACCTGCTCGGCCACGCGATACCCCAGGCGATTGCCGTAATCCATGTCCTGGGCCTCCGCTTCGCCTAGCGCCAAGGATAGGACGAAGGCGAAAAGCGCCGTGAGCCTCGACATTATTCGCACCCGTCTCATATTACTCCAGCCCGGCGAAGACCGTAATAAAACTGGTCGTCTCGTTGCTGGTCTCGTCGCCAATCACGAAAGTACCCGGTCGTTCGCTGTCCTCAATCACCTGTTCGGTGAAAATCCGGCCGTAGCGCAGACCAATCTGGGTAGTCAGCCGGTAGCCCAAATAATCCGAAGTGGTCGAGAGCTGTACGGCCACATTGGTCGAACTCAGGTCGCCCGTCTCCTGCTGGCGACCGCCGGCAATAAGCGCGTTCTCGTCCACGCTCTGGTCGCTGAACCACAACTGCTCTAGCCCGGCCTGCACAATCGTGTGGCGCAGTACCGGCAAGGTCGCTATCAACTGCGCCGTGGCCGTCCATTCTTCGCGATCGTCTTCTGCAACGAGAAAAGCCGTCTGGCGCAGAAGCTCGCTTTTGAACCTCGGCTGCAAGTCCAAACGTCCCAAGCCGTAGGTGTAGTCAACCTTGTTGATCAAGCCCAAAAAGCTGGAATTGTCCTCCATCAGGCGACCGTTGGCGTCGCGGGTCTCGGCTTGGGTCTGGCGGAAGGTCTCCCACTTGAGCTTATTGACCAAGTTCAAGCCCTCAATGCCCTTGTAGTCGAACTGCACAAAGGCGGTGTTGATCCAAGTATCCTGCGCCGGGAGGATATCTCGGACTACGGGCTGGATCGGTGCACCCTCAAAGGGCGTCGGCTCGCGGCGGGCATCGGGGATAGTATCCTTGGCCTGTTTGATCATATCGAAGACCCGCAGGCGCCCCAGATCCGCGTAGTTCTTGTCAAAGGTGAACATCGCATAGTTGGTCGCGTTGGTCGCGTCGGTCGTCTGCGACTCTTCATCAGTGCGACCGACAATCAGCCGAGCTTCCGGCAGCAGGTGCACCCCACCAAAGACATTGAATCCCCGACGATCGGGTTTATAGGGAAAGTCGGGTAAGTCATCGTCCTCAAAGCGATCGATCCAGTTGTTGTTGTTGAGGTCAATGCCAAAGAGAAACTCCGGCCGATCGACGTTGTAGCGCAGGAACGGCTCCTCGTAATCGGGAGTGATATTGCCTACCGTGGCATTGTCGTTCTGGTTGAAGTCGGAGATGAAGTCGTTGTTCTGGTCCCAACCCGGATAGATTGCCCGGTCGTTGATCGTGCCGAAGCGAACCCAGTCGGGGTAGCGATCTTGATCGTCGTTGTCGTCGACGAACTCGTAGAAGTGCCGCTGGCTATTGTCGTATTGCACATCGCCATTGGCGTTGACCAGAAAGGTAGTGGTCGAATAAGCCTCATCAATGGCGTAGGCCTCGCCATAGAGGAAGTAGGGAAAGTCGTCGCGCGAGGCGCTGAAGTACCAAGCGTCGGATGACTCTGAAGAGATCGCGTGTTTCTTCCCCTCGTTGAACAGCGCGGCGTTGGGGTACTGAGCATAGCGCTTGTTGCGGTCCCACTCGCCGTAGAAGTCAAAGCCGAAGGCATCGGCCCCCTCGATGGTAAAGCCGCCGATTAGGTTGGCAGTCGGCAAGCCATAATCGAACTTGATCCGCTGCAAATTGGAGATATCCTTCACATTGCCCTCGGCGCGCCGCAGCACCACAAAGGCCGGCTGGCTGTTGTCGATTACTTCGCTGGTCAGCGGGGCCGCTGGTACCGCCCGCTGGCCCGTCTGGCGGTCGGACCACAATTCGACTTTGAAGTCGTTGGCCACCACGTAGTTGAAGTCCACTCCGACAATGGTCGTCGGATCTGGACCAATATAAGCCGGGTCGTTGAAGTCGTAGTTGACGATAATCCGCTCTGGGCCATCCGCAGCCAAAAAGCCCGGACGCCGGAACCCGCCGAAGATGACCGGCCACTGCGAACCGGGCCGCACCACCTCCTGCAAGGTGGAAACGGTCTCCTTGCCGGTGTCGAAGTCGCGGCTGGTGATCCGCACGTCGTGGCTGAACAGGGCCGCACCTCCCTCGCCGTCTTCGGGCGAGTCGTCGCTTAGGATTACCGCAATCGCCGTCAGCGGTGTCGTGCTCTGCCCAGCGGTGAGGCTGCCGGCGATCAGGTCGCCAGAGAAGAGATCAAGGGTGGTATTGGCGTTGCGGGCATCGACTAGTGTGGCCCCCAGCGTGATGAAGTCGCCAACCTGGAACGTCGCCCGTCCACCAAACATCGAGGTCGTATTGGTCTGGGAGACCGGCTCGGTGCTGCCGCCAATGCCCTGCGAAGAGCCGCGGATCGGCTCGCTGATGCGCGAGGCGAGGATCGTCGCCTGATACTTGTCCGAGGCAAAGTCGATCTGCACCCCGTTGAAGTCCGGCTTGGAAAACGTCATCGGCGTCAGCGTCGTGCGAATCCGGTCGCCAACCGTGATCGCGTAGTTGTACTGACCCTGTGAGTCGCCGCTGATGGTCACCGCATTGAACCAAGTATTAAAACGCGAACCCTGGAAGATGCCGCTGCCCAAGGGCAACGGCTGATCCTGACGCCAGTCGTAGATCAGCCAACCATGGGTGGTAAAATTGCCGTACACATCGTAGAAGTAGTCGCCCTCGCGGGTAGTGTTGACGTAGCGCTCGTACGGGGTGCGGGCGTAGTTGGAGTACTCCCACTGACGCCAGCCGTAGTCTACGAAGAGTTCCTGCGGCACGTACCACTTTTTGACCGTCGGATCGAGTGCGCCAAATATTACGCCTGGGCCGATAGGCTCAAAACTGACAGCACCGCCGCGCTGTACCCCTAACCGACCCTGGTAGTCCTCCTGCCCATGCACTGGAGTTAAGCCAAGTAAAGCACCGATCACTGCAAGACTTCGCATCGCTTTCAACACTGCTCTCCCTCGTTCCATAGCACCTCAATAAGCCAAGCTGACCATGCCGACGCCGCGTTCCTGGCCAGTACCAGCGTCCAGCGTCACACTGAACAGATAGTTGCCTGGGGGCAATGCCTCCCCGGCGTCGTTTTTGCCATCCCAAAGACGAGCATGGCGTCCGCTGCTGTCGAGTCCGCGGTAGAGATTCCGCACTGGCCGACCCGCTAAGTCGCGCACGACGATTTCTACATCGGTTGGTCGAGCGATATTGGTAATGTCGTACTGGACCGCAGCTTGATCATTTATGCCGTCCCCGTTGGGGCTAAAGGCCCCGGGGACCGCACTTATATTGACCAGCAGGTCTCCAACGATCGGCACAGCCACCGAGAGGTTCCCGCTGAAAGGCGTACCCAAAGGCTGTAAGTCCGGATCGGCTTCACCCAGATCGGCGGCGTTGCCCGATACTACATCTTGGGCAATCTGCACTTCCTCACCCGAATTGAACGCCCGCGTCGTAAAGGTCGTGCCGAAGCGCAGCACCGCGTTGTCGAAGGTAACTCGCACCTCGGTGCTATCCTCGGCGATCATTGGAAACTCGAAGATAAAGCTGTTGTCGGCGGCCTCAACCACCGCAAAGTCGCCGCGCTGGAGCGGCAACTGGTCGAGTGTCGCACCGCTGAAGTCGGCCTCATCCGCCGTGCCGTCCGGGCGCCGAATTTCTATCAGCCCCACGTTTTCGACCTTGAGTGGGGTATCAATCTGTAGCCGATTGAAGCCGCGGTCGAGTCCTGGGCGAAGTTTGCTCAACACGGCAAGGGTAAAGTCCGTCTTTTTGCCCAGCGCCGCTTGGCGCGGGACGATCTCGGCGATTAACTCCTCGGCAAAAGGCGAAGGCAGTACCTCAAAGGAAATCCCCCCAACGCCGGTAGCCGACTCGAATTCGTCGCTAGAGAACTCAATCGCGAACTGAAAATAGCGCCGCGGACTCGGCGAGACCACCGGTATCCCCTGCAATGCGTCGGCCAAATCGGCGTCCGACTCAACCAGTGCGCTGACCGGATAGGGAGGCGACCAAGCGCTCCAGTTGGTCACATCGTTGCGGATATTGCCCTTATCCTCATTGCGCAACCGGCCGAAGTCGGCGGCCGTCAGTGAGATCTGCTCTTGCTGATCCAGTGGCAGATCCTTGAATATCTGCAGCGCCTCGCGCAAATCGACATCTTCGTTGTCGAGTACCGTCTCAACTAAGGTTTTCAACTCGGCATCCTCGACGTCAGCGGCAAATTTCCACGGCACTTCGTCGCCGCGGGCCGTAGTCCCCGTCTGTCTGGACCCACCGCCCAAGCGAAAGATCTGCTCACCTGGGCGAATTTTGTTGTATTCGACCGGCTGCGGATCGTTGCCAGTGCGCGTGCGGATCAAGACCCGCGACAGCCCGCTGTCTCCCATTTTCTGCTCGACCCAGCGCAGCGTTCCAAAGAGCGACAGGTCGCCGAAGTCAAAGACATTGGATATATAAGTGGCCTCGGGCACAAAGCCGGTGCCAAAGACTTGGAATTCAGCCAAGTCAAAGCCCGTTGACGTCAGCGATTTGAGCCGCACGAATCGCACGTACTGGGGCGGGATGTGCACGTCAACTACCGGATCTTCGTTTTGGTTGACCAGTACCACGGTCTCGCGGATCGGCACCCCCTCGCGCTGGGTCTCGGGTGTACCGTCGTTAATAAATATCTCAAAGGCGCGCATAAAATCGTTCTGGTATGGGAATGACGGAGCGGGGAACGCTGGATCGGCGTTGCGGGGAAAAAACTTGAAGCGATTGACCCCGAAGCGGGCACCTAAGTCCAGATCGATGATAATGCCCAACACGCGCGCGCTCTGGCCACCGGCACTGGCGCGCAAATCCAGCGCTGTCTCGCCATCATTGTCGATGATGCTAGGCAATTCCGGCCGGATGTTGATGGTATTAGGCGAGGTGATCGAGCCACCGCGGGCCTCGGAATTAGCGCCGACGGCGATATTGAGCGTGGTATCAGCGCGCTGGGGAAAAATCCAGTTTCTGAAACCCTCCGCATTGAAGTCTATAACCCCGCCGGGCGCGTTGGTATTCTCCACCGAAGTCGCGCTGCGGATGACCGTAGCTTGAATCTCTCCACCACCGCTGGCCCAATCCAAACCGCCTTCGCTGCCGACGATCACGACTTCAGCGACAGCCGACCAGCCTCCGAGTAGGCACAATAAGAGAGCACATACACTAGCGCGTTTCATAGGCAAGAGTTGTCGACAAGTGAATCGGATCCGAAAATCCAATAAGTTCTTTATTACTAAAGACATTATGCGCAACTTACTACTGCGCGATCTCCTAGTTGGCCAACTATTTATAATCAATAGCCCTTAACGCCGCAAGCATCTTTACCCACCTGGCCTCATCCTATCGCCCCGGCGTTTTACCTTTCATTCCCCCCCTTTTTCTTTATATTCGTTTTTTTCTTTTCCTCAAAATTTAGGAGTATCCCAGCACCATGAAAATGAAGCATCTCAACGCCTTGCTCTTACTCAGTTGGCTCTTCGCCGCCTGCGGCAGTCAGGATCAACCGCCGGCCTCGCCGGCCGAACTCATTGTTGCCGAGGCTGGCGACAAGTCGATCACCGCGGCTGAGTTCGCCGAATTCTCCTCCAAGATCCCCGAAGGTATGCGCCAAGGGGCCACGCCATTGGCCGTGTCCCGCAATCTGCTCAATAGCCTAATCGACAAAGAATTACTTCTCCAAGAAGCACAGGCGTCCAACGTCGAAAATATGATTTGGTTTATCGACGAGTTGACCAACTATGAACGCTCGCGCATCCTGCGCCTGTACGAGCAACGAGAAATCATCAGCAAGCTGAACATCACCGAGGAAATGGTCGAAGCCCACTACCGCGCAACCCGCCGCGACCGCTCAATCCGCCTCGGCGGCATCATGGTCGATACCGAAGAAGAGGCCAACGATCTCTACCAGCAGCTTCAAGATGGTGCCGACTTTCACCAACTAGCCCGCACTCATTCGGTCCACCGCGAAAGCGCCGAGCGCGGCGGCGATACTGGGCTGTACCAGTTGCGCGACCAACTCATGCCCGAAGTCGTAGCCAAAGTAGCCGACCTAGAAATCGGCGAAATTGCTCCGCCGGTGTCGATGTTCGTAGCCCGCGAGCAAAAGTTTGCCATCTTCACCATCCTCGACGAAATCCCGGCACCGCTCGAAGCCTCCGAGGACCGCATCCGCGAAGAATTGCTCATCGCCCAGCGCAACCAGCGCCTGCAAACCATGCTCGATTCGCTGCGAGGCGAATACCAGCCCCAACCGCAGCCGCAGAATCTCGCCCTATTGGCCGAGCGCATTAGCCAGTTCACCGGCGAGGAATTCGCCCTCGCCGAGGCCGACGCGCCCTTGCCTGTCTGCACCTTTAGCAAGGGAAACCCCATCGGCTTGGGGAATTTCGTCGAGACCATCCGCCAGATGAAAATAGCGCCGCAAATGCTGATTGACACTGCGAACGCTGCGGACTTGCTCGACCGCCGAGTCATCCCCGAACACCTATTCATGTCTGAGATCATCAGCGCCGGGCTGGACCAAGACCCCGAGTTCCGCGCCAGCATCGCCGCCAAGCGCCAAGAACTTATGGTGACCGGCCTCCGCAAGATCATGGTTGACCAACAGCTATCGGTCACCCCAGAAGAGGCGCGCACCTTCTACGACGAGCATCCGGAAAAATTTACCAAACCCACGACCACTGTCGCCATCGAAATTCTGGTTTCCAGCGACTCGCTAGCCCAGCATCTGTTCACTGAGTTGGCGCAAGCCACCGAAGCCGAGGCCGAAACCCTCGCCGTGCGCCACAGCAAACGCGCTGAGGTCCTCCACCACAATGGACGTATCAACTTCAATATCTACACCGAGCAATTCTTCCCTGGCGTCTCGGACTTGGCCCAAGACCTCGAGGTCGGCCAAGTGGGCGGCCCAGTCCGCACCCAGCGGGGCTATTCGGTATTCAAAGTCGTGGACCGCCAACGCGAACACATCCCCTACAATGAGGACTCACAGCGACGCGCCCGGGCCTACGTACTCATCGACAAGGCCCAGAACCGCTACGTCGAATACGTGCGTAGTCTGCGTAAAATCTATCCGATAACCATCCACGAAGCTCATTTGAAGCAGTACACCACCGCCCAAAGCTGATGGTCACCCCCCTGTGGGCGCTTTGCTGCCTCCTCCTAATACCGCTTGGCGCACGCGCTGACCGCGCCGACACCACCATCGCCGACCAGACCTATGCCCTGCTTCCGGCGGCTGACTTGCTCTCGAGGCTACAACGGGCACAAGAGCCGATCCACCTCCGCGCCACCGCTGTCGTCGGCCCGCTCTACGCTCCAACTGCCGGTCTCGACACCGTGCGCGCCTCTCTCCAGTTCGACGATGTCTTTTTCTTAGACGAGGTCACCCTCAACAACGTGGTCTTCCTCGGTCCGGTGCAAGGTGAGCGCACCACATTCGCCAACGGTCTCTCGCTAACAAATGCCCATTTCCACAGCGCATTCGGCCTGCGCGCAAGCCGGTCTGGCAAGCACCTCAATTTCAAACAGGCCGTCTTCGGTGCCGACGCCGACTTTACCGACGGCGATTTCGCTGGTCCCAATTCGTTTATCAACGCCCGTTTCGCCGCTGCCACCCGCTTCGTCCGCACCCATTTTGCGACCGCTGCCTACTTTGAAGGCACTCACTTCGCCGGCCAGACCGACTTTGCCGACGCCCGCTTTGCCGGCGTAGCCTCCTTCAAGGACGCCCGTTGGAATGGCCCGGCTTCCTTTGCCGGTGCCCGCTTTGCCGAACGCGCCCTCTTCTGGCGAACCCAGTTTTTCGCCGCGGCCGACTTTGCCGCGGCCCGCGCCGACGGGGAGATTTCTTTCAACCGAGCCACCTTCGCCGACCAAGCTCATTTCGCCGACTTCACCTTTGCCCAAGCCGCCCACTTCGCCGATGCGGACTTTGCCCGCGCGGATTTTGGCGGCAGCTACTTCCGCAAAGAAGCCGATTTTAGCGGCGTCCAAGCGCGGACCCTGCGTTTCAATTCCTTTTTCAACCGCACCCTCGACCTGCGCCGCGCCGCTATCGGCACCCTCGATCTGCACCCAAGTGCCCAAGCCGATTCGACCTTTGCCGCAAGCGCCCAACTCTACTTGCAGCAAGCCTATTTTGATCTCCTCCGCGTCCGCTGGGCGCACATGCGCCACCGCCTAGCCACTACGGACTCGACGTTGGTCGCCGCACTCGACCCGGCCTACAACAGCCTGCGGCATCACTTCCTCGCCCAAGGGCTAAAAGACGACGCTGTAGCCTGCGAGGTCGAGCGTCTAGACCGCCAGCGCCGCGCCCTTAGCTGGGCCGTGCCCCAACGTTGGACGTTAGAGTTGTGGAATCTCTGTTCGCGCTACGGCACCTCCCCACTACAACTCGTCCTCTGCATCCTCGGCAGCATCCTCCTTTGGGCGCTGATCTATCGGCTGGTCCCTAGTATCTTGCAGTCCGTCAACGGCGATGAACACCCCACCCTCGCCGACTGCATACGCTTCAGCATCCACGCCTTCACCCGAACCGATCCCTACCCCTGGTACGCGACTGGCAAGCTCAAACTCCTCGCCAGCGTCCAAATCCTGCTTGGCTGGGTCTCGCTCGGCTTATTGCTCGCCGTGATCTTGGCGCATCTGCTGTGAGTACTTCGTGGCCTTGGCTGGCCGCCCTCGCGCTGTTGAGCGGCTGCACCGCTGAGCCTCCTGCGCCCGCTGCCCCGATCCACTTTGTCGATGTCGGCCGGGACGCTGGCTTGGACTTTACCCACTTCAATGGCTTTTCCGGGGAGTACTACTACGTCGAAACATTCGGCGGTGGGGCCGCCTTCCTCGACTACGACGGCGATTGGGACCTCGATCTCTACCTAGTCAACGGCACCTACCTAAAAGGACTCCCCCCCGACCCCTTGCCGCGCAATCACCTCTACCAAAATCAGGGCCAAGGAACCTTCCACAACGCCAGCGGCCCCACCGCCGCAGCCGACCCGGGCTACGGCTTCGGAGTTGCGGCCGCCGACTACGACGGCGATGGCGATCAGGACCTCTTCGTCGCCAACTACGGGCCCAACGCCCTCTATCGCAATGACAGCGGTACCTTCGCCCGCAATGGGGTCGGCGTCGAAGACCCACGCTGGGGTACCAGCGCCGGCTTTTTCGACTACGACTTGGACGGCGACCTCGACCTCTTCGTCGCCAACTACGTTCACTTCCGCCTCGACGCCAATATCGTCTGCAAGGTCGGCAAGACCCGTTCCTACTGCGAGCCGGCCGCCTATTCCCCAATCGGCGACATCCTCTACCGCAACGACGGCGACCGCTTCACCGACGTCAGCGACCCCGCCGGCATCACCTTAGAGGGCCGCGGCCTCGGCGTAGCGTTTGCCGACTACGACTTGGACGGCGATACCGATCTCTACGTGGCCAACGACGGGACGATGAACTTTCTCTACGAGAATCAGCGCGGCACTTTCGCCGAGGTCGGTCAGGCGGCCGGCACCCGCTACGACGAGCACGGCCACGCCGAGGCCGGCATGGGCACTGACTTCGGCGATTACGACCGCGATGGCGACATGGACCTTTTCGTCACTAATTTTGCCTTTGAGACCAACACGCTCTACCAAAACGACGGCCAAGGCCAGTTCACCATTGCCTCTGGGCGGCTCGGACTGGGTGAGGCCTCGCTCCGGCCCCTCGGCTTTGGCACCCGCTTTTTCGACTACGACTTGGACGGCGACCTCGACCTCTTTGTCGCCAACGGACACGTCATGGACGTGGTCGCCGAATGGGACTCGACCCAGACCTACCGCCAGACCAATCAGCTATTCCGCAACGAGGACGGCCAACACTTCGCCGACGTCTCTGCCAGTATGGGACCAGCCTTCGCTCAAGCCAATGTCGGGCGCGGCACAGCCGTGGCCGACTACGACGACGACGGCGATCTCGACCTGCTAGTCACCACCGTGGCCGCTCCACCGCGCCTGTTGCGCAACGACAGTGGCCACCGCCACCACTGGCTGCAAATCTTCCTCACCGGCCGGACCCATCCCGACGCCCTCGGTGCCCGCGTGGCCGTCACCGCTGGCGGCGTCCGGCAGACCCAGGAGCGCCAATCGGGCGGCAGCTACTTGGCCAGCCACGACCCGCGGCTCCACTTCGGCTTGGGAACGGCCACCCGTGCCCGCGTCGAAATCACGTGGCCCTCCGGTCAAGTACAGACCCTCGAAAACGTCACCGTCGATCAGGTCCTGCGAGTCGAAGAACCGTAGAAGTGCATTTCCTCTCATTTTTTTCTAACTTTCACACCCTTGTTCGAATGAACGAACTAAAGTGACAGTAGGTACCGAGAGTAGCTCACCTATGGCCCGACCCAATATCCTCTTCATCCTCTCCGACCAGCACAGCAAATTCCACCTCGGCTGCTACGGCGACCCACTGGTGCGCACCCCGCACCTCGACCGCTTGGCCAGCGAGGGCATGCGCTTTGCCAATGCGTACACTCCCTCGCCTTTGTGCGCGCCAGCGCGCATGGCCTTTATGACCGGGCGGCGGCCCAGCGCCAACCAAGTCTGGGGCAACGACCACATCCTCAACTCGGCGCTGCCGACTTGGGCTCACGCCGTGGGCGCGGCTGGATACGAGACCGCGCTGCTTGGCCGCATGCACTTTGTCGGCCCCGACCAGCGCCACGGCTTTGAGCGCCGGCCCATCGGCGAGCACACCGCCCGACATCCGGGTGCAGCCCAACAGGGCGGGCCGCTGTTCAAGAACATTCCCTCCAGCACGTCGGGCCAGACTCGTGAATGTGTAGAAATAGCCGGGTACGGCCGCACTACGTACCAAGCCTTTGACGACCGAGTCGCCGAGGCGGCTTGCGCCTATTTGGAGGAAAAGGCGCAAACGCCCGACCGGCCCTTTGCCGCAGTAGCGGGCTTTGTGCTGCCACACTGCCCATTCTTCGCCCCCAAGGATCTCTACGATTATTACTACGACCGCGTCGATGTGCCGCAACCCGACCCGACCAGAGAGCCAGCGGCAGTGACTAATTTCAAAAAGCGCCGCCTCATCGACGAACCCCTGCCCGAAGAGCGCATCCGCGTGGCGCGAGCGGCCTATTTTGGTCTGTGCGAATACTTCGACCGCAAAGTCGGCCAACTCCTCGACAAACTCGACGAGACCGGCTTGCGCGACAATACGTTGGTGATCTACTCCAGCGACCACGGCGAGATGGCCGGCGAGCACGGCTGCTGGTGGAAGAGCAACTACTACGAAGGCTCGGTCGGCGTTCCCTTCATCGCCCGTTTGCCCGACGTGATACCAGCGGGCGTGGAAAACCCCGTGCTGTGCAATTTGCTCGATTGGGCACCCACCGCCGTAGAAGTGGCCGGCGGCGAGCCCCTGCCCGCGGGAGACGGCCATTCTCTGTGGCGCGAACTACAGGGTCACGCAGATAATGCCCGCCCCGATACTACCCTCAGCGAATTGGGGCCCTCGCGCGGCGATCCTCCTTCGCGCATGATCCGGCAGGGACCGTGGAAACTCTACAAATACCACGACGACACCCCACCGGCTTTGTTCAATCTAGCAGACGACCCAGGGGAATGGAACGACTTGGGCAGCGCTGGTGCCTACGCTGCCCTGCGGCAAGAGCTGCTCGACCAACTCTACGCTGGTTGGGATCCAGAGCAGGTAGCCCAGCGCTGCACTGAACTGACGCGGGATATGCATCTTCTGACGGCGTGGGGACAAACAGTGCAGCCCCTGCACGAAGACACCCTGCCAGTCGCAGCCGTCGAGGATGTGGTGCGCTGTTGAGGAGTTCGGCGGCCTAGGGCAACTTGCCGTTGCTACGTCGCCCTAGGCCGCTGCGAGGCAGGTAATTTCCGCACTAAAATTCCACAAATAAGCGCGTGTACCAGAAAGCACCATTGTAATCCCAAGGCGTGCTTTCCGGGCGCAGATTGCCCTGGCCTGCGGTCTCTTCGGGCGCGGTTTCGGGCACTGAGTCTAAAATATTCTGCGCCCCCAAGCTCAACTGATAGCTATCGCCAAAGGCATAGCCTATTTCGGCATCGACAATGACGCCTCCGTCAAAGGCGTCGAGATCACCGCAACTGTTGTCTTGGAAGCGGCAGGCTTTCCAAGCGCTGAAGTAGCTGGGCCGCAGCATACCGCTCCAAGCGCCCATTTGGTGACTGCCGGTAACCACCAAGCGGTGCTCGGGGTTCATTTCCTCCAGTTCCACCTCGCGCCGGGGCGTCATCAGTTTGAATTTGATCGGTTCGTCCAAGGGTTTGCCCAGAAATTCGTCTCTTGTCCGCTCTTGCGAAAAGTCCTCAAGCGTGGTCCGGGTCCAGTTATAGGCGACATCGATGTGAGACAGGGATTGGGGGTTCCACGTCCGCGTCCACGACAGCACCAAGTCAATACCCTGGGTGCGGGTATCAAAGTCATTGGAGAAGAACTTGACCTCTTGGAGGACGCTGACGCCCTGGAGGGATTCATCGTCCCGGATGATCTGGGCGATTTGGTCGGTGATCTTGATATTTCCGGTCAGGGCGATGCGGTCCTCGATGTCAATGGCGAAGTAGTCGAGGGTCAGATCGAAATCGTCGGTGAGTTCCATGGCGGTGCCGACGGAAAATCCCACGGACTTCTCCTCAGTCAGTTCCTCACCGCCCAAGGCCGCGGCTATGGGATGGGTGGGCGGCACCTGCCCCTGCTCAGTCAAGCCGCCGGTGCCGGAAAAGCCGGTGGTCACGGCGCGGAGATTGGCCTGGCCGGGCGACGGAGCGCGGAACCCAGTGCTAACCGTCGAGCGCAGGTTGACCCGGTCGCTAGCCCGCAACAGGGCCGAGAGCTTGCCGTTGAGGGTATTGCCAAAATCGGCGTAGAAATCCTCGTAGCGCACGGCCGTGCCTAGCTGGAGCTGCGGCACTACGTCTGCCTGCAAATCCACGTACAAGGCATAGTTGGGGCGATCCCACTTGCCGGCGTTACTTGGGTGCAGCCCCTGATAGCCATTGGAACCGCTGCTAAAGCCCTGGGGCGCAAAGGGGCCCACCACGTAGGAGGCTTCATCGCCAGCCACGGACTCGAACGTCTCTTGGCGCCATTCCGCACCCCAAGCGAGGCCGAGCGGCGAGGCCAAACCACCCACCTCCATCGCGTAGGAGAAGTCGAGGTTGGCCGCGACTTCGGTCTGGATGTAGTCGCGCGGGCGGAACGATGTCGGCGTGTCCGGCCCCAGCGAGGCGTTGATGGTATTGAAGATGAAAAATTCGATATTGCTGCGGGCGGCGCTGACACTGGCATCCCACTTGAGGCCGCCAGAGCGGGCACTGCGCAGGCCAGCCACCAAGCTCATATCGAGGATGTCGGCTCCAAAGCGCGGCGTAAAACCACCGGGAAAGCGCTCGTTGAATAGGAAGAGATCGTCCTTATACTGCTCGACAAAACCCTCGACCTCTTGGAAGGGCGCGTCCAGAGAGGGCACTTCCAAGTTCGCAGGATCAACATCGTCGTCGGGATCGAGATCGGCTACGGCCCGCTGATCGCCAATGCGAAATACGCTGCTGCGCGCCGAGGAAGTACCCGGAGCGCGAAAGAAAAAGCCTCCTTCGGCGCGGCGCTTGGCCCAGCCACCGAAGCTATAGGCTTCAGATCCATTGCCGAGATCAACTCCACTGTTGAAAAAAGTATTCCACACGCCGTCGAGGTCGGGACTGCCCCAAATCTGCGCCGGCTCTTTGACAGGATAGCCCCTATTTCTCAGCGTCTCCGCATTGGTGCGTTGACCACTGCGGATGGTTGGATCGCTCTGGCGGTACTCGACGCTGACGTTGAAAAAACCGTCCTCGCTAAGCGGCAGGCCGACATTGGCCGCGACTTGGGACAAGCGGCCGTCGCCCTCGAAGTACTGGCCTGCTCGCGATTCCATTAGCACCCCTTCGGAGGCTTCGCGCAATCGCAGATTCAGCACCCCGGCGATGGCGTCGGATCCGTACTGGGCCGCCGCGCCGTCGCGCAGCAGTTCCATTTGCGTCAAGGCAATGGCCGGGATCACGCTCAAATCCGGCCCTTGCGACCCCGTATTGAGCGAACTGCCCAGCAGTGCGATTACGCCGGAGCGATGGCGGCGCTTGCCGTTGACCAGCACCAGCAGGTTGTCCGGCGGCAGGCCCCGCAGCGTGGCCGGGCGCACCAAGGTCGCTTCGTCGTCAATACCGTGCCGCTGAATATTGTACGACGGAGCCAGGGTGCGCAGCATGTCGTCCATATCGACCGCAGCCTGCGTGCGCAGTTGGTCGGCATTCAGCACATCTACGGGCGCGGCCGACTCCTTCTCCGAGCGCGGCGCGTGGCGCGACCCCACGACGATGGCTTCTTCCATCAGATAGATGTCCTCGGTATAGGCCCCTTCCTCGTCCTCTTCCTCCGTCTCAGCTTCCTCGGACCATGCCGCCTGCCCGATGACGAGCGAACTGACGAGGACGAGGCTCAGGGCCGCCGTCCCCAATAGGCGCATTAGACCGGCCAAGTCCGCATCCATGCTCCGCATAATAAATCCTCCCGATTAAGTGTCTGACGTGATTAAACTCTAAACAGCTAGCGAACCGCCCCGTTATATACAACATAATGTGTAAATATAGATACAATGACAATATATAGGTATATACAGATTCACATATACGACAGAAAATGCCCGGTTTCTTCCAACACGCCATCGATGCACAGCCACAATCCGGCCGCGGTCGCCTCGCCCAAAATCAGCCCTAGGAAAAAGGGCTTGGCCCGCTCGTAGAGCGGCATCCCACCCCACTTGACAATGCCCAACTTGAGCGCCCACGCGATGAACACCGAAAACCACACCTGATTAGCCAGCCAGCCAACGCTGACGATAAACCCCAGCGGGTGCAACGGCCACCAGTAAAACCGATGATGTCCCCACAAGAGCACGGCCTCAAAGAGTCCGCCGATGCCGGTGAACAACCAACCGCGCATATCGGCTGGCAGCGGATCGACGATCGGCCGCGCCATATCGGTAAACGTGCGATTGGCCTGACGGGTCATAAAAAACGGATGCAAATTGATCCCGCCGTGCTCATAGCACACCTGAAAAATAATCCACGTCGCCCCGGCTAAACTCACCACCAACGCCAGCGCCATCCCCCAAAACAGCCGCCTTTTAGAGCCAACCACCGCCTCGGCCAGCTTGAGCGAATTGGCCGCGGCAATCATCGGAAAAAGCCGCATCTCAGACTGCCAGACGTAGGTAAAGGTCAGGGCCGTCAGCCCCTTGGCACCAATCACCGGTGCGCCAACCGCGGAAATGACGAAAAACGCCGCCACCATCGGCGAGCGCGCCGTCGCTAGTCCGGCCGTGGCTACTGCCCGCGTGACGAACACGTAGAAGATCAAGCACACTAGCAAAAACAGCGGCAAAATCGCCAGCGGCACCCCAGACGCCCACAGCCACACGCCCACGAAAAGCAGGCTGGCCAAAAAGCCAAAGAACGCCACCCGATAGGAAAGCATTTCTCCTGAATCATCCACCGTCGGATCGCCGCGCCACGCCTTGCGCCATACCGCCCCCAAGTGCCGCCGCCCCATCCACAAGGTATAGCCAACAAAAATCAGACAGGCCCCCATCACCTCGTGCGTCAGATCCGCAGTCTGCGAGTAGGAGTAGAGACTGAGCTTTTCGGTACTGGCAATGCCCAACGAGGAGAAAATCCCCTCTTGCGCCTTGTTGAAGAGGTAGAAAAACCAAATTGAAAAGGAAATATCCAAGTTGACCAAATAGAAAAAGCCGATCCACGCATACACCCAATGCGAATTCAGCTTAGTGCCGATCCACGGCAGTTGCCCAGCCGACTGGATCGGCAGTGGCACTGCCGGGAAGTAGTAGTGCAGCCCCTTGAGCGACAACAAGACAAACGGCACCGCAAAGCCGATCCACAACAGCCGCTGCTTAAAAAGCGGCCCCAGCTTAGACCCCGGCCGGCCCTCCTCTACCATCTTGAGCGGCAGTTGCACCATGGGATAGGCCAGCCGCTCGTGCTGCGACCACTGCCGGTGCAGGATGGAACTCATGCAGAGCATCATAAAACTCAGCACTAAAAAGAACACGTACCAATAGCTCAGGGTCTCGCTCCAAGCCGCCCACGGAATGCCCTCCCCGGGCGGCAGCCCCTCGTGCAAATCGACAATCGCCTGTCGGTCCTGCGGCGCCAGCCACGGCGTCACGTGCGGAAAGAAAATGTCACCCCAGTTGTTTTCCGGGGTCGCGTAGTAGTACAGCCCGCTGATGATCGGAATCAGGTAGCCGACAAATGCCTGCGTCGGCACGGCCGAGGCCAACAGCATCATCGCGTAAATGAGCACCAAATCGGCCCGCCCCAAGGCGAGGCCGCGGCCCAGCGCCCGTAGCAGGGTATTGACCACCACCACCAAGATAAAAAACAGAAAGATCGCCCCGGGTGACGAACTGTTGAGCGCCATGTACGACCCTTGCAGCATAATTATCGCGTAGGGTGCCCCCACGCCGATGCACAAGGCCAACAGCGCCCCCACGGCAAACCCCCGCCAAGTAAAGGACACCGGCGATTCCGCTCCCGATTGTTCCTCCACGCGCTCCTCGGTCTGCTCGGCTGCCAGCGCCCGCGCTGACTCCACGTGCTGGACGCGCTCGGCCTCCCGGAGTGCGTACCAAATCAACATCTGCTTGCGCAGGGCCTCTACCAGCCGCAGGTTGAGCCGCTGCCAGTAGTGATGCTCGCCACTCAGTCGGCGCAACCGGACTTCCATCGCCCGCGTGCGCGCACCAGCCGACGCGAACTCCACGACCACCTCTTGGCTCACTCCCAAGTCAAACGGGGCCAGCCATAGGGTAAACGAGAGGCGATAGCCATCGGCCTGCGCAACTTGCATATCCTCGACGTAAAAATCCCCCAGCGTCGCCCGACCAAAGGCCCCAAAGTAGTTGGCCAAAAAGCCGCACACCCCCTCGACCTCTCCCTCACCGAGCATGAAGGGGAACTCAAACAGCCACTCGTCGCCGCTGGGCGGGTCCGGCCGCCAGCGACGCACCACGTCTGGCACCGCCTGCCGCGCCGCCTGCCGCGCCGGATAGATCGTCGATAGCAACACCACCCCCATCACCGCCAGCGCGGCCCCAATCGCCGCCAGCGACGAGTAGTTCAGGGTAATGCCCTGCAACAGCCCCAGCGCCAACAGCACCTTCCCCAACCCCTGACCCAACAAATAGCCCAACGTCGTCCCCAGCACCGCATAGACACAGGCTTCGGCCACAAACAGCAGCGCGATGTGCAAGGGTGCCAGCCCCACCGAAGAGTAGATGCCGATCTCGCGCAGGCGTTCGTACACCGCCCCCAGCATCGCATTGAGTACAATGAGTGCGGCCACCAGCGCAGGAATCGCCAGCGCCCCCAGCCCCTGCACAGCCGTCAGTCCCACCGAACTGAGGGCCATCACCTCCCCTGCCGGCGAGCTGACGAACAAGGTAACCGCTACCCGCGTCAGATAGTCCTCGACCAGCGCCTGCCCGTCGGTCGCTTCTGGAAAGCGCACGGCCACCGAGCGCAAGCTGCCCCCGGCCTCGGCCAGCGTTTGATAGGGTACGAGGACCACGTGGTGCGGCTTTAGGTGGATGAAGGGCCGCAGTTCGCGTAGCTCCTCCTCGCTGGCAATATCCACGTCCTGCGCCGTCCCTAGCTGAAGCATCTCTGCGCTCGACAGGACAAAATCGGCTGGCATCATGCTCTCGTCGTCGAGGTCGCGCAATTCACCCAACCGCTCTGAGTCGGCAATCCCGCGCACCTCCAGCGCGCGCCCGAACACCTCGATCTGGTCCCCAACCCCGACGCCCAACGCCTCAGCCATGTCCAATGGCAGGATGCAGGTAGCCTCGTCATCCGCGGCAAAAAACGACCCGGCCACCAAGCTCTTATCCACCTCGGTGATCTGCGCCTCCTCCGGCGTCAGGCCCAACAAACCCGTGGCCCGCACTGCGTTCCCTGCTGCCGCCACCGCGATCCAGCCTCCCTTGCCGCCTTCGGCCGCGTACCAACCGCGCCGCCCCATCCAGCCGCTGCCGCCAAAGTGCGACTCGGCGTAATCGAGCGCCTCCGGCGTCAGGCGCTCCCAGCCGCGGTCGCGGATGAGGATTCCGGGGTACGCTCCAGCGTGAGGCAGCCGGAAACTCGCGTAGCGGATTTGCTGTTCAAACGAGGTAAAAGAGAGCAGGGTAAACGTCAAAAGCGTCAGCGTCGCCAGTGTCAGACCGGTGCGCAAGGGGCGCCGCCGCATATTGGAAATCCCCAACATGAAGGCCGCATAACTCGCGCTCAAGCGACTCAGGTCTTGGGTGTGGACCCGCATCTGTTGGCTCTGGTGCTGGGCCATGACGCGATTGAACCGGCTTACCAGCATAAAGAGCACGAAGGCAGCCATTGCCATGATGGCAAACGCCAACAGCACCACCAGCGGCTCGGCCAACTCAAAGGCTGGATGCACCTGCGCCAAAATCAGCCAAATCGCCAGCAATAACAGCCCAAAGCCAGCGAGCTGCCGGCGAATATCGGCCGCGGCAAACAACAGCCGCTCCCCGAAAAAGGCTGCCGGCAACAACAGCGCCATAAAGAAGATCACCCCTTCGAGGACGTCGTTGAGCGTCGCCAAGACCTCTGGATAGGCCCGCGTCTCCAAGCCCAGCGCCTTGCGGCTCCACGCCACGTGCTCATCCCACTTTAGCTGCTCAGCCGCTACTTCCGCCTCGGCTATGGCCGTCGCCGTCTGCGCGTGCAGGCGCGTCAACCGCTGATTTTCAATGCCGTGCTCCTTGAGTATCCCCAACCGCGCCGCATCCAAGTTCCACAGGTCCCGCGCCGCCTGTAGCGTCGCGCTCCCAAATCCCTCCTCGATCAGCAGAAACCCCTGGCCCCGCGCCTCGGCCTCGCTTTGGCTGCCCTCGCTGTTGAGCAGCAAAAACTGACCGTCCAAAATCACTTTGACGCGGTCGCCGGCTGTGGCATCGACCGGCCCGTAGATCACCCCCACCGAGCCGATGCTGCTTGAACCCAGCGCGTACCCGTACTGGCCCGGCTCGCTCCCGGCCGCCGACAACACTTTTACTTGGTTCAACGCGCGCAAAAGGCGCGGCTCGACCAAGCCGTACAGGGGACGACCCACTCCGGGAAATAGCACGGCGATCTGCTCGTTTTGCAGCCAGCGCACATTCTTGGCCAAGCGACCATCCGCCCGCGGTTTCCCGTGGTGCGCTTGCGCGCGCTTACTCAAGTTCACTACGTGAGTAAGCGTCCCCCGCTCGGCGTTCAGCACCGCTACCACCAGCGGATACGTCCCCTGTACCAGCCCAGGTACCCGCGCCAGCCCAGCGGCATCCGTGAGAAAGTAGCGCACGTCGCGCACTCCTTTGCGCTCTTCTTGCTCCACCTGCACCGCCACCAGCGCCCCGGCCACCGGCCGGTCCGGCACCTGACTGCGCCGGGGGAACGTCCGCGCTTTGACCCGCAAATCCCGCAACCGATCTTTCAACACCGCCTCGAGCCGCTCCCGCCCAGCCAATAGCGCCGTATCGGCCAACGCATGAGCCAGCAGATCGGCCACTAACGCCGCCTGTCCTTCCACATTATCCCACGCCAGTTTCTCGCCCAGCGGCAAATCCAGCGCAAAACGAGCGTCGCCCACCGTGGCCAGCGTCAGCGACGGAAATCCCGCCTCGAGCGCCAACTCCCCATCGGCGGCCAACCCCCCGGGCATGTAGCTGTCCCAATCCATCCCCCGAATTGGGCTGATGCCATTGGCCACTGCCTCGCCGCGGCCCAGTGCCTCCGCGTACTCGGTAAAGCGACGGCCAAAGGGCACGAAAAACCGCTTGAGCGCGTAGCTGTCCGTGTTGTTCCACAGCACCACCCGCTCGCCGTGGCTGGACAAATCGAGGCCAATGAACAGGGCAATATCCAGCGGCTCGGCGAGCCGGGCCGCGTAGTGCTCTTGGCGGCGGGCGTGCCTGTCGAGAAAGGCGACCATGCCCTGCCGCCCTTGGAAGTGGGCACTCAGCGCGGCGAGTATCACCGTGTGCGCCGGTGGGTTCTCTCGCAAGCGAGTGGCCACCTCCAACAGCGCCGCTACGCTCACCGCCGCCTCTGCCCCTGGTGCTCGCGCGGGCACCACCGACGGCGCGTCGTAATACGCATGGACGAGCACTGTCTTATCCCGCAAGGTCCCCGCATCCTTCCCCGGCACTACCGCCCACACGTTGTACGCCATCCGCTTCTGCCAATCCATCCGCCCCCACAGCCCCACCTCCACCTCTCCATCTACCAACCGCCGCCGCAGCCGCTCCCCAGCGGCCCCCTCCACCCAAAAGCGCGGCACATCCAACGGTACCTGCACGTACTTGCCCTGCGCCTGCTGCGTAGTAGCCGACTCCGCAGCCACAAACACCACCGCCCGCGCCCCCAACGACGCGGCCTTCAACCAAGCGTCCTCACTGGCAAAGTCCAGCACCACCACCCGCCCAGCCACCTCCCGCCCATTAAAATCCCCCCAATTCCCATCACCACCCCAAATCGCTGGCACTCGCAACCCCTCCGGCGGCACGGTCGAAGTCCGCACCCCATTCGGCCACACCGCGTACAAAGCGACCGACTCATCTTCCCATTCCAACCGTCCGCCCCGGTCCATCGGCACCACCACCGCAAAGGAGTCGCGTCGCGTCGCCAGTCCCAACGCCTGCAACTGCCCTTCTATATACTCCGCCGCCTGAGCACTCCCCGGATAGCCCGCCACCCGCGATCCCAGCGAGGACAGATGCTCCACAACAGCCCGCGGCCCTGTAGAAGCCGCCACCGGGCCGATAGCAAAAACGACCAAAAAGGCAATCAGCGCAGTCATAGCGTTCCAATATCGGCCCCAAGCATTCCGTCTAGCAAGCAAACCGACGGACGCGGCTTCTTTCAGCACTGGCTGGAGGACCGCCCCTGAGGCGATTACTTTATCTATACGCGGAACTTTAGCTATCGGCGAGACGTTCAAACGCAGTTGAAGGAGGGCTCCATGCTATACCGCATTGCCGCTATCGGCTTTATCTTTGCCTGCACAAGTGTCGCTTGGATCATCTTGGCACAGGTCGTCTCGCACCGCACCCACCAGCAAGACACCAAGCTCAAAGCCGCGGTGGGCCAATTGTGGGGCACTTCTCAGTCCCAACGCGCCCCCCTCCTGTACTGGACCACTGAGGAAACCGTCGTCACACAGACCCCTGACGGCCAAGCGACAGAGCACTCCAAAGAGCGGCGACATCTCCTGCCCCTAGAAGCCAGCCGCCTACAAGTCGATCTACACCTCGAACACCGCCGCAAGGGCCTGCTGTGGTACTCCACCTACCAAGTGGCACTGAACGCCACCTATACTGCGACCAACGAGACCGACTATCCCCTAGACCTGACGTTCGATCTAGCCCTGCCTACTTCCCAAGCTGTGTACGATGATTTCACCCTGTCCATCGACGGCCAACCCATCGCCCCGCTGCCGCTGGCAGAAGGGCACTTGCAACAGCCGTTGCACTTAGCGCCGGGCCAGAGTCGCCAGATCCGTCTTTCCTATCAATCGCAGGGTTTAGAAGAATGGTGGTACCGCTTCGGCGACCACGTCGAGCAAGTCTCCGACTTTGAATTGGTTATGCACACTGATTTCGACGCCATCGACTTCCCGCGCGAAAGCCTAGCACCCACTCAAAAGGAGCGCACCGCCGATGGCTGGCGTCTCACTTGGCAGTACGACCGCCTGCTCACTGGGGCTTCCCTCGGCATGGTCATGCCTGCCCGCCTCAATCCAGGTCCTTGGGTACAAGACGTGACCCAAGCCGCGCCCATATCCCTCTTTCTCTTTTTCTTTGTTCTCTTCGTCTTTGCCACGGTCAAAGGCATCGACATCCATCCGATGAATTACTTCTTCATCGGCGCGGCCTTTTTCAGCTTTCACTTGCTTTTGGCCTATCTAGCCGACCATTTGCTCATCCACTACGCCTTTTTTCTGGCTGCGGCAGTGTCTGTTTTCTTGGTCGTCTCCTACATGCGTCTGGTAGTCGGCCTGCGGCTGGCCTTGGTGGAGATTGGCTTGGCCCAATTCATCTACTTGGTGCTCTTTTCCTACACCTTCTTCTTCGTCGGCTATACCGGCTTGGCCATTACCGTCCTGTGCATCGCCACCCTTTTTGTCGCCATGCAGCTCACTGGTCGGATGGACTGGTCAACCGTTTTTGCCCAGTCGCCAGCCACTCCTCAGAAGTCCGAGTAGCTTAGCTCGTCACCCGCAACCGCTCCGGTACCCCCACCGGCTCCCCATTGCGGCACACCACCGGAAAGTGCGGGCCAGCCTCGGCCATGGGCGCATTGTCGGGCAAATCGACGAACTGCTTCATCAAGTGCTCGCCGCTTTGGTCGAAGCGCGCCGCGCCGGTCATGTAGTGGACGGCAATGGCGCGCCGAGGTCGCGGCGACTGATTGAAGGGCGAGCCGTGCCAAGTCATGGAATGGTGGAAGGACACCTCCCCGCGCATCACCGGACACGGCCGCGCTGCCACCTCGCGGATCTCAGCGTCGGCCGGCGGAATAAAGCCCTGTAAATCCTTGAAGTTTTCCAACAGCGACAAATCGCCCTGCGTGCGCAAAAATGCAATCTGGTTGCCCCACTTGTGGCTGCCGGGCACCATCCACATGCAGCCGTTTTCCTCGGTCGCGTCGTCCAAGGGGATCCACGCCGAGACCGGCGTCATTGGCTTGATAATCGGCCACAGGGGCGCGTCTTGGTGCCAGTGGGTTGAGCCGCCGTAGCGCGCGGGTTTGTACTGGATCTGGTCGTGCCAGACTTGGAGATCGGCATGGCCGGTGAGTTGACTGATCCCCCGCACGACAGCCGGCTGGTAAATGAGCCGCTCCCAAGCGGGCGCAGCTTCCCAGATATTGACGATCTGCCATACGGGATGGTCGCTGACGCCACCGCCGCCGGCTAGGTCGCGGAAGGATACCGGCTGCGCTTCACCGGGGGCAAAGCCATCGGGGCCTTTGTCCAAGATTTCGTCGAGCGCGTCGCTCAATTCGCCGAGCTCCTCGTCGGAGAGTACCCGCCCGCCATTGAGAAAGCCGTTGCGGTGAAATTCATCGATTTGTGCTTGGTTGAGCATGGGATTCGTTTCGGTTAGTAGTGAGTGGTGGGTACGCATAGGGATCGAGGTATCAGATGCTTCGACTCCGCTGCGCTCCGCTCAGCATGACAGCGGCGGTCACTCGGCGGTCTTGTCATGCTGAGCGTAAGCGAAGCATCCCATACCACTTCTACTGTCGTGTACTTATAGAGCGATCTAATCACTGGCCACTTTTACTGCATTCGCCGGAGCAACTCGCCCCGAGCCTCGTTAAACAGGCCAATCAGCCGCTGGCGGATCGCCTCGTCGCGGAAGACGCCGATTCTCTCGGCCCAAGCAATGCCACCTTCCATGTGCGTCAGCAGATAATTGCCCTCCGCCGGCGCAAACACGCAGCGCCTTCCTACGTCGATATAGACCGGCGAAGAATGGGCCATCACCGGCCCGGCGTCCGTATAATGTGGCCCCCAGCAGCGGGCCGCGACCCAGCAGGAACGACTGGCCTTGAGCTTGAACTTCAGTTCGATCTGCTGGGCACCGGGCGCGGCGGCTTCGCGCGCAACAGACTCGCCATTGCAAATCAGCTCCAGCCCAGTAAGCGGCCAGACGCTTTCCGCGGTCGCCACCACCTCGACCGTACCGCCGTTGCCGGGCAGGTGGATTTCCTCGCCCATCTCCCGCCCCTCGACCTTCAGATCAATCATCGCGCCAGTGCTGGCAAACGTCTGACCGCGGCGCACGGCTTGGCACCAATTGTCAAAGGTAAACTCCTCGTCATCGCGCAGCTTGACGTACGTGCGCGAGCCGCCCAAAATGCGGTTATTGGACATCTTGTCCGTGCCTCCGACAATCGGCAGCTTCTGACCCACGTTGAGCCAGCGGTAGTAGCCCAGCTCAGCCGAACTGATCTGCTCGCCTTCCCAAATCCAGCACATCTCGCCGGCGTCAGCGTGGCCCAAGACGATGTTGGCCGCGTTCTCAAAGTCGGGCAGCGGCATGTGCGGCATAATGACCAGCCCGCCCTGTTTTTTGCACTCTTCGGCCCAATCGGCCATCAGCGCATCCACCGAGCCGCCGACCCAATCCTCATTGGCCCCGCCGGTACACATCGGCGCGACCAGTTCCTTGAGGCCGAGCAAACTAATGTGCCCAAGTACGTGCTGCCGGTTCTCCTGGCTGACCCAAACCAAGTGATTGTCACTGCTAGTCGGTGCCAAGCCGCCGGTAAACTCCTCCCACGAAGTAAACAGCCGACCCCACTGGCTGGCCAACAAATGCACCACATTGAGGTCTTCGCCTTCGGCCTCTAGGCGCGACGACTGAGAGGATAGAAAATGCACGTGGGTATCCCCCGAATAGTACCCGCGCTGTTTCATGTCAAAGGCGCGTTTGACCTTGAGGGTCAGCGCGTTTTGTCCAGGCTTGATCTCAACTTGCTGACGCAGCGGCTGATATTCAAAACCGCGCACGACCTCGGCGTACACCGGGCCGATGGGCAAGTCGATCTGGCAGGTGCCGTCGATGTACGCGTAGGGCACGCCCCCGGTCTTACAGTCGCCGCCCATGTCCTCGAACCACGCCACATTGACGTCGGCTTGGTGCCCGTGCGGCGCCAGATAGGCTCCGTTCTCAGTGCGGAAGTGGACGCGGGTTCCCACGGGCTGGCCGGTATCCGCGTCCTCGACCCGCACGTGGACCCACTGCTTGCCGGACGGTGCGACGACCTCAATACGCACTTTCCCCTGGGCGACCTTCTTTTCTTTCAGCACGTCACCCCAACAAATGCGCTCTTCGACGTCGTCCCCAGCCGTGATGGCGAGTTGCCCTTCTGTTGATCCATGGATTTCCAGATAGCCACCATCGACCGTCTCCTGTCCACCCCTGCCCCAGCCCGCCTCCTCGGAAGTGAGAAAATCCGCGCTCGGCACCCAGAGCTGATCCTGGCGCACGATTTCGCCGCGCTCCATCGCCACCTCGGGCGCTCCTTCGGCATCGACCCGTAGCACCACTTCCTGCCGCGCCGGCCAAGCAAAGGGATCGCACTCCTCGTGGCAGAGAGTAATACCGGCCAAAGCTAGCGCCGTAGGACCAGCCGCCGATACTTCAATCGCCGCAATCTCCTTGTCGGGTGCGGGATTTTCCCAGTCGTAGAGCCACCAACCCTGGAGGTCTCCGCCTTCGCGCGTAAGGGCCCCAGTCTGCGCCATGCCATAGCTGTGCTCGCGGCTGTTCAGCGGTATCGAGTAGTAGTGGCGACAATTGCGGCAGAGAAAGGGATGATGCCCCCAAGGTATCTGCACGTCGTGGATTTCAAAGCGACGGCGCAATGGCTGCTCGACCGAGCTACCATCGGCATAGAGGACGCGATAGGTCCCAATCTCCTCGCCCGTGCCTTCGACCGTGGCCCATTCTCCCGACACCGGCGCACAAGTGTGGGCGTAGAGGATGCGCCGCGCCTTGTCGTTTACCGGGATCTCCACCGACGCACTCAACTCGTCTCCAGCCTCTTGCGCTACCAGTACCACGGCCCGGTCAGCCCCAGCGGCTGCCAAGCTAAAGGGCACGCCCCAAAACTGATGCTCACCCCAGGGCAGCCCCACGAGCGGCGTATTGTCGGGCGCGTCGTCGGGTGCCGGCCAGAGTTTGCCGTCTTCAGACTCAACATTGCCAGTGCCAGCGTTGTAAGTTGCGCTCAAATCCAACGGTACAAACGAATCGCTCATCGCAGCTTCCTTTCTACAGTGAATGGCCGCTCAATATATCCTTACCAAAATTCCCAATCAAGGCGACTTTAGTGCGGCACCCCCAACTGGTGCATCCGGCGATGGATCGCCTCCCGCGCTTGGAGGAAGGGCCGCTCCAGATAGGCGAGGTGATCCTCCTCGCCGTGGTGGTGCGTAATGTCGTCGCGCAAATGCAGACGGCTGTTGTGGCGGATGTAGTGCAGTGAGCCATCCACTAAGGTCAGCATGTACTGCGCCGTCTCTTGGTTGAACATCCACCACTCGCCGCCGCAGGCCAGATACACCGGCGAGGTGTGCGCCATGATCCCCCGCCCCCAGCCATCAAAGTGCGGCACGCTCTGCTCGTAGCCCGGCCCGCTGCACCGCGCCGCTAGCCACGAGTGGCCTTCCACTTTTACCTCGGCCTTCAGGCTCAACTTGCGCGTTCCCTTAGTCTCTTCCGCAGAGGCTACCACCCGCCCCTCCTGCACCACTTCCAACGTGTGGATTGGCACCACCGACTCGGCCTCGGCGAGCACCTCCACCGTGCCGCCATTACCCGGTAACTGCACCGTGTCCCCCACTTCGTGGCCATCGACGCTGAAGCGGATCAGCGGGCCGCCGCTGTGGAAGGTGCGGCCCGCAGCCATGTACTTGCACCAGTTGTCGTAGGTGAATGGCTCGTCCTTGGGGATCTGCACGTAGGTGCGATAGATACCCACCGGCACGTCGCTACTCATTTTATCCGTACCGCCAACCAGCGGCAGCTTGTAGCCGCAATTGAGGTAGCGGTAGTACTCGCCGTGCATGTACGTGCCGTGTCGGAGCATCTCCACGGCGTCGGCTCGCCCGGTGGCAATCAGGGCGGCTGGCTCGCCGTTGGGGCTGGGCAAATGCGGGATCACCACACTGCCGCCCTGCGCTCGGCAGCGGTCGGCCCACTCGGCCATGGGCACTTCGAGCGTCCCGCCCAACTCGGCTTCGCCCGGACCGTCCGAACACCACGGCATCACCGGTTCCTTTAGTCCCATGAGGATCAAATGCCCCAAAAAGTGCTGCCTGTTTTCTTGGGACACATAGACAATGTAATCGCCATTGTCCGTGGCCATCTCGCCGCCGGTAAATTCTTCGGTATTGGTAAACAGCCCGCCCCACTGCGATTGCAGCAAATTGACCACGTTCAAATCCTCGCCCTGCGCCTCGGTGAGGCTGCCCTGCGCCGACAGGAAATGCACATGCGAGTCGCCGCTGTACCAGCCTTCCTCATTCATCTGCCGCCAGCGCTTCAATCGCAGTTCCAAGGTGCGCTGACCGGGCTCGATCTCCACTTTGGTGCGCAGCGGCTCGTATTCGTAGCCTCGCGCCACATCCACGATCACCTCGCCGCGCGGCAGCCAGCCTTGGCAGGTGCCGTCGATATACGCATACGTGATCTGCCCCAAGCGCACATCGCCGCCCACGTCGAAGTGCCAAGTCCCCATATTGGAGTTGACGTGGGCGTGGTGGCCGTGCGGAGCGTAGGGAATGCCCTCCGGCGAGCGGAAGTGGACGCGGCAGGGCACGGGTTTTCCCGTGGCGTCGTCAATGACCTTAGTGTGCACCCAGTTGCGCCCGCGCTCCACCACTTCTATCTGCACTCGCGGCGAAGCCTCTACGCGGCCCTGCTGCCGCACCTCCCCCCAGCTAGCCTCGCCCAAAACTTCTCCGTCTCGCTTAACCTGCACAGTGGCCGAAGGATTGGCGGCAATTTCCAGGTATGAAGGGCTGCTACCCTCGTTTTGGGCTTCACCCCAGCCTTTGCGCCCATCGATAAAATCCTCGGCCGTTGCCTCCGGCAATGGATAGGGATAGGTCGCAACGCCTCGATCAACCTCTACTTCAAGAGCAGCGGACTCGCGCGCGTCCTCCTCTTGCGGCAGAGTGATAATGACCTCGCGCGTGCCCTCGCGGCAGATCGGCTCTTCGTCCAAATCGCTCAGGGTGATCCCGCCGATGACAAAGGCCGGGCCCGCGGCCTCGATGACGATTTTCTCCAGCTCCTTGTCTGGGTGCGGATTCGGCCACGCCCAGAGCACGAAGTTCTGCGCGCGCCCGCCATCGACCTCAGTCTGACGACGCCCGGCCATATCCCACGGACCTTCAGTGCGCGGCAAGAGCTGATCGCTCGTATCGGGCACCGCCACAAACGGCGTGCCACCATACGACGACGGCACAGTCGAAATTTCAAAGCGGTCGCGCACGGGCACCTTGAGCACCTCGCCGTCCTCGTAGTGCAGCGCGTATTCAGCTACCAGCGTCGCCAGCGGCCCATTCTCGGCAATCCGCGATTCCAACAGGCGATGCGCCACAATCATCCAAGTCACCCGACGACCAACCGGTATTTCCACACCGGACCGCTCTCCATTGCAAGCGATCAGACAGCGCCCAGCATCGCTGCCGAGCGCAAAGGGCAAGCCGCGAAAGCTTTGTGCGCCGAGCGGCCCTTGGCCTCCCAAGATGTCCAACCCGGCATTGTACAGCGAGTTCAAGTCCAGCGGTGTGTAGGTGCCCATGGTCTCCTCCTTTGAAGTGGTCTTGCGTTTGGGCTGATAAAATGGTTTGAGGGACCAACTTGTGCAAAAAGAATGGATGCATCCCACCTGGCCAACCAACGACACTCAACGCTTGCGTCTCCTCTCCCCCTCCCGTAACTTGGCCGCCAACCACCTTCTCCGTCCATCAAGGAGCCTTCCAAGATGAAAATCACCAATATCGAAGTCATCCCCATCTTTCCCAAGCTGGCCAACCGCTACGCCGCGCGCCGCGTCGATCTCTACGGCATCGACTGCCGCGTCGTGTACAAAGTCCACACCGACGCCGGCATCACCGGCTACGGCGACATGCGAGTGCGCCCCTACGCCAAACCGTCCCGCGACACCGTCGCCCAATTTGTCGGCCTCAGCCCCTTTGACTTCATCAACGACCATCGCTCCGCCGTCCCCTCGGGCCTGCTCTGCGCCCTGTACGACGCGATGGGCAAACACTTAGACCTGCCCGTTCACAAACTCCTCGGCCAGAAAAAGCGCAACGCCATCGCCGTGGCCGCCTGGACCCGACCCGCCTCCCCAGAAATCTTCCGCGACGAGATTAAACGCGCCGCGGCCGAGGGCTACCGCGTCTTCAAAATCCACACCTGCACCTACCACGACGTCTTCGAACAAACCCGTCTGGCCACAGAGGTCGCCCCGGAGAGCTTCCGCATCCACTACGACTTCAACCACAACCGCAGCCTCGGCAGCGCCCTGCCGATCATCGCCGAACTCGAAAGAAACTTCCCCATCGTCGGCTACATCGAAGACCCGTTCGACAAAAGTGACATCGACGGCTGGAAGCGCCTGCGCCAGCAGACCAGTCTGCCGCTAATCATGCACGGCACGCCCTTGGGCGGAGTCCAAGAACTGATCTACGGCCTCGCCGATATGTACATGATCGGCGGCACGCTCGAAGACACCATGGCCGCCGGCTGGGCCTGTGGCCGGGCCAATGTGCAAGTTCTGCTGCAATTTGAAGGAGGTACTCTGGGCAAGGCTATGGCCATGCACATGGCCTCGGTGCTGCCGACTCACACCGCTCACTCGATCAACCTCGACGACCAGTACGCCGAAGACTACACCACCGAAACCATTCCCGTCGTCGATGGAGCCTCCCCCGTACCCAACGGACCGGGCTTGGGCTTTACAGTCGATGAGGATGCCTTGGCTCGGGTGGCGGCTCAATCGCTCGTCGAGCGTCCAACCCACGTCGGCGTCCTGCAGATGCCCGGCGGACACACGTACTACGGCCCGTCCTACATCTCCCCGACCAGCATTACCGGCCATCAGGAGGGCGTTGACCGCGGCTTCCGCTCCTCGATTTGGGAAGACGACGGCTCGGCCGAGTTCGCCAAAGTCCACGACCGCGTCAAAAAGGAAGGCGTCTTCCGCGCCGACTGACGTGATGATCCCTATGCTCCAAGGTCGTCGCAGTGATCTGAGCCTTCCGGGATGGCAATCAAATTGCTAAAACTAGTGAAATTAGCTAAGTTATCTTTTACTCATAAACTTTATAAATTTTATAATTATCCTATAAATTTTGCCTCGTGGACCCTATACGCAACCCATACGCGCCTGGAGCGGGCACCCCGCCGCCGGAGCTAGCCGGCCGCGATGACATCCGCGAATCCGCACGCATTGCATTGGAGCGGACCAAAATAGGGCGTCCCACCAAGAGTATGCTGATGGTCGGCTTACGCGGCGTTGGTAAAACCGTGCTATTGGACCTCATGCGAGAACAAGCCGAGGCAAGCGGCATCTACGCCCTACGTATCGAAGCACCTGAAAACCGTTCCCTTCCCGCCATGCTGGTACCTCAACTGCGTGTGGCGCTGTTGAGACTCTCGAATAAGCAGGCAGCAAAGCAACTAGCGCAAAGGGCACTTAGGGGACTCGCGGGATTTGTTGGGGCCCTAAAAGTGAAGTATCAGGACATCGAGGTCGGGTTGGACTTTGAGCCTGAGTCTGGGTTGGCAGACAATGGGGACTTAGAAATCGACTTGCAGGCCTTGTTTGAAGTCGTCGGTGCTGCCGCCAAAGCGGATGCGACCTGTGTGGCCCTATTTGTCGACGAACTTCAATATGTGAAAGAGACTGAGCTAGCGGCACTGATCACCGCCTTGCACCGAATGGCTCAGCGCAAACTACCCGTGGTCATGCTTGGCGCTGGCCTACCCCAAGTACGCGGTCGCATGGGGCAGGCAAAATCTTATGCCGAACGGCTTTTTGAGTTTCCCGCAATCGGACCACTATCGCCCGAAGATGCCAAGCGGGCAATTGCGAAGCCTGCAAAAGACGAAGGAGTAGCAATCGAACCACTCGCGCTCGACGACATTGTTTCCCAAACTCAATGCTATCCCTACTTCCTGCAAGAATGGGGCAAGCATGTCTGGGATGTTGCCGAGCGCACTCCCATCACCGCGGCTAATGTTGAAGTCGCGTCCCAACAGGCCATAGCGGCTCTAGATCAAAGCTTCTTCTCGGTCAGGTTTGATAGGCTTACGCCTGCGGAAAAAAGGTATATGCGGGCGATGGCCCAACTCGGTGCAGGGCCTCACCGCTCCGGTGATATTGCCAATACATTGAACCGCCCAGTAAGCTCTTTAGCTCCTACTCGCAACCAGCTAATCAACAAAGGCATGATCTGGAGCCCAAGTCACGGCGATACCGCGTTCACCGTCCCCATGTTCGACCAATTCATGCAGCGTATCATGCCCGGCGATGAGTGGTTATCGTCCGTCTAGTATCTAACGCATAGGCGCTAAACGTCCTGCACCCGACGCCAGCGGTCGTAGTAGTCCTGCATCCGCGCGGACAGCCCAGCCCGCACATTGTCGGCCAATTGCCAGCGGAAGCGCCCGTCGAGGGCTTCGCGCTGATCTTCCTCGTGCTTGACTAACGCACCCGTCAGGGTCAGCCGCTCAGTCGCGCCAGCGGACAAGAGACCCCGGTGAATGGTATTGCCGTTCCAGAAAATAGTCTGCCCCTTTTGTAGCACTATTTGTTGTGCATTGGGCACGTCACCCTTGCGATTGTTGATCAGCACTTCGCGCTCCTGCTCGGTGCGGTAGCGGCGCTGGCTGCCCGGCACCAGCCACAAACAGGCGTCGTCCACCAAGGCCAAGTGCCACTTGACCAAATTCTTGCGGTAGCGGCTCAGAATTTCCAGTTCCACCTCCCGACTGCCGTCGCGCTCCTCTTTGCCAAAGTCGCGGTGCCAACCCGTGTCGTATTCAGTCGGGCCGTGTAGGACAATCATCCCCACCCAGCCCAAGCGCAACGGACTTCCCACCAAGGCGCGCACGTAGGTCTCCACCGGCTCGGACATGAGGTATTCGGCAAAGATCGGCTCGCCAAACTCGGGCGCGATCAAACCCAAGATGTTACGCGGCTCCACACCCGGGCCGCCGGTGCTGATCTGCTCGGCCGTAGCCACCACCGCGCCGGAGCGCACCTTTTCCACCGCGCGCCGCGCGCCGACCTCCAAAGCCGCTAGCATGTCCGGGGCGACTGCGTCGTCGACGATGAAATACCCCTGCTCGTGGTATTGCTCTACCTGCAATGACGTTGCCATGCGGCCCTTCCCTTCTGGCCCTAGGGCTGGTACGGCTCACCCGTGCGCCGCAGCTTCTTGGTCACTGCGATCTGACAGGTCGCGTACCCGCCCATGTAGCCAGTGGCAAAGCCCGGACGCGCGTCCCCAATGGTACCGACGATCATGTTGGCGTATTCGTACGTGGTGTCGTAGCGGTCGCAAATCAGGGCCACCATTTCGAGCCACGCCGCTTTGAGCGCGTCGCCCCACTCTTCCGCACGCGCACTGGTGAGATATTCCTCGGCGTCTTCCACAACCCTAGTGGTCTCAACCACGGGACTGCTGTTGGGGAATCCGGGCGAGCGATCCACTTTGAGCGTGATGGCCGAGTCGATCTCGACCCCAGCCCCGGTCAACTCGCCGTCGCCCATGCGCGCGTGGACATCGCCCAGCGAGAGCAATCCTCCGGGCTTTTGCGCGCGGATGTGGACGGTGCTGCCGGGCTGGATGGCATTGAAATCCATGTTGCCGCCGTGATCTATGGCATTGGGTGCCCACGATTCGAGCTGGACGACGCCGATCATGGGCCGCACCGGCACGACAAAATCCGGCGGAAAGTGAATCAGTCCGTCGCGCACCGGCGCCACGCAGCGCCAATTGCCCCAATTGGGACCGCCGTTGCGATAGAAGCCGTAGGGGCCGACCTCGATATCAATAATCTCGATAGCCACCCAATCGTCCGGCCCAATGTCCTCGATGAGAAAGGGACCACCGGGGCGGGCGTAGCGGCGATGGCTCTCCCCGGAAGTAATCATGCCAGCGCGGGTCTCCCCGGCCGCTTCAAAGTCGTTGTCCGCTCCGCCAGTGGTCTCGATGATGACGGTTTCTCCGAGCTCCAAAGAGCCGCGCACTTGGCCGATTTCGGGATCGTCCGGCCCGCTGTAATGGGGTGTGCGAGTAAAGTGACGCATAAGCATTCTCCTTTTCTTGTGATGTTAAAACCCTAGCGCCCCTCGGCAAACGGAAAGGTCCCATTGTACCCGAGCGCGGCAATGGCTGGCAGCGGCGAGCTGACAAAGGGAATCCCCGGGAACATCGGCGTCTGCTGATAGTGCAGCACCACGTTGCCGCGGATAGGGGCGTCGGCATCTTCCTTTAGCTTTGCACCTTGGTGCGGGATGTGGCTGAAGAACACCACTGCATCGCCGGTCATGGGGTGCAGATGGATGTGCTCCTGCCGCTCGCACCACTGGTAAAAGGGATTGTCGGAATTGTACCCGCCTAGGTGGCGAATTTCTTCCGGCAGGGCGTTGTGGCAGAAGTTATTGATGAAGGTCAAGCGCCCGGTCTCTGGCGCGTTATCCGTCAGATAAAATGTGGTGTTTATGCACAGTGGCCGCAGCGCGTGCCGCGCCTCGTCGGGCGCGTCCCAATAATAGCCAAAATCCTTGTGCCACTCTTGGGTATAAGCCCCCGGATTGATGTGCGCGCGAAAGCTCCGCAACTGGCATTGCCGCCCGAGCATGGCCTGCAAATACGGCGCCACTGAGGGATGGCCGACCATGGGCTGGGCCAACTCAGGTTCTTGCTCCAACAAATGGTCAAAAGCCACATTGCCCACTTCGTTGCTAATGTCCCATTCCCGCCGCTCGTACTTCCGCACCAAGCACTCCCGCCAGGCCAGCACCACGTCCTCGGGCAGCGCGTTGCGCACCAATAGGAAGCCGTGCCGATCGAGCGCGTCGAGTTGGTCTTCAAACTCGGGGATTTGAGCTGTATCCGCGACAATTTCGCTCATGGAAAAGCTCCTAGTCTTTAGTGGTCATTTACATTGCGTGCAAAATACCGCTCCCAACGCTCCGTCGGCTCAAAGCCCAAGATGCGCCGGGCTTTATCGACATTGTACTTCCCGTGTCCCTCCCAGCTAAGCAAGTTGAACTCCTGAAAGCAGTCCGGCACTGCTGGAATTTCCAGCGCCAGCCGACAGGCCTGATGCAAATCCTCCCACACCACCGTAAAGGGCTGAAAATCTCCAGCACTTTGCGTCGGGCGCGGCCCCAAGCCATTGAACAAAAAGCTGATCGTCTGAATGTCATGCGCCCGTGCATACGTCCGGCAAATCTCGCTCGCCAAGCCCTTCGTCAAACAGTAATAACCTGTAGTCAAAACCGGCGGCACGTCCGCAATGTCAAAGTCGTGGTCATACGTGCTGCGGACGAATTGCGGGCCGGAGTGAATCACCTTTTTGATCCCGTGCTCAACCGCGGCCTGCATCACATTGAGCGCCCCGCGCATGTTGACGTGAAAACTCTGCTCGGGATGATCGCGCACGACTGAAAAATTCATAATCGCGTCCATGCCCGCAGCCGCGTCCCGCACCTGCTCCCGCGACGACACATCGCAATGCAATATGGGCTTGCCGTCCGGGTGCGGGGCAACGTCAGCCAGCTTCACATCGTACGTATCTTCGAGACCGGGCAGCAGATCGGGAGCGATCATCCCCGAGGCCCCTAGCAGCAACACCTTTTTCTTCATGCGTCGGCTCCTCGAAACTCGCGCTGCGGCTGATAGCCCATGGACTTGGCTCGGTCGAGCAAAAATTTGGGATGGGCAATGGGCGCGGCAATGTGGTACACAGCCCAGCGCGGCACCCAATTTAGGGACGCGCTCGCGTCCCGCGCCAACGCCGCGCAAAACGCCTGCGCTGCATCGCGAATATCGACCCACATCAAATCACATTCTTGCCCGGCGACCTCCTCTTCCCACACCAGCTTGCCGAGGCGCAACGCCGTGACCGTGATGGGATACTCGCGCGCAAATTCGCGGCACGTAATCTCGCCCAAATATCGCGCCAGCACCGTCATTTCGGTCGGTGGCAATGGCTTGTAATATTCAGTGACGTACACCGTGTCGGGGTATCCGCGAAACACTTCGAGAGTGCTGCCATACACAAACCGCTTAACGCCTGCCTCCACCGCCGTCTGCAACAGCACGTGCGTCCCGCGCGTCGCTCGGTCCAACAGAGCCTCTTCGCTCTCGGGCGCGGGCGGCGGCTCACCCGTGTGGACGACAACATCTACATCCCACACCGCCTGCCGTACCGCGTCTGGATCCGTCAGTCGAGCATCGATCCATTCGACGTCTTGTCGCTGCGCCGCGCAGTCGTCTAGCAGCCGCAGTTGCGCATTTTCATCCGCCGCCAGCGCAGCGGCTACCTCTTGACCCAATGCACTAGCCGCGCCCGTAACCAATACCCGCATCGGCTCGTATCCTCTAGCGGAACCAATCGTACGTCAGCGCCAAGCTGCGGTCGGCCAGTGGCAATTCCACGCGCTCGCCGCCCCGCGCTGACGACTGTTTCAGCCCCAGTTCCACTTCCAGCGCAACAGCGACCCGCCGCCCAGAATTTTTCGGCTCGTCCAACCGCCCCTCCATGCAGTCGATCAGGTCGTCGAGGCAGTACACCGTCCGCATGCCCGACAAAAACTGCGGCGCGGGCCACGGCATTTCCGCCCGTCCAGCAGTTGGGGTTTCCACGTCTTGATAGAGCCGCCACTGATTGTGCTCAAAAAACATCTCCCCCCGACTCCCCGAAATCCGCACCTCGGGCGCGCCAGCGCGGATGTGGACCACCGTGCCATCGCTGCACGCGATCATCCCCTGCCCCATGAATTCAGTGCTGCCGCGCTCCCGACGCGGCTGATCGCCCGTGCCGCACACCCAAATTGGGTCGCTGGTCAAAAAGTAGCTCCAGTCCTGATGCTGAGCGAAAACCGGGACGCGCGCTTCGAGCGACCGCACTTCCCCAATCGCCCCCTCCTCCACCAGCGACTTGGCCCGCGCAAACGACGGATGCGAAACGCTCGTCGCCCCACCCACCAGCGGCACTCCAGCCTCGGCGCACGCGCCGACCATGGCGTCGGCTTCGGCCAGCGAGAACACCATCGGCTTATCTACCAACACGCCCCGCACCCCAGCGTCGACCGCTGCCACCGTCAGCGCAGACCGCCCCTTCGTGTTCGTCGCAATCGCCACGATGTCCAGCCCCTCTTCGTTCAACATCTCCAGCGCGTCCGCGTACAAGGCCTCAATGCCGAAGCGCTCCCCGAACATAGCCCGTCGCCGCGGATCCCGGTCGGCCCCAGCCACTAATTCCACTTCGGGCCGGTCGGAAAGAGCCGCAGAATACGAAGAACCCAGCCCCTCCCTCCCAGGGTGATCGTAGAGGTGAAACGTCCGGTTGATATCGAGTCCATCCGGCAGGGGCCGGTCGGCGCTTTCGACATCGTATATGGGGTTTTTGTGCGACCCGCCGATGCGCTCGTAATCCCGCTTCCCCAAGTCGTAGAGAAACCCCATCCACCCCAAGCCAATGACGCCAGCGCGATATTTTTTTTGTTCCATTGTCCTATCTCCCTGCGAAATTAATCTCCTCGACCCGCTCGTCTCCTACTCGCCACGCGGCGGATCAACTCGTCGGCGATAACCCCCGCCAAAATCACCGCGCCGATAATGGCAAATTCGAGTTGAGTGGGGATGCCCGAGACATTGATGGCATTGTAGAGCAACCGCATGACGGCCGCACCAATGACGACTCCCAAAATCGACCCCTCGCCGCCGCGCAGGGAACAGCCCCCCAACACGGCCGCGGCAATCGCGTACAGTTCGTAGAAATTGCCGTGCGCAGCCGGTTGCACTGAGTTGACGTCGAGGGCAAAGAGGATGCCCCCCAAGCCAGCGGTGCCTGAGCACAAGACGTACGCCAACACTTTCATCCGCTCAATTTGGATGCCGCTATACCGTGCAGCGGTCTCGTTGCGGCCCAGTGCCAACAGGTAGCGGCCCCATATCGTGCGGTTGAGGAAGAGGGCGGCGAGACCCCCGGCAAGCAATAAGAGGAAAAACGGAATCGGCAGTGCAAAACCGCCGCCCAGCGAGACCTTGCCAATCGCCAACTGGCGCAGGCCCTCGTAGGACGAGCCAAAGCCCTGGACTTGGTCATGGGTGAGCCAGCGGGCAAAGCCGCGGTAGAACAGCAGACCGCACAGAGTAACGACAAACGGCTGCAGCCCCAGACGCGTGATCAGCAAGCCGTGCATCAACCCAATGGCCAACGACAAAACCACGACGGCCAACAGCGCAATGGCCGGCGAATATCCAGCGGCCAAGAGCATGGGCAGCAGACAACCCACCAAGCCGATCAACGAACCAATCGACAAGTCAATACCGCCCGTGATGATGACAAAGGCCACGCCAATGGAAATAATGCCAAATAGCGAGGTCCAGCGGATGATGTTTTGCAGGTTATAGGCGCTGACAAACTTGGGTTCGACGATCCAAGTGACCACAAAAATCGCCAGTAACAAGCCGAGGATACCCAGTATCTTCTTCATCTTCTAAGCCGCCTTCCCCGTCGCCAAGTGCATAATCACTTCCTCACTGAGAGCATCTCGCTGGAGTTGGCCGGTAATGCGGCCTTCGTGCATGACCAACACCTCATCGGCCATCCCCAGAATTTCCTCCAACTCACTCGACGCAAACAGCACGGCCACGCCACTGGCGGCCAACTCTTCCATCAGGTGGTAAATCGCTTGCTTGGCCCCCACGTCGATGCCGCGAGTTGGTTCGTCGAGTAGCAACACGCGAGGCGCGAGCGCCAGCCACTTGCCCAGCACCACCTTTTGCTGGTTGCCGCCGGATAGGTACTGGACGATTTGGGTCGGGCCGGGAGTGCGGATGGCGAGGCGTTCGATCATCTGATCGGCGTCCGCGGCTTGGCGGGCAAAATTGGCCCAACCAGCAACGCGCTGGTAGCGCCCCAAGCCGGGCAGGCCGATGTTGTCGCTCAGGGCCATTTCGAGGATCAGGCCCTGTTGCTTGCGGTCTTCGGGCACGAGGGCCAAGCCAGCGCGAATGGCATCGACCGGTGAGCGAATCACGTGCGGAGCGCCGTCGATAAGGACGCGGCCACCGAGCGCGGGAACGATGCCAAAGAGCACCTGCAACAGCTCGGTGCGCCCCGCGCCGACGAGACCGGCGATGCCGACGAGCTGACCGCGTCGGACCGCAAAGTTGAGCCGGTGATCAGGCCAAGCAGGGATGACCAAGTCCTCGGCTTGCAGGGCGATGTCGCCGGCTGGATGGGGTTCGTGCGCGTAGTACTGAGCCACGTCGCGGCCGACCATCTTCGCCACCATAGCGTCGTGGCTGATCTCCGCTCGATCCAGCTCGCCAGCGTTTTGCCCGTCGCAGAGGACCAAGACGCGATCCGCTAACGCTTCGACCTCGCCGAGGCGGTGGGAGATATAGATGATGGCCACGCCGCGCTCGCGCAACTCGTTAATAACCGCGAATAGAGCCTCGGCCTCTTGGTTGGTGAGGCTGGAGGTCGGCTCGTCCATAATTAGCACCCGCGCCTCGGTCGACAGCGCCTTAGCAATTTCGACGAGCTGCTGATGGCCAATGGGCAAGTCACCCATCAGGGTGTCCGGCGACACCTCAATCCCCAGTTGCGCGAGGGCTTGGACAGCTCCTTCGCGAATGGTGGCGCGGTCGATCATCCCCCACTGCTGAGGCTCGCGGCCAAGGTAGAGATTGGCGGCAACCGAAAGATTGGCGCAAAAGTTGAGTTCTTGATGGATCAGGGCGATGCCGAGCGCAGCGGCGCGGCGCGGCGAGTCGATGATCACCGACTCCCCATCGCGCACAATCTGGCCGCTGTCCGGGGTCTCAATACCAGCGAGAATTTTCATCAGGGTGGATTTGCCAGCCCCATTTTCGCCGATGACAGCGAGAACTTCTCCTGCCTCCACCGCCATATCCACCGCGTCGAGGGCCAGGACCCCGGGAAAGCGCTTGCTAATGCCGCGCGCAGCCAACAGCGCCATTAATTAGTTCCGGTCAGGGTTTTCAGTTCGTCCCAAAAGGCTTCGACATTGTCACGGCGGATGGACCGCGCCGGCACATCGAGCACCCCACCCTCGGGCAAAACCGAGCGGTCACCGCGAGCAAGGGCGGCGAGGATGCGCACCGACTCGTACCCGTAGCGGTACGGGTTTTGCACTACCGTGCCGTAGATGTGGCCATCGATGATGCCTTGGAGAGTGGGCGCTTCCTCGTCAAAGGCGATGATTTGGATCTGGCCGGTCTTGTCGGCTTCCTTGATGGCTTCGAGACACATCGGCGGATTGTAGGCAAATAGGCCGACGACGCCGTGGAGGTCTGGGTACTTGGCAATGGCGTCCTCGACTTGGGCTTTGGCTTTGGCGTAGTCGAACTGGTCGGTGCGGGTGTCGAGAATGGTGTATTGGTCGCCGGCGATCGGGCCGCTGTTGGGGTCGTGGCGCGTCGGGTCAAAGGAGCGACCGAGCAGTTCATCAATGAGGCCCTGGCGGCGCTGACGGGCGTTGAGCTGTTCGAGGCGGCCGACGAAAATCATGATATTGCCGCCGTCGGGCAGGGCTTCTTTGACCAGCGCTCCGCAGGCGCGACCAGCCGAGTAGTTGTCGATGCCAATAAAGCAAAGGCGATTGCTCTTCGGAGCGTCCGAGTCGTGGGTGATCAGATTGGTGTGAGCGGCGGCCTCGTTGAGCAGATTGGTTTGATTGTCCGGGTCAATGGGGCTTATGGCCATGCCGTCGATGCCGCGGGCCAGCAGGGCTTGGACGATGCGCTTCTGGTCGGCAACCCCTTCGCCGGGCATTTGCACCTCGGCGTCGGCGGCAAATTCGGCGGCTGCGGCCTCGACTCCTTTGGCGGCAATGGTCCAAAAGGGACCAACGCCATTGGTGACAAAGGCAACTTGGGGATTGGCCGCCGGTTGTGGCGCGTCACTACAGGCGACAAAAATTAAGGCGAGGAGCAAAAGAAGCGTTTTCATAATGTATCTCGCTAGGAAGTTTAAGGGACGACGCCTGCTCATGGCCGCCGCGCCCTCGACGAGGGCAGGGCAACGCTCGTGGTTGCCCCTGCAAATGCGGAATGCCTATGTTACGTCCGGCAGAAAGGACGCGCAAGATCAACGACAAAGGAGGGGCCATGCAAAAGCCCAGCGCAATAGTACTGGCGGTCGCCTTGGCCGCCACCGCAGGAGAGGCCAACGTGAGCAAAGACATCTTTGGAACAACCGCGGCGGGACAGTCCGTCGATCGCTATACCCTCGAAAATGACCACGGCACTATGGCCCGCGTTATCACCTATGGCGGGATCATCACCGAACTCCTCGTGCGCGATCGCGCCGGAATGCTAGGCGACGTAGTACTAGGCTTTGACCACTTAGAGCAGTACGAGAAGGAAAATCCGTACTTCGGCTGTATCACCGGACGAGTCGCCAACCGCATTGCCGGCGGCAAGTTCTCTATAGATGGCCAAGATTACACGCTCGCCGTCAACAACGGGCCCAATCACCTGCACGGCGGGATCGTGGGCTTCGACAAGGTCGTCTGGGATGCCGAGGTCGTGGACGACAAACGCGGACCAGCGGTGCGCTTACACTACGTGAGTCAAGACGGCGAGGAGGGTTATCCAGGCACCGTACCAGCGAGCGTGACGTACACCTTGACCCACGACGACGAACTAGTCATCGCATACGAGGCGACCACGGACAAGCCTACGCCGATCAATCTGACCAACCATTCCTATTTCAACTTGGCCGGCAGCGGCCCCGTGCTCGGGCATATTCTCACACTCCACGCCCGCTACTATACCGAACCGGACGCCAACCAAATCCCCACTGGACGCATTTTGCCGGTCGCTGGCACCCCCCTCGACTTTGTCAAACCAACCGCCATCGGCGGGCGAATCGGGCAGATCGCAGATATCGGCGGCTACGACCACAACTACGTGCTCGACAATGGGGGTCGAGCTGAGCCGGGGCTGGCCGCCGAGGTATACGAACCGGAGAGCGGACGGGTGATGGAGCTGTACACTACCGAACCGGGAGTCCAATTCTACTCGGCCATTCACCTCGACGGCGTGATGGGCAAGGACGGGACAATCTACAATCAGTACCACGGCCTGTGCCTAGAGACCCAGCACTATCCCGACTCGATCAACCAGCCGGGCTTTCCGTCGGTGGTGTTGCGTCCGGGGGAGACCTACCGGACGGTTACAATACACAAATTTTCGACGAGGTAAGGAGCCTCGCTAACCCGTCCAAGGCTCGGGATCGGCGAATAGACAGCGGGCCGCCGGGCGCAAGCGCTGAGCGGCTGCCGGGCTGAGGGCACTGGAAAAAACCATGTGTGGGTCGTCGCGGCGGCAAAAGAAACTGGTGAGACTGGGGCGGCTGCTAGCGCTGCGGTTGCGGGTAGTGCCGTGCCAGATATGGCTGTTGAAAACGGCGACCGTGCCAGCCGCGCCGAGCAATAGCTTTTGACGCGGATGGTCTGCGGCGGGGTCATCCAGCGCCTCTTTGGGGTCCTGACCGCTCCGGTGGGTGCCGGGAATCACCCGCGTGGCTCCGTTTTCCGGCGTGAATTCCGTCAACATCCACAGCGAGTTGCACACGGCATAGCGGTCTGCATGGGGTGCGGGGCCGTTGTAATCGACGTGCAGGGCCTGCTGTTCTCCGTCGGGCGGATGGGGGCGACCGTGAACGCCGAAGGACTTGATACAACCGTCCAAGACATGACAGATGGCGGCCAGAACGCGCGGATGGGTAAAGCAAATGTCGAGACCGGCAGTTTTGTTCTGCATGTAGCTACTTTCGGCCGGCCCATCCTTTTGCCCCGTGCCCTCAGCGGCGTACACCCCGTCCATTGCACTGCATATTAAGGTGATCTGCGTGGCCGAGAGGATATTGGGCAGGAGCACATAGCCTTCGCTATCCAAGTGCGCCTTCTCGGCCTGAGAGAGCGTATCGTCTCGCACCCCCAATTCGTGTAAGGCCTCCTGTAGCGTCATCCCCGATTTCTTCCTTGTCATGCTGAGCGTAGCGCAGCGGAGTCGCTTTACCTCGACTTCAGGCGAGACAGCATCCCATACCCAAGGTGCGCGTACGTAACATCAATAATTCACAATGGTTCTATTGGGCGTGCCGCAAGCTCGCTCAGGCTTCCCACCGCTCCCAGCCCCGATGCTCGTGCGTGCCGCCGAAGTGTTGGGGATGGAAAATCTCGGCGAGAATTTCAGCCGACTCCACCAAGCGTGGCCCTGGGCGGTTGAAAAACTGATTGCCGTCAGTGAGGAACACCTGCCCTTGCTGCACGGCTTGCAGCCGAGACCACAGCGGATGCTGAGTGAGCGCTGGCGACTCGCGTCGAGAGCGAGACATATCAAAACCGCAGGGCATCAAGGCGATAATCTCCGGCTGGGCTTCCACTAGTTCCTCCCACGACAGCCAAGGAGAATGCGTCCCTGCCGCCGCGAAGAGGTTTTGGCCACCGGCGATCTCCACCAATTCGGGAATCCAATTGCCCGCAGCCATCAGCGGCTCGAACCACTCGATGCAGGCGATGCGCGGACGAGGGTCGATATGGCGAGTGCGAGCGGCGATCAGGTCTAGCCGATCCCGCAATTGGGCTACCAAGGCGCGACCTTGCTTCTCCACTTCTAGCGCCGTAGCCACCCGCTTGATATCTCCCCAGACATCGGCCAAGGCATTGGGCTCCAACGATAGGATGGCAGGCTGCGAGCGCACCAATTGACAGGCAGCCTCCTCGACATCTTTGAGACTGACGGCGCACACTTCGCACTGCGATTGCGTCACCAACCAATCCGGTGCCAACTCGTCGAGTAGGTCAGCATCCACCCGGTACACCGAAGTAGCTTCCTGCAAAATGGCTTTGACCCGCTGGTCGATCTGATACGAGGTCCCGTCCGGGTCGAATTTGGGAGCCGTGCACACAGGCAGATCGCCAACGCCGGCAGGATAGTCGCACTCATGGGAACGACCGACCAAGTGCTCGCCGCAGCCGAGGGCGCAGATGATTTCAGTACTGCTGGGCAACAGAGAAACGATGCGGTTCATGGATAGAGCCTCCAAAATGCCAGTGCTGCTGTGCTGGCAAAGGTGAGGAATAGCTTGTAGCTAGTGACTACTTAACTATATCGCAATAACCTTTTGGATTCCTTCACTCTCCGGCCAAGCAATATGAATACTCACCTCACAATTGAGGCGTTCAAGGAACCGCATCAGCCGTTCGACACTGTAATAAGAGAACTTACCGCTCTTAAGTCGGGAGATTTCCGATTGCTTAACTTCTAGAATCCGCGAGGCCTTTGTCTGAGTCAGCTTGCGGTGTTCGAGAATCCGAAAAATCTCCGCACCAAGTTGGGCTTTGAGCAACTCTTCTTTTGCTTCCTCCTCACTAAAGCCCAAGTCCGAAAAAATGTTGCCACTGCTCTGTTCGATTTTAATGTCTTCGTCCATAGTCTGCCTCCTGCTTAGCCAACTCTTTAGCTTGTCTCAGGCGTCTTTTGATTTGGTCAATCTCTTTCTTAGGGGTAGCGATGCCTCTTTTCGATTTCTTCTGAAACGCATGTAGCACGTAAAGGCTCCTACCGATCTTGACCGTATAAACAGCACGGTAGGCGTTTGTATCATAGTCATCAACAATCTCAAACACGCCGGATTCAAGTCCTCTCATCGGCTTGCTAGAGGGCGGTGTTTGTCCGGTCTGCACTAGGTAGAGCGCATGTCCAATATCTTTGCGGACTTGGCTGGGAAACTTCTGTAGTTGTTCTCTAGAATCTCCAACCCACCGGACTCTTCTAAGAGGTACACCTTCGCGCTCCATGTTCTAAATTATAACTAATTAGTTATATCTCATCTACTTCAAAAGTAATGTTTTAATAGCTCGACAGCTCCCATCTCCGTTTCCTATCTTCCCAAAGCCCGCTGCTCGAAATTCCGGGCAGCTAACCTGCGAGCGAACCCATGACTACTGAAAACCAGATAGAACAGATGGAAGAGCGGATCCGGGAGGCCGGCGACCTCGCCGATGCCTTTGCCCGCGATCCGCATCGGCCAGCCTATCACTTCACGCCGCCAGCCGCGTGGATGAACGACATCAACGGCACCCTGTTCTGGAAGGGCCGTTACCACATCTTCTACCAGTACAACCCGGACGGCGCCTACTGGAATCTCATTCAATGGGGCCACGCCTCCAGCGCCGACCTCGTGCACTGGGTCCACCATCCAGTGGCGCTGACGCCGGACGCGGATGGACCGGACCGCGTCGGCTGCTTTAGCGGCGGAGCCTTGATCAGCAAGGAAGGGATTCCAACACTGATCTACTACGGCAACCCCGACGGCCTCTGCCTCGCCCGCAGCAGCGACGATCTGCTGATCGAGTGGACGAAAGACCCAGGCAATCCGGTGATCCCCCAGCCAGAAGAAGGAAGCGCCGACTTCGGCCGCTACACCATCCACGATCCCTGCGGCTGGTTGGCCGGCGACCTCTATTACGCCGCCATCAACAAACGCGACCCGCAAGACCAAGGGGACGCGGCATACCTGTTCAAATCGCCGGACCTGCGCACATGGGAGTTCGTCGATTTGTTCTACCAGTCCCGACGAGAGTGGACCGAAGGAGGCGAAGATTGCGCCGTACCGGACTTCTTCCCGCTCGGCGACCGGCACATGCTGCTCTTCTGCAGCCATCTGCAGGGATCCCAGTACTACATCGGCCAAGTCCGAGACGAACGGTTTTATCCAGACGTTCACGGGCGCATGAGCTGGGAAGGAGGGCATCTCGGCGGTCCGCGAACCCTGCTGGATGCAAACGGCCGACGCATCTTCTTCGACTGGGTCCGCGAACTGCGCGGCAACGACCGCGAGCGCGCCTCGGGATGGTCGGGCGTTATGACCGTTCCGCGCCTGTTGTCGCTGGATCCCGGCGGCCACCTGCAGATCGATCCTGTCCCAGAACTCGAAGTGTTGCGGTTGGATCCCCGTCGGCACGAGTCCATTGACGTGCCCGCCGATTCCGAGATAGAGGTTGCAGGAGTCGGCGGCGACTGTCTGGAGTTGGCCGTTGAGATCGATCCCCGTGAGGCGCGAGAGGTGGGGCTGAAAGTGCGGCGATCCCCAGGAGGCGAAGAAGAAACCGCGGTCTCCTACGACGCTACTGCCGCCGTGCTGCGAGTCGATGTCAGCCGGTCTTCGCTCGACCGGGAAATACGCTACACCCGCTACCGCAGGCCCCTGCCGCATCTGGCCGAGAGTGAACAGTACGTCACCGCCCAGGAAGGGCCGTTCGAACTGGCTCCGGGCGAATTGCTGACCCTGCGCATCTTCCTGGACCGTTCGATCCTCGAAGTATTTGCCAATCGCCGCCAATGCGTGACCCAGCGCATCTATCCGACGCGGACCGACAGCCTCGGCGTCAGCCTGTTTGCGCGCGGAGGTGCGGCCAAGGTGCAATCGCTGCAAGCCTGGACGCTGGCCCCGACGAGGATGTGACACTGTCCAGTCGAATCGGAACGCCCCGGCTCTCCGGTGGCGCTGATCCTGCGGAACAAACAGAGTCGTCTGAAAAGACACGGGTCCCCCAGAAGCGTTAATCAATCGCGTCTAGTTTCAAGCATTTGACCAATTCGTACAGGTTGGCACAGACGCGGTCGCCGGTCGCCGTGTAAAGTCGCCAAGTCGCGTCGCCATTGCCGCGGATAATTTCAACGCACGTCGGCGAGTCTTCCGCCACGCAGAAACCAGCCCGTTCCAACGCGCGCGCCGTCCACAGGGCATGGAGCCCCTCGCCCACCAAGCCAACTGCGCCTTCCGGCTCTTGCGTTAGCTGAAAAGAACCAATGGCCGGGTCGAATTCCACGTCCGCAAACGCCCGCTGAAAAGCCCCGCTCAACACCAAGTCTTCCGGTGCCCCGGTTTGCAAGGGCCCGTCCAGCGGCAGCAGCCAAAGGCGGTCGGCGCAGCGCAGGGCCAAGTCTAAATCGTGCGTGGAGAGCAAGACAGCGCGATCGCTATCACCGGCCAAGCGCCGCAACAACTGCACGACTTCGACGCGGCGCGGCAAGTCCAAAAAGGCCGTAGGTTCGTCGAGGAGCAGCACCGCTGGTTCCTGCGCCAAGGCGCGGGCAATCATCACCTTCTGCCGTTCGCCATCGCTTAGTTCGCCGACGCTGCGCCCTGCCAAGTTCCTAGCCCCCACCGCGTCAATAGCCCAGCGCACCACCTTTTCGTCCGCATGAGAAAGACGGCCATCCCAACCCGTGTACGGGTAGCGACCCAGCGCCACGAGTGCATAGGCCGACAGATTGCCCACGTCCACCCGCTCAGTCAGGACTAAGCCCAAAAGCCGCGCCCGTTCGCTCTCGGTCAGCCCGTGCAGATCGCAGCCCTCAAGGTTCACCTCACCAACCAGCGGCTTTTGCAGACCAGCCAGCGTGCGCATGAGCGTGGATTTGCCCGCACCATTGGGTCCCAACAAGCAGACCAGTTCCCCCTTGAGCAATTCCACGCCAATGTCCGCGGCCACTTCAACGCGCGGGCGTCGCTTGGGCGCATAGCCAATGCACAGGTCGCGCGTTTGTAAAATAGTCGCAGCCACGGCGTTCAGGCGGCAAAGGCCTGCCGCAGCGTGCGGCGGCGCAAGATGATCCAAGTGACCACGGGCGCGCCAATCAAGGCTGTGACCGCGTTGAGCGGCAAGGTGGCCTCGCTGCCGGGCAAACGGGCCACCAGATCCGCAGTTAGGGCTAGGATGCCGCCCAAAAGTACGCTAGCCGGCAGCAGTACGCGGTGGTCCGAAGTGTTGAAAAGAGCGCGGCACAAATGCGGCACAGCCACACCTAAGAACCCAATGGGGCCGCAATAGGCCGTGACCGCTCCAGCCAGCAGCGCGGCGCTAGCAATAATCCACAGCCGCGCCCGCCGCGCGCCCAAGCCCATACTGCGCGCATACGTTTCCCCGAGCAGCAGGGCATTGAGTGGCTTAACTAGCAGTCCGGCAATCCCTAAACCCACCAGCACCACCGGCACTAAAAAAGTGAGTTGCCCCCAAGCGACCGCGCCAAAGCTGCCAAAAGTCCACAGGACGTAGGTCTGCACCTGTTCAGGGATGCTGAAGTAGAGCAATACGCTGACCACGGCACTCGTCAGATAGCCGAACATGAGGCCGAGGATGAGCAAGGTCATGGTGTGCTGCACGCGCCGCCCCACGAAAAGCACTAAGCCCAGCACCAGCGCCGCTCCAACCACGGCCGCGGCGACCACGCCGGCTTGACCCAAAAGCCCCAGACCGACCAACAACCCAGCCCCAGTGACGCCCGTGCCCAAGACGACCAACGCCACGCCCAGACTAGCTCCAGCGCTGATGCCGAGGATGAAGGGGTCGGCGAGGGGATTGCGGAACAGGGTCTGCATTTGCAAACCGCTGGCGCTCAGGGCCGCGCCAGCCAACACCGCAGTGAGCGCGCGCGGCAGGCGGATCGCGTAAATAATGTGACTCCAACTCGGCTTCTGGTCGGTTTCACCCCACAGGATGGCGACCACCGCATCGAGGGGAATGGACACCGACCCCACGCCCAAGCTGATAGCAAAAAAACCGAGCAAGGCCCCGGCCATCCCAAGAAAGAGTCCCCAGCGCGGACCCAGCCGAGGCCAAGAAGTGCCCTGTGCATCTGTGGTGGAAGCAGTCACCACGGCGTCTCAGTCCAGTTTTTTATAGAACTTGAGCGCGTGGTCCGGCAGGCGGTCGGGATGCAGGATTTTTATAAGATCGGCCAGCACGATATGGGGTTCGACAAGGCCAGCTTCCCAGTAGTCGTTGCCGCCGTGCGCGTTGAGTCGGGCGTTGGCATTGTACACTCGACCGCTTTGCAACGCTGCAAACGCCGCGTAGCGCTCGTCCGCAGCCTCCACCTCGGCCAGCGAATGCCATTCATTGCGCATGGTCAGCCAAACGTCGGCCGCGTGGGCCTTTTCGTACACGGCCTCAAAATCCAAAGGCAAACTTCCCCCGGAATCGTCGTCGGCCCACAGGTACGCACCCCCAGCCGCGGCGACCAATTGCGCTGCGTAGCTCTTGCCACCGGCGACGTGCCAAGTGTCGCGCCAGAGAGAACCGCCGAACACCGTGGGCCGTTGGGCCGTCGGCACCTCCTGCACCAAAGCCGCGTATTGCTGGTACTGGGCCACAATGTCCGCAAAGCGTTTTTCCGCCAGAGCCTCCGCGTTGAAAAAGGCCGCGGTGAACTTGAGCCATTCCGTGCGGCCCAGCAGCGATGGCTCAGTGTACTCGGCGTTGATGGCCACGGCCACGCCGGCTTGCAGCAAAACTGGGTGGGCGTTGTACTGGGATTGGGCTGAAGCTACGGTCATTACTACGTCGGTCTCCAGTTCCAGCACTAATTCGAGATTGACCCCGGCACCGTGGCCGATTTCGGCAATTTTGCCAGCCGCAAAGCGCTGATTGATGCCCGGCGAATTCACCATTTTAATGTCACTGACCGCGACTAGATTTTCGAGAGCGTCCAACAATTCGAGGTGCGGCAATTGCGTGGTCGATAAAGCCGCGAGACGACGGATGGGCACGGTGATGCGCTGAACGCCCTCATACCCTTCGGGGGCGGGAGTGCCGCGTTGGACCAATAAGTACTGAACAGCTTCTTCGGCACCGGGCCACGGAGTATGCACAGTGACCAATTTGTAGTTGCCGAAGTATTCAATCGCAAAACTCTCGGCGTATTGCAGTTCAGCCTTGTCGGGGAAATAGTCCTTCGCCGAATCGTAGCTATCGACGCAGTCATCCCCATTCGCTGCCGACACACCGAGGGCCAGCCACGCCCAAAAACACATTTTGCGCATCAAACGCCTCCACCAAGAATCCACTTACGCATCATCCGCGCCCTCCCCCGGCTTCCACAACACATCCGCCTCTCCACCGTCGTTGGCGGCCCGCGCCATCGCGAACAGCAAATCGGAGAGCCGGTTGAGATACAGCAAAACCGGCTCTCCGACTTGCTCTTGCTCCGCGAGTTGCCAAGCTGCCCGCTCGGCACGCCGACACACCGTACGCGCAAGGTGAAGCCAAGCAGCGGGAAGCCGTCCTCCAGGCAAGATAAAGCTCCACAAAGGAGCCAAATCTCGCGTGAGATCGTCAATTTGCTGCTCTAGGAAAAGAACCTGCTGCGGCTGCACGCGCAGGCGCTCTTCTTCACCATCCGCCTGCGGGACGCACAAATCGGCCCCCAAGTCAAAGAGATCGTTTTGCACCCGAGCGAGCACATCGTCGTGCTCTGCACCGCTAGCCCTAGCCAACCCAATCACCGAGTTCAGCTCATCCACGCACCCATAAGCGGCGATGCGGGCGCTCGTCTTGGGCACTTGCGACATATCGCCCAGCCGCGTCATGCCGCCGTCGCCCGTCTTGGTGTAGAGCTTAGATAGCGTAACCATATCTGTTGCCTTTCCCTTGCTTATCGGCCTATCCAAATGAAGGGTGCCCACAAGGGACGCCCCTACCACAATTATGTAGGGGCAACCCTTGTGGTTGCCCTAAAACCCCTGTGGTTGCCTTTCATTTTATCAACATCACCTTGCCCACAGCCTGTTGACTGCCCGCGCGCAACTGCACTAGATACGCGCCGTTGCCCACCGGCTCACCTGCGGCATTGCGACCGTCCCATTGGAGAACGTGTCGCCCGGCGGCTACCGGACCGGAAGTCAGCGTGCGGACGGTGCGGCCCAACACGTCGTGGACGGTCAATTCGACCGGAGTGTTGGCTCGCCAGACCGCAAAGGGAATCTGCACTGAGGAGTTGAAGGGATTGGGATAGGCCGCCTCCAAGGCGAATTCCTGCGGCAAGCCGGTGTCAGCGGTCTCCTCCACAGCCGTGGGAATAGTCACATCACTCAGAACCACGATGTCTTGCGGCGGCAAGCCGGTGTCGATGGGACCGTGCAGGAACGCTCCTGTAGCCGCATCGTAGAATTTGAGTCCCGCGCTAGCCGGATCGGAGAAAGAGCCTCGATCAGCGACGATCACGCGATCGCCATCTACAGCTAAGCTGGGGATAAAACCACCGCTGATATTTTCTATGGGCGCACCCACAGTACCGCTGGACAACTCAAAGGGCCGGACGCCATTGGCGAAGTTTTCGTCCGCGACTACGGCATAGCCCCGATTTTGATCGACGAGCACCATGGACGTAATGTCGCCGCCCAAGTCTTCCTCGCTGACGGCCAATCCAAGGCTGCGGTTGGTAGCCGTATCGACGATTTCCACTCCACCGGCCCGGTCGCCAAAACCGACCACTACCCCCACGGCGATCCGCTCGCCTACGACAGCCATGCTGTTGGGATTGGCAGCGCTCAGCGCGATGCCCTGCACGCCCTCGGCGTCCGGGTCCACATCGACCAAGGTGTCAGTCGCCAGATCGACGACGATTAGGTAGCTAACGTCAGCCGGCCCCCAGCCACCGTTGCGGTCGAGGCGCTGACAGCTCAAGTAGAGCCGATTGCCGACGCGGACGATTTGCGATACTTCGGGCAGACCATCCGCGTCGGCGAACGCGCTCAGATCGATTTGGCCCAATTCCGCGCCATCTTGGGGATTGACGATCAACAGAGATGCCGCGTCGTAGCGCGTCACATACGCCTTGTCGGGTGCGACAATTTCGATATCGTGCGGGTTGGCACCATTGCCCACCGAAAACTGAGTCAGCGGAGTGCGCAAATCCATCGCGTCCAGCACCAAGATATTGTCCTGGCCCAAGCGGTTGACGATATAGACGCGGCCATCGTGGTAGTGCCCCACTGCATCCGAATGGATGCCCAATAGATTCACCTCGGCCTCGGCCGCATCCGCGGCCAAAAAGGCCGTGCTGCCGGTAGAAAAATCCGTGGTGATAACGAAGAGATCGCTCTGTGCCGACGCCGAGTTCGCCAGCAACAAGAGAGAGACGGCCAAAATAGAAATGCGATACACGTAAATCCTCCTTAGTTAGTGGTTAGTAGAATCGTCTTGTCTTTGTCGACAACTGCCCTACTGATGCGCAGCATAGCGAACGGAAAGCCCATACGAGCGGCCCGGCAGCGGGTAGCCCCATAGATCGGCTACTTGATTGTTGGTCAGGTTGCGCAGCTCCCAAGACAAGGCGATGCCCTCGACTAGCGGCACACTGCCACCGAGATTGTACAGGGCGCGGACGGGCACGGTGCGCAGATTAGCCCGGTCGAGAAAATGCCGACTTTCGCGGCTGAATTCGCCGTATAGTTCCGCGCGACCCAAGTCGAGGGATACGCGCGCATTGAGCCGATGGCGCGGCGCATTGGGCAGATCATTTTCCCGTTCAAAAGAGAACGGAGTGCGGTTTTCAGCGCGCTGATACGCGTAATTGCCGCGCAGTGCCAGCCTTGGCAACAACCGCGCCTCAACCCGCGTCTCTACACCGCGCAGCAAAGCCCGGCCCATATTATGAGGCCGCGACACCCGCTGTGAGTTCTGTATGAAGCGAATGAGGTCTTCGACGCCATTGTGGTAGTACACGACCTCCGCCAAGGCCAACCCCATCCCCTCGGCGGGACCACGGAAAACGAAACCCAAATCCCAGTTGTGCCCTTCTTCTCGGACGAGGTTGGTATTGCCGATCACCGCGCCCCGATCGCCGAAGAGTTCAAAGAAATTGGGCGCGCGCTGATAGCGGCCGTTATGGGCCTTGAGCGCCAAGCCAGCGCCTAAGTCCAAGGCCGCACCCACGCGATAGCCCCACAGGATTTCGCGGTTTTCCCGACTCGGCAACACCGCACTGGGCGCGAAGTTCTTCCGATCGAAAAAGCGGTCATCAAACCCCTCTGCCTGCGTGCCGACGTTGATAGTCAAGCGCTGCCCCACCGGCACCTCCACCTCGGTCCCAACGGCCAACGCCCGGCGGCGACTGCGCAAGAGCCGACTGTCGGACCGAAGCAAATCGTCGGGAACAAAGGTCTCGCGCCGAGCCGCGACAAAAGCGGTCAGCAGAGACTGGCCAGGCAACAGAGCATTCACTTCGCCGCGCAAGCCCAAGCTCTGGGTGATATTGCGGTCGTGCTGGCGGCCTAAGCCCACTTCGCCGTGCCGATCCCGGTACTCGTCTTTTTCGCGCGAGTGGTGAGCTTTGAGTCGGTACCCAGTGCGGCCGTGCCCTAGCGGACCGAAAAGCGCAGCTTCGGCGATATGACGCCACGTGTCGTAGCGAGTATGCAGAGATTGGTTGTTGCCAATGCCGGGAATGCCTTTGTAGCTCAGGTCAAAGGTGTTGTGAATCTGCAAGCGGCTAGCGCCCAAGCTGCGCCCGATTTTGGCCAAACCGCGCACGCCGCGAAAATCGCTGTTGAGCCGTCGCGCCCAGCCGTCGTCTTGGGCGTTGTACTCAGTGCCGTTGTCGTCCCAAAAGCGAAAGTCATTGCGGCTGGCTTGGTAGTTGACCAACCCCAAGTACTCCCAGCCCTTATAGGGACCGCTGAGCGAAGCACCTAGTCGACGGGTGCCGTGCGAACCGGAGGCCGTGTGCAAGCGCGTGCGGACTTTGTCACCGAGCGGCTGCGTGCGGATGTGGACCACGCCCCCAAGGCTGTTGCCACCAAAGCGCGCTGGCACCGCGCCCCGATATACATCGACGCTTTCGACGCCGCCGATGGGCAAGCCACCTAAATCCACGCCACCACCAACAGCCGAGTTGAGCGGCACCCCATCGAGGAAAACTTGTACCTGTTCAGCCGTGGATCCGCGAATGGAAAGGGTACTAAAACTGCCCAACCCGCCGTAGCGGCGGATGTTGACGCCGGTAGCGCGGTCGAGGGTCTGAGCTAGATCTGCGCCGGGAGCGCGCTGGTTGCCCAAGACAATAGTTTCGACGAAAGAGGCAATGTGCTTGCCCTCGGGGCTGCGGCGGGGGCGGACCACCAACTCGTCCATGATCATGGGCAGAGATTGCAGGTGCAACTCGACTGAGGTGGGGACTGCGCCGATCTGAATGTGGCCTTGCAAGGGCCGATAGCCCAGCCGTTCCACGCGCAAATCCCAAGTGCCTGCTGCCAGATTTTCGAGGCAGAAGGTGCCGGTCGTATCGCTGCGGATGGAATGGACAGCGCCGGATGAGACGCTCAGCGTCAATACGGCACCGGACACGGGACGTCCCGCGTCCTGATCGAGCAACCGGCCCTGTAGCGACCCGGCCAAGAGAGCCTCAGGGGGCAGGGCCATCAAAAAGAAAACAATAAAAAAGCCCGCCCTCGAATGAGTGCGGGTCTGGGTGCTTGTATTAGGCACCGGTGGACCAACCTTTCTACCGAAGGGTGTCATTCACCTCGGTCGCAGGCAGGTCTCCTGACTTCCGGTTATGTGCCGTCCGACTCCTTCCCGATCCTCTTGGGAATCAGTGGCTGATGTCGGGGACGCGACGGCTGGTGGGCCGTCAACCGGTCACAGTGGCGGGACCGCGGCAGATTTGCACTGCCTTCCCTATTCTTCCGCTGCCCTGCGGCAGCGGACACCTGCGCCGTTATTTGCTTGACTATTAAAAGGGCCGCGTTGAGATCTGTCAAGGGCGCACCGTTCCAAGAGCAGTTTAGCCAGCACTTATTTCTCTTGCGGAGTCTGTTTTCTGCGGAGTACTCTGGCCCGATACTTCTCGTCCAACTCCTGATAATGGCGGACGAGTTCCTGCGGATCGTTCCCAACTTCTTCGGATATCTTCCGGCGGATGGCTCGAACTCGATCTATCACATCTTTAGAGTGCTCAGACATCATCCTCACCTCCAAGGAGTTCCAAGGGTGTCACAAGACTAGGTACAAACAGGCCGAGAAGGCCATTTATTGTCCGAATATGGCTGAATTTGTTAGCGTTCGCCAGGTGCCGGCAGTTCCAAGTGAGAAGGAAGTCGCACTTGTGGTACGACGCCAGTGCCAAGTGAAGCGCATCACCCGTGGGATCGGCCGGCATGACGTGGTGATTGACATACGTCTGTACTACCTCTCCGATGCCCCGCTCAACCGGTAAAAGTGGAACGTTATCAAGCAGTCTCAAGCAATTCTCCCTCGAATCGAATTCTCCGTTCTGCAACTCCTCTAGAACGGCGCTACTTGTGACAATCTCGTAGTCATAGCGATACCTAATCCACCATCGTCGAGTCCAACTACGTCGTGCGATAGTCTCCGCGTCATCTCGGGTGTCGTAATATACACTGGGAATTGTCGTCTCAATGTACACTCTTCCGCTCACTATAATCTTCCTTCTCAAAGTGACGATCAGCTTCAAAGTTGAAGAGGTGCGGTCCCTTCGCCATTATATGCCATCATAATAACAAAAATACCGGCCCGCCCCTTCATGCATTTGGCTCCAGCACATCCTCCACCCCGGCCCGCAACAACTCGCCCACGCTCCACGCCTGGGCGATACAGCCGCGAGGCGCAAAAGGCGGCTCGGCGTCAAATATCTCCGAGACCGTGCCCAAACCCGCTTCGTTCAGGTGCGCGGCAAAGCCGTCGAGGAGGGCGCGGCCGCGCTGGCGGCCCACGAGACCGTGGCAACGACAGAGGGCGGTGATGTACGGACCGATGAGCCAGCCCCACACCGTGCCCTGGTGATACGCGCTGTCGCGCTCCCAAGGTCCACCCGCATATCGGGCGCAGTACGCCGGATCGCACGGCGAGAGGCTGCGCAGGCCGCGCGGGGTCAGCAAGTGTTCGTCAATCACCGATAAGACTCGCCGCGCCCGCTCGCCCTCGACGAGCGGAAAAGGCAGTGAGAGCGCAAAAATTTGATTGGGGCGAATCGACCAATCCGTCCCCTTGGACGCGACTACGTCGCACAAGTACCCCCGCTCTTCGCACCAGAACATACTATCAAAGGACGCCTGCACCTCAGCGGCGCGCTGGCCGTAATCAGCGCGCTGACCCAATGTATCGCCCAAGTGCTGCAAAATTTTGAGCGCATTGTACCAAAGCGCATTGACCTCCACGGGCTTGCCCATGCGCGGCGTGACCACCCAATCGCCGACCTTGGCGTCCATCCACGTCAATTGCACCCCCGGCTCCCCAGCCGCGAGCAGGCCGTCGGCATCAACCCAAATCTGATGGCGCGTGCCGCGCTCGTGCCAAGCGGCTATGTCCTCTAACGTCGGCCAGAGCTCGCAGGCAAACTCGTAGTCCTCGGTGTATTGCAAATACTTGTAGAACGCAACAAAAAACCACAAGGTCGCATCAACAGCGTGGTATTCCGGAGCCTCTCCCGCGTCGGGAAAGCGGTTGGGGATCATGCCCTCGCTGACGTGCTCGGCAAACGCTGCAAAGATACCTCGCGCTTCGGCAAAACGCCCGGTGACCAAGCAGAGGCCGGGCAGGGCGATCATAGTGTCGCGGCCCCAATCCGTGAACCAGTGGTACCCCGCGACAATGGTGCGCAGGCCATCGCCGCGCCGCACCAGAAACTGATCGGCCGCCCGCGCCAGCGACCGCAGCAAAGGGTCAGCGGTCCAAGGAGCGCGCATTTCCACCTGCTGGCGGCGGTCAATCTCGTCGGCGAGGAGCGCGAGAGGGTCGCGGCAGGAGGGAAGCTCAGTGGCTGCGACTACGCCAACGGTGGCTCCGGGGACGAGTTGCAGACGCAGGTAGCCGGGCGTGAACAGGTCTTCGCTGCAGTCGAGGCCGCGCTCTTCCTCGCGCGGATATTGGAAGTTGTAGTACCAGTCCGGAGCGGCCTCCCAGCACGCGCCCGGGGCGAGGATATGCGCGGTAGGCTGCTCCCGATAGGGCCGATAGACCAACGCGTCCTCAGCCCAAGCGGCTGTTGGGGCGACTTGATCGTTGGCCTGCATTAAGTGGTGATAGTCTCGCGCCGCGAAAAGGGGACACAATTCCAACCAAAGCGGTTCGGACGCTTCCACTAGTTCGTACGCGACAACCAAGGCATGCTCACCCGCCAGCAAAGCCAGCCGCTTGCGCAACACCCACCCATCCCCCGCGTACGTCCACGTCGGCACCGGCTCGGGCGCGAAGGCCGTTAGCCATTGGTCGCCCCGTGGGTGAATGACTCCGGGGAAAATGCTGCAACTTAGCTCGACGCGGGCCGTGGGCAGAACCAAGGTCTCGTCGAGCCGCGACAGCAACACCACCCGGCCAACCGGCGGACAGGTCGCCACAACCAACAGGCCGTGGTAGCGCCGGGTGTTCGCGCCGCTGACCGTAGAGGATGCCCAACCGCCCAGGCCGTTGGTCTCCAGCCACTCGCGTGCAACGCTGTTCTCGCTGCCTTCAGGCAGTGCGAAGTTGTCCTTGCTGCCTTCAGGTATTACTAAGGCACCAGCGGTCACTTACTTATTGGCAATAAGCGAGTCCACGACCGCTGGATCGGCTAGCGTCGAGGTGTCGCCGATGGAGTCGGTTTCATCGGTGGCTATTTTGCGCAGGATGCGGCGCATGATCTTGCCCGAGCGCGTCTTGGGCAAGCCCGGTGCCCAGTGGATCACGTCCGGGGTGGCGATCGGGCCGATTGCCGTCCGCACCTGTTGCTTGAGCTCGTTTTTGAGCGCGTCGGTGTACTCTTCGCCGGCGTTGAGCGTCACGTACGCGTAAATGCCCTCGCCCTTGATGTCGTGTGGGAAACCAACGACCGCAGCCTCTGCCACCCTAGCGTGTAGTACTAACGCGCTCTCGACCTCTGCCGTACCCATGCGGTGGCCAGAGACATTGATCACGTCATCGACGCGGCCGGTGATCCAATAGTATCCATCCTCGTCGCGCCGACAGCCGTCGCCCGTAAAGTAGTAGCCCTTGTACTGCTGGAAATAGGTCTGCTCAAAGCGCTCGTGGTCGCCGTACACTGTGCGCATCTGCCCCGGCCAGGGAGCGCGCATGGCCAAGACACCAGTGACTCCGTTGCCATCTATCTCTGTGCCTTTCTCTGGGTCGAGCACGACCGGCTCGATGCCAAAGAAGGGGAAGGTGGCCGAGCCGGGTTTGGTCGGAGTCGCCCCGGGCAACGGCGAAATGAGGATGCCGCCGGTTTCGGTCTGCCACCACGTATCGACGATGGGACAGCGCTCCTTGCCAGCGTTCTTGTGATACCAGCGCCAAGCCTCGGGGTTGATCGGCTCGCCAACCGTGCCCAGCAGCCGCAGAGAAGGCATTTCGTAGCCAGCAGGCCACTCCTCGCCGGCCGCGGCAATGGCACGGATGGCGGTCGGGGCTGTGTAGAACTGATTGACGTTCCACTTCTCAATGGTCTGCCAGTAGCGGTCCGGGTTGGGATAGGTGGGAATGGCTTCGAACATCACGGTGGTCGCGCCGTTGGCCATCGGACCGTATATGATGTACGAGTGGCCTGTGACCCAGCCAATGTCGGCCGCGCAGAAATAGATGTCGCCGTCTTGGTAGTCGAAGACGTACTTGTGCGTGGTGCCCGTATAGACCATGTACCCACCCACCGTGTGCTGCACGCCCTTGGGCTGGCCCGTGGACCCTGAGGTATAGAGGATGAAGAGCGGATCCTCGGCATCCATGACCTCACAATCGCAGTCGGCGTCCGCATCGGCCATCAGCTCGTGCCACCAGAAGTCGCGGCCAGCCTGCATATCCACGGCAAAGTCCGCGCGATCGATCACGATACAGGTCGCTACCTCAGCATCCATGCGCGCATCCGCGTCGGCCATGGCTTGGTCGGCTACGGGTTTCATCAGGATGGGCTTGTCGCCGCGATGGGTGCCGTTGCAGGTGATGACAGTCGTGCAAGTGGAATCCACGATGCGGTCGGCGAGCGCGTCCGCGGAAAATCCGCCGAACACGATCGAGTGAATCGCGCCAATGCGGGCGCAGGCCAGCATGGCAATGGCCAGTTCGGGCACCATCGGCAGGTAGATAGAGACGCGGTCGCCCTTGTTGACGCCGCGCGCTTTGAGCACGTTGGCGAATTTGCAAACCTGTTCGTGCAGCTCTCTATAGGTCAGCGTGGCGTCTTCTCCCGGCTCGTTGCCCTCCCAGATGATGGCGACCTGATCGCCTTTCGCATCGAGATGCCGGTCGAGGCAATTGTAGGTGATATTGGTTTGGCCACCGGCAAACCACTCAATCGCAATCGGCCCCGCGTCCATGTCGTAGTTGTACGACCGCACAGTATCCCACTCCTTGAACCAGTGGAACTCTGCGGCCTTTGCGGCCCAAAACGCCTCTGGATCGGCGATAGAGCGCGCGTACTCTTCCCGATACTCGTCCATGCTTTTGACGTGCGCACGGTCGCGTAAATCGGCATTAGGTTCATAGACTTCAGACATGCGAGCTAACTCCTCATTAGAGTAGAAATAGCCATCAATAGCACAAACTACTTGCTACCAGCCACCGGCGGCAAGGGCCACTCGTCGCCGGCCATGAAGCCGCCATCGACGTAAATGCACTCCCCGGTGACGTAATCCGAGGCTGGCGCGGCGAGAAAGACGGCCGTGCCGACCAAGTCTTCGGGCGTCCCCAAGCGGTTGAGCACAACCCGCCCCTCACCCCAAGCACGCATGGTGTCGTCGGCCCACAGCTTCTCACTGAGCGAGGTGATTATAAAGCCCGGGCAGATGGCATTGACCTGGATGTTGTGCGGCCCGAACTCAATGGCTTGGCCCTTGGTGAGCTGGCCGACGGCCCCCTTGGTCGCGGTGTACACCGACACTTTGGCAAGGGCGTAGCCCGTGGTCAGCGAACCGATGTTGATGATCTTGCCGCCTTGGCCGCGCTCGATCATCTGGCGGCCGACCTTCTGGCTGAGGAAGTACAGGCCCTTGAGGTTGACGGCCATGATCTGATCGTAGTTTTCCTCTGAGACCTCGACGATGGGCTGGCGGATGTTCATGCCGGCATTATTGAACAGAATGTCTATAGGCCCGCATTGCTCCAAGGCCGCATCCATGCCCTCTAGGTCAGCCATGTCCAACTCGACCGCGCGGGCCGTGCCGCCTGCGGCCTCAATGGCAGCGACAGCTTCGTCGAGTTGGCTGCGGGTGCGGGCGGCGCAGATAACCGTGGCTCCGGCCTCAGCCATGCCTGCGGCCACCCCGCGACCAATGCCGCGACTAGCGCCGGTGACGAGGGCGACTTTTCCCGCTAGCGAAAATAGATTCACAATATACTCCTTCGTTGTTTGTGGTTGCGTTGGTTTAATGATAATCGGGACTGGCGTTCCAGCAAGGCTTTTCAGGTGGGTACGGAAGCGATTAGGTACTCCAGTCTTTCGCCTCCCAGCGGAGCGACCGCGCAAGCGCGCCCAGCCGGCACCAGCGCAGTCGCCCCCGTGTCCAAGGCGCACTCCCCTACACGCGCCCGGCCGCGAACGACCGTCAGCGACAGAAACGATCCCTCGGCCCGATGTTCGGCTTGGCCGCTATCTAAGCCGCAGCCGCGCAGCACAAAGTGCTCGGACTCTACCAACACTTGGCCGCACAGCACGGGATGCGACACCGGCCCGGGCAGGTGTTGGGCAAAGTCTATGACCTCAAGAGCCTGCTCCCAGTGCAATTCGCGCGGCCGGCCGTAGTCGTAGATGCGGAAGGTCAGGTCGCTTGTTTGCTGCACCTCGTACAGGACGACCCCTTGGCACAGGGCATGTACCGTGCCCGGCGGCAAAAAGAGCACGTCCCCTTGCGCAACCGGGTAAAAGCGAACGACCTCGGCAACGCGCTTGGCCGCGTGTGCGGCGACAAACTCTGCGCGGCCCACGCCCTCGGCCAGCCCGCAAGCCACGCGGCCGCCGTCCGATTGCAGCACGTACCAAGCCTCCATCTTGCCGCTGTCCACCAACCCATTGCGCTGGGCGTACTCGTCGTCGGGATGCACTTGGATCGACAGATCCTGCTGAGCGTCGAGGAGCTTAATAAGCAAGGGGAAACGCCCACCGTAACGCTCCCACACCGCAGCACCAACCAAATCGGCGCGATGCGTTTCCACCAACTCCCCCAGCGAACGACCATCCACCGCCCGACTCTCGCGGCCCTCGTACGCCGACAGTTCAAAAGACTCGCCAATGAGCACATCGTCTGGCAGGGCCTTGCCGTAAAGATCGGCTAAGCGGCGTCCGCCCCACACCATCTCCCGGTAATAGGGCGTCAAGGGAATGACATTCGGCAATTTATCCATTGGCTACAACTGAACGCTTGATAACAAACTAAACTCCCACTTCCGTCCCCTGCGCCAACTTCTCGCCCTCAATCAAGTATTCCTCCCGCACCTCGGGCGCAATCGTCCGCCAGACCAAGAAGCGCTTGCGCAGCACATTGAGGAAACTGGTGTTAAGCCGCTGCCAGCTCACCACATCGCCGCTGACGCGCTGCAAGTGCATCTCGATGCGGTAAATGCCCGGAATGTCGTCGGTCGGCAAGGTGCGCAGGAACACCCGCTGGCTCACGCCCAAGTCGTAGGGTGCGAGCCACACCATCAGTTCCAATAGATAGACCGGCTGCACGCCGCCCTGCTCCAAGTGGAAATCCACGCCCTCAGTCATAAAGTCGCCCACCGACCCCTCGCCATACGACGAGAAGACCCGGTGCAGGTACGCGCACGAGCCCAAGGCATCGCCCTTCCCCAGCGTAAAGGGGAAATCAAAGCGCCAGTCGTCGCCGTCGGGCGGGGGAAACTCCCAGCGCCGCGTCACATCGGGCACAGCCATGGCCGCGGCCTTGCGCGCTGGATACAGAGTCGAGAGCACCACCACCACCATCACCACCAAGGTCGAAAAAATCGCCGACAGCGACGAGTAGTTGAGAAACATCCCGCCCAAGAGCGCGTAGTGCGCCAGCAGCAGCGTCGTCGTCTGACCCACTAAATAGCCCAGCACCGCACCGACAATGGCAAACACGAGGGCCTCGGCTATGAAGAGCGCGGCAATGTGACTCGGCGCCAGCCCCACCGACGAGTACACCCCAATCTCGCCAGAGCGCTCGTACACGGCCCCGAGCATGGTGTTGAGTACGATCAGCGAGGCGATTAACAAGGGCACGAAGAGATTGCCAATCCCGGCCAAGGACGCCGATCCCATAGACGTGTACACCCGCACGCGCTCGCCAGCCCCAACAAAAAGCGGCACGGCCACCCGCGACACGAATTCCTCAACCTCGGCGAGCAAAGTCTCCCGATCAGTAAAGCCAGCGATGGCAATTGAGCGCAGCGTCCCGCCCAAATCGACGACCTGCTGATAGGGCAAAAAAGCCACGTTGTTGGCCAACAGGTGGGTAAAGGTCTCAATCGCGGCCGTGTCCATCAGGCGCGGGTCCAGGCCAGCCATTTCCTCCATCTTCTTGGCCTCGGCGACCGTATCTACCGGCATCGGACTCTCGTTGTCCAAGTCGCGCAGACCATCGATTACCTCGCCGTCGATTAAGCCAATGACCCGATAGGACCGTCCCATCAGCCCAATGTGGGCCGTGCCCACGTCCTCCGGGCCAATGCCCAAGATCTCCGCCATAGCCACTGGCAGGATGCACACGTCGCGCTCGCCGTCCGCAAACCAACGGCTCTCCGGCCCCACCAACAACTCTTCCAACCCCATCAGCGCACCCTCGCCCGAGGTCACTCCTAGGAGAGCTGAGGCAAAGCTCTTCTTCTGTGCCGGCTTGTGCTCAATGTCAATATAGGCCCGCTCGCCAATGACCTTGGAAGTAATCCACGACCTCGGCAGCACCTGCGCTTGGTCGCCAAACGCGCTCTCCGCATAGTCGAGCACTGATAGCTGCAAGCCCTTCCAGCCTCGGTCGCGCAGCAGGGCACCCTCGTAGCTGGGCACATTCGGACGGGGGATCTGATAGAACTTGAGATAGCTCTGCACCGAGGTGAAGGCCTGGGCCGTAAAGGTCAAAAGCGTCAGCGTGATGACCGTCAGCGCGGTGCGCAACTTGCGCTTGCGGAGGTTGGAAATCCCCAGCGACGCAGCCGCGGCCGTGGCGCTGAGACGACCGATGTCCGCTTCGTGGACGCCAGCAGCGGCCCGCTTGCGCTGGCCGACGGCCCGGGTAAAGCGACCTAAGATCATCATCAGGGCCGTGCCGCCAATGGCGAAGATCACGAAGGCCAAAAAGATGATGTACGGCGACGAACTCAGCTTGAAGGCCGGGTGGATAAAGCGCATGATGAGGAAGATCGCCAAAAAGAAAAACGCCGCGCCCGCCACTTGGCGGCGGATGTCGGCAAAGCCGAAAAACAGCCGCTCGCAGCAAAACGAAAACGGCAGCAGCAGCGCGAAGTAGAAGATCACTCCATAAACCGTGTCATCCGCAGTCGATTTGATGTCTGGGTAGCCCCGCCCTTCGAGGCCCCACGCCTTGCGCGTGGCCCGCTTGAACTCGCTGTAGCGCCGCGCCTGCAAGTGCTCTTCAGCCTCCAACAAGGCCAAGCGCGCCTCTTCGTGCAGGCGCATGAACTTGTCGTTGCGCACCCCGTAGCGCGCCAACTGCTTGATCCGCACATCGTCGAGAACCCACATGTCGCGCGCGGCCGCGTACCCAGGGCGCAACACCACGCCTTGATCCACCAGATAGCCGCGCCCGAGCGCCCGCTCTATCGTCGGCTCATCCACGTCGGCCGGGCGCACCGGCTCAGCCACCCATTCGGCGGGCGCACCACTCAGTAGATAGCGCACGCCGAAAAGGCTCGTGCTCATCAGGGCTTTGACCCGAGTGCCGGGCTGGGCGTACACCACTGAGGCGAGCGTTACCTTGCCCTCCTCATTGCTCTGCTTTTCGACGAAGTCGGCCCCCCACGACTGCGGCACACCGTCGCGGTCGTCGAGGACGGTCATGTGGTCCAAAACCGACAGGTAGCGCGAGTCAACGGTCTCGAACAGACTCAGCGCCCGGCACTTGAAGAGCACTTGCAGCATCTCGTTTTCCCACCAGCCCCACGGATGCACAGTCGGGTACGTCTCGTCGCCCTCTTGGCCCATGTCCGGTGCCGAGATAATCTCGCCGTAGGGATCGAGTTCGTACGCGCGGATGGCATTGTCTAGTCGGTTGCGCATAATGTCAAAGCGGAAGCGGCCCGCGTTGTCGGCCTCTTGCGCGATCAGGGTGCGGACCCCGCCGACCGAGTTCGGGCCGAGTTGCTGATAGGTCACCAGCGCTTGCGGCACCGGCTTCTTGGGCACGGCAAAATTGACATCGCGGTCGAACCAATAGATCGCGCCCGCCAAGCTGTGGCCGTAGTCTTCCAACTCCAACTTGGTCGGCTTGAGCAACTCAGCGTCGCGACCAGCCCACGCCAACATGGCCGCGAGCGTCTGGATCTGCCGCGTGAGGTTTTGCGCGTCCACCGCTTCCGGCAGGTCGAGCGGCGTGTCGACCCGCTCGCGCGCGTCATTGGCCGTGGCGAGGGCGAGTGCCTTCTGGCCGACGAAGGCCGCGGCCTCGCTGGCAAAGGCGAGCGGGATGGACATGAAGTTTTTCCACGTGCGCTTGGGTGGAGCAATGCCCTCGTAGTGGCGCGTGGTATCGCCAAAGGTCTCTTCGACCGCGAGGCTCAGTCGCTTGGAATAGGGCGTCAACATGTATTTGACGTAGTTGTCAGTGCGCCACTTGGGATTGTAGAAGGTGCCCATGCCAAAGCTGGCCGTGCGGTCGGCGTGGCTCGACAGATCCAGCGATAGCATCAGGTCAAAGTCAATGCGTTCGTCTTCGCTCATGCGCTCGCGAAAATAGTCGCTGCGGCGGCTGTGCCGGTAGAGGAAATCGTTGATCCCGGACAGGCCCTCAAAGTGCCCGGAGGTCGCCAAAAAGAGCACCGAGTAGTGCGGGCGATATTCCTTGAACAGTTCCACTAGCTGGAGCAGGGCGACGATCCCGGCCGCGTTTTCCGCTCCCGGGGCGATGGCCGGCACGGCCGATATGGCGTCGTAATAGGCTTGGATGACGATAGTTTGGTCTTTCCACGCCTGCGGCTTTTCGCGGCTCTTGGCCGGCAGCATCTCTGGCGATCCGGGCAAGTAGCCATATACGTTGTGCGCTTCCACCCCTTCCCAATCCATTCGCGCATTCAAGTGGACGACGACCGGCCCGTCTTGCAGGCGCACCAACAGATCGAGCGCGTCTTGCCGCTCGAGCCAAAATCGCGGGATGTCAACCGGTACCTTGAGGAACTTGTCCGCGGCCTGCTCGCGGTTGACGCCACCGTTGTCGAAGAAGACGATGGCCTTGGCTCCCAGCGATGCGGCGTGGAGGTAGTTTTGGCCGCAGGCAAAGTCCAAGAGCACGATGCTGCCTTGCACGGGCTGGCCGTCCAATGCTTCGAGCTCGCCTTGGCCTCCGTAGATCAGAGGGCCGCGCACGCCGTCCGGCCCCAGCGAGGGCGTGCGCACCCCGTTGGGCCACAAGCTGTAGAGCCGCTTGCTGTCGCCGCCTTGCACCACCAACTCGCCGCCGCGATCGATGGGCACGGCCACCTTAAATGCCTCGCTCTGCACGTCCTCCAGCCCCAACGCCTCAAACCGCTGGCGCACGTAGTCGCGGGCCTGCCGCTCCCCCGCATAACCCGGCACCCGCGAGCCAAAGGCGGCAAAGCGCGCGATCTCAGCGGCAATGTCCGCCTCGTCAATGCCAGCGACCAAAGCGCGAAGCTCGGCGGCTTGCGCGGGATCCACCATCCGCGCCTCTACGGGCGGGTTGGGTGCCCAGCCGAAGAAATCATTTACCGCGCGATTGACTGCTCCCGGATTGCCGAAACCGACGACCGCAATCATCGCGGCAGCGAAGACTAAGAAGAACGCATTGAGTAGTCTGGGTTTGGCCATGAAATTCGCTTTGTCTCATAGAATGGGACGAGCGGCTGTCAAGATAGGGTATCGGCGGGGGGGGTTCAAGCGCGGGAGTGGACGTGCCCCTAACCCGTGATCGCGACTCGCCGGAGAAGTTGCTTTTGCTTTCTATGTTTACATTACCCTTAGTACAGTTGAGCGATCTGCAAAGCAAAAGGAGAGGAAAATGAACAGATACAATGTTTGTATTGGGGTGATTTGTATCGCCATAGCTTCTTGCATGAATAGTTACGCAGAGTCAGGGAATGCGTCATCCCATCCCGATCAGATCGAGTGGGGCTACGGCACCGAGAACGGACCTGCCGTTTGGGGACAGCTCAGCCCAGAATATGCCCTTTGCGCTGCGGGGACGCACCAATCGCCGATCGACCTTGTGAATCCCACGTCGGCAGCGCTTCCGGCTATCGCCTTCAACTACCAGCCAGCAACTCTGAATATCCGCAACAATGGTCATACGATTGAAGTGGCGTTCCCTAAAGGAAACTGGATTGAGGTGGATAGTACGAGGTATGAACTGCTGCAATTCCATTTCCACGCACCGAGCGAACATACCGTGGCTGGCCAACCGTTTGCTATGGAGATGCACCTCGTTCATCAAAGTAAGGACGGCGCGTTGACGGTCGTTGGGGTACTCATTGAGCGCGGTAAGGACCACATCGCATTCAACCCGCTCTGGGCGCATTTACCAAGCACCCCAGGTGCCGCGCAACAGATTGAGCAGGTCGCAATTGACGCGGGCGACTTATTGCCGAGCGCAAGGGCCTCCTATCGCTACTATGGCTCGTTGACGACGCCCCCTTGTTCAGAAGGCGTCAAATGGTTTGTGCTGACGACTCCCATTGAATTGTCTGAAGCGCAAATAGCCACATTTGCAGCTATCATTCATGGCAACAATCGGCCGGTGCAGCCGCTAAATGGACGCCAACTCCTCGTCGATGTGCCGAGGGGCACTCAACCGTGAAAATAGGCGTGCCCCTCACCCATAAACCAGAAAATATCCGCCAAATACGACAACCCAATCCCCAGGAAATACCCAGCGATCAATCCCATAAAAAACGGCCGCGCCTGGCGGTACGCCGCGATCCCGCCATAGCGCATAATCGCGCTCTTGGCCACCCACGCCAGAAAGACCGAGAACGCAATGAGTCGGGTCATCCACAGCGGGGCTACCGCAATGCCCACCGGATGCAGCGGCCACCAGTGAAGGCGATACTGGAGGAAGGCCAAAATCGAGTACACCACCATCCCGATCCCAAAGTACGACAGCTTGTTCCAGTCGGTCGGCCAAGGATCGTTGAAGTGGCGGATCACTCCGTTGTACGCCATGCCACCGGCACCACCGCCAGCGATAAAGTACCAAGAGCCGAAATTGCCCGCGCCGTACTTATAGCACAGCGAGAGAACGAAATAGAGACAGGTGGTAAAGCCCACAACCGCAGCAATGCCCAGCGCCAGGGCCATCGACCGGCGAATCCGGTACAGTTCGCCGAGCCGTGCGCCGTGTGCCGCCGCTGGCATAAAAAGCGATTGCACGTCCCCGAACCAAGTGTAGGAAACCCCCAGCGCCACCAAATTGTGCCCACCTATACTCGTGCCGGTTATCGCCAAAGCAAAGGCTTGAGCACCCACCGGCGGCGTCAAAAAATAGACCCCGGCCTGCACCACTAACCGCGTAATGCCGTAGTAGGCGACTAACACGCCGAAGACAAAGAGCGCGGCAATGTGAAGATCCATCCCGGACCGCCACAGCCAGCCGAGAACATAGACCAACGCGGCCATAAATCCACAAACCGCCGTGCGATAGGAAATCATTTCCTCGCGGTCGTCTATAGTCCGCCGTCCCCCCAAGGCTTGGCGCACGACTGCCACTAGATGGCCCCGCGCCATCCACAAGCTCAACAGCACCATTGCCGTAAATCCGCCCCACGCCTGCCAAGAAAGCGACTGCATCCCCCAGACGAAAGCATCGGGTCGCGTCACGTCGTAGCCAATGCGGTTGGTAATCCCCTCTTGCACCACAGCCACCAAGTAAAAGAACACAATGCTAAACGAGACGCTGGTGCTAACCAGGTACATAAAGCCGATCACCGGGAAGTAGAGCATCAGGCTGATGGTGGGAAACTCCCGACTCAGTTGTAGATTGACGGCGTGGTTGAAGTTGATCTTGGGAAAGCCGATATAGAACGAGCCAATGATGTTGAACAGGATCATCCCCAGTGGAATCGCCGCGCCGATCCAAAACCCCTTGGAGCGCACAATCGCCCGCCCGTCGTCGTCGATCAGCAACCTCGGCATCTCCATCAGGGGAAAGACCAGCCGCTCGTGCTCGACCCACTGACGGCGGAAAATCACTACCAAGCAAAAGCAGGCAAAGTACACGGTCAGGATCAGGCTCAACAGCCAAAACAGCGGCCCGATCCAGACGTCAAACGGCAGGGCTTGCCCCTTGGGCAGTCCCTCGTAGAACCAGCGCATAGCATCGCCGTCGGCGCGAGGTACGACCCAATCGGGTAGGTAGGGATGGATGTTGCCCGCCCAGTCGTTTTCCGGAGTGGCTCCGTAGTACGGCGATGAAATAATCGCCAGCAAGGTCCCGACGATAAAGGTTGGAATCCCGGTCGCCGCCAAGCCCATGATCACAATCGTAGCCAACTCGGCGGGCCGCAACGCCCACGTGGGCCGCACCCACCGCACCAGTGCATTCGCCAGCAGAACCACCACAAAACAAAAGCCGGCGCTAGTCGGGAAATACGACCACGTAATCTCCGACGAGCGCACCATCCAAATCGAATAGGGTGCCCCCATGACAATGGCCATCACGACCACAATCCCCACCACGGCCGAGCGCAAAGTCATGTTATACCACCCCTATGCAAGCGATGATTTACAGCGTTCTTTTTTATATATTTAAGGTTTCGCATCAATGTACGTACTAAGCTATGTCCACGAACCGCTTCATACCCCTTATCCTCGCCCTGCTGCTGACGGCTTGCTCTAAAAGCACCGGCCCGGACAGCGGCCCGCAATCCCTCTGCACGGACGCGCCCGGCACTATCTGCACTTGGGCTGGCACAGGCGAAGCTGGTTTCAACGGCGACGATCAACCGCTGCTAGCTTCCACTCTCTACTGGCCCGTTGATCTCACCTTCGCCCCCTCGGGTCAAACCTACCTCCTCGACTGGAATAACCACCGCGTGCGCCGCGTGACCCCAGAAGGCACTCTCGTCACCGTCATTGGCACGGACTTCGTCGGCGACGGCCCCTACGACGAATCCGACCAAGTGCCGCCCGGCGCACCCGGCACCGAAGTCCACCTCAACCACCCGACCCATCTCCTGCCGCTGGCCGACGGCACCCTGCTACTGACGGCTTGGCACAATCACAAGCTGCGCCTCTACGACCCGCAGACCGGACTCGTCCAAGTCATCTGCGGCGCGGGTCCGGGATTTGCCGGCGACGGCGGTCCGGCCCGCGACGCGTTGCTAAGCCAGCCGCCACAGACGGTCTTGGGACCCGATGGCGGGCTGTACATCCTCGACCAGCGCAATCAGCGAGTGCGCAAAATAGACCCCAATGGCATCATCACTACCGTCGTAGGCACCGGCGTGGCCGGATTTGCTGGCGATGGCGGCAGCCCGCGCGACGCCCAACTCCAAATGCCAGCCGGAGCCAACCCGCCACCAGCCGGAGCCTTGGTCTTTGGTCCGCAGGGTCGGCTCTACATCGCCGACGCCCTCAACCACCGCATCCGCCGCGTTGACTTTGACCTAGACCAGATCGAAACAGTGGCTGGTACAGGTGCGGCCGATGATGGTGGCGACGATGGACCAGCTCTCAGCGCCGATCTCAACAACCCGCGCGATTTGGCCTTTGGCCCCGACGGGCGGCTCTATATTGCCGACGAACTTAATCACCGCATCCGCGCCCTCGACCTAGCGACTGGCACCATTGAGACCGTTGCTGGCAGCGACGAGGAAGGCTTTTCTGGCGATGGCGGACCAGCCCGCAGTGCAGCTCTCAACCGACCTGCCGGACTTGACTTTGACCCGCAGGGCCGGCTCTATATCGCCGACACCTACAACCACCGCATCCGCCGCGTCGTCTTGCCATGATCTACCTAGCGCTCTTACTCATCCTGTCCGCCTGCGGAGAAACGCCCACTGGCCCTAGCGCCCCCTACGGGCGCGTCGAAACCTTTGCCGGAACCGGCGACGCCGGAAAAGGCCAGGAAGAAGCGGAGCTGAGTCAAGCGCTCTTCTACCTGCCGCAAGATCTGACCTACGGCCCCGACGGACGGCTCTACATTCTCGACTGGAACAACCACCGAGTCCGCGTCACCACCAAGGCCAGTGTCACCACCCCGACGCGACAGCGGCACCCACGATACCGAGGCCGCGTCTCCAAGGGCAACGTCACCACCCTAATCGGCACGGGCGAACTAGGCGACGCACCGGCCGGGCGGGCGCGCGAGATCGGCCTCAACCATCCGACCCATATCTCTTTTGATCCGCTCGGACGCCTGATACTCACGGCTTGGCACAACTCGATGATCCTGCGCTACGACTTTGCCACCGACTATATCGAGCCGATCTGCGGCACGGGCGAGCGCACCTACAGCGGCGACGGCGGCCCCGCGGCCCTAGCGACGATCAACCTGCCAAGCGCTACTGCTTTTGACCCGCTTGGACGCATGTACATCTCCGATCAGGAAAACCAGCGCATCCGCATGGTCGATACAGACGGCACGATCCACACGGTCGTCGGCACGGGCGAGCCGGGTTTTTCCGGCGACGGGGGGCCTGCGGACCAAGCCCAGATCTACGCTCCGATAGGCCAAGCGGCCCCGCCCACCAGTCGCATCGCCACCGACGAATTCGGCAATCTCTACATCGCCGATACCTTCAACAACCGCATCCGCAAGGTTGACTACGCGACCGGCATTATTACCACTATCGCCGGCAGTGGAGCCTTCCCACCCATGCCCGACGGCGAACGCGACGAAGGAGCCGCAGCCATCGACGTTTCGCTCTACTGGCCCTGTGACGTGGCCATCGACTCCGAAGGTCGAGTCTTTTTCGCCGACACCTTCAACCACTGCGTGCGCTACATCGATCTCGATGGCGCGCTCTACACTGTGGCTGGCCAGTGCGGCAAATCCGGCGATATAGGCGACGGCGGCCCTCCGCAGGCCGCCCTGCTCAGCCGCCCCTACGGCATCGAACTCGACCCGGACGACAACCTCTACATCGCCGATACCCGCAACCACCGCATCCGCCTAGTGCGAAAGTGAAGGGCTGCTAATCGTCTAGATTGCCCTGAACTATCACCGCCCCCGCAAAACCCCCGGCCACCATCCGCTCGGTAAAGGCCCGCACTTCGGATTGAGGTAACAGCGCATTGTTGCTGATGATCAAATCCGCCCCGACGTGGCTGATTCCGCGCAACCCGTCTAGGCTTTGCAGTGCGTCGTTGCCGCTGACTTCCAAAAAGTCTCGCACTCTAACTAAGTGGTGCAGGCCCTCTAGGCTTTGCAGCGCATCGTTGAACCAGATGTCCACGCTACCTTCGATCTCCACGAGGTGCGGCATGTCCGTCAGGGACGCAAGCGCCTCATTGCGGACGAGCGCCAAGCCCCCGTTAACAGAAGCGAGGTTGTCTAGCCCTTTGAGCGAACGCAGGGCCTTGTTTTCAAAGATCAATAGCCCTTCCACCACGTGAGCGGCTTTGCCGGCCGCGGGAATAGGTAAGGGCGGTGATGCATCCGCCGGACCTAGCCCAGCTCCGACGCTTTCAAGCCCTCCCAGCCCCGCCAAGCTTTCCAAGCGGTCGTTAAACCAAATCTCAACGCTGCCCTCGACGCGCCTCAGCCCTTCTAAGCCCTTCAGCGCAACTAAGCTACTGCCGACGATCTGCAAGTCGCCGTCGATGATGTAACTATCTCCCCCCCTTTCCCTAAGAGCAGCGATATCTGCCGACGACGCAATGACAACGCCCTCTTCCAAGACGACCGGCGCTACCGGATCTTTGCCACAACCCGCCAGCGCGACGAGCAATAGCCAGATCGACCTAACACCCAACTCAAAAATCCCGCGCACACCGGATCCCAATATCTATATCAGTCAACAGCGGATCATAAGCTTCTCGATTCGCCGCAGGTAGAGACTCCTTCTCAAACCACCACGACCCTCCCCGCAGCACCCCCAATTCCCCGCGCAACGGCCCCTGCGGATTGTCCCGTGGACTCTCTGCATAGTACGTGTCTCCGTACCAATCGGACACCCACTCCCACACATTGCCCGCCATGTCGTGTGCCCCGTACGGCGACACGCCGGCGGGACGGCTACCCACCGGTTCGGTCGCTCCGGCGATAAAGCGAAAGTTGGCCTCATCGCCTGCCAACTCGTACCCCCAAGGATATATGCGCCCATCGGTTCCGCGCGCGGCCTTCTCCCACTCGGCTTCCGTCGGCAGCCGCAGGCCAGCCCACGCGCAATAGTCGAGCGCGTGCTGGCGATTCACGCAGTTGATGGGATGCGTGTCGTCTATGTCTTTGTCCCAATTGCAGTTAGGGGCATAGGCTGGCTCTTCGCAGGCATCGTCCTCCACGCAGCGCCGGTACAGTCCTATGGTGACCTCGAACTGGTCGATGTAGTAGGCGGAAAGAAAAACTTGGTGCGGCGGCTGCTCGTCTGGGTCGCCCGCATCCCAACCCATCACGAAGAGGCCTTCTGGCACGAGGACCATGGCGTGATCGGCTTTGTTGACCTCGGTGATTGGAGTAGAATCTTCGGAGGGTGGGGCCTCACCGGGCGGAGTGGGCGCAACCACGCGATCCTCGCTTCCGCTCGCTTGCCCTGAGTCCTTTTGGCTGCAACCAAGTGCCAACAGGGCCATGCACACCAGTGCGCGACTCAATGTGCGCCCCCTCAGAACACGACCTGTGACACGGCCTTGGAAATCAGCGCAATGGCAATGGACGTCATGCCAATTAGACCCACACCGCACGAGTACCCGGCCAGTACGATGGGTGCGTACGCGTACCAGCGCTCGGGGCCAAAGCGCTTTTGCAAGTAGAAGCGGCCCAGCAGGGCGCCGACGAAGTTGAGGATGGCAAAGTGCGGCCAGCCGCCGAGGCCAGCGACAAAACCATAGAAGATTCCCAGCGGCGCGCTGAGTGCGCTCAGCAGCGCGTACAATGCGCCGCTAAAGACCAGCCCAACCCCGATGTAATCCCAGCGAATAATTTGCGTCACCAAACTCTGGCCCGCGCCCGGCAGCGTGGACTTGGCCCAAAACGCCTGCATGGTGGCGTGGAAGGGCCACATCTTTTGCACGAATGGATACGCCGAGGAGGGAATCGGCCCGAGTTTCCATATCAGCGACCAGAACAGGAAGCTACACACGAACATGACAGCCAAGGTCAGGGCCGTCATCTTGACGATACTGCCAAAGCGGGTGCGCGTCAGCTCTAGCTGCTTGAACACTTGCGCTTCGTAGCCCCACTGGAAGATCGGCACGGGCGCGAACCAGATCCCGGCCCCTTGGTAGCCGGACAAATAGAAGCTAGCCTCGCGCAGATAGGGAAAAGTTACCCCCTGCGGCGATCCCGTCAGGCCGATCATCCGCGTGCCGATGTACGAGTAGATCGGCGTCCACACAAAGCCGAAGAGCGCAGTGATCCACCAGGGAAAATCGGGCACCAAATAGTACACCATCAGCACGAAGCCCAGCGTGCTCACCGCCCAGATTCCCAAGGCCATGACAATGCGGATGTCGCCGCGCTCGGAACTGGGTTCCCGGTCCGCTTCCCGAGCCGGAGCGCGTTCCTTGCCGACGGCGAGCAAGACCTTGCCCGCCGTATAGAAACCCACAACCGCGACTACGATGGCTCCGCCTAGCGAAAAGCTCAGCCAGAAGTCAAAAGTATTGGCGATCTGAGTGGGAATCGACGACATGCCCGGCTCCCAAGTGTGCAGGATACCGTAGGCATAGAGGATGGGATTGGCGACCAAGTTGACCAAGATCGACGAGGCAAACACCCCTACTACGACCCAGAACGGCAACACGAGGCCGAATAGCACGTGGATCAAATCCGTGGCCAAACCGATAACCGCAGCGGGCAAAACCGCCTTTAGCGGCACGGTGAAGTCGATAAAGGGAATCGGCAAAATCGACACGGTTTCGGTTAGAAAAACCGACGACAGCGTTGGCACCACCACGTAGAATACGCCCCACACCGCCCCGATAAAGGCCCCGGTGCTGAACACGTGCCAGCGCCAACCCTCCTGCTTGGCCGAGGTCTCGGCGAGGGCGGTAGCGCCACCGGCCTGCACATACGCCATGGGAAAGGGCAGGCGTTCGATGTCGTGGGTGATGCGGAAGAGCACGTAGCCCAACGACAGGGCGTTAACCCGCTGCAATGCAACGGCGCAGAGGAGGATCGCGATGGGCTTGAGCCACGCGCTGTCCAAGAAGCTGCGCTCTAAGAGGGCCTCCGATCCACGCGGGGGCACGACCCAAGTTGGAATGTGTTCGGCCAGGCCGTCGGCTTGAGGCGATTGGATCAGATATTGATCCCAGATCAACACGCCGAATGGGCCGCCGAAAAGATCGGCCCCAGTGCCCAGTTTGCCGCCCATCATCACCAAGCCACCGGCCACCCAGTAGAGGATGATGATTTCCTGAGTCCGCAAGTACACGAAGGTGCGCTTGGCCATTTCGATAAAGAGAATGAGCGTCACCCACTCGGCACCGCCGGCCATACTCATCCCAGTTACCAGCCCGAGGTAAATCGCGCCCGGCAGCATTACGAAGCCGACGAAGAGCGCCGCCCACAAGGTCTTTGCATTGAAGCCCGGTTCAAAGGGGGCGTCGGCGGGCATAACCGCGAAGCGCTCTTGAGCATTGGGCTGTGACAAAAATTCCTCCCCTCGTTTGCTCAGTTCTGCACCAACTCGTCGTCCAAAAACCGCAGGTGCTCTTCGTACACGTCAATCTGCTCGGCGTATTTTTGGCGCAAATCTCGCAGATAGCTGTTGAAGAACTCCCGCTCGGTGCGCTCGCGCACGTCCCGCACCACCGCATTCCGCACCCGCTCTAACTCTAAGCCGTGATAAATCTCTGGATATCTTTCGATAACCCGGAAAATCGAATAGCCCCCCCTCGTTTGGATCGGCCCTTGGAGCTGGTGCAGCTCGGCGTTCATCACCGCGTTCATCCAAGCCTCCCCCAAGAAAGGGGCCTGTGATTGGGAGACGTACAGGAGACCATCTTCGGCGTTGCGACGCTGGCTGTGGGCGCGGGCCAGCTCTGACCACTCGGCACCCGCCGCAATCTGAGCCGCAATCTGGCGCGCCTCGCTTGGGGTCTCTAACAAAATTTCCTCTAATTGCGCGTGGGGAGGGCTGCGAAAGCGGTGCTTGTACTCCTCGTAGAAGGCCCGCAGCTCGTCCTCCGTCGGCTCGGGAGCCTCCGCCAAGATTTGCTCGCGCAGTTTTATCAGCATCAGATTGCCCAACGCCAAGGCATGCGACTGCGCGAAAGCCTCGCTTTTATCAAGGCCCTTGCGCCGAGCGTCGTGGGCCATGATGCGGGTGGGAAAGTGACTCTCAGATAGTTTCTCGTTGACGGCGTCGGCTGTGGCTTCCGGCCACGGTCGGCCCGATGGCCGCACGGCCTCTAAGACCTCTGCCACATCCATCTGCAGGCCCTCGAAAGCATAGACTGGCTGCTGGCGCTGGGCCTCGTCCAAATCCGCATAGCGGATCGCGCCCTGTAAGACGCTGACCACTAGATCCATACCCTCAGCGTCAAAAACCGTGTCCAGATCCCACTTGAGGTGTCGCAGGTACGATTCGCGCAGTTGCTTTTTCTGCTCGTCGCCGAGTGCCTCGCGGATGCCATCCTCGACCTCGACCAATTCAGCGCGGCGACGCTCCGCCACTTTGGCGATGACGAATCCTCCGTGCAAGGGGAGTGGCTCGGTCACACCGTCCACGGGCAGGGCGAAGACCGCTTCCACCAAGGCGTGGGGGCTATCGAAGGGAGAATAGGCCAGCCGCCGGATTTCGCCGGTATGCAAGCCATAATAAGGATCAGCGGCGAATTGACGACCTACTTCCGCAAAGTCCTCGCCCTGTGCCAAAAGCGCTTGCACCTGACGCGCCTGTTCCTGACTAGGCACAAAGATCTCCATAGTGACGACCTTCTCTCCCCATCCCGGCCGCGCGTAGGCCTTTTCGATGTCGCCCTCAGTCACCGCGACCTTGGCCGCGACGTTGCGCCGCAACATCGCGTCAGCAAGGGCCTTGGTTTCGCGCTTGGCGAGTTCAGCTAAGACCTCTTCGTCGCGCTGCAAATCCCGCTCGTTGGCCTCCAAAAGCAACACCTCGCGGTCAATTAGCGTCTGCAAATTGTCCCGGTGCTGCGAGCGCATGGCGGCCGTTTTGAGATTAGCCTCAAAGGTGCGCAGATCGGCCGCGGTGATCTCGACCGCGCCGACCTTGGCCAACAGCGAGGCGTTGTCCGGCCGCTCATCGTCACAGCTAATGCAGGCCCCAACTAGCAGCCCGGCCAACAGTGGTTTGTGCATAAAAAGAGGAGCTAGACGGAAGGTCCAGCTCCTCGCAATGAGACATCCTGTCATACGTGCTATCCAGATGGAGTAGCGCCGGGATTCAACCCGTCCCGTCCGCGCTGGTCTTTTCCCTCGTTCCTTGGTCCACCGCAAAGCGGAACTCAACGTCGATAGTCTCTTCCGGATTGCCGCTGGCGTCAAACGAAAGCACAAATTCGTGGAATGTGAGTAGCAACTCATCGTTTTCTGGCAGCAACGGGTCGAAGACCAACATGCCTTTTTGATTGCTATCGCGGAAGATCGGTCGATGGCGGTGGAAGACCGTCTTGTAGATAATGCCCATGCGCTCTAAGTTGATTTCGCGCTCGTTGCCCGAAGTGCCGAGCTCCATCTTGTAGTACTTAGTGAAGCTGTTGCCCCCCAACACGACGGCCCCCTCGCGCCCGGGGTCGTAGTAGCGATAGGTCTCGCCGCCCGATTCCATGGTCGCCTTGGCTGGGTCGAATTCGATCTTCGCATAGGTCTTGTTTATGACCTCGACTTCAAAAACGGTAAACCGGGGTGGAGTATAGCCCTTTTCGGGATCGATGTCGTCCCGGGTGTAGGGGTTGACGTGGCGACCATCGTATAGGGGCGGGAAGCGCTCGTTGAGTTCGAGGTCACTCAGGTGCCGGATCTTGATCAAAAGCCCCTCTTTGCTAAAGACCATCGAACTGTCGTCCGGATCAATGGTGTAATCGCCGCGGCCCTCGGGCAGGACGGGCATCACGTGCAGGTCGTACACGAGTTGGGGCGGCACTAGCCCCCCGCAACTCCAGACTAGCCCGAGCGCCACTACTCCGAGGAGCGCCATATACCTTGCTCTCATAAAATTGCAACTCCCTTTTTGCTAGCTGTCGTCAATTGGTTGGTTCCTCGGTTTCAATGTCGATCTGTTCTACGCCCGCCATGGTGGCCGATTCCATCGCATCGATGATATGGCCGTGTGCAGCATCGGCGTCCGCAGTGATAATCAGCGTCGATGAGCCAGTGCGGACCTTCTCGCGCTCGAGCCAACTCGCTAGCTGGCCCATAGCCACTAGCTGCCCGTTGATCTCGAGCTGGCCCTCGCTCGAGATGCGCAGATTCAGCTTCTTCTCTGCCTTGAGTTGATCGTAGTGGGCCGAGTCGGGCAGCTCGATCTTGAGCTGAGTAGCCTTGACAAAGACCGTGGTAGTCATAAAGAAGATCAGCAGCAGGAACACCGCGTCTATCATCGGCGTTAGGTTCAGTTCAAATTCACCGGCTTTCTCGGCCAGCGACTGTCTCCGTTTAGCCATGCCGCTTTTATCCTTCTCCGCTCTTGGCGAAAGCGATGGCTTCAATGCCCTCGCCGCGGGCGATGTCCATCACCTGCACTACATAAGAGTGAGGTATTGAACGCGCGGACTCCAAGATCACGTTCTTGGTGTTGTCGGCCTCGATGACTTGACGGATCTTTTCCGCCAATCTCGCCTTATCCGTGACCTCGCCGTTGACCTGAATCGTCTGATCTGGATCAATCACGATGTTCATGTCCTTGGTTGCCCTCGACTCGCCTTCGCCGCCCGGCAGATCTACGCTCAGACCCTTGGGATTGACGAAAGTGGTCGCCACCATGAAGAAAACCAACAGCAAGAACATGCAGTTGATCAGCGGAGTCAGATCCGGGTTTTCCGAGGTCTTAAAGGCGCTTTTGCCATATCCGCTTTTCCGTCTCTGCCGCATCGCAGCGTCTCTTTCTGCCTAGCTGGCTTCCTGCTGGCTGGCCTGAAAGCGCACCAGCAGGGTATTGGCGAAGGCGTGGCAGTATAGCTCCACGCTCTTGAAGACCTTTTCCGCGCGGCCGGAGAGGTAGCGGTGGAAGATGATGGTCGGAATGGCGACGATGAGGCCACTGGCTGTAGTAATCAGGGCCTCGGAAATGCCACTGGCCACGGCTGCCGGATCGCCGGCTCCGGCGCGGGCAATCGCGTCAAAGGCGTTAATCATACCCATGATCGTGCCCAACAGCCCCATCAGCGGGGAGAGGACGCCAATGGTTCCCAGCGCGTTGAGCAGGCGGCCGAGATACATCTCACCGGCCTCCTCAGTGGCCAAAATCAACTCTTGACGCATGTCCTCTAGGTCCGTGCGATTTTCCAGCACTAAGGTGTCGTAGCGCTTCACCAAGGCAGCGAAAATGAAGTTGAGCACGCCACTGCCCTGCCGAAATAGCTCAATAGCCCCGCCTTCGCCTTGGTCTCTGAGCACTTCCTCTGCCTCGTTGAGCTGCTGTTCGGCCTCCTGTTCGTCCGGGACCGCCAGCAGGCGCCACAGCCGTTCTATGATGATGGCTAGGGCGATCAGCAAGCAGAGCAACAGGGGCCACATTATAGGCCCACCTTTGAAAAACTGTTCAACTAAAAAATTCTGCTCCATTACAACCTCCCGGTATTGTGTCCTGCTTTGCGTTGCATTGAAAGCTCGCTAGAGCCGGTTTTCCACGATCCATTCTCGGTGCAGCTTGGCAAAACTGACTACGTCGGCGTTTTCCGGCTTGTCCCCACCTTTTTCCTCTACTACCTGATAGTTTTCCACGGCCTGCGACCACTGGCGCGTAATTTCATAGACCAGCCCCAAGTTGCAGTACGCGGCCAATTCGGTATAGGTGCCAGGGTAATCGCGGATAATATTCTGTAGGGCTGGCACGGCTCGGTCGTAGTCTTTGGCTTCAAACAGCTTCATGGCCTCGTTGTAGCTAAAGCTGGCCTGGATCTCGCTTAGCTCTTCCACTAGGGCAGTGGCCCTCGACGCCTCCTCGGAGTTGGGATATAGCTTGAGTACTTGCTTGTAGGCCACCATGGCCTCGTCATACGACTGGATGTTGTAGTAGTAGTCGCCGATGGTAAACTGCGCTTTGGGGGCGAATTCGCTCTCGGGGTAATTGGCAACTAGGTTTTGCATCGCGCCTACAGCTTGCTCCATCTCTTCTTGTTCGACGAAAGACCAAGCCAACGCGTACTGCGCCGACCCGCCGTATCGGCCTTGGGGATATTTTGCCAAGAGCGCTTGGTATGCAGCCACGGCCTCGGCAAAGGCCTGCTCGTTGTAATAGTTTTCGCCAATGAGGAAAAGCGCTTCTTCCTCGTATTGGGACTGGAGATAGCGCTCGACAAGCTCGGCAAAAGCGGCGGCGGCCTCCCTGAACTGGGTCAGGGCCTGGAGACTGTGGGCCAGATAGTACTGGCCGTGAATGCGGTTGGCATTGCGCGGATATTTTTTGACAAAGCTCCTAAAGCTCTTGGCGGCGGCGGCGTAGTCGCCATAGCTGATTTCGGCAAAGCCCTTGGAGAAAGCCAAGTTGCCACTCTCGCCGGAATTCGGATAGCGCTTGAGACCTTGGGCAAAGATGCGGGCGGCTTCCTCGTATTTCTTCTGCTGCAGCAACGCATTGCCGATGATGGAATAGGCGCGTTCTTTCCGATAGTAACCCGCTTGATTGTCGTCTTCAAACCGCATGTCGAGTAGCTGGCGAGCGAAGTTCTCGGCTTGAATGAAGTCCTGCTGATCGTAGTAGAGCTCGGTTAGCAGCATGCTAAAGGTCGCCTGCTCTTGGGGATCGTCCGACGCGGCGATGAGCTCTTGATAGTAGCTAGCTGCCTCTTCTTGTCGCCCCAGACGGATCATGCCCGCCCCCAGCGTGCGGAAAGCACTGTCTTTGATCTGGGGAGTGGGATCGCTTTCGAGCAGGGCCTTCATATCCTCCAGCGATGCCTCATAGCTTATGCGGGCTGTGGCTGTATCGCCGACGGCGTCTTGCTGTTTGGCCACCTCGTAGTAAGCACCACCGCGGGCCAGCAGCGAATTTTGCAGGATGTGCGTGGGCGGATTCAGCGCAATGGCCTGACCCCAAGAGTTGATCGCGCCCGCGAAATTGTCCTCGGCGAAATGTACCCGAGCCAAGGTGTAGTGCATCTGGCCTTTTAGGGTGTTGTCGCCGGCTCGATCCAAGGCGCGAGATAGCGCTTTGCGCGCCTTTTCGTACTCTTGCTTACCCATGTATAGCTCGGCCAACTCGACCTGCACGGTAGGCCACTTATCCCAATCCTCTTCCACCGTCTCATAGGCGGCGATGGCGCTATTTGTATCCTGGAGGCGCTTGTAGGTAAGGCCCAACTCCATCCGCGTCGTATTGCACAGTTCCGAGGCCGGGAAACGGTCGAGGAAGGATGCATAGACTTCCTCGGCCTGTTTGAGTTCAGATGCGGCATAGGCTATGCGAGCCAATTGCAAAAGGCCGTTGGGAGCCGCCGGATGGTCCGGATACTCATCGACTAACCGCTGGTACAGCGGCTGGGCTGCTTCGTCTTTCTTTAGGAGCTGATTGGCGAAGCCAGCGTTAAAAAGCACATCCGGTATCAGGGCATTGTCCTCGCGCTCGCTCAAGAGCTGGTCGTAGCTTTCGAGCGCCTTGGCGATTTCCGCGTCTGCTCTAGCCGAATCCTCGCTGCGGATCTGCCGCCCGTATTCTTGGTGACACTGGGCGATGCGAAAGAGAACCTTGTAGCGGTCAAATCCGATGCGCTGAGCCACATCGCCGTAGGCATTGATATATATCTCGTATTCTTGCGCCGACTTGAGGTATTCGTCCTGGTCGAAAAGCATCAGGGCTACCGTTAGCTGCGTACGGGCCTGGAAGAGCTTGTCCTCGACTTTTTCGATGGCGTCCTTGTACGCGGCAATGGCCGCTGTCGTGCCCTGTTCCTTCTGCACCAACTCGGCGGTGCGGATATAGCTATTTTGTACCAAGACCGGCTCGGCCGCGTATTCAACTGGGAGTACGGCATAAGAGGCGAGAGCCTTTTCGACCTCGCCGTTGTGTGCATAGATATCGCCCTTTTTCAGGTGGGCCTTGGCGACTAGCTCGCGCGCCGTCTCCTTGACCAACCCCTTGAGCTTGAGGGTGGTCATCTCGATGATTTCTTCCTCGGTCATCTGCGCGAAATCGTAGCGGGCGATTAGACGGTCGAGGTACTCCAGCGCATCTTCGTACTGCCCTAGTTTGTCGTAGCTCTCGGCGATCTGGAAGAGCGAGCGATCGGCGTTAGAGCCTCTGGGGGCCAAGATCAACACCTGCTTGAAGCTAGCGATGGCCTCCTCGTAGCGCTCCAATTCAAAATAGGACCACGCTCGGTCGTAGTGAACGGACGCCTCGTAGAGGCTGTGGGGGAATCTGCGCAGCAGCGCGTCCCCTTGCTCTATGACCTGCTCGTACTCCTTGAGTTGGTAGCTTGTCTGGATCATCTGGTACTGCGCCATCACCCGGGTGCGATCGTCGACGAGATCGTCCGCGGCTAGGGTGCGGAAGTGGTCGCGGCTCTTGTTGAGGTCTTGCAACGCCTCCTCGTAGCGAGCGTCGGCCTCGGCCTCTTTTTGCTCTGAGCGCAAAAACTGCGAGCGCTGCAATTTTTCGAGACCTAGCTTGTTGTAGGTATTGCCGAGCTGGTAGGTGGCACCCACGCGCACCGGCAGAATGAACTCGTCAACCGCTACGGTTACATCCTCCACGTTGATCATGGCATTGCTCTCGGTGGAGAGAATGACCTCATAGCGCTCAATGGCTCTATCGTAGTCCCCCAGCGCATAGAGCTTCTGACCTTCTTCAAAGCGATCTTGCAGCTCCACCGGCGAGAAGAAGCGCGTGCTCAGGCTGGCAGCCACGCCGACCGCTGCGACTAGCAGCAGATTTACCAGAATCATGGTGTCAATCTCCTAAGCCTAGAACCCGGCCACAATATCAAAGAAGAGGCGCGAGTTATCGAAGCTATCGGAAGCGCGAGTGGCATCGTCGTACTCCCGGCTGGTTCTGATAAAGCCGAACTGGGAGGCGAGGTTGTAGCCGTAGTGATCTGAGCGGTTGCTCATCATCAGCACCAGCGTCCACTCCTTAAAATCGTTGCTATCATCCACCCGGTCCAAGCTCGTGTGCCGCCAGAAAGGAAAGCCCTGAAATCCGAGTTGCAGATTGGACTTAGTCGTCAGGTCGAAGCGGGTCCTGACGATCGGCGCGTAAATCGAAAAGGAGCGAATACGGCCGTCGTCTGTGGCGTCTTCGAGTACGCTAGAATGCTCGCGCAAAAATAGGTGCTTAAACATCGGGCGGATGTTTAGGTTACCGGCGTTAATCGTATAGTCGAGCCGGTTGACCATCGTAAAGGTCGAGAGTACACCGGCTTCCTGTTGGGTGCCATCGTCGAACTCATCCTCGGCTTGGCTGTTGCGGATCCACTGGATGTTATTGATGACATTGAGATTGGAAAACTGCCGAAAGGTTGAGCTGATGAACAAGGTATTGACCAAGCTATTGCGCATGTTCAGCGGATCGACATCCGGCGGAAAAACCTGGGAATTAAGATCCCGCGCCTCAATCATCGGGCCTTTCAAATGCGGGAAGGGGCTGGGTATCCGCTCGTTAAGACCTACGTCTTCCCAGACGTACACGTCGTCGCGAATGCCGTCTTTGACCTGCTTGATGTCCTCGTTTATGCGAACTCTTCCCAGATAGGGCGAGGTGAAGTTGTGCTCGTAGCGGGCGTAGATGGCCTGGGCCTTACCGCCGCCGGCCGGTTCCTTCATGGTGTAATAGCCTACAGAGGCCCATTTGCCCCAACGCCCCAAGCCTTTCTTGGTGGTCACCAAGTGGACCCCTTGGCGGTCCCGTGGGTAGGGATAGTCGGGCAGCGCGTCGTTTTCGCGGTAATCGACTACGCCGTTGTTGTTGAAGTCGATGCCGTAGATGAAATCCGGCGGATCGGCGTCGTAAAATAGGATCGGCTCAGTCCAGTCGGGAATGCCGTTAAAATTCTGGTCGCTGTCTGGGATTAGGTCGTTGTTTTCGTCTAGCCCGGGGAAAATGCCCGAATCCGACTTCTCCGCGCTGGGCAACTCGTTGATCATTTCGTCTGGCCACTGGTCGTTGTCGTCATTATCGGTCATGACGGACATTTCCTGCGTTTGTGGACACACAAAACAATTGTCGCTGAAGAAGGCTACGCCGCCGCGGGAACTGTCGTAGTTACCACTGTAGTCCGGGTCTAGGTTGAAAAATTCGCCGCCTATCTCGATCGAGCCTACTTCCTTTTGGGCCGTGAGGAAATAGCCGAGGGCCTGCTTGTCAAAACGCTTGCCGGCATTGCTGCCCACCGGAAAGAGGAAGTACTGGGGATTAGTGACCAACTCACCTTTTACCTTTAGTCCTTTGAGGCTTAAATCCCAATCCAACCCGTAGAGCGCCTGACCGGTGGGGATGCCGTAGTCGAACTCAACCACCTTGCGGCCCGAGCCGCTGCCGTCGGAGCGCAAGACCGTATAACCTACCTGGCTCGGATCGAACTGATCCCACTTGTATTGCAAAAACGGCTGAGCCTGGGTAGTAGCCGGATTCGGTACCACCGGCCACTGATTGAAGGCTTCGGGATTTTCTACTAGCACATCTTCGAGTGATTTGAGCGCGTCGTCGCCTTTCAATCCAGTAAAAGGATTGACGTAGCTCCTGCCGCCCGGAGCGTATCTGTCATCCCCTTCGGCCACTTTGTCCACGTTCTTTTGGTGGGCCCGCTGGTCGAAGAACAAGTGCTGTTGGCGCACCAAAATGCGATAGTCGCCCTCGACATCGGCCAAAAAGCGCACGGACTTCATCGTTAGTCCCGGCACAAAGTCGTCAGGGGCGGCCGAGTACTCCGAGGCATCTGGGAGATTGAATTGCGGCATTTGGAAGCGAAAGACCACTTGGTCCTCACCGACTACGGTCAGCCCGCCCTCGGCCCCACCGACGGGATCAATCATCTTCAGACTTGAGTCGTACTCGGGATCGCCTTCAATGCTGGTCAGGCGCACCCGCTGTCCTTGCGACTCGCCGATGACCACCACATCTACGTCGTACACAGTGGCCACCCGGCCTATATCGTCGGGCGAATCGTCTTCGATAATGACTTCGATAAAAGAGGGCGGCAGCATGCTATAGGGGGTGTCGCCCTTGAGGATGGAGCCGTTCTCATCGGCAGTATTGGCCATGTGCTGGTTGAAGTACGTGGCACCCATGCGCAGCACATTGCCCAGTTTGGTCTCCCAGTGGCCACCAAAGATCAACACCGGCGAGGTTTCCCTAGTCGCCTTGAAGGTCGAAAACTTGGCGGCACCCAACAGGTCGCCGCCTTGGCTCAGCATCAGGGTGAACCTGTTGTCCGAGGAAGCGCCATCGAGCAGGACGCCAAAGAAGCGCGGGTCGCTAAAGGTCAGATCCGAAAACTTGGCGCGAATGTCCTCACCCAAGGTCACTCGGTAGTTCCAGCCCTTGTACGAGTCGTTGAGCATCACCAAATTGGCGAACCATCCCAAGTACTGGGCGGTACGAGTGTTGATATTACTTTCCCCAGGGCGGGAAAACTCCCAAGTGAAGACATTGAATCCGCGCGACAGGTAATTGCCTAAGCGGTCGTAGCGATTGCGTGCGTTGATCACCGAAGGATAGGGATCGTACTCCTTGCGCCCGTAGTTCAAATACGGTTCGGGATGGCCGAGGTTGAGGAAATCCCGGTTGCGCAGAAAGGTCTGCGCTTCGGCTTCGGCACCCAGCATTCCCAGCCCAACAAACGCTAGCAGTGCGGTCCTCACCAGGCTTCTTCTCGCATTACTACTCATGGCAGCTATCCTCATGCTAAGTATAGATATTCGGTTTTCAGTCGCATTCTAACTCAGTGTTGGCGATACCCAACGCTGAACCGATGCACGCCTCCATAACCGGAGAGGTGCAGCGGGTAGGAATAAGCATAATCGAAATGCCATTGCTCATAGTTGTGTCCAAGCCCCACGTTGAGCTCTCTCTCATCAAAACCCGAGCCAACTGCGGCCCCGCCCATGCGAAACCGAGCACCGTTGAGGCTCACCGTCCGCGTCTCGTACCCCACTCTGAACTCCATTCTCCCATCGCGGCGCTCAATGTCGAACAGGACTTCCCGCCCTGCCAAGTTGAGCAAGGCCGCCGCAACTACAGCCGGCTTTTCTTTACCTGCAGCTTGGCCGCCCGCGGCGATGTTCGCGCCGTTTAAGCCTTTGGCAACCAATGCCAAGCGCAGGTACGCCCTCGGGTGTATGAAACCCACTTCCCAAGTTGCACCTACATCGAGGTGCCAAGCCCGGTGCGACAGATCGCCAGCTTTCCAAGCGCTGGTGCGCAAGCCGCCACCTAGGGCGAAGCGCTCGTGCAACGGCCGTCCGTAGCCCAAGGCAATCACTTCTTCCCGCCAGCCGTCAGCACCGAGAAACGAGAGGCCCAATTGGAAGCCGCCGCCCCGCAAAGGGCCGGTTATTGACAAGCCGTTTAGGGCTGGGCTTTGGTCCAACCCAGGATAAATCAACGCGTGGGTCGTACCAACCTGCCACTTTTGCTGCTGGGCATTACCGGCCGGATTGTACCAAACGGCCTCAGCCGTCCGAATGCTGGCGGCAAAAGCCCCACCCAGTGCCGTGCTCTGAGCCCCGTGTGCCGCAAATTCAAAAGCAGCGCCAACCGGGGGAACTAAGGCTAGCAATAGGACGCTAGTACGCCACCACAAAAGTACCTCGGCGCGCCTTATCGCTTCCTTCTATCCCAACCTCATACAGATAGAGCCCTGGCTCGACAACCCGACCGCTGCCGTCGCGGCCGTCCCACTCGAACTGATAGGTTCGGGCGCTTCCGGTCTGTGCTAATTGGCGAACCGGCCGACCGGTCAAGTTGTAAATTTTCAGTACGACTTCCCGGCCCTCTTCGATATTGCCGACGACGAAAGCAAAGCGCGCATATTCGTCTGCAAACGGCGAGAACGGGCGCGGCTCTACCTGCACTTCGCCCAAGAGCTGCAACGGCGTTCCCGCAGCCAGTACCGTCCAAGTCGCACCCGGCATTTCTTGCCCCTGCTGCCAGTTCACGTACCCATCTCTATCGCCTTGAGCCTTGTTGCCAGCCTCAAAGCGCACGGTGGTCTTGTCGCGCACAAAGAGCGCCTGTCCCTCAATTTCGACAGTAGCCATCGCGTTGATTTGCTCATTAGGTGCAAGCTCTATCAGTATCCCCTCCCGATCCGGCGTCGGGCCCCAAGAGTAATCCTCTATAGGCGCGAGTTCTCGACCATCGACGCGCACGGCTGCTACGCGGAGCAAGGGGCCTTGTACGCGCAAGAGATCGACCCCGTAGTCATTGACGCCAGCCGCGATCTCCACTCGGGAGATCAGCGTCGCTTTCTCGCCCTTGCGCAGTGAATCGGATACGATGACCTCCGCCAAGAGCTGTTGGGCGACCAAGACGGGATCGTAGTCAATGGCAATGCGCTCGAGCACCGGGCTGACAAAGGGGGCCGAGTTCGTCAGACGAGCCCGGTACGCCAACTGCGCGACCGGCTCATCCTCACTGTAGAAAAATTCCCCGTCCGTATGCACCGCAATGCTTCCCCAAGGCTTTTCTGCACTCTCTGCGGTAGTTCCGCGCACCTGCAACTCAATGCCCGTGCGCTCCGGACGCTCTACTTGCCAGCGGATCAGCCCCACGTTGACCGGGGTAGGCGGAGCGAAGCTATCCTCTATGAAGCCTTCGCTAACGTAGCCCACACCAAACACCTCAATTTCGCCGATGGCGACCCAGTTGCTGCGGTCTTGGCGGATTATTGTCAACCGCACGAAGCGACCCGCACGCGGGATTGCCTCTCCGCGCTCGTCGGTCGCGGCCCAAGTAGAATCTGCGCTGGTATCTACATTGAGGACGAAATTGTCCGGCTGTTCCGCCAACAGATGCCAAACTTGCGGTGCCACTTGGGAAGCTGTTTCGAGCCTGTACCCACGCACGAAATACTCGGGCTGGTTCAGCGCCGTCTCACCGGCTAGCAATCGCACGCGCTTGATCGCCCGGTCCAGCCCTAGATCGACAGTAAACTGCTTGTCGAACACGTGATTGGTGCCCGAGATCCACTCGCTCCGCACGAGGTCAATCGCGCCGTCGGTTAGCGGCACAGGCTTGTCAAAATCGTCTGTCACTGATCGTCCTAAGGCCACATTTATATTCTCGTCCAAATGCGCCAAGATGACGAGGCTATCTGAATGCACCTGTACACCTTGGGTCGTTCCCAAGGCAAATGTATCGACCGTGTCCACTACCCAAGTCTTTAATTCAGCACGGCATGGACTGAATTCAAGCAAGAGCAAGAGTGCGCCCAGCCTCAGCACTTCAAAACAGCAGTTTCTGCGTCAGGCTGGTCATCACGGCGATGGCGAGAGCTTCCTCCAACTCCCTAGAGTTAAAGATCATTACAATACCGGCATCCACTGGATTTTTCTTGCTCACTTTGCCGGTTTTGAGATCCTTGACGGAGACCTCAACCTGCACTCTTTGCGTTTGCGGGGAGAATACTTTGCGCACCCGCTGACTGGTAATCAGAGCCGTGCCGCTAATTTCCAAGTCGGCTTCGTCTGACTCTGCTGACACCAGAGTAAAGGGGTTGTCCACTTGCCGCACGCTGTCTTCGTCTAGCACCTCGACCCGGTCCGTCTGCGTTAAGATCCGCACCTTGTCCCTGCGGAGTTCGTGCAACAAGGCCTTAGACAAATCCTCGATTCGCGAAGGGCGAGAAATCTGCACCAGTTTATTTCCATGGCTGGCAAGAGCGTTCGTGACATACTGAGTTGACTGGTCAGTGGCCGAAGTGGCCATCCTCGGATCGACTACATTAGCCTTGCTCTCGACCGGGAATTCCTTGACGTATATTTTGATCGGCGTCGTCGGTGGGTTGGGCAAACTGGTATCCTTGAGTGCCTCGTATTTCAAAGTACAGGCCACAGAACCGACAAGCAGCATCACCCCGAGGTATTTCACCATCTTTTTCATTCCTTATTCTCCACCCAATGCACTCCGTGATCGACATTGAAGTGGAATTTCAGGTCGGTAAATTCCACTGGATTGCCGTACCCTACTTCAAATCGATCAAAGGCCAGAATGAAGTCAGTTACTTCGAGAGTAAATGACTTGGTCTCTGCGGGCAGCGGAGGAAAGGTCAACTTGCCGCTGTATCTGGAGCCTTTGCGCACGGGCTTTTCCCGGTAGTACTCGCTCTTGGACCAGATCGGGTTGCGGTCTAGGTTGGCGTGATAGCGTACATTGCCTTCTTGACCTCCCCACTTCAGATAGGAATAGTCGAAAAACTCGTCCTTGTCGTACCAGCCTCCCGCCCCTTGGCGGCAAAGCAAGCGGCGACCATCGTCCAAGCGCAGAATAGTCTGCGTGGGATCTAGCTCCACCCGCTCTCGCGTGCGGTTGATTACAGTCACTTCAAAAACGGTCCACAGAGGCGGCGTATAGTCCAGGCCGGGAATTTCGACTCCCGTGAGTGTATAAGGCGTGAAGCGGACATCGTATTCGGAGTCGAGCATGGCATCGTCGTAGAACTTGACCTTGACTTGTACCCCTTGCTCGCTCCACACGACCGAGCTGTCGATCGGATCAATGTAATAGATATCCCCATCAGGTAGGACCGGCTCCAGCTCAATGACGTACTCTCGCTGCGCATGCGATTCGAGGGATCTGAGAGTAGCGCACCCCCCGGTGGCCAATGCCAAGCACAGGAGGACGCGAATGTGTTTTGCGATGAGTCTCATGTGTATTCGCATCCTTAGAAGGGGGATATCAACTCGACGAAGAGGATGCCCTGCTTGGAATCGGGACGCCCTGCATGGCTAAAGTCCCGCCGCGTGCGCTGATAGCCGAAGAATATCGAATTGTCGCGGATGCCAAAGTAGTCTGCGGTGATGCTCAGCATGGCCATATAATCGGTCTGGCTGAACGTCCCATCCTCAAAGGCGCGATCCCAGTGCTTAAACGGCAGCAAGGGTAGCCCCTGTACGCCTAGCTGGAAGCTAGTCTTGGGCGTGAGCTGGTACCGCCCCATTACGATGGGGATGAAGTCGCTGTACGATTTCCTCGGCACCTCTTCGCTGTCAACCTGCTCAAAGATCGTCCGATGCTTCAACTTAGGCGTGACGCTGAAGGCTCCCCAGCTATGGGTGTAGTCGATCTTGTTGACAATGGAAAAACGCGAGCGCACGTCTTGGGGCTGCAACAGCCCGCTGCCGTCTTCAAGCTCAATTTCGGCTTGGCTATTGCGCTGCCACAGTAAGCCGTTTTCAATGTTGAATCCGTGGAAGCCCTGATAAGTGCTGTCAAAAAAGAAGAGATGCACAAAGCTGTCGCGCATTAACAGCTCGTCCGGCGTCGCTGGCCGCCAAAAGCCCGCGCGCTCGGGCGGGCCGTCCGGCTCGTTAAACCAGCTAATGGCCTCGACATCGTCAATGGGCACTCGGTACACATAGGTGTGATCCGGGATGTCGTCTTTGACCTGCTTGGCGTCGAAGTTAAGCTGCAGTGCACCAACGCCGCGCTTTTCCACCTCATAGGCGTAGCGGAAGTACATCCCCTCGGACTTGCCCGGGCCGGCAATCTGACGGTTGTCGTAGCTGCCTATGCTGACGAACTCACCCCAGCGTCCCAAGCGGTCGTAGCGAAGGAAAATGTGCCGGCCCTTTTGGTCGCGCGGATAGGGATAGTCCGGCTTATCGTCGTTCTCGCGGAAATCGGGCACGTTGTTGTTGTTGAAGTCAATGCCATAGACAAATTCGGGCGGCTCCGAATCGTAGGTCAGAAAGGCCTCTTCCCAGTCAACAATGAAGTTCTCGTTGCGGTCCACGTCCGGGATATTATCGACGTTCTCGTCGAGGCCGGGGTACACTTGGGCATTGGGAAATCCTGGATACAGCGTGCGTGGTTCGGCAACGGCTGTATCACTAACGTGGTCGTCGGGGAAACGGTCGTGATCGTCGTTGTCCTCGTGGATGGGATATTCCTCGGTAACTGTAGATATTCTGCCGCCGGGAGCAGGCTGCCCATCGTAATGGAAGGCCATGCCGCCGCGATAGCTATCGTAGCCGCCGCCGTAATTAGGCTCCATGCGGTATATCTCGCCGCCCAGCGCTAATCCACCGGCGACGTTCTTGATGCCCTTGACCCACCACGCAAAGGCGCGCTCGTTGCTGCGCTGGCCTTCGTTATTGCCAATTGGGAACATGAAATTCTGCAGATTGTGCGCCATCTCGCCGCTGACTTCCAGCCCCACCAGATCGACCTGATAGTTGATCGAGGCCAAGCTCTGCCCGGTGGGAATGCCGTAGTCAAAGGAGACCATCCGTCGATTGGCACCAGTCCCGTCGCTGCCATCGGCGCGGACGATGGTGTAGTACAGTTCTTCGTCCTCGTCTGTGTACCATTTGAACGGACGCCGTATGGCCCGCTCACCAGCGCTGGCAATGGGAGCTGGCCAAGCCACCTCAGTGATAGCCGCGGTGCCTCGGCGATCAATATTGAAGAAGTCGTGGGTCTGGCTGACGCCGATCCGGTAGTCGCCAGCCACATCGGCGACAAAACGCGTCGAGCGCATGGTCACGTCCGCCGGAAGGACGAAGGTGTAAACCACCGGCACTTTGCCCTCGGCCTCGAGCCCACCGCCAGCGAGGACGGCACCGCCTTCGGGTGGCCCGGCTTCTAGCATTGGATCATAGTCTGGATCATCGTCGAGGCTAGTCAGGCGCACCGGCTCTGTGTTGCGCTCGCCTTCAATGACGATATCCACGCCATAGACAATGGCGTTGGCCCGCGCGTTATCGGGCGAGTCGTCGGCCACGAAGACGCGGATGGTCTTGGGACCGAGCATCTGATAGGGCAAATCGCCGCGCCAAGCGCTAGTGCGCGACAAATCTGGCGAACTCATAATCTGGTTGATTAGCGTACCGCCAACGCTGGCGAAGCGGCCCACTTCGTGCTGCCAGTGGCCGCCAAAAAGTATCACCGGTGAGTTGTCCCAAGCGTCGTCGCCTTCTTGGCCAATCGCCCATTTGGAGAACAACTGGGCACCGGAGTGGTCGCCGCCGCGCGAGTAGAGCAGAGTCGCCCGGTCGCGCTCCTTGTAGTTGATGTCCATGCGCAGCGCACTCATCTTGCTGTTGACTAGCGTGAGCGGCGTGAAGATGGTGCGCACATCCGTAGCACCGCCTCGTGTGCCCACGTTACCTAACGTGGCGGTCCAGTGCAAATCCTTGTGAGTATAGTGGCCGATCCGAAATGACCGATACTTGTGGTCAATATAGCTATGCCCACTAAAGTCATTGCCACTGCGCGACTCTTCTATCGTCAGAAGCCGCTGATAGCCGCCCCCCATGTAGTTGCCCATCCGGTCCCAACCCACGTTGCGGGCGCTCAGAGGACGGCCCGACGGGGTGGCCCAAGCAACGGTCTCGCGGTAGTAAGCAATGTACTTTTCGTCGGCGTAATTGAGATAGGGAACGCTGACTGCGGTGTTGAGAAAAGCCCGCCCCAACCCTCGGTCATAGCGGTCTTGAGGACCGCGAATAAAAGCGGGGCGCTTTTTCCACGGCGGGTCTTTCGGCGTGCCGGGAGAAGGATCGTAATAGGGCAGCGGGCCAGCAGATTCGGGGTGGCGCTGCGCCTCTGCCGGTGCGTACAGGCCAGCGCAAACCAGCGCGGACAAGACCACCCAGCGCTTGACAACGCGGCATTTTAGAAAACACAGCATGAAAACCCCTCGCGGGTCACTTAAGTATTGGGTATTGGGCGAAAACATATATTTGCCAAAGCGCGCGGGTCAAGAAAAAAAAACGGGAAGCAGGCGTCAAGCCCACTTCCCGTATTTTGTCGTAACCTATCCAGAAGTCATTGACTATTGGACGAAGGTCTCCTTTACGCGGCCCCAGGAATCTTCTTCGACCGCGGTGCCAGACGGACCAGCCGGCGTATCCACGAAGACCCAGTTGGCGAACTCGGACTGGTTGCCGCCCGCCCAAGCTACGCACTGGATCTGGCCGCCATATGCATCTTCGCCATCGGCGTCAACCAACAGCCAAGTGAAGCCCATCTCCGAGCCGCTCGTAGGGGCTTCAAAGAGGTTACCGTTGCGCAGGAAAGTGTCCCACTCCATCCGACCCTCAATCACGTAGTCGGCGTCGCCTTCGTCGCCAAACTCGTCACCGGCGTCGCGGAAACCGTACTCAAACCCCTCAATTGCATCGGGATCGTGGACATCCACGCGCTGGTTCTGCACGGTGGTGATGTAGCAGACGGACAGTTCGTTCGAGCCGAAGGGCACGGCCATAAAGTTGACCACATTCAGGTTGACGTACTCGCCAGTCGGGTCGCCACCTGGGTGATCTTCGTTGTTCATGTCGAGGTAGAGAGACATGGAGTCGCGCTCCCACCAAGCCCGTGCCTCGCCGCCACCCTCGGTGTCGCGGACGTTATCGCTAACCTCGGTGATGTAGTACAAGGCATCGTCATCCCACGCCTGCAAGATCACCGAAGAGACATCGGCGTCGGTGCGGCCTTCGCCAGCTACTTCGGTCTCGCCGTTCTCATTGAGCTGGTTGGTGCTTACTTCGGAGGACTCGTTCGCCTGATCGCGCCAGCCAAACTCTTGACCGTCGAGCTGAATCTGGCTCGGCGAGCAGTCGAATTCTAGCGCGCCAGCCCATTCGTCGGCAACAGTTGCGCGGTCGCCGTCGAGTGTGGGAGCTTGGGTAAACTTGGGTAAATCAAAGTAGCGTATAGGCGGCTGGGCATTCGCCAGCGTCGTAACGCAGAGAGCCGCGGCCGCGGCTAAAAGGGTCGACTTCTTCATTGCTGCATCTCCTTAGCTGTAAGAGAAGTGGACGAAAAAGTTCAAATGAACGATTCATAATAAATGCCCTTCAAAAGGCTGTCAAGAAAAAAGTTGCTCTACGAAATCACCTAAATTATACATTAAGATACAGGCAACCACAGGTTTTCCACTGCGACCGAAGTCTGCTTTAATCTCGTGAAATATCTCTTCCTCATTGGATTGGCCCTCGTACTCGGAGGCCAGCCGGCCAACGCCCAGCCGCACATCTACACCATCGGCTTGGTCTTTACCGATCTCGTTGATCAAGAAATCTTGCCCGTCCACCTCGCCGAGCAACACCCCCGCCTGATGCGAGAAATCGAGCGCGCGATCAAAGACATCTTTACCGACTTGGGCCGCATTCGCGTCGTGCCCTTGCGGAGCATCCGCGAGGCTCGCGATCCCACATATCACGGAAAAAAATCCATCGATTACATCGCCCATTTCATTCTCAACAAAGCCCATAAAACATACCACAACCAAGTCATTCATTACTACGAAAATTTGGGCCTATTAGACGATGGAGGACCAAGCGAAGACCAGTCTTACACGGTGATTTCACTGCCCTCCATCGTCTGTCAACTCGAAGTCAAGTTGGAGGATCCGCACCGCGACAAAATCTTCTGGTCGGACTTGCGCGACTCCTCAGCCGTGATACCTTATGACGAACAGCTATTCCTTTATAACACTTGGAAGTATCCAGGCGCGTCACATCCTGGTTTAACGCGGGCTTTCCTAGCCGATCTTCTCCGCTTGCAAATGGCTGATCCGGCTACCGAACGCGCACTGAACGTCGCTGAGCGTTGGTTCATCTCCAAGCCCAGCAGCGACCTCGCCGTTGCCCGGGGGGTGTTAAAGGGACTAGCGGACAATCTAGCGCCCGACCTAGACGCGAATTTGCCGCTAGAGGGCCGCATAGTAGCCCTATTGCCCGAACGGAAAGGCAAACCACACGTCCAGCTAAACATCGGTGCTCAGCACGGGCTGACGAAGCGAATGCGGTTCGACGTGTGGCGGCCTAGGCCATCGCAGCAGAAAGTAGGACAAATAGAGGTGGTTGACGTGGATTCCACCACGGCCATCGCTCGGCTGCGAAAACTCGACAAGAAGCTCAAAAAACGCGGAGATGGCCTACAGGTCCAAGACCGTGTCATTTCCCCTAAACGCCCTTCGAGGAGGTCACTATGAGTAAGAAATGGGTCTCCACGCGCTTTGCTTCGCCCACTCAGGACTTCGATCTCGACATTCTGGTCCGTCGCCTGCGCCGGGGCTTTTTTCTCACCCTGGCCGCTGCTGCGGCCCTCGTACTCATCGTCGTTGCGATCAACCCCTTTAAGGCGGAGGAGAAGAAGGCACCACGGCCCATGACGACCAAATTCATCAAGCGCGAGCCGCGCCTGACCAAGCCGCTAGAGCTGCGCAAAATCCCCCAGCCCAAGCGTCAGCTCGCGCGCCGCGAAGTCCAGCTAGCGCAAGCGCGCATGGATCAAGTACAGGCCACGGCCTCGTTCAACACCCGCAATCTAATCGCCGGCGTCGGTGGTTCGGGGATTCGCCTGTCAGGGCAATCTGCCTTCAGCACGATGAGCGGTATGACCATAGAGCCCAAGCTGACGGCAACGGCCGTGACCAGTACCCGCACCTCTGAGCACAAAATCGACATGGGCCTAGAGATGCTCGACGTCAACAACATGGACACCGGTCGCTACCGCGCCATCGTCGTCCAAGACGCCACGGACAAGCAGGCTATCAAGGGCTTTGTCAAGCTGGCCCAAGTCATGTCCTCGCGGGCCCTGGCTGGCGGTACCTCCGGCTACGGAACGGTCACACTCCGCGTTAGAACCATCGATAGAATCCGCGACGTACTCAATGAGTACACCGGTCTCAAGGCCGAGTTTCTCGGCTTTATCACGTTCGACGACCCGCGCCTGATGGAAGTACCCGTCATCGTCGAGCCCCAAGGTGCCCCTAATGACTCCGAAATGGCCAACTTGGCCCAGTACCTAATGTCGGGTGGCTTTATGCTCAGCGGGATCAACGGTGAAGCACTGGAAAAGTACGGCGGTCTAATCCAAGGCAAGGATTTCTGGTCCGAGCGCCTACCGGAGGATCACCCCGTCTATACCTCCTTCTTCGACCTGAGTGGGGGCATGCCTTTCGGCTATAGCCCCTCACTAGGGCAGGGCAAATTGGGTGTCAGGCCCTGGAACTATCTGCGCGGCTATTACATCAAAGGCAGGCTGGCGGGCGTCACGCCTGGCGATGGCGGTTGGGGCTGGCAAAACGATGGACGCGGCGGGGACTCGACTCGTCAGCTACAGTTGGCGGTTAACATCATCATATACGCCCTGACACAGGAAGGGTCAATCACCCAACGCCTCATGCAGATGGTCAACTAGGCTTCACTGCAAAGCTAAACCCAAAGCAGGTGTCAGGTTTCCAATCCCTGACACCTGCTTTTACTTAAGTTCCCACCATGTCCAAACTCGCCCTAGCAAGTCTCTGCGTCAGCCTATTGAGTTGCGCCGCACAACAGGCCGAGTACTACATTGACCAGCTCGACGATTCGCGGCGTCAAGTCCGCCTCGATGCCAGCCACGCCTTAGTGCAACTAGGCGGCGCGGCCGTCGAGCCTTTGATGGATCGCGCGAACGGCGGCGGCGATAGCCTGCGCTACATTGCCGCGCAAATCCTCGGCCAAATCGGCGACCGGCGCGCCTCCCCCTTCCTCAAATCGCTTCTCCGCGATGAAAATCGCCATGTCCGCGAACAGGCTGTCCGCGCCCTCGGCCAGCTCGACGATCCCCGCCTCCACGCAACCTTAGCTAGCGTCCTCGCCGATGACTCAGTCCCAGGTGTGCGCGGAGCGGCAGCTTGGAGCTTGGGCAACCTCCGCGACACCACGGCCGTGCCCTTGTTGGTGCGCGCCTTGGCGGATACTGTTCCCTCGGTGCGCCGACAGGCCCTCGCCGCACTGCAGTTTCTGTGGACGCCGGCGGCCGAAGCTGCGGCCCTCGCCGCGCTCCGCGACCGCGACGATACTGTGCGCTACATCGCCGCGCAACTATTGGGGCACCATCGAACTCACCGCGCCCTCGACGCGCTGTGCCTCGCCTTGACCGACGACAACATCTGGGTCCGCGTGGAGAGCGCCCGCACCCTCGGCCGCATCGGCGATACCACAGCCGTGGCCCCGCTAGAGCGCATGTTCGCCGAGCGCGAAGGCCCCGACCACGAGGCTGCTAAAGAGGCATTGCAACTGCTCACGGGCCTGAACTACGCGGTCGCCCCCTAATTTGTGCGTCTTTCTGCTGTTTTGCGCCGCGCTGCTATGTGCCCTCCCCCTGCGTGCCCAGCCCCGATTTAGCGACCAAACCGCTGCCGCTGGCATCACCTACCGCAATGTCTTTGGCGGGCAAGAAAAGCACTACATCCTAGAGTCCCACGGCAGCGGCGCAGCCTTCTTCGACCACGACTCCGACGGTGACCTCGACCTCTACATAGTCAACGGGGCCACCTTTGCCACGTATCGCGATCGCTCGGGGCCGGGCAACGCGCTCTACCGCAACGAAGGCGACGGCACTTTTGTGGAAATCACGCGAGAAGCTGAGGTCGGCGACGCCGGTTGGGGCGGTGGCGTAGCCGTGGGCGACATCGACAACGACGGCCGCCCAGACCTCTACGCGACCAACTACGGAGCCAACGTGCTCTACCACAATCGCGGCAGTGACCGCTTTGCCGATGCGACCCTAAAAGCGGGCGTTGGCGGCGATCAATACAGTGCCAGCGCGGCCTTTTTCGACTACGACCGCGACGGCGACCTCGATCTCTACGTGGCCAACTACGTCGTCTTCGATGCCGAGCACCTACCGGCTGAGCCACGGCTCTGCACCTTTTTCGGCGGCCTCCGCGTCTATTGCGGTCCCAAAGGCCTAGTCGGCGCGCCGGATGTGCTCTACCGCAACGAAGGTGACGGCGCGTTTACCGACGTCACTCAAGCATCCGGCGTGGCAACTGCCAACCGCTATTACGGCTTGGGCGTGGTACCGGCCGATTACGATTCCGATGGCGATAGCGACCTCTTTGTCGCCAACGACGAGACCCCCAACGTGCTCTTCCAAAACCAAGGCGACGGCACCTTCCAAGACGTCGCCCTCATCTCAGGCGTGGCGTACAACGGCGACGGAGATGTCGAAGCCGGCATGGGCGTGGACTTTGGCGACTACGATCAAGACGGCGATCCAGACCTGTACGTGACCCACTTTTTTACCGAGACCAATACGCTCTACCGCAACGAAGGTGGCGCGCGGTTCTCCGATGTCACAACTACGGCTGGCCTCGCCGCACCGACGGTAGAGTTGTTGGGTTGGGGAACGCGCTTTTTCGACTACGACAACGACGGCCGCCTCGACCTCTTCGTCGCCAATGGCCACGTATATCCGCAGGTGGACCAAGCAGAAACCGGTACCACCTACCGCCAGCCCAATCAGCTCTTTCGCAACGAGGGTGGCGGTCGCTTCGTCCCAGTGTCAGCCGGACCCGGGTTAGCGAAGGCCAAAGTCAGCCGTGGCACCAGCTTTGGCGATTACGACGACGACGGCGATATCGACCTCTTCGTCGTCGAGCTAAATGACGCGCCGACTCTGTTGCGCAACGATGAGGGGAATACAGGAAACTATCTCGTGGTGCAAGTCTTTGGCCGCGAAGACAATCGCGATGGAGTCGGCACTCGCATCAGCGTGCAAGTGGCTGGCAAGCGCCAGTGGCGCACGGTCAACGGCGCGGCCAGCTACCTTTCACACAGCGATTTGCGCGTCCACTTCGGCTTGGGTGCAGCGCAGGCCGTCGACCGCGTCGAAATCACCTACCCCAACGGCAGCACCTACGCGATCGAGAACGTGCCCGCCAACAAGCTCTTGGTCGTCCGCCAAGGGCAGGGGCACGCCCTCCTAGAACTAGGCGCGAATCCTTTTTGATTCTCAACCCGCGCTGTGCGCAGCCCGTACTTGCTCGATTTCGGTGAGCCGCTCTTGCGCGGCTGAGAAGTCGGGATGGAGTTTGAGGAGCTGCTCAAAAACCGCGGCGGCCTTGTTGACGTAACCAAACTCTAGGTGGAGCATCCCCAAGTTGTAGGTGGCCTCCGGGGCACGCGGCGACCGGCTCACAGCCCGCTTGAGGCTGGCGAGCCGTCCCTCGTATTCTTTGAGCTTGGCAAAGTCCTGCATTAGCTCGCGGCCCTCGTCGCTGCGGCCCTGCTTGAGGTAGAGTTGGGCCAAGCTGTAGTGGGCACCAGCGTGGCCGGAGTCGCGCTTTATGGCCTCCAAGTAGTAGGTGGCCGCCTGTTCCTCATGCCCTAACTTGGCCGTCACCGCACCCAAGCGGTGATAGGAATCAGCGTGGGCCGCATTTTTGAGCAGGGCTTGGTGAAAGTAACTCCGCGCCGCTTCGAGCTTGCCTTCCTGCTCGCTGATAACGCCGAGGTCGTAAAACGCGCTCGCCGTCTCGACTCCAAGTTCTACCGCTCGCCGATAGGCTGTCCTCGCCTCTTCGTATTGGCTCAAGGCCATGTAGCTCTCGCCCAAGCGCGCGTACACCGGCCCTTCGTCTGGGTGATCAGCGAGGACGCGCTGGTACTCGGCAATGGCTTCACCCGGACGGTGCTGCAAGTGATAGACCCACCCCAAGTTGGCCCGAGCTTGCAAGAAATTCGGCACCAAGCGCACGGCTTCCTCGTACTGAGCGGTGGCTTCTGCGTAAAGGCCCTGTTGCTGGTAGAGATAACCGAGGTTGTAGTACACCGCCCCAAAGTCGGGCCGCAGCGCCAGCGCCTTCTTGTAGCTGTCCTCTGCGACCAAAAAATGGCCCAACCCGTCGAGCGAAATAGCAAGGCCAATCCGCGCCTCAAAGTGACCGGGGGCCAGCGCCAGTGCCTGTTCGAAGTGGGGGATTGCCTCGTCAAAGCGCTCCAGCGCCGCGTGCGTCACGCCTAAATTGCTACGGGCTTGGGCGAGGTCTGGATCCAGCTCGATGGCCTGCTGGTAGTAGCGGGCTGCTTCGTCCATCTGGCCTTGGGCGCGCAAGCGATCGCCTTGCTCGACGGCTTTTTGCGCTGCGTTTGCCCGGTACTGCGAATACCAGTACGAGCCACCCAAGCCGAGAGCAATCGCCAGCGCGACTGCTCCTATGTAAAAGAAGCGATGGTGCAGCACTAGCTCTCAGGGGGGGCTTTCACTGTCCTGTCAGCCATGGGATTCTTGTACACTACTGCCGGACGACCTCTAGCTCGGTCATGATCTGATCTTGGCCCCAAGTTCCTCCGAGCCGGAGCGAACTCGTCGCGATGGAGCCGGTGATCGTGCCTTCTTCTTGGGTGAAGGCATAAACCGTCTTAGCATTGAGGTAGCGCACCTCCAAGGTGATCTGCTCGGCATCGTCGGGCTGGAGGATGTCGATTGCCTGAATGAAATCGTTGCGGCCTTCGCCATAAATCAACTGGGCAGTCACGGTGACTTCCTTAGGGGTGACCCGTACAATGCTTATTGTAACAGGGCGGTCTTCCCCACTGACGCCATTGGATAGGGCGAAATTCCCGGTACCTTCGTATTCGCCAACCCAAGCATCGGCGTAATCGGGCGAGGGTTGAACGGTTTCCTCCGAACCGCAACTCAGGGTCATCAAGAGACCAGCTAGAGCCAACCATGTCCATTGCTTCATTGCGCGTACCTCCGCAAAATTTTCGTTCGGCAAAAGTATAGGACACAATGCGACGCGAATCAACCGTTTTGCGCCGCCGCCACTCGCCAATTCTCCCCTCAGTTCGTACACTATGCGTTGCAAAATGTATCCACTGTCAAAGACGCCAACGCGCCTAGGCATTGCGCTCGCCGCCTTGTTGGGCTGCACCTCCGAGCCACCCCTTCCCGCGCAGAGCGCGCAGCGCTACGAACAGGCCCGCCAACACTTAGCGGCCGGCCGTTTGGACACCGCCGCCCACGTGCTCGAAGCACTAGTCCGGCGCGATACTCTGCACTACGAGGCCGCGCTCGCGCTCGGGGAAATCTATTTGCGGCAAAGGCGTTACCAACAAGCCTTGGCTCCGCTCTCCCGAGCACAGAGGATCGCGCCCGAGCGCATCGAGGCCCGGTTGCAGTTGGCCCAAACACTCAATAAACTTGGACGTCAAGCCGAGGCGCGCGCGCTTTTCGATTCTCTCGTAGCGGCCTTCCCCGGTAATGCGGTCGCCTGCATGGCATACGCCGACCTCCTGATGACGCAAGACCAACCCGACGCCGCAGGAGCACTCGCTCAGTACGAAGCCATCCTCGCCCTCGATCCCAGGCACTACCGAGCGCGCTCTGGCAAGGCTGCCTCGCTTTTGCGCTTGGGTGATTTTGCTGGTTCTGCCGTCCGTCTCGACAGCTTGCTCGCCGAGCGGCCGGACGACGTGTATCTCTCCTTCCTCTTGGGCGCGGCCCACCATCACTTACGCCAGTACCCCGAGGCCGTCGCCGCGTACAAGCGCGCCATTGACGTCCTGCCTCCAGCTTCGCCGCAGCGCACCGTGCGCCAGTGGAACCTGCGGCTGGCCTATATCGAGGCCTATGGCACCTACCCCGGCGATCTCGAACCGGCCTATCAGATCGGCTTGGCACCGCTGGCTGAGGCGTCACCGGTGCGCTTTACCGATGTGGCCGCAGCAACCGGCGTCGGCAAGCGAGATCGGGGGCGCGGCGTGGCGTGGCTCGACTACGACAGTGACGGCGACCCGGATATCTTCGCCGCGGGCATCCAAACCCTACACGCACTCTACCGCAACGACGGCAACGGCCGCTTTGCCGACGTATCGGCCGCAGCCGACCTCGCAGACCCGCGCGGCGGCTGGGCGGCCATTGCCGCAGACTACGATGGCGACGGACGCCCAGACCTCTTTACCACCCGCGAAGCCTGGGAAGGTCTCGCGCCCAACTCGCTCTACCGCAATCAAGGCGATGGAACCTTTCGCGATGTCGCTCCCCAAGCCGGAGTCGCCGGCGCGGACGACAGCTTCATGGCCGTCTGGACCGACTACGACAACGACGGCCTGCCGGATCTGTACGTGGCCTCGGGCATCACCGGCAGCGGACTGCCCAACCGCCTGTACCACAACCAAGGAGACGGCACCTTTACCGACCGCGGCGCACAGGCCGGCGTGGCCTATCGCGGCAAAACCCTCGGCGTGACCTGCGGCGATTACGACGGCGACGGCGACAGCGACCTCTACGCCATTGACGTGGCCGCCCCTAATCATCTATACCGCAACGACGGAAACTACTTCAGCGATGTCACTGCCGAGGCCGGCGTGGCCAAACCGAGCGCGGGCAGCTACGTGGGATTTTTTATAGACAGCGACGGCGATGGCGACAGAGACCTTTTCGTCTCGGCCATGAACTTCTACGAAGACATCGTGCAGTCGCAGGTCACGGGGCTGGCCTTGCGCCCGACCCGCGCCTATCTGTACCGCAACGACGGGACGACCTTCCGCGACATCGCCCCTCAGCAAGGGCTGGCGCGCTCCTTTGGCTCGATGGGCGCGGGCTATGGCGATGTGGACTACGACGGTCTAATCGACATCTACCTGACCAACGGCGGCCCCATAATGGCGCGCTTTGAACCCAATACGCTGTTCCACAATCGCGGCGACCGCTTCGCCGACATCACGGCCGCGGCCGGCGTCGGCAACCCAGGCAAGGGACACGGCGTGGGTTTTGCCGACTACGACCTCGACGGCGATCTCGACCTCTATACCGCGGTCGGCGGCCACTACCCAGGCGACCTGTGGGCCAACAGCCTGTACCGCAACGAGGGCCACCACAACCATTTCCTCGGCGTGGATTTAGGACCTCAGGCCATCGGTGCACAGTTGCGCCTGCGCGCCCAAGATCTGCTCGGGGTCGTGGAAATCAGCAGCGGTCCGGGATTTGGGTCGTCCAACAGCTTATCCCCGACCCTCGGCTTGGGGACGCGAACCCGCGTCGATACTCTCGCAATCCGCTGGCCCACCGGCACACAGCAAGTGTACGCGGATCTGGAAATCGACCGCTTCCACCGCTTTGCCGAGCAGCCCTGAAATGGCGTGGCCACTGCTCTGCGCGGCATTCGCGCTCGCCTCCTGTGCCTCCGAGCCAGTACCAACACTGGATCCAGTCGATCACCTCGCCCGCGCCCGTGCTCACTTTGCGGCGACCCGCTTTGAAGAAGCGGCCGCAGCCGCCCGCGCCGGGCTAGTCCGCGACTCGACGAACGCCGACCTCCACAATGTGCTGGCCTCGTCCCATGCGGCTCAGGGCCGCTACGCACTGGCCATAGAATCCCTCGAAACAACCGTCCGCCTCAAACCCGATTTCGCCATGGGCTTTGTGAACCTCGGCGGGATCTACACCAAGCTGGGCCAGTACGATCGCGCCGATACCTATCTCCAGCGCGCCGTCCAACTCAATCCCGACAACTCGCCAGTGCGCCGACGCTTGGGTGAGCTGTACTTGGCTACGGGCCGCTACGCCGAGGCCACTCGCGAGCTGCTCGAAGCCCTGCGCCTGTTCCCCGACGACGCCACGCTCTACTACTACCTCGGTCAAAGCCTTGCGGCCGAAGGCCGACAAGCCGATGCCTTGGAGGCCTTTCAGCGCGCCACCTTGCTCGACATCGGCTTTGCCGACGCTTTCTATCGCCTCGCCACCCTCGCCCGCAAGACCGGCCGCGACACCTTGGCGCAGCAGGCCCTAACGAGTTTTACGCACCTGCAAGCACTCAGCGGCAAGGAGATCAAGCGACTGCGCGCAGCCATCCTCAACGCGCCCGAAGAAGCCGCCCACCACTACAATCTCGGCCTGTTCTTCGTCCAGCACGGGTACTTTACCCAAGCCGAGAACAAATTCGACCGGGCCGTCGTCCTGCGCCCGGGGGATCTCGCTCTGCTCAACCGTCTCGCCGGCGACCTCCTGAAGCTGCAACAACCCGAAGCTGCGCTGCGCTACTTGCGGGTCGCTCTCGACCAAGATCCAGAGTACTTTCCCGCCTTGCTCAACGCCGGCCACATCGTCGGCCAACTCAGACGCTACGACGAGGCCATCGCCTACTGCCGCCGAGCGGTTGCAGTGCGCCCAGACGACGCCGAGGGCTGGTACCTCCTCGGCTTGGGCTTGCTCAGCAATGGGGAACGCATCGCGGCCGAACAGGCGTTGCACCGCAGTCTAGCGCTGAGTGAGGACGCTGAGGCGCTGCGCGCTAAGACCCAGCAACTTCTCAACACTCTGCAACAACAACCCACAGGAACTCCGTGATCGCACTGCTTACACTCTTTTTCCCACTCTCCCTCACTCTCGCTTGCAGCCAGTCAGACCCCAGCGCCGAGGCTTGGTCCCAACACTACCAAGCCGGACGCACAGCCCTCGGCCAGAGCCGTTTCGCCGAGGCCGAACAAGCCCTAGCCCACGCCCTAACGCTAGCTGAAACCTTCGCCCCCGACGACCCGCGCTACGGCCGCACCGCCCATCAACTCGCCCAGCTCCACATCGTGCGCGGCGAACTCGCACGGGCCGAAAGCCTCTACCAGCACTTGCGCGAGCGGCAAGCGGACCTCCCGGACGACCATCCCGACAAGGTGTTGACGCTCGACAAGTTAGGCGACACCTATCGACTCCAGCAGCGGCCAGCCAAGGCCGTCCCACTCTACGACCGCGTCCTCGCCTTTCAACAGATGCACCGAGGCGATGAGGAAGTCGCGGCGACCATGCAGAAGTTAGCCGACCTCTACCGCGCACAGGGCTACCGCGCCGCGGCCGATTCTTTCGCTCAACGCGCCCATGCCCTAAACCTCCGCGCCCGCGCCCATGCCCTGTTCCTCCAAGGCCACTACCAACGGGCCGCACCCCTGTACCACAGCGCGCTGTCCCTGCAAGCGGGCGACCATCCCGACTTGGCCCGCACCTGTTACTATCTAGGCCGCCTGTACGACGCACAGGATCGCTATCGGCAAGCCGAGCACTTCTACCGACGCGCCCTAGCCGCGTCTCCTGCCAGCGATCCCGACCAAATCGGAGCAGCACTCGCCGACCTGCTCGCCCGCAAGACCAATCATCCCTAACGCCCACAGGAGTCCCTTATATGAACCGTCCTCCCACAGAATTCAAACGCATTGCCGCCGCCGATCTCAGAGTTTTTGGCACGTCCTGCCTCCGCGCCGCTGGCATGTCCGCCGCACACGCCGCGCAGTTGGCCGACCTGCTGACCAATTCGGACTTGCGCGGCGTGCGCTCGCACGGCACCCGCGCCCTGTACGGGTATTGCTGCACGCTCCGCGACAAAAAAGCCAACCCCGACCCAGACATTCGCATCCTGCGCGAAAGCGACACCCACGTCTTTGTCGATGGCGATGGCGGTCTCGGGTACGCGCCGACCATGCTAGCCGCGGAACGCGCCATCGCCAAGGCCAAGGAAAAGGGTCTCGCCATCGGCGCGGCCTGCCACATTGGACACTACGGCTCAGCGGGACACTACGTGCGCCGCGCCATGGCGGAAAACTGCGTGGGCTTCTCGGTGCAAGCGGCTTATCCCCAGTACTACCCTAGCAACGACGGCAAGCGCGCCGCCCACTATGGCAACCCGCCCTTGTGCTTTGGCCTGCCTGGACAAGACGGACCACCTGTAGTACTCGACGTAGCCACCTGTATCCTCGCCGACTACCAACGCGGTGAGCAGATCGAAGCCATTGAAGAGCTGATCCCAGCAGCCTTCTTCAAGTCCATGGGCTACACCGCAGTCGCCACCCTGCTCGGTGGGGCTTTTGTTGGCCAGGGTGGCGACCGCGACCGCGAGATCGCCGCGCAATGGCCGGCAGCGCGCATGGGCAGCTTAATCCTCGTTCTCGACTTGGGCCTCTTCGCACCCGCTCCGCAAGTGCGCCACGGTGTCGATGAACTGGTGCGTCTAGCGAGCGAGCAGATGATCCCGCTGCGCGGGTACGACGAAGTCACTCTACCCGGCACGCCCGAACACCGCAATGAGGAAGCGTACGCGCGCGACGGCCTACCCATCGGATTAGAGGATATCGAACGCCTAGCCGAGTGTGGCCAAGCCTTTGGCATTGCGCCTCCGTGGCTGGACTAACGCCACGCCGGTTCCTACCTTAACGAGCCGCAAAAAGGAGACCTTCTATGAGCCTGACGCGCGAGCGCCACGCCGAGCTAAAGCGCTATGCCATCCAATTGCGCCGCCTAGTCGTCGAGTCGGTACACCACGCTGGAGCCGGCCACTTGGGCGGCCCTATGTCTGCGGCCGAGATACTCATCGCTCTGTACTTCGCCGAGCTAAACATCGACCCGGCCCAACCCCGCGACGCAGATCGCGATCGCTTCATTCTATCCAAGGGGCATTCCTCGATCGGCCTCTACGCGGCTTTGGCCCTGCGCGGCTACCTACCCATTGCGGAACTCGCCACCTTTGACGCCATTGACTCTCGCCTCCAGGGCCACCCGGACATGAGCGTCCTCCCCGGCCTCGACATGTCCACCGGCTCACTGGGCCAGGGCCTGTCGCCCGGCCTCGGCATGGCCCTCGCCGCCCGGCTGAAGGGACAGGACTTTCGCACTTGGGTGATGATCGGCGACGGCGACTCGCAGGAGGGGCAGATCTGGGAGGCGGCCTTTGTCGCAGCGCGCTACGGCCTCGACAATCTCACCGCCATCCTCGACTGGAACGGTCTCCAGCAATACGGTTGGGCCACTGAAAAGGGCTACGACGTACTCGACCGCTTGGCAGCGCAGGAAAATCCCCTCAGCCGCTGGCGTGCCTTTGGCTGGAACGCCATCGAAACCGACGGCCACGACTTCCCCGCCATTTTCGCGGCCTTTGCCGAGGCCAAGGCACACCGCGGCCAACCCACCATCATCGTCGCCCGCACGGTCAAGGGCAAAGGAATCTCCTACATGGAAAACGACTTCAACTGGCACTCCAAGCCAGTGACCGACCAAGACCTCAAACAAGCGCAGGACGAACTCGCCGCGCAGGAGACGGCGCTGTGAACCTTTCCACCACCAGCGAGATGCTGGCCCAGCGCGACGCTTTTGGCGACGCGCTCATCGAACTCATTGACCGCGACCCACGCGTGTACGTGCTCGATGGCGATTTGGCCAACTCGACCAAGGCCGACAAAGTCTCCCGCGAGCGGCCCGGGCGCTTCCTCGAAATGGGCATTGCCGAGCAAAACATGATGGGCGTCGCCGCTGGCATGGCCACCTGCGGCCTCGTACCGTGGCTGAGCAGCTTCGCCTGCTTTATCGTCAACCGCGCCCTCGACCAGCTTCGCGTCGTCGTCGCCCAACCCAACCTGCCGGTCAAACTCTGCGGCGCCTACTCGGGCCTATTGACTGGCAAAACCGGCAAAACCCATCAAGAAGTCGCCGACATCTCCGTCATGCGGGCCATGCCGAACATGACCGTCTTAGCCCCGGCCGACGCCGTAGAGGTCCGCGCTTGTATGCTGGTGGCCAATGACCTGCCCGGCCCCGTGTACGTACGCATGACGCGCGACCCAGAGCCGGTCATCTTTCCGACCGACTACGAGTTTGAGCTAGGCCGCGCCTTTGTCGTGCGCGAGGGCACGGACATCGCCCTTATATCCACGGGGGCCCAAACCCCGCGCTGCCTCGCCGCAGCCGACGAATTGGCGCGCGAGGGAATCTCGGCACTCGTCCTGCACGTGCCGACCCTCAAACCACTCGACGCAGACGCCATTGTCGCCGCGGCCGCGCAGACGGGCCGCGTAGTAACGGCCGAAGACCACACGATCATCGGCGGCTTGGGCGGCGCTGTCGCCGAAGTGCTAGGAGAGCAGCACCCCACACCCATGCGGCGCGTTGGCATCCGCGACGTATTCGGCGAATCCGCACCTAACGAGGATCTACTGCAAAAATACGGTCTGACCCCCGGGCACGTCGCGCAGACGGCGCGGGCGCTGCTCTCTTGACCGTCGCATCCAAATGCCCGTAATTAAGTGAAACTTATTTACTGCAACCGATAACCACAAGCTGCTGATGACGCGACATACTGGGTTTACCTGCAACACAGAGTGTTTGTTCGTCAGCAGAAGCTCATACGATTCATTAGAGTGCATCATCTCAGATGCACTCTTTTTCTTTGGTCGGTGCCATGGGAAACGAGAGGCCGCATGAAAGAGGGTTTGCTGCAACTGTTGAAGCTCCAAGAAGTCGATAAAAGACTTTTCGAACTGGAAGAGGCCAAAGAAAAATATCCCGCTGAAATCGACCTGCGTCGCGGCAGGATAACAAAAGCGCGGTCCGTCTTGAGCAATCTAGAGGACCAGAGCGCGGAGTTCGAAAAGCAACAGCGGCACTGCGAGCGCGAGATCGAAAGTGGCAAGGCCACCCTGCGCGAGCGCGAGGAGCGCTTTGCCGTAGTGACCACCAACAAGGAATACGATTCCCTCCAACTCGAGATCGAGATTTGCAAACAGACCATTGCCGAACACGAGATGCAGTCGATCAAAGCCATTGAAGGCCTAGAGCGAATTCAGGAACAGGTCGACGAAGAGCAAAGCGCTTTTGAGGAGGTCCGCGAGGCCGAGCAAGAGCGCATTGACGAACTCGAAGGCCAGCTCGGCACCATGCAGGAACAAATCGACGACGTCGTAGCAAGTCGGCAGATGGTTGCCAAGAGCATCGAGGACATCGATGCCCAATTACTGCAGATATACGAGCGCAGAAAAGGGCGGCGCGGGATTCGCGTCGCAGCCGTGCGCAAGGGAGCTTGCGGCGCTTGTTACCACCAGATGCCCGCCCAAGTTCGCAATGAGGTTCGCCTCGGCAACCGCGTCATCTACTGCGAAAGTTGCGGCACCATTATGGTTTGGGACGAGCAGTCGGTTTAACTTTGGGAGGAGTAAGTTGGGCGGGCGCGCTAGCGGCTCCTAGCGGCCGCTGGTGAGGAAAGTCCGAGCTCCACAGGACAGGATGCTGGGTAACGCCCAGGGGGGGCAACCCCACAGACAGTGCCACAGAAAACACACCGCCCAGCTTGCTGGGTAAGGTTGAAAAGGCGAGGTAAGAGCTCACCGCACCTGCGGCGACGCAGGTGGCAGGGTAAACCTCATCCGGAGCAAGGCTAAGTAGGGGAAAAGAGGTGGTCCGCCTCGCTATATTCCCGGGTAAGCTGCACCGAGGCGGCCGGGCAACCGCCGCCCCAGATGAATGCCCGCACAGCGCACTTCAGGTGCGTGGACAGAACTCGGCTTATAGACTCACTCCTCCCACACCCGGGGCCCGGCGGCTCCGGGTGATTTTTCTTTCTCTGGAGAGCTATATGTTCCCTCTCATCGCCGCGCTAGTGTTGATTGCCGCGCGGCTTCCTGCCCAACAGCCCGAGCGCGATGCGATCGAGCCTTTGGTCTCGCAGCGAGCCGAAGGCTATATCGACTGGACGCAACACGCGCTCTTTGCCTATGGCGACGGAACCTCGCCCACGGCTGTCACCGACCCCGTGCAGCAGCGGCTCCACGGGTTGCGCAATGCTCGAGACGCGGCATTTCGCAACATGCGCGAACTAATCGGCCAAGTACGCCTCAACGCCGATACCCAACTGCAAGATGCTGGCCCCGAGCGCGATTTTCGAGAACTCGCCCGCGTGGCCATTGGTTCGCAAAGCGAGGCCCAAGGACTCTATCGCATCGCCGTGCGAATGCTTCTGCTAGGCGATTTCGCGGCTGCAGTGCTGCCCGAGGTCGAGCCCATAGACCCAAGATTACACGACCTGAGCCATTTCGACGATTTTCCCACAGTGCCCGCTACTGCCGATTCGCTGACAACACCAGCCATAGCCGATTCGCTTGCAATGCCAATCATCGCCGATTCACTCGCAGCACCAGCCACCGCCGATTCACTCGCAGCAGATGAACTTGTATTTTTCGTGCCCGAAGCACCCTACACCGGTCTGCTCATCGACGTCCGCGGCCTCGGGCTACAACCAAGCATAGCGCCGCGAGTGCTCAGCGCAGAGGGACACGTGATTCACGGCGCGGCTACCGTGGACCGCAGCCTCACCACGACCTACGGAGTCGCAGGCTATGACGACGACATCGACCGCGCCTACACAAGTGAACGGCTCGGCGGTGAGGAGGCCAACCCTTTCGTCGTCAGGGCCACGGGCACGGCCGGTCGCTACTCAGGCGACGCCATCCTCGACAACTTCGATGCGGTGCAAGTGCTACAAGCCGACGAGGCCGGCGACTTCTTGCGCCAAGGCAGGGTGACCTTCCTCCTTGGTCCCAAGCCAGCGGCCTTCGATTCTATCTATTTCGATTCTACCTATACTGACACTTTCATATTAGAGGGAATGGAATATGAGTTTGAGCTTTACGGAGAAATGGAATCAAGCGATCCGCGGGAATAACTCGCTGGTCTGCGTCGGGCTAGACACCGATCCCGCTCAACTGCCCGCCTGCGTCCGCGCCAAAGCCGATCCCGTCCTCTACTTCAACCAACAAATCGTCGACGCCACTTGCGACCTCGTCTGCTGCTACAAACCCAACTTCGCTTTCTACAACGCCCTCGGCGCGGACGGCTTTGCCACGCTCAAACGCACCCTTGACCACATTCCCCCAGACATCCCGGTACTCATCGACGCCAAGGTCGGCGACATGGGTAACACCGCCGAGCAATACGCCCGCGCCTTCTACGAGGTCCTCGGCTGCGACGCGCTGACAGTGACTCCCTATTTGGGCCGCGACTGCGTCGCGCCCTTCACCGCGTACCAAGACCGCACCACCTTTCTCGTCTGCCTGACCTCCAACCCCGGTGCCGACGATTTTCAGAAGAACCATCTAGGCGACCAGCCCCTGTACGAGCGCGTCATTGCCAAGGCCCACGAGTGGAACGCCGCCAACAACATCGGCCTAGTCGTCGGCGCGACTCAACCCGAGCACTTGGCTCACTTCCGCTCCCTAGCGCCGGACATACCCTTGCTGATACCTGGAGTCGGCGCACAAGGCGGCTCTGTAGAGTTGGCGGTCAAAAACGGCTGCGACGCCCAAGGGGCGGGTATCCTCATCAACTCCTCGCGCGGCATCCTCTACGCCTCCCAAGGCAGCGATTTCGCGGCTGCAGCACGGCAGGCGACCCTAACCCTGCGCGATGCCATTAACACCCACCGCCCCTGAGCCGTTATTGCCATCGTCTATAGCTATCTCTATTTTTTGCAGTGAGTCGGGGTGTGGCGCAGTCCGGTCAGCGCACCTGCTTTGGGAGCAGGATGTCGTCGGTTCGAATCCGACCACCCCGACCACCACTTTCCTTCCGGCACTCCTTCCTTCGCCCAGCGAAATTCGTAGCCCCTCAGACAAGGATGAATCATGGCACGAGAAATCAAGGCTTTGCTCGACGAGGAAATCGCGGCGTACGCAGCGCGCAATCCTCGCTCGCAAGCGATGTTTGCGCGAGCCAAGCAATCGTTGCCGGGCGGCAACACCCGCACTGGCGTCCACATTGACCCTTTTCCCCTATACGCCGACCGCGGCGAGGGGGCCTATCTCTACGACATCGACGGCCACCGCCTGACCGACTTCGTCAACAACAACACGGCCCTGCCCTTGGGCCACGCCCATCCCGCCATCGTCACTGCCCTGCAGGAACAAATCGCCCTCGGCACTGGGTTTTCGCGGCCCCTCGCCCTCGAAGTGGAAATGGCCGAAGCACTCCGCGCGCGCATGCCCGCACTGGAGAAAGTGCGCTTTTGCTCCTCGGGCACCGAGGCCGTGCTCAACGCCTTGCGCGTGGCACGGGCACATACTGGGCGCACCAAGGTCGCCAAATTCGAGGGAGCCTATCACGGCATAGACGACAGCGCGCTAGTGAGTTACTTGCCGCCGCTGGGACCGGAGTTGGGGCCAGCTAACAAGCCGCAGGGCGTGGCCTCTTCGGCCGGACTGATGGCCCACACCCTCGACGACGTGGTCGTGTTGCCGTTCAACGACGCGGCGACCTGCGCCGAGATCATTGGCGACTGCGCCCACGAACTGGCCGCCGTGATCGTGGATCCGCTCTCTACAGCCGCCGGGCTGGCGCTGCCAGAGCCCGGTTTTTTATCGGATCTGCGCGACGCAACCACCCGCGCCGGGGCCCTACTGATCTTCGACGAAATCGTCAGCTTCCGCTTCGGCCCAGGTGGGACGCATACGGCCTATCAAGTGCGGCCCGATCTGATCTGTTTGGGCAAGGTAATCGCCGGTGGGACGCCCGGTGCGGCCTTCGGCGGCCGCGCCGAGGCCATGGACCTATACGATCCAGCCGACGGGCCGCAGATTCAACAGTCCGGGACCTTCAACGCCAATCCCATCGCCCTAGCCGCCGGCTTGCAGACGCTCCAAGCGCTGACTCCAGAGGCCTACGAGCAGATGGAAGGGCTAGCGCGGCAGGCAGCGGAAGGATTGCAGGCTGCGTTTGGCGAGGCTGGTGTCGCCGTGCAGGTGGTCGTGGCCGGGTCTATATTCCGGCTGTATTTCCTCGAACAGCCGCCGCGCAACTTCCGCGAAGCAGCGCAGGACGACGCGCAGATGCACCGTTGGCTGTTCTTTGCTCTGCTCAATAGGGGGATATACACGCGGACGGGCGGCAACATATCACTGGCGACCGAGACTCACCACATCGACGCGCTGGTTCAGGGGGTGCGCGAGGTGGTGCAAGTGCTGTAACGTCCCGCATGACCGCTAGCGCATGGCGGCGCGCATTCTTTTGCAGCCTGTCCCTGAGCATGGTTTGCTGCGGCAGTTGGGGCCGGCAGCCTCCGCCAGCAGAATCGCCAACCACGGCAATGGCAACGGCCCACTACACCTACTACTGTGCCGACTGCCACGGTCCCGCCATGGACGGAGGTATGGCCAGCAGCCTGATTGACGGCCGCTGGGATTACGGCGCAAGCGACTCAGCCATCTTCGCAAGCATTGCCGTGGGGATTCCCGAGGACGGCATGCCCGGGTTTGGTGCCGTGATGGACACAGCCCAAATCGACGCGTTGGTGCGCCTGATGCGGGAGGCCGAGCGCGCACAATCCCATTAATCCCCACCGAGCGAATGCGGGCGCTAGCATTTATGGGATAGCTATCTGACCAAAGGTTTAAAAAATACATGCGGTACAGTATCTATCTAGTTTGCATCCTCGCCATTGCAGGAGACAGCGCGGCCCAACAGATCGTCCAATCCGAGGAACACACCTTTCGCGTCGAGACCTTCGCCACCGGCTTGGGCGTGCCGTGGGGCCTTGCTTTTCTGCCCGATGGACACTTGTTGGTCACCGAGCGCGAGGGACGGCTGCGCATTGTCGGCATCGATGGCGCGGTCTCGCCACCCATCGACGGCGTGCCCAAGGTGCGCGCCAGGGGACAGGGCGGGCTAATGGACGTGGCCTTGCACCCCCAATACGCGGAGACCGGCTGGATTTACCTCAGTTACTCGGATCCGCTGCCCGGGCCCCTAGGCGGTATGCTGAGCTATACGGCCATCAGCCGCGGACGGCTGCAAGACGAAGAGCTGGTCGATGTGGAAGTGGTTTATCGCGTCCCGGATCAATTCTACACTCGGCACTCCCACCACTACGGCTCGCGCATCGTCTTCGACCGCGAGGGCTACCTGTACTTTGCAATCGGCGACCGCGGCCAGCGGCCCCTCGCCCAGAACGTGAAGTGGCCCCACGGCAAAATCCACCGCTTGCACGACGGCGGCGGCGTCCCGTCCGACAACCCTTTTGGTGGGAGCAACGGAGCCATTGCGTCGATCTGGTCTTACGGCCACCGCAACCCGCAGGGAATGGCCCTGCACCCAGAGACCGACCAACTGTGGATAGCCGAGCACGGCCCCAAAGGCGGCGACGAACTCAACCTCGTGCGCCGCGGCCTAAACTACGGCTGGCCGGTCATTACCTACGGCATCAACTACGACGGCACGCCCATCACCGACCAAACCCACGCCGACGGCATGGAGCAACCGCAGACCTATTGGGTGCCGTCGATAGCAGTCTGCGGCATTGACTTTTACACCGGCGAGCACTTCGGCAACTGGCAAAACGACCTACTGGTAACCTCGCTGCGCTTCAACCGGCTGCACCGGCTGCGCTTGGCGGGCACAGAGGTGATACGCGATGAGATCGTGTACCAAGGCGAGTCGCGGATGCGCGACGTGCAGACCGGGCCGGATGGCGCGATCTATCTCGCTGTGGAAGATCCAGGGCGAATTTTGCGGCTGGTGCCCGCAGAGTAAGACAAGGTGAGATTAGGAACCAAGATGGAAAAAGGAACGCTCGGCCGCACGGGCCTTGAGGTCAGTGTGCTGGGCATGGGCGGCCTGTACGTCTCCAGCGCGGGTGACCGTGGACGAGATGAGGCATGCCGCAGACCCATTTCGCATCTCGCGCATAGAGGGAGATATCCGTCAGTTCATACCCGCCCTACTTCGGGCCGGTTCTAAACCCCTGATACAGTCCGTCCTGACTCTCACACAGAGTTACAATCCTGTATGATCCTGAAGATTGCAGCGTATTCGTCACGAGTGTGGTAATCGGCGGGTCGTATTCAGCGCGTGCAGTCACAGCGATGACAAGGGCAGTAGCCATGGCCAAAAGCACCGCTCCAGTCCGGTGCCAGCCATCCTGGGGTTTGGCGGATACATGGTCTTGCCGTTGCCATAGTCGAACCCGGTGCCCGATATCCAACCCCCTAAGGCCGCGACGGCTTGTCGCCCGCCGTTGTGAGTCTCCTGCCCCAGCATCTGCCACCACCCGCTTGTCAAGGTCGTCAATCAGCACAGTTACCATGACCGGCCTCCTTCTCTTACATTGCCAGCGAGGAGGAAAAATTCCCTCTCTGCCAATGCTTATGCACAAACCGTGCCAAGTTTTTAGCGGATGGATTAAGTCTTTTGTATAAAGGACGTTAGGAGAACTGCTGAGGGAGGATGGGAGGTTGCCGAAATGATGCAGAACTAAACAATTTGCAAGACGCAGAATGAAAAGTAAAGGCGTCTAACTATCTGAAAACGCGTTGTTTATGACGTGGTTGGCGAAACCTACGGCGGCAATTGTTTAATATTGCAACAGTTGCAACAGTTGCAACAGTCTATTCGGAACGGAGAGATATTGTCAGCCTAGTAGTTGCCTAGCCGGTTACTCACTTCTCCGCCAACAGATTGTATTTTCTCAACTTCCGGTACAGGGTCACGCGATTGATATTCAGCATTTGCGCGGCCTTGGTGATATTCCAATCCGAAGCTTCAAGGGCGTGGACAACAGCTTGCCGCTCGGCTTCCTGCAGCGAAAGGGGTTGGGCAGGACCTCCGGGGTCCGTTGGAGATGGAGCCATGGCGGAAAGTTGGGGAGGAAGGTTGCTGACTTGCAGGCTGTCCGTGGTCTCCAGTAACAGGGCGCGTTCAATGGCATTTCTGAGCTCACGCACATTACCTGGCCAGTCATACGCGAGCAATGTTTGCAGCGCCGCCGGGGAAATCCCACGCATGGTTTCGTCGGCGCGTTCGGCATAGTCTTGCAGAAAATGTGCCACCAACAAGGGAATATCCTCGCGGTGTTCTCTGAGGGGTGGGATGACGAGGGGAAAAGCAGCCAAGCGATAAAATAGATCCGCGCGGAACCCGCCATCTTTTACCGCACTTTCTAGGTCTCTATTAGTCGCCGCAATCACGCGGATGTCAATGGGAATCGTGGCTGTTCCACCCACTCGCTGGATTTCGCGCTCTTCCAGGACGCGCAACAACTTGGCTTGCAGCGCGATGGGCATGTCGCCAATTTCGTCGAGCAAAACAGTGCCGCCTTGGGCGTGCTCAAACTGCCCGATGCGCCGCATTGATGCCCCGGTAAAAGCTCCGCGTTCGTGTCCGAAAAGCTCGCTTTCGATCAGCGCCTCGGGAATGGCTGCGCAATTGACGGCGACAAAGGGACCTGCCTTTCTCGGGCTGTTGTAGTGAATCAACTTGGCGACGAGTTCTTTACCGGTGCCACTTTCGCCTTGAATCAGCACCGTAATGTCGCTTTCAGCCGCCCGCTGCATCAAGGCGTACACATCCTGCATGTTTTTGCTTTTGCCCACCATGCCGTCAAAGGCGTACGTCGTTCCGAGTTCAGTGCGCAAGCGCAAGACCTCAGCTTTCATCTGCTCGCTCTCGACCTCTTTGGACACGTCCCGGTAAATGACAACATGGCCCATGAGGTTTTGTTGACTGGTGTGTACGGGCGCTGTCGAGCGATAAAACAGCCGGGGATTTGAATCGTCGGATTCGCTGGCTTCTTCCTCCAAGTCGCCCGTGCGGTCCAAAAACAGCTCGCGCCCCGATTCAGGCAGGACAGGAGGCCGGAGGCGCTGCCCGATGCGTGCCATGAGATCGCTTGGCGGCATCTGCTTCAACTCGCTTTCCGTGGCATCAAGCAGCTTCTCATACCCCTGATTCGCCACCTGCAAGCGTCCCTCGGCATCGAACATGCCGATGGCATCTCCCGTCGCGTCGAGCACTGCTTGCAGTCTTCGATTGCTGGCTTCAAATTGTCGATTACTATCTTCAAGTTCCCGCTGGTGCTTTGCCAACTCCTGTTCGATGTTCCACTTCCCAGTAAGCGAAAGCGTGATCTGCTGAATCTCCTCGCGCGAAAACGGCTTGCGGATATAGAGCAATTTGTGCAGCAATTCCATGTCGTTGACAATCTCGGGCAGCGTCTTATCCGAGTACGCGGTCATGATGACGATTTCGATATTCTGCTCGAATTGCCGAATCTGGCGCACGGTTTCAACGCCATCGGTACCCGGGGGCATTCTGACGTCAATGTAGGCCAGTGCAAAGGGACGGTTCGACTCTTGGGCTGCTTTGACCATTGCGCAGGCTTCTTCTCCGCTTGCCGCATGGGAGAGTTCAAACTGCGGCAGAACGGGCTTATCGCTCTGCGCGACAAACGCTGCCGCCAGCTCATCTGTTGCCCTCTTGGTGGAGCCGGAGACTAGCATCTCTTTAAAGTCGTTGTGGATTTCCTCTTGGTCATCAACGATCAGCACGCGGTAGTTCCAAGAGTCGTTTGATTTCATAAAGCCGCCTTTATAGTTGCTCGATTGCGAGGGAAAAGTTCGAAATGGATGGTTGGAGGTCCGCAGCAATAGAACGCACAGACGACGTCAGGCAGAGGGTTCCGACGTGGCTTCCCCATAATTGAGCCGCAGCGAGACTCGCATGGTGGTGCCGGTGCCATAGCCGTCGCTCAAGGGTTGAATTTTCCCCCCGGAGTTCGTGACAAAATTGGCCGCCGAATGAAGACCCAGCCCGCTCCCCTCTTGCTTCGTCGTATAACCCGCCCCAAAGATTGCTTTGAGGTTTTTCTGCTCAATGCCAATGCCGTTGTCCTGTACTTCAAGGACGAGAAACTCTTGCTGGATACAGGCTCTGATCTCGATGCGCGGCTGTCCCTTGAGTCCGCCTGATTTTTTCAACTCATCGATAGCTTCCATCGCATTCTTGAGCAGATTGACCAGCATCTGATTAAACTGGGTTTCCTGAATGCGAACCTCTTCGGGCGCATTGCCGCAGTCCACATGCGTCTGAATGCTCCTGCTGGCAAACGAGTCTTGCACGATTTTCAGGGCACCCAAGATGGCCTGACGCAGGTTGACGTCTTTGCTGGTCATGGCTTTGCTGTCAAAGCCCCGTTGCGCACGGACAATGTCCACGATGTGGCTCGTTTGACCATTGACGCGTTCAACCGTGCGGATCAATTCCCGATTCTGCTCGACGAAATCGGCAGCGAGAGCCAGCAGAAACGGCCGCATCTGTTGGCCTTGCGGGTCGTGCTGAACATAGTCGCCCCAATCCTCCGCATGCGCCTTGACGGTCTCCGACAAGGCTGCTAAGCGTTCGATCAGCGGATTGTTCGCCAACTCTTCTTTCAGGGTTCCAATGCCGATGGCCACGCTGGTAATGGCATTGCCGATGTTGTGCAGGATGGTATCCATGACCTCCAGACGGCCTTGCGCAAAGGCCTGGGCTAGGGCTTCTTCGGCCCGCACTCTCTCCGTCACATCGCGAAAAACGACGACTCCGCCGCGAGCCGTGGTGCCGGGCGACGCAATGGGCCTGCCGTTGGAGCTGATATAGACCCCCTCCGGCTTGGCCGCCGTGCGGATGAACATCTCCATCTCATCGGTCGCCTCCCCGCGCAAGGCGCGCACGAGCGGCAGTTCCTCGGTCGGAATGGGCGTGACTTTATCGGGATAGAAAATGCTGTACTCCTCCGTCCGTTGTTCGAGGACCGTATCCACCTTCCCTCCGACAATGCGTTCCGCACTCTGATTAAAAGTGAGGTTGCCCTGCTCATCGGCGACGATCACGCCGTCACTGATGCTGTCAAAAATGGCCAGCATGAGTTGGATCTGATGCTGCAGATCGTCAACGGTGTTTTTCACTTTGTTCTCAATCCCCTATGCTCGGAGACATGCTTCCTCGGCGAAGTGCTCTCCGTGGCAGTTGCGCAGAGCACGAAGACAGCCGACGTTAGTTGCGCTTCATTTTTTCCGGGCTACTATGATACCCAAATTGTCGGGGGATTACAAAGGGACCTGTCGATCTTTTGCGGCTGGTGCCCATAGAGTAAAACAAGGGATAAACTATGGCCGATAGCCTTTACGACCTAGTGATAGAACGCAATGTAATGGTGGAGATGCGCGATGGAGTGCGGCTGGCGACCGACCTGTATTTTCCCGCCCGCGATGGCCAGCCGGTGCCCGGCAAATTCCCCGCAGTCTTTCACCGCACGCCCTACGACAAAAGCGACGTGGAGCGCAACAGCAACTACGGCCAATTTTTCGCCCAGCGCGGGTACGTGGCGGTGTATCAGGACTGCCGGGGGGCGTTCCAGTCCGAGGGGGACGTGAATTTTCTCTTGCCCGAGGCCGAGGACGGATACGACACCTTGCAGTGGATCGACCAGCAGCCGTGGAGCAACGGCAAGGTGGGATCGTGGGGGACCTCGTGGTCGGGCTGGACGCAGACGGCCATGGCGGCGTTGGGGCCGACCAACCTCAAGGCCATGGTGGTCAACATGAGCGGGGCCGACGCGCACGAGTCTTCCGTGCGGCACGGAGGCGCGCTGGAGTTGCGGTTTTTGGCGTGGGCATTTTGGCATTCGGCGGCCAACACCCAGCGCGCGCTAAAAGCCGATCCAGCGGTTGACGCAGCTCTAAACATAGGCGCACCAGCCTTCGCCGACTGGCTCGCGCGAATGCCGCTCCGCAAGGGCCAGACCCAGCTCAAATTGGTGCCGCCCTACCAGCAGTGGGCATTGGACTTGCTAACCAAGGCCGACTACGACGAGTACTGGCAGCACCCCAGCTATGCGCCGGCACTTTTTTGGGATGACTTCCCAGATGTACCAATTCTGATCATCGGGGGCTGGTACGATTCGTACACGCGCTCGACGTGTAAAAACTACGGGGGATTGGCGGCGCGCAAACAAGGACCGGTGCGGATGCTCATGGGGCCGTGGACGCACGGGACGCAAACTCTGGAGCAGAGCTTTGCCGGCGACGTAGAATTCGGCGAAGACTCGGCGCTAGACGACTTCCGCGACCTGCATCTGCGCTACTTCGATTGGGCGCTCAAGGGTCTTGATAATGGCGAGGCGAGCGCACCGCCAGTGCGGATCTTCGCCATGGGTGGCGGTGGCGGCTATCGCACCAGCAGTGGCCGGCTGTTCCACGGCGGACATTGGCGCGACGAAGCCGAATGGCCACTAGCCCGGACGAACTACACCAAGTACTACCTACACGGCGACGGCACCTTGTCGCCGGAAAAACCAGCCGCAGAAGATGGAGATACAGTCTATCGCTTCGACCCGGCCAATCCGGTGCCCTCCATTGGCGGCAATGTCTCCTCGCTTTCCGAGATCGGCCCTCTGCCGCCGGGCGTGGGCACTTCCGCCAATGCGCCGTGGCGGGCGCGGACGGAGCAACTAATGGAGCCGGGCGGGTTCGATCAGGCCGAGGGACCGGAGTTTTACGGCTGTGAGCCGCCCTATCTACCGTTGGGCTCGCGACCAGATGTATTGGTCTTTACCACTGAGCCGCTGGCCGAAGACGTGGAGGTAACCGGGCCGATTGAGGTAAAGTTGTGGGTCTCGTCGTCAGCGCCGGATACGGATTTTACCGCCAAGCTGATCGACTGGTATCCCCCGAGTCGCTGGTATCCGCATGGCTACGCGCTCAACCTGACCGACAGCATCGCGCGCCTGCGCTACCGCAACGGGCGCGAAAAGGGCGAACTGCTAACGCCGGGCGAGGTCGCCGAGCTGACGATTACTCTCTATCCGACGAGCAATGTGTTTGCCGGTGGGCATCAGATCCGCCTCGACATTTCCAGCTCGAACTTCCCCCGCTTTGACGTCAATCCCAACACCGGCGACCCCATCTGTCAGGAGCGACGACGCCAGGGAGCGGACAACAGAATTCACCATAATGCGACACAGGCGTCGCACGTGGTGTTACCAATTATTCCAACTAGGAGAAACGCATGATGGAGCAGTTGCAGTTGGCCCTCGTGGGCTGTGGAGGCATGGCCGGAGCACACGTGCGCGGCTTGGAGGAATTAGCACAGGCCGGGATTGACGATATACAGGTGGTGGCCTGTTGCGACTTGGTGGAGGCGCAGGCGCAACAGCGGGCCGACGAGATCGCCGAGTTCCAGAAGCACAAGCCAGAGATCTATACCGACGTGGAGAGGATGCTCACACACATAGAGGACCTAGACGCAGTGGACATCTGCGCCCTACACTCGCAACATCACATTCTCGCCGTGACCTGCCTAGAGGCGGGCAAACACGTGATCATTGAAAAGCCGCTGGCGATCACTCTGCGCGCTGGCCGCAAGATTCTCAATGCGGCCGTGGATAACCGCTGTCAGCTTGCCGTAGCGGAAAACTATCGCCGCTCGCCGCAGGAGCGAGCCAGATCCTGGGCAGTGGCTAGCGGGCAAATCGGCCAGCCGCGCACCTTCTACTGGCTGGAAGCGGGTTTGCGGTTGGGCAAGTGGGGCTGGCGCAACTTCAAGCGCGACGCCGGGGCCGGCTGGATCCTCGACGGAGGCGTGCATTTTGCCGATTTGTTCCGCTATCACTTGGGGACTGAGGCGCGACAGGTAGTGGCACGGGCGCACAGCTTTGAGCCGTATCGCTACGACGAGCCGGTCGAACGCGAGGGCGCTTGGCCGGTGGATGTGGAGGACTGCGCAATGGCGCTGATCGACTTCGAGGGTGGTGCCGTGGTGCAGTGGACTTGGCAAGGTTCAGCGCCGGGGCAGGATTTCGGCAAGCGCATCCTCTACGGCAGCGAGGGCTGCATCGACTGGGAAAGCGGGCTGTGGACGCGCACCGGCGAGAACACATCTAACGAGGCATTGGTCGAGGCGTATCAGAACAGCCTCACGGAAGACGAGCGCGAGCGGCTCTTCCCCAGTGGAGTGGAAGATCCCATCTCAACCGAACTAAAGGATTTCGCCGATGCCGTGCGAGGAAAAGGTGCGCCCGAAGTTGATGGCCTAGACGGCTACCGCTCGCAGGCGATCTGTATGGCGATCTTTGAGTCGGAGTGGTTTAATCGACCGGTGAGCTTGGCCGAGATCGAGCGCGGCGACTTGGAGGGCTACCAAGCTGAGATTGATCAGGCGCTAGGGATTGATTAGACAGCAGTTTTTTAGGCGACTAGAACTTTCCCAAAATTTTCTGGAACAACTCAGGATGGCGTCGCCGCAACTCCAGTAGCCTGCTGGCTGTTCCTACCGGCGTCAAGTGCGCAGAGCGCGGGATCCGTTGTTTTTCTTGCAAAATGCCGCCGCGCTGTTCTATGTCCTGAATGGCGAGAGGTCCTTGACCAAGCGCGTAGAAGAGTTCCAGTTCAAGCTGCATGAGGGCCGGAAGATCCCTCGGTTCAGCACACCCAATCGCAGTGCCGATGTACACGGCAACTTTCCCACCCGCGATAAATCCCGGATCGTTCCCCTCCCACACGAACTGCACTCCTTCAGGTAAGCTCTGCGGGGAGAGTGGCGACACCGTACCGGCAGGATCTAGCGAGAATGGACCAGTCGATCTAGCAAAGGCGACCTTGCAGCCGATTTCTTCAAATGCCTCTCTAGACAGAGCATCCTCAATGGTCTCGCCTTCCTCGACAGTGCCACCTATACAGCCCATACCAATCAAGATTCCCTCTTGCTGACGCCTCCATTTCGCCGGCTTCTGGAGTTCAAAGAGAAATCTATTCTCTACTTTTAAAAGGATTGAGACGCCAATGATCAAAGCGCGGGGTCTTACTTTCCGATGGTATGAAACCACCAATTAGGTGACGACCCTATAATACGCGCCATCTTGGAATAGCCCTCACTTCTTGGATGAGCGCCGTCGTTCCTCTCCACTTCCCGTTTATAGGCGTCATCAGAGCAAAGTGCAGAAAAAAGATCGATGTATGGAACGCCAAGCGCTTTTGTCTCGCGAGCAAACGCAAGTGAGAGGCTTTCGATTCTCTCATTTTGTTCATTATCAAGAACCGGCGGCGGCCCAACCATAATTACGGTATATCGCTTGGCTCCGCGCAGAATCGCTCGGACGTTCGCGCAGGATTCCACAGAATCGACGCGAATTCTCCCGTTCTCGATGGCTGTATCGTTGACGCCACATGACAGGACTATGCGACCATCGCAGGAATCGGGCAATCGAAGAGTGCATTCGCTCTCCCAGCGCAGCAGAATATCTTTGCTCGTGTTTCGCCGAATACCAAGATTGTAATAGGTAACAGGTATATCGCTCGCATTAGCCATAGCACACAGACGCCCGGGCCATCCGAGAGCCGCCTCATCACCGGTACCATTAACGAGTGAATCGCCGATAAAGCAGATTCTTATGTCCTGTGTCATTTCGTTAGAATCTGTGCCGCAAATCTATCGCACAATTCCGCTCTAGCCCATCTACAATTGCCGTAGCTGACATGGAGCACTCCTATTTTTTCTCTTCTCATAAGAAACAATGGTCATTCTGTCGGCGATCTCTTGAGTGAGCCCAGTCTTTCTATAGCCCATTTTCTCATAGAAATGACAGTTTCTCTCCTCTTGTAGAATAGTCTTAAGTCCCCAGTACTCCGCATTAACAACGTCCTCAACAAGTACAATGACCTCCTGACCATACCCCTTCCCCTGATGCTCTGGGACGATAAACATTGGACTGATCCTTGCTCGCTTGGTTTCGTCATTGTAAACAATCCTGATCGCCCCAATTTGAACACCATCAAGGATGATGAAGTAGTAACTGGTGTTGAGTTGCTTTAATCTGTTGACAATTTGTTTGACCTCTTCATTAGCTGGATTCGTTCCGTGATCTTGGTACTTGCGAAGCAGTGGCAAGAATGACTTAACCTGGAGTCGGTGAATGGCTTCGGCGTCTCTAATAGATGCTTTTCCTAGTCTGATTCGCATAATTTTCTTGATGAACTCACGCGAGGTCGCGAATTGTGCTCGGCAACTCGTCGAGATCGTCAATCACCGCATCCACAATCTCAGGTACCTCCCAGTACTCATCGCGCTTCCAAATCGCTTTCATCCCACAGGACTTGGCACCCCGAATATCGGCCTCTGAGTACCTAGTTTTCTGTGATAAGGGTTTAGGTAGTCGTCGCCAAAATCCGCCATCAACAATTCGTTAAAGCACGCCCAAAGTCTCCAGTCGCTTGCGTAGTTCGATCTGCACAGGTTCCGTTAATTCCACTAGCGGCAAGCGAATACCAACGTCAATCCTGCCCATAGCGTTGAGTGCCCACTTGGTCGGAATGGGGCTCGTCTCCATGAACAGGGCCTCGTGAATCGGCTGCAGCTTGGCATCCAACGTGCAGGCTTTGTCGTCGCCGTTGATGAACGCTTGGCAGAATTCAGCCATGGCCGCCGGCAAGACGTTGGCGGTCACCGAAATCGCTCCAACGGCACCGTAACCCGCCATAGTGAGCGTCTGCGCGTCCTCGCCGGACAGTAGGATAAAGTCATCGGGCACCAGCGCCTTGATCTCAGCGACGCGGTTGGGATCCCCACACGCCTCCTTGATGCCGGCAATCGAATCGACAGCAGACAACCGGGCCACGGTCGCAGCCAGCATGTCGCACGCCGTACGCGGCGGCACATTGTAGAGAACCATCGGCAGATCCACAGCCTCGGCAATAGCGCAATAGTGCCGGTAGAGGCCCTCCTGAGTCGGCTTGTTGTAGTACGGCGTCACCGATAGACAATAGTCGGCACCAGCGCTCTGCGCCGCTTGGGTGAGTTCGATTGCCTCGGCCGTCGCGTTGGCACCGGTACCTGCGACCACCGGCACGCGGCCATTCACCCGGCGCACCACAGCTTCGATCACTTGTTTTTGTTCAGCGTGAGTCAGCGTGGCCGATTCGCCGGTGGTGCCCACCGGCACAATGCCGTGCGTCCCGCACTCCAAATGCCAATCCACCAAACCGTCCAGCGCCGCCCAGTCGATGGCCCCCGATGCCGTCATCGGCGTCACCAAAGCGACCAAGCTGCCCTGCAAATCATTCATTGCCTGCGACATGATACCCCCTGAGAGATAAGAAGAATGAAGGGGGTGAATGAAAGGTACTATCGTAGTATGTCAAGGAGGCGATGACGCGCTATGACTCATTGCGGTGTTCGGGAGCGATTCTCACGCCTAACGAACTCTCACTCCTCAGTCTCAGAGTCTCCAAGCGGATGCAGATCAATCGGCGTGAGAATTCCGTAGAAACCGTATTTGATGCCCGAGCGATCCCCTTTCCCCGGAGGAAAGTACTCTTCTATAAGCGCCAATAATCGACGGCCAAATTCGGCTGCCTGTTCTTCAGAGAGTCGCGAGCGGTTGTGATTGACTGACATCTGGAACATCGAGCCGTATAAGCCTTCGGCAGCTTCGCGAGATGCTTGATTGAACTGGCTGACAACATCCGTTGGCATGGCCTCCTCAATTTGGTCACTCGCCGAAAGGGACTCTCGAACGCGAATCGCACCTGCTGCCGGCAAACAACGCCATTCCTGGGGGTTTGCTCCCTCTTCCTCCAAATGCACGACACCTGTTTGCGCCAGCCGTTGCAAGTGGTACAGCACCCGAGCATCGGTAACGTCCAACGTCTGCGAAATTTCTGCAACCGACTTCCCTGCTCCAAGAATTTCGAGGATGCGCCAGCGAAGTGGATCGGTGAGTACGTTCGCGCGCTCATCTTCGATAACTAGTACCGCGTCCTTTGAGGAGTTGTTCGGAAATGTCAATTCACGCCACGTACTCATTTAGGCATCCTTGGTAGGTGTAAAAGCCAACAGAATCGTGTCGGCAAACATGCGCCAGACGACAGCCACTTCATCAAACCCAGCCTCGACCATGGCGTCGATCATGTTCTCTGCACTGTGTTCGTATTCTACATCCTGCCCTGCGGCCTTCATCGCCCGCTTGTACTCCACTCTAGCATCGATCTCTTGCTTAGTAGCGACCCCTGAAGCAACGGCGTCTTGGAGATGGCGCTGGCGGAAACGCGACGTCTGCTGCCGAACACTTGCTCCCCAGCGGGGTCCGACCGACATCGCGTCGTACAGGACGAAGCAACTACCCGACCGGAGTGCACCTGCAATCCGGGCAAAAAGTTCGGGCAGACCGGCCGGCGGAACGTGGTGAATAGTCTTAGCTGAGAACACCAAATCACACGGCTGAATATCACAACTAGTGATGTCCTCTTCCCGTACCTCGATCCGATCTGAATACGACACCAGCTTCCGCCTAGCGAGCTCAAGCATCTCCGGTTCGCTGTCTATGCAGGTGCCAGTAGCATGGCGGAAGTGTTCCAACACCCGCTTGGTCGGCTCGGCCGTGCCACAGCCAAGATCCACAAACTCGAATGCGGCATCGGCATCAAAGGGAATCAGATCCACAATCATTTCCAAACCCTTACTGTAAGGGGGACTTAAGACGGGCTGGAGCCGATCATACGAATCCGCGATCGTTGCGAAGTAACTGCGCCATTCAGGTAAAGATGAATCCATTGCTACTCCATCTGACGAGATTAATTCTGATTCCAGATGTCAAGTCTAAACCACTGCCTAGATCCCGACGCCGAACTTCTCCTCAAACGCCACCCAAATTTCAGCGGGCACTTCCTGAGTCGCTGCATCGTACGCGTCCTGAAGCTGGTGGCGGTCGGCCGGGCCGCTCATGACGATGCCGTCGATGGGCGCGTCGAGGCAGAACTGCATGGCCAAGTGTTTGATATCCACGTCCTGCTCTTGGCACCATTCCCACATGGCGTGAGCACGCGGCTCAGCGGCCCGATCCGGCTCGATGCCGGTCAAGCGTCCCATGCCGAAGACGCTAGCCAAGATCAGGCCCGTGCCGTGCTTTTTGGCCAAGCGCATGGTGGTACGGGCGACGGATTGGTCGAGCAGCGTGTAGTCGAGGAACGTGAGGACAATCTCGGCGTGGCTGGCCTCAATGGCGGCGCGGTGGAAGTCGTGATCGCGGACCCCCAAACCAATGTGACGCACCAGACCCTCTTGCTTCATTTCCTGCAGCTCGTCGAAGGCGCGACCGGGGCCTAACGGATCGGCAATATCGGGCGGGTCGTGAACCAACACAGCGTCGAGGTAATCGACGCGAATCGATTGCAGACTCTGTTCGACGCTCCAGCGCGTAGCCTCCGCCGAAAAGTCCTTGGGACGCTCCGGGTGCGGGCCGACCTTAGCCTGCATGTAATAGCTCGACCGCTCGACGCCGGATAGCGCCTTGCCCCAGCGGTCCTCGTTGCGGCCAGCATAGCTGTCGAAATAGTCTATACCTAAATCGAGAGCGCGTTCGATGGTGGCGATGGTCTCGGCCTCGCCGGATGCACCGACAAAGGCTGCGCCCATGCCGAGCGCCCGAGGCTGCATACCAGTGCGCCCCATGTTGCGGCGCGGCAGGTTGCTCATGGATTTAACTCCCTTTTATCTCGTATAACTCGATTTCAAAAATTAAGGTCGCGCACGAGGGGATGCTGCCAGGCTTGCCCTTTTTGCCGTAGGCCAAATCCGGCGGGATCACCAGCCGCGCCTGACCGCCGCCCTTCATCATCTGTAGTCCCTCGGTCCAGCCGGGGATGACCCTTTTGAGCGAGAGCGTGCTGGGACGGCCCCGTTCGTACGAGCTGTCGAAGACCTCGCCGTCGGCAAACATGCCCTTGTAGTGGACAGTGACGCGGTCTTTAGGCCCTGGCTGGGGGCCGTAACCCCCTTTTAGCTCTTGATAGATGAGGCCAGATTCGGTGCGCACGGCTCCTTCCTTGGCAGCTTCCCGGTCGAGGAAGGCTTGGTCAATGGATTCGGCGCAGGGGTCGGAGCAGGCGGTGAGCGCCAATAAGGCGAAGGGGAGTAAGGGGTTCATGGCATTACCTCGGGGAGTGAGGGTGGGCAGGAACACCTTCCATATTAGCGCACGCGGCCCTCTCGCTCAAGGGACAGCGCAAAATCGGATATGGACAGCGGAGAACTCCGCGCGTTATGTTACCTCCCGTTGTGCTCAATAAGTCTTGCACGGAGGAAAGTACGGCGAATATGGGAAAACGGTCTATGGCAATTTGGGCGACGTGCGCTTGGCACTTGGCCCTTCTCTGCAGCGCGACCTTGGTAGCCTGTACCAGCGAACAGGCGACGAACGGTTTGCAGCAAGTGCCGCGCAACCGCACGCTGATCGTCGATTGCGCCGAGAACAACACCTGCGGCGGCCAGATCCAAGACTACAACACCTTCAACCCCTTCGTGCCTGGTGGCATCTCGCGGATCGGCTATCAATTTCTCTACGAGCCGCTCTATTTCTTCAATGGCTACAAGATCGACGCCGAACCGCTGCCGTGGATCGCCACCGGGCACCGCTTCAACGCGGATTACACCGAAGTCGTAGTGGATATACGCCCAGGTGTGGAGTGGAGCGACGGGCAGCCGTGGACGGCGCACGATTTTGTCTTTACGGTCAATATGCTCAAAGAACACGCGCCGAATCTGGTGTTCTCGACCGACATGGAGACCTGGGTCCAAGAGGCCGTGGCGCTCGACAGCCTGACGGCGAAGATCGTCCTCAAATCGCCCAACCCGCGCTTTCTGTTCAGTTATTTCACCCACAACCATGGCAACGGAGTGCCGATCGTCCCCGAACACATCTGGAAAGGGCAAGATCCCTTGCGCTTTGCCAATTACGATCTGGCCAGCGGTTGGCCAGTGGTCACGGGGCCATACCACATTGCGCTATCGGAGCCAGCACAGCGAATCTGGGATCTGCGCCCGGACTGGTGGGCGGCCAAAACCGGCTTCCACGCGCTGCCGCAGGTCGAGCGCTTGATCTTTCTGCCCTATATGGAAGAGCATCAGCGGGTGCAGAACCTGCTGGCCAACAAGCTCGACACGTGTTTGGAGCTCCGACCGTCCAATATCATCACCTTGCTCGAACAACACGACAAAATGAGCACTTGGACGGGGCGAGAGCCACCCTACAGCTACATGACGCCGTGGGCGATCACCTTGGGGTTCAACAATATGGAGGCCCCTTTCGACGATCCCGAGATCCGCCGGGCGATCAACTTCGCCATCGACCGCAAACAACTGGTTGAAATCGGCTGGCAGAACTCGGGCGACTACGCGCTGTTGCCGCTGCCGGACGTGCCGCAGATGCAGCCCTACTTCGCCGCGGCAGCGGATCTAGTTGCCCAATACGAGATTGGCGTCCACGACACCGCGCGCACCGCGGCGATCATGTCACGCAAGGGGTGGATGCGGGGACCGGATGGTTTCTGGACGAAGGACGGCGAGGTATTTTCGCTTGTCATCGATATCTTCGCGCACTTCCAGGACCTGACACCCGTTTTGGTCGCCCAGCTCCAAGCGGCGGGTTTTGACGCCTCGTTCCGCATGACTTCGGACTACATTTCGCGGATGGCCCAAGGCGAAGCGCGCGCTTTTATGTTTGGCAACCTAAGCTCAATGCGCGATCCCTACCAAGTGCTGAGCCACTACCACAGCCGTTTCGCCAGGCCGACGGGTGAGACCGCCGAACACTACTGGCGCTGGCAGAACGCCGACTTCGACGCATTAGTCGATCGCATGGCGCAGACGCCCAACGATGCACCCGAGATGATGGCAATTTACCGACAGGCAATAGCGATCTGGCTCGCCGAGTTGCCGGCGATCCCGCTTGTGCAGTGGCCCCACCGAATCCCGGTCAACGAGACGTACTGGACGGGGTGGCCCTCAGCGGAGAATCCCTACATGAACACTTCGTACTGGGCGCGGTCTTGGCTGTTGGTGTTGCTCAATTTGCGCCCAGTTGGATAACGCGATGCCCACCCTATTCGACCGCACCCTGTTGCCCGAGGCCCTAGGCGAATTCGTCGTCATCTCCGATACTCACTATGCGCTGGAAGGGGGCGTCGGCATGGACGAATTCCCCTCCCGCGCCCAACAGAGCCAGCGGGCGGGCGCGGCGTTGCGCTTGGTAGCTGCCTTGGAGCCGGATTTTGTCGTGCACATGGGCGATGTGGTGCAAGAGTACCCAGAGAGCGCGGGCTTTGTCCCGGCCTTGGACCAAGCCCTAGAGCAAATGGCCGCCTGCGGCGTGCAGCCGCGCTGGGTGGCTGGCAACCACGACCTAGGCGATAAACCCGACCCCACCATGCCCACCCATCCAGTCACGGCTGAGGGGTTGGACGCATACCACCGGCGCTTTGGCTCGTCTTGGTACAGCTTTGCCTATCACGATCTGCATCTAGTAATACTCAACAGCCAGATTCTGAACACCGGCCTGCCAGCCGAGGAAAAGCAAAGGACTTGGTTGGAAGCCGACTTGGCCGCGCACGCCCAGATGCGCATCGCAGTGTTTTTGCACCTGCCGCCCTACTTGCACAATCCCGCGGAGCCGCATCTAGGCCACTACGACAACATCGGCGAACCAGCCCGCACGTGGCTGCTAAAATTGTTAGCCGCCCACCAAGTGGCTTGGCTCTTTGCAGCCCATGTGCACTTTTCCTTTTGCGAGCTAGCGGGTGCCTTGTACTATCGCACTGTCCCTTCCACTTCTTTTGCGCGGCCCGGTCTTAGCCACTTGTTCAGCAGCGCACCGCCACCCGAGCAGGGCCGCAACGACCAGCCCAAGTTGGGTTTTTACCTATGCCGTCTGCGCCACAACCGACTCGACATCCACCTGATCCGCACTGCCGGGGCACAGGATTGGGCACCGGGTCCACAGCGATTACTTACCCCAGCAATCGCCGACTTGGGCGGGGCCCCGTTGGGACTGACCGCGACCCACCCACTGGGCTGGGAAACAGAAGTCCCCACAACCTTTCCCTCGGTAGTGCGTCAGCCGGTGCGCAACGACTATCCCCTGCTGGCCTGTCTGGAGCTAGGCGCACAGGCCCTGCGCTGTCCCTGGACCGACTTGGACCAGTCCGGCGACCGCCTGCGCTTTTTGCGCAGCCAAGGCGTCCAGGTGCAGGCGACCATTCTCGACGACGAGAATACCTCTTACGAGTCCATCTTGGAAAGTCACCGCGACCAAGTAGACACTTGGGAGATCCAGACGCCGGGCGGGCCTTGGCCATCGTCGTCGTGTCTATATCTGTTCAAGAGCTACCACCGCAATTTGCGGCTATCCTTGGCTCCAGTAATCCCCGGCCAACAGATAGCCGGCAAGCAGCACCCTCGTACCCGGATTGGCTACCGGCCCGACGAGGTAGCCCAACTCGACCGTCAGTTGCAAAACGCGGACACGTGGATAGAAGCGGCCCTGTGCCGACTGGATGCAACGGCCCCTTGGGAAGATGCCTTGGCTTGGCACGAGGTAAGTACCCTGACCACGATGGGAAGGCTAGATCTGCTCTTTGAGTTGCCGGGACAAAGCGACCAAGACGATTCAGTCCAAGCCGCAGAAGCACTTTTTGCAACGGCGCTGCTGCCGAGGGCGCGGCTCTTTGTCGAGCCTTTTATCGATCTGGACCGCACTATGGATGTGGGTCAGGGACTTTTGGATCCCCTGTGCAACCCCCGCCCCGTCTTCGGCGTCCTGCGCTGCCTCAATGCGCTGCTACAGCGCTTCCGCGTGCCTTTTGCTGAGGCCACTAGCGTGGAAGGCGACGGCACGACAGCGCGACTGATCCAGGGACCGACCCGCACGTTGGCCCTGCTGTTACCAGCAGTTGCGGGGGCTGCGGTCCCATCCGCTTGGGAGATTGCGGGATTGGCGCGGCTTTATCGCCTAGCCGACGGGACCGTAGAAGAAATGGAGGCCGACCAGCTTCCAGAAGTATCACTCGACCAGCCGAGTTTGGTGATCGTCGAAGATTAGTCGACGTGCTCCGTGCGGTCCGAGTCGAGTAACTCGCGTATCCCCTCCATATTGTCCAAACCTAAGCGGATCTGGCGAGAGAGGTTTTCCTCGGCCTCGCGCACTTGGGGTAGGGTCGCGCAGACGTGATCGAACTGGTCGTGGGGAATGACCACCACCCCGTCTTGGTCGGCAACCGCGATCTCACCAGCATCCACGCAGATCCCACCCATGACCACCGGCATCCCGGCCGTACCTGGGCCATTGCGGGTACAGGAGTTGGGCGTAATGCCCCGACAAAAGGCGGGCAAACCGACGGGCAATATCCCATCTATGTCGCGCATCAGGCCGTCGGTGACAAAGCCGATGATGCCTCGATTGCGTCCCATGGCCATCATGTTGTCGCCGGCAACCGCAGTCTTGGTGAACGTATCCGTGGCGATGAAGATCGCGTCTCCCCGCTGCGCAATCTCAAGCGCGGCAAAGACGGCGAGATTATCACCCGGCCCTGGATGACAGGTGACAACGGGCGCGACGAACTTGCAGTTGTCGGAATCAAGCGGCTTGATGCGGTAGTCAAGCGCACCGCGACCGTTCATACAGTCAACGATAAAGCCAGTGGGAACATTGCGGAGAGCACGTAGAATAGCTTCCGAGGGCCGCGGAAAGTTACGACGGACAGTAAGTAGCGGAGGATCTTTAATCATGTTGGCTCCAAAAGTAAATGAGGGCGGACTATTTTATAGGGGGCCAAGGGCAGTTGTCAAATCCTGGGGCTACCCTACCATCGCAAAACGTCCGGTATGGATTTGAATGCTCTTCTCAGCGCTCCACCGCACGGCCCCAAGGCCCCGGGATGTAGGGAAAGCGCGTTTCGAGATCGTCGGCCAGTTCCACGCCCCAACCGGGCGCGTCGGGCAGCGCGAGGTAGCCTTCGGTCGCGGGCGGATCTTTGAGAATGTCCCATTGCAACGGCCCTTGGCCGATGAACATTTCCAGCACGTGTTCTTCGGGAAGAGCGGCTAGGAAGTGGGCGTTAGATATGGTCAACAGGCCGTTGTGCCAGTTCTGAGTGAAAAGCTCGATGTCATATTCTTTGGCGCAGTGATAGATGCGGATGGCCTCGCCGAGGCTACAGACGCCGACGTCGAGTTGGCCCTTGGCGTACGCTTTTTGCGCGAAGAACGGCTCAAACTGGTCGAGGGTCGAGTTGGATTCGCCGCCGGTAATAGGCAGATGTAGTTCGGCGTTGAGGCGGGCGTAGCCGTCGATCTGCTCCTTGGGCAGCGGTTCTTCAAACCAAGTCCAGCCCGCTTCGTCGAGAAAGTGGCCAATCTCGCGGGCCTGCGCCTCGTCGAGACGGCAATTGCCCTCCAGCATCAGCTCCATGCGCTCGCCCACCGCGTCGGTCACCTCCTGCAACAGGCCGATCATCTGCGCAACCGTGACGCCCGACCACGACCACTCGGTGCCCAGCCGCATCTTATAGGCGGTAAATCCCTGGTCGGCAAGGGCGCGCGCTTCATCGACGACGGATGTGGGGTGGTCGTCCCAGTCGTACTGGACGCCGCCCGAAGCGTAGATGCGGAAGAGGGTATGCGGTTTGCGCTCGGGAATGTCGGGCGTGATGAGGGGGACGATGAGTTCGGCGACTGTTTTGTTTTGCGCCTTGGCGCGCAGATCCCACAGCGCCAGTTCGAGACCAGCGTAGGCAATGGACATCGAGCGGTCGCCAGTGGGTTTGGACGCGAGATCCGGGTCGAGCGGATCGCGGCCGATGAGACTGGGCTTGAGCGCGTCGAGCCGCTGGCGAATGACCGGTGGATCGCCATAGGTAGAAGGTTCGGCAATGCCCTGTAAGCCGGCATCCGTGTCGATGACGACGATGGGACAGTCGGCTTTTTCCACGTAGAAGGAGGCGCTGAACCACTGGAGTTCGGGTTCGTGGGGGCGGGAAAGGCAAAGGGTGCGGATGTCGGTGATTTTCATAAAATTCCTCAGGACGTGGCGCGCACCCAGTCCAGCGAGAAGCGGGCCAGGATCAAGCGCTCATAGGGATGCTCGGCACCGCATTCATAAAGACAGGCGGCGCGACCATCGGGCAAGGCGGCCAGACAGGAGTACGCTGATGGACCAGGGTGTAAAACGCGGGCGCAGGCCCACGTTTGGCCTTCGTCGTCGCTGAGCCGCACAGTCATGTTCTGGCGGCCCTCACTGCTGGCGGGGTTGGAAAAGAGCACGCTAGTGCCGACCCGGCGGATGCTGGCCTGGCAGATCGGCTCGACGAGGACGGGATCGCGCGCTATAGACGACCAACTCTGACCGCCATCGTCGCTAAACGAAAAAGCGCGGGCGCGGATACTTGGGTCGTAGTTGCGCATGTTGAGCAACAGACGGCCGTCCTGCAGCTCGACAACTTCGCACTCGTTGACTTGATCTTGCGGGGTCGAGCCGCCGAGCCGCCAGCTTTGGCCGCCATCGTCGCTGAGCAAGACGTGCGAGTAGTATTTCTTGGTGCCCGCTTCAATGTGGTCGCAGGGAACGACGAGCCGACCGGTGGCTAGCTGGATGCCAGCGCCTGGGCCGGTGGCGTACCAAGTCCAGTTAGGTTGCTTCGCTACGGACGTGATCTCCACCGGAAGCGACCAAGTGCGTCCGTCGTCCTCGCTGCGCGTCAGCCACACGGTGCGAGTGCCCTCGCTCGTTTGGTCGATGATCTCGGGCTCGTGGTCATAGCCGAGGTTGTGCGTCATCAGTAGAGAAATCGCACCCGTGCGGGCATCGATCACCGGACAGGGATTGCCGCAGGTGTTCGGGCCGTCGTCCCACACCAGCTCAAAGGGAGCAAACGTCTGCCCGCCGTCGTCGCTGCGCCGCAGCAGCATGTCGATGTCGCCGGTATCGCCGCGGGCGTTTTTGCGGCCCTCGCAAAAGGCAAGCACCGTACCGGTGAGCGTGGTAATCAGGGCTGGGATGCGAAAGGTGTGGTAGCCTTGGGTGCCGCTCTCAAAGAGGTCTATAGAATCGATCAAGTCGTTGGTTCTCCTTTACATTAAGGGCGTCAATATACTCCGCCGAATCCGAGTAGAGCAAGGGCATCCCTATATCGGTTGCAGAGAAAAAGCACGTCTGCGTAGATTCAGATCCTCCGCCTTCTTTGACGCCTAGAGAAGTAGGATTAGTACTAGCCGACTACCATTACACCGGAGAAAACGCCACATGGATCCCATAGCAGAGTTAGCCGAATTCGACCGCGAGACCGTCGCCCAAGCCAAAGCCGTCGAGCAGCGCATCCAAGACGAAGGTCTTGCAGCCGGGCACACCATCCGCGACGTGCGCGTCTTCCGGGTGCTAATGCCTTGGGTTGGAACCAAGCGCTGGGATGGCTCGGCCGAGAGTTTTACCTTCGCCGAGTTTGAGACCGATAAAGGCTTGGTCGGCATTGCCGAGGGAGCCAATGCGGACGCCGAAGAATTAAAGGGCAACGCCCTGGGCAAAAATCCTTTTGATCCAAGCATCCGCGCCGATATGGGTCTGGCCTACTGGGACCTAATCGGCAAAATCGCCAACCGACCGTTGGGCCAGTACTTGCACGAATGCTTCGCACTGGAAACCCCCTTGGCAGAGCGCGTGCCCATGTCGGCCTACACTTGGTATCGCTTCCCCGACCTCAACGGCGAAAACGCCGTCACCTTTGAGAGTTACCCCTCCTACGTGCAGGAAATTATCCGCACCCACGGCTTCCAAAACATCAAGCTCTCGATGTGCGATTTTGAGCCGCCGCACTATGTGGAATTGGTGTGCAACATCCGCGCGGCCGTGGGATCGGACGTGGACATTCGCGTCGATCCACACGCTTCTTGGGGCGAGGCGCAGGCGCTGCGCTTTATGCGCGAGGTCGAGGACTACCATCTGGAGTGGATTGAGGAACCAGTGGGCGGGCGTTTCGCTCACATCTTCCGCGCTGGTCATCGCCTGCGACTGTTGAGCTCCATACCGATTTCGTCGCACGCTTGGCTGCCGCCGCTAGTACCGCATCCCAGCCCCAAGGGCCGCTACGGCGACGATGCCCTAGACGCGGAGTTGGATCTGGACGCACTGCGCCGCTGGCAACCGGCCGACATTTCCGCTCCCGACGCCTACGCGGGGCCGCTGGCGCTCAAGCGCTACTACGACGCGGCGCGCTTTCTGGGCATGGGAATCGGCATGCACAGCGCGTATGAATTGGGACCGGCGATGGCGATCCGCCTGCACATTGCCGCCTTCACCTTTCCCTACGAGATGCCCTATCACATCGTCTGGGGACGGGACCGCGCCTTCCCGCCCTTCTCGGCGCACGCGATCGACGCGCATTACAACCAGTGGGCCGACGACGTGATCTGCGGTGGCAAGATGGCCTACGACCAAGGGTTCCTCGCCGTGCCCAAGGGACCAGGACTGGGCGTCGAACTCGATCCCGAACGCCTGCGCCACTACGCCTTTAGCGAAGAAAAGGCCGCAGCCCATACCCGCCACATCGAACAGATCCGCGCGACCTACCTCGACGCGCTCGGCTGGCGAGTAGAGCGCAGCGGCTGGCGGCGCTATCGGACGCGCTAGACTCTTTTACTAAAGGAAAGTTCAATACACCACTGAAACCACGCGCCGGATACGCTGCTGATGGGCGTCTCCATCGAGGTGGAGTTCGAGCAAATAGAGGCCGGGCGGCACCAGTTGCTTTGCTTGATCGCGGCCATCCCAAGTGAAATCCTGAGCACCCGCAGTAACAGCTTGCGAACGCTCGACGAGTGCGCGTCCGGCCAGGTCGTAGAGCCGCAGGTGCCAAGGGCGCGGTTCGAGGATGTTGATCACGTCGGCGCGGATGGCCAGCCCGTCGTTTATGCCGTCGCCGTTGGGCGTCAGCACTGCGGTGTCGAAGACGACGTTGAGCAGAAGGTCGCGGGCGACGGGCAGGGCGACGACGTTGGTACTGCTGGCAACTTGGTCCGTAGCATCCCCAGGATCGACGCGCTGGCGGCTGGCGTCCTCAGTGCGCGCGTCTTGGATGAAAAGGACGAAGGGAGTGGACTGCTGGAAGACTTGGGCGGCAAAGCGCAATTCGACGAGATCGTCGTCGCGCAGCGGCTGGGGGAAGGTCACCGCAAACCCAGCTTCCACCGGCTGGTCTGTGACCTCCACAGGCTCGTCGTTGACCAAAGCGCGGATAAAGCGCGTCGGCGTCGGCGTCTTCAAGACGAGGCGGTCGAACCCAGATGCCTTGGTCTCGCGCGGGCGCAAGAAGAAGCGGAACTCAGTTTCCTCGCCCGGCAGGACTTGGGTCGGGAAAATTTCACTGACGGCCTGCTGGGATAAAGGGTCGCTAAATGCAATGCTGAGCTCGTCGAGTTGAAGTGCCACCGCTGGATCTTCGGTGACCATCCGCATCTGGATCTGCGCATAGCGCCGTGGCGAGGGCGACTGGAACTCCTGACCGGAGAAAGCGTAGAGCTTGCTCCACGCACTCCAGTCCCCGCCGATGACTCGGGAGGTGTCAATAGGCCCTTTGAAGCTGGAAATCAGCTTGTCGTAGCGCCTCTTGGTGACTTCCTTGCCGTTTTTGTCGTAGTAAGTGAGTAAATTTTCGACCTCGTTGCCGGAGCGGCTGCGTAGTTCCAGCCGGGTGCCCGGCGGGATGTCGGCCTCCCAAGATAGGGCATTGAGGCTTTTAGGACTTTGGAAGTCCATGATGTGCGAGCGAAATTCCAGATTCTGCGGAAAGCCCTCGCCGAATACCTGAAGCTCCTCGGCGAAACCCCGGAAGACCCAGCGATTGCTCGCGTCCCAGCTCTTCCACAGCACCCGGATAAAGCGAGTGGGCACCAGCCCGAACTCATGGGTGGCGACACCGGTTACTTTTTTGACGTATTCGTTAGCAGTGCCGGAATAGTACTTCTGCCAGATCAGAGTGCCATCGGGTGCCAAGGAACCGTCGGAACCGAGCACCTCGTAAAAGTTGAACCCAAAGGAGCGCAGGGTGACGAAGAAGTCGACGAACCGACCGCTGCCACCGGTGATGCCGCCGCCGGGCCGGGCAACTACGCCGCCGACGATTTTGAGTTTATCGACAAAGTAGGTGGCCCCTAAGTCGAGGACGATGTGCGAAAAGACGTCGCGCTCGGCTTGGATGGTGCGCCGCACGAACCAGCGGGTAGAAAGGTCGCCGTCAATGAGCACTCGGGCGTTGCCCAGCGGAATGAGGTCTTGGGTGACAAACGCATCGAGAACGACTTCGAGGTTGCCACCGCGTTCGAGCGTCCCCAAGGCCAGATTGTCGCCCAGCGCTTCGACCTCGACTTCGAGAAGGCGGGTATTTGGTTCGAGGGCGAGCAGATCCAAGCGCACGTACTGGATCGGTGTGTGGAAAGCCTGGTCGAGTTCATAGGTGATCTCGTGGCGAGTGTTCTCCTTGAATCGCTCGCGCTGGCGATAGATGACTGTTCCGGCGATAGGATTATCGACCTCGTCAACGGCGTGTTCACCAGTGGAAAGCAGCAAGTCAAAAAGCGCTGGAGCCGGTCCTTGGGGATCGAAGATTAGCTTGACGCGGCGGGCGGAGACGCCTCGGCCCAAATCGACTTCAATGTTCCAGCTTTCGGGGGGATCGTCCAGACGCGGGTGCCAGCCAGTGGAAAGATCGCCATCCATGACCAACGGCGCGTCTCGTAGGTTGGAACCAGCGCGGCGGATGCCGCCGCCAAAAGCCGAGGCATTGAGGGCTGCATTGATATTGCGGCGGGCAGCGATGGGCTTGAGGGCACCCTGCGGGGTCAACTCGACCGTGCCGGGCAGCGGCCAAGCCTGCCAGTCGCGGCGGGAGGCAAAGCGAAGCTCGTCGGCACTTGCCGGGGATACGCTGAAAATGGCGCAAACAACCACACACCCCGTGAATAAGACGGATCGCCCAAGGCATCGGTCGCTGTAATCCATAGTTCGCCCTGCCCTTAGAGTGGATTCAAACGCTACTTCTGTAAGACACTGCCCGCGCCATTGCGGTCCCAAATCCCCACCGCACCGTTGCGCTGCCCATCGGCCCCCAAGAAGACGAGGTGAGTTCCATTCGCGGCGTTGACGTGCAAGCCGCCGTTGCCGCCCGCACCCGCACCCGCGTAGATCAGGTTCTCGCCGGTGCGGCTATTGATCAGCAGACCGCCATTTTGCAACGAATCAGCACCAGCGAGGAAGATGTTGACGCCTGCGGCATTGTTGGCCATCAGCAAGCCACTGCCTTCATCTTCACCCGCAGCGATGAGCAAATTGCCAACCGCGCTCCGCAGGGCCAAGTGGCCACTGCCAACCGCGCTCGCGCCTAGGTACGCCAACTGCTCACCCGCGGCGTTGTACACCTGTAACGCACCCCCCTCTTGATCGCTACTTACAAGCGAGACCAGCGGCGCGCCAGTAGCCGTGTTGACCACGAGCAAGCCGTGGCCAGCCGCGTCGCTACTGAGGCTAACCCCACCCTGGCCGCGACCAGCTCCCACCCACAAAGCGCCATTCTGGCGCTCGTCAGCCGTAGCTACGAATACGGGTTGGCCCTCGTCGTTGAGGATCTCAATGGCACGGGCGCGAACCACGTCGGCCCCGGACGCCGTACTCATCAAGGCGGTACTCAGCGACGCGCTCAGCACAATGGCAACGTCGGTTAGGGCCAGCGCGGCCAGTACCGCCAAGAGGCGGCGGCCAATGTAGCGTTCCAAAGAAGCGTAGGGTTGAAAGGCGTGCATACGTCTCCTCGCAGTAAAAGCGGGTTTTTCGTCTATCGCAGGAAGCTTATTTTTCATAGCAAACCTACACACGGAGGCACCCATGGCCAAGATCGAGGAATATGGACCAGCGAACAGCCTAGGCAGAACATAATCAAATTCACGGCCACCTTGCAGACGCTTTTGCGCAACGAGGAGTTCGCGGCCGGGCAGGAGCCAAGCAAAGGTACCGACGAAATGCGACGCACTGGAAAGGATTTTGTATGCCGAGTCTTCTGCTGTTGATCGTTCTTGTGGCGGGATTGAACGCCTGTGGTCCGGCATCGCGTCCAGTGGAAGAGCCGACCGGGCCGACTGAGATACTGTGGGATAGTTGGGGTGTGCCGCACATTTTCGCCGGCGATATGCCCGAGCTGTTCTACGCCTTTGGCTGGGCGCAGATGGCCAATCACGGCGATTTGCTGCTGGAGTTGTACGGTCAGGCCCGAGGCCGGGCCGCCGAGTACTGGGGAAGGCGCTATGTCCAAGGAGATCAGTACGTGCGAATCATGGGCGTTCCCCAACGAGCCCACACCTGGTACCAAGCGCAAAATCCCCAGATGCGCACCTACCTCGATGCCTTCGTCGCCGGAATAAACGCCTATGCCCGAGCTTATCCCGACCAACTCACCCCCGATCGGCAGCTAGTACTGCCAGTCGCACCAGAGGATCCGCTGGCGCATTTGCAGCGCGTCATTCATCTGTCTTTTGTAGCTCCCAGTCAGGCTCGGGAGGCACAAAATTGGCAGCGGGCCGGATCCAATGCTTGGGCTGTGGCCCCATCCCGGTCAGCCAGCGGCCACGCCATGTTGTTGGCCAATCCGCACTTGCCCTGGGGCGGCATGACGACTTGGTTCGAGGTACAGCTAAAGGGGCCGGGTTTGGACGCGTACGGGGCGACGCTGGTGGGCTTTCCCCTTTTGGGCATTGCCTTCAACGACCACCTAGGCTGGACCCACACGAACAACCCCATGGACGGAGCCGACCTGTACGAGTTGGAATTGATGGAGGGCGGCTACCGATGGGACGACCGCGTGCGAGCCTTTGAGCAGAGCGTGGACACGCTGTGGGTGCGGCAGGAGGATGGGACGCGCAGGGCCGAGCCACTGCTCATTTTGCGCTCGGTGCACGGACCGGTTTTGGCCCGCAAGCAGGACAAGGCCGTAGCCCTGCGGTTGGTAGGCCTAGATCAGCCCCATCTCATGGAACAATACTGGGATATGATTCAAGCGACCTCGCTAGCTCAGTTCGAGGCGGCGCTCCAGCGCTTGCAGATGCCCTTCTTCAACGTGGTGTACGCCGACCGGGACGGGCATATCCTTTATTTGTTTGGGGGCCACACACCGCGCCGGAGTCAGGGCGATTGGAACTATTGGCAGGGTGTGGTGCCGGGGAATACGGCAGCGACCCTGTGGATAAAGACGCACGCGTACGGGGATTTGCCGCGCTTGCTGGACCCGCCCAGCGGCTGGGTGCAAAACACCAACGATTCGCCCTGGACGGCGACTATGCCCCTACTGTTGGACCCGGGGGATTTTCCACCTTATATGGCACCGGGGCCGCACTTGGGCTTTCGGCAACAGCGCTCAGTGCGCATGTTGAGCGAGGATGCGTCGATCTCCTTTGCAGAACTGATCGAGTACAAGCACTCGACCCGCCGGGAAATGGCCGACCGAGTGCTCGACGATTTGCTCAAGGCGGTAGCAGAGCATGGCAGCGACTCGGTGCGGCCCGCTGCAACGGTGCTGGCCGCGTGGGACCGGCGGGTGGCTGCGGACAGTCGGGGAGCAGTATTGTTTGATGAGTGGGCCGCGCAAGTGAGAAGAGCACTCTTCCGCACGACTTGGCAGGTGGACGACCCGCTGAACACACCCGCTGGCCTGGCCAATCCCCGAGGCGCTGTGGCGGCTCTAGAGCGGGCGGCCCAAAAAGTAGTAGAAACGCACGGGGCGCTCGATGTTCCCTGGGGTGAAGTACACCGCCTGCGCTTTGCGGACCGGGATCTACCGGCCAGCGGCGGGCCGAGTTTTCGGACGCTGTGGTTTGCCCGCAGTGCGGACGGTCTCTTCGAGGTGCGAGGTGGTGATTCGTTCGTGGCGGTAGTGGAGTTCAGCGAGCCAGTGCGAGCGCAGGTGCTGCTGGGCTATGGCAATGCGAGTCAGCCGGATTCGCCGCACCGGGGCGATCAACTGGACCTGATGGCGCAGCAGGAGTTGCGGCCGGTATGGCGCAGCCGAGCCGAGGTGGAGGCGCATCTGGCGCGGCGGGAGGTGGTGGAGTGGAGGAGATGACCACCGACTCATCGACTTCATCTCCCCAGCTGATCACTTTGCCAAGATCACTTGTTAGGTTCCTTTTGCGCATCCTATATTGGATTATTGTTCGGCTCAACCGGATACATCCCATGCGCAACGCCATCCTCATAAGTGCCCTGCTGCTCGCCACGCCCCTCGCTGGCGACCAACTCCGCATCGCCACCTCCAACGACTGGCGCCAATGGCAACTGCCCGGCGACGCCGTCGAAGTCGCGCTCGGTACGCTCAAACCCGCCTTTGTCCGCCGCGACATCAACGCCGTGGCCAACGCCTTAGACTTTGCCAGTGGTGGCATCCGCAAAGTCGGCTCCAATCCCGGCGATGCCCGCCATTTCATCGACGGCGACCTGACGACCTATTGGGCTCCCGAGCCAAACGCCAGCGTCGAGGATTGGTGGATCGAAGTCGATCTGGGGCGCGTGGTCTCGGCGCGCAAAATCCAGCTCCACTTCGCCGCCGACAGCACCCCGCTGGAGTTTTTCAAGATTCTTACCTCCGATGGCGAGCCTTTCTTCAGCAATGCCAATTCCATACTCCCCGGCACGCTGCGCTACAACAAGCGCTGGCGCTACAGCTTTAACGAAGCCCACGTCATCGAGATTGACTATGAGCTTAAGCCGCTCAAGAATATCCGCATTGAAGCCGATCTGCCCACGGAGAATATCCGCCTGAGCGAGGTGGTGGTCGAAAGCATCGGCGACAACCTTTCGCTGGGGATATGGGGTAGGGGCGGCAGCGTCCAGATCATCTCTGAGGTCACCTCTAAGTTGGGTCGCACCCTCATCGAGTCGAAGGGGATCAGCAATACTCTCGTTGATGGCGATATCACCACCTACTGGGGCACGGTGCATCGCGGTGGCTCAGGCACGCAGCCCGAACAGCAGATCGGTCAGTTCGAGATTGACCTAGGCGCGCTGTATTGGGTGGATCGGGTGCGGATGCTGGGTGATCCCAGTGGCATCGCGCCTAAGGCGGCGTGCGGTGACTGTGGCCGGCAGCGTCAACTCAACTACCTCTGGTACCAATTCTTCGCGTCGGACGGCTCTCGGGCACCGGATGGCTCGTTGAGCTGGGAGTTGCTGGGCGAATTGCCCTCGGATCGACGCAATCTAACGAAAGTCCGCCACTTCCAAGAGCGCTTCCCCTTGCGCAAAGTCCGCCACGTGCGGCTGATCTTCCCCATGTCCGAGGGCTTTGAAGCCTTTAACGGCCGCATCGGCACCACCGCCGAGTGGCAGGTCTTCGGCGAAGGCCATCCAGCCGAAGTCATGGCGCGGTCGCCCATCTACGACCTCGGTTCCATACAACACATTGCGGAAATAGAATGGAACCTCGACGCGCCGCCACAAACGCGCGTTGAAATTCGCAGCCGCACCGGCAACCTCCTCGACAGTCAGTACGTCTTTTACGACAAAAACGGCAAGCAAGTCACCGAGCGGAAATACGACAAGCTGATCCCTAGCTTCCGAGGGCCCATCGACACCATTCGCACCGCGGGAGCCGACTGGAGCAATTGGAGCCGCGCCTACGCCACCTCCGGCCAGGTCTTCCTCTCGCCCGGCCCCCGCCGCTACGTGCAGTTGGACATCCGCCTCCTCTCCGAAGACCCTTTCGCCGCCGCGACCTTAGACGATATCGTCCTCGAATACGACAACCCGCTGGCCCAAGAGACGCGCGCCGAAGTCTTCCCCATTGAGGTCGTCCCCGGCGAACGGAGCCAGTTTACGTACTATCTTCACTCTGACTTCGTCTCGTCGAGCCGTGGCTTTGATCAGATCCAACTGACCTCTACCGCTGGGGCCACCTTCCACGCGTTGCGCCTCGCTGGCGAGCCGGTCGCCCCTACGGTCGAAGAAACCGAACAGGGCTTCAAAATCAGCCTCGCTGAGCCAGTGCGACGCTCGGTCCTACTCGAGATTGACTTCGAGAGTACCCTCTATCTCAATCAGACCCGCTTCGAAGCCTTTCTGTTCAACAGTGCCCTGTCAACCACTTTGCGCCAACAGGTTGACCCAGGCGACGCCGAGACCGCCATTGCCAGCGACCGCACCTTTGTCTCCTTGCCCACCGACGGGCGACTCTTTGCGGATCTGTCGCTATCGAACCGAGTACTGACGCCCAATGGCGACGGGATTTCAGACCGGTTGCAAATTGACCTCGACCTGTTCAAAATGCTTGATCCCCGACCAGTCATTCTCGGCGTCTATACCTTGACCGGCCGCCGGATCGCCCTCATCAGCGACGCAGCCACAACGGCCGGGCACCAGACCTATCACTGGGACGGACGCGACAGCCAAGGCCGCACCGTCGCGCCGGGCATCTACATCCTCCGCGTCACGGCCGAGGGCGACGCGCTTACCCGCAGCGAGAACTACCTGATCTCGGTAGCCTACTGATAGCATTTTATATTTGACAACGCTCAATATTGCCTACCCCAGTCGCTGCTACTTCTTCAGGACGTTGAGGCTGATGCCTCTCCCTAGGCCCTGGGGAACCGCCCCACAGAACGCCGTTTTGGCGCTCTAATCTCAAACTCGCGCAAGGAGGAGGCCAATGGCCAAGATCAAAGAAGTCCGCTGCATCCGCACCCGCCAGAACGGCACTTGGGTCATCGTCAAAATCATCACCGACCAGCCCGGCCTCTACGGCATCGGCTCGGCCAGCGAGCACAATCACGCCGCCACTGTCGCCACGGCTCTCGAAGAGAGCTTGGGGCCGTTGCTGATTGGCCGCGAGGCCAGCCGCATCGAAGACATCTGGCAGTGCGTGTACAACAGCGGTTACTGGCGCAGCGGCTCCATCCTCAACGCCGCGCTGGGCGGCATCGACATGGCCCTGTGGGACATCAAGGGCAAGGAGGCCGGGATGCCCGTGTACGAACTGCTGGGCGGGGCCTGCCGCGCGGCGGTCCCCTGCTACGCCCACGCCGGCGGTGGCGACCACGAGTCGCTCGCCGATGACATCCAGCGCTACATCGACGAGGGCTGGCCGGTAATCCGCTGCCAACTTGGCGGCTATGGCGGCGGCGGATTCGTGGAAAACGCCCTCAAGCCGCGCAATGCTTGGTCCGCAGCACCGGCCTTTGACGACGAAGCCTATCTAGAGGCTATTCCCGCGATGTTCGAGTACCTGCGCAACAAGCTGGGGTTTGGCCCCAAGCTCACCCACGACGTCCACGAGCACCTCAAACCCCAAATCGCAGTGGCACTGGCCAAGCGACTGGAGCCCTATCGGCTGTTTTTCCTCGAAGACGCGCTTGCACCTGAGCAAATCGGCTGGTACCGGCTCATGCGCCAGCAATGCACCACGCCGCAGGCCATGGGCGAACTATTCGTCAATGTCCACGAATATCTGCCGCTGATCAGCGAGCGCCTCATCGACTACATTCGCATCCGGGTGGCCAAAGGCGGCGGCATCACTCCCTGTCGCAAAATCGCCGCCCTCTGCGAGTTTTACGGTGTGCAGACGGCTTGGCAGGAGGGTGGAGACAACGATCCGGTCAACCAAGCCGCGGCCATGCACCTCGATATGTCGAGCTACAGCTTTGGGATTCAGGAGGAGAACGGTTTCAGCCCAGCGGAATTGGAGGCCTTCCCCGGGCACGCAACCATGGAAGGGGGATACATGTATCCCAACGACCAGCCGGGGCTAGGGGTCGACATCGACGAGGAGAAGGCGAAGAATCTGTTGGTCGGGGACCAGGTGCGCGCCTTTTACGCGGCTGAGGACCGCCGGGCCGATGGGAGCGTGGTGCGGCCTTAAATGGCAGAATCTCACCACTCCAGCACTCTCACCAGTTAGGAGAATCCCGGTAAGTCCACCGGAATAGCCAACCCAACCGAGCCAGAGAATTGTTTATGCAGGATATGGTCGCCGAGATATGACTGGTTCACCGTAACGTATCTTGTCTTGAAAGTCAGCAGCCAGTCTTTCCACAGATTGTAGCCGACCCCTGCGCCAAAACCCAAGCCCGCAAGCGAAAGAGAAGTTCCCTTGTGATCAAAGCCTATGATAGAAAATCCGTATTCGAGAAAACTGGTCCAAGAATCAGTTAGTTCAAAGGAATGATAAACGAAGAGGTGTGTTAGCAGAATCGGTGTGTCGCCTTCCCTGATCAGGCTGTTTTGGCGAACCGTGGTTTTGGCCCCACCGTGGCCAATATAAACACCTGTAGTACTCCTATCCCTGATGGCGAGAGGTTTCCACACACCGAATTCGATGGTGGGGGATTGCCCAGTAGATCGCTTGAAACTGGATAAAGCACCCGCCCCCATGAAAAAATAAAAATCGCTCCGCTCTTCTGCTGAAACGCTTCCGGGTACAACAAGCCCAAGGAGGGGGATAAGTCCCTTTCTGATCGCTTTCACTGAGTAAGCTCTCTTTTGCTCATCGGGCGATCAGCACCGTCACCCGATGCGGCTCGGTTCCCAGCGGCAGTCTCCGGGCTCCGTGAGCATCTCGTAGCGTGAACGGGTGATGCATGAGGACATCCTGCTTACCGTCCTTGTTGAGGTCCACCAGCCAAGTGTATTCCTCGTCGTTGGGCACGGCGACCGCAACGTCTTGAGGCCGTTGGGAGAACAGGTCCGGTCCCGGCATGCCAACAAAGACGTCCAAGTGCCTCGGATGCTGCCCGATGAGCAGGTCGGAGAGGCCGTCGCCGGTCACATCCCCGATGAGCAAAGTCGAGTTGAACGCGCGCGGCCAACTCTTTTGTGTCCTTCGGCGTTCGTGCGTCGCCCCTCGAAGCACGATGTCCAAGGACACCGACCCCGGCTCGCGATGACTGGGCACACCGTCCAACGCGATTCTGCGGATGGCATCAGGTGTATCGGGATAGCGGCCCTCTTCCATGTGGTAGAACTCGAGATCCAACCAGATGTCATCGCCCATGAACCCCTTGATGCTCTTCCAGAGGCTGCCTTCGAGGAAGTCGAGATCGATGGTTGTCAACATAAGGTCAACCTGGCCATCGCGATCAAAGTCGTGTCGGTCCAGCCCGAGTTGGATGCTGCCATCAGACTGAAACGCGGCTCCGACCTCCGGCGCAAACACAATGCCGCCATCGGCTGTTGGCGTGCCGAAATGCACCTCATAGGTAGAACGCTTGCTGGAAATATTCCTGCCCTCTAGAGAGAAAGTCATTAGGTCCGCGACCTCGTCGCCGTTCATATCGGTTAACGAGTGCAGCACCTTCCCCATCATGTCTCCGGTGGCGAGTGAGGAAAGATTGTCAGAGTCAAATGCCACATCGGTCGTGAAGGTCTCCGCCTGCGGAGTAAACAGCCCACGCTCGTCCTGAAGGTGAACCTCGAAGTGGTCTGCGTTCCAGAACACTAGGTCGCGGCGACCATCTCGGTTGTAGTCCATCTCGTAAACACGGCTCTGAGACCAAGGGCCGTAGCGATATCCATCGGCTCCGTAGATCCTACTCATATTGGTAGAAGGACCGATCCGCACGGGATCGGCAAACGCGCCGTCGCTCATCTGGATGAACACCCAGAAGCCATCGACGTCCGGCACGACCAGATCGTCGCGCTCATCGCCGTTCACGTCCCGAGTAACATCTACATGGGGGATTTCGCCGCGGCGAGGTGGATTGAAGTTAGAAGTCACTGACACTAGCGCGCGTTCTGTCGCCGATTCGGGATCGAACCAGTTCAAGCGATCGGGCTCATACGCAATCAATCGGTCGCGTCCACTGATGTTGGCCACGTCGACGAACAACACCTCAGGACGCAGTGTTGCGTCGAGCAACGGCATCCAAGTACCGTCGCCGAACGCGTAGAGGTGCAAGCGGCGATCGTCGTTCTCGTCGATGCTCACCACGGCAAGGTCCGCAACAGCACCACCGAGCAGGAACCCCGTCAAAACGGTCTGGCGTTCCGCCAAGCCGATGACGACCTCGTACTGCTCGAAAGTAAATTCCGCAGCAGGCATTGTCGGCTCGGCCCCTTTGGCTTGTGCTTGAGTCGAGGCAATCAAAAGGATACAGATCAGACGAGAAATCGAGCGTGTCATTATTTTTTCATGCTCAATGAATTCACGTTGTCCGGCTAGGACCATCACTGGCGTCGCTTACTATAACACCGTCGCTAGTGATATGCGTTACTCGTGCAGATGTCCTAGCGGACCAAGGCCATCCGCCCCACCGCAGTAAAGTCCTCTCCAGCGATGAGTTGGTACAGATAGACGCCACTGGCAGCCGACCGCCCCTCGTCATCGCGACCGTTCCAAGAAGTGCGATAGTGGCCGGCCGTCAGCAGTTCCCCACTGTACAGGGTGCGGACTCGGCGGCCGAGCACGTCGTACACAACTAGATGCACAGGTACAGTCCCTGACACGTCAAAGGCAACAGTCGTGCTGGCGTTGAATGGATTGGGCCAGTTGCCATGCAACCGAAACGCCTCGGGCACTCCGGCGGTCTGCTCGGCAATCGCCGTCGGGATCTCATTCGGAGCACCGGGTGTAGGAGTATCTACGGTCTGAAAATCGCCCGTAATGTCGGGCAAGCGCGCCCAACTCGTTCCCTCATCGGCCTGTCCCTTTTCCCAATCGACTTGAGCGACCAAGGTGCCGTCTGCCGTCCAGATGCCCAGCTCTTCGTCGCGGCCGAGGGCAAAGCCGGGCCACCCATCTTTATCCAACTCGATCTGTAGAAACTCACCCGCCGCGATGACCGTGCCGTCCGGAAAGGGAGTGCGCTTATCCTCGTCCGTCAGATCGTCGGCCATTACAAAGTCCGCTAGATCTATCGACTCATCCGAGGCATTGTAGAGTTCAAACCAATCGAGGGGATCGCCTTGCGCGGCGACCTCGTTGATAACCAGTCCGAACTCTGTCCCGGCTTCTGCGTCGCCAGCTTCTGACGCCGCATCCTCTCCCCCGCCAAAGCTGAATAAGGTGCCGTAAAACCGACCCGAAATTTTTGCACCCGGCTCCGTACTCGCCTCGCTGAATTCAATCCCTCCCTTGGCTATTAGTTCAAACTGGTCCGGGAAACTATCAGGAGACGGCAACGACACGCGGTAGGCCGTGACTGCCTTCATGTCGATGGGCAAGTTGGCACCGCTCTCCACCCAGTCAATCGGCAGCGAAACGGTGAGAACATCTATGGCAAAGTCTTTCCCAAGGCTGATAATGGATACAGACGCCCTGTTTTTGTCCGTGAGTCCGTCGTCCTCTGCGAAGCCGGCTATGGCTCCCGAAAGATCAAAGCCCTGCTCTTTTCCCCCTAGCTGATAATTGCTGAACGCGACCGTCCCTTCCCCCAGCGGATTTTCACTCTCACTCGATCCCCATGTCGTCTCAAAGCGCAGATCAAACGCGCCTCTTTCCGGCCAGCAAATGTCGGCCGAGGCCAGCGGCCAAGGCCAAGCAGCCGGCTCTGGGTCGAGATCGGCCAAAATCACCGCTCGACGCTCGCGGATGAACTGGCGCACTCGGTCTGCGTCGCGTGCGGCACGGGCGCGCCTTTTGGCCAGCCCGTGTTGCTGGACAATCGCTGCCATCTCGTCGGCGAGGTCGAGCAGTTCTTCTTCGTTCCAGACTGTGTCGAGCAGTTGCTTAAGGCGAGCTACATAGGCGGCTCGCATCGCGTCGTCGCGGTATAAACGGTGGGCGATGGCCCCGTGCGCCGTCACTGAAGGCGGCGACACAAAATCGTCGAAGGGACCATCGATCGAGGTAAAAACTTGATCTGCACCCCAAGGTATGAACACAAAAGGCGCATCCGGCTCGCGATACACGTAGAAGTTATTGCGGTTGCCAGCATATCCATCCCAATGCCCGATGAGCACTTCCGTCGCCCAAAAGGTGAGGAAGCGGTTGATGTCGATGATGTCGGCCAGGGCTGCGAGGCCGGCCGGGGAGGGGTCTTGCAGCGCGGCGACGACTGCGTCGATATCCGACCAGTCTGCTTCTTCCTCGTTGGTTTTCTTTTGCAAAGTACCGCGCCATTTGGGACGAAAGTCGCTGACGGTACCCTCGTAGAGATTGCCGCTTGGATCGGAGAAATTGCGCTCCAAAAAGGCAGTTTTCATGCTCTCGACGTGTGCGTACAAGCCCAAGTTTTCTCCATTTACTGCAACGGTGGCAAAGTTGCAGCGCGGCGCTGGCAGGCCGGCGGCAGCAAAGATGTGGTAGGCCATGCAGGTATTGATCAGCGACGGGTCTTGCTGGGCATTGTTCAGGGTCAAGCGCTTCATCGCGCCGCCGAGGAGCTGACCGTCGACGAACTTGTCAAAGCGGACCTTGAGCGCGGGTTTCACCTTACTCAGCGATCCTAAGAACCCCTTTTTGCGAACGCCGACTCGGGTGAGAGTTTCACCATCCACAGTTACGGTCGCCTCAAACCAAGTGAAGATATCATCCGTAGGGCTGTCGAGGCAGTCGGCACCGGCGAATATATCCGCAAAGGTCCGCGTCTGGCCGCGCAGGCGCTTCCAATCCTCGGGTGCTATCTCAATGCTTACGTCGAGTACGCGGTCGAGGGCGAAGTAGGGGTCGCTGGGATGGGAGGCATCCGCAGCAACAAATGTTGGATGGACAGCCAAAAGGAACGCCGTGATCACTATATGCGCGGCCGTAAGTAAGCTCTGGTGGTTTTTCATATGTGTCCTTTTTGTCTGACTGGATGAAGTCGTCAAATCGCAAAGTAAATAGACCGACGTCGAAATCGCATTAAATACAAAATTCCTCAACCGTGCAGAATCGGATGCCCATTGCCTGGGAAGAAAGCCACATCGACGAGAAAGGAAAGGCCGACACCGAGAAAGTAGCCCGCGATTAGGCCGATGAAAAAGGGCGCGGCCTTGCGGTACAGCTCGATGCCGCCAAAGCGCATGATCAGACTTTTGGTTGCCCATGCCACGAAGATCGCCGGCGCTTGGTTGCGCACCATCCAGATCGCGGAGATGGCCAAGCCCACCGGGTGCAGGGGCCACCATGGGAAGCGATACTGCATAAACGTCAAAACGGACATCGCCGCCGCACCAATGCCGAAAAAGCCTAACTTTTGCGCGTGGAAATCGGCCGGAGCCTTGATCTTGGCCATCACATCGCCAAAGGCCATCACGCCTGCGCCCGAGGAGACGCGGAAGATCCAAGAGTTGAAGTTGGAAGCCCCCTGTTCGTAGGCCATGGAGATGAGATTGGTCAGGGAAACCGCAAAGGAAAGCACCACGGCCAAGGCGATGGCCAAGACAAAGCCGCGGCGGGCAATGCGCAAGCTGCTTTGCAACTTGGCGGCGTGCGCGGCCGAAGGCATGAAGATGGACTGCACGTCGCCGAAAAAGGAATAGGTCAATCCCAAGGCCGCCAAACCCGTCGACGAAATGGCGCTGGTGCCCAGCGTCATCATCGTCATCGCCTGACTGACGACGGGCGTGGTCAGATAGAACACGCCCGTCTGGACCACTAAACGCGTAATGCCCAAATAGGCGATGAGGACGCCAGCCAAAAAGAGCATCGCCACCAACCACTCCATGCCAGCCTCGTGCAGCCAAGTTAGCATGAAGAAAACACCCAACAAGAGGCCCAGCACGGCGGCGCGATAGGACATCAACTCGCGGCGGTCGTCAATCGGGTAAGCTGGATTCCACGCCTTGCGGATCACGTCCTTGAGGTGGTCGCGCGCCATCCACAATCCCCACAGCACCAACACCACAAACGCCCCCCAGCACTGCCACGATGTCGATGGCAGTCCCCAAACGAATTTATCCGCCTCAGTGACGCCGAGGCCAAAGCGGTTGAACAAACCCTCCTCGATCAGCGTCAGCAAAAAGAAAAACCAGATGCTAAAGGTCACATTGAGATTGGCAAAGTACATAAAGCCGATGACCGGGAAGTAAAAGCGGATGTTAATGGTCGGAAAACCGTGCGCTATTTGGACGGGATGGTGCCACTCGATCTTGGGAAAGAAGTGAAAGAAAAAGCCGACGATATTCCACAAGACAATGCCAAGCGGAATAGCCGCACCTGCCCAGAAAACTTTGCTGTACATGACCGCTGGCAGTCGGCGGGAGCTATCGGCGTTGGCGACGAGGGCTTGCGGCACTTCCATTAGCGGATAGGCCAGCCGCTCGCGCTCGACCCACTGCTTGCGGAGGATGACCACCACGCAGAAGCAGACCAGGTACAAAGTCCATAAAAAGCTCAGCCACCAAAACAGCGGCATGGCCCAAGCGGCGAGCAAGGTGCCCCAAGGAGTGGGTTCACCGATGGGCAGGCCCTCGAAGAACCAAGTCATGGCCAAGCCGTCGTTGGACGGCAGCAACCAAGCGGGCAGGTAGGGCAACACGTACGTGCCCCACTGATTCTCCGCGGACGCAAAGTAATACGGCGTTGTCGGTATAGCTAGAAAGTAGCCGATGAGGAAAACTGGGATGCCGGTGCAGACCAATCCCATGACGACAATGGTGATCAGCTCGGCGGGACGCAGTGCCCAGCTAAGGTTGAGGGTCTTCAGCAGGGCGTTGGCGAAGATGAGGCAGACAAAGAGAAAGCCCACCCCGATTGGAAAGAACGACCACGTCATCTCGGACGAGCCAAACGTCCAGATGGAGTGCGGTGCCCCCAAGCTGATCAGCACGACCACGGCGCAACCCACGAGCAAGGAGCGCACGGTGATGCCTGTACCCTCTTGCTGTGCGGGATAGGTTGACAACGCGGTCTCAGCCGTGGAGAACGGGATGGCCGTTGCCGGGAAAGAAAATCATATCGACGATAAACGAGATCCCTATCCCAAAGAAGTGCCCGAGAATCAAGCCGATAAAGAAGGGTGCCGCCTTGCGGTATAGCTCAATGCCGCCAAAGCGCATGATCAGGCTCTTGGCTGCCCAAGACACAAAAATCGCCGGCGCTTGGTTGCGCACCATCCAGATCGCGGAGATGGCCAAGCCCACCGGGTGCAGGGGCCACCACGGGAAGCGATACTGCATAAACGTCAAAACGGACATCGCCGCCGCGCCGATGCCGAAGAAGCCTAACTTTTGCGCGTGGAAATCGGCCGGAGTTTTTATCTTGCTCATAGCGTCGTCAAAGGCGCGCACCCCCGCACCCGAGGAGACGCGGAAAAACCAAGAGTTGAAGTTGGAAGCCCCCTGCTCGTAGGCCATGACAATGACGTACACAATGGCGGCGATAAATCCAATCAAGAGGGCTAGCGCAATGGCCAAACACAGGCCGCGGCGGCTCATGCGCATGGCATCGTGCAGCCGAGTGGCATGCGCAGCCGACGGCATAAAAATCGACTGCACATCGCTGAAGAACCCATAACTCATCCCCAGAGCCGCCAAGCCCGTCGGCGAAATCGCACTTGTGCCAAAGGTCATCATGGTCATGGCTTGGCTGACCACGGGCGTCGTCAGGTAGAAGACGCCAGCCTGCACCACCAAGCGGGTAATGCCCAAGTAGGCAATCAGCACGCCGCCTAAAAAAAACGCCGCCACCGGCATTTCCATGCCAGCCTTGTTGAGCCATGCCAGCATGTAGATGACCCCGACCAACAGGCCGACGACCGCACTGCGATAGGACATCAGCTCGCGGCTGTCGTCAACCGGATGGGCGGGATTCCAAGCTTTGCACGCCACGTCTTTTAGGTGATCGCGCGCCATCCACAGCCCCCACAACACCAGCACCACAAACGCCCCCCAACACTGCCAAGATGTCGAAGGCAAGCCCCATACGAAGTTGTCGGCTTCGGTCACACCAACGCCAAAGCGGTTAAACAGCCCCTCTTCGACCAACAGCAGCAAATAGAAAAACCAGATGCTGAAGGTGACGTTGAGGTTGGCGAAATACATGAAGCCAACAACTGGAAAGTAGAAGCGGATGTTAATGGTCGGAAAGCCGTGCGCTATTTGAATGGGATGGTGCCATTCGATCTTGGGAAAGAAGTGGAAGAAAAAGCCGACAATGTTCCACAAGACAATGCACAGGGGAATCGCCGCCCCCATCCAAAAGACCTTGTTGCGCAAGACAGCCGGCACGCGCGCAGGGCCATCGGCGTCCGCCACCAGGGCTTGCGGCACCTCCATCAGCGGATAGGCCAGCCGCTCGCGCTCGACCCACTGCTTGCGCAATATGACGACGAGGCAAAAACAGACCGCGTACAAAGTCCATATAAAGCTCAGCCACCAAAACAGCGGCATGGCCCACGCATCGAGCAGGGTGCCCCAAGGCATTGGTTCACCTATGGGCAGCCCTTCGAAAAACCAAGTCATGGCCAAGCCGTCATTACTCGGCAACAGCCACTCCGGCAGGTAGGGCAAGACGTACGTGCCCCACTGGTTTTCAGCCGAGGCAAAGTAGTAGGGTGTAGTCGGGATCGACAGCACGTAGCCCATCATAAAAATGGGAATGCCGGTCGTCACCAAGCCCATGACGACGACCGTAATCATCTCGGCCGGCCGCAAGGCCCAGTCGGGATTGATCGTCTTGAGCAGGATGTTGAGCAGGAGGAGGCAGCAGAACGAGAAGCCGACGGCAATCGGAAAGAACGACCACGTGATCTCGGACGACCCCAAGACCCAAATGGCATAGGGCGCGCCCAAACACACCATGAGGACTTGGATGACGCCGAGCACCAAGGAGCGGAGCGTAAGACCGCTAGCCGCACCTTGGCGAGTATGCTCTTCTCGATATGTAGGAGCCGCAGTCGGCGACGTCATCAAAAGCCAGCTTCAGAGGCGATTTTATCGGGAATTAAACGCGGACAATATGGCTCCAATGCCCCACAGTCGCAATTCCGCCGCGCTAGTCCCCATCTAGTCCTGCTGCGTGACGGCCCGCAGCCGGATCGCCAGCCGCGTAGTACATGCCCTCATCGGCCCACAACATGACCGGGGTGGCGATGGGACCGTTGCGGGCCTCGACTTGGTGGCCGCGCCGCGCCAGTTCGTCCCGCACCTCTGCATCGACGGCCGAGTTGATGGCCAGCGAGCCAGCCTGGATGAACGTCTGTTCGCGCACTGGGTTGGGATCAAACGAGTCCTCGTGGTGGTCCGTGGCAAAGCGCGGTGCAACAACTGCTTCGGCCGGCTGCATCCCAAACTCCACAAAGTCGAGCAAGAGGTTCAAGGTCGCCTGATCTTGCAGGTCGCCGCCAGCCACGCTGATAGCCAACACAGGCGCACCGTCTTTGAGCACCAGCGTGGGGGTCAGGGTGATGCGGGGCCGCTTGCCCGGCGCGATGCAATTGGGGTGTCCGGGCGTTGTGTTGAGGCTGCGCAGACGGTTGCCATACGAGACACCCGTGCTGCCGGTGCCGCCAGCGTGATAGACATTCGCGCTCGGCGTGGCCGATACGACCATGCCCCAGCGATCGGCCACTACGCACGTGGTGGTTCCGCCGATGCTGGGCTGGAACACGCCTCCCTCCTGCAATGCCTTCATGCCGAGTGGGTCGCCAGGGCGGGCGTCCAGCGCGGCTTGCTCCATGTCGATCAAGGGTCGCCGGAGCTGGGTATATTCGTCGGACAGCAAGGCATTCATGGGCACGTCCACAAACAGGGGATCGCCGTAGTGCGCGTCGCGGTCGGCCATGGCCAGCTTCATCGCTTCGACGACCGCGTGGACGTAATCGGCCGAGCAATGCCCCATGCTTTTGAGATCAAATCCTTCGAGCAGCCGCAGAGCCTGACACAGATAGGGGCCTTGGGTCCACGGGCCGCACTTATACACTTGGTACCCCCGGTAATCGACTGCCACCGGCTCTTCGATCAAAGTCCTATGGGCGGCCAGATCCGCGCGGCGCAAGAACCCGCCCTGCTCCACGTAGAACGCCTCCAAGTCCTCAGCTATATCGCCGTGTTCGGCGCGGCGGCCATAGAAGTGATCGCAGGCCGCTTGCAGCTTCTCTTGGCGATTGCCAGTGGCGCGGTGTTCCTCCTCCACCATGCGCCGCAGCATCCGCGCCAAGTCGGGGTGCCACGCTTCCTCGCCTGCGTCGAGCAGGGCCAAGGTCGGCGCGACAATCGCGGCAAAGCTCTGCGTGCCGTAGTGCTGCAAGAGGGTAATGCACAAATCCACGACCGAGGGCACCGGAGCCATCTTGATGTCGCGGTCCGGGATGCCGTGTTCCATGTACCAAGCAATGGCCTCCGGCGACAGCGGCGCGCGCCCCTGACCGGACAACGACTTGACCGCGTTCCCGTCCCAGACGAGCACCGGCACTTCCCCGCCGATGGAACAGGCCCCGTGATCGGTGACGTTGAGCGCGAGAATCGCGCCAGCTGCGGCATCGGCCGCATTGCCGCCTTGGCCGAGGATTTCAATACCAGCGGCTACGGCACCGGCACCACCAGCCGCAATGACGCCGGTCTTGCTCTGGGCGTGCCAGCCGATCTGATCTACCCTACTCATGTGTTGCTCCTTGTCGAGAAAAAGATGTGCCGCGCTCAATATCGCCTTGCGAGGGCGGTCTGTCGAGTATAGCGACGGAAGAACTCCCTCTTCCACGCGAAGTGAGCCCATATCCATGCTCCAAATAAGAGAAAATTCGATTATGTCTCAACATCCCGTTATATTTATAGGCTCGCTACGGTGCCACGCCGCAGTGCCGTCTGTTGCTTTTCTCGACCGCTAGGAGAAGAAAAATCGGCACGCTGGCGGCAAAAATCGGGGCCGCTATTGAGCATCTGCAAGAGTACCGTTCCACCCGCATCGCCGCGCCTGTGACCGGCAAAATTGACGTGAGAGAGAGAAAGCCATTTTATGAAAGCCGATTCTATATACTTCAAAGGACATAGCTGTTTCAAAAAGGATTGGGCAGGCTTCGATACAATCAAGCCGATCAACGTCATCATTGGACGTAATAACTCTGGGAAATCCCATCTTTTGGACTTGGTTGAAGCACTATGCGACGGCAAACTGTTTGACCGTGAGTGGGAGTACCGTTGCCACGGTGTATTAGATGAGGAGTCGCTAAGGGAAGCTTTTCCAGAAAATAGAATGGGAGGTCAACTCGGTGGGAGAAACCACTGGAGTGCCCACGGACAGTATTTCGTCAACGCAGTGGTGACATGGGAAATTATCGCAAACAAGGTATCAAACGTAAAATTTTCAGACGATTTTGCCTTAGCCTCTTCCTCGCAAAACCTTTCCTTTGGAGACCAAGTAATCTTCGATGCTAGGCTTTCAAATGTTAGTGGGATACTGGAGGGTGCAACGCACCAGCTTAATGGGACGGCTTTCCGCAGACTCTTTGCAGACCGAGATATCGAGCGTGGACTACCAAGTACGGCATTGGAACTTGGCTCTGATGGACAAGGAGCTACAAATATAATACGTCGGTTCATAACGTCTGAGAAACTCCCACGAGAGGTTATCCAAGAGGAGCTTCTAGCCGCGTTGAATTTGATATTTGGAAGTGATGGCCAGTTTTCAGAGATAGAAGTACAAGTCCACGACGAAGCACAGGAAGAGAAGATAAAGGACCGTTGGGAGGTCTATCTCGGTGAGAAGACAAAGGGCTTGATTCCCCTCAGCAAATCGGGAAGCGGCCTAAAGACCGTTTTCCTAGTTCTGCTTAATCTACTGGTCGTTCCGGCGTTGTTGCATGAAAGCTGTGTTCGGGTCTTGAAATGAGTCAGGCTCTTCGGTTAGATTGGTTCGTGGTTTCCAGCAAGAAACACGTTCCTTTCTTCCCAAAGAGCCTGTGATGAGCAAAGTATCTGGCAGTTCGCCCTCGGTCAAGTCGCAACCGGTGTATCGGGTTAAGAATTGGTCGTCGTATAATCGGGCGTTGGTGGCTCGTGGTAGCCTGACGGTGTGGCTGGACGATGGTCTGTGGAAGCAATGGTATGCTCAGGGGCCATCGCAACGGGGTGCTCAGTTTGTCTATTCGGATCCAGCGATTGAATGGATGTTGACGATGCGGGTGTTGCTTGGGTTGCCGTTGCGCCAGACGCAGGGGTTTATCCAATCGCTGTTGGACTTGATGGGGTTGGCCTTGGCCGTGCCGGACTACTCGACCTTGTCGCGTCGCCAAGGGGCCTTGGCGGTGGAGTTGCCGAAAAAGCAGCCCGATAGCCCGGCTAGCCCGATGCACTTGGTAGTGGATTCGACGGGTTTGAAAGTCTATGGCGAGGGCGAGAGGAAAGTCCGTCAACACGGCTGGACCAAACGGCGCACGTGGCGCAAACTGCATGTGGGGGTCAACGAGGCCACCGGCGAGGTGGTCGCGCAGACGTTGACGTCCCATCGGATCGATGATGCCTCGCAGGTGGCCCCTCTGTTGACCCAAGTCGACGAGGCGGTGGAGGCGGTAGGCGGCGATGGGGCCTATGACAAACAGAAGGTGTTCGACGCCTTGGCCACGCGGAGTGATCCCTCGATTCGGCCGATCATCGCACTGCGCAAAGACGCTACAATCCATCAGCATGGTAATTGTAAGGTCCCCCCGTTGGCGCGCGATGAAATCCTGCGGGCCATACGACGAAAGGGACGCAAGGAGTGGAAACAGGCCAGTGGCTATCATCGACGCTCGTTGGCCGAAACGCAAATCTATCGCTATAAGCACCTCATCGGCGACAAGCTGAAGGCGCGTAGCTGGATCAACCAACAGGTCGAAAGTCGCCTCGGCTGTGCCCTCCTCAATCGAATGATCCATGTGGGCAAACCCCAGTCGTATCGAGTAGAAAAAATCAACTGAACAAAAAACAACATTCGACAATGATGCCCCAGATATGATTCATGCAACAACGCCCCTATTAAAGCGAAGCGCCGGCCATCCTCGCCCCCAGGCAGAGCACGCGCTAGATAGCTCAAAATCGTGTCATCGTGACTATAGCCTACAAAGAGGACCGTGAAATTACGGAACAATCCGATGAGAAAACGTCGTGCCCACCCCTCAGTCAGGTAGGCACGAGCGAAATCTAAGTCCGTAAGTACCATTTCGTTGGGACGGCTGACTGCACCATGGACATGGATGATGCCGCGGAACTGATGTCCCAAGGGTAATGCGGGTGCCCGAAATACCTCGGGCTTGTCGTCAAACACGGCTTCTGACGCTTGCTCGAACAAAAGGTCGAAGTTGGTGGTAACGATGCGAGCCTGCGCGGCGTCGGAATAGAGCTGTAAAAGATCCCGATGTAGTTCCGTAGCTTCCAGGCATTCTTGGGAAAGCACTTCCGCTGCGAGAGCATGAACCTTTACCTCTGCATGCTGGAGTCTCCCAAGAAAATGGTCTGTCGGCTCTCCCTCCTGTAAGGCTTCACCGGTTCCTTGTGCAATCATATCCGCTAACTCTGCAAAGAGCGGAAGGCATGCAGGTGCGCCCTTTGAAACGCCAGCCCCAGCGAAAACCACCAATTTGTCATCGCGCAAGGCGTTTAACAGGCGTTTAGGAAAGTCAATGTCTTTAATTTTCATGTCTTGCCCATAACTCGACAACACGGCACTGACGATTGTCCAGTACGCGTTCGTATGTCCCCCGTCAAAAGCGCAACAATTCCCCCTCGCCAAAGACGAGCAGATCGGCCAAGATCGCGGCAAAGTAGATCAGGCTGACCGTGCTGTTGACCGTCATAAAGGCCGTGCTCATGCGGGACAGGTCGTCAGCCCGCACCAGCCGATGCTCGTACACCAGCAAACCGGCTACCACTACGACACCCAACCAGTACAAAAAACTCAGGTCAGCCATGTGGCCCACGATAATCAGCAGCACCACGAACAATAGGTGCAAAACGCGGGCAATGTGCAGAGCGCGGGCAATGCCAAAGCGAACCGGGATGGAATGGAGTCCGGCCCGCATGTCAAAGGCGTGATCCTGGCAGGCGTAGATGATGTCAAAGCCAGCCACCCAAACCAGCACCCCCAGGCACAGCAGCAGCGGTATGAGATCAAAGCCGCCAGTGACCGCAATCCAAGCGCCCAGTGGTGCCCCACCCAAACTCAGCCCCAAAACCAAATGAGAGGCCCAAGTAAAGCGCTTGGTCAGCGAGTAGAACAAGAGCACGGCCAAAACCAGCGGCGACAGATAAAAGCACAAAGGATTGAGCTGATAAGCCGCCAAAACCAAGGCCAAGGCGGACAGAACCACGAACAACCCCACCGCTTGAGGCGAGACCACGCCGCGCGGCAGTTCGCGGTTTTGGGTGCGGGGATTAGCCGCGTCGAGGTGGCGATCAACGAGACGATTAAAACCCATCGCCGCACTGCGCGCCCCTACCATCGCCAGCGCAATCCAGCCGATCTGAGCGGGAGTAATGCCCGTGTAAGTCGCGGCCAGCAAGGCACCGCTAAAAGCAAAAGGCAAAGCAAAGACGCTGTGGGAGAATTTGATCATGCGGCCGTACACCGCAATGGCCTGCAAAGGAGCCATCTCGACCTTCCTCGACAAGAACGGCCTCGGTCAGGCCGCTGGATAAAAGCGCAGCGGGGGCACCGCGTCGATCAGGCCGTGGCGGTGAGCCATTTGGTAGAACAGCCGCAAACCAGCCTGAGCGGCCTCGTCCAAATCAAAGCGGATGTGGCGGGTCAGGTAGCGCTCGTAGAACTCGGGCGAACCGCCGCATTCTCGGCTGTGCGCTGCAGCGATAGACGGCACTTGGCATACCCCCTGATTTTTGGCCCACTGCAATTGTTGGACTTGGACGGGTGTAAGCGCCTGTTGGTGACCAGCCCAAAAGGCAAATACAAACGGCAAATCGGTCATAGTCGTCCATTCCCGACCCAAGTCCAAGCTCTCCACGTCCCCGTCCAAGTGCGGGAAAACCTGATCGCCGATGAGCAGGGCCGCGTCAGCACACTCTAACATGGCCTCCAAATCGGGTGGAGCTTCGATCAATTGCGGAGTGAGAGCAAATTTTTCGCGCAGAAGGATGGACAACAAAGCCACTGAAGTGCGGGAACTAGTGTCCAAGGCTATGCGCTCGACCTGCGGCAACGGACGGCGGCAGAAGAGGCGCACCGTCAGCACCGACCCCTGCGAACCAATGGCTATATCAGGAACGATCCAGTAAGGGCAAGCGCTGCGGGCGTATTCGATCACGGGGATGATCCCCACGTCGATGGTGCCATCCTCCAGCTCCCTCGCGCAGCGCGAGGGCACCGAATAACTCAGTGCGAAAGGTGCGGGATCGCGTTCGAGGGCGACGACGAGGGGCCGCGTGTTGAGGTACGGGACCGCGCCCAAGCGCGGTTTCATGAATGGGACAACTCTTGCAAAGCGTCGATCCGACAGGGTGAGGCCACCGGCTCGTAACGAGTATTGCGCCGCCTCGGTGCAAAGCCAGCGTCGCGGATTAGCCGTTCCATGGCGTCTAGCCCCATCTCGTTGGTATGACTGGTGCCGGCGGCGCTGACGACGTTTTCTTCGAGCATGGTGCTGCCGAAGTCGTTGATACCGTAGCGCAAGCTGACTTGGGCGATCTTAGGCCCTTGGGTCACCCACGAAGCCTGCAGGCTGGGAATGTTGTCGAGGAAGAGCCGCGCTACGGCCACCGTGCGCAAGTGGTCGTACCCAGTCGCTTTGGCACCGTTCCAACGCGACTCGTCCGCGCCCAAATCCGTGTGGTCGGGCTGAAAGTTCCAAGTAATAAAGGCAGTGAAACCACCCCGTTCGTCCTGTAGCTGCCGCAGGTGGTCCAAGTGCTCTAGGCGATGTTCGACCGTCTCCACGTGGCCGTACATCATCGTCGCCGTAGTAGACATCCCCAGCTCGTGCGCCGCGCGATGCACTTCCAGCCATTCCTCGGTGCGGTCCTTGCGAAAGCCGATAATGTCGCGTACCTCGTCGTTGAGAATCTCGGCCCCGGCACCCGGGATCGAATCCAGCCCCGCGTCGCGCAGGCGGCGAATGGTCTCGTCCAGCGGCAGCCGCGACAGGTGCGCGATGTAGATGATCTCTGTAGCGGAAAGACAGTGTAGCTGCACCTGCGGATAGCGGTCCCTGATCGCCGAGAGCAACTGTTCGTAGTAATCGAGGCGCAGCTTGGGGTTGAGGCCACCCTGCATCAGGATCTCACAGGACTTGGGCTCGTCGCCGCCAAAGGCCACCAACTCGTCGATTTTGGCAAATATCTGCTCATTGGGCAGGACGTAGCCCTCGCTCGAACCCGGCGGCCGGTAGAAGGCGCAAAAGTCGCACTTGACCCAGCAGACATTGGTGTAGTTGATGTTGCGCCCGACGTTGTAGGTGACCATCTGCTCGGGGTGTTTCTGCAGGCGCACCCAATGCGCCAGCATCCCCAACTCAGCGAGGTTGTGGTGCGCGTACAGGCGGCGGGCATCATCGAGCGCGAGGCGCTCCCCGGCATAGACCTTTTCGGCAATATCAGTGATCACGGGTGCTATCCAGCCGCCGCCAGCAGAGTCGGGGTATCGGCGACGATATTGTAGAGGGAGTCGCGCTCCAAAGGTTGGCGCCCGGCCTCGACGATGCGCTGCAAGAGTTCGGCCTGCGTCAGCCGCTGCTGCGTCTCAGTAAAACTCTTGCGGGTGATTTCGTAGTCCATGACTGTGCCGTCGATATCGTCGGCCCCATACCAGAGCGCGGTCTGCGAAATCTCAATGGTATTCATAATCCAGAAGGTCTTGACGTGGGGGAAGTTGTCCAGCATCAGCCGCCCCACGGCGATCTCCTTGAGATCTAGGCAACCCGTCGGCCCAGGCAAGTCCTCCAACTCGGTGCGCTCAGGGTGAAAAGAGAGCGGGATATAGCAGAGGAAACCGCCGGTCTCGTCCTGTACTTCGCGCAGCCGCACGAGGTGATAGACCTTCTCCTCGGTATTTTCGATATGGCCATAGAGCATGGTGGCATTGGAGGGCAGGCCGGCTCTGTGCGCCGCCTGCGCGATCTCCAGCCACTCCTCGGAGTCCGCCTTAGTCCAGAAAAGATCGCCCTGAACCCGGTCGCTGAAGACCTCGGCCCCACCGCCGGGCAGCGACTCCAGCCCAGCGGCCTTCATGTCGGCAAAAATCTCCTCCAGCGGCTTTTTGGCGATGCGCTGAATCTGGGCGATCTCGATCATGGTGAAGGCCTTCAGATGCGCGGCGGGACGGGCTTGCTTCATCGCCCGCAAGACGTCGAGATAGTATTGGTAGGGCAGTTTGGGATTGACGCCGCCGACCATGTGGATCTCGGTGATCGGAGCTTGATCGTACTCGGCGACCCGCGCGGCGACTTGCTCGGGCGACAACACGTAGCCGCGCTCATCTTTGGGCTTGACGTAGAAGGAGCAGAACTTACAGAGCTTGTTACAGACATTGGTGTAGTTGATGTGCTGGTTGCGCACGTAGTACGCAGTGTCGCCGCTTTTGCGCTCGCGGACGATATTGGCCAGATAGCCCAAGATGGGCAGCTCATCGCAGGCGTACAGGCGCAGACCATCGTCGAGGCTCAAGCGCTGTCCAGCCAGCACTTTGTCGTGGATATCCGCGAGACCGGCGCGGCCGATAAGGTCGTCGTAAATCACTTATTTCTCCTGCGTTTAGTACATAATACTTATGGGTATCCTATTCGTCAACCGCCCCTTTGACGCCCTGGTACACCGCGGCAATCCCCAGGGTCATGGGCGTGTAGCGCGTCTGACTGAACCCAGCCGCGACGAGCAATTCGACAAAGGCTCGCCCTTGGGGAAAGGTTCCCACCGAGCGCGGCAGATAGGCGTAGGCCCGGCGCTGACCGGAAATTAAGCCGCCGATCAGGGGCAGCACTTTGTGGAAGTAAAACAAGTATAATTGCCGGAACAGCGGCGCAGTAGGCTCGCAAAAATCGAGCACCAAGAGCTGGCCGCCGGGCTTGAGCACCCGATGAGCCTCGGCCAAGCCACTGGGAATGTTCCCAAAGTTGCGCACCCCAAAAGCCCCGGTCACCATGTCGAAGGTATTGTCCTGAAACGGTAGTTGCTCGGCGTCGCCGACCAACAGCTCCACGCGCGCGGACGGGCTTTTGGCCGCCACCTTGGCCGCCCCCAACCGCAGCATCTCAATGGCCATGTCAATACCGACGACCTGCTGCGGTCCCAAGCGAGCGGCCGCGAGGGCAAAGTCGCCAGTCCCAGTAGCCAGATCCAAAACGCGCTGCGGGCGCTTGTCCTGGGCTGCTTGGAGGGCGCGCCGCCGCCAGTACACATCGACTCCGCCGCTGAGCAAGTGGTTGAGCAAGTCGTAGCGCCGGGCAATGGCGTTGAACATGTCTCGGTTGCGCCTCTTGTGTTCGGCGACGTTTTGCTTATTCTCCATGAATGAAAAGCTAGTCCCCTTGCCATCACTGTCAACAAAAGTCCATGCCCCAACTCCAAGCCAACATCCTCATCGCCGACCAATCGCTCTTTATCCGCGAAGGGCTACAAGAGGCATTGCAAAAACCCGGCTATGCCATTGAGACTGCTGCGGACGGTACCCAAGTGCGCCGGATGCTAAAAGCCGGCAATTTTCACTTGGCTATTCTCGACCTGCAGATGCCTGGCCCCGCTGGGATGCAACTTTTGCAGGAGATCGGCCAGCAACACCCCGACACCCTGTGCATCATACTCACGGACCACGACAACGTCCACAGTGCGGTCGAAGCCATGCGCAAAGGCGCGTACGACGTGGTGACCAAACCCGTCGATTTAGACCACTTGCGCGTCGTAGTCGCCCGCGCACTCGATCGCTTCGAGCTTGTCGTCGAAAACCGCAAGCTCCACCACCGCCTCGAAAAAGAAGCCCCTTTCCGCCGCCTCGTGCGCCGCAGCCCAGCCATGCAGGCCGCCGCCGCCACAATCAAACAAGTAGCCGAAACAGACGTGCCGGTACTCTTGCGCGGCGAGACCGGCGTCGGCAAGGATCTGGTCGCACGCGCCATCCACGATCGCAGCAGACGCCGCGACGCTCCCTTTGTGGCCGTCAACTGCGGCGGCTTCACCGAAGAGCTTTTTACTAGTGAATTGTTCGGCCACAAGCGCGGGGCCTTTACCAGTGCCCACGCCGACCGGCCGGGTCGTTTCACCCTCGCCGAGGGCGGAACCCTCTTCCTTGACGAAATCGGCGAGGTCTCGCACAAAAACCAGGTCGAACTTCTGCGAGTCCTAGAGTCCCACGAGTTCCAACCGCTCGGAGACCCGCAGGTCCATCGCGCTGATGTGCGCATCATCGCCGCGACCAACCGCGACCTCGAAAACGCCGTCGCAACCGGTGCCTTCCGCGAAGACCTGTACTACCGACTCAACGTGATCCCCATCGACATCCCTCCCTTGCGTCAGCGGCGGGAAGACATCCCGGTCTTAGTCGAAATGTGCCTAGACGAAACCTGCCGCGCGCAAAACAAGCCCCCCAAGAAAATCAGCCCAGAAGCCATGGAGGGCCTCATAGCCTATAATTGGCCGGGCAATGTGCGCCAGTTGCGCAACCTGCTGCAGCGGCTCGTGGTCACCACTTCGGCTGCAGTCATCCTCCCCGAGCACCTGCCCGGCCCGCTCGGCGAGCTAGCCGATAGCCCTGGTCAGTTCTCAATGACCCTCGGCTCTTCCCTCCAGGAAGTCGAAGCCGAACTCATCCGCCAAACCCTCCAACGTCTCACGGGCAACCGCCGCGAAGCGGCCGCTATTTTGGGCATCAGCGTCCGCTCTCTTCAGTACAAAATCAAGCGATACAACATCGCGACCAAGTAACGCGCTGACGGCTGTCGACACACGTGCGATAAGTCGGCAACCCGCTCGCCAATTTTAGCAACTCCTGCATTTTTTGCACTTTTACGCCTACGTGGCCCCTCAACCCGCTCCTCGCCCGTTAGTGTTTATTTCTCAAATGACGCATTTACAATATCTTATCTATCATTAGCTCATTGTGGCATTAGATTTGCTTATCTATACGTGAGTCGAAAGGAGCACCGGTCGCCCTTCGCGCAACCGAAAGAGTTTCACAGCCCGTATCGACCGTAACTATCTGTTAATACAGAGCAAACAATTTTGTCGGATCAAGCATTGAGCAACGCGGGGACGCTTTGCAGCCCCGAGTTGAAACTGTAGAGATGCAATTTTTGCACTTTGAGCATATAGAACCTGATGCTTCTAACTCGCGCAATTCAAGCGCCTTGCAGGACATCGGCCCAAAATTGTTGCAACTAAGTGCAAAAATTTGCACCTGCTGACCCCATTACCTAAGGAAGGTTTCGCACATGGCTTACGCGATCCAAGAAGCCCTAAATGACGAGGACAACACCCTGCGCCTCTACTTCGACGACATCGCCGAGTCTAGGCCGCTGAGCCGTCAGCGGGAAGTCGAACTCTCGGAGCGGATCCAGGATGGCGACATGAACGCCCGCGACGAGTTGGTTCAGGCCAACCTGCGCTTCGTCATCGATGTGGCCAAAAACTATCAGAACCGCGGCCTCTCGCTAGAGGACTTAATCAGCGCGGGTAATGTGGGCTTGCTGACCGCTGCCGAGCGCTTCGACGGCACCAAGGGATACAAGTTCATCTCGTACGCCGTGTGGTGGATCAAGCAATCCATCTTGCAGACTATCGCCGAGCACGCCCGCACTGTGCGCCTACCGTTGAATAAGCTCAGCCTGCTCAAGGATATTTCGCGGGCCGTGCGCAAGCTGGGCCAAGGCCGCGAGAGCGAGCCGGATGTCGAGGAAATCGCCACTGAGTTGGGCCTGCCAACCGAAGAGATTCTCGACACTATGCTCAGCGCCCGCTCAGTGCGTTCGCTCGACGAGTCTTTTGAAAACGACGACGATCGCAGCCTGCTCAGCCTCCTCGCCGATGACAATCAGGAGACGCCCGACAGCGACGTCTTGCAAACCTCGGCCCGTGCCCACTTAGAGGAAGCCCTCGCCAGCCTCGAAGACCGCGAGTTGCGCATTATTCGCCTCTACTTCGGCCTCGATGGCAGTCAAGCTCTGACCTTGGAGCAGATCGGTGGGTTGATGGGCCTGACGCGGGAGCGCGTGCGCCAGCTCAAGGAGCGCGCCCTGAGTAAACTCCGCCACCCGACTCGCTACCAGTCGCTCCTCGCGTTGGTAGATGAGACGGAATTTTATTAGAATTGTAAGTGAGTCCGCTGCCCGCGTCTAGGGCAGCGGACCGCTAATTCGGTAGGATTTTGTTGCGGGCGGCACCCGATTGCTCAGCCTTCACCTTCCCGCAACTTCTTGAGTTCGTCGCGCAAGAGCGCGGCTTTTTCAAAATCTTCGCTATCAACCGCTTCTTGTAGCCAGCGCTCTAACTGCTCCTTTTGGCTCAGCGGTCTCTTTTGCAAAATCTCCTGCTCCAACTCTTCGAGGGCAGCTTCTGAACGCTCGCGCTCGATATAGAACTCTTCGGCTTCCACCTCGGGCCACGTGCCAATCCGCGCGCGGGTCCGCCGCACGATGGCCAATGCTCTGTCGTACTCTTGGTCGCCAATGGCTATCATGGCCTGAGCTACGCCGTTGATGCGCAAGATATAAGGCCACCATTTTTCCAGATTGTCGCGGTCCTCTTCGTCCTCGGCATAGCGGTTGACGAACCGAAAGAGCTCCATATTGCGCTCGGTATCGCGTACGACTCGCCGGTAGTCGTGCAATTGGATCAGAAAGGCATAGCGCTTGTACAAGCGGCTCCCCTCGTCAAAAAGCTCGCGGCAAGCCGCTTCATCGAGCGCGAAACCCTCGTCGCTGGCCCCATGTTCGCGGCGGTATCTTTCCAATTCGTCCCGGTAGTAATCGAGAGCAAAGTCCTGCCCGTGGGGCCGGCGGCCATCGGGTCGGCCGTCGAGGTTTACCTGCAAAATGCCCTGAAAGGCCCCTTGGTCCACCCGGATCTGGATCTTCGCAACCCCGTCCCTTCCCGATATTTTCCGCACATTCGCCTCTGGGTCGAAGGACCATTCGTTTAGTAGGTCGGTCATATCTCGACTCATGCCGACCTCGCAGGACTGCTGTTTACTGACGTTTTAGAAACTCTCATAGCAGAATAATAACCGAGTTGATGCGTTGCGGCAATGACCTTCCCGTAGCCTTGAGGGCCGCACCATTCCTACGGCCCCTCTGAACCCTAGCCTGCGATGGCATAGTTTATGCTACAACAATGTACGACGTTCCTTTTGATTTCGATTGAATAACGGCCTTTTGCGGCGTATAACCCTGTATTTTTGGTCGATTTTTCGTCTTTAACAACGAATATGTGACTTTCCGATATTTACAAAAATGTATTTTTTATCTATTATAATGACAAAAATGTCGTAAAATAGGATGGCTTATATGTCCACCCAACCGACCGCCAATGCTCAACAACAGATCTCTATTCTACATGAAATCGGGCAGCTACTAGGCTCGACAACCGAGTTTGAGGAGGCAGTCAACGTCATTCTCAAGCTCATGAGCGACCAACTCGACATGAGTTTGGGGACGGTCAGCCTCTTGAGCCAAGAAGCCTCCGAAGTCTCCATTGACGTGGCTTATGGACTCTCACAATCGGAAATCAAGCGGGGCCGCTACGACGTCGGGGAAGGCATCACCGGCAAGGTCGTAGAATCTGGCAAACCCGTGATCGTGCCGCGCATCAGCAGCGAGCCTCTCTTCCTCAACCGCACCGGTGCCCGCGGCAGTGCGGCCAAGAACCAAACCTCGTTCATTTGCGTGCCCATCCTCCAACAGCAGCAGGTGGTAGGCACCATTAGCGTCGATATTCCTTATAAGGACAACGAAAGCCTGCAAGATACCGTGCGCCTGCTGTCCATCATATCTGTCATGATCGGCCAATCAGTCGCCGCCCGCCAACGCGCCCGCGCCGAGCAAACCCAGCTTCTCGACGAAAATTTGCGCCTGCAAAACGAGCTCCGCGAGCGCTTCCACCCCGCCAACCTCATCGGCAACTCCCGCCCCATGCAAGAGGTTTGCCAACTCATCGGTCAAGTGGCTCCCAGCGACGCCACGGTCCTGTTGCGCGGCGCGAGCGGCACGGGTAAAGAACTTGCCGCAGATGCCATACATTACAACAGCTTACGTGCCGATAAACCCTTCGTCAAAGTGCACGTCGCCGCCCTGCCGGAAACCTTGGTCGAATCCGAGCTATTCGGCTACGAGCGCGGCGCTTACACCGGAGCCTCGACGAGCAAAGCCGGTCGATTTGAACGGGCGCGCGGCGGGACGATTTTCCTCGACGAAATCGGCGAGCTCAGCTTGGGCGCGCAGGTCAAGCTGCTCCGCGTGCTGCAAAATCGCGAAGTCGAGCGCCTCGGTGGCCGCGGCCCAGTGCCAGTCGATGTGCGGGTCATCGCGGCAACTCACATAGATCTGGAAAAAGCCATAGCTGAGGGAACATTTCGCGAGGATCTTTTCTATCGCCTCAATGTCTTTCCCATCTTCATTCCGCCCTTGCGCGAGCGCAAATCCGACATCCTCCAGCTCGCCGACCACTTCCTCGAAAAGTACTCCCACCAGCACGGCGTGGAGATGTACCGCATTTCTACGCCCGCCATTGACATGATGATGAGCTACCACTGGCCGGGCAATGTGCGCGAGTTGGAAAACTGCATTGAACGGGCGATCATTCTCAGTAACGACGGCGTCATCCACGGCCATCATCTGCCCCCCTCACTGCAAACGGCTGACGCTACCGGAACACCGGTCACGGGTTCGTTTAAGACGATGATGCGGTCCTATGAACGAGAAATCATCATCGAAGCCCTCAAGAACGCCCGCGGCAATATGGCCAAGGCCGCCCGCACCCTCGGCACTACAACCCGCATTTTCTCTTATCGCATCCAAAAACTGGATATCTGCCCAAAAAACTACAAGAAATGAACAACATAACTACAAAATTGTCATTTTTTAACACTATTTCAATTTTGTAGTTATGCCGACCTCGTTTCTCTCTTTATTGTTATTTTTTCTAACTCCCTAATTTACAATAAGCTACAATTCTGACGTATCCGCACTCAATCCACTTGGCACATTTCTTGCCTTGTAGTATCCGACGTTCGCATCTACGAGGCATCGACAGGATGCCTCCTTACCTCATTCAAGGGAAGGGATTGCCCATGTCTGTTTTTCGCAACCGTCCTTCGCTCTTATGGATCTGTGCCGGGGTCCTCGGGGCGGCCACTCAGGCTTCAGCCGGAGCCATGGAAGATTTTCAGGCCATGCCCTTGGCCTATCCCAAATTCATGGTGGACAACCTGTGGATTCTCATCGCCGCAGCGTTGGTCTTCATCATGCACTTGGGCTTTGCCACGCTCGAATCCGGCCTGACCCGGCAGAAGAACACGGTCAACATCCTCTTCAAGAACCTCTTTATCATCTCGGCCGGCATCCTCACCTACGCCTTGTGCGGTTTCAACATCATGTATCCGGGCGACGATTGGATCATCGCCGATGTGTTGGCCCTCAAGGGCTGGATCGGCTTTGACGACGATGTGGCCAATCTGACCAATCAGTACGCAGATTACACCTATTGGTCGGACTTCATCTTCCAAGCCATGTTTGCCGCCACCGCCGCCACCATCGTCTCCGGTGCGGTGGCCGAGCGCGTCAAGCTGTCGGGCTTCATGCTCTACGCCGCGATTTTGGTGGCCTTTGGCTACACCATAGCAGGCTCCTGGAAGTGGGGCGCTGGCTGGCTCGATGACCTCGGTTTCTACGACTTCGCCGGTTCGTCGGTAGTGCACGCTTTTGGCGGCTTTTCGGCCCTCGCCGCAGTCATAGTGCTAGGGGCGCGCAAGGGCAAATACCACAACGGGGAAATCAGGCCCATCCTCGGGCACAGCATGCCGCTGTCAACTATCGGCGTCTTCCTGCTCTGGCTCGGCTGGTTCGGCTTCAACGGCGGCTCGGTGCTCAGCGCCGACCCCGCGGCCGTATCGCTGGTCTTCGTCACCACGACCCTCGCCGCTGCGGCCGGTTGCATGGCTTCGATTTTTACCTCTTATATTTACCTTAAAAAGCCCGACATCACCATGGCGCTCAACGGCATTCTCGCCGGGCTAGTGGGCATCACGGCTGGTGCCGACGTGGTCACTTGGGGCGGAGCCATCTGGATTGGGCTAATCGCCGGAATCATCGTCGTCTTCTCTATTGTCTTTATCGACCGCATCAAGATCGACGATCCGGTCGGTGCCATCTCCGTCCACGGCATCTGTGGCGTCTGGGGCACGGTCGCGGTCGGGATATTCAGTACCAACGCCGACCACAGTGTAGGCATCCAGCTATTGGGTACCCTATCTTTTGCCATCTTCGCCTTTGTCTTTTCCTTTATCCTCGCGACCATTGTCAAGGCGACACTCGGGTTCCGCGTCGATGAGGAAGACGAGGATGAGGGCCTCGACTTAAGTGAGCACGGCCAGCCCGCGTACGCGGATTTTCAGCACATCAACAACTAAGCGAGGGGGAACAACGATGTATAAGATTGAAGCATACCTCCGGCCATCGGCCCTTGAGGACGTGCAGAAGGCCCTGGGCGAACGGGGCATCGCCGGCATGTCCGTAACCGAAGTGCGGGGCTTTGGCCGCCAGCGCGGCCATCGCGAGGTCTATCGCGGAGCCGAGTACCGCATTGATTTCGTCCCCAAGATCAAAATCGAGGTCGTCGTCAAGGACGCTGACCACGAGCAGGCAATCAACACCATCGTCGAGGCAGCCAAGTCCGGCAAAGTCGGCGACGGCAAGGTCTTCGCCTCGCCGATCCAAGAAGCTGTGCGCATTCGCACCGGCGAGACGGGCGAAAGCGCCCTGTGATAGCAAGGGGCCGGTGTAGCTCGGCTACACCGGCCCTCCTCTTACCCCACCCACCTAAGGAGGAATTGATGAAACGCTTGCTTTTTGCCGCACCCCTTTTCTTTGCGCTGACCTTATCCGCCGTTCCGGCCGATGCTGGGGTTGGCTTTGGTGCCGACGTAGTCAACCGCTACGTGTGGCGCGGCACGGACTTTGGCAATGCCGTCAGCGTCCAGCCGGGCATGTCCATCAGCTCCGGCAACGTCGAAGTCGGCGCTTGGTCCTCGTGGGCGATCTCCGATGGCGGTGCCAACAACGAGAACGATCTCTACGTCAGCTTCTCGTCCGGCCCCATCGGCGTCACCCTGACCGACTACTATTTCCCGGGCCTGACCGAAGACGACGATTTCTTCAGCTACAGCAACGACGACGCAGTACATGTCCTCGAAGTCAGCGCGTCTCTTGCCCCAGACGACGTGCCCTTGAGCGCCTTGGTCGCCTATAACTTCTCCGGCGACTCCGATAATTCGTTCTGGGCGGAAGCGACCTACGACTTGGGAGAGATGGAAGAGACTGCCGTCAGCGTCACCGTCGGCCTTGGCAACGGGGTTTACACCTATGAAGTCGACGAAAATCCAGGGGACGGCGAAGATCCAGAGGATACCATAGATCTGGTCAGCGTCGGCCTCAACATGAGCAAGGGCGACTACTTCGCTTCCTATATCCTCAATCCCAACAGAGAAAGCACCTTCCTCGTCTTTGGTAGGAGCTTCTAAAACCTAGTCTGCACTCCAACGAGGAACCCAGACCAGAAGCAGGAGGCGCGCGCGGCGGGGAGCGCGCCTCCTGATCCCATATCAACCACTACTTTGAGAAAGGATCTCTCATGGCCAAAGCCAAAGCCAAAGCTAAAGCCAAAACGAAAGCCAAAGCCAAAACGAAGTCATCCGGGCCTAGCGCGGTCTCGTCGGCGCTGGCCTTAGCACGCCAGAACAACGCGCAGATGGTCGATTTCAAGTTCGTCGATCTGCCCGGCACCTGGCAACACTTTACCATGCCCATCGCCGATTTGGAACCCGACGTGTTCGAAGAAGGCCTCGGCTTCGACGGCTCCTCCATTCGCGGCTGGCAGGAAATCAACGAATCCGACATGCTCGTCCTGCCCGATCCGACCACCGCGGTGATGGATCCGTTCACCCAGGTGCCGACTCTGTCGCTGATCTGCTCGATTGAAGACCCCATCACCCGCCAGCCCTATGCCCGCGATCCCCGCGGCGTCGCCCAGCGCGCCCAAGCCTATCTGCAACGCACCCAGCTAGCCGACACGGCATTCTTTGGACCGGAAGCGGAGTTTTTCATCTTCGACAACATCCGCTTCGACCAGCAAGCCCATCTGGGATTCTACGAGATCGACTCGCAGGAAGGCCGCTGGAACTCCGGTTCCGCCGACCGACCTAACCTCGGCTACAAGCCCGATTACAAGGGCGGCTACTTCCCCGTGCCGCCGACGGATTCGCTGCAAGACATTCGCACCGAGATGGTGCAGACGATGCTCGACTGCGGCATTGACACAGAGATCCACCACCACGAGGTGGGCACCGCCGGCCAAGGCGAGATCGACATTCGCTTTTGTCCGCTGCTTATCTGCGGCGATCGGATGATGCTGTACAAATACATCGTCAAGAATGTGGCGCATCGGCACGGCAAGACGGCCACGTTCATGCCCAAGCCGCTGTTTGAGGACAACGGCACGGGCATGCACACCCACCAGAGTCTGTGGCAGGGCGATACGCCGTTGTTTGCCGGTAGTGGCTACGCCGGGCTGAGCCAGATGGCGTTGCACTACATCGGCGGGCTGTTGCACCACGCGCCGGCGCTGTTGGCGTTTACCAATCCGACGACCAACTCCTACAAGCGGCTGGTGCCCGGCTACGAGGCGCCGGTGAACCTGGCCTATTCGCAGCGCAACCGCAGTGCGTCGGTGCGCATTCCGATGTATTCACCTTCACCCAAGAGCAAGCGGGTGGAGTTCCGCTGTCCGGATCCGTCGTGCAACATCTACTTGGCGCTGTCGGCGATGCTGATGGCGGGGTTGGACGGGATCGAGCGTCAGCTTGATCCGGGTGAACCTTTGGACAAGAATCTGTATGATCTGTCGGCGGAGGAGCGAGCGGGTGTTCCGCAGACGGCCGGTTCGTTGGAGGCGTCGTTGGACAACTTGGAGCAGGATCGGGACTTTCTGTTGCAGGGGGATGTATTTTCGGACGACTTGATCGACGCGTGGATTGACTACAAGCGCACCGAGGAAGTCGACGCCATCCGCTTGCGGCCTCATCCCTATGAGTTCGCACTCTACTACGACGTGTAAATATCAACTATATTCAAACGACACAAGGGGCGGTGCCAGCTTGGCATCGTCCCTTTTTACATTTTGGTACGACAGCGCGATTTTCGTATATTCAGCCCTCCAAAATAAGGAGAATGTATGCGCTTTTTGACGATTCTGACGCTCGCCATCCTTCCACTCGCAGCGTACGCCGAAGTAGGTCTGCAGGCGCAGTACGCAGTTCAACGCGCCCTCAAACCGATCGTCGTCGATGGCAAATTGGACGAATTCTCTTGGGAGAGGGCGCATCAAATCAACCGCTTTGAACGCATCCTCAACGATTACGACGAAGTGCTCTTTCCCACGCGGGCGAAGATGCTGTGGGATAGCGACTACTTTTACTTTGCCTTCGTCTGTCAAGATGCGGACATGTGGGCTATCTACGACCAAGAAGACGATCCGATGTGGAGCGAGGAAGTCGTCGAGGTCTTTATCGACCCCGACGGCGACGGCAAACGCTACCTAGAGCTGGAGGTCAACCCGCTCAATGCGGTCGTCGATTTGCTAATCTACTCGGTGTCGCCCGAGTGGCACTCGTCCAAAGACTGGGATATCGCCGGGCTTAAAACGGCGGTCCGAGCTTACGGCACAGTGAACGACTCACTCGCGCTCGACTGGGGCTGGACCACGGAAATCGCCATTCCCTGGGCCGCTATGGCAGATAGCGTCACAGGCGGTGCGCGCCCAACGGCAGGCGATATATGGCGGCTCAACCTCTACCGCATCGAACGCAAGGGCGGGCGCAACCTGAAAAGCCGTCTAAATGACCTCCCAGACTCGGACCCGCTTCATCAGCACTACCACGAGCAGACCGAGTACACAGCCTGGAGCGAGACCTACCAACGCGGCTTTCACCACCCCGCCCGCTTTGGCGCGGTACAATTCGCGGAATGAGTGCCATGAAAAATCTGCTAATCCTCTGCCTGTTGCTCGTCCTGCCAGCGCTAGCCGCGGCCGACGTGGAAGGCATGGTATGGATCGGCCCGGACTTCTACATCGACAAGTACGAGTACCCCAACCAGCGCGGCACCCTGCCCAAAGTCGACGTCACTTGGGGCGAAGCCGAATCGCTCTGCGCGGCGCAGGGCAAGCGGCTGTGCACCGAACAGGAATGGCAGAAAGCCTGCACTGGGCCACAGAACTTCGCGTACTCCTATGGCGAGAATTTCGAGCCTGGACGCTGCAATACGCGCTTTGCCGTCGCTGGGATCTGGCAGCGCGGACCGGGCCTAGTGCCCAGCGGCACGTATGAACGCTGCACCAATGCCTACGGAGTCTATGACATGATCGGCAATGTCTGGGAGTGGACCGCGTCCTGGTATTCGCGCTCCGACCGCTGGCGGATCGTGCGCGGCGGCTCCTTCTTTCACAACGTCAACCTAGCCCGGGCCGACGCCCGCTACGGCCGGTTCCTCGACTCCGACTACCACCTCGATTTAGTGGGTTTCCGCTGCTGTCTCTCGGCGGCTCCCCCCCAAACGCCGTAACGCCATGGCCATTCGCAAAGTGTCGCGGATGGGGCATCCGGTGCTGCGCCAACGCGCCGCAGAGATCCCTCCCGCCCAGATGCAAAGCTCTCAGATGCAGCGCTTGATCGACGACATGATCGAGACCATGATCGACTACGAGGGCATTGGCTTGGCCGCGCCGCAAGTCTTTGAATCCTTGCGGCTGATCGTCCTCGGCGACCCTTCGGCTGAGCTCAGGACTTTGGCGAGCTCAGTCGAGTCGTCGAAGCCCGCAGCCGATCCTCAAGACGAGGCCGTCATTCCGCTAACCGTGCTCTTCAATCCACATTTTACCTCCCTGTCGCCGGATCGAGTAGACGCCTGGGAAGGTTGCTTGAGCATTCCCCAATTGCGCGGTGTCGTCCCGCGCTCGGCAACCGTGGAGGTCCAGGGCTACGACCGCGAGGGTCAAGCGGTGGAACTGGAAGCAGAGGGGATTTTTGCCCGCGTCCTCCAGCACGAAATCGACCATCTCGACGGCGTGCTCTTCCTAGACCGCATGGCCGATCTACAGACCCTTACTTTCGTAGAGGAATACCAGCGCTATTGGCTCGATGCCGAAGCGTGAGGCCGCCAGGCCGACTTGACAACCGCCTCAGACCTCGTACTATGTTTTCGTTCATTCCCCAACCTCCTCAGATAGGACCATGGATCCCCGCTTCTCACTCGAACAAGGCACGGGCATTTACACCGGCAACGAGCTGATCGTCAAGGGTGCCTTAGAAAGCCAAGTCAGCGTCATTACCGGGTACCCCGGCTCGCCCTTGGCCGAGCTTTTCGAGACCCTCGAAAACAACAAGGACCTCTTTAACGAACACGGCATCGTCGCGCAGATCGCCAACAACGAAGCCCTCGCCGCGGCTCGCCTCAACGGCTCGCAGATGGAGGGCATTCGCGCCCTAGCCGTGATGAAGAGCGTCGGCCTACATGTGGCGGCCGACGGATTGGCCCTCGGCAACATGGTCGGTGCTTCGCCCAGCGGAGGTGCCCTAGTCGCCGTGGGCGATGACACCTGGTCCGAGGGAACCCAAGTACCGGCGGACTCGCGCTTTCTGTCGCAGCATCTCTACATGCCGGTCCTCGAACCCGCGACCTTTCAGGAGATAAAAGACTGGATCGGACACGGCTTCGAACTGTCGCGCCGCTCGGGTCTCTATCTGACCTATCTGGTCACCTCCAACCAAGCCGATGGCGGCGGCAGCGTCACCGTCTATCCCAACCGCTTTGCCGCCCTCAACCGCAAGCAGCGCATCGCGCTGGACACCAGCACCATTTGCTCTGACGACCGCGTCATTATCCCGCCGGCCACCGCGCACAAAGAGCGCGAAGTCGTCCACCAGCGCTACCCCCGCCTGTGGCAGCTAGCGCGGGAAGCGGGCATCAATCAAATCCTCTATCCTCCGAACGCGGCTCCCAAGCCGCTGGGCTTTATCACCTCCGGCTTGGCTTATAGCTATCTCGAACACGCTCTGCACATCCTCGGGCTAACCGGGCATTTCCCCATCCTCAAGCTGGGCATTACCTACCCGGTTGATCCCCACATGATCGCGCGCTTTGCCGATTGCGCGCAAACTTTCTGCGTGGTCGAGGAAAAGCGCGCCTTTATAGAGCCGCAAATCGCCGCCGAATTGGCGCGGCAAAAAGAACTTGGTGCCGCGCTGTGGGGCAAGCGCTTCCCAGGCAACACCCCGGGCTTTCCCGATATCCAGGGCCTGCACCCCTCGCTCATCGTCCAAACCCTAGCGCGCCTCTTCGTTGCGCTAGACGCTGAGCTACCCATTGACCGCGAGAAACTACAGGCCGAACTCAACTCCTTGGCCCCTGTCAACTCCACCACGGCCGTGCCACCGCGCGCGCCCTCCTTTTGCCCGGGGTGCCCACACCGCGACTCGGCCAGCGTGCTCAAGAAAGCCGCGGCCGACCTAGCTGCGCCGCCCGAGGGCCAAGCCCCGGTAGACTTGGTCTTCCACGGCGACATTGGCTGCTATTCCATGCTCAAATACGCGCCGTTTTCCGAACTGATGCACAATCTTTCCGGCATGGGCCTAGGCGGCGGAACCGGCGCGGGCATCGATCCCTTTATCGACAATAAACAGCTCGTCTTCATGGGGGACTCGACCTTCTTCCACACCGGCATGATCGCCATCTCCGACTCCATCAAAAACGGCCAGGACATCACCTACATCATCCTCGACAACAAGACCACGGCCATGACCGGGCACCAGCCCACCCCAGGTGTGGACGTCGATGTCTTGGGCAAACCGACCTTCGCCCAAGACATAGAAAAGGCCGTCACCGGCCTAGCGGGCGGCTCGTCGACCTTTATCGCCCGCATGGACCCATCCCAGCGCCAAGACTACGACACCCTGGTCCGCGAAACCTTGCTCCGCGACGGAGTCAAAATCATCATCGCCGACAAGGAATGCGGCATCACCTACCACCGCCGCGAGCGAGCCAGCCAGAGCGCGATCGCTAAAGAGCAGGGCTTCCTGCCGGTCGAAAAGCACATCAATATCAGCGAAGATGTCTGCGAGTACTGCCTCGAATGCACCCAAGCGACTGGCTGCAGCGGCCTGACGGTCGCGTCCGCCACCGAGTACGGCCCCAAGATCGCCATCGACCCTTCCTCCTGCGTTGCCGACGGTGCCTGCACCCGGGTCGAAGTCGGCGATGGCGACAAAACCTGTCCATCTTTTGAGGAAATCACCGTCCAGCGCAAAGCTCCACCCACCGTCTCGACCCCGCCCATTGACGTCGGCCAGTTGCCCGCGCCTCCCCATCGTCCTCTAACCGACATCTGGTACACCTACATAGCCGGAGTCGGCGGCATGGGCGTCAACGTGGTGGCTTCGGTGCTGGCGCAAGCTGGGGTACGGCAGGGCTACGAAGTGCGACTGACCAACAAGAAGGGGCTGGCCATCCGCAACGGCTCGGTTTATTCGCACTTGAGCTACTCACCCAAGGGCACCCCGGTCTCCCCGCTGATTCCCTGCGGCAAGGCCGACTTGCTCTTCGGGCTCGATATACTCGAAGCGGCGCGCGGCCTCGAACCCGAAGGCCGCTACCGCATCGCCCACCCAGAGCGCACCGCCGCCATCGTCAACACCGCCAAAACCCCCACGATCGACACCCTAATCGGCCAAGAGGATTTCTCGGCGGAAGATCAAGCCGACCTGATCCACCAACACACCCGGCCAGACGCGTACTTTGGCGCGAATCTCTTCCGCATCTGCGAGCACTACTTGGGCAACAAACTTTACGCCAACATCATGATGCTCGGCGTGGCCTTCCAGCGCGGGCTTCTCTCCCTAGACCTAGACATTTTGCTCTGGGCCATCGGACAGGCCGTGCGCCGCGACCTAGAGACCAACCTAAAAGCCTTTAACATGGGGCGGTACCTAGCGCTCGATCCGAACCATTTTCCGATCGAAGAAAAACCACTTAGCTACGCCGAGCTCGTCGCCGACAAAACCGCGCTACTGGCCAAGAAGAAGGGCAAGCGCGTCGCCGAGGCCTACCGCAACCGCATCCGCGATACGCCCGTCGCCACGGCGCGGCGGCACTTTGCACTGCGGGTGTACGACCTGATCCAGTACGAAAACCTCGATTACGCCGACCGCTATATCCACCAAGTGCTCGCCGTGCAGGCCAAAGACGGGCCTGAGCGCAATTTCGCGGCCACCCGCACGGTCATCTACCAACTCGCCAAGGTCCTCGCCATCAAGGACGAGATCTACGTGGCTTATCTGCTCACCTGCGAGGAGAAGTACCGCCGCGACCGCCGCCGCTACAACATCGACCCGAGCCGCGGCGACCGCATCCGCTACCGCCACCTGAACCGGCCGCATCTGCGCCTGTTTGGCCGCGACTTCCGCCCGGATCTCAAGCTGGGCGATAGGCCGCTAAAGTTAATCGCTCGCATGAAGTTCCTGCGCCGGCTCTGCTCCTCGTGGTGGCACCGCGAAGAGCGCGACTTCGCCGCTTGGTACGAAAGCCTGATCGCCGACATTTCCCCGCGCTCCGCAGACGAGTACGACACTTGGGTGCAAATCCTGTCGCTGCCCGAGGAGGTGCGCGGCTACCGCGGCGTCCGGCAGCCCAAAATGGAGGCTGCCAAGAAGCGGGCCGCTGAGTTGCTAGCCGGGCGCGAGACCGCCCCGGATCCGGAGATGTTGCAGATCTCCGTATCCACTGGAAGCTGACTCTGTGATTCGCCCCTATCGCCCAGAGGACTTGCCCGCGCTCAAGCACATCACGGCCGTCTGCTTCCCAGGGGTATCCATCGACCACAACATCGAGCAGCGCTTCGGACTAATCGGCGAACGCGACTGGCAATTTCGCAAGCTGCGCCACATCGACGACGACGTAGCCGGCGAGCGAGCAAGCGGCGTCTTTGTGTGGGAGGAAGACGGCGAGGTCGTCGGCTACATCACCACCCGCATCGACCGCGAGAGCAAAATCGGCGGGATTCCCAACCTCGCCGTCCTGCCGCATTGTCAAGGCAAGGGCGTGGGTCGCCAATTGCTGGAACACGGCTTAGCGCACCTGCGCGCCGCAGGCATGGAGTGCGCCAAGATAGAGACGCTGGCGCAAAACCCCGTCGGCGCACACTTGTATCCCAGCCTTGGCTTTGAGGAAGTCGCCCGCCAGATCCACTATTGCACGCGCCTCTAAATTGGTAACGACATGACGCCGAAAGAAGCCGCCGGCCGTCGCGCCGCCGAGTACATCAAAGCTGGTATGATCGTGGGATTGGGCACTGGCTCAACCACTGAGTGGGCCATCCGCGCCCTCGGGGAGCTCGTCGCGGCCGGGCTGGCAGTCAAGGCTATCCCCACCTCGGAAGCCTCGGCCGCCTTGGCCCGCTCCCTCGGCATCGAACTGACAACGCTCGCCGAGGTGTCCAGCGTCGATTTGACTATCGACGGGGCTGACGAGGTCGATCCTAACCTCGACTTAATCAAAGGCCTAGGCGGCGCGCTCCTGCGCGAGAAAATCGTCGCCTCCATCACTACACACCAAATCATTGTCGCCGATCCATCCAAGCTAGTCGATCAGCTCGGCACCAAGTCCCCGCTGCCGGTCGAGGTCATCCCTTGGTCCCATCCCCTCATCGCCCGGCGTCTCGAAGAGCGGGGCCTCGTCCCAGCCTTGCGCTTGCAGACCCCGGACACCCCGTATGTCACTGACAACGGCAACTACGTCATCGACGCTCGTTTCCCCGCAGGGATCGACGATGTCCGCGCCACCGAGCACTGGCTCAATGCCTTGCCCGGGGTCGTGGAAAACGGCCTTTTCCTCGCAATGACCCATCTCGTGATCGTCGGCCAAGACGACGGCTCCTGTCATCTGATCAACAAAAGCTGAGGTTCCATGCACGATTCCGCACAACGCTCGCGCCGCTCCTTCCTGCAAAGCGCTCCATTACTAGCGGCCGGCGGCTTGGCCGCCTGTGGCCAAGCCGAACAGCAAGCGGCCCCTGCGGTCCAATCCCAACAGCATTTCAAGTGGAAGATGGTCACCACTTGGCCCAAGGACTTTCCAGCCTTGGGCACTGGAGCTAACAATCTCGCCCATAGCATTGAGGCCCTGTCCGATGGACGCCTACACGTCAAGGTGTACGGCGCAGGGGAATTGGTGCCAGCCTCGGGCGTCTTCGACGCGGTCTCCGGCGGCACCGCCGAGATGGGGCACGGAGCCGCTTACTACTGGAAGGGCAAGCACGAGGCGACCCAGTTTTTCTCGGCCGTTCCCTTTGGACTAAACGCAGCCGAGATCAACGGCTGGCTGCGCTACGGCGGCGGCCAAGCCCTGTGGGACGAGCTCTACGCCCCCTTCAACCTTCGGGCCTTTCCCGTCGGCAACACAGGCGTGCAGATGGGCGGTTGGTTCAACCGAGAAATCAACACCCTAGCCGACTTTTCCGGTTTGGTCATGCGGATGCCGGGCTTGGGCGGCGAGGTCCTGCGCCGCCTCGAAGTCACGGTCAAAGCCCTGCCCGGCGGCGAGATCTTCCAAGCCCTCAAGACCGGTGCCATCGACGCCACTGAATGGGTTGGCCCGTACAACGATCTCGCCTTTGGGTTGCACCAAGCCGCCCAATACTACTACTGGCCGGGCTGGCACGAGCCGGGGACCGCGCTAGAGTGCATGGTCAACAAACAGGCCTTGGAAGCCCTTCCTGCAGACCTCCAAGCCGTCGTCGAGTACGCCTGCCAAGCAGCCAACGACGACATGCTCAGCGAGTTCACCGCGCGCAACAGCCAAGCCCTCAAGACGCTCGTTGACGAACACGGCGTCCAGCTCCGGCGCTTTTCCGACGAGCTCTTGGCCCAAATCGGCAAAGTGTCCGCCGAAGTCGTCGCCGAGATCGCGGGCCAAGACCCCTTTTCCAGCCGGGTCTATGGTTCGTTTGACGCCTTCCGCAAAAACTCCATCGCGTACACGCGCATCTCCGAGGAAGCCTATACCCAAGCCCGCGCTCTGACGTTTGGCTAGCGCCCGCATGGAACGCCTCAATCGCTTCATCGTCCACACCGTGCCTTGGCTGACGCTGGGCATGGTCTTGGTGACTTTTGTCATCGTAATCTTGCGTTACCTCTTTGAACGCGGCTGGGTCTGGATGCAGGAAATAGCCCTGTACATGCACGCCTTTACCTTCCTCCTCGCAGCCAGTTACACCCTCTCGCGCGACGCGCACGTCCGCGTCGATATCCTCTACCGGCCCATGGACGACCGGCGCAAGGCCCTAGTCAATCTCTTGGGTAGCGCACTGCTGCTGATTCCCTGCTGCGCAGTGCTGTTCTACCAGTCGCTGCCTTTTGTCGCCGACTCTTGGGCTGTGTTCGAAGGCTCCCAAGACGGCGGCGGCCTGGAGGCAGTCTATCTGCTCAAAACCGCCATTCCCCTGTGCTTTGTGCTGCTGTTCTTGCAAGCCCTAGCCATCATTCGCCACAGCGTGCAAACCCTCCGCACCCAATGAGCGAATTCGCGCCGCTGGCCATGTTCTTCTGCACCTTCGCGGTGCTGCTATCCGGTTTCCCAGTGGCCTTTTGCCTCGCGGGTACGGCCCTTGGCTTTGCCGGCCTCGGCGTCCTCACCGGAGACTTTGACGCGGCCTTTCTCTCGGCTTTGCCGGCCCGCATCTACGGCATCATGTCCAACGAGACCCTGATGGCCGTGCCGCTGTTCGTCTTTATGGGAGTCGTGCTAGAGCGTTCGAAAATCGCCGAGGACCTACTCGAAACCATGGCCCAGCTCTGCGGCAGCTTGTGCGGCGGACTGGGGATTTCGGTTTGCCTCGTCGGAGGTCTGTTGGCGGCTTCCACCGGCATCGTCGGCGCGACGGTCGTCACCATGGGACTCATCTCGCTGCCGGCCATGCTCAAACGCGCGTACTCCCCAGCGGTTTCCACCGGCATCATCTGCGCTTCGGGGACGCTGGGCCAGATCATCCCGCCCAGCATTGTGTTGGTCATCCTCGGCGACGTGGTCTCCTCGGCGTACCAACAAGCACAACTCAAAATGGGCAATTTCGCCCCGGTCTCCGTGTCGGTTGGCGACCTCTTTATGGGCGCGGTCGTGCCCGGCTTCGTGCTGATGGGCCTCTATATTCTCTATATAATCGGCCTCGGCCTCCTCAAGCCTGCTACCGTGCCGGCTGTGCCAGCCGAAGAGCGCGCACAAATTCTCAGTGCGGCCTTCCTCCGCCGCCTCGGCGCGGCCCTCGTCCCGCCCCTAGTCCTCATCTGTGGAGTGCTCGGCTCTATCCTCTTCGGAGTGGCCACGCCGACCGAGGCGGCTTCGGTCGGCGCGGTTGGTGCCATGCTCTTGTCGCTGGCCAAAGGGCACTTCAACCGCACCGCGCTCAAAGAAGTCATGCGCACCACCACCGAGATCAACGCCATGGTCTTCATCATACTCATTGGCGCGAGCGTGTTTTCGCTGGTCTTTCGCGGCTACGGAGGCGACGAAGCAGTCGAGGCCTTTCTGACCCATGAGGCAACCGGCGGCGTGCTCGGCTCTTTCGCGTTAGTGATGGCCGTGATGTTTTTGCTCGGCTTTTTTCTCGACTTTTTCGAGATCATCTTCGTCGTCGTCCCCATCGTCGGCCCGATCCTCTTGACTATGGGCTTGGATCCCGTGTGGTTGGGCGTGATGATCGCCCTGAACTTGCAAACCTCTTTTCTCACGCCCCCGTTTGGCTTCTCGCTCTTTTACTTGCGCGGCGTCGCTCCCCCTGAAATCAGCACGCCGCAAATCTACCGAGGAGTCGTGCCCTTTATCGCGATTCAGGTGCTGCTGTTAGCGGGGCTGTGGTTCGTGCCGGAACTGGCTACGTATCTGCCGGCGAAGGTGTTCGGACGCGGATAAGGTTTAGCGGGCTTTGTCTAGCTAGCGACCATTTGGTCGAATTTCTGACTTTGGACGAATGCGTTATAAATAAAATAGAAACAAAATGTTGCGTTACATTAAGAAATACCTGCTTCGACCATTTGGTCGAACCTGTCGCACCGAGTCTTGGACATCTTTACAACGACGCGAGGTTTTGCCCACTGTAAAACCGCATTTTGCAAAAAATTTTCCAACGTGGCACACATGTTGCTCTAACACAGTGCGACTCGACAATGCACGTTGAGCATCACACTCATCCCATGCAAGGAGGAGCATCATGAAGACAACATGGGTCATCGCAGCCGCGCTGCTTCTGGTGGCCGCGGCGGCTATGGACACCTCGGCAAAAGGCTGGGGAGGCAAGCGGGGATTCCACGGGTACGGCAAGAAAAGCGGGCACAAAGGCTCATTGATTGAGCAACTCGGCCTGAGCGAAGACCAGCAGACGCAAATCCAAACACTCAAAGACACCCTACACGAGCAGAAGCAGGCCCTCCGCAAAGAGTACTGGACCGACGTTGAGGCCATCCTAACTGACGAACAGCTCGAAACCCTCGAAGAAATCAGGAACCCGCTCGGCCTGACCGAAGACCAGCAGACGCAAATCCAAGCTCTCAAAGACCAGGACCTGACCAAAGAAGAGTTCCTCTCCAGCCTTGAGGACATCCTGACCGACGAGCAGAGCGAAACCCTCGAAGAACTAAAGGCCAATCGCGGCGGACACAAGGACTCACTCGCCGAGCAACTCGGCTTGACCGAAGACCAGCAAGAGCAGATCGAGGAACTCAGAGAGGACCTCAAAGAGGGGTGGCAAGCCCTGCGCGAAGAATTCAGCACCGATTTTGAGGCCATTCTGACCGCTGATCAGCTTGCAACTCTCGAAGACCTAAAGGCCAATCGCGGCTGCCATTCGAAGAACAGCGAAGAAGAAACCGAGACGACCGAGACAGCGGCTGCGGGCAAAGCTGCAGCCGTCGAGCAGACGAGTTGGGGCCGCGTCAAGGACTCCTTCGGCCAGTAATCCCAGTAGGGGCGACCGGCCGGTCGCCCCTACTGCATCTTTTGAGAAAAACATGGTCGTTATCGCTATCGTCGCCAGCGCCCTGCTGGCCTGTTCCGTTCACGCCCAACCTGGGCCGCCAGAGGAGGCTGCGTCCCCTGCGCCCATTGTCGGCTATGTCGATGCCGACCGCGACGGCGTAAACGACCGCTTCCGCGACCAAGACGGCGACGGCGTAAACGACCTCAACGGCCAGCCTTATCCCCACCACTTCCCCTTTTTAGACAAAGACGAAGACGGCGTAAACGACCGCTTCCGCGACCAAGACGGCGACGGCGTAAACGACCTCGACGGCCGCTTCCGCGACGCGGACGACGACGGCTTCATCGACAATGTCGTCGATTTCAATGGCGACCGCTTAAACGACATCACCGGTGCAAAGTACGGCCCGCACGGGCTGCTGGGCTATCGCTTTGGCCGCGTCTTTGAAGAGCGCCGGCACCAAGTCAAGCAATTCCGCGACGCCGATGGCGACGGCATGCACGACCCGCTCAAGCGGCTGCACCAGCGACTGCACGCTCAAAAACGGCGGATGGACTTCTTCTTGGACGAGGACGGCGACGGCATCGACGACGCCCGCCTGTTGCGCCGCCTCCTGAGGCACCCGGACGAGCGCGTACAAGACCTCACCAAAAAACGCCTCAAACGCCGCCGCGTGCCGCCGCATCTCAAAAAAGGCGATCCCAAACAGCCCAAGAAAAAGGGGGGCAAATGAGATATCTACCGGCCTATCTAGTCGCGCTGCTTTCCGTAGCTGAAGCCCAAGTCGCCCTCAACGCCGACCTATATGCCACCTATACGGACAATGTTTTTCTCACGGCCAGCCAGCGCGGCGATCTAATGCAGTCGGCCTATATCGACTTCGACTACCAGTTCGACACAGACTTGAGCTTGTACTACTCGGGCAACGCCAACGTATTCAGCAAAAACGCCGACCTCTTCAACCATTTGCACAGCTTTGGCGCAAGCTATGCGCGCCCCTTGGGCGCGGCGGGTCTATTCTTCGCCGGCACCACACTGAGCCTGCGCTTGGACCGCCCGCTCTACGACTACCGCGACTTTGCCGCTGGCCGAGCCTTCGCCAGCTTCGAACCGTATCTGCACCCAGCGCTTATCACTCGCCTAGACTATACCTTCAGCTACCAAAACTTTCTCAACGCCGCTGACTACAGCTACCGCGAACAGCATCTCGATGCTCAGCTAACCCACTACCTGCCCAGCCGCACCACTTTGCAGCTTAACGGCGAGTTGGGCCTTAAGTCCTATTTACAAGAAACAGCCCAGCCCAGCCGCAACCCACTCCTATGGGGCATCCGCCTCAAAGCCGCTCAATCACTTGGTCCCAACCTTGGGTTGCAGCTAGCATGGCACCACCAAGGCATCCTCGCCGGTCAGAGCCGCTATGCTGATTGGTTCTGGTACGACCCGAACAAACTCTTTGACGACCCTTACAAGACCAAGGCGTACTGGTACGATCCAGATGAACTTTATAAGGCGCAATCCAAGGCGTACTGGTACGATCCAGATGAACTCTTTGAAGACCGCTACAGCTATAGCGGGGATCACTGGAGTGCTACCCTGAAGTACTTGGCTCCGTTAAACTGCGAGCTAGCGGCCTCCTTCCATCGCGAAAGTCGCCTCTACGGCCAAAGGCCAGCCTACGATCTCGCCGGAGTTTTCACGGGGGAATCCACGACTGAAACGCGCCGCACCGCGCGCTTGGGGCTAGCGCGCGCATTCTACCTAGACAGCACCCCGTTCCGAGAAATGGCCCTCGAATTGGAGTGGCTCTACCGCTCAGTGGCGTCCAACGACGCTTTCTACGACACAGACGCCCATGCGTATTCCGTCGGCATCCAATTCGGCTTCTGAAGCTACTTTAGCCCGTACTTCTTCAGCTTGTAGCGCAGATTGCGCTCGGTCAGCCCCAGCAGTTCGGCGGCGCGACTCTGAACACCACCGGACCGCTCCAAGGCCTGGGCAATGGCCTTCTTCTCCAATTCCTCCACTTGCGCGGTCAAGGTGTCTGCAACTGGGGATGCTTTTTGCACTTCGACCGGCAAGTCCGCCCGCATCACCACCGGACCGCGAGCCATGACCACTGCGCGCTCGACGATGTTTTGCAACTCGCGCACATTGCCGGGATAGGCGTAGCGCGTCAGCAGATCCAACGCCTCTTTGGAAACCTCGCCAATAGCCTTGCCATTTTCCTCGGCGTAGCGGGCGAGAAAGTGGTCCACGAGCAGCGGAATATCGCTCTTGCGCTGTCGCAACGGCGGCAACTCCACCGCGACGACGTTGAGCCGATAAAACAAATCCTCGCGGAACGCTCCTTGCGCGACCAGCGCCTCCAAATCGCGATTCGTCGCCCCGATCAGCCGCACATCAACCTCGATCTCAACGCCGCTGCCGACTCGCTCGATCTTGCGTTCTTGTAAGACGCGCAAAAGTTTGACCTGCACATCGAGGGGAATTTCGGCCAATTCGTCGAGGAATAGGGTGCCGCCGTCGGCCTGCTCAAAGCGCCCGGCGCGCCGGGCATCGGCCCCAGTAAAGGCACCCTTCTCGTGCCCGAATAGCTCGCTCTCGATCAAGCCCTTGTTGAGGGCAGCGCAGTTGACGGCCACAAAGGGTTGGGCGGCCCGGGGACTGGCTTCGTGTACTGCGCGCGCCATCAGTTCCTTGCCAGTGCCCGACTCGCCGCGCAACAGCACAGTCGCCCGGCTCGGCGCGGCCCGCGCCACCACATTGAGGGCCTCTTCTATGGCCGGAGAGCAGCCCATAATGCCGCCAAATGACGCCCGCTCGCCGATCTGCTCGCGGAGGAGTTCGTTTTCCGAGATGCGGTGCCGCTGCTCCAAGGCGCGATCGACGATCCGGTCGAGCACATCGAGATCAATCGGCTTTTGCAGGTAGTAGAAAGCCCCTCCCTGCATGGCGTCAACGGCCCCATCGACCGTTCCAAAAGCCGTCGCCATCACCACCCCGATAGCGGGGTTGATGTCGCGGGCGGCAGCGAGCACCCCCATCCCATCCAACTCCGGCATCCGCAAATCCGTGATGATCAGATCGACCACTTGGTCCTGCAATAAGGTCAATCCCTCCCGTCCGTTAGCGGCCTGTAAGACCACAAAACCCCGCTTGCGCAAATAGCCGCCCACAGCCTCGCGCTGTGTGACCTCGTCGTCTATTATCAGAATGGTCTCTCCAGCCATTTCAAAATTCCCTCGGCAGTAGAATGACAAATCGCGCGCCTGCGCCGCGATCACTCTGCACTTCAACGCGCCCCCCGTGCTCTGCGACGATGCGGTGCACCAAGCTCAAACCCAACCCCGCGCCCGCGGCCTTGGTCGTAAAATATAGGTCGAAGATCCGCTCGGCATCTTCGACCGGAATGCCCTGGCCGGTATCAGTCACGCCGATCTCCACCCATTCCTCGGGCAGCGACCGGGCCGCTAGCCGGATGTGTCCTTCGTCCGTGGCTTCCACCGCATTGACCAGTAAGTTGAGCAACGCCTGATGTAGTTGATCCGCATCGACTTGGGCTTCGCCTACGCCGGCAAAATCTCGCTCCAGCCGTAGCCCAGCGGCGAGAATTTGCGGCTCGACCGTCTCAGCCGCCCGCTCTAAGATCGACGTCAGCTCTACGCGCGTCTTTGCGAGTGCGGGTGGACGCGCCAGCTCCAAAAACTGCTGGATGATGCGATTGACCCGCTCGACCTCACCGGCGACGACTTGGGTTAGCTGGCGGTATTCGCCCTCGTCTGTGCGCGGAGTAAATTCGCGCCGCAGCCGCTGCACGATCACACTGATGGCATTGAGTGGGTTGCGCACTTCGTGGGCCACGCCCGAGGCCAGTGCCCCCATAGAGGCCAAGCGGTCGCGCCGCCGGAGATCGGCTTCCAGCGCCACCTTCTCGCTCAGATCCTGGATCACCAAGACGATGGTCTCCACCTCGCCGCTGGCATTGTACACCTGTGCACTCGACAGCGACAGGGTCCGCTCGTGGCCTTGAGCATCCGTAAAACGACAAGACAAGCCCACCAGTTCCTCGCCGGCCAAGGCCCTATCCACGGCCTCGTGCGGCCATACATCGCGCAAGCGCTGCCCCCGCACCTGCTCACCCTCGACCCCGAACAATGCCTCGGCCGCTTGGTTGAAGACTTCAATGGTCCCTGCCGGATCTGTGGCCACCACCGCGTCCGTCATCTGCGCCAAGATGCGGCTGCTATAGGTCTGTATGTTCGCGTACGCATCGCTGAGCAGGGCCAAGTTTTGTCGCACAATTACCGCCCCGGCACCCACGGCACCTAATATCAGGAGCAGCAGTACCAGCAACGCCACTTGCAGCCGCCCGCGCTGCTCCTGCGCTCGGAGTTCGTCGAGCGAGAGGCCAATGCGCAAAAGCCCCAGCGTCGTCCCTTGGGGCGCGAAGGGAATGACGACCTCAAAAATCTCCTCGCCCTCAAACTCGACGAGGCGCGAAGCGGCCGCATTGCGCGTCAGAGCCGTCTCGAGAAATGCATCGCCGGCAATGCTTTCGAGTAAGACCAAATCGTGCGAAGCGGCCAACAGGCCCAGCGTATCCTGCAATGCCATGTATACAATGTCTTGGTTGGTGCCGATCTCTTGGATCAGCCGACCAGCGCCGGAGCGAATCCGCAGGTGCAAAAGCCGCTCGGCCGCAGCCCGCACAATCACCGCGCCTCCATCCCGCATGGCCACGGCCACGGCAAAGAGCTGGTCGTCTAACTCGAACAGCAGCACCTCCTCCGCGCCTCCCAGCAGCGGCTCCAACTCCCGCTGCCACTCCATCAACTCCTCCGCATCGACGACGCCACTCGACGCCACCAGCCGGCCGGTCGCGTCGATCACATCGACTTGGTCGAGGGCGTTGTCCGCTGCAATTCGCGCCACGAGCGTGTCGGAAAACGACTGTGTCAGCCCCAACTCAGCCAGCAGTCGGGCGTTGTCCAGCAGCCGTTCCTCGACCAGTTCTTCCATGTCGCCTTCGGCGCGGAGCACGTTCTCCTCGGCGCGAGAAACCGCTTCGGCCAACGACCGCGCTCCACGTTCGAGTGTCTCTAAGGTCGATTGCTGTGCCTGCCGCAGGCCATAGAGCGCAAAGGCCCCCAACACCAAGGCTAGCACGACAAACAGCAACGCCAGATAACCCGGCCTGAGCGCCGCTAACTTCCGCACCGGGAATCGCAGCTTAGGCTCGGCCATCCCGCCTTCTATGCTCCTCAGCTACGTAAAATGGAAGTAGCTCAGAGACGCTCTGGGTCCGACTCCCTCACCATCGTCAGCATCCCGATATAGGCGTCGTACATACTCTGAATGTTGCCAACGTAATGCACGGGCTGGCCGCAGCGACAGAAGCCATAGCGCGCCCGTTCGTGATACGCCGGATTAGCAAGCAGCCGCATCGCCTGTTCCACGTGGCCAAACCACTGGTTGGGATTCCACCCATTTTCGCGGGCCAAGCGGCGCGCATCGAGCACGTGCCCGTACCCGACATTGTAGGCGGCCAGCGCCAAGCGCGTCCGTTCCTCTATGGGTATGTTCGAATCAAAGCGGTTGACCAGTTGGGACATGTACTTCACTCCCGCGTGGATATTCTCTTCGGGGTCGTGCAGATCGGTAACTCCCAGCTCGAGTCCTGTGACCGGCATAATCTGCATCAGTCCGCGAGCGCCGACCCAGCTAATGGCCTGGGGATCGAACTTGGATTCCTGGTACATCTGCGCGGTAATCAAGCGCCAATCCTGGCCGTACTGGCGGGCGTATTTTTTTACCAGCTCATCATAGGGCGACAGGCGGCCGCTCAAATCGACCCGCAGCGAATCCTTCGCTTTGGCGATGGTGCGCTTGTTTTCGAAGTATCGCTTCTTCATCATGTTAAAAAACAAGCCACCCTTTTCTTCTTTTACATACTGGTTGAGAGCCGCTAGCAAGGCTGGATTGTCCTCGCGCACCGCCCACCCCAAAGCCGTTGGCTTGATGCTAAAAGCCGCCTTGAGCTGGCGCCCGTAGGCAAGTTCTACGTCGAGCAGATTGGAGTCGCACAGGGTAACGTCGTAGCGACCCTCTTCGACGCCGGCCAAGATGTCTTCGGTTTCGATGGAGTCGGGCAGTGCCGCGATCTGCAAGCCCTCTATGGAATCGGCAAAGGCTATCAGGGTGGTATAAAAAGAAGAGCTTTGGCGCACGTGGATCGTACGCCCGACCAAGTCCTGGAGGCTAGCAATCGAATCCTCCTCAGCGCGCACGACCACTAACTCGTCCACTTCGTTATAGGGCAGGGTAAACGCCGCCTGTGCCCGTCGCTCCTCGGTAATGGTCATCGCCGCGGCCACGACATCGCCTTTACCTTCGTTCAAATACGCCAGCAGATCGGCGTGGCTTTCTGGAATGACGATATCGAGACGCAGGGCGTGCCGGTCGGCGAATTCCTTTATAAGCTCGTATTCAAAGCCCACCTGTCGGCCGCGATGGATGAAATAGGTCAGCGCATTATTGCGGGTGATCATGCGCAACCGCCGACGCTCTTTTAAGCCGGGCAGATCGTCGGTGAAGGCCTGCTGGGACTGGCGCGTAAACTGCTGGGCGAGCAGATATTCATCGACCTTGGTCTTGAGTCGCACATCGGCGGGCCGCATCATCAGGGCAATCGGGCGGTTTTCGGCCACCATTAGCGGCGTAACCATGTTGTCGTAGTAGCTTTCCACCCCCCGCCACAAGTGTTCGTCGGATACGGTCGCATGGTATTCGCCGCGGACGATGCCGTCGAGGAGGTACTCAAGGCCGAGCTTCTCCGGCGCGGTGTGAATCTGCAATGACGGCACTCGTTGCTGAATATCCAATAGAGTCTCGTAGTGCGAGCTGGAGCGCCGGACGCCGATTTTCATCCCGGCCAAGTCCTCAATCGTCGCCGGCAGGCTGTCACTGGCCGCGGTGATCAGATATTCATCCACGTAGAGATACGGCATGGAAAACGCCACTTGCTCCTGGCGCGCTGCTGTAATCGTCAGGCTAGCAGCGACGATGTCGCCTTCGCCTTCCAACAGCTTCTGGACCATCTGGGCATGATTTTCGGCCTTTACCAGCATCAGTTCTAGATTGAGCTCTGCGGCCAAGTCGCGGGCGAGATCGTAGTCAATCGTCACGGGTTCCGCGCGCTTGGGCATGTGGGCCAGCGGCTCCGGGGGGACGATGACACGCAATTTGCCGTGGGATTGCAATACCGGCAGATCGCCGATGTACTTGGGCTGCGGCGGTGCCGGAGCCGGGGTCGCCGGTTGGCTGCATTGAACAAACGTGTACAGGGCAATAAATCCTATAGGAAGAAGCGTTCGAGTGCGCAAGGACACGACGCACCTCCTCTCCAAATCGGCCCGCTCGACGGGCTTCAGTAGTGTTTTAGTCGGGAATGAAAAACGGCGCTTATGGGTTGGATTGAATATCGCGCCGTGGAAATTTTGGGTAGGTTGTCAGCTCACTGGTCAATATTAAAAGAACAGCTACTCCTTTACATCTTCCACTTGTATGTCCGCCAAAAATAGAACGGTCAGCATTTTTCGTCAAGCCGTTTCGCCACCGCTGCACGGCTTGACGCCGGTTGTCCAAAGGCCCTTTATACTGCCGCAACTTGCCTTTACTGCGGCCCGTTTAAGGAGGATAGAACGCTGTGCTAACTCATGAACTCACCGTCGTCGAGCCGGGGCGCATCGAGGTCACCCAAACCGATCTCGACGACCACCTGCACCCCCATGAAGTGCTGATAGAGACCGAGTACTCCGTCGTCAGCGCTGGCACCGAAGGCGCGGGATTTACCGGCCTCGTCAAGCAGATGCCCTTCGGCGACGCTGGCCAGTATCCCCGAGGCACGGGCTACGGCAACCTCGGCCAAGTGCTGCAAATCGGCGACGCGGTTTCTGGCGTACAACCGGGCGACCGCGTGCTATCCTTTGCCCGCCACGCTTCCATCGTCAAGACAGATGCGCAGCGCATGGCGCTGCCCGTCTCGCGCGAGGCCCCCGGCCAGCACCTCGTGTTCACGCGCATGGCCGGTGTTAGCATCTCTGCCTTGCGCTCTTCTAGCGTCCAGCCCGGAGACACTGTGCTCGTGATCGGCGGCGGCCTCGTAGGCAACTTCACCGCCCAGCTCTTCCGCTTGGCTGGTGCCGACGTCATGCTCGCGGATTTGTCCGAACTGCGCCTACAGCAGGCGCGCGCCTGTGGCATCGAGCACACCGTCAATCCCGGCCGCGACGATCTGGAAGCTGTGGTGCGCGACTGGACCGGCGGTGCTGGTGCCCGCATCGGCGTCGAGGCCATTGGCATCAGCGAAGTCATCGCCCAGACCGCGATGTGCATTGCCCGCCACGGCGAACTCATCCTCCTCGGCAGCCCACGCGCCCCAGCTCACTTTGATGTAACGCCCATGCTGCTGCGCATCCACTTAGAGGCAATCCGCATGATCGGTGCCCTCGAGTGGCGCTGGCCGCAGCACGCCACCGAGCGCTGCCGCGACCTCGACGCCAATTACCGCCAGATCGCCGCGTGGATCGCCGACGGCCAACTCGTCGTCGAACCCCTGCTGACCCACCTAGCGTCCCCGGCAGACTGCCAGCAAATGTACGCAGGACTGACCGCCAATAAGGAGGAATACCTCGGCGTGGTCTTCGACTGGTCGCTGCTGAGTTAAATCCCATGTCAACCTACCTCGCGCTAGACATCGGCTCGACGACTGTCGTCGCCATCGTCATCGACCTCGGCACCAACGCCGTCGTCGGCGCAGCCAGCGCAGCCAATTCGTCCGAGACGACCTCTGCGGCAGATAAGCGCATCAGCCGCTCGGAGTGGAATCTCGATGCGATGACCGAACTGGCCATCGACAACGCGGCCGCGCTCGTAGCCCGCACCAACGCCCGGCCAGCAGCCATCGGCGTCACTGGGCAGCAACAGGGCCTGCAACTCCTCGACGCCGCGCTCAATGTCGTAGGGCCTTATTTCTCCTGGCAGGACCAGCGCGCCCAAGACTTCCTACCGGGCCAGCAGCACAGCTACTTAGACGCCATGGCCCAGCGCGGGGGTTCAATCTCCACTGAGGGAGAAATGCCCGCCTTTGCCAATACTGGCTGCCCTATCGTGGCTGGCCACGCCGCGCCGCACCTGTTTTGGCTGCAAGCCAACAATCAACTTCCCAGCGACGTCAGCGGCACAGCGGCTCCTGAGTTTGTGGTGTCGCGGCTGGTGGGCAAACGACCAGTGGTCGATCCTACAGACGCGCTCGGCTGGGGCGTCTATGACGTGCCCAAGCGCGCCTGGGCAAATGAGCTTATCGCCGATCTCGGCCTAGACCAGTCGCTGTTTCCCGAACTGGTCGAATCTTGTACCATGGCCGGTCCCCTGACCGAAGCGATGGCCCAAAAGCTCGGCGTACCAACGGGATTGCCCGTTGCCGTGGCGTCCGGCGATCACCAGTGCAGCTTTGCCGGCACGGTCGCCGATTACGCCAACACCGTGGCCGTCAACGTCGGCACCGGTGGGCAAGCAGCCCTGCATATCGAAGCTCCACTGCCGCGCGGCTCGCTCGAACTGCGTCCCTACATCCAGCGCGGCTATCTGCTGGCCGGTGTGGGGGCCGTCGGCGGGCGGACGTTCAGGACGCTGCGCGATTTCTTCGCCGACGCCATCCAAACCCTCGCCGATGTCCAACCCGACAGCGAGGCCCTCTACGAGCGGCTCGTAGCATTAGCGGCTGACGTACCGGCTGGTGCCGAGGGCGTGCGCGCCGACCCGCTGTTTTCCGGGTCGCGCAGCAGACCGCGCGCCAAAGCCGCCTTCCGCGAGTTGACCGCTGCGACGCTGACTGCCGGACACCTAACGCGCGCGCTGTTGGAAGGCATGGCCGTCGAGTTGGCCGATTCGTATCGTGAGGCCATCCTACTGGGCGGTAGCGCGCGCTCCAAGTTGGTTGGCGCAGGTAACGGCATCAAGCTAAATCCCGTGCTGCGAGCGGCGCTGGAAGCGGAGTTCGCTATGCCGCTGCACGTGGGCTCGCACGGCGAAGAAGCCGCTGTCGGTGCCGCGCTGTGTGCCGCGGTGGCCGACGGCGCGTTTGGCTCCATTGCCGAAGCCAGTGCAGCGTTTGCCAGTGTTCCCCAAGCATGAAACATTCGGCACTATCAAGCGTCAATGAGACAAAACCTAGAACAAACCGCTGGTTGAAATGGATCAATCGGCTATTGACCAATCAAAACAGGAGTCATCGATGAAACGAGTTTTGCTGCTGTTCGCTGTGCTGCCAGTGCTGTTGTACGCCTGCGTCAGCACGTCGCCGACGACCGTGCAACAGGCGGCGATGGAGGAGACGACCGAGAAGTTAGAGGATCCACAACTGCCCATTGACTCGCTGGTGACCGTCGGCCAGTTAGACAACGGCCTGCGCTATGTCATCCGCAAAAACCAAAAGCCCGAAAACCGAGTCGAGCTGCGGCTGGTGGTCGATGCCGGCTCGGTGCTGGAGGACGAAAACCAACAGGGGCTGGCGCACTTTGCCGAGCACATGGCCTTCAATGGCACCAAAAACTTCGCCAAGCAGGAGTTGGTGGATTATCTGGAGCTGATCGGCATGCGCTTCGGGCCGGATCTCAATGCCTACACCAGCTTCGACGAGACCGTGTACATGCTGACCGTGCCCACCGACAGCGCCGAGGTGGTACACACAGCCTTCCAAATTCTGGAGGACTGGGCGCACCAGATCAGTTTTGAGGCCGAGGAAATCGACAAGGAACGGGGCGTAGTCATCGAAGAGTGGCGGCTGCGGCGCGGTGCCCAGCAGCGCATGTTCGACGAGCAAATACCCATTCTCCTGAAGGATTCGCGCTACGCCGTGCGCCTAGTCATCGGCCAGAAGGCCGTGCTCGACACCTTTCAGCACGAGGACCTGCGCCGCTTTTACCGCACTTGGTATCGGCCCGACCTGATGGGTTTTGTGGCCGTCGGCGACATTGAGCCAGTAGAGGTAGAGGCGCTGGTACAGGAGTATTTTTCGCGTATTCCTGCGGCCGAAAATCCCCCCGAGCGTACAGTGTTCCCCGTGCCCGACCACGAGGAGACGCTCTTCGCCATTACCACCGACCCAGAAGCCACCTACAACAGCGTCAGCATCTACTACAAGATGGACGTGCGGCCTCAAGGAACGGTGAGCACCTACCGCCGCTCGCTGATTGAATCCCTATATCACCGGATGCTCAACCAGCGCCTGCACGAACTGACCAAGCTCCCCGAGCCACCCTTTTTGGGGGCCTATTCGGGACAAGGGCGCTGGCTGCGCTCCAAGGAGTTTTTCATTCTCGGCGCTGGGGTGCAAAACAACGGTTTCGACGCCGGACTTGAGGCCCTGCTGGTTGAAGCAGTGCGAGTGCGGGAACACGGCTTTACCGCCTCTGAGCTAGCGCGCGAGAAAAAGGAAATGCTGCGCGGCATGGAGCAGTCCTACCGCGAGCGCGACAAACAACAGTCGAGCGGTTTTGCGTCCGAATACGTGCGCCACCTGCTGACCGACGAAGCCATCCCCGGCATCGCCAAGGAGTACGAACTTTACCAAGAACTGGTACCCGGCATTGCATTAGAGGAAATCAATGTGCTGGCCAGCGAGTGGACGAGCGAAAAAAACCGGGTAATCACCGTAGAAGCCCCTGAGCAAGAGGGTATTGCCGTGCCCAACGAGCAGGATCTGCTGGCGATCTTCGCCAAGGCGGCGCAGCAGGAGATCGAGCCGTACGCCGACGAGGTATCCGACGAGCCGCTGGTGGCACAAGTGCCCGCTCCCGCTGAAATCGTCGAACGCAGCGAAATCCCCGAGATCGGCGCGACTTGGTGGACGCTCGCCAACGGCATCCGGGTCTGCCTGAAGCCGACGGATTTCAAAAACGATGAGATCCTCTTCCGGGCCTATAGTCCCGGCGGGCACTCGCTGATCCCCGACGCCGACTACGTGGCAGCCTCTACTGCGACTTCGGTGGTAAGCGAAGGCGGCGTGGGGCCGTTTAACAAGATCGAACTAGAGAAAAAACTGGCCGGCAAAGTGGTGCGGGTATCGCCGTGGATCAGCAGCTTGCGGGAGGGCGTTTCTGGCTCGGCTTCGCCCGAAGATATCCAGACCATGTTCGAGCTGATCTACGCCTTCTTCACTGAGCCGCGCCAGGATAGCACGGCCTTCCAAGCCTACCAGACGCTCATGAGGGGCTCTATCCAGAATCGCAGCGCGCGTCCGGAGACGGCTTTCAGCGACACCATTGCGGTCACCATGGCGCAGTACCACCACCGGGCGCGCCCTTGGTCGCTGGAGCTGCTCGACGAGATGGACTTGGCCACGTCTATGGCCGTGTACCAGGATCGCTTTGCCGACGCCGGCGACTTCTCGTTTTTCTTCGTCGGCAACTTCACCCTCGAAGAGATAGAGCCGTTGGTGCGCACTTATTTGGGTGGCTTGCCGACCACGGGACGGGAGGAGACTTGGCGCGACGTCGGCATCGAGGCTCCAGAGGGCGTGATCGACAAAGCGGTCTATCGCGGCATTGAACCCAAGAGCCGATCGCAGATGATTTTTACCGGCCCCTTTGAATACGACGGCTGGAAAAACAACCTCGAACTCAGGGCCATGACCTCCGTGTTGGAAATCAAGCTGCGCGAGGTGTTGCGCGAGGACTTGGGTGGCACCTATGGGGTCTGGGTCAGCAGCAGCGGCTCGCACTATCCAGACGAAGAGTACCGCATCTCCATCGCCTTCGGCAGCGATCCCGACCGCGTCGAGGAGCTGACGCAGGTAATCTTTGAGCAAATCGACAGCCTAAAAACCGTCGGCACCACCGACCTCTACGTCGATAAGGTCAAGGAAATGCGCAAACGCCAGCGCGAGACAGACCTCAAGGAGAACAGCTTCTGGGTCGGGTCGCTGGCGTCGCTCGACTTCAACGGGGTCGATCCGCGGCTGCTGACTCAGTATCCAGCGTTGGTCGATTCGCTGACGGTGGAGACGGTGCAGCAGTCGGCGCAGAAGTATTTCAACATGGACCGCTATGTGCGGGTGGTGCTCTATCCGGAGGAGGGGGGCGAATCGGAGGAAGAATAGCGCTACGCGGTACTGTATATTTCTCTCGCTACTACGTCGCCGTCGGCCCAAGCTATCTTGGTTGAGTCGGCGGCAGCTTTAGCATTTCTATAATTGAAGGTTAGCCTGCATTGAGGGTCGTAGCTTGTGATTATCTCAGTCCAACCGGACAAAGTCGCATGAGTTCCAGAGAGGAATAGAGATGATCGGCGATGCCGGCGGCCATCGCCGGACTCCTGTGTTGCCATCGGCCTTCTTGCGTCGGCTGTCGCAAGGACCGATGCGGATGATGAAAATTGTAGCGCACCGCACCAATCCAACTGAGGGCATCATGCCGATCCGTCCGACGCGAAAAGTGCAGGGTTTTGCGCCCCTTTCGTGCGTTGCGCATCCGATCGGTCAGGTTGAACCGCTCAATGGCGCTGGTGTTGGCTTTCGTCCAGCCCAAATCGGCTACGACTTGGGCCAATTTGCCCTTGCCAAAGATCGGTCGGACTTCCATCTGTTGGATCCGCCCCCCTTGCCGATGTTTGACAATCTGGGCATACACCAGCGCTTGGGGGATCCGCACCACCGGGGCCGGGGGTCGGCCGCGGGGGCCTCGACGCGGCACGGGATAGGCCCGACCAAAGGTAGCTACAATCGCTTCGCGATAGGTCGGTTCGCCATCGGTAAACAGCGCCGGCAGCCCCGCCTTGGCAGCCAGCCGCTCGGCCGCGTCGGCCACCACTTGGTGAATCGTGCGGGTCGTACGGCGTCCAGGCACCAGCGATACCAGCAGTTTGCTCTGCGGATCCAAGCTGTTGGCATCCCAATAATCCCCCCGTTCACTCGGATCGTCCATCGGCGTCATGTGCCGTTGTTTTTTGGCCACATACGACCATTTCTCATCAAACTGGAGGGCCGCTGGATGCACGTTACGAACCAGCCGATCATGCAGTTGATAGCTGATCCGGCCCCCCACGCGCAGCAGACGACCAACCGCATCCTTGGATACCCCCACCAAGCGCGCCGTGGCATTCAAGCCACAGGCACTATCCAGATGCTCCATCACCGACACGGCTTGCGCCTCGCTGATCTTGCAGTTAAACAACGCCGTGCCTTTGCGCTCGCTAAATTCCTCGCCGCAGCACCGACAGCGCAGATAGCGAATCCGATCCGCCCCATAGATCTTGCGCACCCGCAGGTTGGCTTGGCCGCGTTGGCCGTAGGTCTTGCATTGGGTATTGAGACAGCACAAATTCTCCAACGCTGGTCTTGGCTCTTGCATCTTTATCCCTCCTTGCTTGGCGGTTTGGAGAGATAAATAAAGAGCACAAGGCCAGCACTAGACCTAACTGGTCTGAGATAATCTCACGTTACGACCCAGGTGCCGACGTACTCGTCGAGGAAGCTCGCAGACTACTTCGCCAAGCTGTATCACTGACGAAGCACGCCAATGCTGTCTCCTTATGGTGGATCGTACGGATCGCGCTCAATTTGATTGACGACCTTTGGTCGAGTAGTCTACACCAAACCCTTCCACATGATGGACCTCCGGGCGCGGAGGATTACCAAGCCCTCAGAAAGCTCTTCATAGGGGAGCTTTACAACCGAAAAGTTGCCGAAGTCGAATTGTGGCCTTCTCAGATCAAGGCCGCTCTTCGGGCAGTCGATGTTACTGACGATCTTGTTGTTGCCCTGCCGACGAGTTCTGGCAAAACCCGTATAGCCGAGATTGCGGCTCTGATGGCTCTCGCTTGTGGTAAGCGCGTTCTGATTGTGACACCATTGCGTGCGCTGTCCGCACAGATGGAAAGGTCGTTTCGCAAGACCTTTTCTACGCTCGGTTTTACTGTCTCTTCGTTGTATGGAACAAGCGGTGTGGCAGGAGACGACGAGGATGCTCTTCGCACACAGAATATTGTCATCGCTACACCTGAGAAATTGGATTTTGCGCTCAGAAACGACTCGACTATCATCGACGATGTCGGCCTCGTCATTCTCGACGAAGGCCATCTCATCGGACCCAGTGAACGCGAGATCCGGTATGAAAATCTTGTTCAACGCCTGCTCCGACGCCCAGATCATGAGAACAGACGTATCGTCTGCCTATCTGCGATCCTGCCAGAAGGCGATCAGCTTGAAGACCTGACGGCTTGGATCCGGAGTGACATTGAAGGTGCTCCCATTCAATCCGACTGGCGTCCGACACGTCAGCGTTTCGGCACATTGGTGTGGCAAGGCAATTCGGCGCGACTGAGTTTTGATCTTGAGTCCGAGAGCCCTTTCATTCAGCACTTCGTTTCGAAGTCATCTCCGATCTCTCCTCGAAGGACGGCCTTCCCGAAGAATACCCAAGAACTTACGCTTGCCGCAGCTTGGAAGTTCTTCGATCAGGGCAAACGCACACTGATCTTTTGTACACAGAGAAACCATGTCGAGGGATATGCCAAGGCGATCATTGATCTTAATCAGCGAGGATTTCTGCCGAGTCTGATCGATGATCCCGAACTTGTGCAGCGAGCTGTAGCTGTCGGTCAGGAATGGCTCGGAGCTGAGCATCCCGCTGTTCAATGCCTTCTGGTTGGTGTTGCCATCCACCACGGACGTCTACCCAAACCGTTTCTGCGCGAGGTAGAAGCTCTTCTAGCTACTGGCGTGTTTCGGGTGACTGTGGCTTCGCCGACATTGGCGCAAGGGCTCAACCTCAATGCCGCTGTCCTACTCATCCCGAGTCTCTATCGCTCTAAAGTCCCAATTTCCGGTGAGGAGTTTGCTAATGTCTCGGGTCGTGCCGGACGTGCATTCGTTGATCTCGAAGGCCTTGTCGTCCATGTCATCTATAAGGCCGAATCGTGGCGGCTGAATCGATGGCGCGACATCGTCAATTCTGCGAAAGCTAGGTCTCTTTTGAGCGGCATCATCGCGGTCGTCGCTGAGGTCATGCGACGTCTGGCGAATAGCAATAGCGGAGTTCTCAATCGCGGAGACGCTATGGAGTACCTCGCAAATGCACAGGAGGCTTGGTTCCCCACAGATCCGCCAGGCGAGACAGAATCGATCGAGAGCCTAATTGAGCGTCTTGATGCGACTATCCTTGGGCTGATTGAAGCATTGGATGCCGACAGTACCGATCTACCGCGTCTACTCGACGAAGCACTTACCGGGTCGCTCTGGTCGAGACAGATAGCAAGACTTGCCAAGGAAGAGTACAAACAGCATCAGCTTTCTATCCTAAAAGCCCGCTCACGTCTGATCTGGAACAAGTCAACAGTCGAGCAACGACGAAGCCAATTTGCCATGGGTGTTGGTTTGGAGGCTGGTCTTGCTATTGATGCGATGGCCTCCGAATTGATAGCCCTATTGGACCAAGCCGATAATGCTGCACTGCAAGGCGATGCCGACACTCTCGGTGACGCACTGATCGGTCTGGCGGAGCGTCTGTTGTCGATCCGGCCGTTTGTTCCGGACGAGGATTTGCCTAGTTATTGGCACCAGCTTCTGCGTGAGTGGATTGGAGGTGCCGACGTTGCAGCCATTGGCCTAGACAACATGCGTGTCGTCGAAGATGCCTTTGTTTATCGATTAGTCTGGGCCATCGAAGCCCTGCGTATGCACAGGCGAGCCAATGGCGATGAACCCGAACATTTAGAAGGAAGCGCAGCCGCCTGTTTGGAAACCGGGTTGCCCCAGACCATGATGGCGATGCTTGTACGATCTGGCTTGCCCTCTCGTATTGCAGCGCAGACCGTCATCGAACAAATACAGCCGATGTTTACCTCACGAAGCGAGATGAATCAGTGGCTCAGGTCGAACAAAATGAAGCTCTGGACCGATCAGCCGGACTGGCCTACGCCAGAAACCAGCGATATCTGGAAACGCTTCAGAAACGAAGCTCTCGCTAGTTCGGTACAGAAATGGTTCTCGCAAGAATGGGAAAGGAAGTTGATCTCTAGCACAGATTTCAATCCAGAATTTCTAGGCCGGATCGCCATTGATTCCGCCAGTGGGCAGGTATCGATCACTACCCCGGATTATCGACCGCTCACTCAAATCCCACTGCGACTAGGACAAATCCAACCAAGCCTGCTACAGGTCTCGTTCACTCCTGATCGCTCAAGTGTCCGTATCACCCGGATGGGGCGAGGCGAAGCAAACTGGATACAGCCACAATAGCAAACGCAACGAGTTCGCCGGCCAGTTCTTGGGTATTGGGGGTTAGCACACCTCGATCCCCGAAGCGCACTTCTTTGAACTCGGAGCGGCCGTCTTCGCCGGCTCGGAGTTGGTTCAGAATCTGATCTCTAGTATCGAACATCAACCTACGCTCCTGGTCGGATGCTGATCAGGGTGCCGGGCATCTTCTCCATCCCCCAAGTAGAGTAGCCGATTTTTATGCGTGATCCTCGCGGGCGGCGCGGACCTCGTCGATGGCCTTGCAGTGCCGCAGCCCCACGGACTTGGCCGGCGTTTGATAGCCCTTCCAGGCGTAGGGGTCGATGCCGGCCACGGGCACGATGTTGCGCCGGTCGGCGCGGGCGGGCGATTCGCCCTCTTCAATGCTCCAAGGCAGCAGGCTCCAGGCGTTGCAATAGTGGTTGACTAAGACGCGGCGATAGGTGTCGTCGCGGTTTTTGTACGAGCGATGGAGGAGATAGCCGTTGAAGAATACGAGGGCACCGGCTTCCACTTCAACCGGGATCTCGACGCTCTCGTCAAAGCCGTAGCTTTCGGGCGCGAAGTCGAACTCGTCTGGGTTTTCGTGGGGACGCTGTGGGTAGAGGTACCCGGGCCGGTGAGATCCCGGAATGACGTAGAGGCAGCCGTTTCCCACGGTGGCGTCGTCCACGGCGATCCACGCGCCGATCAGCGAGCGATCCCGTGTGGGGATGTAGATCTCGTCTTGGTGCCAAGCTTGGCCTTGGAAGTTGGGCGGCTTGACGAAGTACATGGACTGCATGCACTTGACGCTGCCGTCCCAAAAGGGCAGGTGCGCGGCCGTGATCTGGCTCAGGGCACCGCAGATTTTGGGGTGGCGGACGTACTTTTCGATGACTGGACTGACGTAGTGGGGCTGGTGGATGCAGAGGATGCTCTCCAGCACCGCTTGGTCGCTCATGGCGGGATCGACCGGCTCGATGTTATCGCACTCGTAGCGGCCGCGCGCCACGTCCACTAGGTCGCGTTTGAGTTCGTCTAGCTCGGCTTCTTCCATCAGGCCCGGCACGACGAGATAGCCGTCGTCGATAAAGGACTGCACTTGGGTGGGGGTGAGCGGTTTGGGGACCTCAATCGACGGACTGGGCTCCATCTTGATTGCTTCCATAACTCGACTTGCTCCGTTTAAGTCGTTGGCACTTGGCCGATATTTTGATACCCTTACCTCGCTTTGTCAAACAAATATAGAGAAAGGAGCGCACATCGTGGATCTGACGTATATCGTATTTACCAAGCATTTAGAGGGGCTCGATGTCCCGCAACTCATCGACGCCTTGCAGTCCATTGGCGTGCAGGGGGCCGACCTGTGCGTGCGCGACGGCTACCCGGTCAACCCCGACAATGTAGCCACGGCTCTGCCGGAGGCCGCGCGTCGCTTTGCCGACGCCGGTCTTTGCATCCCCTTGGTCACAGCTCCGGGCGACTTCAACCGCCCGGACATCGACTATGCGGAAAGGTATTACGCGGCCTTGGGCGAGGCTGGTGTGGCTCACGTCAAGCTCGGCTACTGGCACTGGCAGCCGGATACGCCCTACTGGACGCAGTTAGACGAGGTGCGAGGCTTTGTGCAGGGGTTTCAGGCGCTGTCGAAAAAATACGGTGTCAAGACCGTCATTCACAATCATTCGGGCGCGTCTATGGGCCTCAATGCCTGCGCCGCGATGAACATCGTCAAGGACTGTGACCCGCAATACGTGGGCGTCTTTGCCGACCCTGGGCACTTGTCGCTGTGCGGGGAGCCGGTCGCCATGGCCTTAGACATCGTGCGCTCGCACTTGTGCCTAGTCGCTTTGAAGGATCTGGTCCACCAGCGACCCTTGAGTATCACGCAGCAGGGCAATCCCGCTACCGGCGTCGTGCGCATGGGGCAGGGCTTTGTCGATTGGCCTTCGGTAATTGCGACTTTGAAGCGGCTGGACTTTGCCGGCCCAGTCAGCTTCCACAGTGAGTACAGCGGCGAGCCAGTGGAATCCGTCATCGACTTGGCGCGGATTGACGTGCGCTTTTTTACGGCATTGTGCCAGAAAGGGGAAGATCATGCTTAAAGCGGGATTTATCGGCGCGGGGGGCCGCGGGCAGAGCGCCCACTACCCATCGGTCCATCGCCTCGCCGACCGCGTGGAGATGGCTGCGGTTTGCGAATTGGACGAGGAGCGCCTCAAGCAAGTGGTCGCAAAGTACGGCTTTACGCGCACGTACCAAGACCACCGCGCTATGCTCGACGAGATCGCCCCGGACATTGTCTATTGCGTGATGAACGAGAAGTGGCTCCTGCAGCCAGCTCTCGATTGCATCGCCGCGGGCAAGCACCTGTTTATCGAAAAGCCGCCTGGTGCCAACAGCGACGAGACGCGGGCGATTTTGGCGGCGGCCGAGAGCCAAGGGGTCTGGGTGATGGTCGGTCTGCAACGCCGCTACACTGCCGTCACCCGCGAGGCCATGCGTCTAGTGGCGGCCAAAGGCCCGGTGTCGCTGGCGACGACGACCTTCAACAAACAGCTCCCGCAGCGCGCCGACGAATTCACTACGACCTTGTGGAATGACCTGGTCCACATCGTCGATCTGTTGCGCTACATGGCCGGTGGCGAGCCAGTGGAAGTTACGGCCTACCAAGACAAGTTCGGCGGCGAGGGCTTCAACCACTACACGGCGCTGGTGCGCTTTGACAATCGCGCGACCGGCGTGATGCTCGGCAACCGCGCCTCTGGCGGGCGAGTGTTGCGCTCGGAGCTACATGGCGTGGGCATTGGCTGCTACATGAAAATTCCCAGTGAAATCGAAATCCACGAGGACAATCAGGTCCGCACCCTCGGCGGCTGGGAAGTCGACGGAGTGCCTCAAGACGACGTGCCCCGCTACGAGGGCCTGCTGACCATGCACGAGCACTTCCTCGATTGCGTGGTTGAAAACCGGCAGCCGATCACCGACATCCGCGACGTGATTCACTCGATCGCGCTAGTGGATCAGATTGAGGCGGCTGAGATTATGGCGAAACGCAAGTGAATAATTCCATCCCCGCTGGTGTGCTAGTGGGGAGGCTCGACGGCGATACAATCGCTGCATTCCGCAAAAGGCTATCACCTGCGTCTGTCCCTAATTGCACGGCTTTTGGCGTTTGCTTTGATTAGCCCATTCGCAGTATAAGAGGCGGTAATTTTCTCACATTAACCCAAGGAGGGATTTGCAGTGAATAAGCGTCAGCGGACAAACTTCGTCCTAGCTTTTTTGTCTTGTTTCTTTCTCTTAGTCGGATGTTATCACGCGACTATTGATACTGGGCTTGCCCCAGGTTCCAAGACGGTGGAACTGTGGAAGCATAGCTGGATATATGGTCTAGTGCCGCCGTCGGTGGTTGAAGCGCAAAGCGAGTGCGAAAATGGCGTAGCTAGGGTTGAGACGCAGCAGAGTTTTGTCAACGGACTGGTGAATGTCCTTACCGGTGGGATATACACGCCCATGACGGTAATAGTGACGTGTGCTAAGGACATGTCGGCAGTTGACGAGGGTGCAGAAACGGTTGTCAGCCTGCCATACGGTTCCGATTACGCGCAGATTATGGATGCTTTTGGCCAAGCTGCCGATATGGCGATGGCCAACGAGCAGCCGACCTACGTGCAATTCAAACACGCCAAATCCAACTCCGTGGGCACCTCGTCGCCGGAATCGGCCGCGACCATGTCTCACGGGAGCGGATGAACCCTTTTTGAGAAGGGAGTGAATAAAAAATCTTCTAGCCCCGGAAATGGAGATTACCTAGGGGAAATTTGATCACAGATTCCACGCGTCCACAATCCGCTCAATTCTGGAAGCGGAGAAAAAACAAAAAGATGGGGGTGCTCACGTAAGCGGCCCCCATCTTTTTGTTGTACATAAAATATAAACAATCGGCTGAATGTTGTCAAATATAATGTCTCATAAAATCAATATAAATATATAGATACGTCATTTTTATCTTGACTAAAATAAGACTCTCCAGTACTCTTTGTCAACGCGAAAATCCACCATCCAAAGACCGCAGAATCGCAGCCATTTTTCCCCATAACGGAGGGAATCCATGGAGAATACCATCGCCTCTCTCATCGATCTGCCCAAACCCACCGGGCGGATGCCCTTTCATCTGTCCCCGGATGGACGGCGGCTCGCCCTTGGCGTACAGAGGCGCATCCAAGGCGTACGAGGACCGAGATTTGACGAGTGGGGCGTCCCTACGGAAATGGCTGGTAGTTCCGTGGTTATCGTAGATACAGCGACCGGGGAGTCGATGCGGCCTTTTCCCGAAGACAGCGTAAGCTGGGGGGCTCAGTGGTCGCCAGCGGGCGACAGGCTGGTGGCCTGCGTGCAGCACGAAGGAGTGGCATGTCTGGGTTTGTGGGACGTTGGCACAGGAGAGGTTGAGTTGCTGCGGAATGCGCCTGTTCTAGTCCGCTTTGGTTTTGAACTGCCAGTGTGGACGCCCGATGGAAAGGGCATCGTAGTACCCCTCTGGCCTGCCGAGCGCGACTATCGGGAAGATGCGCACGGCCCCGTGCCCAAGATCGACGTCAGATCCAACTATCCTGACGTGGAGGTCGAGCCAGATCTGCCGAGTAGGAGGCTGTGCGACTTGGGCCATATCAGCCTCTCGACTGGATCGGTCAAGAGGCTGCTCCAACAATGGGCCTCCGGCCAATGGCGCATCGCGCCCGATGGCCGACATGTGGCCTGTACGCGCTACGTCGAAGGTGTAGCGAGCTTGCAGTACTCTCTGTTTGAGCTTTTCACCGTGGATATCGAGACCGGAGTGGAAAGGGTGCTTGCCTCGAATATCGCCAGCGCCTTTGGCATCAACTACGCGTGGTCGCCGGATTCGGCGAATGTTGCGTATGCCTCCTCCGGTAGAGGTCGTCCCGACGAGCTGTTCATTGTCGCGGCCGATGGTTCTGAAGCGCCTGTAAATCTGACTCCGGGACCGGAGTTTGACCGCTTGCTGAAATACGACACGCCGCGCTGGAGTGTGGATGGTTCGAAGCTGCACTCACTCGGTAGCAAGGCTTGGTGGCAATTCGATTTGGAATCCGGCCAGCACCGCTGCGCATCGATCCCAGAAGAGTGGTCTAGGCGTCATTGGATCGCACGACCGACTGAATCCACCATTCAATTGACGCAGGCCGGGGGCCTGCCCGTCGTGCTGCAGAATCGGTCCGACCTGAGCGAGCAGGTCGTCCATTTGGGGCAGGACGGAGGGCTGAAGCACGTAGCAGATATCCCGGGCACGTGCACGGGCCAAATCTGGTACATGGAGGTGGACGATTCTTCTGGGTGCTACTACCTGATGGCGGAGGAGGCAAAGCGTCCATCCTCCGTGCTACGCATAGAGAATGGAAGCCATGACTGGTTATTTTGCCTAGCGCCTGAAGTTCAGGTGTCCAAGCTCGGCCGCAGTGAACTGATAGACTTCGAAGCAGCCGGTATGCAATGCCGGGGAGTGATGTTGCTTCCTTCCGAGACACAGCCACCGTATCCGATGATCGTCAGTGTGTATGGGGGATACCGAGGTGTGGGGACGATCAATCGCTTTAGTCTCCAAGGGCCGCAGGCTATTGAGCCACAGCTTCTATGCAGTGCTGGCTACGCGGTGTTGTTCCCAGAGGTACCGCTGGGAGAGAAAGACCCGATGACAGGTCTGGTGGAGCCGGTACTAGCCGCCGTAGATCGGGCGGTCGAACTCGGTCTGGCCGATGGCGAACGCGTGGGTCTAATGGGCACGAGTTATGGCGGATATAGCACTGTGGCGCTGGTTGCGCAGACCGACAGATTCCGAGCTGCGTTGGCTATTGCCCCTTGGGGGGTGAATATGACGAGCTTCTACATCCATCATATAGGATGGTGCGAAACGGGACAAGCCCGCCTCGGCGGTTCGCCGTGGGAGAACCGGGCTGCGTACATCGAGAACTCGCCTTTCTTCTGCCTAGACCGAGTATCTACTCCACTACTGCTCGTGTGTGGTACAGGGGACCAGGAAGGTTCCAATCAGGCCGAAGAGACGTTTATCGCCCTGCGCCGACTCGGCAAGCGCGTCGAGCTACGGCTGTACAAGGACGAGCACCACGGCACAAGTGCTTGGTCCCGCGATGCTCTCGATGATCTGTGTCGGCGCGTTGTGGATTGGTTCAATTGTCATGTGGCTGAGGCGCAGCCCCATGAGCAGCTCGTCTAAGAAACCCATAGGAGGAGATATGTGGCCGACGTTGCGAGACTTCCTGGGCGTACCTGATGAATTTACGGGGAAAGGGGTTCGCATTGCTGTTGTCGATGGAGATTTCCCAAGCCATCCCGATATCACCACCAACGAGCAACGTACAACTTACAAAGTAATGGTGATGGAGCCTGAACCGCAGCCCAAGGTGTTTGAGGCGGAGCCTGGGCCATGGAAAGGAGGCGCGCATGGGTTGTGGGCTGCGGCTGCGGCTGCTGGATCAGGTGCCGAATCGCAGGGTCTGTACCGGGGCATAGCGCCGGAGGCCGATCTCTTTCTCGTCGCCGAATACTTCCCCGGCCAGAGCCAGGATCCTGAAGGACGATATGCAGCACATCTTAAGGCACTGGAATGGGTTCGGGATAACTGGAGCAAGTACGAGATACGAACTGTATTGTCGGCAAAAAAACTTGGGATCGACTCAAGCCTTCTACCTTGGCAAACGGAACCAATACGTGTCTTGTGTGAAGAAATAGCGGTCGCAGGCGTGCTCGTAATGGCAGGGTCGGGGAATACATCAGATCGGACTGCTGGGGTTACCGAACCCGCGGCTCCTTCGGTCCTTTCGGTTGGCGGGATCGCGATTTCCCCGGATGGGGACCTAGACCAGGCCGAAGCGTTTCCAGGGAGCCGGGGAACGACCTTTGAGGGAAAATGGATTCCGGAGATTCTGGCACCTGCGGAGAACGTCGTCCTTCCCCATGGAACCGATGAAGAGATCGAAAACCACTTTTATGACAAGATAGACGATCTCCCACGGCGCTATGCCCGCACACTTGGTACATCGTTCTCGGGGCCGATCGCTCTTGGAGCCGCAGCCTGTGTGTGGCAGGCGCGTCCGAGTTGGACGGCTCTGGAGATGAAAACGGCCCTCATCGCTTCGTCGATAAAGCGTCCACAGTGGTTGAACCTACGCGCTGGGCTGGTTTCAGTCGAAGGTGCTTTGGCGATGGAAGCGACGGATCATCCACCCGAGCCGGTAACGAGCCCCTACCAAACCTGGTCGGAGTGGCGGAAACGTTCGGTCGAATACAGGATGGATCAACTTAGTGCTGGCGATGCTGACCAAGTAAGGGATATCATTCTCTCTTTTGTCGGTGATCCATTCCCGGACGCGGCTCTACAACCAATCAGTGAGTGTTTAAACCACCCGAAATCTGAGGTTCGTGCCGCTACCTTGTGTGCCCTAGCAAGCAAAACGTCCGAAGTGAATCCGGACTACATCAAAGAAGGGTTTCGGGACGTTGCGCCCATTGTCCGGTCGGCGGCGGTGTACTGGCTACAGAATTGTCCAACTTTGTGGTCTGAATGTAGCGCATCTCTCAGTGTTCTCTTTAATGACCCGAGCCTAGATGTTCGTTATGTATCCTTTAACCTTGCCAGAAGAACGGCTCTTCCGCGTTTCGCCGAAGAAATCGTCTCCGGTCTTGAAGAGGACGCCCGCATGGGTCGAATATCCAACTTCGCGGCCCGAAGAGATGCATTGGAAGCAATAACAGGACATCGCTTGCCGGACAGGCCCCCTTATTACATGCACGGACAGAAGTATTACTCAGACGCGCGTCGTGATGCGCGAGTGGAGCTGGCACGTCGATGGGAGGATTGGCTCCGCTAGGTTTTCACGTTGACATTATGTGACCCGGGCTTTCTTCTTTGAGAAACCATCCCATTGACTGCATTAAAATTGGTTTACTTGAGGTCGGCCAGTCCTTTGATGAGTGAGGAGACTTAACATGATGCGTTTATGGAGGATCTTAATAATCATTGCCATTGTCGATGGGGGAAATCCTCTCTGGGGTCACGTAGAAGATGGGGAAGTCACGGGCAAGACTCTAAGAGCCATACGAATCCATTCTACTCCACCTAAAATCGACGGCCACCTAGACGATTTAATCTGGCAGCAAGCCCCGGTCTTTACAGGATTTACTCAGCGGCGACCCGATACGGGACAGGCTGCTACCGAGTCGACCACAGTACAATTTGCCTATGACGACAAAGCGCTTTACGTCGGTGTTATGGCCTTTGATCGCCAGCCAGAGCACATCGTGGCTCGTCTTGCCCGCCGAGATCAGTTTCCAGAAGCAGATTTCGTCCAGATTGCCATTGATGCCCACCATGATCATCAGACAAACTTTGTGTTCCATGTACACGCCGGTGGCTCCCTGACAGATGGCTATAATTACGATGATGGAGGTGGTTGGGACGGTGCCTGGGATGGGGTCTGGCAAGCGCGTCAAAGCAGGCATGAGAACGGGTGGTGTGTAGAGTACAAGATTCCCTACCAAACGCTCCGCTTCAGTCCTCAGGAGAAATACACTTGGGGCGTCAATGTAATTCGCTATATAAGTCGAAAAAAAGAGGATGTGTATTGGCGTATGGTTCCGCTTGAGCAAAGCGGTTGGCCATCGCACTTTGGCCATCTTGAAGGTATTGAGCAGATTATTCCCCCTAAACCCTTGGAGATTATGCCTTATATCGTCGGCCGATCCACCTTTATCTCCGACAATGGATCCGCTAGCCGCGATCTCTTCAGCAATCTAGGGGTTAATATGCGCTACGGACTGACTTCGGGCCTCTCTCTTAACGCCACAGTCAATCCGGACTTCGGGCAGGTGGAGGCCGATCCGGCTGTGCTAAACCTTTCAGTCTTTGAAACCTTCTTTGAGGAGCGGCGCCCCTTTTTCGTAGATGGTGCTGAGAATTTCCGGACGCCTATCCAGCTTTTCTATTCCCGTCGCATTGGCAAGCAGCCCGGCTTCAATAGCATCCCCAGTGGCTTCCGGATGGTGGACCGGCCAGATTTTACCACCATTTTAGGAGCAGTTAAAATAGTGGGCAAGACGGCCGGCAAGACGAGCTTTGGGTTAATGGAAGCACTTACGGCTAGAGAGTATGTATCTCTGGAGAGTGTAGGGGAAGAATCAAAACGTCGTGATTTTCTTCTTGAGCCGCGCTCGCATATCTTGGTTGGCCGAGTACAGCAGGATCTTTTTCAAGGCAACTCTCACATCGGCCTGACAGGTACGAGTCTCAACCGACACAAGGCTGCAGACGCTTACTCTGGGAGTGTAGACTGGTGGCTGCGTTCGGGGCAGAACGAATACGATTTCTCGGGACAGATCGCCAGTAGCCAAGCCGGAGCGGCAGCGGATCAGAAGAGGGGGTGGGGCAGCGAGATGGCTGTGGGCAAGCGGAGTGGCTGGCTACAAGGAGGATTCCATTGGAAAGCCTATTCAAAAGATTTCGAAATCAATGATCTGGGTTTTCTATGGCGGAATAACTACTATGAAACTCGATTTCAACTCCAGCTTCGCAAGGATCGTCCTTGGAATCTTTTCCGTTGGAACAGACTGAACATCAATCAGTGGAGGCGTCGGAACTTTGATGACGTGGTACTGGCAAACGGCATCGGTTTGAGCACTCGGCATCGGTTCAGTAATTATTGGGACATCTATGGAGCAATTAACCATAATTTCCGCACTCAGGACGATCTAGATACCCGGGGTGGACCGCTCATCGTACGGCCCGCTAGAACAGCTTTTGATCTTAGTATCACAAGCGACGATCGGCGAGCCATAAGTAGCCAACTCGGCTTTTCTTGGGGGAACGACACGGAAGGTAGTTCTTGGCGCGCGATGGCATTGGGAGTAGAAATTAAACCAGCTTATTATATAGAGTGTTACTTTCAGCCACACTATCATTGGGGTTTCGATGATGCACAGTGGGTTGGGAATATAGACGTGGATGGGGATGGCATAGTTGAACACTTCGTATACGGAACACTGAATAGCAAGACCCTAGATCTGACTACCCGACTCAATGTGATCTTCAGCCGGGATCTGAGTCTAGAGCTCTATTTGCAGCCGTTTCTGGCGGTTGGTGCCTACAAACATTTCAAAGAACTAGCGAGACCGGATTCATATATGTTTACCCCGTATACAGAATTGGGCTACAATCCCGATTTTCGCCACCGTTCACTGCAGAGTAATATGGTACTGCGTTGGGAATATCGTCCGGGAAGTACCTTATTCTTGGTGTGGTCCCAAGCGAACAGTGCGTTCTCGGCAGATCCTTCTTTCCTCCCACTGAGGAATATAGGTGAGAGTTTCCTAGACGATGGTTCGGATATTTTCTTTATTAAGGTAAATTACTGGCTATCATTGTAAACTAAAATTCCACATACGGTTCAGACTCAACCGGCGTAAACGACTTCGGCGGATGTTGTTCCATAGCATCCTCTCGCAACTCTACGCCCCAACCCGGCCCTTCTGGTGGCACGCAATGTCCAGCGATCACTTCAATAGGTTGCGTAAGTACCTTATTGTAGAGATCAATGGACGACACGAAAATTTCCTGCATCAAACTGTTGTGAATGCACATATCCAAATGCAAGCTAGCGATTGTTGAAATCGGCCCATTGGAATTGTGTGGTGCTACTGTTACGTAATACGTCTCAGCCATTGCGGCAATTTTCTTTAATTCAGTGATGCCGCCTGCATGACAGATATCCGGTTGAATAAGTCCGACCGCATTCAGTTCCAACAGGGCGCGGAATTCCCAGCGAGTGTATAGCTGTTCGCCCGTCGCAATGGGCACATTTACTTCGCGGGCAAATTGCGCTAGTGCTTCTGGATTATCCCACAAAATCGGCTCTTCCATCCACGCAATGTTATAAGGCTCCAATTCCTGCGCCACGCGCCGGGCGCTCCATATGTTCAAGCGCGCGCGAATGTCAATTCCTATTTCAATTTGCGACCCGGCCGCTTCGCGCGCCGCTTCCACCAAGGCGACGCCGTGCTGGATTCGATCGATCCTTGCCACTTGTACGCCGCTAAAAGGGTAGAACTTCAACGCCTCATAGCCCTGATCTACTACTCGTTTTACACCCTCGGCAATTTCTTCAGGTGTATTTCCCTTTCTCGACCACCCATTGGCGTACATGCGAATTTTGTCGTGTGACTTTCCTCCCAACAACTCGTACACTGGAACGCCCAAGGCTTTGCCTTTAATGTCCCACAACGCCAGATCAATCGCACTGATCGCACTCGTCGTCACCGGGCCACCTGACCACGTCACGCGTCGGTACAACGAGGTCCAAATTCGCTCAATCTCAAACGGATTTTTGCCTAGCAGAAAGCGCTTGAACGCCGCAAACTCGCCGAGTAAGGCGTCGTCTTTGTATTGCAAACTCGCCTCGCCCCAGCCGTAAATACCGGCGTCGGTTTCGATTTTCACAAACGTCCAATTGTTGGTCCCTTCCGACCCTATCCGCATCACTTGCAAATCAGTAATCTTCATTTCTTTCTCCATTGTATGTTAGATAGTAGCTTCAAACCACGCGCCACCACGGTGCGGCGAGTACGCGCTTGGTGAGCCAGAACGTTTCTTCGCCATCGTAGAGAACGATCCCACACTGCGCCATATCGGAGTATTCATCTAGGAACGTATGCAGATGTCGTACATCGCCGGGATGGACGCTAGCGGCGGCCTTCACCTCCACGGGCAGCAGACGGCGGCCCGTTTCAATGACGAAATCGACCTCGGCACCCTTGGTAGTCCGCCAAAAGAGAATCTCTGTTCTTTCGATACGAGTAGTAGCCCAGGCGAGTAGGTCGCAGAGCACTATGTTCTCTAGATGCGCACCGCGGGGATGTGCCTCGCCCGCTAAGTGCAAAGCCAACCCGGTATCGCCCCAGTAGAGTTTGGATGACTTGACCAGCCGTTTCGTCCTGTTGACAGAATAGGATGGCAGTCGCACCAGTTGGAACGACACCTCTAGTAGGTTGAGATAACGCTGCACTGTGGAGGGGGCAAGATGTACGTCCCGAGCTAGGTCTGCTTGGTTTAATAGCCCCCCAACGCGCAGACAGGCTGCCGTCATCAACCTCCGCAGGTCTGTGATGCCTTCGATGGCGGATAGACGTGGGATGTCCCGCTCCAAGTAGGTAGCCGCGTAGCCTTCGAACCATAGCCGCCGATCGTCATCATCTATCAATTCATGGGCTGGGACGGGATAACCTCCGCGTCGAGCAAGGGCCACCCACGGCTCTGCTTCGGCTGGCTCCGCGAGCAGCACATCCCGCCATGCAGTCGGGGGCGCATCTACGAGTTCTGTCCACAGACCAGGCCTAGCCAATCCGCGTTGCTCGCGACGGGTCATGGGCCAGAGCGTCAAGTAGCTAGCGCGGCCAGCCAGCGTTTCGCCCACCTCCTTCATAAGCAGTAGATTCGCCGACCCAGTCAAGAGGAAACGACCAGCAACCCGATCTTCGTCAACGAGGCGCTTGATGGCGAGCAGCACATGCGGCACCCGCTGTACCTCATCAAGCGTGATCTGCACGGCCCGAGCAACAAGGGCATCCGGTTCGCGTTGGGCTTGCTCAAGGACGCCGTAATCGTCTAGGGTGAAGTAAGACCTATCTGCTCCGATGGGATGCATGCGGGCGAGGGTGCTCTTGCCGGTCTGTCGTGCGCCAGTGAGAACAGTCACGGGCATGACCCTCAGCGCTCGCTCCACGCTCGCGGAAGCAAATCGAGGTAGCAGTCGATTCGTGTTCATATACCCATGATATGGGTGATAATCACCCATGTCAAGGGTGATAATCACCCAAAGACGACCTATACGCCCGCGGCCCAGCCATTGCCCCCAGCGCGCACTTTGCCCTCGCTTTTGAGTACTTCGGCACCGTGGGCACCGCCGGCTACCCCTTGAACTACCTGCACTCGGTGGCCCATTTCTCTTAGGGTTTGCACAATCGCCGGGTCGATGCCGCGCTTTAGTTCGAGGGGTTCTTGGGCTTCGGCGTTGAGTCGGGGGGCTGTGGCTGCTCCCAAGGCGGTGGCGTTGAAGTCGATGATGCGCTGGCCGAGTTGGGCTCCGACGCTGATGATGCGGCGACCGCCGGGCAGACCGATGGCTACGTCGCGCTGGGGCAGGCGCAGGATCATGGGAACCACGTTGTTGAGCGGACGCTTGTGCGCGGCCACGGAATTGGCCCGACCGGGACGGGGATCCAAACGGCACATGCCGTGGCCTAGGATAATGCCCGTGTCCGGTACGGTGAGACAGGAGCCAAAAGCTCCGCCTTGGGTGATGGTGATGCCAACGAGATTGCCCTCGGCGTCTGCGGCCGATACGTGCAAGGTTTCGGCGACGGCTGGACCCGAGGCTTCGTACACTTGCTGGTCAACTCGCTCGGGAAATTGTTGCAGAGCTTCGACGCGGCCGGCGGCGTAGTCCTTGCTCAGTAAGCGCTCGACTGGCACATCGACGAAATCGGGGTCTCCGACGTAGCGCAGGCGGTCGCGCCAGGCTTGTTTGACGACCTCGGCTAGCTGGTGCCAGTACTGGGCTTGGTCGTCGGATACTAAGGGCAGGCATTCCAGCATGTGCAGAATCTGGAGGGCGGAGAGGCAGCCGTTGGGCAGAATTGGTCCGTACACTGGCACATCGCGGTAGGTGATTTGGTACGGCTCGGTCAGGCGCGGTTCAAAGCCAGCCATATCCTCGCGGGTGAGAACACCGCCGCTGGCTTGGACGTAATCGCCGATGGTACGCCCCAATTCGCCGCCGTAAAAGTCGCGCCAACCAGCTTGAGCCAAACGCGCTAGGGTGCGCTCCATGTCGGGGCGATGCCAAATGTCATCGAAGCTGGGCAACTCGCCTTGCGGCGCGAGGTGGCTAAATGTTGCGGGGAAGCGGCGCAGGATGGCTTCTTGGCTACGGATGGTATTGGCCAGGGCCGGGCCGTAGGGAAAGCCGTCGGCGAGCAGCCCTTGGGCCGGGGCGACAATCGCGTCCCAAGGCAACTGCCCCCAGCGTTCGTGTAAAAAGCCCATGCCGGCCATTTGACCGGGGACGGCCACTGCTTGGGGACCGTACACGTTGGCATCGTCGCGCACGCTACAGGCGTATTCCTTTTCGTTGGTGCACATGTTGTCGCGGCGGGCCGGCAGAATGTCGTACATGTGCTCGTGGGCAGCGGCCGGGGCTACGGCATTGGCGTCGAGTGACCAGACGCGGTCGGTGGAGCCTTCTAAGACAACTGCCGCCGACATGTAGCCGCCGATGCCGTTGGATTGGGGGGCCAACATGCAGCAGGCCAAACTGGTGGCTGTGGCCGCATCCATGGCGTTGCCGCCTTGGGCCAATATCTGTGCGCCAATGCGCGCTGCGGCTGGCTGTTGGGCGGACACAGCGCCGCCGTCGGCTAGTACTTGGTGTCCTTCGATCATGTGGATCTCCTTCGCACCACTACGCTAGCCAAAGCGCACGCCCGTTGGAATAATCCCCACGTCCTCCCCGCGCCGCATGGCCTCAGCCGCGTCGAGGATGCTCGCCAAGTCGTGCTTGGGTTCAAACCCCAGCTTTGCCTTGATGTTCGTCAAATCCAACTCGAAGTAGTTCCAATCCGGTCGCCGCGCATCGGCGTACCCCAATCCGAAGCGCTCGGCGAGATAGGGCACGGTTGCGCCCCAATCGAACAGCGCGGCCCCGCCTAAGTTGAACACCTCGCCCACGGCCTCGTCCCGCTCCAGCGCCAACACCAGCCCTTGGACGATGTCGCGCACGTCGGCATACACCTGCCGAAAGGGCCGCCCGTCTGGATTGCGCGATAGCAAGAACTGCTCCTCGCCCGTCCACAGTGCCTTGAGCTCCTCGGCCCCCTCTCGGTCTTTGAACTGCTCGTAAACCGGCCCGAACAGGAACAGGTGCGGTAAGCCGTTTTGGTCGAGGAATTCTCCAGGCTCAATAATCGTGGCAAAGCGCGTGGTCACCGATGGGAGCCCAAACTGCAAGTTATAGCTCATCACCAGCTCCTCGCCGATCCACTTGGTCAGGAAGTAGGGCATCGTCTGGTAGCGGGCGACTTGGTCTTCGCGGATGGGCTCTTCAAAGCAGCGGCCGTTGTAGGGATTCTCCCAGTAAATCGCCTCGGTGGAGGCATAGACCAAGCGGTGCAGATTAGGTGTCAACTCGCGGATGGACTCCAGCACGTTGATGGTGCCCATGCCGTTGATTTCGAGGTATTCGCGGTTGTCGAAGGGACCGCCAAAGGCCGCGGCAATGTGGTACACCGCATCGACTCCCTCGATGGCGCGGCGCACATCGGCGAGATTGCGCAAATCGCCTTCGATGGTTTCGACGCGGTCAAAGCCGTCGAGCTTGTGGGCGCGACTTTGGTCGCCGGGATAGACAAATGAGCGGATGTCGTGCCCTTTGTCGAGCAGGGCTTTTGCCAAATTGGCTCCAACGCGGCCGGTGCCGCCGGTGATTAGGATTTTCACGTTGCACCTCTTTGATAGGGAGGAATGGCTTTAGCTGGTACTGGGCAGGGCGCTGGCCAAGAGTTTTTCCGGCGTGGCTTCGGTTCGTGCGTACTCGGCGGCGATCTGTCCCTCGCGCATCACGTACACTCGGTCGCACAGTCCCAGAATTTCGGGCATTTCTGACGAGAGGACCACGATTGCCAGTCCTTGGCGCGCCAGTCCGTCTAGCAGTTGATAAATCTCGGCCTTGGCGCCGACATCGATTCCCCGGGTCGGCTCATCAACGAGCAGCACTCGCAAGTTTTCCTTGAGCAGCCAGCGGGCCAGCAGTGCCTTTTGCTGATTGCCGCCGCTGAGCCGCGCGATGGTCTGTTCTTGGTCGGGGGGACGCAGGCGCAGGCGTGCGACGAGTGAGCCAACCTGCTGCCGCTCCATGCCTACCTGCACATGGCCGGCTCGGCAGAATTGCTCTAAGGCTGCGACGCTCGCGTTTGCGCGCACGCTCTGCTGCGCGAACAGGCCGTCGGCCCGGCGGTCTTCCGGTACTAAGCCCAACCCGAGAGTACGCGCCTGCGGCGGTGCGTTCGCTGGTACGGCGACTCCGTCGATAGTAATGGTTCCAGCGCGGCGGCGATCCGCGCCCATCACGGCTCGCGCTAGTTCCGTCCGTCCTGCGCCCATTAGTCCAGAGAAGCCGACGATTTCCCCAGTGTATACCCGGAAGGAAATATCCTGCACTCGGTCCGTAGTCAACCCCTCCACCTCCAACGCACACGGCCCCGGCGTGCGATCGGCCGCGGGGAATCCTTGGCCCAACTCCCGTCCGACCATCAGGGCGATAAGTTGCTCTTCGTCGAGGTCGGCTGCTGGCTCGCAGGCGACGCGCTCTCCGTCGCGCAAGACCGTCACCTGGTCGGCCAGTGCCATGACCTCGGCGAGCTTGTGCGATACATAGACCACGCCCACGCCCCGCGCCTTGAGCCGGGCAATGAGCGCAAAGAGCTTGTCGATCTCGCGCGTACTCAGGGCCGAGGTCGGCTCGTCCATGATGATTACTTGGGCGTCGCACGCCAGCGCCCGCGCGATCTCGACTAATTGCTGCGCGGCTACGCCGAGGTGGCCGACCTTGGTCTGCGGATCGACCGCCAGCCCGACCTCGTCCAATAGCTTTGCCGAAGCAGCGTAGAGCGCATTCCACTGGACGCGCCCACCGCGCCCGTGTGGCAGGCGACCGAAGAACAGATTCTCAGCGACTGACAGCGAGGGGACTAACTCTAACTCTTGGTAAACGACCGCAAGGCCGTGGTCCAGGGCTTGGCGCGGATGGCGGATATCTACGGGACGGCCCGCGATCTGGTAGCGGCCTTGGTCTCGGTGGTACACACCAGCCGCAATTTTGATCAAGGTGCTCTTGCCCGCGCCGTTTTCGCCGACCAGCGCGTGGACTTCTCCTGGCAGCACTGCAAAGTCAACGCCCTTGAGCGCATAGACGCCGGGGAAGCGCTTGTGGATGTCCTCTAGGGACAGTAGCGGCGTCATGTCGGGGGCGCGAGTAACCGCCGCAGGAGGCTTTGCTTGCGGCGAGTGTCTAGATACACAGCGAGGATAATTACTGCGCCGCGCGCAATGTCGTGGTAGAAGGACGACACGTTCAATAGCACCAAGCCGTTGGAGAGCACTGTCAGAATCAGGATGCCGATAAAGGCACCGCCGAGCGTACCCACGCCGCCCGTCAGGCTGATGCCGCCCAAGATCACCGCGGCGATTACCTGCAACTCAAACCCCAGGCCGGCATTCGGCTGCCCGGAGTTGAGGCGCGAGGCCAAGATAAAGGCGCTCAGCGCCGCTAGTACGCCGCCGAGCACAAAGACCAAGACGCGCGTGCGATCGACGGCCAAGCCCGCGAGCCGCGCCGCTTGGATGTTGCCGCCGATGGCGTAGATATAGCGGCCGAGGATGGTGTGGTGTACGACGTAGTAAAACAGTCCCAAGAGGACAAAGGTCACCAGCACTGGGATCGGGATCGGCCCCCAATGCCCGGTTCCCACTTCGATGAAGCCTTCTACTTTGCCTTGGATCGACACCGCTTGGGTGCTGACCATGGCTGCGCCGCGTAAAATCGCCATCATGCCCAAGGTCGCGATTAGGGAGTTGATACCGGCCTTGGTGACTAACAGTCCGTTGCACAGGCCGACGAGCGCTCCGGCGGCGAGTGCGGCGACGAGTGCCAGCGTTACGCTCTCAAACTGGTTGAGCACGGCCACGGCGATGATTCCAGCCACTGCTTGGGTCGAGCCGACACTCAGGTCGATCTCGCCGAGCAGGATGATCATCACCATGCCGATTCCGGCGATGGCCACCAACGAGGCGTCGCGCAGCACGTTCTTGATATTGACGGCGGTAAAGAAGACCGGCGTCAGCAGGGAAATCCCCACGCAGAGCAAGACCAGCGCCAGCAACAGCCCGGCCTGCTCGCTGTGGAGCATCCGCGACAGCAAGCGGCTCATTGTGCCATCAAGGCCCGCACCGCATCCACCTTGAGCGCGAAGGGCGGTTCGGTGCTCATGTCGTAGAAGCGGCTGAGATTGTCGCGGGTGACGACGATGGTCGGTGTCTCGTAGTGGGGGGGGAGCTGCTCGCCGCGCGCTATTTGTACGGCCGCATCGATGAGCGCGCTTCCGACAAAGTTGGGAAACATCGCCAGCGCTGCCGCGTAGGGCGTGTCGCCGGTTAGAGCCGTCTGTCCCACGGTGCCTTCGAAGCCGAAGCCGATCGCGGTCAGCGTTGATTCGTCCAACCCGGCTGCCTTGTAGGCTGCCATGCCGCCGGTCGTCGAGTCGTCGTTGATGCCGTAGATCACATTGATCTGCGGGTTGGCCGTCAGCGCGTCCTGCGCCACCTTGAACGCCTTTTCCTTGAGGCCCTGCCCATCGACTTCTTGGACGATCTCATGGGTCAGACCCGAGGCGGCGAGCGCGTCTTTAAAGCCATCGACTCGCTGCCGACAGTCCTCGAAGTTGGGAAAGCCGACGATGAGGACTTTGGGGTCAAGACCCTTCTCCGCCGCGTAGCTGGCAAACCACTCGCCGGCCTTGACCCCACCCGCGTAGTTGTCGATTCCCACGTAGCTGGCGGCTTCGGACACGGGGTTGGATTCGGTAATCACTTTGGTACCTGCGGCCTTGGCTTGCCGCACTATCGGCCCCATCGCCTTGGCGTCCACTGGCGATAGAATCAGCACTTTCACCCCTTGGGCGAGTAGGTTTTCGGCTTTGGAGATTTGCGCGGCCACGTCGAGGTTGGCGTCGGCGACGATCAATTCGACATCCAACTCGGTCGCTCGCGCTGTCGCTGACCTACTGATGTTTTGGTACCACTCGTGCGACATGAAGTTGATGACGTAGCCGATCTTGAGTTTATCGGGCGCGTCGTCTGGTTGCCCGCAAGCGGCGACCAATAGGGCGCACAGCAGCCATGTTTTAGTCTTAGTCATCTGTTCTCCTATCCCTTTACAGCGCCAGCCGTCAATCCCTGGACAAAGTACCGCTGCAATCCGACAAAGAGCGCGATTGGCGGTAGGCTAAAAATCAGCGATGCGGCGAATAGCTGATCGTATTTGTTGACGTATTGTCCCAAAAACGCGGCACGCAGCCCCACCGGAATGGTCAGGGCCTGCGATTTGGTAAACACAAAAGCGAACAAGAATTCATTCCACGAAAGCAAAAACGCAAAGGTCCCCACTGCCACGATCGCCGGTGCGGCCAGCGGCAAGACGATCCGGTAGAGTAGCTGGAGGCGGTTGCAGCCGTCGATGAGCGCGGCTTGTTCTAGATCGGTGGGGATGGCGCGGAAGTAGCCGTTGAGCAGCCAGGTGCAAAACGGGATGGCAAAGCCCGTGTAGATCAGCACCATGCCCACGTGCGTGTCGAGCAAGCCGAACGAGCGAATCACCTGAAAGAGCGGGATGAGGATCGAAGAGCCGGGTAGCATTTGCGACATCACCACTACCATTAGCAACAAGGTGTTGCCGCGAAAGCGAAAGCGGGCAAAGGCATACGCCGCGCAGACGCTAAACGCGAGGGCGATCAGGGCGGTAGAAAGGGAAATGGCCATGCTGTTGGCAAAGTACTTCACAAACGGCCCGGTGTCCCACATCTCGACGTACGCGTGGAAGGTGAGGGAGCGGGGGAAGACCAGCGGCGGGGTGCGGGTCATCTCGGACAGGGGACGCATGGACGTGGTCACCACCCATATCAGCGGCATCACCAGCGTGAGTACGAAAACCGAGCCTAAGCCGTAGGCGAGATAGGCGCGGACTTTTTCTTGGGTCTTAATTCGCATCCGCACTCCTCCTCTCCTCGCGGAAGAGCACGCGGATGAAGACGATGCTCATGGCCAGCAAAAAGAGCAGCAGAATCAGCGCTGCGGCCGCGCCCTTGCCGAGCCGCAAGTGCTCGAAGGCGATGCGGTAGACCGTAATCGGCACTACTTGCGTGGCCTTGGCTGGGCCGCCCTCGGTCATTATGAAGATCAGTGCGAAGTCGTTGACCATCCAGATGGTGGCGAAGAGGAAGACCACTCCGATTACGTGTTTGAGCTGCGGCAGGGTCACGTGGAAGAAGCGCCCGAACACATTGGCACCATCGACGTGCGCGGCCTCGTACAGCTCGGCGGACACGCCCTGCAAACCCGCCAGCAGCATGATAGTGATGTAGGGCATGAAGCGCCAGACATTGGCCACCACCACCGCACCCATAGCCGCGTCTGGCTGCGCCAGCCAAGGGACGTTGGCGTCGATGAAGCCGAGGCTTAAGAGCGTATGATTGACGAGGCCGAAGCTGTCGTGGAAGAGCCAGCGCCACATGTAGCCAGTTACGACCGGAGCGATGGCCCAGGGGATGAGCAGAAAGCCGGTAAAGACCGGCCGATACTTGCGGATCTCGTTGAAGATCAACGCCATCCCCAAGCCCAGGACGAAGGCTACCGGCAGGGAGTAGAGCGTAAAGCGCACCGAACTCCAGATGCTGTTGACAAAGGTGCGGCTGCCGAAGAGCTTGGCGTAGTGAGTCAGGCCGATGAACTCGTCGCCAGCGCCGCGAAAGAGTTTCACCTTGTACAGGCTCATGATCAGGTTGCTGAACACCGGGTAGAGGATGACGACTGCTAAGACCAGTATGGCCGGTAGCAAGAAATAGTACGGCGTCAGATTTTTGCGCAGTGCGCCTTTAGTAATCACTCAACACCTCGTTTACTTCTTCGGCGGCAAAGTCCAGCGCCTCCTTGGGGCTTAGCGAGCCGGTCAGCGCCATATTGACCGCGTCGGCAATGTGCCGCTGGATTTGGGTGATCGCCGGATGCCCCGGCCAGCCTAGCCCATTGGCCCCGGCTGTGGCGAGCTGGTCCAGGTCGATGTAATCGGACTGCACGCCTTCGGCATAGGCGGCCTTCAGCGTGGGAATGCCGCCCATGGTGGGGTTGGGGTTGCGCCAGACCGGATGGTCCAAATCCAGTGCCTTGACCACTTCCCAGGCTTCATTGGGGACCTTGGTGTAGCCCGTTATGGCAATCATAATCACGTCGAGCAACGTCCGCGATTCGTGCGGCCCGATGTGCTCTGTGGGCACAGGAATTTGCGCCAGCGCCAGGTTGTTCAAATCGAAGTCGTAGTTGCCGTGGACGATATCCTGCCACCACGGCCCCTCAATCGACAGCGCTGCCTTGCCGGTTGACCAGTGCGCGGCGTTCTCGTCGAAGCGATAGGCCGCGCTGCCGGCTGGCAAATAGCCCTTGTTTTTCATCTCTACTAGAAATTCCAACGCTGCTTGCCCGGCTGGGCCGTTAAAGGCGGCGGCCGACCAATCTTCGTTAAAGACGCGCCCACCCGCTTTGTACAGCAACGGCAAAAAGCGGTAGGCCGTGTCCAGATTGACGCCCCCAGGCATGGTAAAAGGCTCGATTCCCGTACCCGCGAACTGCGGCCCTAGTGCCAACATCTCGTCCCAAGTCTCGGGCACTTCGAGCCCCATCCGCCCCATAATGTCGGTGTTGACCGCCAGCACAAAGGGCAGCATGGTCACCGGCAGGCCGTAGTGCTTGCCATCGTATTCGACTAGTTCCCAGACGTTGTCGAGGATGCGCTCCTTGACCTGGGGGAAGTCGGGAAAATTCTCCAGCGCGTACAGTCCCCCTAACTCGCCGAATTCCACCGAGTACTTGTGATGCACCCGCACAATATCCGGCCCATCGCCGACGATGGTGGTGCTGATTAAGCTCTCGCGCTGCGTCGCCCAGTCGCGGAACTCCAGCTCGATCTGGATATCGCTGCGCGCGGCGTTGAAGTCGGCCACGGCCTGTTGCACCCATGCGCGCAGGCCCGGCACGCCCCCGAACTCCCACAACACTACTGTGGTCGGCTCGCCGGGACGCGGGCGGTCGTCGCCTCCGCAGGCGATCAAGCCCACGAAGAGCGGAATGAGCATTCGTTTTACGGACATACGAACAGCATGCGCAGGTCAATAATCCTCCAAAATTTCGTCCACTTCCTCCGCTGCTTGGTCGAGTGCCTCCTTGGGAGACAAGGTCCCGCTCAGCGCCATATTGACCGCGTCGGCCATCTGCCGCTGGATCTGTGTCACTGCTGGGTGCCCCGGCCAAGCTAAGCCGTTTTGTCCAGCCGCAGCCAGCACCTCGGCGTTGATGAAATTCGACTCGATTCCCGGGGCGTAGGCGATCTTCTGAGTGGGGAAGCCCAGCATCTCAGCGTTGGGGACGTGCCACTGCGGGTCGTCGAGCCACAGGGCCTTGATCACCGTCCACGCCTCCTCCGGCGCTCGGGTATAGCCGGTGATTGCCACCATGACCAAGTCTAGCAGGGTGCGCGGTGGATGCGGTCCGAGCGGCTGAGCCGGTCCGGGCAACCGGATCAACTGCAACTTCTCCACCGGGAAGTCGTAGTTATTGGACGCGATATGCTGCCACCACGGCCCCTCAATCGACAGCAGCGCTTTTTCCGTACACCACGTTGCCGCGTTCTCGTCAAAGGCATAGGCGGCGCACGCTGGCGGCATAAAGCCCTGCTCCTTCATCGCCACGAGGAACTCCAACGCCGAGATACCGGCTGGGCCATTAAAGGCAGCTCGCGTCCAGTCCTCGTTGAATACTCTCCCACCCGCCTTGTAGAGTAGAGGCAAAAAGCGGTAGGCCGTGTCTTGGTTCAGCCCCGCCGGCATGGTGAAGGCGAAAAGCCCCCGCTCCTTGAGCACCGGCCCCAGCGCCAGCATATCCTCCCAAGTCTGGGGCACTTCCACCTCGTGCTCGGCCAATAGCGCTTTGTTCACTGCCATGATAAAAGGCAAAATCTGGATGGGTAGCCCAAAGTGCTGGCCTCCGTACGCGACGTGCTCCCACAGATTGTCGAGAATCCGCGCTTTGACTTGGGGAAAATCCGCAAACCGCTCCAGCGCGTACAGCCCGCCCAACTCGCCAAATTCCACTGAGTACTTGTGGTGAACGCGAATGATGTCCGGCCCCTCGCCGGCAATCGTCGAGGTAATCAGGCTCTCCCGCTGCGTGGCCCAATCCCGATTCTCGTAATCGACGTGGATGTTGTCTTGTACGGCATTAAACCGGTTCACTGCCTGCCGCAACCACCGGTCCTGCTCCTCCACCCCGCCGAACATCCACATCGAAATTTGTACCGGCTCGCCGGGCACTCTTTCTCTATCGGCTGTGCAGCCGATAGCAAGCAGCGCTGCTAACGCGCAAAAACTCCATATCGCCATTGTGTATTTCACGGCGGTTTATAGTAGCCAAAGCGCCAATTGCCCACAACACGGGCCGCGCCCGCTGGACACGTCTGGCCGTATTCCTTACTAATGAGAGCCAATCCTCAACCCTAACATGGCTTATGCAAAACGTCCTCATCACAGGCGCCACGGGTCTGATCGGCACAGCCGCTGTCGCTAGCTTACGCACCCGCTATAACTTGCGTGCCCTCAATCGCCGCCCGCTTCCGCACATCGACTGCCACCAGGCCGATATTGCCGATCTCGATGCCATCCGACCAGCCTTTGCGGGGATCGACGCGGTCGTCCATCTTGCCGCCCATATTGAAAACGACCTAGCGGCGATTTCCCGCGCCAACTTGCAGGGGACGGGGAATGTTTTTGCCGCGGCCCACGAGGCCGGAGTACGGCGCGTTCTCTTCGCCAGCAGTGGGTCAGTCATGGGTGGTTATGCCGCACTTTCCCCATACAAGGAGCTTTTGGCCGGCGAGTACGACCAAGTGCCCGCTGAGTGGCCGATGCTGACCGCGCAATCGCCCCTGCGGCCAACGGGATTGTACGCGGCCAGCAAGGTCTGGGGCGAAGAGTTGGGGCGCGAGTATGCTTCGGCTTATGGCATGTCTGTCCTCTGCCTTCGCTTTGGCCGCGTCAACCCGGAAAATCGTCCGATCCATTCTCGCGAGTTCTGCGTCTGGTGCAGCCAGCGCGACGCCGTGCAGATGATCGAAAAGTGCCTTGCCGCTCCCCTCGACTTATCCTTCGACACCTTCTTCGTCACCTCGGACAACAAATGGGGCTACCGCGACTTAGAACACGCTCGCCAGACGGTGGGCTTTGTGCCCGCGGACCGAGCCGAAGACTACCGCTGAGGAGAAAATTCATGCTGCCTTTTGCTATATGCGCGATTTTGCTCGTCGCCTCCGCCGCGCGCGCGGACATGAACATCAACGCTCCCTTATTGGAGGCGGCTCCAACTATTGACGGCGATCTTGCCGAGTGGAAGGATCTCGCTCACAACGACGGCATCTGGGACATGCGCCGCATCAGCGAGGCCAGCTTCTACCGTCTCGATCGCGGCGCGCGCAACCGCCTCACCGACCACGGCAACGAGCCGCACCTCGAAGACGATTTGCGCGCCCGCTACTACATTGCTTGGGACGCGCAAAACTTCTATTTCGGGGCCGAGGTTTGGGACAATGTCAACGATCTCGACGATCCCGATCCAGCGGACAAACGCTGGTATTTCAAGGATGCGATTTGCTGGTTTATGGAAGGCCCGCGCGACCGGGCCAACGAGCGCTTTGGCCAAGGCGACAACGCCTTCTGCTTTGTGGCCGACCCGCAGCGCACCCCGCAAAACGCTTGGTGGCGGCACGGCGCGCCCGGCCAAAGCTACATTGAAGAGCCGATCCCCGAGGCTGCTTGCGACTACGTGGTACGCATGGATCCTTGGGGCCGGAGCGCGGCTGATTTCATCTTGGAGGCTCGCGTGGATATGCACGCGACGTTTCCCCACAGCGATCCCCGCTGGCAGCCGCCGCAAGTGGGCGACGAATACAGCATGGAAATCGTCCACACCGACCCGGACGGCGGCGCGTACGGTGGGCACTTCATGATCTACGGCAATGGCGACGACGATAACACGTGGGGGCGGATGATCTTGGTCGGTCCGCGGATGCCGATTGGGCGGCTCGCCGAGTAGGGCGGCGGCGGTTAGATTATTAGTAGTTGATTGATCGTCATTTAGGCATCCGTAAACAGCACATCTAGCGACGAGAGGAGGGCGATATGCTCAGCCCCAACCCAGCCGTCAAGTTCACCTATGAGGACTACCAACACACCCCGGAGGACAAGCGCTACGAGTTATTGGACGGAGAGTTGATCATGGTCCCTGCGCCCAACCTAGAGCACCAGAGAATTGGCATCCGGCTAGGAGCGTTGCTCCATGTTTTCGTACAGGAGAGGAGTCTAGGCGAGGTCTTCCCCGCTCCCTGCGACGTGGTGCTGTCGAACACAGACGTGGTACAGCCGGACCTGTTGTTCGTCTCCAATGAGCGAGCGCACCTGCTGCTCGGTGGCGCGAGTGTTCGCGGTGCACCTGATTTGGTAGTCGAAATCCTGTCCCCCTCTACTGCTGGGCGGGATCGGACGCTCAAACGCGCTCTATACGCCAAGTATGGCGTGAAGGAGTACTGGTTAGTCGATTCGGACGCCCGGACGGTAACGGTGCTGCTGCTCGACGAGGGTACCTTCGAGGTGGAGAACATCTACGGTGAGGGGCAGACGATGAGCTCGCCCACGCTCACAGGTTTCTCTGTTGGCTTAAACGAGATTTTCTAGTGTTTCTGCCCTTGGCAGCCGCGACTCTCATCGCCCTCGCTGGCTGCAATTCCAATCCGGTCTCTACGGGCGGTCGAGCGCCTGCGTTCACCTTACCGGCGGCAGATGGGACTTCTGTTTCCCTATCCGACTTACTCGACAACCGCGCGGCGGCGGTACTGCTGTTTTATAGAGGATTCTTCTGAGGTTCCTGTCGGAGCCAACTAGGTGAGTTGGCAGATGTGTATCCCGAGTTTCTAGAGCGCAATGTGTCGCTTGCGGCGATCAGCACTGATAACACCGCGGACGCGTTGGAAATGATGGAGCTCACCGGCGCTGAATTCCCCATTTTGTCAGACAAGGGTGCCGAGGTAGCCAAGGACTACGGAGTTTACAACCTTCTGAATGACACCCTCGCGACGCCGTCCGCCATCATCGTCTCGCCTGAGGGATACATCGAATGGAAATACGTAGGGGAAAGCGTCTCCGACCGGCCGACGCCCGATGCAATTTTGGCTCAAATCGACCGATTGATACAGTGAGGTAGCCCTTGATCAGCCAAGTGCGCGGCATCATGTCCCTGTTTTGCTAGATACGCGGTGGTGTTCGGGGAGATTCCCATATCCGCCAAGAATCTCATGCCGAGGACGGTTCCACCGAATATACGGCATCCTCCGCCAACCAAGCCGCGTAACGAAGACACTCGCTGACATCTTCGGCTTCGAGGTATGGGTAGGCTTCCAAGATTTCCTTGGTTGACATCCCGCTGGCAACCAAGTTGATCACGAGGGAGACCGTTACGCGCATACCGCGGATACAGGCCCGACCGCCCATTACATCTGGGTCAAAGGTAATGCGTTCAAATCCTAGCATGACAGTCCTTCTTCATTTGTCGATTTGAGCAATCCCGTAGCGAATTTCTTGCCGCTGTCTTCCGACATGCGCGCACCGCCGGGGATGTATTCGCGGCTGTCTAAAACGCCGATATGCTCATGGAGAAAATCCGCCAGCGTTCCTTGTGTCTCTGGCACGGCCGATGCCGACGCGAGACGCGCCTTCAGGCTATCCACGACGAGCTGTTCAGGAAGTAATTCCCAGTTTGCGGGCCTGCTCGGTCAACATGCGCTCCAGATCCGACGTGAGCATAATTTTTCATTGGTTTTGTCCTTTCTTGACGATGCAAATCGCTCGGCAGCTCATGTACTAACAGAATCCCCGTTCCACGATTTAATGCGCTTGACGATCTGTTCCATCTGTACTTTCCAATCGAATCGCTCCTCCATCACTTCCTTTTTCGTATGGGGGGCACTCGAAATGGCTAAGGCTACCTTGTCTATACTCGTTCCCTCCATGTTCTCTTTTATATATGACGACCAACTTTCATATTGTCCAGGGTCTGGTAGCGATGACAAGGCTGGTGCTTTCTTGAAGACAGCGTCAGGGACTTTCTCAAGAACAGAACTAGGAAGGTAATTTTCAATTTCCTTGGCGTCAGTAATCCAAATGTGCGCGCCGTCTATCTTTTCGACTTCCTCGCGAATTCTCAGCACTCTCGATTTTAGGTCAGAGTCCTCGGCCTCTCGATCGCCATCACACACGACGATGAGGTTGTGATTGATTTGAAACAGGTTGGCGAGTTCGGAGACCTCGTCCCCGTCTTCGGGCGATGTGAACTGGACCTTTGCTAGGAGCGCACCGCCGTAGAATACGCACTGATAATCGCGGCCTTCTCGAAGACGGCCATCGGTGTAAAGTTCAATCCACCGATTGAGATAGATGCGGTCCGAAGGTCCCTCCACCCAAATAAGTCCGTTCGCTTGGAGCAAATCTGACGGCCTTGCTCCCAATTCGGAAATTATCTTGATAAGATTAGAATGCGTGTGGACGGTTTCCGTGCGAGCGGACTCGCCATCGTGGAGCACGCGGATAATCTGGGCATTATCAGATACGCCGAAGAAGTCGAGGGCGATGCTCGAATGGGTCGTTAGGAAGATCGTCGCTTTTTCTTTCACTGCGTAATCCTCAAGATACTGGAACAACCGCCGTAAGAGGGCCGGATGGAGATTGTTTTCAAGCTCCTCGAAGGCGAACGTGAACTGAGACTTATCCTTGTATTTTTGAGGACTCTTCTCATCCGGAATTTTGGGAACGACCGGCGTTGTTGCATGAATCATATCTGGGGCATCATTGTCGAATGTTGTTTTTTGTTCAGTTGATTTTTTCTACTCGATACGACTGGGGTTTGCCCACATGGATCATTCGATTGAGGAGGGCACAGCCGAGGCGACTTTCGACCTGTTGGTTGATCCAGCTACGCGCCTTCAGCTTGTCGCCGATGAGGTGCTTATAGCGATAGATTTGCGTTTCGGCCAACGAGCGTCGATGATAGCCACTGGCCTGTTTCCACTCCTTGCGTCCCTTTCGTCGTATGGCCCGCAGGATTTCATCGCGCGCCAACGGGGGGACCTTACAATTACCATGCTGATGGATTGTAGCGTCTTTGCGCAGTGCGATGATCGGCCGAATCGAGGGATCACTCCGCGTGGCCAAGGCGTCGAACACCTTCTGTTTGTCATAGGCCCCATCGCCGCCTACCGCCTCCACCGCCTCGTCGACTTGGGTCAACAGAGGGGCCACCTGCGAGGCATCATCGATCCGATGGGACGTCAACGTCTGCGCGACCACCTCGCCGGTGGCCTCGTTGACCCCCACATGCAGTTTGCGCCACGTGCGCCGTTTGGTCCAGCCGTGTTGACGGACTTTCCTCTCGCCCTCGCCATAGACTTTCAAACCCGTCGAATCCACTACCAAGTGCATCGGGCTAGCCGGGCTATCGGGCTGCTTTTTCGGCAACTCCACCGCCAAGGCCCCTTGGCGACGCGACAAGGTCGAGTAGTCCGGCACGGCCAAGGCCAACCCCATCAAGTCCAACAGCGATTGGATAAACCCCTGCGTCTGGCGCAACGGCAACCCAAGCAACACCCGCATCGTCAACATCCATTCAATCGCTGGATCCGAATAGACAAACTGAGCACCCCGTTGCGATGGCCCCTGAGCATACCATTGCTTCCACAGACCATCGTCCAGCCACACCGTCAGGCTACCACGAGCCACCAACGCCCGATTATACGACGACCAATTCTTAACCCGATACACCGGTTGCGACTTGACCGAGGGCGAACTGCCAGATACTTTGCTCATCACAGGCTCTTTGGGAAGAAAGGAACGTGTTTCTTGCTGGAAACCACGAACCAATCTAACCGAAGAGCCTGACTCATTTCAAGACCCGAACACAGCTTTCATGCAACAACGCCGGATAAAGCTAAAGAGACCCTTCAGGCGAAGGGGCTTCCTATTGTAACTTCATCGCTTGCAAAATTATTGCCTAAACTACCTATTGTAACTTCATCGCTTGCAAAATTATTGCCTAAACTAGCGGAAGAGTCTACAGGTGTCTAGTGGGCCGGTGGTAAATTTCATACGATTCTTCCTTTAACGTTTGGTGTGGTTTTTACCATTTGATGACTAGACGAAAGCGTTTCACCGCCTTCTACCCAGCCGCTCCAACGCCAAAACCAGCACAACGCCCACCGCAATCAGCCCCAAGCTCAGCCAAACCTCGCCGCTAAACTCCTGCGGCCACGCGCATTCGTAGCGCCCGTCCTCCAGCTCGTTGCGGAACGGCCACACCTTGCGCAGGGAACCCAACATCAGCCCCACTAAAAAGGCCATTGTGCCAGCGCGAAAGCGATTCAGCAGGTGCTTGAGCAACCGCGAAAAGCCCAGTAAGCCGACAATCCCCCCAACGCCGAAGAGGGCCAAGATCGCCCAATCAAACTCGTGTACCGCGGTCAAGACCTGCTGGTATTTGCCCATGACTACCAGCAAAAACGAGCCGCTAATCCCCGGCAGAATCATCGCGCAAATGGCCACCATGCCAGCCAGCGCAAACTTGTACCCCTCAGTCCCAGTCTCGACCGGCACCAATGTGGTAATAGCGTAGCCAGCCACTGCACCGAGCGCCGTCAACCCCCACTGCGCCGTCTTCCATCCAGCAACCTGCCGCGCGACCACGAGCGCACTCGCCAAGATCAAGCCGGTGAAAAAGCCCCACACGGGCTGAGGGTGCGTTGCCAGCAGCCAAGTTATGAACTTGGCCAGCGAGGCAATGGCCAAGCCGATACCGAGCAGTAGCGGCACCAAGAAGGAGGCGTTGACTCGGTGCAACACTTCGATCAAGCGTCCCCGCACCAAGGCGCTCACGAGCCGTTGATCAACTGCGGCAATAGTCCCGACCAACTCGTCGTAAATGCCCGTAATCAAGGCGATCGTCCCCCCAGAAACCCCAGGAATCACATCGGCTGTCCCCATGCACAGTCCGCGCAAGATCAGCCCCGGTGCGCGGCGTCTCCCCTCGACTAGCAGTTCACTTGCTTTCACCAAACAGCTCCATCTGCTGTGCGTGTTCGCGCATGAATTCCACGATCAGGCGATCGGCTCGCGGCAGAGCGAAGTCGTCCAAAGCCTCCGGCTCAACCCAACGCCAAGCAGCGCAACCCAGCGCCTCGGGGGTGCCGCACACATAGCGGGCGGCAAAAGCGTGCAAGGTAATGCTAAAATGCGAATAGGCGTGATCCACGCTCGTCAGGCGCGCACCCACCTCAATCTCAATACCTAATTCCTCGCGGATCTCGCGCACCAAGCATTCGGGCAGAGTCTCGCCGGGCTCCTGCTTGCCCCCGGGAAATTCCCACAGGCCGCCGAGCATCCCCTCGGCCGGTCGCTGGGCAATTAGCAACTCGTCGCCCTTGCGAATCAAGCCAGCCGCCACGTGATAATGCGGCCTCTGTTTCCTAGGGGCCTTGCGCGGTAGGGAAGCCGGATCGTCCAGTTCGGCCTTGGCCCGACACCAGTCACCGACTGGACACGTCGGGCAAGAAGGGCTTTGCGGCGTACAGACTCTCGACCCCAACTCCATCATCGCCTGATTGAAGTCGCCGGCCTCGCCCCGGGCCAGCAGAGTCTCTCCAGCGGCGATGAGCTGCGCCTTGACGTGGGCGCGGGTCGGCTCTTCCTCAATCCGCAACAAGCGGCAGAGCACGCGAGTTACATTGCCGTCGAGCACCGGGTGATCGCGGTCAAAGGCAATGCTGCTGACGGCCGCGGCCGTGTATTGGCCAATGCCAGGCAGCTCGATCAGCTCTTGGTACGTATCCGGTATGCGGCCTCCCAACTCAAAGGCCATGCGCTTGGCCGCCTTGTGCATATTGCGCGCCCGCGCATAGTAGCCCAAACCCTCCCAGACCTTGAGCACTTGATCCTCGGAAGCAGCGGCCAGCGTTTGAAGCGTGGGAAACGCGCGGATAAAACGCTCGAAATAGGGGGCCATCTGATCCACCCGAGTCTGTTGCAACATGACCTCGGATACCCAGACGTGATAGGGATTGCCGCTGTCGCGCCAACTCGTCTGCCGCTTGTTTTGGCGATACCAAGCCAAGAGCCGAGCGCGGAAGGCGCTGAGCGCATCTTGATCGTTGAGCAAGCTGCGACTCAACCGTCTTCCTCTTTCAGCGAGTCGGTTTGCGGCATGGCTTTGAGATCCCCGACCGTCTCGGCGGCCAAAAGAGCATCAACGACCGCACCTTCGGCAGCCGCAGCTCCAGCGGCAAAGAGAGAATAGAGCTTTTCTTCGTCCACCATCTTCACAGGTGCGTCCAGCTCTTGGATAATGCCCGTGGTGGAAAAGGCGAGAACGAGTCCTTCGCGCGTATGCGGGTTCCACAAACCCGTCCGCGCCAACCCCAGCGCAGCGCGGCCAGCCAACCGCTCTAGTTGACGCGGGATCAGGGGCGCGTCCGTAGCCACCACCGCAGCAAAAGTCTGCGGTCCCTCAGTCTGCTCGCCCACCGGCAAGACGCGTCCGGCCCAACGCAACTCGCGCCCCCCGTTGACCGCAGCCAGCACCCCCAGCGCGTATTCGCCAGCCCGGCGCGAGGCCGTGCCGATGCCGCCCTTGTAGCCAAAGGCCTGCAATCCGCCGCCGACTCCAGCATTGCCCGTGGGCACCGCGCTGCCAGCACTGGCCAACGCCTCGTCTGCGTGGGCGTGCGTCAGAACCTTGCGCACGAACGCAGGATCGTTGACAGCCGTGTCGTCAATCCCCACGACCACCGGCGGCCAGCCAGCCACGGTCGATAGTCCGGTGTCGCGGCCCAAGCTGTGGCGAATTAAGGATTCGTACACCCGGCCGACGACCGGGGTCGGGGCAAGAACAATGGGCGAAGAAAAGGTGCCGAAGTCTTCGGCGACCCCAAGGCCGCTCATGGCGTCGCCACCGTCTATGGAGAAGCGACCGATAAACAGCTTGCGCTCTTCTACTGAGGCTGGATACGGAACAATGGCTGTAAGGCCGGTGTGCAGGCTTCGACCTGAGCTCAGCCGAAGGTCAGGCGTGCGAATATCCACATGGCCCACGCTGACTCCTGCCACATCGACAATGGCGTTGTGCGGCCCCGCCGCATCTCCCGCTAAGCGCGAGCGATTCATTTGAGCCGACCGTATGCGCGCATGATTTCGAGCAAGCGATCCAGCGGCAGGGCGTAGATAGTATTGCCGCCGCGGCCAGTCATGGTGTGGGCCGTAGTCAGCGAGTTGAGAATGGCTTCCTCCGTAGCCTCAATTACGCCTTGGAACACACCCGAGATCCAGCGATCGGATAGCATAGCGAGCGCGTCCGGCGGCTCAGGAGAAGCCGTGGAAAACGCCAGCCAGAGATCGCCGCTGCCTTGGGTAGAGATCGCGCCCGTGCGCGCCATGCCCAAAGCCACCCGCTTGCACACGCGCTGGAGTTGAATCGGGATCAACGGCGCGTCTGTAGCCACGGCCGCGATCATGGACTTGCTCTTGCCACCGCGCGCCGGCATCAGGTCGGTAATCTCCCGGCCCACCGGGACGCCATCAACGCGTAGCTGGGGCCGCCGACCAAAATTCGCCTGCACCAACACGCCCACGGTATAGACCCGATCGCCGCAGGCAACTTTGCGCGACGCCGTGCCAATGCCAGCCTTAAAGCTATAGGCCCGCATCCCGGTCCCACCGCCGACGCAGCCTTCGGCTACCGGCCCGCCGTGCGCCTCGTCGAGGGCTGCTACCGCGTGTTCAGGTCGCACGTGCCGCCCGACTTCGTCGTGGAGAAACGCAGCCCACGTCTCGCCGACTATGGGCGCGGGCTGCAAATCGCTTTTGAACAGGTCGGGATCGCGCGCCAGCATCCACTCCACCGCCCCATCGTACACCGCACCGACGCTGGACGTGTTGGTAAAAAGGACGGGGCCAGCCAACAGGCCCGTGCGGCGCATCGAGCCTACCCCCATCAGCTCACCATTGCCGTTGAGCGTAAAGTCCGCGGCAAACGCGGGCGTGCGCGGCACAATCGCCGTCACGCCCGTGCGCACGACTCGACTGAGCGGCTCGACTGAGCTCGCCGAAGTCTCGCCGAAGTCCGGCCCCCCATCCTCAATCAGCGTCAGATGGCCGACCTGCACGCCCTCGACATCAGTGATGGCGTTGTGAGGACCAGTCGCCAACTCACCAATGACAATGCCCAACTCGCGCAAGCGCGCCCGCTCCGGCCGCACGGGCGCAGCGCGACCCAATGTAGGCCACACAGCCGCGCTTAGGCCCAAACCGAGAAAGGTCCGGCGATTCATGTCAGAGTGCTTGGACAATCCGCTCCCCTAGCTCGCGGCAACTCAACTTACCCCCTAAATCTGGCGTCCCCACACCCTGCTCGCCGATTACCGCGCGCACCGCTTTCTCGATTCGGTCCGCCCCACTCGCGGCTTCTGGATCGCCGTGCCGCTGACCCAACCAGCGCAGCATCAAGGCCGCGGACAAGATCATCGCCACCGGATTGGCCTTGCCCTGCCCGGCAATGTCGGGCGCAGTACCGTGCGAAGGTTGGAACACAGCCGCGTCCTCGCCAATGTCCCCCGAAGGAGCCAGCCCCAAACCGCCGACCAAACCAGCGGCCAAGTCCGAGATGATATCCCCGTACATATTCTCAGTGACCAGCACATCGTATCCCGCCGGCTGCTGCACCAAGTACATGCTCAGCGCATCGATGTACGCGTAGTCGCGTTCGACATCTGGGTAGTCAGCAGCCACCTCATCGTACACGCTGCGGAAGAAGGCCATCGAGCGGAAGACGTTGGCCTTGTCAACGCACGTTACCTTCATCGGCGTCCGGCCGCGCTGCCGCGCCAACTCAAAGGCGTAGCGCACCACGCGCTCCGTGCCCGTGCGCGTAATGACCATGGAGTCCACGGCCACTTCGCCGCGCAACTGGATGCCGCCGTTCATAGAGGCAAAAAGCCCCTCGACGTTCTCGCGCAGGATGACGAAATCAATATCGCCCGCCTCTAAGCCTTTGAGCGGAGTATGCGCGGCCGCATAGAGGTAAATCGGCCGCACCCCCGCGTATAGGTCCAGTTGGAACCGCAAGTCCACTTGTGGCCGCATCTCCGTCCCGTCCGGCCAGCGCACGTGCGGCAGGCCCATCGCTCCCAACAGTACTGCATCCGCCTGACGACATCCTTCAACCGTCGCCTCCGGCAACGGATCCCCTTGCTCCAGATAGCACCCCGCGCCACAGGGGTATTCAGAGTAGGCAAGAGCAGGAGTCCCCAACGCATTGAGCACCTTTAAGGCCTCGTCCATGACCTCCGGTCCGATACCGTCGCCTTTGAGCACGGCGATGTCGTAGGCCATTTTTAGCTCCACAAGCGGTCGTGCGGCCGCTCGTCGTCCCAATCGTCGGTGGGGCCGAATATCTCCGGCTGTTCTGGGTCGGCAAACGACCGCAGCACTTCTTCGTTGAGGCCGCTAAAGCCCAGCCCCGGCCCCTCCGGCACCGCAATGTGTCCGTCCTCAATCAGGGGCACTGGCAAGCCCTCGACCAAGCTGCTCCACTGATCTAGCTGATCGACCGAGTGGTTTTCGAGCACCATGAAGTTTTCGGTCGCCGCAGCGCAATGTACCGAAGCCAACGCCGCCACCGGCGACATGGCCATGTGCAACGCCATGGCAATGCCGTGATCCTGCGCCAAGTCACCGATCTTTTTGGTCTCGAGGATTCCGCCGGAAGAGGCCAAGTCCGGATGGACGACGGCAATGGCACGCCGTTCAAAAAGCGGCAGGAAGTTTTCCTTGAGATAGATATCCTCGCCCGTGCATACGGGCGTATCCACGGCTTCGGCGAGCCGCTGCCACTGATCGGCCAACTGCCAAGGGATCATGTCCTCGTACCAGGCTAGGCTGAACTGATCCAGTGCCTTGCCCAAGCGGATGCAGGACTCGATGCCAATGTGGCCAAAGTGATCGACGGCCAAGGGCACTTCATAGCCGATCACCTCGCGCACCTGCGCCACGTATTCGCAGAGGATGTCGATGCCCTTATTGGTAATCTGGATCCCCGTAAATGGGTGCATAATGCCTTGGCTTTCCAACATGCCCGGCGGGGTGATCAGCGCGTCTTCAACCCCCCGCAGCAACCCAATGCCAACGTCCATTTTGAGGAATTTAAACCCCCGCTCCATTCGCTCCTTGAGCAATTGTCCCATCTCTCGACCATCGCTTCGCGTGGGGGTATCGCAGTAACAGAGGATCCGATCGCGGAACTTGCCGCCGGCCAGTTGGTAGGCTGGCACATCATAAGCTTTGCCCGCTAAGTCCATCAGCGCCATCTCGACGCCGCAGACACCACCGGCTTGGCGCGCGTGGTGGCCGAATTGTTTGATCTTGCGGAAGAGCTTATCGACGTTGCAGGGATTTTCGCCGAGTAAGCGGCTTTTGAGCATCAGCGCGTAGGTCGGGCTACCGCCATCGCGCACCTCGCCGTAGCCAGAGATCCCCTGATTGGTGTCGATGCGGATGATCGTCGCGCGGAACGGTGCCCCGCGCAGATTGGCGACGCGCATATCAGTAATCTTCAGATCCGAGGAGCGGGAGTGCGTATTCACGTTTTCTGTCATTCTTGTCTCCACTTTCGCTGGGTGTATTTTAGGGGCTTCCAATGATATTCCGCCCACATTTTCTCGTCAACTTAGGAGATCGACATGAAGCTGAAGGACAGAGTGGCCCTCATCACCGGCGGCAGCAGCGGCATCGGTCGGGCCGCGGCCGTGGCCATGGCCCGCGCAGGAGCCAACATCGCGCTAACGGCCCGCCGCGCCGAGCGCTGCGAGGAAGCCGTCGCCGAAATCGAGGGACTAGGCGGCCAAGCGCTGGCCTTGCCCGGCGACGTAGCGAACGCCAAGCACGTCGCCGAACTGGTGGCCGCCACCGTCGAGCGCTGGGGCCGCCTCGACATCGTCGTGCCCAACGCCGGCATCAACGGCGTCTTCGCCCCCATCGAGGACATCACGCCCGAGGAATGGGATCAGACGCACAACATCAACGTGCGCGGCACCTTCCTCACCGTCAAATATGCCATCCCCCACCTGCGCGCGGCCGGCGGCGGCAGCATCATCGTCGTCTCCTCGGTCAACGGCAACCGCATCTTCTCTAACTTCGGTTTCACCTCGTATTCCTGCTCCAAGGCCGCCCAAGTTACCTTCGCCAAAATGGCCGCAGTCGAACTGGCGCAGTGGGACATCCGCATCAACGTCGTCTGCCCTGGCGCCACCAAAACCAGCATCGGCGAGAACACCTTCCCCCGCAACATCGACAAGATTCGCATCCCCCGCGAGTTCCCCCAAGGCATGATTCCCCTACAACAACGCGCCGCCAGTGCAGAAGAGGTTGCCAACGCCATTCTCTTTTTGGCGTCGGACGAGGCTAGCTATATTACGGGAACCGAGATGTACGTCGATGGGGCGCTGTCGCTGTTTCAGGGATGAAGGCGATTTCCACTCCGCAGAATCGGAACACACCCTTTGAGCGATGACGAATCTTACGCGAGGGTGGGCAATACGATAGCTTGGACAGGATAGATATTGATGTATAATACAATCGTTATCATTTTGATGGCCCTACTTGTGGCATTAAGCACGGGTCTGGCCGCAGCAACAATCGCCCCACGCACAGACGAGAGCCAGACTTCGCACCCTCCGCTTTGCAGTAGAGCCGCAATCACGCCGACTTGGATTTCCCAACCGCTGGAACAGAAGACGGCTCGCCCCGCGGCCAAGATATATGCGGATCACTGCTCATCCGCCGACTTGGCCGCCCTCGGCGGGAATGATCTGATCAACTATCTGAAAACTCACTCGCGTGATTGTCTCTCAGACGTCCTTTGGACCTTCGACGACAACATGCCCGCTATTTTTACCAACCAGAATATGCAGGCCGTGTTGAAGGCCATTGAAGCGCTGGTTCCTACATACGACGGGACTAACGCCACCGGCTTACATCAACTCTGGTTTTTCGTCCGAATTGGGTACTACCATGCTTTTTACGAAAACGAGATTCCATCGTTCAACGAAGAGACGATCCGCGCCCATGTCTCCGCATCGAAAGCCTTCGCGGCCAGCGACCACTTTTATGACCTCAACGACGAGGCCGCGAATATCTTGGATGACTGGTTCACCGTTGCCGACCAAGATCAGGTGCGCCAGCATCACTTAGTAGAGGTCAAACGCGTTCTGTCGGGATTGATGTCCGAGCGAGCGGCCAGCAATGCCCAGTTGAGGGCCTATAACCGCGTCTTCTTTCTTATCTTTCGCGGTATCGTCAACCGCGATCAGGGCTTTATGGACGCCCTCGGTCGCGACACGGAAATCGTTGACATCCTGTTGCAAGCTACTGGCTACGATTTTCTCTATCCAGACAACGAGTACCTGCTAGAAAACGCCATTCTCGAACTCGGGAGATTGGCTGCAGTACATACTCTGAAAGACGCCGTCATCGCCGCCCTGCTCTCTATACTCCCCAACTACGAGCGTCTCAGTGGCCCCTTCATGGTTGTGGCAGAAAACCTAGAAGATCGGGTCAGTTGCGATACTTGGAACATCTGTCGGGACGTACTGGAAAGTGAAATCATCGCCCGGGTCTTTCCTCATACGTACCGTTTTGACGATGGGGCCGTAGTGTTTGAAACGTCCCTGAATTTGGAGACGGTGCAGCCCTTGTACTACGCAGCTAAGGAGGTCAAGGCACAGTTTCACCGATTGTTGGAAACCGACAAGGCCGTAGCCGGCGATGTCAACGATGTACTCTACATCAAGATTTACGGCACTCTGGCGGAGTACGAACAATTTCAGGGGTATGTGTTCGACTTAAATACCAACAACGGCGGCATCTACATCGAACAAGACGCCACGTTCTACACCTATCAGCGGACCCGAGACGAGAGCATCTTTACGCTCGAAGAGTTGTTTCGCCACGAGTACGTGCATTATTTGGCTGGTCGCTTCCTGCATCCGGGCTTGTGGGGACAGACCAACATCTATCAAGACTGCCGACTGACTTGGTTAGACGAAGGCTTGGCGGAGTTCCTAGCTGGCAGCACTTCCGCCCAAGGTGTTCCCGTACGTCAGAGCATGATGAGCAGAATCGCCAGCGATGAGATCCGCCTCGACACTAAGCAAATTTTTCAGTCTTGTTACAGTGATGGCTTCAAATTCTATCGCTACGCTAGCCTTTTCTTCAATTTTATGCATCGGCAGCAGCGCACTCCATTATTGGAGCTGTTGGACGAGATACGTCACGGCAACACCGCAGGCTACGACGCCCTAATTGCAAGTTGGTCAGCCGATAGCCAAATGGCTTTTGAGTACGATGCCTTTTTAGGTGAACAGGCCGCCCTTCTCGACCAACTGGTCAACCCCATTACCTCTTTCCTCTGGCCAGTTTCCTCCACCAGCGACAACGCCACGGAGATTGAAAACGCCTTACAGCGAATTGACGACGATCTATACTTGGACTGTCAACTCGTAGCAACCGAACTCAATCCTCGCTTCGGATGCACCGGCTCCCTATCGGTACCCGCCTCATTCAGCGACGATCGCGGCACCTCCAATGAGTATCTCAATACCCGACTGGACAGACTCATCAACGCCGCCATCGACGACGGAGCCATTAGCAACTTTGAGGCTATGACCTGTTACTTTACCAACAATCTGCTCGATGCGAACCACTCGTTTTACTCGCTCTCTCCCGCGCTAGCTGGAGAGTCCAGTGACCGTCTCCCGGATGCCGACCTCTACTGCGAAGGCCCCCTGCGCCCGACCGGAATCGCTCTAGACCAGGATGGCGACGGAGTCGAAGACGACCAAGACGACTTCCCTACTAACCCTTTGGCTTGGTCCGATGGAGACGGCGATGGAGTACTCGACCCGGAAGAGGTCGAATTTCCAGACGGCGACTTAGATGGCGACGGAATATCGAACCTCCTCGAATTCCAGTACGGAACGGACCCTATGGATCCCTCTTCCATACCACCTCGGGTCGATCTTTTGGTGGGTCTACGTAACGAAAACTACGGCGAGTTATTCACCAACGCGGAACGGACCCTCAGCTTGTACACGAGCTTGCGTTTTGTCCAAGGAGTAGCTTCCAATGTCCTACTGACTTGGTCGGCCAGTTTGCCTCTGCGTCTTGAGGAAGTCCACATACCCGAGCACAGTGTGCCCTGCGAAACCGTCGAAACTAATGAGCAGACGGGCACGATCAATTGTGGCAACCTCCAAGATAGATTTAAGGAGCTGGTGGATCTGTTGCTGATTTTCACGCCGTTGCAGGCCGGCACCCTCGACTTCACCGTTGAATTCTCGGCAGACGAACTGGAAATCAATCCCGCCGATAACGTCCGATCGCTGCAATTGGAGATTGCACCAGATCCGGCGCGGGCTTTGACCGAGCTGCCCGACAGCGACCAGTTGGCGCAAAACGCACCCAATCCGTTCAACAGCCAGACAATTCTTTCCTACTTCTTGCACGCTCCTAGTCCGACGCGTTTAGAAATATTCGCGTTGACCGGGCAACGGGTGTCGGTATTGCATCAAGGGCCGCAGCAGGCGGGTTACCACCGCCTCCACTGGAATGGCCGCGACGACGCGGGTCGCCCCGTGGCCAGCGGCATGTACCTGTACAGGCTAGTGACCGACGAAGTCGTGTTGATGCGCAAACTCTTGTTACTGCGTTGATTGCTTCGCGTTGAACCAGCACGTACTCCGCCAATCTCTTGGGCGGTGATCTACTCGTGCCTATTGCAACGCCACCACATATGTAGTACACTGTACTACATGAACAAAAGCGAAGTATATAGCTGGCGCGTCTCTCCCGAGGTGAAAAACGGTCTTGAAGCCGCAGCCCGAGCCCATAAAACGAGCGTAGCCCAACTGCTCGACCAGATCGTGTCCCAGTGGCTCGACCGGGAAGAGGCTGGGGACGACGAAATACAAGACCAGCTTCGCCAAGCCGCCATGCAGACCTTTGGCACCATCCGGGGCGGCGATCCCCTCCGCTCACAGCAGGTCGGGCAACGGGTGCGCGCCCGATTACAACAACGCCGTGCGGGCTAAGGGTCTGATCGATACGGGGACGATCCTAGCCTTACTCGATGCCGACGATCAGTGGCACGACCGGTGTGTCGAAGCATTTCCGTCTTTGCGATTGCCATTGGCCACTAGCGCTGCCGTACTTGCCGAGCTCTTCCATTTGCTAGGAGATCATCGGCCAGCGATTAACGCCGCTTGGCGTTTTCTCCGCTCCGGTGCCATAACAGTACTGCCGATAACAGATGCAGACCTACCGGATCTGGACCGTCTGATGAAACGCTACGACGACCGACCGATGGATTTCGCCGACGCAACGCTGGTGCATCTGGCCAAACGAGAATCGCTTACTGCGGTCTTTACCATCGATCACGACGACTTCGAGACCTACCGCATCGACGGCAAGCGCCAATTCCGCATCGTCCCATCGCGCTGACGAGATTGCGGTCGCGCACCCACCCTTCAAAACGCCGTCGGCCGACCCTGCGCCCCATCCACGGGAATCATCGCTCCATTGATCCAATTCGCGCGCTCGGACACCAGAAACGCCACCACATCCGCCACCTCCTCTGGAGTTCCCAAGCGCCCAGCGGGAAACTCCCGTTCTACAAACTGCGCAAAATGCTCGGGCTGCTCCTCCTGAAAACGCGCCCACCCACCGCCGGGGAACAATATCGACCCTGGCGCAACGGTGTTGACCCGCACCCCGTATTCGGCCAACTCCAGCGCCAGCGCACCTGCGAGAAAAATCTCCGCGGCCTTCGCACTTCCGTATTGGGACTTAGGCCCGGGCTTCCACCCCGAGATCGACGAGACGATCACCACCGCGCCCCCACCTCGCTGCCGCATATAGGGCAGAGCCGCCCGCGTCGTGCGCACGGCGTGGAACACATTTAGATCAAAGGTCTCCACCCAGTCCTCATCCTCGGTTTCGAGCAGACTCTGTTCGCCAGCCGCCCCACCCACATTGTTGACCAAAATATCCACACCACCCCATTCGGTCGCACAGCGCTCGACAACGGCCTCCACCTCCGACCGCGAGCGCACGTCGGCAACCTCGGCAATGGCTTCGACCCCAGTAGCTCGCACCTGCTGCAATGCGCGTTCGAGCGGCTCTTGGTCGCGGGCGCAAATCGCCACCTTGCACCCCTCGTTGGCCAGCGCCAACGCAATCGCCCGCCCGATCCCCCGACTCCCTCCAGTTATCAGAGCGATTTTGTCTTTCAGTCCTAGATCCATTTACGACCTCCTTTGTGCAAAACGAGAAAGACGCAGGAATTCGATGGGATGCTGGGTATCGCCTTCTAGCGCCAATTCAGCCAAAATTTCGCCCACTACCGGAGAGAATTTGAAGCCGTGGCCGGAAAAACCCGCCCCGAACACCACGGCCGGGCATTCGGGGTGGATATCCAAGACGAAATTCTTATCCGGCGTCAGCGAATACATGCAGACGGCGTATTTGCTCAGTTCTGGTTGCAGCGCGGGAAAGTATCGCGCGAGAAAATCGAGGACGCAGGGCTGATCGCCGTCGGTCAATGCGCGGTCGAGTTGGAGCGGGTCGTCCACCGGGTCGTGCGACACATTGTGCTCGGCTAACTTGAGACCCCACGGCTCTTCGGCGGGAAAACCATAGAAGTACTGTTCGCCGTCGGCGATGAAGAAACAGGGGAACGCACCGCGCGCGTACTGCTCCACGCCGCGCCCCTGGTACCACAGCAGCACCTTGCGCACTACACACGCCGCTACGCCCAGCCGGCATAGCTCCGGCACTGCCCAAGCCCCGGTTGCTAGCACCAACCGCGTAGCGAGCAAGCGCCGTCGCTCAGTCTCCACTACCACTCCTTCGCCCTCGCGCCGCCACGACAGCATCACCTCTCCAGTGTAGAGTTTCGCGCCGTGCTGCTGGGCCAATTCGGCATGTCGGCGGACGCAGTCCTCGACCCGGAGAAAACCGCCTAGAGGATCGTAAAAGCCACTCCACTCCTCGGGAAAGGCCAAACCTGGGTAGCGCACGGCAATCGCTTCCCCATCCAGTTCCTCATGCGGCAGGTCGTGCGCCTGATAACAGGCTGCCTGCCCCTGCATCGCCTCCGCGTCGGGGTCGCCCGCCACTAGCAGCCCAACGCGGGCAAAAAGTTCCCCTGCCTCTTCGGCCTCTATCTCCTCCCACAACTCGTAGGCCCGGTGCAACAGGGGCACGTAGTCGGGATGCTCCATATAGGCTTTGCGGATGATGCGGGTATCCCCGTGCGAAGATCCCCGGTCGTGGGCTATGCCAAAGCGCTCGACAGCGCAGACGCGCACACCGCGGCGCGCCAAATGGTACAGCGCAGCACTACCCATGCCACCCGCCCCTGCGACGACGACATCGTATTGTTCTGTGACCATTGCTTGATTATACCTCCCATCGAATCCCTCAAGAGAAGAATACCTGATTCAAACTTCAAACTTCCCCCATCGCCCGCAACCCACAACTTGACGCTGCTCGCCCCAACCGCGATACTTTTTGTCCAAATAAACTCCAACTCAAGGCTTAGCCGTGCGCATTGTCACTGGCACCTATCGCGGTCGGCAGATTCCCTCCGGGCGACGCCTGCGCCAGATCCGCCTCACCTCCACGCGCCTCAAAGAAGCCGTATTCTCCATGCTCGGCCCCAACCTGAAAGGCCGTACCTTCCTCGATTTGTGTGCTGGTTCGGGCCAGATGGGGCTCGAAGCGCTGAGCCGGGGCGCGAGCGTCGAGCTCAACGAGCCAGATCACCAGCGGCGGCGGCAGATCCGCTCGCTGCTCTACCAATGGAAGGCTGGCGTCGCGGGCCTGCACTCGGTCAAGGCCCAACACCTCATCCCCCAACTGGTAGCAGCCGGCCGCCGCTTCGACATCGTGTATGCCGATCCCCCGTACCACGCTCGCTACTGCGGTGCCCCGCTCCTGCTGGGCCTCATCGAAGCCCTCGGGGAATCCCCGCTCTTTAACGACGAGGGCCTGCTGTTCGTACAGCACCAAATCGACTTGGACGTGCCCGAACAGAGCGGTCACCTCTCGCTCACCCAGCAGCGAACCTACGGCAACACCACCCTCAGCATCTATCGCCACCTGATCCCATGAAAATCACCCACATCGAAGCCATACCCGTGCGCGTGCCCAGGCCGCAGCCGTTCCAAAGCAGCCTCGGCACGCACCAAGCCTCTGAAAACGCCGTCGTCTTAATCCACACCGACGCTGGCCTCACCGGCCTCGGCGAAGCCTCCAGCATCTGGGACCGCCGCGGACGCGGAGAAAGCGAGGCCATCAACGGGCTGCTCGCCGATGTGCTCTGCGGCTTAGACCCGCGCCGCATCCGCGAGATCGCCGACCGCATGAATCAACTCCTGCACCGCTCCTTCCCAGCCAAGGCCGGCATTGAAATGGCCCTCTACGACCTAGTCGGCAAAGCCTGCGACGTGCCCGTCTACCAACTGCTGGGCGGCCAAGTCCGCGACCGCGTGCTGCTGAGCCATTCGCTGTCCATGGGCGACCCCGAGGCCATCGCCGCCCAAGCCCAGAGCCTAGTGGCGCAAGGGTACAAAACCCTCAAGGCCAAGATCGGGCGAGACCTTCGCGCCGACCTAGCCGTACTCGCAGCCGTGCGCTGCGCAGTCGGCAGCGAGATCGTCCTGCGCGTAGATGCCAACATGGGCTGGTCCTCCGCCAAGGAAGCCGTGCGCTGCATCGAGGCAATCGCGGACTTTGACTTGGAACTAGTCGAGCAGCCCTTGGCAGCCGACGACTTAGAGGGATTGCGCTTTGTCCGCGAGCGCGTCTCGCTGCCCATCATGGCCGACGAGAGCGTCTGGACTCCGGCCGACGCCCTCAACTGTGTCCGCCACCAAGCCGTCGATGTCTTCAACGTGTACGTGTCGGAAGCCGGCGGCTTGGGAGCAGCCGCGCGCATTTTCGCCATTGCCGAGGCGGCGCGCCTGCCCTGTATCATCGGCAGCATGCCCGAGCTGGGGATCGGCACCGCGGCCCAAGCCCATCTCGCCTTTGCCATGCCCAACTTGGGCTACGCCAGCGACGTGAACGGCTGCGTCTATCACAGCGGCGACGTCATCCGCGAAAAGCTGCCCATCGCCGACGGGTACATCCTCCCGCCAGCCGGCCCGGGCCTCGGTGTCACCCTCGACGAGGACGCACTCGCAGAATACCGCTGCGACCGCTGATGCGCTTCCGGCCCTGTATCGACCTGCACGAGGGGCAAGTCAAGCAGATCGTCGGCACCAGCCTACGCGACGGCAGCGCCCCCCAAACCCACTTCACCGCCTCCCATCCGCCTGCGTACTTTGCGGCGCGCTATGGCCGCGACCAGCTTTTCGGCGGCCACGTCATCATGCTCGGTCCGGGCAACGAGGACGCAGCCGCACAGGCGCTGGCCGCTTTCCCCGGGGGCTTGCAGGTCGGCGGCGGCATCCGCCTCGACAACGCCACGGCTTGGCTCAGCCGTGGTGCCGCGCAGGTGATCGTCACTTCCTACGTCTTCAGCGACGGCCAACTCCACCACAACCGGCTGGCTCAAATGGTAGCTGCGGTGGGGCGCGACCGGCTGGTCTTAGACCTCAGTTGCAGCAACCGCGACGGGCGCTACGTGGTGATGACCGACCGCTGGCAAAAGGCCACGGATTTTGCTATCAGCGCGGACAACTTAGCGCTCCTCGCCGAGTCTTGCAGCGAATTCCTCATTCACGCCACTGGGGTCGAAGGCAAGCAGCAAGGGATCGATGCCGAACTCGTCGCGCTCTTGGGCGAGATCGCGCCCATCCCGACGACGTATGCCGGCGGCGTGAGCAGCACCGAGGACATCGCGGTCCTCCGCAAGCTCGGCCAAGGGAAACTGGATTTTACGGTGGGAGCGGCGCTGGATATTTTCGGGGGCACGGGGCTGCGCTACGAGGATATGTTGGCATACCGAGGGGAGGGCGAGGACAACCGCCCCAACTTGTAGCGCTTGACGGCGACGTCCGTGTGTCTCTACTCCACCAGTGCATTCATATACGCCGACACGGATCAATCAGGGATCAACTCAATGTTGAGCCGACATCCTACAGCCTCAGCGTATCTTCGCAGTGTTTCAACTTTGGGAGAGTGCTCGCTGTTGGCAGACTCTAAGCGGGTAATCGCCGTCGCCTTCGTGCCCATCTTCTCAGCTACTTGCTCTTGAGTCAGGCCAGCGCGTTTTCGCGCTTCAAGCATCTTGCGCAGCAATTCAAATTCGGGTGCTGCTTCATCATACTTTTCTTTGTATCCGGGCTGCGACCGCATTTTTGCGATCAATTCTTTGTGCGTCATCATCTTTTTCCTCAGCCGCCAGCGTTTCACTCAAACAGTTGCCGTAGCCAATTTGCGAATCTCGTGCTGAGAGGTCCATCCACGCGCAAATCCTGTGCGCGAATGGCGACGCCCATTTTCCTAGGCTCTTCTCTCGTCGCCAACCAAGCGTGGACCTTAGCTCGTGGTATCTTTTTCTCGATAAACTTTCGGTCAGACTTTGGAATGCCGTCAATGTAGCTCTGGGATCGCGGCCATACTGGATCGTCGTTGGGAATCATCTCTGAGACGAAATTTTCGAGTTCACCGGGCGATGTGTTGTCGGGCATCAACCAGATGCCGACGCGAGGGATGCGGCTGGTGCCTTCTATGAGAGTTCCAGTTGGTTCAGGGGTACGAGGCACCTCGATATTTCCCTCTCGGAGCCTGTTCGCGACAGCACTCCAACGGGCGTTCAAATCGTCATTCGCGTCCACGAGGATGCCGACGGCGTTGCGGTCAGGAACTCTGACTTCCTGTTTAATGGAGTCAAGGAGAGTATCTACGCTGAGCTTATTCTCTATGTGGAATGGCGGCATTGGTTGGCTGCGGAGACACAGATGTCGAACAACATGCTCGTCGTCTTGTCCTTCAACTAGGAGGACGCGGTCATTGTTATCCATCTACCTCACCTCAATACGTTGTTCAGCGGCGATCCTGAGATCGCGTTCCGAATACTCGACCGCCCACATCTCCTCATCTTTTCGTTCGATACGCACAAGTGCCCCTTCAACTTCCTCGCACTCGACTGCTGCTTGTGCAAAGCCGCGCACGCAGTCAAAGCTGTGCGTCGTTGCAATGACTTGGACGTTGTTTGCATCGGCGGTCTTAAAGACCATGCGCCAGAAATCAGGCTGGACGGAATGGTGGATGCCGTTTTCGGCTTCGTCGATGAGCAAGAAGCTGTCACGGCTATTGATGAGTACTAAAGCAACACCAAACAGACGCAGTGCCCCATCGCCCAGACTTTTCAAAGGGATCGGAAAAGTTTGACCTTGGATCTTGGCGACAACTCGCCCCCTGTTATGTTTATCGCCGATTACTGCAATGCGCTTCACTTGGTCACCGAGAATAGGCCGTAGAGCATTTATTACTCTGTCCTCATCGTCAGTAAGCGCGATAGTGTCCCAAAGCTCCACGATTGTGTCGTTACTCAGCAACTCTGGCCCCATAGACTGACATGCTATTGGGGTAGATCGTTCGTTGGATGAAAAACCTCCCATAGACTGATATACACGACGGCTCTTGGCTATTTTGGTACTCAAGGCATAGGGGGAGAAAAACCAAGAGTTTGCCAGATCTTGGCCTTGAAACATAACTCTGAAAGTTCGTACTGAAGGATTTAAAAAAGAAAAGGGAATTTGCTGCGTAGAGTGAGAATCTTCCTGTGGGATGCCTGTTTCAATTACGAACTGATCTGAACCGTCTCTCGGACCTATCGAGAGGAAGGCTCCCTGAGAAGCGTCCCGTCCGTGGAATATGCCTTCCAAATAAGGACCGACTTGCTCTTGGCCGGTTCCGTCGGTAAGTGCAGCTACTTCTTCATGGCTTTCCAAGACGCTGGCCAGAGCGCGATAATAACCCCGCGCCGCATAGACTCGGACGGCATCTAAAACGGTCGTCTTGCCGACGCTGTTCTTGCCCGCCAACAGCGTCACGCGGCCCAATCGCTCAATGGAAAGCTCCTTGATTCCCCGGAACCCTTTTATCGACAGGCTTGGAAGATGTAGGCGGTCGTCGAGTCGTTCTTGGGACATAGCGTTAGCACCTTCTTTCGAGGGCGAGAGTTTTGAACTGATGAAATGTACCGCTAAATCTTGAACTAAGTCAACGAGTCATCTACTTTCCAACACTTCGGCTTGGTGCAGGTACTGGAGGGGGAAAGAAGTATTACAGATGGCGGCGGGCACTATCCAAGTCCTGTTGGAGGTCTTCCTCGGTCAGGTGGAAGGCATCGACGCCGTAGTCGGCTAACTTCATCAGGAACGAGGGTTTGGGAATGTCGGCCAGCTTGGCTGCCGCCCCCGAGGACAATCGGCCCAACTCGTAGAGCTTGACGGCGACGAGGAGCTTGGCCTCTTCATTGAACTGCTTAGGTGAACATCCGAGGGCGAGTAGGACCTCATCGTTATAGTCAATGGTCAATGTTCTCTTCATCGCGCCGTGTCTCTATTATGGCGTCAGCATAGCCGCGATGTATTCCGGTAACTGAACACCATTTTTCTGCTCAAAATCCTCACCGTTTCTGTAGGTGATACGAAATACTGCGATAATATCCATGCCCATGCTCTTGGCAACTGTTAGATCTGATTTGGCTTCCTGCCAATCTTTCAAGTGCAGCCAACACATGCCGCGATTGTAATAGGCCTCGGTATACTTTGGGTTCAGTTCTATTGCCTTACTATAGTCTTTAATAGCAAGATCAAACTTGCCTTTGTTGATGTAAAAATTGCCACGATTGTAATGGACCTTAGTATGCTCCGGGTTCAGTTCTATCGCCTTGCTAAAGTCTTCAATAGCACGGTCATCCTTGCCTTTGTTGATGTAAGCAACACCGCGATTACTATAGGCTTCGGCATATTTTGGATTTAATTCTATTGCCTTGCTGTAGTCTTCAATAGCACGGTCAACCTTGCTTTTTTTGAAGTAAGCAATACCGCGACTGTAATAGACTTCGGCATATTTTGGATTTAGTTCTATCGTCTTGTCGTAGTTTTCAATAGCACGGTCAATCTCGCCTTTATCATCTATATAAGCAACACCTCGATTATAATAGGCTTCAGCATACTTTGGGTTTAGTTCTATCGTCTTGTCGTAGTCTTCAATAGCGCGGTCAACCTCGCCTATAGCCCTGTAAGCAATACCGCGATTATTATAGGCTTCGACCAGTCGCGGATTGAGTTCAATGGCTCTACTATAATGTTCGATGGCTTTTGGGTAGTCCCTCTCATTCTGGAAAGTAAGACTGGTGTAAAACTCCGCATAGGCGCTTTGATGAACATTCTGGTATCTGATAAAGCCATGAAGGTCGTTGTATATTGTCTCTATAGATATGCCGTGGTACTTACTCAAGTAGTCTAAGATGGACTTTTTAAGGTCTTTGGGAATGTTGATTACGCGGTCAGGTGGAATAAAACCCTTGGGAGGCCGCACGAATATGCTCTTCTGGGAGATGATGCGATTGATCGGACTCCGTGGTTCGACGACATAGGAATTTGTTTTTTGGAGTAGGACGATACGTCCGTCTCGGTCGAAATTGAGGTAGCAGGCAAAGAAAAGAGCGATATGGCAATCGGTGGTAAAGTCGATCAGATTGGTATTATAGCCGTAGTGTTGGAGTTCGGTCAGAATCTCAAAGTCGTCGATTTCGCGAGTGAATCTTTTGGCTTCCTTCAGAATTTCGTCTTGGACAACCTCAATATCAAAATGCTCGGCATCAATTTTTGAGTATTTACGATAAAGACTTGAAGATACTTTACAGTAGCATTCAGGTTCTCCACGGTAGATGTAATCGCCATCGGCTGATTTTTCCGCGATCTCCTGAATTTTTTCCAAAACTCTGCTTAACTGGCCGTTTTGAGAAATCCGAGCCTTGGCAGCCTCGCGTCGTTTTTCACGCGCCTTTGTTCCACGATTAATCTCGCTTGGCCCTCGTGCACTTTCTTTCATATGCTTTTGATAATCAAATTCTGTCTCTTGTGTAGTATTCATCAAGCCATCTTCCTTCTGCTTCAAATGCGGTGATAAAACGGTAGAGTGGTAAATCTTCTTCAGAGCAAACTATGGCCAGTACCCGACCACTGGCGGTTGCCCCTATCCGAATCCACCGATCTTCATGCCCCGCTGGATCTGCGGCTTCGTATCCGTCTGGATCGTCAAATGCGGAAACGGCCTCATAAAACTGGACTCGGTGCTCCTCTTGGACTTTTTGGTATTTGTCTTCATCCCATATAAATCCAATATCCATGCTACGGACTCCATGTAGTGTGGGTAATTATAGGCATTGTTGCAGGAATCCGCATTCACTCTTCAGTGAAGCTGTTGATGGATACTGCCCCGTCCCAAAAGCCTGTTACGTTTAACGTCTCGGATCGCCCAAACCCTGTCAAGCACCGCTGTCGCCCATCTACACCGCCACCACCGCTTCCGTATCCCCCGCTGCCAGCGCATTCATATACGCCAGCGTCATATCGCGGGTGCGGTATGTTCCAAAGGCGGCTTCGTCTTCGCGGCGGACGATGGGGAAGGTGTCGAGCACGTATTCGGCGTCGTCCCGCGACAGTCCATAGAGGTGGAAGTAGAGCGCGTCGAGGCGGGCGCGGAGGTGGCGGCGTTCCTCTTCGTCCCAGATGAAGGGCTCGCCGTCGTAGCCGAGGTCGCGGGCGAAAGGAGCCATGTCGTGGGCGGTGTACGTGAGGCGGAGGACGTGGTCGCGGACGAGGTCTCGGGCGGTTGTCGCGCCGAAGGAGCGGTCGTAGTCGGCGGGGGCGATGACGGGGAGTTGCTCGACGATGTACCAACTCAGATTGGTTCCGGGCATTTTGTGGCGCGTCACATAATCGAAGCAATAGCTGTTGAGATTCGCAATGAGTAGGCAAGCGTCGGCTGCGGAAAAATTTTTCTCCGGCATCAAAAGGAAGATGCTGTCACTCAAGCCGATTTTTGGTACAGCGGCTGCAATCATGGTTCTAGCATCTGTTGGACGTGCTATACGCCTATACGCAATAGTCCAGCTAAGCCTGTCGGGCATATTGCCACTCACTTCCTGTTCTAGAACCCAATATTGTGTCATGGGGCTAAATGCTGGATCGGCGTGTTCGGCTTCAGTGACAGCGACGCTCAGATACGGATTTATAGTGTTGTCTGGGTTGTATTTCACCGAATTGGCTCGATGGTCGAACTGACGAATCATCCGGCCCTGGTACAGCGGTAAATACAGTTCCTCGCCCCGTTTCCAGCGGTTGCCCTCGACAGGATAGAAACCTTCGGCTTCGAGTTGCTCGGAAGTGCGGAAGAGGTGGGAGTCATTGGCCATGTGAAACATTGTGGCGTACTTCACCCGCCAAGCACGCTTCTTTTTATTTTGCAGACGCTTCACCAACACCGGATGCTGCTTGTAGATGCGCCGCGTGATCTCCGCATCTCGCCGACTACGGAATACCGGAGCGGTGCCAGTATTCGGATTCACGCGGGCGAAGTCTTTCGGCGTCAATGGGAAGCAGCGGTCTTCGTCATGGACCGTTTTCGTATCGTGGAGAAAGAAAGCGCATTCGGTCTGGTCGAATCGTCGCTCCTCGCCGCCTACGATGAGGGCGCAGAATTTGAAGCGAGAGTCCACATCCGGGAAGAAAGGCGGCAGGTCTGTTCCGAGACGACGATTCTCAAAATCGAACAGGCCGCCTATCCGTCCGCTAGTCGAAATGGATTGGAAAAACCGGGCCGCCGTCTTGTCGGCGTAAATGCCCGATGGCGTCAGCAGTCCGACAAAACCATCCGGCTTAATCAGGCTCATGGACCGCTCGACGAATAGCGAATACAAGTTGATGTCGCCGCTGCTGAGCAACGGATAATCGCCACCGGAGCGCACCATTTGGCTTAGGCTCTCGGCCTGCGCCTTGGCCGCGTCGAACTCAGCCGCAAGAGACGCTCCCTGTTTGCGCAACTGCTGAATGCCCTTTCGTCGCGTCGCTGCCGTCGGTGCCAGAGCGAGTTCTCGGTCACGAGTTGCAAACCACTCGACTTCTTGCAGCTTGATCCGATCCCACGGCGGATTGCCAATAACCGCGTCAAATCCTCCTTGCGGACGGCTTTCTTGCCACCTATGCCACACCCCCGGAAAGGCCACCTCCCAATGCAAGAAGTCCTCGCGATTGGCAATGGACGTGGCCTTGTGCCATAGTTCGGAAAAGTCGGAAATGTTCTCCGCTGGCCCTTGTGCCAAAAGTTCGTAAGCATTCGCCGTATGCTGGCCGAGCGTCCGAACCAGCGGCTCTTCAAATTCAGCGCGTTCGTCCCTCTTCATTCCAGCCGTCAACCAACGCCAGCCGCACAGAAAGTCGAGCAAGCCGCGCAGGTCAGCGGTCGTCTCCTCCACCCCGTCGAACAGCTCTGCCGACTCCTGCACCTCCGCCACGTCCGCATCGGACATCTCCTCAATCCGCTGCATCCCGTCAGTGGCCGTCTCCGCCCCGGCAATGGCACTACTGGCAAACATCCCGCCGAGCCGGTGTAATTCATCGGTAGCGTCCCGCACCCGCAGACCAACCAGCGAGTCGCCACAACGCAAATGGTGATCGAGAAAGGACAACGGCGCACCCACCGTAAAGCTGTGCAGCCACAGCGACACCTTGGCCAACTCAACCGTCAGCCGATTCTTATCCACCCCGTAAATGCAGCGCTTGAGCACCATGCGGCGGATAATGGCTTGGTCGGTAAGCTGCGCCTCACCCAAGACCCAATTCGATTCGTTGGCCCGTTTGCGAATGTCCTCCCGAATCGCCGCCACGCGCCCCACTAGTGGCGACGCGTATTCGCCGTCCAACCACGCCGGAACCGAGGGGACGTACTCAATCAACTCAGCGATGTAATCCGACAGAAAATCCACCGCCGTGACGAGAAAGTGCCCGCTGCCCATCGCAGGGTCCAAAACTTTGAGGTCTAGTACGGCCTCTGCCGGATCAAGCTGCTCAAGTTCCTCCCGCCGTTCCTGCTTGGATTGGCGTTCGCTCTTAAGTTCGGCGGCCTTGTCCTCAAAGGCTTGTAGCCGCTCTTCGGCCAGCGGCTTCAAGGTTCGCTCGACAATCAGATCGACGAGTTCCTGAGAGGTATAAAAACTGCCGCTGTCCTTGCGGGCATACGGATTGGGACGAATGGAAATGTTGCCGTCGTCATCGCGCACCGGCTCGCGCTCCAGTAACCGCTCGTAGATTGAGCCAAGCTGCTGCACCGACATGTCGCGGTAATTGACAAAGCGGCGCACCCCCTGCGAATCCTCGGCGTGACTCAGATCGTAGATGATGGGCGCAATTTCTTCATCGGCTAGCCGGACCGTTTCCAGCAACGGCGCAGCTTCCACCGCAAACAGCCCGCCATTGTACGGCGGCAAACCAATAGACTCGTCGCCCTTGTCGATGAGCTTGAACAACGTCGTCAGATGGTCGTAATAATTGGTAGCAATCGCCGAGTACGTGTCGTCAGCCGCCATCCTGCTCGCAATGTCATCGCGGACGGGCTTGCGCAAACCATAGTCGTCGTATCGCTCATCGTTGACCGGCAATAGCCCCCGATCCTCGGCATAGAGCACAAACAGCAGCCGATAGAGAAAGATCAACGCCGCATCCCGGCTCGCGACGAGGCTTTCCTCCGATTTCTGCACAAGCGCATTGACGAGATTGGGAAACACCCGCTCAAACACCACCCCTGAAAGATCCTGCGCGACCTGTTCCTCATAGCGCCGACCCTCAGCCAGTGCCTCTTCGAGAAACGTACTAGTGGCCCCATCTCGCAGCGTGAAGGATTCGAGGCGAAACAGAAGGTGAAAGACACGGAGGTCGTCTTCCTTGCCGGGCTGGAGCAGTTCTGCCAAGTCGGCTTCAAAGTAGCCGCTAGCACGCGGCCGGGCACGATAGTCGTACAGCCGCCAGATACTACCATTGCTCAGAATGCCCCAGCGAATGCGCCCCTCAGACTCGATCTCAGCCGTCGCCAAATATCGAAGAATCTGACCGTGCGGCGTCCCACGCTGCGCCCGATCCTTCCGGTCCCGGCTGTCGAGCGCAAGCCCAAAGCGCTTACTCTCTTCAACTACTGTCGCGTACTGGAAGGGATTCCCGGCCCTCGCCTTGGAGTCGGCGTCAGCAAAAAGCAGATGATCGGGAATGTCCTCATGGCCGGCCGCACTTGGCTGAGGCACGTACTCGGTCCATCCCAATAGCTCCAGAACCGGACGAATCAGCTCCTCCTCCGTGCGAGCTTCGTTGGGATTTCGGGAACGGCTGAGAGCGTCGTGATGCCGGGCAACGCCGTCTTTGAACGCAATAAACGCCTCTGGCTGAGCGAGAGACGCTTGCCACTCAGCCGTAGCCTTTATGCCGTCGGTGAGGAAATAGTGAGTGAATAGCTGGCCGGTCATATTGAGAGAAAGCGTTGACTTGTTGGTCTTCGCAGTTTTGAGCCGCTTTTCACGCGCCTTGGTGCCGCGATTGATCGCGCTTGGATCCGGTGCGTTTTCTCAACAGCTCCCAGTTTTTACATTGCCGCTAGTGCCCCGACAGCTTAAACAGATTGACCGCCGTAAAGTTGATAATGGCCCAGATCGTAAACAGCAGCGCCAACTCAGTCCACAGCGACATCCGCTCGTCTTTGGGCACCCGCATCGCCAGATGCAGCACCGCATAGGCCATGGGAATGAGCAACAGATTGTTGGCATTGGCCCCTTTGAGCACAAAGTCGAGGGTGCGCGGGTCGAACAGTATGAAGAGCAGCCACCCAAACGGGAAGACGATCTGGAAAATGCGAATCCAGCGGCGGTAGCCCTCTTCTCCGGCCAGCGCGCTCACCTTCAGTTGCCGCAGAAAGTCAGCGCCAATCCGCCCCGAAGAAGCGGCGAAGACCAGCAGCGTGGAAAAGAGCGTGCAAAATCCCCCGAACATGAAGATGTAATACGCCCAGCCGCCGATGCTCTCGGTGAAAATCAGCGAGACTTGCTCGACCACCTTCATACCTTGGGGCAAGACTTGTAGCTGATTGAGCACTGACGCGCCCAGCAGGTAATACGCGCACGTGACCACCAACGCAATGCCCGTACACACGCCCGCATCCGTGATCAAGACCCGCATCCAACCCCGGTACCGCGCCTGCCATTCCGGGCTGTCGTCTTTTGGCCCGACGAAATCCGGGTAGCCTTTTTCCACGATCCAATAGGGATACATGAAAAGCTCGACCGCAGTCGCGCCGACCGATCCCATCACCGCCAAAGCCACAAACGCGCCTTCGGCGGGCATGGCAAAGCGGAAGCCCGAGGCGATTTGCTCGCTGCTGATTGCGTAGCCCGTCCCTTGCAGTGCGAGCACCGATCCGATGACGACTAAACTGAAGGTCGCCACCAACGCGGAGACCATTTTCTCCAAGTCGCCGTACAGTCCTCGCCAGAGCAAAACCGACATGGCGAGGAAAATGACTACCGCCCACACGTGTTCGGATGCAAAGGGAAAAACCGTGACCATCAGCCCGGCCACCGACCCCAAGATGCCGATGACGGCCACCGTCACCGAGAAGTAGCCCACCACGCACAGCCACGCAATCCACGAGGTGCCGCGCCAGCGCGCGCCCGGCACTTGGTCGAGGATTTGCACGGTACTGCTCTTGCGCAACAGACATTGCCGGCCCAATTCGAGCTGGATCACAAACTTGACCAAACAGGCCAAGATCACGCCCCAGAGAAAGACAAAGCCGACCTCGGCCCCCATCCGCGTCGTCACCAACAACTCGCCCGAGCCGACCACCGACCCAGAGACAACAACGCCGGGGCCGATATTGCGTAAGAGACCGCCAAAATGAGTGGGGGCCTCGCGTATGCTACTTTGCGCGCTGTCCATAATACACTCCGTTTTGTCGTCTGGGGACGCGGGCATCTCGCCCGCAAAAGCGGTTTTAAGATAGGAACTTACTAACCGTTGGCCACTCAAAAACCAGCCACAATCCCCCGCAGCCCCTCGGCATATTGCCCAAGCACCGCATCGGCCCGATCCCCACTGCCGCGCTTGTGGATCACTTCCACCGAGCAATACCCAGCAAATCCAGACTCCGCGAGTAGGCGCAGCGGCTCGGCGTGATCGAATACGCCCGCGCCTAGCACATCGCTGACCTGCAACCTGCCATCGACGATCGTCCCGTCGTGTGCGTGTATATGGCGCGTGTGCGCGCCCAGCAACTGGAAGCTCTCGGCTGGCTCTTCCAGCACCCGCTGCGTATGCATAAAATCCCACAGCACCTGCAAATTCGGGTGCCCAGCCCGCTCGACAACCGCTCGCACCGGGGCCGAGCAGCACCAATCGTCGTGCGTTTCCAGCAGCAACGTCACGCCTCGTTCAGCCGCTGCGGGCAACACCTGAGCAAAACCCTCTACCACGTAATCGACGACCGCAGTCCACTCACGGCCCCCGCCGCGCTGGCCGCCGAAAACCCGCACCAAACCACAGCCCAAATCAGCCGCCAAGTCAATGTATTTTTTCACATCCTCCACGTGCCCGGCCCGCTCTGCCGCGTCGGGCACCGCCATCCGCGCACCCGTAGCAATACAGCAGATTTCCAAGCCCTCGTCCTCCATCCGCTGGCGAATGTCCCGCCGCTCTTTAGCCGCAAGCGCAGCCTCAATGCCGCAGGCGTGATCCCACTCGACGCGCGGCTCAAACCCCTGATAGCCGTGCCGCTTCATGCCAGCGACGACCTCGTCCAAGTTCCAGTCTGGACACGCGCTGCTCATAGTCGCCAATTTAATCATAGTCTTTCGTTCTCCTCAGTAGCGTTGCAAATGTAACGAATGGACAGGATAGACGGGATTGTATTGTTTTATCCTGTCCCGTGTCAAACACCCTCAATTGATGCAAGGCCCCTCATGCAAATCGGCACTACCCTCACTCGCTTCATCATCGAAGAAGAGCGGCAGCACCCCGAGGCCACCGGCGAATTCACCGGCCTGCTCACCGACCTGACCAGCGCGGCCAAAATCATCTCCCGCGACGTGAACAAAGCCGGCCTCGCCGAGGTAATGGGCATCACCGGCCGCACCAACGTCCACGGCGAAGAGGTGCAAAAACTCGACGAGTTCGCCAATGCGCTCATAATCCGCACCACCGACCACACAGGCCGGCTTGCGGGCATGGCCTCCGAAGAGATGGACGACATTTATCCCATCCCGGAAAGACACCCACGCGGCAACTACATCCTCGTCTTCGATCCGGTTGACGGCTCGTCCAATATAGACGTGAACGTCTCCATCGGCACCATCTTCTCCATCTACCGCAAGAAAAGCACCGACACCGTCGCCCACAGCGACTTCCTCCGTTGCGGCCGCGAGCAAGTCTGCGCTGGCTACATCATCTACGGCTCCAGCACCATGCTGGTCTATACCACCGGCAGCGGCAGCCACGGCTTTACCCTCGACCCAAGTCTCGGCGAATTCCTACTCTCGCACGAGAACATCGAAATTCCCAAGCGAGGTCAGTACTACAGCGCCAACGAGGGCAATTATCCCAGGTGGGACAAGCCAGTGCGCCACTATGTCAAGCAGCTCAAGGAAGGTCCGCAATCCTACTCGGCGCGCTACATCGGCTCACTCGTGGCCGACTTCCACCGCAACCTGCTCAAGGGCGGAATCTTCCTCTATCCCGGCGACAGCAAGTCGCCCAACGGCAAGCTGCGCCTCTTATACGAAGCCTCGCCCTTGGCCTTTGTCGTCGAACAAGCCGGCGGCGCAGCCTCCAACGGAACCCAGCCCATCATGGACTTGCAAGCCACCGAGCTACACCAACGAACGCCGCTGTTCATCGGCAGTAGAGACGACGTGGCCACGCTGGAGGGATTCGTGCGCGGCGATCAGGCGTGAATAGTATTGCTCACGCATAAGGTTCCAACAGGTCGCGGATAAGAGCTTGCTAAATGGTATCATATCTGTTACCTATTATCAATGATTGAGATCAGGGAATACATCGACGCCGAAGGACGTAGCCCTTACGCTAGATGGTTCAATCGACTCAATGCTCAAGCCGCGGCTAAAGTAGCGATAACACTGGTCCGGATGGAGCAGGGGAATCTTTCCAATGCCAAGGGCGTGAGTGGGGGTGTCCTCGAATCCCGAATAGACTTTGGTCCTGGCTACAGGGTCTACTTCGGCAAGGAAGGCGATACCCTGATTGTTCTCTTGGGCGGTGGAACCAAGAGGTCTCAGCGACAAGATATTGAGACCGCCCGAGAACTCTGGCGGGAATATAAGCGACGCAAGCGACGGGAGGTTTAAGAACTATGGTTCTGACGCGAAATTTTAAGGAAACGATCCTAGCGCGTATAGAGCGCGATCCTACCTTCCGCGAGGAACTGCTCAAGGAAGGGGTCGAGTGTCTGCTTTCGGGCGATATGGAAACCGGCAAGGCGGTATTGCGCGACTACATCAACGCGACCATCGGTTTTCAGGAGCTAGGCGGCTTGACCGAAAAGTCGCCCAAGAGCTTGATGCGCATGTTGGGACCCAATGGGAATCCCCAAGCCCGGAACTTGTTTGAGATTATCGGATGCCTTCAGAAGCGCGAAGGATTACACCTCAAGGTCCAAGCCGTTCGCTAGCGGTAGGAGAGCAAAAGGGCTTGGTGCTATTGCGCGGTTCGCAGTCGATCACCTCACCGCGACAATCGAGCGCAACGGCACAGCAACGCAGTATCGCCTGCTTTAGCTTGGAACGACCGCGCTGTACGCGGGATTTCATGCCGGAAGTGGAAAGACCGAGGCGAGCCGCCGCTTCTGTTTGGTTGAGACCTGCGATGTCTGTGAGCAGCAGCGCCTCCGCATAAGGTTCCGGCAGGTTGCGGATAACAGGCGTCATACACTCGGCGATTTCTGCGGCGGCGTTGCTCACATCGCCGGACGCACCACCGTTCTGCTCGATTTCCGCGGCATATTGCGTCAACGCCCGTGCCTCCGCAGCGCGACGACGATGGTGATCAGCGATCGCGTTGGCAGCAACGCGGAACACCCAAGCGGTCGGCTCATCAGCAACGGCGAGTCGGTCCCGATGGCGGACGAGTAGCAGTAGGATATCGCCTACAACGTCGTCCACTGCGCCCGCTTCGACGCGGCGACTCACGTAGGCGCGCAAGCTAGTCTGGAAATCCTGCCCGAGGTAGGCTTGCGGATCGATCTGCTTCTCAGCGGTCATGCGCAACAGCTATCTTCTTCACCAGAATCTCGGGGAGAGCAGGCACTCTCCACCGGCTTGTCATCGAGGATGCGATACCATTCCCAACGCAAGCCTTGCGGATCGCTCGACCAGACTTTGTTCTGCGTCGCGTGGCAACAGGTTTCGTTCCGCTGCACTTCGGTCAAAATGCCCGCGTTCCGCAGTCGTTGCTCGGCGTCGCTCACCTCGGCTTCTGCAAACGCTTCGACGCCTAGATGGTTGAGGCGTTCTGCCGCCTCTGGATTCTCAAATAACACCAACTTCAACGGCGGTTGATCAATGGCAAAGTTGGCATAACCGGGGTGCCGCTTGTGAGGCTTGGCATTGAAGAGTTCACCGTAATAAGCGACGGCTTCATCCAAATCACTGACGTTCAGGGCCAATTGCAAACGCATAACTCGCTCCTTTCATTTAACCAGTAAGACGCAAGCGACCAGAAAAGGACGCAAAAAAATACTGTCGTCGTGGCGCAGGAATATAACTCTTTGGTATTGTCAACAGGAGACACAGAGAATCGATCGTGAAAATCACAGCCATCAAACTCTCGATTTTTGAGCTTCCAGCTACCACCCCCCTCTTCGATCTAGAACAAGTCCCCTACGGCCATCGCACCCGCTGGCGGGCCTGCGGCCACCGCCGCACCAAGGCCCCTATCCACGTGTTGCACGTGCTGACCGACGAAGGCTTGGAGGGCATCTGCACCGTCGGCGACGCCCGCTATCAAACCATGCGCCGCGAGGAGTTGGAGGCCCTGCGAATCATGGCCGTCGGCCAAGACCCGCTCGACCGCGAGCAGCTCGACGACAAGCTGCGCTGGGCTACCCGCTCGCTGTTTTCGCGCCCGGGCTGGCACGGAGCTTTTGACAATTGCCTCTGGGACATCGCCGGGCAAGCCGCCGGCCTCCCCGTTTGTGCCCTAATTGGCCGGACCCGCCCGCGCTGTCGGGCCTATTACAACTTCCCCTCCGGCAGTCTCGACGCCGCCATAGAAGGAGCAGACCAAGCACTCGCAGCAGGCTTTGTGGCGCTCAAAGATCATTGGTCCAGTCCCCCGGACACCAACATCGCGTGGTCGCGCACCATCCGCGATCACGTCGGCCCGGATGTCGATCTGTTGCACGACGCGGCTGGCAGCCCCTACACCCTGCGCGAAGCCCTGCGAGTTGGCCGCGCGCTGGAGGAACTCAACTACGGCTGGTTCGAGGAGGCCATTTCCGACCGCGATCTCCAAGGCTTGCAAACACTGTGCGCCGAACTCGACATACCGGTCATGGCCCTTGAGACCCTAATGTACGACTGCGAACTCTGCACCGCTTGGGTTCGCGCTGAGGCCACGGACCTCGTCCGCGCCAACGCCCGCCACGGCACCACAGCCACCCTCAAACTCGCCGCTATAGCCGTCGCTCATCGCACCACTATCGAACTCAACGGTCCAGGCGGCCTTTTTGGCTTAGTCCACGCCCACCTAGTCTGCGCCCTGCAAAACACCACGTACTACGAGTATTTTCCCGGCGGCAGCCGCGACGAAATCGGCCGCGAAATCGGCCTACTCAATCCCCCACTACCCATCAATGGTCACATCGCGCCGCCGACCGGCCCCGGCTGGGGAGCCGAGTGGGACCGAGCCTATTTCGCCAAAAAGCGCGTGGCCGAATGGTAAGCCGCCATTGGTTGAAGAGCGTGACCCTGTTCGCTAAGTTACGGAGCAGCCGTTCCTGTCATGCTGAGCGGAGTGAAACGGAGCCGAAGCATCCCATACCTAAAACTCTCATGAAACGTCACTTAGGAAGTAACCCGCCGTGAACCTCAACGCCGCCCAAGTGCAGTCCTACCGCGACCAAGGCTACCTCGTCGTGCCAGGGGTATTCGCGCCCGACCAAGCCGAGGCCATGATCGGCCACTACATGGAACTGCGCGCTCAAGGCCCTCACCCTGGCGACAGCGGCGGTACCGACGACCAGCCCGACGACCCCAACCACACCTATCCGCGCATGATCAACATGCACGACTGGGATCCCGCCAGCGCCACTTGGGCTACCCGACCCAATCTGCTCTCCGCGGTCGAACAGCTCATCGACGACGAGCCCGTCCTGCGTCAGACCATGCTCTACTTCAAGCCGCCCGGCGGCCGCGGGCAGGGCCTGCATCAAGACGAGCAGTACATCACTACTGATCCGCTAATCGGCCTGTGGATCGCCCTCGACCCATCCGACGACGCCGTGGGCCAAATGGTCGTCGTCCCCGGCTCGCACGGCCAGCTCCAGCCCGTTGAAAAGGCCGACACTCGCGTCTCTTTCACCCGCGCTCAGAGCCAGCTACCTCCTGAAGCCGCAATCGTCGGTCTCGACATGGCCCCGGGCGACGGCCTCTTCTTCGACGGCAAAACCATCCACGGCTCCTACCCCAACCAGACTGCCAATCGCTGGCGGCGCAGTTTTATCTGCCACTATATCGGCAAACGCGCCGAACACTTTGAGCCGCCTCAGGGCTTTCATGTAGCGCACGTGTGAGACAACGCCATGGCCTTCGCTTTTTCCGACCAACACATCGACGAGTACCGCACTCAGGGCTACACAGTCTTCCGCCAACTCCTGCCTCCTGCCCTCGTCGCTGATCTGCGCCGAGTATGCGACGAGGCGCGAGACTTGGCCCGTCAACAGCGCGGCCCCCAAGCCCAGCGCTTGCAGCCGATGGCCGACTTTCCACTCGACCAACAGCCTTTCATTGACTACGCCGAACTCCCCGCGCTCAACGACGCAATCCACCGCTTGCTCGCGTCGGATTTTCGCGTCGGCGGGCCGCAGGTCATGGGCGTGCTTTTTGAACCGGCCGAGTCGCCGTGGTGTACCCACTGGCACCGCGACTGGCGCGACAATATGCCCGGCTTGGAACTGGCGCGCTGGGATGAGCACTTTGCCGACGACCGCTACTTCAACCAAGTCAACTGCGCTCTGTACGTCGACTCGTGCACGTGGGTCGTCCCCGGCAGCCACCTACGCCGCGATCTGCCGTGCGAAGCAGCGCGCTTCCCCGAGCGGCCCATCGCCAAGCCCGATCTCGAAGGACAATCCGCTACCGAACGCGAGTGGGCCTGCCTTAGCTATGCACAGAGTATGCCCGGTGCCCAGCAGCTCTTCCTCGACGCCGGCGACTTCTGTCTCTACCGCAATACCCTGTGGCATATCGGCAACTACGTGCCCTACGCCAAAAGGGCGACTCTGCACGACGCCGTAGATACCGACGAGTTTGCGGCGTGGCGCGACGAGACCGTGCGCATAGTCCAAGAGCGGCGGGCGGCGGGACACGGCATGGAGAACCCCAATCATGGCTAAAAACAGTCGCCTCGTGTATTCCTCTGATACCGGCCGCGTACCGCAGCCGAAAGAGCAAGCCGCTGCCCCCACCGGCGACGGCATCGCCCGCGTGCGCCGCGAGAAAAAGGGCCGCGGCGGCAAGACCGTCACCACCATCTCGGGCCTGAGGCTGTCCGCAGCCGAACTAAAGACCCTCTCCTCCGAACTCAAGCGCAAATGCGGCAGCGGCGGATCGGTCGTCGATGGCGTAATAGAAATTCAAGGGGACAAAGTAGATGTCGTGCTCGCCGAGCTAGCCAAGCGCGGCTATCAGGCCAAGCGCAGCGGTGGCTGATTACTCTAGCTCAAACACAAACGGCAAGCTGACCCACACCGGGACGGCGCGGTCGTTCTGCACAGCCGGCGAAAACTCCCAAGCCTTGGCGGCTTGCGCTACCGAACGCTGGAAGACCTGCGGCCCCTCGATGCGGTCGATGTGTTCGACCCGTCCCTTTCGACCCACCAACACCCGCGCAAAGACCTTGCCCTCCACAAGTGCTTTCCGCGCGCTGTCGGGATAGACCGGTAGAACCCTCTTAAGCACTCTCGGCGGCTGCTCCACCATCCACAACTCCGCGGCCTCCACTTCCTCTTCTAGAGGGAACTCGGTCACCACCACAGGCGGCGGCAGTTTATGCTCGCGCACGGGTCGCGTCCGCACGTATGCCACCGGCTCGATGCGCCGGACTGGCGGCGGCGGCAAGGGGAGCCGCATCTCGGTCTCAGGAACGAGTTCCAACTCGATGCGAGCAGGCCGCTGCACGGGCCTGCTCGCATCGAACGCAATCTGCGGATCAATCGCCACCACTGCGGCCAACAACAGGACCACAAACCCCACCGAAGCCCACAGATCCCTCATATAAGTTCGCTTGAGATCTGCATCTTTGCTCTTCAGCCGGATCATGCTGGCCTCGGCATCAATTAGAGGGCGGGATTTGCTTGCCTTGCGGATCCTGTTCGTCGCTGATTTGCGCGCCCAACTCGGCTGCCAGCTCGCCGCCGATAAAGTGCTCAAGCGCGTCGGCTGGGTCGTGTACGTGGTCTTCGGGCAGGCCCAGATGGCTCATATAAGTTTCCCAAAGCCGGTGATGGCGCAACAGGCGCAGCGCGGCTTGTTGGCCCTTTGCAGACAATTCGACCACGCCATTCGCCTGTACCAACAATTGCCGCCGCCGCAGACCGCCAAACGCCAGCTGCGCCAGCGGACTCCAAACGGCCGCAGTCGCCACCAACTCGGCGGGCCGCAGCCCAGCGCGCTCGGCTTCCTTCTCCTCGCGCCGCACCAGCGCGAGCAGCATGTGATCTTGCGCCACTTGCAGCGACAGCCGCACGCGCTGAAAGATCCGCGCCAGCACGCCCTGATTCGGCGAAAAAAGCAGGGAAAAGAGAAAAATTCCACCGATGACCACCACCATAGCGCCGGCGATAGAGCTATTCCATAAGCTGGCCAAAAAGTAACCCGCCACGGCCGAGACCACCCCAAAGAACACGGCCAACCCCAGTACCGCGATGAGCCGGTCGCTCCACAGGTAAGCGGCTGCCCCAGGCACAATCAGCATGGCCACGACCAAGATCGCGCCCACGGATTCAAACGACGCCACCGTCGTCAGCGCGACCAAACCCATCAAGAGGTAGTGCATCAGCGTGGCGTTGATCCCCACCGACATGGCCATGGCCGGATCAAACGCAGAGATCTTGAATTCCTTGTACAAGAGCGCGATCACAATCAGATTGATCGCCAGCATCGCACCCAATATCCACACCGGCCGCGGCCCCAGCGATTGATCTCCCCACAGCAGCAGATCCCAAGGAGTATAGGCGATCTCGCCGTAGAGCACGCACTCTTGATCGAGATCCACTTGACCGGCATACGCGGTGATGATCACCACGCCCAGCGCAAAAAGCGCGGTAAACACAATGCCGATGGCCGCGTCCTCTTGCACGCGCCACCGCCGGTGAAAGGCCTCGACCAACAGCGCAGTCAGCAAACCGAAGACGGCTGCGCCAAAAAACATCGGCAGTACCGCGCGGCTGCTCGACAGCAGGAAGGCCACGGCGATCCCCGGCAGCACGGAGTGGCTCAAAGCGTCGCCCAACAGCGACATCTTGCGCAACACCAGGAAGGTGCCCAACAGGGCGCAGGACGCAGTGACCAACACGCCGGTGAGCACGATCCAGAAAGCGCCTTCGATCATTCGCGGCCTCCCCGGCGGTAGTGGCTGCCAGTGCCGTGGATATTGACGATCCGGGCCGGGTCCAGCCCTTGCTCGCGCTGGAGGATGTCCTCTAACTCGGCAATGATTTCCGGCGTCAACAAGTGCTCGACTTCGTCGGCGGGCCGATCCACGTGATCGGCGTCGAGTATGGCCCGATAGTACAAATAGTGCTCCCACAGGCGGTGCGATTTAACCACGAAAAGCCCTTCCTCCGCGCCTAGAGCCGTCAGGGCGAAACGCCCGTCCTGACTGGAGACTAGTCCCTTTTCGGCCAGCCGCCGCCCGAGGCGTTTGACCCAGTCCGGCGACAGGCCCATCTCAATGGCCAGTTCCTCCACGGCCAAGGAGCGACCCGTTCCCAGCTTCTCTTGCAGCTCGATGCAGGCGCGCAAAAAGTGCTGCTGGCTCTCGCGGCGGCTGTTGTGCCGCTGCCTGCGCCACCGCGCCAACACCCCCCGCTGGGGCGCAAAAAGCGCCGACACCACAAAGCACAAGGTGGCGATGAGCACCATTACCGGACCGGTGGGAATCCGCGGCACCAAGGAACTGATGAAGGTGCCGACGACCCCAGACAAGCCCCCAAAAGCAGCGGCGAGCAGCACCATCTTGTGCAGGTGCTCGGTCCAAAAGCGCGCCGCCACAGCCGGCGTGATGAGCATAGCCGCAATCAGCACCACGCCTACAGCCTGCAAGCCCACGATCACCGTCAGCGCGATCAGCCCCATCAGCAAGGCGTCAATCCAGCGGGCCGAGTAGCCGAGCGTCTGCAAAAAGTCCGCGTCGAAAATCAGGACCTTGAATTCCTTAAAAAACAGAGCCACCGCGAGGATGATGAGGCCCGCCAGCACGCTCATGATGCGCAGGTCGTCGTCCACCAGCGAGGCCGCCTGCCCAAAGAGGAACTTGTCCAAACCGCTCTGATTGCCTGTGCCGACCCGCTGGACGTGGGTCAACAGCACGATCCCCACGCCAAAAAATACCGACAGCACAATGCCAATCGCCGAATCCGCCTTGACGCGGGTATAGTTGATGATGAACTGCATCACCAACACGCCGAGCACCCCGGAAATCGCCGCGCCCGTCAGCAGCACCGGCAGGGCCTTGCTCCCAGTCCACAAATAGGCCAACGCCACCCCCGGCAGGGCCGCGTGCGCCAGCGCGTCGCCGACGAGGCTCCGCCGCCGCAACACCGCAAACGACCCCAGCAACCCGCCGGTCGCGCCAATCAGCAGGGAGCCAAAGAGCACGAAGCGCACGTTGGCGTCGGCCAAGCTCAAGAAGCGCAGGGCGTTTTCGACTAGCATCGTCAGCCCTCGCGCCGTTGCTCGGCCATGGCTTGGGCGGCCTGCGAGAGCACGGTCAGTCGGCCCCCATAGGTCTTTTGCAAGTTGTCGTCGATAAAGACCTCGCTGGTTGGACCGGACGCCACGACCCGCATGTTGAGCATAATAACCCAATCGAAGTATTCGGTTACGGTCTGCAAGTCGTGGTGCACAACCAAGATGGTCTTTCCCTGCTCGCGCAGGGCGACCAAGCTGGCGATGATCGCGCGCTCGGTCGCCGCATCCACGCCGGCAAGCGGCTCGTCCATGATGTAGATGCGGGCTTCTTGGGCCAAGGCGCGGGCGAGAAAGACCCGCTGCTGCTGGCCACCCGATAGCTGGCTGATCTGCCGCTCGGCAAAGGGGGTCATGCCCACCTCGTCGAGGGCCGCCCAAGCCAAGCGGCTATCCTCCTTGCTCGGTCGCCGCATCCATCCGACGTGGCCGTAGCGGCCCATCAGCACCACGTCGAGCGCACTGACCGGAAAGTCCCAATCCACGGATTCGCGCTGCGGCACATAGCCGATGATCTTGCGCATCTGGCTGTAGTCCTCGCCGTAAATCTTGACCCATCCCGACGCCTTGGGCACGAGGTCCATAATGGCCTTAATCATGGTGCTTTTGCCCGAGCCGTTGGGACCGATGATGCCCACGAGCTGTCCTTCGGGCACATCGAGATCCACGTCCCACAGCACCGGCTTCTTGTGGTAGGCAATGGTCATGTCGTGGATCTGAATGGGATGGGGTGCGCTCACCGCAAAGCTCCCACAATGGTGTTGACGTTGCCTTCGACCATGCCCACATACGTGTCGGCACCGCTGCCGGCAGCCCCCATCGCATCCGAGTATAGGGTGCCGCCTATTTCCACTTGGAAGCCGCGGTCCAAGCACCCTTCGCGCACGGCCTCAATCGAGCGCACGGGCACGCTGCTCTCGACGAAGATAGCCTTGACCTGGCGCTCGACGATCAGATCGACTAGCCGGGTAACGTCGTTGACCCCGTAGTCGGCCACCGTGGAAATGCCTTGCAAGCCGACGACCTCCACTCCGTAGGCCCGGCCAAAGTAACCAAAGGCATCGTGGGCCGTAATCAGCACGCGGCTGGCCTCCGGCAGCAGCTCGACCTGCTCGACGACCCATTGGTTCAGCGCGTCGAGGCGCTCTCGGTAGCGCGCGCCGTTCTGGCGATAGACCGACGCCCCATCCGGGTCTATTGCGCTCAGACGAGCCACGACCGGCTCAATCGTCTGCGCCCACAGCGATACGTCGAACCATATGTGAGGATCGAAGTTGCCCTCGAATTCCGGCGGGCGCAGCAAGCGCTCTTCTGGTATTTGCTCGGCCACGGCCAACACTTGCTTGCTGCGGGCCATTTTGGCGAAGATGTCTTCCATCTTGCCTTCGAGAAAAAGGCCGTTGAAGAGAATCAAATCCGCGGCCGTCAGCTTGGCCAAATCGCCTTGCGATGCCTTGTAGTAATGCGGATCAACGCCCGGACCCATCATCCCAACAACCGAGATGCGGTCGCCGCCGATATTCCGGGCGAGGTCAGCCACCATCCCGGTGGTACACACCACGTCGATTCGCTCGTCTTTGCGCTCGGGAGCGTTGCAACCCAACGCGCACAACAAAATGAAAATCCAGGGCATGATTCCTTGCTTATCTAATTTATAATTGACGTACAAAACAAAAATTTAGTCATGGCTAAAAATATGTCAAGGTCATTGCTAAATCTGCTTTTGACCCTATCTTAAGGGCAAGGAGCGTAACCTTGGAGGTACGGGGATTGCTAACTCAGGCTATTGAGGATTACCTCAAGACGATCTACAAATTGCAGCACAGTGACGAGCACGGCGGGCGCGTCACCACCTCGGTGATTGCCAGCCGCATGGAAGTGGCCGCGGCCTCAGCGACGAACATGATCAAGAAGCTCGCCGAGATGAACCTGCTCATTTACACGCCGTACCAAGGGGTCGAGCTAACAGCCAGCGGCGAGAAGATCGCCTTGGAGACCATCCGCCATCACCGCTTAATCGAGCTATATCTCAGCCAAGCGTTGGGCTATTCCTGGGACCAGATCGACGCCGAGGCCGACCGCCTAGAGCACGCTATTTCCGAGGAATTTGAAGATCGCATCGACGAGGCTTTGGGCTATCCCACCGTCGGCGCCCACGGCGAGCCAATCCCCACCAAGCAAGGCCAGATTGACCACCCGAACTACCGCCGTCTCTCCGAGCTACAAGACGGCCAGTCCGCGGTCATCCGCCGCGTCAGCGACCGCAATCCCCAGATGCTGCGCTATATGGAAAATTTGCAATTGCGCTTGGGGACCCGGGTCGAAGTCACCGCCAAGGCACCCTTTAACGGTCCGCTGCAATTGAAGATCGACGCCTCTAAAGAGGTGTCGCTAGGGTTGGAAGTGGCCGGTAGTATCTTCGTCGAAGCCGATTAAGAGCCTTCTCTATGGCTCCCGGTGTGCCCATTGGAGGACGCCAAGCGATGGAGCTTGCGCTCCGCCTCTAGCAGGGGGATTATTTGCTCAAAGTACTCGCAGAGCGCGTGTAGGCGACCATTCTCGGTCGTCATTTCCAGCAGTTGTTGCCTAATCTCCAGATCGAGGCCTGTCACTTGGGCGATTTGAAAGGCGTTTTGCATAGACCCTACTTCGGCGTGCGCGCCGGTCACTTCCTCGAGCTGCTTCACCAATTTTTCTAAGGCCGCAACGGCCTTGGCCAAGAGTACTGGATCCGTCGGCTCCTCGGTGTCATCTACGTATTCTACCCACGCCTCTAAGTAGGGCTTGTGCTCGTCAATGCGTGCAATGCGAAAGCGCCGCGCGCCGCGGACGATGATGTTGAGTCGTCCATCGTCGAACTCGTCGAGCACTTTGGCCAACAGCATTGCGCAGCCCACCTCGCCCTGTACCTCGCGATCCTTCCCCAGAATCATGCCAACGGGCAGAGTCTCACCGCGCTCGTCAGCCGCCCGCACATCGGCGAGCATCTGCTTGTAGCGCGGCTCAAATATGTGCAGGGGCACGATTTGGCCGGGGAAGACGACCACTGGCAGGGGGAAGAGCGGAATCGGATTGCAATCTAGCATGAGCGCGGCGCATTGGGTTAGGTGGTAAGAGCAAATTAAACTGCCGATACCAACGAGGGCAAGCGGCGCAGCGGCTGTGGCAGCCTAGTCCCGCGACGCGAGTGGCACTATTGACATTATACTAGCTGCGCGACTCATTAAGAAGTGTCCTCAAAACCGGGACTTGGCTATGGCGCGCCGCCGCAAAAGAAACGTCCGCAGCGAGATCGAGCGAGCCCACAACCGCGCCAATCTCAGAAGCCACATCCGCGCCTTGGGCCTCCAATCCGAGGACGAGTACCGGGCTTGGTGCCGCAAGCGCGGTTTGGGCGACGGACTCCACAAGAGCAATCGCCAGATCCAAAAAGAGCGTCAACTCGCCCGCCGCCAACAGGGCGAGGTCGCGCTCACCCGCACCCGCCAGCAAACGCGCAGCCCAGCCAACACCATCCGCCAACTCTACGACCGCACGCTTCCCAAGGGACGGCTCGGTGCCGACTACCTCTACAAGATCCGCGGCCTCTTCAACGCCTTTCCCCACGGCCCAACGCGCCGCGCCTTTCTCGACATTCTGCTCCAAGCTGCGCGCCGCGCCGACCTGTTTCGCCTTGACCCCGTCGTCCCCGCTTTCGGTGCCCACCCGGATAACAATTTCATCGATGGCCTAGCCGCCTTGGCCCGCCATGCAGAAGACTGGGTGCGCCCCGTGGCCGAGTGGGCACCGCCGAGCCACAACCCTCGCAAGCAGTTTCACCACCTCGCCTGCCACCTGCTGGCCCGCTATGACGTGCCCACTTTTATGGACGCGGCCTTTTTCACCGCCGCGATGCCAGAGGCTGGCTTGCATCAGGCGTGGTTCAAACACATCGGCTCGGGGCAGAACATCCGCACCGCCGACCTCCCCGTCGCCTTGAGCAAAAAGTCGGCCCACTGCTTCCTCGCCGCCCCCGACGACCTCTCCATCGCCCACGCCCTGCGCTGGGGCCAAGTCGTGGGACAAGGCGGCAGTCCAGCGCTGGCGCGAGCGATAATTGCCACCCGGCTGGGTCAGTCGTTTGAAAACGAGGACTTCTGGTCCACCGCGATCCTGTTTTTTGCCAACAATCCCATGCTCGACCCAGCCCATGTCGGCCCCATAGTCGATTTCATCCACGATCAGAAATACGTGCCACAGCAAATCCCCCTGCCCGGCGGTGGCGTCGAGCAAAGGCCGCCTGCGCAGCCGAACTTTTCGCTGAAGAGCCGCAGCATTCCCAAACTGTTGCGCCAGGTTGACGAGTGGCACGAAGCCCTGGCGCGGCAGGTGCTGCTACCCGATGAAGAAGCCGACCCGGACAGAGCTGGCGGCAAAAAGGTGCGCGTCCGGCACATGTCTTGGGGCGCTTCAAGTATCGGCGAATTCGAGATGAAGCAGGAGGACAAGCAGTTCGGCGAGACCCTCACCTGGAGCGTAAAGGAGCTACTCTCCAATCACGAACTGGGAGCCGAGGGCCGCGAAATGGGCCACTGCGTCTATACCTACGCCAAGAGTTGCCGCAACGGCAGTACCTCGATCTGGTCCCTCGGCGTAGAAGACGGCAAAGGCCATCGCCACCGCATCCTCACCATCGCCGTCGATCCGCGCAGCCGCACCATCACCCAAATCCGCGGCCGCTTCAACGCCCTGCCCAACGCCAAAAACAAAAAGAACTTAGAGCGCGCTTACCAAAAGATGCTGCTCCGCTCGCACAACGTGCTCGGACAGTGGATGAGCCGCGAATTCATCACCAAGCGCTGCTGATGTCGTCGCGCAGGATTGTACTCTACTGTTGCCAAAAGGCGACTAGCGCGTAGGCATCTACTATCAGCAAGTTTGTCTGGCCCTTCTGGTCTTCAAATGAATTTCTCAGGCGATACCTTGAATAGCTCTGCCAGCTTCCGGGCTGTTTTTAGGCTAATCGACCGCACCCCTCTCTCCATGTTTGAGATATGCTGACGGGGAACAGCACCGAGCATCTCACCTAACTTGGCCTGAGTCAAACCGCGATTCTCCCGATAGATCTTCAGATTGTCGCCCGGCGTCATCTTTGACTTGATATCCCGATACCAGTCGGTCTCAAAGACGTTCACGGCCTCTTCGTCGTTATCTTCCAAAAGTTGAATCTGTTCGCCGTACTCTTCCTCCAGTACAGACATTAACCTATCGGGAATCTCTCCCTTAATATTGATCTCAATACGGGGCGTTTTCACGACTGCCTGCATAATAGACCTCGATGGTTTTTGAAGTTTTCACGTAAGACCAACAGGCCACCCAATCGCGGGAAAGGTGACAGTGGTATTGATCAGATCCAAGATGCGGTGCTAACCGATGTGCCGACAACAGCCTGATCCATAAGCAAATCTGAGGGTTTCCGTTGGTGAGTGCCAGAGATGATCTTTCGGCGCGAGGAGAAACTTGTAAAATGAACGGTATTACCGTACACTTAGAACATGATCATTCGCTCCATCCACCACCGAGGATTGCGCCGATTGATTGAAGACGATAATCCTCGGTTCCTGCAACACAACTTGGTTGATCGAGTGCGTAAGATCCTGACGGCACTGATTTTGGCAGAGGGATTAGACAGATTCATTGCCGATGCACCTCGTGTCCGGAAATTGGCGGATCACCTTTGCAGAAGAAGACGGCTATATCGACCGCTTAAACTTGGAGGATTACCACTAATGGCTACCGACGGCATCAAAGTGAACATGACCCCTTCGCATCCAGGTGATTTCATTCGCACCGAGATCATCGAGGAGTTGGATCTGAACGTGACAAAAGCGGCTGAGATTCTAGGGGTTCGGCGGGCAACGCTTTCGGATTTACTAAACGGCCACGCCGCGCTATCACCTGAGATGGCACTGCGTATCGAGAAGGCATTCGGCGTGGGTATGGACATGCTGCTGAGGATGCAGGCTTGGTATGACGCCTCGCAGATGCGTGCCCGTGCAAATGAGATCAGCGTCCAGCGTTATGAGCCTGTCTAATCGTATATTTACACTCTTGGAATATCCACTATGACGACGATCTCGATCAAAGAAGCGAGTTCGCGGCTTAATGAATTGATTGATCAACTACAACCGGACGAGGAAATCGAGTTGACACGCGGCAGCGAGACTGTTGCGCGGTTAGTAAAAAGTAGTACTCAGAATCGGGCGCGTCAGTTTGGCCTTGGAAAGGGCAAGTTGATGATCCTTGCCGATGACGATGAACATCTTGAGCATTTCCAAGATTATTTGCCGTGAACCTGAACTGATTATCTGCTAGTTATCGCTGTTTGGATCGCTTTTTCTCGCCTCTTTATCATTATCTTTTTTTACCGCCGTAATGCGGTTCCATGTCTCGATATAGAAGAGCGATATAGTGCTGGCAGCGTGGATTGCTAGACGAGCGATACGAGCATCCACAGGTACTCTCTTTCTGCCACGTCCGTGCGCGTCTCCACTATGTGTTCTCAGTGCACCGATACCTGAAGTGACGCTAATCAAGCCAGACAAAATTTGCTTGATATCGCCAGATATCTCAGAAGGGAGGTCACTTCGTGCCGGTGAGAGATTCAGGTGCTTTCCTACTTCAGTGACCAAACCCTTGATGTCCTGCTTTTTGGGGTAAGATTTCTTCATCTGATATAGGATGCACTTACAAACGCTCTCAACAATGGAACAGGCAGCAGTTATAGCGTCTTCTGGATCTTTTTCGATGGCATTTACGGCTCTCTCAAAGTCCGTCTTAACCGAGTCATAGTCAGTTAGATTAATAGTGGCTTGGAGATCATTGGCGGGAGCTCCTACTATATTGGTTGATACTAATCTGTAGAACCCTCCCTCCTCCCAAAGCTCAAACCCGTCGAATTTCAACCGTTTATTTAGATAAACCACGATTTCCCTGAGATCGTCTTCTTCATCAAGGTATTCACGTGGATCACATATAGCTTGAATGGCCTCTTTTATCTTGGTGGGATTGCTAATATTCAAGTCCTCCAAGCACTCGCGAACAGCAGAGACACGAGACCTTTTATCTATTTGAAACGATACCTCGATCCCTCTGAAGAACTGTTCCAATTCCCAACCAGCACGATATTTGCTAGGAACAGGACTGGTGGAATCTGAGAAAGAACCACCAGTAATAGTGATCGCCAGAGCTTCAATTGTTTGTGGCGAGAAATTACCCATCATACCTTTCTCGCAAAAACTCGCCGCAGCATGGCCGATGGCATAGCGTCAATAGCCTCCTTGCACCTATTGCAAGCGCTAGAGCATCGCAAATGAGCTCGCCTCTGGTATCGGCTTCGCTGGCGTTCATTTGTGCTATGCCCATTCTGCGCTATCTTGCTTTCGCATGGAAAACACATACTTCGTCCCAGCCGACGCCGAGCACGTCGCCCGAGAGAAAAACAAGGCCAAGGAACTGCGCCGTTCCCAATGGTGGAAGCGCAAACGGGCTGCTGGCCAATGTCACTACTGCCAGCAGTCATTCCCGCCCGATGAACTGACCATGGATCACGTAGTGCCGCTCATCCGCGGCGGCCGCACCACCAAGTCCAACGTGGTGCCTTGCTGCAAGCACTGCAACAGCCAAAAGCAACACCTGCTCCCCGTCGAATGGGCGGCCTATCTAGAGCGGCTGCGCAACGAGGGCTAGTGATAGTCCACAATATCGGCGATGGCCGCAGCCACTTCCTCTGCCACTTCCTTAGGCACCCGAGGATTGAACGGACCACCCTCGCCGCCATCCACATCGCTGAACCCCCCCAAGTGCATGGCCTCAACCACAGCCGAGTAGTTGTACATACGGCCATCGCGGAAGCGAATTCCCTCTAGAGCCGCAAGCTTGTCTTCAATCTGCTGCGAGGTCGCAAAATCACCTCGACGCTGGGCGTTGTTGATCTCGTCTGAAGCGCGGGCAAAGGCCACGTTAATCCCCGACGTATGCCCCTTGGTGCCGCGCTCAGCCGGCCCAGTCGAGCGATCCCCCACGCCCCAAATCACCAACGCAGCCCCCTCTTCCACACCCGCGACAATCGGCTCAACATCATCAACCGTAGTGCCGATCTTCAACCCCACGAAGTGCTCGGACTCGTTCATCAGCCGCACGGCTATCTCGCGCTCGGCTTGGTTGCGCAGGTAGTAGAGCAACTTGGCCCCGCACGAACGCCCCAACCGCTCGGCAAAATCCACGTAGTACGCGAAAATGCCCTCTGGACTGGCCACGCCCGTAAGCGGCATGACGAGATAGACATCCGGGGGATATTCGAGCGCGGCCTCCCGCTCGATCAACCGCTCGGCATCCCCAACCGGATTGGGAGCAAGCCCGGACATCAGCACCCCGCGTCCCCCCATCTGCTGGCCGGTAAAGCCCAACAACCGCACTTGCTCATCCGCGCTAATGTGGTGGATCAAGCTGGTGCCGGCGATGCCAATCACCCGGGGCCGGGCGCCGTCCAAGTGATTGTTCTCCATCAAGTAGTTGATGTTCTTGGCGTGGGCCTCGTAGTCGATTTGCCCGCCGCGAAAAGGGACCACCGGAATGGAGGTAACCGAGTTTAGCACGGCGAGTAGGTCTTCTTTTTGCAATGGCATGTTTAACCTCAACTGTGTTTAGTGGCAGTGAATTCAACGCTCGGGTGCGAAGCGGCGCATATCGCGCCCCGGGGTTCCCTCGGCGATCCAACGGGCGACGATTTGGCCGGTAATCGGGCCTAGCAAGACGCCGTTTTTGTAGTGCCCAGAGGCCACGAAAACGCGCGGCGCATCCGTCAGCGGACCGATGAGCGGACGCCCGCCTCGGGGCTTGGGCCGCAGACCGGCCTGCTGGCGCGACAGCGGCAAGCAGTTCCCCAGTGCAGAGCGCACCTCCGAGGCAAATTGCTCAGCGGCTGCACGGGTCGTCTCCAACCGAAAGCCGACCTCCTCCGACGTCGCTCCCACGATGGTTTCGCCGCCGTCTGGAATGAAGTGGCGTCCGTTTATCCTCACTAAGTGACGCAATGGGGCACCTACAAAACGCGCTTGTTGGCCCCGCACCGGACGCAGCGCAACTTGGGCACCGAGCTGCGCTGCCAAGCCACCGGTCCACGCCCCAGCCGCCAACACCGCAAAGTCGGCGCGGTAAATTTCGCGACTGGTGGCGACCTCGACGGTCTCGCCTTCTTGGGCAATGCGCCAGACGCGCGCACCCCAAGCAGCAGACGCACCCTGCTGTACGGCCGCCGCCCAAAGCGCCGCGCCCAACTTGAGGGGATCCACCCGATGATCATCGGCAAAATACAGCCCCTCACCACCGTCGTCCAACCCCGGCTCCGCATCGCGCAAGGCCCGCTCGTCGAGCCGCTCGACCCGACAGCCGCGCTCGTGGTTGAAGCGCCATACCTCCTCTAGCTGGGATGGGTCGGCAAAAAGATCGATACCGCCGAGGGGACGCCAACCCACGTCTGCGCCCACGTCTTCGGCTAGGTCGCGGGCCAGCCGGGCGTGCAAAGCGTGACCGTCGCGGAAAAGCTGGGCGTAGGGATTGTCGCCGCCGTTGCAGTGGGTGAGGACGCCCAACGAGGCCCGGCTCGTGGGCGAGCCTGTAGGGATCCCCTCGTCGAGCAGGACGACCTGCGCGCCTTGCCGGGCGAGGAAATAGGCCGTCGAGCGGCCGATGATACCGGCCCCGACCACCAACACGCGTGCGCCCGTCAGGGCCATCTAGCGACCGACGATCGGCGGCAGGTTGGTCGCCGGGCAGGCGCGGGGGCCTTGGACTGGATAGCCCATATCCGCGAGGACGCAGTTGATTTGGGCCTCTAGCTTGATCAGGTACTCCTGTTCGGACGCGCTGCTCGACGCGCGCGCTGGGCCGACGTCAAAGCCACGGGCCGCCACGCCAGTCTTGAAGCCCTCTGGGAAATTGACCCCAAGGAGCATCAAGTTGATGAGATCGAGGATGCGGTATTGCAGTTCGCGGGCCCGCTCAATGTCATCGCTTTTGGCCTTTTCATAAAGCTCGACAATGACTTCCGGGACGATACCCGAAGTGGCGATGGTGCCTCCGTTGGCTCCCATGAGCACCGAGGGAAACACGATCTCCTCGCAACCAGTCATCACCACGTAGTCGGGGCGCTGTTGGCGCAGGCAGTTCATGGTGTTGAGCAGCCTCGGCAGGTCGCGGCTGGAGTCCTTGATGCCGAAAATCCGATCGTAGGGCAAGAGCCGCTCCAGCAAATCTATCGACAGCTCTTGGGTAAATTGCGGGATATTGCACAGCAGGATATCCAGCGGCGATTCCCCGGCGATTTCGGCGAAGTACTCAAAGAGGCTCTCAGTGGAAATTTCGTAGTAATAGGGGGGCATCAGTGCAATGGCATCCACGCCGAGCGAGGCGTAGTATTCGGCCATCTTGAGCACGTCGCGCAAGCTGGCCTCGCTGGCTCCGGCCAGTACGGGTACGCGTCCCTTGTTGACCTCGCAGACCAGCCGCACCACGTCTTGGCGCTCCTTCTGCGACAGGCGCGCGAACTCGCCAGTGCTGGCGTTGGGGTACAGCCCGTGGATCCCAACCTCGATTAACCAGTTGATGTAGCGCTCCATCTCGGCGTGGTTGATCTCGTTCTGACTGTCGAAAAGGACGACATTGGGGCAGAAGATGCCAGCAAATGGCTGGCGTTCGGCCGCGCGAGGACCCGCCGGTGCCGGTGCTGGTGCCAGTGTTGTCGTTGGAGGAGCTTGGCCGCTGGCTTCCCGGCGCACGATTTCAATGCCTTGGGCGTGCAAAAAGTCCTGTGCCGAGGGCGTCAGTTTAGACCCCGGGCCGATCTCGACCTGCCGTTCGCCAGCTAGGCGGCCCTCCAAGGTCTGCGCGGTAATTACTGCATCGTCAATCCGAATCATTTTTCGCGTCCTCGCTAAACGTGCGGCAGGCGGCCTTCGAGGCCGCTGTAGAGCTGCGGAATTGCGTAGGCCGAAACCAGTTCCCCGTGTTCAACAGCCTCCTTCCGACCCGCATCTATCGCGACCTGCACGGCACCCACATCGCCGCGCACGACCGCGGCCGTCAAGTAGTACCCCACCTTATAGGCTCCCTCGTATTCGACGGCTGCGGCCTTGAGCATCCGATCGACGGCTCGCACCAAGGCCACGGTACTGCGCGTCTCAATCAGCCCCATGGCCTGCCGCGCACCCGCGCCAAGGCCCTCGGCCGCAGTGGCAAAACGGGCGACGAGCGCGGGATCGGGCCGCGAGACTACGGCCGAGGCGTCGAACTCCCCCAAAGCCGTGGCTGCCTCGGCACCGGCGCGCACTGCGGCCTGCACGTCGTCGAGATGGCCGGTAGCCAGCGCGGTAATCCGCCCGCCGCTACCAATGCTCAAGCGCTCGATTTGGACATCCGCGGCCTTGAGCATGGCGTCCGCACTGCCCACGACCGAGGCGTAACCAATGGTCTCTATGAGGCCCAAGGCACCGGTGGAGCGCAGCTCGACCGCTGGCGCGGGCGGCAACAGAGGACCTAGCCCCTCGCTGGGCTGGGGCAAAACAAGAGTCGCGTACACGGTGCCAATCCGCTCGGCTGCTTGCCGGCCCACTTCTAACGCCGTCTGCACGGCCGCTACATCGCCAAAGATCGGCGCGTGACACAGCGCGCCCCCGATGAAGGCCCAACCCCCTAGCTCCACTTGGGCGGCCTTGAGCATGGCGTCGGCACCGGCCACCAGCGGCGTCAGGCCCTGCGTCTCCAATAAGCCAATTGCCTGCGGCTGTACCTGTTCGGCACCAAGACCGGTTGCGTGGGGCATGGCGTCCATGGCGCGCGCGTCTGGCCGTGGCACCACTTGCGCGCCGATCAGTTCACCGGTGCGGTTCGCCTCGACCTCGCCAACGCGAATGGCCGCCTCCACATCAGCTACTTGACCGGCGATTACCGCAGTGAGCCAACCCGAGCCAATACCGTGCCGACCGCAGAGTTGTACTTCAGCGGCCTTGAGCATGGCATCGGTAGAAGCCATCAGCGACGCCATCCCGCGCGTCTCCAGCATGCCAATCGCCCCGCTAGACACCACCACCTCCCATCGGCGCGGCGTATGCAGCCAAGACCTCGGGCCGCGGCTGCGGAACCAGGGCCGTGCCCAACAAGTGCTCGCAGTCCCCGAGCAACTTTTGCGCGACGGCTATGGCTTCTTTGACAGCCCCAACGTCTCCCAAGACCAGCGAACACACCACGCGGTCGTGGACCGTCAGCACGTTGACGACCGCGACGGCAGCCGTCTTAACCATCTGATCATTCGTGTGAATGTGAGCCCCATAGCCGCGCGTCTCGACCAATCCCAAGGCACCGGCGGGAAAGTCGCTGTCGGACCGGACCGGAAAATCGATGAAATGACTGCAAGCAGCGGCGGGTTGGAGTAAAGGCGCGGCCACTACGTGTTCTATTATTTCGCGGGCCGCTTCCTCGCCGCTTCGCAGCGCCGCGGCTACATCGCTGATCGACCCAGTAAAAAAAGCCGTGGTATAACCGCCGATTGAGGACCAACCTGCGAGCTTCACTTCCGCAGCCTTGCAGGCCGCATCCGCACCCACAATGGCAGCGGCCACGCCCTGCACCTCGATCATGCCGACTGCCGGGTCGCCCGCCATAGCTTAGTCCGCCAGCCGGTGAATTACTAGCTCGGTGATCTGCTCAATTAAGGCTTCTGGATCGGAGGCTTGGCCCTTTTCGATTTGTTGCAAAAGCGTCTTGTAGCGATTGCAACCCTCACAATTCGCCTCGGGGTCGCCCGCCTTCTTGCGCTCGTGGACGGCGCAATCGCCGCAGTGCGCTGGCTCGACGTACCCCGAGCCAAATTCCTCGTGCTCGCAGCCGCAGGCGCGGTCGGGATGCTCGCACCGGCCCGCGTCCGCAACGGCCTCGGCAGCGGCAACGGCCTCGCCGCGACTTAGCTGCAAGCGGTGCTGGCGGATGTAGTCCCAAGCCGTCGGCGTCAAGATGGCGCTGGGGGACACGCTGAGCGTCCGCTCGCCCTTGTGCTCGCGCCCGAGCAAATCGCCGGTGACGACCGGAGCGTCGATGTGCAAAGCCTCGGTCACCTAGCTAACCAAGGTGGTCTGTCAGTCCCTCAGTTGGACGGGGAATCACGTGGACGCTGCGCAGCTCGCCGATGCGCTGGGCGGCTTGCGCTCCCGCATCTACGGCCGCTTTGACAGCCGCTACGTCGCCTTCGACCAGCACGGCGATTAGGCCGCTACCCACGCGCTTTTGGCCCGCATAGCTCACGTCCGCGGTCTTCAACATGGCGTCGAGGGCTTCGACGACGCAGACCAAACCGCGAGTCTCGACCATACCCAATGCTTTCATTATTTGTCTCCTCTACAAATACAGCGCGACGAGATCGTCGTGCGGGCGGGGAATCACGTGTTGCGATACGAGCTCGCCCACGCGCTCGGCCGCCTCGGCACCGGCGCTGACCGAAGCCTGCACCGAGCCGACGTCGCCACTAACTATGACGGTGATGTACCCGCCGCCGATGTCCTGCAGCTTGACGACCTCCACATTGGCGGCCTTGCTCATGGCGTCGGCCGCTTCGATCACGCCGATGGACCCCTTCGTCTCAATAAGACCCAAGGCGCGGACGCGGCCATCGCTGTCGCCGCTGTCGCCGCGTTCGGGCACGACGGTCGTCAGTTCGCTGTGCGGGCGGGGAATCACGTGGACCGAATGCACCTCCCCGACCTTGGCAGCAGCAGTCGAGCCAGCATCCACGGCCGACTTGACGGCCGCCACATCGCCCGCGCAAAACACAGTCACCAAGCCAGAGCCGACTCGGTCCCAGCCCAAAAGCTGTACGCTAGCGGCCTTGGCCATGGCGTCGCCGGCCTCGACGACCCCGACTAGCCCCACGGTTTCTACCATGCCTATTGCATCCGACATCCCTTACCTCCTGAAGTAATTGTGCGGATTTTTGCGTTTCAACGCTCTAAATATACCTTGCGGGCGTGTACCAAATCAATCGCATTGCCCTCGTCCGTATCGATGTGAACTTCTAGGCGTTCGCGCTCGCTGACTCGGCAGATCAACCCTTCCAGCACCCCGCCCTGATCGCCTTCTACTACCAGCCGCAGCAAGTCTCCCGGCCCGACTCCGTAGTACGCGGCCTCTTCCGGGTTTAAATGCACGTGGCGGGCGGCCCGAATCACCCCGTGATCCAATTCCAGCCCCCCAGCTGGCCCCACCAAGTAGCAGCCCGGCGTCCCCTCGATGTTGCCGCTGAGCCGCACCGGCGCGTCAATGCCCAAATAGCGGGCGTCCGTAAAGGCCAACTCCACCTGGTTGTAATCGCGCAATGGGCCGAGGATTCGCACACTGGGAATCACCTGCTTGCGCGGGCCAAAAACCGACACCGTCTGCTCGGCGGCAAAAGCGCTTTCCTGGTACAGGGCCTTCTGCACGGTCAGCTCGGCACCCGCGCCAAAGAGCGCGTCCAGCGCCTCTCGATTGAGGTGGACGTGGCGGGCGGACATATTGACGACCAGCCTCGGAGCTGAGGGTGCCTGCTCTAGCTGAGCATCGGGCAGGTGATCGTACACCACCCGACGCACCAGCGCCTCAATCTGCTTGCGGTCCAATCCAGCCGCTGGTGCAACGTTCATCGCCTACCCTTCGCGGCTCAGTTGCCGACAGTCGAAGTCCTTACCCATAGCCTGTAGCGAATCGACAATCCCGACGATTACCGCGTCGGTCGGCACATCGCCCAAGTTCGGGGCGATCCGCGACGAACTGCCCTGCACCAAAATCACCAACTCGCCCTTGCCCGCTTGCACCGCGTCGATGCAAACCATATCCCGCCCTGTCAGCACCAGACCGTGCTCGCGCACCGACGCGATTTCGACGACTAAGAGCTTCTTGCCGTGCAGGCTCGGGACCTTGGCCGTGGAAACCAGATGCCCTTTGACTTGGCCCAAGAGCATCAGGTGATGCGGAAGTAGTCCACGAGAGCGCAGCGGCGCTGGCGGGTAAAGGTGCGCGGCGACGTCAGCCCCTCGCCCGTAGGCCCGGCAATCGAGTACGTCCCAAACCCCTCGCCGCCCAAGCCAACCCCGGCGTAGGAAGGACCGTTCTTGACGAAAATGGTGGTATCCACGGCGCAGGCCATGTTGTGCATGTTTTCGATGTTGCGCGAATGGATCACGGCCGTGTGCCCGTAGCCGTGCTCGGAGATGACGGCCTCGCGGATGGCTTGGTCGACGTTGGGCATCCGCACGATCGGCAGAAAAGGCATCATCTGCTCCTCGCGCACGAAGACGTGGTTGGCGTCGGTCTCGCCAATGAGCATGCGCAGCGACGAGTCGAGCCGGAGGCCGATGCGCTCGCCCAACACGGCGGCGTCGCGCCCCACCAATTCGCGGTTGGCTACGAGATGCCCGTCCGGCCCTTCGACAAAGGCCACCTGTGCGAGCGCCTCGATCTGCCGCGTGTCGAGTTCATACGCATTGTATTGGACCATCAGCCGCTTGAGCTCGTCGGCAATGGAAGTGACGGCAAAGACCTGCTTCTCGCCGATGCAGAGAATGTTGTTGTCAAAGCCTCCCCCGTCGATGATGTCGCGCGCGGCCTTGGCCAAATCGGCCGTTTCATCGACGACCACCGGCGGATTGCCCGGGCCGGCGACGATGGCCTTTTTGGGGCTACCCATCGCGGCCTTGGCCACGCCTGGCCCGCCTGTGACCAGCAGCAGGCGGATATCTGGGTGATTGAACAATTCGCTGGCCGTCTCAATGGTCGGCGTTTCGACCGCGGTCACCAAGTTGGCCGGTCCGCCAACTGCGACGATGGCCTGATTGATCAAGCCCACCGCGAACATGGAGACCTTTCTGCCCGCCGGATGCACGTTGAAGACGACCGAGTTGCCCGCGGCGACAATGCAAATGGCGTTGTTGACCATCGTCGGCACGGGATGGGTCGATGGGGTGACCGCGCCGATGACCCCGTAAGGAGCCATTTCAACCACGGTCAGCCCGTGGTCACCAGTCCACGAAGTGGCCTCTAGGTCTTCGACGCCGGGCGTCGTGTCGGCCGCGACTTGGTGCTTGATGATTTTGTCTTCCAACCGCCCCATGCCCGTCTCGGCCAAGGCCCGCCGCGAAAATTCCTCGGCGTGGACGTGCGCCGTCTGCCGGAGGGCCTCGACGATCTTTTTGCGCTCCTCCAGTGACAAGGCCACCAACTGCTGCTGGGCGCGAATAGCGCCTTGGACGGCCGCGTCAACCGTCGCGAAGACACCGGTGTCCCCACTCCCGCTGCCGTCTCCGCCGCTGACGACGCGCTGCACCACTTCTTCGACTATTTTGCGTACGTGTTCTTCGCTGACGTTTTGGGACACGCTTTTTTCCTCGCGTTGGATCTAATATTTTAAGAATGGGGAAAATAGGCGGCCCCACTCTGAGCGTCAAGGTCATTTGACGGGCTGCTAGCCCTGCCTTAAGGTTTGTGCAAATGGTGGAAAAACAAAGGAGAAAAACATGCGCATCATCCGCTTTATCGACGCTGACGACGCCGTCCGTTGGGGCCTCGAAGCCGAGGGGGGCCAAGCCTCCGTACTCGCCGGCGATCTCTTCGCAGAACTAGCGCCCACGGGCGAACAGGTGGCCGTCAAAAGACTGCTCGCCCCGCTCGATCCGACCAACATTTTCTGCATTGGGTTAAACTACCGCGAGCACGCGGCCGAATCCGGCCTCGAGCCGCCCGAGCAGCCCGTCGTCTTTGCCAAGCCCACGAGCGCGGTCTGCGGCCCGGGCGACCCGATCCTGCTGCCAGCCTGCTGTCGCCGCGGCCCGGAAGTTGACTACGAGTGCGAGCTCGCGGTGGTGATCGGCAAGGCCGCCCGCAATGTGGCGCGAGCCGATGCCCTCAGCTATGTGCTTGGATACACGTGCGCCAACGACGTCTCGGCCCGCAAGTGGCAGCTCCACGGCGGTGGCGGCCAGTGGATCCGCGGCAAGGGCTTTGACACCTTTTGCCCTTTGGGGCCGGTGCTAGTCACAGCCGATGAAATCCCCGACCCACAAACCCTCGGCATCCGCACGATCCTCAACGGCGCGACCATGCAGGACCACACCACCGGCGACATGATTTTCACGGTCGCCGAACTGATCGAATTCCTCAGCGAAGATACGACTTTGCTGCCAGGCACGGTCATCCTCACCGGCACCCCGCAGGGCGTGGGTTTTGCGCGCAAACCGCCTGTATGGCTTACCGCCGGCGACGAGGTAATCGTGGAAATAGACCAGATCGGCCGACTGCAAAACCCGGTGGAAGCGGCCTAGCGTTCACGCTTCCTTGAACATGCCGAAGGCAAAGGCTTCAGGCAGCTCCTCGAAGATGATCTCCCCTTCGGCGTCGGTCTCCAACAACTGGGCCATATAGTCGTACCACTCTTCTAGGATGGGCACTTGACGGCTCTTGAGCCAGTCTTCCTCGGTGGGGGCGACCGCGTGGATGATGAGGTATTCGTCCAAGCGGTAGATGGCCATGCTGACCTCGTTGTCGGTCATGCTGTCGGCGATTTCGGGCCACAGGTCGTCGTGGGCCTGTTTGTACTCGGCGTACGCATTGGGTCGCAGCCGCATGGCTAAACCAATCGAATACATAATGGTCTCCTTAGTCGTTAGGGGATTCGCGCCATTTGACGCAGATTGATTGATAAATATGCAGATTAATCAAGAGATATTCAGAAAATGACGTAAAGTTCTTTTTTTTCTATTCTTAGGCATTTTTTCCTTGACAATATATCACCTTGAAAGTGAAACTAAGAGGCAGTCAAAAATCGTGCAAAACAAATTGCACATCACCATGAGAGGAGGGCCTCATATAATGATTCTCTTCGCACGTCGATTCTCGTGTAGTACTCTCAGGAGCCGACTCCCCGATGGGGGCGGCCATACGGTCCCAAATATGCGGGCTACGAACAGCATCCGCGCGTTGCGCGTTCGTCCCAATCCCTAGGATACACGCACGACTCTTCAGGTTGCGTGCATCGGCTGGCTAAAACGCACAGCCGAATCGGGAACTTACCTCGCATTCGCATCGTCTTAGGCGATTGATTGCGCGTGCAGGGATTTTCCCACGGGGTTTTCGGGACAGCGCTTTCGAGAAGGAGGGCACTTTTGCGTCCCGGAAACCGGCGATACATCGATTTCGATACAGCCGCTTTCCAGCGGCTTTTTTGATGGCTGCGGCGCAAAAATGCTGCGGCTTTTTTCGTTGAATTTCGTCGAACTTCGCACCAAATGAAGATCTGGAGAGAAAACAACTCATGCGCAAAATCGAGCCAGAACGCATCAAGCGCGCGGCACGCATTTACGCGAGCAACCAAGAAGCCAGCCGCGCGCTGGGTATCGCCCCGGGCAGTTTCAGCCGGCTCTGCCGGCTCTACAACATTGAGACCCCCTATGCGCGCAAGCGACGGCGGCGCGAGGAGTTCTACCGCCAGCGCGACGGCGATCTCTTAGAAGATATCGACCTCGACCTGCAAGAGATCGAGGCGCTAGAGGAGGTCCTCGATCTTAACTAAATAAGCATCGCACACCGCGCGCGGCCAGCGGGGAGCTGGTGGACTTTTCGTCCGCTAGCTCCCCGCTTTTTTGTTCCAATCCACGCGCCGACCTTTATTAGTAGCAAAAAAGGAGGAGACCATGCCTAGCGCGAAATCATTGCAGCGGCTCTGTCGCCAAACCTTGCCGCTAATATTGCAGCAGGCGAATGGGCGGGAGATGATGGCGGCGGTGCGAGACGTTGTACAGACCGATCGGTGGAATTCGTTTGATCGCTTCGGCGAAACGACAGCCACGCTAACGAGCCGCTATGAGGCCGCTGGCGCGCGCGTGGAGGTCGAGTCCATCCAGACCGGAGGGCGGATTGGGTCGGGCCGGTGGATCATCCGCGAGGCCGCCGATGTGGTGGGCGCGACTGTGGATGTGGTACACCCGCTCGCCAAACGGGTGCTGGATTGGCAGGAGAACCCCTGGCACGTCATCCAGTGGAGCGCAGCGACCCCGGCAAGCGGCCTGCGACTGCGGCTCGTGATTCTCGATCAAGTCGAAGACATCCAACGCCAGCCAACCGACGGACTTGCTGGTGCGATTGTGCTGACCAAGCTAGACCCGCGCTCTAACCTCGGTCTTTTAGCCGCTAAGGGAGCCACCGCAGTCATCGCCGACCGGCCGGTGCCCAACCTGCCCAACGCAGTCGCGTGGACCAAATTCGGATGGGGTGCAATACCCCTAGCTCATGCGACAGCGCGGTTGGTGGGCTTTGTGATCTCTGAGCAGCAAGGGAAGCGACTGCGGCGGCTAGCGCAGAAGCACGGTCCTCTAACCCTGCACGTAAGAGCCGATATCCGCAAATACGTCGGCAGCCACGACGTGGTCAGCGGCGTCATCAAGGGAGCAGGTGATCCGCAGGACGAAGTGTGGGCCATCGCGCACAGCGGCGAGCCAGGGGCCATAGACAACGCTTCGGGCGTGGCCACTACCCTAGAGATAGCCCGCGTGATCGAAGGGCTTATCCGCGCGGGAAAACTCGCGCGCCCCAAGCGCACCATTCGCCTGCTCAACGCCTATGAGTGCTACGGATTTTTCGCCTATCTAGAAAGGGTGCGGCGCTTGCAGACTCCGTTGGCCGGCGTGTGTATCGACTCGGTTGGCTCCCGGCCTCCTGTCTGCGAAAGCCGGCTGGAGTGGCACGCGACGATCCCCATGTCGGCGGGTTTCGTCGACCGAGTCGGCGAGACTATTTTGCGGGCCGGAGTGCGGCAACACAAGCCTGGCTATCGAGTGCATCTAGAAAGGTTCATGTCGACGGCTGACACCTTGATCGGCGATCCTCAGTACGGATTTCCCTGTCCTTGGATCACCACGCATCACAGCAAGAGCGGGCGCGGCTTTGACGCCTACCACTCTTCGGCCGACGTGGAAGCACTGCTCAGCCCGCGAGGGCTGGAGACCTGCGCGGCCTCGATGGCGGCCTATCTGTACTACTTGGCCGACATGGGCAGCCGCGAGGTGGGGGAGCTGATCCGCACCGAGACCCAGCACTTCCTCTCCGTATTACACAAGAAAAAGCGGCCTCGAGCCGAGGCCGAGTACGTGCGCGAGGCACACAGCCGCAGCGTGCGACGGCTGGCGCGCTGGCTCTGGGGGGGCAGTCGGCGCGAGATCTTGGAGGCCATGGACGAAAGCGAGCGGCAAGTGGCGACCGCCGCAGCCGAAACCGCGCTACCGGACAAGCAAGCGCGGCGCACAGCCCAAGCGCGGCTGGTGCCTCGGCGCACGGCAGTGCTCTCACCGACCGGCGAAAACGCGCCAGCCGCGATCAATGCGCGCATCTCGGCTGCACAGCTATCGCCGTGGGCACTGTTTTGGGCCGACGGACGCCGGAATCTGGGCGAAATCGCCGAGCGCATTGCCTGCGAGGAAGCCGACTATCCAGCCGGACCGCGGACGGAAGGGCCCGTCACCGTCAAGCGGGTGCACGATTACTTCGCAGCACACGCTGAATTGGGCTATGCCGCGTTGACCGACCCGGCCAAGATGATCGGCCGCAAGGAACTAGTGAAGGATTTGCGCCGCTTGGGTGTCACCCCAGGCATGGATTTGATGGTCCACAGCTCCCTGTCGGCCATCGGCTTTGTCGAGGGCGGCGCTGAAACCGTCGTCGATGCGCTCTTGCAGGCGGTCGGCAAGCGAGGAACTCTGCTGGCACCTTCGTTCAACCACCGTGCGGCGAAAGTCTTCAACCGACTGACCACACCCACCACCAATGGCGCGATTCCAGACGCGCTGTGGCGGCGCACAGAGGCCGAGCGCAGCATGCATCCCACTCACGCAGTGGCGGCGATTGGGCCGCGAGCCAGCGACTATTGCCACGGACACCTCGAAGCCGGCATCTGGGCCCCAGATAGCCCGATCGGCAAATTGGTGCACGGCGGCGGCTACATCCTCGCGCTGGGCACGACGCACGATACGAGCACGGCCTATCACGTGGCCGAGATGTCCGTGCCCTGCGGCTGCATTGAATCTTTTGCAATTCCAGACCGCATCGTGCGCGAGGATGGGACCGCGGACGAGATCTTGGGGCTGGCCTTTCGCAATGGCCCCTGCCCGGTCCCAACCCACAAGCTGGACTCAACACTCGACCGGAGGAAGTTGCAGCGGCGGGGCAAGGTCGGGCAGGCCGAATGCGAATTGGTGAAGGCCCACGACCTGTGGCAGGTGCGGCGCGAACACCTGCGGCGCGTCTGTCCCACCTGCACCATTAAACCCCAAACCGCGCGGTGAATAGATCGCTCCTCATATTTCTTGACATTGCGGGAGGGCGGGCCTATCTATTTGGCGCTATGAATAAACTCTTTTTTTGCCTCGCCGCAGCGCTCGTCGCCTGCGTTGGTCCCTTCGCCGGTAAGAAGGTCCCGCCTTGGCTTGCGGATCCCCCCATGCTCAAAGCGACCTTCTCCAGTGAGGAGGCTGCCGCGCACTTGGTCTGGCACCCAGTGCCTTCATCAGGCTTTCTCTACGGTGAAATCCAGCGCGCCGCAGGGAGCGAGTTCGCGGCCATAGCGCGCGTGGAATCCGCGGCCGACACCACCTATACAGACGTCGGCCTGTTGGCCAACACGCAGTACCGCTACCGGATCGCCAGCTTCTACGGCGAGGACGAGACCGTACACGAGCTAATCAGCACGACTGCCGCAGGCCGGTTCCACCGCCGCGTCGCAAGCTGGGCACTAGCCGAGGGTACGACCCCCACGCGGCTGGCCATCAGCCGCAACGGCACGGTCTTTGTCGTCGGCGCGGGCAGGGGGCGCGTCGAGCGCTTTGACCACGCGGGCCGCTCCTTAGACGCATGGGTCTATACTACTGAGCCACTGGCCTGTATGGAAACGAGCGCATTGGACGGGCCAGCACTGGCCCTCGATGACGAAGATCATCTCTACGTGGTGTACAACCTGCACCGCCCAAGCCAGAAGCCAGAGGCCTTTTGGGCAAAATTCGCCCCAGACGGTCGGCTGCTGTGGACGCGTCCGCTAGCCGGGCTGTTCGCCCGCCACATTGTCGTCGACAGCGATGCCATCTACGTCGAAAGCATCAGCCAATTGCAGCTATTCGACCAAGCAGGCGAACAGCAGATCCAGTACGCCATCCCAGCCCTGCTGGTGGCTAGTCTGCGACTTTGGCAAGGGCGCTTCGCCGCGCTGATCGAGCCATTGGCCCTGCGCGCTGATGACTGGCAGTCACCCCGCCTAGTCGTGTACGACGACCCACAGCGCGCCACGGCCAGCCGCGTCATTGGCCGCGATCCCAAATCGCATCAGGATCGCGGCAACGGGCTTTTGTTGCGGCCCACCGATTTTGCCGTCGATGAAGCCGCCGACCGCGCTTTCGTGGTCAATGCCGGCCACAGCCGCATTGAGGTGTTCCAGCGAGGGCACTACCTGACGCGCTGGGGCGAAGAGGGCGAAGAGGACGATCAGTTCCGCTTCACAGGCCGCATCCAAGTTGTCGTCGATATGGCTACTGGCGAAGAGGGCGAGCGCGAGGTCGTAGCCGGCGGCATCGCCCGCGATGCCGAGGGATTCATTTACGTGGCCGATACGTTCAACGATCGGATTCAGAAATTCCAACCATGAAGCCCGTGCTCTTATTTCTATTGCTGTCCTTGCTGTGCAGCGAGGGCCAGGCTCAGCGCCAAGACAAGCGGGGGTACAACCTCTGGGCCAAAGAGAAAATCCGCTATCTCAACGCCAAGGTCACCATCGAACCCTACAACCCGCAGCTGCGCGTTCTCCTCGCTAACGCGTACTTTGACGACGGGCAAAAGTACGAGGCCAAAAGGCTGCTGCTCGAGGCATTGCAGCTCGACCCCGACTATGCCGAGGCACACTGCAACCTCGCGGTCATTCTCCACGTCCAAGGATACGACCGCGAAGCCGAACACCACTACAAGGAGGCTCTGCGGCTAGATTCGCTGATGGTCGAAGCCATGGCTGGGCTAGGGACCTTGCTCTGCCGCACCGAGCGTCAAGCCGAGGGTATCGAATACCTAGAAAAAGTCATCTCAATCCAGCCCGATCACGTCAACGCCCGCTTCAACATGGCCGTGGCATATCACAAGGTCGGCGACTTCAAAAAGTCCATCGAACACCTAGAGACCCTGTTGCAGGTCGATTTTACATATCGCGGTGCGCGCCGCGCCCTAGCCCGCGCTTACTACAGCCTCGGGCTCGTGCGGCTGCAAGCCCAACAGCCCAAGTTGGCGCTCGCCGTGCTGGCCAAGGCCGTCGAGTACGAGCAAGACAACGAGAGCATGTTCTTCGCCAAGGGCCTCGCCCACCTCGGCCTCGGCAAGCTCGTCGAGGCCGAAGCGGCCTTTAGGCAGGTCATCGCGCTGTCCGGCGATCACATCCCAGCCCTGCACAACCTCGGCATGATCTGCGAAAAGACCGAGCGATATGCAGAAGCCGTCCAATACTACGGCAGAGTCCAGCAGCTAGCCCCTCATCTAGCGACGATCGAGGCAGTCAAACACGCCTCGTACGATGTGAATTACTTGGTCGAATGAGTTTGACTTTTGCTCAGTCAAAGCGTACTCTTAACATTCTTTGCAAGCCGCTCTAGCGGCTGCTTTTTCCGTGGCGCGGAGAACGCCGCCACCATCTCCTTTAGGCGAGAGCAATGGCCAAAGAAGAAGCGATCGAAGTCCAAGCAGTGGTCAAAGAGGCCCTGCCCAACGGCTACTTCAAGTGCGAAATGGAAAATAACCACGAGATTATGGCCCACGTTTCCGGCAAGATGCGCAAGTACTACATTCGCGTGCTTCCGGGCGACCAGGTCACCGTGGCCCTTTCGCCCTATGATTTGAGCCGCGGACGCATCACTTTCCGCAATCGCTGAGACGCCGCACGCTCACTCAAGCGCCGTCTCGATAAGCCTCATACTGATCAGGTCACATGGAGAGGAACCAGACCAGTACGCATCGGGCTTGGCCCTTCCAAGAGGCGGCACAGATTGTCAAGCAGCGCCAGCCCAGCGAAGACCGCCCGGTACTATTCGAGACCGGCTTTGGCCCCAGCGGCTTCCCCCATCTAGGTCACTTTTCCGAAGGCGTCCGCACCTCTTGGGTGCGCAACGCCTGCGAGTATCTCTACGGCTTAAAGACCCGCCTACTCTGCTTCAGCGACGACATGGATGGCCTGCGCAAGGTGCCTAGCAACTTGCCGAATCCTGACATGCTCGCCGCCCACCTCGGCAAACCCCTACACGCCGTCCCAGACCCCTTTGGTCGCTATAAGAGTTACAGCGATCACATGAACGCCAAGCTGTGCGAGTTTTTCGACGCGTCTGGCTTCGACTACGAATTCCAAAGCTCGCGTGCGGCCTACGTGCGCGGAGACTTCGACGAAGGGCTATCGGTGCTCCTAGACAAAGCCGAAGAGGTGCGCCAAATCATCGTACCCACGCTGCGGGAACAAAACCGCCAGCACTGGTCGCCCTTCTTCCCGATTTGTACCAACTGCGGCTCGATCATGGCCACGCAAGTCACCGCCTACCACCCCAGCCGGGGCACCGTGAGCTTCACCTGCGGCGTTTCGGCAAGCTCAACAACCAGCCTCGACACCGGCCACTACACTGGGTGCGGCGAGAGCGGTGAACAGTCGGTGCTCGGCGGCAAGGCCAAGGTGGGCTGGAAAGTCGATTGGGCACTGCGCTGGTACACCTACGAGGTTGATTATGAAATGTACGGCAAAGACCTCGTCGACTCCGTGCGCCAGTCCTCTCGCATCGTGCGCCTGATGGGCAAGCAGCCGCCGGTCGGCTTGTGCTACGAGTTTTTTCTCGACGAGGAAGGGCGAGGGTTGGCGAGCAGCGCCGGCCGCATGGGAGTGACAGTAGACGCGTGGAAGAAGTACGCGCCAATAGAATCCCTACTCTTTTTCTTATTCCAAAATCCCAAGCGAGCCAAGCGGCTGCACTGGGACATCGTCCCCAAGTGCGTTGACGACTATCTCGATGAGCTGCGGAGCTATCCCGATGTAGAAGAAGAGCAGCGCCCCGAACAGGCCCTGTGGCATATCGGCGACCGCGGCGCAGTCGTGCCCGAGTACGCGTCCCAAGTCAACTTCTCGACAGTCAACAATCTGATCGCAGCCCTAGGAGTGGATTCGGTCGGAGTGTTGGAGGAATATCTGGCGCGCTACGACGCGCAGGCTTCTACTTATCCGCAGGTAACACAGGCACTGGTGGAGAAGGGTCTTAACTACTACCGAGACGTGGTGCTGCCGAACAAACAATTTCGTCCGCCTACAGACGAGGAGCGAGCACTCCTAGGACAGTTGGCCGAGCGGCTGAACGCGGCCAATGGGGCCACCGAGGAAGAATTGCAGGCCATTCCATTCGACTTGGCCCGCGAGGCCGAAATCCCTCCCAAGGAGTTGTTTCGGATGTTTTACGAGGTGGTACTCGGGCAGGAGCGGGGGCCGCGATTTGGTTCGCTCGTGCAGCTAGTGGGGAAGGAACAGGTGGTGAAGATGGTGCGGGAGAAAGCATAGCGCATACAGGATATTCGTCGGTAATTGCGAGGGTGCGGTAGGTGCCGCGCCCTCTTTTTTATGGAGCAAATCGTGGCAGAACAACAGGACCTTTTCTCCGAAATTATGCCACCGGCTAAGCCCCGGCACGTCGAGCGGATGCAGCAAGTGCAAGAGGGGCTGCCCGCGCAACTCTTTTTGGGGACGACGAGTTGGTCGAATGAGGATTGGGAAGGGCTGATCTACCCAGAGGGCTGCGCCGCGGCCGATTACATCGAGCACTATGCTAAGGTCTTCAAAAGTGTGGAGATCGACTCGACGTGGTACCGAGTACCAACGCCAAGAGCGATCGAAGGATGGCTGCGGCGGACGCCTCCGCACTTTTGCTTTACCGCCAAAATTCCCCGCGTGATCAGCCACGAAAAAATGCTCGTGGACTGCATGGGGGAAATGGAGGAATTCCTCGACGCGATGGCTCCACTCGGCGAGCGATTGGGGCCGCTGCTGATGCAGTTTCCATACATTGCGCGGGGCCAGGACGCGCACGAAAACGAGTACGGCAGTGCGTTCACCGAGCGCCTAGCGGAGTTTTTGCCGCAGCTTCCTACGGGCGAGTTCCGCTTTGCGGTGGAAGTGCGCAACGGGAGTTGGCTGCGGGCGGAACTGTTAGACCTGCTGCGCGAACACGGAGTGGCGCTGGTGCTGAACAACTACTACACCATGCCGGGCTTAGCGGACACCGTCGAACGGAGCAATCCAGTAACCGCCGACTTCCTCTACGTGCGCTTTTTGGGCGACCGCAAAAAGATGGACGCCTACGTCGAGGAGCGAATTCGCAAGGGCGAACAGGAACGACATTGGGATCGCCTCGTCTGGGACCGCGCCGCTGAGACCCAGCAGTGGGCGCGGCAGGTGCGGGAGTTGGCACAGGCTGCGCCGGAGCAGCCCGCGTACGTGTTTTTCAACAACCACTACGCCGGGTACGCGCCCGGCTCACTCGGCATTTTTGCTCAGGCATGGAAGGGGTGAGAACCGATTTGGCATCCTAGACGGTTTGGCTCTCTATTCCGGATAATGTATAATGTCTAAAGGACTTCCCAATGGACGAACGCAGATTCGCCCCTACGTAAGGAGATAGATATGCGCTATACTTGCTATGCCGTACTACTCTTTTCTATTCTGTCCTGTCAATCGACGGGAAGAATCGTTTCGGCTCCTCCGGGAAACTACGACTTGAATGCTGTTGGAGTCATAGTCGAGCCTGAAAAGATCGAAGTGGGTAACACGGTGGTCTTTAAGGCGTTCTACGACAACAGAGGGCTTACTGCTATTCCGAAAAAATCATTCCATGTTGAACTGTTCGTCGATGGAGAGAGAGAATTTTTTGATTACGTACCGGGTCCTATCAAGGTTTATCAAGCGGATCCTGCCAAGGTTTACCAAGAGCCCCCTTCTCCCGAGATGCTTCATTATAAGATCATGGATTCTACTTTGTGGTATCAAATAGGTTTCAAGCCGCCTGAACCGGGGACCTATCGCTACGAGTTCGTTCTCGACCGGGCTGACGATCTTCGTGAGACCAATGAGACGAACAATGTGGTGGAAGGTACGTTCGTCGTGGTTGCTAGCGGCGATGGGAGCAACTGAGAGGGCCTCGAAAAGTCGCCCCGCGACAATCAATTTGTTATTGACGGTAGGCTTCCCGACGATGTTTTATTCGATAAACATCAACGCGGTTCCTGCCGTCGATCTATTTGATAGAGGATGCGGTACTCCCCGACACATACCCGCCAACCAGAAGCTGTCCGACCTGAAAGTTTAACGACGCCATCTGGACGTGGATTACTTGCTAATTGACGGAACACAGCATCGATGCGTCTGGTAGCTTCTCGTGGCAGCCTCCGAAATTCTCGTTCAGCACGACGTTCTAAATGGATGGTGTAAGCCATCGCATCCGTCAAAGTTTCCCTTCTTTTTTCATTTGCGGAACTAGCACTTCCCTTTACTGGCCATCGGTAACGCCGGGCAGGGTCGAGGTGCTGAGCAGACCGCCATCGACATCGAGCGCGACTCCGGTCAAAAAGGACGACTCTTCGGCGAGGAAAAACAGAATGGCGTTGACGACATCGTCTTGGGTGGGGTTGCGGCCGAGCGGGATGTCCGCCGCTGTCGCAGCGAGGATCGCTTCATTGGTCGCGCCGGTCGCCTGTCGTTTGTAGGCGAGCACCTCCTGGCCCATGCCGGTGGTCGAGACGCCGACCGGACAGACGCAGTTGACGGTGACACCGTCGGAGGCTAGTTCGCCGGCCAGCGCCTTGCTCAGGCCGACGACTCCGGCCTTGGCGGCGCAATAGGAGGCAATCAGCGGGAAGCCGATCTTGGACACATCCGAGCCGATATTGACGATGCGACCGCGCCGACCGCTCTGGCGCAAAAGCGGGGCAGCGGCCTGGCAGCAGAGGAAAACCCCCTTGAGGTCAATGTCGATGACCCTATCCCAATCCGCTTCGGTGGTTTCTGCCAAGGAGCCGAAGTGGATGACGCCGGCGGAATTGACGAGAATGTCCAAGCCCCCAAAGTGCGTTTGGCAGGCGGCTACGGTCTGTTGGACGGATGTCGGCGAGGTGACATCGAGCACTAGGGGCAACACGCGATCGCTGTGCAATTCGTCGGCTGCTGTCCGTAGTTTCTCGCCATCGATATCGGCGATGGCGACCTGGGCACCCTGGGCGAGCAGGGCCTTGGCGGTGCCTAGGCCAAAGCCGCTGGCTCCGCCGGTGATCAACGCGCGTCTAGGTTTCAAAGTGATATTTCTCGCTTCTCAACGAAAGCCTGCGCCTCTATTCGGGCAGCGAGATTTGGGGATCATCGGGATCGGGACGGTAGAGGAGCAGCGTGTTGCCCAAGACTTGCACTAGGTGTGACTCGGTAGCGGCGGCAAGCTGCTCACCGGCTTCGCGGCGGTCGAGGGGGCTGTTGCGCTCGCAGCGCACCTTGACCAACTCGCTGTTGGAATAGGCTTCATTGAGCGAACGGATAACGGCAGCGGAAAGCCCTTCTTTGCCCAAATACACGGTCGGGCGCAGCGCGTTGCCTAAACCGCGCAAATAGCGGCGTTCTTTGCCGCGTAATTTAGCTATGGGATTGGTCATCTAATCTTCCTTCGTCAAAACTTTCTCTTCTTCTCTCCGCTTTAGCATACAGACTCGCCAACGTCCCGTCGAGTTGGAACGATTTTTGCCGTTAGACTTGGTATGTCTGCGAGCAAAAAGACGCTCCGGCGGCCCGCGCTGTGGACGGCCCTCGGTTTCGGAAGCGGCATTTTCCTAGGGCAGACTGTGGAGATAGACCTAGCCGCAGCGACGGTCCTGAGCGGCTTAGCCCTTGCCGGCGCAACCACAGGCTTCTATCGCAAGGCGCGTTGGACGGGTTGGATGGTGTGGGTGGTCGTCGTCCTGTTAGGTGCGCTGCGTTACCACATCGACACAGCCCTGTCCCCTTTGCCGCACCTAGTCGAGCTCGAGGTCTTTGGCCAGCGCGGCGTGGTCACCGGGCGCATCGTCCAAGAACCAGAGCGCAGCGACGAGCGAGTACACTTTGCCATAGAGCTGGAACAGGTAGTCACCGACAGCGCCATCTACCACTTGAGCGGGCAAGTGCTAGTCACAGTAAAAGACGCGTACTTGCCCGCCGATTACGGCGACCGCGTGTCCCTGCGCGGGAGGCTGCAACGGCCCCGTGCAGTGCGGAATCCTGGTGCCTTCGACTACCGAGCCTTTTTGGCCCAGCAGGACATCTACGGCACGCTTTTCGTCGGCAAACCCGATCAGGTCGTTTCCGTGGAGCGCTTGCCTGGACACTGGCTGTACGAGGGTGTGGTGTTGCCCTTCAGACGCGCCGTGCGCCAGAGCATTGAGCGCAACCTCTCAGGCGCACCGGCCGGGCTGTTGTTGGGCGTACTCTTGGGAGAGAAGCGGCGAATTCCCGAGGAGGTGCGCACTGCGTTTCGCAGCACCGGGTTGGCGCATGCGCTCGTGGTCAGCGGACTCCACGTCGGGATGGTAGGCGGATTTTTCTTCTTCGGCTTCCGTCTCCTGCGGCTCGCCGACCGGTCGAGCTCCGCAGCCACAATCGCCGCACTGGCGCTCTATGCCCTCGCAACCGGAGCGCAGGTGCCAGTGGTGCGGTCGGTGATGATGGGAGCGGTGGTGCTGTTGGGACGGGTGCTGCGGCGGCAGGGTGACATCTACAACACCCTTGGGCTGGCGGCACTAGTGATCTTGGTGATATGGCCAGAGAGTCCGTGGAGCCTTAGCTTCCAGCTCTCCTTTGGCGCGACGTGGGCCATCGTCGCCTTGCACGGGCCGCTCGCCTCGCTTTTCCCTACGGCCTCTCAACGCGCTGATAGCCGGATCGGCCGCTGGGTTGTCATCCCCCTATGCGCCTCGCTAGGGGCCCAGCTCGGCACCGGACCTTTAATCGCCTATTCCTTTCAGCAGTTAGCATTGGGAGCCGTGGTGGCTAATCTAGTAGTCGTGCCACTCTTGGCGCTCGCCGTGGGCTTGGGTCTGCTGGCCGCGTTGACGGGGTGGATTTTGCCTTGGATCACCACCGCGTTCAATGCCACCAATTACCTAGTCCTCGTGGGGCTGATCGAGCTAGTCTCGTGGTGGGCCTCGCTGCCCTTTACATCCGTGGTCGTGCCGCGGCCGGGGGTACTCTTCGTCGCAGTGGCCGCCGCCCTCTGCCTGCTCGGCCCGCTGTTGCCCCATAGGCCGTGGGCGTGTAAAGCCGCCATTTTCGCGTCGCTCATCTGGCTCAACGTCGCAGTGTGGACCTACGCGCTCCGCTCCCGCGACTTGGAGATCGTCTTTTTGGACGTGGGGCAAGGCGACGCAGCGTTTGTGCATTTCCCCAACGGCAAAACCATGGTCGTCGATGGCGGCGAGCGCAGCGCATACTTCGACTGCGGCGAACAAGTGCTGTTGCCTTTCTTGCGCTACACGGGCGTCCGGCGGGTCGATGTCGTCGTAGCCTCGCATTCGCACAACGACCACATCGGCGGACTGGTAGCCCTGTTGGAGCAAATGGAAGTCGGCCACTTTCTCGACAGCGGGCAAGTCTATGACTCGTGGACCGCGCGGCGTTTGCAAGAACTGATCGCCGAGCGGGGCGTGCGCTACCATCGGGTCGCGGCGGGTGACAGCTTGGCGGGTTTGGGCGAAGTCGCGGGACTGGTCCTGCATCCGACTGCGGACTTTGTCGATGTAGACGGCAACACCCCTTTTGGCCCCAACAACGGCTCGGTGGTCTTTAGCTTACAGCACGGAACCGTGCGCGTGCTCTTCACCGGCGACGTAGAGCAGGAAACCGATCCGGCGATCCTCGCTTGGGGCCCGCGGCTGCAGGCGCGCTTGCTCAAGGTGGCTCACCACGGCTCGCGCACCTCGTCGCAGCCACTTTTTATCGAAGCGGTCGCGCCCGCAGTGGCGGTGATGTCGTTGGGGGAAGGCAACAAGTTCAAGCACCCGGCCCCAGAGATCGTCGCGCGCTACGCAGCGCACGGAGCGCGAGTGCTGCGCACTGACCACACCGGCGCGGTACAAGTGCGGATTGACGGGACGCGCATGGTCGTGCAGACGATGCTGAAGTGAGGGACGCGCCTAGTCTTGCAGTCCCAATTCGGGCCGCTCAATCAAGGATCGCAGGCGGTCGAGGAAGCGGGGCGCTGCGCCATTTTCGAGCAACTCGCTCTCAACCGTCAGGCTCAAAGATATCAACGCCCGGGGCACCACGCGGCCCTCGCGCACGGCCGGGCGCTCGGCAATGCGACCCAGTCCCAAGGCAGCGCGATAGGGAGGGCGGAGGATGGGAGTAAAGGCGTCGATTCCGTACATGCCGAGGTTGGCGATGGCAAAGGTGCCGCCCTGCATGTCCTCCGGCCCTAAGACGTGCCGCCGCGCCTGAAGCGCTAGGAAGCGGGCCTCGGCCGCGAGTTCGGCCCAGTTCTTGGTATGCGCGTCGCGAATGACTGGACTCGCCAAACCATCGCCCGTATCTACGGCGAGACTGAGGTGGACAGCCTCGGTCCCCGCGGCATTCAACTGGGGGTAATCTGCCAAGGCGACGACCGCTAGCTTGGCAATCAGGTGGTGATAGGCAGGTGCTGGTGCATCTTCCGCCTTGAGCCGCGGGCGCAACGTCACTAACTCGGTTGCGTCTGCTTCGGTCGTCAGGATCGCGGGGGCAGCTTGGCTGCTGCGGGCGGCAGCCGCGCGGACGTCGCGCTCGACGATCCGGCCCGTGCGTCCGCTACCCGTAAGCACGCGCCATTCCACCCCAAGCTCCGAGGCCACGCGCCGAGCGCGGGGGCTGATGGTCGGCTCCGCGGAGCGAGCTGGTGCAGGAGTTGGGGCTAGTTTTGGTTTTGCTACGGTCGCGGGTTCCGCAGGCGTTGGAACCGGCTCTGCGGTAGGAGTTGGAGGTGGCGCAGTCGGCATTTCCTCGCCGGGCTGCAACAGATAGCCCAACAGGGTGCCCACCGGCACCGTATCGCCGGGTTGGGGCGCGTCCGGGGGGATGCGCAGGATGCCGCTGGAAAAAGTCTCGATCTCGTTGAGGGCCTTGTCGCTTTCCACCGTAAAGAGGATTTCGCCGGCCTCGACTGTATCGCCATCGGCTTTGAGCCACTCGACGAGCGTGCCCTCCTCCATGGTCCATCCCAAGCGGGGCATTGCGATTGGCTCGGCCATGCGCTTGCTCCTACTCAGCCATCAGGTCGCGAATGGCCCGTTCTATGTCTTCCCTATTGGGCGCAATCGCCGCCTCTAGGGGCGCGCTGTACGGCGTGGGTACGTGCGCGCCATTGAGGCGGCGCACCGGCGCGTCGAGGTCGTCGAAGGCTTGGTCAACCACTGCGGCGGCGATTTCCGCGCCCATGCCGCAGGGGGCAAAGGTCTCATCGGCGATCAGCAGGCGGCCCGTCCGGTGGACGGATTCGAGCACCGTATCGATGTCGAGGGGGGACGTAGTGCGGGGGTCAATCACTTCGACCGAGATGCCCTCGCCAGATAGGGCCTCGGCGACTTGCAGCGTCTCGGGCACCATGGTCGTCAAAGCCACGACGGTCAGATGCTCACCGCGACGACACACGGCCGCTTGGCCAAAGGGAATGGAGTACTCCTCTTCTGGCACTTCGCCTCGGGTGTTGAGCAAGGACTTGTGTTCGAGGAAAAGCACCGGATCATCGCCGCGCAGGGCCGTCTTGAACAGGCCCTTGGCGTCGTGCGGATTGGACGGCACTGCGACCTTGAAACCGGGCAGATGCGTAAAGATCGGATAGTAATTGCCCGAATGATGGGTGGCGGCCGCGCCACCGACGCCAATGCAGCCGCGCAGGACGATGGGCATTTTTAGGCGGCCGCTGCTCATGTACTGCATCTTGGCAATCTGGTTGACCAGTTCGCCAAATGAATCGAGGATGAAGTCCAAGAACATGAAATCCACAACCGGCCGCGTCCCGGTCATGGCCGCGCCAGCGCACAAACCGACAAAGCCGCGCTCGCATATCGGGGTGTCGCGCAGGCGCTCCGGCCCGTACAGGTCGAAAAGACCCGTAGTAGTGTTGAAGTTGCCACCGCGCGGACCAACGCCTTCGCCGACGACGAAAATGGTCTCGTCGCGCGCCATCTCCTCGGCTAGGGCTTGGCGCGCCGCTTCTACATACGTGAGTTCGGGCATTACATGCCGCCCCTTTGGCTGAAGACGTGGTCGGCCACGGTGGCCGGGTCGGGCCATGGACTGTCGTGGGCAAATTGCAAAGCCTCAGCAACCAGCGCGGTAACGTCCGCCGCGACCGCGTCGAGTTCTTCTTGGCGGGCGTGGCCTGCCTCTAGCAGCCGGTGGGCGAAAGCCGGAATGGGATCGCGCTTCTTCCACTCGTCGATTTCTTCAGTGGAGCGATAGCCCCCGTCGCGCATTCCCTCGGCGTGGGGCCGGGTGCGGTAGGTCTTGCACTCAATGAGGGTCGGGCCATCGCCTTGGCGCGCACGCGTTATCGCTTCGCCAGCTACCGCGTACACCTCCGCTACGTCGTTGCCATCGACGGCAATGCCGGGCAGTCCGTAGGCTGCGGCGCGGTTGGCCACCTGCGGATTGCGAGTAGTATCGACAAAGGCCACTTCCGTGGCATAGAGGTTGTTTTCGCAGACGAAGAGCACCGGCAACTGCCAGTTGGTCGCCAGATTGATGCCCTCGTGGAAAGCTCCGTTGGCTACCGCCCCATCGCCAAAGAACGCCACGCCGACCTTGGGGACGCCCAAGAGTTTGAAGGAGTAGCCAGCGCCAGCGGCTTGGAGGATGCAGGGACCGACGATGCCGCTGGTGCCCATCATCCCCACTTGCGGCGAGAAAAGGTGCATGGAGCCACCGCGCCCCTGCGAGCAGCCCGTAGCTTTGCCGAAAAGCTCGGCGAGCAGCTCCTTGGGCGGTACGCCTTTGGCGAGGGCGTGGCCGTGGCCGCGATGCGTGCTAAAAACCGCGTCATCGTCGTTGAGGTGGGCGCAAACGCCAGTGGCGATAGCTTCCTCGCCGACGTACGTGTGGCAGGCGCCGGGGATCAGACCAGCTTGGTAGGACCGGGCAAGCTGCTCTTCGCAGCGGCGGATGACCAGCATCTGGCGATAGAGCGCCCGACAAGTATCCTTGTCGGGCAGAACTGCTTCGGTTGAGGTAGGCATGGCGGCGAATATAGCGATTGTCCGCCGCCTTGCCAAAGACATCCATAGGATCTGTCGCTACAGTTCCCCCATTGCGGAAGAATCGCCCGCGACCCAAGCTCTCTACTGCGTTTCCCACACCGCCTTTTTGCGGAAGCCGTCGAGGTCCAAGTCGCCGCGGGCGTAGGCATCAATGGCGGATTTGGGCACTTTGAGCAGTGCGCTGCGAGCGGAAAACGGAGAGCGATATTCGACGATGACGTGCTCATCGGACTGGACTTGGCGAAGAGTCGCGCTGTAGTCGGCGACGGCCTCGACGGTTCTGGCTTTGACGGTGGCGCGGGGCAAAGGGTTGGCAACGCGCATTGGGTCACTAATAAAAAATAGGGCACCTACGTCCGGCTGATACATCCCCAAAGTGCGTTGGATGCGTGACCAGGGAGGATACGAGCCGTCCCTAAAGACTTGGTCGAGGATGCCAGCCATGATGTCGATTTTCCTCAAGTCCCCGTACTCGGCAAAGGCGATGCGCTGGCGGAAGCTAGCCGAGTCGATCCGCCCCTCGCGAAAGGCGTCGATAGCAGATTTTTTGACGGCGGCCGCGATTGCTGCGGAGTGTACGTTATAGAAGCGGACATGAACTTTGACTGGAGAATCTGCTTCTCCGACTGCCTCCGCTAGCGACTTGTCGATATGGCCCCCCGCTACCAGCGTCTCTAGGGCCTCCTGTAGGTACTCCCGCGCTTTAGCTATCGTTGCGATTTGCTCGTCGTCAATTGAGAAATGGAACTTCGCATTTAAAGAGTCAGGAACAGCCACAGCCACGACTAATTCTTTAAAATCGAAGCGGCTCCCCCTAAGTTCAGGTATCGCTTCGACTTGCTTGAAAAGGTCGAAAGACACGGTATCTGCAACGGCGGGACGTGGGGGCCACCTAGGCTGATAGCAGACCGTTATCCGGTCGTCTTGGTCGAGTTGGCCGATGGTCCCGGCATAGTCGCCCAGAAATTCGGCGAGCAGGTCGCGGGTTGCAGCCAGTAATTCTGCTTGCGATAACTTTTTGTCCCATCTTTCCGTCCCGGATGCTGGGCCGGCCGCCACAAAGAGCACCCCATAGCCATCGAGGTACAGGCCGCGGGCGCGGAAGCTAGCACCATCAGGCACGTCGTAATACAGGTTCTCGTTGGAGAGCACTCCCTCCATGATGCGGATGTCGCGCTGCAGGCGCTGGGGGTCCATATCGGCGAGGCTGGCAGTGGCCATGAAGCCAGCGACTAAGATGGCGCGGTAGAGCGTGGTCATGGCAATCTCCTATGGGTTGGTATAGCGCGTTGCTGGCAGCACTTCCAGCACGGGTGCTTCGTTGCGGCGCAAGTGGATGTAGATCTCGCGGTCGAACTGTTCGAACTGGCGGTTGATGAACTGCAAGTCTTGGTAGCGCTGGGCTTGGATCTCGGTCAGCAAATGGTCGAAGACGCGCTGCTGGCGCACCTCAGAAGCTCGCAGAAGTTGGTTTACTAACGCGAGAGTACCCTCCTGTGTGGCCAGTACTTCCTCCCGAGTGGGTGGTTCGTCCACCAGTGCCTCCCCCCACTTGAGGTCGAGTTCGCCGGCGCGGTAGCTGAGTTCAAACTCTGGCCACGCCAAAAAGAGGACCACAGCGGCCACCGCAGCAGCAGCCAAACCTGCCATCAGCGGGAAGCGCCGACGCGGCACCTCGGCCTCGACAAACGTCAAGTCGAGGCGCGGGGTCTCATCCGGCCAAGCCCGAAGCAATGCTTGCGTACTAGCGAGCGCGTCGAGTTCGCGGCGACACGTCGCACAGGCGGCCACGTGTTCTTTAATGCGCTCCTGTTCACCTTTTTCGCATTCTCCGTAAAAAAAGGTGAGTAGGTCTTCTTTTTTTACGTTACAGTCCATCTCTGTCAATGTCCCACTGGTTAAAGGTTTTTCGCAGTGCCTTGAGGCCGTAGTAGAGGCGCGATTTGACCGTGTTGATCGGGGCGTTGAGCACTTCGGCGATTTCCCGAAACTTCAGCCCCTCGTATTCCTTGAGCACCACGACGACGCGCTGTTCTTCGGGCAGAGTCTGCAAGGCGCGATTGAGCAGATCGCGTAGCTCGACCTTGTCCATATCGGCGGCTCGGCACAGTGCCGGATGCGGCTGGGCACTTGCTTCCTCGTACGCATCGAGCGAAACGTGCTGCACTCGCTGGCGCAGGTGGTCGCGGCACAGATTGGCGGCGATTTGGTAGAGCCACGTAGAAAAGCGCTCGGGGTCGCGCAGCCGGTGCAACTGGCCATAGGCGCGGATAAAGCTCTGCTGGCAGAGGTCTCGCGCTTCTTCAGAATCGCCGCTGTAGCGAAGCGCAAAGCGGTAAAGGCGGCCCTGCCAGCGCCAGACCAAGGCATTGAACGCTTGGTGCTGGCCAGCCCTGAAGCGCAGGATGAGATCGGCGTCGCTCATACCCCTCTAAGACGAGAGACGAGCACAAAAAGTTTTACGCGAGGGAAAATGTTAGTGAAAAAAAGTAGTGGAAAAATTAAGACCGCTAGCGCCCCAGCCGCTCCACTATGTGTACCCCAATCGCGTCGGCAGCCTCGTCCCAGAAGGGTGCCAATTCGCGGGAGGTAGCCGAGCCGTGCTGTTCGCTACAAAAGGAGAACGGTTCCTCCATCAAGCGGACTTGAGATTTCCACTGCGTCACTTCGAGAGTAGTTTCAATACAGGGCTTGAGATCTAGGTTTGAGCCAACGAAGCGAAGCTCGTCGATTCCGACCCTCAGTCGATAGTCGGGAATCACGAGGGCGTTAGACTCGCGTTCGCGTACAGCCCAACCAATAGCCTCCAATTCGGGTAGCCGCTGGACCAATGCCGGCACGAGAAATCGCTGGACTTCGCGAACCTGTTCGCGCACGAAGGCTTCGTCCTCGGTGCCGAAAAACAGGAAAAGGGGATCAAGCGCCACCTCAAAGGGGTTGGTATGGCCGACGACCAAGAAGTGTAGGGGCTGCTTTTCCCGCTCTTGAGGTGCGCTGCTGGCGACCGCCCATGCGAGGGTTCTGAGAATATAATCGCGGCTCTGGAAAAACGGCACCTTGGCCTTGCGCGCCACCTTTTTGATCCTCTTTTCGAGCAGGACGTTTTTTTCGTTGGCGAGCACACTGCGGCTCTCCTTGGCCAAATAGGCGATTAGCTTGTCGGCGCGCTCGGGCGCAATGTCTGGCCCGCCCTGCAAAAGCAGCATTTCCCAAGCGTCTGTCTCGGCTTTGCGCTGGGCCATCAGTGAGTCGAGCAGTACCTGGAGCCGGGGGCGCAACTCTTCTACGGGGACGCCACTTCCTTGCGCGATTCTACTTAAGAGGTCTTGCGAATAGCTGGCCTGTTGCGCGAGTTGCTCTTGCAGGGTGGCGTAGAGTGTGCGACGCAGCGCTGCGTCCCCTTGATCCGCTAGAGTCAAGCCAGCGGTGGATAGCAATAAGGCGATAGCTAGGGCAATCATAGGTCAATCCAGTAGCGCAACTTCTCAATGCGCTGCGCGGGTTTGCGATCCTCGGCGCGAAACACCTGACTGGGCATGGTCATCGCGCTCTCGAATTGGCCGCCGTTGTGCTCGATGATCTTGCGCGAGCCAATGTTGTCCGAGTCGCAGGTGACCAGCACGCGGCGCAGCCCGATTTCCCGTGATACCTCTAGCGTCAGGGCGAGAATGGCCTTGCCGTAACCGCGACACCGCCGAGAAGGTCGAATGCTGTAGCCAATGTGCCCTCCGTAGGTGAGCAAATACGGAGTGCTGAGTTCGGGTCTTATAGAGGTTTGGCCGATGTACTCGCCGTCGTGTACGAGCCAGAGCACCCGATCTGGGTACCGCACTCGTAAACCTGTCTCATCGGCAAGAGCCTTGAGGTCGCGCACGAATTGCGGAAACTGATCGGCGAGGGAGTCGCTGTCGTAGCCGAGGGATCGGGCGTACGTCGAGTCGAAACGGCCTTCGGCCAAGAACTCGGCTGCGCCCTCTATGAAGCTATCCCGGTACAGGACGGAGGGGGAGACGAGGGATTGCATGATAGATTGGATATAACATGACAGGCAGAATTTCCTCAAGGTGGGGGCAAGGTAGGGTGTTGAGACTGTATCGTCAACTTGGTGGGACGCGCTTGCTCATTCGCAGGTAAGTATCTTAATTGACTAATACCTAAATACTTCCACCGGCACCGGTGAAGGCCGCATTTAAAGCGTATAAGATGACTTTTATACAACTCAACAAAAAACTATGAGCGAAATCATCCAGCTCGACGATATCTCGGTCGGCGCGATTCTCCGCAACGTGGCGCCAGCCAAGCTTTACGAAGAAGCGCTGCGCCACGAGCGCGGATCCATCATTTCCGATCAAGGCGCGCTCGTGGTTTCCTCGGGCAACAAAACCGGGCGCAGTCCCACTGACAAGCGCATCGTCTTCGACCCGCAAAGTAGCGCCGACATCTGGTGGGGTGCGGTCAACATCAAGCTCCAAGAGCACACCTTTATGATCAACCTAGAGCGCGCCATCGACTATCTCAACACCTGCGAGCAGTTGTACGTGGTCGATGGATTCGCCGGCTGGGATCCCCAATATCGGATCAAAATTCGCGTGATTTGCTCTCGCGCATACCACGCGCTCTTCATGCACAACATGCTCATCCGCCCGTCCGAAGCCGAACTGGCCCAATTTGATCCGCCGGATTTTACCATCTACAACGCTGGCCGCTTTCCGGCCAACCGCTACACTTCGGAGATGACCTCCACAACCAGCATCGACCTGAGCTTCGAGCGCAGAGAAATGGTGATTTTGGGAACCGAGTACGCGGGCGAAATGAAAAAAGGCGTATTCACGGTCATGAACTTCCTCATGCCCAAAGCCGGCCTGCTGCCCATGCACTGTTCGGCCAATGCGGGAACCAGCGGCGACACTGCGTTGTTCTTTGGCTTGTCGGGCACGGGCAAGACCACGCTTTCAACCGATCCACAGCGGCAGTTGATCGGCGACGACGAGCACGTCTGGAGCGCGGAGGGAATCTTCAACATCGAGGGCGGCTGCTATGCCAAATGCATCGACTTAACCCCAGAGCAAGAGCCGGAGATCTTTCGCGCCATTCGCTTTGGCACGGTCTTGGAAAACGTCGTCTGCGACGAGGAGAGCCGCCGAGTCGATTACGCTGCCGACGCGATCACCGAAAACACCCGTGCGGCCTATCCCATTGACTACATCCCCAACGCGATGATCCCCTGCACCGGTCGCCATCCACGCGACATCATCTTCCTCACCTGCGATGCCTTCGGCGTGCTGCCGCCAGTCAGCCGCCTGACGCCCGACCAAGCTATGTATCACTTTATGAGCGGGTACACGGCCAAAGTCGCCGGTACCGAGATGGGCGTCACCGAGCCAGAAGCCACGTTTTCGGCTTGCTTTGGCGCGGCCTTCATAGTCTGGCATCCGCACAAGTACGCCGCTCTGCTAGCCGACAAGATCCGCGCCCACAACGCGCAAGTCTGGCTGGTCAACACGGGCTGGACGGGAGGGCCGTACGGGATAGGCACGCGCCTCTCGCTTCAGCACACTCGGGCGATTATCAGTGCGATTCACGCCGGAGCCCTGGCCAACGCGCCCACAGAGCAGGATCCGCGCTTCGGCTTTGACGTAGTGTGCGCGTGTCCAGACGTGCCCACTGCGCAGATGGTACCACGACGAACTTGGACCGATGGAGCGGCCTACGACGAGCGCGCTGGCCAACTCGCCGAGCTGTTCAAGGCGAACTTCGCCGCCTTTGTGGACGGAGCTTCAACGGCCGTAAAGCAAGCCGGACCGGCATGAGGAATTTGCCACACAACAAACTACTCATCATTCATAAGGAGAACTCAATGGAAATCGCGGCACAAAAGACCGCTGACCTAGACTACAAGGTCGCCGACCTATCGCTGGCCGAATGGGGCCGGCAGGAAATCATTCTCGCCGAGCAAGAGATGCCCGGGCTGATGGCTCTGCGTGAAGAGCATGGGGCGACCCAACCACTCGCGGGTGCGCGGATCGCTGGCTCCTTGCACGCGACAATTCAGACCGCCGTACTCATCGAGACGCTCACCGCGCTCGGGGCACAAGTGCGCTGGTGCTCGTGCAACATCTTCTCGACCCAAGACCACGCGGCCGCAGCCCTCGCCGCCACCGGCATTCCGATCTTTGCCTGGAAGGGCGAGACCGAGGATGAGTACTGGTGGTGTACCGAGCAAACCCTGCGCTGGCCCGACGGCGACGGCCCCAACCTAATTCTCGACGACGGCGGCGACCTGACCAAGTGGATCCACGAAAAGCACCCAGAGCTTTTGCCGGGCCTCTGCGGCATCTCCGAGGAGACGACTACCGGCGTCCACCACCTCTATCAGATGCTCGAAGCCGGAACGCTCGCCGTGCCAGCGATCAACGTCAACGACAGCGTCACCAAGAGCAAATTTGACAACCTCTACGGCTGCCGCGAGTCGCTAGCCGATGGCATCAAGCGCGCTACCGACATAATGATCGCCGGCAAGGTCGTAGTGGTCGCTGGCTATGGCGATGTCGGCAAAGGGTGCGCCGACGCCATGCGGGGCTTGGGGGCGCGGGTGATCGTCACCGAGATCGATCCCATCTGCGCGTTGCAGGCGGCCATGGAAGGCTACGAGGTCAAGAAGATGGCTGACACCATTGCCGAGGGCGATATCTTCGTTACGGCAACGGGGTGCCGCGACATCATTTGCATCGACCAAATGGAGCGGATGAAAGACGGAGCCATCATCTGCAACATCGGCCACTTCGACGTCGAAATCCAAGTAGCCGAACTAGTGGGCTATCGCGGAATTGAACGCATTGAGATCAAACCGCAAGTCGATAAGTTCACTTTTCCCGATGGCCACAGCGTCATCCTGCTGGCCGAGGGCCGCCTAGTCAATCTCGGCTGCGCCACCGGACACCCCTCTTTTGTTATGTCCAACTCGTTTACCAACCAAGTCTTGGCACAAATTGAGCTGCACACCCGTCACGAGCAATATCCAGTCGGCGTGTACATGTTGCCCAAGCACCTCGACGAGAAAGTGGCGCGTCTCCACCTGCAAAAGCTGGGCGTCGAAATCGACGAACTAGACGCCGACCAAGCCGCGTACTTGGGTATCCCAGTGGAAGGCCCCTACAAGCCGGAGCACTACCGCTACTAGCATCCCATGAACGTCGCCGTCCTGCTTTCCGGTGGGGTCGATAGCTCGTTGGCCCTCGCGCTACTCCAACGCGAAAAGCGGCTCGTCCTCAAAGCCTACTACCTCAAGATCTGGCTGGAGGACGAGCTGTTTTCGCTCGGCGACTGCCCGTGGGAAACGGACTTGACCTACGCCCGCGCCACCTGCGAACAGCTCGGGGTGCCACTCGAAGTCGTACCGCTGCAAAGCGAGTACCGCGACCACATCGTCGAGTACGCATTGGCCGAGCTGCGCTTGGGGCGCACGCCCAGCCCAGACATCTGTTGCAACCAGCGCGTCAAGTTCGGAGCCTTTTATCAGCGGGTGGCCAACGAGTGCGAGCAAATTGCCTCCGGACACTACGCCCGCGTCGAGGAGACCGCGGGCGGCTATCGGCTCCGGCGCGCCGCCGATCCGGTCAAGGACCAGACCTATTTCCTCTCCAATCTGAGCCAAGCGCAACTCGCTCGGCTCTGCCTGCCCATCGGCCACCTGCACAAGCATCAAGTGCGCGCACTCGCCGCGGAATTCGACCTGCCGGCCAAGAATCGCCCCGACAGCCAAGGCATGTGCTTCTTGGGCAAGATCAACTACCGGGACTTCGTCCGCTTCCACTTGGGAGAAGCCCAAGGCGACATCGTCGAGCAGACGAGCGGACAAAAGAAGGGCGAGCACCCCGGCTATTGGTTCTACACCATTGGCCAACGGCACGGCCTGCAACTCGGCGGCGGACCTTGGTATGTGACAGACAAAGACGTTGCCAACAACATCGTGTACATCGCCCACGGCAGCGCGCTGACGCGGGCCGGACGCCGCGAACTGATCGCCGAACAAATCCATTGGATTGCTGGAGCACCGGAGCAGACCGTGCTCCAAGTCAAGCTGCGGCATGGGCCAGCCCTGATTCCCTGTCAGGTACAGATGCTCGCGCCGGATCGCGCCCACGTCGCCTTATCTACGCCCGATCCCGGCATTGCTCCAGGCCAGCACGCCGTGTTCTACGACGGTGAAATTTGCCTCGGCGGCGGCATCATTGCCTAGCTCAGCGTCCCTATAAACGTCCTTTCCGCACTATGGCGCATCATTATTTTCTTGATGCGCGCCCCATAATATCGTATCTCTCTATATTGTCTAGCACAACTATTGGTGTAGCGCCGAATGGTTCGGCTATTCCTGTACCAAATTTAACCAAGCTGCACCAAGCTACAGATTCGATCCCGGCGGAACGACATATAGGCACATAATCGATTTTTTCCGAGACAGTTTTTTTCTCCATTGGCGGTGTGGTTTCTGCGACTGCGTTATACCTTCGGTGACCGTCACGGGAGGTTGAGTACGCTAGTCGTTATCAACTTACTCCAGGAGGGAGAAATGGCAGTCAGGATTATCATTGGCCTGATGGCTCTTGTGGCCATCATTCAGGGTGCGGCAGGTGCCCCGATCGGAGGAGGCATTCTGACGCTCGCGCTAGTCGTTCTGGGTCTGATATATGGGGCGATAGCGATCGACGCCGAGGACGCAACAGCCTACTTGGCAGTCACCATTGCGGTTGGCGCTGCCGCAAGTGCGAACGTGCTGGACCAGGAACTTCTCGACACGCTTGGTGATCGCTTAGACGCCATCGTCGATCAGGTCAGCATCGCTCTATACGCCGCCGTTATAGCCATCCTCGTCAGAAGGACGATCAACCGGCTCAAGGGTTAACAATGACAGGCGGACAAGTGGCTGCAAGCGCAAGTCCGCCTCGCTACCCGACCAGCCACGCACGATGAGCGTTGCATCTGCGCAAGTAGGTGCAACGCGATGTGGCTTGGTGCGTCTGCACCACTAGATGACTCGACATCGCAGCCGACAATCATCCACGTCCCTCGCCATCTCAACCATCACTCTAAGCGCCTCTTGCGAACTCGCCTCGTGCTCATCAGGCTCCTGTTGCAATCCCCACGATGAACCCATGATCTTGTCGCAGAAAGCGCCCGCAAACATCCGTTCTTCATTTTCTCCCAGTACACCGCTGAAAATCGTCACCGCCTCAAGCAGGATCTCTCGCTTCTCCGCAATAGTCTCGCCGAATCCCATCGCGTTGTTGATAAACCGGCCGACATCCAGACACGAGGCCCCGATCACGCCCTTCGGATCAATCGCCATCCAGCCGCGGCTTGCGTCGGACAGTATGTTCCAGTGATGGAGGTCGCCGTGCAGCAGTATCTGAGGTTCATCCGCCTCCATCAGGATTCCCATCATAGATTCCACGCGCGGAATCTGCTCGATATAGCCTCGCGCCCGCTCGCGATCCTCGCAGCTTTTGGCATCCGCGAATGCACTTCGCATCCAATCCATAAAGTGCGGCAGTGTGTGGTGCGACGGCGGCGGAGTCGCGTGTAACTCCCGGAGGATACGCGCCGCAATCTCGCTTTGCTCGTGCGCGTTCCCAACAGAGTCTAGCATCTTGCCAGGACGCAGTCGTTCGAGCAGCATGGCGTTAAGCGCTTTGTCGCAGTCGATGAGCCGGTTTATCCCACGGCCCTCGTAGATCGCCAACGCTTCCATCTCCGCGCTGAAATCGCCGTGCGGGACGCCCACCTTGAGCACGGCCTCTTCTCCATTGCCCATCTCGACGTAAGCGATATAGTTGATTTTGATCTCTTCGGTCGGTCGGCCGAGTGTCAGACCCCACTTATCGCAGCACCGCACGAGAATAGACGGCAGTTCCTCAATCCACGCCTCGCCTTCTTTGCCAAATTCTCTAGTTGCGTATCGCAAGAATCGCTCGGGAAATTTCGGTGCGTCCGAATCGGTTGCGTCGATTGACATCTGCCTCCCTTTTTCAAAGGATCGAGGTCGGTCCCTTACAGGGTGGGCACCGGTCGCCGGGGGTTGTCACGCCTAAAGGCGTAGTGAAGCAGACGGCTTCTCAGGAGCTTCACTCAAATAGGGGATTTTTCGCCCGGATTAGCGGCAGGTCCACGGGCCGTTCTTCGAGGATGGATTGGTACGCGCCGCACAGAACTTCCACGCCTCTGGCCGCCGTGGCTATATCGCTCTGGGGTGCAGGGCCTTCTTCCAGGGCCGCGAGCAACTGGTCAATGGAGGAGGGACATTGATGGCCGTCCAGGTACTCGTCGAGCGAACGGGCCCGACCGGTCTCGACGACTAGGCCAGCACCTGGGTCGAGGAAGAAATTGGCCGCTTCGAATTCAATGGTCAAGGCATTGCGCGGACCCCGCTGGCCCTCGACGGCCTGTTTGCCCACTGCCAATACGGCCCAAAAGCGTCCGTAGTCGAGACATATCTGGCCAAAGTTCTCCACATCGGCCTCGACATAGGGTCGCCAAAACTTCTGCCAGCGCGCTTCCACCCGGCGGGGCACGCCCAGCAAATGCAGGGCGTAGTCAATGGCGTAGCAGCCCATATTGGTCATTTCGCCGCCGCCGGCCGTGGTAGCTGGATCAAAGCGCTCGGGCCAAGTGTCCCGGATCGGGAAGTCCGGGGCAAAGGTCATGCCAAAGGTGTGGTAGTAGCTCACCACCTCGCCGTATAGCCCGGCCCGCACCTGGTGCAGCAATTTGTCAAAGGCGGGTTGGAATTTAACCATGGGGGCGTCGAAAACAGCGGGGACCCCCGCAGCCCGGACCTGTTCTTCAATGCGTCGGGCGGCGGCTGGATTGTGGCACAGGGGTTTGTTGATCCAGAGCGCCTTGCCAGCCCGAGCGGCCAATTCGACCATCTCGGCTTTGTCGCAGGGATCGGTCGCCAGAGCCAGGATTTCGACCTGGGCATGGTTCACCACAGCCTCATAACTGGCGGCAAGGGGCGCTCGCATGGCCCGCTGCAATTCCCCGGCTCGCTGCGCCCTAGGCTCGTATCCCGTCACCACCCAGGTCCGAGGATGCGCGGCGAACTGCCCGGCGGTCCCAGCTCCGTGGGTGCAGCAATTGCCCAATACACCAACGCCGTACATGAAGTCCTCCTCGGTCTAGGCAGCAGCCCGACTGGCGCAGTCCACACCCACATCCACCAGCGCGTCAGCAGGTCGGTTTGCGCTACTTGAGAAACATCTCCCCGGTGAAGGGCAAAGGCTTGTTTGGACGCTCGTAGTGAATCTGTTTAGGCGTCTTTTCTAGCCCAGCGGCCCATTGGTCGCGCCAGTCTTCATAGGCGGTCTCCGAGGCGGGGTCGCGCCGGCTGCGGGCGACGAGACTGGGCCATTCGGGCCGCGGGGAAGGCTCGCCCGTTTTCTGGTAGCGCAGGTCCATACTCCAGCGCACGGCGTTGGTGTTATTCGGGCCCGAGCCGTGGGGCGTCAGTTTGTGTACGAACAGAACGTCCCCCTTCTGCATGGGCAGACTAATCCGCTCAGTCTGAGGCAGGTCCTGCCCGTACCTCCAATAGACCATGCGCCGCTGATGGACCCGAGGCTGAACCTGCAAGCAGCCGTTCTCTTCGGTTGACTCGACGAGGGGAATCCAGACCGTCACCTGCAGGATACCCTGTGCTTGTTGGGTGGTAAACACGGCATCCTGATGAAAGATGACGTCTGTTGACGGCATCTTTGGCCGAACGTGCGACACGGCATTGCAGGTAATTTCTGGACCGATGAACGGCTCAATCAGATCGACGAGGTTTTGGTTGCGCAAAAATTCAAAGGTGCCGCGCCGGCGGGTCTCCCCTATGTCGGGACAGCCATCGACCTCGTCACACTCTTCGGCGAGGCAGGCCAAGCGCCGCGCAAAAGGCTCGTTTTCGTAGAGGTTGGCGATCTTGCCTTGGCCGTGTAGATCGCGGGCGATTTCATCGACGATGATATTGTGATCCTCGATGAGCGGCGCGAGATCGTCGTCGGTAAGCCCTCCTTTGACGATGACGTACCCTTCTTCCTCGAAAAAGTCGAGATGTTGGCCTTTCACGATTGGTCTCCTTCTGTTCAATTTTCTCCCCTGCCTCCAAGTCTTTTAATAACTACTCGACCGACTGGGGACAAGACCCGTCAGTCAGCGTACCTTGACTTGTAAGGGTCTTGGATTGCCCCTAAAATAAAAGCCGCATTTCCTCTCAAACAAAGACCAGGGCATGTTTGCGCTGATTTTTCTATCGCTGCTCGGCTCGATCTACGGCTATTCGGGCTGGCGGCTCATTCCCTATCTCCCGCCGCCCGCACAGATCGGTGCCGCACTAGCGCTGGTATTCCTGCTATTGACGCCCTTGTTGCTCTTTCGCCTGCGCTCCCGTCCACATCTGGCTTGGCTGACGGATCCCCTCGCTTGGGTGGCCTATCTCGGCATGGGCTTTTTCACCATCTGCTCGACGCTACTGGTCCTACGCGATCTTGGAGGACTGCTCTTGGTCCTGATCTATCCCATCGACGCATCGCTCAATGCCAGCATCGACTTGGCGACCTTTGCCCTAGCCTTGGTTGCGGCCTGCTACGGTTACTACCAAGCTCGCCGCACGCCAGCGGTCCGCCGCGTCGACGTCCCTATCGCGAATCTTCCACCCGCGCTAGTTGGACTGCGCATCGTCCAGATCAGCGATCTCCACATCGGCCCAACCATCAAAGCCCCTTTTGTAGAGCGCGTCGTCGCCCGCGTCAACGAATTGCAACCCGACCTAATCGCCTTCACCGGCGACCTCGCCGACGGGCCGGTCGAACGACTCGCCCCACATACAGCCTCTCTAGCCGAACTCACCGCGCCGCTCGGAATCTATTTCTGCACTGGCAACCACGAATACTACTCGGGCGTGGAGAGCTGGACTGAGCAGGCGCGTATTCTCGGCTTCGACGTCCTAATCAACGAACTACGCCAGATCGACTGCGATGGCGGGCGGATAGCCTTGGCCGGCACGACCGACTTCAGTGCCGGCGAGCTAGTGCCCGACCACGCATCGGACCCGGCCAAGGCCCTTGCTGCGAGCGACGGAGCCGATGTGCGCATCCTGCTCGCGCACCAGCCGCGCAGCATAGAGGCCGCCAGCCAAGCCGACTGCCACCTCCAACTGTCGGGCCACACGCACGGCGGCCAGTTCGTGCCGTGGAAGTACGCAATCCCCCTCCAACAGCCCTATGTCGCGGGCCTGCACAAATTCCGCGACACCTGGATCTACGTCCACCGAGGTACTGGCTACTGGGGTCCGCCGCTGCGGCTCGGTGCCCCTTCCGAAATCGCGCTCCTCACCCTGAGCCGGGATGGGTCCGCATGAGGTCGCTTTTGAATCCCCTTGACACACTACGGATGACGCTTCTTATCTACATCATACATCCGCGCCTCATCCCTGGAGATGAACCATGACTGCTAATGCCCAACCCGTCCCATCCACAAACGGCCACACAGCCACCCAGTTTCGTCTCATCGACTGCGACGTGCATCACACCCTGCCCAACGACAAGGCCCTCTTTCCCTACTTGCCGCGCCACTATGTCGAGCGCATTGAGGACTTCGGCTCCATGATGCCGCAGTTGGGCCATACCAATATGCCTAAACACGGCAACCGCCAAGAATTGTGGGAGGAACAAAAGACCAATCCAGCGGCCAATGTCGAAGTAGCGCGCCAGAGGCATCTCGACGAGTACGACATCGACGTGGCCGTGTTGACGGGTGGGCCGTACAGCGCGGCCGTGCATTCGGATTGCGATTATGCAGCGGCCTATTGCCGGGCCTTCAACGATTGGACCCTAGAGCACTGGGTGGGTGTAGACTCGCGCTTTAGATCCTCCATCCACATCGCCCCCCAAGACCCGCAGCTAGCCGTGGAGGAAATAGACCGCCTAGGCTCCAGGCCCGAGTGCGTCCAAGTGATGATGCCGGCTGGTTCGCGCCAGCCTTTTGGCCACCGCTTTTACCATCCCATCTACGAGGCCTGCCAGCGCCACGGCCTGCCGCTGAGCATCCACTTCGGAGCCGAGGGATCCGGCATTGCCGCGCCGCCCACGGCCGCGGGGTATCCCTCGCACTATCTGGAAATGCGCATGGCCCGGCCGCAGATCGCCATGGCGCATACGGTCAGCTTCATCTGCGAGGGCGTCTTTGAAAAATTCCCCGATTTTCGGGTCCTCTTCGTCGAGCACGATGTGTTCTGGGTCCCGGGGCTGATGTGGCACATGGATTCCGACTGGAAGGGCCTGCGCGATTATACGCCGTGGGTCAAGCGCCTGCCCAGCGAGTACCTGCGGCAGCACATCCGCTTTGGCACCCAGCCCATGATCCAGCCACCCACGCGCGACGATATGAAGCGCTTTTTAGAGTGGTTGCACGCCGATGAGGTCCTGGTTTTCGCCAGCGACTATCCGCACTGGGATTGGGACGAGCCAACGGGTTTCCTCGCCGATTTTGACGCGGACTATCGCCACCGCATCATGGCGCAAAACGCCGCGGAACTCTATGGCTTCTAAGCGCTACGTAGTCGCCCGGGCCGAGGAACTGCCCACTGGAGCGCGCAAGATCGTCAGCGTGGACAACAGAGAAATCGGCGTCTTCAACATCGGAGGTCGCTACTACGCCCTGCGCAATAGCTGTCCGCACAAAAACGGTCCCTTGTGCCGGGGCCGGTTGCGGCCCTTGGTCGTGTCGCCAGGCGTGTATCAGATCGACTATCAGCAAGAGGGCTTGGTGCTCAAGTGCCCCTGGCACCAGTGGGAATTCGACTTGGCCACCGGGCAGGCGCTGTACGACGAAACCATGCGGGTGAAGACGTACGAGGCAGGGCGCGAAGGAGAGGAAGTGGTCGTGTACGTGGAGTGATGCGGCCCATTAACCGGTTGTGATCCGCTACTACCCTTGTTAATTTGCACGCCTCATCAGGAGAATACAAATGACCACAGCCCCGCCCGTTACCCAACTCCACAAAGCCCTCGACCAAGAGCAGATTGACCTATTCCGCCGCCGCGGCTTCATCATCATCGGCAAGCTGCTAGACGACGACCTCGTCGCCTCGCTGCGCGATGAATACGATCGCCTCTTTGCCGAGGCGCGCCAGAACGGGCGCTTCCGCAACCTGTCCATCAGCGACACCGACGACCTCGACGAAAAAAACAACGCCGACGAGCAGATGTTGCAGATCATGCAAATGTGCGAGCGCAGTATCCACTTCCGACAACTGCTCTACGACACCCGCATCCTCGACATTGCCGAAGATCTCATCGGCCCGAACATCCAGCTCTTCCACGACCAAGCCCTCTACAAACCCGCCCACCACGGCGGCCCCGTCTTTTGGCACCAAGACAACGCCTACTGGAAATGTATGCCGGCCAACTTGGTTAGCTGCTGGATGACGCTCGACGACGTCGATGTGACCAACGGTGCCATGCACCTGCTGCCCGAATCGCACCTGACACCCGTCGGGCACGAGCGCTCAGAGCAGACCAGTGCCTTGCTCGACTACGGCGACCAAGTCGATGCAGCCCACGCCGCCGTCATCGACCTGCCCGCAGGCGGCGCGCTCTTCCACCACTGCCAAACCCTCCACTACACCCCATCCAACCAAACCGACCGCCAGCGCCGCGCCTTTGTCATCCACTTCATGCCCCCTGGCACGCGCTCGGCGCACACCGGAGAATTCCTCGAAGTGTCTTTTGGCCGCCCCATGCTGCGGATGCGAGTCTGATCCGGCAGTCAGAGTCAGGCCAAATAGCGTTCGGGGTTTGCCACGACCTCGGCCAGCAGAGTATCGACATACGTATCTATGGCAAAAAGTCGGCACGGAGACGCGCCGACGAGGCCCCGTGTCAGCGGACCAGTAGCATCCCAAAAGTCCCCTAGACGAGGGCGGTCCAAAGCGGGATAAGCGGCTTGGGGATCGGTTCGGCGCAAGTGATGCCAGTAGAGCACTTCGACCAGATGGATGTAGGTAGAAGTCTGGTAATCGACGCCCAGCATGAGAATTTTGCCGCCGCGTCGATAGGCGCGGAACATGGGCGAGTGAGTGCCATAGGTCCGTCCCCAAGGAGCCAAGTCCCAAGGCGACGTATGGCCCTCCTGGCGTAAGTGATCTGCAACGAAATCCGCCGCGCCACACCCTCGGGCCGCTACCGAGTGAGAGTAATGATCCGAGCGATAAGTATCGGGTAAACAGCGAAAGAACTCGGTCAGCCACCCCACGGTCGAACGGGTAGTCGCCCAGTCCCAACGGCGCGCTCGTTCACTCCGCTCTATCAGGTGGAACGAGGGCATCAGGATAAGCCCGTCGGGGCCGACTGCTGCCTGGAGCGCACCGACCACAGTCTGCGCTCCACCGGCGACAGGCCCCAAGCTTTTGAACGAGGAATGGATAAAGAGCATATCCCCCGCTTCGACTCCGAGGGCCTCTAAATGGCTCTGTAGGTCAGCTTGGGTATAGACGTCCATCGCAGTGCGCGGTTAGGCTTTGTCCAGACTATCTTGGTCAACCCCAGCTCTTTCAGTTGAGCACGCAGACGGCGGCTCGGCATGGACTGCAAGGGCTAACGACGGGCCGCACGCAACGGTCGCAGACGGCCGACGTAGTATTCGAACACCATGTGTTGATAGCCGTTGCGGGTCACGAGCCGTCCTCTTCCAAGACGAATTGACGATCGCCTTCCGAGTAAGCCACGATCATATCCGCGTCCTCGGGGCCGAGGCTAATTCCGTTGTGGAAAACGCCGGCTGGGATGGCGAGCGTATCGCCAGCTTCCAGCGTAAAAGACTGGTCGCCTAAGCTGTGCTCTACGCGGCCAGCGAGCAAATAGAGCACTTCTTCGCAATTGGGGTGAGAGTGACGCGGGTTGGCTTGACCAGCTTTGAGGACGACGCGGCCCAACGTGAGGCCCTCGACATTGCCCTGCGGACGGCCCGCCAACCAAGTCAGATGGCCCCACGATTCGTCTACGCGGTTCTGGCGGGTCTCGGCGGCGCTGAGAAGGGGGTTCGACATTTTGTTTAGGCTCCGGTTAGAGGTGGAAAACGATAATGCGAAAAAGGCACCGAGCCGTCCAGAAGTGACCTCTGAACGGGAGTTATCCTCTGCTCTATAATCGGCGCTCCTTACCCACCTAAGCATTTGATGATCGCCTTTTTTGACGGCCCTCCAGCCGTTGGGCATATTACCGCCCCATGAAACCCATAGCCCCCCAAGCCCTGTCGGCGCTGGCCGCTTTCCTCGGCCCACGTCTGAATGAGACCTCTGAGGTGCGCCGCGCCCACGCTGCCGACGCCTCCTACCACGCCCCGCAACCGCCGCAGGCCGTAGCCTTTCCCACAAGCGTTGACGAAGTAGCCCAAATCGCCCAGATCTGCACCGCGCACCAAGTGCCAATCGTGCCCTTTGGCACCGGCACGGCCGTCGAAGGCGGCATTGTCGCCGTGCGCGGCGGCCTGTGCGTCGATCTCTCGCGCATGAACCGCATCCTCCACGTCAGTACCGCCGACATGGATGCAACAGTCGAAGCCGGCGTCACCCGCCAACAGCTCAACGAACACCTCCAAGCACAAGATACCGGCCTGCACTTCCCCGTCGATCCCGGCGCTGACGCCTCCTTGGGCGGCATGGCCGCCACCCGCGCCTCGGGCAGCGCCGCGGTCGGCTACGGCACCATGCGCGACAATGTCTTGGGCCTCAAGGCCGTCTTCGCCGATGGCACCATCGTCGAAGCGGGCGGACGCGCGCGCAAATCCTCGGCAGGCTACGACCTGACCGCCCTACTCGTCGGCACCGAAGGTACGCTGGCCCTTATCACCGAAGTGACTCTGCGCCTAGCCAAGCTGCCAGCGGCCATCTCCGCAGCCGTCTGCCCTTTTGCCGACCTCGACACCGCCGTCGCCGCAGCCATTGACGTCTTGAGTGCGGGGATCCCCGTCGCGCGGCTCGAATTGCTCGACGAAGTGCAAATGCAGGCCTGCAACCAATACGCGGGCCTCGATTACGAAGTGGCACCAACGCTCTTTTTTGAATTTCACGGCACGGAAAAAGGAGTCGTCGAACAAGCTGAAATCGCTGGCGAGTACGTAGCTCGGCGGGGCGGCGGTCCCTTCCGCTGGGCCACGGCCGAGGGCGAACGCGAACGCTTGTGGCAGGCGCGCTACGATGCCTATTACGCCTCGCGCGCACTCCGCCCCGGCTCAGTCGGCTACGTAACCGATGTCTGCGTGCCGATCACGGCCCTAGCCCGCTGCATCCACCAGACGAGAGCCGCGCTGGCCGACCTCGACTTTCCCGCGCCGCTCTTCGGCCACGTCGGCGACGGCAACTTCCACGTTGTCTGCCTCATCGAACCGGGCAACGCCGAGGAACTAGCACAGGTCCAACGACTAGGCGAGCAAATCGTCGAGTGGGCACTCCAAGCCGGGGGAACCTGCACCGGCGAACACGGCATCGGCCTGGGCAAAATCGACGCGCTCGAAGCCGAGTGTGGCCCGGGCGTCGAGGTCATGCGCCGCATCAAAAAATCACTCGACCCGGACAACCTGATGAACCCCGGCAAAATCCTGCGCATCTAAAGCCGCCATTCCCCTCAACCTAGAGAGATCGCCATGAAAATCACCAACGTCGAATTCTTCCACATCAATCCGCGCCTCTGCGACCGCTACCAAGGTCACGAAGTCCGCTTCTCCGGCATCGACACCCAGACCGTCTTCCGCGTAACTCTCGACAACGGCGTCGTCGGCTACGGCGACGAGCGCGGTCACGTCTCGCTCTCCGAGCAGCAAATCGCGGGCATGATCGACCAATCGCCGTTCAACTACGTCGCTGGCGCGCTCAGCGCCGGCTTGATGGGGGCACTGTACGACGCCATGGGCAAGGCCATCGAAGAGCCGGCGTACAAACTGATGGGCCAAAAGGTCCGCGACCGCGTACCCGTGGCGGCGTGGACCCGGCCCGCGGCCCCCGAGGACTTCGCCAGCGAAATCCAGCGCGCCGCCCAAGAGGGCTACACCATCTTCAAGATGCACTCGGCCGAACAGCACGACGTGATCGAGCAGACGCGCGCCGCCCAAGAAGTCGCGCCGACTGGCTTTAAGGTCCACTGGGACTTCAACCACAATCGGCCCGCTACAGCCGTGTTGCGCATCGTCGATGAGCTGGAAAAATTTCCAGTCGTCGGCTTCTTAGAAGATCCGCTCTACCCCTACGACATCGAGGGCTGGCGTCTGTTGCGTTCCAAGACCTCCCTGCCGCTTTTGATGCACGTGCCGCAACTCGGCGGCGGCCCGGAGATTCAGCGGGATGTGGCCGATCTCTACATGATCGGCGAAATGGGCATTGGCCAATCCATCCGCCGGGGCTTGGCCGCGGCGGCGGCCGGGGTTTCGACCGTGGTCCAGCTCACCGGCGGCACCCTGTGCAAGGCCATGGCCATGCACTTGGCCGCGGTCATTCCCAATGTCTCGCATTCGACCAACTTAGACGACCAATACGCGGAGGATGTGACCGGCGACCGCCTCGAAGTCAGCGAAGGCAGCACGCCAGTGCCCGAGGGGCCGGGGCTAGGCGTGGAAGTCGATGAGCGCATATTGACAGAGCTAGCTGCGCGGCCCAAGAGCGAACTGCCGCGCCACGTCGGCGTCTTGCACCTGCCCGGCGGCACCACGTACTACACCCCGAGCATCCCGGCGGTCGAGCGACTGACCGGATTTGTCGAGGGCAATGTGCGCGGCGTGCGCACCGAGGTCTGGAACGACGACGGCTCGGAAGAATTCGCCCGGATTTATGAACAGGTGCAAAAAGAAGGCAAACTCAAGGCTTAGAAAGGAACGCTTCATGCTCGACCAACTCGCCTATCTCCGCAGCGCCCAGACCGGGCGCGCCTCGTCCTGGGAAGAAACCGGCCGCAACAGCGACGCCTGGTGGATCGAACCCGGCGAGAGCGCAGTCCTCGCCGACATCAAAGGCCCCGGCCGCATCACCCACCTGTGGCTGACCCAAGCCAACCACTATCGAGAGTGCTTGCTCAAGATCACTTGGGACGACGCAGATTCTCCCAGCGTGGTGTGCCCTTTGGGCGATTTCTTCGGCCTCGGCCACGGCATCGTCAACTCCTACCAATCCCTGCTCTTTTCGGCCTCGACGCGCAGCAACAATGTTTTTAACACCGGCTGCGCCCTCAACGCGTACGCACAAATGCCCTTCCGCCAACGCGCAGTCGTCGAACTAGTCAACGAAAGCAGCGAGCGGCACCGCCAGTACTTCTACGTCGATTACGAAACCGGCGACGTGCCGAGCGAGTCCGGGTACTTCCACGCGGAGTTCCGCCGCGAAAACCCCTTTGGCGGCTGGGGCCACGAAATTCGCGTTAACTCGCCGGAGGCCAACATCGTCAACAAGGAACAGACGGCTTGGGACAACAACTACGTCATCTTGGAGACCCAAGGCCGCGGCCACTACATCGGCTGCAACATCAGCGTCACCAACTTTCAGGGCACTTGGTGGGGCGAGGGCGACGACATGATTTGGATCGATGGCTACAAGTGGCCTCCCGAGTTGCACGGCACCGGGAGCGAGGACTATCTCAACCAAGCGTGGGGCATGCAGGACAACGCCTTTTTGCGCAACGGCTCCTCCATCCACGAAGAAAACACCAACGGCTACCAAACTTCGTACGTCCACCACCTCGAAAACCCGATTCACTTCCAGCGAGAAATCAAGGCCACCATCGAACACGGCCACGGCAACCACCTCTGCAATGAGATGAGCAGCGTTGCCTACTGGTACGCAGCCGAACCCACCCGCGTGGCCGAACCCCCCGCCGTCGCCCAGCGCCTGCCCGTCCTCCGCGACGACCAGGGTCAGTGGTTGTACGATCCAGAGAATCAAATCACCAGTCGGAAAATTCGCCCCAACGCGGAGATGGAACAGATGAAAAATCAGTGGGCGGCAGCCAGAAACCAGTGAGTGCTACGCTAACAACCACGGCCAAAGTTCAGATCGTCCTCGACGTACTCCAGCGGCTCTATCCCAATCCTTCAGTCCCGCTCAAGCGTCGAGACCCCTACACGCATCTGATTGCCGTGTTGCTTTCGGCGCAGTGCACGGATGCGCGTGTCAACCAAGTAACGCCCGCGCTCTTTGCCCGCGCCGACCGGCCCGAGCGCATGGCCGAACTGGCCGTGGCAGAGATCGAGCAGATCATTCGCCCTTGCGGACTGGCTCCGCGCAAGTCGCAGGCCATCTGGGAACTGTCGCAAATCCTGCTCGCCGAACACAGCGGCCAAGTTCCGCCCGATCTGGCCGCGCTCGAACGCCTGCCTGGGGTGGGGCACAAGACCGCGCAGGTCGTGCTCGCGCAGAACTTCGGCGTGCCGACCTTTCCCGTGGATACCCACATCCATCGGCTGATCTACCGCTGGGGACTATCCACCGGAAAGAACGTTGAGCAAACGGAACGGGACTGCAAGCGCCTTTTTCCCCAAGAGCGCTGGAACGACTTGCACCTACAAATCATCTACTTTGGCCGCGAGCACTGCCCAGCGCGCGGCCACCAGCCGGCCGAGTGCCTGTTGTGCAGCAGAATAGGCCGCAAGAGCTTGTTCAAGTGAGGACTCCATAGACTGGAGAAATCATCTATGCCTGAATCAAACTACGAACAAAACTACCTGCCAGCGGAAAACGGGACGCGTGCGGACGAATTGGCGCACTTTGACCGGATCACCTCGCGGCGACACTTCCTAACGACCATAGGCAAGGGAGCCGCGCTAGCTGGCCTCGGCGTCTTTGGCGCTGGCCCAAGCTGTAGCGAGGGACCCGTTCAGCCGGAGGGAAACGGGGTCAGCGCAGCAGCGGTCGGTCTGCCCAAGCCAGACATGATCGTCCACTCGCAACACCCGTTCAACGGCGAGTTTCCCCCGCATCTACTCGCCGCAGACGTCACGCCGACCGCACGCCATTTCGTACGCAACAACGGCAGCATCCCCGAGCGCGCCCTAAGCCAAGACGCCCAAGGCTGGAGCCTGACCGTTGACGGCGAAGTCCGCAGCCAACGCGCCTTCTCACTGGACGATTTGCACAGCCTACCGCAAGTCACGCTGAAGGTAGTATTAGAATGCGCCGGAAACGGTCGTAGCTCATTCGCACCCACGGTGGGCGGTACACAGTGGATTCGCGGAGCAGTCGCCTGTAGCGAGTGGACGGGCGTGCGCTTGCGCGACGTGTTACAAGCGGCCGAAGTAACCGAGAAAGCCGTGTACCTCGCCAACTACGGCGAGGACGACCCTCCGTTTTCGCGAGGCATTCCCATCGAGAAAGCCATGGACGAGCACACGTTAATCGCGCTCAAAATGAACGGCGAGCCACTGCCGGCGGCCCACGGCTTCCCAGCGCGCTTGCTCGTTCCGGGTTGGATCGGCAGCTCCATGCAGAAGTGGCTCAACCGCATCTGGGTGCGCGACACCGTCCACGACTCCGATAAAATGACCGGCTATTCCTACCGCGTTCCAGCCTATCCGGTGGAACCGGGGAAACCGCCGCCGGAAGCCGACATGGTCATTGCTACCTCGTGGGTCGTCAAGTCGCTCATCACCGCGCCGCAAGCCAACGCGACCGTCCAAGCGGGCGTTCCACTCAGCGCTAGCGGACACGCTTGGGCCGGCGAACGCAGCGTGGCCAAGGTGCTCATCTCCACCGACCTCGGCATCCAGTGGCAAGAGGCCGAGCTGACCCCGCCAGCCAATAAATACGCTTGGTATAGTTGGAGCGCCGAGCTAACCTTTGCGAGCAAGGGCTACTACGAAATCTGGGCGCGGGCGTTTGACGATGCGGGCAACGCCCAGCCTTTCCGCCAGCCTTGGAACCCCAAAGGCTACCTCGGCAACGTCATTCACCGAGTGCCAGTCGTGGTCTCGGCGTGAATGCGAACAAAACGCGAAAGGAACCGAACATGAGCGATACTCTGCGACTGTTGTCCATCGGCGCGCATCCGGCCGATATATTCGATCAGTCAGGCGGCACCATGGCCCATCACGTCACCCGCGGCGACTGGGTCGGCTGCGTGGTACTCACGCACGGAGCGAGAGTCCACGACAAGGTGATCAGCGACGAGATGTTCCACCGGGCAGAAGTCCCGCAAGCCGACCAACTAACAGAGCTGATGGCCGAGCGCGCCGATGTCAAAGCCGACGAGGTGCGGCGAGCCTGTGCCCTGCTCGGCGTCGAGGAAATCCACTTTTTCGGAGCCGACGACGCCGTGTTGCGGGTTACCGAGGAAGCGGTGCGCCGCCTAGCGCGGCTGGTGCGCGAACTCCGACCGGATGTAGTGCTGACCCACTTTCCCAAGGAGGGCGATGGGCTGACCAACGCCCATGCCGTCTGCGGGCAAATCGTCCTCCACGCGCTCGCGCTCGCCTATGGGGTAGATCCCGGCGACAGCCGTCCACCGCACCGAGTCGCCCAAGTTTTCTATTTCGGCACCGGGGCTGCGTCAATTCCGCGCAGTGTCTGGGATTCGGAAGGCGGCTACTACAACGACGTCTTTATCGACATTACCGACGTGGTTGCCAAGAAGCTGGCGGCATTGGATTGCCTAGAAAGCCAAGGCTACGGCGGGGCGTATGCGCGCAAGCGGATCGAGACCAGCGACGGAGCCTTCGGCACAGCCGCCGGGTGCGCTTACGCCGAGGGCTTTATCAAAGCCAACGCCGAGACCCATTACTATCTGCCGCTGACCGAGCACGCCCTAAAGAAAGCGCGAATGTCGGATCACGAGCACATCGTCGAACAGTCGTTCAAGATCCAGGCCGATTGATCCGGCGTCCGATATGTCCACATCGTGTACATATTCCGAAAACGTGTCGATTTTTCGGGCTTTTTTAGACATATTCGCCGAACAGGTCGGTATATCTTTGGGAATTTGCTAAGTGCTAGAAATAGCTAAGCTACGTGCCTTGGCAGCTCTATCCAGATCGTATGTTGACTGCATGTTCATCCAAAGCTTCGCCGATGTTCCGAGGGCCTCGGCAAGATCGAGTGCTGCATCGGCCGTTACATCGTGCTCGCCTCGAATGAATGCATCGAGTCGAGCTTGGGACCAGCCGATTTTCTCCGCAAATGCCGTTAAGTCCATACCCATGGGTTCGAGAAACTCCTCGAGAAGCATCTCGCCCGGGTGAAAGGGATTTTTAGGTTGTCGTTCCATAGTTTTTACCTTGCCTCTGTCAGTGATAGTCGGTAATCCGTACTTCATACGCCTGTCCGTCGCTCCATCGAAAGACCAATCGCCACTGATCGTTGATCCTGATGGAGTAAAAGTCCTCCCATTCTCCCTTGAGCTTTTCCAACCTATTGCCCGGCGGTGTTCTCAGATCTCTCAAGTCTGCTGCATCGTGAAGGTAGAGAAGTTTCCGCCTAGCTGTTCGATGGAGTTGGGCGGAGAATGAACGAGTTGCTCTGGTTCTCCTGTCATAGAACAAATCCTCCGCCAAGTCATGTCCAAATGTCTGAATCATTCCCGACTAAAACCAGAATAATTTATCGTATGGAATCCACAAACTCTGTCAAGGTCGTCAACGTCATTCTCCGAGTCCCGATGTTCGTATCGGCGTGACCTGTCCATGTCATGGACAGGCCGAGCAGCTCATACGGTGAGCACTTTTAGCAGGGCTGGATGGCATTCACTCACTCCCGGCTAGTCGATCCGCCAAGTCCTCCTGCGTCGTCCCAATATCAAGGGAGCCAATATCCCGTCCGTCCAAGCTACTGGCTAATCCACTCGGCTCGGCGGGCGTTGTCGGCTTGGCCACTACGCCCACCTCGTCGAGCAATTCGTGAATTTTGTCGGCGCGAATGCCAAATCCCAAGGCGGCTTGTGAGATGCGCGCAGGGGTACCGACTATGCTGAGCACCACATTCTCAATACCCGCGTTGTTGATGGCCACCACCTGGCCAGAAGCATCGAAAATGGGGCTGCCGCTAGTGCCGCCGGACAGGTCGAGATTGTGCTGAACGACGTAGGAGTCGGACGTGGTGTACATCTCGCCTCGGAAGGGCGGGCGCAAGGCACTGATCGTGCCGTTCTTAAAGGTGCCGATCGGGAAAAGGTGAGACAGCTCGCCGCCCTGGAGTTCGCCGGGAAATCCCAACGTCGCGATCGGGGCACCGACTCGCAAGCGATAAACCGCGTTGCTCGTCGCCAAGCGGGCGCGCCGCCCAATGAAGCCTTCGGAGATGTGCAGCGTACCTACGTCGGGCGAGCTCAGATTCTCGGGGTCCCATTGCGGGTGCGACCAATAAGTACCAATGAAGAAATAATTTTCTTGGTATGACAGATCGGTCGTCAGGTTTTGCACCACGATCCATGTACCCTGTAAATCGGTTCCATACCTGCTGTTAAATGTCGCTACTTGGCCGTCCAATTCAATCAGTCCATCTATGATGTGCCCATTGGTAACAAGCGTACCGCTTTCCACGGCAAAGCTCGTGCCGATAAACGTAATAGTCCAATCCTCTATATTTTCGTTGTACACGCCGTGGAGCACGGCGTACACGGAGTACTGCAAAGAGTGGACGATCCCGCTCCAATCCCCAATTTGACCTTCCAGCTCGTCCACGCGCTCTTCTAGATCCTCAAATTCTGACCGCGTAATATCCGTCTGGTTCAGCTTGGCGCGCACTGCGCCGATCTCTTCGGCATTGTCCGCCGTCACCGCGAGGGCATCAAGCCGCGCCAACAAGCTCAGCCGGTCCTCCTCTTGGGCGGCTTCAACTTCGTCGAGCCGCTGCTCTAATTCATCCACTCGCTCCGCGAGCGGATTATCCCCGCAGGCGAAAAAAACCGCGCTTAGCAGGAAAAAGAAAAACAGACGCATAGAATATCCTTTCGGGATTGGCGCATTGCTTGCAGATGCACCTAAACGTAGTTTGTCAACCGCACGCGCCGTGCGATAATGACCAATTCTATTTCTGTGAACAAGGCTCTGTATCCTTTTCATGCCATTAGTCCTTTCGCTCCTCCTCGTCCTTTCGTCCTGTAGCCCTGAGCCGCGCCAAGACGCCACCGTCACCCTCGAGTTTTGGACCATTGCCCTCGGCGATGCATTCGCCGACTACATTTTGGGCATGATCGACGAGTACGAGCAGGCGCATCCCGGCGTAAAAGTCAAGTGGGTCGATGTCAGCGGCGGCGAAGTGGCCGAGAAGTTCCTCGCCGCCTTGGTCGGTGACGCGCCTCCAGACTTGGCCAACATCTACGATCTGCCTCGCTTCCTGCAATACGACATCCTCGTCAACATGGACGAGGCAGTCGCACCCGCCGAAAAGGCCAAACGACTCGAAAACTTCTGGCGCGGCGTCGGCTACTTCCAAGGCAGCAACTACGCCATCCCCTGGTACGTCGGCGTCACCATGCTCTGGTACAACAAGGACCTCTTCGCCCAAGCCGGCCTCGATCCCGAGCGCCCGCCTGTCACCATCGACGAGATGCTCGCCATGGGCCGCCAAATCCGCGAGCGCACCGGCAAATACGGCATCTCTTGGCGGCTACATCCCTCGCTCATAGCTCCACCTTGGGCCCTGTTACGCCTAGACGGATTTTGGCCCCTCTTCGTTCCCAACGCCCGCCGCACCCGCATCAACCACCCCGAGGCCAAGGCCATCTTCCAGCAGTGGATCAACGCCTACCAGCAGGAGATCATTCCGCCCGAGGCCCTCGCAGCCTCCCACCGCGACGAGGTCAATTGGTTCATCGAAGGGCGCGCGGCCATGCTGCCCTTTTCCGGCGGCTGGATCACCCGCTACTTCGACGACTCTTTCGCCAAAAAGGCGGTACCAGCGCCCATGCCACGCGGCAGCCTCGGCCAAGTACCGGCCACCAGCCAAGTCTTGGTCGTACCCAAAGCCTCACCCCACGTAGAGCAAGCCGTTGACTTCGGGCTGTTTGTCACCAACGACGCCAACCAACTCGAATTCTGCCGCCGCGTCGCCATCTTGCCTTCGACCGTAGAAGCGGCCGCTGACCCCTACTTCCGCCGCCAACCCGCCACGCTGGCCGACGCCGCCAACCAGCTTTCCGCGGCCGACATCGCCCACTCCTTTGTCATGGCCCCACCCGACGTCAAGGGCTGGAGCCGGATGGAGGACATCCTCCACGAGGAATTCGCCAAGGCACTGGCCGGTCAGCAAAGCGCGGACGCGGCCTTGAGCCGCATCGAATCCAAGTGGAACCACCTGTCGCGCTTTCATTGAGACCCAATCATGAACTTATTACTGAGTCGCCAAACCAATCCAATTCGCAACTCCTAATTCCTAATTCCTAATTCGCAATTGACCATGTACGGACGCTACGCACCTTATTTTTTCGTCGCCCCTGGGCTGTTGCTCTTAGTCGTGTTCTTCGCCTATCCCTTGCTCGACACGCTCTATCTCAGCCTGCACCGCTACAACATCTTCTCGCCGCCCACCTTCGTCGGCCTCGACAATTTTCGCCGCGCTTGGGGCGACGAGCTGTTCTGGCGGGTCTTGGCCAATACCCTGCTCTATGCAATCGTCGTCGTGCCCGCGCTCGTCGTGCTCTCGTTTTTCATGGCGCTCCTCCTCGACAACTCGCTACGGCTGATCAAGGTGTTTCGCACCCTGTACTACATTCCGGTCGTCACCTCCATCGTCGTCGCCGGCATCGTCTGGAAGTGGCTGTACAACGCCGACGGCCTGCTCAACGCCTTCCTCAAGGGGCTGGGTGTCAGCGGCCCATCGTGGCTAGCCGATGTGCGCGGCGTCCCCGAGGCGTTCTTGGGCCTGCTGGGCGTGGAGACCCAAGCCGCGTGGTTGACCGAGCCGGCGATTGCCCTGTTTGCCGTGGCCATGGTCACCGTGTGGAAGGCCGCGCCGTACTACATGATTATCTATCTGGCCGGCTTGCAGGGCATCCCAGCCCAGCTCAAAGAAGCCGCCCGCGTCGATGGAGCCGGTTGGTGGCAAGTCGTGCGCCACGTCATCATCCCGACGATCCAACCCTACACGCTCGTGGTCTCCATCATCGCCACCATCGCCGCCTTGCGCACCTTCGGCGAAGTGTACGTGATGACCGGCGGCGGCCCCTTCCACCGCACCAACCTATTGGCCTATTACATCTACACGCTCGGGTTCAAATACCTCGAAGTAGGGTACGCCGCAGCCGTCTCGCTCTGCTTGCTAGTCGTCATATTGATCTTTGCCCTGCTCAACTTTCGCATCGCCGGAGGCGACAATACCGGAGGCGGGGTGTGATGGTCCAGCGCATTCTGCTCTATGTAATCCTGTGCGCAGTCGGCGCGGTCTTGCTCGCCCCTTTCGCCTGGCTGCTGTCCACCGCGCTCAAAGCCGAGTCGGCCGATCTGTTCGCCCATCCGCCGCAGTGGATTCCCGACCCCATCGTCTGGGGCAACTTTGCCAAGGCTTGGAACATCCTCCCGTTTATGCGCTACCTCTTCAACACCTTCTACATCGCCATCGCCACGGTCCTGCTCAACTTGACGTGCTGCTCGCTGGCCGGCTACGCCCTTGCCCGTATGCACTTTCGCGGCCGCCAAGCCATTTTCTACTGCATCTTGGCCACGACCATGGTGCCGTTCCAAGTCCTCTTAATCCCGCTCTTCATCGTCACCTTAAAGCTCGGCCTCGTGGATTCGTACGCCGGCGTCATCCTGCCGGTGGCGGTCAACGCCTTTGGCATCTTCCTCCTGCGCCAAGCCTTCACCACCATTCCCACCGACTTAGAAGACGCCGCCCGCATCGACGGCTGCGGCCCGTGGACCATCTATGCGCGCATTATGATGCCCCTCGTCAAACCAGCCCTCGCCGCGCAGGCAGCCTTTACGTTCGTGGCCCAGTGGAACGACTTCCTGTGGCCGCTGGTGGTGCTCAAAAGCCGCGAGCTGTACACCCTGCAATTGGGGTTGGCCAGCCTCCAAGGCGTCTTTGGCGTCAACTGGCGCTACATCTCAGCGGCCTCGATCATCGCCTTGGTGCCGACGGTGATGTTCTTTCTTTTCACCCAGCGATTTTTCACGCAGGGGCTGACGGCTGGTGCGGTGAAGGAATAGCGGCGCGGTTTTTAGCGAACTGGCACAACTTTGAGTTAATCTATCGAGGGCTTGTAGATGAGCAGGCTATTCTCGATAATTCGGGTAGATTCCTGTATTATTGGCTGAGAGGTAAATTGAGATGTGTTCGCAGAATCAAAAGTCGATCAAGAAACCACGAGACCCAGACCTTGTCGGTGCTGAGATTGCCCTGCGTAGGGCTGCTGAACGCGTGCGCCAACGAGCTGCGGAAACTGGCAGTGCGGTAGTTGTGTTCAAGGATGGTAAAGTTGTCTGGGAGAAGGCCGATGGAACATACAGCGATGAGATCGCAGATAGTCGCAAGAAACGCGCCATGAAATGCCGTATTGATGGATGTCCGGGAGAATACGAAGCGAAAAAAATCATACACCCCGTGCGGCACCATGGTAAAGTAATGGTCATTGACCACGTTCCGGCTGATATTTGTTCTGTATGCGGAGACGTGCTGATGAGGCCGGAAACAGTTCGCAAAATCGAGGCTCTACTTCAAGATAAGCATCAACCAGTAAGTACAGTGCCTCTGTATGAGTTCGCGTGAAAAGCCCTGTTTAGACAAATCCCGATGACTTCTCTTCCGTTCTCACTAAGCCTATCGAAAGCCGAGTATCGGGTGAATAGTCAACCGGAGAAAGTCCGATGATTAAATCGATTCGCCTCGTGAATTTCAAAAACTTCGCCGACGAGACCCTGCGCGTCGGTCCGTTCACCGTAATCGTAGGCGCAAACGCCAGCGGTAAGAGCAATATCCGCGACGCCTTCCGCTTCCTACACGGTATGGGCCGGGGATACTCATTGGCGGAGATCATCGGCGGCAAATACGGGGCAGACTGGAAACCGATTCGCGGTGCGGCGAATGAGATCGTCCGGTTCGGGCAGACTGCGTTTTCTATTGAGGTCCGTATGAGATTAGAAGATACAGACATATGTTACCTGATCGAGGTTAGTAACGACAAAGAAGGCCCCAATGAATTCCGGTTCACCAATGAAGGACTTATGGGTCCTTCCTTCTACGTTAAAAGCAATCCCGACCCAGACGATTCCGTCCAAACACAATCCGACGCCTTCCCTCTACTTCTCAACCTGTTTTTGGCCATTAAAGAGGAAGACCCCAAAATCCAGATCAAGTTTGAACCAGCGCTCGAGAAAATGGGAGAGTTCATATCAATGACTCGCCCCTTTAAAAAACGCCTTGAACCGTACATCCAACAGATAATCGACATCTTTGCCAACATGCGCTTTTTGGAACCGTCACCGGACCAGATGCGAGAACCGGCCTTTCCCGGCGCGACTGTCTTGGGCGACTCCGGCGAGAATTTGCCGGTGGTGCTGGAGGACATCTGCTCCGACCCCAAGCGCAAAGAGATTCTCGCCGATTGGTTAAGCGAACTCACACCTATGGATGTGGCCGACTTCGAGTTCCCGCGCGATCCTAGTGGTCGGGTCCATCTCACGCTATGCGAGTCAAACGGCAGAAAGGTGTCGGCTTATAGCGCATCGGATGGCACGCTGCGTTTTCTCGCCATGCTGTCTGTACTGCTCGGCGAAAACCCCAAGGGACTGTATTTCTTCGAGGAAATCGATACCGGCATTCACCCGGCACGGCAATGGCTCTTGCTCGAACTGATCGAAAAGCAGGCCGCTAAGAGCAATATTCAAATAATGACCACCACTCATGCGTCGGACCTATTGACCTTTGTCAACGACAGCACGTTCGAGAATATGTCCGTCGTCTGCCGGCTGGAAGACTTACACGACGCCATCATCCGCCCGGTTGCCGAACTGCCCGACGCCAAGAAATTGCGCAAGTCTGGGAGAGGATTGGGAGGGCTGCTTACCGAAGGCTGGATGGAAACCGCACTTGCCTTCACCGAGAACCACGACGAAGCGGAGGGGGATGGAGAATGAATGTTCTCATCATTCCCGAAGACTTCCGCAACGACCAGTACATTCTAAAACCCCTTTTCTCACGGCTCTTTCAATCCATTGTTAAGCGGCGTGTACATGTTGACGTTTGCCGTGATCCGCTGCTTGGCGGCATCGGGGAAGCGCTAAAATCAGAGCGCATTGCAGAAGTCATCGGAAAACACGGAGGCATGACGGATATCTTCATCCTGTGCATAGACCGGGACGGCGAGAAAGGGCGACGTCAGAGACTCGACCAGATCGAAGCGGAGTTTGGGGATGTTCGGGTATTCTTGGCTGAGAACGCTTGGGAAGAGATTGAAACTTGGCTCCTCGCGGGCTTAGATTTGCCCGGAAATTGGGATTGGAGGACCGTTCGAGCGGAAGTACAAGTCAAGGAAATTTACTTCGAACCGCTCGCCTCCCAACGCGGACTATCGGACGCGTTAGGCGGTGGTCGAAAGCATCTGGGAGAAGAAGCGTCCCGACGGATCGACGCGATTCGGCAGAAATGTCCCGATGATTTCGATAACCTTGCCCAGCGTCTCGAAGCCGCTATCCGCACCACATGAGAAGAATGATGAGTTCCTCGGGAAAGACGATTACAAAACAAGGAAACAACCCCATGCGAGCGACCATATACACATACCCCTGGGACTTGACCGACGAAGGCATTGACTCGGCCTTAGACACCATCGCCCACACAGCCGGCCTCAACAGCGTCAGCCTAGCCCAAAGCTACCACGTATCGACGTACTTCCTGCCGCACAATCCCCGGCGGCCCCTCTACTGGGGAGAAGAAGGCGCGCTCTACTTCCAACCGTCCGCCGCCTTTTACGAAGAGAGCCACATCGAGCCCCTGATCAGCAAAGTCGTCGATGGCCCGGATTACATGCGCCGGATCGCGGACAAAATCAGAGCGCGCGGCCTCGACCTGACGAGTTGGCTGGTCTTCAACTACAACCACTACCTGCCCCAGCGCTATCCAGACGCGGCCAAGCACGATCCCTTTGGACACATCAACTTCGCCCAGCTATGCCCAGCCAGCCCCTTGGTGCGCGATTACGCGCGCGCACTCTGCCGCGATATAGCCGCGCAGTTCCAGCCCGACGAATTCCACCTTGAATCACTGGGCTACCTGCACTTCAGCTACGGCTTCCGCAATCCCAAAGTCGGCGTAAAGATCACGCCCTTCTGCGAACTGCTGATGGGATTGTGCTACTGCCAGCACTGCTTGCAACGGGCCGGTGCCCTCGGCTTAGACGGAGAGGGCTTCCGCGCAGATGTCGCCGAATACCTCGCACGCGAACTCTCCTCCGAGCCTACCCCAGAAGACATGCAGCCTCCCAGCGCCGAATTCCTCGCCACCGCCTTTTCCGGCCGCTTGCAGACTTTCCTCAATGCCCGCGTCGAAGCGGCAACTTCGCTAGTGGAGGAAGCCATTGCCATCGCCAACCAAGCCGGCGCGCGCGCCTCGTTCTTCGGTGGCCGCGACCGAACCGTCAATGGGCTTGACTCAGATCGCGTCCTCCGCAACGTGTACATGGTCAACGCCGGCGTGGGCGGCGAGCCAGACGCCCTAGCCGCTAGCGTCCGCACCCTGCGCGGCGAATTCCCAGCCGACACCGACCTAAGCGCCATAGTCAACCCTGGGGGATTCGCCGATAGCGACGCACTCGGCACGCACCTGACCGCGCTGCACCAAGCGGGCGTCAATGGCTACGCCTTCTACAACTACGGCCTCATCCGCCGCGCCCATCTCGAATGGATTGGCTCCCGCCGAGAACTGTGGAAATAGGAACATATCCACAATCCGCAATTCCTAATCCCTAATTCCTAATTCCAAGGAGCTAACAACATGGACATCCAAGCGATCCAACGCGCCATTGACGCGCTGCCCCGCCACCGCCTGACGCATTTGCCAACGCCCTTACAGCACTGTCCGCGGCTATCGGCCGCGCTCGAAGGGCCGCAGATATGGATCAAGCGCGACGATCTGACCGGCCTCGCCTTTGGCGGCAACAAATCCCGCTACCTCGAATTCACGCTCGCCGAGGGCACGGCTCAAGGCTGCGACGCGGCCGTAATGAGCGCAGTCGTTCAGTCCAATCACTGCCGCCAATTCGCCGCGGCCTGCGCCCAGCTCGGCCTCAAAGGCGTCGTCGTCCTGCGCGAGAACGATTCCATCATGGGGCGCAAGTCGCCAGTCCAAGGCAACCACCTTTTAGACCAGCTATGCGGGGCGCGCATCCGCTTTGCTCCGCCCGAGGGCGTCGGCGCAACCATAGCTGAGGAAGTGGAGCGACTCAAAGAAGAGGGGTACAAACCTTTCAGTGGCCTGTCCGGCCTGTTGTCGCGCGTTGCCTATATCCAATGTGCCTTGGAAATCGAAACCCAACTGAGCGCCGCAGGCATCCAAGCCGACGACGTGGTAATCGGGTCGGGAGGGACCAGCTTGGCCGGGTTGGTAGCCGGCTTTGCCCTCTTGGGGCACTCGGCCCGCTTCCTCGGCACGCCCCAGAGCAAGATGGGCCAGCGCGAAGGAGTGTCTGAGCGCCTTGCGCAATCCGCTGCGGAAGCCGCGGCCCACCTCGGCCTCGAATGCGCGCCCGCCCCAGAGCGCATCGCCGTGACCGATGAGTACGTCGGCCCGGGCTTCGGCCATTTGGACCGCGCCACGCTCGACAGCATCCGCCTCCTCGCCCAAAGCGAGGGCATCCTCGTCGATCCAACCTACTCGGGCAAGGGATTGGCCTGCCTAATCGATCAGGTGCGCCAAGGGCGTTTCCGCGACAGCGAAAACATCGTCTTCGTCCACACCGGCGGAACGCCGCTGCTATTCGCCTACGGAGAAGCCCTGCTCGACTAGGGGGCTAACCCCAACGGCCCAACCAACTCATCTAGCGCATCAGCCAGCGGCTGTGGGTCGGCGAGGTCGGCGATGACAGCCGCCAAGAAGGCCACGCCGCCGCGATGGGCAAAATCCGCAATCTGCGCGTAGCTCAGCTTGGGCAGGTCGGCTAGCTGCTCGCCGACTAAATGCGCGAGCCGCCGCTCTAAGATCGGTGGCCGCTCGGCGTACGGCATGTTCTTCAGCAGCAGGATTAGGTCGTTGCGCGCTAGCACGCGCTCGCGGACTCCGTAGCCCAAACGGCGGCAATATCCGGCAAAATCGTCCAAGGCATCCGCACGACCCTCCGCCAAACCCAGCGCATCCTCCCGCGCAAATAGGGTCGTCATTATAGTCTGCGCGATCAGGTAGTGGCCCCACACCGTGGGATGCAAATACTCGGTGATCAGCTCGTCGCCGACCAAACCAGCCGGCGCATGGGCGGCAAACGTCTGCTCCACATCGATCAAGATCGCACCCGACTCAGCGGCCAAGGTGCGGATGGCGCGGTTGAAAGGCGAGCAGGCCCGCAGGTGAATGCCGTCTAAATCGCGGGCGTGCACAAACGCGGCGAGCGCCTGCGCTGAATCTCCAGCCGCTTGATGCGCCAAGCCCGCGTCAAAGTGCAGGCCCGCGTGCTGTGGATAATCCGCAGATGTAGCGTCCGGTGGGACCGATCCCTGCGAGCGCAAGGGATAAAATCCAGCCAAATTGGAAACCAGCGTACAGAGCGCGACCGGCACCTCGCGCTCGCGCAGCATCTCGACTATCTCGGTCATATTGCGCTGGTAATGGGCCTCGGTCTGCCGGTGCGCCTCGTCCTCCAAGTAAATCTCGCGCTGCACCAAGTGCACGCCAAAGGACTCGGCAGGTGCAGCGGGACGCAGTGCAGCCACGACGTAGTGCAGCAGACTGTCGAGCAAGTAGTAGGTCTTAGTCCGCTGCAGGAACATCTGCAACTGGATGAAGTACCAGTTGCCACTCAGGCGCACAAACGGAGTCGCGGCCCCGTACGGTCCCACGAACTCGTTGTGACCAGCGTATATCAGGACCAGATCCGGCTCGTACTCGACCACCTCCTCGACAAATTCGCGCACGACGAAGGAATTGATGGCCGTGACGCCACAATTGACGACCTCGATCTCGCGCGCTGGATACGCATCGGCGAGCATCTGTTGCAAGAAGTTTGGAAACGAAGTATAGGCGGGGTTGGGAAAGCCGAGCAGAGTCGAAGCTCCCAGCGCGAACACGCGAAATGCGCTCGCGTCTTTGTCGCGAGCAAAGCGATCCTGCCCAGGGGCCAAGCGCACGTACTGACGGGGGAAGAAGCGCCGCGCAGCCTGCGGATTGATGCGGTAGGACGAGTCGCTGGCCACAAAAAGGGTGTCGTCCGGCCCGATGCCCACCAGCCACAAGCCCGCCTCAAAGAGCGCAACGAGCGACAGACCAACTAGTAGAGCAACGATCCGGCCTTTTGCCTTATTTGTTGTTTTTACTTTGTTTTGCGCGTCCATCAACACCTAAAAAACATGGCTGAAATCGACTCTTCTGACAATGCATCGGCCGCCATTACGGGCCGGAGCATCCTCATCGGTGCCGCGCTGAGCTTGGGCATTGCCATCGGCATTCCCTATGGCAGCATGGTCATCCAAGGCTCGCGTCTCGGGCTGAGCTCGGCCACGCCAGCGGCGTTCTTTTTGCTGTTCGTCCTGCTGCTGACTGTCCAAGTCGCCTTGGGACGCTGGGGTTTTCGGCGCGGCGAGTTGGTCGTCATCTTCGCCATGATGGCCGTCGCCACGGCCATCCCCACGCGCGGCGTAGTGGGCATGCTGCTGCCCATGATCACCGGCACCTTCTACTACGCCACTCCCGAAAACCAATGGGCCGACTTAGTCCACCCGTTTCTCTCCGATTGGATGGTGGTGTACGACCCGGTCGCGGTAAAAGCATTTTACGAGGGCACCAAAGGCTCGGCCATCCCCTATGACGTCTGGCTCAAGCCGCTCGGACGCTGGTTTGCATTCTACGCGGCGCTCTACGCAACCATTATCGCGGCCATATCCATCTTGCGCCGCCAGTGGGTTGACAACGAGCGCCTCGTTTTTCCGCTGGCCCAAGTCCCCCTCGCCATGATCCAAGACGACGAGGGCGAGCGAAAAAGCCTCAAACCCTTTTTTCGCAACCCCATCATGTGGTGCGGTTTGCTACTGCCCTTCTTGTTCAACAGCACCAACGCTCTGCACCACTACTTCAACTTCGTCCCTTCCCTCGCCCTCCAGACCAGCGTCGAACTATTCAACCGCACGGCCTCGCTCAACATCCGCATCAACTTTCTGATGTTCGGCTTTGCGTACTTTATCAACTCCAATATCGCCTTCAGCCTGTGGTTTTTCTACCTGCTGCACGTAATACAAGAAAGCATCTTCCGCTACATCGGCATCTTCAGCCCTGAGGAGTTGGGGCCTTGGACTGGGTCTGGGCCGGTGGGCGCGATCATGGGGCATCAGATGATGGGCGCGCTCATCGTCTTGGTGTTCTATGGGCTGTGGACGGCGCGGCCCCACCTCAAAAACGTCCTGCGCAAGGCCCTGTGGGGCGACGACCGAATCGACGACTCTGCGGAGATCCTTTCCTATCGGGCCGCGTTTTGGCTCTTCGTCGGCGGTGCCAGCACGATGGGCTTCTGGCTGTGGAAGAGCGGGATTCCGGCTTGGATCGTGCCCTTTTTCCTGTTCTCATCGCTGGTCATATTCATCGGCCTAGCGCGCGTCATCGCCGAAGCGGGCATGCCCACCGTAACCCCAGAGATGGTCCCAGCCGGCTTTGTCGTTTCCGGCGTTGGAGTTCCCGCCCTCGGTGCGCCGGGCATGGTCGCCACAGGCTACTCCTTTGTCTGGACGGGGGACCTGTTGGTCTTTATGACCGCGCCCCTAGCCAACAGCCTGCGCTTGGGCAGTGTGATCAAGGGTACCCGCCGCCCGCTCTTTTGGGCGATTGTCGCGGCCATGCTCATCAGCCTCGTGGTCTCCTGCTGGTTTATGCTCTACCTAGCGTACCGCGACGGCGCGCTCAATCTGCATCCTCAGTACTTCACGGGCTTTGCCAGATATCCCTCGGACTTTGCCGCGAAAAAGCTCGCCAACCCCACGGGGCCGAGCCTCGTCGGGTGGCTGTGGACGGGCTTTGGCGCTCTGATCATGGGCGGCTTGATGACCGCCCGCCACTTCTTCGTGTGGTGGCCCTTTCACCCGCTCGGCTTTGCCGTGAGCACCGGTTGGGTAATGAACAGCATCTGGTTTTCGATCTTCTTAGCTTGGCTCATCAAGATCACCGTCCTCAAATACGGCGGTCCCCGCACGTACCTTCTCACCCGCCCCTTTTTCGTCGGGGTCGTGCTCGGCCAGTTCGTTGCCGCCGGCCTGTGGCTGGTGGTGGATGGCTTTACCGGCATGGTCGGCAATCGAACACCTGTATATTAGAAGGAAAAAATATCTATGCCTCCTCTATACATACTCGCTATCACTATCGCCCTCGCGGCCTGTTCTCAAGAAACGAACGCGCCCATAGCGCGAGTCGATGAAGTGCCCATCTCAGGAGAGAGCCTGCGGTCCTTTGTCGAAAAGCTGCCCCCAGGCTTGCGCAACCCCGAAGGCGGCGATGCGGCGCGGCGGCAATACGTGCAATCGCTCATCGACCGCCAACTAATCCTCAAAGAGGCCATCGCCCACGGACTAGACACGCTGCGCTCGGTAAGACGCGCTGTGGATGAGTCCGTGGATGCGCGGGTTGTCGCCCTCTATCGGGCGCGCAACATAACCGCTCAGGTGCAAGTGCCCGAAGAGGAGGTGCGGCGCGTCTTTGCCGAGGAAGGCTACCACCGCGAGCGCAAGCTCAACGCGATCTTGGTTCACACCCGCGCTGAAATCGAAGCGGCTGTGGCGGCCCTCGACGCCGGCCAGCCCTTTGCCGAAGTGGCCCGCGCCCACTCGCTCGACAAGCGCTCGGCCGAACAGGGTGGCGAGTTGGGCTTTATTGGCCGCGAGGCCGCGCCCAGTTTGCACATTCCGGCCGAGGTCTTCAATACGCTGCCCTTGGGGGAAATATCCGCTCCTTTGCGCGCTGGCCTTAGTTGGCACATCGTCCGCTTCACCGAAGACCGCGACACGCCCTACGAGCGCTACCGGCCCCTCGTCGAGGAGCAGTTGTTCAGGGAGCGCTTAGCCCAAGTTGAGGCCGAGCACTTTGAGTCGCTTCGTGCGTCCGCTGGGGCGGCCCTCGACCGCGACGGGCTGCAACTCATGCTCAGCGCGGCCCAGCGGGAAGACGGCGCGCTGCTCGACACGTGCACCGCGCCGCTCTACACCTTTGCCGAGGGCCAGGCCACAGTCGCCGCGGCTTATAAGGCATTGCGGCGGCTCAATGCCCAGCGCAGCCTCAAAGACAGCACGCGCGCACGCACCACGCTAGACAGGCTAGTGCTGCGCCCCCTCCTCCAGCGCCGCGCCGCCCGCGAACAGGACCTGTACGACGACCCAGACGTCCAACGACTAGCCAAGAGGGCCTACCAAGACGCGCTACTCAACGCCGTGCGCAACCGCTTCGCAGCCGTCGAAATGCTCTCCGACGCCGAGGTGTGGGAGTACTACGACAGTCATCCCGACATGTTTTATCACGAAGAATCCGTCGAGGTCGAAGAACTGCTCGCATCCAGCCCGACCGAGGCCCAGCGGCTCAGCGATCAACTTGCTGCTGGCGCGAGTTTTGCCGATCTCGCCGACCGCAGCGTGCGCGCCCAAGCGGTCCAGTCGCAAGCGCGCTTCCACTTCCATCCGCGCGACGAGAAGCTCTATCCGCGCCTAGTCCCGGCCATCTATGCGGCGGAACCCGGTCAGCTCGTCGGGCCAATCCGAGTGCGCGACGGGTACTCTATTTTCCGCGTCCAAGGACGCAACCCCGGCAGGGTCGAACCGTACGAGCAGGTCCAGCGCCGCGCCCGCGCTCTGTTGCGCCGCGAACGGGAAAACGCGGCCTTCACCAGCTTCGTCAAAGACCTGCGCCAGCGCTATCAGAGCCGAGTCGAGATCGACGAGCGCGCCCTCAAGGCCGCCCTGCCGGATTCGCTGGTCCAAGGCACCTGAGCGATGACCGCGCGCCTGTTGCTGATTTTGGGCGCACTCGCCTGCGCCGACCAACCCGACCCGCAGGACGCGGCGCGACCCGAGGAAGCCCGCCGCTTGCTCCAGCGCGGCACGCTTTTTTTGCAACAGGACCGGCCCGCCCGCGCCCTAGCAGAGCTCACACAGGCCGTGGCACTCGATTCCACGTCGAGCACCGCCCATTTTCAAAAGGGCCTAGCTCACGCTCGGCGCGACCAGCCCGCGCTCGCCATCGCAGCCTTTGAACGCGCCTTGGCCCTGACGCCCGATCAGCCCCACGCTCACTTTGCCCTCGCCGCGGTGCTGCGCGACCAGCACCGCTACCTAGAGGCCGCAGCTCATCTGGAGCAAGCCATCGCCCTCGCGCCCGAACGCGCCAAATACCACTTCTACCTAGGCGAGATGCGCCGCGCCACCGGCGATTTTGCGGGCGCACTCACAGCGTTCAAACGCACCATCGAACTCGTGCCCGACCACCTTGAGGCCCGCTATTACCACAGCGACCTGCTCGTGCGCAACCAGCAATTGTCCCAAGCGCGTACCGGTTTTGCCGACCTACTCGCCCGCGATCCCGACCACGTTCAAGGTGGCATAGGCTTGGGCGGCCTGCTCATCCGCCTCGGGGAACCCACAGCGGCCATTCCCGTGCTCGAGCGCGCCGCAGACGCCGACCCGCACAACCCCGCTCCCCACTACCTGTTGGCCCAAGCCTACGCCGAGGGCGACCGCCCCGCTGACGCCCGCAACGCGCAGGGGCGCTTCCAGCAGTTGAGCGCGGCCGAACGCCACCTCAATCAGGGCAACATTTACATCCGCCAACGCGCGTGGGACAAGGCGATCGACTCCCTAAAGCGCGCCCTCGCCAGCGACTCTACTTCCGTGGACATTCGCCTGCGTCTCGCCACTGTGTACGCGCAGCAAAAGCGCTTCGCCGACGCCCGCGCCGCGCTGGAGCAAGTCCTCGCCCGCAATCCCGACCACCGCGACGCCTATATCATGCTGGGCGACCTGTACTTGCACGAGGGTATGCCCAAAGAAGCCGACGAGTACTTTGCCCGTGCCTTGGCGATCGATCCCGACTCGTTTGCCGCTGCCTATGGCTTGGGCCGCGCGCGTTTCAAAAGCGGCGACTTTGCCGGGGCCGTTGCCGCGCTGCGCCAAGCCCTCGCCCGCAATCCCGACCACCGCGACGCCCACTACGTCCTCGGGCTAGCCTATGTCCGCCAAACCAACTACCGCGATGCCCGCGCCCATTTCGCCCGCAGCATTGCCCTCGACCCAGACCACGCGGAATCGCACTATGGGCTGGCGCTGATCCTCATGCAGCAAGGACAGCGGGAACAAGCGCGGCAAACCCTGCAAAAGGTGCTCGCCCTCGACCCAGATCACCAGCGCGCCCGGGCCAAGCTAGGCGAGCTGGATCAAGGGCCGTGAGTCGCCGCTTCCGCGTCCTGTGCTTGGCGGCCTTTGCCGATGTACCTGACGCGCTGGAGTCCTTTTCCCGGTGGAAGGCAGGCATGTGGCTTCTCTTTAAACCTTGACAACGACGAGCATCTCGACCTATTTGCTTCAACTATGACTAGATCCTCAGGAGGGCACCATGAGACTCTTAGCGTTTCTCGTCATCTGCTTGGCACCGCTGCTCGCAGCCGACGCCCAAAAAGGCCATCGCGTCACCAGCCGCTCCGTAGTAGTCAACAGAGCCGCGCACTGGCACAACTGGCAGCTCCCCACCCACGCCGTGAAGGTATCGCCGGACGGCACGGTCGAGCCGCACTTTTTTCGCGAGCACTTCAATTTGCTCGACGATCTAGAGACCTTTACCCGCCCCATCCCCGAGCTGCGTCGCCGCAGTAACCAAACCGCCATCCTCAACATCGATAGCACCCAGACCCGCGACGTGAAAGGCGAGATCATCGCCGACCGCAAGGGCAACCCCATTTACTCCTATTTCTTTCGTCCGGGCATCAGCCGCGTCGGCTCGAATGCGGCCGCAGCCGCCAACATCCTCGACGACGATCCAACCACCTTCTGGGAGCCCGACCCGCAGGCACCGATCGACGACTGGTGGATCGAAATAGACTTGGGTCGCGTCGTGGCGGTCGATTCCCTCGTCATTCACTTTGTCGAAGAAGAACTAGGCGATCCCTTCTTCCAGTTCCGCGTCCTCGCCGCGCCCGACCAAGAGCCGGTGCAAGAAAACGCCGACAAAATCACCTTTGAACGCATCGCCAACACCAAAGCCCCCAACCGCGACCAGCGCACCTTCCGCATTGGTCTCGAACAACTCAATGCCGACCCCGGCTGGCAGGGCAAGCTGGTAGAGACCATCCGCATCGTGGTCAGCGATACCCGCGGCGAGCGCGGCGAGCGCATCAGCGAAGAGGAATGGCAAACCCTGCCAGCCGATGAGCGCGGCGCGATCATCTATTTCATCCGCGACGAACAGGGCTTTGAAGAGCCGGTCGAGCAAGCGATCTATGAAAGCCTCGACCCCCAGCGCCAAGGCCGTTTGGATTACTACCGACGCGAACGGCCGCGTCTAGCCGGAATCGAGGTGTACGGATTTGGCGACAACATCAGCAACGGCTTGGTGGCCGGCGGCGGCCAGCTCGACCTGACCGGCGACGGTTTCATACCAGGACCGGCTTTCGACGCGGATTTCAACACCAACTTCCTGCACCTGGTTTGGTCGCCGACCATCGACCGCGGCGTGCTCACCGTTGATATGGGCGCGTCGTTTTGGCTCGACGCCATGCGCATTTCCTCGACCCGGCCCCGGCCCTATATAGACGGGTACTTGATCCGAGGCTCCGACGGCTCGCGCGACACGCGCGGCAAGATCAAGTGGTCGCGCCTCAGTCCCCGCTTTCGCGAGGACAATAGCCGCGACCGCTTTCAACACATTCTCGACACCTATGATCCTAGCCCCAAGCTCCGCTTTCTCGAAATAAGCATCATCTCGGCGGACCCGCGCCGTCGAGGCGGGTACAACACCGGGCCGAACATTGCCGAGTACCAGCTTTTTTCCACGGGCTATCCAGCGCAAGTAGTGCTGACCTCCGACCTTATTGCGCTGCCTGGGGCGCGCAACTTCGGAGCCATTACTTGGGAGGCCGAGACACCCCCAGGTACGACCGTCGCAATCCGAACCCGCACCGGCGACCTGCTGGGCAAGGTCATTCGCTACTTCGACAAAACGGGCAACGAAATCACCTATGACGCTTGGAAAAACCTCTTGGCCCGACTCAAGGGGCCAGCCGACACCACCTTTGTGTCCACCAGTGGCTGGAGCCCTTGGAGCCGCGCCTACCAGCAGCCTGGCGATATCGTCACTTCCCCCGGTCTGCGCAAATTCATGCAGTTCCAAGTCGAGATGATTACCACCGACCGTGAGGCCGCAGCTTCGATCCGCTCGCTCGCGGTCGAACTGCTCAATCCCGTGGCCGAGCGCATCGCGGCCGAGCTGTGGCCGGCCTCGGTGGAAGTCTCCGGTGTGCGGGAGACCTTTGACGTCTTTGCTCAGCCCTACTTCATCGAGTCGCCTGCGGCCTCGCGCAGCTCTGGCTTCAATGAGATTCTGCTGACCATGCCGGCCTCGGAAAAGCTCGAACTCTTGGAGCTTGGCATCAGCGGCCCAGATGGCGAAAAGGTCTTTCGCCCTGGGACCGAGCGCGGCGTGTTCACAGCCAGCGACCAGACGCAAGCCGCGCTTTTGGCCAACGGCGGCGACTCGATCTGGGTGCGCCTAGACGACGCGCTCAACATCCTGCCCGCAGCCAGCCGCACGTACAATCGCATTACCCTTGAAGGCGAAGAGGTGCCTGTGACCCAAGACGGCTTGCCGCTTACGGGCGCGGCGTACGGCACCCTCGACGAAGACGAACGGGGGGCCATCCGCTACTTCCGCCGCAACGGCGACCAGCTCAGCGAGATTGACCAAACCAGCTACCAAGACCTGCCCGGCGAGGAGCAAGGTCCCGTCCGCTTCTTCCGCATTCTGCGCGGCGACGGAGCCCAATTCCCCTTTGACGCCCGCGGCGACTCGCTCGACTCGCGCGCGTACAACCGCCTCGCCGCGGGCGAGCGCGGCATTGTGACCGGGCCGGGCCAGCGCTTCCGCTTGCGCCTTTCAGCGCCGGTCTTTCTCAACGGCACGACCCTGCGCCTGTTCGTGCGCAATGCAGCAAGCGCCGACGCCGAAGTGGCATGGCAGGCCGTTGAAGCGGGCGACGCTGACGAAGGCATCGCCAGCAACACGCTCTCAATCAACGTCCCCATCGACAGCGATCTCGTCCATGGTCTCGCAGTCGGTCCCAACCCCTTTACCCCCAACGGCGACGGGATCAACGACGCGGCTGAAATCTCGTTGGATATCTTCAAGCTCACTTCTAGCCGCCGCCTCCAAGTGCAGATTTACACGCTCGATGGGCGACGGGTTTGGCAGCGCGAGGAGATGGTGCTGAGCGGCCGCACCACCGTGCGTTGGGACGGCGTCGATGACCACGGCCGCCGTGCACCGCCTGGGCTGTATCTGTGCCAAGTCCAACTCGACGCCGACGCCACAGGGCAGCCGACGACCCAAGCGCGGATTATCGCCGTGGCCTACTAGTTATTGCTGGAACGCCCGGGGCCGATTATCATTGACGCACCATGTACATCTACTGAGGAGGGATTGCAAGGTGAACCGGAGACGGATATTCTGGACGGCAATAGCCATTCTGTGGCTCGGCAGCGTTGCTGCCGAAGCCCAAGAATACGGCGCTCGCCTCGGCACGGTCAAAAGGGGTGGGGTGGTTTCCTTTGAACCACAGGGGTCCGGCGTCCTGTTCGGCGCCCTCGACCCGGCTAAGCGCAGGTGGTACGTGCCGCAGGAGCTTTTTAACGAATACCAGTGGCGGCAGTGGGAATACTCCAACTACGCCCGCGATCACTACCAGCGCTACGTCAGCGCCATCCGCGAAGGCGATTACTACTACGACCTCTACGGCAACCTCATCACCCGAGGCTGGCTGGTTTTCAACAACTCGCAGACCCAGCCTCGACAGTTTGGCTCTTCCGTGCTGAAGTCCAGAAATTTCGAGGGCTGGTTTAGCGGCTTGGTCATTTCGGCCGACTCCAAGGGCCAGCATCACTACGCCCTGACAGCCGGCACTAAGATTCGCTCGACCCTGACGCCGATGACCTTCTCCAAGCCGCGTTGGGACGGCATTCAATTCGACTACGCGGCCGACAAATACCAAGGCACTCTAATCTATTCGCGCATCAGCCGACCCGGCGGCACGTCAACCAACGATCAAGAGAGCTTGGTCACCAACGCCACATCCATGTTCGGCAGCCGCACCACCGCGCAGGTGGGCGACTTCGCCACCATAGGATTGACGATGGTCAACGCCCACCAGTCCAACACCCTCATCGACGGATTTACCGGCAACCCCTTCACCGGCGAGCTATCGGTCGATCAGAACCAGACCGTCTCGATCATCGAAATCGTCTTGCGCGACGACAGTCCCGAGGACGGTGTCGGCGGCGCGGCCTTCTTCAGCGCTGGTTCGGACATCATCATCACCTATCTCGACGGCACGCAAGACAACGGCAAGGCCATCCGCTTTGAACCGATCATCGAGGGTGGCCTCGTGGGGGAGGGCTTCCTTTCGGCCGACGGCGTCGAGGAAATTCGCCTGCGCTACGACTTTGACAGTCCGGCCTTTGTCAACCGCTCCTCGGGCACCAAAGAAGAAATCAAAAAGGTCGAGTTCCGCCTCGTGTTGGGCAACGACTATCAGGTCTGGGTCACCTCCGACAGCCAGCTCAACGCCAGCGGCGAGTCCGTGCTTTTGCTCGTCGCCCAAGCCGAGGGCAATGTCCAAGACAACACCAATTTGCAGATCGTCAGTTTCGATTACGGCCTGCCGACCTCCACCCAGATCTGGGGAGGAACCCTAGAGCTGCAACAGGTCCTCGGCTTCGACTTCTACGGCGAGTACGATCTCAGCTATAACTACACCAAATATCCCAATGTAGTCGCCAAGACTCACACCACCTTCTCGGGCATCCGCGGCGACCGCGCCGCCTCCGCGTGGATGATGAACCTCTCGCGGGTCGCGTTTCCCTTTTTCTTCTTCGGCGAGGCATACAGCATGGATCCTCGCTACTCCACCCGCACGTTCACCGCCCAAGGCGATGGCTTTATCGACTACGAGGACGAACGCATCCACGTCGTCGAGCTAGTCGAGGACAACGACGACCAAGACGAATTTCCCGACACCGTGCGCAAGGACTGGCAAGTCGGCGATCCGAGCGTCTTTCCCGGCTGGGATGAGAACAACGACTTCATCTCGGATTTCAACCAGAACGACAACCGCTTCTTGAGCAACCTCATCCCGGACTACGAGGAGCCGTTCCTGCGCCACAACGTCGATCGGCCCGAATTCCTCTTCGGCATCGACCTGAACAACAACCTATGGGTCGATCGCTTTGAAAACGACGAACTGCCCGACTACCCTTACAAGAAGGATCACCGAGGGTACAACGCCTATGGCGGCATCCACTTCACCCCGGAGTTGCGGCTGATGGTCGGCGTCCTGCGCGAGGGTCTCATTTCTTCTATCCAAAAAAACCATGCCAATTACGTCTTGCTGACCCTGGACCGCGACACCCCTGATTGGGGCCGCTTCCGCGTCTTCGAGATGCTCAAGTCCACGACCGACGACATCCCCGACGACCTCTTGCAGTGGCTGCCCAATGCCAATATCCGCACTGGTGAACCAACCAAAGTCGAGGATCCTCTCATCGCTCGCGACGCTTGGATCAACAGCCTGTGGGTCGGCCACGACTACAAGCTGCGCGGCCTGCTGACGGCCAATTACCTCAAATACGACCTGTACCACCAGCGGCTGAGTGCCAATGAGCGCGCGCTGTTGGGCCTGCGCGAGCGCGACTTTTTCTTTGGCCTAATCAACAAAATCAGCTACCGCTTCGACTTTGGGCACCTGTGGCTAGAGCCGCGCTGGAAAAGCGAGTACCGCCGTCAGAGCCGCGACCTGATTTCAGCCGACGAACGCACCGAACTGGCCGAGATCGGCGGCTTCATCCTCGGCTTTCCCCTGCTCAGCCACACAACCCTGATGAGCGGGCTGGAGATGACCTTCCTCAACGACCTGAAGCGCGACTCCAACGACTTCAACGGCCTAGTCTGGGCCTTGCAGTTGGCCAATATCTCCGATTATCTCGGCTATAAGGTCACAACCCATGCGGGCATGAAAATCGACCGCCGCCAGCCACGGGGCGAGGACGCGGTGATTATTAATCAGATCTTTATTTCGATCTACGCGGGCTTGCAATAAGCGTGTAGTGCCCATGGCTAGACGCTGGATGTTCATGGGGGGAGTGGTCGTCTTTGCGCTCGCCCTCTCAGCGCGCCTGTACTACCTTCACGAAATACGCGCCAGCCCGCTTTTCACCGCTCCTGTCGTCGATGCCCGCACCTATACCGAGGAAGCGCGCTACTTCAGCGAAGTCTCCTTTGCGGGTCGGCCCGCGCCCTTCTGGCAACCGCCACTCTACCCCGTGCTGCTCGGCGGACTCTTTGCCCTCGCCGGAGATGACCTCTACCTGCCGCGACTCATCCAAGCCGTCATAGGCGCACTCGTCTGCGTTCTCATCTGCCTGTTGGGGTACCGGGTCTTTGGCGCGGGGATTGGACTCGGCGCGGGGGTTGCCGCGGCATTGTACGGTCCCCTCATCTACTTTGGCGGCGCGTTGCTGCCAACCTTGCTGGCCTGTTGCCTCAACTTGATCGTACTGCTGCTCGTAATCGGCGAGGGTGGTTGGGTGCGCTGGCTAGCCGCCGGCGTGCTGCTGGGCCTGTCCGCGCTCGCCGTGGCCAACGTGCTGCTCTTCGCGCCCATGCTGTTGGGCTATCTCTACTGGCGACAGCGGCGGCTGCGCCCGGCGGCTTTTCTGCTCTTGGGCTGTGCGCTGGTCATCGCGCCGGTCGCGTATCGCAACTGGGCAGTCGGCGGCGATCTAGTGCTCATCTCGCACAACGCGGGTATCAACTTTTACATCGGCAACAACGCCGACTACGCGCAAACGACCCACATCCGCCCGGGACGGGATTGGGCCGAGCTAGTGGAAATGCCCGAACGCCGCGCTGGCATTGAGCAGCCTTCGGCCAAGTCGCGCTATTTTTTTGCCCAATCTTGGCAGTACATGGCCTCCGAGCCGCTCGATTTCTTGGGCTTGCTAGCCTACAAGGGCTACCTATTCCTGCGCGGTGACGAAATCCCGCGCAACCGCGACCTCTACTTCGCCCGCAATGACTCTTCGCTTTTGTCGATCCTGCTGTGGAAAAAAGGGCTGGCGTTTCCCTTCGGCTTGGTCGCCCCGTTGGCCCTATTGGGGTTTTTTGCCTTTCTGCGTGCCTCCGAATCTCCCGAGGGGCGCTTGCTGGCGCTCTTTGTGGCTTGCTATGCGCTTTCCGTAGTCCTGTTTTTCGTCACCGGGCGCTATCGCCTACCGACCGTGCCCGTGCTGTTGCTGTTTGCGGCTTATGGGGTGTGCGCCCTGTGGCAGCGGCCTTGGCCCGCGCTCGCCGCCGTTGCTGCACTCTTGATCTTTTGCAATGTGGCCACGGGCGCGATGGACCGAGAGGGCGATGCCCACGAGCACTACTATCTCGGCTACGCGTACGAGGAACGGGACATGCCGGCCCACGCCGCCCGCCACTACCGCCACGCTATTGCTCGCGATCCCACCTTCGCCGAACCACTCCTCGCGCTCGCTGCACTCCACGGCGAGGCCGAGCGCTATGGCAAGGCCATCGACCTCTATCGGCGCTACCTTAAAACGCAGCCTAACGACGTGGACGTGCGCTTTCTCCTTGGCCACACCGCGCTGCTCGCTCGGCGCTACGACGAGGCTGCGGCCGCGTACTCCGAGGTCGCAACTGCGCGTCCCAACTGGGCGGCCGCGCACGGCGGCCTCGGCTACGCCCTGCTGATGACGGACCAACCCCAACGCGCTGCCCGAGCTTATAGCCGCACGCTCAAACTGAACCCAGACTCGACGCTCGTGCGCTATCAACTGGCCCGCCTGTACGCGGCGCAGGGGCAAAACCGCGAGGCCATCGCCGAGTTTGAGCAGCTAATGCAGCGCGAGCCGCACGTGCCCGAGTACCCAGCCCGCCTCGCCGACCTGCTCATCCAGTCCGAACAAGGAACGAGCATGACCCTCGGGCAGACAACTCAACTAGCTGAGGCCGAAGAACTCTTGCGCCGCGCCATTGCGCTCGACTCCAAGATCGCGCATCCCCATTGGAGCTTGGGCATGCTCTACGCCCGCCAAGGACGCTATGCAGAGGCCGTGCCCCTGTTTGAGCATCTGCTCCAGATCGCTCCGCGCGACTACCAAGCGCACCTATTCCTCGGGCACCTCTACCAACGCACCGGACGCCAAGCCGACGCGGATGCCCAATTCGCGGCCTTTAGCCGCAGCCAACGCGCCCACCGCATAGAAAAGGTGGCGCGGCGGGAAATGGAAGCCCAAATCGAACAAATTTTCGGTGGCTGATCCAGCGACTTCTCGATGCACAACGCGAGCCGCTGGGCCGTTTTCGGGCATGTGCTACTCGGCGACCCACGAGTGCAAGTAAAATCGGTTGGAGAGATTGATGCGTTAGTACGCGACGGCTACGACGCGGCTTTGCTCGGCGTCGCCCGAATCCCCGGAGACAAAGACGCGGGCCACGTATAGGCCCGGAGGAACTGCTTGGCCTTGGTCGTCGCGGCCATCCCACACCTTATCTGTGTAGCGGCCGTTAGCCTCTTCACCGGCGAAGAGGACGCGCACGCGCCGGCCGTTCAAGTCGTAGAGCGCGACCTCGACCGGCCGCGGGGTGCTCAACGCCAGCAGGTTGTAGTGGATGATCGCCTCGTCGTTGATACCGTCGCCATTGGGGGTAAAGGGGTTGGGCGCAGCCTGAACCTGACCCAATAGCTGCCCCTCGGCCAATACGGACGGGCTGAGTACCGTGGTACCGGAAAACGCGTCCTCATCGCCTTCGCCCAAAAAAGCCACATTGCCTGGGTCGATTACTTGGGCGGCACCAGGCTCGGTCGTGAGCCGCGCCGCCGCGGTGAAGTTGGTGCTGTACGTCAGCACATTGGTCTGGAAGCGAACGCGGACCTGAGTCTGGTCGTCGGTCACCACGGGGAAGCGCACGGCAAAGCGGTCGTCGGCAACCTCGGCAATGGCGAACTCCTCGCCGGCCGCGTCGAGGCTGTCGAATTGGTGCTCGGCCACGACCGCGCCAGCGCCATCAATAATCTGCACCGCGTCGATGCTCGATACTCGCGCTGGCGTGTTGATGTCGATGGTGTCGAAGCCACGCAGGCCGTCCGTGCCCATAGCAGCGCGCATGGCAAAGGTAAAGGGCACTTCCTCAGACACCTGTACCTCGCGCGGAAAAACCTCGCCGACCAAGGCGTCGGCAAACGGCGGCGTCAACAAGTCGAAGCTCAGCGACTTGATCACTCGCGCGGCCTCTAGGTCACTGCTATTAAAAACCACCTCAAACTGCATGTAGCGGCGCGGGCTGGGCGAGACAATGGGCCGGCCCGGGCCATTGGCCGCGTCCGCCGGATAAGGCGTGCTAAAGGGACTCCAGTTGATCAGGTCGTCGGTCACGGCCCCGGCCATCCACTCGCGGCCTGCAGAATCGGTAATGGGCGTCTGACCCGCCTTTTGGGGAAATTTCCGATACTCGGCTAGGCCCATTTCTTCCCCGGGATTTTCCAGCGAAAAAGGAATGTCCTCGGCGTCTTGCTTGCCGCGCAACCGGCGGGTGTACACAAAAGGCGACGTGTCCGTGCCCGTGCGCGTACGGATCTGCGCGCTGGAGAAACGCGGATCGCCCAACACTTCTTCCACCCAGCGCAAGGTGCCCCACACGGCTGGTTGCCCAGCGTCGAAAATGTCCGATACGTACTGGGCCCGCGACAGAAAGCCCTTGCCGAAAACCTCGATCTCATCGATCTCAAAATCTACCGGCGAAGTCGCCCGCAAGCGCAGATGCTGAACGTAGCGCGGCGGGTCGAGCGGCACGTCGATAACCGCGACTTGGTTGTCGGTCTCGGCGATCAGCGGCCTCCAGATAGGCGTGTCCTCGCTGGTCAGGTTCAGGCCGTCGTTGGTAAAAAGCTCATACGCCCGCAGGTAGTCGTTTTGGAAGGGGGTCGAGGGCGAGGACACAACCGTATTGCGCGGATAGATGCGTATGCGCTCGACCCCGAAGCGCGCTCCTAAATTGAGCAGGACTAGGATGCCGAGGGAATTCTGATTCTTGCGCTCAAAGGCCAACAACTCGCCGCCCGGCTCGTCCGAGAGCAACTCCTTTAGCATCATCTCCAAGTCGAGCGGCTTGAACGTGCCGCTGAAGTCGAAGACATTGGGCGAATCTATATCGCCGCCGCGTTCGATAGTGCCGACGGCCACGTTCTCTCCCTCGGCAATGCGCAGAGGCAGGATGCTGTGGGAAAAGTCTTCGCGTGCAAATTCGATTAAGTCGCCAGGTGCGTTGCCCACCAGCAGGTTGTTGGGATCTAAGGGCGAGCGGTGCTCGGCGTCAATGGTGGTGACGACGGCCTCGCCTTCACCCTGCCAGTCCAACTCTCCGCCCTCCCCTATCGAGACCGTATCGAGAGCCCAACTTCCACTCGGCAGCCAGAGCACTAAGACGAGGCTGGCCGCGGCACAATGCGCTTTCATGTCCATCCTCCGTGCGGTTTGCTGCATAAAACAATCAAAGTACAGGCATAAATCAAGTTAAATAAGGTGCGCCGTGTGCATATCTTAACTTGCCAAATCGACCTCTTCTTTTTTTATATTATCAGCATCTCAAGGAAGAGACGCCATGCAGTACATCATTGCTTCGTGTTTCCTGCTCGTCCTATCGATTGCGCCGGCGCACAGCCGCGGGGAGTTTCGCGTCGGGGGAGACGAGGGCAATCCTTGGCCCAGCTTGCTGTCTGAAGAAGGAGCCGGTGAGTACTGGCTGTTTGATGCCGAGGGCCAGCTCGTGGGCACCGAACCCGTGGGCGTCACGCCCCACGGCGCGGCTGCGGATACCCTCATCGACTTTGCCGACAACGCCATCGGGCCGCGCTTCATCGACCCAGCGGTCAACCTAACCCTGATTGACCCCAATGCCGCGGACATCAACACTCTACTGCCGTACACTGGAGGCCAAATCCAGACGACCGACGGCTGCTCGGCCCGCGACGACCAGATCCGCGCCGTGAAAAAGCAATTCGACGGCGATTTCACCACAGCCCACTTCCGCCGCTTCACCCCAGGCCAAGGCATCTTCAGCGGCGGCAGAATCGTCGCCGGGGTCACCGGCGAAGGCTGGAAAAACTCCGTGGTCATCGACTTTAGCACAGCTGTACCAGTCAACCGCATCCGCTTTCTTCCCCGCCTCGGACAGGAAGACGACATCTTGCTCATCGAGGAGCTCACTGAGCCTAAGCCGCCCCTAGAGGCATTTGGCGAAGACAGCTTCGCCGCCAACTTCCTCGCCTGGTACGAGCTGCGCAAAGGCGACAACAACGTGCGCTTTGCCAACAGCCCCTGTGACCGAGTCAGCCGCGTCACTAAAGGCCTGCGCTGGGTCCGCAACCAAGACCCCGCGCTTACCGTAATCGAATCCAACCGCGAAAATCTCGATCCCGTAGTAGAGTTGCGCTTTCCCACCGAGTCGATCCGCTACATCACCGCCCAAGCCTTTCCTCTGCGCGACTGGGAGGTCGCCGAATTCGAGGTGTACGGCGAGGGCTTTGTCGAGGAGACCGTCCTCGTCACCCAGATTCTCGACTTTGGCCAGCCAATCAACTGGGGCAAAATTCGCTGGGACGCCGACGTGCCCGAGGGCACCCGCATCGAGGTTCGCACCCGCACTGGCAACACCCCCGATCCCAGCCTCTACTTCGACGAAAACATCAACGGCGACATCCGTCCGATCACCTTAAAAGAATACGAAAAGCTCGACCCGTCCGGTCGCCTGCCCACCGTGTACGACACCGACAACTGGAGCTTCTGGTCACCGCCCTACGACTTTGCCGCGGGTTTGCGCGACAGCGACGAGCCGGCTGAAGCGTGGCGCGACGGCACGCCGCTTTTGTCGCCTGGGCCGAGCCGCTACATCCAACTCGCCTTTCGCCTGTTTTCTACCTTTACCACTGCGCCGCGCATCCGCTCACTCACGATCCAATTCGGCGATGCGCCGGCTGCCCGAGAAATCCTCGGTGAAGTGTGGCCCATTGCCGTCGATTCCTTCGCGCCCACGGAATTTACCTACGTCATCCGGCCGGAATTTACCGCTGACGACACCGGCTTCGACCGGCTGGAAATCCGCACCCATGCCCAAGTCCAAGCCGTCTCTGCGGTCAAACGCGACGGCACCGAACTCGACTTGAACGCCTTTGTTCCAGATATACAAGACGACCACTTTGTGGTGTCCTTCCCCCGCTTGCAAGGCGAAGACGACAGCTTCAAACAGCTCGAAGTGAGCTTTGTGGTGCCGGTCCTGCGCTTTGGTACTGAGTTTTCGGGCTGGGTCTTCGACAGCAACGACCCCGACCAGATCAAGCAGCAAGTTCGCCCGGGCAACGCCACCTTTCGCTTTTCAGGCGATGCCATCGCCGTCAACACGCCCGTCGGCGGCCGGCTCCTCGTCGATATTGCCGTGACTTCCAACCCGCTTACGCCGAATGGCGACGGAGTGAACGAGACTGTCGAAATCGCCTATAAGCTGCGCGAAGTCACGGCTAGCCGCCCGGTGCAACTGGCGATCTACAATCTCGCCGGCCAACTCGTAGTCGAGCTGCCGCCCATCACCGCGCGCAGCGGCGAATTCGCCCATCGCTGGGACGGCCGCGACGCCGCTCAGCATCTCGTGTCTCCGGGCACCTATATCTGGCGGCTGCAGCTAGAAGAGAAGGAAGAACGCGTCGGCATCCTCTCAGTCGCTTATTGACAAACGGCGTTGAGTTGATTATTCATTGGGCATTAAGCGCGTGCCGAGTGCGCTGTATTTTTTATACAAGTTTTACCAGCATTTTTCACTTCTCCTAAGGAGGGAGGGTTTTCGCTATGAAAGAGCGGACCAAATTCGTTTTAGCGGCAGCTTTGGTCATGGGCTTGTGCGGTACGTCCTTTGGCCATGCGCCTCCCGGCGAACTCTATTTCGCCGTGCAGTTCCCCGACAATCTCGTCCCCACCATGGACGGCGACTTGTCGGACTGGGACGTCGTGCCGATCGATCCGTACACGATCCGCAACGACCGTCTCTATTCGCCGGTGGCTGATATCCAGCCCGTGGGTCGTGGCGAGATCGACGTCAGCGACATTAACATTCGCCACCTCATCGGCTGGAACGACAACGCGAATAAGCTCTACTACATGACCGAGGTCTTCGACAATGTCCACAACCTGGACCGCGAAAACCCCTCGGCCTTCTGGCAGGACGACGCCTGGGAAGTAGAGGTCAATCCCGACCACACGCCGACTGAGGAGCACAACCTCGAAGGCGAGCCGGCCAACAACTTTAGCTACAAATGGGCCGTGCCGCCGGTGGAAGGTGCCTATCAGTTCTACCGCCCGGTGCGGGCGCTGGAGTGGTTCGTAGATGGCAGCGACTTTATCACTTTCGGCTGGGGCTACGATGGCGAGCAGTTCGGCGAGAGCACCTATTACTACGAACTGGCTATCACGCCGATCATCTCGATGCCCAACGACGAGTCGGCCACCCCAGAGCAAGCCGTGATCTTCGACCTCGCGGAAGACGAGATCATCCACACATCCGTGACCGTGGGCGATTTCGACGAGCCGTGCACCGAGTGTGCGCTCGAAAGCTATCAGGGCTTCTGGACCATGTCGCCGGAAAGCTGCTGCACCGCCACCAACGACGTGTTGCTGGACCAGCTATTGCCGGAGATGGAGTCCGCGACCGCCGTCGAGGACGTGAGCTGGGGCCAGATCAAGGCCGCTCAGTAGTATCCTTTTTCAACAACCGCACAAAAAAGCCGGTGCCCCTCGGGGTACCGGCTTTTTGCGTTTAGATCGGCGGCATGCTCACTCGCCGATCATCTCCTTCATCTTAGCGGCGACCCAGTCAATGGCCACATCGGCCATCACCCGGCCTTTCTTAGGCGTGGCCAAGTCGCGGCCCGCCTCGAAGTAGACCGGGTCGCGCGGCGCGTAGCTCTCGCTCTGTATCTGGAGATTGGCCCCCTCGTAATCGACCCCCTCCCAATGCACGTTCTCGGGAAACGCCGCCATGGCAAACGAGGTCTCAAACTCGGCCGCGTGCGCTGGGCAGTCCCCCGACTCCAGCACTTCGGCAACCAGTTCCTCCGAATACGCCACCCAATACGAATAAAACTGCACATCCATGTCCAGCCGCTTGCTGAACTCCTCGACCTGGCCGCCCAAGGGGCCGTTGCCAGCGTGGCCATTGCATATCAGGACGTGCTCGATCCCGTGCCGCTTGAGCGACTCGCACACGTCGTAGGCCACGGCAAAGAAGGTTTCTGGCCGCAGGCTCAAGGTGCCGGGGAACTCCATCCAGTGCTCGGATATGCCTAGGGATAGAGGCGTAGCCACCACTACTTGCGGATAGAGCTGCAGGGCCGCTTGGTGCGCAACATGCGCCGCGCTGGCGATATCGTGCTCCATCGCCAAGTGCTCGTTGTGCTGCTCCGTGCTGCCAGTGGGCAGGATCGCCCCCTTGATCAGACCCTGTTCCAGCCGCTCGCGCACATGGCGGCGAGTCAATTTCCACAGCCGTACTTCTTCGACGATCATTAGCTTCTCTCCTTTGTTGCGTTGACGAGTATATTCGGAGGCCCTATCATGCACAATAAATCGGTCGCCGACAACTCTTTGGCCGTCCCCTACCCTTAAAGCAGAGGAATCTCATGCTCATCGCCTGCTGTGTTCTACTCTTGACCGCCCTGCCCCTAGCCGCCCAAACCGACCAGTACGAAGACTTTACTGGCTTTTGGCTCGAAAACGACCGCGCCGAGGTTTTTGCCATTGCCACGCCCTATCCGCGAGTCCTCGCCTTCCGCCTCAAAGGCGGCGAAAATCCCCTCCACGTCTCCCGCGAATACGAATACATCGGCGTGCGCTCGTGGTTTTTCGAGCCAACGCAGATTCCCGAATCCGGGCTGCCGGCCCTGCAACCAGCCGCCGCAGAAATGACCGGCGTACGCGCTATTCGCCTCACCGCCGCCCCAGACGACAGTTCGGGTTTACAGCTCATCATGGAGATTGCACTCGATGCCGAACAACCGATGCTCCACATCCGCCACGGCTTCAAAAACATGCGCGACAAACCGCGCCGCATCGCCTGCTGGGCCCTCAACGTCATCCGCCCCGATGCAGGCATCGGCGTCACCCCCTGGCGTAGCACAGGCCGCCGCAGCTTGTTGTTCTGGCCGAGCACCGACCCCAACGAAGCTGGCATCCACCTAGGCCCTCGCGCTCTCGCGCTCGACTATCGGATCGAGCCGCAAAACGGCTGGCACAAGGTCGGCACCAACGGCGACGCGGGCTGGATCGCCTTCGTCTGGAACGAGACCGCGCTCAAATCCACCGTCGCCCACGTCGCCGATGCCGAATACCCCGAAGACGGCGGCACGGTGACGATGTTCAATTCCACGTCTGAAGTGTTCGACGGTAAGCCGCGCTTTGGCGAAATTGAAAACGTCGGCCCGCTGAGCGAATTGATGCCGGGGGACACCTTGTGGATGGAACAAACCTTGGAATTGATCGTCGGAATTGACGGCGACGACCCTGAAAGCTGGGTCGAAATGCTGGGCGAATAGTGTCCCAACTCAGGAAAGGAAGCAGGGCGATGAAAGGGTTTTGCGCGGAGCGGGCAGGTATTGCTGTCGTGTCCAAATTGCTCATCGTCCTGTTGTCTCTCGGCACGGTGGACGGCCATGCAGAAAGCACCCCGTCCGCCCGGCGCTGCGGCACCCCCTACGTGCTCCAAGCCATGAGCGCGATCTCAGAGCTGAGCACCGAGCACCAGCGTCTAAAACTCGTACAGCGCCGGCCTAGCACTCAGCACAGCTTGCTAACCCCCTCGGGTCACTTCCGCGTCCACTACGACACCGAAGGTAGCGACGCGGTTGATCCTACCGATGACGATGCCAACGGCATCCCAGACTACATTGACCTAGCCGCAACCGTCCTCGACAGCACTTGGGAGTTGGAAGTAGAACAGCTTGGCTACAACCCGCCGCCTTCGGACAACGGCTTGGGCGGCGGCGAAGAATACGACGTTTACGTCATAGACTTAGGGCACGGAGGCTGTGGGTTCTCGGATCCTATTTACGGCTGTGCCTATCCCGGATCGTCCAACGCGGTCACGCACAGCCACCTCGAAATCGACAACAACTTCACCGATCCCAGCTACGTACAGACTCGCGGGCTAGACGCCCTGCGCGTGACCATCGCCCACGAGTTCCACCACGCCATTCAGTTCGGCTACTACGCAGGGCGAGAGGGCAGTTGGTGGCAGGAATCGACTTCGACCTGGATGGAGGAAGTGGCCTATCCACAAATCGACGATTATCTCCAGTATTTGTTGCACTTCCTCAGCATACCCCACCGCGCCCTCAACTCCAACGTCAATGCCTCCCACACCTACGGCAGTGCAATCTTTTCCCACTTCCTCGACCAGCACTACGGTCGCGATCTCAACCGCCTGATCTGGGAAGAACTCAAGGAGCGCCAAAGCGCCAGTCTCGATCATTTCGACCACATCATCCGCCGCGTTGAGCCGGGCGGCTTGGGCGTTGCTATTGGCGAATTTGCCGTCTGGAATTACTTCACCGGCCGCCGCCATCGCCGCGGATTTTACGCCGAAGGGGACAAATATCCGCTCGTCCCCACCCACGACCTCGCAGTCGCTGCCAAGGCAGTCGTCCGCGATTCGAGCCTGCTCGACGCCACCGGCAGCAGCTATCTACGCCTCGCGCCCCAGCTCCGCCCAGGCGGCGTCACCCTTGCTTTTGCAGCCTCCCTTGGTGCTTGGCGTCGCCATCTGCTTTTAATCGGTCCCGACAGCATCGCGGTGCGGCCGGTTGCCGAGCCGACGATTCGCGTCGTTGACTGGGACCAGTACGAAGAGATCGTCTTGGTAATCTCCTCGGCCGAAGATCACGGCGTGGCCTATCCCTACCAAGTGTCCGTGGAATTCGACCCCGATCTGACCGACGCGCAGGCGGCCCTCGCCACGCTGTTCGAACCCAGCTACCCCAATCCCTTCCACCTCGGCCAACACCGACAGACCCACCTAGTCTTCGACTTGGCCGCCCCTAGCGCCCAGACCCGCCTGTCGATCCTTTCGACCAACGGCGACTTGGTCTGGTGGAAAGACTTAGGCCCCCGCGCCGCCCGCGAAAACCACGTAGTACCGTGGGACGGGCGCAACGCTGCCGGCAAGTTCGTCGCCAGCGGCATCTATCACCTCCTCCTAGAAGCCGACGGTCAGACGGCATTGCACCGTCTAGCCGTCGTACGGGACTAGAAGGCCAACTTTCTCCAAAAAAATACGGGCGAGGGAATCACCCTCGCCCGCTTCGGCTGTACAAAATGTCTCTCTGTCAAGCCCGCCACAAGTCGAGCTGGGGCCTGTCGCCAATTTGGATCAGCGATCCGGCCGCTTCAAAGGGCATGCGCCCGCCTATGCAGTACGTACACAAATCGCGCTCGGGCAGGCCAGCGCGCACAAAGGCATCTAGCATCCCCTGCCGCGACAAGTAAATCACGGGCATCCCCATTGCCTCGCCGATGGCCTCGGCCGTGCGCCCACGCGCGATAAACTCGTCGCCCGGCGGCGGGTCCGGCGGCATATCCACCCCAAAGGTGCATCCCCTCGGCACGCCATCATCGCCAATAATGCCAATCGGCGGCGTGTAACTCACCAAATAGGCCTGCCCGACGCCAGCTTCCTCGTAGAGCAGGTCGCAGGCGCGCTTGGAATTGTTGCCGCGGATGATGCTGTCATCGATCAGGATTACGGTCTTGCCTTTGAGCTTTTGCGCCATCCCGGGCAAAAGGTGCAGGTTCTGGTCGATCGACTCTTTGCGCTCGCCAGCAGTCGAGCCTTGGAACGAGCGCTCGCCGCGCATCTTGTAGAACACGGGCTCAAAGGGCAGTTCCGCCTGCTTGGCGTAGGCGCGGGCCGCCACCTCGGGACAGCGCGGCAAGTACGTAACCAGATCGACGTCGGGCGGCAGAAATTCCTCGCTGAGCATCTCTCCCAGCGATTCGCGGATGCGGCGCACGCTGACGCCGTTGATGATCGAGTCGAGGTCGGTGATGTAGTTCCATTCAAAAAAGCAATAAGCGAGGTTGGTCGATACCACAACTTCCTTGTTGTAGTTCCCTTCGGGCGTGAGAGAGTAGATCGCTCCCGGTTCCAGGTCCTCGACGTATTCGCCACCGTTTTTGCGGAAGGCGATGTCCTCCGAGGCCATCACGTACTTGCCGTCTTTCCAGCCGAGCACTCCAGGTTTAATCCCAGTGCGGTCGCGGATTGCGATCACATCGCGCTCGCGCTTGTCGGCAATGGCCAAGGTATAGGCACCGGGCACTTCCTTGAGGAAGTTGTGCGCGCCGCGCTCGCGGTAGAGGTAGAGCAGAGCCTCCGTGTCGCAGCTCGAATACAGGGGCAAGGGAGCCGAGTCTTGGAAGAAGGCCCGGTCAACTTGGCCGTTGTGGACGGCCGCCACATCGCAGTCCCAGATCAGGATGTGATTGTCGCGGTGTTCGACCGAACCGCCGATGACGTGCGGATGCGCTTCCTCGAGGATTTTGTCCTTCGAGCCGCGAGTGGCGTAGCGCACGTGGGCCATGTAGGTGTGGTAGTTGGGGCTGAGGAAAATTTTGTGGAGGTCGGTTACGTCGAAGCGCGAGACCCCGCCCTTCCACTTGATCACGTCGATGCGGCCATCGCCTACTGCAGCAATACCGGCCGCCTCCCGGCCCCGATGCTGTAGCGAATGAATAAAGCGGTAGGCGTCGTGCAGAGAGTGGGCTACGGTCAAACCACAGTTGTGGCGAACGACTTCGGCCATAGACGTTCCTCGCGGCAAAATGTCAAGGGATTGTAACCAAAAGTACGAGTGACTGCGCCATACGGCAAGGCCGCAGTGCTACAATGTCAGAATCAACTCTTGCGCCAAAAGCGAATCAACCGTCTGGGCAAACGCCGCGGTCGCCTCCTCGACATCTTGAGCCGTGTGCGCCGATGAGAGTACGCCGCCGGTGGAACTCATGTTATCGACCCCGTAAAAGCGCAGATGGCGCTGGTACTCTTCGATCAGCTTCCCCGGCATCCCTTTGAGCCGGTCAGCCTCGGTCGTGTGCAAATCCGCCCGGCTCTGGGCCTTTTGCACGCGCTGACGATCGGTCTCAAAATAGACGTGAAAGGTCGAACACACCCCGTACACGTACCCTGCGATGCCTCGGCGCTCCAATACTTCGTCCCAGGCAGCGCGCAGTTCAGCGGCGCGGGCGTTGGCTTGGTCTATCGGCTCGCCCGTGGCCACGCGCTTGAGCACGGCGATCCCAGCCGCGGCCGAAAGCGGTGCCCCATTAAAAGTCCCTTGATGCGTCACCCGCGGGCGGGCGTCGCCCGTCACATCGAAGAGTTCCATAATGTCCGCTCGGCCCACCACGGCCCCACCGGGCATGCCGCCGGCGACCACCTTGGCAAAACAAGACAGGTCCGGCCGCAGCCCGTAGAGCACTTGCGCACCGCCCGGACTAAAGCGGAAGCCGGTAACTACCTCGTCGAAAATCAATATCACCCCGCGCGCGCTGGTCATTGTTTGCAAATCGCGCAAAAACTCCGGCGCCAAAGGCACTCTTCCCCACGACCCTCCCGACGGCTCGATAATCGCCGCCGCAATGTCGCTGTCGGCGTCGAGGACATCGGCGACTTGATCCGCATCCCCCGCTGGCACGCAGACCACGTGCTCGCGCACGTGCGGCGGGATGCCCAACGAGCCGTCCGCGTCAAAGGGCGGCTGCACGCCGCGCATCACGTCGTCGTGCCACCCGTGAAAGTGGCCGGCAAAGCGCAGGATCTTGCGGCGGCCGGTAAACGCCCGCGCCAAGCGCAGCGCCAGCAGGGTCGCCTCCGTCCCCGAATTGACCAAACGCACTCGTTCAGCCGAGGGAACCAGCGCCTGTATGCGCTCGGCCCACTCAATGTGCAGTGGATGATCATTGCCAAAGTGCGTTCCACGCCCCACCGCTTCAGCGATGGCTTCTACGACTTCGGCGGGTGCGTGCCCTAAGAGCAGGGCACCATTCCCAAGCAGGAAGTCGATGTACTCATTGCCATCGACATCCCACTTGCGGCCACCGGCCCCCCGCTCGATGTAGAGCGGCACCGGCGTTGCATAGCGCAGGTCGTGTCCCACCTTACCGCCAAGCGTCTTGCAGGCGCGGGCAAAGTACTCCTGCGACCGGGGGCGCGCCGCTCCGTAGGCCGCGTATATTTCGCTGTGCATCGCCATAGCCTTTCTACCTACGACCGGCCGCCGCAGGCGGTAATCGTCTGTCCGGTGACAAAACTGGATTCTTCAGACAATAAAAAGCGAACCACCGACGCCATCTCCGCCGGATCGGCCATCCGTCCCAGCGGAGTGCTGGCGATGAGCTCGGCGACTTGGCCGGGGTTGGCCGAGCGCGCCAGCTCGGTATCCGTTAGCCCCGGCGCTAGGCAGTTGATTCGCACATTGTGCTCGGCAAACGCTTGGGCGCATTGCCGAGTGAAGGCGATGACGGCTGCCTTCGTCGTAGCGTAGTGGATCATGTTCGGCTTGAGCAGCCAAGCGGCCAGCGAGGAGATATTGACAATCCGCCCAAAGCGCCGCGCGATCATCTCGTCCTTGACGGCCCAGGTGGTCAAAAACGGCCCGTGGACGTTGACCGCAAACATCCTATCCCACTCGGCAAAGCCGAACTCGCCGTGCTCTTGGGTATAGGCAATCCCGGCGTTGTTGACCAGCAGTTCGACCGGCCCGAATGCCGCGCGCACTTGGGCGATCATCTGCTCGACTTCTGCCTGCTGCGACACGTCGGCTTGGACGGCCATGCCCTCGGTGCCGCACGACTCGACCTGCGCCAAGATTTCCTGCGCGGCCTCGGCGTTGTGTTGGTAGTTGATGGCGACCTTGGCTCCGTGTTCGGCCAGCATTTGGACGATGGCGCGGCCGATGCCGCGACTGCCGCCCGTTACCAAGGCGGTGCGCCCGGCAAATATCGCTGTGGTCATGTGCGTTGGCTTTCGTTGAACGAGTATAGAGGATTTATTCAACCGTTCGTACAAGGTAACTCAAAAAGTATTTTTTAGTTAATCGGCCAAATAGCCCTCCATCTGGGTGACTTGGTGCAAAAAGAAGTTCTCGCTCCACACCTGCAATCCCGCTTGTTCCTTGGTCGGCAGAAAGCGCTGCACATCGCTGCGGGCGACTCGCCAGTCAATGGTGCCGATCTTGTCGCGCAGGGCATTTAGCAGCCACGCCACAGTGATTTCCTGCTTTTTATTTTTCCAAGGTCCTTGCTGCAAGAGGGCATTGGCCAAGAGTTTGAGATTGGGCTCAACTCGGCGTCCTACATACCAAATTAAATCATACCAGTCCCGACCTTTGGTATAGGTGCGGCACAACAGCGCATGGGATTTGGTAGCAAAACCCGAAGTTAGGGACTGAACGGTGATAGGAGCCGTCACCGGGAACGAGATATAACTGGTTTCAAAACGGGATCCCTCTGGAGGATTGGTATCGATTTCGAGCTTTACCCGAATTTTTCTTTGGGCCTGTCGCCCGTAGGGAAGCCCTAGGGTCATCACTTTGCCGATAGAATCCGTTTTTACAAAGGCTTTGCGCATTGCCCCATCGACATCCGATTTGTCTTGGATTTCAAAGTCGATCCCCTCTTGGGCGCAATCGCGCTGCACCCTTGCCAAATAAGGCTGCCAAACAAAGTGCGGATTGGGCTTCTTTAACAAAAAATCTAGGTCTTGTGAAAAACGGTTTATACCATAGACGATGCGCAGGCACGTTCCACCGTGAAACATGGCCTCTGCAAACAGTCCGGCGCGGGACAAGCTGGCTAGAATATAGTGCTGCATCAACTCCTGCAATGCGTTTTCCTGTTCCACTGCATTGCCTAGATCGTATTCGCCGAGCTTGGCCGCGACCACATCATGAAACATGGTTCACCGCCTTTTCGAGTCCCTCCAGATAGGCCCTCGTCCTGCGATTGCGTACGGCAGCGCAAATTTCTTCGCTATGTGCAAAGGAGATCTGGGCCAGATCGTCTTCCTCAATCCGCAGGGACTCGGTACAATAACTCAGACCATCTCGCTTCCAGCCAATTTCTCGGTGGAGGTACACGGCGTCGGCAATGGCGCGCAACGGCGAGGCAATAAACGCCCACTCGCCTCTCTCTAGCTGAGTCGCCTCAACTCCGGCCCGGGGATGGAGCGATGGAACTCGATCAAAAGAGAAGACGCCTAGGGGGGTTGAAACAGTCTGACTGCGCGCAGTGGTAACGCTGCTGATCTGGTAAACAGCTTCGGGAATGAGACCGTGGTGCCAAAGGGCGGTTTCGAGGCTGATATGCGAAGGGGCATGCAGCACGGCTGCAAGGGCAAAGGGATGGAGTTCGGACTTGCGGAACACTTTGTCCAATGTAAATAATCCCCGTTTGAGGCGCAGAATCTCGCCAGCGCGGGTAGCCCGGTGAATTAGCTGCTTTCTGGCCCCTGGGGACGCATCGGCGAACAGATTGCCTATGACAGTATGGTCGAAGAGTCCTCCTGGGGGAGATAATCGGATAATCTGTTCGGTTAATTGTTGCATTTTGCTCTTAAGTTACGAAATAAGTAACTTAAGAGCAAAAGTCGACCTATTACCAGCTTACCGACCCTTCTTTGTGACCTTCGACTAGTCTGGCGATTAGCCACCCGACGGATATACGCTCTCGGCAATTTTGGCGACGACCTTCGGGGTATTCCGTACTCTAGACAGCCGCTCTACAACTAGCCCTTGGGCGTCTATCAAATAATACGAAGGCAACCGGCCCACACTATAGGCTATTGCGGCGTCCGAACTCCAGCCACCCACTCGCAAGTGAATGCCTTCGATCCGGTGCTTCGCGATCGCCTGCCTCCAATTGCCCTTGTCGCTGTCCAAGGACAGATTGAGGAAGACGACCGGCTGACCAGCCACTTTTTGCTTGATGTTTTGGAGATCGGGCAGCGCGCTGATACATGGCCCGCACCAACTCGCCCAGAAGTAGAGAAAGACCGCCTGCCCTTGGAACTGGCTCAGCGATACTAACTGATCATCGAGGTCATAGGCGGTAAAGTCGGGAGCAGACATTCCCGACAAATCGAGTTCCTCAAATGCTTTGACTGGGCGGCGACGTTCGTACATGGAGTCGAGTTGGGCTTGAGCCGCTGCCGACAGACCCAATCCCGACAAATCGAGATGTTCAGAGAGCGAGGGCGAAGTGCGTAGATAACCTTTGTCGTCCATTTCGTCCATTGGTACGTAGAGCGTCAACCTCCTACCTGTCGTATCAATAATCGCGTATTCCGCACTCGAAGAGACGATCCTATAGGATCTATCCGATCTTTCGTAGAAGGAGTCGAGTTCGGCTCGGGCGGCCGATAGACGGAATTGCGATAAGTCGAATATCTCGGACAGTCTGAGCGAACGGCGATTTGCATACAGGGAATCGAGGCGGGTCTGATTAGTTGCCGACAGACCAAGCTTCGACAAGTTGATCATTTGCGACAACCGGGGCTGCCGTCCGCTTTTCGATGTACTCGAGTCGAGTTGGGCATAAGCAGTTGCCGACAAATCGAATGTTTTAGACAGGGTAGGGGTTTTAGGCTCTTTGTCGAAATTCCAGTCTAGGGAGCGACTGTCCACACCCATAGACTCTTCATTGGCCAAGGGAACATCTTGTAGATAGTACCCTATAGCGATGTTTTTATTGTGGGGATCGGCTATCTCATAGTCGATAGTGCTTGGAAAAAGCACGTTTTTTTTGCGCCCCTCGGCGTACCACTCGACCCCATCCCGCCGCCCCTGTCCCGCTTGGCGGATGATGTCCTCGTCAAGGGGGAAGGCGAAATACTCGGGTGGCATTTCGGCGACGAAGTGGTTGTTGTCCACGTCCTTGCCGCTAAACTGTATGAACAGAGCGACGAAGACGCACAGGGCGACGAGGATGCTAAGGTATCGCTTCATCGGCTTTTGTCCCTGTTAGAGGCTGCTCCATTTTCCCCTCGGCACCAAAGCATTCCGATGATAGCGCAAAAAGGGGCCGGGAGCAATCCCGACCCCTCTTCCTTAAACCTCGGCTAGTCTGGCGATCAGCCGCCCGCTGCTTTGGTGCTCTCCGAGATCTTGGCGACGATCCCTTGAGTATCGTGCATTGCGCGCAGCCGTTCCGCGATCCGCCCCTGTGCATCCACCACATAATACGAAGGCAAACTGCGGATGCTATAGGCTTTTGCTACGTCCGTATCTCAGCCAGCCACCCGCAGATGGACGCCTTTGATCTCGTATTTGGCAACCGCCTTCTTCCAAGCTTCCTCATCGTCGTCCAACGAGATGTTGAGGAAGACGACCGGCTGCTCGGCCATCTCTGCTTTGATTTTCTGTATATAGGGCAAATCGCCGATACACGGCCGCACCAACTTGTCCAGAAATCAATGAATACCGCCTTCCCTCTGAATTGGTTCAGCGATACCGGCTGGCCATCGAGGTCGTCGAGCGTGAAGTCAGGCGCGGGTTATCCCGGTTGTAGAACCAGCGCCTTGGCCAACGTCGCCTCGATAGCTTCGATGTCGTTGGCATCGCGGTGGTCCGGGTCGGCCGCTGTGCGATGTTCGTTTGGTGATCAATGGCATTGTTTACCGAGCCAAAACCGGGTATCTCTGGCCTCTGCTGACTTCGTCGTTTGGCTGTTGGAAGACGGTGGAGTCCACGCCAAATACTACGAGGTCTTGCCGTGTAACAGTGAAGCGTTTATCTACATCGCGATGATTCATTTGATACTCAAGCGACGCACCAACTGAAATGAGTTTTAAGAACGCTTCCTAGGATACTACCGTATCGGTTCGTCATGGGCCTTTCTCCATTCAGGTTCGGCTCAAGAGACGCCTGCTCAGATTACTCACAAGCTCTTCTCGATCATCGCGACAATCGCGTCTGTACCCCTTACGCCATCCAGACGATCTACGATCAATCCTTGCGAGTCCACTAAGTAATACGAGGGCAAGGCGTTCACCTGGTAGGACTTGGCGACGTCTGAGCCAAAACCGTCAGCGCGCACATGGACGCCTTCGATTTCGTGTTCGGTGATGGCCCCTCGCCAAGCGGCTTCATCCTCGTCCAGCGACATGTTGAGGAAGACGACCGGCAGAGCATTCGTTTTCTCCTTGATTTTGCGGATATCGGGCAGGTCAATGATACACGGCCCGCACCAACTCGCCCAGAAGTCGAGCAGAACCGCTTGGCCTTTGAACTGACTCAGCGATACGGGCTGACCGTCGAGGTCGTGGAGAGTGAAAGCAGGTGCGGGTTGCCCAGATTGTAGATTCAGGGCCTCATATATAACTGCTTGGATGGCCTCGGTGTATTCCGGGTACGGGTTGATCTCTTGGAAATCTTCCCACTTGCGCTGGGCCAACGCAAAGGCTTTGCTACCGCGCTCAAACCCACTGATCACTTCTTCCGCCAGAAACCAGTAGAGTACTCTCCCCTCCAGTTTTTTCTTGGCCAAATCGTACCTCTTCGAAAAGTGCCAGACTGTCCAGCGTCCTGTGGCATATATTGAATCGAGTTGGGCCTGAATGGCATCCGCTAGCCCCAAGCCCGATAGATCAATCTTCTCGGACAGCCTGAGCGGCTGGCGATGTTCGTACAGGGAATCGAGTTCGGCCTGGATCGCTGCCGATAGACCAACCGCTGACAAATCGATTAGTTCGGACAATTTTGGCGTCTTACTGAAGGACTCCATCTGTTCAAAACTATCTGTCTCTTCATTTGCAGGCAGGAAAAACATCAATCCCCCGCCCGTTGTATCCACCCTAGCCACTTCTTCCTTGCTCGAAGAGGTGGAGCTATACGATCTACCATTTCTTTCAAAGAATGAGTCGAATTCGGCTTGGGCGGTCTGCGAAAGACCAAACGCCGACAAATCGAACATCTGGGATAGCTTGAGCGATTTATTCTCTTCGTAGAGGGAATCTAGTTGAGCCTGGGTCGGCGGCGACAAACCAACCGCTGACAGATTGACCATTTTCGACAGCTTGGGCCGTCGGCCCTCTTCTTCGTACAGAGAGTCGAGTTGAGCCTTGGTCTCCTCCGACAGCGCCAAACCCAACATGTCACATATGTCAGACATCGTACTAGATGATCTCGGAGCCTTGTCCAACTCCCAGGCCAAGGTCCGCTCCAGAAAGGAGTGATAAGTTGGTACGCCTATGGACTTTTCATCCACCAAGGGGATTTCTTGGAGAAAGTCGTAGTACTCCGGGGGGATATTTCTATTTTTGTAGCCGTTGGCACGGCGATAATCCATCGGATAGGAAATCATGAATTCGGCCCATTCGTAGTTGAAGAAAGCCGTTGCATAGTCGATGAAAACCGGAGAGAGCGCGTATTTTTCGCGCCACTCGGCCAGAAACTCGAACTCGTCTCGCCGCCGTTGGTCTATTTGGCGCTTGAAATCCTCCACCTCCAGATCCTCGTAGTCGAGCGGGGTGGAAAATCGCGGGATAAACTCGGCAATGAAGCGGCTGTTGTCCGCATTGGGGCCGCTAAACGAGTAAGCGCCCTCCTCCACGACGACGTGCAGACTGTCACCGGGTTCGATGAAGAAGATCGACCGCCCTTCATCGTAGTAGACCCAGCCTAGGGATCCCCGAATGACGGGCAGCTCGCAGGCGAAGCGGTTCAGGCTGTCGAGCACAACCCGCTCCTCAGCGCTTCCTAGCGCCGACGGTGGTTGGTAGCTAAACGTGATTTCCCGCGAAGTTGGATCCCGAATTTCGCCAGTGATGATCGCAACCGATGACTGGCTCTGCGCGCTGGCTAGACAAGCGCTCGACGCGATTAGTATGGCCATTAGGATACTACCGTATGTGTTCGTCATGAGGCTTCCTCCATTCAGGGTGTGTGCATTGACAAGGCCCGCAGATAATTCCGTCGCTTTCCTTTCCTTGAATATCATATCTGCGGCGATGATACTTGCGAATCCAACAATTCAATCGTCAAAGGAACACGCTTGGGTGTTCAGACCTTGTTGGCGACAGCGAGGATCGGTAGCCGAACTCGATTTCTCGCGCTGGGGGGTTGTGTATCTTTCCCGTGATGGTCGCGGCGCGTGGTGCTTGGGCCAGCCTCACGCTCGCTGTGCTGAGCAGGGCGACGAACAGGCTAAGGTATAGTTTCATCAGACTTCTCCTTGGTCGAAAACCTTCTTGAAATAGGAACTCCGTCGTCCCTAGGTCCGCCTTCCTTAGTCTTGCCCCTAGTCCAAACGGTACGCCAGCAGCGCACCGCGCCTCGTCGCGTAGAGATACCCATTGGCCACAGACATGGCGTTGAAACTCCAAGAGTGCTCCCTATCGGGTTCTTCAGGTGCAATCAAGGGATCTCCCTCGATAAGTGCCCCATATCCGGCTATAGTCCACGCTCTCGCCTTGACGTCTGAGTGGCCTATTCGGCCATAGGCTACTCCATTGGCAATCAGCAACTGCACAAGGTCCAGCCTATCGCTTTGAGACAACGGCAGGTATCCTACTTCGCGCAATGAGTCGGGATTGGTGATATCGAACTCGACTAACTCGTGCGGCCAAAAGCGCTCGACATAAAGCCTGTCGTCCTCGATAGCTACCAGCCTAGAATCGTAGTACGTCCGACCCCGAAAGGACTCTAGCGTATGCCGCCCGATCTCGCGCAAAGCGCGTGCATCGGCCACATTGAGGACCACCAATTCGCGCTCAGTCCCAACGTAGGCGCGACTGCCGCGCACCCGTACATGGCACCGGCGCTCCCAAGGGGAGTCGGAATTGGGAATGGGCATGAGTTCCTGTTCATCGCCTGCTACCGGCATTCCCTCGGCGTCGAGGGCAAAAGCCTCGGCGATCACGGCGTCGCCCCGCTCGCGGACCAAGAGCAAACCGCCGTCCGTGGCTCCCCAGTACTGGTAGTGCCTCTTCGCCTTTTTGACGGCGGCGAACATGAGGTGGCCCTTGAGCGTGGGCGCGGTCGGATCGCTGACGTCGAAGACCGTCACCACGAGGCTGTCGCTGGGCAGCCCTTTGCGCCATCCGACGATGTAGGCCAGCGAATCGATTACGCATATTTCGCTCGATGGTAGCCCCTGACTGCTCAATACATAGTCCTTGGATGTAGTGCTGCCGAGCAGGCGCATTTGCTGTGGGTCGTTCAGGGCGGCGATGGCGATACTTCTTTCTCCGGTGGTCATATAGGCAAACTCCCCATGGATAACGAGGTCCATATAGGCCCCATTAACGGGGCGTTCTAATATCCCGGCGGGCATCCGCTGGTTGTCCCCAGAGACCTCGACATAGGAGACGGCAAGGATGACGGCAAGGACTGCAACCCACCCCATCACCACCGTGCGCCACGAGAGAATTGCCTCGCGGTAGCGGCGCAACAGCACCACCGCCACCGCTAGTGCTGCCGCTGTCAGACCCAGACTAACCAAGACTTTCACCCAAAACCGAGCTGAGTCCATCGCTAAGCTCACCAGATGCCCTTGGTTATCGCCGATTGCGACGAGCGGGTAGTGCTTGAGAATTGGAAAGACGGCCGTCGCCGGGCCTATGAGTAAAACCCCCAACACCACGGCCAGCGCAATTCCCATGGCGAGGCCCTTGACAGGGTGATCTGTGACCACCGAGCTGATAAAAATTAAAGCGTAGAGCAACGAATACTGAGTAAATGACAGGGCGACCATTGAGGCATAGTCGATACTCTGCACGGTGACCAGTTTATATGCTTGCCAATCGGGGTTCGTCTCAAGACTGTCCAAGTTTAGGTACACCGTCGCCCAAGCTACTAGCGCAACCAACAGCAGCCCGCCAAGTCCCACCAAAAACTTGACGGCCAGCACCGTCGTGCCCGCCACCGGCTTGTCTAGGAGGAAGGATAGGGTGCCTGTGCTGCGCTCGCGAGCGATGGCGTCCACAGCCCCCATCGCCATCATCACTAGACCACCCATAATCAGAATTTCGAATCCTTTTACATAGATGCGGTTGAAATCGGCATTGTGCCGCATCAGATAGACCAGTGCGGCGAGCGCGACAAATACCAGGACCTTGGGCAGGATTTCGCGGCCCTCTTTCCACAACAACGCGTACAAGGCGCTCATAGCCGGCCTCCTTGGGCCTGCTCCAGCGGGAACACCATGAGCGAACGCCCGATTAAGGTGTAGAAATGGTCGCGGACGAGATGGAGCCGTCTCCATCCAGACGCGAAGGAAGGCAAAGACAGTAGCTCGTCGGGCGCGTGCCAATAACCCACGTACTCGTAGGTGTGATAAGGGGTCTGCCGATACGCGGATAACCCATTCAATCCCGTACTGTACACCCAGCCGTCAATTATTTTTATCGTATTCCAAGCACTAAAAGACCAGTATCCGATCTCGCGTGGCGCATTGGGGTCAGTGATGTCGAAGGCTACTAGGTCCCCGGGCCAGTACCGTTGGACGTAGAGCGTGTTGCCCTCACGGGTTATCAGGCGGCTCTTATGTACATCGTAATCGCTGTTGTAGTCGCCCATTTCCACCCGCACAGCCTCTTGTAGCGCCTCCAGATTCCGGGCATCCACCGCGAGGAAACCGGCTCCGTACCCTACCCATATTCGCTCGTTGTGTATGTGCATGGACAGTTTGTGTGCCCACCAACCGGACGTGGGGTCATTCTCATAGTCTGCTTCTAGCTCTTCGACGACTAATTCATCAGCCCGTGCTGGCAGCCCTTCCGCATCTAACGCAAATGACACTATTCCCAACTTGCCGCCCCAGCGTCCGTTGAGGATCAGCCCTGCGCCGCAGCGATTCCAGTCCCAAGATGTATTTATATCGTCGCCGATTATTCGGTACCCTTTGAAGACCGGGTGGGCCGGATCGCCAACACTAAAGACGGCGATACCGAGGCTGTCGGCGGGCAAGCCCTTGCGCTGGCCGAGGAGATAGGCCAGCGAATCCACGACCGCGATCCGGCGCATTGACCACAGCGGTGCCTCCACGGCCGCTAGTGGTTCAGGTTTGGTAGGATCGCGCAAATCCACGACAGCCAAGCCCCCTTCAGTCGCCACATACCCCCGATCTCCAACGACGGCCAAGTCGAGATAGGCCCCTTCTTCGGGGGTTAGAATACTTAGCGGTCCCGGTTTCGGCAGGGGGGGAGCAGAAGTCAAATTCATCGCGGTTGCGAAAGCGATCAGGGCCAGCCAGCCGGAGACAATAGGCTTCCAGCCGAGACTAGCTCCGCGGAAGCGGCGCAAAAGTGCTATGGAAACGGCCACACCGGCTGCCATCGCCGCCACTGTCGCACCTAACCGCACAAAATAAAGCCAAGGATCGCCCACCAGGCGGACGATCTTATCCTTGCCCATTCCGATATTGAAGTAGAAGGCTGGCTTGAGTGCGGGGAAATACTCAAGCAGGTTGCTGGCTTCTATACCTATACCCAAAGCGATCAGTAGCAAAATGCCCAAGGCGGCCCCCTTGAGCGGGTGGTCAGTCACCGGCGAGCTAGCGAAGATCAGGCTATAGATCGCCAGCACCGACGTAAAAGAAAAAAGCAACATGTTGACATAGCCTACCTCCTCGGCGAGCCGCTTTAGATCGGGGGACCAAGCACCACTATTGCCGTAGATGCTATAGCCCTTAGACGCCAGCCCCTCCAAGTCCAGATACACCGTCGCCCAAGCCCCAGCAGTCACCACCAACAGAGCTGCTGCGCCAACGGCATACTTGGGCAGCAACACCTCCACGGCCGACAAGGGCTTGCCCAGCAAAAACGACAGGGTGCCCTTGCTGCTTTCCTTGGCGACCAAGTGCATGCCCAGCCCGATACCGTACACCACGACAAAGATCGCAATCCACTCATTAAAGTTTGGGGCAAAGTCCTCGTTGAACCCCGCGTTCTGCCGCAATGCCACCACCACCGTGCATAGTCCCAACCCCACCAGCACCCCCGGCAGTTCCTCGCGGCTTTCCTTCCACAGCAATGCGCGCCAAGCCCTCACGACGGAAGCTCCCCTTGCGGCGTCACGTGCTCGACGAAGCTCTCCTCTAAGCTCAAGTCGATCACCTCGACAACCTGTCCGCCTGCCGCCTCGATCTGCGCCTTGGACTCGTCTCCGTAATCGAAAACGGTCAACAGCCGCTGGCGGCCCTCGCCTTGCACGCCGCGCAGCCCGGTCACCCCGGCAAAATCCACCGCGTCCTCGGCCCGCACCAGCACTCGTTTGATCTGCTGCCGCACCGCGTCCAACTCGCCGCAGACCAACAGCTTGCCCTGGTCGATAATGGCGACTTGGTCGGCCACCCGCTCGACCTCGTGGACCAAATGCGAAGAGAAAAACACCGTTCGGCCTTCCGCACTGATGACTTGGATTATGCTTTCGAGCACGTCGCGGCGCACGATTACGTCCAAGCCCGAAGCTGGCTCGTCGAGGATCAACAATTCTGGGTCGTGGCCCAGCACCAAGGCCAGATTGAGTTGGGCGTTCATGCCCCGCGACAGGTGCTTGATCTTCTGCTTGGGGTCCAGCCCAAAGTGCTCGATCAGCGCGGCGACCTTCTGCTGATCCCAGCGCGGATACAACTGCCCGGCAAACCACGCCACCTCCTCGACCTTCATCCAGTCGTACAGCACCGGATTGTCCGAGATGTAGCCCACCCGCTCCTTGAGTTTCTTTTCGTGGACGTGCGGATCTTGACCCAGCACCTCCACCGCGCCGGCGGTGGGTTTGAGCATATTCATCAGTATTTTGATGGTCGTGGTCTTGCCAGCCCCATTGCGCCCTAGAAAGCCGAAGATACTGCCCTCGGGCACCTCTAAGTCTAGCCCATCTACCGCTCGATGCTTGCCAAAGGTCTTAACCAAGCCTGCGATGCGAATCGCCGCTGCTGCCATAGTTGCTTCTCCTATTGGCTGCTGAATTTTTCTAGGGTTTCCTCAAACACTCGGCGCAGGCTCGCCGCGTCCAGCCCAAGCTGCGTCCCTTCCACCAGTGCCTTTTCCATTAAGTTGCGAACGATATTCAGCCGCTCTTCAGTACTCATAGAAACCCCCTTTTCGGCGACATACGTTCCCATGCCGCGTCTTTTATAGATGACGCCCTCGCGCTCCAATTCGAGGTAAGCGCGGGCGACGGTGTTCGGGTTGATTAGCTGGGCGTTGGCCACGGCTCGCACCGATGGCAACTCGTCGTCGGCTTTGAGGGTGCCGGTGGCGATGTGGTACTTGATCTGTTCGATCAGTTGCAGGTAGATCGGCACCCCTCCGGCAGTATCGAGGCGCAGATGCAGCGCATCCCCTCCATGTGCAATCTTGCGTTTAGCCATAAGCGTCTTCTCGAATTGTACGAGTGATTTACTGTCTTAAGTCATTAATACAGTACCAAAAGAGACTTGTCAAGCACTTTTGGCAAAAAAAGCGGGCGAGGGAACTTTATCCCTCGCCCGCGTCGGGGTAATTGCTGTTTCTAATGGTTACCGCTAGGGCGTCCCGCCCGCTAAATCAGCGTCGCAGGGGGTTAAATAGCCGCGTCGCCTGTCTCCCCGGTGCGAATCCGCACTACCTCATCCACCGACAATACGAAAATTTTGCCGTCGCCAATATGGCCCGTCTGCGCGGCCTCGCGCACAGCGCTCAAGCACTGCTCAGCGAGGTCGTCCCTCACCACCACCTCGACCTTGAGCTTGGGAGTAAAATCGACGACGTACTCGGCACCGCGATATATCTCCTTGTGGCCCTTCTGGCGACCAAAACCCTTGACTTCGCTGACCGTTATGCCTTGGACGCCCAATGCGCTCAACGCCTCTTTGATCGCGTCTAGTGCGTTGGGTCTCACTACGCACATTAGCAGTTTCATATCGCCACCTCCTCACGTATTGGTGCATATGTTGGTGCCTAAGAAAAGTAGGTCGCCGCGCCGTTTGGCGCAATGGGTGCAACCGTTCTCTTCCGCGCCCTCTGGCGCAATCGGCGCAATCGCTTTAGACTGTTTGACCTCAATTATTAGCCGCCCTCAGGCGGCGCGCCTCTTTCTGCGTGGTATAATTTTGATGAATGGAGTGCAGGCCGGGTTCCTGCTAATGCTCATGGCTCTAGTAGGATGCGGCCGGGAAAGTCAAGCGGCGCACCCAGCGGCCGAGGGCGACATACCTCGCACAGCGTGGCCAGAAAGCTGGTTCCACCCGCCGCGCACGGCCTCGGAAGTCGGCTTGACGACCTTCCGTCAGTCGCCCATGCTCGACGAACTCGTGGCCGCTGGCGAGTTGCCGCCCGTGGAGGAGCGGCTCCCCGATGACCCGATTGTCGTCGAGCCAATCGACGGGATTGGGACCTACGGGGGTACCGCTCGGCTCTTCCTCGCCGGCGAACAACTCCTCAATGTACCCGAAGGAACCCTGCGTCCGGGGCCACAGCTCCAGCTAACCCTGCCCAACTTTGCCGCGCGGGTCGAGTATCACAACGACGCGCAGACCCTGACGGTCTTCCTCCGGCCCGGTCACAAGTGGTCCGACGGGCACCCAGTGACGGCCGACGACTTTGTCTTTTGGTTCGATCGCGTCCACATGAACAAAAGCCTCACGCCCGTGGTATCACCCCGCTTTAAGGGGGCTCGCATCGAAAAACACAGCCCCCACCTTTTTAGCTATCACTTTCCCCAGCCGATGCCGCTCTTTGTCAAGCACCTCGCCCACAACAGCTCGCATCTGTCGGCACCAGCGCACTTTATGCGCCGCTATCATCCCGATTTTACCGACGCGGATCAGCTAGAGCGCGAAGCAGTGGAACTCGGCCTACAAGACTGGCGCACCTACTTCCAAGCCGTTGTCAGCACGCGCGATCTAATGGTCTTTTACAAGCCAGTGCAGACCGCTTACGTGGTGGTCAGCAAGACTTCGACGCGCGTCCGCTACCGCCGCAACCCCTACTACCCCAAAGTAGATCCAGCCGGCAATCAACTGCCCTATATAGATTACCTCGAAGTCCAGCGAGTTGACAGCCCCGAGATCATGGCGGCCAAGGCCGCCACCGGACAGATCGATTTTGCCGGGCGGCAGTTTAAGACCGCCGACATCCCGCTGTTTAAGCGCTTCGAGCAGGACAACGGCTATGAGACCTACCTCTGGCCCCGTCCCTACGGCTCGGACGTGACCTTCATGATTAATATGACCCACCCCGACGAGCGGCTCAGGCAGATTTTTCAGGACGTGCGCTTTCGTCGCGCCCTCTCGCTGGCCATCAACCGCGTGGAGATCAACGACATTGCCTATTACGGGCAGGGGATCCCGCGCCAGTTGACGGTCGTATCTTCGAGCCGCTACTTTGAGCCTTCCTTTGCCTCAGCTTGGGCCGAGTACGATCCGCAACGCGCCCGCGCCCTGCTCGACGAGATGGGACTGATCGACCGCAACGGCGATGGCCGGCGCGACCATCCCGATGGCCGCCCCCTCGAAATCACGCTGGAGTACACGATCGGGGAGACGCCAAAGCAAGTTACCGTGGACTTGGTGACCGCCCACTGGCGCGAAGTGGGGCTGCACATCAACCGCAAGCAAATAAGCGGCGCGCTGCAAGGCATCCGCACCCGGGGCGGAGTCATGGACATGAGCATCTGGCACGCCGATCGCAATGCCGACATCCTCTTTCCCATCGAGCCTTTTTGGTACGTGCCCATGCACGTGGGGCAGGAGGTGACCCAATGGCCGGAGTGGTCGCGGTGGTACCGGTCGGACGGAGCGCGTGGCTGGATGCCGCCCGGCAAGGTCCGCGACCTAATCGCCTGGTGGGAGGTGCTGCGCCGCACATCCAACCTCCAAGAGCGCATCGCCATGGGCAAGAAAATTCTCCAGAGCCAAGCCGAAAACCTGTGGGCGCTCGGCGTCATCGGCTTAGGGCCACACCCGGTCATCGTTAGCAACCGGCTGCGCAATGTCCCGCGCCAGGGCTATTGGGGGTGGGATTCGCGCTGGTCTTGGCCCTACTATCCAGAGACTTGGTACCTGCAACAAGACTGAGCCATGATTAACTACATCATCCGCCGCGTCCTGATTATGATCCCCACCCTGCTGGCCGTTTCGGTGCTGGTCTTCGTCGTCATCCAGTTGCCACCCGGGGACATCATCACGTCGCGCCTGCAAGAGCTGCAGGCCGAGGGCCAAGACATCTCCGAGGAACAAATCGCCGCCCTGCGCGCCCGCTACCACCTCGACGACCCGATGTTTATCCAATACTTCAAGTGGATGGGCGGCTTCCTCCGAGGCGATATGGGCTATTCAGTGATGTACGGCCAGTCGGTCAACAACCTGATCTGGGAGCGGCTTGGCTACACCTTGCTGATTACCTCGACCGCGACCTTGTTGACTTGGCTGGTGGCCTTTCCGGTGGGCATCTATTCGGCCCTGCGCCAGTACTCGGTGCTCGACTACACAGCGACCCTCGCGGCCTTCGTCGGTCTGGCGACGCCCAACTTCCTGCTCGCGCTGGTTTTGATGTACCTGGGCTACGAGTGGTTTGGGATTGCCGTGGGCGGACTGTTTTCCCCCGAGTACGCGAGTGCGCCGTGGAGCTTGGCCAAATTCGGCGATTTGCTCGGGCATCTGTGGATCCCGGCCGTGGTCGTCGGCACGGCCGGCATGGCCGGGCTGATGCGAATCATGCGCGCCAATCTCCTCGACGAGCTGGGCAAGCCCTACGTAACCACAGCGCTGGCCAAGGGCCTTGGTCCGGTCCGCTTGGTGATTAAGTACCCATTGCGCATTGCCATCAATCCCTTTATCAGCACGGTCGGCTGGATGCTGCCGCACCTGATCTCCGGCTCGGCCATCACCAGCGTAGTGTTGAGCCTGCCAACGACCGGCCCCCTGCTGCTCGACTCCCTGCGCAATCAAGACATGTATTTGGCGGGCAGTTTCCTGCTCATGCTCAGCGTCCTGACGATAATAGGCACCCTGCTGTCGGACATTCTCTTGGCCATTGCCGACCCGCGCATCCGCTATGAGTGAAGACCGCCCCACAACCCAACTAGCCGACGCCTCGCAGTGGCGTCTGATGTGGATGCGCTTCCGCCGCCATCGGCTGGCGCTAGCCGGCAGTGCGGTGCTGATCGCGCTCTACGGCCTCGCGGCCCTGTGCGAATTTATCTCGCCTTACCAGCCCGACCAGCGCCACGCGCAATACGTTCTCTGTCCACCGCAGGAGATCCGCTTTTTCGACGGCGAGGGGCGCTTTCACTGGCGACCCTTTGTCCACGGCGTGCGGCAAGACACGGCCGCCGGCCCGTGGCAACGCGAGTATCTCGTCGATACCGAGGCCGTGTATCCGATCCGCTTTTTCGCGCGCGGCCCAGCCTACGAATTCTGGGGACTTTTCAATGCGGACTTTCACCTGTTCAGCGCGGGTAGCGGGCCGTTGTTCCTCTTTGGCACCGACGATTTGGGCCGCGATCTGTTCAGCCGAATTATACATGGGGCGCGCATTTCTCTCACCATCGGGCTAATCGGCGTGGCCCTGACCTTCCTCATCGGCATCCTGCTCGGGGGATTGGCGGGTTATTACAGCGGCTGGGTCGATGTGATAGTGCAGCGGATGATCGAAGTCCTGATGGCTGTGCCGCAGCTACCGCTGTGGATGGCGTTGAGCGCGGCGCTGCCAGCACACTGGCCGCCGCTGCATATTTACTTCGGCGTCACCATCATTCTCTCGCTGATGGGCTGGACTGGGTTGGCGCGGGTGGTGCGCGGCCGCTTTCTGTCGCTGCGCGACGAGGATTTCGTGGTTGCCGCCCGCCTGTCGGGCACCCACGAGTTGAAGATCATTTTCAAACACCTGCTGCCGTCGTTCCTCAGCCACGTGATCACCTCGGCCACCTTAGCGGTGCCGGGCATGATCCTCGGCGAGACCGCGCTGAGTTTTCTGGGGATTGGGCTGCGGGCACCCGTGGTTAGCTGGGGGGTGCTGCTGCAAAAGGCGCAGAACTTTCAGGCCGTGGCCATGGCACCGTGGCTCTTGCTGCCGGGGCTTTTCGTGGTCATCGCGGTCTTGGCCTTCAACTTGGTCGGCGATGGCATGCGCGACGCAGCCGATCCGTATGCGAGCCATTAGTTAGACGTGGAAAAGGCCATGCGAAATTGGACGCTATACTTTGGCGACTGCGCAGAACAGCTCCAGCATATTGCGTCGAACTCGGTGGACTTGGTCGTTGCTTCACCTCCTTATACCAATCAGCGGTTTGCTACGTATGGAGGGGTAACGCCGGACGGCTATGTGGCGTGGTTTCTGCCCATAGCCGATGATGCAATCGAAGAATTAAATAATAGGTTCAAAGCACGCGGTTCATGCGATGGCCGAACGGATGATCCCCATGGAGTGGGTTGAACGGGTAGTAGCCGAACCGACGTTGCGCATGCCCGATCCAAACGACCCGAGGTGGAGCGTTTTTTTCGTTCTATCCCAGAACGGGACAACCGAATACTGCGCGTCGCTGTCAATACCCGCGTTGCACCTTGGCGGGTAGTGAGCGTATTTTTTGACCGAAACATGAGAGGAAAATTATGAAACTGCATGTCGACAAAAAAGCCGACGCACTCTATCTGCGCCTCGATGATTCTACCATCGTCGAGTCCGAAGAGGTCTCGCCGGGAGTGGTCCTCGATTACAACGAATCGAACGAAGTGGTGGGCGTGGAAATGCTCTATCTGTCGAAGCGCTCGTCCAATCTGAATCTCTCCGCTTTGGAATTCGAGACCGCTTAGCCACTTATGACCTCTCCCCTCCTTGACGTCCACGACCTAAGCGTGCGCATCACCCGCGACGAGGGTGTGGTGCGGCCGCTCAACGGCGTCAGCTTCCGCATCAACACCGGCCAAGCTGTGGGCATCGTCGGCGAGAGCGGTTGCGGCAAAACCATGACTTCCAACGCCCTGCTGCAGATTTTGCCGCCAGCAGCCGAGATTACCAGCGGCCACATCCGCTACCGCCGCAAGCTGGACGAACGCGAAATCGACCTCGCCGCACTCGACGCGCACAGCGACGAGATGCACCAGATCCGAGGCGGCGACATCTCCATGATCTTCCAAGAGCCAATGACCGCGTTCTCGCCGGTGCACACCATTGGCAACCAAATCGCCGAAATGATCCAACTCCACGACTCGCTATCCTCAGAAGCAACGCGGCAGCGAGTCGTCGAACTGTTGCACCTAGTCGGCATCCCCGATCCGCAGGACCGCGCCGACGACTATCCCTTCCAGCTTTCGGGGGGGATGCGCCAGCGGGCGATGATTGCCATGGCCCTGGCGAGCAATCCGCGGCTCTTAATCGCCGACGAGCCAACCACAGCGCTCGACGTAACCGTGCAGGCGCGGGTGCTCAAGCTAATCCAGCGGCTCCAGCGCGAGCTAGGACTGGCGCTCATGCTGATTACCCACGATCTAGGCGTGATCGCGCACACAGTCGAATACGTCTATGTGATGTACATGGGGCGGATCGTCGAAGAGGGGCCGGTAGCCGCAATTTTCGACAGCCCGGCGCATCCCTATACCGCAGCCCTGCTGCAATCCATCCCCAGCCTGACGGGCAAACGCCGGCACATCGAGCCAATTGAAGGCAGCGTCCCCAGCGCGTACGCCCTGCCCGAGGGATGCCCCTTCCACACCCGCTGCACGCAAAAGGTCGGCTCCATTTGCGAGCAGCAAATGCCCGCGTCGGCAGAAGTGGGACCACATCACCACACCCGTTGTTTCATCCACACCGAAGAAGGAGGGGATTAGCCCGATGTCCAATGGGGCCACAGACGCCCTCCTGCAAGTACGAGGGTTAAAAAAGCACTTTCCCGTGCACCGGGGGCTTTTACAGCGACAGACGGGTTGGGTGAAGGCCGTAGACGGCGTGAGCTTCTCGCTTGCCCAAGGCAAAATTTTGGGGCTGGTCGGCGAGAGCGGTTGCGGCAAGACCACCACCGGGCGAATGATTCTCCGCGCCCTAGACCCGACCGCTGGGGAAATCCTCTTTCGCCAACAGGACGGGCAGGTCGTCGATATGGCCCAACTCGGCCGCCGCGAAGTCGTCCAAGCTCGCCGGCAGATGCAGATGATCTTCCAAGACCCGTACTCATCCCTAAATCCGCGCATGCCAGTGCGCGATCTAATCGCCGAGCCGCTCCGGTCTTACGGCTGGTCGGCGCGCGACAGCCACGCGCGCGTGGGCGAGCTAATGGAGCGAGTGGGACTCGACCCCAGATATGCGCGCCGCTATCCGCACGCCTTCTCCGGCGGCCAGCGCCAGCGCATCGGTATTGCCCGCGCCTTGGCCTTGAGCCCGTCGCTCATCGTCGCCGACGAGCCAGTCTCCGCACTCGACGTCAGCGTGCAAGCGCAGATCCTCAACTTGCTCCGCCAATTGCAGACCGACCTCGACCTCACCTTGCTCTTTATCGCCCACGACCTGAGCGTGGTGCGCTATCTCTGCGATGAAGTGGCCGTCATGTACCAAGGCCGAATCGTGGAACAGGCCGCAACCGAAATCCTCTTCACCCAACCGCAGCACCCCTATACGGCCATGTTGCTAGAGGCCGCGCCCGCACCCGACCCCCACGCCTCGTGGATGGAAGAAGACGAAGACGCCAGCGAGTCTGGCGAACCAACGCCGGCCGACGACCAAGGCTGCGCGTTCGCGCCGCGCTGCCGCTACAAAAGCGACCTATGCAGCCAGCAGATGCCCGCGCTAGAGGGCGAGTCGCATCTGGCCGCCTGCCACCACAAAGACGAGTTGGAACTGCAGGGCGTGTAGTATTCTTTACTTGGCTGCGTAATACGGTTCCGCGTCGAATCCCGGATACCGCGTCGCCATCCCCGCGATAAATTCTTCCGTCCACAGCGGGTCTCCCGGCGGCGGGAAGCCCAGTAGTTCGCGCTGGCGCGGGGTGGATTCAGCCATGAAGCGATTCATGGCGGCACCCTGGGCACCGCTTTTATACGTGAAGGTGCGACCGCCGTCCCAAGGGCGGTCCTTGCGGGTGAAACCCACCCACATGACCGGGCGGTGCCCCGCTGGCGCGGTGAAATCGGAGGCAGCGTGGCGGGTGAAGACGCTGTAGAGGCACACCGAGCCGCCGGGGACGATCATCGGCACGGCTTCCGCGTCAGAGCGGCCCTTGGGCACCATGCGGATCGGTGCCATCCCTTCCTCGACGTCGTCGAAGCAGTAGAAACAAACCAAGTTCATAAAGTCGTCGGGCTCGATGATAGGTCCCAGCGTGTTGTTGCCGTAGTCAATGTGAAAATTGGTCCCGTATTCCTCGCCGGCGTATTTCATGCCTAGATGGCCCTCGCAGAGCCGAATCTCGCGCGTACCTAAGACCAGCTCGGCCCCGTCAATCAGATCGGGATGAACGGTGACGTGATTGAGGCCGGAGTGGTCCCAAGGGAAGACTCTTTGCTGGGGGGTGTCGTTGCGGCGGTCGTTGGCTAGGTATTGGTCGTAGGGCGGGGCAAAATGGGTGAAGAAGCCATCGAGCGCAGCTTGCTGTTCGTCTTTGGTAAGGAAGTTCTCGACGATCAGGAAGCCCTGTTCTTTGTACGTAGCGAGCTGGGCGTCGGTGATGTGCATTTAAGAGTCTCGCTATTACTTGTCCGCGTAGATCCTCACAATCCGCTGCAACAGATCCAGAGCCTGCCCGCGCTCGCGCTGGAAGGCATTGCGGCCGATGATAGAGCCAAAACCGCCGCCATCGCGGATGCCGGTGATCTCCGCGATAATTTCCTCTTCGCCCTTGGCCGGGCCGCCAGAAAAGATCACCACGCGCCGCCCATTGAACGCCGATTGCACCACGTGGCTCACACACTCGGCCAAAGTGCCAGCCGGCACATCCGCATACGCCTTGCGAGCCTCGTCTTGCTCAATGTGGGCCGTAGGCGGTTTGACCTTGATGACATGGGCCCCTAGCTGGGCGGCGATTTGGGCGGCGTACGCCGTGACGTCGAGCGCGGTCTCTCCATCCTTGCTCAAGTCCGTGCCGCGCGGATAAGACCAGACCACCACGACCAAACCGTACCGCTTGGCCTCTTCGGCCAAGGCTTGCAGCTTCTCGTACATCTCCTGCCGTAGCGCCGAACCCGGATAGACCGTGTAGCCGATGCCAACGCAACCTAGGCGCAGAGCGGCGGAAATGGAGCCAGTGAGCGACTGGGTGGGGTCTGCGTCGGAGTGGAGGTTTTCGCGGTTGTTGAGCTTGAGGATCAGCGGCAGATCGCCGGCGTAGTCGCGCGCACCCGCTTCGAGGAACCCGAGCGGGGCGGCGTATGCATTGAGGCCAGCGTCAATGGCCAACTCAAAGTGATAGCGCGGATCGTACGCGGGCGGATTGGGAGCAAAGCTGCGCCCAGGGCCGTGCTCAACGCCCTGATCTACGGGCAGGATAACCAGCTTGCCCGTGCCGCCGAGCGCACCGTGGTTGAGCAGACGCGCCAAGTTGGTCAAGGTGCCGGGGTTGTCGCTGCCATACCAACTTAGAATTTCGCGGATGCGATCTTGCATTTTGTACCTTTCTCGCATGTAAAAGAGAGTAGGAATTAGCAAAAGAAAAGCTCCTCAATCGCGCAAAGCGCGCTAAAGGAGCTTAACAAAATGGCGGGGACGACGAGACTCGAACTCGCGACCTTCGGCGTGACAGGCCGACGTTCTAACCAACTGAACTACGCCCCCATTTCTTGAAGTGAAAGGTAAGAGCCAGACTAAGTAATGTCAATGGCCGAGGCTTTGGCCTGACTCTCTTTTCTCAACCGCTTGAGCGCGCCGCGCATGAGCTGGCGCTTGAGAGGGCTGAGGTGGTCGATGAAGAGCTTGCCGTCGAGGTGGTCGATTTCGTGCTGGAGGGCGCGGGCGTAAAAGCCTTCGCCCGAGGTTTTGAAAGGCTGGCCATCCAAGCCAATGGCCTCGACTTCGACCCAAGCGTAGCGCTTGACATCGCCGTACAGGTCGGGAAAGCTCAGACAACCCTCCTCGCCGATTTGCTCGCCCTCGTGGCCTGTGACCTTGGGGTTGATCAAGGCCACGGGTTGGCAGTCCGGCTGATGGACGGTCACATCGACGACGCAGACCCGCTTGAGGACGCCAATCTGCGGGGCGGCAAGCCCAACCCCCTCCGCTGCGCGCATGGAGTCGAAGAGGTCGGCGACGAGGGCGCGAATGGCGTCATCCACCTCTGCGACCCGAGCACACCTCTGGCGGAGGCACTGCGCCCCGAACAGCGCGATTTCGCGTTTCATGTATCCAAGGGGTCTAATTCGAGGGCAATATAGCGCAAGCCCAAATCGGCGAACGCGGCCACTAGGGCTGAGCGCAACGGGGCCTCAGCAAGGCGATCAATGGCTGCTGTGGGCAAGCGCAGGACGAGCATCTGGTCGCGCTGCTCGTACGCGGCCGGCAGCAGCGAATGGGCTGCGAGCAGCGGGTTGACCCGCGCAAAGAGCGGCTCGTCGGCACCGGAGTCGGCGATGGAGAGCAGCGCCTCGTTCATGCTGCCGGAGCGGAAGCCGCACAGATCGACGGTAGTTTGCAGATAGCCAATTCCCCGCAAGTGCTCCAGCAAAGACCGGCGCGCACCCGAGTCGCCGAGCAGGCGCGTCAAGTCCTCAGCGGGCAACTCAATGCGCGACAGCGTCTCGTGGTGGCGGGCGCGGACCTGATCGAAGCCGCAGACCTCGCGCAGATAGCGCTCGGCGCGGTCGATTTGGCGCAGGCCCTCGGCGGTAACGGGCGTGCCATAGGGGAAGCGCGACGAGAGGCAAGCCATGGCCGGGCGGTCCCACACCGTCAGCCCCCAGCGCTTGGCTAGGGCGCGCACGTCCGCCTTGGTCAGGCCCGCTTCGGCTAAGGGCGCGTGTACGCCGCGCTCGCGGGCAGCCGCAGCCCCAGGGCGGAAATCGCCGATATCGTCGGCGTTTTGGCCGTAGAGGATGTAACCGATATTGAGGGTACGCGCTAGCTGCTCCATGTGGGTGAAGAGCTCTTGCTTGCAGTAGTAGCAGCGATTGGGCGCATTTTTGGCGTAGTCGGGGTTGTCCAACTCGCGGGTCTTGACCACCTCGTGGCGGATGCCGAACTCGCGGGTGATCTCAGTGGCCTTCTCTAGCTCGCCGGTAGCATAGCTCTCAGAGTCCGCAGTGACGCAGATGGCCCCCTCGCCCAACACCCGCTGGGCCGCCACCGCCAGCGTGGCGCTATCGACCCCGCCCGAATAGCCGACCAGCACCTGCCTCATGGGACGCAGAATGTCTTCGAGATGCGCTAGTTTTTCGTCTAGGGAAATCATGGCGGTCAGAAAAGGGATTTTTCCGCGGACGCAGCACAGGGCATAATCGCAGCGTCAACCATGCCGTGCAGGATCTTCTTGTCGGCCGGAAACACTAGCGCTTGGATGCCGCACAGGCGCGGCGCATCGCCGATGACGTAGTAATAGGGACGCAGCATCACCCGGCCCCGCATGGGCACAACCTCGTCGCGCTCAAAGTCGTAGTAGCGCACGGTGCGGCGGGCGGCCTTGTGGAATTCCTGCAAGATATAGGGCTGGTGATCAAAACGATCGAGGGCCTCTTGCACGCGCTCGGCCCACTCAGCTTCGGACAAATCGTGGCCAATGGACACGCCCTTGCTCTCATACGCTATGTTGGAAAAACCCGAGGGCTTGAGCACCAGTTCGCGCTGCTTCTTAGTTAGCTGCTTCAACTGCTGCCAGTCGCTGACGGGCTGGCCGCCTATGTCGAGGCCGGGAATAATGGCGTGAGGCGGCAGCGGCCGCGCATCGACAATCCACGAGCGCGGGATCAAGCTGTCCAAGGCGGCAAAAGGCTCCTTGCCCAAGGCGCGGCGCCAATAGGATTTGAGCGCGGGATGGTGGTAGAACGCCAACCAGAGCTTTTCTTCGAGATATGCCTTCGGCGGCGGGGTTAAGCACAGGGCATTTTTCTTGGTGAAATAGGTAAACAGCTCGGCCTTGGGAATGTTTTTGAGGTCGAACAGTTCGAAGAAGCGATAGGCCGCGTCAATGCGCCAAGGGGCCGGATCGTCCGCGCCTTGGAGGAAGAGGCCATTTTCGTCAAAGCGGGCCTCGCGCGGGTGGGCACTGCGGGCCGGTTTGCCGGCCGCCTGCAAGCGCTCGACCAGCCATTCCATTTCGCGGCGATAGGCCTCGGACTCATCCGAAACGAAGAGGGCAAAATGCGGCTCATCCACCTTGGCGGCAGCGGCAATGGCTTCGTAGAATGGGTCAATCAGGCCGCGGGCACCGCCGATGATGTCGTAGCCGAGGTCGGCATAGACCTCCGAGACTTGGGCGGTGAAGCCCATGCCGCCGGGGATGGCGTCCAGCTCGACTAACTTGAAGCCGTCCTCAGTCAGCAGCAGGTCTGGGCGGATGACCAAGGGCAATTGGGACTTGATGCGATTCCAGAGGCCCATTTCGCGCACGGCACTGGGTTTGCCCAAGTCCAAGTACTCGTGAATCCAAGGCGGCTCAACGCCTTTGACGCTCTGGTGGTAGAGCTGGTTGGAGGCCTTGTAAAACTGATGTAGGACGCCGCCGAGTTGGTCTAGGTAGCGATATTGCGCCGGCGAGAGCCAGAACGGCTCTGGGGCAATGCGCCACGGCAGATTGCTGTCCGGGTGGAGATGCGTGCGGTCGCCTTCAAAAAGGCCACCGGCGGGACAATGGGCATTGATGTGGAGGCAGAGCGCTTTGAGGTCGGATGCAGTACTGGGCAGGGACATCGAATAGGCTCGCTAAGATGTATGCACACTAATTTAGGGTGAATGGTACGCTAGGTCAACGACGGGCCTGTTGGCCTTTGGCAAGAACAAGCCAACACCCCATATTTGCTCAAGCGACGGAGGAGCGCGATATGGAGCTAATAGGCAGGCGTTGCCTAGTGACGGGTGGAGGGCGCGGCATTGGCCGGGCCATTGCTTTGGCCTTGGCGCGGGAAGGGGCACGCGTGGCGATCTTGGCCCGCACCGGATCAGAGCTAGACGAGACAGCCGCGCTTTTGGCAGACCAAGGCCAAGCAGCGTTAAAACTACAGGCGGATGTGGGGCGGCGCGAGGAAGCAGATGCGGCCATTGAGCGCGTGCTCGCAGCTTGGGGTGGGGTTGATGTGCTGGTCAACAACGCGGGAATTCAGGGGCCTATAGGGCGGGTGGAAGAGGTCGACCCAGACGCTTGGATACAGGTGGTACAGATCAACCTCGGCGGCTGTTTCTACTGCACCCGCAAGGTCTTGCCGGCCATGATCGCCCAGCACCACGGCAAGATCATCAACCTCTCGGGCGGCGGCGCGGTGGGGCCGCGGCCCTTCTTTAGCGCGTATAGCGCCTCCAAGGCCGCAGTCGTGCGCTTTAGCGAGAACTTGGCTGGAGAAGTGGCTGGGCACGGCATTGACGTCAACACCATTGCCCCCGGAGCGGTCAACACGCGGATGCTCGACCAACGGCTAGCGGCCGGCGCGGCCGTGAGTCCCCAGGAACGGGAGCAGGATCAGCGCCTACTGCGCGAGGGCGACGCTACAGGCGAGCGGCCGGCCGCGCTGGCAGTCTATCTGGCTTCGGCGCGCTCAGACGGGCTGACGGGGCGGCTGCTGTCAGCGGTTTGGGATCCGTGGGAAACCTTCGATGTCGAGGCGATTATGGCCACGGAGGCCTTTGCCGTGCGGCGCGTCCAACAGCAGGAGGACTGAGTGTACAAAGTGGGGATCGTCGGAGCGGGGCGCATGGGGCAGCGGCGGGCGGCCACGGCCCACGCCCATCCCGCGTCCGCAGTAACCCTGATCTACGACGAGCACGCGGCCGCCGCGGCCGAATTGGCCGCCGAATGCGGGGCCGCAGTGGCGGCTTCGCGGGAGGAGCTAATCGCGGCCGATCTCGACATCGCGGTGGTCGCGACGACGCACGACGCATTGGCCCCCATCAGCACCGCCGCCCTCTTGGCCGGCAAACACGTCTTGTGCGAAAAGCCGCTGGGACGCAATCCCCAAGAAGCCCGACAGGCCGTCGCCGCGGCTGAGCAGAGCGGGCGCGTGCTCAAGGTCGGCTACAATCACCGCTATCACCCCGCCATCCAAAAGCTGCACGAGGTCTGCACGGCGGGCGAGATCGGTCCGCTGCTGAGCATCCGGGCGCGCTATGGCCACGGCGGGCGGCCCGGTTACGACCGCGAGTGGCGGACAAACCCCGCGAAGGCGGGCGGCGGCGAGCTTTTAGATCAAGGAGCGCATCTAATCGACTTGGCCAAGTGGCTCTTGGGGGACTTTGCCGAAGTCGCAGGCTATGCCGAGACCCATTTCTGGGATTCACCCGTGGAGGACAACGCCTACGGACTCTTTCGCACGGCCACTGGGCAGATCGCCTCGCTACACGCGAGTTGGACGCAGTGGAAAAACCTCTTCAGCTTCGAGGTTTTCGGACGCGATGGCTATGTCTCCGCCGAGGGCTTGGGGGGAACCTACGGGCCGGAACGCGCCGTCGTGGGGCGGCGCAATCCCCAAGGTCGCGCGCCGGACAGCGAGTGCTTTGACTACCCAGGCGAGGATCGCTCGTGGGAGCTGGAGTGGGCCGATTTTTTGCGCGGCCTAGCCGGCGCGGGCACCCCTTATTCGCTTGGACGGGAGGCTTTGGAGACTATCGAGTGGATTTACCGACTCTACCGGGCTGCTGCCGAGGGGCGCGCCGTGCGACAAGAAGAACCTCTAACCATATAGAAAAAAAAGAGTTACAGAGAGTATAGCTGCTGCGCCCATAGGTGCGGCGATTATTTTTTTTTCGCACATGTTATTTTTTTGAAAATTTTGCGCGAAAATTTCTTACCATATAGATAGCTAAGACGGCAAACACTACTCTTTTGTCTATAGAAAGGAAGGGAAACCCTTTTAGGCGAAGTGAAGTACCCTAAACCCATTATTTACCGCATTTCATATACCCTTTAACCCCGCAGGAAGTGCTATGAGAACAGATCAGGATATCGCCCAAGTGGAACGCATTGCGATGGCTTATCGACGCCTTGCTAACGCTATGATTCTCAGTACTTTACGCGAAATATCCAAGATGGATGAGGTCGTGGAAACGCCCGATGGTACCCCGGAGATGGCCTTTGTCGAAAGCTCTAGGATCGATCCTTGGTGCGAGTTGGCCGGCCTCGAACCCGAAGTCGTCCGCAAGGCCGCTAAACGGCTGATTGCGGAACGACCTTTTTAGCACATACAGCACAACCCAGGTAAAAAAGCTCCGGGACGAACGCTCCCGGAGCTTTTTTTGCGTTTAGTGGCTAGCGCGGAGCGAGGCGCGCCTTGCGTGGTCTAGGAGGCCGCGCACCACCTTTTCGGCGTCGCGGTGGCGCAGATCCTCAAAGCGCAGGGCCCAGACGTGGTCCCGGTACGCCATGTTGCGCACTTCGATGAGGACCTTGACGTCGGCGGGATTGTTGCGCAAGACCCCTAGGTTCTGTCCGCGCATGCGGGCACCGGCTCCTAATGCCGGGAGCAGGGAGCGGGCAAACTGGCGCGAGACGCGATCTATGCGCCCGCTCTTGCTGCTTCTGTAGTATAGGACCAGCGGTGCTTCTGGGGCCTTGGGCTCGCTATCGGCGTGGAGAGAGACAAAGATGCGCCGGCCCCGTGGGGCTTTGGCAAAGGCCTGGCGAGCAATGCGCACGCGAGTCGAAAGATTGCTGCCGCGCGGCCAAGCGCTGAGCTTGTTGGTCTGGTTGTAAGCGGCCAAGTTGTACACTTCGTTCTTTTCGTGGACAAAGGTCTGGGTCGGCGGCTCGCTTTGGCGGATTAGGTGGTTGGGGCTGAGTAGGGTCATGGTGACTTGGGCCCCGTGCAAGCGCGCCAAGACATAGACCCGCAGCGCGATGTCGAAGACGTACTCGTCCTCGACGACATAGAGCCTTTTGCCGTTGCCGTCGCGAGCAGAAACTATTGCACCCGGGTCCAGCCCGCCGTGGCCTGGGTCGAGGACGATGTGCCAGCCTTCCAACCGAGAACTCAAGCGCCCCATGCGCCCGACCTTGTGCTCGAATTCCCGCCACAGACGCGCTGCTTGGCGATACGTCTGACGCGGCGAGCTTGGATGGTCTTCGAAATATTTCTTGCTCGGCTGGCGCTTATTACGGGGCCGAGAGAAGTAGTACGGGCCGTTGTCGGATACAATTTTCGGCGTGTCAGAGCGGCGGATCTGCAGATCGTCCCAGTCAATTTCAGACAATTCTACCCAGCGCATTGGCCGCACCTTGAGCCGGTCTCCTGGGTGAATGACGGCGTTCTTCTTTAGTTTGTTGATGCGGGTGATCTCAGCCACGCTCATCTGGTGTAGCCGAGCGATCTGGCCTAGGTAATCGCCCCGCTGCACCACGTACGTGGCCAGTCGCGGGCCGGCCGACGCGGTACTCGGTTCAAGCTTCCCGTCTGGGTAGAGCTTGAGCTTCTGGCCTGGGTAGATGCGGTTCGACCTGAGACCATTGAGTATCTTGAGACGATAGACGCTGATGCCATACGCGCGGGCAATCTCCCACAGCGCGTCCCCGCGTTCCACGATGTGTACCGTGCTCTCCGCGTCCTTGAGGCGGAGCTTCTGCCCGATGAGAATCCGGTCGCCAACAAGACCGTTGAGGCGCTGCAACTGGCTGACTGAGACTCGGTAGCGCCGAGCAATCTCGGTCAGGGTTTCATCCTCTTTTACCACGTGGACGGCTTCCTCTAACCGCGAAGCGCGTAGGCGGAGCTTTTGTCCGGGCCGAATGAGGTCGCTTTTGAGCTTGTTGAGCTGGCGCAGGAAACCCAAGCCCACGTCAAATCGCAGGGCGATTTTCGACAGGGTATCGCCCCGGCGAACCGTGTACTCGCTCGGCTCTTCGTCGTTGTCGTCGATCGAGGCACTCCGAGTGGGAGTGGCCGTTTGCAAGCGAAGCTTCTGCCCGACGTGGATGACGTTCCCATTGAGGCGGTTGAGCGCCTTGAGCTTATAGACCGGGACGGCGAACTGCCGAGCAATTTTTGAGAGGGTATCGCCGCGCCGGACGCGATACCAATCGCCGCTTCGCACTGGCAGGCCAACTTTGAGGCTCTGGCCAGCGTATATCCTATTGCTGCCGAGCTTGTTCCAGCGCTTGATTTGCTTCTGCGAGACTCGGTAGCGCGCGGCAATCTCAGACAGAGTATCCCCTCGTTTGACCACGTGGACGATTGGACTCCTGCGCTCGGCGGCGTCAATTGCAAAAGCACACAAAAGCAGCGCCACCAGGATATAGACCGGGCGCGACATAGACCTAAATATTGGAATTAGACAACAGGGGAAGGGGTCTTGCAAGTATAAGGTTATTAAGACTATAGCGCAAAGGTTACTTGCTGGCGACAGAGGGGCAACCTATACTTCGCCTTCATGAATGAAGCTGGCCTGCCCTCGGTAGATCAGATGCTGAATCAGGTCGCCGATCTCTTGCAAGAGTACGACCGCGCCTATGTCGTCGAACAGGTGCGCCGCTGCATTGCGGATGTGCGTCGCCAAGTGCGGGCGGGCACTGTGGACGAGGAGCGAGCGGCCTTGGACGCGCGGATCGAGCAGGCCGTGCGCCGCTGCATCGAACAAGAGGCCACGCCCCGGCTGCACCGCGTCGTCAACGCCACCGGCGTGGTGCTGCACACTGGCTTGGGCCGTGCGCCGCTACCCCGAGCGGCCCAAGAAGCCGTCGCGCGGGTGACCACCGGCTATTGCAACCTCGAATTCGAGCTGGAGTCGGGCAAACGCGGCGAGCGCGTCGCGCACGTTGAATCTCTTATATGCTCGATGACCGCTGCGGAAGCTGCCGCCGTGGTCAACAACAACGCCGCCGCCGTGCTCCTGCTGCTCGACACCTTGGCGCGGGGACGGGAAGTGGTGGTCTCGCGGGGACAACAGGTCGAAATCGGCGGCTCATTCCGCCTGCCCGATATCATCGCGGCCAGCGGAGCCAAACTGCGCGAGATCGGCACGACCAACCGCACGCACTTGCGCGACTACGAGCGCGCTGTCGGCCCGGAAACCGGCGCCATTTTAGTGGTGCATCCGAGTAATTACAGGGTACAGGGCTTTACCGCCGAGGTGGACCTAAAGGACTTGGCCGCTCTGAGCCAGCGAGGGGGAGTACCGCTGGTCCACGATTTAGGCAGCGGTGCCCTAGTTGATCTGGAGCAGTGGGGGCTGCCACCCGAGCCGGTAGTCGCCTCCAGTCTCAAGGGCGGGGCGGCTGTAGTCAGCTTCAGCGGCGACAAAGTGCTGGGCGGGCCGCAAGCCGGTATCATCGCCGGCCAGCGCCCCTATGTGGAGCAAGTGCGCCAAAATCCGCTGATGCGCGCCCTGCGCTGCGACAAGCTGATCTACGCCGCGCTCGAAGCAGTGTTGTCGCTCTATCGCCTGCCGCCAGACAGGCTAACGCAGGCCCTGCCAGCGCTGGTCATGCTGCGGGCAACGGTTGAGACGCTGGAGGAGCGCGCCCAAAGACTGTTGTCCCTCTTGCCCGAGCCGAGCTGCCGCGCCCTCCGCCTCGAAGTGGTCGAATCGCTGGCCCAAGCCGGCAGCGGGTCCCTACCCCTAGCCGAGATCCCCAGCCGAGCCGTGGCCCTCCAGCCAGACGCGATCCGAGTCGAGCAGCTAGGTCGCCAACTCAGGCGGCAGGGCGTAGTCGGTCGCATCACCCGCGAGCGGCTCCTGCTCGACATGCGCACTGTGCACGACGACGAGGTAGAATGGATCGCCCAAGCATTGATCCACGTCGCGGCGCAGTAAGAGCCGCGCTATTGCTAACCGCTTGGCTGCTCAGCAGTTGCGGCGGCAAAGCACCCACCGCACCTCCTGCGCCTACGCCCCCCGAACCCGCCGGACGGGACGGGACTGTTTTGGTCGCTAACCACACAGCCTACGATCTTGAGGTGGCATACCTTAACGAGATCGATGCGGACGCACCGCGGATCGTGCGCACCCGCGTGCCAGCCGGCCAGCGAGTGGAGGTTTCGGGCGGGGTTCTGCCAGCCGGTAGAGAAGTGGAATTCGACGTGGTCCTCTTGCCACATACGACCGACGGAATTCGGGTGCGGCGCAAGATCTGGATCGCGATTGACGGCGACTGGGTCTTAAATGTGCGCTTGGCGGACGAATCCGACCCCTTCAGCCTGGAGGTCGCCAGCGCGTCCCCATAGGCTGCAAAGAGAGAGCAATATTTTCGCTTGCTTTATCGCGGAGTGGGTTTTACGTTTGATATCCCCACGATAAATTTCTGAACTTTCCCCTTGCATATTTCATAGAGTAGCTTCCGTTAATTTAGCTAGTTGTGCTGCTCGTTTGGGCACCGCTAGAGGATCAAAAACCTATGGTGTTGGACATCCGCGACTTGCGCGAAGAGGCTGCGCCGGTCGCCGAAACATCGCTGGACCAGTTGCTCCACGGCGAACAGGCCCAACCACTGGTGCTCAGCGCAGACGATTTGGAGCAGCTCTTGGCCATCGCCGAGGACTCGGACGACAGCCGACGGCTAGCGGCCATCGACATTTTGAGCCATCATCGCTCCTGGCTGTCTTCGCTGAGCATGCTGCGCCGGATCGTGCGACTGGCGCACAAAGAGCACGATCCCCGCCCGGCTGCGGCTTTGGTGCAAGCGCTGCGCCAGTGCGACGAGGTCGCCCAGTTCCTAACCAGCAAAGAGCGCGCGGTCGCCCGCGAAGCGGCGCAGGGCGTGCCGATCAGCCGCCAGACTCTCGCGCCGATCACCGCGGCACTTGCCACAGACCTCCCTGCCGACATCGCGGCCGTACTCCTAGACAAAATTCACCGCACCCATCCCTCTATGGTGCCCTATGCAGTCGATTGCCTCCTCAAGTGCGACCCCAACGAGGACCTATTGCGCGCGTTCTTGGCGCACTTGCCGCAGATACCGCTCTTCTCGCTCTTCGTCGAGGCTGGACTGCCCCAAACCATGGTTTCGACTGCACAAACCCGCGTCTGGCAACAGGCGGCGCGGATAGCCATTGAGGTTCTCCAAGAGGTTCCATCGGCCAAGCTGCTGCGCCACTTGCTCAGTAAGTGCAGCGAGGACGCGGCCTTCGCCCGCAGCCACGCCCGCTTTCTGCACGGGATAGCCCAGCGAGCCGACACCTCATTGGATGCCGATTTAATCGGTCACTTCGAGCGGCTCACCTCCGATGCCTCCGAAGACAAGGTGGTCCGCCTAGCACAGCTATTAGTCGGGTTAAGTGGGAGACTCGACGGCCAAGCAGGGCAGCAGGCGGTAGCCCTGCTAGAAAATTGGAAATCCCGCTCGGCCTCGCTCAAGCTCAAGATTTACCATCTAGAGCAAGGCATCCGCTGAGCACCTGTTCCTATTCGGGTCTCCCCAAGGGCCGTTCGCCGACGGGCGAACGGCCTTTTTATTTGGGCACGCGCCACATAAGCACTAAGGCCAAGACGGCAAACAGCAGGTTGGCTATCCACGCACCCAACCAAGGCGCAAGCAAATGATTCCAACCGAGGGCCTGGCCAGCTTTGACGCAACTGTAATAAGCAAAGCAGAGCAGGACTCCCAAGCCGAAGCTATTGGCCAAGCCGGCGCGGCGGGCATTGGCGCCGAGGGTCGCGCCGAGGGCGATGATGATGAAGCTGGTCAGGGGAAAGGATATTTTCAGGTGCAAATCGACTCGCTGGCGCGTGGCGTCCTCTCCGTTGAGCGTGGCGCGGGCGATGTAGTCGGCCAGCTCGGCGTAGTTCATTTCCTCGGGGTCCTTCTGCTGACGAGCAAAGTCACTGGGAAGCAACGACAAGCTCGGTAGGGATAGAGTATCAAAGGAAGAAGTCGCCACGGCTTCGCCCGCGGCAAAGCGAAAGCGGCGGCCTTCGAAGAGCACCCAGGTGCCCTCCCGCCATTCCATGCGCCGGGCCACGGCGCGCTCCAGCGGGACATAGCCGTGCAGCCGCTCCCAAGACACTTCGTCGGCGCGTTGCCGCCCCGCGTCGTAGCTGCGGGCGTACACGAACTGGTTGCCCGCGTCTTGGAGCAGGACTTGGCGGCGGGAGCCGTCACCGCGGTGATAGGACTTAATCTCGTCGCTGATTTGATTGTACCGATAGGTAGCAGACGGAACCACCCAATCGGTAAAGGAAAAAGCCGCGACCGAAACGGCGAGGGCACACGCGAAAACCGGGGCTAGCAGGCGATACAGGCTAATGCCAGTGGCCTTCATAGCGGTGATTTCGTTTTGGCGCGCCAAGCTGGTCAGGGCAAAAAGCGCGCCGAGTAGCGCGGCGATGGGCAGGGTTAGGATGAGCCAGTACGGCAACCGATAGACGTAGTAGAGCAAGATCTGCTCGGGACGAGCTTTAAAGTCGATAAAGGTATCGATGTTTTCGGTGAGGTCGATAATCACCGCAATGAGCAATAGGCTGACCACGGCGATCCCCAGGCACAACAGGAAGCGACGCGTCAAATAGAGGTCGAGGATGCGCATCTCAGGCCTCTTTCGTCCCTCGGCGCCCAGCGCGGTCGTACGCGACCACCCGCAACAGCCCCCATCCGGCGAGGACGAAGACCAAATTGGGTGCCCACATCGCCAAAGGCGGCGGGATATAGCCTCGGTCGGCTAGCTCCTCGCCGCCGATGAGGAACATCCAGTAGATCCAAAAGAAGAACAAACTGACGCCGACGGAGACGGCGGCACCGCGGCGGCGAATCAGCGCGCCCAATGGAGCGCCGACCAGCGCGAAAACCAAGCAGGCGGCCGGGATGGATAGCTTCTTGTGAATCTCGACCAAATACTCGTTGATTCGCCCCGCGCGGCGGTCTATGTGCCGCCACTGTCGGTGCAGAGCCTCGGCCACCTGTTTCCTTTCTCGCTCTAGCTCATTGACCGTAGAGTCGGCAAACTGGCTTTGGTGCAATTCGAGGTAGCGCGCAGCAATCGAATCGAGGCGGCCGTAAGCGCGCTCCCGCTCGCGGCGGCGCTCTAGCACCAAGCGGTGCATGGCCGCGATGTCTGTTTGGTGCAATTCGAGGTAGCGCGCAGCAATCGAATCGAGGCGGCCGTAAGCGCGCTCCTGCTCGCGGCGGCGCTCTAGCACCAAGCGGTGCATGGCCGCGATGTCTAGCTCGCGGTCGCTGCGATAGGACGAGGGACGGTGCTCGTAGCGGCGGCGCTCGTCCTTGATGTGCAGCACTTGGCGGGCGAAGGTGCCGTAGAAAAAACGCTCTTCCTGGCTGGATTCGACGCGCTGGACATGGCCTTCCTCCAACTCCAAGCGGATGTACGCTCCATCTCCCAACAGCGCGATGCGGCCCCTAGGGGCGTGGAGAATCACCGGCGGCCCAAGGCGCGAGGCGTCGTAGAGCGCGATGCCGGCTAGCTCGTTAGTCTCCGGGTCAATCTGGCGGATGAGCAGATGGTAGTCGCCCAAGTTAGGTATGAAGACCCCTTCCTTTTCCCTCAGTACCAAGGCGGCCTTCGTCCGTTGCAAGCTCGACGACAGGACGCGGGCTTGGTGATTCCAATCCGGGAGAACCTGATCATTAAAAAGAATCATCAGCAGGGTGAGTAAAAAAGCGGCTACCAGCACCGGCCGCAGGAGCGACCAAAAGCTCACTCCGCAGGCTTTGGCCGCGATGATTTCCCCATCGGCGGCGAGGCGGGCAAAGGCCATGAGTACAGCGATGAGCACGGCCATGGGCACGGCCAGCGCCACGATCCAAGCTAAGTTGAAAAGCAAAAGCTGGAGAGCGGCCAACAGGGTTAGTCCTTTGCTCAGCACTTGGTCCATCGTCTGCAAAACGACGTCGATCAGCAGGATGAAAAGGATCAGCACAAAGCCAAGCACAAAGGGCCAGCCGTGCTCTTTAAGCACGTAGCGGGATAGGGTCGTCATGGGTCGAAAGGGATACAAGGCTGTAGTGCGCGGCACTCAGGGCACCCCATCGCAAGCGGGGATACCCCGGACGGGCCACGGACCTAGTTTCCTCAAATATAATGACTTAGGTCGCCGTCCAAAAAACGCGCACTGCGCCGCACAACGGGAATGGTTTTTGCAAGGGCTTCCTTGAAATAATCGCAGCCGCGTGCTATGTTTTCAGGTAGTTGCCCGCTTCGTCTGGGCAGCATCCTCCTGTTTTTGGGTTTGGAGACCGCCTATCGCGTTTGGTTAATACAGAAGCCGCTCGGTGCATTGCTCTTGCCAGCCGAGCCACAAGTGAAGGCTTCTGAGTCGCTTCCGCTAACCTCAATTGAAAGACCGTTTTCTTCATTGAGACTGGCGAGCAGCACGCCGAAAGTATTTGGTGATAGCTCGCTGTTTGACGCCTCAGACTCCCGTCCCTTGGGGGTTTGGGAGCATGTCAAACAATAGACGTCGATAGGTGTGAATTTAGAGGTGTTGCTCCGCTTTTTCTTCCAAGCGCTTTCCTGGTCTCAGTGGCTGTGTGTTTGCTTGCTCGCGGCGGGGGCACACGCCGAGCCTGGCCTGCACTTTGAGCCGCTGTACGGCCCGCTTTCTCAGCGCTTTACAGTCCCTCACCAAGCCGCCTTTGGGGCTGGCCAACCGCTCTTGCCCGCCCCCAGCCGCGCGCCAATCTCGTACCAAGCCGCGGTGGACTCATTGGGAATGGCCAACTACGGCCGCCGCGTCAGCGGATTCGCCGAAGGACCAGCGGTCGCCGTGAATCTAAACGACTATTTTCGCATGGAATACCAAGCCAAGCACCGTCAGCTTTGGCACCAGCAAATCCGCCGCGACTTCCGCAGCACAGCCTCCGAGCAGCGTCGGCGCAAGGGTAACCGCTTTGAGTGGACTGTGCCCTTTTCCGCGCCCAAGCCCCTGCGGCGTTTTATCGGCGACAAAGGCCCCAGTCTCGCGCTCAATGGTTCGCGCACCATTATCATTTCTGGCAAGAGCGAGTGGACCGATGGCGAAGTGCAGACCTCATACGGACGAAGCTCCAAGTTCCCCTCGCTGGGCATCGAACAGGAATCCGATTTCACAGTGGAAGGCAAAGTCGGCGAACTGATCAACATACGCATCGACCAAAACACCCAAGACTTCGGTTCGGCCTTTAGCTCCAATATGGGCGATCAGCTATCCAACCAGATCAAGCTCGACTACGAAGGCGAAGAGGACTCCATATTCCAAGAGGTGCAGGCCGGCAACACTACCCTAGAACTGCCCAATACTCGCTTCGTCGGCTTCCGGCAGAAGAACAAGGGTCTCTTCGGCATCCGCACTAAGGGGCAGGTCGGCCCGCTGGCCTTTACGACCGTCGCCAGCCACGAAAAGAGCAAATCCAACCGCCAGACCTTTAAGGGCGGAGCAGCCATCGATACGCTCCAACTCAAAGACTATCAATACATCCGCAACACGTATTTCTTTCTGCACGAGTTCTACCGCGCCCACCTCCCCAACTTCCGCCGGCTGTTGGATGGACCGCAGTTTGGCGCAGAAAACTTCGTCGATATCAGTCGCCTTGAAGTCTATATCAACGACTTCAATACGAGAAATGACGCTGAGCTGTTCGCCAAGCCCGGCGTTGCTTGGGTCGATCCGTCCGACTCCCTTTCCACCATCGAGTGCTTTGACTCAGCGGGCAATCGCCTGAGCAACAGCGGCTGCTTTGAGGAGGGAACCTGGCACCGGCTCGACCCGGACGAAGACTATGAGATCTTGGCTGAGGCTGGTTATATCATCCTCAACAGAGCCGTATCCGATCCCCATGCCATGGCCGTGCATTTCAAAACTCGTGCGCCGGACTTCGATGGCACCCTCCAACACGAGACGGCTCGGCTCAACGCGGGCGCAGAATCCGACTCCCTGCACCTGAAGCTGATCAAGGCCCGCAATGCCCGTCCAGGTTTTCCCACTTGGAACCTAGAGTGGAAAAACGTGTACCGCATTGCCTCCGGGTTTTCCACTGGCCGCCGCTTCGATCCCAAGACTTTGCAGGTCGATATCGCCAAGGAAGTGCCCGGTCAAGAGGATCAACTTTCGCAGCAGGGCCGCTCCTATTTGCAACTTTTGGGTTTGGACGAGCGCGGCAAAGATCCCGGTAGCGCGCCTGACCGCGTCGTCGACGCCGACTACATCGGGCTGGACGACATCCGCGGGCACTTGATTTTCCCTGACCAGCGCCCCTTTGATCCGCGCTCCGACAAATACCGCGGCCTGCTCGACGAACCCGTCCCCGCCATCTACAACGAGCAGCAGCAGCGCGCCCAGATCGAGGCTAGCCGCTATAAAATCCTCGTCCGCGCTGCCTCCTCGGAGCAGCGCATTCGGCTAGGCGGCATCTTCGGCGGCGTCCGGCCCGAAACCGTGGAAGTCCAGCTAAACGGCCGCCCACTGACGCGGGATACCGACTACCGAGTCGATTACACGGGCAGTGTGACGTTTATCGGCTCGGTCGCTCAGGAAGTGGCCGATCCCGGCACCGACTTGGAAATTACCTTTGAGTCCGAGGACGTCTTCAACATCGGCAGTCAGCAAAAAACCCTGTTGGGACTGCGCACTGAGTACGAATTCTGGGAGGGCGACGGGCGCGTGGGCAGCACCATGATCTACAACAACGAACGTTCGAGCGACCGGCGGGTACGGGTGGGCAACGAGCCGAAGCGCACAGTGATATGGAACTTCGACTTGCGCGTCCGGAGAGAGGTGCCGCTCCTCACCCGCGTCGTCGACATGCTGCCGCTGATCAAGACGGCCGTTCCTTCAGAAGTGACCTTAGATGCCGAAGTCGCGCAAAGCCGTCCCAATCTCAACACCAAGGGGCGCGGGTACATCGACGACTTTGAAGACAGCGAGCGGCCCACCTCACTGGTCGTCAACCGCCCGCGCTGGGTACCAGCCAGCGCACCGAAGGACGAGCGCTTTGGCGCGGAAAATCGCGCGCGCTTCATTTGGTACAATCCCTACGACGGAGTGCTGCGCACCGACATTTGGCCCAACCAAGAAGAGCAAATCGAAGCCCAAAATCGGCGCACCGACATCCTGGCGATGGAGCTGACGCCGCGCCCCGAAATCCCCAAGTCTTGGGGAGGAATCTCCTTCGCCTTCTCAACCGTCAACGACTTTTCCGAGTCCAAGTTCATAGAGATATGGGTCCGGGGCCGAGAAGGCACCTTGTACGTGAACTTGGGCGACCAAATCAACGAGGACTACATCGCCAACGGCCGCCTCGACACCGAAGACGAGCCCTTCCCCGGGCAAGCAGCAGGCGACGGATTGGTGTCGCGGGAAGAGGACGTGGGTATCGACGGCCGCGACGACGAGGCCGAGTTGAACTTCTACTTGCGCCTGCAAGACGCCGCCTTCGACACCACCCGCTCCTTAGCCGAGCGGAAGCAGGCCTTCACCGCGCTTTACCCGGACCCCGATCCCCTGCGCCCCAACCGCTCGGCCGACGACCCCGAAGGGGACAACTGGAAATACGACCACCAGCGCAACGAGGACGACTACCGCCATATCAACGGAACCGAGAACAACAAAAAAGACGTTGAAAGCGGCGATCGGCCAGACACAGAAGACCTCAACGGCAACGGCGTGCTCGACCGACGCAACAATTACTACCAGTACGAGATCGACCTGTCGTCGGGCGACTACGAGGTCGCCGGCACCCAAAACGAGGGCTGGCGTCAGCTCCGAGTGCCCCTGTTCGGCCCCCATGTCGAGCGCGTGGGCTTGCCCGACTCCACCCGCATCGAATACGCGCGCCTGATGCTTTCGAGCGGTCCGCGGCCGGAGGTAGAAGACCCCGTGCGAGCCGAGATCGCGCTCGTGGAGATCGTGGGCAACAAATGGCAGGAAGACGACGTAGTGCGGCTCGACGAGCGCTTCCCGATCGGCGACCGCGAGATCCTCGACATCACGGTCATCGGCACCGACAAGAGCCAGAGCTACCGGCCGCCGCCCGGCGTGAAGATTCGCCGCAATGTGCAGTCGCGCACCCGCGAACGCGAGCAGTCGCTGGTGCTGGCCTACGAAAACCTAGAACCTGGGCACCAGATGTCGGCGACCAGAATCCTGACCCGCTCTGCCAACTACACCAGCTATGAGCGGCTGCGCATGTACGTCTATGGCGACTCGAGCGGGACCATTGAATACGCACACGGCGATTCGAGCGACTTGGTACTCTTCGTGCGCTTTGGCGTGGATTCGACCAACTACTACGAGGCCATCAGCCCCATCTTCCCGGGTTGGGAGGGAGGGCGCAAGGGCTGGAAGGGCAACCAAGTAGATGTGGATCTGCCCGTCATCTCCCAGCTCAAGGCCCTCCTGCAATCTGGGCAGGCCGACACCACCACGGGAGAGTTCTACTACACCTACCGGATAATCGATCCGCGTGGGGCACCGCTAGACGGCAAGACCTTGATCGCTCAACGCGAACTGGAAGCGCTGTACGCGGCCGGCTACGACCCCCAAGTCGAGCGCTTCTCCCTAGACCAAGTTTTTGCGCGGTCGGGCCTGCGCAGCGGCGAGGAAGCCATTTACCGGGTGCGCGGCAATCCGTCGATGCAGTCGATCAAGCAACTGAGCGTCGGCCTGCGCAACCGAGCGGAAAACCGCGCGTATAGCGGCCGGGTCTTGCTCGACGAACTTCGCCTCGACGAGGCGCGCAACGACCCTGGGCTAGCCGCGTACGCTCAGCTCAACACCAAGCTGGCCGACGTTGCCAGCTTCGGTGGCAATGTGCTCTGGCGACAGGAAAATTTTCGCAGCTTTACCGGCCAAGGAGGCAACAGCACGGACCGCGAAGCCGCGCTAGCGGTCTCTACCAACGCGCAAAAGCTCCTGCCGAGTAGCTGGGGATTTTTGATGCCACTCAAGGTAAATGTCAGCCGCACGACCAGCTTGCCGCGCTTCGGCCCTGGATCGGACGTAGAGCTAACCGCCGAAGAAAAGCTAGAGCAACAAGCCGTCCGCTCCAAAGAGTTCTACGACGTGTCCATCAGCCGGCGCCAAGGCAAAAACTTCTTCTTGCGCTGGACCCTCGACCAGATGAACCTGCGGCTGTCGCATTCGCGCGAACACAGCTCGGACCCGGTGCGCCCGATCAACGAGCGCGAGGCTCAGACGATGAACTTCAACTACAGCATGCCCCTGCCCAAGCCAGCGGTGCGGATCATGGGCTGGCTGCCGTCGTTCGTGCCCAACAACTGGACGCGGATGGAGTTCCGTCCGCTACCTTCGAGCCTGACCTACTCGGTCAACGGCAGCCGGCGCACCTCGCGACTGCTGCGCCGCGGCGACGACGAGCCGACCGAGCAGGAGGACTTCACGCTCGTCGAAACCTATGCCTCTAAGCTCAGTCCACTCACCGGTCTATCGACCAACTACAATCTCAAAATCAACCGAGATTTGCGGAAAAAATTCGTCCTCGACAAGCGGAGCTTTGGGCGCGAAGTCGGGCGCCGACAAACGGCCGACCTCAGTCTTTCGCTGCGCTTAGTCTCGTGGCTGGACCAAAATTACACCTTCAAGGCCACTTACGAGGAGCAAAACGACCCAGCGCAGCGGCGCGGGGTGGCCCCGATCGATCCGATCAGCGGTCTGACGTTCAAGACCCTCGAAATCCGCAATCAAAACGACCTTTCCGCACGCCTCAATCTCAAAATCCCGACCTTGCTCAAGAACTTGGGCGAGTCCCCGGGGCAAAGCCGCAGGGCACAGCGGCCCGACGACCGAAACCAAAACCAAAATCGAGACGCAGACGAGGACGAGCCAATCTCAAAGAAAGGCCCAACCGAACAGCAAAAAAGCCAAACCGAACAGAAGGAAAACCAGACCAAACAGCAAAAAGGCCCCAATATCTTCCGCCGTTTCGCCGGGTGGACCGGCCGCATCGTCGAGCCGGTCAACGCCAGTTGGCGGCACAACGCCAAGGCGCGCCACTTCAACTTGCTGCATCGGCCCTCGCTCTCCTATCAACTCGGTCTCGAAGACACCCTGCGGGTGCGACAAGTTTCCCAAGGGTTGACCCTCCGAGACACTTGGTCGCAGACGGCCTCGTTTGAGGCCGGCTCGGGGATGCGCTTGCCCTTTGGTATCAGCATCAAGGTCAACTCCAAGGAGCAGACCTCAGAGAATACCGGTGCTTCGCAGCAACGGCTGCGCCTGCGCAACGACCGGACCTTCCCGCGCTTGAGCCTCAGTTGGGGGCGAGCCGATCGGCTTCCCTTGATAAAGAGGGTGATCAACAGCGCGCAGGTAAATGCCAGTTTCGAAACCTCGGAAGCCAGCGAGGGAGCGGGCAGCCTCATGCCCGGTCACCTGGTCTCTGAGGAAACCAAAACCGAGTTCAGAGCGTCGTGGAACGGCCGCTGGCGCTGGGGACCGACGACGACCATCGAACGCGTGATCTCCACCTCGGAGAGTCGAGATTTTGAACTAGGTGAACAGAGCGGCGGCACTCAGCCTCTGCGCGGTACCCAAGACAGAGAGCGAGTGACTACCACGTTCAAGATCACTCATAATCTCAAGCCGCAGCGGTTGCCCCTGCTAGGCCGCCTCAAAAGCGACGTCACTCTCAACTTGGAACAGAAGTTTGAAGCAGAAACGCGTTCCATCGCCACGGGAGACGAAGAGCGCGTCCCCAACGACAAAAAAAACATCTGGCGCACGCAGTTGACCATGACCTATAACTTCAGTGCGAACTTCCGCGGCGAGGGGCGGATTCGCATCGAGAACAACAAAGACCTCCTCAGAGACAAGACGCGGAAGATCCGCGAGGTTCGGCTTTCTGGCACGTTCTTCCTCCGCTGAGCATATTGCTTGGCGCGGTTGTGGGAGATATTTTTGTTTAATGAACGCGAGCAACGCGCGCTCATCGGCCTGACAGTGGCCCTAATCATAGGGATGCTCGTCGCCGTAAGCGATTGGTATCGCCCATCGCGCCTAGAGGAATTCAGCGTCGTGCCGCGAGCGGTAGCTCCGCCGCCACCGCTCGAAAAGGTAGTAGCCAAACAAGGGCCGCTCTCGCTAAATTCGGCTACAATCGCCGAGCTAGTCGCACTGCCGGCAGTCGGCCCCAAGATCGCCGAGCGGATCGTCGCCTTTCGCCGCGAGCGAGGTCCTTTCAAACGGCTGGAGCAACTAACTGAAGTCAATGGCATCGGCGCGAAGACGCTAGAAAAGCTCCGTCCTTTGCTCATAGTGAAGTAGAGGTTCACTTCGCAGGAGAGGGGGTTGGATTGTTTGGATTTGGCAGAACAAAAGCCACTGGGATCCACATCAGTGGTCAAACCGTGCGCGTCGCCGCCCTAGATGCTGGACGCACTGACGTCCGGCCACTAGTTTTGGTGACCGACGAGCTAGAACGGCCCTTCGACCCGGCAGCCCTGAACGACAAGCAGCAGCGGCAAGGGCTAGCCGCCCAACTAGCCACGCTCGCAAAGACTTACGATTTTGACTACAGCAACACCTGTTTTTCGTTGGACCGGCGCTTGGGTCTCGTTCAACGACGGCCCCTCGTGGCGGGGACTGTGCAGGAAAACCGCGAACAGCTCCTGTGGGAGTCCGAGCAGATTTTGGCCGGAGAGGCGAAGGCGTTTCGCTGCGATTTTGTGCTGACATCGCAGTGGGGTTTTGTGGTCGCGGCTCGCAGCCGCGCCCTTGACTGTTACCGCACCCTAGGCAAGGAGACAGCGGTCGATCGGCTCGACGTGGATCTAGCGCCGTTTGCCCTATACAACGCCGGCGAATGCGCCAACCTGCTCGCCAAAGATAAGTTCTCGCTCCTGCTTTATGCGGATATGGGCGAGGCTTGGCTCCTGCTGACAGAGGAAGGCGAACTGGCCGCGCTAACCAGTTGCGTCTGGGAGGAAGAGGACGATGCGGCCGCAGCCTTAGAAGGCGCGGCACGCAAGCTGCTGAGCGAGAGCGGCAACAGCCTCCAACGCCTGTGGGGCGCCGGCGTCGTGTATTGGAGCGAGGGCTTGGCCACGCATTTGAAGGTGCCGCATTCAATCCTCGATCCACTCGCCGCAGTCAATCCCAGGCTGCTCGGCAGCGCCACGCCCACGCAGCGGTCCGCGTATGCCATTGCCGTCGGGCTGGCTCAGCGGGGGTTAGTGCGATGATCCACGTCGATCTTCTCGACCGCCAGCGGCGGTGGTCTTGGCCAAAAGCCTTGCTTTCGATCTTGGTCGTCTGTGGAGGACTGTATGGCCTCCATCTGTTCTTCCCCGCGCTGGCGGGATCGCTTTTCAGCGCGGATTCCCCCCTCAGTCCCGCGGCGCGGCAAGAGCAAGAGGCCGCCTCCAGTCCCGTAGTACCGCGAGAAATCGAACCCAAGCCCACGGTGCAAGACTCCTCACCAAGCCTCGTAGTACAGCAAGAGAGTATACCTGAGCCCACGGCGCAGCGAGAACCCGCACCAAGCCCGGCGCAAGAGGTCGCCTCCAGTCCTGTAGAGCAGCAGGAAAGCACTCCTACGTCTGTGGCACAGCGAGATACAGTGCCAAGTTCCGTGGCACAACAGGAGGCCACACCAAGCCCCGTAGTACAACAAGAAATCTCCCCCAAGCCCATAGCGGAACAAGAGGCCACGCCCAAGCCAGTGATGGTACAGCAAGAGGTCACATCAAGTTCCGTGGCGCAACAAGAGACCACGCCTAGCCCCGTACAAGAAATCGAATCCAAGCCCGCGGCACAGCAAGAGGTCTCCCTCGGTTATGCGGCACAGCAAGACACCTTGCCTAGTCCTGTGGCACAGCGAGATACAGTGCCAAGTTCCGTGGCACAGCAAGAGGTCCTCTCTAAACCCGTGGCGCAACAAGAGGTCTCTCCGAGTCCGGTGCGAGAAATCGCCCCCAGTCCCGTGGTCCAACCAGAAGCCACACCCAGTTCCTCCACACCCGCTCCAATGCCGTCCCAAGCCCCCTCGTCCCAGCGCAGCACGGCCTGCCTCCAAATCATGCGGATTGACGAACAGGTTCCCGCCGGGATTCGCGTGGCTTCGCTGATCTGTAACTCGACCGGGGAGTATTGGCTAGAGGGAACCAGCCCTTCGCACAAAGTATTGCGCATGTTCAGGCTTAGCTTGCAAGCGTTGCCATCGCAGGTTTCGTTTTCGACTTGGCGGGAGGAGCGCACGCTGCGCTTTGCAATCCAAGGCCGCTTTGCCGATCAGGACACCTCTCCACTAGCCGCCCTCTCGGCTAGCCAAGCGGAGCAATTCTTCGGCAAGGTAGCCCGCTGGGCCGATGCGAGCGGCCTAGACAGTCTGTCGATCCAAAAGCCTATCCATAGGTCCATGTCGCCGGCGCGCACCTACCAGCGGCAAAAACTGCAGGGCCTTGGGTCCCCTCAGCAGATCAACTCCTTCTTGCAGCAGTTGCAACAGGCCGAGGAGGTCGCGGCCCTCGGCGAAATTTTGCTCGTGCCCGTCAAAAGCGACGAAAACGGCTGGGTTCAAGCTCGGCTCTACGCGGCCGTGGACATCATTGTGGCCGGACCCTGATGAACAGCTTTGCAGACACAGCTATCTATCCCGGCAGCTTCGACCCCATCACCTTCGGCCACCTGAACATCCTAGAGCGGGCCTTGGGCATCTTCTCCCGAGTCACCCTACTGGTCGCGATCAATCCCAACAAAAAGCCGCTCTTTTCGCTGGAGGAGAGCCGGGCGATGATTTCCGAGGCCATTAGCGACTGGCCCCAAGCCAAGGTCGATTTCCACGACGGCCTGACCGTTGACTATGCGCGGCAGCACAACATCCGCACGGCCGTGCGGGGCCTGCGGGCAGTAACCGACTTCGAGCACGAGTTCGCCATGGCTTTGACCAATCGTTCACTGTGGCCGGAGTTCGACACAGTCTTTCTAATGACTAAGGCCGAGTACATGTATCTCAGTTCGTCGGTCGTGCGCGAAGTGGCGCAAATGGGCGGGCAGTTGAACCAGTTCGTGCCGCCTTGTATCGAGCGACGCCTGCGGGAGAAATTCCAAAATGCCTGAGTCCCAGCGCGAAGTGCAGGCGCTGCTCGCGCTGAGCCAAGCCGAGCCGCCCAGGCGCGTGCGGCGCTTACTAGATCACTTTGGCTCGGCGCAAAAGGCCCTCACCGCCGCAAATTGGACTGCAGCTGTGGGAGCCAACGCGCCCGGGCAGCGGCCGACACAGGCCGACTTTGCTTGGGCCGCCGAGCAATGGCAACGGCTTTGCGCGGCGGGCGGACGCTGCCTAGCTCCAGCAGACGCGGACTATCCCCAACTACTGGCCCAAATCGCCGCGCCACCACCCGTGCTGTTTGCGCTGGGGCCGGACGATTTGTCCCCTCCTACCGTGGCCATCGTTGGCTCGCGCAAGGCATCGGACAACGGCAAGCTGATCGCCGCCGAGCTGGCCCGCAGTTTAGTAGCTCAAGGCATCTGCATCGTCAGCGGCATGGCTTTCGGCATCGACGCGGCGGCCCATGAGGCCGCGCTCGCGGCCGGGGGACGCACCATCGCCGTGTTGGGCTGCGGGGCCGACGTGCCCTATCCCCGCACTCACACCCCACTCTACCGCCAAATCCGCGAACGGGGGGCCATCGTCTCCGAGTTTGCTTGGGGGGCACAACCGGAGCGGGGAGCCTTCCCGCGCCGCAACCGCATCATCAGCGGTCTGAGCCTAGGAGTGATCATCGTCGAGGCTCCGCAAAAGAGCGGGGCGCTGATTACGGTCCAACACGCCTTGGAGCAAAACCGCGAGGTCTTCGCTGTGCCCGGGGACGTGCGCTCGGGCCGCAACGCAGGCTGCCATCAACTCATCAAAGACGGGGCGAAGTTGGTCGAGGACGTGGAGGACGTGCTAGAGGAATTGACCATGTGGGCGTCACCGCGCCCGCAAAGCGCGCCCGTGCCCATACCCACTCTTCCGCCAGAGGACGAGAGCGTCTATGCCCTGCTGTCGCGCCAACCCCGGCACATCGACGAACTCGCCCAAGACAGCGCCCTACCACCCGCCACCCTGCTCGACGTGCTGCTGAGGTTGGAACTCGACGGCCTAGTAGATCAGCTTGAGGGCAAGCGATTTTTGCGTCGCGCGGGATAATCCCACCCAGATCACCGCAGCTAGTCGTCCGAGTCCCCTATCTGCAACGATTCGTCGCGTTGGGACTTGCCGCGGAAAAAAGGCCGCGCTAAACGCCACAACACGTACGCTCCGGCGAGTGCGGCAACGGCGATGGCTACTGGCGTTTGCCAGTCCATTTCAAAATCCCAGCGCCGTGCCGACTTGGTAGGTCACCAGCGCGCCGATATAAGCAAGGGCCGTCATATAGCCAAAGCTGAACAGGGCCCAGCCATAGGAGCCGGTCTCTTTTTTGATAACGACCAAGGTCGATAGACACTGAGCGCAGAGAGCGAAGAAAACCATGATCGACAGCGCCACTGCCAAGGTGTAAATCGGGCGGCCATCCGGCCACGTAGCAGCGGCCAAGGTCGCACGCAGACTCTCGGAGCCTTCGTCCTCGCCCGCGCCGAGGCTATAAATGGTGCCCAAGGCCGAGATAATGACTTCGCGAGCCGGGAAGGAGGCGATGACCGCCATGCCAATGCGCCAATCCCATCCCAAAGGACGCACGGCCGGCGCGACCCAATGCCCGGCTTGGCCGAGATAGCTGTTTTCTACCAGCTCGGCCGCTTGGCGCTTTGCCAAGGCGTCGAGAGCTTCGGGCGCGACCGCTTGGCGCTCAATTTGGTGGCGCTCTACCACGGCTTCCGAGCGCGGGAAGTACGCCAGCGCCCACATCGCAATCGTCGTCGCCAAGATGAGGCTGCCTGCGCGGACGACAAAGGCCCGGCCGCTGTGGTACACGCGCAGCAACACCGTGCGCAGGTCGGGCGTCTTGTACGAAGGCAGCTCCAGCAGAAAGGGCGGGGGATCGCCCTTGAGCAAGGTCCGCTTGAGCAACCAAGCCACCGGGATGGCAACGAGTGCGCCGAGGCAATAGAAGGCGAACAGAGTCAGCGCCTGCAAGCCGATGACCCCACCCAACAGCGAGCGGTCCGGGACAAAGGTCCCAATAAAGAGCACGTACACCGGCAGACGCGCCGAGCAGCTCATCAGCGGCGCGACCAAGATGGTGGCAAAGCGGTCGCGCCGGTCTTCAATGGTGCGAGCGGCCATGATGCCCGGAACGGCGCAGGCAAAACTGGACAGCAGGGGCATAAAGGCCGTGCCAGACAGCCCCACGCGGGTGAGCAGCCGATCCATCAACAGTGCAGCCCGCGCCATGTAGCCGCTGTCTTCGAGCAGGGCGATAAAAAAGAACAAGATGGCGATCTGCGGCAGGAAGATGAGCACGCCGCCGACGCCAGCGATGAGGCCATCGACGACGAGGCTTTGCAGGGCACCGGGGGGGATGAGCGCAGCAGCGCGGTCGCCGCAGGCGGCAAATAGCGCGTCAATGCCGTCCATCAGCGGCCCCGACCACGTGTAAATGGCTTCGAACACCAACACGTTGACCAACACAAAAATCGCCACGCCGAAGAGGCGGTGCGCGAGAACGCGGTCGGCCCGATCCGAGCGGCGTCCCTCTAGGCGGCTGGGCTGGTCAATCGCCTGCGCGAGCAGATCGTCGATCCAAGCATAGCGGGCACTGCTTTCCAATTCGGACAGAGACTCCGCACCCGCCGTGCGCAGACCGTGCAAGCGGTCCGTGATACCATCGCCAGCAGATGCCAACAAGCGGCGCTCGGCATACCCTTCTTCATCGACTAGGGCGCGCAGAGCCTCTACTGAGGAGAGCGATCCGGAGACCGCGGCCTGCAGTTCGGCGGTGGCGCGCTGGAGTTGGTCGGGCAGTTCCACTCGCTGCGGCCGTGCAGGCGCTGGATCCTCACTCAAGGCCGCCAAGGTGCGCCGCAGTTCGTCCAGCCCCTCTCGGCGGTGGGCGAGGACGGGCACCACCGGCGCGCCGAGCGCCTCAGACAAGGCGCTGGCGTCGATGCGCATGCCCCGCCGGAGTGCTATGTCCCCCATATTGAGGGCCACGACCAAGGGCACATCTATTTCCGCGAGTTGGGAGACTAAGTAGAGGTTGCGCCGCAGGTTGCTGGCATCGACGACTGCCAAGATGCCATCTATGGGCGGCGCGTCTTGCTGTTGGCCCAAGAGCACGTCAATGGCCAGCATCTCGTCGGGCGAGTGCGCGGCGAGGCTATAGGCACCGGGCAGGTCAATCAGGTCTAGCGCGCCTTCCCCATCCAGCGTCACGGTCCCCACTTTGTGCTCCACAGTGACGCCTGGGTAGTTGCCGGCGCGCTGTGTAAGACCGGTCAGGGCATTAAAAAGCGTAGTCTTACCCGTATTGGGATTGCCAATAAGTGCGAGCGTCCGCACACAGGACCTACTGAGCAGGAAAAACTAGGGGACTAGGCGGATGGCGGCAGCATCCCTGCGCCGAAGCGCGAGGCGGGTCTGTCCTACCTGGACGATGAGCGCGGTCCCAGAGCGCAACACGCGCAAGTGTTCACCGGGCAAAAAGCCCAATTCGCGCAGGCGGGCGGCCAAGCGCGCTGGGGCCGAGACTTCGGCGACGACGGCTTCGCTATGTCGAGGCAACTGCGACAAGTCGAGGGGGGCGGGGGCATCTGAGGTGCAGGGCGTTTTGCGAAATTTCACGCGATAGCTCCGGCTAGATTGGGCGGAAATTAGATTGACTAAATAATTGTTTAAGTTATCAATGGGCTGTTCTGTATGTCAAACTTCTGTAAATATAGTCAATCAGCGAGCGATACGTCAATGTATTTTTCATATTAAATTTCGATCTACGAGAAAGAGAGGCAGCCATGACAAAATGGATCATAGGGACAATATTGTTCGGCGTAGCCCAAGCAGATGCGGTGGATTTTTATGCGCATTGGGCCGACGGGAAGGCCGAGATCTCTAGCTACGAGGTGGTCCAGCCGCGCTACAGCGAGCTGCGGCAGGGGTACGGGGTGATGATTTTCGTGACCGAGAGCCTACACCGACAGACCTTTATCAAGGTCGATTCACCGATGCCGGAAGCCGACCAATTCTACGCGCTCAAGCTCAACCACATTCTCAACTTTACGACTGGGATATACGACTATTCGGTAATGACCTCGGTTTTCAGCCAAGTGGCGGGCGAGCGGCATCCCTTTGAACTGCGACGCATTTCGTTCAGCGCGCAAGAGTGGTGCGGGCAGGTCTTTGACGAGGCCCTGTTCAGCGGCGGGCAGATCAACGGGCAGATCAGCAGCTATTTTGCCAGCGAGGGCCGTGGATCCTATCAGCTAAAGCAGCCCGAGCATTTTGCGAGCGAGGACCACTTACTGATCCGCATCAGGGAACTGCAAGGGCCGTTTATGGACCTAGGCGAGGTGCGGGAGTTGGATATACTGCCGAGCTTTTGGCAGCTTCGGCAGGCGCATAAGCCCCATGCGACCGTGACCGGGCGGATCCACAAGGCCGCCGAGGAGCAGATTGAGACGGCAACCGGCACGCTAGCCAGCGTGCGTTGGGACCTGCGCATTGGCCAGCGGCAACGGACGCTGTGGACGGAAAAAGCCTATCCGCATCGGATTCTGCGCTGGGAGGACAGCGATGGAGGGCGCGGCGAATTGATGCGGACGATCCGGGTGCCCTACTGGCAGTTGCAGGCTGACGCAGACGAGGTGTACCGGCGAGAGTTGGGCATTCCCTGAGAAGTAGCTGGCGACTGCTAGCAAACCAAGCGCGACACAAGGCCAGAGCATCCCACAACGAAAAGCCGCGAGGGAGAGTCTTCAACCGTTCGCTGGGATTTTGCGTCGTTGCGGGCCACCTGTCTTCATTCCTGTCGCGAGGACTTGGATGAGACCGATCATTGCGGCGTCTCTTTTGTCGGTCTTCCTTTGGCCAGTTAATAACCTAGAAGTTCTGTACTTTTTGTAGCTAGTGCCCTTTTATCTCCGTCGCTTCGTCGGCAAACCGGATACCCGAATTGGGCGGAGGAATGGGTGCGTCGGGATAGAGTTTGCGCATTACCTTAGTGAAGCTGTCGCCACCGATCGTCAGGACGTACTCCTGCCATGGGCGGACAGCCGGCTCGTCCGCATCTCGGCCTAGGATTCGGATGGTGCCGAATGTTTTTTCTACCGAGTAGCCGGGAGCGAAAGTAGCCGGATCCGCCGACACGATGTGGCTAACCGAGGCTGCAATCGCTTCCATGCCTTCCACCTCTGTTTTCTCTTGATCCGCGAATATGAGACGCCCGGTATTGGCGTCGTAGAACGGAATCTCGCGATGCAGGTAGTAATAACCGGGTAGGTTGAAATAGAGACGGTCAACCTGCCACACGGCAGAAACCCTAGGCGCACTGGCAAGATAGCGGTACGCAGCGAAGATCGGATCCTGATTGCGCAGGAAGCCAACAATGCCGGTCGCCCCTGTATGAGACTGATACACTCTGGCTTGGTACGGCAGCGCGTTCAGGATGCCAGCTAGGGAAATCGCTGCGAAGGATGCCGCCAGCATGAGGGCAGTCAACCCCAACGATGAGCGCGGTTTATTCTTCCATAACCACGCCAGCATATCCGCGCTCACCAGCAAATAGAGCGGAATGATGGCGAAGATGAAGCGATACATCTTGTGAGACTGTGTAGAGTGAATCAGGAGCGTAAGGGCGATGAGTGTCAGCAGCAAAGCGTAACGGCGGAGATCGCGCAAGGCCGCTAAGATACACAGGGATACCAGCCCCACACTAGCGATTAAGAGCCAATAGAGGTACTCCCATGCCGGGCTCGCACTGATAATCAGGTCGTCGAGGGTGAGATTGAGTCGGGTGTAGACTATGTAGGAGTGAAACAAACCACCGTCCCACGTAATCGCGTCAAATACGCCGATGGCGACAAAAACCGTGGCCGCAGCCAGTACGAGTTGAGTCCTCTTCTCGGTGCGCAAAAAGAACAGACCGAGAGCTATCAAGGCCAACGGAGCATACTGCACCCGGATCGCCACCGCCAGCACCGCCAGCACCGACACCGTCAAAACCACCCGCAGTCTGTCCGACGCAGGCCGCACACAGAGCGCAAGTAAGGACACCAGCAGGGCGGTGGCGACAAACTCGGTCATCGGCTTATGGGCAAAACCGACAAGCTCGTACCAGAAAGCACCCATCAGCAACGCGACCCGCGCCGCAGTTTCGCCAAAGTGCCACCGGGCAAAAAAGTACATGCCCGCCGGGATGAGCAGGGAAATCGCGCAAAACACGAGCTTGACGCCGCCGACGTACCAAGCAGGCTGACCAAGGCCGACGATGTCGAACAACTTTAAGACGCCAGCGACCAATCCAGGCACTAGCCACGAACGGGCACCGTAGAAGTACTCCCAGTAGGTCACGCCGTTGCCGAAGACTAAGCGATGCGCTGGCTCTAAATACTGCATGATTTCGTCGGGATGCAGGACGAAATCGCCAGACAGGGCAATGGCCGCTCGTGCGACAAAGGCCAATGCAAGCACCGGCAGCAAAAATTTCCACGGCCGCTCATCAGGAGGGGCTGGATGCAGCAGAAGGTCGGACATCGAGCGCAGGCGCACTGACCAAGGCAGCGCTTGCTTGCGCTTATCTCGGCGTGCGGCGGCACCGCGACCATGCGCTTGAGATCGATTGCGTTTCGACAAAATTATCTCCTAGGCGTACTTGTTCATCTCAGCAAGCAAGACCGATCAACGCCCCTCCTCCCGAAACGTCCAGTACGAATTCAGGACGTAGTTGACCAACGTCCCCGGCGCGATTCCACACCCTTGCAGCCACACCGGATCAACTTGCGGCAACAACACCGATAGCACGACAAACGTCGAATAACTCACCCCAAGGGCCAGCAGCGACACGATGTGAAACCGCAAACCTCGGATCCGCTTGCGGCCGCTCAGGGCGCGGTCGGCAAAGGTCCAATAGTTATTGATGAAAAAGTTCGAAAAGACCGATATCTCAATCGCAATGGGTGAGGCCAGATACTTGTGGACGCCGAGTTCAAGCAGGAGCTGGAACGAACCGAGATTGACCACCACCCCGCTGAGGCCAGTCAGGCAGAATTTTACAAAGGTGTGGGGTGTGCCAAACGCAGCGACCATGTTGCGCGGGCCTCGCTGCTTACGCCGCGTCGTATTCGGCCATCAAGCCGCGCAAGTAGCGCACGGCCTTGGGCACGGCGGTCGCCTCTGCTTCCACGTCCTGCCCCTCGTACACCACCGACAGCCAACCATTGTAGTTGACGCCCTTCAAAATCTCGAAGATGCGCGGATAGTTGAGCCACTCTTCAACGCCGCTTTGGATGCGATAGATCTTGCAGCGGACGTGGACGGCCAACGGCGCGGTCTCCTCGATGCTGCCGTAAAAGTTGAGGGCCGGATCTTCGTGCCCGCGCTGGCCCGAGGCCCCAGGCGAGCCAACGTATTGACCCGTGTCGAGGATATGCGAGAAATAGGGATTATTGACGCCCTCAATAATGCGGCGCACATCTTTGCCCGTGCGCGTGACACAGCCGTGATTGTGATTGTGCAAGCCGACCACCACGCCCTTTTCCTCGCCGTGGGCAGCCACTTCCTCCAAGCAGGGCATCATCCGCGCCCACACGTCCTCTTCGCTGTCGCCTTCGGGAATCCACGCGGCAAAAACCCGCACCAGCGGAATGCCCATGAACGCGGCCACGTCGATCCACTCCTTAGTGGTGGCAACTTCGGCGGCCAGCTCGTCTTGGGGCTTGCCGTAGTTGGAGCTGACGCCGATATAGGAAAGCGCGATCCCGCGTCTGAAGGCCTGCATGCGAATGCTGCGCAGATAGGCCGGGTCGAGCGAGGTAAAGGCGCGCGTGTGAATGTCGATGCCGTCGAGGCCGAGCTGGTAGGCGCGTTCAATAAACTGCTCCAAGTCGAGCTTGTTCGCGGCAAATTCGTCTTTGTAGCTGAGGGACATGCAGCCTAGTTTGAGCATTCGAGGCTTCCTTTAGATGAGGGTGGTAGGAAAATTGCAAATCGTAATTTAACGCACCAAAACGCGGCGGCCAATTTGTCCGCAGTCGGGGCTTGTGCTATCTTCCGCGCTCCACCTCCAACGGGAAGCAAAGCTGTGATCGAAGTAGGAGAATACAAAGTCGCCGAGCCGGACGACATTGAGACACCAGCCATGCTGGTCTTTGCCGACCAGCTTGACCACAACATAAAAGTAGTCGGCGAACTAGCCGGCGGCAGCGAGCATCTGTTCGTCCACGTCAAGACCCACAAGTCCATCGACGTAACGCGCAAACAGCTCGCGTCTGGCGTCGCCGGGTTCAAATGCGCCACGCTCAAGGAACTGGAAATGACCCTCGACGCCGGCGCACAGGAAGCCATCCTGTCCTATCCGCTGGTGCAAAAAAGCAAGGTGCAGCGCTTCGCCGCGTTGGCGCAAAGAGAGGCGATCGTCAGCGCGATTGCCAGCGCCCCTGTGCACGTGCAGGTCTTGGGCGACGTAGCCCAAGAGCGGCAGCAAACGCTGCGGGTAATGATCGATCTCAACGTAGGCATGTTCCGCACCGGGGCCCCCTTGGACGCGGCAGTTGATCTCTACCGCCAAGTCGCGCAACATCCCCACCTGTCGCCGGGCGGCCTGCACTTGTACGACGGGCACGATAACCTCTCCGAGCCTAAGGCGCGCCAAGCAGCGGCCGAGCGGCACATCCGCGATACCCAACGCCTAAAAGCAGCCCTCGAAGGCGAGGGCTTGGCCGTGCCCCGAGTCGTCGGCGGCGGCTCCTTTTCCTCTTTGTACTACGCCCGCACCGAGGGGATGCACGGCTCCCCAGGCACCTGCGTGTACTGGGATGCTGGGTACGGCAGCAAAATGGCCGAGCTACCCTTCAAATCGGCGGCCCTCGTCCTGACGCAAGTGATCGATCGCTATCCCGAGCACCAGACGCTTACCACGGACTTGGGCACCAAGGCCATCAGCGACGATGGCCCCCTAGCGACCCGGGCCAAGCTCTTGCAGAACCCAAAGGCCGAGCTGACCAGGCAAAACGAAGAACACGGCGTCTTCGCCTGGTCTGGTCCTCAGCCCGAAGTCGGCGACTACCTCCTCGCCGTGCCTTGGCACGTGTGTCCGACGACGATTCGCTACCCGGGCGTGCACGTCATCGACAATCACGGGCAGGTCGCCGACTACTACCTGCACTCGGCCCGCGACCGCGCCTAGTTAGCAATGCCTGCGCAGTTGAGGCTGGCGGAACTGGCCGCCAAAAAACGACGTCGGGTCGTCGGGCTAATGTCCGGCACCTCGGCCGACGGGATCGACGCCGTGCTGGTTGATCTGTGGGGCTGTGGCGAATCCACGCGCTACGAAATCTTGTCCTTTAACACCACACCACTGCCCAGCGACTTGCGGCGCGAGGTGTTCGCCCTCTTTGCCGAGGATGCGTCGCTCGACGCGCTGTGCCGGGTCAACTTCGCCCTCGGCGAGGCGTTTGCAATAGCGGCCCTAGCCGCAGTCGAGCAGGCCAAGCTCAGTCCCGAATCCATCGACCTGATCGGCTCGCACGGGCAGACCGTGCGCCATCTGCCAGCTAGCGGGGCCACCTTGCAGATTGGCGAGCCAGCCGTCATTGCCGCGCGCACGGGCGCAGTGACCATTGCGGACTTTCGCGCGGCTGACATGGCCGTCGGCGGCGAGGGCGCACCGCTGATACCCCTAGTAGATCACCTGCTCTTTGCCGGGCACGAGAGACGTCTGTTGCTCAATATCGGCGGAATCGCCAACATCACGGCCCTGCCGCCCAACGCCGATGCCAGCGCAGTACGGGCCTTTGACCTAGGACCGGGCAACATGCTCATCGACGCAGCAGTGGCGCACTGCACCGAGGGCCGCGAGCACTTCGACCGAGGGGGCGAACGAGCGGCGCGCGGGCGCGTCGATGAAACCCTATTGGCCGAGCTGATGCGCACCAGCTTCTTGCAGCGCGAGCCGCCCAAATCCACGGGGCGCGAGGAATTTGGCGAGCCTTTCCTCGCGGAAATTCTCCGCCGCGGCACGTGGAGCGACGACGACCTGATCGCCACGCTGACCGCCTTTACCGTGCAATCCATTGCCGAGGGCATTCGCCGCTTCTGCCCCGGCGAGTTCGCCAAGCTCTGGGTCGGCGGCGGCGGCGTCCACAATCCGCGCATCATGGCCGGATTGCAACACGCACTGCCAGATATAGCAGTGAAGTCGCTAGCCGACCTAGGCGTCGATCCAGACGCGCGCGAGGCGCTCTCCTTCGCAGTGCTTGCCAACGAGACGCTGATGGGCCGCACCGGCAATATCCCAGCCGTCACCCGCGCACAGCGCCCGGTCGTCCTCGGCAAAATCGCCCTGCCGTGAACGCGGCACCATTTTCCTTGATAAAAACCCGCGCCGCCAATATGTTTGCCCGCTAGTTTTTTCTATATACACCACAAAGGAGACCCCATGGATCGCCGCGATTTTGAATTGCTGCGCGACGAAGAAATTCCCGAACTCAATACCCGCGCCTTGCTCTACCAGCACCGCACCGGCTGCGAGATCGTCTCGCTAATCAACGACGACGAAAACAAGGTCTTTGGCATCAACTTCCGCACCCCGCCGGCCGATTCGACCGGCATTGCCCATATCCTCGAACACTCCGTGCTGTGTGGCTCGCGCAAATACCCTGTCAAGGAGCCGTTTGTCGAGCTGATCAAAGGCTCGCTCAACACCTTCCTCAACGCCTTCACCTATCCAGACAAAACCTGCTACCCGGTCGCCAGTACCAACGTGCAGGATTTCTACAACCTGATCGACGTGTACCTTGACGCCGTCTTCTACCCAAGGCTGACGCCGGAAGTCCTGCAACAGGAAGGCTGGCACTACGAGCTAGAAGACCCCGGCGATCCGCTGCGCTACAAAGGCGTGGTCTTCAACGAAATGAAAGGCGCGTATTCCGATCCCGAGAGTATCCTAGACGAGCGCATCCAGCAATCCATCTTCCCCGACACCACCTACGGCGTGGATTCCGGCGGCGACCCGCGCCACATCCCGGCCCTCACCTTTGACCAGTTCAAGCGCTTCCACGACGACTTTTACCACCCGTCCAATGCCCGCATCTACTTCTACGGTGACGACGACCCCGAGCAGCGCCTCGCGCTGTTGCACGACTATCTAAGCGACTACGAGGCGCATTCCGTTGACTCGACCATCGGGACCCAGCCGCGCTTTGCCGCGCCCAAGCGGCAGCAATTTCCCTATGCGGTCGATCCAGACGCGGTCGAAGAGCCAAAGTGCTTTGTCGTGCTTGCTTGGCTGTTGCAAGATGCGATTGACGCTGACGAGCGCCGTGCCCTCCAAGTGCTCGAACATGCGCTGCTTGGCACCCCGGGATCCCCGCTGCGCAAGGCCCTGATTGACTCCGGGCTGGGCGAAGATTTGACCGGCAGCGGGCTAGAGGTCGAATTGGCGCAAATGTTCTTCAGCGTGGGCCTCAAGGGCGTGCAACAGGGCGATACCCATGCGGTCGAAGCCCTGATCTTGCAGCACCTCGGCGAGCTAGCGGACGGCGGCATCGACCAAGGGATGGTCGCGGCCGCGCTGCACACCGCGGAGTTTCGCTTTCGGGAAAACAACACCGGGTCTTTTCCGCGCGGCCTGGGGCTGATGCTGCGGCTGTTGACCAACTGGCTCTACGACCGCGACCCCTTCACGCCTTTGCGCTTTGCCGACTCCTTCGCCGCGCTCAAGGCCAAACTAACGGCGGACGACCGCTATCTAGAGGGACTGATCCAACGCCACCTCTTAGACAACGCGCACCGCACGACCGTGGTCCTGCAGCCCGATGCCGAGCTGGGGACGCGGCTGGAGGAAGAAGAGACCACGCGCCTAGCAGAAGCCCGAGAGCGCATGAGCCACGCGGATTTAGAGGAACTAGTCGCGTCCACCGAAAAGCTCAAGCACCTGCAAGAACAACCCGACTCGCCCGAGGACCTGGCCAAGCTGCCCCGCCTGCAACTGAGCGACCTCGACAAATCGATCAAGACCGTGCCTCGGCAAGAGGACCAAATCGCCGGGGTGCCAGTGCTCCACCACGACCTCTTCACCAATGGCATTGCCTATCTCGACGTGGGCTATAATCTGCGTGTGTTGCCCCAGGAGCTTGTGCCCTATGTCCCGCTCTTTGGCCGCGCCCTGCTGGAGATGGGCACCAAGCGCATGAGTTTCGTCGAGCTGCAACAGCGGATCGGCAGCCAAACTGGCGGCCTGAGTGCCCATTCACTAGTGGGGGCGCGTCCCAGCGGCGGGCCGGCCGCGGCGTACCTCTTCTTGCGCGGCAAGGCCATGGCCGAACGGGTCGCCGACCTGACGGCGATTGTGCGCGACGTGCTGCTGGAGGGCCGCCTCGACGATCAGGAGCGCTTCTTGCAGATGGCCTTAGAAGAGCGGGCCAGCGCAGAGGCCGGGCTAGTGCCGGGCGGTCACCGAGTGGTATTAACGCGGCTGCGCGCGCAATTCGACGAGACCGGCTGGCTTGCAGAGCAGATGCGCGGCTTGAGCTATCTGTTCTTCTTGCGACAGCTCATCGAAGACATCCGCGGCGACTGGCCAGCAGTGCAGGCGCGGCTGGAGCAGATCCGCGCCCTGCTGGTCAACCGGCCGGGCATGCTGTGCAACGCGACCGTGGCCGGCGGCGACCGCGCCGCATGCGACCAGAGCCTAGCAGCGCTGCTGCGCGAGTTGCCGCAAGAAGCTCACTCGCCCGCAACTTGGACGCCGAGCCTGACCGCGGCCGACGAGGGCCTGACCGTCCCCGCCCAAGTCAACTACGTGGGCAAGGCGGCCAACCTCTTCGCGCTCGGCTACGAATTGGACGGGTCGTCGGCCGTCATCACGCGCTACTTGGCCACCACTTGGCTCTGGGATCGGGTGCGAGTCCAAGGTGGGGCCTACGGGGCCTTTTGCTCCCTCGACCCGTTTACCGGCGTATTCGCGTACGCGTCTTACCGCGACCCCAACTTGCTGGAGACGCTACAAGTGTACAACCAGAGCGGATCCTTCTTGCGCGACTATCCAATCAGCAGCGATGAGCTGACCAAGGCCATCATCGGCACTATCGGCGACATCGACGCCTACCAGCTCCCCGACGCCAAGGGCTACGCCTCGCTAATGCGCTACCTGACCGGCATTGACGACGACTATCGCCAGCAAATGCGCTACCAAGTCTTGGGCACCAAGGCCGAGCACTTTGCGGAGTTTGCCGCGGTGCTGGATCAAGTCGGCGCAGCGGGCCGGGTCGCGGTATTGGGGTCGGCAGACGCGATTGCTGCGGCGTCGGCTGCGCGCGACAATTGGCTGACGCCGGTCAAGGTGCTGTGAGCATCGCCGCGATAACGATTACCAACTCAACAACTTCTTAGAGCCGATACTGGCGTGGCCAACACGGAAAGTCGTGGAAGTCCACGTAAAGTCGTGGAAAATCCACGAAAAAACGTGGAAAACCTTGCACCGACGGCTGAGGCGACACCTTGAGAAAGCCTCACTATATTATTTTAAGTGTCCTATTTTTCAATCCTTTAGGTCGATCCTAAAGGATTTTTTTGTGCGAGGCATGGTACGTGGCACGAAATGTGCAAGTATCTTGTTGACGGACAGAGCATCAAAACGACCAAAAACCCTATAGGTGATCCCATGCGCTGTTTTCTCTTTGCCGTTTTGTCGTTGACAGTTCCTCTTGGGGCCTTTGCCCTAACGTGGGATTTCGCCGACGGCTCCACTTGGGGCTGGACCGCCCGGGAAAGTTCTCAATATAGCAATGGACATACTAGCACCCCATTGCAAAGCGAAATCATCGATGGTGTCTGGCGCATTGCGCCAACTCCTGGTGGAAGACCCACCGCTCGATTGACCTCGCCGTTGATCGGCAAAGATTCGGCCCTATTCGACCGCCTCACCCTCCGGCTACGCCTCATCCACCATAGCCCCACCGAAGGGCCATTCTCGATGGTCTGGTCCAATGCTGATACCAGACGCCGCCCTAAAGGTGCAAGGGAACATCTTCAACCCTATTCCATCGAATGGGAAGAAATCACCATAGATCTACGCGCCCTGGCAGCAGACCCAGACCGCGAGATCTCCTGGCAGGATACCCTCTTTATTTTTCATTTAGACATGATGTTATACCGAGACTCGCAGGACGTGGACAATCATCCAAAGTTTTTAGAAATAGACTGGATCCAGCTAACGGGAGCCGAAGAGTTGGCACGGGGAGAATTGTCGCCTGAGGATATTCCTGCGGAGTTAGGATCGCCCGGCACGCTGTTTGCCGAACCCGACTTTTTTCCCCTCGGGGAGGGCATCGGAACCCCAGACAGTCGGCGATACTATCCGCGAGACTCGCGCGGCGCGGTAGGCGATGTGGACGGCGATGGCGATGCAGATCTCGTAGCGATCTGGAACCGCCCTATGGACGGCGAAAGACAACTGGGCTGGACTGTGGCGTCCAACGACGGACTAGGCGGTTTTGAACCCACCGGAGAAGTACCCCTCTTAACTACACCCTATTTTGATCACTCCATTGACCTCCGGGGAAGCGACTTCGACGGCGATGGACTCCTAGATCTGGCCGTTTCCGAAGGCGGGATTGTCGAACTGTGGTACAACTGGGGTGGCAGCTTTGATCCCTTCCGGGAACTGTCCGGCGGGCTCGCTGGCTTGGCCGATGGCGACGGCGACGGCGATGTGGACCTGTTAGTTCAGGGATATGACGGCGAATCGTATTACGTGACCCTGTGGCTCAATGACGGCTACGACTTTGCCCACGGCGATACACTCGTCTTCGGTATAGAGGAGGAGCGCCCCTACTTACTCGCCGGGCAACCCCTAGGTGAAGCCGTGAGCCTGTTGTGGAACCTACCATGTTATCAGTCGCCAGGCCCTTGGCAACTGACCCGGCCGTGGGCGACCGTCCAAGAATCGCCGCTCTCTTTTGAGGCCGAGGTCAATCCCTGCGCCCTACACCTACTGGCCGACCTCAATGGAAATGGGATGGTGGATCTGCTCGGCTCCCCCAAGAGTATAGGGACCTTCTTGAGTGCCACTGACTACTACGGCTTGGCTCTATGGCGTCTGGACTCCTCCGGAGGGTGGACACGCGACTCCTTACTCGACTGGAACGTCTTCCCGTCAGTGGCCACCGCCAGCGACCTCAACGGCGATGGCGTGCTGGATGTGGCCATGGTTGCTGGCAACTTGACCGTCGGTTCGGCACTGGCGGTATTGCTCAGCCAGCGCAACGGAGTACCTGTCCTCGAAGGCTACTATCCCCTGCCCGGCGAGGGCAGTCAGGTCTTCTCCAGCGATGTCAACGGCGATGGCGACACCGATCTGGTCGTACTGGGAACCAGTCCCGGAAGCAGCCACGGCGGAGTCTTCGTCTTGATCAACCAAGGCACCCCAGCCACAGCCGTAGCCAGCGAGACAGCGGCCACACCAACGGCCTTTTCGTTAGGTGCCAACTACCCCAACCCATTCAACCCCACCACGACCATCCCCTTAACCGTGTCCGCCGGAGCCGAGAACGTGGACTTAATCATCTACAACGTCCTAGGACAGCCGATGCGCCAAGTGTGGACGGGTCCGTTGTCCGCTGGTGAACACCAGCTAACTTGGGATGGCCGCGACGCGCAGGGCCGACCCGTCGCCACTGGAGTCTATGTGTATCGCTTGCAGGTGGACGAACAGACGCACGCCCGCAAGATGGTCAAACTCGAATAGACGAGCCGACCTCTGGAGAAAAACTATGCGCTACGCGCTCTTTGTAATTTTGCTATTGGTCGCTCCACGCGGAGTAGTTGCCCTAACATGGGATTTCGCCGACGGCTCCACCTATGGCTGGACCGCCCGGGCAACTACTATTGATGCCAATGTAGAAGGCACTAACGCCCCACTACACAGCGAAGTCGTCGATGGCGTCTGGCGCATGGCGCTAGTGCCTGATCCAAGCAAAGTTCAATTGATCTCGCCGGTGATTGGCGAAGACTCGGCCCTATTCGATCGCCTCACCCTGCGACTGCGCCTCATACACCATAGCCCCATCGAGGGGTTCCTCTGGATGCACTGGTCCAATGTCAAGTACAACCGCCGCACTGACTACAGCGTAAATAGAGCGAGGTTTCGCGAGGAACGTCCTCAACGCTATCCCATCGAATGGGAAGACATCACCGTAGATCTACGCGCCTTGGCAGCAGACTCAGAACGGGCGGTCACCTGGCAAGATACCCTCTTTAATTTTCTTATAACCATATTCTTATATACGGTCTCTCAGGACTGGGACAACCCTCCGACGTTTTTAGAAATAGACAGTATCCAGCTTACAGGGGCCGAAGAGTTGGCGCAGGGAGAATTGTCGCCTAGGGATATCGCGGTGGAAGTGGGGCCGCCCGGTACGCTGTTCGCCGCGCCCGACTTTTTCTCCCTCGGAGGGCCTATCGGCACAGACTCGGATGTATCGCGCGGCGCAGTGGGCGACGTGGACGGCGATGGCGATGCCGATCTCGTGGTGGCTTGGGAGCGCAACATAGACCGCGAAAAACAAATAGAACAAGTGGGCTGGATCGTGGCGTCCAACGACGGGCTAGGCCGCTTTGAACCCACTCAAGAGATCGCCCTCTCAACCATATCCACATTCTCTCGTTACTCCACTCCACTCATTGACCTGCGGGGAAGCGACTTCGACGGCGATGGACTCCTAGATCTGGTCGTTAATGAAGGCCGGAGTGTCGAAGTATGGTACAACTGGGGCGACGGATTTGATCCCATCCTGCAACTGTCCGAGGTCTGGCTCCTTGGCTTGGCCGATGGCGATGGCGACGGCGATGCGGACCTCGTAGTCATGGAGTACGACGGCGCATCGTATTACGCGACCTTGTGGATCAACGACGGCTACGGCTTTGTCAGTAGCGATAGATTCGCCCTCGACAGCGAGGAGGATCACTTTCCCATTCTGCGCGCCGGGCAACCCCTCGGCGAAGCCGCCATCCTGTTTTGGTTTCCACCCTGCCGGCAGCGACTCTGCAACCCCCAACCCTGGCAATTGACCCGGCCGTGGGCAGCCGTCCAACAACCGCCGCTCGCTGTCGAGGGTCCGGTCCGTCCCTCCGCCCTGCACCTAATCGCCGATTTCGATGGCGATGGGACGGTGGACCTACTCGGCTCCCCCGAGCGCATAGAGACGAACTTCGGCACCGACTACTACGGCTTAGCCCTGTGGCGGATGGACGCCTCCGGCGGGTGGACGCGCCATTCCTTGCTCGACTGGAAGGCGCTCTCGCCGCACACAGCCACCGCCAGCGACCTCAACGGCGATGGACTCCTCGATGTGGCTATGGTCGCTGGCAACTTGCCCGTCGGTCCGGCCCTGATGGTGTGGCTCGGCCAGCCCAACGACATACCCGTCCTCGAAGGCTACTACCCCCTGCCCGGCGAGGGCAGTCAGATCCTCGCCAGCGATGTCAACGGCGATGGCGACACCGATCTGGTCGTGCTGGGAACCAGTCCCGGAAGTGACCACGGCGGCGTCTTCGTCTTGATCAACCAAGGCACCCCCGCCACCGCCGCAACCAGCGAGACGGCAGCCACGCCAACAGCCTTTACCCTCGGTGCCAACTACCCCAACCCGTTCAATCCCGCCACAACCATCCCCCTAGCCGTGCCCGACGGAGCCAAGGACGTAAACTTGACCATCTACAACGTCCTAGGACAGCCGCTGCGCCAAGTGTGGACGGGTCCGCTACCCATTGGTGATCGCGAGCTGACGTGGGATGGCCGCGACGCGCAGGGCCGCCCCGTCGCCGCTGGGGTCTATGTGTATCGGTTGCAGGTGGACGAGCAGACGCGCGCCCGCAAAATGGTCAAAATCGAATAGATGGCCCGAGCAAATTGAATAAATCCATACACTGCACCCTGTTAATCAGCCTATTCTCGCGCTGGTTGTCTCTGCAGACCTTCCGGCGGGCTTCTTGGCGATGGCGCAGCCAACACGGAAAGTCGTGGAAGTACACGGAAAGTCGTGGAAAATACACGAAAAAACGTGGAAAGCCTTGCACCGATGGCGTGTGCAAGGCTTAGAAAAATAAATTCACATTTTTAACTACTGTATTTTCAATCCTTTAAGACCCTCCCGAAGGATTTTTTATGCGCGGCCTGATATTTGGCACGGAATGTGCGAGTATCTTAACCTACAGGGCGTCAAAACGACCAAGACCCTATAGGTGATCCTATGTACTGTTTTCTCTTTGCAATTCTATTGTTGGCGGCTCCACTTGGAACCTTTGCCCTGACGTGGGATTTCGACGATGGCTCCACTTGGGGCTGGACTGCCCGGGAAAGTTATCATTATAGCAATAAATTAGGCAGTAGGGACCCATTACAGAGCGAAATCGTCGATGGCGTCTGGCGCATGGCGCCCGTGCCTGGTCGCAGACCCACCGTTCAATTGCGCTCGCCGTTGATCGGCAAAGACTCAGCCCTATTCGACCGAATCACCCTACGGCTGCGCCTCATACACCACACCCCCACCGAGGGGCCACTCAGGATGTTCTGGTCCAATGCCGAGGAGAGACGCCACTCTGAAGCACTGCCTAGTAGCATGGGGAGAAGTCTGCAACCCTATCCCATCGAATGGGAAGACCTCACCATAGATCTACGAGATTTGACAGCAGAAGACATAGAGCGAAAGATCGTCTGGCAGGATACTCTCTTTAACATTCATATAGACATGATGTTATTCCGAGACTCGCAGGATCTAGAAAACCATCCAAAGTTTTTAGAAATAGACTGGATCCAACTGACAGGGGCCGAAGAATTGGCGCAGGGAGAATTGTCGCCTCGGGAGCTCGCGGTGGAGTTGGAGCCGCCCGGCACGCTGTTCGCCGAACCCGACTTTTTCCCACTCGGAGAGGGCATCGGCTCCCCAGACACTCGGCGAGGCTATCGGCAAGAATCGCAAGGCGCGGTGGGCGACGTGGACGGCGACGGCGATGCGGATCTCGTGGTGGCTTGGAACCGCCTCGTGGACGACGAAAGCCACCTGGGCTGGACCGTGGCGTCCAACGACGGACTGGGCGGCTTTGAACCCACCCAAGAGTTCCTCCTCTCAACCGAACTCTCTGACGACCCTCCACGCATGTACCTTCAGGGAGACGACTTCGACGGCGATGGACTCCTAGATCTAGTTGTTCCCCAAGGCGGGACCATCGAAGTGTGGTACAACTGGGGCGGCGGCTTTGAACCCACCCCGCAACTGTCCGGCGTCTGGCCCCTTGGCTTGGCCGATGGCGACGGCGACGGTGATGTGGACCTGTTAGTCCGGAGGTATGACGGGGGGTTTGACGACGGATCGTATTACGCGATCCTGTGGATCAACGATGGCTACGACTTTGTCCATAGCGAGGAATTCGCCCTCGATAGCGAGAGAATGTTCCCCTACCTACCCGCCGTCCAACCCCTCGGCGAAGCTGCGAGCCTGTTGTGGTACCACTCTCCAGACTTCTGGTTCCGCTCCCAAGGCTCTTGGCAACTAACCCGACCGTGGGCAGCCATCGAGGAACCACCGCTCGCTGTCGAGGCCGTGATTCATCCTGACGCCCTGCACCTGATCGCCGACCTCGATGGAAATGGCACAGTGGACATGCTCTATTCCCCCGAGCGCATAGATACGTTTCTTGCCACGGACTACTACGGCTTGGCTCTATGGCGTCTGGACGCCTCCGGCGTGTTGGCACGCCACTCCTTGCTCGACTGGAAGGTTTTCCCGTCAGTAGCCACCGCCAGCGACCTCAACGGCGATGGACTCTTAGATGTGGCCCTAGTCGCTAGCAACTTGACCGTCGGTTCGGCGCTAGTGGTGTTGTTCGGCCAGCGCAACGACGCACCCGTCTTCGAAGGCTACTACCCCCTGCCCGGCAAGGGCAATCAGGTCTTCGCCAGCGATGTCAACGGCGATGGCGACACCGATCTGGTCGTACTGGGAACGAGTCCGGCCAGCGACCACGGCGGCGTCTTCGTCTTGCTCAACCAAGGCACCCTAACCACGGCCGTAGCCAGCGAGACGACGACCACGCCAACGGCCTTTTCTTTAGGAGTCAACTATCCCAACCCGTTCAATCCCGCCACGACCATCCCCTTGACCGTGCCTGCCGGAGCGAGGAACGTGGACTTAACCATCTACAATGTCCTAGGACAGCCGATGCGCCAGGTGTGGACGGGACCGCTACCAGCCGGCGAACACGAGCTGACGTGGGATGGCCGCGATGCGCAAGGCCAACCCGTCGCCGCCGGGGTCTATTTGTATCGGTTGAAAGTGGACGAGCAGACGCACGCCCGCAAAATGGTCAAAATCGAATAAGTGAGCCAATCTCTAAAGAAAAACGATGCGCTACACGCTCTTTGCAATTCTACTGTTGGCGGCTCCACTTAGATCTTTTGCCCTAACGTGGGATTTTGCCGACGGCTCCCCTCATGGCTGGATCGCTCGGCAAAGTTCTGCTTTCAGTAGCGACCCACTCCACAGCGAAATCGTCGATGGCGTCTGGCGCATTGCGCCCGTGCCTGGTCAAAGACCCACCGTTTCATTGAGCTCGCCATTGATCGGCAAAGACTCGGCCCTGTTCGACCGCCTCACCCTACGGCTGCGCCTCATACACCACAGCCCCACCGAGCATGGGGAACTCCGGCTGGGCTGGGCCAATGCCGAGAACAGACGCCAGTGGACTAGCCATATTCAACCCTATCCCATCGAATGGGAAGAAATCACCCTAGATCTACGCGCTTTGGCAGCAGACCCAGAGTGGAAGGTCACCTGGCAGGATACCCTCTTCAATTTTTCCATATACATGATTTTATATCGGGACTCGCAGGACCTAGAAAATCATCCAAAACTTTTAGAAATAGACTGGATTCAACTGACAGGAACCGAAGAGTTGGCGCAGGGGGAATTGTCGCCGGAGGATATTGCGGTGGAGACGGGACCACCCGGCACGTTGTTCGCCGAACCCGACTTTTCCCCCCTCGGAGAGAGCATCGGCACCTTAGGCTCTCTGCAAAAATCGCGCGGCGCGGTGGGCGACGTGGACGGCGATGGCGATGCGGATCTCGTGGTGGCCTGGAACCGCCTTATAGACCGCGAAAGACACCAAGGCTGGACCGTGGCGTCCAACGACGGGCTGGGCGGCTTTGAACCTACGCAAGAAGTAACCCTCTCAACCACATCCTTTTCTGACCCCATTCGACACATGGACCTTCAGGGAAGCGACTTCGACGGCGATGGACTCCTAGATCTGGTCGTTTCTAAAGGCGTAACCGTCGAGCTTTGGCACAACTGGGGCGGCGGCTTTGATCCCACTCTGCAACTGTCCGAAGGCAGGCTCGTTGGTTTAGCGGATGGCGACGGCGACGGCGATGTGGACTTGTTGGTTTTCGAGGGTAGGAACCAAGTGGTCCTGTGGATCAACGATGGCTACGACTTTGTCCGCGGCGAGGAATTCGTCCTCGACAGCGAGGAGGGTCACTTGGCCTACCTACCCACCGGACAACCCCTCGGCGAAGCCGCGAGCCTGTTGTGGAACCGACTCTTCCGTCGGACGCCGGACTCTTGGCAACTGACCCGGCCGTGGGCGGCCGTCCAAGAACCGCCGCTCTTTTTCGAAGCCGCGGTCGATCCCGACGCTCTGCACCTACTGGCCGACTTCGATGGCGATGGGACGGCGGACCTACTCGGCTCCCCCCTAGTCTTTCACGATGGTTACTACGGCTTGGCTCTGTGGCGTATGGACGCTTTGGGCGTGTTGGCACGCCATTCCTTGCTCGACTGGCAGGTGCGCCCATCGCACGCAGCCAGCGCCAGCGACCTCAACGGCGATGGACTCCTAGATGCAGCCCTAGTCGACAGGAACTCGACCGACGGTTCGGCATTAGTGGTATTGCTCGGCCAACGCACTAGCGCACCCGTCCTCGAAGGCTACTATCCTCTACCCGGCGAGGGCAGTCAGGTGCTCGCCAGCGACGTGAATGGCGATGGCGACACCGATCTAGTCGTGCTGGGAACAAGTCCCGAAAGCGACCACGGCGGCGTCTTCGTCTTGATCAACCAAGGCACTCCGGCCACAGCTATAGCGGCCGAGATAGCCACGCCAACAGCCTTTACCCTCGGAGCCAACTACCCCAACCCATTCAACCCCGCCACAACCATCCCCTTGGCCGTGCCTGCCGGAGCTAAGGACGTGGATTTAACTATCTACAATGTCCTAGGACAGCCAACGCGCCAAGTGTGGACAGGTGCGCTGCCCGCTGGCGAACACGAACTAACTTGGGATGGCCGCGACGCGCAGGGTCGCCCCGTCGCCGCCGGAGTCTATGTGTATCGCTTGCAGGTGGACGAGCAGACCCGCACCCGCAAAATGGTTAAAATCGAATAGACGATAGGGCTTGGAGATGAAGAAACTAAACTGCACTACCATAAACTCTGGAGGAGCATCATGCGCCGCGTTCTCTTTGCAATTCTATTGGTGGCGGCTCCATGCGGAGCCTTTGCCCTAACGTGGGATTTCGCCGACGGCTCCACTTGGGGCTGGACCGCCCGGGAAAGTGCTACTCATACCAATGGCAATAGCGACCTGTTACACAGCGAAATCGTCGATGGCGTCTGGCGCATTGCAACAACTCCTGGTCGCAGACCCACCGTTCAATTGCGTTCGCCGTTGATCGGCAAAGACTCGGCCCTGTTCGACCGCCTCACCCTCCGGCTGCGTCTCATACACCACAGTCCCACCGAGGGACCATTCTCGATGTACTGGTCCAATGCCGAGAGAAGACGCCTCCTTAAAGGGAGGTCTAGCACGTGGAGAGATCTTCAACCCTATCCCATCGAATGGGAAGACCTCACCGTAGATCTACGCGCCTTGGTAGAAGCATACCCAGAGCAGGAGATCATCTGGCAGGATACCCTCTACACTATTCGTATAGACATGATGTTATACCGGGACTCGCAGGACGTGGCCAACCATCCCAAGTTTTTAGAAATAGACTGGATCCAACTCACCGGGGCCGGAGAGTCGGCACAGGGAGAATTGTCGCCTCGGGATCTCGGCGTGGGATTGGGGCCGCCCGGTACCTTGTTTGCCGAATCCGACTTTTTTCCGCTCGGCGAAGGCATCGGCATCCCAAGCCTTTGGCGAGGCAACCGGGAAGAATCGCACGGCGCAGTGGGCGATGTAGATGGCGATGGCGACGCGGATCTGGTGGCGGTCTGGCACCGCGTCATGGGCCGCGAAAGACAACTGGGCTGGACGGTAGCGTCCAACGACGGGCTAGGCCGCTTTGAACCCACTCAAGAGCTCCACCTCTCAACCGAACCCGCCAACGACCCCCCACTCATGGACCTGCGGGGAAGCGACTTCGACGGCGATGGACTCCTCGATTTGGTCGTTAAATACCAATGGAGGGGAAACGTCGAAGTGTGGTACAACTGGGGCGACGGCTTTGATCCCATTTTGCAACTTTCCGACGTCAGGCTCGTTGGCTTGGCCGATGGCGACGGCGACGGCGATGTGGACCTGTTGGTCTCCGACGCTGCGTCCCAAGTGATTATGTGGATCAACGACGGTTACGACTTTGTCGATAGCGATACCTTCGTCCTCGACAGCGAGGAGTGGCGCTGGGCCTATCTATCCACCGGGCAACCTCTCGGCGAAGCTGCAAGCTTGTTGTGGAATGGGGGCTGCTTTGAGCCTCAAGACTTTTGGCAACTGACCCGGCCGTGGGCCGCTATTCAAGAACCGCCACTCTCTTTTGCGGCCCCGATCAATCCCTGTGCCCTGCACCTACTGGCCGATCTCGATGGCGATGGGACGGTGGACCTACTCGGCTCCCCTGAGAGCATAGATGCATTCCTCGGTAACATCGACTACTACGGTTTGTCCCTGTGGCGTCTAGACGCCTCCGGCGGGTGGGCGCGCGATTCCTTGCTCGACTGGAAGGTGTTCCCGTCTCAAGCCACCGCCAGCGACCTCAATGGCGATGGCGTGCTGGATGTGGCCATGGTCGCTGCCAATTCGACCGTCGGTCCGGCCCTCGTGGTGTTGCTCGGCCAGCGCAACGCCGTGCCCACCCTCGAAGGCTACTACCCCTTGCCCGGCGAGGGCAGTCAGGTCTTCGCCAGCGATGTCAACGGCGATGGCGACACCGATATAGTCGTGCTGGGAACGAATCCGGCAAGCGACCACGGGGGCGTCTTTGTCTTTATCAACCAAGGCACCCCAGCCACCGCCGTAGCAGCCGAGGCAGCCACGCCAACGGCCTTTACCCTCGGGGCCAACTATCCTAACCCGTTCAACCCCGCCACAACTATCCCCTTGGCCGTGCCCGCCGGAGCTAAGGACGTAGATTTAACCATCTACAATGTCCTAGGGCAGCCAATGCGCCAAGTGTGGACGGGTCCGCTACCCGCTGGCGAGCACGAACTAACCTGGGATGGCCGCGACGCGCAGGGGCAACCCGTCGCCACTGGAGTCTATGTGTATCGCTTGCAGGTGGACGAACAGACCCGCACCCGCAAAATGATCAAACTCGAATAGGCGAGCCGAGTAAATTGAATAAAGCCATACACTACGCCTTGTTAATCGGCCTCCTCGGCAGCACCACTTCCGCGTTGGCCGTCGATACCCTCGACGTGGGCCAAGACGGTCGCCTAGGCCGCTGGGACAGCATTGTCGAGGAGGCTCAATTCTTAGGGGTAGCGCGCGATTCCATCTGGATGTGGCCGGCAGAAGCCGGCGAAAACCTATCGCTGCGCTTGGCCGAGCGCGGAGGCATGGCGGTGGGGCTGGTGGAAAATCCCGATGGCACCCTCCGCGTACCCCTAGGCACTCTGCTATACGACGGCAGTTCCACTACGGCCTTCGATCCAGATCAGTTTGCCGCTATTGATCGCAATACGCCCGTAGAGATCGACCTTGGTGCTACCTTCCGCGTCAATCGCGTCCGCCTCTTCCCTCGCCTTGACCGCCAGAACAGACGCCGCTTCCTACAGGTTTTTCGCCTCTACACCAAGGCCGAACGCCAAGCAAAGTACGACCCTGCCGTCAGCTTTTTCGCCGACAGCCCCAACTTCGAGCCTGTGGTGGAAAAGGACTTCGATAGTCGCAACGTGCGCTACGTGCTCATAGAGCCTAGCACTGAGCGCGAGTGGGAACTGGCGGAAGTAGAAATCTACGCCGCTGGCGACGCGCCCGTGGGCACCTATGTCTCCAGGCCGGTCAGGACGCGCTATCCCAACATCGTCTGGGGCAAAGTGCGCTACGAGGGGGGTTCCATAGAAAACGCCCCTGCCACAGTGCAGACGCGCACCGGCTCCGACCGCGACCCCGAGCACTACTTCCGCATAGACCTCCAAGCGGAAGACGGGCTGCAGCGGGTGAGCAAAGAGGATTACCAAGCATTGCCCGCCGATGAAAAGGCACCAGTCAGACCCAATCCGCTGTGGAGTAGCTGGCAGACCGTCAGCGGCGGTCTGATCCACTCGCCAGGGCTGCGCCGCTTCTTGCAGTTCAAGGTGCGCATGGCCTCACCAGGAGCCGTGCTCAGGCGGCTGGTCTTCGAATTTGCGCGACCGCCGGTGGTTAGTAGCCTGCTGGCCGAGATTAGCCCCAGCGTCGTGCAGCCGGGCGTCGAGACGAGCTTTACTTTGTCCATGGAGGTGCGCTTGCGCCCCGATAGAGGCCCGGACCCGCGAGCTACGGGCTTCCGCTTCCTGCAGGTGCGCACGGCTGCGCAGGTAACGGAAATCGAGCGGATACTCGTCGATGACGAGGAGATTTCCTTTTCCGCCACCTATGAGCCAAGCGCGGGCTTCGACGTCGACTTGTGGCGGCACATCGAGCAGACGGGAACCTTCGTGCAGATCGTCTTTCGCGGCGCTGTGTTCCGCGACTACACGCGCTTTGAGGTGCGGGCATTGGACCGCAGGGAGACAGACGGTCAGCTCGAAGAGGCATACCAAGTGGCCGACGAGCGCGATGTGGATCCCTCGCTGGAAGGGACCAATCTGGTCGTGCGCTTCGCGGACGGCAACGTGCCGCTGGTGGCGCAGTTGGAGGGAACCCGGCTGTTCACGCCCAACGGCGATGGGGCCAACGACGCCTTTGCGCTGAGTTATGTGCTGTTGAAGATCGTTACTGAGGCTGCGGTGACTCTGGAGATGTACGACTTGGCCGGTCGCCGGGTGCGGCGGACCTATGCGGGAATGGACGGCAACGGATCCTATACAGTGGAATGGGATGGAACGGACGATTGGGGTCTATTGGTGCCTCCAGGGCTGTATCTGTACGAGTTGCGGGTAGAAGCCGACGAGGATTCGGAGCACCGCTGGGGCTCGGTGGGAGTGGCGTATTGAGATGAAGAAAACCAGACTGTTTTCTAGTCGGACTGACGGCGTATTTTGGTCGGCGGTACTCTGTCTATTGTTGACGCATCCACTCACCCTCACCGCCCAGACCAGCTACCGGCTAACGCGAGACCAAGTCGTCATCGACCAAGCGGCGCACTGGGCCGAATGGGAGGCACCTGTGGGGACGCACGTAATTACGGCGGAAGGCGTGGTATTGTCCCGCTTCCTGCGCCGCGACATCAACGCCGCACTCAACGCGATGGAGTTCGAGACCCCGGAGGCCGGTGGCGACACGTTGGTGGGGGGGATCCGCAGGGCGGCCAGCAACGCCGCGCAGGCACCCTTCATAATGGACGGAGACCAAGACACCTACTGGGAGCCCGATCCGACCGACCCACTAAAAGACTGGTTTGTAGATGTGGAACTAGGGCGATCGGTAATCGCCAAAAGGGTGGTCGTGCGCTTTGCCCAAGAGGGCGATCCCTTCCTCAAGTTTAGGGTGCTGCTCTCGGACGGGCGGGGACATCCAGAGCGGCCGTTGAAGTTCTTCCGCGTTGGGCAGGTGACGTACCCCAACAAGACAGAGCGGGAGTTCAGCTTCGAGGTCCGTCCCCAGCGCCCCTTACCCGCCGGAGTCGAGGGAGAAGTGGCGCAGGTCGTGCGCTTTCAGGCGTTGGCTTCGGACAGTACGCGGGGCGCAGAAGTAGATCGGGCTACCTACGAGGCGCTGTCGCCTGAAGACCAAGGGACGGTCGAGTACTTCCGCCAGACGGTCATCGGCCGCCAAATCCTAATCGACGAGCAGACGCATCGGGATTTGCCCGAGGAGGAACGGGGCCTAGTGCGCTATTTTCGCCGCGAGCGGCCGCGCTTGGCCGAGCTTGAGGTCTATACCCTAGGGGACAACGTCGTCACTGTGACCCAGCGGCTCCGCAACCGCAACGTGAGCATCTTCGAAAATATCCTGCTCGAGCTAGCGACCGATGGCCTCTTCCGTTCCTTCTACCCGTTGAAGATTTACGACTCGGTGCGCGACCGCAACCAACTCCTAATTGACCTAGGAGCCCGGTTCTGGCTGGATCGGGTGCGCCTAGTCAGCGCCGAGGGGCCTTTAAGCGCCTATCAGCTCCGGATCTCGGATGGCAGTTTAGGCCCCGATGGCTCGCTGGTGTGGGAAGCTTTGGAGGAGCGGCAGAATCGGGAGTCCTTTCTGCAGCTAGAGGAACAATTCCCCTTGCGGGAGGTGCGCCATTTGGAACTGAAGCGTCTGGAGCTAGTGATAGTAGGCGAGCATACCGAGACGGGCAACTTGAGCGAGATCCAGGCTTATGGCGAAGGCTACGTGTCCGAAGTCGAGCTCGAATCGCCCGTTATCCGCCTAGGCCGCTCGCGGATTTTCTCCACAGTGGAATGGGATGGAGACCAGCCCCCGGGCACCCAGCTAGAGATCCGCACCCGCAGCGGTGACGAAGTGATTGAGGAGCGGCGTTACTTCGACGTGGTGGGGCAAGAAATCAGCCAGGAGGAGTGGGAGGCCATCCGCTATGAGAAAAACCGCGGCGAGGTGCTAGTCCGGGAAATCCCGGGGCCGGGCTGGAGTAACTGGAGCGCGGTTTATCTAACGTCGGGGGAGCCATTCAAGTCGCCAAGCCCCCGGCGCTTCGCCCAAGCGCAGATACGGCTTTTGACCCAAGAACCGCTGCGCACGGCACAGATGCGGAGCTTGCGGCTCAAGTTAGCGCCGCCGTTGGTGGACCAGACCTTCGCCGAAGTATGGCCGATAGATGGGGTAGCACCGGGGGAGGATCAGCTATTCTCCATGTATATCCGCTCAATCTTTGGTCCTGAAAACTCCGGCTTTGACCGAATCCGGCTGCACTCGTCGTCCTCGGTCCCGATTGAGCTGATCTCGTTCCGGGAGGGTAGCGAGGCGCAGTTGCGCGCTGGCACGGGACGAGAGCTATGGCCGGGACCGCTGGATCTAGAGCGGCTGGAGGACGGATCGGTGGAATTGGCTTTTCCCGCGCCGGTCACCGGTGGGCGGTCGTTGTACGAGGCGCGTTTCCGCACGCGGGTGTTTTTGAGCGGCACTGTCTTTGGTGCCGAATTGAAACGCGCAACCCGACCCGGGATCGTCCAGGCGATAAGCGAGGGCGACGCTGGGTCGCTGGCTGCGAGTCAGTCGCTAGTGGTGGTGGCCGATGTGGAAAACTTCCCCCTGTTGGACCGAGTGCGTTCGCTGCCCCTGGTCTTCACCCCCAACGGCGACGGCATAAACGACCAAGCCGAGATCCGCTTTACCATCTACCGCCTCATCCGGGAAAGGCGGATTGAGGTCGGCATCTACGACCTGTCCGGTCGGAAGGTGCGCGAGCTTTCGCTGCGTCGGGAAAACCCCAGCGGCGACCACTCCGTGGTTTGGGATGGTCGCGACGACGCAGGGGCACTGGTGCGACCGGGGACCTATTTGGTGTGCGTCGCTTTCGCCGCCGACGTGGGTGCGGGAAAAACCCAGGCCGCGAGCTTGGTGGGGGTGGTCTATTGACCGAACGGAGCAGAGCTTGGTTGGCGTGCGTCTTGGCCTGCTGCGCGTTGCGCGCCCTAGCGGTCGAGGCGCAAAGTGCGGACGCGAGCCGGTGGGGGCTGCAGGGCCCGCCGGTGACCGCGTGGGAAGTGCCGCACTTCGAGATAGAATACGTCACGCCGCGAATGCACCGCTGGTACGCGCCCCGGCATCTGGCCGAAAGCTATATGCGGCCCTGGTACAGCGGCGACCGCACCTCCTACGCGCAAGAAAACTACCGGACCCTCGTGAACCCTGGCCTAGAGGGCGAGCCGTGGTACGACACCTTCGGCCACCGCATAGGACGCGGCTGGATGGTCTATACCTGGGAACAGGTGCAAGCTAAGCGCGATGGCAGCTTGATTCGCCAAGGACTTCCTTACTGGGGCTTCTTCCAGAATCTGGTGATCGCCGCGGACGAGAGCAGGGGAACCAGCGCGCGGTTGATGATCGGCGACGAGCTCTTCACCGTCTTCACGCCCTTGACCTTCAATAAGACCGAGTTCAATGGACTGCGCCTCGACTGGGCCAACGAGCGCCTCGTGGGGAGCCTACTGCTGTCGCGGCCGAGCCAGCCGAACAGGGCTGACCGCACCAATACCACGCACCTGTTGGGAGGCCACGCCGAGTTCCAAGCCAGCGACGCGGCGCTCGTCGGCGCTACGTATATCAACGCCCACAACGCGCAAAGCCAAGTGCAGATTACGTACGGTAACCCTCTGTCCGGGACGCTGACCACCGGCCAGAACAAGTCGCTGAACAAACTGTGGGTGCAGCTCAGGGATGATTCGCCAGCCGACGGGGTGAGTGGCACGTCGCTGTTCAGGTACGACATCGTGCTGGTCGATACCAGCGGGCACCAGGTGCGCGGGCGGGAAATCGGCTTTTTGCCGCGCATTGAGGGCGGGCGAACGCGGGCTGGGGCGCTGGTAGCCGACGGTTCGGAAACGGTCCTGCTCGAATACGATTTCGCCGCCCTCGACCACGAAGGGTTGCGCTCGGCTACCTTGCGCCGGGCGGCAGTCGAACTGGTGGTCGCCGACGACTACCGGGTCGAGATGGCCTCGAACTTGCAGACCGACGGGGATCGGCGCGACCCGCAGATCGTGTTTTTCCCCGTCGCGCGCTCGCCGGGCAATGTCCAAGACAACAGCAACAGCCGAGTGCTGCGCCTAGACTACGGTTTGCCCACCGCCAACGAACTGCTTGGGATCAATTGGGACTTGGTCGAGTGGCACGGCGTCTCATTTCGAGGCGAGGCCGTGGTCAACCGGCAGCACGGCATGTACCCCAGCCGGGATGTCAAGCACCTACATCACTTCGTTAAAAACGCCCACGCCGCGTACGCCGAGCTGGCCTACCAACGCTATCCCTATGATATGGCCGGGGAGTTGTTCTCGCTGTCCGATGGCTATTCGACCAACTACTGGCTCGCGCAGGGCAACGGCGATATCCGTTACCAAGCGCCGACCCCCGACCTCTACGAATTCGTCGATGACGACGACGACCACGACGGCACCCCGGAATGGGAACGGCCCTTCCAGAGTTCCTCGCGGGTGGCCTTTCCCGGCTACGACGAGAACGGCGATTTCATCTACGATCACAACCAGAACCGCAATCTCATCCCCGATTACGAGGAACCTTTCCTGCGGTTTCGCTCGGACCGACCCGAGTACCTCTTCGGCCTCGACCTCAACCACAACGGCGTGATTGACCGTTTCGAGAACGATCTCCTGCCCGACTATCCCTACAAGCGCGACCATCGCGGTTTCAATATGTACGCACGCGGGCATCTGGGGCCGGATGCGAGTCTGGCGCTGGGACACCAGCGGATGCGGCTGATTTCCGGGGACGGTCGGACTCATGCGGTGTACGCGCTGGCCGCGGTGCGCTGGAGCCTTAGAGGCGGGCAATTGCGGTTTTTCGATTTTGCAGCCCGCATCAGGGACGACATCCCGGACGACTTGGAGCAATGGGTACAGCCAGTGGGTGCGGTGGGGCGGATGCGGACTGTTGTGGATCGGCTGCCGGGGAACAACGCTTGGCGCAACACATTATACGCCGACTGGGAGCAGGCTTTTGGCTGGGGTCTGCGCCACATGCACCGCTTCAAGTGGGAGGGCTGGTGGCAGCGCGGGGATAGTGAGGCGCTCCGCGGCCGCGAAGGGCGCGCTAGGTCGGGTTTTCTCGGCGCGATCAACAAAGCCGAGTGGACAGTGCCGTTGGGACTGGGCCGGGTGGAGCCGCGCTGGAAGAGCGAGTATCGCCGCGTCCGGCCCTTTCACAGCCGGGTACCCGTGGCGGAGAGCTTGGAACAGACCTTATCCCTGCTGTGGGTGCAGCCGATTCTAGCCGAGCAGGTCTCGATCAGTTACTATGCCCGGCACGGCCGCCAAATCTTCGACACCCAGTTGCAATGCGGGTTGGAGTGGAGTCGGTTCTGGATGCTGGAGGGCAGGCACCCAGAGGTGGCAGAGGACTTTATGGGCCGGACGCTGGTGATCCAGCTAACGAACAGGGCGGCCTATGCCGGCTACCAATTGGTGACCCGAGTGGGAGCGCAGTGGCTGTGGCGCGATTTTGACCACAGCGAAGACCAGCGCTCCAGCCTGCTTTTTATCACCATCAACGCGGGGTTGAAGCTATGAACTGGGCTTTCGCGGTGCTGTTGCTGCTAGCACTGGCCGCCGATGGCCAAGTCCGCACCTTCGTGCTCGGCGGCGTTGAGCACAACTGGGCAGGCGGCGGCGACGGCATTGACCCCGAGTTTTTGGTCGGATCCCGGTCTAGGTCACAGGTGGATACGAGCAACGTACTAGTGGGCGCAGTCGAGTTCGTTCACCGGCCGGGATGGATCAGCCCGCGCTTTTTCGACGGCGAGGAAAACATCGCCTCCCTAGTACTCGAAGGCCAAGGCTCGATTAAGGCACCCAATGCAATGACCAAGTACACCGATTTGCGCAAGGCCCAACTCCGCGGCATCGTCAACGGCGACCACACCACCGCCTTCGAGCGCAAACCCACCCCCTTCAACCCAGAGGTTCCGGCCTACGGCATCTACATCATCCTCGACTTTGCCCAACAGGTAGGCGTGCAGCGGGTGCGCTTCTATCCGCGCAACACCGTGGCGGCCACGCCGCGCCAACCCTACCAAGACGACTTTCTGCGCGCGTACGAACTGTGGGTCAACCCGAGGCAGACCAACCGCGTCAGCGGCGCGCCAGACATTTTGGTGATCCGCGAGTTGGAAAACGAAGACCCAGTGGTCGATGTGGCCGTCAAGCCCCAGTACGTGCGGCTGATAAAGTTGCGTTCGCTAGCGGAAGTGCCTTTCGAGATCGACGAGATCGAAGTCTATGGCACGGGCTACCTGAGCCGGGCGACCTATCAGACGGACCTACTCGATCTAGGGGCTCCCGCCACCGTCGGCGAGGTGCGCTGGGTAGAAGAGGTGGTTGGCGAAGCGCCCTTTTCCCGCTTGACGGCACGGGTGCGCACCGGGCTAGACGATACGCCAATCATCTATCGGCAGCGAGTCGGGGCTGAAGATCCGTTCTCACCGCCCTCGACCGTCGTGGAGGTAAGCGCCGCCGAATACTGGTCGCTTGACCGCCTCGAGCGCTTGCCGCCGCAGGAGGACGAAGAAAACTGGAGCCCGTGGCAGCGCGTGTTGAACGGCGGCCTAGTAACAGCACCGGGGCCACGGCGCTTTATCCAGTTCCAGTTTGCCTTTGCAGGCCGGCTCTTTGATACGCGCCTCGTCGATCGACTCGAATTCGACTACTTACACCCGCCAATCGCCGATACCCTCCGAGCCGAAGTCTTTCCGCGGCTAGCCGAGGCGGAAAAGCCGGCGACGTTCCACTACGCGGTGTTGCTGCGGGCCAACGGGGCGGTGAGCGGCTACGACGCATTGGCCGTGGACTCCAACGCGCCGGTGGCGAATATCCGCAACGTGCGCTTGGACGGGCAGGAGGTGGATTTCGCAGTAGAATACGCGCACCAGGAGGGCTTCCGGCTGAGTTTTCCACTGGTAAACAGAGACGGGGCCGTACTGGAATTCACCTATGACCTGCCAATTTTCCGCTTCGGCACCACGTTCTCCAGCCGCGCCTACAACAGCCAATTCCCGACGGTACCGCAGATCGTCGAGCCGGGACAGGTCGTGGATTTCGGGCCAGCGGACCAAGACGAGCTTTCGGGGCTGGCCGTGAAAATCCCCAAGCCGCAGATCGGCAAGCTAGTCGGCGAGATCGCGGTCGTCGCGCGGGTGTTCACGCCCAATGGAGATGGGGTCAACGACCAGTTTGAGATGTTTTTCAACCTATTGCAGCTAGTCGAGTCGGCGCCGGTGGCACTGGACGTGTTCGACTTGGCAGGACGGCGGCTGCACAGGGTGTTTGCCGAGGAGCGGGGGATCGGGCCAGCGCGCTACAGTTGGGACGGGAGGACCCCGGATGGGAAGTTGCTAGCGCCAGGGACCTATGTGTGGGTATTGCGGGTGCAGGCGGACGCGTTTGAGGAGCGGCATCTGGGGACGATGGGGGTGGCGTACTAATGCTCGTTCTACTATTAAAAAGGCAATTGATGAAATACGGCATACTGATGTCCCTGCTTGCTGCTCTTTTGGTCAACGCCGCCCAAGCCCAAGACTACGGCGCCCGCTTGGGCACCATCCAGCGCGGCGGCCGGGTTACCTACGAGCCCCGAGGCCCCGGTGTGCTTTTCGACGCGCTTGATCCCGCCGTTCGCAAGTGGTACGTGCCGCAGGAGCTCTACGCCGAATACCGTTGGAATCAGTGGGAATACTCCAACTACGCACGCGAAAACTACCAGCGCTACGTCTTCACCGCGCTAGAGGGCTATTATTTTTACGACGTCTATGGAAATCTCCTGACCCGGGGGTGGTTGATCTACGACTGGCGGCAGGAAAATCCCCAGCCCTTCGGCAGCTCGGTGAATAAGACCTATAACTTCCGCAATTGGTTCAGCAACCTAGTGATCGCCTCCGACCACAAGGGGGAGCACCACTACGCCATCACCGTCGGCGACTACATCCGCACCACCCTGACGCCCATGACGTTCTCCAAGGCGGTCTTCAACGGCATGCAGATCGACTACGCCGCCGACAAGTACCAAGCCACGCTGTTGATGTCGCGGATTTCAGCACCCAACGTGATTTTCACCGCCCGGGGGACGCAGGCCGATCAGCGCACCAACAATACCAACTTGTTTGGCGGCCGGCTCGAGGTCCAAGTAGGAGACTTCGTCAAGGTCGGGGGTACGCTGGTCAACGCGCATCACTCGCAGACCCAGCGACAGGCAGTCAACGGCGATATCTTCAAAGGACAGCTCACCGAGGCGCTGAATTTCACGCCCGTGACGACAATCGAGATCCGCATCCGCGACGATTCCCCCGAGGACGGCAAAGGAGGAGGAGCGCTCTTCGCCAGCGACCTGCTGGTGTATGACCTAGCGGGGAACGAGACGCGCGCCAGCGAGATCGGCTTCCGGCCACTCATCGAGGGCGGCCTCCAGCGCCAGGGCTTTTTAGCCGCGGACGGGTTGGAGGAGATCTTGGTGCGCTACGACCTAGCCGACGCCGGCTATGTCGGCGTTGACCCGACCGAGATCACCCGCATCGCAGTGGAACTGGTAGTGGCCAACGACTACCTGATTGAAGTCGCCTCCGACAATCAAGTCAACGCCGACGACGTGACGGTCTTCCTGCCGGTGGCCCAGGCCCGGGGCAACGTCCAAGACGGCTCCAACCAGCGCGTGTTGGCCTTCGACTACGGGCTGCCGACAGCTAACCAGATCGCCGGGTTCACCTTCGAGTTGACCGACCTAGCCGGGTTCGCCGGATACGCGGAGATCGACATCAACAACCGCTACCGGCAGTTCCCCAATCCCAACCGCAAACGGCACCACACCGCTGGCGATGAGGCCCTAGCTTGGTTCGCCAACCTCTCCAGCACGCCCTACCCGTACTTCTTTTTACTTGAGGCGTTCAGCATTGACCCGACCTACCAGACCTCGATGATGACCGCCAGCAAAGAGGGCGGAATCGACTACGGCAACCACTTCGAGCTCTACGAGTTCGTCGATGACAACGACGATCAGGATCGCCGTCCCGACTGGCAGCGCAAGGACTGGGCACCGGGAGATCGCTATATCTTTCCCGGATGGGACGAGAACAACGACTTTATTTCCGATTTCAATCAAAATGACAACGAGGACAGTCCGAACCTGATCCCCGACTACGAGGAGCCCTTCCTGCGCTACTATTCAGACCGGCCCGAATTCCTCTACGGGCTGGACATGAACCACAACGGCACCATTGATCGCTTTGAAAACGACGAGGAAGCCGACCTGCCCTATCGCCGCGATCGGGAGGGCTACAACGCCTTCGGCGGAGCCCATCTGTTGCCGGGCGTGCGGCTGATGCTGGGGAGGATGGATATGCGCCGCCTGGCGGCCGCGGAGCGCAACCAAGCCCTCTACGGGGTGTTGACGCTCGACCGCGACTTCAACCGCTGGGGTCGGGTGCGGCTCTTCCAAGACCTGCGCAAAGTGCGGGACAATATCGCCGATCCCGTCCTCCAGTGGAGGCAGCGGCCCAATACGCGAGGGGCGCTATACAGAGTGGAGGATCCTCTCGCAGCGCGCAATACCGTCTTGGGCACATCGTGGTTCGGCTGGGAGCAACGGCCCTTTGCGGGGTTGCGTCTGGAGCACAAGGCCAAGTGGCAGTTCCACCGCCAACTGGATGGTCGGATCGACTTGGAGTTGAGGGGGTTGCGCCAGCAAGCCTCGTTTTTGGGAGTGATCAACAAGGCGGAGTACCGCTGGAGCTCAGGGAGGTGGACGTTGATGCCGCGTTGGAAGAGCGAATTCTCGCGCCGCCGGCCAGTGCTTGCGGGGACGCCAGCGCGCCTAGAACTCGACGAACTGCTGATGCTGATATTCCGCTTCCCGCTGATGCGCCGCAGCACTGTCGCGGTTGGCGTGGAATACGAGATCTTCTCGCAGTTGCAAAATCCCACGCCACCCGGTGCAGAAGATAGCTTCCGCGGGCTGACCACCACGACGCAACTGATCAATTTCTCGGATTACCTAGGCTACCGATTGACCACGACCTTGGGCTTTGAGCTAACGCGGACCAGCTTCGAAGGTCGGCAGAGCGAATTGACGACGCGGAGCTTTATCACGATTTACTCGGGAGTCGAGCGGTAGGGGACATGCCGCAAAAGCTATTTGTGCTACCGCCTAGGTAACTAGGCGGTTTTTTTTATTTTTGCGGTTCACATAGTCGCGCCTTGTGGATCATATAGGACAAATGCGCTACCGGCCAACCCGCACTCTTCCGCAAAGGAGGGCTTCAATGCAATCCTTAGCCATTCGCATCCTGTATGTCGCCCTAATCGACATCCATACAGAGAGGAAGTTTTGCGCCGACCAGCCGACATAAGCGCCGAAGCCGTTGAGCACTACGGACGCTTAGTGCTCAAGGTGGCCTATAAGATCGTCGCCAATGCCGATGAGGCGCAGGAGGTGTTCCAGGAAACCTTCTTGCGCTTCCACGCCGCCTGTGTGCACGGCGAGCTCATCGCCCACCCCAAGGCATGGCTTTGCCGGGTGGCGACCAACGCGGCCTTCAAAATCCGGCGCTATCAACATCGAGCGCTACTCTACGAAGATGAAGATCCCGCAATAGAAGCCAATGCCGACAAAGACGCCGAGCACCGCTTGCTCGTGGACCGGGTGCGCGACTTGGCCGCTGAGTTGCCCGAGCGCCAGCGCATGGTCTTCGCCCTGCGCAACTTCGAGGGCTGGCCCTTTGCCGAAATCGCCGCGCGGCTGGGGTGCAGCGAGGAGTCGGCCAGAGCCAGCGAGTACAAAGCACTTAAAAAGATCCGCGCCCACTTGGGTGCTGGCTGCAAGGACTAAGCACCATGGACAGAGCCGAATTTGAAAGCAAACTGAGCGACTACGTGCGCGGCGAGCTATCGGCTGCGGAAGCGCGACAGATCGAAACCTATCTGACCGAGCATCCAGAGGCAGCCGACGATTTGGAGGCGGTGCGAACCGTCCTAGCGCTGAGCGCTGACATCGGCACCGCCGAACCGGCGGACGCGCTTTTTGCGGCGGCACGTACTAACGCGCTGGAGGCGATCCACTCGGAGGCGGACAAGCGTCAGCGCACGGAATTCTGGCAGCGGTTGCAGCGGCCGATATACCTGTCGGGACTAGCCGCCGTGCTGGCCGGGGTGGTGGTGGGAGTACTCTGGCAAGGGAACACTTCGGCGTGGGCAGAGGTGGTCGCCGAGGTGCGTAAACTTCACTCCGTACGCGTGGAGGGCTGGTTCCGAGGAGAAAAGGGAGAGCAGGTGCCAGTACAGCAGTGGATCAGGGCACCGCACTTTTTCCGCTCTGCAGTCAGCAGCGGCGCGACGCGGCGCGAGGCCGTGATGAACAATGAGAAAATACGGGTTTACATGGACGGTGTCTGGTATGGGGAAGACAGGGGCGCGGAAAGTGCGTGGTCTATAGATAAGGTCGCCGAGCAACTGGCCTTGCCCGATAGCGAGCAACTAGAGTCTTGGAGCTACCAGCTTGAGCGTGAGGATCGAGGGGCGACGGTACTTTTTTCGATCTGGCGGCGCTCCTCTCTGGGCACTAAGACCCCGTCGGATATCCGGTATGAAGTCGAAGTAGATGCCCAGACGCGCTTGCCTAGCCACGCTCGCGTTTATCTGGATGTGGGCCAAGAAGATTGGGAGCTAGTCAGTGAATTGAATTATCTGGATTACGATGCCCCGCTGGCAGACGAGCTTTTCATGGTCGCCGACGATGCAGTTCCGTCCTTCACCGACTCAGTACGGTCCGCCCTGCCGTTTGAGCAAATCCTAGATCCCTTTGTGCCTTGGCAGGCGATCTACATGCCCTTGGGAGGCATGGATATCATCGTTCATCCTCCTTCGGATCACCATAGTAAGGGATTTGAGGGCCAAGCTTCGTCCACAAAAGGCGCAATCACGCGCCACGAATTTCACCGCAAACCGCTGGCTGAGATCGTGCGGGTCCTTGGAAAAATGCCGGTGGAACCCCGTATCAAGCAGACGATCCCAAGCGTAAGATCGGAGATCATGCGGGTCCTTTGGAAAGAGCCGATGGAGACCCCAGAGGAAAAAATGGCCAAGCAGCGCTACTCCGTGCGGATTACCTACAGCCATAGCCTAACTTCCACCGAGCGAGTCCAACGCCTCGGCCGCCGCTTTGGCTTTGTCGCTGAGGAGGAAGAGCGGCAGGGGACTAGGACGCGTAGGATTTTTACCCAAGACGGCTCCGAGTTTCCAACGACCCCGCCGGAGAGGTCTATATGGATCAGCGACAAACGCTACCGCTGTACGGGATGTACGCTCGGGTCTGCGATCCAGAATCTGCTCGAAAACGTCGCGCTTAACGGCCTAGTCGAAGGCTACGACCAAGACCTCGACGAAATCGAGCTGCAATGGGACGATGCAGCAGCAGACAACCCCTTTGAGCGTCCAGTAGATATCGATGTCGATTTCTCCGACGGCTGGGATGTGGCCCTCGATTATTTGCGCGAGCACTTCGGGGTGAAGATGGAGCGCGTATCCGAGCCGATTACCTACGAGGTGTTGGTGATGCGCCCGCACGGCAAAGGCGCAAAGTAAGCGTTCATATCCGACGCCATAGCGGGCGTCCCGCTCGCATACGGGCCTTTAGGGTCGCGCATGCGAGCGGGACGCCTTTAATTCTCGACAGAGCAAACATCATGGCCTCTGTCCCGAACATCCTCTTTCTCCTGACCGACAACCAGCGCAACGACCTACTCGGCTGCGCCGGCAACCCAATCATCCAAACCCCGAACCTCGACCGGCTTGCCGCAAATGGCGTCCGCTTCGCAAACGCATTCTGCACCAGCCCGATCTGCGCCGCCAGCCGGGCGAGCTATCTCACCGGCGTCTATGAAAGCCGCCACCGCTTCACCTTCCTCACACCGCCCCTCCAACGCGCATTCACCGACAGCTCCTACCCGGCGGCTCTCAAAAGGGCCGGATACCGCACGGGGCTGATCGGCAAGTTCGGCATTGCCGCAAAAGGAATCGACCCTTCCCTCGCAGACGCAGGCGCGCTCGAAAAAATGTTTGACGCGTTCGACAACTACGAACACTGGACTGAAGACGGGTATGAAATCAGACAGCCAGACGGCCGCGTGCGCCACCTGACCGACATTACCGGCGACAAAACAATCGACTTCCTACGCACCCATCTTAGTCAGCCGTTTTGCCTCTCCGTCAGTTTCAACGCGCCGCACGCGCAGGACGACGACCCGCGCCACTACATCTGGCCTGCTACTGAAGATCCACTCTACGCGGATGCGAAGATACCAGAGCCACTCAACGCCCATCCCGACTTCTTCAGGCGGCTGCCGAAATTCCTGCGCGAGACGGAAAGCCGAGTGCGCTGGCGGGACCGCTATGCAACGCCTGCGGACTACCAGCGGAACATGCGCGGACTGTACAGAATGGTCAGCGGCGTCGATCGCAACATCGGCAGAATTCTCACGGCGTTGGATCAGCTATCGTTAGCCGTCAACACAATCGTGATCTTCGCCTCAGACCACGGGATGTACTACGGCGATCGCGGGCTTAGCGACTGCTGGCAGTTAAACGAACAGTCGATCCGCATTCCCTTGATCGTCTTCGATCCGCGAGCTAACGAGAGCAAGCGAGGGATCGTGCGCGAAGAAATGGCGCTCAACATCGACGTCGCGCCAACCATCCTCGAACTAGCCGGTTTGGACGCTGCGGACGGAATGCAGGGAAAATCCCTCGTCCCCTTATTGCGCGGCAAAAAAGCCGAATGGCGCAAGGCGTTCTTCTGCGAGCACCGATTCAACCGCGCCGACATCCCCAAGAGCGAAGGCGTGCGCACGCAGCGCTGGAAATACATTCGCTACTACGAGCAACAGCCCGTCTATGAGGAGCTGTACGACCTGCTCAAAGACCCGCACGAATCCTGCAATCTCACAGCAGATCCCAAGTTCTCAGCTCAGCTCGCACGGCTGAGACGACGCTGCGACGCAATGTGCGTTGAATGCGCTTAATACCTATGCGCGCTCGTCTGTCAACCGTTTGGCGTATTCGCCGCGCGGGATGCGGAAATACCCCTGAAAGCATAGCACGCCCGCGGCCGTAATCACGGCACTGGACAAAAACAACGCCCGATACCCCAGCGCGTCGATCATCCAGCCGCCGCCGAGCGAAACGCCGGCAATGCTGATGCCGTAGGCCATAGTCAGCGCCGAACTCATGGTCACCCGCCAGTGCTCTGGGACCAGTTCCTGCTGAAAGACGATATAGACCGAGCGGCGGATCGAGCTGAGGGCAACCAAGGCCATACAGGCGGCTCCGGCCACTGCCCAATGAGCGACCAAGGCCATCGGTATGAGGCACAACATCATCGCCCCAGCCCCTCCGGTGATCACCGGCACCCGGCCAAAACGCCGACTGAGCGCAGGAGCGGCCAGCGCGGTACAGGCGGCTAAGAGCTGGCCTCCGGCGGTTAGGCTGCCGATCAGTGCCGTAGAAGTCCCGAGGCCGTCATCCATGTACACATTGAAAAAGATGCGGAGACTGTTTTCCGCGGCCATCTGCAGGAAGGTGACCAAGCTCAAGACGAGGATAATGGCCAGTGGAAAGGGCGTCGCCTGACCCCGTTCCCTAGCGGGCGGTTTCTGCGGACGGGAGCGTGTTGCGGCGATAGAACCGGAGCTGATAAACAGCACGCCAGCAGCCAGCAGCAGCGGATAGCGATAGGGGGCCGGGTGGTCTTCGGGCAGTCCGAGGAGCGCGGAGAACAGGCCGGGCAGCAGGCCGCCGCACAGACTACCGGCAAAACCCGCCAGCGGCCACAGCGCCACCTGGGTCGAGAACACGTGATTGCGCAGGCGCGGCGGACAGATCAGGGTCAGGAAGGGAATCGAGCAGACGATATAGAGCGTATTGCCAAGGACGCCGAGGGCATACGCTCCCATGATCCAAGTTAGCTGCGCGGCGGTGGGAGCGAACTCGCCGAGGGGCAACAAGCCAAAACCGAGAGCGGCGACCACCATGCCGACAATCATGCTCCGACGCGCCCCCCAGCGATTGGCCAACAGCCCCGCGGGCATGCTCAAGAGGGCAAACGACAGCGCGCCAACAGCGTTGACTTGGCCGATCATTTGGGGGCCATAGCCTAGGCGCAAGAGATAGAGATTGAGCAGGACCGTATAGACGCCGCCGAAAATCGTAAAGCCAATCAGAGCTTGGCTGAAGAGCACCAGACGCACGTCGCGGTTAAAAAGCGACAGCGCCTCGCGATGAGTGGAGACCAATTTCTTCTTTGCTGGAACGGGGGATGGCAATTATGTATGTAGGAAAGTAAATCAACAACTCGCGGCGAAAAAGGCCACGTAGCGGAGAAGGTATGGCGCGCAGCAGTGCATTCTGGTGCTTTTTGGTATGGGCACCGGGTGTTCTAGCCCAAGAGATAGTCCAAGTGCAGACACCGGCCGGCACAATGCATGAGTTGGCCCGCGTCCCCGCCGATTATTTTACAATGGGATCGGCCGAGGGACGGGCGGACGAGCAGCCGGTCCACCAAGTCTATCTCGACGACTTCTACATCGACCGTTTCGAAGTAAACAACGACCAATACGCCGCCTTTTTGAATGACATCGGCGGCAACGCGGATGGGGAAGGGCACCTGCTGTTCGATCTGCGAGATCCCGACGCGCAGATTCTCTACAACGACGTGGGATACGCGCCGATCCCCGGCACCGAGCAGCGGCCAGTCGCCGAGGTCTCGTGGTACGGTGCCCGTACCTATTGCACTTGGGCCGGCATGCAGTTGCCGACCGAGGCCATGTGGGAAAAAGCCGCTCGCGGCACCGACGGCCGCATCTATCCCTGGGGCAATTCCATCGACCGCAGCCGGGCCAACTACGGCAGGGAGGGCTGCTGCCGCGGCGACGACAGCGACGGCTTTTTCGACTCGGCCCCGGTCGGCTCTTACCAGCGCGGGATCTCTCCCTATGGGGCCTACGACATGGCGGGCAATGTCTGGGAGTGGGTGGTGGATTGGTACGGCGAGGATTACTACGCGCAAAGTCCTGGGCGCGATCCGCAAGGACCGGACGCAGGAATCAGCCGAGTGCTTCGCGGCGGGTCAATGAGCAGCGATCCGTATCGCCTGCGCGCCACCGACCGCGGCGGGCTGCCGCCTTCGGTGACCTACATCATCGTCGGATTTCGCTGCGCAGCGCGCGAGCTTCCCGCTACGGCAGTGCAGTCCACAAGCTGGGGACAAGTAAAGCGCAGGGTAGCGGAGGACAATGCCCGATGAACCCGCACAAATGCAAACAGCCCCTTAGCTTGTACAAGCTAAGGGGCTGTTTATTGTTTATAATAGTGGTGGCGCCTCGCGGAATCGAACCGCGGACACAGAGATTTTCAGTCTCCTGCTCTACCTACTGAGCTAAAGCGCCACCAAAAGAAAGATTAAAATTAAAGCCCCCTCATTTGCATTGTCAAGGATGCGCCATGCCCGTCTCGATCATCCCGTTCAACATGCCCGAACCCGCTAAAATTCCTCCCCACATCGTCACATCGCTCGAAGCCATGTCTCCAGACGAAGCCGTGATTCAAGGCATGGACTTGCTGCTGGGCATTGAAGCGGCAGATACCATCGTATACGAGCGCGTCGGCCAAGGGGTAGTTCACACGGCCGGCGCAGGAGCCGAGGTTTTACAACGGGTGCTGGAACAAGACGGCGTGCGCCCCTTCGCCGATCAGGACGGGGTTGGTCACTCCGCGTTGTTGCTAGTGGGGCAGGCCAGCGCCGACGAAGAAAGCCCCCTGCCAGCAGGAATAGTGCGCTTCCTCCTAGAGGGGGCTGAATGCGGGTCTATCGGCTTTAGCTACGTGTTGCCTCTCAAGGCCAGCGACGGCCAGCTATGGGGTGCGTTGACGCTGATTCGCCGAGCGGCGAGCGGGCCGCTCAACCACGAGCAGCCCAACCTGTGCGAGGGCATGCGGCGCGTATTGAGCCGGATGCGCGCTTAGGCCGAGACTGGCTCGACGACTTCGTTCTCAAGCATCCAAGCCTCGACCTCATCGCCATCGACATCGGCCAACATCTGGCCGTTGATCTCGACGCAGGGCGAGAGGGGCTGGCCGCTTTTCTGCACCATCTCAGCGTAAATATCTGGATTGTTGATAATGTCTTTGTCTTCGTATGCCAAGCCGTATTTGGCGAAGGTCATGCGCACGCTATTGCTCCAGCCGCAAACCGGCTTCAGATAGGCGACGATATGAGGGCTTTCAGCCATGATTGGGATTCCTTTCTGTCGTGATAGAGACAATTTTGTCCTTGGTGGAATATAGAGCCGCGCCCCTCTCTGTCAAGCAGGACATTGGGTGATTGACGAACCGAATACCCAATGTTACATTTGGATTATCCCCCTCCCCTTGGTGTGTTTGCCCGTCCTCTTAACTTCAGGAGTAGTAATGAGTTCTACCGAAGTTCTTTTCGTGCGCGGCGGACGTCCTCTCCAAGGTGAGGTCGAGATCCAAGGGTCCAAAAACGCCGCTTTGCCCATGTTGGCCGCTTCGCTGCTGGCCACTGAAGGGCAAACCGTTTTGCACCGGGTACCCCCGGTCAACGACGTATTGGTGGCCCTCGAAGTATTGCGTCGGCTCGGCGCGCGCGTCGATTACGATGCGACCGAAGAAGTGGCCGTCCTAGACACCCGCGATGTCAAAGAAACCCAGCTTCCCGCGGATTTGACCAATCGCTTCCGCGCCTCGCTGCTTTTTGTCGGGCCGCTGTTGGCTCGCTTTGGCCGCGCCTGGATCCAAGAGGTCGGCGGCTGCACGATTGGCTCGCGACCGACCGACTATCACTATCGCGGCTTTGCCCGGCTCGGGGCCGAGGTCCAAGGCGTCAACGGCGGCGGCATCGACGTGGTGGCCAAGCAGCTATCCGGTGCCTTTATGTACTGCGATCTGCCCAGTCATACCGGAGTGGAAAACCTCGTTATGGCGTCCTGCCTAGCAGAGGGCGAGTCCGCAATCGAAAACGCGGCCTCCGACCCGGAGATCGTCGATTTTGCATCGCTCCTGCAAAAGATGGGTGCCCAAGTCGAAGGAGTTGGTACGCGGCAGGTGCATATCAAGGGTGTCGATGAGTTAGTAGGTGCCGAGCACACGATCATGTACGATCGCCTCGACGCCGGCCTCCTGATGATGGCGGGCGCGATTACTGGCGGCGACATTGCCCTCAAGGGCGTGGTGCGCGATCACCTGTACGTCTTTGAAGCCAAGCTCCAGCAGATGGGCGTCGAGATGATAAAAGAAGGGGCGTGGATGCAGGTGCGCGGGCCAGAAACCTTGTCGCCGATCAACGTAGTGACCACCTTTTACCCCGGCTTCCCAACGGACCTGCAGCCTGGGATGACGGCCTTGGCGTGCATGGCCAAAGGCGACAGCTACATCCGCGAGACCGTATTCGAAGATCGCCTCGGCCACGTCAAGGCCTTGCGCTCCTTCGGCGCTCGCCTTGCGCCGGAAAAGGACCACTTGGTGTTGGTGCACGGGCCAGCTCAGCTCAAAGGGGCCAAGGTCAAGGCCATGGACATTCGCGCCGGAGCCGCCTGCGTGCTCGCCGGTCTAGCGGCCGAGGGCTGCACCGAGATCAGCAACCTCTACCAGCTCGACCGAGGGCATGCCCACATTGAGCGCCGTCTGCGGGCCTTGGGCGCTGACATCGAAAGATACTGAGACGCGTTGCGCATCCAACGCGAATAAGCGGTCGGGAGCTTGCGGCTCTCGGCCGCTTTTTTTTGCTTGTCTATTACTCTACAGGAGATACAGGAGAGCCACCATGATCGTACAACCCGACGCCGTGTATTTAGCGCGCTCGCCCATCGACCGCGCCGACGCTCCCTTTGCAACCTACCGAGAGTTGGCCCATCGCACTCTCGCCGCCCTCGAGATGCCGCTACCTGCCGCAGGCACCATCTTGCTCAAGCCCAACGCCACCGTGCTCTATCCACCGGAAAAGCGCGTCATCACCCACCCCGGGTTTGTCGGCGGCCTGCTCGACGCCCTGAGCGACCGCGGCGTACCCGCCGAGCGCCTAGTGGTTGCCGACGGCCAGTCTGGAGAAAACCCCACGGCCGGGCACACTTGGGCACTGTGCGGCTATCGCGCCATGACCGAAGAGCGGGGCGTGCGGCTCGCAGAAATGAACACCGACGAGGATTCCCGCGTCGTCGAGGTCACCGATGGCGTGGTGTACGAGTGCTATCCCCTGTACCGGGAAGTGACCGATTGCGCCTTCTTTTTTAACGTCCCCCTCGCCAAGTGCCACAACCTAGGTTGCACGACCTTGTCGATTAAAAACCTAATGGGCATCATAGCCAAGCCCGAGCGACACCTATGCGTGGTCCAAACCGTGGACGAGCCATTCGCCGATGAACTGTGGCGGCTGACCGAGAGCGGCCTCAGTCTCTTTGAAGACCGCTTCTATCACAAGCTCTGCGATCTATTGGTCGCGCTGCGCGGTCTGGGGATGCCGCGGCTTTCAGTAGTAGATGGCCTTGTCGGCCGCGACGGCACGGCGTTCAACGAAGGAGCCAACTACCCCCTCGGCTGGGCTGTAGCCGGAGTCAATGAGGTACACGTAGATGCAGTCGCCACCTACCTGATGGGCCTCGACCCGCAGGCCACCCCCTATCTGCAATTCGCCCACGCCCGCGGCTTGGGGGCCATTGACCCTGGAGAAATCGAGGTCGTTGATCTCGCCAGCGGCACGGCGCTCAGTGGAGTGGCCCTAGCGGAGCTGCGGCCTGCCGCTCCGCTGATGCCCATTTCCCGCTGCAAAGACGGCTACTACAAGCGCTTTCGCACCGATGGATCGGCCGTGCCCTGGCACTTGGACGATGTCAATGCCCAACGCCAGCAGGAAGGCCTAGCACCCGTTACCTATGAGCCAACCCGCGCCTGAGCACACCCTTCGCGCCTGCCAGCAGGCGGTGGACGAGTGGATCTCCGAGGTCGGCGTGCGCTACTTCTCCGAGCTGACCAATACGGCCGTGCTGATGGAGGAAGTCGGCGAGCTAGCGCGGATCATGGCCCGTACTTTTGGTGAACAGAGCTTCAAGGATGGCGAGGAAGCCGACCTCGGCATGGAGATGGCCGACGTGCTCTTCGTCCTCATATGCCTCGCCAATCAGACCGGGGTTGACTTAGAGGAATCCTTCCAGCGCGCGCTGGCCAAGAAGACCCAACGCGACCGGCGGCGTCACGCGGAAAATCCCAAACTCCAATCTTAATTCAGCAAACAGTCGGCAAGTTGTGCTGCGCTCAACATCCGCTTACTTTGGCGCGACTTCCTGCATCCTCTTTTGCGAAAGGTCGGCCCATGAGTTCCCGCAACGGTTTTATCGAAACGCATATTTACGACTACATCCTCGCCAACTCGCTGCGCGACCGAGACGCGCTCAAGCGGTTGCGGCAGGAGACCCGGGCCATGCCCATGGGCGGCATGCAGATCTCGCCCGATCAGGGTCAGTTCATGGGGCTGCTCGTCGAACTGATCGACGCCAAGCGGATCGTCGAAGTGGGAACCTTTACTGGCTACAGCAGCATCGCCATGGCGCTGGCCCTGCCAGCGGATGGGCGTCTAATCGCCTGCGACGTCAGCGACGAGTTTACCAGCATCGCTCGGCGCTATTGGCGGGAAGCCGGCGTGGCCGACAAGATTGAATTGCGGTTAGGACCAGCAGTAGCAACTCTTGACGGAATACTCGCGGCCGGGGAAGCGGGTTGCTTCGACATGGCCTTTATCGACGCAGACAAGGAAAATTACGACGCCTACTACGAGCGCTGTCTGCAACTCTTGCGCCCAGGCGGATTGATCCTAATCGACAACGTGCTATGGGGCGGACGGCCCGCCGATGCCAATGAGCAGACCGAGAGCACCGTAGCGATCCGTGCACTCAACGCCAAAATCCACGCCGACGAGCGCGTGACCGCGTCCCTGCTGTCGATTGGCGACGGGTTGACGCTGGCGCGGAAGCGGTGATAGACGAGGTGTCTCATCCGTTTTATTGGAGAAGAAGCTTGTGGAAGATTATCCGCTGGATTGACGATCCGCCCCGCGGTAACTGCGGCACTGAGGGGAAAATTGCCGTTGGGGAATCTAGGTCTTGGGGACAGATTAAGGCATATATTTTAGATAAACAGACGAGAGACGATTGAACGATCTGATTTTCGGAAAATCGCGCTCCACAAGTCTATATCTGGCTCAATCAGGAGAAAATGCTATGGTAACAGTTACTTTTGAATTGCCAGAGGATGTGCTTTCGTCGGTACGGAAAGATCCCGAGCGGTTCACCCAAGAGTTGCGTTTGGCTGCCGCTGTGAAATGGTACGAGATGGGGCTAGTGTCTCAAAGCCGAGCGGCCGAAATTTCGGGTTTATCCCGCAGCGAATTCATCTCGGCACTAGGCCGATTCGAAGTCTCCGTATTCCAGTACAGTATAGATGAAATAGCGGAGGAAGTGGACCGTGAGTGATGGTTGGGTACTCAATGCCTCGCCCATCATTACCCTAGCCAAACTGGCCATAAACAACAAGCAAAGTCGGTAGTGGCTATGAATTATTTTACTGTAGAAGAGGTCGGTCAATGAACAAAATATGGGTCCTGCAAAACGCACAGCCAGAAAACTTGGGGATCGCCGGCCAAGTGTTCCAAGGCTGCGGTCTCGCTCCTACCTACATACACACCTTTGCCGGCGAAGAGGTTCCCCGCTACATGGACGGGACCGCCGGCCTAGTGGTCATGGGGGGTCCGATGGGCGTGTACGAACATGACCGCTACCCGTTTATAGACGCGGCTATACGCCTTATTGACCAAGCCCTAAAAGAAGACAAACCCGTACTCGGCGTCTGCCTAGGCAGCCAGCTTTTGGCCACGGCTCTTGGTGCTCGGGTCGCCCGCGGTCCGCAGAAAGAAATCGGCTGGTATCCTATTGAGCTGAAGCCCGCCGCCAGCGAAGACCCGCTGATGGGCGAGTTGGCACCCTCTTTTATGGGCTTTCACTGGCACGGCGACATCTTCGATCTGCCCAAGGGCGCTACTGCGCTAGCCTCCTCTGCCCTCACTACCTACCAAGCGTTTTCCTATGGCCAGACGGCGTATGGACTCCTCTTCCACATGGAAGTTACCACGCAAATTATCGCCGATCTGGTCCGAGTTTTTGCCGATGAAGTGCGCGGGGAGGAACTAGACGGCGAGCAAATCAAAGCCGACGCGGCCCAGCACTTGCCCGCCCTCCACGCCAACGGACGAACCTTCTTCCAGAACTGGGCCACTCTCTGCTTGGAGGCGGTTTCCTAGCAGTCGCTCCGCTTTGCGCCACTCAGGTCGAAACCCCCAACAAACCCCGCGTCAGTTGAAAATCGACGTTGCGCTGCTGCAAAGCACCGGGGACGTGCTCGCCTCGCGCCACTTGGGCCAACAAAGCGGCCAGTTCCTCTGCCCAATCGTCAGCCACACCCGTCAGAGCCAAATCAATATCATCGCCGTAGAGCGCCGCCACCGTCGGATTCGCACTCACCTGCACCACCGGCATCAAGGGATGCCCCTGTAGAGGATGCTCGCCAGTATGGGCCAAGATCAAGTCCACGCCCGTAGCACCCAGTCCGGTAGCCGTCTCTACCCAGTGGTCGGTCGGCGTCTCCATGACGTAAAAACCCGGCTCCACGGCCGCCTGTCCATAGGGCAACGTCGCGGCGTTCGACGGCTGGACTAACACGGAGTCCAAATACGCCGGTTCCCGCAGCAGGGACGCGTTGTGTGGCACGACCACAGTGCCACCCGCGGTCACTACCCAGCGCGTCAATTGGGCAAAAGATTGCGCCGCATCCTCCCCCAACTCACCAGTCGCCTGCATCCCCAAGCGCAAGGCACCCAAGCCACCTTCCACAGCGACAGGCGCTTCCGTCTCGGCCAGCGCTTGGCGAAACCACCCCTCGACCTTGTCCATGGCCTTGACAATGCCGCCGTCCAACTGCACCGACGCCCAGCCAAAAACAGCCGGGTCCAAACCCCACTCCTCAAGGCCGTTGCGCATGTAATCGTTATGCGTCTTTTCGCAGCCGTGCTCCAGCAGCAAAACGCGCCGAGCCAGCGGATGCGCTGCGTACCCCATCATGGTGCGCAAGTGCATTTGCTCGGTGGCACCGCTCGACGACAGCCCACAGCCCTCGGTGTGGACCAAGGCGACAAAGCGCGACAGGCCCTGCTCGCGGCCCACTTGCCGGGTATTGAGCCGCTCGGCGCACATGCGGGCGATCTGGCCAGCGCACAGGCTGGTGGGCAAAACCAGCCCCACCTGATCGATAGCCCCGTCCAGCATGGGAAACGACACCGCTGGCCCAACCTCCGGTCGCACCGGCACAGGCCGCCCCTCGGGTACAGGAGCGGCCAACAGTTCCTCTAACCGGCTGATATCGGTCTGTTGCCAATTGCGCCAGATGGACACTTGGGCGTGGCCGGCCCGCTCGCCCAGTGAGCGCTCGCCCGAGGCCACCCGCAAGGTGCGCTCGAATAGCTCTTGGCCCAATTCGTCCATCGGCGTGCCATCCAAGTAGGCTCCGGCATTGACATCGAGATCCTCAGCCAGCAATTGGTAGCGCTCCGAGGTGGTGACGATTTTGATGGTCGGCACAAAGGGAAAATTGGTAATGGAACCGTTGCCTGTAACAAAGAAAATGGCGTTGCAGCCGCTGGCCACCTGCCCAGCAATGCTTTCCAAGTCATTGCCCGGACTGTCCATAAAGTAGAAACCAGTCCCTTTGAGCGGCTCGCTGTACTCAATGGCGTAGTCCAAGCGCACGTCCGGGTCGCGCTTGCGCGCCGCGCCAATGGACTTGAGCGCGATATTGTACAGACCGCGAAATTTGTTGCCCCCCGAGGGATTGCCCTCGGCTGAGGCACCGTGCCACGACACCCGCTCCTTGAAGCGCTCGACCATGTGCAAAAAGGTGCGCGCTGTCTCCACATCCTTGACGTTTTGCAGCACGTACGGTTCGGCACCGATCAGCTCGTCGGTCTCGGCGAGGTTGGCCGCGCCGCCGTAGCGAATCAACTCGCGCGCCACCCAAGCGGCTAGCGGATTCCCCGAAATGCCCGAAAAGGCGTCCGAGCCGCCGCACTGCAAGGCGATCTTGAGATGGCTTAAGTCGTGCTCGCCCCGCTCCTCGCCGACCATTTCCTCGGCCCAAGCGGCCACTTGCCGCTCGCCCTCTGCCAAACGCGCCGCAAAGGAACCGTCCAAGCTCATAAAGCAGTGCCGGACATGGTCGAGGGCATAGCCGTGCGCCACCATGTACTCCCGCAGCATCTCGTTGGTCACGGCTTCGCTGCCGTAGTCCACCGCCAGCACGGCACCGACATTGGGATGGACGACAAAGCCAGCCAGCGTACGCAATAAGAGTTCGCGGTTATTGGGATCGGATCCGCCGCCGCCCTCGGTGTGGGCAATCGGCACCACGCCATCGCCAGCCGGCCGGCCACTCCAGCGCTCGGCCAACAGTCGGGCATAACTAGCCGTGCGCGAGGACGTGCCCAAGACGACGATGTAATTGCGCGTACCCACGCCCCGTCCCCCAGCGCGGCCATAGCCGAGAAAGGTCCGCCGCTCCTCATGCGGATCGAGCGCAACCCCGGGCTGAAAATTCGCCGGATCTAGTTGATACGGCTCAATGCGATCGACAAAATTGGCCAGCTCGGGCAGGTCGAAGTCCAACTGCCGGATACCCAAGGCGTCGAGCATACTCTGGTTGCAGGCGTAGTCGCCCGGCTTCAGCGAGCGCTCAGCCACGCCAAAGGGTAGTTGCCACGACAGCAGGAACTGGCCGGATTCAATCGGCTCGACGGCAAAGCGATGTCCCTCCATCACCGTGTGCGACAAAGTGAACGACCGTCCATCGTAGTCAATGCCCGTGCCCGCTTCTAGACGTCGAGTAGCAATGGCCACGTTGTCCCCAGGCATGGGCAGCCGGGCTACTTCGCTAAAGGAAAAAACCGCGTTCATTAATAGCTCCTCAATAGTGCGTGGACGACGAAGTAACGGCGCACCAGCGGGCCGGCTCCAACGCTTCGACCAAGGCGCGGCGGGCTTGGGCAGTCCCGATCTTGCGCAAAGCAGTGCTGGCACAGTAGCGCGTATAGCGATTTGGATCGGCCAGCGCGCGAGCCACCGGCGGTACCAACTCGTCGTCGGGAGGTGCCATCTTGCTCAGGGCAAAGGCGGCATTGCGCCGCACCAACTCCACCTCGTCGCCTATAGCACGGGCGAGATCCGGGGCCGTTGATACTGCCGCCGACCCAATGATTCCCAAAGCCTCGGCGGCATTGCGCCGCACCCACATAACATCGTCGCTCAAGGCCGCCTGCAATACCGGCACGGCCGCAGCCGCTTCCTTGCCCATAGTGGCCAAGGCGCCCATTGCCGCCGCCCGATCGGGCCAAGGCCCCTGCTGGGCCGCGTCCAATAGTCCGTCCAAAGCGTCCGCACTCAAGGCGGCCAAGGCGTGTACCGGCCCCACTTCGCCCGGATTACCGCCCTGGGGATTGGTCGGCGAATGGGCCAGATTGGTCTTGACTTGGTCCTGGGCTTGGCTCCGCATGTCCTCGATCAGCCCTTCTACTTGGTCTCCTCCCAAATTGTAGATCGCTTGCAAGCGGGTCGTTTCCGAATCAGCACTCAAATCCTCCCAACTCGCGCTGCCGTTGCTCGCTGCCGGTCGATCACACAATCGACCACACAACCAGTCCCACACGTGCCGCGACAATTCTGGGTGTGGGTCGCCGTCGAGCGACTGCCAGTGGGGCACCTCGTTATTCCACGTCGGTGCCTCTGGCTCTGCCATGCGAGTGAACTGGTATTTGAGCATGTAGCGCCTTTTGTCCGAGCGATTGGCCGTGGCCCGGTGCCAGCTATCGAAATTGACGATAGACACCGTGCCGGCCGGGCCGCACAAGCCCAGTTCGTTCTCTGTCGCTTGTTCCGGATCAGTACTGGAGATCCCGTTGTACCACTGCCGCCCCGGCATCACGCCGGTGGGGCCCATGTCTGGGGTGACGTCCTGCGGGTAGTAAAAGGCCATGACCCAGCGGCAGCGGTGATAGCGGATATTCTGGTCGAAGATATAGTCGTCCTTGTGCCAAGTCTGGCCGTCGCTGCCGGGAGAATTGAGGTGGCAGTAGCGGTGTGGATGCATCAGATAGCCCGCGCCCAGAATACTGGTCAGTGCTCCGCGCACCGCGGGGTGTGCAAAAACTTGGGCGATGGCGGGGATGCGCGGCGCGATATTGTTGCCCGGGTTGCCTTCGGCTTCCAGCACCGCGTCGATTTGGCGGCATACTTCGGCGTGAAAATCGCCCGAGAAATCCGCCTGCACCTGAACGTAGCCTTGGGCGATGAACTGCTGCATCTCGGCGTCGCTGAGCAAGTATTTTTCGGCTTCCATGCCCCTCTCCTCCTAAAAGCGTCGGTCCAACGCCCATTCGGCCCAGGATCGCACGTATTCGTTGCCCTGCTGGCGCGCCCGTTGCAGGGCTGATACCGCTGCTGTCGGCGCGCGCCATTTGGCCAAGGCCATAGCCGCATTTTCGCACAGCGGCGCATCAGACAGAGACCAAGGCGTCATCGCGCGGCTATCGTCCAGCGCCTGTGTCAAAGCTGGTACCGCCGCCGGCACCTGGCCCATGTTGCTCAAGGCATCGGCGGCATTGCGGCAGACCCATTCGCTGTCGTCCTGCAATGCTTCGGCAAGGGCCGTGGCCGCCCCCTGAGCCTCGGCACCCATACAACCTAAGGCGCTAGCTGCCCCGGCGCGCAGCCACCAGTCCCCATCCTGCAACGCCTCGACGAGCGCGGGCACCGCAACAGCACCGGCCGCGGCTAGCCCGTAGGAGCTTTCCAACTGGCTGGGATTGGTAAAATCGCCGCGCTCGAGATTGGTTTGCCAACGCCGGGCAGACTCGTCTTTTAGCGCTGCCATCAATACCTGCACCCCTTCGGCTCCCAGCGCCCCCAAGTCGTAATAGGCATCTATCCGCACCCGTTCATCGGGATCCTGCAAAGCGGCCTGCAAGGCAGCCACCGACCGCTGCGGCCTCAAGGCGGGAGCCTGCCCCCCGTACCAGCGCCACAGCGTGCGATACAAAGCTGCATGGCGTCCTATCGGCATCCACCGGCTGCGCTGTTCTGGCGTGCACTCTTGGGTGCGGGTAAAGAGGAACTTCAGCATATAGCGCGTCCGGGTCGAGCGATTGGTCGTGGCCCGGTGCCATATTTCGTAGTGGGTGATGACCACAGTGCCCGCCGCGCAAGTAAGAGCCACCCCTTCGACCTCAGCGTCGGGATCATCCATATAGTACTGCGTCCCGGGCACCAGCGCGGTAGGCCCCATATCCGGCGTCACCTCGTGCGGATAGTACAGCAGCAGGACGTAGCGCGGGCGGTGGTAGCGCACATTGCCGCCGAAAGGATAATCCTTGTGCCAATTCTGGGCTTGGGTACCCAGCGCGAGATCGTGGCAGTGGCAATGGCGGCAGAGGGCGTACCCAGGCCCCAGAATGCCGGTCAAGGCCGCATCTATTGCCGGATCGGCGAACAACTGGTGCAATAGGGGAATGCGATCTATCAGGCCGTTGCCCGGATTGCCCGTGGCGAGCACGCGCTCGACCTGGCGGTGCAATTCGCCGTGCAGGTCCTCAGTCGCGGTCGGTTGCACCACGCGGTATCCCTGAATGATAAAATCCTGCAGAGCCGCATCGCTTAGTCGGGTCATCAGCCTATCCTCACTTCTCCGCCCTCGGCGGCTGAGCGGTACAGCCCGTCGAGGGCGGCCATGACGTTGAGCACTTCCTCTTTTTTTACCATCAACTCGGCCCGGCCCTCAAGCACCTCGACGAAGTGGGCCGCGGCTTTCCAGTGACCCGAGAAGGGAACCGAGGGGTCGGGTGGCACGTTGAGCCGGGTGTCGGCCTGATAGCGGCCCAAAGTGCCGATAAAAGTGAGCGGATTAAACGTGAGTCCGCCCTTGGTGCCCATGATGAGGGTGCCGCCAGTGCCGTCGGGTAAATTAGCCGCCCAACTGGACCGAATGCTTATGGTAGCACCGTTTTCCAAGCGCAAAAAGCCAGCGGCCATATCCTCCACATCGTACTCGCCGATGTCGTAGTCCCGGGGTGCGAACACGCCCTCCGGCGCGCCGCTGTCAGCCAGCGACGTGACCACGTCTTCGCGCTGGTCGGCCAGTTTGGTATACGTCGCGCCCGAGGCAGCCACCACTTTGGGATTGCCCATAATCCACAGCAGGGCGTCGAGCGCGTGGACGCCAATGTCGTAGAGCGGACCGCCGCCCGAGGCTTCTTTCATGTGGAAGCGGCCCCAAGTGGGCACGCCACGGCGGCGGAAGGCCGAGGTTTCAGCATAGTACATCTCGCCCAAGTGCCCGCTATCCGCCAGTTGCTTAGCAGCGGTATTAGTTCCAGAGAAACGGCTCGTCTGGGTGACAAATAGATGGCGGCCAGCGGCCTCGGCCGCCGCGTACATGACCACTGCATCGGCGTAGCTGGCCGCTACGGGTTTTTCGCAAAAGACGTGGGCACCGGCCTGGAGGGCGGCTTCGGTGTAGGTGCGGTGCGAGACATTGGGAGTGCAGACGCAGACGATATCGGGGTGCAACTCGTTCATCATGAGTTCAAAGTCGTCGTACGCATGGGGGATGTTGTAGCGGTCGGCGGTCTGTTGAGCCTTGGCCAAGGTATGATTGAACGCGCCAACCACTTCTACGGCCGGAGCCAACTCCAGCCAAGCGGGGATGTGACCGACGTTGGCGACCATGCCAGTGCCCAAGATAGCTACTTTGTACGGGGCCATATTCTTTATGCCTCCCACTCCTCTTCCTGCTGCAGCGCATACAAAGACGTATATCCCCCCGACCAATCCGGCGGAATGAGACAAGGCCGCGGGTCGTGATAGGCCCAGCGCGCCTCTTTGCCCCGCACAATAGATCCCGAGTACTGCGGGCTGTTCAAGGGATTGGCCGTATAGGGAAAGGCGTCGGCTGCCGAATAGATATTGAGCAACAAGGGCCGTCCCTTGGGCGATAAATTTTTCTTAGACCCATGCACGGTACGGCAATTATGGATGGTGATGGACCCAGCCGGCCCCGTCATAAATTCAACGCGACTGAGGTCAACCTGGGGCAGATCCTGATCGGCGATACAGCCGACCCATTGTCCCGAGTCATTGTACTGATCGAACAACGGCCCGTTGTGGCTGCCGGCGACCCCAGCCAAAGGCCCTTGGTCGTCATCGACATCGTAGAGGTACGTGCCGATGGTCAAGGGACTGTAATTGGTATGCGGCCAGTACGTAATATCCTGATGCCACTTGACCTCCTCGCCTCCTTCAGACCACTTAAAGTTCAATTTGGAGTGGTGAAACTTAATGTCCGGGCCGACCAAATCGGCGGCCACGTCAGCCAGAATCGACTGAGAGGCGAACTCCCAATAAACCGGGTGCTGGTCCACCGGGCTGGTAAGACGCCGCAGGCGGGGGTTATCGGCCGTGTGGTCGGGCTCTAGATCGAAGACCTCGTCAGATTGCGTCAGGCCGCGACTGCGCTCGACCATTTCGTCGGTGACGGCCAACAAACGCTCAATCCACTCCAGCCCGATGAGGTTTTCGACCAAGAGGAAACCCTTGTCGAAATAGGATTGCCGCTGCTCTGGGGTGAGGATCTTGGGCGGGTGTTGCAGAATTTGTTCGGGCGTCATGATCCTGTCTCCTCTGCTTTGTAGTTCGGTCAGCGCTACTATGCTAGCGAATTCACGTGTACCGCTCAAGTCGCGTCTCCTCCTATGGTGGCGGTCGCACTGCGGAAACACTAGTTTCAACAGGCTAATTTTTCGCTTTCACCTTTTAACCTACAAGATAATGAACCCAGAACACCACACCGTAATCATCGTCGGCGGTGGGCCGGCGGGCCTGCCGTTGGCCGTGGTCTTGGGCGGCTGGCATCCTTTCTTCCGCAACAGCCGCACGTTTGCCACGCGCTACGCGCCCTTAGCCGGGTACTTACAGCAGTTCGACCGCACGGCTCGACTGAGCTCGCCGAAGTCCCTGCTAGGGCTGGATATGCAGTATTTCGTGCAAAACGGCATCAGGCCCGTCGATCTGTTCCGCACCTTACACCACCCGCGCCAGCTCTTTGAGGAACTGGACCAAGTCGCCATGGACTTTCGGCGCGGCGAGCCGCTGGACGCGCTGCTGATCAGCCGCGAGCCGGTCGGCGGGTTGTGGAACCGCGCGCCACACAACCTGCTGACCTTGTCGCCGGGTCAGTGGATGGAGTTTGCCTTTTATCCGCTGGCACAACACGCCGCAGAAATCGGAAGCGCCTTAGACGTCAACGCCCTGATCCTCAAGACCGATCTGATCGAGTACTATCACCGCGTGCCCGAGCGCTTTGAAGTAGCAGAGCGCATTCGAACCTCTGAGGAAGTCGAGCGGATTGAGCCGCACGAAAGGGGCTTCCAGCTCACCAGTCGGCACGTGCAAACGGGCGTTGAGCAGCGCTACACCTGTAAGTACTTGGTCCTCGCAACCGGCCAGCGCGCTCAGTTGCGCTCCCTCGGGGTGGAGGGCGAGGACTGGCCTTTTGTCACCGCTCACTACGACAAGCCCGCAGACTTTCCCGGCGAGCGGGTGCTCGTCGTCGGCGGCGGGCGCTCGGGTGATTGGGCCGCCACCGAATTGCACGACGCCGGCAAGCAAGTGTACTACGCCATGCGCCAAGGGCCAGCAGTCCATTGGCAACTCATCAACGACAGCCGCCACGGGCTGCCCTATTACCATCGCATCGCCGAAATCCTCGAAAGCCGCTCGCCCCGGCTCAAAACCTTGTATCACACCCAAGTGACGCAGATCGCCGAGGACGGACAGGTCGGGCTGAAAACGCCCGAAGGAAACCAAGTGGTGGAAGTCGATCACGTAATCAAAGAAATCGGCGGCACGGCCGACTATTCGATCTTACAGGGCCTTGCGCCGCTGACCCTCGCGCCCATGCGCGACAACTACCGCTTCCAAGTCGATCAAGTACAAACCCACGCCCACAACTACGAGTCGATTGACATCCCCAACTTGTACCTCGGCGGCTATCTCGCGGCCGGGATCGGACTCGTCGTCATTGCCATGCACGGGACGACCTACGCGATTGCCGGGGATATTCTGCAAAAAGAAGGGCGGCTCTTGTAACTTTTTTCCCATTGCCGTCGTTAGTATAGGCGAAAGACAATGGAAAAGCCGCTATGGGACGTTTCCGCCGGCTCTGTCAAGAGCACCGGGACCGCATCTACACATTCGCCTTCTACTATATGGGCAACCGCGAAGACGCCGAGGATATTACCCAGGAAGTTCTATTCCGCCTGTGGCACCACGGCCTCCGCATGGACGACGAAAGTGTGGCGGCTTGGTTGACCCGAGTCGCGCGCAATGCCTGCTTGGACGCCTTGCGCCAACGGCATCGCTATCGCTCAGTAGTCAGCACCCAAGACCCCGAGCCGGTCCTACAGCGCACTCCGGCTGTCGCGGCGGGCGATGTGGACCTGCGGCGACAACTGGAGGCGGCCCTTACCCGGCTGGAAAACCCCCTGCGGGAAATCGTCATCATGCGGGAAATCCAAGACCTCTCCTACCGCGAGATCAGCCAGAGCCTAAAGTTGCCTCTTAATACGGTCAAAGTATATCTCCACCGCGGACGGAGACGCCTGCGCGCCCTTTTACAGGAATAGACCATGCCTTCAACTTCCCCTTGCTCCTGGACCCAAGAGCGGATCGAAGCCTATATCGACGGCGAGTTGACGCCTGCTGAGCAGACCCGACTTGAAGCCCATGCAGCGACTTGCGCGGCCTGTGCCGCCGAGCTAGAAGACGCCCGTCGATTGGTCGGCGCGCTACGCGCCCTACCCTCGCTCACCTGCCCCGACGCGGTCTCCCAAGCTCTCCAGACCCGGATCCGCCAGGCGCGTCGGCAACGCTTGCACGTCGCGGTGCGACGATGGGGCTGGGCCTATGCAGCCGCAGCCGTCTTAGCCTTAATCGCCGGCTATCACCTATTCGACCCAGAGCCTGTTCCACCCGCCTTTAGTCCCCAAGAAATTACCCAAGCTCGCCGCCAAGTAGAGTGGACCCTAGCCTATTTGGGCGACCTGAACAGCCGTATGGGCACCAGAGTGCGCGATGACGTGATTCAGCCGCACCTAGTCCAGCCGTTGCGTCTTAACCTAGACACTATCCTACCCGTCCAAACCATGTGAGGAGTTTTGCCATGTTCTTTTTTTACGCTCTGCTTCTCTTTGCCGTTGCCGTCAGTCCCACTAGCGCTTGGGCCTCCCCGCCGCTAGAAAAGCAACCCGGGTACATCGATTTCTCCTCCTTAGACTTATTCGATGGCCCCGAGCCGGAAACCTCCATCGAGATCTACCTGAAAGACCCGCTCCTCGAGTTGGTGGCTGCGGCTACTCGCTTTGAAGACCCAGACCTAGCCGATATGCTGGAGTCCCTGTCCCTCATCCGCGTCCAAGCTTACCAAAAGGCGGAGGGTCGAGACCTAGACACGTCGTACGATTACGAGAGCATCGCCGAACGGCTCAAAGCCCTCACCTTGCCCGACTGGGAGCGAGTGGTGCAGGTGCGCGAACGGGATCAGCGGGTGCAGTTCTACGTGCGCACCGAGGGTGAAACTATCGTCGGACTTTTGGTCTTGGCTGGAGATCCCGACGAATTTGTCTTCATCAATATTGTCGGCCCCCTTGACCTAGCCCAGGTGGGGCGCATTGGCCGCAAGTTCGACATAGAGTCTTTGGACAGCATTGACTTTGGGGCGGCTCCCCCTAAAGCGCCGCGGAAAGACTAGCCATGACCAAATTGACCTTGTATGCGATCATTGCGCTGAGTCTGACTAGTTGCTTCCGCGCTGCGGACTTGGGCCAGTTGCGCCGGGACATAGAGCGGGAACTACCCGAGGTCCAATACGAGCGGGAAATTGAAATGAGTTTTGGCCCTATGAGTGTGGGTTTTGCTCGCTTGGTAACCTTTTTCGTGCCTCCGAGCTGGAGAGTACGCGGTATGCTGAGCGAAATCCACGCGGTCAAAGTGGGTGTGTACACGGCCCGCCACACTCCTTTCCGGCAGGATTGGAGAGTATCGCCCCGGGTCCAAGAATTGTTGACGCGCAAAAATTGGGAAGTAGCCCTCAAAGTACGCGATGGCCAAGAAGTAGCTTGGCTGCTCTACCACATCCGCGGTCAGACAGTAGATCAAATGCACCTCGTCGTCCTCAGCGACGCAGACTTAATCTTGGTGCGTTTCGAGGGCCGCTTGGAGCGCTTGATCGCCCGGGCTCTGCAATATCCCCGCGACTTAGAGACCGGCGGTTTCGCCGGCTGGCAGGACCCCCACGACTTAGAGACCAGCGGTTTCGCCGGCTGGCAAGGCCAGTGGAACAGAGGCCACAAGTTGCTGGAATGGCAGCCAGAGGGATTGGTCGCCCAGTACAATAAAGTGGACGGCCTCTATCTGGGCTGGCGTCCTCGAATTCCTTTCAACGACTTTTCCCGCTTGGTGCAATACGGCGAGTTGGGGCGGGGCTTGGGCAGCGACTACTGGCATTACCAGTTGGGGGCCGAGTGGTTGGCGGTGGAGCGGAACTCGGGGCCGTACGTCGCGCGTTTAGGTGCCGAGTTACACGATCTGACTGATACCCAAGATCACTGGCTATTATCGACCGAGGAAAATTCGCTGGATGCCGTGCTGTTCCGGCGCGATTTCCGCGATTACTATCGCCGCACGGGTTTCAGCGCATATGCGGTGCAGGGCTTGGGCCCCGACCTGCGCTTGACCGTCCGCTATACTCAAGACGATTTCTCTTCCTTAGAAAACAGCGTCCAGTGGGCCTTGTTGGGTCGCTTGGGCCGGAACCGTTTCCGCCCCAATCCAGCCATTGACGAGGAACGCTACAAAAGCCTGCGGGCCGAACTGCGCTGGGACAGTCGCGATAGCCGCCATAGCCCCCGGCGCGGCTGGTTTGTCAATGGCCTTGGCGAACGGGCCGGAGGAACTTGGGGCGGGGACCGAGACTTTGCGCGCTATATCCTCGATGTTCGGCGCTACCAGCCTGTGAGCCAAGGCAGTCGCCTTGATCTGCGCATGCGTTTAGGACGAGCCACTGGATCAGTACCGCGACAGTACCACTTTAACTTGGGCGGTTTTTCCTCTTTGCGCGGCTATGGCTTCAAGGAGTTCAGCGGCGATAGAATGGTGCTGTTCAACGCTGAGCACTGGATGCAAAGGGATCGGGTAAATGTGGGCTTTTTCGCCGATGCTGGTTCGGCTTGGCTGGCGGACGAGGCCGACTTCGATCTGCAAGTTAGCGGCGGCCTAGGGCTGCACAGGGATTATTTCCGCCTCTATATTGCCCGCCCTGTCTCCAACCAGACGCGCGACCTCGATGTGTCCCTGCGCTTCAGCCGGGCGTTTTGAATAATGAAGCCCATCGGCCAACTCCAGTACTTTCGCTCGTCCGTCGACGGCCAGCTCCACCCCTGCGCCGTCTGCGCCACTGATACTGGTCCCGACCCCAAACCCCTGATTATCGAGGTCAGTCCCGGTGCCCTGCACCACCTGCCGGGTGCCGTTGCCCTAACCGAGGAAATGGCCGCCATTGCCGCGGCCGAGGGCCACTCCTGTGTGGTCCTGCGGCCCACCGGGCGAGGCCCCGGCTCCGTGTACCAGAACTACGGCGAGGTCGATGTCCTAGAGGCCATCAAGCATGTGACCGCTCACTATGCCATTGATCGGGCACGCATCAGTATCACTGGCTCGTCCATGGGCGGTGCCGCCGTCTGGTACCTGACTTCCCATTACCCCGACCTTTTCGCCGCCGCCGCGCCCTTCTGCGGCTATTGCGACTATCGCCTGTGGGAGAAGCCCGGCGGCCTGACCTTCCACATGCACCCCTGGGAGGAACCCTCCTGGCAATCGCGCTCGGCCGCCTTCCTAGTGGAGAACCTGCGGCATACGCCCCTGTGGATCGTCCACGGAGAATGGGACCGGGCCGTGGGCGGCGGCGTGCCCGTGGCACACTCGCGTCAGATGGCCGGCCTGCTGGCGGAAAAAGGCATTGCCCACATCTACACCGAAGTGCCCCGCACCGGCCACGGCTGCCGCACGCCGGATATCTGGAAGCAAGTGATTCCCTGGCTGCTGAACCAGCGCAAACAGGATTCCCCCTCCCATGTATCTCTGGTCACTTGGGGCCTGCGCCACAATCGCTCGTACTGGGTGGAAATAGACCAACTCGTCCACTACGGAGCGTCCGGGAAGGTGGATGCCCACCGGGAAGGAAAACGCCTGACCGTGCGGACAGAGGGCGTCTACACTCTTTCCCTGGGCCCTATCAAAGAGGGTACTACCCTAGAAGTAATCCTCGACGGCCAAGCCCTAGGCCGCCTCGACCTGGGCCGCCGCCAATCCTTTCGTCGCCACCAGAGCGGCACTTGGGAACCGGGCACTTTCGCCCTCAGAGCCGAGAAACGGCACCAGTCCTCCGGCCCCATCGGCGATCTGTTCTACAACGGCCTACTGCTGGTGCCCGGGACATCCGGCTCGGAGGAAGAAAGTTTCTACAACGACTGGGTAGCTAGCCATGCTACTGGGTACTTCAGCAGTCGCAACGGCGGCGTTCACCGTGGCGGCATCATGGGCGAGAATACCGTGGATCTGCCCGTCGTCAGAGATGTGGATCTGCGGGACGACGACCGCGACGGCAACAACCTGTTGCTCTACGGCACCCCATCCACCAACGCCGTGTTGAGGCAGTTCGAAGGTCAGCTCCCGCTGGGCTTCGAAGGCGACGCCATCCGCTTGGCCGACAACCTCTACCGCGGCGAGCGCACCGCTGTCTGCGCCGTTTTCCCCCACCCCCACAACCCACGGCGCTACGTCGCCGTCCACGGCGGCATTGCGCCAGACGCCATTTGCTGGGGCAGTCACCTCGACATGCAATTGCTGCCGGACTACCTAGTGTATTCAGAGGGCGAGGTGCTGAACTGGGGCTTTTGGGGCAACAACTGGCAATCACCGGCCTGATACAGGATGAATTCTATGCAAAACACCGCATGGGCGAGCGTGGAAGAGAGCGACCTAGCAATCAAAATCGAAACCGACAAACTTGCAGCTATCATTCCCAAAAAGAACCCTAAACACTGGATGACCGGAATCGAAAAGGGATCGTTTCTCGACAAAGCCACCGGCTTCCGAGAAATCGGCGATGGCTTGATGGTCATTGACTGGCTCATGGAGGCGGGCAGCGACGAGGACTACGGCGATCAGGTGATTGCGCCGGACGGGGACGGTGTTGGCAGATACTCTTGGTACGAAAACGAGACCGAGCCGGACCGGCAGTACTATACGCGCATGTCTCACGGCAGCAGCCATCGCAAGCGCATGGTCGAGGGACCACAACTCTGCCACAGAATGAAACCCGTCCAACCGGACGTGATCCACGGGGCAAATTTTATTGCGGTCACAACCACATATCAGTACGAATATGCCGCCCCTAGTCGCAAAACCGGATCGCGCTGGACCCAGCGGATTGTATTCCCCAGAGGGGAACGCTTCTTTGTTTTAATGGACAGCATCGACAGTGTCAACGATTCGCCCGAGATGTTCCTCCGCAGCGACATGCCGGGCTGTATCCGCCATGAAAAAGGCGATACGTTCAGCGAGATTTATCTCAGCTATCTGAGCGGTCCCAATGGAGTGCGCATCCCGTCCAGTGAATTCTTCACCCCATTTCCGCCGGATCTAAAGTTCGGCTATCGCCGCGACTTGAACAGAACCCCGGCGCATTTTATTCGCGCATACCATTTGCGAGACAAGCAGACGGGTGAAGAAGGTCCTTGGCTGGCGGGGCTAACACTCGAACCATCTGTAGTCTATGAAGCGTGGTGCAGCCAGCGGCCCGGAGACATCATCGTCATGATTGAAGAAATCCACGGCAAGCCTGTGAAAGCGGGAGACTCCTTCAGTGCTGCCCACATCGTGGGTTACTTCGACGCGATCGAGGAGATGCACGAGGTATACGACCAGTATAAGGGGCACGCCGCACTGACCGCTGACGCATCGGGTTGGCAGCTAGTGAGATAGAGATATCTGCTGCAATGTGCATTTCCTGAAACGGGAGGATCATCGCCGCCCGGACCGATCCGAGCTCAAGCCGACGCTATTTGATAGGGCAATGGTTTTGGATCGAGCCATTCTACAATTCGATCTTTTATCGCCCAAGCAAAGAAGAAATTTCCGCGCGGCGTGTGATGCCCTATGTAATACGGTGCCAAAAACGTCTGTACATCCCCTCGATATGTCGCGTATTCTTCCCGAAAAGCATCGCGCAAATCGATCATCGGTATGTCCTTTGTCGCCAACCAATCCAAAAACGTCTGGTCAAAAAGCGGCTCGCCCTTCAGGGCATTTGCTACATTGTGCGAACCAAATGACAGAATTACCAGCAGCTTTTTTCCCTTGGCCTTTGTAAACGCCTCGGCCTTTTCAATTACAAACCGCGTTGCAAACAAAGCCGCTTCGGTATGCAGACTGTAAACCTCGGTATCTGACCCCGCATTCTCGAGTTCTCCCCCCATACTCTGTGCCATTGCCGACGCATCTTCCACACTGCCCTTGCGCGCCATAACCGCGTGCAAAATCGGATCGTCGCCAAAAGTCTCCCACACCCAATCCGCATCGCATAACCGATAGAGGTCTTCGGGAGTCTTACACAAATTCTCGCGCTCTTCCACGGTTCCGCTTTCCAGATTCACGCACAAATGCGGCAGCGTAAACCGCCCCTGTCGTCCCATGCGAATGGACCGCCACGCATCCAAATTGCGAAAGTGATCGTCGTCCCACACGTTCAAAATCACGTATTCGGCGGGGTATTCCCTCTCCACAATTAACATTCGCCGATACGCCTGATACACACTGTGCCCGCCAATGCCGTAATTGCGAACGGGCTCCAACAGATGCGCGGCCAAATACTCCTGCCATGTCTCCCCATTGCTAACCTGATCGCAATGCGTAAAGCTATTTCCATACGTATGGATGCGACACGGGCGATCCGCGTAATTGACCGCCTGCCGCGCACCGTCTTTCTCGTACGCGTAAAACCCGCGCGAATCATCTACGCCACCACCGCGAAACCCATCGCAAACCACCCATCCGATCTCGGGATCAAACGCCGACTGTGCATTATTACACATAATCCTCGCCAACTCTACCGGCACATTGGCCTTCGCAGGTGTCACAAAATGATCCACCATCTCGCGCGTTGGCATAATCGATTCCAAATTCGCGTCTTGTCATCGCGGGATCCTTTCGCGATCGGTTGTCATCGCGGGATCCTTTCGCCTATTCCGATTGAGGTTCGGTTCCCGCCAAAACCGCTTCCGGCGTCGCGCCAACGAGGTTGCGATAAACCTCCGGATCGGTCGCCCCCTCGGTTGCAATGATGACAATGCGGCTGTTGCAATCGAGGCCAAACTGCTGCCGCAGATTCTCGTCGCGGGTCGTTGCCAGAAATCCCGCCCACGCTGCAATCCCCGTTTCACCAATGACCATTGGGGGATCTCCATCGACACCGGTCGCCGCTTGTCGCATGGCGTCAACAGCCGCTTCGTCGGGGACAGTAAGAAAGGCAAAAGCACCAGCCCTTAGAATATCCCACGCCTGCGGCGAAGCAGATTCAACGACCAATCCGTCCATAACGGACCGACCATCCCCGCTGACGGTTGCCGCGCTGTTTGAAATCGCGCTTTGGTATAGGCAAGCAGATGCGGTGGGTTCAACGACAACCACCCGCGGATGGTTGCCCTCATAGCGCTCCCACAAATGCCCGCAGGTCGCCGCGGCCAAGCGACCGCCGCCGCCGGGGACAAAGACATGAGTGGGCGGCTGGTCGTCGCTGAACTGGCGAACGATTTCGTCCGCGACCATTGCGTACCCCTGCATAATCTCCCGGGAGATGTGGGGATACTCTGCCGATTTCTCATCCGATATGGCAAAATAGCCGAACATCTCAGCGTCCGCGTACGAGCGTTGCACCGCTCGATCATAGCTTCCCGGTACCCGCACCACCTCTGCGCCATAGGCAGCAATCGCTTCCTCCCTACCGGCGCTGACGCCATCGTTCATGTAAATCACGCATCGACAACCAAACATGCGGGCACCCCACGCCAGCGCTCGCCCGTGATTACCCGATGTCGCCGCCGAGACGACGACTTCTCTCGTCACCGATTCGTACTGCCGATTTATCAGCTCCTGTGTCGTGACTGTTTCCACACCGGTGGCTTTTTTGATTTCACCCTTCACCACAGACAGCATGGCGTAAACGGGTCCCGTCGGTTTAAAACTCCCCACCTCAAATCGATACCCTTCGTGCTTGCACCACAGGCCTTCAACACCGCTCGCCGCAGCAAGACCGTTCAATGCAATTAGCGGCGTCAGTTGATAACCGGGCAAGCGCGTCACTTCTGCTTCCACATCGGCGAAGGCATCTCGATTTAGCAACGCCTTCTGCGTTGGACCATAGTCCGGTGGAGGGTGGGCTTGCGCATTAATAAAGACATTACTTTGGTAGGGGTTCATCGCGTTTCGCCTTATTTTTTTATCCGTTTGCTTCATTACTGTCCGGAACTCGAAAGGAGATCCTCACTTCCATGAATAATCTCAAATATTCTCTCGCAGCCTTGTGCACACTTGCCCTGTTGCCCGCCCGCGGTTCCGCCGACGAAGAGAGTGTACGGTCTGCCGTGATGGATCATTACCAAGCTTTTGCCGCCAAAAATCACGAAGTACTGGGGCGCAGTTTTGCGCCGGGCTATACCATTTTCTCCTCATCTGGCGGTCTGCTCCGCGAAGGGTTCGATCGGGACCGCATGAAGTCCGGGTTCAAGGCCGGACTCACGTTCAACCTCAAACCCCGGCATATCGAGGTGCAACTCTTCGAGAATACCGCTGTGGTGACAGGGTATCTGGATGCCAGAATCTCTATGAAAAAACAGCGCAGTCGGATGCATACACTTCGTCTCTCTAGCGTGTGGGTCAAGCAGGAAGGAGGATGGCACCTCGCCCACGAGCACTTGTCCAAGTTGGTGCTGCGTTCCGCATCTCCACCTGCTCGGCAGTCAGAAACAGTGGTTCAGGAGGATAAGCAAGGTATTGACTTCGAGTCCTGGCTATTGACGTTTGCTGATATTCTGTTCTGATGCAGAGCCCAATGGACTACATGCCAGTCAATATGAGAACGGCAGCCGCAGCGGCACCGTCCTTTCCGCCCTGTCGTACCACCCCTGAGGTGCGTAGTCGCTCATGTGAAGATAGCACTTGATATTGACCTCCGCCGTCCCTTCCGAAAACGTCAACAACCGGCTCATCGAAACATTCCTGTGGCCGTGATATTTCGAAATGGCCGCCACATTGACGAAGGTCATCCCCCACTTCCGCTCCACGTGGGACCGCCCGCCGTGTGTATCATCCGGATCCGTATGGGTATGCCCCCCCAGCCAGAGATCGACCGCACCCGGATTCGCCGCCAAATAAGACTCGAATGCCCCTGCATCCGGTTCTCCCCCCACAAAGTAGAGATACGATGCCCCGATGGGCGCCCCGTCTGCAAAGCGGCCATGGTAGCCTCCGTCAACCCCTTCCCAGGGGCCGGACGCCACTGTCGTGTCTCTCAACATATGGTGGTGGGCCGTTACAATGATCCGGTCTTGGTTTTCCTCGACCTTCTCTTTCCACCACTCGAACGTCTCCCGCGTCACCGCGCCGGCGGGATATCCGCCTTTCTCACCACGCCCAACCGGAGGACCGCCGTCGTTGCGGTCCCCCATAGCCAGAAACAGGACATTCCCCACCTGAAACGAATACCGCTCCCAGGTCCCCTCGATCAGATAGGGCCGCCGGTCGGCATGAACGCCAGAATACTCGGAATTCTCCCCGGTGGGATCCACCCACTTCCGAAACCACCACTGGCACGGCTCGTCGGGGCCGCTGGCGTCGTGGTTGCCCACAATATTGTAGAAATCTTCCCGGGGATGTTTGGTAGACGCGTTGTACTGCCGCACCACCTCTTCCCCTTCCTCGTCATCCGGCGGCGTCTGCGACCCGGACAGGTCCCCGATGTCCAGCATAACATCCCACTCGAACGGAGGACCACCTTCGGCACCGCCCTGTTCGGCCTGCATGATCACATCCGCAAGACTACGGCGATTGGCACGCGCCAGATCCGTGCCCACGTGCGCATCCCCACCCGCCCACAGCTTGAACGTTCTCATTTTTATGACACACCTCACTTTGCCATATAAAACGACTATCAGGGGGTTTTACCCAGTTCCTTCGAGGCAATCGAACTTGTTTTTGGAAAATGAACAAGACGAAATCCGCACCTTCAAGGGCATTCCGTTCCCAATCGCCACGCTGCAATTTTACATGCCGGACCGTCTGCTGATTGGTTGGCACTTCTTCGTGTGCGCGGCACTACGTCACTTGGAGCGTATCTGCAACTCCTTGTTAATATCCTCTGTCCTCACATACTCTGTGATGTCGGTTAGGTCTCCGATGTTCAACACAAGTGGGTCGCAGCCTATCGTGCCAGTACTTATCGCATTGCCGCTCCGAAAGCAATCAGCAAACTTCTTATTCTGGCAAATCTTGATGGCACCGAACAGTGGTGTCATGGTAGTTGTCCTTCCTTTTTTTAGCGTCTTTCGGGAAGTCAGTGTCGCTTTCTACGCGAGCTGTCGTTGACGAGATCACAGAGATAGCGTTCGCCCTGCCCGCTGGTGGAATACATTGCCTGCTATGGTTAGAAAATGCCTCCACCCAGCGCGAGGCGTATAATTCCGAAAAATAGAGCCACAATGCAGCACACTAAGCCAGCAACGCCGCAGCTTTTGGAACTGTCGCCCGCCGCGGCCAGTGCGATGCCGCTGACGATGATGCCGACGCCTGCAAAAGGTATGTTGAGCCAGTTTAGCGAACCGAGACACGGGAAAAACCCCACGACCATTCCAACAATAGCCAGAATTCCCCAAAGCAAACTAAGCACCTGCATGATGGTATCTCCTTTTGTGCATTCGACGCAGCAAGAAAAAGGCGACCACTAGCTGATTGGCGAACAACGCTCCGCAAAAGGCGACTGCCCCTCGATTGTAGATCAGGGCCGTGGCAAAGTCGCCACGTGCAATAGTCGCGAATGCGCGTGTCATGCCGCACAAAGCGCACGTTTCCCCGCTGCGATGCGGCATCTTAAAAGCCTCGCTCGCGGCAAAAAGCATTTTCTCTGGTACAAAATAGAGCGCGATTAACAAAAAAAGCAGCAGCGCCGACGCCACCAACCACGCCGCAATAAAGGTTCTCTTGGCATGGTGATCTATTGCATCGGCTCCTTACACCTGCGGCCGCAAGTTCAGCAGCACCAAGAGCCAAGTGCGGCTCCAGTAAGCGCTGTTGATATAGGGGTTTTTCGCGCTGGGCCAGTTGGTCCAATAGGTCTCGTTGTGCGGGATGCGGTGCGGCCATTGGACGAGGGGGATAGAGGGCAACTCGGCCAGCCAAAGGTCCATGGCTTTGCGGTAGAGCTCGTCCATTTCCGAGGCGTCGGTCGGGGTCTGGCCCATCTGATCGATCAGCGCGTCGTAGGCCGGGTTTTGCCAGCGCCAAGGCATATCGGCTGGTTCGCCGGTGGGCTGGACAAAGCGGCTGTGGTACTGGCGTAGCACAAAATAGGGGTCGCGCATAGAGCTAAAGTTGCCGATTAGGTACGCGCGGGCCGTGCCCTGGCGCAGGCGCGTGGTAAAATCCGAGGTCATGCGGAAGGAGGCGTCGATGCCGGCCTTTTTGAGCTGGGCGATGAGCACCGGCGTCAGATCCTGAAAGTGAGAGAAAATGTCGATGACCATGCTCAGGCGCTGCCCGTCCTTTTCCCAGAAGACCCCGTTGTGTTCGTAGCCTTTGCGGGTGAGAATCTCAGCGCTCTTTTCCAAGTCAAAGACGCCGACTTGGTGCTCGGCGACCAAGTCCTCGGCGAGAGTAAAGTACCGACGCATCTGCGGGAGATCGGGCAAGGGCAGCAGGGTCCACGCACCGGAGTTTTGCCAGCCTATGGCTACGAGCTGGTCGCGGTCGATGGCGTAGTTGACCGCGCGCCGCATCTCCGGGTCGGACCAAGGGGCCTCCAGCCCATTGAACCCCAGCGATATGGGCCACCAAGTGATGTAGCTATACGGCGGCTCGCGGCCCGTCCAAGTCGTGATGTTGCGATTGCGCTCCAATAAGGAGACCATGTTGGCCGGACGCAGTTCCAAGCAGGTGTCGATATTGTTGGCGATCAGGTTTTGCACGCGCTTGTGCTCCTCCATATAGGTCAGGTAGATCAGCCGCTCGACCTGGGGTAACTCCTGAAAGCCTAGTTTCTCAGCCCACCAGCCCTCACGCAGATCCCAGATCCGTTGGGCCGGTTCCGAGCGCACAATGCGATAGGGGCCGGTCAGAACCGGCCAGCCCTTACTCAAGTCAAAGTTGGAAAAAGTCAGCGGATCTTTGCCTTCCCAGATGTGCTTGGGCACAATGGGGACGCCTTGGTCGCCGCTGTGGACGAAGTAGCTGAAAAGGAAGCGCGGGTTGGGTGCCTTGAGCGCGACGCGCGCCGTCAAGCTGTCGAGGGCGACCGCCTCTTGGACCCAAGTCGCCATATCCGTCGAGTACACGAGCTGTGGAGCGTGCTCCACGAGCATGTTGATGGTAAAGGCAAAGTCGTGCGCCGACCAAGGATGCCCGTCGCTCCACTCGACGCCCGGACGAATTTTGACCACAAGTTCGGTGTAGTCCTCGTTGAAATGATGGCTCTCGGCGATCCAGGGTGTTAGCTCAGAATTTTCCTCGTAGGCATTGAAAAAGTAGAGCGGCTCGTAGAGAAAGTTATATCCTATCCGCGAGATGCCACCCGGAATGAAGGGGTTGAAGGAGTTGTAATCCTGAATCTGGCCGGAGCAGGTATTGGCCTCGGAGCAGTCCATGATCAAGGTTCGGTTGCGCGGCACCTTTTTGAGAACATATCCACCCTCGCCGCCACTACAGGCGATGATGGGTAAGGTGGCTAAAAGCAGGATATAAATAGGCATTGACTACTCTCTTTTAGCCGCTTGCAGGGCACGAGCGCGGCTTTGGGTTAGGGCGGCTACAGGGTCGGAGAGTTGAGGGCTGAGTTCAATGCTCGCCGGGCCAGCGTATGGGCTTAGGGCGAGGGCGGAGAAAGTCGCGGCTAGCGCTTCTTCGGTCAGCACGCCCTCCAGCAAGGACCAGTGCAAATCGCCCTCCCCGTCGTTGTCATCTAGGTGCACGTATCCGAGTCGGTCTCCGGCGGCGGCTATGACCTCGGCCGGATTTTCCTTGGACATCTGTAGGTGGCCGGTGTCGAGGAGCAAGTAGAGGTTGGGGTGGTTTAGGCTGGACAAGTACTCCAAAGTCCCGGCGGCCGTCGGCAGCGCCTTGCCAGGGAAGTGTTCAACCCCGACGCGGATCGCGCGTACAGCCGCGAAGTCCGCCACTTGCCCCAAGGCCTCACTAAACTGAGGTAGCGCGGCTGGATCGGTCCCTGGGACTATGTACGCAGTGCTGGCATCGAGGGCAGCAGCTTGGTCCAGGGCCTCCCGGCAGTGATCGAGGGCGGCTTGTCGAGCGGCGGCTGTTGCGCCGTCGAGGGCCGTGCCGTCTTCCATGTTAAAACACAGCGCGAGGCAGGAAACCGACAGGCCGAGGTCGTCGATGCGCGCTCGCGACTCTGGGCTGACAAAGGTCTTCGCCTGCACGTCAATGGAGCGGAAGCCGATAGCGGTCAACGCCGTGAGGGCGTCTTCTTCCGAGCCGGTCAAGGCCCAAGCACAACAGGATAGATTCATGATTCATTCCTTGCACCGCCCTACAGGCGGCGGATGAAACGTTGCTACTAAGCGGGCAGCACGCCGTAGCAAACGCGGCGACTCTCCTCGACTTTGGCGAAACCAAGGCGGGCGAGCAAGCGGCCGGGCCGGCGATCCTTCATCACCACTCGGCGGCGGGCGACGCGGCGGGCCTCGCCTAGGTCCGCAGGAGACGGACCACCCACCCAGGCCAAACAGCGGACCAAATCTAGGCCCTGAGCGTCGGCAATAGTTTCGCCAAACATGGGATCGAAGTAAACGACATCCCAAGCGTTGTTGGCTTCGCGGCGCAGGTAGTCAGTATAGTCGGCGTTTAGGACTTCGACGCGGCGCATGGCAGGGGCCAAGTCGGGCGGATCATCAAGCGCATAGGAGGCCATGCCACGCTCGACCAGCAGGGCCAACAGCGGCGAGGCTTCGAGGGCGCGGACGCGACCTGTCGCGCCGACCTTGCAAGAGGCAACGATAGCGTCCGCACCCAGACCGCAGGTACAGTCGAGGACGCAGTCGCCTAATTTGAGCTGCAGGGCATCAACCAAAATGTCGTGTTTGCCTTGTTCCAAGGCGAGGATCCGCAATTTGGCCATGTTGGGATGGTAGCGGAGGCACCGTCCAGCGATCCAGAGGTTGAGATTACCGCGCTCGACGACGATCAGGCCCGTGAGTGCCTCGGCCGCGGCAATTCCAGAGAGCGAGCGGCGGGCGCGGGGTACATAGCGGTAGCCAATTTCGTCGGCAAGGCAATGTGCATTCGCAAGCTCCCGAGGGCCGGGGCGCGAAATGGTGGTTACGGCGAAGGCGAGTTGTGGTTCCGTTTCTCGGTTAGTTTGCATACGACGCTTTATCCGCTGGTGCAACGGCCTTCAATCGCGATAGTAGGTCTGAGCCGTCGGGCTAGGTGGGGACGAAGCGATCTAGCCGCCAGCGCTCGGCCCAGGTCTTTTCCAAGCGCACGCACAGGCAGACGTCGTTGCCCTTGTAGGTCTCTGCGAGCACCTGACCCTGCCGATGCAAATGGGCCAAGAGCCGACCTTCGGCTTGGGGAACCTGAAGCTCCAAGGTGACATCCCCAGCGACGCTGTACGCGCGGATTTTGTCGCGCAGTGCGTCGAGGTTAATGGCTTGGCTAGCCGAGACGGCGATGGCGTCTTCGCGATCTGCGTACGCGGCCGCGATCCGCTCTTCTTCGCCGGGGGCTACTTGGTCGATTTTGTTGTACACCATCAGGGTGGGGCTGTCCGCAAGCCCGAGGTTGTGGAGAACTTGATCAACCGTGGCGATCTGCGACTCGTAGTACGGAAAACTCAAGTCGATCACGTGGAGCAGCAAATCGGCCTCCACGGCCTCTTCGAGCGTGGCGCGGAAAGAGGCAAACAGGTGGTGGGGCAGGCGGTTGATGAAGCCGACCGTGTCGGTGAGCAGAATCTTGTGGTTGCGGTCGAGATCAACGGCGCGGGTGGTCGAGTCCAAGGTGGCAAAAAGCTGGTCCTCGACTAGCACATCCGCGCCAGAGAGCGCCCTCATCAGGGTGGACTTGCCAGCGTTGGTATAACCCACGAGAGCTACCTTAAAAACATCCGCGCGATTTTTGCGGTTGGTCGCCATCTGCACGCCGATCTTATCGAGCTTGGCCTCTAGGGAGTTGATCTGACGACGAATCAGGCGGCGGTCGATTTCCAATTGGGTTTCGCCCGGGCCGCGGACGCCGGCTGCTCCCATCCCGCGGATGGCTCCTCCACCGGCTTGGCGCGACAGGTGGGTCCAGTAGCGAGTCAGGCGCGGCAGGAGGTAGTTGAGCTGGGCCAGTTCGACTTGGAGCTGAGCCGTGTGGGTGCGAGCGTGACGCGCGAAAATGTCCAAGATCACGGCGCTGCGGTCGATAATGCGGCGTTTGGTGACGCGCTCCAAGTTGCGCATCTGGGCTGGCGAGAGATCGTTGTCAAAGACGATCACATCGGCTTGGCACTGGGCTGCAAGCTGCTTGAGGGAGGCGGCCTTGCCCTTGCCGACGTAGTAGGTCGGGTCAATGCGGTCGCGCCCTTGGATCTGGCGCTCGGCTTCGACGAGGCCAGCAGTGGCGGCTAAACGGCCGAGTTCGTCGAGGGAATGTTCGGCCTCCCAAGCTGGCATCGTGGGCAGGGAAACGCCGACGAGGATGGCGCGTTCTTGTTGCGGCGTGTGATTTGTTTCCATTCGGGCTTCTTTGGACTTGATTGGACAGCGCATCAAACACAAATAGAGCGCATCACTTTGTCAACACCCAAGGACGAATCGCAGAGGCCAATTTTGCGTCTCCACTGTGTGGGCGAGCTGTTTGCGACAAGAGAGTTGCCGTTTATAGGGACTCCGACAATTTAGCCGTCACTACGGGCAAACGGGGTAAAATCGCGTGTTTCTAACTCGTCGTTTATCCTTGACTTTTTGAAAAATTATTTGTGGTATTACCTCGTTTTGCAAACGTTTGTTTAACATCGGAATACGGGTCGTACCATGAGCAAACACAGCGGTGGTAACACCAACGAGGCCCTGTTGCGGGACTTGCGGCTCGCGGTTTGGCGACACAAAGAACCGGAAGGCGAATTCATGGTCCTATCGCAGATTCGCCAGACTCTGGACCATGCTGGGGTCGCTTATGACGGTTGCCGGTTGTACCGGGTGCAAGCCGACAACGGCGAGTGCAAGATGCGCGTCCATCCCTTGACAGCCGATGGGTATTGGTCGCCGCTAACAGAAGGACAGCAGTGGGTGTTGGGGGCGTGGAAATCAGCCGCGACCTGCTATCGAGCGCCGAACCGTCACGGGGAATGCGACTGGCTGGCCCAGCAGATGCGTTGCAACGTCAAAGCCATCCTCGAAACGACCTTTGACCAAGGCGTCTTAGCCGTTTATCGCAAAGAGGCCATTGCCTGTAGCGACGCAGACGTCGGCTTGTTCAAGAGCTTGGGCGAGGTCCTCAGCGGACTGTACTACCGGCAAGAAGACCTGTCGCAGTTGCAGACCAAAGAAGCGCAGCTACGCCAAGCGCAGAAATTACAGGTGATGGGGCAATTGACGGCCGCGTTCGCGGGCGAAATCAACCAATACTTAGAGGCGATCATCGGCGAGATCAGCCTGCTGCGCGAAGGCGACTTAGCACCGGCAGTCCGCAACGGCGTACAAGCCGTGTACGAGGCCGGCTTGCAGGCGCGCGGCACCAGCGAGCGGCTGTTGGCGTGTGCGCGCCAACAGAAGCCCCAAAAAGAGTGGGTCAACTTCACCCACCTCGTGCAGGAGACAGTCCTGCTGATGCGCCGGACGCTCCTGAAAGACCAGATTGAAATCGCCGAGGACCTAGCCCCAAACCTGCCCTATATCAAGGCTCATGCCGGCCAACTCCAACAGGTCGTCCTCAACCTCATCCAAAATAGCCGCGACGCCATAAAGCAGGTGCGAGACGCGGGGCGAATCGCGCTGCGGCTCGCGATCTGTCAGGGCTGGATTGTGCTGGAGATCGAGGACAATGGGCCGGGTATTCCCGAGGGAATCCGGGCCGATATTTTTGCGCCGTTCTTCACCACCAAGGCGTCGAGCCAGCACAGCGGATTAGGATTGAGCATATGCGCGGGCATTGCTCGCGAACACCACGGCCGCCTATTCGTCGCAGACTGCGCCCAAGGGGCCTGTGTGGTCTTGGAACTGCCCATCAATCCGCACGCTGCGTTAGTGCATAACTGACCTTGTTGCAACAGACGCGCTCCTATATGTTCAAGCCCGCAGCGCACAACGCGGGAGATCAAGCGCATGGTCATCGTACTAATGGGCGTAACGGGCAGCGGTAAGACGACGGTGGGCGAACAACTCGCCCAACAGCTCGGATGGGCTTATTACGATGCGGACGATTTCCACCCAGAAGCCAACGTGCACAAAATGGCCAGCGGTACGCCGCTTACCGATGAGGATCGCTGGCCTTGGCTGGAGATCCTCTCTGCGGCCATCGGCCAATGGCTTTGTGCTGAGCAAGGCGCGATACTCGGTTGCTCGGCGCTCAAACAAAACTACCGCGACATCTTGGTCCGCGGGCGGCCCGGTGTGCAGATCGTCCATCTCAAAGGCTCAAAGACACTCATCGCCCAGCGACTCGAGACGCGGCAGCACCGCTACATGCCGGCCAGCCTGCTCGACAGCCAGTTTGCAACCCTCGAAGAACCGCACGACGCACTGAGCGTGGACATCGGACCTTCGCCCGCAGCCATTGCCGCGACCATCCGCACGGCCTTACAACTCTGAGGCAGAGTCATCCCAAGTACACAAACAAGTACACTGCCAAGAAAATCGTCACCAACAACACGCTGCTACTAATAGGCCACGCCCGCGCAAAGACGCCCGTCGGGCCGTGGTACTGGCGTACCTGATCTATTAGAGCGAAGACCTGTTGCTTGCCCCAGGCGATCAATCCATCCCACAGCGGCGCACCCACCTGCACGCACAACCGCGCTGCACTTGGCAGCAGCTTTCGATAGGTCCAGTCCACGTCGATATTGGCCGAGCGCAGCTCCGGCGGGTAGATGCCCGTCAGCTTGAGCGCGACAAAGGCCAGTGCCGAAAAGAACAACAACTGGAGTTGTAAAACGATGTGGGTCGCATCGTACGGCTCGTAGGCAACCGGGTAGGGCAGGAGTCTGTACAGATAGTGCGGGAACGAACCGATGCCAATGCACAGCGCCGCCCCAATCCCCATCGCCAAGAGCATGTTGCGCGGCGCTTCGCGGCAGCGAATCCCCGCGTCATGGGCGAAGAAAGCAAAGAAGGGAATTTTGATGCCAGCGTGATGGAAGACGCCAGCCGAGGCAAACAGCAGTAGCAGCCACACCACGAGGTGGCCCTCGTTGGCCGCGGCCTGCATGACCATGGACTTGCTGACAAAGCCGCTAAAGAGCGGAAAAGCCGAAATCGACGCGGCCCCGATCATGCAAAAGCCGCAAGTCCAAGGCATGGATTTGTACAGGCCCCCGAGATCCGAGCCGTTGATCTTGCCGGTGCGATAGAGCACGGCACCCATCGACATAAAGAGCAGGCCCTTGAAGAGCACGTCGTTAAAGGCGTGGGCAACCGCGCCGTTGACGCCCATGCCCGGCCCCAAGCCGACGCCTACTACCATAAAGCCGATCTGGTTGATCATGCTGTAGCCCAACACGCGGCGCAGATCGTTTTCAATAACCGCATAGAAGATGGGGAACATCGCCATGGCCGCGCCGATGTAGAGCAGACATTCGGTGCCGGCAAAACTGCGCGCCAACACATAGACCGCGGTCTTGGTGGTAAAGGAACTCAAAAAAACCGCGCCAGTGGGCGTGGACTCTGGGTAGGCATCCACCAGCCACGAGTGCAAGAATGGAAAGGCGCATTTAATGCCAACTCCGAGGAAAATCAGCCGCGTGGCCCAGCTATCGATGCCCAGATGCCCCAGCGCCAGCGAGCCGGTCTGCTGGTAGTGCCACGCCGTGCCGACCAAGAGCAGCAGGCCAGAGCTAATGTGGATCAACAGGTAGCGCGTACCCGCAGCGATGGCCCTGTCGCTCTGGCTGGCCCAAATCTGGAAGACCGAAGAAATCGCCAATAACTCCCAGAAGATGAAGAGCACAATGAGATCGCCGGCAAAGACCGCGCCCACGGCCGCGCCCGCGTACAGAAAGCCAGTCGCCTGTTGCAAGCGGTCGCGCAGGTGCAGCGAGAACAGCGCGGCGAGGAAGGCGGCCAAGTGAAAGAGATAGCCAAAGAGCAGGCTGAGCTGATCAACGCGCACCCAGTGCAGCTCGTATCCGGCTAGGGAGCCGACTTGACCGTCACCAACCTGATAGCCGAGGAGATTGTAAAATCCGGCTAGCGGCAAAAGGAGCAACGCCACCCGCCGCGCGGCCAGCGGCAAGACGGGCAACAACAGCCCACCTAACAGCAAGAAGGCCGCTGGGTGAAAACTAGTCATAGTAATCCTCGCGGCGCATCAGCACCTTGCGCATTTGCGTGGCCGTCAAAACCAACAGCACGCAAGCGACAAACCCGTATATCGCGTAAAAGCCGAACCATCCTTCAACCGGGAAGACACCTTCAGCAAAGTTCAAGTGCCGATGAAAGAGCAAGTCCGCACCCAAGAGCAAGGCGCAGAGGACGAAGAAGACCCATATCAAGCGGTGGACGTTCCGCGGCTGGTCGAATAGATGTTTTTTCTCTGAGTTCATGGCCTTATCCTCCGATCTGGCGGCAGAGGTCGAGGAAGGGGTCGGGATAGAGGAAGAGCACCAGTCCGCCCAGCGCCGTGCAAATCAACGGCAGGACGCAGGCCAGCGGGGCTTCCTGTAGGCCGTCTTCTCCATCGGGTGCTGCGTAGAAGAAGGCGTTGACCGCCACCGGCAATAAATAGGCAATGTTGAGCAGTGAACTTACCAAGAGTACGCCAATAGCCACGTACTGCTCGGCGTCCAACCCGGCGAGAATGAGGTACCACTTGCTCCAAGCGCCTCCTAGCGGCGGCAAGCCGATGATGCTTAGCGAGCCGACGAGAAAGGCCCCCATCGTCCACGGCATTTGCCGGCCGATCCCTTTCATCTCGCTAATCTCGGTTTTGTGCAGGGCGACCGCGATGGCCCCGGCGCAGAAGAAGAGCGTGATCTTGCCGAAGGCGTGCATGGCGATGTGCAGACTGCCGCCGAGCACGCCCCAGCTATTGGCTAGGGCTGCGCCAAGCACGATGTAGGAGAGCTGACTGACGGTGGAATACGCCAAGCGGGCCTTGAGGTTGTCCTTGGTCATGGCCACCAGCGAGCCAATGAGAATCGTGGCGCAGGCCGCGTAGGCCAGATAGGTGCCCAAACCCGTGTCGGCGAGCAGGTCGATGCCGAAGATATAGACGACCACCTTGAGGATGGTGAAGACGCCGGCCTTGACCACGGCCACCGCGTGTAGAAGGGCGCTGACTGGTGCCGGAGCCACCATAGCGGCGGGGAGCCAGCGGTGGAAGGGCATCAGCGCGGCCTTGCCAGTGCCAAAGGCATAGAGAAAAAGCAGGACGCCGATGGTCCATGTCGGGGCCTTGCCGGCGAGGATGCCGCCGGAAACGAAATCAAGAGTCCCAGCGATGTAGTAGGTGGCGACCACGCCTGCGAGCAGGAAACCGATCGAGGTCGAAAGCAGAATGCCCAGATAGATGCGTCCCCCCGCTTTAGCCTCCGAACTGCGGTGGTGGGTGACCAGCGGATAGGTCGAAAGCGTCAGCGCCTCATAGCAGAAAAACAGCGTCAGCATGTTGCCGGCAAATGCCGCCCCCAAGGCACCGGCGATCGCCAAGGCGAAGAAGGCGAAGAAGCGGGTCTGGTTTTCCTCGTGATGTCCCCGCATGTAGCCGATGGAGTACACCGAGGTCGCCATCCACAACCCAGCGGCGATCAGCGCAAAGAGCGCGCCGAGTGGTTCGACTTCAAAGGCTAGGGACAGACCCGGAAAGACCTCCACCAGATGTACCGACGGCCGGGCACCTGCGGCGACTTTGGGCACCAAGGTGCAGACCGCAGCAAACGTACCTAAAGCGGCGAGTAAGGTCGCAGTCTCGCGCAAATTGGGACGGCGGCCCAAAAGGGCGATCAATGGCGCGACACCCAAAGGCAGGAGCACAGCCGCAGCGATGGCGGTAGAAGTACTCATGGAGCAACACCTAAGAGCCAATGCGCCGCCTTGCGAGCGACCCCAGCCGTCAACGAGGTCTGCATTCCCAAACCAATGGTAAGCGCGATGAGTAGCCATACTGGGATTTGCATCAAGAAGGGGGCTTCGGCAACAGGCGCGGCATCTTCGGGAACCGGGCGGAAATAGGCGATTTCGACAAAGCGCCAGATATAGACCAGCGCCAGCAGCGAGCTGACCACCACCAGCGCCGCCACTGGCCACCACCCGTGCTCCAGCGCACCCAGGATCAAGTACCACTTGCTGATAAAGCCCACGGTAAACGGCACACCGACTAGCCCCAAACCAGCGAGAACAAAAGCGCACGAAGTCAGCGGCAGGCGCTTGCCCAACCCACTGAGGTCAGTCAATTGCAGGGAGTTGATGCGAAGGAAGATGCAGCCAGCGACTAGGAAGAGCGCCGCCTTCATCAGTGCGTGATTGAAAAGATGGACGATGCCGGCTGTCAGTCCGGTGGCCGATCCTAAGCTAACCCCGAGCATCACATAGCCGATCTGCGCCACGCTCGAATAGGCCAAAAGCCGCTTGAGATCGGTCTGGTAGATGGCCACGGCTGAGGCGATGAAAATGCCCAAGAGCACCAGCGGCAAGAGCAGGACATCGAGGTGCATGGTCCCAAAGGCAAAGTCCGCGCCAAAAATCGTGAAGACAAAGCGCAGGAAGGCGTACGCTGCGATCTTAGTCGCAGTCGCCGCGATAAAGGCGGTAACGGCCGAAGGCGCATAGGTGTACGCATTGGGCAACCAGATATGCAGCGGAAAAAGCGCCATCTTGAGGGTGAAACCGACGCTTATAAAGGCAAAGGCCACATGGATGGTGCGGGTTTGGGAGACGGCTTCGATCCGCCCGGCGAGATCGGCCATGTTGAGCGTGCCGGTCATCGCGTACATCAGGCCGATGCCGATCAGGATAAAGGTCGCACCAATCGTGCCCAAGATCAGGTAGTTATACGTCGCCATAAGGGCGCGGCGATCCCGACCGAGACTAATCAGCCCATACGCCGAAAGCGACGAGATCTCCATAAACACGAAGACGTTAAAAGCGTCGCCGGTAATGGCAATGCCCAGCAAACCAGCGAGACAAAGCAGAAAAATCGCGCAGAAATACGGGCGGCGCTCTGCTTCGACTTCGCGCGCCGCACTCGCCGGTGCGTAGGTCAGGACCACGGCACCGATTAGCGCCACCAGTAGAATCAAATACGCATTGAAGACATCTACCCGGAACTCAATGCCCCAAGGTGCGCTCCAGCCGCCCAAGGCATAGGAGATGGGACCGTAGGAGAGGACTTGCTGCAACAGTAGCGCGGCCAGTACCAGCGTACCCCAGCCGACGGCCACGACAAACGGCCACAGCAAGCGCTGCGGACGCAGCAATAGGCAAAGCGGCGCAGCGACCAGCGGCAAGACGATCTGCAGGGCGGGTAGATGGGCGGCGATCACGACCCCTCTTCCCGGCGTTGGATTTCGTCTTCTTCGATGGTCCCGTAGGCCGCGCGAATGCGCACCACCAGCGCCAATCCCACAGCGGTAGTGGCGATGCCGACGACAATGGCGGTGAGAATGAGGACATGGGGCAGAGGGTTGGAGTACGCCGTCACGCCTTCGGCGAGTATGGGCGCAGTCCCTCCCTCGACTTTGCCCATACTAATGTAGAGCAAAAAAACCGAGGTCTGGAAAATATTGAGGCCAACCAGCTTCCTAATCAGATTGCCGCGGGCAATGACGTTGTAGAAGCCGGCCATCATCAGGAAAATGACGATCCAGTAGTTGTACAGACCGAGGAACGAGCTCATGGCCGCTCCCGACTGGCGAAGTGGCAGAAGATGCTGATTACCACGGCGGCCACGGTAATGCCAACCCCTAGCTCAATCAACAAAATGCCATAGTGCTCACCGTAGGTGGGTTCGCTGGCTAGCACCTTGTATTCGAGGAAATTGCCCCCGGCCAACAGGCAGGCCAAGCCCGTGCCGATGTAGAGCAGGAGCCCCAAGGCGAAAAAGACTTGGACGCGACCAGCAGGGGCCACCCGGCGCGCCTCCTCGACCCCATAGATCAAGGCGTACAGAATAAAGGCCGCGGCAAAGATCACGCCCGCCTGAAAACCGCCACCCGGACCGAAGTCGCCGTGGAACTGCACGTAGAGCCCAAAGAGCAGAATCAGCGGAATGAAGAGCTTGGAGACGACGCGGAGGATCATCGCGTGTCGCATCGCTTGGTCGGCGGCCGCATCCAGTCTAGTGCCGCTGCCGCGCAACAGCAACAACACTGCTAGTCCAGCGGTGAAGATCACCGTTACCTCGCCCAAGGTGTCGTAGCCCCGGTAGCTGGCCAGCACGGAGGTGACCATATTGGGAATGCCGATCTCCTCGGGCGACTCGGCAATATAGCGAGGGGCCACGTGCTGATGGACCGGGGCGTTGGGATCGCCTAAGTGCGGCATATCCAGCGTGCCGTAGATGAGCGCACCGCCGGTGAGGAGGCAGACGCAGAGGCCGCTCCAAGAGTGGTGGGGTTGGGTCTTTTCTCTAGGCCCGGTCAAGGAGAGCGCGGCCAAGAAGAGAACCGTCGCCAAGCCGGCACCCACCGCCGCTTCGGTGAAAGCCACATCGACCGCGTCGAGCGAGGTAAAGATACAGGCCGAGAGCAAGCTGAAGATGCCAGTGAGCACCACCGCGGCAAAAAGGTCCCGCACCTGGGTAATGGCCACAGCGATGACGGCGAGGAACGTCATCAGCGCGATGTCAACTAGCGCGATAGTCACTGTTCCTCCCCAGTGCCTTGAGGCGCAAGCCCACTGTGCCGCGCCGCACGGGCGATGGCGTGGGTGGCGACGGGGCTGGCCAGCAGCAAGAACAACCCGATCATCACCAGCTTGACAGTCGCCAGCGACAGACCACTCTGGAACATAAGCCCCAACAGAATCAAACCCGCGCCCAACGTATCGGTGACACCGCCGCCGTGCATGCGGCTGTAGAAGTCGGGCAACCGCAGGAGACCCAAACCGCCGACGAAGCAAAAGCCAGCCCCCAACAGCAGACAGGCCCAGCTAGCGTAGTAGAGCAGTGCTTCCATCAGGCTTGGGCCTCCTCCTCGCCAGCGGTCGAGACGTATTTGAGGATGGCGATGGTGCCGATGAAATTGATTAGCGCATAGACCAGCCCCAAGTCGAGAAAATCGGGCCGACCGGTCAAAAAGCCGATGACCGACAAAAGCAATACGGTCTTGGTCCCGAACATATTGACGGCGAGCACGCGATCGTACACGGTGGGGCCTTTCAGCGCGCGCACTAAGGCCAGCAGCATGGTGGCCAGCACCCCGACCATTGCAGCAGCGAACACTAGCTCTCCCCCTCCATGTCGGTTACGCGGCGGTCCATGTCCCCAGAGCGCACATCCTCGGCGGATTCGCGGGTCAAGGCGTGGACATCAACGATGCCCTCGTCGGTTTCAACGGCGACCGTGCCCGGCGTCAGGGTGATGGAGTTGGCGTAAATAACTTGCCCCAAGTGGGTCTTTTGGCTTGCCTCGATTCGGATTACGCGGGGTGCTATCGGCAGCCGAGGGTCTAAGATCCGCCGCACGACATCGATATTGGCTCTGGTTACCGCCCAGAGGAACCAAGGCATATAGCGCATCATGCCGATAACTAGGTGGGTGGGATGCCCCTCGGGATCGACGATCTTCATGCGGCGGCAGACAGCGACGACCACGAGGCACGAGAGCACGCCCAAGCCCAAGAGCAGACCCGTGTAAATGCCCGACAAAAGAAGCCAGATCAAAAACAGCAAGATGAGAAGACTAAGCGTTCTGCGCAGCGTGTTTGGCAAAATAGGACCTCAATTCTCCTTGCAATGAACGGACATAATTTCTGTATTTGCAGGTGGGGATGCAAACTGCTTTGGCGGCGACCAGTAATCGATTTCAGCGGCGTTTATCACCTTGATCCGCTCAGCGACCGACGATCCAGTACGTCGTCCCGATCTCTTTTGAACCTGCGTATGGCTGGCCGTCGTGGGTGCCAAAAAGCTGCCAGCGGCTAAATCCTGCTAGGCGCAGCAATAGCTGAAATTCTTCTTTGTAGATCCACCGCGCCGTCATGGGGATTATCTCTGTTTCTCCGTCGTAAGCAAAAAACCACTGGTAGCGCTCAGTCTGCTCGCCCAGATCAACGATCTTTTTGAACCGGACGCTGATTTGGCGGCCTGTTTGGGGGTGGGAGAATTCGCCGAATTCCTCCAGCGACGGGGACGGATCGATGTGGGCAAGCAGGTCGTCGGCAAGCGAAGGGATATAGAAGTTCATTAGTAGCCGCCCGCCAGGCACCAGATGGGCGCGAATGCGTTCGAGACAGGCGATTTGGGCCGCCTGTGTGGGCAAGAGCATGAACGAACTGGCCGGAATTAGGATGGCCGCAAAGGACTGGTCATAGCAGAAATCAACCATGTCCTGACAGCAGACGCGGCAGTCGATATCACCCAACCCTATAGCCGCTGCCTTGCGGCGCAAAACGGCCAGCATCCCTGCGGCGCAATCGAAACCTCTGATGTCAACGCCCTGGCGCAAAAGGCGGAGCAGAATCGAACCAGTGCCGCAAGCCGCTTCGAGGACCGGACCCGTCTCTCCGGCGAGCTGCTTGCTGTAGAATTGGAACTCGCGCTCATGCGTCTGCTGCCTGTCGCCCCGCTCGTTCCACTGGTCGTATATCAGCGGCCACCAGGGATTGTCGTAATTGGCGTCAGTCACAAGTGCAAGCCCTCCATTTAGGTGCGGCCCGGTCGGCTGCTTGCCCCATCGTCCGGCAAGGAGCAATTTCTTGCTTTGCGTACCAACCGCCAGCGCACATTCAAATAAAGAGATGATAGGCAGCAATACCAGCAAAGGGAAACATATCATGGACGCTCAACAGCAGTACCTCTTCGACCTGCAGGGCTACATCGTCCTCAAGGGCGTCGTGCCCGCAGCAGTGGTCGCCGCCTGCAATCAGGTTCTGGACCGCTTCGAAACCATGGACGAGGCCGATTACCCACCGCCGCTGTGTTTAGGCGACCAGCGCACGCAACAGAACCTCTATATTTCAAACATTCTCGAAGGAGACGAAGTCTTCCGCGCATTGATCGATATTCCCGCCGTCCTAGATGTCGTCGCCACAGTCACCGGAGGACCGTACCGACTCAACCACACCTATACCATCTATCGCTGGGGCGGCGGCTACACTGGCCTGCACATGCACGGCACGCCCATCATTCCCAAGTGTCAGTATCACTGCCGCAACGGGCAGATGGTCTCGACCCTAACCAAGGCGGTCTTTCCCTTGCTCGACTGCGCCGAGGAAGACGGCTGCTTCGCAGTGATTCCAGGTGCTCACAAAAGCAATTTCCCTAGGCCTTGGGGTCCTCACCCAGACGAAAACCCGGCGCTACAAGCAGTGCCAGCCGCCGCCGGGGACGCCATCATCTTTACCGAGGCATTGACCCACGGCTCGCTAGTCAATACTTCCGGTCGCCCTCGCCGGACCCTATATTATTGCTACAGCACAGGATACATGCCCGATTGGGGCGGACAGCACCTGCGCTTCAGTAACGAAATCTACGAGGCATTGCCCGAGCAACAACGCGAAATACTCAGGCTAAAATGACGGAGAAATGTCCATGCTGACTCAAGAACAAATCACCAGCTACCACGAAAAAGGATACCTCGGCGTCGAGGGAGTACTAGACGCCGGAGAGGTCGAGGCACTGCGGCAGACCACCGACGAATTCGTCGATCAGTCCCGCGCCGCGACAGAAAGCGATTCTGTATTCGACTTGGAACCGGGACACGCGCCCGACAACCCCAAGCTACGGCGGCTCAAAAGCCCGGTCGCCCAGCACGAGATTTACCGCAACACGCTGCACCACGAGCGGATTCTGGACATCGTCGGCCAGTTAATCGGCCCGCGCATCCGCACCAACGGCGACAAGCTCAACATGAAATCCGGCGAGTTCGGCAGCCCAGTGGAGTGGCATCAGGACTGGGCTTTTTATCCGCATACCAATGACGACCTCCTCGCCGTGGGCGTGTGCATCGACGACATGAATGAGACCAACGGCTGCTTGCTCGTCATCCCCGGGTCGCACAAGGGACCGATCTACAACCACCACCTCGACGGCCATTTCGCCGGCGCGGTGACCACAGCGGATTTCGACGACTCCGCAGCCGAAAAGATCGAGCTAACAGCCGGCGGCATCTCCCTCCACCACGTCCGCGCCCTGCACGGCTCCCTACCCAACACCTCGCCGAATCCGCGCCGACTCCTGCTCTTGCAGTATTGCGCTGGCGACTCCTGGCCTTTGGTGCCAGCGCCCGACTGGGACGGCTATTGCCGCAGCTTTGTGCGCGGCGAGCCAAGCCGGCACATCCGCGTCGCCGACGTGCCCGTGAGCATGCCGATGCCCGGCGCCAAAGTCGGCGGCTCCATCTACGCCACCCAAACCGTATTGCGCCACTCAACCTTCGGATCGGCAAAAGCCGCGCAACCCACCTAACACTGCACACGGCGCGCTGCGCCCATGAATCTGCAACACCTGCGCTACTTCCTCGCCGTGGCGCGCACGGGCGGCTTTACCCAAGCGGCGCGCCAGATGAACGTGACCCAGCCGACGGTTTCCAGCGCGGTTTCGGAGTTGGAGAAAAGCATGGGAGTCCAGCTCTTCAACCGCGACAAGCGGCACGTGGCCCTGACGACCGAGGGCCGCCTGCTGCTGAGCTATGCCGTCCAAGTCGAGGACTTGCTGGAGGAGGCCAGCGAGCGGCTTCAGCGAAGCGACCTAGCGCCGGGGGGAGGCTTTCAGTTTGGGGCGGTGGACGCGGCTGTCATCTATCTCCTGCCGGAAATTCTCAAAGAGTACATGCGCCGCTATCCGGGCGTCGCGCTCAAGACCCAAGTGGCCCCCTCGCGCTATCTCATCGACGACCTGCTGATGCAGCGCTCTGAATTCGCGCTGGTCCACCTGCCCTATACCCATCCCAAAATCGACGCCGTGCCGATTTACCGCGACGACATGCCCTTGGTCGTCGGGCCAGCGCATCGCTTTGCCCGGTGCGAGTCCGTCGCCCTCGCCGAAGTAGTGGAAGAGCCTCTGATCCTCTTTCACGCCGACTCGGTCTCGCGCCAGGTGGTTGACGAGAAGTTCGCCGAAGCTGGCTTAACACCGGGGGCGGTAATGGAGCTGCGCAGCCCAGAGGCCATGCGCAAGTTAGTGGAGGCCGGGGTGGGCATCTCGTTTTTGCCGCGATTGACCATCCGCGAATCGCTGGCCAGCGGCGCGCTCAAAATAGTAGAAGTGCGCGGCGTGGCCTTTGAGCGCGAAATCGGCGTGGCCTGGCGGCGGGGCCGCTACTTTGGCCAAGCCGTGCGGCTCTTGCTCGAAGCCGTGTTTGCCGCCTACGGCGGGCGGGACGAGTGGCTGCAAAAGATCGCTCCGAAGAGCTAAAATCCCGCGATATTGCCACGATTCGCGCCAGCGGCGTTCTTATTTTTAATCCATTTTTGACCCAAAACTGAGAGCGAGCATCATGATCGACCCAAAGGCCGTGCGCACCGATCCCGACGCCATGCGCGAGGCGATACGGGTGCGCAAGGTTGACCCGGCCAAAGCCAATGTGGATCGCTGGTTGGCCCTCGACGCAGCGCGGCAAAAGCTGCAACGGAATATCGACGCGCTCAACAGCGAGAAAAAGCAACTAGCCCAACTCGGTCGCAACGACCCGGATGCAGCGCGGGAAAAAGGGCGGGAGTTGCGCGAGCGCGGGCGAGTGCTGGAGCACGAGTTGGGAACCGTTGTCGCCGAGTGGCAGGGAATCATGGATTGGTTCCCCAACTGGCCACATCCCGATATGCCCACAGGAGCTAGCGAGGAAGACAACGTCGAGGAGAACGCCTGGATTCCGGGGCAAGGCTACCTAGCCGCGGACAAGCTGGGCCGCGGGAACACCAGTGCCCAATACATGCCCACGCGGCCTCTGCACGCCCCAGACGACGCCTTTGAGCCCCTCCATCACGCAGACCTCGGCGTCAAATTAGGCGGCATCAACACCTTACAGGGCGGCCAAGTCTCCGGCTCGCGCTTTGCCTATCTGCGCGGCGATGTCGCGCGGATGCAATACGCCCTGAGCCAGCTCCTCATCGACGAGCTTTTAGCGCGCGGGTACGAGATGTTCGTACCGCCGCTCCTAGTGCGGGAACGCTCGCTGTACGGCACCTCGCACTTTCCCGAGGGCCGCGACCAAGTCTATGCCATCAAGACCGATAACGTAGAAGAAGGGGCCGAGCTCTTCCTAGTCGGGTCGTCCGAGCCGACCAATTTCAGCTACTTCATGGACCAGACCTTGGACTCGGCCGAACTGCCGGTCAAGCTCTTTGCCTATACGGCTTGCTTTCGCTCGGAAGCCGGGTCTTGGGGCCAAGACGTCAAGGGCATCAAGCGCATGCACCAGTTCGACAAAATCGAAATGAACGCCGTGTGCCTGCCCGATCAGTCCGAAGCCCTGTACGAAGAATTCGGCCAAATCAACGAATGGCTTTTGCAAGAGTTAGCCCTGCCCTACCGGGTCGTCGATAAGTGCCACGGAGACGCGGGCTATCTGGCTAGCCATCGGCAGCGGGACGTGGAAGTGTGGATGTCCGGGACGGGCGAGTTCATGGAGGTAATGACCGACACCAACGCCACGGACTATCAGGCCCGGCGCTTGAACATCCGCTACAAGGGCGCGAGCGGTCGGGGATTTTGCCACCTAGTCAACGACACAGGCTGCGCGATGGGCCGATTGCTGATCGCCATTTTGGACAACTATCAGCAACCGGACGGCGCAGTACAGGTCCCCGAAGCCTTACAACGGGTCGTTCAGAAAAGCGTCCTGCAACCGAAAGGCGCGTGATGGGAGAGCGACTCGATGGCCGGACGATTGCGGCCCAAGTGCAAGAAGAGTTGCTGGTGGACATCGCGCGCCTGAAGCAGGAGCACAGTCTAGTTCCGGGCTTAGCAGTCGTGCTGGTTGGGGACGACCCAGCCTCACAGTCCTACGTGCGCGCCAAGGGTCGCGCCTGCGAATCCCTCGGCATTCACTCCGAGCAAATAGATCTGCCGGCCAACGCCACGACCGAAGACGTGCTAGCCACCGTCGATCGACTCAACGCCGACGACGCAATTCACGGCATTTTGATACAGCTACCACTGCCAGGCCAAGACGAGCAACAAGTCCTCAACGCCATTGACCCAAACAAGGATGTCGATGGCTTGCACCCGGTCAATTTGGGCCGCCTCGTCCGGCAGGAGGAATGCTTTTGGCCCTGTACGCCGCACGGGGTCTTGCAGATTCTCAGTCGCAGCGGAATCGAGGTGGACGGCCAGCACGTGGTCGTAGTCGGCCGCAGCACGCTCGTGGGACGGCCCGTAGCCATCTTGCTGGGGCACAAGGCGACCGGGGCCAATGCCACGGTAACTCTGTGCCACACCGGCACCCGCGACCTCGGATATTTTACGCGCCAAGCGGACATCCTAGTGGTGGCGGCTGGATTTCCCCGTGGCATCACGGCGGATATGGTCAAAGAAGACGCCGTGGTAATCGACGTGGGCATCAACCAAGTTGACGACCCCTCGCGCGAACGCGGCTGGCGGCTCGTCGGCGACGTGGACTACAAACAGGTGCGCCCAAAGGTCCGTGCGATCACCCCTGTGCCCAACGGGGTCGGGCCGATGACGATCGCGCTGTTGCTCTACAACACCGTGTGGGCGGCCAAGCGGAAAGTGGGATTGGCGTAGAATTGTAAAGGGGGACTTGATATGACGACAAAACAGGCCCTTAGTAGTCCTCTTCGGGTGTATTACAATAGCCTGAAGACTACCTTTGCTACCAAGCAGGCGACCGAGCACAGCTACCGCTCGGCCCTTGAGAATCTGATCCAAGGGTTGGGTGGCAAACGAGTTCGTGCCCTCAATGAGCCTAAGCGCGTCAAGTGCGGTGCGCCCGATTTCATCGTCGAGCGGGGAGGGGTACCCATCGGGCATGTCGAATGCAAGGATATCGACGTAGATCTGAACCGAGTCGAACGCGATGACCAACTCACGCGTTACCTCGACAGTTTGCCGAATCTGATTCTCACCGACTATCTCGAATTTCGCTGGTATGTAGAAGGGGAGTTACACCTGAAGGCTCGTCTTGCACACACCGGCAATCGAGATCGTATCACTATTGACCAAACCGGCGCTCCCCAAGTCGCCGAACTGTTCACCGCGTTCTTTGACGCCGACCCGCCGTCCATTGGCCAGCCGCGTGAACTGGCCGAGCGCATGGCGGCCAAGGCGCGGCTACTCCGTGACAGCATTGAGCGCATCTTGGCTCAAGAAACTGAGGCCGGCCCCCTCCACAATATGCTCACCGGTTACCGCGAGGGGCTCATCGCCGGCTTGTCGGAAGCAGACTTCGCCGATTTGCAGGCGCAGACGGCTGCTTATGGGCTGTTTGCGGCACGGTGCCGACACGAACACGACAATAAACCTTTTACCCGCCAGTCGGCCGCGTTTGCCGAAACCACGCCCTTTTTGCGAGATGTCTTCGGGAGGATTGCTGGCCCAGGGATGGACGAGCGGATCGCTTGGATAGTTGATGATCTGGCGTACCTACTAGATCGGGCGGACATGGCATCTATCCTGTCCGAGTTCGGCAAGAAGACCCGGCAAGAAGACCCGGTAGTGCATTTCTATGAGGATTTCTTAGCGGCTTATGATCCGCACCTACGCGAGAAGCGAGGTGTGTACTATACTCCCGAACCCGTGGTGTCTTACATCGTGCAGAGTGTGGACCACTTGTTGCGCGATCAGTTTGGCTTAGCCGATGGGCTAGCCGACACGGCGACGGTCGCATCCGAAAACGGCGGCTCTCCCCGTCCGAGAGTGACGATTCTCGACCCAGCAGCGGGCACAGGAACCTTTCTGCGCGAAGTAGTCGCCACCATCCGCGAGACCATTGAAGCGAAGGGATTAGGCGGTGCTTGGCCGGGCTACGTACATAAGCACCTTTTGCCGCGCCTGTTCGGATTTGAGTTGCTGATGGCCCCTTACTCGATCTGCCACCTGAAACTCGCGCTCGAAATCGGCGGCACGGACCGCGGCTTTGCCATGCCCGCCGGTGAGCGGCTCAATGTCTTCCTCACCAATGCCTTAGAAGGACCAGACGAAGGGCATAGTTCCCCGCTTTTTGCTCCCGAAATTGTGCGCGAAGCGGCCAGTGCTTATGCGGTCAAGCAAGAAAAGCCGGTAATGGTCGTGATGGGCAATCCACCCTATTCCGGGCACTCCGCCAACAAGAACGCGTGGATTGCGGAGTTGATCGGTAGCTACAAGCAGGGTTTTCCCGAATTAGAAAGACCGGCGCAAGCAAAATGGCTCAGCAACGATTACGTGAAATTCATCCGCTTTGCCCAATGGCGCATTGAGCGCACTGGTGAGGGTGTGCTCGGCTTCGTGACCGACCATGGCTATTTGGACAACCCGACCTTTCGTGGGATGCGCCGCAGCTTGATGGAAACCTTTGACGAGATCTATTTGCTCGACCTGCACGGCAACGCCAAGAAGCAGGAGCGCACTCCTGATGGCGGCAACGACGAAAATGTGTTCGACATTCAGCAGGGGGTCGCCATAGGTCTGTTCGTCAAATGCAAAAATGCCGATAACGGCCCAGCCAAAGTGTTTCACGCTGACTTGTGGGGCGAGCGCGAGTCGGGGCCGAATCGCGGAAAATATGGCTGGCTCGCCGCCAACAGCGTTAAAACTACCGATTGGACAGAGCTTTCACCTAAGCCGCCGTTATATCTGTTCATTCCGCGCAACGAAGAATTGCTCGAAGAGTACGAAGCAGCGTGGTCTATCCCCTCAATTTTTTCGCCGAATGGCGATCCAGCACCGGGTATCGTAACTACACACGATCAATTCGCCATCTCATGGACACCGGAAGAGGCGGCGGCTAAAGTCGAGCGTTTGCTCGCCACCTCATCGGAAGATGAGGCACGTGCCCAATGGCGTCTGTGTTCGCAGAATCAATGGCAATATGACCAAGCGAAACAGGAACTAGCGGGTGGCTCTTGGCGCGAGCGAATCAAACCAGTCCTCTACCGACCGTTCGATGTCCGGGCCACAATATTCGACCGCAATGTCGCTGTCCACAGGCGTGAGCGCGTCATGCGTCACATGTTGGCAGGCCCGAACTTAGGGTTGTGCGTCGGCCGTGCTGGTCAAGTTATTGGTTCCGACACTTGGGAGATCGTTTTTGCTTCAAAATTTTCCTCGGATTTCAATTTGTTTCGACGTGGTGGGAACTGTCTCTTCCCGCTTTATATCTATTCAACAGAAGAATCTAGGCGTGTCCCCAACCTGAACTCCGATTTCGTCAAAGTCTTCTCCTCCGCTACCACTCTCGATTTCATCCCCGAAGGCACCGGTGACCTCACAACTACCTTCGGCCCGGAAGATATACTCCACTATCTCTACGCCGTCCTCCACAGCCCAGAATACCGCCGCCGCTACGCTGATTTCCTCAAGTCAGATTTTCCCCGCATTCCCGTGACCAACTGCGGTGCGCTGTTTGAGTCGCTCGCCATGCTTGGGAAGCGGCTGACAGCCCTGCACTTAATGGAAGCCGATGATGACGAGGTCCCTGCTTTTCCGATCAAAGGCAACAATTGCGTAGAAAAAGTGCGCTATGCACCGCCGCAAAAGCGGGTGTGGATCAACGGCGAGCAGTATTTTGACGGCGTTGCGCTAGACACGTGGGAATTCACCATTGGTGGCTACCAGCCGGCAGAGAAGTGGCTCAAAGACCGCAAAAATCGCACCCTCTCATACGATGACATTGACCACTACTCCCGCCTCTGCGCGGCCTTGGCCGAGACGCCGCGCATCATGGCCAAAATCGACAAAACAATAGACGCCCACGGCGGCTGGCCACTAGTTCAGGATGATTATCTGCGTGATCTTTATCAGACGATGAGTGAAGAATGGACTTCCCCAGAAGATGAGGAGGCTTGGCGTGACCTTTGATCCATTCGACGTAGTCGTCGTTCCTTTCCCCTTCGCAGACCTCAATGAAAAGAAACGCCGCCCAGCGCTAGTTGTCTCTTCAGTGAGCTTCAATAAGGTTCACAAGCAAACGATCTTCGCCATGATTACGAGCACGAAAAACAAATGGCCAAGCGATGTAGTCATTGAGGATTGGCAGGAAGCCGGCCTCAATGTGCCTTGCAAAATCCGCCTCAAGCTTTTCTCGCTCGATAATAAATCGGTGGTACGCAAAATTGGGAGGCTGTCGAAACGGGACGAGAAATCCATCATAGCCACCCTTGCCGATTCACTGACGACGAGCCAACAACCTTCAGAGGATAGTGATTCAGTTTGAAATCTCGCCCTAAACCGCCAAAGTTAGGCGCAGAACTTGCGGTTGGGCAGACTACTGTTGATCTCGGGAAGCGCGTCTGGCCAGACCAAAGCCATCGCCGATTATTTTTTAAGTGAACCACTACTTCATTTTTCAAATTAGCCCATTACCGAGACGCACAGGGTGACCGAATGGGGAAGTCCCCCCAAATAATCCTACCGTAAAGGAGCCAGACGATGGAGGACAGCGATATACTACAGCCCGATGACCTTGTTTATGGGATGAAAAACATCGTACCGTTTCAAAGCCCTAACGATGAGACTTTCATCTTAAAAATACAGGCTGTCCCGGTACTTAACGATCAGGGCCGAATCGTATATGATTCGAGCGGGGCGTCAAAGAATTTTTATTTTGCTTTTGAGAGCAGAGAGCTTGCTGTAACTCAACTCCAGAAGATTGTTGCCGCTCTTCAAAAGAGTCCCAAGGAACGTGGAGTAAGATTAATGCCGGTGAGGGGCAGTTTGATTGGCGGCATGCAGCAGGATAAGATGGCTCGGATCAAGGGCGCAATGGCCGACCTACGACTAGGAATCGACGGGCTGAATAGTCAGTTATCCGGCGCGTGCGATGGAAACCAGCGGGGGCATGTGCTAGACTTATTCGCATCATTAGCACGGCTCTGTTCGGTGTTCCTCCGAAAAACCGTCATAGGAGACCACGACAGGCGCGAGACCCGGTTGCTCGATGATAGCATCCTAAAATCAGTCGGGTTGCAGTTTGATCGGTTGCGTAAGATTCCCCAAGACAGACGGAGAGAGATTGAGGTCGGCTTCGGTTGCTCTGATATGGTCGTAGAATGGACGAAATTAGACGACGATACGCTGGAACCCCAAGAAACCAATCAGTTCAGTGCGGGGCCGCATGAGGTAAAGATATTCATAGAGTGGCCGCTACCGGGTGCGGCGGACTGGACGGGAGTACCGTCTAAAGAAACAGCTTGGCCGGTGAGCGCCGACCAGTTATTTCACGCAGGTGCCGGCTCCGGTTTAAGCTGCGACGATTGGTTAGGCCAGCAGGTCGTGATGTTCGATGGGAAAGGGATTTCACTAAAGGAGATGATTCGGACCGTAGCGAACTTTGAGGGAGCGCATTCTATTGACGTCGGACGCCTAGCCGCCATCGAAGGTGAACAGGCTTTCAGGGCGGCGATGAAGCCAGCCCCCCATATCCTGAATGCCATCACCATTTGTGGAATCCGCTATGCACACCTAATCGTGACCGAGTGTGCGCTATACCTATACGAAAAGCTGTTAGAGCGGCTGAGTGACGACCCTTACAAAGTCATAATGAGCCTTGCGTGTTTGTCAGAGCAGCCACAATCCTCTCGCCCCGGTTGGTGGATCGAGTATAAAGGCGGGATGATGATCTCATTTTCGGATGGGCCGAAGAGCGTCAAGCACAAGATCAGGGCTGTGAGCTAAGTATTCCGTTTTCCCTACAGCAAGCCCCCTCGGCAAGAACAGTGCCAAGGGAGCCTTTTTATACCCACAAGTTCAAAGTAACCCACTACCGACGACAATCGCGCTGTTGCTCTACAACACCGTTTGGGCAGCCAAGCGAAAGGTGGGATTGGTCGAGCGTGAATATCGCCCATCAATCTAGGGCCGTCGCGTCCAGAGGGAATTAGGCGGAAAGCGGCAGTAAGGCATAGCGGGGGAGGTATTGCACCTGTCAACCCTAGCGACAGCGGTTGCCGTCATGTTCAGGGACGCCTGATTTAGAGTCAAGCGTTTAACGTGGCACAAAACTTGACGAAAGGTGAGGGTAACAGTACCTCCTGCCGCTATGCTATTACAAGTTTGAAATATACATTGTCATTCTCTTGTGCATATCTTGAAAACGCTTCTTGTTGTCTTTTAGAATGATCTTCGTCTTTTGATAGTTCAGTCTCGACTTCAACTATGACTGTCTCGATTGCTATAAATTCGCCTCTATGTTTTGCAGATGGGCCTATTAGCGTTGCTATCACATCAGGGTAACACCCATGTATTAAATCTGGTTTATTCCAAGGCCCATCGTTAATATCCGCTTGAACTTGATAACCTTGGTTTTGGTAGTACTGTGCAACTTGCCTCACCTTAAAATCGTGACGAGATAAACTCATAGTTGTGTCTCCTTGTCGAGAATGTTTATAAAAATACAAGAGACGGGTTTTGGCGGCCCGCCCCTTCGCCCCGTCGATCACATGGCTTCGCAGCGGTTGGGTTCCCGCTGGAGAGGCACCCCCTCAAGATGGCGGATACGCGCGTACCCGCTATCCCTTATCATATTATAAGGGATAACCATGTCAAGAAAACGTAAAGTATTTAATAATGCGCTTAAGCGGTGTCTTGAAACGCCGTTACCGAGCAAACAGAGAAAGCCAGATCAAAAAGATCAAGATAATCAATCCGGCAAACAGCCTAAGAAGCCGAGTAGATAGGCGCTTTTTCTTTTTTGGTTTTTTGCTAATTAATAAGTCCATCCATGCATATCTACCACACCTTATACACTCTCCCAATGCTCCGCTCTCGCTACGTTTATATTTATGCCTTCTAAGTACTTTACAGGTAAGAGGTCGAAGTTTAGGAACAGGAGTTCTCGTAAGTATAACGGTGACAATAGCTCCTATAACTGCTCCGACAATGGCCTCGATCAAAATTAATCCTGTGCTGATTAGTAGATGTGGGTTTTTGTTTATTCCGGCGACTGACCGGGCCCTGCCACTTACGCATAAGGGATTCTGCGGATAGTCCCGTCTATTTACCTGTCCGAGGACAGGCTATTGTATTCGAGCGGGAGACCCGGAGACAGTCTCCCCTCATGCGTAAGGGCAATGATAATATATTGATGTGTGTCCAGTGATGGTAATTTCCTTACTGCCGTTTACCGCCTAATTCCCCGTCCAGAGCAGCATGCGTCTCTACCTCTCGCTCGATTTGACGACGCGTCGTGCGCTCGGCGACATCGAGATCGTAGCGGGTCTGAAGATTGATCCAGAACTCAGGCGTCATGCCGAAGTAGCGCCCAAGGCGTAGCGCAGTATCGGTCGTGATACCGCCGGCGTCCGAGCACAATATCGTTCAGTCGCGGACGCGAAACCTTGATCGCTTGGGCAAGTCGGTACACGCTGATTTCCATGGGCGTAAAGTACACCACTACCTCACTACCGCCCTCTTAGCAGCCTCTGGCTCCCGGTAGATGATTTTCAAAAGTGCTTGCGCCGGACCACTGGGAATCCGCCGGCCTTGTTCCCACTCCTGAAGGGTGCGGATGTCGATACCAAAGGTCTGGGCAAATACGTCCTGAGTCATGTTCAGTTGCGAGCGGATCAAGCGGGCGTTGATCTCGTCGGGGAGGTGGACGCGGTAGCTTTCTGGGTCTGCTTGGCCGTGCGTGATTTCCAGAGCCTCCGTTGCGGCCTTGATAAGTTCCTCTCCAGCCTTGGTCATGGTTGGGTCCTCCGTTGGTATTCGTCTGCCAGTGTGCGCAACACAGTCCGCAAAACACTAACTTCCGAGTCGGTCAGGTTTGTTTTATCGCCTTTAGCGAAGATTGACAGCAAAAACACAGGAATGTCTTGGCCACTGTAAAAAGTCACCACTCGGTATCCACCGCTCTTTCCTCTTCCCGGCGCGGCGAACCGGAGCTTGCGAGCACCGCCTGATCCTTTGATTACGTCGCCGGCATCGGGATTATTGGCGACAAAGTCGATGATAGCCTCCCGGTCGCTGTCGCTTATCTGGTAGCGACGGCATTTGCTGATGAAAGTCGGTGTTTCGATGACCGTGTGCATGATCTTAATTACGGCATTGCCGTAGTAACATCAAGAGGAAATTTACCGAGGGCGACACACGGCTACGGCACATAGGGTCTGTTTCAAGACCAGAAAAACGGCAGGAGGTACAGTCTGCAGAGAGTCTGGGCTTAATTTTTTAGGCCACGGAATTATTTTCAAAATGTACCACTACGAAGGCGCAGCGCAGTATCGGTCGTGATCCCCCGGCGTCCAAGCACAATATCGTTCAGTCGCGGACGCGAAACCTTGATCGCTTGGGCAAGTCGGTACACGCTGATTTCCATGGGCGTCAGAAATTCGTCGCGCAGAATCTCGCCGGGATGCACCGGCGGCAGCCGTCGTCCAGAGGCCACGTCCGAGAAATCGACCTCCCGCCTGTCCAGTTCTTCCCGCTTGATAGGCATATTCATTTGCCTCCTCAATAAGTCCATGCCAGCCTCTCTCTTGTATAGCCTTCAGCATCAATAAAGGCGGTTAGGTCCCTGTGATGCCTTCCGAGGTAATCCCTCCAACGGTACCAAGAAAAAAACTTGCCGGTGTGTTGCACACCAATCAAAGCTACCACCTCTGATCCAGTCGAGATGGAAGCCTTGCGTCCGTAGGTTCGACCGACTTGCTCAGCCCACTGAACCTCCGTGAAATCAGCGTTCTGTCCGTTCATCGAGTAGCTGAAGAAGTTGAACGCTGAAACCCCGATGAAAAGAGCATGACTCGGCTTTAGAATACGAATAACATCCGTAAATGTGCTCCACCCCGAAACAAAATCTTCCCCATTTGGACGCTCCCAACGATCGTACATGGGCCGTTGAACCAAATTGTAGAATGCTACGTCTCTCCAGAACCGTTCTCGCTCATACTGGCCTGTTCCGAGGAGTAGAAGTGCGAGATTGGCAAAGGTAGGGCTCCGTCGTTTCCTAGTGATCGCGTGTTCGGACACCATACGCCGCGTAAATTTGGGCTTTTGGAGAGCATCTTTGCCCCCGCCTTCTTCGGGCCAGTCGTAACACGACTCCCCTACGATGAGGAGACGGACACCCTGAGGACGTTTCGAGAAACGTCGCCCGACCCAGGGTAACCACGTCAACCCTTTGATCCCATTGAAGTCAGAATCGAAGGCATTAGAGCAGTGTTTATCAGTCATAACGATTTTCTTGATAGTGGATTGCTTTGCAAGGAGCCAGCGGCCCGCTTTCTATTCTCGGGATAATATAATTATGTGTGGGATGTTTTTTTTGAGCCAGAATAATAATTGTAAATATCTTGGATTAAGTCTAGGATATTTACCCATGATTCCGAAAAGACATCTCCTTTTCTCCATCCTATTTTCCAAATAATTGATTTTTTAAATGACATGGAAAATGGCTGATCTTCTACTGTTTGTCTATCAACTAAAGGTTTTGATTGTGAAGAAAAAAATTTATTCCATATATGATTTTTTAATTGGGGAAACTTGTTGTCTCGGAATAGATTAAGAAAATTATATTGAACAACATCAGGAATAGCAGTAATAAATCCCGATGAATTTGTCTTTCCTGAAATAATATCCTTTTGCCTGTTAATAATCTCATTTTCGGAAAAACCGCAAGTCACCAAGAGCATTTGATCGGGATTAAGAATAAGTCGTTCAATGTTACTTGTAAACAAATCGTATGAAACTATGCGTCTTTTTCCAGAATCATCAGAAACATCTATAACATCGTTTTCCCTATATAGGCGTTGTTGCATGAATCATATCTGGGGCATCATTGTCGAATGTTGTTTTTTGTTCAGTTGATTTTTTCTACTCGATACGACTGGGGTTTGCCCACATGGATCATTCGATTGAGGAGGGCACAGCCGAGGCGACTTTCGACCTGTTGGTTGATCCAGCTACGCGCCTTCAGCTTGTCGCCGATGAGGTGCTTATAGCGATAGATTTGCGTTTCGGCCAACGAGCGTCGATGATAGCCACTGGCCTGTTTCCACTCCTTGCGTCCCTTTCGTCGTATGGCCCGCAGGATTTCATCGCGCGCCAACGGGGGGACCTTACAATTACCATGCTGATGGATTGTAGCGTCTTTGCGCAGTGCGATGATCGGCCGAATCGAGGGATCACTCCGCGTGGCCAAGGCGTCGAACACCTTCTGTTTGTCATAGGCCCCATCGCCGCCTACCGCCTCCACCGCCTCGTCGACTTGGGTCAACAGAGGGGCCACCTGCGAGGCATCATCGATCCGATGGGACGTCAACGTCTGCGCGACCACCTCGCCGGTGGCCTCGTTGACCCCCACATGCAGTTTGCGCCACGTGCGCCGTTTGGTCCAGCCGTGTTGACGGACTTTCCTCTCGCCCTCGCCATAGACTTTCAAACCCGTCGAATCCACTACCAAGTGCATCGGGCTAGCCGGGCTATCGGGCTGCTTTTTCGGCAACTCCACCGCCAAGGCCCCTTGGCGACGCGACAAGGTCGAGTAGTCCGGCACGGCCAAGGCCAACCCCATCAAGTCCAACAGCGATTGGATAAACCCCTGCGTCTGGCGCAACGGCAACCCAAGCAACACCCGCATCGTCAACATCCATTCAATCGCTGGATCCGAATAGACAAACTGAGCACCCCGTTGCGATGGCCCCTGAGCATACCATTGCTTCCACAGACCATCGTCCAGCCACACCGTCAGGCTACCACGAGCCACCAACGCCCGATTATACGACGACCAATTCTTAACCCGATACACCGGTTGCGACTTGACCGAGGGCGAACTGCCAGATACTTTGCTCATCACAGGCTCTTTGGGAAGAAAGGAACGTGTTTCTTGCTGGAAACCACGAACCAATCTAACCGAAGAGCCTGACTCATTTCAAGACCCGAACACAGCTTTCATGCAACAACGCCCCCTATATATATAAAATGAATGAACTATCATGTTTAAAAAGGATTTCAATTGAATAGTTTTTATGTCGCCAAATGTATCCCTGGATCGTAAGGACCAATTACGCAAGTCTGGAGTAAGTTTTTTCTCCGACGGATCGGCTCTATAGATCATCGTAGAAATGTCTCTGGCAGGATGTATAAGTGATATAAATTCATATACCTTTTCCGTATCAATGATTCCGCCCATTAATGGTAAGCAAAATTTTTGCCTCTTAATTTCAGGTAAATTTCTCCGCAGAATTTCTATTTGATCTTCAAGTATCACTATGAGATATCCTGTTTGGCTATAGAGTCCATTAAACAAACAACACAAATAACAACCTACGCCACTTATCATTCTGCGTCAAGAGACACGGACGCCATTTTAGGACGCGTTCGTCGCCTTAAAATCGTCTAAGTCATAATAACTATTGAGGGCATATCTAAAGCAATACGGTCTGGGTAGAAGCAAGAATGAGGCACCATTCCATTAGAAATGCAGAGATCAATAAGATGCGGCCTTATTACTTTCACGCGTGCGTCCCTTACCCCTGCGCCCAGTGAACCAACCCCATCTCCAAGGGATTTTGCAAGTCGGGATGCGAAGGCACCACGCGCAGAGTGTATCCGTGTGACCCAGCCGCCGCGCACGTGAAGGTGCCGACGAAGTGGTAAGTCCCATCGCCGTTATGCCCATCCAATTCCAGCGGATACACCTCGGTCTGCGCAAACTCGCGCTGGGCGTTGAGGCGGCCGGCGTAGATCTCGACGCGGACATCCTCTGGCGTTAGCTCGCCCAAAGTCACTGCGGCGCGCAACGGCACCTTCATCCCCACCTTGAGCAGCCGAGGAAATTCAGCGTCCACCGCGCCAATCTCGACCTGCGCCCACTTGGAGCGCACGTGCGACTTCCAATGCGTCAGCCGCTGAACCCGCTCGCGGTCAGCCGCCAATTCCGCAAAGCGAGCTTGCCCAGGCAAGTAGAACCGCTCGACGTACTCGCGCACCATGCGGTGCGTGTTGTACTGCGGCACAAGCTGGGCAATGGTCTCCTTCATGCGGGCGATCCAACCGCCGGGCAACCCCTCCGCATCGCGCTGGTAGAACAGCGGAATCACCTCGGTCTCTAGCAGGTCGTAGAGCGAGTTGGACTCGACTGCGTCTTGGTACTGATCGTCGTCGTAGTCCTCGCCGCGGCCAATGGTCCAACCAGCGTGGTTGTCGCAGGCTTCGTCCCACCAGCCGTCGAATACGCTGACGTTGAGCACGCCATTGACCGCAGCCTTCATGCCAGACGTACCCGACGCCTCCAAGGGGCGGCGGGGATTGTTGAGCCAGACATCGCACCCTTGTACCAAGTAGCGAGCGAGATTCATGTCGTAGTCTTGTAAAAAGAAAATCCGGCCATTAAAGGGCGCTTGCCGCGCGAGGTGGACGATTTGGCGGATCAGCTCCTTGCCCGCGTCATCGTGGGGATGGGCCTTGCCAGCGAAGAGAATCTGCACGGGCTGCTGAGAGTCGGAGAACAGAGCCTTGAGCCGCTCGATATTGCGGAAAATCAGGTTGCCGCGCTTGTACGTGGCAAAGCGGCGAGCAAAGCCAATAGTCAGCACCTCAGGGTCGAGCCGCGCTAAGGTCTGCTCAATTTTGGCCGCCGCCACGCCCTGGCCCTGCATCTGCTGGCGCAGGTGATGGCGAGTTACGTCAATCAGCCGCTTGCGTCGCTGCTGGTGCGTGTCCCACAGCTCGCGGTCGGGGATGCGATAGACCGGGTCCCAGTCCCGCTCGTCGGTCGATACCAAGCGCCAGACGTCGCCGAGATGGCGGTCCAACAGCTCGGCCATTTCCAGCGAAACCCACGTGTGGATATGGACGCCATTGGTGACGTGGCCAATGGGGATTTCGTGCTCTGAGAAATCGGGCCACAGGCCCTGCCACATGCGGCGGCTAACCGCGCCGTGCAGGCGACTGACGCCATTAGCTCGGCCCGAGAGCCGGAGCGCCAAGACCGTCATGCAGAAGTCGGCGTGGGGATCGCGGGGGTCAACCCGGCCCAAGCCAATAAATTCCTCGTGCGACAGGCCGAGCCACTCGCGGAAATAACCCAAGTGCGCCTCGATCAAGTGCGCGGGAAACCAGTCGTTGCCTGCCGCGACCGGGGTGTGCGTGGTAAACACATTGCCCACGATGCTGGCCTCGCGGGCCGTGGCAAACGAATAGCCGTGCTCGGCCATGAGTCGGCGAATCCGCTCTAGCGCCAAAAAGGCCGAGTGCCCCTCGTTCATGTGGCAGACAGTGGGTTCGATGCCCACGGCTTGCAGGGCGCGCAGACCGCCGATGCCGAGGAGGATCTCCTGCCGGATCCGCATGGCCGCGTCGCCGCCGTAGAGACGGGCGGTAATATCGCGGTCCACAGGGGCGTTTTCGTCGAGATTGGTATCGAGCAAATAGAGCCGCACCCGGCCCACCAGCACCTGCCAGATCCGCGCCTGTACCATGCCGTGGGCAAAGGGAACCTCAATGCTCAGGTGCTCTCCATCGCCGCCGTGGACCGGCTGCACGGGTATCTGGTAGAAGTCGTTTTCCGGGTTGCGCTCTATCTGCCAGCCATCGGCGTTGAGGGCTTGGCGGAAATAACCCTCGCGGTAGAGCAAGCCGACCCCGATGAGGGGAACGCCTAGATCGCTAGCGGCCTTGAGGTGATCGCCGGAGAGCACGCCTAACCCCCCGGAATAGATGCGCAGACTCTCGGTCAGGCCGAACTCCGCCGAGAAGTACGCAACCTGTAACTGGCTCTCGCCGTGCGTCTGGCCAAACCAAGTCGGCTGGGACAAATAGCCCTCGAATTGCTCGACGACGCGCTCGATGCGGCCCCGCAGTTGCTCGTCGTCGATTAGGGCGTCGAGCTGGTCCGGCCGCAGGAGACTCCAAAAGCGCAAGGGATCGCGCTGGCTCTCGACCCATACTTCCGGGTCGATCTGGTAGAGGGTGCGGATGGTCTCCTTGCTCCAACTCCACCAGAGATTATGCCCCAGCTCCCACAGCGGCGTCAGTTGCTCGGGCAGAGAGGGAATGACATTGAGGCGATATAGCGGTTTCATGCTTAGTTTCTTCTATAGGGTTGGGTTGCAAGAAGCCCTAAGACAGCAGTGAAGGTGAATTTTGTCAAGGTCTGTACAAGCTCTACACTTAGGAGAATCTCATGCGCGAAACACCCAAGGTGATCATCAGCGGCTTTGCCGACGAGGGACCGGAGGACAAAAAGGCCGAAGCCCAGCTAGCCATGCTCGCAACGCTGGGCATGTCGCACTACAGCTTGCGCTTTGTCGATGTGGGACAGGGCGTCAAAAACGTGATGCAGCTAACGCAGCCCGAGATAGCGCGGCTACGCCAATTACACGGCGAATTCGGGATTGCAGTGGCCTCAATCGGCTCGCCGATTGGCAAGGTCAAGCTGCTCGATGTGGAAGACGGCTCGGCCAATGCCTACATCCCATTCGACCAATACTTGCAACAGGACGTGCAGCGGGCCGTGGATCTGGCCGGCGAGTTCGAGACGCGGCTGATTCGCGGGTTCTCGTTTTACCACCCCCAGGGCGAGGATCCAGCGAATTACGTAGAGCCGGCGGCCGAGCGGCTGGCGCAAATCGCCGAGGTCTGCAGCCGGGGCGGTGCCATTTTCGGCCTGGAGGTCGAGGCCAACCTCGTCGGCCAGAACGGGCAACTCCTACAGAAACTCTACGAGATGGTGGACCACCCCAACCTGTGCCTGATTTTTGACGGCGGCAATCTGTCGAGCCAAAACTTCACCCCGGTCGAAACCCTAGCCGAGTATCACGCGATGCGCGAGGGGATTGGCTGGATGCACATCAAGGACTACAAGATCGACCCAACTCTCCAATGGGAGGGCGTCGTGGACGAGGAGCGGCTCAAAAACTTCGTGCCCGCCGACCGCGGCGACTCCGCGCACGAGGCCATATTGCGCGACTTCCGCACTCGCGTCCCAGCCCTAGAACACGAGTTGAAGCAGAAAGGAGTCCCCGGCGTGTTCCTCGACCTAGAGCCGCACCTAAAGGGCGGCGGACAGTTCGGCGGCTTCAGCGGTGTCGATGGATTTGGGGTCGCGCTGCGGGCGCTGCTCAACCTGCTCGACTACGTGGGCATCGGCTACGCGCTGACGGATTACGAAGCGATCGCTCGGCAGCGCGACTAGCGCCCTTGCGCCAACAGAGCCTCGTGTCGCTTTTGGAAGGCCGCGCTATTGTCGTCCTCGATCACTTCCAAATCGACGCCTTGCTCAAAGCCGGGGATGTTGCCAGCGTAGAAGGCCTGCTGATAGTGGGCTTCAGCAGTAAATTCCCACTCTCGCTCTTTGCCGTCACCCGGCCAGTACACGCGGAGAATGCGCTTTTGGGCCATGTAGTGTTGCGTGGGCGTCGGCTCTGCGGAATCCACGCGGTACTTTGCAATCGCCTCTTCATCCACGGCGACGCCCAAGCCGGGCGCGTCTGGAACCGGCATATAGCCGTCGCGGACCTCAATAGGCTCTTGCAGCAGATCGTCCTCCCACAGCTCGTGGCAGGTGATATAGGGCAGTTGGGCGTGCGAGAGCACCGAGCCGAGGTGGGCCGCATAAGTAGTGGTCAAGCCAGCGCCGACGAGTTGGAGCCAAAAAGGCTTGTTGTGGGCGGCCGCGAGCGTTGCCGTCCGCCGGGTATCGGTCGCGCCGCCGCCGATGACGAACCCGTCGCAGCAGTCGTTGCGCAGATATTGGTCTTGGTAGTGCTCGACAATGGGTTTGCGCACCCGCTCGCGCAAAATCCGCGCCCCATCCACGTCCGAGTGCAGGTAAAACGGACTTTCGTACATGCCGACATTGGGGTTTTCGTCGAGCTTTTGCAGGGTGATTTCAGCTTTGGCTTGGTTGAGCAAGAAGCCATTGAAATCGACATCGAATTTGTAGTCGGCCGGAACGACCTTGGCGACCGCATCGGTTTGAGCGATAATGTCGCGCCACGGGCGGGCCTTCATCTTAAAGGTGGTGTACCCGCGCCTTAGCGATTCCTCGGCCTCGGCGACCCAGTCTTGGGGCGGCATATCTATGTCCCACCAAGATATGGGGCAGCGGTCGCGGAGCTTGACGCCGAGTAGTTCGTGTACGGGCACGCCGTTGTCTTGGCCCACTAGGTCGAGGCAAGCGACTTGCGGGCCAAAGCCAATATCGTCGCGGTTTATCAGGCTGGCCGGGTTTTGCCCGACGAGGCCATCGACCGATGGCTGGCCGTGGTTGTCGGCCCAGCCCACTAGGCCGTTATCCGTCTCCAAGCGCACAACCCACACGCGCTCGTCGTGGGTAGAGGCGCGCTGCATGGCGCGGGTGACGTGCTCGGCGTAAAAGGGGATATTAAGAGCAATGGCTTCAGCGTGGGTGATCTTCATGGGAGCCTCCGCGGATGATGGGGTCATAGATTGATGGACAGAAGACACACAAAAATTCACATGCGAGCAACCGTTTAATTAACGCACGGAAAGGCAATGCCATGAGCAGAACGTATGACGCTTTTGTAGAACGCCTCCACGAGCTGGCCGACATACACCACGCGCAGGGGCTGATGAGTTGGGACCAAGAGACCTATATGCCGCCGCGCGGCGCGGCCATGCGGGCCAGAGCGATGGGGACCTTGGCCGGTCTGTACCACGAGCGGCTCACCGCACCGAAATTGGTCGCGCTCGTAGCCGACCTCAAAGACGCCGATCTAACAGGCGATGCAGCCGTCAACGTTCGCGAAATCGACCGCCAGCAGAGCCGGTCGCTCAAGCTTCCCAAGGAGCTGGTCGTCGAGCTGAGCCAGACCGAGTCCTTGGGGCACGAAGCTTGGATCGAGGCGCGAGAAAAATCGGACTTCGCGCTCTTCCAGCCTTGGCTGGAGAAAATAGTCGCGCTCAAAAAGGAAGTCGCCGAGCGAGTCGGGTACGAAGGCGCGATGTACAACGCGTTGCTCGACGAGTACGAGCCTTATGCGCGAGCCGAGGAAATCGCCCCGGTCTTTGCCCAGCTCAAAGAACAACTCGTACCACTAGTCGAACAAATCACCGCCACCGGGAAGTACCCAGCGCGGGGCGTACTCGACCAAGAATACCCCATCGAGCAACAGGAGCTTTTGGGACAACAGGTGTTAGCGGACATGGGCTTTGACCTGGAGGCCGGACGGCTCGACTTGGCGGTGCATCCATTTTGCGCGGGCACGTCCCGCGACGACGTGCGGCTGACGACGCGCTACAGCGCCGATTGGCTGCCCGGCTCGCTTTTTGGCACCATCCACGAGGCCGGGCACGGGCTGTACGAACAGGGCCTGCCCGCCGACGCGATCGGCACTCCGGCCGGCGCGAGCGTCTCGCTGGGCATCCACGAGTCGCAATCGCGGCTGTGGGAGAACATGGTCGGCCGCAGCAAAGCCTTCTGGACGCACTACCTGCCCAAGCTACAAGCGCTTTTTCCCCAGCAGCTCAGCGCGGTCGATCTAGACGCCTTTTACGCGGCAGTCAATCAAGTCCAGCCTTCGCTGATCCGGGTCGAGGCCGACGAGGTGACGTATAACCTCCACATCCTGCTGCGTTTTGAACTGGAGTGTGACCTGATCGAAGGGCAGGTCGCCGTGGCGGAACTGCCCGAGGTGTGGAACGAGCGGATGGAGCAATACTTGGGCATCCGTCCGCCCGACGACGCTCTCGGCGTTCTCCAAGACACGCACTGGTCCTGCGGCCTACTGGGCTATTTCCCAACCTACACACTGGGAAATCTGTACGCGGCCCAGTTTTTTCACCAAGCCCACCAGGACTTGCCCGACCTCGAAGCACAGATCGCGCAAGGCGAACTCGGGCCACTCAAAACTTGGCTCAACGAGAAAATCCACGCCCGCGGCTCGCGGGCAACGGCGAGTGAATTGGTCGAAGAGGTGACGAGCGCAAAGCTGAGTGCCGATTACTTCATCGACTACTTGTGGGAGAAGTTCGGGGCGCTCTATGGCCTCAGCCGATGACCTGTTGCAAGAACCGCAGTTGGTTCGCGCCGAGGATTTTGCGAATATCGGCCTCGGCATAGCCGCGTTTGGCCAAACCCACCGCAATGTCCGGAAGGCAGGTCGCGTCTTCCAACAGCAGACCGCCGCCGTCAAAATCCGACCCCAAGCCGACGTGGTCGATGCCAGCGACGGCCACCGCGTGTTCGATGTGGTCGAGCAGGCCGTCGAAAGTGGGGTTGTGCGCGTCGATAAAGTCCGGGACAAACGTAATGGCCACGACCCCGCCCTTTTCGGCGAGGGCGCGCAGTTGATCGTCGCGGAGGTTGCGCGGGTGGTCGCAGAGGGCGCGGCAGCAGCTATGGGTGGCCATAAAAGGAGCTTGGGCCGCTTGGACCACGTCCCAAAAGCCCGGCTCGTTGAGATGGGAGACATCGACGACTACGCCTAGTTCGTTCATCTGCTCCAGTAGCTGGCGGCCAAAGCCGGTCAGGCCGCCACCTCCTGCGACCTCGCAGCCATCTCCAGCCCAAGAGCGGGTGCTGTGGGTGAGGGTCATGGCGCGGACGCCCAACTGGTAGAGCAGCGGCAGGATGTGAGGGCTTTTCTCCAGTGCATCGCTGTTTTCCACTGCCAGTATGGCCGCTAGTTGGGCTTCGGCGCGGGCGCGCTCAATGTCAGCCGCACAGCGCGCCACGGCAATACCCTCGCTGTGCTCTTCCACCTCCTGCAAAAAATGGCCCAAGGCATCCATGCAGTAGAGCAAGTGGTTGCCCCAAGGACGGGTGCAATCAACGGCGAAAAACGCCGCGTCTAGCCCGCCCTCGCGCGCCTTGGGCAAGTCGAGCTGAACGCCATCGCCCGGTGGCTGGTACTGGCGCAAATAAGCGACAGCCCCGTCGCGCTGGTGAAAATCAGCGCGCTGTGCGCCGTCTATGGACATACCTCGACGGATCAGAGCGACGATACTGTCGTTGTGCGAATCGATGACTAAGGAGTCTTGGTGTAGGCTGCGGGCGGTCTGTTCGTCCATTGCTCTATCCGGCCATGTACTCGTCGAAATCGATCACAACGCCTTGCTCTGACGAGGCTCCTAAGGCGTTGATCAGGCCCACCGTGGCTAGGTTGCGCGGGCCGGAGAAGGGCGGCTCCACGTCGTTGAGCACGTAGTCGCGGAAGCCGTCTAAAAGGACTTCCTCGGGATGGGGATTTTCGTCCATCGGTATGATCTCGTCTGCATCGGCCCCAGGCCGCCGAATCGCCAAGCCGCCGGAGACCTCTTCGACCGTGCCCTTCTCGCAATCCAGCCGCCAGCTAGAACCACCTTTATGGGTAGCAAAGGTACACTGAAAACTGAACGTAGTGCCGTTGTGGAACTCGATCCAGCCGTCGATGGCCGCGCCGCCGCTGTACGGACTCCAGGGCGGATTGAAACTATGACAGAACAACCGTCGCGGCTCAGAGTCGAGCAGGTGGCGCAATTGATCGAAGTCGTGGATACCGCGCTCCCACAAGTAGGCGTGTTGGTCCGCGCCCGAATGGTGAACGCGCGGACGCCAGCCGTATTTGGTCATCAGGCCAAAGGAAGGCTGACCCAAATCGCCACTTTGCAGCAATCGGCGGATGGTTAAGACCGGCGGATAGTAGCGGGCGTTTTGAGTAACGGCGACCTTGAGGCCGCGCTCGCTCGCCTCGGCGACGATCTGCCGCGCTTGGCCGAGGTCTTTGGTAAAGGGCTTTTCCACCAGCACGTGCTTGCCAGCGCGGACCGCCTCCAAGCACTGACCGGCGTGCAGGTCGGGTGGCGTAATGACCACCACGGCGTCTGCATCAACGGCTTGCAGGGCATCGGCAGGCGTAGAAAAACACGCCTCTTCGCCTAGGCCGGTAGTCTCCCGCGCCGTGGCGAGGTTTTCTTCATTAACATCGACTAAGGCGACAGCTTCAAAGTCGGTGCGGTCGCGGAAGCGGTTTAGGGGCCAGCGGCCGCGGCCGCCGGTTCCTACGTGGATCGTGCGAATAGTCATGATGAACTCCAATCGAGGGCAAGTTGAGTCAATAGGCGCACGCCAATGCCGACGCCGCCTCGCGGCACATAAGGTTTGGCCTTCGTGCACCAAGCAGTGCCGGCAATGTCGAGGTGCGCCCAGGAGTAGTCGGCGAACTCGGCCAAAAGCGCCGCAGCCGTACTGGCACCCGCTGGCCGACCGCCAGAGTTTTTCATGTCGGCGATGTCGCTGTCGATCTGGTCGCGGTACTCGGGCCACAGCGGCAAGCGCCAGAGCCGCTCGCCAGTTTGCTCCCCGGCGGCGAGCAGCCGGTCCGCCAAGTCGTCGTCGTTGGCAAACAGGCCCGAAGCGTGGTGCCCCAGCGCGGTTACACAAGCGCCGGTGAGGGTTGCCAGATCGACGACCGCAGCCGGCTCGTAGCGGGTGGCGTAGGCGAGGGCATCGGCCAAGACGAGGCGGCCTTCGGCATCCGTACTGACGATCTCAATGGTCTTACCCGCGAGGGTGCGCAGCACATCGTCGGGACGGAAGGCAGTGCTGGAGGGCATGTTCTCGGCCGCGGCAATCAGGCCGACGACCCGCCGCTTGAGGCCGAGCGCGGCCACCGCCTGCATCGCACCCAAGACGGCAGCAGCGCCGGACATATCGGCCTTCATCGTGCGGATGCCCTCGACGGTCTTGAGCGAGAGGCCGCCGCTGTCAAAGGTGATGCCCTTGCCGACAAACACCAGCGGTTTCCCTCGGCGAGGGCCGTGTTCAAGGACGATAAAACGCGGCTTGTTGGCGCTGCCTTGCCCAACGGCCACTAGGGCGCCCATGCCTAGCTCGGCCAAGCCCTTCGCGCTAAAGACCCGGCAGCGCAGATCGTGGGTTTTGGCTAGGCGGCGGGCCGTGCGGGCCAAGTAGGCCGGCGTCACTTCGCCGCCGGGGTGGTTGACCAAGTCGCGGGCGAGGCAAGTGGCCTCGGCGAGGGCGCGGCCCCGGCGAACACCGCGCCGCGCCTCCTTGAGCTTAGTCGAGTCAAATTCTACGATGTGCAGCTTAGCCAGCGCCTGCGGACGGGGGCGCGAGCGGTACTCGTCAAAGCGATAGGCCGCCAACAGCGAGGCTTCGGCCACAGCTTGCGCGGCCGGCTCAACGGGCAGGTTGCCCGCGCCCGTGCCGTGCAGGATGGTAGCCGCGCTCTTGGCTCCCAAGCGGCCGAGGGTACCGATGGCCGTGCCAGCGGCGCGGCGCGCCCTTTCGAGGTCAAAACCCTCCTGCTCGCCCAAGCCAACGACGAGGACGCGCGGTGCTGGGATCTGATCGTGCGTGTACAGCAGCAAGGTCTGACCGGCCTTGCCCTCAAAGTCGCCTAAGTCAATCGCCGCCGAGATTTGGCCGTCTAAGGCTTGGTCAACCGCACCCGTAGCCCCGCCTGGGCGCGCTCCGGCAAAGAGGTTGACCACGAGGACGTCCGCGTCCTGTTTTTGAATAGCTCCCTGTATTACTTTAATATCCATAACATTGGTGGTTCGGTAATAGGTGGTCATTAACCACTAACCACTATCCATACTACTGTCAAGAATGCTATGGAGCTATTTCTGATCCGCCACGGAGAGTCCACCAACAACGCACTGACCGATAACCATCTTACTTTATGAGGAGGCTATGGAGCTATTTCTGATCCGCCACGGAGAGTCCACCAATAACGCGCTGACCGATGTTAGCCAGCGCGTCGCCGATCCCGAACTGACTGAACTCGGCCGAGCACAGGCCGAGCAAGTGGCCGCGTATCTAGCAGAGGGGTTGCACCTCGCCCCGTCCGAACGCGCAGAGGATCGACCCTTTTTCGAGCGGCTTTATTGCAGTCCAATGATCCGCACCCTACACACAGCACAAGCGATCGGACAGGCAATGGGATATAGGTCGGAGATCTGGGTAGCTATCCACGAGATGGGCGGCATTTTCCTCGACCACGGCGGGGAGCGGGGAGTCGTTGGCTATCCCGGCCTGACGCGGGCGGAGATTGCCGCGCGTTTTCCCACCAGCGTCGCGTCAGCGGAAGTCGGCGAAGACGGGTGGTGGGACGCGGGCAAGGAAACGGATCAGCAGGCCCAGCGCCGCGCTGTCGGCGTAGCCGCAGACTTGCGAGCGCGGGCGGGAGAGAATACGCGCATCGGCTTCGTCACCCACGGCGGCTTTATGAGCCTGTTGCTTTCGGCCTTAGGCAACCAAGCAATGGACGACGGCTCCTATTACGCGCACAAGAACACGGGCATCACCCACATCGCGCTCGCTCCCGGCACCACAGTCATCAAATATCTCAACCGCACCGAGCACCTGTCCGACCAATTGTAGCTACCGCGTCTAGGCCTGCGATGGATCACGCCGCCCTGATTAGCGATCTCGGCACCTTCCTACGTCCAGACCAACTGTTGACCTCGGACGAGGATTGCAGCGTCTATGCCTTCGACGGGACTGCCCTACTGCACCACCGACCCGCCTGCGTGGCCCTGCCGGAAAGTCGGGAGGAGGTCGCCCAACTCTTGGCCCTGTGCAACCAGCGCGGAGTACCCGTAGTGCCGCGCGGCTCAGGCACTGGGTTGGCCGGAGGATCGGTTCCCTCGCAAGGAGGGGTGGCGCTTTGCTTGGTCCGTCTCAACCAAATCCTAGAGCTAGACGCGGCCAACCTAGTCATGGTCGTCCAGCCGGGGGTTCTCACGCAGCAGATCGCCGACGCGGCCCAAGCCGCCGGCCTGTTTTACCCCCCAGATCCCGGCTCTATCAAAATCTCGACTATCGGCGGCAATGTGGCCAATAATTCCGGGGGGCTGCGCGGGTTAAAATACGGCGTGACGCGCGACTACGTGATGGGGCTGGAGGTGGTCCTAGCCGATGGACAGGTTTTAGAGACCGGCAACAAATGCGTCAAAGACGTAGCCGGCCTCACGCTCAAAGACCTCTTCATCGGCTCCGAGGGGATGCTCGGCGTCATTACCAAGATCACACTGAAACTAGTCCCAGCACCCGCGAGCAAAAAGACCCTACTCGGCCTCTACGACGAGATGACGCAGGCAGCGGCCACGGTCTCGGCGATTATCGCGCACAAAATCATCCCCTGCACCCTCGAATTCCTCGACCGCACTACCATCGAGTGCGTGGAGGCCCACGCCAACATTGGCCTGCCGACGGATTGCGAGGCCGTGCTGCTGATGGAAGTAGATGGGCATCCAGCGCAGGTCGCCGAGCAGGCCGCTCAGATTGAGGCCATTGCCCGCGAGGGCGGCGCCCGTTCCGTGCGGCTAGCCGCCTCAGACGCAGAAGCCCAGCAACTCGCCGCGGCCCGGCGCACGGCCTTTAGCGCGCTGGCGCGACTGGCACCGACGGTCGTGCTGGAAGACGTCACCGTGCCGCGCAGCGAGCTAGCCGCCATGGTCGCCTACGTACAGGAGGTCGGCCAGCGGCACCAAGTGCGGGTGGGAACCTTCGGCCACTTCGGCGACGGCAACCTGCACCCCACCTTCCTGTGCGACGAGCGCGACGCCGAGGAAATGACCCGCGTCGAAAAGGCCATGGCCGAGGTTTTTGACCACGCCGTGGAATTGGGCGGAACCATCACAGGCGAGCACGGAGTCGGCTTGGCCAAAAAGCCCTACTTGCCTGGGCAACTCGGGCCGGTGGGGCTGGAAATTCTCAAGCGGGTCAAGACCGCCTTCGACCCCAAGGGCATCTTAAACCCAGGGAACATGTTCGATTGAGCGACGACGGCCTGAACTTGCTCCGAGACTTGGATTACTCGGTCCTCCAGCAGTGCATGCACTGCGGTATGTGCCTGCCGACCTGCCCGACGTACGACGCGACCCTGAGTGAGCGCTCTTCGCCAAGGGGACGGATCGCCATGATGCGAGCCATCGCCGATGGCGAGCTAGAGGCCAGTACGACCTTTGCCGAAGAGATGTACTTCTGCCTCGGCTGCCTCGCCTGTCAGACCGCATGTCCGGCCGGCGTGGATTACGCCGCGCTATTTGAAAACGCCCGCGCCGAAGTGGAGCGGCAGGGCCTGCTCGACGGTACAGTGCGGAATTTTGTGCGCCGTTGGATCCTCGGCTGGCTCTTTGCCAAACAGACACGCCTGCGGACGGTGGCGCGCTTAATGCGCGCATTCCAGCGCAGCGGTCTGCAAACCCTGGCGCGCCGCAGCGGCCTCCTCAGGCTACTGCCCTTTGGCTTGGGAGACTTAGAACCGCTGGCACCGCAGATTTCCCCGTGCTTTACCGACCAGTTGTACCGTCGAGATTTGCAGCAGTCCAATCCGCCCGCACCGCGCTACCGAGTCGCGCTGTTGGCCGGTTGCGTCCAAGACATTTCCTTTGCCGAGGTAAACGCCGATACAATATGCGTCTTGCAGCACAACGGCTGCCAAGTGCTGCTGCCGGAAGGCCAAGCGTGTTGCGGCTCGCTGCACGCGCACAACGGCGCAGTCGAACAGGCGCAGCAGCAGGCGCGGCTCAACATCGACGCCTTTGACGCTGAAAATCTGGACGCAATCGTCGTCAATGCCGGCGGCTGCGGCTTGCACTGCAAGCACTACGACCGCTTGCTAGCCGACGACTCCACCTATGCGGAGCGAGCCGCTGTGTGGAGCGCAAAAGTAAAGGACATCCACGAGTGGCTCGCTGACATCGGCTTGCGCCAGCCCCGCGCCGCAATGCCCCCACAACAGGTCGCCTACCACGAGTCGTGCCACCTCAAGCACGGACAGCGGGTTTCCACAGCCCCGCAAGAGGTACTCCAAGCCGTGCCCAATCTGGAACTCGTGCCACTGGTGGAAGCCGACTGGTGCTGCGGCAGCGCCGGCATCTACAACATCACCCAGCCCGAACTGTCCATGCAGCTACTCGACCGCAAGATGGCGCACGTATGCGCGACCGGCGCGACCGCAGTGGCCACGGGCAACACGGGCTGCGCCATCCAACTCCAGTACGGCGTCCGCCGCGCCCAAGCCGCCGTAGACGTCGTCCATCCCGTGTCGCTTTTGGCCGCAGCCTATCGCGCTGAAAACCAAGGAGGAACGCAATGCAGCACTTTGGCCTAACCCTTGAGTTGAAAGACGATCCCGAACTGATCGCCCAGTACAAGGCATACCACGCCGACCCTTGGCCCGAGCCACTTCAGGGCCTTGGCGAGGTCGGCATCACCGACATGAAAATTTTTCTCTTGGGCCAGCGGATGTTCATGTACATGACTGCCACCGACGAGTTCGATCCAGCCCGCGACTTCCCGCGCTACGTCGAGCAAAACCCCAAAGCGAAGGAGTGGGACGAGCTGATGCGAACTTTTCAGCAGCAGGTGCCCGAAGCCAAAGAGGGCGAGTGGTGGGCCAATATGGAACTCGTGTTTGACTTGCAATTGCACGTCTGACAAGCCATGAGCGCGAGAATCGACATCCCCATAGAAGAGATCGCCGCCTTCTGCCAGCGCAACCACATCCGGCGCATGGCCCTATTCGGCTCGGTCCTGCGCGACGACTTCACGCCCGAAAGCGACGTAGATGTACTCGTGGAGTTCGAGCCGGATCAGACACCGGGACTGGAGTTCATCACCATGCAGGACGAGCTGTCGAAGATACTCGGTCGGCAAGTGGATTTGCACACTTTCAAGGGAGTCGAAAGCAGCCGCAACTGGCTGCGTCGAGAGGAAATACTTAGTTCGGCGGAGGTGCAGTATGAGCGGACGTGATTTAAGACAGCATACCCAACTTCTGACACAGGAGATCAACTATGAACAAAGATCGAGTCGCCGGTAAGGCGGCCATTGTAACGGGTGCGGCATCCGGAATTGGGGAAGTCACCGCGCAAGTTCTGGCGCGCGAAGGCGCGTCCGTCTGCGTAGTGGATGTCAACGCCGACGGCGGCCAGCGGGTCGTCGATAAAATCAAGGCCGACGGCGGCAAAGCCATTTTCGTCCGCACCGACGTGGGCAAGTCCGCCCAAGTCATCGAGATGTTTGAGCGCACCGAAGAAGCCTTTGGCCGCGTAGATATCGTCCACAACAACGCGATATGGTTTCGCCACGGCCCGGCGACCGAACTCGACGAAAAGGATTGGGACGGCACCTTAAACATCGGCCTAAAGGCGATTTTCCTCGCCGCCAAATACGGCATCCCAGTCATGCGCAAAACCGGAGGCGGCGTGATCATCAACACCGGCTCAGTGCATTCGCTGGTCAGCTTTGCCACGGCCACGGCCTACGACGCGGCCAAGGCCGGAGTCTTGGGCCTGACGCGGACCCTCGCCATTGACTACGGGCCAGACATTCGCGTCTGCGCGGTGTTGCCCGGTGCCATTCTGACGCCCTTGTGGGACGACCTACAAGTGCCGGAGGAGGAGCGAGTGCGCTACGCCAAGATGGTACCAGCTCAGCGCTTGGGCACGGGCGAAGACATCGCCAACGCCGTGCTGTTTCTCGCTTCGGACGAAGCGTCCTTCATCACCGGAACTTCATTAACCGTGGACGGCGGGATGCTGGCGCGGACCGAGTAGATGACCAAGCCAGCAGTTAAACCGCAAAATCCCTGTTTTTCCTCCGGCCCTTGCGCCAAACGCCCCGGGTGGAATCTTGCGGCTCTAAAAGACGCGGTCATAGGACGCTCGCACCGTGCCGCAGTCGGGCGAGCCAAGCTGCAAGAAGTCATCGAGCGGTCGCGTGCGCTACTGGGTGTACCGGCTGATTACCGCATGGCCGTAGTGCCGGGTTCGGATACGGGTGCCGTGGAGATGTGCCTGTGGTCGCTGCTGGGCGTCCGCGGCGTCGATGTCCTGTCTTGGGAGAGCTTCAGCAAGGGGTGGGCAACGGACATCACCCAACACTTGCGGCTAGAGGACGTGCGGGTCTTTGACGCGGACTTTGGACAGTTGCCCGACTTGTCTCAAGTTGACTGCGACCGCGACGTGGTTTTTGCATGGAACGGCACGACCTCCGGAGTGAAGGTGCCCGACGGCGACTGGATCGACGCCGACCGCACGGGTCTAATCATCTGCGACGCCACGTCTGCGGTCTTCGCCGTGGATCTGCCCTGGGAAAAGCTCGACGTAGTAACCTACTCTTGGCAAAAGGTCATGGGCGGCGAGGCCGCGCACGGAATGCTCAGCCTCAGCCCGCGCGCGGTCGAGCGGCTCCTCAGCTTCACGCCACCTTGGCCCGTACCCAAACTCTTTCGCATGACCCAAGGCGGCCAGCTCAACGAGGCGCTGTTCAAGGGCGACACCATCAACACGCCCTCCCTACTGTGCGTGGAAGACGCGCTCGACGGGCTGCGCTGGGCCGAAAGCATCGGCGGCTTGCCCGAACTCGTGCGGCGCACGCAGGCCAACCTCGCAGTGCTAGAGCAATGGGAAGCCGCAAGCGAATGGATCGCGTTTTTGCCCGCGCGCCGAGCGATTCGCTCTAGCACGTCGATTTGCCTGCGGATCGCCGATACGTGGTTTACCGATTTAACCGAGGATGCGCAGCGGGCAAAGGTCAAAGCACTCGTCGCCAAGCTAGAGGAAGAGGGCGTGGCCTATGACATCAACGGATACCGCGCCGCACCGCCCGGCCTGCGGATCTGGGGAGGAGGCACCGTGGAAACCAGTGACATTGAAGCGCTAGTCCCGTGGCTGGATTGGGCGTTTGCGGAGATAAAAGGCGAGGGATGAGAATTGTCAACTGGAATAAATAAAGCTTTCGAAGGCTGCCGTTTGTAGCCTTCGAAGGCTGTTAATTCTGTAAATTAGATCTCAATGACTCTTCGCAGCAGAATTTTAACTTCTCTCCAGAACCACAAGGACATGGATCATATTGAGAAATACTGGCTTTACGGCATATTTCATTCAATTCGCGTAGACTTCGTTCGCGCCATAAACGCAATGCTTGGTCCGCTGAACGTGTATCATTCCAAAACATCGCTCTCGGTTGTTGAAAATTTGTAGGACTGACATATAGATTAACGAACTGACGCCGTGCCTGATCCATTACACTACTTGGCAAAAGTTGCCTAAGACCTGCATTCACGGAAGCGCGAACCTCAGCCCCCTCAGAGGCCGCAATTTGCCTCATCACCTCTTCGCGTAGGCGTAAGCCCGCAGCGGATTCTCGGAATTTGAGCACTGCTGCAATGAGTGCTGGATCGGATTCTGCTAACCTACCGAGATCTTCTGAGAAAGTGCCACACAAAACATAACTCGCAACTGAATCAGACCATTCTTGACCAAAAGATGTAGCAAAAGCTGGTCCTGCTAAACCATTAGAACCAAAGTCTAATTTAGCAGAAGCGAGGCCTAATAAATTACATGCAGTGCCAATTTTAACTACATGACCAAGGCGAAGAACTGGAAATGTGTTCCACTGTGTAATTTGATCTAAAGGAGCTCCTCCGCTCACACCAAGCATATCCCTAATACGTGGACTTAGAAGTAATGCTCTAGTACGACCAACAATTTCTTGTTCTTGTTCTTGTTTAATAGTTATAGTTTGGTTTGCTATAATTTCGACGGTTTCTTCTGCTTGAGATTCCTTTCCAGTTTGAGGTTTAAGCCAACGTTTTAGGTGATCTATTGCTTGAAGAGGAGGTCCATTTTTGTGATCGTATACTGTAATGAGATTGAGTTCACCTCGCCTCAAGGTGTCCTTAGATCTGAATACTAGAACCAACTTTCGTTCCCAATCAATAAAACGAAGTTCATCCTTCTTCACGAGATGCATAAAGAGCGGCTCACCAAGTAATTTAATTAGTCTTGTGACCGCGGTGAACGGAGCATAAACAATATCAAAACAAGTGAGACCAACTAGCAAATCATTTAGAGCAGTTGATTGTCGAGTAGCTAGTTCATCGCTTTTAAAGCCTAGTCCATTAATTACAGAAATTTCATCACCAGAGCCAGAGGTCGCCTCCGCAGTAGATGAAGTACTCCAAGTTCCTGGAGGAAATATATCAAAGAGTAGGTGTGCGCTTATTAAATTTGAAGCTGTTTCTTGTGGTTTATTATCAGGAGCTTGGCCTTTTCGTTCTGCAGCTAATTCCTCAATTACGGTTATCGAGGCTCGGTGATCTTTGTGAGGTATCGGTTTGTATTCGATAATCCTTACACTTGGAGGTAACTGAGTGTTATCTTGAGGAAGTATTGCGAAGTGGGGGCCATCTCCAAGAAGACTACGGAGTTGATCTGACCACTCAAGAAGCTCTACTACTGACTGGTCTTGCAAGCTGTACCCGACAAATACTAACGAGGACTCGACGACTATCTTAGAAAGGATATCGGAGATACGAGAGCTGCACCAAAAAGAATCGTAATCAGACTTGGTAAAAATTACTGATTCAATGTCTGAAACACTACCATGCAGCTTAAGAAGATATGATTTATCTGAAGAATTAAGATCTAAGATTTGCTCAATATCATCTCGTTGTACTGTCTGTACGCCTTCCAAACCTTTCTCCAGCATCTCGTCAACATTTGTGGTAATAAGACGGATTGGTTGAATAGAAGAGACGGCCGATAAAAACCTACTATAAACAGGAGTAGGTTCCCGTATTGTAAATTGATCCTTGATTAGTCGATTGTATTTCTGAGGAGAAGCAGATTTTATTTTTTCAAAGAAGGTTGGATAATTACCAGACTGGAGAAGCTCCAATCCATATTGGGCATCGTAACCCGATTCATAACGTGAGAAAGTTTTATGGGCTATCTCAGAAAGATCATTCCAAAGCGGATAACCAGCCCATGCACTTGCTCCTGCGCCAACCCAATAGACAAGTCTTCTGTCAGAACGAGCTACTTCTTCAAGTAGTTCGCGAACCGCTCGTACTGTTTTGATTTGATCTGTATTGATCATAGGTATTTCAAGACAGCGACATCGAAGCGCTTGTTCCGTGGCTAGATTGGGCGTGGAAAGAGGGAGCGTAACGTCAGCCTAACAACTCAGCGGCGGCCAATGCGAGCTGGGGGATCGTCGGCGAGGTGAGGGTAGCGTCGGCTGTGACTTCGACGCGCTGTTGGTACGCACCGCCGTGGGGCCGGGCGTACACTTCGATATGGCCTTTTTGCAGGTCGATCAGCCACACTTCGGGAAGACCAGCTTGAGCGTAGAGGGGTAGCTTGACCTCGCGGTCGTAGTCGGCCGACGTGTCGGAGACTTCGACGGCTAGTAGCACATCGACTGCCGACGGATGGGCTTCTGCGTAGAAGTCGGCGCGGGGACGGAGCAGCACTAGGTCGGGTTCGGGGGATGAGTACGCGTCGAGGGTGATGGGGTCTTGGACGCCGATCAACATGGAATCCCCGACCATTTTTCCCATCAACACATTGAGGCGTTTTACGCAAGCGGCGTGGTGGCTGCCAATGGGACTCATGGCGACGATCTGCCCGGCGATAAGTTCAACGCGGTCCTCCTCGGTGAGAATGTCAGTCTCGGCCATGCGATAGTACTCGCCGACCGTGAAAGGACGCTTCTGCGGCTGCGTGGTCATAGCTATTCTCCCAACACGTCGGCGGCTGCCAGTTCTAGGCCGGCTACTGTCGGCGAGGTGAGAGTAGCGTCGGCAGCGACTTCGACGGTCTCTTGGTAAGTGCCGTCTGCGGGATGGGCGTACACTTCGATGTGGCCTTTTTGCAGGTCGATCAGCCACACTTCGGGAAGACCAGCTTGAGCGTAGAGGGGCAGCTTGACCTCGCGGTCGTAGTCAGCCGACGTATCGGCGACTTCGACGGCCAGCAGCACATCGGCCGCCGACGGATGGGCTTCTGCGTAGAAGTCGGTGCGAGGACGGAGCAGCACTAGGTCCGGCTCCGGTTCAGAATACGCGTCGAGGGCGATGGGGCTTTGGACGCGGACGATACCGGCTAGCCTTGGCTGGCTATGCAATAGACTGTTCAGCCGATCGACGCAAGCGGCGTGGCGGCTACCAATGGGACTCATGGCGACGATCTGCCCGGCGATAAGCTCAACGCGGTCCTCCTCGGTGAGAATGTCCGCCTCGGCCATGCGATAGTATTCGCTGACTGTGAAGGCGCGGTTTTGTGGTTGTGTGGTCATAGTAACTCTCCTCTATAAGTTGCGCCCACTCCTAGACAATATGGGAGCGGGCGCAACCTGCACAAGAACGCATGGCGCTGCCACTATTTCTTTTTGTTACCCGCCTGCAATCTGTTTGCCGCACCCACCGAACCAATGTGCAGCGTGTCATACGCCTGTTGCGAAGTCTCAAACGGCCCCTCGTGCGTCTTCGCGCCGTGCCATTGCAAATTGGTGTACATCGGGTTAATCTCGCCTGTCTCCCGCTCGCGCTTGGCGATCCACGCCTCCATCCGCTCCTTCAGAGCAGCAACAATCCCCGGCTCTTTTTTAGCCAAGTTTTTCAACTCCAGCGGATCGGCGACCAAGTTGTAGAGCTCGACTTCGGGCTTGAAGTGGAAGTCCGGCTCTAGCGCGACCATCAGCTTCCACTCCGGGGTGCGCCAGCCGTGCTTGCGCATCCAAGTGCATTCCGTGATGTAAAAATCCGAGTAGTTGGAGGCCTTTTGGCCCGCGATCAGCGGCAGCAGCGACCGGCCGTCGAATGCGATGTCCGTGCGGATGTTGAGGAGCTTGAGCACGGTGGGCACCAAATCTTGGTGTAGTGCGGTGCCCGCGACGCGCTTGCCGAGGGGCAACTTGCCGGGCAGGCGGATGATCAGTGGCACGTGCAGCGTGTTTTCGTACATGCCGTGGTGGTCGTACCAGCACTCGTGCTCGTACAGAGTTTCGCCGTGGTCGCCGTTGATGACGATTAAGGTATTGTCGCCCAAGCCCAGCTCTTCGACGCGAGTGAGAATGCGCTGGATGCAGGCGTCCATATAGGCGACGGCACCGTCGTACTGGGCGTCCACGTAGTGGCGGTCACGTACCCCAGGCGGCATCCAATCGGCGAAAAAGTCGCAGAAGGGCTTGAAGCTGAACACCGGCTCCATGCTCTTGTTTTTGGGGTCGAATTCGTTGCCGCTGTAAAACATCCGCTCAAAGGGAGCCGGCGGCAGATAGGGGGCGTGCGGATCCATGTGGCGCAAGAAGAGGAAGAAGGGCTTCTTCGAGCGCGCCAACCGCTCCAACTCGGGAATGGCGACTTGATTGAGGTTCTCGGCCTTGGGGCTGCGGCCTTCGGCAAAGGATCCCCAACCTGGGTAGTCCAAATAGCGGTTAAAGCCGCGCGAACTGGGGTTGCCCGAGAATCCCACGCACGAAGTGTTGTAGCCGTTGCTGCGGAGGATCTCGGGCAGGGTGCGGATCTTTTTGGGCAAGCCGCCGCGATGGCGCAAGGCCACGACGCTCGTGCCGAAACAATCGAGGCCGGTGAGCATAGAGGCGTAGGCCGACGTCGTGGGAATGTGGGCCGAATAGTTCTTTTCAAAAAGCACGGCATCGGCGGCAAAGCGGTCAATATGGGGCGTGGTTTGGCGGTGGTAGCCGTAGCAGCTCATGTGATCGGCGCGCAGGCTGTCGATGCCGAAGAGAATGACGTTGGTCTTTTTGGCTGGCATTAGATCCTCTCGATTCAGGGTAAGGATTGAGATGTAGTCGGGCTATTTGAGGACCGCACCAGGCCATTGATCGTCGCTGGCCGTCACGTCCACAGTAATGCCGTCTGGGTCTTCGACCTTAAAGGCCCCTTCGCTGATGTTGTGGACATCGACCGGCTCTTTGCCGCCCAAGCCGTCGGAAAAAATTTCATAGCCCATGTCCAATAGGCGGCGGCCGGTCTCTTCGAGGTCGGGCACCCGCACGCCGATGTGGAGGTAGTCGAGCATCCCGCTGACGTGGGCCGGGCGATCCGGGCCGTTGTGCTGGAAGACTCGGAAGTTGTGGTGACCGTCGCTGAGGTCGTAGCAGCTCCCGTGGGTCGAGACCACGGGTAGGCCGAGGCCGTCGCGCCAAAAGCGGATGGTTTTTTCGAGGTCCGTGGCTCGGACGCCAATGTGGACGAGTACCGTACTCATGGCTTTTCTCCTTTCTCGTAGGCTCATAGCCGTTATGCCATTAGTGCCCATAATCTAACAAACGAAGCACTGCAGGGCACTACCGCGTTTGCAGGCCGAGGCAATCCTTGTTTAGCCGTATTTTAATAGAAATTTATTAAACTGAAAAAGTTTTTTTATATCAATAAGTTATTGTTTTTTGGCCAGATGGGAAAAACCCCGTAAAACGGGTCGAAAAAAGGGGGCAAATTTCTTGACTTATACACAAATGTTTACTATCTTTTTGTGCAGGTAATCGAAGTAAAAAAGGGCCTTTTTTGCGTTGGAAAACCGAGCACCCAGGACCTCATCGCAAGGAGCAAAACCACATGCGACGCGAGATCATCAGCCAGGGCCTGATGTACGCCCTCGTCAGCCTCTTCGTATTCGCGGTAAAACCGCTTCTCAACTGATACGCTGGCCATAGGAGAGCAGAGCAATGAACCCGATTTTTGCGTTTCACGCCTTACGAGAGTTGAGCAAAAACAAGCGCGCCCAGCGCCAAATTGGCCGACTGGGGCCGATGTGTACAGGAGCAATCTTCGTCGTCTGGAGCTTTCCCGTTTTCCGCTATCTCACCTAACTGGCACAAAAGGAGAAACTCATGCCGCCTATCGCCAAAGATCGCATCGAACGCGCCGCGCGGATCTATGCCAGCAACCACGACGCCGGCTCGGCCTTGGGCATTGCCCCGGGCAGCTTCAGCCGCCTCTGTCGCCGCTACGGCATTGAGACGCCCCAAGCGCGCAAGCGCCGTCAGCGCAGCGAGTGGACGCAGGATTATCGCAGCCTGCACAACCGAGAGGAGCAATAATATGTCGAGTCTCAACAAGGTTTTACTCATCGGCAACTTAGGGTCTGATCCCGAGACCCGCTTTACCCCCAGCGGCGCTCAGGTCGCCAACTTCAGCATGGCCACCAGCGAGTCGTGGAACGACAAGGACGGGCAGCGCCAAGAGCGCACCGAGTGGCACCGCATCGTCTTGTGGAGGCGCCTCGCCGAAATCGCTGGTCAGTACCTAAAAAAGGGCAGCAAAGTCTACATCGAGGGCAAGCTGCAAACGCGCTCTTGGGAAGATCAGCAGGGTCAAAAGCGCCAGACCACCGAAATCGTCGCCAACACCATGAAAATGCTCGGTGCAGAGCGGGCCGACGAGGCCGCTGAGGTCAACGGCAACGGCCATGAACTCGCCGCTGCCCCCGCAGCCGGCCCCAACCACGACGATCTGCCCTTTTAGCCCCATTCTACCATTCCGCCGGGTTGACACTCGGATGAGATGTATTAGCTTGGTCGCGGTCCGCAAAGGATGCGCGGCCATTTTTTTATTTTTCCAAGGAGCGATCATGGCGTTTGAACTCAACGCACCGAGCAAAATAAAGAGTATAACGAGCGCGTACACAGGCCCGCGCTTTCGCAACGGGCGGCCCAAAGTCGACGACGATATCGTCGAGCGAATGAAGTGGGTGACCGTCGAGGAAGCCTGGGGAGTGCTGATGGGCAAGGGACATGCGTTTCAGTTCGAAGGCGACTGGATCAACCTGCACCCAAGCCGCGTGCTAGTCGGCCGCGCGGTTACGGCCCGCTATATCCCGCACCGGCCCGACTTCGACGGCGTCGTGAATGCCGAAGGCGAGCGGCACGGTCGGATCGGCGGCCAGAATAGCTGGGTCATCGACACTTTAGTCGCCAACGACGTATTGGTCGTCGATCTGTTCGGCAAGGTGCTGCGCGGGACCTTTATCGGCGACAATCTCGGCACGGCAATCGCGGCCAACACCGGCGGTACGGGCCTGATCGTCGATGGCGGCATCCGCGACGATCACCGCGTGCGCCAGTTGCCAATCAACGTGCTCTGCAAAGGGCTGCATCCCTCGGCAATCGGCGAGGTGACCATGGCCGAGATCAACGGCCCGGTGCGAGTGGGTGAGGCGACCTGTATGCCGGGCGATATCGTGCTGGCGACCCCCACGGGCGTGATTTTCGTGCCGCCGCAATACGCCCGCGAGGTCGTGGAATCCTCCGAAAACACCCGCCTGCGCGACTATTGGGGCAAGAAGAGCATTGCCGACGGCCGCTACACGCCCGGGGAAGTGGATCGCAAGTGGTCGCCTAAGATGGACAGAGAATTCGCCAAGTGGAAGAAAACGGCTGACATAGAGGCGATTTTCGCCGAATTATAAAAAACGGGCCGAGGCAAATGCAGATGCCTCGGCCCGCTGTCGAACAACCTTTCCCGCTGCTAGCGCGCCAGCCAAGCGCTGAAGCGCTCGTTCATCTCATCCATGTTGTCGCTCCACCAGCGCCAGTCATTGCGTAGCGCGCCCGCCGCGTTGGCTGGGTACGTAGGCATGTGCGGAGCCATTTCCTCGCCGGTCTCAGCGTGGACCGAGATCAGGTCCATGCCCGAACGACGCGCCGGCGCATAGGAGATGTGGCGGCCCACGCCGGCCATGGACGATGGCCGCGCCGCAAAGGTGAGGAACTTGCGCGCAGCCTCCAAATTCGGCGCACCTGCCGCAATGACGAGCTGGCCCGTGTCCAGCACTTGGCCGTCCCAGACGATGGTAAACGGCTGCTTTTCCAAGACCTGCGCGTTGAATATGCGCCCGTTGTACGCCGTGGTCATCACCACTTCGCCATCGGCGAGCATCTGTGGCGGCTGCGCGCCGGCCTCCCACCAAACCACCTGATCCTTGATAATGTCGAGCTTGCGGAAGGCGCGATTGACCCCTTCGGGTGTGTCGAGCGTGGCGTACACCTCGTCCCGGGGTACTCCGTCGGCCATCAAGGCGAACTCCAAGTTTACGAGTGGTACGCGCCGCATCCCGCGCCGACCCGGGAACGCCTCAAGGTCGAAAAAATCGGCAATGGTCTCTGGTTTGCGCTCTTTAAAATGCTCCGCGTGGTACGCATAGACGGTCGAGTAGAACAACGTGCCAATGCCGCATTCACCCATAGCTTCCGGATAGAAGTCGTCCTCAGGCGATTCGCCATTCGCCCCAGGAGGCAGCTTGAGGTCCAGCACTTCGAGGAGGCCCTCGTCGCAGCCGGTCATGGCATCAGCGAGTTCCATATCTATCACGTCCCAATGCACGGCCCCTGCATCCACTTGGGCGCGCAATTGGGCGAGGCCGCCGTTGTAGTCCTCCAAGCGAACTTCAATGCCTGTCTCTTCCGTAAACGCCTCGTGATAGCCTTTTACGCAGGCGCGCGCATACGAGCCGCCCCAAGACACCACGGTCAGGGATTCCGCGTTAGCCGCCGCGCACCACGTCAGCATGGCCAACGCACCCGCCCCAACCAGCCTAGTTAAATTCATATCGCTTACTTATTGGGCTGTGGCGTGACGCGCAGGTAGGGCTTAACCGCCGTAAAGCCCTGGGGAAATTTCTCGGAGGCTTCCTCGTCCGAAAGGGCCGGGACTACGATACAGTCGTCGCCATCTTGCCAATTGGCCGGAGTAGCGACCGAGTAATTGGCCGTCAGTTGCAGCGAGTCAATCACGCGCAAAATTTCGTCGAAATTGCGGCCGGTCGAGGCCGGGTAGGTCAGCGTCAGCTTGACCTTTTTGTCCGGGCCGATGACGAACACCGAGCGCACGGTCATATTGTCGAGCGCGTTGGGGTGGATCATGTCGTAGAGCTCGGAGACCTTGCGCTCGGGATCGGCGATCATCGGGAAGGCGAGATTGGCGTTTTGGGTTTCGTTGATGTCGTCGATCCAGCCCTCGTGATCGTCAACCGAGTTGACGCTCAAGGCGATGATCTTGACGCCGCGCTTTTTGAATTCCTCTTCGATATTGGCCACTACACCTAACTCCGTAGTGCAGACCGGGGTGAAGTCGGCGGGGTGGGAAAAAAGCACCCCCCAAGAATCGCCGAGCCATTCGTGAAAATTGATGGGGCCCGCGGTGGTTTCCGCGCTGAAATCCGGAGCTTCGTCGCCGAGTCGGACAGCCATGATGGTTCTCCTTTTTCCTACTTGTGAAAGGGTTTGCGAACAAGCATTTAAATATCAAGGTACGCATAGCCATCGTCAATTGGTCGCCACCAGCCGCTTGAGATAGCGGGCGCTTTCGCGGACCGCAGCTTCCGTGCCCAGTTCGGCTGAGGCCTGATGAACCGTCACATAGCCCTCATAACCGACCGCGTGCAGCGCATCCATCAGCGGCGGGAAGCCAATGCCCCCCTCCTCCCACAGGGGGATCTGACGGAACCGCACCTCGCCGCGGCACCACGTCTCGAGCGCGTCTGGACCATCGGCGGTCAAGGCGTGATTTTGCAGATACACATTGAATAGGTACGGCGCGAAGCGGCCGATGGCATTCAGCCCATAAGGCTGGCCGCATAGCTCTAGGTTGGCCGGTTCGTAGATCAGGCCGAAATTGGCGCGGCCAATGCTCGCCAAAACTTGCAGCGAGCGGTCGATTTCCTCAAAGAGACTGCGAGTGTGGCACTGGTGAGCTAGGCGCAAATCGCGCTCGGCAGCTTCGTCCGCGGCTCGGCGCGCCCAAGCGATATCTTCGTCCGTCTTTAGGCAGACGCGCAGCAGCGGAGCGCCGAGCTGTTCGGCCAGATCGAGATAGGGCGTTATATTGCGGAGGGCATCTGGCCCTTGGTCGGAGTTTTCGGGGATCGGGAAGTCGCCGGTGAGCATGGAGACGGCCAGCGAGTAGCGGTCGAGCAGGGCGCGAGCAGCGGCAACCGTCTCTGGCGAGCTGTGGACGCCCACTTGCGAGGCGCGCATACACAGCCCGCTGTACCCGTGGTCGGTGGCGAGGGCGGCCAATTGCTCGAGCGTCATATTGGCTTCGCGCTTGGCGTGAAATTTTTCGGCCACGCGGACCGAGAGCGAGAGTTTCATGAGATCCTCGCGGTTGGGGGTTATTGGAGGCTTACTTAGGAACCTTCGTGTAATTTGCACAAAGAAAGGACGCAAACCTAATGAGAACAATCCGCGCAACATGGCTTGCAGTCGTCGCCAGCTTGGTAGCCATTCCGTCCCAAGCTTGGTGGGGAGATGGACACGGAATTCTGACCAAGGGGGCGGTGCTGGCCCTGCCGGAGGAAATGCCGGCTTTCTTTCCCCAAGGGGGCAACCTCGCCAGCCACGTGGTCTTCGATCCAGATCTGTTCAAGAATCGCCGCACCCCCTTGCTGAGCCACGCCGAGCACGGAGAGCACTATTTCGATCTGGAGTACCTTGGGGGACGAGCGATTCCGGCGAAGCGCTTTGACTTCATCACCTTGTGCTTCGAGCTACAGCTAGACCCACCGCGAGTTGGGATGGCCCCCTACGCCATCGCCGAGTGGACCGAGCGGCTAGCCGTGGCCTTTGCCGAGCATCGCCAGTGGCCGGAGAACGAGGCGATTCAACAAAAGTGCCTCGTCTATGCGGGCATGCTCGCCCACTATGCCCAAGACATCTGTCAGCCCCTGCACACGACCCTAGACTTCGACGGCAAGAAGCAAGCGGACGGCACGGTTATAGGCAAGGGCATTCACGAACAGGTGGATTCATCGGTGGAGCGGCTCGGCTTTGCGCCCGAGGATTTGGCGGCCGAGCAGGACGTTGCAGCCTTTGATTCGCTGATGAAGGCCATCACTGGCCAGATCAAAAAAAGCAACTGGCGGGTGGAAGAAGTGTACGCGCTGTGGGGCCATTGGGAAGACGAGAACGACGCCCGCGTGCGCGCCTTGACCTTAGATTTAGCCCGCACCTCCGTGCGCTTTACAGCCTCGCTTTACCTGACGGCTTGGCAGCAGTCTGCTGAAATTCGCTTGCCGAGGTGGTTGGAGCGCTGAGCAGGGTTGCCGGGGCGGTTCTCGTCAGTCGTTTATGCCCGAAGTTCGGACAGACGCGCGAACCCGGCCTCCGTGTTCTGCGAGCCAAGAGCGGAAGAATTGCAACACGGCTTCCCCGTCTCCCTGCTGCCGTTGCTTCCGCTGAATGAGCCATAGCTCAATCTCGACGCCCCGCAAATCTGGATTTAGCCCTCGGGCTTGGGGACTACCGTGGAAGCGCTGGAAATCCGGCTCATCCTTGTAGAACGAAATCGCGTCGCTGTTCTGCAGCAGATCTGAAACAACGATGAGACGACGCGGCACATCGCGCCGCTTGGTGCTCTGGAAATGCTTTATGGCAACCGACTGCACCGACTCCATGATCGGCGACGATTTCGCCTCCTTGTTGGTGAGCAGCTTTCTAAGCTCCTCTTCTAAAGGTGTGCGAAATTTCTGCTGCCAGTTGCGCCGAATGATCGCTTCGGATTGCGTGAGATGATCGACGTTTTTCGGGTCGCCGGGGCTACAGACCTTGATGATCGGGTCGAGGGCCCCGCCATGCGTAGGGTCCACCGCAAAAAGACTAATCTCGTGATTCTCCTCAATCTCATCGAGCAAGTTCCAGATCCGGGTCTCCAGATCGGATTTGGTGGTGGGCATGAACGAATCCGTGCGATCGAGCAAGATGGCCGTAATCGCCGAGGGACCCTCCGAGCGGCACAGAGTCTTAGGATCGCGCTCGACCGACGGCGGCTTCAGCACCACAACAACGAGCAAGATCGCGATGACCCCCGCGATCATCGCACCGCCTGCTATCGTTTTATTCGATAGCTTACCTACACTCATTAATCTTCGTCCTGATCGTCCCTCGGGCTATCCGGCTGCCGCCGATGCGGGGCCAATGGTCTCAATTCCTCGCTGCCCATATCGTAGTGATTGTGCAGTTCATTCACGCCATTATCAATTTTTATCTCCGCCGCGCTGGTGATCTTCAAGATCTCCTCGCGCGTCAGCATGGCCTTCGGCAAGCTGGTGTCTATTGGCGTTTTCACTATGCTCCAGGGCTTCTTGAAGCGCGCTGGCGCTTCGCCGTCTCGCATCGCCCGGTTGGTATCCCGGTAGAGCTTGAGCAAGTGGTTTCCCGCGTGTTCTAGGTGATCTAGATGGTCGTCGAACGATTTGATAAGGCGTCGGTGGTCGTCGATGATAGAATCGTGTTGTCGCCCCGCGAGCAAAATGTTTTGCTTGATATTCTCCAACGCCTGCACCGCCTCATCCGACGTTTTCTTCAATCCCTTTAGGCAGGCCTGATAGAATTCGTTGTATGCGTCGTCGGCCTCCGCGAATACGCGCGCGGACTTTGCGTAACCCGGATAGCGATCATCCCACAGGATGCCATCGATAAAGCTAATAATCGCAAAGAGGAATCCCATAAAGAACAGAATCCACGATTGGAAGTCCCCTAGACCCAATGGATTCTCGCCGAAAGCGGCAATGGCGAGTTTGCCCCCTTCGTCGAGTACCGTGCCCGTTGTTTCCCGATAATGCGCCACCATTAGGTTGAAAAATAACGCAAAGACTATAAACACCGCGGCGCTGATAATACCCACAGACCGTCTGCCCCAGTGGATGTGGTTGAAATTGGTGACGAGGATGCCGAGCAAAAAGGCAAGACCGAGATTGACAAACGAAATGACAACTGCCTCCGTGTACGCGCCGAACAGCCCAAACTCGTTGCCCTTTGCCAGAAAGGAGGCATTGCCAAATGTCTCAATGAGAAAGAGTACGGCGATGAGGCCGATGTTAAATATCTTATCGTCCCAGTTGCGAGGCTGCGGCTCGCGGCTGAGGCCATTTTGTTCCTTAAACTGCTGCATGTCCTCTTTTTTTCTGCGCAGATCCTGCTGCTCTCTACTCAACTCCACTATGGCCTTATCGACGTGCTGATCGAACTCCGCGCGTTGCTTGGCAGTTTCAATATCAATGGAACTTAGTTGTTCCCGGAAGTCTAGCGCGACCAGACGCTCTCTGTATGCCTTTAGCTCGCTCTCGCACGTATTCTGAGCCTGTGCTTGAGCGCCCTCAATCAGCCCGATAACCTTGCGTTCGGTGGGGTCGAGATCGTCTTCCGCGCTGTCTAGTGCGGGCCGACCCCGCCTCGCGTTTCGTTGGCTATCTTCTACTATATGCAGATCTTCCGCGACCTTATTGGTGTCGATCTTCTCAAACGGGTTGGTGTGAAGATCGTCTGTCATCGCACACTCCTCCTCATTTACAGCGTATTTAGGACAGAAAAACGGCAGGGGATAAAGGGGATTGTACAAAGATATGCATAACTGCGATTTTCGCCTCCCTATTCTTTATTTTTTCACCTCAAATCGCCACCCTAAATCCCTCTCGATCCTCCATGCCCTGCGCGAAGATGCGCGGATCGATGTCGAGGCCCGCGCCGGGCGTGTCGGGCACGTGTAGGATGGAGTCGGCCAGCCGCCAGCCGTCGGTGATCAGCCCGGGCATGGCAGCCGGCGCGGCTTCGAGCAGGCAGAAGTTCGGGATGGCAGCGGCAAAATGGGCGTGGTGAAAGCGCTCTATGTACGATCCCCAGCAGTGGGGTGCGCAGAGCGCGTTCCACTGCTCTAGACGCGCCGATGTGCTCCGCCACCACGTCAGCCCCATGGCGCGAAAATCGTGCTGTACCACGTCGATAAATCCCTGTTCTACCAAGTCAAAAAAGTACGGCGGCGGCGAAAATTCCCCGTCGGCAACCAGCGTGTCCCAGTCATTTTCGACGATGTGCTGCTTAAGCGCTTGATTGAGCGGGGCGTCTTCGGCAAAAGGCTCCTCAAACCAATAGATGCCCACATCCGCGCAGGCGTCCAACAGGGCTATAGCTGTATTGAGCGTATTGCCCATGTTGGCGTCGATGAGCACCTTGGCCTGCGGGCCGGCGGCTTCGCGCACCGTGCGAATGACCAACTCGTCGCGCTTGAGGCCCGCATCCGTGGGCATCCAGCGCGCACCGCGGCCGACCTTGATCTTGAAGTGCAAGTAGCCGTGCTCGTGGCCGGTGGCGACTTCGCCGCGGAAGATATCTTTGACCTGTTCCTCATCTGCGGCTTCCAAATCGTCGATATAGACCGAGCCGTCGTACACTTCGACCTCGCGTTTGCCGCGGGCACCGAGCAGGCGGTACAGCGGCAAATCCATCATCCGCGCCACCAAATCCCACAGCGGCAGGTCGAGGTTGCAGCCCGCGGGCAGACAGCCATCGGGGAGTTGGAAGAGATCGCTGACCTCCTTGCCGAGCAGCGCGCGCGCCTCGTCCTCGCCAATCCGGGACCACCCCAAGCCCCACGCCCCGCCGTCCGTGCGGATTCTGACGACCGGATCCGCGATCTGCGCGCCGTGGGCGGGAATGCGGGCGTTGAAGCCGATGTAGCGCGGCCGAGTGCCGCGCAGAACGCATTTTTCAATACAAGTAATCTTCCCTTTGGGGACTTCGTGCATAGCCAAGCTCCTTAGAAGCTATCTGGAAATTCCGGGTGTGCCCCGAGCGCGAGCGCATATACGCCGCCTTTAGGCGGTGCAAGCGCGGCGGACAAGGCCGGCGAAGGGGATTTTCAGCTTCTTAATTAGAGCGAAGACAGAATGCCCTCGCCATTCCACAAGCGGGTCTCCGGCCAGTAGGCCGACCACCCAAACCACATCGAATTATAGGCTGGGATCTGCTCTAACTGCGCTCCCTTGAGTGGGCCAGAAAGGGCCTCGCCGAGCATGTTCCACTCGCTGCCGGTCTCCACGTCGGCAAAGGCCAAAGGCAGGTCGTCGGTGCGGCTGAGGATGCGAAAGGTCAAAAGCTGGCCGTCGACGACGCGGCTGTAGGGGATGGCGGTGGCAGTCGCTAAGTGGTAGAGCACGAGCACGGCGCGGTCGCCAACGCGATCGTTGATGACGGCCTTGTCGGGCATCCAAGTAAAGGGATAAGCCTTGGTCTCGCCAGCGGCTCGCAACCCCAAGACCATTTCCTTGGCCGACAAGCGATCGCTGGGCCGAGCGGTGGTAAGCGGAAAAATAATCATCCGGTGGTCGCCGCGATAGCTCCCATAAGGGTAGTGGCGGTACGCCTCAAGCGGATACAGTGCGCGGATATAATCCGGGTAGCGGTCGAGGCCGGTCGCCGCTTGGACGACCGTGGTGTGCGGATGCAGCGCGCGCCACAGGCCCCACGTCGTCTCGACTACGGGCAAGAGCTGGAGGCGCCGCCCTCTGTATTCGCCGCTAATACCAACGTAGATCATCTGCGGGTACAGAGTTTTCTCGTCGCGGCGGTCGTACAGCACCAAGTTGCTGTTGAGCACCACGCCAGAGACGCCGAATTCGATTTGTGCTGAGTCTGGGGCCGTCGCGTTAAAAACTAGTCCAGTGCTGGTCAGCGGACAGAACGTGACGCTGATGTACTGGCCGCCGAGCTGGTCGTTGATGACTTCGTGCTTCCAACCGAGGCGATGCGGATAGGCCCGCGCTGCATCATTTGCGACCACGCCGAGGATTCGATCTGTATCCGCGAGATAGTGCGCATCCTCCGGTGCAACGCTTTGGGGATTGGTCATGGCCGGGATGCCGTCGCGGGGCACTCCGCCCGAGTGCAGGTGGTGGGTCAACTCGCCGAGGCGATTGTAGATGTCGGCGTGGAGGGGAACGGCGATGAAGAGAGTGAGCAGAATGCGAACCATGGCGTCGGACACTAGGATAGCGATGCGGGAGATTTAATTATAATACAAGAGAGCCGTTGGCTGTCAAACTTGCGGATGGCTGCGGACCGCAAGAAGTTGCGCTACCTTCTGCGCGGTCACCTGCAAATTCACTGAGGAGATTTCCATTGTGCCCCAAGCCTTCAATCCCCCCGACGTCGTCCAACCCTTTGGCATTTTCTCCAGCGCCGCCTGGCAAGCCGAAGGCCGCGTCCTCCACCTTTCGGGCCAAGTGGCCCAAGTCGCCGACGGCCACGCGGTAGGTATCGGCGATATCGAGGCGCAGACGCGCCAAGTGCTAGACAATCTAGCCCAAGTGCTGGCCCATGTGGGAGGCCGTCTGGACGATATTGTCAAAGTGACGGTCTTCGTCACGGATATGGCCCATCTCGACCAAATCCACCGAGTGCGGGCCGAGTACTTCGCGCCACCCTATCCAGCCAGTACCCTCGTCGAGGTCAGCCGGCTGGTGCGGCCCGAGTACCTCATTGAAATAGACGCGGTGGCCGCCATCCCCTACGAGCGGGTACAGGAGCCTGCGCCATGAACGCCCGCCAGAAGGTCGAGGCTTACTTCGCCGCGTTGACAACAGGCGATGCCGACCGGCTCATCGATCTCATCTCTCCAGCCGATCACTTTGTCAAGATCGGCACTGAACCGGGGGAATACATCGAGGGCGGTGGACGCGCTGCCCAGTACTACCACCACCACGTCGCCAGTACCCGGGATTTCACCATCGACATAGAGCACCTCGACGTGCAGGAGCGCGATTCAGTGGCTTGGTTCTACACTCGGCAGCAGTGGCGGCTCAAATGGCAAGGCCAGGACGAGGAACTGGCCCTGCGTTTGACGGGCGTATTGGAGCGGGACGCGGGTGAATGGAAGTTTGCTCAGATCCACGCTTCCATAGGGGTGACCTAGCGCGGGGAATTATTTGTTGTTAGTCCCCTTTTGCGCGTCCTATATTGGATTATTGTTCGGCTCAACCGGATATATCCCATGCGCAACGCCATCCTCGTCAGTGCCCTGCTGCTCGCCACGCCCCTCGCTGGCGACCAACTCCGCATCGCCACCTCCAACGACTGGCGCCAATGGCAACTGCCCGGCGACGCCGTCGAAGTCGCGCTCGGTACGCTCAAACCCGCCTTTGTCCGCCGCGACATCAACGCCGTGGCCAACGCCTTAGACTTTGCCAGTGGCGGCATCCGCAAAGTCGGCTCCAATCCCGGCGATGCCCGCCATTTCATCGACGGCGACCTGACGACCTATTGGGCTCCCGAGCCAAACGCCAACGTCGAGGATTGGTGGATTGAAGTCGATCTGGGGCGCGTGGTCTCGGCGCGCAAAATCCAGCTCCACTTCGCCGCCGACAGCGCCCCGCTGGAGTTTTTCAAGCTTCTTACCTCCGATGGCGAGCCTTTCTTCAGCAATGCCAATTCCATACTCCCCGGCACGCTGCGCTACAACAAGCGCTGGCGCTACAGCTTTAACAAAGCCCACGTCATCGAGATTGACTATGAGCTTAAGCCGCTCAAGAATATCCGCATTGAAGCCGATCTGCCCACGGAGAATATCCGCCTGAGCGAGGTGGTGGTCGAAAGCATCGGCGACAATCTTTCGCTGGGGATATGGGGCCGGGGCGGCAGTGTCGAAATCATCTCTGAGGCCACCTCTAAGTTGGGTCGCACCCTCATCGAGTCGAAGGGGATCAGCAATACTCTCGTCGATGGCGATATCACCACCTATTGGGGCACGGTGCATCGCGGCGGTTCGGGTACCCAACCTGAACAGCAGATCGGTCAGTTCGAAATAGACCTAGGCGCGCTGTATTGGGTGGATCGGGTGCGGATGCTGGGTGATGACAGCGGCGTAGCCCCGGGCAAAGGCTCGGGTCGCCACCGGTCTGGTGTCTTCAATTATCTGTGGTATCAGTTTTTTGTCTCCGACGGCTCTCGGGCACCGGATGGCTCGTTGAGCTGGGAGTTGCTGGGCGAATTGCCCTCGGATCGACGCAATCTAACGAAAGTCCGCCACTTCCAAGAGCGCTTCCCCTTGCGCAAAGTCCGCCACGTGCGGCTGATCTTCCCCATGTCCGAGGGCTTTGAAGCTTTTAATGGCCGCATCGGCACCACCGCCGAGTGGCAGGTCTTCGGCGAAGGCCATCCAGCCGAAGTCATGGCGCGGTCGCCCATCTACGACCTCGGTTCCATACAACACATTGCGGACATAGGCTGGAACCTCGACGCGCCGCCACAAACGCGCGTCGAAATTCGCAGCCGCACCGGCAACCTCCTCGACAGTCAGTACGTCTTTTACGACAAAAACGGCAAGCAAGTCACCGAGCGGAAATACGACAAGCTGATCCCTAGCTTCCGAGGGCCCATCGACACCATTCGCACCGCGGGAGCCGACTGGAGCAATTGGAGCCGCGCCTACGCCACCTCCGGCCAGGTCTTCCTCTCGCCCGGCCCCCGCCGCTACGTGCAGTTGGACATCCGCTTCCTCTCCGAAGACCCTTTCGCCGCCGCGACCTTAGACGATATCGTCCTCGAATACGACAACCCACTGGCCCAAGAGACGCGCGCCGAAGTTTTCCCCATTGAGGTCGTCCCCGGCGAACGGAGCCAGTTTACGTACTATCTTCACTCTGACTTCGTCTCGTCGAGCCGTGGCTTTGATCAGATCCAACTGACCTCTACCGCTGGGGCCACCTTCCACGCGTTGCGCCTCGCTGGCGAGCCGGTCGCCCCTACGGTCGAAGAAACCGAACAGGGCTTCAAAATCAGCCTCGCTGAGCCAGTGCGACGCTCGACCTTACTCGAAATCGACTTTGAAAGTATTCTCTATCTCAATCAGACCCGCTTCGAAGCCTTTCTGTTCAACAGCGCCCTGTCAACCACTTTGCGCCAACAGGTTGACCCTGGCGACGCCGAGACCGCCATTGCCAGCGACCGCACCTTTGTCTCCTTGCCCACCGACGGGCGACTCTTTGCGGATCTGTCGCTATCGAACCGGGTACTAACGCCCAATGGCGACGGGATTTCAGACCGGTTGCACATTGACCTCAACCTGTTCAAAGTGCTCGCTCCTCGTCCGGTTATCATCGATGTCTATACCTTGACCGGCCGCCGGGTTGCGCTCATCAGCGATGCAGCCACCACGGCCGGGCACCAGACCTATCAATGGGACGGACGCGACAGCCAAGGCCGCACCGTCGCGCCGGGCATCTACATCCTCCGCGTCACGGCCGAGGGCGACGCGCTTACCCGCAGCGAAAACCACCTGATTTCGGTAGTCTACTAATGGACACGAAACCAACCCAACGCCTGACTACCTGCCGGGCACTCAGCCATAGGAATCATATGACCTATGCGCTCATCTTGCTGTGGCTGGTCGCCTCTTGGGTCACCACGGCAGAAGCTGACATTGACTTGTGGCAGATAGGCGGTAGCGGCTTGGAGTGGGCCGAACACGACTCGGTCGCCATTCTCATCGATGAGACGACCACGCCTGGCGCGATACAGCCCGTCTACATACAGCCCGACCGCTCCGTCTTCTCCTATTTGACTAACTGGGGCAGTTGGACTCCCCGCGAACTGGGCTACGTCGACGGCGAAAGACCGCGAGTGTCTGGCAATTTGCGCTTGGTGGACGGCGACAGCACGTCCTATCTCGCGCCCTCGTCGGGTGCCAGTCCCGACGGCCGCACCTTTACCTTCGACCTAGCCGTGCCAGTGCCCGTCTTCTCCTTCGGATTCTACACGCCCTCGCAGGGATACCGCTCGGACGGCAACAGTCTGCGCGAAGATGTCGTACCCGCCTACGAACTCTACATCGCCGCCCACAACCCGAACGAATGGCGGCAGATCGCCGACGTGCAGGAGAATTTCCGTCCCGTCGTGCGGCACCAGTTTCCCCGCCAGTACGTGCGCTTCGCCCGCTATATCCGCCGGCTCTCGCGCTCGCTCGAAGCTGCACAGATCGAGGCATTGCAAATATCCTCACAGGAAATTTGGGCCAAGGGCCAAGCCTATCGAGGCACCATCGGCGATTTCGAAATCTTCGGCGAGGGTGTTCCCCTGCGTGCAGTGTACAAGACGCGGATATTCGACTTAGGGCAGAAGGTCAACTTCGGTCGTTTCTCTTGGTCGGCGACCCCGCTGCGAATGGTGGATGGCGAGCCGGTGGAGGCCGCCGATGCCCCCGTCTCAATCCAAGTCGAGGCGCGCACTGGCATTGACCCCAAGCCGGACATCTACTACGAGTTCACCGACATGGGCACCCGCGTCTCAGTGTCGCAGCAACGCTACCAGGACGTGCTCAAAAACCCGAGGGGGGCGGTCAACGTCAACGATGGGCAAGGGGGAGCCTTGACGCTGACGACGCGCCCCAAACCGGGAATTCGCGCTGGAATCGAATACGACCAAGACAACTGGACTTTCTGGTCAGTCCCGACGTTGGAGTCGGGCCAAACGCTCGGCTTGCGGTCCGGCTCCCATCTACAGCTAAAAATCTTGCTGAACAGCGAGGATTTCGCTGCCTTCGTGCGGCTCGATTCCCTGTGGATTGAAACCTCGCCAACTTTGGCTACTTCGGTCATCGGCGAAGTGGCCCGGTTGGACGACCCGCAGCCTCTGCGCGGCGTTGCCGAAGTAGAAATGGGCGCGATGACGGAGTTCGTCTACGATGTCAAAGCGGAAGTTTCCGCTGGCGACACCGGCTTCGACGCGCTGCACATCCGCACCGGCGGACCGCCCGCGTTCAAGCACCTCGAAATGGGCATCCCTTTGCAACAGGTCGAAGCGAGCGAGGTAGTCGAAAGCGCAGACGGATTGACGATACGCTTGCCGGAGCACCTGAACGCCGGGCGCAACGAGTTGATCCGCGTCATTTTCGCCGCCGAGGTCTTCGACTTTGCCTGGACCTTCGACGGCGAAGTTCTCGACAGCCAGCGCCAGAGCCTACCTCAGCCCCTGCGGGGTGGCGACGTCGGCGACGACATTGCCACTAGTACTCTGCGCGTCCTTGCTTCCTCGACCACTCAGGCCGAAAAGATCCGCGACCTGCGCCTCTCTACCGCGGTCGTCACGCCCAACGGCGACGGCATCAACGACCTGCTGAAAATCGAGTATACTCTCTTAGGGCTGCCCCGTACCGTGGCCACCCGGCTGAATATCCACGCGCTCGACGGCCGCAAAGTCGCCACGCTGGCGATAGGCAGCCAGAAGTCGGGCCTACAGCGCATTCGTTGGGATGGCCGCGACAACAGCGGGACACTTTTGCCGACGGGCCTCTACCTGCTCGGGCTCGAAGTCGAGGGGGAGGCCGAGGTAATCAAGAGACTCATCCCAGTGGGGTTGGCTTATTGATCATCCCTACTATGTCGCGGTTGACCCGCTACAAGAGCAGTCGTACTATTCTCCGACCAACCCGCATTCCGCACCATTTGCACGAAATAGCTTAGGTGACTGAGCAATCATGTCGAGGATGGGAAGCACTGTGTTCGAGCGGCCCGATTGGGACGAGTACTACATGCGCATCGCCATGGCCGTCCGGGCGCGCGCCAACTGCACGGGCAACCGCATTGGGGCGATCTTGGTGCAAAACGACCGGATCATTTCGACCGGCTACAACGGCACCCCGCACAACATGGTCAACTGCCTCGACGGCGGCTGCGACCGCTGCACTCGCCGCGACCAGTACGCTTCGGGCAAGGACTACGATTTGTGCATCTGCGTCCACGCCGAGCAGAACGCGCTGCTATCGGCGGCGCGCTTTGGGATCGCCACCGAAGGAGCGCTGCTGTATTCGACGATGCGGCCTTGTTTTGGCTGTGCCAAAGAAATCCTCCAAGCCAAGATACACGCGGTGTATTACCTACACGATTGGATCTATCCCGACGCCGAGCGGCAGGCCAGCTACGACGAGCTGTTGTCCTTTGTGCCGGGCGGCGTGCGGGCCGTGGCCATGGACGACCCAGACGCTGCTTGGGCCGTCTCCTCCTTGCGCCAAGACGAGTAATGCGGCGCGCTGTTTGGGCCGCGTGGGCGAGCCTGATGGCCGTGGGAGCTGGCGGTGCCGAGCCGGTCGCCGTGGTACCCGCGACTTCCAAGCCTATCCTCGACGGCATATTGGTCGAGTGGGGAGCACCCGAGCGCATCGGCCTAGTCCCCGGCAGCGAGCGCGTGGGCGTGCGCGGGGCCTTTACTGGCTCGTCGGATCACGAGGCCGATCTCTATCTGATGTGGGACGCCGACTACGTGTACGTAGCAGCCGCAGTAGTTGACGATATCGTAGATGCCCAACAGATTCCCCCCGACGAAAGCGAATGGCGCGGCCCATCCGGGGAGCGCAAAGACGCGATGTTTTACTACGATCACCTGAAAATTTTCTTGCGCGGCCCCGAGAAGCCCTTGGGACATACCATCTGGCTGAGTCCGACCAACGGCACACCTTATCTGTGGGGGAACATGCAGCGCAGAAAACCCACAGAGCTCGCGCCCGTGAAAGCCGGAGGGGCACTGCGCGATCAGCTCTACACCTTTGAAGTGGGCATTCCCTGGCGCTGGCTGGGCTTCTATCCCCAGCCCGACATGGTGCTCGACGCGCTCTTCCTGCTGCCGGATTCCGACCATCCCACCGAGGAACTGCGCGACAAAGTGCGGCAGAGCAACAAGTGGATCTGGTGGCAGGGCAAGGTGCAGCTCAAGGGGCAGCCTTCGGGGTTGCGCCTGCTACCCCCCAAGCAGCAGGTCATCGCGGAGATCGCGGAGAAGAAGCGGGAGATTACCGTGCCGAAGGTGGTCCAGCAGAAACCAGATGAAGCGAAGGATCCGGATGTGCAAGACTCGGTTGCCGTTGAGAAAAGTCCGGTCGCACAGCGAGAAATTCCAACTAAGGCAGCTAGCAGAGATTCTGGCACGATAACGACCGCGAGAAAGCCACAAGAAGCCGTGCAAACTGCGTCGGCACCAGCCCTTAAGTCGCGGAAGAACTGGTCGTTGTTGGCGAAGAGGAAGCCAGCGCCGGATTGGGTGCGTGCGCTCAACGACGACGACGAGGTGTCGCTGGGCCAAGTAGATTCTCTCTATTACAGATTGACTCATTCGCTGGCGCGCCTGACCGCGGACCGCATTAATGCCCGCACCGACGGGATTGTCATGGACCTAGCCGAATACGCGGGGACTTGGCGGGCGCAGGCACAACATCTCTTGCAAAAACTGCTGGCCAAGACGCTCACCGACCTAGAGCAAGGGCGGCTGCAGGAGCAAATCGCCAATGCCGCCGCCGAGGTCGGCGTGGATGGCGACAAAGCTATCCGCTTAGTGCAATCGCTCTGCCGCGAGGCCCTAAAGATATACACCGAGGGCAAGGTCGCTAGTTCCGAAACCCTAATTGACAAAGCGCGACGGCGGGCCAAACTCTCCGAGGAGCAGGCGCAAGACCTGCTGGCAGTACTGGCGGCGTCTATACCCCGATAAACTCCATGCCCGTATTTTCCATTGAACACCTGCGCCAAGTCGGCGCAGCCATCTTCGGCGCAGCCGGCGCGCCACCCAAGGCAGCCGATGTCGTCGCCAAGCTGCTGGCCGACGCCAATGCCGTGGGACACGATTCGCACGGCGTCATCCGCATTCCCCAGTACATAAGCACCATTGAAAAGGGGGAGATCGTCCCCCACGCCGAGGTCGAAATCGTGCGCCAGACAACCGCGGCGGCCGTGCTCGACGGGCACTGGGGATTTGGCCAAGTCGTGATGAACCAAGCGGTGGAAATGGGCTTGGAACGCGCTGGCAACTGCGGAGTCGCAGCTATAACCGTCAAAAACGCCAACCACATCGGTCGCCTCGGCAGCTATGTGGAGCACATCGCCGAAGCCAACATGATCGGCCTGCTCTGCGCCAACTCGCACGGCGCTGGCGCTGGCGTGGCCCCTTGGGGTGGCATCGCCGGGCGCTTGGGCACCAACCCGCTGGCAGGTGGCTGGCCCGACGGAGAAGGCGGCGCACTCGTGCTGGACATCACGACCAGCGTGGTGGCCGAGGGCAAGGTGCGGGTCAAGCGCAATCGCGGCGAGCCGGTCCCCGAGGGATGGATCATCGACGCGGCTGGCCAGCCATCGACGGATCCCGCGGACTTTTACGACGAGCCGCGCGGCAACCTCTTGCCCTTTGGCGGCCTCATGGGCTACAAGGGCTACGGGCTCGGGGTAGTAGTGGAGCTGTTGGGCGGGGCGCTGAGCGGGGCGGGTTGTGCGCGGGGCCGGAAGGCGCGGATCGGCAACGGCTGCTTCTTGCTGGTCATCGACATTGGGCGCTTTCAGCCGTTCGCCGAGTACGCGGCCCAAGTGCGGGCGTTCGCGACCTATTTGCGGGCCTCGCCCAAAGCCGAGGGCGTCGATGCCATCCTGCTGCCCGGAGAGCTGGAAAAGCAAGAGCGACAGCGGCGGCAGGCCGGCGTAACGGTCGAAGAAGAAACTTGGCGGCAAATCCTAGATTGCGCTCAGCGGGTCGGAGCCGTCCTACCAAGCGTTTAGCACAAGGAGCACCATTTAATGAAAGCGTCCGATCTCTTCGTCCGCGCTTTGGAGCACGAGGGCGTGGAATTTCTCTTCGGCATCCCGGGCGAGGAAAACCTCGACCTGCTCGAATCGCTGCGCGGGTCCGAACAGATTCAATTGATTCTCAACCGCCACGAGCAGGCCGCAGGTTTCATGGCCGCCACGTACGGCCGCCTCACCGGCAAGACCGGCGTTTGCCTAGCTACCTTGGGGCCGGGGGCGACCAACTTCGTCACCTCTGCAGCCTATGCCCAACTCGGCGCCATGCCCATGCTGATGATCACCGGCCAAAAACCCATCAAGTCGAGCAAGCAGGGACAATTCCAGATCGTCGATATCGTCGAGATGATGCGGCCCCTAACCAAGTACACCCACCAGATCGTCAGCGGCGACAGCGTACCCTCCCGCGTCCGCGAGGCATTCCGCTTAGCCGAGGAGGAGCGGCCCGGAGCCGTGCATTTGGAACTGCCCGAAGACATCGCCCGCGAACATACCGACACGCCGCTCTTTCCCAAGGACCGCGTGCGCCGACCCATCCCGGAAGAAAAGGCCATCGTCCAAGCCGCCACCCTAATCGAAGAGGCGCAAAGTCCCCTCTTGCTCATCGGGGCCGGGGCCAACCGCAAGCGCACCTCCAAGATGCTGTTCAACTTCATCCGCGACACTGGCATCCCGTTCTTCACCACCCAGATGGGCAAGGGCGTCGTCGACGAGCGCGACCCGCTCTTTTTGGGCAACGCCGCGCTGTCGGCCAACGACCCGTTGCACTGCGCCATCGACCGCGCCGACCTCATCATCAACGTCGGGCACGACGTGGTCGAGAAGCCGCCGTTTTTCATGGAGCCTGACGGCTTGCAGGTCATTCACGTCAACTTCTCTTCGGCCTCGGTCGATCCAGTTTATTTCCCTCAACTAGAGGTCATCGGCGACATCGGCAACAGCATCTGGCAGTTGCTGCTGCGGATCAACCGGCAAAAAACCTGGGACTTCAGCTATTTCGCCAAAGTCAAAGCATGGATCGACGAAATCCGCGCGGTCGGCAACGACGACCCAGGCTTCCCCATCGCGCCCCAACGGCTCGTCGCCGACGTGCGCCGCGTCATGCCCGACGACGGCATTATATGTCTCGACAACGGCGTCTATAAGATCTGGTTCGCCCTCAACTACCGCGCCCACGAGCCCAATACCGTGCTCCTGGACAACGCTCTGGCAACTATGGGGGCGGGGCTACCTTCGGCCATGGCGGCGCGGCTGGTCGAGCCGGACAAACAGGTCATGGCCATCTGCGGCGACGGCGGCTTTATGATGAATTCCCAAGAGTTGGAGACCGCAGTGCGTCTTGGGATGAACCTCGTGGTCCTCATTCTGCGCGACGACGGCTACGGCATGATCAAGTGGAAGCAGGCCGACATGGGCTTTGTCGATTGGGGTCTCGATTACGGCAACCCGGATTTCGTCCAATACGCCGCCAGCTATGGGGCCCACGGGCACCGCGTCGGCGCGGCCGATGATCTGCTGCCGACCATGCGCGAGTGCCTCGCCGCGCCAGGCGTCCATCTAATCGAGGTGCCGGTGAACTACGCGGGCAATCAAGACCTCCTCGAAAAGGAGTTGGTCTGTCCGGCATGAGCGAGTAGCGCATGGGTTGTTTGACCTGACGGCCAACACTTCAGGCGCTAGGCAACTGAGGTCCGTACAAGGATGTCTAACTCCACGTCGCCCAAGAGCCCGAGTCCGTTCACCTATAAGGGCCTGGTGGCCGGCATCTTGCTGTCGCTCTTGGTGGGGACCGGCGTGCCCTACGCCGTACTGCTCGTCGGTGGTGCCGATCTAGCGCGCAACAGTTCTCTGCCAGCGGCCATCTTCCTGCTGTTCATCTTGGCGATCTTTGTCAATGCACTGCTGGGCGCAATCGGGCGGCAACTAGCGCTGAGCAAGGCCGACCTCGTCATGGCCTACGTCATGGCCCTGCTGGCCGCCACCGTACCCACCCAAGCCTTTGTCGGCTACCTGATCCCCGTCATCAGCGGGCTGGTCTACTACGCCACGCCCGAGAACAACTGGGTCGAACTCTTCGCAACTCACACCCCCGACTGGGTGGCACCCAAGGACTTCCAGATGGTGAAGGATCTCCACGAGGGCTTGCCTGCGGGGGCACCGATTCCGTGGGAGGCGTGGATTGAGCCACTCGGAGCCTGGTACTTGTTCTTCATGGCGATCAGCTTCATGATGATCTGCCTGAGTACGATGCTGCACCGCCAGTGGTCGGTCAACGAGCGGCTCGCCTATCCGATGGTACAGCTACCCCTACAGCTGATCGAAAGCAATAGCGGAGCGCGGCGACTCCTCGGTCCGTTTTTCAGGAGCCGCGTCATGTGGCTGGGGTTTTTCGTGCCCTTTACCTTGCTCAGTCTGTCGGGACTCAATACCTACTTCCCCTTCATCCCGCGGATGCCCTATTTCTTCTCGGTGATCCACTTCTTCCGCGACTCGGTCTACGTCCCGTTCTGGTTCGACTTCGCCTGGGTGGGGTTTTTCTATCTGGTCAGCCTAGAGATCCTGTTCAGCATCTGGTTCTTCTACCTGCTGGGCAAGGTGCAGGAAGGATTGTTCACCACCGTCGGTATTGACAGCACCGAGCAGCTAAGCCTCTACTCTCAGTCGCAAAGCGCAGATTTGACCCACCAGCAAATGGGAGCCTGCATCGTCTTTGTGCTGTTTGCGCTGTGGGCCGGCCGCCGTCATTTCAAGGACGTGTGGCACCGCGCGTGGCACAACGACCCGCGCGTGGACGACACCGAGGAGTTGCTCTCCTACCGCGTCGCTTTCTTCGGGTTCGTCGGCAGCTTGACCTTCGCCGGTGCTTGGCTGTGGTACTCAGGTATTCCCCCCGTCGTTCTGCCGCTGTTTCTGGCGGCCTGTCTGATCTTTTACCTCATGATCACCCGGGTGGTGGCCACCGCCGGCGTGGCCACGGCGAGAGCCCCGATGGTGGCGGCTTTCTTTGCGATCTCGACGGTTGGGACGTCCGCCATTGGCACCCAGGGACTGGTGGCCTTGACCTTCACTTATGTGTGGCAGTCGGAGATGCGGGTGTTTCCAATGATCGCCTGCGCCAACGCCCTCAAGCTGAGCGAGATCGTGCCTGGATCAAAGCGCCGCCTGTTCTGGGGAATGATCGTCGCCTTGCTTTGCAGTCTCGCCGGCGCGACATGGGTCATCCTCTACTTGTGCTACGAGCACGGCGGCATCAATCTCAATTCCTTCTTCATGACAAAGCAGGCGGTGCGCACCTTTACGGACATGGCGCGCCCCTTGCTCAACCCGACCTTGCCCGATGTGCGCGGCTTGGTATTTACCGGCATCGGCGGCGTGATCGAGGCCGTCCTCGTACTCGGCCAGCATCGATTCTACTGGTGGCCCTTGCACCCGGTCGGCTACGTCATCAGCATCGGGTGGCTGACGAGTCACATCTGGTTCGCGGTGTTTCTGACCTGGCTGCTCAAGTCCCTCATCTTGAAATATGGCGGGATTGCGCTGTTCAAGACGCTGCGGCCGTTCTTTTTGGGCCTGATTCTCGGTGAGGCGACGGTGGCCGGCCTGTGGATCATCATCTACGCGCTAATAGATCCCGGTGTGCGGGGCAACGAAGTGTCGATTATGTGAAGAATCTCTGCCCGCGATCAAATGGGGATGTACGCGGGTACCCCAGTCCTAGCTGCTCGACCTCAGCGGTACGCCGCCTGCATCGTCGCCCGAATGAAACCAATGGCGTAGGCCCGGCCGGCCCAAGCCGCCGACGCGTCCTGCAAACCCGGCGTGTGGTCGAGCATGAACGGCCCGTCGTACCCGACTTCGGCGTAAACCCGCATCATGGCGTACATATCCGCGTCGCCCTCGTCGAGGAATACCTCTTCAAAGCGCGCGGGTCCGCCGCGGATATTGCGGAAGTGCACGGTGCCGATTTTGCCGAGGCCGGCCATGCGGCGGATGGCCGTCGGGATGTCCTCGCCCATCTCGGCCACGCATCCCTGGCAGAACAACATCGCATTGGCCTTGCTCGGCACCAGTTCAAAGAGGCGCTCAAAGTCATCCAGCGACGACAGCACGCGCGCGGCCCCGCCCAATGGATCGTGGCGCGGCGGGTCGTCGGGATGCATCATCAGACGCACCTCGCACTCCTCGGCCACCGGTGTGATGCGCTCCATGAAGTAGCGCAAATTGGCGCGCAGGGCGCCCTCCGCAATCTGCTGATCGGGATGCAACTGGGGATTGGCCTGGAACTCGGCAAAGTCGAACGTGCTGTAGCGGGCACCGCCGCGCCCCACGGCCGATTCCGTGCGGAAGTTGCCAATGCCGCGAAAATTGTACGTCAGGCTCGGCACACCCGCCGCGCCCAAGCTGCGGATGAGAGCGCACCACCTTTCGATGTGCTCGTCCCGGCCATCGCGGCCCAGCGTGATCGAGGGGTGCGGCCGCAGGCCAATGTTGAAAAACCGCATGCCGTGGGCTTCCACCGTGCGGCGCACATCGCGCCACAGCGGGGATTGGTCTTCTCTAGGCTCGGGCGGCGTTGGATGCATGACGGCAATGTCGTCGACGCCGATCGCCTTCAGCGTGCTCAAGGTGCCTTCGGTGAGTGCGTCGAGAGAGATGTGGTCCTGAATCGTCGGCATATCACCTCCTAGTGATCGAAAAGAAACAGGCCTGCCCAAAGTAACGGCTCTCTGCTCAGTGGACAATCTGCATCAACCGCTGTGTCATGGACCCCTCTTGAGTCAGTGCGTAGATTACGGTATTGACCGCAAACTGTAGTATGCGGGTCGCATCGCGTTCGGCGGCAAAGCCCATATACCCCCCAATACCCGAGTTGGCCCGAGGTACGGCCACCAGCCGCCCCTTGACGTACAAGCCCTTCACCACATTCCAGTAGTACGGATCGTCAAACCGCGAGGCACCCTGCGCGACACCGTCCCCTAAGTCAAAATAGGCCGTGAATATCGGATGGTCTTCCCGCAGGCGTTCGGTATAAAAATCGCGCCCCTTGATCAGCCCCCCGTACTTTTCCAGGGCCTCGGTCCAAAATCCCTCAAAGTCGAATTGCTCGGCCATGACAAAGCCCCCCGCCAGCAGGTAGCGCGCCAGATTGTCCAACTCGTTTTCATTGGGCTCGCCTTGGGGAATGACGATCGGCACCGTTAGAAAGCGGTCGTCATCAAAGGTAAAGCTACCGACGAACTCGGTGCGCAAGCCGGTCCACTCGTTGAGCATATCGCGCAGGACGTCGATTTCCCGATTGTTGAGCCCGCCATCGACGACATTGGTCTGGGTTTCGGCCATATACGTGGCTGAGACCACGCGGGCGAATTTGACAAAGCCCTTGAGCCCCTGCTTGTCGTTGGGATCCTGTATCACCAAGGCGCGGTAGCGGCCCGTATCCATGGCATCGACATCCAGCATCTCCAAGCCCATGTCGATTTTGTGCTCGGACATGCGGCTGATCCCTACATTCGCGGTTACCCTCACGACTGGTTCCAGCGCCGCCTGAAGCATCTGTGGGTTGCCCTGGCCAACTTGGAGCACATTCGCGATGCCAGTCGAACGAGCGATGATCGCGCGCGTGGAGAATGCCGCAGTAGCTTGCACCTGATCCATGCGGGCGGCGACAGCGCGCACTTGGCGGCGGATCATCGGGCGCTTGCGTTGGGGAATCTTGCGCAATTCCAGCGCCTTGGTCAGGCGCGGCTGGCGTTTGACGAATTTGGTGGTTAGCGGCCGGGGCGCTTTTTCAGCCTGCTGCTGGAAGGGATTGAGCAGAACCAAGACCGCGTTCAGAAGGACGGCGATTCCCAGCGACAGCCAAAAAGATTTGCGCAGCGGGTTGAGCAGGGCACTGAGGTCTAAGTCAGCGGTGGTGCGCGCAAAACGCGACGATCGGTTCATAGGTCGTTATCTGGTGTGCCTTGGCGTACCGGCACAACGCACCGGAGAAAACCTAAGCATCTGCACGAGAGAGCACTGTGGTCGGGACTGATCGTTCAAGCCGCTCTGGATTGATACATCCATCGGGGCTTTCTCATATATTCGATAATATAGAAAATTCGCAACGGAGTATTAGATGGAGTAGAATAATGTATTATTGGACCGTCGTTGCCGTCGTTGTGGTTGCCGTATGTTCGTGTAAGCGTGAGCGTTCTAAAACAATAGAGCCAGAGCCTGTCATTCCGGAGCCAGAACCCGTCATTCCGGAGCCAGAAGCAGCCGTGGTTACCACTCCAGAACAACTCATGCACAACCTAGCACGTGCCATGCAGGACCGCGACAAAGCTCTGTACGAGACCCTGCTGAACGAGGATTTCTGGTTCAACGAAACCGATTGCCTAGGCTACATTGTCTTTGATAACGACCTAGAGACAGAGCTGAACATCATTATCGGTAGCCGCGATGGGGACACTAAGGGCCTGTTCGATATTTTTTCCGACTTCAGCTACGACTTTGAACTCATTAGACGCTGGCAAGAACTCGGCTCCGAGTACCCCGAAATATACGAAGGCGACCCCGAAGGCCATCCCGACGAAGACTGGGAGGTTTTCTATGGCCGAGTGCAAATGCTGATGCTCGACGAGAACGGCGATGGGTTTCGCGTCGATCAGTTGATGACCTTCAAGCTGCGACAGGACGAGGAAGGGGACTGGCGGATGGTGCGCTGGCTTGGCGATCCCCTGCTTGGTTCGTGTGGTGCAGGCAAGGAAGAGGATTCGTGGGGACGCATCAAAAACACAATTTTTCCAATCGGCTCTTCCTAAACGAACCTGACGGCTTCGCGCACGGTCTGGGCCATCGCCATCTACCCCACCCACTTTTATTGGTGCTGGTTTCAGCTTCTCATCTTGATCTCCTCGTCCCCCTGCCCTAGATTGTTATTGTACAATTGGACGCTCCCTTAATCGACAATTGGACGCTATTCTAACCGACAAATGGACGCCGACCGTTCCCTGTTTCCCCGCTCGCTGACACCCGTCCTCCGAGAAGCTTTGGCCGACACGCCGGTGGTCTGTCTGCTTGGGCCGCGGCAAAGCGGGAAAACTACGCTCGCGCAGCAGCTCGCGCCTGACCGTACGTTCGTCAGCTTAGACGAGCACAACTACTATCAGACCGCCGGGGCCGACCCAGACGGTTTCATCGCCAGCTTGCCGGAGGCGGTGACTTTGGACGAAGTGCAACGGGTGCCGGCGCTGCTCTCGGCCATCAAACGCGCCGTGGATCAAGACCGCCGTCCCGGACGTTTCCTGCTGACCGGCTCGGCCAATCTATTGCTGGTGCCGACCGTTACCGAATCTCTGGCGGGACGGATGGAAATGGCGCAGTTGCACCCATTGACCGAAGCGGAAAAAGAGCGCCAGCCTGGGCGTTTCCTCAACGACCTGTTGAACGGCGCGCTCAAACTGGGTATCCGGCCCAAGGCGGAGCCTGCTGGGCCGTCGCTGCCGGAGCGACTGGTAGCGGGCGGCTATCCCGAGCCGCTGACCCGCACGCCCAGCCGCGCCCGGCAATGGCACCGACAGTATCTACGCAGCATCATCGAGCGGGATGTGCAAGACGTGGCACGGGTTAAGGATGCCCAGGAGTTGGCGCGCTTGCTGGAGCTGTGGGCTCTGCGCAGTGCCGAACTACTGAACACCTGCAATCTGGCCAACAGCCTCGGTCTGCACCGGGCGACAGTAGATCACTACATCGCCGTGCTCGAACGGCTCTTTCTGGTGCGCCGCCTACCCGCATGGCACCGCAACCCGGCCAAACGGCTCGTCAAAACACCGAAGATCCATCTGCTCGACAGCGGGCTGGCAGCGACCCTCGCCGACCTGACTGCGGCCGATTGGCTCAACCATCGGGACCGCATGGGGCATCTGTTGGAGTCTTTCGTAGTGCAGCAACTCATGGCCCAAGCCACGTGGACAGAGCCAGATTTGCGTTTCTGGCACTATCGCGACAAGGATCAGGTAGAGGTCGATGTAGTCCTTACGCGAGGCCAGAAGACTTGGGGTATTGAGGTCAAAGCCGCCAGTGCGCTCACCTCCAAAGACGGGCAAGGGCTTGTTCGGCTGGCCGCTCGCTGCGGCGAGGATTTCGAGTCTGGGGTCCTGCTCTACACCGGCCGCGACCGACTTCCGTTGGCCGACGAGCGCATACTCGCCGTGCCGCTGAGCGAATTGTGGGAGCGGTAGGGCGTGTGCCGGGTGTGACAGCCTGACCAAAGAGGCTATTGACCCGGATAAATCTCTAGGCGTAACTAAATGGAATCGACTGATCAGATAGCGAATTGACCATGAGAACTCCTGTTCAAGTATCAAATAAAAAAGGATCCCTCCGACTGTACGTGCGCCAGCGCCAGCTTCTCGCACTCCTTGACGTACTTGGAGGCAATGCAGGCAGTCGAGACTTCCAGAAACTCCTGTTCCTCTTTTGCAAGGAACTGTTCCCCACCGACCAATCAAGTCCCTACGAGTTCGTGCCCTACCGATATGGAGCCTTCTCATTCACGTGCTATGCAGATCGCCGCCGCCTCGTTGATTGCGGTCTGCTGATCGACGATGGCCAGCATTGGGTACTCACTGAGAAAGGCAAACGCATCGCACGCGAAACCCAAGATGATTCGACGCGCGTATTTGCGCAGCGCTACCACAGGCTGCGAGGCGATGCGCTCATTGCAGAAACCTACCGCAAGTATCCTTATTACGCGATTCGCAGTGACATTGCCGAGCAGGTGCTCAAAAACGATGAAGCCGCGCTCAGTCGGATTGAATCCGCACGCCCAGAAGGAACCCCATCTCGGCTTTTGACTATCGGGTACGAGGGGAGAACTTTAGAGAGCTATCTCAATGCGTTACTCCAAGCAAGTGTGACTGTCCTTTGCGATGTTCGACGGAATGCCATCAGCCGCAAATACGGCTTTTCTAAGAGCACACTTGCTAGAGCATGTGATAGAGTCGGTATCCGCTACGAACACCTGCCCGAACTCGGAATTGAATCACGGCAACGCCGGGGCTTAGAATCCCAAGCGGATTTCGACGCCCTTTTCAGGACATACAAGCGGAAAAGCCTTCCCAGACAGGGCGATGCTTTGGCAAAAATCCGCGCTTGGCTACAATTGGGCGAATCGGTCGCACTCACCTGTTACGAGCGTGATGCCGACCAATGCCATCGGCACTGTGTCGCCGACGCACTCCGCCAGATACTTGATCAGAGAGATTTGTTTGATCAAGCCGCACCGCACGATACTGCGGAGCAGGGTTGTACTGTAAGACATTTATGACAACCATGGAAAAGCAACGCATCCTCGTCACTGTAAAGACCTACCCGACTTTATCTAGGAAATACGGCGAAACCGTATGCACGGCCGGTATCAAAGAGGATGGAACCTGGGTGCGCATCTATCCTGTGCCCTTCCGTCGTCTTAATGAAAGCGAGCAATATCGGAAATATGACTGGATTGAATGCCGGCTAGGGCGTAGGACCGCCGATCCCCGACCTGAATCTTTTAGCCCGGCGGATCAAAACGAACTGACTCCAGTGGGACATATCGACACTTCCGACAAGTGGCGTGAACGCCGCCGCCTACTGCTCCAGACCGCGCAGGTTTATGACCGGCTCGACAGACTTATCGAAGGAGCTAAAAGTAATACGCTCTCCTTGGCGGTATTCAAACCCACGAAGGTCATTGATTTCATTTGGGAGAACGAGGACCGGAATTGGAATCAAGAGAAACTTCGCCAGATGCGTGCATTGTACAGCCAGCTTGCCCTATTTGAGGACAATAGCTGGCGTCAGACGTTCCAACTCATCCCCAAACTACCGTATAGTTTCTCGTACCGATTCGAGGATTCAACCGGAAAACGCAGCGAACTCCAAGTGTTGGACTGGGAGGCTGGCGCGCTCTACTGGAATTGCTTGAAATCGACAGAAGGAGACGAGGATGCGACATTGGCCAAGGTGAGGAACAAGTACTTTGACACATTCCTGAAGACCGACCTTCACTTTTTTCTCGGCACGACGCAGCAATTTCACCAAGTCGCCCCAAATCCATGGGTCATTGTCGGGGTGTTCCCAATCCCTGATGACCCTCAGCAGCGCCTATTCTGATCCAAGACGGGCAAGGGCTTGTGGGGCTAGCCGCTCGCTGCGGCGAGGATTTCGAGTCTGGGGTCCTGCTCTACAACCGGCCGCGATCGGCTTCCGTTGGCCGACGAGCGCATACTCGCCGTGCCGCTGAGCGAATTATGGGAGCGGTAGGGAATGTCCAAAGAGACTGTTGACTAGGAAAAGTCCCTAGGCGTAACTAAATAAGGTCGATGCTGTTTGGATTAATTGGAGCGCGATTGAATAGGAGAAATGGATTGTGAAAGACCTATCGAGAATCACGCTCGACCCTGCCGTCATGGGCGGCACGGCATGCATCCGGGGGCTACGCGTGACGGTTGGGACTGTCGTGGGTCTCTTGGCAGCCGGTCGATCCTCCGAGGAAATCCTGAGCGCCTACCCTTATCTTGAACAGGAAGACATCGATCAGGCGCTAGCCTACGCAGCATGGCGGGTCGAAGAACGGGAAGTTCCACTGCCTAGCGCATGAGTATCAACATTACTTTCTGCTGAGAATTGATGTCACGAAATCGTACGCTTCCACTCCCTCCAGCGTTTCAAGAACAGATCAACCTAGTCCGCGCAATCGGACATCTCGAACCATTTCTGGCACTGCTTTCGCGATTTGGCATAGGCGGAGATCATCTAAAGACTATCGTTGCTGATTTGAAGGATTCGAAACAGCAAGCGATAGAGCTTGCCAAATTGACTGAAGAATTCCATGAAGCCTTCTCTGCACTCGGCTGGCTCATTTCTGAGTCCACAAATATTGAAACGGCAAAGGCGGCACTTGCCGCCCACAAGGACTGCCGCGTTGACGATGCCGAAGGTCTATTAGCAACTGATTACGAAGGTGAGAGGCTACATTTTGTTGTAACGCGTCTTTGTCAGACAAAAGGGTTCGAGCTTCGCAGGGAGCAACTTCAGGAAGCGCTTACGTTGACCCAAGAGACTCGTTATCTTGCCACAGCGCCTTTGTTATTCATCATTGCGGATGGGGTCGGAGAGGATGTGTTTCAAAAATCGATATTTAGCGAGGGCGTAAACCTCGAAGAACTTCATTCCCTCGCTGGACAGCCAGAGGCTTTACCGAAACTGATCCGCGAGATGTGCCGTACTCGGCGCAAAACGACAATAGAACACATCAGCTTCCCCTATAGAAATGGTATTCTCCATGGCCGAGACCTTGGATATGGCAACCGACTGGTCACCGCGAAATGCTGGTCTTTCTTGAGCAATATTGCCGACGTCATTCGTGCTCGTGAAGCGGAAAAGGCTCTGAATCCTCCATCTAATCCATCTCTTTCCGAAACACTCACCAACTACGTCCAGACGAAAGAACTAAGCGAGCGTATTGAGGCATGGACGCCTCGACCGGTTTTCGAGGGACGGATCAATGTGTTTGCGGAGCCTGAGATCGCCTCCTTCGGCTCGGGTGAGCCGGAAGCAGCACTCGTTGAATTCTTACAGGCTTGGAAGAAGAACAACTTTGGACGTATGGGTGAGTTGACGGTTTACTTTGACAAGCGAGCAATCAACCGACGTGCCGGAGAAATTCGTGAGATGATGCAAGATCTGACACTGATTGATGCGGCCATCATTCGCATTAGAGATCGTGCTCCCGCCGTGACAGAGATTACGGCTGATCTTACTACTTGCGTGGGTAGCGCGAAACGTACCGATAGATTCGATTTTATTATGAATTGTGTGGATGATGTCGAGGAGATCACTATTCGCGGAGATGGGTTAGCACATTGGCAGGTCATTCCGTTCTATCAGGACTGGGCGACTCGACAACGGGCTTTACTTGATTGAATTCAATGAAACAGTCACTAGTATAATAGACAATCGGACGCTACTCTAATCGACAATTGGACGCCGCTGAAAGCAAATCCCCTCCCTCTCCACTACCTCCAATCCATCCAAAGGAACCCCCCATGACCGACCGTCCCAACATCCTCGTCATAATGACCGACCAACAGCGCGCCACGGCCAGCCATCTCTACGGCAACACCTTCTGCCAAACCCCGTCCATGGAACGCCTAGCCGACGACGGCGTGCTCTTTGAAAACGCAATCACCCCGCACCCGCTCTGCGTGCCAGCGCGCATCTCATTTTGGACCTCGCAATTTCCCCACTCGCACGGCGGCCGGCGCAACCAGACCTTGATGCCCGCCGGTGCCACGCACGCCTGGCAACTCTGGAAAGAGGCTGGCTACGCCACCGGCCTGATCGGCAAAAACCACTGCTTCCAGCGGGAGGAGGATTTGGCGCTCTTCGACGTGTGGAACGCCTTTACTCACGGCGGGCGCAACGAGGGGCCACAGACGCGGGGCATGGACTGGTTCCGGCCAGAAGAAGGTCGCCGCAAGGTCGCCGCCGAGCATCGCCAACTCGCCCACCAGAACCCCCGCTTTAGCTACGGTACCTCCGAACTGCCGTTGGAGGATCACTCCACCGGCCTGATCGCCGGGCAGACGACGCGCTTTATCGAAAAGCACCAAGACCAGCCCTTTGCCCTGTGGGTTTCCTTCCCCGATCCACACGAGCCGTGGCTGTGCCCAGCCGAGTACGCGGACCTGTTCCCACCCTCGGCCATTGACCTGCCCCCTTGGCGCGACGACGAATTCGACGACGAGCGCGCGCCCGAGCGCAACCGAGTGCTCTATCAAATGCTGGGAGTGCGCCGCGACCCGCCCGAAGACCTCTACGGCGTCATGGCCTCGTACTTTGGCATGGTGCGCTTTATTGACGACGCGCTCGGTCAGATCCTCGACAAGCTCGACGAACTAGGGCTGCGGGAACAGACGATTGTGGTCTTTTGTTCGGACCACGGCGACTTCATGGGCGAACACGCTATGCAGTGCAAGGGCGGGGTCTTCTACGACAGCCTGACGCGCGTCCCGCTGATCGTCTCTTGGCCCGGACAGGTCGCCACCGGAGTGCGCGATCAAAGCATGGCCAACCTGATCGACGTAGTGCCGACGCTGTTGCACTTGCAAGAGTTAGAGCAGCCGCGCTCAATGCACGGAACGCCGCTGCCCACCGCAACCGACGCCGCGCCCCGGGACGCGACCTTTTCCGAATACGGCTGCGGAGGGCCGCTCTTTACCATGGCCGACTTGGAAAAACTGCCTCAACCTTGGGGCCGCAAAACCCTGATCGACAGCTTGCAGTGGCGCGAGGCGGCTGGCCGCTGCAAGATGGTCCGCACCCGCGAATGGAAGTACGTCCACGACCCCATGGGAGACCGCGACGAACTCTACGACCTCGTCGCCGATCCAAACGAGTTGGTCAATGTGATCGACGAGGAACAACACCGCGACGCCCTCGCCGCCATGCGCCTGCGGCTAGCCGACTGGAGCATCAACACTGAGGATGGCCAGCCAGTGCCCTTGCCCGACCGCACCCACTACGAACTGACCTGAAGGCGCTTGCACAATCGACACTCTGCCGATATTTTATACCTCATGATTTCTGCTATGCTTACAGTCGCTTCCGCACCGTGCCTCAGCGGTCTCCCGTCGGGGCCGACGGCTACCACTACCACCACTACGACTACGACTACGACCATGTGCGCCGGATAGCGACGGACTAAAGTTTATTTTGCAACCCCTCCCCGCTGTCGGCTACAATGACAGCGGGGTTTTTCATGCCAAGGAGCGCGTCATGCTGATCAAAGTCCCCCAAGGACAAGCCATCGAATACCCCGGCGAGGGTACGCTCAAGGAGATCCTCGTCCAAGAGAACAAGGAATTGTTAAAGCAATACATTGCCGCCCGCGCCGGCGACGAGCACGTGGACTTCCACACCCACCTCACCAGCGAGGCGGAAGTCGAACTCATTGCCTGGGATGCAGACGAGGCCGCCTGGATCTACCGCCACAGCATGTCGCACGTGTTGGCGCAGGCCGTGCTGCGCCTCTTCCCGGACGCACAACTGGCCATCGGCCCAGCCATTGACGACGGCTTCTACTACGACTTCGACGTGGCCGAGCCTTTTACGCCCGAAGACTTGCAAAAGATCGAGCGCGAGATGAAGCGGGTCGTCAAGCAAAACCACAAATTCGAGCGAATCGATGTTGCGCGCCAAGAGGCGGAGGAGATGGTCGCCAACGCTCCCTACAAACAGGAAATCCTCGCCGACTTGGAAGAAGATCAGACCTTATCCTTTTACAAAGACGGCGAGTTCGTCGACCTGTGCCGGGGGCCGCACATGCTCGGCACCGGACAAGTCAAACACTTCAAGCTCCTGAGCGTAGCTGGAGCCTACTGGCGCGGCGACGAGAGCCGCAAGATGTTGCAGCGGATCTACGGCACGGCCTTTGCCACTCGCGAGGCCCTCGACCACCATCTGGCAATGCTGAAAGAGGCCAAAAAGCGCGACCACCGCACGCTGGGCAAACAACTGGAACTGTTCACCTTTGACGACGAAGTGGGACCGGGATTGCCCCTGTGGCTTCCCAAGGGAGCGGTGCTCATCGACGAGTTAGAGGACTTGGCCCGCAAGACCGAGCAAGAGGCCGGCTATCAGCGCGTGCGCACGCCGCACATCTGCAAGGAGTCCATATATCTGCGCAGCGGCCACTTGCCGTACTACGCCGAGTCCATGTTCCCACCCATGGAGTTGGAGGGGGTCAAGTACTACCTCAAGCCCATGAACTGCCCCCACCACCACAAAATTTTTGCCGCCTCCCCGCGCTCGTACCGCGACTTACCTTTGCGTTTGGCTGAGTATGGCACGTGCTATCGCTACGAGCAATCGGGCGAACTGTTCGGCTTGATGCGGGTGCGCTCGTTGCAGATGAACGACGCGCACATATACTGCACGCTCGACCAATTCGAGGAGGAATTCCTCGCCGTCTGTCAGATGTACCTGCGCTATTTCGAGCTGTTCGGCCTAGAGAATTACCTGATGCGCTTGAGCACCCACGCACCATCGGGCCTAGGGGCCAAGTACGTCGATGACTCCGAGCGGTGGCTCCGCACCGAGGACATGGTGCGCGGCGCCATGGCGCGGGGCGGGATCAACTACGAAGAGGTGCCCGACGAGGCCGCCTTCTACGGCCCCAAGATCGACGTCGAAGTTTGGAGCGCCATCGGGCGGCAGTTTACAATCGCCACCAATCAAGTCGATTTTGCCGTGCCCGGCCGCTTCGGCTTGACGTACACCAATGCGGCGGGCGAAGAGGAGACGCCCATCTGCATCCACCGCGCGCCGCTGGGCACGCACGAGCGCTTTATCGGCTTCTTGATCGAACACTACGCCGGCGCGTTCCCAGTGTGGTTGGCACCCGTGCAAGCGGTGGTTTTGCCCATTGCCGAGCGCCACGCCGAGTACGGGAGCCAACTCCACCAGCAGCTTCTCGCCGCTGGAATCCGCGCCGAACTCGACGCGGCCAGCGAGACCCTCAACAAGCGCATCCGCCAAGCGCAGACGCAGAAGGTGCCCTACATGCTGATCGCCGGGGACCGCGAAATCGAAGAGGGCAAGGTGGCAATCCGGCAGCGATCCGGCGAACAGCTCGACCCGCTCCCGCTAGCCGAGGTCGTCGCGCTGATCAGCGCTGAGATCAGTGACTAGTGGCCATGTTCCGCCGCATCCGCTACATCGCCGAGGTCTTCTGGCAATTTCGCTACTATCTCCTTTGCACAGGGCTAGCACTGACCTTTTGGGACACCGCGTTGATCAAGCCGTTCCGCTTCTTCGTGGTGCTGGTGCACGAGGTCAATCACGCGGCAGCGGCCCTGATCACCGGCGGAGAAGTCCTCGAAATCCGCACCCATTGGGACGAGTCCGGACACACCCTGACCAAGGGGGGTTTCTTCCCGCTGATTAGCGCGGCAGGCTACGTAGGGTCGGCGCTGTGGGGGGCGTTGTTGATGTACACCTCGCTTTATCCGCAGGCACAGCGTTTGGTGTTGCTGTGCATTGGCGCGGCCTGCGCGGGGATGACTCTGATCTACACGCCGCTGGAAGAGGGGAGCGTTGATTTTGTGTTGGGGATCGGCGGCGGACTGATCCTGTGCATCATGGCCTGCAAGTCGCGGCGGATGGCGAGCATCGGCGCGGTGTGGATGGGGGTGATGCTGTGCCTGTACAGTCTCTACGACTTCCGCACCGACCTGTGGTATTTTCCTGAGCGGACGGACGCCGGGATATTGTCGGCCTATTGGGGAATAGATCCATTGCAGGTGCCCTATCTGGCGTATCTGATCGCCTTGATTTGGGTGCTGGTGTCCCTGTCGTGCATGTATCGGGCGATGCGCGCGGTGGCTCGCCAAAAAACGTGACGCTACATGGCTAGAGGCTAATCGAAGGCGTCTTGGACGCACCTTTAAAAAATTCATGCACCAACGCCGTTTCGGATTATTATGCAACAGCTAAATATCAAAGGCGCTTACCAATACTACTTCGAGCATATCAACCGTACTGAGCGGTTTGAACTACTTGAGGAGCATCAACTACCTGTTGCTGGTAGCGTCCCATCTATTGATTGGGAGTTATTTGGCTCCATCCTAACAGGCTCAAAAGGCACACCCGGTTACGGTGCGGACTTGGAAAATTATGAAGTCAAATCTGCAACTGAAGGGAGTAGCTTTGAGTACCAGTACCATCTTAATACAGGCACTTCAAAGTTGGATGAAGATATGAGGGTCGATCATATCTTCATCTCATACTCAAGTGATTATAAAAATGTGACTGTGCGTCTTGTAACAGGCGAGGCTCTGGCTACCGAATTTGAGAGCTGGCGTGCAGGTCTGCTTGAAAACTATTCAGGAGAAACTCCTCGGCAGCGGTATCGCAAGAGCATTGCTTTTGGGTTAATAGAAGAGTTAGGGCAGGTTATCGTACAGATCGAAGATGGTGTATTGGTATAAGAATAAATTATCGCTCACTCGTCTATCATACTACTGGTAAGTAGGCATGGTAGCAGTGTTGAATGCTTCATCAAAGGCTGGATTGAAGATTTCTTTTGTTATCCACTCAATCACGGGTACGCAGACAGCATCGCCGAATCCAAACAGCATTTGATTAGACTCAAGGTGTGGGCCAAGAACATAATCATCAGCCCCCATCAAGCGTGCATTCTCTCTACCACTTAGTAGACGGGCATCAAATCGACCTTTTCCTGCTCTGAGTAAAATTTGTCGCGCACTACCTCCCTTGGGCGTGCGGAGACATCCCGCAATACCATCCGTCCTCAGTTCAGCGGTGGACTGTTTCTTACCATCGCGCATTCGCATGCGCCTGAATACAGTTCCGTAAGACCAAAATGGTTTGTCCATCATTTCGTGTACCTTCTTTTGATGCCGTTCAAACATCTGATTGTACAAATAGGACGACCGATCTTCAGGCCACCATTTTTCGTTGGGATCTACAATATCAGCGAGATCAGAGGAACGCCTAGGCAGTTGCGGCAAAGAATACAGATGCCACGTTAAGTCTGAATGTGAACGGATGAAATTAGTAATTCTTGGAGGACGAGCAGTATTTTTCTGCTGAAGAATGATCTCTTGCTCTAAAATATCTTGGTGGCCAGCCAGAAGGTTGCCGATAATAAAGAGCCTGACTCTGCTCTGGGGCACAAAGTGAGAGGCATTGATAAGCAGTATATCGAGCGCATAGCCTAGTTCGCACAAAGCAGAAAGGGCTATTTCAAGGTCGTGCCCTCCCTTAGATGTAAGCATACCCTCCACGTTCTCAAGTAGGATAAATGGGGGAGGATGCTTTATTTTCATTTCTTCCAGAATTCTTACAAATTCCCAAAATGAAGACGTTTCTTTTCCAGATAAACCTTCTCTGCCGCCCGCAACGGATACATCAGTGCAAGGAAATGAAGCATGGGCAAGGGTAACAGAAGGTATATCCTCTCCGTCAACTGTTTTAATGTCTCGCAGATGGTAAGCCCCTTGGCCAAAATGTCCTTCGTAGAGCTGGCGTTTTTCATCGCTGTAGTCAACGGAGTAAATAGTTGACCAACCAGCTTTTTCCAGCCCTAATTCTACTAAGCCAATTCCGGCAAAAAAGTCAGCTACTGTCTTTTCGGGCGTTATATTCTGCTGACTCTTCACGAACAGCATAAAACGGTCCCTCCAGAGGTTGGTTGCCGATTTTCTCAATAATACCAATGGCAACACTTATATATCGCGTCCCACTGCCCCGTTCAGCGGCACTTACATTCGATTGGGTTGAGCCAATTTTTTTGGCAGCTTCTGCTTGATTTAGTCCGGCCTTTTCCCGGACCTCTCTAGCGAGCTTGCCCAAGGTATTGAGATTCATGTATTTCATCTTGAATATATTATAGTCAATATGACTATGCAAATCAAGTCCACAATTCGGCAAAGATTCAAATTATAGCCTAGAGCATTCCATTGGGGATTGATGGGTTTTTATTATCTGTGTGCTGCGTTATTTTATGGAGAATGTGCCGACGCACCGAAACAAAATCAAGGAAGAAAGGAAACCCAACATGCGAATGAGTCGGCTTTTCAGCCAGACCTTGCGCGACGTCACCGCCGACGTGGAGGTGGTCAGCCACCAGCTCTTGTTGCGGGCTGGCTTTATCCGCCCACTGGCCAGCGGCATCTTCAGCTATTTGCCCCTAGCGCAGCGGTCGATGCGCAAGATCGAGGACATTATCCGCCAAGAGATAGACGCCATCGGCGGCCAGGAAATCACCATGCCGGTGGTGCATCCGGCCGAACTCTGGCAGCAGACGGGGCGTTGGTACGCAGTCGGCACGGAGATGGGGCGCTTCCAAGACAAAAACGAGCGCGACATGGTGCTGGCCATGACCCATGAGGAAGTCGTAGCCGACCTAGTCAGCCGCGAGATCAAATCCTACAAGCAACTGCCCCAGTTAGTCTATCATATCCAGACCAAGTGGCGCGACGATCCCCGCCCCCGCTCGGGCCTTATCCGGGTGCGCGAGTTCACCATGAAGGATTCCTACAGCCTCGACGCCGACTGGGAGGGCCTCGAAAAGCAATACCGCGCCCATTACCAGCAGTATTTCAACATCTTCCATCGCTGCGGCCTCGACGTCCTCGCGGTGCGCTCAGACACTGGGATGATGGGCGGCGAGCTAGCCCACGAATACATGTACCTGACGCCGATTGGCGAAGACACCCTGCTGTTGTGCGACGGCTGCGAGTACTCGGCCAACCGCCAAATCGCCACCTTCGCCAAACAGGCCAACCCGGAAGAAGAGCCCGCCGCGCCCGAGAAAATCGCCACGCCCAACACCACGACCATCGAGGAACTGACTGCGCTGCTCGACATCCCCGCGAATAAGACTGCCAAAGCCCTCTTCCTGATGGCCACGGTCGGCGACGGTCGGGACAAGGAGGATGCGTTTGTACTGGCAGTCATACGCGGCGACATGGAAGTCAACGAGACCAAGCTGGCCAACGCGGTCGGCGCACTCGAAATGTGGCCGGCGCGGGACGAGGAAATACGCGGCGTCGGCGTCGAGCCGGGCTATGGATCGCCCATCGGCGTCGAGGGAGCCCTAGTCGTCGTCGATGACTCCGTGGCGTCCTCGCCCAATCTAGTAGCCGGTGCCAACGAGCCGGGCTACCACCTCGCCAATGTAAACCACGGCCGCGACTACACGGCCAACGTGGTTGCCGACATCGCCGCCGCCCGACAAGGCGATTGCTGCCCTGACTGCGGCGCGGCGCTGCGCGAATCGCGCGGAGTGGAAGTGGGCAACATCTTCCAACTCGGCACCAAATTCACCGAGGCACTGGGCGGTGATTTCCTCGACGCCGAGGGCAAGGCACAGCCAGTCGTCATGGGTTCCTACGGAATCGGCGTAGGGCGGCTGCTGGCCTGTATCGCCGAAGAGTACCACGACGAAGACGGCTTGGTGTGGCCCATTGCCGTCGCGCCCTACCAGGTCCACATCGTCCTCCTCGCCAAGGGCGCAGGCGCAGCACAAGACGTGGGCGCGCAACTCTACGACAGCCTCGCAGCGCGCGGTATTGAAGTCCTCCTCGACGACCGCCGAGAAAACCCAGGGGTCAAGTTCAACGACGCCGACCTGATAGGAATACCGGTGCGGGTGACGGTGGGGGATCGCGGTTTGCAGCAGGGGATTGTCGAGGTCAAACTGCGGCGCGAAAAAGAGCGGCGTGAAACGCCAGTAGAGCAGGCGGTAGAGTACATAGTAGAACAAGTGGAGGAGTTGCAACGCGAGTTAGACGAACGCGTAGTAGAAGTGGAGTACCCAGGATAATGTTCGTCGAAGGCTACACCGACCAACTCAGCTACCAAGCCGGCGAACAGGTGCGCTTCTACGTGTCCACCAGTGCGGACGAGTACGCGCTGGAAGTGACGCGGATAGGTGCCGAGCGCGAAGTCGTATGGCAACAGGACCAACTCCCCGGATCGTCTCATCCAGTGCCCGAAGACGCTTCGTCTAACGGCTGCGGCTGGCCGATTTCCCACTCCTTGGAAGTGCCGGACGACTGGCGCAGTGGGTATTACGAGTTTGCGCTGCGCGTCGGGGACCAAGGTGGCAAGTTCGTGCGGCGGGGACGGCGCACGGCCGAGAGCCGGGGCTTTTTCATCGTCCGCCCGGCTGGCCCCACGGACGCTCGCATCCTCCTCCAGCTAGCCACCAACACCTACAGTGCCTACAACAACTGGGGCGGCTACAGCCTCTACAGCTACCACGGCCGCGGCGGCTTGCAGGGGCATCGCGTCTCCTTCGACCGTCCGCTGGCCGGGCTGTTCGACCACTGGGAGCGCGACTTTGTCGAGTGGGCGGAGGGCGCTGGATACGCGCTCGACTACTGCGCCAATTCCGACCTCGAATGGCATCCCGAACTGTTGGACAACTACCAGCTCGTACTCAGCGTGGGGCATGATGAATACTGGTCGGCACCCATGCGCGACCATCTCGAAGCCTACATCGCCGCCGGGGGCAACGCCGCATTTTTCAGCGGCAACTCTGTGTGCTGGCGGGTGCGCAGCGAGGACGAGGGCCGAGCGTTAGTGTGCTGGAAGCAACAGTTCAACATGGACCCAGCCTACGCCGCTGGCGACTACGCGGACCTTTCGACCTTGTGGAGCCACCACCTCGTGAGCCGACCGGAAAACGAGCTGACCGGCGTCGGCTTCCTCTACGGGGGTTATCACTTAAGCCACGGCCAATACATGGACGGGTCTGGGGCGTTTACAGTCCATCGCCCGGAACACTGGGTTTTCGCAGGAACGGACTTGCAGCGCGACGACACCTTCGGAGGCGAGCACACCATCGTCGGCTACGAGTGCGACGGCTGCGAGTTCGCGCTGGAAGATGGACTGCCGGTACCCAAGGGGACCTATGGCACTCCAGCGGACTTCACCATCTTGTGCACCGCCCCTGCGCGATGGCACTCAGACGACAGCGAGTGGTACGAGCGCTGGGAAAAAGACCGGGAAGGTGCCGCAGTCATGGGCCTTTATACTCGCGGCGGCACGGTGTTCACGGCCGGGACAACCGACTGGTCGCACGGGCTTAAAGGAGACGGAACCGTCGCCCAAATCACTCGCAATGTCCTCGACCGGCTGAGCCGGACAACAACGACGTGACAGCCGCATTGTCCTGCGACTTCTGCTTTGGCATACTCCTCGACTCGTTCAGCTACTCGTGGATTGACCGCTAGATGAAACGCAATATGTTATCTGCAGGGCAATAAAAAATCGTATTTATCTTTCACACGAAGGCGATATATGAATGAGCGGTATTTGGTGACAGGTGCGCTCGGCTGCGTGGGTGCATGGGCGGTTCGTCGGTTAGTCCGCGAGGAGATACCGGTGTGGACCTACGATCTGGGCGGCGATCCCTATCGATTGCGGATGATCATGACGGACGAAGAACTGGACCAAGTGCGACTGCTCGAGGGCGACATCGCGAATCTGGACGAGTTCGAGCGCGTCGTGGTCGAATGCGGTATTACTCATATCCTGCACTTGGCAGCCATGCAGGTGCCCTTAGTTCGGGCCGATCCAGTGCGCGGAGCCAAGGTAAACGTTGTGGGGAGCACCGTCGTCTTAGAAACGGCTGCGCGTCATCGCGACCAGATTCAGAACTTGGTCTTTGCAAGCTCGTTTGGGGTGTACGGCGATCCGGAAGCGTACCCTCCGGGGCCGATTGCCCACGACGCTCCGTTGCTGCCTCCGACTCTCTACGGAGTGTTCAAGCAGTGCAACGAGGGCACGGCTCAGGTCTATTGGCGGGAGCAGTCGGTCCACAGCATTGGTCTGCGTCCGTGCGTGGTGTACGGACCGGGTCGCGACCAAGGCTGGACCTCCACCCCGACCAAGGCTATGCTAGCCGCCGCGCTCGGTCGCGAGTACGAAATCACCTACGGCGGCACCCTCGTCTATCACCACGCCGATGATGTCGCCACCGCCTTTATCGCCGCGGCCAGGACCAAGCTGGAAGGTGCCCCAGTGTACAATCTAGGCGGCAGCACGGTCTCCATGGCCCAAATCGTCGCTGCAATCGAGGAGGTTATCCCCGAGTCGGCGGGCAAGATTGGATTCGACCCAACGCCGCTGCCACATCCCTCGAGCGCCGATGACAGCGCTCTGAACCAAGCCCTCGGACCTCTTCAGTACCGGTCGCTGGTCCAAGGAGTCCGAGATACAATCGAAGTCTTCCGCACCGCCCTAGAGTCCGGTCGTCTCGACCTCGAACGGGCACTGCGCACTTAGAAGCCGTCAGGGAAAATAACTCTCTCAGAGGAGCGCTGCCTACGTGAAAATCACAGGGATTAAATCTGTCATGATACAGGGCATTCCCTGGACGTGGACGCTGGTCAAGGTGGAAACGGATGAGGGAATCTGCGGCATTGGCGAAGCGCAGTTGCCCATTGGCGTGCGGGACATCCTCAAGACCATTGAAAAACTGCTCGTCGGCGAAGATCCCCGCCACCCGGTCCGGCTGGCGCAAAAGATCTACCGCGGCCTGATCGGCGCCGGGTCCTCGGGAGGAAGTATTGTGCTGGCCTTGTCGGGGGTTGAACTGGCGCTGTGGGACCTGCACGGCAAGATGACGGGCCTGCCCTTGTGGCAGTTGCTCGGCGGCAAGTACCGGGATCGGGTGCGCATCTACGCCGACACGGCCCGGCCCGGCGACCAATCGCCCGAAGCCTATGCCGACGGAGTGCGCCAGCGGGTCGAAGCCGGGTACACCGTCGTCAAGGTCGATATCGACAACAGCGCTCCAGAAGAGTACCGCAAGGATCACCACAACCGCGCCCTGTCCAGGACCGAAGTCGAGTACATGAGCGCCGTCAGCCACGCAGCCTACGAGGCTCTGCCCGCCGATGTCGAGCTATGCCTAGATATGCACTGGAGTTACCAACCGGCGGACGCGCTCAGGGTGGCCCGGAGGCTGGAGGACATCGACATCCTGTGGCTCGAAGATCCGACCCCTCCGGAAAATCTCGACGCCCTAAAGTACGTGACCGACCACACCTCCGTGCCCATTGCCTGTGGTGAAAATCACTGGATGAGCCATGGGCTCAGACCCATGATCGAAGACCGGGCTGCGGATATTATCACGCCCGACATCCCTCGTTTCGGCGGGGTGCAGGAAGGCAAAAAGGTGGCCGAGTTGTGCGAATTGCATTCGCTGGCCTTTGCCCCGCACAACATCTGCACGCCCGTGGGTACCGTAGCTTCGGCGCACGTGTGCGCCAACGCGCCGAATTTCCTAGCGCTGGAACACCACGGTCTCGACTGTCCTTGGTGGGACGATATCGCGCTGGATTGGGGCGGCCCTGTAGTCGATCGCGGGTACATCACTGTGCCCGACCGGCCGGGGATCGGGGTGGAGTTAAACGAAGAGCTGCTGCGCGCCCATCTGGTTCCCGGTGAAGTGTGGTGGGATTGAAGTATCCACCGCCAGAGCAAACCCGTGCGGCGCAGCCGCCGACACGGGTTCACCCCGTCCTTTGAGGGGCACCATCGCCAAATCGATACCGGTCTCGACGGCAATGGTGCCCCTCAGCGTCAGTGGCCAGCCCTCCCCAAGCATAGCCACCGACGTTCCCACACCAGAAAGTGATTCACAGCGCCCTCCCTTTGATATCCGTATAGGAATTTTTCTCCGGCCTACCCTGTAGCTGCCGGCTTCGTACGATGTGCCGTCGTCTTCTCAGTTACTCCATAACTCGACCAAGAGACCCATTTTCGGCGTTGCTGCGAGACCGTACAACTGAGACCGGCGTCGGCGCGTCCCGATCATTGATCCGCATCTTGATAGCCCCAGTCGTTCCAACCCACCTGTCCAAGTCGTCGCTCGGGTTCGTCGTCCACCTCGCGTTTTCGATTTGCCAGTCCGATTCGTCGGCCGGGTTTATCGACGTCGTCGTATTGAGATTGAAGCTACCTTTCCCACCTGTGTTGCGAATGACGATGGCGTGTGGTTGGCGCTCGACGAGTCGCACCCGATCCCTCTTCCGCACGGTGAATACCTTGCGGCCCGTCCCCCGCGTTGGATTCTCAAGCGTATAGAGATGGTCTCCAGGACCTCCACTACTCCACGCGGCGTGCACGCTCACTGTGACGTTCGCATCCTCGGTCCACGCCGCCACATCGAGCTCTACGCTCTCCACTAGGTATCCAGGCTCGTGCTCCCCAGTGGCGAACGTCTGGGCATGATGCTGTGCGGACCATACCTTGGCGACTCTTCCATTCGCCTCGTCCAAGTTCGAGACCAGTTCATCTGCTTGGGGAGAAGGTACCGAAGCGGCTATGATAAGCACTAGCACTAGACCTTCGATCACCGTCCACATCCCCGTCCTAGACTCTCGTTTCTGTCCTCCCATTATTATCTCCCTCCGCGTTCTTCTATTGGTATCGATTTCGCCGCGTCCGGAGTGCCTTGCTCCGCGTTTACCATGCCGCAATATGCACATTCCGTGCCAACTTTTGTAACCAAATTGTAATAAATTGCTAACTCCTTGCAGGTGAAGGAGTTAGTGCACGTTCGGGAATACGGGGAAATTTTTGCGGGTGTTGCAGAATGCTCGTCGTAAACCGCTCCGGCGACCCCTTTCTCCCAGTGGCATATAGGTCTATAACTAAATGTTTATAAATGATTTATAGGAATAATTTACGGGAAAAGGCAGAGGGTACGTTGCAATTTGCAACAATCGTTTGCAAAAGTACAGAGGAATCACAGGCCAAAGGAAAGCCCGATTGTAAGCCGGACCGACCGCTCGTTTCAATCCTTGGAGAGGTTGTATTTCTTCAATTTTCGGTGCAGGGTTGACCGATTGATACCCAGTGCCCGAGCTGCCTGCGTAACGTTGTTGTCCGCGACTTCAAGGGCGTGGACTAGGGCCTGCCGCTCGACCTCGGCCAGCGGCAGGACCGCTGCCAGCGTCGAGTGGTCGCTCCCGGCAGCGACGGCTGGCGACAACTGGAGAGGCAGATTGCTCGCTTGCAGTACCGCGTCCGTTTCCAACAACACAGCGCGCTCGATGGCATTCTCCAGCTCGCGCACGTTGCCGGGCCAATCGTACTGGAGCAACAGGCGCAGGGCAGCGGTGGAGATGCCACTGATAGATTTGTCGGCGCGTTCGGCGTGTTTATCGAGAAAATGTCTAGCCAGCAGGGGAATGTCCTCGCGCCGCTCTCTCAGCGGCGGAATCTCAATGGGGAAGGCGGCTACGCGATAGAACAGATCTTGGCGGAACTCGCCCATTCTCACTAGGAGCTCTATATCCTTGTTGGTAGCCGTCATCACCCGGATGTCGACGGGAATGGAGGCGGTACCGCCCACCCGCTGGATTTCCCGCTCCTGCAAAACGCGCAATAGCTTACCCTGCAGGGCATATGGCATATCGCCGATCTCGTCGAGAAGGATCGTACCCCCAGCGGCGCGCTCGAAAGCCCCGCGTCTCTGCTCTGTCGCCCCCGTAAAAGCTCCCCGTTCATGCCCGAACAACTCGCTTTCGATGAGCGTTTCGGGAATGGCGGCGCAATTGAGAGCCACGAACGGCCCCTGCTTGCGCGGGCCGTTGAGGTGAACCGACTTGGCTACCAACTCTTTACCGGTGCCGCTCTCGCCGCGAATGAGCACCGCAATATCGCCTTCGGCGGCCTGCTGCATCAGCGCGTACACCTGCTGCATTCTAGGGCTGGTACCGACCATGCCAGCAAAGGAGGAGGTCGCCTCCAGCTCGGTGCGCAGCCGCAGGACCTCAGCCCTCATCTGCTCGGCCTCGATCTCCTTGGACACGTCCCGGTACAGGACGAGGCTGCCGATTTCCTCTCCTCGACCATCGCGCACCGGCGCTGTGGAGCGGTAGAACAGCCGCTGCTGCGGCTCTTGGCCAGCGCTGGTCGTTTCCACCACGTTGCCGCTGTCGAGGAGAAACCTTCCCTCCACGTCGCGCAGGTCCGGTTCCCGGAACCGCTCTTCGAAACGCGCCGAGAGACCGCGCGGCGGAATTTTCTTCAGCTCACTTTCCTCCAGACCTAGTAGCTCTTCGTATACCTGATTGGCAAAAACTAGATGTCCGGCACTGTCGTGCATCGCAACGGCGTCCCCGGTAGCATTGAGCACCGCTTCCAGTCTTCGATGACTGTTGGTGAGCTGCCGCCGTTTCTCCGCCAGCTCCCGTTCGATGTTCCACTTCCCGACTAAGGAAAGGGTGATTTGCTGGATCTCCTCGTGCGCGAAAGGCTTTCTGATGTAGAGTAGCTTGTGCAGCAATTCCATATCGTGGACGATCTCGGGCAGTGCCTTATCGGTGTACGCGGTCATGATGACGATTTCGACATCGCGATCAATTTTTCGCACCCGGCGGATCGTTTCGATACCATCGATGCCCGGCGGCATTCTGATGTCGATGTAGGCGACGGCGACGGGGCGGTTCGATTCCTTTCCCGCCCGAATGATTTCGTATGCTTCCTCTCCATTATTTGCGTGCAGCAACTCAAATTCTGGGAGCCAAGCCTCCTCTTCCTCGCGCACAAAGGCCGTCGCAAGATCATCCGTTGATGGCTGCGCAAAACTGGGATTTAACATCTCTTTAAAGTCGTCGTGGATCTCGTGCTGATCGTCGACTATTAGGACGCGATTGTTCTCGTGATTCACGGATTTCATCGCTACCCTTTCTATCAGTCGGTTGATACGCCTGCCCTGCCATTGGCGTGGGGCGCGACCGAGGAAAGCGGCAGCCTGACGCGCATGGTCGCGCCCTTGCCGATACCCTTGCTCAAAGCCTGAATTCGGCCGCCGAAGGCAATGACAAAATTGGCCGCCGAATGAAGACCGAGCCCGCTCCCCAATCTTTTCGTGGTATAACCGGGCGCAAAAATCGCCTTGGTGTCTTTACTTTTGATGCCGATGCCGTTGTCGCTTACTTCGAGCTTGAGAAAATTGTCTTCGGCACTGGCCCTGATCTGGATGCGGGGCGTTTCGTCAAGCCCCTGCGCTAGGGTAAGATCGTCGATGGCTTCAATCGAATTTTTGACCAAATTGACCAACATCTGGTGAAACTGGCTCTCCTCGATGCGAATCTCCCGCGGTGCGTCTTCGCAGTCGATGTCGGTATGGATCCCCTTTTTGTTGAGCGAATCCCGCAATACCCTGACGGCGGCCGAGAGCGCATCGTGCAGATCAATGTCCTTGCGAGCCATAGCGGGACTGCCAAACGCCTTTTGGGTGCGGACGATGTCGGCGATGTGATTGGCCCGGTCCCGGACGCGGCCGACCGTCTTTATCAGCTCTTCGTTTCGCTTGGAAAAACTTTCGGATAGCTCAATGATGAACGGCATCACTCTGCGGCCTTGAGGATCGTTCTCAATGTAATCGCTCCAGTCGTCCTGGTGTTCTCGCACCGCCGTGGCCAATGCGAAGAGACGGCGGCCGACGCGATCATTCCCCAAGTGCTGACGCACAGTCTCGATTCCCGTGGTGACGCTGTTGATGGCATTGCCGATGTTGTGGAGAATGGTATCGACTACCTCCAACCGCCCTTGTGCAAATGCCTGCGCCAGCGCCTCCTCGGCGAGCGTGCGCTCGGTAACATCGCGGAAAATGATCACGCCGCCCCTGATCCCGCCGAGATTGTCCAGCAGCGGCCGGCCACTCACCCGGATAAACACGCCATCCGGCCTGTTTTGGTTGCGTATGCATATATCCACGTCATCCATCGACTCACCTTGGCCGATGACTTGGAGGAACGGCAGATCCTCCATTCTCATGGGTGTTTCCCGATCGGGATAGAAGAGGCCGTACCGCTCGACCCACTCCTCCGGAGGGCAGTCCGTTATTATATTCATGCCGATAATTTGTTCGGCCGCGGGATTTACGTAGAAGGACTGCCCCGTTACATCGGCGACGATGATGCCGTCGCTGATACTATTGAACATGGTCTCCATCAGTTCGCTCTGCTTGCGCAGTTCCTCCATGGTTTTGTCCAATTCTGCGGCCGCCTCTTTTTGTCTGGTGATGTCGCGGAAAACGATCACGCCCCCTCCGTGTCCTTCTACATCCGTCTTTAGCGGCCGTCCACTGACGCTGACGTGATAGCCGTCCGGCTTTTTCTTATTGCGGACAAACATCTCAACATCGTCGGTCGCCTCACCCTGCACAGCGCGCACTAGGGGAAGCTCTGCCGCTGTCATGCGGGTTTTTTGGTCGGAATAGAAAACTCCATAGTTCCCGGCCCATTGTTCGGACTTTAGATCCAGCATGCCGCCAGTGATCTGTTCGGCGCTGGGATTGAAAAACGTGAATTTTCCTTCGTCGTTGGCGACCAACACGCCATCGCTGATACTGCTGAGAATGGTCTCCATGAGCAGGGCCTGGTCCTTCTGCTCGGCGATCGTCCGTTCTAGTGCGACTTCTGTATGCTGGAGCCTAGTGATGTCGCGGAAGACGAGAACACCCCCCGTCAGAGCCCCTGCTTTGCCCCGCAGTGGCCTGCCGCTGATGCTGATGTGAGCATGAACGCCTTCCGGCATTTTCTCATTGTGCACCATTACCTCGAAATCGTCCGTCGCCTTGCCGTTCAATGCCAACTCCAGCGGACTTTCTTCCTTCGAGACCAGCGCCTTCCCATGGGATTGAAAGACACCGTACTTCTCGGCCCATTTGTCGATGTCCTGCTCCAGCGGCAGACCGCCGCCGAACCCCCGCGCGACCGAATTGTGAAACACGAGTTTCCTGTTTTCATCGACGGCGACCACGCCTTCGCTCATACTATCGAACACGGTTTTCATTAGCCGGGTGAAATCTTTCAATTTTTTGATTATTCGTTTCAACCGGATCTCCGTCTTTTTGTGGCTAGTTTCCCTCTCGTGCATAGAGACGGCGGTTTGGATGTTCAGATGCAGTTGGTGCGCCTCAAACGGCTTCAGCACGTAGCCAAACGGGTTGGTCTCCTGCGCCCGTTGCAACAGGTCTTCTTCAGCTCCATCGGTCAGATACATCACGGGAACATCGAACCGGCTGCCGATCTGCTCGGCTGTTTCCAAGCCGGAGACCTTCCCTTCGAGTCCGAGATCGACTAGGGCGAGGTCGGGGCGTGTGGTCGCGGCTTTTTCAATAGCCTCGTGCCCGCACGAAACCGAGGCACATACTGCGTACCCTAGGTTTTTGAGACATTCTTCGAGGTGCGTTGCGCTAGGTTCATCGTCCTCGACAATCAGTATCTTCGCGTCCGTCATCTTGTTTGCCTTCTTTTTCACCTTCTCACGGGGGCGGACCGTCTTCCGTCAAGCACCCCTCGTCATCCAGCTTTGCGGGGAGAGCGGGAGAGTCTCCAACGCAATCGCATATATTAATGACTGTATCCGGGTCTTTCAATGGTCACTACCAGTTTCAATCCAGTGCCTGAACAAGGGTTTGACCTCGTCGGGCAAGTTTGCAAATACCCGCTCCGGTACCAGGGGCACAGTATTCTCTGCGAGGCCGCCCGCAGTGAGCCGCTTGCGCTCGTCGGAATCCGGCCGCAGAGAGTCCAAGTTTAGCCACCAAGGGGCAAAGCGAATGGGCAGCGCCACCCGCGACTGAGTGGATCGGTTGGGGCTAATCGCATGCCACAGGCGGCTATCCATCACCAGCACGGACCCCGGCTCGCCGGAGACGGTTATTTCGTCGGGGTGCGGTTCGAGGAGTGGTACGCCATTGTCACCGCTGGGATTGTTGCGCTGGCGGTGCGTCCCGGGGACAATCCGCGTTCCGGTTTCAGCCGTAAAGTCCGTCAGCATCCAGATCGTCGTCACATGCATGAGCGCGTCGGGATACGGCGCCGGCACGTGCCCGGCATTTTGCTGATTGAACGGCCAGTCGGCGTGCAACGCGCCGCGCGCATTGCCCGGATGCGTCACCATGCAGGTGGTGTACGAGACGCGCAAATGCTCACCCAAAAGCGCTTTACACAGGCCCAACAGCCGCGGCTCCGCCAGATAGGGAACAAAGGATTGGTCGAAGTTGACCAGTCCCGACACCTTGTCGAGCTGACTGCGGGGATCGGGCAGCTTGTGGGAGGCGACCGTGGCGAGGATGCTGTCTCGCACCTGTGCCACTGCCTCGGGTGGGATCACGGCGTCGATCACGCACCAACCCTCTTCGGCGATGCGGCGCTGCATTTCGCTTGGTGTCATTCTTCTACCTCAAACGCAAAGAGCTTGGCACAGCGCAGGCGCAAGCGCAGCATGAAGGACCGCCTCTCCTCCAATTGTATGCGGTCCCCACCGCGCCACGCCACCCGATGATGCGGGGAATCGCCCAAGATCGGCACGGCATCGTCAAAGGTGTGACCGGGCAGGGCGCGACCTTTGTGATCGGCAGCTTCCACTAGAATGTGACCGGCGGCCTTGACCGCGGCGTTCAGCCGCACGCGCCGACCGGTTGCGACCATCGGCAGGGTAGTAAAGCTGCCATCCTGTTCTGCCTCCAACGCGGCCAAGCGCTCAGCCGGCCACACGGCATAGCCGCAGTCGTGGCTGAAAGTATGCGGGTTGCGCGGATATTTGTGCGGAAAGCGATAGCCGCCATAGGGCAGCGCCACTCGATCAGCACCGAGCGGGATCAGGTCCGTACCGCCAAAGACGCATCCTTCGTCCCAAGCACCTGCACCCCCAGACGGCAAAGACGGCGGCCCCGGCACTTCCGACCAGACGATTCCGTCGGAACTCGAAAAAAGCCGCAATTCCGAGGTGTCGTCCATGTGGTGATAGAGCGCGGGAAACATCAGATGCTGATCGACCGTCCCGGGATAGAGAGTTTTGGAGTTGGTGTACCAATCGTCGGCCGGATGGTGGTGGAGCCCGGGCCACACCAGCAGATCGGGCAGCGGCCAGCGACGGAAATCCTCGGTTTCAGCCCGGCCGATACAGCGGCGGCCGTACGCGCTGCAACGGGCGTACCAGACGTAGCGCCGCAGCCGCTCGTCGTAGTAAACCACGTTGGTCGTGTCGGAGTAGTGGATGACTAAAGGCCCCGGCAGCACCGTCCAATGCACGCCATCCGGCGACGTGGCTCCCCACATGCCGGACAGATAGCGGAAATCACCGCCTAGGGGATGGATGTCGTCGGGACGCTCGCGGGCGAAATGTTCAAGGATTTGTCGCCGGGCCTCGCCGTCTGTGGGGACACCACAGCGGAAGAACATTTTGTAGCTTTCCTCAGCGGGTGCAGAGGGATCGAAAAATATCTCCGTGCGCTCGTGGCCAGCGGCCTCGGGTGCGGCGCTCCAATCGAACTGGCATTCGCGTTCGCCACCGTACTCATACCCGTCGTTGGATTCAGCGTACCACAGGGGACGGATGGCCTCGCCGGTACCGCGATCGAACCAAGTCTGGTACAGCCCATCGCGGTAAATAATCCTTCGCCCGGGTGGCTCACCTACTGGTAATGGTCCTTCCCGCTGGGCCGTGGTCGCGACGATGCGGATACCGCTGGGCACGTCGCTGGGCACGAAGCGCGCGCGGACGGGACGATCCCGCCGATCCACATCGTCCCATAGTCGCAGCGGTATGGGGGTGCCGTCCGGTTCGGCCCAATAGGGGCCCATCGCGCCGACCTCGCCGGGCAGCACGTAGCGCCAGTCGGTGAACAACTGCGATCCAGGCCCCAGCGCTAGGTGGTCGCCCTCTAGCCACGGATGCCCGCTGCGCCGGGCCGCGACTTGGGCTTTTACGCCGAGTTCGATGTCCATGTGGTTGACTCCAATTGAGCCGCTTACGCGTCAATGCAACAGTTAGCTGACCGGCACTTCCCACTTTTCCCTTTCCCACTGCTTTTGCCCAATCCGCTCGACGTATTCCTCTCCCTTGTGCTCGGTCAGCCAGCCCTTGAGGGGAACGTCTTCCTCTGTCGGCTGCCACCACCCTTTGACGTCCACCCCATCGCCGAGCAATTGCCGGCGTATTGGACTGCACTTGGCGAGGATTTCAGCGGGCATCAGGTTGTAGTCGAGGCCGCGCAGCCAGCGATAGCTATATCCCAAAAACAGCACTTTCCGGGTCGTCTCCGAAGTATTAATCCCGCGCGCGTGCCACATCCGCCGGTCGAACAACACGGCCGTTCCCGCCTTCACCTGAACCTGCATCGCATCGGCAAAATCGGGCGGATGGTCCCCCTTGTGGCTTTCGGGAACAATCCTAATCCCTCCTCTCTCCGGCTCGCTGATGTCGGTCAGCCAGAATCCGACCTTTAGCGACAACCTCGGTTGGGGACGCTCCATTTCGGGGACCGGCCGGCCGCCGTCTTGGTGCCAGCCTCCGGGCTTCAGATTGACGCTACTTTTGGATTCGGGCGGGTAGTAGATCAAATGCGAGATGTAGTGCTGGACGTTCCAGCCGAGAATATCCCAAATCAGCGGAAACGTCTTGGGCCAATCGAGCAGTTCGAGAAAAACATCATCCTCGACAATAGTCCTGAATTTCGACAGCAAGGCATTGGGTGCCAAGCCGCGCGCCGCCCTTTCCTCGGCATCGACGCGATCGCCGGCCTCCAGCAGCCGGCCCAGCATGCCATCGTCGAGCGCATCCTCGACAATCAGGTATCCCTGCTGCTCAAAATGGTCGCGCTGTGCATCGGTCATGCAGTACTGCAAGCAGCTTGGGTCCATGAGCTTTACCTTTCTGAATTAGCAAATCAACACGGAATCACTTGCCTAATATATCGAATAATAATACTTTATGCACATGAAAATGGAAACAGCCAAACCCCGAGCCGGTGATCTCATCACCGAGTTTGCCGCCGATGGCCGATACCACTTCGCAACAGCGGAATTGCGTACAGCGCTTGGGGTATCCACCGCCGCGACCAGACTTGCCCTGCACCGATTGGCAAAAAAAGGAGTGGTCGCAAGCCCCGCTCGCGGCTTCTATGTCATCGTGCCTCCAGAATATCGGCGCATCGGCTGCCTGCCCGCCGATCAGTTCATCCCGGCGCTCATGGAGCGTCTGCAACGCCCGTACTATGCTGCTCTCCTGTCCGCCGCCCAGTATCACGGCGCAGCACATCACCGCCCGCAAGCATTCCAAGTCGCTCTTGCCGGGAATCGCCGGTCAATCTCCTGTGGTACCGTCGAAGTCTCTTTTATAGCACGTAAGCGCATCGCTGACGTACCGGTTCAGAGTTTCAATACGCCGCGCGGAACGATCCTCGCCTCAATCATTGAGGCAACGGCGGTCGATCTGGTCGGTTATGAAAAGCGTATCGGAGGGCTAGATCGAGCCGCGACCGTCCTTTCCGAACTCGCCGAGCGCATCGATCCAGATCTACTGGTAACAGCAGCGCAAACGGCTCCCATCCCTTGGGCACAGCGTCTCGGCTACCTTCTCGAACTCGTCGGCGCAGGGGACAAGACGTTGCCCTTGAAGGCTCACGTGCGGCAGCGGGCGCGCGACACTGCTCTGCTTCTGCCAGCCGGTGCCAGCGACCACGGGACGCGCGCCAAGGACTGGCGGCTGCTCGTCAACACCGAAATTGAGGTGGATGCGTGATCCCACGCGATTACGTCACGGCATGGCGGGCGCAGGTGCCACATATAGCCGTCAAAACATCGTCTGGTATTCCACGATGTTTGGGAGTCTATCAGACCACTTGGATGGGACCGGAATAGCGGGCCATCTTGTCGTCCGTGGTAAGCAGCGTGACATTTTCGACCTGCGCTTGCGCTATGAGTATGCGGTCGAAGGGGTCCTTGTGAATTAGCGGCAGAGACCCGACAGCGAGCGCGTGTTCGGATCGAATCTCTAGTTCGCTGTAGCCGTTTTGTATCAGGCCATTCCGAAACCGCTGCGGGTCAACGCGAAAGTCGTCTCTGTCGAGTGCGCTCTTGATGACGATCTCCCAAATGCTTGCGGTGCTGAACATCAGCTCCGTAGCGGGGTCGCCGAGAAGATTCTGAGCTTTCGATGACAACTGTCCTGAGTCGCCTGCCGCCCACAGCAACAGATGAGTATCCAGTAATAAAGTCACTCATCCTCCTCGAACATCTTCTCTATCTCAGAATCGCCCATGCTGTCGAAGTCGTCGGGGACTTTGATCTCTCCGTCCATAAAACCCAACCGGCGAGACGACGTTATAGTGAGCTTAGTAATGCCATTGATATTGCCAATGCCTGCACCAACCATCTCCCATCCTATGAACCTCCACCCGTCCGCTTTCCTCTGACTCTGGACCTTGTAATTCCCGCAATACAGATTGTATCCCAGAGAGTCTGGTGCTGGAAAAGACCATATCTCTGTCGAAGCAAGTATATCGTTGTCGATTGAGCGAATACATGTCATGGGGTTAATCTCTGTAGCAGAGTCTGGTAGGTCCAAGTCCATGAAGGCTATTTCGGATAGAAGAACCATCTTGGGCATGATCTCATGACCCTGAGCCGGATGCTGAATTTTGCGGAAATGATCGTGCTGCAGGGGACTATTCTCTCTAAGCACCTGTCCCGACTGCGCGACCACTAGCTCGCAGTACTTCAGAAATTTCCTGTCACGCTCCTTGACCTCCCAAGAGGCCATCTCCTCGACAACCTTCAGGATGCCAGAGCCTGAAAGCTCCTCGGCGGTCTTTTCAAACCACTTGGTCTTGACAGTACGCATCGGGATGAGAAGCCGCTGTTTACCGTCTACATACTCGGGGACTGGCTCGCCACCCATGTCCATCAACATCGCCATGCCTGGCTTCTGTACACTGGGCCTGAAGCATCTTAGATCAGGCTGCTCGCCCGTCGCGTTGCCAAGGATGGTCTCCAATTTGTCTTCGGTTACGATCTGGGGGGGCATCACCTTGTAAAACAAAGACATCTTTTTGATCTTGCCCCGAATGTACTTTCCCGCCGCCTGATTAAATTCTTCCTGGCCTTCTGAGGTCTGTAAGCTCTCGACCGTCAAACTTTCGAGAAGCTCTCGACTTTTCTGAAGCTCCGAATCTGTCATATCGTTTCTTCTGACTACTGCAACGTCTGATTGCATATTTTTAAGCGGGTATCTCCATCGCAGAGGTACCCGCCTTATGTCGTTTTTTAATGATGTTGTGAAATGTACCAAGGACTCGGAGACTGTCAAGCAAAAGTGCCCATCGTCTCAAGCCCAAGCGTCCAACGCATTTTACCGCTGTCAGTGTCTCATTGGTGTCTAAGCAGCCCTACCTCCCCCACTCTTCTTCCGGCACCTCCGAATAATCCTGCGGCTCATACCCAATCGCCCTCTTGCCGTGTTCGACATCGTAGAGTGGCCAGTTGCTGCCCGACACCCCAAAGACGATTTCAAACTTTACGCCCGGATGAATCAGCGCCTGCTCAAAAACCCGCACGCAATCGCCGTGGCTGAGATGGTGCGGATGTTCGGGCTGGTCGCGCTCAATGTTGAAGTTGCCGATGCGCACGCAGACAAATTCCATGTCGTGCTGATGGGCAAAAGAGTGGGCCAGCGCCTCGGCGAAAACCTTGCTGACTGTGTAGATACCCACTGGGGTGGTAGTCATATCGACCGTGCGGTGAATGCTGCGCGGATAGAGCGTTAAGACCCCGGCGCGGCTGGCATAGGCGACGCGCTTGACGCCGTTTTGGCGCGCGGCCTCAAAGACGTTGTACGTGCCGATGAAGTTGCTCTGCAGCATCGTCTCCCACTCGTTGCCGCCGGGCAGACCCCCAATGTGGGCAACGGCGTCTACATCCCGCGTAGCCTCTAGCATGGAGTCAAAGTCGGTGAGGTCGGAGACGACCGTATCAGTGAGGTCGGGCATGGGCACGCGGTCGTGACCGCGCACCTCGTGGCGATCCTTGAGGCCGCGGGCTACAGTAGAGCCGACACGGCCGGCTGCGCCGGTTACAAGTACGCGCATAGCACTTTCCTTTCTTTAAGCTCGGTGCAGGGTGATGATCGGGGCTTCGGGCGGGCAGCCGAAGCGGAAGGGCAGCCAGTGCCCAACGCCGGCCGTGGTGTAAAGCTGAGTGGATCCCTTTTCGTAGTGCCCCCAGATATAGCGCTCGGGAAAAAACGGCTCAAAAAAGCTGCGCCCAGCCATGCCTAGCTGGAAACCATGCGTGTGACCAGCCAGAATCAAGTCAGTGCCGCCGAGGGGCGCGGCGTAGTCAAGGGCTTGCGAGCGGTGGCTCAGCAGCACAGTGAAGGCATCGCTCGGCGACGCGCTTGCGGCCTTTTCCACTGAGTTGCGGAGTCGTGCGTAGGACGCCGGGCTGCGCAGGAAGCGCGGATCGTCAACCCCGCCGAGGTAGAGCGTCGCCGCGCCCACCGGCACCACCAGCCCTTCATTCACGAGCAAGGGAATCGCAGTCTGGTCGAAGTGCCGACGGATGCGGCGGATGCCGCGCATGTACTCGTGGTTGCCCAAGCTGGCGTAGGTCCCAAGCCGGACTGGTACACTTTCGATCAGGCGCAGGGTCGCCAAGTAATCCGGATTGTGGTCGCATACATCGCCGGTGATCGCGATCAAGTCCGGTGCGGCTTGAGCCGCGCGCGCGAGCAGGGCTTCGAGGTCGGCGAGCTGGACGTACGGCCCGATGTGCATGTCGCTGAGATGGAGGATCTTTAAGCCCTCTAACTCGGCGGGCAGGTCGGGATAGCGGAGCGGCACTGCAGGCATCCGCGCGTGAGTGCAAGAGGTGTAGATGCCGTGGCTGACGCCCACCGCCCCGAGAGCGGGCACCACAGCGAGGCCGCGGCTGAGGAAGCGCCGCCGCTCAAACGAGCTAGGTTCCTCTGCCCCCCCTTGCCGCAAGCGGTCGTAGAGCAAAACGCCCACGACAACCGGCGTCATCAGCAGTGCGGCTATGAAGAAGGCCCCGAGGTAAAGAGTGAGGGCCGAGAACAGGCTCGTACCGACAGCCCACAGCCAAGGCACATCGTAGTAGCGGCTCAGGATGCGAAACACCGCGCCCAATAGGGCCACGGGAAACTGCCAGTAGAACAGACGGCGAAACCAAGTGGCGCGCCACCAGTGCCGATATACCCCAGCAACCAAGGCCAGCGTTGTAAAATAGAGGATGATGTACGTCGCCGTGGCGAAGATGAGGAAGCGCGGAATCCCCGCCACTAGGCGCTCGAACGATGCCCACAGCAGGGCGACGTAGGAAATAAGCTCCATCACTCGCGCCTAGGACGCCTCGCGCTCAGCGCCCAAACGCCACCACAGGCAGAAGACCACCAGAAGAGTCAGCAGCAACAGAATCCCGGCTTGCAACTGATAGGCCGGCGCAGACAGCGCGCCGAGGCTCTTGACCTCCAAGAGCACCGAGACAAACCCCAACAGCACGTACGCGAGGAGGTTGTTCCGCAAGAGCAAGACGATTGCAGCGACGACGAAGCCGATACTAGTGACAAACGTCAACAACTCAAAGAGGAATTCGTCGAAGTGAACGGCATTGCCGCCGGACATAATCAATCCCACCCCCAAACCCGCCACGACTGCGTAGAGCCGCTTTTTTATTACCACGCGGCTATAGTAGAGCACTAAGCCGGCGATAATTGGGAGGAAGATGGCGTTCATTACGCCGTCGGACAGGGGATTCCAAAAGGGCAGATACTGGTCCAATCCAGAGGGTAGCCCAAAGCCGAGACTCGGGTCGGAGGCGATAAATCGGCTCTCTACGTAGCCGCGCAAGTGCTGCCACGCCTCTCTGGCGACGAGGATCAGCGCAACCCCGACGACAGCGTCGCGGAATTCGGGCACGCGCCGCGCGACCCGCAGGCGCGCCGACCAGTCTGGATAGAGGCTGGTGGCTAAGCCGAGAGCCGCGACAATCATCAAGCCGACCCCCAAGCTGCCCAAGATAATGCTGAGTATTTGGGTAATGGTAAAGATCGACAGCGTGAGGCGGGTATCGTAGGCGCGTTCGACAACCGACAGGCCATTGAGAAATTCGAGTAATAAGAAGGCCGCGACAATCGCGGCAATTTTGATCAGCGGTGCCCAAACTATGCCCTCGTTCCGCACGCGACGCACGAGCAGCCACAGGCCGTGGATCACCACCGCGGCAATCAAGACGATGAGCAGGCCGGAAAGCGCGGTCTTGAGCGTGGTGCCCTCTTCGCGCTCACGTTGCCAATCCTCGGGCACTTTGAGGAAGCGATAGATGGAAACCGGCTCGTCGCCGGCGACGTTGACCCGCACTCGATAGCGCAGCTCATCGACGTTGCGCGGGTCGCCCTCGACAGCCTCAAAGACGAAGCGGTGATCGCGGCGGTTGGGCAGCTTTTCCGACGAGGATTCCTTGAGCTCCAATTCCTCGACGTCAAAGCCGAAGGCACGTAGGTGCTCGACAGCTATTGCCTGGGCTTGTGCCTCTTCGAGGTCCGCACCCTCGGCCTCTTCGGCCAGCAGGTGGTTTATGCTATAGAGGGAACCGTCTTCCGGATGAACGGCAACTCTGTATTCCTCCTTTTCTCCATAGCGGAAAAAGCGCGTCACCCACAAGCTGGCCAACAGATCTTTTTGGTATAGGCGATTGACCACGGCCACCGAGTCGCGCTCCAAGATGTACCGGATCGCCATCGTGTTCGGCTGGTTTTGATAATAGGTGACCACTTCGTATGCCGAGGGATCCGCACCGGTCGCCTTTAGATACTCAACGGCCTTGGCCTCGGCCTCGCCCTGGGTCAGGCGGACATCGACAAAGTCGAGCGGCTTCTCGTAATCGAGGGCGAAAAAGCCCAGCGAGACCACGACCACCGCGACGGCCCAACCTAGGCGTCGTTTAGACAGCGGGGTATAGACAAACGTGGGGGCCGGGGCGGCGGGCTGTTGCGCTGTAGGCTCGTCCGCGGCGGCTTCCGAGGCGGGGGGCGCAGCGCTTTTGTTGAGCAAGGGCGTTGGGTCGGCGAAGCGACGTTGCCGCAGGTAGAGGACGAGAGCCACTGCCAAGGGCAGGAGCATCAGACCCGTCGACAAGGCCGCTGAAACGACGAAGTAGCTGTTGGACGAGCGGAAGAGGATTAGGGACGTGTACAGGGCGTCAATCGTATAGTGCCATACGAGAGGGGCGAGAATCCCGAACCGGAGAAAAATATAGCCAACGACAATACCGGCGATGCCTACCTCAATGCCGCGAATGTAAAAGGGCTGCTGCGGATAGTTGGCATGGGCGAATCCCCATATAAGGCCCGCGATGACGACCGCAACCCAGCGGAACTTGAGGTATTTGTGCAGGAAGGGAATCGAAAACGCCCGGGAGATAAACTCCTCGAAGACCGCGGGCATAAAGCCGATCAACAGCACCATGATCCACGGGATATAGGTGTTGACCATCTCGCTGTAGGGAATGTGCGCCGGACCCCAAGCGCCGACCAACTGTTCGGCCGTGATGTAAAAGATCACCTGGTAGGCCAAGAAGGCCGGGGTCATGGCCAAGCCGAGAATGGTGCCGAGGAGAAAGCGCTTGGTGCGCAGGCCCGCTGGCGTAAACTGGCCCCCAATCTGAATTTGGTTCGCGTAGTAGCGTCGGTACAAAGGCTCAGCCGCCGCGGTGAGAAAGAAGATGAGGATGCCTTGGGCGGCGGCGGCAAACAGACTGTTGAGCAACTGTCTCGTCAGAAAAGACCCGTATGTATCGGTCGTGTCGTAGTCAAACGCGGTCAGCGGCAGGTTGTTGAGTTCGGCCAGTAGCGTCAGAACCGTGGCGATGGCCCCGAAGATCGCGGCAGTCTTCCAGCGGATATCTCGGGCGCGAACGCCGATAAAGAACGAAACCAGCATCGCCAGGATGGTCAGGATGAGTAAGGTCCCGGCCACTAAGCCCGTGGTCTCGTTATGCGACCGCAGCTCGGCGAAGTCGCGCTCCCACGCCTCGGGGATTTTGAGATACTCGCCAAAGCCGCCGATCTGGTCGCCTTGCAGCCGCACGTAGAAGCGGTAGTAGGCCTCGCCAACGGCGAAGTCGCGCAGTTTCCAGCTAAAGGTGTGGTCGACGCGGTTAGGTCGTTCCTGGGTCTGGACTTCTACGAATTCGAGCGCGGCGAGGTCGCGGCCGAGCTCGCTGGTGAGAAAGGTCTCGGCCAAGCGGCGAGCTTCGGCTTCTTCGAGGCTCGCGCCGGGTGCCTCTTCCTCGATGAGGTGACTAAAACTGACAAGATCGCCAGAAGTCGTAACCGTGGCCTGAAACTCTTCCTTTTCCAGCTCCTTTACCCAGCGGTTGCTCCAGCGCCACAACTGCACGGGATTGCCAATGACCTGCGTGGCCCCCTCCAGACCCAACTCGCGCTCGAGAAAGGTCTTGGTCTGTTCGTCGTAGCGGAAAATGGCGCTGTGGCGGTAATCGGCCAGATCAAAGCCGCGGGCGGCGATAAAATCGACCGCCTGCTCCTTGGCCTCGTCGCGGGTGACGCGGAAGTCGATTGAGGCTTCGGGAAAAGCCCGGTAGAAGTAGTGAACTCCAACGGCCAAACTAACGGCGGCAAGGAGTACGCAGCCGCCGATAAAGGCTAGGTCTTTTCTCGTTAGTCTTGTTTCCATTTGTCGTGTGGGATTTTAATTGTGGAGAGGACAATTTCGTTCCGTTCAACATATTAAAAGACTAGGACGCGGACAAACCAGCCGCATTGACGCGCACAGCGGCATTTTGCAGATTCGCGGCTTCAAACCCCTTAAACAGAGGAGCACATTGTGGCGGCAAAAAAACAGGAGCACTTCCGCGTAGGTGTTATAGGCTATAGCAGCGCGTTCAATATGGGTCAGTTGCATTTAACCTCCATGGCCAAAAACGAGGGCGTAGAAGTGGCCGCTGTTTGCGAGCTGGATCCCGAGCGGCGTCAAGTAGCGGAAGAGGACTTTCCCGGCATCAAGACCTACGGCCGCGTCGGTGCCATGCTGCGGAACGCGAACTTGGACTTGGTGACCATCATCACCCCGCACAACACACACGCCAAGCTAGCGGTGCAGTGCCTCAATGCCGGGATCCACGTAGTCTGCGAGAAGCCCCTCGCCATTACCAGCGCCGAAGTCAAGCGCATGCAGGCGGCGGCCAAAAAGAACAAGGTCCTGCTCTCGACGTTTCACAACCGGCGCTGGGACGGCGACTTTGTGGTGCTGCGCGATCTAATTCTCAAAGAGCAAATCATCGGTCCCGTCTTCCGCATCGAAGCTGGATTTTACGGCTACGGCGAGCAGGGGACTTGGTGGCGCGCCAATCGCAAAATCTCCGGCGGGGCTATCTACGACTGGGGCGCGCATTTTACGGATTGGATTTTGAATATCGTCCCGGAAAAAATCGCCTCGGTCAGCGGCTTTCAAGTCAAAAATCCCGCGTGGAAAAAATACGACAACGAGGACCACTCCGAATACACGCTGCGCTTCCACAGCGGCTGCACCGTTACCCTGACCATGTCCAACCTGTCGATGAGTCCGCGGCCGCGCTGGCGGGTGCTGGGCACGAAGGGCGCGATCGAGGATGCGGGCGGCAAGTACCTCGTCAAGACGGTGATCAACGGCCGCCAGATGAGCGCCGAGGTGCCCTTCGCCGAGTCCAATTGGGACGCGTACTACGAAAACATTTTCGCGCATTTGCGGGGCCGCGCCGACCTCGTCATTACCCCCGAATCCGCGGGCCGGGTAATCGGCGTACTCGAAGCAGCCAACATTTCAGCGACGCGCGGGTCAGTGCCCATAAAGCCAGCCTTTGTCTGAGCAAGAGCTACCCTACCTCGACCCAACTGCGCAGCTATCCGCGCTCTTGGGGATCGGCTGCCGCTCTGGGGCCACGGTCGTCGGCCTGTCGGCTGTGCGCCGCTCCAAGGGGCTGGCCTTTGTATTTGCCAGCAGCGACCTAGCGCAGCGGACGTTGCGCGAACTGGCTCGCTTAGAACGCGGGGGAACGCGCGTCTTCCAAGTACAGGCAATGGAAGTGCTGACTCAGAGTTTTGGCCGCGAGGATGCCCAAGTAATCGGCGTCTTGCGCGGCGATTTAGCTCGTGGGTTGTCCAAGCACTTATAAGGAGTACACGCCATGACCATATCGGTAGTATGTGGGACGGAAGGCAAGGATCGAATGATCGACTCCCTCAACCGCGCCGCTTCCGCCTAAACGATGTCCTGGGAAATCGAGCGTAAGTACCTCGTCACCGATCTCTCTTGCCTCGACCGCCTAGAAGGCGTCGCCTTTCGGCAGGGCTACATTCCCAGCCAAGACGGCGGCGTAGTACGCGTGCGGATCGAGGGCGAACGGGCGGTGCTCACGCTCAAGGGTCAGAATAGCGGCATCGCGCGCCGCGAGTACGAATACGAAATCCCGCGCCAAGACGCCGAGAGCATCCTAGCAACCCTGTGCCAGCAGCCACACATCGAAAAGACGCGCTATACCTTGCCTTGGGCAGACAAGATCTGGACCATCGACGTATTTTCTGGAGAAAACGAGGGATTGGTACTCGCCGAAGTCGAACTGAGCAGCCAAGAAGAAATCGTGGAGAAACCTCCTTGGGCCGGCGTCGAAGTATCGGACGATCCGCGCTATTACAACGCCAACCTCGTGCGCAATCCCTACTGCAAGTGGCGGGACGATTAGATTATCCGGTCACTCCTATCCCTCAAAAAGCATGCTCAGATCCAACGCCGGTGCCGAATGCGTCAGGGCACCGATCGAGATGAGGTCCACACCGGCGGCGGCGGCCTCGCGCACGGTTGCCAAGGTATAACCGCCGGTGGCCTCAATCTCAACGGCGGGATTGGCAGCGCGAATGAGTGCTACGGCCCGGCGCAGGGTCGGCGCGTCCATGTTGTCGAGCAGGATGCGGTCCGGGCCGCCCGCGAGGGCCTCTTCGACTTCCGCGAGATTTTCGGCTTCCACGTAGATCGGCGCTGCTTGGCCCCGTGCCGCGCGGATGGCAGCGCGGACGCCGCCCGCAGCAGCGGCGTGGTTTTCCTTGATCAGTACGGCGTCGTACAGGCCCATGCGGTGATTGACGCCCCCGCCCAAGCGCACGGCCCATTTCTGTAAGTGCCGCCAGCCCGGGGTGGTTTTGCGGGTGTCGGTGATGCGCGTAGCCGTGCCGCTTAGGGCCTCCACATAGCGCCGGGTCAGAGTGGCCACGCCCGAAAGCTGTTGCAGGAAATTGAGCGCGGTGCGCTCCCCAGCCAATAGCGCGCGTGCACGGCCTTGCAAGCGGATGAGAGTCTGGCCTTCCATGACCTCGTCCCCGTCGGCGACTTCGGCGCACACAGAAATGTCCTGGTCGAGACGGGCGAAGACCGCGCGGGCGACCTCAATGCCCGCGACGACGCCAGCTTGGCGAGCGATGATGCGAGCGCGAGCCTCGGCATCGCTCGCCACGGTCCAAGCAGCGGTCAAATCGGCTTCTACATCTACAGCGCCGAGATCTTCCCGCAAGGCTAGGTCGATGAGCTGGTCACACCCGGCGGGAGGCAATGGAGCGGAGTGATCTGTGGCCATTTTGTTTCCAGAAAAAAGTTGCTGATTTACACTGCATGGCAAATGTACGCAAAGTCCAACCGCACCGCTGACATTAGACAGAAAATGCCCGGCGATCTATGTTTTTTAGTATGGCCACGCTCGTCCACGTCACGCACGAAGCCGTGCAGCAAGCCGGTGGAATCGGCACAGTCCTGCGCGGCCTGATCACCGCCCGCAGCTACCAAACCCATTGCCAGCGCACCATCCTGCTCGGCCCCTTAACCGATCCAGACAGTGCCCAACCACTCGGCCCGGACGGCGAGATCCTCTACGACGCCACCCGCAGCATCCGCGCCGCCGACATCGCCGACCAACTCAGCGCGGTCGAGCGGAAATTTGGCGTGCGCTTGGTCTATGGCCGGCGCTTGCTGACCCAAGACGGGCACCGCGCCGCGCCAGAAGTTCTGCTGGTGGATGTGAGCCGCCCGCCTCGGCGACTAAACGAATTCAAGCGCGACCTATTCCTTCAATTCGGCCTCGAATCGCACCGCTACGAACAGCATTGGGAATACGAGCAATACATGCGTTTGGCCGAGCCGGGTTTCGCGGCCGTGCGCTCCCTAGTCGGAGACGCGCCCTTCTTGCTATTGGCACATGAATTCATGGGGCTAGGCACCACCTTCAAGGCTCTGATGAGCGATGCGGCATGCAAGACCCTGTTCTACGCGCACGAAGTAGCCACCGTGCGGCCCTTGGTGGAGGAGCGGCCCGGACGCGACATTGCCTTTTACAATGCGCTGCGCCAAGCGCGCGCAAACGGCCGGTACATCGACGAATTATTTGGCCCGCAAGACGGCTATTTCAAACACGCCCTCGTCAGCCAAGCTTGGCGTCTCGACGCAGTCCTCGCCGTCGGCGATTGGGTGGTGGAGGAGCTGCGCTTTCTCGGGCCGGAATTCGCCAGCCGCCCCATCGATCTCGTGTATAACGGAGTGCCGGCCGCCGAGTTGTCCGCGGCCGAGCGGGAGGCGGCGCGGAAAAAAGTCCAAACCAGCGGATCCGCGCTCCTGGGTTGGACCCCAGATCTGCTCTTCACGCACGTCGCTCGCCTAGTCGAGAGCAAGGGCTTGTGGCGCGATTTGCTGGTGCTCGAACACCTCGATCACCACCTATGGGAACGAGGGCAACGGGCGCTGTTTATCGCGTTGGCGACCGAGACCGGCCGGCGCGATCCCGAAGACGTCCAGCGCATGGCCGCGTACGGTTGGCCGCTGGTCCATCGCGAGGGGGGGAGCGATCTCAGCAGCGGCGAGCTAAAATTCGACCTTTTAGTGCGCGCCTTTAATGCGCGCACGCGCGCCATCAAGGCGCTTTTCGTCAACCAATTCGGATGGGACCAGCAAAGCTGCGGCGCGTTCCTGCCGGCCAATGCGGAGTTTGCCGATTTGCGCCGGGGCAGCGACGCGGAGTTCGGGCAGTCGATTTACGAGCCTTTCGGCATTTCCCAAGTCGAGTGCTTGAGCTCTGGCACCATCAGCGTGGTCAGCGATGTGTGCGGTTGCCGCGGCTTTGTGCGCCAAGCAGCCGGCGAGGTGGGATTGGGCGGCTTTATCGAGGGAGCCTATACCCAACTCGACGAAGCCGACCGAGCCAGCCAACCGCTTGGAGTGCGGGAATGCACCCAGGCCGAAGCAGTGCAAAGCCGGGTGGTGGCCAGCGCCTTGGCCAGCCAGTTATCCGCGGGCGCGACCGGCCGCAAAAAGTTGCTTGCCGAAGGATATGCCGCGGCCCAGAAGATGAGTTGGGAGCGCGTGGCCAAGGATATGCTGTTGCCCGTTTTGCGGCGGCTGGAGAAGTGATATGACTGTCCTGGTGATTGCACTCACTCTTTCGCTTGGCGGCTGTGTGCCCTTTATCGGCGGGCGCGAGCAAAGCCGTCATCTGGCGGCTGCGGCCCAAGACCTCGTGGAAATCGCCGAGGCCCGAGAAAGCGAAGTTGACTGGCTGGGCTTGCGCGACCCCGCTGGCGTGCAGACCGAGGAGACCAAGGTGCTCGACGACTACTTGCTGTCCGCGCTGATGAAGGCCAAAGTCGCGGTGGGGTTGGTGGACACGACCGGAAAGCGGTGGCGCGACGAGGAATTGGTGGGCCTCAAGCAAGGAGGACAAGCCGCGCTCGCATTGGGCGGACGGCTCGAAGCAGATGCCCCGTGGATGTACGTGCGGATGTTTTTAGTCGAGCGGACCAGCGGCGAGCTAGTGGCAGTTCGCACCGCCCACGTCTTGGAGCGGGACGTACGCCACGAGGTCGCCTCGCGTCAGCTCGGAACTGGCAAGATCTATGGTCCAATTGAAGTGGATTTGCACCTGATTACCAAGCGCGAAGAAGGAGGCGTCTACCAGGTCGTCGAGCTAACAGAGGGCGTGCAATTGCAGCAAGGCGACCAGATGCAACTGCGCTTCAAGCTAAGCCGAGACACCGAGGTCCACGCCTTTCTGTGCAGGTCTGACGGCGCGTTAGAGACCGTGTTTGACGAACAATTTGTCTATTCGGACATCGTCCAATACGGTCCAGGGGAAAATAATTGGATCACCTTCAACGAGATCGATCAAGTCTATACCCTGTACTTCCTCGCCGGCCCGCAGCTATTGGCCGAAAACGCCGCGCCGTTCTACGAGCAATTCGCCACGCTTGTCCGAGAGGGACAAATCGACCGCTTCACCGGGTTAGAATTGCTCGATCAGGCCCTGATCGAATTTCTCCAGCGCCCCGAACCCATCGCGGTTTTGCGCGGCGACGAGGATATTCCCTTAGGCAGGCCAGAGACTATCGTGTACGACGACGGCAGCACTCTGTCGAGCCAAGCGGAGATCCTCACCGGCACTCCAGTGTTAGTGCGCGCCCTGAGTTTTTCCGTGCAATAGCTACAAGACCGCGGCCACCGAGGCGCAGAAGTAATCGAGGTTGTCCTCGGTCAGGCCGGCGACATTGATGCGCCCTCCCGCTACGATGTAGATCGCGTACTGTTCCCGCAGCACCTCGACCTGCTCGGCGTTCAAGCCCGAAAAAGAGAACATCCCCCGCTGCCGCTCGATAAACGAAAAGTCGCGCTCCACGCCCTGCTCGCTGAGCCGCGCGACGAGCCGTTGGCGCACGCGATTGATCCGCTCGCGCATCTGGGCCAATTCGCCTTCCCATTGGCGGCGGAGCACCGCGTCGCCGAGGATTTCGCAGACCATGGCCGCGCCGTGGGCCGGGGGATTGGAGTAACTGGTGCGCGCGGCGATTTTGAGGTGGCTCAAGGCTCTTTCCGCGGTGTCCGCGTCCGCGCCGATCAAAGTCAGGGCGCCGACGCGCTCGTTGTACAGGCCGAAGTTTTTGGAAAAGGAACTGGCCACGAGCAACTCGCAGCCCGTGTCGCAGATTGCCCGCAGGCCAGTCGCGTCCTCGTCCAACCCGTCGCCGAACCCCTGATAGGCAAAATCGACTAAGGGCAGCAGACCGCGCTCGGCGACGACCTCAGCGATCTGCCGCCAAGTGTCCGGGGTTGGGTCGCAGCCGGTGGGATTGTGGCAACAGCCGTGCAGCAGCACCACGTGGCCGGCGGGAATTTGCCCGAGCGCGGCGAGCAAGGCACTGGCGTCTATGCTATTGACACCGGCGTCGAAATAGGGATAGGTCTCGACCTGTAGGCCGGCCGAGGCAAAAATCCTGGGGTGATTGGCCCAAGTCGGCTCGCTTATCCACACGGGCCGGTCGCCTAGGTGTTGGGCGAGGAAATCGCCGGCTAGGCGCAAGGCTCCGGTGCCGCCGGGACTTTGCACGGTGATGGCGCGCCCGGCCGCCTCGTGCCCGACGCCCAAAATCAGCTCCCGCACGGCAGCACCGTATTCCGAACTGCCCTCAATGCTCAAATAGCTCTTGGTCTTTTCCGCAGCCAAGACGCGCTCTTGCGCCGTTTGCACTGAAGCCAAAACCGGCGTCTGACCGCTCGCATCCTGATAGACGCCGACGCTGAGGTTGATTTTGTTTGGATTCTCGTTGCTCTTAAACGCCGCGCTTAGCCCCATGATGGGGTCGGCCGGCGCCATCGTTAATTGTTTGAACATGCGTTATACTACCATCTGTCTTTTAGTTCTCCCCAACTGATGGGGGCCACGGCTGTGGGGGTAGAGATGCGGGTAAGCTCAAAGGTGTTGACAGAGCCGTCTGGATCTGGGAAAGAGAAGACGAGATTGCCGCTGTCGCTTGAGATATTAGCGGCGATAGTCTGTTTCCGTTCAGGCGGACCGCCGAAATGGGAAGTAATCTCTTCCACTAAGTCGTCAGGGAGCTCGTCCGAGCCGAGTACCTCAGCAAAGAAATCGCTAAAGAACTCAACAGCCTCAGTATCGCCCAAGTACAGGGCAGCGTCGTCAAAATCCATCCGCAAGCTGTTGCCCTCGGTGCTATAGGTACCCAGCCAGACAAGAGTCATCGAATCCACATGCTGCCTTGCGAGTGCATCAGTAACTCGCTGACGCCAGGTGCCCAGCCAGTCGCTAGTGATCGAATCCACTGCGGTGGCGATTTTCACTAAACGCACTAAATCGTCGTCGAAGAACAACCCCGAGAAGTATTCGGCGTCGTCGAAGCGCATCTTAATGTCAAGTTGGCAGGAGTTGTCTTCTGCAAAGGTGGCCCGGAGAGAGGTTTCGCCCTCTAGCGTTTGGCGATGGAGGGTGCCGTCTTCTTCGACGCTGGTCAACTCGACGACTCCTTCTTCAATAACTTCCCAAGTGCCCAGTAGGCCGTCCTGGCCAGCGGCGGGCAAAGCCCACAGGATTAGGACGTATAAAAAAGAAAAGCTGCGTTTCATGATGGTCTCCTCTCCCGATAAAGTAACTTAAAGAGGTGAATGTACACCGCCCGTCCTTATAATCAAACCCCAAAGACGGGTTTTATGCACCTCCTCAGCAGTGGCGATACGTCGCAAAGACCAGCTCGCCTTCGCTGCGCCTTTCCACCACCTCCCATTCGCCTTCTTCCCACGCCGGAAAGTACGCGTCGCCCTCGACTTCGATGGGCAAATGCGTCAGAATCATTTCGTCGGCCAAGGACAGGGCCTGCTCATAGACTTGGGCACCCCCGAGCACGAAGAGTTTTTCGCTGCCGCAAGCGCGGGCGCGCTGCAAAACCTCGGCCAAACTCGCGCAGACAACTACGCCCTCGGCGACCGCGTAGTCCAGATTTCGGGTGAGGACGAAGTTGCGGCGCTGTGGCAAGGGGCGCGTCTGAAAAGTCTCGTAGGTCTTGCGGCCAGCCACGACCGCGTGGCCCCGCGTGACGCGGCGAAAGTGCTTCATGTCGGCTGGGTAGTGCCACGGGATGGCGTTGTCGCGGCCAATGACCCTGTTCTCGCTCAGGGCGGCGATGATAATGGTTTTCATGCGGACGAATCGGACGGGTAAAAGAAAGAGCGGACGACCGGGTGATCCGCGCGCTTGGCCTCGGCGACCGTGCCGGTAAATGCCACTCGGCCTTGGTCCAGCATGATGAGACGGCCGTCGAGCCGTTCGATGCTGAGTAGCTCGTGGGTGATAATGGCGATAGTGATGCCCAACTCGCGGTTGAGCGTGAGGAGCAGCGCGTCGATCTCGGCGGCGGTGACCGGGTCGAGGCCCGCACCCGGCTCGTCGCAAAAGAGAATCTCCGGGTCCATGACCATGGCCCGCGCGAGAGCGGCGCGCTTGCGCATCCCACCCGACAGCTCGCCGGGAAAGTGCTCGCAGGCGTGCCCTAAGCCCACCGAAGCAAGGCGGGTGCGCGCAATCTCCCCAATCAAGGATCGCTCTAGGTCCGTGTGCATTTCCAAGGGCAGGGCGACGTTTTGCTCAACCGTCAACGAATTGAGCAGCGCGCCGTATTGGAACATCACGCCTAGCCGCTTGCGCAGGGCCGCTAACTCCTCCTCGCCGAGGACCGTCGCGTCTTGGCCGAGGACTTCAACGCGGCCCGAGGCAGGTTGCACTAAGCCAATGGTCGCCTTGAGCAAGGTGCTCTTGCCGCAGCCACTGCCACCGAGCACGACGGCGATTTCCCCCTCATCTACGTGCGCGTCAATCCCGCACAGAACGGTGGTCTCGCCGTAGGACACGCAGAGATCTTGGATGTCGATAACGCGAGTCACCATTTGAGGTAGAAGACAATGCCCCAGAAGGCGTCGAGGATAATGATACCAAACAGCGATGACACGACCGCGGAAGTCGTCGCCCGACCGACGCCCTCGGCTCCGCCGCTGAAATTGAGGCCGTGGTAAACCGAGATGATCGTGATAAGCCACGCAAAGGACGCGCTTTTGACCAGCCCAGTGAGCAAATCCTTGAGAAAGAGCGACGAGAAGACTTGGTTGAGAAACACAGTAGCTGGGATGTCTAGCGACACCACGCCGATAAAGGTGCCGCCGAGGATGCCAACGAAGTTGGCCATGATCGTCAGAAGCGGCATGCAGACGACCATGGCCCACAGCTTGGGCACCACCACAAAGCGCAGCGGATCAATTCCCATAGTCTGCAGGGCGTCCAATTCCTCGGTGAACTTCATGGTGGCGATCTCCGCAGCAATGGCCGACCCAGAGCGGCCAGACACCATAATCGCGGTCATCAGCGGCCCCAACTCGCGAGTCAGGCCAATGCCCAGCAGGTTGGCGACGAAAATATCGGCCCCGAACTGGCGGAGTTGAGCCGCGGACTGGAGGGCCGAAACCGCGCCGACGAGAAAGAGGATCAGCCCGACGATCTGCAGGGCCTGCGCGCCAATCGCGTACGCTTGCTCGCCAAAGCTGCCCCGGCGAATCTGATCGCGGCGGAACAAGGCGCTAACCGAGAAAAAGGTCAGGTCGGACATCAAGTAGCAAAAGTCGGCGGCGCGGACGCCATGAGCACGGACCCACGCGCCGAGGCGTTCAAGAGCGACGCGAGACGGCGCGGACGGCGCGGACGGCGGCGCGGGCGAGGCAAAGTCGAAAACGGGCTGCAAGTGAGCAGGCAGCCCATCGAGGCGGAGTTCCTTGTCCAAGGAGCGGGCGAGGTCGGGCAAGCCGCGCAGGAAGACGGCCCCCGCAGTGTCGAGGTGTTCGACTTGGCGCAAGTCAGCGCGGAGCGCGGAGCGCGGGTGTTCAGCGATGAGATTGCGGACTTGGGGAGCGAGCTCGCCGATGGTCTGTAGCGAAAGCGCACCCCCGAGCGCGATCCCCTGTTCGTCGCTCTGCACCCAAGTCATAGCAAATAGTTCAGACGCAGCAGGACCTGTTGCTCAGATTGCAGCCGCTGTAGTGGAGGCTTGCGCTTGAAGTCGAAGAGGACGACCACGTTGACGAAGCGACTAAGCGGCAAGCGCAAGCTGTTTTCCCAAGTGAATTCCCAAGTATCGGTAGCTGTCTTCGGGATAAGGAGGTCAAACTCCGAATCCAAGCTGGGAAAGCGCGAAAAACGCGACCGGAGGAGCAGCACGGCCTCCAAGCCGGTGGAGGTCTTGTCCTCCAACTTGCGGGCAATAGTGCGGTCGGCATATGGCTCAAGAGTGAAGGAGTCGGTAACGTAAGTCTGGCGCGCCCCAAAACCAACGCGCATGTCGAGGTTCAGGGGAAAGCTGCTGATGACCTGGGAGTTGATGCCGATTCCCTGGCGCAGTTCGAGGGGACTGAAGGGCGGAGAGAGGGTAAATTTGCTAATGCCCGTCATGGGCTCGATCCGGTCTCTGATGCGGACCAGAAGGTCTTTCGGCTTTTCGAAGCGCTCCTCTTCAGCGAATAGCTTGGTGTTGAACACCCCGCGCAAATAGGGGCCGATTCGCTTGGAAAGCCGGTAGATATACGTAGCGCGGACCTCGAACTTGTCGTCGAGAATCTGGAAGTCGTCGCCCTCCTTGCGGGTGAAGCCCTCTTCAAAGTCCAGCCGCAGATTGGCGTAGTGGCGGTCCGTGTTATAGACGCTGCTGCCGATGACCTCAGCAGAAAGCAAGAGGATCGAGCGATCTGCGCCGGTGGTATTCTGCGAGGTGGACAACTGAGGCGAGCCGCTTAGCTGTAAGGAGGTCTTCCAGCGCGAATCAACTACTTGAGTGAGGAGTCCATACTGAGCCGGAGGGTAGAAGCCGATGAAGGTATTGTCCTTGGTATCCACTATTAGATTGCGCTGGACCAACTCGCCCGGCTCCAAGCGGACGCTGAACTTGCGGGTGGTTGATACGTTGTCGCCTAGTCGCACTACCGAGTAAACGCCTGGGGGCAGGAGCCAAGTTTTGACCGCCTCGCCTCGCTCCTCCTCGACACCGAAGCCGAGGCCGTAGTTTTCCTGCGAGGACTCCCGGTACAGTTCATAGGATTCGTTGATCGATGCGCGGTTCTCGGACATGACATTGATGACTAGTCCGGCCCAGAAGGGCTTTACTAGCGTCGTCATGCCCTCTTGGATTGGCACGGTGCGGATCATCATCTGGAGGTCCGTGCCCGAGCCGACCAGCAATTTGTAGTTGCCGGGTGATAGCAACACGCCGGTGCCGGGGGAGGCTTCGCGGATGGGTTTGTTGCCCTGTAAGACGAGAAAGCTCGGCTCGTTGAGGGAGCCGGTCATCGTCGGCACAAAAAGAAAACCCTTGCCCTTGGGAATCAGCGTTGGATCCTGTTCGAGTTGGCCGCGCCCAGGTGAGGCGATCCAAGTGTAGCTGTCGCCTAGGGCTGAACCGGCGAGCAACGGCAGGGCGATCAGGATGTAGAGTAACTTGTACATACCAAGTCCTAGGGGGCTAGCTTTCCCGGTATGAGTTCGTAGTGATCAGCTTCGTTTTGCAGCACTGTATCTCGGACCGCCGGTGCGGTTTCCCCGTTGGACGCGATGGGCGCGGGCCGCTGCTTGTTGCTGAACTTGAAGTCGATCTCCCCGATCACCTTCTGCATCCGCTGGCCCAAAATCCCGCTCAACGCAGCCACCGTGTGGATCATGGCCGGGGAAAACACCTGCCTCTCCTCGTCGAAATCGTCCTGCCATATAACTTTGCCATCGTCCTGCCTTACCAATTCCATCGTCATGACGAGATGGGCTGCCCACAGGTCGCCGCTGTCGAATCGCTCGATGGCTTTGACAGAGCCGCTGAGCACGTAATCCGGGCGGTGTTCAAAAAAATCGCGATCCCCGCCGACATAGGTAAAGAGGTCGGCTTGGCGCAAGTATTGCTTGACCGCATCGGTAATCATGTCGCTGGGACGCTCCATCCAGTAGTGGAGGTTGTCGCGCCGCAGTTCGTACTGGTCGCGGCGGAGGATGATATTGGTGCGGTCATACGCTCGGGGCATCTCAAAGCCTTTGACCTGTAATCGGAAAGGGTACGGGCGCTCGGAATCTTCCACGCTACCGCGCAAGGGTTCGATATGCAGCTTAAAATAGCGCCGCTGCGGCAACTTGGTGTCGCCGCCTAGCAACTGGGCGCAGCCGGATAGAACTGCGGCCAAGACGAAGGCTTGGCCGCAGCGGAGCACTTGGCTATTGGGCCTCACCACTGCGACCTCGGATGAGCACCGCGGGATTCTCGCGGACTAGTTCGGTGGTTTCGCGAATGTTTTGCAACGTTTCCTCCAGTTCTCGTATAGCTCGCAGGAGATTCTGGCGGCTGGCCCCCACGGTCTGGTCAATGCCTACAAAAGTCTGATCGACGTGGCTTATCAAGGTGTCCATCCGCGCGACGAGCAGGGGAATCGGGCCGTCCATTTGCTCGCGCCACTTGTGCATCGTTACATGCATGTCGTCAACCGTCTGTTGCAACTTCGCACCCACGAGCAAGACGTGCAGGGAATCGGCCGTCGTCGCCAAAGTCGCGCTGGCTTTGGCGAGCGAGCGACTGGTGGCAACCATATTGGCCGCGGTCTCGTCGAATGCAGAGCGGTTGTCCTCGACCAGCGCGTTGGCCGTAGCCAGCAGATTGCCCGCGTTGTTCAGCAGTTCATTGAAGGTGCGCTGGTTGTCGCTGCTCAGCAGCGCGTTTAGGTTGTCGATGGTTTGTTCAACCTTGGCACTGAGTACTTCGGCGCGCTCTTGCATGCTGCTAAAAAAGGTATCGCCCGCGACAATAGTGGACCCTGGGGGAAGAACTGGGGCGTCGTCGCTGCCCCCGAAAAGTTCGATGTACTTCAGGCCGGTGAGCCCTAGCGAAGCCATTCGCGCCTGGGTATCGGTGCGGATAGCATTTTCGGCCAGCCGCCGTTCAACCGAAATCTCAATTACCACGGTGGCGAGATTATCCTGTGCGATCGCAATGTCCTCGACGCGGCCAATACTAAAGCCCAAGTACTTGACGTCCGCGCCTTTATTGAGGCCGCTAACGGGCGAGTTGGACTCGATGTAATAGGTATCGCGCTGGCGCAGGAGATGGCTGCCAGCGACGACGATGAAGAACAGCGCGAGGACGGCGAGCGAAACCAAGAAGAAGATGCCCAGGCGTATCTGCTGTGCTCGGGTAGCCATAAGACGCTGTGGAATAAGTCGTGATTGAAATACCGCCTCTTAGGGCAATATCAACAACGCACCCCCTGAGAGCAAGAACTCGGCACCACCACCCGCAGAGCCGCCGGGCTAACTTCCAGCACGAGCGGCGTCTGGTCTAGATAGTCGCCGTCTGCATACACGCGGTGCGGCGCGTCAGTATGCAGCGCTAGGCGGGCCGTGCGCTCGATGCGCACGGCTGGATGGCGGACGTGTGCTTGCCAAAAGAGCCGGAGCATCAGCGACAGGATCGCCCGCCGCGGCACCGCATCGACGACGACCACGTCAAAGAGACCATCGCCGAGGTCGGCATCTGGGGCAACGCGCAAATCGCCTCCATAGTTCCGCGCATTGGCGGTAGATACCTGTAGCACCTCTTGCTCTATCTCCCCGAAATCGCCGCAGAGGCGGACCCGGGTCGGCTGGTAACTAACGACATGCCGCAATGCTTCCCAAATGTAGCGAATCCGCCCGGATAGAGGTCCTTGGGCGCTTTCCATGCGACGGTTGACTTCGGCGTCAAAACCAAAGGCGGCGACCGTGGCGAAGAAGCGGTCGCCAGCCCGGCCCAAGTCTATGGCGCGGACCTCGCCTCGGAGCAGGTTGTCGATGGCCGCTTCCGCTCGGAGCGGTACGGCGAGGGCGCGGGCCAAGTCGTTGCACGTGCCGCAGGGCAGCAGCCCCAAGGCCGTGTGCGAACCCGCGAGAGGTGCGAGCGTCTCACTGATGGTCCCGTCGCCGCCGCAGACCACGAGCCGCGCCGCGCCCTCGGCCACGGCCTGCTGTGCCAGCTCGGCTCCGTGGCCTTGGGCCCGCGTATAGCGCAATTCGACTGCTTGCCCGGCGGCTTGCAGCACCAAGGCGGCTTGCTCAGCGACGCTGCGGGCCCGGGCGTTGCCCGCCGTTGGATTGGCTATTAAAACCCAGTGTTTGGCCATAGCTTGGGCTGTCCCGTCAGCGACCCTGCGCGTAGATTAACTTTAGTAGAAAGATAATATCAAAATATGGCCAAGCGAAAACGAGACATCGATTGGACCGACCAGCGTCGCGAACTGGAAAAACAGGTCGAGCACCCCTATATCACCAAGCAAGGGCTAGACCGGAATCGGCGCGGCGGCAAGGGCCGCGAGCCCAAGCGTCCAAAGCAGTGAGCCTCCTTGTGGGAGGGCTTCCTGCCTTCTATATTACAGCGTTTTGCGCCCTGTCCTGACACGGGATGGGGCTTTCGTCCATTTCCGCTATGATCAGAGAATTCTATCAGGACCGCACCGTGTTGCTGACCGGCGGCACCGGGTTTTACGGGCAGGGACTGACGGCCAAGATCCTGCGCTATTTGCCCGGCGTGCGGCGCTTGTACCTCGTGTTGCGCCCCGGTCGGGGACCTGGTGGGGCCGCGCTGCCGGTAGAGGAGCGGCTAGACGAACTCTTCAAGCTCGTCGTCTTCGACCGCTTTCGCCAAGAGGAGCCAGCCGCCTTTGCCGCGGCGCGACAGAAGGTGCGCGCCCTTGCCTGCGACATGCGGCAGCCGGGCCTCGGGCTAGACGAAGCATCCCGCGACGAACTGCTCGCGGAAGTTGACCTCATCATCGGCAACGCGGCCAGCGTCACCTTCGACGAGCCGCTCGACTCGGCGATCCAATTCAACACCTTGGCACCTCAAGAGCTGTTGCGGCTGGCCCGCGAAGGCCGCAAAAATCCCGTCTTAGTACACGTATCAACCGCGTACGTTAACGGTCGCCTCACCGGTGCCGTCCCCGAGCGAACGCTTTCGATTGACCGAACGATTCAGCACCTAATCGACGACAGCGCACCGCTACAACCTTTCGTCCCCGAAGAAGAAATCGCCCAAGCGCAAGCCCGCTGCCGTGCAATCCGCGACCAAGCGCAAAGCGACGAGCAACAGCGTGCGTTCCGCCGCGAGATCGTCGAGCAGAGCCACCGTCGCACCCTCTCGGACAGCCGCTTGCAAAAACTGATTGACGACCGCTGTCGCCGCTGGATTGAGCGCGAGCTAGTCGAGGAGGGGATGCGGCGAGCGCGGCAGCACGGCTGGAATGACGTGTACACTTTTACCAAGGCCATGGGCGAACAATTGCTCGTCAAAAACCGCGGCCAAGTACCGCTGGCCATTGTACGACCCAGCGTCACCGAAGGCGCGCTTGAAGACCCGCATCCAGGCTGGATCCACGGGCTCAAAGTAACCGATCCACTGATAGTGGCCTACGGGCGGGGGATCGTCCCGGACTTCCCGGCCGCAGAGGGCGCGCCCATGGACTTGGTGCCTGTGGACATCGTCGTCAATACCGTGCTGGCCGCGGCCACGCAGGCTACGACCTCCTCAGTGGAGGTCTTCCACGCGGCAACCAGCGGAGAAAACCCACTGCCCAACACTCGGATGTTCAAATACGTCAAGGGCTACTTTGAGGAACATCCCTTCCTCAACAAAGACGGCTCACGGCCCGAGCTAGTGGATTGGACCTTCCCGACGGTAGCCCGCTTCCAGCGCGTCTTCAACTGGAAGTACCTCTATCCTCTGGAAATAAAGCAAAAGCTCTACGAGTGCCTACCCGAGCGCTGGGCACCGCCCCAGAAGAAGCGCCGTTTGGCCGCACTCAAGACGCGACTCAAGCGCGTCCAGTACTTCATCGACCTATTCAGCCCGTACACGACCCTCGACTGCCGCTATGAAGCCAAGCGCATGTTGGCCCTTTACGAGTCGCTGCCCCCCGAAGAGCAGCGGATCTTCAACATGGACGTGCGGCGGATTGACTGGTATCAATACTATCAAAAGACCCACCTACCCGGCCTCCGGCGCCACGAACTAGGCGGGTCCGACGACGACCAAGAGCCGTTGAGCGCGGCACCGAGCGAAGTGGGGGGCGAGGAGCAGCGTTGGCGCATCGAGGAAAGCATCCGCACAATCCCGGATCTGTTGCGCTGGGCCTGCGGCCGCTACGCTGCCAAGACGGCCTTGCAAATCGAGCGCCAATCCGGCTGGACGCGGATCAGCTACGACGAGTTGCTCACCCACGCCGAGCGCGTGGCGCGCCGTTGGCAAGCACAGGGCTTGTCGGCGGGGACGCGGGTCCTATTGTGTGGGGACAACGGGCCGGAGTGGGTCGTCGCCTATATGGCGGCCAACCTGCTTGGGCTAGCCGTCGTGCCCATCGGCCCGCAGATGCGCGACGAAGACATTTGGAGGCTGTGCGACTTCGTCCAAGCGCGGGCGCTGATTGCCGCGGAAAAGCGCTTTTCCCAACTCTCGCCCGAGGGCGTGGCAGCCCACAAGGAAATGGCCTTTTTCAATGTAGATCGCGACGGTCTGCCGTTCGGGCACGCTCCCGAGCCAGACGCGTCCGCCAAAAAAGGCCGTTGGAAGCGACCGAGAGTCAATCCAGACTCCACAGCGTCGATCATCTTTACCTCAGTCCTCGAGCCGCGCGGCGTGGTGTTGAGCCATCGCAACCTCATCTCCAACGTCCTCGCCCAAGGCGAGGTGCTGCGCATCTACGAATCCGACCGCATGCTCTCGACCCTGCCGCTGCACCAAGTCCTCGAATGTACCGGGGGCTTGCTGCTGCCGCTGCTCGGCGGGGCCACCATCACGTATTTAGAATCCGTCAACAGTCGCGAGATGCTCCGCGCTCTGCGCGATACGAATGCGACTGTACTGTTGACCGCGCCGCGCCTGTTGCGCGTCTTGGCCGATCGCGTCGAGCGCCTCGGGGCCGAGGCCACGGCTGGGCTAGCCGCTCTGAGGCGAGTCGTCAGCGTCGGCGCGGCCCTGTCCGACGACCTCATCAGCGCCTATGAGCGTCTCGGCGTGGCGATTTGCCAAGGCTATGGCCTGAGCGAAGCGGCCTCCGTCGTGGCCGTCAACACACCCATGCAGCGCAAAACCCAGTCGGTGGGGCAGGTGCTGCCCGGACAGCAAGTGCAGATCGCTGAGCCGGACGAGCGCGGCGTCGGCGAAGTCTTGGTGCGAGGTATCAACGTCATGGAGGGGTACTTCTCCCAAGAGGAACTGACCCAAGCGGTGTTGCGCGACGAGTGGCTACACACCGGAGACCTCGGCCGTCTCGACGACGACAGCTATCTCTTTGTCGAGGGGCGGAGCAAAGACCTGATTGTCAACGGGGCCGGCCACAACGTCTATCCCCGCGAAGTCGAATCGCTCTACCAAGGCTTGCCGCACGTGGCTGAGCTGAGCGTGGTCGGCGTGCCTTCGGCTCGCACTGGGGGCGAAGAAGTGCACGGCGTGGCCGTGCTCAACCGCGAAGACGAGCAGACCAAGGACTTGCGCGAGGCCATCCAAGTGCGCTCGTACGAGATTTCGCACACCTTGCCCAGCCATCACCGGATCCAGCGCCTGCACTTTTGGACCCGACCGCTGCCGCGGCTGGACGACGGCACCGTGGACCGCCGTGCCTTAGCGTCTGCCATCGAGCGCGAAGACTGCCCGGGTACGGCTCTGCCGGAATGGGAGCGGGCGATCCAGCGCCAAATCGGCCTACTTGCGGGGCTGAGTACCGAGGAGGTAGCGGCTCACATAGATGCACCACTCGACACCTTGTTGGATTCGCTGATGGCAGTGGAGTTCGCCGCGTGGCTCGGCCAGCGGCTGGGGACCCAAGTCGATGGACTTTTGCAGCCACAGGACACGCTCCGCAGCGTCTTGGCGCGGCTGGAGGCTCACTTGCAAGACGGGGTGGACTGGGAGGTGGAGCAATCGCCCGCGTACTGGTCGAGCATCTTGCACGCCGAGCCAAGTGCCGAGCCAGAGAGCGAGGCTGGCAAAAATATGCTGCAAGAATTCCTGTGGGAGACCGGCGGCCCTTTGTTCCGCCGCTTTTTCGATTTCCGGGCTGGCGGCCTAGAGCACTTGCCCCAAGATCGGCCCTACCTGATTGCCGCCAATCACGCCAGCCACCTCGACGGTACCTGCGTGTACGCGGCCGTGCACTCCCATGTCGATCACCTCAATATCGCAACCAGCGAGCATTACCTTACCGACTCCGAGCTGCACTGGTTTTTGTCCACCTTTGTCAATGCCATCCCCTTCGACGGCCACGACAACTTCGCCGCCGGCTTAGTGCGGGCGAGACAATTGGTGGGGATGCGCTGCCCGCTGCTGGTCTTTCCCGAAGGCACGCGCTCAGTCAATGGCCAGCTACAGCCGTTTAAGGCGGGCGTAGGGCTTTTGGCCTATGAGCTAGATGCACCCATAGTGCCCCTGCACATTGCCGGCACCCACGAGGCCTTGCCCAAGGGGACGCGCACGCCATCGCGTCACCCCTTGCGCCTGCTCTTTGGCCCTCCTTTAGAAACCACCTCTTTTAAGGAATCCGCCGCAGCGTTGAGTCCCTATGAGATCTACTACGAGATCGCCGCGGCTCTTAAGCGGCAGATCGAGGCTCTAGGCCGCAAAAATATCTGATTATGTACCCCTACCTATTTGAGATCGGCCCCATTAACGTCGGCACGTTTGGCCTCATGGTCGCCCTCGGTTTCCTAGCGGCCCTGTACGTGCTCAACCGCGAATTCGAGCGCCAAGGGCTGCACAAAGATCTGGGCTCGACGATTGTCACCACCTGTATGGTTGGCGGGATAGTCGGGGCCAAGCTCTACTTCGTGCTATTTGAAACGTCGCCTGAGACTTGGGACGAGGTGTTCGACCTGCTGTTTTCCGGCTACGGCTTGACTTGGTACGGGGGGTTTGTCGTCGCCGCTGGCGGCGTGCTGTGGCAAATTCGCCGCCACAATGCGCCGCTGGGCCACGTCGCCGACGCGGTGGGCATTGCCCTTGCCGTGGGCTACGGGGTCGGGCGGATCGGCTGCCAACTCGCCGGCGATGGCGACTACGGGGTGCCGACGGATCTTCCCTGGGGCATGGCCTATCCCGACGGGGTGGTGCCGACCACCGAAAAGGTCCATCCCGCGCCAGTGTACGAAACCCTCTCCCACTTGGGAATTGCGGCCTTCCTGTGGAAAATGCGCACCCGCTTCAAGCCCCCGGGCCTGTCGTTTAGCTTCTATCTCATCCTCGCCGGGCTGGCGCGATTCTTAGTGGAGTTCATTCGGCTCAATCCGCGCGTATTGTGGGGCTTAAGCCAAGCCCAGTTTCTCAGCATCGCCATGATCGTCTTTGGCTTGGGGCTGATGCTGTATCTGCAACGCTGGCGGGAGGCCCCTTAATGGCCAAGACGCGCTATCCGCGCATCTCCAGCTTTAAGCAGGCCGCGGACTTCCGCGCCCATCTGGCCCATTTGGGCGCGGAATTGCCCTGCGACGACCGAATCGAAACCGCTCCCACTTCCCCGCTGGCCCAAGCGGCCCACAGCGGCGGCAATCGCATCGGCAATCGCTTTGCCATTCAGCCTATGGAAGGGTGGGATGGGACTGAAGATGGCCAGCCGGGCGATTTGACGCGTCGGCGCTGGCTAAATTTCGGGCGCAGCGGGGCCAAGCTCATCTGGGGTGGAGAGGCATTTGCCGTGGTGCCCGAGGGCCGTGCCAACCCGAACCAGCTCATGGCGCGAGAGGAAAACCGCACCGGCATGGCCGAACTGCGCGACATCCTCCTGTCGGCGCACGACGAGCGGTTCGGCACCACCGACGACCTGCTCCTCGGATTGCAACTGACGCATTCGGGGCGGTTTTGCCGTCCCTGGCGCAAGGACCAATCCGCGCCGGCCATTCTCTATCACCACCCGATCTTGGACCGCAAATTCGGCCTCGATGCAGACTATCCGCTCTTGACGGACGCCTATATCGAAGAGTTGATCAACCGCTATGTCATCGGTGCGCAAATCGCCCATGAACTGGGTTATCACTTCGTGGACATCAAGCATTGCCACGGCTACCTAGGGCACGAATTCCTCAGCGCGTTTACGCGGCCCGGCCCCTTTGGCGGCTCCTTTGCCAATCGCACGCGCTTTGTCCGCTCCATCATCGAGGGGATCCGCAACCGAGCACCCGGGCTCGGCATTGGCGTGCGGCTGAGTGCCTTCGACTTCGTGCCCTTCCGGCCCGACCCAGACGCGAGTATTAACGGCAAGCCGGGGCATGGAGTGCCCGAGCCGTACCAAAACTGCCTGCCCTACGAGTACGGCTTTGGAATTGACCAAGACGACCCTCGGCAAATGGACTTAGGTGAGGCCGAGCAGTTCATCGCCTTGTTGGAGAGCCTAGGCGTGGACCTGATTAACTTGTCCTGCGGCAGCCCTTATTACAATCCGCACATCCAGCGGCCGGCGCTCTTTCCCCCTTCCGATGGATACCTGCCGCCGGAAGACCCGCTGTGCGGGGTGGCGCGGCAAGTGGCGATGGTCGCCCGGCTCAAGGCGCGCTTTCCGCGCAGCCTATTCGTCGGGTCGGGTTATTCCTACTTGCAGGAGTATCTGCCGCATGTGGGTCAAGCCCTCGTGCGGGCGGACATGGTAGATTTTATCGGCTTGGGGCGGATGGTTCTGTCCTATCCCGACCTGCCCTGTGACGTGTTGCAAACGGGTCAAATGCAACGCCGCGTCATCTGCCGCACGTTTTCCGATTGCACGACCGCGCCGCGCAACGGCATGATTTCCGGTTGCTTTCCCCTCGACTCGTTTTACAAGGAGCGCGAGGAATTCCCGCGCTTACAGGCACTCAAAAAGGAAGCGGAATAATGCGGCAATTCGTCGATAAAGTTGTGATAGTCACCGGCGCGGGCACGGGGATCGGCGCAGGCATAGCGCGCGGTTTTGCCGACGCAGGAGCGCGGGTGGCGTTCGTCGGGCGACGCCCCGAGCCGCTCGCCGCCGCGGCCGCCGGTCTCAATGCCGATCGGATCATGCTCCACTCCTGCGACGTATCCGACCGCAGCGCTGTCGAGGCCTTAGCGTCCGCTGTCGCGGCCGAGTGGGGTGCCGTCGATGTGCTAGTCAACAACGCTGGCATCAACACCAATCCGCGCGCGGTCGGCGACGTGGCACCCGAGGACTGGGACCAGACCATTGCCATCAATCTTACCGGAGTGTACAACATGGTGCGGGCGGTGCTGCCGGGAATGCGGCAACAAAACGACGGCCTCATCATCACCATTTCGTCCATCGCCGGTCTGCGGGCCAGCAAGCTAGGCGGTGCTGCGTACTCGGCCTCCAAGCACGGAGCGGTGGCTCTGACGAACTCGATCAACGAGGAAGAGGTCGATTTCGGCATCCGCGCCTGCGCGATTTGCCCCGGCGAAGTAGAGACGCCGATTCTGGACCAGCGACCCGAACCCGTCAGCGCCGAACGCCGGGCCACCATGCTGCAACCCGAAGAACTGGCCCAAGCCGCGCTTTTCGTCGCCGCGCTACCACCCCACGCCTGCGTGCCCCTCTTGGTGATTAAGCCGACGGTACAGTTGTTTCAGTAGGGAGTTACTAGAACGCTATCTCATAAATAAGCGCTAGTTATATACTGACGTTACGCAGTTTTTGTCCCCAACTTTCCATCCCTGTATCCTTTCCGCTACACTCCAACGCCTCATATCCCCTCCGCCCCTCTGAGCCATCGCCGTGGCACGATTCTTGCCCGTTGCGGATACCACCTCACCCGCAACTCAAGGCAGGGCTTATGGCCGAATTCGATACCATCGCCAAACATCTCATCCACACCTACCCCACCGATTTCGCCCGCTTCGCCCTTCAGCGTGACGATATCGAAGTCGTCGAAGTACTCGATACCGAGCAACCTACGGTCCGCCGCACCGATAGCCTCCTCCGCGTGCGCGTCGACAGCGAGGAGGCGTTGGTGCATCACGAATTTCAAACCACCGATAGCACCGATCCGGCCATGCCACGGCGCATGGCCGGCTACATCGGCCGCCTTATCGAGCGCTACGGCCTGCCGACCTACTCCAGCGTCATCTATCTGCGTCCCGATGCCGGCCGAACTGATCTAGGGTACTATCTTCAAGAGCGGCCCGGCTTCCGCGTCTTGGTGCAATACCAAGTGATTCGGCTGAGTGAACTAGACGGCCAACGCATGCTCGACGCAGGGCATTCGGGCTTGATTCCGTTTGCACCGTTGATGCAGCAGCCAGCGGGTGTGGAGGCCGAGGAGTGGTTGCGCCAGTGCGTAAACCGGGCGCAAGCAGTACCTATGGACGAAACCCTCAAGGCGAATTACTTGGCCGATCTTGCGATTTTGAGCGGGTTGGTGTATAACTTAGAAACGATTATGACCATCATCGCGGAGGAGACCATGTACGAATCGTCGGTAGTGCAGTATTTCACGGAAAAGGCCCTTGAGCAGGGTATTGAGCAAGGCAGCAGAGAACGCGCCGTTGAATATCTGCTCGACGTGTTAGAGATTCGCTTTGGGCTAGCCGCGTCGGATCCGTTGGCCGCTCGCATTGGAGCCATTGAAGATGTGCAGCGCCTCAAGCAGTTGTTTCGGGCGGCTATACAGGTGCCCAGCCTCGAAGCCTTTAGCAACCTGTTAGACGCCGACGAGTAGGGTCGCCGCGTAACGTCAGTTATATATGAAGTGGACTCAGTTCGCCTCCGTTGATCGAAGGAGCAAGGGGAAATGACTACGCGGAAAATCGCAATCGATGTTCCAGAGAGCGTACTGCTAGCCGAGAAGACCGACGAGCGCGCTTTTGCACGTGAACTCCGTATGCTAGCCGCAGTCAAGCTCTACGAACTTGGCCGTCTTTCGTCTGGCCGGGCTGCGGAGCTTGCCGGGATGGCACGCGTGGAATTTCTGTTGACGCTTGATCGCTACAAGGTCTTTCCACTTGAGACGGAGTTGAATGATCTAGAACGCGAGCATGTCTGAGTTCATCAGCAACACTCTGCGCTGCTGTATCTTCATCGTATCGACGCCCTAAGTTGGCTGCCCATTCTGTGCAATGAAGTCCAGATCCCCCAAGCCGTGGCGCAAGAATTGTCGGAAGGACGACAAAGGGGATACGACGTTCCCGATCCGCAAGGCTACGAGTGGCTCAAGATCGTTGACCCTCGCGTCATTCCGCCCGAATGGTTGAATCTGGATTTAGGGGTGGGAGAATTGGCCGTACTGGCTTTGGCGTTAGAGCATCCTGAATGCACCGTTCTACTGGACGACAGGCAGGCACGGCGTATCGCACAGGCCGCCGAGCTCAATGTGTGGGGAACGCTGAAAATCCTCATCGAAGCGAAATCGCAAGGTTTGGTCGAACGCATTGCCCCTCACGTGGATTTGCTAGAAAGCACCGGCATGTGGCTGTCGGATGGAATCCGGCGTCGCGTACTCGCACTAGCTGGTGAAGAAGAAACCAATGGTGAAGGGCCGTAGCGTGGACAATCTACTCGCAGTGTATCCGCAATCCCTAGCACGGCATTGAGGTTTTACCACGCCGGTGGGTCGTTGAGCGTACGTTTGCGTGGTTGATGAATTTTCGCCGACATGAGAGAGATTATGAGGTATTGACCCACCATAGTGAAGCCTTGATTCAGATTGCCATGATCCACTTGCTACTCAAACGGATCAAATGAAAATAGAATTTTCAGACGGCTTCTCAGAAAAAAAATAGAACCCGGCGACGCATATTTCGACCCAGACTTGCTTGAGAAGATGGAGAAGAAAGGCACAGAAGTCATTGAAACACGCCACTTTTATAGGCCTCTAAATATAGATATATGCAACCTTCTTAATATCCGAGTAAGTCCAGAATACGTATCTGACGATGGATATGGATTTGAAATATCAGATTACTACCCTTCAATTACTGTCAAAACTAATGAGTCGCCCAAAGAAAGGTCAGACGACGAGTTCCAGTCTCTAGCGATTGAGATTGTGAATGATATACTCCGAGTGTCATCCATGGTAGCTGGGTGCTGGATTGATTGGTTTTCTTGGGAGTTTTATTCTTCAGATAAGCATGTGTATCATGTCCGGTCATCAGAAAGAGACTACGCTGATGAAATCAGACATGATTGCGGGGAAAGAGGGAAATTTTTAGAAGGATTTCTTGCAAAGGCTGTGCAGGCTCTACGAGATCGTAGAAAAGAAAAATTTGACCTATCTATTCCTTTGGGCAACTGGATAACGGCGAGGACAGAGCCCCCTGAACAAAAATTTATACTCTATTTTCTAGCTCTTGAAAAACTAAAGGACATGTATGCGAAGAACAATGAGAAAGAGACTGAAAAATATAAATATAAAAATAGTGGGTATCATCTATGGCCTGTGTTAGAAATCCTTCTTAATAAATATGATGTTGAGTGGAAAAATCTGTATCCTTCAGATAAGGCTGGAAGCAGGCCGGCTTTTATAGATTTTCGCAACGCGCTCATTCACAGCGCAGAGACCATTTGCAACGAGGTCTTATACTACGAGACAGAAAGGACGCGAATTTTGCTAAAGCGGCTGATTGTAAAATTGCTTGGTTGTCAAGAGTCGGATTGGGCTAAGACCTTTCTAGACGCCGAATATCTTTCTAGAAGGCCGATGTATTCCTCGCCGTCTTGCGCGGCATGAACTCATCGACCGTTGACCTCATCGCCACCGACCCGCTCTTCAACACGGGCCGCAACCGCGAGGGCAAGGGCGGCAAGTCTCCCGACTAGTGGCGTTGGGGCGACAACGTCCACTACGACTAGCTCGACCAGATACGCGACGAGAACGAGCCGCTCGTCGAAGTGATAGAGTCCGCCATGTACGCCCACAGCTTCAACCTCGGCGCATTTCTGTGCTTCATGGGCGTCCGGCTGTTGGATTCTGTGGCTCGGCGAGGCACCGCCCGACCCGCTGCGGCAGGCACCGGCTTTGCGTGAGCGCGTGCGGGACGTACGCGCCTTTCGTCAGCAAAGCAAGGGCCCACCGACTCGCAAATTGGCGGAAACACCGATGTCATTTTTCTTGTCAAAATTGCTGACACTTTTTATGCTTTTTTATCACACTAATTTATATTAGTTATTTGAAAACAATTACTTATAAATAGGAAAAACGAGACAAGTAAGCGGTCATACAAAGCGACACATTTTTAGATCGCGTTTGCTCTTGACCACTCTGGATTTCCGCCCCGTGTCGGGGCACGGGGTGACGTTCTTCCACGGGAATGACGGTACTTGCTGTCTCCGATCACTGGCGACGCGACCTGTTCTGTCGGCTCCGTTCTTCTCGCCAACCGATCTACCCTGGCGCAACCTAAGCGGCTGAAAGCGACCGGCGCAGCGCCTGCCGCGTCCCAGCCAAGTCGAAACAGGCCTCTTGGTTGCCGCGCATAAAGCGGGTCGCCAACTCTATGGCCTCGGCCTCGGTCAGCAGGCCGTCGTCTATCTCGCCTTGGAGAGCGCGGGTGAGCCAGCGCCGCGCCTGAATCGCATAGGCCACCGAACTGGTCGGCCAGCCAGTATCACCGCCAAAGGCGAAGAGCTTGGACGCGGGAGCCGCGTGGATAAAGCGGCGCACAAAGTCGCACGAGCTGTACGGATCAATGGACCACGCCCAGCAGAGGTCGGCGTACACGTTGCGATAGTGCTTGGTCAGCGCGACCAATTCGTTGGAATAGGGATAGGCAATGTGCATCAGCACAAAGCGGCAATCGAGGTAGCGGGCCAGCAAGGGGCAGAGGTTGCCGCTTTTGATGCGGTCAACGGGCATGCGGTCGTTGCCAGCGTAGTAGCCCGTGTGGATCTTGAACGGCAACTCGTATTCAATCGCCAGTTCGGTCCCCCGCGCCCAGCACCAGTCGCCCAACAGCAACCGACTCGGCTCATCGAGTTCCGCGCCTTGGAGCAGGCGTTGGAGCACGCGCTCGGCGTCGGCGTCGGCGCGCTCTTCCCAGCGTAGCGTGCGGTTGTACGCGTGCTGGGCTTTGACCGCTATGGCATGGGGGCCGTGCTCGGCAAAGATGGCTTCCATGCCCTGCTTGAGGCTAGCCAAGTCGGTGACGGCCACGCCGGTTTCGCGCTCAATGGCCTCGGCGTCGATTTGACCGTTGCAAAAGGCGGCCCAAGACAAGTCGTAGAGGAAAAAATCCACGCCGGACTCGTCGGGCAGGCAGGGCCAAGAAAAGTCGTCGGTCTGCACGTGGTCCAGCCGGCCTATTTGGCTGAGCAGCTCGTGCCGCCCGCCGGGTTGACGCCAAGCGCTGAGCTTCTCTTGCGCCTTGTACAGCTCGTCTTCGCCAAAATCGGCCATGCCATAGATCTCGTGCGCGAGGATGCGCACGGCCTCGCCGTAACCAGTGAAGCGGATGGCTGCAAAGGCCGAGCGGATGCCGTCAAAGCGCGCTCCCAAATCTGGGTCAGAGGCGTCGTTGAGCTTGTGTAGATCCTCGGGGATAGCGCCAGCGGCGATCAGATCGGCGGGCACGTAGTTGCCAAAAAGGTCTTGCAAAATGTCCGGGCCGTTCTCGACCCAGTCGCGCTCCTTGCGCAGGTGTTCGTGCGTGTCAATTAGCAGCGTGTCTTCGATGTGTTGAGACAGATCCGTGGCCATGGGGCATTGCTCCGGTTTGAGGTGTCGCGTTCCCAACGCTTCATTAACAATCCCAAGTTTCATTAACAATAACAATACAATATGGATTGGCATCCCTTCATCGTCCACTACCCCATCGCCCTCTTGTCGCTGAGCCCGCTATGCGATCTAGGCGCGCTGTGGCTGGGTCGCCGCGCTGGACACCACCTAGCGTACGGCTTGCTGGTGTTGGGCGTACTAGCGGCGACCGCCGCCGTCCTCAGCGGCAACGCAGCCGCGGACAAGGCTTGGGATGGGCCGGCCGCTGAGCCGTTAGCCACCCACGAATCCCTCGCCACTTGGACCTTGCTGTTGGGATTAGGAGCCGTCCTCGGGCGCTTGCCATTGCATCTCAAGGGGCGGCTCGAAGGATGGCCACTCTATGCGTGGATCGGGATCGGCGTCCTGATCGGCGGCTTGGTTTTGTGGACGGGCTACTGCGGCAGCGAATTGGTCTATATACACGGTTTGGGTGTACAAGCCGATGGCTGAGCAACGGCTGGTTGTCGGAATCTGTTTGGCTTATCTTCGCCGCAACTTTTCAAACCTGCAAACTAGGAGCAACCCGTGAGTCACCCCAATATCCTGCTCATTATGACAGACGAGCACGCACCCATGTACAGCGGCCCCTACGGACATCCGCTCGTGCAGACGCCCTTTATGGATCAATTGGCCGCCGAGGGCGCAACCTTTGCCAACGCCTATTGCAACTCTCCACTCTGCCTGCCGTCGCGGATGTCATTTATGACCGGCCGCTACATCAACCAGATTGGTGCCTTTGACAATGCCACTCCCCTGCCGTCTGATGCGGTCACTTGGGCCCATCGGCTGCGCGCTGTTGGCTACGATGTGGTACTCTCGGGCAAACAGCACTTTTGCGGCCCCGACCAACTGCACGGTTTTCGCGCCCAGCTAGCGCGCGATTTGCACGCCGAACTGTGGACCAAAGACGGCGTCCTGCGCGGCACGCCCGACTGGAGCAAGGGCACACCGCCGGCCGACAAGCCCTGGGGTGGGGTTGCCGAAGCCGGACCGGGGACGACCTTGGAGATCGAAGTCGATGATCTGGTCGAGGAACAAGCGCTGGCCTATCTGCGCGATCCGGCCCGCAAGGAGCGGCCTTGGGCGCTGAATGTCTCGTTTATTGCGCCGCATTTTCCACTCGTAGTGCCCGAGCGATTTTTCAACCTTTATCCCCTCGACCAAATCGACATGCCGGAGATTCCCCCCGGCCACCTCGAAAGCCAGCACCCTGTACACCAGCGGATGCGGGCCATGTTCGGGGGAGTCGATTTTCCCGAAGAACAGGTGCGCCGCGCGCGCGCCGGTTACTATGGACTCATTACCTATCTCGACGAGAAGATCGGCCGTTTGCTCGCCGTCCTAGAAGAAACCGGACAGCGCGACAACACGCTCATCGTGCATTTCAGCGATCACGGAGAAATGAACGGCGAGCACGGCATGTGGCGGAAGTCGAGCATGTACGAAGCATCCGCCAAAGTGCCACTGCAAATGGTCTACCCCGGTCAGATCCCAGCCGGTCGGCGCATCAGCGAAGTAGTGTCGCTGGTGGATCTAGTAGCGACCATCGTCGAAGTCGCCGACGCACCCAGCGCAGGTCTGCTGGACGGCGATAGTCTGCTGAAATTGCTGCAAGGGCAAGACGCAAACTGGAAGGACGAAGCATTCTCCGAATACCTCGCCCACGGCGTGCAGCGACCAACAGCCATGTTGCGACGCGGTCGCTACAAGCTCCACTACAGTTTGGGCGATTCACCCCAGCTATACGACGTAGAGGCCGACCCCAACGAGTTCGACGACCTAGCAGACCAGCCAGCCCACGCGGCCACCCTAGCCGACCTCCAAGAGCGGCTATTGTCCGAGTGGGACCCGGTAGCTATAGAGGCGCAGGTGCGGCAAAGCCAGCAAGATCGGCTCTTAATCGAACAAGCCACACAGCAGGATCGGCTCTTGATCGAACAAGCCATGCAGCGATCTCCCAACCAATAGGAGAGAATCATGCACGTCGATCTGCAACAATTCCGCCGCCAAGGCTTTCTGATCTTGCGCAACGTCGTACCGCCCGAGCGGTTGGACGCGATGCGGCTCGCTATCGAGTGGATGGTGGACCGGGAAAAGGCGCGCTCCGCGGCCGCGCGCCAACCCGGCGATCCGCTCGGCGGTGCTTGGTATGAAAAAATCCATCCGCGACTGAACATAAATTCGATTGACGCCGAGACCGCCGATGTCATCGACTTCTGCCTCGACGAGACCACCTTCGGCGTCAGTTCCTAACTCATGCAGGCTCCGGTGACGGCCCTCACCGCCTTTGGCGCGCTGTGCAGCGGGCTGGTCGATTACGGGTACACGGACTGGCACCGCGACGCCAGCTCGGCTGAGCAGGCACCGCTCAGCGGCATGCAAGCGGATCTAATGGCCAACGCTCCCGGATACGTGCAGTGGAACATCGCCCTCTACGAAGACGACGTATTCTGGATCCTCCCCGAAAGCCACAAACAGCCGACCAACGAAGCCCAGCGACGGCAGCTCATGCTAGACCCCAAAGTGCCACTAAAAGACGGCATCCCCGTCGAGCTACAGCCCGGCGACGGCATCGTCTATCCCAACCTGATGATGCACTGGGGCAGCAAGTACACCAGCCGGATGCGCCGCACCATCCACCTCGGTTACCGCTCCTTTGGCGGCCAGATTTTCTCGTACCACCACCATCTCGACTGGTATCACGCCGACGGCTTCCGGCAACACCTCTCACCCGCGGCCGAGGCCCAGTTTGCCCACTGGACCGAGTGCTACGATCGAGAGCGGGATCAGATTGAGACGCTCTTCCGCGCGCTGATTGCCCGCGACGAGCAAAAATTCCGCACCTGCTTGGCCGAACTGCACCCGGGCGAGTTCGGCCGCATGGTGAGCGTGGTACTATTGTGCCGAATCGCCAACAAAGTCGTCTTCCTGCACCGACCGGAGATCGCCCAGATGTCCGAGCAGGAGCGCAAGCCGCTGGTCGACGGATCACCGCCCGCGAACTACGCCGAAGACATGGCGCAGCGCTTCACCGCCGCCGAGGCCGAGGCCCTACAAAGCCGCTTGGCTGCACTCAACGAGCGGTTGCTGCAAGATGAGGCTCGCGTCCACCAGCACTACAGCGACATGTACGCCGATCTCCGGCCCGCAGCCGATCCGCCGAACTTTGAATCCCGGCCCCTGCGCACCTTTAACAGCGAGATGCCCGAGGGCTTTGGCGTGGACGAATTTGTAACTACTTGGTAGGAGGGAATAAACACATGTTGAGATTTGCATTCCTAGGCGCTTGGCACAGTCACGCGTCCATGCACGTGCGGGAGGCCGCGGCAAGGCCGGGCGAAGTGGAGCTAGTGGGTATGTACGATGCCGACCCCGCAGTGATTCAGCAAAATCTGGAGCGGTGGGCGGAATACGGGCTGCACATTCCAGTTTTTGACTCCATCGAAAACGTGTTAAATAGCCAAGCAGAGGCCGTGGTCGTAGAAGGACACGTATATCAAAACCTCGACTATGCCGAACGAGCGCTCGCCGCTGGCAAGCACGTGTTGTTGGAAAAGCCGGCCGGCGTCGATCTGGCCCAATTGGAACGGCTCCACAAGTTCGCCGAGGACGAGGGGTTGATGCTACAAATGGCCTATATGTGGCGCTACAATCCGGCAGTAGCCGAGATGCTGCGCTTGGTGGGGTCAGGCTGTCTAGGGCAGGTCTTCATGTATCGCGGCCACATACCCAAACCGATCAACTGGCACAAGCAGCTATACGGGGAATTTACCGCCTATCACGGCGGCGTGTACTTTGAGATGGCCGGGCACTTGGTGGATTTAATGGTGGCGATGATGGGCGAGCCAGTGGCCGTCCAGGGCGTGTTGGGCAAGCACTATGGGGAGCGAGCCGAAGTCGATAACGCAGTGGTCGTCCACGAGTGTCGAGATGGAATCGGCATCGTGGATACGACCGCCATGCAGATCGGCATGGACCGGCGAATCGAGGTCCACGGCACCCAAGGAACCCTGCTGCACGACCCACTCGGCTCAAACAAGCTGCGCGTCTTCTTGGCTCAGGAGACCGAAGAGTATCAAGCCGGCGAGTGGCAGGACGTGGAGCTTGATCCAGGACCGGCCCCGCCGAGCTTACTGCGGGAGCTAGCCGCGTGCATTCGCGGCGAAAAGACGCCGGACTTTGCCCTCGCGCACGACCGCGCCGTGCAGCGGACCTTGTTCAAGGGCTGCGGCATAACCGACGGTCGTGCTCTAAGGACTTAGGCGTCTGCCTCGTACTTCGGCTGCCTCGGCCCGCGATCCCGCTCTAGCCGATAAACGCTCCCCTCAAGCGGCAACTCCACGCGAGCACCGCCGCGCTGGTGCGATTCCACAAACGCGAAAATCAGTTCGGTATTAGCCCGCGCCAGTTCTGCGCCACCGCGCGGAGGCTCGCCCGTATCGAGAGAGCGTACCAAATCCTCGACCAAGCAAAGCGTCGAAGCCCGGTCCTCGAAAGCAGGGAATTCCACCAAGCCCAATTTATTGCGGCCCCGGTGATCGCGTGCTACCGGTGCCCGCAACTGCCACTCCCTATCATTGCCCAGCGCCGTCACCACGCCTTTTTCGCAGACGGCTTCCACTTCCAGTCCCCGACCCGAATTGAGCGCGTACGCAGTAACCCCGTTGGCGAACTGGATCATGCCGTGCCCAGTGGGGTCTTCGCGCAGGATATCGCCGTCGATGATCTCGTCGCCATTGGGCAAATGCGCCTGCACCCAATCGGCAGGAGCGTCGGAGTTGAGGCGCTGGAGCAGGTCAAAGCTGTGGCTGGCGCCGTTAAAAAGCGCACTGGTCTGGTGGATAATGAGGGTTTGCAACGCGCCGATTTCCCCGGAGTCGATGATGGCCTTCATCTGGTCGTAGCCGGGGTGGAAGCGGCGATTGGTACCCATGTTGAGCGCGACGTTGTGGCGCTGGCAGGCTTCGACCATGCGGTCGGCCTCCTCCAGCGAGGCCGAGAACGCCTTTTCCGCGTAGATCGCGCGAGCACCTGCTTCGGTCGCTGCGATGACGATCTCGGCGCGGTGCTCGGGCTGGGTGGCCACGCTGACGATGTCCGGCTTTTCGCGGGCGAGCATTTCGCGATAGTCAGTGTACTGCTTATCCGCAGGGATGCCGTAGCGCGCGCCGACCCTTTCCATCACCTCGGGTCGCAGATCCGAACAGGCGATGAGATCCGTGCGCTCACAAGCCTCGTATCCAGCGGCGTGAGAGTACGGGCGCATATTGGCCGGGACTTCGTTATCGATGAAAGCCCCCATGCGGCTGCAGCCGATGAGAACGGCTTTGTATTGGTCCATCTGCTCCTCCTTTACCAAAATTTGGCTACGTTTTCTTCCGCCTTGGTCATCACCTCCAACAGAGCGGCTCGGCCTTCGCGGTTGGCCGCGAGGGCGCGTTGGATGGCCGGTGCCAAGTCCGGGATCGTTTCAACGCGCTCGGCGTGGGCACCAAGCGCCTCGGCCACCTGCGCGTAGTGGCCGCCGAGTTGGTCGCTCTGCCAGTGCTCGGTCGCGTAAGGCATGTGGTGGTTGTAGTGCGTCATCACACCGTTGTTGAGCACCACCGTGAGAATGGGAATCTCTGCGCGCACTGCGGTCTCAATATCGAGACCCGCCATGCCAAAAGCCGCGTCGCCCATGATGTTGATGACCTGCTTGTCCGGCGCGGCTAACTTGGCTCCCAAGGCCAACCCCAAGCCGTAGCCAAGCTGGGTCGATTTGCCCCAGCCCATGTACCCTCTGGGAACTTGGGGCCGCCAGAAAGGCACGAGCTGATCGCGGGGATAGCCCGAGTCGTGGGTAATGATGGTATTGGGCACATCCACGGCGCGGGCGAGCTCGGCGAAGACCCGGTAGGGGTTTATCGGCACCTCGTCCGAGCGAAATCGCGGTGCCCACTCGGCGTTGAACTCAGCGCGGATCGCCGCGATCTCAGCCGCAACTCCGCCATCTCCTCGCCCGTCGGCCCCAAGCTGCCGGCGGACTTCCTCGCTGATCTGCTCCAGCACGATCCGCGCATCGCCGATAGCCCCCAAGTCGATCCGATAGTCCTTGTTGAGATCTTCCGCGCAGTTTGTCACCTGCGCCAAGACGGCGCGATCGGGCATAGGCGCATTGAAAACCGAGATGGTAAAACTAGTGCCCACACCCAAGACGAAGTCGGTCTTTTGCAAGAAGCGATCGACCATCAGCGTGCCAGTGTGGCCGCCAGTGCCCAGCGCGAGCGGATGGTTTTCGGGAAACGCGCTCTTGCCGGCCAAGGTGGTCATAACGGGTACGTTGAGCAGTTCGGCGAGGGCCACGAGCTGGTCCGTAGCTTCGGCCCACATCACGCCGTGCCCAGCGTTGATGATCGGGCATTCGGCCTTGACCAGCGCGGCAACCAAGTCGCGGACCGCGTCCGAATCCGCTGCGGATTTGCAGGCTTTGACCGGTTGGTAGTCGAGGTCACTGGGAAATTCAGCGGCACCTAAGTCGCTGGGGATTTCCACGAGCACCGGGCCGGGCCGGCCGTGGACGAGCTGGCTAAAGGCGCGGCGCATCAGCTCGGGGATGCGCTCGACTTGGTTGATGTTCGCGGCCCATTTGGTGATGCCGCGATAATTGTCCACCGCCTCGAAGTTGGGCGGCACTTGCGTTCGGGCCGTGGACACGCCGCCGGGCAGGAGCAGCAAGGGGATGGCATCGGCGTAGGCTTGGGCCGCGCCGCCGAGCGCGTTTTCAGCTCCCGGCCCGGTCTGCATGGTGAAGACGCCAAAAGGGCGGCCATTAGTCGTGCGGCTGAAGCCGTCGGCCATGTTGACACCCGTCCGCTCCTGGCGACAGATAATGGGGCGGATACCAGCGCGCGCGCCCTCGTCAATCAGCGGCTGGTTGGGAAAAGCCGACAGCCACTCGACGCCTTCGGCCTTGAGGATGTGGGCAATGGCTTGGTTGCCATTCATGGTTATGTCGTCCTTTCCCGAGTTTTTGTCGTTGGATCAAGACCGCCACAAAGGACGGTTCCTATGGGAATTCTGCAGGAGCGGTTGCCCCTCCACAAAATTTGCGTAGAACGTTGGACACAGACCTAGCTGCGTCAAGAGGCGCGCCTACCGCGCCCGATGCTCCACCAGACGACCAAGGCCTCCACAGTGTGGCCGCTAACTAAGGCTCCCACGGCTTGGGTCGCGCCGTGCAGATCTAAATTGGCCAGCAGGGCTAGCACCAGCAAGACGGTCGCTACGCGCGACGGAGCGCTCGGTGCCATGGCTTGGGTGCGGTGCTGAAGCAGGCCAATGCCGTGGAAGTAGCTGCGCAGGCTGACGACAAAGGGAAAGCCCATGAAGAGAAGCAGCGGCGTCTTGCAGTGGGCGATCAAATCGGGGCCAATGCCGATCCAAGTGCCGAGTATGTAATCGACCGCCGGCGTCCAAAACAACACCGCCATCCACGCACAGGAAAACAGACAACAGCCCCAGCAGAAGCGGCGGATCTTGCTCAAATCCCCTTCTTGGCGGAAGGCCGTCGGCAGATTGCGCAGTTCGTTGAGCCAGCCATAGGGAATGTGGCCGAGCGCATAGACGACGGTCAGCACGGCCAGCGCTTCGGTGCCATCGGCACTGCGGGCGACGAATACGTTGATCAGCGGCCGGGTGCCAGCCTGCACCGCCATAATCAGCGCCAAGGGCCAAAAAAAGCGCAGGACGTAGAAGTAGGTCAGGAGCGGCTCATTAGCTGGCTCGGGCCAGCGCACCAAGCGCCAGCGGCCCCACGCGACCACGCCAAGCTCGGCGAGGGCACCCGTGTACGTGGCGAGGACCGGCAGTAAGATGGGAGTCTGGCGGACGAAGCCGAGCGGCAGCAGCACAAAAACCGCAAGGATGCTGAGGGCGATCCCCGTGGTAATGGCGTAAGCGGGAATGTCGGTGCGGCGGACACGGATGAGTTCGCCGCTATAAAAGCGCGTCATCCCGTACAGCACGGGGAAGGGAACAAGCAACAGCAGGGCCAAGCGCACTGCATCGCCGAGTGCGGGATCGACCCCGTGCAGATCGTTGATGATCCAAGTTCCCAGAGGCGTCAGCGCCAAGCTGGCTAAGATCCCGGCCAATAGCAGCCCAGCGGCGAGCACAAAGCGGAAGCAGACTCGGTAGCCTTGGGTGTGCTCGACGAGGACCAAGCCGAGCTGCCGTACCTGAGATAAGGTGCCAGCGAGGAATAGAGCCAAGCCAAAGGCCAAGCCAAAGGCGGCCAGCGTTTCGACCGCCCGCGGCATCCGCGCCATGCCGCCGTTGAGGAACTGGCCGCTGAGCTCTTGCACCAGCGCCGTCACCACCAAGGGCAACATGAAGCGCGTTAGCTGGGCATAGCTCATGCCCGGACGATCTGTCCGGCGCGGCTGTCTGCTATTTCTCCTCGTTCAACGGCAATCCGTCCATTGACAATTACGCAGTCAATGCCCTGCGGATAGCGATAGGGGTCGGCAAAGTCGGCGCACTCGCCGATGGCTGCGGGGTCGAAGACCACGAGGTCGGCCCAGTAGCCTTCGCGCAACAGGCCGCGCGCGCGCAAGCGGAAGCGGGCGGCGGGGTGGCCAGTGAGCTTGTGGATGGCCTCTTCCCAGCGCAGCGCGCCTTGCTCGCGGACGAAGTGGCGCAAGAAGTAGGGGAAGGCCCCATAGGAGCGGGGATGGTGCTTGCCCTCGGCCAAGGTGCCTTCGGGCACCAGCGAGAAGCCGTCGGAGATGACGCCGCCGGTAGAGTGGCGGGCGATGTTGAGGAAGTCCTCCTCAGACACGTCCTCAGCCAGCATCCACGGCCGCGCGCGCTCTTCGACGAGAATGTCGCAAACCGCGTCGTGAGGGGTTTGGCCGCGCCGCCGACCAATCTCGGCAAAGCTCAGGCCGACTAGGGCGGCGTTTTGTTCGGCGCTGCCCAGCCAGATCTTGTCCCATTCTCCATCCCGCGCCAAGTTGCGCTTGCGGCTGCCGCCGCTCTCGGCCCCGTACTGCACGGTGTCCTGTTCGATCTTGGCGCGAGTCTCCGGGTCTTGTAACCTCCTCAGCAACTCCTCGTCGCCGCCAGCCAAGGCCCAAGGAGGCAACAGCGACTTGAGGGTAGTGCTGCCAATCGTATAGGGAATGGCGTCGCAGCTAATGTCGCAGCCCTCGCGGCGTTTCTGGTCGATGGTAGCGAGCAGGTCGCGGGTCGCGCCGATCATTGGCGCACCGGGCTGCATGTGCGAGACGTGGGCTGCAACCGAGGCTTGCTCACCGACGGCAATGACCTCGCCGACAGCTTGGGCAATCGACTCGGTCTGGTTGCGGATGTGCGAGGTGTAGATGCCGCCGTACTCAGCGACGACCTTCCCCAACTCGACGAGTTCTTCCAGCGCCGCATACGGACCGGGCGCGTACGCCAAGCCCGACGACAGCCCCATCGCGCCGTCTTCCATTGCGCGGGCGACGAGTGCCTTCATCTGCTCCATTTCAGCCGCAGTCGGCGGGCGGTCGTCGTAGCCCATGGCGGCGACGCGCACGTTGCCGTGGCCGACCAAGGTCGCGGTATTCGTGCCCAATCCATTGGCTTCGAGCCGCTGGAAATAGTCGCCGAAATGCGTCCAATCGCACGCCAAACCACGGGTCATCGCCGGGTCGAGCGGGCCGTAGTACGGCTCGTAGTCGCGGGTGGGCGCGGCCGACACGCCGCAGTTGCCCATGACTTGGGTCGTAATGCCCTGCGTCAGGGAACTGAGCGCACGGCCGTCGAGGGCGATAGTCAAGTCCGAATGCGTGTGGATGTCGATAAAGCCGGGGCAGGCGATGCAGCCCTCGGCATCGATAGTGCGACTCGCCTCGGCTGCGGCAAGATCTCCGATGGCCACGATGCGGCCCTGCTCAACGGCGATGTCGCCGCGGAAAGCCGGCTGGCCGCTGCCGTCGAGGAGCTGGGCGTTGCGGATTAACAGATCGTACATAGTCTTTCCGGAGTGGTTGATGGAGTTCGGAATCGGATGGAGGTAGTATAGGCGGGTTGGCGGCTTCGCTCAAGCTGGTTGACCCTCCCAACGCGCGTTGATACGTTTTGGCGGCCACCGCCAAAAGGAGAAGTTTTGACGCGCCCCGCTTTCTCACTAATCCTCGCTCTGGTCTGCGCCGCTTGTAGCGGCGAAGGTAGCCTGCAACACGTGCCGCGCGAGCGCACCCTGGTCACCGACTGCGTCGATCAGGGCACGTGCAGCGGCCAGTTCCAAGACTACGACGCCTTTAATCCCTACCTGCCCGGCAAGGTCTCGCGCACGGGATATAACTTCCTCTACGAGCCGCTCTACTTTTACAACGCCTACCGCGACGAGATCATCCCCTGGATCGCCACCGGGCACGAGTACAACGCAGACTACACCGAGGTCACCATAAAAATTCGGCCCGGAGCCGAGTGGAGCGATGGGCAGCCGTGGACGGCGCACGACGTGGTCTTTACGATCAACATGCTCCGCGACCACGCGCCGGAACTGACCTTTGCAGTCGATATGCAGACCTGGGTAAAAACAGCCGTGGCCAGCGACAGCCTGACGGCGCGCATTGCATTGACGGCCCCCAACCCGCGCTTCGTCTTCACGTATTTCACCCACAACTTCGACAATGGCGTACCGATTGTGCCCCGGCACATCTGGGAAGGCCAAGATCCCAAGACCTTCGCCAACTTCGATATAGCGCAGGGCTGGCCCGTAGTCAGTGGTCCGTACCGCCTAGCGCATTCCGTGCCAGAGCAACGGATCTGGGATCGGCGCGAGGGCTGGTGGGCCGCCAAAATCGGCTTCCACCAGCCGCCGCAAGTCGAGCGGCTGATCTACCTGCCCTACATGGAGGAAGCCAAACAGGTCCAAAACCTCGCTACCAATGCCATGGACCTGTGCGCCGACATGCTGCCGCCCAACATCCGCACAGTACTAGAGCAAAACCCCAATGCGACGACCTGGAGTGGCCAAGAGCCGCCCTATGGCTATCTGGACTGGTGGCCCCTCTCGCTGGGCTTCAATACCCAAGAGTCGCCCTACGACGAGCTGGCCTTCCGCTGGGCCGTAAACCACGCCATCAACCGCGAGCAGCTAGTGGAAGTCGGCTGGCAAGGAGCAGGAAAACCAACCCTATTGCCGTTCCCCGACTTCCCGCGGCTCAGGCACTACACGGACCAAGTTCAAGACTTGCTAGAACAACATCCGGTGGGCCTATTCGATCCAGCCCGCAGCGCGGCCCTGATGCAGGAGTCCGGGTGGCAGCAGGACGCCGAAGGCATCTGGACTCGGGACGGGACACAGGCCAAGGTGCTGCTCGACATCAGCCAAACTTTCCAAGACATCGCGCCGATTCTAGTCGAGCAGTTGCAGCGGGCTGGCTTTGCAGCCAACATGCGGATGACCTCGGACAACTACACGCGGATGACTACGGGCGCGGCTAAAACCTATATATTTGGCAATGGAGGCTCGGTGCGCGACCCGTACTTTACCCTGCGGCTCTACCACAGCCGCTTCGCCCAGCCCACGGGCACGGCGACGCCGACCTTCTGGCGGTGGAAAAACTCCGAATATGACGCACTCGTTGATCAGATGGGACAGACCGCACCCGACGATCCGCGCTTGGTGGTCCTGTTCAGAAAGGCGCTGGCGATTTGGCTGCGCGAGTTGCCAGCCGTACCCTTGTTGCAATTTTACCACCGCTTGCCACACAACCAAACCTACTGGCGCAACTGGCCGTCAGCGGACAATCCGTATATCAATACAGCCTACTGGCACCGAACGTGGCTTTTAGTATTGTTGAACCTACAACCAACGCGAGGTTAAAGGTTTGCTCGCGCTCAATCGGCGCGGCCCTTTCACTCTAAATCGAGGCGAGGTCTAACATGAAACGCAGTATCTGCACATTGCTCAGCGCGTGGCTGCTTAGCGGCTGCGGCGATACCCCCTCAGACCAAGAGCCATCGGACGCGGCCGACCAGCCCGAGGACGCCGAGGTCGAAGAATCGGCACTAATACAGGTCCCGCGCAACCGCACCTTGATCATGGATTGCGCCGAAAGCGGCACGTGCGCCGGGCAGATCAAAGACTACAATACCTTCAACCCCTATCGGCCGGAATCCACCTCGCGCACTGGGTACAATTTCGTTTTCGAGCCGCTGTACTTTTACAATGCCTTTAAGGGCAAGCTAATTCCCTGGATCGCCACAGACCACCGCTTCAACGACGCCTATACCGAAGTGGAAATCACCATTCGCCCGGGGGTCCAGTGGAGCGACGGCATGCCGTGGACGGCGCACGACTTGGTCTTTACGATCAACATGCTCAAGGACAACGCACCTTTGTTGTCCTATTCAACCGACATAAAAAATTGGGTCCAAGAGGCCGTGGCCGTCGATAGCCTGACGGCGCGCATAGCCCTGACCGCGCCCAATCCGCGCTTTGTCTTCTCGTATTTCACCCACAACTTCGGCAGTGGGGTGCCGATTGTGCCCAAGCACGTGTGGGAAGGGCAGTCGCCAGACACCTTTGAAAACTTCGATCCGCAAAAAGGCTGGCCCGTGTTTTCCGGGCCGTACAAGCTGGTGCTCTCCACGCCGCAACAGCGCATCTGGGACCTGCGGCCAGACTGGTGGGCCGCGGCCACCGGCTTCCAATCCCTGCCCAAAGTCGAGCGCATCATCTACCTGCCTTACATGGAGGAGGCCAAGCGCGTCCAAAACCTGATTACCAACCACATTGACACCAGCCTCGACCTGCGTCCGCCCAACATCCTGACCGTACTCGACAAAAATCCCAAGGTGACGACTTGGACCGGGCGCGAGCCGCCGTACGGCTACGTCGATTTCTGGCCCATTTCCCTCGGCTTCAACAACCTTGAAGCCCCCTTCTCAGACGTGGGCGTGCGGCGGGCGATCAACTATGCCATCAACCGGCAGCAATTAGTGGAAGTGGGCTGGCAGGGAGCCGGAATTTTTACGCTCCTACCCTTGCCCGACTACCCGGCCCTTAGGCCGTACTTCAGCGAGGTCGAGGATCTGTTGGAGGAATACGAAATAGGCGTCTTTGACCTAGACAAGAGCGCGGCCCTGATGCGGAGCATGGGCTGGCAGCGGTCCGCCAAGGGCTATTGGACCAAAGACGGCGAGCCATTTGAAATGCTCATCGACATCTTCCCGATCTTCCAAGACATAACGCCGGTCTTGGTCGCCCAGCTAGAGCGAGCAGGTTTTGACGCCGACTTCCGCAATACCCCAGACACGTACACCCGTATATCGCACGGCACGGCCCGCTCCTTTATCACCGGGCACGCCGGCGGCGTGCGCGATCCGTATTTTACGCTGCGGCTCTACCACAGCCGCTTCGTGCAGCCAACCGGCCAGCCCGCCGAGTCCGTCTGGCGCTGGCAGAACGAGAAATTCGACCGGATCGTCGATCAAATGGCGGAAGTCTCGCCGCGCGATCCGCAACTGGTGCAATTGTATCGCCAAGCCATGGAAATCTGGCTCGCCGAGCTCCCGTCGATTCCGCTCTTGCAGTGGTATCACCGCATTCCGCACAACCAAACCTACTGGCGCAACTGGCCTTCGGAATACAGCCCGTACATCAATAGCGCCTACTGGCACCGGGTGTGGCTGTTGGTGTTGCTCAATTTGCAGCCGGTACAGGGATAGGCCTGATCGCTCCAAATCGCGGCAGCATCTCCGCATCGCGGTCGTGGATGGGACCGTGCGAATGTCGGAGTCTGATGTTGGCATTGTTCAACCTACAACTGACGCAGGAATAAGATATACATACGAGATGGCCCTTTTTGCACGCATACTCATCGCGCTTTGTGCAGCCTATTGCCCGCTTGCCGCCCAAGATGCAGCAGACGATAGGACGCCTATTGACGACCCCACCTTTGCCCGAGTCGCAGATTATTACGCCTACGATCCAGACTTGCCGCTGCACGCCAAAGTACTCGATACGCAGATCTACGATCCACAGCACCCCCACGCTGTCGATAAGGTCCATTTCCGTTCGAGCCACAACGAAGTCGTCCCCGGCCTGTTCGCCTATCCGCGCGACGACTCCGCTTGCGCCGCCGTCGTCTTGCTACACGGCAACAACGGCTCACAAGGCATCGACCACCACTGGGTCCGTTCTTGGCTAGATATCCTAGGACAGGCTGGGTATTGTGCCTTGGCCATTGACGCCTATGGCTACGGCGAACGCTTCGACTCCGAACAAAATAAAGACATGGGGCTATACGAATGGCGCGAACGCACGATCCAGCAGGCCACCGATACGCGCCGAGCTATTGACTATCTCTATACGCGCACGCAGGTCGATACGACGCGCATTGCAGTGATGGGCGAAAGCATGGGCGGCCTTATCGGCATCCGCGCCGCCGGGCTTGACCCTCGCCTAGCCGGGCTGGTACTTGTCGTTACGGCAGCCGGAGAATTCCCGACCACGGGGCCATTCGGTCGATTTGCCAATTCACTCAACTTTGCTCCGCGCGTCTCGGCACCAGTCCTGATGGTCAATGCCACCGAGGACGAGTACGCGACCAAGGCGGCGGTAGAAGAGTTATATGACGCTTTGCCCCAGTCCAAAGAGTTGATTTGGCACCAAAGTGGCCATCTCATTCGAATGCCCGCTCAACAGCGCATCATTTTTCCGTGGCTAGAAAAACACCTACGTCCCTAACGGAGCCGTTAAACGCAACAACACGCTCAGAGAGGTACACATGACATTGCGCCAATGGACTATCGCAGCCGTTTTGGGACTAGTCGCCCTAAGCTGCGGCGATCAGCAGGAAGCACCAGCAGAGAAAAAACTCAAAATCGCCGGGATCGTCTTTCAGGAGGACCAATTCTTCCGCCTGATCCAGTTTGGGATGCAGGACGCGGCCGACAAAGCGGGCGTCGAGCTGCTGCTGGCCAATAGCGCGAATAAGCCAGACAAGGAAATTCAGCTAGTCAACACCTATATCGCGCGCGGCGTCGATGCCATTGTGATCTCGCCGCTGAGCGCCAAAGCCTCGGCCACTGCCTTGCAACGAGCCAAGGACGCCGGGATCGTGGTGGTGACGTACAATACAACGGTAGAAGGGGATATCCCCACCGCCTATATCGAGAGCGACCAAGGGGACTTGGGCCGACAGACCGGGCTTGTGGCACGGCGCTACATCGAAGAGCAGCTAGGAGGGCAAGCCAAAATTGCAACCCTCGCCTTCAAGTCGCAACTCGCCGAGCAAAGCGACGCGCGCCGCAACGGGTTCGTCGAGGTGGTCGGGCAGTTGCCGGGCGTGGAATTCGTCGCCGAGCAGGACGCCTGGCTGCCAGAAATGGCGCTCAAGAAAGCCGGGGACATTCTCACAGCCCACCCAGAAATCGACATCATCTGGTCTGCCAACGAAGGCGGCACCGTCGGGTCGGTAATGGCGGTCAAAAACGCCGGCCGCGAGGGGAAGGTAGTCGTCTTTGGCACCGATGCCAGCCAGCAGCTCGTCGAGTTCATGCTCGCCGAGGACAACATCTTGCAGGCCCTCACCACCCAGACCCCTTTCGAATTGGGCACAAAGGCCATGGGGCTAGCCATCGCGGCGCTCAAAGGGCAAGATGTCGCGCCCAAGGTAGTGATGGACGGGGTGCTTGTAGCGCGCCGCGACCCGGATGGCGTGCGGGCCTTCGGCTCGCGGCTCGCGGACCTGATCGCCCTCGGCAATCAGTGAGTCAGTCTTCCTTCAAACTAGCAGTCGAAAACCTCGGCAAGGATTACCCAGGGACGGTGGCACTCGACGAGGTTTCGGTGGGGTTTGCCCCCGGCGAGGTCCACGCGCTAATCGGCAAAAACGGCGCTGGCAAGAGCACGCTGGTCAAGATCCTAGCCGGATCGGTCGCTCCAAGCAGAGGGCGGATCCTCTGCGATGGGGTACCAGTCGCGCTGCGCTCGCCGCAGGACGCCTTTGACTATGGCATCGCCATGGTCTATCAGGAACTAAGCTTGGTTCCAGGGCTGACCGTAGCCGAGAACATCTTGCTCGGCCGGACGCCGAAGCGGCGCGGACTCATCGACTGGACGGCAACCTACGCACGGGCCGAGGCGGTTCTCGCAAGGCTGGGAGTCGCCATCGACGTCCGAGTGCGCACCGGCGATCTCGGGGTGGCGCAGCAGCAGATCGTCGAGATCGCCAAGGCCATGTCCTTTGACCCGGCCGTGCTCATCCTCGACGAGCCGACCTCGGCGCTGGCGACGCACGAGACCGAACAACTCTTCCGCGTGGTCAAAGGGCTGGCGGCAGCGGGCGTGGCAATCATCTACATCTCTCACCGCCTACAGGAATTGCACTCTATCGCCGACCGAATTACGGTGCTGCGCGACGGGCATCACATCGGTACGGTGGCGATGCAGGACACGAGCATCGCGGAGATAGTGCAAATGATGTTCGGCGAAGTCGCACAACAAGAGCGGCCGGATGATTTGCAGCCGGGCGCGACTCCAGTGCTGGAAGTGCAGGGCTTGTCGCGCGGAGACTCCTTCACCGATGTGAGCTTCGCGCTCTACGAAGGCGAAATCCTCGGCATTGCCGGGATGTTGGGCGCGGGCCGCACCGAACTGCTGCGCGCCCTCTTCGGCGCAGACGCCTGCGACCGCGGGCAGATATTGATCCAAGGCCAGCGCGTACAAGCGCCAACCCCCCCGAAAATGAAGGCGCAGGGCTTGGCCTTTACGCCTGAGAACCGCAAGGAAGAAGCCCTGATCCAGGCCCATAGCATTCGCGCCAATATGTGCTTGGCGAGCATGGACCGGATCGCCCGCCGAGGGTACATCACCCGCGTGGAAGAGCAATCCGTAGTGGACGCACTAGTAACCCAACTCGAAATCAAAGTCGCCGACACCGAGGCCCCAGTCTCGGCGCTGAGCGGAGGGAACCAGCAAAAGGTGGTACTGGGCAATTGGCTGGGCAATCGTCCGCGGGTCATCCTCTTCGACGAGCCGACGCGCGGCGTAGACGTGCAGGCCAAGCAGCAGATTTTCGAAGCCATGTGGGATTTGAGCCGTCAGGGCATCGCCTCGCTTTTTGTATCGACCGAACTGGAAGAGCTAGTTGAAGTCTGCCACCGGATCTTAATCATGCGCGAGGGACGAATCGAAGGCCAAGTGCGGCCCGGAGAAATCAGCACCGACGAGCTAGCGCTGCGCTGCATGGGGGAGACCCGCAATGCGTGAACGGCTTTTGGCGTGGGTGAAGCGCTCGATTATGGAGATCATTCTCTTCGTCCTCTGCGCGATCTTGGCGTTTGAGGCCGAAGGGTTTTTCTCCGTGGACAATCTGCTCAACGTGCTCCGCAACGTGTCCATGCAGGGCATTATCGCCTTTGGCATGACGATGGTCATCATCTCCGGGGAGATCGACCTGAGCGTGGGGTCGGCGGTGGCTTTTGCCGGCTGCCTGACCGCCTATTTGACGCAGCACTTGGCCGGGGCTGGGCTGGCGGTAGAATTGGCAGTACCCGTAGCCATGCTAGCGGCCTTATTGGTGGGCTTGAGCGTCGGTGCCCTGAGCGGGTTCATCCGCGTGCGCTTCGGGGTACCAACCTTTATCATCACCTTGGCGTGGATGACGGTCTTGACCGGATCGGCGCAACTCATCACCGGGGGCTTTCCGCTGACGCCCTTTCCCGAGTGGTACAATTTCCTAGGCGGCGGTTATCTCCTCGGAGTGCCCTTTCCGGCGCTGGTCTTCGCACTGGTCTTTCTGACGACGCATTTCCTGATGGGCTACACCACGCTGGGGCGTTCGATCTACGCAGTGGGTGGCAATGCCGAGGCCGCGCGATTGAGCGGCATTGAGGTCGGCAAAATCAAGATCACCGTCATGGCGATTGTCGCCTTCTTGGCGGCACTGGCCGGCATCATGCAGTCGGCCGAGATCATGTCCGGTGCGGCAACGACGGCTAGGGGGTGGGAATTGGACGTGATCGCCGCGGTCATCATCGGCGGCACTAGCTTGATGGGCGGCGAGGGTCAGATACGCGGCACCCTGATCGGCGTGGTGTTCTTGGGCATCTTGGTCAACGGCATGACGCTGATGAACATCAGCGAATACTGGCAACTCGTGGTGCGGGGGGCGTTGATCTTGAGTGCCGTGTTGATTAACCGAGCGCATCAATAGTAGGCGATAGATACGGGTGTTGTGCTCCCGCCTTCTCTTGATCAGCGGGTCCAAGAGAAGGCGGGGTTGGAGCGGAAGGGCGCGTAGGGGTGGGCTTGCTAACCGCCCTACGCACGAGGCGTGATTAACGGATAGCTGTTGAAAGTAGCGCTTTGATCCGTCCCCACGACTGGGCCTCGACGCTTGTAGCAGCGGGGATAGTCGGTTGCCAAGCAGGAGAGTTTCCACCTAAGCCGTTGGTCAGTTCGACCAAGTTGCCCCCGTCTATATCAACGGCCCAAATGCCGTCGCGAGAAGAGAAGGCTATCCTCATACTATCGGGCGACCAAGTAGGACGAGTTGACACTGTCCAGTCGCGCTCGGTCTCATCTCTCTGGGAGGGCATGCCAGACAGGAGAACACCCGGGTGCTCATCAGTAGGTCGGGGGATAAATTCGTCTTCACTCGCATCTCGGACATAGAGGCGGACATGGCCCTCTTCGTCCCCTTGTTCTTGCAGCACGACGATTGCTTCTTTGGTTCCATCCGGGGAACGACTGGCGCGACGATTGTGGGGCACCTCTCTCCAGTTGTCCACGGGCGAGGAGCCACTTCCGTCCAGCGCCAAAACAAATGTACTAGGAGAGTTTCTCGGACCGTCCGTAGTCTGCACGGTATAGTAAATGCTATGCCCATCTTCAGACCACGAAAGCAATAGTCCATCGACTGAATCGTCTGTTAGTTGCTGTGGGTTGCCGCCGTCGGCATCCATCAACCAAATCTCCCCACCGTACTGCTCGTCGTCAAAAATGTCACCGATATAGGCGATCTTCGTGCCATCCGGGGACCAAGCCGGGCTAGTGCAATGCCGTCCTTTGGTCAGGTTTACAGGGTCACTCCCATCCGCATTCATAATCCACACGTCATGGTGGTGCTCTTCGCGACCAGAGTCGCGACCGGAGATAAATGCGATTTTACCGTCGGCTTCCCCCCAGCCAGCGTCGGCCAGTCCCAGCGTTGCCAAGCAGATGATTAGCATGAACCGATACCTCATAATGTGGCTCCTTGCATAAGGTTGTGAATAGGGTGCACTACTGAGGATATATAAGCACATTCCGTGCCAAACATTCGGCCGCCGACAAAAAATCCTTTAGGATATCCTAAAGGATTGAAAAACATGATATTTAGAATTATAGGAGCGGTCTTTCTATAGGGCACTTCCTCGCCATCGGCGCAAGGGTTTCCACGATTTTTCCGTGGACTTCCACGATTTTTTCGTGGACTTCCACGACTTTTGTTGGCCGTTGGCCTCCTGTATAATCTCTTGTGTCCTGCGCTACTTCTTCGGGCGTTGTAACCCGTATTTCTGCATGCGGTAACGCAGCTTCTCCGGGTGCATACTCAACAACGCGGCTGCACCATGTACTCCATAGATTCTCCAGTGGGTCGCTTGCAGTGCCTCCACAATCTGCTGCTTTTCGTCCAAGCCCTCGCCAGCCGCTGGCGCTGGAGGCACCGCATCGCCAACCCGATGACCGACCGACGGCAGCAACAAATCACCAACGCGTATCACCCCGTCCTCACACAGCAAGACCGCCCTATTGATCAGGTGCTCCAACTCCCGCACATTCCCCGGCCAAGCATACGCCTGCAAGTGCGCAACCACCCCCTCGTCTAGCGTCGGCACCGGCTGCTGTAGGTGCTGGGCATACCGCTCGGCAAAATGCACTGCCAAAGCCGGAATATCCTCTTGCCGCTGCCGCAGCGGCGGAAGCTCTAGCGTAAAAACGCTCAGGCGGTAGAACAGGTCTTCGCGGAACGTGCCTTCCTGGATGGCCTGACGCAGGTCGCGGTTGGTCGCCGCGATGACCCGCACGTCCACGGGTACAGGCTGCTGACCGCCGACGCGAGTCAGCGTATTCTCCTCCAAGATGTGCAGCAGCACCCGCTGAGACTCCAACGGCAAATCGCCGATTTCGTCGAGAAAGAGGGTGCCGCCATCGGCCAGTTCAAAGCGGCCAAGCTGGCGGCTATCTGCGCCAGTAAAAGCCCCCTTCTCGTGACCGAACAACTCGCTTTCGACCAACCCGGCGGGTAGGGCCCCACAGTTGACATGGATAAAGGGCCGCATGCGGCGGGTGCTTGTTTCGTGGATAACCTGCGCCAGTAAGCCCTTGCCGGTACCGGTCTCGCCCAGCACCAGCACGGTCATCGCCGTCTCGGCGACTCGCATGGTCTGCTCCAGCACCTGGCGCATGGACCAACTCTGGCTATGCACGACGTGGTCGGTAGCTCGCAGCACGTTTTCAAGGGCGTGGATGCGTTCGGTTTTGGCGTCGGGGAGGATTTGCATCTCCAGACTGGCGACCTCGGACAGCAGGCCATCGCGGTCCATCGTCCGCACCTCAAAGCAATACTCGCCTACCGGCAGGGCATCGTACGCGACCGCATCGGCGGCTGTAAACGCACTCCACTGTTCCGTCGGGCCGTGGCCTAACAAGCGGTGGCTGTAGCGCATCTGACCTGCGCCCGTGCGGAAGCTAATGCCTTGAAAATGAATGCGTATCTCAGGGGTGCTCTCTGGGCAGGATACGGCTTCGGGCGCGGCCAAGCGGGTGCCAGCCATCACCTCGCGGATGACCAGGCGCGGCGGCGCGTGTCCCGGCTGATAGGCGACTAGTCCTGCCCGCGTGCCAAACCACAGCCGACCGCGACGATCGCACAGGACGGCTTCGACCATGTTTTCGAGAGCGGATGGTCCCAAACGGATACTCTGGAAGGTCTGGCCGTCGTAGCGGAGGACACCGCCTCCGCTGGTGCCCATCCAGATGTTGTCCTGCGAGTCGGCGGTCAGCGCCAAGATGCCATTGGCCGACAGCCCAAACTGCTCGGCGGTAAAGTGGTACACCTGCCGAGACTGGAGATTAAGGGCAAAAAGCCCCTTGCCCGTACCCACCCACAGCGTGTTTTGATGCTCCCACAAGACGTTGACATAAGCGATGGACTCTACTTCGGCTATATCCGCCGGGCGCAAGTGGCCATCCTCGTAACAGTATAGTGCGGGTACTTCTCCAACTGAACCAAGCCAAAATACTCCGTCTTGGTCTCGCAGCAATGATCCAATCCAGAATGACTCGTCTTGGTCTTGTAGCGCAGTGCCGCATTCAAGAGAGATAAAGCAATTTCCCTCTATCCAGCCAAAGCGGCTCTCAGACGTGCCGACCCAGATACGCCCTTGCCCATCTTCACATAGCCCAGCGATTTCTTCGGGATGGGTCTCTTCGGTTACAGGGATCGCTTGGGGCGTTTGGCCTTCCCACTTGTACACCTTGCCTGCATCTCCACCACTCCAGACTTGGCCCTGGCCATCTACCACTATCGCCGAGACGATTTCCCCCGTCTTGACCGGGCGGATTTGGCCTTCTTCCATACAGGCCATGCCTCCCATCGTGCCAATCCATATCCGCCCTCCAGGATCTTCACCTAAGCAGCGAATCTCTCGATCAGGCAGGCCATCGGCTTCTGTGTAGCGCCGGATGCTGACCGGATCGCAAAAAACCAGCCCACCTCCCCAAAGCCCAATCCAGATATTGCCCTCGCGGTCCTCGTATGTCAGCCGCGTAGCCGAAAAGTCAATATCTGGCAAGGAAGCAGAAAAGGGATGCCACTCCTGCCCGTCGTATACCATAACACCCCTGTGAGTCAGCCAGAGCCAGCCCCTCTCGTCAGCCCGCACGTGCCGCGTCCCGTGCTGCACCACCCCCTCGTCGCCTTTGCCCACATCAACGAACGCGAGCTGTTGGTCCTGTGGGTCGTAGCAGCCGATCAAGACTTCGCTACTCGTGTAATGGAAGGAAATCCACAAATAGCCGGAGGGTTCTTGGGCGAATTTCCAAGGCCATTGGCCCGCTCCCTCGCTCATACCCATATACCGCCCATCCAAGCTGAGGACGCCTCGGTTCATCGTCGCCAACCAAGTAGTGCCACCCGCGTCGGTGGCCATATCGCGCACTCGCTTCAACGGTTGGCCGCCAACTTCGGTTATGCACCTTATGCAGTGTCCCTCGACAAACCACGCCACACCCGCATCAGTCAGCACTAGAATCAAGCCGTCTGGCTGGGCTTGCAGACCCAAAATTTTGTTGGAAGGCAGGCCGTGCTCGGTGGTGTACACCTGAAACTCACGCCCGTCGTACGCGGCAAGCCCCCCACCGAATGTGCCGAATAGCAGCCGCCCATCGGCGTCTTCGGCAATGGCCATGACTGTCAGATTGGGCAGGCCGTCCTTGAGGCCAAACGTATCGAACCGAGCGCTGTCGAACCGGCTAACGCCGCCGTCGGCTGTGGCGATCCAGAGGAAGCCCTGGCGATCTTGGTAGATGTCTTCCACGTGCATACCAGCTAGCCCATCAAAGACCGTATACTGGCTACTCAACACGTGCTCAAAGGATATGTCACTCATACGAATCCTTCCAGCGATTGGGAGATCCGGCCAAACACCTTAGCTCACTTCACCGCGTGATGTATAATCAGACGATCTCCACGCCCCAGAAGCCCAACATCGGCAAAAAGCGCTCCATGTCCGCTGGCACGGTGGCCGGATCCTTGCCGTAGCCGCCGTGGACCCTAGCCACCCCTTGCAAGGGCCGCTCCAAAATCAACTCGACGCGATGGTCCTTGGGATAGCTCACTGCCGCGACCGGAACCTCGCCGGCCGCATCCTCGACCCGGAAGCTGTTGGCTTCTAGGTCAATGCTGTCCATCCGGCTCTCGACGGCTGCAAACTCTAGCTCGACACGGTCCTCCCGCCGCCGAGCCGCTACCAAATCCGGTGCCTGCCAAGCTACTGCTTGTCCATAAACCAACCCCAAAGCCGCCTGCGCCAATCGCTCGCCCAAGAGCATATTGCCAGCGGGACTGGTGTGGATCTGATCCGCAAGCGGCAAGTCGAGCGCTGGCACCACGCCTATGCCCGGCGTTTGCCGCGCCACCTGTCGCTGCGCCTCACGCACTTGGCTCCAGCGCCGATCGGCATCCGGGTCTGCGGGTTGGTACACGCGGTTTAGCTGCACGGTGAGCACCGGCAACTCCACGTCCGCAAGGGCCTCCCGCCAAGCGGCGACTGCTTGCTGGAACCGCTCCGCATAACTGGTCGCGTCCGCGTCGGTCCCCGTATCGCTTTCCCCCTGATACCACACAATCCCCCGAACCTTCCCCCCTACCTTCTCCACGCACTGCACCATATTGTCAAACAAATCCGCCGCCCCCGGCTCGCCGGGATTCCACCGAGTAAGCGGAGAGCCTCCCAACGCCGTCTGCACCAAACCCACCGGGTGCGAGAGCGTCCTTTTGAGCGTGCACCCAAATTGCAGGTAGGGCGAGTGCCCTGGATTGGCGGCCTCTCGGTTCACTGCGTGCTGGGTATCCGTCGATTCGTTCATCGGATGCGCCGCCAGCGCCCATTGCTCGCTATTCCTAAATAGATGCACTCCCAGTTCCGCTGGGTCCTCGTACGGCCCGCGCCCGTATCCAGCCGAATTGCTCTGCCCGGCAATCACCCACAAATCGCCTATGCCCAAAAAGTGCCGCATATCTCCCCTCGGCGACCACTCCCCAGCCGGATTCTCCGCCGTCCGCAACCGCGTCTCCAGCCGATAGAGCCCTCCCGCCGGTATGTGTTCCAAAGCACCCTTCCAAGTCCCATCTTCCTCTGTCGGCACAGCCTGCCAGTCCAAACCGGCCGCAACAGCCACCCCCGTATCCTCCCACACCAAGCGCACCTCCACTTGTCCGGGCGTCTCGAACTTCCACCTCCCCCCCAACTCAATCCTCCCCTTCCCGCGCTCGTCCTGCTGCACAACCTGCCAATCCGCCGGCCCCTGCTCGATAACTACACCAATTTGCTCTTCCATTTTATTCCTTCTATCAAGTAGCGTTTACTCAGTACCTAATCGCCGCTAGCGCCTTTCCCTCTGAGCCTTTCCTTAAGCAACTCCGCCACTTCCCCCTGCCCTTCCTTCTCCGCCCAATAAAGCGGCTGCGCCCAAGGCGACTCGGCTGGCGCGGCTGGATCGGCACCTTGTTCTAATAAAAAACGCACCATCTCCGCCTGCCCCTTGCGCGCCGCAGCGGCCAAAGGCGTGCCTCCGTATTCCAATTCGACCGCCTCTATATCGGCTCCCAACTCCAAAAAGACGCGAGCCGCCGCAACATCGCCCTTTTCCGCACAGCCGTGCAGAAAGGTGCGGCCGATCCAGTTGGCGCGGTGCAGGTCGAGGCCGCGGTCGGCCAAGGTGCGGATTGTATCGGGGTCTGAAGGATAGTTGCCGCCCCAGATATCGGTCAATTGGAACAGGTCGCCCACATCCGGTGTGATTTCCAAGAAGACGCCAATGAGCGCGGGATTATCCCGTCCCATCAACTCGTGCAGGAATTGTGAGTGCGAAATGACAGCATCTCCCTCGCGCATCGCCCGTTCCAGCGCCGCGTCGTCCATGGCATAAGGCGGCGTCACAGCACCGTATTCGCGTAACAGAGCCTGCATTTGTTGGCCTTTCTTGCTGTGATTGAACTCGACGATAGTCAGGCAAGAGCCCGAAGAGTCCACCCCGGCATTGGGATCGGCACCGCGTTCGCGCAACAGTTTCACTGTCTCCAAATGGTTACCCGCGCAAGCCTCGAAGAGTGCTTTGCCGCGCGACGCGTTTTCTTCGGGCTGATTGGGATCGGCACCCAAATCCAGCAATTTTTCGACGATCCGGGTATGGCCGTTGCGAGCGGCATAGGACAGCGGACTGCGCCGTCCGGCATCGAGAGTACGGGCCTGAGCCGGATCGGCCACCAGCACTTCATTGACGCGATCTTCATCGCCAGCCGCACAGGCAATGCTGAGAGCGTACTCCGCGCTGCAAGCGAGCAAGTGGCGGGTAACAACCCACGGATCTCGCGGCGCTTCCGCCGGCAGATCGCGCGTCCGAAACCAGTAGTCGCCGTTGAGCGAGACCAATAGCGGTGTCTGGCCATCGGCGCGGCGAGCTTCGAGGTCGGCACCCTGCGCGACAAAGAAATCCACCAAGTCGTTTTGCCGCGTCAGCGCCGCCCAGTGCAGCGGCCCATTGCCCAACGCATCGGCGGCGCGAATAAAGTCGGGATGCTCGGCCAACACCGCCTCGACCAGCGCCCGGTCGCGGCCTTTGATCGCCTCGGCTAGCGCGACAAAACCCGGATCGTAGCCAAATCGCCCGCGCATCGCTGCCACCAGCAGCGCCTGCACTTCTCCGTAGCCGCGCTCCTCGGCGATGGCTAGCAACTTGTCCCACGAATTATAAGTATAACGCGACTGGCCCGGATCGGCCCCAGCCTGCAACAGTAGCTGGACCACCTCAGCATGGCCCTCGCGCACCGCCATGTGGATGGGAAACTGGTACCAGTACTGGGCATTGACCAACTTGGGATCGCGGTCGAGCAACGCGCTGACCTGCGCCAGATCACCAGCGCCGCTGGCGCAAAAGAGCGCCCAAGCCTGATTCCCGTCCACGGCTTCGATCCCGTATTGGTAGTGCTCGGTCTTCATGTCTTCAGGCTGAAGCAGATGCGCGACCCGTTGCTCAAAGCGCTCATCGGGCGAAGGAGCCTGTCCCTGCAATTCCCGTTTAGCCATCTTCAGCATCCCTCTTGTAGAAGCGGATTGTTGACCTGCATCGCGGGTCTGGTAAATCTTTTAGGTAAAATACCTGCTATCAATAAAACTCACAGGCGCATCTGCGCCGCAAGTACCGCAGCTTGTTTCGCCTTGGGCCTCAACCGATATATTCCAACTCGTCCACTAGCTCCAAGTTTTCGCCCAATCCCGCCGATAGCTGGGGATGTGGTTCCTGCCAGCCTGGGAAATCGCCTCTTGACACGCAACCCTGTGGTTGCGTATAGTATATGTCAATGCACAAAGACCTAGTCTTCAAGGCGCTCGCAGACCCAACACGGAGGTTGATGCTGGACGAGCTCTCCGAGCGCAAGGAGCAGACGCTTTACGAACTCTCGGTGCGCTTGATCATGCGACACAAAGTCGCCATCTCCCGACAGGCAATAGCCAAGCACATTGATGTCTTAGAAAAGGCGGGGCTTGTGAGATCAGAGAAGCGTGGCAAGTATCGGATGCTTGTCTTCAACGATGAACCCATCAAGACTGTCATGAACCGATGGCTCAAGTGACACTATGAAAAGAAAAGAAGGCCAGATATGCGCATTACACTCACCAGCGTTTTCGTAAGTGACCAGGACGAAGCGCTGAGGTTTTACACGGAGACCCTCGGCTTTGTGAAGAAGCATGACGTGCCTGTGGGGGAATTCAAGTGGCTTACCGTCGTCTCGCCCGATGACCCAGATGGGACCGAGCTTCTGCTTGAACCAAATGACAACCCGGTATCACAGGCCTTTCAGAAAGGGATATTTGACCAAGGCATCCCAGCGGCGTCCTTTGGCGTTACGGACATCGGTGCAGAGTGTGAGAAACTGAAGTCACTGGGCGTAGCTTTTACGATGGATCCGACAGAATTGGCCAACGTCACCGTGGCAGTCTTTGACGACACCTGCGGTAACCTGATTCAGATAGTACAGACGTAACTACGACCGACCACACACGCCCTGCTTACATGGCCCTCGCGCACCGCCATGTGGATGGGGAATTCTCGTTTAGCCATACTTATTCCAGCTCCCCAGACGCCCGCTGCTGTGCTCCATAGGCTTCGAGCTCAGCCCGCTCTTCTGGCGTGATCATCTCGCGCTCCGACAAACTAGCGGCAACTCGTGCAAAGAGATCGATACTCCGCAAACCCATGACCGTGGTATGCACGGCGTCGTGGCTGAGCACGTAGCGATAGAATTGTTCAGGAGCGGGCGCGCCGGGACCTTTTAGCAACCGCTCGTTGCGCGAGGCGTTCATGATCACCACGCCCGTATTGGCGGCCTGCGCTGCGGGAAAAACCGTTTCTTCCGGCTCTTTCATCGCGCAATTATACCAGCAAAGTACCGTATCAAAATGACCGGTGCGGACCGCCTGTTCCACTTGCACCCAATCGTGTCCGGTGACGCCGATAAAGCGCACTAGGCCCTCTTCGCGGGCTTGTTGGGCGGCTTCTAATGCTCCGCCGGGGCCCAGCGCTTGGTTGCGTTCTTCTTCGGTGTTCAAATGGTGGAGCTGGAAAATATCGAGGTAGTCCGTTTTGAGCGCGCGCAACGAGGTTTGCAACTCTTGGCGCGCCTCTTCGGCACCGCGCCGCGCGGATTTGCTGGCTACGATGAGATCGTGACGCCGGCCCTGGATCGCTTGGCCGATCAACTTCTCGTCTTCACCGCCCTGATAGCTGCGTGCCGTATCGACGTAGTTGACGCCACAATCGAGCGCAGCCTTGTATCCATCGACCGTCTCGCAATACGTGCCGCCAATGCCGAATCGGGTAACCTCGAGATTGGTGCGGCCTAAAATGGTACGGGGAAGATCGCGGCTCATGGGATTACTCCTCCGAGAAAGATGTGATTTTAAGTTACAGTCTCCGCAACGCGGCACCGACGCTTGCCATGAGCTTCAACCGACATCTATACTAAGCTACATTATGTTTTAGACATCAGGGAGCCATCGCGCAAAGCAAATGTCGGCTCAAGAGAGCAATAACAAAAACCCAACGCAGCCGCCAACACCACTAGACACTACCACCCAATTGCGAGAACCGAAATGAGCAACGAACCGCCTAAAAAGACCAAAGTCCGGCGATTGGCCAAGATCTTGGGCGCAGTGGTGCTCTTGGTCATTGGCTTCCTTGTGTTCGCCAATATCCAAGACGTCAACACCAAGAACAGCGAGGAGGCGACACCTCTGCACTGGGCAGCAGCAAACAACGCAACCGAAACAGCCCAACTCTTACTGACGCAAGGAGCCGAGATCTGTGCCAAGGACACATTGGGCCGGACACCGCTACACTGGGCGGCGTGGAACAACGCGGCTGAGATGGCCAACCTGTTGCTGACACAGGGAGCCAACATCAACGAAAAGGACCAAGAAGGCCAGACACCACTGCACCGGGCAGCGTGGAACAACGCGGCTGAAACGGCCAAAGCCTTGCTGACACAGGGAGCCAACATCAACGAAAAGGACGAATATGGCCGGACACCGCTACACTGGGCGGCGAGGAACAACGCAACCGAAACAGCCCAACTCTTACTGACCCAAGGGGCCGAGATAAACGCCAAAAACGACCACAGCGCAACACCGCTGCATTATGCGGCGTGGAAAAATGCAACCGAAATAGCCCAACTCTTACTGACCCAAGGGGCCGAGATAAACGCCAAAAACGACCAGGGATCGACTCCGCTACACGATGCGGCAGCACACAACGCGGCTGAAACGGCCCAACTGTTAATAACATGGGGGGCCAACGTCAACACCAAGACCAGCGAGGAGGCGACACCACTGCACTGGGCAGCAGCAAACAATGCAAACAAAACGGCCAACCTGTTGCTGACGCAAGGTGCCGAGATCTGTGCCAAGGACACATTGGGCCAGACACCGCTACACTGGGCGGCGTGGAACAACGCGGCTGAAACGACCAAAGTCTTGCTGACACGGGGAGCCAACGTCAACGAAAAGGAGCAAGATGGCGACATGCCGCTGCACTATGCGGCATGGAACAATGCCGACGAAACAGCCCAATTGTTGATCGCACAAGGAGCTGAGATAAACGCCAAAGCCGATAAGGGCGAGACACCGCTGCACCATGCGGCGTGGAACAACGCGGCTGAAACAGCCCAACTGTTACTAACCCAAGGAGCCGACGTCAACACCAAGAACAGCGAGGAGGCGACACCACTGCACTGGGCGGCGTGGAAAAATGCGACTGAAACAGCCCAACTGTTACTAACTCAAGAAGCCGAGATTTGCGCCAAGGACACATTGGGCCGGACTCCGCTACACTGGGCGGCGTGGAAAAATACGGCTGAAACGGCCAAAGTCTTGCTGACACAGGGAGCCAACAGCAACGAAAAGGATGAATATGGCGAGACGCCACTGCACCGGGCGGCAGCAAACAACGCGGCTGAAACGGCCAAAGTCTTGCTGACACAGGGAGCCAACAGCAACGAAAAGAATAAGTATGGCCAGACACCACTGCATTCTGCGGCGTGGAACAACGCGGCTGAAACAGCCCAACTCTTACTAACCCAAGGAGCCAACGTCAGCGAAAAGGACGAATATGGCCAGACACCACTGCACAATGCAGTGTGCGAAAATGCAATCGAAACAGCCCAATTGTTGATCGCGCAAGGAGCTGAGATAAACGCCAAAGCCGACGAAGGCCAGACACCGCTGCATTCTGCGGCGTGGAAAAATGCGACGGAAACAGCCCAACTCTTACTGACCCAAGGAGCCGATGTTCACGAAAAGGACAAATGTAGCCGGACATCGCTACACTTAGCGGCGATGGGCAACGCAACCGAAACAGCCCAACTCTTACTGACCCAAGGTGCCGAGATAAACGCCAAAGACGACAAGGGGCTGACGCCGCTGCACGATGCGGCAGAGACGGACGCTGCTGCGACAGCCGAACTGCTGCTTAAGCAGGGAGCCGAAGTCAACGCTGAGAGCGACGAGGGCCTAACACCACTACACATTGCGACGAATCACAATGCTATTGAGACAGCCGAGCTATTAAACCGCTATGGTGGCCGAGAGTGAATGAGCAGACGCTGGCGATACGGTTTTATGGAGCAGTCGCTAAGTCGCCCCGTTCAGCCCCACAGCGCCCTGAGCCGAGGCGACAGAATATCCACGTCGCGGTCGAAGATGTGACCTTCCTAGACCCACCCAATTGCGAGAAACGAAATGAGCAACGGACCGCCAAAAAAGACTAATGTCCGGCGATTGGCCAAGGTCTTGGGCCTAGTGGTGCTCTTGGTCATTGGCTTCCTTGTGTTCGCCAATATCCAAGACGTCAACACCAAGAACAGCGAGGAGGCGACACCACTGCACCGGGCAGCAGCAAACAATGCGACGGAAACAGCCCAACTCTTACTGACCCAAGGGGCCGAGATAAACGCCAGAAACGACAAGGGCCACACACCGCTACACTGGGCAGCGTGGAACAACGCAACCGAAACAGCCCAACTCTTACTGACCCAAGGCGCTGAGATAAACGAAAAGAATAAATATGGCGAGACGCCGTTGCACCGGGCGGCGAGGAACAACGCAACCGAAACAGCCCAACTCTTACTGACCCAAGGGGCCGAGATAAACGCCAAAGCCGACAAGGGATCGACGCCGCTGCATTTTGCAGCGTGGAACAACGCAACCGAAACAGCCCAACTCTTACTGACCCAAGGGGCCGAGATAAACGCCAAAGCCGACAAGGGATCGACACCGCTACACTGGGCGGCGATAGGCAACGCGGCTGAAACGGCCCAACTGTTAATAACATGGGGGGCCAACGTCAACACCAAGAACAGCGAGGAGGCGACACCACTGCACTGGGCAGCAGCAGAAAATGCAAACAAAACGGCCAACCTGTTGCTGACGCAAGGAGCCGAGATTTGCGCCAAAGACACCTTGGGTCTGACGTCACTACACTGGGCGGCAGTACACAACGCGGCTGAAACGACTGAGGTCTTGCTGACACAGGGAGCCAACATCAACGAAAAGAATAAATATGGCGAGACACCACTGCACCGGGCGGCGGGGAACAACGCAACCGAAACAGCCCAACTCTTACTGACCCAAGGCGCTGAGATAAACGCCAAAACCGACGAGGGCGAGACACCGCTGCATTCTGCGGCGTGGCACAACGCAACCGAAACAGCCCAACTCTTACTGACCCAAGAAGCCGAGATAAACGCCAAGGGCAAGAAGGGATCGACTCCGCTACACTATGCGGCGGGGAACAACGCGGCTGAAACAGCCCAACTGTTAATAACATGGGGGGCCAACGTCAACACCAGGAACAGCAAGGAGGTGACACCGCTGCATTCTGCGGCGAGGAACAACGCAACCGAAACAGCCCAACTCTTACTAACGCAAGGAGCCGACATCTACGCCAAGGACAACAAGGGATCGACTCCGCTACACTATGCGGCGAATCACAATGCGACTAAAACGGCCCAACGGTTACTAACATGGGGGGCCAACGTCAACACCAAGAACAGCGAGGAAGCAACACCACTGCACTGGGCAGCAGAAGAAAATGCGACGGAAACAGCCCAACTGTTACTAGCTCAAGGAGCCGAGATCTGTGCCAAGGACACATTGGGCCGGACTCCGCTACACTGGGCGGCGTGGAACAACGCGGCTGAAACGACCAAAGTCTTGCTGACACAGGGAGCCAACATCAACGAAAAGGACCAAGATGGCGAGACACCGCTGCATTTTGCCGCGTGGAACAACGCAACCGAAACAGCCCAACTCTTACTGACCCAAGAAGCCGAGATAAACGCCAAAGCCGACAAGGGATCGACTCCGCTGCATTTTGCGGCGTGGAAAAATGCAACCGAAACAGCCCAATTGTTGATAACGCAGGGAGCCAAAACCAACGAAAAGAATGAATATGGCCAGACATCGCTACACTGGGTGGCGGCAAACAATGCGACGGAAACAGCCCAACTCTTACTGACACAGGGAGCCAACATCAACGAAAAGGACCAAGATGGCAATACGCCACTGCACAATGCAGTGTGCAAAAATGCAATCGAAACAGCCCAATTGTTGATCGCGCAAGGAGCTGAAATAAACGCCAAAACCGACAACGGCCGGACACCGCTGCACAGTGCGGCAGTACACAACGCGGCTGAAACGGCCAAGATCTTGCTGGCACAGGGAGCCAACGTCAACGGAAAGGACGAATCTGGCAATACGCCACTGCATAGGGCAGCGTGGGAAAATGCAATCGAAACAGCCCAATTGTTGATCGCGCAAGGAGCTGAAATAAACGCCAAAACCGACAACGGCCGGACACCACTACACAATGCAGCGTGCGAAAATGCAATCGAAATAGCCCAATTGTTGATCGCGCAAGGAGCCGACATCTACGCCAAAGCCGACAACGGCCGGACACCGCTACACAATGCGGCGAATCACAATGCTACTGAGACAGCCCAACTGTTACTGACCCAAGGGGCCGACGTCAACACCAAGAACAGCGAGGAGGCGACACCACTGCACTATGCGGCGTGGAAAAATGCAACCGAAACAGCCCAACTCTTACTGACCCAAGGTGCCGAGATAAACGCCAAAACCGACGAGGGCCAGACACCGCTACACTGGGCGGCCGAGGACAACGCAACCGAAACAGCCCAACTCTTACTGACCCAAGGTGCCGAGATAAATGCCAAAACCGACGAGGGCCAGACACCGCTACACTGGGCGGCAGAGATGGATGCTGCTGCGACAGCCGAACTGCTGCTTAAGCAGGGAGCCGAGGTCAATGCTGAGAGCGACGAGAGTCGGACACCGCTGTACATTGCGACGGAACACAATGCTACTGAGACAGCCGAGCTATTAAACCGCTATGGTGGCCGAGAGTGAATAAGCAGACGCTGGCGATAAGGGTCGCTAAGTCGCCCCGTTCAACCCCACAGCGCCCTGAGCCGAGGCGACAGGATATCCACGTCCCGGTCGAAGATGTGACCTTCCCAGACCCACCCAATTGCGAGAAACGAAATGAGCAACAGACCGCCAAAAAAGACTAAAGTCCGGCGATTGGCCAAGGTCTTGGGCGCAGTGGTGCTCTTGGTCATTGGCTTCCTTGTGTTCGTCAATATAAAGGCTGACAATACACCACTGCACCGGGCGGCGAGGAAAAATGCAACCGAAACGGCCCAACTGTTACTAACATGGGGGGCTAACGTCAACGCCAAGACCAGCGAGGAGGCGACACCACTGCACTGGGCGGCGTGGAAAAATGCGACTGAAACGGCCCAACTGTTACTAACTCAAGAAGCCGAGATCTGTGCCAAGGACACATTGGGCCGGACTCCGCTACACTGGGCGGCAGCAAACAACGCGGCTGAAACGACCGAGCTCTTGCTGACACAGGGAGCCAAAATCAACGAAAAGGATGAATATGGCGAGACACCACTGCACCGGGCGGCAGCAAACAACGCGGCTGAAACGGCCAAAGTCTTGCTGACACAGGGAGCCAAAATCAACGAAAAGAATAAATATGGGTATATGCCGCTACACACTGCGGCCTGGTACAATGCGGCTGAAACAGCCCAATTGTTGCTAACGCAAGGAGCTGAGATAAACGCCAAAAACGACAAAGACGGGACACCGCTGCACTATGCGGCGAGGAACAACGCAACCGAAACAGCCCAACTCTTACTGACCCAAGGAGCTGAGATAAACGCCAAAAATGACCAGAGCGCAACACCGCTGCATTATGCCGCGTGGAAAAATGCGACTGAAACAGCCCAACTCTTACTAACGCAAGGAGCCGAGATTTGCGCCAAGGACACATTGGGCCTGACGCCACTACACTGGGCGGCGTGGAACAACGCGGCTGAGATGGCCAACCTGTTGCTGACACAGGGAGCCAACGTCAACGAAAAGAGCGAATCTGGCGTGACGCCACTGCACAATGCAGTGTGCAAAAATGCAACCGAAATAGCCCAATTGTTGATCGCGCAAGGAGCTGAGATAAACGCCAAAGCCGACCAGGGCTGGACACCGCTACACAATGCGGCGAATCACAATGCTACTGAGACAGTCCAACTCTTACTAACCCAAGGAGCCGAAGTTAACGCCAAAACCGACCAGGACCGGACACCGCTACACAATGCGGCAGTACACAACGCGGCTGAAACGACCGAAGTCTTGCTGACACGGGGAGCCAACGTCAACGAAAAGGACGAATCTGGCAATACGCCACTGCACAGTGCAGCGTGGGAAAATGCAATCGAAATAGCCCAATTGTTGATCGCACAAGGAGCTGAGATAAATGCCAAAGCCGACAACGGCCGGACACCGCTACACAATGCGGCGTGCGAAAATGCAATCGAAATAGCCCAATTGTTGATCGCGCAAGGAGCTGAGATAAATGCCAAAGCCGACAACGGCCGGACACCGCTACACAATGCGGCGAATCACAATGCGACTGAGACAGCCCAACTCTTACTAACCCAAGGAGCCGAAGTCAACACCAAGAACAGCGAGGAGGCGACACCACTGCACTGGGCAGCAGCAAAAAATGCGACTGAGACAGCCCAACTCTTACTGACGCAAGGAGCCGAGATCTGTGCCAAGGACACATTGGGCCAGACACCGCTGCACTGGGCGGCGAGGAACAACGCAACCGAAACAGCCCAACTCTTACTGACGCAAGGGGCCGACGTCAACGAAAAGGACAACAAGAGATGGATGCCACTACACGAGGCGGCCTGGTACAATGCGACTGAAACAGCCCAGCTGTTACTGACGCAAGGAGCTGAGATAAACGCCAAAACCGACAAGGGCCGGACACCGCTACACTGGGCGGCAGAGGACAACGCAACCGAAACAGCCCAATTGTTGATAACGCAAGGAGCCGAGATAAACGCCAAAGCCGACAAGGGCCGGACGCCGCTGCACGATGCGGCAGAGACGGATGCTGCTACGACAGCCGAACTGCTGCTTAAGCAGGGAGCCGAGGTCAATGCTGAGAGCGACGAGGGTCGGACACCGCTGTACATTGCGACGGAACACAATGCTACTGAGACAGCCCAGCTATTAAACCGCTATGGTGGCCGAGAGTGAATGAGCAGACGCTGGCGATACGGTTTTATGGAGCAGTCGCTAAGTCGCCCCGTTCAGCCCCACAGCGCCCTGAGCCGAGGCGACAGGATATCCACGTCCCGGTCGAAGATGTGGCCTTCCCAGACCCAATTCTCCTCGGGCGTCGAGCGGTCGTAGGAAGCTTGCATCAGATCGGGCAGGTCGAGAGTGTGGAAGCGCGTCTTGAAAAAGCCATCGTCAGTAAGCTCAACGCTGCGATACCCCAAGGGAAAGCCGATCAGACAGGCCGTATCGACAACTAGATAGTCGCGGTAGGCAGTGATGCGCTCAAGAGAGCAATAGCAAAAACCCAACGCAGCCGCCAACACCACCAGACACTACCACCCGATTGCGAGAAACGAAATGAGCAACGGACCGCCAAAAAAGACTAAAGCCCGGCGATTGGAGATCTTGGGCGCAGTGGTGCTCTTGGTCATTGGCTTCCTTGTGTTCGCCAATATCCAAGACGTCAACACCAAGGACAGCGAGGAGGCGACACCACTGCACTGGGCAGCAGTAAACAATGCGACGGAAACAGCCCACCTGTTACTAACGCAAGGAGCCGAGATCTATGCCAAGGACACATTGGGCCGGACTCCGCTACACTGGGCGGTAGCAGAAAACGCGGCTGAAACGGTCCAACTGTTAATAACATGGGGGGCCAACGTCAACACCAAGGACAGCAAGGAGGCGACACCTCTGCACTGGGCAGCAGTAAACAATGCGACGGAAACAGCCCACCTGTTACTAACGCAAGGAGCTGAGATCTGTGCCAAGGACACATCGGGCCGGACTCCGCTACACTGGGCGGCGTGGAACAACGCGGCTGAAACGACCGAAGTCTTGCTGACACAGGGAGCCAACATCAACGAAAAGGACGAATATGGCGCGACACCACTGCACCAAGCGGCGCAGAAAAATGCGAACGAAACAGCCCAGCTCTTACTGACCCAAGGTGCTGAGATAAACGCCAAAACCGACCAGAGCGCAACACCGCTGCATTCTGCGGGCGCAACACCGCTGCATTCTGCGGCGTGGAACAATGCAACCGAAACAGCCCAGCTCTTACTGACCCAAGGTGCCGACATCTACGCCAAGGACACATTGGGCCGGACACCGCTACACTGGGCGGCAGCAAACAACGCGGCTGAAACGGTGGTCCAACTGTTAATAACATGGGGGGCCGACGTCAACACCAAGGACAGCAGGGAGGCGACACCACTGCACTGGGCAGCAGCAGAAAATGCAAACAAAACGGCCAACCTGTTGCTGACGCAAGGAGCCGAGATTTGCGCCAAGGACACATTGGGCCTGACGCCACTACACTGGGCAGCGTGGAACAATACGGCTGAAACGACCAAAGTCTTGCTGACACAGGGAGCCAACGTCAACGAAAAGGACGAATCTGGCAATACGCCACTGCACAGTGCAGCGTGGGAAAATGCAATCGAAACCGCCCAATTGTTGATCGCGCAAGGAGCTGAGATAAACGCCAAGGGCAACAACGGCCGGACACCGCTACACAATGCGGCGAATCACAATGCGACTGAGACAGCCCAACTGTTACTGACCCAAGGTGCCGAAGTCAACACCAAGAACAGCGAGGAGGCGACACCACTGCACTGGGCAGCAGCAAAAAATGCGACGGAAACAGCCCAACTCTTACTGAAGCAAGGAGCCGAGATCTGTGCCAAGGACACATTGGGCCGGACTCCGCTACACTGGGCGGCGTGGAACAACGCGGCTGAAACGGCCAAAGTCTTGCTGACACAGGGAGCCAACAGCAACGAAAAGGACCAATATGGCCAGACACCACTGCACCAGGCGGCGTGGAACAACGCGGCTGAAACGGCCAAAGTCTTGCTGACACAGGGAGCCAACAGCAACGAAAAGGACGAATCTGGCAATACGCCACTGCACAGTGCAGCGTGGGAAAATGCAATCGAAACCGCCCAATTGTTGATCGCGCAAGGAGCTGAGATAAACGCCAAGGGCAACAACGGCCGGACACCGCTACACAATGCGGCGAATCACAATGCGACTGAGACAGCCCAACTGTTACTGACCCAAGGTGCCGAAGTCAACACCAAGAACAGCGAGGAGGCGACACCACTGCACTGGGCAGCAGCAAAAAATGCGACGGAAACAGCCCAACTCTTACTGAAGCAAGGAGCCGAGATCTGTGCCAAGGACACATTGGGCCGGACTCCGCTACACTGGGCGGCGTGGAACAACGCGGCTGAAACGGCCAAAGTCTTGCTGACACAGGGAGCCAACAGCAACGAAAAGGACCAATATGGCCAGACACCACTGCACCAGGCGGCGTGGAACAACGCGGCTGAAACGGCCAAAGTCTTGCTGACACAGGGAGCCAACAGCAACGAAAAGGACCAATATGGCCGGACTCCGCTACACTGGGCGGCAGCACACAACGCGGCTGAAACGACCGAAGTCTTGCTGACCCAAGGAGCCGAGGTCAACGCTGAGAGCGACGAGGGCCGGACACCGCTGTACATTGCGACGGAACACAATGCTACTGAGACAGCCGAGCTCTTAAACCGCTATGGTGGCCGAAAGTGAATGAGCAGACTCTGGCGATAAGGTTTTATGGAGCAGTCGCTAAGTCGCCCCGTTCAACCCCACAGCGCCCTGAGCCGAGGCGACAGGATATCCACGTCCCGGTCGAAGATGTGGCCTTCCCAGACCCAGTTCTCCTCGGGCGTCGAGCGGTCGTAGGAAGCTTGCATCAGATCGGGCAGGTCGAGGGTGTGGAAGCGCGTCTTGAAAAAGCCATCGTCCGAGAGTTCAACGCTGCGATACCCCAAGGGAAAGCCGATCAGACAGGCCGTATCGACAACTAGGTAGTCGCGGTAGGCAGTGATGCGGTTGATGTGGCGATGGCCGGTGAAAGCAGCGACGATAGCAGGGCTTTCGTCGAGCGTTTTGACCAGACGAGGCGCGCCTGCGACCACGCCGCGGTCCCAAGCGAAATCGGGCAAAATCCAAGTGTGCATAACGAGCAGCAACGCGCAGCCATCGGCTAGGGCTTGAGCAGCAGCAGCGCGCAGAGCCTCGTCTAGCGCGTCGGTCCAGACGCCAGACCCTTTCTCAAAGACATCGCAGTCGTAGAAGACATGGGCCAGTGCCAGTCGCAGACGCGGCGCAGCATCGACGACGGTCAGCGGATCGGGATAGGGAAAACGGGCGGCAAAACCATCGAAGGAACCGCTCTGAGCGTCGCAGTCGTGGTTGCCGGGGACCGAGTAGAAAGGGGCCTCAAGCCGCGCGAAGGCCGTGACCACCTCGTCAATCGAGCGCAAATAGGTCTCGGTGGGCAGGTCAAAGGCCGACCCTCCGCAGAGAAAGTCGCCGCCGTGGACGACAAAGTCGAAAGCCTGCGCGTTGAGGGCGGGGGGAATCGCGTCGTGCACCTCCTGGCTGCGGGTGAGCATCTTGGGAGCGCCGTAGTCTGCGGGGGCGTCGGGGTAGTGGTGAGTATCGGTGAGGAAGGCAAAGCGAACGGACATGGAAACGGCTCCTTCTATATGGCGCGTTGTTGCGCTAGGTGGCGTTGCGTCCCTTTTTCGACGCGGTAGTGATCTCCAGTTGCAAGCTGAAAACTCGCAACAATGTCACAAATTTTGCCATGGCAGCCAAATGCGTAGTTACGTCCTCGCAGAGGTGATCAGCAAATGCCCTATATAGACATCATTCCCCTAAAACGGGCCACCGGCCTACTCAAAAAGCAGTACGAAGCCGCCCTCGCTCGGGCCGGGCGCATTTGGGGCATTGTCTCCATTATGAGCCCCAACCCCCGGGCCATGAGGGTATCAATGGATTTTTACAAGACCCTCATGTACGGCCCTTCACCCCTGAGCCGAGGCCAGCGCGAAATGCTGGCCGTGGTCGTTTCGGCCGCGAACCATTGCGTGTACTGACTACGCTCCCACGCCCACGACCTCCGGGCTGAGGTCGCTCGCGATTTTGCCATTGAAGAAGGAACCCCGGCCGATCGGCTGGTACACCAATTATCTGCGGACTGGCGCCGTGCCGATCTATCGCCAGCCGACCATGCCCTATGCGTCTTTGCCGAAAAACTGACCCAGCGCCCCCATGACTCAACCGCTGAGGACATCGACCAATTGCGTCAGCACGGCTTTGACGATCGCGGCATCCACGACGCCGTCCAGATCATCGGCTTTTTCAACTATATCAACCGCGTGGCAGACGCCTTGGGCGTCGAGCCTGAATCCTTTATCCGGCCCTGGGAAAAATCCGCGGCCGCTCCCGATTAGCCCTAAGACTAAAAGGAGGAACCCGTCATGGCTCCCGTTAAACTATTAGTATTCGTCGGCACCGAAGGCATCTACCACGACCACGAAGGCCAGGGCCGATTTCTAACCGACCTGCTGAACCAAGACGCCCAGATCGAGGCCGATTTCTCGCGCGACTACGAGGTCATGGCCAACGGCCTCGCCGCGTACGACACCACCCTCTTCTTCACCGATGTCGGCCTCTTCACCCAAGCCCAGGAACAGGGGCTTTTGCACTTTATCGAACGCGGCGGCGGGTTCTTCGGCCTGCACACCGCAGACGCTTCCTTCCGCGACAATGCCGGCTATCACCAAATGCTCAACGGCTTTTTCAACGGCCACAGCCCGTACATGGATTTCACCGTCGCCATCTCCGACTCCGACCATCCCATTGCCGCCGGCCTCAAAGACTTTGCCGTGACCGACGAATTGCACTACCTCAAGCACGATCCAAGCCGCTCGCATCACCTCATACACGCCTATGACCCCGGCCGCGACGAGACCCACGTCATGGCCTATCATCACACCTATGGTCGGGGCCGAGTGTTCTTCTTTGCCTTGGGCCACGACAACGCAGTGCTGGAAAACCCTTCCTTCCAAGAAGTGGTGCGCCGAGGTGCCCTGTGGGTGGGGAAACAGTTGTGATTGCGCCGCGCAGACGCTATCTAATTGCGGGACGCGGGCAAATCCGCCCTAAGCCGAATTAGAAAGACATCAATGACTGAAATACGAGGAGTATTCTTCGATCTATACGGCACCCTGTTGTGCTACGGCAATATGGAAGCTGCGGGAGAGAGTTGGTTCCATGCCATACGCCGCGAGTTGGTCGCTAGTGGCCGTGCGTTTGACGAAGAAACATTGATCCGAGTATGCGAGGAATTCTTGCTCCAACCCGAGCCGCCGGTGCAGGACGACGGACTGACAGTGTACGAGCGTCGCATGCGCTTGTTGGTCGGGGAGTTGGAAGTGGAGTTGGAAGTGGAGGAATTGCGACGGATCAGCGAGGCGAGCATAGCGGCGTGGCACGCACATACGCCGCTCGACCCAGAGGCCAAAAGCGTGCTCGGCGAGTTGCAAGGCCGCTACAAGCTGGCACTGATCTCCAACTTCGACCATCCGCCGCACGTCCATCGCTTGCTAGACGAACTGGCGTTGCGCCCCTTTTTCGACGCAGTGGTCGTCTCCGGCGATGTCGGCGTCAAAAAGCCCGACCCGGCGATCTTTGCCCCGGCACTGGAGCAGACGGGGTTGGCGACGGACGAGGCGCTCTTTGTCGGCGATTCACCGGAAGACGACGTAGCAGGGGCTAGGGCAGCGGGGCTCAGGCCGGTGTTGATTCGTCGGTCGCTCGGCGCGGATAGCTCTCCGCCAGCATGGATAGAGGACGGGGTGCAAGTGGTGACGGGGTTGAGGGAAGTGGTCGGATTAGTTGATTAATGTTGCGCCTTATATACCTAAAGAAAGGGAACATGATGGCAACAGACGGAACGGTTTTGCAAACGGGCGACCCAGCGGCTGTCGGCATGTCGGCTGAGCAACTCGAACGCGCCTTCGGCCTGCTCACGGCTGCTATCGAAGCGGGCCAGATCAGCGCGGCCTCCCTGACAGTAGCGCGGCACGGCAAAGAGGTCTTCGCACGCGGGGCTGGCCAGCGCAAACCTAACGCAGACCAGCCGGTCGATGCGGATTCGATCTTTCTCCTCGCGTCGATCACCAAACCGGTCACCGCTTGCGCGCTGATGATCCTCGTCGACCGCGGCCTGATCTCACTCGAAGACCCAGCCATCGACTACCTGCCCGAGTTCACAGGCGGCGACCGGCCCGACATCAAGGTCCGCCACCTGCTATCGCACATATCGGGTATGCCCGACATGCTACCGGAGAACACCAGCCTGCGGCGGGCACACGAGCCGGTAGAGGTCTTTGTCGAGCGGGCCATGCAGACGCCCCTGCTCTACAAACCAGCGACCGATTTCCGCTACCAGAGCAAGGGCATCCTGCTGGCAGCCGCAATCGTCGAGCGCGTTAGCGGCCAGCGGTTGCGCGATTTTGAACGCGAGGAAATTTTCGCGCCGCTGAGCATGGAGCGCAGCGCATTGGGCATAGGCGATTGGGCTATTGAAGATACCGTGTGGTGCGGGACGGACACCGAAGAGGACGACGAATTGCGGAGCTGGGGGTGGAATTCCCCGTACTGGCGCGATTTCGGAGCACCGTGGGGCGGCATGCACAGCACCGGACGCGATCTGGCGATCCTCTTGCAAACCATGCTCAACCGCGGCGCATACGGCGACCACCGCATCTTTAGCCCGGCCGCAGTCGCAGCGATGACGAGGGATCAAAATGGCACGCTCAATGCACCGTGGGGCCTTGGGTGGGGCGTGTGCGGGGCGCGGGTGTGGGCCTTTTGGGGCGATCTGGTGTCGCAGCACACCTTCGGCCACACCGGGGCGACTGGCACGGTGGCGTGGGCGGACGCAGAGCACCAACTAAGCTGCGTGGTACTGACCAACCAAATGGTCGCCAACGGAAGCTTGCTGCGGCGGGTTTCCAATGCGGTGTCCGCAGCCGTGGAAGAATAGCTCCAAAACCTCTCCGATTCCTGTCTATTCTTTTAAGAAAGTTAATTTTTTCAATTTTATTATTGATTTTTTTAAAAATATAGCTATAATTACGTCTAAATTTAACCATTTGGAGGTTTTGCCATCAAAGACTGGAAAGAGCTAACCGATCTGACGAAGGGGGCGCGTATCGTGGTAGAGCGGGTTTCCCTGCCGGACAGCGCCATCGCGATCGAAGGGCAATTCGAGCCGCCCGTTCTGGCGCGTCTTTCCGCCGAGGACCAAGTATTCGTAATGGCCTTCGTCCAAATCCACGGCTCAATCAAGGAAATGGAGCGCATATTTGGCATCAGCTATCCGACGGTCAAAAACCGACTGGATGCCATTGCCGAGCAGCTACCGTTGGTCGAGACGGTGACTCAAACCGCGGAATCGGCTAGCACTCCGCGCTCGAATCCCCAATCAGCGGTAGTACTCGACAGCTTGGAACGCGGCGAAATTGACGTCGAAGAGGCGCTGCGGAGGCTCTCCTAATGCTGCCACCCATGTTCCTGAGATTGCGAGTCCAAGGCGACAAGCGCCGCATTCGGCTGTGGATCCCGCTCATAGTGCTATGGCCGCTCGTTGTCGTCGTGGTGCTGCTAGGGACACCTGTTGCATTACTAGTAGCGGCGCGCTCGGGGCATCGCGCTCGGAGCCGTTCCGTCCTGCTGGCTGGCCCTTTGCTCCTATACGTGCTTGCCTCGCTGCGCGGCCTGCGCTGCGACGTAGCCTCTGGCGAGGATCGCGTGTTCATTTCAATCGACTAGGAGGATGTGATGACTGAAGAACGACGCAAAGTCCTCGACATGCTTTCGGCGGGGAAGGTCACCGTAGAAGAGGCTGAGCGTCTCCTAGAGGCGCTGCAAGACTCCCACCGCGCCGAAACTCGCAAGAAGCGCAGAAGGCGTAGAATTAATGATCCGATATCTCCGATACCTGGCGTTGAGGCGCTGCAAGACTCCCTCGAAGGACTCGGTGAAGAAATCGAAAAAGGACTCGAAGAAGGACTCGCAGGACTTGAAGAGTCTCTGTCCGGGTGGTCAGAGAGCGAAGACAGCGACCGCGACGAAGACGGCAAGACCTCCATGCGCGACGACACGTTCGCCGTGGGTGACAACCCGCGCCTCGTAGTGCGCGGCTTCAACGGCCGCATTCGGGTCCGCGCCGGCGAACCCGGCTCGATTCGCGTGCGGACGAGGCTGAAAAAACCCCACGAAATCAAGTACAGCGCCGTGCAGGAAGGCGACCTCGTCACGGTCGAGGCCAAGCCGTATCAGCCGCATAAGCAATCCGAGGAATTCCTACGCGGATTCTCTCGCCAGCACGCCGGAGCAAACATTGAGGTTACTGTACCCGTCGCGACTAGCGTTGACTTGGCAACGGGCAACGGTCCGGTGGAACTCCAAGGAACGGCAAGCAGTGGGACGGTGCATACCAAGAACGGGCCTATAAGGGTCGAACAATTCAAGGGCGACCTAAAAGCGACGACCAAGAACGCCCCGATCACGGTCAAGACGCTCTCCGGCTCGGCAGAGCTTTATACCTCGAACAGCCGCGTGTCCATTGAGGACGCACATGGCCGCTTCGATGCGCGGACGACCAATGGATCGATAAAGCTTCAGGGGAGCATCGAGCCCGGAGACGGCAGCACACTATACACCACAAACGGCAATATCAAAGTAGCTCTGGACGACGACCCGAGCCTCAAGCTGACGGCTGCAACGGTCAACGGGCGAGTCCGCTGCGAGGTGCCAGGCTTCGTCGCGTCGGTCGAAAAGCGCCAAATACTCAAGGGGGCAGTGGGCGAAGGCGAGGCCGGACTGAGCGCCAAAACCGTGAACGGCTCCGTTACAATTCAATAGCCAGACACAAAAAGGAGAACAACCATGAACGAAAACAGCAGACGCGTACTTGAGATGCTATCAGAGGGCAAGGTGTCCGTCGATGAGGCCGAGCGCCTGCTCTCCCTCGTTGACGAGGAGCCAAAGGAGACCACAGCGATGCAGCCGCTAGCATCCCCAAGCGTGGGATCAGCCCGGCGGTATCTGAGAGTCACCATCGACTCGGACGATGATGAGCACATCGACGTCCGAGTGCCGCTGGCGTTGATCAAGGCCGGAGTCAAGCTACACACCTTGCTCCCGGAAAAGGCGGAGAAAGGAATCAAGAAGAAGATGAAGAAAAGCGGCATCAACGTTGACATTGACAACCTGCGAGCTGAGGATCTAGAGCAGCTAATCGACGCTCTAAGCGAGATCGAGGTCAATATCCACGACGGGGACGACAAGGTCCGAGTTTACTGTGAATGATCCAAACCGCGAGGTGCATTGAGATGGAACTGAGTAATACTGTGCGCGCATTCAAATGGATATTGCTGGTCGCCATCCTCGGCTTATGGGGGACGGGGACCGTCTGGGCGGAGGAAGCAAAAGAGGAAACCGTCGAGGAAGAGGCCGCCGACAAGGAAAAGGACGAAGAAGACGAAAAGGACAAAGAGGACAAGGAGGACGAAGAAGACGAAGAAGACGAAGAAGACAAAGGCCCCAAATTTTCAAAAGTAATCAAGGACTTCGACAAGATCGAAGGCCTGTTCGAGCTGTACCGGGATCCAGAGGAGAACAAAGTGTTCTTGGCCATTCGGCCCGATCAGTTCGACCAGATCTACCTGTGCAGCATCACGCGCACGCAGGGCGACGGCTACTTCTTTGATTCGGCTTCGCTAGTCTCCATCGGTCGAGGCTGGGGCACGTTTCCCTTTGTCTTTCAGCGAGTCGGCAAAAAAGTATTCTTCGCCCACAAGAATGTGTACTACCGGGCCGAGCCAGACGCTGCCATCCACCGAGCCGTGGACCGAGGCCTGTCCGACTCGATCCTCGGCGTCGGCAGCATTGAAGGGCAGCCCCATCCCGAGACCGGCGCGGTGCTGGTGGACCCAAACGATTTCTTCGTTCAGGACATCGCCTCGGTAAGTTCCTTCTTCAGCAGATACCTCAAAGAGGGTTCGTATAGCTTCGACAACGACAACAGCTATTTCGGCGCGCTAAAGAATTTTCCGCACAATACTGAGATCGACGTGGTGCTACACTTTAAATCCAATTCGCCCAGAATGGACATCCCCACCCTAGCAGATACGCGCAGTTTCCAGCACATCTACCACTACAGCCTGTCCAGCCTACCCGAATCGGATTTCCGCCCGCGCTTGGCCGACGACCGAGTGGGGCACTTCACCACCTTGCACCAAGACTACACCTCAGTGCTCAATGACGACCCGTACGTGCGCTACGTCAATCGCTGGCACCTAGAGAAAGCCGAGCCCAAATTCGACCAGTCGCCGCCCAAAAAGCCGATTGTGTTCTGGCTGGAAAACACGATTCCACCAGAGTACCGAGACGCCGTGCGGGAGGGGATCCTAGTGTGGAACAAGGCGTTCGAGCCACTCGGCTTTGAGGGAGCGATTGAGGCCAAGCAGCAGCCGGACGACGCCGAGTGGGACGCGGCCGATGCGCGCTACAACGTGGTGCGCTGGATGGTGCAGCCCGGCCAAGGGTACGCAGTAGGCCCATCGCGCACCAATCCCTTTACCGGCGAGATTTTCGACGCCGATATCCGCATCAGCGCGGATTTTGTGCGCTACGCCTACTTAGAGTTCACCGAACTCGTCGATCCTGTAGACCGGGGACCTTGGGCCAGCGGGGACTTCACTGCGCCTTCGCCCGCCGCAGCTATGGGGCACAACAGAGGATTCTGCGATATGGCCGACGGGCTGAGGCAGGAGGCCGCTTTCGGGTGGCACTTGCTGGAAGCGCGGGCCGCAGCCGGTGGAGGCGAGGTGGACGAAAAGGAATTCATCCGTCAGCTAATCGTCGAGTTGATAGCACACGAAGTGGGCCACACCCTCGGCCTGCGGCACAATTTCAAAGGCAGCACTATCCACGCGCTCGACGAGCTACACGACCGCCGCGTCACCGACAAAGAGGGCATCTCCAGTTCGGTAATGGACTACAACCCGGTCAACATCGCCCCAGAGGGCCACGAGCAGGGCGAGTACTATCAGACGACGCTGGGGCCGTACGACTACTGGGCTATTGAATACGCCTACCGGCCAGTAGAGACAGACAGTCCTGCAAGCGAGCGGGCCCAACTGGACAAGATCGCCAGCCAAGTCGCAGAGAAAGATCTAGCCTACGGCACGGACGAAGACGCCCTATACTGGACTCGGGGAATCGACCCGAGCGCAGCGCGCTGGGATTTGCGCGACGACCCAATTGCCCACTACCGCGACCAGATCGCCCTGTCAAAAGAACTGTGGGCCAAAGTGGAAGACAAATTCGAGCAGAAGGGCGAGCGCTACCAAACCCTGCGGCGGGTATTCGGCTGGGGCTTTAGGCCCTACTTTTCGGGGGCGGGCAATGTCAGCCGCTACATCGGTGGTATCTATCACTACCGCGACCACGTGGGCGATGGACGACTCCCCCTACAGCCAGTGCCGCCTGCCCGGCAGCGGGAGGCGCTCGACTTTCTGGTGGAACACGTGTTCGGGCCGGACGCCTTCCGCTGGTCGCCGGAACTGCTCAACAAGCTGGCACCAGAGCGCTGGGTCGATTTCACTTGGTCGGTGTTCGACGTGCGGCGGATCGACTATCCTATCCACGATAGGGTGCTGAGCATCCAACGGCAGCCACTCGACCGGTTCTACGATCCAACTCTGTTGAGCCGGCTACAGGATCTGGAACTGCGCTACGAAGGCGACGAGACCTTCGGGATGGTTGATCTGTTCACCGGACTGCGGCAGGCCATCTGGGCGGAGTTGGAGACGGGCGACTCCATCGACAGCTTTCGCCGCAACTTGCAGCGGGCACAGCTACAAAAACTAATCGGTCTGGTGCTCAGGCCCGCCTACGGCACGCCCGAAGACGCCCGCACCTTGGCCCGGGCGGATTTGCAGACCATCGCTGCAGGGATCGAGGCGCGGCTGGACGGCGGCGGCCTGGACGCGTACAGCCGGGCCCACCTCGATGAAACGAGGGCGCGGATCGAAGCGGCGCTGGAGGCTGGGCTAGAGCGGAGCCTGTAGGGAAAACCGGGATGCTCTCGGCGACTACGACATGGTATGGTGGGACAGTCCCTGATACCGATCCCGATTGAGATCGCCATAGCGGCGTTGGTGCTGATCGTCGCTGGGTTCGCCATCGGTGCCGTTGGCTTTGGCTTCGGTCTCACCACTACACCGGTCCTGCTTCTGTTCCTCGATCCGCAGACGGTCGTAGTTACGATCAATGCCGTGGCCGTCGTCGCGTTCGGGCTCGTTCTCATCGAAACCCGCGACCACGTCCCCTATCGCGAACTCGCCCCAACAGCCGTCGCCGGTGCTCTCGGCGCGCCAATCGGGGCGTACGCCCTCGCCTCCCTGGACCCGTCGGCGCTACGAATCGCCATAAGCGCGCTCGTTCTGATGCTCACGGTGCTCGTTGTGGTCAAGACCGAGTGGCGCATTCCCAAACCACAGATCACCGGTCCGATGCTGGGCTTTGGGGTGGCCGCCATGGTCACCGGGCTTGCCATCGGCGGCCCACTGCTCGTCCTGTTTTTCATCGGACGCGGCATGGAACGTCAGGGCGTCCGGTCTTCCATGGCGTTCTTCTTCACTACCATGTACTGCACGGCCGCCATCGGCTACGTCGCGCAAGGACTGCTTACGGCAGAACGCCTCATCCTGATAGTTGCCGTAGTCCCGGGGATGATTCTCGGGTACTGGCTATCGGTCCGCCTGACCGGACGGATGAACGAAAAGGTCTTTCGCCAAGCGGTCGTCAGCGTCATCGCCGTCGCGAGTATCCTGGTGCTGGTGCGGGAGATCCTTTCATTATAGGAACTTCTCAAACGCGACTTCCATTCTCTCATTTTAGGAGTGCCGTATCGTGGACGACAAAAAGGACTGGCGGAATCACGGGGTGCGGGTGGTGACGAGTGAGCGGTTGGATTTCAATACGCCACAGACGCCGGGGATGACGCGTGCAGCGGCGATCAATCGCGCAAGTGCGGGCGCCGAAAAGCTCTGGGCAGGTACGGTTGAGATTCATCCCAATGCAAAGACTGGAGCGCACCATCACGGGGCCTTGGAAAGCGTGATTTACGTGGTGCGCGGCAAGGTGCGAATGCGGTGGGGCAATCAATTGGAGTACGTGGCAGAAGCAGGGCCAGGTGATTTTATCTACGTGCCGCCCTACGTGCCGCATCAGGAGATCAATGCCAGTCGGGATGAACCTTTGGAATGCGTGCTGGTGCGCAGCGATCAGGAGCCCGTGGTCGTGAATCTGGACATTCTGGCTGTTGAAGAACCCGAAGAAGTGTATTGGATTGATCCGATCCACCCCGATCCAAATCCCCCTGCGAGTTCCAACTAACTCGGGCACCTGGTCCGCTGACTTGAGGTTGCGCCTTCGCCCGGGAAGTGGTCTCCGCGCTGCAATTCTGAAAAGGGGACCGCATGTGCTACTCCTTGACCAGGCCCCCCAAAGCTCTCTATAATGTCCACATCTTAACCGCGATGGAACCGGCCTTTTTACAGAAGGACATGCGGGCAATGAACTCATGGCCGCAGCGCTATAGAACCAAATGAACACCTTTCGCCAAGCCCGCGACAGAGGCTGCGAGTACCTGCTGCAACACCTTTGTGCAGACGGCAGCTTCGGCAATGGCACTGTCGCAGAGTATTACAAGGTGCCGACGGCGTTCCAGGTTTGCGGCGAGACCCATGCGGCCAACCGCCTGCTCGATTGGGTGCGCCGCAACGGTATGACCTCAGATGGCGACTTTGGCCCCAGAACCGAATTCACCAACGGCTACTACTACGCTTACTTCAACACCTGGGTCGTCATCGGCGCAGCCCGGCTCGCACAGTTCGACATCGCGCAGAAGGGCATGGACTTCTTGATGGGCTTCTACGACGGCAGCGGCGGGTTCTGGTCCCACCCGAGCGAGCGTCAGCCGGACACTCCGCAGGACTTGTGGGTCACGAGTGGCTGCGGTCATGCCGCTCTGTACACCAACCGCCTCGACATCGCCTGCGGTGTGGGACGCTGGATGCAGCGGATGATGGATGAGCAGCCGAACTACCCGGAGGAGATGTACACCGTCGCCACGCCGGCTGGCGGGCTCGTAACCGACATCGACCCCACGGACCCGATTCGCTACGTACTGGTCAATGCCGCCAAGGGGGATCAGTACTTCTTCCACCCGGGCATCGCGGGTGGCTTTCTCGCTCGCCTCTACCAGGCCACCGGCGACGAGCAGTGGCTTGCGCTGGCTAGGGAGTACATGCGCTTCGCCGAGACCGCCACGGACCACCTCTGCCGGTTGCTGCGCGCCGGAAAAGTGATGTGGGCGGCGTCGCTGCTGTGGACTCTGACCCGGGAGAGCTTGTACCGCGACATGGCGATCAAGGTGGCCGGCAACATCGTCGATCAGCAGCGCGCCAGCGGCTGGTGGGCGATGACCGGATCGGAAGGTACTCCGAGCAACGACGCGACGGCTGAGATGGTAGTCTGGCTCGACGAGGTGTATCAGGCGACCGGATAAGTCCCCCTGAAGCCCGCCACTTCTCCGTCGGTCTGGTACCGGATATCAAGGGAGGATTGTCAGCGGTCGCCAGGCCGCGATTCTGAATCACGGCAACCTCATGCGGACCCGTGGGAATAATCTGAAGGAGAGAACATGTCCGAGACGCGCTTGACACAGCAGCAACTCAACTTCTTCAACACCTTCGGCTATCTGTATTTTCCCGGTCTGATGGCCGATTGCATCGACCGCATTATCGAAGAATTCGAGGCCGTGTGGGCCGCGCACGGCGGGGGGCATCACGGCAAGGGGCACGAAGGCCGGGCGCGCTCGTGCATTGTGCCCTTTCCCGACCAGAGCGAATACCTGAGCAGCTTGCTTGACGACCCGCGCATCCACGATATTGCCGCCAGCATTTTGGGCGATGATTTCAACTACACCAGCGGCGACGGCAATTTCTACGTCGGCGATACGCGTTGGCATTCGGATGGGTACAACGGCGACCGCATCCCCAGCATTAAGATCGCTTTTTACCTAGATCCGCTGACCCAAGACACGGGCGCAGTGCGCATCATTCCGGGCAGTCATCACTGCGGCGATGCCTATGCCGACGGCCTACAAGAGGCTCTGCCCGACAGCGAAGCAGCGTGGGGGGTGGCACCCGACCAAGTGCCGTGCCAAGTGGTGGAGACCCAGCCGGGCGACATTGTCGTATTTTGGCACAATACCAAACACGCCGCTTTCGGCGGCTCGCAGCGGCGGCGCATGTACACCATGAATTTCTACGAACACGTGCCCGACGAGCGCCTAGAGGACTTCCAGAACGCGCTGGCCAATGAGGGGCGGTTCTGGATTGACCGCATCCACGGCGAAGCCATGTTGCGCACTGCCGGACCAGAGCGCATGGTGCATTTGCAGCAGGTCATAGACAACGACTTCAAGATGGTGGAGGTGCATCAGCGCCATCGGCGGGAAAACGCCGAGCCATCGCGGGGGTGATTCACCCAGCTTGTCGCATGGATTGGGTTAGACCGCATTCGGAGCTTCGTTCCCCCACGGATACGACTCGACGCGGAGGGAGCGATCTGCTGCGGGCAGCGCAGCCCGGACGCCTTCCCGCTCCGAGGAAGAGCAGATGGCGAATCCGATTTCAGTGGAGCGTCGGGCCTCGGAGATGTCGCACGCAGTGCGGCCACCCTCTTTGACGGCGCGGACTAGGTCGCTTACCATGTTCATGCCAGCCGGCCAGCCCTCCGCCTTCGGCGGCAGGGGAAATAACTCTTCAGAATCGCCCCTCCAGATGCGGGCAGCGCTCGCGTCGGCGAATACGGAAATCCGTCCACCATCGCCCGCAATCTCAAAGGCGGGGCCTTTGGGTCCGTCGCAGGTTACATAGGCGACAGCGCCGTTGTCCATCCCAATCTGCGCACGGCAGGGCGGATCCATCCGGCGGCGCTCATCCGCGGAGTCGCTGGAGTCGACAAAACCGCTGACCCATGCGGGCTCTGGATCTCCCAACAGCGCGAGCACGGCGTCGTACCAGTGACAGCCGTGATTGATTGTATTCGGGATGCCGTATGCCACCAAACTGGTCGCCTCGCCGATCAGGCCGCCAGCGAGGGCCGAGCTTAGCGCTCGATAGGCGGAGTCCCAGCGCCGGTCGAGGGCGAAGGCAAGGGGGATCTCCGCACAGGCCGCGACAATGCGATCCATTTCGGCGAGGGTCGTGGCCAGCGGTTTGTCGCTTAGAATCCCGCGGACGCCGGCGGCCACTGCCCTTTCGATCTGGTCGGCGTGCATCGTCTGTCGAGTGGCAATGCAGACGATGTCGGGAGTAACCTCCTTGAGAAGCTCCTCGTAGTCGTCAAAGGTCGGCACCTCTCCCCACACATCCCGCCAGCACTCGACAAATTCTGCGCGTTCTCGTTCGCCGTAGTCGAAAACACCGACTACTTCCGCGTCGGGATGGGAGCAGAAGGCGGCGGCGAAGTTGTGGCTCGTCGGTTTGCGCAGGACCTGGCGGTGGCAGCCGGCGATAGCGACGCGAATCATGGCGCTCATATCTCCTTTCCCGAGTCAGAAGCCATAGTCGGACTTCAGCACCGACTCGTCCCTCCACCTCGGACTGGTCTGCTCGGACTGCCGGGTTCGCTTCGCCAAGCAGGAACAATTCTGGGCAAGCACCTCGAAGATGCGGTTGGCGACGATCTGGTGGCCGAGGTCGTTCTGGTGCACGCCGTCGTAGTGGACCATCCAAGGCGCTTCACCGCTCGCAGCCAGCAGATCGACGTACAGACAGTCGAGTTGTGCCGCCACCTCGGCCGTGGCCGCGTTGAAGCGCCTGAACAGGGGCAGATCGGCGTGGCTCCAGGTCTTCCCCCCGACGGTGAAGTCGGTCATGAAGTAGGGGCCAAGCAACAGGATGAGCGGATTCCCGCGTTGGCGCACGCGCCCCACGAGCAGGACGAGATCCTCGCAAAACTGGGCCAATGGCGTACCGCCCCGGGCGTCGTTGAGGCCGTAGGAGATCGCGAGCAGGTCGGGATTGTGGGAGAGGACGTGTTTGTCGAGGCGCTCGTCGGCCGCCGGCTTTCCGCTCTCCTCGTACGCCGGGCTGCGCCTGGCGATGAGGTTGGCACCGATTCCAGAGTTGACAACCTGCATAGGCGTGGTCTGAAAGTCGTTGATGAGCGCGCCCAGCAGAGGCACCCAACAGCGATCAGGAGCGGTGCTCCAGCCGCCAGCGGTGGTGCTCTCGCCAAAGGCGACCATGCAGCGAAACTCCTCGGCGCACCAATCTTTCTTCATCGTCATCACCTCACAGCAGCTCCGGTCGAAATTCTATGGCGTTGACGGCCTTTTTCCGATCTCCATCGTCCTCCACCTCAAACTCGATGATCGCCTCGCGCACCTTGAGATAGGCAAAGTCCGCGTTGGACACCACCCCACCCCGCACCGTACGCAAGTCGGTGATGTGCAGAAAAATATCTTCGCGTATACTGTCCATGCCCAAGTCGGTCTGCACAGTCAAGAAGCCGTAGCCCTTCTCCTCGTTGACCGCGTGTAGGATGCCGCGCAGGCGCTGGGTTAGACCTCGCTCAGAAAACAGAATGCCGGGCACCAAGTACCCGGAAAAGTGGTGATCTACCTCTTGGCGTAACTCGGTACTGGTGTGCATAAAAGACAGCAAATCGACCCGTTTGCCCCGGTTTTGCAGGGCGCGCACCAAGCGCACGAAATCGCCATCGCCGCTGCCCAACAGCACGTAGTCCAAGTTGTCCGACTGCAATAGGGCGTCTATCGCCAGCTCTAGATCGGCGTCGGCCTTGACGATGGTCTCGCCGTCCGGATTGCGATAGCGCCGCACTTCTTTGAGTATCAGGTGGTAGCCCTCTCGCCGTGCTCGATTGCGATACGTTTCCCTTTTTTGGCGGTACTCTACATCCATGTTTTCGCGCTCACGGTCCACGGCCATATAGGCATTGGCCCGCACCACAACCGCCTGCTGCGCCTCCACTAGGGCCTTGATCTGGCGAAAGCGAATGGCGTAGCCGCCGCAGCGGTTGAGATTCTCCATGTCGAGGAATATGCCTGCTTTTAGCACATGTATCCTTTTAGTAGTAACTGATGTTACGCAGTTTTCCAGAAAATACTCAATTTCGCCCCAATATCTTGGGTCAACAGGCTTCGATAATCCGCAAGATATAGAGCGACTGCGTAACGTCAGGTAGTAAGTAGATGGAGGTAGATGTCCCCTAGACGTGAAAAATGTATAGGTCGCGCTCAGGCAGCGGCAATTCCACCCAAGCGCCGCCCTGGCGGTGGCTCTCGGCAACGGCGATGGTAGCTTCTGTGATGTGGTGCGTCACGTCGATGTGGCCGCGCGTGGGTTGGCCGGATTCGCGCGCCGCAGCCAAATCCTCCAAGCAGCACTGCGTCGTACTGCGCGGTGCCACCGGATCGACAGGCACCTCTTCCCACAAGGTTTTCCGTCCTTGCACGGTACCGGGCTGACGCAGTAAAACGTTGGCCCCATTGTTGCACGAACGAATCGCCCCCTCCGAACCGATGACCTCGAACTCCCACGGGGCCGTTGGAATGGACCAGGCCTCGACGCCGTTGGCAAAGCGCAGTTGATAGGTGGCCGAGGGATCGGACGAAATGTGATTACCCTCGACTTGCAAGCCGCGAGGCAAAAGCTCGCCGCGCACAGCTTCAATCGCCGGATCGCCGATGAGATAGGACACCGTGTCGATCGAATGGATGTGCCCGTGCATCAGGCTGGAACTGGCGTAGTGAATCACGGCCCGCACCTCGCCGACCTGACCGGCAGCGACCGCGTCCTTGACCACGTCGTAGCGGTTGTCAAAGCGGCGCAGGACGCCCGTGTTGAAGAGCGTATTGTTGCGCTTTACGGCATCGCGGATCTCGTCGGCGCGCTCCATCGAGCTGGCCATGGCCTTTTCGAGGTAGATCATCGGCACGCCCAGATCGGCCACTGCCACCGCTAGGTCGGCGTGCGAGTCGCCGCGAAAACTCGCGTCCGGGGCCTCTCTGGCGGGCTTGGGCAAACAGGCCGCGGTGCAGATGGCCACGAGATCGGGCTTTTCGCGGTCGATCATGTCGCGGAAATCCTCGTACACGGCTGTTCCCCAGCGGCTTTGAAACGCATCGCGCTTATCCGGCAAGAGATCCGCTCCAGCCACGAGCTCCAGCCGCTCGCTCGCCCTCGTCGCGGCTGCGACCGAATAGGGCACGTCGCCGTGCCCTTCGTCGTCAATGGTGCTGCCCATACGGCCGAGGCCGATGATAGCTACTGTGTGCTTCTGCATGGTGGTTCTCCTTTCTATGCAGCAGACAACCTACTCATCCCACTAAAACTCCGCCAGAGCCTCTTTTCTGCTGTACACACAGGGCTTCCAGAACTGCAATTTACCTTGACAGTCTATTAAGTTATCGGCTTCTTTGCAGCCGCACGACGCCCAAGCGGTCAACATCCACATCTCCATCGTCTTGGACGACGAGACCCAGACCGCCGCAGGAGACAGCATGACACAAGTGCAAGCCCCACCCCATTTAGACCCGCGCAAGTTCCAAGACCCCGACGTCACCGCCGACGGAGAAGAGCGAGCTAGCGTAGCATTGACGCGGCTGGAAACCCTGTGGTTTAACACCGGTACCCTCTGCAACTTAGAGTGCGCCAACTGCTACATCGAATCGAGCCCGCGCAATGACCGTCTAGTGTACCTCACGGCAGCAGAAGTGGCAGCCTATCTCGACGAGATCGAGCGCGACCGGCTGGGCACGCGCGAGATCGGCTTCACCGGCGGCGAGCCTTTTATGAATCCCGAAATGCTCGACATGCTCGAAGACGTGCTGGAGCGGGGTTTCGAGAGTTTAGTGTTGACCAACGCCATGCGACCGATGATGAAATGCGACGACGACCTGCTGCGGCTGCGCGAAGCGCACGGCGACCGGCTGACGATTCGCGTCTCCATTGACCACTGCGATCCGGTGCTGCACGAGGAGGAGCGCGGCAAGCGCTCCTGGGCACCGATGATCGCGGGCTTGCGCTGGCTTTCCGATTGCGGCTTTCGCTTAACAGCCGCTGGCCGCACGCTCTGGGGTGACGAAGAAAGCGAATTGCGCACCGGCTTCGCCCGCCTTTTCGCCGACCTCGGCGTGCGCATTGATGCGGACGACCCCAGCCAACTCGTTATCTTCCCGGAAATGAATCCCTCCGTCGATGTCCCCGAGATCACCACTGGCTGCTGGGACATTCTCGGCCAATCGCCCAACGACATCATGTGCGCCTCCTCGCGCATGGTCGTCAAGCGCAAGGGCGCGGATTCTCCGGTTGTGCTCTCCTGTACCCTACTGCCGTATGACGCGGCCTTTGAGATGGGCCGGACCCTAGCCGAAACCTGGGGCCCAGTGCAGCTCAATCACCCGCACTGCGCCCAATTCTGCGTCCTCGGGGGCGCTAGCTGCTCGGCCTGACTAATCCAGCAATTCGATCTGCCCGGACGCACTCTCCCGCTGCACGCACAACAGCAGATCGCCGCGTTCCACCCGAATTTCGACCGGATTATCCACCACCTCGTTGGAGATACCGTCGCGCACGCCCGGGATGAGGCTCTCGGACCGCAAGGCCCATTTCAGCCCCTCTGTGATAATGCCTTCTGCCGCGCCGTCGAGCGGGCACAGGGAAACTTTCTGGCCAATAACAGCGCGGAAGCGAATGCATTGGTCGATGAGACGGATGTCGCAGTAGTCGTCCACTATTCGCAAAGCGAGGCGGTCGGCAAAGGTTTTGAGCAGACTCAAATTGCCCAGCAGATGATCGGTGCGCCGTCCCGTAAAACCGAGTAAAACGGCTTCAGTTACACCTAGTGCAACGGCGTGATTGAGGACTTTTTGACCATCCGTGCCCACATTGCCCTCAGGATCAACGAGGACGAGGCGGTCGGCGGCAAGGGCAGCCTTACTCTGGCGGCTAACCGAGTCGAGGTCGCCGACGACGTAATCGGGCGCGTACCCGTACGCCGAGGCGGTATTAGCTCCGCCATCGGCGCACAGAATCAGCTCGGCTTCCCGAGCGCAAGCGGTAAATAATTCTCGGGAAGGCGGCTCGCCATTGCCGATGATTAAAGCGAACTGACTGCCCACAGCTTTAGTCTCCAAAAGAAGAAAACTGCGTCGTCAGCCGCACGCCCACTTGGCGCGGATCGCCGTAGGTTTTGTACAGCTTGTCGGCGTAATCCGGCGGCTCTAGGCCAAAGTAGAAGCCCCGCACCCCGTAGCGTTCGTCGAGCAGGTTGCGGCCCCACAGTTGCACGGACCATGCTTCCCATTGGTAGGCGATGTGGGCGTTGACCAATCGATAAGGCTCTGAGACTTGGTCGTGGCCATCGGAGTAGAAGAATTGGTCCATGCCGATTAGGGCCAGCCGTGCCCCCAAGCCCGACGGATGGCGGTATTCGCCGCCTACGCTAAAGGTGTAGTTGGGGGCATGAGCTGCGGCCCGGTCCCCCAGCGTCGCTTCCTCGTCTTCCGCGATGGGGAAGGTGTACGTATCAATGTGAGTAGCGAGCAGACCCACCGAGCCGAAGAGTTCGACCTGGGGTAGGAGGCGGACGGTCTGCTCCCATTCCAAGCCACTGTTGCGGCCTTTGACGGCATTGGCCGTGAAGTAAAAAAAGCTGTTGGGATCGCCCGGATCCTGCTGGCTCGACAACTCGACTTGCTGGTCCGAGCGCAGAGCGTGGAACAGGGTCAGTCCAATGGAAGAGCGCGGTCCGCTGACCCGCCAGCCGAGTTCGAGATTGACGATGTACTCAGGGTCGTAGGGGCGGTTTTCCGCGGCTAAGTACGGGTGCTGGTTGACCCCACCGGAGCGGTAGCCGCGCGAGGCCGAAGCGTACAGGGTCTGGCCCGGACGCCAGTCGTAACTAAGGGATGCTTTGCCACCGCCCAACCATTGGTCGACGGCAAACGCGGTGCTAGTGCTATCGGCCCCATAATTCGCCGTCGTCCCTTCATAGGCCGTATCGTTGCGGTCGAGCCGCGCATTGACTTCCAGCCGCACTTTTTCGCTCAAGGCCAGCCCGTACTGGCCGTAAAAAGCTAGGTTGTCGATCTCGTAGCGCCCGTTCAGGTCCGTGGCGTCGCCGCCGAACAAATATCCTGCGGCATTGTCCTCCTCTTCGAGCCGCTTCCAATAGGCTCCCACCACCAGTTCCTCGACCAAGAGCCGGGCCTCTTGGCTCACAACCGTGCGGTCGCGCACATTGCGGTCGAAAAAGTCGTAGCTCCACCCCTCGACATCCGGGTCGAATCCATACTCCGCTAGCCAGTACTCGTCGTTGCCCCAATCGCCGTCGTAGCTGTGCTCCAATTCGCTGCGCGAAAACGCGGTAATGGTCACCAATTCAACACCGCTCGCGCCCAGCCCCCAAGTGCTCTTGAGCGAGGCCCCGGTCGTCTGCTGGCGGTCCTTGCCCGGCTTGTCGGAATAGGTCGTCAAATCCTCGTTGTTGTCGGGCACCCAAGCGTCGTACCCGTTGTCCATATCGGCCCAAAAGAAGGTACCCAATACCTCGGAACCAGCCGCCGGGGTCCAGCCGACCTTAGCGCGCAGCAACTGCTCGCGTCGGCCGTTGGTGTCATCGGCATCGAGAAAGGCATTGGAGCGAAAGCCGTTGGAACGACCGTTCTCGAACCCCACGCGCAGCGCCAGATCGCTCCCTACCGGCAGATTCACCGCCCCGGAAAAACGCCCTAAACCATCACTGCCCATCTCGGCGCTGCCCGCTCCGGCAAACCCTGGCTGGGGATCGGCCGAGCGCAAATTGATCAGACCGGCTAAAGCGTTGGGGCCAAAAATAGTTGACTGAGGGCCTTTGAAGACTTCGACCTGATCGACGTCAAAGAGCAATCCGGCCGTGCCCATGCCGCTTAAGTCAACATCGTCCATGACGAATCCCACCGAAAAACTGGGCGGCCCTTCGCCGGCGTAGTGGCTGCGCTCGCCAATGCCCCGAATCTGGAAATAGCGCGGCCGGGACGAGCCGCCAGCCCAATTCAAATTGGGCACCGCATGGGTCGCGTCCTGCAAGTGCCCAGCCCCGCTGGCCCGAGAACGATCCCCATCCACTACCGTGACGCTGGCGGCCAAGCGGTCGAGCCGCTGGCGCACCAAACCGCCTTCCACCACCACCTCCGGCGCTTGCAAAATCGCGCGCTCCAAAGCCACGACTAGCGGCAAGACTACCGCTACCCGCGCGCTCTGGTAGCCGATAAAGGAAATGTCTAGAGAGTCGCCCAAGGCTGCCTCCACCTTAAAGCGACCCTGAGGATCCGTAGTGGTAGCCCTATCCCCGGCCCGCACGTTGGCCCCTTCCAAGGGGAGGCCCGTGGCCGCGTCCAGCACTTGGCCAGGCACTTCTTCGGCCTGCGCCCCAGACAACGCCGACAGCATCAATAAACCGGCCAGCAAGCTAGCCGACGATAGTGAAATTCGCATAGATTTGCTCCCTCGTCTTGCATTTGCGGAAAAATCCGTCGAGGGGCACAAAAAAACCGCCCGCCCTGAATGGGCCAGCGGTGCGTACGCGGTGCGTACGGCATCCGTTTCCCTACGCTGGCACGATCCAGTTCAGGTTCGAAGGGTCTCAATCTCAGGCCCGCTACCGGGCCACCCCCAACGGAAGCTATATACTCAATGTCTCTACAATATAGGGCACGCCCTCACTCGGGGCAATGCGCGCCCTTTCGATCATTTTTTCTTGTTCGCCCCGCAGGACTCCCGCACGACTAGGTGCGATTTCAAAGTTATTTGCCGAGGCTCATCCTGCCTCCCCTCAAGCTGTTCCAGCATCAGCTCCATCGCCGCCTCGGCAATCGCCTCGTAGGGAGTTGCCAATGTCGTCAGCGTCGGTGTCACAATCGCCGCCACACCGATATCGCCGCTACCCACCACAGCCACCTCTTCGGGGACGCTAAGACCTAACTCCTCCAGCCCACGACAAACGCCCATGGCCGTATAATCATCCCGGCACACAAAAGCCGTAAACCGATAGCCGAGCCTTTTTCCCTGTAGATGTCCCCCCTTCGCATAGATGCCCAAGGCTGGGACGAATTCGTGCGGCAGGCCATGCTTTTGCATCGCCAGTAAGTATCCCTTGGCCTTGGCTGAAACCGGGCTGGCTTCATCCCAGTCCGGGCCGATAAACCCGATCCGCTCGTGACCCAATCGAATCAAATGCTCGGTGGCCGCGAAAAAATCCGCTGCATTGTCCAACACGACCCCGCTCAGGTTTGCAGTCGGATAGTGAAACGTCACCACCGGTACTCGCTCCTGTACGGTGTTCACTATGCGCTCGGACTCTTCTTCGTCGCCTCGCGTATTAATCAAGAGTCCGTCTATGCTTCGGGAAAGCAACTGATTGATCTGCATGGCCTGATCGTCCATTGGAGCCAGAGGCGTCCGGTGAGCGGCCAGGCTAATCACAACCTGATATTGCTCCTCGTAAGCTGCCCGCAGAATCTGATCGGTCTGACGGCCAAAGGTCTCCCGGGAAATTTGGTAGGTCAGCAGACCTAAAGTACCCGCCCCCTCCGTTACAATTCTCTGCGTCGTCATATATTCATACGTTTGCATTCAGATATATCTGCTCTCCCGCTACGCTGTCAAGTCAAGGGGAGTGACTCAGTCTGATTCTGATTTGCCACAGCTATATACTAAAAAAATGCTGTGACAATACAGTGATTCTACGGCCTGTTTTTATGATAATATGGTGATAATTTGGTCCGGCTAGTATTTGGAAACAGCCGGGACGGGGCAGTTAGGGCCTAGGGCTGCGTCCGGCCTTGAGTCGCACAATGCCGATTATTTCCTACTTTTCGCCCCACAGGATTCTCGCACGACCAGAGGCGATCTCACGATTATCTGCCGAGGCGTCTCCTCCCCCTCAAGCTGTTCCAGCATCAGCTCCATCGCCGCCTGGGCAATCGCCTCATAGGGGATCGCCAAGGTGGTCAGGGCTGGTGTCACATACTCGGCCACCTCTATATTGCCGCTTCCTATCACGGCCACATCGTCGGGTACGCGAAAACCTGCTTTCCGTAGCCCTCGACAAACGCCTATAGCCGTGTAATCATCCCGGCACACAAGAGCCGTAAACCTGTCGGCGAGCCTTTTCCCCATGCGATGCGTCGGTTTTCTAGGAAAGGTTCTGCCAGGTATGCGTTTGGGCGTCAGGCCGTGCTTTTGCATCGCCAGCAAATACCCCTTGGCCTTGCCCGAACCCACGGCGTTCTTATTCCAGTCCGCTCCGATAAACCCAATCCGCTCGTGACCCAACCGGATCAAATGCTCGGTAGCCGCGCAAAAATTCGCCATAGCGTCTTCCACAACCCCACTCAGGTTTTGAGTTGGGTAGGGAAAAGTCACCACGGGCACTCGTCCCCGCACGGTATCCAAAATACGCTCGGACTCTCCTTTGGTGCCCCGCGTATGAATCAACAGTCCGTCTATGCCCCGAGAAAGCAACTGCTTGATCTCGCGCCCCTGATCCTGGTCGGTCTGTGCTGTATGAAACCCACTCTGGGGATAGGTCAAGGTTATTAGGATCTGATAATTATGCGTGTCAGCCGCCCGCAGAATTTGATCGGTTTGAGCACCATATGTCTCCCCGGAAATCCCGTAGGCCTGCAGACCCAAAGTACCCGTTTTCCCCGTTACAAACCCCTGCGCCATCAAATTGGGACTGTAGTCCAACTCAGCGGCTTTTTGTTGCACCTGTTTTCGAGTCTTCTCAGCCACCAATGCCGACACCTTTTGATCCTCAGATAGTGCCCGCGAGACGGTTGAATGTGAAATCTTTAACTCCCGTGCAATGTCTTTGATGGTAGCTTGCTTTTTTTTCATCATCTGATCCTATCACTAATTAAGGCGTATGAGGCGACAACTTCGTCGGAAGGGCCGACGAATCTCGACGAGCTACTTTACGTATAGGCACATATCAATAATCTGTCAAAGCACTGAGAGCGCACCGGTCCATGTAGCCAGCAAGATCGCAGCCACTTAAAACGCGTACTTCAGGATGCCGGCTGCCACGTGGGAATTATTGTCTTTTCCTTCGACGTACGTTCTATAGAACTGCCATCCCAAATCCAAATCTATTCCGTTGAAAGGCACGTTCACGCCCGCGCGCAGGCTCAACTGCATATCCGTTCCTTTTTCGTCTATCTTTTGCGGCAACAGTGCCGCAAAACCCACCTCCTCCAACGTCTCGATGAATGCCTGCGTCGGCTCATCCTTTTCAATATCCAGGTCCATATCCGACCGCACGATTCCCACGCCGCCTCCCAAGTAAGGCTTCGCGCCGCCGTCGGAACCCGCGGCCATCTTTGTAGGGTAAACCAGCAGATCGATCTTCGACTGAAGTGACACTACATTCCCATCATAGCTGAAACTGGAAGGCAGCCCAAAATCGCTTTCGGAAAGGGTCTGCGTCAAGAGGGCGGGCAGGGAAACTACCAGATCGCATGGCAGTTTTGACCAAGAACCGGCAAGTTCAAGCGCCACATAATCGGAAATTTCTTTTCCCGCAACGGCCGCGAACCCAATTCCGTACCCCATTTCCACATCGCCCGAAGCCGTCATTTCAGTATTAAAGACGGTAAAAGAAGTTTGATGGTGCAGATCCTGGGCGAAAGAGAAGCCTACCATAGTGCCGACGTACACCTTTCTCTCATTATCAACCGGCTGCGCCACCCCAGGAACGACGCGGATAACGCAGCAGGCAAAGACAACTATTGAAACAATTGCATCGCTCGCTCTCGAATGCTCCATACTCATATTCCTTTGTTGGTTGCCGCCACGGACTCCCAGTGCCGCCGGGCAGCGGCGTCCACTGCGGAGTCGTCCCACTTTTCTATCAGGGGACACTGGTCGTCGGGCCAGTCGGGTAGGACGTACGTATTGGAGGCAGCCACGTACGCGTAGATAAGCGACCAACGCGGCTGCGAGCTGAGGTTTGGCTCTGAGGCGTGCAGGGTGTTGCCGTGAAAGTATAGGACCGACCCCGGCACCAGTTCGCAGTGTACTTCCTCCATTTCTCGCAGCGCCATTGCAACTCTCTGGGGATCGGCGATGAGCTGGGAGCCGGAGGACTGGTGTTCGAGCCGACCTAGGCGGTTGGAGCCGCGGACCACTTTCAGGCAGCCATTGGCGCGGGTGGCCGGATCGAGGGCGACCATAACACTGGCGAACGCAGGGTAGAAGAATTGCTGGTAGTGGTAGCCGTAGTCCTGGTGATACTGCCACCCGCCGGTCTGGGGATCTTTCAGCATTTGCAACTGATAGTAGTAGCGCACCCGGTCGTCGAACAACTGTTCGAGCGGTTCGACGATTCTGCGGCTGCGAGCCAAGGCGCTGTACACATCGTCGGCAAGGCCAGGACGGTAGGCCAACCGGGTATCGAGTCCTTCGCCCTCGTAGTTCTGGTTGCCTTTGGCGTCGGCGGCCAACTGCGGGTCGCAGCGGGCGATGCGCAGAATCCGCTCGGCGTCCTCCCGGTCCAAGAGGTTTTCGAGGATGAGGTAGCCGTCTTCCTCAAACTCGCTAATCTGTTCGGCACTCAGAGTGAGATCGGTCATGGTTTTCCCTCCGCTTCGGCACAGGCGAAGCACTGCTCCGGTCTATCAGCTAACGCATGGACAGAATAAGACACCTTTTGGCGATAATCTGTCAAAATGTTGAAATAGCGCGCAAGGCTTTGTGGGAACTGAAACACCCCTTTTGCGGGTTGACGGGCTGACTTTCTTAGAGTAAAATCGAACATCCTAGGGCCACGTGCTTGCGACTGACGGTTGCCCCTCATCTATTGCCGATAAGACTCAAGCCGATGTGGTCGCATTTGTGATGATGCCTTCTCAATTGAAAGCATCAAGTTAAATTTTGCCAGGTCAGCGATATGCCAATCAGACTGCTGTTTTCGGTAATCGTCGGCTCTCTCATCTCCGCTTGTTCCCTTACACTGAAGCCTCCCCCGATTCCCGCATCGGTTGCGGAGTTACCCAACGAGTTTGCCGGCAGTGAAGTTGCCGGCTCATACGAGCCGCTGGAGTGGTGGAAATCATTTGCTGACCCGGTTCTCGACCAAGTAATCGAAGCAGTGCTTGCCTCGAACTTCGACCTAGCCGGGGCGGTCGCCCGGGTCGATCAGGCTAGGGCGCGGGAACGCATCGCCAAATCCTCGGCGTTTCCACTGCTTCAACCTTCGGTTGGTGTCAACGACTTCGATGCGCCCACGAATGCGGGCATCGGAGCGCAACTAGAAGAGGTTGGTCTGGGCTCAGACGCCCTGAGCGCCTCCGGTATAACTATCCCCGACCGGCTCGGCCTGACTACCTACACCCTTGGCGCGGAATTCGCCTACGAACTCGACTTCTGGGGCCGCAATCGCAACGACGCGCGCGCCGCCGGAGCCGAGCGGCTGGCTTCGGAAGCGGACTACCTGACGGCCCGCATGGGGGTGCTGGCCGAAACCGTGCGAACCTACTTGGAGATCGTCAACCTGCGCCATCAGCAGAGGCTAGCAGGCGAAATCGTGGAAATCTTTCAGCACCGGAAGTCGTTGGCCGATTCTCTTTATGACCGCGGGCTGACCGATACGCGCGGCCTCTTTACGGCACGGCAGAATCTGCGCAATGCGCAAGCCGAGTTGCCGCAAATCGAAGCGCTGCTGGCGGATGCCGAGGGGCGACTTTGGGTGCTTCTGGGAGGGTACCGCGCAGACCTCGCGGATTTGCTGCCCGATTCCCTGACATCTTCCACAGCCCTCGACCCCGTTCCGGCAGGCATTCCAGCCGATCTCCTGGTGCAGCGGCCTGACGTCAGCGCGGCAAGGCAGCGGGTGGAAGCGGCCCGCTACACAGTTGGGGCCCGCCGCGCGGATTTGCTGCCGAAATTGTCCCTGTCTGGTTCTATCGGGCTGCAAAGTACGGAGTCAGGTGAGCTGTTTAATCCGGATCAATGGTTCCGGAATCTGAGCCTGAACCTGCTTGGCCCCGTATTCCAAGGTTCACGGCTGCGCAGCAATGTTGCGCTTGCCGAAGCCAGCCTAAATGAAGCTGCCGCCGCCTTCGGACGTTCGGTGGTAACCGCGGTCAACGAGGTTGAGGCCGCCCTTGTGGGGCTGGAAGCCAGGCACCGCCGTTATTCGTTACTCGCTTCCCTAGTGGAAGAGGCTCAGGCAGAAGCTGCGTTACAGGAGCAGCGGTATGTCTCTGGAGTGGGGGACTATGAGTCTTTCCTGACGGCGACGCACACCTTCCTAGGTACGCAATCCGTACTGGCAACGGCAGCGCGTGATCTGGGGTATGCGCGTCTTGCGCTGCACCGCGCCTTGGGCGGCGCGTGGACCGCCAACGAAAGGGAAGCCCTCCAGCAGAGCGCCCGGTCGAGTATTCTTTCGACTTCCACGGAGTAAATCGCCATGTCCCGCATATCCAGTTTTATAATTGCCGGCGTCATTATCGTGGTTTCCGTTGGTTTGGCTGCTTTTTTGATTTCACTGGCACCCGAACCGACCCGCACCGAACAGCCTCCCCAAGTACCGTTCGTGCAGACTAGCCTAGTTACAGCCGGTACGGGACCCATACCGGTATTTGGCTCCGGTACCGTGAGGCCCAGCGCGGAGATCGATATCGTTCCGCAAGTGGGTGGCAAGATCGTCTGGGTGGATCCGGGATTTCAAAGCGGAGGACGGGTAGCGGCGGGCCAAACGATCTTCCGCATCGAAGAGGTCGATTATCAATACCGGGTGCAGGAAGCAGAGGCCAATCTCGCGGCCAGCCGAGTGGCTTTACTTAAAGAGCAGGAACAGGCATCGATTGCCCGTGCACAGTACGAACTTTACTCAGGGCGACAAGGGGATGAAGCTTCGCCGTCCACAGCGAATCCTCTCGCGCTAAGGGAACCTCAGTTGAACGCGGCTCAGGCCGCGCTTAACCGCGACGAGGCCAGGCTCGCCGATGCTAATCTCGCCCTCTCCAGAACCAAGGTAACTGCTCCCTTTGCTGGTTTTGTGCAGGAAGAATCCGTGGATGTGGGACAAATCCTGGCGGCCGGCCAGCCCGTCGCGCGGATTTTCGCCGCGGATGCCGTGGAAGTAATCGTCCCCTTGTCCGATTCCGATGCGGCTTTGATCCCGGGGCTGTGGTCACTTTCGGCGGGAGACGGGAATCGGACCGTGGCAGTGCGCGTAGTTGCTCGGTACGGCGACGGAACTTATGCCTGGGAAGGTTACGTGGACCGTGGCGAGGCATCCTTGGACAAGCAAACGCGCACCATCGACGTGATCGTGCGCGTACCGGACCCAATTCATTCAGGTAGCCCGATGGACGGAACCGTTCCTCTTGACGGCAGTCCCCCGCTTCTGGTTGGTAAATTCGTCGAGGTGGAAATAGAGGGTCTTGAATTGGATGGATACTATCAGGTGCCGCGAGCGGCGCTGCGACCCGGCAACGAGGTTTGGATCGTGAATGATGGCGGCGTGGTGAGTATCGTTCCGGTACAGGTCCTACAACGCACCAACGACGAGGTATACGTGACCGGCACACTCGCAAGCGGCCAAGCCGTCATCACCGGTGGTATCCTGTTTGCCACAGAAAGCATGCGCGTCCTGACGGAAGTTGACCCGACACCATGAGCTCTGACAACGGCAATCACAAGGAACCATCCGGCCCGATCGCCTACATGGCGGGCAACAGTGTAGCCGCCAATCTGTTGATGTGGGCTATCATCGCCGCCGGGCTGGTGTCGCTGACCGGCCTAGAGCGCGAAGCATGGCCGACGGTCCCTTTCTACCACATTGAAGTTTCGATGGCCTATCCCGGTGCCACACCAGAGGAAGTGGAGGAGTCGATCGTCGTCAAGATCGAGGACCAGGTCAGCGGGTTGGATGACGTAAAGGCGGTCAAGTCCGTAGCGGCACCAAGTATAGCATCCGTCCGAATTCAAATGGATTCCGGTACGGACATGGCGCAGGCGTTGGACGATATCGAGTCTGCCGTCAATCGCATACAGTCTTTCCCAGCCAGAGCCGAACGTCCCCAATTCAAGGAGATGACCAATCGTCAGAGCATGATACGGCTTATTGTTTATGGCGATGTATCTGAGCGCTCGCTGAAGGAATTGGCGCACCAGATCGAGGATGAACTGACGGCGCTTCCCTCCGTGTCCCAGGTCGAGGTCAGTGGAGTGCGGAAATACGAAATCTCTATCGAGGTGCCGCTCCATCGGCTAAGAGCCCTTGGACTTACACTCACCGACATCGCCAACACGATTCGTCGCAGTTCCCTCGATTTGTCTGCCGGCAGTATCGATACCCGGGAATCCCAAGTGCGGGTCCGGACCCTCGGCCAGAACTACGACCAACAGGATTTCGAAGAGATCGTCCTTCTCACAGGCACTGACGGCACGGTTTTGCGCCTTGGCGATATCGCCGAGGTTCGCGACGGTTTTCAGGAAACCGACCTGATTGTCCGGCATCAGAACCATCCCGCGGTATTCGTCGAGGTCTACCGGGCTGATGGTGAACATGTGATGGATGTCGCCACAACCGTCCGAGAGCACTTGGCGAACGAGGTAATCCCGGCTCTGCCAGACGGGGTAGGCATCACCATTTGGAATGACGAATCCCAAGACTACGAGGAACGCGCCGATATTCTGCTCAAGAACGGTATTCTGGGCCTGTTGCTGGTGTTGATCGCACTTAGCTTGTTTCTCGAAATCCGGCTTGCCCTGTGGGTCGCCGTCGGCCTCGCCGTTTCGGGCATCGGCGCCCTGGCGGCCATGTTGGTACTCGACGTCGCGATCTACGCCCAAAGCCTGTTATCGTTTATCCTCGCCATAGGTATTATCGTCGACGATGCCATCGTCGTAGCCGAGCACATCCAATACGAACGCAAGCGGGGAACACCCGGGATCGTGGCTGCGGTCCGCGGCGCACGTCGGATAAAAGTCCCATTGACATTCGCAGTCCTCACTACGGTGGTGGCCTTCGTCCCGCTACTGTTCATCCCCGGTGGTATCGGTGAGTCATGGCGGGCACTACCGATCATCATGATCGCCATCCTGCTAATTTCTCTGGTCGAATCGCTGCTGGTATTGCCCAACCACCTGTCCCATTTGCACGGCCCGGAATGGGTGCCAACAAACGCTTTCGATCGGTTCTTCGCACGAATCCAGGGTCGCGTGGACGTGCTGCTAAACAGGTTCGTGCAAGGCCCTCTAGATCGGGCGCTGCGGTTCGCGACGGACCAGCCCGTGGTAACGATGGCGGGGGCCGTGGGCATACTCGTGTTGAGTATCTCCCTGATTTGGGCGGGTATCGTCCCTACTACATTGGCCCCTGACGTCGAGGGGGATTTCGCAACGGTCACTCTGGAGATGCCCGATGGGGCGACCGCGCCGCAGACGTACGAGGTGGCGAAAGAACTGGAGGCCGCAGGCCACCGGGTTATCGAACGAATTTCGCGCAACCGGCCCGAAGATGCGCCTCCGCTGCTGACCGGTGTAACCGCGATCGTCGGACAGCGGCCAAGAGTCCAGGGCGGGGGGCTTAATCCGGAGCCAACCCTCAATCCGGAAGCCAATGTCGCCACCATCGAATTCAAGCTCCTAGGCGCGCGGCAAAGAGAGATCTCCACCGTAGACTTCGCGCAGGCATGGCGGGAGGAAGTGGGTGTGCTGCCCTACGTGCGCGGCATCACCTTCAGCGGCAAAGTCATCGACCTAGGCAACCCTGTCGAGGCCGTGCTTTCCCATCCAGACCCGGAGCGCCTCGTCCAGATCGCGGACTCCGTGGTCGATGGTCTCCGTGGAATAGGAGGCGTCTACGACGTGCGCTCGGATCACACCCCGGGCATCCCAGAAGTTCAGCTCGAACTGCGACCGGAGGCGCGGACCCTCGGTCTCACGCTTGAAGAGTTGGCCGGACAAGCGCGTGCCGCGTTCTTCGGCGCAGAGGCCGTCCGGGTGCAGCGCGGCCGGGAAGAGGTCCGGGTTTACGTGCGCCTGCCCGCTGATGAGCGGAATTCCATCACCGATGTCGAAGGGTACCTACTCCGTACGCCGAGCGGGGCCGAGGTCCCGGTTATGAGTGTGGCCTCGCTCAACTCGGGCATGTCGCCGCCGGCCATTCCCCGGAAGGATGGTCAGCGCGTCGTCACGGTCACCGCGGACGTGGACCCTTCCGTGATTTCCGGCGACGAAGCCAACAGCATCCTGGCCAATTCGATCCTCGCGGACTTGACCGCCTTGCACCCGGACCTGACATATACATTTGGCGGTGAACAACAACAGCAACTCGAGTCCCTAGGTGCGCTGCGTCGCGGATTTGCGATTGCCCTGATCATGATTTTCGTGCTGCTTGCCATCCCTCTCCGCTCCTATACCAAACCGTTCATCATCATGGCCGTCATCCCATTCGGGTTCATCGGAGTGATCCTAGGGCACTGGGTCCTCGGAGTAGCCCTGAGCGCGGTATCCTTTATGGGTATCTTCGGCCTAAGCGGCGTGGTAGTGAACGATTCCCTGGTCATGATCGACTTCATCGATCAGAAACTCAGGGAAGGCACCCCGGTGCGCACTGCGATCATAGAGGGCGCTAAGGGACGTTTTCGTCCGATTATGCTCACTTCCGTGACTACTTTCCTCGGCTTCACACCCCTCATTCTAGAACGCGCCATTCAGGCCCAGTTCCTGATCCCCTTTGCCGCATCGCTCGGTTGCGGCATTCTCTTTGTCACGGCCATACTTATGATGGTCGTTCCCGCTCTTTCGACCATCCATCTGCGTCTGATTGCTTCGCGCGGCAGTTCTGGTTTCAACTCAGAATAAGACTTGCTTCCCCTAAGCCGGAAAGTTATATAAGGGAATATGGCCTTATTGTATTGAGGTATAATGCAGGGAAGCCAAAGCTGATGGCTGCTACTAAAGAGAGTTCGACGACCCAATCGCTCAGTTTGCCCGAAGAGCTCATCCTGCTGCTCCTCAACGAGGAGAACGGCTACTTTCACCAAGTACCCGGCTGGGATTTGAACTGCGCTGTCGTCGGCGCAGTACTCGCGGAGCTCTCCCTCCTGTCGCGCATCGACACGGACATGGAATCCCTGTTCCTCGTGGACCAGACCGAAACGGGCAACCCCGTCTTAGACCCCATTCTGAAAGAAATTGCAAGCGAACCCGTTCAACAGAACACCCAGTACTGGATTGAACGGCTCGCCCCCCGTGCGGAGTCAGTCATTGATTTGACACTGGACCGCTTGGTTCGCCTGAAGATCCTGGATCACCACGACGGCGATTTCTATACGCTGGCTCGTACCGGCTGGCAGACGGAACTGTACAGCAACTCCATAGAAGATACAGCAGGTGAGTTTATCAAGTTGCGTATCATGAGGTATATCTTTACCGACGCGATACCCACTCCGAGAGACATCATCGTTATTTGCCTCGTCAATACGTGCGACGTCTTTCGCTTCATATTCCAACTTGATGACGAAGCCGAAGAGCGAATCAAGTCCATCTGCCAGATGGACTTGATCGGCCGCTCCATAGCCGAGGCGGTCGAGCAAAACATCGCCAGCCCGTTACTGCAACGTTCCCACCTAACCAAGCAAATTCCAGCTATCCCGCTACGTCAGTTGCTGCTCAATCCCCATGTGCGAGACGGCAACGTTCCCGCGCTCTTAGCAGAGCTTACACAAAAGTATGGCCCAGTGTTTGAGATCCGTCCGCCGTTTGCCAAACCCATGATCTTCATCGCCGGGCCACAGATAAACCACTGGGTGCATCGGCACGGGCGGATGTATCTGAGAGCCCGGGACTACTTTGCCGACTTCGAGAAAGTCTATGGTGCGTCTGGAGTATTGCCTTCTCTAGATGGCGCGGATCACTTCCGGCTGCGCAAGGCTATGGGGCCGGCGTACTCACGCGGGAGACTGGTAGCGCAGCTGGATCAACTCTACCATCACGCCCGTAGTTACATGGCGGATTGGAAGGTTGGGGACACCTTCTCTGCAACGCGCTTGTGCCGACTAATGATCAACGCGCAAATCTCACCCCTCTCCGTCAGCGTTGATACGCAGGATATCATCGACGATCTAATAAAATACAAGGAACGAGCACTCAGCACGCACGTCGTTAAGGCCCTGCCCAAATTCATGCTGAAAACCCCGGGAATGAAACGCCGGGCGAAAGCCGTGGACACGTTGCTGGAACGGATCCAGAGTGTCCATACGCCCACCCAGCGGGCTGGTTGCCCGCGCAACCTTGCCGATGACTGGCTAAGCCTACACGCGAGCGATCCGCAGTTCGTGCCGGAGTCGAACCTGCGCTTCGCCCTATCTGCCGCGCTGATTGCCAGCGTGTACCTTGGCGATGCGTTTAGCTTCGCCGTTTACGCCATGGCCTCACAGCCTGCGCTCTACGACCGAATCCGCCGTGAAGCCCATGCCCTGTTTGAAAACGGCGATCCAGATGGCGAAGCCTTCACCCCATCCGCCATCGACGTCACGCACCGCTTCCTCATGGAGTGCATGCGCATGTACCCGATTGTCCCGATGTCTATGCGCGACGTGATGAATTTGTGTGTGGTCGAGGGCTACGAACTACCAGTGGGGTCGCGGGTCTACATTGCCCAGACGGCCCCCCATTACATGGACGACGTCTTCCCAGACCCCTTCACATTCGATATTGATCGCTATCGGCCTCCACGCAATGAGCACCGCAGTCCCGGGTACGCGCCGTACGGATTGGGCACGCACACATGCCTCGGCTCGCGGTGGATGGAACTGCAACTGGCTGTCAACGTGCTGCTGATCGCGCATTACTTTACGCTCGAGGTGTCCCCCGCCAACTACAAGCTCCGGTTCAGCCCGCTTCCATCGCTGAAACCGAGCAAGAAGCTGAAGTTTCACATCGCCGAACAGAAGCGCCAACTGCCCGTCTGACGCACCGTCGTCGCCCGCCGCCTAGTCGGCGATCGATTCCCCACTTCCCGTCGCAATCGTCGGATCAGGATAGAACTGCCGACAATATCGACGGTATTTCCCTATGGGGCCGTCGGCGCGGCACAGCCTAGGGGTAGGCCGATACCGCTTCCGTTCCCAGATCACCACATCCTGCAGGACATCCCGTTGCTGTTGTGACATCCAAATGCGATTCATCAGCCTGTGGCGCAGCTTCATCGGCAGAAACCCCAAGCCTGAGATGAATCGCCGGGGCCTGCGGATTTCCCGCATCTGGCTCACCAGTACCATCTCGACCAGCCCGCGGTCGATAGGCGTTGCGAGTACCCACAATCTCGCATTCATATCGATAGTCTTCTCGTGGATTTCGACGAAGGAGTAGCCCAGTCCGTAAACATGGGTGACGGCCGATAAATCGTACATACTGCTCGTCCCGGCAATTTTTCGAACCCGTCTGAAGTCGAAGCAACTCTTCAGGTAGGCGCCGTCCACCGTTACCGAACCGACTAGATTTACATTGTCGTAACCATGCACGTAGCGCAGGTGTCCCAGGTCCACGGAGTTCTCGGTTGTTTCCTGGGGATGTCCACGGAACCGGAGTACGTTGAATCCTAGTTCACACCACTCTTGTCCAGTGGTTGGCTCGGTTGGCAGGTCCCACTGCGAGGGCCGGCCTCCGCTTCCCCACCAAGCGAAGACCATGCCGAGGATCTCTCGCGTCTCGTATACCTTCAGTTTCGCTGCTTTAGGTGCCGGGGCATTCGGAGTCGCAACGCATTGGCCGGTCGTATCGTACTCAAACCCGTGAAACGGACAGACGAGGCGACCGTTGCATACCTGACCGCCGGCCTCCGGCCCTAGGTGCGAGCCTAGGTGCGGGCATACCGCGTCGGCCACGCAGACGCGGCCTGCCTCGTCGCACCAGACGACGATTTCCTCGCCCAGCCATTTCTTCTCGATCAGTTTCTCTCGCAGAATGGATTCACGGCTTGCGACGAAATACCATCCCTCGGGAAACGCTGGCAGCTCATCCATGCTATTCATGGAAGTCTTTTGGTGTTCCTAGTCATGGGCATAATAAGGCGTCTTGGGAGGAGACGCTGTTAAGGTCTTAATATCGTACACAGAGGCGAAATAAAAAACGGCAAGACTTCGCGGGAACGAAAGCACTCCTCCGCGACGAGTGAGGCTGGATAGCGCATATCCTGCACCAGTGTCCGCAGACAAGTTCCCTTATAATTCGTTGCAAAACGCAACATGCGCTACAAATTGCACCGCACGCTCTGCTTCCCTTATAAAACCCTTAATAAACAATCAGTTGCAGACTATCCTCCTCAGAAAAAGAGGTCGCCTGAGCGGTTGGCAGCCACATTCTGCAACACCCCAAAAATCTACTGTGGTTTCCAAATATCCCCTAACTCCTTCATCCGCAGAGAGTTGGCCATTTGCTGTAAAAATTGGCACAGATTGTGCTTATTTCCGGCGGGGCCTAACGGATGGAGCATATCGACTGGCAGCTACGGCGTTTCCGGGAAGGCGGGGATCGTCCGGCCATCATCTGGCGCGATCGCGCCTGTACCTATTCCGAGCTGACTGATCGCTACGAGCAGTGGCTCAGCCACTTAGAGGCGGCGGGTATCCGCGCCGGGGACTCGGTGGGGGTGCTAGCCGACTTCTCGCCGGGCGCGGTGTCCTGCTTGCTGGCGTTGCTGAAGATGCGTTGCATCCTCGTGCCGCTTTCGTGGGAGTCGCAAGACCAGCATCAGGAGTTTTTCAAGATCGCCGAGCTCGATCATCGCGTAGAGATAGACAGGCAGGATCAAGGCATCGCGATCAAGCTCGAAAACCAGCGCAACCACCCCTTAATGGAGCAACTACGGGCGGCAGACAAGGCGGGACTGGTACTCTTTAGCTCCGGCTCCACCGGCAAACCGAAGGCGATTCTACACAGCTTGCCGGAACTGCTCAACAAGTTCCGCAAACCCCGACACTGCTACAGGACGCTCGCGTTTCTCCTATTCGATCACATCGGCGGATTCAACACGCTCTGCTACACCCTGGCCAACCTTGGCTGCGTGGTGGTGGCGGCCGACCACAGCATTGCCAGCGTCTGCCGGACCATCGAGAAACACCGAGTGGAACTGCTGCCGACATCGCCGTCGTTCCTGAACCTCATGCTGCTGTCCGAGGCACACAAATCGCACGACCTTTCGTCGCTCCGCTTGATCACCTACGGCACCGAGGTGATGCCGGAGCACACGCTCAGGATGGCCAACGAAGCGTTTCCGCAAGCGCGCTTCCTACAGACCTACGGCCTCAGCGAACTCGGCATCCTGCGCTCCAAGTCCGCATCCAGCGATTCGCTGCTGGTGAAGATAGGCGGTGAGGACTACGAAACCCGAGTTGTGGACGGCAGGCTGCAGATCCGAGCCCAATCGTCGATGCTGGGATACCTGAACGCGCCCAGTCCATTCGACGCGGACGGGTGGTTCGACACTGGAGATTCGGTGATCCGGGAGGGCGACTATTACCGCATCCTAGGGCGGCAGTCGGACATTATTAACGTCGGTGGCCAGAAGGTGTACCCCGCAGAGGTGGAACAGGTCATCGCCGAGATGAACGGGGTCATCGACGTATCCGTAAAGGGCGAGGAACACCTGCTTATGGGCCACGTCGTCACTGCTACTGTACAGATGGAAGAAACAGTGTCAGGAGTTCAAATGCGCAAGCAGATTGCCGATTACTGCAAGGGACGCCTGCAGCCGTTCATGCTCCCGGTGAAGGTCAAAGTGGTCACCGAAGGACAGGTTAATTACCGCTTCAAAAAGATCCGACGCTAGGAGGAGAGAGTTAGCCGCCATGTCAAATAACAAAGTGCAGCGGGTTGTGATCGTCGGCGGCGGACCCGCTGGCAGCATCGCCGCGCTCTGTCTGCGGAAGTTAGGACGCGATGTGGTCGTGTTCGAGCGGGAGAAGTTTCCCCGCTATCGAGTGGGAGAATCGCTGCTGCCCGGAACCATGGCGATCCTGACCCGGCTGAGGGTGATGGACCGCATCAAGGCGGCGAATTTCGTCGAGAAGCGGGCCGCGACGTTCATCTGGGGCCCAGAGCAGACTCCCTGGACCTTCACTTTCTCAACGCCCAAGACCGCTCCTTGGGTGTACGACCACGCCTACCAAGTAACCCGCGCTGAATTCGATCAGATCCTACTGAACGCCGCCCGCGAGCGCGGTGCCGATGTCCGCGAGGAGCACGAAGTCACCGACATACAGACCGACGGCAACGGCAGTCCCGTCGCCGTGAGCTGGAAAAACAGCGACTCCAGTGGCACGCTGGAGGGCGATTTCATCATCGACGCCTCCGGGTCCCGTGGCATCATCGCCAAGAAGCTGAAAATGCGGCAGTTCGACCAGTACTTCCAGAACATGGCGGTCTGGTCCTACTACAAGGGCGGCAAGCGGTTCCAAGGCGACCTAGACGGCAACATATTCTCAGTTGCGTTCGCGGAAGGATGGATCTGGATCATACCATTGCAGGACGACATCTACAGCGTGGGGGTAGTAACCGACAAGTCCGCCAGCGCCCGGATGCGCGACAGCGGGATCGAGACGTTCTACCAGCAGTGCTTGGAGATGTGTCCACTGGCGATGGAAATCCTAGAAAATGCCACGCGCTGCGAAGACGTGCGGGTTATACGCGAGTGGGCCTATGATGCCTCCTCGCTGTCGCTGGGCCGCGCCTTTCTCTGCGGCGACTCAGCCTGCTTCATCGACCCGCTGTTCTCACAGGGCGTACATCTGGCGACCTACTCGGCAATGATGGCCGCGGCCGGTATTGATCACTTGTACCGCAATCCCCAGGACGCCGACGAGATCCACCAGTGGTACGAACAGTCCTATCGAGAGGCCTACAACCGCTATCACCAATTTCTAGCCGCGTTCTATTCTGCCAACTCCGCACTCGATTCCACGTTCTGGCGGCAGCGCAAAATCGCCGGGGCGGAAGACAGCCGGTTCGCTGGCAAGGAGTGGTTTACCGCGCTCTCCGGCCAGCAGGTGGACGCTGGCGCACAGGGCGTTGAAGAGCTGGAGGCGCGCGCTGCTACCTTGGCCGACCTCTGGCAACACAACAAAAACGAGGTCACCGACCATTTCGACGAGACCGAACTCTCGCTGCGCCGGGTGCGCTGGGCCAGCCAACTGATGAAGGATTTCGGGCGGATGGTCCGCATCACCTGGGTTGCCGACGAGGTGCGGCTAGTGCCATCCTTCAAGGTCCATCCGACTTCGTTCGCGCTCGAGCGTCAGCATTTCATCGCTGACGAGCACGGTCGGACCATGACCACCTACGCCCTTACCGAAAACCACCGCCGGCTCTTCGCGAGCCTGAAGAGCCATCCTCTGAGCTATCGAGAGCTGGCCGGGAAGTTGAAGGAGTTAAAGGGTCAAGGCACGCCCGTGCAGGTCATCGGCCGACTGATTGAGGGCGACTTCCTGCGGGGATTTGACCAGAACGGCGATCTGGTAAAGATTCGCGCGGCCTTGCGCTTTGGCGGGGTTGGTGCCGAGGACGACATCTCCTGAGACTAATTCAACAAAAGGAAAAAACATGCAGAAAGACGAGCTAATCGAGCTGATGATCGGCCTAGCGGCTGACGCCCTTGAAGAAGAAGGCGTGGAAGAGTCCGTGCAGGTCAACCGCGACTCACCGCTGTTGGGTTCCGAGGCCATTATCAACTCCATGGGGCTGGTGACCCTCATTACCAGCGTCGAGTCGATTCTCGAAGAAGAGCACCAGATCGACGTAACACTGGTCAGCGAGGACGCGTTTTCCCGCCGACGGAGCCCCTTCCGCACGATTGACGCGCTGGCGGACTACATCCTGGAATTGTCCGGTGCCCCGGCAGACGATGCCCTGAAAGCTGTCAGCGAATAGGCAGGCCATCCCATGAACGGCGAATCGAACCCAGTGGCGCTAGTGACTGGAGCCAGCAAGGGAATCGGCAGGGCCTTGGTCGAGCATCTGCTCGGCTGCGGCTACCAAGTGGTCGGCTGCAGCCGTGGCGACGCGGGCTGGGAGGCAGAGGGATTCCTGCACCTGCAGGCCGACGTCTCCGACGAACCGCAGGTCAAATCCCTGTTTCGCGAGATCAAACGGCGCTACGGCCGGCTAGACGCTGCAATCAACAACGCGGCAGTCGCCTCGATGAACCACTTCTTGCTGACGCCAGCGGCTTCCATCGAAAAGATGCTGAGCGCCAACGTCGTGGGCACATTTCTAGTCAGCCGCGAAGCAGCGAAGCTGATGCGAAAACGCCAGTACGGGCGCATCGTCAACTTCAGCTCACTGGCGGTTCCCATGCGGCTGGCCGGTCAATCGGCGTACGCCGCGTCAAAGGCGTCGGTGGAAAGCCTTTCGCAGGTCATGGCTAGAGAACTAGCGGAGTACGGAATCACCGTGAACGTGATTGGCCCGTCCCCGATCGAGACCGACATGATCCGAGGGGTGCCAAAAGACAAAATCGAGCAACTTATCGACCCCATGGTCGTCAGGCGGCTAGGGACCTTTACCGATGTCGCAAACGTGCTGGACTTCTTCTTGCGGCGGGAAAGCGAAGCGGTCACCGGGCAGGTGATTTATCTCGGCGGGGTTCCCAACGGCTGAGGCACTGACCGCCGACAAGCAGGAGCGCTAACACACTCACATTGAGTACTAGGGCGACTTATGGCTCTCTCGCCCGCTCTTCCTTCTTCGCGGCCAACCACGCTTCGAATTCGGCTTGCAACTCGCTGTGCCGCTGGCTTCTGGCCTGCGGCGTGTCGAGCGGCTCCGGTCCGTGGAAGACACTGTAGCGCAACATGCCCAAGCCCGCGTCGACCGATAGATGCTGGCCGGTGATATAACTGGCTTCATCCGAGGCCAAAAACAGCGCGGCCTGGGCAATGGCCATTGGGTCCGTGGGCACGGGCAGGGGCAAATGGCGCATCTCCCTGCCAAAGCGCGCCTCGAATTCGGGCAAATACTCTTCGCCCAATTCGTCGATCACGGTCCAGGTCTTGCCCTCAGTACCACCCGGACACACGGCGTTGACCCGCACCTTGTAGGGCCACAATTCCACCGCCATACTGCGCACCGCCCCCAAAATACCCGCCTTGGCCGCCCCGTAGGCCGGATGCCCAGGCACGCCCACCAGAGCCTGCACCGAGGAGGTAGCGACAATCGCACCGCCACCGGCCTGCTGCATGTGAGGCAGGCAGTAGTGGGCCCCTTCCATCAGCGCCATGAGGTTGACCATCAACAGCTTTTCGGCCCCGGCCCTGTCGAACTGGGCAATGGTGCCTGAGGCCCCGGAATTGGCATTGCTCAAGAAGATATCGAGCCGCCCATACGTCTCCACCGCTCCGTCGATGCTCTGACGCAGGCCCTGCGTCGTGCTGACATCGCCAGCGACCGAACAGGCCCGACCCCCGGCCGCTTCAATGAGCCGCACGGTTTCGCCGCCGCCGATCTCGTCCGTATCGCCAACCACCACCGCCGCTCCCTCGCGGGCAAACAACCGGGCCATGGCCCGTCCAATATTGCTGCCGGCCCCAGTGATCAGGGCCACCTTGCCCTGCAAACGCATGGCATTGCTCCTTTGCTCAATCGCCGGGTGGTTCAACCCCCGGAAACGCGTACGTCTCCAACGCCGCCTCATCCACCTCAACACCTAACCCCGGCCGATCCGTAACCTTATAATAGCCGTTTTCGGGTTCATACGGCTCCTTGAGTATCTGACTCTTCATCGCGTTGGCGTGATGGGCGTGCTCCATGATCATGAAGTTCGGACACGACGCCGACCACTCGACGGTCGCCGCCACCGCCAAGATCCCACCACCTCCGATGTGCGGCGCGACGGGGATGTTGTAGGTGTCGGCCAGCGTCGCAATCCGATGCCCCTCGGTAATCCCCGTCCGTGCGATGTCGTGCATCAAGATGTCGTACGCCCGGCGCTCGAACTGCTCGCGCATCTCGTAGCGAGTGCGCGTCCACTCCCCTATCGCCACCGCCATATCCAACGCCCGGGTTATCTCAGCCTGACCCGGGATATCGTCCGGTATGATCGGTGCCTCCAGCCAAGTAAAACTTAGCTTCTCCAGTTCGCGCCCCAGCATGATCGAGCTTGCGACCGTTTGCCGCATGTGCGTATCGACCATCAGCATAATGTCCGGCCCGACGCGCTGCCGCACGGCGCGGCAAATCTCCGCGACGCCTGCCACATCCAACAGCAAGTGCAACTTCAACGCCTGGTACCCTAAGCCCACATGTTCCTCAGCCGCATCCGCAACCTTCACTGGGTCCGTGCCACCGATCCCTGCGTAGAGCAAGATCTCATCGCGATACCGCCCACCCGCAATCTTGTGCACCGGCTTCCCAATAGCCTTTCCCACGATATCCCACAACGCGACGTCCGTCCCGGCGAGAGCATCGATGTAGAACCCCGTCAGGTGGCCGCGCTCCCGCATCGCATCGTAGTTGCACGTCCAAATCGCCTCAATGTCGAATGGATCGCGCCCCATCACCAACGGCCGCACCAATTCGCGCACGATCGTCGCGGTGGTATTCGGCGACACTGGCGACTGCGCTTCGCCCCACCCGACGATCCCGTTATCCGTCTCAATCCTGATAACGGTGGTCTCGTGATGGGGCGAGTAGATCGTGATAGACCGCGAATGATCCACGTGATAATCGCCGCCATCGACCGTCGGCGCTTGCGACGCCTCTTCCGACTTACCGATCCGCAGCGGGAATGCTCTAACGTCAGCTATCTTCATCGATCTGCTCCGTCGTATTTTGTCGATTAAAGTGCAACCCATTCAAACGGCGATTTTCGACAGCGAAATATGACCATTGAAACAGAGATCCACGTCACTGCCGGGTTGCCGCCAGCGCTCCTGATAGATTCCAGTGTATAGAAAGCCATCGCCGGTCTGCGAGAATGTGGTTCTGTGGGGGCTCGTATCCACCGGGGCATGTTTGGTTTCCAAACACGTCCGGTCGTGTTCAGGATGAGGCAGGTTCACGTTCATAAAATATCCGGCATCCAGCGTCCCGTTCAGCACGTCGTCCAAAACCGGACGCAGCCGTTCGGCGGCCAGCGGCCAGTCGACCGACCGTCCCTTTACGGTATAGTGAGACAGGGCGACGGCCTTACAACCGTGAATAGCAGCCTCTCTGGCGGCGGCTACCGTGCCGGATTCGTACACATCCACCCCGAGATTGCCTCCGTGATTGATCCCGGAGAGCACCCAGTCCCCGTCGGACGCTAGACAGTTGAGCGCCAGACGGGAACAGTCGGCCGGCGTGCCCCATATCCTGTAGCGTTCTTCCACCAGTTTATCCACGCGAATGGGTCTATCGGTTGTCAACTGATGTCCAATGCCGGACTGAGCCTCGGCCGGCGCGACAACGACGACCTCACCCCACCGCGACGCCAGACGGACCAAGGTCTGCAGGCCCTCTGCTTCAATGCCGTCGTCGTTGGTGACGATTAGTTTCACTGTGATTTATTTACTCTGAGATACCTATTGCAAACGACCTACAACCCGTGTCATGGATTTCTCAACCAAGCTCTACAAGCTAAGCATTGGCGGATCGCGGTCCTATTCTAGCCATGGGAAGAACTCTCTGGCTACATATTCGGCAGCTTCACGGTCGCGGTCATTGCCGTTCCATAGATCGAGATACGTGATGATCGGACTGGTACAGAATATGCCTGGTGCTGGCTCAATAGCATCGTCGAACAGACTCTCATCATTGGGGATGTGCAGGACGACATTCGCTCCTTTTGGGACAGGTGTTAGTTTCAACGCTTCTTGCAAAAATTGAGCACCAGATTCATCAGCATAGAAAATATGTGTGCCGTCCCGGCCAAAGGGCGCGAACCACTGGGCAGCGGAATGCAACGAGTAAATCGCGCGCGGGCGCTGTGGATTAAGTGCTCCCGACAATCGCTCGTCGAGCTGCTTGCCGTGGAGATGCGTATATCCGGTGATGCGATGGCCGGATGGACGGCGATAGTTCTCACGCCACGTTTTTAAGAGCGCATCCGGCTGGACGAGGACGACGCCGTTAGCCTGTTTTTCGATCCATTCCCGTTCGAGCAGAGCTTTGCGAACATTGCTCACATGACCAAGGCTCGCATTGGCTTTTTCGGCCAAGTCAGTGACGTGCCATGCGCGATCTGACTCGCGCAGCATAACGCGCAAAATAGCGGCCGCCTTCGGGGTGAAGATCGACCGCAGCGCGCGGCTTTCGGCTTTCGGCTTATCGGCGACGGCTCGATCAATATAGACACCATCGAAAGCGAGATGGGCGTTCCCAAAAAGATCGAGATACGCGACATTGTGATCGGTGCAGATCGCCCGCGACTCTGGAGACAGATAGGGGCTGACAAGCATCGGGATCAAACGCTGGTCAGTATCCACATGCGCCACGTAGTCTCTAAGCTGATAAACCTCAGAACGGACAAAGCGCGGTGCCCCATTCGCTTTCACCGTGATGATGAGTGCGTAATTGACGCCGCCACGGCTCAAAGCGATCCGTAAATCGATTGGGTAGTCGCGTCCGCCTGAACCGATCTCCAAGTTCGGCACATGGCCGAGCAGGTCGCGGACAGCATCTACTGCCATGATATCTAGCTTTTTCACTGTTTCAACGGATTGCATCATTCGTTGAAAATAGCTTTTTTAGTGAAAAAGTCAATAATTTCACTGTTTCAGTAGATTTCATCAAACAGCGAAAATCCTGATTTAAGTGAAAATTATCAATCACTAGCACCACCTCCGGGGCAGGGCCGGCAGCCCAAGAAGAATGGCAAACTGGGAAGTGACAGGTTACATTTCAAGAATGATTGGCCGCTTTCGACACAACGATCTCCAGATGAAGAACCCACCCCATCCGGGACTATCCATTCGTCACGATTGCCTAGAGCCATTGGGGCTAACCGTGAAGGAAGCGGCAAAGAAACTTGGAGTCAGCCGGAAGCAGCTATCCGATGTCGTTAATGGTCATTCGGGGATCTCGCCGCAGATGGCGATCCGCCTCGACAAGGCATTCGGCGGCGGAGCGAGCATGTGGCACCGATTGCAAGCGGCCTATGACTTAGCCCAAGCGATGAAACAGGCTGACCAAATCAAGGTCGAGCGGATATCGACAGTGGCGTAGTCAGACAAGCGGGGGAATACGCGCCCCAGCCTTGATACTCAGACCTCTTTTTGGCGTTGTTGGACTTCTAGCGACGCCATATCGCACTCTTCCAACAGCAAGGTATCGGCATCGGACCGAGCCGCCTGTTCAATCTCTTCGTCGGTGAGGCTATCCAGCCTCTTCAGATTCGTTCGGTCGCGCATTTTGCCAGTATAATTTTTGTTCATTGGTACGTGTCCTCCACGCTGAACCTATAAGAAAAACGTGGCGATCCTCAAATAGGGCAGCGGGGACAAACCATCATTGAGCGTCGTGATCAGCGGCCCCGAAACCACGGCCGGATCAATCGCGAGGCGGCGGAAAACCAACGGCACCACAGCGCCCATCACCGCCGCCAGCCTAAACGACCAGATCGAAAGGTAAATCGGCTATATCGCGCAGGCGATCACCTTCCACCATTGTATCCAAAGAGTCTTGCACAGCTTCGTTTTTACTGTCCTTAGCGGCCTGCATAAGTTCATTAAGGCCAAAATGGTAGACACAGTCAATATCACCAGTCCCTAATGCCAGAGATGTAATCCGTGTCGGCATCGGTTCGGCTGTCACCACAACGATATGGGGGGTGTTCCCTTTGCGGTTCCGGATCAAGTTTAAGCCTTCCGTACGAGCATTCTGTGACCGATCACTGCGGATTGTCAACTTACATGAAATACTAGCATGCAATATCGGAGTAGGAATCTGATGATTCGTCTGACGTAATGGCGTTAAGTACGCTATATCTTTCTGATTTACAACCTCGTCATATTGGTTAATCGTCTCATCCGTAACAGGCCTACGCGCGACAAGAACATCCGGTTTGACTACATAATCACCCAACGCTGTATAAACGTCCTTATTTTTTTCGACCAATTCCTTCAGCGTGGCTAAATGCCGATATTGGAAAAATTCCGATATATCGCTATGGACAGAATAGATCCAGTCGGCCGGACGCAGATGGGCAAGGACCCTCATAGCCGATTGAACATAATCTCTGACGGCTGTTTCGAAATTACGGCCAGCAGTCTGAGGTTTGATTTTGTCAGTGCTAACGGGGTAACCTAATGCATTAGTAATACTACGTGCCAATGAGCGGCTAAGATTGCTATCGATATCGGCAATGCTAGGTGCTTGACCATCCTTCGAATCCTTCAAAAATATCACCTCTAGACAGACTGCTCGTTGAAATTGCTCACGTAGTTTTACGATTTCATCCATCAGATTTCAACCTTTGGGGTTTTATGTATCCGATGACATACTCTTGATGCATACGCTGTTGAATCTGAGAAGACTGATTGAGCGTAGCGCCAGCCGGGAGCATGCGACGGTTTCTATCCAAATTTCTGATCCCTATAGCGGGAACATCAAACCCTATCGCGCGTCCGATGTCGGCTAAACAATGACCCGTTTCGGTATCGCGCCCACGCATGACTGAACTTCCTACTACTACAATTGCAGCCTTCCCGGGCCTGAGAACACGATGCATCTCACGTAGCACACGGGTCATCTCAGAGTAATACCGGTGTAACACTTTCCCTTTCTTGGCATCGAGCTTGGCAACTTCCTCTACAACTTTAAGGGTATCAGAAGGCAAATCGTCGAAAACTACACCGGCGGTTGATTCGCCACCAATCGTTTGGCTCCGCCTTTTGCCAAGGTCATTCACCGAAAACCCCATCCAAACCAGAGAAAATTTGTGGGCGCGCATATAGTCAATCGCATTGGACGCATATGGTGGAGAGGTAACAATCAAATCGATGCAATCGTCGGATAAAGGTAATCTCTGCGCATCACCATATTCGATAACGGGTCGTAGATAATCAGGCTCCGGGAGTGGTAGATTGGCAACATTTCTCTGAAATCGGTCGGAAAATTCGTCAAATACTGACCGCAATTTCTTTGATATGAATTGGAGCCGGGAGCACTGCTGATGTAATTGTTCTTTTCCCCACAGAAGATCACCTTTCATATTGTATATAATCTTCGCTCGGTGTGGTCGGGTGTGGGCTAAATCGAGCGCCAAGGAAACACCGCCTGACTTCGTGATTATAATCGCGGAGAATACGATCTCGAAAAATGCCACCAGAGCTTCGGCGGGACTCAACTGAATGTCGGACTCACCCGATATTCGACGAATCTCTCTCATGAGTACGCACAGATCGTTCTGAGTCTCCTTATCAAACCAATACTCGACAAACTTAGAGGTATTGACATCCCAATCTTGATGATATTCCTCTCTTAGCAAACGACGTTGATCGTGAGACAGCAAGTGCGCCTTACTAAGAAGCGCATTACCTGCTTCCAGGACTTTCCGCTTATCGAGCGGTGTCGTCTTTACCTTCGTGATCCTAACGGCCAAGGGGTCTGTGTCAAAACCGATAGGCTGACGTTTTGCCAATAATGCTTCGACCAGTGTCGTGCCGGACCCCATCATAGGATCAAGCACCGCATCCCCAGGTTCGGTTAACGCGGCGATGAATTTCTGGGGCAGTTGAGGCGGATATTTGGCTGGAAATGAATGAAATTGATGCGACGCATAATTGCTGTTGGCCGAATGGAAATCGAGATCATCAGCGAGCAGCGCGATAAGTTTTTCACGGATCGTGCCTGGCATGATGGCTGGCGGTTTGGGGAATAGAGAAAGCTGCCTAGGTTGCATAACTAACGTATTAGGTAAAATAAGGCCCCTTTTGGGATTCTCTGTCAAGACGCTGAGCGCCTGCAAAGGTGCAGTAAGGCCCTTGATGGTCTTCTGCATGTCCCTCGACAGTACTCGGATGACAGATCGGCGGAAAACACTCGGGTGAGCAAGGTCGACCACCTCAGACAATGCGAGTTGACCGCTCATAGAGCACGGGTACACTAGGTGGCACGTGAGTGGCTCCTTTTCCGGTACGCAGGCATGCAGATAGTGTGCCTCTCGGCATGGTGCCGGTTCCACTGCAATTTGCGGGCCACCGGTTCCCACCTCTGATGTACTTGTGTGAACTCGCTCTATGAAATGGGTTGGACAGTACACAGGAGTGTGAAGATTTGCTCACATGCGCTGTCCTCAATAATTGCGTTGGATCATACCGGTAAAATGTGAGGCGCTAAGCGCACGCAAAGATCAGGTAAAACCCCGATGATCGTTTGCAAGTCCTCAAGAGTGTCCGGAGCACGGTTTGTTCCCTATCAACTCGCATCAGGATCAACTCACTACTAAGCGAGAGAATATGCCCCCATCACCCCTACAAGAAAAACGCCGCAATCCCAAAATAAAGCAGCAGCGACAACCCATCGTTAAGCGTCGTGATCAGCGGCCCCGAAGCCACAGCCGGATCGACCCCAATGCGGCGGAACACCAACGGCACCACAGCACCCATCACCGCCGCCAACACCACCGCCGCACCCATCGCCGCTCCCACACATCCCCCCAAAAGCGCATCGCCAGTCCACCAGCTAGCCACGCCCCAAGACAAAACGCCCAGAATACTCCCCAAACCCAAAGCCACCCGCAATTCGCGGCCCACCAAACCCCATTGCCCCTGACCAACAGCCAAGCTACGCACAGTCACCGTGGCAGTCTGGATGCCCGTATTGCCGCCCATAGCCATGACCGCCGGCACGAAAAAAGACAGGGCAAGAACCTTGGAAAGGGTATCGTCAAAGCCCTCGATCACCGCGCCCGCGAGCAAAGTGCCCCCCAAGCAAACCAACAGCCACGGCAACCGCAGACGCACCACGCCCACAGCCGGGCGATCCGTGCGCTCCTCCGAGGGAATGGCCGCCATCTCGTACATATCCTCGGTGGTCTCCTCTTCGATCACGTCGAAGATGTCGTCCACAGTCACCACGCCCACCAAGCGTCCTGCATCATCGACCACCGGCAATACCAACAAATCGTACTCGGCGAAGATATAGGCAATCTCCTCCTGGTCCATATCGCTCCGCACCGCGATCGGACTGCGATTGGCCAAGGTGCCAACCGGCGCGTCGGACGCGGCCAACAACAACCGTTTGAGCGGCACCAAGCCACTCAGTAGCCCCTCTTGATCGGTCAAATAGAGATAGAACACCTCGTCTTCGTCTTCGGCCCAAGCCCGCACCTGCTCTGTGGCCTGGGCTGCGCTCATATCCTCGGACACAGCGATAAAGCGCGAAGTCATCAGCCCGCCAGCCGTATCCTCGGGATGAGCCAACAAATCGCGCACCTGCCCCGCTTCCTCGCCTTCGAGCAAATCGAGGACTTCGGCACTCTGCTCCTCGGACAGGTCGCCCAAAACATCGGCCGCATCGTCGGGGGCCATTTCATCGACCAATCCCGACAAATCGTCAGCGGGCAGATCTTCAGCCACCTCGCGTAGGATATCCGCGTCCATCTCAGCCAAGACCGCAGCGGCCAGCGGCTCGGCCAAGGTCTGCAATGCTACGGGTTGCTCCTCATCGTCTAGATGGCGGAACAAATCGGCCAAGTCCGTGGGATGATGATCGTTGAGAATGAGACGCAGGGTGCCTAAATCCTCGGCCGCAAAGGCTTCTTGAACCATGCGCCGGAGCGCGTCCCGTCGTTCCTGCACTTCCCCTTCGGCCAAGACTTCCTCTGGCGAGGAAGGTGGTATATTCGTCAAGTGATTCCCCTTTATCGTCTGTTAATCACTTGCTCGACGCCGGTGCCGTGCGCTGCCACTCCATCCACGCCGTAAGCTCGCGCTGAGTCTCGTCGAAGCGAGAGCGCACTGCCGGTGGGAACACGTAGTGATTCACATTGCCTTGATTCCCCGCCAGCAGTTCCCGCATCGCCGGGTTGTAGGTGGCGTCGATGTAATTGAAATAGAGATTCGTGCGCTGGCGGGATGAACTCTTTGTCGCGCCGGTGTGGAGCAGCGTCTCCGAGAACATGACCATATCCCCCGCCCTCCCAGTGATCCGCACGGCCCCGGGCAAATCGCGGCCCCGGTACTCGGCCATGGGCAGATCGATCTCCGACTTGTGCGCCCCGGGCACCACCGTTAGGCAGCCGTCTTCTTCATCGTTGTCCGTCAGAAAGTACACGCAATTCAACATGCGCGTGCGGATCTGCCCCCGGCGCACGGTGTAATCATCTGGATTTAACCCCCGGTGCCACCCGCCCCAAGGCGTCCCCTCCGTCTTCTCAATGGCCCACGTGTTGACGAGCTGGGGATGCTGCATCCAACGCTGCAGGCGCTCCACCGCCGGCGCAAAGCTGATGACCTCGTCAAACACTTCCGTCCACAGCGGCAGGCCGTTGATCCGCCGCTGGCCTTCCGAGATCTGCACCGTCGTCTGCCCGCGCACCCCGTCGTGCAGCCAAGGGTCATCGTATTTACGCTCGAACAGCCGCTCCAGCTCTTCGAGGTAGCGCCGGCAGCGCTCGGCGTCAAAGACGTTGCGCAGCATGAGAAAACCCTGCGCGTCGAACTGGAAATCATCCGCCAATGCGAGTTCGTTCATAATTATTCCTCTCCAGACTGTTGCCCTAGTGAGCTAGCCAGCATCAGGACTTAGCTCTGATGCGCTACATTCACTTATTCACTGTATAAGGAGAAAGCCGCGCTACTGGTCGTCAGCAGCCTGTCAGCCAGCGGACGGGAGGCCTAAACTTCGTGCGGTGTGAGTCGTATCCTAACGCCCCCATCACTTGACGAGGACCATGGTTCGCGTTGACTGCAAGGTTTCCGTCGTCAACCGATAGAAGAATATCCCGGAACCAGCGGACTCTCCTCGATCGTTCCGGCCGTCCCAGGCTATCCGGTGTCTGCCCGCTCGATAAACGCCCTCCATCAGGGTGGCCACCAATTGGCCGGTCACGCTGAAGATTTCCAGAGAAAGATGCTCCGTTCGCGGTAGGTGAAAGGCGATGTGGGTTTCGCTATTGAAGGGATTGGGATAGTTCTGCAAGAGGTTGAACGACCGCGGTGTGCCCTCGTCCGTCTCGCTCGCGACAGATGTAGGTGACGCCAACACGCTGTTGGCCCGACCCGGAGTGCCCCCCACCGGGATGGAAGCCTGCCAGTGCATGGGGTCCGCATTGTCCAGGCTATAGTGAAGCAGTTCCAGCGTAGGACCGTCGCCGTCCGCCTCCACCGGCCACGGACTGTCGTCTAGGTAGGTGACAGAATCGACCAGTAATCCATCGCTGTCGGAGAGGCGAACCAGCTCTCCACTGTTCTTCAATCCGAAATCGAAGTCTCCGACACAAGAGATCCCAAGGAGGGATTCGAGAGCCGCACCATCTCGGCACAACACCAGAAATCCGCGCGGCTCGATGAGCGTCCCACTGGGCAGCACAAAGGAATGGTCGTCATCGCCGTCTTGAAAGTTCCAACCGGAAAGATCGACGGAAGCATCGTTGGGATTGTACAACTCGACCCAATCTCCCGTATCCAGATCATCCGCTGAATGATAGTTGATTTCGTTGATCACAATGGATGGTATCGGAAGCTCGACAGTGCTGTAGGTCTCGTTGACGCGAGCCGTGATCACCGTCAGTGTGGGCGTCAAAAGCTTCATCGTGTCGCCCGGCGAGACAGCGAAAAAAAGGTTGCCGAAGACGGGCGAGTCCGGAAACAGATCCCCGGCGGCATCTCTGTTCGAGGAAAGGATCAGGCTGGTGCCCGCCTCGATGTTCGTCCCGGGCGGGAACATGAAGCGGTTGAAATACTCCCCGGCTTCAAAGCTGCAGTAGGAAAGGTTCAGATTCAACTCACCGGCATTGATGATCTCGATGAAATATTCATCGCGTATCCGATGAACGTCTCCTATCTGCAAGTGTCGATACCCCTCGATACCGGCGTGATTCACATTCAAAGCGAACGTCTTCGTGGCCCTGTAATTGATGTAGTATAGCCCGTTGGAGGGATAGCTGTAGCCTCCGGCCCTGAAAGAATAGGGCACGAGGCCCGTGTAGTTTTTGGGCAGCACGAGACGATTGCCGTAGACGAGGTCCCCCGCCTGTAGATCATCGTGTTGACCATCGTCGAACAGCGCGAGTTGCTTGACCGTGATCTCTTCTCCCCGTGTCTTGTAGGACGACAAATCCGTGATGTATTCGACCACGACGGCTTGGGGGCTGCGCGAAGTGGCTCGAAACACCACGCCGCGATCATCGGCATTGGGTGAGGGAAACGGATCGGAGCAGTACAAGTCCGCTAGAAGATTCTTTTTCTTTTCGACAAAGGGGAAATCCATCAGGAACGATCTCCTCGCCGCCAGAAAGCCTTTCAGACGCGAGATTTCATCGTCAAATTCGGCGTTAGTGCCAAGCTTGGCTCCGTCCAGATAAACGTCCGACTTGATCAACTCGTACGTTGAATCGATCTCGGCCTCCACCCCGGCGAATCCGTGCTCGATGACGAAGCTAACCTTGCTCCAGAACGACTCGCGCCAGGCGTCGTATTCCATCAACCTCTGAAATAGAAGATGGTGGTTCAGATTGGGGTATTCGGAGACCGTTTCAAAGTAGGGCTGGTATTCTCCGGTCCAGTGATTGCCGAAGGAAGCGTCGTGATCCCAGGGGAAGATTTGCTGCAAGCGCCCCCTCGGGTCGAAATAGAGTAGCATATTCTTCGTCACGGCGTCTGTACTGGAGATCGCATAGGCGACCGCAAAGTATTGCAGCACATTCTCCACATCCATCAGGAGGGGAACCCGCTCTGCAAAATCCTCATACGTCAGATAGAGAAGCTGATTGAATAGCCGCTGCCCATTGATATAGTCGGATTCACCTCCCACCTTCTTGTTCCACGAAGAAAGGTAGGTGTCGTAATCCAGCAATGGCGCTGTACTCCCACCGTGATCCTCGGCTTTGTAGAGACTTCCGAGCTCGTAGTCGTACCGCCGCAGAAGATCCTGTTCAGGCTCCTCTATCTGGACGAAGACGCCCATGAAGTCATCGTTGACCATCAGGCTGATGTGCTCGGTATTCGGCGCTGAATGGCCGATGAACTGATACAACCTCATGGCCAGCGCGTTGCGCATCAACGAGAGATCCGAGTATTCCGCCTTGAGGTTGAGCTCCCTGACTCCAACCGGATTGGATGAATCCTCAAACCAGACCTTCCAGCTTTTCTTCGGGTCCCTGCGAGACCCCCTCCCGCCCCGGAATCGCACCTCGCACTCGAGGACCTCTCCCGCGAAGGAAAATTGGGCGGGATAGCGGACATCGCTGAAGGGGGACTGGTAGAGGGCACTCAGGTCGGCGGGATCGACGGTCAGGTGATAGGTTGGAAGTTCGAGCCGTTGATCTTGGGCCTGGAGAGAAGGCGCGTACATGAACACCGCAACGAAAACGAGCGCCAGCTTCCTCATGGTCACAAAGCCTTGATTCAAGGGATTTATTAGCGTGGAGCGGTAGCAGTTACAGATGACGCCACTTCACTAGTTCGGGTAAGATGCCATGAACCTACCCTCGTGGCAAGGATTTCCCGGTAAGCGACAGATCCCTTGTCGAATCGCTGCTGCTTCCGGAGCGCGGCGTATAGCTCGCCATTCATTTGAATGTATATTTCAAAATTTATATTGCGTAATATATAATTATATTTTAACTTATTCAAAAATTAATTGAATAAAAATGAATCATACTGATCCAATGCAAAATCCACGCTTGCCCACCCATTGCCCGGCTTGTTCCGCGGCCCTGCAGGTCGCCCGCCTAGACTGTACCGAGTGCGATACGGCCGTGCTAGGCGGTTTTGACCTGCCGCCGTTGGCCCGCCTTGCCCCAGAGGACCAGACCTTTGTGCTCTGCTTCCTCCAGACCGGCGGCAATCTCAAGCACATGGCCAAACTCTACGGTGTCTCCTACCCCACTCTGCGCAACCGCCTCGACGCCCTCGTCGAGCAACTGGGACCGTTGGAGGAGGCGGGAAGTCCAAAGGACGATCTCGGCAAAGTCGAGCAAGAGTGACGCGCATTTCATAGAAAGAAGCTCGCCATGGACGCTCTCCAAACCCGCACGACCTCAGCTTGGCACCTGTGGCTGTTCAATCCCTTTCACTTCCTGGCCGGCGGCCAAGCCCTAGCCTGGGGCCTAGCATGTACTGTTTTGACTGCCTGGCTTGGCGGCATCTTCGATTATCGCTTCACAGGCGTGATTTCCTTCCAGCGCACGGACCCAGCCCCGCTCTGGCACGCCATAGCGCAGGGCCTCATGGCCTGGGCCATCCTCAGTGCCCTGCTCTACATCGGCGGCCGCCTGATTAGCCGCAGCCACGTGCGCCCCATCGATGTCTTCGGCACCCAAGCCCTAGCCCGGGCTCCTGGGCTGCTCATAGCCCTGATCGTGATGTTGCCACCCTTTCGCGACCTTATCACGGCTTTGATTGCCCAAGGCAGTTCGAATCTCTCCATCGCGCAGCTTGCCCTCCTAAGTTCGGTAGGCCTAGTGCTGATACTGCTGCTAGTCTGGATAGTACTACTGATGTACCGCGCCTTTGCCGTTTCGTGCAATGTCGCCGGTGGTCGGGCCATTGCCGTATTCATCGCCGCCATCGCCATAGGCGAGATCGCCACCGGAGCAGCGGGACGCCTGCTGCCGGGAACCGCAACCTCCCAGACCGTTGCCAGCGCACCCGTCCAGTCCGAACAACGCCATCTGGCCGCACAACTGGCCACTCCAGAGGAGTCAGAAATGAAACATCTTCGCACAGAGTCCGAACAACACCATCTGGCTGCACAACTGGCCACCCAGATCCTCCAAGCCCACGAGCAGGGTAGCTTTGAAGCCTTGGGACCAGAGGAGGCCACCGATAAATTTCGCAGAGCTTTTACCGCGGAGGTCCAGCGCCACAGCTACCAACAACTCCGGCAACTCTTCGGCACCTTTGAGGGCCTAGACTTCGTCGAGACCCACTCCATAGAAAGCCAGCCGCACCTGCTGATCCACCGCTTCAAAGGCCGGTACAGTACCGCATCACCCGAAGTGCGCGTTGTCCTCGACCAAGACGGCAAGCTGACGGGCCTGTGGATCAAGCCCTGGCAGGATCAGATGCAGTGAACACCTATCGCCACACCCAGTTCGGCAAGGTCATCGTCGTCACCATCGGTACAGGCATCGTCATCCTCATCGCCTCAGCCGCCATACCGCTGGCCGTCCTGCCCGCGTCCGCGTGGATGGTCGAAACAGCCACCATCGCGCTGCTAGGCAGCATAGTGGTATTCCTCGCCATAGTCTTGGCCCTGTTCGCCAGCCTGACGGTCGAGATCGATGCCGAGTACCTCCGCATCCGCTTTGGCATCGGCCTGATCCGCAAGCGCTTCCCCCTCGATCAAATCGACACCTGCCGACCGGTGAGCAACCCCTGGATCTACGGCTTGGGCATCCGCCTGACTCCCCACGGCTGGCTCTACAATGTCTCGGGAGTGGAGGCGGTGGAGCTGAAAATGAAGAGCGGCAAGACCTGCCGCATCGGCACGGATGAGCCCGAGGTCCTGACCACCGCTCTCCAAGAGGCACTGGACAGCTTGCAACCAGCACCAGAGTGAATTTACTAGAAAAAATCTAAGAGTAAGGTAGTGGGCTACTTTCAACCGACGAAAGAATTACCATGTCCAAATCTCCTCGATTTCCCAAACCCAAGAAGCGTCCTTGGAAAACTGCTTGGCGATCTGACCACCTCCGCGACGAAAAAGATGTGCGGATATTTCTCGCTATTATGTTCTTATGTTGGGGGCTGGTGGTCGGCATCGCAATATGGGGGGCGTTGAGTGGCTAATCTCACCCACTTGCCCTACTCATCGTTAATTCTCCAACGACGTGCACCTCACGCTGGCACGAGGGTTGTATTTTCAGAGCAGCTCATTACCAAGAGTAGAGCATGACAGACGACGAAAAGCACTTCTTCGACCTCAACGGCTATCTCGTCCTCAGGGATGTCGTCGATCCAGACACCATCCGCCGCTGCAACGAGGCCATCGATCACTACGACGCCAAATCGAGATCCACGAGCGCCGCTTCGAAGGCGAGTCCAAGGCCCTGACCAACGACATCCGACAGCGCTGGAGTGACGAGATGGTCGCCTGGGAGCCCCCCTACTGCGAGTTGATTGTCCAGTCGGTCGTCGAAGGTCCGGGAGGTCAGGATCGAGACCAGTTCTCCACCCGTAGTTTTGGTACGCGGCCGAATTCGCCTTGGTCGTTCGTAACGAGGGTCGCATTTAGGCTGCGGGCATGTGCCGCGATGAAGAGATCGTTCGCGCCGATGGGTTGACCGCTCTGCCTGAGCGCGTGGCGAATCTCGCCGTAATGCGCCGCCGCATCCACGCCGAAGGGCAGAATCTCAAGATCGAGACGAAACGCCTCCAACTCGCGCGAGTTTTCCGCAATGCGTGCCGAATTGGCGACCCCGTAACAAAGCTCCGCGTACGTGATCGAGGAGATGCAGATCTCGGCGGAGTGCGCTTCAAAACGCACGCACAGGGCATCATCCCGCTCGTTGATGACGTAGATGCAGATATTGGTATCCAGCATGTACATCAGCGAATATCGTCCCGCGCATCGAGCGGCGGTTGGTGTCGTGCTGGTAAGGAGCCACGCGAGTCAGAGTCGAAGTACGCTCGCCAGTTTTTTCCACGAGGACGCAGGGTGAGCTGGTTGCCCTCCTTGACTATCTCAACTTCGGAGGTTTCGAATCGACAGGGCGCTGGTAAGCGAATGGCCTGACTGCGACCGCTCCAGAACACCTTGGCAATACCTTTGTAATCCGGTGTTTTACTCATCGTTTTCTCCTCCTAGGAAAATGATATATCTCACGATATATGACCTTAGTGCATCCGTCAAGGGTATAGTCCCGCCTAGTCCCTCTTCTCAATTCACTTCGGCGGCAAATGGCAGGGACGATAACGCCGGATGCCTTGTTGGGCACCGACTTTGCTTCTATTCTTTGTGATGCTGTAGAATTGGCGTGTCAAGAGCTTCCAAGGGTAAAGCATGACAGACGACGAAAAGTATTTCTTTGACCTCAACGGCTACCTCGTCCTCAGAGATGTCGTCGATCCAGACACCATCCGCCGCTGCAACGAAGCCATCGATCACTACGACAACCAGATCGAGGTCCACGAGCGCCGCTTCGAAGGCGAGTCCAAGGCCCTAGCCAGCGACGTCCGGCAGCGCTGGAGCGATGAGATGGTCGCCTGGAAGCGCCCCTACTGCGAACCCTTCCGCCAATTGATGGTACACCCTCGCCTCAAACCCTACTTGCGCGAAATAATCGGCGACTATCACATGGCCACCCGGCCGCGACTAATTGTGATGGACAAAGGCTGCGCCGGTCACTACCTCCACGGCGGCCAACTCGATCGGCTGTCCTATTCGCTGACCTATCACTGGAAATTCGGCAAGATCTACAACAGCCTGACCCTAGTGGAATTCCCACTGGCCGACGAAGGCCCTGGCGCCGGCGGCTTGGCCGTAGTTCCCGGCGGCCATAAAGCCAACTATCCGATTCCCGAAGCACTGCGCGATTGCGAGGATTTCCAAGACGAAGTCGTCGAAGTCAACGTGCGCACCGGCGACGCGGTGATCTTCGCCGAAACCACCATTCACGGCACCTTAGTCTGGCAGGCGGACCATCAGCGCCGCACCCTGCTCTATTCCTACTGCCCGCGCTACCAAACCCGCGTCCCCCTTATCTCCGAAGTATCGTATCCGCCCTACGTCCAAGACATGACGCCGGAGCAACAAGCCCTCCTCCGACCGCCGCGCTAAAAGCTAACCCAAAGCCCTATGAACGACGACGATAAATTCTTCTTCGACCTCAAAGGCTTCGTCCACCTCAAAGGGGTGTTGAGCCAAGAGGAAGTGGACCGCTGCAACGCCGCCATCGACGCCCACGCCGACCGCTTTTTCCAGACCGAGCGCACCCTTGAAGGAAACTCCAAGGTTCTCGGCGGCGCGAACAAGCAAAAGTGGATGGAGGGCATGTTGGAATGGGAACGCCCGCACTGCGAGCCTTTTCGCGACCTACTCGTCCACGCCAAAATCCAGCCCTATCTCAACGAATTGCTCGGCGGCGGCTACCGTCTAGACCACGGCCCCTTGCTCATTGCCATGGACAAAGGCGACGGCGGCCACTACCTCCACGGTGGCGGCGTTGAGCGCCAAGACTTCTCGCAGACCTACACCTTCAAATACGGCCAGATGTTCTGCGGTTTGACCGCAGTCGAATTCCAGCTAGCCGACGAAGGCCCCGGCGACGGCGGCCTAGCGGTCATACCCGGATCCCACAAAGCCAATTACCCCCTGCCCGAGAAGCTGTCCCTGTACGAAGAACACCGCGAGTACGTCAAAGAGATCCACAGCCAAGCCGGCGACGCCATTATCTTCACCGAAGCACTGACCCACGGCACGCTAGTATGGCAGGGCAAACACCAGCGCCGCTCGCTGATCTACAAGTACAGTCCATCCTTCCAAGCCCACGCACCCGGCTACCATCAGACGCAAGTCCCCGATTACATCCTCGACATGAGCGACGAAGAACGCGCCATGCTCAGTTAGGGCCCCCAATCGCTTTATTTCTCTTTTCCGAGAACGTCGTCGATAGCCCTTGCAATCGGCCACGCGCCTTCGGAAGTGTTCGCAAGAACCGCGTAGTCCAACTGCCGCTGACAGTCAATGGCAGACTTGCAGGAAATACCGGGATCCGCTCCCATGATATAGTGCTGGAGAGTTCCGTCTGCGCGTCTGCGAATCCACATTCCATGTCCGTAGTGGAGACCGGAATCGCCGTTGGCATTGGCGAAAGGCGCACTGAAGGTGCGCACCAATTCCTCGGAGACGATCTCGCCGTTCCAGAACCCGTCCCAGAGAGCCGCGATGTCTGCCAGCGTCGAGACCAAACCGCCGTCCGAAGCCCCAACAATGGGCAGGTTGTAGATGTTCGTCCGCCAGCTATCTCCGTCTTCGATGTAGCCAAGAGCCGTGCATTCTGGCAGTTGGTTCATGGCGAAGAATCCAGAGCGATCCATTCTCGCTGGTCCGAGGATCTCCTCGGCGACGACGTCCTGAAAGCGCTTTCCCGTTATCTCTTCTACCACTATACCTAGCAGGATGTAACCGCTGTTGCAGTACGAGAACCCTTCCCCCGGTGCAAACTTCATCTCCCGTTGTGGGAACACCGGCAGATAGTCCTTCGGACCTCTTAGCTCGTACCAGGGTATGCCGACGGTGAAATTGTCGAAATCCTCGATGAGCTCTTCGTCGTAATAATCGGGAATCCCAGAGGTGTGGGTAAGCAGATGCTGGATGGTGATGGCCGCTGAGTAATCCGGCAACTCCACTGAGACGCAGTCGCGCACTTGCGTAGTCAATGCCAGCCGACCCGCGTCGATGAGACGACCCACGGTCAATGCCGTCAGCAGCTTCGTTCCAGAAGCGATGCCAAAGCGCGTCTCGGCGGTGTTGGCGATGGAGTTGGCGCGATCGGCAAACCCTGCAGCTCTCTCGTACATTGTCTGGCCATGTCGCCGAACACGGACGACGCCGGAGAAAGCGCACTCCTCGACGAGCTTGTCTAGGGAATTCCAGTGCATAGGCTTACGAGACTCTGCTCCCAGGCCAGATAGAGCTATTCCGGCTCCTCGCCAATACTCGCCAGCCGAGCCTTTGCCTCTGCGTAGAGATCCGCGGGCAATGGACCTGCCAAGGCCGCAGCAACATTGGACTTCATGTGTTCGAGGTTCGTCGTGCCGACAATCGTTGTGTGGCACGCTGGATGCGCAAGGGTGAAGCGCAGGATAAACTCGTGGCGACTCATCCCGCCGATGAGTTCGTCGAGACCGGACTGCTCCCACTTCGATTCGCGTTCCTCATTGGCTCGGTGGCCCAAGCTAATGCCGCCGCGAATGAGAATGCCAGCGCCGACGTCGGCCGCTTGCTGAATCATCCTTTCGTGCTGGCGCTCAAGGGCGGAGTAGGGAATCTGAAACACATCAAACGCACCCGACTCCACGAACGCGGCCAAGTGCGGCAGCGTGGAAGACACGCCGATGAAACGAGTCTTTCCCGCCTGTCGAATATCCTCAAGCACTTCGATCAGTCCTCCCAACTCAACATCTTCCACGGTGGGATTGTGCATCTGTAGCAGATCCACGCAGTCGGTCTTTAGGCGGCGCAGGCTCTGGTTGATGTTGGTGCGCAGGCGCTCGGCCGTCCACAGGTGGTTTGGGTCCAGCCTGTTGCCATCCTCGTCGATGTTGCAGCCACACTTGGTAGCAAGGAAAAACTCGTCGCGGCGATGGCCGAGGTACTTGCCGACCCGCCCCTCGCTCGCGCCGTAATCCGGGGCCGTGTCAACGAGGTTGATCCCCGCATCGAGGGCCGCATTCAAGACGCTGCCGGCCTGACCGTCGTACTCCGCCTCATCCGGCAAGCCGCGCTCAGCCGCTCCAAAGCCGAGTTGGGTGACCTCGAGCCCCGTGCGACCCAAGGTGCGTTTAGTCAAATTGTCCATGGTTCCTCCTCAATAAGGCATTGAAGTTCAGGCGTCGATATAGGGGACGCCGTACTGTTGGAGGCGAGTATCCCGCGTCACCAGAGTCAAGCTCTCCAATTGCGCTTGCGCCACCTGGATGCGGTCGAAGGGATCCTGGTGGACGGACGGCAGGGAAGCCAAGGCCAAGGCGTGCGGCACGGCGATGGACAGAGGTTGAAAGCGCTCTTCTTCCATGACTGCTTCCAGATCATCGGGAGCCCGGAGTTTGCCTAGGGCCTTTTTGATGGCTATTTCCCAGACCACCGCCGCACTGACGAAGACCGCATTGCTATCCCGGGCAATGGCCGCCCGAGCCGGAGGGGTGAGCAGATCGGGATCGTCCAGCCACCACAGCAGCACGTGGGTATCGAGCAGCAATTTCACGGCTTTTCACCCTTGAAAGCCGCTTCCAATTCCTCGGGCAACGCGTCGAAGTCCTCGGCCATTTCGATCCGGCCACGCCACTGTCCGCCCTTGCGGGGACGGTAAGGCTGGACGTAGGGAACCAGTTTAGCCACTGGCTTACCCGCCCGTCCGATGACGATCTCTTCCCCCTGCAACACGCGTTCGATCAAGCGCGAAAGCTGACTTTTGGCCTGGTGTATATTGGTGATCTGCATAGCTCCGGCTCCTTTTATGACTTAGCTAAGCTTAGTCTATAATTTCTATCAGGTCAAGTAGGAGCGATCGGTGGCGCTCTTACACTTCACCTCTTGGCGATGGCCATCTCAAGGAGATCTGCTTGGAGACAGGCCAAGAATAATCTAAGTTATGAACTCGAGGAATAAGGGCCATGTACGGATACAATTGCGAATACTGCGACGGAACGGTTAAACCACGTCTTGTCGCGCATGAGGCGTTCAAGCACAAAAATAGATTTGTGATTCTGGAAGATGTCGCCATAGGCGTCTGCGATTCGTGCGGCAATCGGTATTATTCCGCCGATATCCTTCATGCAGTGCACGAAATAGCCACGGGCAAGAAAGCAGCTGAACGCAATGAGGTAATTCCAGTAGGGCATTTACTTTGATCCGCAGTAAGTATGCCAAATCATCGCGCCTACTTCAATGCAATCGGCCTGAGAAGCCGTCTGCGTCTGAAAACCTCCGGCGGGGTCGGCACGGGCATTGAGCCTCGCTAAAGGGAGACTTGCATGGCACAGGCACCCAAGCGCCCGAACCTCGTCTTTATGCTCCCGGATCGGCAACGCCGCGACACGCTGGCCTGCTACGGCAACGACTGGATCCAAGTCCCGCGCCTGAACCGGCTGGCCGAAGAGAGCCTCGTCTTTGACAACTGCTACGTCACCCAAGCGGTCTGCTGTCCGTCTCGCGCCTCCATCATGTGCGGGCTCTACCCAGTCGACGCCGGCATGCCAGTGAACCTGCACATCCTACCCGACGACGTGCCGACCATCGCCGAGATGCTCACCGACGACTACCACACCGGGTATATCGGCAAGTGGCACCTCGGCAATGAGATCCAAAGGCAGCACGGCTTTGACGAGTGGATCGCCTGTTTCGATAGCTGGTGGCGCCAGTACACCAGCGACGGGCTCGAGCAACAGTTGTCTCCCTACCACCACTGGCTCGTCGACAAGGGCTTTGCGCCCGACGCCAAGCACCCCGCGGGCGGGATGTTCTCCGACGACTTCCGCGCCGAGTTGCCCGCGGAGTATCACATGGCCACTTGGCTCGGTCAGCAGGCGGCGGCGTTCATCGAGCGTAACGCCGAGCGGCCCTTTGTCCTCTACGTCAGCTCCAAGGAGCCGCACCCGCCCTTTACCAGTCCCTACAACGACCTCTACGACCCCGAGACCATGCCGGTCGACGAGACCTTCCGCACCTACCCGGAGGGACACTCGCTGTTCAATCGGATCCGGGCGGAGTTCTGGATGCAGGCCGTGCACAACGGCGGCTTTGATCTGACCACTGATGCGGGATGCCGGCGCATGCTGGCCAACTACTACGGCTGCGTGTCGCTGGTCGACGGCATGGTGGGCAGCATCCTAGACGCCATCGACGAGATGGGACTGCGGGACAACACGATCGTCGTGTTCACCAGCGACCACGGCGAGATGGTCGGCACCCACGGTCACGTGGAGATGCGCTCTCCTTACGAGGAGGCGTCCCGGGTGCCCTTGCTGGTGCGGGCACCGTGGCTACACGAGGGCCAGCGCCGCATCGCCGGCAACTTCAGCCAGATCGACTTCGTGCCCACGCTGCTCGAGCTGATGGGGCAGAAAGTGCCCGACTGCCTGACCGGGGTCAGTCGCGCGGCCGTGCTCAGGGGTGAGGCCGATCTGAGCGACAACGACGTGTTCATCCAGCACAACGGCGTCGGCGACCGCGACCTGACATCGGCCTCCGAGTCGCACACCATGCCGGCCGAACGAGTGCGCCAACTCAACCTGCTCAAGACCGCGCCGTGGCGCAGCGTCGTCACCGCGGACCGCTGGAAGCTGACCCTGTGCGCCGCAGATCAGGGGGAACTGTTCGACCTGAACAAAGACCCGGCGGAGATCACCAACCTCTTCGACCGGCCCGAGCACCGCGACCGCGTGCGCTGGATGGCGGCGCGCTTGCGGCTGTGGCAGCAGGAGGTCGGAGACACAGCGCCGCTGCCGGAGGTGTAGTCGGGTGAGCCTGGTACCTACTCCCCTTCGCCGAGCACTTCTATCACACTCTCCACGGCCTCGACCCGCGCGTCCTGAACCGAATCCTCGCTATACCAAGCCGTATGGCTCGTCAGCAGGATATTCGCCGCCGTCCGCAGCGGGGAGTCGCTGGGAAGGATCTCCGGTTCGAAAACGTCTAGGCCGGCACCGCCGAGCCGTCCCTCGTTCAGGGCCGCAGCCAACGCCTCAGAGTCGACCAGGGCACCGCGCGCCGCGTTGACCAACAAGGCGGACTTCTTCATCATCGCTAGGGTCTCGGCGTTGATGATACAGCGCGTCTGAGGCGTCAGCGGCAGGTGCAGCGAAACCAGATCCGCCGTTCTCAGCAGCTCTTCCCGCCCAATCCGCGCAGCCCAGTCGATCCCAGCGGCCTCCACTTCGTCGAAATAGACCACGTCTCGCACCAAGGACCGCATCAGTTCACCCAACTTGCGGCCGATGCGGCCGAATCCCAGCACTCCCAGCCTCAGCCTGCTCAACCGCCGGATGGGAGCCGGTGGTTTCAGCGACCACTCCCCGCAGAGCAGCCGCTCCTGCGTCGATCCAATCTGGCGGTGCAGGGCCAGCAACATGCCCATGGCGTGGACCGCCACTTCCTCGACGCAGTACTGCGGCGTATTGCGGACGCTCATGCCGCGTTCGGCAGCCGCTTTTAGGTCGACGTTGTCGAGACCCGTACCATATCGCTGCAGCAGTTTACAACTGCCCGGAAGCAGGCCGATGATCTCCGCATCTATGGGGGCGATGCAGAACATTAGCGCGTCGATGCGAGGCACCGAGGCGATCGCCTGCTTCAGTTTGCACCGCTTCTCATCCACTGAATCGGTGACCGCGATTCCCGACGAGGAAAGCGCAATCCCCGCTCGCCCGAGCCGTTCCCTTTCCGGATCGAGATCTTCGGACACCCAGTCGCACACCAGCACGTGCTTCTCCATTGGCATTGTCTCACTCATCTCCGTTCTCCCGCCTTTCTCAGTTGTGGTATTGGCACCTCACCTAGAGGATGGGTGCCGCGCCTCAGGTCTTCCCATCAGAAAGCTGCCGTCGACGCGAGATGCCACCTCGTCATCCCGGTTGAACAGCCAGCACGTCCGCAGGGACAGGCAGCCACAGCCTATGCAGCCGGTCAGGCCCTCTTTCAACTTCTCCAGCACCTCAATCCGCTCTTCGAGCTGATCTCTCCAGCTCCGCGACAGGCTGGCCCAGTCCGCTTTGTTCGGCGTGCGTCCGTCGGGAAGCGCATCCAGTGCTGAGCGGATTTCCCGCAGAGATACGCCGATCGCTTGGGCTGCCCGAATGACGGCGACGCGACGCAATACGGCCCGTCGATACCGTCGCTGGTTGCCCCTGCTCCGCTCGGATGAGATCAGTCCCTGCTCTTCATAGAAGCGCAGCGCAGAGGTCGCGACTCCGCTTCGCGCCGCTACCTCACCGATGGTCAGAAAGTGTGAAAGTTCCGTCATAAGATTCTCCTTGACTTCAAGTATACTTGAAGTTGTAGGTTCAGTCCATAGCTCATCGGAGAGCCTCTATCTCATCGGCTTTCGCGACCGGGAATGACCTGCGAGACGAATGCCAAGCGAAAGGAAAAGTCATGGAAAACTCAGCGACAAAACTGCTGGACGCGGGATCTCTGGATGAGATCAAGCTCAAGGGGAGGGCTCTGGTCTCGGGCGGACCTGTGCCGATTGTCGTCTTCTACTCGGAGGGCGACCTACACGCCGTGGACAACAGATGTCCACACATGGGGTTTCCCTTGCATCGTGGAACCGTCGAGGACGGCATTCTGACCTGTCACTGGCATCACGCCCGATTCGATCTCAAGAGCGGTTGCACCTTTGATCTGTTTGCCGACGACGCCACGGTCTACCCGGTCGAAGTCGTGGACGGTCGCGTATACGTCGCTGTGTCCGCAACCCCTCACGACCCGGTCGAGCGCGGCCTGCGCCGACTCGAAGAGGGTATGGACCAGAACATCAGACTGGTGGTCGCCAAAGCCGTCGTCGCGCTCATACGCGCTGGGGCGAATCCGAACGACATCGTGCGGGTAAGCGGCCTGTACGGAGTGCGGCGGCGGCGTTCGGGTTGGGCAGATGGCATGACGATCCTCTCGGCAATGGCCAACGTCAGCGACCATCTCGAAGGCGACGAGCGCATCGCCCCTTTGTACCAAGGGGTCTTACACGTGGCGTCGAACACCAGTGGTCAGCCGCCGCGCATCCCGTTGCGGCCTCTCGAGAGCAAGGATATCCCGCACGCCGCGCTGAGACGGTGGTTCCGCTACCTGATCGAAGTGCGCAATGCCGACGGAGCCGAACGCACCTTGCTGGCAGCCATCGAGCACCCTTCGAGCCAAGCCGACCTGGCCGAAATGATGGCGACAGCGGCAACCGACCACTTCTACCTCGACGGTGGCCACGTCATCGACTTCATCAACAAGGCATTCGAGCTACTCGACCGCATTGGCTGGGAGCACGCGGCAGACGTCCTGCCCTCCCTGATTCGCCAGCTGAGCGGGGCACAGCGCAGCGAAGAGCAGAATAGCTGGCGCTCCCCTGTCGACCTCATGACGCTGCTGAGCGAGACCTTTGGCTCGCTAAATCAACTGCTAAAAGAAGGCCAGGGAGGAGAGTGGAAACGAGACAGTGGATTCGCCGAGGAACTTCTACGGGACGATCCTCATGCGATCGTAGCGGCCCTGAACGAAGCGCTGAGGCAGGGCGCGCGCCCAGTGCAGCTGGCAGAGGCGGTAGCGCTAGCAGCGGCGCTGCGCATCGTCAGATTTCACGTGCGCAACGAGTTCTCCGACTGGATCTCGGTGCTGCACACCTTTTCTTACGCCAACGCACTGCATCAGATGCTGAAGAGAGCCGAGTCGACCGAGATGCTGCGCGGCGTATACCATGGGGCGATGCGCGTCTACCTCGACCGTTTTCTCAATGTTCCGGCTGCCCGCTTACCTGACCCCAGCTCGGCAGAGGCGGGCGATGGCCAGATGGAGAAATACCTACTGCTACTCAACCAGCAGCAGCAGGTCGATGAAGCTGGGCGACTCGTCAATAGTTTTCTGACATCGGGCGGTGAACCGGGACCTCTGTTCCGCACGCTGGCGGAATCCCTAGTGAGAGAGGACGCCGAGTTCCACAGCTTCCAGATGCTCGAGGCAGCCATCCGTCAGTATGGTGAGCGCACCGACGTCGGCGAGCAACGGATTCTGATGGTGGCCGCAGCCCGTTTTCTGGCGGCCAAGGCACCAACTCAGCGCGAGCTGCTCCAAACGCTCCAGATCGCCCAGCGGCTGCACCGAGGGGAAGCTGTCTACGAGGAGGAGGGTTGATCTCAGACTGGATCCCGCTCCCTGACCATCTCGTGCCCCTCAAACAAATCCCGCGCCACCGTCCCCTGCGCTTGGTGCGGCGGCTCGGCTCCCAGTATCTGGCAGAAGGTGGGCACTACATCGGCAGCGTGGATGTACCCCAATTTGTCCACCGACCGCTCGTAGCCCTGCTTAACACCCGGCCCAGCCAGCAACCACGAGCCAAAGCTGGACGAATCCTCACTTTGGGTCGGCAGAAATCCCCCGTGGTGCGCCCCGAACACATTGGGCGCTCCAACGCTGCCCTCGCCGGCAATGCCGCGCCACTGGCCGTAGTACCCACTCACGTACCCGTGGTCCCAAGCAAAGACCACATCGCCGCACTGGTCTCCCCACTGCCCGAGGATGTACGCGTCCCGCCGAGGCAGGGCTATGGCCACTGGATTGCGCCCCACTTCCTCGTCAACCCACGTGCGCAAGGCCAGCAGCAGCTCGGCCTCAATGCGGTCGAATTCCGGCCCCGGCTCGGCGTTGATGAAAATGTCGAACCCCTTGTCGTCCTTCATATAGGCCCGGGTGTGTTCCCAGTCGATATCCTCCTCGCGCACCTGATCGCGCACCAGAGCCTCTTCCCCTTCGCCCTTGAGCGCCAGAAACCCCTGCTCGTGCAAAAACTGCCGGATATTGGCCACCCGCACATCGGGCGAGCACCCGTGGTCGGACACCACGCCCACGTACGTATGCTCATCCGCGTCTTCCCACAGCCGGCCCAGAATGCGGTCCCCCACCTGATAGGCCCGTCGGAAATAGTCCACGTACTGTTCGGCGCGCTCAGCTTCGTACCCCGGACACACAGGATCCACGTCTCCGAGGTGGATGTGGTTGAGATAGTCGTACAGATGCCAGTGACAGATAAAAAAGGAACAGCCCCGCTCGCGCAGCATGTAGCGGGCGACCTCGGCAAACCACATCCCCTGGTACTCGCATTCTTCCAAGGCCGTATCAAAATCGGCCATCCCAGCGGTATAGGGCAACATAGAAGCGTGTTCCTGATACGGCCCAAAGCGCTCCACCAGTTCCCCGGCCAACTCGTCGGGCAGCGTGAAGCCGTCGGTATAAGTAACCTGAGTGCGGTAGAGCTTGAGCCGGCTGCCATCCGCGGCCAGTTCCATCAGCTTGAAGCGCACCGATGCCGAGCGTTTGCTTCCATCAATAGCAAAGTCCTCCACCGCCCACTCGCTCCATTCCCCTACCCTAGCAACAGCTATGCAACTGGCCCCATCCCGATCCCGGCACACCAACACCTGGTCGCAACCTCTTCCCGCACTGTCCACCGCCAGCAAGTAGAACGCAGTGACATCCCCACCCAACCGAGCCACCACCTCAATGCAGCTCTCCAGCGGCGGGGCCTCACTCGCGGGCAGGTTCCGCCACTCCTGCGCCGGTGTTAGCGGCGGAATCGGCTCGACGCTGCGTTGTTCCTGCCGCACGGCCGTGCCGTCGTGGTCCATCTCAATGGCTTCCTCTAGCGCGGCCTCCGTGGTATAGGCCTGGCAGATAGCCACTTCAAAATCCGTGCTGCGATGCCCGGGATGGCCAAAACCATCGACCACAAAGCCCGTCTCCACCCCAGAAGGATGGGCCGCCGGATAGTGTACAGCCACGCTCTGCATGCCCGCCCGCTCCAAGGCGTTCCAGATGCGCTCGGCATTGTTGGCCCGCCCATCGAAACTGTCGATCCGCTGGCCCGGCGCGACTTCCACCCGCCAACGCGTCACCCCGTGCGTGCCCGTGTGCGCCCCCGTCGAAAGCGTGGCCCAGTTAGTCGGGGTCCACACCGGAAAGGAGGGCAGGGTCTGGTTGACCGTCCCCTCCCGCAGCAAGCGCTCGAAGTGGGGCAAGGCCCCTTCCGCGGCGAATCGCTTCATCATCGGGACGATAAAACCGTCCATGCCAAAGGCGTAAATTTTGCGCTCCATATCTCCTCGTCTAGCAAAAGGTCTCAGATGTCCAGATAGTTAGCGGCATTTTCCCACAGACAGCAACCAGACCGCCGCCATCTCTTGTCGCGGGAACAGCCATTTATTGACGGCTATCCGCGGATTTGGCTACGTTTCCCACTTCGCCGCGTACCCGCTACTTCATCCTTTTAGACTTCTTCATGTCCCCAGATCCCCAACCCTCCCCCGCAATTCGCCTGCCGGCGATGCTGACTGGCCTCGGACTCTGCGCCCTGATCGCCGTCGGCCTGCCCTATGGGGAATTCGTGATCAAAGGCACCCGGTTGGGCCTGAGCTCATCGACGCCAGCGGCCTTTTTCCTGCTCTTCTGTTTGCTCGCGCTAGTGCAACCGCTGCTGGGGCTAGTGCGGCGGCACTGGGCGTTCAACCGCGCCGAACTGCTGCTGATTACCTCAATGATGATGCTGGCAACGGCGATCCCATCGCGGGGCTTTACCGGTGCCACGCTCCCCGCCATTTCCAGCGTGCTCTACTACGCGACCCCAGAAAACAACTGGGCCGAGTTACTGGTGCCCCACATCCCCACTTGGATGATCGTCCAAGACGAGGTGGCGATCAAGCAGTTTTACGAGGGACTCCCCCGAGGCGAATCCATTCCTTGGGGAGCTTGGGCCGAGCCGCTTTTTTGGTGGTTGCTCTTTATGGCTGCCTTCTACCTCGTGCTCATCTGCGCAATGGTAATTATGCGGCGACAGTGGATGGACCACGAGCGGCTGCTCTACCCCCTAGTCCAAGTGCCGTTGGGAATGATCGAAGACGGCCCGCGGCCCGCGCGCATAAAGCCCTTTTTGCGCAATCCAATAATGTGGGCTGGCTTTGCGGTGCCGGCGATCCTCAATACGATCAATTCCTTTAGCCACTACTACGAATTCGCGCCGCGCGTCGATCTCAACCTGCCGCTAGCCTTGGGGCACGACGCAGTTGTCCTGCGCATCCGGCTCAACTACCTGATGATGGGCTTGGCCTATTTTATCAACACCGGAATCTCCGGCAGCTTGTGGTTTTTCTATGTGTTGGCCAAAGCCCAAGAATGGGCCTGCTCGACCCTGGGCATCTTCACCACCGAACAGCTCGACGCTTACAGCCACGCCGGCCCCACCACGGGCATGTTGAGCCATCAGAGCATGGGCGCGATGATTGCGCTGGTCGTCTTGGGGCTGTGGACGGCGCGCGGGCATCTAAAGGCCGCGTGGCAACAGGCCAAAGCCGGCGGCAGTGCAGCTGGGGAGTTGCTGTCCTATCGGACGGCCGTGGTTGGCTTGGCCGTGGGCATGCTCGTCATGGGCTTGTGGCTGTGGCAGACGGGGTTGCCTTGGTGGGCAGTGGTGCTGTTTCTCGGCGCGGCGTTTGCCATCTTCTTTGCCCTCACCCGCGTGATCGTCGAAGCGGGTCTCTCGTCGGCCGTGGAGGGGCTGTCGGGCGCGGGCTTTGTGGTCTCGGGCGTCGGCTCGTCGGCGCTGGGGGCGACGGGGATGATGGCGCTGGGCTTTACCCTCGCTTGGGCGGGCGACCTGCTGGTCTTTATGATGGCCCCCTGCGCCAACAGCATCCGCATGTTGCACGGCCTCAAGATCGGTCGGCGGCGCGTCCTAGCGATGCTAACAGCGGCGCTAGTCATTGGCCTTTTGGGCTCCATCTATGCGACCTTGAACTTGGGCTACCAGTACGGGGCGCTCAACCTGCACCGCCAGTATTTCTCCGGACTTTTCGCCTGGGAGCCGTTTCGCTTTGCCGCCCGCTTCATCGAGACGCCGACCGGGCCCTATTGGCTGGGGTGGCTCTGGAACGGGGTGGGGGCCGCGGTCATGGCGCTCTTGCTGTGGGCGCGCCATCATTTGTTGTGGTGGCCCCTGCACCCCATAGGCTACGTGGCCAGCGGCACCTGGATCCTCGGCAACATCTGGTTCAGCATCTTTCTCGCTTGGCTGATTAAATCCGTCGTCTTGAAATACATGGGACCGAACGGCTACCGCTCGACGCGTTGGTTCTTTTTAGGAGTGATACTCGGGCAATTCGCTTCGGGCGGGGCGTGGCTAGTCGTGGATGGCTTCACCGGAATGACGGGCAACGTGATCCGCATGTACTGAAAGACAAATAAAGCCAAGAATTACATACAGTTACAGTTAGTCATCTTGGCAAAAAACTTGACACCCGCCTAGCTGTTGATTAAATCAAACAGCATGTTTATCGCTACTCCCCGCTCCCTGTGGCGCGCCATCGCCCTCTTGGCCCTGTTTGGCTGCGCGCCAGACGACCCCGTCGTGGCCCAAATCGGCGACGTGGCCCTCACCAAGGCCGAGTACCTGCGCTTTGTCGAGCGCTTGCCGCCCGGCTTGCAGAGCGAGGACGCACGCGACCACCTACAGTCCCTCGTCGATCAGGAACTGCTGCTGCAAGAGGCCCGCGCTAGGGGAATCGAGCAAAGCGACGAGGTCCGCTACCAACTAAACGCCCTCGTCCGCAAGCGGCTCTCCCAGCGCTACCAAGCCGAAGTGCTCGCACCCCAAGTCGAGGTGACGCCCGAGGAAGTCGAGCGCACCTTCGTCGATATGGGCTTTGACCGCGAGCGGCTCTTTGCGCGGATTCTAGTGCGGCAGCAACAAGATGTGCACCGCGTATTGCAGGCCCTGCACGAGGGCGAACCTTTCGCCGAATTAGCGCAGCACTTTGCGGCCAACGACCTTTTTGCCCCACAGGGCGACGGCGTCGTCGGTTGGATTGGGCGCACCCAAGCGCAGCGCTTTGCCATTCCGCCGCAGACCTTCCTCTCCCTGCCGGTCGGCCAAGTCGCCGAACCGCTACCGCTGGCGGGCGGCTGGCAGATCTACCGCTTTGTCGAAGACCGAACTGCCGACAAGGCCGACTACGCAGCAGAAGCCGCCAGCGCGGCGCACCGCGAAAAGTGGCAGAGTCGCCTGCAAATCGAAGTGGAAACTCTGAGCCGCTCCTTGGGCCTCCAGTTGGACCACGAGGGCCTGCAAGCCTTGCTGGCCGAGCCGGAGCTCGCCGACTCGCTCGCCGCACTTCCCCTCTACCGCTTTGACGGCGGAGCGATTCCCTTGGGCGAATACCTCCACGACCTGCGCTCGGTCGGCTTCCGGGGCGCGTTGCAAGACAGCGCCCAAGTCGTCTCGTTGGCCCGCGCCGCGCTCTTGCCAGCCTATCTGATGACCGCGGCAGCCCAGCGGCGCGGATGGGATCGAGAGGCCGACTTCGCCGAGTGGCGCGAGCGCAAGCGGAAGGCCCTCGTTTTGCAGCAGCTCACCAAAGTAGAAACAGCGACAAAGGCCATCCCCAGCGAGGAGGCAGTCGCCGCGTACTACGAGGCGAACAAAACGCGCTTCCGCACGGCCGAATCCGTCCACATCAACCAGCTCCTCGCGCCCACCCGCGAGCAGGCCCAGGAGTTGCGCGAAGCCCTCGCAAACGGCAGCACCATAGCCGAGCTGTTGGCCCGTCCAGGCGTCGAAACCCATGGCGATCCGCACGACGACGGGGCGCTGCGCCTGCGCAAGGTGGTGCGGGCGCGCTATCCCCAGCTCGTGGACGCGACCTTTGCCGCAGAGATCGGCGAATGGGGTGGACCAGTAGAGGTGCTAGACCAATTTGCCGTATTCCGAGTGCGCCAAAAGGAAGGCGGCGACATTAAACCCTTCGCCCAAGCGCGAGCGCAAGCGCGGGGTATCTTGGAAGCAAGGCGCAGAAACGAACTCATGGATGAGCTCATCCAACGCCTGCGCGCCGAGCGCGAAAGCCAAGTCGCCTTATTCGCCGAGCGCCTGTAAGGAGGTGCCATCGTGATAAGAATAAAATGGGGTGCCATCGCGTACTGCCTGTTGTGGGCATGGCTACCAGCCAGCGCCCAGCAAGGGTACGACATCGTCGATGACCGCATCGTCGTATCCGGGCGCAGCCACTGGGAGCACTGGAAAAAACCCGCACACCTGACCACCATCGACAACTCGGGCGCGGTGCGTCCACGGCACCTGCGCTCCATCTACAACGTCCTTTCCGATCCCAGTATCGCCCGTCCGGTCGAGATCACCAACAAAGACCCGCGCATCCTCAATGTGGATAGCACCCTGAAAGTAGATGTGCTCGGCCGACCCGTTCAAGACACCCAGAAAAATTTCGTATACGACTATCTGGTGCGACCTGGGGTCAGCCGCGCTGGCTCCAACATCGAGATGGCGGCCAACATCGTCGACGGCGATCCGACCACCTTCTGGGAACCCGACCCAGACGATCCCATCGAGCAGTGGTGGGTCGAGGTCGATCTGGGCCGCGCCGTGCCCGTGGAGGGCATTTCCGTGCGCTTCGTCGAAGAGGGACTGGGCGATCCGTTCTTCAAGTACCTCCTCCTCTTGGCACGGAACCAGACACTATCGCTTACCGATGATCGCAAGGTTAGCTTTGAGCTGTTCGTCCCCCACGAAGGGCCCAATACCCAGCAGCGCGACTTCTTCTTTGAAAGTGCAGCCGCAACCGAGGGGGCACTAGTCAACCTCGGCCTCGTAGATGCCTCCGGCGGGACCGGCAGCGTCAAGAGACTGCACCAAGGCGGCGCCGATCCGGCCTGGACCGGCAAGGTCATCGAAACCATCCGCATCGTAATCACCGACACGCGCGGCGGGCGGGCCGAGCAAATCGACCAAGCCGCGTGGGAGGCGCTGCCGGCGCACGAACGCGGCGACATCGTCCACTTCGTGCGCGACTTCGCCGGCCGCGAAGAGCCGGTGGACGCTGAAACCTACGAGTCCCTAGAGGAAGAGCGCCGCGGGCGCAGGGAATTCTACCGCCGGGAATTGCCGCGCCTAGCCGAGGTCGAGGCGTGGGGCTGGGGAGACAACATCAGCCTCGGCCTAGTCGAAGGTGGCGGCACTTTGGACCTGACCTCGGCTGGCAAGACGCCGGCACCGGCTTTCGACGGGGATATCAGCAGCCGTTATCAGCAACCCACCCAAGACCCCCTCAACCCGGGTGGCAACGTGCTAACCATCGACATCGGCGGCACGGTATGGTTGGACCAAATCCGCGTCGTCGGCGGCAACATCCGAGGCTATCAGATGCGGTCATCAACCGGAGAACGCGACGCCCAAGGCAAGCTGCGCTGGCGCGCAATCACCCCGCCGGAGCGAGTAACCAACGTCGATCACGGATTCTTTGGCTACCTCAACGATGTGCAGGACCCCGTGCGCAAGGTGCGCTTCCTCGATTTATTGACTTTCGCCAACTTCATCGGCGATACCCAAAACCGCACCGACCGCTTCTGGTCTAGCTTCAACGAACTGATGCTATTTGCCGAGGGCGTGCCCGCGGAAGTCGAGATAGAGTCCGCTCTGATTGAGCTGCCTGGGCTGGTGACCTTGGGCAGTATCCACTGGGAGGCCGACACGCCGCCGGGCACTAAAGTCGAGATTCGCACCCGCACTGGCGACCAACTTATCCAGCGGATACGCTTCTACGACAGCAATGGCATTGAAAAGACCGCGGCCGAGCACAAGAAGCTCCTCGCCTTCCTCAAAGGGCCAATCGACACGTCCTTTGCCATAGGCCCGGGCTGGAGTGCTTGGAGCCAGCAGTACCAGCAACCCGGCGACCCGGTAACGTCACCCAGCCTGCGCAAATTCATGCAAATTCAGGCCCGCCTGCTCAGCGAGGACCGCCAGATCGCACCAGCGCTAGAGAATCTCTCCGTAGAGTTGCACACTCCCGTCGCCCTCGGGCTGCGAGCCGAAGTCTGGCCGCCCGAGGCCCAAGTGGGGGTTCTGGACACCTTTGAGATCTTCGTCCAACCCCAGTTCTTGGAGCGGCCCACCTCGGTCCGCAGCCTCGGGTTCGACGAGATGCTCATCAGCGCTGATCCGGGACTCGACATGCAGCTTATCGATGTGGCAATAGGCACCGAGGAGCAGTTCGCATCTGGAGCGCCGCAATCGCTCTTGGGCTTGGCAAGTACCGACGGCCAAATGCTGCAAGGCGACTCGCTCCTAGTGCGCCTCCCAGAGGTCGCCCTCAGCGACACCGATGCGCTACCCCAGCTATATTTTCGCACGGCTGCCGATGGCGAGGAAGTGCCCACCAGCATCGACGGCCAGCTCTTGACAGCGACCTCGCACGCCCTGCTCCCAGACGCCGTGCGCGGTGCAGTGCGCTACTTCCGCATTGCCGGAGAAGAGCTAGCGGAAGTCGATCGCGCGGCCTACGACGAGCTACCGCCCGAGTCCCAAGGACCCGTGCGCTACTTCCGCAAGGTCGTCGGTCTGGGCAACCAGACGCTTTTCGACGAGACCGGTGACACGCTCAGCGCAGCCCAGTACAACCGGCTAGGCCGCGCCAGAGGGTGGGTCGTCGGCCACGGCCGACTCGTGCGCCTGCGCTTTGCGTCCAAGGTCTTCCTCCACGGCACCAAGCTAAAGGTGGCGGTGCGCAACCAAGCGGCTGGTACGCCCTATCAGCCCGCTGACGCTGCCGACGCCACTGCGCTGCGGCCGTCGCAAACTCTGTCGATCGCCGCGCTTGGTGCCGAGCAGATCGTCGGCGACCTCTCGGTCGCGCCCAATCCCTTCACGCCCAACGGCGACCTCGTAAACGACGTCGCCCAAATCGAGTTCTCGCTGTTCAAAGTCTATGCCGAGCGGCCGGCAGCCGTCCGCATTTGGGCCCTCGACGGGCGGCCCATGCGCCTTTTAGAGGGCACGGCCCAAGGCGGTCACCAGCGCTTTATCTGGGACGGCAAGGACGACCATGGCCGCGTCGTGCCACCTGGACTCTACATCTGCCAGATCGACGTGGACACCGACGCCGAAGACAGCGCCGGACAACGGCGATCCCAACTCATCGCGGTAGCCTATTAGGGGCGAAAAGAGAACGCCATGCACACTGTTACCATTAGAATAAGCATCGTTTTGCTACTCGTCGCCGCCGGCGCAGCTCAAGAGGCGGCCGGCCAAGTCGATTACAGCTCGCGCCTAGGGCTGCAACAGGGCGACGAAACCTCCTTTGCACCTCAAGGGCCAGACGTCATGCTCGGCGTTCTCGACCCGGCAGTGCGCCGCTGGTACGTGCCGCAGGAGCTCTACAAAGAGTACCACTGGCGCCAGTGGCAGTACACCAACTACGCCCGCAACCCCTACCAGCGCTACGTCGATATCAGCCTCGAAGGCGACTACTTTTACGACTTGTACGGCAATTTTCTCACCCGTGGCTGGTTGATCTTCAACAACTCCCAGAGCAAGCCCCAGCAGTTCGGCAACTCGCTGCTCAAGTCCGACCGCTTCCAACAGTGGTTTTCCGACGTGGTCATCGCCTCAGACGCCAAGGGCCAATACTTCTACACCTTGACGACCAGCGCGCAGATGCGCTCGGTGATCTCGCCGATGGTCTTTTCCAAACCGCGCATGGACGGCGTGCAGTTCGACCTCGCCACCGACCGCTACGAAGGGACGCTCATCTATTCGCGCTTGAGCAATCCAGGCGGCTCGACGACCGAAAACCAAGAAGTGCTTCGCACTAACAACACCACGCTCTTCGGCGGGCGCTTCGCCTACCAACTCAGCGACGCCTTGCTATTGGGCCTGCACGCGGTCAACGCCCACCAGTCGAACACGCTTTCGGACCGCCTAGTGGGCAACCCGTTTTCCGGTGCTTTGACCGTGGCTCAAAACAAGACCGTGTCGCTGATTCAGATCGTCCTGCGCGACGATTCTCCGGGCGACGGAACGGGCGGGGCCGCCTTCTTCCAAGCCGGTTCAGACGTGCTGATCACCTACGAGGACGGCACCGTCGATGCCGGCAAAGACATCCAGTTCGAGCCGGTCATCGAGGGTGGTTTTGTCCAGCAGGGCTACATCGCCGCCAACGGCCCCGAGGAGATACGCCTCAGCTACGACTTCGACAGCCCGGCCTTTGTCGATCGGGCCTCGTTTCCCAAAGAGGACATCGTCAAAGTCGAGTTCCGCCTCGTGCTGGGCAACGACTACCAGGTCTGGATAACCTCTGACCGCCAAGTCAACCGCGACGGGGAGGCCGTGCTACTGCTCGTGGCCCAAGCCGACGGCAACGTGCAAGACATCACCAATTTGCAGACCATCCGCTTCGAATACGGCCTGCCGACAGCGACCCACATCTTCGGCGGCAACATCGAAATACGCGACTACAAGGGCTTTGACCTGTACGCCGAATACGACTTGAGCGTGAGCTACCGCAAGTACCCCAACGTCCTGCGCGACGAGCACCACACTACGTCCGGCATCGGCGGTCGCCGCCGGGCACCGGCTTGGATGGTGAACGCGTCCAAAAAGGCTGACCCCTTCTTTGTCTTCGGCGAGGCGTACAGCATGGATCCGCTCTACAATACGCGGACCTTTGTCACCACGGGCACGGGCGAGATCGAATACGACAGCGAGCGCGAGGGTATCGTCGAACTCGTCGAAGACAACGACGACCAAGACCGCTACCCCGACACAGTGCGCTTCGACTGGCTCCAAGGCGATTCCCAAGTCTTCCCGGGCTGGGACCAAAACAACGACTTCGTGCCCGACATCAACCAAAACGACAACTTCGTGCGCTCCAACGCCGTGCCCGACTACGAAGAGCCTTTCCTCCGCTTCCATTCCGACCGTCCGGAATTTCTCTTCGGGATGGACATGAACAACAACTTCTGGATCGACCAGTACGAAAACGACGAAGAGCCAGATTACCCCTATCGCCGCGACCACCGCGGGTACAATGTGTACGGGGGTGCCGACTTGACGCCGCAGTTCAAGGTGATGGTCGGCGCGCTGCGCGAGGAACTCATCTCGTCGAACCAGCAAAACAAGAGCACCTACGCCCTCGTGACGTACGACAACAACTCCCCGCGCTTTGGGCGCTTGCGCTTCTTTGAAATGAGCAAATTGGTAGAAGACGACATTCCCAATCCCCTCTTGCAGTGGGCACCGGACAATACCTTGCGCGGCGGCGAGTTGACCAAGGTCGAAGACCCCTTGTTGGCCCGCGACACTTGGATCAACCAGCTCTTTGTAGGGCACAACTTGCAATCGACCTCCTATCGCGTACAGACCAAAGTCAACTACGTGCGCTTCCGCCAGCTAATGAGCGAAGCCCGCCGGCAGGCCCTAGAGCTAGACGAACAAGATTTCTTCTTTGGGGTGATTAACAAGGCCAGCTACCGCTATGCCTTGGGCCAGTTGAGTTTGGAGCCGCGCTGGAAAAGCGAGTTCCGCAAGCAGTCGCGCAGCCTCTTTGCCCTAGAGCATTCCACCAGCCTCTACGAACTGTTTTCGGCCGTCGTCGAAACTCGCCTCCTGAGAGCCACCCAGCTCCAAGCAGGCATCGAGTACCTGATTTTTAACGACTTCGACGTCGATGCCAATGACTTCAACTCCATTACCGGCGCGGTTCAGTTTACTAATCAGTCTCAGTACTTGGGTTACAGCCTCCACGCCCTAGCCGGGCTGCGCATCGAGCGCCAGGACTTCAAAGAGAAAGAGGCGCGGTACACGAGTCAGACCTTTATAACGATCTATGCGGGATTGGAATAGCGCGTGATTTGGCGCAACGACAACTTCGGCGCAGCCGTCATCGGCATTGCGCTCATGGCCCTTTGGCCGCGCCTGACCTATCTGGATGAGGTCGCGCAAGACCCCTTCTTGGAGGTGCCAACAGCGGCGAGTATGCCTTATATTGAAGCCGCTAGGGGAGAGGGGAACGCCGCGGTCGCTAGCCCCTTGTACCCACTCTTTCTGCGCGGTCTCGTCGCCACCGGGCTGGCACCTCGCTACGTCCAAGTCCTGCTAGGCGCAGTCAGTTGCGCGCTGTTGGCCCTAATCGGCCGCGCGCTCTGGGGACCGGGAACGGGACTCATCGCTGCTTTGTGTGCAGCCCTGTACGGACCAGCCGTCTATTTCACCGGTTCCTTGCTGCCGCCGGTCCTTGCGGTATTCCTAGTGCTCTCGCTATTAGCGGCGCTTTTGTGGACCGACCAGCGGAGCAATGGGTGGGCGTTTTTAGGAATCGGGCTTTTGCTAGCACTTTGCTTGCTAGCCGCGCCGCAAGTCGCGCTTTTCGCACCAGCCGTGCTGTGGTGGCTGTGGATAGGAGAACGGCAGCGGGCGTGTTGGGCCTGTGCGCTGGGGACGGCTTGTGCGCTCGTGCTGTGGTATTTTTTAGGGATGGTCACAAATGCGGGCGGCTCGCCCGACCTCCTCGTGCGCGGCGGGGAGCACTTGCCCGCGCTGGATATGTACCACGCGCGCGGCGATTCAACAGTCCTAGCGGCCCTACTGTGGAAATGGGGTCTGGCGTTTCCCTTCGGCTTGGTCGTGCCGCTCGCGCTATTGGGCGTGGGTTTTGCCTTGGCGGCGCGGGAGCGGGGCGCTTTGCTCGCACTGCTGTTTGTCGCAACCGGTGCGGTCGGAACCGCGCTCTACGGTGCCCATGCCGAGACGCGCATGGTGCTGGTTCCCATGCTCTTGCTCTTTGCGGTGAGTGGGGTCGGGCAACTAGCGCAGTTGTCTTGGGTATGGAGGGGGATAGCCGCGGCGGGATTGGTGCTAGTCGCGGGATTGGTCAACGCCAGTACGCCCGCCATGGACCAAGCGGCGCAAGCCTCGCAACACCGCTATTTAGGTCGCGCCTATGCGGAGTTGGGCATGACGGCCACGGCGGTCGCCGCATACGAACAGGCCTTGGCGGCGGGTAGTTCCGACAAGGACGTGTATTGGACCTTGGCGGCGCTCTACGAAACCAGCGGCAAACCCGAGCGAGCACTCGGCATCAGCCGGGCATTCGTCGCGCGCTGGCCCGCCGACGAGCGCGGGCAGCGGGCACTCGGCGACCGCTACATGGCGGTGGGCCGTTCCCAAGAAGCGCGCACAATCTACCAACAGCTCGTCACAGGCAGCGGACAGGAGGCCCTACTCGGGCGCTTGGGGGACGCGCAACTGACGAGCGGCGCGCTCGACGAGGCCGTGCAATCCTACGTGCGGCTGCTAACTTTGAGCCCGGACAGCAGCCGGGTGCGCTACCAACTGGCGCGCGCCTACGCTGCGAGTGGGCGGGTCGCAGACGCCGAACGAGCCTATCGCCAACTTCTAGACAGTCCGGCCTATGGCGTGCCAGCGCGGGTGGAAGCGGCTGCACTCTTGCGGCACAACGGCCAGCTAGCAGCGGCCGAGCTGCTGCTCTCGCAAGCCCTAGCGCTAGCGCCAGATCACCGCGCGGGATTGCTTCTACTGGGCGAGGTACTGTTAGAGCAAGAGCGTCCCAGCGACGCTCTGACTCATTGGTTGCGTCTCGCCGAACTAGAGCCTCGCAACTGGCGGGTCCAAGGGCACTTGAGCAGGGCGTACAGCCAGTTGGGACGGGACGCAGAGGCGCAGGAGGCAGAAGCGCGCTATCAGCGGGAAAAGCGCCGCGCTCAGCTTCAGCAGCGAGTCGAAGCTGAGCAGAAAGTATTGGCAGAAAAAATTCTCGGGGAAAACTTATGAAGCGCTTATTGCTCATAGGTGTGATGATGCTTTTGTACGGCAGCGATGCGCAAGGGCGTCAAGTACTGCTCGTCGGCCAAGACGGCCAGATTAGCTGGGAGGGGGAAGTGGAGGCTGGGGCTGTGGTGCAAACCATCGAGCCGGAGTACCGCTCCACCCTAGATCCCAACATCACCGAAATCGGCGTCGCACCAGTCAATCTCGTCGATTTTTCCAGCGCGGATTTTCCCGCTAGCATCCTGCCCCGCCGCGTGCAGGAGGGGCAAAACCTCGCCGCTGAAATCGCCGAGCGCGGCGGCAGTATCCGCGCTCCGACCGTTTTCGATCTCGCCGAGTCCCAGCTGCAAAACATTCTCGAGCAGATCGTATCGCCCGACCCCAGCGGTGGGGCCTTCGAGCGCAAGGGACGGGACGTGTTGGGCACCTTGCTCGTGCTCGATTTGGGCGCTCGCTTTGGCGTCAACCAAATTCGCTTCTTCCCGCGCAATACGGTCTTTCCGTCTCCATCGACGCCCTTTCAAGAGGATTTTCTCAAAAACTTCGAGGTGCAAGTCAACGACGGCCAAGTGTTGACCGAGGCAGGTAACCCAATATGGGAGACCTTTGCGGTGCACACCAACAACACCGATCCGGTCGCCACCATTGAGATCGACCCACCGCGCTTTTTGCGCTTCATTCGCCTGCGCGCCACCTCATCCATCCCCTTTGAGGTGGAAAAATTCCAAGTCTTCGGCGAGGGCTTCTTCCCCACCGTGCAGTACATTTCGCCGCTCATCGACATGGGCACTCCGGCCAATTGGGGACGCTTGCGCTGGCTGGAGGAGACCGTTGGGCAGGCGAGCGCCGTGCAGATGCACATCCGCACCCGCAGCGGCAGCGACTTGTCGCCCTTCGCCTATACGCGCAAGCGAGTGGGGAGGCAAGACGCCGAGGAGATCGCATCCTCAGTCGATGACCCCGACCAGCCGCTCTTGCGCGACGAGTATCTCGACCTACCGGCCAAGGGAGGCCCCGCCGATGTGTGGGAACGCGGTCCCGTACGCGACGACTTGGCCAATTGGAGTCCATGGACTTCGCCCTACGATCCGGTCGCCGGCACTAGTAGCGAAGGCGCGTTGGTCCTCTCGCCCGGGCCGCGCCGCTACTTCCAGTTCCGGGTTGACTTTCAGTCCGACGACCTAGAATCGGCCAAAATCCTGCGGCAGTTTTCCTTTGACTTCACAACGCCGGCGTTGGCCGATGTTCTCGTCGGCGAGATCTTTCCACGCGAGGTGCCCGCAGCCGCAGACATTCCCTTCGTCTATGCCGTGCGCGCCGAGATAGAGAGTGAGGATTTGCAGGGCTTCGACAGCTTTGAACTAATCACCGGCAGCCGGATAGACCGCATCGAGCGCATTGAAATTATCGACGCGCAAGGTGAGCTCCTTCTAGCGCACGACTTTGCGGTACAAGACGCGGTCACCGACGAGGGCGATGTGGCCATCACCGCCATCGCAGAGCGCAGCTTTGTGGTGCGCTTCCCGAGGGTGACAGCGCACAATGCCGTACTAAAGATCCACTTCGTCAGCCGCATCCTCTCGTACAGCACGGCCTTTGAGGGCCGGGGATTGCTGTTGGAAGAAGACGCCTTCCAAAGCGTCCAAGCCGGAGACGCCACTGCGCTGGACGAAGGCGACATCTCGTTTAAGTCGGACACTACCGTCTTGAGCCCGGCCGTCAACAGCGGCAGCCTAGTCGGCAGCTTTGACCTCGCCGCGTCCGTTATCACACCTAATGGCGACGGAATCAACGACGTCTTGGATATGGAATGCGAGGTCCTCGCGGTCGATGGCGGGCAGATTGCGGTCAATATATACGACTTAGGGGGCCGCCGGGTGCGTCGCCTTTTTAACATCAAAGGACAGAGCGGCGTGTACAGCTCGGAAAGCCTGACCCAACTGCAGTGGGACGGGACCGACGATCAGGGTGAGAACGTGGCTCCTGGCCTCTATCTAATCCAACTCAACATCGAGGGCGATGCGCGCGCTAGCGCCAGCACGCGCACCGTCGGCGTGGCCTATTGAGGGAGAAAAGATCGTGTTAAAGCAAATGCTGTTGTTGAACGTAGTACTCGCGGCTTGGTGCACCAGCGCGGTGTGGGGGCGGGCCGAGCTTCACATCGGCGGCCCAATGGGCACTTCTTGGCAGGGGCTGATCACCGACGAACAGACCGAGTACACCATCGTCGATAACCAAGGCGCAGTCTTGGGTACGCTTCCCATCGCCATCGGCGCGGAGGAAGCAGGCGTCGATACCATGATTACCTACGACGACAATGCCATCCGGCCAATATGGGTCGATCCGTCGGTCAACCTCGCGTTAGACGTGAACTTGGCCGAGCGCGGCGGCAACCTCTTCACGAGCGTCTCCGTCGGCTATACCCGCGAGGCCGCCAGAGAGGTCCAGGTCATGATTGACGGCGACCCAGAAACGGCGACCTTGCGGCAGGTCGATATCTCACCGCGCCTAGCTGGCCTCAATATCGGCTACGTGAAAAACACAGTCCTCAACTTGGGTGCCGAGATGCCAGTCAACCGCATCCGCTTCTATCCGCGACCAGGCTTTGAGGAAAACTACTTGGCTTGGTACGAAATCGGCGTAGCCGATAACACCGCGCCTTTTAGGTCCGCACCCCAAGAGGAAGCACCGGGCAAGCGCTGGTACCAAGACATCAGCCGCTCGCTCACCTCGACCAACGACCCGGAATTCGACATCCTAGAGCGCAATGTTGAAAACCTCGACCAAATCGTGGATTTGCGCTTTCCCACGCGCGACTTGCGCTGGGTTGGCATTCGCCCGATCAACCCCGAGCGCACCTGGGAGATCGCCGAAATGGAGGTGTACGGCGAGGGCTTCGTCACCAAAACCTCCTATCGCACGGGTGTGTTGGACTTTGGTCGCCCAGTGGCGTGGAGCAAGATTCGCTGGCAGGGCGAGGTGCCCGAGGGTACTCGCCTCGTATTGCGCACGCGCACCGGAGCCACGCCACAGCCCAATCTGTTCTGGAAAATCGGCAGCACCGGCAGCTTTGAGCAGGTGTCCAAAGACGAGTACACCACGACCTACCAAGTGGGTCGGTTCGGCCAGATCCAGGTGACCTACGATGTGGACAACTGGAGCTTCTGGTCAACGCCCTACGACTTTGCGGCCGGGCTGAGCAACCCAGAGGCAACAGGCTGGGAGGACGGAACGCCCCTCCTATCGCCCGGACCCAGCCAGTACTTGCAGCTAGAAGTGGTCATGTTTTCCGACGGGGACAAAGCGCCGCGCATCGACGAGATGTCCCTGCTGTTTGCCGAAGATCCCGCGGCTCAAAACGTGATCGCCGAGATTTGGCCGGTTGAGACCGAAAACTTCGAGCCGCAGACCTTCACCTATGTGGTGCGGCCCGTACTCGAAGACGGCGATCGGGGTTTTGATCGGCTGGAGATCTTCACCCAAGTCCCGGCCGAAGCCGTCCATTCGGTCGCGGTCGATGGCCGAGAAATCATCGACGACTTTCCACCTCAATTAGAGGAAGACCGGATCGTCATTAGCTTTGAGCCGTTTGTTGCGCCGCGCGACAACGAGCGCCGCATTGAGGTTGTCTTCGACGCCAAGGTACTGCGCTTTGGCGCGGAATTCACCGGTTGGGTGTACGACAGCACCGAGCCCGAACTCAAACAGCAAGTCCGGCCCGGCAATGCGACCTTCCGCTTTGCCGGTGACGCCCTATCAGTGCGCACGCCCGTCGGCGGCGAACTCGTGCGGAAAGTCACCGCGCATCCCGCGACGCTGACGCCCAATGGCGACGGGATCAACGATCAGACCATGATTTCGTACGACCTGCGCAACATCGGCGAACCGCGCCAGATCGCTCTGCGAATTTTCGACCTGTCCGGCCGACTGGTGCGCGAGGTGATCTCCACGCCAGCCGTCAGCGGCAGTTTTGCGGCGGTTTGGGATGGCCGCCATACCGAGGGAGACCTAGTCGCCCCAGGCGTGTACCTCTATCAAGTCGATCTAACTACTGACAAGGGCCTCTCAGCAGCCGCGGGTATCGTAGCTGTGGCCTACTGAGCGAGCAAATGGCAGAAACTGCGAAACACATCTGCAAGATAGCCCTACTTTTGTGGGCCGCAAGCGGCTCGGCCACAGCCCAAATTGGGCTGCAATCGCTGGCCTCCCCAGGCGCGGAGGCCCTCGACCCGGCGGTGCGCCGCTGGTACGTGCCCCAAGAGCTGGTCGCCGAACACCACTGGCGGCAGTGGAGCACTACCAACTACGCACGCGTGCCCTATCAGCGGTATGTCAGTACCGACATCGAGGGGAATTTCTTCTACGACACCTTTGGCAACTTCCTCAATCAGGGCTGGCTGATATACAACGTATCTCAGGCCAACCCCGAGGAATTCGGCACCGTACTGTTTGAGGCCCAGCGCTTCCGCAACTGGTTTTCCGAAGTCGCGGTGGCCTCCGAGCAAAAAGGACAATACGCCTACGCGCTGACCATCAGCAGCGACCTGCGCACCACCCTGACGCCCATGGTGCTGTCCAAACCGCGCCTCGACGGCGTGCAGTTCGACTTTGCCATGGACAAGTACCGGGGCACGTTCCTCTACGCGCAGGCCAGTGCCCCGCGCGGCATTACCAATCGAGAACTGCTCCGCACTAATTCCACCACTCTGATCGGGGGGCGCTTTGAGGTGCAAATCGGCGACTTCGTCGAGCTCGGCGTCCACACTGCCAACGCCCACCAAGCCAATTCCCTCTCGGAAGAGGCCCTGTTGAGCAATTGGGTAACCGGGTCGCTGACCCAAGGCCAGAACCGCACCATCTCCCGCATCGAAATCGCGCTGCGCGACGACTCGCCAGACGACGGCGTGGGCGGCGCAGCGTATTTTCCAGCGGGCTCGGACATCTTCATCACCTATCGGGATGGCCGCGTGGATTCGGGCCGCGAGATCCGCTTTGAACCCGTAGTGGAAGGCGGCGCGCCCAGACCGGGCTATATCGAGGCCAACGGCAACGACGAAATCCGCCTACTCTACGACTTCGACAGCGCGAGTTTCATCAACCGAGCCGCGGCCGACAAGACCGAGATCGTCAAGGTAGAATTCCGGCTGGTCGTAGCCAACGACTATCAAGTCTGGATGACCTCGGACGCGTCTCTGCTGGTGACGCAAGCACCGGGCAACATCAAAGACTTGTCTAACCTGCGCGTCATCAGCTTTGAAGCCGGGCTGCCGACGGCAACCCACATCCTCGGCGGTACCGTGACGGCCACCGACGTGATGGGCTTCGACCTGTACGGCGAGTATGATATCAATTGGAACTACCGCAAATATCCCAACATCCTCGTCGAAGAACACCAGACCTCATCCGGCATTGTCGGTGCGCGCAACGCACCAGCCTATATGCTCAATCTGTCTCGTCAGTGGTCCCGCTTCTTCATCTACGGCGAAGCCTATCACATGCACCCGCGCTACAACACCCAAACTTTCGTCACCCAAGACGACGGCAGCATCGACTACCAAAACGACCGCAGTCTCATGGACCTCGTGGAAGACAACGACGACCAAGACCGGGTGCCAGACACCTTCCGCGCCGACTGGGCCTTTCCCGACCGCCAAGTCTTTCCGGGTTGGGACCAGAACAACGACTTCGTACCCGACATCAACCAAAACGACAGCCGAGTGCGCACCAACTCGATCCCGGATTACGAAGAGCCTTTTCTGCGCTTTGCGGTAGATCGGCCCGAATTCCTCTTCGGCGTTGACATGAACAACAACTTCTGGACTGACCAATACGAAAACGACCAAGAGCCGGATTACCCCTACAAGCGCGACCACCAGGGCTACAACGCGTACGTCGGCACCTACTTGGCTCCGCAGCTAAAGGTCATCGCCGGCCTCCTGCGCGAAGAACTCATCTCTTCCAACCAGAAAAACCACAGTGCGTACGCACTTCTGCGGTTCGACCGGAGTTGGGCGCGCTACGGCGATTTGCGCTTCTTCGGCATGACCAAGCGCGTGGAGGACGACATCGCTGACCCGCTCTTGCAGTGGGCACCCGACAACGCGCTGCGCCTCGGCACGCTGACCGAAATCGACGATCCGCTGCTGGCCCGCGACACTTGGATCAACCAACTCTTCCTCGGCCACAATGCGCGCGCCTTTTCGCTGAACCTACAGAGCAAGGTCAACTGGGTGGTCTTTCACCAACTCGTGGACGCCGAGCAGCGGCAGCGCTGGGGCCTAGCCGAGACGGATTTCTTCTTAGGGATGATCAACAAGGTCCACTACCGCCACGCGCTCGGCCCCCTCTATTTAGCACCGCGCTGGAAGAGCGAGTTTATCAAACAGAGCCGCGACCTGTTCACGGACGAGCGCCGAACGACCTTAGCGGAACTCTTCTCGCTATTGGCGGGCACCGATGTCCTAGAGATCACCAAGCTACAAGCGGGCCTAGAGTACCTGATCTTCGACGATTTTGACGTGGATGCCAACGACTTCACGGCGCTGACTTGGGGCGTTCAGTTCAAAAACGAATCGGCCTACCAAGGCTACAAGCTACAGACCGTGATTGGGCTGGTGCTAGAGCGCAAGAATTTCAAGGACGCCCCATCGCGCACCGAAACCCAATCATTCATCGCCATTTACGCGGGGATTTAAGCCTTGACGTACGCTTTTGTAGGCGTGTATATTGAACCCTTTATCTCGTTGTGGAACGAGAAGGCGGCCGAGTCGCCGCACCTTCTCTCTTCTTTAAACCCTATCTCGTGGAGGTAGTTTCACCATGAAAAAGCTCCTCACCACCGCCTTAGCCTCGTTGGGCCTTGTGGTTGCCGCCCAAGCCCACGAGCCGCCTGGCGAACTGTTGGTCGCCGTGAACTTTCCCGATGCCAACGTGCCCGTCATCGACGGCAACGCTGGCGAGTGGGCTCCTGTGCCCCTCGACTCGTACGGGATTTTCAGCGAGTCCTTGTTCTCGATCCACGGCTTTGCCGGCGAGAACGTCGACCGCGGCGGGCTGGACGCCAGCTCGATGCAGATCCGCCACCTCGTCGGCTGGAATGACGGCACCAACAACGTGTACATCACCAGCCGCGTCTTCGACGACATTCACATCACTCAGCGTCAAGACCCAGGCAAATTCTTCTGGGATGACAGCGTCGAGTACGAGCTCAACGCTGCACACCAAGGCCGCGACGACCTGAATCCCGGCGACGATGCGACCAACTTCAGCTACAAGTTCGCCTTCCCGGTCTATCAGGAAACCTTTGAGTGGTATCGCCCGATCTACAACCTGCCGTGGCTGACCAGCGGCTCGCAGTGGATCGAGATCGCCTCCAGTCACGAGGGCGAAGAGTTCGGCGAGAGCACGTACACCTACGAGCTCCGCATCCTGCCGATCGAGAAGATGCCGCGCTCGGCTGAGGCCACTGAGGAACAGGTCGAGATCCACGACCTGACCGAGGGCGGGGTCATTCACATCACCCTGACGGTTAACGACGTCGATGGTGGTGCAGGCGATGGCGACAACCGCATCGGCATGTGGAGCACCAATCCCATTTCGTGCTGCCACGCCGCCCAAGACTTGCTGCTAACTCCGGCCGATCCCGGCATCGACTGGGGTGCCGTGGACACGGCCGTCGAGTCGAGCAGTTGGGGCCGGATCAAGTCCCAGTTCTAGGCCGTTCATCTCAATCGCAGTACCATTCCGGGCAGGTCCCACCTAGGTGCGGGGCCTGCCCGAATACTTTCAGGAGGTTATATGCTCACCCAGGAACAGGTCGATTTCTACCGCGAACATGGCTATCTCGTCTTCGAGGATGTGTTGCGCCCAGACGAGTTGGAGGAGGCACACGCCATTGTCGATGACTTCGTCGAGCAGTCGCGGCACGTCTCCGAGCAGAGCGGGCACTTCGACCTAGAGCCGGATCACACCCCCGAAAACCCCAAGGTGCGCCGCCTGAGCTCGCCAGCGAGTTATCACCCCTTCTTCGATGGCTTAATGCGCGACAGCCGCATCCTAGACCTTTTGACACCCCTGATCGGTCCGGCCATCCGCGCCCAAGGCGACAAGCTCAACATGAAGCCGGCCGACGGCGGCAGCCCAGTCGAGTGGCACCAAGACTTTGCCCACTATCCGCACTCCAACGACGATTTGTGCGCCGTGGGCATTGCGCTAGACGATGCCACGCGAGAAAACGGCTGCATGATGGTAGTACCCGGCTCTCACCGGGGCCCGATCCTCGATCACCACCAAGACGGCTACTTCATCGGGGCTATCAGTCCCAGCCGCGACCATATCGACCTCACGTCGGCCGTGCCCCTAGAAATGAAAGCCGGCTCGCTTTCCATCCACCACGCCCGCACCTTGCACGGCTCGGCGCTCAACCGCTCGGGTATATCCCGGCGGCTCTTGCTGTATCAGTACGCAGCCGTCGACGCCTGGCCGCTCGGCGGAGTGGGCAATTGGGATTCCTTTAACGCCAACATCCTGCGCGGCGAACCCACCTACGATTTTCGCCTCGTGTCGATGACGGCTCGCACGCGCATGCCAGCCGGAGCGCGCAGCGGCGGCGGCATCTACGAGCTGCAAAAGCCGCTGCAAGAACAAGAAAAAGTATTCGCCACCGGCTAGATTCTCGCCTTGCCGCCTTTTGTTCGCTTGGGGATCGTCGCAGCACTAGCTGCCGGGGCACTCTGGAGCTTCCTCTCCATTCACTGGTACCCGGCCGAAGAGGTGCTGACCATGTGGGTATGGGGGTCGCCGCAAGAAGCCGAGCTGTACCGCAATGTCGCCGCCGAATATCGCCAACAGCACCCGGAAGTTCGCCTGCGTTTAGAGGTAGTACCCGGTCGCAGCGTCGTGCAGAAGCTCCTGACGGGCATGGACGCCGGGCACGCCCCCGATATCTGCGTATTGCACTGGCGGCAGATGCCCCAAGTCGCTAGCACCGGGCAACTCCTGCCGCTCGACGACTTAATGCGGCGCGACCAGCTCGACATCGGCGATTACTATCCAGTGGGTCTGCAAGCGTACACCTACCACGGCACCCTCTACGGCATTCCGGTCAAAGGCAGCACCATCACCTGCTTTTACAACAAAAACCTCTTCGACCGCTACGGTATCAGCTATCCCACCGACGACTGGACGCTCGACGATCTCCTAGTCAAGGCCAAGGCCCTGACCATCGACGAAGACCAAGACGGCCTGCCAGATGTCTACGGCTGCACCCCGTACGACATCGCCAGCTACGTGTGGAGCATGGGTGGAGACTTCCTCCGGCAGGAAAACGGGCGCTACGTCTCCAACCTCGACGATCCGCGGGTGGCCCAAGCAGTACAGTTCTACGTCGATCTCTATTTCAAGCACAAGGTCAGCCCACCCCGCCCTGGCGTGCGCAGCGACAACGCCATGAGCACCTTCACGTTTGAGGCCGGGCGCATCGCCATCGGCATCATGGGGCCGTGGATGCTGCCGACTTTTCAGCTCTTGGACCGCTTCGAGTGGGACGCGGCGCTCTTTCCCCAGGGACCGGCTGGCCGACAGACGCGCTATGCCAGCGTCGGTTTTACCATCTGGAAGGGCACGCGCGAGCCAGAAGTCGCCTGGGATGTGCTCAAGCACATGATCTCGGCCGAGGCGACGACCAAGATGGCCAAGTTGGGCAGCGACCTGCCACCGCAGCGCTCGGTGGCCCGCAACACCTATCCGCGGGCGGCGACGCCCTACGAGGAGGAGGTCTTCGTGCGCTCGATGGACTACAATGTCCGGCTCTTCCCCCAAGAACTGTGGTGGGAAGATCTCTACCGCCGGATGCTCGACGAACTCGACGCAGCCCTCACCGGCCGCGAGAGCGTGGCCGAAGCCCTCGCCGAAGCCCACCAAGTGACCAACACCTATCTGCAGCGCATCTACTCCGAAGAAACCCCCTGATGAAGAGTCAAAACAAAGCCGCGTTCTTCTTTTTGCTGCCCAATTTCGTCGGCTTTCTCATCTTCGCGCTTGGTCCGGTCGTAGTGGCTGCGGGCATGGGCTTCTACCGCTATCAACTCGCCTCGGGCGCACCCGCCTTCATCGGGCTAGACAATTTTGCGGATCTAGTGCTCTTCAAAAAAGTCGATGGCGAGTGGGTGGCGCGCGACCCGTACTTCTGGAAGTACCTCGGCAACACGCTCTTTTTGATGCTCAACATCCCGCTCGCCATGGCCGGTTCCCTGCTCTTGGCCGTGCTGTTAAACAAAGAACTGCCCGGCCGCATCTTCTTCCGCACCCTGTTCTTTATTCCCCACCTGTGTACGGGCATCGCCATCTATATGGTCTGGAAGATGCTCCTGACCTACGAGCCAAACGTCGGCATCATCAATGGGCTTTTGTGGCAGATTTTTGGGGTATTGGGCATCGCGCCCGAGCGAGCCGCCGCGCTCCTGCCGGGGTGGCTAATCGACGCATCTTGGGCCAAGCCCGCGCTGATCATCATGTTCATCTGGGCCAGCGTCGGCGGCTACAACATGGTTCTCTACTTGGCCGGCCTGCAAAACATCCCGCTCGAACTCTACGAGGCCGCTGAAATGGACGGCGCTGGCTGGTGGTCCCAGCTCGTCCATATCACCGTGCCCCAGCTAGCGCCCACGACTTTTTTCATCCTCGTCACCAGTATAATCGGCGGCCTGCAAGGTGGCTTTGAAGCTGCTTATGTAATGACCGGAGGCGGCCCCGAGGGATCGACGACCACCATGAGCTACTACATCTACACCCAGGCGTACGAGCAGCTAGAAGTAGGGTACGCTGCGGCGATTTCAATGGTGCTCTTCGCGCTGATTTTCGCGGCGACCTTGCTCAACTGGCGCTACGGCGGCAAGCGGTTGGAGGCCGTCTAATGGCGCGCTGGCGTCAGCACCAATCAACGGTCCTGATCTATGCGATCTTGCTCCTCGTGCTCAGCGGCATGGTGGTGCCGCTGGTGTGGACCCTGCTCACCTCCTTCAAGTACAACGTCGATGTGACGCTCGGGTGGATTCCGCCGCGCTGGACAACGGACAATTACGCCGGCGTGTTCCGCGCCTTCTCCTTCCTCCGCTACTACGCCAATTCGCTGTTCATCGCCACCGCCGTCACTGTAGTCCAAGTCGCCACTAGCGCACTGGCGGCGTACGCCTTTGCCCGCTTGCAGTTCCGGGGCCGCGACGTGCTCTTCCTCGGCTATCTATCGACGATGATGATTCCGGCCGACGTGTTGATGATCCCGCAATTCGTACTGATGAAGAAGATCCCCGAATGGCTGAACGCGGTATTAGCAACGGATTTTTTCAGCGGTTTCCTCTACTTAAAGAGTCACTACATCGGCCATCCAGTGGGACTAGATAGTTTCTTCGCCCTCATCGCGCCGGGGTGTTTCAGCGCGTACGGAACATTTATGCTGCGGCAGTTTTTGCTAGGCATTTCGCGCGAGATCGAGGAGGCGGCGCTCATCGACGGATGCTCGGCGTGGGGCGTGTTTTGGCACGTGGTGGTGCCGCTGGCCAAGCCAGCGCTAGGGGCCTTGGCAATTTTTACCTTCCTCGGACGTTGGCGGGCTTTTCTCTGGCCGCTGATTATGACGGATTCGGATTCGATGATGGTGCTGCCGGTGGGATTGGCCAAGCTGTCGGACCTGTATGTCAACGACTACGGGCTGATTTGCGCGGGGTCGGTATTGATGCTCGTGCCGATGATCGCGGTTTTCGTCTTTTTTCAGCGGTGGTTTATCAGCGGGATTCAGCTAGGGGCGGTGAAGGGATAACAGCGGTAGCCACACAGCAGCTAGATTGTCCCGTTTGATATTAATCACGTATCACGTTACTATTTACATTCGCGTGAACGACCAGTTTCGGGTGTGCTTCCGCTGGTCGGCTGCCGGTGCGGAAGATGTCGAGATCGTCGATTACCATTAGGAACACAAAGAGTATGTCCAAGCTCAACCCTGTGACGCCCGGAGAATTGCTGCGAGAGGAGTTCTTGGTCCCCATGGAACTCTCGCAGTATCGCCTCGCCAAAGAAATCGGTGTTCCCGCCCAGCGAATCAGTGAGATTGTAGCTGGAAAGCGGACCATTACAGCGGATACGGACCTGCGCTTGTGTCGCTTTTTCAACCTCTCCAAGGGCTACTGGCTGAGGGCCCAGATAGCGTACGACACCGAAGTGGCGGAAGAAACGCTCGCCGCCGATCTGGCGAAGATCAAGCCGTGGAAGGGACTGCAATCAGCCGCTGGCTAATCTGCCTAAAATAGGTCCTGAACAGGCTGCAAGCTCTATAATTTCCATTATGGCCTCAGCTAAACATTTACCCATCAAAATTGATCGAGAAAAAATCGCCGTCTTCTGCCGTACGCACGGGATAGGCCGGCTGAGTCTATTTGGCTCGGTCCTGCGGGATGATTTTGATCCGGTTCGCAGCGACGTAGATGTGCTAGTGGAGTTTCTACCTGACCGGACCCCGGGTTGGGAATTTTTTATCTGGCATGAAGAGTTAGAGGCCATTTTTGGACACAAGGTCGATTTGTTTTCAGGGCTGAATAGGTGGATAGAACCCCTCGTTCGTCAGGAAATGCTGCCGCTCTATGAGCAAGCATGACTATCGGGTTACGCTGCGGCAAATAGAGGAATATGCCGGTCGGGCACAGGAGATTTGTGCGGGCAAAACTCTGGATGACTTGGTGAGCGACTGGCAAGCGACTCTGGCCCTAGAACGAGCACTGGAAATTCTCGGCGAAGCAGTAAAACGCCTGCCCAACGACCTACGCAATCGCTATACCCAAGTGGAGTGGCGGGCCATCGCCGGAATGCGGGATCGGCTCATCCACGGCTATGACTCTATTAAACACGAAATTCTCTGGAATGCCGTGCACGAGCAGTTACCTACTCTACAGGCGACGATACAACAGATGCTCGACGATTTGGAAAACGACACCACGCGCTGAAATTCGATATTCCCCCGGAAGCTGTATCTCGGCCTTTGCCCGGATCTGCTGTCAACAGGAGACCGACTCATGACAACGATAAAACTGCCGCAGTCGTTCAGGGACCAAATAGACGAATGGCTGTACGTGATGCGGTGGACGACCAACAAGTCGCGGGAAGCCTCTCCTGCCCTATTTGTAGCCCGCGCCGTTTTCTCAGTGGTCCAAGGACTGTTTGTCATCTTGCGCTGCATTGCCATCTGGTGGGGGGTGGACTGGCTCATGGTGGCGCTTGAGGATCCGCAGCAAAGCGAATCAATGCTGACTCGGCTGGCACTGTTGGCCGGGGGGCTGCTGGCGACGGAGGCTGTCGGGCGACAGATTGCCTATTGGCTAGGTTCGCGGGCGGGATTTCACCTTGAGATGCTTTTGCAGCGTGAATTCATCGCCAAATCAGCCGAACTCGACCTAGCAGAAATCGAAGCCGCCGGCGAACGGGATCTGCTGAAGAACCGGCACGCACTCGATTACACCGCCTGCGGGGTAATGGATTCGATTTATAGCTTCATTTTCCTCGGCGTCGAAGCGATGGGGCTAGTGGTTCTCTGTGCCTTGATTGGCTGGCCGATCCTCATGGCCGGGACGGCCCTGTTGGTCGTGAGCCTCGTCCAGTGGCTGACTCGGCCACAGAAGGATTCACAAGATGAGGAATTTACGCTCAAAGCCAACCTTGAGCATCTGCTCTCGGGCCAGCATCCGGCCAAAGAGATCCGTCTGTTTGGTCTCATCCCCTATTTCAAAGGCATGGCCGAGGAGGCGGCCGAACGGTTCTACAGTAGGGGATTATTCACCATAGGAAATGCAGCCAGAAATTTGGTTTTCTACCTGCCTTTTCTAGCAATCGCCCTTTGTTTCGGCTACTGGCTCGTCGAGCAGGTGATGGCAAAAGAAATTTCCCTAGGGCTGGCCTGCATGGCTCTTGTCGTCGTCTTCATTGCCCATCAGGCCGTATCGGGCATTTCCAGGATGACGTGGGCTTGGGAACGCTCACTGGAAGGCATCCAAGGCTACCAAGCCTTTCTCGACATACAGCCGCAAATCAGACCTGAACCGAACCTTCCCGCGGTGCCGACCGATCTCGGCTCGGGCATTGTGTTCGAAGACGTCTCCCTGACCTATCCGACGAGCGACCAACCCGCAATCGAAGGGGTGTCGCTGACCATTCGACCCGGCGAGCGCATTGCGTTGGTAGGCGAGAACGGATCTGGCAAGACGACCTTTGTAAAGCTGCTGACCCGGCTCTACGATCCAACCGAGGGATGCATTCACCTCGGCGGCCGCGACCTGCGCGAATACAACGTGGAAACGTATCGCCAGCGCTTTGGCGTCATCTTTCAGGACTATATGCGCTATCACGGGACGGTCGCCGAGAACATCGGCTACGCGCAATACGAGCGACTCGACGATTTGGACGGCATCGCGGCCGCGGCCGAGAAAGCTGGCTTGCGCGAATTCATCGAGACGCTGGACGAGGGCTATCAGACCCGCATCGGCTCTTGGTTCGAGCGCGGCACCGACCTATCGGGCGGACAGTGGCAGAAGATCGCCTTAGCGCGCGCTTTTTTTCGCCACTCCGACATCCTCGTTTTGGACGAGCCGACCAGCGTCCTCGATGCCCGCGCCGAATACGACATTTTCCAACGCTTCCTCGAACTGACCGCCGGCAAGACCACCATCCTCATCTCGCACCGCTTTTCGACCGTCCGCATGGCAGATACGATCTACGTGTTTCAGCAGGGACGCATTGCCGAGCGCGGCAGTCACCGAGAGCTAATGGCCCAAGACGGACTCTACGCCGAACTGTTCAACATGCAGGCCGAAGGCTTTTTGCTGGATAGTCAACGGGCCGCTGGATAGGAGCAACGAAGCGGCCTTTGTCGCTACTTGTATTGCGCTGGCCTCTGCAAAGCTACTGTGAGCCAGACTGGCAGTGCGGCCCGGGGGTTCTCGTTCCAGTCCAACAGACGCTCATCAGTCCCCGACAGATATGAAGAGTCCTGCCAGTATCTCGAATCCTCAGCAGGACGCTCCAAAATTTGCCGCAAGATGAATCCCGAGGTCGCCACGGGATTGAGAATGTCCGCCAGTGTCCAGTTGAACTCAAATGTGCCATTCTTCTCGCTCTCAATGGACCCAGTTTCCCAATAGGGCTTCTCAACCTCAATCGGTCTAACCTGATCTTTCCAAGGCCGCTGGAACGGATGAATATCATAGAAGACGTAGTGGCCCCCTAGACGCAGGATGCGAAAGATCTCATTGAAAACCGAGTGCAAATCTGCAATCCAAACGAAAAACCCGTTAGAAGAACAGACTAGGTCGAACCCCTCATCTCCTATAGACTTTAGCTCGGCAGCATCGGCTTGCACGAAGGCGATAGATAACCCTAGCTGCTCCGCTCGTCTAGCGGCCACTTCTAGCTGCTGCTCAGAGATATCTATCGACGTGACGTTTGCCCCCATTCCAGCAAGGGCAAACGCCGCGTAGTTATCGCCGCTGCCAATGACGCACACATCCTTGCCCGCTATATTGCCGGCAGCCTCGCGAATCAGTTGAAGCGCGCCGCCGGCAAAGCCGAGATCAGGCTCGTTGGGGCAACGCTGCCACAATCCGTCCTTGTCGCGAAGCCACTCCCACTGCTTAGCGGCTTCGTTCCAGTGACGTCGGTTGGAATCGTGCATGCTGTTCATAGCCAGTTCACCTTGGCACCTGAATCTTGATTCCCCACGACAGAGTGGAGAATCTGATCGTCTCCACGGAGAGACCCAGACTACGCAGGTATCCGACAGACGCATCGACGTGCCAAAAAAACTCTTCTTCAATGGCGTCCGCTGTAGCGTCGTCGCCAATGGAACGATAGCGATCAATCAAAACCCGTTCTTCCTGTGAGCTCCCCAACATTAGATCCCCAAATAGCGCACGTCCCCCAGGCAATAGCCGCCTTACGAGCTGGTCAAATAGAAATTCTTTCTCCTGCTGAGTGAGATGATGTACGACGTATGTACTAAGCGCGACATCGAATGGAGGAGGATCGGCGTCGAAGTACTCCAGTATATCCTCTTGCACATACGAGATATGGGATGCGCCATCGAGCTTTTGTTGGGCGATCTTACTCATTTCAGCAGAGACATCGACGCAAACAAGAGACTGGCACGGCGGTAAGCGAGCGGTCAAATTTCCAGTCCCAGAACCAAGCTCTATAACGACCGAGTCTTGGGTGATGCCAGCGTTCTGTGCGATCCAGTCGAGGACCTCAGTATAGCCCTCCCGAATAGGATCTTCAGATCTAAGCACATCCCGATCATAGGTAGCCGCATCCTCGTCGTGATTGTACAGATCTACGTAGCTACTTCTCATCTGCGTCATCCTCCGACAGCATTTCACTAATTTCACCTAAGACTAACGACCCCTCCATCAACTTGGGCAGATGATCCATTAAGAATGACTCGCAGCTTCTATCCGCTATAGTGACGATTTCATCGGGAGTCTTTTCTGCGACATCACCCTGTCTGAGATTTTGCCAGAGAGGCATGATTTTTTGCTCGGACGCTTCGCGAAGAAGTGTCTCGACTTGTTTATGAGGGATTTCCATAGGCTCCTAATCGTCTTGCTTTGACACGGTTTATGAACATGTATAATCTAGTTTGAGCACAGTCCGTAGAGCGCAAATCGGACAATTAAAAGCGAGGAGCAAAAACAGATGACCCAACTTCTGCAAAAGGCTTTCGAGAGAGCCGCCAAACTTCCACAAGAGGAACAGGACAAATTTGCGCGTTTCCTCCTAGCAGAACTTGAATCGGAGCGGCAATGGACTGAGCTATTTAGCCGTTCCGAATCAGAGGATTTGCTGGAGGGGCTGGCCGATGAGGCCCTAGCAGCGCACCGAACAGGACGAACTCAGCCTCTCGATATAGAAGAATTATAGGCGTGCGTTCGTTTACACTGACGAGTTTCTGGGATGCCTATCATCACCTTCCTGAACACGTACAACGGCAAGCACGCGAATCCTATCGGTTTTTCGTGTCGGATCCTCGTCATCCCAGCTTGGACTTCAAGCGCGTGAGTCAGCGGCGTCCGGTGTACTCGGTACGCGTGAGCATTGACTATCGTGCCCTCGGCGTCCTAGACGAAGGCGATATCGTGTGGTTCTGGATTGGTCCACATCACGAGTACGACCGGCTTCTCAAGCGAATATAGGAGCAGTCAATCCACCCAACGTTGTGTCGCCAAGTACTTGGCCTGCCCCCTTAAACCTGGACAGGTTTGGATGTGAGTATTTTCTTGTTTCTTAACGAGGAGCATACTCATGAAGCGCAAAGGGAGCAAATCTCGTACTGTCGAGCAAATTATCCGCATTTTGCGGCAGGCGGATGGCGGCCAAACGGTGGCCGAACTCTGTCGCGTGCATAACATCGCCGAAGGCACCTTCTATCGCTGGAAAAAGCAATACGGCGGTATGGATGTAGCCGATGCCAAGCGCTTGAAAGCGTTAGAAAAAGAAAACGCCGAGTTGAAAAAGATGCTGGCCGAAGCGATGCTGGATAATCGGGTGTTGCAAGCGATCAACGCAAAAAAATGGTAAGCCCGTCGCATAAAAAACGAGCCGTCCACTATGTCGCCGAACAGGGGATGTGCTCGACGCGGCGGGCCTGCCTTGTGGTCGGGCTGGCGCCCTCGAGTTATTATCATCGGCCGCAAGGCCCCACCGACCGGCGGCAGCGGCTGGAGCAGCGCATTATCACCTTGTCGAAACAGCATCCGCGCTGGGGCTATCGGCTTATTCATCAGCTCTTATGCCGCGAGGGTTGGACGGTCAATCGCAAACGCGTCCAGCGGGTGCGGCGGCAAGCCGGGTTAGGCGTACCACCGGTGGAGCGCCGGAAACGGTGCCCCCGGTCGGCGCGGCGCACTCCGGTGCAGGCGGCCTATCCCGGCCATGTCTGGTCATGGGATTTCATTTTGGATCGAACCACCGACGGTCGGCCGGTGAAGATGCTGACGGTCGTAGATGAATATACCCGGCAGTGTTTGGTCATTCACCCGGCGCGTTCGATCCCCAGTGACCACGTGTTGGATACGCTTCAAGCGCTGGTCGAAGCGTGGGGCGCACCGGCGTTTATGCGCTCGGATAATGGCTCGGAATTTATCGCCCGACTCATTCAGGATTGGTGCGCTGCCGCCGACATCCAGACGCTGTATATCGAGCCGGGTAGCCCGTGGCAAAATGGCCTCATCGAAAGTTTTCATAGCCGTTTTCGAGCCGAGTGTCTTACGCCAGAAATCTTCTTTTCGATCGCCGAAGCCCGCGTCGTCGTGGAGGACTATCGGTGCCTGTACAACCAGCAACGACCCCATAGTAGCCTCGGATATAAAACACCCGATGAATTTGCCCAAGCCCTAAACTATCAGCCCGCCGAGACCCGGCCAACTCACATCTAAAGTGATCCAAGCTTTGGGGGCCGCTCATACTCGTCAAGCTCCTTCTGCGCTTCCAAGTACCGCAACTCCAATTTCCTAGTCGTGTCGGCCGGCGCATTCGACAGCTTCATGTTTTCAACCTTCAGCCTCAATATCTCCGCTCGACTGACCAATCCATAGCCAGTAATACTCAGCATTAAGTTCTCGAAGCCTATGTATTGCACAGCCCAGTCTAGGATGGAGTACTCATCGAGTTTCTCTAAAGGAACCTCGAAAATTACTGTCGTGTCCTTCGGCAGTCCGTACGTATCGAACAAACCCTGCTCGCGCACCTTTTCCAAATTGCAGTGTTCAAACAGCAAACGGGTGAATTCCCGAAACTCCATCAAGCGACTTCTGGTCCACTCCACAGACTTGGCGAATTCTTCGTAACTAAGCTGCTCCGCCCGCATGCGATGCTGATCGGTACGCCCTGACTGAGCTTGTATGTGAAGAGCACCGAAAAAGAGCAGAACGACGACAAGAGTGACCGTTTTCATGGATGTGCTCTCTCTTAACCTTAGTCGGGAACGGGAAGAACGTCTCGTGTAACCTCCCGAACTTTACCGGGAAACGTTCGTCCCCTTACCCACATAACCGGCTGACCTTTGCCAGCTTTTTCTGGACTATACCATTCTGCCTGTGCGCTTAAGTAATGCGACACATAGCTGCGTCTAAATCGCTGGCTGTGGTTATTGGTGCTTTTGTGCAACAGGTGAGAGTGAAACCAGATGACCGCACCGGGAGGAACTTCCACGGCAATGCCGTCCTCGTCGCGGGCATTGCGGGCCAGTTTGAATTCCGTCTGCTGCGCCCCCTCAATGTCGTCGTGTTCGGCAATGGCCTGTTTGTGGCTACCCGGAATCACGTATAGGCACCCATTTTCGCGATCTGCTGGGTCAATGGCCGTCCAAGTGCCGACGGTCGTTGCTGTTTTGAACCGTTTGCCAAAGTAAAACTTGTCTTGGTGCCAAGGGAAGCCCAAGCCGATTTCGGGAGCTTTCCAAATGAAGAGGTTGTTGATGCCCAGAAGGTCGGGGCCAAGAATATCGACGAGCGGATCGGTCAGACGCGAATCCCGCACGCGGGCGAGGAACTCCGGGATGTAGCAACTGGGGTGATGGATCTTGTGCATACCATAGATCCCAGATCGCGCGTCTTTGCCGTCTCGGATCAAGGCATTGTGGTCGATGTGGGCCATTGGTATTCTGCGCTTCCCCGCTACAATGTCTTCGGCCACTTGCCGCAAGTGGTCGTTTTCCTCGTACGAAAAGACGTTCTCGCGCACAAAATATCCATCGCGCTCCCAACGCTGAATCTCGTCAGGAGTCATTCGGAAGGCATTCACTTGGATGGGTCTCCTAATCGTCCTGCTTTGACACGGTTTATAAACATATATAGTCTAAGTAGGGCCTTAGCGGCCCACCAAACAGCGCATGAGTCTCAATCCCTTCAAACCGTTCGCCTCGTACCTCCGCCCCTACCGCTGGGCCTTAGTCATCGGCCTAACCTTCTTGCTGGGCGAACAGCTCATTTCCGTCTCCATACCCCTCATTCTCGAACGCGCCATTGACCAAGCCCGGGCCAGCTTAGATCAAACCGCACCGGATCTGACTTTCCTAACGCGCTACGCCGCCCTCATCGTCGGCTTGGGTCTAGCGCAGTGGAGCATGGCCTTTGGCATGCGCTGGCACTTGGCCTCCACCTCGTACCGCGTCGAGCGCGACATCCGCCAGCGCTATTTCGCCCACCTGCTCACCTTGCCCCTCGGCTATTTCCAACAGGCCCGCACCGGCGATTTGATGGCGCGAGCGACCAACGACGTCGAGGCCGTGCAGCGCTACCTCAGCCACGGCTTCCGCATGTTCCTGAGCGCCATCCTCGGCTTCAGCTTCAGCATGGTAGCCATGTGCCTGTACGACTGGGAACTGACCCTCTACGCGCTGTTGCCCATGCCCATTATGACTGTGATCCTGCGCTTCGTAGGCAGTAGAGTGCGCCAGCGCTATCGCATGGTCCAAGAGCAATTTGCCGCCATTAGCACCTGCTTGCAGGAAAACCTCTCGGGCATGCGCGTGGTCAAGGCATTTGCCCGCCGCCGCGGCGAGATCGACCACTTCACCCAGCTCAATGATGAGTACGTCGAGCGCAGTCGCAGCCTGATCTACCTCTACAGCACGTTTTTCCCCTTCACCTTCCTCATCAGCGGCCTATCCATGTTGTTCATCCTGTGGCTGGGCGGCACCCGTGTCGTCGAAGGGACGCTCACCTTGGGGGCCTTTGTCGCCTTCAACGCCTACTTGATCCGCATGAGCCGCCCGATGATGATGATGGGCCGCATCGTCGATGAATACCAGCGCGCCATGGCTTCCATGCTGCGCATCGAGTCCGTATTCAAAGAACAGCCCCAGCCCGACCAGTACCGAGACGACGACTTAGCGATCAAAGGCGAAATCGAATTCCGCCGCGCCTCCTTTGCGTACAATGGCCAAGCCGTGCTGCGCGATATAGATGTCCACATTCCGGCCGGCAGCACCCTGGCCATCGTCGGTCGGGTCGGGTCGGGCAAGAGCACGCTAGCCCGGCTCATCCCCCGCCTCATCCAAGCCGGCGAGGGCCAGATCCTCATCGACGGCAAACCCATCGAACAAATGTCAATGCGCGCCTTCCGAAGCGCCATCGGCTACGTGCCGCAGGACACTTTCCTGTTCTCCGAGAGCATCCGCGACAACATCGCCCTTGACTCGGCCTCCTCGGACGACGTCGAACGCGCCATCGAGGTAGCCCAACTAGCCACAGACCTCAAGACCTTTCCCCAGGGGCTGGACACCATCGTCGGCGAGCGCGGCGTCACCCTGTCGGGCGGACAAAAGCAGCGCACGGCCCTAGCCCGTTCAGTTGTGCGACAACCGAAAATCCTCATCCTAGACGACGCCTTGGCCAGCGTCGATACCCGCACCGAAGAGCAAATCCTCACGCGCCTGCGCGACATCATGGCCGAGCGCACCACCATCCTCATCGCCCATCGCATCTCCACCGTCATGGCCGCGGATCACATCATTGTGCTCGATGAAGGGCGCATTATCGAAGAGGGCACCCACGACCAATTGCTCGCGCACGATGGCCTATACGCCGACATGTACCGCCGCCAACACCTCACCGAGGAATTGAGCGACCTCTAATGCCGCCAACCATCCGCGACGAGCAGGAAATCGACAAAAAATCCATCGATCTCCGCCTGATGGCTAGGCTGTTGGGTTTCTTGCGTCCCTACTGGCCTTGGGCGGTCTCGACGTTGGTACTCATCCTCGCCGCCTCGCTAGCCCGCCAAGCCGGTCCCGTCCTGACCAAAATAGCCGTTGACGAGCACATCGTACCCAGTGACTTGGATGGCTTAGGCACCCTCGTCCTGCTCTTCGCCGCACTGTTGGTGGCCCAATTCGCCATTGGCTACGCCCAGAGCTGGATCACCAGCATGGTCGGGCAGTGGACCATGCGCGACGTGCGCTTGAACATTTTTACCTGCCTACAGCGCCTGCCGCTCAAATTCTTCGATCGCACACCCATCGGTCGGCTGATGGCGCGCAATACCAGCGATGTCGATGCGCTCAACGAATTTTTCACCTACGGCGCGGTTTCCCTAGTGACCGAAACCATCACCATCGCCTCCATCCTGTTTTACATTTTCTACTATCTCGATGTCGAATTGGGTCTGCTCACCTGCGCCTTTTTGCCCGTGGCCTTCGCCGCTACCCTGTGGCTGCAAAACCGCACCTTCCAGGCTTTTCGCCAAGCCCGCACTCGCTTTGCCCGCTTCAGTGCCGATTTGCAGGAAACCTTGTCGGGTATAGAAGTCGTAAAACTATTCAACTGCGAGCCGCGCAGTGCCCGCCGCTTCAACCACGGCACCGACGAATACCTCGACGCCCGCTTGGTGCGCACCCTGTACCACTCGGCTTACTTCCCCTTTATGGAATTGTGCGGTGCTGCCCTGATGGCGCTGGTGCTGTGGTACGGCGTCGGCCAAGTGCTGCGCGAGGAAATCGCCTGGGGCGTTTTGGTGGCCATGCTGCAATACGTGCCCCGCTTCTTCATGCCCATCCGCAACCTCGCCGAGGAATACGCCACCGTGCAGATGGCTATGGCCTCTTCCGAGCGCATCTTTGAACTGATGGACGCCAAGCCAGAGCCGATCGGCGGTCCCGTGTGCCAAGAGCGCATCGCCGGCGCCATTGAATTCCGCCACGTGTGGTTTGCTTATGAAGGCGAAGAGTGGGTCCTGCGTGACGTCTCTTTCTGCGCCGAGCCGGGCCAGAGCTTGGCCTTAGTCGGAGCCACCGGCTCGGGCAAGACTACCATCATCAGCTTGCTGTGCCGCTTTTACGAGATTCAACGCGGGCAAATCTTGGTCGATGGCATCGACATCCGCGAGTGGAATGTGGAAGCACTGCGGCGGCGCTTCGGTCTGGTGCAGCAAGACGTCTTTCTCTTCGCCGGCGACATTGCCAGCAACATCCGCCTCGGTGCTCCCGAGCTGTCGGACGAAGCCATCGCGCAGGTAGCCCGCTATGTCAACGCCGACCGCTTTATCGACCGCCTACCCGACACTTACCGCCACGACGTGCAAGAGCGCGGCGGGGCCCTGTCTGCCGGCCAACGCCAACTATTGTCCTTTGCCCGCGCCCTAGCTGCCGACCCGGACATTCTGGTACTGGACGAAGCTACCGCCCACATCGACACCGAGACCGAAGGCTGGATCCAAGACGCGGTGGAAAAACTCATGCGCGACCGCACCTCCATCGTCATTGCCCATCGCCTATCCACCATCCGCAGCGCCGACAAAATTTTAGTGCTGCACCGGGGTCAGTTGCGCGAAGAGGGACGCCACGAAGAACTCCTAGCCCAAGATGGCATCTACGCCCGCCTACATCAATTGCAATACAACGAAGCGCTTACTTAAGACACAACTAGCCTGCCCAAACGCGTCCTGTTTACGGCTGTAACCGATTATATACTGTCCAACTCTACGTCCGGCGCGTTTGCCGAATAAAAGTGGCGGTCCCCATGAATTTGACATACCATAATCAATCTATACTTTATATGGTATGTGGAGTATTTTCGAACACCGGAGGGTGGATAAGCAGCTACAATCCATGCCCCAAGAAATCCTCAAGCGTTACGAAAAGTGGAAGGATCTCGTTATGATCTCTGGTCCCGAAGGCTTGAGGCTTATCAAAGGATTTCACGACGAAGCACTGCGAGGTCAATGGAAAGGATACAGATCGTCCCGGCTCGGCCTTCACTATCGCGTCATATACAAAATTGAAGCCAGCGAAATCCTCGTACAGGTTGTCAGTCTGACGCCACACGACTATCGGAGACCATGAAATGAAAAATTACCGCCGTGCCAAGAAGCAGGTTGAGGTGTCTGTAGGTGAGTCCGTCCGTATTATCCGCGAGCTTCAGGAGTTTAGCCAGAATGAACTGGCCCGACGTACTGGCATTCCCCAATCTACTATTTCAGCCATCGAAAATAACCGCGTACAGCTTGGAGTTGAACGCGCCAAAGTACTAGCGCAAGCCTTGCAGTGCCATCCGGCTGTTTTGGTCTTCCCCGGTTGGGAGATCAAACAGAACGCAGCCGCTTGAGCGAAAATCAGTTCCCACGGATTTTCAATGCAGCCCAACACATGACATGCTGCAAACGCAAAACCTGCCTCCCAACGAGGAAAAAACCTATGGCCACCTACTATCCCTACATCACCGACGACCAAGCTGCGCTGATCCACAACGCGCCGTTGTTCTTCGTCGCTTCCGCCGGTCCCGCGCTCGCCCCCGGTCCCGAAGGCATTGGCCCAATCAACCTTTCGCCCAAGGGCGGCGTACCCCTACATGTGATTGACCCCAACCGCGTGGCCTTCCTCGACTACTTGGGCAGCGGCAACGAAACAGCGCGTCATGCGATAGCCGGTGGCCCGATCACCGTTATGGTCTGTTCTTTTGAAGGAGAAGACGCCGGCATCATCCGCCTCTACGGCAAAGCCACGGCCACCCCGCTCGAAGAATCGCCTCACGCCGCCTTGCTCCTGCAAACGGAGTCCGAACACCTGCGCACCAAACGCCAAGTAATCGAAGTGGAAGTCGAACTGACCGGCACTAGTTGCGGCTACGGCGTCCCGGTAATGGAATTAGTGCGCGAGCGCCGCGTCGAAGACCGAGGCCGCCGCTACAAGGATCGAAAAAGATAAATTGACGCGGCTGGAGCCACGGCCCATACACTCTATCTGAACATTCGGGCTGCTTCCCGTAACTCGATGACCTGTTTCGTCTCCTCCCGCTCTGGCCTGCGATCGAGCTTATGCAGGAAAGTTGCTGCGGCTGTTGTGTCGGAGAAGGACACGGTGCCGCTCGGATCAATGAGGGAGTCGACGTACTGCACAGCATCAACAAGCTGGCGAGCATAGGCTAGGAAGGCGCGCGCACGGGGCGTGATGATAACGTCGTTTCGAATACCCCCGTTGCCGAGCATACGCACGCTAATCGTGTTCAGGACGGCGTGTACCGCATCCAGTACCGCTTTTACCTTCTGTAGATCAGCCTCGGCCAGTGGCTCCGCGCTTGGGTCTATTGCCCGAGTGAGATCCGAATGACTGATGTACCGATTTCGCCAGTCGCGGGCAAACCCCGCGGCGTCGACGGCTCTCTGAACGAGACGGCATACTTCCTGCCGTAGCTCCAGATCGTCGCAGAGGGCCGGCAGTCTTTGGACCGTCAGGTTGTCCTTGCTGGCACTCTGCGGAGGGTCCGTCAATCTCGTCAAGCGCAATATCAAGTCATTCCGGGACATCTGCTGAACATCCCAGAACAACCCGCCGCCGATCGCGTTCAAGAGCTTTACACGCTCGGTGTTGCCGAACAGTTCTAGGAACTCCTTGTATCTAATGAGAGCAGAGGCCCAGTCGTTATTCAGGCGGTCGAAGATCATGCTAAACTCGCGTCCCATCTTGTCCTTGTATTGGGTTAGGGGTGACAATCGGAGCATGAAGCCCTCATCTATCAGCAACGTCAGGAAACTATACGTATACGTATAAGGTCGGGAATTCTCTGTCAAGGCGATCAGAACGCCTGTTCCGCAGAGGATGGTGCATTATTACGAAGGGTGAGAGCGTGCGTGCCCCGCTGGCGTCGATGCGTGCGCGGGCGACCTACTGCGGCTTTTGATTGCCTGAGCTATCAGTCAAATTAGGCAGCGAGAGCAACACTTGTTGGAGACAGATGTGTTGCAGCACTTGGACTACATTCACGAGAACCTTTGGTACACCGCTGGTCATATGGGCTTTTTCTGGAAGGTATCTCCAGTCCGAGAAATTGGAATTTCCTTGTTTAACCAAAGCTCGAATATCCGGATTCTTGCCTATCCACTCTGGAGAACCCATCGGCGTCAACTTGCAAATTAACTCTTGCGCTTCTGATTTTGTTGCGGGGTCAAGCTCATCGTACAGGTCTAGCAAATAGTGACCTCGGGGTGGCGGCTCGTTCGGCTTGGTTTGTGCATGCAATGTCTTTAAGGCGATTTCTGCTGCATAGGAAGTCAAGACAATTGCAGCCACAGCATTTCCCATCATATTTGGGTGCTTTCCGCCACCGGTATCTCGCTGTTTGACATGATTATCCAGTTCTCGAATGAGAAGCATGGCCGAGTTCTGAAGACCCTGGAGCATCTCCAAAGAACGATGGACATTCCAGTGTGAATTTATACCGTCACCAGCTAGATGAATCGTCATTGGGGTCAATCCTCAACTGATGAGAAAGGAGGCGGACGCCGGTATCATCCGCCTCTAGGGCAAAGCCACAGCCACCCCGCTTGAAGAATCGCCCCACGCCGCATTACTCCTGCAAACGGAGTCCGAATACCTGTGTACCAAACGGCGTTGTTGCATGAATCATATCTGGGGCATCATTGTCGAATGTTGTTTTTTGTTCAGTTGATTTTTTCTACTCGATACGACTGGGGTTTGCCCACATGGATCATTCGATTGAGGAGGGCACAGCCGAGGCGACTTTCGACCTGTTGGTTGATCCAGCTACGCGCCTTCAGCTTGTCGCCGATGAGGTGCTTATAGCGATAGATTTGCGTTTCGGCCAACGAGCGTCGATGATAGCCACTGGCCTGTTTCCACTCCTTGCGTCCCTTTCGTCGTATGGCCCGCAGGATTTCATCGCGCGCCAACGGGGGGACCTTACAATTACCATGCTGATGGATTGTAGCGTCTTTGCGCAGTGCGATGATCGGCCGAATCGAGGGATCACTCCGCGTGGCCAAGGCGTCGAACACCTTCTGTTTGTCATAGGCCCCATCGCCGCCTACCGCCTCCACCGCCTCGTCGACTTGGGTCAACAGAGGGGCCACCTGCGAGGCATCATCGATCCGATGGGACGTCAACGTCTGCGCGACCACCTCGCCGGTGGCCTCGTTGACCCCCACATGCAGTTTGCGCCACGTGCGCCGTTTGGTCCAGCCGTGTTGACGGACTTTCCTCTCGCCCTCGCCATAGACTTTCAAACCCGTCGAATCCACTACCAAGTGCATCGGGCTAGCCGGGCTATCGGGCTGCTTTTTCGGCAACTCCACCGCCAAGGCCCCTTGGCGACGCGACAAGGTCGAGTAGTCCGGCACGGCCAAGGCCAACCCCATCAAGTCCAACAGCGATTGGATAAACCCCTGCGTCTGGCGCAACGGCAACCCAAGCAACACCCGCATCGTCAACATCCATTCAATCGCTGGATCCGAATAGACAAACTGAGCACCCCGTTGCGATGGCCCCTGAGCATACCATTGCTTCCACAGACCATCGTCCAGCCACACCGTCAGGCTACCACGAGCCACCAACGCCCGATTATACGACGACCAATTCTTAACCCGATACACCGGTTGCGACTTGACCGAGGGCGAACTGCCAGATACTTTGCTCATCACAGGCTCTTTGGGAAGAAAGGAACGTGTTTCTTGCTGGAAACCACGAACCAATCTAACCGAAGAGCCTGACTCATTTCAAGACCCGAACACAGCTTTCATGCAACAACGCCGTACCAAACGCTAAATAATCGAAGTTGCCGTCGAACTAACCGGCACTAGTTGTGGCTATGGCGTCCCAGCAATGGAATTAATGCGCGAGCGCCGCGTCGAAGATCGAGGCCGCCGCTACATTAAACCGACGCGGCAAGAAAAGTCCTAAGAGGAGAACATTTCGGCAATTTCATCGAGATACTCTTTAAGAGACAATCCGTGGCTTCTTGCCAAAATCGCTAGCGTATCAATCTTTGTCCGTTCCCCCTTTTCGATCCTTCGCACATGGCGTTCAGAAAGCCCTCGTATCTCGGCTTGCTTAAGCCCATACTGCTTGCGCAATGCGGCAACGGCCTCTCCGAATCGGAGGTCGTACATTAGTTTTTCCCGATCCTTTTTCTCACGCCATGTTTCGTCTTTTAGATAGCGAACAGCATCTAGGTCAATATGTACATCAACCTCAGGCCAGTGTATATAACTGCCTTCACTGGAGATAGAAAATAAAGAACGCTGTTGGATTGGAATGCGCTCCAGTGCGGGCATTTCTGCAAAACCCACTCTGAATAGGGTGTTATCACACGCCATGATAAAGAGTTCCTCATCTACGACCCGTGCCGTGGCAATGAGTTGATCGGGACATCCAAGACTCCAAGCTGTTAGAACGCGCTTTGGCACATCCTCAGTTGAATACACAAGAATATGTCGGCGGCTTTTGAGGTCTGCCTCGTAAAGCATCTGTGGCAAAAACTGAGCGTTGTTGTCTTCGCGGACGAAAAGGGTTCGAAGATGGTTTCGATGATTGGGATCGCGGACAAACTCACTTACAGTAGGAAGGTCGGCAACAGAAGTTAATACGAAAATATTCCGAGCTTTCATCTTGTTCACATCTGGTTCTCTAAAAACGGAGAAAGAGGGCGGAATAATGTTATAGCTAAATAAGTCTTGAGCCCAGACAATCATTTCAGCCGTCTTTGCCATTTTTATCTCCTTATATCACTTTGGCTTCCCACTCGGCATAAAGTGCGTCTCTATGCTGAAGCACTAGACGTAACAGTTTTCGCTGCTCTCTGCTCGAAGGGCCTGATTTCGAAGGAGGAAACTTCACATTAAAAACTAGATTCCTGCCTTCACACGCACCAAAAAAGACGCGTATCTCCCATTTGTCCGGTTTGCGAGCGTGAAAATGAGGAGGTTCGTGATCTGAGGAGTTGAACCATAATTCTAGGCCTGCCAATTGAAAGCATTCCAACTTTCCCAAAAGATGGCTCCTCGCTTCTTTCTACCAAAGAACATATCCAAAACCGGACAATTAATCAATTATGCATAAATAAAAAAATGTCCGGTATGTAACCGTCGTGATCTCGTTCAGGACGCAGCCCAGCGTGCTCTAAGCCCAGCAATGACAGACACCTCTGTGTCAGTTCATCCACACTAGCTGCATTTGCATCTACACTATCGTTCAATCCAAGACCATGCCGCCGCTGACGTTTATCGTCTGGCCGGTGACGTTGCGCGCCTCCTCGGAAGCGAGGAAGGCGACCATGTTGCCGATGTCCTCAGGCGACTGTTCCCGCTGCATCGGCGTCGAGTTGGCGATGAACAGGTCGAACACCTCGCGGGCGCTTTTGCCGGCATAGGTGGGATCTACCTCGGCGATCTTCGGTGCCAGCGTGTGCCAGAAGTTGGTCCACACGAACCCGGGGCATACGGCGTTTACGGTGATGTTGTGCGGCCCCAAGTCCTTGGCGGTCAGCCGCGTCAGGCTGAGCATCGCGTTCTTGGCGGCCGCGTAGGTCGGCAGGAAGGTCGGGTCGCGTTTGGCGGCCGCAGAAGAGATGTTGATGATCTTGCCGTAGCGGCGCTCGATCATGTGCGGGGCGATCGCCTTGCAGAGGAAAAAGGGGCCCTTGACGTGTATGTCGTAGTTGCTATCCCACTCCTCGCCGGTGAAGTTGGTGAACGGGGCACCGACGATGGTGCCGAAGTGGCCGGCGTTGTTGACGAGGATATCGATGGCACCGAAGCGCTCGATCGCCTGCGCGACGAGGTCCTGGCAGGCGGATTCATCCGTTATGTCCGCGGTGATGGCGACCGCGGTGGCCCCTTCGCTCGCGAGCTGGTCGGCGGTGGCCTGCGCCCTGTCGCCGTCGATGTCGGTCGCCACGATGGCCGCCCCTTCGCGCGTCAGGCATTTCGATATGCCGAGGCCCATGCCGCCCCCGGCTCCGGTGACGATAGCTGTCCTGTCTTTGAGTCGCATGCTGGTCTCCCTTGGGTTTTTTTGGAACATAAAATAAAGGTGGAATGAAGATCTCCGCGCCGTGTACCCCGACCCTCGGAGGTTACGGCGTGCGCGCCTGAGAGTTGATGTATCCTACTGAGGGCGACAGTCAGACGTAATTGCGCCACATCCGATTTGACCGCCCTCTCTCCATTACTCCAGGACTTCAGTTTGATGGCATCCGCGTGTGAATCCTTGTCATCGGAGGCGGCACTACGTACCTCTCGAATGCGTATCCTGGTGCCGTTATTCCGTTTTGTATGATGCTAAACAGCGATACGAGCAGATATTCGAGGCTATTTTCGGGTTTCACGAAAGTAACCCCCGGACAACCCAGCGCGCTATAGAACATTTGCCTCTCCGCTGCCGGTGCCAGCATTTCCTGGTCGACAGTCAATACCACGTTTGGCCTCAACTCTGCCGGAAACTGATCGTATAGATCCATAGTATGCTTCATCATAGTCTCAGGCTTGGCACCGAATGACTGACCAAGCCCAAACGCATAGATCTGCGCAGAAGAGGATGAATTTTGTATTGTTTCCCAATTGCCATCTATGAGACGCGTGTTCTTGTCAAGATACGTGCGAACTTGGACTCTTCCTTGTGGCGGTTCATTGTCCCTTGCTGGTCTTGCGAATCTCTTCAACCTCCTTGCAGAGGCCACATTACTGTATATGTCTCTTAATTCCTTTTTCCCAATCGTGCTTTTTATCGAACCAATAGCAATTACCGCCTCACACGGATAGTAACTCACGTCATCCGATATATTGAAGACTGGACAGAATTGTTGTTCATAAAGAATCACGTCGATTTGTCCTGATGCGTTACCTTCGTTATCAATGACGCATCCGGTTCCTACTCCGACACCACCTGGCAGAATCGATTCAAGTTTTGCCCTGATGGCCCTTTCCCTCGCCTGCCCTATTAGCCCAGGAGTGGTTGCCTGTCCTGCGCTGCTATATGTGAGTACCAGCGCCTCGCCGAGGCTTTTGATGTACGCGTGTGTGTCGAATTGAGGCATGTTGCTATACCTGTGCTTTCGTTGTGTTCGCTTGACCCCAGTCCCGCAGCATTTTAGCCAAATCGCCTATTGCTGACGGCGCGCAATTTAACGTATAAAAAATAAAGAGACTTTGGGGGATTCTCTGTCAAGGCGCTTAGCCCAGACCAGGGTTGAGCGCTTGCGGGTCCTTCGACAGGACTCCCGGTAGCGAATGGGCTCAATGCATCGATCTCTCAGGAAGGAGGACGTGGAGCATCTTCCTACCAATCGACGTTGCCCTCAGCAGTTCGAGGGAACTCGTCGTCGACCTTCTCGTAGATCACCTTATCTTCTCTCTCGACCTTCGTAGCATATACCCATTTACCATGGATCTTCTTGAACCGTAGGAGTTGAGTGAAAAACCCATTGCGGGCGGAAAAGAAGATGTTGAACCTCCGCGTGTTGCCATTGCCGAGCGTGAATGATGGATGTAACACCTGGGCAGAAGGGATGAGGTTGCCGATTGAGATGTTCGTATCCGTCTGCTTCAGCGTGGCAAACGATAGATTCCCCTTGAGTTGATCAAACTTCTCCAAGTCGACAATCCTAGCGTGCACATCGTAGAGGTTGTGCTCTCCTTGGTGTACTACAACGAGCAGGCCAGTATTTGTGACTGGGTCGGGACTTGAAACTACCAAGTAGCAGAAGCTGTCTCCTCCGATCACCGAGTTCGCAAGCTCTCGATTCAGCCGGGCAATCTCCTCACTCTTCTCTCGCAGATTTCGTTCAAAGCTAGCCTGCCGCTGGGATGCCCAAAGCGCACCAAACGCACTAATCAGTACACCGACGAAGATTATTACGGCCGGTGGTGTGATATTCTCAAGCCAATTGAGCACTCTTCTCTTCTCCCCCTAATATCAAGCTATTCTTACTGACCTCTCTACAACGAAGATATTCAGCTCGCGCTCACCAAGATTATTACCCCGTTGGGGCAGGTAGAGGACGGAGGCTGGCAGCAGCGCACGAAAGCGTGGCTCGCTATCAGTCGGGGTAAAGGCGACCCAGACCTGCATCTCTTCGAGCCGGGATACCCATTCAACCGTATAAAGGAGAAAGCAATGCGCCAGTTCCACGGCCTGGTCGGCCGAAGCGGCGGACAGAGGCGTATCTTGACCTGTCCGGGCACCGGTATCCTTCTTGGCTAATGACTATGTGTGGCTATCGCGTATACAGGTAGATATAGAGGGTCTACCCTACTTTACTCAAGAAAGAGCCTCCGCCATCCGATTTATAGCATCGACACACAATGCCCAGAGATCCTGAACCTCGTGGATATCGTATGTAAGCTCAGGGTGCTGGGTAGGGTTTCGGAATGACCTCCGTATATTATCAAGATTGTTTAGAAGAACCTCATACTGATTCGCTTTTCTTCGTTTTCTTAGATCGCTCACCATTGGCCCCCACGTTCGAGGGAGGGGGATACGCTTCTGGCGAACAATCGTTTCGTAGAAGGAGTCGAGTACGGACTCTGTACCACGCAATATGTGAAATGCTGCTGCTGTTGATCGTTCAAAGGCGATACATTTTCCAGCCTCCGCTAGGTCGAACTGTGCAATTTCTGGAAGCTTACTATAGACCCCAGGGGCCAGAAGGGACGGAGTATCTTTTAAAAGCTTCTCAATATCAATCCGTTTTGGAGTTACGATATACGCCTCGAAGCCCTCAAGCTCAGCATCCAGAGTCTTCCGAATCTGCCTCATGATTGCTGAGAGTTGCTCACTCTGTCCCTGAGTTAAGGAAACTCCTTCCTCATCTGACAACGATTCGGCGAAATCAGCAAGCTCACGGGATGCGCGACGAGTAACTATGAGACCAAGATCGTCCAGGTAGGAGAAAAAGGCCTCAATATTGTCGCGAATTCCACCACGATCCGGGGTGGTACGCATGTGGACACCAAGAGGCGCATCCTGAAGAAAACGAAGACAGGTGCCGAACCAATAATATTGAAATATGGAACGCGCTATCACTTAAAACCCTTTCTCTCCGACTAACGGAGAACGTACTGTTAGCTGAAAGGAACATATAGAAAAAATAAAGGGTCCTCTGTCAATGATGTACCCTACTGAGGACGGCGGTCAGTCATCCAAGACGCGATCCTGGCCGGCCGAGGCCTCGTCGAGACGAGTCCGGTCCTCCGGCGTGATCGACCAGCCCACAGCGCCGACGTTCTCCTCCATGTGAGCCACCGTATCGCCGCCGGTGATAGCCGCCGTCACCTCGGGGTGGGAGAGCACCCAGTTGATCGCCGTCTGCGCCACGGTGCGACCGTGGGCGTCGGCGATCTGCCGCAGGATCTCCAAGGTCCGACGCCCCGCCTCGTTGAGGTCCTGCTCCAAGTCGCCGACGCGGCCGGTGGCGTAAAGGGTGCCATCCGGCGGCGACTCTCCGGGAGTATACACGCCAGAGAGCAGGCCCACGCCCAAGGGGCTGTAGGTCATAACCCCGAAGCCTTGGTCGCGCTGCGCCGGCCACATCTCGCGCTCCAGTTCCCGGTTGAGGAGGTTGTAGGGATTCTGGATGCAGAGCAGGGGATCGAGCCCGAGGCGGTCCTGCGTCCACAGCGCCTTGAGCACCTGCCAGGCCTGAAAGTTGGAGACGCCCACGTAGCGCGTCTTGCCGGCGCGCACCACGTCGTCTATGGCGCGCAGCGTCTCCTCGAGAGGGGTCTCGTCGTCGTACACGTGCAAGATGTAGACATCGATGTGATCCGTCTCGAGGCGGGCCAAGGTGCGGTCGATCTCCCGCATGATGTGATAGCGCGACAGACCGGCATCGTTGGGCCCGTCGCCGACGCGGCTGGCCACCTTCGAGGTGACCACGAGGTCGTCGCGATGCCGCTTGAGGACGCGCGCCAGGACCTGCTCCGATGTGCCTCGGGTCTCGTACACATCCCCGAAGCCGTAGATGTTGGCGCAGTCGATGAAGTTGATCCCCAACTCGACGGCCCGCTCAATGGCGCGCTCGGCCTCGCCAGCGTCCTCTTGGCCGCGCAGGCCCAGGCCGTAGGCCAGGCGCGACACCTTCAGGCCGGAACGGCCGAACTTGACGTATTCCATGCTCTCCTCCTAGAACTGTCCCCGAAGTCGGGTTTCCTGACGCATTCACCTACTCTTATTTTACTTCTACGAAGCCGGCCCGCCCTCGGCAAAAGGATCGTCAACCTTCTTGGGAAGCCGCAACCTCTGACGGATCTCCGCCACAATGGGGGCCGCACTGTAGAACCGTCCACGCCGTTCGCCCTCGGAAACTAGAAGTCCTGTATCCACGAGCACCTTCAGATCACGGCTAGCGAGATTCTTGGACACATCTGCGCTTACCCGATAGGACGAGTTGCGCACCCTAGTGCCAAAGGCAGCCTGAATGAGGGCCAAGGCCATGCGGTCGGGTAATCCGTTGGCAGTTACCAAATCCGAGAGTTCTACATAAAGCCTTTCCAACTCTCGCATCCGACGGAGCAGTGTTTGCGCTTGCACATAGTGACCAGTTAAGCAGAAGCGAATCCACGGCTTAGCGTCGCGCGCTGGTTGCCATGCACCCCCTCCGACCTCGGCCAATACGTCGTAATATTTTTGTTGATTGTGGCCGATGTACTCTTCAATTGAAGAGAATGTCGGCGCGACGATCCCGTCACTGGCCAATACCGCAGTGTGGATACATCTGGCAGTCCGCCCGTTACCATCCGTAAATGGATGCAGCATCGCCAAGTTCAGGTGTGTCATGGCAGCGCGTAGGAAGACCGAATCGACCTGATCGTTGTTTACGTAGTCTAGCAGCTCGTGGATGAGGGGCTCTAATTGGTCGCGATCCACTCCCTCGTGGACCAATTCACCGGTCCTGCTGTTTCGCACACCGACCCATCCGGGGCGGTACTGACCCGGATTTGCTTGCAAATCTGACTGGCAGATCATGAAATGGACGGCCAAGATCACGTCCTCGGTGATCATGAAGGACGGGCTCTGACGGCGCTGGAGGATGTAGTCCATTGCTTCGCGGTAGCCGACGACAGCCTGCCATGTGTCGCGGTCCGTGTTGGCGGGATCTTCACGATCAATCGCGGCGATGGCGTCATCATCGGACACATTGATACCTTCTATGCTATTGGATCCGGCAAGGGCGCGAGCCCGGGTCATACGGGCTAACAAGCCCGTCCAGCGGCGCGGCTCTGTAGCGACATAGCGACGCAGATCGGCTCGTAGGCGAGCCGTAGCTTCTTCTACCCGCTTCTCTTCATCGTCTAAAGTACGATACGTGAACAACATGATCATAACCAGTTTGCAACCGATCTTACATCATTAATTAAATGATTTTATATCAGTTGTCAACTACATATGTTGCATGAAACCGATCATGTCGACAAGACTCCCAGTACGGTCTAGTTGCGGCGGGTTTCATATTTTACGAGAGCGGGCATTAAACTCAAAAAACGGGAGCAGTAGCACAATGCCGAAACAGCGAATAGCGATTGTGGGAGCCGGGAACATGGCCCGGGCGCGGGGCAGGGCGTTGCTGGACACCGGCCGCGCGGAAATCTGCGGCGTCGCCGCGCGGCGCACACAGCGCGCTGAAAGCTGCGCGGCGGAGTTGGGGTGCGACGTTTTCTGCGATGATTTTCGCCGATTAGGGGAGGCCGGACCAGACGCGATCCTAATCGAGGTTCCGCATCGCGTTCAAGATGAGGTCTCCATTTGGGCATTGGATGCCGGTTACGACCTCCTCGTGGGCGGATGTCTCGCTTCGAGTGTGGAGAATGGGCGCCAGATCGCAGAAATAGCGGCTCGAAACAGTCTGATTGTCGAGGCCGGGTTCCAGCGCCGTTACGACCCTGCTTGGGAGAAGATCCAGCGCCTAGTGGCGGGAGGAGAACTGGGGGCACCGGTGATGGCCGTGACCATGGCTCTGTGGAACCCGGACCCAGACGGGTGGTACTACGACCAAGAGGCGAGTGGGGGGATGCCGCTGACCCACATGAGTTACTGCTATCTCAATGCCGTCCGCTGGATCCTCGGCAAGCCGACCACCGTGTCCGCGATGGCCAATCGGCTGCGAAATACGGCACCCGGTCGCGTAGTGGAGGAGACATGCGGGGCCCTAATCGGATTTGAAAACGGCACCTTCGCCTCGGCCACGGCCAGTTATATCGGCCCGGAGGGCATGCCCGATCCACAGCCGCGATTTGTCTGCACCGAAGGCGGAATCCTGCCCGGCGAGGATTCCATTACCGTTTTTCACGGGGGCCATTCCGAGGTGCTCACTTTTGCAAACGAGCCGTCTCCATTCGTCCGGCAGGCCGCCGCCTTTCTCGATGCCATAGAGGGCCGCAGCGAAGCCCGCAATCCCCCGACAGATGCCCTGCTCGATGTCGAAATCGCCGCAGCCGTCTCAGTTTCGGCCAAAGAACACAGGACGGTCTCGCTGGCGGAAATGCGGTAGGAGGCTAGGGGCTAATCATCCACCCAGTTCTGATACTCTTCCCATGCGTCTTCACGGCTCACAAACGGTTTGAAGACCACGCGGGCACTGAAGGTATAGTGGGTCAGCGGTTGGCAATTCCTTATGAGCATGGCAAAATCCCACGCTGGATTTGTCCGTCCGCCGCCTGTTGGCTGAATCGCGAATCGCAGGGATTCGGTGCTTTTGAACATCAGTTCGAGCATCATATTGCGCCAGCATCCGTAAAAGAACGGATAGACATATCGGCTGGGGCGAATGTTGTGGAACAAGCCGCCATCTGGATTGGGCTCACCCTCGACTAGCGCATCGGCTTCACTGGCAAAGGCACGCGCGTTCAGTGGCTGTTCCCTTAGCGATGCAATCCATTGTTCAGGGCTATTTTCGTCTGGACGGCCGAGGAAATAGGTGGTCTTGTCTTCGGGGTTGTGGATATAACTCGCCCAAAATAGCCCTAGCCAATCCCCCGCAAAAGCGTCGGGATGGGCAACGCAGGTGGTTTCCAAATCAATGTAATGCGGTGGTACGAGGGTAAAGGTCGTGCTGACCTCAATGCGACGGGGTTCGGGGATCGCGGTCGTCAATCGGACCGAGTTGTCGTCGAGCCGAGTGAGTTGGCTTGGCGTTGGCGGAGTTCCGAGTTTGCCGCCAAGCCAACGGGGAATCATGGACTTGCCGGACCGGTCATAGATGAACTCAAAATTGAGGCTGCTTGCCCAAGATGACCGGAAAATGTTCTCCTGTGGGCCGCGGCGGCTGTAGAGTTGGCGCACGCCATTGTAACCGTTCGCCCGTTCAAAAGGGAAAGCGATGTCGTCAAAAAGACCTTTCCTGTTCGCTTGAGAGAGTTCATCAACCCGTTTCTGCGGGAAACCTCCTCCGTCGTCGTTGTCCACCACTTCGACGAACAGGTCACCATCTATGAGAAATTGGCTTGCCATAGTAAGAATCCCTTAACTCTTAGCCCACGTCGCCGCGCCAAGTTAGAGGCACCTTCCTCCGGCGAATCCATTGAATTCGTCCAAGAACCACTCGGCTTGCTTCGTCATAAAGACGCCGATCTCCTCCCCCTTGAAGGCGAGAGATACCCTGAGCCCACCCAAGTAAATATCCGTGATATAGACTTCCATGTTGAGCGTCTGCTCGTCGATCCACGCGGCCGAGGCCAGACAATCATATTCAATGCCGGGGACCGAGCCGATCTGTTCGCCGAAGTAGTTGCGTTGAGGGAACTTGCCGGACAGCACGCGCCCGATACCGAACCGCAGCACATTGTCGCCCTGACCGTTGGTGTACTCCCAGACGCCCTCATCCTCCTTGAATAACAGGCGCATCCGCGTGATCCCCATCGGGTTGTCTTCCAAAGCATACCAGGCTCCGTTGACTGCCAAAGCCGCCCTTGCGTCGGGGGTCCCGGGGATCGGCAGGACTGCCAGCCGCTCGATCTTATCGCAGAGCTCCGCGTGGGCATCGCGGTTTTCGGCAAGCGGCGCGTCTGCTAGGTGGGGGTAGAGTTCCTCGCGCATCACGACCGGAATGTCGCTGCCGGCCGAAGCGCCCTGGGTATCGGCGATGCATGTGAACAGAAACTCTTTGTCGGGAAAACAGACGGCGTACTGACTGCCCATCCCGCGGAAGGAGAATCCGTTCTCTTTTTCTCGCCAGATCTGATATCCATATCCGCAGTTCCCCCGGATGGCGTTGTCGATCTGGCTGGAGGTCGCGGCGCGCACGTACGCCTCCGGGAGGACCCGTTCATCGCCCCACATGCCGCCATTCATACAGACGAGTGCGACTCTGGCTATATCGCGAAGCCTACAGATGACTCCCGATCCGCCCCACGACACACCCTCGGGCGTGCGGATGCACCATGCGTCAGCGGAGAATCCGATCCGCTCCAGAAATCGCGGTCGCATGTAATCCAGAAAGGGCATGCCAGCAAGCCGTTCGACCGTGGCCGTGAGCACCACGGTTGCCGCAGTGTCGTACGAAAAGATCGTTCCGGGAGGATGCGAGGGGGTCCGGTTGAAAAAGGTCCAAACCCAGTCCGGATCGTCGCGCGTATAAGAGGTTGTCGAATGGGGAGTCGTCATCGTCAGGAGATCCCGGACGGTCGAGGCGGCAAGCCACGGATGAAGTTCTTGCGGCAGTTTGTCCGGGAAGTATTCGGCGACCTGATCGTCGAGGGTGAGCCGGCCTTCGTCGATCATCATCCCGACCGCCAACGCGACCAAGCTCTTGCTGACCGAATAGATCCGGTGCATGCGTTCCGCCGTCCACGGGGCCCAGTATCCCTCAGCCGCAATTCTGTTGTGACGCACCAGCAGGAACCCGTGCATGCAGATTCGCTCGGCGTCGATCCGCTGCAGAAAATTCAGAATCGCCCGCGAAGGTATTCCCGAGCTTTCAGGTGAGGGTGCCGTTGTAAACAATTTTTCACTTCCCATAGCTGCTCCCTGGCTTTGGCGCTTGCGATACGCGGCAGGGAAAGTCCTAGTTAGGGCTGATTATAACCGATCATGTACTTCCGGCTCTACGTCCGGCACGTTTGCCAAAACAGCTTCAAACTTCTGGCGACTACCTCGCTTAGCACGCTCTTCGAGATACTCAACTGTCATCAGCGCCGATACCTTCTCCGTCACTGCCAAGGTGATGAACTGATTCATTGAAACCCCTTCTCCTTCTGCCATCTGCTTGACTCGCTTATGTAGTGAGTCGGGCAATCGAACGCTCAGCGTACTCATGATAAGGCTCCTATCCTTTCCAGAAACTCTTTGGCCGTTACGACCTCAATACCAAACGTCTCCGCACCTCGAAAGTCCCGTTTGTTATAGGTCACGATATACTTACAGCCCGCATTGACGGCCAATTCCAGAATCATATCATCCTGCGGATCCGGCAGGTACGGCCGCCAGAGGAAATAGATTTCATGCAAATTGGCCACCGAACACAGATAATCAAGAAAATCTGCAATATCGTCCTGGGTAACATGTAAACTGCGTCTCTGGCGTCGAAGTATTTCTTCATATTGAAAGACGAGCGACACCGAGAGATTGACCTTAAATGGCCCCTTGTCAATCAAAGAGATCAGCTTAAAGGAAGCGCCTCGTTTAGAGCGAAGCGCTGTGACCAAGATGTTGGTATCCAAAACAACTTGAGCCAGTTCCATTTTGGTATTGTATATAATACCAATAGTCTTGGCAATAGGATCCGCGCTCGGCTCACTCCCCCGTGCGTGGGTGCAACAGGCTTATATTAGGATGCTTAGGGCAGATTGATATCAGAGAACTTAGGAGTCGCTCTTGAAGACAGGTGGTCTGGACATTCGACGCGGGCGCGGGCTATTGCCGGCTGTGCTGCTGCTTGGGCTGGTGGCGGGATGCGACCAGGCCGGCGATCCGGTGGAGCCCGCTGCCGACGCGATCGACCTAGAGGCCAAACTCGACGACCTCTTCGCGCCTCCGACCGCAGCCGAGGTGGAAGCCGTCCGCGCCGATTGGGCCCGGCGCGACATTTCCGCGGCCGAGGCGACCATCGAACTCACCGAGTCGTATCCTCTAAGCGAGACCCCGGCAACCCTGCGCATCGTGTCCCACAGAGTGGGGGAGGCACTCCACTACGGAGCGATCCTCGCCCCCGACTCCGCGGCTCCGGGCAGCTTGCCCATCCTGATGTACCTGCACGGAGGCGACAGCGGCGTTGAGGTGGATGAAATCGCCCTCGTGATCTTCGCCCTCGGCGAACTGCGCGACAATTTTGTCTATGTGATCCCGTCCTTTCGCAGCGAACCGCTCGAGTACGAGAACCAGGAGTGGGTTTCGACCGGCACCGGCGGTCACTGGGACTACGACGTGGACGACGCCTTAGCGCTCCTCAACGTTGCATTGGAGATAACGCCGCAGGCGAGAATCGAAGGCCTGAGTATCGTCGGTGGCAGCCGAGGAGCAGGCGTTGCCCTGCTGGCCGGAATCCGCGACGAGCGCATCGAGAACATTGTGGCCTTGTTCGGGCCCACCGACTTCTTCGACGACTGGGTGCGGGAGATTGCGCGGGACGCGGCCATGGGCTCTCCGCGTGACCTGCCCGGGGTCGCCCACATCGATACTACCTTCATTCAGCCCTACATGAGAGGTAAAGTTGACCTCGCAAAAGTTCGCCTCGAGCTGGTGCGCCGCTCCTCGGTTCTGTTCGCCGAGGACCTGCCCGCGGTCCAGCTCCACCACGGCGACGCTGACGGAACCGTCGCCGTCAGCCAAGCTCATTCCCTGATCCGGACCATGGAAGCGCTGGGACGTGAGCCTCCCGAATTCGAGGCGTTCATCTACGAGGGAGGCGGACACCAGATCTTCTCACTGAGAGGTGCCATCCCGCGCGGGGTGGATTTCCTGCGGCGGGCTCTGGGAGGGGGACCGGCACTAGTTGCGGCTACAGCGTCCCGGTAATGGAATTAGTGCGCGAGCGCCGCGTCGAAGATCGGGGCCGCCGCTACAAGGATCGTAAAAAATAAACCGACGCGGCTAGAAAAGTCCTAGTGAGATTTCATTACCTCGAAAGTCCCGGCTACCGCGCCCGGTTGTCCAGCAGCGGCACGAGACAGCGCTCGGTCTGGTTCCGCCGCAGCAACACGTTCCGGCATCCTGCGTCCACGAGGATCCCGAGGTCGGAGTTCTCAACCGTGTTGCCCTCGACCACCACGTTCTCCGTCGCCCCATCGCTGTCCGCACCCACGCCCACCTCTATCTGCGCATTGTTGTGGAGGTGATTATTGCGCAAAACAGAGCCAAAGTGCAGGCTCGGCAGAGTGCCTTCCACGCTCAGGCGCGCCGGATATACCAAAGGGTCGTCGTAGCGGTAGCAGTTGCCCTCGCGGATCTCGTTGCCGAGAAACTGGAGATAGAGGTTGGGCTGGACTCCTCCAGTGTAAGAGAAACCATAAGCTCGGAACCCGTCGGCGCGCCAAACGCGGTTATTGGCCACGATGTGTTCGGTGGCCGTGCCGTAGAACTGGATGGCAATGCCAGCGTCGCGGGTTTCGTTGTCGTAGAAGATGTAGCGCCGGTGCGTCATAGTGACCGTGACCCGCGAGGTCTCGTCTAGCGGAACGTCGAACGACCGGTCGAGCTGCACCCGCCTCCCATCCCACGATTTCACAAACCGGTACTGGCCGCGCCCGCGTCCGGCGATGACGGCGACGAGGGTATTGGTCCAATGCCGATGCTGCCACTTCGGGTCGTCCGCCAGCAAAATCCAGTCTCCCTCGACCGCAACCACAGGGCCAAAGTACGCCCCGCCGCCAGCATCGGAGGTAAACGCCTCCCGGTCCCAGCCGTTCATATTCTCATAGCTGTTGTGGGCGGTGTAGATATTGCGAGAAACCCCTCGGGTAAAGCACGCGTATCCCCCACCGGTGGACATCAAATCGGCACCGACGATGCGGTTGTGCTCGAAGACGATGTTCTCACAGCCGTTGAAATTCATCCAACCCGAGCGCCCGTTATAGAAGATGTTGTTCTCCACTAAGGCCCCGACCACGTAGTGAAGGTAGATGGAGCGCTCGGACCCGTATACGTCGCAATCCGTTATGCGGATATCGGGGCCGCTCAGGCGGATGGTATCGCGTGGCCCAGGAGTGCGGGCGCGCTCCTCCTGCTTGTCCGGCGACAGGTGCCCCCTGAACGAATCAGCCCGCACGCGCACCCGCGCAAGGCGCACGTGGCCAGCGGTCTCCGGATTCTCTATGGGAGCAGCCGGGGCGTGGACGGCCGCCGCAGTATTGTTGGAGATGACGTGGTAGTGGTGGTTGCAGTAGAAGGTAAGGTCCTCGATGGCGAAGTGGTGGGAGCCTTCGATCCAGGCGTCGGGCGGATCGTCAGTATCCGCCATGCACAGGGCGGTCAGCTCGCGCCCGGCACCGCGAAGCGTTACGTGCGGCGGAATTACCAACTTCTCGCTGACGACAAAGCGTCCCCGCGGTACCAGCACGACGGCCCCGCCGAGTTCGCCCGCCTCCTTCAGCGCCGACTGGATCGCATCGGTGTCGTCCCGCTCATCGTCCCCCTCCGCCCCGAAATCAGCCACCTTTATCAAGGGTTGGTCTTCCTCCTCCCGGTGCAGGACCGCAATGTCGAGTGGTTCGCTCCAAGCGTGCTGTCCGCCGTACCCGTTGTGCACAAACAGCTCATAGCGGCCTGGGGCCAGCCCTTCCGGCACCGTCACTGCGAGCGAGAAAGGCTCTGCTTTTTCTGGTTGCAGCAGCGTCACGCGTCCGTCCTCGGATCGGAGAGCCACGGTTGGCTTTTTCTCCCCTAACTTCAGGCAGCGTCCAAGGATGCGCAGCCTGCCGCCGGCATAAGCGGCACCGTCCTCCAAGCGCCATTTGCCAAAAGGGGTATCGGTAGCAACGACATCGCCGAGTGTCCACCAAGGCGTAGGCACATTGAGGCGTCCGAAGCTCGCGGCGGCATCCGAGTGCACAGCGTAGTAATACACGCCGGGTGCGCCGTGCTCGGGCAGTTCGAACATCAGGGCTGTCTCGCTCGTCTGGAGCGGTTTGACGGTCCCGGGCAAGCGCTTGGGAGGCTGCCACGGCTGCCCGAAAGGCTTGCCGGGATCTCGGTCTGCAAGGCGCTCCACCGCAATTTCCACGGCGTCGGGCTGCGGGAAAAAGCCACACATCATCACGGTCTCCCCGGGCTGAACCGGTGCTGAGACCCAGTAAACTACATTTTCTTCAGCAAGCGCTGCGGAAGTGGCGAGGGCCGAGGCGACAACGGCCGACTGGAGTTGTGAGGGCGTCATTGCGGCCCTCCTTTCATCAATTACTCGGAGCCATCGACCCTCCAATTATAGAGTTGGACTGTATTACAGCAAGGATCGGCAGGCAGCGTCCCGAAGTACACTCGATGACGGTAGATTCCGCGTGCTACTCATAGCGCAGGGCATGTACGGGATTCTCCCGTGCGGCTCGGACGCCGATGTACGCCACCGTGCCCAGTGCAATCGCAAAAGCGATCGTCCCGCAGAGGAGGTACGTCGTCAGTCCCAACCCAAACTGATAGGCGTATCGCGACATCCATTGCCCTACCAAGAAGTGGGCCAGCGGAAACGCCAACAGGCAGGCCAAGGCAACCATTTTCGTCAGGTCGCGCGACAAGAGCGCGAGGATCTCTGCCACCGTAGCGCCGAGCACTTTGCGGACGCCGATCTCCTTGGTGCGCCGCTGCAGGACGATAGTCGCGTGGCCGAACAAACCCATGCAGGCAATGAGAATGGCGACGACGGAGGCAAAGGTAACGGTGCGACTGCTCTCCTTGTCATTCTCGTACTGACGGGCAAAAGCCCGGTCGAGGAACTCGTACTCAAAGGGTTGTTCGGGTGCCACCCTTTCCCATAGCTGCTCTAGTCCCGCGAGCGCGTCGTCAACCTCGTGTGTATTCAGCCGCACCAGTGCCCGCTTAAAGGACACTTCCGGCCCATAGTGGAACACGGCGGGTTTGATCGGCTCCCGAAGAGAGCGGAAGTGGAAGTCCGGTATGACGCCGATGACGGTAGGCGTTTTGCTCACGCCGTAGCCCCCGTACTCCGGCAGGAATTCGCCAACGGCATTTTCCCCCCAGCCGTAAGCGTCCGCAAAGCGCTGATTGACAACGACACTTTCCGTCCGATCAGCCAGCCGTCCGGCCGCAAAGGAGCGGCCGGATACGAGGTCGATGCCCAAGGTGGTGAAGAAGTCGGGGTCAACGGCATACACGAACACGCTCACGCGCTCCCCGTCCGGCCGCTTGATGTAATTGGTGCTAGCACTGAGCGAAAATTCGCGATCGGCCAAGGCCACACCAGCGACACCCGACTGGGAAAGGGCTGCCTCCTTGAAGCGTTCGCCGAGCCGCGTGGGGTCTGCACCGCGCAGCTTGACGACGACGACCTCCTCAGCCGCGTATCCCAGATCGCGCGACTGAGCAAAATCCAACTGCTGACGAATCGCAATGGTGCAGAAGATCAGGAAAACCGCCATGCCGTACTGCAAGGTCAGAAGCGCGCTCGTCGCCCTTCTTCTGCGCCACGGCGACACCTCGCGGACGACAGACGCAGGCTGCATCCGCGCCACGATTAGGGCCGGATAGCTTCCTGCGGCGATGCCGATCAGCACCACCAACAAGACACCTCCGCCGACGAGAATTGGCAGACCTAGATCGCCGAGCGACAGCCCGACCCAATGGTCAAGTCCATAAAGCGCGTTAAAGACGGGCAACCCCAACTGCACGAGGATCAGTCCGGCGATCAAAGAGAACAAGGCCAGCAGGACGCCCTCGCCTAAAAACTGCAGGGCGATTTGTGCCTTGTTAGCGCCGAGTGCCTTGCGCACGCCCACTTCCGCACTCCGGCCCATGGAACCCGCTACGGCGAGAGTGGTGAAATTGATGCAGGCAACAGTTAGGATGATGCCAATCAGAGCGACGAGGGCGAGGATTGACTCCATGCTCACGGATTTTTCAGAGCTATAATAGGTCTGGGCCTGCGGATCGAGGTAGATCGTCCGTGCGTCTTCGAGTTCGAGGAGGAAGGCGTCTGGATCGTCCTTCCAGCGCACACCTTTGTAGCGTTCCCAGAGCGGCGCGATGAACGTGCGGGAGAACTCCGGGAGCTTTGCTTCGAGTGCCTTCCGCTCGGCAAGGGGCTGAAGCGCGATGTACGTAGAAGCCGTAGCGCCCCAGTAACTGGCCATGCCATACTTCGTCCGGTTCTCAAAGCGAATCGCCGCGTCAAGGTCCAGGCTCCGCTTTTTTGGCAGATCGGCGAAGACACCGGCAACCGTGTATGCCTCGGGTCCCTCATTGCCGTGCAAGACGATTTGCCGGCCCACGAGTTCTGGGTAGTCCCTGAATTCATCTCCGAACATGCGCTCGGCCAGTCGCTTGGAAATGACGACTTGGTCGAGGTCGTCTAGCGCCGTGGCCGGATTACCGGCCGCGAGCGGATAGTGGAACATCTGTAGGAACGGGGGATCAACCTCGACCACTGAGTGCTCGAGATGGCGCTCGCCTACTGTCATCAGGACACTCGTCGAGATTACGCGCGTGGTGCGGGCGATCTCGGGGAACGTCTCTGCGAGCGCCGCGGCGAGATCCTCGCTCTGATACGCCGGGCGCTGTATGTGACCCGCAGAGCTAATCTCGCGTGCCACTACGCGGAAGAGGCGGTCATCCTCGCGAAGGTTCCAATCCGCGGTCAGGGCGCCGTGTACGCCAAGGCCGAGGATTGCGCTGACGGCGATAGCGACTGACAAGCCCACGATGTTGATGCTGGTCACCACTTTGTCGCGTATCAGGTTCCGCAGTGCGATTACGACGTAACTGCGCAGCATCTTGAACCTCCTTCATCTATTTCGCCTGCTCGACAACGATCTCGCCGACCTCGCTTTTGAGCATAAAATCCGCCGCTAGTATCGCTGGGCCACTAGGCGCGTTCGACAGGACCATCACCTCGGAGTTGTTGGCCATTCTGAGAGGCTTGTCCCTATCCTTAAAGACCGTAGATTGGATCCGCCCGCACAGCGTGAGCACTGTCAGATGTACCTCGTCCAGCAAAACCTCGTCCAGCAGGGCTCCTTTGAGCGAGAGATGAATGTCGCCCCCACACGATTCCAGTTCGATGCGGCTGTCTGTGGCGAGTTGATCCTGATGTAACTGCGTATGGCCAAAGCGGTTGTAGATCCGCACCCGGCCCCCCAACCGGGTGGCCTCAATTTGTACGCCGCCCACGTCAATATCCACGCCGCCGCTAATATCCTCCAGACGACAATTTTTAGCTGCCTGACGCCTGACCTCGCGGCCCTCCATCCTCATGCCGAGGTATCGGTAGTAGCGCTGGTAGAGCTTGCCGCGGATATTGCGTGCCGTCTCCAATGCGCTGTCGAAGAGTTCCACATCGCCCTCAATATCGGCCACTTCCTCACAGGTCGATTCGATAAAACTAATTGAGTCCTGCAAACCAAAGGCGCGGATCTGCTTCCCTTTGATGACAGTCACGCGCTTGCCCTTGGGCACCAGCAACACTAAGCTGGCGGAACCAACTGGTCCGTGGACCCTTTCGAGCGACGTGCTGTTGGGGCGAAAGACCTGTTGGACTTCTGCCGTAACAGCCGAGGGCGGCAGGATTATGTCTTCGAGTTTTTCGCGATAGACCGTTATCCGCGTGGCCCGCCCCAACCTCAAGCGCATATCAGTCGGCATACTGCCGTCGGTATATGCTTGCATCTGGGGAAAGGCATCCGTCGTCTTAACGCCGTTTGTCACGCCCCAGGGATAGGGGCTTCCCTCCACGTAGGCTCGCCACAATTGTCCGCTATCCAGAGACTCGGCCTCGAGTTGGTCGTTCTGCTGGTGGGTCCTCATAAACACCTCGCCCTCATGCGGACCGCTCTCGAGGAAACTATCCACTTGGTCGGCCCCGATCTCAATGCTTTCGACGCTCTCCCGGGCCTTTTCCCGCGTCAACCCAATTGCGCTGAGCGTCCCTTCGAGCACTGCGTCTTCGCCCTCGGCTTGGCGGATCTCGAGATCGGTGTCCAGGGCGCAGTAGAAGACGATGTGCTCGGTATCCCCTAGCGGAATCGTCTCCTGCACCTGTCGGGTGGCGATTTGGCACACCACCTCTTGGACCTGTTCGGTCACGTCGATTGGCTTCATGGCAATCTCCTCGTGGTCGGGTTCGTCCCATAGCTGGCGCAGCCGGATGCGTCCTTGTTGCAATCGGCCGCACACCGTACTCAGAGGGACTTCCATCAACTCGGCGATTTCTCGGTAGGACAGGCCGCTCAGGTAGTACATCAGCACGGCCGAGCGGTAGTGTTCGGGCAACAGATCAACGGCCTCCTGCAACTCCAGCCGCCGCATCTGGTCCGCGTGCTCGGTCGCGGCCGCATTCTCCAGAGTCGTCTCTGCCGAATCCAACGGCTGTGTCCGCCTGCGGTCGCGTAACCAGTCCTTGCAACGATTGGCTACGATGTGCATCAACCAGCCACCGAAACGCTCCCTATCGCGCAGTTGCCCCAAGCGGCAGTACGCGGAGACAAAGGCATCCTGCACGATGTCTTGGGCATCGACCTGCGAGCGCACGTAGCGCAGGGCCGTGGCAAAGGCCGCGTTCTGGTAGTGCCGGACGAGCGGCTCAAAGGCTTGCGCGTTGCCCGCCAAGCAGCGCTCGACGAAGTTTTCGGGATGGAAGTTGTCCATAGGTATTCAAATGCGGGACTGATGACGCATATCAATCCGTCTGCAAGTAAAGACGGCCAGAGAGGGGAAAATTAAAAAGGCCCATACATTTTTTTGTAAGAGCCTAGTTGCACTTGAGCCACTCACAGTGCAGCGCTTCTATTGGATCAATGCGACTCGTCCTGACGGCGTGCTAGCAAGCGGCGTGCATTTACTCGTATCTCAACGCATCCGCCGGATTGGTCCGCGCCGCTAACCACGTCTGGCTGCTGACAGTGGCCAGCGCAACCGCGAGCACGCCCACGCCCGCCAGCACAAACCAACCCAAGCCCATGTCAATGCGATAGGCGTAGAACGCGAGCCAGCGGTTCAAGACGAAATAAGCCACAGGCCAAGCAATGACATTGGCCGCCACCACCAGCCAGCCGAATTCGCGCGACATCAATAGCAGCACGCTGCTAGTCGTAGCGCCGAGTACCTTGCGGATACCAATTTCCTTGGTGCGCCGCACCGCCGCTAGGGCGACCAAGCCAAAAAGTCCCATGCAGGAGATCGCAATGGCGACGGCACTCATCCACCCCATGACAATGCCGACGCGCCGCTCTACCTCGTATTTCGCTGCAAAAGCCTCGTCGAGAAAGCGCACGCGCCATAATTCGTATTCCGGCAGGACCCGCTTCCACAGTGCCTTTACTTCTTCAACTGCCGCGGGCAGGTCGGCGCGGTCGAGCCGAAACAGGGTGTGCCCGAACCCATCTCTCCGCAATCTAGACTTGGGCATAAGTGTCGTCAGAAAAGCCGGCCCTACGGTATGGCGCATATCCGTGAAGTGGAAATCCTCGACTATGCCGATCACCGTCATTGGCTCGCCAGCATCTTGGGGAGACGTCAAGGTGCGACCGATTAGGTCTTCAGAGCCGAAAAAGCGCGCGGCGGTCTCGTTGAGCAGGACGCCGTGCGGCAGATTGGGATCGAAGCCCTGCCCGGAGAGGACCTCTATACCCATGACGCTTAGGAAGTTTGGACTTACGTAGAAGGGCTTGGCGCGGAGCGCTTTCTCACCGGACTGGATTGGTATGGGATGCCTGCCGCCAAAGCCGGGTGCTGCCGAGGCACCGGTGACCCCCCGTATAAGTCCCGGTCGAGAATTAATCTCGTTGGCGAGATGCTCAATCTGCAAAGCATTGAGATCGCCTTTAAATTGGATAGCCAACACGACCTGATCGCCGTCGAAGCCCAAATCCTTAGTCCGCATAAAGTCGAGTTGTCGCGCCATAGTGATCGTCACGACAACGAGGACGGCCGACAGTGCAAACTGGACGACAATCAGACCGCGACCCAGCCAACCGCGACCCGGCTGAGGCGTCTTGCGGGACAGTGCCCAAACGGGATGGAGCCGCGCAATGATTTGGGCTGGGTACAAGCCCGACAGTACGCCGACCATCAAGGCGAGAGTTAAGGCACCTATTCCTGTCTCAACCGACAGCCACTCGATCTCTAGCTGCTGATGCACGACCGCGTTAAACATCGGCAGCGCGACTTCGGCAAGGCCCATGCCAACGACGATGGCGATGAGGCTCACCACAATTGCTTCGGCGAGGAATTGATTGGAAAGCTGGTGGCGCGTCGCGCCGATCGCCTTGCGCACCCCCACTTCCAAGGTCCGCGTCATGGCGCGGCTCATGGCGAGGTTGACGAAGTTGATGGCAGCGATCAGCAAGACCAGCGCAGCCAGCCCTGCCAGCAGATAGATATGCTCGACCGTGCCGCGGCCAAAGTCGGCGGGGCCCGTTATACTAGGTCCCAAGTGAGCGCCCGCAAAAGGTTGCAACTTTAACCGGTCCCGCACGATCAGGGATTCCAGCCGCGTTTCTACTTCGGCAGGCGCTACGCCCTCTTCGAGTTCAATAAAAAGTCCGGATAGGCTCCTGAAGTGCAGGGCCTCGGCCGTTACCGCAGGCACGAGTACGTCTAGACGCAAAATAGAAGGCCCCGGCAGGGGTGCCAGCACACCCGCAATGGTACGCTCCACCTCGATGGGTGTCTCCTTCGTTGGCGATGTCGAGTAATCTAGCTCGACGGTGTGCAGCCGAATGTGCTTGCCCAGCATGGCATGGGCTGGCACATCGGGGCCGAAGTACTTCTGCGCGGTCTCATGGGAAAGGACAACGCTCTGCGGATCGTCGAGGGCCGTCGCCGCATCGCCCGCCGCCAGCGGCAAGGTGAACATAGTCAGGAAAGCCGGATCGACAGCGAGGAAGTACTCGTCAAAGCTCGCATCGCCGTACGAGACTTTGCCGGATTCCGACTGCATGGAAACCGATTCGCGAATGCCGGGGACTTTAGTGCGCACGGCCTCGCGCATATGGTAACCCACCATAGTGGAACGGTTGAAGGGAGCACCGGGTTCGGGCTCTAGCGGGTCAAGATAGATGGCGAAGATCCGATCCCCTTTTTCGTGCCAAGCGTCAAAGGAAGTCTCGTGGCGCACGAACAGCAGACATAGAACCGCCACGGCAAAGGCCGCAGACAAGCCGACGATGTTGATCAGCGAAATCGTCTTGTTGCGTCCCAATACGCGCAGGGCAATGATCAGGTTGCTCTTCCACATAGTGTGATCTCTCGCATTCTTGTTTAGAGTTTGAGGACAGTTAGCATATCAAGTGCCTACTCTCACCCAAGCGGCGTACATTTACTCGTATCTCAACGCATCCGCCGGATTGGTCCGCGCCGCTAACCACGTCTGACTGCTGACGGTAGCCAGCGCAACCGCGAGAACGCCCACGCCCGCCAGCACAAACCACCCCAGGCCGATGTCAATCCGATAGGCGTAGAACGCGAGCCAGCGGTTCAAGACGAAATAAGCCACAGGCCAGGCAACAACGTTGGCCGCCACCACCAGCCAGCCGAACTCGCGCGACATCAACAGCAGCACGCTGCTAGTCGTAGCGCCTAATACCTTGCGGATGCCAATTTCCTTGGTGCGCCGCACCGCCGCTAGGGCAACCAAGCCAAAAAGCCCCATGCAGGAGATCGCAATGGCAACGGCGCTCATCCATCTCATGACAACGCCGACGCGCTGCTCTTCCCAGTATCTCGCGGCAAAGGACTCGTCGAGGAAGCGCACGCCCCATAATTCGTATTCCGGCAAAACCCGCTTCCACAGCGCCTTTACTTCTTCAACTGCCGCGGGCAGGTCGGCGCGGTTGAGCCGAAATAGGGTGTACTTGAACTGGTCTGCCTGCACCAAGGGTTTGGGCTTGGATATGAGCGTACTCGTCGTTAGAAAAGCCGGTCCTATGGTATGGCGCATATCCACGAAGTGGAAATCCTTGACTATGCCGATCACCGTTATCGGCTCGTCACTAGGGCCTGTCAAGGTGCGGCCGATTAGGTCTTCAGGGCCGAAGAAGTCTGCAGCGGTCTCGTTGAGCAGGATGCCATGCGGCAGATTGGGATCGAAGCCCTGTCCGGAGAGGACTTCGATACCCATGACGCTTAGGAAGTTTGGACTTACGTAGAAGGGCTTGGCGCGGAGTACTTTCTCATCGGACCGGATTGGCATGGGGGGATAGCCGCCAAAGCCAGGTGCTGGCCAAGCACCAGTGACTCCTTGTAAAAGTCCCGGTCGGGAATTGATCTCGTCGGCGAGACGCTCAATCTGCAAAGGATTGAGATCGCCTTTGTGGGCAATCAGCACGACCTGGTCGCCGTCGAAACCCAAATCCTTGGTGCGCATGAAATCGAGCTGTCGCGCCATAGTGATCGCCACGACGAGGAGAACGGCCGACAGCGCAAACTGCACGACAATCAGACCGCGACCGAGCCAGCCGCGACCCGGCTGAGGCGTCTTGCGGGACAGTGCCCGGACGGGATGGAGCCGCGCAACCACTTGGGCCGGATACAAGCCCGACAGTACGCCGACCATCAAGGCAAGGGTCAAGGCACCTATCCCCGTCTCGACCGACAGCCACTCAATCTCTAGCTCCTGATACACGACCGCGTTAAATGTCGGCAGCAGGACTTCGGCGAGGCCCATGCCAACGACGATGGAAATTAGGCTCACCACAATTGCTTCGGCGAGAAATTGGTTGGAAAGCTGGTGGCGCGTCGCGCCGATTGCCTTGCGCACCCCGACTTCCAAGGTCCGCGTCATAGCGCGGCTCATGGCGAGGTTGACGAAGTTGATAGCAGCGATCAGCAGCACGAGCACGGCCAGTCCCGCCAGCAGATAGATATGCTCAACCTTGCCATAACCAAAGTCGGCGGGTCCCGCTATCTCAGGTCCTATGTGAGCACCCACAAAAGGTTGCAACTTCAGTCGGGCCCGCGAGACCAGGGACTCCAGCCGCGTTTCCACTTCGGTAGGCTCTACTCCCTCTTCGAGTTCAACAAAAAGTCCGTCTTCCCCTCTGAAGTGCAGCGCCTCGGCTGTTACTGCGGGCACGAGTACCTTTAGACGCAAAATAGAAGGCCCCGGCAAGGGAGCCAGCACACCCGCAATGGTGCGCTCTACCTCGATAGGCGTCTCCTTCGGTGGCGATGTCGAGTAGTCCCGCTCGACGGTATGCAGCCGGATGTGCTTGCCCAGCATGGCGTGGGCTGGCACATCTGGGCCGAAGTACTTCTGCGCAGTCTCATGGGTGAGAACAACGCTCTGGGGATCGTCAAGGGCCGTCGTCGCATCGCCCGCCGCCAGCGGCAAGGTGAACATGGTCAGGAAAGCCGGATCGACAGCGAGGAAGGACTCGTCAAAGCTCGCATCTTCATACGAGACTTGGCCGTATCCCAGCTTCATAGAAACCGATTCGCGGATGCCGGGAACTTTAGCGCGCACGTCCTCGCGCAGACGGTAACCCACCTTCGTGGAACGGTTGGGGGAGGAACCGGGGTCGGGCTTTAGAAGCTCAAGATAGATGGCGAAGATCCGGTCCCCTTTTTCGTGCCAAGCGTCAAAGGAAGTCTCGTGGCGCACGAACAGCAGACACAGGACTGCCACGGCAAAGGCCACGGATAGGCCGATGATGTTGATCAGCGAGATCGTCTTGTTGCGCCCCAACACGCGCAGGGCAATGATCAGGTTGCTCTTCCACATATCATCCGGCTTTTTCTTGGGCTGTCCATGTTACTCCGTGGCACCAGCCGCTTCAAGAAGGTCTACCACCCTTGGTTGCCCTCCCCTGCTTTTGGCAATGTTCAAGGCCGTCCAACCGTCGTTATCTCGGGCGTTTATGTCGGCACCATTGGCGAGCAAAAGACGTACCACCTCCACACCACCCTCCCCACCGGAGTACCCAAAATCAGAGGCGAACATCAAGGCCGTCCTGCCGTTGTCATTTTGCGCGTTTATGTCGGTGTCAGCGCCGTTATCAAGCAAAAGACGCATCACCTCTGCATCACCCCCCCGAGCCGCATACATCAAGACCGTAGTGCCGGAGACATCTTGGGTGTGGAGGTCAGCGCCGTTGGCGAGCAAAAGACGCACTACCTCCACATCGCCACCAAAAGACGCCCACATCAAGACCGTAATGCCGTTGTCATTTTGGGCGTTTATGTCGGCACCGTTATCAAGCAAAAGACGTACGACCCCGACATCGCCACCAAAAGACGCATCCATCAAGACCGTACGGCCGGAGACATTTGGGGTGTGGAGGTCAGCGCCGTTGGCGAGCAAAAGACGAACCACCTCCACATCGCCGCCCCGAGCCGCCCACATTAAGACCGTACGGCCGGAAGAATCTTGGGTGTGGAGGTCGGCGCCGTTGGCAAGCAAAAGACGCACTACCTCCACATCGCCGCCCCAAGCACCATACATCAAGACCGTAATGCCATTGTCATTTTGGGCGTTTATGTCGGCCCCGTTTTCCAGCAAAAAGCGCATCATCTCCACATCGCCACCAAAAGACGCCCACATCAAGACCGTCCGGCCAGAGGCATCTCGGGCATCCGTGCCTGCTTCCGCTACCCATTGTTCTACTAAGATGCGTATGACCTCGACACGGCCCTCATCAGCGGCCATCATCAAGACCGTCTTGCCAGAGTAGAATGCTTGGGCGTGAAGGTCAGCGCCGTTGGCAAGCAAAAACCGCACCACCTCCACATCGCCGCTCTGAGCCGCCCGCATTAAGGCCGTAAAGCCGTAGTCATCTTTTCTATTTATGTTGGCACCGTTGTCGACCAAGAAACGAACCACCTCCACATCGCCACCAAAAGCCGCCTGTATTAAGGCCGTACTACCCCTTGCTTCTTGGGCGTTAATGTCGGCACCGTTGTCGACCAAGAAACGAACCATCTCCACATCGCCACCAAAAGCCGCCCACGTCAAGGCCGTAAAGCCGTGTTTAGTTTGTTTATTTATGTCGGCACCGTTGTCGACCAAGAAACGAACCACCTCCACATCGCCGCTCTGAGTCGCCCGCATTAAGGCTGTCCAGCCGTCGTTATTTTGGACGTGAATATCGGCCCCGTTTTCGACCAAGAAACGCACCACCTCGACGTGAGCCCTCCAAGCGGCATACATCAAAACCGTCCAGTCGTTGTTATTCCGAGCGTGGAGGTCGGTGCCGTTGTCGAGCAAAAGACGCACCACCTCCACATCGCCACCCCAAGCGGCATACATCAAAACCGTAATGCCGTTGGCATCTTGGGCGTGGACGTCAGCGCCGTTGTCGACCAAGAAACGCACCACCTCCACATCGCCACCCCAAGCGGCATACATCAAAACCGTAATGCCGTTGGCATCTTGGGCGTGGACGTCAGCGCCGTTGTCGACCAAGAAGCGCACCATCTCCACATCGCCACCCCGAGCCGCCCACATCAAGACTGTCGTGCCATCGTCATCTTGGGCCTGAGCACCTGCTGCCGCTACCCACTGTTCTACTAAGAGGCGTACGACCTCCACATGGCCCGCAGCAGCGGCGAACATCAAGGCCGTAATGCCGTTGTTATTCCGGGCATTTATATTGGCCCCGTTTTCCAGCAAGAAGCGCACCTCCTCCACATCGCCACCCCGAGCTGCCCACATCAAGGCCGTCGTGCCATCGTCATCTTGGGCGTGGATGTCCATCCCAGCCGCAATAAACAGCCGTACCGCAGATACATCCCCCGCTCGGACGCGCTCCAAAAAGGATGCCGATGTATACGCAATCCCCCGATCATCTAGCGCACTACGAGCTGCCTCAGGAGTCAGAGAGTCATAATCAGATACGGCTTGGCCAATCCCCGCTGGCAATGTGGGATCCAACGGATTGACGCTATACGCCCCTATCAGATAGGCATCGGTAAAGTCGATGTCGCCATCAGCGTCCACATCGCCGAGAGAAATGTTGGGAATATGAGCCGCCAAAGTCGAAGGATCGACGCTGTACATGGCCACGAACAGCGCATCGACAATATCGACGCGACCATCGCCGTTGACATCCCCTAAGAGGCTACCCGCAACGACCTTCCGCCGCCCAGACAGACTGCGCTTTTCCACTACGATGTCTACCGGGGCCATCCCGTCTCGGATCTGGAAAGCGGGATCCACATAGGCGACCATGTCCGAGCCCCAAACGGCCAAGCCATACGCCTGATCTTGGGTAGCCGATGCCGTATAGGGCCTACTCGGCGCACCGCTGCGGACCCCGGCCTGCCCGTCAATCAGCACCATCCGCCGACTCACCTCCATCCCCCCACTGCTGAGCCGGTAGATATACACCCCCGCTCCTACCGCACGTCCCGCCGCATCCGTACCGTCCCACCGAGCCATGTGCACACCCGCCGACTGTTCGCCATCGACTAACCGGACCAAGCGCTGCCCCAGCATATTGAACACTTCCAGCCGCACAGGACCAGCCGCTGGCAGTTGATAGGGAATGACCGTGGAAGGATTGAACGGATTGGGGTAATTCTGCCCCAAGACAAAGTCGGCGGGCAGGGTCGCATTCCTTCCCCCTGACAGTGCTTGCAGCGAAAGCGCAAAATAGCCAGTCGCATCCGTCGTCGCGCTGACGGACTGGCGCAGATCGCTCAAATCGAACAGCCGCACTTGCACCCCAGCGGCTGGCAACCCGGACGATAGGCGTATCCGGCCCTCCACCAGCGGCTCCGCGCCGACGCGAATACTTAACACGAGCCCGATAAGACAGGCGATAAAAGGCAACATGATATCAACTCCTTTATCATTCATGGATGTTGGATGTCAGTCCAACGACATTCAGTAGCGCATACGCCTTGTGCCGAACGAGATTGCGTCCAGCCGTGATGATTAGGTTCTCAGCATCCCATTCCCTTTCGGCTTTGGGGTCTGTTCTACACGCTCCCTTTTCCTCTATTCGTATCTCAACGCATCCGCCGGATTGGTCCGCGCCGCCAGCCACGTTTGGCCGCTGACAGTGACCAGTGCAACCGCGAGAACGCCCACGCCCGCCAGCACAAACCATCCCACGCCCATGTCAATGCGGTAGGCGTAGAGCGCGAGCCAGCGGTTCAACGCGAAATAAGCCACAGGCCAAGCAATGACATTGGCCGCCACCACCAGCCAGCCGAATTCGCGCGACATCAACAGCAGCACGCTGCCGGTCGTAGCGCCCAATACCTTGCGGATGCCAATTTCCTTGGTGCGCCGCACGGATGCCAAAGCGACCAAGCCAAAAAGCCCCATGCAGGAGATCGCAATGGCGACGGCACTCATCCATCGCATGACAAGGCCGATGCGCTGCTCAGTCTCGTATTTCTCGGCAAAGGCTTCGGCGAGGAAGCGCACGCCCCACAATTCGTATTCCGGCAAAACCCGCTTCCACAGCGCCTTTACCTCTTCGACCGCCGCGGGCAGGTCGGCGCGGTCGAGCCGGAACAGGGTGCGCCTGAACCGATCTTCTAGCATAGGTGTAGTTAGAAAAGCCGGCCCTATGGTATGGCGCATATCCACGAAGTGGAAATCTTTGACTATGCCGATCACCGTCATTGGCTCGCCATCATTTTGGGTAGATGTCAAGGTGCGGCCGATTAGGTTTTCAGAGCCGAAGAGGCGTGCGGCGGTCTCGTTGAGCAGAACTCCGTGCGGCAGATTGGGATCGAAGCCCTGCCCGGAGAGGACCTCTATACCCATGACGCTCAGGAAGTTTGGACTTACGTAGAAGGGCTTAGCGCGGAGCTCGTTCTCATCGGACCGGATTGTCATAGGGGGAAAGCCGCCAAAGCCGGGTGCGGCCGAGGCACCGGTAACTCCTTGTACAAGTCCCGGCCGGAAATTGATCTCGTCGGCGAGACGCTCAATCTGCAAAGCATTGAGACTGCCTTTAAATTGGATAGCCAGCAAGACTTGGTCGCCGTCGAAGCCCAAATCCTTGGTGCGCATAAAATCGAGCTGTCGCGCCATAGTGATCGTCACGACGAGGAGAACGGCCGACAGCGCAAACTGCACGACAATCAGACCGCGACCGAGCCAGCCGCGACCCGGCTGAGGCGTCTTGCGGGACAGTGCCCGGACGGGATGGAGCCGCGTAACGATTTGGGCCGGATACAGACCCGAGAGTACGCCGACCACCACGGCAAGGGTTAAGGCACCTATCCCTGTCTCGACCGACAGCCACTCAATCTCTAGCTGCCGATGCATGAGTTGCTGACGCATGACCTCGTTAAACGTCGGCAGCACGATTTCGGCAAAGCCCATGCCAACGGCGATGGCGATTAGGCTTACTACGATTGCTTCGGCGAGGAATTGGTTGGAAAGCTGGTAGCGTGTCGCGCCGACCACCTTGCGCACCCCGACTTCCAAGGTCCGCGTCATAGCGCGGCTCATGGCGAGGTTGACGAAGTTGATGGCAGCTATCAGCAGTACGAGCGCGGCCAGCCCTGCCAACAGATAGATATGCTCGACCGAGCCATAACCGAGGGGGACGGGTCCCATTATCCTAGGTCCTAAGTGAGCACCCGCAAAAGGTTGCAACTTCAATCGGTCCCGCGAGATCAGGGGTGCCAGCCGCGTTTCCACTTCGGCAGGCTCTACGCCCTCTTCAAGTTCAACAAAGAGTCCGCCTGTCCCCCTGAAGTACAGGGCCTCGGCCGTTACTGCGGGCACGAGTACCTTTAGACGCAAAATGGAAGGCCCCGGCAGGGGTGCCAGTACACCCGCAATGGTACGCTCCACCTCGATAGGCGTCTCCTTCAGCGGCGATGTCGAGTGGTCCCACTCGACGGTGTGCAGCCGGATGCGCTTGCCCAGTAGGGCGTGGGCAGGAACATCGGCACCGAAGTACTTCTGGGCCGTCTCATGGGCGAGAACAACGCTCTGAGAATCGTCGAGAGCCGTCACCGCATCGCCCGCAGCCAGTGGCAAGGTGAACATAGTGAGGAAAGCCGGATCGACCGCGAGGAAGGACTCATCAAAGGTCGCATCTCCATACGAGACTTTACCGACGCCCAACCGCATGGAAACCGATTCGCGGATGCCGACGACTTTAGCACGCACGTCCTCGCGCAGACTGTAACCTCTCATCGTGGAACGGTTAAAGAATGCACCGGGTTCGGGCTCTAGCGGATCAAGATAGATGGCGAAGATCCGGTCCCCTTTTTCGTGCCAAGTGTCAAAGGAGGTCTCGTGGCGCACGAACAGCAGACACAGGACTGCCACGGCAAAGGCCACGGACAGGCCGATGATGTTAATCAGCGAGATCGTCTTGTTGCGCCCCAATACGCGCAGGGCAATGATCAGGTTGCTCTTCCACATATCATCTCATCCGGCTTTTCTTGGGCCGTCCAAGTTACTCCGTGGCACCAGCCGCTTCGAGAAGGTCTATTATCCTTTGACGAGGATTGTTTTTGGCAAGGCGCAAGGCCGTCCAGCCGTCGTTATTTTGGACGTTAATATCGGCCCCGTTGTCGAGCAAAAGACGCACCACTTCTACACCGCCCTCCCCACCGGAGTACCCAAAATCAATGGCGAACATCAAGGCCGTCCAGCCGTCGTTATTTTGGACGTCAATGTCGGTACCGTTTTCAACCAAAAGACGCGCCACCGCCACATCGCCCCCCCGAGCCGCATACATCAAAACCGTCGTGCCGGAGATATCTCGGGCGTGAAGGTCAGTGCCGTTTTCAACCAAAAGACGCACCACTTCCACATCACCCCCAAAAGCCGCCCACATCAAGACCGTAATGTCGTAGGCATTTTGGGCGTGAAGGTCGGCACCGTTTTCAACCAAAAGACGCACTACCTCCACATCGCCCCCCCGAGCCGCATCCATCAAGACTGTCCGGCCGGAGACATCTCGGGCGCGAATGTCGGCACCGTTTTCAACCAAAAGACGCACTACCTCCACATCGCCCCCCCAAGCGGCATACATCAAGACCGTCCGGCTAGAAATATCTTGGGCGTGAATGTCAGTGCCGTTTTCCAGCAAAAGACGCACTACCTCCACATCACCCCCCCAAGCAGCATACATCAAAACTGTCCGACCGGAGGCATCTTGGGCGTGAAGGTCGGCACCGTTTTCCAGCAAGAAGCGCACCATCTCCACATCGCCCCCAAAAGCCGCCCACATCAAGACCGTCCGGCCAGACGCATCTTGGGCCTCCGGGCCTGCTTCCGCTACCCATTGTTCTACTAAGATGCGTATGACCGCGACATGGCCCTTATCAGCGGCGAACATCAAGACCGTCTTGCTATTGGAGAAATTTTGGGCGTGAAGGTCGGCACCGTTTTCCAGCAAGAGCCGCACCACCTCCACATCGCCCCTCTGAGCGGCCCTCATCAAGGCCGTATAGCCGTAGTCATTTCTTTCATTTATGTTGGCCCCATTTTCCAGCAAAAGACGCACCACCTCCACATCGCCGCCCGAAGCAGCATACATCAAGGCCGTAAAGCCTTTTTCTTGTTCGGCGTGGATGTCGGCCCCATTTTCCAGCAAGAGCCGCACCACCTCCACATGGCCGCCCAAAGCAGCCTTCATCAAGGCCGTAGAGCCGGAGACATCTTGGGTGTTTATGTCGGCCCCGTTTTCCAGCAAAAGACGCACCACTTCCACATCGCCCCGATCAGCGCCCGCCCCCAAGGCCGTCCCGCCGTGGTCATCTTGGGCATGGATGTCGGTGCCGTTTTCTAGCAAGAGCCGCACCACCTCCACATCGCCCCCCCGAGCGCCATACATCAAAACTGTAATGCCGTTATTATTTTGGGCGTGGACGTCGGTGCCGTTTTCAACCAAAAGACGCACCACCTCAGCATCGCCCCCCCGAGCCGCATACATCAAAACCGTAATGCCGTTATTATTTCGGGCATGGATGTCGATGCCGTTTTCGAGCAAGAGACGCACCACCTCAGCATCGCCCCCCCGAGCCGCATACATCAAAACCGTCGTGCCGGAGACATCTTGGGCGTTTATGTTGGCCCCGTTTTCCAGCAAAAGCCGCACCATCTCGACATCGCCCCCTCGAGCTGCCCACATCAAGGCCGTAGAGCCATCGGCATCTTGGGCCCGTGCGCCTGCTGCCGCTACCCACTGTTCTACTAAGATGCGTACGACCTCGACATGGCCCGCAGCAGCGGCCATCATCAAGGCCGTTTGGCCGTTGTCGCGTCGGGCGTGGATGTCGGTGCCGTTTTCGAGCAAGAGACGCACCACCTCCACATGGCCGTACCAAGCGGCTAACATCAAAGCTGTAGTGCCGTCGGCATCTCGGGCGTGGATGTCTATCCCAGCCGCAATAAACAGCCGCACCGCAGATACATCCCCCGCGCGGATGCGCTCCAAAAAGGATGCCGACGTATACGCAATCCCTCGATCATTCAGCGCACCACGGGCTTCTTCAGGAGTCAGGAATTCGGGATCAGATACGGCTTGGCCAATCCCCGCGGGCAAGGTGGGGTCCAACGGATTGACGCTATACGTCCCTATCAGATAGGCGTCGGTAAAGTCGAGGTCACCATCGGCATCCACATCGCCGAGGGAAATGTTGGGAATATGAGCCGCCAGGGTCGAAGGATCGACGCTATACATGGCCACGAACAGCGCATCGACAATATCGACGCGACCATCGCCGTTGACATCCCCTAAGAGACCGCCTGCAGCCACCTTCAGCCGACCGGACAGGCCGCGCGCTTCTACGACGATGTCCACCGGAGCCATCCCGTCTCGGATCTGGAAAGCGGGATCCACATAGGCGACCATGTCCGAGCCCCAAACGGCCAATCCATAGGCCTGATCTTGGGTAGCCGGTGCCGTATAGGGCCTACTCGACACGCCGTTGCGGACCCCAGCCTGCCCGTCAATCAGCACCATCCGCCGACTCACCGTCATCCCCCCACTGCTCAGCCGGTAGATATACACTCCCGCCCCGACCGCGCGTCCAGCCGCATCCGTACCGTCCCACCGCGCCGTGTGCGCACCCGCCGACCGTTCGCCATCGACTAACCGGACCAAGCGCTGCCCCAGCATATTGAACACTTCCAGCCGTACATGGCCAGTCGCCGGCAGTTGGTAGGGAATGAGAGTGGAAGGATTGAACGGATTGGGGTAATTCTGCCCCAAGGCAAAGTCGGCGGGCAAGGCCGCGCCCCTTCCCCCAGACAGCGCTTGCAGCGAAAGCGCAAAATAGCCGGTCGCATCCGTCGTCGTGCTGACCGACTGGCGCAGATCGCTCAAATCGAACAGCCGCACCTGCACCCCGGCGGCTGGCAACCCGGACGATAGGCGTATCCGGCCCTCCACCAGCGGCTCCGCGCCGACGCGAATACTTAACACGATCCCGATAAGACAGGCGATGAAAGGCAACATGAGGGCAACTCCTTTAGCTGGATGTACGTTGGATGTTGGATTAGAGGAACCCAATGGCCAGTCGACCGCGTTCACAGTGAGCTTAGTCATAAGGCAGTATTCCCGATGTCGAGTGAGATAGGGGCCGTCTAGTTACTCCGTAGCACCAGCCGCTTTGAGAAAGTCTATCACTTCTTGGCGACCACCTTTTTTGGCAAAGCTCAAGGCCGTATCTCCGTTGTTATTTTGGGCGTGGAGGTCGGCCCCCTTGTCGAGCAAAAGACGAACCATCTCCAAGTTGCTCCTCCGAGCGGCGAACATCAGGGCCGTCCAGCCGTTGTTATTTTGGGCGTGGAGGTCGGCCCCCTTGTCGAGCAAAAGACGAACCATCTCCACAACACTCTCCCGAGCGGTCCACATCAAGACCGTCGTGCCGTTGTCATCTTGGGCGTGTATATCGGCCCCGTTGGCGAGCAAAAGACGCACCACTTCGACACCGATCTCCCTATCGGGGAACCCAAAACCAACGGCATACATCAAGACCGTAATACCGTAGTCATTTTGTTTATTTATGTCGGCCCCGTTGGCGAGCAAGAAACGCACCACCTCCACAGCACTCTCCCGAGCAGCATACATCAAGACCGTCGTGCCAGAGGCATCTTGGGCTTGGCGATCAGCCCCGTTGTCGAGCAGGAAACGCACCACCTCCACAGCGCCCCCCCAAGCACCATACATCAAAACCGTCCGGCCAGAGGCATCTTGGGCTTGGCGGTCGGCCCCGTTGTCGAGCAGGAAACGCACCACCTCCACAGCGCCCCCCCAAGCACCATACATCAAAACCGTCCGGCCAGAGGCATCTTGGGCTTGGCGGTCGGCCCCGTTGTCGAGCAAGAGGCGAATCATCTCCACATCGCCCCCCAAAGCAGCCCACATCAAAACCGTAGTACCGTTGTCATCTTGGGCTTCCGGGCCTGCTTCCGCTACCCAGTGTTCTACTATGATGCGTATGACCTCGACATGACCCTCATCAGCAGCGAACATCAAGGCAGTCCTGCCAGAATGGAACTCTTTAGCGTGAATGTCAGGCCCGTTGTCGAGCAAAAGACGCACCACCTCGACGTGGCCCTCCTGAGCGGCCCTCATCAAGGCCGTAGTGCCGTAGTCAGTTTTTTTATTTATGTTGGCTCCGGTGCCGTTTTCGAGCAAAAAACGCACCACCTCGACGTGGCCCTCCTGAGCACCATACATCAAAACCGTCCTGCCGTGGTCATCTCGGACGTGGAGGTCAGCCCCCTTGTCGAGCAAGAAACGCACCACCTCGACGTGGCCCGTCCAAGCGGCCCTCGTTAAGGCCGTAAGGCCGTAGTCAGTTTTTTTATTTATGTCAGCGCCGTTTTCGAACAAAAGTCGCACCACTTCCATATCGCCCCCCGCAGCCGCATACGTCAAGGCCGTCTCGCCGGTGTTATTCTGGGCGTGGAGGTCAGCGCCGTTGTCGAGCAAAAGACGCACCGCCTCCACATCACCCCCCTGAGCCGCATACATCAAGGCCGTCCGGCCAGAGGCATCTCGGACGTGGAGGTCAGCGCCGTTGTCGACCAAAAAACGCACCACCTCCACATCACCCCCAAAAACCGCCCACACTAAGACCGTCCGGCTGCGGTCATCTTGGTCGTGGAGGCCAGCCTCGTTGTCGACCAAAAAACGCACCACCTCCACATCACCCCCCTGAGCCGCATACATCAAGGCCGTCCGGCCAGCGTTATTTTGAGCGTGAATGTCGGCACCATTTTCGAGCAAGAAACGCACGAACTCCACAGCGCCCCCCAAAGCCGCATACATCAAGACTGTCGTGCCAGCGTTATTTTGAGCGTGAATGTCGGCACCATTTTCGAGCAAGAAACGCACGAACTCCACAGCGCCCCCCAAAGCCGCATACATCAAGACTGTCGTGCCAGCGTTATTTTGAGCGTGAATGTCGGCCCCGTTGGCGACCAAAAAACGCACCACCTCCACAGCGCCCCCCCGAGCCGCCCACATCAAAACCGTCGTGCCGTCGGCATCTCGGGCCTGCGCGTCTGCTTCCGCTACCCACTGTTCTACTAAGATGCGTACGACCTCGACATGGCCCATAAAAGCGGCCGCGTTCAAGGCCGTCGTGCCGTATTTATCTCGGACATGGATGTCCATCCCAGCCGCAACAAACAGCCGTACCGCAGATACATCCCCCGCTCGGACGCGCTCCAAAAAGGATGCCGACGTATACGCAATCCCTCGATCATTCAGCGCACTACGAGCTGCCTCAGGAGTCAGGAATTCAGGATCAGATACGGCTTGGCCAATCCCCGCGGGCAAGGTGGGGTCCAACGGATTGACGCTATACGTCCCTATTAGATAGGCGTCGGCAAAGTCGATGTCGCCATCGGCATCCACATCGCCGAGAGAAATGTTGGGAATATGAGCCGCAAGAGTCGAAGGATCGACGCTGTACATGGCCACGAACAAAGCATCGACAATATCGACGCGACCATCGCCGTTGACATCCCCTAAGAGGCCACTCTCAACGACCTTTCGCCGACCGGATAAGCCGCGCGCTTCCACGACGATGTCCACCGGAGCCATCCCGTCTCGGACCTGGAAAGCGGGATCCACATAGGCGACCATGTCCGAGCCCCAAACAGCCAACCCATACGTCTGATCTTCTTGGGCAGCCAGTGCCGTATAGGGCCTACTCGACGCACCGCTGCGGACCCCAGCCTGCCCGTCTATCAGCACCATCCGCCGACTCACCTCCATCCCCCTGCTACTGAGCCGATAGATATACACTCCCGCCCCGACCGCGCGCCCGGTCGCATCCGTACCGTCCCACCGCACCGTGTGCACACCCGCCGACCGTTCGCCATCGACTAACTTGGCCACGCGCTGTCCCAGCATATTGAATACTTCCAGCCGTACATGGCCAGTCGCCGACAGTTGATAGGGAATAAGAGTGGAAGGATTGAACGGATTGGGATAATTCTGCCCCAAGGCAAAGTCGGTCGGCAGGGTCGCATTCCTTCCCCCAAACAGTGTTTGCAGCGAAAGCGCAAAATAGCCGGTCGCATCCGTCGTCGTGCCGACGGACTGGCGCAGATCGCTCAAATCGAACAGCCGCACCTGCACCCCGGCGGCTGGCAACCCGGACGATAGGCGTATCCGGCCCTCCACTAGCGGCTCCGCGCCGACGCCAACGTTTAACACGAGCCCGATAAGACAGGCGATGAAAGCCAGCATGAGGTCAACTCCTTTATTGGATGTCGGATTAGAGGAAACCGACTGATGGCCGGGTAAAGGACACGGCGCGTTCACAGTGAGTTTAGTCATAAGGCAGTACTCCCGGTGTTAAGGTAGAGCCAGTCTAATCCGGCTTTTCTTAGGCCGTCTATGTTACTCCGTGGCACCAGCCGCTTCGAGAAGGTCTATCACCTCTTGGCGACCACTATTTTTGGCCAAGCTCAAGGCCGTCGTGCCGTCGTTATTTTGGGCGTGAATATCGGTGCCGCTTTCAAGCAAGAGACGCACCACCTCCACAGCGCCCCCCCGAGCCGCCCACATCAAGACCGTCCAGCCGCCGTTATTTCGGGCGTGAATATCGGTGCCGCTTTCAAGCAAGAGACGCACCACCTCCACAGCGCCCCCCCAAGCGGCCCACGCCAAGGCCGTAGTGCCGTTGTTATTTCGGGCGTGAATATCGGTGTCGTTTTCGAGCAAGAAGCGAACCATCTCGACATGGCCTGCCTGAGCGGCCCACATCAAAACCGTAGTGTCGTCGTCATATCGGGCATCCACATCTCCTTCTGCTACCCATTGTTCTACTAAGATGCGTGCGACCTCGACATGGCCCTCAAGAACAGCTAGTATCAAGGCCGTAGTGCCTTCGTTAGTTCGCGTGTGAATGTCGGCCCCGTCGGCGAGTAAGAGCCGCACTACCTCCATCTGACCCGCCCAAGCGGCCCACGCCAAGACCGTCCTGCCATAGTAGGCATCTTGGGCGTGAATGTCGGCCCCGTCGGCGAGTAAGAGCCGCACTACCTCGATATGGCCTTCCCTAGCGGCATACATCAAGGTCGTCCTGCCGGAGCTATTTTGGGCGTGGATATTGGCCTCGTTGGCGAGCAAAAGACGCACTACCTCCACATGGCCCCCAAAAGCGGCCCACGCCAAGGCCGTCCTACCATACAGGTCATCTTGGGCGTGAATGTCGGCCTCGTTGGCGAGCAAAAGACGCACTACCTCCACATGCCCCCCAGAAGCGGCCCACATCAATACCGTCCTGTCAAAGAGGTCATCTTGGGCGTGGAGGTCGGCCCCATTGGCGAGTAAGAGCCGCACTACTTCCACCTGACCCGCCCTAGCGGCTAACATCAAAGCTGTAATGCCGGAGCTATTTTGTGCGCTTATGTCGGCTCCGTTGGCGAGCAAAAGATGCACCACCTCCACCTGACCCGCCCCAGCCGCCCACGTCAAGGCCGTATAGCCGTATTTATCTTGGGCGTGGATATTGGCCCCGTTGGCGAGCAAAAGATGCACCACCTCCACACCACCCCCAGAAGCGGCCCACATCAATACCGTAGTGCTGTCGGCATCTTGGGCGTGGATATTGGCCCCGTTGGCGAGCAAAAGACGAACCATTTCCACATCGCCCCCAAAGGCCACCCACATCAAAGCCGTCCTGCCATCATCATCTTGGGCGTGGATGTCCATCCCAGCCGCAATAAACAGCCGTACCGCAGATACATCCCCCGCGCGGATGCGCTCCAAAAAGGATGCCGGGGCATACGCAATCCCCCGCTCATCTAGCGCACTACGGGCTGCCTCAGGAGTCAGGAATTCAGGATCAGATACGGCTTGGCCAATCCCCGCGGGCAACATGGGATCCAACGGATTGACGCTGTACGTCCCTATTAGATAAGCGTCGGTAAAGTCGAGGTCGCCATCGGCATCCACATCGCCGAGGGAAATGTTGGGAATATGAGCCGCCAAAGTCGAAGGATCGACGCTGTACATGGCCACGAACAAAGCATCGACAATATCGACGCGACCATCGCCGTTGACATCCCCCAAGAGGCTACCTGCGGCCACCTTCAGCCGCCCAGACAGGCCACGCGCTTCCACGACGATGTCCACTGGAGCCATCCCGTCTCGAACTTGGAAGGCGGGATCCACGTAGGCGACCATGTCCGAGCCCCAAACGGCCAATCCATACACCTGATCTTGGGTAGCCGGTGACGTATAGGGCCTACTCGGCGCACCGCTGCTAACCCCAGCCTGCCCGTCAATCAGCACCATCCGCCGACTCACCGTCATCCCGCCACTGCTGAGCCGGTAGATATACACTCCCGCCCCGACCGCGCGCCCAGCCGCATCCGTACCGTCCCACCGCGCCGTGTGTACACCCGCCGACCGTTCGCCATCGACTAACTTGGCCAAGCGCTGCCCCAGCATATTGAACACTTCCAGCCGCACAGGACCAGCCACTGGCAGTTGGTAGGGAATGAGGGTAGAAGGATTGAACGGATTGGGGTAATTCTGCCCCAAGGCAAAGTCGGCGGGCAGCGCCGCGTTCCTTCCCCCAGACAGTGCTGGCAGCGAAAGTGCAAAATAGCCGGTCGCATCCGTCGTCGTGCCGACGGACTGGCGCAGGTCGCTCAAATCGAACAGCCGCACTTGCACCCCGGCGGCTGGCAACCCGGACGATAGGCGTATCCGGCCTTCCACTAGCGGCTCCGCGCCGACGCCAATGCTGAACACGAGCCCGATAAGACAGACGATGAAAAGCGACATGACCCCTGCATTTTGGGGCAGATAGCTCTTGAGCATGATTGGTATCTTCCTTTTCTCTTTAAATCAGTGTGATTTGTAGGGAATTAACGATCGTTGTTCACTACTCGCAGCGCAGGGCTTCCACGAGATCGGCCTTAGCAGCTTTATACGCCTGATGGCCGGAGCTGACCAAAACCGCGACGAGCGCAATCGCAGCACCCGCGGCAAAATGCCACGCCGCCAAGTCAATGCGGAACGCGAAGCCATTCAACCAGTCGCGCATCCACCACCAAGACAGAGGCCACGCCACGAGCGATCCAATCAGAGCGAGGTAGGCAAACTCGCGGGCCATCATCGCGGTGATGCCAAAGACGCTGGAACCGAGGGCTTTGCGAATGCCAATCTCCTTGGTGCGGCGACCCGCAGCGAGAGCGGTGAGCGCAAAGGCACCGAGAGCGGAGATGAACACTGCGCCAACCGCAGCCCACGTGATGAGCCGACGCCAGCGCAACTCATCGCGGTAGGCCGCCTCTAAATCCTGCTGCAGGAAGGAGAAGTGGAAGTCGGCGTAGTCAACGATGCTATCCCATGACTCTTGCATGTACTGGACGACCTCCTGCATATCTCCCGGCTTCACGCGCACGAGCATGAGGTCAACCTCGTAGTAGCCTGGTCCCAAGACGGGATTGAGCACCAGCAAGCCCGGGGGGATGTCCTCGTACCCGGACTCGAAGGTGAAGTCCTCGACCACGCCAATAATGCGAGCCCCATCCTTACTTGTCCTCCTCCTCGGTTTGAACTCCGAGTCCTTAAACTTCCCTACTTTGATCGTCTCACCAATCGGGTCGGCGAGTCCAAGCTGTGCTGCTGCACTCTCAGAGATCAGTGCGAGGTCCCGCTTGTCGCCTTGGGCCAGCGAGAAGTCCCGTCCAGCTATCAGCTTCAGGTTCATAGTCTCTACAAAGTTGTGATCTACAATGTAAGGGCGAACCTTTGTCTCCCGACCGCTCTCAGTCACGGCTCGGTAGTCGGACCAATGAAAGCCTTGTAGGAAGTCGTCGTCCACCATGGCAACCGAGGCGATCCGACTATGGCGCAGGAAGGCCTCTACGACCACGGGATGATCGGGCTTCAAGTCGTATAGAGCGTCCGTGTGCACCGCGATGATGCGCTCCTGCTCAAACCCGTACTGACTCATTAAGTGATCAAGTTGGTGATACATGACCAGCGTACAAGTGATCAATCCCACGGAAATGGCCAACTGCACACCCACAAGTACGCGGCTGAACCGAGTGATTCCGGTCATGGACACGCTGCGCCGAATCGCGCTCAAAGGCTCCAGACGGGATAGCACGAACGCCGGATACCAACCAGCTCCTACACTGACCAGCAGCAGCAACGCCGCTAATGCACCCAGCATACTCGGCTCGCTCAAACCGAGCGATAGCTCCTGCGAAAAGGTCGCGTTGAACGCCGGCAGCAGCAGCGCCGCTAAGACATACCCAGCACCCAATCCAAGAATAGAGAGCACTGCTGCTTCGACGATGAACTGGCGCATCAATTGACCACGTCCGGCACCCACCGTCTTGCGCACGCCGACCTCCGCCGCCCGCAGCGAGGCTCGACCAATGGCCAGATTGACGAAGTTGATACACCCCATTAACAGAACCGCCAAGGCTATACTGCCGAGCACATACGAGACGTACGGATCTCTCGGCTCCACCACGCCGTGCCCGATCCATTTCATCAGGCCAGTATCCGAGTGTAGATCGGTCAGCGGCTGCAACCGAAATAGAGAAAAATCCTCCGGGAGGTCTTCTGGTATCTCCTGTCCATCGCTTTGGATCATGTTCCGTGTAAGTTGCACGAAGGCCGGCTCTAGATCAGCCGGGTCTGCGCCGGACCTGAGCAGGACGTATGCATTACACGAACCTTCCCACTCATCCGAGGAATGGTGGAAGAGTAACTCCGTGTTGTCGAACGGCAGCAGCATGTTGAACTGAATCGACGACGCGTGCGGAACGGGTGCCGTCACTCCGGTGATGGTGAAGTCCTCGACATCGCGTGTAGCCAGCGAGGCTAACCTCAGACTCTGGCCCAACGGATCTGCATCGCCGAACAGGCGTTGAGCCATCTCGTAGCTCAGGACGACGGAGTTGCGCTCGGCTAGGGCCGTGGAGGCATTGCCCCGCATGAGCGGGAAGTCGAAGACCTCGAAAAACACAGGATCGACCAGCAGGAACTCTTCGTCGCGCGAACCACCTTCGAATGTCGTGCGCACGACGCGATCATCTCTGTCATTCCCTCTCGCCGCACTGAGGCGTACCGTGCGCTCCACATGTGGAGAGAGGGCTTCCAGTTCGGGCGCAAAAGCAAAGTCAATCACGTCGGCCATGCGCATCAGCCCCTCCTCCGTCCCCATAGCCTCGACATAAACGCGATAGATCCGATCCGCTTTACTGTGGAAGCGATCAAACGACCACTCCTGAGAGGCAAAGCGCCACGCCAGCAGGCAAAACGCCATGCCCAAGCTCAGTCCCGCGAGGTTGATGACCGTGTGCAGGCGATGGCGCATCAAATTGCGCCAGGCGGTGATCAGGTTATTGCGCAGCATGGTTATTTTTCTCCTCCTCAAATCGGTACGACTTGTAGGGAATCCCTCTACTCATAGCGCAGAGCTTCTACCGGATCTGCCTTAGCAGCTTTATACGCCTGATGACCAGAACTGAGCAAAACCGCGACGAGCGCAATCGCAGCCCCAGCGGCAAAATGCCACGCCGCCAGATCAATGCGGAAGGCAAAGCCGTTCAGCCAGTCGCGCATCCACCACCACGACAGAGGCCACGCCACCAGCGACCCAATCAGGGCGAGACAGGCAAACTCGCGGGTCATCAGCGTGGTGAGACCGAAGACATCGGCACCGAGGGCCTTGCGGATGCCGATCTCCTTGGTGCGGCGACCGGCGGCAAGAGCAGTGAGCGCAAAGGCACCCAAAGCGGAGATGAACACTGCGCCGATCGCAGCCCACGTAATGAGCTGTCGCCAGTGCAACTCGTCGCGATAGGCCGCTTCCAAGTCCTGCTGTAGGAAGGAGAATTTGAAGTCCGCATAATCGACGATGCTGCTCCACGTCTCCTGCATGTACTGGACGACTTCCTGCATATCTCCTGGCTTTACGCGCACGAGCATGAGATCAGCTTCGTACCTGAAGATGAGATTGCCTTGGGAGTATCTTGGTCCCAAGTCGGGATTGAGCAGCAGTAGACCCGGGGTGGCGTCTTCGTACCCTGACTCGAAGGTGAAGTCCTTGACCACGCCGATGATGCGATCTTCACCTCCCTTCCTCCCCCACACCACTCCCGAACGCGACATATACCCTACTTTAATCATCTCGCCAATCGGATCGGCGAGTCCGAGGCGTGCTGCCGCGCTCTCGGAGATCAGCGCGAGGTTCTTCTTGTCGCCCTGCGCCAGCGAGAAGTTCCGCCCGCGCACCAACTCCAAGTTCATGGTCTCCACAAAGTTGTGGTCCACCTCGTAAGGTCGGACCTTCGTCTCCCGGTCGCTCTCGATCCCGGCTCGGAAATCGACTCTGAACCAATAAGGTTTTTTAAGGAAGTTCTCTCTCAACGTAGTGACCGAGGCAATGCGACTATGGCGGAGAAAGGACTCCATAAGTACGGGATGTTGGGGCCTGTGCTGTTTGAGAGCGTCCGTATCTACCGCGATGACGCGCTCTTGGTCGATCCCCAAGTCGCGCGCCATGAGGTGCTCTAGCTGGTGATACATGACCAGCGTACAGGTGATCAACCCCACGGAAATGGCCAACTGCACACCCACGAGGATGCGGCTAAACCGAGCAATCCCGGCCATGGACACGCTGCGCCGAATCGCGCTCAACGCATCCAGACGGGACAGCACGAGAGCCGGATACCAACCGGCTCCCAAACTGACCAACAACAGCAGTGCAGCCAGCGCAGCCAGCATACTCGGCTCGCTTAGACCGAGCGACAGCTCCTGCGAAAAGGTGGCGTTAAACGCCGGCAACAGCAGCGCCGCCAACGCACACCCGGCACCCAATCCTACAATAGAGAGCACCACTGCCTCGCCGATGAACTGACGCATCAACTGCCCACGTCCTGCGCCCACTGCCTTGCGCACACCAACCTCCGCTGCCCGCAGCGAGGCCCGGCCAATCGCCAGATTGACGAAGTTGATGCACCCCATTAACAAGACCGCCAAGGCCATACTGACGAGCACATACGAGATATACGGATCCCTCGGCTCTATCACGCCGTGTCCGTACGCTGGCAGCAGGCCGGTATCTGAGCGCATATCGATCAGCGGCTGCAAGTGAAATGCAGAAGCGCCCTCCGCGAGGGCTTCAGGGATCGTTTCCCCGTGTTGGAGCCATATCTGCGTGACCTGTGCGAGGGCTGGCGCTACATCGGCCGGATCCGCTTCGGGCGCAAGGAGGATAAATGAGTCGCACGAGCCGTCCCACTCATTCGGGGAGTTGTGCATGAGGAACTCCGTGTTGTCGAACGGCAGCAGCATGTTGAACTGAATCGACGACGTGCGCGGAACCGGCGCGGCCACGCCGGTGATAGTGAAGTCTTCGGTCTTAGTGCTGTTCCACATTGAGGTGATCGCCAAGTGCTGACCCAGCGGATCGGCGTCGCCGAATAGGCGTTGGGCCATTTCGTAACTGAGGACGACTGAGTTGCGCTCGGCCAGCGCCGTCGCAGCATCACCTCGCAGGAGTGGAAAGTCGAAGACCTCGAAAAACGCCGGATCAGCGAGGAGAAATTCCTCGTCACGCGAACTGCCCGCGAAGGTCGTGCGTACATAGCGATTACTGCGCCTCGTCGCTTTGAGGCGTACCGTGCGCTCTACGTGCGGAGAGAGAGCCTCCAACTCGGGTGCAAAAGCCAAATCAATCCTGTCGGCGTAGCGCACCTGTCTCGCCGACCCCATGTACTCGACATAGGCGCGATAGATCCGATCCGCTTTACTGTGGAAGCGATCAAACGACCACTCCTGAGAGGCAAAGCGCCACGCGAGCAGGCAAAACGCCATGCCTAAGCCCAGCCCTGCGAGGTTGATTGCCGTGTGCAGGCGATGGCGCATCAGATTGCGCCAGGCGATGATCAGGTTATTGCGCAGCATGGTTATTCTCCTTCCCACTCGATTCCGCGATGTTCTCGCCGACGAAGTGCCTCACTTGACGAAGACCAGCACGCCCCAATGCGTCGGGTCGTGCAAAGAACCCGAAGTGGGCGAGACGCCCCACCCACTGACTATATCTCCTTCCTTGTAGCGTATCGTCCCCCAACTGAGATCAGTGCGTCTGACCTCGCCCCGGCCGTGATCAAAGCGGTTGAAGTTGGCCTTCCACCTGTCCCCGACCTTTGGCGGAACCGATAAGCCGCCCAACACATCCCTCTCTTTCACCTTGTAGAACCGGCTTAGTTCCAGTGCCTCTTGGCCCATACTGCTCCAAGGAAAGAAGAGTTCCACCGTCCACGACTCGTCCCGGTCAGCTCCATTTTCCAAGCTGCCCACTACGACGACCGCGCTTTCAGTGCCGGAATCCCAGTTGGAGAAAGTGGGCTTGTTATCTATATCGGTTTTGAGGACGTCCATCTGCGTATTCAGCGCGTTGATGGCCAGTTGGACATAGTGGGTGCCGTCCATGTCCGGGTCGAGAAACAATTCCACGTCATCGTCTTTGTACACGGTGCTGTCCCGCTTGGTAACCGTCGCCAAAATGTTCTGGTCTTGGCACTGGTACAAAACCAAGAGTCCTTGCTCGTTCCAGAGGGCTCTCACCCTCGTGCTTGCAGGGCTAATCGGCTCTAGGCTGGGGTAGGCCCGATCCGTCAGTTCGATAGTTGGGGCCAAGCTCCAACTCTGTTCGTCGGCGCGGCCGTCCAGGGTCATCTCTTCTTCGGTGAAGTGTACCTCGTAGGAGACCTCCGCTGAGCCGGCTGCCGCGGCCGACAGGTATGCGACCAACAGCAGCGATGCTAAGGTTTTCATGTCCCTCGCTCCTTTCTCGGGGATCGAACATGGTCGCGTCAAAAGGCGTCGTACAAATCGTCCAGATCGCCTTTTAGCTCTGGGTTAATTACGACGCCATCGGGGCCAATCCAGACGTACGAAGGGAACCCGCTTATGTGGTATATCTCCGTTGGCTTGGTCTCGTTTTCGACTTCGATTACCTGGGGCCACTCGATCCCGTGCTTCTCGACATAGCGGAACACCGCCTCGCGGCTGTGGTCGACGCTAATGCCGATGATTTCAAAGCCGTGCGCCTGCTTCGCACTATATATCTCCACTAGCTCTGGCGTATCCTCTATGCACGGTCCGCAGGTCGTGAACCAGAAGTCGAGCAGAACGTGGCGTCCCCGGAAGTCAGCGAGGCGGAGCGTATCGCCGTGGACGTCTACAACTGCGAATTCGGGCGCGGGTTCACCTTCTGTTATCTCGATCTTGGGGGGGACTTCCACGTCGGCTGGTACCAGCACGATCTCATCCCCGGACGAACTGACCATCTCGACCTGAAGTGATCTGCCGAGGATGCTGAAGGAATTATTGGCCCGGTAGCATTCGCGAGATTCGGTTTCATTTTCAAAGATCCCATCCTTGTTTAAATCCCAAATGATGCGATTGCGCCTGTAGTGATAGGTAGCCGCGTCGCCGCTGGGTACTACCGCTAGTCCGACTTCCTCGCCGTTTAGTTCGACTGAACCCACCCGCATGTCGAACACCTGTCCCCTGAACTTGGGATTGTCGGGATGCCTTTTTTTCGAATACTGCTCGAACTTGACCACCGCGACGGGTACGGTCTTCTCTTTTACTTGCTCGCCGTCGGTGTATTCAAAGTGGACTTCCGACTCTGCTTGAATTCCATAAGGCATCCCGTCGAATACGTACCCGATTAATCTCCTAAGGGGGCTATAGTCCTTGGGATAAACCGGCTCCTCGTCCGCGAAATCCTCGTCGTTGTCGGAGTCAAAGTAGAAGACTTCGTCGCCATCAGCGTCCAGCGCATTGATCCAAGAAACGCGAGAGTCGGGAAGTTCGCGTTGTGGAAGCGTCCACAGGAGTTCCTCAGGCTGCTCTGGTCTCCACGACAAAACGATGGATTCTGCACTGAGATCGAATATCCCATAGAACAGGATTCGGTCGGTTGGCGGCAGGCCCCGGAGACCGGACTCAACAGGCCGCTTGCGGACCCAGCCTTGGTCTTCAAAGTCGACCCCTGGCCCACCAAAGTCGGAGAGCACCTCCTCACTGGGCCGCACCCACTGCAACGGGACGACGATCGGGCCGTCCTCGGTACTCGTGCCCATTGCCGTACTAGTGCAGAAAAAAGTTAAAAGCGCAAAGAGTACCGCTTCCCGTTTTGAACTGCTGCCGTTAGGCTTCTGGCTGATCATCTCGCGCCTCCTCTGGAGTAAAAAATCCACATCGTCATAAATCGGTACGACTTGTAGAGAATCCCTCTACTCGCTGCGCAGCGAGTCCACCGGATTCGCCAGCGCCGCTCGAACCGCGTGGTATCCCGACACCAACCAAGTCAGACCCAAGGCGATCAGGCCGCCAGCCGAGTAGCTGAGCAGGTCGAGTTCAATGCGGTCCACCTCACTGCGGAGTAACATCTCCGAGATCTGGTAGGTCAGGGGCATGGCGACGACCACGGCGATCAGCACGAGCCGCGTGGACTGCGACGACAGCAGCACGGCCACGCTCGCCGTCGAGGCTCCGAGAACTTTGCGCACGGCCACCTCCTTGGTGCGTCGGCTGACGGCGAGGGAGGCCATGCCGAAGACGCCGAGACAGGCGATTAGCACAAGGAACCCGGTCACCCAGCGCAGCAGGCTAATGAGGATGGCGTGGCCAATGAAGCGCTCGGCGATATGGTCGTCGAGAAAGCGATAGCTGAAAGGCACCCCAGGCGACAGGCGTTCCCAAGCCTCGCGCAGCTCGGCGAGCGTCTCGGGCACCCCTTCGGGTCGCACCCGCACCAGCACCGTCTCAATGGAACGATCCGGTAGGACGCTGATCACGAGTTCCGGCACGAAGCCCCCAGAGCTGGGATCATCGTGCTGGAAGTCGGAGACTACGCCAATAATCCGCGGCCGGCGCGGCGGGTACCCGCCTTCGAGGTAAGAGCCGACGACCGGTCCCTCCAGCGTAGCCGCTAGCCGCTGGTTGACGAGCACTACGCGACCGCTGGCCAGCAGGTCCGGGGAGAAGTCCTCTCCCTCGACCAGTTCCAAGCCGAGGGTGCGCAGGAAGTACGGATCAACCTCAATCAGCGCGGCCTCCGGCCGTTCCGGGTCGGCGAAGCGAAAGTCGTCGGCTCCATCGGGGAATTCGCTGGAGCCGGACACCGCGAGCACACCCGCAAGCGGGAGAACCTCCCGGCGAAATACATCGAGGAAGCGCTGCGACTCATGCACATCGCCCCCCCCTCTTGAGGAGCCAGCAAACGTCGGGATGCAGACCACGAGCCTCGGGTCGTAGCCCTGATCTAGGGACTCCCAATGATCGACCTGCCGGGCCACGACGAGGGCCGTAGTCAGGAACACCGTGGAGGCCACGAACTGCACGACTACTAAGATGCGGCCGGCACGGCCTCGTACTTGGAGCCTGTCCTGCATAATCTCGACTGGCTGCATCCGCGACTGCACCAGCGCCGGGTACGCGCCCGCCACGAGCCCCATGACCACGCCGAACCCAGCTAGGGCCACCACCGTCCACGGCGTGTACTGTAGGTCGAGGCCCAATTCAAATTCTCCGGGCACCTCCAGAAGACGATTCAGGCCCGGCAGCAAAATCTCCGTCAGCGGCACGGCGAGTACTAGAGCGACGAAGCTGAGTAGCAGAGACTCGGCGAAGTACTGGCGCATTAGCTGTCCCCGTCCGGCACCGACCACCTTGCGCACACCCACTTCGTGCGCCCTCGTCAGCGACATCCCCGCAGCCAGATTGGCGTAGTTGATACACGCCAGCAACAGCACGAGGCCGGCGACGAATCCGAGGATGTAGAGTGAACTCATCATCCCTCTCCCGCCGCTGAGTTGGGGATGCAGCCGCTTGTCGAACAGCGGCACGATGACGAGACTACGATCCTTCTCCTTCTCCATGTACCGATCCAAGTCGAAGGCTTGGGCCGCCTCCACGCCCGCGGCATCGGCGATCTGGAGATAGGTCTCGCCTACGCCGACACTGAAATCATCGGCCCACGCAGTCTGGATTTCCCGGTGGACGTAGGGGATCACCCAGTCGAATCCCAAGCTGGATTCGTACGGCACGTTCTCAGCGACCCCGGTGACAATAAAGTCTCTGCTAATACCACTTCCCCCCAGCAGCAGAGTCTGGCCCATGGGGTCGTCGGAGCCGAACAGCCGTTGCGACAGCCGCTTCGATAGCACGATCGAGTTCGGCACGTCGAGCGCCGTGCCCGGATCACCCGCGATCAGCGGGAAGCTGAACAACTCAAAGAAGCCGGGGTCGGCGAACCGTCCCTTCGCCGCGATCTCTTGCCCCCCATAGCTCAGCAGCCCGTCCTCGTCTTCCGTACGCACCGAGCGCAACACCGCGGGGAGTGTGGCCACCATCTCCGGGCCGAGACCTCCCGGCACTGACGTAAAGGCCTGCCCTTTCCAGACTGGACGTGTCTCGCAGACTTGGTATATCTGCTCTCCCTTGGCGTGGAAGCGATCCCACGTCAGCGCCCTATACACGTACAAGCCGACGAAGATGGCCACCGCAAAGGCCGCGGCCAGCCCACCCACGTTGATCGCGGTGTACATCCGATAGCGGCGCAGATTGCGCCAAGCGACGATCAGGTTATTGCGTAGCATGGTTAGTACCCTCTTTTTCGCGCTAAAGCGATGCGATTTGTAGGGAATCCCTCTACTCACTGCGCAGCGAGTCCACCGGATTCGCCATCGCCGCTCGAACCGCGTGGTATCCCGACACCAGCCAAGTCAAGCCCAAGGCGATCAGGCCGCCGGCCGAGTAGCTGAGCAGGTCGAGCTCGATGCGGTTCACTTCGCTGCGGAGTAAATACTCCGAGAGCCGGTAGGCCAGAGGCATGGCGATGACCACGGCGATCAGCACGAGCCGCGTGGACTGCGACGACAACAGCACGGCCACGCTCGCCGTCGAGGCGCCGAGTACCTTGCGCACGGCTACCTCTTTCGTGCGTCGGCTGACGGCGAGGGAAGCCATGCCGAAGACGCCGAGACAGGCGATTAGGGCCAGGAATCCGGCCAGCCAGCGCGTCAGGCTGGCAAGCATAGCCTTCCCCATAAAGCGCTCGGCGATATGGTCATCGAGGAAGCGATAGCTAAAGGGCACCTCGGGAGCCATCCGGACCCAAGCATCTCGCAGTCCTGCGAGCGTCCCGGACACATCTCCGGGCCGCACTCTTACCAGCACCGTCTCAATGGAGTGTTCGGGTCGTACGCTGATTATGAGGGGGTGGGAAGCGGCATAATGCGGTGAGTGCTCGAAGTTGGAGACTACGCCGATGATCCGCGTCTGGTGGCCAGGATAGCGATCGCCTTCTTCGAGCTCTACGCCTACTACCTGTCCCTCCAACTGAGCCGCCAGCCCCTCGTTGACCAGCGCGGTTCCACCGCTGGCCAGCAGATCCGGCGAGAAGTCCTCGCCCTCAATCAGTTCCAAGCCGAGGGTGTGCAGGAAGTAGGGATCAGCCTCGATCGCCGAAACCCGCGTCCGATTTCCATTGCGGTCACGGAAGGAAAAACTTCCACTCCTGGGGACGAAGTCCTGCGAGCCGGACACAGCAAGCACGCCCGGAAGGGGGAGCACCTCCCGACGGAAAATATCGAGGAAGCGCCGCGTCTCGTGTACCCCGTCCTCGTGCGAGTGATCCGCGAAGGTCGGAATGCAGACCACGAGCCGAGAGTCGTAGCCTTGGTCCAGAGACATCCAGTGATTGACCTGCCGGTCCACGACGAGGGCTGCGGTGAGGAATACCGTGGCGGCCACGAACTGCACAACTACTAGGATGCGGCCAGAACGGCCCTGCACTTGGAGCCTGTCCTGTAGAATCTCGACCGGCTGCATCCGCGACTGCACCAGCGCCGGATATGCGCCCGCCACGACTCCCATGACCACGCCGAACCCAGCTAGGGCCGCGATCATCCACGGCGTGTACCGCAAGTCGAGGCGCAGTTCAAACTCTCCAGGCATCGTCATCAGACGATTCAGGCCCGGCAGCAAGGTCTCCGCCAGCAGCACGGCCAGCGCCAAGGCGGCGAAGCTGAGCAGCAAGGACTCGGCGAAGTACTGGCGTACTAGCTGCCCCCGTCCGGCACCCATCACTTTGCGCACACCCACTTCGTGCGCCCTCGTCAGCGACATGCCCGCCGCCAGATTGGCGTAGTTGATGCACGCTAGCAGCAGCACGAGGCAGGCGACGAATCCGAAGACGTAGATTTCCGACTTGCCGTGGCTGACTTCAGAGTGCAGATGCTTGTCGAACAGGGGCACTAGGGCGAGGCTGTCCCCCTTCTTCTCCATGTAGCGGTCTAGGTCGAAGACCAAGGCCGCCTCCACACCCGCGGCATCGGCGATTTGCAGATAGGTCTGGCCGCCAATGTCCCAAGGGCCGGGGGGCCTTTGGGCCTCCAAGTGGACGAAGGGGATCAACCAGTCGAATTGCAGGCTGGACGCGTACGGCACGTCAGCGGCGATGCCGGTGACGATGAAGTCCCCACCGGCACCTTGGTACCCCAGTTGGAGGGTCTGGCCCATGGGATCTCCGTCGCCGAACAACCGCCGCGCCATCCGCCTCGACAACACGATCGAGTGCGGTGCGTCGAGCGCCGTGTTCGGGTCGCCCTCAATCAGCGGGAAGCTGAACAACTCAAAGAACCCGGGATCGGTGAACTGTCCCCGTGCATCGAAGACCCGGTCCCCGTGACTCAGTACCCCAGGCTCGTCTTCTTCGACGCGCACCGAGCGCAACACCCCTGGGATCGTAGCTACCATCTCGGCACCGAGGGCCTTGGGCGTCCACCTGTAGGAGCTCCGCAGTACCCCGGGATCCTCGGCTTCGGACCATATTACGTAAACTTGGTAGATCTGCTCGCCCTTGGTGTGAAAGCGGTCCCACGTCAGTTCGCTATGTATGTACAGGCCGGCAAAGATGGTCACCGCGAAGGCTGCGGCCAGCCCACCCACGTTGATCGCAGTGTACATCCGATAGCGGCGCAGATTGCGCCAAGCGACGATCAGGTTATTGCGCAGCATGGTTAGTACCTCCCTCTTGGTTAGTACCTTCCCTCTTGCTCTATCTTGCCGTCCAACAGATGCACCACCCGGCTACCGTAGCCAGCGTTTTTCTCCGAATGAGTCACCTGCACAATCGTCGTGCCCTCGTCGTTTAGCTCTCGCAGCATGTCCATCACCTCTTCCCCCTGCTTGGAGTTGAGGTTGCCCGTAGGCTCGTCGGCGAGAATCAGCGTCGGCTGGCCAATCAGGGCTCGCGCCACGCCAACGCGCTGCTGCTCGCCACCGGAAAGCTGGTGCGGGAACAGGTCCTTTTTGGCCACCATCTGGAAGCGGTCGAGCAGCTCGCTCACCCGCGCCTTGCGCTCGGCTCCCTTCACCTTTTGGTAGAGCAGCGGCATCTCCAGGTTTTCGTACACCGTCTGCTCGTCAATCAGGTGATAGGCTTGGAAGACAAAACCAATGTGCTGCCGATGGATCTCAGTGCGTTCCTTCTCCCCCATTCCACCCACCTCTTCGCCGAGAAACCGATACGACCCAGCCGTCGGCTCATCGAGCATCCCCATGATGTGCAACAGCGTCGATTTGCCCGCGCCGCTCGGCCCCATAATGGACACGAATTCGCCCTCGGCGACGTTCAGGTTTACGTAGCGCAGCACGTAGGTCTTGCGGGGACCGGATTGGTGGTATTTTTCGATGTCGTGCATTTCGATCATGATGTGCCTCCACGTCTTAGTTATTCAGTGCGCAGCGTTTCTATCGGATTGGTCAAGGCCGCCCGCATCGCTTGGTGCCCCACCGTTAACCCGGCGATGACAAAGGACAAAGCGCCCGCCACAAAAGGCGCAGCGCCGTCGTCAGATAGTTACCCAGCATGGTAGTTCCTTTCGTCTCGTAGTAAGTCCCTAGAACGTCTCGCTGAACCGGATCGCATAGTGCCAATCGGCGTCGCGTTGCCCGAACGGCCTAGCCAACTCGAATTGGCACTCATCGTCGCCTATCCCAAAACCAAGGCTGGCCTTGAAGTCGGTGTCGAGCGATTCCCCGACTCCGATCTTTGCAGCGTCCTCCAGCCGGGCAAACCAAGCCGAACCCACGTCAAAGAGGACGCCAGCGCGCCATTCGTCTGCGTGGTCAGCGTAAATCCAGTATTCGGCGTTGAGGAGGATCATCCGGTCCCCGGTAAATGCCTTGTACGGATACCCCCGCAGCGTCGAATAGCCTCCCAGATCGAACAAGTATTGCCGCGGCAGGCCTCCTTGAGACGAGCATGTATCGCCGTCTCCTATACACCGCCCCACGCCCCCATCTCCCCGCCCGAGACGAAGCCGCAAGTCTATCTGGGTACCACGGGCGATGGGGTGATAGCGGCGGAGGTCTATTAGATAGCGACGGAAGGCGTATTCTCCGCCCAAGTCGCCAGCGCGTTCGGCCAAGGCATTGACCAGCCACCCCTGCCGCTGGTCTCCATTAGACCGGGAGTCGAACTGCACCTCGGCTTGCAAACGGACCGCCGTGCCCTCGTCTATTGCCGGATTGGCGCGGAACTGGTCGCGGGCCAAGCGGTTGCCCAGCAAGATCCAATGGACTGCATTTTCCAAGTTGAAGAATTCGTCGTGAGCCAAGCGCCCGGTAAGCTGCACTGCGCCGGCCAAGTTCTGCACCGCATAGACGCTCCAGCCGACGCGACGGTAGTAATCGCGCATATCGCGCCGGAACAGCGCCGCATACAGCGAGTTCGCCTCCTCGGGCACCAGATAGTCGTCCTGCGTGGCGGTCAGATCGTGCACCTCGACCCCCAAGCTGGCGAGGTGGGGGTTGTCGCGGTGGCAGGCTTGGAACGTGAATACTTGGGTGCCAGCTTGGTAGTGCCATGCGCTGTTGCCAAAGCTATAGGCCAGTTCCCCATAGGGTGCAAAGCCCTGACAGTCGCGGTAGGAGCGCGGCACCCGAGCACCCACCAGCAAACCCTCCACCCGGTTGTACCGCACCAAGGGATTTACGTCGTCGTAGTATAGATGCGCGTCGCCCACCCCCCACTTTTGCTCCCACCCCAAGTACCTGCTGCTGTCCCAAGAGCCCTGCTTCTCCCCGGCCCATAGTGGATGCGACGCCAGCAACAACACGACCGCTACTGCGAATGATCTATTCATTTGGTATTTCCTTTCAGCAAATGCCCTCGGCGGGCGGCATTGGAAGTCTCTTTCCTGCTGCCGACGAAGCCAGTGCTGGCTACTCCGTGCGCAGCGTCTCTATCGGATTGGTCAGCGCCGCTCGCATCGCTTGGTGACCCACCGTCAGCCCGGCGATGGCGAAGGACAAAGCACCCGACACTAGGAACAGGCCCACGCCGATTTCTACGCGATAGACAAACCCCTGTAGCCAGTGGGTGGCCAACCCATAGGCGATGGGCACGCTGAGCAGGAAGGCGATGGCAACGGGTTTGGCAAAGTCGCGCATCATCATAGCGGTCAAGCCGCCGGGAGAAGCGCCGAACACCTTGCGGATGCCGATCTCCTTGGTGCGCTCATGCGCGGCGTGTGCGGCCATGCCGAAGAGTCCCACCGAAGCGACGGCGATGGCTAACAAGAGGAAGAGAGTAAGCGCACGGCCTACCATCAGTTCCTCGGAGTAGAGGCTGGCGGTGACCTCTTCAAGGGAATTGCGCTGAATGGGGCGGTAGGGCTCAACGGTAGTCCACTGGTCGTCGATCACTTTGAGGGCTGCGTCGAGATGGCCGGGCTGCACCCGCACGATAATGACGCCCGCCCATCCAGCGACCTGTTCTATAATTAGTGGCTCTATCTCATGGCGCGGGCCGTGGAAGTGGAAGTCCTCAAGCACGCCGACGACGCGCTTTCCTCCCTGGACGGCGATCGTCTCGCCCAGCGGCTCTGCCAATCCCAATATCCTCGCGGCGGTCTCGTTGATGACGACCGCGTCGGCATCGGCTGGATCGTTGGTCAAGGCGCGTCCTTGGGCCATGCGCAACCCCATGATTTCGACGAAGTCGCTATCTGCTTGATACACATTTATTTCTATTTGATCTTCCCCTCTCATAGTCATTCCGAACCCCTGACCAGGTACTGTCATAGAGAGACTCACTGCGGCGATGCGGCTGTCCTGCAGCAACTCCGTCTTGAAGGCTCGAGCCTGATCCATGGTCAGACCGCGGTTTTCGACGACGACAACCTGTTCCGGCTTTGCCCCCAAGATGGAGTCTTCGCGGAGAAGGTCTTGGATGTAATCGAGTTGGTGCCACATCAGGAGTGTCATCGTCAGCAACGCCGTAGTGGCCGTGAACTGCGTCACCACCAAACCCCGACGCAGGAGTACACCGCCCACGCGCCCCCCCTGCACTACGGTCGCCGGCTGAAAGCGCGCCACGGCCCACGCCGGGTATGCGCCTGCGACCAGTCCGACCCCCATCGCCAGCACCGCAGCCCCAGCATAGGTCGAGATCGTCCAGCGCAGGGCTGACCATTCAAAATCGAATCCCACAAGCGCAGGTAGGAGCACAACCATAACCTCTGCCATGGCAACGCCTAGCACCGTTGCCGCAGTACTCAACAGCACCGACTCGCTCAAAAGTTGGCGCATGAGTTGGCCGCGATGAGCGCCGAGGGCCTTGCGCACACCGATCTCGTGAATTCGTCGCCCCGCCCGCGCCGTCGCCAAGTTCACGTAGTTGACCCCGGCGATTGTCAGGATCACCACCGCTAAGATGGCGCATACAGCGAGGTACACGGGATTGCCACTTGGACCGACGCTGTTGGGCACTTCGGTGTCGAAGTAGATCGATTTCAGCGGCTGTAGCGCGTAGGAACCGGGCGCTTCGGGCAGCCCCCTAACTTCCTTGACGATGCCGGCAATGCGCGCGGCTACCGCAGCAGGGTCGGCACCGGGCGTTAGCTGCACGAAGGTCTCAAAGGCTGAAGCGTTCCAACCAGACGCCAACATTGGGTTTGTGGCGGTGGAAAGCGAACGCAGCGCCGAAAACTGGAGCAGCGAGTTGGCGGGCAACTGGCCGACGATGCCAGTAACTTCGTAATCGTCTGTCTTTCCGACGCGGACGACCTGTCCGATGGGATCGCTCTCGCCGAAGAGCCGGCGGGCCAATGGTTCGGTCAGCACCATGGTGTAGGGGCGCGCCAAGGCCGTCTTCAAGTCTCCGCGTAGCAGCGGCAAGCTGAACATGTCTAAAGCGCCGGCTTCCGCCTCACCAACCTTTTCATATATTCCGTCCTCGTCCCCGACCCGAAGGAGACGCGGCCAACTTCGACTAAAGCGTACCGCCCCCTCGACTTCGGGCAATTGCTCCTTGAGGGTCGGCCCCAGTGGTATTCGCACCCCTGCTGTGTACTTGGTATTCTGCGTGTCTGATACCAACACGCGAAATACCCGATCTTTTTTCTTGTGAAAGTCGCCAACAGAGAGTTGATAGGCGGCGAGTTGGACGGTCAGCAGGCACAGGCAAAAGCCAACCGCCAAGCCGAAGATGTTGATCGCCGCATAGCCGCGCTCCCGCCACAAAAGGCGCAGCGCCGTCGTCAGGTAATTACCCAGCATGATAGTTCCCTTCGTGTCGCAGTGAGGATTTTTTTAGGGTCGTGCATATCGTTCAGCGTCTTGGTTATTCAGTGCGCAGCGTTTCTATCGGATTGGTCAGCGCCGCCCGCATCGCTTGGTGACCCACCGTCAGCCCGGCGATGACGAAGGACAAAGCGCCCGACAACAGGAACAGGCCCACGCCGATCTCCACGCGATAGGCAAACTCCTGTAGCCAGTGAGTGGCCAAGCCGTAGGCGATGGGCACGCTGAGCAGGAAGGCGATGGCAACGGGTTTGGCGAAGTCCCGCATCATCATAGCGGTGAGGCCACCGGGAGAAGCGCCGAACACCTTGCGGATGCCGATCTCCTTGGTGCGCTCTTGGGCAGCGTGTGCCGCCATGCCGAAAAGCCCTACCGAGGCGACGGCGATGGCTAAAAAGAGAAAGAGCGTGAGTGCGCGCCCCACCATCAGGTCTTGGGAGTAGAGCTTGGTGGCGACCTCTTCGAGGGAATTGCGCTGAATGGGGCGATGGGGCTCAACGGCAGCCCACTGGTCGTCGATCACTTTGAGGACTGCGTCGAGATGGCCGGGTTGCGCACGCACGAGAATGACGCGCCCCCCTCCATCAATCTGCAATATAACCAGCGGCTCTATCTTACTTCGCGGGCCATCGAAGTGGAAGTCCTCAATCACGCCCACGACGCGCGAGTCTCCCCTAGAGGCGGAGATCATCTTGCCCAGCGGCTCCTCCAATCCCATCATCCTCGCGGCGGTCTCGTTGATGACGACCGCTTGGGCGTCGGCCGGTTCGTCGGTCAAGGCGCGTCCTTGGGCCATGCGCAACCCCATGATTTCGACGAAGTCGCTATCTGCTTTATACACATTTATCTTCATTTGCTCTTCCCCGCTCACAAACACCATTTTCGCCCCCCCACCAGGTATTGTATTAGAGATACTCACCGCGGCGATGCGGCTGTCCTGAAGCAGCTCCGTCTTGAAGGCTCGAGCCTGATCCTCGGTCAGGCCCCGGTTCTCGATCACCACAACCTGTTCCGGTTTTGCCCCCATGATGGAGTCCTCGCGGAGGAGGTTTTGGAAGTAATCGACTTGGTGCCATATCAGCAGCGTCATCGTCATTAACGCCGCCGTAACCGTGAACTGCGCCGCTACCAAACCCCGACGCAGGCGCACACCGCCCACGCGGCCCCCCTGTACCACGGTCGCCGGCTGAAAGCGCGCCACTACCCACGCCGGGTACGCGCCCGCGACCAGTCCAACCCCCACCGCCAAGGCCGCAGCCCCGGCGTAGGTCGAGATCGTCCAGTGCAAGTGGGGCAACGAGAAATTGGCTCCCGCAATGACGGGTATAAGCGGAGTCAAGACCTCTGTTAAGGCTGCGCCTAGCACCGTTGCCGCAGCACTCAACAGCACGGACTCGCTCAAAAGTTGGCGCATGAGCTGGCCGCGATGAGCGCCGAGGGCCTTGCGCACACCGATCTCGTGAATCCGTCGCCCGGCCCGCGCCGTCGCCAAGTTCACGTAGTTGAAACCGGCGATCGTTAGGATCACCACCGCCAAGATGGCGCACAAAGCGAGGTGCATGGTGTTGCCCCTCGGGCCAAAGTGATTAGGTGCCTCCGTGTCGAAGTAGATCGCTTTCAGGGGTTGCAGCGCGTAGGGATCGGACGCTTCGGGCAACCCCTTAGCTTCCTTGACGATGTCGGCAATGCGCGCAGCTACCGCAGCAGGGTCGGCACCGGGCGTTAGCTGCACGAAGACTGAGAAGCCTGAAAAGCCCCAGCCATACGCTGCCATTGACTCTGTGGCGAGCGAAAGCAGCGCCGAGAACTGGAGCAATGAGTTGGAGGGCGGCTGGCCGACGATGCCAGTAACCTCGCAATCGAACTCCTCATTGACCCGGACGACCTGTCCAATGGGATCGCTTTCGCCAAAGAGCCGGCGGGCCAACGGCTCGGTCAGCACTAAGGTGTGGGGACGCGCCAAGGCCGTCTTGGGATCGCCGCGCAGGAGCGGCAAGCTAAACATGTCGAAAACGCCCGTCTCCACCCCACCAACCTTTTCATATATTCCTTCCTTGTCCCCGACCCGCAACAGACGCGGATAATTCCAGCTAAAGCGGACCGCCTCCTCGACTTCGGGCAATTGCTCCTTGAGGGTCGGTCCAAGCGGTATCGGCATACTTGAGGTGTACCCGGACGTAGTATGAATTCTTGGATGACTGGTTGGCCCCATCACGCGGAAAACCCGGTCTTTTTTCTCGTGGAAGTCGCCAACCGAGAGTTGATAGGCGGCGAGTTGGATGACCAGCAGACACAGGCAAAAGCCGACCGCCAAGCCGAAGATGTTGATCGCCGCGTAGCTGCGCTCCCGCCGCAGGAGACGCAGCGCCATCGTCAGATAGTTGCTCAGCATGATAGTTCCTTTAGTGTCGTAGGGACGGTGCGGAGCGCGAACCGCCCCTACATGGTTCGCAGCAAGTTTCAAACATTTGTACCAACGAATTCGCTTTTGCAGAGGGCGTCCTTGTGGCACCCTTGCTACGGGGTGCGGACTTGCCCCTATTGCTTCTCGATCCTGATGTCTCCGTCCGTCCGCACGTGTACCTGCGTACCGGCACTGCCCAATTCGAGACGAGCGTTTTTGCGGTTGCGGCCATCTTCTTCAGTCAACAGCGGGAAGTCCGAGCGAATTTTGCCGCGATTGGTCTGCAACCTAGCCTCGATGTCGGCATCGGCGGGGATGTGTAGTTCAATGGGTTTGCCGGTGGTGAAGAGTTCGACGCGGCCGGTGGCAGGCAGAGCGGCCACGTTGGATACTTCAATGGGGCTGTTATGGCCGTTGATGGAGAGCGCTCCGGCACTGCCCTTGACGACGACGTAATTGTGGGAATTGGCAATGGTCGCGTCGCCCTCAATTCCTTCCACCAAGACGCTGCAAGAGTTGCCATCAATACGCAGGTCACCACCGATTTCTTCGGCGACTATGGGGTTGTACGAGGTGCGTATGGTGGCGTTCTGCTCAATGCGTTCGACGGTGACTGGGCTAGAGGAGCCGCGAATTACCAAATTGCCGGTGATGTCCTCGGCGGTGACGGGATTGTACGAGTTGACCACCTCGGTATCGCCGCTGATTTGGCGCACAACCACGCTGCACGAAGAGCCGTCAATTTCCAAATTGCCGGCGACGTGCTCGACGGTGACGGGATTGTACGAGGTGCGAACGGACACATCCTGCTCGACGCGCTCGATGGCGACCGAGCTGGAGGAGCCGCGAATTACCAAGTTGCCGGCGACGCGATTCACTGCGATTGGGTTGTAGCTCGATTCGATATGTGCATTGCCCTTGATGTCGGCGACTCTGACCTTGCTGCTCCTAGCACTGACCGACAGATTGCCCGCGACATTGTCGACGACGACCGGGTTGTACGAAGTAGAGATGGTGCAGTCGGCACCGATGTCCCGACCCTCGATCCGACTGCTCTGCGCGTCAATGTGCAAAGTGCCGCTGACGCCGACCGCGGATACGGGGTTATAGGTGGTGTGCACGGTGGCATTGCCAGTGATGTCGCGCAGAGACACCGCGCTGCTGGCACCCCGGTAGTGGATGTCGCCCGCAAAAGAGACAACTTCTAAGTCAGCGTACTGATTGCGTGCATCGAATGACCCGCCGGAGTTTTCCACGCTGATGCGGCCCGACCTATTGTCGATGCGGATCGCGCCCTCAATGCCCTCAATGTGGATGTCGCCGAATTCACCCGCGATGTCGAGTCCATAGCGCGAGGGCACATCAACGCGCAGAACGATGCGGGCTTGCTCTCGGTGTTCTACGCGATGGAACAGCCGACGCAGGAAGCCGGAAGATTTTCTTTTGTCCTCCGACTCCTCTTCTTCCCACTCGGGGATCTTGAGCACGGCGCGAAAGTCTTGGCCGCGAGGTTCGAGCAGGAGTTGAATCGCGGCAAAGAAAGCGTCCCTAGCTTCGGCATTGCCACTGCTGAGTTCGACGGTGGCTTCAAGGGCGATTTCGTTTTCGTCCGAGCCGCTGACGACGATCTCGGCATGACGCGCTTCCAGATAGAGGGTCTGGCCCGGAGCGGTGGCAGCGTTTTGCGCGAACCGCCTTTGTTCGGGTTTGGAAGAGTCGGCCTGAGCTGAGCCAAAGGCGACCAGAATGGCCAACAGCGCGCCCAAGAGGCGTTGCAGTGGGTAGATAAAAGGGTTCATAATGGCGTCTCCTCTCACGTAATGGGTGTGCTGGTTATTCAGTGTGCAGCGTCTCTATCGGATTGGTCAGCGCCGCCCGCATCGCTTGGTGCCCCACCGTTAGCCCGGCGATGGCGAAGGACAAAGCGCCCGACACCAGGAACAGGCCCACGCCGATTTCCGCGCGATAAGCAAACTCCTGTAACCAGTGATTGGCCAAGCCATAGGCGATCGGCACACTGAGCAGAAAAGCAATGGCAACAGGTTTGGCAAAGTCCCGCAGCAGCATAGTGGTGAGGCCGCCAGGGGACGCCCCGAATACCTTGCGGATGCCGATCTCCTTGGTGCGCTCTTGGGCGGCGTGTGCGGCCATGCCGAAAAGCCCCACCGAGGCGACGGCGATGGCTAAAAAGAGAAAGAAAGTGAGCGCACGTCCCATCAGCAGCTCATCGGAATAGAGTCCGGCGAAGACTTCTTCGAGAGGATTGCGCTGGATGGGGCGATAGGGTGAGACAGCAGCCCACTTGTCGTCGATCACTTTGAGGGCTGCGTCGAGATGCCCGGGTTGCATCCGCACGATAATGGTTCCCGCCCACGCCCATTGACCAAACGGTGCCATGAGCAGTGGCTCTATCTTGCTGTGCGGGCCGTCGAAGTGAAAGTCCTCAATCACGCCGACGACGCGCCGGTCTCGGCCCTGGAAGCCGAAAATCGTTTTGCCCAACGGCTCTGTCCATCCTATCCTCTTCGCGGCGGCCTCGTTGATGATGATCGCTTGGGCGTCGGCCGGTTCGTCGGTAAAGGCACGTCCCTCGCTCATGCGCAATCCCATGATTTCGACAAAGTCACCATCTACTTGATACACTCTTATTCCTACTTCCCCTTCCACGCCCTCCGGCTTGACACCGTACGTCGCCCGCGAACCCTTACCAGGTACTGTAGAAGAGAGACTCACTGCGGCGATGCGGCTGTCCTGCAGAAGCTCCGTCTTGAAGACTCGGGCTTGATCCATGGTCAGGCCGCGGTTGTGGACGACGACAACCTGTTCTAGCTCAAACCCCAAGACGGAGTCCTCGCGAAGGAGGTTTTGGAAGTAGTCGAGTTGGTGCCATATCAGCAGCGTCATCGTCATCAACGCCGCCGTGACCGTAAACTGCGCTACTACTAAGCCTCGACGCAGAAGCGCACCACCCACGCGGCCCCCGTGCACCGCAGTCGCCGGCTGAAAGCGCGCCACCACCCACGCCGGGTACATACCCGCAGCCAGTCCAACCCCTACCGCCAGCGCCGCAGCCCCAGCGCAGGTCGACAGCGTCCAGTGCAAGTAGGGCAACTGGAAATCGGATCCCGTAATGATGGGTATGAGCACAATCAAAACCTCTGTTAAAACCGCGCCTAGCACCGTCGCCCCAACGCTCAGCAGAATCGACTCGCTCAGGAGCTGGCGAATGAGCTGGCCGCGATGAGCGCCGAGGGCCTTGCGCACGCCGATCTCGTGGGTTCGGCGCTCCGCCCGCGCCGTCGCCAAGTTCACGTAGTTGACCCCAGCGATCGTCAGGACCACCACCGCCAAGATGGCGCATAGCGTCAAGTAGAAGAGGTTGCCTCTCGGGCCGAGGTAGCTGGACACCTCCGTGTCGAAGTAGATTGCTTTCAGAGGTTGCAGTGCGTAGGAATCGGCTTCCTCTTGTAAGCCCGTAAGTTCCTCAGCAATGCCGGGGATGCGCGTGGCCACCACAGCCGCGTCGGCACCGGGCGTTAGCTGCACGAAGGTCCTGAAGGACCTAACGTGCTTCGATTCCATCATCCTCCGACTCTCCTCGTACATCGTGGCGAAAGAGACCAGCGCCGAGACCTGGAGCAATGAACTAGAGGGCGGCTGACCGACAATGCCGGTGACCTCGCAATCGAAGTCTTCCTCGTAGCGGATGACCTGTCCGATGGGATCGTTATCTCCGAACAGCCGACGGGCCAACGGCTCGGTCAGCACTATGGTGTAGGGACGCGACAGGGCCGTCTTCGGATCTCCGCGTAGGAGCCGCAAGCTGAACATGTCGAAAACGCCGGCTTCCGCCAGCATAACCTGTTCGTAGATCGCGTCCTTGGCCTCGACCCGAAGCAGTCCCCGCCCACCTGGTCTGAAGCGGACCGCCTCCTCAACTTCGGGCAATTGCTCCTTGAGGGTCGGCCCCAGCTCTACAGGCAACGCTCCCTCGTACCCGGATGATGACTTCCCAAGCACGCGGTAAACCCGGTCTTTTTTCTCGTGAAAATCGCCAATGGCGAGCTGATAGTCGGCGAGCTGAATGATCAGCAGGCACAGGGCAAAGCCAACCGCCAAGCCGAAGATGTTGATCGCCGCGTAGCCGCGCTCCCGCCACAAGAGGCGCAGCGCCGTTGTCAGATAATTGCCCAGCATGATAGTTCCTTTCGCATCGCTACTCGGTGTGCAGCGTCTCTATCGGATTGGTCAGCGCCGCTCGCATCGCTTGGTGCCCCACCGTCAACCCGGCGATGGCGAAGGACAAGGCTCCCGACACCAAGAACAGGCCCACGCCGACTTCCACGTGATAGGCATAGTCTTGCAGCCACTGGTTAGCCAACCAGTAGGCGATCGGCACGCTGAGCAGGAAGGCGATGGCAACGGGTTTGGCGAAGTCGCGCAGCAGCATAGTGGTGAGGCCGCTGGGAGAAGCGCCGAACACCTTGCGAATGCCGATCTCCTTGGTGCGCTCTTGGGCGGCGTGTGCGGCCATGCCGAAGAGTCCCACCGAGGCGACGACGAGCGATAAAACGAGGAAGAACGTGAGGGCACGGCCCATCAACAGCTCTTCGAAGTAAAGCCCAGTGAAGACCTCTTCGAGGGAATTGCGCTGGATGGGGCGGTAGGGCTCAACGGCGGCCCACTTGTCGTCAATCATTTTGCGGGCCGCATCGAGATGCCCAGGTTGCACCCGCACGATAATGAGGCTCGGCCAGTGAGTGACCGGCGTTATGATCAGTGGCTCTATCTTGCGGTGCGGACCGTCGAAGTGGAAGTCCTCAATCACGCCCACGACGCGCCGATCCCGACCGCCGACTTTGATCCTCTTGCCCAGCGGCTTGGTCCACCCCAACATCCGCATCGCGGTCTCGTTGATGACAGTTGCGTGGGTCGCTTCGTCGGTAAAATTGCGTCCTTCGGCCATGCGCAAGCCTAGGATTTCGACGAAGTCGCCATCCACGTCATAAGTTCTCATCATTACTTGCTCTTCCACGCCCTCTGGATTGACACTGTAGCTCGTCCGCGAACCTTCACCAGGTACTGTCGCAGCAAGGCTCACCGCGGCAATGCGGCTGTCCTGAAGCAGCTCTGCCTTAAAGATTCGGGCGCGATCTATGCTCAAAGCGCTATTTCTGATCACCACTACCTGTTCCGGCTCAAACCCCAAGGCGGACTCCTCGCGGAGGAGATTCTGGACGTAATCGACTTGGTGCCATATCAGCAGCGTCATGGTCATCAAGGCCGCCGTAACCGTAAACTGCGCCACCACTAAACCCCGGCGCAGACGCGCACCGCCCACGCGGTCCCCGCGCACCGCGGTCGCCGGCTGAAAGCGCGCCACGACCCACGCTGGGTACGCACCCGCGGCCAATCCGACCCCTACCGCCAGCACTGCGGCCCCAGCGCAGGCCGGGAGGGTCCAGCGCAGGAAGGACAATTCAAAATCGAATCCCGTAATCACGGGCAGGAGCAGAATCACACCCTCGGCCATGGCAACGCCTAAGACCGTCGCTACAGTACTCAACAGCACGGACTCGCTCAGGAGTTGGCCAATGAGTTGACCGCGATGAGCACCGAGAGTCTTGCGCACGCCGATCTCGTGGGTCCGCCGCCCGGCTCGCGCCGTCGCCAAGTTCACGTAGTTGACACCGGCGATCGTCAGAATCACTGCTGCTAAGATGGCGCACAGCGCCAAGTAGAGAGGGTTGCCACTCGGGCCGATATTGCTGGACACCTCGGTGTCGAAGTAGATCGATTTCAGGGGTTGTAGCGCGTAGGAACCGGCAGTCTCTCGCGATCCTGTGATCGCCTCGGCCCTATCAGCGCTTGACATCCCCGTGTTCGCCTCGACAATACTGGGGATGCGCCCGGCTACCGCAGCCGGGTCGGCACCCGGCGTTAGCTGCACGAAGGTCGTGAAGGCTGAAGCGTTCCAACCAGACGCCATCATTCCCGGACTCTCCTTGTACTCTGTGGCAAAAGAGAGCAGTGCCGAGAACTGGAGCAACGAGCTGGTGGGCGGCTGGCCGACGATGCCAGTGACCTCGCAATCAAATTTTTCTTCGTAGCGGACGACCTGTCCGATGGGATCGCCCTCGCCGAACAGCCGACGGGCCAACGGCTCGGTCAGTACCATGGTGTAGGGGCGCGCCAAGGCCGTCTTGGGGTCGCCGCGTAGGAGCGGCAAGCTGAATACGTCGAAAACGCCGGCTTCCGCGGTCAGCACTTCCTCGGAGATCCCGTCCTTGGCCCCGACCCGCAGCAAACTCGGCCTAGCCCCGCTGAAGCGGACCGCCTCCTCGACCTCGGGAAGTTGCTCCTTGAGGGTCGGGCCTAGCGGTATTGGCAAACCTCCCGAGTACTGGGCCTCACCCCAGAAGGAGGGTCCCAGAACGCGATAAACCCGGTCTTTTTTTTCGTGGAAGTCGCCAACCGCGAGCTGATAAGCAGAGAACTGGACGATCAGCAGGCACAGGGCAAAGCCAATGGCCAAGCCGAAAATGTTGATCGCCGCATAGCCGCGCTCCCGCCACAGAAGCCGCAGCGCCGTCGTCAGGTAGTTGCCCAGCATGATAAGTTCCTTTCGTGTCGTAGTGCGCCCTAGTCCGCCGCTTACGACGCTTCCTGATCCCGCTCGATGTTCTCGCTCACGATCCTGCCGTCGAACAAGTGAATGATTCGGTGCGCAAAGTCGGCGTAGGCCGGCGAGTGCGTCACCATCACCACGGTCGTGCCATTCCGGTTCATCTCGGTGAGCATCTCCATGACCTCGTCGCCGTGGCGCGAGTCGAGATTGCCCGTCGGCTCATCCGCCAGCACCAGCTTCGGTTCCGCGACCAAAGCCCGCGCTACGGCCACGCGCTGCTGCTGGCCGCCGGAAAGCTGGAGCGGAAAGTGCTTCTCGCGGTGGGTGATCTGCATGTGGTCGAGGATCAACCGCACCCGTTGCTTGCGCTCCGTAGCTGGCATACCCATGTAGAGCAGGGGCAGCTCGACGTTCTCGTGGACGGTCAATTCGTTGATCAAGTTGAACGACTGAAAGACAAAACCGATCGTCCCCTTGCGCAGATTCGCCCGCAGGCGCTCCGAGTAGGTCGCTACCTCCTCGTCCAGCAGCCAGTATTCCCCCTCGGTTGGGTTGTCGAGCAGGCCGAGCAGATTGAGCAGCGTTGACTTGCCGCAGCCCGACGGCCCCATAATGGCGGCAAATTCGCCTTCGGCGATTTCGAGGTTCACGTTGTCCAAGGCGGTCGTCTCCACCTCCTCGGTCGTGTATAGCTTGCGCAGCCCGACAGTGCGGATCAGGGGCGCGCGGCCGTTTTCAGCGTTTGCTGTCTGCTCAGTCATGTTTTTTCTCCTTGGTTAGGGCGTTGCTAGCGCAACACCAACACGTCCATGTCTTCGCCAAAAGTCTCATAGCTCGAAGTAATCACCTGCTCTCCCGGCTCAAGCCCCTCCAGCACTTCGTACACCCGGGGGTTCTGGCGTCCCAGGGCGATAGAGCGCCGCGTGGCCCGGTCGCCAGCAGCGTCGAGCACATAGGCCCAGTGGCCCCCGGTCGCCTGATAGAATCCACCCCTTGCCACTTGCACTGCTTCATCCAGATCGCCCAACTCAAGGCGAATGTGCAGAGTCTGGCCGCGCCGGATGCCCTCGGGTGCTTCTCCTTCAAACACCAGATCGACCTCAAAGCGGCCTTCCCTTACCTCTGGATAGACCTTGCGGATCATCAAGCTGTATGACTCGTCGTCGCTGTCGAACTGGCCGCGCTGCCCCCGGCCCACGCGGCCGATGTAGTGCTCGTCAATAGCGGCGCGCACCTTGAAACCGTCAATCATGTCGATCTTGCCCAAGCGCGCACCCGTCCCCTTGCTCTCGCCGACCTCCGCCGCCAGCAGGGTTAACTGCCCGGACACAGGGGCTCGCACCGTCAGATTGTCGAGCCTACGACGGACGATTTCGAGGTTGCGTTCCATGCGCTCCACGGCCGAGACGAGCTGTACCACCTTGCTCGCCGACAGCAGCGAGTCCTGGGTCTGGGTCTCCCGCGTCAGGGCCATGCGGCGGACGCTGTACTGGTACTCGTCGCGCAGCTTCTCGTACTCCTGCCGCGATAGGATGGCCGTCAAATCTTCCGCCGACAGGCTCTCGTAGCGCTCGAAGTTGCGCTTGTTGATGGCTAGCTGGTACTCGATCTCCATCAGTGATTTCCGCGAGCGCAGCAGTTCCTGCTCCATGGTCAGCCGGCCATTGCGCAACGCCTCCCGGCTGCGCTCGAGGTCGGCTTCCTGTTGCAGGACGGTCAATTCTAGATCGGGGTTGGCAAGGCGCAGCAGTGGATCGCCCTCGGCCACCGAGGCACCCTCTTCGACGAACACCTGCTCCACTTGACCGCGCTCCAAGGCGTCGAGATACACGGTGTGCAGCGGCAGCACCGTGCCGCGCACTGGGATGTATTCCTGAAACGGGCCGAACTCGACCGTCGAGATCGTCAGCCGCTCGCGCTCCACATTCAGCTTGCGCACCCCGAAATCCACGAGCAGGACGTACCCGAATAGCCCGGCCAACAGCAAAGCAGCCGCGCCTAGCGCGATGCGCTTGGGCGTGAACCGAGGCTTTTCGATTTTGCGATCCATGCCAACGCCGCCGCCGAGGCGGGTGCTACCGGGGCTCGGCTCGGGAGTGGGGTCTTTTTTCGAGAAAAGTCGAATATTTGCGGGCATAGCATTTGCTACCTTATCTTGTCGCAGCCTTTTCTCCAGAGATAGCAAGATACATGCCATATTCCTAACCCCTTGATAAAAAAGAAGATGAGTCGAATCGCCTCCTTGCCCGCCCCAGCGCCACTGTCCGCTGGTGATACACCTACTGTCCGCTGGCGTACACTAGGGAGCATATCCCATGTCTGTTGAAGCCGCCCGCATCCTCGTCGTGGACGACAATCAAGACGTGCTCGTCGCCGCCCGCTTGCTCCTCAAGCAGCAGGGCTACCAAGTCCGCACCGAGACCGATCCCCAGGCCATTCCGAGTGCCCTCAAACAGGAGTCGCCAGCCGTCGTCCTCCTCGACATGAACTTCACGCAGGAGGCGACCAGCGGCCGGGAGGGCTTCTACTGGCTCCAACAAATCAGCGACCTAGACCCGACCGTCGCTGTCTTGCTGATCACCGCGTACGGCGACGTCGAGATGGCCGTGCGCGCCGTCAAGGAGGGGGCCGTCGATTTTGTGCTCAAACCCTGGCAGAACGAGAAGCTGCTCGCCACCGTGTCCGCGGCCGTGGAATTGCATCGCTCGCGCCGGGAAACCGACCACCTCCGCTCTCGCCAGCAGCGGCTGTCCGCGGATCTCGACCAGCCCTTTGGCGATCTCATCGGCGAGGCCCCAGTCCTACAGGAAGTATTTCAGACAATGGCCAAGGTAGCCGCCACCGACGCCAGCGTCCTCATCCTCGGAGAAAACGGCACGGGCAAGGAACTAGTGGCGCGCGAGATTCACCGCCGCTCGGCGCGCGCCGACGAAGTCTTCATCTCCGTCGATATGGGGTCCCTGAGCGAGACCTTGTTCGAGAGCGAACTCTTCGGCCACGTCAAAGGTGCCTTCACTGACGCCCGCAGCGACCGCGCTGGCCGCTTTGAAATCGCCTCCGGGGGCACCCTGTTCCTCGACGAGATCGGCAACCTGCCCCTGCCCTTGCAGGTCAAGCTGCTCGCGGCCCTGCAAAACCAGCAGATCGTCCGCGTCGGTGCCAACCAACCCGTCTCCGTGGATGTGCGCCTCATATGCGCCACCAACCAGCCCATCCACGAAATGGCCACCGCCGGCACCTTCCGCCAGGACCTGCTCTACCGCATCAACACCGTGGAAATCCACCTACCGCCCCTGCGCGAGCGCCCCGAGGACATCGCGCTGTTGGCCCGCCACTTCCTCGACCTGTACCGGACCAAGTACCGCAAGGCGCTGACCGGCCTGACCGCCGAAGCGCTCGCCCACTTGCGTGCGTACGCTTGGCCGGGCAATGTGCGGGAATTGCAGCACGCGGTGGAGCGCGCCGTCATTATGAGTGAAGGGGACCGACTAGCCGCAGACGATTTCCCCTTGACTGCGGCATCGTCGCCGGAGGAGTCCGTCGCCTTTGACAGCTACAACCTCGAAGACGTCGAACGCGAGGTCATCGCCCGGGTGCTGCGCAAGCACCAAGGCAACGTCAGCCAAACCGCGCGGGAGCTCGGCTTGACCCGCACGGCCCTCTATCGCCGCATGGAGAAATATGGACTTTAAGGACGTTCTGCATCGCTTGGCGCAAGGAGCCCGCGCCTTCCGCACGCGGATCGTGCTGCGCGTCGTCTTCTTCGGCGCCACCCTGTGGCTGCTGTTCTATATAATAGCCAAAGGAACCTATCATCTGGCCGTCCCCATCGCCGTCGGCTTCGTCCTGCTCTACCAACTCTACGCCCTCGTTCACTACGTCGAGCGCGCCAACCGCGATCTAGCGCGCTTTTTGAACGCCATCCGCTACGCCGATTTCTCGCAGACCTTTGTCACCGGCGGCCTCGGCTCCTCTTTCGACGAACTCAAGACCGCGTTCAACGAAGTCCTCGACGCCTTTCGCCAAGCGCGCGCCGAAAAGGAAGAACAGGCGCGCTATCTGCAAACCGTGGTGCAGCACATTGGCGTCGGCTTGATCGTCTTCGACAACGCTGGCGAGGTGTCGCTGATCAACAACGCGGCCAAGCGCCTGTTGGGGGTGCCCCGCTTGGGCCACATTGCCGATCTCAACCGAATCAACCCCATCCTAACCACCACCCTGCAAAGCCTCGGGCCTCAAGGCCGCGACCTAGTGAGTTTGGAGGAAGTCCGACTCGCCCTGCACGCCTCGGTATTCCAGATCGGCGACCGCAAGAACACCCTAGTAGCTCTCCACGACATTGGCCCCGACCTCGACGAAAAAGAAATGGAGGCTTGGCAAAACCTGATCCGCGTGCTCACCCACGAGATCATGAATTCCATCACCCCCATTGCTTCGCTGGCCGCCACCGCGGACGGAATGCTAAAAGACGATTCCCTCGATGCCGAGAGCACCGAAGACATCCGCACTGCGGTGAGCACCATCCAGCGCCGCAGCGAGGGCCTGCTGCACTTTGTCGAAGCCTACCGCGACCTCACCCGCGTACCAGCCCCCTCCTTTGAGATCGTCCCGGCAGCCGGTCTATTCGCTCGGGTAGAGCAGCTAATGCGGTCCCAATTCACCGAGTCCGCAGTCGAGTTGCACACCGAGGTCAATCCCCCCAGCCTCGAATTGACCGCCGACCCCGAGCAAGTCGAGCAGATCCTCATCAACCTACTGAGCAATGCCCGCGAAGCCACGGCTGGCCGCGCTGGAGCCCGCGTTGACTTGACCGCTCATCTGGCGCACGACAAGGTCGTCGTCGAGGTCGCGGACAATGGGCCAGGGATCGTCGAAGAAGCACTCGGCAAGGTCTTCATTCCCTTTTTCACGACCAAGCCGGACGGCTCCGGCATCGGGCTGAGCCTGTGCCGCCAAATCATGCGGCTCCACCGGGGGTCCATCTCCGCCCGTTCGGAACCAGGCGTGCGGACGGTGTTTGCGTTGCGGTTTTGAAGGGATTAGTGGGTGTGGTCGTAGCACATTCGCAGGTCTACTTTGCTGCGAATTGACCGTTTGGATTGTGGGCGAGAATAAAATATTCTCGGATCGTCGCTTCAGGCTACCTGCGGCTGATAACGCTCGACCTTGATCTGGTCTTCGCCCCTGCGCGCTTGCGCCAGATCGTACGAGGTCTGCCGACGCAGCCAGAATTCGGCGTTAGACCAGCCCGCCTTCTCCAGCCGAATGGCCATCTCCGGCGAAATGCCTGCATGTCCATTCAGTACGCGCGAAAGCGTGTGACGGGCCACGCCCAATACCTTCGCTGCCTCGGTGACGTTCAGACCGAGCGGATCTAGGCAATTCTCCTTGATGCTATAACCAGGATGCGGGGGATTCTTCATAGCCATAATTTATGCCTCTTACTAGTGATAATCGATCAAGTCGACGTCGTACGCATCACCCTCCTCAAAGCGGAAGATGATTCGCCAGTGAGCGGAAATCGAGATGCTCCAAAATCCTTTCAAATCACCCTTCAGCGGGTGAAGCCTATACCTTGGTAAATCGAGGTCCGACGGCTTGCTAGCGTCGTCGAGGTCCGCCAAAGCGAGTGCGATCCGTTCCGTTTGATCAGCACGTACTTTGCTGGGATCTCCGTGCTCGTACAACCGCTTGAGGCCGCGATGTCGAAGCGTCCGAATCATAAAAAAACGTACCGTGTGCCGGTACACATGTCAACAGCAAGTGAACTAGGAGTCAATTAAGGGTCGGGCAGCATCCCACTCCCCTCTCTACCCCCAACGGCGACGGAACTTGACGGAGCATCCGCGATTCATTAGATTAAATATGTTTTAATTAAATTTTATATAAAAATGATATAAACATAACGGCACTGCTGCGTCCCCATTCCCCCACGGAGGTGTCCCATGAAGCCAATGATCACGCTTTTTTCCTTGCTGCTCCTCGCCCATTCAGCTCTGTCTGCCGCCGAATTAAAAGGCACCGTGCGCGATGCCGAAACCGGCGAGTCACTGCCGGGTGCCAACGTATATATAGAAGGCGTCGAGCGCGGAGCCTCTACAGACCTCGACGGACAATTTGCCATCGCCAATGTCGGTGCCGGCAGCCACACGCTCGTCGTAAGCTTTATCGGATACAAAGAACACCGCAGCCCCGTTGTCGTAGAAGCGGATGCGGTCGAGTTGTTTGTCGAACTCATGCCCGAGGTATTTCGCGGCAAAGAAATCATCATCGTCGCCGACCGGGCTAAAATGCGCGAAACACCCGTCGCCTTCTCCGATGTGCCCAAAGCCGACATGCAGCGCAAACTCGGCTCGCGCGATCTGCCGCTGATTTTAAATGATACGCCGGGCGTGTATGCAACCGCGCAAGGCGGAGGGGCCGGCGACTCCCGCATCAATGTGCGCGGCTTTGACCAGCGCAATGTCGCCGTTATGATCAACGGCGTACCCGTCAACGATATGGAAAACGGCTGGGTCTATTGGTCCAACTGGGATGGGCTGAGTGATGTCACGTCGTCAATCCAAGTACAGCGCGGATTGGGAGCTTCCAATCTGGCGATTGCCTCGGTGGGTGGCACCATGAACATCATCACCGATATCGCCAGTCAGCGGCGCGGATTCAAACTCAAACAGGAGGCTGGGAATAACGCCTTTTACAAAACCACGCTCAATTTTTCCTCGGGTTTGATCGACAAAAAAACGGCTTTCACCGTGGGCATGACGCGCAAGAGCAGCGAGGGCCTGCCCGCTCAGGCGTGGTCCTCGGCGTGGGCCTACTTTGGTGCGTTGAGCTTTTTGGCATCCGACACGCACAAAATCGATCTGTTCGTCACCGGCGCACCGCAGCGCCACGGGCACCGTCTTTACAAGCAGTCCATTGCAACCTTTGACGCCGATTACGCCCGCTCATTGGGCATTGACGTTACAGACGCAAAAAACTACGGCGTCGATTACAATCCCAACTGGGGACGCTCGCCCTTTTCGTCCTATCAAGAGTATTACAACGGCAGCGTCCACGATGCGCGCGACAGCGCAATCATCATGGAGCGCGAAAATTTTTACCACAAACCCCAGGCCAATTTGAACTGGTACTGGACCCCCAGCGCGCAATTCATGTTGTCCAATGTATTCTACTTCTCGCGCGGGAAAGGCGGCGGCACCGGGCGTTTGGGCGCCAATCCGGGCACACTCGACGATGGCACCATCAACTGGCAACGCGTTGCTGATGAGTTGAATACCCAAGCCGATTCCGCATTGGTAGCTGCCGGCGCAGTGGGTGCCGACGAAATCGCAGCACAGACCATTATCCGCAACTCGGTCAATCAGCACTTTTGGTATGGATATTTGGGCACGGCCGAATACCATTTGAGCGACATCTACAAGCTGACCTTTGGCACAGATTTGCGCTATTACAAAGGGCAGCACTGGCGCGAAGTGCGCAATCTGCTCGGAGCCGACTACTACGTCTTTGAATGGGACAACAATGCCACGACCGTCGTCAAGCGACTCGGCGACAAAGTCTCCTACCACAACGATGGCCTTACGCGCTGGGGGGGCGGCTTTGCACAGCTCGAAGGGCAGTTTGACAAATTCTCGGCCTTTTTGAGCACCTCGGGATCGGTGACTGGTTATAAGCGCATCGACTATTTCCGCGCCAAGGTCGATGGTGACTGGGACCAGACAGCCTGGGAAAACTTCTCCGGCTACACCATGAAAGTGGGCGGCAACTACAACGCCACTCCCACAGTCAATGTGTATGCCAACATGGGCTGGCTCTCGACCGCGCCCAAATTCGACTCGGTTTACCACTACGACAACAGCCTGTACGATCCCACGTTCAATGAAAAAGTCGCCTCTTTTGAACTGGGTGCCGGTTATTTCAAACGCGGCATGTTTACCGGCAACGCAAACTTTTATTACACCAAGTGGATAGACCGCTCGTGGCCCAAGAGTATTTACAGCGAAAAGCTCGACCAGCGCTTGCGATTTCTGCTAAACGGCATTGACGCGCTGCATACCGGCGTAGAGCTAGACCTGAAGGCGCGTCCCCATGACAAATTTGAGGTGCGCGGCATGGTGTCGCTGGGCAATTGGGAATGGCTCAACGATGTCGATGTGACATTTTCACCCGAAGAGGATCCAGAGACGATCGGCGAATTTCAAGTCTATGCCAAAGGGCTAAAGGTGGGCGACGCAGCGCAAAAGACCCTGCGCCTGAGCGGTGCGGTATTTCCCACGCGCGGCCTCTACGCCTCGCTAGGTGTGCGGCGGTTCATGGATCACTACGCCAAATTTGATCCCGCCAACCGAACCGACCCCGACGACCGAGCACAGTCTTGGAAACTCCCAGATTACAATCTGATGGATCTACACGCGAGTTACACGCTGCCCGGCGCTTCGTTCAGCAATATGAAGCTGCGATTGCACGTCTTCAATTTGCTCGACGAAAGCTACGTGTCCGATGCCGATGATGGCGATGGCCACGACGCCGCAAGCGCTCGCGTATTCCTCGGGTTGGGACGCCGCTGGAATATTTCATTGACGTACGATTATTAGCGGTCAGCAGTCCACTTGCCCCGTCTCGGTAGGGCCAACGCAATAAGTGACCCTACCGAGAATGGGACAGGCGCACGTATAGGTAGCGGCCCATAAAGTCATAAGTGCTTGAATCAGAAGTGCCGAGGAACCCATTGAAGATCACCGCCGGCGGCTGATCGAGTAGATTGTTGATGCCGACGGTCAGGGTGGAGAGTCCAAGAGCCGTTCCCAGTTCGTACGATCCACGCACATTGAAGACACTGTTCGGATCAATCTTGCGGCTCGGCGGCACTTCTTCTACATCCGCGCGGTACTTGCCCTTGCAGTCGTCGTCCTCGCACTCCTCAAATCCGCCAATGTAGCGCCACGTCAACCCAGCGGAAAAACGCTCCTTTGCCACGCCAACGGAAGCGGTATGACGCCACTCGGGAAACACGCCCAAGTCGTAGTAACCCAAGCCCTTGACCAGCTCAGGACCGCTGGCTGAGGGCAGCGTTTGCTCGTACTTAACGAGCATGTTGCTCTCGAACTGTGCCGAGATAACACCAATGGGCGCATCTGCAATGTAGTTAAGTCCGAAATCCACACCACTAGTTTCAGTCTCCCCGATATTGGTATTGGTCGCCAGAATCTGGGTGATCAGGTGGTTGTCCGGATCGCGCACGACTTGATCGCAGTCGGATGGCACGTCCTGCGAGTAGCAGTTGCTCAGAATGAGGCTAGCTGGCAGGGTGCCGATCTCATCCTCGATCTTGGTGGTATAGTAGTCAACGGTCAGGTCTAATCCCCCCAAGAAATCCGGCTGGTACACCACGCCCGCAGTGATCATCGCGGCCTTTTCCGGATCGAGATCCGTAGAGCCACCCAACTTTGCCAATAGCTGAGCGCGCGAGTCCTCGAAATCGTCCGGGATGCCTTGGTCGGCGCAATTCCGCTCCTGCTGAGCGGTCAACTCCCGGGCATTGCCCGCTTCGTCCACCCTGCTACAGGGATCGCTGACCAAGGGAAAAGAATCGCTGGTGCCGAGGAACATTTCGGCGATACTGGGGGCGCGAAAGGCGTTAGAGGAAGTGGCCCGGAAAGCTAGGCCCTCGGAAAGCTGGAGACGGCTTCCAGCTTCATAGGTGAAACCCCCGCCGAAGGTGTCGTAGTCGAAGGCGCGTCCGGCAGCCGTTGCATCGAGGCTGACAGCCCCTGCTTCGTAGATCGGCAGTTGGGTTTCTGCGTACAGCGCCCTGACCGAGTACGAGCCCTCGGTCGGGAACGCTTTGCTGCCAGTGGTATTTCCCGATGCAGTCATGGGATCGGGGAGGTAAGCCCCCGCCTCCCAGCGCGACGAGAGACCGGCTGCCACTGCCAGCGGACCGGCAGGCAGACGCGCTACCTCACCGGTCAGGTTCCACTGTAGAATTTGCTGCCGGGAATAGCCTCGGCCAACGCCAGTGTACTGGATGTAATCTACCATCGGTTGGGTGATGGTGCCGGCGCCGTGGAGGAGGTCCAGCGGGACGCAGTCGCCGGTGCAATCCTCGTCCGGCCCGAGGGCATTTTTTACGTGATTGAGAATGAACCGGCCCTCGTTGACATTGGTACCCTCACTGCGGCCGTAGGTAAAAGACAAGTCAGAGTCAAAGCTTCCGAGCCGATGATCCAACCCCAACACCATGCGGTAGGTATCGATATCCTGGAGGAAGTTGCGATTCCCCGCCTCGACAAAGCGCCGGCGCACATCGATAAAATCGCGGCCGAATTCGTTGTACCGATTGGTGGCCGACACCACGATCCCGTCGCTGATGATAAACAGCGGCGTTGGCGCTAGCTTCTGGTCGGACTGGCGGTTGGTGTACACCACCTCGAAATACGCCTTCGCATCCTCAGCGACGGTATGGGAACCGCTGAGAAAGGAGCTGTAGCGCGTCTGCGGTGTGTAGAGGTAATTTTCCGGCTGGTAGTTGTACGTATCACCGCTCCCGTCGGATGAGATCCCCGCCCAATTGAAGGGACGCCAGCCAATATCCGGATCGCGGTGGTAATCCCCGGCCTCGTCGCCGGCTGCCTCCACGACCGCCTGCCAAGCTTCGTTCCCCTCGTCACCCGAGCGGTCGATGATGTGGCCTTCCGGGGTAGCCGAACTGCCGTTTTTGTTATAGGATCCGTCGTTCTTTTCCCAGTCGTAGGCCTTGTCCGACTCACTGAAGCTGCGATCGCCGGTCCAAACCGGCCGCCGGTTGTGGTAGCCGGCCGAAAAAGCGATATGGCCTTTTTCGCTTTGTAGGCCGGTAGTTACACTGAGGTCCAAAACTTCGCCGTCGCCCGCGCCCGAAGTCCCCGTGTAATAGTCGATCTCTATTCCCTCTATCGCGGTCTTGGTAATGATGTTGACCACGCCGCCGATGGCGTCCGAGCCATAGACGGCCGAGGCCCCGTCTTTGAGCACCTCAATGCGCTCGATGACGGCGGCGGGAATGGCATTTAGGTCAACGGATGAATTCGCACCCGTCCCGCCCGACACGAAGCGACGGCCATTGACCAACACCAGAGTGCGATTGGAACCGAGGCCGCGCAGACTGACGCGGGTAGAGCCATCGCCGCCATTGTTGGCTTGGGTGTTGATCGCATTGGACTGCACAGTGAGCGTTTGCAACACGTCCCCAAGAGAGGCCAAGCCCTGCGCCCTGATTTCCTCGGCTGACATGACGACAATCGGCGCTGGCGCGAGCGTCTCCGCGCTTTTGATGCGGGAGCCGGTCACCGTGATCTCTTCGACTTCGTATATCTTCCGTTCGTCCGCCTCCTCTTCTGCGAACGCTCCCATAGTACAGACGAGGGCTAGCAAAAATGCGTATCTCGCGTTCATGATCCGTACTCCTCGCTGGTGTAACTCATCGTTCACGATTTCGCCGCGCTAAAGCCAATGACTGGGGGATGAGACATAAAGGCGTCCCAAAATGGATTGTGCTGCTGGGACGGGTGCAAATAAGGACCGACCCATTGAAAATCGGCAAATCCAGCTTTTTGAAAGGCCCACTGATAGGTCTCTGGTTTGAGAAAGTAATTTTTAAACTCAAACTGCGTCCCATCTTCATTGGTCAATTTGTACAAAACGACATCGCCTTCTCGCGGGTCATCGGCGCACACTTTTTCCAATCCGTATTGAGCCAGGGAAACAGTTCCCTTGGCAACGCACTGAACATTGTCGTTGAAGCCAACGAATCGCCCCCCAGGCCGCAGCATGTTGTAAGCCACCTCGACAAACCTGAGCAGTTCCTCTTTCGTCTTGGCGTAATTCAAAAGGTACATGGCCACCACGAGATCAACCGGTTCAGACAACTCGAGCGCGGCCACATCGCGGTGCAAGTACTTACAGCCCAAGGGGCGGGCGCGTTCTTCGTCTTCGGCCAACTTGATCATCTCTGCGGAGAGATCGACGCCGGTGACCTCCAGTGCCCCGGCTTGCTTGACTTTGCGCGTGTAAAACCCATCACCACAAGCCAAGTCTAAAACCGTCGTCCCGCGAATATCGCCCAAGATTTCGAAAAGAGAATACGCTTCGATGTATTTCCGAAAGGGCAATTGCTTTGAATCTTGATAGGCTTCGGCGATCACGTCATACTGATTTTCAGATGAACTCACAAGCCTCTCCTAGGTTGGGTCTCAATACCGGCGATAAACTCGACCGCCCTTGACCACAACAAGCGGTTCCAATTGCTGTTGGCCCGTGCGCACCTCCCCGCCCGAATCGGCCAACTGGAACTGCCCCTGGCGCACATCGAGTACTACGGCGTCGCCCCAAGCACCTACTGCTAGGGTGCCGATCTCGTCCGGCATCCCAATAACTTGGGCCGGCACTGAGGTGACTTTAGCCAGCGCGGTGTCCAAGTCCATGCCCAAGTGGAAGAATTTAGACACGACATTGACTAAGTCATATACCGGCCCGTGGAGGTTGTACACGTGCAAATCTGAGGAGATAGTATGCGGCGCAAGGCCGGCACTCAGAGCGGTCTCGGCCACCTCCCAAGAGAAAGAACCAGCGCCGTGCCCCACGTCAAAGAGCACACCGCGCTCCACGGCCTCGTGTACCGCAGGGCGCACTTGACTGGCCTCGTCGAGGACCCCGCACTTCATACCGTGGAAGCAATGGGTGAGGATGTCGCCCTGTTTCATAACGGCCAGCACATCATCGAGGCTGTCGCACCAAGCGTCTTGCGGGTGGACCATAATGGGCAGACCGGCGGCATCCGCGGCCTCGCGGGCCCGGTGTAGGGGCAGCATTCCCGAGCGCTCGCTGACGATGCTGTTGCGGGTGAGCCGCACCTTGACGCCCAAGATGAGGTCGCGGTGTTGTTCGATCATGCGGCAGGCTTTATCCACGTCCGCGTACTCCGGGATCTCAAACTCGCCGATTTCCTGCGTCAACATGCCCTGCGAGGAGATATTGAGCTGGGCCAAGATGCGGGTGTCACTGACGTCGATGATGAATTTGCGGAAGCCGGGGAAGGTATCGGCACCAGCCGAACCAGCATCGACTACGGTGGTGACGCCTCGGGCTATACAGGTGGGATCAGGCTCGACGCCGAAGTGGCTGACCCCCCAATACACATGGACGTGCAAGTCGATGAGGCCAGGGGCCACTACATAGCCCGCGACATCGAGCGTTTGGCGCGCTTGGTCCGCGGACAGGTCGGCCCCGACCGCAGCGACTTTGCCATCGGCAAAAGCTACGTCCTGCACTGCGTGCAACTTCTGGGCTGGATCAACTAGGGTGCCGCCTTTGAGGATCAGATCGTAGAGCATGGTAATCTCCGAAAAAGTGTTTGGGGAATATGCGGTCTCCTGACACTAACCAACGAGCTAGATGTACCGAACCACGAAAAGTACCGAGAAGAGGTAAATGTTTCAGTTATGGAGCAGCGGTCTCGAACAACGCCAACCAATCGTCCACGCTTCGGGCCACCGACTCGGGGTGCGCTTGGCTGCGGGCAATAAAGCCGGGGACGCCGTCGCGACCGCTGGGCTGCGCCGGGTCACTGTAACGCAGATCGAGGCTCCAGCGAACGTGATCGGAGAGGTTGGGAATGGAGCGGTGGATAGTCTTGTGCTGGATGAGCAGCACGCCGCCGACTTTGACCGGACAACTAACTTGCTCGCCGGGGGGCAGGTACTGATCGGTGATGCCTTTGAAATTGGCACCAGGGCCCAAGCCGTGCTCGTGGCCGATGAGCGGAGCGCGATGGCTGCTAGCAATGACCTCCATACAGCCATTTTCAAGAGTGGCATTGACCAAGGGAATCCAAAAATTGACCATGAAGGTCTCTTCCGCGTCGGGCTGTAAATAGCCCAAGTCTTGATGCCAAGGTACCACGGTAGCGTCTTGATTGGGCAATTTGGCGCGCAGATTGAATTGCGGATGAGCCAGTATCTCAGGGCCGATCACGGATTCGACAATGTCGAGCAGCGCCGGTTGGGTCAAAATGGCGAACATGCCCTCGGTTTTGAGCTTGCCGTTGACTTGGCGCAACAGCGGTTCAGGGTCGGCCAATTGGGAGTGTATGTGGACCAGGCGCTTGGCAAAGGGCAGGTCCGCGTGTAGCTCGGCCAGTTCACCAGCAGCGTAAGCCTCCTGGGCAGCAGTATCGACGATGGCATTGATTTCGGCAATAAGGCGGTCGAATACAGAAGGGTCGATGACATCCTCGACGAGGAGGTAGCCTTCGGTGCGATAGAAGTCGAGTTGGTCGGAGGTGAGGCCGCTCATGGGAATTGTCCTTTCGTTGGGGGGCTAGTTGGAGTCGGATTAATGTATGGTTTTACAGATGGGGGCAGCAAGCGCGGAGGTATGCTTTACTGAGAGGATTCTGTAGTCAGATTCTGGACACGATCACGGAATGTGTTGTCGAACTTATTCAGCGTTTGCGCCATCCATTTGATCTGATTTTCCCTATCAGATTCATCTGTCGGGTTGCCAGATTTGATCAGTGAAATTTTGTATGCTCGACCTTTAGTCTTCCCTTGCCATTCTAGTGGACTACCTATCTTTTCTTCAATAGCAGATTTTTGCTGCTTTAGGAGATCGAAGTGGTAGTAAGGGTTCCCCCCTTTTATTTCTAGGGTAACATGTAATTGCTTTTTTTGTTGACTCAGCCTGCATTGTAACGCGAACCCAGCCTTACCAATAGCGAGGTTAAAATACGATCTTGGGAGCGGGTTCGGTGACTTCAGCCTAGGCGCAGAACTTGGCAGGTGCTCAATTAAAGCGGTCCAAAACTGATAATATTGCCGTTTAAGATCGGACACCTCACCACTGCTCGATGCCCTCACTGCTGTTGTCCAATCATTGGGACTGGCGACAATATTGAAGCGCGGGGCAGGTTTGGATCCCTCGATTTTCAGAAGCTCAATCGTGACGCCGAAAAAGCGAATCTCGTCATGCGAAATTCTGTTCAACCAATCCAAAGTCGAACGATGTTCATCGTTGAACGATTCTGAGATCCAGATGACTGAGCTTACCGGAGGATCGGAATCCAACCCAGACGCGTAAGTGAGCAACTTGCCGAGATGGTCGTGATCGGTACTGTCGAATTGGTTCTCTATTACAATCCGTGAATTGTCACTTGAATCTCGACACAGTATGTCAGCCGAGTACTTACCGACTGACACCTCGGTGTCCACATCCTCAGTATCGATCTCCATCTGGAGCGCATCACCCAGCGAGTCCAAGTTATCCGCCAGCCACGGTGTGAAATCCGCGGCTTCATTCTGCCATACCTCTCGAAGATCAACGCTATCTAGTGTTCCTAGATCCGTCAAATCCATCTCCTTTGCTATGAAGCAGATGCCGTTGGTGAAGGAGAATTGCCTTCGCTCTGGTCATCACTCTGGTCATCGCCCTGGGCCGGAATGAGCATTCCAAGCCGGGCGGCCGCATCGACCTGTCGACGGTCAAAGGACCCAAAGGTTATCGGCACTCCTAGCGAGGATTGCAGATACTCAGCCCCCGCAAGGTGAACACTGTCATAGGCGCGCACGCCGAGTTGTTCGCTCAGAGCACCGGCTCGTCGCAGGAGAGTCTGGGTAACCGCGACGCGGTGATATCGCTCCCAATCCTCTTCCAGCTCCTTCTTGCATTCCTCCAGCTCTGCATCGGACAGGTCGCCTAAACGCTGCTTGGCAGCCAAAGCGGATCGCGCTTCCACGTATGCGATCCACTGGCAGGCAACTTCCTCGGCCACATCCACCCAGCCGCGTACCGTCTCGGAGTCGGCCTCCTCAACGTACAGCTTGACGAGAGCCGATGTATCGAGAAAGAGGATCACCGTCGCTCTTCCACCACGATGTCCGCAACGCTTTTCTTCCCAGGTTTAACGCGCACGGGGCGCGTGGCACCTCTCGGTTTTCCCCCTATCCCGGCATTGATCCCCGGCAAGGTGGCCAACCGCTCTTCCACTGGGAGGGACGGTAGCGGCACGAGGCGGGCGATGGGCTTCCCTCTCAAAGTTACGACGACTATCTCTCCCCGCTGGACTTGCCGAAGATAGCGCGACAACCTGCTCTTCAGGTCGCGTACGGATGCGTTCATTGGGATCTCCTTGTAACTACATTAGGATAATTGTAGTCACATCGGATTATCGAGGCAAGCCCAGCGGTCACCCATCCCCCGTACGCCCACACCCACTTTTGACATTGTTCAACCGTCAGGGGAGCTTGAATTCTAAGTGGAGCCCTTTGCTATCCTCAACCAAGAAGGAAGGATAATGCACATGTTTGCGGCAGTGCTAGCCGCCGCTTTTCTCATCTCCGAGGCAGCCGCAGCCGATGAGCAACCCGCCCGGGCCGACACCAGCGATGCCCAGATGCAGTTTTGGATGACGCACCCCCAGCGCACCGCCCGCGCCGTGCGGGCCGAGGTGCCGCCGCGTCTCGACGGCGTCATCGACGACGAAATCTGGCTGCGCGCACCCGTACACGAGGGGTTTACGCAAAACGACCCGGACAACGGCCAGCCTTCGACGCAACGCACTACCTTTCAGGTGGCCTACGACGACGACGCCCTCTACATCGCCGGCATCTGCTACGACACCCATCCCGACAGCATCACCACGCGGCTGGCGCGGCGCGACGAGTGGCGCGAGCGCGACCTATTCGAGATCAACCTCGACCCCCACCACGACCATCAGACAGGCGTTTACTTCGTCGTGGGTCCCTCAGGCTGGATCGGGGACGGGATTATCTACAACGACGACGACTTTGACGATAGCTGGGACAGCGTGGCCGAGGTGAAGACGGCGCGGCGCGCTGACGGCTGGAGCCTGGAGTTGAAGATCCCTTATCACGTCCTGCGCTTCGGCGAAAAGGAGAGCTATACTTGGGGGATCAACGTCTTTCGCAAGATCTCCCGCCGCGCCGAGTGGTCACAGTGGAGCTTCAAACCTCGGGGCGTCAGCGGCTACGTCTCGCGCTTCGGTCATCTCGAAGGGATCGAAGGCATCCGGCCACAGCGCAGCCTCGAGATCTTCCCCTTCGCGCTAGGCCGCAGCACCCTGTCGCCGGGAGACAGCGACAGCGAGCACGACCTGTTCTCCTCGGCCGGCCTCGACCTGCGCTACGGCCTATCGTCGAACATCTCTCTCAACGCCACCATCAACCCGGACTTCGGCCAGATCGAGGGGGACCCAGCCGTGCTCAATCTGGGCGTCTTTGAGACCTTCTTCCGCGAGCGCCGGCCCTTCTTTTTAGAGGGCATCCAGATTTTTGAATCGCCGACGCCGTTCATCGTCGGCATCCGCCGGCCCACGCGCCTGTTCCACTCGCGGCGCATTGGCCGACCGCCCTCGCGCTTTGACTTGCCCGAAGACAGCAACGAGGTGGACCGTCCCGACAACACCACCATCCTCGGTGCCGTCAAAGTATCGGGAAAGACCGCCGGACGCACGGCCTTTGGCCTGCTCAACGCCGTCACCGGCCGGGAGGAAGCGCGCATCGACCAGCGCATCACCAGCGCTGAGACAGGCCGCATCGATACGCTGCGCCGCGACGTCGAGATCGAGCCGATCACCAACTACTTTATCGGTCGCGTACAACAGGATTTACTCACCAACTCCACCGCTGGAGCCCAACTCACTGCGGTCAACGGCCGCGGCTTTGACCCGGCTTACGTCGGTGCCGGCGACCTGCACGTCAAGTGGTGGGAGAACGCCTACCGCCTCTACAGCCGGCTCGCCGTCAGTCGCGCTGGGCAGGAGAAGGAACGCGACACCGGCTGGGAGGGCGCGCTCTACTTTCAGAAAACGGGCGGTGCCTTCGGCGGCCAAGCGTACGTGGACGCGCAGTCGCCCGGCTTTGAGGCCAACGACCTCGGCTTTATGCGGCGCAACGACCGCATCCAAGCCGGTGCCCACATCTATCACGAGAAGCTCGACCCCTACTGGTTCGCCCGCCGCTCCGGGTTCAACGTCAACGTCTGGAACCACTGGAACTTCGCCGGCGAGCGGCTGTCCCGCGGCATCAACTTCAACACTTGGCACAACCTGCATAACTACTGGGGATTCTGGATGGGCCTCAGCCGCAACTTTGCCGCCTTTGACGACTTGGCCACTCGCGGCGGACCGCTCATGCTCTCGCCCGCCCACACCTGGTTTGGCATGGACGTGTGGACTGACGACCGCAAGCCCATCAGCGGCTGGCTCGGCTGGAACATCAGCGGGAGCCGGGGAGGCGACAACTTGGGATCGTGGGTCGGCTTTGAAATCGCACTGCGCCCCGTATCCCAGTTTGAGCTGGGAATCGAGCCGGGCTACAACTTCAACCGCAACTTCGCCCAGTGGGTAGAGAACAAGGACGAGGACGGCGACAGCGAGGACGACCACTTCATCTTCGGCGAGCTCGAAAGCCGCGTCTTCGAGATCGGCGTGCGCGTCACCTGGGCCTTCACGCCGAGTCTGAGCTTGCAGTTGTTCGCGCAGCCCTTCGCGACAACCGGCGACTACGGTGCCATCAAGGAACTGGCGCGCCCACGGTCCTACGAATTCTCACCCTACGCCGGCCTTGAAGAAAACCCGGACTTTCGCCGCCGCTCACTGCGCTCTAACGCAGTGCTGCGCTGGGAGTACCGACCCGGCAGCACGCTCTTCGCCGTCTGGCAGCAGAGCCGCGACCGCGCCTTCGACGACGTTAGCGACCCGAGGTTCCGCCCCGCCGGCGACTTGAGCCGCGCCTTCGCCGACGATGGCGACAGCATCTTTTTGATCAAGCTCAACCGCTGGTTCGGGCTGTAGAGACCAGCAAGCGCGGCCCAGTCTGGCTTGACGGGATCCGGCCTTCCTCTATCTTAGACGACTATGATAACTCGTCAGAACGACCGCACACAGAATAATAACCCGCTAGCCCCATTGCGCGTGTTCTGACGACTGAATCCAACCCAAGAATTCACAACCCGTCGCGAACACGCATCGCGGCGGGTTTTCTGTTTTTAGGAGCTTTTGCAATGACATTCCGCTACAATCACACGGCCTACGCCTTTGCTAACAATAACGATAATAACCCCGCCATTCGGGCTCGATGGCGTTGGCCGTGATCGGATTCTACCCGCACCCCAACCCGCCGTTGAGCCTCGCGCCGACGGCGGGTTTTTCATGTACATCCAAAACTGGAGGCTACCATGCACCGCTATCGCACCCACACCTGCGGCGAACTCCGCAAGCGTCACGCCGGCCAAACCATCCACCTGAGCGGCTGGATTCATCGCAAAAGGGACCACGGAGGCATATTGTTCCTAGACCTGCGCGACCACTACGGCATTACCCAGCTCGTGATCTCACCAGAGAATGACGTTGCGACAACCGCGTCAAAGGTCCCCCGCGAATCCGTCATCCGCGTCGTAGGCGACGTGCGCAAGCGGTCGCCTGAGACTATCAACAGCACCATGGAGACTGGAGAGGTGGAAATCGCCGTGCGCGAGCTAGAAGTGCTCTCGCTGGCAGAGCCACTTCCCTTTTCCGTCGCCGAAGATCCCGACGTGGGGGAGAGTACTCGCTTGTCCTATCGCTTCCTGGACCTGCGCCGGGCCGGACTGCACCGCCGCATTCAGCTCCGCTCGGAGGTGATCGCCAGCATCAGACGGCGCATGACAAAGATGGGCTTTGCCGAGTTCCAGACGCCCATTCTCACTAGCAGCTCGCCCGAAGGCGCGCGCGATTACCTCGTGCCGAGCCGGCTCTATCCCGGCCGCTTCTACGCGCTGCCGCAGGCACCGCAGCAGTTCAAACAGTTGCTGATGGTGTCCGGCTTCGACCGCTACTTCCAGATCGCGCCCTGCTTCCGCGACGAAGACGCCCGCGCCGACCGCTCCCCCGGCGAATTCTACCAGCTCGACCTCGAGATGGCTTTTGTCGAGCAAGAGGATGTCTTCGCAGTGGTCGAGGAACTCTTTTCCGGTCTCTTCCGCGAGTTCACCGATTGGGAAGTGACCGCACCGCCGTTCCCGCGTCTTTCCCACGTCGACGCCATGCTGCGGTTCGGCACGGACAAACCAGACCTGCGCTTCGCGCTCGAAATCCAAGACCTCTCCGAGATTTTCGCGGGATCCTCGTTCAGGCTGTTCAGGGACATCGTTGCAGCAGAAGGGGTCGTCCGCGCCCTGTGCGTTCCCGGACTGGAAGCGCAGCCGCGCTCGTTTTTCGATAGCCTCGAAGCATTCGTCAAAGAGGCGGGCGGCAAGGGATTGGCGTACCTCATCAACGGAGCGCAGGCCACCGGCTCAATCGCCGCCGCGCTGGAACAGACCGTATGTAGCCGCGTCATCGAGCAGTGTGCAGCCGCTCCGGGGTCAGCCATTTTCTTCATCGCCGGACCGCCAGCCGAGGCAGCGTCCATAGCGGGACGGTTGCGCCTGCATCTGGCAGACCGGCTCGATTTGCGGCGGGAGCGTTGCTATGAATTCTGCTGGGTCGTCGATTTTCCCATGTACGAATGGGACGAAGAACGCGCTTGTGTGGCCTTTTCGCACAACCCGTTTTCCATGCCACAGGACGGCATGGCTGCGCTAGAGACGCAACGACCGCTGGAGATCAAGGCGTATCAGTACGACATCGTCTGCAACGGCCTCGAACTGTCGAGCGGTGCCATCCGCAACCACAGACCAGACATCATGTACAAGGCGTTCGAGATTGCCGGGCACTCGCAGCAAGAAGTGGATCGCAAGTTCGGCGGCATGATCCGCGCCTTGCGCTACGGCGCGCCACCCCATGGCGGCATCGCGCCCGGTATCGACCGCATCGTCATGCTGCTGGCGGACGAACCGAACATCCGCGAGGTCATCGCCTTCCCGATGAACCAGAATGCGCAGGATCCGCTCATGGGCGCTCCGAGCGAGGTGTCGCCCGAGCAGTTGCGGGAGTTGCACATAGCGATTCGGGAGTGATATTATTCTTGAAATGGACCTCAGCAACCCAGGAAAGTGAGTCCCACCATGAAAACACAACGCTACCAACTCCGCATCAGCGGCCTGAAAGAAGATGAAGGTCAAATCAAGATGGCGACTCTCCGGCGTGTTATGGACGCCCTTCTCGTGACAGCAGAGCGGACCACCCGCTTACTCGCCACTGGTGCAGGTAGTGGGGGGAGGGGAGCGAGGCCTCAGTGGCTGAACGCCACCATTGACTTTACGATAACTGGATTGAAACCTGGATCCACGATTTTTGACATAGAGGCTCCTCGGCTTGGCGAGACTGCCTATGAACAATTTACCCAGAAAGATTTATGGAATAAGCAGCCCGACCTAGATGGAACAGCGCTCGACCTGGTCGCTCAATCGATCAATGAGACCCAGACCGACAATCCAATTGGAGACTATTTCGATAGTTCAGTTCTCGAAGCGATTCTTATGTTTAGGCAAGCGGCTAGAGCCTCCGGCGTGCGCTACGAAATGATCCCTCAAGGGACAGCGCATGGGCAATTCAAGCTGAACGATATTTCCTACACATATGTCAAAGAACAGTTGAATGCCATTCCGGCTCCAAGATCTTTCATCATAAGTGGTAGGCTCGACGAGATCAAACATGATAATGGTCGCTTTCGCCTTTTGGTGAGCCAGAAGTCAGCACTCTTTGGACGGCTAGACGCATCATTGAGTGTAGAGACTTTGCGTCCTCTATGGGGCAAGCAGACCACTGTTGAGGGAATGGTGCATTTCAAGGCCAATGGGCAGTCGCGATTGATCGAGGCTCGCCGGATTAGTGGTCGGCTGGAAAAGGATGTCGTTTTCGAAGAAATGCCATCAATAGAGGTCCAGAAATCGCATGACCTGTTCTCGGGACAACGCAAGCAAGTCGGGGGCTTTGACCCTATTGAGCTTGCGGGCACGTGGCCTGGCGATGAACCCATCGAGGATCTCCTAGCCCAACTCGATTGAGCGATATATTTATAATGATCTCTGGATCGCCGCGACGGCTCACGTAAGCGGGGCTGCACTCCTGTCAACAGATACAGACTTCAGACACTTGGACAGCGTATGGCTCAAATTCATCCATGTAAGCCAAGAAGACCATAATGATTAACGAACAAGAACTTCCAGACTCGATCATTGAACGGATCAAAATGATGGAGCGGATTCTGATTGATGCGGCGACATATGGTTCCTCTGACGACGCCATTTACGTGCATTTGCGCCGGGAGTTCATGAACGATCACCAAATCAGGAACTTGCTTCCCGACTTCGTTCGCACCTATCGAAGTCTGGAGGCCTTCTGGCCATTCATCAAGAACGAGGCTGAAACGTACGCGGAGCGTCGGCAGATCATCAGTGCAGCCTTCACTCCTCTTGTTGACAGTCTGGAAGGTCAAAACCTCGCGCCTGCCGATTCGGTCACGTTCGATGCGCTTCAGTTGTTTGATGCCGAACACGTTCACGCGGTGTGGTCGAAGGCATTGTCGCGTAGGACAGACGACCCCGAAGGTGCGATCACTCTTGCCCGGACATTGCTGGAAACCGTGATCAAGCGCATCCTCGACGACCTTTCGCTGGACTATACCGACAAAGACAAATTGCCGAAGCTATATGAGAAGGCTTCTAAGGCTTTGAGCTTAGCGCCGAACCAGCATTCGGAGGAGCCGATCAAGGCGATCCTCGGTAGCGTGACGAACCTCGTGAACGGCATCGGAACGTTGCGCAATCGGCTCTCCGATTCGCACGGCAAGGGAGGACCTTTGCCTGTTCGTCCGTCACCACGACATGCGAGCCTTGCGGTAAACGCTGCGGGTGCTGTAGCGACGTTTCTAGTCGAGACGCATCTAGAGAAATTGAAATGAAGTCGTTGAGGCGAATAGGCGACTTGGGAACTGCGAGACCCCGACTGCTTCTGTTCGCAAGAGCAAGATTCCTGAGTTCAAACGGCGCACACTCGTCCATTTTGCCGTCGATACCGAATACGTGCGCACGACCACGCGCCTAGCCGGCGACGCAACCTACTTCCTGCCCTTCGACAAGGGATGTGATGGCGGTTCCGGGAATCCACACGATCCGGTAGGCCGCAGCTATCGGACAGCCTACCTCTGGAAGGAAGTACGATGATCTTCCCGCGTTAGTACCAGCTCGATGCCGTCCGGCTGCTGGTGCAGAAGGCTCGCGAGGGCGTCGGCAACACACCTTCCCGATGAACCAGAATGCGCAGGATCCGCTCATGGGTGCGCCGAGCGAGGTGTCGCCCGAGCAGTTGTGGGAGTTGCACATAGCGAATCGGGAGTGAAACCAAAAGCACCGTCGTCATTGGGCATCGTCTCCGCTCTGGAAACCCAATCTCTCGCTTGCTGGCCAATGCTATTTGGGCGTTATTGGAAGGATACAGCTCATTATTGAAGCATAAGCCGACCTGACCATACTTCGAGAGCCAATACAGAGAGGCTAAACGCACGCTATGAAAGAGTTTACGGCGATTATCGAGCAGGACGAGAAATGGTATATTGCCTATTGTCCCGAAATTCCTGGGGCAAATGGTCAGGGCAAAACTAGGGACGAAGCACGCGAGAATTTGGTTGGGTCCATAGCGCTTATTCTCAAGGATCGCCGGGAGGAGGGGTTGCTCGGTGTGTCACCAGAGGCCATGCGTGAATACATTGAAAACCGCATCCAAGAAAAGCCCCGAGCCTCGGTTATGGCCCATTTCCAGAGCAGCGTCGAGAGGAACCGTCGTCTAGGTGAAATGTTAGCCAAATGACCCACGACTTAATCACGCATTCGTGGACGGCAATAACCTTCTTGAACGTACATACTCATGCCTGACCACAGCTATTTCGCCAACCTGATCTGGCAGATCGCCGACCTGCTGCGCGGTCCCTATCGCCCGCCGCAATACGAGCGCGTCATGCTGCCTATGACCGTGCTGCGGCGGTTCGACTGCGTACTCGCTCCGACCAAGTCCAAGATTCTGGCTGAGCACGACCGCTGGGGCGGCAGACTCGACGGCGACGCGCTCGACGTTAGGTTGAACAGGGCTGCCGGCCAGCGCTTCCACAACCACTCGCCGCTCGATTTCGAGAAGCTCAAGGGCGATCCAGACAATATCGCCCCGCACCTCGTCAGCTACATCCAAGGCTTTTCGGCCAACGTGCGCCGCATCTTCGAATACTTCGAGTTTGAGGCTGAGATCGAGAAGATGCGCGAGTCCAACATCCTCTACCTCGTCGTCTCGAAGTTCTGCGACGTTGACCTGCATCCCGATAGAGTTCCGAACGAGCAAATGGGGCTTCTCTTCGAGAATCTCATCCGCCGCTTCAACGAGTTGGCGAACGAGACCGCGGGCGACCACTTCACGCCGCGTGAGGTCATCCGACTAATGGTGAGCATTCTCTTCATTCACGACGACGAACTGCTCGCCACACCCGGCACCGTGCGTAAGCTCCTCGACCCCGCTTGCGGCACCGGCGGCATGTTGGCCAAGGCGCAAAACTACCTGCGAGACCACCACAGTGCTGCACGGCTCTACGTCTATGGACAGGACTATAACAACCGCGCCTTTGCCACCGCAGCCTCTGACATGTTGATGAAACAGGTTGACCACAACGGCGGCGGCGACAACATCCGCTTCGGCGACAGCCTTATGGACGACCAATTCGCGGACGAGACCTTCGACTACTTCCTCACCAATCCACCTTTCGGCGTGGACTGGAAGAGGCAGAAGAATGAGATCCAGAGAGAACACGATAGGCTCGGATTCGAGGGCCGCTTCGGCGCTGGACTCCCGCGAGTGAATGACGGCTCGCTACTTTTCCTACAGCACATGACCCACAAGTTTGAGCCAGTACGCCCGGACGAGCACAAGCACGGCTCGCGCTTGGCCATCGTGTTCAGCGGCTCGCCGCTCTTTACCGGCGGCGCTGGCTCTGGCGAGAGCGACATTCGCAAGTGGATCATTGAGAACGACTGGCTTGAAGCCATCGTTGCCCTGCCGGAGCAAATGTTCTACAACACCGGAATCGGCACCTACATCTGGATCGTCACCAACCGCAAGGAGCAGCGGCGACAGGGGAAAATTCAGCTCCTTGACGCCCGCGACTTGTGGACCGCGGGCGGGAGTGAAGACAACAAGCGCAGCCTCGGCGATAAGCGCCGCCACATCGCCGCAGAGCAGATTGAGGAAATCGTGTGGCAATACGGCCGCTTTGAGGACGGCGAGCGCTCCAAGATCTTCGACAACGCTGACTTCGGCTACACGCGCGTGACCGTGGAGCAACCCCTGCGCTTGCGCTACCAGATGACCATCGAAGACAAGTCCCGCTTTCTCGATGCCTGCCCGTACCTGCTCGACGACGTGCAGGCCATCGACAAGGAATTAGGACGCGAGCCGAGCTACGACTGGAATGCGACATGGAAGAGTATTGCCGCTCTCCTGCGTGAGCGCCAATCGCGCTGGAAGAAGGTAGAACAGAGGCTCTTCCGAGATGTCTTCACCGAGAAGGATCCGCAAGCCGAGCGGGTTAGGAAAGATGGCCGGGAGAAAGGTTACGAGCCTGACACCGAGCTGCGCGACTTTGAGAATGTGCCGCTTAAGGACGACATCGACATCTACTTTGAGCGCGAGGTGCTCCCCCACATCCCCGACGCTTGGATGGACCGGGACAAGGATACAGTCGGCTACGAGATCAACTTCAACCGCCACTTCTACAAGTACACGCCGCCGCGCCCGCTGGAAGAGATTGACGCGGATCTGAAGGAAGCGGAAGAGAAGATCATGCGGTTGTTGAGGGAGGTGACGGCGTGATGTGGGCGAGGGCAAAGCTGAAATTTGTCGCTCGTTTAAGCTATGGAGAAACGTTGCCGCGTGATGAACCACAAGATGGTGCTTTTCGTGTGTTTGGCTCCAACGGACCGTTTGCCTCTTTTTCAAGAGCTAACACTAGAGCGCCGGCGATCATCATTGGGCGAAAAGGCTCTTATGGCAAGGTCAACTGGACGGCGGAACCGTGCTTCGCTTCCGATACGACCTTCTTCATTGACGAATCGACCAGCCGGAACCATTTACGCTGGATATACTGGCTGCTTCAGACTTTGCAGTTGGATGAAGGCACGGACGAGGCAGCAATTCCGGGCCTCAATCGCGAAACGGCTTACTCCAAGGATGTGCTTGTGCCGCCAATCCCCCAACAGCGCACCATCGCCGACTACCTTAACCGTGAGACGGCACAAATAGATGATCTGGTATCGGAAAAAGAACGATTACTTAGGTTGCTGGCCGAAAAGCGCCGTGCGCTCATCACCCGCGCCGTCACCCGTGGCTTTGATCCAAACGTCCCACTCCGCGACTCCGGCATCCCCTGGCTGGGCGAAATTCCGGTGCATTGGGAAGTTACGGCACTAAAGCGAGTCGCGACACTCAAGAGCGGCGAACCAATCACGAGTAACCTAATTGATCTTGAAGGCGATTTTCCAGTTTTTGGGGGAAACGGATTGCGTGGTTTTACTTCGGTATATTCACACGAAGGGGAGTATGTGTTAATTGGTCGACAGGGGGCATTGTGCGGTAATATCCATTATGCCTCCGGTCAATTCTGGGCATCAGAACACGCAGTGGTTGTGACGGCTGGCGAGAAGTGCAAGAGTAAGTGGCTTAGTGAACTGCTGGTTGCCATGAATCTGAATCAATATTCGCAATCTGCTGCTCAACCGGGTTTAGCTGTGGAGGTAATTGAGAATCTGCGCATTCCCGTTCCACCGATTCTGGAGCAAAGAGAGATAGTCGAGTTTATCGCAGGGTCAACAATAGGCATTGATAACCTGCGAAAGGTTACGAATCGGACCATCGAATTACTCAAAGAACGCCGCTCTGCTCTCATCGCGGCGGCCGTGACTGGGCAAATTGACGTAAGGAGCACTTTATGATCGTCATAGGTCTCAAGCTAGCCAACCTCCGCGTAATCAAGGCAGCCGAGTTCCGCTTCCAGCCGGGTTTCAACCTCATCGTCGGCGTCAACGGAGTTGGGAAGACGAGCGTTCTGGATGCGCTGAGGGTCTGCCTCTCGGCGGTGGTGAAACGGGCGAACGGGTTACAAAACAACGCCAAAGCGCTCTTGATCGACGATATCCGCATCGGGGCTGACGTTACGATGCTTGAGTGCCATGTTCGGATTGGCGAACGCGATCACGTTTACCTCCGTCACAGACCGCGCCAAGCGGACATGCCACAGACACAGAAGACGCAGTTCATCGGCGAAAGCCCCTCACCAGTTTCCGGCGACGAGCCAGAGGGTCGACCACTCGTAGTGTTCTTTTCTACCAATCGAGCTGTGCCGTCGAGACGAACTCCCGGGAAGGGCGTCGCCTCGGGCGATGTAAATGCGGCGTTCGCGGATACCTTCGCAAATCGGGAGCTGAGGCTCAGCGAGTTCGGTGCTTGGCTGAAGGTCCAGCAGGCCATGCGGACTGAACACTTGGCCGCCGACCGCATGCTGGCCGCATGCGAGAATGCCATAGCGCGTTTCCTTCCGGGTTATGGGAACTTACGACCTGGTAACGAAAAACTCCCGCAACTCTGGATTGACCAAGGTACGACGGCGATTCCGGTCCGTCAGCTTTCAGATGGCGAACGCGGGATACTAGCTCTAGTATTGGACCTGACCCGGCGACTCGCGCAGGCCAACCCCAATTTCACTGACCCAGCCTCCGAAGCCGAGGCGGTCGTCCTGATCGACGAGATTGACCTTCACTTACACCCCAAGTGGCAGCGGCAGATCATCCCCAACCTGACTGAAGCCTTTCCACGTTGCCAGTTCATCGCGACCACGCACTCACCCTTCGTGATCCAAGCTCTCCGACTTGGGAAGCTCATCAACCTTGACTTCGATGAGTTCGGCGAGTACGCGGACAAAAGTATCGAAGACATCACTGAGGACGTGATGGGCGTCGAGATGCCTCAAAAAAGCAAGCGTTACCACGATATGATGGACGCCGCTGCAGAATACTTTCGCTTACTTCGAGACGCTAAAAAAAATTCAGCTAAACTAGCCGCAGCCGAAAAACGTCTGAACGAACTGTCCATGCCATTCAGTGATGACCCGGCGTTTCAGGCCCTACTAAAGTTAGAACGAGAGACGCTGCGTGGTGTAGGTGACGATGCGACCGGTTGATAAAGGAGGGGCTCCCACCGTTTATGCCCATTACCGAAATGCCGGAGTGGATCTAATGTGCCGCATTGGCGACTACTGCAGCTACTGCGAGCGACAGATCGAAACCCACTTGGCGGTCGAACATATCCAGCCGAAAGTTTGTCATTCCACACTTCGGAACTCTTGGGACAACTTCCTCCTTGCTTGTGTCCACTGCAATTCGAGTAAAGGGGCCAAACATGTGGCTCTTGGCGATCACTACTGGCCGGACCAAGATAACACCCTTCGCGCGTTCAAATACGTAAATGGCGGATTAGTACAACCCCATCCCGATCTTGTCGGCATCGATCAAGTCCGAGCCCGAAACACTATCGCCCTGACTGGCCTTGATAAGTTTCCCGGAAACGCGGGCCGAAAACCGACCGATTCTGATCGACGCTGGCTGGCACGGTTCAACGCATGGAAAATGGCGGAAAACGCTCATGATCGTCTAGCTAGCCAAAAAAACAATGTATCATTGCGTGAGCAGATCGTCGAGACGGCCGTCAATCGTGGCATGTTCTCCATCTGGTGGACCGTGTTTGCCGACGATGTCGATATGCGTCGAAGGTTGAGAGAGGCTTTCGTAGGTACCGACGCGGGATCGTTCGATGTAAACGAAAACCCGGTCCACCGTACCGGAGGACAGTTGTAGCCATGAGCATTAGCAGGCACTCCGAGTCCGCCTTTGAGACCGTAATCGAAGCACATCTGCTCCAGAACGGCTATGTCTCCATTCCCCGCGAAGGCTTCGACCGCGACCGCGCAATCTTCCCCGACTCCGTCCTCGCCTTCATCCGCGAAACCCAGCCCGTAGAATGGGCCAAGCTAGAAGCGCTCCACGGCGATAAAACCGGCGAGCAGATTCTTACGGACCTGTGCAAGTGGATGGACGCCAACGGCTCGCTCGCAACCCTGCGCCACGGCTTCAAGTGCTACGGACGGACGCTCCACGCAGCATTCTTCAAGGCGGCCCACGAACTGAACCCGGAACTCGAAGCCCGCTACGCAGCAAACCGGCTCGGACTCTCCCGACAACTCCGTTTCTCCCCTCAGTCGGAGAAGTCGCTCGACGTGACGCTGAGCCTGAACGGCATCCCCATCGCCACAGTGGAGCTCAAAAACCCACCCACTGGGCAGACGGTAGAGAATGCGATCCACCAGTACCGGCACGACCGCGACCCCCGCGAGCCGATCTTCGAGTTCAAACGCCGCACACTCGTCCATTTTGCCGTCGATACCGAATGCGTGCGCATGACCACGCGCCTAGCCGGAGACGCAACCCACTTCCTGCCCTTCGACAAGGGATGTGATGGCGGTGCCGGAAATCCGCACGATCCGGCGGGCCGTAGCTATCGGACAGCCTACCTCTGGGAAGAAGTGCTCGCCCGGGACAGCCTACTCGATGTGCTCGCCCGGTTCATCCACTTGCAGACCGAAGAGAAGCGCGACGACCGCGGCCACAAAGTGAAGGCCGAAACGATGATCTTCCCGCGCTATCATCAGCTTGATGCCGTCCGACTGCTGGTGCAGAAGGCTCGCTGCGAGGGCATCGGCAACAACTACCTCATTGAGCATTCGGCTGGCAGCGGCAAGAGCAACACGATAGGCTGGCTCGCGCACCGACTTGCTTCCTTGCATGACGAGGCAAACGAGCGCGTCTTCGACAGCGTGATCGTGGTAACCGATCGCGTCGTGTTAGACCAACAACTCCAAGACACGATCTACCAGTTCGAGCACAAGCTCGGTGTCGTGAAAAAAATCGACGAGCGATCCCGACAGCTTGCTGAGGCTCTAGAGAACGCCGTTCCAATCATCATCACCACGTTACAGAAGTTCCCCTTTGTGTCGCAGCAGTTGCTCAAGATGGCCGAGGAGCAAGGCATTGAGGGGACAGGCGTACTGCCTACCCGACGCTGCGCCGTCATCATCGACGAAGCCCACAGCTCGCAGGGAGGGGAGGCATCGACAGATCTCAAGGAGATCCTCGGGGGCGAAGACCTGCTGGAGGAGGCTCGGAAGCGCGCCGAGGAGGAAGGCCGCGAGGACCAAAAAGAACTGTTCCGCAGCATGGCCAAACGCGGTCGGCAAGCGAACCTAAGTTTCTTCGCCTTTACAGCCACGCCCAAACACAAGACCCTTGCCGTGTTCGGCCAAGACGGAGAGCCGGTCCATCGCTACACAATGCGTCAGGCAATCGAGGAAGGGTTTATCCTCGACGTGCTCAAGCACTACACCACGTACGCGACCTACTTCAAATTGCTTAAGGCGTGCCAAGACGATCCAAACGTTGAGCGGAAAAAAGCAGCACTGGCGCTGGCGCGCTTTCTGCGCCTGCATCCCCACAACATCGCGCAAAAGACCGAGGTAATGGTCGAGCACTTCCACGCCGTCACGCGCCACAAGATCGGCGGCCGCGCCAAAGCCATGGTGGTCACCGGCTCCCGGCTGGAAGCGGTGCGATACAAGCAGAGCTTTGATCGCTACATCCAAAAGAAGCAATACGCAATCAAAACACTGGTAGCCTTCTCGGGAGAGGTTCGGGACGACCAACTCCCAAACGAGTCATATACCGAGGAGAAGATGAACCTAGGCATCCGAGAGAAGGAGCTTCCAGAGAAGTTCGCAACTCCAGAGTATCAGGTGTTGCTCGTCGCGGAGAAATACCAGACCGGGTTCGATCAGCCGCTCCTGCACACGATGTACGTGGACAAGCGGCTCGCTGGCATCCAAGCAGTCCAGACGCTCTCCCGCCTGAACCGCACACATCCGCTCAAGGAGGACACTTTCGTTCTCGACTTCGTAAACGACCGCGAAGAAATCCGCGAGGCGTTCAAGGTTTACTACGAAGGGGCGGAGATGGGAGCGGAGGTCGACCCCGCCCGCATGTACGCAGTCAAAGGGGAACTCGACGCAGCCGGAATCTATCTCTATGAAGAAGTCGAGCGGTTCTGTGAAGTATATTTCAAGCCAAAGCAGCGTCATAGCGCCCAAGATCACCAAGCAATGAATGCCGCGCTCGATCCTGCGGTGTCGCGCTTTAAAGCCCTGCAGCAAGACGACGGGGACGAAGCAGAACTCTGGCGCGGAAAGATCCAAGCCTTTCGCAACCTCTACGGCTTCCTGAGTCAGGTCATCCCGTACCAAGACTCGGACCTCGAACGCCTGTACGTATTCCTGCGTCATCTGGCGGCAAAGCTGCCACGACGCCGGAGCGGTCCCGCCTATCAGTTCGATGACGAGGTGCGGCTTGAATACTACCGCCTCCAGAAGATCAGTGAGGGCTCAATCTCCCTCGCGGGGGGTGACGCGCACGCTCTGGATGGGCCGACCGAGGTCGGCAGCGGCGCTGTACATGAGGAGTCAGTGCCGCTTTCGCAGCTCATTGACGTTGTCAATGAACGCTTCGGTACCGACTTCAATCAGGCCGATCAGCTCTTTTTCGATCAGATCGTCGAAGCTGCCATGAGTGACGATGGATTACGCCAAGCAGCCGCCGTGAACCCAGAGGACAAATTCGAGTTGGTGTTCAGGAACCTTCTGGAACGACTCTTCGTTGAGCGCATGGACCAGAACGAGGAGATCTTCGTCCGCTACATGAACGACCAACCGTTTCAACAGTTAGTGAGCGAGTGGCTGACGTCTCAGGCGTACCAGCGGCTCCGGGATGTGGATGCGACCCAACTTGACGCGGCCTCGCCGCCTGCTTTGCGCATCGTCGCCGCTAAGCCCGACGAGCGTTACGTCACTTGTGTTCCGCTCGTGCCGCTTGCAATCGCGGCTGGCGAGTTCGGCAACCCCCAGAACGTGGCAGCCGAGGAGGACTGGGAGTGGGTCGAGGTGGATTCTGCACACCGCTTGCGACCGGGGATGTTCGTCGCGCAGATCGTGGGCCACTCAATGGAACCCACGGTCCCCAACGGAGCACATGGTTTGTTCCGCGCCCCCGTAGAGGGCACACGCCAGGGTAAGACGGTACTGGTTCAACTCCACGACGCTATCGACCCCGAGACCGGGGCGCGGTACACCCTCAAGCGATACGAAAGTAAGAAGATCCAAGACGGTAACTCATGGCAGCACGCCAAGATCACGTTGAAGCCGACCAATCCCGAGTTCGAGCCCATCGTCCTCACGTGCGCCGACGAGGGCGAGGTGGCCGTCGTGGCGGAACTGGTGGAAGTAATCGCTGGAATGCCTTCTGATAGCCGCCGATAGGTGGGCACTATAGAAAAGGTGTTTCCCGAGTAGTTACGCGGGATGATTCAGCGGCTATACAATGCCGGGCGGGCAGGCGACCGAAGATGTCGAATCACTCCGACAGATTCGTGGATGGATGGCAAAAGAAGACCCGAAGTGGGAGGGGCTGGAGACAACACTGCACTCCAGCTAAGAAGTACCGTCGCTGTCGGCGAGCTTATCCAAGACGCCTTGGACGATCCGAACAATCTGATTCAAATTTGCCACATCTTCGGAACTGTCCAGCAGGAAACGCTTGCCTTCCTCTTTCTTAAGCGGAATACCCAAACGACGCAGCAGCGTTAGCAACTCTTCACGTCGGCCAGGATTGGTAACCGGTCCACCCCCTGCGCCTCTCCGAAGCCAGATCTGGACTTTCCAACCTTTGCAGTCGATGACCGTTTCTACCACAACCTTGTTCTCGAAAAAAGAAAGTGTGATGTCATACGCGAGAACATCAAAAAGGTTGTTACTCTCTCGATACCTACTCGGGCTTACGTTATCGTAGGAGCTGACATCAATTCGCTCCTCAAGCAAATCAATTTGTTTGCGGAGTCCTTTCTTGAACTCGTTGATTTGGTTGAGAAAATTTTCAACCTCTCCTTCAGGACGGTTCTTGAGGAAGTCAATAAATTTCTGATCCATAGCCATATCCTCCGGCAAATAGTCAAGTGTATTTAGAAAATCAAGCATGAACGTGAGATAACGAGTATCCGCGTTGGCAACGTAGACCCCGAGAAGCCCGCGGATTTCGTTTGCCAAATCCTCGTGTGTGATATTCTGAAACCCATAGCATTCGATATCGCGTTTGGTACTTTCGTCTACAGGCTTAAGAGTGAGAAGAAACCTGTATTTGTGGCATTGTGGCAAGGAATCAAGGTACTTCGCATAGTCGTCGAGTGGATTGTCAACGGGCCGAAAAATCTTATTCTCGATTAGGACCGCGTGGCTATCGGACTGAATGAGAATATCGATACGCCCGGCATCGGTGGGATCTTCCCGGCCTACCTGAACATTGCGACCTAGCGTCCCTGCTTTATCCTCAATGTCGCCAACCTGTGCAAGAGCATCCAAGAACAGCGTTTCGAGCCCGTGCGGATTATCTGGATCAAAGAAAAAAGCAAGAATGTTGCTGCACACATCCTCGTAATGCGGATAACGTGTAATCTCCATAAAGGTCGGCAGGCGCTCGGGACGTAGTGGGACCTGTTGACTGAATGCATCCAAGAGAGCTTCAGCGGTTTGTGCCCTCTGATTATCGCTCATCGCAGATTCTCCTCAAGAGACAGGGTTGGTGGCCGCCAATAGGCATAATACCGCCTGAAGCAGCCGTGTATTAAGTACGGGTAGACGCTGAGTCCGAAGAACTATGCAAATTCTGAGTCATATTGAGCCGTTGACGCACATCCCGCACATCGACGCGCTCAGGTATTAAGACGTGATGCTCTTTATTGTCTTCCGTCTCGCCTTCTGCATACTTCAGTGCATCGCGCAACCCGTCTATAATCTTGCCACCGATTTCACTCATGCCTTCCTCCATCGAATGCTCTCAATCATATGCTTAAAAGGTGAGCCATTGGCTTACTCAAAACAACTAGCCAGCAGACCGAAATGATCAGCAAGGTGTCACCTGAGCAGGTACCCACACAAAAAAGTCGCCGAACTATTGCGACTGTTCTACATCCCCTCGAATTTCGACTCATCTCCCGGTGAAACTAGAAGGAGGTGAGGTATGACCGAAGCCAGAAAGACCATCAGACTCTACGAAGCCCTAGAATTGCGCGGCGAATACGACGCCCGCATCAAGACGCTGCGCGACTGCCTACCCGAGGCGCGCCAGAATCGAGACCTATTCTCCCGTCGAGACAACGACTCCTCGCGCCGGCCAGCACCCGGATTCAGTATCTCCGAGGCGCGCAACCAGTTGCGCTCCCTCGAGTTCAAACGCCGCAAACTGAACGCCGCGATCCAGCGTGCCAACTTCGAGCATCGCGTTGAACACGGGGGCGACGACATGAGCCTCACCGAGGCCCTTGAGACCCGCAAAGCGCTCAACGACCGCCTCGGAGAACTGCACACCCAAGTCGTCGATTCTGCCTATGAGCGGATCCTCCACAAGGAGGAGCGCGACATCGTCGAGGACAACGAGTTGCCCTACGACGACTGCCGCACCCGTCTCAACGAGGCGCGCGTCGAGTTCCGCCAGCTCAATCGGCAGATCCGCGCCGCGTCGTTCGAGGTAGAGGTAGAATATGCTGACGAACAGTAAGGACAACTAGAGCAGTCCGGCCACACTTGTTGTGGCCGCACGGAAGAGACAGGGGAGCAAGTGCGACTGCGCCGGTGACGGCGCATAGCCCAGACTCGGCGCGCACTGTAACGCGCGACCTCAGGGATTGATAACCCAATTATCCGGCAAAGCCGCTCAACGACCTAGCGGCTAACCACTCAGCACCGGGAGCCCTTCAGCGAATCAGCAACAGGGCTTCGCGTCTCTTCCGTTCGCCATTCTCAGCAGGGGCAGGGTGTATCCCCCCGTGAATAGATCCGGGTTCTGCCAAAGCTCGCTCGACGAGCGCGGAGGCTCCCGTAGTTAGACGGGGAATGTGGATTTAATCAGTACCGCCCCACACCCGCCGGGCCGGTGCCCTGCCCCTGCCTCTCGTAGCAATGGTCCCTCCTGTTGGAGGCGGCCACTGCCTCATCAACGCCACCCGTCCAACCAATCAACGCGCATACCCGTCCGGATTATCCCGCCGCCAATTGGGCTGGTAGCCTTCCTCGGCGTCAAAGCCATACGACGGCCCGATCTGATTCTCAGTCTGCCAAGGCCAAGCCTGACCGCCGATAACGCGGAACTGATCGCCCTTGCCGCAGAGCCAGTAGAACATGTGGGCGTAGTAGCGCGCCGTGCGGTGCCCGCCGTAATACGCGCTCTGGAAATCAAAGTCCTCCTCGACGATCCAATCGCGCTGGGGAGGTGCCGTGCGCCAGTAATTGTACTTAAGCATCCGGCGCAGCCCCTCGGCGGTGGATTTGCCGCGGCGGTGCATAATGCTCTGATGGTGAACCCCAATGGTGCCGGCCGGGCCATCGCAAAACACGCCCCCTTCTTCTTCGTCGCGGTGACCACCAGGTTGGATGTGCGAGCCAGGCACCAACTCGGTCGGCCCCAGTTCCACGGGCGTGTCCTGCGGAAAGTAGAAGACCTCCAAAAAGCGCACCTCCGGGCCATAGATGTGGTCGGCGTCTTGGTGCCAGCGCTGGGCTTCCATTGGGCATTCGGCCCGGTGGTGGCTGGCCAAGACCGGCAGGCCGATGTTGGGGCCTAAGAGCGAGCGCATGGCACCAGCCAACTGCGGATTGAGCAAGACGTGCTCGATGAACCAGTCCTCCAAGAAGATGGAGGTCGGCTCGTGGGTAAAGCGGATGCGGTCGAGGTCAGCCTCGGTCAGGCCGTCGGGGATATAGCTCGGGTTGGCGGGAATATCGCCGTCGATCCAAGCACAGGTGCGCTGGTTGATCTCGTCGGGCACGACGCCTCTGAGCAATAGGTGGCCCTCGCGGCAGAATTCGAGAACCTCGGAGTCGGTGAGCGTCGGCTCGCAGTCAAAGGTGCGTTGGCATGGGTCGTAGTTCATGGTCTCCTCCTGCGATAGTGTTGTTATGCGCTAGTGCCTACAAGCTATCCAAATCCCATCCACCCTGTCCATAGGTCGCCCGCGCCATAAATGATTATACTCTTGCTCGGCAAAATTAAACGGAGCACATCATGGCGGAATCAGCAAGAAAAGTAACCAGCGGCGGATTGCACATCGACCAGCGGCTCTATGCCCTCGTCGCCGAGCAGATCGCGCCCGGAACGGACGTGGATGTCGATCACTTCTGGGCGGCGCTGGAGAAAATCGTCCAAGACTTAGGGCCAAAAAATCAACAGCTACTTCAGCGCCGCGACGCCTTGCAGGCCCAGATTGACGCCTATCACCAACAGCGGCGCGGCGAGCGGTTAGATCCCACAAGTTACCGTACCTTTCTCGAAGAGATCGGTTACTTACTACCCACGGGCGACGCGCAGCGAATCCGCACGGAAAACACCGACCCAGAAATCGCCTCCCTAGCCGGCCCCCAGCTAGTCGTCCCAGTTGACAATGCGCGCTACGCGCTCAACGCGGCGAATGCGCGCTGGGGCAGCTTGTACGACGCCCTGTACGGCACGGATGTAATTGAAGGCCGCGTCCCGGCAGGCGAGTACGACGCCGAGCGCGGTGCCCAAGTCATCGCGCGCAGCGAGGCATTTCTCGACGCGATCGCGGGCCTCCAACAGGGCGCGTACCGAGAGGTGGTAGAGTTTTTCCTACGTGAGGACGCCGGTGGACAAACCTTGCGCGCTTGCCTCGCAAGCGGTGACGAGGTCGGCCTCAAAGACGCCGGACAGTTCGTCGGCTATGGATGCGAGGGCGGGCAGCTAAGCAGCGTCTTACTCCGCCACAACGGATTGCACATCGAGATCCAAATCGACCGCACCCATCCCATTGGGCGCACCCACCGCGCTGGCGTCAAAGACGTGCTCTTAGAAGCGGCCATTACCACCATCCAAGATTGCGAAGATTCCGTGGCCGCGGTCGATGCCGAGGACAAGGTCCTCGTCTATGGCAACTGGAACGGCCTGATGCAGGGCACGCTGGAGGCGATCTTTGTCAAGAACGGGCAGCCCCTGACGCGCCGCCTGCGCGCCGACCGCACATTTACCACACCCAGCGGCCACACCCTGACACTATCCGGGCGCAGCTTATTGCTCGTGCGCCACGTCGGCATCCACATGTACACCGATGCGGTGACCACCGCCGACGGCGCGGAAATCCCCGAGGGCTTCCTCGACGCCATGGTCATCAGCTTAGCGGCGATCCACGATCTCAAAGGCCGCGGCCGCTACCGCAACAGCAAGACCGGCAGCGTCTATGTGGTGAAGCCCAAACAGCACGGACCGGACGAGGTAGCAGCGACCGTCGAACTTTTCACGCGAGTGGAGGAGGCGCTGGGGCTGAGCAAAAACACCCTGAAAATCGGCATCATGGACGAGGAGCGCCGCACCACAGTCAACCTCAGCGAGTGCATCCGCTGCGCGGCCGAACGCGTCGTCTTCATCAACACCGGCTTCCTCGACCGCACCGGGGACGAGATCCACACCAGCATGGAACTAGGCCCCATGTTGCCCAAGATGGAAATCAAAGAGCAGCCCTGGCTCAGTGCTTATGAGGACTGGAATGTGGACGTCGGCATCGCCACCGGCTTAGTGGGAAGAGCGCAGATCGGCAAGGGGATGTGGACCATGCCCGAGCGGATGCGCGAGATGGTAGAGACCAAGATAGGCCATCCCCAAGCTGGGGCGACGACCGCTTGGGTGCCTTCGCCGACAGCGGCCACCTTGCACGCGTTGCACTATCACCAAGTCGATGTCTTCGAACGCCTCGGCCAGCTAGCCGGACGGGAGCGAGCCTCGCTCGGCGCGATTCTCAGTCCCCCGGTGCTCGATCGCTCGCTCAGTCCCGAGGAAATTCAGCAGGAATTGGACAACAACGTCCAGGGGATTTTGGGCTACGTGGTGCGCTGGGTCGGCCAGGGCATTGGCTGCTCCAAGGTGCCGGACATCAACCACATCGGCCTGATGGAAGACCGCGCCACCTTGCGAATTTCCAGCCAGCACATCGCCAACTGGCTGCACCACGGAATTACCAACGAGGAGCAGGTGCGGGCGACCTTTGCGCGCATGGCCTCAGTCGTAGACGCACAAAACAGCGGCGACCCAGCGTACTGCCCCATGGCCCCCGACCTCGACGCCAGCGTCGAATTCCAAGCGGCGCTGGACCTAGTATTCAACGGTCGCACCGAACCGAACGGATATACGGAAAACGTGTTGCACAAGCGGCGCAGAGAGGTAAAAGCCGCCCAACGTACCACCTAGAACCACCATTCAAATTCAAGGAGATGACAAATGGAAGCACATGCAAAAGTCGCCCTCGTCACAGGTGCCGGCAGCGGCATCGGCCGCCACAGTGCCTTGGCATTGGCCGAGGCCGGCTATGCAGTTGCTCTAGCCGGACGGCGTCAAGATGCCTTAGAGGAAACGACCGCGCTGGCGGGGGCGGATGCCCGCATGTTGCCGGTATCCACCGACGTCGGCGACCCCCAAGCCGTTGACGCGCTGTTCGCCCAAGTCGCCGAACACTTTGGCCGACTCGATGTGCTGTTCAACAACGCCGGGGGCGGAGCGCCGACCGTGCCGTTGGAAGACCTCGAATACGAACAGTGGCAGAAGGTCGTCGCCGTCAACCTGACCGGTAGCTTCCTCTGCACCCAAGCGGCCTTCCGCATTATGAAGGATCAAGACCCGCGCGGCGGGCGCATCATCAACAACGGCTCAGTTTCAGCCGCAGCCCCGCGTCCCAATTCCGCCCCTTATACCGCCACCAAACACGCCATTACCGGACTCACCAAATCGACCTCGCTCGACGGGCGCAAATACGACATCGCCTGCGGCCAGATCGACATTGGTAACACGGCGACCGATATGACGCAGCGGATGAGCGACGGCGTGCCGCAGGCCGATGGCTCCAAGCTCGTCGAGCCGCGCTTTGACGTCGAACACGTGGCCCGTGCCGTAGTGCAAATGGCCGAGCTGCCGCTGGACACCAATGTGCTGTTTATGACGATCATGGCGACGAAAATGCCGTTTGTCGGACGAGGTTAGAAGCGACCACCATGACCATCGACGACGCCAAGGCCCATATCGACGAATACGGGTACGCCGTGCTCAAAGAGGCGTTGACCCCGGACCAGGCCAATACCCTGCGCAATCGCTCGGCCGAGCTGATTGTACAGGAGCGGGCCGCCGGAGGAGAGCATGTCTACCTCGACGGCTCCGCACAGCGCGTGTGGAACCTAGTCAACAAGGGCCGCATTTACGAGGAGATGATCCAGCTTCCTCAGGTACTCGCACTCCAAGAGTACCTGCTAGGCGACAACTGCATCTTGAGCAGCTTCACCGTCAATCACATCGGCCCAGATGCGCCAGCCGGCCGCCTACACATCGACTTCCCACTCGGCAGCTTTCCCCAGCCGCCGCCACCCTTCGCCTTTTGCGCCAATACCATCTACGTGCTCGACGACTTCGCGCCTGAAAACGGGGCCACGCATATCGTGCCGGGCAGCTACAAGCGCGGGTACGCCCCCGACCCAGAAAAAGAATACGACGACGTCATCCAGCTAGACGTCCGCAAAGGCGATATCGTCGTCTTCCACGGTGCAACGTGGCACGGCAGCGGTGCCAACCACACCCAGCAGGATCGGATGATTCTGTTGGGATTCTTCTGCCGCTCGTTTATGAAGCCGCAACAAGACCAGTTCAAGCTGGCGCGCCCCGAGGTCGTCGCGCGGGCGACGCCGACCCTGAAGCGCTTGCTGGGCTTCGAATCCCAGTCGGGGATGAGGACATAGGACCAATGGACTACCCAACACTCGACCACCGCAAGCGTCTCTTCGTCGATATGGACGACGTCGAACGCCAAGAAAACGTGACGCGAGTCTTCCACCAAGCGGAGAAGTACGGCACGCATCCCGTGCTCAAACAAGAAGCGCCGTGGGAACAGAACAGCGGCATGACCGCGGCGGTGATTTTCGACGCAGAGGAACAAATTTTCAAGGCCTGGTACATGGCCGGCCACTATGAGCCAGGGTGCGGAAGCGTGCAGTGCCTCGCGCTGTCGCCGGACGGAATCCATTGGGAGCGCCCCTCCCTCGGAATCCACGAGGCCCTCGGCTCCAAGGACAACAACATCGTCATCCCCGCGACCCACCACGAAGGGAAGGATCACTGGGAGACCATGCTCAAGGACCCCCTCGACCCAGACCCCGCCCGCCGCTACAAGGCCATCGGCTGGTCGAGCTACGACTGGGATGGCCCGCGCTCGGGCATTTACAGCGCCACTTCGCCGGACGGGATCAACTGGTCGCATTCGCCAGACCCGATTTTCCGCTACCATCCGCGGCCCGGCACCTCCGACTTGGGGCCGGTCGGCGATGCGCAGTCCATGATGGTAGATATTGAGCGCCGGCGCTACGTGGCCTTTTTGCGCGGCGTGCCCGAGCGGCTAATGAGCACGAGCGAGGACTTCGTCCACTGGTCGCCGCCGCGACCCTTCTTAGCACCGCTCAACGAAGAAGAGGCCCTCTACAACAACACGGGTTTCAACTACGGCGCTCATTACTTGGGCATCCTGACCCACTTCGACAAACGCCCGCGCCAACAGACCCAAGTCCTGCGGCTTTTGTGCAGCCGCGACGGGGAGCGCTGGCATCGGGCTCCGGGGGAGCCACTAGCGGGTTTGGGTGCAGTGGGCGAGTGGGATCGGTTCCAACTCATGCTCAGCGGTGCGCCGCCAATTGCCGTGGGCGACAAGCTCTATATCTACTACCGGGGTACGGCGCGGCGGCACGCCAAGATCCCGCGCGAATTCGACCCACCGATTGCGGCCGATCAAGACCCGGGGACGATGGGCATTGGCTTGGCCATGCTGCGCCTCGACGGCTTCGCATCGCTCAACGCCAGTTTTGACGGCGGGCAGATAACGACCCGGCCCTTCGCGTTGGCCGGGGACGAATTGCAGATCAACGCCAAGGCAGATTACGGACAGCTAACCGTCGAATTGCTCGATGAGGAAGGGCACCCCATTCCCGGCCATACCGCTCAAGACTGCGTTGCCATCGCCGAGGACGGAGTCGCCGTGCCCGTGCGCTGGCGCGACGGCCGGGATTTGCGCGCGTTGAGAGAACAGCCGGTGCGCCTGCGTTTCGCACTGCACAACGCCCGCCTGTATGCTTACTGGTGTTCGTAGCATTTCAACAACGGAAAAAACTATGTCCATTGACCAAATGAACCACTACCAGCGCAAGCTCTCCTACGAGATGGATTCGTGGGATCTATACATGGCATTGGGCGACAACGAACCCATCATCGTCGTCGATGGCCGTTCGGCAGAGGCTTATGCCCAAGAGCACATTCCAGGCGCACTCAACCTGCCCCACCGGGAAATCTGCTTCAATTCCACTGCGTCGCTCGACAAATCAAAGCTCTATGTCTGCTACTGCGACGGCATCGGCTGCAACGCCTCGACGAAGACGGCGCTAAAACTGCTGACGCTGGGCTTTCAAGTGCGCGAATTAATCGGCGGGTTCGACTGGTGGAAGCGCGACGGCTACGCCACCGCCGGCGACGAGGCGCAGTCTGGGACCGAAATCGAGTGCGGATGCTGAGCTAGCGTCGTCTTCTATAAGTCGTGACGGCCTAGTGGATCGGCAAAAAGAAAACCCCAGGTCAGTGTAACCAACCTGGGGTTTAATAATTGGTAGCCCGTACGGGATTCGAACCCGTGTTACCGGCGTGAGAGGCCGGCGTCCTAGGCCTCTAGACGAACGGGCCAACGTCTATTTTCAGCCTGACAGCTTCAAAAAAATAGAATTCCCCAACTGTATTGTCAAGGTGCTGCGGCAGAGCCGTTTGACAGTTGCAGACCGGCGTGGTACTCTTGCTCTGCACGAGGCTTCGACCCGAACTCAGCCGAGGGAGACGGCCCGATGATCGTCGAGTGGAATGCCCACATTTTCAACCCTGATACCCAGCGCTATCCCTTGCATCCCAAGGCGGCCTATCGTCCAGATGTTTCCGTGCATCCCCCAGACCCATTGGCGGCCTATTTGCAGCGCCTGGACGACGAGGGGATCGACCGGGCCGTCGTCGTCCATCCCGAGCCGTATGGGGACGACCACCGGCTGATACTCGAATGTCTAAAGCGCGAGCCAGAGCGGCTGCGGGGCACATCGCTGTTTTATCCCAAAGATCCAGACGCGCCCCAGAAGTTGGTTGATCTAGTCGCTCGCGAACCCAAGATCATCGCCACGCGCTTTCACGCCCACCGAGGCAAGGAGCTGTATCTCGACAGCTTCGACGACAAAGGAGTACGCGCCCTGTGGGAAAAGGCCGTGGAACTGGGCTTGGTCGTCGAATTGCACATTGGGCCTAATTACGGTGCCCAAGTCGCCCAAGTGCTGCGCGACATTCCCCAAACCGTGGCGCTAATCGACCACTTGGCCGAGCCGCATCAGGGCAGCGCAGTCGAGTACGCCGACATACTGGATCTGAGCTGTGCTGACGCCGAGGTCTATATAAAGCTCTCCGGCCTCGGCCACTTCGCCCAAGACGAGCCGCTGTACGAAAGCGCCAAGCCCTTTACGCAGCGCGTGATCGAGGCTTTCGGGCCGGAGCGCATGGTCTGGGGTAGCGGCACGCCGGCAATCGTCGATGCGCATCTAGCAGACTACGGAGAGGCCGAGCGAACGCTGGTAAAGGGGGGCAACTTGGCCCGATGGTTCAACAAATAAGGAGCAACACATGAACGAAATCGAAACCTTTGAATTCGACCGCCAGGGCTACATCGTCATCGAGAACCTGCTGAACAAGACCCAAGTGGCCGCGCTGGCCGAGGCTGTTGATGAGCTAGAATAACACGCGCTCGCGCACGTCACCCAACCGCCGCGCAAGCAAAGCGGCTGGGGAGCCAACTACCACGCCAATCCCGAGCGAGGTTACCACACCAACGGCGAGCGAGGCGAGGGCAAAACCCTCATGATCGAAGACTACTGGAACGCCAACCCGGCCTTCGACGTTTTGCTCGATCACCAGCCGACGATGAACTACATCCACGGCATCGTCAAACAGCGGCCGACGATCAACAACTCCGAGATCCGCATCCGCTATCATGGCAACGCCACCGGCTGCCACGGCGGCACCGCTTCAGCCAGCCAAAAATACCGCTACAGCTACACCGACCACGGCATCGACTGCATGATGGTGCGGATGGTCTATTTCATCCACGATTGCACCAACGAGCAGGGGGCCTTTTGCGTGGTGCCGGGAACGCACAAAACCAATCTGCCCTCACCCCACAGCAACGACCCGGACGAAGACCCCGACATGGTAGGTCTAGAGGTCAAGGCCGGCGACGCAATCCTCTTCACCGAGAACTTGCGCCACGGCGGTTTCACCAACCGCTCCGAGCAGACCCGCAAGACTCTGCACGTGGGCTACGGGCCGTACTGGATGATGTCGCAAAACATCGCCACCATGGACGAAAAACAGCACATCACCCCAGAGACCCTCAGTCGCTTGACAAAGGCGCAACGAGATTTATTCAGGACCTATCCACTTCCCTAAGTCGGAAATTCCTCGTAGTAGCGATCAAAAGCCGCGGGCGTGCCGCAGAGGTAAAGCGCGTCTTCAGGCTCGAGCACCAACGAAGCCGGGATCTCCATGATCACGTCGCCGGCCCGCTCGACCGCCACCACCGAACAACCCGTGCGCTCGCGGATGCGCGCGGCGAGCGGGTGGCGTCCGGCGAGGGGGCCGGGCCGGAGCTTGACCATCTTGATCCGAGGCTTGTGCGAAACCATCTCTCCGAGGACGTGGTGGACCAGCAACTGACCGGCGACCTGGCTGACCGAGAGCGCAAAATCAGCGCCAGCGCGCTGCACCCGGTCTGCGTTTTCAACGTGGGACACGCAAGCCAACAGTGGGATCTCCGGAACGTGATCGCGCACCACCGCCGCGGCGAACAGGGCGGCTCGGTCGCTGTCGAGGGCGAGGATGACGACCCGCGCCTCCGCAATGGCAGCGCGATCCAGGACGCGCACGTCGAGCACGTCGCCGACCACATCGACTCCGGCGCGTTCGGCCTCATCGACGACCCGCACTTCCTCGCCCGCAGCGTGGAGGATCTCGACTAGCTTCTGCCCGACATCGGCAAAGCCAATCACCGCAATCGGTCCCTGCTGAGTAATCGGCCGGGACATGTCGTTTAACCTGTGAATGCTCTCGGGCGCGCCGACCGCTACCAGAATTGTTCCGGGTTCCAGCTTCTCCGCCGCGGCCGGCGGCGAGCCGAGCGCGTCGTCCGCCCACTGCCCGACGATGTGGGCACCAGTCCGGGTGTAGAGCTCAGTCTCGGCCAAGGTGCGATTGGCGAGCGGGCTCTGGTCGTGCACGCGCAGTTCGGCCACTTCGAGGAATGGGTCGAGCGACTCTACGCCCGCCACTCGCGGCCCGATTTTCGCGCTGGCGCGAACGGCAATGGCCGCAGCGAGGACGTGGTTGGGAGTAAAGGCCGCAGTCGCGCCAGCCAGCAACATGGGACCGCGGCGCTGAGGGTGCTCGATCATCGCCACGATTGGACCGGCAAAACCGGCCTCGCGGGTACTGAGCGCAAACAGCGCGTTGTCGTCGTCTGAGCCGTTGGCTACCAGCGCCTTGGCCTTGGTCAACGGCCGCAGGTCCAGCGTCTCCGCCGCTAGGTGCGCATGTACGACCTGCACATCAGCACTTGTCTGGAGCTGCCGCGCTGTCGCCTCGTCCTCTTCGATCACCACCATTGGCAGGTGCCTACTGGAAAGCTCTTCTATTAGAGTCTCGACCTCCGGCCCGTACCCATAGATGACCACGGCGTCCTCCACTGCGGGCAAGGTGCCTTCGGCTGTGCTCTCGTCGAAGAGAGGGATATTGAACTTGTCGCTCTGAAAAACCCCGAGCTGAGTGTCTCCTCCATGCGCCACCCGGCCTTCTAGGAGGACTGAGCAGCCCTTGAGCGCCAACGGCGTGAAGAGATTTAACAGGAACGCGGTGAAGATCAAAATGGTAAAGGTCTCCTGACCGATCACCCCTTGCGCCAAGGCCAGCGCGGCCAAGATAAACGCCATCTCGGCGCGACCGCACATGCCCACGCCCACCGTCAGTGCCTCTCGCCAAGGCATGCCAATGCGCAGCGCCATGCTACCGGCACTAAGCACCTGCCCGGCGATGACCGTCACTGCCAGAAGCGCGATAAACGCCACGCTCGACGCGCTAATGTCAAACGAAATGGAAAAGCCCAGCGAGATGAAGAAGATCGGCCCTAAGAATGAATAGGCAATGCCGTATGCGCGGTCGTTTACCACCTTGACTAAATTGGGGTGGGCGACGCGTTCCTCAAAGAAAAGACCCGCCAAATAGGCACCCAGGATCATGTGCAGCCCAATGGCCTCGGCAAAAAGGCCGGCGGCAATGGCGGCCAGCAGCACGAAGGTGAAGCCTTTGCCGCCTTCGGCGCGGAAGGGCAAGGTGAGCCGGGGATAGACAAAGGTGCCCAAAAGCAGCGCGACCGCGAAAAAGCCCACCACCTTGCCCAAGTTGACTACCAGGTCCAAAGGGGCAAAGGTGCCGCCGGAGAGTGCGCCGATCACGAGACTAAAAAAGATCAAGGTCAAAAGGTCGTTGATGATGCAACTAGCGACGACGACTCGCGCAATGCGAGTATCGGTCAACCCCAAGTCCTTGAAGCTTTTTAGGGTGATTACGACTGCGGTAGCGGTTCCGATGATCAGCCCCACGAAGACGGAGGCGACAAGATCCAACCCGAAGAATTGGGCAACGGCAAAGCTGACGGCAAAGGGCACTGCGGCCCCTGCTATCGCCACCCCTAGCGAGCGCTTGAGCGCGGCGAAAAATTCGTTGGGTTGGGTCTCCACCCCGGCGTGGAACATCAGAAAGAAGATGCCGATCTCGGCCAACAACTGAATGGCCTCGTCCGGCTCAATCCAGCCGAAAACCGCCGGCCCCACCAACACCCCGACGATCAATTCGCCCATCACCGTCGGCAGACCCAGCGGCCGCAAGGTCACGGCCACTAGCCAAATCCCGGCGAGCAAGATGAGTAAATCGAGCGCTACATTGTGCATGAGCGGCGTCTCGGGGTGGTGACTGCTTTAATTGATAATACAAGAGTAAAAAAAAAAGAATACTACCGCACTTGAGAGACTCAGGGTGGTGATTGTGCACATTCGTGCGTTAATTGAAATAGCGGTGACTTAGACGTGAATCAAAACGCCCCCAACATCCATCCCCGCGAAGTGCGCCAGATCCTCATGTGGTTCGCCGGCATCCTGTGGCGCGGCGCACCTTGGGCCATGCTCCTAAACGCCAGCGGGCGGTTCCTATCAGCCCTGTTGCCAGCCGGGCGCATTCTGTTGATCAAGGAACTCGTCGATGCCGTCCACGCCGCCTTCGGCCAAGGCCAGGACCAGTTCGTCACCGTGGTCCCCCTGCTGGCCGGCTTGGCGGGCTTGCAAATGTTGGAAGCCGTGCTGAATGCGGTGCAGGAACACGCGGGCGCGGCCATACGGGAACAGACTAGCTGGAAGCTACAAGAGCGAGTCCTCGACCGAGCGGCCGGCGTGGGCTTGGACGCCTTTGAGCGCCGAGAATTTTTCGACCGCATGCAGCGGGCGCGGCAGGCCGCGTACTACCGCGCCTACGGCATCTTCCGCGATGCCACAGCCGTGCTCGAAGGTTTTGTCGTCCTGTGCTCCCTAATCGCGCTGTTTGCCACTGGGCACTGGTCGATCCCGCTAGTGCTCTTTTTGGGCACGGCCCCGGTTTTCTACACCCAAATTCGGCGGGGCCGCGAAATCTACGCGCTCTTTTACCAGCAGACGCCCGAACAACGCCGCGCCGAGTATTTGGTCGAGCTGATGACCGACCGCGATGCAGCCAAGGAAGTCCGGCTCTACGGGCTGGGCGATCTCCTCGTCCGCACCTGGGAGGCGGTGGCGCAAACGCTCCGCCAGCAGCGCCTGCGACTGACCCTGCGCCAGCAGCGCTACATGTTCGGCGGGCGGCTGAGCGGCATCATTTCGGCGCTCTTATCGCTGGTCATCTTGCTCTACCAAGCCACCTATGGCACCCTGACCTTGGGGGGCTTTTTCGCCCTTGCCGAGGCCATCACGCGCTTCCAAGGCACGCTCTTCCAACTGCTGCGCCAGATGGGCGACGTCTTTGAGCAAACGCTCCACATCCGCGATTTGCGCGACTTCGTCGAATCGCCCCCCGAACCGGAGGGCCAAACAGTCCTGCCGAGCGCACCGCTGGACATCGCAATTGAAGACGCGGAGTTTGCCTATGGCGACGGGCCACCCGTGCTCAGCAGGGTCAATTTGCGGCTTAGGCCAGGGGAAAAACTCGCGCTAGTGGGCGAAAACGGGGCCGGCAAGACAACCCTAATCAAGCTGCTCTTAGGGCTATATCAGCCGAGCGCGGGGCGCGTCCTCTACAATGGAGTGGATGGTCGTGAAATCGACCCACAGGTCTTGCGCCAGCGCTGCGCCGCAGTCTTCCAAGATTTCGTGCAATACCAGCGCACCGCGCGCGAAAACATCGGCTATGGCCAGGCCGAAGCCCTCGCCAATCAGGCTCGGGTAGAGCGGGCCGCAACTGCGGGCGGCAGTGTACTGCTAATCGAGTCCCTAGCCGAGCGCTACGACACCACGCTAGGCCGCTACTTCGAGGGCGGGCAGGATCTATCGCGCGGCCAGTGGCAAAAGCTGGCCCTGTCGCGCGCGTACTTCCGCGACGCCCAAGTCCTCGTGTTTGACGAGCCGACCGCGGCCCTCGACCCGCGCGCCGAGTTGGAGGTCTTTCGCCAATTTTTGGCCCTAAGCGAGGGCAAGTCCGCGGTCTTCGTCTCGCACCGCATGGCCTCGGCGCGGGTGGCCGACCGGATCTTGGTCCTGAGCCAGGGCCGGGTGCTGGAGGAGGGGACGCACGCCGAGCTGATGCAGCGCCGTGGAGAATACGCGCGCATGTTTTCCCTGCAGGCGCAGTGGTACCAGCAGGAGGCGTCGTGAAGCGACTGAGCGCGATACGCCTCTTGCCCACGCTCCTCAAGGAGGTGCTCCGCGTCCATCCCTGGGGAACGGGTGGGCTGGCCATCATCGTGCTGATCGGCTCGCTGCTGCCGGCCGTGGAACTGTGGCTCACCGGGCGAATCGTCGATCAACTCGCCGCCGCGCTGGGCGGTGGCCGAGCGGCTTTTTTACAGACCTTGCCTTGGGTCGGCGGCTTTTTCGCCACGCTCTTCACCCACATGCTGCTCGATATGGTGCGGGCGGTCTTGCAGACAGATGTCCAAGACCGAGTCAGCGTGCGCTTACAGCGGCAAGTCGTGGACAAGGTGCAGAAGGTCGAATTAGTCCACTTCGAGCATCCCGCGTTCTACGACGCGCTCAAGCGGGCCAACGAAGACCTGAGCGGCCGGCTCCTCAGCCTGCTCAACGTGGCGCTGGACACGGTCGGCACCTTGGGGGGGATGGCTGCGGTCGTAGGCGTGCTGCTGACCGGGCATTGGGCCTTGGGGCCGCTGACCTTGATCGGCTCCGTCCCAGGGGTGTGGGTGATGATGTGGATCAGCAAAAAGACGCACTACGTCTATCGCGAACGCACTCCTCAATACCGCGAGACATCCTATTTCCGCGAACTGCTGACCGAGCGCGAACAAGCCATGGAGGTGCGGCTCTTCACGCTGCGCGACCACTTGCTCGACACCTGGCGCGAGAAAGCCGTCGCGCTGGCCACGGAGCGACGCGGGCTAGAGGCCAAGCGGGCTTGGCTCGGCGGGCTGACCTCCAGCATCGGAGGCTGGGGATACGTCGGCTGCCTGACGATCCTCGTCTGGTTGGTCGCCGGAGCGCAGCTAACTATCGGCCAGTACGGCATGTTGGCGCGGGCCGTGCAGCAGTTTTCTTGGCAGCTCGGCGGGATCATGCGCTCCTTGAACACCCTGCACGAGGAGTCTCTGTATCTAGGGGATCTCTACGAATTCCTCGACCTGACGGCACCCCAAGCGTCCCCAGGGGCTGCGGACGCAGGCCAAGACCTAAGAAACCTGACGCTGCGCTTTGAGCAGGTGTCCTTCCACTATCCAGACGGCGACCTCGTGCTCGCCGGCATCGACCTAGAGATCCGGCCGGGGGAGCGCATCGCGCTAGTCGGCGAAAACGGGGCCGGCAAGACGACCTTGGTCAAGCTGATGATGGGGCTGTACCAGCCGACAGGAGGACGGGTTTTGCTCGGAGACAAACCGCTTTTGGCCTATCCTCAAGATCGGGTCCGGCAGCTTTTTGCCGCGGTCTTCCAAGACTTTGTGCGCTTCCAATTTCCCGTGCGAGACAACATCGCCTTTGGGACGCTGGGTCAAGAAGCCTCTGTCGAGCGGGCGGCCGAGCTAGCTGGTGCAGCACCGTTTATCGCCGAGTTGCCCGGTCAGTACGAGGCCCTGCTGGGCAAGGAACTAGGAGGTGCTGACTTATCTACGGGTGAGTGGCAGAAGCTAGCCACGGCTCGGGCGCTGGTACGAGCGGCCGAGTTCGTGGTGCTGGATGAGCCGACGGCTGCGCTCGACCCCAAAGCCGAGGCCGAGGTCTATCGGCGCTTCGGAGAAATGACCAAGGGCAAGGCTTCGGTGATGATCTCACACCGGCTGGGCGCAGCCCGCGCCGCCGACCGGATCCTCGTGCTCAAAGGCGGACAAATAGTCGAGCAAGGGACGCACGAGGCCCTGATGCGGCAAGGCGGAGAGTACAGCCGCTTGTTCAGCCTACAAGCTCAGTGGTACGAATAGGGGCTAGCGCCTTCGGCCCCTGCGTGGCCTACCGCGCGGGCGCGCGGAGGGGCGGTCGACCATTTCTTGGACGACCAGGTCAAGGCCCTTGAGATGTTGCCCGTTGAGCATGTCGATGGCCTCGCGGGCCGCGGCCTTGCTGGGCATGTCGATTTGGCCCCAGCGGCGGCGCGGATCAATGGTAACAGCGGCGACGGCCCCAAACAGCTCAAACAGCGTGCGGAGGTCGTCCTCGGTGGTATCAGAAGATAGATTATCGATTCGAATTTTCATTCAAACTCCAAAAATAAAAGGGAGTGATGCAGTGCACATCACCCCCTTTTGCACTATATCAGGACAAGCCTAAAGTGCTACGACGCTCTCAGCCGCCGGGCCTTTCTTGCCCTGAACGACCTCAAACTCCACTTGCTGCCCGTCGGACAAGGTGCGGAAACCCTCGGCCCGGATCGCGCTGTGGTGGACGAAGACGTCTTCGCCGTTCTCGCGCTCGATAAATCCGAAGCCCTTCGCGTCGTTGAACCACTTTACGGTTCCCTTCTCGCGATCTGCCATGGGTAAAATCCTTTGCAATGTGCGGTTAGAGCAGAACGTGCGAATAACTTTGAGTAGGAATCTACTGCTTCAGGCTTTTCGGTAGGAAAACTACATCAGGCCCGGGGGTAGGAATCTACGCGGATCCGAACGACTGCCAACATGGTGCATTAACGCCCCTACAACTATTGCAGAGACAAGTGACGGGCTTAATATAGTCAATCTCAGCCGCAGCACAAGCGACTAATTTGCCTATTCCGGGCCGTCCAACCTGCTCAAACCCATCTCATCCCCTCCACTCCTTGGTTTGGAATTGGCACTGCGGCCTCTATATTAAAGGAATTCACAACCGGATAGACGGCCCAATCCGTTTGTCCGTCCATTCACTTGCACAAACGGAAACACACGACTAATGAGCGCAACCGGACCGGGATTTGCCGCCGAAGATCTGAGCCTCTTCGAGCGGATACAGCGCGTGTTTTACGCGCCGCGCACGGCTTTTGCAGCGGTGCGCGACCAAGAGAGCGCACACGACTGGTTGCTGCCAGTCCTCCTCGTCTGCGCGGTGGGGATCGGTGCCCATAACCTGACCCTCGACGTAGGGACACCGGCCGTCCAAGAGCAGCTAGAGAGCTTGGACGAGGCCGAGCGGCAGCAGGCGGAGGCGTTCCAAGCGCATGGCTGGATGGTGATCCCGGTGGGGCTTTTTTTCTCCTTAGTCGTGGTCGGAGGCGTGCTTTTGATGCTGGCGCGCTCCGTTTTCCAAGCCGAGGTCAGCTATCGGCAAATGCTGGTAGTCAAAGCGTATGCGATGTTAGTGGTGGCCGTCGAGTGGGCGGTGCGGGCGGTGCTGGTGCTGGCGATGGGCGACATCGGGGCGCATCTGGGGCTGGGCCTCTTTTTGTCCGAGGAGGCCGCAGCCACGTTTGGCGGCCGGATCCTTACGGCCCTCAACCCCTTTGATCTTTGGCAAATTGGGATCATGGGCGTCGGATTGAGCGTGCTGGCCGACGCGCCCGCGCGGAAGGCGACCCTCACGCTTGGGCTTTTGTGGCTAATCTGGATATTCGGCGGAGTCTTCATCGAGACCATCATCCAAAGCGCGCCTCCGCCACCCCCTGAATAAACGCAGCACCCTACCTTGCACCGGTCCTAAGCGTTTTTACACAGGATCGCACATGCCTAAACATGGAATCAGTCCGGTGGTCGCGGTGGTCGCGGTGGTCGCAACCTGCATCTATCCCGCTGCGGTCCGCGGAGACAGAGGAACCTTGCTTGAAGCCCTATTGAACTCCAATCCCATCTGCGCGCCCGTGCTCGCGGCCGCGGCCAAGCGCGAAGTGCAAATTCTCTATACGCAAATCGATCGCGACTCAGACAACCGACCGCATTTTACCCGACACGAGTACCGCGTCAATTCGCAGGACTATTTCTATCCGGCCAGTGCAATCAAGCTGGCGGGTGCCCTGCTGGCGCTGGAGAAGCTCAATCAACTGGGCATTGCGGGCGTGGATCGACATACGCCCGTCCGCATCGACAGCGCGTTCAGCGGCCAGACCGCAGTGCGCGAAGATCCGACCGCACCGGATGGACTGCCCACAATTGCCCACTACATCCGCAAGCTCTTCGCCGTCAGCGACAACGACGCGTACAACCGGCTCTACGAGTTTGTGGGGCAGCAGCGGTTGAACGAAGGGCTGTGGGAGAAGGGGTACCGGGATGTGCGCCTGACGCACCGGCTCGCCATCGCGCGCTCGCCCGAGGAAAACCGGCATACAAATCCGCTGGCGTTCTACCGAGGAAACCAAGTACTCTACCAGCAGCCGATGTTGGTCAATCCGCATACGTGGCGCGCACCCGCGCCGATTCCCAAGGGCGAGGGACACATCCAAAACGGGGAGTTGGTAGCCGCGCCCAAGGATTTCGCCGGATCGAACTACATGTCAGTGGAAGTGTTACAAGACCTACTGGTGGCGGTGTTTTTCCCCGAGGAACTGCCCGCCGAACGACACTTCGACCTGCGGACCGACGACTACCGCTTTCTCTACCGCGCCATGTCCATGTTGCCCCGCGAGTGCCCCCATCCCCGATACGATCCAGAAAAATACTATGACAGTTATGTAAAATTCTTCCTGTTCGGCGACAGCAAGGCACCCATGCCCGACTCGGTGCGGATCTTTAACAAGGTCGGATTGGCTTATGGGTATGTGACAGACAACGCCTACGTCGTCGATTTCGAGCGCGGGGTCGAGTTTTTGCTAACAGCCGTGGTACTGGTAAACGAGAACGGCATTTTTAACGACGGGGCCTACGAGTACGACGAGGTGGGGCTGCCGTTTTTGGCCGAACTAGGCCGAGTTATCTATGCGTACGAGTTGGAACGGAAACGGGCGCATCAGCCGGATTTGAGCAAGTGGCGGGTCAACTACGGACCGTGAGGGATAACGAGATTAGCGCTACTAGCGCTGAGAACCCTCCAACGCTTCGACCCGTCGGCTGAAGCCGTTGAGTACTTCCTCACCCTCACCAGAGGACAAGGACAACCCCCGTCGACTATAGGGAACGCGCATTCCGCGCTGGCGCTCTAGGGCGTTAAGTTCCCGGTCGAGCCTGAACACCCAGTTGATGCTTTCGGAAAAAAGATGATAGCTGCTAGCCAACGAGGGCAGGTGTCGAGGGCGCGTTCCCGCTTGGGCGTGTATGGCTCTTATGCGCTCGACCAAGGCTTGGATTCTCTTGTGCCGCTGTCGCCATTGCCAGCTCCCATAGAGTAGTATCGCCCAAGCCGCCAAAATCCCAAGGCAGACCAAGAAGAATGGGGACGCTACAATATCCGCGATAATGGGAATGATAATATCCATATAAAAACGCCTCTGTTTGCTGTTTGTGGCTATTTATTCAATTGAATGAATAATAATCAAAACAGCCCACCCAATCCACAAATATTAACGGCGTTGTTGCATGAAAGCTGTGTTCGGGTCTTGAAATGAGTCAGGCTCTTCGGTTAGATTGGTTCGTGGTTTCCAGCAAGAAACACGTTCCTTTCTTCCCAAAGAGCCTGTGATGAGCAAAGTATCTGGCAGTTCGCCCTCGGTCAAGTCGCAACCGGTGTATCGGGTTAAGAATTGGTCGTCGTATAATCGGGCGTTGGTGGCTCGTGGTAGCCTGACGGTGTGGCTGGACGATGGTCTGTGGAAGCAATGGTATGCTCAGGGGCCATCGCAACGGGGTGCTCAGTTTGTCTATTCGGATCCAGCGATTGAATGGATGTTGACGATGCGGGTGTTGCTTGGGTTGCCGTTGCGCCAGACGCAGGGGTTTATCCAATCGCTGTTGGACTTGATGGGGTTGGCCTTGGCCGTGCCGGACTACTCGACCTTGTCGCGTCGCCAAGGGGCCTTGGCGGTGGAGTTGCCGAAAAAGCAGCCCGATAGCCCGGCTAGCCCGATGCACTTGGTAGTGGATTCGACGGGTTTGAAAGTCTATGGCGAGGGCGAGAGGAAAGTCCGTCAACACGGCTGGACCAAACGGCGCACGTGGCGCAAACTGCATGTGGGGGTCAACGAGGCCACCGGCGAGGTGGTCGCGCAGACGTTGACGTCCCATCGGATCGATGATGCCTCGCAGGTGGCCCCTCTGTTGACCCAAGTCGACGAGGCGGTGGAGGCGGTAGGCGGCGATGGGGCCTATGACAAACAGAAGGTGTTCGACGCCTTGGCCACGCGGAGTGATCCCTCGATTCGGCCGATCATCGCACTGCGCAAAGACGCTACAATCCATCAGCATGGTAATTGTAAGGTCCCCCCGTTGGCGCGCGATGAAATCCTGCGGGCCATACGACGAAAGGGACGCAAGGAGTGGAAACAGGCCAGTGGCTATCATCGACGCTCGTTGGCCGAAACGCAAATCTATCGCTATAAGCACCTCATCGGCGACAAGCTGAAGGCGCGTAGCTGGATCAACCAACAGGTCGAAAGTCGCCTCGGCTGTGCCCTCCTCAATCGAATGATCCATGTGGGCAAACCCCAGTCGTATCGAGTAGAAAAAATCAACTGAACAAAAAACAACATTCGACAATGATGCCCCAGATATGATTCATGCAACAACGCCTATCCGTGTAAACAGTCGGAACCTATACCGCGAGGCTGGATTATTCTACGTAACCCCTTGCAATCTCAACAGTTTCCGTCCTCCAGATCAGAGGAGGGTTGCACTCGATACCAATACCGGTACGACTCGCTGAAACCATACTTGCGTTGCAGAGCCAGAGCTGGCTCGTTGTTCGCCATCACCTGTAGGTATGCCAGACGCGCCCCCTGCTCAAATCCCCAGTTGAGGCGTGCCTCAAGGAGCCCACGACCGAAGCCCTGACCCCGATGCTTGGGATCAACCATCAAATCAAAGAGTCCCAAGATTGAGCCCGAAACAACGGCGCGGGCGCAGCCTACGGATTGGCCAGCAGTCCGGGCGATAACATAGGCCGAAGGAGTGGAGATCGCGTTGAGCAAGGTGCGCAATATGTCAGCGTGCTGATTGCGACCGGACAGACGGCTCCAGGTTTCGAGCCACTCATCTGTTGCCCCTTCGTATAGCGATATGGCAGGGGAACTAGCGGGACGGGCCTCAAGCCGCATGGTTTGAACCAGTGTATCGGCGTCTCTAGCGTACTGAAGCTGCGCCAAGGTCCCGTCCAAATTCATAGGTTGACAGGCAGGAAAAATCTTGAAAAGGCAAGGTAGCGATGCCCGCGCGTATGCCGCTTCACAATGAACCAGCTTCTCTTGGAGCGGGGTTGTGGATTCATACAGCGGGACTACACAGTTGGCACGGCGACTGTATCCCTCAGACATCCGAACGATCCAGCCGTCGTAGAACTCTGTTTGCAGCGCGGGTAGCCCGTTCAGCGCCGCCTCTTCCAGCGTTGCTACAAGCTCTGAATTGTTCGTTGAATCAAGTGCTGTCGTCATAGGTTTCGGTATGCCTAGATTCGTTCATTTATCTTGGCTCAACTGGACCAATTTTCGCTATGATCGAGCGTAAATCCGGTTCTGAAAACTGATTGGACTTCAACACTTTGCCATCCTTCCTGAATATCGGCTTACCCTGCTCATCTAGCTTACTCATGTTGCTGCGGTGGACTTCAGCAAAGAGCTCTTCGGCAATGTCCTGCAGGCCATGCGTGATGAACGTACCCAGCAGTACGTAAAGCATGTCGGTAAGGGCGTCTGCGATCTCGACGATGTCGTGGTTATTCACGGCCGCTCGATACTCTTCTAGCTCCTCCAAAAACATCTGGATACGCCCTTGGCTTATCTCCACAGGCACCCTTGCCGTAGGCGTGCGCTCCATGTATGCCTGGAACACCTCGTGAAAACATCTCACGCTATCTAGCTGATCTTTCACTTGGCATCTCCTGACCGCTTTGCCTAATACCTTCACAGATGGTTTATGAGTCTACGAAACTAATGGCTGGCGTATAAATTTTGCCGGTAGCCGAACTCGCCAAGCGAGTTGCCGAAGGCCAAGGCGCGAACGCGGCGCTGCGACAAGCAGCGACAAGCAGCGACAACAGGTTGTCTCAAGATGTGTGATTGGGCCTAAGCCTCAAACCGCGATTTCAATATTATAGGCCATGATCACACGGAGCTTGTCAAGATATTCAACTGCATCTAGCCGAGACCAGCCGAGTCCCTCGTAGTACTTTGGAAGGGACCCAGAAGTGTACAGATAGATTGCCGAATGACTAAGCCTTCGCGCCTCTGAGATGGCAGCATCGACCAATAGTGAGCCGACCCTTGGTGTCGATACTCTGGAAACACGAACAGTTGAGCCAACCAAGGCGTTAGATCGGACCGGATTGGCAAATCGCTATCCAGGACGTTTACTGATCCGAGGATCGCCCCATTTTCCTCCGCAACTAGCGTGCTTGGAAGTCCATCAGCGGCGACAGCGTGTTCGAGTAGATTTTGATACTCTTCCAGGGTGTTCCGGCTGGCAGTGGCCCCCACAGGTCAAAATGCGTCACCGAAAGATCCTCAATAGAACCTGTATGACGCTGTAGATTCTCAATTCTAACCGTCACGGAATTGATTGCCTCGGTTTAACGCATTCTTGTAACGTATTGACCGCCTACGAACTCGCGAAGCGAGTTGGACTCAGGCCGAGTGGGCCGTAGCCATGGGTGGGGTGTTAAGCGACGATGAAAATCAGGCTACCTCTTGGGGTCTATGTCGGACTAGGTTCAGATCTAAATTTTTCAAGTGCATTTAGCAATGATATCATATCTTCTGGAATCTCATCTTTGCGGAAGGCATCAATTATTCTATTATCAGTCAGAGTGACAGAGAAATCTGCTTGTATGCGTTGCCTCAGAGCCGCAAGTATTTCTTTCCCAGGAATAACTTCCATGCGTGTCTCTATATTAGCCCACTTTTGGTTTAGTTGTTCAATGGCAGTTGCTGCAATATTGGCAGGGTCTTCCTTTGTCGATTTGAGATATGAACTTCTTTTCGCAATATACTGTCCCTGAATTGAGATGTGCCTAGGCTCAGTAATCTCTGCAAGAACATCGCTTACAGCCCAAACAGCAGGTGGGGTCGAGTCTTGTCGTTTAGAGCGGTCTTCGACTGCACGTTCAAGAGCCCGCTGGAGTACAGACGGAACTAGAAGATAGTTCTCTATTTCTTTTCTTTGATGTATTGAAGCGAAATTGAGATGTTCACATAGCTCCTTTAAGATTTCATTGATCTGTTCATCTGGCCAGAAGTCCCGGTCAAAAACGGCACCAAGTTTTAAGGCTTTACCAATAGTTTTTTCCATCCCCCAACCCAACGATCGAACACGTTCCCAGTTTGAAAAGCCACCTGACTCGACAGGAGTAAAGTCGACTCCAGCAGCTAACTCATTCAAGCCAATTCGTTTAGCGAACCTGCGTAAGATGCGAAAGTCATCAAATGCTTCTACGAAGAGTACTCGGCGATTACGAGCTAACTGAGCGAGGGTTATATTTTGGATAGATCCTATGGTATTCAAAGCTGCTTGTACGCTGTCGATATCACGCAGGCGATCTACAGTTTTTTTGTGTTTATCAACAAGTAGGATTTCGCTTGGATCTGCTTCGCCCATAATTTCACTTGAGTGAGTGGCAAGGAGAATATCTGGTCCTGCATCTCGTAGGATTCCGAGGAGTTGACGTTGTATATCAGGGTGCAAATAGATTTCAGGTTCATCTACTATAAGAAGGTTATCTTTTCTACATCGAGATATATGTGTTAAAAGCTGACACCATATTTGAAACCTAAAACCCGACCAATAGAGTTCGCGAGTTATACGATTTTCTAAGCAGAACATCTGAAGGGTTTGAGAGCTAATGTCTGTTTCTTCTGGAGGAAGAATCTCCATTCCTGGCCATGTCCGCTTTATAAGTGCAGCGAATTGATCGAAATCTTCGTTAAAATACCGCCAATAATTTCTAAAATGTCTAGATGCTCTATGAGTAGCTAAACCATTACGCACAGTATCAGGAGTTCTAACCCTCTCTTCATGTTCAACAGGGCCAAGAACTGGTACGACAGAAATTCGAGTTGGAAAGGCTCTATTAAAATCCCTCGCAGAAATGATTGCACCTTCATTGCCCTCTGGTATGAGATATGCCCCACCGTCTTCAGGGAAGTAAAGCGTCAATAGGCTAGAATTAGAGAATCGAAAGTTTACTAAACTGGGTATCTCCTCATAATCAGTGTGGACATTCTCGATTGACATAGGCAGTGATTCACTTACCAAAGGATAACCAAGGGTCCTACCTTCGGGGCCAATGATTCGTTCAGGAGATTTATTCCGAGCACGCCGCATTGCTGTATCCAGCGTGCGAAATGCATCTAAAATAGTGGATTTTCCACAATTGTTTGGCCCTACCAGTATGTTCATGTGCTGAAGGCGCACAGTCATTTGGGAAAAGGCCTTATAGTCTCTGAAATCGACTCTTGTAATAGTCGTCTTGTGCTCAAGCATTATTAATATTGCGGTAATGAGTTATAAGGTTGTATCGCCATTGAATTGGTAGATTTTCATTTTCGCGTAACTTCTGCTGGTTTGCGAATCCGCGCAACAGGTTGCCGAAGACCAAAGCGCGAATGCGCCGCAAAACAAGTGGACGTGTTATGGTGCAGCGCCAGTCTGGGGGTGGTTAGGTTTCACAGACTAGTCCGCATATCTGAGGCGATCTCCGTCCACAATCCGCGATACCGTACCACTCCCTAGCGTCCATTTCATCTCTCTTCCTGTTACAGTATTGATGCAAGATCTCCATCCTCTCTTTAGGTCCGCACATGAATGTCACTCCCCATCCACCTTCTTCCTTGAAGTACACCGATCCGTCATGAAGCTTGCCGTCCTTTGCGAAACGCTTTCTCACCGTCCCAACTAGATCACAGAAAGCCCTTCGCGATTCGCCGCTCTGATCAAGAAGAGCCATGTTGACACTTGTACGTGAGGGCAGTTGCGAAGCCTCAATTGCTTTAACAAGAGACTCAAAGACAGGCCGCATCTTCTGCTTTGGCTTCTCGGCGCGCTGCCTCCGCTCTCCCTGTATGTAGAAATAGTAATCATCTAGAGGGACCGTGTGGCTTAAGACAGTAAGAGAGTCGGCTTCTCCGAGGTCGTTCTTACTATCAAAGAAGAGGCCATCCTGCAAGTAGTAACAGAAGAGATCTAGCTCATCATGGGCATTAACAAACCCCTGCTTTGCTACACGCAATCGTCTCTTGATGTAGTGTGGAAGCATAGATGGTATGTCTATAATATCTGCAAGAACCATCAGATCGTATAGGCTTACCATCCATGATTGCTCATCTTCTTGTGTAGTCAGGTCTAACACATCAATGGCATGGCTCAACGCGGTCAGGTGTCCAATCGGCTCAAGGTGTAGCGAGACGACGAAGACCTCTTCAAAGCTCCTCAAATCAACTTCTAACGAGGTCCCATCCTTCTTGGCGAACCTTCCTGATCCCTCACTGAGGAAGCGGAACGCTCGATGGCCTTGCTTGTGGGCATCGGCAACTACTCTCCGGAGATCCCGCTTGAGACGATCTGGGGCTCCCCGACGCGCTGGAGGAGTCAGTGGGGCACCCTTGGCTTCAAGTAATAAGAGTACTGAGTCGTACTGGATAAGAGCATCTAGCTCGGGCTGCTCGCCTTCGAACTGATAGTGAAGCTTCATGTCGCTAGTGGCCCCAGGTAATATTTTCAGAAGGCGCTCTACGGCCGTCTGCAGAAGCAGATCGTGGCGATGTTTTCTATAGCGCTCGGCTAGCCGAGGCCTTGAAGTGGTTAGCAGCCCCTCCATGGTTGGCAGCAGAGCCCCGTTGAGCAATACCCGCGTAGGACACAGATATCGTCCTTCGTGGTGAAGGAGCGGCTTATTCTTAAGAAGATGATCAGGTGTCGGAGCGAAGAACCTACTGTCGACCGAGCCAAACTCAGCCGACAGGTGCCGAAGAAGCGCTTCCATCTGATCAACTGGAGTTTCCTGCTGATTAGCCAGTTCATCCGCTGTAAACGAAACAGTCTGGCCAATCCCATGAGATATACAAGCTGCTGCGAATCCGTCGAGCCTTCGACGAATCTCACGATCAGGTAACTGGATTAGGGCTTTGACCTGTTTCTCCGGGAGACCTATGTCCACGCTCGTGTCACGCTTGCGGGCACGAATCTTCCGGAGAAGATCACTCGTCTGTACCCTAGCTGACTTCCCCTTCTCGGCGAGCCGATTTGAGACCAAGGCATTCATCGCTTCGCTCACTCCAAGCGCGGTGGCACTAGAGAAGCCGCCAAGTCTTAGGAGTTCCGTGTCGAACGGGCTAAAGAGACCCTCTAAAACTTCGAACAAGTGGATCGGATAAGCGGGTCCACGGACCATCAATTCGTTCTGTCGAACGGCGAACTGAAGAGTTTCAAGGGGTGATGGTGGACCCGTAGGCTCTTCTTCTATGGACTGAGCTAGAGTGTACTGGAAGTGCATTGAGAAAATCTGGTCAACGAGATCTTGGATCTTCTTTAAATCTTCAGACCTCGGATCTCGAGCTTGGGCTTCGACAAAGCTCCCTTTCAGTGCCACAAGTGCGACGAACTCTACATATGCAGAGAACCCTTTATGGCTGGGCTCCTCAAACTTGTCTGGAACAATGAATAGGTTGGCAAGGCTTACGTTGGCTAGTATGTCGAATGTGTTAAATTGGTGTAAAAATTCCTCCAATTCGGCAATGACCCTTGCACTCTCCTCGTGGTACTTCTCAGCCCAAGCCTTCAATTCTAGTGCAAACTGCTTGTGATCATTGGCGTCCTTTGTATTGCTGATACGCATATGGCGTCCATACTGCTCGAAGAGTAAGCCACCAGTCTCAGAGACATTCAGGCTTGGAGCGGCCTCGTCTGCGGGAAGTGATTTCGCAACGTCTGGATGGAGTAGAGCCCAATTTGTCCCCGACCGATAGGATTCCAAATACTTACCCCGGACACCAGGGCCGAGATCTTCACGGCGATATTCTGGACGCAGATCGTCTGGATCAGTCTTCTTCATAGATCTTCCTTTCCCGACGCGTCATTAAACGTGCACTGATTATTCTCGTCTTTCCGGCTCGTTGGGTATGCGAGATGACTACCAATCGATTCAATCTCGACAGGCCAAAAGTAAGATAGCGTTCTTCATCCTCTGAGTGGTCGGGATCGGAAAAAGTTTTTGCCAGTGGATCCCCAAAAACAGTGGCCCCTTCGTGAAAAGTAAGATTGTGTTTTTGCTCGTTTGCTTTGGCTTTTTCTGGATCCCATTCAAATTCCATCTGTTGACGGCTTCCTCTTCAATAATAGTAGCCCCCAGTGGTCTATTATCCCACAGCAAAGCAATCGAACAATTGGTTCGGGTAATGCCCTTACCTGACACTAAGGTACAAGTGCAAAAGTCGCAACCCATATTGCGGGACTGGGATTCTGCATAACTCCTTGTTATAAATTGAGATAGCACGATTTTTTTATGAGGGTACAATGCGTCTAGCATGTATTTTCTGGCAAGGATCGTAGTACTTTATATCGCCTTCTCCCCATCCTCCCGCCGCCAAGTCTCATACGGATTCTCCCGATTCGCCAACGGCAACGACATCCGCGTCCCCAACCGCTGCGACTCGTGTACCGCCATGATCATTTCCAGCGCCGCTCGCCCGTCCTCGCCGCTGGAACAGACCCTCACCGGGCGATCCTCCTCAATGGCTTGGATCAATTCCCGCACAATGATCAAATTGCTCTGATGCGTGCGCTCGCCCGCTGAGTACTGTTCCCACTCGTCCAACAGCACCCGTTCCCAAGTGCCGTTTTCCTCCCCGGGGATCCACATGCCCTGGCGATAGATGTACATCTCGCCGTTGGGCGAATTGCGCAGGGCTATGATGCCCTCACTGCCGTGCGCCTCAAAACCGAACCAACGGCTGTTGGCCCCTTTTGGATAGCCCGGTTGCGATTCAAAATGCGCGGTCACCCCATTCGCAAAAACGTAGTACGCCGCCACCCCATTGCCGGCGATCAAGCCGATGCGCTCGTCCCCTTCCCGCACATCGTCCAACGTCACCTCGCGCCCATCCTGCGTGACGTGCCCGTGGGCCCAAACCACCTCAGCCCCGGCAAAGTAGCGCATACTGTCCATCATGTGCGTGCCCAAGACCATCAGATCCTGAGACCCAGCCCGGCGGTCGGACTTGCCGTGGCTGCGCAGCACTTGTAGCTGGCCGATCTCGCCCTCGTCAACCAGCTTTTTGCCGTACTCCTCGTAGGGATTGGCGCGCCGGTGCGCCACCGCAGTCTTGACGCCGTGCTCCTGACAGGCCGCCAACAGGGCGTCGGCCTCGCGCAGAGTGGGCGTCAGCGGCTTCTCGATAAACACGCCGCGCACCCCGGCCTCGGCACAGGCGATGACCATGTCGGCGTGGCAGTCGGGCATCCGCGGACAGACGCTGACTATGTCCAAATCCTCGTCGGCGAGCATCTGGCGGTAATCGGCGTAGAGCCGCTGGGCACCCGTGCGCTCGCCGGCTGCGGCGCAGCCCTCGGGATCGGAGTCGGCCACAGCGACCAAATCCACTTGCTCCAAGTCCCGGTAAACGGTTTCCAGTCCGTGGCCGTAGTCGCCGGCACCCGTGCGCCCGATGACTCCGACTTTGTAGCGCTTACTCATAATTCACACTCCTCGTCGTTTAGTTTCATTGAACTACCAAGATTACGGCTAGCACCCCCATGCCCACGCCCAAAACGGCCGCCCGACTGATCGGCTCTTTCCACAACAGCGGTGCCGTCACATTGTCCAAAATGACAACGCCGCAGCCCACCAATGGGAAAAATACCGTGCCCGGCACGTGCTTGAGCGCGATCAGCACGGCCATTAAGGCCAGCAGATTGTACACCCCAATACCAGCTCCCACCGCCAAATCAAAGCGCCGAACGCGCTGCCGCGCCTCCCACAGCAACACAGTGCCCCCAATAGTCCCAGCGGTAAAGCCGATGACCATGAGCACTTGTAAATAGGCATCGTCCAAGCCGGCGTAATGCACCCAGCGCAGACAGGAAGTGCTCATCCCTTGGATACTGAAAACCAATATCAGCAGCCCGGTGGCGACCCAGCGCGAAACATTAGTCTGGTGCCCAGCGTGCCGCGACATCAACAAAACGGCCACCAACGCCAAGCCCAAGCCCAACAGTTGCAGGCTGCCCAACGGCTCGTTCCACAACAGCACGCCCAACCCTACCGGCACGACGATGGCAAGGCGGAAAGCAGTCAACACCGAGGCCACCCGAAAGGTCCGCAACAAGCGCGTCATCAACAGCATGGAGCTAATGAAGACCGTGCCAGTAATCGCGCCGACCTTCACTGCGCCGGCCGGTACTTGCAATTGCCCTGTGAATCCCAGATAGAGCAGCAGAATGGAAGCTAGCACCCAATAGTTGGTCGATACCACGGTCGGAGCGTAGCACCGGTGCTGCGAGGCCCATTTGAACACCTGCCCAAAGCCGAATTCCATCAGCAGCGGCAGCACCAACCAGAGGGGCGGTGCCCCTTCCATGCTCATCCGCTGGTCTCCCCCAAAATTGACATGCGCTCCAAACTCCACGACCATCCTATCGCTGTCAAGCCATCCGTCCATTGCCACCCCAACAAAAGTCTATTCTATTATGTAGCCGATGACAGGGAGCGAGCTCATGCAATTAGACCGACTGCTTCTGCACCTAAAACTAGACGGCTGGTGCGTGGTCGAAGACGTCATCCCAGCCGACCAAATCGAGCACGTGCGCCAGAGCGTCGAGGCCGCGGTCGCAGAACACCGCAATCCCGCAGCCCCATCCGGCATTGGCCACCTGCCGGGCATGATCAACTTCGACCAGTCCTTTGCGCCTTTTCTCGCCGATGAAAATCTCCTCGCCTTGGTTGGCGCGATGTTAGGCCATCATCCGCGCATCTCCTTCACCACCGGCACGATCAACTACCCAGGCAACGAGCGCGGCGGCTGGCACGCCGACTGGCCCTTCAACCAGAACAACGCCGGCCATATCCCCGCGCCGTATCCCGACGCGACGGTCCACTTGACCACCTTGTGGATGCTGGCCCCTTTTACCGAGGAAAACGGCGGCACTCTCCTCGTCCCCGGCAGCCACCGCTCCCCGAACAACCCCACCGGCGACAATGGCGTCGATCCGCTGGCCCCGTATCCCACGGAAGTAAACGCCTGCGGCCCAGCCGGCAGCGTGCTCGTGCTCGACAGCCGCCTGTGGCACGCGACCGCGCCCAACCGCTCGCACCAACCCCGCACCTCGGTAGTCGTGCGCTACGCCCCTTGGTGGCTCAATGTCGAGGTCTTGCGCCCCGGCTCGGACGAGCGCCGCCGCCTGTCCGATGAAACCGGCCGCAAGGAAAACGCCGTGCCGTCGCTGCCCGCCGCCGTTTTCGCCGAACTGCCCGCCCCAGTCCAGCCCTTGTTCCGCCACTGGGTCGAATAGATTCCGCGCCGATTGCGTTCGTAGGGCACCCCTCGTGGGTGCCCTTTTTTGTGCCCTCCCGATTCCGAACGACTGTCCGAAAATGAACAGTGATTGTTCAAAAGCGGACAAAAACGCCCTGTCTCGAAAAATATAACTTGAGTAAAAACAATCATTTGTCTCTTTGGCACGGAATTTGTTATACAAAAGACAAGCGGAGGTATGAACCTCATGGACACAATGGACCGCCCAATAGATCCCACCTTCCTGCGACGCCAGCGCGGCAAGCGCATCGCCTATGCAGTGGTGGGAGTGGCTGCGCTCCTCTGGCTCTCTGTTTGGTTGCCCAGTTGGATCAGACCGGCGCTGGACCCCGACCGCATTCGCACCGCGCAGGTGCAATGGGGCGCAGTGGAAGAGACGATTACTGCTTCGGGCACGGTGGTACCCCAGTTCGAGCAGATCATCTTCAGCCCCATCAATACGCGGCTGGTGCGCATCCTGCAAAAGCCGGGGGCCATGTTGCAGCAGGGACAGCCCATCGTCGAACTGGACTTGAACGCCGCGCGGCTCGACGTCGAGAAGCGGGCCGAAGAGTTGGCCCTCAAGCAGAACCGCCGCACCCAACTAGAATTGGACGAACGCAAAAGGCTGAGCGATCTGGACACGCGCTGGAAGCTGAAGAACTTGGAATTTCAGCGTTTTAAGACCCGCACTGCGCAGCTCCGCGAATTACAGGGTTTTGGCGCGGTTTCCGAGGAAGAGCTGAGCCAAGCGCACCTGCAAGAACAGCGCGCTGAGATAGAATTGCAGCAGCTTGAAGAAGACCGCCGCAACCTCGTCGAATCCACCCAGGCCCAGTTGGAAGCCCTGCAATTGGAGATGAATATCCTCGAACGCGAGGTCGAGGAGGCCCGCCGCCGCTTGGAGCGCGCCCACATCCGGGCCGACAGAGACGGCGTGCTCACCGCGATTGCGCCGGAAGTCGGCGCTTCCATCAGCCAGGGCCAAGAAATCGCCCGCATCGCCGACCTCAGCTCGTTCCGCGTGGATGTCACTGTTTCCGATATCCACGCCCGCCGGCTCCAGACCGGGCTGTGGGTGCGCTCGCGCATTAATGAAGAAGAATACGTAAAGGGCCACATCGCCCGCATCCTGCCCACGGTTGAAGGTGGGATCATCCAGCTTGAAGTCGAATTAGAAGATTCAGCGCACGCGCTGCTGCGACCCAACCAGCGGGTGGACGCCTATATCGTCACCGCGCGCAAGGCCCGAGCCCTGCGCCTCAAGCGGGGGCCGTTCATCAGCGGGCGGGCGGGCCTGCACGAGGTCTTTGTAGTGCGCGGCCAAACCGCCGTGAAGACCGAGGTGCGCATCGGCATTGCCAATTTCGAGTACTACGAGGTGGAAGAAGGGTTAATCGAAGGCGACGAGGTGATCATCTCGGATGTGAAAGACTACCTGCACTTGGACGAAGTCCAGATCAAATAAAGGAGACTGCCATGATTAAACTCGAAAGCATCGAAAAGGTGTACCGCACCGAGCAAGTCGAGACCTTGGCTTTGAGCAATATCAACTTCGCCGTTGACGAGGGGGAGTTCATCTCGGTGATGGGGCCGTCCGGCTCGGGCAAGAGCACGCTGCTCAACGTCATCGGCCTGCTCGACGAACCTTCCGCTGGCGACCTGAGCCTGAACGGACGCCACATCAATTCCTACGCCGACCGCTACTTGGCGCGCATCCGCAATGAGGAAGTCGGCTTCATCTTCCAGAGTTTCCACCTAATCGCCGATTTGAACGTGGTCGATAACGTGGAGATTCCCCTGCTCTATCGCCGAGGGCTGTCGGGCAAGGAGCGGCGGCAGATGGCGCTGAAGGCACTGGACCGGGTGGGGCTGAGTTCGCGGGTGAAGCACTTCCCGTCTCAATTGTCGGGCGGACAGCAGCAGCGCGTGGCTGTGGCCCGGGCCATTGTCGCGCATCCACACATCCTGCTGGCCGACGAGCCGACGGGCAATTTGGACAGCCAGATGGGCGACGAAATCATGGGCATCATGCACCAGCTCAACGAAGAGGGCACCACCATCGTCATGGTGACGCACGACCAGCGCTTGGCCGACCGCACCGGGCGCACGGTGCGGCTCTTCGACGGGCGACAGGTCCAGTGAGGACGAGATGCTGAAGAACTACATCAAAATCGCCCTCAAGGTCTTTTGGCGGCACAAGTTTTTCACTGCCGTCAACTTGTTCGGGATATGTATCACCCTCGTGGTGCTGATGTTCGCGGTGATCATTTTCGACCAAGAAGTGGGGCCGATACCACCCGAAGTCCACGCCGACCGCACCCTGTACCTCCGTAGCATATACGTGCTACAGACGTCGGAGCAGGGATCTAGCGCTAGTAGCAGCGGGGCCAGTTATGCGTTTCTGGACCGCTATGTGCGTCGGCTGGAAACTGCGGAAAACGCGACGGTGTTTTCCAGAAGTCCCAGTTACCGGAACTTGCGCGACGGTGGCGAGGATGCCTCTGTGGAGGTGAGGCTGACTGATGGGGCCTATTGGCAGGTTTTTCGCTTCGATTTTCGCCAAGGCCGGCCCTATACCGACGATGAGGTGGAGTCCGGCGATTTTGTCGCTGTAATCAAGGCCAGCTTTAGCAAGCGCTTCTTCGGCTCAGAGGCCGTTGTAGGCAAGAGTGTGCCCATTGATGGCGAGAATTATCGCGTCGTCGGCGTGGTGGCCGATCCTATCGGCGGCAACACGTACTCCGATGTTTGGGTGCCGGTGACCACCGATCCTCCCAAGAAATGGCGTTCTTACGCGATCGTTGGAAACTTTGCCGCGGCCGTGCTGGCGCGTCAGTCGGCAGATATAGAGCTGATACAGACCGAATTCGTCACGGTGCTGGAGCAAGTGGAGCCGCCGCCCGATGCCCGCTCGGCCCGCGTTGAGGTAGCCGCTCCACTGCTGACAAAATTTGAGGGATGGATACTCGGCGTGGCCGGCGGTTTGTCTGCCCGAGACTTTGTAACAAGCGGGAACAAACAGCAACTCGTTACTATCCATGTCTGGCAGAATATGATCGTAGTGGGAATTTGCTTGCTGCTGATCATGCTTCTGCCGGCACTCCACCACGTCAATCTCAACATCGGTCGTATTGAGGAGCGAGCGGCCGAGATCGGTGTGCGCAGGGCATTTGGCGGCTCAGTCCGCACCTTGATGGGGCAGTTCGTCATGGAAAACGTGCTGCTCACTCTAATAGGCGGGGCGTTGAGCCTGCCATGCGTCTGGGGAGTAATGGCTCTCTCTTTCCATGTGTACCTAGATACTGGGGTATTGCTCCGCACCTTTTTCTATGGGCTATTGATGGCCGTGGTCTTCGGGGCAATCTCTGGAGCCTATCCCGCTTGGAAAATGGCGCGCCTGAACCCCGTCCAAGCTTTGACCGGGAGGGAAAACTGATGCTTGCCCATTTGTGCCGCTTGGCGTGGAACCGGCGGCGGACCTATCTGCTGCTCGTTGGCGAACTCTTCCTGTCGTTTCTGGTGTTTACCCTCTTGGTCGCTGGTTGGGTGCTATTCACCATAGAGAATTCGAAGCCATTGGGATTCGAGGCTGAAGACTTGTGGATCGTCTCGGTACAGGACCGGGATTTTGGACGGAACCAAGATGATAACGCCAAGGCAATGATCCGGCGCAGCATCGAGCTCACGGGGATGGAGCTTCGGGCACTCGACGGAGTTCAGGGAGTGGCCCAAGTTTCCTCACCGCCGTTCTCGGTCTTTTCGGTAAACGGGATCGGTTCCGTTTCTATTTCGGACGAGGGTATAGAGGTTTTGGGGCTGCGGCTACTCAGCGGGCGTTGGTTCCAACCCGAAGACGCCGCCTTAAACTGGTGGACAGTAGTCATTGACCAAGAGTTGAGCCGCAGTCTTTTCGGCGACGAAGATCCCTTGGGCAAAGCACTTGGCGACTCACCAAGAGTTGATGGTCTCACCCATACTCGCGTGGTCGGGGTCGTGGAGACTTGTCTTTACAGGGGCTACGAGGACGTCGAGGTGCCGGGCCTCATGTTCAGTCAGCTTTCCAATAATCCGTCTCAGAGGTCTGTCTCGGAATTTAACTTCCTCGTAAAGTCCCATCCGGGTGCTGGGCCAGCTTTTGAAGAAACCCTCAAAGCTAGGGTCCACGCACTCGTCCCTGATGAGTATGACGCACGGCTCATAGTTGCGTCGGTGATGGATCGCTTGGAAGCTAGTCGTCAGCGAAAGCTCGGTAATCTACAGCGACTGGCCATGCTCAGCGGTCTGATAATGCTCATGGTGGTCTCGGGGCTGATCGGTCTGATGTGGCAGAACGTGCGTCGCCGCACCCGAGAGATCGGAATACGGCGGGCTGTGGGGGCTCCGGGCGGCTGGGTCTACGGACAATTTTTGGGCGAATTGGCGGTGCTGGTGACGATAGCGGTTGTCCTCGGCTGTGTGCCGTTTGTCCAGTTCCAGCTATTGGACCTGCTGTGGGAAACCCTAGTGCCGCCTTATGTGATGGCCTTGGGGCTGATGACGGCGGCACTTGCGTTCTATCTGCTGGTGTTGCTGTGCGGTCTTTATCCGAGTTGGCTGGCTACCAAGGTGCGGCCGGTCGAGGCCCTACACCACGACTAATTCTATCTACGGGAGGCGATCATGCTGAAGAACTACATCAAAATGGCGCTCAAGGTCCTGTTGCGGCGCAAGGTCTTTACCTGCATCAGCCTCGTTACCATCAGCTTCACGCTCATGGTGCTGATGGTGGCGACGGCCTTGCTCGACCACGTCTTTGGCTCCTTCCCGCCAGAGACGCGGGCGGATCGGACGCTCGGCATGAAGATTCTCACAGGAGAGCACACAGACCGCCCAGGCAGGTATATCCAGGCACCTAGCTACGCCTTTTTGGAACGGTACGTGTCCTCGCTAGATCATGCGGAAAAGGTGTCCATTTCCACAAGCTTCTGGTCCCCGGAAGTAACGTATCGCAAGGGCGTGAAGATCGAATCCGACCTCAAGTACACGGACGGAGCGTTCTGGGAGATACTCGAATTCGACTTCCTCGAAGGCCGTCCCTATACCACAAAGGAAGTAGAGGAGGCCCAACGAGTGGCTGTGATCAATGAGGAGACGCGCCGGGTGTTTTTCGGGGGAGAGCAGGCCGTGGGGAAGTACATCGAAGTCAAAGGGCGTTCTTTTCGCGTGGTAGGGGTTGTACCCAATGTACCGGTATTCCGCGTGGCGTCCTTTGCCGATATCTGGGTGCCCATCAGCACCCGCGAAACGGACGAGTACCTGCGTTATGATTCGATATTCGGCAACTCTCAGGCGCTGATCTTGGCGCGCAATGCGGCAGAAGTACCGCTTATCAAAGAGGAATTCGCCGATGTGCTGACCCGGATCGAATATCCCGATTCCGACCACCTCAACCGCCTCATCGGCGGTCCTGCAACGCTGTTAGAAGAGACTACGCGTAGCATATCCATTACTAGGAGCTTCGACGACAGGACTACCGATATGGTGTTCTTGATGCTTGGCGGTCTGGGGTTGCTCTTCATGCTCCTGCCGGTGGTCAGTTTGGTCAATATCAACAGCACTCGCATCTTGGAGCGCGCTTCTGAGATTGGGGTACGCAAAGCATTCGGCGGGTCTTCGCGCACCTTAGTGGGGCAATTCATGGTGGAGAACGCGATTCTCACGCTCTTGGGCGGTGCTTTAGGGCTGGTGCTTACGTTTCTCGTCCTACAAGCACTCGGTGCCAGCAACATTGTGCAATACGCCGAATTCCACCTGAACCATCGCATCTTTTTCTACGGCTTGGTGATAACCTTAGTCTTCGGTCTGCTTTCCGGTATCTATCCGGCTTGGAGAATGTCGCGCCTGCATATCGTAGAGGCCCTCAGAAGGAGGAAGCAATGATACTCCATCTCTGCAAGCTAGTTTGGAACCGCAAAAGGGCGAACGCGCTAACCGCCTTCCAGATATTCATCTCTTTTCTAATCGTCTTTATCACGGCCTCTCTCGCCGTGGACAAAGTCAACACTTACCGGCAGCCTCTCGGATTTTCCTACGAAGATCGATGGGCTGTGGAATTCAGGCAGGATCGAGCGCGGCCAGCGCCTAGCGAGGCGGAAGTGCCCAGCCGCAGACAGATCTATCAGGCCCTAGAGGAATTCGACTGGGTCGAGTCGGTAGCCGCGGTGGATAGGGCAGCAATCCCCTATGGTTTCTCTCAGTACAGTGGCGACATAGGCGGACAAAGGGTTGATCACGGTTATGTTTCGGATGAGTTCCACGAAGTGTTCGATCTCGAGTTGGTCAGCGGGCGGTGGTTTGGTGAAGAGGACGCGGCTCTAGATTGGGAGCCACTCGTGATAACCCAGCCACTTAGCGAGGAACTCTTTGGCCATGAAGATCCCATTGGCCAGCAGATCGAAGAGTGGGGGGGGGATGACGGTGACGGACGGGTCATCGGGGTGGTCTCCGCCTATCGTCGCAGAGGGGAATTATCCGATACTGGGTTCTTCATGTTAGCTCGCTTGGAAGACGATTACTCTCATCGTGTCCATTTTGTGGTCAAAGTGCGTCCTGACACCCCGTTGGCGGCCCAAGAGCAAATTTTCAAGCGGCTCAAGGCCATGGCCCCGTGGTACATAGTAGATATTACGACCTTAGAGGAAGATCGCGCCTCGTCGTTCAAGTTGACCTTGACGTATCTGTTCGCCGCCGGGGTTGTCTCGGTGTTGATGTTGGGTATGGTGGCGCTGTCGTTGAGCGGCGTGCTGTGGCAGCGGACTACGCTAAGAACCGAGGAGATTGGCCTGAGAAGGGCCTTGGGCGGGTCGGCGGCCAGTATCTACGCGCAATTGACGGGCGAGATACTCGTAGTCGCCAGCATCGGCGTAATCGCCGGTCTGCTGCTCGTCTTGCAACTCCCGCTACTGGAACTGCTCGATTACACCGGCGGAATCTACGCACTCAGTATAGCCCTTGCAGCCCTAATAATTTACGGCCTCGTGATCGTGTGCAGCCTGTATCCGGGTCGGCTAGCCTGCCGGATACGGCCAGTCGAGGCACTGCACCACGAATGAGTCGGAAGGTGACTGTTCGAAAAGCAGTCTGAAGGTCGAATAAACCCAAACGTACTTCACACACATCCCATAGGAGGATGCCATGAAATCGATCAAATCTGCCATCACCATCATCGCCACCGTCGCCACGGCGTTCATTTATGGAGCGGCCGGCGCAGAGAATATCACGGTGAAAATGGAATCCGTGCGCGAGGATTCCGTAGAGCATCTCTTCCAGCCTTTTCTTATGCGCGGCCTGACTAGCTCGCAGCTAACGGAAGGACTGCCTGATATTCAAGCGATTGCCGAACTAGAAATCGATAAGCCCCTGCACGCTCGATTGTCGTTCAAAGATTCGCCGGCTGAGCCACTTGTCGTACTAGGATTGGATGACGACGGACAGGACATCGCCTTCGCTGTTGTCGATTCCACCGCGCAGCCGCAGCAACTCGAGTTGACAAGCGGTCCTTTTGAATACGTTCCGGACGATGAGGCCCTGCGAGCTGAGTTGACCGTGCTCCCGGCTGGCCAAGCGCCAGAGTCCAAGATCGAACTCTTTATCAGCCGCGAACGTAGCTCCGTGATGCACCGTCCCTTCGGACTGCGTTTGGGCGAAGCAGCTATCGGAGACAGGCGCTATGCCTTAGCAATGATGAGGTCTCCGGGTTTCTTGGCCTATACCCTACCTGTTGACTCACTGGGGAGGACTTTACATCAGTTCATGATTGACCGCGATGGAGACGGTGTATTCCTGACTTATATGCTAGGAACCGAGGAGTTGGAGGACGAGGCGTTCGAAATCACCAACCCCTTCATAATCGACGATCAAGTTTACAAATTGGCCGATGTGTCGGCGACAGGAGATCGGTTAGTAATCGAGCCCAGCGATCAAACGGTCGCGCTCGCCATGGGCTTTGAGATGCCGAATGTCACCGTTACTCGGCTCGACAGCAGTGCTATCGACCTGACAGCGCTGCGCGGCAAGTCCGTGGTCATCAACTGGTGGCATACCGCCTGCTCGCCCTGCATCGCGGAGATCCCCGAACTCAACGAATTGGTTGAGAAGTACGAGGGTCGCGATGTCGAATTCCTCGCTATCGCCGACAACGAAATGGCGGAGTTGCCGCCGTTTCTGGAGAAGCATCCGTTCATCTATGACATCGCCGTGGCGAATGACGAGGCTATGCGCATTCTCGGCACAGCTTATCCGCGTCATGTAATTGTCAACGGCGAAGGCAAAGTCGTCTTGGATATCACGGGCCTCAGTTCTAATACCGTTGACCAAATCGACACGGTTATCGGCTCGCTGTTGAGCGAACTTTGAGCGTTTCATTATATGTACGAGCATTTGCCTGAACAAACCCAAACACACTCTACACATCCACAAGGGGGATGGCAGTGAGAGCGATCAAAGCAGAGAGTATCGCGGTGGCCATGAAATCTGTGCGCGAGGATTCCGTAGAGCATCTCTTTCAGCCGTATATGAGTCGCGCCCTGACTGGCCCATATCTGACGGAAGGACTACCCGAGATCTCATCGGTTGCCGAATTGGATATCCATGAGCCCCTACACGCCCGCCTATCGTTCCGGGATTCGCCGGCTGAGCCGCTCGTCTTAGTGGGACTGGATAACGACGGACAGGACATTGCCTTCGTCGTTGCCGATTCTACTGCACAGCCGCATCAACTCCAGTTGACAAAAGGTTCTTTTAAATACGTTCCAGGTGATGACGCCCTGAGAGCCGAGTTGACCGTGCCCCCGGCTGGCCAAGCGCCTGAGTCCAAGATCGAACTCTTTATCCGCCGCGAACGGAATGACGTGTTGCACCGCCCATTCGGACTGCGTTTGGGCCAGGCAACCATCGGAGGAAGACGCTATGCTTTGGCACTGCTGAGGGCTCCAGGTTTCTTGACCTACACCCTACCCGACGACTCACAGGGGCTTACTTTACATCAGCTCGTGATTGACCGCGACGGGGACGGCGTATTCCTGACCAGTCTGTACGGCCAAACCGAGAAGCTGGAGGACGAGGCTTTCTGGGTCAACGAACCCTTCTTGATCGACGGTCAGGCCTACAAGCTATCCCATGTGTCGGCGACGGGAGATCAGCTAGTGATCGAGCGCAGCGATCAAACGGTCGCTCTCGCCGTGGGATTCGAGATGCCGAACGTCACTGTTACTCGGCTCGACAGCAGTGCTATAGAGTTGAAGGCGCTGCGCGGCAAGCCCGTGGTCATCAACTGGTGGCAAACCTTCTGTCCGCCTTGCGCTGCTGAGATTCCCGAACTCAACGAATTGGTTGAGAAGTACGCAGACCGCGACATCGAATTCCTCGCCATCGCCGACAACGAAGGGCCGGAGTTGAAGCAGTTCTTAGAGGAGCATCCGTTTGCCTATGACATCGCTTTGGGGAACGACGAGGCCGTGCGCATTTTCGGCCGGGGTTACCCGCGCAATGTGATCCTCGACAGCGACGGCAAGGTCATCTACGATGTCCATGGTTTCGGTTCTGATAGCACCGACAGGATCGATGCGGTTATCGGCTCGCTGTTGAGCGAACTTTGAGCATTCCCTTGCCTTTGATGTAGAGCATTCAGTGCTTCACCACGAATGATTTGGGATATTATGGACTACAAAAAAATTAACGCGACGTTGCTTTTAACAATGGCCATCTTGGCCGCCTTATGGATCGTCCCCCCAGTCCATGCCCAACCGTGGCTGGTGCGTGGCACCGTTACCGACGCGTCCACCGGGCAGCCCCTGCCAGCGGCTACCGTACAGCTAGCCGGCACCTATCGCGGGACCATAGCCAACGACGAGGGCGAGTACTCGCTCAAGGTGCAGCAGCTTCCGGCGACGTTGACAGTGAGTTACATCGGCTACGTCTCCCAAGAGCGCGAGATGACGGCCCCTGCGGAACGGATCGATTTCGCCTTGACGCCAGTGCCCTTTCTGCTCGATCCCATCGTGGTGACTGCCGAAACCTCAGCCGAGGGTATCATGCGCCAAGTCATTCGCCGCAAACAAGAATGGCGGCCCAGCTTGGCCAGCTATCAGGCACAAGCCTATGCCCGGCGCGTTTTGGAAAACGAAGAAGGCATTGTCTCGATCGGCGAATTGGCCTCGGAGATTTATTGGGAGCGGGAGCGGGGGCTGCGCGAAGTGGTCAAGTCGAGACGCGTGACCCAAAATTTGGATGCCCAAGAAGCATACATCTCGGCCTTTGCGGGGTTTGCGAATTTCTACGACGATGATATCCCCTTTATCGGCCACACCCTGATCGGGCCGACCCATCCCGATGCCCTCAAGCACTACCGCTTCGACTTGATCGGCCAGCGCTATTTGGACGATAAGGTGGTATTCGACATCTCGGTTGAGCCAAAGAATAAATTGCAAGCCGCTTTTGTCGGCCGCGTCGCGGTGTTGGACGAGGATTTTGCCTTGCTCGAAGTAGAGCTGGCACCTAACCGGGCGACCACGACCTCAGCCGTTCCCCTGCCCCTGATCGAGCACATGGATTTTGCCTACCAACAACAGTTCCGCGGCTTTGCCGGAGGGGTGTGGCTGCCGGTCGACTACCGAGCTTCTATGGCAGTAAAAATCAGCACGGTGGGGCTGCACTTTCCCGCGATCAAGTACAACGTGATAACGCGGCTGAGCGATTGCCAAGTCAATGTCGATATGCCCGACTCGCTCTACGCCAGCGAGGAAGTTCTGCGGGTCGATTCGCTGGCCGTGGCCCAGGACACTTCCTTTGTCCGGTTGACCGATAAGGTACCCCTGTCGGCGCGGGAACAAGCCGCTTATGCCACCATCGACAGCACTATGCAGTTCGAAAAGGCCTTCCAGCCGACGGGATTCCTCGCCCGTTTGTTGATAAAGGAGCAAACGGAAGAGACGGAGGAGCGGACGGAACAGGGAAAGAAAAAGACTGCGGAGCGAGTGGAATCGTCGCGCTGGGGAGCAGTCAATCTGAAGCCCGCTTTGCGGTACGACCGGGTGGGTGGAGCGCATCTGGGGCTGGAGGGAAACCGGGGTCTGGGCGGCGGACTGGAGACCGGTGTTGCTACCGGATACAACGTCGGTCTGAAGCGCTGGTCTTACCGGGGCCGGGTCGGCTGGCAGCGGACAGCAGGTAGGGTCGCTCTGGAGTACGGGAAAGGACCGGTGCCGCGCGTTCCTTCGGACAGCTATTTCCCGTTGCTCAACAGTGGCCAGTTTCTGCTGGGCCTGGACGACTATTTCGATTATTACTGGAATGAAAGGTTGCGAGCACGGCTTCATCTTGCCCTGCCGAGTCAGGTCGGCTTGGCGGTGGGCTTTAACCACGAGGAGCATTCTTCGCTACAGGAGACGACCGCTTTCAGTCTGTTAAATCGGGACTGGAGGCCGCGACCCAATCCGGCGATTGAGGAAGGTCGGCTGCGCTCAGTGGAGGCGGGTCTCGAATGGGGCGGACCGTATCAGCCTTTTGGATTGACGGCCAATCGGCGGGTCGCAGTGGGAGTGGAGCACAGCAGTGCTGGACTGGGCAGCGACTTTTCCTTCACCCGTTTGCGCCTAGCCTTGGACGGCCATTTCAAAACCTTCCTCAAGCGCCGCGTCACGCCCAACGCGCTCGATGTGCGGCTGGTAGCGGGATACTCAATCGGCGATGTGCCAATGCAGCGCTTTGGATGCTTGGAGGCCAGCATGGGCTTTTTCTCTCCGTTTGGCGCTTTCCGCACGGTGCGCGGCCATCCCTATGAGGGGGAGCACTATGCGGCCCTGTATTGGGAGCATAACTTCAAGACCACGCCCTTTGAGCTATTGGGACTGTGGGATTGGGCCATGCGGGGTGCGGGGCTGGTGGTGCACGGGGCTTCGGGGCGGACGTGGATTGACCTAGAGCGGCGAGCCAAACTGGGACACAATCCGCGTTATGCGGAGAGTTTCCACCATGAGGTGGGGGTCTCGCTCATGCTGTATCACCTGTTGCGCCTCGATTTTACCCGGCGTTTGGATCGGCCCGGCTGGGGCGTGGGGGTGAGTTTGGTGCGCTTTGACTTTGGGGGTACTGTTAATGTAAGGATGTAATCCTTGATGTTGACGGACAACATGTTGCCGCTGACGATGTTTCGGACGAATTTCACCGGACGCTTAGGCTAGCCAAGGCCCTTCACCGCGAATAAGGAAGGAATCAACCATGCGTCATCTCATGTTAGCAGTTTTTCTGTTTGCGCCGTCGGCGTATGCCGCGCCACTCGAAGAAGCCCCTGAGGGCAATTACGATTTGGTGGCCGTCGAAGTCGTCCATATACCCGAGGAAGTAGTGGTCGGCGATAAAGTTGTGTTCGTCCGACACCAGGCCAACCGAGGCACTGACGCCATTCCTCCCCGCACCTATCGGGTCGATTTGTACGTTGACGACGAGCGCGTCAGCTTCGATTACGGCACGGGAGGTTTGCAGCCGGGCAGGACTAGTACCTACTCAATGTCCGAAGGCTACTATCACTTCATGCCGACCGAACCGGGGACGTACACATACCGCTGGGTCTTGGACAAGGAAGACAATCTGCCCGAGACGGACGAGACCAATAATGTCATTGAGGGCACCATTGTCGTGGCCGAGCGCTCGGCCGAGCACGACAGACGCCAAGCGGCCCTGCTAGATCAGCTTGAACTCATCGGCAAAAATATGGTGGATGGGCGCTATCCCCCCGAACTCGAACTTGGCCCGGATTCAACCCATCAAGAGCTACAGTGGTTTACAGAGTTGTTCGACGACATCGGGATTTTAGCGTACTCGGGGGACCATTATTATAACTATCTGACGTCTCAGGAGTTCGCTCCTCCGGAGGAAAAGGCCACTCACCGCTTGGATTTCAGAAATACGAGTACGCGCGAATGGCCAGAGTTATTCGTCCAGTATTTCGACGGGCAGGAATGGGCAAAACAGGCCACCAGCGAACTCGACAGGGATAATCAGGCTACAACAATGACCTTCAGAATGGCTCACGACGAGCAAACAGGTACTTTCCGTCTGCTGGAATCGAGCAGGGTGAGTTATCGTTCCCTAAATGAGAGGGGTTGGCTCGGCGTATGGTTGATCGAGAACGAGGGCGGGGGTGGCGCGGTCGTCCACCAAGTAGAGGACGGCAGTCCCGCGCAAGAGGCCGGCTTTGAACAAGGCGACCTCTTGCTCAGCCTAGCAGGGAAACCCATGGCTTCCTCATCCCAACTAAACTTCCTACTGGGGCGTATGAAACCCGGCACCGAGGTTGCGTTCGGACTCGTGCGCAATGGTGTCCAAATGGAGAAGACGGTACAGTTGGGAACTCAACCCGAACGCCGCCGACCAGGCCCGCGAATCGAATGAGGACTGGGCGATGATCTTGGTAGTAGATGACGATATTTCCGTGACCACGTCGCTGTCCCTGCTGCTCAAGCAGGCCGGCTACCAGACCGCGACAGCCGCGTCTCCGGCCGATGCCCCGTATCACGAATGAGGAAGGAATCGACCATGCGTTATCTCGTGTTAGCCGTTTTTCTGTTTGCGCCGTCGGCGTATGCCGCGCCACTCGAAGAAGCACCTGAGGGCAATTACGATTTGGTGGCCGTCGAAGTCGTCCATGTACCCGAGGAAGTAGTGGTCGGCGATGGAGTCGTATTCGTCCAACATCAGGCCAACCGAGGTACCGACGCCATTCCCGGCCGCACCTATCGGGTCGATTTGTACGTTGACGACAAGCGCGTCAGCTTCGATTACGGCACGGGAGGTTTGGAGCCGGGCGGGACTAGTACCTACTCAATGTCCGAAGGCTATTATCACTTCAAGCCGACCGAACCGGGGACGTACACGTATCGCTGGGTCTTGGACAAGGAAGACAATCTGCCCGAGACGGACGAGACCAATAATGTCATTGAGGGGACCATCGTCGTGGCCGAGCGCTCGGCTGAGCACGACAGGCTCCAAGCGACCCTGCTAGATCAGCTCGAACTTATAGGCAGAAATATGGTGGACGGGCGCTATCCCCCAGAACTCGAACTTGGCCCGGATTCAACTCACCAAGAGCTACAGTGGTTCACAGAGTTGTTCGACGAGTTCGGGATTAAAGTGTACCCGGGGGACGATTATCTTAACTATCTGACACCCCGGGAGTCTGAGCCTCCGAGGGAAAGAGCCACTCACCGCTTGGCCTTCAGAAATATGAGTGCGGGCGAATGGCCAGAGTTATTTGTCCAGTATTTCGATGGGAAGGAATGGGCAAAACAGGCCACTAGCGAATTCGACAGGGATAATCAGGTTACGATGACCTTCAGAGTGGCTCACGACGAGCAAACCAGTACTTTCCGTCTGCTGGATTTGAGTGGTATGAAATATCTTTCCCCGGATGAGGCGGGTTGGTTTGGAGCATGGTTGATCGAGGGCGAGAGTGGTGCGGTCGTCCGCCGAGTAGAGGACGATAGCCCCGCGCAAGGGGCCGGTTTTGAACAGGGCGATGTCGTGCTCACCCTAGCAGAAAAACCCATAACTTCCCCATCCCAACTAAACTTCCTACTGAGGCGTATGAAACCCGGCACCGAGGTTGCGTTCGAACTAGTGCGCAATGGTGTCCAAATGGAGAAGATGGTACAGTTGGGAACCCAACCCGAACGTCGCCGCCGCCGCAGATGAGGACTGGGCAATGATCCTAGTCGTCGATGACGATATTTCCGTGACCACGTCGCTGTCCCTGCTGCTCAAGCAGGCTGGGTACCAGACCGCGACTGCCGCGTCTCCGGCGGAAGCCCTCGAATGGCTGGAGCGCGGCGGGTGCGAACTGGTCTTGCAAGACATGAACTTCTCGCGCCAGACCAGCGGCGAGGAGGGCATGGAATTGTTGCAAGAGATCAAGCAGCGATGGGCCAGTGTACCGGTCATTTTGATGACGGCTTGGGGATCCATTGAACTCGCCGTGCAGGGTATCAAGGCCGGTGCCGCGGATTTTGTCACCAAACCCTGGACCAACAAACAGATCCTTCAGGCCGTGAAAACAGCGCTGGGCTTGGCCGCGGCAACGCCCGCCACCGAGCGCACCATCACGCGAGAGGAACTAGATCGCCAAGGCGATTTCGCCAACATCATCGGCGCGGACCCCCAACTGCTCAAGGTGCTCGAAGTCGTCAGCCGCGTCGCACCCACCGACGCCTCGGTGCTGATCACCGGCGAGAGCGGCACCGGCAAAGACGAAATCGCCCAAGCCCTCTTCCGCAATAGCAGCCGGCGCGAGCAGCCCTTCGTCAAAGTGAACCTCGGCGGCATTTCCTCGACCCTGTTCGACAGCGAGATGTTCGGGCACGTGAAAGGGGCCTTCACCGACGCGCGGCAGGATCGCACCGGCCGCTTTGAGTTGGCCGATGGCGGCACCATCTTCCTCGACGAGATTGGCGACTTGGCTCCGAGTTGCCAAGTCAAGCTCCTGCGCGTTTTACAGGATCGGACCTATGAAGTGCTGGGGTCGAGCAAGACCCGTTCGGTGGACGTGCGGGTGATCTCGGCGACCAATCAGAACCTGCTGGAATTGGTCGAGTCGGGCACCTTCCGCGAGGACTTGCTCTACCGCCTCAACCTCATCGTCCTGCACCTGCCGCCCCTGCGCCAACGGCCAGAGGACATCCCGCTGCTAGCGCGCCACTTTGCGCTGGGCGCGGCCCAAGCCTACCGCCGCGACTTGGAAATCGACGCCGCGGCCTTGAGTTGGTTGCAAACCCTGCCGTGGCCGGGCAACATCCGCCAGTTGAAGCAACTGGTCGAACGGACCGCGCTGATGAGTCCCGGCCGTGTGTTGGGGGCCGACGACTTCTCCGCGGCCCTGTCGATGCAGCCTGAGGAAGGTCAGAGCGGATCGGGCGACCTGCCCGCTCCGGGCACCATGACCCTCGACGAGTTGGAACGGTCGATGATCGTCCGCTGCATGGAGCGCTACCAAGGCAACATCAGCCGGGTGGCTCAGGCGTTGGGTTTGAGCCGGGCGGCGCTGTACCGCCGCTTTGAGAAATACGGGATCGACCCTTGAGCCTGCGCACCAAACTCATCCTCTACCTGATCGGGATCCACCTCGTCTTCGCGGGGCTTGCTGGGTACTTGCTGCGCGAAGAAAAGTTTTGGCTGTTGGGGATCGAGGCATTCTTCATCCTGTCTTTTGCCGTCGGCGTGCGCTTGATCCAGCATTTTTGGGTGCCGCTCGATCTGATCCGCACGGGTGCCGAACTCATCGGCGAGCGCGATTTTACCAGCAAGTTCGTCGAAGTGGGCCAGCCGGAAATGGATCAGCTCGTGCGCGTGTACAACCGCATGATCGACCAATTGCGCGAAGAGCGCACGCGGCTACAGGAACAGCACTACTTCATGGACAAGATCCTGACGGCCTCACCGTCGGGCATTATCACCCTCGACTTCGATGGCAAGGTCGCTCTAGTCAATCCCAGCGCTAGCCGCCTGCTGGGGCTAGCCGAAAGCGCGGTGGTCGGCCAGTCATTGGACGAGTTGGGCACGGCATTTGCCTGTGCCTTGCACGCTTTGGCCGTCGGTGAGTCGCAGGTGCTGCCGGTGCAAGGGCAGCGAGTGCGTTGTCACAAGGCGCAGTTTTTGGACCAGGGATTTCCGCGCAGCTTTATCCTGATGGAGGAATTGACCGAGGAATTGCGCCTGTCGGAGAAGGCGGCCTACGAGAAAGTCATCCGCCTGTTGGCACACGAGGTGAACAATTCAACGGGAGCAGTCAATTCCCTGCTGCACTCGTGCCTCAACTACAAGGAACAATTGCGGGAGGCCGACCGCGGCGATTTTGAAAACGCCCTGCAAGTGGCCAGCGACCGCATCGATCATCTCAGCGCCTTCATGCGCAGCTTTGCCGAGGTGGTCAAACTGCCGGCACCGCACTTGCAGCCCGTGGACTTGGAAGCCCTGTTGCGCGACATCGCCGTGCTGATGCGCGCCGAGTGCGAGCGCCGCAACATCGAGTGGGACTGGGATATTCAGGCGGACCTGAAACCCATCGCCATGGACGAAAACCAGATGGAGCAGGCGTTTGTCAATATCCTGAAAAATGCAGTGGAGGCCATTGGCGAAGGCGGCAGGATAACCATTCGTCTAGGCAAGCTCCAAGACCGGGCCTTTGCCGTGGTCGAGGATACGGGCGCGGGTATCGACCCGGAAGCGGCTGAGAGCCTGTTCACGCCGTTTTTCAGCACCAAGGAAAACCGGCGCGGCCTCGGCCTGACGTTGGTGCAGGAGATTTTGAGCCGGCACGGTTTTGCCTTTTCCCTCGAAAGCCCTCCAGACGAGCCGACCCGTTTTACCATCCGCTTTTGAAAAGCCCAGTTAATGGCCAGCACCTGAGCGCTGCAATTGGTCTGCCCGAGCACGAGCTAGGCGGGCGTGTTCCGTTCGCTCCATTTTCTCGTAGAGGACGCCTAAATTGCGATGGGCTGTGATCGATTGGGCATCGTATTTGATGACTTGGAGCAGGAAGCTTTCCGCTGCCTCGTAGGAGCCCCGTTGCATATGGAGTGCACCTAAGTTCCGATGGGCAGGGACAAAGTCGGGTTTGAGCCGGACGGCTTGTTCGAGGGCGTGGATTTGTTCGGCTATCAGATTCAGATTGGCAAAGACGTGGGAGAGACTGTAATAGGTTTGGGCAGTCTCTCTGTTGTGCAGCGCCCGTTCAAAGGCTTGGCGAGCTTGTTGAAAGTCTTTTTGGAAGAAGAAGACATAGCCCAAGTTGTGGTACGCCGGATGGGCATTGGCTGGTCGGGGATCGCGTTTTAGGCTTTGCGCAAAAGCGTGCCGCGCTTGCTCCAAACGTCGCTGACTCAGGTAGAGTTTGCCCAAATTGAACCAGGGTTTGGCGTGATCGGGGACTAGCTCTACTGCGCGTAGGAAGGCCGCTTCGGCTTCGTCAGACTTGCCCAAGTACTGGTAGGCCACGCCCAAGCTGTTGTAGATGTCGGAGTCATCGGGAAATTGCTCTAGGCCGCGCGTAAAGGTCTGTACGGCTTGGTCGTACTGCTTGTTGCGCAATTGAGTATGGCCCAGCAGCCAAGGAGAGCGCAAATGGTCCACCTGCCGGGGCTCCACCCCAGTGTGCACTAGGGCGAAGGCCGCTGCCAGCAGCAGCAGAAAAACGCCGAGGCGTGGAACGGCCCGGGTGGTCAGCAGTTCCTTCAGACGCCAAATTCCAGCGGCAGCAAAGACCAGTAAAAAGGGCAGGGCGGGCAAGCGGTAGCGAGCGCACACCGCGAATAAGAGCCCGGTGGATAGATAGGCCAGAACGAAAAGGAGCGGCAGGGTATAGGCGGAGGTCCATCGCCAATGCCACAATACGCCTACTAGGGCAAAAGGCACCACTAGGCCAAAGTTGAGTAAGAAAAGCCGGTAGAGCGGAAAGTGCGTCTCGTAATAGCGCAGGTCCGCACTTACTGGGATCTCAAAAGCGTTCCAGAAGAGCCGAAATTTGCAATAGAGCAGATGGAAATAGGCCAGAGGCTCGCGGTAAATAAATCGCAGGCCTTCGGCAGTGTAAAAGGCCCCCTTTGCCGCTGGAGTGTCAAACCCCTGTTGGAGAGGCATGAGTTCGAGACGTTGGAAATGGGCTCCTTGGCGCACATAAGGGGTGCCGTCGGCTTCGGGATTGGTGCCTAAATAGAAGCTGAAGCCGCCCTGGAAGGGTATGGGCGTGCCTTGGACCTGATAGTTGCGCAGGAAAAAGGGAAGCAGAATGAGGAAGAAGGTCAGGGCAAAGGCTAAGACTAAAGTGACCCGGCGCTTGGGAAGACCACCGGCGCTCTGGTAGATCCATCCCAAGAGCAAGGGCAACAGCAGCAGGGTGTTGCTGCGTCCCATGACCAGCAGGCCCAGCAGAATTCCGGCACCGACTGCGCTGCCGTAGGTCAGATTGGGCGCATAGTGCAGGAGCAGGACCGCCAAGCCCAATCCGACGAGAATGACTAATGTTGTGGCTAGGAGTTGGCCGTTGTAAAAGACGAAGGGCCAGTACCCGGCTGCTAGCAGACCGGCGACTAAGGGGATGGGATGGGGAAAAAGGTAGCTGGCCACGCGGTGGATCAGGACGCAGATCAGCGCGCCCAGCACGGCTTGAAACAGGAGAATGCCTAAATGGTCGAAGCCGATTACTTTGAGCAGGGCGAGTAGGTACGGGTAGAGGGGGCCATGCACGTACATGTCCACGGCTGGGTCGAGGAGCCAGTTTCCCCGCAGGATTTGGGTGGCTAAGTGGTCGTATTCAAAGGCGTCTATGACAAGCGTGTGGAAATAGGGGGCGTCGCGTATGGCCGCTAGGTAGAATAGACGCAGTACCAACGCTAGCAAGAAAATGGATAGAATCTGAAATTTGGTGGAGTGAATGATGGTTTGGAGCATAACGCCAAGGGAAATCAATCTGGACAGTAGACAACGAGGGCTGGTCGACGCATAAAAAAGCTCCTGTTTCCCACCCGTAAATGGCGCGAAACAGGAGCTTTAAAACCCGGGCATCCTGCCCAGGAGACATTGTAACGGCTTAAATCGGGACCTCTAGCGGTCGAAACCGGCCTTGATATGCCCCCAACTGGTCTCTTCAACAGCAGTAGCGGCAGACAGTTCTTCCAGTGCGGGCTCGACAGGTGCCATCACGAAGTCGTTGACGCCTTTACAGCAGCTCTCCGGCGACAAAGACCAGAAGCCATTGTAGGCGTGGTTTGCCTCTTCGACGTCGATATCACCCATGGTTACCGACATATGGATGATTTCTTCCTCTTCCAAGTCGTGGATAGACGAATTGTCCGGGGTCGCGCCTTCCCGGGGGAGGGCATCGATCGGAATGAGGCGGATCTCGTAAAAGTACGTCGATTCGCCGAATTGTTCACCGGTGAAAGACCAGCTCATGTCGACGAACTCGGTATCGTCCGACAACCAAGCTAGATCGCCGATGGGCTCAATCGACTGATAAACCCCATCTAGTGGTGGTACGACCCACTTGTAGCTGATGTTGTTGACGGGATTCCCTTCGAGGTTTTGCTCTTCACTGGCAGAATGATCTGGGTTGATTTCTATTTCCCAGTTGTCATCGTGGCAGTGACATTTCCCAAAGGGGCGGTCGATGTTGTGGATATTGTCGTAAATTTGGCTGGCGAGGTAGATCATGTTGGAATTCTCATTCCAGCCAAACCGGTGCCGGATATTGGCATCGGAGATATCGACCTCACCACGAGCCGCCTGCTGGAACTGGGCGGGATCGAAAAGCCGATCATTGAAGATCGAATAAGGCGATTCGGGAAGAATGTCCCAATCGCTGTGGTCCCCATCTATAGTGGGAACTAGGTTATCTGGAAATTGTGCAGCAAAAAACAACTCGCCCGGCGGCAAATGTGCATTTGCCACCGAAATGGTCCCAAAGACGAGAAAGACACTGCACAAAATAGCTATCTTCCTTTTCATCTTATCATGAACCTTTCAGTTAGAGAGAGAAGGATTCTTGACGATAGGAGAGAAAAAACCCCTATCAACTCGATTCGAGCCCGATCCTTATCCTAAATCCCCTCCTTTCTATTCAAAGGACCACTGGAAAGATGCCCTAATTAAATGCTAAAGGAATAGGGTGTCAAGAAAGATTCCGATTTCAATAGGCGATGGCAAAGACGCCTCGTTGAGTGTATTGCTCCTCGGAATCGAGCGTCAATTCGTAGATATAGGTGCCGGGCTGAACCAAGGCATCTTCTCCGTCGCGGCCGGTCCACTCTTGGATGAAAACCCCGCTGCGCACCTTGAGCACGGGCAAATGCGCCACCAGCCGACCCGCCAAGTCGTAGATGCGCACCTGCACCGGCCGCTCGGCAGTGACCTCGCGCAGCTTGTAGGTGATGGTCAACGTCTCGTTGATCCCATCGCCGTTGGGGGTGAACACCTCGGGTACCTGCACATCCACCAACAGATCGCCCCCTACCGGCGTGTTGACCGCTAGCAAGTCGCCCTCAAAGCGGAACGTGGCGTTGCCTGGATCAATGCGCTGGCGGATCTGATCGGGATCTGTGCTGTTGAACACCCAGCCGCTGAACTCGGTGCCAAAGCGCAGCACGGGCACGTCAAAGTCGACCTCGACCTGCTTGAAGTTGTCGGCGCTGCCCGTCAGCGGCGGGAAGGACACAATCAGGCGATCATCGAGCAGGTCGGGGACGAACGCATCCAGATCCACCGGCTGCCCATCCAGACGCACCGCACGCACCGCATGCACCCGGACGTGGGTGAGGATTTCCAAGCGGTCAAAGCCGGCGTTGTCGTCGTTGAGGGTGGGCAAGACCACATAGGTAAAGGGCGTGGGGTCAAAGGAGTTGACCTCAATAGGCCAGATCTCGCCGACGAGCGCCTGTGCCGACAGGGTTTCGCTCAACTGCAGAGTGAGTTGGTCCAGGCGAGGGGCCGCATTGAAGTCGGCGAAGAGCTTGATGGCGATTTGGATGTATTGGCTGGGACCGGGCGACAAAAGCAGCATGCCGTCCTGCCAGGCGCTGGCCGGCTGGTTGGGGTTGCGCAGGCCAGCGGCAAAGTCGTAGGGCGGCGACCAGAAGCTCCAGTTGTCGGCATCGTAGATGGGCAGCAGTTGAGCGGCTTTGTCGATTTTGTCGTATTGGGTGCGGGTGATGGGTATAAGCTCGTCGTTGATATTGGGTGCGAAGTAAAGTTGGGGATCGGGGGTGTGGCCGGTGCGGGTGCGAATCTCGACGCGGGTGCCGTCGGGCATGTCCCCTTCCCAGCGTATTTTGCCCCAAGTGACGGGTTGTCCGAAGTCGAGGATGGGCGTTAGGTAGGTTGTCTCGTGGACGTAGCCGTCGCCGTAGATTTCGAATTCGGCGATTTCATAGTCGCGCAGGGGGAAGGTGCGCAAGGTGAGCCAACGGGTCGAGCGCGTGGGGAAGCGCATATCGACGACGGGATTGAGGTTTTCGCGGGTAGATTCGAGTACGGTCAGCAGGGGATCGCTATTGCGCACCCACCGCAAGTCGCCCAAAACGGTGCGCCGCTTGCTCGTCGCTACAGTGCCGGAAGCCCCCGCTCTACACTCGGCGCAGGTGAGACTACCGCTACCGCTACAGGGGTCCGGGGCAAAGACGATGGAGTTGTCGCCGGTGCGGATTTCATACCAAGCGAGGAAGTTGGCCAAGAAGCTGTCTTCGCCAAAGATCTCCACCTCCGGCGTAGGTGTCTCCATAGTCTGGATCAACTGGTGATCCTCTCTGCGACTCAGGCGGGGGAAGAAGCGAATGCGATTGATGGGCACACCCGCGCCAAAATCGAATACCACGGAATTGGTCCAGGTAGATCCTACGCCCGGCGGAGCCCCCTCCTTTTGGACAAACGTGCGGAAGGTGGCCGTGGTCGGATCGCCATCCAGCATTAGCTTGATCGAAGGTTGAAAATTGCCCCAGAAAATACAGTGATCTGTGCTGAGGACTCTGGAACCGGGAATATAGGGCAGGGGAATGATAGTCTTCCCGGCATTGACATCGGCCCGGGCGATATTGACGGATGGGTCAATGAACCGGGGCTGAATCGAGGTGCCGGAAAAGTCGATCAAGGTATCAGCGCCCACGCCAAAGGGCGAAACGCCCACGGACACTTGGCGCTCGACTTGACCGTCGGCAGCAAAGGCTTGGTAGATGCTTTCCCCGGCCAGGATAGCCTGCCAGGGATTGCCATCGGTCCCACCTAAGCGGTATTCCGTCCCCCCTAACACGGGCGCAGCACCGAGTAAGACGCTGCAAAGACAGAGCAACACGATGCCTGCCATAACTTCCTCCTTGCTGCTTCATCAATACAGTGTGCAGTTCAAAGGTTGCGAAATTTAAGTATACACTCAAGCTCAGCGTTTTGAAACAAAATCTCTTCTATGCTTCTTTCAATAGGCGATGGCAAAGACGCCTCGTTGGGTGTATTGCTCCTCGGAATCGAGCGTCAATTCGTAGATATAGGTGCCGGGCTGCACCAACGCGTCCTGTTCGTCGCGGCCATTCCACTCCTGGATGAAGACCCCGCTGCGCACCTTGAGCACGGGCAAATGCGCCACCAGCCGACCCGCCAAGTCGTAGATGCGCACCTGCACCGGCCGCTCGGCAGTGACCTCGCGCAGCTTGTAGGTGATGGTCAACGTCTCGTTGATCCCATCGCCGTTGGGGGTGAACACCTCGGGCACCTGCACATCCACCAGCAGATCGCCTCCCACCGGCGTGTTGACCGCCAGCAAGTCGCCGGCAAAGCGGAAGGTGGCATTGCCCGGATCGATCCGCTGGCGGATCTGATCGGGATCTGTGCTGTTGAACACCCAGCCGCTGAACTCGGTGCCAAAGCGCAGCACTGGCACGTCGAAGTCGACCTCGATCTGCTTGAAGTTGTCGGCGCTGCCCGCCAGCGGTGGGAAGGACACAATCAGGCGATCATCGAGCAGATCCGGGACGAACTGGTCTAAGTCTACCGGCTGGCCATCGATGCGCACGGCGCGTACGGCGTGGGCTTGGACATGGGTGAGGATTTCCAGGCGGTCAAAGCCGGCGTTGTCGTCGCTGAGGGTGGGCAAGACCACATAGGTAAAAGGCGTGGGTTCAAACGAGGAAACCTCGATAGGCCAGATCTCGCCGACGAGCGCTTGCGCCGACAGGGTTTCGCTCAACTGCAAGGTGAGTTGGTCCAGGCGCGGGGCCACATGGAAGTCGGCGAAGAGCTTGATGGCGATTTGGATGTATCGGCTGGGACCGGGCGACAAAAGCAGCATGCCGTCCTGCCAGGCGCTGGCCGGCTGGTTGGGGTTGCGCAGGCCAGCGGCAAAGTCGTAGGGTGGCGACCAGAAGCTCCAGTTGTCGGCATCGTAGGTGGGCAGCAGTTGAGCGGCTTTGTCGATTTTGTCGTATTGGGCGCGGGTGATGAGTATGAGTTCGTCGTTGATATTGGGTGCGAAGTAAAGTTGGGGATCGGGGGTGTGGCCAGTGCGGGTGCGAATCTGAATGCGGGTGCCGTCGGGCATGTCGCCTTCCCAGCGTATTTTGCCCCAGGTGACGGCTTGTCCGAAGTCGAGGATGGGCGTTAGGTAGGTCGTCTCGTGGACGTAGCCGTCGCCGTAGATTTCGAATTCGGCGATTTCATAGTCGCGCAGGGGAAAAGTGCGCAGGGTGAGCCAGCGGGTCGAGCGCGTGGGAAAGTGCATATCGACGATGGGATCGAGGTTTTCACGGGTGGATTCGAGCACCGTCAGCAGGGGATCGCCATTGCGCACCCACCGCAAGTCGCCCAAAACGGTGCGCCGCTTGCTCGTCGCTACATCGCTGGAAATTCCCGCTTTACACACGCTGCAGGTGAGGCTGCCGCTACCGCTACAGGGGTCCGGGGCAAAGACGATGGAGTTGTCGCCGGTGCGGATTTCATACCAAGCGAGGAAGTTGGCCAAGAAGCTGTCTTCGCCGAAGATATCCACCTCCGGCGTGGGCGCGTCCATAGTCTGGATCAACTGGTGATCCTCCCTCCGACTCAGACGGGGGAAGAAGCGGATGCGATTGATGGGCACACCCGCGCCGAAATCGAATACTACGGAATTGGTCCAGGTAGATCCTACGCCCGGCGGAGCCCCCTCCTTTTGGACAAAGGTGCGGAAGGCAGCCGTGGTCGGATCGCCATCCAGCATCAGCTTGATCGAAGGCTGAAAATTGCCCCAGGCAATACAGTGATCCGTGCTGAGGACCCTAGAGCCGGGGATATAGGGCAAAGGGATGGTGGTTCTGCCGGCATTGACATCGGCCCGGGCGATATTGACGGATGGGTCAATAAGCCGAGGTTGGATTGAGGTGCTGGAAAAGTCGATCAAGGTATCGGCCCCCACACCAAAGGGCGAGATTCCCACGGACACTTGGCGCTCGACTTGGCCGTCGGCAGCAAAGGCCTGGTACATGCTTTCTCCGGTCAGGATGGCCTGCCAAGGGTTGCCATCGGTCCCACCTAAGCGGTATTCCGTCCCCCCCAACACGGGCGCAGCACCCAGCAAGACGCCGCAAAAACAGAGCAACACGATGCCTGTCATAACTCGCTCCTTGCTGGTGCGGAGTAGACAATTAATGAGCAAGACCGACGATCAGGATCTTAAGCCGTTTTGGCTGCGGAGCGATTAGTAGACCACTCCCACAATGTGGGCCCTTTCCTCGACCTTGGCGTCTCCCTTGACTTTGATGTGCACGAGGTAAAGTCCCGGCGGCACTAGCTGCCCATGCTCATTGCGGCCGTCCCAGGTCTTGTCCGCGTACTGCCCATTGGTCTCGGGTCCGTCGTGGATGACCCGGATCTGGCGTCCGCTTAAATCGTACACCCCAATTGCCACAGGTCGGACGATACTCAAGGATAGCAGATTGTAGCTCATCCCCATCACATCATTAGCTCCGTCTCCGTTGGGGCTAAAGATACTGGGTTCGATAAGTATTTGGTCGAGCAGTTGGGTCTTTTCGAGTACCGAGGGACTAAGCACTGTGGTACCGGATAAATCGGCCTCGTCCCCTTCACCCAACAAAACTGCATCGCCCGGAATAATGGCCTGCGAAGCCCCTAGTTCGGTGGAGAGCAGGACCGAACCAGTGAAGTTTGTACTATATATCAAGACTCCGGTCTGAAAGCGGAGGAGAATCACGATATTATCTTCGCTCACCGGCGGCAGACGCACCGAAAAACTGGCAGGGGATACCGAGACGATCTGGAACCCCTCCTCAATAGACGAATCATCTAGACCAGCAAAAGTCCGCTCAGCGATGATTTGGCCGCTGGAATCCCTCATTTCTATACTGTCGATGCTTTCCACTTGGCTGACTGTGGAAATCTTCACTGTGTCAAAACCGAGCAAGCCGTCGGACTGAGCCTCGGTGCGCAGGGCATAGGTGAAGGACGTACTCTGGGAAACTGGCACATCCCGGGGAAAAATTTCGCCGATAACGGCATCGGCTAGAGGGGGTGCCAGCACATCAAAACTCAAGCTCTTGAGCACCCGCCCTGCATCCAGATCGCTACTGTTGAAAATTACTCGAAACTGAAAATAGCGCCGCGGCCCGGGTGAGGTAATGGGTGTGCCCGCCGTATCGTTGGCTGCACTGGCGGGAAGCGGCGTGCTGAACGGACTCCAGTTGACTAGATCTTCCCGAACCGGTCCGTGCTCCCATCGGCGCCCCAATTCGTCGTCGAGCGGCAGCGATTTGTACTCTGCCAAATCCATTTCCTGTTCCAGGTTATTTACCGAGAGCGAAATTTCTGTGGGATTGCGCTGGCCGTAGAGCAGACGAGTAAAGACAAGTGGGTTAGTATCCCTACCTGTGCGGGTGCGAATCTGGATATTGGAAAAGGAAGGATCGCCAATTGCTTCTTCCTGCCAGCGGAGTACGTTCCACACCGCAGGTTGGCCCGCATCGAAAATAGGTGAAATATACTCGGCGTTGGACAAAAAGCCCGTACCGAATACCTCAAACTCGTCGATCTCGTAGTTGACCGTGGTCGTCGCCCGCAAGCGCAGGGCTTTGACAGAACGCGGTGGATCAATAATTACATCGACAACTGGATTCTCGTTATCGGGTTCTAGGAGCAGTGGCTCCCAGATGAGATTGCCTCCTTCGGTCTGGCTGCCGTCGTTGGTGAACAGTTCAAAGGCCCGCAAAAAATCGTTGTGGAATGGGGTGGTAGGCGATGGGAAAACCGTATTGCGGGGATAGAAGCGAACGCGATTCACCCCAAAGAGTCCCCCCAACTCGACGAATATTAGGGTCCCCAAGGCATTGTAATTCTTGCGTTCGAACGCTTTTAGTTCACCGCCGTCATCCGTTTTGATGAGTTCCTCCAAGGTGATCTCCAGGTCCTTTTTGTCAAAAATGCCGGAGGTGAAGCCACCCAAGTCCAAGACATTGGGTGCTTCTATACCACCCCCGCGTCCTAGGGCGGTATTGGCGATATTCTCGCCATCTGGAATGCGCAGAGGATGGATACTACCGGGGAATTGGTCGCTCTCAAACTCGATCAAACTGCCGGGTGAGTTGCCCACCTCCAGTTCCACGCCCGGCACATCGTCGTCTTGGAAAAGGGATCGGTACTGAGGCTCGATAGTCTCCACCGAGGACGAACCTTCACCGCGCCAGTTGAGGGAGCCGTTCTCTCCAAGACTCACCGTCTCCAGCGCGACTGCCCAACGGCAGAGGGACAGGACTCCAATCCAAATTAAGATGACCTGTCTTGAGGATACTGTATTCTTAAGCATGGCATCTCCTCAGCAAAGGTTGGAACTGAGTGGCCTAATGTTGAACTATGCGCGAAATAGTTTTGCATGTCAATGGGTCATTTCCCCAAGATTTTTGTCAATTGTTCTTTTATTGAGGTTTCGGCTCGTTGCCGCATTTTTTGTTGCTGATCGGCAAGGCTATAAAGACCGTAGTGTTCGTCGGCCTTTTTGAGGTCTCCGGCGCGCTTGTAGAGATTGCCTAGGTGCCTGTGGGCCTCAAACTCTGTGGGCCTTAAGAGCAGGATTTTCTCGAAGTGCTCAATTGCTTCAGTGTAGCGCTTTTGTCGGGCTAGGAGCAGACCCAAACTCCAGCGGGTCTGGACGGAATTGGCATCCAAGCCGATAGCCTGAAGCAGATGGTCTTCTGCCGCTAGCAATCGGGGGGACCGACCTAGCGAGTTTGCCCCTTTTGCAACTCCTTCGCGTTTGAGCAAAAGATTGGCCAAAAGGGTATGGTACTGGGGATTTTCCGGTTCTTGGCTCAGCAGGATGCGACACTCTTTTTCGGCTGTATCTATGTCGCCGGTCTCTTCGTAGAGCCGGGTCAACTGGTAGCGCACTAGGCTCGAATCCGGCTGGAGGTCAAGGGTTTGGCGATAGGTTTGGATGGCGCGCTGGGGCTGGCCAGCCATTACATAGGCGTAGCCTAGGCGGCCGTGGAGGGCGGCCCATTGGGGTCGCAGAGGAACCAGATCGGAGTAGATGGCGATGGCCTCCTGATACAACTGGGCACCCAGATAGGCATTGCCCAGCAGAAAACGAGCGGGAACGGTCTCGGGATAAAAGCGCAAATATTGATGGTAGATTTCTAGGGCATCGGCGTGTTGTGCTTTTGCGTTGTAGAGGTTGGCCAGGCTCAACAAGGCATTCCGGTGATCGGGACGGTCCTCAATCACGGCGCGGTATTCCCGCATGGCGTTGGCGATCATGCCCTTCTGCTCATAGGCATAGCCCATCCAGAAGCGCTGCTGAGTGTCCCCTGCCATATCCATTCGACCGGTGCCCAAGTTGGTCAGCACTACGGCCCCGATTACGCCGGCCAAGACCCAGAGGCGATGAGATGTGTACCAGAGCCTGTACAGGCCAAAAGCGGCAAAGAGCAACAAAATAGGCACGGCAGGTAGGCGATAGCGAGTAGTCACGAAGAAGAGAATCACCGAGAGCATGTAGGCGAGAAGAAAAAATAACAGCAGACGTCCTTGGGGGGTACGGCCTTCTTTGCTCCACCCGAAGAACGCCAGCCCGAGCAGGGCGAAAGGCCCCACTAGCCCAAAGGGAAAAGCCAGACCAAACTTCCACAGTAAAACTTGGAGCAAGGTCGAATCGCCGCGGGCGAAATAGGGATCGAGATTCCGCCGGATTTCGTCACCGTGCCAAAAAAGATAGAGTTTGCGCCCCAAAAGTTTCAGGTAATCCAAGGGAGCATCAGCGATATAGGCCCATGAGCGCGCAAAGAAAAAGCGGGACTTTGACGAGGGGCGTTCAATACCTGCTTCTCTTTCGGGGCTTTCAATTAGGTGAAGCCAGTCTTGCCCCGGGCGGATATTGACCGTGTGATCGTAGTCGGGGTTATTGCCGATGTAGAAATTGATCCCGGCATTATGGGAAATCAGCACTAGGTCGCCGCCAACGAGATAATTACGCAGCGCAACGGGAGCGATAACAAGGCCACATCCCAAAAGAAGGAGGACGCCCTGTTGCAAGATGCGAGAGAGGGCAATATGTGCCCTTTTACCAGTGGACCACAACCAGAAAAGCAGGAAGGGAAGGAACAAGAGAATATTGGCTACGGCCAAGGCACATATACCTAGCAAGAGGCCGGAGACCAGATAGGGCCAGCGATCTGGACTGGGCTGGCGGCTCAGATGTAACAGCAACAGCAGGTTGAGGAAAATGGCCGGAATAGTGGGCAGCAACTCACCGCCAAAGTAGATCAGCGGACCGTAAAAAGCAGCGACCAACCCGGCCCCAAAAGCTACGGGAAAGGAGAAAACGCGGAGGCCGAGAATGTAGGTAAAGACGCATATACCCGCTCCGAGCAGAGCTTGGAACAGGCGCGGCAGGTAGAGGTTTTGGTCGGAAAACCAGAAAAAGAGGCTCAAGAGATAAGGGTACAGCGGCGGCTGCCAGAAGGGCATCGGTCGGCCGGCCCAGGACTGACTGCTTAGATAGAGTCCATCCTCCGCATAGGTTTTGGCATCTACGATGGGGATATTAAAGAATAAGCTATCCCGAATTTGCTCCAAGTAGATAAGGCGGAGGATTAGCGCCAACAGGCCCAACAAAAGGGCAAGCCCCAGGCGGTGCCAGTCGCCTGGGGCAAAAGGTGCAGTCATGCCTGGGAGAAATTACTGTATACCAGCATAGACGGTGAGGAAACTTTGGGTGATGATGCTCGCGCTTTTCCCTTTGGCTTTGCGGCGATCTATTTGCAAGCCCATCCGAGTGGTCAACTGGTACCCTAGGTAGGCCGAATCATTGCTAAATTGCACCGCACTCACCACGCCATTGAAGTCATTGATGTCGTTTTCGAAATCGTCGAAGCGGGAGAACTCCAGACCAGCTTGAACACTCGTATGGGCCAGCAGGGGAAATCCCAAAATAAGGCCGCCTAGTTCCATGAGCTCTCGGCGTTTATCGGTGGAGGTTAGATCGATGCTCTGGTAGCGGAATTCGCTTTTCCAGCGCGGTTCGAGCCACAGGTTGCCCAAGTCGAAGCGGTAGCTGGCTTTATTGATAAGGCCAAAGAAGAAATCTTGTTCGCGCAAGCCCAGAGGAGCGCGCTCATTCTGGCTGAGCCGCTGGTGGTAGAAATCGTACTTTAGGTAGTTGCTGACCTTAAATCCGCTGAGTTTGTAGTCATTGCCTAGCCATAGGGAATTGATCCAAGCGTCGCGCCCGATGAGAGGATCCTCGATTTTGGTGGATTCGCCGGTGCGAATATTGGCGTTGGGCAGCCACTGCAGTAAATCGTCGGCAATATCGTCTTCCACTGACTTGAGCATATTGAAAAGACGCCAATGCCCCCATGTGGCCGTATCGCGGTCCAAGGTGAAGAGAGCGTACCTCGCCTGGTTCTTTTGGTCCGAGGAAATCAGATCCTCGCGCAGGGCACCAAGGGTGATGCGCATCTCTGGGCTCAGATGGGTGCCAAAATAGATGTTGTAGCCTCGGTGATCCTTCTTGTAGGGATAATCCGGCAATTCGTCGTTTTCAAAGCGGTCGATCCAGCCGTTGTTGTTCATATCGACCCCAAAGAGAAACTCGGGACGATCCACGTTGTGGCGCAGAAAAGGCTCATCGTAGTCGGGAATGGAGTTGGTCAACGAGCGGTTGTCGTTTTGGTTGAAGTCAGATATGAAGTCGCCGTTTTCATCCCAACCCGGATAGACCTGCTGGTCGCCTGATCTCCAGTCTTTGCGGACCGTATCGGGGAATTGGTCCTGATCGTCGTTGTCCTCCACCAATTCTAGTACATGGGCGCGTTCGTCCTCATAATCGATAAAGCCGGAACTGAGGGTGGTGAAGGTCCTCGTGTTGTAGCGCGGATCCATGCTGTAGGCTTCAGCAAAGACGAACCAAGGGTAATCGGCGCGCGACAGGTTGATCATCCAAGCCGGAGCCGCTCGGTCTCCATCGATGCCCGACCAAGTGGAGTGGTCTTTCTCAGTGGCATCGATGGTGACGTTGGGGTACTTAGTATAGGAATAGCTCAGGTCGTATTCGCCGTAGAAATCGAAGCCCAAAACCTCATTCAACTCCAAGGTGCCGCCCCAGATCTGGGTAGCCGTGGGCAGACCATACTCGAAGCTGACTACCTGCAGGTTGGTATTGTCTTGGACATTGCCCTCGGCTTGGGCCTGCAAAATCAAAACCGAAACGTCCGATTGGTTCAATTGCCGATCCGAGGTCACCCACACCTGGTAATCGTTGCCCAGAACCAGACGGAATTTCACCTTTTTGATATCTTCCTTGGAGGAACTGGCGCGGCTGATAAAAGCCGGGCTGTCAAAGTCGTAACGCAGGCGAATTTCCTCGGTGCCATCTGCTGAGAGAAAGCCTTCGCGGACAAAACCCCCTTCGATGACGGGCTCAAAGCGAATTTGTTTGCCCCGGTCCACCGTACCGTCTAGGTAGGTGATGATAATATCGGAACCGGCCGGGAAGAAGGCGGCACCTCCCACTCCGTCTTCAGGCGAGTCATCGCGCAGGACAATTTCAATGGCAGAAATGGTGTTGTTCTGGTCCAGAGTCAGTTCGCCGGTGATGGGATTGCCGGCGAATCCATCGATGATGGTATTGGACTGGTGACTATTGACGCTGGTGAGACCAATGGTAGCAAAATCGCCGACTTGGGTGGTAAAGCGCCCGCCAATGAGGGACGTGGTGTTGGTCGCTAGAGTCTCAATATCGTTCGTAGTAGTGCCGCCGGGCTGACTGATGCGCGAGTAGATTATAGTCCCCTGGTACTTGTCGGCGGCGTAGTCGAATTGGATTCCGTCCCAGCGAGGTTTGGAAAAGGTCATGGGGGTGAGGGTAGTGCGGAGGGCGGCGCCTATGGTCAGGGCATAGTAGTTTTGGCCCTTGGCATCGGCCGAGATAAGGGCACCGCTGAACCATTGATCAAACCTGTTGGCTTTGAGGATGGAAGAGCCAAACTGTTGCGGCTGGGTTTGGGAATTATTGAAGATAACCCAACCCCGGGTGATATAGTTGCCGTAGAGGTCGTAGAAAGAATCGCCTTCATTGACGATATTGACATACCTCTGAAAATGTTCCCGGGCATAGTTGGAGTACTCCCACTGGCGCCACTGGTACTCATTAAAGAGTTCTTGGGGTACATACCATTTCCTCTGGGCCGGGTCTAGGGCACCAAAGAGCACCCCTGGGCCCCTGGGTTGGAAGGATACTTCTCCCCCTCGCTGGACCGTGCCGAGACGGTTTCCGTACTGTTGAGCTAGGGCGTGAAATGGAATCAAACTCAGATAGATTGCGCCCCAAACGAGGCAAAAAGCTGATCTTCGTGTAATCACCAACTGCCTCCTTTGCGTTGTCTTAACTTCAGCGGGATCGTGATCTGATCCTATACTTATAAGTTATTCGCGCGTAGAGATATACTAAGTTGGACAGCTTGTCAAGCTCTTTCCAATACATTGGTAGCGGACTATGAGCCTTGAGCCTTCCCGCTAGTAGGCGACGGAAAGCAGACGGGTTTGGGTGGACCCGCCTGTTTGGTTGTCTACATCCAGTTCTAGCTGACAGAGGTAGAGCCCGGGTGCCACTCTTTGGCCGTTGCGGTCTTCGCCGGACCAGCGGATTGAAACGTGGCCGCTGTCGAGCATCTGCGTCGCCTCCCATACCGAGCGGCCATCTAGAGTGAAAATCTTCACCTTCACTTGGCGGTTGGCCGTTATTTTAAAGATGGAGAAGCGAATCACAATCTCGTCGTTGATGCCGTCCCCATTGGGGGTGAAGGGATTGGGGGCTAGACTAAATTTATCGATGGGTTTGCTCTCCAACGGTACATTGATAGTAAGGGAATTGCTCGCCACCAAAGGAGTCGCATCGCCGGCAGCGATGATCTGCCATGGAGCATCACTGCCGCTGCTGGTATTGCGTACCGCTAGGCGCAGCGTAGTGCCATTGAGAAAGACCGGTGCCCTATAGCGCAGCCGTACCAGCGGACCTCGGCCGACTATATTGCCTTTTTCCTTTCTGGAGAGGCGGTTGTAGGAGGTAACATCGAGGGAATCCCCCACCTCGTCGAAGGGAAACTGAGCCCCGTCTCCGTTCAGCAGCCTAAAGAAGCGCATGAAGCCTTGCTCTTCCTCGTTGAGGGCCAGGTAGGCGGCCTGATCGATAGAGTTGCCCTCTGCATCGAAATAGAGGATATCTCCCTTTTCCTTGCCATGGAGCAGGCCGTAAGAATCCCCCGAGAGCAGCAGGCCGTCTCCTGTTACTGGTACTTGATCGCCTTCTGCGGTAATCTTGTTATAGATTTTGGGCAAATCGGAGAGGCTATGGAGTGAGGTGGGTAGTTGTACCCAGATAGAATCGGAGCCAGTGGTGGGACCCGAGAACTGGAGCGCCTCACCGTTTCCGGCGACGAAACCTCCCTCTCCAGTGGGAAGAAAAACTTGATCTTCCCCATCGGTCAAGGGATCGGTGTCTAGGCCCACCTCGAGGAGTTCCATGCTTTGGGAGGCAGGCATGGTCAGCAGGATTTCATCGAACCCAGCACTGCGCGCGCTAAAGGGACTTTCGGTAAAATTGGGTTGGATGAATACTTCGAAGGTATCGACGATGCCCGGAGTGGGAATATCAATGGGCCACATTTCGGCCAAAATGAGTTCGGCCACAGGGGTGGCCATTTCAATGCCGATAGATTGTATGGAGGCGGAGACATTTCGGTCGGTCGTGATCATTTTGACTTGGACCTGCATGAACTTCCGCAACCCAGGGGAGGTCACCGGATCTCCCGGGTTCTGGTAGGCCCGACTCCAGGGGCTCCAGCCTCTCGTCGGGATAAAGGTGGTGTCCGCCGGACCTTTAAAACTGCCGATGAGATTCTTCCAAGCGTCGGCGGTAATTTCCGTACCACCTTTGTCGTAATAGCGAATCTCCTTGGCCAGCAGATCGCCAGTGCGGGTGCGCACCTCCAGCGTGGTCCCTGGTGGAGTCTCGCCTTCCCAAGTGATGCCGCCTAGATTCTTCGTTCCTGGCAGTTCTATCAGATCCGAGACCAACTCTACTACAGCCGGATAGCCATTTGAGAAGAGTTGGTATTCGGAGACGTTCGGACCGGCGGCATAACCGCCCCGGCGCCTGGGGTCATCGGAGACGATGGTTATTTCCAGGAAGCGTACTTTGGGAGGGGGCTGGTATATATCCATTATGTGCTCGAACAGATCTGCTAGGTTGTGTTCCCGGGCCCGATCACTTATGCGCCGCCATTTGATCCGGCCGCTAGAATCCCGCGACCCGTCCGAGCCGCGCAGAATATAGCCATCGATCTGAAGCCGAGGCAGGGAGGAGGACATGCGAAAGGTGTCCAACCAGAAAGTAGCTCCCATATCCACGAATAAAACTCCCCGGTCCACCGTCGGAGACCAGACTAGGTGGATAAAATTGGAGCCTCCATCCCCGTCAAATGCCGGGGCCGGAGAAAAGGAATCGTTGGACCCATAGAAACCGGCCGAGCCGCCCCCCTCTACGAGCCTCGGGCTGAGATTGTCCCCAAATCCCCAGACTTGGATGTCGGCCAGCCGAGGCCGCTCGCGGATGTAGTGCTCTATTTTGCCTTGGCGTTCGGGCGACAGATCGTCGTAAACAGATTTTTCAACCGGTTCTTCGAATCCCCGTTGGTTCTTAATATAGTAGACAACATCTCCTCGGTCCGCCGGATTCAGAGCAGACCATTCCTCCTCTGAAATCAACTTGCGCCGGCCGAATCTGGAATCGGTTACTACAATGCGGATTACCTGGACGGTTTCCCCAGTCCAATTGGGGTCAGCCTTGAATTGCTCTAGGGGGAAAGAGAACACCCGTTGGTCCTCGTTGGAGCCTTTGGTGCCGCCTTCGCGGCGAAAGGGGATTTCGTTCGCCTCGTGGTTGAGAATTTTTTGGAAAGGGGCACTCAATATTCTGAACTGGCGGAAGGGATCGCCCAACGACTCATCGACAAAGTTTAAGACTAACTCATCGACGGGCAGGCTCCGGCCGAGGTCCACCTCAACCCACCACTCCTCTATGGGATCGTTGAAGTCGGGCTCCCAGAAGGTATTGGGGTCGCCGTCCAGAATATTGGCTGCGGCCTTGGGATTGGATCCAACGCGGCTGATACCTATGCGGGACAGATGGGTGTAGAGGGGATTTTTTTTGCGATCGCGTATAACGTTGCCGAAGACATCCAGCGTTTCAGTGCTGTCGATATTTGAGACGGCGGTCTGACCTTTCTTGCGCCTGAGTTCCGGCAAGCGACGCGCATAGGTCTCCAAGTCGTCTAAGATATTGAATCGGGAGCGGGAGGAGTGGGGCTGGACGCCGCCGGAGGGGAGTATGTTTACGGCATGTATGGGCATGCTCCAACGCTCCCAATGGGCTGGGGAGTTGACGACGATTTGGTTGCCGGCGATCCGGTATCCCCGCTTCTGAGCTTCAGCGGGCTGGGCTGGCACGAGGTTCAGGCCGAGCAAGAAGATGAGAATCAGGGCAGGGCAGCGAGAGGAGTAACTAGGGCGTCTCATAGGGGCCTCCTGTGCGCATATCAATCGCATCGTACAGTATTATTCTAAGAAATACAGGTCATTATAGACAATTTTTTTAAAATCGTTTAATGGCGGTTATCGAGGATAGGTGCTCACAGCGTGAGTTGCTCGCTTGAGACGGTTGCACGCCGACGCGAATCCACAAAATAGCGCTGAATTTAGTTTTGGACTAGCAATAGGGAGTCGGGCACTGCTTCCTTGAGGCGGTCGGGGTAGATTTTGACTTGGTCAGCATATTTCTCCCTCAGTTGCACCAAAAAGGCATTTAGCGCTTGGGTCTCCCGCTCTAGACGGACCAGTGCTCGAGCCCGCTGTTGAACAGTTTCAAAAGGTTCGATGCTGCTTTCTTCCCGTTCTAGGACGCGGAATACAGAGTAGCCTCCCTCTACTTGCAAAGGACCTTCGAGTTGGCCCTGTTGGGATTGGAAAACAGCGGGTACAAGCACGGGATAGCGAGCTTTTCCCAGCATGTGGAAATGATATCGCCCATTGTATTTTTGTGCGTCGGCCCTCAAGCTCTTATCGACAAATTGATCAAAGGATGCGCCTGCTTCTATTTGGGCTTTGACCTGTAGGGCGTCGGCTTGGGTGGGGAGCAGCACCTCCTCAATCCAAACGGCCTCGCTGTGGCGGAAGGTCTCCAAATGGGTGTCGTAATAGTGGCGCACGTCTTCTTCAGAGAGGTCAATTAGGTCGGCTATGACGCTCTTTCTCACGATTTCAAGAAGGTTGGCATTCGCGGTGCGCTCGACAAACTTCTGCATCTCAGGCGTTTGGTAAAAACCGTCTTTGCGGGCTGCTTCCTGGATCAGATGGGCCTCCAAAAAATACCGGTTCAGGGCAACCGCAGCTTGAGCGCTGTCTGCAAGGCCAAAACTGATATTCCTCTGACGCAAAAATTCCTGGACCTGCCCCAGGGTTATTTCGCCGCCTTTATAGGTGTATAAAGGCGTTGAATTTCCCGCTATGAGCGCGGGTTGCTTTGCCTGATAGGCGTTGACTAACTCGCGCAGGGCAGACGAGTTTAAGAGGACGTTGAAGGAATCGCGCAGTTGCTCCAAGTGTTCGGCCTCTGCTTGGGCAAGGCGCTTTTGGTAAAGCAGACTGGCAATCCTCCCTTGGTATTTCTCATAAGAGGCCGGCCGGTCTTCACTAAAGCGCAGAATATGCCACGCAGAACCGGCGGGCAGGGGCTCTGAGAGTTGATCTTGAGGTAGGTTCTTGAAGACCGGCGGTGGGATGTGAAGCGACTCGAGCTGGTCCCGACCGATAAAGCCCAACTCGCCACCCCGTTCGGCCGAGCGCTCGTCCAGAGAGCGAGCCCGGGCGACCTCCTCAAAGGGGCGGCCTGCCCTCAGCTCCTGAAGAACGGTGTCGATGGCAGCCCGGCTCCCTACTTTGATGGCGTTGAGGAGGCGCTCTCGACCGTAGCCCTCCCTTTCGAAATGGCGACGTACTGTCTCACTTGATATTTTGACTTTAGAAGCTATTTCCTGTGATTTATATATCGACCTGACCCGGGCATTGACGGCGTCTTGGACTGAATTTTGAAAAGTGGTAGTGGTATCGAGTCCTCGGGAACGGGTTTCGAGCAGCAAAAGTCGGCGGTCTATCAGGGCTTGGAGGTAGTACTGGCGGGCCTCATCGCCCGTCTTTTGGGTCCGTAGCCCGTCGGGCAGTTCTTCCACATAGAGGCGCAACAGGCGTGCGCTGATCTGCTGCGGGCCAACTTCCGCCACGAGAGATTCTTCGGGAGGGCTGCAGCTAGTCGAAAAAACCAAGCAGGCCAGTAGGAGGTGTTTCATTGAATCTTCTTCTGTTTGCGGGAACCAACATAAATTACGGGTCAAATAAAACAGACAAAATATACTAAAATGGTCAAGGTGAGAAACTACTGTATAAGGGTGAGGAGCGGTGTTTTTGGGGGACCGCTGATCGCTCTGCTGTTAAGCGTCCAAGGGACGATGGGGCAAGTGCCCGAGGTGGGCGATCTAGCGCCGGACTTCACTTTGCAGCAGCTAGAGGGCGACTATGTGTCTCTGAACGACTTCCGCGGCAAGGTGGTCTTCATCAATTTTTTTGGTTTTATCTGAAGTCACTGTCTCGCGGAGGCCGCGAAGATAGAGCGGATTTGGCAGGATTTTAAAGGGGAGGAATTCGTCTTGGTTGGCATGGATGTAGCGGATGGCATCAGCCAACAGGTGGACTTGAGTTTTCGCCAGAGAACAGGGACGACCTACCCTCTTCTTCTCCAGGCCAGTGCAGTAGGGGCCCTCTATGGTTTTTCCCAGCATAACTACGCGGTGATCGACCACGAGGGGATTTTGCGCTATCGTTCGATGGGCGCTGTTGCCCGTCGGTTCAACGAACAGGTTATCCGCCAGCACATTGGGTGGGCGCTGGATAATTTGGGTGCGACGCTTGTGGCTGGAGATAAGGAACTGGAGCAGCTAGAGGCGACCGCAGAGCTGGAGATGTCGGATAGTCAACCGGGGAATTTTGAGTTGGAGAGGAATTACCCCAATCCCTTTAACAGCGGCACGGTCATCCCTTTTAGCGTGTCTAGTGAAACAGAAGTGCATTTGCAGGTTTTCGACGTCTTGGGACGGCCTGTGGTCAATCTGGTAGTTGGGCGGTTGCAGACCGGTCGTTATAGGGTAAACTGGGAGGGGCGGGACGCCGGAGGACAGCTAGTACCCTCCGGCATTTACTTTTACCGTTTGCGCAGTGGGAATAGAACAGAGAGCCGCAAGATGACGCTCGTGCGGTAAAAAGCGAGTCCAGATTCACGGTACAGTGCGCGACTTTTCCCTTCGCTGTAAGGCTGCTTGTACTTGGGCGAGGTTGCGTTTGGCATCGGCGAAGTCAGCTTTGATTTTGAGTGCTTTTTCGAGATAAAACTGGGCTTCTTTTAGCTTTCCTCGCCGGGCTAGCGCTCCTCCGAGATTGCTGCAGGTTTCCGCCCGGTCGGGCTGTAGCCGTAGGGCCGCCTTGTAGTGGTGGATCGCCTCGTCGAGGTGCCCCAACTGGTGGAATGCCAGAGCCAAGCCGTCCAAGGCCTGTACATCTCGAGGGGAGATTTCTACGACTTGGGTGTAGTGAGCCCTCGCTTCTGCGAAGTGGCCCAAGCGCATCAGTACATCCGCTAGTGTGCGCCTAACCACTAAGTGCTCGGGGAGTTGGTGCAGGGCACCTGCCAATAGCTTTGAGGCTCCCTGATAGTTGCGGACGGCGATTAGGACTTTGGCTTGCCGGAGGGCGGCGCTAGCGGCAATTTCCCGCAGGTTTTTGGTCCGTATTTCCTCAATGGTCCTCTTTTCATCGGACCCAATAGGCATCAAGGCGGCGAGGGGTTCTAAATGCTGGTGCAAAAGATCGAGCGTCGGGAGTGCGTTTGTCCGATGTACAAAAGCGCGAGCGACCGCATAGTCGAGAACGGGCTGATCGTCCTCGTAGACCGGAGCCTCATTCGCCAGTTCGGCTAAACCACCAGATCCCATCAGATAACTGCCCAAAAAGACCTGTGGCCGGTTGAGCCAGTAGAGGGGGCCTCCCCAGTGGCTGTACTCCAGATCGCGGCGAATTTTTTCGCTGGATAGACGTCCTTCGACAATGGTCCGATCAATGGCGAAATCCCGTCCACTGCCGATGAGCAGCAGTTCTGAAGTATTGTACCACAATAGGCTGTGGGGGAAAGCCTTGAGAAAGCTCTGCACAGTGCTGCGAAAATGGTTGGTGGTCAAAAGGGATAAGGGGACAAATTGGACCAGAAAACCGCCAGAGCGCAGCCGTTTTTTCACTTGGCGATAGAAGTCGACCGTATAGAAAGATGCCACGCCGGGACGGGAAAGCTGGCCCAATTCGAGGGAGATCACATCGTACGTTGAAGGGGTATGGCGCAGATAGTTGCGGCCGTCGGCACCGATCAGTTCGACTCTGGGATCTTCCATCCACCGGGAGTCGAAATGGGGGCGGATAAAACTGAAGATGGTGGGTTCGATATCGACGCACTCTAGGCGGTCAATCGAGTAGAGCAGGAAGCGAGCTGCGGTCTGGCCGGTGCCGACGCCCACCAAGAGGACTCGCTTGGGATCGGGATGCAACAACATGGGGACATGGGCCGCCATTACTTGGTGTGTTTTGCGATCCCGGCCTTGCCACCAGCGGTTGATCTCGAGTTGAAGTCCACGATCTTGGCGGATGACCGCCAAGTTGGAGCCGTAGCCCTCGCGGAAGCCGACAAGCTCTTCCCGCTCGCCCAGAAAGTCGGCGGGAATACGGGTGGGCAGCAGGTAGGGAACTCCGAGCCATACGCACGAGAAGAGCCCTATGAATGCCGATTTAACGGCTGGGGTAGATGTGCGGTCGAGCCAGATCCACGCAGCGAACCCGACAGCCAAGCTCGTGCCCGTGACGAAGAGGAGACTGCTCTCCAGACCGAAGAATGGCAGGCCCACAAAACCGATCGCCAACGCCCCCGCGATTCCCCCCAATGTGTTGACTGCGGCGATTTTTCCCGTGCCACCACTCGCTGCGGATGCGTCCTCGACCACCATTCTCACCGCCAGCGGAAAAGATGCACCTCCTAAAACAGCGGGAGGCAGCAGTAAAACTGCATAAACCCACCACTCCTCCCCTAGACGTCGCCAGATGTCCGCTGGGAGCATCATTAGGAGGAGTACCACCAGCCCTAAAAGCACCTGGAGAATGCCAAAATACCGCGCTCTATGTATTGTCCTATCAAAGAACAGAGAGGCTAGTACGCTCCCCAGCACTAAACCCACTAGCACTACGGCCAAGGTCAGCGTGTAGGTGTACACTGTATTGGCGATCAAAAGTCCCAAATAGCGCGTCCACAGCACCTCGCTTCCCAACGCTACAAAGCCAACGGCAAAAAACAGCGCAAATACACCCCAATGACCTCTCTCTTCAGTCCTTAGAAGCCGAGGTCGAGCCAGTCCGCTTCTGGCGATTGGCAGAGCTCCTGCGACGATGCCTACGAGTATGTTCAGAACGGCGCCAAGTCGCACTGTGCTCAGAAAGCCTAGCTCAGGCAAAAGGACAAATCCGGCGCAGACACAACCCAAGGCTGCGCCCAAAGTGTTGATGCCGTAGAGCAAGCCGACGGAACGGACAATTTTAGCATCGCTGCGCACAAACTGACGACAGAAGAGAGGGAGGGTGGCACCCATGAGAACAGTCGGCGGCAAGACCGCGAATCCCACTAGAACAATCCGAGTCAGGAAGTGCAAAATGGCGTGCCCGGCTAGGGACCGGTAAACTGCGCCGTAGAGGATGTCTGCCAATTCGAAGGCATATGGACTGGCTAGCGCCGAAAGCCCCAAGCCGATTTCAACCAGAGCAAAAACGAGTAGAGGATGGCCGGTCCGCTGACCGTAGCGGCCGAAGAGGTACGAACCGCAGGCTAGGCCTAGGAAGAAAACCGCTAGAACTGTGCTGAGGGCAAAGGTAGTGGAGCCGAACAGCAATGAAGCTTGGCGAATCCAGACCACCTCGTATACTAGGCCCGCAAAGCCGGAAAGGAAAAAGCAGATGAGCGCAATCAGAAGCTGCACGATATGGGTGCCTGTAGTAAGTACATTGCTGCTTTTCAGATCGGGGATTATATTGCCGTAACGCCTATGTATGGTAAAAAGAAAAAAGGGCCCGCGACAATTGGAATGAGTCCGCGATGTCTATGCACCGCTGCTGCCGCGCCTTTTGGGGTGTCCTACTCTTGTATGCTTGCAGCACTGATACCCCCCCTCCCGAAGAGACTCGCCCTCGCCCTATAGCGCAGGATCCAGAAGGTGTACGGTTGGTCAACCGAGGGGCTTTCTTTTTAAAACAGGGCCAGCCGCGCAAAGCGCTGACCATTCTGCACCAAGCCGCAAAACGGGTGCCCAAACTCCCATCAGTCCACTTTAACTGGGGGCTAGCTCACGTTCGCCTAGGTGAATACGGGCTGGCTATTCTCCCGCTTCAACGGGCTGTGGAACTCGATTCGCTCAATGGTTCTTTTCGCTTTGTCTTGGGGGATGCTCTTAGTGCCGAACACCGCTACCCCGAGGCTATATTTCAGTATCAGCGCGCCATTAAGTTGGAACCAGAAAAAGCGCTCTATCGCTATCAGCTCGGCAAATCTCTGAGAGCTACGGCAGATTTCAATGGGGCCATTGCCGCTTTTGAAGCAGCACTGGATTTAGAACCTGATTTTGTAGATGCCCTCTACCACCGCAGCGAATTGCTCGGGCGCAGCGGCAGACCCGCCGAAGCCGAGGCTGGATACGAGAAACTGTTGGTGCTGGCACCCCAGCACGTAGCCGCCCTCGTTGCCTTGGCCACCTTGCAAACCCAAGCGGGCAGACATGGAGAAGCCATGTCTGCCCTAGCACAAGCCATCGCCCAAGAACCGCGCCACGCCCAAGCCCACTATTTGCATCACCAAGTCCTCAACCGGATGGAAAGAGCCGACGAAGCGGCCAAAGCACTGCAAATTTACCAGCGCCTGAGTGCGGCCAAGCGCCACTATGATCAGGGGCAAATCTACCTGCTCAAAGGTAAACGAGAGCAGGCAATTACTTCTTTCTCCCAAGCTATAGAGATCGATTCTGCTTTTGTCGACGCGTACCTCAGCTTGTGTATTGTGCATTTACAGGCAAATGACCCGCAAAGTGCTCGCCACCTTTTGGAACGAATCCTCAGTTTAGAGCCCGAACATGTCGAAGCCCATTCGCTATTGGGGGAAACTCATCTCCTCGCGCGGGATTTTGCCGCGGCTCAGAAATCTTTTGCAGAGGCTATTGCTCTCGACTCTACTTCGGTGCGTGCCGCCTTTGGCCTAGGCCGTTCCTCATTATTGAGCAAAGAGTACCAGAAAGCCGATGTCGCGCTGCGCCGGACCCTAGAGTGGGCCCCGACGCATCTTCCCGTTTACGTTGAGGCCCACTATGCTTTGGCCCTAACCCAAATTCAGCGCAAAAATTACGAGGAAGCCAAAACATTACTCAAGAAGGTCCTGGAACTGAATCCCGACTATCCCCAAGCCGAGACCAAACTGGCTTGGTTGGAAGCATCTTTCTGAGCAATGTCAAATCGATTTGTTAGTCTCATCGGCATCCTCGCTTTTTTTTCTGCATTTTTAAGCTGTTCCGAGTCCAAAATATCCAAGCCAGAGAGCGATCGGCTCTACGAGGAAGGGCTGCGCTACTTCTACACCGACCACCTTGACCAAGCCGGCGAGCGCTTCCAGAAAGTATTGCAACTGGCCCCCGACAGCACTGTGGCGTTAGTTCGCTTGAGTGAAATCAGCCTCAAGCAGGGGCGCAAGAGTCGGGCTCAGAACATCCTGTGGGAGCTGTGTAGCCCAAGTGCAAGCCGCGATCTAAGCCAAGCCGATCCCATCCGTCTGACTCTTCTACAGCTTCCGCCCGATTTGCGTGGGCGGCCCGAGGCGCGAGTCCTCCAGGCGCGGCTGATGGCCTTTGAAGGCCGGGCTTTGGAAGCTCAAACCATAGCCACCGAGGTTTTGCGCGAGCATCCCCAGTCTTTGGATGCCCAGTTGCTATTAGCCGAATTAGCGTTGAAAGCGGCCTCTACCATGGATTTGGGCGAAGCCCGCGATCTGAGCCGCCAGATCCTGCGCCAAGCGCCTACTCACAGAGACGCGGGTTTGATGTTGCTCGAAGCGCAACTACGACTAGGTGAATTTAATGAGGCGGTCGAAGTGGCTAGCTCGCTGCTCGAAGTCTACCCCGATGACGGTTATGTTGGATTGTTGGCAGGCACAGCCGCGTTTTGGGGCGGCCATAAGGACGTTATCCCGTTGCTGCGACAGGCGGTAGACCAAAATCTGGACCACTATCCCGAACGCCTCAAAAGCCTATGGCTGCTCAGACTAGCTTGGGAGCGGCAGGGCGGTTATCCGGCGGATTTGCCCGAGCGCTACCGCTTCAATCCCTTTGTCCAGATGTCAGCTAACTCAGCCGTGGCCTTCGTCGATATTGGATCCCAGACCGGCGTCGATAAACGCGACCGAGGTCGGGGTAGCGCTTGGCTCGACTTTGACGGCGATGGCGATCAGGATCTCTTCAGTGTCGGTATCCAGAGTACCCACGCCCTCTACCGCAACGAAGGGCAGGGCCGGTTTGAGGATGTAACCCTTCTTTGGGGCTTGGACGATTCGCGAGGTGGTTGGGGAGGGGCGGCCGCGGATTTCGACAACGATGGGGACGCCGATCTTTTTGTGACCCGAGACGCTTGGGAAGGCGCAGCAGCCAATTCCCTCTATCGCAATGAGGATGATCGCTTTGTAGATGTGGCGCAAAGAGCGGGCCTAGACGAGGCCCAAGCCAGTTTTACGGCCGCTTGGGGCGATGTAGATCTCGACGGGTATTTGGACCTCTATGTAGCCAATGGGGTCATTGGCGATGGTGGACGCAATAATTTATGGTACAACCAGCGAGATGGGACGTTTGTAGATATTGGCCAAGCATCGGGAACAGCGGATTCGAGCAAGACCATCGGCACGGCCTTTGGCGATTACGATGGAGATGGGTATTTGGATCTCTACGTCGTAAATATTGGCACGCCCAATCGGCTCTACCACAATGGGACCGACGGCACTTTTGTGGACAGAGCGGACCAAACTGGGGTGATCTTCCCCCTAGAAGGCGGCTACGTAACCTTTTTCTTTGATTTTAATAACGACGGCCAACTCGACCTTTTCGCTTCGACTATGAGCGCTTTCGAGGATGTGCTCAATAGCTGGGTAGAAGGCCGCGCAATTGAGCCCAATCGACCTTTTTTATACCTCAATAACGGCGACGGAACGTTCGCGGATATTGCAGTCCCAGCGGGTTTGGGCCGCTCGTTCGGCTCGATGGGCATTGGCCTAGGCGACGTCGACAACAATGGTTTTCCAGACATCTACTTGGCTAATGGCGGCCCTGAGATGTACCGGCTCGAACCTAATGCCCTCTTTCTCAATCAGGGTGACGGTCGTTTTGTCGAAGTGACATCCGCCGCAGGAGTCGGCAATTTAGGCAAGGGACACGGCGCTACCTTTGCCGATTTTGACGCCGATGGCGATATAGATTTGTACGCGGGCTTGGGCGGCCACTACGACGCCGATGTTTGGCCCAATAGTCTCTATCGCAACGACGGACCTGTCGGCAATTATCTGGGGCTGAAACTGGTGGGTACAGCTAGTAATCGCGACGCCATTGGGGCGCGGGTCGTAGTCTATTGCGAGGACCGACAAGTCCATGGCCAAGTGGCTAGCGGCTACGGTTTTGGTTCGAGCAACGCTCTGGCTCTGCACTTGGGGTTGGGTCGGGCTGACCAAGTGGAGCGGTTGGAGGTTCGCTGGCCCAGCGGCAAAGGCCAGATTTGGGAAGGAGTGCCTGCCAACCGCCTCTTGCGCATTGTCGAGGGTGAGGCTAACTACGCTGTAGTCGGAGAGTATTAATTGCTCCTCACGATATGTGTAAAAATAAAAAACAACCACAGCTGCTGGATGACGGAGAGTACCGGAAGCTATTCGGTTTAGATATCTATCTGACTCCCGTATTCTCAATCTCCAGTATAACCATCGTCGCCTTTGTCGCTGGGGCACTCGTCTTCCAGGAATCCGCGACGGAAGTTTTCAAAAATACCCGCGCGTGGCTCACGACAAACCTCGATTGGTTTTTCCTGATTTCCGCCAATCTCACCTTGCTCTTTTGCCTGTATGTAGCGTGCTCGCCGCTCGGCAAGGTGCGCCTCGGGGGAGCCGATGCAAAACCCGAGTACTCCAACGCGACTTGGTTTGCCATGCTCTTTGCGGCTGGCGTGGGCATTGGTCTGCTGTTTTACGGGGTGGCAGAGCCGATCTACTACTTCCAGAAGCCGCCGCTCGGCCTTCCCGCCGGCACAGAAGAAGCCGCTGCCGTTGGCATCGCGGCAACCGTTTTTCACTGGGGGTTGCACGGTTGGGGTATTTACGGCGTCGTGGGGCTCGCGCTCGCGTACTTCGCCTACAATCGGGGCTTGCCACTCACCATTCGCTCGGCGTTCTATCCCTTGTTCGGCGACCGCATCTGGGGCTGGCCCGGCCACATCATTGATACGTTCGCCATCTTCGCCGGTCTGTTCGGGCTTGCGACCTCGCTTGGCTTGGGGGTTAAACAACTAACCTCCGGTCTGAACTATTTGTTCGATATCCCCGCGACGAATACCACTATGGTGGTGCTGATTGTGGTGATTACGTCCATCGCACTGACCTCGGTGTTGGCGGGTATTAATGTCGGGATCAAGCGCCTTAGCCAGTTCAACATCATTGTCGCGTTGTTGTTACTGCTGGCGGTTATTGCACTCGGTCCGACGCTCTACATTTTTCGCAGTATGTTCTCCACGCTCGGCAGCTATTTCGCCAATATCGTGCCGCTCAGTAACTGGGTAGGGCGCGAGGATGTGGATTTCCTGCACGGTTGGACGACCTTCTACTGGGCATGGTGGTTTGCCTGGGCACCCTTTATCGGTACGTTCATTGCCCGCATTTCCAAGGGCCGCACTGTGCGCGAATTCACGATTTTTGTCCTCATTCCGCCGATGCTGTTATGCTTGCTGTGGTTTGGTGCCTTTGGCGGCACGGCCCTCCACCAGAATATGGTTGAGGGCTATACCGGTGTAACGGAGAATGTTGCGGCGTGGAAGCTGGAAATTGCATTGTTCAAAATGTTCGACCAACTACCGCTGACCAAGCTACTTTCATCGGTGGCGCTCCTGCTGACCATCGTATTTTTCGTTACCTCGTCGGACTCCGGCTCGTTGATTCTGGACACCATTGCAGCCGGCGGCAACGTTGATGCCCCAGTAGCGCAACGCGTCTTCTGGTGTACTATTGAAGGGTTAGTCGCTATCGCGCTCCTGCTTGGGGGAGGGCTGGATTCGCTGCAAGCGGCCTCGCTTGCAACCGGCTTTCCGTTCGCTCTTGTCCTCTTGGGAATGGCCGTCTGCGTCTGGATGGGGCTGCGCAGCGAACGGATTCGCTGACGAAGAAGACGGACGTTTAAAAGGGGGAGGATGCTATGAGACTTTGGAACGCGTGCCTTGCGATGTTGCTCTGGGCCGCATCGGTGCAGGCACAAGCGACCGGAACCATCGTCGTCACGGTGGTTGACGACGGCAGCGGTGACGCGCTGGAAACGGCCTTGGTTTACATCCCGGCCTTGGATGTGGGCGGGATGTCGGATGCGCAGGGCCGATTCACTATTGCCGATGTGCCGGTGGGCGGACACGAAGTGCAGGCCGGGTTGATCGGCTACTCTACCGAGACCGCGGTCGTCGCAGTGCAGGCCGGACAGACCGCGACCGTCGAGTTGCGGATAAAGCCCTCCGCGTTCCTCCTCGAAGAAGTGGCTGTGACCGGCACGGCCTTTGAAAAATCGCCCATCAACCTGCCCTATGCGGTGACGGTGGTCGGGCGGGAACAGATGGCGGAACAAGGGTCGCCGCAGGCGGTTGATTTCTTCAAGAACTTGGGCGCGAGCCACGGTGTGATCGGCGAGGCGAACAGTTGGTACAATGCCATCCCCGGCAATGTTGTGCCCGAGACGGTGGCCAATGTCAACCTGCGCGGCTTGGGAGCTTCGCGGACCTTGGTGCTGCTCAATGGCCGCCGCCATACCTACGTCCCGGCGCGCCTGATCGGCGGGCGCTTCGTCGATGTGAACGCGTTTCCCTCCATCGCCATTGACCGCCTTGAGGTGCTCAAGGAGGGCGCTTCGGCCATCTACGGCTCGGATGCAGTGGCCGGAGTGGCCAACTTCGTAACCCGGGACGAGTTTGCCGGCTTTGAAGTCACCGGCTCCTACGACCACTTTGCCCAGGCCGGCGATTCCAACCTCGGCGCAATCTGGGGCGGAGCGCTCGGCAATGCCCACGCCGTCCTTTCAGTGGAGCGGATGAGCCGCCAAGAACTCAAAGCCGAAGAGCGAGATTGGACACTGCGCTCGTATATCCCGGGCGCAGCCGGTGGCTGGTCGTACTACGGCAACCCGGGTGCGTTCCTCATGCCGAACCTGTCGGGCAACGAGAGCAGGGCCGAATTTGCCTCGGCGCTCATCGACGAGCACTACGGCGCAGCCGGTCGGCGCTTTGTGGATCCCGGCTGCACGAACTTTGGCGGTTTTGAGGTCGAGGACGAAACCTGCCGCTTCCGCTATCAGGCGTGGGACAACCTCATCGAAAAGAGCACCCACACCCGCGCCTTCGCCGAAATCAACGGCCAGTGGGACGAGCAGTCGAGCTACCACTTTGAGGGTCTGTGGGCCGAGGCGGCCATCCCCGATTGGTACACCACGCCCTCCTTCCCGCCCATCTCGCCCTACGACGGCACCCATTTGGTCGAGTCGGGCCATCCGGGGCGGCAGGCGTTTTGCGCGGCCTCTTGGGAGGCGGTGGGGTTTGACTCTCAAGAGGCTTGCCTGGCCGACGACTGGTACTTCTTTGGGCGGCTAGTGGGCAACAGCGGTCCCGAGCGGATCCTGAATCGCCAGTCCCGCACTCAGCGGATCGCCGCCGCCTTCGACCGCGATTTGGGCAAGAACATCCGCCTCGACTTGGCGGCCAGTTACTCCCGCGCTACCGGCAACATCAACTTCCCGGCGGAATATCACTACCGCAAGTTCCTCGCCTTCCGCGGCTTTGGCGGCCCGGACTGCGGCGTCGATGTGGTGGCGGATGCGAATGCTCCGGCCGACATGGCGATTGCCGACCACGACAAGGTCGCCGGCACCGGCGACTGCATGTACTACAATCCATTCAGCAACGCCTTACAGTACGCGCAGCAGCCGGGCGCGGCGTTCGAGAACGAGGTCAATCCCACCTACGCTCCCGGCCTTGCAAACAGCCCCGAACTGCTCGCTTGGATCAACCAAGAGGTCAATCTGGACAATACAGCCACGCTGGAGGTCGTCGATGCCACCTTGACCGGCACGTGGATCGAGGACGTGGCCAGCTACGCCGTCGGCTACCAGTTCCGTCACTTCGACGTATCGGCGTTCCCCAACGAGCCGGGCAACCTCGATATCAACCCCTGCGCGGTGCTGGGCAGCAAAGACTGCGCGGAGAAGGCGGGGTCGTTCACGTTCACGGCTGGGTACTATCCGTACGAGGATGCCCAAACGGTACACCGCTTCTTTGGCGAACTGCCCCTGAGCCTCGGCGGCAACCTCGACGCCCAGTTTGCCGCCAACTACGAGTTCCACGACGTCGCCAGCAGCTTTAATCCCAAACTCGCCGTCAGCTATCGCCTCTCGGAGTCGCCGCGCCACTCCATGGAGTGGCGCGGCTCGGTGCAAACGACCTTTCGCACCCCCTCGGTGGACGATCTCAACGAGGACCAGCGCACATCCTCCAACTGGGTGGCCTCAACCGGCGGCTGGAAGGCCATCGACACGCGCGGCAATAACGACCTCGTGCCCGAACAGGCCCTCACGTATAACGCTGGTCTCGTCCTCCTGCTCAAGCGCGCCAGCCTGACGCTCGACTACTGGAGCTACGACTTTGAAAACGTGATTGATGTCCTGCCCTACAGCCGGATCGCCGACCTGTACAGTGAAGAGGCGACCAGAGAAGCCGTAAAGCAATACATCGGCTGCGCGGATGGGGTGGGCACTGGCACCTGCGATCCGGCTACCATTGAACGGGTGCAGGTCAACCTCGTCAATTGGCCCGGCCTCAAGACCTCTGGTTTCGACTGGCACTTGAGCACTCGGTTCCCGATTGGGGCGGGCGAACTTTCCAGTGGCTTGGATGGCACCTACACCCGCGAGTATCGGGTGCGGGCGCTGCTCCTGAACGGGCTCGAACTCCAACCGGCACAGGAGGCCGCTGGCTACCTGAACGAGTCCATTCCGATTGCGGTGCCGATTCCGCAATGGAAATGGCGGCTAGCCACCGGCTACCACTGGGGGACCTACAGTCTAGTCCAGCACCTGAACTACATCTCGTCCTACGAAGACCAGCGGGAGGCCGTGGACTCCGATTTCCGCACTATCGATCCCTTCTTCACTTGGGACCTGAACCTGCTGTGCAACTTGTCCGATGGGCTCGGCCTCACCCTCTCGGCACTAAACCTGACCGACGCTAAGCCGCCCTTGGTCAATCGAGAACTCGCCCACGATGGCTTGACCCATAGTTCCAAAGGCCGGCGGTTCAAGCTGGCGGTTACTTATAGGTTTGGGGGCATGGCGGGGAGGAGGACGCCGTGATTAGAGCTTTGGGCGCGATATTGCGGCGGATCGTCGATGCGCTGCGCGATTTGGCACCCATCATCATCGTCATCGCGTTCTTTCAACTCGTGGTGTTACAGCAGCCCTTTCCGAACTTAGGGCGCGTCGCCGTTGGTTTGGTCTGCGTGGTCGCCGGCCTGACGCTCTTCATCCAAGGGCTCGAAAGCGGTCTCTTTCCCCTCGGCGAGGCCATTGCGCAGGCCTTTGCGCGCAAGGGGAGCGCGACCGCGCTGTTGGCCTTTGCCTTTTGCTTGGGTTTTGGTACCACGGTTGCGGAACCGGCCCTGATCGCCGTTGCTGCAGAGGCGGCCGAAGTCGCCGCGGAAGCCGGTGCCATTGCCAACGACGATGAGGTGCGCGCTGCGTACGCCTTTGAGTTGCGCATGGTGGTGGCGGTCTCGGTCGGCATGGCGATCGTGCTCGGCGTGCTGCGCATCCTCAAGGGCTGGCCGATCCACCGGCTGATCATCGGGGGCTATGTGCTGGTGACCGCAATGACCGCGTTTGCGCCCGCAGAGATCATTGGCGTAGCCTACGATTCCGGCGGCGTCACCACCAGCACGATCACAGTGCCGCTCGTCACCGCGTTGGGCGTTGGGCTCGCCACGTCAATCCGGGGGCGCAACCCAATGGTCGACGGTTTTGGGCTCATCGCGTTTGCCAGCCTGACGCCCATGATCTTCGTACTGGCCTATGGCATGGTGATCTGAGGTGGAATTTCTGCGCACTATTGCCAGCACCGCGTTTTCCACCGCGCTCGATGTGGTGCCCATTGTCGGCGTCCTCGTTCTGTTCCAAGTTGTGGTGCTGCGCCGCAACCTGCCGAACCTGCGCCGGATCGCGGCCGGGTTTGTCCTCGTCCTGTTGGGACTCACGCTCTTCCTCATTGGCTTGGAGGAGGCGCTCTTCCCCATCGGCGAGACCATGGCGCGCCAACTCACTGCGCCCGAGACCATTGGGCAGGCGAGCCTGGCCGACGGCGTCGACTGGTACGACTACCTGCTGGTTTACGCCTTTGCCGCGGCGATCGGCTTTGCGACGACAGTGGCCGAGCCCTCGCTCATTGCGGTCGCGCTCAAGGCCGAGGAGATCTCGGGCGGCGCGATCAACGCCTGGGGCCTCAGAATCGCCGTGGCGGTCGGGGTGGCCGCGGGGGTGGCGCTGGGTTGCTTTCGCATTGTCACGGGTACGCCCCTGCCGTGGTACATCATTGCCGCATACTTAGTGGTGATCGCCCAGACCTTCCGGTCGAGCCGGACCATTGTGCCGCTCGCCTACGACAGCGGCGGCGTCACCACATCCACCGTCACAGTGCCAGTGGTCGCCGCGCTGGGCTTGGGACTCGCCGCCACGGTTCCTGGGCGCAGCCCGCTGATCGACGGATTTGGCCTCATCGCGTTCGCCAGCGTCTTTCCCATCATGTCCGTTCTGGGCTATGCTATGGTGGTGTCCTGGATGAGTCGCCGGCGGAACGCCAACCATGCGGTCCCAACACTGAGGCCGGACAGCGCGGCCCCAATACTGAGGCCGGACAGCACCGAGGAGACTTGAGCCATGAAACTGAAACTGATCGTCGCCTTGGTCAGCAACGACAAGACCGATACTGTGGTCGATGCTGCGCGCTCCGGCGGTGCGACCGGTGCGACAATTATTACTGGCGTGCGCGGCGAAGGGCTGAAACCACAGAAGACCTTTTTCGGTCTCGACTTGGCGGCCCAACGCGATGTTGTTCTGTTCTTGGTGGTCGAGACGCGGGCGCGCGACATTTTGGAGCGCATTCGCGATGCCGGACGCTTTGAGCAAGAGCCCGGCGCTGGCATTGCCTTTCAGATCCCGATTGAGGACGCCGTCGGTCTCACCACCCAACTCCCCACCATCCTCGAAGAAGTGGACGACGAAATATGAGCGAGAAACGCACCATCCGGGTCGGAGACGTCATGGGCTCCAAACTCTACACTATCGACAGGCTTGCGACCGTGGCCGAGGCCATGGCACTCATGAAGCAGTACGAGGTCAGTTCGCTCGCCGTCGACCGGCGCGACGACGACGACGAGTTCGGCTTGCTCGTGGTCGCGGACATCGCCCGCGAGGTGATCGCCCAAAACCGCGCACCCGAACGCGTCAACGTGTACGAAATTATGTCAAAACCGGTGTTGACCCTGCCGTCGGCCATGCTCGCCCGCTACGCGGTGCGCTTGCTCGTGCGCTTTGAACTTTCCCGCGCCGTGGTCGTCGACTACGAGCGCCACCCACTCGGCATGGTGACTTTGCGCGATCTCGTCCTCAGCCACGTGGCGGAGTGATGGGGCTAGGAGCTTTGCTCAGTTGGTGTCCTCCGCTTGGGGCGCATCGGAAATCTTCGGCACCTCGATTTCGGCCAAGTAGATATCGCTTTCCGAGGATTTGTAGCGGAACTCGGCAAAATGCTGGGGTTTGACCAAACCCGTCCAGTACGCAACGTCGGAGTAATACGAGATCACTAGCTTGCCGGGCTCGGGGGAGACTAGGCCTGGATAAGAGGCATCGCCACCCTGCGAGAAGTAGCGGATCAGTTCGGCCTTGCCCTTGGTGAGGTAGTAGAGACCCGTGGTGCCGTTGCCGACGCCTCCCCATTCGCCGCCTTGGAACTGGGTCGGATCGCCGCCGGACTCTGCGCTGGGAAGACGGACGCGGCCAGCTAGGTACTCCCTGTCGGCAGTCCTGCAAATTACCGGTGCATCGCATTTGACCCGCAAGTCGCCTCCTTCCCATGCCGTATAGGGCGGTCGAGACCAGTACATCGAGGCGTTGTTGGCGCGAACGATGCACCACAATTCGCCATCGGGCCGCCAGTAGAGTTCCGACTCTTCAGTGAACTCCGGCAGTTCGGCGCGGGTGACAATTTCGGCCCGTTGGGTCCAGTGGACGCCGTCCTCGGAGACGATCAACTCAAAGGGCCGCTCCTCGTGGTGGAGGTGGCAAATGGCCGAGTAGAACAGCCCCTCGCGCCAGCGTACCCGCCAAGTGTAGGGATGGTCGTCGCCGAGGGAGAGCAGTGCGGGCTGCGACCAGTGGACACCGTCGTCGGTCCAAGAGACGTAAGAATGGATCGGGTTGCGCGTGCCAATGAAGAGATACAATCGATCCGGCGTGATACAAAAGTGCCCGTCTGCAGCAGCGCAGCCATCGGCGACGCCAGCGGGCGATTCAAAGTCGATTACCGGATGCCACCGCCGCAGATCGTCGGAGCGGAGGACGACCTCAACGCTGTTGCCGGCCACATGGCTGGTGCCGCGCCGGTAGCACAGCCAGTACATATCCTTCCACAGGGCCAGATCCGTAAAGGCGTTGTACCAGCCGTCGCGGACTACGGTGCGCAGTGCAGTGATATCCGCAGTAGGGAGATCGGGGCTCTCGTCGCTCATAGGTTGTACTCTCCTCGCGCATTCCAGCCCGGATACTGCTCTTCGAGGCGGGCCAGCGTCTCTTGGGTGTAGTATTCGTGGCCGGGGGGTGGAAAGCGGAAAAGTGCTCGTTCGCGCGCCGAAAGCCGGCCGATAAAGGCCCGGAAGTGATCTTGCATCCCTCGGTTGGTAAAGCTGCTCACGCCCTCCCAGTAGTGGTCGGCGCGGCCGTAGATCCGGGTGGCGGAATAGCGCTGCCCTTCGCGGCCCTTGAACACGGTCGCCGAGTGCCAGAGGTGGGTGTTGAAGATCATGATCGTGCCCGCCGGTACGGTCAGCAAAACCCGCTTGCTCAAATCCTGGCCATAGGGCTTGGGCACGATCTGCATCGGCGCTTGGTTTTCGTCCACGGCTTCGGGGAAGTACCAGGTGCTGATCTGCCCGTAGCGCCGGTCGGATGTGGGCGGCAGGAGCGAGTTGTTGCCATTGTCGATGTGCAGCCTCGGCTGCTCGGCTCCGGGGTCGGGGTAGCGCGCCCAGTTGTGGGCGTAGCGGAAGAAGATGTCCTCGGTGTCGAGCACCCGTTGGACGAACGCGATGAGGTCCCAGTCGAGGATGAATTCATTGAAGAGCATATCGGCGTAGGGAAAGTCGTCCCTTAAGAGCCGCCTTTCGGGCGGATCGGCGGCGATCACTTCCCAAGGAGGAAGGGTCCGGCGGATGCCCTCGGCGATCTGAGCCCGGCGTTCCTCTGGATAGAAATCTTCTACTACGACAAAACCCTGTTCTACAAAAGTCTGGAAATGATCGTCTGTTAGTTTCATGCTCCCTCCTCCGCTGCGTTTTTGTTTGCGCTTAGATTATACGGTCAAAGCTACTCCGTGCCTATTGCAGGCCGCCGTCCATATTGCCAATATACATTGACATTTGCCCTCTAACCGCGAGGAATGCCATGAGCGCTACCTATAATTACGAAGTCGTCGAACGCTGGGGTTTAGGCCCCCAAGGCCGTCCCATGGGCGGCGTCGTGCCCGGAGTGGCTGCCGATAGTCAGGGCCGGGTCTTTGTGGGCCGCCGTCACCCCCCCGCTCTGCTGGTTTACGACCGCGACGGGGCCTATATCGACACTTGGGGAGCCGACCTGCTAAGAAATCCCCACCTCCTGTGGGTTGACGGCGAGGACCAAGTGTACGCAGCCGACACCGACGACCACACCATCCGCTGCTTCAATCCGCAGGGGGAAGTGGTCCACACGTGGGGTACGCCGGGCGTGCCGGGCGCGCCCGATCAGCCCTTTAACCAGCCCACCAAAGCCATGCGCGGCCCTTCTGGGGATTTGTACGTGGCCGACGGGTACGGCCAATACCGCATCCACCGCATTTCGGACGCGGGAAAGTTGGTCCATTCGTGGGGATCTGCGGGCACGGGTCCGGGTCAATTCGCCTTGCCCCACAGTTTGTGGGTGGACCGCGACGAGCGCGTCTGGGCCGTCGATCGCGAAAACAACCGCATCCAGCGCTTTGACTCCGAGGGCCGCTACTTGGACGAGTGGACCGACTTGGTAATGCCCATGGATCTCTTCATTACCCCGGACAATACAGTGTACATCGTCGAGGCTCCGTCGCGCGTCAGCATCTTCGACATAGAGGGGCAGTTGCTAGCCCGCTGGGGCGAGGATGGCTCGGCTCCGGGACAATTCGCCGACTCTCCGCACAGCATTTGGGTAGATGAGGAAGGCTCGCTGTACACCGGCGAAGTAGCCACCCTGCACGATAGGGTGCAGAAGTTCCGCCGCGTTTAGAAGCCGAATTGTTCTCTCTACTCGGTCACCTACACCCCGAGTAGAGAGAACTAGTCTCTAGTCCAATCTTCTACGACCGCAGGTACTTGCAATCCAGGCGTGCCACCTCCAGTGGATTCTTGCCCGATTTCCCTTGGACTCGAGTACTGGCGCCAAGTACAATGAGTACTTCTGCCGAGTCCACTTGGCCTTCATAGGTCGCGCGATGCAATGGGGTCCGGCCCTTGGTGTCTTGGGCATTTAAGTCTGCGCCGTAGTCGCTCAGCAACCAGATGGAATCAACCTCTCCTCTTTCGGCAACTAGGTGGAGGGGTGTGCGTTTGCTCGTCGTCACAGCGTTGACGTCGGCACCGCGTTTGAGCAGCCATTCCGCACAGGCGAGCGACCCGGCTCGGGCGGCCCAATGCAGGGGCGTCATATTCGCTTCTCCCGCAAACGAGGCTAGGTCTAAGTCTGCTGCACATTCGCGGACGCGATCGAGGTCGTCCAAGGCGCAGGCGGAGAGCACGTCGTAGTGCGCGCCCCACTCGATCAGTACGCGTGCCGTCTGGCGCTTCCCGCGAATCCATTCGGAGCCACCGGGGGCAACCGCCTCCTGCAGGGCGGTATTTCCGCGCTCGCCATTTCCCTTGAATTTCACTTCCGGGTCGGCACCATATTGCAACAAAAGCTTTGTCAGGTCTGCGCCGTTGCGGGATGCTGCCGCCCAATACAGGAGTGAGATATTGTCCGGCCACCCCGTGTGGGGTTTGAGGATCGAGACCCCAGCAGCGTCGGCGGCACCGGACTCGAAGACATGGCGGAGATTCTCGGTGCACGTCCCGGTCCAAGCGGCCTCGTGTAGACAGTTGTAGCCCGTCTCGGAGACGAGCATTGGGACGCCGTGGTCTAGCAGAAACTTGGTCGATGGGGCGCATCCTCGCATTGCAACCGTGGCGCGGATGAGTAGAGGTCCCACCGATTGCAGTAAGGCAGGTTCCCGCCGCACCAATTCGGCCATGTGGCCGATGTCGCAAATCCCGGCCCACCTGTCGACCATAGTACGTCCACCTTTTCGCTGGCGCTCCGCTGGCGAGGCCGCGGCCCGAATGAACTCGAGCTCGGTGGGAGTTAGCCGCCATCTCTCCTTGGGAATCGTGGGCGGTTCGCCCTCTGGTTCATCATCTGTAAGGGCCTTGGCGAAGAAGAAGTCTGCCAACTTCTCGTCGCTCATGTCGGCCATGTTCAGGGGCATGACCTGAGTAGTCATAGCGATCTCCTTACAGTTTCGAAATCCGCAGTCCTCGATACTTTGCACCCGTGCGCTGGACCTCGAGCCAGATGAAGACCGGAAACTCCGGTTCAAAGGGATGGCTCAGTTCCACGTCGCCGGCGGAGACAGTGAAATTGGACCCATCCACCGTGCAGACGACGTCGTACCATTTTCCAATCTGCATCTGGAGGTCGGCAGCTACTTCCCGCTGCCAAGGGCCGTAAATTCCGGACTCATCGAAGAATTTGCGTCCGCTGTCTATCTGTATCGTATGCGGCTCGTCGTCGTCGAGGGCGACTAGCATGTTGTAACCGGCGGCATCCACGAACCCCACCATCTTGCCGTCTCCGTGTGACCGCTCTAGGGGGGATACCTCGTAGCGGAGTTGAAACGGCTCGTCGATGACGATTTCCGAGATCGCGAAATGTATTCGCTCGGAGGTAGGGCATATGATCTGTCCATCCTGAACCGTCCACTGGTCGGATAGCGCCCACCACCCCTTCAGAGTTTCGCCGTCGAAAAGATCGGCGCTATCTCCCTCGATTATGTGCCATCGGCCTTCTTTGGTTAGCTGTCTCACGCGGTCGGCGTCGCCCATATTCATAGCGGTGGGCAGATTGGACAGCCTAGAGATCGCCGGATCAGTGGCCACGCTACTATCTTGGGACGCGCCCGGGTCCGATGGGGCTACCTGTGCGCTGGCCGTAATTTCCGGGAGCGACACCAAGGCCACTAGCAGGACGAGCATGCCGATACCGACCGTGCGCCAGAAGAGGTGAAGCCAGCCCAAACGACGACGACTGGACAGGAAGTTGAGCAAAAAGACGATGGCCAGTAAAACGGTCACTCCGACAGCGATGTGCAGATCCAACAGAATAGACTCCACAGTGGTCTCCTTTCGGGGGAACTAGTTCAAACCCCACTTTCATAGTGAATGTGGACTGCGGACCGATCCGACCCATGGTTGTGGGGCTTAATACCTGAACAAAAAGATAGTGTTCATTTGTGCAGGAATCAAGCCATTTGGGCGCTTTTACTCAAAACCTTGCTTGCGGCTGGACAAAACCAGAACTTTCATCAGCAATCCGCCGCAATCCGTTAATTTGACCAGGAAGATGATATGGAACTTGTGAGGTATCCAGACCGCCGCATCGAAGTGCTCGACGAGCGCTTCGCCAAGTACAAGCTGGCCAATGCCGCCCTTGAAATGCTCTGGACCGGCGGCCGCTGGCTCGAAGGCCCTGTGTGGTTTGGCGACGGCCGCTATCTACTGTTCAGCGACATCCCCAACAACCGCATTCTCAAGTGGGAAGAAGAGACCGGGGAGGTCTCGATCTTTCGCAAGCCATCGAACAACACCAACGGCAACACGCGAGATCTCCAAGGGCGATTGCTGTCGTGCGAACACGACGCGCGCCGCGTCACGCGGACGGAATACGACGGTTCGATCACTGTGTTGATGGACCAATTCGAGAGCAAGCCGTTGAATGCCCCCAACGACATCGTGGTAAAGTCGGATGGATCGATCTGGTTCACGGACCCCGGTTACGGCATTCTGATGGACTACGAGGGACATCGGGACGAGTTTGAGAATGCCGCTAATGTGTACCGTCTCGATCCGAACACAGGGGAAGCGACGGTGGTGGCCGGGGATTTCCAGCGGCCCAACGGCCTCTGCTTCAGCCCGGACGAGTCTCTGCTCTACATCGTCGATACCGGACGCTCCGACGGCCCCGAATACCCCACCCACATCCGCGTGTTCGACGTCCACGGCGACTGCCTCGCAAACGGGCGCGTGTTCGCGGACATGGGGATTGGCTCGTCGGACGGGGTCCGCACTGATGTGGATGGCAACCTGTGGTCGGGGGCCTGCTGGGGGGGCGAGGGCTACGACGGCGTACACTGCTTTGCTCCCGACGGCACCTTGATCGGCAAGATCCACCTGCCAGCGCCCTGCGCCAACCTCTGCTTTGGCGGCGCGAAAAAGAACCGGCTGTTCATAACCTGTTCGCAGTCGCTGTTCTCGGTGTACGTCGAGACGAACGGAGCTCAGAAACCGTAGGGGATTACAACTCGCCGGCATCGAAGTTGACCAAGGTTCAAATGCCCTTTTATACTTCTGTCCTTCTGAATCGAGGATGAAATGCACGGAGTCGGAATCATCGGTGCTGGCAGCGTATCCCCAGGACATCTGCGAGCGGTGGCGGCCCTTGAATCTACGCACTTGCAGGCGGTTGCCGATGCCGACGCGGAACGCCTAGCCCGCGTCTGCGCGGAACACGGCTGCCAGGGCTACGCTTCCTATGAGGATCTGCTCGCGGACGACGGGGTTGACCTCGTCATCGTCTGCCTGCCCCACGGCCTGCACTGCGAAGTAACCGTAGCCGCGTTGGAGGCTGGCAAGCACGTGCTGGTGGAAAAACCAATGGCCGTCAACGTGGAAGAGTGCGACGCCATGATCGCAGCCGCGCAGCGGACCGGCAACCAGCTTTCCGTCGGCCACATGCACCGCTTCTCGCCGACGAACCGAGCCGTGAAGAAGCTGCTGCACGAGCAGGCCGTGGGCGATCTGGTCTGTCTCTGCGACGAGGCCTACCGCCCCTTCAACCCGAACAGGCCGGCTTGGTACCTCGACAAGGCGACGCACGGGGGCTTGTGGTATCAGAACGGCATCCACCTAATCGACCGCTCCTGCTGGTGGACGGGCAGTCGCGTCGTCGCCGTCAAGGCCCTGATCGACAGCCGGTTCTTCGAGTTCTCAGCCGACGATGTGGCCATGGCGCTTTTGCAATTCGAAAACGGCGTGTACTCGACGCTAATTCACGTGTGGTGGCGGACGGGGGGGAGTCGCTTTAGCACGGAGTTCGTCTGCACGGACGGCATGCTCCAACTGCGCAATGGAATCCACTCGGGAAGGAACGATCTCTTCATCGGCCGGGACGGGGAGTGGGAACAGGTTGAGGTAACCGAAGACCACCACTCCACGACGCAGCAGTTGGGCGCGTTCGTCGCGGCGATTGACGCGGGAACGGAGCCACCGGTGACGGCTGAATACGCCCGCCATATGGTGGCGGTGCTGACGGCGTGTATGGAGTCGTCCCGCCTCGGCAGAGAAGTGGAGCTCAAAGCATGAACGATACCGATCTGTGCTATCTCTCCGGCGTTGAACTGCGCCGCCTGTACGAGCGCCGCGAGCTGTCCCCAGTGGAGGTCACCGAAGCTGTACTGCGCCGCATCGAAACACTCGACCCAAAGCTCAATGCCTTCGTCACGGTCACGCCGGAGCGGGCCTTGGCCGAAGCGCGCACTGCCGAAGCCGCCTTTGCCAGCGCTGAGGACCCGCCTCCTTTAGCCGGCATACCCGGCTCGCTGAAGGATCTAACGGCGACGCGCGGGATTCGCACCACCCGGGGGTCGCTGCTGACTGCCGACTGGATCCCGGACTTTGACGCGCCCCTCGCCGAACGGTTGCGCGATGCTGGAATGGTGCTGCTCGGCAAGACGAATACGCCGGAGGTCGGCTGGAAGGGCGATTCGGGCAACCGCGTCGTTGGGCCAACCCACAACCCTTGGCGGCACGGACGCACGGCGGGTGGCTCTAGCGGCGGAGCGGCGGCGGCCGTGGTCGCTGGCATGGGCGTGTTGGCCCAAGGCACGGACGGCGCTGGCTCGATCCGCATCCCGGCCGGTTTCTCGGGGGCCTTCGGCTTCAAACCCTCTTGGGGACGGATACCCCAGCATCCGGCTAGCGTGGTGGAGACCCTGTCCCACGCCGGGCCGATTACCCGCACCGTCGGCGACGCCGTGCAGATGCTTGAGGTCATGCTCGGCCCCGATGCACGGGATCGCACCTCGATGCCGGCGGAACCGTTGGCGTTTGATGAGGTCGAAGCTGGCGTGGACGGGCTGCGCGTGGCCTGGTCGCCCGACCTAGGGTACGCGGCCGTCGATGCCCAGGTCGTCGAGACCGCACAAGCGGCGGCCCGTCGCTTCGCGGATCTCGGTTGCACCATTGAGGAGGCTCACCCGGCTGGCGAAGATCCGTGGCGTCTCGTCCACGTTCTGTGGTCCACGGCTTTCGCCGCCAACTTCCGCGACCAGTTCGACCAGATCGCCGATCGCCTCGATCCCGGCCTGCGCGCCGTCGTCGAAGAGGGGTTTGAGTTCCGAGGCACGGATGTGGCCGGTGCTTACATAGAGCGCAACGCGTACTACCACCTATGGCGGGAGTTTTACGAGAACTACGACCTGCTGCTGACGCCGACGCTGCCGGTCACCGCCTTTGCCGCTGGCGACGACCACCCCGGCTCGGTCGCCGGCCGCGCTACTACCTACCTGAGCTGGACGGCCTTCACCTACCCGGTAAACCTCACCGGCCTGCCCGCTGCCAGTGTGCCCTGCGGCCGCGTCGATGGCCTGCCCGTGGGCCTGCAAATTATCGGCGGCTGGCGGCAGGACCTCACCGTGTTGCGCGCCGCCCGTGCCTTCGAACAGCTCGCCCCCTGGAGCCACGAACGGCCGCTTCTCTGATCTAGGGGAAAAGCTCAACCAGCAGTTGATCGGATTGCGCGTTCCTCAATGCCGACAAATGGGTAAATGCGCTATTTTGGTTGTGCAGACAACAACAACCATCGCTTGATAGCAGTGTGCTGTACATACCCAAAACAAAGGAGATAGCGCGCGATGATTGACCCAGTAGAGCTTGGACAAAGGATACAGGAGCGACGGAAGCAGCAGGGACTCACACAGGAACAACTGGGGAACGACCTATTTGTTAGTCCGCAGGCCGTTTCCAAGTGGGAGAACGGCGAGTCGCTGCCCGATATTGGGACGTTTCCAGCCTTGTGCAAAACGCTGGGCACTTCGGCCGATGCGCTGTTGGGAATTGACAGTGAACTCGGCATTGAAACGCTCGGCACCAAATTGGGTCAGCGCATTAGCGACCTCAGAAACGAAGAAGAACGACACGCCGCTCTGATGACGGCACTAGGATTTCTAATTCCTCCCTATGATATGAGGAACCGGAATAAGAATATCTCCTATCAACTGTCGGATTCGGATAAGGGACTTGTGGGATTCAGCTTTTGGAGTAGCAGCGGCTTAGTATGCTTTGCTAGCGGCGACGCTTTGGAAGACGACACCCCATCGGCCGATATGATGGATATTCTTCGCACCCTCTTCGCGCCCGAGTGCTGGCCCCTCGTTTTCTTCCTGCTGAGAGGCCCTAAAAAGTTTGCTGCACTGTTGGCAGCAGATCTGGCCGAGTCTTCGCAGGCACTGGCGGATGTACTTGACAAACTGATTGAAGCGGGGCTGTTGGTGCAAGACAAGGATGGCTATCGGTTGCAAGAGAATGACGGATTACTTCTGGTGGGAATGATCAAGGCCTTTTGTCTGGCGAGCTCGAGATGTGGAGCCGGCTTTGTTGAAAAAAGGGGAGTTAGCTGAATAGGGAATGATCAAGATCCTTTGTCTGGCTAGCTTGAAAGAGGATCTTGGGAGAGGCATACTCGTGCATCGCACGGCGAAATGAAGAATCTCTGCGCGACTAGTCGGCACCGAGCACAGCCACGGCCTCGACCTCGACCAGCAGACCGTCGCGCACCAACTGGGGTGAGTGCACGGTGGCGCTAGCAGGCAGGCGACTGGTGAAGGCCGCGGCCCGGGCGTCGTTGTAGCCCGAGTACTGACTCATATCGGTCAGCCAGGCGGTAATTTTGACCACGTCGTCCAAGGTTGCGCCGGCCTCGGCCAGTACTGCGGCGATATTGGCGAAGACCTGGTCCGCCTGGGCCCGCATATCCCCTTGCCCGACGATATGGCCCTCGGGATCAAAGGCCACCATGCCCGATACCCAGATGGTGTCGTCGATCTGGATTCCTATGTCGTGGCTCAGATTGTCCGCCCAGGTCCACCCGGCCGGACGCAGCGATGTTCGCTTGGCCATTTTTCGTCTCCTCGGGAGTGATTTCTCCGTGCGTCTGCGGCGTTAAAGTAGGCATCGAGTCGGGACGAGACAAATTGCCGACGTGCCTGACGAGAGGTGGACATGAGCACCTTGATTCGCTATACAGTGGTGAGAAGGGAAGCGACGGTATTAGCGATAATTGGAGACTGCGTCAATGAAGGTGAGAAAGATCGTCTATCTGATTCACTCAATGCTCTACAGCGACCTAGCCGCCACTGATCCGAAAACCTTGCGCAACACGAACGCCGGGATATATCTCGAGCGCGAGTTGCTGTGCGAACGACGTTGGCGCGCGGCGATCCGTCAACTGGGGCCGGATGCGATTTACGCTCAGCTCGACGGGGGTCGGGAAATCCTCGCCTATGCCAAGCAACAACTCGGTGACGACCGCGTTGTCGAGCTCCGCGCCGAGTGGTATGACGGGATCGACCCCGAGCAGTACAGGCAGGATCTGACCGACTCGTTCTCGTCGCAGCTAGCCGACAAGGGTCACCAGCTCGATTGCGAGACCACCGAGTTGGAGTTGTGGGGCGAGTCGTTTACTGGATGTGTCTACAGTTACGGCACCGCACTCGGCCGACAGCTCGGTCTCAAGACGCCGGCGTTTGACAACTTTGACATGACGGTGCCAGACCAACGCCTCCTTTGCAAAGCGGAGTTGGTGACCCATTTTCTGCTCCCGGACGGCGCCACGCGAGGTTACCTCTTCGACGGTCCACTGGGCTATCCGATCGGCCTCTTCCTCGACGGGTTCAGGAAGATTGACGCAGGAGCCACGGGCAAGATCAGGCTAGACCTGGACCCTAGTAAAGTGATGTTGGAAAGCCCCTTGGGGATCACCTTGTATGCCCATCTCAGCATCGACCGACCCAATCGCAAGATCCCCGTACACCCCACGCGCGATTTTGACGGCATAATGGCTACCGCCACCGGGCTGGAAATACCACGGGGTAGCGAGCACTCTGTTCTGGGTGTTCTGATGAGCCCGGCCGACTTGCTCGCAGCCATGCAAACCGCCACCGTCTGCTAAGAAGGTGATGGGTACGAGCGGGCCGATTCTTTTACCAACTCGCGATGAATTCGTCGACGTCCATCGCCGGCATTTCCTCAAAGCGGTACGTGGTGGGCTCCTTGCACTGGAAACCGGGGACGAGATGCGGCTCGTCCACTTGAAGGAGCCGGTCGAACTCGGCGAAACGCTGCCACAGAAGGTCTGCTTCCTCCTGGGTAAAGCGGCTGCCGACCGGACCTCGGGTGCGGAGAACAGAGCCTTTCGCCACCTTGGATAGCTGCACCACGCAGGACATCTTGCCCACGGCACCCGAATGAAGTTCGGCAAGCCCTTCGAGAAACGTCTCGTCGTCTCTGGCTATCATCGCGCGGAACATGCGCTCCATGGTGTCGTGTTCTGTGGCCAGCAACTCGCCGAAATGCCGGAACCGGGCTGCTAGATGTTCTGGCAGCCTATCGGCGATATCCGATGGCCAGTGAACGACGTAGGCTCCGGTGAGGCTGCCGTTGTTGAAGGCGCGGTACGCAAATTGGATGGTCCGTCTCAATTTCGCGCTGTAGTTGCTGCCCCAATGCAGAATCGGCGTGAGATAGACGATGCCGTCGCCAGCTCGGAGTTCGATCGGCATACCGCCGTCAATGGGCGCGTGCTCGCTAATGGATAGCTGTTGGTTTTCGGTTGCCGTATTGAAGCGGCGATGGCTCCCTGGTACCAGCCAGAAGACGTCGTCGTCGTACAGGGCGATGTTCCACTGTGTGTAACACGGGGGGTTGTTGAGGAAGTCGGTGTAGTAGGCTTCGACCGGACCGTGTGCCGGCGGGCTGATGTCGCGATGCCAGTCTGACGGCCCGTGGTCAATGCGCGGGTTGCAGAACATGCCGAACTGCGTTGGCACCACGTCTTCGGTCTGCATGATCTGCTTGCTGATGCCGTACGTGTTCTCGTGAAACAGGAACTCCACCGACTCGTGATTCTGACGGTCGATCACCCTGTCGAACAGGACGCGCGGCTGCTTGCCGACCTCCCATTCGCCGCCCGGCGGTTGGTCCGGGGTGCGTTGTTCTGCCCACCACGTCTTGTGCCGCTCCACCATCTGCTCGCAGTGCGTCCGCATCGACTCCAGTCGATCTGGTGGGACGCACTCGGGAACGATGAGGTAGCCTGCATCCAGCAGTTTTTTGCTGTCGACGATCAATTCTCACTCCATGCCGCGAAGGGGGTGTGAATGGGAAGAATAAGGTGTCATCGGTAGCTGGATCAAGGACTGAACTTGCCCAACCGGGGGATGCGTTCTAATTTGGCCCAAGCACACGACAACCCTTTCCAATGGCCGCATTAGCGCATCGGAGGAACCCCATGTTGACCGACCAGCAACTGCATCACTTCCGAACCTTCGGCTTCGTCACCCTGCACAAGCTGTTCACCCCGGAAGAGGTCGAGGTCCTGAGCCAGGAGTACGAGACCGAGCTAGATCACGTGTACGCCGATCAGCCCTTCACGGGGGAGACGCGCTACTGGACGATGATGCTGCACCCGCGCACCCCTCTGTACGCCAGCCTGCTCGAAGACGAACGCTTATGCGGCGTGGCCGAGCAGCTCTACGGCGACGACGTCATCGGCATCGGCACCGATGCCAACCGCTATGTCGGCGATACGGGCTGGCATCCCGATCATAGGGCCGATCCATCCGCGGATTGTTTCGGCGTCAAGTTCGCCTTCTACCTCGATCCGGTCGATGCCGAGAGCGGCGCCCTGCGGCTCATCCCCGGTTCGCACCGGCGCGAGTTCCACGATCAGTTGCACGACTCCCTGAACACCCTCGAGCTCGACGTGGCCGACGTCCCCGCCTACGTTTGCCAGTCGGAACCGGGCGATGTGGTGGCCTTTGACATGCGCTGCTGGCACGCCAGTAGTGGCGGCGCTGCGGGCCGCCGCATGTGCACCTGTGTGTACTACAACAATCCCAAGGGCGAAGTCGAAGAGGCCGCTACTCGTGAACGCGCCGTCAACTCAAAGAAGACACCCGCGCACTTCGGGAGATCGGAACAGTCTATGTACCCACTCGAATGGCTGCGGAACCCTTCCGGTAGCCTCAAGCGAGGGCGCTGGCTGCGGCGCATGGCTGAGCTTGGGTACTTCGAACTGCCCGCCGTTCCTTGAGCGCTCAGATCGCAACAAAGCATTGATGCGACAGCCAATATAGTCTATATTGGACTATAACAGCAACCCAGCTAGAGGAACTATGACCACCCGATACTCAGCACCCCATCGCGTTTGGACCGTCGCCGAGGCCAAGGCGCGTTTGTCTGAAGTCCTGCGTCGTGCCGAAGAGGAAGGGCCTCAACACATCGGTACGCGGAAGTCCTTCGTTGTAGTTCCCGCCCACGTATGGGCCGAGAAAGAATCGCAGCGCCAACCCATGGGCCAGTGGCTGGTAGCCAACATGCCCCGTGGCGCGAACCTTGAGACCACCAGAAATAGAGAGTCCCGGCGGGAAATCCCATTCGCGTCTGGAGACACAGGGTGAGCGGGTTTCTGCTAGACACCAATGTGGTCTCGGAGTTGACGAAAGACGCGCCCAATCAGCGGGTTGTCGCATTCCTGACCGAACAAGACGACTTGTGGTTATCCGCGCTAGTGTTGCATGAGTTGGAATTCGGCTTGCAACTGCTGCCGCCGGGACAACGTCGCGACGGGTTGCGGTCGGTGCTGTCAGAGTTCATTGCGGCGTATGAGGATCGCATCTTGCCCTTGGAGAGGACCGGGGCAGAGCGGGCGGCCCAATTCCGGGCGCAGGCGCATCGCTGTGGTCGCGTGCTGGACTTGGGAGATGCGCTGATCGCCGGGACAGCCAAAGTTCATGATCTCTCTGTTGCGACGCGGAACGTCGGGGACTTCGCAGATATAGACGTTGACGTCATTAACCCTTGGGAAGGTGCCTTGACCACCCTCGACAAATCCACCGTCGAAGCGGGCGAGGATAGTGCCGACCCACAGGAAGAGGAGAATGGAAATAATGCAGGATGTGGCGAATAAACTAGACCAGTTGGAGCGCGACGGCTATGTCTTGATCGAAGGGGCCTTGAGTCCCCAAGAGACGGAATTGGTGCGGCAGCGGGTGGACTACGCGCGCGAAATGGGTTGGGAGGAAGGCTTGAATGCCGTGGGCAATATGTGGTTCGATTCGCTCTTGGACCGCGAGCCTGAGACCTTCGCCCCGTTGGTAGGCCATCCGAGCGTGCGTCCTTATTTGGAGGGCATGATGGGCAAGCAATGCCAGCTACGCAGCCTGCGGGCGCACATCAATCCGGGGCCGTACCTACAGGAGTGGCACATGGATTTCTACGGCTATTGGGAAGAAAAGCGGCAAGTCGAGCAATACCGCTTGGCGGCCCAGCCCGTAGGAGTCAATACGACCTATTACTTGCAGGACAACGGGCCGGGAGACGGCCACCTCAAATACGTCAAAAACGGCCATTTGCAGGAGCCTCCCCATCTCTACCCCAAGGACCGCCCCAAATTCGCGGCTTGGTGTGACGCCCAGGAGCACGTCGTCCTCTACCCCAAGGCGGGCGACTGCGTCGTCTTTTTGAGCCACATACCGCACCAAGGAGCCAAAGAGCGCGACGATATGGAACGCAGCAATGTGGTGTGCCACTACCAGATGACGCCCATGCACGAGGGCGTCTGGCACGTGTCGCGGCCTAGGGGGTACGACGGCACCTTTCCCTTTGCCTAGGGAAGCTTTTCACACGGCTATCAGCTCTGGGTAGTCCGCCCCTTGGAGAACTTCGCCCACGCCGACGGTTTCGACGTTGCCCATGCGCTCGTTCCAATTGTCGCCCAAGCGCCGAGTGTAGCCGGGCATGAGATGCATGATATAGCTGCGCCGTGGGTTGTCGGTCTTGTTGCCGTATGAGCCGTGGAAGGTGCGGCAGTGGTGGAAGTGGCAGTGCCCGGCTTTGACCTCGCAGGGCACTGGAGTGAGGTCGGCCCCGGCGGGAATGCCCTCCTGTTGTAACAGCCAGTGCGGATCGTCAACCACGGCGTCTTCGCGGTTATAGCGCATCCTCCATAGGTGGCTGCCCGGGATGACGTGCATGCAGCCGTTATCGACCGTGGCGTCGTCTAGGGCAATCCAGCAGGTGCCCATATCGGCTGGGCCAACGTGATTCCAAAAGGTGTAGTCTTGGTGCCAGGCCAAGGCGGTTTCCGCGTCGTAGGCCGGCTTGTAGATCATCTGGTCTTCCCACATGCGCACCGGGCCGGACATGAGCTGGTGTGCCAGGGCGCTGATGGTCGAGTTGTCTATGAGAGCGGCAAAGGTCGGGTCGCGGCGGAAGATGTTGACCACCTTAACTGAGGGTAGTTGACCCTTGGCCCGGGACTGCTCGACGGTTTCGCCCATCAGGTGTTTGGGGAAGGGGATGCGACCGTGGAGAATGTCGTCGATGCGTTCCGTGAGCGCGCTGATCTGCTCGTCGGATAGAACGCGCGGGCCGGACAGATAGCCCTGGGTTTTGTAGTGTTCGATTTGGGCGTCGGTGAAAAGCATGATAGGTTCTCCAGTGCAGGACGGGCCATTGTAGCCGCAAGGCTCTATATTGGGTTGGCCCAAAAATATGAACCGAATTTGACCGATGCACAATTTGAACGCGACAACGGAGACAAACTATGTCTAAAGCGAATTCACAGACGGTACTGATTCGCCCAGGACTGCTTGCCGATGGCCTCGGCGGCAGCGCCAAGGCCGGGCAGGCGGTATTCGTACGAAATGGCGAGATCGCCGCGGTCGGACCACTGGCACAGGTGGAGCAGGAGACGCCTCCCGATACCCCGACCGTCGATTTGAACGGCTGCTGCCTCACCCCCGGTCTTATCGATGGCCACACCCACCTCAGCCTCCCGGGAAACGGCCAGCCCTACGATCAGACATTCCGGGAAAGCGATGAGACCATGGTGCTCATCGGGGCCATGAACATGCGCAAGCACCTGCGCGCCGGTATCACCACCCTGTGCGAGCACGGCGCCCGCAACCGAGTCGGATTCATCCTCAAGCAAGGTCTGAAACGCGGATACATCTCCGGGCCGCGGCTGCTCGTCAGCGGTCGCCCGATCACCTGCACGGGTGGCCACTTCCACATGTGCAACGAGATCGCCGACGGAGTAGAAGAGATCCGCCGCTCCGTGCGCCAGCTCGTGCACGAGGGAGCCGACTACATCAAAGTAATGGCCTCCGGGGGAGGGACGACCGGCACGATTCCGGGGTTGGCCTCCTATTCGACTGAAGAACTGCAGGCCCTGGTGGGCGAGGCGCGCCAGTTTCACCGCCTCACTGTCGCCCATTGCCGCGCCAAGGAATCGATGGTGCGGGCCGTCGAGGCCGGCATCGACCTGATCGAGCACGTCGAGTTTCTTGAACCGGACCACGTGATGCGCTTCGACCCGAAAGTAGCCGAGATGTTGGCCGAATCCGGCATCTGGCTGAGCCCCACGCTGCAGGCGTGGACCAACTATCCGGAGATGGTGCGCCTGCGCAAGCTGCGCGACGAGGGCGCTATGAGTGCCAAAGAGGAGACAGCGCTCGCCCATCTCGAACAACGAGCGGAGAAGCGGCTGGACGTGATGCGGCAGATGCTCGACTACTGTCTGAAGGAGCGCGTGGTGCCCGGCACGGATTCGGGAGTGGGCAGCCTCGAATTCGGCCACTTAGACTACGACCTTCAACTACTGGTCGAATGCGGCTTTACCCCAGCCGAAGCCCTCGTCGCGGCGACCCGGGTTTCGGCCGAGGCGGCCGGTATTGCCGATGAGGTGGGGACCATCGAGGTCGGCAAATCTGCGGACCTCGTCGCCTTTGGGAGCGATCCGACGGCAGATGTGGCCGCCTTCAGCGACGTCAGGGCGGTTTTTCAAGCCGGGGTGCGCGTTCAATAGTCAGCACAGAGAGGAACAGGCCAATGGATGTCGCTGAGATTCGAGATCAGATCCCGGGTCTGCGGTTTGGCGTCTATCTCAATACCGGCGGGGTCGGCCAGGCACCCGCCAGCGTGAGTCAGGCGATCACCGCCGGCTACCAGCTAATGGCCGATGGCAGACTGAGTCCCATCGACTGGTATGAAGCGATGAGCAAGGCCGCTTCCGAGATTCCTGCGAAGATCGCCGACTTCTTAGGGGCCGACTCGACGGAGATCGCCTTGACCATGAGTACCGGCGACGGCTTTGGCATGGTGTTGGGGGGGCTGCGCTGGGAACCGGGTGACGAGGTGTTGATCACCAGCGAGGAGCATCCGGTACCGCTTCAGTCCGTTCAAGGACTAGCCGACCGGGAGGGGGCCGTCATCAAGGAGGTCGAGCTGGACCATGACAAAGACGTGATCCTAGAACGGGTGGAACAGGCCATCACGCCACGCACCCGGCTGATCTGCTTCAGTCACGTCACCACCGATTCGGGCACCCTGCTACCGGCTGAGGAGATCTGCGCCCTAGCTCGGGCCCGCGGAATCCTCACGCTGTGGGACGGCTGTCAGGCGGTGGGGCAGCTGCCGGTGGACCTCCATGGCATGGGCTGCGACTTCTACGCTACCAACTGCTACAAGTGGCTGCTGGCGCCGATCGGCACGGGGTTCCTCTACGTCCGCAAAGATGCGCAGCAGACTCTCAGGCCGTTGCGGCGTCCGCACGATCCCTCCGCCTCAGCGCGACAGTACGAGATGGGGAGTCCGGCGAGCGTGCTCTACTTGGGTGTCGGTGCCAGCTTCGACTTCCTGACCTGCATCGGCGGCTCTCAGGCCATCGCCGCGGAGGCGAGCCGCAAGGCAGAGGGGTTGTGGGCGCGTCTCGATGCCATTCCCGGTGTGCAGGTAGTCAGTTCACGCCGCCCCGAGACCCGGAGTGGCATCGTCACATTCGCCATCGCAGGGATGGAGGGCGACGAGGTCTCCACTGCCCTCAGACAGCGCTGGCAGATAGTCCAACGGGGCACGTACATGACCGATCCGACCGGCGTGCGGATCTCGGTGGCTTTCTACACCAGCGACGCGGAGCTGGACACACTGGTCGAAGCGGTGACGACGCTGGCCGGGGAGGCGAGGCGATAGATGCGAATCGACAGACTCGACGTGTACTACGTGGTGATGCCGCTCATCTATCCCTGGCGCACGGCGTATGGGGAAGACGCCGACATCCACTCGGTACTCGTCAAGCTGACCAGCGGCGAGCACGAAGCCTGGTCGGAGAGCACCCCCTTCTTCGCACCCACCTATCTCAATGAGAGCGCCGGGTCCGCGTTCTACCACGTCTCCGAGGTGATAGGGCCCTGGGTCGTGGGGCGCGAGTACGACACGGCCGCCGAGCTCAACCAGCGGCTGGCGATTTTCAAGGGCAATAGCTTCGCCAAGGCGGCCGTGGAGATCGGCTGGTGGACGCTGCAGAGCCGCATCACTGGCACCCCCCTGCATCGGCTTCTCGGCGGCCAGACCCGCGACGTGGTGGCCGGCGCTGATTTCGGCATCCAGGACTCCTACGACATGCTCCTCGGGAATATTCAGAAGGCCGTCGACGCCGGATTCCCGCGCATCAAGCTGAAAGCGGCCCCAGGCTGGGACTTGGAAATGCTGCAAATCGTCACCAGCACCTTCCCCGACACCACCTTCCACATCGACTGCAACAGCGGGTACACCCTCGACGATCTGCCATTTTTCAAGGCTATCGACGGCATGGGGCTCGCCTTCATCGAGCAGCCACTTGCGTACAACGACCTGCTCGATCACGCCGAGCTCGCGAGACAGATCGGCACGCCCATCTGTCTCGACGAGAGCATCATCGATCCGCGCACCGCCGAGCAGGCGCTGCGCATCGGCGCCTGTCGCTACATCAACATCAAGCCGGGAAGGATCGGCGGCTTGACCAATGCCCTCGCCGTGCACGATATGGCCAGGGACGCCGGCGTGCCGGTGTGGGTCGGGGGCATGCTCGAAAGCGCTCTGGGGGGATCGATCTGCGTGGAGCTGGCGACGCTGGAGAACTTCACCTACCCAGGCGACTTGTTCCCTTCCTCCCGCTTCTATCGCCGCGACCTGTCGCAACCGCCCCTAGAACTGGCCGAGGGCTGCGTCTTCAAGCCCTCGACTGGCGATCTGCCGACGCCGGATGCCGAGCTGCTGGCGGCGCAGACCTTGCGCAGGAAGGCGGTCGCGCCGGACTCTAGGTAGCCAGCGGCGCTCCGCCGGGTATGGCAATGGAGATCGGCGCTTTTGCGTACTGGGAGCGGCAGGCGATGAAATCGGCGTTGCGGTACTCGCCTAGGTGAATGAATCCCGAAATGCGGTCTGCCGCAGCGCGGCCCGCAAATAGGAAGGGGATGTTATCGCCTGGGCGGCTCACTTGGCTGCGCAGCTTTACCTGATCGCCTTCGATGACGCCGGCGATTTGCTGTTGAGAAAAATCGCTTATATGGGTGCCGCCGATCCAATGCCCCTCCTGTTCGAGGAATAGCTGGTGCTGGCTGCTGCTGCTCGAATAGTTGATGGTCAGATCCCAGGAACCGCTGACATCAGTTGACGGAGGGGCTAGCTCGGTCGATTGGGGACTCCGTTGCGCCGATAAGATGCGGTGGATCCGGTCGGCGACCACTTCGTCGTTGCCCGGCTGCATCTGGTTGGGCGTGATGCCGATGGAAGTGCGGCCATTGGCATCGCCGCTGGCCACGGCAATGCGGGGTTTGTTGCGGGCGAAATCCTCGGCGACCTCTGCGCCGGTAATGTGCAAGACAGCCGGGTCCCAGCTAATGGTGAGGACCGGAGCGCGGTTGGACAGGCCAGTGGGATCGTTGACCTCGGTCGATACGCTGTCAATGTCGCGCACCCGCTGGGCGATGTGGTCGAGATAGGACAGCCAAGTCTGCCATTCGGCGGCGTGGTCGCGGCGCACCCAGGCTTCCACTGCCGCTAGCATCCCCATGATCTCTTCCTTGCCGATTTTATTATCGCGGCCCGGCCCGTGGTGCGGCGAACTGAATTGCCACGCCGACTGGAGCAAGGCTTTGTCGCCCAGAACCAAGCCGGCGCACTGGGGCCCGCACAGAGCTTTGCCGCCGCTGTAGGCCACGACCGTAGCTCCCCTTTGCAAATGGACATTGGGAATGGTGAGGTTTTCGGCCGCGGAGTCGGCGAGGATGGGAATGTTGTGCGGGCGGGCTACTTCAGCAATAACCTCTAGGGAAAGCGGTTGGCCGGTGGCGGAACCTGCCCCCGTGGTTATGTAGATCATGGCGGTGCGGGGATTGATGGCTTGCTCCAATTCGACCCGGGTCTCGACCATGACGATTTCGACGCCGATGCTGCGCAGGGCGTGGTCGTAGGCGTTGCGCGAGTACCGGGGGATGATGACTTGGGTTTTGTCCAAGCCAGTCAAATCCGGGATGCGGATCAGTTTTTCGGGATTGCCGCCAGTGACGCAAGCTGCGGTGATGTGCTTGAGGCCAGCGGCGCAGCCCGCCGGAATCAGGCCCCAGTCGGCACCGGTAATCTCAGCGAGTCTTTGGCCGACGGCTTCGGCCAGTTCGTCGTATTGGACGAAGTAGCCCGAGGCTGCTTCCATGGCCGCCACAACTTCGGGGAGTTCGACCGAGCCGCCGATGATGGTAAAGGTGCCACGGCAGTTGATGATGGGTTCGACGCCAATGGCTTGATATATGTTTTGGTCGTTGGTGTCCAATGTCATGCGGGTCTCCCTTTTGGATTATGTATGGACGAACTTGTAACGGTTAGATCAGTCCCCAGATACGGGCGGCTGTACCGCCTAGCATCTGGTCTTTTTCGCGCGGGCTGAGAAAGTCGAAACCTTCCTGTACTAAACGCAACTCTTCGCCTAGGGTTGGCCAGTTGTGCTTGGTACGGTGGTGCCCCGGATAACCCGTGCCCCACAGCATGCGCTCGGCCCCAAAGGAGCGGTGCAGGCGCTGGATGAAGGGATGCACGTCGGCATAGGGGAAAGCCTGCTTTGAACGGCCGTGGACGTCCGATATTTTCACTGCCACATTGTCGAAACCGGCTAGCTCGACAATGGGCTGAAAAGCCTCGGGCGGTTCGTCGAGGTTGGGATAGCCCATGTGGTCCAACAGCAGGGGCATCTGCGGATGGCGGCGGGCGATTTCAGCTACTTGATCGGCGCAAGCGGCGTTGAGATGGAACTGGATGACGGCACCCATTGCGGCTAGGACTTCCCACATGGGACGGTTCTGAGGCGTGGTCAGGACTTTTTCGTCCGGGTAGTACATGGGGTGGAAGCGGAAACCGAGCAAGCCGCGCTCCTCCATCCAGTAGCGCGCTTGGTCGGCATTGTCTGGATTTTGCGGGTCGAGCATGCCGTGGCCGATAAAGCGGTCGGGGAAGCGGGCCTGCGAATCGGCGATATAGCCGTTGTCCCAAGTGGACCAGCTAGTCTGCACTAAGACGCTGCGGTCAACGCCGTTTTGGTCCATGTCCTCGATTAGCTCGTCGGCGGTGGCGGGTTCGTCCGGCTCGGAGGTCCAGTTAGGGGCGGTGGGTCCGATGGGGTATTTCTCGGACATTTCCCAGATGTGTACGTGGGTATCGACGATCATGGACGATTCCTTTCAGGTTGGTCGAGGATTGGGATTTCCGCGATCTGAATGCTTTGACCTGCTCCTACATGCGCTTCTCATAGAGAAAAGGACGGCGCCAGATGCCGCCCATGTGATGCTCGTTGTGCAGGCGCAAGGCTAGGGTGTGGGTGCCGGGAGACAGGGCCTCGCTCAGATCGACATCCCATTCGAAGCGATAGTCGTTGTGCCACCACATGGGACGCCAGGCGCGGTGCCCCACCAAGTAACCATCGACGTAGAGCCAAGCTTTGCCGAACAGGCCGGGAAAGCGGATGTGGAGCGTTTGGCCGGCCTCAGTTGCGCTTATCTCAATGTCCGTGCGGTACCAGACAAAGCCATTGTACTCGCCGCCATCGGCCGCAGCAACTCCCTGGACTTCCATGTAGAGGTCGGTGCGCAGCGGTCGCCACGACGATAGGTCGAGATCGGAACGTCCCCATCCTTGGTGCAGGCCAGCGTCGTGCGGATCCGTGCGGAAGGTCCATTCGAGAGGGAGCTTTTGCACTAGGTGGCCTTGGGGTCCGTGCGTCAATTTGCTCAGATCCCGGTACTGTTCGACCTCTCCGGTCCACCAGGGATCGCCTTGCTCTAGACGGGTGGTGGTGAATGTAGGGTGCATTTGCGTCAGGCTGTCGCGCCAAGCGAGGCCCCGTTCGCCGGCCTGTACGGCGGCTGGATAATCTACCTGCGTGACGGCTTGGGCGACCATGTCCATGTAGTTTTGCAAAACGCCAAAACCAGCCCTGACAAAGCGCACCCGCTGGACGAATAAGTCATCAGAGGGTAAATCGGCGACTAGGATTTCGGCCTCGGCGACGCGGGGAGCCAGCATTTGCACCAACTCTGGCGTGTACACCGTGGGGGCCAGCATGAATTCGTGCTCGTGGGATGGAGTCTGTTCCCAAGCGCGGTGGATGGCCTGCCAATAGGCGCGCATGGGCGCGGCGGCTGGTCCGAAGAAGCGGGGATAGAACTCTTCCAGCACGGCTTCGACGTCCACATCGGGATCCCAATAGAGACGGCTTCTCAAATACAGGTTGAGGAACGTCGTGGCCATGGCACCCCGGCTCTCGGTATCGACCCCGAGGATGCCAGCGGCGCGGTAGTGCTGGATGTCTTGGCGGATGGCTTGGATGGAGGGGTTGGGGATGTCGCGCCAGACCAGCATGCTTTGGTCGTAGTCGTAGATGATGAGGCGGCCCTGCATGGTTTGGGCCCAGCGATACATGACGTCGCGGTACTCTTGGCTAGGTGGACAAGCGGGATCGTCCATGCCATGGATGGGGCAGACGTCGATGGGTGCCAGGTACGCTACCAGAGGCTCGGCAGCCACCGTGTGGCGTTGGGGCGGCAAGGTGATGTTGGAATAGGCTAGGAAGCCAATGCGACGGTCGGGGAAACGGACTTGGGTTATCTCGGCGACGTTGTTGTACAGGGCCATGAAGGGGTCGGTGAGAGCCGGAGCCATGAAGTTTTTGTCCCATAGGCCAGCGGCCAAAACGGAGTCGGAGGCGCAAGCCAGATCGTAGAGGCCATCGTCCATGCCTAGAGATACGGCTCGGGCTCCCTCGGCAAAGCGCTCCATGACTTGCGCGGCAATGTGGTGGGCCGTAGCGGGATCGGACAGGCAGATGGCCTGGGCCGAAGACCCTACACTTGGCAGATCGTCGACGTAGTGGCCCAAGGCGTGGCCAGCCGGCACGGATAGGTCGTTGAGCCGATTGCGCCGCATGAATTCGGCGCGGCCGCTGTTGTCGCCGTGCCAAGAGAGCCAGTAGCGCCGCACCTCAAAGGGCGGGGCATAGGCCACGTCGAGGGCGTCGATGGACAGGGTGGATTGCTGGGGGATGCTGGCGCCGAAGTCGGTGGGTAGATACCAACGGCAGCCCCAGTGGTGCAGCAATTCTACAGCGGCATAGTAGTGCGATTCGTCGTTGGTCCCAGCTAAGTAGATGCGGTTGTCTTGACGCTGGGCGATGATGGCGTCGCTGCGCAGGACGGGCCGGGGTTTTTGCAGGGCTTGTAGGCGGGGTACTAAGGATGGCTCGGCTTTGAGGGCAGCCCGGCCTACCAGAATGAGTGGAGTGGCTTCGGCTAGGGCTTGGTGCAGAGCGTCGGCTTGGTCAATGAGCGGTAGGCGGGCACCGCTCATTTCCTCGATATAGCGCACTAGGTCGCTGGCGGCGTGGCGCTCCCACTCGTCCGCTTCGGGGTGGACGCCGATGCGGGCTTGGCTCTGTCCTTGCTCGACGATGGTGAGTGGGGTGTCGGCCAAGGTGCGGTTGAACAAGAGCAGGCATAAGGTCAGTGCGAGGCGCATGATTGCCTCCTATGAGGATTTAGAAGTCTCTCAATACCGACTGCTTTCGATTTCCTAGCGCCCAACCATATCGACGAAATAGCGATGGATGCTCAAATCGCTGGTCAGTTCAGGATGGAACGAGGCGACGAGCACTTGGCCTTGGCGCGCCACGACCACATCGTCACCGCAGGTCGCCAGTGCTGTGACCTCGTCGCCCAACCGCGCGATGCGGGGTGCGCGGATAAAAATCATCGGCAGGGATCGCGGTTGCCCATCCGCCGCCCAAACGCCCGTCCCCTCGAAGCTATCGACTTGGCGCCCGTAGCTGTTGCGCTCGACGTCTATGTCGATCAGGGCGAGGGACTTCTGCGACGGGTTGGAGACGCCTTTGGCCAACAGGATCATTCCGGCGCAGGTGCCAAAAATGGGATTGCCGTCTGCGGCGAAGTCCCACAGCGGTGCCCAGAACTCCCAAGAGTCCATGAGCTTGATTAGCGTCGTGCTCTCGCCGCCGGGGAAGATTAAGCCGTCAACTGTGGACAATTGCTCCGGCTTTTTGACCACGCGGGATTCGACGGCTAATGCGTCGAGCATTTTGCCGTGGGCCGCGTAGTCGCCCTGCAATCCCAAAATTCCAATCATCGCTTATACCATAAGATTACCCCGTCCCTGACAGAGCAGAGACGGGGCATTTTCCGTTTGCATCTGTGCGGCGTCCTACCAGCCGCGGGTTTGCAGTTTGTCCTTTTCTTCGAGGGTGTCGATGTTGATGCCGACCATGGCCTCGCCGAGGTTTTCAGAGACGCGGATCAGGACCTCTGGATCGTCGTAGTGGGTGGTGGCCTCGACGATGGCTTTGGCGCGGATGGCCGGATCGCCGGACTTAAAGATTCCGGAGCCGACGAAAACGGCCTCGGCACCGAGCTGCATCATCAGCGAGGCATCGGCTGGCGTGGCGACGCCGCCGGCGGCAAAATTGGGCACTGGCAGCTTGCCGTGCTCGGCGACCCAGCGGACCAATTCATACGGTGCGCCTAGGTCTTTGGCTGCAGTCATTAGCTGTTCAGGACGCAGGATCGTCAGCCGGCGAATTTCGTCCGTAACCGAGCGCATGTGGCGCACGGCTTCGACGATGTTGCCCGAGCCAGCCTCACCCTTGGTGCGGATCATGGCCGCGCCCTCGCCAATCCGCCGCAGGGCTTCGCCGAGGTTGCGGCAGCCGCAGACGAAGGGTACCTCAAAGGCGAACTTATCGACGTGATAGTGCTCGTCGGCCGGCGTCAAGACCTCGCTTTCGTCGACGTAGTCGATCCCGAGGGCTTGGAGCATCTGCGCTTCGGCAAAGTGGCCAATGCGGCATTTGGCCATGACCGGAATGGAGGTGGACTCCATGATCTGGCGCAGCTTCTCAATGCTCGACATGCGCGACACCCCGCCTTCGGCGCGGATGTCAGCGGGCACTCTTTCCAGCGCCATGACCGAGGTGGCCCCAGCGTCTTCGGCGATCTTGGCTTGGTCGGCGGTGACGACGTCCATGATGACGCCGCCCTTGAGCATTTCGGCGAGGCCGGTCTTGAGGCGTAGGGTGCCAGTCTGGCCATTTTGTATCTCGCTCATAGCGCAATCTCCTTTAGAGCAGTTGCCTAAAAACATATTCCAAAACAGGCACCCGCGCAATTTTTGCCTAGGACAGAATCAGGTCCCGCGCAGGCTCGCCCAATAGGTGCGGCACAGGTCGCGGGCGAAGAGGAAGAGGGCAGTTGAGGTCGCGCCGACGCCGAGGACCGCACCGACGACGAGGACGGCGAGCGGTGACCAAGGCAGCAGAGGTCGGGCCAGCAGGAGAACGGTGAAGACGAAGGCGACCACCAGACCGGGGCGGCTGAACGCGGCGAGATAGGTTGCAAAAGGCAGGTCAATCAAGCGGTTGACGAGGTACTGCGAAAGCAGCAAGAACAGCAGGGCGGCGGCGGCGATGACGCTGGCCACGCCTTCGACACCACGCGGCAGGCCATAGAAGTACAGGGCTGGGATCAGCACACCCATGCTAAAGAGCGACCAGTAGAAAGACCAGTCGGTTTTGCCTTTGGCCATAAAAATCGAGCCGACCAAGGTGCTGGCGACTTTCAAAAGCGTGGCCGCGGCCAACAGGCGCAGTACCGTCCACATCGGCTCGGTGTTGACCAAGGCGGCAATCTCCGGCGCGAAGACGAATATCCCCGCGAGAACTGGACCCAGCGCTAACACCAAGCCCTGTACCGAGGACAAATAGCCACGGCGCAGGAGCGAGTCGTCGTCCACGATCGTCGAAAAGGTCGGGAAGGAGACGCGCTGGATGGTCGTGGCCAGCCGGGTCAGAGGCTGCAAGGTCAATCGCTCGGCCAAGCTGTAATAGGCTTGGGCCGTGGCCCCCAGCGGTACGAAAATAAAGAAATAGGCGATCTTGGTATTGAGCAGGGCCACTACGCGCGAACCCGTGAGATTTAGCGCGAAGCCAAGGATTTGGCGCAGTGCTTGGAGCCGGAAGCGCAGGCGCGGAAGCCAGCGGGCCGAAAGGGCGAGGCTGCTGAAGAGCCCTAGTTCGCGCACGACCGAGCCGAAAACCGGGATCAAGACGCCCAATTCGGGTCGCCAGAAAAGCAGGAATGTCACTGTAAGGCCGAAGGTCAGGACCGAAACCAGTTCGGAAAGGGCCACGGCGCGGAAATCGAGGTCGCGCTGCAATCTGGCCCGCAACAGGCCCGCCAATGAAGCGCAGGGAATTGCCAAGCAAAGTGTGCGCAGGACGCGACCGAAGGTGTGTGGGTCTTCGCCCCCCAAAAGAGGAGCGAGCCAAGAGACGGCGGCGACGACTGCGGCGGTCAGCAGCAGTCCCCAGCTCAAACAAGTCCAGAAGGCCGTGTCGAAGTGTTCCTCGCCCGCGTCTGGTAGCTGGACTAGGGCCGCGCCTAGACCTAAGTCGCCGACCAGCGATAGGAGCATCACTAGGGCGAGTGCCCACTCAAAATGGCCCAGCTTCTCCAGCGGCAAGAGCTTGTAGAGCGCCAGCATGACGCCGAGCTGGATAACAGAAGCGCTGCCGTTCCAGAGAAAACCGCGCAGAGCGCGCGTGGCCAGGGAGAGCGAGGCGCTCACAGGCTAGGTAGCTTTACGACGCTTTGACGTGCGCTTTGGCGATACGGCCCTGCTTGCCGAAGATGTTGACTGCCCGCGCTTCGAGCAGGTTTTCGCCCTCGGCGAGCGTCCACTCAAAGCGGGCTTCTCGCTCCTCGCGCCACGAGCCGCCGTCTTGGCGCACCAAAAAGTGCGAGAAGTTGGGCGCAGTGTGCTCTAGATCGACTTGCAGCGTGCGCGCCTTTTCCGCCACTTGGAGGTAGAGCCGCGTCTGGTTGACCGACCAGTAGAAGTCCCCGATGCGAGAGGTCTGCAAGGAGTACTCGGCGTAGCGGGGATCAACGTCGTCCGACCACCACAGATAGCCATCCCAGTGGTACTGCCCGGCACCGTGGCGCAGCTCGGCCGGCTCGGCAAAGATCAGATGCGTGTTGCGCAACGGAATGCCGAAGCGGCAGAAGACGTCGATATAGCTGGCCATAGGCTCGACGACCTTTTGCGGCAACTTGTTGGCCATGATCTTTTCGCGCCGCTCGTCCGCCGCAGCCTCGTGCAGTTCCAAGGCGTTGATGGGCACGCCGTCGATTTCGTAGGTGGCATCGAATTCGCGGGCCGGGCCGGCGTCTTCGAGGATCCACTTTTGCAACTCCTCGCTCCAGACCTCGGCCAAGCAGTGGTGATCGACGACGATTGAGCGGGCCACCCAGCCTAGGGACGAGGCGCAGCCGGCGAACACCGCCCCGTAGTGAGTACACATGCCAAAGCCCCAGTCGCCCTTGGTGGTGTCGAGGACTTCGAGGGGGTTCCAAGAGGGGCAGTGGGGATATTTGTCGGATTGCCAGCCCAGCCACTGGCTGTGGACCCAGTCGCGCAAAAGGGCTAGTTGTTCGAGTTCGGTTTTGCCTTTGGCGATGACTTCGTCAAGGCGGTACTGCTTGCGCAGCCGCTCTTGGTGCGGATGCAGTCCCATATAGGCGAAGGGGTACGAGCTGTGTACGAACTCGGGTTGGTCGAATTCTGCCCGCTTGAAGGGCGCGAGGCTCTTGGCGTCTTCCTCGATATCGGCTTCGAGGGTGACGGCCTGGAGCGTCGGGGTCTTGTTGGCCGCGTCGGTTTCGAGGATGGCGCGCCACTGCACGAAGCGCCCGGGCCACTGCAAGGCGGTGCCTCGCTCCCAAGCCGTCCAGGTGCGCGGATCAAAGGAAGGCGTCGAACCCGTGCGCAATTCAAAGTGTATTTGGGTCCCCTGCGGCTGGCGCATCCGCGCTTTCAGGTGCAGACGGCGAATGCCCATTCGCGGGGCGATGCGGCCGCGGCCGTCTTCGTCGGCTAGGTCGATGACTGGCGAGCAGAGCGTCCCTTGAGGCGGATGTCCCTTGACGCGCAGCCGCACTAGATATTCGCCTTCAATGGCGCGGGCTTCGCCCAAGGTGCCTTGGTGCCAAGTCTTGCCACCGTCAAAGCTGCGGCTCGAACGGCTTGGGGGCGCGTCGGCCAGACCGCCTGGGAAGGGGTCGATGTGCAACACGCCGCTGTGCGAGAACACGAATTCGTTGGTGCCTTCTTTGAGGTATTTGGCGGCGATTTTCTTGCGGTCCCAACCGCCGGTGAGCATGCGCTCGCGGTCTTGGCGGTGAGTGAGGACGTGGCCGTTGACTTGGAGCCGCATGGGTTTGTCGGCCGTGGATTTGTCGGCGTTGACGTAAAAGAGCAGTTCGGCTCCTTTGGTCTTGGCCGAGGGGATGTCGAACTCGACTTTTGCGCAGAGCGCGGGCGTGAGTTCCTCGCAGATGTCGCCGTCAACGCCCATTTCGTTGGTGATCATATAGGTGGGGGCGAGGCGGGCGGCGCGGGTGGTTTGGGCGTCGATGAAGCGGTCGCGGCGATAGTCGCGGAAGTCGGCGGTGGTAATTTTTTTCATGGTTAGGCTCCTGAGTGGGGGTCGGGTCTATGCGGGGAATGTATGAGGTGAGACAGGGTGGGGCAAACGGCAGGAGCGAGGTCAAGCCGCGGCATTGGGGGGCCGCAAAAGATCAGTGAGCGTAAGTAAGGTAATCACTCAGCTTTCTCAATAGACGTTTGTGCCGTTCGGTCGAAATGGAACCTATAGTGCCAAGTACGCTATGACGCGGTAGCACAGCGAGAAAGCCAAGTCGAATCAGAGATGTTGATCGCAGACCACTCGACTTGAAATCTTCGTCGGTAGAAGAAATAGTTTCGTCAAAGTTCCCGACATGCTGATGTAACTGCGTGCTTACACCGCAAACGAGTAAATCGCGATAGGGCGGCATTTCCCGTAGGAAAATGGTAGGTCTGTCCTTTAGTTCTCCATCGGCCTGAGGTACTGGCGTAATAACGACGTCACCTTCCTTCATAGTCGGGATTCACCTCTTTGAGCAACTCCGATGAATACTCAGGTTCGTTCTCTCCGTAGGCGTCTTTTAGCCTTTGACTGGATAAATGCAACCAAGCTGCATACTCACTGTCAGATTCTCTTCCTGGTAGAATAGTGACAATCAGTTTCGCATTCGGTTCTAGGTCAAATGGCTCATCCAAGCAAATGCGTTCCCCGTCAAAATGGGCGGGCACAGCTATCATGGGCATGGTCAATTCCTCCTTAGCCTAGAAAATAGGAAATTCCTTTTAGATATCGCAGGTAAAATGCTCAGAACTTGACAGCTTCTACGGAATACCACGCCCAAATTCAGCCGAGAGCTGTCCGGCCTCAGTATTGGGGCCGCAGGGCCTCGACGTATTGGCGTGCGGCAATAGCCGCCGTCAGCGGCTCGTCCCAATCGACCTCCTCAAGCTCGACGACGAGGGGGCCGTCGTAACCGCTATCCGCTAACAGTTTAAACAATTCCGCAAAGGGCAATTCCCCTTCTCCGAAGGGCACGGGCTTTTCGCCCTGCTGGTCGCGCAGGTGGACGAGACCAATGCGCCCGGCGAGGGCCTCGGCAAAGGGCATAATCGGCTCGCCGACCGAGAGCAAGTGGCCGGTGTCCAAGAGCACGCGCGCCCGCTCGGGTAGCTCGGGCATCACCGCTTGGTAGTCGGCCAGTCCCTGGAGGCGGTTGCCTTTGTGGTTGCCCAAGTTGAGAGCGATATCGGGGATGTTGTCGAGGAGCGTGTTGACGCCTTCGATGAGGTCGGCGAGGGCCTCGTCCGTGCGGGCACCGCCCTTGGTGTTCAGGGTTTTGACCCCGAGGGCGCGGCCCAAGTGGATGTCCCATTCGAGTTGGCGCAGGTTGTAGGCGAGGTTGCGCTCGTCGGAGTCGGCCTTGCGGCCGGTGAGATTGCGGATGTTGAAGCCGGCAAGTTGCACGCCAGCGTTCGCAATGGCGGTGCGGACCATGGGTACGGACCAGTCGCGGTGGACGGGGGTGCTCTCAGTGTAAGCGCGGAAGAGTTCGATGCGGGAAAAGCCGGCCGCCTTGGCGAGGTCGAGTACTTTGGGCAAGAGCAGGTCTGGGCAGAGGGTCGGGCTGAAGACGAGGTGCATCAACTAATCCCCTCCCAATGCGCCCACTGGTCGTCGCAGGTCTCAAAACGGATATCGTTGGTGTCTTTGCGCGAGAAGCGGCCGATGAGGGCCATGCGGATGTTGCGATTGACGTTCTTGGAACCCGTGTGAAAAAGCTGGCCGTGCCAGAAGATGGCATCGCCGGCTTGGCCGACAAATTCACTCCCTTGGGGGAAGGTTCCCTCCGCAAATACGTCACTGGAAACGCCGCCCTGTACCGACAGCAGCGAGTGCGTTTTGAAGTACTCGTAGGCCACGTTATGGCTGCCGGGCCAATAGGTGAAGCAGCCGCCCTGCGAGTCGATGTCCTCGACGTAGACCGTGACGTTGATGGTCATGTAGCCGACCGTGCCTTCGGGCACGCCGTTGGTCGGGGTGTAGTAGCCGTCGAGATGACCGCGCTCGGGCAGGGACCAAGTCTTGTCTTTGGCTGGATATACCAGCGCGGGACCAGCGCTGCCGGAATTGAGCTGACCCTCGCCGACCATTTCCTCCATCATCGCAAAGAGCGGCGACTCGTGGACGGCAGCGTGGATAGCCGGGTGATGGGCGGGCACCGGGGTGCGCGGCCCAGCGTCGACCCAAGTTGCAGGATCGTCGCGGTCGGCGTCAATGCCGGTCCAGAGGGCATCTTGAGCGGCTTGAATTTGCGCGGACGTGAGTGCGCCGCGGACGATGAGACAGCCATTTTCCTTAAAGGAACACTTGTCTGCGGAGGTGAGATGAGGCATAGCAGTACCTTTCCAATGAGGTTGAAAAGGCAAATATAGAGCGGCTAAAAGGGGGTGTCCATTTGCCGACGTAGTAGCCCCTACTGTCGAAGGGAGCGCAGTGGCCGATGTCTTGTAGGGGCGATTCGCGAATCGCCCCTACCCATTAGACAACGACTGCTTGGTCTAAGGCGCGGATGTAGCCAAGAGTCCAAGCTAGCCCCGCGGCGTGGTCGCCGGCGATGGACGGAAAGTGCTCGGGGTAAATCTGGCCCTGGTAGTCGATTTCTTTGAGGGCGCGGATGGTGCCGACCATATCGACTTCCCCCGAGCCGAAGGGCACTTCGAGATAGCCCAAGTCCGCCAGCCGCTGCTCGATTTCCGGGGTAGTCGGCCCTTGGGCCTTGGTGGCGATGTCGCGCACGTGGACCATAAAGACCTTGTCGCCGAAATGGCGGATGACCTCGGGCAGGCTGTCGCCGGCCATTTGCGACTTGCCTTGGCAGAAGGTCAGGCCATGGGCCGGCGAGTCGGTAGCGGCCATTAGATTCCCAAAGGTCTCTCTGTTCCAGATCAGGCGGTCGGGCACGTGGAACGTGTGGGTGGATATCCGCACGCCGGCCTCGTCGCCGATTTGGCCGAGCTCTTGGTAGATTTCCACCAAGCCCTGCCAGTGCTGCTGCCGCTCGTCTGGGTCGGTGGGGGCTGCGTCGGCACTGAGGTAGAAATGCACGAAAGGTATTTGAGCGTGGCCCATGTTTTCAATTAGGCGGCGCATGTACCCCACTTCGCGCGTGCGGGACGCGCTGTCAACGCAGGCGTCGAGGCTGAGGCGCGGCGGGGTCAGCCCGGCCAGCACCACTTCGGCACCGGCGTATTGGTCGGCTAGCGTCTTGAGCGAGTCGGCCGCGGGCGCGTCGTCTGAAGAGATGTTGCCCGTATTCAAGACGATGTGGCTAGCGCCGGCGTCGCGGCAATAGGCGATGTTGCGATCGTGGTCGGCCCCAAAGGGGGCGAAGATGCCGATGTCGAACATGAATTCCTCCTCAGCGTAGCGTACATAAAAATGGTGCTCCCACGGAGACTCGAACTCCGGTTACAGGGTTGAAAACCCTGGGTCCTAACCGCTAGACGATGGGAGCACGTAGGGCAAAAAATATAGACCTAGCCCCACATATTGGCAAGCCGCCCCATCGCATTTTGCTAGGCAAAAGCGTCGAGTGCGGGCGTGAGAAGATTGTAGTCAGTGGCTTGCTCAAAAGCGCGGGCTAGACGCAACAACCGCGCCTCGTCGCGGGGATGGCCGACGAGTTGCAAGCCGATGGGCAAGCCATCGCGCGTGAACCCGCAGGGCAAGGAGACGGCGCACAGGTCGAGGAGATTGACGGCGATGGTGTTGCGCAGGCAGAGACCATTGATGGGGAAATAGACCTCGTCGCGGTCAATCTCGTCGAGAATCGGGGCGGCAAAAGGGGTGGTCGGGGTAATGAGAAAATCGACGTTTTCGAGGGCCATACGGGCTTTGCGGCGCAACTCATCGCGTACTCTGAGTTGCTGGAGAAAGTCCGCGGCAAGGATATCGCGGCCGTCGAGTATGCGCGCCGAGACAATGGGGTCGAACTGGTCGAGGTGCGCTTCGAGGTTGCGCCGGTGATAGAGATAGGCTTCGACAGCCGTGGTGCTAGGCCCACTGCGCCATTCGACTAGATCGTCGAGTACTTCGAGCGATATTTCATCGACGTACACGCCGAGGTCGGCGAACACGCTCGCCGAGGCGCGCACCGCTGCTTCGACCTCCGCATCGACCTCGTCCCAGAAATACTCGCGCGGGAAGCACAGCCGGAGGCCGGCGACCTCGCCTTCCAAGTGATCCACAAGCGAATCGCCGGGCAGGGGATCCGCCATGGCTTGGCACAACAGGGCGCAGTCTTGCGCCGTGCGGCACAAAGGCCCGATGCTGTCGAGGGTGGGGTCGAGGGGCAAGACGCCGGTGTTGGAAAGCAAGCCAAAGGTGGGCTTGAGGCCGGTGAGGCCGCAAAAGGACGCGGGAATCCGCACCGAGCCACCAGTGTCCGAGCCGAGGGCGGCCGGAGCCAGTCCAGCCGCCACGGCCACGCCCGAGCCAGAGGACGACCCGCCCGGCAGGCGGTGGATCTCGGGATCCCAGGGGTTGACCGGGGTCCCATAGTGATGGTTGACGCCGGTACCGCCAAAAGCGAATTCCACGAGATGCGTCTTGCCCAAGAGCACGACGCCCGCGGCAAAAAGGCGGCGGGCAATCGTGGCGTCGGCTGTGGCAATGTTGTCGCGCAGCAGGGTCGAGCCGCCGGTGGTGGGCAGGTCCGCGACATCCACGAGATCCTTAAAGGCGAGGGGAATGCCGTGCAAGGGGCCGAGGTAGGTGCCGGACGCGATTTGCGCTTCGGCAGCGCGGGCTTGGGCGCGCGCGCGCTCAGACGTGACGGCGAGATAGGCATTGAGCGCCGGATCGTATTGCTCGATGCGCTCTAGGTAGAGTTCGGTGAGTTCGAGCGGAGAGAGTTCGCCGCGGCGGATCAGGGTGGAGAGTTCGGCGATGGGGGCAAATGCTAGGGTGTCATCCATGAGGCGACCTCTGCTCAGGGTTAATCCAACAGGGAAAATCCGGTGTAGCCAAGGCGGTCTTCTGCGCCTTCGACGCCGCCTTGGGGAAAGTACTCCTGCCAGCGTCGGCTGACCTTTTGCGCGGTTTCTTCGTCCGTGATCAGCTCGTCCGGGTAGCCGGGTTTCATGCGGCAATCCAAGACGATCGGCGGCGTATAGCAGGGGTGGTGGCGACGGAGTTGGACGGCGGCGGCATACGTGTCGGCAGCCGGTTCAAAGCGAGTAAAGGTACTCCAGAGAAAGGTGACGTTCTTGGCGGCTGCACTGGCGTCGTCAACCAAAAATACCAGCGGCCAAGCTGCGACAGCTCGGTCTTCGGCGAGGTGTTGGGCGTAGCCGGGATCTTCCGCGTACGTCGGGCCTTGCACCGCGAGGGCACCGGGACAATAGACTTCGGCGGCGCTGGCACCGCCGGGCAGGTCGCCGCTGAATTCTCCGGGCAGGTCGTTGACTGGATCGCCCACGCCTATGAGGATTCCTTTGCTGCCTTGGTTCACGGCCGGTCCCGTGTAGTCGAGGGTATCCATGGCGAGATTGGCGATGACGAAAAGGTCGGTTGCAAGCTGCGCACGCGCTAGGGCATACGCGAGCACCTGCCGGAAGTCGCCCAAGTCCAAAGGGCGATCAATTACGACCAAAAACTTGGTGAGGTTGAGCTGGCCGCCGTCCTCGCCCAAGATGCGAAAGGCAAATTTCATGGCCTCGCGTGGGTAGCGCTCCTCGACGACGATGGCCGCCAGCGAGTGATAGCCGGTCTCGCCGTAGCTCCACATGGCTTTGATTGCAGGCATTACCAGCTTGCTCAAGGGCGCCATGAGCTGCTGGATGTAGGTGCCGAGGAACATGTCTTCCTGTGGCGGCTTGCCTACTACGGTGGCCGGGAAGATGGCGTCTTTGCGGTGGTAGAGGCGCTTGGCTTGGAGCACTGGGTAGTCGTGTTGCAGCGAGTAGTAGCCGTAGTGATCGCCGAAAGGCCCTTCTGGCTCGCGCACGTGCGGCGGCACCACGCCCTCAATAGCGAATTCGGCTTCGGCGATCAGGGGCAGAGTGGAGCCTCGCATGCGGCGCAGGCGCTCGCCCTGTAATAGGGAAGCCAACACCAGTTCGGGCAAGTCCTCGGGCAAAGGCGCGATTGCCGCGAGGATCAACGCCGGTGGACCGCCGACGAAGATGACCAGCGGCAGGTCTGCGTCCCGCTGCTCGGCGACGTGGTAGTGAAAGCCGCCGCCTTTTTGGATTTGCCAGTGGACGCCGAGGGTCTGGGAATCGTGGCGCTGGATGCGGTACATGCCGAGGTTGTGATGGCCGGTATCGGGGTGTTCGGTATAGACCAGCGGCAAGGTGATGAAGTGCCCGCCGTCTTCGGGCCAGGTTTTGAGCAGGGGTAGGCGCGCGAGGTTGGGCGGCGACTGCACGCATTCGCCGACGGGGCCTTTGCCGACGGTCTTCAACCCGACCTTGAGCGCGGCGGGAATTAGGTTTTTGTGCGGCCAGAGTTTGCCCGGCGAGAGCGAGGGCAGGTCTTGGGCGAGTTGCACTAGCTGCTGGATAAACTGTTCCGGCCTAGGGCCAAAGGCCAGATCGACGCGCCGGGCCGTGCCAAAGAGATTGGTGACGCAGGGAAAGTCCGCGCCTTCGACGTGGGTAAACAGCAGGGCCGGGCCAGCGGCGGCAAGAACGCGGCGATGGATTTCGGCGATTTCGAGTTCAGATGAAACTGGGGCGTCAACGGTGACAAGCTCGCCTTCGCGGCGCAGGCAATCGAGAAATTGGCGCAGGTTGTGCATGGCGGCCTAGGGCGGCAGGTGGAAGGTCGGGTTGGTCTTGAATATATTAAAGACAACTTTCTGAGACATCTCCATTTGCAAGAGGTTTTCCATGACAGAGAGAAAAGACGAATTCGGAGCGCGCACCCGGCTGGAAGGCAGCGGTGGCAGCGGCGTCCTGTACCGCATTCAAAAACTAGAACAAGACGGCGTGGCCGAGGTGAGCCGGCTGCCCTATTCGATCAAGATTCTGCTAGAGGCCGCGCTCAGGCAGTGCGACGGGTTTGAGATTACTCGCGAGGACGTCGAGCGCATTGCGCGCTGGAGTCCCGAGACCGCGGGCAAGGAAGAGATTCCCTTCAAGCCAGCGCGGGTAGTGATGCAGGATTTTACCGGCGTGCCAGCCGTGGTCGATCTGGCCGTGATGCGCGACGCGGTGGCCGATTTGGGCGGCAACCCGGAGAAGGTCAATCCCCTGATTCCGGTTGATTTGGTCATTGATCATTCGGTGCAGGTCGATTACTACGGCATGCGCGAGGCCCTGGCCATGAACGCCGAGCGCGAATTCGAGCGCAACCGCGAGCGCTACGAGTTTTTGCGCTGGGGTCAGGAGTCCTTTGACAATTTTCGCGTGGTCCCGCCGGCCACCGGCATCGTGCATCAGGTCAACTTGGAATATCTGGCACAGGTGGTGCAGGAGCAGGACGGCGAGTTCTATCCCGACAGCCTAGTGGGCACGGACAGCCACACGACGATGATCAACGGTCTCGGCGTCCTCGGCTGGGGCGTGGGCGGCATCGAGGCCGAGGCCGTGATGTTGGGGCAGCCGATCTACATGCTTTTGCCCGAAGTGGTCGGCGTCAAATTGACGGGCGCCTTGCCCACTGGGACGACGGCGACGGACTTGGTGCTGACGGTGGTGCAGATGCTGCGGGCGCACGGCGTGGTGGGCAAATTCGTTGAATTTTACGGCCCAGGCTTGAGCGAGCTGAGCTTGGCCGACCGGGCGACCCTCGCCAACATGGCCCCAGAATACGGGGCGACGATGGGCATTTTCCCGGTTGACGAGGAGACGCTGGCGTATTTGGCGCTCACCGGGCGCAAAAAGGCGGTGGTCGAGCGCGTCCGCGCGTACATGGAAGCGCAGGGCATGTTCTACCACGCCGAAACCCCCGATCCCATCTTCAGCGAGCACTTGGCGCTGGATATGGCTACGGTCGAGCCGAGCTTGGCCGGTCCGACGCGGCCGCAGGATCGGGTCGCGCTCAAGGACGTGCCGACCGCCTTCGCCGATTCGCTAACGGACCGCTTTGAGGTGGAAGACGTTGGCAAAAAGGTCGCCGTTGAGTTGGGTGAGCAGGGCGCGGTTGAGTTGGATCACGGTGCCGTGCTCATCGCCGCCATTACCTCTTGTACGAATACTAGCAATCCGAGCGCGATGGTGGGGGCGGGACTGTTGGCACGCAACGCGGCCGAGCGAGGCCTTTCGGTCCCGGCCTACGTCAAGACTAGCTTGGCTCCGGGCAGCCGGGTCGTCTCGCGCTACCTCGACGCGGCCAGCCTCACCGAGAGCCTAGAGGCCCTCGGCTTCCACACGGTCGGATACGGTTGCACGACCTGCATCGGCAACTCGGGGCCTCTGCCCGAGGAACTCTCCGCGGCTGTGGCCGACAACGATTTGGTGGTGTGTAGCGTGCTCAGCGGCAACCGCAATTTCGAGGGCCGGGTCCACGCGTTGACGAGGGCCAATTTCCTCGCCTCGCCGCCGTTAGTTGTGGCCTACGCGCTCGCGGGCCGGGCGACGATCGACTTTGAGCGCGAGCCGCTGGGCCGCGACCAAGCGGGCTGCGAGGTATTCCTGCGCGACATCTGGCCCTCGCAGGACCAGATCCGCGATGCAATTGCCCGCTCGCTGACGCCGAAGATGTTCGAGGAAGAATACGGCAATGCGTTCCGTCAAAACGAGACTTGGAACGCCATTCCCGTGCCCGAGGGCAAGCGCTACGCCTGGGCCGAGGAAAGCACGTACATTCGCAAGCCGAATTTCTTCGACGGCCTCACCAAGAAGGTCCAGCCGATCCAGCCGATCCAAGGCGCGCGCGTCTTGGCCAAGCTCGGCGACAGCGTGACGACCGATCACATCTCGCCGGCTGGCTCCATCGCCGCAGGCAGTCCGGGAGGCGAGTATCTCGCCGACCACGACGTCGAACGCAAGGATTGGAACAGCTATGGCTCTAGGCGCGGCAACCACGAGGTGATGATGCGAGGCACGTTTGCCAATATCCGCATCCGCAACGAGTTGGTGCCCGGCGTCGAGGGGGGGTTGACGCGCCACCTGCCTTCGGGCGAGCAGATGACCATCTACGACGCGGCGATGCGCTACATCGAAGAGGGCGTGCCTTCGATCATTATCGCGGGCAAGGAGTACGGATCAGGTTCGAGCCGCGACTGGGCCGCCAAAGGTCCCTTCCTGCAAGGCGTCAAGGCCGCAATCGCCGAGACCTACGAGCGCATCCATCGCTCGAATCTGATTGGGATGGGCATTCTGCCGCTGCAATTTTCCTCCGGTGAAGACCGCCACTCGCTAGGGCTGACCGGCGAGGAGGTATTCGATATTGAGGGTCTCGACGACGACCTGCAGCCGGGGCAGGTGTTGGAGGTGGTGGCTAAAAGCGCCGAGGGCGAGAAGCGCTTTGCGGTGGTATGCCGGATAGACACCCCCGTGGAGATCAACTACTACCGCAACGGGGGGATCTTACACGCAGTACTTAGGCGGATGGCCGAGTAGGGCCTGCGAGAGGATATAATGAGTTATTGTGTTGTTAAAGACGTCGTGCGGACCGTGCTACACGTGCCGTTCCACGAGCGCTGCGCCGACGCCATGGAAGTCTATGGGCCGGGTTGGTCTATCGTCGAGTTGACCGAAGTGGAGACTGAGGGCGGCGTTGTCGGCATTGGCGAGACGATTCAGGGATATACGTGGGGCCACTCGCGCGAAGCGGAGTTTGCCCGCGTGCGCGGGCGGAATGTGTTCGAGGTGCTGTGGGACGATTCGCTGGGAGCTGGCTTGCAGATGGCGCTTTTCGACGCGGCTGGCAAGCACTTAGGCGTACCCTGCCACCGGCTGATGGGGCCGCAGCACCGCGACGCCTGCCCGGTTTCTTGGTGGGCGCAAAGCATGCCGCCCGCAGCGTGGGCGGCTGAAGCCCGTGCGGCCGAGGCGCATGGTTTTACTACCATGAAGGTCAAGGCGCGGCCTTGGTACGACATTGCGGCGCAGTTGCAAGCCGTGGCTGAGGCCACTTCTCAGCACTTCAAGCTGGACGCCGACTTCAACACCATGTTGCTGGGGGTTGACCAAGCCGCTCCGCTCATTGCGCGCTTAGAGCGGGACAATGCCTGTCTCGCCATCGTCGAGTCGCCGATTCCCCAAGACGACGTGGAGGGCAACAAACTCCTGCGGCACAAGATCCAATGTCCAATTGCCATGCACATAGGCCAGCCGCCGCCCATGACGGCGATTCGCGAGGGCGTGTGCGACGGGTTTGTCATCGGCGGTGGGGTAAGCCGCGTCTTGAGCGACGGCAACTTGGCCGCGCGGGCGCAAATGCCGTTCTGGTTGCAGATGGTCGGCACCGGCCTGACAGCAACCTTTGCGGCGCATTTGGGGGCGGTGCTAAAGGAAGCGCGCTGGCCGGCGATTCCCTGCGTCAACATTTATTCGCACGTCTTGGTGCAGGAGTTTGCCGTGGAGGGCGGGCATTTGCGGGTGCCGGAGGCTCCAGGCTTGGGGGTCGAGTTGGACTGGGATGCCGTGGAGCGCCTGCGCGTCGAGCCGGATTTTGCGAAAGTGCCGGTGCGCCAAATACACGCCGTGCGCTGGCCCGATGGCCGGGAGTTGTGGGCACCGGGCGGAGGGTATCGGGGCGATTTCACCGCTGGCAAGCTGACGGGCTTCTTACCGGGGATGGAGCTAGAGGTGCGGCTCGACGACGGCAGCGAAGAATTTGATCGGGAGTATCGGGAGCGGTTCCCGGAGCGAGTTTAGGGCGTCACTTGAGCACGGCGACGGCTAAGGGCGAGAAAGATAATAGGGTAGTGGTTGTGTTTGAAATATAAGGCTTGTTTTTGGGGCACCCACTAGCGTTCCTTTCCGTACCACTTGAGACGCCATTGCCGAGTATCGTCGGTGTTTCCGAAAAAATTTTCCTCTACTTGGAAAATTACATATCCATGCGTCTTCACATCATCTGCTAATGACGCAGCTTCTTTTATTGCCTCGCTCAGGGTTTCGGCTTCCACGATAACTTCAAACGATGATTGCTCTCGAGAAGATATAATTTTAGCCATCTTTGGCTCCTATAGGCAGCGAAGAATTTGATCGAGAGTACCGGGAGCGGTTTCCGGAGCGAGTTTAGGGCGTCACTTGAGCACGGCGACGGCTGCGCCCATGGTGGTGACGAGGATGCTGGTACAGGCGATGAGCATGGCCATTAGTCGCGCGTAGCGCGAGTCGAGTTGTTTGGCTAAGCTGTCGATGCGTCCGTTGGTTTGGTCGATGCGCTCTCCCACTTCGGTACGCAGGGTGTCGATGCGGCCACTCATTTCGGTGCGCAGGGTGTCGATGCGCCCGTTGGTCTGATCGATGCGCTCGTGTATTTGGCGCACGTCTTGACGTAGGTCCTGAATATCCTCGCGCAGGAAGCTCAGAGCGAGGGTGGATTCAGTGGGTTGGACGGGATTGGACGATTGCTCGGCCATGAGAAGGTCCTCTCTGGATAAATGTAAGCACTTCCCCCTATAAGCAAAAGGTAGGCCATGCTTGGCAGATGCCCGTTCCCTCTGGTAGCGTTATGTGCTGTATGCGCCGTGCTGTTGCCTTGTGGAAGCGACGTTGTTCCTCAGAGGTAACAACACCCCTCACTTTACCAATGCCGCAATTTGCTTGAACTCCGCCGTCCCTGCCTCCTGCAGCAATTCAAATAGACACATTTCCACCGCCGTGATCTGCGCGCCAGCGGACGCCATTTTTTGCAGCCCCAGTTCCTTGTTCTCGGCGGTACGCGAGGAGATGGCGTCGGCGACGACTTCGACGTGGTAGCCCGCATCCAGCAAATCGCGGGCAGTCTGATAGACGCAGATGTGGCTTTCGATCCCGGCCAAGAGAATCTGGCGGCGACCGCTCTGGCGCAGTTGGGTTTGGAAAGCGCTGAGGCCGCAGGCGCTAAAGCAGGTCTTGGCCAGTGGTTCTTGGTCGGAGAGCAGGTCGGCGACCTCGGAAATGGTGGGGCCAAGCCCTTTGGGGTACTGCTCTAGCCATAGAATGGGCAACCCGAGAACCTGCGCGCCCTGGACGAGAATCTGTAGCTGGCGGTAGAGCGCCTCGCGTTCGTGCATCAGCGAGGCCAGCTTGCCCTGAATGTCGATGAGGACGAGTGCGGTGTGGTCGCGGCTGAGCATTAGATGTACCCGGTCGAGCCGTCGGGACGCGTCGGGCTGGAGCGTTCCCAATGGATGTATTCGTTGTCGGTGATGGCTTCTTCGTTGACTTCGACGCCTAGTCCCGGCCGGTCCGGTCGCAGCTCTAGGTAGCCGTCTTTGGGCAGATAGGGTTCGTCAAGCCAGTCGTTCCACTCGGATTCAGTCGGCAGGAGGTATTCGAGGATTTTGAAGTTGGGTGCCGAGGCGCAGAAGTGCAGGTTGACGGCCGTCGCCAACGGCCCCATGGGATTGTGCGGAGCGATGCTGATGTAGTGGGCTTCGGCAATGGCGTTGATCTTGCGCATTTCGAGCAGGCCGCCGCAGACGCAGATGTCGGGCTGGATGATGTCGGCACCTTGGTTGGCGATTAGATCGAGGAACTCAAAGCGGGCGTAGAGGCTCTCGCCGGTGGCCAACGGCACCTGCATTTGCGACTTGAGGCTGGTCCACGCTGGAATGTGCTCGGGGCGCAGCGGCTCTTCGTAGAAAAAGGGGTCGTACGGCGCGAGGGCGTTGGCTAGCTGCAAGGCGCGAATCGGCTCGAAGATCTTGGCGTGCGGGTCGAAGGCAAATTCCCAGTCGTCCGGACAGCTAACGCGCAATTCTTCGAAGTATTTGGCTGACGTCTTGCAGACTAAGCCCCAGCGATGGGCGTCTGGGTCGAGCCGATAGGGGCTGGTTTTGAAGGCAGTGAAGCCGTACTCCTCGTGCAGACGCCGGGCTTGGTCGGCGGCCTCTTTGCCGTCGCGGCCGCCGATGGAGCGATAGACGCGCACCCGGTCGCGGGCGTGGCCGCCCAAAAGCTGATAGACCGGCACGCCCGCGGCTTTACCGGAGATGTCCCACAGCGCGTGGTCGATGCCGGAGATAGCCGACAGGCCGATCCCGCCCGGTGGAAAGCGGAACTGCTGGTGCAGCTTCATCATTATGAACTCGATCCGCCGAGGGTCGATGCCCTTGATTAGCTCAAAACAGTAATCGACGGTGGGACCGACGGCTAGGTCGGGGCCGATGGAGTAGGTCTCGCCCCAGCCAGTGATGCCCTCGTCGGTCTCGACTTTGACCAAGACGCGGGGGCGGTTGCCGAAGCGGGCGATGATGGGGGTGATGGCGGTGATTTTCACGGCGGGTCTCGCTATTGGAAAAAGAGTGGATAAGGAGCGTTTTCTGCTTCGCGTTTGATCAGGCTCATCAGTTCCATTGTGTGGTAGTCGCCCCACATGGCCGCCTCGCCGCAGGGGATTTTGCGGCCTTGGGGGATGTAGTCCCAGCCGTTGGGACGATGGTAGATCGCGTGGAGGGTGATGCCTTGGTGTTGGGGATCGACGGCGAGATACGGTTCCTCTAGCAGAGCGCGGGCAATGGTGAAGGCCGCGGCGCGATAGCGCGTTCCCTTCGTAGTGTCCCCTTTGAACAAATAGTAGTTGCCCAAGCGCAAGTACCCTTGGCCACAGATAGCCGCAGCCGAACTGTCGAGCGGTTCGACGTCGTTGTACGGGTCGGAGGGCTGGTCGGTTATTGCGCCAAAGGAGGCGACCCCGGGTGCGCCGGTGTCCCAGAAGGGCACGCCGTCGGCAAAGCTGTTGGCGATGTGGAATTCAGCGGAGGCCAGGGCGGCTTTTTCCATGGTTTGCACGAGGTCGGCCTTGGTGCCAAAAGGCTCGACATCGGCCTCGCCGAGCGTGGCGAAATACTCTAGCTGCTCGGCGTAGCCTGTAAGCACCCACGACAGACCGCGAGTCCAAGTCGAGAATGGGGTGTAGCCCTGTTGTGTGCTGGGGCAGCGGTACTGGCCGTCGTGAACGTTGAAGATGGATTCGTGGACTACGCGGCCGGGTGTGTCAAACGCATCGCGTCCCTCGCCGTAGTACACGTTGAAACGGGCGTTGGTCTGGGCGTGTTCGATTAAGCGGCCGAGCAGACTGATGCGCTCGTCGCCCTCGCCCATCAGCGCGTGGCCTAGCTGGTGCGCAGTCCCCAAGATGCGCAGCGAGCGCATGGTGTCGGAAAAGAGCGAATGCGGACCATTGAAGGAGTGGATGAAGCCCGTGCCGTACGCGGTCTCGGTCCAGCGCGCGGCTTGCACGGCGCCCGACAGCTTGATGGCCAACTCGTAGAAATCCAGCTCCCGCTGATCGTGCGGAATGCGGCCTTCGAGCATCAGGCGGCGCAAGTTGCCATAGGTGGAGAGGTTGTTGAAGCCGTGGTCGTGGACGCCGACGTGCGAGACGTGCGGTGCCATGTGTGCGATGGTGCGGTCGCGGCCGAGCGCGAGGAAACGCGCGTCGGCGGTCATGTCGTACTGCAGTATGGCGCAGCCGTATTGGAAGCCTTGGGTCCACTCGGTCCAGCCTCGGGTGGTGTAACGCCCCTGCTGGGTGAAGACCGGGGTGCCGCGATCCGGGTCCCAAGTGCTGTCGAGATCGAGAATCTTGGCACCGGTAAGGGCTAAAAAGCGCTGGATTGCTGGAAGGAGCTGTTGGGCGTTCAGGTCTTGGTCTGGTTTCACGGGATGGTTCCTTTGGCTTGGGCAGCGAGAAGATAGGAGGGGGGTGGAGGTGGGTCAATGCGGGTTGGTGGGGCGTTGGTCGCTTGCTTATTTTTCCTCGCCGCACAGACGAGACCAAGGAGAAGTCACGTGAACATACCCGACGAAGGCATTGCCTTAAAAGTAGCAGAGCCCGCGGGCATTACCCGCCGAAAGTACCCTTTGACTAGGGGCGTCCCTCTGCCTCAAGGCACCGTGGCAGACGTGGAAAACCTGTCTTTGCAGGACGCACAGGGCCAAGATGTCCCAGTGCAGCTACGGGTCTTGGGCCGCTGGCCGGACGGCAGCGCAAAGTGGGTCCTGGTGGATTTTCAGGCCGATGTGGAAGCGGGGCAAGAGGCCGTGTATACTTTGCGATACACGGACCAGAAAGCCGAGGGGAACGTCCAAGGCGTGGAAATCGCCGAGCGGGAAGATCGCTTTGAGGTGTGTACCGGACCCCTGCGATTTGGCATAGGAAAAAAGTCATTCGCGCTTTTTGACGGAGTAGAGCTAGGGAAGCAAGTCGAAGGATCGTTTGTCTCCGAGGTAGAAGTTGCACCTCGGGGCGGCGGCGACGCTTGGGCCAAGATCTCCGAGTCGGAGTTCGTCGGAGGAACGCAGCGGCGCATCTACGGAATGGGAGGCACGTGTCTGGCGTCAGAGGGCGTGGAAGAATACGCCGTCGAGATCGAAGAGGCGGGTCCCTTGCGGGCGGTGATCTGCTGCCGAGGAGCCTACGAGTCAACCGCGCCCATGCACCACTACGCCGGTTATCGCCCGCTGCGCTTTGCGACCCGGATCTACGCCTATGCCGGCAAGGCGCAAGTGCGGGTGGTGCACACGGTGGTCGTCACCTGTAATCCGCGCGAGACCGAGGTGGAGGAGCTGGGCTTGCGCGTCCCAATCTTGCCCGAAGGCGGCGGAACTTGGCGCGTCGGGGCGGGGCGAGTCATGGAGGGGCCTTGGGTTCCCGAGCGCTATGCACTGCTCTCGCAGCGGTCGGACAATCACTTCTATTGGGAGGAGTACGCGGGCGTTGAGCGCGCCGCACGGGCCGAGGGCGAACGCGCCGCCGGCTGGATTTGCGCTGAGAATGGCCGCGCTGGCGTCGGCGTTGCGCTGCGCTACATGGCCGAGGAGTACCCCAAGGCCCTCGGCCTAGGTGCGCAAGGCATCGACGTGTTCTTTTGGCGCGACCCAGAAGGCCGGCGGCTCAGCTGCAAACGCTACGCCGAGGAAGTGGCTTGGCACGAGGGCGAGGGGGTCTATGCCGACGGCACGGGCACGGCGAAGAGCAGCGAGTTTTTCGTCGATTTTTTCCGCGCCGGGTCCGCCGATGGCGAGCGATTGCAGGGCCTTTTGCACCCGCCACAGGTGAGCGTTGCGCCGGATTGGGTGGTGCAGAGCGGGGCGGTCGGCGGCTTGGCAACCGGCGCGGAATTCCCGCGCTCCGACCGCATGTTGACGGGCTTTGTCGCCTGGATGGAAGGGCACATCGAGCGCTATCGTTGGAAGGGGTTTTTCGATTGGGGCGACGTGATGGCCACTTGGGAAGAGAGCGCGGGAGGTTGGCGCTTCAAAGGGCGCTGGGGTTGGTGCAACAGCGAATGGGATCCGCGCCACGCCGTGTGGTTGCAGTACTTGCGCACGGGCGAGGGGCGCTACTACGCACTCGGCGAGGCCATGACCCGGCACTCGCTGGACGTAGATACCTGCCACTATCACCCGTTGCGGCCCTACATGGTCGGCGGCTGTTTCCGCCACAGCATGGACCACTTTGGCGACGAACCGTGCGCTTCGCACACCTTCATCGACAACTGGGTGGATTACTACTACTTGAGCGGCGACGAGCGGGCGCGGGAGGTCTTGCACGAGGCCGGGGAATTTTTTCTCCGCTATCGCTGGAGCGAGGACCCGCGCTACAGCTTCAGCTTGCGCTCCATCGCCAATGCGCTGCGGGGCTTGCTCTACCTGTACGAGCTGACCGACGAAGCGCGCTTTATGCTCCGCGCCGAAGAGGTGTACGACGCGGTGGCGCGTGGCCAAAACGAAGACGGTAGCTGGCACAAGCGCTTCCAGGTATCCACTGAGACCAAGCTGCCCGACCAAGGGCCGTACGGCATGGCCACTGAGGGCACGACTCTCGCGGTGGAAATGGGTTCAGCGGTCCCGTTTAGCGACGAAGAGTTCCTCGCGCTGCGCGGGAGCTTTACCGCATTAAAGCGGGTGTTGCCCTACGAGGAGCAAAAGGGCTATCAGACTCATTATTTGATGGTCGGACTGGAACTGCTACACAGGATGACCGGGCGCGCGGATGTGGCCGAGGTTTTCGTGCGGGCCGTCGATTGGTTTTGCGGCGGCAAAGGCGTCTTCAACGCCGAGTTTGCTTGCGCCCAAAGCTACCACGGCGTGCTCTGCGGCTCGCTGGCGTACGCTTGGCGGCTGACCGGGGAGCAGGGCTATCTGGAGGTGGGGCGCGCGGTGCTAGCCGAGTTGATTGCCCAACAGGACTGGAGCGACCGCCCGGATTACCGGGGCGCGGTGGCCATGCACCCGACTGCGTTGAGCTTGGTGTTTTTTGGCGTGCCATCGCTACTGGGGGCACTCGCAGAAGCAGGTTTGGAGGAGGTACCATGATAGAGCGACCTAATATCATCCTCATTATGACTGACCAACAGCGCTTCGACACGATCGGCGCTTGGGGCTACGACTACGCGATTACGCCGGCGATGGACCGCTTGGCCGCGGAGGGGCTTTCCTTCCGCAATGCCTTTTGCCCGGGCGCGACCTGCATTGCCTCGCGGGCGGCGATCTTCACGGGTATGTACCCGCACAATACCGGCGTGTACAGCTTTGACCACTGGGCCGATCACCGCAATTGGGTGCAAGACCTCAACGACGCGGGATATCACTGCGTCAACATCGGCAAGATGCACTTTGCTCCGCGCGATGTCGCCGGGGGCTTCCACGAGCGGGTCGTGGTGGAGAATCCCACCAGCAAGAACCTCGCCATGGGTGGGGCGGACGACGATTGGGGCCGCTATTTGCGGATTCACGGCTTGGAGCGGCCCAACGACCGCAACAAGACCGATCCCAATTGGCTGCAGAAGTACCAAGGCGTCCCTTGGCACTTGGAGGAGCGCTTTCACTCGGATGTCTTTATCGGCGACTCAGCCCTTGCTTGGATCCGCGATTACAAGGGTCAACAACCGTTTTTCTTGCAAGTGGGTTTTACTGGCCCGCACGAGCCGTGGGACCCGTTGCCGAGGCATCTGGAACAGTACTCGGAGCGTCCAATGCCCCCGCGCGTGCTGCGCGAGGGCGAGTTAGACGACAAACCGCCCCAGCACGCGGCGCAGAGAAAGACGCACGCTGAGACTGAGCACGAGTCCGCGATCGACATGTTCTCGCCCAGCGAAGAGGACATCGCCCACATGCGGCGGCACTACTACGCTAAGATTACCACGGTGGATGAGAAGTTGGGTGAGGTCCTCGACGCGCTTCAGGCGCGGGGCTTTCTGGACAATAGTCTGCTGCTCTTCTGCTCGGATCACGGCGAGCTGTTGGGCGATCACGGGCTGGCGTACAAATGGCTGATGTACGATCCGGTGGTACACGTGCCGCTGATTGTGCGCGACAGCCGTCGGACGCAAAAGGGCAGCGAGATCGGCGACTTGGTCTCGCTGATGGATTTGGGGCCGACGATTCTAGAAGCGGCGGGCGTGGAGGTGCCTAGTTACATGGAGGGGCGCTCGTTGCAGTCATACTTAGAGGAGGCCGAGGATTGCGCACCACGCGAGTGGGTGTTCTGCGAGGACAATTATCAGGTGATGATGCGCGGCCAGCGGCACAAGATGGTCTATTACATCGGCCAAGATCAGGGCGAGCTATACGATTTGGAGCAGGACCCGCACGAGTTGTGGAACCTCTGGGGCCGATCCGAGCATCAAGCGCTGCAAAACGAGCTTACGGCCCGCCTGCTGCGCTGGCTCGCCGCGAGCACGTACTACAATGCTGGCTATCGCCGCCAGCGCAGCCGGCAGTACGCAATGCGCTGGCCGCGACCGGACGACGCGTTTTTACACGGGGCACGGGCACGGTCGGTGCCGCGCTCGTTTGATCTCTAAGATTCGGCTAAGAACCCGGCAAGCAGATCAACGGCGTCCTCTCGATCTATTTTGCCGGTGTTGATCGTCAGGTCGTAGAGCAGGGGGTCGTTCCAGTCGGCGTTGTGGAAGTTGCGCAGGTAGCTCTGCCGCCATTGGTCGTGTTGTTCGATGAGTTTCTGCGCTTGCTCGCGGTCCACGTCGCGGTTCTGCATCAATCGCTCAATCCGCGTTTCGAGCGGGGCGATGATTTTGACGTGGCAGGCATTGGGGTGCTCGGCGAGGATGACTTGGCTAGCCCGGCCGACGACGACGGCCTTGCCGCTTTCGCCGAAATCCTGCACGAGGGTTGTGATGAGTAGCTGGTACGTGCCGCGGTCGAGATACGTCGCTTCGCTAACATCGTGCTCGCGCATGTGGGGAAACTCGAGCCCAAACTCGGGCGCGTACGCGGCAGCCGATAGGGGAAAAGTACCCGGAGCGACTTCGGGCACGAGCAATTTCTTGAGGAAGAACCTGAGCCGGCCCTCCCCCTTTTCGTCGTAGCGCTCAACCTCTTCGACCGAGGTCTCAGTGATGCTGGCGATCTCTTCGACGAGGCGGCGGTCGATGAATTCGTAGTCTAGCTTGGCGGCCAACTGCTCGGCGATCCAGTCGCCAAAGCTGCCGAGCTGACGGGCAACCGTGATGACATTCATGGCGAGTCTCTTAGGTTGGAAGTGATCAGGTCCCAGCTTGTACCATTTGTAAAGAGTATAAAAGGCGGATATTTGCCGTGTCAACGATTTTCCAACCGGCCCAACTGCGGTCCCAAGCGGATGGAATGGGTTTTGACAAGGCAGTAAATTGGGTCGCCGATGCCGAGTTGCATTTCCTCGATGGCCTCTGGGGTCGTCTTGGCGGCCAGCCGACGTCCGACGTCCACGTAGATGAGTTGTTTCCCTCCCACATCGGCAATTGCGCTGATGGTACCCTGCAATGCATTGCGCACGCTCAGCCCTGTGGGGCGCTGGCGGGCGAGGACGATGTCGTCGGCGCGGATGCCGATGAAGAGGCGGCTGCCGGCGGGTTGATCGCAGTAGGGAATTTTGAGCTGCTGACCGTGGCACAAGACCTCGCAGACGCCCCGCTCCGCGTCGGTTGCTGCGATCTCTACGTCGAGGACGTTTTCAAAGCCGTGCTCTTCTACCAACGGCAGGACTTGGGGGTGGGCGGCTATGGTGAAAAAGTCGCCGTGTGCAATGACTTGGCCGCGGTCGAGGACGACGACTTGGCTGGTGAGTTCGAGGATTTCGGCGACCGAGTGGCTGACGTAGAGAATGGGGATCTGCAGGGCGTCGCGGACGTGGCACAAGTAGGGGATGATGCGGTTTTTGAGGCCCTGATCGAGCGAGGCCAGCGGCTCGTCCATCAGCAGGAGGTGCGGAGAAGTGAGCAAGGCGCGGCCCAAGGCGACGCGTTGGCGCTCGCCGCCGGACAGGTGTCCTGGCCGGCGCTTGAGCAGGGAGCCGATTTCGAGCAAATCGACGATCTGGTCCAAGGCAAAGCGCCGCGCTGCTGCCGGCAGCAGGTCGCGGCCATAGCACAGGTTTTCCTCAGTGCTCAGGTGCGGAAAGAGCAAGTCGTCTTGAAACACGTAGCCGATGCGGCGGTGCTCTGGCGGCAGATCGATGCGCTGGGCCGAGGAGAAGAGGGTTTGGCCGTCCAAGGATATTTCGCCGGCGTCCGGCCGCACTAGCCCGGCGACCACGTTGAGCAGCGAGGTCTTGCCCGCGCCCGACGGGCCGTAGATGGCGGTGACGGCGTGGTGACACTCTATATCGATGTCGAGTGCGAAGGGGCCTAGTTGGCGTTGAGCGCGGAGGCGGAGCATTGCTAATGCGAGCGCAGGCGACGGGCCGACCACTCGCTGGCCACGAGAGCCAGTAGCGAAAGCGCGACCGACAGCAGGACCAGACCGGTCGCGCGGCCTTCCCCGTCTGGTTGGTTGAGATACGTGTAAATGGCCGAGGGAATGGTGCGGGTCTGCCCGGCGATGTTGGCCGCAAAGATGATGGTCGCGCCGAACTCGCCCAGCGAGCGGGCAAAGCTCAACAGCGAGCCGACCAGCAGGCCGGGAGCGGCCAGGCGCAAGGTCACGGTCAGAAAGGTGCGCACCGGACCCGCCCCGAGGGTGCGAGCGACGCGCTCTAGGCGCGGGTCCACGCTCTCAATCCCGAGGCGCACGGAGCGCAGCATCAGGGGAAAGCCGACCACGGCCGAGGCCAGCACCGCGCCCTTCCAGTCGAAGGCCAATTGGAGGTCGAAGACTGCGAGGACTGGACCGAAGAGACCGCGGCGGCCAAAGAGCAACAGGAGCAGATAGCCGGTGACCACCGGCGGCAGGACCAGCGGCAGGTGACAGAAGCCGTCGAGCGCGATCTTGAGCGGAAACTCCCGCCGGGCCAACAGCCATCCCAACAACACGGCCGGCAGCAGGCTCAGCAGCACGCAGCAAAAAGCCACGCGCAGCGAGAGCAACAGGATTTGCACTTCCTCAGCGCTGAACACGTTGGTCGCCCAAAGAGGTAAAGCCGTGTTTGCGGAAGATGGCGGCGGCCGTATCCGAACTAAAAAATGCTAACAAATTGCGGGTCTGCGCACTGGCGCGGCCCTTGACGATGGCCGCCGGATAGACGATGGGGCGGTGCAGTGAGTCCGGCACCGTCGCTAGGGTTATTACGCGGTCGCTTTGGGTTGCGTCGGTGGCGTACACCAAGCCCGCGGCGCACTCTCCGCGCTCGACGTACACCAAGGCGGCGCGGACGTCGGGCGCGGGTGCGATGCGGCTTTTGAGCGTCGGCCACCAGCCCAACTCATCTAGGGCTTGGCGGGAGTACTGGCCGGCCGGGACGTGATCGGGGTCGCCGAGGGCCAAGCGGTCAGCGAAAGCTCCGGCAAAGTCAAAGTCCCTTACAAAGCGGACGGCGAACGGTGCTTCCTTGGGTGCAATGACCACGAGGGCGTTGCCAAGGAGATCGACGCGAGTATCTTGCTCGATGTGTTGGCGCGCTTGGAGGTAGTCCATCCACTCGGCATTGGCGGAAAAGTAAATGTCGGCTGGCGCACCGGCGGCAATTTGTTTGGCCAAGGTCGAAGAGCTGGCGACGGATAGGCGCATCCCCTCGTGGTGGGTGGCTAGTTCTGTGAGTGCGGTACTTAGGCTAGCGGCGGCGAACACGCTTTGGGCCGCTGCCACCACGGGGCAGAGCAAGAGTAGTAGGATGCTAAGTGTGCGCGGGGTCATGGCGCCAAAACTCGTCCAGCGACTGGGCGATATGGGCTGGGTTGCGGACGGAATGCACTGGGTGCCAAGAGGCAGGAAAAAGCTGGCGGTAGCGGCTTTGTGCAAAGCGGCGATCGACGAGGAGGATTGCGCCGCGGTCGCTCGCGGTGCGGATGACGCGGCCTGCGGCCTGCAACACGCGGTTCATGCCTGGATAGACATAGGCGTACGCAAAGCCGGAAATATCGCGCTCGTCGAAATAGTGGCGGATCAGGTCGCGCTCCAAGCACAGTTGCGGCAGCCCAACGCCGACTACTACTGCACCGACCAACCGCTCGCCGACTAAATCGATCCCCTCGCCGAAGACGCCGCCCATCACCGCGAAACCCACTGTGTACTGTTCGGCCTGCAATGGCTCCGCGTCGAATGCGGAGAGAAACGCCTCGCGCTGGTGGTCGGACATGCCGCTTTCTTGGACGAGCAGGTCGATGTCCGGGTGTGCCTCGGCAAAGCGCGTCGCCACCTCCTCCATGTATTTGTACGAAGGGAAAAAGGCGAGGTAGTTGCCCGCGCGCTGGCTGACGAGGGCGGCGATGGACTCGGCGATGTCGTCGTAGCTCTCGCCGCGCTTTTTGTACGTCGTCTCAATGTGGTCGGCCAGCAACAGGCGTAGATGCTCGGGCGGAAAGGGCGAACCAAGGCTCAACAAGGTATCCCCCTCCTCGCCGCCGAGCAGGTCGCGGAAGTACGCCAGCGGCGAGAGCGTGGCCGAGAAAAATACGGCCGCGCAACCGCGTTCTAGGGCCTGGCGGATATTATGCGCTGGATCGAGACAGAAGATCCGAAAGCGAATATCCCGCCCCTGTTTTTCGGTATATGTGGTGTAGTGTTCGTCGAACAGCTCGCCGATGCGCTCAAAGCCCAGCAACCGGAAGTAGCACTCGATCAATTCGTCCCAAAAGGGCAAGGCCGCACCCTGCTCTAGGACCTTCTCGGCGGCGCGGAGGACATTGTGAACCAGCGCCATTAAATCTGTTGATAGCTGCGGGCTGATCCAGCACTCTCCGTCGCCTTCCTGTTCGACCTTCTTGCCGAGCTTGGCAAAGTAGCGGTTGAGGGCGTCGAGTTGTTTGCTCAAGTCGGGGTGCGTCTTGCCGACTAAGCGCTTGAGCCCAGAAATCTCGGTCTTGCACAGATCGGCCGAGAACATTTCGCGCGCTCGATCGACGAGGTTGTGCGCCTCGTCAATTAGGAAAGCGTATTGCCCGTTGGTGTCTTGGAAGAAGCGCTTGAGGAAGGCGCGCGGATCAAAGACGTAGTTGTAATCGCAGATGATGACGTCGGACCACAGCGCGAGGTCGAGCGAAAATTCAAAGGGGCACACGGTGTGCTTTTGCGCACATTCCTCGATGAGAGACCGGGTGAAGGCGTCGTGGGTAAAAATGTCTTCAAGCGCGTCGTTGATGCGGTCGTAGTACCCTCGGGCGAACTCGCATTGCTCGGGATCGCAGGTGCTGTCGCCGTTGGGTTTGAAGCAGATCTTGTCGCGCGCCGTCAGCGTCAGGCTCTTGATGCGTGCGCCTCCTCCGCGTAGGTCGTCGATGGCCTTTTCGGCGATTCTGCGTCCGCTGGTTTTGGCCGTCAGATAGAAGATTTTTTCGGCATGACCTAAGCCGAGGGCCTTGGCGGCCGGGAACAGGGTCGAGATGGTCTTGCCGATGCCGGTGGGCGCTTGGGCAAAGGCTCGACCGCGGCCATCGATGGTGCGATAGGTGGCCGCGGCCAGATCGCGTTGGCCGGGCCGGTACTCGGCGAAGGGGAATTTGAATGCTTCAAGCGAAAGATCGCGTTCGGCGCACCACTGTTGGTAGATGCGCGCCCAATGCAGGTAGCGCTCGATGAGATCAGCGCAAAACGCCGCCAGTTCGTCGTGCGCAAAGGTGCGGCGGTCCTCGCGGCGCTCATTGGTATCTAACTGAAGATAGGTTAGCTGGATGTCGATGGCGTCGAGGCCACTTTGCTCGGCGACTATGAAGGCGTAGAGCTTGGCCTGTGCCCAATGCGCCGGGTTTTCAGGGATCTCGTCGAGGTCGGCCTCGGTGGTCTTGATTTCCTCGACGAGCACGGAGTCGTTTTCGACGAGCAGACCGTCGATGCGACCGCTTATTTCGAGGGTTATCTCGTCGGTTTCGACTAGGTAGGAGATGGGCACTTCCGCCTGATAGTCGGCGGGGCGGGTGCGCTGGATCTTCTGGTGGCCGCGCGTTCCTTCCACTAGGCGATCTGGGCGGGAAAATCCGCCGAAAATTAGATCGCCGGAACGCAGCACGAAGCCGACGAGTTCGCGCACCGAGGTTTTGAGCAAGCGCGGGGACATGGTGTATAATATAGGGGCGCTAGCAGGCACTTGCATTTTCACAGGAGATGATGATGAGTCAATCCGCAGTCTTGGGCGTTATCGGTGGGTCGGGGTTGTACCACATAGAAGGGGTCGAAACGGTTGCCGAGCACCGGCTAGATACGCCCTTTGGCACGCCTTCGGACGCCATCGTCGAGGCGCGAATCGGCGACCGCACAGTGCATTTCCTGCCGCGACATGGCCGAGGGCATCGGCTGCTGCCGAGCGAAGTGCCCTCGCGCGCCAATATCCACGCGCTTAAGCAATTAGGTGTGAACCACGTTTTGGCCATAAGCGCTTGCGGCATCATGCAGGAGGATATCCGGCCTGGGGACATGATCGTGCCCGACCAAATTTTCGACCGCACGCGCGGACAACGCCCATCGACGTTTTTCGGCGACGGGATCGTCGGACACGTGATGTTTGCCGACCCGTTCTGCGCGGGATTGCGGGACGTGGTCATCGCGGCGGCACGGGAGGCAGGTGCCAACGTCCACGAGGGTGGCACGTACCTCTGCATGGAGGGGCCGGCCTTTTCCACCCGTGCTGAGTCGCATTTCTACCGCAACGCCGTGGGTGCGGCCGTGATCGGCATGACCGCGCTGCCCGAGGCTAAGCTGGCGCACGAGGCGGAAATGTGTTACGCGCTGCTGGCGACGGGCACGGACTACGACTGCTGGCATGAGGAAGAGGAGGACGTGACCGTCGATCAAGTGCTAGCGGTGCTACGAGCTAACAGTGCCCTAGCCAAGCAGATCGTCTCCGAGGTTGCCACGCGCCTACCGACCGAATCCGCTTGTCCTTGTTTGCGCGCGGCCGAAAGCGCCATTGTCACTGACCCAGCGGTGATTCCCTTAGAGGCGAAGGAGCGGCTTCGGGTGCTCTACGGAAAGTATTGGGATTGACAGATTTCGCACGGGTGTTAAGTATGAGATGCTTCGACTCCGCTGCACTCCGCTCAGCATGACAGAAGCGACGAAAGGACTAATAGCATGGCCACGGTGAAAGTAAATTGGACGAGAAAAATCTTCGGCGGCGGCCGCGGCTGGCACGTCGGCAGCTTGGTGCGCTGGAAGGGCGCGTACCACGTATGCTTTGTCGATGGCCGCGGCCACGGCAGCGGCGATTCGCAAATCCGCGTCTGTTCGTCTGCGGATTTGGAGACTTGGACCAGCCAAATCGCGCTAGGCGCGAAGACCATCGACCCGAACTTGCTGCCCGTGGGCAACCGGCTGTTGGTGTACGGAGTGCGCCTCAGCCGCGAGGAAGCCGAGGGGCAACCCGAGCCTGAGTACGGCTTCACCTCGCAGCAAATAGTTGCCGCGACGACCGACGGAACGACTTGGAGCCAGCCCCGGCGCTGCTTTGTGATGAACCACGATTTCTGGCATCCGGTGGAGCACGAAGGCCGCTATTGGGTCGCCTGCGACACGGTCGGCCACACCCCCCACGCCAGCCACAATTCAGTCGATTTGCTCGTCTCCGACGACGGGGAACGCTGGCAGTGGGTCAGCGAGATCATCCACGGCACCACACACCCTGAATACCGCGACTCGACCGGCCTTGAATTCGGCGTGCAAGCGCCGAGCGAAACGTCCCTTTGCTTTGGGGAAGACCAGCGCCTGTTGGCCGTCACCCGCGCCCGCGGCTACTGCGCCCTACTTTCTACCGCACAGCCGCCCTACGACCAATGGGAGCGCACCTTGTCGCAGGAATCGCGCTGCTACGGCTCGGCCATAGCCCGAGTGGGCCGCCACGTACTCGTCACCGGCCGCAGCTTCAGCAACGAAGGGATTCGCGCCACGGCCGACCGATTCAACGAACCCTTCAGTCCGCACGACCAGACCCAACTTCGCACCGGAGTTTTCCTCTACGAACACGGCGACATCCAGTTAAAGGCCGTGCTGCCCAGCGGCGGCGACACGGGCTACGCCGGCATCTTGCCCATGGGCGACGACCACGCGCTCATTGCGTACTATTCGACCTACGAATCGCCCGATGGAGAGTCTTGCGTCTATTTGTCTTCTGTAAATATTGAGGAGTGACCACGGGGTAGAACGAACATTGGGCAGAGAGAAACTCTCTTAGAATATGCAGACTAACCTTAGGAGGAAGCACTATGAGACTCAAATTGGCCTGCGCCGACTTCACTTTTCCGCTTCTGCCCCACGATCACGTCCTCGACTTGATTGCAATGCTGAAGCTCAAGGGAGTGGATATAGGCCTTTTCGAAGATCGCTCTCACTTGCAGCCATCGCGCGAATTCGAGAATGTGCGGCGCTCGGCCCGCCGACTGAGGAAGAAACTAGAGGCTAGGGGCCTGGTTGCTGCCGACGTATTCATGCAGACAGCACTGGACTTCGAGTCCTATGCCATCAACAACCCGCAAAAGAGGCGGCGGAACAAAGCGCGCGATTGGTTTCTCAAAACCCTGGAATACGCCCGCGAGTGCGGTTCCAAGCACGTTAGCGGGCTACCTGGGGTACACTTCCGCGACGAAAAACGCGGCGACTCCTGGGGCCGGGCAGTAGACGAGTTGAACTGGCGAGTGGAACAGGCTCGCCAGCACCGCATTATCTACGGAATCGAACCCCACATCGGCTCGCTGGCTTCCCGTCCTAAGTCGGCGGCCAGGTTGGTGCGAGACGTTCCGGGATTGACCTTGACTTTGGACTACAGCCATTTCGTTCCGCGCGGCATCCCCGAATCCGAGGTGGAGGTTTTAATTCAGCACGCCAGTCACTTCCACGTCCGAGGGGCGTGCCGGGGCAACGGCCAAGCGAACTTTGAGCGCAATACCTTGGATTTCGGGCGCATATTGGAGGTCATGCGCACGAGCGGTTATCGCGGCTGGCTCGAGTTGGAGTACTGCTGGGGAGAGGGCTATGAAGGCTGCGACACGCTGGCGGAGACCATTCGCTTCCGCGACCATTTGCGGGAGCTGGCGGCGTGAGAAGTCGGTCAAATTTTCGGGTTCTTCCATAACCATTGAGGATTGACCACAGAGATTTGCCCATGGCGGAACGTTTTAGAATAGCGGTTGTAGGCGTCGGCCGGATTGGTGCCTTTCACGCCCGCCACGTCCAAGAGCTGGCCAGCGAGCGGGGCGATTGCGCGTTGACAGCGGTAGTAGATGGCTACGGCGACTTGGCCGCCGAGGTCGCGGCTCAGCTACAGGCGGGTCAAGAAACGGCGATTAGTGTTTTCAAAGACGTAGAGGAACTAGCCGCGGCTGATGCAGCCGACGGCGCGTTCATTGCCTCGCGCACTGAAAACCACTACCGCGATGCCCAGACCTTGATCGACGCGGGCTGGCGCGTGCTGATGGAAAAGCCGCTGACGCACTCTCTGGCCACAGCGCGGGAGTTTGCCGCCTATCTAGACGCCGACGATTTCCGCTGCACGGCGCTGATGCAGGCTTTTATGCGCCGCTTTGACGCGCCGCTGTTGTGGACGAAAGACCTGTTGGATCAAGGCGCTATCGGCGCGCCGTTCAAGATCGTCTCGATTCTCGAAGATCCAGTGCCGCCGCCCGAGGGGTACAATAGCTCCGGCATACTCTCGGATATGGCGGTGCACAATATCGACGAGATCGTCTGGCTTGGCGGGCAGCAGCCCGAGCGGCTGGCGGGTTTTGGCAGCCTCATTTACAACCAGCAGCACACAGATGTCAAAGAAGATTTCGACGATGCCCTCTTGCAGATGTACTTTCCCGAGAATCTGATCGGCCAAGTGACGGTGAGCCGCAATCACGTGGCTGGGTATCGCAATGAGACATGGGTTTACGGGACGGAGGGGTTGGTGCATGTGGGGGCCTTTAGTGAGGACCCGCTCTCGGTGGAGGTGGAGGTATTTGGTCGGCGGGGCTTAATCGAGCGGCGGGAATTCGCCCTGCGCGATTACGGTGCGGAAGTGCCGTTTTTTATCGAGCGCTTTGGGCCGGCGTACAAGGCCGAGGTGGCCCACTATATCGACCAGTGCCGCGCTGGAGCGCCCTTTGCTGTTGATCACCGCGATGGGTTGAGGGCGTTGGAGATTGCGATGATGGGGAGTGGGGCGTTGCAGGGACGCGAGGAAGGCGTAGCGGTTGATGTTGCCGAGCGTAATTGAGACAGACGGAGATGAAAGTCACGAGGATTGAGACCCTGCGGGCCAGCCGCTTTATCTACGTGCGGGTGCACACCGACGAGGGCATATCGGGTGTCGGCGAGTTGCACCCCGCAAGCGGTACCAGCGGCTGGCCGTTTGCACCCATTGCGGCAGTGGATTACTGCGCCGAGTACCTAGTCGGCAAGGACCCCCTCCACATTGAGCGCAATTGGCAGCACATGTTCCGCCGCTGCGTGTTTCGCGGCGGCGCAGACAGCATGGCTGCGATCGGGGCAATCGACATCGCGCTGTGGGACATCAAGGGGAAGGTTGCCGAGTTACCCGTCCACTCGCTATTGGGCGGTCCCACACGGGAGCGCGTACGCGTGTACTCACATCTGCATGGCAACTCCCCTGCGGAGTTGGCCGAAGACGCCCGGCGCATGGTCGAGGCCGGCTATACAGCCTTGCGCCTCTATCCGTTCGGAGCCTTTGCGTCTGGCGAGGGCACAAGCTTAGAGCAACTGTCGTTCCGCGGCATGGCTAAGCACGCCGCGGCTACCTTGCAGGCGATCCGCGACGCCGTGGGTGACGAGATCGATCTCATGGTGGATGTGGTCAACCGCCTCACGCCGCCGGAGGCCATCGAGGTGGCCAAGGCGCTCGAGCCCTATGGCTTGTTTTTTTTCGAAGATCCCATCGAGCCTGAGAACATGGATGCGTGGGGTTATGTCGCGGCCAATATGCCGGTGCCAGTGGCTATGGGCGAGCGGCTCTACACCGCCTACCAGTTCCGCGAGTTGCTGGCCCACAAGGGAGCCTCGTACATCCGACCGGACCTGTCGCTCGCCGGTGGAATCACGAATTGCAAAAAGATCGCGGCGCTGGCCGAAGCAAGCTACGTGGGAGTCGCCCCGCACAACCCGCTGAGTTGCGTCCTGACCGCGGCGTGCGTGCAACTCGACGCCGCCATCCACAACGTCGCCATCCAGGAATACCCGAGGGATGAGTACGATGCCCCGAAACGGGATCTGGTCGAGATGCCACTGCGGCGCGAGGGCGGTTTCCTGATCGTTCCGCAGGCTCCCGGCATTGGAATTGAACTGAACGACGAAGCGTTCCCGCACTACCCGCCTGAGCCGTATACCCGGGAGCCGGTGATTGGACCCGATGGCGCTCTGCGGGACTACTGATTGGAGCGCCTCTGAACGCGGTCCCAAGCAGGCAACTAGCGCACTGTTAGTTCGGCGAGGTAGATGGACGTGTTGCCTTCATGGCTCGAGTAATAAGACAGCAGTCCTCGTTCTTCACTCAGCGCCACAAACCCGGGATAAGAGCAGTCGCCACCGCTCGGCAGCTCCACTGCTTCGTGCAGCGCGTCTTCGTGCAGCCAGTAGAGCGAGGTCATCCGGGTGTCGTCTGCCTTGATTTTGCGCCCTCCCACGAGGTAGCGGTCGCCCCAGCGCGCCAGTAAGGGGCCACCGACATTGCGGTCGAGAGATACGGATGTCCAGACCGTCCAAGGGGGTGCCGACCGACAGACGCGAGCCGGCGCTTCGCCGCCGCCGCGAACCAGCGCCACCGCGGAATCATCGGCTTCGAACAGGAACGCGGTTTCATCGCCGAAATCCTCGACGAAGAGAGACCGGAAAGACCACACTAGGCCGTCAGCACTTTCGAGTACCGCCGCCTCGATCGACTCGGGCTCCTGCTCGTCCGCTATGCCGGACTCGTACGCGCGCCGGCGCCGGGCGCACAAAAACGCGCGGTCGCCGTGCGCCGCCGCCCGCCAGACGTAATGGGCGTGCGTGCCCTCCATCTGCGTCGGGCCGCTCCACTCGGATCCGTCCGCAGTCCACGCAGCGTACCCGATAGCTTCGTTGAGGTTCAGGGGGAGGCCCGCCTCCGGCAGCAGCCAGGTACCGGTGTAGACGAACAACGATCCCTTGAAGACGAGGAAATGGGGATCGCGCGTGTCGCGGCCTGGGACGCAAAAGGTGAATGCCTCTGACCAATTCCGACCGTCGTCGCTCTCGAGAACGACGACGCTGCCAGAGCTCGCGACGCCGTGGCCGTCGGGAGAGCTCCGGAAGGTCAGGTAGAATCTGCCCGAGTACGAGCAGAGATCCGTGAAGGCGTTGTGGTTGGCATCCTGGCGAATGGTTGTTAAGGTTTCGATCTGAATGGCCGGCAAATGAGACATTGTCGTTGTGCCTTTCTCGGGAGCGGTGGTAGAGAGCTTCTCAGACGCCCTCCTCGACCTGGCGCGCCATCTGCTCCATATAAGCGGCTCGACCTATGAGGTCTTTCTTATAGTTCCAGCGGCTCTTTTCCGGGTACATCACTAGGGAGCGATCCGCCAAGGGCAGGGACACTTGGACCCTGCCCTGTCGGTGCGACTCGCGCAGGGCCACGGCCAACTCCAAGGCATGGCGCAAATCGTCGCCGCTGGTGATTGCCAAGTCTCCGCCTTCTTCGAGGACGCGGACGATATCCTCGACAATGGCCCGCATCACCGGCCCGGGATCCTGCCAGCCCTCGTCGTCGTACCCTCTCTCCTCCTCGGTGTATTGCTCGAACACCCCTTCCACCTCGACCAGAGGGGCCCCTCGACCGCTGTGCTTGAACAGGCGCAAACCTAGGCCCGTATTGTTCCAATTGCAGATCAGTCCCTCGCGGCCCACCACCTCGATGCCGCGCCAAGTCGGGCCTGGGAAACTGCTGAAACACTCTATGCCATTGCCAAAGCGAATGTACCCACCCACTCCGCCGAAACCAGTGGCTCCTTCCTCGTAAGGTTCCTCGTGGTCGCTGTGGGGATCGCCTCCGACCCGGCCGACGACCCACTCTGCCGGTGCCTTGGCGGCGAACTTGCGCGTCAAGTTCAAACCATGGCAGCCACCCTGGCCGTTGCCGCCGTACAGATTGATGCGCTCCACTTGACCAATCTCCCCCCCTGCGGCCAACTCGTAGGCCCGGCGGTAGTCTGGATGACTCGACACCATGACGCCCGAGGCCAGGTACACGCCCCGCTGTTGGCAGCTCTCCACCATGCGGTCAGCTTCGGACAATTGGGCCGTCAGCGGTTTTTCGCAAAAGATGGCCTTGGCCCCGGCCTCGGCCGCGGCCACTACTGCTCCGGCGTTGGCTCTCACCGGCAGCACTGGCATGGCGATATCGATCGATTCGCGTGCCAACATCTCCTCGTAGGTGGCGTAGCCGGGCACCCCGAAGCGGCGGCAACCCAGCGCCAGATTTTCCGCATCTGTATCGGCAATGGCCACCACCTCGCACAAGGGGTGCACGTCAAAGGCCCGGGCTCGGCTGGTGCCGGCCCGTCCGCAGCCAATGACGCCGACCCGGTATTTGGCTTCTCGCTTTTCTCGCATAGAACTCTGTCCCTGCTATTGGATTACTTGGGAAAATAGGGCAATTCGAGACCGGATATGTGCTGCAGGATGCGGATCACCTGGGCGCTGTAGCCGTACTCGTTGTCGTACCACACGTACAACACGCAGCGTTTGCCTTGGGTAATGGTCGCTCCCGAGTCGACGATGCCGGCTTTCTCATTGCCGACGAAGTCGCTCGATACCACCTCGGGCGAGCTCGTGTAATCGATTTGGCCCCCTAGGGGCACATCGAGGGAGATATCCCGCAGGTAGGTGTTGATCTCCTCTGTGCCGACTTCCCGTTCCAGGTTCAAATTCAAAATGGCGAGGGAGACATTGGGCGTGGGCACGCGAATGGCATTGGCCGTGAGCCTGCCTTTTAATTTCGGCAGGACCTTGATCACGGCGCTGGCCGCCCCTGTGTCCGTTATGACCATGTTCAGCGGCGCCCCGCGCCCCCGCCGCTCGTGCTTGTGATAGTTGTCGATGAGATTCTGGTCGTTGGTGTAGGAATGGCAGGTCTCGATGTGACCGCTGGCGATGCCGTAGCGGTCGTGCACGACCTTGATCACCGGCGCGATGGCATTGGTAGTACAGCTGCCGGCGGAGAGAATCTGTTCTTCCTCCACAATGCAATCGTTGTTGATGCCGTAGACTATATTTGGGACATCGCCCTTGCCGGGTGCGGTCAGGACGACCTTGGCGACCCCCGGGGCACGGAGGTGGCGCTGGAGGCCCTCGCGGTCCCGCCAGACGCCGGTGTTGTCGAGCACAATGGCGCTTTCAATGCCGTAGGCGCTGTAATCCACGTCCTCCGGGGTGTCCGAGTAGAGGAGGCGGATCATGTTGCCATTGGCGATGATGGCGTTCTCTTCCTGGTCCATGACGATGGTCCCCTTGAAGGGGCCGTGAATGGAGTCTCGCCGCAGCAGACTGGCCCGTTTCACTAGGTCGCTCTCCGAGCCCGTGCGCACCACCACGGCTCGCAGCCGCCACTTATCGCCCCCGCCGCTGCGCGCGATCAGGATCCGCGCCAAGATGCGTCCGACCCGGCCAAAGCCGTAGAGCACCACGTCCTGCGGCTTGTCCAGCAGCGTCTTACCGCCATTGATCTCAGCCAGTTCCCGGCGCACAAAAGCATCCACATCCCCGTTCGCTTTACTTCTCTGGAATCTAGTAGTCAGCTTGCCGATATCTATCCGCGTCGGGGCCAGATTCAGCTGGGACAGGGCCTGGAGGACCGCAAAGCTCGAAAACATGCAGAGTTCGTCCTTGATCACCTGGCGAGCAAAGCGGTGGGCCTTGAGGATGTCAATTGTGGAGTTGTGCACCAGGGAGCGACCGTAGATCGTGGTGACCACGCCGTAATTCCGGTAGAGTTTGCCGATGAGCGGGACCATGGACTCGGCGACCTCCTCCCGCTTGGCCCAATCGGCAAAGTAGCTTTCCATCTTCTGGTCGATCATCTCCTCAATTCCCTCTCTGCGGAGTCCATCCGACGTCTCGCATCTCGACCGACTCCACGGGTTCGAACGCTGATCAATAAGTTGCTGTACCTATGTTCCTCCCTGTACATGTGCGCGAAGCGCCGTCAGGACGTCGTCGCTGGTAAACCCCTCGGCTTCGGCATCGGCCAGCAGCCGCGTGACGAACGCGCTCAGGCGGCGGTCGCGTTCACGTCGTGGCCGGGCCTGCGCCCGGGTGGCGCTGACGAACGAGCCTACCCCTCGCCGGGTTTCGAGTACGCCGGCGCGCTCGAGTTCGCTGTACACGCGCGCGACTGTGTTCGCATTGACGCGGAGATCGCCTGCGAGTTGCCGAACCGTCGGCAACTGATCACCAGCACGGAGGCGTCCTGCGGCAATCGCCGCTCTCAACCCCCGCTCCAGTTGGATGTAAATGGGAGTGCGGTCACGCAAGTTGATGCTAACCTGCATGTGAACTAATGTACTAGTTTATTAGTATAATTGTAAGAAGAAATTGCTAGCGCCCAACGCGAAGCTTCGCGATTCGCTGCCGGATCCTCCACTGTGCTCTTTACAATGGAGAGAAGGATAGGGTACAATAGTGCGGTGGATGGACGAGACTTGACCCTAGGAGGTTGTTATGGAACCAATCTATTTTAGCTGGTATTTCTCATCCTTTTTAGCCATATTCATAGCCTTCTCTTTAGCCATATTCATAGCCCTGTATTGCGGAGGGATCGAAGAAAAGAATCGCGAACGGCTGGAACAACTAGCCGACCGACTGCGCCAGCTCTACAAGCGCGCCGGTCAGCCGGCCCTGCGGGTACGCCGTCCCAGACGACTCCACTTTGAGATGCATCGGGCCCTCCGAGAATTGGAGATGAGTCTCAGGACTTTAGAGCGTCATCACCAAATCCAGAGCCGTCGGTTGAACTCTCCCCGGATGTTCATCGACGATCCCAAGCCCTTCCTCGACAATATGGATCAGCGCCTCTCGCGGCTGGAAGAGATCGATGCCAAATAAAGAAACCGAGCCGTGCTAGCTCCGTTGTCGTTCATCCATAACTTGACAGTCTGTGAAAAGTGTATATGTTGTCGTCAAATTGTTGTGAAAAATGACGATAACATAGTCAAATGACGATTCCACGTATATTTGAAGCCCCTAAAAAAAGCTTCTTTCTCTTAGGACCGCGCGGCGTTGGAAAAAGCACCTATTTGCGGATCGCTTTTCCCGATGCGCACGTCATCAATTTGCTCGCCGAGGATACGTACCAGCGCCTGCTTGCAAATCCAGGGCTCCTAGCCGCCGAACTGCGGGCTGTGCCCGGCGACCGCTGGGTGGTTTTAGACGAAATGCAGAGACTGCCGGCGCTGCTCAATGAAGTACACCGTTTTATAGAAGAAAGGGGGCTGCGCTTTGTTTTGTGCGGGTCGAGCGCGAGAAAGCTCAAACAGGCAGGTGTCAACCTGCTCGCAGGGCGCGCCCTGTATCGCGCGATGCACCCCTTTATTCCCGAAGAATTGGGAGAACAATTCGCACTCGACGACGCTTTGCAACACGGTTTGCTGCCCATTGTATGGGATTCACAGGACAGAGCAGAGACGCTCATTGCCTGTACGCAGATGTATCTCAAAGAAGAGATTCAAGCCGAGGCCCTAGTGCGCAACCTGCCGGGATTCGCGCGCTTTCTGCCCGTTGCGGCGCTCTTTCACGGTCAGACCTTGAACGTGACCAACATTGCCAGAGAAGCTCAAGTTGCCCGCACGACGGTGACGGGTTATCTGGAGATCCTAGAGGAAACGCTCCTCTGCTTTCAGCTTCCTGCCTATGAGACCCGATTGCGCGTGCGCGAACGCAAATTGCCCAAATGGTATTGGTGTGACCCCGGTATTGTGCGAGCCATGAAAAAGGTCACGACGCCTCCAACACCAGAGGAACGCGGTGTCCTATTTGAAGGGCTGATTGCACAGTTGATTCGGTCGTACACAGACTATCGCAATCTGTGTGACGAATGCTTCTATTGGGCAACTGTTGCGCAAACCCAAACTGAGGTCGATTTCCTGCTCAAACGCGGGGGAGAATTCGTCGCCATTGAGGTCAAGTCCGGCAGTACATTTGCCGAATCTTGGTGCAAAGGGTTGAGAGTGCTAGCCGACTTAGAAGGTTTGTGCCGACGCATTGTCGTCTATCCCGAAGGGCCTGAGTTACAAACGGCAGATGGCATCGAGATTCTGCCATTTTCGCAATTTTCCAACCTGTTGGCCGCCGATGCTCTGTGGCCATAAGCCCCGCGCGAAACGGGAACCAGTCATTTTATCAGGACCATCTTCTGCACCTGCGAGAGCTGGTCAGCCCCGGTCAGCCTGCACAGGTAGACGCCCGAAGCCCGGTCCGAGGCATCCCACGTCGCAGAGTGACTCCCTCGGCTCCTGGTCTCGCTGAACAGCGTCTCCATTAGCTGCCCCGTGAGAGTGTAGACCGATAGCGTCACGTGCTGCGGCTCCGAGAGCGTGAAGTGGATCGTGGTGACTGGATTGAAGGGATTTGGGTAGATGCTATCGAGCCTCGTCTTCTGGGGTGCCACTTGGTCCGAGGCAGTGCTGGTTATCGATGTCGCCACGTGGTTATTGACCTCTATGGGCCAGCCCTCCAGCAACTCGTGCCAGGGTGCGACAGGCAGATTGCCGTCCTGATCGCGGGCATACCCGAACATGCGCCACTTTCCCCCGAGGGCCTGATCCGACACCCTAAATCGCGCTGTGAAGCGAATGCGGTCGCGGCCGGAGGTTCCCCAGGCCGTCTCTGTGCCATCGACGTACAGGCCCTCGATCCCCGTGAGGTCCGTCCAATCCGATGAACCCTCCTCCTCCCTCGCATACACGGACTCGCTGGCACCGCGAATGAAATAGCTGTCACTGACTGAGAATTCCTCCAGAGCCATGCGATCGCCGGTGGCGAGGTGCCCGGAGCTGATGAGCTGGACGCCGATCTCGGCGATGTCATGCGCTCCCTGAGGGTCGACGGCCAGCGCGTACAGGTCGTACCAAGTGTTGGTTTCGAGGGTATCGACTCGCTCCTCTGCGCCGGGCAGGGTGACATACATGTGTCCGACGAAAGGACTGGGGCTCGAGTCGGGGAAGGGATGGCGGGGCGCAGAACTCAGGGCGCTGTTGTACTTGAAGAGTCGGCCGTCGACGAACAGGTTGTAGGCCACGAATTTCGTCTCCCCTTCGTAGTCGTAGTCGTCCACCCACAGCAGTCGGCGCCACGGATCCGTGGCGTTCACGTTATCTCCTATGTAGATGTTGTGGAGCACGGCTTCGGCGATGTGATTGCCGTTGTGCGTTGGTTCGCCGAAGTCCAGCATCCGGGAGTACCCGCCGACCGAGTAGTCTCCGCAACCGGGATCGAAGTAGTTCCCAGTGATCTCTAGGCTGCCGCTCTTGAAGGCCATGGGCCGGGTGCGCTCGAAGATATTGTCGCGGACCACGGCTCGAATCGCGTACCCGCCCTGGGGATGGGTATCGACGCAGGCCTGCCACTGCTCTAGATCGTTGTCGTGGAAGTAGTTGTTCTCCACGGTGAACCGGGTCTGCGGGCTGTTAGAGGCAATGGAATGGCGGTTGAAGGTGAATTCGTTGCGCGATATGGCAACCTCGGAACCGCCGGTGGCCATGGTCGGCCCCGTAATGCTGATCCCATAGCCGAAGCCATTGCGATAGTTCTCGTGCAGGTAGCTTCCGGTGACTACGCCCCTGTGGGAGTTCATGAAGTCGATGCCCTTGCGGAAGCGGGTGATTTCGCAGTTGTCGATTTCGAGCTGGTCGTGCCCGACAACGGCGATGCCGTCTCCGGTTCCCGCCTCGTGGGTAATGGCCCCCACGAGCTTGAGGCTTTTGAAGGTCGCGGCGTCGCTCGCCACGTGGAACAGGTCGAGGTCGCTGTCTTCGGTGTAGCACACGGAGGGAGAGGAGTCCCAGTACGGCGGGTCATTCGGCTCTCCCGGCTCGACCTCGCCCACGTCCACGAGTTTGGCCGCGCCGAGAAGGGTGATGCTCCTGTCGATGACGACCGTCTCGGTGAACAGGTACTCTCCTCTTGGAAACACCAGTGTGTCCCCGGCGGAGGCTCTGGACACGGCCTCCTGAACCGCCGCGCTGGTGAAGCCCTTCACCTGCAGGCCCTGGGCGGGAGCCACGAGGGCTGGCAGAAGGACCATTAGCCACGCACGGACGGCGGCTGTCTTTGCCCTAATTTTCTCGTTTCTCGTCTCCATCTCTCGCCATACCTTCCCTGAACGCCCGTTGTAGGAATGTCGCATACGGCCCTTATTAGGACAATTGATATAAGAAGCCCCAACATCGCTATCCAAGAGTAGGGGAATGAACGAAAATGGCGCGGCAAAAAAAGAAAACCACTAAGAAGCAAAAGTCTTCCGACCCATTCTCGAAACTCACTTGGGAAGACCTAGAGGAATGGGCGGGCAACGTCATAGTCGGACGAGGACGCCCTTATCAGAGAAACGGAGCGGTTGAAAACTTGGGACGCACTGAGGGCGGGACGTTGGCAGCTTGGGTGAGAGGAACGCGGCGCTATGCCACCCGAGTGCGTCTTACCGAGAGGAACGGCTTGGAATCCGCCTGCACCTGTCCCTATTGGGATACCTGCAAGCACGCGGTGGCGGTGGTACTGGAATACTTGGAACGCCTCAAGACTGATAGTGCTATTGGCGAAATTGACGAGGACGATCCGCGCTTGTTGAAACTAGAAGCGATAGGGGATGAAGGCGACGAATACGAGGAATTCGCCGAGGAAGAGGAGGAAGAAAACGTCAAGGTGCGTTCCGGGCGGTCAAAATTCAAGACAGCTTCTCTGCGTCCGTACCTCCAAGAGCAGACCAAAGCCGAACTCGTAGCGCTGGTGATGGAACTCGCGGACGCGCATGACGCGGTGCGCCAGTTGATCGCCGACCGCCGAGACTTAACCTCGGGGCAGACTGACAAAATTTTCCAGACGATCCGCCGCGAGATCAGTACCTTAGAAGAGCCGGTATGGGACGAATACGGCAACTCCCCTGCGCTTAACACGGATCGCCTCAAGGCGGCGCTCAAAGGGCTGGCGCAAGCCGGACAGGCCGACGCGGCCGTGCGACTGGGGCCGGAGCTATTGGCCACAGCCCACCAAGCACTACAGTACGATAGCGAAGGCGAATTCGAAGCGGCGTTCTCCGACTGCCTCGATGTTCTTTTTCAAGTCTTGGAAAAATCGTCTCTGTCGCCAGCAGACCAAGTAGAATGGGCCTTAAATATGGCACTGGCCGACGAATACGGACTGTGCGACGCTGGCTTGGATCAACTGTGGAAAAGACGCTACGCCAAAAGCGATTGGTCCGCGGTGAGTGATCGGCTAGCGCAGCGTATCGAGACCTCCAAGGACACTAAGGAGGAACTGCACTACGAGCGGGACCGACTGACCGACTGGCTGATTCTCGCCTTGGAAAAGGCCGGCCGCCAAGACGAGATCATCCCGCTGTGCGAGCGCGAAGCACCCATTACTTTGAGCTATGAACGCTTGGTGGATTACTTGATGGCCAAACGCCGCTGGGAAGAGGCCCGGCGCTGGTGTCATCAGGGGATTGAGGCGGTCGCCTCCATCTATCCGGGCATTGAAACGGCCATGCACAAGCAGCTACAGACGATTAATTGGCGCAGTGGCAATCCGCTCGCTGGGTTGGCCCTTCAGGCCGAGGAGTTTTTTGCCGAGCCTTATCTAGCCGGTTTTCAGGATTTGTGCAAAGCCGCTCGCAAGGTGCGCGTCGGCCAAGGCGTCGAGGCTTGGGCGCGGCACTATCTGGAAACTGGCCGACGACCCGGTGTTGGTCGAAAACGCAAGAGCGATCCGAAGGTAGCTTGGCCCCTGCCGCCTCCTGAAGTCGAGGTGCCCAATATCGAGGCAATAGAGGCACCCATGACCGGGATACTAACTCAGTTGGCTATTGCCGAAAAGCAGCCAGACGAGGTGCTCAAGTGGTACGACTATGCTGGCCGCAAAAAGGGTGGATTGGGACTGTCTGACTTCCTTGTCGATGCCACCGAGGTGGCTGAGGCCATCAAGTCGGCCTACCCGGGTCGGGCGATAGCTATATGGAAGGAAACTGCGGAGAGCAATATCGCCCGAGTCAGTACGAGTGGATACGAAGCAGCAACTCCCTATTTGCGAAAAATGAAAAATGCGCTCACGCGGGCTGGTCGCAAGCAGGAATGGGAAGTGTATTTGGCTTCCTTGCGAGAGGAAAACCATCGTCGGCCGCGATGTCTGGAGGTACTAGACCGGCTGAAAGGTGGGCGTCGGCGAATTATCAACACGTAATCCCATTGGCAACTTTTGCGGAGGATTATCCATGTCCACTACCTATTGCCCCCACTGCCGCCGCGCCACCAACACGCGCATTGTCCTTGAGCCCCCGCGCCGCACGTCCAAAGGGAAGGAACTAGCCCTGCGGGTCATTCATTGTGCCCTTTGTAATGGTTTCATTCGCAGCGAGGAAGTGCCCCATGCCGAAGAGAAGAATAGCGTACCGTAGCTGTGGTGGATGGACGAGACCTGACTGTAGGATGAATGAAAAATGTATATGTTGTCGTCAAATTGTTGTGAAAAATGACGATACACAGTCAAATTAGCGGGAAAAACCAGTGCCTACACCGTCAGCGACTTCGCCCATTCTCTTGACGGGCGCGACCGGCTATATCGGCGGGCGGCTGTTGCACGTGTTGGAAAATGCCGGGCATCGGGTGCGCTGTGTAACTCGGCGTCCCGAGGCACTCCAATCTTGCGTTGGGCCAACGACGGAAGTAATCAGCGGCAACGTCCTCGACCGCGAAAGCCTCACAGGGACGATGGACGGCGTCGAGATTGCCTACTACATGGTCCACTCCATGGGTTCAAAGGGCGATTTCGAGGAACAGGACCGCCGGGCCGCGCACAACTTTGGTGCAGAGGCGCAGAGAGCGGGCGTCGGGCGGATTATCTATCTCGGCGGTCTCGGCGAAACGAGTGGGGAGCTGTCCCCGCATCTTAGAAGCCGGCAGGAGGTCGCCGAGGTCCTGCGCGCATCGGGAGTGCAGGTCGTCGAGTTTCGCGCCTCTATTGTCATTGGTTCTGGCAGTTTGTCGTTTGAGATGATTCGCTCGCTGGTGGAGCGGCTTCCCGTGATGATCACTCCGCGTTGGGTGAACGTCACTGCACAGCCAATAGCGATTGACGATCTGCTGCAATATCTCTCGGCCGCACTCGACTTAAAAACCGATGACCATGCGATTTTTGAAATCGGCGGTCCCGATTCGGTTTCTTACGGCGACTTGATGCGGGAGTACGCGCGGCAGCGCCGGCTCAGGCGGCTGATGATTCCCGTGCCGTTGTTGACGCCGCGCCTTTCTAGCCTCTGGCTCGGTCTGGTGACGCCCTTGTACGCCCGGATTGGACGCAAACTGATCGACAGCATTCGCCACCCGACGGTCGTCCGCGACGACGCAGCCCTGCAGACCTTTCCGCACATTCAGCCCCAAGGGGTGCGCGAGGCCATCGCCAGTGCGCTTGGCAACGAAGGCCGCGAATGCGCCGCAACGCACTGGGCCGATGCGTATCAACGGGAGTCTGCGAAGGAACGGGGAGCAGGAAATCGTGCTAGCCGACCAAGATCAAGCGATGGTGAGGAGAATTCTTCATGACGACAAAAATTAACCAAACGTCTCTCGCACTTGTGCGCGGAGATATTACAAGGGAACGAGTCGATGCGATTGCCAACGCTGCTAACGAGGGGCTCATGGGCGGTGGTGGCGTCGATGGTGCCATTCACCGCGCTGGGGGACCAGCCATCATGGCGGAATGCAGCGCAATCCGCGCCAAGCAGGGCGGTTGTCCCACGGGTCAAGCCGTCATCACGACGGGGGGCAATCTTCCCGCGAAGTGCGTCATCCACACAGTGGGGCCGATCTGGCGGGGCGGAGACGCTGGTGAACCCGAACTTCTTGCTAGCTGCTATCGGGAAAGCTTACGACTCGCAGTGGAGCACAACATCAAGACGATTGCATTTCCATCCATTAGCACCGGCGTGTATGGTTATCCAGTCGCGCAAGCCGCGGTTGTCGCGCTCAATGTGGTAAAGCAGTTCCTCGAAGCGCACGACGGTCTCTATGAGGTGCGCTTCGTCCTCTTCGACGATGCGACGTACGGGGCTTACGAGAATGCTCTAGCGACGATGAAAGTGTAACGCTAGCTCGTCGGGCGGACGCGGGGACCATTCCGTAATCGGCCCATACTAGGGGAGTTTGCCCGAATGCCGGATCGGTCCCCTCGATATCGGCCCCGCCTCGCAGGTGCCGTTCAATAGTGGCGAGGTCTCCGCTCTTGGCTGCACTCCAGATATTGTCTTTTTCGGTCTTGGCCGCGTTGGTTTCTAATCTAGATGCAATGGCCCAGCCGCTGATCCAGTTTACCGCGGGAACGATGGTCACCAGCCCGAGTAGGAATGGCAGCAACACGCGGCGAAAACGGTGGGAGAGCACTGGTTTTAAACCGCGTCCGCGCCAAAGCATGGCCGTGAAAAAGCCGCTCAGCACAAAGAACACCGGCATGCGGAAACCGTGGATTGCGGCAAATAAAAACCAAAAGAAACCGCTTTGCCGCTCATCTTGGACTGCCCAAGGAAACGGCGTGAAGGACAACCCCGCGTGCAATACGATGCCGAGCAGCATCGCCGTGGCGCGCAGGGCGTCGGGGTCGTAGCGGCGCGAGTAAGAGCTCTTGTTCACGGGTTGGTCTACTCGATCCTTCTAAACGTCCCCCCATCCTGCACGGCTTCGTAAATCTGGGCGAACTCGCGGCTGCCGTCGTCTTCGACGGGGAGGCATTCGGACCCGCTTTCGCAGACGGGCATGGCGTCGCGGGGGTATTCGTTGTGGAGGTCCTGCTTGGAGCAGCCGTAATAGGTGACTTCGCCGTTGGCGCGGGCGTAGCGATAGACGTGGCGGGGCGGATCGACCCAACTGTAATCCACGCGATATTGCTCTATGGCTTGGAGGTCAATCTCGATGCCGAGGCCGGGTTGTTCTGGGACTCGGTAGTAGCCGCCACGAAGTTCGATGGGGTCGGCCAATAGTTGGCTCTCCCAGATGTTCATGCAGGTGATGGCCGGCCACTTGCTCTGAGGGCAGACCGCGCCCAAGTGGGCAGCCCACGTGGTGGTGATGCCCGTGCCGACGAGCTGGAGCCAGAAGGGTTTGTTGGCCACGTCGGCGACTGCGGATTGCTGCGCGATGCCGTGGGCACCAACGCCGACGACAAAACCGTCGGCGACGTCTTCTTGCAGGGTGGTGAGAATGGGTGGTGAGCCGTAGTGCATGGCCAGCGGGCGGCGGATGTGGTTGCGGATTTGGGCGTTGCCGGCCACATCGGATTGGGGGATGGGCGTCTCGATCATGGCCACCTGCGAGTATTGCTCCAAGGTTGATAAAAACTCGACGGCACTGGCGGCGTTGGCGAGCGTGCCGTTGAAGTCCAAGTCGAGCTTGAACTGCGGGGGGACGGCCTCAATAATGGCTTGGATGCAGGCGTGCAGGTCGTACCAAGTCCGCGCCTTGAGTTTGGCGGTGGTATAGCCCTGTGCGACGGCGTCGGCGCACTGGCGCGCCCAATCTGCGGCCGGCATGTCCATCGCCCACCACGACAGCGGGCACCACGTGCGGACCTTGGTGCCCAATAGGCGATAAACCGGGGCACCTAGGACCTTGCCCACTGCGTCGAAAAGCGCCTGCTGGACTCCGGCCCCCAGCGCATCCTGCCACAGCAGATCGCCGACGGCGCGGTCGACGATGCGGTCTTCGATGTCTTCAGGGACTTTGGCCCACGTGTAATTGGGAATGGTCTCGCCCCAGCCGATGGTGCCGTCGGCGAGGGTGATCTTGCAGAGTTGGACAATGCGCCAGTGCGGCAGCCAGTACTTCATATGCTGATTGGTGTGGTCGGTGAACGGGACGTCTAAGTGGATGAGTTCGACGGATTGGACTTGCATTGGAGGCTCCTTTGGGAAGTGGTGGGGTGGGCTAGATAATAGCGAGCCGAGCCAAGTGTCAAGGTGGGGAATGCGTTATATTGACAGCATGGAAATTCGCCAATTCGCCGAGCAGGTGCTATTCGGCACGCGCTGGGAAGACAAGCTGGTCGTCCTCGACCGCTACGAGGACCGCGCGCCCGGTGCGGGGATTGCGACTCCCAGTGCTCCGGGCCGTCCGCCCGGCTTGGGGCTGGACGAGTGGCACCACCGGGAAAAACTCCGCTTCCGCGATGTGCGCCACTTCCACAGCGAAAAAGAGCGCGGGCTGGTTTTGCACTTTTTTGCCAATCACGAGTTGCTCGCCTTGGAGCTGATGGCATTGGCGCTGCTCAAGTTCCCGGAGGCCCCGGAGAAGTTTCGCCGTGGCTTAGTGCAGACGCTTAGCGACGAGCAAGAGCACGTGCGGCTCTATCAACAGCGGATGCGGGAAATTGGGGTGCATTTTGGCGAGATCCCGGTCGGCGATTTTTTCTGGAAAGCCATCGGGCCGATGGAGACCCCGATGGACTTTGTAACGGGCTTGAGCCTGACCCTCGAACAAGCCAATCTCGACTACGCGCGGCACTACGCCCAAGTTTATCGACAATTGGACGACCCGGAGACTGCGGTGATTCTGGAGCGGATCTATCGCGACGAAATCGGCCATGTCAAACACGGGTTGACGTGGTTTAGGCGCTGGCAGGAGACCGGGCTGAGCGAATGGGAAGCCTATCGCCAGGCGCTGCGCTTTCCGCTGGGGCCAGCGCGGGCCAAGGGCATTGGCTTCAATCGCGCGGGTCGGCTCCAGGCGGGGCTTTCTGCGGACTATATCGATGAGCTGGAGTTGTTCTCGCAGTCGCGGGGACGCTGTCCGGTTGTGTACTGGTTCAACGCCAACTGCGAGGAGCAGGTGGCGTTGGGACGGTCGGGTTTTACGCCGCCGCGACGAGTGGCTGAGTTGGAGGCGGACTTCCAAGCGCTGCCCATGCTGCTGTGCGTCCGCGACGATGTGGTGCTTTTGCGCGAGAAGCCTTCGCCGGGCTTTTTGCGGCGGATGCAGGGGTTGGGCTTTGCGATTCCGGAGTTCGTCGAGTGCAGCGCGAATGGCCTAGCAGCACTTGCCGAGCGCAAGGTCAACGCGCTCAGACCTTGGGGTTGGAGTCCAGACAGTGCCGAGTTGCTCGCTCCTTTGGTTGAGGGATTGCCTCGGGGTGGAGAAGGGCCTTGCTGGAGTGCGGCGATCCGGGCGCTCTACGCCAAGTCGTGGAGTGCGGCGAGGTTGGGCGAGTTTCTCGCGGTGCAGGAGGCCGGCTATTTCTGCGGAATGGATGTGGTCGGCACGGCTTGCTCGACGACAGAACAAGTCCTAGCGGAGATGGAGTGCTTGGGGGAGGCGGGTTTTGACGCGGTGGTCGTTAAGGCTATATACGGCTCTTCGGGCCGCGGCCAAATCCACTGCCGTGGAGGACAACTGCGTGCGGAGCAGCGCGGCCGCTTGGAGAACATTTTGCGGCAGCAAGGTCAAGTCGTAGTAGAGCCGTGGCTCGACAAGGTGGTGGATCTGTCACTGCATTTTGACGTGGGAACCGAGGGTAGGGTGACGGTGGCTGGCTGGACGCGATTTCTCACTGACGGGCGCGGCCAGTATCGCGGTTCGTTCGTCGGCTCTCTTACTGCTGGACTCGACGAGGAAGTGAAGCGATTTCTCTACGGCGATGGCCGCGATGCACGCCGCTTGCCGAAGTTGGGCGAACAGCTCGCCGAATGGCTCGCCGAGCCGCTGCGCGCTGCTGGTTATCAAGGGCCAGTCGGCGTGGATGCTATGGTGTACCGCGACCGTGACCGCTTGCGGCTAAAGCCGATTGTAGAGATCAATCCGCGCACGACGATGGGGCGGGTGACGCTCAAGTTACAACAGGCAGTTAATTCGGCGCGCACGGCTCTGTGGTTGGTGATTAGCCGACGCGAGGTAACGGCGGCTGGGTTTGCTGGCTTGGCTGAATGTGCCGCTGCGCTAGAGGCTGAGCATCCAGCCCGGATGATGCCTGACGGCAAGCAGTTGAGCGGTGGGGTGCTTTTTACGACTGATCCGGCTCAGGCCCGTTCTTTCGCTACCGTGCTGCTGGTCGGCGAATCGCTGGACGAGTGTGAGGGGTACCTGCGAGAAGCGGGATTAGAGTTGACGCGTTAGCGACTCGCCAACAGCTCCTCTATCTCAGGCGGAAAACCGCGCTGCCCGTCGCGGTTGAGGCTGGTGCCAATGAGGCGTCCGTGCAGCACGTGCGCGCCGTCGGCTTCTCTGAAGATATCTTGAACAAAGCAAAAGCGCAGGCGACTCTCCCGCTCCAAGCGCAGCTCAATCGTGAAGCGGTCGCCGCTGCGGAGGGGGGTCTTGTAGTCGATTTCTGCGCGGGTGAGGACCAAGTCGTGGCCCTGTTCGTGGAAGCGGGCAAAGCTGAGACCGAGGCTTTGCAAGTACTGATGGCGGGCGTGTTCGAGGTAGTGTTGGTAGATCGCGTTGTTGACAATGCCCTGTAAGTCGCATTCGTAGTCGCGGACGTCTAGGGTGAGCGTGAAGTCGGGAGGTTGTGCTGGCATGTTTTATTGTCCTATGGGCAAGAGCGATGCTGCTTGTTGAATTGGGGGGACTTGGCTATCTTGTGCCCCCGCAAAAGGAGAAGGAGCGATGTTCAAAATATCCGTTTGGCACGGCGATTTGTCGGAATCGTACCTGCGCTACGTCACCCAGCTCGGAGTCGATTGCTTGGACTTTGGCGCGGGCGATTACTTCCCCGGGGTCAAAGAGCAGGGCTATCCCGACTTGGACGCCGTGATAAAAATAAGAAAAAAAATCCGTTCTTGGGGGCTGGACTTCAACCGCGTGACCCTGCCGGACATAACCGAAAAGTTCATGTCCGGGGAGGATGGTTGCGAAAAGGAGTTGGAAAACGCGGCCGCGGCGCTGGAGGTCTTTGCCGAGGCCGGCGCGCCCATTGCGCGGCAGCGATTTCACGGGGATGTGTTTCCCTGGATGCTCCACCGCTGGAACTCGCCGCGGCGCGGCGGCTATCACTACCGGGCCGAGAGCCGCAGCTTGGCCGACAGCGACGAGGGGCCGCCTTCGCTAGAACAACTCGATGCTTGGTGGGCGCGCTTTTGCACGGTGTACGAGCGCTTGGTGCCCATTGCCGAAGACTGCGACATCAAGCTGGCGATCCATCCGTCGGACTCGCCGCTGCCGGATACGCCGCTGGGCGGCTTGGGTTTTCACAAGGTCATCGACGCCTTTCCCAGCCGCCAAGTTGGGTACCTCTATTGCTGCGGCACCCGCGCCGAGGCCGGTGGCTTGCCCTTAGTGCTCGACGAGGTGCACAACTACGGGCGCAAGGGCCGGATCTTCATGGTGCATTTGCGCAATGTGCGCGGGAGCTTGGCCACGGCTGGGGGATTTGAAGAGACCCTGCTCGACGACGGCGACATGAACATGGCCAAAATTTTGCTGGAACTGGACCGGGTGGGTTTCGATGGGTGCATCAATCCTGACCACATACCAGCGCTAGAGGGAGACGAGGGGGCACTGACGCGGGGGTTGGCGTACTCGGTGGGGTACATCAAGGCGTTGTTTGCCGCGTTGGCGGCGATCAAATAGTGGGATAAAATGAGCAAAAAGAAAATCGCGGCGATCATCACCGAATACCGCCCTCGGTCGCACGCCGACGTGATCGTCTCCAAGTTCCTCAAGGGCTTTCCCACGGACGAGGGTTTGTGCGCACCGAGGGTCGAGATCGCGTCTATGTACATCGACCAGTTTCCCGAGAACGATATGGGACGGGCGATGGCCCAGGAGCACGGGGTGCCGATTTATAACAGCATCTCGGCGGCGCTGTGTCTGGGGGGACGGGAGTTAGCGGTGGATGGGGTACTGTCCATTGGCGAGCACGGGGACTACGCCTGGAACGAAAAGGAGCAGCAACTCTATCCCCGCCGCTACTTTATGGAGCAAATCTGCGGGGTCATGGCGACGTCGAAGCGGGGGGTGCCGGTGTTCAACGACAAGCACTTGTCCTATAGCTGGACCGATGCGCTGTGGATGTACCAACGGGCGCAGGTGGTGAGAGCGGCGTTTATGGGCGGGTCTTCGCTGCCCGTGTGTTGGCGGCAACCTTGGGTCGAGCACGAGTTGGAGGCCCCGGTGGAGGAGGCGGTGGCGATTGGGTTTTCCGGGCTGGATATCTACGGGTTCCACACCCTTGAAGTGCTCCAGTGTATGGTCGAACGACGGCAGGGTGGAGAGACAGGAGTGGCGGCAGTGACTTGTTTGGAGGGGGAGGCTGTGTGGCGGGCCGCCGATGAGGGATTGTGGTCGCGGGACTTAGCAGAGGCCGCCTGCGCGACCATTGTCGATAAGCCCGAGGGGACGATGGAGGAGCACTGCCAAAATCCAGCGCTTTTTGTCGTGGAATACAGCGACGGCTTGCGGGGGGCCGTGCTGATGCTCAACGGCTACGTCCACGACTTGGCGTACGCGGCGCGAGTCGGCGGACAGGTGCAAGCCTGCGAGTTCCACGCCCAAGGGCACGGCGGGCCGGAAGGGGCGTACGCGCATTTTAGTTATCTGTCGCTCAACGTCGAAGAGATGTTCCTGAGCGGCGAGGCCCAGTATCCGGTCGAGCGCACCCTGCTGACCAGCGGCATCCTCGAAGCGGCGCTGACCTCGCGCTACGAGGGGTACAAGCGGCTGGAAACGCCGTGGCTGGATTTGGAGTACCAGTCGTATGATGCGTTCCGCTGGCGACCGACTGGGCCGCGGCCGACCGGAGCCTGTTTGGAGCCGTGGCCGCCGAGGGTGTGAGCATTAGAGGTGGCTCTTGATGCCTGCGTTCCAAGAGAGTCTGCGTCTAGCCCATCGGGCCTTTGAAGAAGCGAGTGGGCCGGCGTGCCATACCCTAGCGCAATTGGGCTTTGACCAGCCCTATCAAGCGCTGCGGCGGCTGGACCTGTTGGTCGATTTGGCGGGGCCAGCTTACGCCTTAGATCCCCCGGTGTCGCTGCTGGCGGCGGTGAGCCGGTCCGTCCAGCCCGATCAGGCGCTGCAGAGGTTGGAGCGGTTCTTGCAGAGAGCGGGCGGAATAACGGTGCTACATCACCGGACCAACGATACTCCCATCTTGGGTCAGCAATTGGCGCAGATTTTGAGCTATAGCGGCTTTTTAACCGATGCATTGATGCGCGACCCGGAGCACCTTTATTGGCTGCTGGTTGAGACGGCCCACCTGAGCCAGCCGCTGGCCCTGTCTGCCCTCCGCCGCGCCCTAATCCAAGAGACGGATAGTGACGATCCCCTCGCGGACTTGTACCGATTCCAGCGGCGCGAGTTGCTGCGGTTGGGCGCGGCCCAAGTGCTGGGAATGAAAGATGTGCGGCAGGTCGGCCGCGAATTGGCCGACTTAGCCGACGCGATCGTAGATCAGGCTCTAAAGTGGGCTTGGGAAGAGTTGCTGCCGCGCTGGGGCCGACCGCAGGACGAGTGCGGCCGGCCGGCCAAGTTTTGCGTGGTGGGCTTGGGCAAGTACGGCGGCCAAGAGCTCAACTACAGCTCGGATGTCGATTTGTTGTTCATCTACGACGAAGAAGGCGAAACGCGCGCTCCGCGCGGCGGCTATTCAGTAGATAACGGCCAGTTTTTTCGGCGCTTGGGCGAACGGCTTATTCAGTTGTTGACCGCGATGACCGGGGAGGGCTTTTTTTATCGCGTTGACATGCGGCTGCGGCCCGACGGAATTGATGGAGCCTTAGTTCGACCCTTGGCCAGCTACTTGAGTTATTACGAGGAACGGGGCGAGTTGTGGGAGCGCCAGATGCTGATTAAGGCCCGCCGCGCCGCTGGTTCAACCCAAGTGTGGCAGCGCTTTCGCCAGATGCTGGTCCCTTTTGTTTTTCCGGGCCATTTCAAGGACGACCCGCGCCAAGAGATTGCCCGCGTCAAGCAACGCATCGAAGCCGAAATAGCGAGTAGGGCCGGCGACAACAATATCAAGCTACAGCCTGGGGGCATCCGCGACATCGAATTCATCGTCCAGTGCTTCCAGCTACTCAACGGCCATACCCATCCCCAGATTCGCTCCCACAATACCCTGACGGCGATTGAGCGCCTGCGCCGGGACGGACTGCTCGCGCCGGCGGACGCCCAGACCCTAAAGGAGGCCTACCGCTTTTTGCGGCAGCTAGAAAACTTGCTGCAAATTCAGGAGGCCCAGCCGGTGTACGCGGTGCCCGAAGAGGAGGAGGACCGCCAAATCCTAGCCGAACTGCTGGAACTAGACGAACCGCTAGAGGCCGTCTTGGAGGGGCATTGCCAAGGCGTCCGGCGGCTGTACGATGCAGTGTTTTCCTGACTGAACTGCCTAGGTATGGGATGCTTCGCTACGCTCAGCATGACAGGAACCGTGCCAGCACCTGGCGCACGGGAAGGACAGTAAGTAGCGTCAGTAACCAATTCGGTTTTTAGCTTTCACATAATCCAAGGAGAGATACCATGATGCAACGTCTCGCCACAATCGCGCTGGCCTTGGTCGCCAGCACTGCTTTCGCCCAAAAGCCGACGGGCGATCCGTCGATTATACCCGCAGGTGCCAAGCTCGAAGTGCTCTTCGACGGCGCGTTCTTTTCCGAGGGGCCGGCCGTGGCCTTCGATGGCTCGGTTTACTTCAGTGACATTACCTTTTCTCAGCTCTCGGGGATGCAGGCCGGGCACATCTGGCGTTACGATCCCAAGACTGGCAATACTTCGATCTTCCGCTCGCCCAGCGGCATGTCCAACGGCCTCAAGTTCGACGCGATGGGCCGGCTGATCGCTGCTGAAGGCGCGGATTTCGGGGGGCAGCGCGTGACGCGCACCGACCTTACAACCGGCAAGACCGAGATCATCGCCGGGCTGTATGAGGGCCACCCCTTCAACGCCCCCAACGACATTTCCATCGACGAAAAGGGCCGCATCTACTTCAGCGACCCGCGCTACTTGGGGCACGAGCCGATCGACCAGCCGGTGATGGCGGTGTACCGAATTGACCCGGACGGCACCATTGAGCGGATCATCACCGACGCGGGCAAGCCCAACGGCGTCTGCGTGTCCCCGGACCAGCAGTCGCTCTACGTGGTGAGCAACGACAACGGCAATACGGGGATCTTCCAATTGCTAGACATGCCGGCGCACAAGGGCCGGATGGCGCTGTTGGCGTACGATCTGCATCCCGACGGCACGGCCACCTTCCGCGAGGTGCTCGTCGATTACTATCCCGAAGACGGGCCGGACGGCCTAGTCGTCGATGTCGAGGGCAACCTGTACGTAGCGGTGCGCGACGTGACGCGCCCGGGCATTGTCGTGTATGCGCCCAGTGGTGAGGAACTGGGCTATATCCCCACGCCCGTGGTTCCGACCAATGTGGCGTTTGGCCGCGGCGAGGCGAGCAAGACACTCTACGTCACCTACGGAGGGGGCGCGCCGCCGGAAAACCCCGGCATCTTGGCCAAGATAACAGTCGGCAAGGACGGGTACCACCTACCAGCCCCGTGATGCGATGACCGCCTTAGACTGGGCCGTCGTGGTAGTGCTCAACGGCGGCATCGTCGCCTATAGCCTGATTGCCTTCCGCAACAAGGGCGAGAGCTTCGATTGGTACCTCGCGGCCAAGTCCATGCCCTGGTGGGTGATCGGGCTGTCGGCGTTTGGCACGGCCGTTGATAGCGGCGATTACGTCGGCATTGTCGGCGGGTCCTACAACCTCGGGCTGTCGCAGTTGGCGCAGTGGTGGCTGGGCATTGCCGTGGGTTGGACTGTGCTCAGCTTCTTCGTCATCGTGCCGATGTACCGCTCGGGGGTTTTTACCAACGCCGAATGGCTGGAGTTCCGCTTCGGGCCATCCGTGCGGCTGCTGGCGGTCTTGATCAATGTCCAGTCGCGGACCAACGTGCTGGGCAACATTTTCTTTTCCATGTACTTGGTGTTGCACATCGTCGCCGACATCGAGGCGACGACGTGTTGGTTTGTGGTGGTGGGCGTGGCCATCAGCTCGGTGCTCTACATCGTGCGCGGTGGTCTGCGGGCCGGTGTCCTGACTGATGCCCTGCAAAGCACGACGATGATCGTGGCTTCGTTCGTCTTGTGGGGATTCGCGTATTCGGGTCTAGGCGGTTGGGAGGGGGTGGCGACGCGGCTGGAGGCGGCCGAAGAAGGGCTGGCGGATGCGCTGCTGAAGGTAGGGGGCTATTCGCCCGATGGCGTGCCCGCATTGGTGGTGATATTCGGCTTCTTGGTGGTGTTGACTACGTATGCGATTATCAACCAGTACGAGGCCATTCGCTTCTTGGGCGCGCGCTCGGAGTGGGACTTCAAGATGGCGGTGTTGGTGGCCAGCATCGCCACGGCGATCTGTCTGTTTTTCAACGTCAGTTTGGGGCCGATGGCGCGGGCGCAATTTCCCGGTTTGGAGATCGTTGACAGGGCCTATCCGCTGATGATTGAGGCATACCTGCCGGCGGATTGGTCGGCTTGGTGGTCGCTGGCTTGGTAGCGGCTGGGTATTCGACTTTTGATTCTATCGGTATTGGCATTTCCTCGCTTTTTGTGCGCGACGTGTACGCGCGCTTCATCGTCAAAAACGGCACGGACGCGCACTACACCAAGGTGGGCCGGATATCGGTGCCGATCATTTTGGCGCTGGGCTTTGTGTACGTGCCTTTTTTGGGCGAAAAGGGCATGTTGCTGTTCTACCTGCGGCTGGCTGGGGCCATTGCCGTGCCGCTGATGACGGTGATGTTGATGGGCGTTTTCACGCGGGTGCATCGCCAAACGGGGATCGTCGGTTTGCTGGTGGGGTTGGGCTATGGGATGTCGGCGATTTTGGCCGATTTCAACGATTGGGCGCTGCCGGTGTGGTACCAGAATACTTGGTGGACTTACTTGTGGAACTTGGTGCTACCCGCGCTGAGTATGCTCATCGCCTCAAAGGTGATCGACTGGCGGCGCGGCCCAGTGCGCGACGAAGAATTGCGCGGCTTGGTGTACGCCCGCCGCGAAGACCCCGCTTCCCTGCGGCAGCACATGGGCCAGCGGCTCGCCGCCTTAGAGGGCACTTGGCTGCAAAAGACGCTAGCGGAAGCTCCGATCCGACCGGAGTACCCCTTTGCCGTAGGAGTGGACGGTCCGCGCTGGTACTTGCGCCCTGGGCTGTGGATCGGAGTTTATTTAGTAGTGGCGAGCATATTACTCTTTGTTGTATTGTGGTAGTACTTTAGACCCTGTACTCTCCCACTCCCCATCCCCTCTCCCCAAAATGGCACACACCGAAGACCTCACTATCGTCGAGCGCCGCGCCGTAGCCGCCTCTCCCTTCGACGCCCTCTATCCGCCGACTGAAAAGATCAAAACCATTGTGGTGGAGAACTTCCCAGGGCTGGGCAAGCTCGCGGCGATGCGCTTCATCGAATGGGTGCAGGAGCATCCCGAGGGCGTGATCTCGCTGCCGACGGGCAAAACTCCGCAGTACTTCATCCGCTGGGTCCAGCGGTTGGTGCAGCATTGGGACGAAGCAGAGATCCAGTCCACGTTCGCAGAGGCCGGCGTCGATCCGACGCGTAAACCGGACCTGCGCGGCCTGCACTTCGTACAGATCGACGAGTTCTATCCAATAGACCCCCAGCAGGACAACAGCTTCTACAGCTATGTAAACCGCTTCTACATCGACGGCTTTGGGCTCGATCCGGCCAAGGCACTGCTGATCAATTGCGCTGAGATCGGCTTGCGGCCCGGCCAGACCCTCGCCGAGGTGTGGCCCGATGGCGCGGTTGACTTGTCGCTGCGCCACCGGCCCGCGCGCACCCTGTTGGAGCAAGTGCAGCAAGACGCGCTGCAAAGGATCGACCAGTGGTGCTTGGAGTACGAGGAGCGGATCCGCGCTCTTGGCGGCATTGGCTTCTTTCTAGGCGGCATTGGCCCGGACGGGCACATTGGTTTCAACGTGCGCGGCTCAGACCACTTCTCGACCACGCGGTTGACCGAGGTCAACTACGAGACGCAAGCCGCGGCCGCAGCCGATTTAGGCGGCATGGAGGTGGCGCGCAAGCGGTTGGTCATTACCATCGGCCTCGGCACCATCGCCGCCCGTTCCGATGCCTGCGCCATAATTATCGCCGCGGGCGAGGCCAAGGCGGGCATTGTCGCGGCTGCTATCGAGGAAGCGGCCGATGTGCGCTATCCGGCCTCGGTCCTGCACAGCCTGCCGCGCGCGCGGTTTTACATCACGCGCGGCGCGGCCAAGTTGCTGCGGGTGCGGCAACGGGTGCTTTTGCAACACCAAGAGGCTATCGACGACGAAGCGGTGGAAAAAATCACCGTCGAACTCGCCAGCAAATTGGGCAAGAAGGTCGTCGATTTGACCGAGGAGGAACTGGAGCAGGACGAGCTAGGTGCGGTGCTTTTGCAGCGGCGCGCCGAATCGGTCGAGGCTCTGACGCACATGGTGCGCGACCGCTTGATCGGCAAAATCGAGCGGGGCTGCCAGACCCTTTCCGGCACGCGCTTTCTCCACACCGAGCCGCACCACGACGACTTGATGCTGGGCTATCTGCCCTATATCGTGCGCCACGTGCGCGACGCCACGAATGTGCATTACTTCGTCTGTTTCACTGGTGGCTTCACCGCGGTGACCAACCGCTTTATCGAGGATCACATCGAGCGATTGCGGCGCTTTTTGCCCACTGACGAGTGCGCCGCGCTGCTGGCCGAAGGCTACTTTGCGCCGAGCCATGAGCACGGCCGCAATCGCGATGTTTGGCTGTATCTCGACGGAGTAGCAGCGGACGACTCGAGGATGTGCGACGAAGGGATGGCGCGGCGCTTTTTGCGGAACCTCGTCGCGCTGTATGGCGTCGAGGACCGCGAGGGCATTGAGGCGCTGCTGGCCGAGCTAGACGACTATTTTGCCAGCCGCTATCCCGGCCAAAAGGACGCGCCCCAAGTCCAAACCCTCAAAGGCTTGTGTAGAGAATGGGAGGCTGAATGCACGTGGGGCTATCTCGGGTGGGACTGCACCAGCGTCAAGCACTTGCGACTCGGATTTTATACGGGCGACCTTTTCACCAAGGAGCCGACGGTGGAAGACGATGTGCTGCCCGTGCTCTCGCTCCTCGAAGAGGTCGCGCCCGATGTGGTCAGCGTGGCATTGGATCCAGAGGCCAGCGGCCCGGACACTCACTACAAGGTGTTGCAGGCCGTCACCGAGGCCCTGCGCCGCTACGAGCGGCAGCGCAAAGACGCGCCCATCAAGGTTTGGGGTTATCGCAATGTGTGGTACCGCTTCGATCCCAGCGAGGCCAATATTTTCGTGCCGGTCTCGCTCAACATGCTCTCGGTGATGCAGAGCGCGTTTATGAACAATTTTATTTCTCAGCGCGACGCTTCGTTCCCCAGCTACGAGCACGATGGCCCGTTCTCCGAGCTGGCGCGCCGGGTGCAGGTGGAGCAGTATCAGAAAATCAAAACCTGCCTCGGCCGCGAGTGGTTTCAAGAGCACCCGAGTCCTCTGATTCGCGCTACGCGGGGCTTAGTGTTTCTCAGAGAAATGGATTTAGCCGAGTTGTACGAGCGCAGCCGAGTACTCAAACAGGCGACTGAGCCGTCCGACCACAGTGGCCGTCCGACCGCAGAATTGCGGTCGCTTGTGGCCGCTAATTAAGGAGGAGAAAATGCTTAACGAAAAATTGCAACAGGCACTCAACGACCAGCTCAATGCCGAGTTTTCCTCGGCCTATACGTATTTGTCGATGGCGGCTTATTTCGAGGACCTCGACCTCAATGGTTTTGCCCACTGGATGAAGATCCAGTACCAAGAGGAGCTGATGCACGCGGAACGGGTCTACGCCTTCATCAACGACCGCGATGGCCGCGTGCGCTTGCAGGCTCTAGCTGAGCCACACAGCGAGTGGGACTCGCCGCTGGACGCCTTCAAGTTTGCCCTAGAAGGCGAGCGGGCTTTGAGCAAGAAAATCTATGCGGTAGTGAATGAGGCTCTTGCCGAGAGCGATCACGCAACGCATACCTTCATGCAGTGGTTCGTCAACGAGCAGGTGGAGGAGGAGGCCATCGTCCGCAATATCGTCAGCGATATGGAGCTGATTATCGAAAGCCGCGATGGACTCTTTCTGATGGATCGGGATCTGGCGGGCAGGAGGCCGCAGGGCGAGGAGTAAATTTCAGGCGCGTTGAAGGGATTTCCAGCGGTCGTAATAGACGTGCATATCCGGGTTGACGGCGTCGCTGGCAATGAAGTAGCCCCGCTCTGCAAATGCCCGTTGTTGTGCTTTTGTCCACACGTGCTTGGTCCTTGTTGGCAGGATGGCAAGGTCAGCTAGCCCAGCTCTCGACCGCGAGATTGGGAATGCGAGAGAACTCCCTGTCGTTGTTCGTCACGAGGGTACAGCCGAGGGCCGATGCATGTGCTGCGATCAGGGTGTCTAGCGGGCCAATCGGGGTGCCCTGGCGCTCAAGTAAGGTTCTGATGCGACCATAATGCGCTGCTGCCGCGTCGCCGTAAGCGATGATTTCCAAGGGGGCGACAAATTCAGCCAGAGCCAGCTTGTTTTGCTCTGGTTTCGAGCTCTTCGAGACACCGTATTCCAATTCGCTCAGCGTGATCGTGGAGATCCCGACTTGCGAGATATCCAGAGCTTGTAGTCTGGCTAAGGCTTGCGCCGGTTGTCTCTTAATGAGGTAGATGCAGGTATCGGTGTCGAGCAGGAAATCGATCACAGAGATGCTCTCTCCTGCTGATCGGGCTGATTTCTTTCGTTCATAAAATCGCTGGAGAAACGGTCTAGGCTGTCCACGAGCGAGGTCCAAGGGGATTCCTTGGGCAAAAGCATAACAATGCCTTGGTATTTCTTGATATAGACATCGTCTCCGCTAAAACGAAACTCCTTCGGGAGCCTCACGGCTTGGCTGCGGCCATTGTTGAACAACTTTGCTGTCTGCATAGATGTGCCTCCTGTGGCAGGATATATATCATAGTATATATCTCGGGTTGTGGCTGGTCAATCAGACGATTCGGCCTGTCGCGGCAGGATGACAAATCCCACCGAATCCACCGACGCCGACACAAACAGCCCGATGCCGCCCTCCACCTGAAAGAGCGGTCGCTCGAAATTTTCGCCAGCGAGCCCCCCAAAGCCGCCCTGTTCTTCTTGGAAGTCGGGGCTGGAGCGGGCGAACTCGAACCAGTTGTGATCGACTGCGTACACCTTTATCAGCGAACGCCCGGTATAAACCACGGCGAACCACGGCCAGCGCACGATTCCGTCGCTGGCGGCAAAGGGCGGCGATTGGTTGACTAGCAAGTCCTCCGGGGTCCGGTCGTATATCTCTATGAAATCATCGTCGAGCAATTGCGCGTCCTCTTCCAAAGCGAAGAGCGCCGCTTGGTACGCTTCTCCTGCCTTTTCCAAGTGGATTTCGATCAAGCCCTCCAGATGAGTAAGCTGATTCTCTGGTGCCGTGTACACTTCGTCCCCCACCTCGGCAAATGACTTGAGAGTCCGCATGATCTCTTGGGTGTCTTCGTCCAATAAAACCATCTGGCGCACCCGCACTCGCTCCGGCGTGGTCGTGCGAGCGCGCACCTTCTTGCCTTCGACATCCACTTCTAGCCGGTACTCGGTCGTGGTTTGCACGAGAGGGGCCTCTGGCGGTGGCAAATAGCGACCGGGTGCTGGATCAGGTGCATACTCAAAGATCTGATCCCCTTGGAAGACGCGCACTTGGGCATCGGGCACCCCCGCCGCATCCCGACTATAGGTTTGGCCGGGAGGCAGGATGCGCCGCACGAACAATTCGGGTAGGGGCTGATCGACTATCAGCACCGCGTCCACCACCAGTTCGCTGCCTTCCTCTACCGAGCCGAAGAGCTCACCCGGCTGGCGCTCGGCAGCGCAGGCCGTCAGGAACAGGGCGATAAAAACGTAACGCACGATTTCCTCCTCAAAACGAAAAATTGAAACCCAGCGTCGGCACGATGGGCAATTGCTTGATCACTTGCGGCTCGGTCTCGGGATTGTTCGTGTTGAACTCCACGAACCACTCGTTGCGCCGACTGTAGATATTGAAAATTTGCAAGTAGAACTCGGCGTCAAGACCCCACAGCCCGAACTCGCGGCTGGCACTGGCATCGAGGCGGTGATAGGGTAGCAGACGGGCGCTGTTGCGGTTGGCTGGTAGCACGTAGTCTTGCAGCGACCCAGTGGTCGGCTCGCGCAGCGAATAGCGGGCAGAGGCCGGGGTAAAGGTCTGTCCAGTGGCGTACACGAGATTTGAACCTAAGCGCCATTTTCCCAAGTTGTACGAGAGCACGAAAGACAGATCGTGGCGGCGGTCGTACTTGGGGGGGAAGGCGCGTCCACGGTTTAGCTCGGGGAAGGTGCGCCGCGTCCAGCCCAACGTATAGCCTATCCAGCCGGTGAGTGCCCCAGTGCGCCGTTGCAAAAAGACCTCGACCCCGCTGGCCCAACCACTGCCCCCGCTTTTGAATATGTCATCCGAGCGCGTGCCTTCGCTATCGACGGGCACTGCGTTGTCCAGCACCACCAGATTGGCCAAGTCGGTGTAGTAGGTCTCCACGGAGAGCTGGTAGCGCCGCGAGGGGTTCCACTCGGTTCCTACGACTCCTTGATAAGAGCGGCCCGGCTCGACGCTGCTGTCCAGCGGCACCCAAAAATCGCCGCCGCTGAAGACTTCGGTGGTGATTAATTGCAAGTACTGGCGGTACATCCCTGCGGCGGCTTTGATGCGGATTTTGTCGTTGAGGGCGCGGCTCAGGGACAGCCTCGGCGCGAAGTGCAGGCGATCCCCAACGCTGAAATAAGTGCCTCGTCCCCCGAGCCGCAGCCGCGTAGTGGGCCCGGCCTGCCACTCGTCTTGGACGTAGGCCGAGGCCAACACCGACTTCTGGTACAAGGACTCTTCCTCCTGATTGAAGGACTGGGAATAGTCGAACTCGAATAGAGTGGCCAGAAAGCCGAGGGTGAGGGTGTGGTCTCGGTTGGCGAAGTAATCCACATCGCCCTTGAGCGACCAATCGCGGATGCTGTTGGCAATGCTGAAAGGCGTGTCGAAGAAACTGAACAAGAGGATGCTTTCATACGACGAGCCGGCGGCCATGAAGTGACCAAACAGGGTTGGTGAGAACACCCGCGTCCAGCGCGCGGTCACGGCGCGGTTGCCCCAGCGCAAATCGGCGAAGGATTCATCCTCTTCTTCTGCATCCACTCGCAGATCGTCTTGGCCCCAGTACGTGCTCACGGTAAAGGTGTCGTCGCCCCAGCGCTGGTTGACTTTGCCGTTGAAGTCGTAGAAGTAATAGTTCAAGGGGATGTCCACCCCGCGAGAGCGAATGGCGCTAAGTATGGGTTCTAGGTACGTGCGGCGGCCGGCCATCATCCACGAGCCTTGGCCCACCGGCCCTTCGGCCAGCAAGCGGCTCGCGATCAGGCTGATGCCGCCCCGGCCACTGAATCGCTGTCGGTTGCCTTCGCGGTTGCTCACGTCGAGTACCGCCCCGAGCGTGCGGCCGTACGCGGCCGGGTAGGCCCCTTTGTAGAGCTGGACGTCCTTGATGGCGTCGGGGTTGAAAGTCGAGAAGAAGCCGAAGAGGTGCGAGGGGTTGTATAGGGGGATGTGGTCGAGGAGGATGGCCGTCTGGTCGGGGCCGCCGCCGCGCACGTACAGGCCGCTGCTAATGTCCGACGCCGATTGGATGCCCGGCAGCAGTTGCAAGCTGCGGAGCAGATCGGCCTCGCCAATGGCTGGCATTTGCTGCAACGGCTCGACCTGCAGGGCGATAAAACTGCTCTGGGTGGCTTGCTCTAGCTCTTCGCGGCGCTCGGCCTGGATCACAATTTCCTCTAGATCCACCGACTCGACCTGCAAGGCCACATCCAAGCGCACATCTTGGTCGCTGAACGCTAGAGTATCGCGCCAGGTTTTGTAGCCTATATACGAAATCACCACCTCGTACGTCCCCGCTGGGACCTCTTTGACGGCGTAGTAGCCGCTGCTATTGCTCGCCGTGCCCAACTGTATCTGCGTCAGGACAATGGAGGCCAGAGGCAGGGATTCGCCGTTGTCGGCGTCGGTCACAAATCCGCTCAGGGTAACTCCCGGGGTCTGAGCCGCCAAGGGCATGGCCACCAACAGAGTCATCATACAATACCTAATAATTGCCATTCTCTCTCCGTTTAAAATGCTGATACGACACGCACCACTTTCTTTTAACCCCTAAACCCGTCCTACCGCTACCCTCTCCGTTTAAAACGATAATGCGACACCCACCACTCCTGCCCGCCATTGTAGCCCCACAATTCGGCGCAGGCCATAAAGAAAATACGCCAGCGCTGTAACCATCGCTGCTTTGTGGCGGTGCCGTACTGGTGCTCCAAAATGGCGAGGGCCTCTGAGCGCCGGGCGTCGAGATTGGCCAGCCAATGCTCGGCCGTGCGGGCGTAGTGCCGGCCATCGACCCGCCATTGCGCCTCTAGGACTAGGTCGTCTTGGAAGTAGTGCAGCAGATCGTCGGAGGGCATGATGCCGCCGGTAAAAAAATAACGCCCCATCCAGTTTTCTTCACCTTCGGCGGCAAAGGTGTATGCGTAGAGGCGATGGACGAAGATGTGGATGAATAGCGAGCCATCCGGTTTGAGCCAGCCAGCGATGCGCCGCATTAACTCGCGGTAATTGCGCATGTGCTCAAACATCTCCACCGATACCACCCGGTCGTAGCGTCCCGGTGCCGCGAATTGGTTCATGTCCGAGGTGATCACCTCGACGTTGTCCAGCCTCAAGGCTTTGCAGCGCTCTTCGATAAAGTTGCGCTGCAACGTTGAATTGGACACCGCAGTGATGCGGCTGCCGGGATAATGCCGCGCCATCCACAAGGTCAGCGACCCCCAGCCGCAGCCCAATTCCAGCACCTCCTGGCCGTCTTGCAGATCGGCGTGCTGACAGGTCAGTTCCAGCATGGCCGCTTCGGCTTGGTCCAGACTGGCCGTCTGCGCAGGGAAATAACAGCCGCTGTACTTGAGATGGTGGCCCAGGACCAGTTGGAAAAACTCGGGCGGCACCTCGTAGTGCTGCTCGTTGGCACTCTGCGTATGCAGGGCGATGGGTGCCTGGTCCATAGAGGCGATGAAGCGAGATTTGGCCGCCTGCTCGGCCTCGCAGTCGACACCTCGCTCTTGCCGCAGGCGTCCGCGATTGAGGCGGCGGATGCCCCAGCGGATAAGGGCATCCGGCAACAGACCCCGCTCGGCCCAATCGATCGCGTTCAAGGTCTTTCCCTACGGGGAAACCACGGAATAAAGGGACTGGTGGTGCGCTGATAGCGGCGGTAGTTATCGCCGCGACTGACTAGTGCCCGCTTTTCAGTGTAGGGAATACCAGTCACGCGGTACAGCAGAAACAACATCATCACCGGTCCGATCCAAGCCAACCATCCATTCGCCGACCCGACCGCCATGACCACGTAGGCCCACCAGTGAATCCATTCAAAAAAATAGTTGGGATGGCGCGAATAGCGCCACAGGCCGCGGTCGCAGGTGCGTCCGTGGTTAGCGGCTTGGCTGCGGAAGGTGGCCAATTGGCGGTCGGCTATCCATTCGCCGACTACCGCCACTACCCACACTAGCAGACCGGTTACATCCCAAGCGGTCCAGCCTGCGTGAGCTTTGGCTGCCACGGCGACAAAAGGTAGGCCAAATAAAACCACCAGCAGGGCCTGCGCTTGGAATAAAGAGAAAAAGCGCCGCTGGGCCTTGGCACCCCATTGAGCCCGCAGCATCTGATAGCGACCGTCCTCTTCCTCGGCCCTTATTAGCCGATCAATCACTAGGTAAGCGGTCAGGCGAAAGGACCAAACCGCGCCCATCAGACCGAGCAAGAGCCGCCTCGGCTCCCAGCCGTCGCCACTATAGGCTGCGACCACGGCCACCAGCCCAATGCCACCGGCCCAGCCCACGTCAACGACGCCCGCGTCGCCCCGCCGCCGCTGCAGCCAATACAGCGCGGCCATACCCACCATAGCCACTGGCAGACTATAGGCCAATACGCTCAACACGGGCCCTAAACCTCGCCGTGACCAATCTCGGACAACTGCGCCGAGCGCCGGTTGGCCGGACGGGCCAAGAGCATTTGCACATCGGATATGTAGCGCTCTTCAAAGCCACCGATGCAGTAAGCAAAATAAAAGTCCCACATGCGAATGAATTCCTCGGTAAAGCCTAGCTGACGCACTTGTTCCTCTGCGTCCCAAAAACGCGCCCGCCAAGCCCGCAAGGTGCGAGCGTAGTGCGGACCAATATCCTCCAGATGCACCAAACGCATATCCGTGGTCGCCGCCAGCGAGCGGCTCATGGTCGCCACCGATGGAATGCAACTGCCCGGAAAGATGTATGCCTTGATGAAATCGACCGACCGGCGCGTCCGCTCGTAGGCCCAATCGCCGATGACGATGGCCTGCAATAGCATCAGTCCCTCGGGTTTGAGCAGGCGGGAGCAACAGCCGAAATAGGTGTCGAAGTAGTGGTGTCCCACGGCTTCGATCATTTCTATGGAGACCAGTTTGTCGTACTGTCCCTGTAGATCGCGGTAGTCGGCCAACACTACCTCCACCCGGCCATCTAAGCCGGCCGCGCGCACTCGTTGACGAGCTAGTTCGCACTGTTGCTGCGAAATGGTCGCCGTGGTCACCCGACAGCCGTACTCGCGGGCCGCGTGCAGGGCGAAACCGCCCCATCCGGTGCCGATCTCCAACAGGTGGTCCTCGGGCACTAGGGCTAGCTTTTTGCAGATGCGATCCACTTTGTAGCGAGAGGCCTCTTCCAGCGAACTGTCCGAACGCGGGAATACGGCGCTGGAATACATCATGTTGTCGTCGAGGAAGAGGCGGAAAAAGTCGTTGCCCAAATCGTAGTGGGCGGCGATGTTACGCCGACTGCCCCGGAGCGTATTGCGTTTGAGGGCATGCCCCAACATGCGGACCGGTGCGGCCAAGCGGGCCCACCCCCGCTCGCGCTGCTGCATCCACTCTATATTGGCCACGGCCAAGCGGCACATAGCCGGCAGGTCGTCGCAACTCCACCATCCCTGCATGTAGGCTTCTGCCGCGCCAATAGTGCCCCCGAGGGCCAGGGCGCGGAAGAACCGAGGATGGTTGACCTGCAAACCCACTTCGGGACCGTCTTCGCCCTGCCCAAAGGTGCGATGCTGTTCGCCTTCGACTAGGCAAATCGCCCCGCGTTGCAAGCGCTGCAATTGCCCCAACACCAATCGCCGCGCCCAGCGGTCCTGCCAGCCGCCGAGGCCGATGGGCCGTTTTTTAACTGCGGGGGAGAGAGCCACTTGCGACATAGTCTTTTTCCTTTGGATGCGGGTAGAACGGACAGCGCTTGAGCCACAGTTTTAGTGCCTGCCAGTGAATGGCACCAATGACTTTTGTCGTTATCAGCGGATACTGCACTAGTACCCGCGCCAGCGCTGCCGCGCATATTTCCCGCCGCCGCAGCACCAAGGTCGCGTCGAATAAATGGCTGCCATCCTGCCAATTGTCCATATGCACTGCCGGCGTGTGCCTCGGCGTCGTAAAGCGCCACGTGTATGCCTGCTGCATGGCCATGAAAGGCGAAACGTGGAAAGCCTTGGAGAATTGGTAGCACTTGTGCGCTCCACGGCCGCAGTCGAGACCTGAGTGCAGGACGTAGCAGTGCTGTTCGCCCCAAGGGGTATTATTTACCTCTCCCACCACCGTCTCGACGCGCCTATCGGCTCGGTCGAAGCAGTAGTAAAAGCTGACCGGGTTGAAGCCGTACCCGCCGTAGCGCAGATGAGTTAGCAGGCGAATCGGCCCGTCGGGATAGCGTCCGCTCTGGTCTTTGACCAATTGCCGCACGCAATCCGCTAGGGGATGTTGCGGCGCGCCCAAGTGGTCGGCGCGGCGGAAATAGGCGACGTTGGGCCGCTCCGACGACCACAGCCAACGCCCGTTGAACACGTTGGGCAGTTCGGCTAGATCGAGGTACATCATAAAGATTCGGTACTCAAAGGCGTGGGCCACCGGCGCAAAGCGGCGATGCCGCACTCGTCCTTCATATATGCAGCTATGGCAGCTCACAGTGTCTTGCCAAAGCGCCGCGCCACTTCCAAGGCGCTGACGACCCCGTCCTCGCGAAAACCAAAACCCCAATAAGCCCCGCAGTAGTGGATGCGATCGACCCCATCAATGCGCGACCGCTGCTTTTGCGCGGCTACTGAGGCTGGCGAATAGACCGGATGGTGATAGGTCATGCGGGCGATGAGCCGCTCTGGAGCAATGTCGGCAGTGCGATTGAGGCTGACGCAGAAGGGTCGGCGACTCTCCAGGCTTTGGAGGATGTTCATATTGTAGGTGACGGTAGCGGGGCATCCCTTGTCGGGCGGGATGTAGTAATTCCAGCTAGCCCAAGCGCGCTGGCGCTTGGGCAGCACGGACGCGTCGGTGTGCAGAGCAACATCGTTGGCTTGATATCGCATGGCTCCTAGAACCTGGCGCTCGGCCGGGGTAGGATCGGCCAATAGCCGCAGCGCTTGGTCGCTGTGTACGGCCAAGATGACCTCGTCGAAGTGATCGGACTCTCCGGCTTGGGTGCATACTTCCACGCCTTGATGCAAACGCCGCACGGAAGCCACGGGGCAATTGACGCGGATGCGCTCGCTAAAGGGGCGGATCAGCGCCTCGACGTAGCGCTGCGAGCCTCCTTTGATGACGCGCCAAGGCGTCCGCCCGCGCACTTGTAAAAAGGCGTGGTTGGCAAAAAACTGGACGAAGTAGCGCGCCGGAAACTCGTACATGCGGTCGGGCAAGGCCGACCACAGCGCCGATCCCAATGGGATGATGTGGTGTCGGACAAAAGCCTCGGAGTAGCCGGTGTCGGCTAAATAGTCCCCGAGGGTCGTCGCGTCATGGGGATCGCGCAATAATTCCGGTGCTGTGCGGTTGAAGCGCAGGATGTCGGCCAACATGCGGTAGAACGACGGCCGCAGCGCGTTGCGCCGCTGGGCCAGCAGACTGCTCAGCGACGTGCTGGCGTATTCCAGGCCGGTGCGACCGCACTTGACGCTGAAACTCATTTGGGTCGGCTGGGAAGCCACCCCCAAATGCTGCAACAGGCGATTGAACTGCGGGTAATTGGGTTCGTTGAAGACGATAAAGCCCGTATCCACCGCATAGGGGCGCCCTTCCTGCTCAACTTCCAAGGTATGGGTATGCCCGCCGATATAATCGTTGGCTTCAAACAGCGTGACGTGGTAATCTGGGTGCAGCAGATAGGCCGCCACCAAGCCGGAAATACCGCCTCCCACCACGGCGATGCGCCGACCCTGCGTCGGCTTCATGGCCCGCTGACGGCTCGGTCGTAAACCCGCTCGGGCACTGGCCTGAGATCGCGCACCAGACCGATCCAAGACAGCACTTTGAGCAAGTAATAGGTCGGATCGAACTCCCACCAGTAAAAACCCTGACGCACCGCCCCCGGATAATAGTGGTGGTGGTTGTGCCAGCCCTCGCCCATGGTGATAAGCGCCAGCCAGATATTATTGCGGCTGTGGTCTTGGGTGGCAAAGCGGCGGCGACCAAAAAGATGGGAGAGCGAGTTGATGGTACAGGTGCCGTGAAACAGGACGATGGTGGAGATGGAGAAGCCCCAGACGAGCATCTGCCAGCCGCTGGTCTCCAACGCGGGAAAGCGGCGGCTGCAATACTCCCCCAAGGCGTACATCGCCGCCGCTAGCAAAACGGGCACGATGATGTCGAAGCGGTCGAGAAAGCGCAGTTCGGGGAAACGGGCTAGGTCGCGCACATTGTACAGACGGGTGGGGAAATTCGACCGCGAGGTGATCCACAGTACGTGGCTCCACCAAAAACCGTGCTCTTTGGGCGAATGCACATCGCTGGCGACATCGGAGTGGCGATGGTGGTGGCGGTGGTGCCCGGCCCACCACAATGGCCCCCGCTGCACGGCCGTATTGCCCAGCACGGCAAAGAGGAACTGTACGGGCCGCGAGGTCTTGAACGTGCGGTGCGAAAAATAGCGGTGGTAAAACCCAGTTATGGCGAACATCCGCACCCAGTAGGACGCGACGGCCACGCCCACGGCTAGGGGACTCCAGCCGACCCATAAGACCCCGAGGCAACTCAAGTGCAGCGCCGCAAAGGGCAGCATGCGCACCCAATCGATCTGCTGATCGTCTTCGGCGACCGCGGAGGCAACGGCGTCATCGCCTTTAAACCAGCGCAGAAAAGCTAGTCGCCAACCTTTGAGCGGCCGCACATTGCCCACGGCTTTCGTAGGTTCCATTCGATTTATAGGTGTCAATTGTTTGACCTACTGAACAGGCGCTTTTAGCATGGTCTCTTGGCGCAAAAGACTCAGGGAATCGCACAAATCGTTCAGGGAGGCTAGGGTAACGGCCCCGGCTTGGTTGAGAAAACGCCGGTAATGCTGGGCAGCCCGGCCGCCGGCTAACAGGGCAATCTCGTCGCCCAGCAGACGGCGCAATTTGATCAACTCGCCGCCCAGATGGGGATCGTCGCCCGGATAGACTATGCTGAGAAGGACGGCCTTGGCACCCTTTTGCGCGGCGGCTCCGGCGATCTCTTCGACCGGTAGATTGGGTCCCAGAAAAGTCGAATTCCACCCTTCTGACGTGGCCACGACCGAAGCGAGCAAGGCCCCCATCTCGTGCAATTGCCCCGCTGGCGTGGTCGCGACAAGGTGGGGAGCGGCTGCCGATACTTGGAAACTAGCCTGTATGTTGCCGATAAAGCTGCGCACCACGGCCGAAGCCATATGTTCGTCGGATACCCGCAAGGTGCCTTCCTGCCACATCTGGCCGATGCGCTCCATAAGCGGCTGGACCACTTCTTCGAGCAGATGCCGTTGGCTCAACGCTATGGAGGCGCGGACCAATTGCTCTTCAAGCGAGACTGCGTCCAGCCTTTGCACTGCGACTAAGGCTTGTTTGAGGAATTCGCCGGGGTCTTTTTCCTCGCCCTCTCCATCGGTCGGCCTTTGGGCCAACGGTGCCGCTGCTTGCTCAGCGCGGACCAGCTTCATCAGCTCGGGCGTGGAGAGATGGGCGATGCGGCCAATGCTCTGTCCGGCCTGCACCGCCTGCTGCAACCACTGCAAGCGCGCGATGTCCTCGTCCGAATAAAGTCGTCTGTTGGTCTCCGTTCGCGCGGGCACCACGGCTTGATAGCGCCTTTCCCAGACGCGGATGACATGGGCCGAAAGCCCGGTCCGCCGCACTACCACTTTGATAGAATGTCCCGGCGTCGATTCCATAGCACAGCAAACAAGCGATTTCTACCCATTTCCACAATCTCCTAGCGTCTTCGTTGCAAAGGGAAAAATAGCCGCAGCAAAAAAGGATATTCGCTGCGGCCTTCTTCGTCAGAATTTACTGGCTTAGCGAGCCTGCTGCTTGACCGTCCCCCAAGTACTGCCCTCGACAGCGGTAGCAAGCGAAGGCAGGAGCACCGCATCAATGATGTGGATTACCCCATTACTGGCGGCCACGTCAGCTTGGACGACATTGGCATTGTTGATCATCACGCCACTGTCGCTGACGCTGATATCGATCGAGGCACCATTGAGGGTGGTAGCCGAATCCAGTCCCACTACGTCAGCGGCCAAAACCGAACCGGAGACGACGTGATAAAGCAGGATCGAGGTCAGCAACTCCTTATTCTCGGGCAACAGCAGCGATTCGACGGTGCCCTCTGGCAAAGCGGCGAAGGCCTCGTCAGTGGGGGCAAAGACAGTGAAGGGGCCTTCACCCTTGAGCGCGTCGACTAGTTCCGCGGCCTGAACCGCGGCGACCAGCGTGTTAAAAGTGCCAGCCCCGATGGCAACGCCGACGATATCCTCGTCGTCCTGGGCTTGGGCTGGGCCTGCCCAAAACGAGAGTGTCAGCGCCATGAGCGTGGCAATGCGGGTGATATTCATGCGATTTCCTCCTAATTGTAAAGGTGTATGGAGCCACTTTCGGCGTCCATTGTCTAATTGAGTGTACTTATTTGTCTATTATTTATCAATATATTTTCTGAAATTTTTTAGACAAAATTTAGACAATCAGTTAATTTACTATATTATGCAGGGGCTTTTAATGCGGTGGAATTGTGGGCTGATACGTATCCGGCGAGACGCGAAAGGGCCTTTTGAGTGCATCCGCGTCGCGTTCGCCGACTTTGGATTTCGCTACTAAAAAGAGAAGTTGAAGCCCAGCGTGGGGATTATGGGCAATTGCTTGATCTTGCGCGGGTCGACTTCCGGATCGACTGAATCAAGCTGCACAAACCACTCGTTGCGGCGGCTGTACACATTGAATATCTGCACGTAGAACTCGCTGTCGGTTCCCCGCAGCCCGAACGACCGGCGGGCGCTGACATCGAGGCGGTGATAGGGCTGCAGGCGGGCGCTGTTGCGCTGGACAGGTGACTCGGAAACCGGTGTAAATGCCTGCCCAGTGGCATACGCTAGGTTCGCGCCGAGCCGCCATGCGCCCACCTTGTAGGAGGCGATAAAAGACAGGTCGTGGCGGCGGTCGTGCTTGGGGGGAAAAGAACGGCCATCATTGAGTTCCGGGAAGGTGCGCCGCGTCCAACCGAGTGCGTAGCCGATCCACCCTGTGAGCGCGCCGGTGCGCCGCTGTAAAAAGACCTCGACCCCCCTCGCCCAACCCGTGCCGCCGCTTTTGAACACCGCTTCCGAGTGCGTGGCCTTGCTGTCATCGGGCAGTTCGGTATCCACGGTCACTAGGTTGGCGAGATCCGTGTAATAGGCCTCCACGGCAAGCTGGTAGCGCGGCGAAGGGGTCCACTCGACGCCGGTGACGGCCTGATAGGATCGCCCCGGTTCGACAGTGTCGTCCAAAGGCACCCAGAAATCGCCGCCACTGAAGGCTTCGGTGGTGATCAGTTGCAGGTGTTGGCGATACACCCCGCCGGCGGCTTTGACCCGGACCTTGTCGCTCAACGCTTGGCTCAGGGACAGCCTCGGCGTGAAGTGCCAGCGGTCTCCTGTGCTGAAGTACGTTCCCCGTCCACCCAATCGCACCCGCGTGGTCGGCCCCGGCCGCCACTCGTCCTGCACGTAGCCTTCCAACAGCACCGGCTCTTGGCGCAAATCGAGCTGGGTCCGCTCGTTAAAAGATCGGGCAAAGTGAAACTCAAATAGGGTGGCCAACAATCCCAAAGAAAGCGTGTGATGGCGGTTGGCGAAGTAATCCACGTCGCCTTTAAGCGATAGGTCGCGGATGCTGTTGGCGATGCGGACGGGCGCGTCGAGAAAACGGAGCGCGACGATGCTTTCGTACGACGAGCTAGCGGCCATGAGGTGGCCGAACAGGGCCGGCGAGAACGCGCGCGTCCAGTGCGCAGTCAGGACGCGGTTCCCCCAGCTCATATCGAAGAAAGACTCTTCATCGTCTTCTAACTCAATCCGCAGGTCATCTTGGCCCAAGTACGCGCTCGCGGCGTAGGCGTCGTCACCCCGCCGCTGGTTGATGTCGCCGTTGAGGTCGTAGAAAAAATAGTCCAACGGGATGTCCTCCCCGCGTGCGCGGAGGGCACTAAACACGCCGTCTAGGTAGGTGCGGCGACCGGCCAGCATCCACGATCCCTGCCCGACGGGTCCCTCTGTGAGTAAGCGCCCCGAAATCAGGCTCACGCCGCCGCGCCCGCTAGTGCGCTTGCGGTTGCCCTCGCGGTTGCTCACGTCGAGCACCGCCCCGAGCGTGCGGCCGTACAGAGCGGGATAGGCTCCCTTGTACAGATCGACCTTCTTAATGGCGTCTGGGTTGAAGGTCGAGAAAAGTCCGAAGAGGTGGGAGGGATTGTACAGAGGGGTTTGGTCGAGGAGGATAGCCGTTTGGTCGGGACCGCCGCCGCGCACGTACAAGCCGCTGCTGATATCCGCAACCGCTTGGACGCCCGGCAGTAGCTGTAAGCCGCGCAAGAGATCGGCCTCTCCGAGAGCGGGCATCTGCTGTAACGGCTTGACGCGGAGGCGGATGCGATCGGTCTCCACCGAGACCTGCTCGCCCAGGTCCACTGGCTTGGGTACCAGCGCCAAGTCGAGCCTCACGACCTCGTCCGCGCCAAAGTGGAGCGTGTCCCGCCAGGTCTGGTAGCCTGTATGCGACGCACTCACCACATGCGTGCCAGCCGACACTTGCACGACCGCGTAGTAGCCGCTGTTGTTGCTGACCGCCTCGAGTTGAAGTCCTTCGACCACAATGGCGACGCGGGTCAGGGCTTCGCCGCTGTCGACATCGGTGACAAAGCCGCTCAGGGTCGCCGCCTGTGCCGTCCCTGCCAACAGCAGCCACGCCGCCAGCACTCGCCTACAATTCTTTTGCAATATCACCTGTTTGTTGTCTCACTGATGTTGCTCAGCAGTATGTAGAGAAACATATCGAGATATTGCGCGGGTTGCACCCCGAATAGCCGCCAAAATCGGTCGCGCTCTATGCTGGCCTCTTAAGACTTCGTATCTTTCGGGGCCTTGCTACTACAACATACAAAGGATGGATCTATGACCACCGACCGCATTTTTCACCGCGTCATTACCGACAACTGGCCGCAGATTTCCCACGGCAAAGACTGCTATCTCTACGCCGAAGACGGCCGCGCGTACCTCGATGCCTGCGCTGGCGTCCACGTGGTCTCCATTGGCCACGGCGTTCCGGAGATAGGTGAGGTCATGCGGGAGCAGGCGAACAAGGTCAGCTTTACCTATGCCCGCTTCCTCACCCAACCGCAAATCGACCTCGCCGACAAAGTCGCCGCCATAGCCCCCGGCGACCTCAACCGCGTCTTCTTCATCTCCGGCGGATCCGAGGCCACGGAGTCCGCGCTCAAGATCGCCCGCAAGTACCACGTTGAGACCGGCAACCCGAAGAAGTTCAAAGTCATCACTCGCTGGCAGAGCTGGCACGGCAACACCATCGGCGCGCTTTCCATGTCGGGCCGCTCCACTTGGCGCGAGGACTACGTGCCCTACCTGCACGACTTCCCGCACATCACCTTCCCCCACCCGGATCACTGTCCGTACTGCCAAGACCGACCCGCCTGTACGCTCTCCTGCGCTGAAGAGCTGGAGCGGGTTATTAAACAAGAGGGAAGCGAGTACATCTCCGCCTTTATCGCCGAGCCGATCTCGGGCACTTCTTGCTGTGGCCTGATGCCACCGCCCGACTACTTCCCCACCATCCGCGCGATCTGCGACCGCTACAACATCCTGATGATCATCGACGAAGTGGTCACCGGCTACGGACGCACGGGCCTCAATTTCGGCATTGAGCACTGGGACGCCATTCCAGACATCATAGCCACTGGCAAGGGTCTCGCCAGCGGGTACACGCCCATTGCCGCCACCCTGGTCCGCGACGAGATCTACGACGGAATCTACAAAAAGCAAAACCACTACGTCCACGGCCACACCTACGGCGGCAATCCGCTCTCCTGCGCCATTGCCCTTGCCGTGCAGAATTACATTCAGGACCACGACTTGGTCACTCGTTGCGCGCAGATGGGCGACTTGATGCTGGAGAAGATGCAGCCCTTAATGGACTCGCCCATAGTCAGCGCAGTGCGCGGCAAGGGCCTGCTCACCGGCGTTGAGTTCGCAAAGGACAAGGAGAGCCGCACGCCCTTTGACCCCGCCCAAGGCGTGTCGGCCGCGATCGTCAACCGCGCCTTTGCCAAAGGCGTGCTCATCATGCCTGGGTCGCCTGGGTTGATCGACGGCGTCAGCGGCGACCACATTGCCATCAGCCCGCCCTTTACCATTAGCGAGGAACAGGTCGAGGAAATCGCACAGGTGATCGCGGATGTGGTTGGAGACATGGAGCGGGAATTGGGATATTGAGTTAGAAAAAACACTGCGTACCTACATCGCCCGTAGAGGAGGAGTACCATGAAACTCGGCACCTTTATGATGCCCTTGCACCCCCCGGAAAAAGACCGCACCGAATGCTTTGCCGAGGACGTCGAGTTCGTCGTCCGCGCCGATCAGCTCGGCTTCACCGAGGCTTGGGTCGGCCAGCACCACACCGTCGCTTGGGAGCCGATTCCGTCCAACGACCTCTTCATCGCCCACGTCCTGCCCCTGACGCAAAATATCCGTTTGGGCACGGGTGTCTCCATCATGCCGCAGCACCACCCGGTCAATGTCGCGGTGCGACTGGCCTATCTCGATCACCTGTCCAAGGGCCGCTTCAACTGCGGTTTCGGCCAAGGCGGCGTCGCTACCGACTGGGGCCTTTTTGACCTGCCCGATCCCAAGACGCAAGGGCTGATGACCGTCGAGAGCATCGACATGGTCCTCAAGCTCTGGCAGGCGGACGCCCCTTTTGACTTTGCAGGGGATTTCTACCGCATCAAAATTGAAGAGGCGGACCCCGAACTCGGCATCGGCGAACTGCTCAAGCCCTACCAGCAGCCGCACCCGCCCATTGGCATGAGCGTGATAAGAAGCGGCTCCATGGCCGCGACCATGGCCGGCCAGCGGGGCTATCTGCCCATCAGCACCAATCTCGTCGCTCCTTCGATCTTGACCCAGCACTGGCAGACCTACAGCGCCGGGGCCACCGAGGCCGGTCTGCCCGCGCCCGAGCGCACCCGCTGGCGCATCTCGCGCAGCATCCTCGTCGCCGATGACGAAGCGCGCGCTTGGGATTACGCCCTCGACGAAAAGAGCGCTTTCTGCCGTTCCTATGAATATCTGATCGCCGTACTCAGCGGTGCCGAAATGCTCCACATTACGAAGCACGACCCGGACGTTCCCGACGAGGAAGTCACGCCCGAGTATCTGATCAGGAACCTGTGCATAATAGGCGACGTGCAGTCGTGCGTAGATCAGCTACAGGGCTTGTGGGATACGACCGGGGGCTTTGACACGCTGCTGATGATCGCCCACGACTGGGACGACCGGCCGCTGTGGAAGCGCTCAATGGACTTACTCGCCAACCGAGTCGTGCCGCAATTGCCGTCGGTATAGGAACGCAATTCGCTTTTAGACGGCACAAACCGCTCAGTTAGCGCACCCTACGCGGGGCCGCGAGACCGCCAAAAAGGGAGAAAGCAATGAACCGTATTCTCGGTGCGATGGCCGTCATTTTTTGCGTCGCAATTGTTGGATGTTCAAGTGAAGCACCAACCGAGGAAGTCCTGAGCGCAAGCAGAGACGAACACGCTCGCGAGGGTGGCGAAAATGGGGGCGAGACCGGAGAAGAATCCGGGACCGCCCTTTCACTGAATGAGACGTACGATACGACCAGAAACGGCGTCCGGCTGGTGATGGCTTACAATGCAGAAGACAATTCTTTCAATGGCACTGTGGAAAACATCACCGACGAGACCTTGCAAGAAGTGCGGGTTGAAGTTCACCTGTCCAATGGCGTGGAACTCGGTCCGACGACTCCTGTTGACCTTGGTCCTGCCGTGAAACGAGAAGTCAGGTTAGAGGCAACCAGCGAGAATTTTGACGCTTGGACTCCTCATGCAGAGGTGGGAGTGAGTGAACACAGCGGATCTGAGGATGGAGCAGGCGGCGAGCACAGCGGATCTGAGGGTGAAACAGGCGGCGAGCACGATTAAAATTCTCTTATTGGCCTGTTAAAGCCCGCGCCTGTTCGCCCAAGGCGATCATGTCCTCTGCAATGGACCGCAGTCGGGGCCTTGCTAAGAGCGCTGGATTGACGTCAAAGGCGTAGGATGCGTAGTGCTGCATGGACCGCAGCTTGGCCTCGGTGTCGGGCCGGGTGACGAACTTGAAGGCAACGTAGCGCCGCTCGGGGAACTTGCCGTAGGCCGCGTGAAAGAGGCTGTGGTGGAAAAAGACCACGTCGCCGGGCGTCGTCTCCACCGCGCAGGAAGGGATGTCCTCGCCTCGCGCCCCAAAGCTGTCGCCGATTGTGCCGTCCTTGAAGTGGTGGGACTGTAAGGGCCAGAGCCACTCGTGGAAGGGCATGCGGTGCGAACCGGGGATCACCCGCAGGGCACCCTGCTCTTTGGTGGTGGGCGTCAGGTAGATCATCACCTTGAGCCGGTGATACTCGGTCTCTGCGGCCCCTGGCCGATCCGCATGCCAGTTGTGCTCCCCTTTCTCGGTACGCCCCTCCTTGTTGCCCTCCGATCCCGACCACAGGAAATCGTCTCCTAAGAGGTCGGCGACTACCTCGAAAATGCGGTCGTCCTCGGCTAGGTCCAAAAGCCGGGGATTTAGCTCGGCAAAAGGCGCTAGGCCCTGGTGCTGGCCGTCGTCGGGTTGGCCGCCTCGGTCCTCGTGCCACACTTGGTCGGCGGCTTGGGTAATCTCGGCCATCTCGTCCGGGGAAAACGCCTGGCGCAGGCAGAGAAAGCCAAAGACGTCAAAGTGTTCTTTTTGTTTGGGCGTCAGCATCGGCAGTCCTCCTCGCGTAGCAAATTATAGGTCGCCAAGATAGAACAGAGCCGAGCTGCGGCCAACCGCGTCGGTGGCCGTAAATGCGTTTTCAGGTTAATTTTGTAGTCTATGTACGCACTAATTTTCCGTTTTATCACCCTCACATTAAACGACGATTCTCATGCAGACTATGCGCTCACTAGTTTTCTGCTTTATCCTCGCCTCGGTGGCCCATGCCGCGGACAGTACCGTTCTCCGCGCCCACGCCTTCACGCTCTACGGCGACCCCAAGTACGGGCCTGATTTTACCCACTTCGACTACGTCAATCCCGACGCCCCCAAAGGCGGCGAAATCCGCCTCGCCGCCATCGGCACGTACGACAACCTCAACCCCTTTACTCTCAAGGGCGTTGCCGCCTACGGCTCGCTGATGCTCTACAACCGGCTCTGCACCAAGTCCAAGGACGAGCCGTTCACCGAATACGGCCAGCTCGCGGCGCAGATGCAGATGCCGGAGGATCGCTCTTGGATCATCTTCGAACTCCATCCCGCAGCGCGCTGGCACGATGGCGTCCCCGTAACCGCGGCCGATGTGATCTTCAGCTTCAAAATCCTCACCACCAAGGGCATCCCGTTCTTTCGCACTTTTTACGCCGATGTTGACACAGTCTTCGCCCTCGACGAACGCCAGGTGAAGTTCGAGTTCAAAGAGGGCACCAACCGCGAAATGCCACTGATCATCGGCCAGTTGCGCGTATTGCCCAAGCACTATTGGGAGGGACGCGAATTCGCCGCCACCACGCTTGAGCCGCCTTTGGGTAGCGGCCCGTACAAGATCGCCGAGTTCGAGCCGGGCCGCTCGATTACCTACGAGCGCGTCGCAGACTACTGGGCGCGCGACCTGCCCGTACACAAGGGTCGCCACAACTTCGACCGCATCCGCTACGAGTACTACCGCGACCAGACCGTGGCCATCGAAGCCTTTAAGACGGGGGAGTACGATTATCGCCTGTTGAGCGATTCCAAGGAATGGGCCACTGACTATGAAGACTTTACGCCGATCGCCAAAGGGCGGATGATCAAGGTGCAGATCCCGCACCAACTCATCCGCGGCATGTCGGGTTTTGCGTTTAACACCCGGCGCGACAAGTTCAAAGATCCCAAGGTGCGGCAAGCGCTCGCCTATGCGTACGACTTTGAATGGACTAATAAGAATCTGTTCTATGGCCTTCTCACTCGCAGCAACAGCTATTGGGGCAACTCGGACCTTGGGTCGTCGGGGCTTCCCATGGGACAGGAGTTGGAAATTTTGCAGGCGTACCGGGGGCGGATACCGGACGAGGTGTTTACCACTGCCTACGCGCCGCCGGCTACTAACGGCTCAGGACAGCTTCGCCAAAACCTGCGCACGGCGAAGAAATTGCTCACCGAGGCTGGCTGGACCGTGGTCGATGGGAAGCTGACTCACGCTGAGACCGGCGAGGTCATGCGCTTTGAATTCTTGCTCGGGTCCTCGTCGTACGAGCGCGTCCTCAGCCCCCTCGTGCAAAACCTAGAACGCCTCGGCGTTGAGGCGACCATTCGCACGGTTGACGCGGCCCAGTACCAAAACCGCGTCCAGGATTTCGATTTCGACATCATCGTTACCTCGTGGCGCCAGACCTTGAGCCCAGGCAATGAGCAGCGCAACTTCTGGTCGAGTACGGCGGCGCGCTCTGCGGGCAGCCGCAATTACGTCGGCATTGCCGATCCGGTCATCGACGAGCTGATCGAGCGCCAGATCGCTGCCCCCGACCGTCCAACCCAAGTCGCGATAACCCACGCCCTCGACCGCATCTTGCTCTGGAACCACTACGTGATCCCCGACTCGCACAGCCGCTCCTATCGCTTGGCCTACTGGAACAAGTTCGGGCGGATGCCAAAGCCCGCTCCCAATGGGCTGGGCTTTCCCGACACTTGGTGGTGGGACGCGGAAAAAGCGGCGCGGTTAGAATCCAAATGAATGTCGTGAATGTCGCGCTTGAATCGTCCATTGACAGAAAGTTGACTATGCACATCGCACTTTTCTTAATCGCCATCCTGACAGCGCTTCCCGTCCGTGCCGACAACTACGTCGGTCACGGCATCTCCCTCTACGGCGAACTCAAATACGGCCCAGACTTTACCCATTTTGAATATGTCAATCCCGACGCCCCGAAGGGCGGTACGCTGCGCTTAGGTTGGATTGGCACCTTTGACAACCTTAATCCCCATATCCTCAAGGGTCTTGAACCGCCGGGTCTGGGTAGCTTGATCTACGACACCCTCACTGAAAGCGCCGAAGACGAAATCGCCGTCGGATACGGCTGCCTCGTCGAGTGCATCGAAGTTCCTCCCGACAATTCCTGGGTTCTTTATACCTTGCGGTCGGAGGCGCGCTGGCACGACGGCAGGCCGATAACCCCCGAGGACGTGATTTTCTCTCTGGAGACTTATAAGACCAAGGGGAATCCCGGCTTGCGCAACTACTTTGCGGCCATCGAGACAGCCGAAAAGGTTGGGACGCACCAGGTCCGGTTGATCTTCAGCGGAGAGACTAACAAAGAACTGCCGCTAATCTCCGGCCAGATGCCCATTCTACCCAAACACTACTGGGAGGGCCGCAACTTTGAGGAAACCACGCTCGACCCGCCACTGGGTAGTGGTCCCTACCGAATCGCCGCGGTCGAGGCCGGGCGCTCGATCACCTACGAGCGCGTTGCAGACTACTGGGGCCGCGACCTGCCCGTCAACAAGGGCCGCTTCAACTTCGACCGCATCCACTTCGACTACTACCGCGACCAGACCGTGGCCATCGAGGCACTTAAGGCCGGAGAATTTGACTACCGCCGCGAAAACTCGTCCAAGGACTGGTCAACGGCTTACGAGGGAGAAGCCGTGGCCGCTGGCAGGCTAGTCAAGGACCCACTGCCCCATCAGCGCGCCGCTGGTATGCAGGCTTTCTGGTTCAACACGCGCCGCGCCAAGTTTTCCGATCCTCGGGTGCGGCAAGCCCTCGGCTATGCCTTTGACTTCGAGTGGACCAAAAAGAATCTGTTCTACGGCCTCTACACCCGCAGCAACAGCTACTTCGCCAATTCGGAATTGGCCTCTGCGGGGCTGCCCTCGGGCCGGGAGTTGGAAATTTTGGAGGAGTACCGAGGCCGCATTCCCAACAAACTTTTTACCACTGAGTTTCAGCTACCCACCACCGACGGTTCAGGTCAGCTCCGTCAAAACCTGCGCCGCGCCAAAAGGTTGTTGCAAGCAGCAGGTTGGGTTGTTGCCGATGATGTCCTGACCCACGCCGAGACCGGCGAGGTCATGGAAATCGAATTTTTGCTCTCCAGCTCGTCGTGGGAACGCATTGTCGCGCCGATGATCCCCAACCTCGAACGCCTCGGCGTCAAAGCGACGATCCGCACTGTCGATCGGACCCAGTATCAAAACAGGGTCCAGGCATTTGATTACGATATCATCTCACTGGTTCGGGGTCAGAGCCACAGTCCCGGCAATGAGCAGCGCAACTACTGGACCAGCGCCGTCGCGGACGAGCCGGGCAGCGACAACGTTGCCGGTATTAAAGACCCGGTCGTCGATGAGTTGGTCGAACGACTGATTCAGGCTCCTAGCCGCGCCGAACTGGTAGCGACGACTCGGGCGCTGGACCGGGTATTGCTGTGGGGGCACTACACCATCCCGCACTGGTACAGCGACAATTTCCGCGTGGTCCACTGGGACAAATTCGGCAAACCCGCCTTGTCCGCCCCCTACACCGGCGACTACTTCGTCATGCCCTACACTTGGTGGTACGACGCAGAGAAGGCGGCGCGGCTGGAGCAGGGCCGTTAGCCCAATTTTATGGGCGCTTACATCCTCCGCCGCCTGCTGTTGATGGTGCCGACGCTCTTCGGCATCATGACCATCAACTTCATCATCATCCAAGCGGCACCGGGCGGCCCGGTCGAGCGCACTATCGCGGTGATTCAGGGCTTTGGCACGGACGCCACCGAGCGGGTCAGCGGCTCGGGCATGGGCGAGACCCTCGACACCGAGGCGACGCCGGGCGGCGAGATCAGCAGCAAATACCGCGGTGCCCAAGGGCTCGACCCCGAACTGATCGCCGAGCTCGAACGCATGTACGGCTTCGACAAGCCGGTACACGAGCGCTTCTTGCAGATGATCGGCCAGTACGTGCGCTTCGACTTTGGCGAGAGCTTTTACCGCGACCAAAGGGTCGTCGATTTGGTCAAGGAGAAGATGCCGGTGTCGATTTCGCTGGGGCTGTGGACCACGCTGCTGGTCTATTTCATTTCCATTCCCTTGGGGATCGCCAAGGCCGTGCGCGATGGCTCGCGGTTCGACGTCTGGACCTCGGGGCTGGTCATCGTCGGCTACGCCATCCCCAGCTTCCTCTTTGCCATCCTGCTGATCGTGGTCTTTGCCGGTGGGCATTATCTCGACTGGTTTCCGCTGCGCGGCCTGACCTCGTCTAATTGGGATGAACTGAGCCTCTTTGCCAAGATCGCCGACTACTTTTGGCACTTAGCGCTGCCGGTTGCGGCGATGGTCATCGGCGGTTTTGCCGGGCTGACCTTGCTGACCAAAAACTCCTTCCTCGACGAGATCAACAAGCTCTACGTCACCACCGCCCGCGCCAAGGGCCTGAGCGAAAACCGGGTGCTCTACGGCCACGTCTTCCGCAACGCCATGTTGATCGTCATTGCCGGTTTCCCCAGTGCTTTTGTCGATATCTTCTTCACCGGTGCGCTGCTGACGGAAATCATCTTCTCATTGGATGGGTTGGGCTTGTTGGGCTACGAGGCGGCGATTGGCCGCGATTACCCGGTGATGTTTGCCACGCTGTATTTCTTCACGTTGCTGGGCCTGTTGATGCAGTTGGTGGGCGATTTGACCTATACGCTGGTCGATCGCCGCATCGACTTTGAAAGCCGCGAGTCATGAGCGCTGTATCCGCCCCACCGCCCCCTCCGACGCGCTTTTTCGGCTTGCAGTTGTCGCGGCTCAATCAACGGCGGCTGGCCAATTTTCGCCGCAATCGCCGCGGCTTTTGGAGTTTCTGGGTCTTCTGGGGCCTCTTCGCCCTGAGCCTGCCGGCTGAGTTCATTGCCAACGACCGTCCGCTAGTCGTCCGGTTCGACGGCAGCTACTACTTCCCGGTCCTCGCGACGTATCCCGAAACGACCTTTGGCGGCGATTTTGCGACCGAAGCCGAATACCGCGACCCCTTCGTCGTGGAACTAATCGAGGGAAAGGGCTGGATCTTGTGGCCGCTGGTGTCCTATAGCTACGACACGGTCAACTACGACCTCAAGCAGCCGGCACCTTCCCCGCCCGACGCTGAAAACTGGCTCGGCACGGACGACCAAGCGCGCGACGTGGTGGCGCGCGTGATCTACGGCTACCGCATCTCAGTGCTCTTCGGCCTACTGCTGACGCTGTTCAGCGCTGCGGTCGGCATTGCCGCAGGCGCGGTGCAGGGGTATTTCGGCGGCTGGGTGGACTTGCTCTTTCAACGCTTTATCGAGATCTGGCAGGGCTTGCCGCTACTCTACTTGCTGATCATCCTCGCCAGCGTGGTGGAGCCGAATTTCTGGTGGCTCCTTGGCTTGTTGCTGCTATTTCGCTGGATGGGTTTGGTCGGGGTTGTCCGCGCCGAATTTTTGCGCGCGCGCAACTTCGACTTCGTCAAAGCGGCCCGCGCCCTCGGCCAGAGCAACCGCCGCATCATGTGGCGACACGTGCTGCCCAACGCCATGGTCTCGACCCTGACCTTTTTGCCCTTTGTGCTTACCGGCTCGGTGGCGGTGCTGACCTCGCTCGACTTCCTCGGCTTTGGCCTGCCGCCCGGCTCGCCGTCGCTGGGCGAACTGCTCAATCAAGGCAAGCGCAACTTGCAAGCGCCGTGGCTGGGTTTTACGGCTTTTTTAGCGCTGGCGGTGATGCTGTCGCTGTTGGTCTTTATCGGCGAGGCGGTGCGCGACGCGTTTGATCCGCGCAAGACCTACGCTGGGGAGGACGGCGCATGAGCTTGCTGACCATCGAAGACTTGGGCGTGCGCTTCCACGTCGAGGGAGAAGATGTCGAGGCCGTGCGCAGTGCTTCGCTCAGCATCGAACGCGGCGAGACCGTGGCGCTGGTCGGCGAATCCGGCTCGGGCAAGTCGGTGACCGCGCTCTCGGTGCTGCAACTGTTGCCCTACCCGCGCGCCAGCCATCCCCAAGGCAGCGTCCGCCTCAATGGCGAGGAACTGTTGGGGGCTGCATCAGCGCAGTTGCAGGCACTGCGCGGAAATCGCGTGGCGATGGTTTTCCAAGAGCCGATGACCTCGCTCAACCCGCTGCACTCCATCGAAAAGCAACTGTGCGAAACGCTCATCCTGCATCGGGGCCTGAGCCGCGTGGAAGCGCGCGATCGGGCTATGGAGCTTCTTGGGTTGGTCGGCCTCCCCGATGTGGAGGAGCGCTTAGACGCTTGGCCGCACCAGCTTTCGGGCGGTCAGCGCCAGCGGGTGATGATTGCCATGGCCTTGGCCAACGAGCCAGACCTGCTCATCGCCGACGAGCCGACTACGGCGCTCGATGTGACCATTCAGGCGCAGATCCTCGCCCTGCTCAAGGATCTGCAAGCCCGGTTAGGCATGGCGATTCTGCTAATCACCCACGATCTGGGCATCGTCCGCCACATGGCCGATCGCGTCTATGTGATGAGCGACGGCGAGATCGTCGAACACAATACCACCGAGTCTCTCTTCACCGCTCCGCAACACCCCTATACCCGCACGCTCCTAGCCGCCGAGCCCCAGGGCGAACCGGCTCCGATCGACGAGACCGCGCCCGAAGTCATCCGCACCCACAACCTCAAGGTCCACTTTCCCATCAAGCGCGGTCTGCTGCGCCGCACTGTGGGCTATGTAAAAGCAGTCGATGGAATTTCGCTCAATATCCGCGCGGGGCAGACTGTCGGCATCGTCGGCGAATCCGGTTCGGGCAAGACCACCTTGGGCCAAGCACTCTTGCGTCTGGTGGCCAGCGAAGGCCCCATCGAATTCGACAACCGCGATATCCAAGGCTGGCAGCAAAAGCAAATCCGCCCGCTGCGCCGGCAGATGCAGATCGTCTTCCAGGATCCCTTCGCCTCGCTGAGTCCGCGGCTGTCGGCTTTTCAGATTATCGAGGAGGGCCTGCTGATTCACGCGATTGGCGGTGACTACCACCAGCGTCGGCAGCTAGTAGCCGAGACTATGGCCGAAGTCAACCTAGACCCGTTGACCATGGACCGCTACCCACACGAGTTCTCCGGCGGCCAACGCCAGCGCATCGCCATCGCCCGCGCCATGGCCCTCAAGCCGCGCTTTGTGGTCCTCGACGAACCGACTAGCGCCTTAGACAAAACAGTGCAGGCCCAAATCGTCGAGCTGCTGCTGCAACTGCAAGAGCGGCACGGCCTAGCCTATTTGTTCATCAGTCACGATTTGAAGGTGGTCCGCGCCTTGGCGAGCGAACTGATTGTGATGAAGGAGGGGTTGGTAGTTGAGCAGGGACCGACGCAGGAGGTTTTTGCCGCGCCACAAGAAACCTACACGCGGGCGTTGATCGCGGCGGCTTTTGACATTGAGGCGATAGAGGACGGAGAGAACAAATAGGATTCGCTTTGCGCCGTATAATTATTATTTATTATGCGTTGCGTATTGAAAGATTCTCTATGGCTCTGAAGCAGTCCTCATTCGGTTGCGTATTGTTATTCGCGCTGGTGCTGATAGCGCAGCCGGCCCCCGCCCAGATCTCGGCGTGGAAGCTGGGCGGCGCTGGCCTGTCGTGGAGCGAAAGCGACACCACGCGTCTGTTCATCGACTTCGTCAGCGCGCCCGGCTCCATCCAGCCCATCTACCTGACGCCTGAAAAAACGGTTTTTTCCCACCTCGACAACTGGGTTTTCTGGCGCGACCCCAGCGATATCGTCCTCGGCTACGTCGACGGCGAGACCCCGCGCACTTGGAAGTGGAGCGACGGCCTAGCTGCCCCCAGTGGCAGCCTGCTTATCGACGGCGACGACGCCACCTATTACCCGCCCCGCGCCGTGCCGCTCGAACGCGAGGTTTACACCATGGATCTGGCCGTCGCCGTGCCAGCCGTCTCCTTCGGCTTTACCACCCCCAGCCAAGGCTTCCGCTCCGACGGCACGCCCCTCAAAACCGACGCAATTCCCGGCTACGACGTGTCGGTCGCCAGCGAATCCGAGCGGCCCATCGTCGAAGGCACGCTGGAGCCTCTCTCACATATCATCGCCGATGTCGATGAGAATTTCGAACCGCGCGTCGCGATTCCCTTCCCTCGCCGCTACGTGCGCTTCGTGCGCTATCGGCGGCAGGTCTCGGTTCTCGACGAGGACTTTCTCGCCTCCTTCGTCCGCGGCCAATACCGGGATGCCCCACCCGGCACCATTGCCGAGTTCGAGCTCTTTGCCGAGGGCGTGCCCCGCAAGGCCATCTACAAAACCAGTATCACCGACCTCGGCCAATCGGTGAACTTCGGGCGGCTGTTCTGGCGGACCACGTCCTTGCGCATGGTCGGCGGAGCGCCCGTGGAGACGCCCGACGCCGCGGTCGGAGTCAAGATCGAGGTGCGCACCGGCCGCGACGGGGACCCCGCCGTCTATCACGAGTACATGGCGACGGGTTTTGAACGCGTCGTCGCGCGCGAGCGCTACGAAAACCAACTGCGCACCCGCCAGTTCCGCCCTAACCTCGAGTCACCCATCGTCACCTTGGAGCCGCGCCCCGGCCTGCGCGCCTCCATCGGGTACGACGACGAGAACTGGACTTTCTGGTCGGTGCCCTTCACCCAACCGGGCCTGCCGCTCAATCTGCGCAGCGGTTCTCATTTGCAATTGCGGATTGCGCTCGAAAGCCGGTCCTTCGACGATTTCATCCGCCTCGACTCGCTGTGGATCGAAACCGCTCCGCTTTTGGCTGGCGACATTATCGGCGAGGTCGCCCTGCGCTCCGACCCACAACCGGCACGCGGTTTCACCGAGGTCGCCTTGGGGCAGGAGACTGACTTCGTCTACGACCTGCGGGCCGATTTTTCTCAGGTCGACGCCCCTGGCTTTGACGCGCTGCGCATCCGCACGGGCAGCCGTACCCGCTTCGCCGGCTTGGAGATGGGCCAACCGCTCGCAATAGTCGCACCCGCCGAGATTATCGAGTCAGCAGACGGCCTGCTCGTCCTCCTGCCCACCCGCGTCACCCGCGCCAACAACCCGCCGCTGCGCCTGTTCTTCTCAACCGCGCTATTCTCCTTTGCCACCACGTTTACCGGCGAGGTCTTCGACAGTGAGCGCGAGGTCTTGCCACAGCCGGTCATCGGCGGCGACGCCGGCCAAGCGCTGTCGACCAATAGCCTGCACGTGCTGGGGGTGGCGGACTCTACCCCGAGCGCGGTCCAGGAACTGAGCTTCTCGACCCCGGTGCTGACCCCCAACGGCGACGGCGTCCACGATCGCCTGCAGATCCACTACACGCTTTTTCGCCTGCCCGAATTGGTGCCAGTTGCGCTGGAGATCTACGCCCTCGACGGACGCAGACTGGCCCGCATTGACGCTGGGCATCAGGCCGCCGGCCCGCAGGAAACAGAATGGGACGGACGCGACGAGGGCGGTGAACTGCTACCGCCCGGCGTCTACCTCCTGAGTGTCGCCCCCAATGCCGAATTTGCCACCTCGGCACAGATCCTCCCTTTGGGTATCGCCTACTAAGAGGTAATGGCTATGTCGGGCAAGCACCTTGCCATCTGCGCCATCTGCGCCTTACTGCTGTGCGCGGTTCCGGTCTGCGCCGACCAACTGGTCTTCGATAGCGCCGCAGAATGGGCGACCTGGGAAAAGCCCTTCGGCCTGACACAGGTCGGGACCGAGGGACAGTTACAGCTGGTCAAATTCCGCAAAGATATCAACGCGGTACAGGACGCTCACCTATTCGCGCACGAGACCAAAGAGCGCGGCGACTCGGTTTTCGGTGGCATCTGGGAAGTGGGCTCCAGCCCGGAGACGGCCGCGCTGGCCATCGACGGCGATCCCGAGACCTTCTGGCAGCCCGATCCCGGCGCGGCACCCGAAGACTGGTTTATCACCATCGACCTAGGGCGCGCCGTACTCGCTCGCGAAATCCACCTGATTTTTCCCAACCGGGAAGGGGCCCGTCCCCTCAGGCAGTTTACCGTGCTGGTCAATACTGGTGTGCGCATCGTCGCCACCCGAGACGTCTTTCTTTTCCGCTCGGTCTATCGCACCACCCGACCTAATGAGGCGACCTCCATCGCCATACCCCTCGGATTTCCCGGCAACGACAGTACCTTGGTGATCGACGCCGGCCTGCGAGTAGAACCGGATCGCCGCGACCACTACCAGCTCATCCAGTACATCAGTATCATGGCCGAGGAACAGAGCGCGGACGGGGCCCTCGCCGAAATCGAGGTTTTCGGCATCGGGGACAATATCGCCATCGGCACCGACCGGCGCGGCTCCTTCACCGACGGGGCTCGCGCCACTGCCACCGCCAACCTGTTCGACGCTAATCTCAACACCAACAACTCCATTTCCTCAGGCGTTGGCGAACTGGGTTGGAAGGAAAACGGCGTGTGGTTCGGAGTCGACTTGGGCGCGGTGTTTTTCGTCGACGAAATGTTCATCTATTCGATGCGCCAGCAGGAGGGCACCCTGGGCTTTGGCGTCGGCGGCACCGGTCCCGGCCACACCATCCTCTTTTCGGACGGCACCCGCGCCCTAGTCAGCGGCCTACCGGTAGCAGAGCCCTTCGACTACGCCGAACTGCTCACTCACCTCAACCCCGGCACCGACCGCCTGTTCTATATCCGCTATCTCTTCAGACCGCGCAAAATGCGCTATTTGTTCTGGCACGGCGTCACCGACAGCGGCTGGGGTCAGGCCAAATGGGGGGAGTTCATGGTCTTCTCACCCGGCTATCCCGCCCAAGTCGTGCTGCGATCCGCCTTTATCGATCTGGGTTCTGCAGACGGCCGCCCCAAGGTCATCAACGCACTCTCCTGGGACGCCGAGCTGCCCGCCCACACCCGCATCCAATTGCGCTCGCGCTCGGGCAACGCGCTCAGTGAGCAATACACCTTCTACGACAAGAAGGGGGACGAGGTCACCGAGGAGAAATACAACAGTCTTCCCAAGGTTCTCAAAGGCCCCATCGACACCGCCTTGGTGGTGGGCGAAGACTGGAGTGCGTGGAGCAGCGAGTACCAGTCCTCGGGTGATCCCTTCAAGTCGGAAAGTCCGCGCCGCTTTGTGCAATTGGAACTGATCTTCGCCACCGACGACCCCGATTTCGCACCGACGGTCCACTCGCTAGCGATCGAGTTTGAAGAGGCTTTGGTGCAGGAGGCCTTGGGACGCATCGAGCCGCGCGAGGTGCGCCCCAACGAGGCCACCCGCTTCACCTACGCCTTGGCGACGCGCACGCTGCCCGCAGACAGCGGCTTCGACCTCTTGCGCTTTACCCTGCCCGGGCCGGTCGATCTCGAGGCCGGCGTCGAGGTGAGCGCGGGAGCGGCACCCATCGATCCCGTAGGAGTGGAAGCGCGGGGCGACTCGCTCTTCATCGCCCTGCCAGAGGTGATTGCCGCCGACTCGCTCGAAGTCAGCTTTACTACCCGCGTCCTGCAAAACGCCGCCCTCTTCGCCCTCGACCTCGGCACCAATGAGCGACCGGGGCTGTGGCAATCGGTGGAGGCCATGACCCGTCGCGCCAATATCGTGCTCTCGCCCGAACTGACTAGCAGCCGATGGCTCATCGACGACCTCGCGATAGACCCACTAGTCTTCACCCCCAATGGCGACGGGATCAACGACCAGGTCGCGATCCGCTTTGCCATCTTGAAGGTCGCCGCGTCCGCACCGCAAGTGGAGATCTTCGACCTGAGCGGGCACCAAGTGGCGCGGCTGAGCCCGTCATCGACGGGCAGTTTGCTGTCTTATCTGTGGAATGGATTTGATCTACAGGGCGCGGTCGTGCCACCGGGGATCTACCTCTGCCGCATTGATCTGGGCGCTCAGACCGGCGAGGACGATGCCGTGCGTCTGATCGGGCTGGCATACTGACGCCCGCTTCACCGCATTCGCGAGTTGCCCATCTTTAGTCTTTCTCTTTTTTTGCGTAGATTCGCGTTAATTCGCGGAGGCTTTGTAGCTTCTTCTTATGAACCAATGGCATTAGAAAACAGGGTTAAACGATGAAAATAACTGGAATCACACCGTGGCTCGTTAAATCACCAGCGCCTTACCTAGATACCGCCGGTGACCGCCCCAACAGAGAACGAGAGTATATCTTCGTTCAAGTCTCAACAGACGAAGGGATCACAGGGTGGGGCGAAATTACCGGCACCAGCCGGGTCGCAAATAGAGCAGTGTGTGCTATGCTTGAACAAACCAGCAGTCTAATTGAAGGCGACGACGCAACGCGCATCGAGACGATATGGAACAAGGTTTTCCGAGCGTTCACCTACATGGGGACACGAGGTGCCACCTCAAATATCGTCAGTGCTATTGATATCGCGTTGTGGGATATTCGCGGTAAGCAGTTGGGATTACCAATCTATGAACTGGTTGGCGGGGGACCCGTTCGGGACTCGATATCTCTTTACACACATCCAGGGGGTGAGAAAGATCCAGAGAGCACGGCAGCGCATTGCAAAGCGATTGCAGAAACAGGTCATACCGCGTTGAAAACCGATCCGTTCCCTCACCATCCAGAAGAAGCCAACGGCTATTTGAGTGGGCAGATGGATGCCGCAGGAGAGGAACAGGGCGCAAATGTGATCGCTGCAATTCGAGAGGCGGTCGGACCTGACATTCAAATTCTCATCGACTGTCACGGTCGGTTTGATGTAGCAACAGCGATTCGGCTCGCGAAAAGGTTGGAACCTTACAACATCGGATGGTTTGAAGAGCCGGTCCCCGTTGAAAGCTACCACGCATTGAAGCAGGTCAGACAGAACGTCAGCGTGCCAATCTGTGTCGGTGAGCGGCTCCAGACCCGCTATGAGTTCGTGCCAGTCCTTGAAAATGAACTCGCGGACTATATCATGCCAGATGTGACGTGGGCGGGTGGTATTTCAGAGTTGAAGAAGATTGCGACGCAGGCGGAGGCGTACTACGTGCCGATCTCGCCACACGATGCAAGCGGTCCCATCAACGTGCTGGCTGGGGCGCATACGATGATGACAGTCCCGAATTTCTACAAATTAGAGACCAGTCGCGCCAAGCTCAACGCTTATGATGTGCTGATCGACCATCCGTTGGATGTCAGAGACGGCTGCCTACATCTGTCCAACCGTCCCGGCTTGGGAATTGAGATGAACGTCGATTATCTGCGCAGTAAAGCAATCGCGCCATTCTCAGGCTGAAGTGTGAACAACCGGCGAGGACAATGCCGTGCGTCTGATCGGGCTGGCATACTGACGCCCGCTTCACCGCATTCGCGACTCCGCAGACCACATATCCAGATTGCGCCCGATCGCTTCTTTAACCGGCTCGGTCAGCCGCTCCAGTTCGGCCATTGTCGCCGCGTCCAAATTCAGTGCCAGCACCGGCAGGTTGCGTGTGAGTTCATCCAGATTTCGCGCCCCTACCAAGAGTGATGTCACCCCCCGCTGCTTGAGCACCCACGCCAGCGCCACGCTCGCCAGCGACGCGCCGATCCGTTCGCTGACATCGCGAATCCCCGCGATGGCGTGAAACACGGCCTCTTCACAGCCAGGCTCGCCGTGTTTGGCCAGCGGCCGACTGCCCGCATACCACCGCGTCCGCGCCAGCCCGTCCGGCACCTCGTCCGCCGTTGCGTATCTTCCCGTCAACAGCCCCTGTGCCAGCGGCGCGTAACAGATCAGCCCGATATCCCGCTCGCGGCAGCGCGCCAGGACCTCGAATTCGATCGCTCGCCACAGCAAACTATAGGGCAACTGATTCACCGCTGGCTGACCCACCGCGACCAGATCGGCCAGATCGTTGCTGGCGAAGTTCGCCACCCCCAGGGCGCGCACCTTTCCAGAGGCCAGCAGATCCTCTAACGCGCGCCAAGATGTCTCGATTGGAATATCGTGGTTGGGCCAGTGGATCTGGTAGAGATCGATATAGTCCGTCTGCAAATTCTCTAAGCTCTGCTCGCAGGCGGCCGCGATGCCCTCCGAGGTCAGGTGATTCGGGCTTACCTTGCTGGCGATGATCGCCTGCTGGCGCCGACCGGCCAGACCGCGTCCGAGCACGCGCTCGGAGTGACCCTCCTCATAGCCCTCCGCTGTGTCGAAGAAGTTGATCCCCGCGTCGAGCGCCGCGTGCACCGTCGCAATCGACTCACCCTCATCCTGCTCGCCCCAGACCGTCCCCTCGGCGAAAGGCCAACAGCCGAGCGCCATTGCCGATACTTCGATATCCGCAGTGCCCAATTTTCGATATTCCACGTTACAAGCCTCTGGACTTCAGATAGTCACCACAACGCATTTGCGGGATATGGTAAATTTTTCAATCGGCAGCTACAACCTTTTTGAGCATGTCTTTGTATCGCGCGAATAGTCCGTGTGGACTCAGCCCGCGACGCATATTAAATTCCCCGCCATGACAATCTCCCAAACTTGGATTCCTTTCGAAGCTTCCATCGAGCAAATTCGCGACCAGTACCCCGAGCCGCTGATGGCCTTAGCGCGCGGCGAGGTGCCGGCCTTTGTGCTGCGCCAGCACTACAATCCCGCCCATTGCCGGGCGCTGATGCGGCGCTTCTACGAGCGCAGCCTGCTCTACGACCCCCACGAGGTCGGTGACGGCCAAGCGCGTCGCGTCGATATTGGCACTAGTTTTGGCCACCACCGCAGCGACCGCGAAAAGTTCCACGCCCACTCCGCGGAGACGCTGGCGTTATTTGAGACCCTCTTCGACGGCTATGACGATCCGGTCCGCACTATGTACGACGCTCTTTCCCAGCTAGTGCCTGGCAAAGAGGTCAAGACTGCACGCGAGCCGGACGGCCGCCTCTACGGCCCGGCCATATTCCGCGTCTATCACCGGGAAGTCGGCCACGGCCCGCACTACGATTCCGTCGCCAAGCGCACCCAGGCTTTCGAATATCAGATTTCGCGCTTCAAACACCAGTTCGCCGGGGTGCTTTGCTTTCAGAATAGCACCAAAGAAGGGGGCACGGGTGAGCCGTATCTGTACAACTGTCCTTTTCGCCCCGAATTGACAGAGCATCTGGGACGCGAGGAATTCGCTGCTTACGTCGCCCGCGAGAGCATCGAGCGCGTCCAGGTACAGCTCGAACCCGGTGACCTCTACTTTTTCTTTACCGAAAACATCCACGAGGTCCCCGCTGTCGTCGGCGGTCAGCCCCGGGCGGTGCTGGCCATCTTCTTTGCCATGTCTCCGGACGACGACGAGATCTACGTCTGGTCTTGATGCCCGATCCGCTCTGTCCCTGAGAAGCGGTCTGCTTCACCGCGCCTTTAGGCGTGACAAATCTCTGGCGGCCCTCGTCCATAAAGTTCTATACTATCGCTATACCCCATCCACGAGGAGATACGCCATGACGGGTCCCCTGCTCCTTGCCCTCGCGCTATTCGCTTCACCGTTGCTGGCCGATTCCACCGGCGAGTGGCGCTCGTACGGCGCGACGGCGGCCAGCACCAAATACGCCCCCTTCGACCAAATCGATGCCACCAATTTCGCCCAGCTAGAAATCGCCTGGACTTGGGCCTCGGCCGACCAGTCCATCCTCGACGCCCATCCAGAAATCTGGACCATGGTCTTTGAGGGCACACCGCTCCAAGTCGGCGACAGACTCTACGTCAGCACCTCGCTCAACCTAGTTGTCGCACTCGACGCTACGAGCGGTAAAACAATCTGGACCTACGACCCAGGCACCTGGAGATCGGGCACACCAGCTAACGTCGGCCTAGTCCACCGGGGCGTCTCCTATTGGGAGGACGGCGACGACCGTCGCATCCTCTTTGGCACCGGCGACGCCTATCTCATCGCCCTCAACGCCGATACCGGCCACCCCATCCAGAGCTTTGGTGACAACGGCCGCGTCGATTTGACCAAGGGCCTGCGCCGGCCAATCGAACGCGAACTCTATGCGGTCACTTCACCGCCGGTCATCTGCGGCGACATCGCCGTCGTTGGCGCGGTGGTCCTCGACGCCTTTGCCGTTGGTCGTCCGCCCGACGAGACCATGCCCCCAGGCGATGTGCGCGGCTTCGATGTGCGCACTGGTGCCCAGAAGTGGGTTTTTGAAACCATCCCACAGGAAGGTGCCTTCGGCAACGAGACCTGGGAGGACGGCTCGTGGAAAAACACCGGCAACACCAACGTCTGGACCCTAATGAGTGCCGATCCCGAATTGGGTTATGTCTATTTGCCGGTCAGCACCCCGACTAACGACTATTACGGCGGGCACCGTCCCGGCGACAACCTCTTCGCCGAGAGCCTCGTTTGCCTGAATGCCGCTACGGGCGAGCGCGTCTGGCACTTCCAGATCACCCACCACGGGATGTGGGACTACGATCTGCCGGCTGCGCCCAACCTCGTCGACATCAATGTCGGAGGCCGGGAAATCAAAGCCGTGGCCCAAGTCACCAAACAAGGCTTCTGCTTCGTCTTCGACCGCCAAACGGGTGAGCCGATCTGGCCTATCGAGGAAAAACCTGTACCGCAGTCCGACATTCCCGGCGAAAAATCCTCGCCCACTCAACCCATTCCCAGCAAGCCAGCCGCCTTCGAGCGACAAGGTCTGACCGAGGACGATCTGATCGACTTTACGCCAACCCTACACCAGATGGCCAAGACCATCGCCGACGACTATAGCTACGGCTCTCTCTACGTAGCGCAGACCATGGAGAGCATGGACAAGAAGGGGACGATCCTCGTTCCCGGCATTATCGGTGGAGCGAGTTGGGCCGGTGCCGCCGTCGATCCCCACAAAGGCATAATCTACATTCCCTCTTATACGTTCCCGGCCGTGCTGACCCTGACCAAAGCCACGGACCCCAACGCCTCCTTCCGCTATACCGGAGGGGTAGAATTCGGTCCAGACGGCCCGCGCGGCCTACCCTTGCTCAAACCGCCCTACGGTCGGATCACGGCCATTGATCTCAACACGGGCGAGCACCGCTGGCAGGTCCCCGTGGGCGAGGGGCCGCGCGACCACCCCAGCCTTGCTCATCTCGATTTGCCGCCCTTGGGCTGGGCACAGCGCAATTTCCCCATCATCACCGAGAGCTTGCTCTTTGCCGCGACTCAGGCGCAGTGGGACGTGGTCAACAACTCGCCCCGAGGCAACGCCGTTGAGGTCAAAATCAATCCCAATGCGCCCTATCTCTGGGCCTTTGACCCGGACGACGGCGCGCTAATGGGCAAAGTCGAGCTGCCGCGCAACGCCTCGGGCCAGCCCATCACCTATATGGCTGGCGGCAAGCAATACATCGCCATCCCCACCGGCGGGGCCGACCAGCCAGCCGAGTTGGTGGCGCTGAGTCTGCCTTGATGATGGAAGGACCGCGCGCATGAATTTGCTATTCCACCTTGATGCCTCTCTCTGGCCGACCTAGAATCTTTCCACCAAGACGGATGCGCCACCATGCCCTAGGTTTTCGCTTGATAAGCACCGACCGTCTCCGTCGCCGCTTTAGTGCTCTCCATCCATTTCAATGAACTTTTTCCGCGGCTTCTCGCTCAACACAACCTGCTCCTTTCTGGTCTTTTCTTTGGGCTTTGTGAACTCGGTCCTGCTGGCCGATCAGCTAGGACCGGAGCACTATGGCACCCTAAGGCTATGGGCCGCGCTCGTCATGCTGGGCGTCTTGTTCTTAGGAGAGTGGCTCAGCAAGGGGAACATTTACGTCGTGGGACGCGAGCGAGAGCGGGAGGCCGCGATCAACCACACCTTGTTGTATTGCCTCGTCTTGGGTGCCTTCCTGTTGCTAACGGCCCCTTTTAGCTTGGCACTTGCAAAGGTTTTCGTGCCCAGTATCACCCTAGCCCAATGGATCTTGGGCGTTTGCGTGATTGCATTCACCGTGCTACAAAGGGCGGGTTTGTCCGTCTTTTTAGGCGAAGATCGGCTCAAGCCCTACGCACTGCTGCCCGTAGTCTTCATCGCCATCTATCTCGGCGGCAATCTAGTCCTTTCCCAGCTAGGGCATCTCGAGTTGGAACGGGTGATGGGGGTGTGGGTAGGAGCAATAGGGATAACGGGCTTGGCGATCTTTGCCCTATTCTTGTACCGAGGATTCCGCTTTCGGTGGGGAGGGCGACGCGCGCTTGGGCAAATGCTTCGCATTGGTTCGCGTGGCGAGGTCTGCTTGGTGCTCATGTTTTTGCTGCTCAAGAGCGACCTCTTTTTAATAGAGCGCTTTTTGGGCGAGAAGGAGGTGGGCGTGTATGGGGTGGCGACGAACTTTACGGACATGGTGCAGCGCGTCGCCAACATCGCCTCGGTCATCCTGCTCGCCAAAATAGTGCGCGGGCAAGACGACACGCGGCTCTCCTTGGGCGTGGGCCAAGGCATCTTTGTCTTCTCCCTGCTTTCGGCGGTTGTCTTGATCTTCGGCGGACGTCTACTGCTGAGCGTTTTCTTTCCCTTGTATCCAGATGCGTACGAGCCTCTTGTTTGGCTGCTGCCCGGCATGTTGTTTTTGGGCTTCGGAGCCGTGTTCAACGCCAAGCTAATGGGCGAGGGCTATCCCTCCATGACCCTGTGGGCACCCAGTATCGCTTTGGCGGTCAATGTGGCCCTGAATCTATGGTTGATCCCCAAGCTCGGGCTGCGCGGTGCCGCCTTATCTACTTCGCTCGCGTATGCGTTGTGGGGCGTGCTGACGGCCTCTTATTACTTGCGTCTAAACCGGCTAGGCTGGCGGGCCGTCTTCGCGCTGCCCTCTTTTGGACAAGCGGAAAAGCCGACGACACCCTCAAAGGAATCGCCATGAACTCACTATTTCGCCTCCAAGCTCCCTCCGCAGCCGACTTGGACTCCTTCCACCAAGACGGCTACATCTTCTACCCAGACGTACTCAAAGACGAGACACGGCGCAGCCTAACCAACGAAATCCTCGGCCTCGATTCGGTGCGCGGCTACCTCGACGCCTTGGACGAAAAATCCGCCGCGCCCCAGTCCTATTTCGTCCGCCCTTGGAACGACCGCGGCCCGTGCGGCGACCGCCTCATCGACGACCCCTTCATCATCGCGCTGCTGCAAGCCACCATCGGCCCCAACTACCACTTTTGCCACTCCGCCCTCAACCTCGCCCCGCGCGGCATAGGCCCCATTCCCTTTCACCAAGATCACCACCACTGGAAGCACGAAAACCCCGTCAACCTCGCCGAGCGCAACAAGTACTACGTCCAAATTCTCTACTATCCCAATGGCTTCACACTCGGCGACCGCAACCTCAAGGTCATTCCCGGCAGCCACCTCGTCGCCCCGACCGCCGAGGCCACGCCTGAGCGCATGCTAGCCGGAGCATACGACGCAGAAGCTGGACGCGAGCTAAAAGAGGTGCGGCTCGCAGTGCCTCCGGGCAGCATGGTCTATATCAACGCTCGGATTTTCCACGCCGTCGAAGCCAAACCCGCGGACTCTCCCCAGCCCTATCGCATCTTCAACATCGACATCTTCAAAGAAGCCGGGCCGCCGCATCGCTATACGCAGGATATCCCGCCCGAGTGGATCGCGCGCGCCAGTCCCCAACGCAAAAAACTCTTCCTCCGCGAGCCTTATACGGAGGGATGCTGGGCGGCCTGAGCACTTTTCGTTTCGGCATGGCAACACCCGACTCAAAACATTACAATACCACCGTCCACTGTCTGCGGCGCACAGGAGTATGTGCGTCTTCGCTATAGGAGTTTGTCCATGAGCGACCGCTTGCGCGTAGCCGCCATCGCCACCATCTACTATCCCAAATCCCATGCCGACGTCATTGCCACCAAGTTTATGAAGGGCATGTCCATAGATGAGGGCCTGATGCCCCCGGAAGTGGACCTAGTATCCCTGTACATCGACCACGTGCTGGAAAACGATATCGGCGTGGGCTTGGCCCAAGAGTACGGGGTCCCCATCTATCCCAGCATCCGCCGCGCCCTGCACGCTGGTGCCGACCGGCTCAATGTAGATGCAGTGCTGCTCATCGGCGAGCACGGCGATTACCCCTGGAACGAGCGGGGCCGCCACATGTACCCGCGCCGCTATTTCTTCGAGCAAATCGCCGGCGTCTTTGCCGAGAGCGGCCGCTCGGTGCCCGTGTTTTCAGACAAGCATTTGGCGTATGACTTTAGGGACGCTCAGTGGATGTGGGATCGGGCAGAAGAACTGGACATCCCGCTGATGGCCGGGTCGTCGCTACCCTTGTCTTGGCGCTCGCCTTGGCTGGAACACCCCAAGGAGACGCCCATTGAAGAAGCCCTGTCCATCGGCTACGGCGGCATTGAGGCATACGGGTACCACGCCTTAGAGACGTTGCAGTGTATGGTCGAGCGACGCAGCGGCGGCGAACGGGGAGTGGCGTGGGTGCAGTGCCTCGAAGGGGACGACGTGTGGAGCGCCCGCGACGAGGGGCTGTGGTCTGGGGAGCTGGCCGAGGCCGCTTGCGGTGCTATCGCCAAAAAGCCGGATGGGCCGATGGAGGAGCATACCAAAGAGCCGGCCGTTTTCCTCATGGAACACCGCGACGGCTTGCGCACGGCGACATTGATGCTCAGCGGCTATGTCAGCGACTTCGCCTATGCCGCGCGGATAGGAGGGCAGGTGCAGGCCACGGAGTTCTACTTGCAGAACGAGGGGCCGTTTGCCCATTTCGGCTATCTGTGCCGCAACATCCAGCAGTTTTTCAAAACGGGTCAGGCCCCGTACCCGCCCGAGCGCACCTTGCTGACGACTGGGGTTATTGACGCGGCGATGATTTCGCGCCACGAAGGGCACCGCCGCGTCGATACGCCTTACCTAGACATCGCTTATCAGTCCTACGACCAGATGCCGCAGCGGCCACAGGGGCCGCGGCCCACCGGGGCCTGCATCGATCCACAATCGCCCGACATTCTGTAGACTTAGCGCCCCCCACGCCGCAAGGAGGCGTCGAAAGAGTAGCGTCCCGCACCTGTTAGAAACAACGTGGCAAAGGGGAAAAAGTACAATAGGGCGAATTCCTTTTTTGCCCACGGGTCGTCCCCGTGTATGATAAGCGCGGCCACTGCCATGGTGACCATGAGCGGCACGACAGCCCAGCGGGTAGCGAGTCCCAAAATCACCGCTAGGGCGCAAAATGCTTCGGCTCCGGTAGCCAAGGCCATGCTCAGCGACGAGCCGACGCCTAATGGATCGGGAAACGAGGAGGAACGCTCCGCAAAACCAGTCAATTTCCCCCAGCCGTGGGCGAGCAACATCATGCCGCCGACGGACACCCGTAACAGCAGCAGCCCCAGTGAATAGCCAACGCCGACCGAGGGGGCCGGGCCGAACAACAGCTTTCTTAGGATCATATTCTCTCCTTGGGTTGGTCAACTTTATCGTCTGAGAAGCTGCGTGTCATCTTGTAGATAGAGGTGATTCTCATAGGAAAACAGCAAAAGATACGAGTGAATCCCAGGATCTTCATTTGTAAGATTTCATCTTTTCATCAATTGCGTAATCAAACACCTTTCGATAGACAGTACTTTTCATTCGACTGTGAATAAAGGTTTCGAGCGTACCTGCCCTCTTTTCTTGGCGTACTCGACCCGCCTCAAAATTGAATGAGTATAGATTATGACATGCCCGGCGATGAACATGGTTTATCCCATCACAGTCTTCAAGATAGCCTAGGTAAGAAAGCGCGGCCTCCTGATCACAGATTGGCCAAATTTCTTCGGTATCCCAGTTTTTCGTAGCAAATCCCTCTTCATCAATCAATCGCAATAAATGCTGAGCAAAAGCATGACGGGTCTGTTCATATTTGGCGGGGGCTTTTTCTGCTTCAAGACGAGAAAAGCGGGTCAAGTGAAAGCCGGGCAGTTGCACTTGTTTAAAGGCGGCACTCATGATCCAAGTCTGCGAATCAACCGTATCAGCACCACAGTAAAATGCGAATAGCATCAGCAGGGCAGAACCCAAGGAAAAACAATGAATATGAGCATTGGGAAGAAGTTTTCGTGCCGTGAGAATGATATCGACTACTGTACGCTTACTTCCATTGCGAGCAAGCGGTGCTAAACTCCCGATACCAACGATGTCAGGCTCTTGGCCCCATATATTGACAATATCATCGAGAGCTCTCGAAAGTGTTTGTGTATCATGGCCGTGAAGAACAGGTATGAGTTTAAACCCACTAGGGAGAAGCGAGGAATCGAACTTCTCTAACGACTCAAACATCTTACGGGTATTCGATACAGTATTTGACCACCGAACATTCACTTCTTCGAGATCGGATTTGGGCAGAAAGGGATGATCAAGAGCAACAACCATATCAGCTCTTAACTCAATTCCAATTGAAAGAACATCACGTGGTGTAATGCTGATTTCAGCTTGTTGTAGGAAGTTGAAGGCACCTGAATCCAGAATCAGCGGGCCATCAAATTCGACGTACTCGTGAAGTTTTCCTTCCGCTTTGCGAATTTCCGGAGTGAACTTATGCGTTCGCCTATTCGCTAGTAAATCAAAGGCATTGAGCAGAATCGCTTGAGTATCGGTCATCTTCCACGGGTGGCAACGTAAACCAGCACGCGGGTAATCGTGTATGCGATAGCTAGCAAAGAGATTGGGGGTCTCCAACGGCTTTAAAAAAATCGGATTTTGTTTCTCATTCTGATTCATTAGCCAACTTTCGACAATCCGTTTTATCCGTTCTCGCATACGCGGTATGCGGTATATAGAGACAAAATATCGAATCTAGCCTTCTCGACCTCTTTTTAGTAAAAGATATTCCTTCTTAACAACTTCTTCTTTCAGAGATTCTCAACTTGTTGGAATGGCTTTACTTAGCTTGCTTTTCATTAGAAGCCTTTTTAAAACCCTCATCGGGCCGCTTTGCGAGGGGATAAAGTACCTTGGCACCAAGCGTTTTTCATAGGGTCAGATGACCCAGTATCAGACGCTTTGAGCCGCTTGAGAGATCGAAACCCTAGTTTTGAAAAGGCTTCTTAAGTTCTTCTTGGCAAGAGTGTGTGGATTTCTCCCCAAAGCCATTTTTTTAGTTGAGCCTGTCCCCCTATCTAGATCTAACCATAAGCAATCAGGTCCCGTACGGGCTATAATCATATCTTGGGTGTCCTCAAATGCTTTCAGATAGATCTTTCCGAAGCTATAGTTATTGAGTAGGAGTTTACTACTCACCATACACTCGCTTATAAAGTGAAAGATTCAGCTCTGGGAGCAGGTCACCGGGAATGACATTTTCAGTCTTGTAGGTATCCTTTAAGCCGTTGTAAACTTCTTTGACCTTAGCTTCGGTCAGTGGATAGTAAGGTTCATCCACATCCGGACAATCCTCAGGCAAACGGACATCTCTCTCTGTTTTTTCTTTAAACCCATCTCGCCCCCACTGAATGTAAGCCTGTGCATACTCTAGGGCGGTGTCCTCGTCAGAAATCGGCTCTATCTGAACGCCTTCTCCCAACCGACGCTGGAGCGCAGGCGAAATCTGCTGAAGCCGTTCTGCAATCGGAGTAGTCGCGACAACAAAAACAACGCCTTTAGAATGGCTATCAAACAGATTTCGCAAATCTTGGGCATATTGCCCTTGACTAGTTGCGGGTAGACCTGAAAACACCTCTTCAAACTCATCAATGAGTATAACTATCCCCTTAAAAAGCCCGACGTGCAAAAAGATTTTGATAAGGTCGGACAGAAATTTAATTGCGACTGTAGAGGACTTATTAACCTCGGCCGAAACATTACCTAACTGCCTTTTTTCGGCAGCGGAAAGTTTTACACCCTGTAGCCATTCTCCCAGTATCCGATATGATTGCGGTTCGCGCGAGATGGAATTCTGATCTGAGATCTCCTGTAAAGATAATTGACCGGAAGTTCTCTGGGCAATGTGAACCAGTGCCCGAATCAACTCTGGGTTTGTCCCGGGTAATTCGGCAGGAAGTTTAGACATATTGATATTACGTCGTCGGACAGCTAAAAAAAACTCTGTGAAAAACAGAGCTCCGAGTTGACTGATGATTTGGCGGTGTATCTCCAGATAACTCCCTTGTGGTTGCTCAACGAAGACCGTAAACAGGTCGGTAACCGCCTTCTTTTCGCTACTAGGTTCTCGCCAGCTTTTAAGTGTTTGCTCCAAAAACCGCAACAGATTGGTTTTGCCCGCACCCGTGCTGCCGAGCATCGTCATGATCCGTGACTGTGAGTCGAGATAAAAATCTCTTAGTACTCGCGTAAATTCTCCCTTTACCGACTCCTGATCGACGCAAATTCCGTAAAATTGTCCAAGGGTAGGAAAAGGATTCGATAAAAGGAAGAATTCTTCGTATGGATTTTCGGGTGTTTCTTGACTAAACTCTTCAAGTAAACCATCGAGAGTGAGATCCTGATTTGAACTACTCATTGAGTCATCTCCTGTTGATAAACCAATACCTCCACCGACTTGAATTTGACCATTTTCACGCTCCGTCCATTGATGAATATACCATCTTCCATAAAGCGTTTGGCTGTCCACTCAATCGGATAGCCGGTTCGTTTTGCCTGGGACCTCGATAGAAGCGTTTGGACCGATGATTTACTGCTAGGTGTACGAACAAGGGAGGTAGATGTCATATAATCACGTCTTTGCAGGCATAGTTGGATAAAAAGTTCCTCAAACCGGATAAATGAAATCTGGAGTTCACGGCAGACCCGGTCGGCGAGTTGTCCAACATTGGCAAAACCGTCCATCGGTCGAATCTCTCTGTAATGGGAGTGAACACTTCCCTCGAAAGTATCAATATCAGGGTTCTGGCCACCCCAGTAGATATTTCTATCACCAATATGAGATAGATAAACCTCCCCAACGACCATTCTCCACCATTTGAAAGTGTCAATCGCCACAAAGGTCAATCCGGTTTTATCTCTCCTCAACTGTTTCCCCATTTGACGCCGTGCTTCAGTGTCCGTTTTGGACGGGACGCATATACACTTTTCTGTCCTTAAAAAACGCAAAAACGTATCATAAGGCGGGTAGCGGCGAAAGAAGGCGTTTATCCCCTCCAGATTGACATCTTCCCAATACGCCACAAATGTCTTCAGATCAGCACAAGGCACGAATGCCTCGTCATCACGGCGTGCGACTTGAAAGCCTTCGAGTACTCGCCCAATTTCTGCAAAGCGTCTCTTTGTCATACCCTTCTTGACTTTCAAATCATCTATTGTAACTGGTACAGATTTGGTTTCCAATAGATCAAGTACGTCAAGAAGTCTCGGCAGCAGAACAGGATCCAAAGCCTGTCACCTCCAGTTTATCGTCAACCCAATCGTTTACAAGTTTAGTTGGATAGTAGTAGGAAAGTTCCAATTGTTCGATCTTTTGCGTCTCCTCTGAGCACTTCCTGACGCGAATCTTACTAAAGACATGGGTTAAATCCCACAAGAAATGATGGATAGAACAGACCATATAGGTTCGAGATTCAAGTGAATATCGAATCGAATCGATGCCATCGCAAACTTCTTGAATATCTGGAATATCAGGGTAAATTGTCTGAATTCCTTCAAGCCGAGCAAGCCGAGACATAGCCTTATCTCTAGACATTAAATAAACACCCTCCGATAAATTACGCTGACGTCGCAGGTCCTTAATTCCCTCCAAAATTAAACGATCATTGATAGAAATCCGGTCTGGCTCTTTGTCAGTCTCCTTTGTTTCATATCCACGAAAAGTCCTCAGCAACTCCGGGGCGAGTTCTAAGGTCTCGGTTGGAAAACGGTTTCTAATCCACGTTACTGCTTGGGGTGCAATTGTCGTTTGAGGACGCCTCCTAATAAGGGTACTATTATTTTTTTTGCATCCGCTCTTATCTTGATTCGCTACATTTGCGACGTTTTCTCCAATTTCCATCAGAATGACGGTAGGAATGATAATCCAGATCTGTGTTTCGTGGAACTGCTCCTGTAAATGGCGAACAGTCCCATCGCGTAAGACGTTTGTATCTAAAACAACAATGGCAAATTTGCGGTCGGTAATGAATTTACGATCTCCTATTTCAAAACGCGGTTGCAAAAGCCCCAATCTGACCATGGATTCGCCGAGCTGGTCAAGGATAATTTTTGCCGCGTTTCCCGCATCATAGTTACCTTTCACGCACTTCCATGCTTTATTGATACATTTTTTAAGTTGTTCACTGCACTGAGGATAAAACTTAAAAAAACAGTTTCCGTCCGGTGTACATTCCTCAATTTCAACCTTTCCGAGATGAATATAGGTATCTCCGCTCAGATGAGTTCGGTCATGATATTCAACAACCCAACGGCGTTGTTGCATGAATCATATCTGGGGCATCATTGTCGAATGTTGTTTTTTGTTCAGTTGATTTTTTCTACTCGATACGACTGGGGTTTGCCCACATGGATCATTCGATTGAGGAGGGCACAGCCGAGGCGACTTTCGACCTGTTGGTTGATCCAGCTACGCGCCTTCAGCTTGTCGCCGATGAGGTGCTTATAGCGATAGATTTGCGTTTCGGCCAACGAGCGTCGATGATAGCCACTGGCCTGTTTCCACTCCTTGCGTCCCTTTCGTCGTATGGCCCGCAGGATTTCATCGCGCGCCAACGGGGGGACCTTACAATTACCATGCTGATGGATTGTAGCGTCTTTGCGCAGTGCGATGATCGGCCGAATCGAGGGATCACTCCGCGTGGCCAAGGCGTCGAACACCTTCTGTTTGTCATAGGCCCCATCGCCGCCTACCGCCTCCACCGCCTCGTCGACTTGGGTCAACAGAGGGGCCACCTGCGAGGCATCATCGATCCGATGGGACGTCAACGTCTGCGCGACCACCTCGCCGGTGGCCTCGTTGACCCCCACATGCAGTTTGCGCCACGTGCGCCGTTTGGTCCAGCCGTGTTGACGGACTTTCCTCTCGCCCTCGCCATAGACTTTCAAACCCGTCGAATCCACTACCAAGTGCATCGGGCTAGCCGGGCTATCGGGCTGCTTTTTCGGCAACTCCACCGCCAAGGCCCCTTGGCGACGCGACAAGGTCGAGTAGTCCGGCACGGCCAAGGCCAACCCCATCAAGTCCAACAGCGATTGGATAAACCCCTGCGTCTGGCGCAACGGCAACCCAAGCAACACCCGCATCGTCAACATCCATTCAATCGCTGGATCCGAATAGACAAACTGAGCACCCCGTTGCGATGGCCCCTGAGCATACCATTGCTTCCACAGACCATCGTCCAGCCACACCGTCAGGCTACCACGAGCCACCAACGCCCGATTATACGACGACCAATTCTTAACCCGATACACCGGTTGCGACTTGACCGAGGGCGAACTGCCAGATACTTTGCTCATCACAGGCTCTTTGGGAAGAAAGGAACGTGTTTCTTGCTGGAAACCACGAACCAATCTAACCGAAGAGCCTGACTCATTTCAAGACCCGAACACAGCTTTCATGCAACAACGCCATTACGAAAGCCCATATGTTCCCAGCATCGAATAGCACTCTTTACTTTGAACAAGCTCACAATCAACTAACAGAGCTATTTCGTTACAATGTGTTCGACGTGCCAATCAGGCTTGTAGGTTTGTTTGAAAGGTTAGGCGAAAAAGTAGATTCTGTATTTACTGAATATGAAAATCCTCGCTATTCCCGTACAGTTGTGGAGAGAAATGAAGTCCCATGTACCATACATCGCGGAAGATCATCAAAGAGCAGATGCAATATCGTGTTAGGGTAAATTAAAGTTTACTCAAATAAGGGCCCTTGCTGGTAGGAAATAGTATCGGATTTACTCTTTCTTTTTTTCGGAACACCGCCATTTAGCTTGGTATCAATAGGACGTTCTTCACCTCGTAAATCTGCCCCAAAAGCCATTTCTTCGTATTCTAATCGTCCTTCAAGTTCTTGTAGATGATATTCTTCAGAAGCCGTCTGAAAACCCTTGCTGTGGTCTGAATTTGAAACGGCGTACTCATCGGGCCATATTCAGGTTTCACGACAAAATCTGAATAGAAAGGCTCTTATGATGAGTACGCCGCGAATGCAATATGCTACCGATGTAACCGATGCGCAATGGCAGCGGATCGAACCGTTACTGCCGGCTCCGAGGTGGTGGCCGAACGGTCCGGGTCGGCCCCCGCGGGATCGCCGCCAGATGGTCAATGGCCTTTTGTATTTGACCAAGACGGGGTGTCCTTGGGCGTTGTTGCCTATTTGTTTTGGGCCGTGGAAAACCGTGTATGATTACTTTCGTCGCTGGACGCTCCAAGGGGTCTGGCCGCAGGTGTTGGATCAACTCAGCCAACGGGAACGTCGCCGACAAGGCCGGGTATCCACGCCGTCGGCAGGCTGTATCGACAGTCAGACAATTAAGACGGCAACCCAAGGTAAAACAACCGGATATGACGCCGGCAAAAAGATTCAAGGACGCAAGCGGCATCTGTTGGTTGACACCTCGGGCTTGCTTAGACAGGTGGTGGTTACCGCCGCCGATGTCGACGACCGCGACGGCCTAAAGCAGGTGTTGACCCGCTATAGTACCCCCGACGTACCCCGCTTGCGCAAACTGTGGGTCGATGGGGGCTACCAAGGTGAGGCGATCCGAACGTGGGTAGCCGACATAAAAAAGACGCACAAGATTGACTTGGAAGTCGTCGCCAAACAAGGCGGTGGATTTACCGTACTCAAACGGCGTTGGGTCGTTGAGCGTACGTTTGCGTGGTTGATGAATTTTCGTCGTCATGCGAGAGATTATGAGGTGTTGACCTGCCATAGTGAGGCCTTGATTCAGATTGCCATGATCCACTTGATACTCAAACGGATCAAGTGAAAAATATAGTTTTCAGACGGCTTCTCAGGATATATTTTAGCTTTACTTCTCTCGGTAGGCGTACTACCGACTTGAACATCAAATCGGAATTTTTCAATTGGCTCTCCAGTTTTTTCCACATAATCTCTTAGTGTTTTAAGATTAGGGAATATACCATTTTCGTCCGGTTCTCCCTTAAGACGTCTCGTAGCTATATTATGATATTTCTCATCAAGTTCTGCACCGATAAAATGACGGCCATAATCCCGAGCTACCACAGCGACTGTTCCAGCTCCCATATAGGGGTCCACTACTATCCCTTCGGGTTCTGTACTACTCAATACTATGCGGGCAATTAAGTCCTCAGGGAATTGACATGGATGAATTGTCTGTTCTTCATGGTTATGTTTTACGTTTCGGAAAGCCCAAATGTCTCCTGGATTTTTGCCGTCAGGATTGCAAGAAAATTCGCCGCGTTTTTCTCCTTTATAATGCTTTTTATTTTGCCATTTCTGTGGGACTCTAATAGAGTCAAGATTGAAAAAATAATCATCAGAAGCTGTAAACCATAAGATAGTCTCATGGCGACAAGAGAATTTTCTCCTACCATGTAGACCGTGTTGACGAACCCACATGATCCGGTTACGAGGAATTAAACCAATTGACTCAAAGATAGGAAAAAAACGAATATCTAAAGGAACCAACATGCCTTTGTCAGAAAAAGCACCGACTTGCCAAAAAATGGATCCTATAGACTTTAAAACACGTGCACACTCCTGGAGAACAATTGTCTGCTCTTCAAGGTAGTGTTCCAAAGCCATTCTGGCTTCATACTCCTTACCCAAATTATAAGGAGGCGAGGACACAACCAAGTCAATACAATCATCAGGGAGACTTTGTAAAAGAGTGAGACAATTTCCCTGATATATCTGATCAAGAGGCAAATTATCTTTGGGTGTTTGCTTTGCCATTGGTTATTTACCCTCCTAAGTTTTAACTTAATTTTAATGAATATAATGCTATACATTTGTTCAATCAAGGATTTTGACAAAATATCCAATAAATTGCAGAACTGTCAGGAGATCCCAAGTGAAAGACCAGCTTGATAGCGTCAGATGTTTTCACGAAGTGTTCCAAGCATACATGGAGCGCACGCCTACGGCAACGGTGCCGGCGGAAATAAGCCAAGGGCGTATCCAGATGTTTTTGGAGGAGCTAGACGAATATCGAGCGGCCGTACATAACCACGACATCGTCGAGATCGCAGACGCCCTTACCGACATGCTTTACGTATTGCTGGGTACGTTCATCACGCATGGTCTGCAGGACATTGCCGAAGAGCTATTTGCTGAAGTCCACCGCAGCAACATGAGCAAGCTAGATGAGCAGGGCAAGCCGATATTCAGGGAGGACGGCAAAGTATTGAAGTCAGATCTGTTTTCAGATCCAGATTTGCGCTCGATCATAGCGAAAATTGGTCCAGTTGAGTCAGGATGAACGAACGAATATAGGCATACCGAAACCTATGACGACAGCACTTGATTCAACGAACAGTCCAGAGCTTGTAGCAAGGCTGGAAGAGGCGGCACTGAACGGGCTACCCGCGCTGCAAACAGAGTTCTACGACGGCTGGATCGTTCGAATGGCTGAGGGATACAGTCGCCGTGCCAACTGTGTAGTCCCGCTGTATGAATCCACATCCCCGCTCCAAGAGAAGCTGGTTCATTGTGAAGCGGCGTACGCGCGGGCATCGCTACCTTGTCTTTTCAAGATTTTCCCTGCCTGTCAGCCTGAGGATTTGGACGAGACCTTGGCGCAGCTTCAGTACTCGAAAGACGCCGATACACTGGTTCAAACCATGCGGCTTGAGGCCCGTCCCGCTAGTTCCCCTGCCATATCGCTATACGAAGGGGCAACAGATGAGTGGCTCGAAACTTGGATACGTCTGTCCGGTCGCAATCAGCACGCTGAGATATTTCGCAGTTTGCTCAACGCGATCCCCACTCCTTCGGCCTATGTTGTCGCCCGGACTGATGGCCAATCCGTAGGCTGCGCCCGCGCCGTTGTTTCGGGCTCAATCATGGGGCTCTTTGATTTGATGGTGGATCCCGAGCATCGGGGTCAGGGCTTCGGCCGTGGGCTCCTTGAGGCCCGCCTCAACTGGGGATTTGAGCAGGGGGCGCGTCTGGCATACCTGCAGGTGATGGCGAACAACGAGCCAGCCCTAACTCTACAACGCAAGTATGGTTTCAGCGAGTCGTACCGGTATTGGTATCGAGTGCAGCCCTCCTCTGATCTGGAGGACGGAAACTGTTGAGATTGCAAGGGGTTACGTAGAATACCCCAACCTCGCGGTATTGATTGCGACTGTTTACACGGATACGTACCTTCGGGTCAGATAAGGGGATTACCCGAATCAATTGTTCGGGTACAAACAGTGTGCAGAAGATTTAGATAACTGACGTTACGCGGCGACCTTACTCGTCGGCATCTAATAGGTCTGTAAAGGCTTCGAGGCTTGGGACTTGTATGGCTGCTCTGTGCAACTGCTTGAGGCGTTGCAGATCGTCAATGGCCCCAATGCGAGCGGCCAACGGATCCGACGCGGCCAGCCCAAAGCGGATTTCCAGCACGTCGAGCAAATCTTCAATGGCGCGTTCTCGGCCTCCTTGCTCGATGCCTTGCTTGATGCCCTTTTCCGTGAAATACTGCACTACCGACGATTCGTACATGGTTGCCTCCGATATGATGGTCATAACCGTTTCTAATCTATACACCAAACCACTCAAGATCGCAAGATTGGCCAAGTAATTCGCCTTGAGGGTCTCGTCCATCGGTACGGCTTGCGCCCGGTGGACGCACTGGCGCAGCCATGCCTCGGCATCCACACCCGCCGGCTGCTGCATCAACGGCGCAAACGGAATCAAACCCGAATGCTCCGCGTCGAGCATACGTTGGCCGTCTAGTTCACTCAGCCGAATCACTTGGTATTGCACCAACACGTGGAAGCCGTGCCGCCCTTGGAGATAGTGCCCCGGATCATTCCGGCCCGCGTCGGGACGCAGATAGATGACGGTGGAGTAGGTGGGTAGGCCGTGCTGCTCGATGGCACGCCCGATATAGCCAGCCATGCGCTGCGGCATGGGCGGACTACTATCGGTGGTTTGAAACTCGTGATGGACCAGAGCCTCCTCGCCGCCGACGCGCACGCGGAGGAGGCTGTCGGTGCGGTGGGCTTCGACGGTGGGTTGTTCGGTGTCGATCACGTCGAGTACCTCGACGTCGTCTTGGTGGAGGGCGAAGCGGGCGAAGTCATGGGGGTAGGTGTGGATGAGATGTTTGGCGATGGTGTCGAATTCAGCCATGAGACATGCCTTGGGTTGCGGGTGGGGATGGTACCCGCAACAGGCAAGAATCGTGCCACGGCGGCGGTTCAGAGGGAAGGAGAGGGATATGAGGCGCTGGAGTGTAGCGGAAAGGATACAGGAATGGGAAGTTGGGACAAAAGCTGCGTAACGTCAGTTAGATAAATACCTACGAGGGTGAGAAAGACCTACCATGGCAAGAAAGTCACAAGCGACCAGTTGCAAGAGAGTGCATGTTATATCAAGAAAAGATGGTTGGGCAGTGAAAAAGGAAGGGAATTCCAAAGCTTCAAAAATCTACAGTACCAAGTCCGCTGCCGAAAAAATCGCAATCAAAATCTCAGAGGGCGGGGATGTCGTCATCCACAGACGAGATGGGTCCGTACAAAAATGGAAACGGGCTAAGTGAACGACTGAGATCTATGAAGAAGGCTGATCCAGACGATCTGCGTCCAGAATATCGCCGTGGAGATCTCGGTTCTGGTGTCCGAGGTACGTATCTGGAATCCTATCGGTCAGAGACCAATTTGGTTTTATTCCCGCTCGCTCAGAGACCAAAGGAGATATTTGCCGTGGCTAAGATGATAATCTTTGACTATGGCCGCACCCTATACGATCGAGAAACCGACGATTTCTTCCCCGACGCAATCCCCGTCGTAAGAACGCTAGCTGAGAAGTACCGACTCAGTATCGTATCTGTCTCTCCTGCGGATGAGGAAGAGGACCGCATCGAGGCATTGCGAGAGAAGGGTATTCTCGATCACTTTGAGGAAATCGTCTTCACCGCAAGCGGCGACGCCAAATCAAAGGAATATGAGGCCCTGTTGAGAAAAGTCGGTCTTAAAGCCAACGAGGTGGTTGTTGTGGATGACTACATAATACGAGGGATTGCGTGGGGCAATGCAGCAGGAGCGACAACGGTTTGGTTGCAAAATGGGAAATTCGCCGATCTTGTGCCCAACGACGAAACGGGCGATCCCGATTTTACGATTCACTCGCTAAGTGAGTTGCCCAAAATTCTGGATTAGTCTCGTTAGTGTTCAGGCAACACAGCGATTTGCGCTGCTAGGTAGAGTCAAATGAGATTAGAGACCAAACGTTTGATACTGAGAGACTGGATCAAGGCCGACATCGACGATATTGTTGAAGGCCTCAACAATATAGAGGTCGCAAAATGGCTCGCCTTTGTTCCGCATCCATACACCCGGCGACATGCCGAAGAGTGGATAAATCGCTGTATTGATAACGTTTCAAAGGGCGAAGATAGAAACTCCTATGATTTTGCTATCGAGCTTAAATCCGAGCAGAAAGTGATTGGGGGTGTGGCCTTGGATAGGATCAGCAGAATACACGGGACTGCCGGAGGAGGTATATGGCTAAACCCAAACTACCAAGGGCACGGATACGGAGCAGAGGCATTTGGTGAGAAGATCCGATTCGCGTTTGAGGAGCTCAAATTGAGGAGACTCGACAACGGCTTCTTCGAAGGAAATACGTCTTCGTTGAAGATGCAAGAGAAGTTCGGTTACAAAGTGGAAGGAATGAGACGGAAAGCGTTCCGCTGCATGGCTGATGGAGAGATAAAGCACGAGCATATTACTGGTTTATTGGTGGAAGAGTGGAAGAAAGGACTGGGCAAATATGATTAGGAACCCGTCATGAAAATGTACGACTCTGTAACGCTCATTTGTGGCCAATACTCAGAGAGCCCTGCGGCTGTTCGAGCGGTTTTAGAACTATTCCGTCTTCGAGTTCAGATGCACGTCGGGGTATTTCGCACAATGGAGAGATAGTTGAGTTCGTCCCAAGATCAAACCGCCGCGTTCATTCGTGACCACGATGCACAAGGAGAGCACCGCTGTGGATCTGATGTCGATGTGGCTTCTGCTCATTGGTTGGCCAGTTCGATAGAGAGCTTCGGTGCCGAACCGAATCTGATCGGCTTCGACATGGCTCGAGTTGATCAGGAGGTAGGACAGCTAGCGATCGACGGCGAGGTGTTTGAAGGATCCATTCAGTACGATGGTGGCCAGACGTCCAGCGAGGGAGTTTCAGGGACGATGGGGCGGCTCGGCTCACACCATCCAATTGGCGTTCGTCTCCCTGAGCACTCTGCATCTGCTCTTATGGAGGCGCGGCAATCTGGGGAGCATGTGGCTATCATATCTGTGGCGCGGCAAAGCAAGCACGCCGAGGAAGGCATGGCACTACCGAATGCCCCTGCGTTCGACAGTCCGTTTGGGCCACCCGTACTCCATCTGCCACCGGAAGCTGTCGTGCGCATTGAAGCGCTTATCGGAGCCGAGACACACTTCGTGGCCAGTGCCAGCAGGACGCCGACCCAAGCGTTCAACGTCGAGGCCAGGATACGTGGTTCAGACGCAAGCCTAGCCCCTCTCGTCGTGCTAACCGCCCGCAGCGGTTGGTGGCAGTGCGCTTCAGAACGCGGGACCGGACTAGCAGTGTGGCTCAATTCACTCGGAGCGCTTCAGTCAGCGCGCTGCCGTAGGGACGTTCGGTTCATTGCCACGACCGGGCATGAGCTGGGCCACATCGGACTCAAGCATGCCATGAAATCCTTGGATGACTCGGAGATTGCGGCCTCAACCTGGATTCACATTGGTGCGAGTATCGGTGCTGCATTCGGTGCATGTCTCTGGCTACAGGCTTCGGACACTGACTTGGCGACGATGGCGGAGAACGAGCTTCGGGACGCTGGGGCTTCATTGGATCGCAAGCGTCCCGTAGGTGATCCGCCAACAGGCGAAGCCTCGTCAATCTTCAAACACCGCGCTCGCTATGTCTCAGTGCTTAGTCCCAATGCCTTGTTGCGCCACCAAGCAGATAGGTGGCCTGAGGCTGTGGACATAGGCAGAACCGAGCCGATAGCGCAAGCGATCGCTCAAATGTGCATCAGCGCGGCTAACTAGTGTGGACGCGAGTGGATCCGCCCAACCGCTGCGCGGCTCGGGCACGGCGAAAACGTTATTCGAACCGGAAATAAAGGAATGTACTTAGCCGACTATGGAACCTAATTGGCTCACCTGGGCAAGAAAACTTCAGGCGATAGGTCAGAATGGTCTAACGTATTCCAAGGATCCCTTTGATATCGAGCGATTCGAGGAGCTACGCGAACTTGCGTTGGAGATTCTGCAAAATTACACGGACTCAGATCTGCCAAGAATTCGGGATCTGTTTGCTGGTGAGCATGGCCACGCAACGCCCAAAGTCGATGTGCGGGGTGTCGTTTTCAACGAAGATGCTATTCTGCTGGTCAGAGAGCGAGCAGATGGTAAGTGGACGTTGCCTGGGGGATGGGTCGATGTCAACGAGTCGCCGAGCGAGTCCGTGGCACGCGAAGTCTTCGAGGAGTCGGGCTACCAGGCTAAAGCGCTGAAGCTACTAGCCTGCTATGACCGAAACAAACACCCTCACCCTCCTCACCCGTATCACGTCTATAAGCTTTTCTTTCACTGCGAAATCCTAGGTGGAAGCCCATCTACAAGCTATGAAACGGATGGTGTCGATTTCTTCAAGCAAGATGCCATCCCTGAACTGTCCACAGGTAGAGTAACTTCTGCTCAGATCGACCGTTTTTTCGAGTTTTTGAGGTCGCCAGATTTACCAACTGATTTCGATTGAGCAATCTGTATTACGCCGAGCCGGCCAGAGTCAAACTTGGATATGAATCGATCCACATCTTTTAGGATATGGAAAGGAGGCAAAGATGCGACGGTCCTTGATACGGTTCGCAGCCGGCGGAATGCCCATTAAGTTATAGGAGAATTGATTGGTGGAGAATCCGTACCTAGTAGACAATTCAATTAGGCTTAAAATGGTACTTTCATGCCCCAAAGAAGCCGTATGGGACTTAATTGGGACTTGCGAAGGATACGTGACTTGGTTTCCCACCTCCTGTACAGGCACCTTTGAAAAAGGAAAGACCATACAGTGCGGCTGGTGGGGCAGTGAGCCTGATGAGGAACATAGAATTCTCGAGATCAAAAAAGGTCACTACGTGGAAATGGATTGGGATGCTGTAGTACAAGGAGCGAAGGTCCGGTACTCTATTGAAAGTGAAAATCCTGTCGTTTTTTCTCTAGAGGCAACCTATCCCAAGACGTCAGAAGGAGAGGATGCCCAGCTCTTAGACATTGCGCCGTGGACCTTTGCCCTCATAAATCTCAAATCGGTTGTCATGGGAGGAATCGACCTACGCAATCTTGCGTTTCCTAATTCCTCATCCGATGCATTTATTGATTGAGGAACATTCATCGGCGGATAACACAGCAATTCACGCAGCGCTCACTTCGGGAGCTTGGCCTAATGAGCAGTAAACCTAAATGCATTATCGTCACAGGCCGGCCGGGATCAGGGAAGACGAGTTTAGCCAAGAGGCTCGCCGAGCAATTGTGGATGCCGGTTATCAGTCGCGACGAGATCAAGGAAGGCTATGTCAATACCCATGGCGTCAAGCACGATCAGCTTCCGCCGGACACCAATGGCGTAGTCTCCAATTTTTTCTTCGAGATAGTCAATCAGTACCTCGCCGGTAAGATCTCTATCGTTATTGAGGCGGCCTTTCAGCACCGGGTTTGGGAACCGAGGATGCCCAAGATCCTTGAATTGTGCACTCCTTTCATGGTCGTCTGCTCTGTTGACGGGATGGTGGCGGCTCAACGCCATCTCCAGCGGGGTCTGGATGATCCAAATCGGGAGTTCTACCACGGCGATAAGCGCGTTGAAATCTACAGGGAAACAGGTGAGCTGTCGCCTCCTGACGACTATACAGCTCCGGATTTCAACGTGCCTACAGTTCACGTCTCAACAGAGGGACAATACTCCCCCAGCATAGATGACATTGTGCAGCAAATCCGACTATTGGCAGGGCGAAGAATAAACGGGCTTACAGACCGGACAAAACTGTGAACATAGACAAGTCGTTGTTCCCTGAACTCTTTGAGGAGAAGCTTCTCCCTTGGGGGCCAACTCGCGCCGTCTTGGAGCTGGATGTCACGCCACCGGATGAGTTGATCAGTAACGTGAATTTTGTTCCGTGTGTGAATGACAAATGGGTCATCGTCAAACACGAAAATGGATGGTGCATCGTCGGTGGAACTCTGGAGCCGGGGGAAGGATACTTGGATACAATCGAAAGAGAGCTGATGGAAGAGGCAGGGGCAGTCTTGAAAACCTTCCATTTGGTGGGTGCCTGGCACTGTCATTCACTCGCTGACAAACCATATCGACCTCATTTGCCCTGGCCAGAATTCTATCGGCTACTCGCTTATGGGGAGGTTGAAATCTCGGGGAAACCCACGAATCCCAAGGGGGCTGAACAGGTCTCCGAAGTCGCGGCTCTCTCGTTGGAAGAGGCGTGTCGGAGGCTTGAAACGAAAGAAGATGACGGAAAGCAGTTGGCTGAATCCTACCGCTTGGTTGCCGCCTTGAAGGCACAAAGGGCGGAGAAAAGCCTCTGAAGAGATGAAGAAGCCACAACGGTTTGGTTTCAAAATGGGAAATTCGCCGATCGCACGCCCAATGACGAAACGGGCGATCCCGATTTTACGATCCACTCGCTAAGTGAGCTTCCCAAAATTCTGGATCAGTCTCGTTAGTGTTCAGGCAACACAGCGATTTGCGCTGCTAGGCGCGTCAGACCTCAGAAGAATCGTGTTATCTCAATTTATTACAAGGAGTTACGTAGAATACTACTATAGGTTGCGGCTGTTTACACGGATACGTACCTTCGGATCAGATAAAGGCGATTACCCGGACCAATTGTTCGAGTATAAGCAGTTATCGACAATGGAACAAAACTGTTTCAAGTTAGGGGACGCTTACGGTGAATTTGAAAATCATGGAGATATCGAAGGTTGAAAATCGTCCGATCGCACAATAGTGTCCCTATTCGCCTAACAGAGGAGCGATGGCAGCATATTGTGCGGAGACACCCCGAAATGGCGACTTCCCAAGAAAGCATCTTGGAGACCATATCCCAACCCGCTCAGATCCAGGAAGGCGATTATGGCACACTCATGGCCATTCGCTTCTATGCGAAAACGCCATTGACGAGTAAATATCTAATCGCAGTTTATCGAGAAGTGCAACCGGACGATGGTTTTGTTTTAACCGCTTATTGGGCCAGTCGTCTATCGAATAGGAGAAATGTCTTATGGAAGTCCTAAAAATACTGGACAAACCAGATACGATTGATTGGGAATACGATGAAGAAGCTGATGTCCTTTATCTTTCCGTCGGGACGCCCAAACCGGCTGTGGGTGTTGATATAGGTGAAGGGGTTGTCGTCCGCTATGATGAGGTCAATAATGAAGTGGTCGGCCTTACTGTATTGGGCTTACGCGAACGCGTAATAAAAGAAATAGCTGAATCTTCAGGCTAAGTGCCGTAGTGGCCTGCCCCCTTAAACCTGGACAGGTTTGGATGTGAGTATTTTCTTGTTTCTTAACGAGGAGCATACTCATGAAGCGCAAAGGGAGCAAATCTCGTACTGTCGAGCAAATTATCCGCATTTTGCGGCAGGCGGATGGCGGCCAAACGGTGGCCGAACTCTGTCGCGTGCATAACATCGCCGAAGGCACCTTCTATCGCTGGAAAAAGCAATACGGCGGTATGGATGTAGCCGATGCCAAGCGCTTGAAAGCGTTAGAAAAAGAAAACGCCGAGTTGAAAAAGATGCTGGCCGAAGCGATGCTGGATAATCGGGTGTTGCAAGCGATCAACGCAAAAAAATGGTAAGCCCGTCGCATAAAAAACGAGCCGTCCACTATGTCGCCGAACAGGGGATGTGCTCGACGCGGCGGGCCTGCCTTGTGGTCGGGCTGGCGCCCTCGAGTTATTATCATCGGCCGCAAGGCCCCACCGACCGGCGGCAGCGGCTGGAGCAGCGCATTATCACCTTGTCGAAACAGCATCCGCGCTGGGGCTATCGGCTTATTCATCAGCTCTTATGCCGCGAGGGTTGGACGGTCAATCGCAAACGCGTCCAGCGGGTGCGGCGGCAAGCCGGGTTAGGCGTACCACCGGTGGAGCGCCGGAAACGGTGCCCCCGGTCGGCGCGGCGCACTCCGGTGCAGGCGGCCTATCCCGGCCATGTCTGGTCATGGGATTTCATTTTGGATCGAACCACCGACGGTCGGCCGGTGAAGATGCTGACGGTCGTAGATGAATATACCCGGCAGTGTTTGGTCATTCACCCGGCGCGTTCGATCCCCAGTGACCACGTGTTGGATACGCTTCAAGCGCTGGTCGAAGCGTGGGGCGCACCGGCGTTTATGCGCTCGGATAATGGCTCGGAATTTATCGCCCGACTCATTCAGGATTGGTGCGCTGCCGCCGACATCCAGACGCTGTATATCGAGCCGGGTAGCCCGTGGCAAAATGGCCTCATCGAAAGTTTTCATAGCCGTTTTCGAGCCGAGTGTCTTACGCCAGAAATCTTCTTTTCGATCGCCGAAGCCCGCGTCGTCGTGGAGGACTATCGGTGCCTGTACAACCAGCAACGACCCCATAGTAGCCTCGGATATAAAACACCCGATGAATTTGCCCAAGCCCTAAACTATCAGCCCGCCGAGACCCGGCCAACTCACATCTAAAGTGATCCAAGCTTTGGGGGCCGCTCAGTAGGATTCCACTATCGATAACATTGCGCCCCTAGCTACGGCAGCTTGGCCTTTGGCAACCCTTTCGGGGTTCGCAAATCGGCGAACGTCGGCCGAAAGCGGGAAAACACATAACTACTATCCTGAGTTTCATTTGCGATCGATCATAGCGAAAATTGGTCAAGTTGAGTCAGTATGAATGAACGAATCATAATCGATCCCTCGATCCGTCATGGCAAGCCGGTGATTCGGGGGACCCGAGTGCCAGTGCACCGAATTATTGGGAGTCTTGCAGGAGGGGTAACCCCAGAAGAAGTCTGTGAGGAATATGGTATTATCGACGCGGATGTACGGGCCGCTCTTGAGTACGCGGAGGAACTCGTAGAAGCAGAAGAAGCTAATTATGCGAGAACACTATCTGGAAATTACCTACCGTAAAGGGAAGCCCTTAGCTGCATATCTGTACTTATCGGCCGCTTGAAGCCGTGTGATTTCTTAGCAACCGATAACATTCCACCCGCCGTCGTAGTGACGGCCTATCGACCCAACAGACAGGATTGGGACGAGGGTTTCACTAGGAGGCGAACATGACGAGCAGAGTGACTACGAAACTAGTGCGCGCAGGGAAATATGCTGCGGAAGTGGAGGTGGAGTTGATCGATGGGGACGCCGGATGGCCGCCTTACCTTTCAGTTAGGGACGCTGAAAAGCTGGATGATGTTCGTGAGGCTCTAAGGGAGGGCGACTTGGAGCAGGCGGCTCGGATGTCTCGGGTATTTCGCTTGACCCCGATTGAGGCGTGAAGCACCTCATATTTCTGAAGGACATTCTTCATCCTCCAAAGGATGGATATACTAGGCAGCACATATCCCCCGCGTTTACATCCTATAACCTCGCTGTGCGCATACGTGCGCTCCATCTGTCTAGCGAAAGTCGAGCTCAATAAGTGGGCATCCGAACACGAGACGCTGGCGCGCAAACTGGTTCAACCTGAAGGAGTTCTTGAGGAGTTGGCGCTGGACGTTTTTCTACCCCTGCACCATCGCGCTCTCATCGCTGCTGGCCTATTGAAAGAGTAATTAACAATGATTAGGTATGCACAGAATACAGATAGTTGGGAGGATTGGCAGCTTGATTATCGACTCGGATTGATCCTCATCATGCCTCCGAAAGAGGTGAGCGATCTAATAGATCCATTGCGAAAGCAGTACGATCCAAAATCTCATGCTACGTGCGGTACTCACATCTCCGTATCGGACCCACTTAGCCTGGAGATGACGCCAGACCTCGAAACTGAGATCCGAGCCATATTGCAGGACTTTCAGCCATTTGAGCTCCATTTCCGTACACTCCACGCTTCCAGCAAGCATCCAGGTGTCTCATACTCAATACATCCTGAGGAGCCAATACGCGCGTTGCAGGAGGCCCTCCATAAATCCCGCGCATTTGGTGGCAAGGTGTACAAGAGGAGGCACATACCACCTCATATGACAATCGCAGAGTTTATCTCGATACCAGAGAGTCTCAAGCTTTGCGACCAACTTCAAGACACGGCACCCAAAGGGTCGTTTATTTGCGATAGATTAGAGTTCATAGTTCCCGACGATAACATGCGCTGGCATCGGGAAATAACCTTCATGTTGGGCAGTTCTAAAACCTGATAATCGCTATCAGTTCCCAAATGAATACTTCTCCAACACCGGTCATTACTGAGCTCGATTTGTCGGCTATTCCAGAACCGTCACCGGAGGCTATGAAGCGATCCTTGGTTGCCCTTGTGCCAGATCTTCTCGGAGCGTGGGAGCGAACATATCCGGCCCCAATTGACGTTGACGACGCGCGGGTCAACGCAATCCTATACTGGCTGCGAGTTGTTGTTTGGGACCGAACTGAAGAATACATTTTGGACAAGCAGCACGTCCTGTCGGCCTTCGCCAACCTTCCCGGGACAGAGGCTCTTTTGCAGTTATTAGCCCCAGTTCGCCAGTACATCAGCCGCAGGGCTGATCATCCGGGGGAGGTTGCTTTTGTCTGCCGTGAGGTTGAGTCATTCGCATTAGCCAATATCACCTGGGCTCGTAAGGCTGCGGCTCCAGTACATTAGATTGGCACAATTTACATGAAGATAGCGGTCCTGACAGATGTCCACGGCAATTTGCCTGCACTTCAGGTTGCCTTGAGAGCAATTCGGCAAGAGGGTGCTGACGCGATTTTTCACACAGGCGATGCCATAGGCATCGGCCCATTTCCAGCAGAATGCTTGGAACTGCTGCTGAGCACGCCTGGCATGAATCTGATTTGCGGCAATCATGACGCCTGGTTTTCGACCGGGCTTCCAGAGCCACAACCCCCGTGGATGAGCGACGGCGAGTTGAAACATCACCAGTGGGTACATTCCTGTCTTGATCCGTCCCTGCGCGATACAGTGAGAGAATGGCCTTACCTGATTCAAGATGTGTATGAAGGTGTGCGAATATCGTTTCTTCACTACGGCCTCACAGAGTCGCAGGTTGACTTCAGGCCCATCGTCCATAACCCTCGTCCCGTCGATTTGGATAAAGTCTTCGCAGATATAAACTCCGATCTCGTATTCTATGGCCACATTCATTCACCTTCAGATTTAGTGGGGACGGCCAGATACGTAAATCCCGGTTCCTTGGGCTGCCATTCAGAACCCATAGCGCGATTTGCCATCCTAGAGTGCGAGAACAGGAGCCACGAATTGAAAATGCGTCGCGTTCCGTACGATGATAGCGCCCTATTCCAACAGTTTGAAAGGCGCGACGTGCCCGACCGACATTTCATCTATAAAGCATGCTTCGGTGGAAGGAATTGAGGAGACAACCATGCCTCGAAACATCCTGAATCTTGCTGTTTTGGGGTGCTGGCGCGCATTTCGCAACCACTTCGCGGTCGGGCACTAGACGCAACGCGGTCAATTGAATCATGTCCGTTACCTTGGTAAAGCACTATGATCCGGCTTGGCCCTCGTGGTTCGAAGCGTTGCGACACCGTTTTGATTCTGTTTTGTCCGGAAGGTATTGCAGCATCGAGCATGTCGGTAGCACCTCTGTCGCCGGAATGACCGCCAAGCCAATCATTGACGTTGACATTGTCATTGAGCCACAGGATTTTGAGAGCACGAAGGATCGGCTTGCAGAGATCGGATATTTCCATGAAGGTGACAAGGGTATTCCCGGCAGAGACGCCTTTGATCTGTCCGATAGCGGCCTGAAGGAATCTTTGCCCGCCCACCATACGTACGTTTGTGACAAGTATGGTGAAGCCTTGAAGCGGCATCTTGTCTTCAGGGATTTCCTCAGACTAAGTCCCGAATATGTTCGTAGGCTCAGTACCCTGAAATGGCAACTCGCTGAAGAGCACGACAATGACCGCCAGTCGTACATGGACGGAAAAGTCGCTCTGTGCGAGGAGATCTATGAGAAGGGGCTGGAGGCCCTGGGGTGTCGGCGCAGTTTGTACTTACCATTTGAAAAGAAAGATCAGCAAGGGTAGAGACATATGAACAAGATCAGCTTCCACGAGATCGAGGCTAAATTACAAGGTGGACTCGCGTTTCAGAAGGCGGAACCGACGACTATTGGCAGGGCGAAGAATAAATGAATCGTACCGCGACTGTTGCACTGGTTAGCTACAGCCCGGTTGCGGGCGATGCTCCTGACCGGCCGGCCGGCCCATTTGCAGTGTGCCGCGCCAGACCAGCGATGCGACCGGCATGGCACCGCTGACCACTGCCGGGCTTGATTTGGATATGCGGGTGGTGCATCACGACGGCAACATCCAGCGCGTGCGGTCCTTGTTTGAGCGGTACGGTCCTGGTGCTGCAACGGCGGAGCATCTGGGTGACGAATGTCTGTTGACGCTGCGCTCACACTTGCCGGATAAGAGCACCGATGAATTAATCGCGGAGTTTGATATCGAGCCGATGCGCGATTATCTGGCCAGGGTGCGTCGCGACCGGCAGCGGGCTCTGGACGGAACCTATCCGACTGCCCTCCATTGATCCTGAACACCCATCTTCAGATGAGGTTTCGAGTGAGGCCGGAATTCTATGTCCGAATGGTTTGAAAACGAAGACTTCTGGACGGAAATGTATCCCTATATGTTCTCGGAAGAGCGATTTGAATCTGCGGAAGATCAAGTCGACAAGATTCTTTCGCTGGTGGAGTTCAGCGGGACACATATCCTCGATCTGTGTTGCGGCCCCGGCCGGCATGCCACGATCCTGGCGGAGCGAGGATTTTCCGTAACGGGCGTTGATGCGACCGCATTCCTACTGCAAAAAGCTAGGGCGCGAGCAAGCGAGCGGAAATTAGACGTTGAGTTTGTGCAAGAGGACATGCGTCGTTTTGTGCGATCCGCGTCGTACGACTTGGTGCTCAACATGTTTACGTCCTTCGGCTATTTCGATGACAAGGACGAAGACCTGCTAGTGCTCAGCAATATCTACGAGAGTCTCAAGCCTGGGGGAGTCCTCGTAATGGATCTGATGGGTAAAGAGTGGTTGGCCAAGGTATTTGCCGCGACCTCCTCCGAAACTCTTCCCGACGGGACATTGCTCGTTCAACGTCGCGAGATCTTCGACGATTGGACGAGGATTCACAACGAGTGGCTCTTGATTCGGGATGAGCAGGTAAAATCGTTCAAGTTTCACCACACGTTGTACTCTGGCCAAGAACTGAAGGACCGTCTCTTGCAAGTTGGATTTAGTAATACGCAACTATATGGGGACTTGGAAGGCAGTGCGTATGGGCCTAGCTCAAAGCGGCTAGTTGCTCTTGCGCGCAAAGAGGCACCGTGAACTGCCGACATTTTGGGCAAACTTTATTTAACACGTCCGTGCCCCCGGCTTAGGGACAAAGGAGAGAAATGAAAATAACCAAGGTAGAAACAATCCGCGTGGCAGACCGAAGCCAGAGTTATGGTTGCGGAATCTGGGTGCAAATTTACACAGACGAAGGTCATGTTGGGCTTGGCGAGACTTGGTACGGGCCGATGGCGGTAGAAGGCGCGGTGCACGAATTATTCGCGCCCATGCTGATAGGCCGCAACCCTTTGAATATCGAAAACCACTGGTACAATATGTTCCGCCTTGCCGACCACTGGGGATACGGCGGCGCGGAGACTCGCGCCATCTCCGCGCTAGACATCGCGCTCTGGGACATCGCGGGGCAAGCGTCGGGCCGACCTATATATGAGATGCTCGGCGGTGCCTGCCGCGACAGAATCCGCGTTTACAATACGGGTGGTGCCCCTGATCCCGTGTCTCATGCGACAGAGCTTCTTGATCGCGGGATCAAGCACATGAAGCTCGGCGCGTTTCCCGATGCGCATGAGGGCGATGGGTACTACGTCTCTGACGAAGAAATCGAGGCGATGATAGACCCGATACTCAGAATTCACGAGGCCGTTGGCAACCGCATGAGCATTGCCATAGACGGGCACGGATTCTGGAGTCTGCACAACGCTATACGGGTGGCGAAGGCGTTGGAGCCGTACAACATACTTTGGCTTGAGGAGATGCTTTCGCCGCGCAACGTTGACGCGCATCTGGCGCTGGTGCGGGAAGCGAAGTTTCCGGTCTGTCTCGCCGAGCGGTTTGTGACGCGCTACCAGTTCCGCGAATTTATCGAGAAGGGCGCGGTGGAAATTCTGATGCCCGACCTCATCTGGACGGGAGGCATATCAGAGACGAAGAAGATTGCTATTCTAGGGGAGACGTATCAGCTTCCGGTATGTCCCCACGACTGCTCAGGGCCTGTAAACGTGTTTGCCTGCGCCCATATCTGCATGAACGTGCCGAACGCGATGCTGATGGAGACGATTCGGCAATTTTACGAAGGCTGGTACGAGGAGTTTGTGACGACGAATATAAACATACAGGACGGGTATCTGCTAGCGCCCGAAGGCCCCGGCCTAGGAACGAGTCTGCGCCCCGAGGTGCGCGAGCGTCCCGACGCAAAGATAGTGGTCAGCGACAAGACCGAGGGACATTACCTGGGGTGGAAGCAGTAGCGCAACTTTTCCTTCGGCCGACAAAGTCGGAGAATTCGTCGTGTTCAACATTGCCGGCAACAAGTACCGCCTGATTGCCTCTATTCACTTCAATCGGGGCAAAGTATACATCCGTCATGTGCTTACACACCAAGCCTACGACCGTGGAGGATGGAGGACATGAGTGCCATTACCCCACAGCTTCAGCGATCCTGGACGCAAGTGAGTGCGTTACTCAAGATTCAGAACGAGCAGGAATACGACTCGGCCCTAGAGCGGCTCAACAGCCTGATCGATGAAGTGGGTACGGATGAGCGGCATCCGCTTTATTCTTTACTCGATACGCTGGGCACCGTTGTTCATGCTTGGGAAGAACAACATCACTCCATGCCCAAGTTGGAGGGTGCGGATTCACTCCGCTTTCTCATGGAGGAGCATGAATTGACCCAGTCGGATTTGCCGGAGGTGGGTTCGCAAGGGGTGGTTTCTGAGATCCTGAGTGGCAAGCGAGAGCTAAACGTCCGGCAGATACGTGCTTTGTCTAAGCGATTTGGCGTCTCACCTTCCGTATTCGTATAGGCCAAGGCGTAAGTACAGGCGGACACTGTGATCGAACTTCGAGGTGAGTATGTGGCCCTACGGGCTTTGGAACGGGAACATTGTCATACGCTGTGGAAGATGACGGAAATCGCCGGGGATGTCCCGACGGAGCACGTTCAGCCAGGACTTGCTCAAGAAAACGCCGACAAATGGTTTGAAGAAATTCAAGGTAAGCAAGGTCAGACTGGCGTTGATTTCGGCGTTTTCACCTTGGAAGGAAAGGTTATCGGGCATGTTCAGTTACACAGTATCGACTGGCAAGACCGGTCTGCAGAGCTGGGATTAGGCTTTGCCCGGGTATCCGACCGCGGCAAAGGGTATGGCACGAATGCCCTCCAGCTCATCGTCAGCTATGCCTTTGATCATCTGGGACTCCATCGCCTAGCGGCAGATCCAGTGGCATTCAACAGTCCCGCGATCCGCGTGCTCGAAAAGTATGGTTTCCAATTGGAGGGACATCAACGCGATGCGTTTTTCTTTGGCGGACGCTGGTATGACCGAGTGAATTATTCGATCCTGGAGGCGGAATACAGGCAACTCTCAGATGTCCAGACAAGCGGCTGAACTCCCTCCCATAGGTAGAGATGTCTCCTGCTGATCCCATCCTCGACTACGGTGCGTCGCTTTAGCTCCTTGGTCCTCGGACCGCTTCTCGGTTCGCAAATTGTGATACGTTATTGAAATGGACATTAGATGGAACAGCACTTATCGATCAAAGTTCTGTCCGGGATTTATTCAATTTTAAAGGTCAAAGACCGTCCCGGATTGCCAGAGATAGTTAATAGAACTGGAAATGGTTTTTTTTCGTTAACACGCCTAGCAGGAGAGTGGACGATCATTTGTGAAGGTGGGGGAATGCCCGATGACTCCTTGGTGATCGACAGTTCACACGGATGGCGGGTTTTCCTCATCGACGAGCCTTTGACGTTCGACATGATCGGGGTGATCTATAGGATCACCGAGATTCTCAAAGACGCCGGCATAAGTGTCATGGCAATTTCCGCATTCACTACTGATGCTTTCTTGGTTCGTGAAGATGACTTACAACCTTCACTAAGAGCACTGCAAGCCGGGGGATTTTCAGTGTCGTATGACAGGGGAATGAAGCTATGAGCACCCATAAGCTAATAGAATCTGATTGCCCCTGTTTTAGAAGCGACCGCGAAGCGCCGAGAGAGCATCGTGCCGACACTCTTAATTGCCAAATCAATTGCCCTGCCGGCCTAGGTCTTCTTTGGCAGGGGTAAGAGCTGCAGGGTGTACTTCGCGTGCTCCTTTGGAGGGCTATGCAGCGACTCCTCCATGAAGCCGCACTCAGAGAGCAAGAAGCCGTTCTTCTCAAGAACGCGGCGCGAGGCCACATTCCCCATATGAAGGGAGGCCTGCAGCGACAGGAATCCATTGTTGACCGCATGTTCGACGAGCGCTTGAACCATACGGGTCGCGTATCCCTGTCCCCAATGTCGAGGCATGACTGAGTAGCCGACCACTCCGATTCGTGCGGCTTGATCGTCCTGTCCATGATGGAGAAGGCACAGCCCAACTGGTTCACGGTCTCGATGCGCAACGAAGGTCGCCGTCACCGAGTCTGCTGCTTCCCGTAGGGCGGTATCTAGTAGCTCGCGAGCTTTCTGATAGGTGAAGGGAACGGTGATCCGATTCAAGTGCTGTGCAACTTGCCAGTCCTGATACAGGCCGAGGATGAACTCAAGGTTTTCGTCGCGGATGGGACGTAAGTGCAAAGGATCTGCGTCCAGATCCCGCGTTGTCCAGCCAACTGTTAACATAGCTTGCCTTTACAGACGTAATGCCATACTCACCTGGATGCCTTGGGGCGGACCCTCGTGGTAGTATACGCAGTTTACGAAGAAACCATAAGGATAATTTCGGCGAGACCAGCGACTCGGGGAGAAAGGAAGACTTATGAAACAGGAATATGATTTCAGCCGTGGGAGACGCGGGGCAGTAGTCCCGCAAAAGGGCAAAACGCGAATTACCATGTATGTAGATAACGACGTACTGGGTGCCTTTCGTGCATTTTCAGAAGAGGCGGGGACAGGTTATCAAACAATGATCAACGAGGCACTGAGAGATTACCTTGCAAAGAAGAAGCCTCCTGTTGATGAGGAAACCCTGCGTCGAGTTTTGCGCGAGGAATTGCACGCAGCGAGCTGATTATTCAATCAATAGATTTAAGAGTTTCCTCGTTCCTTATTCTCGTTGAGGATCAGAAACTAGATATCCTGAATTGGTTCAAGGAGTATCTTCATTAGTGGATTGTATTCGAAGATGAGAAATATCATTCTTTAGGTAGAGATGTCCCCTGCTGATCCCATCCTCGACTACGGTGCGTTCCGCCGCTATCGAGTCCCTGTTCGCGTCGCGCGCGAGGTTTGTGATCGCCACGGTCTTCCCCGTCCCAAGCGCATTGTGCGTCTCAAGCGTGGGGAGGTGAATGCTCTATTCCGTCTGGACTTCGACCAGAAGAACCCGTTGATCTGCAAAATTTGGGTCCGCCCATCAGGTCCTGAAGTGATGGAGCTGCACGTGAGTACGGTGAGTCGCATCCATCGTGAGACGGGCGTCCCGACCCCTGGGTGGCTCTGTATTAGTAGCGGTGACGACTTAATCCCCTACCCTTACGCAGTGCTCGAGTACATCGACGGCGAGGATGGGGACGTTCTATGGCGCACCCTATCTGTTGAGCAGAAGCAGCGTCTCTTGGCTGAGTGTGCTCAGATCATGCTCATCCTACACACCTCCGGGATAGAGGCACCCGGCCCGACTGACGCTTCAGCCTGGGCCGCAACTGAAATCGATCGGCACCGTAGATGTATTCAAGCGCTGCGCCAACAAGGCTGGTTCAATGGGAGAACGCTTAAGAGAGTTGAGTGTGCATGGGATCGACGCGCCGCATCACTGAGCAATGCGGGTCAACTCTCGCTCGTGCACTACGACTTTCAGTTGCACAACCTGAGGGTAGATCCGGCATCGCTGAAGGTCCTGTCTGTCCTCGACTTCGACTATGTGACTCAGGCCCCGCCGTTCACAGATGCGCGGGATTTAGTGCTTAGCGTGTTCCTCAGAGGCCCTGGACTTGCAGACACCTTCTGGCAGGAGTACGGTGTATTGGACGAGGGGCAGCAGAAGATTCTCGCTCTGCACTCACTCGGTCGATTACTGGATATCTTGGCGGCGTACGGGGGGCCAACTCCATTTGGTTGGGACGCGGGTATGGCAGCTCCGCTACTGGATCAATTGGACGTCTAATGTCCACATTCAGGTAATAGGTCTCAGGCAAACAATCATGTCTATGCAGCCCTTTGAGAAGCTCAGCTACAGAGGAAAGACCCGCCGATTACGTCAATTGGCCATGAACGCGCTATTGCGCTATCCAATGGAAGTCGCAAGCGTCCATCTGATTGAGGCTTTCACCAATGCGAACTACCGAGTGAAGACAAGAGACGGGGATTCCTATTTCATTCGCGTTTGCGAACCTGGCTGGCGCACGGACCTAGACCTCATCTCAGAAGTGGCATTCCTACAGGCTTTGAGTCGCGACGGTAATTTTAACACGCCGTTGCCCATCGCAGCGAAGACCGGCGATTACATCATTGAGGCCGTTGCCGAGGGCGTTCCTGAGCCACGTCGCTGCATGGTCATGAGTTGGCTCCCCGGGGCGAGAATGGGTCTCCGACTAACGGAGGAAAACCTCCACAACATGGGACTCCTTTTCGCTCGTCTCCACGAGTGGTCTCTGCAGTTCGTTCCACCACCATCCTTTACTCGTCATCGCGTAGATAATCCGTACCATCGTGGACGCCCCGAGATCTTATTCGACGATCATCTCTTATCGGCCTTTCGCCCCGGAGATAGGGATGTCTTCAAGGAGACAATGGCCAACGTCAATGCAGCCTACGAATCTCTATACGCAGATCTCAACGGCCTCCGTGTGATCCACAACGACCTGCATCACGATAATATCAAAGTATGCCGTGGGGTTCTCTATCCGCTGGACTTCGAGGACACCTGCTGGGGATTTCCAGTACAAGACATCGCAACGGCGTTCAGAGACCTAATGGACGATACCACCCAAGACTCTTACCCAGCATTGAGAGCAGCGTTCCGTCAGGGATACGAGAACATCGGATCCTGGCCCGAGCAATATCCCCATCAGATAGATACCTTTGCCGCAGGCATCTTGATAGAGGGAGTCAATCGAACAGCCTACGATGACCCTCATGAACTGACGGCAGAGATCGCCGAGTTAGCACCGATGCTAGACAAGTTCCTTGAGAGCGGGGTGTTGGAGAAGGTTGCGTCTTACCCCTGATCTAACGGCAATATTTTCCAGTGTCCGTCGGGTGCTAGTCGACGGTGGCAAGTTCGTCTTCTCAATTCTTCACCCGTGCTTTTTTACCCCATTCAATGCAGAGAACTCCGGAAGATCTTGACGAAGAAGGAAATTTCAAGGCATTGCACGTGACGCGGTACGGTCTTATTCCAACTAAACTTGGTAGGCAAATAGCTTCGCCTGGAACATCTTCAGCCGGATAGCAACCATCTCACCCACCCTGGAGATGTCGCTGTTACCCTGCCAAGTTACCACCTGGTCGAGCGAATCGCCCGTCAACCGGTCGCACTCTGCAAAGGTGAACCCTGCGAGAGGGTCGACGTCCCCATGAAACATGGACGGCATCATGCGCATGAGTTCCACGCTCACCCAACCCCCTGGTTGACAGCGGTAATTCAACCGCAGCTCGTCGTTGCGACGGTATATGGTAGGAATGGTGAACTGCCCCTCGGACTGCGCTTGAAAGCCACAAAAGCGGTGCGGCCGCCACAGGGCCCATCCCATCTTTCTAGGTTGTCGCTGCGGGAAAAGGGTGTCTTCGTGCTCGTCCTTGACGTTGTGCAGTACGGACTCGCCCCAATATTGGGCGCCCCAGTGTCCGTCGGGCAGCTCCACGATTCCAGAGGCCCCGATCATTCCCTCTTCTCCGCTTCCCGGAGGCCCCAGGGTCACAATGGGCCGGCGTTCGGGACGGTACCAAATAAGTCCGTCGCGGCTGAAGGCTATCTGCACGTCCATCTGGCCGGTCATGTGATGAAAGACGGGCGTTAGCATGCCGTGGAGGTCCGTGCGCCCCGGATAGGGGAAGTAGCTGTGAGCGTAGAAGGAGATGTCCAGGTCGTCCTGCGCGTCGGGGTGCATGACGAGCTTGGAGGCCGGCCAGTGCCTGAAGTCTTTCGTGCGGCAAAAGCCGTTGGCCCGACGCACCATCTCAACCTCCTGGACGCCGGTCCCAATGCCCCGGGGATCCTCCGGTGCGAAGCCTTGGGGCTGCATGTATGCAAAGTACGTACCGCTTTCTTGGTCATATCCGGCGACGATGCCCCCGTTTACGGAGTATTCCGCCAGCGGTTCCTCTATCTGCTTCCAACCACGGAAGCGGTCTGGAGAGGTCCAGCCGACCATCCACCCCCGCAGCACCACCTTGGGTCCTTTATAGTCCAAACCCCCGTAGTGCATGGCATCCCATCGCTTTTGGGCCTCCTCTTTATCCAGCTTCTCCCACGTATCGGGGTCAAACCATCCAGATCCCGCTCCCATTGCCTTAAACCGCTCCTCCGGCGGTGCCGAAGGGTCCTCAAAAATGCCGCCCTCCGGGTGGTTTGCGCGGATGTTGTTCTTCTTCGAGCCCTGGTACTCCACCTCCCCCAATTCGGGACGCGTCCAGTTGTAACAGTCGTCGCTGACGGCGTAACACGTGCCCTGTCCCATGGCGTGGTAGAACATGTGGTAGCGACCATCTTCGCACCACACATCGCCGGGAGCAAGCCCCCCTTTTTCCCACTCCGCCTCTCCGTCGAATACTATGGGAGCTTTGGCGGCCTCCTCTATTTTGAGCTCGACGCCTATGGGAGCATCGTACAGATTGTAAACGCCCTGGCGGGAGACGCTCCTGTTGCCAGGAAAGATCTCCGCGACGTCGATCAGCGGCATCCACGTCCCTGGGTTGCTTCTCGGTCTCACCCAGTCGCCCGGGAAAAACCCCTGCCACTTTCCGGAGAGAACTCTCTCTTTAGCCATCATTTTCCTCCTTCTGAGACGAGCCGCTAGGCCCGGCGAACAACCTGCAATGCCGCAAGCGGCGAGGGGGTCTGACCTCCTAAATCTGGACAGGTTTGGATGTGAGTATTTTCTTGTGAGTGCGTTACCCAAGATACAATTTGATAATATCTCCCCGTCAAGTTCATCAGGAGACTTTCCATGAGAATTCTCATTTTGTGCGATTTGGAGGGCACGGCCGGCGTCGTAGATTTTGAAACTCAGACGTACGACGGGGGCCGCGACAATGAACAAGCCAAATATCTGGCCACGCTGGAGATCAACTCCCTCATAGACGGTGCGCTAGAAGGAGGCGCCACCGATCCGATCGTGCTGGACGGACACGGCAGTGGTGGAATCAATATCGAACATATCCACCGCGAAGCCCGGGTGATGTTCGGCCGTCCTATGGGCTCTGCGTGGGAGATGGGATTGACATTTGCGGCGCTGTTTTTGTATGGCCATCACGCGATGGACAACACACCTAATGGCGTGCTGTGTCACAGTTGGAGCTCTCGCAGCATTGCCAATTGCTGGTTGAACGAAGAACTGATCGGTGAGATTGGTTTTAACATGGCTCATGCCGGTGAGGTTGGCGTGCCCACGGTTTTTGTCAGCGGGGATCGGGCGGCTGTGGACGAGGCCCAGCGTTACGTTCCCGACATTGAAGGCATCGTCGTGAAAGAGGGGCTCAGCCGCACGGGTGCTCTCACCCTCTCTCCCACTAAAGCTCGGGACTTGATCCGCGAGGGCGCTCGCAAGGCGATGGGGCGGATCGGGGAAATCGAACCTTATACCATCCAATCCCCGTATGTTTTCGTGACCGAATATCAGTCCGCTGCTAGTGCCGAGGCCAAAGCGGCCCGCGAGGACGTTGAGCGAGTGGACACCCACACCGTCAAAATAACCGGCGCTACCATCGCTGAAATTGCCAAAAAAAGATGACGTGGACTAGACGGGTTTGCCCGAGGACATGAAAGCCGTTCTCTTCGATCTGTATGAGACGCTGGTAACGGAATACAATCCAGATAGGCGTCGCGAGCAGCGGCGACTTGCAAGCGGTGCCGAGATCCAAGTGACTTGGTTCGATTTATTCAAGCGATGTGACGAGGAGCTCATGAGTCCGACGAAAGTCGCCGTGATCGGGTGCGGCCAGATCGCAACCTCACAACATCTGCCGGCCTACCGGGAGGCAGCAGAGGCCGGGGTTTGCTCGCTGGTGGGCGTATGCGATCTGGAGCCCGAACGGGTATCGCAGACTGGAAAGCAGTTTGCAGTCGCCGGATTTCAGGATGCGGAAGAGATGCTCGAAAAGACTAGGCCCGATGTCGTGAGCATCGCCACGCTGCCCTCGAGCCATCGCAACCTCGCGGTGATGTGCCTAGAGGCGGGATGTCACGTCCTGTGCGAGAAGCCCGTGGCGCTGGATGCGGGCGAGGCCCGGGACATGGTCCACGCCGCGGAAGCGAATAATCGACTGCTGAGCATCTGCTTTGAATACCGAACCTGGGACGAATCCCGGTACCTGAGAGACCGCATCGCAGACGGCGCACTCGGTCGCGTACACGCCGTGCGAACGTGGGGAGGGAGTGCCTACGGACTGCCGGGGAGAGCGCACCGGTCGCGTGGAGCGAACGGCGGCGGCGTTCTAGCGCACTGGACGATCCACAACCTCGACCTCGCGCTCTGGCTGCTTGGCAATCCCGAACCGCTGACCGCCAGCGCGTTCTGCCATCAGCGGGTCTCCACTTACCCGGCGGCGGCTGGATCCCTACGAGACGACATCGATCCGGCGTCGCTCGATCCGGATTTCGAGGACTTTGGTGCCGGCTTCGTTCGGCTGTCCGGAAATACCATCCTGACGGTGGAAGCGGATTTTCTTCAGGCGCCCTCTGACAGACGCGAAGGCTGGACCTTTCTCGGCGACCGGGGTGCCGCGTCCATCTCACCACTCAGAATCTGGACCGACGACGGACGATCGTGGCGCGAGGAGACCCCCGCCAAGGGCGCGTTGCAGCCTTGCGACTACGATATGAGGCGGCTGATCAACGATTTTCTGCGCGCCGTCCGCGAGGGTGAGATGTCTCCTGTTGCGGGCGAGGAGATCGTGCGAATTCAGCGGCTCATGGACGCGCTCTATGCCTCGGCGGCGTCCGGGCAAGAGGTCGCTGTGGAAGGAGTCTGAACGCTATGGGACTTGTGTACATCGAATACATCAGCCGTCTGCCGGGCATCGATCTGGAGACGTTTCGCGCGCAGGCCGCACAGGGCCAAGAGGGATGGGACAGTGGGTATGAGGACGAGTTGGTTCTGTCCGTCGGTCGCACGTGGCGATTGGGTCCCGACCCGGGCTACATGACGGTCTGGCACACGCGGAACGCCGGCCTGGACCGGATCGACGCGTGGGACCGGATTTTTCGCAGCGGCGAGGCGGACGCCCTAGAACAGCCGTTCTTTCAGGTCGCGCGGATCGACGTGGCCGGCTGCTACGATCCGCTGCTCGAGCCGGTCCCGGCCCGCAACGGTACCTACTACGCCGAGTTTTTCGCTGCCCACGACACTACGGATGCCGTTAGGAGCTTCTACGAGAGCCGGGCAAAACAGCATCCCGAGTTTACCCTCAATCTCCTCGTCCAGCGAATCGGGAAGCTAGCTCCCGAACCCGGCGGCCTGGCCGTTTGGACCATCCCCGATTTCGCAGCGCTGGATTCTGTGGCAACCGAGCTAGACGGAGCCAACGCCCCGATCAGGCTTTCCACCGCAGGGACCTATGCCGACTTCGGCAGGGAGATCCTGTGAGGGAGGGGTTTTAAAATTCAATTGGGGAGATCAAAATGGTAGATCTAGAAGTTCGACGTTTGGGGCGTACAGAGATGAAACCGAAGGCGTTAGGATTGGGCGGCGGCTATCTGGGCCTTCCCGAACTGATGTCAGAGGGGGAAGCCACGGCGACGATTCGGGAGGCCATTGAGCGGGGCATCAATTTTATCGATACGGCTCCGCCATACGGCGATGGCGAGAGCGAGCGCTGCATCGGTTTGGCCTTGGCAGGTGGATGGCGAGAGAAAGTGTATCTCCAAACCAAGGTGGGATCTCATCCGCGCTTTTTTCACGATTTTTCACAAGAAGCGACCTTGTGGAGTTTGGAAAACAGCTTCAAACAGCTTCAGACGGACTATGTGGATTCCGTGTTGATTCACGGCCCGCGCTACGACATGGAACCACTGTTGGTGCCGGGGGCCTGTTTGGATGTGTTAATCGACTGGAAAGAGCAGGGACGCATCGGTCACCTTGGCATCGCCGTGCGACAGCACGAATTTCATCAGCAGGCGATTGAAACAGGCACCATAGACATTGTGTTGTCGTTTTTGGATTACAGCTTGCTGAACCAGTCCCTCGCCAAAACGACCATTCCCCTGGCGCTGGAACGCGATGTAGGAATCATTATGGGCAGAGTATTGGTCGGCTCACTGCTGGCCGGTCCAGAACCCCAGCGCGTGAAAGAAAAGCAGTCCCTAGATCAAGACGGGAATCTCATACCGGCGGCCATCGGTGGGCCGGACGACCCCGCGGTGGTGCCGCGCGCACACCAGATGTGGCAATGGTGCCAAGAACGGGGGTTGAACATCCGGGATCTGGCCATGCAGTTCGCGCTCAATGCGCCGGTTGCAGGCAATGGCATAATCCTCGTCGGACCCTCCAACCGCAGGGAATTAGCCGAGGTATATGCCAGCGCCACGACTGAGGTACCCGAAGCGGTGTGGCAGGATTTTGAGGCTGCGTTTGGGATAAGGATTTAACGGTTTTGGAGTAACTGATTTATGGCAGCAGCCAAAAAAAAGGTGCTCGTCGTCGGCACGGGTTCAATAGGTGAACGTCATACGCGTTGTATACTCGCAACACATCGCGCAGAGGTTTCAATTTGTGAGATCAACGACAATCTGCGTGAAAAAGTAGCAGAGAATTATAACATCGAAAATAGCTATGCCGATCTTACATTGGCTCTCGAAGTAGGACATGACGCTATTGTGATCGCAACACCCGCGCACCTACATATTCCCATGGCGCAACAAGCAGCAGAGTCTGGCCTACATCTATTGATCGAGAAACCATTGTCTATAAGTATAGATGGGATTGATCGTCTCGATAGAACTATCAGGGAGCGGAAGCTCGTTGCTGGAGTCGCTTATGTCTTGCGCCACATCCCCGTGCTTTCGGCGATGAAGAAAGCCTTCGACAGTGGACGCTTTGGGCGGCCCTTGCACATTACTGTTGTTAGAGGCCAACACTTTCCCACCTACCGACCCGCTTACAGAGAAATTTACTACGCCAGTCACGCCACGGGAGGTGGCGCTATTCAGGATGGGCTAACACATCTTATCAATTTCGTAAGTTGGCTTGCTGGACCAGTCGACCGCTTGGTTGCCGACTGCGCGCATCAAGTTTTGGCAGGAGTTGAAGTCGAAGACACCGTCAACGTCTTAACCCGTCATGGCGACGCGCTCGCCTGCTTCAGCATGAATCAATATCAAGCCCCTGATGAAGGAGTGATCACCGTGGTCTGTGAACGCGGTACGTTGCAATCTGAAATTCACTCTAATCGCATGCGCTGGATGATGGAACCTGAAACCGAGTGGCAGGAAGAGTCTTGGCCAGATTTTGAGCGCGACCATGCGTTTATATCCCAAGCGAACTGTTTTTTTGACGCCATCGACGGCAAGGGTGAAATGCCCTGTGGCCTATCCGAAGCGCGCCATACCCTCGAGTGTAATCTTGCTATCCTAGAAGCATCTCGCGATTCTTCCAATTGGAAAGTACTATAGCCCCCAGACATGAGGGCCAAAAAGGTCAAGTAGGAATTACGACGGAAAGGTGTGGAAATCCCCGGGCTGCCGGCGCGGCGGATGGCCCATAGGCCAGCGGTCGGTGCCGAGGAAGTTGTGGAAATCGTCCTTTTTGCCCGCCAGCCAGTAGAACATCCGGGCGACGTCGTGCCAGTGGTGGAACTGGTCTTTGGCCGGGTGTACCTTGCCGCCGTAGAGGGCGCTTTCGAGGTCGTTGAGGTCGTCGAGGCTGAAATCGGGCTCGACGATCCAGTCCCGCTGTGGCGGTGCCATGCGCCAGTAGAGGTACTTGAGCATATTGCGGACGCCCTCGGCGGTGGACGCGCCGCGTCGGTGCCAGATCGGGTAGGCGGTGATGAAAATGGTACCCGCCGGTGCCGCGGTCGACGCGGTCCCCTTGATCCCGCCATAGTGGCCCATAAACGGCCCGAGGTTGAAGAGGAAATGCGAGCCGGGCAGCACTTCGGTGGGGCCGAGTTCGAGGGGGGTGTCCTGAGGATAGTAGAATACCTGCAAGTGGTTGACTGCGTGGCCGTAGCGGGAGCAGCCGTCGCGGTGCCATTGCTGCGCCGGTTTGGGGCGCGTGGACCGGTGGTTGAACATCCAGGTTGGCAAGGCGGCGCTAGCGCCCAAGAGCGAGCGCACTGCACCGGCCGCCTGCGGGTTGAGGATCACCTCGGCGACGAACCAGTCCTCGGCCAGCAGTTTGTCGTCTTCGAATCCGCCGCTGTCGTCGGATCCGTAGGGGTGAGCGCGGATGAATTCATTCACCCGCTCATTGGTCTCCTGCGCGACGACGCCTTCGAGGATCAGGTAGCCCCGCTGACAGAATTCGAGGACCTCGGTGTCAGTCAGGGTGGGCGCGATATCGGGCAGGCGCAAGGGCATCAACTCCATCTTTCGAGGATGAACTCACAGCCGAGTCCGTAGGTTTTGGACTCGTCCAGCATCAGCGCCATATTGGGGAACTGCACTATGCGCCAGCCGTCGCGCATGGCCTGGAGTGGCGTTTTGTAGGGCCAGTCTTCGGGGTCTGTCGGTCCGTCGGAGAGTTCGCCGTTTTCGACGAGGGCCATGCCGTGGACGCTGGAGTTCAGGGAAGTGCTGCCAGTCTGCAGGTAGAGCAGATCCTGACATTGCGGTTTCGCCGCGCTCAATTCTTCGAGGGTCTGGCGCAAATCCCCTTCGGTAAGAGTCCCCAAGTGGAAGGCCTCGATGCAATCTTCTATTTGTCTGCGCTTGTCCATCGGGTCCTTTCAGCTTCCGTCAAGACTGCATTGCACAATTATAGGTATTGGTCGCAGGGCTTGACCAGCCCCCTCAAAGGCCCTTTATAATTTCTATCCATCTCGTTGCCCAGGCACCAAATGAAGAAGGAGACCCTGACGATGGCGGAAGAAGGCAGCGCGAAGTACCCCGGTATCAAGATCACCGCGGTGGACACCTTCCTGGTGGAAGGCAACTGCTGTTTCGTGAAGATCAGCACCAACGAGGGGATCACGGGACTGGGCGAAGGCTCGATCAGCGACAACAAGGTAGGCACCATCGCCCAGTGCATCAAAGACCTAGAGGGCCACCTCATCGGCAAGAATCCCACGGACATTGAGCATCTTTGGCAGGGGCTCTACCGCTGGAACCGCTGGCACGTGGGCGTGCTCTTCAGCACGGCCCTCAGCGCCATCGATATCGCCCTGTGGGACATCCTCGGCAAGATCGCGGGCCTGCCGATCTACAAGCTCCTCGGCGGCGGCGCGCGGGACAAGGTCCGCATCTACGCCGCCGGCAGCGGCAAGGCGGGCGTGCAGCGCGCCCGGAGCATGGGATGCAATGCCGTCAAGACAGGACCGCCGGTGACCAAGGTCGGCGACCCGCTCACCGTACCCATGCCTTGGGACCTGAACCGGGCGGCTAAGCAGATCGAGGAGATGCGAGTCGAAGGAGGCGACGACTTCGACATCCTCATCGACGCCCACGGCCGGCTGACGCCGACCATGGCCTTGGAGTACTGCAAGGCCGTCGAGCCCTACCGTCCCTTCTGGGTGGAGGAACCCATCCAAGTGGAAGGATCCAACGACGCCCTTGAGTGGCTGAGCGACCACACGACAGTGCCCCTGTGCATGGGCGAGCGGAACTTCACCAAGTGGGGCTTCCAAGACATCATCGCCAAGCGTCTAGTGAGCTACCTCAATCCGGACATCGTCCACTGCGGCGGCATCTCGGAGTTCAAGAAGATCGCGGCCATGGCGGAGGCGCAGTACATCCAGGTCTCTCCCCACATCACCTACAGCAAGATCGGTATCACCGCCGAGATCCACATGGGCCTGAACTGCCCCAACAGCGTCATCCAGGAGATGGGGTCCTACGCGAACGAGCCCTTCAAGGAGTCCACGGACTGGCGGGACGACCTGTTCTTCGGACACAGGTACCAGATCGAGGGCGGTTTCGTGACGTTGCCGGACACCCCCGGTCTCGGACTCGAGCTGAACGAGGAAGTGGCCCGGGCCCACCCCTACGAACCGCAACTCCGGGAGGAACTCAAGTACGAAGACGGGTCGGTGGAGGACAACTGAAGAGCGAGAAGTCGAAGCACTCTTTGATCGGCTGAAGAGCTAATTCATTTATCGACCCACAGCCAATCAAGTATTCATCACTACCGCTGCATGGCTCTCCGGGCCGCAAACCCCCGCGCTGTTGCGCGCCTTGAGCCGCAGTTGGTTCAAGCCCTTGTGCAGCCTCCACTCCAGCGAGGGGGCTGTTTGTTCGCTCCATTCGGCTCTGTCGATCTGCACCAGAAATGCGTCAAAGCAAGGCGTCTCAGTATCCACATCCCCGCGCAGAACATCCGGCTCGGCGGTTTCGCTCAAGAAGAGTTCTGTCTGGTTGAGCGGAGGATTGAAATCCTGCCAGCGCTTGGTGTGTTGGTGGTATTCGCGTTTGCGGGGGAACATATCGCTGTAGAAACAATAGAAGAGGTCGCTTCCCCAGTTGCTGGAGAGGCGCCACGGTAGCGGCCAAGGCCGGCTGGCAAAGTCGTTGCGCCGCACCATTTGCAAGTGCCCTTTGAGCATCAAGTGCTCCGGTCCTCCGCTCAGGTCGTCAATCGAAAAAGCATTGTCGCCTTGGCGGTAGGCGACGCGAGCGGCCCGGAGCATTTCGAGGTCCGGCAGGTGCCACTGGATGGGATATTCCCAGGTCGCCGGTCCCGGCATGATTTCGGCCAAGCGCTCGCTGATTTCCACTAGACTCAGGGGAATGCCCGTGTCGGGATCGTAGATGTAGTAATCGCGCGTCGCATCCAAGAATATCCACTTGTCGAACTCGTTGGACCATACTTCGGCCACCTCGTGTCCGTAGGTGTGCTTAGTGGAGATGTTGACCCAGCGGGCCGGAAAGCCCATGGCCAGACAGGCGGCGATTAGGGTCAAGTTGCAGTAGAGGCAGTGGCCATCGCGCCGGCGCTTCTGATAGTCGCCTAGCAGGCCGGGGCGTCCACTTGCATCCCTATCGAGTTGAGGCAGATCAAAGTAATTCCATTGGTAGGCATCTAGGCGACCGAGCGGCACTTTGTAGGCCCAGTGCATGAGTTGCAACTGGGCTTCGAACTCAGTCGCCGCGTCTGCGACTAGCGCGTCCAGTTCAAAGCGGTGGCGCAGTTCGTTCAAGTGGGCGAAATCTTCGTGGACGTACGGTAGGGATGGGCGGATGACGCGGCCGTTGCGCAATTGGAGTAGGTGATAACGTCTATTGGAGCGATGCTTGCGCTCGCGGCACTTCGCTTCCACGGAAATACCTTTGAACACTGGCGTCACCAGCGGATTGTGGGCGTACATGACAATCTTGAATTGCAGGTAGCGTCCAGCGGGATCGCACCATGTCTTGGAGAAATTTGCTACGGACTCAAAAGGGGTCCATGCGGCGGCTGTAGGCACTGGATTATCGCCCAGACGAGCCTCTACTTCTACTTGGCTTCCCTCGGGCACATCCACCTCCCATCCTACCCGGCACTCTTTCACGTCGAGCAATTTCTCGATTCTTTTTCTATCCTCTCCTGTAGCCAAGTCGATCACCGACGAGACAAAGGTGCCCTGCGGTACGCTGCGATCTAGACTGAGGCGGATGGCGTACTCCCCGTCGATTTCATCCTTCCAGCCCAAGTGCTCAAAATCCCAGGTACGACCTCCGTCTCGACTCTTGGCGCTGCGGTTAGGGTGGCAGAGCCGCGTTTCAGAGCCACGCTTATATTCTTCATCCGCGGCCACCATGATTTCCCAACTGGTCTCCTCGGATTCGGCCCACAGAACGAACTCATTGGTACCCTGCCGCAGGGCACCCACTGGCACGGCTACCACGAACCAGTTGTCAAAGTGCGAGCCTCCCCAGTCGCTGGTGTAGTAATGGCGAGCACAGGGGTGGGCTATCTTGCTCGGAGGTCGGATCAAGTGGTGGCCGTTGACACAGATGTGAAGTGCATGGCCATTGTCGTCCATTTCCCGTCCGTTGAAGATCAGATAGGCGGCTATGGCGCAGGGATCATCCAGGACCAGATCTTTGCGCACCATCACCCCCTCTCGCAATTTTTCGAACCACGACCGGTCCTCAGCGCCTTGGGGGCAGCCGATGGCCGGCGCATCGTCTTCGACTAGGAGCATATCATTGAGGACGATAGCCTTTTTCAGCTCGCAGTATTGGAGTTGATCGAACTGACCTCGTACTTCGAGCGCAGCGGCATCGAGCGCAAAACAGAAACTGCTCTCTATCGACATATTTGAATACTCCTCTGACTCGATCTTGGTCATCTCCACGCCGCGCGCAGCAAGCGGACCCAGTTGCCGTGCATGATGTCGGCAATGTCGGTCTGCGAGTAACCGCGTTTTTCGAGGATGGCGGGAATCTTCCGCAGGTCGGCAATGGTGTCGAGATCGGAGGGGCACTGCTCCTTGCCGTAGCCGCCGTCCAAGTCGGTGCCGATGGCGGCGTGGCGGCAGCTCCCGGTTAGCTGGCAGACGTGGTCGATGTGGTCTACCGCGGTCTCCAGCGTGATGCCGGTGTTGTCCATGGCGGCCCGGTCCCACAAGGGGGAGATCATCCAGATGTCCATGGCTGTGCCAATGACGCCGCCGCGCTGTGCCAGCGCTTTGATCTGTTGATCGTCGAGCTGGCGGTCGTGGTCGCACAGGGCCCGGCAGCAGTTGTGAGTAGCCAGCACGGGACCGGTGAAAATCTCCAGGGCTTCCCAGAATGCCTGCTCGGCCAAGTGGCTCACATCGAGGATTACCCCGGCCGCCTCCAACGCTTCGAGCATGGGGCGGCCTCTGGCCGTCAGGCCGCCGGGAGCCTGCGTTCCGTGGGCGTAGGCGCTGACTCCGTAGTGACACAAACTCACGACCCGCAGGCCTTCATCCCACCACTCGGCCACCTGTTCGGGTGCCACGATGCCGTCTGCCCCTTCCATGCTGAGGACAAACCCCAGCGGGGTCGCCTGCGGATCGTCGTCCCACTCGGCCAGATGGGCGTCGAGTTCGGTGCGATCGCGTATCTGGCGCAGGACGCCCTTGGCCTCCATCAGGCGGTAGTAGGCCAACTCGCCCTTGCACTTGGCGTAGGCGATGTCCTGGGTGCGCACCCCGGCAAAGCGCCTTCCCTGCGAAGCGAGCCGGCAGTGCACCGTGACGAAGAAGAGGCCGATCCCGCCGCGCCGCAGTTCGGCGAAATTCACTACGTTCAGGCCGCGGCCCTTTTGCCCCATTCCGGCTTCGGCCTCGCGTATTTTGGCGATGGGCTGGAGCAAGTCCCGGTCCCAGTCGAGCGCGTTGTACGCGATATCGAGATGGGAATCGACGATCAGCATGGAGGTTCTCCCTTCAATATACTTAAAAGCTAGTTCGGTCCGTCGAGCGCCTGTCTTGCACTAGGATTCCACTGTGGTAGACCCCTTGCATGGCCCGTTCGCGCCACGCCTCCGACGCATCGTAAAATTTCTCTCTGGGGTCGATGGTCGATATTAAGACCCCGGGCCGGTGCAGTGGCAATCGGCCGTCGATCAGACCGTCGGGCCGGACGACAAAGCTGGAACCGCTGCTTTCGCGTCTCGTAGTGTTGTTGACGCTGATCCACATATAGTTGTTGGCCGCATAGGTCTGCATGGTCGCTGCAACCATTATTCCCCAAATGTTCCTGTATTTCTCCTTCATTCTCGAGGTCATGCCCCCATTGTGATAGGAGTGCAAGACGAGTTGGACGCCGAGCTTTTTATATTCTCTGTACAACTCTTGGTAGCGAAAGTCGTGACATATCTGCAGACCGCATTTAATTCCTCTTACTTCGAATGTAACCAAGCGCGACCCTGGGCTGTAGAAATCCAGATCGCCCGGCGTTGAGCCGACCTTCCCGGTGCAGAACATCTTGTCGTAGCGGTCCACCACAGAGCCGCGATCATTGATGACGTAGAGACTGTTGTGCGGCTTGTGTCTGCCCGTGAGGCGATGATTGGAGCCAAGAATGACCCACAGCTTCAACTTGCGGGACAAGTCCGCGATCGCCTCAGTGCACTGGCGCAGCAGATCCCAGTCGTAGTGGTCGAAGGAAGGGAGATCGACTCCGACGTATCCCCCCAGACAGGTCTCGGAAAAATGCGCCAGATGAGCACCTTGCTCACTGGCGTATTTCATCTGGCGCACGACGTATTTGAAATTGCGTTCTAGGTCCCGGCTGACGGGAAACTGGCAAGTGGCAATTTTCAACTTCACCGCAAACTCCTCTCCATTGCGGGGGGCGTCACCGTCTTCTGGCTCTGGCGAGAAGATAAATCAGGGCGGCGACTGTGAACAAGTAGGGAGGGGCAAGACGGCCCACCGCTTGACCAGCTCCCCTCAAAGGCCCTTTATAATTTCTATCCATCTCGTTGCCCAGACACCACCGGAGTGGCTTGCATGACCACAGAAGACCTGAAGCAACGCCTGTTCGCCGAGGTCGACCGCAGACTGCCGGAGTTCCAAGGCGTGCTGCGGGACGTCGTCGCCATCCCCACCGATAACCCGCCCGGCGACACCAGCGCCTGTGTCGCCTACCTAACCCGCTACCTGAAGTCGAAGGGGCTGCCGGCCGACGTGTACGAGCCGCAGCCGACGGTGCAGAGCCTGGTCTCCTGGATCGAGGGCCGCCAGGCCGGCCGCAACCTCGTCCTCAACGGCCACCTGGACCAGTTCCCGGCCGGCGACCCAGAGGCCTGGTCCTTTGATCCCTACTCCGGTGAGTGCCGGGACGGCCGCATCCTCGGCCGCGGCGTCGGTGACATGAAGGCCGGATCGGTGGCCTCCCTGCTGTCGTTGGTGCTGCTCCACGAGCTCGACGTCCCGATCCGCGGGCAGTTGACGCTGACCTTGGTGGGCGACGAAGAGACAGGTGGGTTCTGGGGCTCGGACTGGCTGCTGGAGCACGTGCCCATGACCCGCGGCGACGCCTGCCTGAACAGCGAGCCCACGAGGATGGACCAGGTGCTGATCGGCCACAAGGGCAAGTACACGCTGGTCGTCGAGACCCGCCACGGCGGCGGGCTGGCGGCGGTGCCCGTGGAGGACGACGCCATCGCCCGGGCCATGACCGTGGCCGCGGCCCTGTTGACGCTGAAGGGCTGGCGTCTCGAGACCCCGCCCGAGGTGGCCGCGGCCGTCGCCCGGGGCCGGGACCGGGAGGTGCGCGACGGCGGGCTGGCGGGCAAGGGCTGGGTGGCGGACTCGACCACGGTCAACGTGGGCGTGATCCAGGGCGGCGTGCAGAGCAACACGATCCCCACGGCCTGCCGCATGGAGATCGACCTGCGTACGCCGGTCGGCGTGTCCACACAGGATCTGCAGGAGAAGGTGGAGGAGGTGCTGGCCGGCACGGGCCTCGACCGCGGGGAGATCGACGTGGAGTGGGTGGTGTGTCTGGAGTCGGCCTATTCGGCCCCCGACGAGGAGATCGTGCAGGCCGTGGCCACCAACGCGCGACGGATCACGGGGCGTGAGATCGAGGCCAACGTCAGCTACGGCTCCACGGATACCCGCTTCTGGTGGCGCCGGGGCATCCCTGCGGCGATCTACGGCACGGACCTGGAGAACATCGCCGTTCCCGACGAGCAGATCCGCGAGTCGGAGTTCGGGCAGGTGCTGAAGGTCCACGCCGCCACCTGCGTCGACTACCTGTGTTGAACGGACCGGACCGAGCGGTCATCTTCGAATGTCAACGGCGGGTTTCGTTCGCTAGATGCCGATGTTTCAGGCCCGGATCTTATCGAACAACGCCGTTACCTCCGCCTCCTTTTCAAGGCTGCGTTTGCCGATATACCCCTCGCCAAAGTAGATGGCCAGCGCAACGAGGATTTCCACCCCGGTGTAAATCTCAAACCTGTCGGTGTACTGAATCATAATGAAATAGGTGATCACGCCGCCGATAAACGACAGGATTGCGCCCCGCGCAGTCGGGCGTTTCCATATCATCCCGAGCATCAATGGGATCGCGATGGGCGACAGGAGGCCGCCGAACAGTTTTACGGTCAGAGAAAACACCTTGTTCATGCCCTGACTCTGGGAGATCACAATGGCGGTTATCAGAACCGCGATACCGAAAATCGCCGTCGTGATCATTCCCGCCCTGAACAACGCCCTGTCGTCGATCTCGCGCTTGAAGTTGCGCTGGTAGAAATCCTTGGTGAACACCGCGGCAAGGGCGTTGATATCGCTGTCGATCATGGACATGGTCGCGGCAAACATGGAGCATACCAGCAGTCCAATCAGCCCCGGTGCCAGAGTCGACAGTATTTTCTGCGTTACAAGGATATATGTCTGATCCAGATCGAAGCCGGCGATGGGTTGCAGTGTGACCGGATCGAAGTGCTCGGGCATCAGCAGCGGCGCGGCCCACGCGGGGACGAAGATGACGATGGGATACAACAAGTAGAGAATCGCCGACAGGCTCGCCGCCTTCTGGGCATCCCTCGGCTTTTCCACCGATACGAATCGCTGCGCCAGTCCCCAGGTGCCTCCGTTGTAGCTGAGGATGATAACGACGACGTAGACCAGCCAGAAGCTGACGCTGATCCCCTCCTCCCGGTTGAAGAAGCCGGCCCGCTCCGGTGGCAAGCTGTCCCACATCGCGTTCCAGCCTCCCACCATATCGAGGGCGATGAACAGCACGGCCAGACTCATGACGAGCTGTACCACAAACTGCACTAAGTCCGTCAGTACGGTCGCCCACAGCCCGCCAACGAATACGTAGGCGATGGTGATCAGACCCGAAACAACGATGATGGGCACCACCTCCCAGCCGGTAACCACGTGGACGACGATGGAGATCGCGAACAGCTTGATGCCGAGGTCGATGAACTTGATGAGAATGCCGGAAACCGCTATCAGACCCCGCACGGAATTGCCGTAGCGCGCTTCCAGGTATTCCACCGGGGTCAGCACTTTCAACCGGGACCATCTCGGCGCCCAGATGAGGCATCCGAGCACCAGCGCCACGAACACCCCAAGCGAAAACAGGGTCCACATGCTGAAGCCCGTGACCGCTGCACGACCGGCAAAACCCACAAACACGACCGCGCTGTACCCCGACACGTGGTGGGAGATGGCCGCCATCCACCAAGGCAACCCGTGGCCGGCCGCGAAATACTGGTCCACATTGCTGGACTTCCGCTTGGCCAGAATCCCGATCCAGGTCATCAATGCCGCGTAGACCGCAATTACGCCATAATCGATTTGTGTCAGCATATGCCTTTCCTTATCAATCTTGGAGCGATCCTATGGACAACACAAAAACATATGTCGCATCGGTCGCCATGCACAGCGCGATGGGCGACCCCACGACCAACCTCGACCGGATTGCCGTCGAGCAAGGTGCCTTCGTTCCAGGGCATAGAGAGCACCTCCTGAGAGCTGCTCCCAAGATGGGAGAAACTGTAAACCATGTACCTGGACCGAACCCCACCCTACCGTAACACACCCCTCCACGGTTACAATCTGTTACAAAGCAGAAAATATCCATTTACACTGCAAGGTTTTCTTCTCCTTACAGAAGAAAGGACTCATAGGACGCATGGTAATGGATTCAATACTAATCATCGATGATGACCAAGAACTCACCGACCTCTTAGAGACCTACTTGGGAGACTTCGGCTACCAGACAACCGCTGTGCACAGCCCGTCTAAGGGTCTTGAGCTTCTTGGAACAAGCGACTTCGACCTGGTCATTCTCGATGTCATGTTACCAGAATTGGATGGATTCAAGGTGTGCAAAACCATCCGAGAAACAAATACGCTGCCCATTATTATGCTCACGGCCCGTGGGGACATCACAGATCGTGTCGTCGGACTCGAACTCGGAGCAGACGACTACCTACCCAAGCCATTTGAAGCAAGAGAACTGGTCGCGAGAATACAAGCAGTCCTCAGACGAGGGCACAAGCCGGCCAAGAAAGACCTTCTCCACGTCGGCAGTCTCAAAATTAGCTTGGAGAAATACACCGCCACACTCGATGGCGTCGTCTTGAATCTCACAACAACAGAATTCGAAATGCTGGCTCTGCTCGTCCAAAGCCAGGGAAGAGTCCTCAGTCGAGACTATATCATGCAGAGTATTCGAGGAGTAGACTGGGAGGCCTTCGACCGCTCAGTTGATGTCCTCATATCCAGAATACGCAACAAGCTAAAAGACGACCCGAAAAACCCTCGCTACATACGAACGATTCGCGGTGCAGGATACATGTTCCTCGGCGCCACAGAGGCAGTATGAGACTCTTCGATATCAAGCGGTCGCTCTTTCTGAGGATCTCCCTACTGTTCCTCCTCGCCGTCGCAATCACGACAACCCTCCTCCTCTGGCTTGAAGACCGTGAACTACGAAGCAGCATTCTACCGGCCCTATCAGGCCTCATGGTGAGGCACGCACAAGGCATTGTAGCCGACCTTGGACCACAACCCGATCCGCATCGACTACAGCAAACAGCAGACAGCCTACAAGTAGACATTAGGTATGAAAGCAACGGCGTCATTTGGCAAAGTGACCCCGACATGCAGGTGAAGAAGAGAGAGGCCATGATCCCCTATGAGGAGGATGATCGAGTCAGGATCATGATCAGCGAAGAAAGCGAAAGCGAAGGCATATTCGTAGATCTGCAATCAGACCATGGCCACTATCAGCTTAATCTCCTCAAAGCCGGCCATCTACCTCAAGATGAATTCTATGATTTCATCTCACTTGGACTCGTCATATTCTCCTTCTTCGCCATCTACCTCATACTTCGCAACCAACTCAAACCCATAAAAGCACTACATGAGGGCGTAAGAGCAATTGGGGAAGGCAACCTCGACTTTGAGATCAAGACCAATAGCGTCGACGAGCTTGGCCAGCTCGCACTCTCGTTCAACCATATGACCCGGCAAATCCGTGAGTCACTCCAGGCACGCGACCAGTTGCTGCTCGACGTGAGTCACGAGTTACGCTCACCGCTAACGCGCATGCTAGTAGCTCTGGAGTTTCTCAAGCACGACAAGACCAAGCAAACCCTCCACAGAAACATCAAGCATATGGAAGCAATGGTGACGGAAATCCTCGAAACTGAGCGCCTAAACAGCTCCTATGGAGGGCTCCAACCCGAACCGATCAATATTCTTGATCTCCTAATGGATACGTGCAAGAATTACCAAGATCAAAAACCTGGTGTCGTCCTCCAATGCTCACCTGAAGACCTCATAGTGAGCGTCGACCCAACAAGAGTAACAACGGTCCTCAACAATCTCCTCTCGAATGCCACCAGACATTCCAATGCGAAAGATCCCATCGAAGTCACCTGTGCCCGGGAGCAAGGGAAGATCCTTGTCAAGGTGCAAGACTACGGATCAGGCATCCCCAAAGACGATCTCCCCTACATCTTCGAGCCCTTCTATCGCGTGGATAAATCTCGCTCCAAACAAACTGGTGGCTATGGCTTGGGCATGAGCGTATGCAAGAAAATCATGGAGGCACACGGAGGACAGATCGATATTACGAGCCAACCGAACAAAGGAACATGCGTCCTGCTCACATTTCCCTGAATCCGTGACTACTAAGGGTTCGCCCAAAACGACGAACACAAAGACTGACTAGCAGTAGAGATAATGAGGGCGCATCTACGCGCCCCCAAATAGCTTCTCGTAACAGCATCCCTCTACCATCCTCGCTTGAGGCAAGACAGAGACTGCCTGGGCACGAAATACTCGTGCGTCCGCACCGCTCACACCGTTCACATCTTATTACAATTCGTTACACAGCAGCAATCCTCAGTTAACAGCCGGATCGTAGTATTAGTTGTGCGCTAGTCAGATGACCACTGCACGGTGCAATACATGGTCACCGAGAAGGCTTTGGCGCACATACACGTAGCTATTAACCAGGAAAGAACCTATGCACAAATCCCTCCTAACAGCTTGTCTGCTGCTCACGACAATCACAAACAGCCCAGCCCAGGAGACACTCACCGTTAGCGGCCAAATCAAAGATGCGGCCGACGGCGAAGCCCTACCGGGCGTCAACGTCGTTGTAACGACCCTTCAGGTGGGTACAACGACGAATGTCTACGGGCATTACTCGCTGCGACTGCCAGCAGGAGCTCATGAAATCAGCTTTAGCTTTATCGGCTACGAATCAATCGTGCGCACGACAGATCCGCATCAGGATCAAGTGCTCAACATCGAAATGCGGGCAGCCGTCATCGAATTGGGGCAGATCGCCGTGAGCGCACACCAAGCCGATGAGAATGTCGAATCGATCGAAATGAGCGCAGCCGAGTTGGACATACAGACTGTACAGCGCACGCCGGCTGTATTGGGCGAAGCAGACGTGGTACAAACAATACAACTGTTGCCGGGAGTGACGACCGTACGCGAAGGGGCTGCGGGCTTCAACGTGCGCGGTGGCGCAGCAGATCAGAATCTCGTCCTACTCGACGAAGCCATCGTCTATAACGCCGCTCATCTCTTCGGCTTCTTCTCAGTTTTCAATGCCGACATCACCAAAGATATCAAGATCTACAAAGGCGGTATCCCAGCGCAATATGGCGGACGCTTGTCTTCAGTGCTGGACGTGCGACAAAAGGAGGGCAATGCCAAAGAGTTCCGCGGCAAAGTGGGAATAGGCATCCTCTCGGGGCGGCTGCTCCTTGAAGGACCGGTCGCCAATGGTCGCGGATCCTACGTGATCGCCGCTCGCCGTTCATACGGCGACATCTTCTACAACGCGTTTAGCAGTGACAAGAGCACCGCCCACTTCTACGACGTCAACTTCAAAGGCAACTACAATATCAACGACAACAACCGGCTCTTTGTCTCGGGTTATCGCGGCAGAGACGCGTTCAAAGTAGCGGATATCTTCGGCAACGCGTGGGGGAATACCACAGCGACCATCCGCTGGAACCTCTTCAGCCGGCGACTCTTCGCGAATTTCACGGGAGTGTTCAGCAGGTACAGCTACGATAGCGATACATTCACGGCAGGCGCGGAACACAATTGGTTATCACACATAACCAACTACAAGCTCAAAGCGGATTTTTCCTACTCACTGAGCGAAGGAAATGCGGTCAACTTCGGCGCGAGTACCATCCATTACAGCTTTATCCCCGGCACTATCAAACCCATTGGGGAAGTGTCCTCTGTTGTGCCAACGGAACTGGATCAACAAAACGCCATAGAGCCAGGCGCGTACCTCAGCCTGGACCATCAAATCACCAACTCTATCTCCCTCCAATATGGGTTGCGTCTCTCAGCGTTCAGACGCCAGGGTGCCCAAGACCTTCCCGCCTATCGCGATAATCAACCCATCGTCTACAACGAGACCCTAGGCCGGTACGAAGCGGGCGTGGTCGATAGCGTCATCTCGTTTGGGGAGAGGGAAAACATACAGAGCTTTGCTGGTCTGGAGCCCCGAGCGTCGGCACGATGGTCCTTGACCGAGGCCAGCTCGATCAAGGTGAGCTACAATCGCATCCGGCAGTATATCCACCTCATCTCCAATACTACCGCGTCCCAGCCATTGGACATCTGGAGACCCAGCGGACCTTTTGTTGAGCCGCAAGCAGCGGACCAGATCGCCGCCGGCTACTTCCGAAATCTCCAGGACAACACGTACGAAGCCTCGATCGAAGCCTACTACAAGAAAATGAACAACCAGATCGACTACGTCGACGGAGCCGACCTGACCGTCAACAACAACCTGGAAACCGAGCTACTAAAGGGCGAGGGCCGTTCCTACGGCGTAGAGCTGATGGTGCGCAAGCGCACCGGACAATTAACCGGTTGGTTGGGGTACACGTGGTCGCGCACCGAGCGACAAGTCCCTGGACTAGGTAACGGCGATCCGGGCATCAACAACGGGAGGTACTATCCAGCCAGCAACGACAAGACACACGACCTGACCCTAACAACGGTATACGCGCTCAAACCCCGCTGGTCGCTATCGACGAATCTCGTCCTTGCCACAGGTACGCCCTCCACCTTTCCGGCCAGCCGCTACGAATTCGCCAATTTTATTGTTCCTCAGTACGAGACCCGCCATGGGGCTCGCCTGCCAGCCTATCACCGCCTGGATCTGGGACTGACCTACACGACAGCCAATGAAAACAGTTGGGCCTTTACCATCTACAACGTGTACAACCGACGCAACTCCGCCTCAGTGTACGTGCGGCAAAACGAGAACGACAAGCTTGTCACCGAAGCCGTACAAACATCCCTTTTCGGAATCCTGCCCAGCATAACCTACAACCGGAACTTCTAAATATGAAAAACATGCTAATCACCATCTGGCTGTCAGTCCCCGTGCTCATGGGATGTGAGAGAGTCGTCAATATCGATGTAGAAGCAGGACCGGAACGACTCGTCGTTGAAGGTCGCATCGAGCGCCACCAAGATGATCGCGCAGTCGCGCAGTCAATCAGATTGTCTACCACAGCCCCCTATTTCAGCAATGAAGCCACACCTGTGGTCAGCGGAGCAGAGGTGATCGTACACGACGATGAGGGTACCACCTACCTCTTCGCTGAGTCCTTGCGCCAAGCCGGCATGTACGAAAACAGGGACATGCGGCCAGAAGTTGGCAGGACCTACACCCTTGAAATTGACCTTAACGGCGAATCCTATCGAGCAGTCGAAACACTACTTCCCGTCGCGCCCATCGACTCGATCTACCAGCAGTTTGAGAAGGCCAATTCGTTCGAGGACGGAGGCATTCGAGTAAAGATCGACTATCAAGACGTCCTAGGTCGCGAAGATTACTATTTGTGGGAGCAATTCGCGGACGGCGTACTGCAGGCAGAGCCCGATCCTGGCAATTCGCTCAACTTTGTCGGATCGGATGAGTTTTTTGACGGAGAGCACGTCATCGGTTTCGAACCCAACCAAGAAGCCACGGTAAAATCGGATCAGTTGGTCCTCGTGAGACAGCTCTCCTTATCGAAAGAGGCCTTTGAATATTACTTCCTGCTCTTCGAGGAAACAGGGCAAGATCCCCTCTTCCCTACGCCTGCGTCGTTGATTAGGGGCAACATAGAGAATCTGACCAATCCTCAGCGATATGCATTGGGATATTTCGGAGCCAGCGAAGTGGATACTGCCGAACTGCAAATCGTGGAAGAGAGAGGGCCCTGACCAAGACAGATACGCCATCTCATTACGGGATCTGACACCCGAGGAGAGGAAACGAGTGGAGCAGTTGATTCTGATCAACCAGCATTCCCGCCTCGAGCACCGCGCCATATATTACCATTACCGTGGTGATAAGGGGTATGGTTATTCTAAAGAGGATCCATGAAACGTGTGTCGATCTACCTTCTGGGTGCAGTGATTATCGTTGCCGCAATTTTCGTCTACCTGTTCTTTCGCCCCGATATTGCGGCTGGGGTCTTTTTTGGAGCGGCTCCCTCACCAGTAGAGATGAATCTCAGGCACGTTTACAACGTGCCTGCAGCAGACAAGAAGACCGTGGCCATCGTAGCGGCTGCAAATCTCTTTCTAGACTCACTGGACGACAATCAGAGACAGGCGGCGACATATAGGTTTACCGATAACGCACAGCGTTCAAACTGGTCCAACTTCCCTGAGGGTATGGTTCCGCGTGGTGGTGTAAAGCTCGGTGCTCTCTCTGAATCACAGCGGGCGAATCTCGACAAGCTCCTTGGGGAACTCCTAAGTGAAGACGGTGTGGAAAACATCACTTATCAACTGGCCGCAGAAGACTTGCTGATCTCAGGAGACCTGTTCGGAGTCATGAAATACGGCAGTGAGTACTTTTACGCTGCATTCCTCGGTGAACCGTCAACTACAGAGCCCTGGATGTTCCAGTTCGGCGGGCACCATCTCGCAATAAACGCCACAGTATTCGGACCGGACGTTTCCTTTTCACCAATGCTGACCGGCGGCCAGCCGCTGCACTTGCGCCTTGATGGGGACGACATCTTCATTACGCAGAGGGAAACTGCGGCGGCGCAAGTGTTCATGGATAGCCTCACGGACGAGCAGAGAGGGCAAGCCGTTCGTGCCGAGCGGCCCATCGACCTCTTGCTGAGGCCAGGAAAGTATAGCACAACAGCCGCGCCGGAAGGCATCAAGGGCAGCGAACTTACAGCTATGCAGAGAACGCTACTCCTGGATGTGATCGCGGCCCGTTTGGGCTTCATGAACAATGACGACTACGCCGAGAAAATGAAGACCGTGGTGGCCGAGATCGAGGACACATACTTTGGATGGTGGGGACGCCAGGGTGTCTTGGGCGCTGCGTATTTCCGCGTGACCAGCCCGTCCATGGTACTCGAATACGCGGTTCAAAACGGCGAAGGCACCGTAGATCACGCCCACAGTATGTATCGTGAGCTTGATAACGACTACGGTTCCGCGTGGATCAGGGCCGAATGAATTCAACAAGACCGTTCATGCGGAATGGGACAGGGCGTAAACACTGCCAATGAACCGAGGGGAGGGAGCGATGGCCCGTGAGATCATACAACCGGTTAGTGAAACACGTGTCGCATCGGTCGCCATGCACAGCGCGATGGGCGACCCCACGGCCAACCTCGACCGGATTGCCGAGTGGTCGAGCAAGGCTCGCGAGCAAGGTGCCGCGTTTGCGCTCTTTCCCGAAGAGTGCATCACGGGCTCGATGAACAAGTCGGACATTCCTCCCGAGGAGTCCATGCGGATCGCCGAAGCAGCGGCCGAGACATCGGTTCCATTCCTCGAATCGCTCTGCCGCGAACTCGACATGACCCTTGTCGTCGGCACCATCGAGCCGGCGGGCGAGCGCTATCGCAACAGCGCCTACATCGTAGGGCCCGGCGGGTACCTCGCGACCTTCACCAAACTGCACATCCCGAATGCAACCGAGCGGGCCTGGTTCGAACCGGGGAGCCAGTTCCCCGTCGTGACATCGCAAGGCTGGACCTTTGGCGTGGGGATCTGCTACGACCTGAGGTTTCCGGAGATTTTTCGCACCGCCGCACAGGAGGGCGCGGACTTTTTCCTCCTCGCTGTGGGTGCAAGCGGCTGTGCTGACAACGTCACCCCCGACGGCGATCAGACTGAACAGGCCGCCGAACATCGACAGTTGGCCGCCCAAGTCCTGCCAGCAAGGGCCGTGGACAATGCGCTCTACATTTTCTACGCCAATCAGGCTGGAAAGAGCGGCAACGCATGGTTTCCAGGGCTTGCCTTCGCGATCGATCCGAACGGCGAGTTCATCGACGAACACGCGCCTGTGGAAGGCATAATCGTGACCGAGGTTTCGAGAGAATTAATAGAGAAAGCGCGATCGTCCGGCTGCTTCACAGCGAACGAGGCCAGGCCTGATCTCTATGCGTCACCTCAGATCGTGAGTGGAACCCCCTAGCCCCACCGGATACGGGCTATAGCGCACCTCCACCTCTACCTCCTGGATGGTGACGCTTCCGGTCAGGCCGTCCGGTCGGCTCTCCAGCGACACCTCCAGAAGGTTCTCGCCCTTGCGGGGCACGCAGGCGACGAGATCGAACTCCAGCCAGTGGTTTCGCGGGTTGGTGTAGGGATAGGCGTCGTCCTGCTTCCAGACGCGGCGGCACGTCTCGCCGGCCAGCGAGTGTCCGTTCAGGGAGATGTTGAACCGGTCCGCGGATACGACGTTGGTCAGGTAGATGCGCAGCGTCGTCCCGCTGACGCGGCTGTCGGCCGCGGCGATGTCGTCGGCGATGGTGAAGGGGATCTGGTGGGCCGCGGTGGGGAGAGGCGGGGAAAGCTCGTGCGGGATGTGGTGGCGATAGTCGACCCGCGCTGCGCCGTCGTACTTGCGGGCTAAGGCATAGCGCTTGTCGCGCTCGCGGACGAGCTGCGGCGAGCCGATCGCGGTGAGGATGTTGCGCTCCGCGTCGCCGAGGGGCCAGTCCATCATCCAAGTGTACAGGCCGTCGACGCCCTTCTCCCAGTAGTTGGCCGCAGCGGCCCGGAAGTGCTCCAAGCTGGGGTACCGCCTGCCGCTGGCACCGACGATTTGTTCCTGTGTGTAGTGCTGTAGGAATCCGTAGACGGAGGCACCCGCGTCGTGGGCCGGCCCGACCACCCAGTCGAAGGGCATGTCGGGATCGAGAACGGTGTAGATGTAGGCCACCGGCACGACAAAGTCGAGCAGCCCCTCGCCGAGCCACGTCCTCACGTCGAGACCCTGCTCGAGGTTGCCCTTCTCCGTGGGAAAGATCCGCGCGCCGATCAGGCCCGGCTCGCCCGGCCGCGAGCGCACCATCTCCGCCGAGCGCCGCACCCACTCGGTCATGGCCGCCGTGTTTTCGGGAGTCCCTCCGTCGCTGAAGTAGAAGAATCCGCGCTCGCTGAAGGCTGCCGTGAAATCCAGCTCGACACCTTGGATGGGGTATTCGGTGACGAGCTCGCGCAGCACATCGTATTTGAGATCTTGGACGCGCTCCTCGGCCCAGCCGGCGCCACCGTTTTCGATCTCCAGTTCCGGGTACACGCCGCCGAGCCGCTGCAGGCGCAGATTGGCGATGAAGTCTAGGCCGTGCTCGTGGGCGCGGTCGACGAGCACCCGCAGTGGGTCGAGGCCGCGCTCCATCAGGCTGAGCATGCACGCCGCTGCCCGCCACACGTAATTTTGCTCCGACTGCGGCTTGCCGTCCTCGACGGCGAACATCTTCCCCACCTTCGTGGGGTAGAAGGCGCCGTCTCCCCGCTCGACGCAGTAGCTGAAGGTATCGACGGCCGTGCCCGCCACCTCGTCGATGGGTATCCAGGCGTCCTCGAGGCGCATGGGCGGCTCGAAGTGCCACAGGTACGAGTGCCGCGCGTCGTTGTGGTAGATCGTCCTGCGTCGCCTCATGGGGCTGAGGTCTCCCTATCTAATTCCTCCAACAGAGGAGCGGGTTGCGAGATGGTTCCAGCCGCGAAGTACCAATTGGACGTTGGTGTGGCTATTTTCTGCTTCGATTTCATCGTCACCAGCGTGCATCTGGACGAGAACGCTTTTCCGCGTTTTGCTGGAATAGTTTGGCATTGAACCGTGCAGGGTAAAGTAACTAAAGAAAAGCACGTCTCCCGGTTCCGCCTCTAAAACGGTCGCGTTCTCAATCGGGTATCGATCCGTAACTTCAGCATTAGCACCGTCTCCTATCATGCCACCTGTGCGTCCGAGCTGCTTGTGAGAACCTGGGTAGACCCGTACACACCCCATCTCATCAGTGGCTTCTGAGACGTAGATGATAGCAGCTATCATCGTGTCTTTGACAGAGGGGAAGTACTGCCAATCTTGGTGCATCGGAAACGGGGAACCTGTCTCTGGCGGTTTGCAGAAGAGTTTGGAATGGTGAAGCATGATATCCGGTCCGAGGATGGCTTCAGTGGTATCGAGAAACTTCTCTTGCAAGAACGCCTGCATCCAAACAGCAGAGAAGCCCTGAATATTGTGGGTATGGATGATAACAGATTCACCACCGTCAAGGGCATCCGTTAATCTGCTTTTCCAGCGAGCATTGATGTTCTCATCGCTTTTGAGGAGCTGATCCACGACCCGATCAAAGTCGCTTTCCATCACCTTAACCTCTTCAGCGGAGTAGATCCCTTTGGCGAAATAGTAGCCGTTTTCGCGAAAGAATTTTCCGATATCTGACATTGTGTTTTTGTGACCTAGTCCGTCTCGTCCGCCTCCAGACGTCCAGGCGTCCGCAGGCGAAGATGGGCAGGTCTGCCCAAGAGAGGTTGCAGCCGTACTTCTGCTTGATCGGCCAGAGCAAGCGGCGCGCCTTGTCGAGGTTATCGTTGTCCGGCCAGCTATTCAGGGAAGTGAAGCGCTGGTGGCCGGAGCCACTGCCACCAGCGCTGAGGTTGCGGGCACCCGCTGAGATTACGCCAAGTCGAAGCGATCGAGATTCATCACCTTGTCCCACGCGGCCACGAAGTCGCGCACGAACGCCTCCTGCCCATCGTCGCATCCATAGACTTCCGCGTATGCTCGGAGCTCGGAGTTTGAACCGAAGACGAGGTCTACCCTGGTGCCGGTCCACTTGAGATCACCGGTCTGGCTGTCGCGTCCCTCGAACGCGTCCTGCGCTGCGGAGGTCGCGCTCCACTCGGTGTTCATGTCGAGCAGATTCACGAAGAAGTCATTGGTCAACGTCCCCGGTCGATCGGTAAACACTCCGTGCTCAGACTGCCCGGTGTTCGCATTCAAGACGCGCAGGCCGCCAACGAGCGCCGTCATCTCGGGAGCGGTCAGCGTCAGCAGGCATGCCCGCTCCACCAGCAGGTCTTCCGGTTTACCTTCCTGCCCTACTTGGAGGTAGTTGCGAAACCCGTCTGCGGTGGGTTCGAGCACGGCAAACGACTCCTCGTCGGTCCACTCCTGCGACGCGTCCGTGCGCCCCGGTGCAAAGGGAACCTGCACGTCGTGACCGGCGTTCTGGGCAGCCTGCTCGACGCCCGTGCATCCGGCCAAGACGATCAGGTCGGCGAGGGAGACCCTTTTGCCACCGTCCTGCGAGCTGTTGAAATCCGCCTGGATCTGCTCCAGCGCCTGCAGCACCTCGTTGAGCGCGGACGGATCGTTTACTTCCCAGTCCTTTTGCGGGGCGAGGCGGATGCGTGCGCCGTTCGCTCCACCGCGTTTGTCGGTGCCGCGGAACGATGCCGCCGCCGCCCAAGCGGTCGAGACCAGTTGCGAAACGGACAATCCCGAGGCGAGGACCTTGGCCTTGAGGTCGGCGACATCCTGCTCCCCGACCAACTCGTGATCCACGGCGGGGACGGGATCTTGCCACAACTGCGGCTCTGTGGGAACCAAGGGCCCGACATACCGACTAAGGGGGCCCATGTCGCGGTGGAGCAGCTTGAACCACGCCTTGGCAAAGGCGTCTTCGAGGTCTGCGGGGTTTTCGAGGAAGCGCTTGGAAATCGGCGCGTAGTCCGGGTCTTCCCTCAGTGAAAGGTCTGTGGTGAGCATCATGGGGGCGTGCTTCTTCGACGGATCGTGCGCGTCCGGCACGGTGGCTACTTCATCGGCATTCTTGGGGGCATATTGACATTTACCAGCAGGGCTCTTCGTCAGTTCCCACTCGTGGGCGTGCAGGTTTTCCATGAAGTTGTTGTCCCACTTCACCGGGTTATTGGTCCAGGCCCCTTCCAAGCCGCTGGTGATCGTGTCACCGGCTTTGCCGCTGCCGTGGCTGTTCGTCCAGCCGAAGCCTTGCTCCTCCATGCTGGCCCCCTCCGGTTCGGGACCGACATTATCCTCAGCGGCAGCGCCATGTGCTTTGCCGAACGTGTGGCCGCCGGCAATAAGCGCAACCGTTTCCTCGTCATTCATGGCCATGCGTTTGAACGTCTGGCGAATGTACTGTGCTGCAGCGCACGGATCTGGGTTGCCGTTCGGCCCCTCCGGGTTCACGTAAATCAGGCCCATGTGGTCGGCGCCGAGCGGTCCCTGAAGCTCGCCGTCGGCGTCGTGGCGCTCATCGTCGAGCCACGTCGTCTCGTCGCCCCAGTCCGTCTCGTCCGCCTCCCAGACGTCCGGGCGTCCGAAAGCGAAACCAAAGGTCTTGAACCCCATCGACTCCAGCGCGCAGTTGCCGGCGAAGATGAGCAGGTCGGCCCAAGAGAGGTTGCGGCCGTACTTCTGCTTGATCGGCCAGAGCAAGCGGCGCGCCTTGTCCAGACTCGCATTGTCGGGCCAACTGTTGAGGGGCGCAAAGCGTTGGTGGCCGGAGCCGCCACCGCCGCGGCCGTCGCTGATGCGGTACGTGCCGGCAGCGTGCCACGTCATGCGAATGAAGAGCGGCCCATAGTGGCCGTAGTCGGCTGGCCACCAGTCTTGCGAGGTGGTCATCACCTCTTCGACGTCCTTTTTCAGTGCATCGACGTCGAGGGTCTTAACCGCCTCGGCATAGTCGAAATTCTCGTCCATCGGATCGGACAGAGGAGAATTCTGGCGGAGAGCCTTCAGGCTCAGTTGATCTGGCCACCAGTCTTGGTTGGAAGTCATTTTGTCCCTCCTGTGAAATGTTCTGAGTGTGGCGCAACCTTCTGGAAGCGTTGCAAGTCTGCGGATCAAGGGGAATAAAAAATGCGTTCTCTCGTCCTCAGGCAAGGGGAATCTGGCGGAAAATGGGGCGGGTTCGGGCGTCCACCGTCCCTATGTGGCGGAAGCCCCTGAAACGCGCCGAAACCCTTTATCCTTTATAACGGTACTCTGAGCATTCCCGAACGATTCGGTGCGACAGCAAACGATTCATCAGGAATCTGCTGGACCCTTGCGTACGATTTCAGCGAACCGCATAGTACCGATATCGGTGCCATATTTTTTCTATACATCGACATCGCTCCTATCCGCAGCATAGCCTTTTGAGTGGCGACACATTCCGCACCTGCCCGGGGACTTCAGTTCCGAGAGGCGTTGTTGCATGAATATCTATAAGTCGTTGTTTTACAGTAAGTTAGCGTTTTGCTATCAAATTTCGTAAACTATTGTTTTCTAACGAGTTACCGTTTTTCGTGCAACAAAGCCGTTCCGAGACACCAGTGTACGAGCCGAACACAGTTTACAGAACAAACCGCGAACACGGTTTACACCCCAATTTATTTTCGTTGATGCCAAGGGTGATGGCACCCCCCCCTCCCATCAGACGCCCGATCTAACCCCTACTGGGTCCTCACCCCAACACCTCACCCACACGAAGCCGGAGCCGAGGCGAGACATGGCCCAGCAAAGGGTTGACAGCGAGCGTCGGTTCGACACCTTGACAAAGACGCACTACTGATGCCAGTTTGTGATAATTATCCGAACTCACGTGTAACCTATAATCTGCAGGGTTGTTGCGCCTTTCGTTCCTTGCACGCAGTTGCTTTTGATGTCACACAGTTGCCATCTGACTACGGTCTTCGCCTCGTCATCCCCAGGCGCACCGCGATGCGGGACCGCCAAACCGAGCTTAAAGAAAGAACATGACCCGAAGCACCGCCAGAATTCTGGATGTCTCCTTGACTGCGCCGGCACTCCCGAACCCGCACGTTCGCCGACCACACCTAATTCAAACGCTAGCCCACATGTTTGTCTCGAATACCGACGTTGTATGCGTCGAAGCACCATCGAATTGGGGAACGACCACTCTTTTGTTAGAGTTTGCCGATAGTGTCGACGAACCGTGTTTTGGACTATTCCTCAAAGCGCCTAGCAGATTAGCCTACGACCCAGTTTTTGCGCGCCATGACTTGGCAGACCAAGTTCACTGGTACTTAACCGACAGGCGGCTACCCGACAACCGCGACCCAACCGACGGAGATCTTCGTAATTTGTGGGGTAAATGTGCCCGTGTACTGGACCGTGCCCGTAACCCGGGGTACATCATTGTTGACGGTTTTCACCATATTCCATCTGCCGACGACTCAATCCGCCAAGCATTATTGAACCTTCTACCACTCGGAATCAAACCATTCAGGTTCCTATTCAGTGGGGAAATGAGCGACGTACTTAGCGGCGCTACCAAGCGAACGCTACGAGCGAAATCATATCCGTTACCGCCGTTTAGCCCGCATGAGACCAACGAGTATTTTAAGGACTTAGTAACAGATGACAAGTTGCGAGCTGAAATTCACCCGGTATTTGGCGGGGTACCGGCCATCCTCGCAAGTGTGAGGCGTCGCCTTGCTTCCAATCCAGAAGACGTCTCTGAGATTCTGAATGAATTCCCCACAGACATTGAGTCTCTCTTCGAAACCGAATGGACTGTCATCTCCCAGTCACCTATGGAGATCCATCGAGCCTTGGGATTTATTGTGGCTTACGGCTCTCCTGTAGATTCACAGACTCTCGCGGCTCATTGTGGAACAACCAAAACGAATATCGACAACGCGTTTAGTTCGCTACCATTTCTTCTCTACTCAGAGAAGGCGAAGGGTTGGGAGTTTTCGTCGGACGCTTTCCGAAGTTTTGCCGACCGGAACCTCGGAGCACTCGTATCCGAGGCCACCGAAGCCATCGCCGAAATGTTACTCCAGAAGCCAGATTCACCCGAATCACTGACTCAACTCCCAACGTATTTAGAACGTGCGGGAAAAACGGACGCACTAGTGGATTGGCTACATGAGCGCCGACTGGCCACCATACTACTCAAGACACGAACTGCAGCCGGAATAGAACCAACGCTGCGCAGCGCCATAAATATATGCCACCAAGCGCGACGAGACCGCGCACTCACCACCTACTCACTATCTAGGTCAATAATTCAACAGGCTTCACAGACAACCGGTATAGAGCACGAGATCCGAGCGCGCAGCGCAGTCGGCGATGTCGACGGAGCTCTCGCGGTCGCCAACGATGTACCGCTACTCACACAACGTATGCGCCTATTAGCAGTTACCGTTGACGCACTTTCCAACAGCCCCGGTTTTGACGCGACACCAATATTGGAAGAGATCCGACAGATCTACCAAAGTCTCGATCTTGGGTCTTTGCCCACAGAAGAAGGGATAGATATCGCCACCGATCTCTATCCGATCGACGCCGAGCTCGCGTTGAACCTTCTAAAAACGGTCACGCATTCCCAAGTGGACGATGGTTCATTTGAACTTGCCTTGGCGAGAGTCACCGTAGCTGCACTCAGGACCAAAAACACCCACGAGACACGCGGTAGCGAAAGTCCCTTACCGCCCGTTCCGAAAGACCTCATGGTCGACGAGAAACTTCGCCGCCTGTTGGACGCCAGCGAGATTTTCTTCCATCCGAAGTCAGCCGCCGACGTCCTAGACGTAACCCACTCCATTAGCGATTCTAGTGAAAGGTTGTTCATCCTGAGAAAGTGGGTTGCGCGACATCCGTTACGAAGTGATGCACTCGATGTGGTTGAAGTAGGCATCCACGACGCCATCGCTACCCCGCAATTCACCCCGACCGCCGCGGTCTATCGCGAACTTTCTGCACCCCTTCCGTACGCAGTCGATCGAGACAGATGTCGGCGCATCGTCGCCATGCTTGACGGGCAAAAGGAGGTTATACGAAACAAGGGCCCAATCGTCGATTATGTCCGACTACAGCTCCGCTTGGCGGGATGCAATTACGCAGATGGCGATCTCGCCCGAACAGTAGACCGTCTCGAAGAACTATATTTAGACCCAATTGACTCCCTTGACGAATTGGAGACTAGAATCACTTGCCTCGCATGGTTCATCGCCGAGCTACACAAGTTCGACCCTTCGCGAAAGTTGGACCAATTGTCCGACGTCGGCGCTATGGTGGACACTGAGTTCGCCCAAACACTTACCGAAATACTCGCAGCTAGTGCGGAACAGTTCGAGATACTTAAGGATACCATTACGGCACTAGCAAGTTCTAAACCGGAAGCCGCGCTCGACGTTTCTCGTCGCCTTAACACCATAGACCGTCGAACTAGCGCATTTCGCGAAATAGTGGCTTCAATGTGCAAGGCCACCACAATTACTCTCAATAGCGCCGTATTGTTTGCCGCACTCAATGAAATGGGCCCCTGCGAGCAGTTCGACGCCGCGATCTGGGACACCGTAAAGCGCTTCTGTCTTGATGTAGACGCCGGCACTCGCCCGTCGATCGATCTAAACTGCGTTTTCCCTCGTTTAGCGGCATGTTCTTCCGCAGTAATCAAAACGAAGTGTCTTGCCGAAATCGCGGTTACACTTGGTAGTTCACAGGATAACGACGTTTTTCGTACCTCTGTGGATGACAGCCTCCTAGCCGCGTTTGATTCCATCGCCAGCCCTCGAGCCAAATACCGAACAGCCTGTCAACTGGTGCCCACACTACGACAGAAACGCCCCGACTTGGCAAAAACCGTGTTTGACTCTTTGGCCACAGAAAGCAGATTGGTTTCTGGAAGCGAGGATGTCGAACAGGGTATCATTTACGTCGTGGATCTCTTGATGAAAGCAGCCTACGCACTAGCGGAATCTAAACTCCTTGTGGCCACCGACATAGACAGGGTTTGCCGCATGGCTGTTAGAGTACCAGATTTACAAGAGCGGGTCACTTTATTGTCCAGCCTAGCGTTTTATCTCTGGCGCGCAGGAGAATCTCGCGCATTCTCCGACGTAGTGAACGAACACGTGTGGCCGGCACTTGCTAATCTCTCCGGGAAGGATTGCGCGACCGCATATCAGGCATGGCGGTATGCCTATCCCGCGGTGTGGCTTGACGACAGAGATCGGGCCCGAAGTGGGATTTCCGCATTCCCCGCATCCGTGCAAGCGGATTGCACGTCAGCCCTCAGCTTCGCCCTGTTACGAAAACAACCGCCTGGAGAACCCTTTGACGACACAAATTCAACCGCCTCACGTCTCACCTTTTCTGATATTCAGAATTTACTACAATTGTGTGACGAAACCGACGAAGACTTTACAATTTATAGGATTTTCCACAGCATCGCGTCAGCCGTCACAGCACCTCGAACATCGATTCATCTGACTCGGGACCAGAAAGCAGACATTACCCGGCGGATGCTCGAAATTGCCGAACGGCGATTGCCTCTCCCAAACCGGATACAACATGCGGGATACCAAATTCTCTGCAAAGCAGAGGCGTTGCGAATTTCAGCATCTCCCGACGTAACGTGGGCCAAACTCATAGCGGAGGGCGAGTCAATCAGTAATATGGCCGATCGAATTTTTGTACTGGCCGAACTGGCCGTTAGCCTCCCATCGAAACAGCACCGCCACGCCAAGCGATTGTTGAAAGATGTGGACTTAACAACCGACAGTTTACCGACTATCGAAGACCGCTACAGTCATCTCTTTCTTATCACCGATCTAACGATTGCTTGGGACCGAGAGCTTGCTTCGCGCGCTTTGAAAAAGGCGTTCGGTCTAATAATCAATACAGGTTCCCGGCGAACTGCCTTTAGAGAAAACCAGATCATAGACCTAGCTTACCGCCTCGATCCCGAACTACCAATGAAGTTGGCTATGCTATATGACGACGATCCCGCGCGCGACGAATACAGGGAACGCGCGAGGTTACAATTAGATGGACATAAGTTAAGAAAGGACCTGGGAGACTCGCGTAGTCATCTTGATTTGGAAACGCTGCAAGACGACCCGGGCCTAGCATTGGCAGCGTGGCGAGCTCTCGGTGCACTCAATTCTGGTCGCATGATAGCCACTGACATGGTTCGGCTGCGTGAAATGCTCGTGTGCGCTAGCAACTATCCGTTGAAAACATCGTACCCGATCTATTCGTGGATACTGTCTAATGCGCTCATAAAATATTCTTATACTAGTGAATCGAAGACATATATTAGAGATCTATTTGAAGGTGTGTTGCGGGGCGCGGAGTTTTTCTTTTCCATAACCGAAAGACATGGCCGATTGGGTTCGAATCCCGAGTGGCAGGACCGAGGCGACGCAGACAATATAGTCATCATTCAGTTTGGTGAACGGGACAAGGCGAAACAATACCTCCAGGATTGGCTCGACAAAAACGCCGTGGACAGTATCACCATTGTCGATCCTTACTTTGGGGTAAATGACTTGGATTTTGTGGTTCAAGTAATAGAGGCAGACCCGGATCTTCACGTACAAATTGTCACAAGCAAGGCACACCAACTCGGACCCAACACTAACAGCGACCTGCCTAGTGCATACACCACCGCTTGGCGAAAACTTTGCGAGCATGCCCCTCCGGAAACAGAAATCCTGGTTGTAGGCACTGAAAGGAATGGTGTTGCGCCCTTTCACGATCGCTGGATCTTGTCAAAAGGAGTGGGGCTTCGTTTGGGAACGAGTTACAATTCTCTTGGGAACAAGGATTCGGAAATCTCGGTTCTGGGCGGAGAGGAAGTATCAAGAATAGAAAAGACGGTAGGGCGTTATATGTCTAGGCAAGTGAAGGAGTTTGAAGGCGAAAGAGTGAGATATGAAACTTTTGAGCTGGTGGGATAGTTTGCTACAACGCACTAGGGCCACCGTATACATATCACCGATCCCCGACGATGATTTCGTAGGGCGTGCGAAGTCGTTCGGGCCGGTGGGTTACTGTGCCATCCCAGAAGTGATGCTACGGTAGTTAGGCCGCACCCCATGCGAGTCTAGCGTCGAACTCGACAATCTTCATGTGTTGTCAGTAGTGTCCGACACGTTTCATAGCAAAAACAGTTGGTTATGGGCATCAGGGATTTCCTGAGGCGGCGGGGTACGGTAAATAGTTGAATCAGCGGTACTGTTTCGAAAGGCGTGACGCTGAGAATTTGTAGCATCGCATGCAAAGATAGATCGAGATGGAGTCGTTCCTTGACGATGGCCACGAGCGGGGCTCGAACGCTTATTCCGCTACGTGGCCCGGCCGGCCCTGGCGGCGAGGCGTCTGCGCATCCTCGATTCGCAGCGGCTTTCCTTCGCGCTCAAAACGCCTTGGTCGAATGGCACGAGCTATCTTCTACTCTCTCCGATGGACCTACTGGAGAAGCTGGCAACTCTGGTCCCCCGCCCCGGTTTCATCTCCTGCGCTACCACAGGGTCCTGGCCCCTCCGTGCCCGGGATCGCGGCCGCATCGTGCCCGCCAAGCCGGTCGAAGAGTCGACGGCGGTGGACCGCGATTCAAGCGCTCCGCCCTGCGGCCATCGCCTGGGTGTTTGCCGCCGAGCTCAACGGCTACCCGGCCCCTGCGGATCGTGGCCGCCCTGACCGATCCTACCTCGATCCAGGGTATTTGGAGGGGGGAGGCCGGCCGGCGGTGCCCACCCAAGACACCCCCGCAGCCGCAGTTCGAGTTCGTCGCCTGACCTCCTCCGCGATTCGCTCCCTGCGCCGTGAGCCGTACGGAGGAGTGTGCCCTCAAGTACTAGGTTGACCCCTGAACCGCGCCGAAATTCTTTACAACAGTACTCTGAGTATTCGCGAACGATTCGGTGCGACGACAATCGATTCATCAGGGGCCCTGCTGGCCCCTTGCGTGCGTTTTCAGCGAACTGATTAGTACTGATATCGGCACCTTACTTTTCCTATCTTATAAAAAATTGGATTAAGAAAGAATCAAACCATGTCAATAATCCAGTACACAAAATCACTTCCCGTAGTCGCTGAACCCGATGTTCTCGTTTGCGGAACGGGGCTGGCGGGTATTGGCGCGGCTGTTAGCGCGGCGCGGAACGGGGCTTCTGTGATGGCTGTCGACCGCATGGGATTTGCCGGTGGGTTCTTTACGAACATCATCGGCTCGGCGTTCGATGGATTCGTCTACGAAGAGACGGGTAAGCCTGTTGTGGGTGGACTTGTCTTTGAGATGCTCGAACGAATGGGTGTGGTTGAGCCCGGGCAGGCTCCACATCTCTCATACAACGTGAACGGCGATTTCACCGAGGTCGAAAAGCATCCTGATCGCGTGATTCCGCGCACTGATCCGGAGTTGTTCAAGAAGGCTGCGGATGAGATTTTAATCGAGTCTGGCGTGAATCTGCTTTTCCACACCCAGGTGTCTGACGTGATCGTCAAGGGAAACCGGGTGGACAGTGTCGTAGTCAGCAACAAAGACGGCCTCACCGCCATACGACCCAAGTGCGTTATCGATGCCACGGGTGATGCCGATGTCGCCGCCTGGGCAGGATGTCCATACGAGGTCGCCGAATCGCTGCAGCCGATGAGCCTGCATTTCCGAATTGGCTTTGTCGAACTTACATTTGAGCTGCGTCGCAAATGTGCGGCCGTTCTGGAGAAGGCACGTGCCGCAGGAAAGATCGGCCTTTATGGTGGCCCGTGGCCGGCAACTTTTTCCGGTCGAGACATCTATTTCAATGTGATTCGCACACCCGGAAACGCAACGAATCCGCAAGACTGGACGAACGCAGAAATCCAGGGCCGACGCGATGCGTGGACCATGTTTGAGCTCTGGAAAGAAGCACTACCCGAGTTCAAAGACGCATACTTTTTCACCAGTGGTCCGACGGCTGGAGCGCGAGAATCCAGAAGAATCGTCGGCGATTACACGCTGACCGGCGACGATATAAGAACGGCGAAACGACAGGATGACGTGGTAGTGCTTGGGGCGTGGAGGATAGACCGGCATCCCAAGGACGCAGCCGGGTATCACGATCAGCCGATCGTACCGCCGTACGATATTTCGTACAGAACGTTGCTGCCGCAGGGCGTGGAGAATCTCTGGGTTGCGGGTCGTTGTCACTCGGCAACTTCAGAGGCCCTGGCATCAAGTCGAGTCACAGCTAATTCGATGGGCATGGGGCAGGCTGCTGGCACGGCCGCGGCGCTAGCAAGGGCAACAGGTGTGGATAGTCGTAGCGTACCGATGGCCGAGCTACAGGATCGATTGATTGCTGCTGATGTAATTCTCGATCCCGAATCAGCGATGCAGGGGCTATAGCTTTCGGTATATTCTAGAGCTTAATACACGACAGTAACGTTACGCATGGGCATCGAGGAATAAGATGTTTCGACTCCGCTTCGCTCCGCTCAACATGACAACATGAGGCCCTGTCATGCTGAGCGGAGCGAAGCATCCCATACCGCTCTACTGTCGTGTACTTAGATTCTGGAGTAGAGCCGTCAGAGCCTGTTGCGATCCAATGCGGGACGCAAAGGTGGCGGTAGTCGTACCGAGGGAGGACTCCAATGCGCACCAGAAGTTCTACTGTCTTCTTCCTGCTGACCTTGGTCTTTGCCGGCTGTGACCGTTCCACAGGACCGGACGCCGGATACCTCGAGATACGGGAGGTGACCGTCGGCCCCACCCTAGCCAAGTGCTACGGCGTGGGCTTGCAGTCGTGCATGGTGGTCGACGGCGAGTTCTTCTACGATGGAATCGAAGGATTCGAATACGAGCCCGGCTACGACTATCGCCTGCGGATCGGCAAGTACGATCCCTGGGGTGGGGAGGAGCCGCCGCAGGACGCCGGCCGGTACGCCTACCGCCTGCTGGAGCAACTGGAGAAGACCCCAGCACCATCCATCCCCGCAACCTTGTCGGTGGGTCCGGCGCGGGTGATATGCGCCCAGAGTGACGACTTCTGCCTGGTGGTGGACGGCGCACCGTACGACGACATGATCACTAGCTTCGAATACGAGGCCGGCCACCACTACATCCTCGAAGCCAACAGGTATGGCGATGGTCGATACGTGTTGAGCGAAGTCGTCTCGAGAACCAAGGCCGCGGGCACGGAAGAGGAGATTACCGTGGATGCCCACAGGGTCGAGTGCGACGACGGCTATCCCGGGTACTGCAAGGTCGTCAACGGCGCCCCCTTCCGCGGCGAGATCGTGGGCTTCCAGCCTTGGCACGACTACGGTTACCGCCTGCGCGTCGAGCGGTTTGGCATGTTTCCCGACGGCATGACCGGGTCACCCGAAGTGCCGGCCTACGGCTATCGCTGGCTGGAGACGCTTGAGAGTACTCCAATCAATTGATTTGGGGCAAAAGCTCAACAGGCTAGTTTTTCGAGTTCAAATTGAGCGTGCACTTTCATCTCTAGCTGATCACCAAACTCAAAATCAACATTCTTGGTTGACCGAGGGAATAGCCGCATCATATTTACACCGGTGTGTAATTCCCGAACAATTCGATGCGACGACAGGCGAGTCATCAGGGACTCTGCCGGACTCTTGCGAACGTTCTCGGTGAATTGTAGCGTTTTCAGCGAATTGCATAGAACCATATCGATGCCTTTATTTTTTCTATACATAGGTCAATCCATGATATCTAGAATACGCCGCGAAACTATGATTCAGTTGTCCTCTTCATGAAGCGATTAGTTGCGACAGCCGCCCTCTTATCTACCGCCCTCGCGGGTGCCCAAGAACCATGACCTACCGCGCGCGGTCGGGGCGGCAGTTCGTCGTCATCGCTACGGGCACCGGATCGGACGCCGCGCTCGTCGCCTTCGCGCGACCGAAGTAGCGATTCCCACTGAAATGTCCGGCTCCGAACACACCCAACCCAGCCACGTGGAGGTGGCGGGCCTCACCACCGAGCAGAGGCGGAAGTACGCTCGCGACGGGTGGGTCGCCGTGCCTTCGCTCTTCACCGCCGACGAGTGCGACGGGCTCATCCGGCATATGGACGCCGTGCACGCGGGCGAAATCCCCGTCGAGGGAATCGTCCCGCCGGCGGAAAGCGCCGACCATCTCATCGACACGGATCAGTGCCACATCCACGACCCCGTCTGCCGCGCTTTCATGCTGCATCCGAAGCTGCGCGGACCGCTCAAGGATGCCTTGGGCGGGGAAGAGCCCGAGGGCATCAAGAGCCACTACTGGTGGAAGGGCAGCCAGTGGTCGCAGAGCTGGCATTGTGACGGAACCCCGCTTCCGGGCTGCATCGGTGTGTGGATTCCGCTCGTGGACGTGGACGAGGAGATCGGCACGCTCGCGCTGCAGACAGGCGGCCACCTTCGCCGCAAGCTTCACCACGATGACCTCCGGCAGGGAAAGTGGGCGGGCTATCGCACGCACTCAGGCGACCCGGAGCTAGGTGCTAGGCTGAGGAAGGAGATTTTCGAGGAGAACGAAGCGGCAGGGGCGGAGGAGGTGCACATCGTGGCAAAAAGGGGAACAGCCGTGATCTTCGACGGCCATTTGTGGCACCGGGGGTTGATGGGGCGCGACCCGACCGTCTTTCGCCAGGTCTACGCATGCCACTACATCTCAAGCGGCTTCAGGGAGTGGCCGCACGTGTTGTGGGAGCGCCTCGGCTTCGACGGAACCGCACGCTGGTCCACGGGCGACGAGCCGACGCCGGCTGCTCAGCACAACGCGCGACTGCCGCGGCATCCGGCCATGGAGTTCAGCAGCGCGAGCAAGCACCCGTCGCTCCTGCCGACACGCAAGGATGCTCCTCTCCGGATCCTCACCAGGGATCAGGCGGACGATATGGATCTCCAGGGGTTCACTGTGGTCGAGGATGCCTTCAGCGCTGCGGAGATCGGGCAGCTGCGGGATGAATTCGATCGGCTCGAGCACGAGAGTGTGCGGCACCTCGAAGCCAGGGGGCGGCAGCAGCCGTCGCGCACGATTGCGAATGCTGATCGGATCACCATTACGAGCGGCCTGGCCCGGGGGTCGGCGCTTGCCCGCTCATTCTGCGCCGGCCCGTTCTTCCAGAAGGTTTGCCACGACCTGCTCAACTGCGACGATGTGCGGTTGTACCGGGAGCAGGCGGTGTACACGAAGCCCTGCCCTGGGCGGGTTTTCCCCTGCCATCAGGACATTGGCCTTGCGTTCATTGACCCCCTGCAATACCTGTCGTGCTGGGTAGCGCTCAACGATGCAACCGAGGAAAACGGCTGCCCGTGGTTCGTGCCGAGGCTCTTCCGGCGAGGGCCGCTGCTTCACGAGTTCGATGAGAGCAACGGTGGCTGGACGATCAGCGGCCTTAGATCCGACGATGCCGTCTGTGTGCCGGTCAAGGCGGGCTCGGCGGCGATCTTCTGGAGCCTGACGCCGCACTTTACAGGGGCCAACAACACCGATAGCGTGCGCAAAGCCTACATCTGTCAGTATGCTCCCGATGGGTATGATGACAGAATCTGGGACAAGGATGCCAACGGCGGGAACGGAGGGCCCATGAAGGTGGACCCCGCCGGGAAGCCCGCTGTGGATGAGGCCAGGAATTTCCTGGTGTTGAAAGGGGGGAAAGGCGTGTCACCACCCTCGCTGGCTAGGTAGAATTCGGAGCGGCGTCCTGAGGCGCGCCGCTCCCCAACCGCCAGTAGCCAAGCGGGTCACCGGTAAGAGGTGGTGGCACCGAGCCGGTGTCTTTATTTTTCTTATACATCGCAGGCTCTGTTAAAGAAAAAGGCGACGACTGATTCTGCAGCCTATTACAAATTGCTAGAGCGAGAGTTGGTTCAGGCCGCGAAGTCGAGGAGGTTTTTATGTTGACAGACGAACAGGTGCGACAGTTCCGAGAACAGGGCTATCTCGTTTTTGCAGCCCTGATACAAGGCGAGCGATTGGCCTATTACAAGCAGGTGTTTGATGAACTGGTCGCAGAAGGATGCAAGTTGACCGAGCAGGTGCCGCACTGGACGCTTGAGTTGGACGAGCGCGGCGAACCCCAGGCGGGTTTGTTGCACAAAGTGCAGGGGGTTTGCGTGGTCGATGCCCGCGTGTTGGAACTGGCGCGTGAACCGGCGATTTTAGACCGCGTGGCCGTATTGATTGGTGAAAATATCGATGTGTTTGGCACTAAGTTTTTTCCCAAGTTGCCCAATGGCGGCACGTCAACGGGCTGGCATCAGGACAACTTTTATTTTGGCACCGATACGGATCGCATTATCAGTTGTGGAATTTATCTGGAAGATTCAGATGTGGAGAATGGGTGTTTGCGGGTGGTGCCCGGCAGCCACCGGATGGGCGAGATTGTCGAGCACCGCAGGGATCCAAGCAGGCATGGCAGTTGGACAAAGGTCGATGAATCGCAGGCTGTGGATGTGGTCATTCCCGCTGGCACGGTTGTCCTGTTTTCCGCCAATCTCCTGCACGGTGCTTATGATAACCACAGCAATCGCACGCGCTATAGCACGGCATGGCATTATATGCCTGAAGAACTCAATCCAGAAAAGTTTCCAAAGGGAATCTACGAAGATCGACATGTGGCGTGTAAGCATTGAGAAGTGGGGGCTGGGGGCTGAAGACTGCATAGTACCGATATCGATGCCTTATTTTTTCTATACATAATTCGATCTATCTAGGAGGAGTCTATGCTTTCACAGGAGCAACTGACGCAATATGACCGAGATGGGTATGTGCTGGTGTCGGGATTGATTCCAGAAGAGACAATTGCCAATGCGGAAGTTGCGATGTGGTCTGTGCTCGGGGTAGATCGGGATGATCCGGCTTCGTGGTCTCCTTTGCCAGACGAAACAGATGGGGTAAACACAATCGTCAGCCAGGGGGTGATTGAACATTTTGGGGTTCAAGATCCCGCGTTGTTGGCTTGTTGTACTCCCGCATTTTACGAAGTACAGAGCCAACTGGCTCGGGAAAATGCAGGTGCATTTCACTGTCAGAAGCCACAACCAGAGGGAGTCTGGGCACGCAGTGTATTTCCGGTTTCGAAAGACTGGGATTATAGCAATGGGCACGTCGATGGTGGACATCGACCTTTCAATGTCTTTCCCGGGTCATTCCGCGTCTCTTCCCTGACCTATCTCGATTCTGGTGTTGCGCAGGGTGGTGGTACTGCGGTCTGGCCAGGATCGCATCGGAAGCTCAGCAAGGCGGCAGTGCAGAACTCTGACCGGTATCAAATGCTGTCAGATTTTAAGAAGCCGCAACAAAGGTTCGGTCTGGGAGAGCCGATTGAGTTGAGGCCTTCCCGAGGAGATGTACTGTTTTTTCATTATCTGTTGATACACTCTGGATCTCTCAATACAAGTAACAAACCGCGTTTTGCACTCCGGTTGATGTGTACCTGTGACGCCTGTCGCATCTGGGAAAAGTATGGCAAGTGGAATATCTGGATGCCCTGATGTTGATGGTTGACGCTATGTGGAGAGCTACTGGTACGGCACCGGGATAGCATCCCCGTGCCAAGGGAAGGCATAGGTCGGCTGGTGAGCAAAGCGGCGCATGCCCACGTCCAGCCGGATGGAGGTGCCGGGGGGGAGTTGCACTGCGAAGTACTTCGACTCCACTTGGATGGTCTGCTCTTCATGCGCCAGTTCGACAAATTCGTGCTCGGCGAAAGCCCCGGCCTGCACGATCAGGTTGCGCGTCTCGCTGGCGTTTAGGTTGACGAGCTGAAGACCTGCGCTGTCAGTTCCTAGTTTGTCGACGAGAGCGGCGACATCGGGTGGTAGGCCCGGTCGCGTGCGGTCTGCATCGAAGTAGCGGACGGTGGCGCGCAATAGCCCTCCAGTGTACACCGATTGCGGCGCCCCCATCGTCACCTGCGTCAATCCCTTGGTGTAGACCGTAGTGGGGGGAGAGGGGTTGTCGGCGATCAGGGTCTTGGCGTCCCGGGTTTCGTTTAGTATCGACTGGAAATCAGCCTGGGCATTCTCATACTCGGCCTGCAGGATTTTTTCGGGCCAGTCCGGGTTCTTGCCGTCGTAGTACTGGAAGCGGGCCAGCTCGGTGTCGGCGTAGCTCTTCTCTCCGAGGACGGGCGCGTGGTTCCAGTCGCGCATTTTGTCGGTGTCCCGAATGCGGACGATGAGGTCGTAGTCCTCTTGGGACATTGAGGCGTGATAGAGGTGGGCCAACTCCTGCATGCGGTAGGGCACGAACCGGCCTTTTTCGTAGTCGTAGTCGTCCCTCGCGTACTCCCAGCCGTCCGCACCGTAGCGGGCCGGCAACAGAAGCTGGCCGTCCTCGCGGGTGATGGCGTTGTCCATGAGCAGCCGGATCTGCGAGCGCAGCAGTTCGAGATAGCCGAAGTCGCCGGTGAGCAGGAGGGCGCATTCGGCGGCGATGGTGAGGGCGCTGAACATGATGTAGTGGCCGACGAAGGTGTTCCAGCCGTAGAGCCCGCCCCACCAGAGGCCGTTGCGGTTTTCGCCGATCTCGCCGGTCGGCCCGACGTTGTCGGGCAGGATGCCGCCGTTGCGCTCGATGCGCTCCATCCAGCCCTCGGTGTAGTCGAGCACCCACTGCTTGTACTTGTCCTCGCCGGTGTAGAGGAAGGCGTTGGTGATCAGGGCGGTGGCGCCGAGACTGTGGGGGACGTCGCCGTTAAGGACGATGTGGTCGAACAGCTTGAGAATCTCGTCCCGGCGCGCGGGATCCTCGAACCAGTTCCCCTCGAGGTCTGTCACTACCGGATCGAGGGTGGCCCGCACCCTGTAGGGGCGGTATCCCTTCTCGTAACCCGTTTCTCCTCCCTGCAGCCACATGATTACGTTGTCCACCGTTGCGTGGTGCATGGGGCCGACGCTGGTCTGAATGGGGCTGCGGAAGATCCTGTGCTGGGGATCGTAGTTGGGGGCTTCGGGATCCTCGTCCATGAACATGGCCGCAAACCGCCTAGCGCGGCGCACGTTTTCCGAAATGGTGGGATCGGCTAGGCCGAAATGGTAGAAGGCCATGTTGCCCTCGCCCTGGTGGTACCACTCGTTGGCACCGGCGGCGGCTTGGTTGTAGTACTCGTTGTGGATCTGGGGCTGGAAGCGGGGGTGGACGCGGCTGGTAATATCGTCGGCGAAGAACCGAGTGGTTGCGTGCCATTGCTGCAACCCGAGGTCGAGCACCTTGCGATCGGCCCCCATGGCGTAGAACAGGCCCCAGTTATACACCCTTTCGTATAGGTCGTCAACATCGTCGGCGTAGTAGAATGCGCCGCCCTTTTCCGCGTACTTGTCGACCATGGGCTCGACCGCGTCCTCCATCAGCTTCATCAACCGGCGTTCCAGAAGCGCCCATCCGGGGGGCGGCGATACCTGCGTCGCCCTGACTTCGACCAACTTAGGGACCGCGCCCGTCTGATTACCTGTCACGCGATCAACCTCTTAAACGCGGTACGCGAAGATTTTTGCCTGAAACATCCGAATCCGAATCGCCAACATCTCACCCACCTCGGACAAGTCGCTGTTGCCGTTCCAGGTGACCGTCTGGTCGAGCGAATCTCCTTGCAGCAGATCGCTTTCTTCAAAGGTCAGGCTGGCGACCGGATCGACGTCGGGGTGAATCCGCGAGGGAATGTTGCGCAGAATCTCGACCTTGATCCAGCCACCCGGGCGACAGCGGTAGTTGAGCTTCAGCTGACTGGCGGTTCTCACTACGGTCGGCAAGGTAAACCGGCCCTCCACATCCGCTTCAATGCCGCAGAATCTGTGGGGCCGCCACCGAGCCCACTGCAACACCGCCTCTTCTCTCTGCGGTGCGTTGTGTAGCGATGTGTGCCCTCCGTAGAGAGACCCCCAATTGCCGTCCGGCAATTCCGCGATGCCGCTGCCCCAGGAATAGACCATGGCCGAGTCGGGCGCACCCGGAGCGCCTACCGAAATAATCGGCTTGCGCTCCGGCCGCTGCCAAATCAAACCGTCGCGACTGATGGCGAGCTGGCTGTCCACGTGGTCGGTGGCGTGATGGTAGGCCTGTACCAACATGCAGTGCAGATCGTCTCTACTCGGATAGGGAAAGTAATCGCCGCCGTAGAACGAGAGGTCGGGCTCGTCCTGACCATCTGGAAAGAGGAGGAGCTTGGGAGCGGGCCAGTGGTTGAAGTCCTTGGTCCGGGTCAGCCCGATCGCCCGGTGGAAAATGCCATCCTCTGGAACACCGCTGCCGATCAGGTCGAACTGTTCCTGGGGGACGCCTTGGATGCGACAGTAGGCGTAGTAGTAACCGGATTTCTCATCGTATCTGGCGGAGAGGCCCCCATCCATGGGAAAATCGGCGAGAATCTTGTCGGTCCGCTTCCAGTGAATGCGGTCGGGGGAGACCCATCCCATTACCCGGCCCTTGAGAATCAGCTTAGGCCCTTTGTAGGCTGGACCCAAGTATTCCTGATCGGCCCACCACTTTTGTATGTATTCCTCGTCGACCTCTTCGCCCTCGTTGGCGACCCCTCCGGTCTCCGAATTGATCATAGCTCCCTCACAACCCATGCCCTTAAACCGCTCTTCCGGTGGCGCGGTTGGATCCTCGAATACCGCTTTGAGCAGGTCGCCCCCCACATCGGTGACTAGGTTGTTCTCCTTCGAGCCGTTCTTCTCGATGATGCCCAAGGCGGGACGGGTCCAGCGGTACGCGTCTTCACTTACCGCATAAGCGACGCGTCTCCCCTGGTAGTAGAGCAGGTGGTATCGGTCATCCGCCTGCCACACCCGCACGGAATTGCCTACACCATCGCCGTCATCATTCACTTGGCCATCGAACTCGAGCGGAGCCGATTTGTCTGCCTCCTCGATCGCCAAGCGGACGCCGATGGGAGCATCGTAGAGTTCGAATGCACCCGCTCGGTCGACGGAGCGATGGCCCGGAAAAACCTCCGTCCAATCGACCAATGGACGCCAATGCCCCGCGTTCTGCCTGGGCCTGACCCAATCTCCAGGATAATAACCGCGCAGGTCATTCCATCCGTTACTCATAGCAATCTCCTGTCTTCTATTAGGGCATTCTGGCCACCACAGATTATCTCAGTCCATTGATATCATATCTCGATACAAAATTCCAGATTAAACGACTGGTATTGGAGCCGTCGTAGTTCATGTCGAACCAGACATGCCCTCCGTCGATAATTTTATAATGTTCTACAGAAGTATTGTTGTCTCCATCCGTATAGGAATAATGCTCTATTGTCGTTCCACTATCATCCATACTGTTTACTATCGGATCAGTACTGGTATTATTAAAACTCGTCCAATAAGCAAGGACCTCATCAATTGATGATAATCCTTCAAACTCCCCGCCATAAGGGACAGACTTGTCTGCTGTACCATGAATGTTAATCATAGCCGTAGGGTGTGATGGACTACAGTTGTTATGTGTTTCCTCCATCATTGTTCCAGCAACAGACCCTATGGCCGCTATTTTATCGCTATGGTAGCAAGCAAGTGCATACGTAAAGAAAGCGCCGTTTGAGTAACCGCAGGAATATACTCTTGCCAAATCAATGTTATAATTGGAAGAGATTTCGCTAATTAATGCTTCTACAAAGCCGAAGTCGTCTGCATCACTTTTATTTTCATCTGATTCTAAACCAGCATTCCAGTGTGGATTTCCGTCCAGCAGGGTCCCTTGGGGATAGACTAGAATAAAATTTTCCGTATCTGCTAAAGGTCGCATATCGGCGTATTTTAAGTATTGGTCTGCAATCCCACCGTATCCGTGAAAGTTGAGCATGAGTGGAACTGCTGAAGTTCCATCATAAGAATCAGGTACATATAGAACGTACTCTCTTGTTATACCATCATGGGAAAGCGTCCGTGTGAATAAACCTGTTGTATTTGCATTGGGTGTATCGAGTGGTATGTCACCATTTTCTGAACAAGAGAATAAACCTGACAGCGCTATAATGGTGACAATAAAAAGTCTTTTCATTGAATTATCCTTTACCACGGCAGTGAGAACGTCTTTACGTTGGTCATGAACTTCATGGCTTCAATCACGCCTTCCTTAACCCCTAAGCCAGAATCTTTTACTCCGCCAAACGGAGAGCATTCAATGCGATACCCAGGAACTTGATTGATGTTGACCGTCCCCGTTCGAATGCGACGAACGCATTCCAGGGCGCTGGGCAGGTGATTGGTTACTACGCCCGAGGAGAGGCCGAACTTGGAATCGTTGGCGACCGCAATGGCGTCGTCGATGTCGGAGACCTCGATGATGGGGGCCAGCGGACCGAACGATTCCTCCCGAATCATTTCCGCGTCGCGCGGGACATCGTCGATTATCGTTGGTTCTATTAGCGCGCCACTGCGTCCTCCTCCCAGTAGCACTTTCGCACCCTGATCCACGGCTTTGTGGACGCGTTGCTCAAGCAGTTTTGCCGCCGCGTCATCAATCACCGTACCCACGATGGTATCTGGATCCGCTGGATTACCGGCCCGATACGTGGCCGCTCGCGCGAGGAACTTATCCATAAATCCATTCTTAATCTTCCGATGGACGAGTAATCGCTTCACAGCCGTGCAACGTTGGCCCGAATTGCGAAAACATCCTTCTGCCGCCAGCGTCGCCGCCAGATCGAGGTCCGCATCGTCCAGAATGATCAACGGACTATTACCACCCAGCTCCAAGCACAATTTCTTGTAGCCCGCTAGCTGAGCAATGCGTTTCCCAGTGGCTGTTCCGCCAGTGAACGTGACCAATTCAACCCGCTCGTCCGCGATTAGTGGCTCGACAACCGTGTCGATGTCCCCGACGAAGACGCTGAGCATCTGCTTGAACAGGCCGGCATCATAGAGTAACTCGCAAAGCCGAATGGCGGTCAGCGGAGTTTTTTCCGATGGCTTGACGAGCATGGGCACACCCGCCGCGATTGCAGGTGCAACCTTATGCGCAACTTGATTCAGTGGGTGATTGAAGGGTGTAATGGCAAGGGCCAACCGCACCGGTTCGCGAACCGTAAAAATCTTCCGCTGTTCACCTTTAGGCGACACATCGCAGGAGAATATTTCGCCGTCGTCTTTTAATGCCTCTGCCGCGGCGAATTGAAAAACGTCACAGGCGCGCCCCACCTCGTACTGGGTCTCCCGCATGCACAGTCCGGACTCCATGCGGATCAGGTTGGCAAACTCGTCCGCCCGCTCAAGCAGAAGTTCGCGAGCTCTGGTCAGCACTTGAGACCGATCAAAGCGCGACGGCTGTCCGTCAAAAGACAGTGTGCGCTCGATCACTAGGTCGAGGTGACCGCCGTTGACCTTGCTAACCGCACCAGCAATCGAACCATCGTAGGGATAGTGGACGGCCAAAGTATCCGCCGAATCGATTGCTTCTCCGCCTAAGTACGAAGGCAACTGTAGTGTTTCAACGTTTTCGGTGCTCATGTTTTATTCTGTGCGTAGTCCGGATCCTAGGAACGGATCTCCCTGTGACGTAGCATAATAAGTATTGTTGAGGCGACGCGAAATTTGCGCTGCGGCGCTAGGCGCGTCAGATTTTAGAAAAATCGGTCTATCTCAATTTATTACAAGGAGTTACGTAGAATGATTCAACCTCGCGGGTTCGGTTGCGATTGTCCTCGCAAACTCTTTGATTCTAATGGTGCCCAATTCGCTATTCTAACGAAAGGCTGGCTGGCGATGATGACCGAAGAACAACGCTATCTTTTTGATCTATGCGGTTTTCTACACCTGAAGAACGTCTTGACCCCGGAGGAACTGGATGCGGCTGCGGATGCCGCTAATCGCTACATCGACAGCGCACCGGAAGATCTGCCGCCGCATTTCGGACGATCGGAAAACCTCAAGGGCTTTGCTCACGGCTTCGCCTTCGACCGAGCGCTGGAAAAGCTGGTCTTTCTGCCGGCTGTCTGGCCCATCGTGCTGGAGCTGACCAACGGCAAACCCATGCTCGCCAGCGGTACTATGATGGTCGATTCTCCCGACGGACACACCGAGTCGGTAGAACTGCACTGTGCCCGCGACGACTACGGCTTTGAGAGCGCCCGTTACGACGTGCACCGGGGCCGTATTTACTGCGACGACTTTGCGGTGTTTCCCTACCTGGACGATGTGCATCCCGGTGATGGCGGGCTACTATTGGTGCCGGGGTCGCACAAAAGTGAGTTCGACCGGCCGCCGCAGCTATTTAATCAGGGTCGCATCGAAGGGGAGGTACCGCTGGAGGTCGTCAATATCACGCCTGCGGCCGGGGACGTGGTGATCATGCCCGAATGCGTAACCCACGGGGTTCTGCCCTGGCGAGCCCCCGACCGCCAGCGCCGGGTGCTGACGCTGCGCTACCGGCCACACTACCGCCAAGCCGGCCCGATTCCGGAGGCGGTCAAAGAGCGGCTGGCACCCGAAACGTTCGAGTTGGTCGAAACGGCGCGCTATGCCCATGAAAAGAAAATCGCCACTCAGCAACAGGTGTGCCTCAGCCAATGAATGCTCAACACGGCGGCGAACCTAACTCAAATTAGAGGACGCTTGCGGTGAATTCAGATCCTAATTGCATCTTCTGTCAGATTGTCGCCAAGAAAAAGCCGGAAGAAATTCTCTACGAAGATGATCGCGTAATCTGCTTTTTAGATCGATTTAGGCAATCTTCTGTAGGCGGCCATGCCCTCGTAATTCCCCGAGAGCACTACGAAAATATATGGAGTTTGCCCAATGATCTATGTGCTCCCTTGATGCAAGTTACTCATCTAATTGCGAGAGCATCTAAGGAAGTTATACCTTGCTCTGGCATCCGACTCTGGATAGCAAATGGCAAAAGTGCGGGACAAGAAATATTTCATTTGCATGTACACGTATTTCCATGTAAGTCCGTTATGGATCGCATTAAGTACGTTTTCCCTTCACTAACTGGAAAACAGGCTGTTGCCGATTCGGACCTATCAACCATGGCGGAACCTATCCGACAGAAAATCAGAGAGATATCGAATATTGAAAATCGTCCAATCGCACAATAACTCATTTTTGCAAGCTAGCTTTTTTTAATTTTATGAGGGAGGTCTAGCCGTGGAGATTGTTCTGCGACAAGCAACCGAGGATGATCTAACCGAGCTGGCAACGCTAAATAAGCGGCTCGTGGTAGATCAGGGGAGCAGAAACCCATATACAGCCTCAGAATATGAGGACCGTTTTAGAGACTGGCTGAGGGGCGATGAGTGGAACGTTGACATCTTTGCGGATTCCGAGGGTGCCATCCTTGGGTACGCAGTTTACATAGTACAGCAGGACTACTATTACCCCGACCAAGAGGTCGTATATCTGCGTCAGTTCTACATCGACCGTCCAATGAGACGACGGGGGATAGGTACCGCGGCCTATGAGCTTCTTACCAATGAACGGTTTGGGGATCGCGAGGTTACGGTGGATGTTCTCGCAACCAATTCAGACGGCCAAAAGTTTTGGGGCCGCATTGGTTTTACACCCTATTTCACTTCGATGAAGAAGCGCTAGATTTTTGTGAGAAGCATATGACTGTATGTCCGTTTTGCAATATAGCTAACAAAAGCGCGAGTGCAGTGATCGTATGGGAGGATTCGGACATTGTAGCGTTCTTAGACACTAGGCCTATTCGAAAAGGTCACTGTCTGATCATCCCAAAATGCCATATCGAGTCGTTTGAAGAAATGCCTTCTGACCTCGCGGCAAGAATAATGGCACTTGGTCAACGACTTGCGAAGAGAATGAAGGCCATCTACAAGGTTGACCGCGTTGCCTTTCTCTTCGCTGGAAGTGATGTGCCTCATACCCATGCCCATGTTTTTCCGATGCACGAGAAGATGGACATTACGTCTGCCCGCTACATTCTGAATCCAGAGAATTTACAGTTTGGCTCGTCGCATTTGAGGGCAGATAAGGAGAGTCTTGTCAGGGTAGAATCGGAATTAAGACTTGATTGAACAAGTGAAATGAAGAAGCCCGTATACGAAATCCATCTTCCCGAGTATCACCATGACTCCGAGCCGGACCACGTTGCGATCGGTGCGAAGATAGACGACGAGATCAAGCGACTCTTCATGGGTCAGTACCTCGGTGTCCGCTGCATCACCCTCGCGGACCACCCCGACAAGTCCGTCGGTGAAATGATCGATATCATTCAGTCTATAGGACACGACCGCTACGACCCGAACCGTCCCGGCGACCGCTACGAGAACAACGAAGGCAAGCACATCGATCTCTTCTGCTTCGATTACCACGTCGGCGACCAGATTCCCATGCTCGAGAGTTTTGTGTGGACCTCCTATCGATACCGCACGTGCACCCCAATTGATCTCATTCTCCTACTCGACCCGACAAAGCTGAATCAGGTGTTTTTCACCTATGCTGGACGCGAAGATGAGGGCGAACGGAGTGACGGCTGGACGTTCAAAGATCCAGACAACATACAGGACATTCTTGTTGCCATCCTGAGAATTCGCCATAAGGAGTCATTTAGCCGAGCAGATTAGAAATCAGACCGAGCGATGGGATGGACCAGACGGACTGACGCTGGCTCAGCTAGTCGAATCGCTGGCTCGCTCCTCCGATTTTGTGGAAGATGGCTAATCGCAACAATAATATGTGTAAATCATTCCATCCTAGTGCGAGGATGCAATCGCTCATCGTATTTGGCGGCCTTCCCGCCACTGGCAAATCCACACTGGCGGCTTGTCTGGCCCGAGAGATGGGTGTTGTTTACCTGCGAATAGACACTATTGAGCAGACCATGAGAAACGCGGGTCAGACAGTAGCAGGTCCCGAGGGATATTTGGTAGCCTGCTCTTTGGCGGAAGACAACCTGAGACAGGGTCGGATCGTCATCGTAGACGCAGTCAACCCAATTGAGCTGACTCGAGACTATTGGCGAAACTTGGCGAAACGCCTAGCCATCCGCCTAGTTGAGATTCAGATTGTTTGCAGCGATGAAAGTGAACACCGGAACAGGGTCGAGTCGCGGGTCGCGGATATCCCCGGTCACAAACTACCCAACTGGCAGCAAGTTCTGGACAGAACATTCGAACCCTGGGCTGGAGCTATCCTTGTTGATACCGCCAAACAAACAGTAGAAGCGAGCGTATCGATGATTAAGGAGCGGCTGAATGTATTAGGTCAATCCGTGGAATCGTGAGAGAAGCCTATTTCGATCCGAGTGTTCATGGACCATGGAATAGCGTCCGGAAGGACGGCGTTCCATGCATACTGAAGAGTTAGCATGGCAAGGCAGCCACTACAAGTGATCGTGATACCGTTCAGGGAGAGTGAGAATGTCGGATAATTGTGGTCTCATATCCGGTAACAATATGTTGTCGCTGCGCCGTCCAAAAAATTCACTGAGACTTCTGGAGGTTTCTCATGCGGTTCAATGGCATTTGTATAGTAACGCAGAATGTACCCAGACTGTGCGCTTTCTACAGAGAGATACTAAAACTCGAACCAGAAGAAGGGGATGTATTTAAGATCATTCCAACGGAGGGTGCAGAGTTGTCCATCTTCTCCTCAGAACACATGGAGGAGATGGCTCATGGAAGCCTGAAGGGGGCCGGATATGGCAGCTATACTATTGAGTTTGAGGTAGAAGACGTCGACCAGGAATTTGAGCGTTTGCAGGCCATGAATGTTGAGATTGTCAAACCGCCGACAACTCAACCGTGGGGACGCCGGTCCGTTTGGTTTCGCGATCCGGATAGGAACATCGTCAATTTCTATGCCAATGTGGAGGTTTGATATTGGCTATGACAGCTATGCTGATCCGTTTCTGATAATTTTGTCTTCTCGCCCTAGTCTTGGCGGATCTATCCCACTTAACGATAAGGAGAGCTTAGCGTGACGGTACCAAACACCACTTCGGCAGCGCGCGTATCCGTCCACGGTGGACACAGCAAAGAATTCGGCGATGCAAATGATTCCACGCTTGCGGAGGTCGTGCGCGCCTACGTTGACAAGGGTTTCGAATGGGTGGGCATTACCGAGCACATCCCGCCAGCTTCAGCCGACTTCCTGTTTCCCTGGGAGATTGAGGCGAGCCAGACGCTTGAATCGAGGATGGAACAGTTCACCGAATACTTCTCGGTCGCACGCAGGCTCCAGAGGGAATATCGAGATTCTATTCGCATCTTAGTCGGATTCGAAACAGAGAGTTACACCGGCTACGTAGCACACGTCAACAGTCTGCGGAATCAATTTCAACCAGACTACATTGTTGGCTCGGTCCATCACGTGAGAGACATATGTATCGATGGTCCGCCAGAGTGGTATGCCCAGGCCGTAGAAGAGGCTGGAGGAATCGATGAGCTATTCTGTGAATACTTCGACCAACAATACGAACTACTAGAGAAACTTGAGCCTGAAGTAGTCGGCCACTTTGACCTCATTCGAATGCACGATAGGGACTATCGTCAGCGCTTAGAGACCCCCAAAATCAAGGAGAGAATCCGGAGGAACCTCAAGAAGATCAAAGACCTTGGGTCAATTCTCGATTTCAATCTCAGGGCCCTCGAAAAGGGTGGATCTGAACCTTACGTATCCAGATCTATCTTGGAAATGGCACTGGATCTCGGCGTCCCTTGCGTCCCAGGAGATGATTCACATGGGGTCGCAGGGGTTGGATTGCACCTCGAGAAAGGAATCGAAATACTAAAGCAGACTGGATTTAGCACGGATTGGCAGATCCCAAGGGCTACGGCACATAGATGAAACTAGACGGGACACGAGAAGTGCCACCAACGATCCGATCCGCTACGCCTGCTGACGCCGAGACTGTGGTGCAGATTTACATCGATTCGTGGAACGCTGGATTTGGCGCACTGCTATCGCAGGCCGATAGAACTGTGACGCCAGCTCTTATTGAACGCTGGTGCCATGATCTTGCTCAGCCGGTCCCACATCGTTGGTGGGTAGCTGAGCGTATGGGTTCAATTGCAGGGTTCGTCGGCATTGGTCCCAGCCGGGATCCAGTGGATTCACGCCTCGGCGAACTTGATACTATCGCTGTCTATCCGTCGCACTGGCGCACAGGTATTGGCAAGGCATTGATGTCTGTCGCTTTGCGTTATCTGGTTGCGGACGGGTATAATGGGGCAGTAGTGTGGACCGTGGAAGGCTACGAGCGCGGAATCGCTTTCTACGAGGCCATGGGGTGGAGCCGCGATGGTGGCGTCCGAGATGAAGGACGACAAATCCGCTTCCGGCGCGACTTGTCTACCTTATAAAGATCGCCAAAGATCGCCAGCAGGTTTCATCTCGAAGAGCACAGCATTGGTTGAATTCCCATCACAAGAGGCCGTAGCTGATGCCCTTAGCAGGCATTGGGGCATCGCACCCGAAGCAGTTTCTCCATGGCTATCGCCTCGGATATTTCGGATAGAGGGATGCGGTATCGCACGCATTGGTTTTCCTCGTGACGGTCTGACGAGTGTCCAGCTCGTAGAACTCGTCGATGGATTACATGCTGCTGGATGTCCTGTACCAGCCATCATCCCAACTTCCAACGGCGATCTCTCCATCGCGCTGGGTCAGAAGACGCTGTCGGTGGAACAGGAACTGCCCGGTGATGGATGTTCCAGTGCAGATTTAGATGTCTTATTTGATGTAGGCCGTACTTTGGGCAAGTTGTATTCTGTCATGCACGAATTTGAACACATGCCGGGGCAAATTCTACCGCTAGGTGACTGGATTGATCTTACCCTGCGAAAAGCCGAGACATGGGCTGCCGAGCGACACCATGACGAACATGTACGGGTACTTCGTTCCCAAATTCGCAACGATCACCGAAATTTTCGGGTTCGCTTTGGACTCGTTCACGGAGATGTACGTGCCCCCAATGTACTCAGGCATGAGCAATCATTAAGGCTCATCGACTTCAATTGCAAATATGATCCTCAATTATCGGATATAGGAAAGATCCGCAACAAATGGCTCATGGGTAGCGACAAGAGGCACGGTCGTCCCCTCACACCCCTTGAGATCGCCGATGTTCTAAAAGGGTACCACCAAACACGTCCTCTTACTAAGAACGAAGTAGATTCTTTTCCAGTGGTTTGGGCTGTAAATCAAGCTTGGAGATTAGCCCAAGATCTGAGGATTTTAGAAAAACACGATGTGGGGCCCATGACCAATTGGCCTATTAGTGAGCAAATGCGCGATTTACCGCAAGCAATCAAAATGGGAGAGGAGATATTACGGGCAGCCTCTATAGACCCCATTGAATTGTGAGAACATTATGCGAACCCCAAACAAGATGTGTAAGGATAAATTTCCCTGATAGACGGAGATTTGCTTGACATGGTTCTATAGTCCTTCTTGCTTTCGGAATCGGTATTAGGACGCTAGTTTTTTCACTTTTTTGCACACATCGAGTAACGGAGGAATATCGATGACCGAAAGCAGAGATAAGCTCAGAGAAGCGATAGAAAATGGCGACTTGGCCACTGTCAAACAAATCGGCGAGACAGAACCTACCCTTCTCCATGAGCCTCTCCTTCCTAGCGCGGGGCGCAGCGGCTATCCGATGATACAAGCCGCCGTGAGCGGTCATACGGAGATCCTCGCTTATCTAATCGGCAAAGGGGGCGACGTTATGGAAAACCACAACTTTCCCCTTTGCCGAGCAGCAACACGCGGTGGCTGTGTTGCAACTATGGAGCTACTGGTTCAACATGGCGCGGACGTGAATCGAGTCACTCAAGACTACGGCCCGCCGTTGATATTTGCTATCGAAGGTAGTTCCCTAGATAGTATGAAATTCCTATTGGAGAATGGCGCACTGATCGCTGGCAGTGGTCCGAGCGAAACGCAAACCGTGTCTTGGGATGCGCTCAAACACGCAACCTCCTTTAACCGCAAGTGTCCAGGTATGCTTGCTCTGCTGCTCGATTATGGAGCCGATGTTAATAGCCCTATAGTTGATCAACGCGGAAGCTCTAAAAATAATACTGCACTGCATGGAGTTGCGGAAAAGGGGGATATTAAGGGCGTGAAACTTCTGCTAGCGCAAGGGGCTGATCCAAATGCAAAAAATAATCAGGGACAACGACCCGTCGGAGTAACCCGCAACCAAAAGGTCCGGGAGCTATTGGAGAAAATCTAACTGGTTAGTCCCTTCCGAACGGGTAGGTTCGCAAACCGGCACAACCATGTCTGGAATGAAAAAAGTAGAATCAATCGACGCAGACTACCTGGCCCCAGCCAAATACGACCAGTACTACGGCGCGTATGCTACGCTTCCAGATTGGTTTCTGGTTGAGCTCGCCTCCCGCGGAGAGGTCCTTGAGCTAGCCTGTGGAACAGGCCGGATAGCAATCCCCTTGGCAGAGCACGGCCTTGAGGTCACTGGGATCGACTACTCGGAGCCGATGCTTAGCCTTGCCAGGTCAAAGGCCGACGGTAGACAGGTGAAGGTCAACTGGATCTACGACGATATACGCCGCTTTGACACCGGTAGGCAGTATGGAGCAATCTTACTACTGAGCAACGCACTATGGCATCTGCACGACCTAGTGGATTTCGAGGAGTGCATTCGCTGCGTTAAGCGCCATCTCGCTCCGGGTGGTTACTTCATTTTGGACGTCTTTGTCCCTGGGCTGGAGATCCTCAATCGCGACCCAAGCAGACGGTATCCATTCTCTCGCTACACAGACGATGAAACCGGACAAGAAGTGCAAGTAACGCAGTCATATAGGTATGAAGCAGACACTCAGATCGCGCGCATGGAGCACTACAAAGAGGACTCTGATGAGGTCGTTGGCGGTCTGAATCTCAGGATGTATTTTCCGCAGGAACTGGATGCCCTGCTAAAGTACAATGGGATGAGAATCAACGAGAAGTTCGGGAGCTGGGATCGGGACGCCTTTGGGCCGGACTCGAGACATCAGCTTTGCTTCTGCACTACGACGGAGACCGGCTAAGCTTTGCAAGTGACGTTTCTCGGAACATCAGCCGCGCCGTCGATGCCAATACCTTTCTGCGTATGTCAGGCGTGCTCAGCCGCGAGGCGGGCCGCCGGCAAAAACCTTCGCAAGCGGTCGTCCATAGCAATCAACGATGACCTGCTAGTGGATATTGGTCCAGACATAGCGACCGCGTCGTTCGCTCACGACGTTTCTCTAACTGGCATCAGTATCTGCCTATTGACACATGCCCACGCAGACCACTTTGATCCTGAGTTCCTCATGTCGAGACATGAGGAATACGCAACGGTCGTCGCCCAGGAAATGCTGCTAGCAGGTTCAAGCGATGCGCTGAGGTCTATTGATGAGATCTTGGGCAGAAGATGCGGGTACGGAAGTATTTTCGCTCAAGACGCACAGCACGCCCTGAAGATTAATCTGCTCACCGTCGAGCCGTTCAAGACTCAAGTCATCGGCGATTACCGCTTCACAGGGTATCCCGCGAACCACGGTACTGAAAGGGGGTGTCTGCTCTACGCAATTGAGCAGGGTCAGCACGCCATATTTTACGGTACTGATACCTCGGTTCTATCAGATCAGGTATGGGAGCACCTTCTGCTTGCAGACACTCAGTTCGATTTGCTCGTCCTCGATCACACGTACGGCATCGGCTTTGACGCTAGTCCGCCGGATCACCTAGCATCCGTTGGCGTCATAGGCCACGTCGATCGCTTTCGGCGCAGCGGCCTTCTCAAGAACAACGCAAAGGCTTACGCGACTCACATCTCACATGAGGGATACCTAGAGCACGACGAACTGGATGAGTATGCCGTAGCACATGGTTATAGAATAGCATTTGACGGATTATCGCTGTCATTCGCCGCTTGAGTAAATTCCTGTAGAAGAAATTGGTGCCTAGTGAAGATCGTCAGCAGGTGTGATTATCACTTTAAAGGAAGTAGAGTTACGAAACCAAAAGATGACATGGATGTACAGGCTCAATACGATGATCGCGAATGGTTCAAAACGCTTCATGGCAGCTTATGGCTTCGTCCGGATGAAGGAGGCGAGGACGAGGCAAATTCTCTTCGCCGGATGTTGCGCATTAGAAAAGGACAACGCGTCCTAGATGCTCCTTGTGGCGCAGGGCGCGTCGCTTACCATCTGGCGAAGCACGGGGTGGAAGTAGTCGGCATCGACCTGCAGTCGACGTTCATAAACCGGGCGAAACGAAGATTTAGTAGAGACGGGGTGCAAGCCGATCTCAGGAGCATGGACCTGCGTTCGATTGAGTTTGAGAACGAGTTCCATGCGATTTACAACTGGTTCAACAGCTTTGGCTATTTTTCTGACGGCGAGAATGCCGACGTGGTGAGGCGGTTCGCCCGTGCATTGCGTCCAGGTGGACGACTTCTGATTGACCTACTAAATCGCGAGCGAATACTGCGGAATTTTCGTCCTGTGAGTGTCAATCACGGTGTGATTTTTAGATCAAAGTGGGATCTTCGTGAAGAGCGCCTCATTGGACAACGGGTGATTGACGGGATTGCAGAGGACGAAAGCCGATCATCTCAACGTCTCTACACTCTGTCGCAAATGCGAAACTTGCTTGCCTCGGCAGGTCTCGGCGTGGAGGTCGTCTATGGATCATTGAACTGCGAACCGTACCATCGAGGCAGTAGTCAGATGATTGTCATCGCTCGTAAGCCATCGACGAAACGTCTTGGATTGTGAAAAGCCAAAGCCAAAGTTTCCGCACCTCTTGAAAAGTTTATACAAAACAAAGGCAAGAAATGAGTGAAAAAGAGATCGTTGAAAAAACAGAAGTCCCCGCTACGGTCGAATCTTTACAGGCTGACTTCCACGCACTCGGCGTCAAACCGGGGATGATCGTATTGGTGCATTCGTCCTTAAGCGCGATGGGATGGGTGTGCGGAGGAGCTGTGGCGGTCATCGTTGCCCTTCAGAAAGCGTTGGGTTCCACTGGAACGCTTGTGATGCCCGCCCACTCGCCGGACCTGACTGAACCGAGCGGCTGGGAAAGTCCGCCCGTCCCCGAGTCGTGGTGGCCGGTAATACGCGATAACATGCCGGCCTACGATCCAGAGCTTACCCCCACTCGTTCCATGGGCATTATCGCGGAGACATTTCGCAAGCAACGAGGCATCCTCCGCAGCGCACATCCGCAGGTCTCGTTTTGTGCATGTGGACCCCAAGCGTCGCGCATCACCGATAATCACGCATTGGCCTTTGGTTTGGGCGAGCATTCGCCGCTTGCGAGAATCTACGACCTGCACGGTTCCATCCTTCTTCTCGGTGTGGATCACGGAAATAATACGTCCATGCACCTTGCGGAACATCGGGCGACTTTTCCAACCAAGCGCGTCATCCAGCAGGGTGCGCCAATCTCTACGTCGGATTCGCGGAGATGGGCCACCTTTGAAGATGTTGACATCGATAGTTCAGATTTTGATCGCATTGGCGAGGACTTTCTGCGATCAGATGCGGGCCATGTCGTCCGCCGTGGCCGGGTTGGTCTTGCAGATTGCCAGCTCATGCCGCAGCGAGACGTCGTGGACTTTACAGTCGGTTGGCTCGAAGAGAATAGGTCGAAATAAATCCAAAGGAGGAGCGAGACGTGTTAGTGAAGATATTTGTAATGCGAGAGGGCTACTTTAGTGCGATCGCCAAGGCCACCTCTAATCTTGAGCAGGAGATCAATTCGTGGCTTCGTGCAAATCCCAATATTCGGATCGCGAACATCGAGCAGTCGTCGTGCGGCGGCAGCATGGAGCCATCAAGGACCGTCGTGTCTGTGTGGTACCAAGACAAGGCGACTCAAGCCTAAACCCTGCGACGCCACCTCCGCTTAGCACGCCAACAGGTCGGCAATCAAAGGAGTGGCCTGATGCAGCGAGGGTAGGATTCTATACGCTTGGGACTCGGCTTGGGGCGAAGGTTTCTTGAGGTCGGGTACCATGAGCACGGTCATTCCCGCAGTGGAGGCCGATTGGACTCCGGCTTCTGAATCCTCTAGGGCGATGCAAGTAGTCGGGGGCAATCCCAAGCGACGGGCCGCCTCCAAGTAGAGGTCGGGGGATGGTTTGCCGCAAGCTACTTGGTCACTCGTGACGATGTGGGCAAAGCGATCCGCCAAACCACTCGCCGCCAAGGTCTCCGCGGCCTGCTTGGCGCTGGAAGAAGTAGCCACTGCTCTGGGGACGGCCGCCGCCTCAAGTTGGTCGAGCAGAGGTAGCAGGCCAGGCTTGGTATCAATGCCGTGTTCTTCCACTTGCTGGTACCACTGGTCTGCACCCAACTTGGTAAAGCGCTGCAAGGGAAAGGTGGGGCCAAAGTAGGTGCCTACCTTTCTTAGGGCGTCCTTGGTGGGAGTGCCAATCAAGGTCAGATAGAACTCGTCGTCCAGTACGTAGCCCAATGCCTCGGCGGCGCGTTGCCAAGCAGCCTGATACAAAGGCTCGGTGTCGAGCATGAGGCCGTCCATGTCAAAGACGACGGCGCGCAAAGGAGTTGGAGAAGTGCTCACAGGTGTCGGGAGGCGAGTGCGGACAAGGTCTTGCTTTTACAGCATAAACATAGTAATCGTAGATAACAATAGTACGTCGAGTGGACCGTGGTTTCACTTTTCAAAAGGAAAAATCCCATGAGCAATCACATCGTCGTATCGAGCGTTTCCTACGCCCCGATCAGCGGTACGGACCAAGAGGTGATGGAGCGAACTCATAAGGACTTAGAGGACTTGGTGGGCCGAGTCGCCCGAGCCACTAGGGCCGATCTAATCGTCCTGCCCGAGACCATCTGCCGAAACTGCGACGAGGAAGTGCCAGAGGGGCCGACGACTCGGCTATTGGCTGACTTAGCCCGGGAATATAGCTGCTATATCACCGTGCCGGTGCATCAGAAGGAGCGCAAGAGCGGGGCGGTTTTCAATGTCCTCGGACTGCTCGACCGGCAGGGGGAATTAGCCGGTATCTACCGCAAATACATTCCAGTGTACCCAGAATTTGACCACGGCACTCGTCCGGGGCCAGGCGCGTCCCTGATCCAGACCGAATTCGGGCCGGTGGGTGGGGTGATTTGCTTTGATCTGAACTTTGGGGAATTGCGTGCCCAATACAAAAAGCTCAAGCCGAAATTGTTGCTCTTCAGCTCCATGTACCACGGGGGGCTAGTACAGAACTTTTGGGCTTTGGATGTGCAGGCGTTTTTCATCGGCTCGGTGTACAAGGGGACGCCCTGTACCATTATCGACCCGCAGGGCACCACGCTAGCCCAAAGCAACAACTACCAGAGTTGGGCCACGGCGCGTATCAACCTCGACTACGAAGTGGTGCATCTCGACAAGAACCAGGCCAGGTACGACGACATTCACCGGCAGTACGGCGAGGCCGTGCGCATTGTCACGACCGGGCAGGTGGGCACTTCGGTGATCTACAGCGAGACCGCGGAGCGCACCGCAGCCAACATTGTCGATGAATTCGAGCTAGTGCGGCTGGACGAGTACTTCGACTGGTCGCGGCAACTGCGGACCGAGCATCTGGCGTGATATACGATGCAAAAGGGCTGGCTTCACAGCGGAAGCCAGCCCTTTTGTTCACCAACGCGAAACTCCCTAAAAATCCACCTGTATCTTCGCCGTAAAGCGGTTGATGTGGATCATGTCGTCGGCAAAGATGAAGTCGCGCTGGAAGCGCAAGCCCGCCCGCAGGCGGTCGCTGAGAGTCACCTCGGCCCCGACTCCCGGGACGATTCCGAAGCGCGTGTCGCCGATCTCAGGCGAGTACAGCTCGGCGTCGAGCGAAAAGTAGTAGTTGAACGGCCGAGTAACGTAGGCCGAGCGCACCCCGCCGGCATAGAGGTTGATGTTTTGCTCCAAGATGCGGGCGAATCCTAGCTGGAAGGCCAGCCATTCCTCGACCATGTAGCCTGCATTAAGCCCCGTAATGAGGTTGGTCTCGGTGTCCGAGTCTTCGCTCTCCATCATCGCCGCCCCCAAAAAACCCTCGGTGTAGAAGCGGCCGTACTGGGCTTTGTAGTGGTAGCCGCCCTTGCCGTACTCGCTGCCCTCAGGGCCGTCGGTGCGTCCCGGCGTCGCAGCCTGCGCCCCAACGGCCAGCACCAGCAAGGCGATCAGTGCAATGCGTCTCATGCTCCGTGCTCCTTTCTCTAGAAGCCGATGCTCCTCTTCTGGAAGTGCTTGGTGATTTCCTTGTGGTCGGTCCAGACGATCTCAGTGGTTGCGATGTCGGTCAGCTCGAAGGTCGCCTTGTAGTAGATGACCTTGTCTTTACCCACCTGCTGTATAGTCGAGGTGATGACCCCGCCGAGCAAGAAGCGCGCGCCGCGCTGGTTGCCCGGCCCTTGGGCCTCGTCCGGACGCACGTAGCCCGAGTCTTGATACTCGTACTCTTGGGCGATCTCTAGCCGCGCGGCCTTGTCGAGGAACGTGAACTGCCCACTCTGGATGAGCGCGGTCTTGACGTGGTCGTACAGCGCCTGCATGTCGATGTGCTCGGTGGTCTTGTTGCGCGGCATCTCCAAGATGACAACCGGCTTTTCAGCCATGGCCCGGGCATCTGACCAGACCTCCATCGATCCAATCATCTTCTTGGCGACTAGCTGCATGTCGTTCTGGTTCCACTTGTCGTCGAGCATGGAGATCTCTTCTGGATCTCCGTATTCGCCCTTGGTAAAGGCCCTCGGGCCGCCACAGGCCGCGAGCCCCACAGCCAAGGCGATTGCCGCGAAAACGTAGCGTCTCATTGCATAAGCTCCTTTCAATCCCATTCGCACTGGAAATGGGTGCGCACTAAGTGCCAGCGGTTGGCCAGCATCGCGTCCTGCCGGTAGAGCACCTGAAGGTTGCATTGGCGCTCCAGCGACGTGGCTGGATACTCGAACACGAACTCCTGCACCCCGGCCCGGTCCGCCTCGGGAATATCGGCTGAAGTATAGATGTCCGGTTTGGTCGAGGTAAAAACTAGGGCCTTTTTGCGGCCGTAGGTCTTGAGCGGGACCTCGGAGGCAAAGGTCACGCGCCGCACCTTTTTGGGCAGCAGCAGATCGGTGTTGTCGATCAGCGAGTCGCGCTGCCAGCGGCCGGCGAGGATCGCCTGCAAGTTGCCGATAAAGACCCGCTCCTTGTCGCCGTCGGGCACGATCAAGTAGAGATAGCCCTTGCGCGCCTGCGTCGATACGGTGGCCTTGCCCCCCAATCCCTCGAAGTCGAGGGCGATCGTCAGTCCGAACGAGCGGTTGGGCGGCAGCGCGTGGAGCGATACCGCCTGGATCACCTGCTCGGCAACGCCGGCTTGCTTCAATTCCACCAGGGCATCTACCGAGGCGTCGCAGACGCAGCGCCGCTCCTCGAGCATTTTGACGATCGCATCGGTATTGAACTTGTTCGCGCTCAGCTTGCGCACGTCGTCGAGGCTCATCGGTAGTTGGTCTGAGCGCTCGTAGTAGCGCTTGGGTAGCTGGCCGCCGTCCCAATCGACGATATTGATGATTGCCCCTTCCTCCAGCGGGTCCGTGACCTGATCGGTAGCCGGCGTGCTCTGCTGCGCCGCGGCCGGCAGCGCCAACGCCAGCGCGGCTATCCATAGTTTGACGTACATGATTGTTTGCTCCTCAGCGAAAAGTGCGAAAGTTTAGGAAGACCTTTTCTCCATCCGCCACCGCCACCTCGGGCAGCGTCTCTACGGCTAGGACCCGTCCTCGGTCGTCGAGCAATTCTAGGGTCGGCGCGGCCGTGCCTGGGGCCACCGCCAACCGGGCGATGTGAATGGCGTGTGGTAGCGCCAGCCAGCCGCGCGTGTCTGCGGCCTCGGTCGCCACGCCGAAGAGGTTGACCAAACCTCCTAGCGCTTTGCCCAAACCCTCCTTGGCCCAGTCATTCTCGTCGTCGTCATCGTCATCGTCCTCAAAGGCTTTTTCAATGCTCTTGGACGCTAGGTACTTGGCCAAGTTGCGGGCAACGGCGCGCAGCAGGATGGTATCGAATTTCTGCGCAAAGGTCCGTTGGGCAATTGCGTCCAAGTCCTCGGCAGTGGCCGCCAGCGCACTCTGGTCGCCAGCGAGCAACCGCACCCCAGCCACCTGCGAGGGCACCTCCCGGTATTCGGGCAATGCCACCCTAAGCCAGTAATCCACGCGCCCGCGCTTATAGACGTGCGGATGGTGATAGCGATGGACGGCTCGCTCCGACACCGTCCACACCTCCCACTTTCCTTCGTCTTTCAGAATCGGCACGCTGAACTCGACTTGATGCTTGCGGGGCACAAAGCCGCTCTCGACGAAAACCACCAACTCGCCACCAGAGGCCGGTTGCAGTCCAGCTGGCTCAAGCTGGTAGCGCTCGGTGTATTCCGCAACCTCGTCTTCGTATCCCAGCCGCTGGGCCAGCCGCGCTAGGTCAATTATCAGCATCCGCGGCGCTTGCAGATCAAAGGCTGCTTCGTACGCGCGATAGCCCTTTAAGGCATCTTTGTAGGAAATGTACGCGTCGTTCCACTCGCCTTCGGCTTCAAAAAAGAGACCAGTCATGTACTGCAAAAAGGCGTCGTTTTTATAGCTGAGCTCGTACTCGGCTTGTTGCGCGTAGTTTTCGAGCTTCAGATTGGCCTTGCGGCACTCGACCAGTGCCGCCTGTCGGTCGCCCAGTCGGGCGTAGTTCATGGCGCGGTAGTAGTGGATTAGGGCTAGCTCGAACTCCTCGCCTCGGTAGGCGACAATCGAATCATTGGACAGCAAGGCCGCGATTTCGCGCGAGACCGAGCGGGTGTAGAGCTGGTCGCTTAACCGCTCAGCCCGTTCAAACTCTACGTTGGACGCCTCGTATTGGCCTTGATAGTGCAAAATCAGCCCCTTTTCCAAATGGTAGAGCAGCTTATTGGTCTTGCCGGTGGGCTTTTCCAGCTTGCCGAGGGCCGCTTCGTAATTGCCCTTTTCTAGCTGGTTGAGCGAACGGGACACATAGCCAGAATAAGCGGCCCCGCAACCGCTCAACAAGAGCAGCAGGACAACGCTGAGACCGATGACCGGTCTGCTGCTTCTCTGCATAAGTGATTCCATCCATTGTCCTCGCACCGGCGACATCCACGAGTGACCTCGTGCCATATATAACACCTAAGCGCGGGAAAAGTGTCCCTTCTTATTCGACTCGTTCGACGCGGGATCCTCCTGAAAGTCCAATCCACGGCGCTCCGAGCTACTTGAGGTGGAGCAACCGTCGCGTCTGCATCCCGCCCGGATAATAAAGCCGCGTCACATACACACCCGTGGCCACTGTCGCCCCCTGACCGTCGCGGGCGTCCCAGGGAACCTGATACGCACCAGCGGCTTGGAACTGATCCACCAGCGTGCGCACGGGTTGCCCCAAGGCATTGTAGAGCTCCAGCCGCACTAAGCCGGGTGCGGCTAAGCGATAGGCGAGTTGGGTGCGGCTGTTGAAAGGGTTGGGATAGTTGGCCAGCAGCGCCGTTTGCGTCGGCAGCGAGAGCGAAGCCGCGTCAATGGCCGTCGGGGGGGTGATGTACGGCGACATATCCCACAACAGAATCGTCTCGTCCCAACTGGCACTCGCTAGGGTCTGACCATCCGGCGAAAACGACACCGAAGTGAGCCCATCCGTATGGCCTTGCAGGACGGCTAACTCCCGACCGCTGAACGCGTCCCACAACCGGATCGTATAGTCGCCAAAAGCACCTTCACCGCTGGCCAGGGTGCTTCCATCTGGCGAATACGACACCGAAGTGACCCTATCCGTATGGCCTTGCAGGACGGCTAACTCCTGACCGCTCACGTCCCACAACCGCACCGTCTTATCCAAACTAGCACTGGCCAAAGTCTGACCATCCGGCGAATACGACACGGACCGAACCCTATCCGTATGGCCTTGCAGGACGGCTAACTCCTGCTCGCTGGCCACGTCCCACAACCGCACCGTCTTATCCAAACTGCCACTGGCCAAAGTCTGACCATCCGGCGAATACGACACCGAAGTGACCCCATGCGTATGGCCTTGCAGGACGGCTAACTCCTGCTCGCTGGACGCGTCCCACAACCGCACCGTCTTATCCAAACTGCCACTGGCCAAAGTCTGACCATCCGGCGAATACGACACCGCTAACACCCTGTCCGTATGGCCTTGCAGGACGGCTAGCTCCTGCTCGCTGGCCACGTCCCACAACCGCACCGTATCGTCCCAACCGGCACTGGCCAAGGTCAGACCATCTGGCGAATATGACACCGACGTGACCGCATGCGTATGGCCTTGGAAGACGGCTTTCTCCTGACCGCTGGACGCGTCCCACAACCGCACCATCTGATCCAAATTGCCACTGGCCAAGGTCTGACCATCCGGCGAATACGACACCGCTAACACCCCGTCTGTATGGCTTTGCAGGACGGCTAACTCCTGCTCGCTGGCCACGTCCCACAACCGCACTGTATCGTCTAAACCGGCACTGACTAGGGTGCTTCCATCTGGCGAATACGACACCGCTAACACCCCGTCTGTATGACCTTGGAGGATGGCTAGCTCCTGGTCGCCGGCCACATCCCACAATCGCACCGTGCCATCCGAACTGGCACTGGCCAGGGTCAGACCATCCGGCGAATACGACACTGAAGTGACCCTATCCGTATGGCCTTGGAGGACGGCTAACTCCTGCTCGCTGGCCACGTCCCACAACCGCACCGTCTGGTCCCAACTGGCACTGGCCAAGGTCAGACCATCCGGCGAATACGACACCGCTAACACCCCGTCTGTATGACCTTGGAGGATGGCTAGCTCCTGCTCGCCGGCCACGTCCCACAACCGCACCGTGCCATCCGAACTGGCACTGGCCAAGGTCAGACCATCCGGCGAATACGACACTGAAGTGACCCAACCCGTATGGCCTTGGAGGATGGCTAGCTCCTGACCGCCGGCCACATCCCACAAGTGGATCATGCCGTCCGAACTGGCACTGGCTAGGGTGCTTCCATCCGGCGAATACGACACCGCTGAGACCTCATCCGTATGGCCTCGGAGGATAGCTAGCTCCTGCTCGCTGGCCACATCCCACAACCGCACCGTCTTGTCGTCACTGGCACTAGCTAGAGTTTGCCCATCCAGCGAAAACGACACCGACCTGACCCAAGACGTATGGCCCGTGAGCAGGGCGACTTCAGCCCCGGTGGCGGCATCGTACAGCCAGATACCGATATCGCTAGCCACCGCTATCCGCGTGCTGTCCGGTGAATAGGCCACTGCGCGGTCGCCCGAACCAATGCGGCCTTTGCCCAGACGGGCGAGCGCACCCTCGGGCAAACTGAAGCGGGTGTAGTCCTCGGCGCGGCTCCCCTGTGCGAACAGGACGCCGACCAACAAGGAGAGGCTGAACAACGGAAACTTTTTCATTCTGGGATACTCATTTAGTTGAATGCAGATTCATCCGCGCCGCATCCGCATTGCGCTCATCCTGAAAACTTGCCCAAACCTTTGAATTCTCTTAATATAAGTGCCCATTTGTCGGCCGCAAAAACGCCCGTTTTCACAGGTAAAATCATGGAAAAACCCAATGTCGCCGTCATCGGTTATGGCTTTGCTGGCCGCTGCTTCCACGCCTATTTAGTGGGGCTGGCCAGCGGCCTGAACCTCTACGGCATTGCCACCAGTCGGCCGGAGGCCCGCGACCAGATTGAGCGCGACTTGGGGGTAAAGACCTTCCGCCATTTCGACGAAGTGCTAGCCGATCCAGCCGTCGATCTAGTCGTCCTCGCCACGCCCAACGACCTCCACGCCCCACATGCCATCCAAGCGCTAGCAGCGGGCAAACACGTCGTCACCGACAAGCCCATGTGCTTGAGCATGGACGAGGCCGACCAGATGATCGCCGCTAGCCAAGCGCACGACCGCTTGCTCAGCGTGTTTCAGAACCGCCGCTGGGACGGGGATTTCCTCGCCGTTAAAGATGCGCTGGCCCAAGGGCTGCTCGGTGAGCCCTTTTTGCTGGAGATGTTCTGGGGCCAATACGGCCCCCCGCGCGGTTGGCGCAGCATAGCGCGGCACGGCGGCGGCAAATTCTTCGATCTAGGCGCGCATCTGGTCGATCAAGCCCTCCAGCTCATCGACGCGCCGCTGACCAAGGTTTACGCCACCTTCCACTCCGGCGACCCGCTCAGCATCGATGTCGAGTCCCACGCGCTGGCCGTGCTCCACTTTGCCAACGGCGTCGAAGTGCGCGTGGAGACCTCGTCGCTGGCGGGCAAAGCCAAGCCGCGCTGGTACGTGCTGGGCACAGAAGGCGCGCTGGTCAAAGAGGGCGTTGACCCGCAGGAAAAGGCCATGATTGCCGGCGACATCGACGCGGCTGAAGAGGCACCCGAACACTACGCCCGCCTCTATAGGTCAGCGGAGGAAACCATCATGGAGACGGCACCCGGTCGCTGGCGTTCCTACTACGAAAACATCGCCGACGCGCTAGCCGGTCGAGTCGAGCTAGCCGTCACCGCCGAGAGCGTGCGGCAGACCATGATCGTCATTGAGGCCGCCCGGCTCTCCGCGGCCGAGCAGCGGCCCGTGTCCCCGGAGGAAGTCGGGTGAAATTGCGGCCGGGCAACTACGGCAAGGAGACCAGCTTTGAGGTCCGCACGTTCGACGCTGAGATGCCCCTCGACGAATACGCCCGCCTGCCCAAGCACCCGCTCTATCTGGTACTCGATAATTTGCGCAGTGCCTTCAATGTCGGCTCGATCTTCCGCACGGCCGACGCGGGCCGCCTCAGCGGCATCTACACCTGCGGCTACACAGCCCATCCGCCCCATCCCAAGCTCGACAAGACGGCGTTGGGCACCCTCTCGTACATAGAGACCCGCCACTTCGCCACCACGCTACAAGCCATTGAGCACTTGCGCGCGCGCCAAGTGCCGGTGTGGGCGCTGGAGACGACATCGCAAAGCCGCTGCTACACCGAGCTGGACTATCCGCGTCCCTTGGCCCTCATCGTGGGCAACGAAGCCCTTGGCGTGAGTTGTGAAGCGCTTGAGTGCTGCGACGAGCTGGTTGAGATTCCGATGTACGGCTACAAAAACAGCCTCAATGTTGCCGCGGCCAGCGCCGTCCTCGTCTTTGAGGTTCTGCGCCAATGGCAGGCCGTCAGTCCCACCTGCCGGCCCACCGCCCATGCCTGAAGCCGCCCCGCAGACTCGGGGTCCAGCCGCCCGCTTGGTCCGCGACTGGCTCGGCTTTGAGTTCGTCTCTCGCATCTATCTCTACAGCGCGCTCATTGGCCTGATTGCCGGCTTGGGTGCCGTGTTGTTCACCTACGGCCTCGAACTGGCCAAGTTCCTGCTAGTCGAGAAACTGGCTGGCTACCGCCAGACCCATCCCCACAACAAGGCACTATTCGACTTTTCCTTCTTCGACGCGCCCACCTACGGAGAGTATTTGTGGCTGTTGCTGCTGCTGCCGGCGCTGGGCGGACTGCTCGGCGGCTACCTGACACACCGTTTCGCGTCCGAAGCCCAAGGCGCGGGCACCGACGCCATGATCGACGCCTTCCACAACCAGCGCGGCCACATCCGCCCCATCGTCGCTCCGGTCAAGGCCCTGGCGACCATCGTCACGCTCGCCTCCGGTGGTGCCGCTGGTCAGCAAGGTCCTTTGGTGCATATTGGCGCGGGCCTAGGTTCTTGGGTCGGCGATAAACTCAAGCTCTCGGTGGCCCAGCGGCGAATTTTGTTGCTGGCGGGCACGGCCGGAGGGCTGGGTGCCATTTTCCGCGCACCCTTGGGCGCGGCGATCGCCAGCGTGGAAGTGTTGTACCGCGAAGACTTTGAAAGCGATGCGCTCATCCCCTGCGTCATCAGTTCTTTTGCCGCCTACGCGCTCTACATAGCTGTCTTTGGCTTCTCGCACATTTTCGCTCTGCCCGACCTGCTGTTCACCGATGTGCGCGAGTTGGTTTTCTACCTAGTCTTGGGGTTTTTCTGCGCCTTGGTCGGCATCTTTTACGTCAAGACCCTGCGCCTTGCGCGCACCCTCTTCGACCGCCTGCCGCTGCCCCGCTACTGGATCGTCTGCTGCGGGGGCTTGCTGGTGGGGGTGGCGGCTTTTATCGACCCGCAAGTGCTGGGCGATGGGTTTGGCGTCATCCAACGGGGGCTCGACGGCGAGCTCGCAATCCGCGCCTTCCTAGCCCTCGCCCTGCTCAAAATCTTCGCCTCTAGCTGCACGATCTCCAGCGGCGGCTCGGGCGGCGTCTTCGGCCCCTCGCTCTTTATCGGCGGGATGCTCGGCGGTGCCGTGGGCCTGCTGGGCCAACAGTACTTTCCCGACATCGTCCACCAACCGGCTGCTTATATCGTGGTGGGCATGGCCTCGTTTTTCGGCGCGGTGGCCAATACGCCGCTAGCAGCCCTGATTCTCGTCATCGAAATGAGCGGCTCCTACCACCTGCTGCCGCCGCTGATGGTCGTCAGCGCCCTCGCGCTGATCTTCGCGCGCAACTTTTCCATCTATCAAAACCAAGTCCAAAATAAGTTCCACTCTCCAGCCCATATCAAAGACCTAACCGTCAATGTGTTACACGATCTCCAAGTCCGCGAAGTATTCCCCCGCCTCAAAAACACCTCCGAGGCCATCGTCAGCAATCGGCTGTCCTACTTTTCCCTGAGCTCCCTGAGCAAAAAGCTGGGCCACCTGCACTTTGTCGTCACTGATGACAGCGGTGGCTTGCGCGGCATGATCAGCCTCGAAGACCTCGACCTGCCCGAAGACGAGATGCTGCGCAACCTAGTCCTCATAGAAGACATGGTCGTCGATGATGTCCGGCCCATAGACGCGGAGGACAACCTGCACGAGGCCCTGCAAAAGCTGCTGGACTCTGGCTACGACAAGCTGCCCGTGGTGCAGACCACAGACGAGGGGGAAAGCGAGTTTTGGGGCTATCTGATGCACTCAGATCTGATGCGAGTGTACCACGAGGAGGTCATTCGGTTGGAGGGACAGGATTGACCTTCTCTGCGCCCTCGCGATAGGGCGCGTGCAGATAGTGCTGCGCCCGTTGGTGGCTGTCCCCGTGATCGGGCAAGCGCCGCACCCGCTGGTAGCGCAAAACCGCGTCCTCGCGGCGGCCCGCTAGGTCGTGTACTTGGCCGAGCAGTAGGTTGGCCAGCACGGCAAAAGCGAGATCCCGCTTGCGCTCGGAATTGGCGGCGAGGCTGTCGGTTGCCGCTAGGTGATCGGCGGCCTCTGGAAAGCGCCGCTCAAAGTACGCGTATTTGCCCGCGTAGTAATGCGCCTCCAAGCGGCCGTGGCGGTGATAGCCGGTCTGGTCGGCCAAGCTGCGCCGCACGTATTCTTCGTACAACGCCACCCCCGATCGCCAGCGGCCGAGTTCGACCATAAGCCGCGCGGCGTAGCGGTGGAAGACTGCATTGTCCGGGTACCGCTTGTAGAGTTCCTCAAAATAGGGCAGTGCTCTGCAGTTGTCCTTTTCAAAAATCCGGTAGATTTGGCCGAGGAAGTAGGCGGCCTCGGTGCGGGCGTAGGCTCCCTCGCGGGCGACTTCCTTGAGTTGCTGGAGGCCTAGCGAGCGATCGCCGTCGGGCAAAAAAGCCATGATTGGACGGAGGATCCGGTGACGTTGGGGCATGACCTCGGCGAAGTAGTGATACAGGCCCTGTCCAAAGAGGATGTCCTTGTTGGTCGGTTCGAGTTGACGGCTCTTCTTCAGCAGGGGCAGGCCGCGCAATCCGTCGCGCGCTGCCCTTAGGTACTGCTCTCTGTCGCCGTGTAGGCGGCCGCGGAAACCAATGGCACCGCCCTTGAAGAGAATCGCGTCGAAGTCCATCGGGTCTTTTTCTAGACGCCGATCGCAGACCTCAATGCACTGCTTGAGCCGGGCGTGGAACTCCGCGTCGTGGGTTTTGTCGGCTAAGTCGATGAGGATTCGCCACCAGGAGACCATCGCGCGAAAGAAGTAGCCGAGCGGGTTGTCTGGCTCGGCCGCGACGATGGCCTGAAAGTGGCGCTCGGCCTCAGCAAAGCGCAGATTGTAGATCAGGTCTATACCCCGCTGGATGCGCGCATCAAAGCCGCGCATCGTATAGGTGGAGTCCTCGCTCCAAGCGGGCAGGGCCAGCGCGCAGCAGAGCAAAGCCGCGCCTATGGGGCGTAGTGCATTCAAGGAACAAACCTCATCGCTTAACAGTAAAACAAAAACCAAGCCGTTCAAGAGTAGGACAAAAACAAACTATGACAACTGTGCAGTGCGACATTGCGATTATCGGCGGCGGCTCGGCCGGGTACGCCGCGGCGCGCACGGCCCACGCTGCTGGCACCAATGTCGCGGTTATCGACCAAGGTCCTTGGGGGGGGCTGTGCATTCTGCGCGGCTGTATGCCTAGCAAGGCCATCCTGCGCTCCGCCGAAATAGCCTCGCATCTAGACCGCTCCGCCGAGTTTGGCCTAGCACCGGTGGAAGTCCGCGCTGATTTAACCGCCATCGTCGAGCGCAAGGCGCGGCTGGTCGCCGACTTTGCCGCCTATCGTCGCGAGCAACTGAGCGACGGTCGCTTCGCGCTCTACGAAGCGCGCGCGCGTTTCCTCTCGCCGCAGAAGCTCCAAGCCGGCGACGACGTCATTGAGGCCGGGCAGTTTATCATCGCCACCGGCTCTACGCCCCACCACGTCTCGATCCCAGGGCTGGACCACGTCGGCTACCTCACCAGCGACGAGGCCCTCGACATGTGCCAGCAGCCGGAGAGCCTCCTCGTCCTCGGCGGCGGTCCCATTGCCGTCGAACTGGCCCAGTTTTTTCAGCGCATTGGCACGCAGGTGACGCTCATCCAGCGCAGCGATCACATTCTCTCCGCTGGTGACGAGGATTTGGCGCGGCCGGTTGAAGCGCGCTTCCGCGAGGAGGGCATGGAAGTGTACACCGGCACGCAGTTGCGCCAATTTACCGAGGAAAACGGGCGCAAGACTGCGCATTTTTCCCACGGCGGCGCAGAGAAAACGGCCTCGGCAGACCTCGTCCTGCAAGCTCTCGGCCGCCGCCCGCTCATTGACGGGTTGGGCTTGGACCAAGCTGGCGTCGAGATCGCCGGCGGGCGCATTGTCGTCGATGCGGCCATGCGCACCAGCCAGCCCCACATCTACGCCGTCGGCGACGTCAACGGCGAGCACGAGGTCGTCCACATCGCCATTGAGCAAGGCGAGATCGCCGCGTACAACGCCACGCATCCCGACCGCCCCGAGCATCGCTTCGACGACCGCCTCAACGCGGTGGTCGTGTTCACCGACCCGCAGGTGGCCAGCGTCGGCCTCAGCGAGCGGGACTGCCGCGCTGCGGACCGGCCCTATTTGGTCGCCAGCTACCCTTTTGACGACCACGGCAAGTCGCTGACTATGGGCGAGACCTGCGGCCACGTAAAAATCCTCTGCGACCCGCGCTCGGGCGAAGTGCTCGGCGGCCACATTGTCGGCCCGGAGGCCGGAGAGCTGATTCACGAGTTGATCGCGGTGATGTACTTTCGCGGGACGGTGCAGGATTTGGCTAAAATGCCCCATTATCATCCGACCTTGGCGGAGATTATTACCTATCCGGCGGAGGAATTGGCGGAACAGTTGGGGTAGGAACGTCTCTTGTGACTTCCCTATATTAGACTAAAAGTACAGAAGCGGTATGAGATGCTTAGCCGCTCAGCACGACAGCATGGGGCGTCATCACCTGTCATGCTGAGCGGAGCAAAGCGGAGTCGAAGCATCTCATGCCTATAGGATTGAGCTACGAAGGGGGATTTCATGTCTGCGTCTTACGATGTCGTCATTGCCGGGGCGGGCGCGGCGGGTGCGGTGCTCGCGGCGCGGCTCAGCGAGGATCAGAGTCGGTCGGTTTTACTGCTGGAGGCCGGGCCGGATTTTGCTGCGGTTGAAGACTTGCCCGAGGAGATTCGCTATGCGTACGGGCGCGACCGCAATATCTGGGATCGCGCCTTTGGCTTGAGTACCCGATTTGGCTGGGAGTATCGCGCCCGGGCTACGGATTTGCGCCCCGATATGTTTGTGCCGCGCGGCAAAATTGTCGGTGGGTCGAGTGCGGTCAACGCGCAGATTTTTCTGCGCGGAGTGCCTGAAGATTACGACTCGTGGGCGACGGCGGGCAACGACCTGTGGAGCCACGACGCCCTGTTGCCCTTTTTGTGCCGCCTCGAATCCGATCCCGACTACGGCGACGCCCCCTACCACGGTGCCGACGGCCCCATCCGCGCGCGGCGGTTCAAAGACCACGAACTCAATCCCGAGCACCGCGCCTTCTACGAGGCCGCGCTCGCCGCTGGCTACCCCGACTGCCCCGACCACAACGACCCTGATTCTACTGGCGTCGGCCCCTTGGCTCTCAACAACGCCGAGAGCATCCGCTGGAGCACCAACATCGGCTACCTCAACCCAGCTCGCGGTCGCTCCAACCTCACCATTCAAGCCAATACCCACGTCCACCGAGTGATTTTTGACGGCCAGCGCGCCACCGGCTTGCTCGTCGAGCGCGACGGTGCCCTCTCCACGGTCCACGGCGGAGAAATCGTGCTCTGCGGCGGGGCGATTGGCTCGCCGCACCTGCTCTTGCTGTCGGGCGTCGGGCCGGCCGCGCACTTAGAGGCAATGGGTGTTGACGTGGTGTGCGATCTGTCCGGTGTCGGCCAGAATTTGCGCGATCATCCGCAAGTGAGCGTGACTTTGCGGGCCAAGGACGAGTACCTCGGCGACGGCACGGAGCCTCGGCTGCAAATCGGCTTGCGCTACACGGCCGCCGGATCGGACTGGCGCAACGACATGTTCATCATCCCGGCCTCCTTTGCCACGACCGAGGGCTACTACATCTCGTCGCATTCCAAACCCTTGGGCTTTTACTTGGTCGGCTGCATCTATTTGGCCGAGGGAAAAGGTGAGCTCAAACTGGCTTCCACCGACCCGCGCGTGCAGCCCGTGCTCGACTACAACTACTTGGCCGAGCCCTCAGACTGCCGCCGGCTGCGCGAATCCATCCGCATCATCATCGACATGCTCAAACACGAAGCACTCGACGCCCTTGTCGTCGAGCGCATCGGCCCCACCGACGCCGAACTCGACACCGACGACGCGCTCGACGAGTGGATGCGGCGCGAAGTGGGCACCAGCCACCACGTCTCCTCGACCTGCAAGATGGGACCGGCGAGCGATTTGATGGCCGTCGTCGATCAGTACGGCCGGGTACACGGCCTCGAAAACCTGCGCGTCGCCGACGCAGCCATCATGCCCGACTGCGTGCGCGCCAACACCAACATTACCTCGATGGCCATCGGCGAGCGCATCGCCGATCTCATGCGCTGAAGGGACCATGGGCGCTGTAAGCCGCTGTGGGAGCATCCGCCTCATGTCGATGGCGGTGCTGCTGACTGTGCTGGCCGCCTTCCCGGTCCGCGCGGACAAGGAGTTTCAGAAACACCTCCTGGACACTTCCCGCAAGTTCGTGGAAATGATCAAGGAGTTGTCAGCGGACGGCGCGATCTCCGCTCAGGAAGTACAGCAGATAAGACCGCTAATAATCAAGCTTAAAAAAATCATCAATGCGCTTCCCTGCGGGTCCGCCTTTTGGTATTACGACCTCGCCGGCAAGCAGATGCTCTACAAAGGACCGGCACCAGAGTGTCGTCTCATAACGACCAAGAGCGGTGGGCTGCCGTGGAACGCCGCTGCGTTTTCGGTGCCACCCGACGGGAAGAACACGGCGACGGTGACCGGCTCGGCGGCCGAGTCGGTGGCCTTTAGTCTATACGCTAACTATCCCAACCCATTCAACGCCGAAACGCAAATTGTCTATACCCTCTCCGAGGTCGGGCCGGTGGAATTGGCCATTTACAATGTCCAGGGACAGCGGGTGCGCACCTTGGTCCAAGGCGTGCAGGAGGCGGGGCGCTATCAGATTGCTTGGAGTGGCCGCAGCGACAGCGGGGCGGTGCTGGCCAGCGGGGTGTATCTATACCGGCTCGCCAGCGCACAGGGGGTACGGGTGCGGCGGCTGGTGTTGATAAAATAAAAAGAAGTAAGTAATACCCTCGACATAGGGCCGTCCAACATCTGCTTGGACGGCCCTTGTTTTAGGATTTATATACCTACTGACTTTATGTTTGTAGAAAGACCGCAAACGTTGTCCAAAACCCCATCTTAAAAGGAGGAATGAAATGAATGCGACCGTCGATGAATTGATTGTTATAAGTAATACTATTGGGATCTATTTATCCTTCTTTCTTTTCATGTCTCCCGGAACATGCTGAACACCAACTACATTCGGACCATTATGAATCATATAAATCGGATTACCCTCATGATCCCACTGATCTACATAACGATCAACCCGAGTAATTGTTGGTTTAAAATTCAAAATCGTCCCGTCCTCCAAATGAATTTCTATATACCTTTCAATGGTATGGCGGATGGGTACGTTTGCCTTCTTGCCTTGTGGGTTAAATCTAAGTTCGGCCATCGTATTCCTTTTTATTTGTATTGATGATGGTTTTTAGACTGCCCAGACGGAAAGCATCTGGACCGTCCGTGATAAAACTACTTACAGCTTGTACAGCGATGGTAATTACCTGACACGTTCCCTGCTCGGGTGTATGTTGCTCAGGTTGTGCTCTTCTCCAATGCTTCCTCCTTGTTCTGGGGTCTTGTGGTGATCCCTTTTTTGAACGCCTGCAAGGGCGTCATGCCGTTCATGTTACGGCCCTGATGCGGGCGCTTCTGGTTATATTTGACCAGATAAGCATCTAAATCTTTCTGCATCTGGTCAACGGATTCATACCACGTCCTTTGAGGGTGCCGACGTAAAAGGGGTCGACGCCAAGCAACTCACCGGTATAGTGGGTCTGGATGTGGCGATCCCTAAATTCGGGACTGAACCGCTCTAGGAGTTGGATCTGCTGATCGCTCAGTTTGACGCGCCGTTGTTGGGTGTGTTGCTCTAAACGCAGCAGGCGTTCGTGCTTGGATAGCAGATGATGCCGGCTCCACACGCCGCGCACGCCGCCGGAGCTAACCTGAACGCCTTGCAAGGCCAACTCTTGGGCAACGCACAGGCAGCCTTGGGTGGGGTATTCCAAGCAGTGCGCCAAGATGGCCTGCTCCACCTCGGGGCTAACCCGGTTCGGATGCGGCCCTCGGGCTCCTGGCAACCGATCAATCAGGCCCTCCGCGCCATAGGTCTGGTAGTTGCGACGGATCTCGTAAAACTGTTGCCGCGAGTAGCCCATCAGCCGGCAGGCTTTGCTTATGTTGTTCATTTCTTGCGCCAACTGTAGCAGAGAAAGCTCCCTTCTTGCTATCTTCTTGGTCTACTAGCCCATCCGCAACGCCCGATTCGCCAGCGGCAAATCCACCCGCCCATTGCCCTGCCGATGCGACTCGCGCAAACCAATGGCAATCTCCAACGCCTCGCGCCCAAATTCCCCTGGGCAAATCCGCTCTTCCCCCTCCTCAATCGCCCGACAGACCCCCTCAATTGCATCGACCATGGACGAACGCGGGTGCCACGGGTTGGGGAACTGCCGCTGGATCGGCTCGCCGGTCTCTGGATGCGCTCCCCACAGCTCGAATTGCGCGTGGGCGTTGCGCGAGACGATCATCCCGCGCTCGCCGATAAACTCCAAGGTCCACGCATGCCCCGAGCGGTCGGCGCGGGAGTTCAAAAAGCCGCGTACTCCGTTGGCGTAGGCAATGTAACCCGAGCCGGATAAATCCCGGTCGGCCGCAGCCTGCGCGTCGTCGTCCATCTCGCCCATCACCCACTCGGCCGGTGCTTCGGCAAACAGCCGAAACAAGGCCAGCGTATGGCTTTGCAGATTCGACAGGCTGTGCGGGCAGTGGCAGACCATGGAGCGCAGCCGACCAATCGCTCCGTCAGCTATGGCCTGCCGCGCATTGGTGTACCAGTTGTACCAATTGAGATGGCAGGCGATGGACAGAATGGTGCCGCTTGCCTTGCACGCCGCGATCATGGCGTCGGTCTCGGCCAAGGTGCGGCACATCGGCTTAGTGGCAAAAATCGCCCGCACCCCGGCCTCGGCTAGGCCGATGACCACCTCGGCTCGCTCGTCGGGCCGCGTCGTCACCGCCACTACGTCGGGCCGCTCTTGGGCGACCAACTCGCGGTAGTCTTCGTACAGGGCATCCACTCCCCAGCGCTGGGCAAAGTCGTCCAACTTGGCTCGGTCCACGTCGGCCGCGCCGATCAACTCAATGCCCCGCGCTTCGATCATCGCCGGGGCGTGTGCCCACGGCCACGGATAGTGCGGCATCCCGATGTGCTCGTCGTCAATAGTGCTACCCATCCGCCCGCAACCGACCACTGCGCCGCGATACGATCCGCGCGGCTGCGTCGCCGCGATCTGTTCGTAGGCTTTACCCAACGGTTGTGCCATGTCGTATCTCCTCTGCGTAAAATTGCAAAAAAGGGTTCGATTAAATAGAATAAGATGTGTGTTTTGCTTCCTCCTACCAAGGAAGAAGCCTCCCATGCACGTCGGCATCCAGCAACTTAATTTGAGCCATGCGCCTTGCCTTTTACACCTATAGCTACACCGACCGGCTTGAAATGCCGCTCGGGACGGCACTGGAAAAAATCGCCGCTACTGGTTACGACGGCATCGACATCTCGGGGACCCACGGGCCGTCGGCAGACCCGCGCTCAGTGACGCCCGAGTTGCGCGCGCAGACGCGGAGCATTGCCGACCGGCTGGATCTGACCATCGAAGCCGTCATCACCCACGCCAATCTCGCTAACTCGCTCTTTACCGACGAACCGCTCGACCTCAAGGGATCGGTTGATCTGGCCGTGGACGTCGGCGCACCGCTCGTCGTCTTCCACATGGGCGGTCCCAAAGATGACGACGCCCAGCGAGCCGAGGCTTGGCGGCGAGTGGTCGCCTATCTCCAAGACGCGCTTGCCTACGCAGAGCCTCGCAACGTGCAGTTGGCAGTCGATGGCGTGTGGGCCGGTTGGCTCACCGACACCCCCGAGCGCTTCTTGGAGTTGCACGACGAAGTCGGTAGCGCGTCCTTTGGCATCAATTTCGACCCTTGCTATCTGACGCTCCTCGGCTTGGACCCGGTCGCGGTCGCCCACCAGTGGCAGTGGCGCATTGTACACGCCCACCTCAAGGACCACATCGGCACCTATCCCGACTGGGACCACAAAATCCCCGGCCATGGAAGCCTCGACTATCCGCGCATCGTGCAGGGGCTCTGGGACATCGGCTTTGCCGAAGCCCTGGCGATAGAGACGTTTGTCACCATGGATTTCGACGAATCCTGTGCGGTCGGCTACGAGGCGTTGGCACCGTCGCTGAGCAAGGGCCGCTCTCCAGCGCGGCGACGATGAGTACCTCTCACCCTTTCCTCGACATTGCCCGCATTGACGATCCCCCGGCCCTACGGCTCAGCGATTGATTTTTAACAGAAGGAGAGGCATCACCTTGACTACTTTTGACTTCCACGGCAAAAAGGCCGTGGCAACCGGCGCCGGCGGTGCCATTGGCGGCGAGATCGCCCGCGGCCTCGCCCGAGCGGGTGCTGAAGTGGCGATCTGGGACATTTCTCCAGAGGCAGCCCGCGCCAAAGCCGACGAGATCAACCAAGACTTCCCCGACAAGGTCCTCCCCGTCGAGTGCAACGTCGTCAACAAAGACAGCGTCGAGGCCGCGCTCGCGGAGACCATTGGGCACTTTGGCACCATCGACTTCCTGCTCAACGGGGCCGGTGGCAGCCACAAGGACACCACCACTTCCCCAGAACTCGAATTCTTTGACATTGATCCAGAAGCGGTCAGGATGGTGATGGATCTCAACTATCTGAGTGCCGTCCTGCCCTCGCAGGCTGTGGGCCGCGTCTTTGCTGCTAAAGGCGATGGAGCCGTTGTCAATATCACCTCCATCGGCGGAGGGCTGCCGCTGTCGCGGGCCTTGGCGTATTCCAACGGCAAGGCTGCGGCCGATAGTTTCACCCGCTGGCTGGCTGTGCACATGGCCACGACCTATGCGTCCAAAATCCGCGTCAATGCCGTGGCCCCGGGCTTTATGATCACCGCGCAAAACCGCTTCCTGCTCCTCGACGAAGCAAGCGGCGAGCTGACCGATCGCGGCCAGACCATTCTCAAAAACGTCCCCATGGCCCGCTTTGGCGACCCGCACGAAGTCGTCGGCGCGGCCCTGTGGCTCTTTTCGGACGCAGCCACATTTGTCACTGGTGCCATCGTGCCCATCGACGGCGGCTTTTCCGCGTTTTGTGGCGTATAGGCCAACTTATTCCATCAGGAGTTTGCTTTGCTACCCGATATCGAAATCGCCCGCCAGACCTCACTCCGTCCCATCGACGATGTGGCCGCCCAGCTCGGGATCGGCTCCGAACACCTCGAACACTACGGCCGCGTCAAGGCCAAGATCTCGCAGGAGTTCTGCCAGCAGCTCGAAGACGCACCTACTACCGGCAAGCTAATCCTCGTCTCGGCCATCAACCCGACTCCGGCGGGCGAAGGCAAAACCACCACCACTATCGGCCTCGGCGACGCGCTCAACCGCATTGGCAAGCGCGCCACCGTCTGTCTGCGCGAGCCTTCGCTAGGGCCTTGCTTCGGTATGAAGGGCGGCGGCGCGGGCGGCGGCTACGCTCAGGTGGCACCGATGGAGGACATCAACCTACACTTTACTGGCGACATCCACGCGGTCTCCGCCGCGCACAACCTACTCGCCGCGGCCCTCGACAACTACATCCACCACGGCAATGTGCGCCGCATTGATCACCGCCGCATCGTCTGGAACCGCGTCCTCGACATAAATGACCGGGCACTGCGCGATATCGTCATTGGGCTAGGGGGGACCGCTAACTCCTTTCCGCGCCAATCGGGGTTCGACATTGCCGTCGCCTCGGAGGTCATGGCCATCCTCTGCCTGTCCGAATCGCGGGCCGAGCTCAAAGAGCGGCTCGGCCGGATCGTCGTCGCCCAGACCCGCTCCCGCGAGACCGTTCGCGCAGCGGATCTAGCAGTCCACGGAGCCATGGCGGTGCTGCTCAAGGACGCCTGCCAGCCCAACTTGGTGCAAACCCTAGAGGGCAACCCAGCGTTAGTCCACGGCGGCCCTTTTGCCAATATCGCCCACGGCTGCAACTCCATCGCCGCCACCCGCCTGAGTACGCGCCTGTCTGAATATACCATCACCGAGGCTGGCTTTGGCGCGGACTTGGGTGCGGAGAAATTCGCCAACATCAAGTGCCGCCAGAGTGGTCTAGCCCCGGACCTCGTAGTGTTGGTAGCCACGGTGCGCGCGCTCAAATTTCACGGTGGTGCCGCGCTCAAAAGCATCGCCAAACCCAATGTCGGAGCGGTTGAAAGGGGCGTCGAAAACCTCAAAAAGCACATCGAAAACATCCGCCTTTTCGGCTTGCCCGTCGTCGTCGCGGTCAACGCCTTTGCCACGGATACCGACGACGAAATCCAGTGCATCCGCGACAAGTGCGCGCACCTCGGCGTTGAGATCGTCCCCGCGCATCACCATGCCCTCGGCGGTGCAGGGGCCGAAGACCTCGCCCGCACCGTGGTGCAGGTGGCCGAAAACACGCAGAGCGATTTCAGGCTGCTCTATCCCGACGACATGCGGCTTTGGGACAAGGTCCGCACCGTGGCCCAAGCGATCTACGGTGCCGACGACATCATGGGGGACAAGATGTTGCGGGGTAAGTTCAGGCGGCTGGAGGACGAAGGTTACGGCAACCTGCCTGTCTGCATAGCCAAGACCCAGTACTCGCTCTCTACCGATCCCGGGCTCAAGGGACGGCCGCGCGGCTTCGACGTGCCGATCCGCGACGTCAAGGTCTCGGCTGGGGCTGGCTTTGTGGTGGTGCTGACGGGCGATATTATGACCATGCCCGGCCTGCCGAAGAAACCCTCAGCCGAGTCGATTGACCTCGACGAAGCAGGGCAGATCAAGGGGCTATTCTAAAAGGGATCGACAACCCGCAAACTATACAGGACGACGCACCATGTCATTATCAAGACGACTCGAATCGTGCTCACTCGAACGCATTACCAAGATGAAAGACGTGGTAGTGCAGGAGATCGATAGGATTGACCGTCAGCTAGTCGAGGGAGAAAAAGAACTCGACGAAATGATCGAAAAGGTCGAAACGGTCAGTTTGAGCAAACGGCACGGCCAATACGAACTGAGTTTGGATAAAGCTGAAGCGCAGATCGCCAGATTGAACGACGAAAAAGAGAAATTGCTGGACAAGGTCCGGATCATTGAGCAGGCGCGGCAAAAGAAACACCTGATGGATGAGCAGGCCAGAGTACTAGGCAGCGCCGCGCGGGTGCGAGCCAAAGACCTGATCATCTTTTTTCTCATACTTTTTTTAATCGCAATTTTGGCCGTCGACTTCCTTGGCGTAGGAGCTACAGGTAGTGGTGCCATTGCAAAAGCCGAAGTAGTAGAAGGCAGAATACATCGAATAAACGTTTTGAACGGGGGACAGGGGTATGAGCGGGTGAACATTCACATAGTGGATGCGGTTGGATCTGGTGCTCTTGTTTCTGGACAGGTAGTTGAGGGCAAACTAACACAAGCGGACGTCATCCACCTCGGGGAGCACTACGAAAATCCCGTTGTGGAAATAGAACCTCATTTTTCCGTTGGCACGTTGTGGATATTCTGGATCATAGACGTGATCTGCTGCACCCTTTTCATGGCCAACTTCTTTTTTGAGCACCGGCTTGCTGCTTCCAAAAAGTGGTATTGGAAAAACAACTGGATAGACTTCATAACGTCTATTCCACTGCCCCCGGTACAGGTCATCGCCGCGTCCGGCGACATAGGTATCGTTCGCTTGGGGCGTCTGCTCAGGGCCGTGCGAATTTTACGGGCGCTGCGATTATTTCGCATCGCGCTGTTTTTTTGGCGGGGCATGGATCACTTGAGCACCACGTTGGACGTGCGGCTCCTCAAGCGATCTCTGCTGTACGGCTTGTTGTCGCTCGTGTTTGGGGCCTTCATTTTCATGGGCTTGGAGCGCATGGAGTCTGGTTCGGGATTCGGGGCGAGTCTCTGGTGGAGCTTTACGACGCTGGTCACCGGCGGGTATGCCGACATCCACAATCCCGAGACGGCTTCGGGCAAAATCCTCACCGTTTTTCTGGTGATTACGGGTATGGTGCTGGTGGGTGTTTTTACGGCGACGCTGACGAGCATCCTCGTAAGCGATGAGGAATCCTTAAAGGTCGAGGAGCTAGAAGAGCAGGTCGGGATCGTGACGAAAATTCAAGAAGACGTAAAAGACACCAACGAGCGTCTAGACAGATTGGAAGATACCATCCGCGAAATCCGGGACGCCGTAAAGACGCAAGAGAATTAGCGACTTTAGACGAACTTTTCTCTGGCTTCCAAGACTTTTGCCACTACGACTTCGACATCCTTTTCATCCACAAACGGCGACACGATAAAGGATTTCAGCGCGACAATCGGTTCCTCGTATTGGGTGTGTCGGTAGCAGTCGGTCGAGGAAATGACGACCCCGCGTCCGGCCATGGCCTCCGCATGCACGTAGTCGAAAATTTTGCGGTTGTAGTCGTTGTGGGCTAGCAGCGTTTCCCGATAGGCCGGGTCTTCGAATTCTTGGCGCTTGATCGCAAAAGTATCCACGTCGGGTGGATACACCCGGAAGAGCGTTACGGTGCCAAAGTTGTCGCGGTTGAGCACAGTGATGGCTTCGTGTCCTTCAAGGTGCTCGCGCAAAAGCTGGGTCATCTCGACGATGTGCCCCAATACGACGCGCAATCCCTGCTCGCCGAAAAAGCGAAAATTAGCCAGCGCAGTCAGCGGGCCGGTCCCGGCTCTGGATGTTTCGAGGGTGTACATGCCGGGGCGATGGTCGCCAAAGTGATAGAGGTACGGCATCTGTTGCGGACTGCGTATCAGTAGGTGCAAATCCGTGCGATCTTTGACGAGGACGAGGCTGGAGATGTACGGGGCAAAGCCGGTCTTGTGGAAGTCAATGCCCATGGAATCGGCCAGCGCCAGATGGCGGATGCGTCGGCACGCTCCGGCGAGGGCGCGCAGGGTCCGCGGCCGAAACTCCAAAGGGTTGTCCTGAAAATCGTAGTCGTTGAACACCGACCACGCCCAGCCAATGACTGAGTCGGCGTGGATGTGCGGGCGGTAGGAGAGTTGGAATTCATCGACGAGCGAGTCGCGCAGGGTCACAATCGCCTGCAAGTCGTCTAAGCCGAACGCATCCGTAGTCCCCATAGTCGCAATAATGGCGGCAATCTTTTTGCCGCTGTCCAAGGCCGCCCGCGCTGCATCCGCTAGCTGCGCGAGATCGATTTCGTTGTCGGCTATTGTCGGAATGACGATCAACTGGTCGGTGCCAATGCCGAGCCATCCGACGATGTTGTGGGCGCAATAGTGTCCGGCGTCGGAAACGAGGACCACTACATCTTTAGGTACGCCTAGGTCCATGGCCCGGGGGCAGGCTTTTTCCAGACCGATCTTTACCCCATAGAGCGTGGTGCCAGTCCCGCCGAAGGTAAACGTGCCGCCAGCTTGTTGTGGGTCGTAGCCGACCATCCGCGCGGTGATGGCGACTGCTTCGACTTCGGCCAAGGCGACGAGGCGGCTGTATTCATCCCAAGCGATGTTGGGGTTGTGCAACGAGGCGAGTAGGACGCCGATGAGGCTGGGAATGGTCGGGGGCGCGATGACGTTTTGTTGGGTGTGAGGATGGCTGGAGATAGTTATGCCGCGCAGATAGCTGACAAGATCGGAGGTAACCGCCTCGACCGAAGACATCTCAGCGGGCAGCTCGGCGTTTTGCGCTTCGGCAAAGTCGCCAGAAACTACCGGGCCAAGCGTCGGCAACTGCATTTTCAGGTCATCGACTTGGTCTAGGGCGCGCATGATGGAATGCACGAAATACGAATCGTGAATGGGGTCGGATACCGGTTGGGGGAAGGCGCGGCGGATGTGTTCTAGGGCGTCGCGGTATGATGTGGCCATTTGCTACTCACTTCAGGTTAAGATGCAAAAGGCCGAGTACCAAAACAGGTACCCGGCCTTTTGCGTAGAACTGCGGCGTTCCTAGAGGCTGTAGCTGTATTTCACGTACCAGAAAGCGCCGCCAAAGCCAAATGGGCTGAACTGGCTGTACTTGTTGCCGGTCCGCTCCCTAGCTTTTTCGTGCTCATCGGGATAGGTGTTGAGAATGTTCTGTGCACCAATGGATATGACGGATTTTGCCTCGTCAAACGAGACACCAGTTTCAATGTCAAACAGCACCTTGCCGCTATAGGTCTGATCGTCTTCGGAGTCGTACCATTCGCCGTAGTAGCTGGCGCGACCTAGGCCACTCCAACGCTCGCTCAGGGCTTGGGTCAGCGTCAAATTCCCGCGCTGCTTAGGCAGATTCTCCTCCAATTCCCGCAGCCGGAGATCGTCGAGAATATCCGGGTTGTGGTCGGTGACTTCGGTGCTCGTATAGTTGTAGGCCAAACTCATCTGACCCGAACCTACCGGTGCCGAGACGACGAGGTCGATCCCGTTGGTAGCGGTGTCGAAGTCATTGGTGAAGAAGCGGAACTCCTGCAAGCCGGCCGCGCTGGTTAGGCCCTCATCGATTAGCTGCTGCTTCTGCTCATCGCTCAGCGCGAAGTCTTGCGAGACCGTCAGGCGATCCTCCACCTTGATGTTGAAGTAGTCAATCGTCGCGCTAACGACGCCCATATTGACGACGACGCCCCCGGAAAGATTGATCGAGTTTTCAGGTTTGAGCGCCGGCCCGCCGCCCTCTTCACCGAGGACCAGCCCAACTGCGCGACTGGTGGAAGGCACGGTGCCGTTGTTGACCAAGTCGTTCTTCTCGAAATTGAACTCGGTCGTTATGTTGAAGGCATTTTGCTGGCCGGGCGTCGGTGCCCGGAAGCCAGTGCTATAACTACCGCGTAGCTTCAAATCGTCCGTTAGGGCGAAATTGGCGGCTCCCTTGTAGTTGGTAGTGCTGCCAAAGTCGCTAAAATCCTCCGAGCGCAATGCCACAGAAAGCACCAACGGATCAATCGGCTCAAAATCCGCCTCTACGTAAACGGCCGTGTTGGTTCGATCCCAGCGGCCAGCGGCTACCTTGCTAAAGCCCGAGAAACCATTGGTAGCGGGCTGGAACCCTTGGCTGGCCAACGGCTGACCAATCAAGTAGGACTCGATCTGTCCCTCCACGATCTCGAATGCTTCATTGCGACGTTCGGCCCCCGCGGCCAAGAACACCTGGTCGCTGACCGGGTACGTAATGTCGAAGTTTAAGTTGACATCCGTCTGGATGTAGTCTCCAGGGTTGAACAATGTCGGCGTATCGGGCCCCATCGAGGCATTCACGGTGTTGAAGATGAAGTAGTCCGCGTGGTGGCGGCCATAGGACGCGCTCAGGCTCCAACCCAACGTCTCGGCCGCAAAACCCTTCAGGCCCAGAAGAATGGATTCATCCGTGGTGAAGCCGCCGAAGCGGGGCGTGAAGCCACCGGGAAACATTTTCAGGAACGAAAAGCAATTGGGATCGTCGCGAATCTTTAGCCAAGCCTCCTGATCCGGCTTGTTGTCAATTATGGGTACCGGGGCGCATTCGCCGCCCTGACCCACGCCGTCCAAATCGCCAACCAGCAGGGAATTCTCGTAGCTCTCGCCACCTATCTCGACCGGCCCCCCCTTAAACACGCCGCTGCGGGTATGGGGATTGCGGAAATAGAACCCGCCTTCCGTTTCCTTGCTGGCGTAGTTGGCGTGACCATAGAAGTCGAGGTTCTCGCTCAGCGTCGCCCCGTAGTTGGCGAAGAACTTCAGATCGTCTCTGATGAAGGGCTGCCCCCAGATCTGGGCGGGATTGGCCACATTCGTATTGCCCGCAGCAATCAGGCCCGCGGCATCATTGCGCTGCACCGAGCGGATGGTTTCGCCCGCGTTGCCGTATTCCAAGCTGAGGTTGGCCCACGCATTCTCGTTGCCCAAGCCGAGATTGCCAGCGATAGAAAACAACTCGCCATCGCCGAGGATGCCTTCGCCGTCTTGGAAACTGCCGACTTTGGTCTCAATCGACAGCCCGTCGGAACGGTCCTTGAGACGGAAGTTCAACACGCCGGCAATGGCGTCCGAGCCGTACTGGGCCGACGCGCCGTCGCGCAAGACCTCCACTCGATTGAGCGCGATCGCCGGGATGGGTGCCAAATCGGGCCCCTGTGCGCCATCGGCTACGCCATTGCCCAGCCAGTGGATCACCGCAGCGCGATGGCGGCGCTTGCCGTTGACCAGAACCAGCGCGTGGTCGGGGGCCAACCCTCGCATGTTGGGCGGTCGGACGACCGTGCCCGCATCGCTGATCGGCTGGGTATTGACGTTGTACGAGGGCACGACATTCCGCACAAGGTCAGCTAGATCCGCTCCACCTTGCTTGGCGAACTCGTCGGCACCAATGACGTCAATGGGCACGGGTGAGTCGGTTACGGTGCGCGACTGAGCACGCGAACCGGTCACCACCAACTCTTCAACCTCCACAACGCCTTCAAGCATTTCCTCGTCTTCTTGCGCTTCTTCTTGCGCCCAGACCTCAGAGGCCAAGCTCACAGAGAGCAGGGCCGAAAGGCCAACGGCAACCGCAAAAACAGATAAGCTCTTCTTCATCGAATTTGCCTCCTTCAGGAGAAGAGTGAAGTGTATATTATTTAACGCACTCATATTCAAGACAAATATGTTATATAATGATTTAGTTTCGGTCAATACATATTATTCTTAGATTTGAGTTATATACTACATATTGTGTTTATTTTTACTTCGGGCTGTGGCGATTTCGCAGTCAAAATAAAATTATTATTCTTAAATTCTATGTCAAAAATAGTGAGTTTTTTTTGTCAATTCTGCGTCCTTGTACTTGTAGTGTAATAAACTGGAAACAAACGTTTTCATGCTGGGCAAATTTTTCGACAAAATAAAGCAGGGATTGGCGCAGACGCGGCAGGCGATGACCGATGTGATCTCCGGCAACCCCCGCTTGGACGACGCCGCCATCGACGACATTGAGGCCGCGCTGATCGGCGCTGATATGGGGCTGGAAACAGCCACTGAACTCGTCGATGAGCTGCGCGAGCGGCTCGGGAGTGGACAGATGGCGGACGGACCGGACGGGGTGATGCAGGTGCTGGAGGAGCAAGTAGCCGCGATGATGACCCTCGGCAATGGCGCGGCCTTGCCCCTGGCGGGCGAGTTGCCGGGCAAGCCGTTTGTCGTACTGGTCGTCGGCGTCAACGGCACCGGCAAGACGACGACGGTCGGCAAGTTGGCCAAGCAATACGCCGATGTCGGCAAGAAGGTGGTACTCGCTGCCGGTGACACGTTTCGGGCCGCAGCCATCCCCCAGCTCGCCATCTGGGCAGAGCGCGCCGGAGCCGACCTGATACGCACGCAGCAAGGAGCGGACCCGGCGGCCGTGGCCTTTGACGCGCTCGCCGCGGCCAAGTCGCGCGAAGCCGATGTGCTGCTAGTGGACACGGCCGGCCGCTTGCACAACAAGGTCAACTTGATGGAGGAACTCAAAAAGATCCGCCGCTCGCTGGCCAAGCAAGACCCCGCGGCTCCGCACGAAACTCTGCTGGTACTCGACGGGACCAGCGGCCAGAATGCCCTGTCGCAGGCGACTGAGTTCAACCAAGCCACCGAATTGACCGGGCTCGTGCTGACCAAGCTGGACGGGACGGCTAAGGGCGGGATCGTCGTTGCGCTGCGGCGTCAGATGGATCTGCCGGTAAAGCTGATTGGGGTGGGCGAGGGGGTGGACGATTTGCAGCCGTTTGACGCGGCAGCATTCGCCCGCGCATTGTTCGCCGAGTGAGGGGTTACAGCGCAGCTAGCGCGTCTTTTAGCTCCCCTTGCACTTCTGCATCTTCTTCTATGCCCAAGCGCTGTTGGAGCGCCTCCTTTGCCTCATCACCGCCGAGTTGACCCAATGCCCAAGCCACGTGGCCGCGCACTAGCGGCTCTTCGTCGTCGAGCGCGCTGATCAGGGTTGGCACCGCGGCCTGCATGCCCGAATTGCCCAAGGCCACGGCGACGTTGCGCAAAAAGCCTCGGCGCTTAGGGCGTTTGACTGGGTTGCGGCGAAAGAGTGCGTTGAAGGCTGCGCGGTCGAGTTGGATCAGGTCGAGGAGCGCTGGGCTGTCGAGGCCGGCGCGGCTCTTGTACGCCGGCTCTGGAGCTGGCTCGGCCTTGCGGTTCCACGGGCACACCTCCTGACAGATGTCGCAGCCAAAGATCCATTGGCCCATGCCTTGGCGCAGGTCGCGGGGAATAGACCCCTTGAGTTCGATGTTGAGGTAGGAGATGCAGCGCTGGGCGTCGAGTACGTACGGTTCGGGGAAGGCGTCGGTGGGGCAGGCGTCCAAGCAGCGCGTGCAGGTGCCGCAGTGGTCTGGGGCGGGTTCGTCGTAGTCGAGTTCGAGGTCGGTGATAATTTCGGCTAAGAAGAAGTAAGAGCCGCGGTGCTTGTCGATCAGGCAGGTGTTCTTACCCCACCAGCCCAAGCCCGCCCGCTGGGCGAGTTCGCGCTCTAGGACCGGAGCCGTATCGACAAAATAGCGGCCTTTGGTCTGCTCCCCGGCCTCGGCCAGCACGAATTCCCACAGTGCTGCCAAGCGCTTTTTGACGATGTCGTGATAGTCGTCGCCGCGGGCGTAACAAGCGATCTGGCCGCGCAGGGGATCGGGTGCCGCAGGAGTGGGTTGGTAGTAATCCATGCCAAGGCAAATGGCGGTCCGGGCACCGGGGACCATCTGGCGCGGGTCCGCGCGCTTGTCGAGGTGGCGTTTGAGGTAGTCCATTTGGCCGGCGTAGCCCAAGGCCACCCAGCGGGCGTAAAACTCGGCCCCTTTTAACGGGTCGGCCGGGGCAAAACCAACCGAGGTAAAGCCCAAGGCGCGGGCCTTGTGGCGAATTTGTTCGGTCAGCGACATGCCGAACCGCGCAAGCAGCTACTAGAACATCTCCGCGATGCGGCGGAAGACCATCTGATTGAGGTCGTTGAACGTGACCAGCACCATGATGAACAACATGATGGCCAAGCCGATCTGCTGAAAGATCTCGCGCTGGCGCAACGAGAGCGGTCGGCGCATGATGGCCTCTAGCGTGAGGAAGGTCAGGTGGCCGCCGTCGAGCACGGGAATGGGCAGGAGGTTGATAATCGCCAAGTTGACGCTGAGTATGGCGAGAAAGCGGACGAAGGAGTCCAGGCCCTGCTCGGCGGTCTGCCCAGCTAGCTGGGCGATGCGCAAGGGGCCGCCCAATTCATCGGTCGAGCGGTCGCCTTGGAAAAGCTCGCCCAAAAAGTCGAGGATCAGCCAAGAAGAATTGTACACGCCCAGCCCCCCCAGCACCACCGATCGGCCCAACCCGACGGTGTGGCGCGAGACCTGCGGACCGATGCCAATGCGCCCCACGAACGCGTCGCCCTCGGGGTGGGCTGCCGGGGTAACGAGCTGTTCCATGCGCTGGCTGTCGCGCTCCCAAACCAACGGAATCGTCTCGCCCGGATAGCGGCGGATTTCCTCGCTCATCTCTGCCCAACTCACGACTGGAGCTTGGCCGACGGCGCGGATGATGTCGCCCGCTTGCAAGCCGAGGCTGTCGGCTGGCGTCCCGGGCTCAACGTGCCCTACCGTCGTAGGGCGCATTAGCAGCACGCCGTAGCCCTCGTCTCCCGCAGGCGGCAGGTCGAAGTCCAAGAGGATGCCGTCGCGTTCGACTTCGAGCCTAGCACCGCTGTTTGCGATCTCGTCCAAGGCGCTGGCCAGTTCGTAGGCATTGCCGACGGGTGTGCCTCCTACGGTGCGCACGCGATCACCGCGCACCAGACCGACCTCGGCGGCGAGGGAATTCTCTTGGGGATTGACGCGAGTGCTATCGAAGGAGTCGATTCCATAAACGCTAAAGAGGAAGATCAGGGCCACAAAGGCGAAGAGGAAGTTCATGGCTGGGCCAGCGGCGATGACCGCCATGCGGATTCCCACCGACCTAGAGGGAAATTCCCAGTGCGCACCAGTGGTTTCCTCGCTGCCCACATCGGCCATGCCAGCTACCTTGACGTAACCGCCAAAGGGGATCCAAGAGATACAGTACTCGGTTTCGCCGCGGGTAAAGCCGATCATTTTGGGCGGGTAGCCCAAGGAGAAACGCTCGACGCGGATGCCCGCCCATTTGGCGACCAGAAAGTGGCCTAACTCGTGGACAAAGACCAAGACGCCTAAGGCGATGAGAAACGAGGCAATAGTAGTGAGGGTATCCAACATACTCTAATCCATCTCAAGAAAAAACAGCCAGCACATCCACGTAGAGATACGCCAGCGGAAAGGCCAAAAAATAGGAGTCAAAGCGGTCGAGCAGGCCGCCGTGGCCTGGGATCAGCATCGGCGCGTCCTTGATGCCCATGTCGCGCTTAAAGGCCGATTCCACCAGGTCGCCTACCTGCGCACCAATGCCCGCGACGAGCAAAAGCCCCAGCAGCGACGCCGGAGAAAAGGAGGGCAGCAGAAAGCCCAAGGGCAAGGGCAGGGCGCTGCCGACCACGCCGCCGATGCAGCCGATCCGCGTCTTATTAGGGCTGATCGCCGGTGCCAGCTTGGCCCGGCCCCAAAACCGACCGCTGAAGTACGCCCCAGAATCCGTGAGCCAGATGCAGACAAAGAGCACGGCTATCAAGTGGTGGGCCTCCTCGCCCTTACCAGCCACCTGAAAAAGCAGCAGCGGCGCACTGCCCAAGACGCCGAAAAAGAACACGCCGCCCAATGTTAGAAAGGCGTTGGTCGCATAGCGCTGTGTGCCCTGGAACAAGGCCCACACCACGACCAGCAAGATGGCCGCCATCAGCAATGCGGCGAGGCCGTCGCCCGTGCCATGTCGCCAGAAGTAGGTGCACAGACCCAAGACCAACAAGCTGCCCGGCAGGCGGATGGGTCGGTAGCCGGCCTCCTCTAAGATGTGGTGGTATTCCCACGAGCAGCGCACGGCCACGGCCAACACCAAGAGGAAGATCCCCCAGCTAGCCCCTTCGACTAGCAGCAGGATCACCGGCACGAATACGACAGCCGCGAGGACGCGTTGCCGCAGGCCGGAGGACTCTGTCGCGGTGTCAGCCGCCAAAGCGCCTCTGTCGCTGTTGATAGGCGGCAATGGCTTCGTACAGGTGCTGGCGGCGAAAATCCGGCCAATGCACGTCGCCGACAAAGCAAATTTCAGTATAGACCATTTGCCAAGGCAGGAAGTTGCTCAGCCGCATTTCGCCACTGGTGCGGATTAACAAATCCGGGTCTGGCAAGTCGGCTGTATAGAGGGCGCTGCTGATTTGTTCCTCGTCGATGTCTTCTGGGGCGAGCCGCCCAGCCGCCACTTCGACGGCCAGCTTGCGGAAGGCGTCGACGAGTTCGCTGCGGCCCCCGTAGTTGAGCGCCAAATTGAGTTTGAGGCCGGTGTTGTCTTTGGTCTGAGCGAGGGCGTGCTCTAAGGCCAATTGGATGGTTGGCGACAATGCGTCGGTGCGGCCTATGGCGTTGAGCGATACGTTGTTTTCGTGGAGTTCCGACACTTCGTCGCGCAGCGACTCGTGCAGCCACTGCATCAGCTCTGCGACTTCTGCTTCGGGCCGGGACCAGTTCTCCGTCGAGAAGGTGTACAGGGTCAGTGCTTCAATTTGGAGTTGGCCGCAGGCGCGGACGATGTCGCGCACGGACTCGCGGCCAAAGCGATGTCCTTCGGTCTTGGGTAGATTGCGCTCGACGGCCCAGCGCCTATCGCCGTCCATGATAATGGCGATGTGTTGCGGCAGGTTCCCCTCGTCCTTGAGGCGCTGCTGGATGCGGAAGTCCTCTTCGGGATTGAGGGGTTCTACTGGGTGGTATTCGCGTGGAGAAATTTCCAGCGGCAGCGCCTGAACACTCATAGCGTAAAAGAATGATTAGGTGGGTTTATGTGGCGGCCATTCACGGCCCCTGTCATAGATTCGGGCGCGTCTCGTCCTGAGAAGACAAGCCGCGCCCATCTTGGTCAATCTAGGGGAAAGGCTCATATTAGTCAAGCAAGCCTAGGTGCCAGACGCGCTTGACGCTCTTTCTAGGTGCCAGTATTATGGTACTTATGGAGAAGGAGGCGACGCACGCCCGCAAGGAACGGCTCAGAAAGCGCGTTCTAGCTGTGCGTATGGGTTTGGACCGCGGCCAAGTGGAAGTCGGCGGGCAGGCCATACTAGAAAAGGTATTGGGGCTGGAGGCGTACCGCCGGGCCAAACTCGTCCACACCTATGTCTCCAGCAAGGAAAACGAGGTCGATACCCGCGCGTTGATTTGCACTTGCTTAAAGCAGGGCAAGCGCGTGGCCGTGCCGGTGGTGATGTCGGGCACAAAGACGCTGGCCCATGCGCTGATCGACGGCCTAGACCAGCTTGTCGTCGGCCCTTGGGGGCTGGCGCAACCCGATCCGGCCGTGGCCACTTGGTTGCCCGCAGAAGCGCGGATCGACTTGGTCGTGGTGCCGGGCCTCGCCTTTGACCGGCGCGGGCATCGCATCGGTTGGGGCGGCGGCTACTACGACCGCTTTCTCGCGCAGGTACAAGCCGTCAAAATAGGGCTGTGCTACGACGAGCTAGTCCTAGACTGCATTCCCGGCGAGCCGCACGATGTGCCCGTGGACGTGGTCGTCGCCGAAACCGCCATTTACTAAGGAGAGATTGCATGATCTACGAATTGCGCATCTACCGCTTCCACAAGGGAGCCGACAACAAAAAGAAATTCCGCGCCGGCTTTGCCAAGGCGCGCCGCTTTATGTCCAAGTACGGCGTGACGTTTGTCGCCGCGTGGGAAAATCCCGACCGCGACGACGAGTTCATCTGGATTCGCGCCTTTCCCAACGCCAAGGCCCGCGACAAGGCGATTGAAGCCTATTACGGTAGCCCAGAATGGGCCAAGATCGTCGATCAGATTCGGCCGCTAATCCGCCGGCGGGAGGTTCGAGTGATGAAAGCATTGCCCTACTCGACGTTGAAATAATGTTCCGCATCGGCCCAATAACCGCTGATCCCGGCATCCTGCTCGCGCCCATGGAGGATGTCTCTGAGTTACCGTTCCGCCTGATTTGCAGGGAACAGGGAGCCGACATCGTCTATACCGAATTCGTCAATGCCGAGGGATTGTTGCGCGAGGACCCCGACGGGCCGCGGCGCGCTTTTCGCAAGCTGCGCTTTGCAGAAGCGGAGCGGCCCTTGGCGGTCCAGCTCTACGGCGCGGCCTCGCTGTCCATGGAGAAAGCCGCTGAGATCGCCAGTGCGCAGCATCCAGACTTCATCGACATCAACTGCGGCTGCTGGGTGAGCAATGTGGCGCTGCGCGGAGCCGGGGCCGGGCTGTTGCGCGATTTGCCGCAGATGAAGGAGGTCGTCTCGCGCGTCATCGGCGCGACGCACCTGCCGGTGACCGTGAAGACGCGCCTCGGCTGGGACCAGCACAGCATCCGCATCGTCGAGGTAGCCCAGATGCTCGAGGACCTGGGCGTGCAGGCGCTGGCTATCCACTGCCGCACCCGCGCGCAAGGCCACAAGGGCGCGGTGGACTACGAGTGGATTCCCAAGGTCAAGGCCGCGGTCTCCATACCGATCATTCTCAACGGCGACGTGACCTCGCCGCAAATGGTTAAGCACGCCTTCGACAGCACAGGGTGCGACGGGGTGATGATCGGCCGCGGCGCCATCCGCCACCCGTGGATTTTCCGCGAATCTCAGCACTATCTAAAGACGGGTGCGCTCTTGCCCGAACCAAGCTGGCAGGAGCGCGCCGAGCTGTGCCTCAAGCATCTGCGACTGGCCGTTGAACACGACGGCCCACAAGGGGCGCTGGTCGGCACGCGGCGTCACTACGCCGGGTACTTCCGCGGTTTGCGCGGCGCAGCGCAGCTCAGAGCCGAACTGGCCAGCTACAAGGAGCTAGACCCCTTATTGGATCGCCTCGCGGAACTGCGCGACACCGATCCAGAACGCCTCGCCGCCTGATTTCCATCCCGCTGCAATTTCTGCTCACGTCCCGTTTGACTGGGTACGATTTATAAATTTTTTCTATTAATTACATAGTAATAATTAATTTGTTCAATGAATAGAACCCTCTATCTTATCTTGCGGCGAATGAAATACCTCTTCCATGCAAAAGGAGACTCCTGTGAACCAATCCAAATCCATCGCCCCGGCCACGGGCAAACTCGGCGTCCTAATTCCCGGCATGGGCGCTGTGGCCACCACGGTTATCGCCGGCGTCGAAGCCATCAAAGCCGGCATCGGCCAGCCCATCGGCTCGCTGACCCAGATGGGCACCATCCGCTTGGGCAAGCGCACTGAAGGACGCTCACCGCTCATCAAGGACTTCGTGCCTTTGGCCGACATCGACAGCCTAGTCTTCGGCGGCTGGGACGTCTTTCCAGAGGACGGCTATGACTCGGCCATCCACGCTGGCGTCTTGGACCAGAGGCTGCTCGACCAGATCGCGGACCCGCTCAAGGCCGTCAAGCCGATGCCCGCGGTTTTTGACCGCAATTACGTGCGCCGCCTCGAAGGCTCCAACGTCAAAAGCGCCAAGAGCAAGTGGGATGCCGTGCTAGAAGTGCGCGAAGACATCCAGCGCTTCAAGGCCGACAACGGCGTCGAGCGGCTGGTGATGATCTGGTGCGGCAGCACCGAGATATTCATGCAGCACCACGAAGTACACAACGAGATCGAGAGCCTCGAAAAAGCCATCGAGGAAAACCACCCGGCCATTCCCCCGAGCATGATCTACGCGTACGCCGCCCTACAGGAAGGTGTGCCCTTCCTAAACGGCGCGCCGAACTTGACCGTGGACGTCCCGGCCATGGTCGAATTGGCGCGGCAAAAGGGCGTACCCATCGGCGGCAAGGACTTCAAGACCGGTCAGACCCTGATGAAGACCCTGCTAGCTCCGGGTCTCAAGGCGCGGATGCTCGGCGTGCAGGGCTGGTTTTCGACCAACATCTTGGGCAATCGCGACGGCGAGGTGCTCGACGACCCGGATTCGTTCAAGACTAAGGAAGTCAGCAAGCTCGACGTGCTGGAGTTCATCTTGCAGCCCAACCTCTACCCCGAACTCTACGGCGATATTTACCACAAAGTGCGGATCAACTACTATCCTCCGCGCGGCGACGAGAAGGAAGGTTGGGACAACATCGACATCTTTGGTTGGATGGGCATGCCCATGCAGATCAAGGTCGATTTCCTCTGCCGCGATTCGATTCTCGCCGCACCGCTGGTCTTGGACTTGGTGCTGTTTGCCGACTTGGCGCAGCGCGCGCAGATGGCGGGGATCCAAGAGTGGCTGTCGTTTTACTTCAAGAGCCCAATGACCGCGCCCGATCTCTATCCCGAGCACGACCTTTTTATCCAGCTCATGAAGCTCAAGAACACGCTGCGCTTCTTGCAGGGCGAAGATCTAATTACCCACTTGGGTCAAGAGTACTACGACTAGGAACTTTTAATACCCAGCTTTCTCATTTTGCCGTACAGCGTCGAAGGCGGCACTCCCAGCAGAGGGCGCTAGTTGGGAAGTCGCTACTGGTCAAATGGAAATAGATTTCGTCGTTGATTTCTTTTGAGCAGGGACTTATCGTTTTCTGAAGACAGAAAAGGACAGGCATCACCTTTATCTTACCCGGGCGGTTAAGAAGATGCCATGAGACAAATGTTCTCTTATTCGGGCCTGAATAAATCTTGCCTTTTCAGATTGCCCAACGGCAGCCTCGACACGGAAAAGGTGGACCAACTAGCCCCTGGGCCCTTCTTTAGCTGGTATTACTGCGGTTTCCCACTTTGCCGCCACTCGTTGTATGGGGCCTACTTTTTCAGCGTTGAGGTAGATCACGACCAAAAGGACTGCTTATCCGACCCTGACGAATGGCCTGTGATTGTGTACGTCGAGGCAAGCAATGGACAAGGGACGCGCTGTGAATTAGCACGGACGAAAGGTGTCTGGAATGGCATTGCCGAAATGAAACGCCTTATGGCAAGTGGACAATGGGAATAGTAAATAAGGATTCATAAGCCCATGAGGATACCTGTTGCATACCAGCCCGGATACGAAAAGGCCCGCGCGTCCAACCCTGAGCTTGCCGATAAGTACATCGAGTACATGCTCATCGGCGATCCCGAAGCCGATGCCTTGGTCAATGCAATAGCTGCCGCCGACCAAAAGCAGCAGGCCGAGTTCATCAGGGCTGGGATGGATGAGGACGAGGAGGCATTGCGCTCGGTGCCGCAGGAAGTGAGGGAGTTCTTTGATCGGATTGGGACGCCGCCTGAGTGGTTCGATCCCGAGGTAGTGTATGCCGGATGCCGCAAATTCCACGCCTACTCAGACCTGTTTCTCACCGCGTTTGTCACTGATATCATCGTCCGGGGTTTCACGACCCTAATCAGTCAGTCATTCTTTATCACGGGGAGGCTAACCGATCGGGGTGTGCGGCGGCTGCGGCAGAATATCCGGCACCTCTTAGAGATTATGTTACCAGGCGGCCTAGATCGGCATGGCGAGGGTTGGAAACTGTCCGTCCGCATCCGGCTGGTACATGCGCGGGTCAGGCAACAGTTGCTCGTTTCTGAAGACTGGGACCAAGAAGCCCACGGAATGCCGCTGAGTGCTGCCCACATCGCGCTCGCGTCCTGTAACTTCTCTGGAATGATGCTGTGGGCCGCGGGGAGGATTGGGGCGCGGCTAAACGACGAAGAGCGCGACAGTTTTATGCAAATCTGGCGCTACACCGCTTGGCTGATGGGAGTGCCCGACGCGCTCATATTTCGCGATGAAGCCGAAGCCCGCGAGATATTCCGCGTGGGTTACATGTGTGAGCCGCCCTTTGGCGTGGAAGCCATTGCCATGGCCAACTCGGTGATTAACTCGGCCCCCTTAGTGATCGGCATTGAAGACAAAGACGAGCGCAAGGCCCTGCTTAGCTATGGATACCGCCTTTCGCGCGCATTGCTTGGAGACGAACTCGCCGACCAACTCATGTTCCCCAAAAGTCGGACGACCGGGACATTGGTGTATTTGCGGATGCGGCGCAGGATCCAAGAGGTTATTGATGCCCTTAGGGGACCTGGGCAACGTGCCAAAGGTCTGCGCACCCAAAATTTTATGACCATGCTCGACATATCTGTGCTCGATGAAGAGGGGATCAGTTACCGATTGCCCGACGAGCTACACGGAGACGCGTCGCGTTGGTGAGACCGCGTTCTGTTATCCACAACTCGTCGCTTTTGCCGCTTTAGAAAATATCTATGCGATTGGAACGCTACATCGCCGCTGTGCTGCGCCGCCGCTGGCTGGTCGTCGTGCTCGCAACGCTGGTCATGCTCGCCATCACGGCGGGTGCTCGCTTCATCACCATTACCAACGATTACCGCGTTCTGTTTAGCGAAGACAATCCGCAACTCGCCGCGTTCGACGCCTTGGAAAACACGTATTCCGCCTCTAATGCGGCGCTGATTGCCATTGCGCCACGCGCGGGTTCGGTGTTCACCCGCGAGGCGCTTGGCGCGATTGAGGAATTGACCGAAGCTGCGTGGCGCGCGCCGTATTCCAGTCGCGTCAATTCTCTTACCAACTATACCCACAGCGAAGCATTTGAGGACGATTTGGTCGTCGCTCCGCTCGTCGAGGATGCATCTGCACTGAGCGATACCGATGTGGTGCGCATCGAAAAGATTGCGTTGGATGCTACCGAAATCGCCGGACGTTTGGTCGCTCGCGACGGACGCACGGCCGGGGTGGCTATTAACTTTATCCTGCCTGAAAATCAAGACCAAGCCGTAATCGAAATCACCGATTATCTCCATTCGGTCCTGGCCGAGGCCCGCACGAGCCATCCGGACATTGACTATTACATGACCGGCGATGTCGTCATGCACCGGACATTCTCCGATGCTACACAGGACGACATGCAGACTCTGACACCTATTGTGTTTCTCATCATCGTAGGTGCCGCCATTATTCTCCTGCGCTCGATTCTCAGCACGTTGGCCATTGTCGCCGTGCTCGTGTTTGTCATCAATACCACTATGGGGTTTGCCGGCTGGAATGGCGTGGTGTTCAGCCCCACCAACGCTGGCGTGCCAATCATCGTCATGGTGATCGCCATTGCGGATTCGATCCACATCGTCACGAGTGTTTTACTGGGTATGAGGCGCGGTCTGGATAGAAATGCGGCGATTGTCGAATCGATTCGCATCAATGCCTATCCGGTATTCATCACCTCGGTCACCACAGCAATTGGATTTCTCAGCCTGAACGCCTCGGATTCGCCGCCGTTTCACGTCTTGGGCAATTACGTGGCGTTTGGCGTATTGTGCGCTCTCATATACACCATGACGCTGCTGCCGGCATTGCTCTCGATTCTGCCATTGCGCGCGCGTCGCGTCCAAGCCGAGGGAACGGCCTTTTTCGACCGCTTCGCCGACTTTGTCATCGCTCGGAGTACATTCCTGCTTGTGGCCATGTCCTTGGTGATTGTTGTGCTGATAATAGGCATTCCCCGCATTGAGCTAAGCGACAACATGGCGCAGTACTTTGATGAGCGGTACGAGTTCCGGCGCGATACGGATTATGTCATTGATAACCTGACCGGGTTAGACAAGCTGGAATATTCGCTGAGTGCCGGGCGCGAAGGCGGCATCACTGATCCCGACTATTTGCGCAAGGTCGATGCGTTCGCCGAGTGGTACCGGCAGCAACCTGAAGTGACTCATGTCCAGGCGTTTTCGGACATTATGAAGCGTCTCAACAAAAACATGCACGGCGACGATCCAGCCTTTTACCGCTTACCCGACGATCCTGACCTCGCAGCGCAGTACCTGTTGCTCTACGAACTTTCACTGCCGTTTGGCAGCGATCTCAACGATCGCATCGACGTCGCCAAATCCGCTACGCGCCTAGTCGTGACAACCAAAAATGCGTGGTCGCGCGATATACGCGAACTCGATAAGCGCGCCCAGGTCTGGCTGCGCGCCAATGCACCCACTTTTGCCCAAGAAGCATCGGGCCTGAGCGTGGTCTTTGCCCATTTGTCGCTGCGCAACATCAACAGCATGTTGCGCGGTACGATAACGGCTATGGCGCTCATTTCGTTCATTCTGATTTGGATTTTCAAGAGCGTGCGAGTCGGGCTTCTCAGTCTGCTGCCCAATTTCATCCCCGCCATTATGAGCTTTGGGCTGTGGGGCTATCTCGTCGGCCATGTGGGCATTGCTTCCTCGGTGGTCATCGCCGTTGTCTTTGGCATTGTCGTGGACGATACGGTTCATTTTCTGAGCAAATATCTAAAGGCCCGGCGCGAGGGCCTTGCCGCACCCAAGGCCGTGCGCTCCGCCTTCCACATGGTGGGGCACGCTTTATGGACGACGACCGCGGTCTTGTCGGCCGGCTTTCTGGTGTTTGCCACATCGGGATTTGAGGTGAGCTGGGCGCTCGGCCTTTTGGTCACGATCACGATTGTCTTCGCGCTTGTCGCCGATTTCCTACTCCTGCCAACGCTGCTGATTGCCATCGACCGGAGAAATTCATGATTTTTACGCGACTCATGCTACCGTTTTTCGCGCTTTGTCTGATCACTTTGACTTATCTTGGCGCGGTACCTGCTCATTCCGAAAGCGCCACCCCCGAGGAAATCGGACTGAAAATCGCCCAGGACTCTCGCGCTCGCGAGGCGGGTTTTAGCAACTTTACGGCCCAACAAACCATGGTGCTGCGCAACAAACACGGACAAGAGAGCCGACGCCAGCTCCGAGTAAAGGTCCTCGAAGTCTCCGACGATGGCGACAAAAGCCTGTTTGTGTTCGATGAGCCGCGCGATGTCCAGGGAACGGCGTTGCTCATTCACGCGCATCGGGAAAGCGCGGACGATCAATGGCTCTACCTACCCGCTCTGAAGCGAGTCAAGCGCATTAGTTCGTCGAATCGGTCCGGCTCCTTCATGGGGAGCGAATTTGCCTATGAGGACCTGACCGCCGAGGCCGTGGAGAAATTCACCTACCGCTACCTGCGCGACGAGCCTTGCGGCGATTTGACCTGCACGGTCTCCGAACGCATTCCCGTCGATAAGAAATCCGGCTATAGCCGCCAAGTGGTCTGGCGCGACAAGGACGAGCTGCGCGTGTGGAAAGTGGAGTACTACGACCGCAAGGATGCCCATTTGAAGACGCTTACGCTGGAGAATTATCAGCAGTACCTGGAGCGTTACTGGCGCGCTGGCGAGATGGCGATGGAAAATCATCTGACTGGGAAAAGCACCGTGCTGACTTGGACGGATTTTCAATTTCAAACAGACCTAGACGACCGCGATTTTACGCGAACCGGGCTGAAACGGGCGCGTTGATGCCGTTCCGTGCCAATGTGCGGTCGCGTTGCACACTTCGGAGACAATTCATCGGCTGGAGGAGGAGATCGACGAGGTCGTGGGTGATCGTACTCTGACCTTTGAGGATTGCGATAGAATCCCCGATTTCCCGGTTGCTTCTGCGAGCGACTTCGTCAACAGACTCTCCACGACCGTCTTCCGTTGCAGAACGCGACGTACGTTGTAGATTGCAACACATACTCTGCCTTTTCTTTCGACTTTTTCCTATAATCCCTCAATAAACAACCAGTTGCAGACTCTCCTCCACAGGGGAAAAGGGGTCGCCTGAGCGGTTGGCGGTCACATTCTGCAACATCGCCCAAAATCTTCTGCGGGTTCCCCAACATCTCCTAAATCCTTTATTTTTAGACAATTATCTATTTTATACAAGCGTTGGCATGAATAGTGCTTTTCTCGTGTACCCAAAAGAGAATTGCGCACAGGCGTGGGATGGGTCATCGCAAAGCTACATTACAACTTCCAAAGGGAGGTAGATTCAAATGCTAGCAGTTACGTGGGAGCAGAAAGACGGCATCTCTATTGCGACGCTCGTTGGTCGCATTGACGCTAGAAACACCGATGAATTCCAGAATATGATAGAATCTGGAATTGACTCGGGAGCTCATGCCGTGATCTTGGACTTTGAGCAAGTGTCTTACATTAGCATCGCAGGTCTTCAAACGGGTCTTTATATTGCTCAAAATCTCAACAAACGGGACAAACAGTTTGCCATTTGCACACTCTCTGAGCAGGTCGGCGATATTGTCGAATTCAGCGGCTTTGATGAGCGAGTCCCGGTTTATGAATCTCAGGCCGCGGCCATCAACGCATTCGAGAACAAAGCGGTTCATCATGGCCAGCATGAAACAAAACGCGAAGGTCTGCGCGGAAGCGCCAAGGCTGTTGTGCAATTTTTTCGCGGAACTAGAAACGCCCCCAGCGTGGTTCAACAAGGATGACTCGGCTTATCCGTTATACAATTGGATCGGCTTAGCGGATCACAATCTCAGTAACAGCATTGCCCGCCCGGCGACGTTTGTCATTGATAAACTCGGCATTATCAGATATATATTGGTTTAAGTCAGTTTGATTTAGCCGAACACTTGAATTCGCTGATGAAGTGAGTTTTGAATGAGTGACTTCGTTGCTACGATCCATTCAAGCGACCGGAGAAATAATCGCGATTTTACGCGAACCGGGCTGAAACGGGCGCGTTGATGCCACTCCGTGCGGCTCTCAGCGCTGTCTGGATTTTGGCCTCGGTCTTTGCCGTCGATGCACGGACCGGAACCGAGATTAACCACGAGTTTTCCGGGCGCTTGAACGCCGAAAGCCGATGGTTTCCCGAAGCAGGTGCTCATCCCGGCCAGCGCTCCCATGCGAGCGGCTTTGTTGCAGTGCCCCAACTCTACCTTGAAGACGCCGAGGGTAGAAGCTTCACGCTCGCTCCGTTCTTTCGCTACGACAACACCGACTCACGCCGCACCCATGCCGACCTGCGCGAAGCCTATTTGCTGCTATTCGGCGAAATCGGCGACGGCGAATGGGAGTTGCGCGTGGGCATCGATCAGGTGTTCTGGGGCGTCACCGAATCGCAGCACTTGGTCGATATCGTCAACCAAGTCGATTTCGTCGAACATCCGGCCGGAGAGGCCAAGCTAGGGCAACCCATGGTCTATCTCACCTGGTCCAGTGATTGGGGTGTGATGGAAATACTGGGTCTGCCCTATCACCGCGCCCGCACCTTTCCGGGCCGAGCGGGCCGCCTGCGCCTGCCGCTCGTGGTAGAAGACGAGCATGTCGAGTACGAGAGCAAGGCCAAGGAGCGGCACGTGGATTTCACCGCCCGCTACAGTCACAGTTTTGGACTTCTCGATATGGGTGTGAGCGCATTTAATGGCACCAGTCGGGAGCCTGCTCTGAAGCTACTCTTGGACCGTAGCGGCACGCCGGCCTTAGGTCAGTACTACGCGCAGATCCGCCAGTTTGGACTGGACGCTCAACTAACAGTCGGCTCTTGGTTGTTCAAGCTGGAGGCCATTCAGCGCGCTGGCGCTCGCAACCTGTCCGGCAGGGAAGAGGATTACGTTGCTGCCGTTTTTGGCGGAGAGTACACGTTCTATTCCGTATTTGGCTCGGTTGCCGATCTCAGTCTGCTCGGCGAATGGAATTACGATGGGCGCGGCCGCAATGCGACTCCAAGCCGCTCGCCCAATACGCTCGAAAACGATTTCTTCTGCGCCGCGCGCCTTGCGTTAAATGATGTTCAGAGCAGTGAAATTGTCGCTAGTATGCTGGGGGATGTGGACCGGGCTACGCGCGCACTGGCCGTCGCGTTGGAGCGGCGCATCGCTGACCAGTGGTCCGTGAATATAGAGTCGATCTATCTTCTCAATATCGACCAAGCGGATATCCACTACGAGACCCGACGCGACAGCTTTGTTGATCTGAGCCTGATGTATAATTTCTAGCTCAGTAGAGATCATCGTGTCCCCCCTACAAGGGCGTTGCTAACCAGACCGTGGTAAAGCAGTAGGAAACAAGAACATGCTGCGCTTCTTGCAGGGTGAAGATCTAATCACCCACTTGGATCAAGAGCACTACGACTAGGAACTTTTAATACCCAACTTTCTCATTTTGCCGTACAGCGTAGAAGGCGGCACTCCCAGCAGAGCGGCCGCCCCTTTTGGGCCCTTGACCCGCCAGTTAGCAGCGTTGAGTACTTCGAGAATATAGCGGCGTTCAAATTCAAGCAGTGGCATTATTTCGCGGCCTTGAGAAACGGATAACGCCCTTCCTTTAAGGCCAAGAGTGGAGTCTGCAATGTCAAAACCGCACTGCATGAGCTCGGTCGTGCCGATTTGAGAGCCGTTGCACGCTATTACTACCCGCTGCATGAAATGCTCCAGTTCCCGCACATTCCCCGGCCAATCATAGGCGTGCAGCATCTCCATAACCTCGGGACTCAAGGAGACAGGTTCCTTGTCCAGGTAGGCTGCCATGCGGTTCTTGAAAAACTCGACTAGGGCCGGGATGTCCTCCCTGTGTTCGCGCAAGGGCGGGACGTACAGCGCAAAAAGCTGGAGGCGCGAATACAGCTCCGCGCGAAAAACACCGGCCTGTACCATCTTCTCCAAGTCGCGGCTAGCCGCGGCTACAATACGCGTCTGCGCGGTTAGTGTCTGGTCGCCACCAACCCGCTCAAACGTGCGCTCTGCCAATAAGCGCAAGATCTTGTCCTGCGTTTCCAACGGTATCTCGCCGATTTCATCCAAAAAGAGAGTGCCGTCTTTGGCTTGTTCCACCTTGCCTACTTTGCTAATAGCAGTATTAGCCCTCTCGTTTTCGCGACCAAAGAGTTCACTGTCGATCAAGGCTTGGGATAAGGCTCCGCAGTTGACATGTATAAAAGGGCCGTTGCCATAGGCACTCAGTTCATGTAATGCCCGCGCCGCCGACCCCTTACCCACCCCTGTTTCGCCTAGAATCAGTACGGTTAGATCGGTGGGAGCCATCTCCGTGAGTTTGGTTTGAAACTGGCGCAAGCCCTTAGTTTGTCCGATCCATTGGTTGCCCCCATAGAACGCGGCCCCCGGTTTTACCGCGAGCGGCACTTGCGCCGTTTCTGAGTAATTGAAGTCTCGATCTATCGCCCGGACTTGAAAGGTGTAGTCTCCCGGCGGCAGGTTCTGATAACAAGCCCGCAACTCCCGGGTCGCGGGACACCAGTCGGCGTCGTATCCTTGCAAGCGGTACTCATAGAGCATGTCGCGGGGATGAGTGGAAAAACTCAGACCCTTGTACTCGAAAACCACCGGCTGTCCCACCGTAGAGGAGCAGACGTCCTCTACATTCTCATAGACCTGATCGGTGGTAACCCGGATAAGGCGAATCAAGGGCGGCGTTTGCTTTGGTCGGTAGTGTATGATGGAACCTACGACCGTGCCCAACCAGAAGGTGCTGTCGCGATCTTCGAGTATGCGGCAAATCGATCCGATATGGGGTGACTGGATGGTCTGGAAGAGCCGACCATCGTAGAGAGCGACACCCTTGTCTGTACCGATCCAGAGGTGTCCTCGCGCATCCTCGAACAAACAGTGGATGCGGTTGCTAGGCAGGCCATCTTCGGTTGTGAGGTCGCGGAAGGAGTTGCCGTCAAAGTAACTGATACCGCCCAGCGTAGCGATCCATAGGTTGTCCTGGCGGTCTACTAGCAAGTCGTTTACATGGTTGTCTATCAGTCCATCCTCAACCCCATACCATGTGAGGCCCTCTTCCGGATGCCAGCGGGCGAAACCGGTGCCGCTCGCGGGGCTATTTCTACTGGTCAAGTGGAAATAGATTTCGCCGTTGCGCGTGGCAAGCACCGTGCCAATGCGGTTAAGAGGTGTCTTTTTGTCGTCCTCGGCAAAAATGGTTTGGCGCTGCTCGTCCTGTTGGTACACAATCTTTAATGGGCTGGCCAAAAACTCTCTTCTCGTGCTTATGGTATAGTGTTCCCAATAGCCGAAAATGAATCGTCCTTCCCGGTCTTGAGTGATGCTGCTGATACCCCCTGCGTCTGAATCAGCCGCTATTTTCTTTTTCTTTAGCTTCTGTCCTTCGTAGCGGAATAGACCATTGCCACCGCCAAACCACAGGTGTCCCTCGAGGTCCTCGTAGATGGAGAAACAGTTGCCGATATTAGAGCCTTCCTCAGGAACTACGAAGGTAAAGTGTTCGCCATCGAAGCGGGCGATGCTTTTGAAATTTTTGCTCTCACGGTTGAGATAAGGGGATGCATACCCAATCCATATATCACCGTGCCGGTCTTGCGCGATCTGCGAGATTTCGCTCGGGGTTCTAGATTCGTTCGCACGAAGGCCGAAAACGTTGATACTATGCGCATCGTACCGCCCAACGCCGTTCCACGTGGCGAACCAAAACTGATGCTCGCGATCGTGGAACGCGGCTTTGACCGCGGAATGGGGTAGGCCATCGGCCGCGGTAAATCGGCTGAACCCGTCCTCGTCTTGGTAGAACACGCCACCCAACGTGCAAAACCACATCCGACCTTCTCGGTCGCACATAGTGTAACGCAACCAAGGATTCTCACCGACCTCAACAGCCGCCTGTAAGGTGCTATTAGCATAGAGCTGAAATCGGCCTTTCTCAATCCAACCGATCCACACCTTGCCGGTAGGGTCCTGGCCCACCGCATAACTAGCCTCAGCTCGGGGAAACCCCTCCTTCTTTTTATAGCGGTGGAAGGATGAGCCATCGTAGCGGAAGAGATGCTTAAAGCCAAACCACAGGTGGCCTTGTGGGTCTTGGGCAATGCCCCGACAAAGGGAGATCCACCTATAAGAAGAAGGCTGCTGGTACTGCTGGCGGTAGAGCGGAGTCAGGTCGTGGAACGCCGTGCCGTCGTAATACCCCAAGGTACCCTCGCCACCCAACCAGATACGGCCCTGACGATCCTCGTAGATGAACTGCACCCAACGGCCGGCAATGCCGTCGTCCTCCAAAGGGTGGAAATCTGCGCCGTCATACCAGCAGACTCCCTTTGAGGTGCCAAACCACAACCGCTCCTGACGATCTTGCTGAATAAAGAAGACTTGGTCGTCAATAAGACCGTCCTGGGTCGTGAAATTCTGGAACGCATCCCCGTCAAAGCGGCTGACTCCGTTGTCCCAGGTGGCGAACCAAATATAACCCTCGCTATCCTCGGCGATGTGTTCAATGCGCAGCGATGGCAGGCCATCGTGTGTGGAATAGGTCTTCCAAGTACCCATGCGGCTAAGTGCCTTGATCATAAAAAAATACCCTACTCCCTACAATCAGGATTACCCTCTTTGGGCAGGTATTGATTGAGTGTATTCGGAAAAATATAACACATTGGGTAAATGCACAATCTCGTTTTTCATTCGAGTGAATCAAGTATATTAGAGGATTTTAAACTGCTTTTATTGAGGGCCATATATGACCTTTTTTGTATTTTGGGCCATATATAGCCCTTTTTATATAATCACCATTTTGCAAAGTTACATTTTATAATTATTGATTGTTACAAATTAAAGCAGGTAATTATTTACTTTTTTGCAAAAATCATACATTTTTTTCTCATCTACCTTGCGTAGGGATTCGCATGTCGATTCCCTTGTTGTACATAGCCATAATGTTAGTGGAGGGGTCGCTCCCCTTCTCTTCGCTTGGCGAATTGAAAAGGATAGATGAGTGATGCGAGGCGATGGCGGCGACAACTATGAGCTGGCCTTCAACCTTGACGGGAGAGTCCTGAGCTTGTCGGTCTCGGCGGTACGAGATCCCGTACTTCACTACAAGGGAACCAACCTCAAATCCCCTCCCCATACCTTAAAAACAGTACTACGACTAGCTTACCAGAGCGTGTACCCGCCATCGATGATCAAATCGTGGCCGGTCGCGTAAGAAGAGGCGTCCGAAGCGAGGAAGACGACGGCTCCCTGATAGTCGGCCGGGACGCCTAGACGCCCCATCGGCGTGTTGGCGAGCCAAGCGTTTTTCATGTCGTCTTCGGCGTGCGCGGTCATGGGGGTGAGCGTGTGGCCGGGGCTGATGGAATTGACGCGGATGCCGCGCGCAGCCCACTCTGCGGCGCACACTCTGGTTAGCTGGTAAGCACCTGCCTTGGCCGCGTTGTAGTGGCCGTGTAGTTGGGGGCGGTTGACGACGTGGGACGAGATTGAGACGACGTTGATGATCGAGCCGGAGCCTCGCTGCAGCATGGCGCGACCCTCGGCCTGACAGCAGAGGAAAACGGCCTTGAGGTCGAGGTCGAGGACTCGGTCCCAGTCAGCTTCGCTGATGTCCTCGATGGGGCCGCGCAAGGCAATACCAGCGCTATTGACGCCGACATCCAACTGATCCCAAGTGGCGAGGACGGTATCGACCATGTTTTCGACTTGGTCCTTGGCGGTGACATCCGCGTCGATGGCTAAGGTCTGACGGCCGAGGTTTTCAATTCGAGCACAGGTGTCAGCAGTGCCAGTGGAGTCGATGTCGGCAATGGCCACGTCCGCACCGGCTTCGGCGAGGGCGACGGCGAGGGCCTGCCCAATGCCAGAGCCACCGCCGGTGACCAGCGCTTTGCGGTCGAGGAGGGAGAAGCGGTCGAGGATGCCCATTGGCGATTTACCGATCCGCGGACGCCGCTACAGAGCTGACGGCGTGAGCCTCATCCCCGAGTGCTTTTCAATCCCTTCGTCATTCCAAACAATACCCAAACCAGGCTGGTCAGGGATGGTCAAGAAGCCTTCCTCGTCGAGGGAAAAGGGCGCGCTGACGAGATCCTCAATATAGGGGGATGGGGTGATGTATTCTACCCAGCGGGCAGTCGGCACAGCCGCCACTAGCTGCAAGTCGGCCGCCAGTCCGACGGCGGTGTTCCAGCCGTGAGGGACGAAGAGAATCGAGTGGTCGTAGGCGTACATCGCAATGCGGAACTCCTCGGTGAGGCCGCCGACCTTGGTGACGTCGGGTTGGATGTAGTCAACTGCACGGCGCTCGATCCAGGGGAGGAAGGACTGCCGGCGCGTCAGCACCTCGCAGCCCGTAATCGGCAGGGGCGCGTGCTCGGTGAGTTTGATGTACCCTTCGATATCGTCGGGGCGCAGGGCCTCCTCAAACCAAGTGACATCGTAATTGGCGAGCATGCGGGCGGTTTCGAGCGCCCATTTGTAGCCGTGCGGCCAGTACTGGTCGGAGCCTCCTGCATCGACCATTAGCTCGATATCTGGGCCGACGGTCTCGCGGGCAGTTTTGACGATGTTTTCGTCGAGCGCTTTAGACACGCGACCAAAGGGCCCCCAGCCCATCTTAATCGCGCGAAATCCCCGGTCCATCGCGGCCTGGAGCCTCGGCTTCAATTCGTCTGGCTCGGCCATGATGAGCGATCCATACGGCTTGATGCGATCCCGGTAGCGCCCGCCCAGCAGGCGCGAAATGGGCTGGGACGTGATCTTGCCAAAGAGGTCCCACAAGGCAATGTCAATGCCGGAAATGGCGTGAGTGACAGCCCCGCCCCGCCCCTGCCAGAAGGTGGTCTGATGCAGTTTCTCGGTGATCCGCGCTGGCTCGATGGACTCGCCAATCAGCATGGGGGGCAGCAGGGCGAGCGAGCCCGACACTAGGCGGGTGGAAGTAAAGACGGACCCCAGTCCGGTCACCCCTTCGTCGGTGATGATCTCCACGAGCGTGTGCAGGTTGTCGCCGGGATCGTACCCCTGCTCCCAGCCACCGTCGGGCGTGGCTCCCACCAGGGGGATCGCGCGAATGTCTGCTATCTTCATCGTTGGACTAGTTCGATGAGAATTCCGTCGGGGTCTAGGGTGCAGACGACGCCCGGCGTATCCGGGGCAGCCATAGGCTCGGACAGAAATTCCACGCCTTTGGCCTTCAGCGCGGCGCACTCGGCCTGCACGTCGGCGACGAAGAAGGTGAGCCAGCGCACCCCAGCGGCAAACTGGGAAGTCCGCTGCGGTGGCGGCACGGCGATATCCATCAGCTTGATCAGCGTTTCTCCCGCCTGCAGGCGCACCTGTCTGAAGCCTTGCGGTGCCAGCCCAATCCCCGTGGCTAGGTCTACGGGGATGTCGATGTCGAGTACCACCTCGAATCCCAGTTTGTCTCGGTAGAACGTCAGCGATTCTTCAAAGTTGCTGCACACTATGCACAGGTCAACGACCGGATGTGAGAGCTTCATTTACCTCCTCCTCGGGGTTAGTCGAACGATTTAGGTAGGTCGCCGCAAACTACTCCACATCCACGTCGAGGATATAGCGCGCCGCTGGCGAGATGCGCTTCCAAGTCTCGTAGCGCAGGTACTCGCGCTGGTTGAGCTGCTGGCCGTGCTCGCGGGCGGTGAAGTAGCAGTGCATGGCGCGGCGCGGCAGGTCCTTGCTCTGGTTGAGGGTGCCGCCGTGCCACGTGTGGCTGTTGAAGACGGCGACTGTGCCGGCTGGGGCGATGAGCAACTCTTCATCGGGGTGAGGTGCTTGCGCGTCTGCCAAAATATTGCGCGGGTGCTGGCCTTTATGCGAGCCGGGCACCAGCCGAGTGCAGCCGTTTTCCTCACTGAAGTCGTCCAGCAGCCAGATCGAATTGCAGACGTGAAACTGGCCGTCGTAGTCTGCTCCCCAGTCGGCGTGCAGCCCCTGTAATCCCTCGCCGGGCAGGGCGTCGCGGGCGTTGAGCGAGGAGAGCTTGAAGGGGCGGTCGATGACGTGGTGAATAGCAGCCAGTACCTTGGGATGGGTATAGACGCGGTCGAAGACCGGCCCCTTGTTGCAGAGGTCGGAGAGACGTCGAGTACCCTGTTCCTGATGGACCTCGATACCGGCGTGGACTCCTTCTTTCTCGCATAGTTCTTCAAAGCGGGTGCGCAAGCCTGCGAGCCATTCAGCGTCGATGATATCCGGGAGTACCGCGTAGCCCTTCTCGTCGAGGTCGTTTCTGTTCTGCTCAGTCAGCAGGTCGTCGCGGGCACCCAAGGCGTCCAATGCGCGTGTGATATCCATTATTCGTTCGCTTCCGTTTCGACGAGCGCCTTGAGCGGTACGTCTTCGTCCCGGGGCAAGTAGTAGCTCAAGGGATCTCCGACGACGCCAATGAGCTGTTTTTGGATCGGATTGCAGCGGGCGACGAGTTCGTCGGGCATGGCGATATAGTCCATGGGTTTGACCCAGCGATAACCGTAGCCAAAGAACAAGGTCTTGCGCGGGAAGCCCGCCCAGTTGTGGCCAATAGAATGATAGGTGCGCTGCTCGAATAGGAAGGCCGAGCCAGCGCGTATATTCATCGCTTGGGCACCGTATGGCAGCCCGGTCTTCGGGTCCGTAGCCGGGCGTCCAAGCAGACGGTTGGACCCGGGCACGATCCAAGTGGCCCCCGAGGCCGGAGCGGTCTGGTCGCTGAGGGCATAGGCTATTTTGAGCAAAATTCGCGGGTGCGGCTCGCTCATATCTCGGGGCGAGGTGCCGCCATCGCGGTGCCAGCCGAGCTTGTTTTTCTCGTCTTCAGCCGGCTCGTCGCCCGAAGGCAGGACGATCAAGTGCGAGGTTAGCATCTGGATATTCCAGCCGAGGAGCTGCCACGCCAGCGGGACCGTGGCAGGCCAGTCGAGGAGTTGGAGGAAGGCGGGGTGCTCGACGATGCAGTTGCGCATGTTGAGCTTGCCACTCTTTTCAAGCCGGTCGGCGTCGGCGTCGCGCGCGTAGAGCGCGTCAGTAGCCGCGTTGAGCTCGGCGAGCGCGTCGGCAGGTAGGGCATCTTCGACGAGGAGATAGCCCTGCTGTTCAAAAAATGCTTGATCTTCGGGAGTGAGGACGGCTTGGGCGAGAGGTTGGGTCATGGCGTGCATGTCTTCCAATGTAGATACTAATTACTCCGGACGGCAAGCTCTCGGTCTAGTCGTGTTCTCTCATTGAGCAGACTTGAGGTTGTCTGCTTGGACGGATATAATATCCAATGCGCTTTGAGGCGATAACCTAAGTCTAAAAACCGAATTCAGCACTCTCATGCCCGCACTCGACGGCATCCGCGTCCTCGACTTTACCCAAGTGATTTTCGGCCCAGCCGCCACCCAAGTTTTGGCCGAGCACGGTGCCGAAGTCATTAAGATAGAGCGCCCCGGCGGCGACCTAGCCCGTGCCTTCGGGCCGTGGGTAAAGGAGCAGAGCCTGCCTTTTGCCAGCTTCAACCGCTCCAAGAAAAGCCTAATCGTCGATCTCAAGAAGTCCGCTGGGCTTCAGATCGTCCATCGCCTGCTAGAAACCACGGACGTGCTGGTACACAACTTTCGCTCCGGCTCCGTCATGGCCAAGCTGGGGCTGGATTACGCTGCGCTGCGGGAGCCATACCCACGGCTCATCTACGCCGTTGGCTCGGGCTATGGCTCGCAAGGCCCGTACAGCGAGCGCAACAAAGGCGGCCACGAATCCATGGCCCAAGCGCTGAGCGGCGTGGCGGCTCGCTTCGTCGGTCCCCACGGCACGCCCCAGCGTCTGCCCTATACAGTCTCCGACTTCAACGGCGGCATGCTGCTGGCGCAGGGCATTCTCCTCGCGCTTTTGGCCCGCGAGCGCACCGGCACTGGGCAATACGTAGAAACCTCGCTCCTCGACGGCATGATGAGTATGCAAGCTTGGGCGACGACCAAAATCCTCAACTTGGGCGACGACGGGGAAGACGATGGCTCGGGAGGCGCGACGCATCCGCGCGGCAATCCGCTCGACGGAGCCGTGTTCGAGACGGCCGATGGTTTCTTGATGGTCACCGCGCTTTTCCGTCCCTTTGACCAACTATTGCGCGATTTGCAGGAGGCCTTGGGCATCGAAGGGCTCGTCGGAGACCCGCGCTTTGCCACGCTCGCCGAGGCCGTAGATAACCGCGAGGCCCTGCGGGAACGGCTAGCGCCAGTCTTCGCAGAGAAAACGAACGCCGAGTGGATTCCGCTGCTGGAAGCCAAGGACATCCTCGTCGCACCAGTGCGGTCAACAGCCGAGGCCCTAGCAGACCCGCAACTCGCGGTCAACGAGATGCTCGTCGAAGTCCAACATCCGCAGGTGGGTGCTATGCGTCACGTCGGCACGCCCCTGCGGCTAGCGGGGACGCCAGCTCCAGCCCCGACACCCGCCCCTCTAGCCGGGGAACACACCGAAGCTGTGCTGCGCGAGGCCGGGTATGCGGACGACGAAATCGCCGCGTTGCGCGCACAGGACGTCATTCTCTGAGTGTACAGGAGACCCCATGCCTGACATCGTGCGCTATGGAGTATTGAGTACCGCCCAGATCGCTCTCAACCGCCATCTGCCAGCCGCGCAGGCCATAGGCAATGCCGAGATCGCGGCCATATCGAGCAGAGATCAAGCCAAGGCCGAAGCAAGCGCGACCCAATACGGCATTGCCAAGGCATACGGCTCGTACCAAGCCGTGTTGGACGATCCCGAAATCGACGCAATCATCAACCCCTTGCCCAATAGCATGCACTGCGAGTGGACGGTCAAGGCGGCGGAGGCCGGCAAGCACATCCTCTGCGAAAAACCGCTCGCCGTGACCGTGGCGCAAGCGCGGCAGATGATCGACGCAGCCCGAGCCAATGGGGTGCTCTTAGTCGAGGCGTTCACCCACCGCCTCAACCCGCAATTGCAGTGTGCGCGCCGGTTGGTCCAACAGGGTGAGATCGGCGAAGTGAAATTAGCGCGGGCCGAGCTGACCTTTGGCATCCGCAATTGGGCAAGCGACGTTCGGGCGCAAAAAAAACTGGGCGGGGGCGCACTCTTGGACGCCGGGTGCTACTGCGTCAGCGCCGTGCGCTTTGTGCTCAACGCCGAGCCGGTCGCTGCACAGGCTTTTCAGCACGTGCGCAACGGCGTGGATGCGAGCTTGGCCGGACTGTTGCGCTTCCCCGGTGATCACATCGCCTATATCGCGGCTGGCATGGAGGGGCCGTTCCGCTGCGTGTTGGAGGTCGTCGGCAGCCACGGCGCGATCCGCGTGCCCAACATGTTCGACGAGCAGGCCACGGTGTATATCGCCATCGGCAATGACGAACGCGTAGAGACCTTTTCCGGCCCGGACCGCTTTCAGGTGCAGCTAGAGCGCTTCTCTAGTTGCATTATCCAAGGCAGAGCTCCCGAATTCCCCCCCGTAGACGGCCTCAAAAACGTGGCCGCGCTCCAAGCATTGAAACAGGCCGCGGAATCGGGGAGCCTAGTCGAAGTACCATCTTGAGCAATGGCCCACTACGAGTTCATCCGCTACGAACAGCGCGACCACGTCGCCACGGTCACCCTCAACCGCCCCGAGGTTCTCAACGCCATCCACCCTCCCATGGCCGAAGAACTGGCCGACGCCTGGGAGCGGATCCGCGACGATGACAGCGTCTGGGTCGGGGTTTTGACCGGCAGCGGCGACCGGGCGTTCTGCGCTGGTGCCGACCTGAAGTGGCGGGCTGAAGCAGGCGAGGCCGCGCGCAGCCACAACCGCGCCGAGGCCAGCGGCGCGGCGCGGGGTTTCCAGCGGGGCCGCGATTGCTATAAGCCGCTGTTGGCCGTGGTCAATGGCTATGCAGTAGGCGGTGGGTTGGAACTGGTCTTAGGGTGCGATTTGGTGGTGGCGGCCGAGCATGCGCAATTGGGGTTGCCCGAAGCGCGGCGCGGATTGCTGGCCGACGCTGGAGGCATCCACAAGCTGGTCCGGCGGCTGCCGTGGAGCGCTGCCATGCAGCTCATCCTGACCGGAGAACTCATCTCGGCGGAGGAAGCGCGGCGGATTGGGTTAGTCAACCAAGTGGTGCCAGCGGAGGGCCTGCAAGCGGCCGCAGAGCAGTGGGTGGAGGCGATCTTGGCGTGTGCGCCCTTGTCCTTGCAGGCGGGAAAAGAAGCGGCTGTGCGGGGATTGGAACTGCCGCTGTGGGAGGCAGTCAACACGCGCTTTCCGCTGGCCGAGCGCATGTATGAGTCGGAGGACTTTATCGAAGGACCAAAGGCATTCGCCGAGAAGCGGAAGCCGGTGTGGAAGGGAAAGTAGGAAAGGCTCCGCGCAAACTTCAACGACTGGAAATTACTGCTATGGAAAAATTTGCTCCCTTGAACATGTCCCCAGAAGAGCTAATCGAGTACACCCCGGAGTGGGAGGGCGAGCGCTTTGCCGACGGCCGCCCCAAGGTGCCCGACGACATCCTCGAGCGCATGCGCAACGTCAGCATTACCCAAGCCTGGGGCGTCATACGCGGCCCCGGCTACAACTGGCAGTACGAAGACGGCTGGATTTGCACGCACCCCGGCCAAGTGCTGGTGGGCCGCGCCCTGACGGCTATGTACATGCCGCGGCGACCCGTCATGCGTCAGGTCATGGAAGAAAAAGGGGAGCGGGCCGGCTGCATCGGCGACCAGATCTCGTGGCCCATTGATATGCTGGTGCCTGGGGACGTGTACGTGGCCGACGTATTTGGCAAAATCGACCAAGGCGCTGTCATTGGCGACAACCTCGCGACCGCCATCTACGCCAACTCGGGCAACGGAGTGGTCCACGACGCGTCCGTCCGCGATATCGACGGCATCCAAGAACTGCCCAATTTCACTAGTTTCGTGCGCGGCTTTCACCCCACCTTTGCCTCGCCCACCATCATGCTGACCGGAATCAACTGCCCGGTGCGCATCGGCGGTGCCACAGTCATGCCCGGCGACGTAGTCCTCGGCCGCGACGATGGCGTCGTCTTCATACCGCCTCACCTAGCCGAGCAAGTGGTCAAGACCTCCGAGTTGATCTCGCTCCGCGACCGCTTTGGCAAGCAGCGCCTAGCCGAGGGCAAATACACACCCGGCCAGATCGATACCCGCTGGTCCGATCCCATTGAGGAGGATTTCTCGCGCTGGTTAGAAAGCCATATCGACGAGTTGCCCGTGCCGCGCGCCGCCATCCAAGAGCTGCTCAAGGAGCGGACTTGGTGAGCTCGGGCGGCGGCTCGACCAATTCACCCGCCTTGAGAAAAGGCTCGGCATTCCCCCAGAGTTTGCTGCCGTCGGCCGAAGTTAGCGGCTCGCAGGAGTACTGGGCCAAGTACACGCGGCGCATCTGGTCGGTGGTGTTGGTGCCGCTGGAGTGGAAGTTGTAGCTGGTGAAGACGGCAATGCTGCCGGCCGGGGCGACGACCGAGACGCCGGGATCGCTGCCGAAATAGCCGATCAAATCGTTGCTCCCCTCCTCGCGGACGTGCTTGACCCACGTGCGAATGCCCGAGCGCGAAAAAGGCAGTAAGTGGACGGTGCCATTGGCCTCGGACATGTCGTCGAGGGCGCACCAACAGGTTAGATACGGCTTGTGATCCGGGTAGCCGACGTAGCCCGAGTCTTGGTGCCAAGAGAACTTCATGCCCGCCTCAGCGCCCTTGACCACGTATTGCTCCCAGAACAAGTAGGCGTCGTCGCCTAAGGTGGCTTGGCAGATGTCGGCCATTAGGGGGCTGAAGAGGAACTCGCGCAGGCGCGGCTGCTCGCGGAAGCAATTGGAGACAAAGTAGCGGCTGTTGCGGTGATTGAGGCCTAGGCTATCTGTGCCCTCGGCGTCCATCCGGGCGTTGGCTTTGTCGATGAAGGCTTGGCACTCGCCGCGCAGGAGGTCGAGATGATGGTCGGGGATGGCGTTTTCGAGGATGAAATAGCCCTCTTCTTTGAATTGCTGCTTTTGGGCGTCGGTGATCTGGTGCATGAATCGCTCCCGTCGATTGCAATTTGGTGTAAGCTAAAGCGATATACTGATAGGCAGAACCCACTATACGCGCAACCGCGCCAAAGGAAATAACATGCTCGCCGAACAGCACAACGAGCCAAGCGAACGCTGGTGGATCTGAGATGGAAACCCCAGCGATTCTCCAAGCGCTGGAACTGACCTCTTGGTGGGAAGTACCGGCTGTCGTCTTGGCGATTCTCTACTTGGTCTTGGCGGCGCGGGAAAACATCTGGTGTTGGGGCGCGGCTTTCGCCAGCACCGCGATTTACATCTACGTCTTTTTCGATGTCAACCTGTTCCTAGAGTCGGCCCTACAGATTTACTACTTGGGCATGGCGGTCTATGGCTGGTACCAATGGCGGCAGCCCACCGATCAATCCGCGACGCTGCCCATTTCTACTTGGCCGCTCAAAAAGCACGTCGTGGTCATTGCTGTGACAGGGGCCGTTGTGGTGACATCTGGGTATTTTTTGAGCGAAAATACAGAGGCGGCCTTGCCTTATATCGATGCCTTCACCACTTGGTATGCGGTGGTGACGACCTATATGGTGACGAGGAAAATTTTGGAGAATTGGGTGTATTGGTTTGTCATCGACAGCGTCTCGGTTTACCTCTACTACAGCCGAGGGCTTTACCTGACCGCTTTGTTGTTTATCGCGTATCTGGTTATCATCGTTTTTGGCTATTTGAAATGGAAAAAGGAGTACGATCAAGCAAATGTCCAAACAAGCCGTGAAGAAAAATTGAGTATATGAAGCGAACAGAGACGTGCGGACCTGTGGCCATCCAAGGGCACGCCGGGTCGTTCAGCGAGGCGGCGGCGCGAGCCTATTTTTCTCCAGCGATTCAATTGGCACCACGGCCCGATTTCAAGGCGCTTTTTGCCTCGGTGGAAGACGGGTCTTGCGCTTGCGGAGTCGTGCCCATCGAAAACTCGCTGATGGGCAGCATTCACGAGAACTACGACCTGCTGCTGCAGAGCAATGTCCACATCGTCGGCGAAATCAAGCTGCGCATCGTCCACAACCTCATCGTCAACCGAGGCGTGCAGCTAGCAGACATCCGCTACATTGCGTCGCAACCGCCCGCCTTGGCCCAATGCACTCGCTTCATTCACTCGTTGGCCGATGCGCAGACGATAGCGGCGGATGATACGGCTGGCGCGGTCAAAGAACTAGCCACTAGCGGCGCACGCGATCGCGGGGCTATCGCCGGAGCGCGCGCGGCCGCCGCGTACGGGATGGAAATTCTCGTTCCCGGCATTGAGGACGCCCCGCACAATTTTACCCGCTTTTTGGTGGTGAACCGGTACGCCGCGTCAGCGCCAGCCGAGCCAGCCAAGACCACGCTCGTCTTTGCGCTAAAGCACGTGCCGGGCGCGCTGTGTCGGGGCCTCGCAGCCTTTGCCGAGCGCGGCATCAACCTGCTCAAAATCGAGTCGCGGCCCATGCCCGAACGGCCCTGGGAATACGTCTTCTATCTCGATTTGCAGGGCCACGTGGAGCAGGCGGCTTGCGCCCAAGCCGTGGAGCAACTTCAGGACACTGCCGAATTCGTCCGCATCTTGGGCTCGTACCAGCAGGGCGACACGGTCGAGGACCTATAGTAAACGTGAGTGGCGTCCCCAATGCTGGGACGGACTGCTCCCCTCCTCAAAAAAGAAGCCGTCTGAAAACCCCGTACGCCTCGTGCTCAAGGCGTATCAGGGATCTTCAGACGGCTTCTTAGGCTACGAACCGTTCCGGCGCTACTTGAGGTAGAGCAGCCGCTGCGTCTGCTCCCCGCCGGGATAGCTCAGACGGGTGATATAGACCCCCGACGACAGCGAGGTGCCTCGCTGGTCGCGAGCATCCCACTGGGCTTGGTAGGAGCCGGCGGCTTGGAACTGATCCACCAACGTACGTACCGGCTGACCCAGCACATTGTAGATCACCAACTGCACCGGGCCGGGGCTGGACAAGTGATAAGCAATCTGCGTCGCGCTGTTAAAGGGATTGGGCACATTAGGTGCCAAACCGCTGGTTGCGGCCACGGCCTTGGCGGCGGCCAGTGATTCGACCTGCACGATTCTCACGTCGCCGTCCAGCGGCAATTCCAACACTTGGCGTAGGTTCTGATTGAGGGGAATGCTGTGCCATTGACCGACGACTTCGCCAGCGGCATTGCGGGCTTGGGCCCGATAGTAACCGCTCACCCGGCGTGCGGCGCTGGAGATGGTCAGAGACACGTGGCCGTTGGCGTCGGTGACCGCGCTCCAGACGTAGTTGGGCGGGTGGCCGGCGATGGCGCGGGAAAACTCGACGGTCAACCCTTCGACCGCATCGCCTAGGACCGTGGCCTCCACTTCCATTTCCATAAGGCGAACGGCCGAGACATCACCGGGGATCCGATAAAAACCCGAATTAATGATGAAGCTGAATGGGAGGTAGCTTCCATCTGGCCTAAGGACTTCACCCGAGAACTCGCGGGCGTAGCCCACTTTGGGAATGTCGGCACTGTCGGTGTCGTCTGTGGGATTGTCGAAGTGGTAATTCCAGAAGCCGCCTTCCGGGCCGCTAGCCGCTGCGGCGTTGAGCTGATTTATAATGAGTTCCCCGGTCACGGCGTCTCGGGAAACCCCCGGAGGTCGCAGCTCGAATCGATCCGGAAATCCTCCGTGAAACACGATGATGTTGCTGATGCGATCCACGACACCGATGTACACGTTACCGTGTCGCCAAGGCCCGTTCGGATCCCTGAGGGCAATTTTGGCTTTTAAGATGGCACCTTGAACGCCGGTCCCTTGGAGCCTGCTAAAGTACTTTCCTGCTTCCGCGACGAAGGCCTTCAGGGTTTCGCGATCCACCACCTCCTTGGCCGTAATGGCCGGGTCGCCGTAATCAATTGGTTCTTGAGCCAAGTGCGATGCATCCAACTCGAATCCGGCGAGCAGTATGATCGGAAACGTACGTACGCCGCTGATGTAAACGCTAGCGTAGCCGACGGCACCTGGTATCCCCGGGCCCACCGCTGAGGGGCCGGTCGCATCAAACGCAGCATCCGGTTCTTGCGATAATGTGGCAACGACGGCGGCTTGCGCTTGGGCGACTGTACTAGAATCGGGAGAAACCAGATTGGCCAGAACGGTTGCGGGGACTCCCAGCGAAGAAAGGATTTCGAAATAAATTCGGGGCTTGAGAAGTCGGCCCGACAACGCCATGTCATTCGCGTGAATGCGCACCCTACCTTCGGCCGTCAGTTGCACCAAGTAGGTGGAACCCGAACGCCAAGGACCCCCTTCCTCCCTGACGATGCATGCAGAATTGTACAATTGGCCCCTGCCCGTTAATCGCTCGGTCGCGACCCGGAACGAATCTCGCGCAACCAGCGCGAAGTCCCTCAGACTGGCGCTGCCGTTTTCCACCTGTTCCGCAGTCACAGACGGAGGAGTCCAGTCGGGAGGCAGTGGACAGTCTAGATCCGTCTGCGCCAAGGCGGGGTGCGCCACAAAAAAGGCACCGGCCAGCACGAGCAGGCCGACGACAGGAATCATCGATGTCGAGGTGGGCAATATTCTGTTTTTCATCATGAGATTTTTTTTCCTTGGAAAGGTAAGCTCAGTGAATTCATTAAATTTACTTATCAAGCGCCTGTAGCGCGAGTGCGAACTTGGTCGAGGCCGACGGCCAACAGGAGCACTGCTCCGCGCGTTACATCCTGCCAGAAGCTCGACACATCCATCAGCGTCAGCCCGTTGTTGAGGGTGCCGAGCAAGAGCACCGCCAACAAGGTCCCCCAGACCGTGCCGCGTCCCCCGAAAAGGCTCGTGCCACCCAAGATCACAGCGGCGATCACCGTCAACAAATGCTGCCCCGCTGCGTCGGGTGCCGCCGCGTAGAGCATGGCCGCGAGGATGAGGCCGCTGACCGCGCCGCTGAGGCCGGAGAGGACGTAGAGGATCATCAGGGTGCGGGCGACGGGGACGCCGACAAGCCGACTGGCCTCGGCGTTGCTGCCTGCGGCATAGACGAAGCGGCCGAAGCGGGTCCGCGCGAGCACCCAGCCGAGCGCGATATAAACCAGCAGCATCAGTACCAACGGCACCGGCAGCCGCAAAAGCTGGCCGCTGCCGATCCAGTTGAAACCGGGTTCCATCAGTGGCTTGGTCAGCCCGCCGGTCAGGACTAGGGCCAACCCGCCGATAACGCTCATCGTGCCCAGAGTGGCGATCAGCGAGTTGAGCCCGAGGCGCACAACCAACAAGCCATTGAGCAACCCGATGCCCCCTCCCAGTGCCAGCGCGATGAGACAGGCCGCGACAATGCCAACACCCGAGGCGTGGAGCAGCGCGACGACGACCCCGGCCAGCCCGGCGACCGCGGCCACCGACAGATCGAGACCCCCGGCGATGATCAGCGGCGTTTGCAACGCGCACATCAAGCCGATAAAGGCCATATTGGCACCAATGCTCACCATATTGTCGAAGGACAAAAACCAAGGCGAGAGCACGCTGAAGAGCACGGCGACCAAGAGGTAGAATATCAATAACAGGGCGACGCCAGCGCCGGGGCGATTTAATAAGGTGGCGATACTCATGGATGGTCTTTCGCAGTCGGAGTATGGAGCAGGTCGGCCGGGTCTGCGCCGACGGAAAAGCGGCTGGAGACCCGACCGCGGTCGAGCACAATGGAACGATCGCAGACGCCGGCGATTTCTTCGGCGTCGGAGGAAATCAAGAGTACGGCAAGGCCCTGTTGGGTCCACTGCCGCAGTGCCAAGTAGAGTTCGTGGCGAGCGCCCACGTCCACGCCTCGGGTCGGTTCTTCGAGGATGAGCACTTTGAGGCCCTCGACCAGCCAGCGGGCCAAGCAGGCCTTTTGCTGATTGCCGCCCGAGAGCAAGCGCAGCGGCTGGTCGAGATGGGCGGCGCGAATTTCCAGGCGGTCGATCCAGTTTTGCGCGTGGCTTACTTCGCGGGGTTTGGACACAGAGAACAAGCGCACGAAGCGGTCGATAAAGGGCAAGGTGATATTGGCACTGACGCCGAGGTCGGGGACGATGCCTTCGCGCTGGCGTTCGGCGGCGACGAAACCGATGCCCGCGTCGCGGCCCCGGCGCGGATTGATAGGGGTATAAGGCGCACCCTCGAGCGCAATGCGTGCGCCGGGCAGCGGCCCCAGCGCGCCGTAGATGGCCCGGCCAAGTTGGTCAATCCCCGAGCCGAGCAGGCCGAAGACGCCGAGAATCTCGCCCCGGTGGAGCGCAAAGGATACGCTGTCGAGCGCACTGGGCAAATTCAGGTTTTCTACCTTCAGCGCAACCTCGCCAATGCTTGTGCCGCGCGGTGGGTAGAGTTCATCGACGGTAGTGCCGAGCATGGCGTCGAGGACTGCGCGCCGCGAAGCCGTGGCGGTGGCGAAATCGCCGGCGTTTAGCCCGTCGCGGAGCACGGTGATGCGGTCGGCGATCTCGAAGACCTCGTCGAGGTAGTGGGAGATGTAGATGATGCCGATCTGCTGCGCCTTGAGCCGCTCGACGACGGCGAAGAGCGCTTGCACCTCGCGGTCGGCGAGGGAGGCGGTTGGCTCGTCCATGACGATGACCCGCGCTTGGCCGGCGAGCGCGCGGGCGATTTCCACCAAGCGCTTGTGCGGCGCGGAGAGTTGGTGTACCGGCGCGTCGGGGTCGAAGTCGCAGCCGAGCCGGTCGAGCAGTGCCCGCGCTTTGGTGCGCAGCGCTGGGCGATCTACTTGCTTGCCAAGCCACGAGCGTTTGAGCGGCAGGTCGGCGATGAGGATGTTTTCGGCGACCGTGAGGTCGGGCAGGACCGACACTTCCTGCGGCAAAAAGCGGACGCCGTGGGCAATGGCCTCTTCGGGCCGGTCGTAGCGCACTGCTTGGTCGTTGAGGCGGACGGTGCCAGCGTCGCGACTGTACACGCCGCAGAGGATTTTCACTAGCGTGGATTTACCTGCCCCATTGGCACCCAGCAGCGCTAAGACCTCCCCGGCGTCTAAGCGGAGATCGACCTCGCGCAAGACTTGGGCGCTGCCGAAGGATTTGCAAATGCCCTCCAGGTGCAGGAGGGGTGCGGTATGGCTCATACTAGTGGTCGGGGATCAACTGCTCGTAGCCGGCGAGTTCGGGTTTGTCCTTCAGGGTCGCCAAGTGTTCGACAAAGGCTTCCTGTGGGAAGACGTACTCGAAGCCCGGCTCGCCTTGGCATTCGTATTCGGGGTAGAATTGACAGATATTGGCCGGGCTGATCATCACGTGGTTGACGGCGACCGCTGGCGGCACGTCGTGGCCCGCTAAGCGCATCAGGCTCAGCGGGATGAGATAGTTGCCGTAGCGCTCGGGGAAATAGGCGACCGAGGCGATGAAGTGCTCCTCGGCGACCATTGTCTCCAACTCGTCGGCACCCTTGCCGACGACCAGCGCGTCTGCGCCGCGCCCCTGTTGCTGTACGGCGCGCAACATGCCGGAGACTGACTGGTCGTTGATGGCGGTGATCAGGATCGGCGAACCCTGAGGGATGCGGCCGAGCGCGTTGCTCATCTGCTGGAAGGAGTACTGCAGCGTGTTCTTGGTGTCGATGCGGATGATGCGTTCAGGAGAGAAGCCGGGCAGCGAGGCGAGGAAGCCGGCGATCTGGCCCTCCGTGCGCATGGCGGGGATCGCGCCCGACTGCGGCAGTTCGCCGACGACGAAGTATCCCTCCGCAAGCGCCCGGTCGCCAAAGCGCACTTTGGCCGCTTGCGCTAGATAGGAACCCCCCATAAAACCCGAGCGGGGGTTGTTGGCACCGAAGTAGGTGGCCCCCGGCATGGGAATGTCGATGGCGACCACGCCGATCTGCTTGCGGTTGAAGTGCTGCATGATCGCCGGGCCAAAGTTGACGTCGGTTTGGAACTCGATGCAGAAGTCAACTTGGCGCCGGGCAAAGCTCTCGGCGTTGGCAAGGGCGGTCGGCCCGTCGAGCCGGTTGTCGGCGATCAGCAGTTCGATGCCAGCGGCCTCGGCGTTGCGCTCAATGCTCTTTTCGACCTTGATGCCGAAGCTGATGTCGCGCTGTAGGTTGGCGAAGCCAAAGACTAGGTTTTTGCCGTTTTTGGCGGGTGAGTGTTGCGCGGCTTCGGCGGCCATTGCCTGTAGCGTTGCCGGCGGGAGCATCAGGCCGTCGTAGGTGGCCGGGTCGAAGCCGTGGAAGCCTTTGCTCGATGCTGGGACTGCGGTAAAGAACAGACAGGCAGCCAGAATGAGTCGGATCGAAATCATAGATATACTTTCGTTTGAAAATGGGCTGAGAATATACAGAGCAGCTAGCGGGTGGCTCAAGGCGCAGGGCGCTCAGCCTACTTTTCAGGAGCGATGCGGTTCGTTAATATGTCCGTCCCGTCGCAGTTGTGATTGACAGAAACCAAGCTGCATACCAGCGTACGCCGCTGGCGGCAGTGCCAAAAAGGAAAGTACAATGCTGACCAAAGAAGGATGCCGCTCGCGGCAGCAGCGCCTGTGTGCGCGGCTGGCCGAACTCGACATCGACGCGGCCGTGATCAACCATCCGAAAGAAATCTACTACTTCACCGGGATCATCATCCCCGAGGAATTCCCCGGCCCACCGGCGATTTTTTGGCTGGGGGCCGATGGACGGTCCTTGCTGATCGCGCATACTGACGAAGGCGAGCCGTGCGCCGACGAGTGTTTCACCTTTTCCCTCAGCGTCGGCGGCACGGTCACGCCCGATTTGCGCGAGGTGATAAGCGGGCTAATCGTCGATACGCTGCGCGCCAAAAAGCCGGCGGCTGGCCGCTTGGGCTGGCAGGGCGAGTTTTTGCCGCGTCGCTTGGGACAGGCGGTCGAGGAAGGGTTGGGCAAAACGCCCGCATGGGTCGCAATCGATGAGCTACTCGCCGACATGCAGGAGGTTAAGGACCCCGACGAAATCGAGCTGTTGCGCAAGGTAGTGCAGGTCGATCTGGCAGCATACGCCGCGGCAGAAGCGGCAATGGCTCCGGGCGTCAACGAGCTGGAGGTGCTAGCGGCAGCGCAACGGGCAGCGCATCTTGCGGCCGGTGAGAAGGTTTTTCACGACGGCGACTACCAGTGTGGCGAGCTGGGCGGTTTTGCGCGCAATCGCCCGATTGAGGCCGGGGAAATCTACGTCATCGACGCTTGGTCGGTGTACCGCGGGTACTGGGCCGACTTGTGCCGCAGCTTTGCAGTGGGCGAACCGACCGAGGTGCAACACTCCGTCTTCGAGCACGTCAGGGGCTTCCACGACCGCGTCGGCGAGTATTTGCGGCCGGGCAAGGACGGCAGCGAATGCGCGGTGGCCATGGACGCCTATATCCGCGAGCATCCCAAATTGGCCGACGTCGGCTTGATCCACCACGCCGGGCACAACATCGGCCTGCGGGCGCACGAGATGCCCGATCTCAACAAGGAGCGCGGCGGCACCTTGCGCGTGGGCAATGTAGTCTCGGTCGAGCCGGGGGCCTATATCCCCGAGGCGCGGGCAGGAGTGCGCCTGGAAAATATGTACCTGATTACCGAGGATGGCTTGGAAAACTTGTCGCCGTATCCAATGGAATTAGGGGCGCACTGTTGAGCGAGGCGCTCGAATTTGCCGAAGACCTCGCCCGGCGCGCTGGTGTGCTAATCGCCCAAGCACGGACAGACCGGGCACTGGATCTGAGCTACAAGGAAGGAATTGAGCTGTTGACGTCGGCCGATTTGCAGGCCGACCATCTCATCCGCGGCGAGATCGAAAAGACCTTCCCCGACCACTGCATCCTCTCCGAAGAGTCCTCGCCCCACCTTACAGATCCGACGCAACTGCGCGGCCCCTTGTGGGTTATCGACCCGATTGACGGCACCGTCAACTACGCCTATAACCAGCAGCAAGTAGCCGTGTCCATTGCCTTTGCCGAAGGCGGCCAAGTGCAGGTCGGCGTGGTGCACTGCCCGTTTGTGGACGAGACCTTTACCGCCCGGCGCGATGCGGGTGCCTGGCTCAACGGCCACGCCATCCGAACCAGCGAGTGCAGCGAGCTATCCCGCGCCCTGATTGGCACGGGCTTCCCCTACGCCGCCGAGGGCAGAGTGGCGCTGGTGGATCGCTTGCGCCGCGTCCTCGGACACTGCCGCGATATCCGCCGCGTAGGCTCGGCCGCAATTGATCTCTGCTGGGTGGCGATGGGCCGCCTCGACGGCTTTTACGAGGCGCTCAAGCCCTGGGACTTGGCGGCTGCGGCCCTGATTGCGCGGGAGGCGGGCGCTCGCGTCGGTCACTTACAACCCGTGGAGGGCGAGATGCCGGAAGAATTGGACGGCCGCGATTTGGTCGCAGCCGCGCCGGGAATCTACGAACAATTGGTCGCGCTGTTGCGCGAATAACTGAGGAGATCCCATGAAAATCAGCGACATCAAAGCCTATCCAACTTGGGTTGGCCACCGCAATCAACTCATCGTCAAGGTCGAGACCGACGAAGGCATCCACGGCTGGGGCGAGTCGGGGCTATCGGGACGCGAGCTGGCCGTAGTGGGCGCGGTGCGGCACTACCGGGAGTTTTTGCTCGGCCGCGACCCACGCGAGATCGGGCGGCTCTGGCAAGAGATGTACCGCGGCCAGTACTTTGAAGGTGGGCGGGTGTTGACCGCAGCGATTTCGGCCCTCAACATCGCCTTACACGACGTGGTAGGCAAGGCTCTCGGCGTGCCGGTCTATCAACTTTTGGGCGGCAAGCAGCGCGAGTGGGTGCCCTGCTTTGCGACGACTGGGGCACCGGATCTAGAGACCTTGGTCAAAAACTGCAAGCTGCTGTTGGACAAGGGCTGGGACGTTATTCGCACGGGAATGGCCCAGCGCAAACAGTACGACGACGAGCTGCTGTTCGAGCCGCGCGAGTCCATCGGCATCACCGCGGCTTGGCTGACTGAAGTGCGCCGTGAAATTGGTCCCGACCCGGTCTTGGGCATTGACTACCACCATCGGCTGACGGTCGCCGAGAGCGCGTCGTTCTGCCAAAAGATGCCGCCGGGGACGCTCGATTTCCTCGAAGAACCCATTCGCGACGAGTGTCCCGAAGCCTACGAATCACTCCGCACCATGACCGACGTACCCTTTGCCATCGGCGAGGAATTTGCCAGCAAGTGGCAGTTTTTGCCCTATCTCGAACGCGGAATCACGCAGTTTGCGCGGATCGACGTGTGCAATGTCGGCGGGCTAACCGAGTCGATGAAGGTGGCGAGCTTGGCAGAATCCCACTACATCGACCTGATGCCCCACAACCCGCTGGGGCCGATCTGCACCGCCGCGACCGTGCATCTGGCGGCGGCCGTGCCCAACTTCGCGTGGCTCGAACACCGCGTGACGCCGACGGAAGCGGGCAAGTTCATGGACGAGGATTTGTTTCCAGAGCAGTGCGAATTGGTGGGGTCGATGTTAAAGGTGCCCGAGGGGCCGGGACTGGGCGTGGAATTCAACGAAGAGCTGGCCAAGGAGCAGGAATTCAAGTTTTGGGAAGCACCGCATTTGCGCCGCCGGGATGGGTCGCATACGAACTGGTAGTGGCTATTTCGAAATGTTCTGCCAAAATAGTCCGTAGTTTGATGTAGCAACTAAATTTAGTTGCTACTCTATGAAGAGCGGCATATATTATTTTTGGGAAACGCACTTAGATGCCTAAAGCCCTTGAACAAAGAGACTGATATGAGAGACATGATGACTTATAAGGGCTACACCGGCTCGGCGCACTACGACGACGACGACCGGATTTTCTACGGCAAGCTCGAATTCATCCGCGACCTCGTCAGTTATGAAGGGACAGACGTGGACTCACTGCGCTCCGCTTTTGAAGAAGCGGTGAATGGCTACCTCGACCTATGCCGGCAGGAAGGACGACAGCCCGAACAGCCGTTCAAAGGCAGTTTCAACGTGCGGATGGGCAGCGACCTACATCGCCGGGCAGCCCTATGTGCCAAGGAGAAGGGCGCAAACCTCAACCAAGTGGTCAAAGAGGCGTTGGAGCGGTACTTAGCTGGCGTAGCCTCCCCTTCGCTAGGTTCTTCACGTTCCTATCGGGAGCTAATGGCAGATATACGCGCTCGACAGCAGGTGCGTGGCCATAAACCCCCAACTCGGGAAGAGGTTGATGCTGACCTACACAGTGAGCGGGAAAGCTGGGAACAGTAACCTATGCGGCTTTACCTAGACGCGGCCCCTGTTATCTATACCGTTGAACAAGTCGAGGGCTTTGCTACAGCCGTTGACGAGCGGATTGGATCGTCAGAAGTAACTCTGGTCGCTAGTGATCTGACGAGAATGGAATGTCGCGTCAAACCTCTGAGAGAAGGTAACGCCGAACTGCTCAAAGACTTCGATAATTACGAAGCAATCGAGGCAGCGCTGAAATATCATCGATAACCGCAATTTTGGGAACTTCGTCAAATTCACTTTTGCTCGTAGCGCCTGATAGTACCGCAATAAAGGGCACCTTGGCCCGTTCGGCTGTTAACGCATCAATCGTACTGTCGCCAACGTAAAGTACGTCATTAGCATCCATTTGCATTCTAGAGATAGCGGTTGTCAAAGCGCTGGGATGAGGCTTGTGTTCGGTAACATCTTCTCCGCCGATGATGACGCGAAAGCGATTGGACAGCCCTTCTCTCGCTAGGATCTCCTCAATTCTATAGCGGAATTTCGTCGACGCGATTCCCAATGCAAAACCCATTTCAATCAACCGCTCAGTTGTCGCGGGAACCCTATCAAACATGGACGTTAAGTCCGCCATAACCTGATCAGCTCGTTCGACAAAGTTGCTTATGAACAAGTTGACGTTCTGATTGTTTGTTTGCCCAGTCAGACTCAGGAAGGTATTCCCCAAAGACATACCGATAGTTCGCTTTATTCGCTCGTCATCGGCTTGGGGCAGATTCAACCTTTCCAACGCAAAATTGACACACTCAATGATGCCTTTTGTTGAGTCCGCTAGTGTAAGGTCAAAGTCAAAAATGATCGCCCGAGCCATAGCTCGTTGTGCAAACCCCTTTCCCAATACGGTGCGATGTGCCTGACCGGCGCTAGACATTCAACGACAGGGCGTACAACGCGGTCCAATAGCAACGTTGCACGCCCTGCCGCCTATTCCTAAAAAACCGGAATGAATTTGTGGCACACGGGCGTGCCGACTTCGGCCTTGTGGCCGGTGGGCGTGAGCTTGCCGGTGTCTGGATCAACGCGGAAGGTGAAGATGTCGTCGGTGCTGTGGTTGCCGACGATTAGGTAGGTGCCCGTGGGGTCGAGGCCGAAGTTGCGCGGATTGGCACCGCCGGTTGGCACGATCTCGACGAGTGCGAGTTGGCCATTGTCTTGATCGATAGCATAGACGGCAATGGAGTCGTGGCCGCGATTGGATCCGTAGAGGAAGCGGCCATTGGGGTGGACGTGGATGTCGGCGGTGTGGCTGACCTCCGCATAGCCGTCGGGCAGCGTCGAGATGGTCTGGATGGTGGCGAGCGTGCCGGCGTCGGCGTCGTAGTCAAACGCCGTGATGGTGTTGCTCAACTCGTTGATGACGTAAGCCCGTTGGCTGTCGGGGTGGAAGGCGAGATGGCGCGGGCCGCTGCCGGGAGCGATTTCCGCAGGCGTCTGCGCGACGAGCTTGCCATTTTCGTGGTTGATCGCATAGATGAGCACCTTGTCGATGCCCAAGTCGGGGGCAAAGGCGTGTTTGTTGTTGGGGGCGACCATAATCGAGTGGGCATGTGGCCCCTCTTGGCGGCCTGGGTTGACAGAAGAACCCTCGTGTTGGACGAAATCCGTAGCCGGGCCGAGCGAGCCATCTTCGCGGATTGGCAGGATGGCGACGCTGCCGCCGCCGTAGTTGGCGGCTAGCGCGTACTTACCAGCGCGGTCGATGCTGATGTGGCAGGGGCCGGGGCCAACGGTCGATTCGGTGTTGATGTGGGTGAGGGCTCCGCTCTGTTGGTCAATGGCAAAGGCCGCAACCGCGCCGCCGGGCCGGTCGCCGACCGCACTGGTCTCGCCGATGGCGTAGAGGAAGCGGCGGTTGGGCGCGATGTCGAGGAAGGACGGATTGTCAATGCCGCCAATGCTGCTTTGATGCGCGAGCGCACCGGTGGCCATGTCGAGGCGATAGACATGGATGCCGTCCTCGTCGCCGCTGGAATAGGTGCCGATATAGACGAGATAGTCACTCATAGTGGAACTCCTTTGAGTTGTGAAGGCGATGGAAGGGAGAAAGAGAAGCATAGATAACAGGGCATTCGTTACAAACCGCATCGTTTCACCAAAACAGTGTTGAACTTTCATAAGCGACAGACCTAATCCCATAAATCCTGCCAATCCCGTTAATTTTATCTGGTTTTAATAGACAACAGAGATCGCACCCGTGTGCGTCCCTGGCCCCGACTCGGCCCCCAGATCGAGGCGATAGAGATACATGCCCGGTGCGACTAAGGTCCCCGACTCGTCGCGAGCCGTCCAAGTGAAGCGATGGCCCGTTGCGGTCGGCGTGGATTCGACCGCAGCGATTTGGCGGCCCGCTAGGTCGTAGAGCGCGAGCGTGGGGGTCGCCGCGTCTAGCTTGAAGACCACAAAGCGCATGTCGAGCGCGTCGTTGACCCCGTCGCCGTTGGGCGTGATCACGGGCGAGGCCAGTTCTAGTGCGTCGATGAGTTGGCCGTGCTCGGCTAGTTCGGGGAGCATTACTACCTGAGAGCGGCGCTCGGCTGGCTCGACCGACTGCCAGAGGCCGGGCCGCTCGCTCAACCCGAGATCGAGGGGAAAAACCGTGGCGTTGTGCAAAACCCGCGTAGTGAAACCCACCCGAATCGAGTCCTCGGTCACAATGTGCGGCAAGGCGACCAACAGCGAGTCGCCTCGCTGCTCGACGCGGGCGGGCGCAATTGGCGCAGGGCCGATGTGTAGCTCGAGGTTCTCGGCGTCAATCCGGCCCGGCACGGTAAAGCGCAGTAGGTCGAAACCCGAATCCTCAGCCTCCATCTGCGGCCACAGCGTATAGGTAAAACGGGTGTCCTCGTTGGGGCTGGCTTGGCGCGGCTCAATGCGGCCCACCGCGCCCTGTAACAGCGCGTCCTCAAACTCGACCGAGAGCGAATGGACCACCGGTGCCACGCTTGGGTCATCGGTGGAGAGGATCATCTCCAGCAGGATGAAGCGGCGCGGGCTTTCCGATTGGAATGCCTCACCCGAGAACTGATAGACGTTGCTCCATTCCCCCCAATCCTCGCCGACCACGAGTGTCGTATCGACCGGGCCGCGCAGCACCTTGGGCGAACTATTCCACTTCTCCTCGGTGACCTGTTCGCCGATCTTGTTGTAAAATGTATAGACCGGCTCTAGCGAATTGCCCGAGCGCGAGCGCAACTGCAGGCGGGTGCCCGCGGCCAGCTCGGCATCCCAAGAGAGATTTTTGATGACTTTTGGACGACCATCGCCCGCGAGCTGGCCCAAGTCCACAAAGTCCGAGTGCAATACTACTTCGGCGGGATAACCCGGGGAGAACAACATGAACTCGGCCCATTTGACGATGCCCCAGCCGGTGTCCCTGATGCCGTGCCAGAAGAAGTAGCGCATCTTGCGCGGCTTGAACATATAGCGAATGTAGAGCAGGCGATCAGCGTTGGGATTGATGTGGGTCAGAAGCTCTGTGTAGTCAAATGCATCGGGCACGGGCAGATTGGAACTGAGGCTGTGGGTGCCGTCTGAATAGAGCACGGTATGGCCCGGGCCGGTGCCTCTGATCGAAAAGCCCACCAAGCCCTCGTCGGGTCTAAAGGAATAGAGAAAGAATTCATCGACGAAAAACACCGCCCCCAAATCCACTCCAAACCACACCCCGCCATCCTTCCAGCCGAGACTGCCATACGAAGAGCCGATTAGGTTGTTGGTGTTCATGTCGGCGTCGAAGAGATTTTGCGGATCGACTGAGTTGACTCCGTTGACAAAACGACCCCGCTGCATGGTGCCAATGCTGATGTTGTCGCCGATGCCGCGGACCTCGATCTCGGCCAATGCCGCGCCTGGGGTCTTTTCTTCGGCCTCAATGCGAATGCGCTGGATCACCCGATAGTTGTTTTTGGTCACCGGGTCGAGACCCAAACCCTCGTCGAGCTGAAGTACACTGTCGCGGGCGGTGAACCCGAGGGGGATGACGAGTTCGCTGGCCGCGTTGGGTCGGGTCGTGCGGAAGAGCGGCTCTAGCAGCACCAGGTCGTCTTGCACTGAGATGCGGGTCCCCGGGCTGCCGTACACGGTAAACTGGCGGAAGGGACGCGCACCCTCCTCGTCGGGAAAGACGAGGCGTATCTCCCGGGCCAGCACGGCGCGGCCCAAATCTATTTCAATGGCCCAGTCCTCGACGGCATCCGCCGGGTCTGGACGCCAAAAGGTCTGGAGATCCCCGTCGATGATGTAGTCTGCATCGGCTGGATTGGAGGTCGCCTCCCAGATGCCGCCCGTAGTTTGCCCACGGCTCTTGCTCTCATAGGAAAAAAGATGGGCATCAGCAACTGCGTTGATGTCCTTGCGGAACTTGACGAGTTGTAGCTGGCCATTGTCGCCCACTTCGGTCAGGCCGAAGGGTGCCTGCCAAGTCGCCCAAGCATCTTGCCCTTGAAAGGTCAGGGTTTCGCTGCTAACGACCGTAGCAGCAAAAGCGACGCAGACAAGCGGCAGAAGAAATCGCATCGTTCCCACCCCCTCAGTACGCTATGCCCACGGGGCGGAGCACGGCGGCAGCGCGGCGCTCGGATTGCAGGGTTACGGAGATTAGGTACACGCCCGGAGGCAGGGCAGCACCCTGTGCGTCGCGTCCATCCCAGCGGGCCATTTGCGGACCGGCCGTTTGCAAGCCTTGGGGCACGGTCGCCACGTGGCGACCGTCGAGTGTGTAGATCACCAGTTCGACGGGTACTTGTTCTGGCAAACCATAGAGGGCATAGGCCACGCGGAGTTCGTCGTGAACGTCGTCGCCATTAGGCGTCAACACGGGCGTTGAAAAGCGCAAGTTTTGCACCTGAGTGGGTTGCTGATCCGAAACGCTGAGAACGCGCAGACTGTTAGTGGAGAGCAATTCGCTGGCGTCGCCAGAGACAATGGGTTGGGGCAAGGTCTCGATCTCCGAGTCGGTAACAGTGCCCAAGAATGTGGTAGCCAGTTCAAACACTTCTGCGGCAAAGACGATGCGCAACGGCGCGTTGTTGGCGCGGGTAACGCGCTCGGGTAGAACTACTGTCAGCCCATTGTCCTCTTCGCGGACGGCGGCTGGGTCGGTCGCTTGGCCACCGACGAGTAACTCTTTGAACGCGGGCCGGGCACCCGTTTGGATACGCACTTGGTCGAAGCCGCGCTGATTTCCCCCTGAGAAGGAGGCCGATAGGTCGTACGCAAACTCGACCATTTCGCCCAAGGCCACCTCGCCGAATCCGTGTGTGGGCCGTGGATCGTCGAGTGGGGCCACTTCGCCGAGGACGCGCGCTGCCAACAGCGGTGCCCGCTCGATCCACAGCGAATCCAAGCGCACAAAATCCGCAAAGCGAGTACTGTGCAGCGTGATGAACACCTGTATGAAGGAGCCACTGTCGAGGTTGAGCGGCAGACCAGACTGGGTCGTGGGCGTTGACCAGAAGGTCCAGTTATCGCGGTCGTAGGTAATTGCGGCCCGCATTCCAGGACGGGGGCTGCGCTGGACAAAGTCACAGGAGGCGCACGTGCGGGCAAACCCAGTGCGGAGATCGTTCTCGTAGCGGGCGCGGGAGACGACCTTCTCCTTGCCGGTGACCGTGTACTCGTGATAGATGTTCGGGTCGTCGTCTCGGCCCGTGCGAATCTCGATCTCGGCGAAGGCCCGTGCATCAGGGGCCTCGACGGCCTCGCTACCGACAAAGCGCATCGGCGTGGCGGTAAAGAACAGTCGGCCAAAGTTTTGTTCGGCCCCGAGGTCGATGATTTTGGAGCGGTACGTGGCTCGCTTGGGAAAGCCCTCGCCATAGACCTCAAACTCGCTGATGGTGCCCAAGAGCGAGCGGGCCTGATTGCCTTGGCCGCCGGACGTGCCGCTAACGCGGGTCAAGGCCGTCTCGTCGATGATGGAGAATTTGCGGGCCCAGCGAAAGAAGCGCACGTATTGCTGGTCGAAACCAATGCGCACGTCAGGCGCAAAATTTTGCGTCGGCTCGGCGACGATCCTCGCGAGGGGCAGCGGGCCTTTGATGGCGAAAATATCGCTGTTTTCCTCTTGGATCGAGATTTGAAAGGCCGGCGTCGAATCCGTGCGCAGCGGCGTGCCGTCGGAGCGGAAACCGCCCGAAGGAGTGTGGAAGCCGAAGGTGTGCGCCGGCACGGGCACGGCCAAGTCGATAGTGAAAAACTGCTTGCCAATGCCCTCGGCCTTGGAGGAATTGTACGTGGTGCTGTCGGCATCAATGAGTGCGACGCCGTTTTCGGTTGGGTCGCCGTTGCCTTCGTTCCACTTCCAGATGCGGGGGCGCTCGCCGTCGATATAGCCTAGGTCTTTGGGCTGGCGGAAGGTGGTCCAGTTGCTGAGCAGGGAAATGATGTTGACGCCCGGCTCGACGCGCACCGGCTGAATGGCACCAGGGACGCGCTCAAAGTCAATCATAATGCTGACTGTATCTTGGCCGGTCCAAGGCTGGCTGCCGCCAAGTTGCCAAGTCGTCACTTCAGCCTTTAGGACGGTTGGAGCTAGAAACCCAATACCAAGGATGAGCGCGAAGCTGCGGGTGCTCAGCATGTTCTGCCTCCTAGCGAAAATGCACATCGGCGGCATGCAGGGCACCCGGGCCGTTTTGCATCCTCATCAGTTGGCGCTGGCGCGGGCTCAAGCTGTCCCACCACTCGGGTGGGAAGCCGTCGTGTGGGTCGAGTTGGAAGACCAACATGTGCTTTCTATAGTGGCCGAAAAGGGCGTGGCGGTTGCGGTCGCCGGTGTTGGCACCGCCGCCGTGCCAGCACTGGCCGTTGAAGACGATCACCGAGCCGGCTGGGGCGGTGGGCTGCACCTCGTGCTGGACTGCGAATCCCTCCGGGGGTGCGGCGAGACCGCTCTTGTGCGAGCCGGGCACCACGCGAGTGCCGCCGATTTCAGGGCTAAAGTCGTCGAGCATCCACACCGTATTCATCATCACCGGCGTGTCCATGTTGAGCATATAGGCGGGGATATCGCTGTGCAGGTTTTGGAAGCCGTCGCCGGGGCGGACGATACGCGAATTGAGGCTGCCCAAAATCAGCGAGGGCTCGAGAAAGTGTTCGAGGATGGGCAAGACGCGGGGGTGGTCAATGCACTGGTGGAAGATGCGATCCATGACCGGGAGATTGGCCACGTGGCGGGCCGAGCCGCGACTAGTGTGTTCAGTGCCGTGCTCTTGTTCGCAGCGGATCAGGGCTTGGCGCATGGCCGCGGCCGTGTCGGAATCGAGAACGCTTTCGAGCAGGGTGAAGCCGTAGATTTCAATTTCTTGGATGGCTTGTTCGAGTTCGTTCATAGAGGTTTCCTTTACAAGAGTTACTAAAATAAGCCCGCGAAGTTCGCTTCTGCAACCGACTGCCTCTAAGCCGCATAGAGCGCATCTACGATCATGCGCAAACAGAGGAGCGTGATCACTATCCTGAAGACTTTGCGGAAGAGGTTTTCGGAAACCCGGTCGCGCAAGCGCGTCCCGCACCACGAGCCGAGCGCCGCCGCGCCAATCATCCCGGCGATGAGAGGCAGATAAGGAGCGAAGGTGAAACCGACAAAGCCGAAGACCAAGATTTTGCACAGGTGGGTGACGGTCATGACCGTGCCGTGGGTAATGACCAAGCGGTCCTTGGGCAAACCTGCGCTGGCTAAGAAGGCACCGCTCAGGGGCCCGGCGACGCCGACGAAGAGGGCGAGGAAGGTCTGGAGGGCACCGAAAATGGCAAAGTGGCCGGGAAGGCGAAAAGCGCGGCTGGGCACGGGAACCCAGATGACGAGGAGGATGAAGACGCCCAGGTACAAGGGGAGATCGTCGAAGCTAAAGTCGCCGACGACCTGTGCCCCCACGACAGCACCGAGGACTGAGCCACCCGAGAAGGGCCAGAAGATGCGCCACTCGATGTGGCGCAGACCAAAGAATACGCGGCTGGCGTTGGAGGCGAGTTGCACGGCCCCGTGGACGGGGATGATGGCTGCGGCGGGCAGCAAGCCCGGCATGACCGAGATCAGCGCGATACCGCCGCCCACGCCGATGATGGCGGTAAAGGTCGAGGTCAGGAAGGAGACGCCGATCAGGAAAAAGGGATCCATTCAGTCGGCGAGCACTTCTTGAGCATAGGCGAACAGGGCGGGGTTGCCGCCGGTGTGCAGGAAGATCGCCTCGCCGTCTAGCCTGCCGTCGCGCACGTGGGCAACAAGGCCGGCGAGGGCCTTGCTGGTGTACACGGGATCGAGGAGAATGCCCTCTTTGCGCGCCAACGTGCGCAGGGCATCCAAGCCAGCGGGAGTGGGGATGCCGTACCCCTCCCCAGCGAAGGAATTGTCGTTGTCAAAGTCGGCGGCACTCATGGCAATGTCGAGGCCGAGGCGGCGGGCGGCTTGGTTGGCGATGGAAGCCATGGCCTCGTGGTGGCTGTCGGGACCGGGGAAAGGGCTGAAGCCGCGGACTTGGATCGGCGACTCAATATAGGCTAGGCCTAACGCCAAGCCGGCTTGGGTGGTATCGAGGGCACAGAGGTAGAGATAGGACGGATCGATGCCCTGCTCTTGGCATTGGCGAGCAATTTCCACGCCCGCTTCGGCATAGGCAATGGCGTCGAGGTCGATTGTATCTTCGCGGCGCGGCCAGTACGCGTTTTTTCCCTGTGCGGAAAGCTCTTCGACCTTGGCTCCTATGGCGTTTTGTTGGGCGTGCCAATCGCCTTCCGCTAGGACGGTGATCTGTGCGCCGAGCAGGTGCTGTAGTAGGTTGTTGCCCTGCGATTCAGTGTGGTCAATTGCGCGCACCGGCCGGAGGAGCAGGTACAGTTCCAAGTCTAGTTTAGCGCAGGCTGCGGCGAGTTGGCGGCAGTAGTTGGACTGCACTGCCGCGCCGGAGACGATGGTGTCGGCACCTTTGGCCAAGGCGTCGGCTAGGGCAAACTCGAACATCCGCGTCTTGTTGCCGCCAAAGGCCAGACCGTTCAGGTCGTCGCGCTTGATGTAGAGCGCAGGGCTGTCGAGGTGAGCGGTCAGGCGCGGCAGCGGCTCTAGCGGGGTGGGGCGGATTGAAGCTAGCTGGACGCGGGGTAGCTTGGCGATGGCTGCAGTGAGGGCGTTCGCTTTGGCGGAGTTCATGTGGTGCATTCCTTGGGCCAACCTTGGGGCGGCAGTTGGGAGAGGTGGTTCTGGCGGTGGCATTCTTCGATGACGGCAATTTGGACGCGCACCTGTTGCGGCGTGATCTCGGGTTGGGCTGCTTCCCGCAACGCGGCGAATACGCCGTCGTAATAAGCATTGGACATATAGGCAAACGAGTTTTGCTCGTTCTCGTTGGGGCCCCAGGACCGCTCGATCATTTTCAGTTCTTCGCGGCAATAGCTCGGGCCGGGCAGTGGGCTGCGGATGAGCGATTGCTCGGGTGCCTTTTGCGGATCGTAGTAGCGCCAAGCCAGCCCCGCAGGGCCGCCGGAGAGGCCGCCGCGCTCGCCGTGGACGGTGTACATGGGCTGTGGGAAGGTGGTGCAGGAGGAGATTTCCACGTCGATGACGGGTTTGTCTTTGGTGCGCAATAGAATTTTGACGTAGTCCTCGGCGTCGCCGAAGGTGCTGGCGCGATCCATGGCGCAGAGGATTTGCTCCGGCATTTTAAAGTCGAGCAGGCGCATGGCTTGATCCATGGGGTGTGGGCCGGTGTTGAGCAGATTGCCGCCCCGGTACTCCTGCAGGGTCTGCCAGTCCCAGCGGCGGGCGAAACCGCTGAAGGAGATTGAGACTTGGACAATGCGGCCGAGGACGCCCGAATCAATGACTTGGAGCAGCTTTTGAAATTGGGGCGCATTGCGCGATTGCTGGAAGGGGAGGAGCAGGCGATCTGCCTTGTGGGCGGCGGCGATCATGGTGTCGAGTTCGGCCACGCTCCAGGCGAGGGGTTTTTCGCAGATGGTGTGGTGGCCGGCGCTGAGGGAATCGATGGTGGCTTGAGGATGGAGGTGGCTGGGCAGGGCGTTGACGACTAGGTCGATATCGCCGCGCGCGAGAAGGTCGCGGTAGTCGGCGTACGCGTCGCAGCCCATTTCGCTTTGGGCGCGCTGGCGGCGGTCGTCAAGGAGATCGGCGATGGCGACTATTTGGTATTTGTGCGGGGCGGTTTTGAAGTAGCGGCAGTGGATGTTGAGACCAGAGCGGCCTTGGCCGAGAACAGCGACGCGAATGGGTTCTTTTTTCGTAGGCAATTTGGGTAGCTCCGTGTAGAGATGGGCGTTTATGTTGGGGGTTGAGCGGAAGGGTGTCAAGGTTTGTGAAGGGGGATTGGGATGCGTAGTTTAGCGGGATGGCAGAGGATGATAGAGAAAAGCATGAAACACGTCCGTCTTGATGAGTTAGACCAAGAAGGCTGCCCGATCTTTGCGGGGTTGCGGCCAGAGACGCCGTGGGAGGCGTTCGATTATTGGGTATTGGCACCGGGGGAACCGTTCCCGGTCGCAGGTACAGGAACGGCTTGTGAACAGGGCTATGTGTTTACGGGCGGGCCGGTGGAATTGACCGTGGGGCAGCAGCGAGTGGAAAGCGGAGAAGGACCCTGTTTTGTCGTCAAACCTACCGGATGCGTTCACGAGTTGAAAAATTTGACCGATGCATCTGTGAACGTGCTGCGCGTGTGTGTCGAGCTGGACGCGGATGCAGAGACGCAGGAAGGTGTGCAGCCCAAGGCTGGCACCTTTGACGAGCAAGCGCTAACGTGGCGCGACGCAATCCACGGCGGCTGTGGGCAAATCGCGACTCGGCACGTGCTTTCTCCTGATGACTTCTACAGTGACTGGACTTTTCTCGATCACGCGATCCTCGACGCGGGGGGATCGGTAGGGTATCACTATCACGACTTCCTCGAAGAGAGCTTTGTAGTACTAAAGGGACAAGGGCTGATGACGATTGACGACGAGACTTTTGCTGTAGAACCAGAGTCAGTTACTTGGCAGGGGATTGGGCAGGGGCACGGCATCTACAATCCCGGCCCGGAAAAGCTGGAGTTTGTGCGCATCGCCGTGAAGCAAGCATACGAAGAGTACACTACCATCGACTTGCACGACGATTTGTCGGCGCGCAGGCCGACTTGAGAAAGGAAGATCATGGACCACACTAATACAGTACAGCGCATGGCCGAGGCCGCTGGCAATTTCCTCGCATCACTGGACGAGGCCGGACGGCAGAAGGCGGTGATCGACTTTGCCGACAGCGCGGAGCGCAAAAACTGGCACTACATTCCGAGGGAGCGCGCCGGATTGCCGCTAAAGGAAATGGACCAGCGCCAGCGGGCGCTAGCGCACGCGCTGGTAGCGACCGGAGTCAGCGCGTCGGGGTACGAAAAAGTCTCGACGATCATTTCGCTGGAGCCGATACTGGCCGAACTAGAAGGAGCGGGGCGGCGCTTCCAGCGCGATCCCGGGCTGTACTACGTGAGCATTTTCGGCAAGCCGGGTGGCGACGCGCCCTGGGGCTGGCGCTTTGAGGGCCATCACGTCTCGCTCAACCACACGGTAGTACAAGGTCGGCTGGGATCGACGCCGCTGTTTTTTGGCTCAAACCCCGCTGAGGTGCGCCACGGCGAGCAAACTGGACTGCGGGCTTTGCGGGAGGAAGAGGATCTGGGGCGGCAGCTTTTGCACGAGTTGGACGGCGAACAGAAAGCAGTGGCCATCGTCAGAGCCGAAGCTCCAAGGGACATTCTCACGACCAACGTGCCCCACGTGCACGGCGAGGTCGAGCCGGAGGGGTTGGGCAGCGCGGAGATGAGCGCGGCGCAGCGCCAGATCTTGGACGCCTTGATCGAAGTGTACGTACGGCGCTTGCCCGAAGCGCTGGCCGAAGCCGAATGGGAACGACTCGGAGCAGCGTATTTGCGGGCGGCGCACTTTGCTTGGGCCGGCGCAGAGGAACGCGGGGGACCGCACTACTACCGGGTACAGGGGCCGGGTTTCCTAGCCGAGTACGACAACACTCAAAACGACGCCAATCACATCCACGCAGTTTGGCGCGACCTGCACAACGATTTCGGCGAGGATCTGCTCAAGCGGCACTATCGGCAGAACCATCGGTGAATTTGGAGAGAATTCTTTGACTGTTACGGCCGTCTTCGGTTTACGCGTCGCGTTCTACGAACAATTGCACTGCCGCTACCAGCGCCGCGAGTTCGATAACTGGCAGGTGTGGGGCGGCAACCTGACCATTGAAATCGACGGTCGGGTTTGTGAGCCGCCCCTTGCTAGGGCTTATATCGAACCTGGCAAGACGGTTGCCATGGCCCAAGTGCGCTGCGAGCTTTTCGTCGCCTCCGTTGATCCGCACGAAGTCCAGTTGGGAGATGTGGATGCGCGGCTGTGGACCGATGCTAATGGGACAAATGATTACGTGGAGATGCGGCTGCTTGTTGACGAGGAAGGTATTCCCATCCTCGCCGACAACAATCTCGTCTTTGAGTCGGCTGCTTTCACACTTGGGCGTACCGGCACCTTCAACTACGCGGTGGAGTTTTCCGCCGATAGCTACGCCGAGGCCGGGCGCAAGGAGTGGATCAGCCTCAACGACTTGGCTGAAAACCGCGACGGGGTCGTCGTCGTCAGCCCGGAGTGGGTGCGCACGGGGCCGACGGTCGCCGAGGTATGTGTGCGCAAGGTAGGTGCGCACGTCGAAGGGGATCGCTTCCGCTCGGGCCGGCTCGCCGAACTGACGCGGCGCTTAGAGGACATACCTGCCGACGTGATCTATCTGCTGCCCTTTTTTCGTCCGGGTTTTGCGGACCTGCACACCGGCGCGGATGTGCGCAAGGGTGCCCTCGGCAGCGTCTATGCTATACGGGATTTTTTCCAAGTTGATCCCGAACTGGTTTCGCCGATCGAGGAAGTGGATTGGGAGGCACTGGTGGCGGAAGGTTTCGTGCTCCCAAACGAGATGGAAGGTCTCGCCGGGCTGTCAGCGGCCCAAGTGGAAAAGGCACTCGGCCACGACGCCTTCGTCCAGCTCGTCGGTCGCGCTGAGTTGCGGGTGCTGACTAGGAAGGCACACGCCCTCGGCAAGAAGGTCATCTTCGACTTGGTGCTGATGCAGAGCAGCCGCGACTGCCCGCTGATCGCCGAGCATCCCGAGTGGTATCTGCGCGATGAATGCGGGGTGCCGCAAATCCATCAGATCGCTTGGCTGGTCTATTCGGACGTGGCGCTCTTCGACTTGGTTTACAATCAGCCGTTGCAAGAGTACCTACTGGAGATCGCCCCGTATTGGATCGAGCAATGCGGGTTAGACGGGGTGCGGATCGACGCCAGTCAGACCATTGACCGGCCCTTCCTCAAAAAGCTCAAGAACCGCATTCAAGCTGTCGCACCCGAGGCGTTGGTGTTGGGCGAGACGCTGTGCCCGCTGACCGAAGCAGTGGACGTCCCGACAGATATGATCTACGCGCTCTTAGTTGACTATCACCGCGATGTCGAGCACGCCCAACCCCTCATCGATTTCCTAGAGGAGATGCATCGCACCTTCGCGCCCGGCACCGTGGCCATGGCCTACTTTGAAAACCACGACAGCCCGCGCGCCACCCAAGTGTGGCACGAGCGGTTCCGGGAACTCTTGCAATGCGAGAAGCAGGCGCAGGACTACTGGCAGGGCCTCACCTGTCCCATCCACCCAGGAGACCGGGCGTTGCTGATGGCATTACTCAAGAATTTGCAGGCTGCCTTGATCGATTGCTCGGCTGGTTTGGCCTCTGGGTGCAATCTGACGCGGGGTTTGGAGTTGGGTAGTGAGTGGGGCGAGGAAACGCGCACCGACTTTGAAAACGAAACCCTCCTGCACTTCGACTGGGCCGAGCGCGAGCCGCACGCCAGCCTAGCGAGGGCCTACGAACGTCTCTTCGCACTGCAAAAGGAATGGCCGGAATTTTGCGACGGAGAGGTGTACTTCCACCGCAACGAATTTGCTGGCGGCGACCCGGACGACCGCATTCTGGCGTATGTGCGCTATACTGAGCGAGGCGCGCTATTGGTGGCGCACAACTTCGATCCGCGCACCGTGCGGCGGACTTCCTATCGCTTTGATTACCTGCCGCAGTCGCCCGCAGCGCGCCAAAAGTGCTTCGACACGTACGAAGCCCTTGCGATTGAGGCTATGCCCGCCAGCGACGAGGTCTCGGAGGTCAGCCTCATGCCGCTACAGACGCAGGTGTGGCGGCTTTACTGAACCTAAACAAGAGGAGTACGAACATGGCAAAAATCGGCGCAATCCACTACAACTGGCCCGGCTGCGACTTAGAGGGTTTCGCCCGGCGAGCTAGCGAAATCGGCTACCAGTACTGCGAGTTGCGGATCGGCGACATCTGGGATGGCGAGTCCAAAAACGGCGAGCAGACGGCCGCAGCCACGCGCGAATTGTTAGCCAAATACGGGATGCAGGCCTCGGCGGTAGCGGCTGGCAATGACTTCCTGCAAGCCGATCCCCGCGACTTGGACGCGCAAATCGAGCGCTACCGCTACGTCTGCCAAATCATCCCCACAACCGGCACGGACATCGTGCGCTCGGACGGCGGCTGGAATCGCAACGACGACGTCCCAGAGGACCAGTGGGACGGCATGATGCTCGAAGCCTTCAAGCGCTGCGCCGATTTTCTCGAAGAGTACAACGTTCGGATCGCCCTCGACAACCACGGGATTTCCACCAACGACGGCGATTGGCAGTTAAGCCTGATCGAGCGCGTTGGCTCGGACCGACTCGGCGTCAATTTGGACACCATGAACTACCGCTGGTTCGGGCACGAGCTAGACCGAATCGACCACTTCTATGAAATACTGGCTCCGCACGTCTTCCACACCCACATGAAGGACGGAACCGGCTCGCGGCAAAATTACAAAGGGGCGGCATTGGGCGAGGGAGAAATCCACCTCGATCACGCGGTCAAGTGCCTCAAAGCGGCTGGCTACGACGGAGCTTGGACGGCTGAATACGAAGGGCCGGAAACCGAGGGACAGGTGGGATACGAAAAGTGCTACCAGTGGCTGGTGGCGAACGTCTGATCGCCGTTCTACGCGCGATTTTTGCTGTCCAAAATTTCGGTTAACTCGCGCGCGGTTTGTGCGGCGTCGCAGAAGAGAACCGTCTCCAAGCCCAGCGCCGCAGCCGCGGCCACGCACTGCGGGTTGTCGTCGATTAGCACAACTTCTCGCGGCTGACAGCCAATCTGTTCCAGCGCGTAGCAGAAGGCCGCAGGATCGGGTTTGAGCAGGCCGGTTTCCTGCGAGAGGAACACCTGCTCAAAAACATCGAGGGTAGTGCAGACGCGCTGGATGCCGCGCCAGAGCAATTCGTTGTTGTTCGATAGCGCGTACAGAGGATACTCGGTGGCTAGCTGCCGGAGCAGCGGAGCGACGCCCTCGATCTCGTACAGGATTAATTCTTCGTAGGCGCGGCCCAAGTCGTCGTCGGTAGCGCGTAGGCCCGTGCCCTGACGCAAGGCGGCGAGGAAGGCCGCCGCGCCGATTTCGCCGCGTTCAAAGGCGAGAAACTCCGCCCTGTCGCTGAACCACTGCTCCAAGCGCCGAACACTAACTCCGGGCAGAAGAGCCAATCCGGGCAGGCCGGCAGTCCGCACTACGGTGTCGCAAAGATCGAAGATCAGGGCGCGGATCACCGGATTTGACGAATCTGCTCGATTTTCTTGTCGAGCCGCTTGGGGGAAATCGGGTGGGCGGTACCCAACTCCTGGGCGAAGACCGAGACGCGATATTCTTCCAGCATCCAACGCAATTCCTCGATTTGGCTCGCTCGCTCGGGCGAATTGGTCTCCCCGACGAGCTTTTCCAACTGGCTCTGGTACACCTCGATCAACTCGGCTTTCTGTGTGTCCTTGCGCGGATCGGTTGCGGCGCGCTCGGCGCGCACCGCGACGGCTTTTAGGTAGCGGTGCAGGTGGCTGAGATGGTGGAAGGGGACGCGGGCGAGAAAATCGTCGGGTAGCAGCCGCTCCAAGTCTGCGTCCAGCCCGCGATAGGACTGGCCTGAGAGGAGAATTTCGCGGCGGGCTTCGAGCAAGCTATCGACCAAGGAGATGAAGCGCGAGGCCAAGCCGCGCAGCCGTTGCTTAGCCTGCATCAGCACGGCGTCGAAGTCTTCTTGGCGCAGGGGTAGGATTTGCTCGCGGTGGAAGAGATAGCGCTCGAGATGTTCAAACGCTTGGGTGCGCAATTCTAGCGAACTGCCTTGATAGCGCGCCTTGAACTGCGCCAGCTCTTGGAGTTCGCGCCGGAGCCACGCCAACTCGTCGCGCAACGCCAAGGCGCACAGGCCCAAGAACCCCTCCCGCGAGCGGGCTTCGGCTTCGGCGCGATTTTTGTAGAGCCGCAGCGACACCCCGCCTTCGTCGCGGCGGAGGCCGGGCCAGCCATAGAGCGGCACCCCGCCCGCTTGGGTCACCTCTATGCGGGCGGGCGGGTCGCCGAAATCCCACGTAGTTATCCCCTCCCGTTCCCACTGTTGGGCCGCCTTTTTCCACGCGTCGAGTTCGACGGGGGTATCGTGCTGTTCAAGGCTTTGGGTCAGTTGCTGCAAATCGCGGCCGGCCGCGACGGATTGATCGTTGGTTCCTTGGATATCGACGCGCATCTTGAGGTGATCGGGCAAGTCATCGGCGTTCCAGTCCGACGCCTCGATTTGGATATGGTAGTGCTGGCGGATGTGATCTTGCAGCGACTCCAAAAAGGTGGGATGCGTCGGTTTGAGATCGGCGGCGATGCGCTGGGCCTTTTCCGGAATCGGCACTAGTTGCTTGCGGAGGGACTTGGGCAGCGAGCGCAGCAGGATGGTAATTTTCTCTTCGAGTAGGCCCGGTACTAACCATTCGAGTATTTCTGGATCGACGGCGTGGGCTAGCTTGTAGGGCAATTTGACGGTGATGCCGTCCTCGTCTTGTCCTGGGCGATAGGCGTAGCTGAGGGCTAGTTTATTGCCGTCGAGGTCGAGTGCGTCTGGGAAGGCCTGCTGGTCGAAGTCGTCGCGGGTGGTGCCGAGCAAGTCTTCCTCCTGCATCACCAGGAAGTCGTCGGCTTTGTCTTTGAGGAATCGGTTGAGGTCGGGCAGCGAGGAAACATCATCGAGGTACTGAGAGTAAAAGCGGGCGGCGGCCTCTTCGACGTGGACATCGGCCAAACCGCGGGCGCGGGTTTGCCAAGTTTCGATCTTCTGACACAGGCGAATGTTGTGCGCGAGAAACTTGTGCGGAGTATGCACCGTCCCGGGCACCAACGCCTCGCGGATGAATATCTCGGTGGCCTCGCGGGCGTTGATGCGGCTGTACGGGATGCGGCGGCTGAGTACTTCGAGGCCGTAGAGAGTCTGCTTTTCTCGCACCAGCACCCGCCCCGAGCGCGCGTTGAAGTAGGGTTGGTCGTACGAAGCGCGGCACAGGTGGCTGCCTAGCTCAGCGAGCCATTCGGGCTGGATGCGGGAGACAGTGCGGGCGAACAGGCGCGAGGTTTCGACGATCTCGGCCGCGACCAGCCAGCCGGGTGGTCCGCCTTTGTCCGGCTCCTTGCCCTTGTTGGGGCGGAAGAGTCCCGAGCCGGGGAAAATCATCACCTCGCGGTTGCGCGCTGCCTGATAGATATTGCCTTCCTCTTGGCGCGCCACACTCGAAAGCAGGCCGGTGAGTACCGCGCGGTGGATCGCGTCGTACCCGGCGGGTTCGCGGTTGAAGCGGAAGCCTTTTATCTCGTTGAGTGTCTCGCGGATCTGCGCGTGGATATCGCGCCATTCGCGCATCCGCATGTAGGAGAGGTAGTGCGCCTTGCAGAATTTGCGGAGTTGGTTCTGCGAGGCGCTTTCCACTTTGTCGTGGTACGCGTTCCAAATGTTGAGATAAGCTAGGAAATCGGAATTTTTGTCGTGGAACTGGCGGTGCATTTGGTCGGCCGCATCCTGCTCTTCAAGAGGCCGCTCGCGCGGATCCTGGATACTGATGGCCGCGGCGATGACGAGCACTTCGGACAGGGCTTGTTCCTCGCGGGCCTGGAGCAGCATCCGCGAGACCGTGGGGTCGATGGGCAGGCGCGCCATGGCGCGGCCAATGGAAGTGAGTGCGCGGTTTTCGTCGAGGGCGTTGAGCTGGCTCAGGAGCTGAAAACCGCCGACGATAGCGGCTTTTGCCGGGGGATCGATAAAGGGGAACGCCTCAATGTCCCCTAGCTTGAGGTTGATCATCCGCAGGATGACCTCGGCGAGATTGGCGCGCTGGATCTCGGGCTGGGTGTATTCGGGCCGCGAGAGAAAATCCTGCTCTGAGTAGAGGCGAATGCAAACCCCATCCGCAACCCGCCCACAGCGTCCCTCCCGTTGGCGGGCGCTGCTCTGCGAAATCGGTTCGATGGGCAGGCGCTGGGTGTGCGTGCGGGGATTGTAGCGCGACAGACGCGCCAAGCCCGTATCTACGACGTAGCGGATGCGGGGAATGGTCAGCGAAGTTTCGGCGATATTGGTGGCCAACACTACGCGGCGGCGGTCTCCCGGGGCGAATACGCGCTGCTGCTCCCCAGCGGTTAGGCGGCCAAACAGCGGCAGGATCTCGACGCCGCGCAACTTGCGTCCTTCGAGCCGCTCGCGGGTCTCGCGGATATCGCGCTCGGAGGGCAGAAAGACCAAGAGGTCGCCCTGCCGCGACGTGCGCAAAATCTCGTCCACCGCGCTGGCAGCCGCATCCAAATACGTGTAGTCGCCGCGGGCCTGCAGAATCTCGTCGAGTGGCCAATAGCGAACTTCGACCGGGAACATCCGGCCCGAAACCTCAATGACCGGGGCGTCGTCAAAGGCCTTAGAGAAGGTTTCCGTGTCGATGGTAGCCGAGGTGATGACGATCTTGAGATCGGGCCGCTTGCGCCGCAGAAGCCGCAGATAGCCGAGCAAAAAGTCAATATTGAGGCTGCGCTCGTGAGCTTCATCGACAATAATGGTATCGTATTCGAGCAGGTCGGGATCGGTTTGGGTCTCGGCCAGCAGCATGCCGTCGGTCATGATCTTGATGCAGGTCTCGGGCGCGGTCTGATCGCGGAAGCGGATTTTGCAGCCGATATCGCGGCCGTAGGTCACCTTGAGTTCTTCGGCCACGCGCTGAGCGATGGAGAGCGCGGCCACGCGGCGCGGCTGCGTGACGGCGATGCGGGCGACCTCGCCCCGGCCAGCCTCTAGGCAGATTTTGGGCAGTTGCGTACTCTTGCCCGAGCCGGTCTCGCCGGCGACAACGACGACGGGGTGCGCCTTGATCGCCGCGAGGATTTCGTCCCTGCGATCGCTGATGGGTAGGGCGGCTGGGTAGGTCGGGACGGGGCGGCTTTTGCGCCGCCGTTGGCGCAGACGAGCAGAGCTGCGAGCTTGGCCTAAGAGGCGTTCGATCTCTTCGGGGTTGAGGCGGCGATTCAGACGCCGTTTGATGCGCACCCGATCCTGGAGCATGCACTGAGGCAGGAGGGTTTTAAGCGCAGCAATCGGGTGGGGTTTGGTAGGTGTTTCGCTCAAAGGTTACTTGCCGGCCATTCAGGCATCAGTACGCCACAGGCGCGGCACGGGGCTAGTGGCTTGGCGCTCGGGCAGGTGCCAGTATTCGGCCTCTGGCGGGATCTCTTGTAGGTGTGGGCAGGTCATGCCGTGGCGATCCCACACCACCTCGCCGGCGCGCAAGGTCAGCGCGCATTCGAGGCGGTGCTGGGCTTCGATGCAGGCCCAGCCGCAGTCGCGAAAGTAGAAGTTGCCCTCGAGGACGCCCAGCACGGCGATGTCGGCTTCAGAGCCGGGCGTCAAAGTCCCCAACTCGGGCCGGCGGATGGCGCTGGCGGGCGTGACGGTGGAGCGGTAGATCACTTCCTGTAAGGACATGTTCATGGCCAAGCACTTGGACATCGTGTCGAGCATGGAGTGGACGTGGCCGTTGATATTGCCCATGTGCAGGTCGGTGCTGATGGAATCGGGCGGGAAGCCATCGGCAATGGCCGGCATGGCGGCGCGGTACCAGAAACTGGCCGCTCCGTGGCCGAGGTCGAAGTGGATGCCCCTCTCTCGCGCCTCGCGCATGTAGTCGTACACCGCGCCGTCTTCATCGACGACGGGGAACTGGCGAGCAAAGACGTGGGTGTGGATGTCGCCGGGGCGCAGGTGCTTGAGGATGAGGTCGGGGTAGGAGCGCTCGGGCGGGCGCGGCCAAAAGTCGACCATCACCGGCATTTTGCAGCGCTCGCCGGCCTCGACAGCAGCATCAACTGAGGCCCAAGGCGGATGCTCGTCATCAAAGGGCTTGGTGGTCCAATAGTGGGCGGTCTTGATGCCGACGCACACCTCGTCGTGGGCCGCAGCCATCTCGGCCGCCCGCTGAGGATCTAGGTTGGCGACGATTTGTTCGGGAGGGCCCATGCCTGGGGCGGCAATGTTGACATAGGCGAACATGCGGATCTTGGAGTGGTCGATCACCGTCTCGCGGAAGTGCTCGAATTCCTCGGCCCCGGCCGTGCCCGTATCGACACAGGTGGTTACTCCCTCTTTGAGGAAGTGGGCGTCGGCGTTGAGGCTGCCCACCAACCCACCCGATTGGTGGCCGCGGGTGTGGTACGTATGGACGTGGATATCGAGCAGGCCCGGCACGACGACGAGGTTTCCTACATCGATGACGCGGTGGGCGTCCGCCGGGGCAATGTCCGTTTCAACGCGGGCGATGCGGCCGTCGAGTACGCCGACATCGGCGACGCCGTTGATGTCGTTGACAGGGTCGATTACGTGGCCGCCTTTGAGCAGCATTTCGAGCTTGCGGGGCATGGCTTTTTCGTTCCGAAATGTGATGGCAAAAATCAAAAAATAGGCTGGGCCAAAAGGAGGGTCAAATGAGGTTGTTGACAATGGTTAGATGCTTGGATTACAATCTATAGCCTTATACTCTATAGCCTTATATATTCAATAGTAAATGCGACGCCTTATTTACACACTCCTAATTTTGGCGGCCGGCAGCGCCCACGCTCAGACCGTCTATCGCGTCCACCTCAAGCTGGAGGGCATGATCGACCCGGGCGTGGCGGCCTTTGTCGAGCGCGTGATAACCGAGGCCGACGAGACCGAGGCCGATGCGATCATCTTTGAGATCGACACCTTTGGCGGGCGCGTCGATGCAGCCACGGTGATCCGCGACGCCATCCTCGACGCCGAAACCCTGACCATCGCCTTTATCAATAAGCGGGCGATTTCGGCCGGGGCACTCATCTCGCTGGCCTGCGACAAGATCGTCATGACGCAAGCCTCAACCATGGGCGCAACCACCCCGGTCGATGCCACGGGCGACAAAGCCAGCGACAAAATAACTTCCTATATGCGCGCCGAAATGCGCGCCACGGCCGAGCGCACCGGTCGCAACGTCAAGATCGCCGAGGCCATGGTCGATGAGCGCGTCGATGTGCCGGGCCTGAGCGCCGAAGCGGGCCGGCCAGCCACCTTGACCACCGAGCAGGCACTCAACTACCAGATGGCCGACGAGACGGCCGAGACGCTGATCGAGCTGTTGCGCATCTACGATCTAGGCGAGGCCGAAATCGTGGATGTCGAACTCAATTGGACCGAGCACGTCTTGCGCATGTTGACCCACCCGGTCGTCACTTCGATCTTGCTGGCCGTGGCCATGTTCGGCTTAATCGCCGAGGTGCGCACCCCCGGTTGGGGCTTGGGCGGCACGCTCGCATTAGTGGCGCTGGGCCTTTTCTTTGGCAGCCACTTGATCGTCCACTTGGCCGAGTGGCAGGAACTGGCGCTCTTTGCGGTGGGCGTGACGCTTTTGGTCGTCGAACTGGTGGCCATTCCGGGCTTTGGCATTGTGGGCGTGTTGGGTGTCGCGGCGATGATTGCGAGCGTGGTGATTACCCAATTGGGCGATTTTCAATTGTGGAGTTTTGACGAAATCGTCTCGGTGATAGGGCGTCTCGCCGGCTCGATGATCGGCGCGTTTGTACTCTCGATCATCGCGTTGCGCTCCCTGCCCAAATTTGCCGCCTTCAACCGCCTAGTACTCCACAACGAAATCAAGGCCGCCGACGGGTACACTTCCTCCTCGCGCAAAACCGACGAGGAGTTATTGGGCAAGGAAGGGGTCACGGTCAGCTACCTACGGCCCTCGGGTATAGCCCTGTTGGGGGGCAAGCGGCTCACCGTGATCGCCGAAGGCGAATTCATCGAGGCGCAGCGGCCCATCAAAGTCGTCGAAGCTCGCGGCAGTCGCGTGGTGGTGAAGCCACTATGAGCTTTCTGGGAGGGGAGGTGTTGGAATGGGTTTATTCGCTGGCCCTGCTAGTGCTCGGCTTTGTGCTGGTGCTCTTGGAAATTTTCGTCATCCCTGGGCTCAATATCTTCGGCATCGTTGGTTTGCTGACCGCGGTCGCCGGCATTGGCTATGCCTATGTGAACATGGGCGGCTTGGCGGCTGGCGTCGTGGCAGGCGTGGGGCTTTTGGGCACCGCCATCTTGGTGAGAATGATGCTCAAGGTCCGCGCTTGGAACCGCTTGGTGCTCAACGATGGCATGACGCGCAAGGCCGGCTACGATTCGGTCAAGCCCGGCCGCGAGGCGTTGCTCGGGCAGACGGGCCAGGCGGTTACGACGCTGAGGCCGGCGGGACGGGCGCAATTTGGCGAACGGGTAGTCGACGTAGTCAGCGAGGGTGGCTATATTGAGCGTGGTGAGCAGGTCGAGGTATTGAAGGTGGCTGGCAACAGAGTAGTAGTTCAGTCCGTCCAGTCCGAGTCTTAGTTCACTCCTTTCAAGGAGCTAATAATGGAAGTTCTGTTTTTGGTCTTGATACTTTTCGGCATCATCATCTTTTTGTCGCTCTTCACCTATTTCATTCCGGTGGGGCTGTGGATTTCGGCCTATTTCGCCGGAGTCAGAGTGGGGATATTCAAGGACTTGGTGGGTATGCGACTGCGCAAGGTGCCACCGCGCCAGATCGTCGGCCCCAAGATCAGCGCCGCTAAGGCGGGGCTGGATGTTGGCTTGGAGAGCATGGAAGCTCACTACTTGGCCGGCGGCAATGTCAACGCCGTGATTTTGGCTCTAATCTCGGCCGACAAGGCCAATATCGATCTGAGCTTTGAGCGGGCCGCCAGCATCGACTTGGCTGGCCGCGACGTGCTCGACGCGGTCAAAGTCAGCGTCAATCCCAAGGTGATCAACACGCCCTTGATTGCGGCGATTGCCAAAGACGGCATTCAGGTCAAGGCTACCTGCCGAGTGACCGTGCGCGCCAATATCGACCGCTTGGTCGGCGGCGCCGGCGAGGAGACGATCATCGCCCGGGTTGGCGAGGGGATCGTTACCACCATCGGTTCAGCGACAACGCACAAAGAGGTGCTCGAAAATCCCGATCTAATCTCCCGGCGCGTGCTGGAAAAGGGTCTCGACTCGGAGACCGCCTTTGAGATTCTTTCGATTGACATCGCCGATGTCGATGTGGGCGAGAATATCGGTGCCAAGTTGCAGACCGATCAGGCGGATGCCGATCTCAAAATCGCCCAAGCCAAAGCCGAGGAACGCCGGGCTATGGCCCAGGCGCGCGAGCAGGAGATGACGGCCCAAGTCGTGGAAATGGAATCGCGAGTCAAGGAAGCCGAGGCCGAGGTACCGCGTGCGATGGCCGAGGCCTTCCGCGAGGGCAACCTGGGCATTATGGACTACTACCGCATGCGCAATATCCAAGCTGACACAGACATGCGCGACTCGATTTCCGAAAGCGGCGAGGACCGCGACAACCGCGACAACTAGTCCATGGAACTCCTACTATTTCTCCTCGCCATCCTGTTCAGCATATTTTCGGCGCTGATGGAGCGTCGCAGACGCCGCAAACAGGTTGAAGAGGCACAACAGCAGCACGCCGAGATCGACCAGCAGCACGCCGAGGTCAAGCCAGACGCGCCCGTTGTCGCCGAGGAGAAGAAGGAAGAAGAGCCGACCTTTGGCTGGCCGTTTGACGGCGATCCTTTTGAGGAGCCGGTTCTCGCCGAGGTCGATCCGGCCGAGGCCGAGCGGGAGGCCCTAGAAGCCGAGCGACTGGCGTTAGAGGCCGAGCGGCGCGCCGTGGCGGCCGAGCAGCAGGCCATGGCGCGGCTGACGGAGACCAAGTCCGAGGACGAGGACGCAGGCGAGACGCAGCGGCCTCGTCGCACCCGGAGCCGTTGGTTCCTCACCCCTCAGACGGCGCGCGACGCGATTGTCTATATGGAAATCCTCGGCAAGCCGAAAAGCGAACGAGAGGAGTGGTAAATACTGTAGCCGGAGTGGCGGAATTGGTAGACGCGCTGGATTCAAAATCCTGTATCCGCAAGGGTGTGTGGGTTCGAGTCCCACCTCCGGCACCATTTTTACTAATCATTGCAAGCTAGCGATGCGGAACTACTCGTATCGCTAGCTTCATCAGTTCCCTTTGCATCTCTTAATGGGCTGCGCAATTTTGCCTTCCTTTTCTTCTCCCCCATCTGTCGCAAGCTCAATTAACTTTCTCCCCATATTTCGCACTCCCCCAAGTTTCGAAAGGAGATAACCGCCGTGACATCTCCGGAAATAAAGCGCCTTTTCGACATCGTCTCGGTACTCGTGCTGCTAATTGTAGTGCCGGCGTACATCTTCTGCCGCTTGGGACTCATTCTGCTGATTGCAGTTCCAACGGCGTACATCTTCTGTCGCCTGAGGTCGCACGCTGACTAACGCGTTCCCGTTACATTTCGCGGCTATCGCACCAGCCGCTCGTCAAGCAGGTACGGTTCAACCGCCGCGATTTCCACACCTTTCATGTCTGAATGCGCTGGATTGATCAGCACATTGTAATCTCCTTTAACTACTGCTGAGGGTACGCGCAGCAACAAGGATTTCTTCTCCTCAATCCAACGAGTGCCGACCTCCTCTAGCTCGACAGGGGCCGGATGTCGTCGCCAGTTGTTTGGCAACATCTCCTCGGTAATAGTCTCTGTTGACGCATCATCGGGCACTGCAATAGTCGCGATACTCAGATTTTTCGGTACCCGCGCCAATGGCACATGTACTAGGTATTCCACCGTAGCCAATGCCCGACTAGGCGAAGTGTAAAGCAAACCCACCCCGACGCGATTCCACCGACCACCGTTGGCGCGGGCACCGGCTCCCGATAGATCGTTTATGTAGCGGGTCTTGGCGATGCGGAAAAGCCGCATCAGGCGAATACCCCGTGCTCTATCCGGCCCAACTCATCCAGAACGATATCTGCGCCGAAACGCGAGTTGAGCAATTCGAGCGGCACTTTGTTGCCCAATGCCGCGCAGGGTTGTTTGAGCCAATCCAGGAAATGGTCGCGGTCCTCAAAGACAGCTACCCCTCTGGCAGCAACACTGGCGATCTGGATAACCTGCTCGGAGACGGCCCGACTGAATGGTTTGGCGTCGCTGTGTCTCTGCACCGTGCGTTTGCTAATAGGCAGCAGGCGAATGAGTTGTCCCGGCGATATAGCGAGGTATTCCGCTAGTTTTATCAACTCCGACCGCGCAATGCCTCGATTGCTCATTTCAATTAGGTCGAAGCCATTGTTCAGCCTATGGCGCACCCCGAGAATCTGCGCCGTTTCCCCTAAGGGGGCCGTCGTGGCAGTGGTCATGGCATAGCTCGCTTTCTTTGTGTAGCGACGTTTGTCCTATAAAATACGACAAAATGCACCTACATTGTCAAGCTTGCCATCGGCGCGAATGCGTATCTACTTATAGAAGCCCTTTGCGAGAGGACGAGATCGTGCTAACGCTAAAAAGCCAAACGCGCACTGCGCCGCCGCTATGGGCGGTCTTGGAGCGGCGACTGATCGACGCGATCGACGAGGCAGCACCGATTTTTCTCGAAAAGTACACCCGCCCCGGCGGCAGCCTGATATGGATGGAAGGAGACCCCGGAGACGGGGTCTGGGCCGACGATCTGTACGAGGCATTCTTCAACTGGCCTCACTACTATGCCCTAGGCGGCAGCGAGTACACGGGCGTCAAGGCCCTAGAGGAGTGGAACGCCATTACTCGGCAGCTAGAGCACGACTACGGCCGCGTCACCCGCGAGTTTATCAACGACGACGACTGGTTCCACAACGCCGAAAACTACATCTACTTTTATCACTTAGGGATGGCCGACCCGACCAACGCCGAGACGCGCCGCCGGGCACAGCGCTTTGCCGGATTCTACTTGAACGACGACCCAGCCGTGCCCAACTACGACCCCGAGCACCGCATCGTGCGCTCGCCCTGTAGCGGCAGCAAGGGACCGCTCTTGCAAATGCGGCGCGGCGAAATCCACTACGACCTCACCCACGACCACGCCACGCTGGGGCCAGGATTTGATTTGCCCGCCAACTGGTGGGAAGATCCCGAGACTAAACGCCGCGTTGAGGAACAATTCGACCAAGTGGTCATGCAGGGCGACGTGACCGTCAACTTAGGCGTCGTGGCGCTGGTGGCAACGGCCTTTCTCCACACCGGCGAGGTGCGGTATCGGGAGTGGATAGAGGAATATGTGGGGGCCTGGATAGAGCGCACCGAAACCAACGGCGGCATCGTCCCAGACAACATCGGCCCCAACGGCATTGTCGGCGAGATGCGTCAAGGGCAGTGGTGGGGCGGGCTGTACGGCTGGACCGGGCGCTATGGACACAACATGATGGCCCACTCGATCACCGCGGCGGTGGAGGCCGCGCTGTTGGTCACGGGCGAGGCCCGCTACTTGGACCTGCTCCGCATGCACATGGATGCGCTAGTCGCGCACGGTCGCGAAGAAGGGGGGCGATTACTCGTGCCCTACAAGCACGCGGACGAGGGTTGGACCGACTTCAATCCCATCAATCCCAATGCGCCGATCCACTTGTGGACCGCGTCCATGGAACAGCGCGACTGGCAGCGGCTGGAGACCTTGCGCAGGGGAGCCGAAGACGAGTGGAAGCAGGTGGGGCAGCGCGGACCGCGTTCGCTCGACGACCGCGCCTGGACCCGCTTTCTCGCTGGCGAGTCCCCGGATTACCCCGAGCGCATCTTGCAGGCCAACTACCGAGAGGTCTGCGACCGCATCGCCAAGGTCATCGACGACGAACAGGATCTGACCCAACTCGACGTACACTGGTGGCAGCAGGTCAACCCGGTGGTTACCGAAGCCTTAGTGCAGCTAACGACCGGCGCGCCGCAGACCATCTATTGGGGCGGATTGGCGCAAGGGCGGGTGCGCTATTTCGACGGTGAGCAGCAGCGGCCGGGTTTGCCCCCGGACGTGGGAGCCCTAGTAACCAGCCTCAGCGCTGACAGTGCGGAACTGACGTTGGTCAACTTGAGCACGAGCCGCACCCGGCAGGTGATCATCGGCGCTGGCAGCTTTGGCGAGCACTGCTTTGGCCGGGTGCGAGCTGGCGACGAGGTGCTCGACGTGGATAGCACTTATTTCCAAGTTGAATTGGCACCAGCCAGCCAAATCGAATTGTCGCTCGCCATGCGGCGTTACAGCCAGCAGCCCAGCTTTCGCCTGCCTTGGCACGGCGAGCGGATTCCATATCGCTAACAAAATTAGGAGACAAGGTGATGGACCAAGCCGACCGCGATTTCTTTGCTGCAAACGGCTATCTCAACTTAGGTCAGGTGCTCGACAACGACGACGTGCAATACTTCCGCGCCATGTTCGATGGGGATATGGAAAAGTATCCCTATTTCTGGCACCGCTACGGCCACCACCAGCACACCAACTACGAGGCATTGATCACCTCGCCGCAGTTCGACGAACTGATCCGCCACCCGAAAATATATCCGACAATTGAGGCGCTGATGGGTGGGCCGCTCTGCTTTGGCGAGATCGGGCTGCGGATGATGCGGGCCTACGATGGCTCATTGCACCAAGGTTGGCACCGCGACAGGCCGCATTGGGACGAACATCCATTCCGCATGGACTACATCCAGCTCATGGTCTATCTGTCCGATGTGGACGAGGGGACGCATTGTTTTTCGCTGTCCCCGGAAGCAGTAAGCCAGCCGGTGCTCGAAGATAAGGAAGAGCAACTCAAGCGAGGCGGCGAGTACCACTTGCACGGTCCGGCCGGGACCTGCGCGCTGTTTAATGTGGCGGTGCTACACACGCCGACGACGCGGCCCACGCAAGCAGAGCGGCGGACGGTGCAGATTTACTACGGGCATCGCAACCGGGCACCGCTGGCGAACGATTCGAGTATTCCGGCGGCGTTTTGGCGGGATAGCGAGGATGCAGAGACGCGGGCTTTTTACGGAGTTTTGAACGAGCGCACCAAGGTGTATCTGGCGGCGTTCCCCGGAGCTTGATCCATTCCCTTCCTTTAGGGGGGAGATACCACTTTGCACACACCCCTGTTGGACATCGCACCTACTGATCTGGTGGACGTTGCAGTCGTCGCGTTGCTGCTTTGGGGTCTAGTGGTTTGGACTCGCCGAGCGCGAATGGCCCTGCTCGGTTTGGCTTTTTTGGGCGTCTTCTACTACCTGATAGCGCAGCAATTCCAGTTGCAGCTAACGACTTGGATCCTCCAAGGCTTTTTCGCGGCGCTAGTGGTGGTAGTAGTGGTGGTGTTCCAGGATGATTTGCGCCGGCTTTTTGAGCAGATCGCCACGCTCAGCCTGCGCCGCAAGGCTCCGCGCCCGGATCCCTCCAGCTTGGGAACGCTGACTAGGGGGTTGTACCAGTTGGCTGCGAAAAGATGCGGGGCCTTGGTGGTCCTGCCGGGGCGCGAGCCGATAGAGCGGCATTTCTTGCAGTATGGGGTCCCTTTGGACGCGGAGATCAGCGAAGAACTCCTCGATAGCCTTTTCGATCCTGGTTCGGCTGGGCACGACGGCGCGCTAGTGATGGAGAATAATAGGGTCAAGGAGTTTGGAGTGCATTTGCCGCTGTCCGAGAATAGGGACGAACTGAAAGGAGGCGGTACGCGACACGCTGCTGCGTTGGGGTTGGCCGAACGCAGCGATGCTCTGTGTCTGGTAGTCTCGGAGGAGCGCGGCACCATCGGGATTGCCGTGCGGGGGGAACTCGAGATTCTGGGCAATCGCACCGAACCTATCAGACCCGGCGATTTGAGGGACAAGATTCAAGATCACTTAGAGTATGCGGGGACCGAGGTGAAGAAGCGCCGGATCGAGTGGCGTTGGTTGGGGCGGCGTTTGGTAGAAGGTCTTTTGTCTTTTGCCTTGGCCTTGGGTGTGTGGCTGGTCTTCGTGCCGGTCGAGGAGGCGGTCCTCCAAGTGCGCGTAGACGTGGAGAACGTGCCCGAAGAATATGCGCTGACGGACATCGACCCCTCAGAGGTGGAGATCAAGGTGACCGGCCCGCGGTGGGCCAGGTTGTTGGCAAGTGATGCGGATCTCCAGGTCGTCATTGATGCCGATCTCGTCAGGTTGAAGCGGAGGACTTTCGAGGTGTCCGCCCAGTCCGTGCGCGATGCAACCGGGTTGGAGGTCAAAAGCATCACGCCAGACAAGGTGAAACTAACCGTACAGAAAACGCGAGGAGGTAGGCGATGAAAATCGTTGTGAGAGGCACGGCATGGTACTGAGCGAGCAACAGGTCGCGTTTTTTAAGCAGCAGGGTTATTTGATTCTGGAAAACTTCATCGCGCCAGAGCAGATGGCCGCTTGGCGCGGGCAGTTCTGGGATCACGTAGGGGCCGATCCAGCAGATCCGGCGAGTTGGCCCGATAGTTATGTGATCGACGGATTTGTGGTCGAACCGGCCTTTGGGCAGTTGCCGCAGATGCGGGAAGCGGTCGAGGCGATGGGCGGCGGGCAGTTTAGCGGCGGCGGCGGGTCCATGCTGGTGCAGTGGCCGCGCTCGGGGGAAACGTGGGACTGGCCGGGCAAAGGGCATATCGACGGTTACGGACCGGGGGGCTGGAGCGGCGGTTTTATGCTGGGGGCGACCGCTTACTTAGACGATGTGGAAGAAAACGGCGGGGCCTTTGTTTACTGGCCGCAGAGCCATCTGCCGACCCACGCGTACTTCCGCGAGCATCCCGCCCACATCGACGGCAGTTTCCGCGACCGCGAAGATTGGGAGCCGCGCCAATGGGGGTTGTTTTCAGACCGCTCGCCCCACGGGCCGGAGCAATTTGTGGCGCGGGCCGGAGACGTGATTTTCTGGCACTGCTTTCTGTGCCACACCGGCTCGGCCAACATCCGCTCCAAGCCGCGGCTGGGACTTTTCGCCCGCTGGCACTACACCGAGCGCGAAGCTATGCGCTATGAGGTGCCAGAGGACCTGTGGAAGTACTGGGCGATCTAGAACGCCCTGCTGTCGGGCCGCTCGGCCACCCGTGAAAGTTGCCCGTTTTAGCAAAATCGCATAACTTTTATAGTTTTGTAATAATTTCCGTCCCCATTCACCTTTTACCTCGGGAGTTACAATGGCTAAGTCGATGTTTTCTCGGGAAGTCGCCCTCAAGCTGGAAGGCGAAATCAACGCCTTTCAAGCCTGTCGTAGCCTGTCGCAACGCGCACGAGACATTAACATAGAGCGCAAAATGAAAGAAGCCGAAGGCGCAATTCCCGAAGACGAACTGCCCAATTCGTCGGCCAGTGCCATGCTGGATTTTGCCGAGGGGCGCATTGTCCTCGCGCCGGAAGAAGGTGTGGACTCAGACGAGGTCTGAATCGCCTGCCGCTAACGACAGCCCTTGTGGGCTCGTCGCCAACGAAAAAGCCAACATATAGCCGTCGCGCTGTCGGTCGCCTAACTCGCCGACTGAGAGGAGGCTGAGGATGGGACCGCCTGCTCGGCGGGTTTTGCGTGTTCTGCCCTCGGTATATAGTACTTTCACCCTCTGCCACAGCGCGAAAAAGGCGCTTCCGCTAAACGCCCTGTAAAGGAGGCGTCATGAGCCTAGAAAAAAACTGCTGTCCCCGCCGCCGCTGGGGCAAGACCGAGCTTTCCATACCAGTAGTTCCATTCGGAACGCAAGGCTTTGGCGGCCACTTCGGGCCGGTTGACGACGAAGAGGCCATGGCCCTGATGCGCCGAGCCATCGATTTGGGCGTCAATCACTTCGACTGCGCCCGCTGCTACGGCGACTCACTGCGCAAGTTGGGCCGCGCGATCAAGGAAGGTGTCATCGCTCGCAGCGAGATCATCATCAGCGGGCGCGTATGCTGTCACAGCGCCGCTGCGTGGGGTGGCTACGGCGAAGGGCGGCCCGACTATTCGGCGGCACGGGCCTTGGCCGATGCCGAAGATCAGCTAGAAGTTTTGGGGATCGAGAAATTCGACGCGCTCTTCCTCCACGACCCGTCCGAAATCGAACCGACCCTTGAGGCAGGTGGAGCGCTCGAAGGGCTGGAACGGATGCGCCAGCAGGACGCCGTGGACTTCATTGGCTATGGCATGAGGCCCCACGACTTTCACCTCGCGCACATTGCGTCGGGTCGCACCGACGCGATACTGTGCTTCAGCGACTACAACTTGCTCCGGCAGAGCGCAACCGATGCCATCCTGCCAGCGGCTGCGACCGCCGACCTCGGAGTACTCAACGGCTGGTCAATCATGCGCGGCTGGCTGACGGGCGTGCCCGTGGAGCGCTTTATACCGCGCGACAAGTGGGGCGAAGACCAGCACCGGGCCGAGGCCATGCGCTTGTGGTGCAACGAGCAGGGCATCGACATGCTGGAACTGACGTTGCAATTTTGCCTGCGCGAGGAGCGCATTCACGGCAATCCCATCGGCTCGCTGAACATCGAGCAGCTAGAGCGGAACGTCGCGGCCGCCACGGCCACCGTAGCAGATGAAACCATCGCCGCATTTGAGGCTGCGGCGCTTTGAACAGGAGAAATCACGCGCATGAGCGCTGCTGAAGAGTACTACGCGCAGACGATGGAGCTGTTGCAACGTTTGCGCGATACGCAAATGAACTCTATCGACCGGGCCGCGGCAATCTGCACCGAGAGCATTGCCAACGGCGGGTTGGTCTTTCTCTTTGGCGCTGGGCACTCGCGGATGATGTGCGAGGAGATGACGCCGCGCCAGGGATGTTTCGTGGGCTTTTTTGCGTTGGTCGAGCTAGCGGTATCGAACCATGCGTCAATCGTCGGCGCCAACGGGTTGCGCGGGCCGCTCTTTTTAGAGAAGTACGAAGGCTACGCCGAGGAGATTCTCCAAGGGTTCGAATTCGGGCAGCACGATGCCTTTATCTTGATTTCGACCAGCGGCATTCGGCCCCTGATCGTCGAGATGGCCATGGGCGCTAAGGCGCGGGGCTTGCCCGTGATCGCCATGCTGTCGAAACCGCACGGCGACCAATCGCCGCCAGCGCACTCGTCGGGCAAGAAGCTGATGGATGTGGCCGATGTCGTCCTCGACAACCAGTGTCCGCCGGGGGACTGCGTAATTGAGCTAGAGGGGTTGGAGTGGCGGACTGGGCCGGTATCGACGGTGACCGGCGCGATGATGATGAATATGCTGCGCTGCGAGGTGGCCGAGCGGTTGTTGGCGCGGGGGATCAAGCCGGAGCTATTGCCGAGCCATCAGTTTGTCGGCAACGTAAGCGCGGAAGAGCAGCTAGAGCGGTTTTACGAGGGGTACCGCAAGAGCCTCAAGCATTTGTACGAGTAGTAATCAATTTCCGTTCCAACGCCTCATTTACAAACCCCTGCCACTGACCTGTGGGCACTCTCGACAACAAGGTTTGTCTAATTACCGGCTCTACCGGCATCGCCGAGGCCACGGCTCTGCACGCGGCCGAGGAGGGGGCCAGCGTATTTGTCACCTCGCGGACGGAAGCAAACTGTCGGGCCTTGGCCGAGAAGCTGGGAAAGCAGGGGGCGCACCGGGCAGCCGACCTGACGCAGTGGGAACAGGTCGCCGAGGCCGTGCGGGCCTGCGTCGAAAAGTGGGGGCGGATCGACGGGTTGTTCAATGTAGCGGGGATCAGCGGGCGGCGCTTTGGCGATGGGCCGCTGCACGAGTGTACTGAGGAGGGGTGGGACGCGACATTGGACGCCAACGCCAAGAGCGTGTTTTTGGTGTGCCGCGCCGTGCTGCAACAGATGTTGACCCAGGAATCGCGCGAAGACGGAGCGCGCGGGGCGATTCTCAACATGGCAAGTGTGTTGGCCTTTGCGCCGGAGCGGAAGTTTTTTGCCTCGCACGCTTATGCGGCTAGCAAGGGGGCGATTGTGTCGCTGAGCAAGGCTATGGCCAGCTACTACGCGCCACACGGGATTCGGGTCAATGCCATTGCGCCGGCGCTGGTGGAGACGCCCATGAGCAAGCGGGCCGGGGAAAGCGCAGAGATCATGGCGTTTATGCGCGACAAGCAGCCGCTCGGGGCGATGATGAGCGCGGCGGATGTGGCGGGGATGGCGGTCTTTTTGCTGGGAGACCGGGCGCGGGCGATTACCGGAACGGTGGTGACCGTAGATGCAGGTTGGTGCGTCAGTTGACGCAAGGAGGACTCATGAAAGACTATGTCATTGGTTTTGACGTGGGCGGCACCCGAGCCAAAAGCGGCGCGGTGACGCGGGGCGGGCGGATGCTGGCACCGGGCATCAATCCGTCGGGGTTTGCGCTGGGCATGGGCAATTTGCTCAAGACGCTCAAGGATGAAGTAGCGCGGATTTCCCAGAAGCTGGGCGGCAAGCCGCAGGCCATTGGCTTGGGCTTTCCCGGGGCCGTGGATCCCGAGGTCGGCGTGGTGTACATGCCGGGGAAGATCAAGGGACTGGAGGGCTATCCCATTGTCAAACGGCTGGCCAAGGCCACGGGGATTCCTGTCATCGCCGACAACGACGGCCGCGTCTCCATCTACGCCGAGCGGTACTACGGCCTAGCGCGGGATTTGGACTGGGCGGTGACGATCACCATTGGCACGGGCGTTGGCTCTGGGGTCTTGCTCGACGGCAAAATTCTGCGCGACCCGCATCTCCAGTTCGGGACCCAGATGAGCCATATCGTCATGCAGGCTCTCGGCGGGCGGCTGTGCCTGACCAATGCGCGGGGTACCGCCGAGATGATGTGCTCGGCCACGGCGCTGACTCAGCAGGTGCGGGACGGGCTGGCGCGCGGCATTCCCTCGGTCTTGAGCGACCAGTACTTCAAGGACTCCAACGCGATCGATTTCAAGGCCATAATCCGCGGCGTGAAGCGCCAAGATCGGCTCTGCATTGACGAGCTGGAGCACTGGACCCGCAATCTGGGCTGGCTGCTGGTGAGTGCAGTACACGTGTACGCTCCCCAGCGCATCATCCTCAGCGGCGGGGCGACCAATGCGGCCGAGCACTTTCTCGCACCGCTGCAAAAGCAAGTGAACGAACATTTATTCCGCCATCCAGCGGGCGCAGGCGTGCCGGTCGTGCTGTCCAAGCTGCGCGACCACGCCGGCGTTTTGGGTACCGCGGCAATTGCTTGGGAAAAGGTCGATGGAGGCCAGCCGTGAAAGAGTGTCCCTTGCTCACCACCGTCATCGGCTCTTACCCCTTCCCGAGCTGGCTCGAACACGCGGCTGAGCACCTCGATGCCTTTGGGCCGGACGATATTGCCGAGATGCAGGACGACGCAGTCGTTGCCGCGCTCGGCGACCAAGTGCGCGCTGGGTTGGACGTGGTCACCGATGGCGAGCAGACCCGCTTTGATTTTAACCTCTCCTTTTACGGCTATCTCGAAGGTATTGACCTAGAGTCCGCACCGCCGAGGCGCTTCGGCCCACCCGCCCACGACCAGCGAGGACGTCACGCAATCACTGGACTGTTGCAAGCGCCGCACGGCTTGGGCGCAGTGGCGGAGTTTGCACGGCTCAAGCGGTTGGCACCAGCAGGGCCGACGCTCAAGGCCAGTGTGCCGGGGCCCTACACGTTGAGTGGCCGACTGGTCCCCAACGACCAGTACCCGGACCGCTGGGCCGTGACCGAGGCGCTGTTGCCGATTGTGCGGAGCGAGTTGGAGGCTCTCTGTGCGGCGGGTTGCACCGAGCTGACCGTTGATGAGCCGTCGATGAGTTGCTATGCCCACCGCGAGGATCCAGCGCGCTTCGTCGATATCTTCAACCGCACGGTCGAATCCGTCGCGGGCAAGTGCCGGCTCTCGACCCACCTGTGCTTTGGCAACTACAAGGGCCGCGCCGTGGGACTGCGCCGCTACGCGCCCATGTTCCCGGCCTTCTTGGACATGCAGGTCGATGAGATGCACGTCGAGATGGCCAGCCGCGAGTTCGCCGAACTGGAGATCATCGGCCAGATTGTCGCAAAGATGGATGTGGCCGTGGGAATCGTCGATGTGAAGAGCTATTATATTGAAACCGTAGAGGACATTGCGGCGCGGGTGGAGGCATGCTTGAAATATGCCCCGGCCGACAAGCTCTCCTTTGCGCCCGATTGCGGGCTGAGCCAAACGGCGCGCTGGGCAGCGCGGCAGAAGCTAGAGAACATGGTGGCTGGGGTGAGGGCCGTGCGGGAGAAGCTGTGAGAGGATTGCCAACGCGGAGGGAAAAATGAGCTATAAACCAGTGGCCGACCAGCGGCCTGATCGCTACAAAGTTTCCACAGCGGAATACGCCCAGTATCAGAAACAGGGGTTCCTAGTCGTCGAGCGCTTGGTCGATCTGGAAGAAGTGGAAGAACTCAAAGCGCACGTCATGGCCATGCTCAAGGGCCAAATCGACGTTCCCGGTCAGGAGCCTCCGTCTCCTGAGGCGACGGACGAGGAGTTGGTGCAGCGTTTCACGCGGGTGCATCAACTGCACCGCTGGGACGCCACCTGCGAACGCTTTTTGTTGCACCCGCGCGTCTTGGACGTTTTGGAGGCGCTCATCGGGCCGGATGTGCTGGCTTTGCAGACTATGCAGTTTTTCAATGCGCCGGGCATGGGCGGACAGGGTTGGCACCAAGATTCCTATTATATTACGACGTACCCGGACACTCTTATCGGCGCTTGGTTGGCCTTGGAGCGGGCCGACGAGGAGAACGGCTGTCTGTGGGTCGCGCCCGGCTCAAACCACGAGCCTATTTATCCAGACGAAGGCCGGGGACATCTGGTCCACGCCGAGGGAGCTTTTGATGAGATTGAGACTGTAGAGGGGATTAGCCATCTCGACGACGAGGTCAATACGCTGTCGAGAGTGGCGCGGCACTACGGTGATGCAGTGCCGGTGGTGGTTGAGGCCGGCGATGTGGTGTTCTTCCATCCGCACCTTCTGCACCGCTCCCATCCCAATCAGTCGCCCGACCGCTGGCGTCGGGCTTTTGTCAGCCACTATTGCAACGCCCGCTCTTGGGTGCCGTGGAACCACGGAGCACCCTATGAGGGACCGGCGGCTAATTACAAGCACATTCTGGCGCGAGGCCGGACCCATCTGCCCTTTGCCCGCCCCGAGTTCGGCACGCTGTGCGCAGCGTTGGCGACCGATGCGAATGGCGCTCCCGAGCGCATGGTAGCGAGTGGAGGCGATATGGAGAAGCAGGAGGGGTGAGGGCGATCCAACGATGGATCTGTGCAACTGAGGGCGATTCCGGAGTAGCTAACCTTACCTTGGAGGTCCTATGACCGTATCTAAATGGCAAGAAGTATCCGAGCCACAGCAGGCCGAACACGACGATGTGGTGATTGGTGCCGGCATTGTCGGCTCGTACGCAGCCACCCTGCTGCACCAGCGGGGCCGCGACGTCGCCCTAGTTGACGCCCGCTTTGTGGCCTCCGGTGCCTCGGGCCGCAATGCCGGCTTTGTGCTGACCTCGCAGCGCGAGACGTACCCCACTCTCATCGCCCAAGTGGGCCGCCCAGCCGCCCGCCAAATCCTCGACATGGTGTGCGACAACGTCGCCCGCATGCGCGCCTTGGCCAAGCAGTACGAGGTGCCCTGGGAAGAGGGTGCCATCCACCTCGCCGAAACCCAAGCCGATGCTCGCGAACTGGAAAAGTGGGCCCGCGCCTTTGCCGCCGACGGCGTTGAGGTCGAGTTTGCTCACAGCGATCCCTACGGCGCTGGGTACGCGGCATCTCTACAGGTGGAAGGCGATTTCATGGTGCAGCCGGCGCGCCTCACCGAGGCCATTGCCGCTGCTTCTGGGGCCACCTTTTACGACCACAATGAGGTCTATCGCATCGAACCAGAGGGCCAGGGACTGATAGTGCGCGGGCGCCGCGCCCACATCCGCTGCCGCAAGGTGTACATCGCCACCAATGGGTACGGCTGCGATATGCACCCGCACTTGCGCCGCATCGTGCGCCCCGTGCGCGGCCAGATCCTCATCACTACCCCGGTGGAACCGCTGCTTCAAGTCGCCGGCATCACTGAGTACGATTACTTCCGCCAACTTGAAGATGGACGTTTGATGATTGGCGGTGCCCGGGCTTTTTTTGAGGAGCAGGAGTACACCGCCGAGGACGCCGTCACCCCCAACCTGATACAGCACCTCGAGGCCTATTTGCGCCACTGGTTCCCGGGCATCTCCTTTGAAGTCGAGCGCCACTGGGCTGGCATCCACGGCTTCACACCGGATCGCCGGGTAGCTGTCGGCGCGCTCTCGGACCTGCCCGACGCAGTCTTTGCCCTCGGTTTTAGCGGCTACGGCAACTCCATTGGCCTGCTGGCCGCCGAGCGCATGGTGGAACTGGCTCTGGATGGACGCGACCCCGGGCCTCTTTCAGCGGCGCGTTTCTAGCTGGAAATTCACAACCCGCGATTGTATCTGCCAGCTTCGATTGGTTTAGACGCCCTAGGGCGTATGATCCGTGTCGACGGGCGCTTCGTCTTTGTCTAAGAAGCGCTCGGTGGTATTGTGGGTCGCCGGGCTGGTGCGGAAATCGGCGATCCAAGGCTGGCGGAAATAAGCCTGCTTTTCGCGCGGCAGACTGTGCAGCACCGCCGGGGGGATCTTCAGCCGGTGCCAGTGGGTAGCCAAATGCGAATAGGCGTTTAATACAGTGACGCGCGGAGTGTCGCGGTGCCACACCGGCCCGGCGTGGCACAAGTTCTCGGTAAAAAAGACCGCGCTGCCGGCCGGGCAAGCGTACGTGGTGAGGAAGGGACTGCGCTTGCCTTCTTCCAGCGACAGGTGGTCTTCGTGGATGGGGAATTCCGATTTGTGGCTGCCGATTAAGAAATGAGTGCTCTGATCTTCTAGCGCGATATCGGTCAATTCAAAAATAACCCGCACCATACCGGCGTGGATGCGCCCGTTCTTCACTCGGTAGCCAAAGATGGGATCGGCTTGACCTGGGCCGCCCCCGTGTAGCCCGCCGTGCTCCTCGCCCTTTTTGCGCCAGACGCAGCTACAGCCTTCCAGCCGGATATCAGGACCAATTATCTCCCGAATTACATCGACCACTTGGGGATGGTCAATCAGTACGCTGGCCGGGCCACCGGGCACGTCGCGGTGTTCGGGCGGCAGCGATTCGGGGTCGTGTTTGATGCGGTTGATCTGATCGACGATGGCGGCGACTTCATCGGGCTTCAGGATGGCGGGGCGCACCAAAAAGCCGGTGAGGTCAAAGCGAAAGCGTTCTTCTTCGGTCATGGCCATGGGATATCTCTCGGGAAAGTGTTGTTCTGTGAGTATAGGAGACGAACCGATCTTGTAAAGCCGAGGACAACTAATCTCAGTTGACCCCCTGCATGAGGCGTTGGGTGATGGAGCCTTCTTGGGTCAGGGCATAGACGATCACGTTAACCGCCATCTGATTGTAGCGCGGGTTGCTGCCCCAGCCTACGTTGCCAATACCGACCATCCGGTCGCGGATGAAGTACCCGTTGACAATATCTCTCCAGTCAACATGGCCCCCAGTGCCACCTTTTAGAGAGAAAAAGGCACTGAAAATAGGATGGTCCGGGAGTAGGCGTTCGGACCAGAAATCATACCCTTCTACTAAGCCTCCGTACTTTACCAAGGCTTCGGGATGGTAGCCTCCCATAATGAAGCCCCCGGACAGCATATAGCGGGCATAGTTTTCCATCTCGGTCTCGTTGAGGGACCCCTGGGGGATGAGAATGGGCAGTTCAAGTAGGCGTTTGTCGTCGTAGGTGATCGTGCCGATAAACTTGGCTTCGAGCCCGGTGTATTCATTGATGACGTCGCACAAAGCATCGATTGAGCGCAGATTCAAATTGCTGTAGCCCTGTATTTGATCGGTAACGGCGCGGGCCGAAATCACATGGGCTATTTTGATGAAGCCCTTGATCGCCTGGGGATCGCCGGCGTCCTGCACGACCATGGCCCGGTAGCGGCCGGTATCCATGCTGTTGACATCGAGCATCTCCAAGGCCATGTCGATTTTGTGTTCCGGCATCCGCGTACTGGTCACCGAGGTGGAGACGAGCTTGGGCTCGAGTCCAAGGCTGTTCGTATTGTTATCGGTAATCGGCTTGAACAAGCTAATACCCGAGTTGCCGACGTGGCTGGAAATCAATGAGCGGACATTGAAGTTGGTCGTGGCCTGCACTTGATCTAGGCGGGCGGCGGCCAAGTGGACTTGGCGGCGGGCTAGCTGGCGCTTGGGCTTGGGGATCTTGCGCAGTTCTAAGGGCTTGGTCAAGCGGGGTTCGCGCTTGATAAATTTGGTGCTGAGAGGCCGAGGGGCTTTGATCTCGACTTGTCGAAAGGGGTTGAGAGCAACGAAGACCAACATGAGGCCGACGGCTAGCGCCAAGGACAGGAGCAGGCCTCGGCGCAGGCGACGGACCAATTCGGCGACATCGAAATCGGAAGCGGGAGATTTAAAGCGGGAAGAACTCATCGCGGCCCCCAGAGTGGAGGTTGAGGAGATCAGCCGACAAATCGGTGCTCAAGATACCCCAATCAACCGCTGCAATCAAGCACGGCTCACACCCGGTTACAGAAATCCAACAGGAAATGGGTCGCCTGTAGCCGCGAGGCCAGCGACGGCGAATGACCTATAGAATCCACTACGTGCAATTGGCTCAGCAAGGTGTCTTGGGGCAAGATCCGGCGCTGCTCGACAAAGAGCTTAATGGCAAAGCGGACGCACGCTTCGGTGCCGACCACGTCGTCTTGGCTGCCCACGCTCAAGTAGATGGCCCGATCCGCCAGTTGGGCGACCCAGTGATCGATGAGCAGGGGCGACGTATGGGTGCGAGGGCAAGTCTGGGTGAATTCCTCGGGGATGCCCCAATCAGTGACCGGGGAGAGGCCAGCCACTGCACCTACTCGCGGATCGGCCGCGGCTAGGCGCAGCAGGCAGTAGCCGGCGCGCGAGACTCCGTAACCCGCGATTTTGCCCTTGGGCCCAACGCGATCTAGGCAGGCGTCGAGGGCAGCTCGGCCGTCGAGGACGAATTGCGCAAAGGGATCGTCGCCGGCCATGATGGCCCGGCCCATGCCCAATAAGCTCTCGCCGTGGGCGTCGATGCGCTCGCCGTGGTTGGGCAGATCAAAGCTGAGGACGTAGTGGCCAGCCCGCAAAAAGGGATGCGTTGGGTGGTTTTGAGTCTCGTCGTACAGGGCGAGTTGCGCCGTGGCGCTAATATTGAGCAGCAGACCCGAGTGGTCGCCCGCCAAGGAGGCTTCGGGCACGGCTAGGGTGCAGTGGAGCTGTTGGTCGCCGGCGATGACGGTGAATTCTTCGGTGTTCATAGAGCGGTTGCTTTCTATTGCGATATCCACCGATCACTGCTGCACAAAGCCGTATAAGCGCGCATCGCGCAGGTAGAACTTGAGGCGAATCACGCGGCCCTTTAGGTCGCCATACGCACTCCGTCGCCAAGTCATCTGATGATCGACCGAATCGCCGTCGAAGAGCGCGCAATCTATCCGGCCAAAGCCTTCGCACTGGACTCCCTCCTCGTCGAGCACAGCCACCGCCACTAAGCCGCCTTTGGCCGAAGTATTGATGCGCAGCGAATCCCCCCGGCAGGTAAAGGGCTTGGTGATGAGAGTACCCATTTCCGCGCCCGCGTTGACCGAGACAAAGCCATCGACGCGCAGTTTGGCTAGACAGATGGGACCGCTGCGGCCAGTGGGACCGTGTTCGACGGGACAGGGCGAGTAGTAGAACCACAACTCGTCGCCCACGACCACTGGCGCACGGGCCACGTACACTTCGCCAGCGTCGATGCTATTGGGCGGGCCGTTGGGAATAAAGGCTTGGCGATCCCCCGCCCGCTCCCAAGAAATGCCGTTGCGACTGACGGCCAATTGTATGTCAATAGGGCCAAAAAAGTGGATGTGGGGTTCTTCGGGCGGGGTGTGGTAGGCCATCAGTTGGCCGATGTACAGATCCTCGTATTTGAAGACCTGCATGTTGTAGAATTGCAGACCCTCGGGGTCTTGCCCATCGGGTTCGAGAATCTCCTTGGGATCGGTCCAGTGGATGAAATCGTCGCTGACCGAGCGGCCGATGCGGCGGATCTCATTGCCCTCGTGGAGTGAGGGGCGGCAGTACGCCACGTACTGGCCGTGTAACTCGTCCCAGCCCAATAGCGTATGCGAGTCGCTGGCCCGGGTAATGACCGGATTGCCCGAATACTTGGTCCAGTGCAAACCATCGGGCGAAAAGGCCACGGAGACGCCATCGCCTTCGTTGGAAGTGCCGTCGGCATCGCGCGATTCGTAAAACAGCGACTTGTAGCGCTTGTTTGGATCGGGATCGTACAGGTCGCAAATGACATTCCCGCCAGCCGCGTTGATGAGCACAATATTGGTGTCTTTGCTTCCTTCGTACGCGACCAAGCCGAGGTTGGGCCGTTCCCAAAAGATGCCGTCTTCGGAAGTGGCAAAGCAGGTGCTATAGAGCAGGTTTTGCGGGTCGAAACCCATCGCGGCCCACTTGGAGGTATTCTCAGCGCCCATCTGGGCTACGCCCATGTCGCCCAACCCCGTGTACCACATGCGGAAGTGGCCGCTGGCCGAGTCGCGCAGGACGGTGCCGTAGAGTTCGACTCGACCCTCCCAACGGTAAAGGGGATAGAAGAGAGGATTGCCGACGTATTTAGCCGGCTGGTTCAAGGTGCGGACGACTCCGTGCGTCTGGGCGATGATCTGGTCGTCGATGAACAGTTGCTTAGTGGTGCCGATGTCGAGGACGGTTTCGCGTTCCATGGTTTTTCAGACAGCTTCTAAGTGTTGTTTTAAGTGAATTTCACCCGTAGTATCCATGCCCAAGTAAAGGAACGGACTTGTGAAGATCGACAAAGGCGAAGGGGCTGCCAAGCGCGACTTGGGCCGAGGCTTTGCGGGTCGCCGGATAGACTTGGACGTGGGGCATTTTTCCTACTGGGTGCGCCCGGGTGCCGCCCCGACTCTGGTGCTAATACCGGGCAGCTTCAATGACGCCTATGCCTTAGGGGACATTATTGATGGACTCGATGCGAGCATGCAGTTGGCAGTCGTAGAAGTGCGTGGCCACGGCGGCGGTTGGCCACCCCCGCGCGGGGGTTCAATTGAGCAATTCGCCCAAGACGCGCTGCGCGTCATTGATGAGTTGGGGCTCGATTGCTGCTATGTGGGTGGCCACAGCATTGGCGGTATGATCGCCCTAGAGGTGGGCCGAGTGCAGCCGCAAAAGGTTCGGGGCATCATTTCTATGGAGGGCTGGACCAGTCACCACGTCTTGAGCGATGCTTTTGGCGGCGATGTCTCCAGTACGCTCTCGCCGCGGCAACAAGCGCGCAATGAGGCCCTGCGCCACCGGGTACTGAGGCGCTGGACAGACGCGCAAATAGCGGAATTTCGCACGTACTGGAAAAAGTGGGACGGGTACGATTTTCTCTGCCGCACCGAGTTGCCCATCTTGGAATTGTACGGCGATCGGGGCCGGAACAGGCCCAGTCTGGCCCAATTGCGCATCCCGGCGCGGGCCAATATCCAGGTCCAGTGGATGGCCGACGTATCGCACAATTTGCAGCTTGAATGCCCCCAAGCCGTGGCTCGGGCGTGTCGCGATTTTATCGCCCGGGTCGAACGCGAGACTGGCTCGGGTCAATAACAGCAGCCCATGGGAAAGCGGAAAAAGACCTTTTGACCGCGTTCGAGAAAGATCGGCCTTTTGACCGGATATTCGACGCTGCAGAGAATGCCACGATGGTGCTCGGCATGGGCGACGAACTGCTTAGTCAGCGAGGGATCGCCATAGGCTTTGGCTAGGGCCTTTCCAGTGAGGCTGCAACCCTTTTGCTGGACGTAGTGGATCAGGGTAGCCAAGGGTGGCGTCGGTGGTTGAGTTGCGGTGGCCGGAGCTAGGACGAAATAGGTGTTGACCGGGGTGCTTGAAAGGCAGAAAGGGGCACTGTCTTCGCGGCCAATGACGATATTGGCACCGAGCAATTGCGGCGTGACTTCGACGCCTAGGCGCTGGCTGAGGAGGGCGCACTCGTGCGGCGAGACGGCGAATAGCTGGCGGCGGTTGACGATGATGGCGCGGCTCCTTTTGTAGAGCGGAGCTTCGCGGCCAGTGGAGGCCCGGGTGAGGCCGCGATGGCGGTCGCCTTCAATGCCGTGGCAGTCGACGGCCAAGCGCTCTACTGGTTGGGTGACTGAGTGGCCGCCCGGATTGCTTTTGCGGTCTTGGTCGCGGTTGGGTCCCAAGACCTCGAGGACGACGCCGACTTCGGGGATATTGGCCCGTTTCAGGCTTTGCAGTTGGGCGCTTTGTTGGGAGATGAATTCTTCGAGGTTGTCGTAGAATAGCACGATGGCATCCGTTTCCTAGTCCACGGGCCGCCAGCGGATGGCTTGGACTTGTGGCATGTATTGAAAACCTTCGGCGGTCGGGGGGCCTTCGCTGCCCCAATTGCGCTCCGAGCGCTCGCCGACTAGCGACAAAATCATGCCCTCTTGGCCATCGCCTAAGTGAGGGGGTAGGACGCAGCTTGCCGAATAGCCTGGGTACGAAGGAGTCGCGGTCATAAAGTAGCGTTCGTCGCGCCAAGTGCGTCCTTGGTCGTGGCTCACTTTGGCGCGTTCGCCGCCGCGCCAAGTCGGGCCGCGGTGCGTGTAGAGGAAAACCACCCGGCCGTCGGGCAATTGAATGCCGGCTCCGTGCATTTCTTCGAGCAGCAAAGTCGCCGGTCGCTGGCTGTGCCAAGTGTGGCCGCCATCGTCCGATTCGGCCAGCGTCATGCGCTTGGTATAGGAAGCCAAGCCGCGCGTGCCCTGGAAGCGCTGCCACAAGCGCCAGGGGCCTTCGTTGCGGAAGGGGCGTTGCAAGTCGTTGTGCGGCACCGAGGGGTTGTTGCGGCAAAAAGCGAGTAGGCGACCCGATTGCAATTCGAGGATTTGCGGCTCGCCGCCCGGGCAGATCGGAGCCCCGTCAGACCAGGTCTGGCCCAAGTCGCGCGAGTGGAAGGCATAGACGATTTGCGGACCGGTCGCCTGCCGGCCGCCAACGCCGACTGGGATGATGAGGGAACCGTCGCGCAATTGTTCGATGGGGCCGACTTGGACTTCCCTAGTTGGGTCGATGCGGCCCAAATCCCGCCAGGACTGGCCGTTGTCGCTGGAGCGGGATATTTGCAGATAGCCGTCTTTGTTCTCCGCTGCGAAAAAAGTGCCGTCGCGCAAGACGGTGTTGACTACTTGGGTGACTTGCAAATCGTCCCAAGTGCGGCCACCGTCGCGGGTGCGCATGACTGTGTGGCCGTCGCTCATTTGGGCGTGGATGGCGTCGTCGTCGGTGACGATGAGAGTGGCTTGGGGCTCGGCGTACCAGTTGCGGTCGTTGGTCCAGGGCAGGACGCTGCGCTCGGCCGGAATTTCGCGTATGGCGCTGTGTTTTGCGTAGATGACGCCTTGGTAGTCGGCTTCAAAGACCGGGTAGTTGACGAAGATATAGTCTTCAGGGGCGATGGGTTGGCCGCTGCCGTCGAGGAGGCGGGCGCGGAATTCGCCGATGAAGGGGAAGTCGAGGCTTAGTTTGCCCTCTGTGCGGCCCGGCGGAACCGGATCGGTGAGCGTGTGGGCGAAGATCGCCCGACCGCCGACCAACTCGCTGATTTCCAGCGTGATGGGTGTATTACTCGGCTCGCTGGTGTGGTTGTAGGTCGTCAGGTACAGCTCCAATGGCGCGTCGGCGAGGTGGATGAGGGCTTTGTCGCGCCGTCCTGCTACTGCCGCTTCAATAGCGCATCGGGTTTCAAAAGGAGTCGCCTGCGGCCCGCGTTCCATTTGCGCCGCGTCGAACCAGACCACGGCTTCGGCTTGCGGGGCCGTGACTTTGAAGTGGACCACGGCGCGCTCTTCCAACTCGTCGGTGGATGTGGTGAAGTGGTAGCGCTGCCAAGCGGTGGAAAGAGGCATGGGGAAACTCAAGCGGTCGGCGTCGCGGCCAAAGTCCACTAGGCCGGTCCACAGGCCAATTTCCAATTGTGCTCCCTCTTGGTCGCTGCGGGCGTAGATCGAAATGGTGTGCGGCGCACAGGGATCGACTGTTATCAGGGGAGAGAGCAAGTGGCCGACAGCCTCGTCTCCGCTGGCCTCCGTCTCCACGCGGGCAGCCCGTTCGCCGTCAATGGCATCTGGAATGGCGGCGCTGATGGGGTCTTTTTCCGGTACTTGGTCGGCGGCCCGCACGTGCAGGCTCAGTTCGTTTTGGGTATCGCCCCAGTTGGTGCATACGTGGTCGCCAAAGTCGAGTTCGAAGCTGGCGTTGGGCAGCAGGTTTTTGGCTTGGGTGGACATCGTTGGACCTGACTTTCCGAGTGAATCCTTTAACCCACTCGCAGTGGATATATCCAGCAGGTGCTGCCGCCCAACTCGTAGGGCGCGCCAAAAGGTTCGAGGCGGCCGATCTCGTCGATGCGGTAGGAGACCAGCCGCGTGGAGCCGTCGCCGCCACCGTACATGAACTTGCCTTCGGGTTCAATGGCAAAGGGGCGCGGAGTGGCCTCGCCGGGCTGTTGTCCTAGGGAGCGGATTAAGCCGGTGGCTGGATCAATGGCGAACATCGCGATGCTGTCGTGGCCTCGGTTGGAGGCGTAGATCGACTTGCCGGAGGGGTGGATGTGGAGCTGAGCGTTGCTGTTGGCTTCGCGGCCGGGAAAATCTTCTTCGGGCAGGGTCGATACGGTCTGCACCGCTTGCAGCGTGCCTTGGCTGGTGTCGAAGCGGTACACGGTAACGCTGGAGCCTTGCTCGTTATCGGCGTACACCACGTCGAGGTGGGGGTGGAACGCTAGATGGCGCGGCCCTTCGCCCGTTCCGCAGGCCAGAATGGGGACGGCTGGGTTGGGGCTTAGTTTGCCGGTATCGGCGTCAAAGAGGAATTGGTAGATCGAATTGGCCGATTCGACGTGGGGCACAAAGGCATAGCGGTTGGAGGGATCGGTGGCAATGTAGTGGGCAAAGCGCTCGGTCTCGTAGGTATCGACAGCCGGGGCCTGCAAAGCGCCGTCGCCGCCGATGGCGTGGACTGTAGCCATGCCGCCGACGTAATAAGCGGCCAAAAGAAAGCGACCTGTGTGGTCGGGGGACAAATAACAGGGCATGGCTGTTACCGCCACTTCGCCGATCGGGGTCAAAGCCCCGGTGGCTGGATCGATGGCGTAGCTGCCAATGGCGTGGTCGTCGCCGTCTCGCAAGCCGACGTACAGGTACTGGCGCTTGGGGTCGGCGGCAACCGTGTAGCCACTTCTGCTCAGAGTGATCTGGTGCTTGCGTTCGAGCTGGCCCGAATCGGCATCCATGGCAAAGACGAGCAATTGGTTGTCCGTCGAGATCGGCACGTAGAGGTAGTAGCTCATGGTGTGATAGTCCTCTCTTCGTTAGGTTTCCGGTGAATTGTCCTGATAAACTATGCAGCACAGCCTGCTGGACCAACTTAACGCGCTGGAGGAAGCTATGGCGGAGCGAACGGCCGCGCCCAACTACGGCATTGTGTACAACTGGGACGGTGCGCCCCACGGGTACAGCGAGTATCCTCAATCGCTGGATCAGTTCCTCGACAAAGTGTACGCGCCCTTAGCCGATACCCAGGTGGGGGCTTTGTGCTGGTGCGTGGGCGTCCACGAAGTGCCTTGGCCGTCGCAGCAATTGGATGTGGTAGGCGCATCGACCGAGCGACGCTACGATTCAGTGCAGACTATGCGCCACACCGAAAACATTCGCGCCTTTTTCGAGCGGGGGGACGATCTGTACGGAGCACTGGTGCAGCGCGGGCGCGAACTGGGTATGGCGGTGCTGCCGTCGCTGCGCATGAACGACAACCACTTTTGGGATTTGCGGCCGGGCGATCTGGGAGGCTTGCAACGGGCCGAGCTGACGCCGCTGCGGCAGGAGCACCCCGAGTGGCTCTTGGGCGAGGAGCAGGCACCGGGCTGGGCTTCGACTTCGTGGAATATGGCCATTCCCGAAGTGCGGGCTTATATCTTGCAGCGCGTTGTCGAGGCCTGCCGCTTGGCCGATTGGGATGGCGTCGAATTGGACTGGCAGCGGCACGCCTTTCACCTGCCCGCCGACGATGCGTACCGCTTGCGCTACGTTTTGACCGATCTCATGCGGGCCGTGCGAGCGCAGACCGACCAGATTGCCGAGGAACGGGGACGGCCCTTTCACGTGGCCGTGCGGGTGGCCACGACCTTTGAAGCCTGCCGCCGCATTGGCTACGATGTCGAGACTTGGGTGCGGGATGGCTTGTGCGATATGGTTATCAGCGGCGGCAATTCGGGAACTGATCCAGGGGCCGAGGTCGAGCAGTTTGTCGAGCTGTGCCAGCCCCACGGCGTGCGCTTCTACGCTGGCTTTGACTCAGACGGGCGGCAACAGGCGCGGCGCTTGCGACCTCCCGGGGTGTGGCGGGTGGATTGGTTCCGCGGCTTGGCCCAGGACCAGCTAGCGCGTGGGGCGGACGGCGTGTACGTGTTCAACTGGCACGGCCATGCCCAGACGCATCGACCGCTGCTCACTACCATGGGATCGATAGAAACACTGACTGGCCTAGACAAAGTGTACACCGCCCTGCACCGCAGCATTGGTCCCAAGACTGGGAACCGAGTGGATGCCGAGCGCGACGACCGCCTGTACGGCGAGATTCCGGTGACGCTGTATCCCACGCTGACGGACAGTGGGCCGGTCTTTCACGTCCGCGTCGGCGACGAGGTCGAGACCGAAGGCGAGTTGATAAGTGCCGAGTTGCAAATCGAAATGGCCCACTGGTCGCCTGCCGATCAGATCGAAGTGATGTTGGATGGGGTCGTGTTGACAGCGCCAATGGTGCGCAATGCCGCGGCTGAAGATGCGGCCGATCCGAGTGATGTGTCGGAGAACGCTTGGCTTTGTTGGAACTTGACCGCAGCACAGGTGGGACGCGGCATCCACCAAGTCCGGCTGCGTCTGCTAGAGCGGGACGAGCGGTTGCGGGTACCCTTGAGGGTTGAGCAGGTGGAAATCTATTTGCAGTACCGCCGGTAGAATTTTACGTCCTTTGACAGTTAGTTCACTTTGCTCGAACCCATTGGAGTGGACCACTCGATGCTGGGAATAGCTATATCCGCCGTTTTGGTCATGGGCTTAGTACTACCGACGCATGCCCAAATTGAAAAGAGCGACCTCTATATCGGTCTATTGCTCGATTTTGGGCCCGAGGCAACCGATGCAGGGAGTGAGTTGGCGCTCCTGCAGGAGGAAATCCACAAGGTGCTAGGGGTCGATACGTCGGTCCATTTCCTCCCCGAGCACATGCGTTTCTCCGCTGAGCACGCAGACTATCTGTCCCTAGCCAACGACCCCGCGGTCGATCTGATCATTGCCGCCGGGCCGGCCAGTGCCGCGATGCTAGCTGGCCAAGGTGCCTTACCCAAACCGACGATCGCCGTGGGGATACTGGACGTGGAATTACAGCAAATGCCCCTCGTCGAGCCTGGCGTCTCTGGAGTGCGCAATTTTACCTACGTCCTCAGTACCCACTCGATCCAAAAGGACTTAGCGGCGTTCCACCGGATCCATCCCTTTGCTCACCTAGCTGTCATCATTAGTGAAAACCTGAAAGGCAAGCTGGATTTCGCGGGTTTCTTCGAACGCCTTGCAGCGCCTTACGGGGCCCAGGTGGAGTTGGTTTTTTGGGGAAAGGAAGCGCCGCTCCCAGCGCTGAGCGAAGCGGTTGACGCGGTCTATCTGGCGGTGGTTTTCGAGCGCTCACCCGAGGAGGTCGGCCTACTGGCTGAGTCCCTCGCCGAGCGCAAGCTGCCTTCCTTTGCCATGAGCCGGTCTTATGTGGATGCGGGAATAATGGCCTGTATCGGCGACGAGAGCGGCCGAGACCAGATTTTCCGCAAGCTGGCCCTGATCGTCGAGGGAGTCGCGCTGGGCGAGGAACTGGCGGCAATGCCCGTGCGGCACAATCTCGACGAGCAATGGGTGCTGAATGCCGCAACAATCCGCCGAATCGATTTCGACCTCTCGTTTGAAGCGCTGTTTTCCGCCCGCTTCCTCAAGGCCGACGAACCCATTAGCGATCGACGCTTGAGCTTGCAGGAGGTTATCGCCGAAGGCTTGCAGAGCAACCTCGACCTGCGCATTGAAAAGCGCAACGTCGATTTGGCCGGCCAAGATATGCGCCGAGCTAAATCGTCTCTCCTGCCCACTGTAGAAACCTCGACCACCCTGTTGCAAGTGGACCCAGATGTCGCCGAGCGCGCTTTTGGTCAACAGCCCGAGCGCACCGGCGCGGGTACGGGTACCGTGCAACAGGTACTGTTTTCCGAGCAGGTCTTTGCCAACGTCAAAATCCAGCAGTACCTAGCCGAGGCCACCCGCCATCGCGCCGATCTGGTTGCGCTCGACGTGGTGCTGAACTTGGCGACGGCCTATTTCAATATCCTGCTGGCCAAGACCGGGGTGCGCATTCAAGATGAGAATCTCGAGGTCTCGCGCCGCAACCTGAAGATCGCCCGTACCCGCAATGCCGTCGGCTATGCCGGCGTGGCCGACGTATTCCGCTGGGAGAGCGAAGTGGCTCGGGCCACCCAAGCCTCGATTGAGGCTTTCAACAACCTCTACTTAGCCAAAGTGCAACTCAACCGCTTGCTCAATCGGACGGATATTGGCGAGGAGTTCGAGGTGGAGGATGCCCGGCTCTCCGACGAACTTTTTGGCCGCTTTGACCCAGCCCGCATCGGTCCTCTGATCGACCGGGCCGGCGATGTGGAGATTCTGACCGACTTTCTCGTCGCAGAGGCCCTGCAAAACATGCCTTCGCTCAAGCAGCTAGCGGCCAATATGAAAGTAGCCGAACGCCAGCAACAGATGAACCGCCGGCTGTACTACCTGCCTACAGTGGCTTTGCGCGGACAGGCCGACTACACCTTCTGGCGCGCTGGCAAGGGAATGCCGCCGGCCTCCCCCGATCCTGTCAACGGCACTTGGAACTTGGCCCTCCACTTCGCCTATCCCCTCTTTCAGGGCAACCAGCGCAAGATCGCCATCGACCAAACTGCGATTCAGCAGCAGCAGCTTCACCTCCAAGAGGAGAGTTTGCGCCAGCAACTCTCCCAGGCCGTCCGGGTGCGGATGACGAACTTGGTATCCAAGCGCACCAACATACACTTTGCCGAGGTGGCCGCTGCAAGCGCGCAAAAGAACTTTGAACTGGTGCAGGACGCGTACCAGAAGGGCCAACTGGCAATCACCCAACTGGTGGATGCCCAACGCGCCGCCCTTTCCGCCCGTCAGGCCGAAGCTGGAGCCGTCTATGAATACTTGGTCAGCTATCTGCAGTTGGAAAACAGCATCGGGGGCTACACCATGTTCATGACTTCAGAGGAGCAGGAGGCCTTTGTCGGGCGCTTGACGGCCTTCTTCGCCAAAAGAAAAAATGCACCATGAAGCGAGGTATCATGCCAAAGCGGAATTGCGAAGCTGCCGGGGTTTTTCTGGCGGCGATGGGCCTGTGGGTTGGCTGCGGCGGTGAACCACAGGTCGCCGAACCCATTCGCCCGGTAAAATACGCCGAAGTCCGTCCCGCCAGTGCCGTCCAGAGCCAGCGTTTTGCCGGCACTGCCAAAGCTGGCGTCGAAGCCAAGCTCAGCTTCAGAACGGGTGGGCTTATCGAATCGATCAGCGTAAAGGTGGGCGACCAAGTCGGAGCGGGTCAGCGCATTGCCGCGCTCGATAGCCGGGATGCAGTTCTCGCGCATCAACGGGCCAAGGCCGCGCTAGAAAATGCCCGCGTGCAAAAGGCCAATGCCCAGTCTAGGCTCATTCGCGTGCGGCAGCTCTACGAGGCCAACAATGTCTCCCTCGCCGAGTACGAACAGGCCAAAAACGGCTTTGCCTCGGCCACATCCAGTTACGAATCGGCCCAGAAGAGTTTGGATTTGCAGGAGCGCCAGCTAGGATACAATGAGATATACGCCCCTGTCGCTGGCATAGTCACCGCAGTCCACAACGAGGTCAACGAAGTGATCCAAGCCGGCGCGCCCTTGGTGGAGTTGAGCGCGGGCGAGGACATCGAAATGGAGGTAGGGGTGCCCGAGGGCTATATCGCCCAAATCCAGACCGGACAGCCAGTGCGCGTGCGTTTTTCCGCTCTGCCCGGACTAGATTTTGCCGCCCAAGTGCGCGAGATAGCATACGCGCTCGACGCCTCTAGCACGTATCCGGTCGTTGTGCAACTCGACGCTCCTTCCCCATCCATTCGGCCCGGTATGGCCGGCGAGGTGGAGTTTCGCTTTGGCACCGGCGAGCCTTCGGAGGATCCGCTCGTGGTGCCCGTTAAAGCGGTAGGGGAAGATGCCAACGGCCAATATGTCTTTGTCATTGATGAGGTCGCCAAGGGCTTGGGGACGGTCCATCGTCGGTCGATTCGCATCGGCAAACTGTTGGCAGACGGTTTTGTCGTGGAAGAGGGGCTCGCCGACCGGGAGTTGGTCGCGACCGCGGGCCTCAGATCGCTCTTGAACGGGATGCAAGTGCGCCTTTTGCAAGAGTGAGACGCCTATGAACCTCACCCAAATCGCCCTAGAAAACAACCGCGTCACCGTCGTGGTCTTGATCGTCGTTGTGCTGCTGGGCTTGGTCGGCTATCAGACGATGCCACGCGACAGTATGCCCCCGTACACGATCCGCGTCGCCTCAGTGGTGACTAGCTTTCCCGGTGCCGGTCCCCAGCGAGTCGAAGCCCTGATCACCAGCAAGATTGAAGAAGTCGCGCAAGAGTTGCCCGAGCTGAAAACTGTCACTAGTGAATCGCGGACCGGGCTATCGGTAGTGTCGGTAGCACTCAAACAGGAAGTACCTCCAGAAGAACTCCAAGCCGTATGGGACCGATTGCGCCGCAAAATTGAGACCATCCGCTCGGACCTGCCCGAGGGCATCTACGGCCCCAAGGTCAATGACGATGGGATCGGGGTGGTGTACGGCATTGTGATCGGCCTGACAGGGGATGGTTTCACCTTTGCCGAACTCGAGACCTACGCCAAAGACCTGCGCGACGACCTCATCAAGCTACCCGACGCTGCCGAGGTAAAAATAAGCGGCATCCAAGAGGAGCGGATATACCTGCAATTCAACGACGCCCGGCTGGCCGAGTTGGGCCTCTCGGCGCAGAAGATCAAGAACAGCATCGCCAGTACTAACATCGTTTTCTCTGGCGGCGAGGTCAGCTTAGAGGATGAACGCTTAGTGCTCGAACCGACCGGCAGTTACGCCGACCTAGACGATCTGGGGAGGACGTTGATCTCGGTGGGCAAGGACGGGAGCGTGTACCTCGGCGATGTAACCCGCATCGTGCGGGCCTATGAAACGCCCCAGCAGCGCTTGGTCAAAATCAACGGTCAGCCGGGGCTGTCGCTCTCGGTGGCGCTCAGCGAAGGGGCCAATATCATCAAGTTGGGTGAGGAAATTGACCAACTCGTAGCCCTCTACCAAGCGCGGCTACCTATAGGAATAACCTTCAACAGAGTGGCCTCCCAAGATTTTGAGGTAGAGAAATCGGTCGCCAATTTCACCAACAATCTCTTGCAAAGCGTCGCTATCGTGCTGTTGTCCATGCTGATCTTTTTGGGACTGCGCACCGGCCTAGTGGTGGCCAGCCTCATTCCCATGACCATTATCGCGACCCTTTTCATCATGGGCGTGCTCGATATCGGTCTCAATCAGGTGTCGTTGGCGGCCCTGATCATGGCGCTGGGCATGTTGGTGGATAATGCCATCGTGGTGTCCGAAGCGATTGTGGTCAAAATGGAAAAGGGCACCGACGCCAAAGAGGCGGCCATCGAATCGGCTCGGGAGCTAGCCGTACCGCTTCTAGTCTCTTCGCTGACCACTTCAGCCGCGTTCTTGTCCTTCTTTCTGGCCGCGTCCATCATGGGCGAGATGATGGGGCCGCTGTTCAGCGTGATTACCATAGCCCTGCTCTCTTCCTGGTTGCTCTCCCTGACCATGATCACGTTGTTGGCGGTGTTTTTCATCCGGGTGAAACAGCAGACCTCTCAGTCCGAGAAAAGCACTTTTATCGATCGTCTCAACAGCCAGTATAGAGAGCTACTCCTCAAGGCCCTTGGTCGCCCCTATTCATTTATGGGGATCATCGCTGGTTTGTTTGTATTGTCGCTTTTCGGCTTTGGTTTTTTGCCGTTCATCTTCTTTCCCGACAGCGAGCGCAATCTGTTGACGGTAAATCTAAATTTGCCCTTAGGGACCAAGATCGAGACGACGACTGCCCGGGTGGAACGGCTCGAGTCGTATATCGCGGATAGCCTTTTGGTGAGCAAAAACCGCCAGCGCGGGGTAACGGACTGGGCGACCTTTGTCAGCGAGGGGCCGCCCTCCTACGACCAGGGTTATCAGTCGGGCGAAGCCAACTCGGGGTACGCCCATATGTTGCTCAATACCAGTTCGGGCGACGACAACCAGTGGGTAATTGACCGTCTGGATGCCTTTTGCTTCCGCTCCTTTCCAGATGCCGAAATACGAGTTTCGCGGTTGGCGGGAGGCGGAGGCGGCAGTGACGTGGCCGTGCGGATAACAGGGCCGGATCCCAACGAACTGTTCGGTCTCGCCGAGCGCATCAAGCAAAAACTCAACGAAATATCCACTGCGCAGAATATCGGCGACAATTGGGGCCCCAAGATCAAAAAAGTCGTCGTTGACATCGACCAGTCCAAGACCCGGAATGCCGGCCTGACCAACCAGGATATCGCCCTTTCGTTGCAGACCGCGCTCACGGGGTTCAATACGGGAGCTTTCCGCGAGGGCGACCAGAGTCTCCCCATTGTCCTGCGCAACGAAAGCAGTCAGGATGTGGATGTGCGCCAACTGGAGAGCATCAACATCTACGCCCAAGGTTCGGGCAAAAACGTGCCGCTGGGACAAGTGGCGCAGATCGTGCCTCAGTGGCAACTCGCCAAGATCAAACGGCGCGACCTGTACCGCACCTTAACTGTGACCTGCGATGCCAAAAGCGGTTTTACGGCGCAGGACATCACCGACGAGTTCATCCCTTGGCTCGAAGAAGACAGCGAATCGTGGAAGCGGGGCTATCGCTACGAGTTGGGCGGCGAGTCGGAGCAGAGCAGCGAGGCTATGAGCGCGGTCGTCGCCAAGCTGCCGCTGTCCGGTTTTATCATTCTGGCGTTGTTGATTGTCCAGTTCAACTCCTTCCGCAAGACCTTTATCGTGCTGAGCACCATTCCGCTCGGTCTGATCGGGGTCATTGCCGGATTGCTCGTCTTCCGCTCGTTCTTTGGTTTTTTCGCCTTTCTCGGATTGATTGCGCTGGCCGGTATCATCATCAACAATGCGATCGTGCTCATAGACCGCATACAAATCGAATTGAACCAATCCGGGGAAAACCCCCTAGAGGCGATCGTCGCCGCAGCTCAACAGCGTTTTCGTCCCATCTTGCTGACCACTTGCACGACGACGCTGGGGCTTATTCCTCTCTATTTGGGCGGTGGGTTGATGTGGGAGCCGATGGCGGTGGCCATCATGGTGGGCTTGCTTTTTGCCACTGTGATCACCTTGCTGTTCGTGCCAGTGCTCTACAAAATTCTCTTCGCAGTCAAAAACTGATCTGCGGTTTTTAACGACCAAACCAATAAGGAGGCGTCGTGAAAGTCACTGAGATAGAAGTACACGAAATCAGCCTAGAGTACCAAGACTGGATCGCCTATCCGGTCAGCCACTACCAAGGCGTGACCCGGCGCACGGTGTACGTGGCCCACACCGATACCGGTCTGATCGGCCTAGGCGAGAGCGGCCGCACCGAGCCGCAGGAAGTCATTGACCAATATGTGGGTAGCAACCCCTTCGAGTGGATGGGAGACGAAGTCTCCATCGGGCTGGGCACGGCCATGTACGATTTGATGGGCCAAGCCGTAGGCGTGCCAGTGTACAAGCTCTTCGGCCAGAAGTACCGCTCGTGGGTGCCGGTGGGCAGTTGGACTGTGTCGAGCGCCCCCAGCCACATGGCCGAGGCCGTGGAACAATACGCCGCCCAAGGCTACACTTGGCTCAAGTTCCACCTGTCGCCCTTTGAGAATGTCTTCGATCAGACCGACGCCATGCAGGCCGTGGCCCCGCCCGGGTTCAAGATCCACTACGATTTCACCGGCGGCGGCACCGATGACTACATGCCGGACCTGCTGGCTAAGTTGGCCCAATATCCCATTGCCGGCTGCTTTGAAGATTCGATCAATGCCGGCGACACCTTGGCGTCGATTGACTTGCGCCGGCGCATTCCCCTGCCCATCGTCCGCCATCAAGCGCCGCTGGACGCCACGTACGAGGTGCTGATGGGGGCGGGAGACGTGTACATGCGCGGCCACCAGAAATTTGGCGATGCAATCCGCGCCGCCGGTTTGTTCGCCGCTGGCAATATACCGTTCATGTTGCAAAACGTGGGCGGCACGATCACCCGGGCCATGGTCTGCCACATGATGGCGACCTTTCCCTCCGCCACCTTTCACTTTGTCGACAGCAGCGAAATTCTCAAGGACGAGGTGGTGAGCGAGCGCCTAGAGCCTGTCAACGGACTCATTCGAGTGCCGGAAAAACCCGGCCTAGGTTTGACCTTGGACCGCGACGAGTTGGAACGGCTAGCGAGCCGGGAATTGCCGCCTATCAAGCCGTGGATCGTCAAATCGCAATTCGCCAATGGGACGCGCATGTACAACAGATACGACCCCCTGACGACGCGCCATTTCCTGATCCGGCCCGACTGGACCCGGGGCGGGATGCCACACAGCTACGCCGCGCCCATTGAGACCGAGTACTGGGACGACGACGGCACGCCTGAATTCGCTCAGATGATGGCGCGGTTGGTGGAGGAGGGGACGGTGTTGGAGCGATGATCTCGGCACGGTCGTCAGCGCGGTGTTCGGCATATTCATCTTGTGCCTAATACATAGCAGCATCGTGCTACTTGGCGTGCCCGGATTGGCCTATAACATTTTAATCCGCGTAATCATCTTGGGAATGATGGCACTGCAATACTCCCGGTTCATCGCTTTGTCCACCGCCCACCTCCGAGTAGCGTCGAGCCCAGCCCTTGCCGCATGGTCTAGGGCACCGTGAAGCGGGCTTTCAGCAGGCAGGTCTTGCCCGTGGTCTGGATCGAAGTCGTGTCAAACGGAAAGTGATTCACGTACTCGACGTTGCAAGGTGGCTTATGCTCGTAGATCATCGCTGCCTCCGCCCGCTCCCGATCCGACTTCGGACTGATCAGCGCAGCATTGAAACATAGCACCTCGCCGAGTTGCAGCTCGCTCCTCCAGTCGTCCCAACGCTCGTGTCCCTTCACACGCTCACAGATATTATCCGACTCGCCGATGTATAGAAGCTTCCGGATCCGAACCTCGTTGGGGTGGTTTGTACACGCATAGACACAATAGATGCCAGACTCAGCGGGCAGACCAGCGATATTGGGTTCGGGCCAGTATCCCTTAAAGTTAAGGATGTAACTCTTGGCGGCCATGGTTTTCCTCCTTGTGCTTGCCGTTACCGTCATATATATTATGAATAATTCGTCTACACCAAGGGCCAAAAAAAGGCCAAAATGGTGTTTACGAATACGTCTATAGAAGACTATACGGAATCCGCATGGAAGAGTCAACCCCAATTACCGGTAGATTTCCCGAGCGCCTTCGCGCTGCCCGAGAGAAGCGAGACCTTAGCCAAGGCGAACTGGCAAAACGCTCAGGCATGCAAGCCTCTGCTATTTCTCATTTCGAGACCGGAGCTCGCAAGCCATCCTTCGATAATCTCCGCCGCCTAGCGGACGCCCTCGACGTCACCACGGATTACCTACTCGGTCGCGTCACCGATACCGATGCGTTGGCCGGTGCTGACAGGCTGTACCGTCATTTTGACCTGTTGACGAGCGAAGACCGCGACATTGCCGAGGATTTCCTCAAACTCCTCTCCAAAAGGGCTACCAAGCGAAAGTCCGACGAGTGAACCACAACGATCCTTACTGGTTTGCCACCCTCGTCGGCGAGAAAGTCGTCAAGGACCACGGCATCACCACATTACCCGTTGATCCAATCACTTTGGCGCAAAGTCTCGGCATCGAGGTCTACCCCAAACCCACCCGCGTGCCTGGCGTTTCCGGTATGCTGCTGCGTGTCGGCGACCAATTCGGGATCGCTTATGCTACCCATATTGACAACATCGGATTTCAGCACTTCAGTATCGCGCACGAACTCGGGCATTACTTTCTGCCCGGCCATATCGACGCCGTACTCGTCAACGGCTCCCACCAATCACGCGCTGATTTCACTTCCGGTGACCGCTACGAGATGGAAGCTGATCGTTTTGCCGCAGGCCTCCTGATGCCGACTTTCCTGTTTACCAAAGCCATGCGAGACGCCGGCGACGGACTGGCTGCAATCGACTTCTTAGCCGATCTTTGCCAGACCTCCCGGACCGCGACCGCAATCCGTTATACGCAATGTACCCGTGACCCCGTAGCTATCGTTCTAAGCATTGGTGATCGTATAGACTACTGTTTCATGTCTGATGCCCTGAAAGAAGTGGACGGCCTCGACTGGATTCGCAAACGCCATCCCCTCCCCAAAAACACCAAGACATTTGCCTTTAATCAGGATGAGGATCGTGTCCGCGACGCGGACCACGACGAAGACATGTCCGATCTACAGGACTGGTTTAACGGACCTCATAGCGTCGAAATTACTGAGGAAGTAGTTGGCCTTGGCAAATACGGCAAAACCCTTACGGTCCTGACTGCCCTCAACCTGCCCGATCCCGAGGAGATTGAGGAAGAAGAAGCCCTGATAGAATCCTGGCAACCGAGGTTTAGGCGATGATGGAGATACTCGATGTTTGACGAATTGCTACGCGAGTTGCACCGCCTCGATGGCAGGCACGAGATATCAGTAACCGTAACCCTACCCTCGGATGCTGATGGGTACTTCGACCGCCAGTGTCCGTCGTCCGAGTGTCAGTTCTCGTTCAAAATCCACGAGGACGACTGGAGCGACAAGGTGCGCGATGAAGAAGTCTTTTGCCCATTCTGCGGCTATACGGCTGATTCCAACGCATGGCAGACTCAGGAACAGCGCGAGCATGCGGAGAGGGTTGCCTTGTCTCATATAGAGCGCCGTATCGACCGTGCCATGAAGCGCGACGCCGATCGGTGGAATCGCCGACAACCCCGCAATAGCTTGATCACCATGACGATGAACGTGAATAGTCGTCCTCGTCCTATTCCGCTACCGACCGCAGCGGAATCAATGCAGATCAAGATCATCTGCTCTAAATGCGAATGCCGCTATGCAGTCATTGGTGCAGCCTTCTTTTGTCCTGTCTGCGGACACAACGCAGTAGATCTGATGTTCAACCAGTCCATCACCAGCATTCGCAACGCGCTCGATGAGCTCGATAGCATCCGTACAGCTATTTCCGATCGGGACATCTCCGAGACGACTGCGCGGCTGCTTGTCGAAAACGGACTGCAACACGCTGTTATGGCCTTCCAACGCTACGCGGAGGCGTTGTATGCGAGGTATCCGTCCTCTTCGCCGCCACGCCGCCACGCCTTCCAAAACCTTACCGAAGGCAGCAACCTCTGGCATGCGGTCACAGGCAGACGATACAGCGATTACCTCACTTCTGCCGAACTCGACACACTCACATGTTATTTTCAGCAGCGTCATCTCCTCGCACACGCGCAGGGCATAGTTGACGCCGACTACATCGACCGCACCGGCGACACCACATATCGCGTCGGGCAGCGTCTCGTTATTCGGGCGGCTACCGTTTGCAACTGTCTGGTACTGATCGAAAAACTGACCGCAGGCATGGCTTCCGAACCCTCAACTAAGGAGACTGAAACATGAGCACAGGCAAAGGTGGCGGTAAGGGCAGAGACCGTACCGTCTACAAGAGCGGTGACAAATGGATTAACAAGCGAAACGACGCTGAAAGGGCGTCAAGCAAGCACGATACCCAGCGGGCAGCTAACGCGGCTGCACGCCAGATGCTCCAAAACCAAGGTGGCGGCGAATTGACCACAAAAGGCGTCAATGGCAAGATCAGAAGCAAGGACACGATTGCGCCAGGACGTGATCCCAATCCGCCCAAAGACACCGAGCATTAAGCTAGTTCCGTCGCCGTGTCAGTGCCTTGTGTTAGTGCCTTGACCACACGAAATCCCTGTAGGATGGGATCGCAGTAATTCTAAGAAACTGAAAATCCCCGGTTTTCTTCGCTGCAAACCCGCCCCGCTCGTTACACCTTGTGCTCGGAAGGTCCCAAGTCTGGATCGACATAAGTGCGGTGGAAATTCCTGCCCTTGAGGTACTTAGTTTCCAACTCGACATCGGTCAGGGTGCAGTAGGGATCGGCTAAATCCGCGTCGCGCTCCAACAGCGTCACTTCAATGCGGTTTTTACCCCGCACCGGCCAGTGGGCCGCGTCCAATTTGAAAATGTGCCAGTATCCGCCCATCACCCGATAGCGCGGGCCGTCCATGTTGTAGAGCGAATTGATCTTGCGCCGCAGGTCGTCGGGCAAAATTTGGCCGTTGAGCGCAAATTGGATGCGATCGGTCTCGACATTGCCGTGAATGCGGAAGCGCAGCAAAACTTCGTGGACGCGGTCGGCCTCCCCCCATTTTTGCAAGTCGTCGGCAATGGTCAATTCCAATTCGACGGGTTGGTTCAGATCCAATTGACGCGGTAGCGGATTGGGCCGACTGACTGCGGGGCCGTCTTGGGTGTTAGTGAGCAAGAAGTAGTATTTGTCCTTGGCTGCCATAATGCTGGGGTAGGGCAACTCTCTGAGCTTTTCGTAAAAGGACGCCTCGTACGGCCACAAGTGGAACCACTCGGAAACATAAAGGCCGTCAACGCCTTGATCCCAAAAATTGCAGGCCGCGGCCCGCAGCATGGACAAGGGTGCGTCGAGCAGACGGTCGGAAAAAACCATGCCGTTTAGGGGGGCCAATAGGCGGCAGGGCGTCCCTTGGGTGAGGCCGAGGAATTCCGCGTAGTCGGCTTGCATTTTCAAGCGGTAGTTCTCGCCGAAATTTTCCGCGACGATCACATCGACTAGACCCCGTTTGACCCATTCCTCTGGGTCGAGTCCGGCGCGGGCGCAATCTTCCAGGCGGTCGGGAATATGCACCACCAGCTCTTTGTCGGTGCCGCTGTGTTTGACTGCTTCGTGGACCCGACCGATCCAGTCGGTCATCAGGGTGCGGCCAGCGTCGATTTCGTCGGGGTGGAAGAAATAGGGCATTTGGTTGAGCTGTAGTTCAAAGCCGTCGGATGGATACTCGCTCATCACTTCTTCGACAATGGCAAAGCGCTCGTCGCGGACCTCTGGGTGCTTGAAGTCGAGGCCGTCTAAGCCGGGGTAGTCCGGGTCGAGATCGCCAGCCGCGCCAATTTCGAGATGCTGGTTCTCAATGCGGAAATTGGAGCAGCGCGTCGAGGCGTGGTCAACGCCGCCGCGCTGGACGATCAGGAGGGGATAAACCTGAATGCCCAACTCGTGGGCACGGTCGCAGACCAAGCGCAAGGGATCGTGGCCAGCGTCGATGAGGGACTTGGCGTTTTGCCAAGCGCGGCGAAAGACGTAGTGATCCCAGACCTCGACATTGTGCCCCATCAACTCGCTGGCCCGAGTGTCGTGCAGCATGGTGCGGCCCTCGCCCAAGCAGAAGGCGATGGCTTCGACCGTGGTGCCGGCCAATTCATCGACCAAGGCGACGTATTCCTCGGGGGCCATGGGCGGCTCGTAGCGGTAGATGTGGGGATGCCGACCGTCGTGGTAGTACATGATCTTGGGTTGGTTCATGGCGCGATCCTTTTTGTTGCAAAAAAGCGGGCCGATATAGCCATCCTGAATGAGCTGAACGATTCGAGAAGCGGCTTATCTTGTCAATACCATTCTGCGTCCATCTGCGTCCATCTGCGGATCATTAATGGACCTCCACGCCCACCTTTTGCGCCAACTCGTGAATGTAATTGCGCGCCCGCGTGTTTTCCCAGTCTGTGTCGGGGTAGTTGACGTACACTGGCGAGGCGACCGTGCCCGAAACGCCGACGTCTCGGTAGTGCTCTATGGTGAGCAGCACGTCCGCGTCCAAGTCTCCCAAACGTCTCAGATAGGTCTCGTAGTCGAGTTGGCCCATCCCTAGGGGCACTTCGTCGAGTTTGGTCACCCAGTGGGAAATGTCCAAGGACACATCCTTGGCGTGGGCTGCGATAATGTCCGGGCCTAGCAAATCGAAGGCGTAGTCGAGGAAGGCCGTGGTATTGTAATAGGTCCGGTGGGTAGTCATATTGACCGGATCGAGGATCACTTTGAGCCTCGGCGAGGCCACGTCGTCGAGCAGGCGGTGCAGTTGTGCGGGTGCGTCGAGCGGGCCGCGATTGCCGGGGTGGATGCCCAAATCGATGCCTAGGTTTTCGGCCTCGGTCGCTACTTGGGCGATGCCCTGTACCAGCCGGTGCCAGACCTCGTCGGACCACAGGTCGCCTTCTTCGGGACCGTTGGCAATGACGCTGATGCCGACGCAGTGGGCGTTGAGGGCGCGGGCGGCGCGGAAGCCTTGAGATAAGGATTCGCTGGCTTCTCGGCGGATGTCGGGATCGGGACTGGCTAGGGGCCAGCCACAGTGGTACAGGGTCACTTCGCCGATAAAGCAGCCCTGCGCTTCGACCGCGTCTCGGCACCGCTGCAACTGTTCCGGGTGCCAATCGTGCGCGGCGATGTGGCCGAGTCCTTTGACGCCTATACGAGCTAAGCGCTGCAAGGTGCTGTCGATGTTGGCGGGGTTGACGCCGCTCCAGAATCCCACGCCCAAGCGCATAGTTGTACTCCCCGTTAATTGGGCCTAATATTGGCCGATTGGCTACCGGGGACAAGCCGGGTGGAGTGATAGCTTACAGGATCGCGGCGTTTGACTTTCTGCGCGAAAATATCTTGAATACCGGATTGACCTCAGCGCACTAGGTGCTCTGTGGACAATGGGTAGCCTGCGTGGTTGCCCAACACCTAGGAACTGTCGCACCCAAAAAAGCTAGCTCAGAAAAGGAGGATTGAATCCCATGAGCGAATCGAAGAGCGATGCAACATATACGATGGGACGCACCCAAGGGGAGGAGGAGCGTCTGATTCTGCAGTCGCAACTGTACGACGCTGTGACGCGGCGCTTTTTTAGAGAGGCCGGCATCAGCAGCGGGATGAAGGTACTCGACATTGGCAGCGGCCCCGGAGACGTGGCCCTGACAGCCGCCGAGTTGGTCGGGCCAGAAGGAGCCGTCGTGGGCGTGGATGTAAATCCAGAGATTCTCGAAACGGCGCGGGCACGGGCACAGGCCGCCGGGTTTACCAACGTCGAATTCGTCGCGGGAGACGCCCGGACCTTGGACGTGGGAAACGATTTCGACGCCGTAACTGGTCGGCTGGTCCTCATGTACATGGCCGATCCCGCCGACGCCCTGAAACAGCTAGCGACTCGCCTGCGCCCGGGGGGGATCGTGGCTTTTCAGGAGGCTGATTTTACCCCCTATCGACAGATGTATAATCCAGATACACCCCAAACGAACAAGCTAATCGATTGGGCTATCGGACTGTTTGAGCAGGCCGGGGCGCATATCGATATGGGCTTCAACCTGTACCGCGCATTCGTCGAGGCCGGCCTGCCCGAGCCATACATGCATTGCGAGTATCCGGTCGGCGGCCCGGAGTCTTGGGCCGGGTACGAATTCGCTGCCAACAGCTTTCGCAGCATGCTCCCGCTCATAGAAGAATTCGGGATCGCCACGGCGGAAGAGGTCGATGTAGAAACGATGGCCGAGCGGGTTCGGCAAGAAGTGGTGAAGGCGAAACGTCCGCTTGCCCTGCCGCCCCATGTAACCGCTTGGGCACAGCTTGCGAGCTAAACCATGAGCAAGTGGAAAATCGCCGGGATCAACTTCGACCATCTGCACATGGGCGACAATTTGCGCATGGCCTTTGAGCACGCAGATGTCGAAATCGTCGGCATCTGCGACGAGCAGCCCGAGCGCATGAAGCAGGCGTGTGCGGATTTCGCCATTCCGGCCGACCGGGTTTTCAGCGACTACCGGGCGTGTCTGGAGAAGACCCAGCCGGACATTGTTCTTTTGTGCCCAGCTACCGCTGAACACGGGGAATGGACCGAAAAGGTCGCGCCCTTCGGCGTACACATCATCATGGAAAAACCCTTCGCCGCCACCCTCGCCGAGGCGGACCAGATGCAGCGGGCCATGGAGGGGACGGACAAACTGTTGGCGATCAACTGGCCGCTGGCTTGGTATCCGCCGCACCGCACGGCGCGGCGGCTCATTGCCGAAGGCGAGATCGGCGAGGTGATCGAAGTCCACTACTACGACGGCAACCGAGGGCCGCTGTGGCACCTCGCCGACAAAGTGGAGCGCACCGCCGATGTCGTCGAGCGGGAAAAACCCACGAGTTGGTTTTACAAAAAGGCCGCGGGCGGCGGCTCGCTGCTGGACTACCTAGGGTACGGCACCACGTTGGGCACCTGGTACATGGACGGCCGGGCACCGATTGAGGTGACGGCCACCGTAGATCAGCCTCAAGGGCTCGAAGTGGATGAACACTGCATTGCGGTGGCGCGCTACGAGCGGGGTCTGTCGAAATTCGAGACGCGCTGGGGCACCTTTACCGACCCCTGGACCCTGCAACCCCAGCCCAAGTGCGGCTTCGTCATCGTCGGCACCGAGGGCACGATCAGTTCCTACGACTACGAGGAGGTAATCCGCGTGCAGACGCGGGCGCAGCCAGCAACCGAAGAACGACCGGTGGACGCGCTCGAACCGCCGTTTCAGAATCCCGTCCAGTACGTGATTCACTGCATTGAAGAGGACCAACCTATTGAAGGGGCGCTCTCGCCGGAGCTGTGTCGCATCGGTCAACAGATCGTCGATACGGCCTACCAGAGCGCCGCGCAGAAGCGCACGTTGTCTCTGATTCAATAGCTCATGGCGGAAAGCCAAGACAGCGGCTATGGCCGAGGCAAAACCGGGTCGGAGATCGAAGTAGCAGCCCCGGACTTGCCCTACCAACCGTGCGATCCGGCGACCTATCGTCCACAGATCGGCCTGATCGGCTGCGGCGGCATCTCCGAGATGCACTTGCGGGCCTATAAAAACGCCGGCTATGAGGTCGCAGCCCTGTGCAGCCGCGACCGGGAGCGCGTCGAGCAGCGGCAGCGGGAGTTTTACCCAGCGGCCGATACGTACCTCGACTATCGGGATCTGCTCGCCCGCGACGATATCGAGGTGGTGGACGTTACGCCCCATCCGCAGGAGCGGTTGCCGATCCTTGAAGCGGCCATTGACGCGGGCAAACACGTCCTCAGCCAGAAGCCTTTTGTGCTCGACTTGGATGTGGGCGAGGCGCTCATTGCGCGGGCCGAGCGGCGCGGCGTGCAACTAGCTGTCAATCAGAATGGCCGCTGGGCACCACATTTTAGCTACATGCGCCACGCTGTGACCGCTGGTTTGGTCGGCCAAGTGCAGAGCGTCGAGTTCGCCGTGCATTGGGATCACAACTGGATCGCTGGGTCCGCCTTTGACGCGGTGGAAGATCTGGTGCTCTACGATTTTGGGATGCACTGGTTCGATATGGCGGCGGTACTTTTAGGAGATGAGACGCCGCAACGGGTCCACGCCTCGGCTCGGCACGGAGCCGATCAGGATGCCAAGCCGCCGCTTTTGGCCCAAGCGGCGATTGAGTGCGCGGGCGCGCAAGCGACGATCTTCTTTAACGGCAACACTCGCCAAGGACAACAGGACCGCACGTATCTGGTCGGCACGGAGGGCACAATAGGGGCTAGCGGCGTGGATTTGACGGCGCAGGAAGTCATCTTGTACACCGCAGCGGGTGTGGCCCGGCCGCAGCTTGTGGGGACGTGGTTTGAGCAGGGGTTTCACGGGACCATGGCCGAACTGCTCTGCGCCGTCGAGGAGGGCCGCGAGTCTAGCAATAGTGCCCATGCTAATCTGGCGAGTTTGGCGCTGTGTTTTGCGGCCGTGGCGAGTGCCCACCGTGGCGATCCGGTAGTACCGGGGGCAGTGCGGCGATTGCCCGGCCATTATTAAATGATGTTACGCATGGGCATTGAGGTATAGATGCTTCGACTCCGCTTCGCTTCGCTCAGCATGACTCGGTGAAGCAGCAAACCAGCACTTGTCATGCTGAGCAAAGCGAAGCATCCCATACCTAGGAGCCTGTGCGTAATGTCCGTTAATTGAAATACTATTGAACTGCCTACAATTTGGAGGTTTCTCATGGATGCAACCTGCCTGCAATATACGTTGACCGAGGAGGAGCGCCGCCAATTTGACGAAGACGGCTTCTTCATCGTCCGCGATGTGCTGCCCTTGGATTTAGTCGCCCAGCTCATCCCCGTCGTCGATCGCCTCGACGCCGAGGCCCGGCTGCAAAAGGGGCTGGAAAAGCACCAGATGCACAACTTTTTCGACTTTATCGGCAAAGACGAACTCTTTTTGGAGTTGCTCGACTGGCCAAAGACGTTTGCCAAGGTCTTCGGGATTTTGGGCTGGCACATTCAACTCTACCACTCGCACTTGATCGTCACTCCGCCTTTAGACGGCGTGGTGCCCGCGCGCAAGCGGCTGGGTTGGCATCAAGACAGTGGGCGGCTCAACATCGACATGGAGACTCAGCCCCGGCCGAGGGTCTCGCTCAAGGTGGCGTACTTTCTCACGGACTGCACTGAGACCAATCGCGGCAACTTCCACGCAGTACCCGGTTCGCACCTGAAAAACGAGATCGAGATGCCCGAGGACGAAGACTTAGATCCAGTAGGCACAACGCCGATCCAAGTGGCGGCGGGAGACGCGGTGTTTTTTGATCGGCGGATCTGGCATGCAGCCGGTCACAACTTTTCGCCCGACGCGCGCAGGGCGCTGTTTTACGGCTATAGCTACCGCTGGTTGCGGCCACGCGACGACATGACGGTGGATCACCTGATGGACCGCTGCGATCCGATCCGGCAGCAGCTATTAGGTGCCGGTCCGAGCGGCGGGCACGGCTACACCTCGCCGAAAGAAGAAGACGTGCCGCTGAAAGCGTGGATCCGCGAGCATTTGGGCGACGAAGCGGTGGTACAGTAACATTGATTGAGACCTAGTTCGCTGGTAGCCCTGCAAAGAGCCGGCTGAATAGGCTGGTCAGCGGATCGGTCTCTCCGCGCTCAGCCGCTCTAGCAAAGACTACGCCCGGCTGCGCGGCCTTGGCGGCCCGGCCCAAAACGTGGTAATCGGCACGGACGGGCTGTTGGGCCGCTTCCTGCGCCTCAATCCAGCGCTGGTTGGCGGCGGCCAGACCCCACCATAAGGCACGCGGGGCCCGCACCTTGGTTTCCTCTACCGACAGGCCGTCGCGCCAACAACCGCGCTGAGCGAATAGACTGCCATCTTCCCGATAGAGCAGACCGCCGCCCACGTATTGGATCAACTGCTGTTGGTTGCCCCGCGCCCCCGACAGCGACAACAGAGCCAAAGGCCCCAAGTCGTTGTCGTCGAAATCGGCCTGCTGGTAGAAAGCTGCCACTAACTCGTCGCTGTACATTTGCCACTCGTCCCAATCGGCTTCCTCGGGTTGCTCAGGCCACTCCTTGCTCGAACCGAGGAAGGGATTGAAGGAGGCCCCCGACTGCTTGCAGACCTCAAAGCCGCGCCGCGTTAGCTGGTCGAGTACCTCCAGTGCTCGCTCTAGGCCCTCGCGCTGCAGCACCTGAGCTAATAAGCGGTTGAGGTCGTGCTTGACGAACAGCCGACTGCCATCCACGGCCACTCCGGTCAGCCGTTCCACTTCGGCGCGGCCTTCCTCCGTGCGGCAAAGCTGCGCCAAGCCCCATATCATGCCGTGGTAGTTGTCGGTCACGTAGCGCCATATATCCGCGTCGCGCTGTATGTGCCCGGCCACCGACAGCGCAGTTTCGGCTTCGGCCTGGGCTTCCTCAGTGAGGGGCAAAAACACCTCGATCTGATCGCCGTCGAAATCTAGCTCCATCAGTCGGCAAATGCGCGGATGGACGCGCACTGCGGCCCCGGCCAAACGCTGCGGACGAAAGGCCACCACTGCGGTGGACGCCGGGCCATCGTCAACTAGCACCCGCTGGGCGCTGTACAGCAGCACCCACGAGCGCTCCATGATCGCGTCCAGAACCTTAGCCGCTCGGGGCGAACGCTGCGCCACTTCCTCGGCGCGACCTATCTCCCGCTCTACCTGAGGCCCGAACAAATTCCAGGCCATCTCCTCGGGTAGGCCCACTTGGTCGAGCTCCAACTCAAAACCAGAGACAAGCGCGGCCCGGCCGCTAAACAGCGGTCTTGCTTGAAAGTGGAGGTGCTCCGGGCGCAACAACGCGATAAAAAAATCCTCCACCCGTTGGGTCACCTGTGCCACTGCTGGCCCGACCAGAGCCTCGGGCGCTTCGCTATCGATGATGCGCTGCAAACGCGTATTAGCTTCGACCAAATCCTCGTAGCAGCCTCGAATCGGGTCGAACTCGATCCCCGCAGGCAAAGCGCCGGGATCTCCCACCGTCCCTACTTGGCGTCCCGGTGCCCACGGGTGCGACACGGGGCGAGCCAAGGTCAATCCCTTCGGCTCGGCAAAGGCAAAGCGCAATGCCCCGCCCGCCAACTCGGCCCGTATCCCGGCCATACCCAACAACTGCTGCAATAGAGCAAAGCGTGGAGACGGAGGCGGAGACGGGGATATTGGGTCAGAAGCCAAACGCTGGCCTAGCGCATCGGCGTCGGGCCGCTCAGCCGCGGCCGTGTTGAACAAAGCGTGGATATTGGCTACGGCCCCGGCCTCGCTCAAAGCTCCGTAGGCCATCATGTCGAGCGCTGGTCCGCCGACTCCTATCACCGCGGTTTCCAAGTGCTCGGCCGCAGTGTGGGCCGCCAGAAGACCCCAGTACACCCAACCCACGGTACTGCGATAGGGCAGCTTTGCGCCTTTGAGGGTCAGTTGCTCCATGCCGTCTTCGGGCAGTCCCGCCTCAACCAGACGCGCTTTCAACACTTTTTCGCTGGGTGCTTGGAAAGGCGGCACCACCGCCGGAGTCCCCTCGGCTCGGGCAATGCGACCCATGACCGCCTCGCGCTGCTGGCCGAAGTTGAGCCGCGAGACCATACTGGTCGGACTCAAAATGAGCTCTACCGACGTACCGTCGGGCAACTGCGGCATGTCGGCGTCGGGCAGGATGCGCGCCACCACTCCTTTGGCACCGTGGCGGTTGCTTAGTTTGTCGCCCACCCCCACTGCGGCGGGAAAGTCCATCCGCGCCGCGGCCGACTCGCTAATGACTAAGCCATCCTCAAACGTGTCCCCATCCCACATGACGAAGGCGGTCAGCAGATTGTACCCGCCCCAAAAGTCGGCGGCCTCCGGCTCGTATCCCGTCTGCACTAGGGCTGGTTCGGGTTTGTGGCCCTTGGAGGCCAAGCGCTGATCGTGCTGCTGGCGGAACCAACCCGTGGCGTGGACCGGTGCCGCGGTATCGGCGGCGCTCGTCCACTGGCGCATCATATTGATGCCCATCAGAGCGCGATTGGTATCGTCGTGTTCGAGAAAGGGCACCATGGAGGCCGAAAAACCCAAGATGCTGTCGGGCGCTTCGTCGATCCGTTCGAGCTTGCCGTCGCGGATGCGGGCACCGCGGGCTACTTCTAGCACTCGGCCGATATTGGGTCCCTCGGGAGTGCAGTGGGGGCACACTAGGCCGTATTGGCTGTCGGGGAAAACGTCTTGGTCGACAAAAGGCTCGTCAACGATGGGGATCAAAGTCAGCCGCCGCAGATGAGTATAGCGGTCAAGCCAGTTGGTCGCCTGGAGGTACTGGGAAGTTGCCTCCAAGTGGAAGTCGCGCATCCAAGCGTCTAGCGGCAGCCAACTCCGCACTAAGTCGCCATCCCAAGCCAATTGCTCAGGAGCCGCTTCCAATCTTTGGTCAATAAAGTCGTAGAGCTGCTCGCCCACGCACAGAATCCGCGCTTGAGCGAGTTCGCGCCGGTCGGGATAGGGGACCACGACCCGGTAGTTGCCTTCAATGTGGAAAAGACCATCGCGGTCGGGCCGAGGCAAATCTCGGTACTCAACCTCGACCGGGGCATCGCCGAGTCCCAAGCTCAGTTTAATGGAAAAAGTATAGGAGTCCTGTTGTTCGACTTGATAATCGGCCAGCGGCAAGCGCTCGCCCAAAAGCTGGGGCAGTCGCTGGTGGACGAAAAGGTCAAAGGACTCCCTATGCCAAGGTACGTCGAGATTCAATGTCATTCATGCTCCTCCGGGTTATGGATGGCCTGCCAAGCCTGTGAGAGTTGGCGGCGGCCGTGGTGCAGCCGCGACTTTACGGTGCCTTCGGGAATGCCCAAGCGGTCGGCGGCGTCCCGCACTTCTACTTGGGCGTCGTAGATCAGATGGAAAACCTCGCGCTTGTCCTCGGACAGTTCTTGTACTTGTCGCCGCAACCAGCGCTGCTGGTCGGCCCGTTCCACTTGGGCGTCGGGGCGCTCGGACGCCGCCTCAATCATCCATTCGGGCACTTGCTGCGTCTCCTGCTCCACGGTTTCAGACAGCATTTCCAGCCGCTGTTCCCGCCGCCTTCGCACGGTGCGCAGGTGAGTCAGGGAGAGATGAGTGGCGATGCTAAACAGCCAAGCAGCTACAGCCCCTCGACCGCTCCATTGGCCGGCCCGGTTCCACACTCGCAAGAAAACCTCCTGCACTACATCGTTGGCACTCGCATCGTCGCGAACGATGCGGCGCACGTGATCGTGGATCTGCTCCCGATAGCGCTCAAAGAACTGCTGGAATGCGCGTTCATCGCGTTCTTTTATTTGCGCTATGAGTTGTGGGTCCGGTATCTGCATCAAGGCTCTCTGGAAATAAAGACGCCGCCCGGAAAGTACAGGTTCAAAGACGAAGGAGAAAAAGTTCGGAAATCTCATTGAAGGCCGGTTTCCTCCTTGAGTTGACTCGCTAGTCGAGTGCGGTATCTTACCACCAACCGCTTGAAAATCAACCTCAACCTTACTAGATCGAGACCCCATGAGCCTAACGCCAGCCCAGCTCGACCAATTCCACCGCGACGGCTACATCATTGTCCCCGACCTATTCACTGCCGACGAGATGGATGCCGCTCTAGCGGCGATGGAACAGATTTTCTACGGTCAATCCTTCGAGCAATGGCTGGCCGCTTGCGACCGCGGCAATGCCTCCGGAGTCTCGGACGGCTTCACCACCACGCACGACCACTCCGAGGGCCGCTCGCAATTTCCCGTGGGCGCGCCGGCTTTGGATCGGCTGATAGAAAACGAGACTTATCTCGACGTTTTTGAGCAATGCTTGGACGCAAAAGCCAGCTACTGCAATGCCCACCTTTTTATGCGCTCGGGGCCTACTGACAAGCGCCATCCCGACAATCCTTGGGAGGGCTACCACATCGACCACTACACCAATTGCCTGCTGCCGCCCCACGACCAAATAGGCCGTTTCGACTACGTCAATTCGGGAGTGTACCTGCACGATGTCGAAGACGACGGTGCCCCCATGCTGGTCATTCCCGGCTCGCACAAAGTAGCTGGTCCCGCTTTTGTGCGGGCGCTGGACCACGACAACGCCGCGGGTGGATCCTTCAAAGACCTGCGCCAAGCCACCGAACTGTCCGCTCCGGTCCCCGCCACGGGTCGGCGGCGGGCGGCTCTCTTCTACTCGTCTTACCTAGTACACGCGGCGCAACCCTTTGCCAATAAGCGCAAGCAGCGCGCCTTTTGGACTCTGTCCATGTGTCGCCGCGATAATGATCGCTGGACCCGGTTCGCCAATCCCTTTATCTACGGCGAACGCGATCACATGCTGCCCTTTTTCACGGCCACCACACCCAGAGTGCGCGGCCTGTTCGGTTGGCCCGAACCCGGACACCCGTACTTCACCAGCCAAACGCTAGACCTTTTGGAGCATACCCTACCCGGCATTGATACAGGTCCTTATCGCGATGACAGTTGAAAGACAGCCAACTGTGGATCGAAAGGCAGTCTCCCATCTATGACTCCGACAATCACCCTGCAACAACAAGTAATAGAAGGGGCCCAAAAAGGTCCCAACCTGCTGATCCTGGGCGGCGTCCACGGCGACGAGTTCGAGTCTATGGCAGCCATTCGCCGCCTGCTGGACTACCTCGATCCAGCGGACCTGCGGGGTCGCCTCACGGCCATCCCCGTAGTCAACGAGGCGGCCTATTGGCGCGGCCAGCGCACGGCTGAAGACGAGTTGGACTTGGCTCGCACCTGCCCGGGCCGGCCCGACGGCTCGATCACCGAGCGCACGGCCCACGCCGTCAGCGAGGAAATCCGCCGGGCCGACTATCTCATCGACCTGCACAGCGGCGGGATAGTCATGGAATTCTATCCTACCGTGGGATACGCCCTGCACCCCGATAAAGCTATCCTCGATGTACAACGGCGCATGGCCCGAGCGCTGAATATGCCCATCATCTGGGGCACTTCGGCTCGCCTCGACGGACGCACGCTCTCAGTGGCCCGCGACGCCAAGGTGCCGGCCATCTACGCCGAGTGGATGGGGGGTGGCACGTGCGATCCCGAGGGCGCGGATGCTTATTTCGAGGGCTGCTTGAACGTCTTGGCCGAAGTGGACATGATCGACCGTGCTCTGCCGCCCCTGCGCACCGAGTACACCGTGGAAGACGACCGCGAAAACTCTGGTCACATACAAGTCAATTACCCAGCGCCCTTTGCCGGTTATTTTGAGCCTCGGGTTACATTGAAAGCGCCGGTGCAACCGGGCGATGTGATCGGCACAGTGGTTGATCATCTGGGGCAGCGGCGCGAGGAAGTGGCATCGACCCAAGCGGGTTTGATCTTGTGTCTGCGGGTCTTCAACCGCGTCCACCAAGGCGACAGTTTGGCCGCAGTTTTGGAACTCGATTCTTCCCAATGACCACCTGTTCCGCGCCGCTGGATTCGCGCCGTTTCCAGTCCGCGCTGCTGCTTCTATTAGGCCCCTTGTTCATCGGGATTTCCTTTGTCCTCATGCTGCGCCGGGTGGAACCTGTGACCACCTTGTTTTACCTATTCGCCTGGTACGGTATTATCTGGACTCTAGACCGACTCATCCAGTGGCGGGAAGGGCGCTCGCTCATCGCCCGCTGCGGTCCGGCTTTTTTGCTGATTCTTTTTTGGTCCGCAGTGGGGTGGTACGCCTTTGAGTTGATCAATTTCCGTCTGCAAAACTGGTATTACATCTTCGTCCTCGACCACCTTGTTTTGCAGACGCTGAACGCGGTCTTCTCCTTTGCCACTGTTTTCCCCGGTCTGCTGTGGTTGGAATACTACTTGGGTCTGCGCGGCGTGGTTGCCGGTTGGCAGGGTCGTCGTTGGTCGCTGACTCCTCGTCGTCTACCCCTCCTGCAAATAGCCGGCCTGATCGGGCTAGCGCTGGTCCTTGTGTGGCCGCGCTTCTTCTTCCCGCTCACTTGGCTGGCCTTTATCCTGCTCTTAGCTCCTGTCGAATATCGCCGCCTGCCCGACAGCTTGCTGCATCAATTGGCACGCGGCGATTACACACCACTGACTCGCCAGTTGCTGGCCGGATTTATCGCCGGAGGTCTGTGGGAATTCTTCAACTATTGGGCCCAAGTTAAGTGGATCTACACAGTACCCTTTTTTGAAGAGTTTAAACTTTTTGAAATGCCGCTGGCCGGCTTTTTGGGCTTTCCTCCCTTTGCCGTGGAATGCGCTCTAGTCTATCGCCTGTTAGTGTGGTACAGGTTGGCACCGCCATTGGGAGCGCACCGGGACCAGCGCCCAAGGCCAACCAAGGTCTGGAATGCGCTCGTCATCGTTCTTTTGGCCGCGGCTTTCGCTCTGACGGTCAACCACTACATCTACTTGAACGTCGGCTCGGTGAAGCCGCGCTTGGCCAAAGTGGACAGTCTGGATCCGGCTGCTCGCGCTTTTTTGCAGGACGAGGGCATCGTCTATCTGACCGATTTGGAAGCTGGAGAGTCGGCGGAAATTTGGCGGCAAATGGAAGGGGCGTTGGGTCGAGAACGCACTCAAGGTACTCGTGGCCTCGTCGAACTGTACCTGCACCAAGGCATTGGAGTGGAATACGGCAATTTGCTGGTCAAAGCCGGCATTCGTTCGCTGGCGGATTTGGCCGCTTCATCTGCCGCGCAAGTAGAGGACCGGATAAATGCGCTCCCTGGAAATGTTCGACGGCCCACCCCGGCGCAAATTCGCCTGTGGATCCGACGAATTCCAAACCCTTGATTCCTCTATCCGACCGGAGGGAGACCTGTCATTGCACGTTGGTCGGATTGACCGGATATTGACCTAACCGTGTGCAAAAGGAGTAACAAATGTTTCGCGAAGCAATCGGTTTATTCGTTCCTGAACCAAAGGCCAAACTCTACATTCCCAAGAACAGTGGTTTGCATGAGTACGTGAACAATCTCCTGAGTGAGATTGGCGTTAGCGACGGAGGTGAGTTTATCCGAACTGACGAGAGCGTGGGAGCCCTCGAAATAATTTCGGCGCGGGGCGAGGATGTGCCCCAACGAGTTGACGATTGCCTCCTACGGGGAGAAGTCGCGTACGGACTCACGGGAGACGATCTATTCGACGAGTACATGCTGGGCGCTGGGGATTCTCCACTTGGAGTCCTCAATACCTACGATTGGTTCGATCCAAATGCTCAGTTCTATCGGCCGGCCCTTTGTCTGTTGAATCGCGAAGGACAGATTCCAGATTCGTCCGCAGTGGTGTCCATTGCCGTGAACAAGAAATACGACCTCTCCTCGCGCCAGTATCTGTCGCAGCGCTTCCAATCCAGCAAGCTGCAGATCAGTATCGTTGCTTATGCTGGAGACACGGAAAACACGGTAGCAGAGGGTACGCACGATTGGTGTGTCGAGGTGGTGTATCGCGGCGAACGCTCGCCCGAGAGCGCAATGTCCAAGACCGGACTCAAGGTCGCCGAGGTCGTCCGATTCAGCGACATCTCATTGATCGGACGGGAAATTGTCAATCCATGGGAAGAGGAGTACCGGAGAATATCCGCAGTCGCGCAAAAGCCCACCGGCTCCAGTACGTCAAAGCTCCTTGCTGACAGCAATGCGATTTGCAAGAAGGTCGGCGAGGAATCGGCTGAGTTTGTGAGAGCGTTTACGCAGGAAACGGGGATTCCAGAAGAGTTCAACGGCGTCGTGTATGCGTTAATGGCCGCAGCCGCAAAACTGCAAGTCCCTTGGCAGGAAATTGAGGTGGACCTGAAATCTAGGTGGTCGTGATCAAGCTATGTTGCTGATTAGACATTGTCAGTCATCAGGGCAAGACCCGGATGCGGCGCTGACAGAGATTGGGCGAAAACAGGCGGAAGCACTCGCTAGGTTCTTGTCCGATTATCCGATCGATATAATTGTCTCCAGTTCCTACGCGCGGGCACAGCAAAGCATTGAACCGTTTGCTGCCACAGTGGGATTGCCCGTCCACTTGGATCTCCGCCTAATTGAACGGACGCTCTCGGGGAGTCCGATTGACAACTGGCGCGAGGTGGTCCGCGATTCATTTGGAGACTTGGAATTGCGGGTACCGGGAGGCGAGTCGGCACGCGAAGTGTTAGACCGCGGCTGGGCCGCCATCACCGAGCCACTCGACGGTGATCACCGGTTCCCAATTGCGGTAACCCATGGCAATCTCTTGAGTCTGATCCTGAACTCATTGGACCCTAATTTCGGCTACGCTGGATGGGAATCGCTATCGAATCCAGACGTATTCGCACTCAAAGAAGCCGGTGATGGGCGATTGAGATTCGAGCGACTCTGGTCTGAATAGTTTCGAGCCGCTTAATAACAAGGATCGCAAACGCTAATCAGGTAGCTTGCCCGATCATTGCAGGCGTTCATCGACTTGATTTTACTTATACAAATATCATCACGGTCTGCATCGTCCCGCTGGACATGGACTGACGCAGACGCAACCGACGGCGAAAGGAAATTTCTGATGGCCATTATCAATGAACTTCTCGAGAATAACGCCCGCTATGTCGAAAACTTCGATAAGGGCGACCTTCCCCTGCCTCCAAGGCTGAACCTAGCGGTGGTGGCCTGCATGGACGCGCGCATCGACACGCACAGCCTGCTGGGGATCGCAGAAGGGGACGCGCACGTGATTCGGAATGCGGGCGGCGTGATAACCGACGACGCGATTCGTTCGCTGACGATCTCGCAGCGGTTGTTAGGCACGACTTCGATCATGCTCATCCACCACACGGACTGCGGCATGCTGACATTCCGCGACGACGACGTGAAGGACGCGATCGCGGCCGATACCGGCATCCGCCCGGCCTTTGCCCTAGAGGCGTTCGGCGATCTCGAGGAGGACGTACGGCAGTCGATCGCCCGCATTCAGGCCAGCCCGTTCATCCCGAATAAGGACGACGTGCGGGGCTTCGTCTATGACTGCGCCACCGGAAGGCTGAACGAAGTTACCTGATCCCGAGACAAATGCCTGAAATTTCCCGATTTTTCGGCATCATAATACGAATGTATGCCGAGCCTCATGCACCTCATCACCGACCTCACCTTCACGCTTATTACCAAGAGGATGTTGGTGTATATGCCATTGATACCATTGAACTGATCGCGGGACAACTTTCCCGGCGACAGCAGCGCCTAGTTGAGGCTTGGATGGAGTTACACCATGAAGAATTACTGACAGATTGGGAACGGTTACAATCAGGTCAAGCACCTTTCAAAATCGACCCTCTTCAATAAAGGAGATCAACATGAGTCATCCCATATACCGAGTGATCTCTTTTGAAATACAAGCACCCTATACACTTCGAGTTTGTTTTGACGATGAGACGGAACAGACTATCGCTTTCCAAGCCATATTGAAAGGTGAATTATTCGGTCCACTGCGCGATGTATCCTTATTCAATCAAGTTCGGATTGATCCTGAGGTCCATACTCTGGTATGGCCGAATGGGGCTGATTTTGATCCAGCCACTTTACATGATTGGCCTGAGCATCTTCCTGAACTTGAGCGCATGGGCAAGCGTTGGTCGCTCGTTGAGACGGAGGACTAATACGGCCTAGCCAAGAATTAAAGACCAGACAATGATTTTTGAGGCGGAATATGAGGAGTACGTAGAATGATACGGGCCATCACATCAGAGGACTTGCGAGATTGCGCGTGTCTATTCGTGCAGGTTTTCTCCGAATGGCCGTACGAGGAATCGTGGAGTGTCACCCAGGCCCATCACTACCTCAGTCGATTCTGGAAGTTCGATCCCGAGCATTGCCTCGTCGCCCTCGACAAAGATGACGTGATCGGAGCGATGTTCGGATACTGCTATCCCTGGCAAGACCGAATCAACTATTACATGCAGGAGCTTTTTATCGAACCTGATCAAAGGCGGTCAGGCCACGGACGAAGACTGGTACGTCATCTGCTCGACAAAATCGGGGAATCGAAAGTATCCATGTCCCTAATTGCCAATGAGGCGACGCCAGCAGCCGCGTTCTACGAGGAGCTAGGACTGCAGCAGCATAGATACTACAAGTTCTATTGTGGTACCGTGAAAACGGGCGTGGAGTAGTCCGCCGGATACACAGCGGTTTTCGCTGCGGTAGGACGGTGGTTTTGCGACGACTCAATATACCGCATCGACCGACCCCGCCCGGGGTGCCAATCCATTCCAGCCATCCGCCACGGCGCTCGTCTGCTTGAAGAGCTGCAAAAGCGGTTCCCACATGGCCTCGCGCACGCGGTCGGCCGCTTCCATATCGCCGGCCATTAGGGCCTGCTTGAGTTCCTGGCCCCGCTCCTCTTGGATGCGCGCGCTCTCCTGTGCTTGGGCCGCTAGGGCACGCACGGCATCGATGTGGCCGTCGATTAACTCGGCCACTGGCGTGGTCGAATCTGTCTCGGTATTGTAATCGCTCGACGGCCTGAAGTTGGGCGGCTGGCGCTCGCCCTTTTCGTCGTAAAACGTATGCGTCGGCTGGATGTGCGGCGTCACCGAGAGGTACATATAGACTGGCTCGTCGCCGATGACTCGCACCGAGTGCGGCTCGTCGGTTAGGGCGTAGCACATTTGCCCCGGCCCAACTTCTTTCACCTCGCCGTTGATTTTGAACTCCACCCGACCCGATAGAATGATAAAGATCTCGTCGCCCAAGTCGTGCGTGTGCCAAGCGTCGAGCGAGCCGGTGCCTGGCTCTAAGCGGCAGAAGCGGGCGCGGATCTGCGGCCGCACCAGAATATTGCGGATATCCCGGCGACAATCGTACACTTCAAATCCCATGGCGTTTTCCTCCTTGAAAGGCAAGAGCGGATTCACTACCTTGCGCCGGCACAATCTAATGCCCGCTATACGCTTAGCAAAGGCCCGCCGATGATGCAGCGCTGCTTCTTCGATTTAGACCTTGCGAGCGTCTTAGGGAATACCTGATGGACGGATCTTTCGACCTCACTGACGAACAGCTCGCCCACTTCGAGCGCAACGGGTTCTTCCTGATCCCCAACCCCCTCGGCGTCGAGGGCATGCGCCAGATCGACTTCCGGCAGCAGGAGGTCGAGCCGGAGTGGGAGCGCACCGAGTTCCCCGAGGGCTGCAATCGACTGGCCTGCCAGTTCCTGATGATCGGCGAGCCGTTGCTGCAGATGGTGGAGCACCCCGAGTTGGTCGAAGCGGCGCAGCGGATTTTGGACGCCGAAGAGGTACACGTAGGTGCCTGCGGCATCGGCGACGCCTCGAAGATTGTCAGTGCCGATGGCCGGCCGCAGCGGCAGGTCCACTGGCACGTGGACGGTGGGCCGGAAGTGAAGCAGGTATCCTTCCGCACTGCCCTCGATCGCCACGACGTTAGCAACGCACCGCTGCGGGTGCTGCCCGGCAGCCAGCACCGCTCTCGCGAGGAGGTAGAGGCTGAATTGTTACAACTCGAACTGGCCACCGGCACCCACGACGAGGTGCCGACGCACTGCTTCGCCCGCCATCCTAGCGAAGTCGAGGTCGTCCTCGACCCACGGTGGACTTTGGTGTGGACGCCCTCTTGCTGGCACGCCACCGGGGTGAAGACGGCCGCCGGTCCGCGGCGCGCTATGGGCTGGAACTACTTCCCGCCGGGCGGCCGCAAGCGCGACTTGGCGGCGCTGAAGCACCTGCATCCCGACTGGCCGGACTGGCCCGAGGCGCGGCAGCGTCTCTGGGGTCTGGTCGATTGACTCAGGAACTAAAAAAGGATACTTCCATGTCTGAACACATTACCATTCTCGGCGGCGGCAATACGGCATTTGCCACGGCTGCAAATCTGACCCTGAAAGGTTTTGCTATTACGCTTTGCGAATTGCCAGAATTTGGGCACGAGCTCGATCCGGTGCGCGACCAAGGCGTGATTCATTTGGTGGGGGTCGAAGAGGTGGGGGCTGCAAAAATTCACTGCATGACCACGGATATTGAAGCGGCTCTGAATGCGTCTGACTTGATTCTGTTAATCGTGCCGGCGTATGCCCACAAACCATTTGCCATTGCCTGCGCCCCCCATCTCAGGCCCGAACACATGGTCGTGCTGATGCCGGGCACATTGGGCACATTGGAATGGGCGACGCTATTGCGCGACCAAGGAGTAGGAGACATCGCACTGGCGGAGGTGGATACCGCGCCTTATGTGTGTCGGAAAACAGCGCCGGATACCGCGACGATTTGGGGTACCGTGACGGGCTTGGGCTTGGGGGTGTTGCCAGCAACAGAAACAGATCGCGTGCGCGCTCGTCTGTCGCCGCTGTTCCCGGGCATTCAGACCTATCCCACCGCGATGGCCTGTGGTTTGTCCGCGATGAATCCGGTCGTGCATCCTGCGGGTGTGTTGATGAACGCAGGACGAATCGAATATTCGCACGGTGAGTTCTATTTCTACGAAGAAGGGGTATCCCCATCGGTGGCAAAGACGATCATGGCCGTGGATGCAGAGCGGAGGGCCATCGCAACAGCTTTGGGTTGCGATCTCATAGCAGCCGATGAAGCGTTTTACCGCGCGGGTTTTGGCCCTAGGGGGGATTTGTGGGCAACGATTAATGGCAGCCGAATGCTCACGCAACTCAAAGCGCCTGGGTCGCTGGAGAGCCGTTGGCTCAGCGAGGATATTCCATACGGCCTTTCAACTTGGCACGATGTGGGCGCGCAATACGGCGTGGACGCGCCTTTGATGCGCGGGTTGGTGGATATTGGGTCCGTGGTGATGGGGGCTGATGGGTGGGCCACGGGGCGGAGTGTGCGCGAATTGGGCATTGAGGGCATGGACTTGGATACCTTAAATGCGTTTTTGCAAACGGGATCTGCACCGTGAAAAATCAATTCCCAATCCGTTTGATCTCTGGTTCTCTAGCCGTTCTCGTCGTTTGTGCTAGCTGCGGAACCGAGCAGCGCTACTCGCCCCAAGAGCTGGAAGCGGCGAAAGCGAAGTTGAGGGCACACAATCGGCTGTGGACGTTCCAGGCAGGAGCCATATTCGGCCAGGAATGGATGAGCCGCGCGCCTGAAGACGCTGAGTTGCGGGCGCTCTACGCGCGTCAGTTGCACGGACAGTTGTACGGGCTCAGAGAAATCCAAGAGCAAGCCGACGCAATCTTGGAACAGGAGCCGGATAACCCGTGGGGGCTCTACGTCCAAGCACTCGCGTTTCTGGCGGATCGGAAGTACTCCGAGGCAGCCGAGTCTAGCTTGCGCGCTTGGGAGCTGCTGCCCCAGCCGGAGTTCGCCGCGACGCACCTTCAGGCGCTTCGCCCCAGAAAAGTAGAAGAGGGGATGGCGTTTCTGGACTCCCTGGATGCGGAGACACGCCAGCATCCCGAGGTCCTCCATGCCCGCGCGGAACTCGAGTACTGGGCACAGTACGCACTGGAGGATCCCACCTATGTGGACACGAGCCTCGCTACCTTGGCCACGCTGCGAGCGCGTTGGCCCGATCACGTCAGCGGCTACTTTCGGGCTGCGGAACAGCTCTACCGGTCCGACAAGCCGCAGGAGGCGCTCTCGCTGATCGAAGAGGCCATTCGCCTCTCACCGGGCTCTGCCGAAGTGCGCTATTGGCACTGGAACATCCTCAACAGGGAGGATCTGCTCCTTACCGACGAGCGACACACCACTATCGAGGCCAGCATCGCCGAGTACCGGAAGGCGGCCCCGGAGACCGTACGCGGCCTAGCCCTACTCACCACGACCTATCGGAACGTACTGGAGGACGAAGAGAAGGCGGCGGAGTTTGAGGCGAAGTTGATGGCACTGGCTCCCGCGAGTCGCCATGCGTCGTGGATCCACCGAGAGAAGTTCCAACGGGAGTACCAACGATTACAGCCCGAGCTTAATCTCATCGAGCCCGAGCATGGCGCGGACTCGCAGGAGTACCAAGACCAGCTTCGCCTCATTTGCGACGCAGCCTATCGGTTCTTAGAGAAGCCCCTCTACGACGATAGCTTCCGCGGGTGGCCGTACCTAACGCTCTTCACATCCCTTGAAGCCATGAACCCGATTCCGGCTGAGGAACTCGCCGATGCGGTGCGCGGATTGGTCCGCTACGAGCGACTCAACCCGCATATAACATACTCCGCTCCTCTCTCGATGGCCGAACACACACCCTACGCCGAGGAGGCGGCCGAGCTCGCTCGGGATGGCATACAAGCCGTGATCGCTAAAGCCGAAGAGGAAGAGTGGGAGGAGGAGGAGCTGAACTACTACTTGAGCCTCCTCCACCACGCCATCGGGTGGGCTAGCTACAAAGCAGGTCGCGTCGAGGAAGGACGCAACGAGCTTGAGCGGGCGCTGGAGCTCTGGGGGGAAAACACCAGTGCGTTCCATCATTTGGGCCAAGTGTTCGAACAAATGGCGACCGAGGTCGAGGCGACTCTGCAAATGCGAGATTCGAAGACAGTCGTTTTGCAGACTGAGACCGAGGCTCGGGATGCAGCCGAGGCAGTCCGCACCTGGCTCGACAAGGCCGAGGAGTCCTACATCGCCGGTCTTGAGGCCCGAAGCTGGGGTGAAGATCCCTTCCCAGAAGCGCTAGGAGCCCTGTACGAGCGCCGGCACGGCTCGCGCGAAGGATTCGACGAGTATCTCGCCGCGTTTTACGAGCGGGACAGGTCCCGAAGACGTCAACGGATTCTAGAATCACGGCTCGATACGGCCCGCACCTACGGACCGTTCGTCCTCCCCGAGCTCGACGGAGAGTTCGTCGATTCCGCCGGTCTCGACGGCAAGATCGCCGTTCTTCATTTCTGGGGGACCTGGTGTGTCCCCTGCGTCGCAGAGTTGCCTGAGTATCAGAAGTTCCACGCGCGCTATCTCGACGATCCCGGAGTGGAGGTGATCTCCATCAGTAACGACATCTCCATAGGCAACGCGCGCGACGTGCTCGACAGGTTCATGGCGGAGAATGAATACGATTTTACCGTGTTGGTGGACGACGGGTACGTGCAAGAGGCCGGTGTCAATGTTTTCCCTACGACTTGGTTCGTCGATGGCGACGGCTATATCCAGTTCGTCCAAGAGGGAGGGGGGAGTGACACCCATCTGGAGGAAGAGTTCGCATGGATCGTCGAGGCGCTGCGCGGTGCCGACGGGAGCCGTTAGGGCGAGCTTGCGAACGCTTGATCTGACGGAATCTAGCCAGAATCAATTGGCTGTAAGCGCCAGGTGTATGCGCCGCATAGCCGGCTCCATTACCTGCAGGGGCAGGTCGGCCGTCACCTCGATCAGGCATGTAGTTTCCGATTCCACCGCGGCGGCCACCGCCGGACCCAATTCGGAGATCTCGGAGACCCTCCGCGCTGCAAACCCGAAGGCCTGAGCCAGCAGATCGAAATCGGGATTCACCAAGTCGACGGCCAGGGTGCGTCCGTATCGGACCTGTTGCTGCGGTTTCATGACCCCGAAACCCCGGTTGTTGAACAACACCACAATCACGGGAAGCTGGAACTGAGCGGATACTGCCAGCTCCTGGCAGTTGAACATGAAGCCGCCGTCGCCGGTGAGCACGACCACTGGCCGATCCGGTCGTGCCACTTTGGCACCGATACCCGCCGGGAGACCGAATCCGAGGGTGCAAAAACCCCACGGATAGATGAAGGAGCGGGGTTCGTACACGTCTAACAAGCGGCGGCACCAGTAGGCACCGATCGCTAGGTCGCTGACGACCACGGTTTGGCGCGGCAGTGCCAGCCGCAGCGTCTCCACCAACTCAACGCCGGTCGGTGCCAAATTTCGGCAGTCTCGTAGAATCCGTTGCCGCAAGGTGGCGACCTCCTCGGCGCGGTCGCTGGACCGGCTCGAATCGTCGGCTAGGTGCAACAGCATCTGCCCGAGCACGTGGCGGGCGTCGCCGACCACCGCCAGCGTTGGTGCGTAATTCCGACCGACCTCCTCCGGGTCGATATCCACGTGAATCATCGTCGGCGGTACCTGTATGCTGAACTCGAGCGTATCCTCTTCGGTGAATCGAGTGCCCACCGCCAGCATGACGTCGCAACTGGCCAAGTAGTCGACGACGGCCGGGTGTACGGGTATGCTCCCCAAGGCCAGCGGGTGGTCCTCTGGAATCGAACCCTTGCCCTGGACCGTGGTCAAGACCGGCGCGCCGAGGAGTTCGGCCAACTGCCTCACTTGGTCGCTGCCACCGCTGATAGTCACCCCGCCGCCGGCCCAGATGATGGGCCGCCGGGCCTGGCGCAACAGTCGGACGGCCCGTTCGATCTGTTCCTGTTGAGTTGCGGACCCGTCGGCCGCAGCCGGCTGGGTGGCATCCACGGGGGGGAATTTCGCGTTGTCCCTCCCGTCGAGTACGTCGCACGGGATCTCAACCACTACCGGCCGGGGCCGGCCGTTTCTCATGCGGGCAAACGCCTCATTCAGCACCGCGGGAATTGACGCCACTGCATTCGCTCGCTCACTCCAGGCGGTCACTGGCCGCACGCAGCCCAATTGATCTCGGCACTCGTGGATGTACCCCTTCTCCTTGCCAATGGCGTAGGACGGTATTTGACTGGCGATGCACAACACCGGCGAGGAGTCGCAGTAGGCGGTGCCCAGCGGCGTGGCGGCGTTGAGCAGGGCTGGACCGGAAGTGCAGAGGCAGACGCCGACGCTGCCGGTGGCGCGGGCGTACCCATCGGCCATGAAGGCGGCGCCCTGTTCGTGCCGCGCGACGATGTGCCGGATACCCGAATCCCGAAGGGCGTCGTATATGGCCAGATTGTGGACGCCCGGCATCCCGAAAACTGTGTCTACGCCCTGTGCTTCGAGAGTGCGGACGACTGCTTCACCGCCGGTCAATTGCATGTTCCTCCCAATTGGGGTTGACCAAGATTCAAATGCCCGTTTATACTTCCGATACCGCCAGCTATTTTATTAACATTTCAGGAAAATAAAAAAAAGCGTGTCGGAATCAAAAATACCTAAAAAAACAACCTCGACGAATGCTGCTAGCGCGGTAAGTAAGTTTCGCTAGGAAGGAACCATGAGAATCACCAGAATAGAACGCGTCGCCTTGGACCTGCCCTACAAGGAGCGGGTCCGCGAGCACCTGAGAAAAGGCTGGAACCTGGGCAACCGCGCCACGGACGAGGAATTCGAGGAAAGGAAAGACGAGTTTCATCAGCAGTGGAGGGAATCGTTGCCTCCCTCGGTGCAGGACTCCCTCTACTGGGTACACACCGACGAAGGCCTGATCGGGCTGGGCGAAGGGGTGGCCCTTCCGGACGATCAGCTTCAGACTTATGTGGGCCGCAGTCCTTTCGAGTTCATCATGGACGATAGCCCCGGTCCCTTGCAGATGGCCTTCTACGATCTCATGGGCCAGTTTCTCGGTCTGCCCATCGCCCGGCTCTTGGGCCCGAGCCGGGAGAGTGCGCCTCTGGCCTACTGGTCGCAATGCTTTCCACCCGAGACGATGCAGCAAGAAGCGAAAATCGCCTTGGAGATGGGTTTCAAGGTGCACAAGTTCAAGCGCCGCGCCCACACCGACGTGGTGGAACAGGTAGCCGCGATAGCGGAAGTAACCCCGGAAGACTACGAGCTCACCATCGATGCCAACCAGACCTTCGGCACGCTCGAACGCGCCCTCGCGGTCGGCAGGGAGTTGAAGAGATATCCTCAAGTCCACTGCCTGGAATCCCCCATTCCCCAGGGCGATATCGAAGGCTACCGGACCCTCAAGCGGAAACTGGGTTACCCCCTGGCGCACCACATGGGCAACCCCGAACCCATCGATGCCCTGCATTCGGACGTGTACGACTACTTCATTTTAGGTGCCAGAGTTGCCAACACCATGCGCAACGCCCATATCTGCGCTGCCCGGAACAAACCTTTCTGGATGCAGTTGGGCACCGAAGCTACGGGGATTTCCGTGCTCTTCATGCTGCACATGGCCGCGGCCATCCCCAACGCCACGCTTGCCCACGTCTCCCTCTTCCTGCTGCTCGAGCACCAGCTGCTGCAGGAGCCCCTGAAGATAGAGAATGGCCAGGTGATAATTCCGAACAAACCCGGCTTGGGTGCGGACCTGGACCTGGACGCGGTCGAGCGCTACCGGGTATAGATCGACCATTGAAGGAGGCTGAACGCCCATGTGGACCAAAGGACAATTGACCACCTATCGCGAGCAGGGGTTTCTGATACAGCGCGGACTGATCCCACCGGATCAGATCGAGCGATTGCGCTCGGCGGCCGACGAGATGATGTCTGAGCAGGCCGACAACCCGCCGGAGGTGCACGTGGTGCGCGAGAAGAGCGGCCCGGTGCGCTCGGTGTTCTGCATGCACCGCAATGTGCAGCCGTTCCGCGAGCTGTGCCGCTCGGAGCCGATCGCCGGGCCGATCAAGCAGGTCTTCGGGAGCGACGCCTACATCTTCCACAGCAAGCTGAACTACAAGGAGTCATTCGAAGGCACTGTGTGGCTCTGGCACCAGGACTACGGCTACTGGCGCTATGACGGCGTCGACGATCGGTTGGCCTCTGCGCTGGTCATGTTGGGTCCGAACACGCGCAACAACGGTAGTATCGCGCTGGTGAAGGGTTCACATCACTGGGGCGTGCTGGACCACTACAGCGACGAGGTTACCACCAGCTACAAGCAGTGGTGCATCACGCCGGAGGCGCTGCGCGAGTACATCACCGATGAGTCGATGATCATTCCGATCGAGGGCGACGCTGGCGACGTCTGTTTCTTCGACTGCCGGATCGTGCACGGCTCGAACCACAACTTCTCACCCGCGCAGCGCTACAGTCTGATCTACGCCTTCGCCGCCATCGACAACGTACCGAGCGGCGTCGCCAACCCCCGTCCTGATTGGGTGGTGGCACGCCAGTTCGAGCCGGTTACCGCCGAGCTGTCGGAGTCGGCGGAGGATGGATGAGCGGCAGCGTCTCTGGGGTCTGGTCGATTGACGGCGGGCTGGGAACTAGATTTAGAATGTTTATTCTAGATAGAATGATAGAATGGCGGCGCTTTTTAGGCGATTGAAGGGGAGGGTCGATGATTCCGTTAATGGGAGGGACTCTGTGTTATATCAATTCCCAATCCGTTTGATCTCCGGTTCCCTAGTCGTTCTCGTCGTCTGTGCTAGCTGCGGAACCGAGCGGCACTACTCGTCCCAAGAGCTGGAAGCAGCGAAAGCGAAGCTGCGGGTGCATAATCGGCTGTGGTCGTTCGAAGCGGGAGCTATACTCGCCCGGAAATGGTTGGACCGCGCGCCCGAGAACGCTGAGTTACGGGCGCTCTACGCGCGTCAGTTGCACGGGCAGATCTACGGGCATAAAGAGATCCAAGAGCAAGCCGACGCGATCTTGGAACGGGAGCCGGATAACCCGTGGGGACTCTACGCACAGGCGCTAGCGTTTCTGGCAGACTGGAAACATTCCGAGGCGGCTGTGCCCAGCCTGCGCGCTTGGAGGCTGCTGCCCCATCCGGAGTTCGCCGCGACGCATCTTCAGGCGCTTAAGTCTAAAAGCGTGGAAGAGGGGCTGGCATTTCTGGACTCAGTGGATGAGGCGACACTCCACCATCCCGAGGTCCTCCATGCCCGCGCGGAACTCGAGTACTGGGCACGTTACGCACTAGAGGATCCCGCCTATGCGGATACGAGTCTTGCTACCTTGGCCCTGCTGCGAGAGCGTTGGCCCGATCACGTCAGCGGCTACCGGCGCGCCGCGGAATATCTATACCGGGCCAATAAGCCACAGGAGGCACTCGCTATGATCGAAGAAGCGGTGCGCCTCGCCCCGGGCTCTGCCGATGTGCGCTACTGGCATTGGAAGATTCTCAATGAGACGGATCTGCTCCCCGCCGAGGAACGACGCCCCGCCATTGAGGCTGGCATTGCCGAGTACCGGAAGGCCGTGCCGGAGGCTGTACACGGCCTAACCATGCTCGCCACGGTCTATAGCGACTTCCTAGAGGACGAAGAGAAAGCGGCGGAGTTTGAAGCGAAGCTGCTGGCGCTGGCTCCCGAGAGTAGACAGGCGTCGTGGGTCTACCAGCAAGAGTACCAACGATTACAGCCCGAGCTTGACCGCATCGAGCGCGAGCATGGCGAGGACTCGCAGGAGTACCGCGACCAACTCCGCCTCGTCCGCGATGCGGTCTCTCGGTTCTTAGAGAAACCCCTCTACGACGATAGCTTACGCGAGCGGGCGTACCTAACGCTCTTCGAAACCCTCGAAGCCATGAAGCCGGTTCCGGCCGAGGAGCTCGCCGATGCGGTTCGCGGCTTGGTCCGCTACGAGCGAGACAACCCGCACCTAACGTACGCCATAGCTCCTATCTCGATGGCCGACCACACGCCATACGCCGAAGAGGCGGCCGAACTCGCTCGGAGTGGCATACAAGCCATAATGGATAGGGCCGAAGAGGAAGAGTGGAAAGAGGGTCGCCTTAACTACTACTTGAGCCTCGTCCACGACGCCATCGGGTGGGCTAGCTACAAGGCAGGTCGTATTGAGGAAGGCCGCAACGAGATCGAGCAGGCGCTGAAGCTCTCGGAGAGAAACGCCAGTGCTCTCTACCATTTAGGCCAAGTGTTCGAGCACATGGCGACCGAGGCCGAGGCGGCTCTTCAAGAGCGAGATTCCAAGACCATCGTTTTGAGGACTGAGGAGGAGACTCGGGATGTAGCCGAGGCAGTCCGCAACTGGCTCGACAAGGCTGAGGAGTCCTACATCGCCGGTTTTGAGGCCAGAAGTTGGGGTGAAAATCCCTGCCAAGAGGCGCTAGAAGCGCTGTACGAGCGCCGGCACGGCTCGCGCGAAGGGCTCGACGAGTATCTCGCCGTGTTTAGCGAGCGGGAAAGGTCCCGAAGACGCGAGCGGATTTTGGAATCACGGCTCGATACGGCTCGCACCTACGAACCGTTCGCCCTCCCCAAGCTCGACGGAGAACTCGTCGATTCTGCCGATCTGAAGGGCAAGATTGCCGTTCTTCACTTTTGGGGGACTTGGTGTGGCCCCTGTGTTGCAGAGCTGCCCGAGTATCAGAAGTTCCACGCGCGCTATCTCGACGATCCCGAAGTAGAAGTGATTTCCATCAGCAACGACAAGTCGCGCGACGAGGTCGATAAGTACATGGTAGAGAACGAATACGATTTCACCGTATTAATGGACGACGGATACGTGCAAACGGCCGACATCAAGGGTTGGCCCACGACTTGGTTTGTCGATGGCGACGGCTATATCCAGTTTGTCAAACTGGGAGGGAGAAGCGACTCCCAGCTGGAGGAAGAGTTCGCATGGCGCATCGAGGCACTGCGCGGTGCCGACGGGAGCCGTTAGGCCAGCTTTTGCACGCCTGCTCTGACGGAATTCGGCCTCGGTGCAATATGAAGCGCAAAACAGCCTACAACCCTCTGTTGCGCATTGCCGTCTTTCAAGTTGGCATTCTGGTTCTGGCTTTGGTTCGCGTCGCAGCACCAGCACCTCCAGAGCATCCCTCTCTTAGGGTTCAGCAGGGGCAGGCGATTGCGGTGACGGAGATCCCGGTTTGGGGAGATAGGGAGCTCCTTCTCGGAGGAAGAGTACATGAGGTCGAGCCCGCGGCCCATCGGGTGGCCGTCTACATCCACGTTGGCGGTGGTTGGTGGACCAAGCCGACGTTCGCCGAACCGGCAACCGTCATTGAACCGGACGGCACTTGGACGTGCGATATCACCACCGGGGGACTCGACCACGAGGCGACCCGCATTGTCGCGTTTCTGATCTCTGCCGACGACTCTCCTCCCCTGATGCGAGGTGAGAGTGAGTTTCCGACCGCGTTGTCTCAATCTGTTCTCGACAGGGCTCAGGTGGTACGCACCTATCGTCGACGCATCGACTTTGCTGGCCTCCAGTGGCACGTAAAGACCGGTTCCGCTCCCTTGGGTCCTGGCCCCAATCACTTCACCGACGGAGGCGATGCTGTTTGGGTCGATGGAGAGGGTCTCCATCTCACACTGGCGCAGCGCGCAGAGGGCTGGCAGGCGACCGAAGTCATCTCCGACAAGACCTTTGGCTACGGGACCTATCGCATTGCGCTGCGCGCTGCCGCCGAGGAGTTCGATCCCCGCGTAGTGTTCGGGTTCTTCACGTGGGACGACTTGGCGTCCCAGCAGAGTTATCGCGAGATAGACATTGAGCTGTCCTACTGGGGAGTTGCCGGCGGGCCGAATGCTCAGTTCGCCGTTCAGCCATACACGCTCCCGGGGCATCGCTACCAATTCGATGCCCGCTACGGAGATCGCGAATCGATCCATGCCTTCACCTGGGTGCCAGGCCGCATTGACTTCGCGAGCATCGCCCAAGGAACCGGCGAGTCCATTGAGCAGCGCTGGTCTTTCCATGGAGATCGCGTCCCGGAAACCGGAGCCGAGCAAGTGCGGATGAATCTGTGGCTCCTGAATGGAGAGGCACCGGCCGATGGTCGCGACGTCGAGGTTGTCGTCACCTCTTTCAGCTTTGAACCACTGGCACCAATGGAGACGGCGATTGCCGACGAGCGCGATGCCACTCCCACAGCGATCTCGCTGGCGAACTACCCCAACCCCTTCAATGCAGTCACTGCCTTGCGCTACAGCGTCCCAACGCCAGCGCACGTTCGTCTGAGCATCTACAACATTACGGGACAGCGCGTGGCGACTCTGCTGGACGAGGGTCGATCAGCGGGAGAGCATTTGGTCCGCTGGTCAGGAGTGAATAACAGAGGAGTGCCCCTGGCGAGCGGGGTCTACGTAGCCCGCCTCCTAGTTGGCCAGAACGCGTTCGTTCGACGGATGCTGCTACTGCGGTAAGCCGCTATGCCGAGGCACCCTTCCGAGCCGGGCACGGCACAGAGGAAATAGAATGGCGGAATTCTGGTTTAACAGGATGGCCGAGCACTGGACGGTGCCGCAGCGGCTAGATTTGGTCGAGCACGTGCGGCGGGGTCGGGTGCAGTTGGTGCAGATGGGGACGTACGGCCCCATGTTCTACGGCCTAGCCGACGATGCAGAGATCGAGCGCAGTTGGGCGGGCATGCCCCGCATTGGCATTGAGGAGAATCTGGCCCTGGCTGGCGATCTCATCCCGCGCGTCCAAGAGGCTGGAGCTAAGGTGGTGGGGCAGTTGAGCATGGGCTGGATCTATGGCGATCACGAGACGGGCAAGGGGCTGTTTGGCAATTGGGCGCGGATCTGGACCGAGGATTTATTGGGACCGCCCCCCTGCGATGAGGTGGCTGCGGCCCTACAGCGCACAGTCGGCGGAAAACTGCGCTGCTGGCCCATAGAGGGTAGGCCGTACCGGACTTATAGCGGGTGTATGTGCAATCCCCATTGGCTGGCTTTGTTGAAGCCCATGGTCAAAAAGGCCATTGAACTGGGCATGGACGGCTTTAATGCGCACCACAACTTCGAGCAATTCTGCCAGTGCGCCCATTGCCGCCACTATTTGATGGAGCATTTGGCCCAGGAATTCAGCGACGACGAACTGCAGCGCGGGCTCGATCCAGCCGGGCCGCCGGCCACGGCCGAATACAGCGCCCCTATAGCCGTGCGCGCTGCGGCACCGCGAGATTTGCGCCAGCGGATCGAGCGCTTGCTGGCTCAGTTGGTGTACCGGCGGCGCAAGGAATTCTTCGACGAGTTGTTCGTGGACTACGGCCGCGCCCTCAAGCCGGATTTGCTACTGGCCCAGTGGTACCACAAATACGAGCTGTCGGCCTGGGACGAGCGCTGTCTGTTGCCGGATGAGGATTGGGCCCGGGGCGAGGATTATATCTGGTACAGCCAGGGCGGCAACAAGAACTTCAGCAATGTGGCCCAGGGGCACCTGGGCGATACGGGCTTGTCAGCGCGCTATGCGTACGCCATGAGTGGGGGCAAGCCCATGGTCCTCAACAAGTACGACGGCCACCGTTTGCGCCTGTCCATCGCCGAGGCGGGAGCCAACCACAGCGCGGCACTGGCCTTTCACTGGGGCCAGGACGCCAATAGCGATTACGCCCTGGACGATTACATGGGGCCGGTGTGTCGCTATCAGCGTTTTTTGGCCGATCACCAGGAATTGATCCATCCGGCCCGTCCTTGGTCGCAGGTGGGCTTGGTGTACCCGCGCCGGGCCGAGCTGGAGCAGGAGGCGGACTGCGTGGAGCCGCTCAAGCAATTGGGGCGCTATATGGAGGATGGCCACGTGTTGTTCGACATGCTCTTGGAGGCCCAATTGGTGGCCAAGGGCGATGGGTACGCGGCGCTGGTGCTGCCCGGAATCGAGCGTCTGACAGCGGCCGAGGGTGCTTTTTTGCGGCGCTATGTGGCCGACGGCGGCAAGGTGGTGTTCGCCGGTGCGACTGGGGATTTGGATGTGGACGGGACGCCGCATGCAGCGGGCTTGTTGGCCGACTGGCGGAGCGAGGCACCGGCAGGGGTGCAGTACTTGGGCAAACGGACATGGGGGCCGGAAAAAGTGGCGCTGCGCCCCGAGCAGGAGGTTCCGGTCTATCCGGTGGCCCAGCGGGACGCGTTGGGACGGCAATTCCTCAAGGGCTTGAAGGATTTGCTCGGGGCGGCGTGGCTGGAGACGGACGCGCCGTGGTTCGTGCGGGTGCGGGCTTGGCGACCGGACGGAATCGAGGCAGTGGTCTTGCACTGGGTCAACTATCGCCAGGATGAGAGCAGCGATATCGAGGTGCCGCAGCCCGTCGGGCCGCTGCAGGTGAGGCTGGCGGTACCGGAAGGGCAAAGGGTGGAGCGGGTTGAATGGCTCTATCCGGAGCGAGAGGAGGCCGTGGTTTTGCCGCATCACAGGCGCGCCGGACGAGTGTATTTTGAGGTGCCGAGTTTGATCGTCTATGGGCTGAGCGTGGTGTATTTGGCTGACTAATTTTTGGCGAGGCTCGACGAGAAAAATGTCAGACGATGAGGTGCCGTATCTGGTCGGCGCGGGATCGGCTGACCCGCACTTGCGCACCGTTTTTAAGCGTGGCGACATAACCGCCTTCGCCGTCGCTTTCAAGGTGCGCGATCGCGTTTACGGCGACGATGGCGGAGCGGTGGACGCGCAGGAAGCGGCGCGGATCGAGCTTTTTTTCTAAATCGCCTAGCCCCGCGCCGCACAGGTGGCTTTTGTCGGTGGCGTGCAGCTTGGCGTAGTCCCCGGCGGCCTCGATCCACAGAATATCCTCCGTCGCCACCGGAACGATCTGGCGGCCGACGCGAACGAGGAAGCGGTCTTGGGTGGTCGTTTGCCGCAACAGGCCCTGGAAGGAATCGAGGTTGATGCTTCCCTTGCGCTCCAATGCTCGGCGTACGGCTTGGGCGAAGCGCTCCCGTGCGTAGGGTTTGAGCAAGTAATCGACGGCGTTGATCTCAAAGGCGCGCAGAGCAAACTTGTCATAGGCGGTAGAAAAAATGATGGCGGGCATGAAGTCGAGGTGGCCCAGGACTTCGAAACCAGAGAGCCCTGGCATTTGCACATCGAGGAAGACTAGGTCGGGCCGTTCGGCGTTTATGGTTTTTACCGCGTTTCCTCCGTCGCCGCATTCGGCCAGCACTTGGATCTGGGGGAAATCGGCCAGATATTCGCGGATCAACTGGCGGGCAAGGGGTTCGTCGTCGACGATGAGGGCTCTCATTACTGCGGCTCCAAGGGCAGGGAAAAATCGACTTGGAAACCGCCGTCAGCAGGCGTCTGTAACCTGAGCTGAGCCTCTTCGCCAAAGAGATGTAGCAGGCGTTCATCGCTGTTTTTCAAGCCGGTTCCCAGCGCTTTCAACTCCTCCAGCGACCGGCCGTTTACACCGATCCCCGTATCGCGCACGACGATCCGCAAAAGCTCCTTAGCAGCCCGAATCTGGACGAGCAGTTTGCCCCCTTCCGGCGCGGGAGCAATGCCGTGCTTGATGGCGTTTTCCACTAGAGCTTGGAGGATCATTGGCGGTATGGGAGCGTCGAGGGCTTCGGAGTCGATGTCTAGTTCGACGCTTAGCCGTTCGGCTAGGCGTTTCTGCTCTAACTGCACATAGGCTTGGGTAAACGCTACTTCTTCGCGCAATGGGACCAGCGGTTGTTCGGAGCTGTCGGTGGCGTAGCGCAGGAGTTCGGCCAGGCGGGCGATCATGCGGCGCGCCTCCTCTGGATCGCGGGAGACCATTGCACTGATGCCGTTGAGGGTATTAAAGAGAAAGTGGGGATTGAGTTGGGCTTTGAGAATGGCCAGTTCTTGCTCGCGGGTGAGAGCGAGCAATTCGGCGGCCTGTCGCTCGCGCCAGCGTAGCTTCTGGGCCGAACGCACGGTGTGGTAAAAGGAAAACTGCACAAGGTAAACAAAGAAAAAGCCCAGCAGGGTCCATTGGGTGAAGTTGCGCATCTGCTGAGCCCCAGTCGTCCCAGCCATTAGCTGGACCCACCAAACAATTGCTTCAAAGCCGCATACCGCATAAAGAGGGGCGATGAGCGCGTGAACGGCGATTTTCCAACCCCAGCCCATCCGATCCATCCGGCGGACCGTCAAAAGCCAGACGGGAATGCTGAGCAGGGCCAGTATCGCGTTGCCGTGGAGTTGGTGGAAAACTGCCATCGGGAAGGAGATTTGCACCATCTGTGCATAATACGTGGCGAAGGCGAGGGAGTAGAGGATCCAGCCCACGCTGGCCAGGGCGACACCCCGCCAAGTGATCCGCGGGAGCGGTATGGGCAATTCAGCTCTCATCTGTCGGCAAATTGCGAATCGCGGAAACAGGCTGGTCGGCGTCTAAGCAAGCCTTGTTCCCAGTACCAGTTGATCGTCTGCGTCAATCCTTCCTTTTGGTCCGCGTAGGCTAGGCCCAACTCCTCGGTGGCACGGCTGCCGTCGGCGCGGAAGCCGTGCGCGGCGAGGCGGTAGGTTTCCCACGACAGGACCGGCGGTCTGCGGGTCAGGCGCGACAGGGCCTCGCCGCCGAGCGCGTAGGGCGCGGCCAGTGGAGCGGGAATGGTCGGCGGCGACCAGCGCCCGGCCAAGCGACAAACCAGTCGGCCGAGTTCGGTCAATTTGCCGACCGTGCCCGCGAGTATATAGCGCTCTCCGATCTGGCCATTTTCAGCCGCCACAATATGTCCCCGAGCCGCGTCGTCAATGTACACCAAGCTCATCCAGCCAGAAAAGAGCGCGGGTACCCAACCGTTGAGCAGGTTAATGATAAAGCGCCCAGAGGGTTTGCGGTCGCCCGGACCGTAGATAGCAGCGGGCTGGACGCAGATGAGCGGCACTCCTTTGTCCACATACGCGAACGCCACCTGCTCGGCTGCGTATTTGGCCTTTTCATAACGCGAGAGAAAGTAGCCGCGATGAACCGTTGTCTCGGTGGCGACTTGGCCTTTGGCCTCGCCAATGCAGGCGGCGGTACTGGTATAGACGACCTTGGCGACGCCGACTGACAATGCCGCCTCCATGGCATTGCGAGTCCCCTCGGTTTCAGTGGTCAGGAGTTCGGCCTCGTCTAGTCCCCACAAGTCGTAGAGCGCCGCAGCGTGGAAGAAGGTATCGCAACCTGCGAGCGCGGCTTCGATGCTTGCACGGATGAGGATGTCGCCGCGGACGATTTCGACGCCTAGGGCCTCTAGCGCCTCGGTCTGACTAGTGGGCCGCGCCAGCACTCGGACTTGGGTGCCGCTAGCGATGAGGGCGCGGACCAAGGCTCCGCCGACAAAGCCGGTGCCGCCGGTGACCAACGCCCGCATTAGGCTGCGGCTTCGGCCCCGAGATGTTGGCGCAGAAAGACGCGCAGTGGAACGTCCTCATCCGTGGGCGAGGTGTAGCCGTAGCCGCCGGTGGGCGCGTACCCTAGTAGCTGGCGACGGATCGGGTCTGAGCGCTCAAAAAGGTGTTCGACGGTCTGGTCGTCGCGGGGACGGAGCCAGCGATAGGAGTACCCGTAGAAGAGCACCTTGCGGGCAACAGCGGAGACGTTGGAACTGGCCGAGTGCCAGATCCGGCGGTCAAAGAGCACCGCACCGCCCTGCGGTACCAGCACGGGGACGGCGTTGTGGGGCAAGGAGCCGTCGTCGGGGATGTCATACGCGTCCAGCAGATGGCTGCCGGGCACGACCCAGAAATTGGCGCGGCCTGCCGCCGAACAGTCGCTGAGGAAATAGGCCATCTTGACCGAAATCCGCGGCCGGGGGCTGGACTCGATCTCGTGGTTGACGCGATCCGAGTCTTGGTGCCAGCCCTGCATCTCGACTTGCTGGTTGCCGGGCTCGGCGGCTGGGCTGTAGGCGAGGACGGTGTGGTAGATTTGGATATTCCAGCCGAGAGTTCCCCAGATTTTGGGCAGTGCTCGGGGCCAATCGACCAAGTCTAGGTAGCGCTCGTCGCGCCAAACCATGTCGCGGACGGTCAGCCGGTCGTAGGGCCCGACGCCGCGCTTTTGGCGTTCCTCCGCGTCAATTCGGTCGGAGACTTCCAAGAGTGCGTCAACCACGTTGGGAGGCAGCATCTCGTCGAAGACGATGTAGCCGCGCTGTGCAAACTCTAGGCGTTCAGCCTCGGTCAACGCGTACTGCAAGCAAGAAGCATCCATGGAAGCCCCCATCCAAGCGGCGAGCCATGCGTCGCCAATTCTGGCGACGGACTACTGGGCCGCGAACTACAGGTCGTACCCGACTTCGCCGTGCTCGCCCACGTCGAGCCCGCTGGTCTCGGTCTCTTCATCTACGCGCAGGCCGCTGACTAAGTCGATGACCTTGAGAATGATAAACGAGACGATTAAGGTGTAAACGGCTGCGCCGATACCGGCGAAGGCCTGGATGCCGAACTGCTTGCCCATGTTGAGGCCCTCGACGGTGCCGCCCAAGGTGGTCGAGGCGAAGAAGGACACCAACAAAATCCCGACCAAGCCGCCGAAGCCGTGAACCCCCACTACGTCGAGTGCGTCGTCGTACCCGCAGGTGCGCTTGAGCCAGGTGGCGGCCCAATAGGCGACGACACCGGAGCATAGGCCGATGGCAAAAGCGCCGAGCGGCCCCACTGTGCCCGAGGCCGGGGTAATGGCCGCTAGCCCGGCTATGGCGCCGGTGGCAAAACCGAGGGCACTGGGTTTGCCGTTTTTGATCCATTCGATAAAAATCCACGTCAGCGCCGCAACGCTGGGCGAGATTTGGGTGACCACGACCGCCATAGCCGCCTGCCCATTAGCCGCCAAGGCACTGCCGCCGTTAAAGCCGAACCACCCCACCCACAGCATGGCCGTACCGACGAGGTTCATGGTCATGTTGTGCGGGGGCATGGGCTGCTCGGGATAGCCGGTGCGCTTGCCGACGAGGATCGCGGCTACTAACGCGGCCGCCCCGGCGGTGATGTGGACGACGATGCCGCCGGCAAAGTCAAAGACGCCCATTGCGCCCAAGTAGCCGCCTTCTCCCCAGACCATGTGCGTGATGGGCAGATAAACCAAAACGCACCAAAACCCAGTGAACCACAGCACGGCCGAAAACTTCATGCGCTCGGCAAAGGCACCGACAAAAAGCCCAGGGGTGATAATGGCGAACGTCATCTGGAAGACGAAGAAGAGCAATTCCGGGATGGTGCCCGAGAGGCTATCCACAGTGACGCCGCTGAGAAAGGACTTGGACAGGTTGCCGATGAAGGGGTTGCTGGCCGTAAAGGCCAAGCTATAACCGAAAATGGTCCACAAGACCGTGATCAGAGCCGCAATCCCAAAGCAGTGCATAAAGACCGAGAGCACGTTGCGGGTGCGGACCAGACCAGCGTAAAACATGGCCAAGCCGGGGATCATCATAAAGAGAACCAAGCCGGTAGAAATCAGAATCCAGGCCGTGTCGCCGGTGTCGAGCGCGTCTTGGGCGAAGGTGGCATTGGGAATGGCGAGAAAAATAAAAGCTAGCAGGGCAAGGAGGCCCCGCTTTCTGCGAACCAGCATGTCGAACCCCCTTTTAGGTGCGATAGGTGGAATGCGTGCGAGAGCAAGTTTATATAAATAAGAAAATTTAGGCCCTTGCCCAAGCGTTGTTTGCAAAGTTGTCAGATTAAGACGACAAAAATGGCGGAAAAGGGGAGTAATTTTGCGGCGAAAGGTGCAGCGTTAGTGGAGCAATAGTTCGCGAATCGCCTGCTAAAGATGCGTGTGAGCTAGCGTTTGACTAGGGGCAAAGTCATCGATGCTTCAAAGACATGGGGTTTAGGCGGCATGGCCGTGAACGATTTGGTCCATGACTTGGCTAGTGCGGGCGGCGCTTGCTCCGGTACTAGGGCATTCGCCCCGGCCCAGCAAGGCATCGACTATCGTCTCGATCAAGGGCTGCTGGACGTGTTGGGGCGGGTCGATGGCGAAGGTTTGGGTCCCGGCATTAGTAGTCAATTCGACCGGGGTGAAGGCGAAGGTGGAAAAGGCGATCCGGCCCTTGTCGCCGACGATTTCGATCCGGTCGCAGTGCTGATCCGCAGCGAAGTTCCAGACTCCTGCGCCGAGTGCGCCGGATTCGAAGGCGAAGCTGGCGGTAACGGCGTCTTCGGCACGGTAGAGCCCGGCTTGGTTGGTGGCGTGGCCCGAGGCGTGGGCGATGGGGCCGAGCAGAAAGTCGAGGAAGTCGAGCTGATGCGAGGCTAGGTCGAAGAAATAGCCGCCGCCCGAGATTTCTGGGACGACGCGCCAGGGCAGGTCGTCGGGATCTTCTGACGCGGGTTGGTAAAGGGCGATGGAGGCGAAGCGCACCGCGCCGATGGCTCCTTCCTCGACCAGCGACTGGACCTTGAGGAAAGCGGGCAGGGCGCGGCGGTAGTAAGCGACGAAAAGCGGCACTCCGGCTTGGAGGCAGGCGTCGATCATTGCCAAGCACTCGCCGTGGTTGCGCGCCATTGGTTTTTCGACGTAAACAGGTTTGCCGGCGTGGGCGACTTGGGCCGTGTAGTGCGCGTGGGTGTCCGGGGGCGTCGCGATATAGACTGCATCGACATCTGGGTCGCGGATGAGTGCGTTGGCTTGGTCGTACCACTTGGGCACGCCGTGGCGCGCGGCATAATCGCGGGCCTTGTCTGCGTCGCGGCGCATGACTGCCACCAGTTCGGAATCGCGAGTCTTGTACAGAGCTGGGCCGCTCTTTACTTCTGTGACGTCGCCGCAGCCGATGATACCCCAGCGAATTGTAGCCATGAAATGTTCTCCAGACGAGTGAGTTAGGCGGCTTGTTGGACGATGGCGAGCAGGCCGTCGCCGTATTTTTCGGCTTTGGCCGGACCGATGCCGTGCGCCAGCTTGAGTTCTTCGAGGTTGGCGGGCTGCAGCAGGACGATATCGCGGAGCGTGCGGTCGCTGGCGATGACGTAGGGCGGGACCTTTTCGTCGCGGGCCAGCGTCATGCGGTGATGGCGCAGTGCATCGAAGAGAGCTTGAGCTTTTTCGTCAAAATTCCCGCCGGGGTCGGGGGTGGGAGGACGGACGCGTGCAGTGCGGGCTGCTGGGAGCGGGGCTGACTTCGGCGGCAGGAGCAGGCGCGCGGGCCGCTCGGCGTGAATGACTTGGCGTCCTTCCTCCGTGAGGATTACGACCGGCCGCTCGCCGCCGGAAAAATCGACCCAACCGGCCGTGACCAGCCGGCGCAGAAGCTGCAAAAGCCACCGTTCAGAATGTTCCTTGAGGATGCCAAAGGTCGGGGTCCGATCTAAGCCGTCGCGTGCAAGGCGAGCGTCCGTGGTGCCGCGCAGGAGCTTAGCCGCCATGAGGATGCCGTAGCGTCCGTGCAGGCGGGCGACCGCGCACAGGGCTTTGCGCACGGTGGTGGTGACTTCTGTGGCGTCGCCCGCCTCGGCATGGGAGAGGTTACGGCAGACGTCGCAGCGTCCGCAGCCCGCGAGCGTTTCCTCCTCGTCGCCGAAGTAGCGCAGGATCGCGTCGTGGCGACAGGACCCGCCCTCACTCCAGCGCATCAGTTCCAAAAAGAGGTTCCACTTGTGCTGGACCACCGCTTGGTCGGGAGCGCGGCCGTTGGCATCGCTTTCGATTAGGTGGCGTCGCAGTGGCATGTCGCCGGGGGAGACCAGCAGCAGGCAGTAGGCGTCTTGGCCGTCGCGCCCGGCGCGGCCTACTTCCTGATAGTACGCTTCAATCGAGCTAGGCGGGGCCAGATGGGCGATGGCGCGCACATCGGCGCGGTCAATGCCCATGCCAAAGGCATTGGTCGCCACCACGATCTGGATTTGGTCTTGCATAAAGGCGCGCTGAACGGCGTCGCGGTCTGGCCCTGCCATGCCCGCGTGATAGGCGGCTACCTGCCAGCCATCCCCTTGGAGGCGGGCGGCTTCTTCCTCGGTGCCCTTGCGGGTGGGCGCATAGACGATGGCGGTACCTAACCTTTGGTCGGGCGCACCGAGTGCTTCGGCCAGCAGCGCATCAATCCGCTGGCGGCGCTCAGCAGCGCTGTTGATTTCGGCGACTCGCAGCGAGAGGTTGGGCCGGGCAAAGCCGCGCACTAGCTGTGGGGTGTCGCTCGGCAGCCCGAGGCGTTCGAGGATTTCGTCGCGCACCACCGGCGTGGCCGTGGCGGTACAGGCGAGGACCCGACAGTCGGGCAACTCGCGGACCAACTCGCCAATCTGCAAGTACTCGGGCCGAAAGTCGTGGCCCCACTCGCTGATGCAGTGGGCCTCGTCCACGGCAATAAGCGAGCACTTGATCTGGCTCAGGATAGAGCGGAAGCCAGGAAAGGTCAGTCGCTCGGGCGCGGCATAGACCAGCTTGTACTGGCCTTGGGCGACTCCGTACATGCGGCGGCGCAACTCATCGCCGTCGAGAGTGGAGGAGAGGTACGTGGCGGCGACGCCGCGCCGCTGTAGCGCTTGGACTTGATCGTGCATCAGGGCAATGAGCGGCGAGACCACTAAGGCCGTGCCCGGCAGGAGGGCTGCGGGTAGCTGATAGGTCAAGCTCTTGCCGCCGCCGGTGGGGGCGACCAAAAGCAGACGACCGATGTCGAGCAGGGTTTCGATGGCTTCGCGTTGGCCGGGCAGGAAGCGCTCAAAGCCGAGCCGAGTCAGCGCGGCGTCGAGAACGGCTGGGGGAGGCTTGAGAGAGGAGGCGTCGCTGAGAAGGAGGGCGTTTTTATGCTTGGTCATTCGAGAGGATTGGATCGGCGTGATAGCACCTTGCGGAGCAGAAAATATAAGAGTAGGGGGCGGTTTGCAAACCGCCCCCTACCCCTGCAATCGGCGTACCAGCCCAATCTTCAGAGAAGACAAGCGCGTGATGCAAAAAGCGCTGTGCAGAATACTACACAGCGCTGTATCGCTTGCCGGACTCGGGTGCGGCCAGCAGAGAATCCTATGGACTTGAAGAGCTAGCCGTCAGACTGCCGCTGATCCCAGGGGCCGTAGATGGCCAGCGTGGTGCCGGGATGCTGGATATTGACGAAGAGCACTTGGCCGTCGGGCGAGAAGGTCGCGCCGGCGAATTCGGAATTGTTCATGCGGTTGTGCCCGAAGCGGTAGATCTGGCCTGCGGGCGTTACGCCGACTAGGTTGTTTTCCCCGCTGCCGTCTTCGCAGACGATCAAATCGCCGAAGGGCGAGACCGTGAGGTTGTCGGCGTTGTCGACTAGGTCGCCGTCGTTCGGCTCGACGAACAGTTCGAGCGTCCCCGGTGCCTTGCTCTCATCGGCCGTGCCCTCGTGCGGGCTGGGATGGTAGCGGAAGATTTGGCCTTTCTTTTTGCGGCCGCCGCTGGTGCAGACAAAGTAAATCGCGTCGCGGCCGTACCACATGCCCTCGCCGCGGGCAAAGCGGGCGCAGCCCTTGCCCTCAAAGCCCTGAATGCGCAAGTCGTTGTCCGGCGATTCGACGTTTTCTATATCGACCCAGCGCACGGCGAGCGGCTCGCCTGGGCGCACCAGCTCTTTGTCCCAGTTGCGGGTGTCCAAGCCGGGATGGTCGATTACGGCTAAGGCTTGCAGGCGCCCGGCTATTAGTTTGCCCGGTGCGTCGGGGATGTAGCGGTAGATCAAGCTGTCGCCGGTATCTTCGGTTTGATAGACGATTCCCGAGCGGGGATCTACGGCGACGGCCTCGTGCACGAAGCGCCCCATGGCCTTGAGCGGCACGGGCGCGGCGCGACCGATTTCTGCGGTGGCGGGGACCTCGAAGTTGTAGCCGTGGTCTTTTTCGATCGGCCCTTCGACCCGCTGGGCCGTCTCTTCGCAGGTAATCCAGCTGTGCCAAGGGGTCGGCCCGCCGGCGCAGTTGCGCACCGTGCCGGCCAAGCTGAGAAATTTCCGCTCTACTGCGCCGGTTTGCGCGTTGTACACGATGTTCGTGGTGCCGCCCAAGGATGGCATCTGGCCTTGGCCCCAGTCGTACAGATCTTCTTTGGGCAGTTTGTCCAGATTTTCGTTGTCGTCGCCGAAGGCTCCGGCTTCTTTCGACCCGGGGCTCAGCTCTTGGTTGCACACCAAAACGACGCGGCCCTCTGGCCCGGGGAAGGCAGCCATCCCGTCGGCTGCGCCCGGCAATCGCAGGCCATCGTCCATGAGTTCGCCGGCGCGTGCGAGAACCCGATAGCTAAATCCCTCGGGCAAGTCGAGGATGCCTCCGGGGTCGGGCACGAGTGGTCCAAAGCTATTTTCGGGCGCTGGAGCGCCCCACGCGAGATGGCGATGGAGGCCAGCAAAGCCGATGGAAACGGCTGCGGCGCTTTTGAGGAACTGGCGTCTAGATACGGGCATGGGATTATCTCCTATGGCTAAGAGCCATGGGATCGGCTCGAAGGGGACTTGTACGAGAATACCAAGAGGAACATCTCATGGTCAAATGCGAGCTTTCCCGGCGTTTGGCCTTCGTCCCTATATTAACACTAAAACGATGCAATTCCAAAAACCCCAGTGGCACGACGAGTTGCCCTCGACCAATACGACCTTGGTCGAGTGGCTGCGCGAGGGTCGGGATCTGCCCGACGGCTTCGTGCTCGCCGCTCGTTCCCAGACCGCTGGCCGGGGCCGCTACGAGCGGCAGTGGCTCACCCGGCCTGGCCGCAACTTGACCTTTTCCGCGTTGCTGCAGACCGCTGCGTCGCCGTTGCAGTTCCTGTCGCTGCCGCAGGCCGCGGCTTTGGGCGTGGTGGCCTATTTGGAGGAAAAAGGTTTGGCGGCGCAGACCAAGTGGCCCAACGATGTGCTAGTGGGTGGCCGCAAGATCTGCGGCATTTTGGCCGAGCGCTGCAATGGGGTCGTCCTCGGTATCGGCCTCAACGTCAACATGGATGCCGACGAGGCGGCGGCCATCGGCCAGCCCGCGACCTCGCTGCGGATTGAGACGGGAACCGAGCGCGATGTCGAGAGAGCATTGGCCGAGCTGCTGGCGCATTTGCAGGTGTGGGTTGGGCGCTGGGAAAAAGGCGGTTTTGCTGCGCTGAGCGCGGCGTGGGAGTCGCACTGCGCCAACTTGGGCCAGTACGTCTCAGTCGGCGAGTACACGGGCGTGGTGCTGGGCTTTGGCGCAGCCGGGCAACTGTTGCTGCGCGAGGACGATGGGACGCGGCGCGAGGTGTGGACCGGGGATGTGGCTTAGCTTATGCGCGCCAGCACCTCCATGTAAAGAAGGGGCAGTTGACGTGCTAGGCGTCGTCTTGGAAGTTCTAACGAGTAGTGGAGATAAGCCCACGAAACTTGCAAAAAAGGAACGGACATGGGAGCCACACACGTCACCGTAACCATTCGCAACCCGGCTGCGCCACACCGCACTTGGGAAGGGCTATTTCTGGTCGATACTGGGGCGACGGATTGCCTCGTCCCAAGGCAGCACCTCGAAGCCATCGGTCTTGAGCCGAAAAGTCAGCGGACGTATGAGTTGGCTAATGGGACCGAACTCAAGCTCGACATCACGACCGCGGATATCGAATTCATGGGCGAAATCGTCGGCGGCACGATTATCTGCGGCGCGGATGACGCCGAGCCGCTGTTGGGGGTAACGGCCCTCGAATCGGTGGGCATTGAAGTGGATCCGCTCAATCAGCGACTGAAAAGACTCCCGGCGGTACGGCTTAAAAGGACGGGAGAAGGAGCCGCCTAGCCAGCGCAGGCGCGAATCGAGGCATTCTGTCGAGAGGTGTGGATCGGCGATGTGGATTAGGTTATACGCGCCAGCACCTGTCCGTCGGCCACCTGATCCCCAGCATGGACCAAAATATCGGCGACCGTGCCTTCGACGGGAGCTGTTACCGGCATTTCCATCTTCATGGCTTCGAGCACGATGATTCCGTCGCCCGCCTCTACGTGGTCGCCGATTTGGACGAGGTGGCGGATTACTTTCCCAGGCATCTGGGCTTGCACCGGCGTGCCATCGCCGGCCTTGGGTGCTGGTGAGGAGGGAGCCGCCGCATCTGTCGATTGCTCCTGCTCCAAACTGACTTGGAAGCGGCGGCCATCAACCGTGGCCGTATCGCCGTCAATGGCCACGGCATAGCGACGGCCATCGACGGTGATCGCATAGTGCGCCGGACCGTCGGTCGGGGCCTCCTTCTCTTGCTCTTTTTCCACTTTGCGCACGCCGATTTCGCCTTCTCCCTTGAGGAAGGCGAGGCCCTTGTCTTGACAGGCGGCGACGATAAAAATGTTTTCGTCCGTCTCTTCAAGGCCGGCTTCCTGTAGTTGTTTGCGGGCTGGTTCAACGCCCTTGTTCGGATCGGCGTCGTTGCGTTCGAGCGGCTTTTGGGTCGTTGGCTCTAGCCCGAGCTGTTGGGCGGCGATTTCGACGACCGAGGGGTCGGGCGCGACCGGCGTCTTGCCGAAGTAGCCCAAGACCATCTGGCCGTAGGGCGCGGCGATTCGCTCCCAAGGGCCGAACATGACGTTGTTGAAAGCCTGCTGAAAGTAAAACTGCGAGACCGGCGTCACCGAGGTGCCGAATCCGCCCTTTTCGACGACTTCGCGCATGGCCTTGATCATGTCCGGGTACTTGTCCATGATGCCGTTGTCGCGCAGCATCTGGGTGTTGGCCGTCAGCGCGCCGCCGGGCATGGGGCTCCAGGGAATCATCGGCTCCACGGCCACTGCTTCGGGCGGCAGGAAGTAGTCGGCCATGCACTCCTTGAAGACTTCCTCGGCGTCGCGGACCTTGTCGACGTCGATGTCGAGGTCGTAGTCGGAGCCGCGCAGCGCGTGCCACATGACGATGATGTCGGGCTGGCAGGTGCCGCCGGAGCAGGGAGCCATAGACAGGTCGATGGCGTCGGCCCCAGCGTCGAGGGCGGCCATGTTGGCACTGACGCCAATGCCGGCTGTCTCGTGGGTGTGGAAGTGGATGAAGGTATCCTCGGGCAGCATGAGCCGCGCCTCGGAGATGGTTTCGTAGACTTTAGAGGGCACGGCCGTGCCCGAGGCATCCTTAAAGCAGACCGCATCGTACGGGATGCCGGCGTCTAGTATCTGGCGCAAGGTCTTGGTGTAGAAGGCCGCGTCGTGAGCACCGGCGCAGCCCGGAGGCAGCTCCATCAGCGTGACACAGACTTGGTGTTTGAGCCCGGCATCTACAATGCACTGCCCCGAGTAGATGAGGTTATCGACGTCGTTGAGCGCGTCGAAATTGCGGATGGTGGTGATGCCGTGCTTTTTGAAGAGATCGGCGTGAAGCTTAATGATATCGCTCGGCTGCGATTCGAGGCCGACCACGTTGACTCCCCGCGCCAAGGTCTGGAGGTCGGCGTCCGGGCCGACCGTGGCGCGAAAGGCGTCCATCGCGGCAAAGGCGTCCTCGCCGCAGTAGAAGTAGAACGATTGGAAACAGGCCCCGCCGCCGGCCTCAAAGTAGTCGATGCCAGCTTCCCTGGCCGCGGCGACGGCAGGCAGAAAATCGGACGTGAAAACGCGCGCGCCATAGACCGACTGGAAACCGTCGCGGAAGGCGGTACACATGAAGCGAACTTTCTTCTTATTCACGGTCGCATCCTCGTTGTCTATCCCACCAACACGGACCACAAGACGCCGGCACCTACCGCCGAGCCAATGACTCCGGCGACATTGGGAGCCATCGCGTGCATCAGCAGGTAGTTATTGGGGTCTTCGCGCTGGCCCATCATCTGCACCACGCGGGCCGAGTCGGGCACGGCCGAGACCCCGGCAGCGCCGACAAGGGGGTTGATTTTGTCTTTGGTGAAGAGGTTCAAAAACTTGGCGAAGAGCACGCCGCTGGCCGTGGCGACTGCAAAGGACAAGGCACCGAGGCTGAAAATGAGTACCGATTGCGGCGTGAGAAAGGTCTGGGCTTGGGTCGAGCAACCGACCGAGAACCCGAGGAGGATGGTGACGATATCGACCATCGAGGTGCGGGCGGTCTGGGCCAAGCGCTCGGTGACGCCGCTTTCCTTGAGCAGATTGCCGAAGAACAGCATGCCGAGCAGCCCGATCGCACCCGGGGCGAGGAGCGCGCAGATGAGGAAAGCGACGATGGGAAAGATGATCTTTTCGCGCTGCGACACTTCCCTCGGGGGCTTCATGCGAATCAGCCGCTCCTTGCGGGTGGTCAAGAGTTTCATCACCGGCGGCTGAATTACTGGTACCAAGGCCATGTAGGAGTACGCGGCAATGGCAATGGCCCCGAGCAGGTGAGGAGCTAGCTTGGCCGCGAGGAAGATCGCCGTTGGTCCGTCGGCCCCGCCGATAATGCCGATAGCCCCGGACTCGGCCGGAGTGAAGCCCAGGTAAAGCGCGCCGATCAAGGTCAGGAAAATGCCCGTCTGCGCTGCTGCCCCGAGTAGGACCAGCCGGGGGCTGGAGAGCATGATCGAGAAATCGGTCATCGCGCCGATGCCGAGAAAGATCAGTGGCGGGAAGACCCCTTGACTGACGCCGAAGTAGATGTAGTAGAGCACACTGCCTTTGTCGTACACGCCGATGGCCATGCTGGAGATGGACGGGAGATTGCCCACGATGCAGCCAAAGCCAATCGGCAACAGCAGCAGCGGCTCGTAGTCCTTGCGGACGGCTAGAGAAATGAAAATCGCGCCGATAACGATCATCAACAGATTGCCGCCCGACATATTGGCCACGGCCGTGGTGGTGAGGAATTCGAGGAGAATTTCCATGGCCGTTTAGTCGTTTTGGCGGCGCGCGTGCAGGGCGAAGCCGATGGCCGCGGCGATGGCGGGTGCGTCGGTTTCTCTGCTATGACTCTGCGTGTGGAGTTGAGCTGGGGGAATATAGGGGTGGATCGCGGCGAGGATCCTCGGCAATACAGTGATAAAAATGCTGACCAATACTAGGGCGGTGAAGACGATGCTCATGCCCACGAAGGCTAGGTCGAGCCCTTGAGCGAGTGGGTTGTCGAGTGCGAGTTGCTTCATGTCTAAGTGACTGCGCGGAAAGTGAAAAACATTAAGGTATGGCAGCGGGCCGATAAGTCAAAAGGCGTTAGAACGTCGGCCCGGCCCGTTCGACGAGGTGCTTCAGATAGAGGCAGTACGCATTGTCTTCGGAGTAATTGGCGATGTGGAGGAGCTGTTCTTCGCCAATGTAGCCCTTGCGGTACGCTATTTCCTCGACGCAGCCCACTTTGAGCCCCTGCCGGTGCTCGATGGTTTGGACGAAGTCGCTGGCCTCTAGCAGGCTCTCGTGCGTGCCGGTGTCGAACCAGGCAAAGCCCCGCCCCAATACCTCGACTTTGAGCTGTTTGCGGCGGAGATACTCGTTGTTGACATCGGTAATCTCCAACTCGCCGCGGGCCGAGGGTTTGAGGCTGCGGACGATGTCGACGACCTCGCCGTCGTAAAAATAAAGGCCGATGACCGCGTAGTTGGACTTGGGGGTTTGCGGCTTCTCTTCAATGCTGATGGCGTTGCCTGCGGCGTCGAATTCGACGACTCCGTAGCTCGAAGGATCCTTTACGTAGTACGCGAAGGCCAATCCCCCCTCCCGTAGCTGGCTAGCGCGCTGTAGGATCGCCGTCAGGCCGTGTCCGTAGAGGAAGTTGTCGCCGAATATCAAGGCACAGGGATCGCGGCCGGCAAAATCGGCCCCCACGACAAAGGCGTGGGCCACGCCCTCGGGCCGGTCTTGGACTGCGTATTCAATGCGCAGCCCCAGCCGCTCGCCGTCGCCGAAGAGCTGGCGGTAGAGATTGGTGTGCTCTGGGCTGGAGATGATGAGAATCTCGCGGATATCGGCCAGCATGAGCACCGAGAGCGGGTAGTAGATCATCGGCTTGTCAAAAATCGGCAGGATCTGCTTGGAGACCGATACGGTCAGGGGGTAAAGGCGCGTGCCTTGGCCGCCGGCGAGGATGATGCCCTTCATGGATTTACTCGGTAGCCTTTTTTTGCGGTCCTTGGGGACGGGGCCTCTGCGGCCAGACGATCTGCCGCCGCTCGGGCGTCAGGCGCGCCAACAGCTCGTCCGAGGGATGGTAGCCGTGGCGGAAGTTGCCCCAGGAGGGTCCGTAGCGATAGACGAAAATCCGGCGCGTGCCCTCGTTTTTGCGCCGGGCCGAGCCGTGCGAGAGGCCATCGACGAAAAGCAGAGCGTCGCCCTTGGCCATGTGGCACTCGATTGCGCCGGTGATGCCCTCGACGGTAGCGCCTTCGGGCCTCATGCGATGCCGGTCTAAGTCGGGATGCATGAAGTTGGACTTGTGGCTGCCGGGGATCAGCATGGTGCAGCCATCGCCCGGGCCGATGTCCGTGAGCGCGACGAGGATGTTGATTTGGCCGCACATGTAGCGCCCGCCGTGGTAGCGGAATTGGTTGCGCATGATGGGCGGATAGCCGCCAGAGTGCAGGCCGATGGCCTCCCCAGGCTGGCGGAAGTTGGCAAAGTTTTCGTCGATGAAGAGCGGCCCGTGTGCGTAGTCGAACGTGCCCTCGCCGCCGACGAAGTGCTTGACTTTTTCGATCCAAGCGGGATGGTCAATCATCCGCTCAAAAGGCTCGCCCGCCTCGTAGATTTGCTGCAAGTTGAGGCCGTCAATCGTGCCATAGGTGTGGGCGTGGATGTGCCCGTACCAGTCGCCCGGATCTAGGAGCGGGATGGCGTCGAGGCAATCGTTGAGATCTTTGACCTCATCGGCGGTAAGCACCTCTTCTAAGTGCAGGTAGCCGCGTAGGTCGAAGAGATAATTTTCGAGGTCGGTGACCATGAGTCCTCAGCGCTGTACGGGATCGCCCCAGGAGCCTTCGATGTACGGGAAGCGCGTTTCGAGGTCGTCGGCTAGCTCGACGCCGAAGCCCGGAGAGTCGGGCAGGACCAAGTGGCCGTCTTCGATCAGTGGCTTTTCGCGCAGAATTTCCCACTGTAGCGGCCCCTGTTTCATATTTAGCTCGACTAGACGCGGATCGGGCAGTGCCGCGACCATGTGGGCGTTGGCCATGGTCATCAGGCCATTGTGCCAGTTGTGCGGAATCAGGGGTATGCCGCCGTAGTCGAAGTGGGCCTTGTGGCCGACTTCTAGGCAGAGGTCGATGCCGCAGACGCCAGCGTCGGGCTGGACGATGCCGAAGCCCCCCACCTCCATGAATGGCTCGAACTGCGCCCACGTGGTAAACGGCTCGCCACCGGTGACGGGGATGGAGACGGCCTCGTTGAGCCGGGCGTAGTCCGCGGGCACGCGTTCGACCGGCTCCTCAAACCAAGCCCAACCCATTTCGTCGAGCGCCTCGGCAATGGGCAGTGCCTCCTCCATCGAGAGGCGGCAATTGCCGTCGAGGGCCAGGTCCATGCGCGCACCCACGGCCTCGTGGACTCGGCGCGCTATTTTCAGGAAGCGATCGACGGTGACGCCCGACCAAGCCCAGTGGGTGCCTATGCGCATCTTGTAGGCGGTGAAACCCTCTTCGGCATAGCCGATGGCCTCTTCGACGACAGATTCGGGGTGGTCGTCCCAGTCGTAGCGCACGCCTGAGGAAGCGTAGAGGCGGAGGCGGCGCAGGGGTTTCTGTCCTGGCGCGCAGAGCAGGTCGGCGGTGGGTTTGCCAGCGATCTTGCCGCGCAAATCCCACAGCGCGCAGTTGAGGCCGGCGTTGGCGATGTCGTTGGCGCGCTCCGCTTGGTTGTGCGGCGTCAGATCTTCGTCGCGGGGGTCGCGGCCGATGAGACTGAGCTTGAGTTCGTCGATGCGAGCGGCGATTGCGGGTGGCACGCCGTACGCGCAAGGCTCGGCGATGCCCTGCAAGCCTTCGTCGGTTTCGATGATGCAGATCGAGCAGTCGGCCTTGGGCACGTGGAAGGTGGCGCTGTACCACTGAAGCTCAGGCTCGTGGGCGCGCGAGAGCGAAAGCGTGTGGATGTCGGTGATTTTCATCGGGTTCCTATTTCGATCATGTGTTTAAAGTCTATCTCTGCACGGGTCTGTATTAAACGGCCACTTACTTTTCGCGTCAACACTGCCCGGCGAGCCTTCCCTTGTCGCCCGCAGAGTGCTCCTGTATTTTGAGGCCGCTTCCCAACGAGGAGAAACCAATGATCGAACATCCCTATCAGACTTTGAGCGGAGGACGCTGGCTAGTCGGCAACCTGCACACGCATACGACCGCCAGCGACGGCGAGCGCGATCACCAAGCGGTAATCGACGATTACGCGGGCCGCGGCTACGGCTTCTTGGCGATCAGCGATCACGACATCTATACGTCCTTGGAAGACTACGGGCAATACGATGCACAAGGGATGATCCTAGTTCCGGGCAATGAAATCTCAGCCAACGGCCCGCATGTTTTGCACGTGGGGGACGCAGGGTGGGTCGCGCCGCATGCGGACCGGCAACGAGTAATTGACGAGGTCAACAAATCGGGCGGTGGTTTTGCCCTTTTCAACCACCCCAACTGGCACGGCAATTTCAACCACTGTCCGCAGGAGCTTTTGCAGGCCTGCGAGGGCTACGTGGGCTTGGAGATATACAACGGCGTGATCTGCCGCTTGGAGGGCAGCCCCTACGCGACGAATCGCTGGGACATGCTGCTGAGCGCGGGAAGACGCCTGTGGGGGTTTGCCAACGACGACAGCCACGCGGCCGAGGGCGATGTGGGGTTGGGGTGGAATGTGGCCTACGTAGAGGAGGAGACCGCCAGCGGCGTATTGGAGGCCCTGCGCGCCGGTCGGTTTTACGCCTCGACGGGTGTTGAGATCAACCAGATCCAAGTCGAGGGAAACAGGATCTGGATTGAGACGGAGAATGCGGCGCGGATCGTGGCTTTGCGCGCTGGAGCGAAGCGGATAGCCGTGGCCGATGGGCGGGAAATTGAGGTGGAAGTGCCGGAGCGAGCGGGATACGTGCGCTTTGAGTGTTGGGGCGCAGGAGAGGCGTTTGCTTGGACGCAGCCGTTTTTTTGTCAGGAGAGCGAATAACATGAGTGATATGATCGTCGTTCATCCAGATTTTGACGGAGTTTGGCCCTTTGCCGCCGACCACTTCCGCACCTTGTGGCCCGAAGCGGGCTTTGTGCGCCTAGCGCACGGAGACGAGCGGCCCCTGGGCGAGGTGGTCGAAGACCCGAGCCAAGTGACGCGGTTGGCCACGCTAGGGGTGCCGGTGAGTCTGACGTGTCTGCGACTTTTTACGGCCTTGCAGGAGGCGACCTTTCAGGGGTCTTATGGCCGGCGGCTAGGCGAGGGCTGTAGCGAGTATCTGGCCGAGGCTGGAATCACCGTTTACAATCATCCGAGCGAGGGGTTTTGGTCGCAGACTGTGGCGGAATTTGGCTTGGCCTTGACGCTGTGCGGGCTGCGGCGAATCCCGCAGTTGCACCGCGAGATCATCCAAAGCCAAGCGCCTTGGGACTACGACCCGCCTGGGGGTCAGGGCCAGCCCGGGGCGCGCGGGCACCAGTTTGGCGACGACCCGGCCTTTGCCAGTGGCACGCTGTGCGACAAGCGGGTGCGGATCGTAGGGGCCGGCAATATCGCCAGCCGCTACGCCAGCTTCGCGTCGATGCTGGGAGCCGATGTGGCGGCTTGGGATCCGTTTGCCACGGAGCCGTGCTTTCACCGGGCTGGGTCGCGCCGCGAGTACCATCTGGAGCAGCTAGTCGTCGATGCCGAAGTGTTCGCGCCCATGGTACCGCTGACGGAATCGACGCGCGGCTTGGTCGCGGCTGAACACATTGACGCGCTACCCAAGGGCTGTCTGGTGGTGTTGGTGACCAGAGCGAAGATCTGCGATACGGACGCGATCCGGCGGCGAGTGATGGCCGATGAACTGAGCTTGGCGGCGGACGTGTGGGATCAGGAGCCGCTGCCTTTAGACGATCCGCTGCTGGGGCGGCACAACGTGGTACACACACCGCACAATGCCGGGCGCACGATCGACGCGAACAAGGCATGGGCAGAGAAATTGGCCGTGCAATTCAAGCCGCGTTAATTGCTCGCATTCGGTGCTGGGTTTATACTTTTACGACTCTTTCATTCAATTAAAAATACCCACTTAGGGAGTTCTACATGCGGGGGATCGAAGCGGCGCAAACAGGTCAGCGGCAGCGCAACAAAGAGCTGTTGGGCGGAGTGCGCTATCTAGGCGAGAAAGTGCATTCCGAGGTCTTGCCGCTCACCGTGGATATCGGCAACCAACAAGCGCTGTACCAAGAGCAAATCGACGCCCTAGAGGGCTTGCAGATCGAAGCAGCCGCGACCGCGATCCGCTCGCTGGCCTCACTGGCCGAAATCGGCGAACTGGATCACCTCGGTGGCGGTCTGGAGTTGATTCCGTCGCTCTTGCTGACTTTGGCGATCACCGACTACGAGCGCATCGAATACACTATCGAACACGCCCATACTTCTGTGGGTTACTACGCAGCATTAGCGGCGTTGGGCTTTATCGATGAGGAGATCGTCGTCGAGGGTTTTCGCCGCGGACTCGACGCTCCCGGGCACGTGTCTTGGTTGCCGGGCGGCACTCAACTCAACGGCGGGCGCTTGGGGGTGATGATTCCGGTGGCTGTGGGCCAAGCCCTCGGCAAGCGGGCCAAGCGCAGCGAGGGCGGCTGGGTCATCTGCCACTGTGGCGACGCTGGTTACATTTCGGGCCAAGCGCTCAACGGCTTCAACGGCGCAGCCGTCCACGGAGCGCCGATCACTTTCGTCATGCACCGCAACGGGATCCAGCTTTCGGGCGCGACCGAGGGCATTATGGACAAGGACCCGCGTCCGATTGTCGCGGCGATGGGCGTGGAAGTCATCGAGATCGGGACCCTGCACGATGCTGCGGTGCTCTACGAAACCTATGTCGAAGGCTACAAACTGGCGCAGCAGGGCCGGCCGACGCTGATCTATCCCACGGGAACGCACGAGCAACTCGGCGACTTTGGCGAGCGCCTGGGCATTGGTTCCGAGGTCGCAGCGTTCGCCGCTGAGCACGGCGTCGATCCCAGCACTCGCATCTGGGTCCCCGGCTCGCTGATGAGCTATCGCGACGTAGTGCCGATGCTCGAGTGCCTCTTTTTGGTCAACAAGCTCCCCGGCGGCGAAGGGCATCACGACGGCCACATGAAGGGCCGCGACGCCGCGCAGGTGCTGAGCAATCCGATGTTCCGAAAGACAGCGGTTGTGGACCAGGCCCTAGCGACGCTGCGCCGAGGCGAGAAGCGCCAAGTTGAGACCCGAGCCAGACCCGTCCCCGGTAGCCGCAATTTGGTTCTGCCCGAAAGCATCAAGAAAGAGGTCAGCTTGCCCGAGGTTGGCGAGCGCGAAAGTCCGCGCGCCGGGTCTGAGGCTGCGTACGCAGCGGTGGCCGAACATTTTCCCGACGACGTCTTCGTAGTTAGCTGCGACCTAGATCCCTCGACCAAGCTGGCGAAGGCGCGCGGGTTCTTGGCCGCGGATCACCAATTCGAGATGAGCATTGAGGAGCAAGCCGCTTGTCTGATTACCGACGGGTTGGCGATGAGTGGGCCGGGTCCGCAGTTCAACGTGGTATCGACGTTTGCCGCCTTTTACGAGGGTATTGCCCGCGAGGGCTTTGACGTCTGGCGCTACCAACGCAATCTCACCGGCGTCAACGAGGGCCTCAACGTCGCCTTCCACGTCTCGCACGTGGGGGCCTGCACGGGGCGCGATCACTTTTCGGGTTGGGGCTTGGAGTGGATCAACGTTGGCCTGAGCTATTTGCCTTATTTGCACCGCTTCTACGGACCAGCCGATGCGCGGGCGGCGTTTTTGGCTGTCTGCGATATGGCGGCGCACTACGGAGGGCACATCATCGGCATCCCGCGCGATTCCCTGCCCATCCTCGAAAAGCAAGACGGCTCGGGGCCGCTGTGGGAGCCGGGCGACGATTGGGAGTCGATGACGGCCTATCGCACCTACGCAGGAGCAGAGCGGGCGATTTTGGCTTTTGGTGCGCCGGCTTTTCTGGCTGGCGAGGCGGCTGAGCAGCTCGAAGGTGGGGTGGATGTGCATATAATCAATGGGCTGCCGCTGCCTGCCGCGGCCTTAGAAGAGTTGATGGGTCGCTATCCCAAGGGTGTAGCAACCATCGAAGACGGTCTGATCGGCGCAGCCAATACTGGCGTGCGCGGTTTCGCCGGGTTGGTGGCGGGCGTTGCCGGCGACTTGGGCATTCCGGCGGCGCACATCGGCATTACCGATCCGACGACGGCTCCGTCAGAAGGCCATATAGAGACGTGGGCACACTTCGGCATTACGACTGAGGCGCTCGTCGCAGCCGTGAAAGGGCTGTAGCGGAAATCGACAAACACACCAAGCATAAAGGCATAAAATTATGAAGCGGAGCGCACTATTAATCATCGCACTTTGGGCTTTCGGCTGTGGAACCGGCGGTCAAGGTGGAGAAACAAGCAAGGAGATCTTAATGGATCCTACAGGCGAGGCCTTGAACGAGCAGGCACCCGACGAATTCTCAGTGCGCTTGGAGACTAGCGCTGGCTCGGTAGTCATCCAAGTGACGCGCGATTGGGCACCGATCGGGGCAGACCGGTTCTACAACTTGGTTCGCAACGGTTTTTACGACGGGCAGCGCTTCTTCCGCGTGATGCCTGGCTTTGTGGTGCAGTGGGGCCTGAGCGGCGATCCAAAGCTGAACATGGCCTGGCGTCAGGCCAATATCCTCGACGACCCCGTCAAGCAGGTCAATACGCGCGGACGGATCACGTACGCCAAAACTAACCAGCCCAATACGCGTACAACCCAGCTCTTTATCAACTTGGGGGACAACTCCAAACTCGACGGCATGGGGTTTGCGCCCTTCGGCGAGGTGGTAGAAGGCATGGAGGTGGTCGATGCGATCAACGCCGAGTACGGTCAGCAGCCAAACCAAGGTCAGATTACCATGAACGGCAATGCCTATCTCGAAGAAAACTTTCCCAACCTAGACTATATCGTCAAGGCCGAGATCATCGAGTAAATTGGCCACCGAAATCCGCAATGAGGCCGTCGGGCTAAAGGCCGGCACCCTAGCCCTTGTGACCGCCGTGCTGTGGGGCGGCAATCCGGTGGCGATCAAGGTGGGTCTCGATGGGGTGCCGCCGGCGGCGATGGCGGGCTTGCGCTTTGCATTGGGTGCCCTGACCGTATGGGTCGGGGCACTTTTTGCTGGTATTCAGTTGCGCATACCCTCCAGCGAATGGAAAGGGCTGGGCGGCTTGGCACTGCTTTTCGCGCTGCAAATATGGCTTTTGAACGCAGGCACTCAATACACCACGGCCAGCCGCTCGGGGGTGGTGGTCAATATCTACCCCTTCTTCACGGCACTCTTCGCGCACTTGCTCGTCGGCGACCGCTTGGGCTTAGGGCAGTGGTTTGGCTTGCTCATTTCGTTTGCCGGCGTAGTGTTGCTGTTTTGGGAGTCGCTGGCGCTGGCTGAGACGCAGTACCTGCTCGGCGACGCGATGGTGGCCGCCAGCGGTTTGTTGTTGGGTTTGCGGCAGGTGGTAATTAAGCGGCTGGTGCAGGGGCTTAACCCCTATCAGGTTCTGTTTTGGCAGGCCGTGCTAAGCCTGCCGCTGTTTGCCGCTTGGAGCGCGTTTTTAGAATCCGAGGCCGAGTACGTTCTAACCGGCCCGGTCATCGCCGGCGTACTCTACCAAGGCATCGTCGTCGCTGGGCTGTGCTTTATCATTCTAGTTTTTCTGCTCCAACACCACTCACCGGGGCGATTGGGAGGCTTCGGCTTTGCTACGCCGGTGGTGGGCGTGCTGTTGAGTGCCGCGCTCTTGGACGAGGCCATATCGCCCTATCTGCTGGCCAGCATGGGATTGGTGGCTGTAGGGATTGTGGTTGCCAACTGGGTCGAGCGGAATTAGGGCAACCCTACAAGTCAACGGGGATCCGAAATGCAGTTCACAATCGACATGCATCTGCACTCGCGCTTTGCGCGAGCGACGAGCCGCGAGCTCAACCCTTCTAATTTGCACAAGTGGTCGGCACTCAAGGGCGTTGACGTGGTCGGCACGGGCGACTACACGCATCCAGAGTGGTTTGCTGAGCTATCTGAGGAACTCGAACCGGCTGAAGAGGGCTTGTACCAACTCGAACCCGGTCGTCGCGCCGCCGTGGAACAAGGGTTGCCCGAGCGCTGCCGTCGCGCCGTGCGTTTCATGCTTTCGGTGGAAATCAGCACCATCTACAAGAAGGGCGACAAAACCCGCAAAATCCACCACGTCGTCATCCTGCCCTCCCTCGAATCCGTAGCTCGACTCAACCGCCGCCTCGGAGCTATCGGCAACTTGCACTCCGACGGCCGGCCCATCTTGGGGTTGGACAGCCGCGACCTCTTAGAAATCTGTCTCGAAGCCGACGAGAGCGTGCTCTTCATCCCGGCCCATATATGGACGCCGCACTTTGCCGCGTTGGGGGCATCGTCGGGTTTTGAATCGTTGGAGGAGTGCTACGAGGATTTGTTGCCGCACATCTTCGCCGTGGAGACCGGCTTGTCCTCGGATCCGCCGATGAACTGGCGACTGTCGGCCCTCGACCGCTATGCGATCGTATCCAATTCCGACGCCCACTCGCCGCAAAAGCTGGCCCGCGAGGCCACGTGCTTTGACACGGAGTGCTCGTATCCGGGCATCTACTCTGCGCTCAAAGACCGCGATCCAGCGCGCTTTTTGGGTACCTTGGAGTTCTACCCCGAAGAAGGCAAGTACCACTACGACGGCCACCGCAAGTGCGCGGTGTGCTACAAGCCGGCGCAAACGCTGGCCGCCGAGGGGATCTGCCCGGTGTGCGGACGCAAGCTGACGGTGGGGGTTTTGCACCGGGTGGAGAAGCTAGCCGACCGTCCGGAGGGGTTTCGACCGGAGGTTGCTCCGCCCTATGAGTACTTGATCCCGCTCGACGAAGTGATCGGCGCAGCGGTTGGTGTTGGTCCGAAGTCCAAGAAAGTCCGCGCTGTGTACGACCGGCTCCTAGCCGAGATAGGGCCGGAACTCGAAGTATTGCGCCGCGCCGGACTTGAAGCGATTGAAAGTTGCGCCGGGCCGTTGGTGGCCGAGGGCGTGCGCCGGATGCGCTGCGGCGAGGTGGACATTTACCCCGGCCACGATGGGGAGTACGGCGTAATCAGCGTGTTTAGCGAGGAGGAGCGGGCGCGCTTACAAGGGCAGGGTGCGCTGTTCGACTTGGGACCGGCGGTCGTGAAGACGGCTGAGGAAGTTCACGTCTCACCGGTACAGGTGCCAAGGCCTGATAGCACCACACAAGTGGAGCAGGACGCGGACGCGCTCGACGACGCACAGCGTCAAATCGAAGAGGCCGAAGGAGGGCCTTTAGTGGTCGTGGCTGGGCCAGGGTCGGGTAAGACCCGGGTGCTGACGCGGCGCATTGCCCGGCTGGTCGCAAATGGCGTGGATCCGGGGCAGATCATGGCCATTACCTTTACCCGGCGGGCGGCTGGACAGATGCGACAGCGGCTGAGCGCATTGTTGGGTGGTGGGCTGGGTGCGATGCAGGTGGGGACCTTTCACCGCTTGGCGTTGTCGCTGTTGCGGGAGTTGGGCTGCGAGCCAAAGCTGGTGCTCGACGAGGTGGAAGCGCGCCGGTTGCTGGAAGGGGCGCTGGCGGATGCTGGATTGTCGGGTCCGGTCGCCGCCGCTAGTCAAGCCATCTCGCTGGCCAAGGCCGCCGCTCAGGAGCCGGATGAGATCGCCGAGGAGTGGCGACCGCATTACGACGCCTATCAGGAAGCTCTACACGCATCTGGAGCCTGCGACTACGACGATATTATCTTGGACTTGCTGCGCCTCTTAGAAGCGGATGCCGCCGTGCGGGAACAGGTGCGGGCGCGGTTTCCCTATCTGCTGATAGACGAGTTCCAAGACCTCAACGCCGCGCAGTATAGATTGGTCCTGCAGTTGGCGGGTGAAGGCGCGGGCCTGATGGCCATCGGCGACCCAGATCAGGCGATCTACAGCTTTCGCGGAGCTTCGCCCGACCACTTCGTTCACTTGCGCGACCGTTTCTCGGATACGCGACTCTTTCATCTAGGCGCGAATTACCGCTCGCAGGGGCATATTGTCGAGGCCGCCGCTGCCGTCGTCGGCCACAATCCGGGGCGCGAGGCCATTGAACTCGCAGCCGTGCGTCCGGGAAAGGAAAGAATCCGCCTAATCGAGGTGCAGAGCGAGACGGCCGAGGGCATTGCGGTGGTGCGGGAGATTGCCCGCATGGTCGGCGGCACCGACATGGTGCAGACCGATGCTGGCGCAGAGGGCACGCGCAGTTTCGCCGACTTTGCCGTGCTCTTCCGCACCGGCCGACAGGGCCAAGTGCTGGAAGAGTGCTTCCACAAGGAGGGCCTGCCCTACCGGCTCGTCGGGCAGAAGGGTTTTCTGCAAGCGCCGGTCGTGCGGGCCGCGTTGGCGTTTGCCCGTTATGTTTCGATTTCGCAAGAGGATGTGCGCCGTTGGCAGGCGCTAGAGGCCATGGGCGTGGAATCGCACATTTTGCGCCAAGTTCGGCGGGGGGAACTGTCGGCCGCAGCGCAGGACCGGGTTGAGATGTTAGAGGCGCGGATAGCGGAGTACAGGCGATGGGCCGAGCAGGAGGGGGCGGGTGCTTGGGTGCGCCGCTGGCAGGCCGAGTTCGGCGACCCGGAGGACGAGGACTTGGAGCACTTGGCCCGAGTTGCGGACGGGACCGGAACGCTCGCGCAGCTACTGGAGACCGTGCTCCTAGGCGCGGAGGCCGACTACGAAGAGCGGGGCGGCCCCCAAGGCCCGGAGGCCGTCGCGCTGATGACTTTGCACGCGGCCAAGGGCTTGGAGTTTCCAGTGGTATTTATCTGCGGGGTGGAGGACGGACTCATTCCCTTCCGCGAGCGGGACGCCGACCTCGCCGAGGAGCGGCGGCTCTTTTACGTGGGCATGACGCGAGCGGAAGAGGAGTTGGTGTTGCTGCGGGCGCGCACCCGCCAGCGCTATGGCGAGCGGGTGCAGTGCGCGCTGTCGCCGTTTGTAGAAGAGATTCCCGCTCGGTTGCTCGCGCGCGAGGATGCGGCCATGCCGCGCCGGCGGGAGGCCGAGCAGCTATCGCTTTTTTAGGCTGGTTCTGGATTGAAAAGCCGCGCGATGTGTACGGCTTGGAAGAGCGTCGCTGGCTCTAGCTGCGTGCGCAGGGCGCGCTTGCGCGGCAGGAGCGTGGTTTCGCCGAGCATGGGTGGGCAAACCATTACTTCGACCCGGCCGCTGCCGATATTGAGATTGCCCCGGGGACATTTGGGCCACAGCGAGTGCAGGCCGCGAAAAGTTAGCGGCACGATGATCACGTCGGGCGGCAGATAGGCAAAGAGCGCGTGCTGCATGGGCAAGCACTGATGCTCAAACGCGGCCGTGGTGCCCTCGCCATAGACAACGCCCGGCCGCTGTGCGAGGAGTTCGGCAAAGCGGCGCGTGGGATTTTTCGTGTCGGCCGAGCGGGTCATAATGACGTGCCCATCGACTTTCTCCATGATCTGATCGACTTCCTCGGTAGTAAAGCCAATCAGCGAAAAAGAGCGCCCGCCAATGCGCAGGGTTGCGGGTTCGGTCAGTCGCGCGCGGGCGAGGCTCACCGGCGCGGGAAGTTCGCGCCAGCCCATCAGTTCGAGGAAGCGGGGGTCGTGGATCAGGGTACTCATCACCGGATGGTCGAAGAGGCTGCGGTGCGTGGGGAGAAACAGGACCTTCTCCTGTTTGTTGGCTAGATCGAGGTCGCGGGCGGTGGCGGCGAAGAGCGGATCGGCGCTTACGGTCAATTCAATGCCGAAGATGTCCAGCGATTTCCTCCCCCATTCGCTGCTTTGGGCGCTGGCGGCTTTGAGGCGCTCTGCTTCTGGGAGTTGAGCCGCTAGGAGGCTCATTTTTTTCTTTCCGGTGCGGTAGTAGAGAAAAGCCCACTGAAAGAGGCGCGCCCGACGGCTCCATGGGCCGAGGCTCTGGCGCCGTCCGACGTGCTGGTATTCGAGAAAGCGGCCCTTGGCCTTGCCGTCGAGCAAGGGCGGAAGGACCACCAGATCGACTTCTCCGCGCGCTCTGCCTGCTAGGCGGTTGACGTAGCCGACTAAGCGGCGCGTCAGGTCGATCATGTCGCGGGTCAGGTAGCTGTACTCTTGGCCGTACCAAAATTCCCTCGGCTTGATTTGGGCGGGATCTTCGGAGTGGGCTTGGAGGAACTTGAGTAGCATGCCCTTACCCAGCAGGACCAGCTTGCACAGCTTTTGGTGCCATTGGACGCGCACCCGCCCCTCGATGCGGGCCAAGAGCACGTCGGCGTCCGTGATAGCCTTCCACACCGATATACCGAGATAGATGAAGTTGCTATAGGTGTTAAAGCGGATGGCGAGGTGCTCGCCAGCGGCGAGGTAATCGACGACGCGCTCGGCAACCTCGCTAAGCAGGTCGCGCAGCGTCCCGGCGTGGCGCACCCCGTCGATTTCGCAGACGTAGTGTTCGGCCAAGCGCGGATCGTCGGCCGAGTCGGTCGCGGGCTCTTTTTGCGCCGTCCCGGATTGTATCTTCTCGGCGACCGCGTGGGCGTGGGACAGCGGCACGCGGGCGACCCGCAGCTTGACGAGGGCGGCCTCGCCTTTGTCGAGGGTGTAGGGGTTGTCGCGGCCTAGGGCGTGTAGATAGACCGATTGGTAGAGCGCGTGGAAATCGAGTGCGTCGCCGCGGCCGCGTTCGACGAAGAGTTGGCGCGTTGCTAGGTAGAGGCGGTTCGCTTGGTGGTAGGCGGGGCCGACGCGCTCGTAGTGGTCGTATGCCTCTTGCAGGCGCTTGTCGCGGAGCGGGGGAATGCCTTCGTGAATGGAGCCGATCAGTTCGGCGCGTCGCTCAAGCGCGTTGAGGTCGCTGCCCACCGGCCAGATGATTTCGCTTGGATCGCGGTCGGCAAAGTGGCCATCGCTGATGGCGACTTGCATCAGCTCCTCAGCCGCCTCGTCGTAGAGGCGCAGCATTTCGTCTAGATCCACGTCGCTCAGCAGTTTGTCTAGATCCACTTTGCACCTGTCTTTCGGTTTGCGTTGGCGGCCTAGAGTGAGTTAATGCAATCCGCCTGCTTGGTCAAGCTCGTGCGGGGTGGTTCGAGGAACCGATTAGGTCGATTTTATTTTTGATTGAGCCAATCCGCGAAGAGTCATTCGTCAGTTTTCGTGGAGTCTGGACGTTCGCGCCATAGGGATGCATCCGCCAACTCTTGGGCGTGACTAATTTGTTCGTCACGGTCCTCCGCTGTGGAGTCTGGCAAGATAATATCTGTATGGTATGGATTATCGGATTGTGGAGTGTAAACCACCTGCCGCCCATTGCTTTCGGCGTCTTTAGCAGCAATGACGGCCCAGCCATAAAATGTGACCGTACGATCTACACTACGACCAACTGCTACTTTGTCGCCAAGCTCCGCCATCTCTTCAGGCTCTGCGAAATCAAGCCGATCAACGGAGATTTCCACTTTCCCCCACTGTGCGAGGAATGCATGGCGGGGTATGGGCTTTGTCCCGCGTCTAGCTTGGCGTGCCTGTTTGCTTGAAAATACGCCCCGCCCCAAAGCCTCGTCCGAAGGTATACTTTGAGGGAGGCTCATGTGAGCCAACTAACTTACTCCCGTCCCAGTTTACTCAAGGCGTCACTCAGAAATCTATCCGGCAGTTGGTCCACATGTGTATACCGTTTACGCTGATGTTTGCCGTTCATATTAACAGAGCACAGTATTCCGCCCTCAGATTCGCATAACAACATAACTGAACACCGAAATCCGCCGGGAACGGTGATAGCAATAACCCCTTCCGGCAGGAGTTCCACCAGATATTGACGTGGCAATATGTCATAGATTTCTCGTATCAGACAATCCGCATTGGCGATAGCCAATTCAGAAGGTGGCTGCATTCCTTCTTCGTCGGCCTCGTCGTTTATCTCTTGAAGATCGCGTAAGGCGTCGGCGAGGTCCTCTTCCTTTGCGTCTTCACTGCCCTGCTTAAAAGAAAACTCGACAATCTCAATGCTCGGCTCATTTCCCCCGTTGCTACGCGTTCTATCCCGTGTCATGCAACGGCTCCTTTCACATATAGATATGGATTATATAGACGCTTCATATCTAGCAGTGGGTTTCTTTGACATCCGTGCCAACACCTTTCAGAGTACTTTGACAATGGGCTACCTTCCCCCACCAGCGCCTGTCGCCTCAATCTCCGTGAGTTCCTCGGCTGATACGTCTCTGGTACCTGCGCAAAGCCTGCCGCTGTCCGCCCCGAATATAATGTGCCCAAATGTCAATACCGAATGAATTTTTTCCCGCGTTGCCGCCGCGCCGTTTCTTTGGCAAGATATTGGCAAGATAGCGGATTTGCTGGCGCGGTAATCGTCATCCTAAAAGGCGATAGTCGGGTTTCTTAAGTTGTAATGCAGCTTAGAAAGCGTCAATCTGCGTCTGCTTGCCGCCGAGAACGCCCGGTTTTCCACCCATTGGTCACGCGAAATGGTGAGGGAGTCGCTTGTACAATCACGTTATTCGCCTCGGTGCATGACAACGCCGCGAGGATTCTCAAAGGCGTCGATCCACAAGCATTACCTAGGCCCCCGTGCAGAGCTACAATTCACCCGGTCCCAGATCTGCATCGATCAAACCCCGGTGGTAATTCTTCCCCATCAAGTACTTGATTTCCAGCTCTACATCGCGCAATACGACAGCCGGTAGCGCCTGCCCGTCCCGTTTGAGCAGTTCGACCTCCAGCACATTCCACCCCTGCACCGGCCTGAATTTTTCGGGCAAACGAAAGACATACCAATAGCCAAAAACCCGATAGCGCGGCGCACCCATCACGTACATCTGATTGATTTTGCGCAGCAGCGATTGCGGTAATTCTTTGCCGTTAAAAACAAAGCGCAAGCGGTCCCGCTCCGTCGTCTCCTGCACTCGCACCCGCAAGATCACTTCGTGGACCCGATTGACCTTGTCCCATTTTTTCAGATCATCGCTCACCGCAAAACCCACCTGTAGCGCCTGCCCCTTTGCCAACTCAATGGGTAGCGGATTAGCGACATTCGGTGCAATCGCCTCCGGTGCCGGCGCGCTGCCCTCGCCGGGGATTCGATAAATCTTGTCCTTGGCCGCCATTGTCTCGGGGAAGGGCACCTCGCGCAGTTTCTGGTAGAAATCGGCCTTATACGGCCAACAGCCAAACCAATGCGCGATATAGAGGCCATCGACTCCCTGCGCCCAATAGTTGCAAGCCCCTGCCCGCACCATTTCGATCGTCCCCTCACCGACCCGGTCGCTGTCGATCCGACTCTGTAACGCCGGCAAGACCCGACACGCCGTCCCGTGTGCTACTTTGACGAAGGCGCTGAAATCCGCCGACGGATCCGCCGCTCCCGATGCCTCGGGCACGATCGCGTCGACAATGCCCCGGCGCATCCACTCCAATGGCTCCAGCCCCACCGCCCGGCATCCATCCAGATTTGCCGGCACGCGCAGGACCAACTCTCGTGCCGGATCGCTCTTTTTTACAGCCGCGTAAACCCGACCTATCCACTCGGTCATAATCCCTGTCCCCGCCGCAATCTCATCGGGGTGAAAATAATAGGGGCAGTAATTGAGCTGTAGCTCAAAACCGTCAACGGGATAGCGCGCGAGCACTTCCTCGACAATCGCCAAATTCCGCTCGCGCACTGCATCACAAGCGTAGTCCCACGCGCGATACCCCGGCCACTGTGCGTCCACACCGCCCTTGCTGCCGATCTCCAACGGCTGCGGGTCGCGCTGCTCGGCTGCGGCGAAGCGCGGATTTTCCCAGCTTTTCAACATCAACTCCCGCGGTCCCTGCTGCGGCAATAGCATCGCGTAGAGCAGCAGGCCATTGGCATGGGCTTTGTCGCAGAGCACCTGGAGCGGATCGCATCCGGCTTTGATCAATTGGGTGAAATTCTGGTTGGCCCGCTTCCAGATCAGATGCGGCCACTTCTTTATATCCCGTCCCCACAACGCGCCCACCTGCGAATCATAGAGCAGACTCTGCGCATCGCCTAGGGTTAGCGACAGTGCCTCGACTGGCGTCCCCACCAACTCGTCTACCGCCGCCTCCAGCTCTTCTTTCTGCATCGGCGGCTCGTACATGTAGATCAGCGGGTGCCGACCGTCGTGGTCGAAAAAAATGCGTGGTTTGGCCATGGTATACCGCCGCTCTATTCCCCGCGGTGTGCGACAACGCCACGGGGATTCTCAAAGGCGTCGATCCACAAGCGGCCCCATTCCTCGTAGTCGGTCAGCTCGATGGACGGATCGCGGCGGGAGCGCGCGACAAAGTCGGGGTGGCCGGTGCGGCCGGTGTGCTGGCCGATGGGCTGGTAGCGCAGGTCCAGCGACCAGCGGCATTGGTTGGAGTAATTGGGAGTGGAGCGATGGGGCGTAAAGCGGCTCATGAGCACCACGTCGCCGCGTTTGCACTCCAAGGGGAGGGGTTTGATGTGGGGCATGGCCTCGGGGGCGATGGTGGTGCCGCCGGCTGCCAAATGTCGGAGGTAGCCGGTCTCGACGAGGCCGGGCAAGACCTCCATGCAGCCGGTCTCTACCGTGGCTTCGGCCAAAGGCAGCCAGCAGGTGACGACGTCAGAGCCTTCGGCTTCCGGCATCATCACGCCGGCGTCTTGGTGCCAGGGCGCGTTGTGGAAAGAAGGGCCTTCGCGGTTTTCGTAGGCTTGCGGCGGCTTGGCTCGCAAGTGCTGGATGGGGTTGCAGATCAGTTCGGGCCCTAAGAGGGATTCGATAAGGTCGAGCAGATTTTCGTTGCGCAAAAACTCGAACATCGCCCGCCCCCGATAGTGCATGATATCCATGCCGTGCCCGATCTCAGGGCACTGTTTGAACAGCAAGCCGTAGCGCGTGGCAAACGGGGCGTCCTCGTGCAGGTCCGCTATTTCGCCCTCGTCATGTAGTGTCCGCGCGCGGGCGTCGATCCACGCCGACAGTTCGTCGATGACTGGCTGCAAGTCGTCGTGGGTGAGCACCTCGCGGGCGATGATGACGCCGCGGGTGTTGAATTCTGCGATCTGTTCGGTCGTGAGTTTCATCGCGGTTTCTCCCCAATTCGTTGTACGGGCAAATTTAAAGAAACCACTATCAAACTGTAAACGGCTCGGCGTCTTCCAGTCTCTGTTCCGCAACACGCGATCCGACGCCTATCATCCCAAGTCCTCGGCGTGCTCTGCGATGTAGCGCTCGATGCCCGCTGCGCTCATCGCGCCGGTAAAGGTTCCGCTGGGCGGCATGTAGTAGAACGCCTCGGCGTAGTCCAAGCCATAGGGCTCGCCGAGGCGTTGGTATTCACGCAAGCCAAAGAGGCGGATGTACTGGCGGTCGGCTCCCTCGTCGTCGTCTCCCAAGGCGGGTAGGTACTTGCCCTGACGCGCTAGCCATTCCTTGAGGCGGCGGCCGTGGGCACCCGCTGGCCCTTGGGCCTTGTTGGCGCTCATGGCGGCGACCTTTGCGTCGAGATGAGGCGCTATATCGACGACGGTGTTGTAGGGCTGCCCGGGGCGGCAGGTCCAGTAGTAGAGGTCTTTGACCGAGTGAGGCTGCATGCCGCAGGCGAGTTGTTCGGGATAATCCTTGTTCATGCCAGCCATCCAGCGCGCCGCTTCGACGGCTTGGCCGGTGACGTAGTGATCGGGATTTTCTTCCCAGTGGCCCCAAGGACTGAACGTGGTGATGGTGTCGATTTTGAGGGCGCGGATCAGAAAGACCAGCCGGGCTCTCAGCTCGGTGGGGGCGGCTTCGTCGAGAAAGTGATTGCGGTAGCCGAGGTGGATAACCTGTTTGAAGCCCAACTCTCCGGCGAGCACGTCGACTTCGCGCTCGTTCTGGAGGATAGTCTCGCCCATCGTGCCCGGCCCGCACTTCTCGTCGTTGGTGGTCTGGATTAAATAAGCCGTGTAGCCTTCGGCGATGAGCTTGGCGACGAGGCCGGCGCAGAAGAGGGGAATATCGTCGGCGTGGGCTTGGACGGCGGCCAGCACCTTGCCTTGGTGGGGTTTGTCTGGGGTGTGCTTTTCGACGGTTATTTCGCCGACGGGAGTGTACCAGGGAATGCGCGGGTCGGGACTAGGGGCCATGGTTGGTTCCTTCTCAGACGTGGGTTCTCCACCTGCCACGCCCGCTAGCCGAACAGCTTTAAGGCTCCGATGAGGCCCCAGGTCGTCACTTGCAGGGCAATGATCCACCGTAAAAGGCTGTCGATTTTGGTTTCGACGCGGCCTAGCCGGACATCGATTTGCTCGATAATACCTTCCAACCGGGCGATGCGTCCCTCGTGGTCTAATGGATAGGGCCGCTCGGGCGGCAGTGACTCACTCACGATGCTACCTCGTATTTGTTGCCATAAGATAGAGTTAAGAATCCGTTCATTCGTCAAGATTTTTTATTCAAACCTCGACCCCTTGGCCCGCGTTGGCCGCTGCCGCCACTAAGGCTACTGAAGACCACTGCGATCCAGTGCTCGATATTGTATGGCCTCCGCTAGATGCTGCGATTGGATCGGGGCGTCGGCTAAGTCGGCTATGGTGCGGGCGACTTTGAGGATGCGGTCGTAGGCGCGGGCTGAGAGGCCGAGGCGGGACATGGCTTTTTCAAGGAGGGCTTGCCCGGCGTCGTCGAGCGAGCAGTGGCGGCGGATGTGCCGCGTGCTCATCTGGGCGTTGCAGAATAGCTCACCGGCAAAGCGGTCGAGTTGCCGCTGGCGGGCGGCGTTGACGCGCTGGCGGATTTGCGCTGAATCTTCGCCGCTTTGCTTGTTGGCCAAGTCGTCGTAGGCGAGGGCTGGCACTTCGATGTGGATGTCGATGCGGTCGAGGAGCGGCCCGGAAACGCGCGCGCGATAGCGGCGGATTGCGGCCGGAGAGCAGGTACAGGTGCGGCGGGCGTCCGAAAGATAGCCGCAAGGGCAGGGATTCATCGCTGCGACGAGGGTAAAATCCGCTGGATAGGCGATCGCGATCTGCGCCCGCGTGATGGTGACGGCGTGGTCTTCGAGCGGCTGGCGCAGGGCCTCGACGACGTTGCGGCGGAACTCGGGCAGCTCGTCTAGGAAGAGCACGCCGTGATGGGAGAGCGACACCTCGCCCGGGCGGGGATATGCGCCGCCGCCGATGAGGCCAGCGTCCGAGATGGTGTGGTGCGGGGCGCGGAAGGGCCGGGTGGCGACTAGGGCTTGGCCTGGGGACAGGACGCCAGCGACTGAATGGATCTTGGTGGTGGCGAGCGCCTCTTGCAGGGTTGGCGCTGGGAGGATCGTGGGTAGGCGGCGGGCGAGCATGGTCTTGCCCGACCCAGGCGGCCCGACCATGAGCAAATTGTGCCCTCCGCTAGCGGCGACTTCGAGGGCGCGCTTGGCGTGATCTTGGCCGCGCACGTCCGCAAAGTCAACCCCGTAGTTGGCGTTGCTGCGAAATACTTCCTCCACGTTTAATTCGTAGGGCCGTTGGCGCGCGTCGCCGGTCAAAATGGCTAGGGCTTCGCTCAGCGAACTGACGCCATAGACGAGCGGTCCATTGGCGATGGCGGCCTCGCGGGCGTTTTGCGTCGGCACGATCATGCCGTAGAGGCCCTGCTGGTGCAGGGATGTGGCCATGGAAAGCATGCCGTGCACCGGGCGCACGTTGCCGTTGAGCGATAACTCGCCCAAGAGCGCGAACTCGGCGAGCCCCAGGGGCTTGATCTGCCGGGAGGCCGCCAAGACGCCGACGGCTATGGGCAGGTCAAAAGCCGAGCCTTCCTTTTTGCGATCGGCCGGTGCGAGATTGATGGTGACCTTGCGGCGCGGCCACTGATAGCCGGCGTTTTTGATGGCCGCCAAGACGCGCTCCTTGCTTTCGCGCACTGCGGAGTCGGGCAGGCCGACGACTGTGAAGGTCGGCAAGCTGCGGTCGGTATCGACTTCGACGTGGACCGGGTACGCGTCAATCCCGAGCGTGGCGGCCGAGAGGACAGTGGAGGGCATGCGGTTCCTTTCCTTGAAATAGGTAACAGGAAACAAGAACCGTGCCAGCGGGGATGTGCTCTGAGGCCGGTGGGGATGTTAAAGTGCAGAATGGGAACTAGGCGATACGGCGTTGGTACCTGAAGGATACAGCAGACGGAACCTATCCTAACCGCCGCGCCTGCTGCCAAGCCGCGTAAAATTCCTCCATAGAGCGGTAGCGTGCTTCGCGCTCTTGGCGACAGGCGCGGCGTACGACCTCCTCCATCGCGCCGCCGATATCGTCGCCGAGGCATACGAATGCGGTGCGGCCCATGGTGAAGACGGTCGTGCGCTCGTCGATTAGCGCGCCGCGCTCGAATTCCTCTGGAGCCATAAAGCGAGTCGAGCCAAACATCCGCCCCATCTGATTGGTGAATACCCCCAAGTGATAGTTATCGAGATCCACAACGTGCACAGCTTGACGTTCGAAGTCGTACATCAGACAGCCATCGTAGAAGTCCACGGCAATCCACCCGAGTCGGACGAGCTGGACGTGCAAGTCGTAGATCGAGTCGAGCACAGCGAGAATGGCGTCGGCGGGCAGGTGGCGAAATCGCTGATGCGCCGATTGCGGATCGTCGCGTCCACCGTATAGGCACTCGCCGTCAATCCAGTCGTACACAAGTGCCGGACCGTGTGAAGTTTCGACGATGCGATGCAGCGCTGGCAAGGTCGGATGATTGCAACTGCTCCTGAGTCGAGCCGCATTGTACAGGAGCGCCACGCGGGCGGTGTAGTCGCCGAATACCTCGGCCTCGGGATCGGTGGTTTTGACGAAGAAGCGCTCGCCGCCGACCTGCACGCCATAGGAGACATTGCCCGAGTCTTGGGTGGGCGCGCCGAAGGTGGCAAAGATGGTGCCGATTGCTGCGAGATACGGGCCGGGCGGCCCGTCAATGCGCTCGATGTCGCGCAGTGGATGGGCGGTGTTCATGGGCTACCTAGCGAGATCGGCAAGAGGCCGCTAGTAGCCCCTTGCCGGTCTCTGCGCTGCAAAATGTGGTCACGCGCTCGCTCCATTCTCGTCCATCACCGCTTGGATCATGGCTTGGATATAGCCGAACTCGTAGGCGAAAGCTTGGCGCATACTGTGGGGATCCTTGTGCCCGGGCGCGTGATCGGGGACGCACATGTGCTGGTAGCCCACTTCTTTGAGCGCCTGCATGTTGCGGTGCATGTTCATCACCCCTTCATCCGGCCAGACCTCTTGAAACTTGTTGCGCTTGCCGACGATGTTGCGGAAGTGGCAGAGAAAAATCTTGTTGCGCGAGCCTAAATAGCGGATGATCTCGGGGACCTCGTTGAGCGGGTCTTCGACGCTTTCGGCCATGCAGCCCAAGCAGAGATTGACGCCGTGATAGGGGCTGGGACAGATCTCGATAAAGTGCTTGAAGCCGTCAAAGCCCCCCATCACGCGATCGACGCTCCTATAGCCGGGCGGTAGCCAGGGGTCGCAGGGATGGCAGGCCATGCGGATCTTGCACTCGGTGGCGACCGGGATGACCCGCTCCAAGAAGTAGGTGATGCGACGCCAGTTTTCCTCTGCGGTGACTGGTTTGTCGTAGCGCGGCGTATCGGCGTCGGCCTTTTCGAGATCCCAAGTGCTGTAGATGGAGCCGCCGCGGCCGGGAGGCGTGCTTTCGGTGCGCTGGTTTTCGAGGGCGCAGAGGTAGTATTTGATGGCAGGGATGCCGGCTTCGGCCGCCTGCCGCACCATGTTGATGACTAGATTGATTTCCTTATCGCCCTCTTCGTAGTTGCCCATCATGAAGTTGGGGACGGCCTCGCCGTTGACGTTGAATTGGGCTATGGGCAGGGCGACCATCTCCATATTGATGCCGAAGCGAGCGCACTTCTCCTTCTTGGCGACCAACTCTTCGACGTCCCAACCGTATTCGCGGTGGAACGCAATGAAGTTTTCGTTCTTGTTGAAGACTCCGTGACGGGCCAGATATTCGAGGTCTTCGTCCGATGTATTGAACTGCTGGGTGCCGACGTGCATGAGAGGCTCCTTGGTGGGGTGAAGGGGTTGGGTCGGAAACGATACGCAAGCCGCGCTAGTTTGACAATTTTTCAGACTGCTGCATTGGGTGCGTTGTTGAGCATGGAAACGGTGGGAGTGCTATCCCGCGTTGAGAATCTGACTGCGGCGGAAGCAGTCGAGTACGTGGTCGTTGACCATGCCGGTGGCCTGCATGTGGGCGTAGATGACGGTCGAGCCGATGAATTTGAAACCGCGGCTTTTGAGGTCTTTGCTCAAGGCATCGGATTCGCGGCTGGTGGCTGGTAAATCGGCGAGAGTGCGAAACTCGTTGACTATTGGCTCGCCATCGACAAAGCGCCAGATATAGGCGCTGAAGCTGCCGAATTCGTCCTGCACGGCGAGGAAGTGCCGGGCGTTTTCTACGGCCGCGCCAATCTTGCGGCGGTTGCGAATGAGCCCGGGGTCTTGGAGCATTTGTTCGACCGTAACCGCGCTGAAGCGGGCGACCTTGGCGGGATCGAATTCGGCGAAGGCTTGGCGGTAGTTGGCTCGCTTGCGAAGGACGGTGTACCAACTGAGGCCGGCTTGGGCGGATTCGAGGGTGAGAAACTCGAAGTGCTTGCGGTCGTCGTGGACTGGGACGCCCCACTCGCGGTCGTGGTACGCGACGTAATCGGGTTTGTCGAGGTCGAGCCACGGGCAGCGTTGAAGGGCCATATCAGCGCGCATCGGCGGGAAAATCAAACGCGGCCTTGCACTCCGGCCCGAGCTTCAACCGTGCGTCGAATTTGCTGCCTTTTTTGCTTTTGAAGCCCTTGATCACTCCGGTTTTGCCTTTGGCGATCAAGGTGTGGATTTGCTTTTCGGTCAGCTTCTTGCCCGCCATTTCCTTCCACACCACGAAGTCGCACCCCTCGCGATAGCGATTGCAGCCAAAGCCGCGTTGGCCCTCGATGATTTGGCCCTGTTGGCACTTGGGACAGGTGAGGGCGGAGGTGGATTGGGTGGTCTCCTCTGGCGGCTTCTCGTGGAGCGAGGGGCGTCCCTCCGACTTTGAGGAGCCATTCCGCGGCCGCTCATCAAACTCGAAGACAACCTTGAACTCATCGTCGAATTTGAGCCGCGCTGCAAACTTCTTACCGGCCTTGGAGATAAAGCCCTGCATCTTTTCGGTGCGGCCATTGGCCATCAACAATCGCGCCTGTTTTTCGGTCAGCTTCTTGCGCGCCACCGTCTTCCAGATAGTGAAGTTGCAACCCTCCCGGTAGCGGCTGCATCCATACGCTTTGGCGTTTTCTACTACTTGGCCTTCTTTGCACTTGGGACAAGGCCCTAACACTTTGCCGCGGCCCTTACCTTTGCCCCTTTGCTTGCCTTGTGCTTGCGCCGCTTGCTCGGGCGAGAGTGCCGGTCCTTGCTGGACCTTGGGCACTAGCGTCCTCACCAAATCGGCGATTCCTTCGTAGAACCCCGCTACTGGCCGCTGCCCTTCCTCGATTTCCTTGAGTTGTTGCTCCCACTCGCCCGTCAGCTCTGGGCTGCGCAAGGATTCGGCCACCAAACCTACGAGTGCTTTGCCCTTCTCCGTCGAGGTGATCGCCTTGCGGTCGCGGACTACATAGCCGGTGCGAATCAGCTTTTCGATGGTTTCGGCTCGCGTGGCCGGCGTGCCCAGCCCCGATTCCTTCATGGCCGCGGCCAACTCGTCGTCCTCGATTTCGCGGCCGGCGTTCTTCATCGCCGCTAGGAGCGTGGCGTCTGTGTAGGGCCGCGGCGGCTGGGTTTCCTTTTCGACCACATCCATGCTCGTTACGTGAACTTGCTGACCTTGTTGCAGCGGCGGGAGCGCCCGCTGGTCGTCGTCTTCCTTCTCTTTACTCTTTGCAGTGTTTGGAGGCCGTATGGCGACGACCGTCCAGCCCGCCTCTAAGACGACAGACCCTTTGGCAACAAAGTCGGCACCGCCGATGTCGAGCAAGACGGTCGTCTCCTCGACCTGTTGGTCGGGCAGAAAGATGCCGACAAAGCGCGCCACCACCAAGTCGTACACCTTCTGTAAGTCTGGTGCGAGATTGGGGGCGGGCTGTTGTCCGGTGGGAATAATGGCGTGGTGATCGGTTAGTTTGGTGCGATCGACATACGCTCTGCTGAGCCGATGTCCGCCGCGCAGGCGCTCCAGCGCGACTGATGCCTGCGGGTGCGCTAGCTTTTCGAGGATACCGGGCAACTTGGGCACCATGTCTTCGGAGATGTGGCGGCTCTCGGTGCGCGGGTACGTGATGAGCTTGTGGGTTTCGTACAGGGCTTGGGCGCGTTCGAGGGTTTGCGCCGCGGTAAAGCCAAAGCAGCGGTTGGCGTCGCGCTGGAGATTGTTGAGGTCGTAGAGGGGGGGAGGCCGGTTTCTTTTGACTTTCTTCTCGATTTTGCGGACGGTGCCGACCTTGTTGGGGCTGAGTTGGCGATGCAGGCGCTCGGCTTCCTCCTTCTTGTCGATGCGCGTCTGGCCGTCCTTGCAGTACTTGGCGGCAAAGCCCTCTTCTAACTGCGCTACTAACTCGTAAAAGTACGCCTTTACAAAGCTGGCAATCGCCGCGTCGCGCTTGACTACCATGGACAGGGTCGGCGTCTGCACGCGGCCAATGGTGCAGAGCGCTTTGTTGTGGACGGTATAGGCGCGGGTCAGGTTCATGCCCATCAGCCAATCGGCTTGGCCGCGCGCCCGCGCAGCCGCAGCGAGATGATCGAAGGCCGCTCCTTCCTGCAGGGCTCGGAAGCCGCTCTGGATCGCCTCGTCGGTCAGGCTCGAAACCCACAGCCTGCTAAACGGCTTTTTGCAGCGGGCGTGCTCGTATATCAGGCGAAAGATGTGTTCGCCCTCGCGTCCGGCGTCCGTGGCGCAGATGACGCGCTCCGTCTGGGGACTGTTGATCAGTTTTTTGACGATTTGGTACTGGTCGGAGGTCGAGCGCGTCGTCTTGAGTTTCCACTGCTCGGGGATCATCGGTAGCTGGGCAAAGGACCAGCGGCCCTTCCAAGGCGGGCCGTAATCGTCCGGCTCGGCGAATTGCACGAGATGCCCTAATGCCCAAGTGACGATATAGCCGTTGCCTTCGACGTAGCCTTGGCCGCGTTTGTTGGCTCTTAGGACTCGGGCAATGTCGCGCGCCACGCTGGGCTTTTCGGTGAGGACGACGGTGGCCATGGATTTATGCTACAAATCGACTGGCTCCGGCGCAATGATTGACAATCGGCCTGCTATGCGTCGAGCTTTTCCGCCCATTTCTGCAATTTCTCGAATAAGTCCCCGAAAATCGCATCGCGCCGCACCGTTCGCGCCACCCGCATAAAGTGCCGCGACGGGTCGTGGCTCCAAGTCTTCTGCTCGGTCAGCACCGGGCTATGTACCACGTCGGTCGGTACCCACGATGCGTCGAGTAGCCAAGCAACTGCCGACATGTCCCAAATTACCTTGGAAGCGGCGAAGTGGCCTTGGGCATAGGCGGCGAATATCTCGACCAGATAGTCGCCAATTGTCCCCCGCCCCTTGACGAAGCGCTCCAGCTCCGCCAGCGTCGTCTGCAAGTGCGAGGCCACGGGGTGGCATGGAATCTGGACGAAGGGGACGCCACAGTCGAAGACTACCTGCGCTGCTACGAGATCGCCTTGGAGGTTGAATTCGTCCGCGGTCGGCCAGTAGAGCGCGTGGCCGCCGAGCCAGACCACGACGATTCGCTCGATTATGGCAGGATCTTGCAGGATAGCCGAGGCCACGTTGGTCAGCGCGCCGATAGCTATCACGTAGAGCGGGTCGGTGGTTTTGGCCTTGGCGATTAGGTCATCGACCGCCGCGCTTTCCTGCGGCGCGTCGTCCCGCAGTATATCCGTCGCTCCCCGGAACACCAAGCCCTCCGGCGCAATGTCCAACCGCTCCAATAGCCGCAGGATTTCCGCGTAGCTTTTCTCCATTCCGTCGCCCGGTCCAGACGAACGGATGTTGTAGAAAGGCGCCGCGTAGATCGCCTCGACCGCGAGCTGATCGGGCGAGAGTAGCGCTTGGACCACTGCGAACTGGTCGTCGATTTCGTTGTACGTATCAGTGTCGAGCACTATCCGCACTTTGTCTATCGGCGGCGTCAAGCGTTCCAAGCGCAGGGCTTCATCGAGTTTGGGAAAATCCATAGCCATTGCGGCGCTTCTCCTTTCAACTATTCGCAAACGGACCATATCGCGCTATATTCAAGCGCAGATTGAATCCTTCAACCCACGGAGGAAAGCATATGCTATGCTTGACGGACGAACAACTCGCACACTTTGACGAAGAAGGCTACCTACTAGTGAGAGGGATGCTCGATGTGGACGAGGTCATCCAGCCCATTATCGACGAATACCACGGCGTCCTCGACAAGCTCGCTCGCGAGCTCTACCAAGCTGGCCAGATCGCATCCACGTACGACGACCTGCCCTTTGGCAAGCGCCTGACGCAAATCGTCGTCGAGAGCGGCCAGATCCACGCCCAGTACTTCGACTTCTCCCTGCCCCAGACGGGTATCGATGCCGACACTCCCTTTTGGGCCGGGCCAGCCGTCTTTCGCTGCATTACCAACCCCGACCTCCTCGACGCGGTCGAGTCCATCGTCGGCCCGGAGATTTGGTCCAACCCCGTCCAGCACGTGCGCCTCAAACCGCCTGAGCGCCTAGTGCCCAAAAACCACAACGGCCAAGCCCTAGTCAGCGCCACCAACTGGCACCAAGACAACGGCGTGGTCCTGCCCGAAGCCGACGACTCGGAGGTCTTGACGGTGTGGTTCCCGCTCAATGAGGCGACGCTCGAAAACGGCTGTTTGCGGATTATGCCCCGCAGCCATCGGCGAGGGCTGCAAACTCACTGCCCGGGAGGACCGGGGGGGCTGTGGATACCCGAGTTGTTTATGGACATGGACGCGGCGATGCCAGTGCCCATGCAGCCCGGCGATGTGCTTTTCCTCACTCAACACACCATCCACGGCTCGCTGGCCAACAACAGCGACGACGTGCGCTGGAGCTTTGACTTGCGCTACAATCCAATCGGCCAGCCCACGGGCCGCGATCTCTTCCCCGGCTTTGTCGCTCGCAGCAGAGCTAATCCAGAAAGCGTCTTGCGCGATCCAGTGGCGTGGGAAAGGCTATGGCGCGACACGCGTGACCGGCTGGCGCAAGAGGCGCATACCCCTTTCAACCGCTGGAATGCGGACGCGGCCGTCTGTGCCTAATCGCTGCACGGTTCGGGGACGCGAAGACGCGTTGTGCAATATGGGAAGATAGCGGCCAGAGAGAGTGCGCTGCGTATGATATGAGCAATCGTACCAACAGCCTTGGACAGCCGATCAGCTTCGCACTGCCGGATTGGACGCCACCACCCAATCCGCCGCGAGAGTGCATAGAAGGTCGCCTTTGTCGGTTGGAGCCACTGCAAGTCGATAGCCATCTTGACGACTTGTATCAGGCCAATGCCTCTGATACAGAAGGCAAGAATTGGACCTACTTGGCATACGGCCCATTCTCCGACCAAGACAGTTGCCGAGACTGGATGAACGAGAAGTGCCTAGGTGACGATCCGCTGTTCTTTGCCATTGTGGACAAGCGTATTGAGGCAGCATGCGGCGTTGCGAGCTATCTCAACATCGCACCTGCAAGCGGCGCTATTGAGGTGGGGCACATCCACTATTCCCCGCAGCTACAGCGAACGCCATTGGCCACCGAAGCCATGTACCTCATGATGAAGCAGGCATTCGAATTGGGCTATCGACGCTATTGTTGGAAGTGCGACAGCCTGAACCAAGCATCGCGGGCAGCCGCCCAACGGCTGGGATTTTCGTTTGAGGGGATTTTTCGCCAAGCAACGGTCTATAATGGCCGCAATCGGGACACTGCGTGGTACGCAGCCATTGATTCAGAGTGGCCGGAGCTGGAAAAAGCTTTCCTAACTTGGTTAGCCCCAGACAATTTTGACGACCACGGCAAGCAGCGATTGCGTCTCTCAGACCTCACCCGGCCTATCCTCAAAAACCAAGGAAACGATCAATGAGCCAGATCATCCCCGAACAATACATGTGCTACCGAGTCAAAGAAACGCTCACCATCGATGGCCACCTCACTGAAGCCTCCTGGAAGCGCGCCCCTCGCACTCCCTTGTTCGTCGACATCGAAGGAGACAAAAAGCCCCTGCCTCGCTTTGCCACTCGGGTCGCTATGCTGTGGGACGACGACTATTTCTACTTTGGTGCCGATATGGAAGAGCCGCACGTGTGGGGCACGCTGACCAAGCGAGACTCGGTCATTTGCGAAGACAATGATTTCGAGATCTTCATCGACCCGGACGACGATGGCGAACACTATATGGAATTTGAGATCAACCCGCTCAACGTGGCTTGGGATCTATATCTGCCCAAGCAATACAATCGCGGCGGCGAGGCCGACTGGGGCTTCGACTTTGAGGGCATCAAGCACGCCGTGCAGATCGACGGCACCCTCAATTGCTCGGACGATGTGGATCGGGGCTGGTCGGTGGAGGTGGCCATCCCTTGGAGCAGCATGGAGCGATACGCTGGCACTGCCTGTCCTCCCAATCCCGGCGACCGCTGGCGGGTCAACTTCTCTCGTGTCGAATGGGAGTTCGAGCGTTACAAGGGCGGTTATTTGAAAAGGGAAGGCGTTCCCTGCGACAACTGGGTGTGGTCGCCGATGGGGGTGATCAATATGCACGAGCCCCACATGTGGGGATACGTGCAGTTTTCTGCCATCATTGCGGGCGAGGGGGAGGACGCATTCTCAGCGACGCCAGCGGCGCGCCCAGCGCCGGAAGCGCCGTAGCAATGCGGAGATTGGCATGGCTAGGATCGTGGGAATGACCGAAGAGCGGATCGCAGAGCACGCGGCTTGGGTACGCCAAATCGGCTACACTGTTCTCGAACAGCACCTACCCGTGGACGCGGTAGCAGCAGTTGCTGCGGCCTTCACGTCCGTGTACGAGGACCACCTCGACGAAATCCGCACCTCGCCCAACCGGGGTCCAATGCGGCACTATATACAGTTGCCTTTTGAATCTCCTTTTTATCAGTCCGGCATTCACGGCGATCCCGGTATCATCGCCATTGTTAGGCGACTACTAGGAGATGATGCCGAGATGGTCCAGTACGCAACGGACACGCCGGCCAAAGGCAGCGTGTACCAGGAATGGCACGGCGATGTGCCGCCGCTGTTTCCTGAGGAGCCTGGGCACGTGCCGCCACCGGCCATCATCACGGTGAACTTTGCCATGGTTGATGTGCGCGAGGACAACGGTCCTTTTGAGGTGGCCGACGGCACGCATCTGCTGCCGCGTCCAGAAGCCCTAGAGAGAATCGAGAAGGGCGATGTGCCGCTACGCAAGTTGCTGTTGAAGGTCGGTGACGTATTGATCCGCGATCCTCGGTGCCTACATCGTGGCACGCCCAATACGACCGATACTCCCCGTCCCGTCGCAGTGTTTTCTTTTGAAAGAGCTTGGTATAGGCTGATTGGTCTCAGGCATCACAATCCTGTGCGGCGCAGCTTCTACGAGACGCTGTCAGCACTTGAGCAAGAGGTGCTGAAGCGAATCGTCGAGTGAGTCCAGCTACCGCGTCAATGCCACGCTGGCTTGCATCTGCCCATCTCGTTACCCTTCGTCCGCGCCCACCCGACGCATATATCGAGTGTACGCCCCTCGCAACGCTACCCCCAGCACCAGCGCCACCAACCCGCCGACCAACGCTACGGTCCAACGCCCCACGTAAAATCCCGAAAAACCGATAATGCCCCCTCCCACGGCCACCGCACCAAGCAGGGCGAGACCTAGGCCGTGCATAATTGGCGTGCCGCCACCGGTCTCAACCCCCACCTTTTGCGCGATCGGCCCCCACCACCCCATCGGCCGCGCCTCTTTGTAGAAAGCCAAGAGCTTTTCCTCTGGCTCTGGCTCGGTGCAGAGCGCCACCGCGATCCAGAGCAGGCACGTCGCAGCAATCGACGAGAGAACTATCACATACGCCGCATCCTGCCCCGCGTCTATCCAATAGGCGAAAACCAGGTACTTGTTCAGGAGAAAGACTACCGGCCCGCCGAACGAGGCGGCCAATCGCGCCTTGCCGTTAAAGCGCCACCACCACCACTGGCCCCAATTGGCCGTCAGTTCGGCTGAAGAAAGCCCGAGCATGAAGACCGCGATATCGATGACGTTCTCGGCCTGTAGCGCGACCGCCAGCGAAAGGCCCATGATCGCCAGCATCACCACCCGACCGACGCCCATGTAGTGACCCATCTCAGCGCCGCGCTTGATAAAGCGGCGATACACGTCGTTGATAAAGACTTGGGCCCCGAAGTTCATGTTGGAGTCCACCGTGGACATGATTGACGCGAACATCGCCACCAGCGCCAGCCCCAAAAGGCCTGAGGGCAGATAGTGGCCCAATAAGAGACCGTAGGCCAGTTCCTTGTCCATGCTGCCGTCGTGCAGGCCCGGCCATTTGACCATCGCCCCCAGAGCCGGCAGAGTCAACACCGCTAGCATTAGGAAAAGCACGATCTCGGTCCAGACGTACATCCGCGTTGCCTCGCGGCTGTTGCGGCACGAGAGCAGCCGTTGGCCCTCCATCGCTCCGGCCATCGGGGCCACATCGCCGCCATAGCCGATCGCGGTCCCCATCGTCCAAGCGATAATCCCCACCACCCCCAAAAGTTCGTGACTCATCGGCGGATGCCAGCTAACGACCCCTTCCCCAAACTGCGTGACCAGTGCCTGATAGAGCCCTGTCGGCCCGCCGAAGTCGGCCCAGACCAAGCCCATCAATATCAGCGAGGATGCGATCATGATCACGGTTTGGATCAAATCCGATATCACCACGCCCATGTAGCCGGAGAGCACTACATAGACCAAGATGATCGGAATGACCAGCAAAAAGGTCTCAAAGCGCGACCAGCCCAAGAGCGCCTCGGACACTTTTGTCAGCCCCAAAAGCCCTGCCCCGGTCCAAGCTACCACTGCGATAAACGCGCTGCGCATAGAGACCCAAGCGCGCATCGTCGGCGCGGCCGCACCGCCAAAGCGGAGTTCGTAAAATTCCGGCGAGGTAAAAATTTTCAACCGCCGCCAGCACGCGGCAAAGAGCAGCCCACCGATCATCAGCGCCAACCCGAAGCGGCTCAAATACCACCAGCAGATAAAGGTCCCGGTGATGACCGTCATGCCGCAGTACGCTGGCGCTACGTCGGCGTTCATGCAGGTGACCGCATAGCTGGTGCCGCTCATCCACCCCTTCATCTTGCGCCCACCCAAGAAGTAATTTTCCATGCTCTGTTGGGCGAATCTCCTGTAGTACAGTCCCATCCCCACCAAAAAGAGCATGTAGAGCGCCATCAGCGCGTAATCCAGACCCGACACAATCCCTCCTTTGTCCGGGAAGCAGCTAGTTTTTGTGCCGCTCTCTATGCAGAATTAAAAACGCCGCGTCAAGTGGTGGTATTAACTGACTTGAGACAGCGGCGCTTGCAATCTGCATGGCCAATTATCGTTATTCTTTACCAATGCGTTGATCCTTCTATACACCAAAAAGGCCTGCCTCATGCCCGCACCCATCCTCCTGACCGACGCCCAAGTCCAAGCCTACTTGACCAATGGCTATACCACTGTGCAAACCGCTCACCCGCCCGCGGTCCACCAAAATATCCACCGCCAAATCGAAACCCTATTTGCTACCGAAGGCAATCCCGGTAACGACATCCTCCCCAAAGTCCCGGACCTATATCAAATCCTCCGCGACCCCGCTGTTGACGGTGCACTTCAGAGCCTCCTCGGCCCTTCCTACCTCATCCACCCGCACCGCCACTGCCACCACAATCCCAGTGGGTCCCAAGGCCAAGGCATGCACCAAGACAGCTATGAAAACGACCAGAACGTCCGTCACCACCGCACTCGCTGGACCATGGCCTTCTACTATCCGCAGGACGTTAGCTTGGACATGGGTCCGACCGCGATTTTGCCGGCCACTCAGTACTATAATTCGTCTGAACAAGCCTACGAGCGGGAAGAACAGCCTCTCTGCGGCCGGGCCGGAACGGTGACCATCGTTCACTACGACCTCTGGCACCGCGCCATGCCCAACGCCAGCGACCGCGACCGCTTCATGGTCAAGTTCCTCTTCACCCGCATGGGCGAGCCGCAGACGCCCTCGTGGGACCATCGCGACGGCACTTGGCAAGCCGAAGGCACCGACCCACCCGCCGATCTGTGTCGTCGCGCTTGGGATTGGATGCGCGGCACCAATGGCACCGCAGCCTCTACGGCGGTTTCGCTCGACGAATTGCGTCAGGCTCTAGACGCCGAAGTCGAAGCCAAGCGGCTGCGCGCCGTATATGCGTTGGCTGCGCGCGGCGAGGAAGCAATGCCCGTCCTCTTGAATGCGCTGAGTTGCGAGGCCAAAGCGCGTCTTGAAGCCAACCTAGCGAACGAACACACTAACCCCAACCAACTCGACGCGGTCTTTGCCCTTTCCGCTGTTGGCCGTCCCGCTGTGCCCCACATGGTAGAACTGCTCGGCGAAAACGACTGGTGGCTGCGCGCCGCGGCCGCCGATGTACTCGGCGACTTGGGAACCACAGCGTCTGACACCGTGCCCCATCTCATCCGCGTCCTCGACGACGAGGCCGAGTGGGTGCGGCGCAACGCGGTTGAGGCATTGGGCAATATCGGTCCGACCGCCGCCGATGCCGTGCCCGCCCTGAGCCATCGCCTGCGAGATTCCGAGAGCTGGGTCCGCCACAACGCCGCACTCTCACTGGCCAAGATCGGCCCAGCCGCCGCCGAAGCTGTGCCCGCCCTGCGCAAAAACATCGACGACGAGGATCGCTACGCCCGCGCCAATGCGGCCGTGGCCCTAGAGCGCATCGGTATTTAATAGTCAGGTAAGGAAGAGCCGAATAAATCTTGAAGTAGATAGGGTAGTTTGAGGTCGAACTCTTACGCTACTAGCAGCCCAACTCATCGAGCTTGTTTTAAGCTTGTTTTACTTTTAATCATGCTCAATATTAATTCCTTCACTGAATATTTTTATCATCTTCTTTCTTAACTTCTCCTCTATAAATGGCTCATCTAGCATCAAAATGCCCTCTTTATAGCTAATTTTGCAGTAGGAATACCACTTTGTTATTGTTCTTTTAGTTTTTACGTGTACTAGCTCTATTAGTGATAAGATGCCTGGCTCCTTGCCTATAGACCTATCTGATTTATCAGCTCTCCATGTAGGTAGCCGGGTTATGAAATACTTCACATTCGGATTCAGTTGCAGATCATTGCGTTTTATCACTTTTACATTCATTAGATAGTCTATTCCTTCAGGGTTTTTATTGCTATTTTTTACTATTTTTATTTGCCCGCTTATAGATTTCAGCTCTCTGTCCAATACATGCCTAACATATACCTTTTCTTTGTTATCTAGAAATGTGCAGATCCTCAAATAGGTTTTGTCTTTTTCGACAAGTTCTTGATAGTCTTCTACCGTCACTCCTAGTTCCACAGGTTGAAGTTCTCTTTTAATCTCTTGTCCCCATAAAGGTATCGAACTTATTATGAGCAATGAGAATAGCGACCTAAAGATCGTCATAATTCCTCTCCTCATGTTTCGATCTACCCCTTCGGTCCGCAGGAACCGAAAATAAGAGAGTGATGGCCTGCCCCCTTAAACCTGGACAGGTTTGGATGTGAGTATTTTCTTGTTTCTTAACGAGGAGCATACTCATGAAGCGCAAAGGGAGCAAATCTCGTACTGTCGAGCAAATTATCCGCATTTTGCGGCAGGCGGATGGCGGCCAAACGGTGGCCGAACTCTGTCGCGTGCATAACATCGCCGAAGGCACCTTCTATCGCTGGAAAAAGCAATACGGCGGTATGGATGTAGCCGATGCCAAGCGCTTGAAAGCGTTAGAAAAAGAAAACGCCGAGTTGAAAAAGATGCTGGCCGAAGCGATGCTGGATAATCGGGTGTTGCAAGCGATCAACGCAAAAAAATGGTAAGCCCGTCGCATAAAAAACGAGCCGTCCACTATGTCGCCGAACAGGGGATGTGCTCGACGCGGCGGGCCTGCCTTGTGGTCGGGCTGGCGCCCTCGAGTTATTATCATCGGCCGCAAGGCCCCACCGACCGGCGGCAGCGGCTGGAGCAGCGCATTATCACCTTGTCGAAACAGCATCCGCGCTGGGGCTATCGGCTTATTCATCAGCTCTTATGCCGCGAGGGTTGGACGGTCAATCGCAAACGCGTCCAGCGGGTGCGGCGGCAAGCCGGGTTAGGCGTACCACCGGTGGAGCGCCGGAAACGGTGCCCCCGGTCGGCGCGGCGCACTCCGGTGCAGGCGGCCTATCCCGGCCATGTCTGGTCATGGGATTTCATTTTGGATCGAACCACCGACGGTCGGCCGGTGAAGATGCTGACGGTCGTAGATGAATATACCCGGCAGTGTTTGGTCATTCACCCGGCGCGTTCGATCCCCAGTGACCACGTGTTGGATACGCTTCAAGCGCTGGTCGAAGCGTGGGGCGCACCGGCGTTTATGCGCTCGGATAATGGCTCGGAATTTATCGCCCGACTCATTCAGGATTGGTGCGCTGCCGCCGACATCCAGACGCTGTATATCGAGCCGGGTAGCCCGTGGCAAAATGGCCTCATCGAAAGTTTTCATAGCCGTTTTCGAGCCGAGTGTCTTACGCCAGAAATCTTCTTTTCGATCGCCGAAGCCCGCGTCGTCGTGGAGGACTATCGGTGCCTGTACAACCAGCAACGACCCCATAGTAGCCTCGGATATAAAACACCCGATGAATTTGCCCAAGCCCTAAACTATCAGCCCGCCGAGACCCGGCCAACTCACATCTAAAGTGATCCAAGCTTTGGGGGCCGCTCAAGCGGATAATCAAAATACAAACCACCTTTTTTATCTGGCGGAGTCGCTGTTGTGTAGCCGCTTTCTGCATCTAATGACAGACAGCGAGTGCGGGCTCTCACTGATGAAGGAGAGTGCCTATCTCATCCGAGATTTTCTCGTTGACATGATTACGCTCTTTTCGCGCCTTTTACTTTATTAACTCTTCTCAGGAAAGTGCCCATGACGACTGCATTGGCCCGGCCAGCATTTGACGACGCCCTCCGGCACTACGCCGCAACGCTCGGCTTCCCGTCCCTTTCGAGCTATATCATCTGGTGCCGCAAAAACGGCCTGGCAATCCAGCGCGACAAAACCGAAAGTCAGCTCGCAATCGAGCGTCAACTCGCCGCCGACACTTTGCGGCCGATCGCGCCGCACCCCGGCCGCAGCCACACCCCGGGCCGCGCCCGCCTCATTGACCGGGCCTTCCGCGGCGAGATCCCTCCAGATGAGATGTATCCGCTCAGCCGGAAGCTCGTCGCGCTCTTCGCCGCGGCCGAGGACCCTCAGCGCCGTCAAGCCCTCTATCGCCTGCTCAAGCACGTGGAGCGACGCGCCGACCTCCTCGGCCTCAAAATGGGATTCCTCAATCGGACGCGCGAAGAGGGCAACAACTACGAGGACGCCCTTGGGCAGCTCGCCCGCCACTACGGCGACTGGCTCCGGCCCGTCGAGGAATGGCGCACCGATCACCTCAGCCCTCGGGCACAGTTCCGCAGCCTTACCCGGTATCTACTAGCCCGCTACGAGGTGCCGCCTTTTATGGACACCGCCTTCCTCCAAGGAGATCTTCCGACAGCGCACCGCGAGCAGGAGTGGTTCAAGCACATCGGCATCGGCCAGAACATCCGCAAGGCCGACCTGCCGCTGCGGCTAACTAAGCGCATGGCGCACCTTTTTCCCAGCGCCCATCGGCGCTGGTCGGTTTCGCGCGCTCTGCGCTGGGCGCAATTCGCTGGCATGGGTGGACGCACGTGTCGGGCCGTTTTATCCACGCGGCTGAAGGACTACCAGCGAGACGAGCCGTTCTGGGAGACGGTGATGCTCTTTTTTGCCAATCAACCCATGCTGGAACCCACTTACATCGGCCCGATTGTCGATTATATCCACTACCAGAAATTCGTGCCCCAGCGATTGCCCGGCCCCAACGGCCAGTTCATTGAAGGGCCACCGGCTCAGCCGAATTTCTCGATGAAGGGCCGTAGCATCACTAAGCTGCTGCGCTTGGTTGACGAGTGGCACGGCGACCTCAACGCCGACGACTACGCCCTCGGCGAGAAAGACGCGTGGGAGGCGTCTGGTTTTCGCGGATTCGCGTGGGAAGAAGAAGACGCTTTCTCGGGCGAGCGCGTGCGTTGGTCAATACGCGAGCTGCGCACCACGCTCGACCTGCTAGCTGAAGGGCGCGTCATGCACCACTGCGCCGCCTCGTATGCCCGGCGCTGCTCGGAGGGCGAGCGGTCGGTGTGGTCGATGCAGCTAACCTATCCGGCCAAGCTGCCGCAGCGCATTCTGACCATTGCCCTCGACAACCACAAGAAGACCGTCGTCGATTATCGGGGGAAGTACAACATGCATCCCCACGACAACAAGCGCACCGCCAAAAAGCACTGGCAGGATCGGCCCTATCTCTACTATCTGCGGCAATCGCCGCGCATCTTGCGCCTGTGGATGGAGCGCGAGGATCTGCGGCACGACTAGCGAGGCGACATAGCGCAGGTGATCGCAGGAACTGGGAGGAAGGGTAGGCTACAAGGAGCCTTTGAACAGGATCGCGCTCATGGTGGACAGCCAGCTAGCTAGTACGATGCCGATGGTCCAGCGAAAATAAGTGTCGATCTTCTCGTGGAGCTTTTGAGCCGACGTGTCGATCTTATCATTTAGCGTCTGAGCCGACGTGTCGATCTTATCATTTAGCGTCTGAGCCGACGTGTCGATCTTATCATTTAGCGTCTGAGCCGATGCCTCTCGCTTCTCATCCAGACCCTGAACCGACGCATCAATCTTATCATTCAGCGTCTGAAATGACACCTCCCGCTTCCTATCCGACGCATCAATCTTATCATTCAGCGTCTGAAATGACACCTCCCGCTTCCTATCCGACGCATCAATCTTCTCGTTCAGCGTCTGAAACGACACCTCCCGCTTCCCATCCATATCCTGAGCCGACGTGTCGATCTTATCATTCAGTGTCTGAACTGACACATCCAACTTCTCGCTGACCGCTCGCACGTCGCTTTCAATCAGTTCCAAGCGGCGGTTGATCTGCTGCAACACGTCGCGAGTGGTTATCTCAGATGTTTCAGGGGCCATCCCAGTATTGCTCCTCAGTTAGAGTTAAGGTAGTCACCAGGAACAGATAAGCAAAATGCGAACCACCTTTTTTATCTGGCGAGGTCTCCGTTGTGCAGCCGCTTTTCTGTATCTAATCGCAGACAACGTGACCCCTACCCCATACAGCCGCCTCTCCCCTTGATAGCTGCCCGTCAGGCCCTATCTTGTTTGTCGCCATGACTACAACTTTTCGCATCGGCGTCACCCGCGACTTTCTCAAGGCCGACGGTACTCTCGGCTTCGGCGATATTGGTCTCGACCTGCTCGACGAAGCCCCAAAGGTCGAGTGGGAGTTTCTAGCTGAAAACACCACCAAACTGCGCCCCGATCAGATCCGCGGCTACGACGGCCTGCTAGTTCTCGCCTCGATAGTCAGCGCCGAGACCTTGCAGGGAGTGGACAAGCTGGCGATCGTCGCCCGCTTCGGCGTTGGCTACGACAGCGTTGACGTGGCAGCGTGCAATGAGCAGGGCGTGCTCTTGACGATTACCCCCGACGGCGTGCGCCGGCCAGTGGCGGTCATGGCCCTGACGTATCTCTTGGCCCTCAGCCACAAGATGCTGGCCAAGGATCGCTTGGTGCGCGAGGGGCGCTGGCACGAGCGCCTCGACTACATAGGCATGGGCGTCACGGGTCGCACGCTGGGGCTGGTCGGCTTGGGCAATATCGGCCGCGAGATCTGCACCTTGGCCAAGCCCTTTGGCATTCGCTGCATTGCCGCCGACCCTTTTGTCGATGCTGCACAGGCCCGCGCCGCTGGTGCCGAACTGGTCGAGCTCGATCAGTTGCTGCAAAGCGCCGATTACGTCTGTATCTGTTGCGCGCTCACTGAGGAGACCCATCACCTCATCGGCGAGCGCGAGTTCTCGCTGATGAAAGAAAGCGCCTACCTCATCAACACGGCCCGCGGCCCCATCGTCGATCAGCAGGCCCTCACCCGCGCCCTGCAACAGGGTCAGATCGCCGGTGCCGGCCTCGACGTCTTTGAAACAGAACCTGTCTCCCAAGACGAGCCGGTGTTGGCACTCACCGATCAGACCATCGTCGCCCCGCACGGGCTTTGCTGGACCGACGAGTGCTTCCGCCTCATCGGCCGCAGCGCCTGCACTAGCCTTGTCGAAGTAGCCTCCGGCTGCTTGCCTCAACACCTCGTCAATCATCAAGCTGCCGAACACCCCCTTCTCAAAGAAAAACTGAACCGCTATCGAGCTAGCGACCCCCGTACGGAGGCCGGACAACTCGGATGAAACCCAACAAAGTCAAACGCACCCTCAAAGAGGGTGGCACGGTCATCGGCACTATGACCTTCGAGTTTTGCACCCCGGGCATTGCCCGTCTCTCTGCCGAGGCTGGCGCTGAATTCATTATGTACGACATGGAGCACACCGGCTGGAGCGTCGAGACGGTACGCGACCTGATCGCCACCACCAACGCCGACCACATCGAGCCGTTTGTGCGGGTGCCGGCGACTCAATATCACTTCATCGCCCGCGTCCTCGACGTGGGGGCCCGAGGCGTCATGGTGCCGATGATTAGCGACGCGCAGCAGACCGAGGTCATCGTGCAATCGGGCAAGTACCCGCCCATTGGCCAGCGCGGCGCAGCCTTTCAAATCGCCCACGACCACTTCGCCGAAGGCTCCATCGTCGGCAAGATCGACCACGCCAACACCGAAGGCTTGCTGATCGCTCAGATCGAAAACCGCCCCGGGCTCGAAAACGTCGATCGCATCGCCGCGGTAGATGGGATTGATATACTGTGGATTGGAGGTTTCGACTTGAGCAACTTCTTAGGGATTCCCGGGCAGTTTGACCACCCCGAATTCACCGCCGCCCTCGACCGCGTCGTCGATGCCTGCGAGCGCCAAGGCAAAGCCGCTGGCTACTTGGTCAATACCATTGAAGAAGGAACAGAGATGCTGCGCCGAGGCTTCCGCTGCATAGCGTATGGCGGCGACTTGTGGCTCTATCGCCGCGCCTTGTCCGAAGGTATCGAAGGGCTGCGGACGAGCGTATGGCGGCGGTGACATAAAAAGGCCCGCCGGGCAAGGGCGGGCCCCATCGTTAGTCCACTAGCAGCGTTGCTGGCCTACTCGCCTTCCAGCGCCCGCCTCATCGCCTCACCTTGATCGCGCCAATACCCGTACAGCACCGCTATATCCGTGCCCACGCAGAAGTGCCGCACCCCCATGTCGAGAAAGCGCTTGGCATCGTCGGCTGTGTTGATTTCGGCGCGCGGATGGACGCCCATTTCCAAGGCCGTCTTAAAGACCTTTTCTTCGGCGGCGGCAATTTCCGGCACGCCGCGCTGGCCGGCCTTGCCGACGCTCATGGAGTAATCGGCCCCTCCCCACTGGACCATCTCGACTCCTTCTACTGAGAGCATGGCCGCTAGGTCGGCGACGGCACTTTCCTTTTCGATCATCAACACCACGACTACGTCGCGTAGCGCTTGGACGTATTCCGGGGTGCCGCCATAGCTCATATAGGCGATGCGCCGCATAGCTACTCCATAGGTGCCTTCGTCCCCGGGCGCGTCGGCGCGCACGCAGCGCACACAAGCCCGCGCGTCGTCTGGGTCGCGCACATCGGCAAAGAGCACGCTGCCGAAACCCGACCCTATGGCCCGTTGGGACACATAAGCGCGGTTTTCGGCATCAACCTTGATCATCGTTCCCAAGTCCCATAGCTCGGCGGCTCGGGCGAGGTTGTCCAAGTCGTGCAGGTCAAAGGGGCCATACTCGGCGACAAATTCCACGTAGTCGTACTCGCCCGTATGCCCTAGGGCTTCGACGATCGAAGGCCAAGTGGTGTGGATGTGGGTGCCTAGCGTGGGCTCTCCGGCGTTGAGTTTTTCGCGCAGCTTGTTGGGTCTCATGTTTTTCTCCTTTAAAACAGTTCCTCGTCGCGGTCGGTAGCTGGCGGCGGTGCGATCGAAAGCGCCGATACCTCGGCGCGCATCTCGGCCGACATGGCAAAGTCGAGCGCGGCGAGCGATGGCTTTAACTGGTCTAGGTCGCGCCCGCCGATGATCGGCGCGGTCACGTCTCGATGTCCCATGACCCACGCGACGGCTAAGGTCACCGGATGTACGTCTTGGTCGCCGGCATAGCGCACGAAGCGCTCGGCGACTTCGTAGAACACGGGATTGGCGTAGCGTTTGATGTAGTTGTCCTGCTGCAAGAGACGACCCCGCTCGGGCCGCTTGTCGATCCCGTACTTGCCGGTCAGCAAGCCGCCTCCTAAAGGGCTGTAGGCAATCACGCCCAAGCCCTCTGAGCGGGCCAGTGGCAGGATTTCTACTTCCACTTGCCGCTTGGCCAAGCTGTACATGGGCTGAATGCACGCAAAGGGTGCCAGTCCCTCGCGGGCGCAGTGGCCGAGGGATTTGGCAATTTGCCAAGCGGCCCAGTTGCTCACGGCCGGATAGAGGATTTTGCCGCCGCGCACCAAGTCGTCGAGCGCGGCGAGGGTCTCTTCCACCGGCGTATCTTCGTCGAAATTGTGGACGAAGTACAGATCGAGGCGGTCCGTCTGCAGCCGTCTGAGACTGGCTTCTACGGCCTGCACAATATGCCGTCGCGACAGGCCTCGGTCATTGGGGCCGTCGCCCATCGCGCCGCAGACTTTCGAATTGATTACCAACTCGTCGCGCTCGCCTTGGATCAATCGGCCCAATATCTTCTCGGAAAGCCCGTTGGAATAGACATTGGCCGTGTCGAAGAAATTGATCCCCAACTCGCGGCAGTAGCGATACATCTGCCCGGAGGTCGCCTCGTCCGCATCGCCGCCAAAGGCCATGGTACCGTAGCACAGGGAAGACACTTTGACGCCTGTACGGCCTAGGATCTTGTACTGCACCTTATATTTTCTCCTCTAGTAGAATTCCATGCGGCAGGGCAAGCTAAGGAAGAGAGGAGTTACTATCAAGAGGCGTCATTGGCTACAAAGCACGGTCGTTCTATATTAACGCCGCGTTGTACACCCCGCACGACAGGAGTAATTCAACCCCGATGGACGCACCCCGCCAACGCCTGCTCTACCTGCAGGCGCGCACTCCTAGCGTCATGTCCAACATCATCGGCCTAACGCTCATTGAGCCGGTCGCGGGCTTTGCGCCCGAAATCCACGCTGAATCAGCACCCGATTGGCCCTACGCAACCGTACACGACGCCGTAGTGGACGGCTGGCAAATCGTCCAATTCCCCCACCTACAAGCTCCGTTCGACGACAGGGAGTTGGACGTGATTGGCTATGAATTCATCCTGCAGAAAATGGAGGTTATCGCCGATGAATGAGCATCTGCTCAGCGACGCCGAAGTAGCCCGTTTCCTCGTCACCGGCTACCACCTCGTCGAGCCGGAATTGCCCGCCGGGCTCAACGAGTCCATCGCTGCCCAACTCGACGCTTTGGACTACAATCCCGGCGACGCCATCACCGAAGCCGTGCCCGAGCTCTGGCAAGTGCTCGACCATCCGGCCGTCACAGGCGCGCTCGTCAGCCTGCTCGGCCCGGACTACGAGGTGCAGTCGCATCGCCACTGGCACTGCAAGCAGCCGAACTCTCCGCACATGAACTGGCACCAAGACGGCCTCAACAACCGCGACGTGCTGCTCAACCGCTTTCTTGGGCTGTACTACCCGACCGATGTCACGCCCGACATGGGGCCGACGATCATCGTCCCCGGCACCCAGTTCCGCAACGCGCCGACGGACCGCATGGCCACGTACACCAACATCCGCGGCCAAGTGCCGCTCGTGGTCAAGGCCGGTACCGTGGCTTTTACGCACTACGACCTCTGGCACGGCACCGCGGCCAACCGCTCGCCGCACAAGCGCCACATGATCAAGTTCCTCTTTCGCCGCACTCAGGACAACACAGCACCCACTTGGAATCACGACCCCGAGGCGGCCAACAAGCCCGCCGACTGGAACGAGCGCGACCGGGCCGAGGACGTGACCAACATCCTCAACTTCACCAATCCGCTAGGCGTATCCCAGAGTGACCACTACAAGGAGCGCGCCATTCGCCGTCAGAACTGGAACTACCTCATGGGCCTGCCGGCCTAATCCCAACCCCTAGCAAAGAAAGCAATTCTATGACCGTCCAAATCGCCCGCGTTGAAGAGCGTTTCAAATGCCCCGGACCCCAGCCCAACGGACTGCAAGCCGCGCCCGACGGCCTCTGGTGCATCGACCAAGTGGACCTCAAGATCTACAAATTCGACTACGACAGCGGCGAAGTCCTCTTTGAAGCCCAGACCGATACCGCACACTCCAGCGGCATTACGCTCGGCGACGGATCGCTGTGGATCGCTTCGACCTTTGAACTCAAGATCGCCCGCCTCGATCCGGCTACGGGCCAGACCATTGCCAAGCTAGATTCGCCCGGCAATGGCGTCGTCGCTTGGGTCGCCGACCAGGAGAATGGCCGCGTCACGGGGGCTCACGGCCTCGAGTGGAAGGACGGCAAGGTGTACGTGGCTTCGCCGCCTTCGCAATTCGTTCACGTGATAGATGCTGACACTTGGGAGGAAGTTCATTCCTTTCGCGTCCCCGGTCTTCGGGTTCACGGCTTAGCTTGGGCTGACGACGGCACCCTCTGGGTCGCCGACACCTCGGCCGGCACCATCAACCGCCTCGATCCCGAAGACGGGCGCATCTGGGAGGTGGTCCGCGTCGAGGTCCCCACCGAAGTTCACGGGCTGACCATCCACGAGGGCGTGCTCTGGTACTGCGACGCGGCCACGCGCGCCATCGGCCAACTGTACATATAGAAGAAAGGGTCTCCATTGAAGATCACGGATGTCAAAACCGCTCAAGTGCGCGTAAACCACTATCTCTACCGTTACGTCCGCATCCACACCGACGAGGGCATGTACGGCACCGGCGAGGCCAGCCACGTCGATGGCGGCTGGCGCGGCTCCACCCAGACCATGGCCGCTCAGCTCATCGGCCAAGACCCGCGCGATGTCGATGCGCTCTTTGAAGGCATCCGCCGCAGTTACATCTTCCGCGGCGGCATGTCCGGCTTGGCGATTTCGGCGCTGACCGGCCTTGAAGTCGCGCTTTGGGACTTGGCTGGCAAGGCCCAAGGCATACCCGTTTACCGGCTCTTGGGCGGCAAGTTCCGCGACCGGGTGCGCCTGTACGTCGATAGCGCCCATTCGGACTACAAAGAGCGCGCCGAGGACGCGCGTGCAAAAGGCTTTACCGCGATTAAGTTTGATCTCGACGACGCGAGCCACCCGGAAAAGCTCGATCCTTGGAACTGGTCTGTGGCCCCTGCCGAGCTGGAGGATCTAGTCGACCAAGCGCACCAGATCCGCGAGGCCGTCGGCCCCCACATGGACTTGGCCATTGACCTGCACGGGCGCTACGACGCCACCGCTGGGATGAAGTTCGCCCACGCGCTCGAGGGCCTGAATCTGATGTGGCTCGAAGAGCCGGTGCCGCCCGAGAATATCGACGCCCTCAAGCGCATCACCGACTCGACCCGCACCCCGATCTGCGCCGGAGAGAACGCTTATTTGCGCTACGGTTTCCGCGACATGCTCGAACAGCAGGCGGTCGATATCATCATGCCCGACATTTCCAAGTGCGGTGGCCTATCGGAGTGTCGCAAGATCGCCAACATGGCCGAGACCTACTACATCCCCTTTGCCCCGCACAACAATTCCAGCGCCTTGAGCACCGTGGCCGACGCCCACGTCTGCGCCAGTGTGCCCAATTTTCTCGCCTTGGAATTCCATCGCTACGACGACCCGACTTGGAATGACGTGGTTCTCGCCGACGAGCCGGTGATTCAGGAAGGGCACGTAGTGCTGAACGAAAAGCCGGGGCTGGGAGTGGATCTGAACGAGGTGTTTTTGCAGAGTATGATGGAGGACGGGGAGCCGCTCTGGCAGTAATACCAGTGCAAGAATAAAGTTCTGAGACGGATCTACTCGTCGAAGTCGAGGCTATAGCCGTACTCAGCAGCGGTAGCTAACTACCTCGGCTCCCGATAGACATCCGGCCCGGAACCGCCGACCAAGATGTCCAAGTCAGCGCCCTTGTCGGCTTGGAGCACGTGCTTGACATACAGGCCGGCATATCCCCGTGTGACGACCGGCGCGGGCGGCGTCCACGCTTGCCGCCTTTTTTGTAGCTCCTCGTCGGGCAAGGCCATGTTCAACGACCGCTTTTCCACGTCCAACTCGATCAGGTCGCCGTCCTGCACCAAGGCCAGCGGGCCGCCCACGGCGGCTTCGGGCGCGACGTGCAGAATCACTGTGCCGTAGGCCGTGCCGCTCATCCGTCCGTCCGAGATGCAAACCATGTCGCGCACGCCCTGCTGCAACAGCTTCTTGGGCAATCCGAACTTCCCGGCTTCGGGCATACCGGGAAAACCTTTGGGGCCGATGCCCTTCAAGACCAGTACGCTGTCTCTGTCCACGTCGAGATTGGGATCGTCAATCCGCTCCCGATAGTCTTCTATACTTTCGAACACCACGGCTCGTCCGCAATGCTGCATCAGCTCGGGCGAGGCGGCCGACGGCTTGATAATCGCCCCATCCGGGCAGAGATTGCCCCGGAGTACGGCGATCCCAGCCGCCTCCTTGAGCGGCTTGTCAATCGCGGCGATGACCGCTCTGTTGTAGCATTGGGCACCCGAGGTATTTTCGCCGAGCGTCTTGCCCGTCACCGTCAAGGTATCCATGTGCAGATGTTCTTTCAGCTCTTGGATCACGGCGGGCAAACCCCCGGCGTAGAAGAAGTCCTCCATCAGATATTCGCCCGAGGGCATTAGGTTGACCAAGTGCGGCATGCGGCTGCCCAAGCGGTCGAAGTCGTCCAGTTCCAACTCGACGCCGAGCCGCCCGGCGATGGCCAACAGATGCACCACGAAGTTGGTCGAACCGCCCAGCGCGGCGTTGACTTTGATGGCGTTTTCTATGGCTGGTCGCGTCAAAATGCGCGACATGCGCAAGTCTTCTCTCACCATCTCGACGATGCGATTGCCCGCCAGATGCCCCAAGCGCTTGCGCCGCGCATCCGGCCCTGGGATCGCCGCGCCGCTCGGCAGCGTCAGACCGACAGTCTCGACCATGCAGGCCATTGTCGAGGCCGTGCCCATGGTCATGCAGTGGCCGTCCGAGCGCGAAATCCCGGCCTCGGCCTCTAGGTAATCCAAGCGCGAGATGCTCCCGGCCCGCAGCTCGGTGGTAAAGCGATAGACATCTGTGCCAGAGCCGATATTCTCATTGCGGAACTTGCCGTTGAGCATCGGCCCGCCCGTCACCGCAATGGTTGGCAAATCTACGCTCGCCGCTCCCATCAGACAGGCTGGCGTCGTTTTGTCGCAGCTAGTTAGCAGCACCACTCCGTCGAGCGGATTGGCGCGGATGCTTTCCTCCACGTCCATACTCGCCAAGTTGCGGTAGAGCATGGTCGTCGGCTTCATCAGCGTCTCGCCGAGCGAGGTAACCGGAAATTCGAGCGGAAAGCCCCCGGCCTCGTACACCCCGCGCTTGACCTGCTCGGCCAAGATCCGCAGATGGGCGTTGCAAGGATTCAAGTCCGACCACGTGTTGCAGATCCCGATCACGGGTCGGCCATCGAACATCTGCTCGGGATGGCCTTGGTTTTTGGTCCAGCCTCGGGATACAAACCCCTGGTGCCACTCGTCGCCAAACCACCCCGCACTGCGGAGCTTCTTGTTGTCGCCCGTCATGCTACGCCGGCATCTTTCGCTGAGTGTGCGCTCGCCCTACTCGGGCTGTTTCTTCATTTCCCCCTGAGAACACGCGCGCCCCAGCGTCAATTTTCTCCGCAACCGTCTCGGGTGTGGACCCGTCCAAAAAGGCCACGCCGTTTTGCCGGCACGCCGCCTTGACCCGCTCGTGCGTCTCCTGCATCTCTGCGGGCCACGGCTGCGGCATCGTCCGATACCCCAGCGAAATGCTCAAATCGCCCGGACCCATTTCGGCAAAGCCGATCCCCGGTACGGACAGGATTTCCTCGATGTGGGGCAGGGCCGCCACCGACTCGATCTTCAGCCCCAACAGCAACTCGCCTTCTGGATTGAGCGGCCAAGGATCGGCCTTGGTTAGATACTCGTCGCGGCTCGCGCCCCACACGCCTGCACACACCCCTTCTGAGCCAACGCCGCGCGTACCTTGGCCCAACTCGGCACCGACGCCGATGGTGTTGATAGGATAACGGCACGACTCGACAAAGGCCCGGACGGCCCCGGCCGATTCGGCTTGGCAAAGCAGAATTCCGTGTGCGCCTCGGCCTAGGATCTGCCGAAACTGCCAAGCGTTGTAGCGGACGATCTCCTCGGATCGGCCCTCGACTGGGGCCTCGACGATGATCGCCGGAGTTCGGTGCCCGCTGCGGGTTGGCCCGCCGGCGATTAAGCCGCGCAAGTACTCATCTAGTCCGGTCATGTCGAACGAGCCGTGTTCCATTCCGACGTTGATGTAGTCGGCCCAAGTTGCAGCGTCCTCTTTGCCCTGTTCGTAGGTCAGCACGTGTCCGGCGTGGGCACCTGTGTAGTAGATGGGCTGATCCTCGGCGAGGAGTTCGACGGCGCGGTTGATTTTCTTACTCATTGAATCGCTCCTTAAAGGTCTGTTTTAATTCCACGGATCTGCTCCCAAGAGCTTCCGTCCTAGGGAAGTTAACTTGGCTGGCTGCTGATGCTGGTGTTCCCAATCTCGCTCATCGCCGGGCCAGCGGGGCGTCGGTCGCCGCTCCTGCCAAGCCGTGATCCGCTCCTGGCGTGTGGCTTCTGCGTCTGCAGGTGCTGGCTTCATGGTGATATACTGCGCCAATCGCGGACGATCGGACCGATTGTGGCCGTTGCCGTGGGCCAACAACCGATGCCAGATCAGCAGGTCTCCGGCTTGGCCCGCAATCGATTCGACCGTCAGCTCTGTTAGATCGGGTTTGCGCGTATTGCGATCCGCCGGCTGAGTCTTGACCCATTCGTCGAACATCCGGTGAAAGCCGGGTACGCACTGGAAGCCGCCTTGGTCCTCTGCCGTATCCGTCAAATACAGCACCCCTTGCACCCCAAAGGACACCGGCTGCTGTGCCGTATCGACGTCCCAGTGAATCATCCCCTTGTTGCACCATTCGGGCCGATCCTCGCGCGCTGGCGGTTTCATATTGGCCCGGTCCAGCGAGACCCACAGTTTCTCCTCGCCCCAGATCTCGGCAAAAGCCTGATGCACCTTGGGGTACTGCCGATTATCCCACAAGGCTTGGTGCTGGTAGATTTCGACCATGCCCGCCGCTGATATCGGCGAGCACCGATTGTCGCGGGTATAGGGCTGGTACTTGTACCAATCCTCTTCGCATTCTGGGTCCATCTCCAGAAATTCCCAGATCGCCGCTACCATCGCGTCCAAGTTTTCCTGGGGCACGGCGTTGTGGACGATTACATAGCCGTTCTCCTCCCAGAAGGCCCGATCTTCTTTGCTCAATACTGGCATAGTCTCTCCTCCAAGTCGTCCTGCGTTTACACCCGATTCACCCGTACACCATCTGGATCAACGCTCGAATATACCCAATCGCATACGCCTTCCCGTACAACGACCCGTACCCATGCGCAAAGGACGGCGTATGATCCATCATATACGGCCCATTGAAACCATTATCCCGATACACCTCCATCGCTCGCCGCATATCCACCTCTCCCTCGTCTAAGAACACCTCGGTAAATCGCGGCAACTGCCCGCGCACATTGCGGAAATGCACCCACGCGATCTTGTCCTTTGCAGCCATCTCGGCGATCGCATCGTAGATCTTTTCTGGCCCCAGCAACTCGGTCATGCACCCTTGGCAAAAGAGCATGCAATTGCTGTCGCTCGGCGCGATCTCGAAGAAGATCTTGCGGAACTGCTCTAGGGTCGAACAAATCTGCGCCACGCCCCCTAGCGGCTCGGGAATCGGCGGGTCGTCCGGGTGCAGGGCCATCCGTACACCCGCCTTTTCGGCCGCGGGGATCGCCGCCGCTAAAAATCGCTCCATCCGCGCCCACATCTGCGCCTCGTCCACTGGCGGGTCGTGCGGTTCGGGCCGGTTTTTCGCAAAAACTGCGTAGTCGAACGTACTGTATTGCACGCCGCCCCTACCCGTATCCGCAGGGGTGCGAAAATTGCCCATGGGTTTAAAGTTCCAGCCCACGCAGGCAATGCCGGCTTGGCCCACGCTCTCCAGCATCTTGCACCAGTGGCCGATCTTCTCGTCCATGTCCTCTTCGGCCAAGGTGATCTCCTCCCAAGCGGGCATGAAGATATTGTTCAGCTTCATGCCGTGCGCCTCGACCTTTTCCCGCGCCTGCGCCAATGCATCGGTGCAGTCCTTGCCGGCCTTTATATCCTGTGCCAGCGACGTATTCGCCGAGCCGGTGCCACCCCGACGCCCGGCGGCGGGCGCGCCCCCGCGCAAGTCCAGATGGATCGAGTCCACCCCAATCGCGCGAAAGAAGCTCAGATGCTCGGCGTCGAGTTCGCCGATGGAAACTTGGTCTTGGATATACATCAGTCGCTTTCCTTTTTGGCGACCGGCCGGTCCCGCTGGTTTTGGCCGCCGTAGCGAAAGCCCGGTACGTTGTCGGCGCAGTACGTGCCGCGAAATAGGGTCTGCCGCATCGGCGGCATCTGCGCGACGAGTTCGGCCGGCGGCAACCACGAACTCCAGCGCGAGCCAACGCTATTATAGAGGTTAAAGATTCCCACCCGCTCGTTGTCGGCATTGGTCCACGGCGAGGTGCTGTGCGCGAGCGCCTCGGTAAAAAACAGCACGGACCCAGCCGGGCACTCGTATGTTTCCCACACGGCCGAATGCGGGTCCTGAATCGATTCGGGAGAGGGGTATGCAGCCTTGTGGCTCCCCGTGGCTAAGAGCGTGCCGCCTTGCCGCATTTTGACTGGAGCCAGTTCCCACACCACTCGCGTCAACCCGCTGAAGGACTTGCCGGGAATGCTCTGGTAGTGGTGCGAATCCACGGCAAAGCGGAAGAAGCCGCTGCCATTGTGCGGGTTGAAAACGCCCTCTCGGTCGGGGGTCGCCGCTGGGTTGCGCAAGTTGCTGCCCTCCATCCTAAACCCGTAGCACTCGGTGCTCGACAGCCCTGGGAACGCCAGAAATTCGTTGAGGAAACCCACTACAACCGGATGATCGGTCAGCTTCTCCAGCGGCCCAGCGACAAGGGAACGCTCGTGTTCCGGAAGTGACTCCGGGTGGTTCTGCACGCGCAAGGCGTACTCGCGCATGGCTTCAATCTCGTCGTCGGCCAAGACCCCGGGCACCAAGAGCCACCCGTGAACATCGAAGAGGTATTTCTGCTCGTCGGTCAGCGCGACGACCGGCTCGCCATCGGCGTTTTTTTGCGGCAGGTCGCCTTCCTCCAACAGCAACGGCTGCCCCAGATTCTTATCGACTACATATGCTTCGCTCATCTTGTGCAATCCCTTTTGGTTTTATGAACGTTGTTCGGCTCGCGGAAATGGCTGGAGCGGCGACTTGTTTTCTCCATGTACTTCGTATTCGTCCGGCGGAAAATTCTGGCACAACGCGCCTTTTCGCAGCACCCAATGGAGATTGCCCCAAGTGCGCGGCGAGCGGTCGGCCAGGGCCGGCGTGGTATAGACGCCAGCGATGCCGATCCGGCTCTGAGGACTCTCGTTGACCGGACTGTAGTGCCACATGCTGCTGTGCCAGCAGACGACATCGCCTGGTGCCAGCTCAATGTGCTCGACGCCGCGCTCAGCTTTTAGGGCTGTGACCCGCTCCCTCGGTAGCTCACCGTGGATGCTGTCGGCGTAGAGCACGTGCTCGACGATCTCGGTTTTGTGGCTTCCTGGAATGAACTGCAGGCAGCCATTTTCGCGTTTGGCTGGGTCGAGGGCCATCCAAAAGTTGAACGGCTCGGTCTCGCCATCGCGCCACAGCCCGTTGTCTTGGTGCCAAGGCGTGGCCGCGCCGGTCTTGGCCGGCTTGACGAAGACGCTGCTGAACTTGAGCAGGATATCGTCGCCCAAGTAGTACTGCGCCAGCGGTGCCATCGCCCCGGCGTGTACCGTGTGCCAGACTAGCGGCGCGGTGTGGCACCAGCGGTTGAACTTGCGAAAGCGCTGCGCCCGCGCCTCGGGTGCAGCGCCCATTGGGTCCATGGGGTCGGCGTCCGTGCGCACGTTCTCGGGCTCGGGCGTGTACAGGACGTTCTTGATCACTCCGCGCATCTCCGCCGCTTGGTCGGCGGTTGCGACCCCAGACACTGTGAAATAGCCCTTTTCCTCCCAGGAGCGGACTTGGACTTGGGTGGGTTGCCAGCTTTTCATGCGTCCTCCTTCTCAGTGCTCTTCAGCCACCAGCGAACTGAACTTCTCCTCGTCCCACTCCGCACCCCAACCCGGCCCATCCGGGGGCGCGATGTGCCCTTCTTCAATCAAGGGCGCGTTGAGCAAGCCCCACTGCGCCCCGGTCTGCCGCAGGCTGTCGGCCGTTGCCCCGAAAAACTCGTAGAAATCCGTGTTGTCGATACAGCAGCCCAAGTGCGCGTGTACCAGCCCATCCAATGCCCCGCTGCCATTCAGTTCGATATTCGCTCCGTGCAACTCGGCCAGATGCGCCAGCTTCAGCACCTGAGTCGTCCCGTGCCGGGCATTGCCTCGCAGGCGATCGGTCGCTCCTTGGATCAGCCATTGCGCCGTCAGGTCGATGTCGTGCATCAGCATCTCGGTGCCCATCACCGGAATGGTCAACGCTCGGCACAGTTCCTGATATTGATTCATTTTCTGCTCGTGCATCGGCTCTTCCAACCACACAAAATCCAGTTCTTCTAGCACGCGCCCACTTCAATGGCCTCGCGCAAGTCATAGGAACACACTGGATCGGTGATCAACTCGTAGTCCGGTCCTACGGCGTCGCGCACGGCTCTGTAAATGGGGATATCGGCCTTTCCTCCTTTGTACGTGTGAAACTTGTACGCCCCAATGCCCATTTCCTTGCCGAGTTCTATAGCGCTGAGATATCCCTCTATGTCCGTATCCCCACCGGTCAGATACGCGGGCAGTCGCGGCCGCACACGCCCCACTAACGCATAGACTGGCAAGCCCGCGGCCTTGCCCAAAATGTCCCACAGACAGTTATCGAACGCCCCAAACCACCCTGGGGGCTGGTACACCCATCGGGTCCCCTTCCAAAACTGCTGAAACAACCCCTCGCGCTCCCACGGGCTCCGTCCCATCGCGTGATACCGCACGATGTCGGCCTGATAGGGCGTCATCGATGTGTCGCTGCGTCCGACGATTCCCTCGTCCGTATGGACTTCCAAAAAGCTCTGCCGCGCCGGGCGCAATTCCTGGTTTGGCCTTCCCTGGTGCGTGTATTGGATCCTCCGCAACCCTTCTACCCGCGCGATACTGTGACCGCCGCGCCCCTTGCTGCTTGGGTCTTCCAACACTAGCAATTTCACCTCGGTGATTTTCATGTCGGTCTCCTTTATCCGCAAACTTGCATACCCTATATTCACCCCCCACAACTGTCAACCTCAAGGACTTATATGAAAATCGCCGCCATCGAAACCTTCGACCTCGCCTGCCCCCTTGAGCAGCCCTTTGGCTGGTCCCAAGGCTGGCTCGACCAGCGCAGCACCACGCTCGTTAAAGTCACCACGGACGACGGCCTCATCGGCTGGGGCGAAGGCGCGGCCGCCGGTCTCATCGACGGCTTGCTCGCTCCGCTGCTCATCGGCCAAGACCCCATGGATCGCGCGGGGCTGTGGGAGCGCATGTTTCACGCTCTCTACAACGGCAACAACGCAGTCGGCCTAGCCGGCAGCGCCCTTTCCGCGCTCGACATCGCCCTTTGGGATCTCGCAGGCAAAGCCACCAGCCTCCCGGTCTGCGCGCTCCTCGGCGGCAAGGTCCGCGATAAAGTTGCCGTCTATGCCACCGGCCTCTACTATACCGAAGGCGAGTTTCCCGACCGCCTGCTCGACGAGGCGCGGGGCTATGTGACCGCAGGCTTCAAGGGAATGAAGACCAAGGTCGGGGGGCTGTCCATCGCCGAGGATGTCGCGCGCGTCCGCGCCCTGCGCGATGCCATCGGCCCGGACATTCATCTCATGGTCGATGCCAACGAAGCCTACAACGCCACCACGGCGATTCGCATTGGCCAGAAGCTGGCCGATCTGGATCTGGTGTGGTTTGAAGAGCCGGTCAACGCCCAAGACTTGGACGCCTATCTGGAAGTCAAAGCCGCGCTGCCCATGGCCATTGCCGGCGGCGAAAACCTGCGCACCCGCTATGAATTCAAGCCCTACCTGACGCGCCGCGCGTACGATATCGTCCAGCCCGACATCATGCACTGCGGCGGCATCACTGAAATGCAGCGCATCTGCGCCATGGCCAACGCCTGCGGCGTTCAGATCAACCCCCACGTCTGGGGATCGCCCGTCATGATCGCCGCCACGTTGCACCTTGCCGCCACCTTGCCGCCCTGCCCACCAGCGCGCAACGTCCAGCCCTATATGCAGGAGCCGGTGATGGAATTCGACCGCACGCCGAGCGCCATCCGCCAAGAACTATGCGCAGTGCCGTTTGACCAAGAGGACAGCTTTGGGCGCGTGCCGACTGGACCGGGGTTGGGGATTGAGGTGGATGAAGGGGTCGTCGAGAGGCTGAGGGCGTCTTAGCAACTGTGAGCGACCGGATTGAGCGTCGATCGCTGGGGCTGACCCTCGCCGCTATCACCCTGCTGCTGTGGGGTGCCCTGCCCGTGGTGCTCAAGCTGTTGTTGCAATCGTTGGACCCCTTTACGGTTACCTGGTACCGCTTTCTGCTCGCGGGGGCTATGCTGATTCCCGTCATCCACTTTCGCTACGGGCTCGCGTCTCCTTTTCGGATTCGCGGCGCAGCTTCGGTTCTAGCAGTGGTTTGCGTCCTCGGTCTCGGCGGCAATTACCTGACGTATCTGATGGGGCTGAGCCGCATCTCGCCTGGTTCGGCTCAGATCGTGATGCAGTTTTCGCCAATAATTGTGCTCTTGGGCGGGTTGATCTTCTTCAAAGAAGCCTTTAGTCGTCTGCAGTGGGTCGGCCTCGGTGTGCTGATCGTGGGCATGGGACTCTTTTTTAATCAGCGCTTTTCCGAGCTGCTCTTCGTGTTGGAAAACTACGGCATCGGCGTGTGGCTCGTCTTTGCCTCGGCCATCCTCTGGGGAGTTTTCATGCTGGCGCAAAAACCCCTGCTGCGGCATCTGCCCTCGACCTCGATTATGGCCTTAGTCTATTGGTTTGGCACGATGCTCTTCCTGCCCTTGGCCCAGCCGAGCCGCATATTCGACCTGCCGGCCATTCCCTGCTTGCTCTTGGCCTGCTCGGTCGTCTTCACCCTCATCTCCTATCTCAGCTTCGCCGAATCGCTCAAGCGGATGGAGGCTTCGCGCATGGGCGCGCTAGTCTCGCTGACTCCTCTGGTCACGATGGCCGTGATGGGCCTGCTAGCCCTCTTCGACCCCAACCTAGTCCCCATGGAACCCCTCAACAAACCCGCCATCGGCGGCACCATACTGGTGGTCGTCGGATCGATGTGCAGCACCTTGGGCAAGAGCGCCTCCTAATGTCGAGGACACCGATAAATTTTCGCATCCAAGAAGAAAGCATCGACGTCCTATTCGAATACGGCCAAGTGCCCATCGCGCTTGAAGTAAGAAGTCGCTTGCGCATCGAACTCTCCGACAATGGCTTGGAGGGAATTCGGCTGGTCGAAGAACCCATCGATCCGCCCTATATCAAAAACTACGATCACTCCGGCGGCCCCGAGCGCTGGACCCGGAGAACATGGGACCTCTCGCGGTGGATTGTCCTCGCCGCATACAGGGAACAAGAGCGCATCGGCGGGGCCATTGTCGCCTTTCACGGCGAGGGCTTAGACTACTGCGAAGGGCGCGAAGACTTAGCCGGTCTCTGGGACATCCGCGTGCGGCCCGAATATCAAGGACGTGGCGTGGGCAGGACGCTCTTCCAACGCGCCGAGACCTGCGCCAAGCAGCGGGGTTGCACCCAACTCAAGATCGAAACCCAAAATATCAACGTCCCCGCTTGTCGCTTCTACGCTCGCATGGGTGCCAAACTCGGTCATGTCCATCTCTACGCCTACCGTACCGAGGGCCTAGACGAGGTGCAACTGACTTGGTACAAGGATCTGTAGTTGCCGCAGACGGTGGTGGTCAAAAACAACATTTGAGTATAATGCAGGTTTTATACGAGGAGAGCCGAGTATGACAGATCTTTTCGAGAGAGTGCGCGAAGACTTCCCGCGCGCGCGGACCATGGCGTACTTCGACAACGCCTCGTCGCATCCGATCAGTGTGCACTCGGCCACGGCCCTGCACCGGTACGTCGATTGGGTCGCCAACGAGGTAGGGGAGCCGTGGTGGCCGGCTTGGGCACCGCCGCGCGACCAAGCCAAGGCCCTATTTGCCCAGCTCATCAACGCCGACCCCGGTGAAATCGCCTTTGCGCGCAGCACGGTGGAATCGGAGAGCAATATCCTCAACGGCTTGCGGGATCATCTGGCTGGCGGCAATGTGGTGATATCGGACCTGAACTTTAGCCCTTGCATATCCAACTACAAGTTTCGCGAGCAGCAAGGTCTCGACGTGCGGATCGTCAAGAGCAGTCTGTCGCCAGTATTGGCGACACATCGCAACTGGCAAATCGACATGGCCGCCATGGAAGACGCGGTCGATGGCAACACCCGGCTGATTTCAGTGGCACTGGTGTCAAACGTCAATGGGTATGTCGCAGATGTCGCGGCGCTGAGCAAGCTAGCTCACGACAACGGCGCATATCTGTATGTCGATATTATGCAGGCCGCGGGCGGCGTTCCGATCGACGTCAAGGCGATGGGCATCGACTTTGCGGCTTGTTCGACATTTAAGTGGCTGATGGGCGTCAAGGGGTTCGGGTTTTTGTACGTTCGTTCTGATTTGCAGCTCGACGTGCTCAAACCGTCTCAACCCACGGGTGGTGTGAGACTCAACTATCGCCCCTGGGTAGAAGAGCCCGATTCGGCCAGTGAGGATATATCGTTTTCATCCCCGACCGGAGTCGGTGCCTACGAGGTCAGTTACCCCTCGTACGAAGGAGTCGTGTGCGCCCAAGAGAGCTTGCAGTACATCCTGCGCCTTGGAGTCGATAGAATCCGCAACCACGCGAGAGATCTGACCGATCGCCTGCAGGAGGAACTGCCGAAGCGGGGGTACCAATCGATCACGCCGCAGGGGAACGAAAGCCCCATACTTTCCTTCGTAGCGCCGCACCCCGAAGCTGCCCTGGCCAGTTGCAGAAGTGCTAATGTTCATATAGCGATGCGTTTCGGCAACAAGATGCGCCTCTCACCTTCAGTGTACAACAACCACGAGGATATCGATCGTCTCCTCGAAGCCCTGCCTTAGAAGTAGTTACCTCACACCGAATCGACCACCTCGGCGAGTCCTGCGTAGTCGTTGCTCGGCTTGGGTCTGCGGGAATGATGTGAGGGCAAGAGCAGAGCTGCCTGCTGGGGAGCGGTAAGCTCGTCCCAGTAGGACGGCCGCCGGCCGCGCACTCCGCCTCCGCCCCATGCCATGTGACCGGTGTTGTACTTGTAGAGGATGGCGCGGCGCTGGTGGTCGGCATTCCACGGGAGGGTGCCGTGGGTGCACGCCTCGCTGAAGATGACGGCGTCGCCCGCTTTGGCGTTTATCTCGGTCACGTATTCCTGGTACTGTTCCCATCTGAGCATCTTGGCCGGACAGGTCACGTTGGCCTTGTGGCTGCCGGCAATGACGCTGATGCCGCCGTCGCCCGGCCCTTCATCGGCGAGCAGGTATTCGATGACGCAGAGGCCGGTGAAGATCTTACCCTCGCGGTAGAAATAGGGGGCGTTGTCGAAATTGCCGTGCAACATACCGCCAGAACATCCCTTGTCCATCGCGATCAGACCAGGACCGTGGTCGAGCCGCCATCCTTCCCCGAGGATCGTGTTGAGGTGGGGGATGGTTTTGGGATGCGCCAGCATTTCTCTGAAGGGCTCGCAGAACGGCCGCGGCAATTCCAAAAAGCCCTCGCTGTTGCCGAGGCGTGTCGAGGTGTTCTCACCCTTCAAAGCAACGGAGTCGCCAAAGTACTCCGGGCTCGGTGTGAGCTCCATCGAGTCGATAGCTTCGTTGGCTAGCTTCAGGTGTTCCTCGCTGAGCACGTCCCGCACGATCAAAAATCCGAGCAGGTCGAAGAGGTACTTCTCATCGGCGGACATTTCCACCGTTTCTGCGGTGATTGAGCGCGAGGTGTTGGCGTGTTCAATCATGGCTGTTCTCCCTATGATGGATGGTTGGAAGATTGTTTGCAGGAGCCTTTATCGACAAAATGCCCTGAGTAGGTACGGTGTGCAAGGCTAATTTCCAACTTGGCGCGGGGCAAAGCGGTGTATATGTTGAGCAAGATGCACCGCAACCCACATTGAGGACCGACTATGGCCAATATCACCCGCGCTCTTTTCATTGGCAATAACTTTACCGCCCGCACATTGATCCGACTGGTCAGCGGCGGTAGTAAGGAATAGCGCTATGCCCTCCTGGACCTGTCCCTTAATACTAGATTCGTCGCGCGAGATCGTCGCCGGTAGCCAAGAAGCTTTAGTCCGCGCTATCCGCCGTGGCGCAGACCTGCGCATCTACACTGAATTTCGCCACAACGAGCACATCGATGTGCGCTCCTCCAGCGACGAGAAGGTGCATGAGGTGGCCGAGTTTGCCGTGACGTATCTGGTCGAAGACCGCTGGGCCGCCGGCCTGATGAGCCTGCGCCAGCCCGTGTCCTTGCCCGACGGATTTGGGCCGCGGCCTTCGATGTCGTTCTTCCTCTACAATCAAGACGGCCACCAAGCCCTAGGCCGTCCCCACCTCGACGGGCAAAAGACCGTGCCCGCACCCGAGGGGGGACCGCACCCCATGCCCAAGTACCACTTGCTCGACAGCCATGACCCAGCGACCAACGCCCCCAGCCACAATTTCATTTACGACTTTGACATTTATAAGTTTTACGTCGCCGACACGTGGGAGGAAGTGCTGCACCACGACGCCCACGGTCACATCCTCTCCGGCTCGATCGACGCCCTCGCCTCCGCCTTTGGCGACGGCGCGGCCATCAAGGTCGGCATTGGCGGTTTGTGCGCGGACCTGACCGGAGAAGGGGATGATCTAACCCACGAGGTTTTCGTCGAGACCGGCTCGGGCTATTACTATGTCGAGCAACAACTCTTTATTGCCGGATCGCATCCGGTCATTCGCGTCCGGCCGAGTATTCCCATGCTCTACCAGAGCAAGGGCTGGGACTTTGGCTGGCTGGTGCTGCGCACCGACGGAGCGGTCGTCTATCGACAGTGCGACCCCTATTCGCTCGCCTTTGCCGATGGAACGCGACGCCACCCGATTCGCTGGTTCGCGCGCTGATCCTTATCCCGAAGAACGCCGATGAATACAGCAGACTACGAATTCTTTCGCTGCAATGGCTACGTTGCTCTAGGCCAACTTTTCTCCGACCAAGACGCCGCCCGTCTGCGCCAGGGCTTTGACGAGGACCGCACAACTTGGGGCCGCGCCTTTTGGCGTCCCTTGGAGAGTGCCTACCAGACCGTCAACTGCGATCCTCTGATCACTTGGCCCGCAGTCGAAGAAATCATCCATCACCCGCAAATCCTCGACGCAGTGGAAACGCTGCTCGGTGCCCCCATCTGTCTCTCTGAAGCCTGCCTGCGCCACATGGCACCCTACGAAGGGGAAGGCTGGCGACGCTGGCATCGCGACCGCCCGCACTGGCAGCAGCACCCTCTGCGCACCCAGTATGTCCACGTCCTCGTCTATTTGGCCGACGTCGACGAGACCACCCACTGTTTCTCCCTCTCTCCCGAAGCTGCCGATGCGCCCATTTTGGACCAGGAAGACCAGCTCGCCCGCGGCGGGATCGTCGATCTGCACGGTCCGGCCGGCACCGTGGTGCTCTTCAATCTCTCAGTGCTGCACGCGGCGACTATCCGCCCGACGCAACAGGAACGCAAATCCGTCCAGATCTATTACGGTCGCCGCGACCAACCTCATTTGAGCAACTACACGACCCTGCCCGCTCGGCTCTGGCGCGACCATTCCGATCCAGAGGTTCGCGCCTTCTACTCGGTACTCAATCCCAAGTCGCGGGCTTTTGCCGCAGCCTTCGGCGCTTCTACACCCGAGTAACGACGCTAGGCTTCGTACATCACTGGGCAAATCTGGGGATCGTCTAAATGCGTGGTGTAGTAGCTCTGGTCGCCGGGCACTGGCACGGCCCTTTCGTCGCGTAGATGCACGGCCAAGCTCCAGCGCGCCGCATCCGAGACATTGGCATTGGAGCCGTGATAGGTCAGGCAGTGGTGGACGCTAAGCCCACCTAAGGGCATCAATGCCGACACTTCCTCCCAAGTCTTGTCCGCTGGTACCGCAATGTCATCGCGCAGCTTGTGCTGGTCCTTGTCGAAGAAATTGCCTTGGTCTAAAAAGCCCCAACGGTGCGATCCGCGCACAAAGCGCATCGGTCCCAACTCCTCTCCCACATCGCACAGCGCGATCCACGCTGTAAAAAGCCCTTCGGCCTGCTGCCACATGCGCCAGTACTGCCGGTCTTGATGCCAGCCGACGTGCCCTGCGGCTGCGGACCCCGGCGGCTTGATCAGCAACTGACTTGCCCACACCTGCACTCGCTGGGCACCTGTGATCTCGGCGACCTTGCGTCCTACTTGTGGACAGGTCACCAATCCATGGAGTCCTGTATCCGACCGATGCGGATTGTTGATCTTGCACAACACGGCTGGATCGTACCCGGGATGCTCGGTCGGCGGCATCCCCATATCAAACTTTCCATCGCGCACTGCCACCATCCCCTGCAACGCCTTTGCCAACACATCGTCCGGCGCGATCTGCTCATCCGCGATACAATACCCGTCTCGCTCGTACTGCTCGACATTTCGTCCCATCTGAAGTTCTCCAAGAGTAGATTGCACAAAAATCGCTGACATCAAGGGTCTGCGCGTCGAATACCAGACCATTGGGATGGCAACTTGGCGCGAGGCGAAGCGGTGTTTATGTTGAGCAGGACGCACCTCAACCCAAACAGAAGACTGACCATGGCCAATATCACCCGCGTTCTTTTCATAGGCAACAGTTTCACCGCGCGCAACGATCTGCCCGGCCTCCTCGCCCAACTCGTCCACGCCGGCGGCAAAGGCGAGTTGGAATGCGAACTCATCAGCGCTGGCGGGGCCTCGCTCAGGATGCACTTGAATAAAGGCGAGGCACACGAGCGCTTGCAGGCGTCCGGCTGGGATTACGTCGTGTTGCAGGAGCAAAGCACCCTGCCGGTGAAAAATCCCAAGCGCACTGGAGAAAACATCCGTGAGTTCGACGCCGTAATTAAAGTGGCACAGGCGCAGACGGTGCTCTATATGACTTGGGCGCGGCAAAACGCTCCCGAGACCCAAGCCGCCTTGAGCGAGACCTACACCGAAGTGGGGCGCGAGATCGGCGCGACCGTCGTGCCCGTAGGCCTAGCTTGGCGGCACTGTCTAGCGGCGCATCCCGATATCGTCCTCCACGACAAGGACCAAAGCCATCCCAACTTCGCAGGGTCCTACCTAGCGGCTTGCGCATTTTACGCAACGCTCTTCATCGGTCGCTCCAAGTCCATTCCCAACATCGACATTGACCTAGAGGCTGAAACAGTCAGCGCCCTCCACGAAGCGGCGCTGGCGACGACGCGCACCTAGCGCGTCTCCGCGTAGAGGAGTTCCTTCCTATGAGTGCATTTGCAAGCGAGTACTACCTGTGGCTCAAAGCCATCCACGTCATCTTCGTCATCGCTTGGATGGTCGGCATGTTCTATCTGCCGCGCCTCTATGTCTATCACTGCCAAGTTACCCCTAACTCCGAAGCCGACGAGACCTTCAAGGTCATGGAGCGCAAGTTGCTGAGGGTGATTATGAATCCGGCGATGATCGTTTCTTTTGTTACTGGCATTCTGTTAATCATCGCCACGGGTGCCGGTGCGCCGGGCACCGGCTATTGGATACACATCAAATTGGTGCTAGTGCTCGCCATGGCGGCCCTCCACGGCATGCTTTCCTCCTACCGCAAGGCTTTTGCACGCGGTGAGAATCAAAAGAGCGAGCGGTTCTTCCGCATTCTCAACGAAGTGCCCACTGTGCTGGTGATCGTCATCGTGCTGTTGGTGGTAGTCAAGTTCGTCTGAGCTTGATTCAGGGCCGCAATTTCCTTATACCATCGCGGTGCATTTCCGCGACCCATTTATCAAGGAGAAACTCATGAAATCGCTCACTTCGGCGATCCTCGTGCTCGCCTTGTCCCTGCCGTGCTTTTCCCAGACCCGCGAACAAGGGCCTTGGTGGCCCTCGCCGTGGGGAGCCGACGACCAAGCCGGCGCATCCAACCGCATCACCGCCGAAATCATCCTCAAGGCCGTGCAGCTAGTCAAGACCGGCAAGATGTACGAGCTGGGCCAGGTATACGAGCGCGGCATGCCGCTGTTTGGCGAGCGCACGTATGCGATGATCATCCCCGGCGCGCCCACCGGCGGCCCCTTCGGCGAGAACAACATGCTCATGTACTTCGACGAGTTCCTCTGCGCCGAGATCGGCCAAGTCGGCACGCAGTTCGACGGGCTGGCCCACATCGGCACGCGCATGGAGATGGCCGACGGCTCGATCCAGGACGTGTTCTACAATGGCTTTACCGCCGACGAGATGGCCACTCCTTATGGAGTGACCAAACTGGGCATCGAACACGTGCGTCCCTTCATCACCCGCGGCATACTCATCGACATTGCCGGCTACAAGGGCGTCGAACACCTCGACCACAGCTACGAGGTCACTGCCGCCGATATCCGCGGCGCACTCGCAAGGCAGGGGATGGCCGAAAGCGACATCCAGGAGGGCGACGCCCTGCTCTTCAACTACGGCTGGTCCAAGCTGTGGAAGGACCCGGATACCTACAACACCAACCCGCCCGGCATCGGCATGGAGGCGAGCGAGTGGATCATCTCCATGAAACCCTCGATGATCGGCTCGGATCAGTGGACCACTGAAGTCGTGCCCGGTCCCGACCCTAAATTGGTCTTCCCAGTCCACCAAGAACTCATCACCAAGAACGGCATCTTCAACTTGGAGAACATGGTCTTTGAAGAAGTGTTGGCCGACGAAGTGTACGAGTTCCTCTTTATATTTACGCCGACCCGCTTTAAAGGCGGCACGGGATCGCCGGGGCGGCCGCTCGCCATCCGCTGAACTGGAATGGAGAACCCCGCGCCGAAACAGCGCGGGGTTCTCAACTGCCCAAGACCTCTATGCAAGCATCCCAAGATCCCACTCCAGCCGGTCGCCTGCACGACCTCTTGCGCCCCGAAGTCCTAGCCGCCTTCGACCGCGCTTTTTTTGAACGGGAAGGCTATTGGGTCTGGGAAGGCGTTCTAACCGACGCCGGACAACAGCGCTGGACGACCAGTCTGCAAAAGCTACAACGGATGAACGACGCCATCGTGGTAGATACGGACTGGGCCGCCATCGACTACGCAAGCCGTGGGCTGCCCGAACTGGCACCAGAGCAGACGACTCCTGAGTTCCTAGCATCCTGTTGCGACGGGTCGGAGCAGATGAGCTTTATGTCGCCGGAACTCCGGGCTTACATGTACGAACAGGGGCTTTTCGAATCTGGTTCCACGTCGGTCGCTGCGGAATTCGAGTGGCAGGGGATGATGCCCGAATACTTCCCGCTCGCGTACGACGATTTTATTCTCGACGTCACCACTAGCCACCCGCAGATGGTGGAACTCTTCGGTCAGCTTCTCGGCCAGCGCTTCCTGATCGACCACTGCCTGATGCTCAACCGGCCGGCGGGATCGAGGGGACGGCGCTGGCACGCGCACCCGTATCGCCAAGGGCAGTACGAAATCGAAAGCGAAATCGGCGACGGCCACGCGCTAACCGCCCAATTCCTAGCGCAGCAATGCGTCCGCACTCTGTGCTATCCCGAAGGGATGGGGATCGGCGATGGAGGCGGTGAGTTGGCCGTTATCCCTGGCTCCCACCTCTACCGCATTCCCTATCGGTGGAATTCTACAAGGACCGAGTACGACGACGAAATGCAGACCAACTGGATAGAAGGCAAAATCCACGCCTTTACCGGCGAGCCGCTGCGGATTGAGCGCTTGTCGCTGCCGCCGGGTAGCATGGTTTCCTTCGTCCACCACATGCCGCATCACGTCGGCCACCGCGACCTAGATGCGCCCACGCGCTGGGGACTACTGATGGCCTACCGGACGCCCGACCCCAAGGCCAGCCCGGCCAAGTGGAACGAAGGGACGCCCGCCCATTGGGCCGAGCGAGCAGAGGCGACGGGCGAGATCACGCCCGCCATGCGCCGGGTATTCGAGGGGGATTGTTCTTTGGCTTAGAGAGACGATCTCAATTCTCGGTCTAAGAAGCCGTCGGATGCCCGAGTGCCGTGTTTGCAGTCGCCCACTTCCGAATGTCAGGCATTCATTCGCAGACCGCTTCTAAAACACCCGCACCACCGTCCCGCGCTCGGCCGCCAGCCGTTCTGCTACCGCCTCCTTGGTTACCGGGTTCTCCGGCCACTCCTCGGGTGCTACGTGCGACAGCCGCAACAACAGTCGCGCTAGCTGCCCGACGTATTCTTTTAACTCCCGCACGTTGAGCTTGTCGGCGGTGTCGGCTGGCTCGTGGTGATAGTCGGAGTCGGCATGGCGGCCGCTAAAGCGCCAGCGCCACAGATGCGCCGCGTCAATGCCCTCGCGCAAAAAGGGAAAGTGGTCTGAAGACGCGTCGAGTTGGGACATGACGTGGCACTTTAACCCGTCGCCCATTGCATTGAACTGGGCCTGCACCAAGTCGCGCAGATGCCCAAACCCCAGCACTACCCCTTTGATTGACCCGGTCGATAGCTCGTCGAGATTGATCGCCAGCCGCGGTTTTGCGACGCAGTGTTGCCGCACGTACTCAATCGACCCCTGGAAGATCTGCTCCTCGGCGCTGTACGTCGCAAAGCACAGGCTCATCCCCGGCTCGACGCCGAGCGCTGATTTTAGTCCGGCCAGTACCCGCGCCGTCTCCATCACTGCAATGGTGCCCGAGGCATTGTCGTTGCCCCCCGGTGCGCCGTACACCGTGTCGTGGTGCCCACCCAACATCAGCCGCTCCCCAGGCCACTGCGCTCCGGGAATCGAAGCGACCACATTGTGCGCCGGTGCTTGGTAAAACCGGCTCTCAACGGTTAGCTTGAGCCGCTTGCCCTCGCTGGCCCACTTCTGCAACAGAGCTCCGTGCTCCCGCGAGGTCGTCACGGCTGGAATGGGCAACTCAGCGGTTTCTGGCTCGCGCCAATCTCCGCCGTTGTGGTACTCCGCCCGCCGCCCGTCTTTTGGATCAATCGCCACCACCGCCACTGCGTCGGCGTCGCATAGCGCTTCAAGCCGCACGTTGGGCGGCGAGGGCGAGGTAAAAGGCTCCAGTGCTAGGTGCATCACCGCGATGCTTCCTTTGAGTTGGCCGCGCACTTGGTCGATCTCGTGTTCTGTGCCATAGCCCGCATTGACGATCGGGGCTTCGAGGTCGCACGGAGGACAGCGGTTGTAGGGCAAGAGGTCGATCTCCATATCCTCCACTGTTGCTTCTGCCCGTTCGTACGCCCAGGTATTCAGCGCAAATTCCTCCAGCGCCGCATCGGCCAGTCCCGCCTGCGCAAATTGCTCCCGCAGATACTCCACCGCTTGGCGCTCCCCCTCCGAAGAAGCCCAGCGCGGCCCGATCTGTTCGCACAACATCTCCACGTGTTCGCCGATCTGCGAGCCGGTCCAAGCCTCGCCAAAAATCCAGCGGTCGATTTCTCGCCAATTCAGTTCCATCGCGTTCCTTTCTCGAAGTTGTCAAGTCCTCTATACATCCTCATAGGATAGACAAATGTTGTTTCTCGACCAAAGGGGCGTTAGATTCCTCCGCATGTACCCTTAAAACTCGGATTTTTCACGGTTTTGAAAGGTGCCGCCGATGAATATCCGCACGAAACACTTCTCGCGCCTTATAGTGGTCAGCGCCGTGCTTTTGCTTTGGTCGAATGGGGTCGGGGATTTGCTGGCTCAAGCAGGCCATCGGATCGACCGCAGTGCGAATCAAGTCGTCGTCGGACCCGATCACTGGGATCACTGGGAATTTGCGCCCGGTACGATCCAGATTTCCCCACTCGGAGAGGTGCGGCCCAATCGCGTCCACAAAAACACCAACGCCGCCCTAGATATCGTCGATTTTCTGCGCTATAACCCTCCAGATTATATCGCTAAAAAAAAGAAAGAGCCTGAAGACATCGTCCTGCTCGACGCCATTCAAGGTGGTTCCAACCGCGAAGGAGTCGTCGCCGCCCTAGATGGCGACTTGACCACGTATTGGGAACCCGATCCGATCGCTGAAAATGTAGATCTATCGTCTCAGTGGTGGTTTACCGTGGATTTGGGCCGCGTTGTCTTCATCAACAAGATCGCGCTAAAATTCGTCGAGGAGGGAATGGGCGATCCCTTTCTTTTATTCGATGTACTGGTATCGGACGGACAGAAGCCAGTACAGGCAATCGGCGGGTCGAGCCTCGAGTTCTTTCCGGTGCTCCAGACACTAAAGCCCAACAAAAGCCAGCGAACCTTTGAAGTCGAACTCGACCCAGTAGGGCTCGATCAGCGTCGGGCCGTGGGACGCTTTGTCCAAGTGGTTGTGCAGGCCAGCGATTTTGGCCGTGGCCGAGAAGTATCCCCAGAGGAGTACGATCAGCTACCCTCCGAGGATAGAGGGCTCATCGAATATAGCAAGCGCCAAGCCGACGGGCGGGAGATCGTGGTCAAACAGGAAGTGTACGAGGCTCTCGATCCTCAGCGGCGGGGAACGATACGCTACTTTCGGCGCGAGCGGCCCCGGTTGGCCGAACTCGAAGTCTGGACCCAAGGCGACGATTTGGCCAGTGGGGCCTTGCGGCGCAATGGCTCCATTTCTATTACAGTGCCCGGCAGCATCAATCCCCAATTGATGATCGACGGCGATATAACCAGCGTAGAGGGGCTGGACCTATTCAGCATCGAGAATCGGTTAGAGGACGAGTTGTTCATTGATTTGGGCTCGTTCTTCTGGATCCATAGCCACAGGATGAGTTTCACGGAGTACGCCCCTGGGAACCATCGATTGGAATTTTCGGACGGTTCGCGGGAGGTGGACGGGGGCCTCAAGTGGATCACTGCCGTGCGGCGCGAGCAAGTAAAGCGGAGCGTCGCGGGGGCCCTCACCGTCGATGGCAATGACTTCGATCCGGTAAAGGGTCGCTTTTTTCGCTTGGTGTTTGAAGTAGAACATGTGCGCCTTCCCAACCGGAGCGCTATCAGGATGAGCGAGATACAACTTTTTGGCGAGGGGTTCTTGCCAGAGGTGCAACTCGAGTCGGACCTGATCCGGTTGGGGGGCAGCCGCAACTTGGTTTCCCTCGAGTGGGATGCGCACGCGCCGCCTGGCACCGAGGTGCTGCTTCAGACCCGCACCGGCGACACCTTGGGCGAGATCGTGCACTATTTCAAAAAGGATGGAACCGAAATCTCCGAAGCGGCCTACAACAAACTATTGAGCATTTTTCGCGGTGAGACTGTGTCCGAGGAAGTCGCCGGCGCAGACTGGGAGCCGTGGAGTGTGCCCTACGACGAGCCGGGAGGCAGCCCTATTACTTCGCCGTCGCCACGGGAGTTTCTCAAGGTGCGGGCGACGTTGCGCTCGGCCGCACCGGATGTGGCGGCGAGTTTGTCAGGGCTGCGGCTGAATTTTGCCGAGCCGGTGGCGCGGCGCCTCTTGGGAGAGGTAGTGCCCAGTCAGGTGGATCGGCTGGCGGCTGAGGTACCTTTTTCGGTGTATGTGCGACCCGAGTTCGGCGCAGGGGATGGGGGATTCAACGAGTTGTTGTTGGAAGCACCAGCGGGCATGGAACTAACGTATGACGGGTTGTTGGGGAGTGCGGATGGGGAGGATTTTTCACCCTTGGAGGCGGAGGTGCTGGCCGCAGCGGCGGACCGGGTGCATTTGTCCTTTGCCCCGCTAGAGCCGGGAAGCGAAGTGACGGCGTTGCGGATAGACTTTGCGGGGCGGCTGTTTTCTCGCGGTGGCCCGCTAAAGGTGCAACTGCGTCAAGGAGAAGATGGGGAGGGGATCTGGCAGCGCGTCGATCCAGGGGAAGCTGTGGAGACGGTCGGCAGCAATCGGCTATTGGTAGTGGGGCAGCCGCAGAGTCGCTCGATTTTTGCGGATTTAGTGGTCGAGCCAGCGGTATTGACGCCAAATGGGGATGGGGTCAACGACGAGGTGACGTTGCGCTTTTCAGTGGTTTTAGTGGAGGGCAGTCAGCGGGTTGAGGCCACTATCTACGATTTGCAGGGACGCTTGGTGCGCCAGCTAACCGAGCAGCGAGATTTTGCCTCGGGAATTTACGAAATGGGATGGGACGGAAGGAACGAAAAAGGGTCGCTCGTGCCGCCGGGGGTGTACGCAATGCATTTGCGGCTGGATGCCAATACGTCAGGCGCTGAGCTAGGTCAGGAGGAATTGGTGCGCACGCTAGCCGTGGCCTATTAGTTTTCGTCTCGTTCCAAAAGCTGCTGACCACGCGCTCGATGCTTGCGACTCTCTTCGAGCAGGCCGAGCGCTTCGCAGGCATCGCCCAAGTAGAGGTGTCCGCGCCCATCTTCGGGCTCCAATTCGACAAAGCGTTGGTAGGCGGTCCGGGCCGCGGCAAAGTCTCCGAGTTGGGCATGGGCTACTCCTAGGTTGAAGTGGGCTTTGGCGTACTGGGGGGCGAGGGCCGTGACTTGGGCAAAAAGTCGCGTGGCTACTTTGAACCGGCGTTCTTGGGCGGCGATCAAACCAAGCATGTAGTGAGGCTCGACGAGGGAAGTGTCGAGTTGGGCCGCCTTGGCGAAGGTTTGGGCCGCCCTTGCGAGTGATTCCGACTGATAGTGAGCATTGCCTAGATGTACGTACAGAACGGGATTTTCTGGATCCAGCTCGATGGCCCGCTGGAAATACCGGGCTGCCTGTCTTTGCCGGCCTTGCTCGGCGAGGAGGAGGCCGAGGCCGATGTGGGCGTCTTTGTGATCGGGTTTGATTTCGACCGCGCGACGAAACTCTAATAAAGCTTGGTCAGTTTCGCCGACCATTTGGTGCTTCAAGCCCATATTGTAGTGATCCCGCGCCGAGCCGATGGAGAGCGATCTGTGCGCCGGCGGGGAGATTTCGGAGTGCAAGCCCCGATGCTGTTGGCGCAGGCTTTCGGAACGGGCCATTTCCCGCTTGCCCTCTTCGCGGCGGCCCAACCGGAGATAGACATTGCCAAGGTTGAGGCGGAGCTTGGGCGAGTCGGGGTTGAGTTCGGTGGCCTTGAGTAGCGCCTGCAAAGCCGCCTCATTATCGCCCATATCGCGCTGGGCCAATCCCAAGAGAAAGTGCGCTTCGGCGTCCTGCGGGTCGAAGCGTACCGCTTTTTTGAAGGCCGTAGCTGCCTCGGGTGGGAACCCCTTTTCCCGCTGGATTTTGCCCAATTTCTTGTAGGCCGGTGCCAAGGTTGAATCTGCCTCCAAGGCCGCCGTGTACGCTGCTTGAGCCTGATCTACTTCTTTGCGATAGCCGTACAGTAAGCCCAAGTTGTAGTACGCTGTTGCTCGGCGGGGATCGAGCGCGGTCGCTTGCTCAAAGGCGGCTCGCGCTGCTTCGACATCACGGTGCTGGTTTTGGCTATACGCTCTGGAGGTGTAGCGAGCCGTGTGGATGATGCCGAGGACTTCGTATAACTCGGAGCGCGTCTGGTCCTTTTGGGGGGCTAGTTCAATCGCGTGTTCGATCGCGCGCAGGGCTTGGGGAAATTTGCCCAGTGCTAGGTAAGAGCGAGCGAGATAGTGGTGGACTTCGCAATCGTCGGCGCGTGAGGCCAATGCCTTGTGAAAGGCGACGATAGCTTCGCTGTAGCGCTCCTGAGCAAAGGCGTACATCCCGGCACGGACCAAAGGATCGCGTTCCTTGGGTCCACAGGCGCAGATGAGGAGACAAAAGGCGGCTCCAAGCCAAGCCAAGACCTTTTTGCAGGGTAGGTGAACGCGGGCCATTGAGCGCCCGTTTTTTAGGTGTATTTGCACGAGGGGTCCCGGTTCGTCGATGCGGTTAGATTGCCGGTCAAAGTAGCCAAGCAGTTAGTATATGAGAAGATACGCAGTATTGTCCATCTTGTGCGCTTTTGTCGCTGCGGCAGAGGCCCAGGTGCGCTACCGGGAAGTCTCCCAAGAAGCCGGGATTGACTTCCAGCACTACAACGGCGCTCAAGGCGAATACTACTATGTTGAGACCTTTGGCGCAGGCGCGGCGTTTTTTGATGCCGATGGGGACGGCTGGCAGGACCTCTACCTGATCAATGGTGCCCATCTCTCGGGGACCCTTCCCCCGATCCCGCCCATTAACCATCTCTATCGCAACGCTGGCGATGGGACTTTCGCCGATCTCACTGTTGCGTCTGGAGCTGGCGACCGGGGCTACGGCATGGGATGTGCGGCGGGCGATTTCGACAACGATGGGGATCAAGATCTCTACGCGACCAACTTCGGTCCCAATGTGCTGTTGAGCAATGACGGTGAGGGGCGCTTTGCGGACGTCACCCAAAGAGCTGGTGTGGGCGACGGGCGCTGGGGCACCAGCACCGGATTTTTGGATTTCGACAACGATGGGGATTTGGACCTTTTTGTGGCCAATTATGTGCATTTCAGCTTGCAGGGCAATATCCAATGCCAGCGGGGGGCGCTTCGCTTTTACTGCGAGCCGAGTACCTACGCACCCATTGGGGATGTGCTTTATCGCAACGAGGGGAGACGCTTTGTCGATGTGACCAAGAGGCTGGGTATCCGCGCGGTGGGCCGGGGACTGGGCGTGGCCTTTGCAGACAGCGATTTGGACGGCGATACGGATATTTACGTGGCCAACGACGGCACGCCGAATTTTCTCTATGAAAACCAAGGAACGCGCTTTGTCGAGATCGGCCTGAGAGCTGGAGTGCAATACAACGAAGATGGGCACGCCGAAGCCGGTATGGGAGTAGATTTCGGCGATTTCGACAACGACGGGTACGCCGATCTTTTCGTGACCAATTACTCGCGCGAGACCAACACCCTCTACTGGAACGATGGCCGGGGACGCTTTGCCGATTTTACCGCCCACTTCGGCTTGGGGGCACCCAGCTATCTGCCCTTGGGGTTCGGGACCAAATTTATGGACTACGACAACGACGGCGACCTCGATTTGTATGTCGGCAATGGGCACGTGGTGGATAATATTGAGCAACTCGACGGCGACCTTTTCTACGCCCAGCCCGACCTTATGCTGCGCAACCAAGGTGGTGCCCACTTTGAAGAAGTCTCCGACCAATTGGGTGCCGACTTTGTCGTTGAGAGCGTGGTTCGCGGCGCGGCGTCAGCCGATTGGGACAACGACGGCGATCTGGATTTGCTGGCGACCACCGTGGCCGGGCGGCCTCGTCTATTGCGCAACGACGGGGGCAATCGCCAGCACTGGATCGAACTCCTCTTGGTCGGTACTAGTCAGCGGGATGCACTGGGTACCCACGTCACTGTTACCGCTGGTGGTGTGCGTCAGGTTCGGGAGCGCCAGTCCGGGGGGAGCTATCTATCCAGTCACGATCCCCGCCTTCACTTTGGCCTCGGCCGGGCGACGAAGGCGGATATCGCGATTCGCTGGCCCGACGGCCAAGTGCAGACGTTGGCCGCTGTTGACGCCAATCAGATTATACGGGTAGTCCAACCTACTCGCTGACTTTGGGTCCTTCGCGTTGACCAAGGGAATTTTAGCCCGAGAATCCACAATGGATCATAGAGCCTTGGTTGCACTGCTAATGGGGATGTTATGTTGGAGTGTTGGCCCGGTACAAGCGGCTGAGTCGAACAAACCAGCAGAAGGGTTTGTCATCGATTCGGCAGCCGACCTACGCGCTTTGACGGGCCGGTCTGTCGAAGGGCATTTGCTCGTGCAGAGCGACCAACTGAAAACGCTGCGTGGGTTGGAGCAGCTCGAATATATAGGAGGCGATCTGAGCATTGAACATTGTGATTCGTTGCAAAGTTTGGAGGGCCTGCACCACCTAAAGCGGATTGGGGGCAGTCTGCGAATCCGGCGCAATCCCAAACTCGTGGATTTGGAGGGATTGTGGTCTCTGGAGGAATTGGGGGGTAGCTTAATAGTCGAGCGCAACGATGCCTTGGTCGGCCTGAAGGGATTGCGTCGGATTAGTCGCGTGGGCGAGTCGCTCAGGATTCAATTCAATCGCCGTCTCGCCCACATTGATGGGCTGGAGCGATTGGAGGCGATAGAAGGGCAGGTTCTCGTCGTCGGCAATGGATCGCTAGAAAGTCTGGTGGGGTTGGAGGGAATCAAGCGCCTAAAGGGCGGGCTGGCCATAGAGCGCAATCGGGCGTTGCAAGCGTTGGGAGGACTGCGGCGGCTGGAGGATGTGGGCGACTTTTTGCGGATCAAGAGAAATAGAGCCTTGGTCGAGCTGGCAGGCCTAGAACAACTCGAGCGCGTCGCTGGGAATGTATTGGTCATCGGCAACGCCCGTCTGGAGCGCTTGGCGGGCTTGGGCAACCTGAGTCAGATCGGGGGCAGTCTGAGAGTCGAGCAAAACGATGCGCTGGTATCGTTGGCGGGCTTGGCCGGGTGCCAGCGCATCGGCGGGGATTTGCTGATTCAGGCCAATAGCGTCCTGCCCGATCTCGAGGGCTTGGCCCGCTTGGCCCGCATTGAGGGGCTCCTCTTGATCATCGACAATAGTGCGCTGCAAAATTTGGCAGGTCTGCGCCGCCTAGACTACGTCGGCGGGGATTTGCTGGTCGTCGATAATGGCGCACTGCTCAGTTTGGAAGGGCTACACCGCCTAAGCCGAATAAGGGGGGTGCTATCCATCTTCGGCAACAGTGCCCTGACGAATCTGATTGGGCTGCGCGAACTCAGGACTATTGAAGGCCATTTATTCATCCAATTTAACGAGAAATTGCAGAGTGTAGCGGGCTTGGCAACGCTCGAAAGAGTAGGTGGTCGGCTGGCGATTCGGGCCAATAGAAACCTGCCGAGCACCGAAGCTAAGGCCCTAGTGGAGCGTTTGATCGCCGGTGGGTTTACGGGCGAGATCCGGATTGAAGCGAACCAACCGTAGCTGCTATGCGTTGCCGGATTTTGGTTGCTGTATCCTCTCGTATTTCATACAGTTATTTGCCTTAGCCCAGAGCAGTCGAATCAGACAGATATGCCAACCATGCTACAATTCATGGCAGGTCGAAAGGACTACAGGCGGCGGATCGCGCTTAGGGTGCTTATTCTGTTTTTAGCCCTCGCCCAGTCGCCGGTTGGTGCCCAAATAGAGGTTGTCCAACTGGGGGGCGAGGGTGGGTTGTCTTGGGAGAGTGGTGGTGGGGAGATTCCGGCCCTAGTAATCCTCGATCCGGCGACTGTCGATCAGTCCAATGCGCCCGGCGGCGTCATCGACTTTGCGCCCTTTGAGCGCGAACGTTGGATCTTTCCGCAGCAGGCCGATACGACGGACAACATATTGATCGGCGTCAACTCTAAGAAGCGCGGTGGCAGCGTCTTCACGCCCATTCCCTCCTTCCGCTTTCTCGAAGCCGATTTTCCCCAGATGTTCGACGACGACGGAAACACCGCTCTAGTGCTGAAATCCTCGGGCACGGGGGGCACCGGGGCCTTTGGCCTACTCATCGAATTCGATTTGGGGGCCATCTTTGGCGTCAATCGGTTCAAATTTTTTCCGCGCAACGCCGATCCGGCCTTTCCGGCACCTGATTTCCAGTCCCAAGACGACTTTTTGAAGGGCTACGAAATTTTCGTCAATGACGGCCAGCCCGAATCGCGCCGCGAGGGCAGTCTGATCTGGGAAACTGTCGCCTTTGAGGGGCAGAACCAAGAAGCGGTGGTGGACGTGCGAATCCCCACCCGCTTCGTGCGCTTTTTGCGGCTCAAGTCTCTGACGGCCGCGGACTTTGAGATCGCCGAGTTTCAAGTGTTCAGCGAGGGCTTTGTGCCACAGGCCGTGTACATTTCCAACGTATTCGACTTTGGCGACCAAGCGCTTTTGGGCCGCTTGCGCTGGGTTGAAGAGCAGGTGGGCGATCCAACTCGCTCTAGGGTGCAGGTCCGCACCCGCTCTGGGGTTGATCCCCAGCCGGTCGAGTTCACCCGAATCGGCAGCCAATCCTCTGGCCGCGTTGAACAGCGAGGCGATACCGTTTTCGACATCCCGATCGACGTGCCTTGGAAGGAGGCCGAAGATGTAGAAGACAGCGAACTCAAAAATCTGGTCGCCAACGTCCTCGACAACGAAGAGATAGACGGGCGCGAGGCGCTTTTGAGTTTTGGCCAGTTGCCTTTTGCACAGCGGGCCCAGATCACCCTTGACCAAGCGAGCTACAACAAGCTAGCGAGCGGCCAAAAATCGGTAATTCGCGAAGACCTCACCAATTGGAGCCCTTGGTCTCCCCCCTATTCGCCCGAGGGGATTGTGGCCCCAGACCAACTGCAGGTGCAAGGGGCGGGGACGCTGATCGTTTCGCCTAGTCCGCGGCGCTATTTTCAAGTTATGATCGAATTCTTCAACGCCGATGTCGATGCAGCTACTGGCATCGGCGGGGTGGCTTGGGATGTTTTCCAGCCCGTTTTCGCCGACTCTCTCATCGGCGAGATTTTGCCTCGCACCGCTATTTTAGGCCAAGCTACCCGCTTCACGTATGGAGTCTTGGTCAAATCCAAGCCCCAGAATGCGGGCTTTGACCGCTTTGAAATCAGCACACCGCTGCGCACCGAATCGATTGGCCAAGTGGAAATACGCCAGCCCGACGGCACGGCAGCAACGGCGGATTTTTCCGGCTTGTCCCTCGCGGATCTTCCAGTCGAGCAGAATGGCTTTAGCGTAGTGGCTGTGCGCGACGACGCCTTGGTCATGGCCTTCCCGCGGATTGAGGAGGATGGGGTGCTCTTGACCTTGGAATTTGAGAATACGGTCCTACGCCTAGGAACTCGCTTTGCCAGCCGGGCGCTCAACGCCGACAACGAGGTGTTGGGTCAAGTGGTGTTGGCCGGTAATGCCGCAGATTTGAGTCGGGAGGGCATGGATGATCCCGACCGCAGAGCCGTGGGTACTCTCGATCCAGAAAACCTCTTTGTCAACGTGCCGATCACCGACGAGCTGCTAGTGAATGTGGCAGCCGTCCCCAGCGTTTTTACCCCGAATGGCGACGGGGTCAACGAGCGGGCGGCCATTACCTACGATATCACCAACATCGCCCATCCGACTCGGGTGCGGCTTGGGATCTACGATTTGAGTGGCCGGCTAATCCGCAACCTCTACGAAGGCTTGGATGTGAGCGGTCGATTCCCCCGTTTTTGGGACGGGCGCGACGATGAAGACAATGCGGTCCCTCCAGGCCATTATATCTTTTCCGTTGCTTTGGATGCGGGGACCGGAGAGGAGAAACGGGTGGGGGTTGTCGGGGTAGCGTATTGATGCTAGGCGAGGAGATTTCCTCGCGATGAATTTTACCATGCAGAATTGGGAGGATGGGCATTGAATGTCCGCGGAGTGAATTTAACGATTGGGCTGGCACTGTTGGTCGCGTTCCAAACCGTGCTCCACGCCCAAAACTACGGCACCCGCCTAGGGATTCAGCGCGGCGGCGAAGTCAGTTTTGAGCCCCGGGGCCCAGGTGTACTCTTTGGAGCCCTAGATCCCGCCGTACAGAGATGGTACGTGCCCCAAGAACTCTACTACGAGTTCAGGTGGCGCCAATGGGAGTACTCCAATTACGCCCGCGACCAGTACCAGCGCTATATCAACACCAACTTAGAGGGCGACTACTTCTACGATTTTTTCGGCAACTATATCAACCGCGGCTGGCTGGTGTACGACTGGCGCCAAGATCAGCCCCAAGAGCTGGGCAGTGGTATTTTCAAGGGCCGCCAATTCGAGCAGTTCTTCAGTTCGGTAACCGTAAGCGGCGACTCTAGGGGCCAGTACTCCTACGCCATTACCGTGGGCAACGCGATTCGCACCACCCTCACGCCGATGACTTTTTCCAAGCCGAATTTCAACGGAGTCCAGATCGACTTCGCCTCGGACAAATACGCCGCCACCGTACTGGCCTCGCGGATCAATGATCCGGCCGTGGGCGTGACCATCAATCCTAGGCGGCAGTCCAATTCGACCTCTCTGCTCGGTGGCCGGGCTCTCGCTCAGGTAGGCGACTTTATTACGGTGGGCGGGACCTTGGTCAACGCCCACAACGCCAATACCACCTTGGACATGTTTGAAGGCAATCTCCTCGCGGGCAACCTCACCTCGGGCCAGACCAGTACGCCGGTTACGGCCATAGCTATCGTCCTCAGCGACGACAGCCCCGAGGACGAAGAGGGCGGCGCAGCCCTTTTCAGCCACGATATACGCATCAAGAGTCGCGATTTCGAGACGGGTCTAGAGACGGTCTTGACGTTGGACGAGGTGGTGCGCGAGGGAGCGGAGTGGCCGACCGTATTCGGCGGCTTTCCGCGCACTGGCTTTGTGGCCGCCGACGGCACCGAGCGAATCATCCTCAATTACGACTTTACGGACCCGGCGTATGTGGGGCCGGATCTAACTTCTATAGTCGAAGTGGAGTTCGACTATGTGCTAGCCAATGATTTCAAGGTCGAAATGTGGTCCAATCTGCAGACGGGCACGCGCCCGGTGCCGCCGCCGCCGCTGACCAACCAAGTCATTGAAGAAGCCGATCCGGTTCTCATCAACATAAGGCGGGCCTCCGGCAATATAAAAGACATATCCAACGCCCAGCGGGTTCTTTTCAACTACGGCTTGCCTTCGGCCAACATGATCGCCGGATTCACTATCGAAGGCAAGAACGTGTGGGGATTTGATTTCTACGGCGAATGGAACAACAACCTGCGCTATTTCCAGTACCCGAATGCCGCCCTATTCAACGCCAACGAAGGGCACGAGATCTCTGCGGAGAGTGGTCAGGCCACTATCTTCAATCTGGCCAAAGAGGCCTACCCGTTTTTTACTTATGGCGAAGCCTATTCGGTGGATGCCGACTATTCGACCTCGGCTTTTGTCTCCCTGCCCGGGGGGGACGTGTTCTACGACGATCCCATCCGCTCGGTTTACGAATTTGTCGCCGACAACGACGACCAAGACCGCCGGCCCGACTGGGCTCGGGTAGGCTCACAGGCCAATGACCGGGAGGTGTTTCCTGGCTGGGACGAAAACCTCGACTTCATTTCGGACTTCAACCAAAACGACAACCGCTCGGTGCCCAACTCCATTCCCGACTACGAAGAGCCGTTTTTGCGCTATCACGTTGATCGGCCCGAATTCCTCTTTGGCATTGACCTCAACAACAACGGCTGGATCGACCGCTTTGAAGATGACGAGTTGGCCGACTATCCCTACAAGCCCGACCGGCGCGGTTACAATGTCTTTTTTGGCATCCACCTCTTACCCGAGGCGCGCTTACTGGTAGGGCGGCTCGACGAGCGCATGCTCTCGGACGATCGGGACAACCAAACCGCGTATGCCATGTTCACCCTCGACAAGGATTACCCCGGTTTTGGGCGGGTGCGGGTCTTCGATATGCTCAAGCGGGTCGCGGACACCATTCCCGATGACCGGCGGGCACCGCTACCCTTCCTCGACGCGCCCACGCCGCCGCTGGTGGCGGATATGCTGGTCTTTCCCGATACCTGGATCAACACCGCGTGGCTGGGGGTAGACTACACCGCCATTGCCAATTTCGAGATCGTCAACAAACTCAAATACGAGCACTACAGCCAAGCCCAAGATGAGGCTCGCGACATCGACGGCCGGACACTGGCCGGTTCGTCCTCCCTCTTGGGCTTGATCAACAAATTCGAGTACAAGCTGCACCTAGGCCGCTTCCTCCTACAGCCTAGGCTCAAAAGTGAGTACTTCCGTCAAGACGCCTTTGTGCTAGCCGAAGAAGACTTAAAACAATGGACTGGGATTGCCTCGCTTCTGGCTCAAGTACCCCTACTCAACAGCAGCGTAGTCGACTTTGGGGTGGAGTTGGCCCAGTTCAACGAACTGGTACAGCAGGAGGAGGATATGGTCGAGCAAGGCATCGCCGAAGAGACCGGTGATTTGCGCTCTGCGGTTTTTGCGGTGCAGCTAACCAACAACTCGAACTATTTGGGTTACAAGCTGACGACGCAGCTTGGCCTACGCATCGGCCGCACCTTCACCGAGACGGTGCGGGAGGTAGAACCTCGGGTCTTCGACAAGCTCACCAAAGGCCGGACCGAGACCACTAGCTTTATCACCATCTACGCCGGACTGTAAGGATGAAGGCGCGTTACATCACATTGGCTGCCTTAGCCGGGTTGGGTCTGTGGGGGGTTGCCGCTGCGCAAGTCGACTACGGGGGCCGTCTAGGGGATCGGGTGGGAGACCGCGTCATTTACCACGTGCCCGGCGTAACTACTTATATGGAGGCGCTGGATCCGACTGTGCAGCGCTGGTACATACCGGCCCCCCTGTTTGGCGAATTTGGCCGCAATCAGTGGGAGTACACCAACTACGCCCGCCAAGCCCACAGGCGCTATATCAACCCCGCGTCAGAGGGGGATCTCTTCTACGATCCCTTCGGGCGCCTCATTACGCGAGGCTGGCTGGTGTACGACTGGCGCCAGACAAAACCACTGATCGCCGAGAGTTCCTCCATCAGGAAAAGTGCTCCGTACAACAACTGGTTTAGTCGCTTGGTCATATCTGGGGACTCCAAAGGCCAGTACCGCTATTCGGTGATGGTCGGAGACGAGATATGGACTACCCTAACGCCGATGACTTTCCGCAAGGCGGGGTTTAACGGGGTAGTAGCTGACTTTGCCGCAGACCGCTTTCGCGCTACGGGGCTTTTCTCGCGGATTTCGTTCCCGCTCCTTTCGGGGGGCACCGCGCGTTTCCAGTACGCTACCAACCTCACCGCGGGTCGAGTTGAAGCCGACTTGACTGATTCTTTTACGTTGGGGATGAACTTCGTCAACAGCCACAACAACACCGGCAGCAACGAGAGCTTCCAAGGGAATGTGTTCAAGGGTGCCCTGACGGCGGGGCAACTGGCTCAGCGAGTTGATCTGCTCTTGGTACGGCTCTCGGACGACTCGCCAGAAGATGGCGAAGGTGGTGCCGTCTTGGTTAGCGAGGAGATCGAGATCCGCACTACCCTAAGCCGTCAGGAGATGATTGGGGACCGGCTAGTTCACGTGGAGCGGGATACCGTCATCCTCAGCAGCAGTATCGGCTTTAGACCGACCATTGCGGGAGGGAAGATAGACCGGGGATTTCTAACGGCCGATGGTGCCGACCAGATCATTTTGCAATATCACTTGGCTCCTAGGGAGACGACGGGGGAAGAGGGAACCTTGCGTGCGCTCTTCCAGCAACACCTAGATCTCACCCTATCTGAGGCCGAAGCCGCGATTAGCGCCATTCGAGACGTGCGCTTTCGCCTCGTGCTAGCCAACGATTACCGCGTCGGGGTCAGTTCCAATAGGCAGACGGACAAATTTAACGTGCCGCAATTTTTACCTGTGGCGCGGGCCGATGGCAATATCAAGAACCAACTGAATCAGCGCGAGGTCGTCTTCGACTATGGGCTACCTACGGCCAACCAGATCGTCGGTCTGACGGCCGAGGTGCGGGATTTTCACGGCTTCGATTTTTACGGAGAAATAAACCTCAATACCCAGTACCGAAAATACCCCAGCATAGGTCGCGATTCCCATCGTGCGATCAGCGGCATTGAGGGGGATTCCCATGAAGTAGGATGGTTGGTCAATTTGGCCTTCCGGGAGGGGCCTTGGAGCTTTAGGGGCGAGGGATTTGGTATGGAAAATGGGTACCGCACCAGCGTCCTGACCGTCAATCGAGACGGGGTGTCGGACTACGCCCCCGAGGCCGTCAACCTGCACTACGAATTTGTAGATGACAACGACGACAACGACCGGCAGCCCGACTGGCTGCGGGTGGGCGAGGGCAGCTTTGTCCCCACCGAGCGCCGCCGCGAAATCGAGGTCCGCGGCGTGTCCGATCCGGCGGTTTTCCCCGGTTATGACGAGAATCGCGACTTCATATCGGATTTCAATCAGAATAGCACCGTCGATCGGGTAAATTTTTTCCCCGACTACGACGAGCCTTTTTTGCGCTATGCCGCGGATCGCCCGGAATTTCTCTTCGGCATTGATCTCAACAACAATAGGTGGGTGGAGCGCTTTGAGAACGATCAAGAGCCGGACTATCCCTACAAGCGAGATCACTGGGGGTACAACGTCTTCGGCGGGATCGAGGTGGCACCGGGTATCCAGCTACGGGTAGGTCAATTGCGGCAAATCCGCTTGGCAACCGACCACCGCAATCTGACTAGCTATGGAATGTTCATCTTGGAGCAGAGCGGGTCGCGGTGGGGCCGTCTGCGGATTTTCGACATGGTTAAGAAGGCCGAAGACGCGATCGCCGACCACTTGGTGCAATGGATCATCCCTAGGAGCACATTCGGCGCGGCGTCCGAGTCGGCTGGCAGCAATGTGCCGGTATTGGATCCCCTAGCTGCGGAGAACACTTGGATCAACACTTTTTACGTCGATTGGGAGTACTCTAGCCCGCATTTGTGGCAGACCCTGCATCGCTTTAAGTGGGAGACTTGGCGGCAGCGCGCCAGCGAGGTCGAATTTTTGCGCGACGCATCGGATGAGGCCGGCGATTCTGTGGTGGACTTTGACCCGCTGGGCCCCGAGGGGCGCAATGGGCGACAGACCTCGGGCTTTGTCGGGCTGATCAATAAGATAGAATATGTCTTTTCTTGGCGGTCGCTGAGTCTCAGGCCCAAATTCAAGAGCGAATTTCTGCGCGAGGTGCCCTTTAGCCGAGCATTCGACGAGCGGCGCTCTTGGGACGGCCTCTTTTTCTTTGTCGGCAGCATCCCCGTGCTTGAGACCACCGAGTTCGAGTTCGGCTTGGAGCAGCGCTCTTTCTTCGACCTCGAAGGAGAAGATGAGTTGGAGGAGGGGCTGTTCACCGGGGATTTTCGCGGCTCGGTTTTGGCGCTTCAACTCACCAATATCAGCCAATACTTAGGGTATGAGCTAACTACTCAAGTGGGCATCCGCCTCGACCGCCGCTCGATAGAGGTAGTTGACCGGAGCCGAGAAATCGAGACCTCGGGCTTGAGTTTTCTGTCGATTATCGCCGGCTTAAAGTGATTTTTGCTTGACCTTATAGTCTATTTTTATTAATTACAGAAGCGTAGAAATCAAGTACATAAACCTGCAAAACCTCACACCTCTAAGAAGGAGGGTCGCTTTGAAGAAAGTTTTATCCGTCTTATTTACCCCCGTGCTTTTGCTTGGCTTGAACTCCCAGGTACAAGCCCACGATCCGCCCGATTTTATCGGCGCGGTGTGGCAATGGCCTGAGACTCACTTGCCGGTCTTAGATGCCGATCTGAGCGAGTGGGATATCATTCCCGAGGAATTTTGGATCACCGAGCAGAACGTCGTACAGAGCACGACTCGGGCGTGGATCTACACCGGCGATTTGGACGTGTCCTCGATTTCCTTCCGCTGGATTCCCACTTGGAACGAGGAAACCAACCGCATCTACTGGGCCTACGAGCGCTTCGACGACAAGTACCAGTTGGGCAACGAGTCGATCGAAACGACTGTGGACGCCGATCACTCGGGCGGCTCCTTCTGGGATCTGGAAGGCCAAACCGACGAGGAGAAGGCACGCCAGCGCGGTCGCCATGCCCAAATCAGCCACTATTGGTTCGACAATGGCCAAGCCCGTGAAGGAGAGTGGAACTGGTTCTGGATGACCCAGGCTACCTGGTACGACACGCCGCCGTACTCCGATCACGCCTATTGGTTTAGCGGCACGGCTCCCAATTCCTTTGAGGAGATGCGCCAACGGGCCGAATGGTGGAGCGTCTATTGGGACGACTTCAACTGGGAAGATCCCGCCGGAAGCGTCCTCCACGACTTCCAGCAGGACGAGATCATCGGCCTTACAGGGCACGTCTTCGATACTGATGCCGAGCTATCCGACGATTGTAACTGCCATTCGCGCTGGGCTATCGGTCCCAACGTCGAGTCCTTCGGCGACGCTGATTTCTTTGCCGATTGGGTGATGCTGGGCGTTGACGAGTCCGCCTTTGAAGGTATCGAGCCCACAGCCGTTGAAGACAACACTTGGGGCCAGATCAAGGCTTCATTCGGCAAGTAAGCGGTTCTTGCGCCGCATAAGCGCCTCATAAAGAAGGGGGGGAATTCTATTCCTCCCCTTCTTTTATTTATTATCTAGATCATCTACCGGTGTAGGAAGTAGATAATGAGAGGGAATTTGCTGCGACTTTTGTCGGCTGCTCTAGTAGGGAGCTTTTGCTATGGGCTAGCTGCGGTCGAGGCGCTCACCGTGTATCGCATCGGCGGCGAGGAGCTGCCGCCGCCGGAAGTGGATGGGGACTTTGAATTTATCCAGTTGTCTTGGGCTGATGTGGACGAAAAACAGCTCGGTAGGATAGACCTCTTGGAGGTCGCGCCCCATTCTATCGAGCCTCAGCGCCTAGACCCCGCCGTCAATCTGACGCCCCTGATTCGGGAACGGGGCGGCGGCATACGCTCGAACAATTCCTACGGTTGGCAATCGGAAGCCCTCTTAGACTTCTTGATGGACGGGGATCTGACCACTGCTTATTTGGGAAGTGGCCGCAGCCAGTCGGCCGACTGCTCGCCGTGCAAGAAGGGCATCTGGTTTGAGTTAAAAGGACTGTTTCCCATCCGCCGCATCAAAATTTCCACCACGGAGCGCTTTGCTCACCAGCGCTTCATCGAGGTGTTCGAGATAGGCACTAACGATGGCGATTCGCGCAAAAAGGGAACTCGAGAAGGGCGATACCATTGGCGCGGGGCTTTTCTCGATTACGATGTCGTGTTCTCGGTTGCCAATAATTTGGAGCCCTTTCTCGATTTGGAACTGCCCGACCGGCCCATTGCCGAAATTCTTTTTAAGGCACCCATTGGCAATTGGGAGATCGCCGAATTTGAGATCTTCGGGGATGGCTTTGCCTCGCAGGCCAGCTATATATCCAATGTCATTGATTTGGGCATGGCTTCTAGCCTAGGTGAGTTGACTTGGTCGGGCAGCCGAGATCAGGGCGCAACGGTCAATCTGAGCATGCGCAGCGGCGACGACACGGATCCCAATTTCTATTGGCGCTTCACGTTCAGAGGCGACGAGCGCTCTCGCTTTGCAGTCAGCGGCGAACCGCTCACCCTAGACCGCTATAAAAGACTGGAGGAAGGCGAGAAAGCCGGGATTAGTCCGGATAACGAAAGTTGGGAGTTCTGGACGCCGCCGCTCGATTTCGATCGGGGCCATTCCGAATTAGTGGGTTCACGGCCTCGGCGCTACTTGCAGTTCAAGGCGGACTTCCTCTCGGAGCGAGCCCTTGCGGCCGGACGCATGGAGTACTTGCAGTTTAATGTCTCCCAACCCCCGGTGGCCAGCCAAGTGTTGGCCGAGATCGTTCCGCACCAAGTCGAGGTGGGCGAGGTCGTCCAATTCATCTACAAAATCCTGCCCAACTTAGAGCAGAGTGATCTCGGCTTCGACAGCATTGAGATCGACACCCCCATAGAGGTCACGAGCATTGACGCAGTGTACATTGGCGGCGAAGAACAGGATTTTACCATCGCGGAAAGAGACGCGAAGAGCTTTGTGGTACAAGTACCGCGAATTGATCTCAACCGCACGGGCGAGTTGGTCGAGGTCGAATTTCAGGCCGAGGTCTTTCAGGTGGGCACGGTGTTTTCGGGCCGGGTCTTCGACAGCCAACTCCCCCATGAAGTGCGCCAGCGCATCACGGCGGGGAACGCCGATGATCTGGCCGAGAGCAATACCCTAAGTGTCGGGTTGAGTACGGTGGCCAATCCAGCGGTCAAGGCATTGTGGCTCGCGCCGCGGCTTTTCACTCCCAACGGCGATGGCGTCAACGATGTGCTACAAATTGAATACGATCTGGTAAACCTCAGCGGTGATGTGCCCGTGACGATCAATCTCTACGATCTGGCGGGAGTGAAGCGATGCGAGGTGGCCCATAGTACAGCGGCCAGTGGCCGGTTTTCGGCTACTTGGGAGGGCGTGGACGATGCGGGCAACCTGCTACCCCCCGGACTCTATCTCTTGCGTCTCGAAGTGGATTCAGACAAGGCCAAGGATGTCGAAGTCGCAGTTGTGCGGCTAGTTTATTAACCCTACAAACTATGGTTTTAGATTTATGAAGAATGGAATACTGCGCTCAGGCGTTTGCATCCTAGGGCTCTGGCTTCCCTGTGTAGCCCAAGACGATCTAGTGCTCGCCCAGATAGCAGACCAACCCATCGCCGTCGGCGAGTTCAGAGCCTATGCGGCGAATATTCCCAAAGCCTACCAGATGGGTAAGACCGGTGTCGAGGCCGATCGGATTCTACTCAATGGACTGATCGACAAGAAACTATTGCTCGCCGAGGCGGAACGAGCTGGCATTGGCGACGAACGGGAATTTAAGCACAAGCTCAAGCAGTTCGCCGAGGAGCAGACCGTCAGGCTCTACAGAAGTATCGAGATTGATCAGCGGATTTCCATTGTCGAAGAGGAGTTGATGCAGCACTACCGGGATTCGCATCGGGATCGCGCATTGCGCTATGCGGGTATTTTGGTAGCGACCCGAGACGAGGCCCTCGACCTGCTCGACGAACTAGAGGCTGGCGCTGATTTCAGTCAACTGGCCAGAGAGCACTCGCTTTACGAGGCGACGCGGGACCAGGGCGGGGATGTAAAAAAGTACTATACGATTGACGATACGGCTCCACCGCTGCGGATAATCTTTTCCATGCAGGTCGGCGAGGTTTCCGAGCCGCTGCCATGGGGCGGCGACCCGCAGCGCTACTTGATCGCCAAGGTTTTAGACGACGCTCCAGTCACCTTTCGGGAGGTAGCCCAATTCGTCAAGGAGGAGGTTTTCGCCCAAAAGCGCCTACAGCGCGCCCAAGGTCTGCGCGATTCGCTCAGCGACCAGTACTCGCCGCAAATTCACTACGACAAGATAGACCACGTGCTGATGCGCCTAGCGCTGTCGCCTGAAGAGCGGGTGGCGTCGCCTGAGGAGGGCGAAGAGGTATTGTGCAGCTACAACGGCGGCGCGCTCACCATTGACGATTTTGTCCTGAGCGCACCGGAAAAAGCAGAGGGGTATGCGCGCGATTACAAGCGAACCTGGATCGTCGATTATCTACAGGATTCGGCCATCCCCAATCGGATGTTTATGGCAGAGGCCCGCAACAAGGGACTGGATAAACATCAGATAATCCTCGCGGCGGTGGACAATAAGCGCAGCGATATGCTGGTGAGCGCGTTGAGAAAGCGAGAGGTTGAGGAGCGGCTGCCGCCGATCACCGATGCAGAGGCGCGCGCCTTTTACGATCAAAATCCCGAGAAGTTTCAGGGCTTTGAGAACATTGTCGCGACCGAGATTCTGGTGGCCTTTAAGGAGCAGGCCCACAGCCTGAAAGAGGAGTTGGTGGGGGGTGCCGACGCGATGCAGTTGGCTAGGGACTATACGATTCGCAAGGAGCGGGCGCACCACGAGGGGCGGTTGGTCTTGAGTCCGATTGGGCTGTACCAAGACATCTACAAAGTAGCCAAAGATCTGCAGGTGGGGGATGTCGGGGGACCGGTAAAGGTGAGAGGAGGGTATTCGGTATTCAAGGTGGAGGAGAAGCAACCGGCCCCCAAGAAGCCCTACCATGTTTTTTCAGAGCGACGCGCGCGGGCTTATGTGAAAATTGCACGTTCGCAAAAGGCGTACGTGCAGTATATGCGCGGGTTACACAAGAAGTACTCGGTCGAAATTTTCGAGGATAACTTGTTGAAAATTCAAGAGGAGGAAGAAGACGTGAAGGGGGGATGAGTATGGCTAGTTGGAGATGGGGTTTTGGCGCGTCTGTCCTGGGAGCCACCCTTTGGATCGGCTGTCAGGGGGAGGCTGAAGAGCTGCTGGCGGTTGGCGGGACTGGGGCGATAGTTATTGAGTCGCAGGAGGAGTTAGATGCTTGGGCGAGGGCGCAGAAGAGAGCCTTTGTGGTGCAGGGGGATTTTTTATTAGAGGATGCGTACTTGAGCAGCATGGAGGCGCTGCGCAATCTGGTCGGAGTAGAGGGAGATTTCGCAATTCGGAATAATGGGGCACTGACCGACCTGAAGGGATTGCACAATCTCAGCTATGTAGAAGGAAATTTCTATATTCTCGCCAATGGATTGATTGCACTGCAAGGGTTAGAACAGCTAGAACGCGTGGGGGGAAATTTCGAGATTAGCTGCAATTTTTCGCTGCGGGATTTGGATGGGCTTAAAGCGCTCAGGCGCGTCGATGGCCATCTCTTTGTCGATGCCACGACCGAGTTGATTAACATAGATGGTCTGAGCGGGCTGACTCACGTGGGGGGTAGCATCAAAATCAGGGATAACAAGGCCCTGCGAGATCTAAAGGGGCTGGGCAGTCTCTCAGTGGTAGAAGGGGATTTGCTGCTCATATTCAATGGTGCGCTCAAAGACCTGCGGGGTTTGAACGGGATTGCGACTGTTAAGGGTGGGTTGGCCATTGATGAGCATCCCGTCCTCAGGAGCTTGGAAGGGTTGAACGCTCTGACGGAGATCGGAGGTGCTTTGAGCATAAACCGCAACCAAGTCCTGCAAAACTTGGATGGGTTGGATAATCTCAGGCAAGTGGGTAAAAGCCTCTACGTTGGCGGCAATGCCCTGCTGAGCAACTTGGATGGACTGGCCCAGTTGGGCCAGATCGGCACTGGGGAGCGGGACTTGATGATTGTGGAATTGAACCCTTCGCTGCCTATGAGTGCTGGTTATGAACTAGCCGAGCAACTGGGGCTGGCCGAGCATCAGTTCATCGTCTTCGACAATTTGTCGGCTAGTGCGCCCTAAAACGTCTTCTCTGACCGCACCGCTAAATTCCGCTGCATTCCATACATGGTCGTCTTCTTCCGCCGATTCCATCCCGGTAGATCGGTCCTGTGCTCTCTACTTGCCATCGCAATCTGCTATTTCGCCGTCCTCTGCGCCCTCGAAAAACGCGGCTTTTGGATTACCGATAACGCCAACAAATTCCTCCAAGTCCAAGCCTTAGCTAACAGTCGCTACGCAGACTTTTCCATCCCTTGGCCGGGGCAGATCGTCGATCCGGACTTTGTCTACAATCCCCTGCCCTACTATTTCACGCGCGTCGAGTCCGGCAAACTTTACTCTGTTTTCTCGCCGGTCTTTGCCCTTATCTCCGCCTTGTTCTTTGACTATTTAGGTCCTTGGGGCCTTTATCTGTTACCGGCGCTTTCCTCACTGGCCATGCTGGCTGGCTTGGCCCAACTGGCGAGTTTGGTATCCCAGCGAATTGCGGTCGGGCATGTCTCCGTCCTCACGACTGGACTCTGTACGCCGGTGTTCTTCTATAGTCTCGTCTTCTGGGAACACACCCCGGCGATTTGCTTGGGAATTTGGAGTGTGCGCTATCTGTTGCAGTTCCTCGCAGACTCCGCCCCCAAGCACCTATGCTTGGGCATGGCCGCGGCCGGGCTATCGGTCTATTTCAGGGACGAGTTTTATTTGCTTTGCCTAATACTGGCCCTATGTACCGCTTTTTATGCTAGTACCGGCAGATTAAAAATCCTCGTCTCGTCAGCCCTGATCCTCTTGGTTTCCCTCCTGCCGCTCTGGCTCTTCCAATGGCTGACCATCGGCCATCCGTTTGGTTACCATTTGAATACGCATCTAGCCATTGCTGCCGACTGGATCCACCATCTCGCGGCGCGGCCGCGGGTGTTTTACAACCTCTTCATAGCGTCCAACCCGATCCCCTCGCTGTCCCTCGTCCTCGCCCTGCCGTTCGTCCTCGCCTTTGTACTCAGCCCGCGCTTTGCGCCCCCGGCTTTGCAAAAGGCCGTGCCCGCGTACAGTGCCGTGGCCCTGATAAGCGCCGGTTTGTCTCTCGGGGGCTATTTCTTTTCTGCGAGTCCCATCGACTACATGCTCAAATCGTCCAACGCCCTCTTTGCTTCGGCTCCCTTTGTAGCCCTAGCCTTTTTGCGTTCAGCCGATTCTGAAACGTCTGCTTTTAAACACTGGATTTGGCTGGTCGCCTTGAGCTTTGCCGCACTCTACGCCTTGGCCGCGCCGAAGGTGGGGTCCATGGGCATCCACTGGGGCAACCGCTACTTTCTGATCCTCTACCCGCTCTTTGCAGTCTTAGCGGCTGGAAACTTGCTGGACTGGCTAGACCGCCAGCGGTCCTACTTCAGCGGAGGTGTCCTCGTGGTGGGTGCTGTGCTGGTGCTTAGCTTTGCTGCCCAGGTGTATGGAGTTTCGATTCTCGCGGAGAAGAAAGCGTTCTCCTATCGCCTCAATATCGAGATGCGCCAGCGCAGCGAAGAGGTCGTCATCACCAACCAGCGCTGGGTTCCCCACGCCCTCTGTGGCGAATTTTACCAAAGACCTTTCTTTTATGTTGCCACTCCCGGACACTACGAGCGCCTGTTGCAACGTCTTTCAGACCGGGGGTACAAGTCCTATATTTTTCTCACCCAGTACCGGGGTGGTGCTCTACAACCCACCGTGGAAGTGGACGATGGGTCCTTGAACTATTTCGATCTCCAGTTTTTTTCTGAAAAAATTTCCGCACCCTAAAGTATGACGTTCACCCTGTCCTCGTCTTTGGTTTCGCAGCAAAAGCGATGCACGCGCTAGTAAGCGGGGTCTTCATCCTCCTGTGTACGGCCCTCTTAGCAGCCCAACCTCTGCCTACTCAGTTCACCGACCAAGCCGCCGCACTCGGCATTACTGCACGGAACGTCTCGGGCAGCACCCAAGAGTACATCGTTGAAACCGCTGTGGGGGGCACGGCCTTTTTCGACTATGACAGCGACGGCGACGTCGATTTATACGTGGCCAATGGCTCCCGCTTTGAAGGCTTTCCACCGGGCCAGAAGCCGACTAACTACCTCTACCGCAACCACGGGGATCGTTTTGTCGACGTCACTACCGCTGCTGGGGTGGGTGACACGAGTTGGTCCATGGGGTGTGCTGCTGCGGACTACGACAACGATGGCGATCTGGACCTGTATGTGACCAATTTCGGCCGCAATACCTTCTACCAGAATCGGGGCGATGGCACGTTTGCGGATGTTACTGAAAAAGCGGGTGGCGGAGACGAAAGATGGGGCGTCGGCTGCGCTTTCGGCGATACTGATCTAGACGGCGATGTCGATCTATACGTGGCCAATTATATCGACTTTTCGCGGGACTATACTTCTACCGTTCCCTGCGTATGGAAGAACGTCGATATTTTTTGCGGTCCGCGTGGCTTGCTCCCCGCCGGCGATGTATTCTACCGCAACAACGGTGACGGCACCTTGGCCGACCGCAGCGAGGAAGCCGGCATCGCCGGTGCAAAGTACTATGGGTACGGGGTCGTCTTCGGCGATTTGAACCGCGACGGCTGGCCCGATATTTTCGTCGCCAACGACTCGGCTCCCAACAATCTGTACCAGAACCAAGGCGACGGCACCTTTGTGGACGAGGGCCTCAGCGCGGGCGTGGCCTATAGCGGCGACGGCACCGAACAGGGGTGCATGGGTGCTGCGGTCGGCGATTACGACAATGACGGGTACTTCGATATCTTTGTCACCAACTTTGAAGGCGAGTACAATACCCTGTACAAAAATCAGCGCGGGGCATTTTTTCTCGACGTATCCTTCGTATCCCGCGTTGCGGCGCGGGGCATTCCCGAGGTGGGATGGGGCACGGGGTTTTTCGACTTTGACAACGACGGCGATCAAGACCTCTTTGCGGCCAATGGCCACACCTATCCCCAAGCCGACTTACCCCATACCAACAGCAGCTATGCCGAGCCTAACTTCCTCTATCAAAACTTGGGCGACGGCACCTTTGCCGAAGTATCCGAACGCGCCGGGCCGGGCTTTGCCTTAGTCGAGGTGAGCCGAGGTGCCAGCTTTGCCGACTACGACCGCGACGGCGATATCGATATCTTCGTATTAAACCTCAATAGCACTCCCAATCTCCTGCGCAATGATGGCGGCAACGAGGGCAACTACTTGCAAATCGCCACCGTAGGCACCCGCAGCAACCGCGATGGAATCGGCACCCGGATCGAAATAAGCGCCGAGGGGAAGCGCCAGATCGCCGAGGTGCGCAGTGGCACCAGCTTTCTCTCCCACAGCGATCTCAAGGTACACTTTGGCTTGGGTTCTGCCTCCAGCGTCGAAAGCATCGTCCTCCACTGGCCCAGTGGCACAGTCCAGACGCTGCGCGATGTGGCGGCCAATCAAGTGCTGACCGTGCGCGAGCCTGCTGATTAGGAATTAGGAATTGGGAATGTAGGAGCTGGCCGAATGAGCTACCATCGCGTCACCACGGCATCCCACCCCGCGATCAGGTCCACCGCCATCCACAGACCCGCACTGCTGACTTGGCCCAATACCATGCCGAGAAAAAAGGGCCGCAGGCGGCGAAAGAGAGGAACTCCGCCGTACTTCAAGACGATCCACTTTGCCAGCCAGCCCAGTGCCATACTCGACCAAGCGAAAAACATCACATAGGTCCCCCCCACCGGCAGGCCGATCGGGTGGATGGGCCACCACAAGAAGCGGTGGCGCAGGTACAACAACAGAAACATCAGCCCAGCCCCCAAGCCGGTGAACGCGCCCCGTGGGCCCCAGAAATTCCACTCAGCCACCGGATTGAGCTGATTCGCCGCCATATCGTTAAACGTCCAGCGGCCCATAATGCTGTAAAACCAGTAGTGGAGATTGACCCCGCCGTAGGTGTAGGCGATGGACAGTACTGTCCAAGCTGAGGCGACCAAACTCACGGCGATCGCTATGAGCAAAGCCCAAAAAAGCGGCGGCCGGCGCGTCCCGACGACCTCGGCCAGCCGGGTGCTGTTGGAAGCCGCCGCCATAATGGTCGTGCGGATATCCCCGGCCCAGCCATTGGCAAACCCGAGTACCATCATGCCTCGCGGCCCAATGGGTGCCGTGCCCAGTGCGTTGATCGCAAAGGCTGTTGGCGTCATCTGCGCCCGGCCATACCCCATGCCCCCTTCGGCGACGATCCGCGTCAAACCGACGAATACCACAAAGGCGATAACGAGCAACAGCAGCGCCGCCCCCACGGGCAATCCCGCGCTTTTCAACCATATAACCGCGTAGAGGAAGGCCCCGATTAGGAGCCATACGGCCTTGCGATAGGAGAGCATCTGCCCCGCCTCCTCTTCCGGTTCCTTCTTTTTCCACGCTCCGATGGCAATCTCTTTGAGGTGCCGCCGGGCGGTCCACAAACTGGCCGCCACGAGGGCAATCAACGCCCCCATGGCCTGCTGGGCGGTGGCGATAGACCCTTCGGTGTGCATCAGCCGAATTTCTGCAATGCTGAACCCGAGGGTGTTGAAAAGGCCCAACTGGAAGAAGTTGAGCAAGTAGAAAAACCACAGACTAAAGGAAATTTCCAGACTCAAGAAGTACGTCAGGCCAAGGACGATAAACCACAAGTTGAACAAGACGCCCCGCATGTCGTGGAAGATGGCCAATTGGGTTGACAACTCGATGGGAGAAATAAAGGGATAGTACTTGTGCAGGGCATTGATCCCCAAGAGGACGAAGGGAATGGCAAATCCCAACCACATCAGCGGTTCCTTCAGAAAGGGGTTGACTGCTGAAGGTCTGTCGTCCTCGTGGATCATGTACAGCGGCAACTGGACGAGGGGAAAGATCAAGCGCTCGTTGCGGGCCCATTGTTCGTGGAGCAGAGCCGACAGGGCGATCATCATCAAATAGAGCGCGCCCAAAAAAGAAGCCCACGCCAACAGGGGCACCAACCACGCTTCCCAGGGGATAGCCACCTCTTGGGGCAGCCCTTCGTAGAAGTACTTGACTGCTATCGGGTCTTGAGGGGCTAGCCACGGCTGGATATGGGGATGGAGCAGTTCGGCCCAATTGTTCTCAGGCGTGGCATAGTAATAGACTCCGGCCAAAAAGGGCACCAATTGCGCCGTGACCCCGGTGGAGGGAATAGCCGAAGCTGCGACCATCATGGCGTAGATCACCACTAGCTCTTGGGCCGATAAGCTCCATTTGCGTCCGACCCACTTGAGCGGAATGTTGACTAACAGGAGGAGAAAGAGGAGGAAAATCGCGCTGAGGGCGATGAAATCCCCGGTCCAATCGAGAGTCCCCATCACCAAGAGGCCATAGGGAAAAACCGTGTTGATCACCACGGCCATCAACGCGCCGACGAGCAAGGCCCGATATGGCACCCATCTTTTATCGCTGGCGATGAATTGACTCATAGACCCTATTCGTCTTGGGGCGGTCGCCGGATAAGTTGCTCGGCCAGCAGTTCGAGGAAATAGGCCGATGATCTATCCGCGGGATTCACCTGGAGCGCGCGCTGGTAGGCTCTTACTGCGGCCCGGTCGCGGTTTTGCAGCCGCATGATATCCCCCTCTAGCGCGTGCTCGCCAGCCTTGGAATATGCCTCTATTGTTTCCCGTATTGTAGCAGAGGGTGCTGTCAACAGCGACAGAGCCGAGGTGCGGTATGGAGCCAAATCCTCTAACACCTCCCACGAGCCGCTGCTGTAGCCTTTCGGGCTGACAAAGCTGATGTAGGGATGGTCGTCGGTGTTGAGCGGACCTTCTCCCACATAGCGCCGCAGGGCGACCTCGTCTATCACTAGGCTGTTCAAGAGCGCAAATGCGTTTCCCATATCTATGTCTTCTAGGCTGCGATACACTCGCGGCGGTGCCATCTTCTCGTTGAGCAGCTCCCAATCAATCGCCTGCGGCTGCATGGTCCCCACCATGATTGAGTAGTTGTTCGAGCGCCACAAGGTGGCGTGGGGAAAGACGTGCTGAAAGGTCCGCACGATGGTCTTGTAGTCGTCTGGTGGCAGGCCGTGAAAGGGCAGCCACTGAGCCATGATCCCGTCGGTACTCAGGTGTGCCCGGCACAACTCGTAAAATTCCTTTGTGTAGAGCACCCAGCTATCGGCGCTTGTTGGATGGGTGGCGTCCCCAGTGATGATTTGATAGGTGCCGCGGCTGGAGAGGAGAAAATTCCGACCGTCGTCGATAACTAATTCGATGTTCCACGCAGTCGGATTCTCGAGCACGTGGTGATTAAATTCGCCAAAGTGCAACCGGGCTGCGTCTATCACTTCCGGTACCAACTCAACGCAAGTAATGCGGCGCGGCTCGTACTGGGCTGCGCCCCCCAAGGCGATGCCGCCGCCCAAGGAGACGACCAACACCTCTTGCGGGTCGGGATGCAGGAGCAGGGGCAAATGGCCCAGGAGGCGGAAAATTTGCAGCGAGCTGTAGTCGGTAGGCACCTGCCCGCCCCCATTGAGCGCCATTTTGCGGAAACCATCGGTTTGTTGTTCGACGGTGATGACGCCTTCGGCTCCCTCTTGGTAAAACACCAGTTCCCGGTTGACAGCCACCGGCTCCGCAATGCGTCGCAGCACATCCGAGGGCACTAGGACTAGCAGGAGTGCCAAACCCGCCGCCCCGCACCAGACCAGCCGCTTGCGTTGCTGGCTAATCAAGGCGAGGGTCAGGCCAACCAAGCCATTCAACGCGGCTAGTACCTTGACGCTCCACTCAGTTCCCAGCAGTGGAATCAGCACAAACCCCGTCACAAAGGCCCCCCCAACCGCACCCAAGCTGTTGACCGCGCCGATGTCCCCGATGCCGCGCCCCAGACGCGCCAGTTGCCGCGTGTAGATTTGGCCGACCAGCGGAAAGATAACCCCCATTGCCACGGTCGGTAGCAACATGATGGCGACGGCCGTAAAAAACACGCCCGTCCTCGACATCCACCACGAGTCCGCCCGTTGGATTGGCTCCACGAGGACGGATAAATGGGCAAAGGCCAACACGGACAGGGCCCCGCACGCGCCGATCAAAAACTGGATACCGATAAAAATCGAGAGCAAATCTGGCCGTCGCGTCAGTAGCCGACTGCCCAGCCATCCCCCCAAGGACAGTCCACTCAAAAAGGCCACCAAGACAATACTGAACTCGTAGTGTGAATTGAAGGAGAAACTCACCATCAACAGCCGCATCCACGCCACTTCGTAGCCTAGGGCGGCAAAACCGGAGATACCAAAGCCGGCCAGCACGCCCCACAAAACGCGGTCAGAATGCGCAGTCTTTTTTGCCAGCATTTCTTCGGCGACGCCGACGGCTCGTTGCCCCCCCCACAGCCAAGCCGCGCCCGCGACCAAGAAATTCACCACAGCGATGGCTTGCGTCGTCCCCTGCAAACCCAGCCCTTCCATCAGTCCGAAGGTCGCCGCCAACACCCCGACGACCGCACCCAGCGTGTTGATCGCATAGAGCTGTCCGACCCGACCGCCTAACCTGCCCAGCCGCCGCACCGCAAATTTGGCCATGACTGGTAGGGTGCCCCCCATCAGTGCCGTGGGGATCAGGAGCAAGGCAAAGCAAAGGCCGAAGCGGGCTAGGGAAAAGAGATAGAAGTTCCCCTGTAGTCCCACTAAAGCACCGTAGGCATTGCCCAAATTCGCACTAATACTGGGAAAGAAAAGGGCAAAAAGACCGATGCCGACTTCTAGCGCGGCAAAAATCCGCAGGGGGTGTTTGCAGCGGTCGATATACCGCCCCAAAACATAGCTACCCAAGGCTAGGCCAGCCATGAAGGCGCTGAGTACGGTGCTAGTAGCTAGTAGGGTGGTGCCGAAGACCACGGTCAGCATCCGCGCCCACACGACCTGATAGACTAAGCTGCTGACCCCTGAAAAAAAGAACAGGACCAAGAGCGCCTTTTGTTCAGACTGCTCCAAGTCCCGATCGCGTTCTTCCACACTGAATGCTCTTTTTTAGAGATTGTAACCGTGCGCGAGAAGGGCTAGGCGGGATGCTCTAACCTAGCCGCTGCTAAGAAAGCTTCTAAGGTTCCTCTATGGTGAGTCGCTGGTTGGTCTGGATGGGGCCGTCCAAGGTCTGCTCCTGACCTGAAGGCCAGCGCACCGTTAGGCGATCCACCGCCGCTGCCTCTCCCAAGCCAAAGTAGAGTCCATAAACGCTCTGCGACAGATACCCCGACTGCCCATCCTGCACTTGGGTATATACCTGATCGCCGGCCTCCACCGCGACCACTGCGCCCAACCCATCCCGATTCGACGATTTTCCCACCAGTACTACTTCGACATAGCGCACCGTCCGACGCTGACTCAGGTCGCTGAGCAAGACCAGCGGCACCCCGTTGAACTCATTGGTCACAATGTCGAGGTCGCCATCGCCCTCCACATCGAACAGCGCCGACGAGCGCGTCCCCAAAGCACCGTACACCAGCAAGCCCCCTTCCTGCCCCTCGCAGCGCTTGTGCTTTAAATCCGCCTCGTCGCAGTCGAGGGCAAACCACGGCTGCGCGGTGCGATTGTCGCGTCGCGGCTCCACTCCTAACACAAACTCGCTGTCGAGGAAGCCGCGTCCTTGGTCATTGAGCAAGACGGTGTTGACCCCGTAGCGAAAGGGGTAATTCATGCTCGAAGCCACGAACACATCCTGCCAGCCATCGGCATTGAGATCGCCGCTGCTCAATCCCCACGGCCAATAATTTTCAGCACCGATTAGGTCGGAGATTTCTTCGAACTGCCCCCCGTCTAGGTGGTGATAAAAGGCATTGCCGAAGATACTTAATCCCTCGCTGCGCAAAAAATCGTCTGGATATTGGATATACGACTTGAGTTTTTCGTCCCAAGGCCCTGCCGGCTGGCTCATATCGGAGTGCATATCGGAGACGAAGAGATCCTGCCGACCGTCGTTGTCGTAGTCGAAGGCCTTGATCCCCATCGCACCCCACGGCGTTTTGGGGAACACTTCGCGGCTCTTTTCAACGAAATGCTGCCCTGCCACATTCTCGTAGTATTCGTCGTGCCCCTGCATGTTGAGTACGTAGAGGTCTTGCCAGCCGTCCCCGTTAAAATCCACCGGACTGGCATCGCCCGACCAGCTTGAATCTAACAACCCCACTTCGCGCGAGACGTCGGCGAAAACCCGCTGCCCTAGGTTCTTGAACAGTGTACTCTGTTCGGCGCGCTCGGGTTTCAAATGCCCGGAGAAGGCATCCTTGAAACCTCGGTAGTACTGATAGGTCGCCCCCTCTTCCAAACGCGTCGGATCGACCGCTGCCGTCCCCTTTTCATCTTTGGTATAGATTCCCACATTGGTCACAAACAGATCCAGCAAGCCATCGTTATTGTAGTCGAAGAACTCGCCGGACGACGAGTGCGCTTGCCAGCCCGTGCCCGAATGCTCGGTTATATCTTCGAAGCGGCCGGTTCCGTCGTTGATCAAAAGCTGGTTGCCCAACCGCACGGCCGTGGCGTACAGATCGACATCGCCGTCGTTGTCAATGTCGCCAAACGACGCGCTCACCCCGATCCTATCGGCTAACTCCAAACTCGGCGTGGTGTAATTTTCAAAGCGCGCTCCGCCGAGATTGCGCCATAGCTGATTGCTTCCCACTTGGGTCGTAAAATAGAGGTCGTAGAGGCCATCGCCATCCACGTCCCCCACCGCTAGTCCATTTCCATGATCGTAGTGAACCGGGATATGCTCCTTGGCGGAATCCTCTACCACTCTATTGCGAAACGCAATGCCGCTGGCTTTGAGTTGGTCGGTAAAGGAGAAGTCGCAAAAGACCTCGTAGGCTTGGGACGCCTCCAATTGGGCTTGCTGGCGGGGCACCATCCACGGCGGGTCGATGATTGCGGCTGGCTCGGGAAAGGGTTTGAGAATTTTTGTCGGTCTTGGGGTGTCAGATTCAGCGTGGGCGGTTTTTAAGGGAGCGAACGCAAAAATACACAGCGCAAGGAGGAAAGCTGACTGATAATTCAGCATGGTCTATATTTTCGACGTATTTGGACGTTTATTTAAGAGTGATTTTGCATTAAGATGGGCGTTAAACAAGCAGCATGTCCCCCTTATGTCAAGAGAATGAGTCTTGCCGCCCCGTCCTTGTGTCGGATATTATGGACTCCTGCAAAAAGTCAAAATTCTGAGTCTTTGCAAACCATGATCTTCTACTCATCCGTCCATCGTCTTTTCTTGCTATTCCTGATAGTCCCTCTGCCCTCGATAGCCCAATACGAAGTGACCATAGAAGGCAAAGCCTACCAACTCATCCTCGCCCGCGACCTCGCCGCAGCAATCCAACAAGCTCCTGCCGACACCGCACTCGAATACAATCGCATTGTGGTGCAGGGGCCGCTTGAATTGACCGGCGACACCCTGCACACGGCGCTCGCCTTTGAGGACGTGCGCTTTACCAATCCCGTAGTCTTAGAACGCGCCGTTTTTCTACAACCGATGAGCTTTGTTCGCACCCATTTCCAACAGGGGATCTCCCTGCTGGAAGCCCGCCTTGAAAGTGGATTTTCCTGCCGCGACTGCCGCGTAGTGGGCAAGGCTAATTTCAAACGGACTCTGCTGTCCGACAAAGTAGATTTTTCGGCCACCCAGTTTTCCGGTGTGGCCTTTTTTCAGCAGAGCGACTTTAGCGGAGAAACTACCTTTGAACGTACGCAATTTGAAGATGCGGCCTATTTCGATCAGACTGTGTTCGCCCGCTCCACTTCTTTTCAGGATGCTTCCTTTGCGGATTTGGCCTCCTTCGAAGAAGCAGCGTGGCAATCGACCGTTTCCTTTGCCGGCACTCGCTTTGGCGAGGACGCCCTGTTTGCGCAAAGCCGCTTTGCGGGAGCCGCCACGTTCACTGCGGCCTATTTCCGCAGCGCAGCCCATTTCGAGCGCGCCGATTTCTCCGCTACGGCCTCCTTCCGCCGCATCGTCTTTGCCGGTCCGGCCCGCTTTGTGGGTGCCCACTTTCGCTCTTCAGCCTTCTTTGTCGACAGCCGCTTCAAACAGGAAGCCACCTTTGCTAGTGCGACCTTTGCCCAGCCTTTCCGCCCCAATGCCCACTTTAGTGTTGCTCCCGACTTAACTGATGTGACCGCTCCTTCCATAGACCTAACAAAACCCAAGGCCGCGGCCCGCCCGGTTCCACCTTCAGATACCGCCGACCCTGGCTGCAAGTCCATTCAACTAGTCGATATAACCCAAGCGGCTGGTCTCGATTTTGAGCACTACAACGGCTTTTCGGGCGAATACTACTACGTCGAGACCTTTGGGTCCGGGGCGGCCTTCCTCGACGTTGACGGCGATGGCTGGCTCGATCTCTATCTGGTCAACGGCGCACCTCTAAGTGGCGAGCGCCCCGATCCAATTCCCACCAATCGCCTGTACCACAACACTGGCGCTGGCGGTTTCACCGATGTGACGGCTGCCTCGGGAGCCGGGCACACCGGCTACGGCATGGGCTGTGCTGCCGCTGACTACGACGCCGATGGCAACGTGGATCTATACGTGACCAACGTTGGCCCCAACCTCCTGTTGCGCAACGAGGGCGATGGGCGCTTTGCCGACGCGACCGCCGCCGTGGGTGGGGCCGATGCCCAGTGGGGTACTAGTTGCGGTTTCCTAGACTACGATCTCGACGGCGATTTAGATCTCTACGCGACCAATTACGTGGAGTTTGACCCGCAGAACAATATCGTCTGTGCCGAGGGCGGCATTCGCTCCTATTGCGAACCGAAGTTCTACGAGCCGGTAGGCGATGTACTCTACCGCAACGAAGATGGCCAATTCCGCGATGTGACGTTGGAGATGGGAATCATTCACAAGGGGCGCGGCTTGGGCGTGGCCTTCGCGGATTACGACCTCGACGGCGACACCGACATGTACGTGGCCAACGACGGCACGATGAACTTCCTCTACCAAAACCAAGGGAACCGCTTTGCCGAGGTCGGCCTCTACGCCGGAGGACGCTACAACGAGGACGGTCTAGCCGAAGCCGGCATGGGCGTGGAGTTCGGGGATTGGGACAACGATGGATTCCAAGATATTTTTGTGACCAATTTCGCCCAAGAGACCAACACCTTGTACGGCAACGATGGGCAGGGGCAGTTTTACGACATCACCCAACGCGCCGGCTTGGCTGAGTACAGCTACAAACCGCTGGGTTTTGGCACCAATTTTTTCGACTACGACAACGACGGCGACTTAGACCTTTTTGTCGCCAATGGCCACGTCATGGACAAAATCACCCAAGTACACCCCGACCATGCCTATCCGCAACCCAATCAGGTGCTCTGCAACCAGCGGGGGATCCGCTTTGTCGATGTCTCTGCTAGGCTCGGTCCCGCGCTCGCGGTGGCAGCGGTAAGCCGCGCTTCGGCCACGGCCGACTACGACAACGATGGAGACCTAGACCTGCTAGTGACCAATGTTGCCGCCGCCCCCAACCTCCTGCGCAACGACGGGGGCAACCGGCAGCACTGGTTGACGATTCAGTTGGGGAATACCGCGCAGCACGCCCGCATCGCTGTGACGGCCGGTGGGCAGCACCAAGTCAAGGAGCATCAGTCGGGCGGTAGTTATCTTGCGAGTAGCGATCCTCGTCTCCACTTTGGCCTAGGAGAAGCCATCCAGGCCACAGTCGAAATCCGCTGGCCCGACGGCGCGTTGCAGACAATGGAAGGGGTGGCGACCAATCAGATCCTGCACATAATTCAATCCAAACCCTGATGCCAAGAAGTTGCATATGATCACCAACTCCCTCGTACCACGACCGCTGTGCAATCTTTGCGCTATTTTTTTACTTCTAGGTGCGGCCTGCTCCCAAGACCCCGATGCCGAGGCCTTGGAAAAGCACCTCCGCCTCACCCGCCAAAACCCCACCGCGCCACCCGCGTACTACAACTTGGCCGTAGCCTATACGCAAGCCGGCCGCTACGACGAAGCCCAGCAGAACTATGCCAAAGCCCTCGATCTCGATCCAAATTACGCCCTCGCCCACGATGGCTTGGGGCTTTTGGCCCAGCGGCGCGGGGCCTTGGACGAGGCCGCCGCCCACTTTCAAAAAGCCCTTGACCTCGACTCCACCTTGGCTGCGACAAGCAATAATCTGGGCAATATTCACTACCAGGATGGAGCCTTGGGAAAAGCCGTTGCCGCGTATCAAGCGGCCGTGCGCCAAGCCCCAGAGGACATCGCGTTCTACATCAATCTCGCCCGCTCCCTGCGCGATCTGCGAGAATTTGACCAAGCGGTGGCCGTCCTATTGCAGGCTGTTGATCGCGACCCATTTTCCCGGGAAGTCCACGCGGCCTTGGGTCATCTGTACGCCGAAGATTTGCGCGTTGAAGACGCGGTGGCCGCCTACGGCGAGGCCCTCCGCATTGCGCCCAGTGCCGACCTCCACATCCGCTTGGGCGATGTCTATACCCGCGTTGAAAAATTGGCCGAGGCGGTACGCGAATACGAAAGCGCCTTGGAGTTGGACCAAGATAATGCCGAAGCTCGTTACAAGTTGGGTGCTATCTATGCCACCCAGCAGCGCATTCCCGAAGCAGTGGCTTTAGCTGAAAAAGCCGTCGCACTGGATTCGACCCAGACGGTGGCTTTGCAGCTTTTGTCGCGGCTGTACGTCAATCAAGGTTTTTACGACAAAGCCGAAAGAGCCCTGCTGCAAGCTATTGAAACGGACCCCAGCTTGATGGAAGCCCGCGGCGAACTCGGAGCTCTCTACATCCGCCAAACCCAGTACCAAAAAGCCGAAGCTATCTTAAAAGAAGCCGTGGAAAAGGATCCACAGCACAGCGAGTCTTGGCGTCAGTTGGGTCTGCTCTATAGCGATTTGAATCGCCCCGAGGAAGCGGCCAAGACGCTGCGCCAAGTTCTCGCCATTAATCCCTTACATCCGGAAGCTCTCTACAACTTAGCCAATGTCCTCCTCGCTCTTGGCCAAGCGGCCGAGGCCGAGCGCCTACAAAACCGCTTTGAACGCCTCGGACGTCTGCACGACCACATCAATCAGCTACAGCAGACCCTCGACGCTACTCCGGCCAACGTCGCAGTTCGTTTGCGCTTAGCGCGTGCTTATCTCGCGCTCCGGCAGTGGGAAAAGGCCGAAGCCCAGTACCGTTCGCTGCTCTCTGTTGCACCCACCTATTTGGAGGCGCGCCTCCAGCTAAGTGGCCTCTACGCCCAGCACGGCAAGCTCGCTAGGGCCCTGCGGGTGTGCGAAGAGGCCCTAGCGCACAGTCCCCCGGACTCGGCCCTCTATAAAATTTACTTTGCGCTCGGTCATCTCTACCACGCACAGGGCCGTATCGAGGAGGCCGAGGCCGCCTTAGAGCGCACGTTGGCACTAGCACCTACCCATGCCCAAGCCTATAACAATTTGGGCAATCTCTACCTAGTAAAGAACGATCTTCAACAGGCGGCGACGGCCTATCAAAAGGCGCTTGAGGTAGCGCCCGACTTTGCCGAAGCCCATTACAACTTGGGCCACCTCTATGCCCAACAGAAGGCCCATGCCAAGGCCGAACGCCAGTACCAAGCTGCTCTGCGTGCGGATTCTACCTACGCCAGAGCGCATTATGCACTTGGTGTTCTCTACCAAGAGGCGGCGCAACCCCGCCAAGCCATCCGCGCGTACAAGCATTTTCTCGCGCAGTGGCAGGGCGATCCCCGCCTAAGCCAATCTGCGCAAGAGGCGTTAGCACGACTGGCAGATTCCCAGTAGAGCAGGCCCATGATTCATTCACAATTTTCCGATTCTTCGCCCCGTGTCCTCTGACTTGAGAGATGTTGCGGTCTGGGTCAAGGACGTACCTTAGACTCGTCTTAGAGATCGAAAAAGAAATGAGGATAGCAATGAAAACAGCATTCGCCGGTATTTTTTGGGTCGCGCTGCTAGCTACCCAGGCAGCAGCCTTCTCGCAAACCGAGTTCCACCTGCAATACGGCAAACACAAGAATCCATTCTCGGCCGCCACACAGCAGACCTTTGTCTTTACCGTGCAACAGGCTGCGGGATGGAAATTGGGCGACAGCTTCTTCTTTATCGACTACCTCGATGACAACGCCCGCGACGACACCAATTTCAACGACCGAGATTTCTACGGCGAGTGGTATCCAACCCTGAGTCTCGGCAAGCTGGCCAACAAGGAATTGCGCGTCGGCCCCATTCGGGATTTTGCCCTAATTGCCGGGGTCAATGTCGGCGGCGACGCCAATGTCGTGAAATACCTGCCCGGTCTGCGAGCCTCTTGGGATCTGCCGGGATTCCTGTTCCTGAATACGGACCTGACGGCCTATATCGACGACAACATCGGCGTCGAGGGTGGCGGTGCCCCCAAAGAGGACAATAGCTTCATACTCGACGTCAATTGGGCCTTGCCCATCAATATTGGCAGTCTGTCCTTGGCCATTGTCGGCCATGCCGAGTACTTAGGCGGTCGCACCAACGAATTCGGTGAAAACGCCAAGGATTCCATTCTCGCGCAGCCGCAGTTCACCTGGGATCTGGGCAAAGTGATCGGAGCGCCCAATCAGTTCATGGTTGGCATTGAGTACCAATACTGGCTCAATAAGCTCGGAACGGACGAAGATGAAAGTACGGCTCAGTTGTTGGTGGTATGGCGTTTGTGAAGGTGACGGGGCTTTTGGCGCGAGTACGAGGTGGTGCATCGGTTGAGTTCGGCGCATCTTTCTCCGGACGGATTTGCAGTGCAACCTGACTGAAAGGGTGAATTTGGCAATGGCGCAAGTAAATGAATACATCCGCTACGAGCCGGACGAGCGGCCTCCCCACTCCATCGCCGCTGGGGTTGGCTTTCAGGCCGCGGTGGTCATCATCGCGCCGGTGGTGCTCAGCGCGATCATTATTGGCCGGGTGGCCAACCAGCCGGAGAGTTACCTAACTTGGATCGCCTTCGCGGCGCTGCTGATCAGTGGAGTGAGCACGATTCTGCAAGCGGTGCGGGTCGGGCGGATCGGGGCCGGGCACGTGCTCGTCATGGGTACTTCCGGTGCCTTCATCGCGGTCTGCATCGCGGCACTGGTGCAGGGCGGACCGGCCCTGATGGCGAGTCTGATCGTCGTCTCGTCGCTGTTTCAGTTTGCCCTAGCCGCGCGGCTTTCGCTATTGCGCCGGATCCTCACACCGGTTGTCTCCGGCACGGTGATCATGCTGATCGCCGTCACGGTCATGCCGATCGTTTTCGGCTTGCTGACGGATGTGCCCGAGGGTATGTCGTCAGCCGCTGCTCCGACTGCGGCCGGCGCGACGCTCGCTACGCTTGTGGTGTTGGCGCTGTGCGCCCCAGGGGCTTGGCGACTGTGGGCACCGCTCATCAGTATTGCGGCGGGTTGCGCCGCGGCTGCTCCCTTTGGACTGTTCAACATTCAGCCCGTAATCGACGCGCCTTGGATCGGTTTTCCCGATGGCGCGTGGCCGGGATTGGACCTGACGTTCAGTGCAGAATTCTGGGCGTTGCTGCCGGCGTTTGTGGTCGTAACCTTAGTAGGCGCGATTGAGACCATTGGCGACGGCATTGCTATTCAGCGGGTCTCGCGGCGCCGGCCGCGAGCAACCGATTTTCGCTTGGTCCAGGGTGCTCTCAACGCCGATGGGACGGGCAACCTGTTGTCCGGGCTCCTCGGGGCACCCCCCAACACGACCTACTCAACCAGCATATCGCTCGCCGAACTCACCGGGGTTGCCGCGCGCCGCGTTGGGGTATATGTCGGGGCCATCTTTGCGGTGCTGGCCTTATCGCCCAAGGTGACGGCCCTCCTGATTGCGATTCCCAATCCCGTGGGCGCGGCCTATGTAACCCTGCTGATAGGCATACTTTTCGTGCAGGGTATGAAGCTGGTCGTTGAGAGCGGCCTCAATAGCCGCAAGGCCGTGGTGGTGGGGCTGTCGTTTTGGATTGGGGTGGGCTTTCAGAATCAGGTAATCTTCGCCGATTTACTGGGCAAGACGTGGGGCACCTTGCTCGGCAATGGCATGACCGCTGGGGGTATTGCCGCGATCTTGCTGACTGCGTTTATGGAGTTGACGGCTCCGCGCCGCCGACGTCTAGAGGTCGAGTTAGCCGCTACCTCGTTGACCAAGATTGACGAGTTCCTCCGCGCCTTTGCCGCGAAAATCGGCTGGGACGATCCAGCGACCGGGCGGCTGTGCGCCGCAGGGGAAGAGACTTTGGCGATTCTGACGCAACAAGCTGAGGACGATGCGGCCAACGGACGGCACTTGATCCTCACCGCACGGCCCGCCGAAGGGGCGGTGGAACTGGAGTTTTTGGCGACTGCTGCGGGAGAAAATCTCGAAGACCGGCTGGCGTATCTGAGCGAACAGCCCGAGATAATAGACGAAGGCGAGATTTCGTTCCGTCTGTTGCGGCACTACGCCTCTTCGGTGCGACACCAGAAATACCACGACCTAGATATCATTGCAGTGCAGGTCGAGCGCACGCCTTAGAGGTGAGCCGACCGGTGCTATTTGTGTAGATGGTGCTCGGCCCGTTTGGGATGTCCGACAGCGAACTCAAAAGAGGGCAACGCTAAAATCTCCAGTTGTTCCCGTCCTTCGGTGACCCGGATGATCGCGTTGACTGGCACTTCAGCGAACACCTGCTCTCTGCCGCTTTTCGGCCAAAAAACTACTAGCTGCGCTACTCGCTCTGCTGAACCCAACCCCACGTACTGACGCAGCGGGTTGCCGCCAAAACTGCCGCCGCTGCCGACCCACCGGTACAGCGACCGCCTTTGGCTTCCGTCCACCACATCGACCCGTAGCTGCGTCCCGATCCCCGACCGATTCGACTCCACCCCCACCACTTCAACTGCTAGCCAGCCGTGACCAAACCCTGGGTTCTCGTATAGCACATCGGCAAAGCCGTCGCCGCGGTAGGCTCCGCCCATCTGCTCGAATATATCCACATCGCCATCGTGGTCCACGTCGGCAAATACGACCCCATGCCCCTTCTGCAAATGCCCCAACCCGCTGGCAAAAGTCACATCGACAAAGCGCTGACCCCCTTGGTTCCAATACAGCACATTGGGCATTAACTCGGCGTAATCGGTGTCGCCGGTGCCCAAGTAGAAATCCAAAAAACCATCGTGGTCCACATCGCCAAAATTGGCCCCCATAGGTTTGGTCGGCTGCGCGAGATGGCGGTCTTGGGATACGTCCGCAAAGCCGCCTTGGCCATCGCCGCGATACAACCGCGCCTGCTCCACGGACACTGAGTGGCCCAAATGCGCGGCGGCGATGTCGGCGATGGTGGTCGCGTATGCAGCGACGAACAGGTCGAGGTGGCCGTCGTTGTCGAAGTCCCAAAACCAGGTCGGAAAGCTAGCCCGGGGAGAGACGACGCCGAGAGTGGGAGCCACGTCGGCGAAGGTACCGTCGCCTTGGTTGTGGAAGAGTCGGTTGGGCTGTCCGAGATTGGACACGTATAGATCGGGCCAGCGGTCCCCGTCGTAGTCGCCCCAGACGACGGCTTTGGCGTGGGCGTATTGGTCAACGCCGGCGGCGGGAGCCACATCGGCGAAGGTGCCGTCGCCTTGATTTTGAAAGAGTTGGCCGGGGGCTACAAAGGTGTCGGTGGTTTCATTGCCGATATAGAGGTCGAGATCGCCGTCGAGGTCGTAGTCGCCCCAAGCGGCGGTTTGGGTTGGGTAGTGGTCTTGTCCTAGACCGGCGGCAAAGGTCGCGTCGGAGAAGGTGCCATCTCCTGTATTCCGCAGGAGCGAATTGGGGTGTTGGCCGTGCTCGCCGAACCAAGCCCCGCGCAGGACTAGCAGATCGAGGGGGCCGTCGTTGTCGTAGTCAGCTTGCACCAAGTTGAGTCCTCCCAACAGCCCGTTGAGGTTGGCCGCCTCGGTGCGGTCTGCAAAGGTGCCGTCCCCCCCATTGCGGAAAAAGCGCAGTTGTCCAGCCAAGTCCGATGTCGAGACGAAGAAATCGAGATACCCGTCGCCGTCGAAGTCGTCGGCCACGGCCCCGCCAGAAAGGCTGAAGGTGTCCAGTCCGAGCGCAGGAGCTACATTGACCCAGCGCGGGAACGCTGCTTGGGACTCAAAGGCTTCGGGAGGAATCCGGTGAGCGGGCGGCACCTCCTCGGGATACTGCCCCAAGGTCATATAGGCGATGTTGAGCAGCCAGCGGGCACTTAGGCGTAGGCGCTCCTCTGCGGCGGTATTATCGAGCACGGCTTGGAAATAGGGGATAGCTTGGCGCGACCCTTCGGGGAAGGTATGGAAGCCGCCGGGGCGAATGGGTAGGATGCAGTGGTCGGCGTTGGGGTTGAGGACGCAGTTTTGTGTTTCCCCCAAGCGCAGCCACGCCAGCCCTAGGCGAAAGTGTATCTCATTGACGACCTGAGCAGGGACCGAGTGTTGCCCCGCGAGCATCTTTTCGGCCGCGGCGAGATGGTCTAGGGCGCGGCGTTCCCGCCCCAAGAAAAGTTCGGCGATCCCCAGGCGAAAATGGAGACTAATTCGGTCTTGGACGGGGGCTGCATCGGGCAGTGCCTGCAACTGATCTTCTAACTGTCGTAGCTGACCTTCGCCTTGGTAGGGATTCTCGTCGAGATTTTGCGCGCGAACCTCCGCCAAAAGGGCCATCATTTTTTGATGGCTTTCCTCTTGCGAGAGCGAGGCAGCGTGGCTAGCCGAAATCGCGAACAGTAACAAGAGGGGCAGCACATAAGACATGAATGGCTGCGAGATGCCCACGTTTCGAAAAGGCTCATCCTTGGGTTTTGATAGGGACTCTAAATCCATCGCATCGCTCCCTAGGCTGCTTTCTCATAAAGGAAACGCAAACGTCGGCCCATTGGCATAGCGCCGCATCCCGATCTCCAAGGTCTCTCCAGCTCCCGGCGCTAGCTCCACGGCAAAAGCCGAGTCCTCTATCGCGGTTTCCTTCCCGCCTACGCGCACGCTCGTAAACTGGTGTTCGGCGTAGGCTCCGCCCTGTACGATTACTTCGCGCCCGGCCACTGGGTCTGTGTTTACCAGCGTCAGCGTCATGGAGTCGGCACCGAGCCGTTCCACTAGTGCCCCCACGCCCTCGGGCATTCCCGCCCGCCCGGCCTGCGGATCGAAGTAGCGCACTCGGCAGTGCAGCGGCGAGCCGTGGCGCGGCGTCAGTCCGCCCAACATGAGCTGGGTCAGCCCGCCCGGGATGGCCGGATTGAATGGGTTGGGATTGTCCGACAGTCGGGTGTCCGGCGTCGTTGGATCGCGGCGCACCTTTTCCATCTGCTCGCGGAGACGGGCAAAGTCGGCCTGTAGCGCCGCTTCTGGATAGGTGGAGTCGCGTCCCTCCAAGAAGCCGAACCAGCCGCTGTCCGCGTTTAGCCGACTCAGATCGGCCCGGTCCATCGACCAGTAGTACACCTCTTGTGCTCCGTGCGCGTACTTTGCCGGCTGGAACTCGTACCAGCCGTCGTCTCCGTACATATGCGGGTACATCATTTGCCCGTCGATTTCTTTTCCGTTGGCGTTGATTTTGTCGATCATCTGCCGCCACACATCGACGAATTGCTGCTCGCCCGACAGCAACAGCGCATTGCCAAATCCCGAAATCCCCAGCCCGTGCGTATTGCGGCTGGCCATCGCCCCAGTCTGGGGCACCTCGACGGTAAAGGCCCAGCCGTAACACCCTCCGTACCACTTGCCGTCGCACTCGCCGCCGATGGTCCCATCGAGTCCGATATTAGTGGGAATGATCCCATCGTTGGCGAGCGTGCGCTGCCGCCAAGCCTCGACGTATTCGAGCACCCAGTCCTTGTATTGGTCCTCGCCCGTCAGCGCGTACGCGTTCAGCCCCAAGGCCGTCGCCACCATGTTCTGCGGATGGTCGCCGACAACATCGGTATAGTCTTTGAAGTGGGCCAGCATCTCCTCGAAGTTGCGCTCTCCGTGCAGGGGAATGAAGCGCTCCTGCACCTCGTCGAGCGGGTCGCCGGCCCAGTCGAGCGCCGTGGCCTTGCGCAGCAGCGGTCCGCGGCTGCCGTTGAACAGGCTCTTGATGATTTTGTGTTCGGGATCGTAGTTGGGTGCCTGCGGGTCGTCGCCCATGTAAAATCCTGCGTAGCGCCGCACCCGCTGCTCAAAGGCCTGCTCGCGTGGGTTCATCAACCCGTGCAGGTTGAACGTCGTCAGCCCTTCCCCGTTGTGTACCCAGTCGAACATCACTGGGAATTCGCGGTAGTACATCCCGTCCCGGGTAAAAGGGACCTCCGTGGTCTTGGCCTCGGTGTATTGCTTGAGATGCCCCTCCCATGCCAACTGGCACATATCGTACAGATGGGCCCCACCTCCCAGTGTGTAGAGCACGGGCCAGTGGACTAGGTTCTCGATGGCGTCGTCCGGCCCATCGTTGCCGCCCCAGCGCGGAATGCATTCTAAATACCCCCGTTCGTCGAAGTATTTGGCGAAAAATTCCGTGCATCCCCTAGTTTGCGCCCGAATTAGTTCCCACTCCAGCAGCGCCCAAGCGGGTGGAGGCATTGGCGTGTCAATGGCGATGGCGCGGGGATTTAGATAGCTCATGGATCGCTCCTTTGGGTAAATAGACTGTGTGCGTCTGCCGGTACAATTTTGCACCGCCAAACCGCGAGTTCGTGCCCCGTAATGAGCGTCATGGCCAGCGCAAGGTCAACTAAGCGTCGCTGTCATTTCGTTGACAAAAGACTTGCCGCGCAATATGTATTTTGCCAGCCGACGACTGCAATGCACACAGGAGTACTGCGAAAAACATGGCGCAACCGCCCTATCCGCAGCACCTCAATCCCAAGCTGACGCCCGAAATCGCCGAGGATGTGGCTTTCTTTCGCAAGTGGGGCTACCTCGTCGTCGAAGACGCCATCACCGGGGCGCAGGTCGAGACCCTGCGCACGGCTCTCGACGCGGCTTGCGCGCGCGAGGACAGCAGGCAGTTTATCCACCAGCTGCTCGAAGAGGACGAGGACTTTGCCTTCCTGCTCGACAATCCGCCCGTGCTGGAGAGGATGCAGGCCATTCTGGGCACCTGCGTCCAGCTCCACAGTGCCACGGCCCGCATTACCGAGCCGGGACAGGAGGAGCAGAACTGGCACCGCGACGTGCCCTGGCCCATTGATCCCGACGGCACGCCCTACGGCGCATTGCCCGGTCAGATCAACTGCGGCTACTACTTGGACGAATTAGACGAGGACAACGGCGCCATTGTCCTCGTCCCTGGCAGCCACCGCGCCCCCTTCCGCCCGCCCGAGGGGCATCCGCGCTTCCCGGAGGAGAAGTGGGTTTTCGCCCGGCCGGGTCAGGCGGTGATGTTCGACGGCTGCCTCTACCACCGAGGCGCGGCCAATCGTTCGGCGGTGCGCCGCCGCGTCTGCCTGATGTGCTACCAGACCGCTTGGATGAAATCCCGCGAGCCCTTCGACGGCCCTTTTGCGCAGAAAGTTCGCGAAACGGGTACCGACCAGCAGAAAATGCTGATGGGCGCTATCGAAAAATGGTAAGGAGGAACCAACCATGTTGACCACCGCACAAGTTGAACACTACCACACCGAAGGCTACGTCGCTGTGCCCGGCTTCCTCAGCGCCGAGGAGGTCGCGGCTTTCCTGCGCGAGATGGACGCCGTCAGCGCTGGCAATACGCTCGCCAACCACGACGTTACCCTGATGGAGATGGAGCCTAACCAGCCTCCTGACGGCACGCAGGTCCGTCGCCTGTACGAGCCTTGTAGTCACTACGAGGTCTTCCGGGAATTCGCCCAATCGGAGCGGCTCCTCGACGCGGTCGAAGCCCTGCTCGGCCCGAACTTGGTCTTCCACTACAGCAAGATTAACATGAAACCGGCCGGCGTTGGCTCGCCCGTCGAGTGGCACCAGGACCTTTCCTACTACCCGCTGACCCATCGCGGGTCGGTGAGTATCCTCTTTTATCTCGACGACGCGACTGTTGGAAACGGCTGCCTGCAAGTCATCCCCCGCCGCCATCGGGCTGACCTGCTATCTCATAGCACTGATGGGTTTTTTCAAGGTCGGGTTACCGAAGTGGTTGATCAATCGCTAGCCGTGCCGATCCCCGGCGAAGCGGGCACGGTCATCTTCATGCATGCGATGACTCCCCATGCTTCCATTGCCAATGTCTCCGACAAGCCACGGCGCACGCTGATCCTCAGCTACCGCGCCGCCGATGCGTTCCCGATTTACACTGGCGAGATGACGTATAAGACCGAGGCCAATGCGCGTCTAGTGCGCGGCCGGATCCCACACGCAGCGCGCTTTGAGGAGCGCTCTTTTCCCATCCCGCTGTACAAGGACGCTATTTCCTCGCTCTACGACTTGCAGGAGCGCTCGCGCCAAGGGGAGATGGTGGCCGAAAGTGTTTGACGGCAGGGTAGTATTTTATTTTTTCTGATTCTATGTCACCTGAAGATGTTATCTTGTCAACGGTGCCTTCTATCGACCGGCATACTGTACGATTGACCCATAAGCAATGGGTTCACATCACAGAGTCGCATGATTACATGGCCGGAAATCAGGAGAAGGTGCTCGAAACAGTTACAGACCCGGATCGCTTAGTCACTGGGGATTTGGGAGCGACGATTGCATTGCGATATTACGATGCAACCAACATTACTGAAAAGACCTGTGTCGCCATATATCGCGATGAAGAAGATGGATTCATCATTATGGCATTTTTAACGTCGAGGCCGGATAAAATTACTCGCAGGAGAGATGCGATATGGATACGTCCAGCATTGACCTGACATTTGTCCCTGAGCTGTTGCGCTTGCCCTATTCACAAATTTGGAGCGACTATGATGAAGGGGCTGATGTATTGTATCTCAGTTTTGAAAAACCTCAGTGCGCCAATGACAGCGTGATGGAAGAGGATGGAAATATTTACCACTATCGCGACAGCCGTCTTGTCGGCATTACGCTTCCCAATGCTCGAACTCGCTTTCAACAGAGTCCCCCACAATAGGAGCAGCCAGAAGGCACAGTGTGCCACGTCATGAGCGAAGACAAAATTATCATTCTCAAGACCATCCAGACGCCCTCTATGCGCGATTTTGACCGCATGATTGCCAAAGCACGCCGCCAAGCTAGGCAAGTCGGAATGAAACGGTCGGATATTATTGCCGCCGTTTCCCGGGTCCGAGCGACAAAGTGAAAGTCGCAGTGGATACAAATTTAATGCTCCGGTCGTTTGCGGATAGCATGTTTCAATCTACCCCAACTATATTGGGCTATGTGGGTCTGGTCTTTAGGTCGCAAGAACAATAGGTCATTCGCCCGATGTTGAGGCCAAGAGAAGACAAGAGCATCTTCCTCCGTATTGCTAGGTACGATCTGTCCATTTTCTTCTTCAACCCCCCATAGATGAGGGTCGTTTAGGTATAGTGCTACCTGCCAATCGGGCTGGTCGCTGTGTGCTCCTATAATACGCAGTTGATACACTTTTTTAGCGATGCTTTCTATTTGTAATTCTACAGTGCGCCACTGCCGAATTCGCTCAACGACGTCTCGCACCGGCGCGACCCAGAGTGCTGGATGCTGCTGGGATAGATAATGCAAGTGATCGGCAAAATCCTCGGTGGCTACTCGACAAAATCCTGGTTCGTCAATCGGATGTAATGCTTCAACTAGCCAGCCGTTGCCAGCGATTGTACGCTCGACTGCGCTATGCCATTGTGCGACTGTGCTACATGGGAAAAACGCTTTCACCGACATCAAATCGACCGTCGCCGGATCGTTATATACGGTACTTCCGTCCGTAGGCGGCCCGGCCCTACCGCTCTGGTAGATTGAACTGGCCACTGCGGCGACAGCGGCATTGGTTCGCGAAAATGGATAGGCCAAGCTGACGACCGGTTCGCCTAAAAACAGCGAATCTAATATGGCTTTAGAATTGATGAGTTCAGTCCTCATTTGCTGGACTTCTATCGCGTCCAATGGTACGTGACTAACAGTGTGGCTAGCCATTTCATGTCCCCTTGCGGCGGCGGCTTGCCACTCGGAGATAGGAGCGGAAGGTCTGTGGTTTATGTATTTGCCCTGGCGAAATAACTTGTCGACGATCAAAAAGAACGTGCCGCGAAATCCGTGGTTTTCCAAGAGAGGCATCGCCCGACTAACATGGGAGATATAGGCATCGTCAAAGGTGATACTAACTGCCGCTTTAGACGCTAAGGGCCAAGGCAGTACTTCGGCTTCTATGCCAACTTGGGCCTCGAGCGTGGATCGAAAAGAAAGAATAGATATGGATAGAAGTACGTAAGCAGCGTACTCCTGCATTGATTTCATAACGCGACTCATTCTGTGCAATGTATTGTAGCAGACGCTCAAAGCCAAGAAATTCGCGCCCGACAAGCTCCACCGGCAGCATGATTGATGTCGGTGTCCACCCCATTTTCGCCGAACTCGTCGCCTATCCGCCTGCGCATTTGCAGCAGTACACTGATAGCTATACCAGCAGCGACCTGAATTGGCGAGGAAGCGGGGAGTGAGCCGGGCTCGCGCACGAGCATAGAGATAAATTTGTAGACTATTGCGCGGTCTTCTCCCGGCCGAAAGGATCCCCGTTGAAAAAAGAGCTTTCCCGGACATACCACAGATATCTAAAAGACCGGGACTCTTTGCTGGACCAGAGAAACGGCCGCTTTGGGCTGTCGGCCCGCGGTCTTTGGGTGGGGGCTTTTTTAAGTCTGTACTTGGCGGTGGGGGCTCCTTATGTACGCATGGCCATGCGTTCCACGGTCATGGCTTTCGACTTCAATACGCCAGGGGCCATTTTCCTCTTTTTGGTGTTGATCGGCCTGCTCAATGTGTTGTTCAAGGTAGTGGGGCGCAGTCGGGAGCGAGCCTTGGTCGCGGCCGTGGGCGCTGTGGGACTGTTCCTCGCTTGGTACGGTCCCCGGGGCGAATTGGACTTTCATTCGCCCGGCCTGTTGTTCAACCTGTTTATCGTCTCTTCCATCCTGATCAATCTGCTTTTAGTCTGGAACGGGCTCACCTTAGTGCTCAACCGGGCCGAGTTAGTGCTGGTATATGTCATGCTGTTAGTGGTTTCGGCCCTATGCACTATGGGGATGAGCCAGCAGTTGCTGCCGGGTATCACAGCCTTCTTTTACTACGCCTCACCCGAAAATAAATGGCTGGAAAAGCTGCTGCCGCATCTGCCGCCGCACCAAGTGTTGGTCAACGACGGGTGGGAGAATAGGGCCTTTTACGAAGGAGTAGCCGGGCTCGAAATCAACTATGGAGCTTGGGTTGAGCCTTTGTGCTGGTGGGCGATTTTCCTGCTGGCTCTGTACGCAGCCATGGTCTCGGCCGCGGTGATTTTGCGACGGCAGTGGATGGAGCGCGAACGCTTGGCCTATCCGCTGACCCAAGTGGGACTGGCCCTAGTGGCCGGCGAGGAGAAAGAGGGCCTGGTCAACGGCTTGTTCCGCAAGCGGGCCTTTTGGTGCGGGGCGGCCATTCCGCTGCTAGTCGGGTCGATGACGGCCCTGCACCACTACGATGCGTCGGTGCCCGCCTTAAACTTGCACTGGAGTTTGCCCTTTGTCGGTCAGCAAAATTTGCAGTTCTCCGTTCGTTTTGCCATGATCGGTTTTTCCTATTTGATCAATACGCAGGTGGCGGCGGGTTTGTGGCTATTCCACTTGCTGTCCAAAGTCGAATACGAAACCTTGTTGGTCACCGGGGTACAGGCCGATCAGCGCTTTGTGTACGGAGTCCACGAGCACGCTCTTTTGGCCTATCAGGGAGGCGGTGCCTTAATCGCCATGGTGTTGCTGGGTTTTTGGATCGGCCGAGCGCATCTCAAGGCCGTCCTCGCCAAGGCCCTGGGACGAGCCCCAGAGGTTGACGACAGCGACGAGATTATGTCGTACCGCAGCGCTGTCATCGGCTTGGTGGGAGGCAGCATTGCCATGAGTATTTGGCTGTGGATTATGGGCACCAAGTTGTGGGTAGCGCTGCTTTTTGTGGGGCTCGCCGTGCTGATCTTCGTCGGTATCACCCGGGTGGTGGCCGAGGCTGGTCTGGCCGCAGTGCGATCCCCTATGATTGCGCCGGACTTGGTCATGCAAGGGCTGGGTTCGCAGTTAGTGGGAGCCAACGGGGTATTCAATTTGTCGCTGGCCTATATTTGGTGCGGCGATATCCGCATCTTCGTCATGGCGGTGTTAGCTAATGGACTCAAGCTAATTGAGGAGATGGACCGCAAAAGTCGGCGCTATGTCTTTTGGGGTGTTGTCCTAGCCCTATTGATCGGCGCGGTGGGTTCGTGTTGGATGGTCTTCCACTTGGTGCATATCCACGGTGGCATCAACTTGGATGGCTGGCGCTTTAAGAGCGGGCCATCGACCATTTTCGACCGAGCCGTGCACAATTTAGAGCCCTCGGGAGTGTATTGGCAGGGCTTGGGCTTTTTCGCCGGGGGCGGGCTGGTGATGCTGCTGTTGACTTGGGTGCGCCAGCGGCTGTTGTGGTGGCCTTTTCACCCGGTCGGATTTCCCATTGGAGCCAACATGCTGATGAACCACATCTGGTTTAGCGTTTTTATCGCTTGGTCGGTTAAAAAAGCCATTTTGCGCTTCGGTGGGGCCTCCGTCTATCGCGCCAGCGAGACTTTTTTCTTGGGGCTGATCATGGGCGAGGCGCTGTGCAACGGGCTCTGGGTGGTGATCGATTATTTCACCGGTAAGATGGGCAATGTAGTTTTCGGCATTGGCTGAGGGGTTGTATGTCGGCTTCTTTGTGGACAATGCCCGACTGATGCCTTACGTTGCCTACTAGCGATAACCGATAGACCGAGGGGAACGCCGCCGATGCCTCTACAAGACCCCAAAGAAAACTTCGACCAACTCATCCGCGACGGCTATTGTTTGATAGGAGACGTCCTCGACGACGAGATTCTCTGTCGCCTGCGCCAAGTCACCGACCAACTGCTCGACGCTCAAGGCCAAGAAATCCGCGCCCAACAGCGCTCCACCGGCAGCATGATCGATGTCGGTGTCCACCCCATCTTCGCCGAACTCGTCGCCTATCCGCCCGCCCGTGCCGCGCTCGAAACCTTGGGCTTTTTGCGCCCTCGATGGATGTCTGGCTACGTCATCAGCAAACCGCCCAACAGTCCGGCGCTGTTTTGGCATCAGGACTGGTGGGGCTGGGACGATCCTTCGAGTTATACGCCCCTGCCTCAGCAGCTTTTCCTAATGTACTATCTCGTCGATACTACGCCCCATAACGGCTGCCTGCGCCTGTTGCGCGGCTCGCATCTGCAGCGCCACCGCATGCACGACGAGGTGCCCGATGCCCACACCGACGAACTCCGCCGCGTGGCCGATCCCGACCATCCGGCCTATCAGTCGATTCCCGAAGAGGTGGACGTACCCGTGGCGGCGGGCGATGTGGTCATCGGCGACTCGCGGCTGCTGCACTCGGCTCATGCCAATAAATCGGCCCAGCACCGCACCGTCATTACCCTGTGGTATTTCCCTTATTTCGACCTGCTATCCGACGGCCTCCGCGCTGCCATCGCCCGCCCCCGCGAATGGGTCGGTTGGGACGACGAAGATAGAGCACGGGTTGCCGATTTCTTGCCTACCTATGAGGGCACCGTCGCACCCGTGCCTTGGAATCGGATGCCGGGAGAGGCGCTCACGCACTAAACGAGGAGCTTTGCTATGTGTGCTGACTCGATCTTGTTAGACGATAGCCGCATGCAGTCTTTCATCGCCGATGGTTATACAGTGGTCAAAACGGATTTGCCCGCGGATTTTCACCGATCCGTTTATGGGCAGGTAGAGGAGGTCTTGGCCAGCGAGGGCAATCCGGGCAATAATCTGTTGCCCCGCATTCCCGACTTGCAGCAGGTATTTGACCAACCCGAGGTAGCGGGAGCCCTGACCAGTATTTTGGGGCCGGGGTACTATCTGCATCCGCACCGGTTCTGCCATTTCAACAAGCCGGGTTCGGAGGGACAGCGGCTGCACAAGGATAGCTGGAGCCGGCGGCACCACCGGCTGCGCTGGGCCATGGCCTTTTACTATCCGCAGGACACGCCAGTCGAGCGCGGCCCCACGGGTGTTGTCCCCGGTAGCCACTACCGCAACCACCTCGACCAAGAGGATGAGGAGCGACAAGTCGCGCTCGCGGGGGAGGCTGGGACGGTCGGCATTGTCCACTACGATCTGTGGCACCGAGCCACGCCCAATAGCACCGAGCAGGCTCGCTATATGGTCAAGTTTCTCTTCGTCCGCCTTGAAGAGCCAGACGGGCCTAGTTGGGATGCAAGCGGGGAGCCTTGGGCTGGGAACGGGCATGCCGAGGCACCCATGTGGCACAGTATGTGGGAATGGTACGGCGGGCGGTCCGCAGGTCTTGCTGTCGACGGTGAGCAGTCGGCGTTGCTGCAGATGCTGAGGGGTGATTCCGAGGCGGCGAGTCAAGCGGCGGCCTATGCCCTTGGTCGCGCTGGGGAGCCAGCCGTGGGGCCGCTTGTGGACTGCTTGCGCCAGGGATCGGAACACGTGCGGCGCAACGCTGGCTACGGTTTGGCCGCAGCCGGCCCGGTCGCAGTCGAGGCGCTAGCCCAAGCCTGCGCTGACGACGATTCGGACGTGCGGCTAGCCGCGGTCGATTGTTTGGGCGATATGGGTCGGGAGGGTGCCGCAGCGGTACCTGCATTGCAGCGGGCGCTAGGCGATGCGTCAGACGAGGTGCGAGGCCACGCCGCCGAAGCCTTGGGTGCCATGGGCGCATTGCCCTCAGCGGTGCTAGAGGAACTGGCCGGAGTTTTGGGTGACGACGACGAATGGGTACGGCGCAATGCCGCCTTGGGCTTGGCGCGGCTGGGCCCGGCTGCCGAAGCTGTGCAGCCAGCGGTGGTAGCAGCCCTAGACGACCCAAACCGCTACGTCAGTGCCAAGGCGGCCAAAACCTTGGAGCGCATTGGGACGCCGGAGGCGACGGAGCTCTTGTTCGACTATTTGTTCGCCGCCCGCTGGTGTCCCATCACCACCAAGGATACGCCGTATTAAGATGTAGGGGCGACCGGCCGGTCGCCTAAGCCTATGCAAACACCCATTCGCCTCGGACTAATCGGCTGCGGCGGCATCGTCCAGCTGCAGCACCTGCCGACGTTGTGCGAGCTCGATACGGTACGCATTGCCGCGCTGGCTGATCCAGACGATGACAACCTTGCTAAAGTCGGTGCGACGACCGGCGTCCCGCCCGCCCAGCGCTACGCCGACTACCGCGATATGCTGGAGCAAGCCGCCCTCGACGCCGTCCTCATTGCCACGCCGCACCACCTCCACGCCGAGCAAGTCATTGCCGCGGCTGAGGCTGGTTGTGCCGTCATCAGCGAAAAGCCGATGGCCACCTCGCTGGAGGAAGCCGCGGCCGTGCTAGACGCTGTCGCGCGCCATGACGTCGTTTATACAGTCGTCCACAACGCCGTCTTTACTCCCGGCACCCTGCACGCCATCGCGCTTTTGCACGGGGACGAGTTGCCCGAACCGCAAGTCGGTCGCGCCAAATCGATCTTCCCCATGACCGAGGCCCATCACCGCGCCAGCCCGGCTAGGATCTGGCGGGCTTCCAAAGCGGCGGGCGGCGGCTGCATCGGCGATACGGGGTACCACGAGATCTATTCGCTCGAAACCTTGATGTGCTCGCCGGTGCGCTATGTCGAGGCGAGGGTGCAGACGCGCTTTTTCGACATCGACGTCGACGATGTGGCGCTCTTGCTCCTCGAACACGAAAACGGAGCCATCTCCACGGTCTCGACCTCGTGGGGCATGGTCGGTGGTGGGGCCGGCGAGTTGGGCAATCTCTGCGAAGTGCACACTCGCGGCGACTGCCTGCGCGTCGTTGGTCGCGGCCGGGCGTTGCATTGCTTCTCGCGGGAGACGGGCAGTTGGTCCGAGATTCCGCTCGACGTCACGGAGCGCAATGTCACCGGCCACGCTGGCTATCTCACCGCCACGTTCGCTGCCCTAGCCGCGGGGGATTCGCCGCCGATCACCGCCGCGCGGGCCTATCACAACCTCAGCATTATCGAGGCGGCGCGCCGTGCCACCCAAGCGCGCCGCGCCATCGACCTAACGGAGCTTTGAATGCGTCCCTATATCGACTGCCACAACCACATTGGCCGCACCATCGACCGCGTGCCGCCGGTCGGCCAAAACACCGCCATGTGCCTCACGCGCTTTGCCGAGACCCACATCCACGCCGCGATCTCCATGCCCACTGCCGTCGGCAGTCCGATCGCCCGCGGCATCGTGGATATTCGCCACCAGAACGAGGTTATTGCCCGCGCCTGCCGCGATTTTCCCGGCGTCTTCCCCATCGGCTTGGCCCTGATTGAGGAGCGCTTTGGCAAGCTGGGTATTGAGGAGGCCGAAAAGGCCATGAGCGAATTGGGGTTGGTCGGCATCGTCGGCCATCCGCCCATCGCCGAGTGGTGCATTCCCTTCGTCGAGGCTGCAGCCGCTCGCGAGGGCTTGGTCAACCTGCATATGCACAACCCGCTCATGGACCGCATTGCCGCAATGTTCCGACACTGCACGTTCATCGCCCACGCCAGCACTTGGGCCGCCGAGAATCTGGCCAAGTACGACAATGTATTTTTCGAGGTCGTCCAGTACCCGGACGGGCCGGGCTCTGAGTGGGATTTCGCGTGGCTGGCCGACAAGGTGGGACGCGAGCGGCTGATTTTTGGTGCCGACTTGCCCTATTACGACTATAGGATATTGCAGAAGGTTATTGAGGAGGCCCCAGTTGACGACGACCTCAAGGACCGCATCGCCTACAAGAATCTCGCTGGGCTAATCGAGCGCTTCAACCCAGAGTGGACGCTACCGGCGCATCCTCCGAAGGCCGTGCGCGTTTACGATCCAGCGGAACTGTGGACCGTCAATCCCGCCAATCCTGCCCGTCTGACGGTTTTCGCCTGAGAGGAGCCCCTATGGCCGATCCCAAAATCACCCAGATCGAAAATATTTACTTCGCCCATCAGATCGAAAACATGGGCACTGACTACAATGGTTTTAATCAGGTTTACCAGCAGGGTGCGACGCTGTCGATGACGCCCTGCGCGGTGCGCATCCACACCAGCATTGGCGTCACCGGCGAATGCCTCGGCCCTCCGGTGCCCGAAAACGTCGCCCGCTACCTGCTCGGTCGGAATCCGTTTGCCCGCGAGCGGATTTACAACGATATCAAGCGCGGTCTGCGCCACTCCGCCCGCACCGAAATCTGCGCTGTTGACGTGGCGCTGTGGGATTTTGCCGGCAAGGTGTACGACGCGCCTATCTGGCAGCTTTTGGGCGGCTGGCGAAAGACCATTCCCGCCTATGCTTCGACCTACCACGGCGACGAAAACGGTGGCTTGAGCACGCCGGAGGCTTTTGCCGACTTTGCCGAGCAGTGCGCGGGAATTGGCTATCCCGCGTTCAAGATTCACGGCTGGGGCAACGCTCCCATCGCCCGCGAGGTCGCCAATGTGCTCGCAGTTGGCGAGCGCGTGGGCGACCGGATGGATCTGATGATCGACCCGGCCTGTGAATACGAGACGTGGGCGGACGCTCTGCGCGTGGGCCGCGCCTGCGACGAGGCGGGCTACTTCTGGCTGGAGGATCCCTATAAGGACGGCGGCGTGTCGATTTTTGCCCACAAGAAGCTGCGCGAATTGCTCAAGACGCCGCTTTTGCAGACCGAGCACATCTTTGGTCTTGAACAGCACGTGGACTTCATCGCCCACGGCGGCACGGATTTCGTCCGCGTCGGCACGTTTGAGGACGGCGGCATCACGGGCGCGATGAAGGTCGCCCACGCGGCCGAGGGTTTTGGTCTCGACTGCGAGTTCCACGGCGGCGGTTTGGCGCACCGCCACTGCATTGCCGCCATCCGCAACACCAACTACTACGAATTGGGTCTGCTCCATCCCTTAGTTAAAAACACCAAGCCGCCCGTCTATCCCCCCGAATTCACCGACGAGTTGGAAAACGTTGATGCCCAAGGCCATGTGCCCGTGCCGCAGGGACCGGGTTTGGGCGTGGAGATGGATTGGGATTACATTGAAGGATACAAATGCGGCGAAATGGTGTTTGACTAAGTGGGACCATTCGTCCCTACGTCAAATCCATCTGCAGCAAACGAGGAGGTTTTCCATGCAGCGGACGTATCTAATCGAGGTAGCAGTGCTCGTGGCGCTGATCTGTTTGTCGGGGGGCTGTGTCATAGGAGAGGTAAGTATCAACGGGGGCGAAAAAATTGGCGAGGGCGAAAAAATCGAAGGATCTGGCGATGTCGTCAGCCTGGAATTGGATTTCGACGACTTTACGCGAGTTGATCTAACCCACCACGCTCAGGGCACCATCGCACAGGGCGACGAGTACCGGGTGATCATTCGCATCGACGACAACATCATTGACCGCCTGCGCGTCAATAACACCACAGTGCGTGTCGAGGGCAATAAAGCCCAATCCGCCGACGGGACGCGTTCGGGTGACAAACTGGAAATCGGGCTCGAAAACGGCTCGTACAGCAATACCACCTTCGATGTCGAAATCATTATGCCCGATCTTACAAATCTCGGGCTCATCGGTGCTACACGCGTCGAGATATCTGACTTTGCGGTAGCCCATGCCGTCAATTTCGATATCAGCGGTGCCAGTAGCCTTTCGGGTACGATCAATACTGGCTCATTGAAGTGTCAGTTATCCGGTGCCTGTCAACTCCAACTCAGCGGCACCGGTGACGATCTCGTCGTCCGCGCTTCTGGTGCCAGTGTCCTTCGGCTCGGCGATTTCGTCTGCAAGAACGCCGATATTGACCTCAGCGGTGCTAGCGTTGTTACCGTCCATACCCAAGGGACCCTCGACGCTCGGCTGACGGGTGCCTCTGTGCTCAAATACAAGGGCGGCCCCACTCTCGGCAAGATCTCGACTAGTGGCGCTTCGGTGCTACAGAACGCCAATTGAATGGTCTAATCACTACTGGAAAATAGGAGAATATCCATGCAGCGACGTCCCTATGGCACCACTGGTGAACATCTCTCTGTAATCGGCTTTGGCGGCATCGTCGTCAGCCAAGTGGAAGCGGTCGAGGCCGCCCGCTTGGTGGGACGAGCCGTTGAACGCGGCGTTAATTACTTTGACGTGGCTCCGTCCTACGGCAACGCCGAGGAGCGTTTGGGGCCAGCTCTGGAACCGTATCGCAGCGATGTATTCTTGGCCTGCAAGACGACCCAGCGCACGCGGGCCGGGGCTGCCGCTGAGTTGCGCCAATCGCTCAAGACCATGCGCACCGACCACTTTGATCTGTACCAATTGCACGCCATGACCACGGATGAGGATTTTGCCTCGGCGACTGCTCCCGACGGAGCCTTGGAGGCGTTTGTGGAGGCCCGCGATCAAGGCTTGGTGCGCCATATAGGTTTTTCAGCCCACTCGGCTGAAATCGCCTTGCAACTGCTGGACTATTTCCCCTTTGACTCGGTGCTTTTCCCCGTCAACTGGGTCAATTACTTCCAGGCGGACTTCGGCCCCCAAGTTGTGGCCAAGGCACAGGAGCGCGGCACCGCCTGCCTAGCCCTCAAAGCCATGGCCCGCTCGCTCCTACCCCAAGGGGCACCCAAACGCTACGCCAAATGCTGGTACGATCCCATTGACGAGCCGGAGCTAGCCGAGCTAGCCCTGCGCTTCGCCCTATCGCAGCCCATCACGGCCGCCCTGCCGCCCGGTGAAATCCCCCTCTTTGAAATGGCCCTAGACATGGCCGACCGCCTCGCGCCGCTCACGGATGCCGAAGTGGAAGACTTGCGGGTCCGCGCCGAGGAGAATACACCGCTGTTTGAGTTGGCAGCCACCTGAAAGGAGCAGATTGTGATTCCATTGGTCAGCACTCTCTGTCAAGGTCCGCTAGGCGTAGCCCAGCTACCGCGTCTGTGGTGGAAAAACCTCCTCCATCAAGCCGGGCAACTCGACGAGGACTATCCCTTTTGCAGTGGCGGTCTCGACAAATACGTGCTGGAGGTGCTGCGAATCGACCAAGACAGTGCCTTGAAATTTTTGTGGGACCAGCGGCCTAACTACCTAGAATTCGAGGAGTGGGTGACCGCCGAAGGCACCTACGATTCCATGTGCATCGCGCGTTGGAATGAGTCGCTGGTGCCGCGCACCCACTATAGACCGGACAAAATCGACGAGACCTATGGGGATATAGGCTGGTCGCTGGAGGAGACGACCGAGGTATCGGCCGTGCTGCTCAACTGCCTACAGGACTGGCACCTTTTCCATCGCCGCGTCTTCGCTCGCGTCCTCACCCCCGATGCCCCGGGCCTGCCCGGGCCTGTGGCCCCTACTCTCAGCAGCATCGACCGAGGCCCGCTGGGCATCTGTCAGCTTCCGCGCACGTGGCTCAAGACCTGCCTGCGCGCCAGGGGCTGGCTGCATCTCGACTACCCCGACTGTGCCGAGGGCAGCCTCGACCAGCGCTGCTTGCAGACCTTGCAGGTGGATCAGGACGCAGCCCTGGCGTTTCTCCGCGAGGAGATGCCGACCTATCTCGCGTTTGAGGACTGGGTGCGACAGGAAGGTACTATCGAGGGAGAAGCGGTGGCGGCCTTCAATCAGCGCCTGCTCGAACGCGAGCACATCGCCGCCAAGCAGGCCGAGATCCACGCCACTTTGCAGCGTCCTCCGACGTGGACTTCAGGGGTGTTGCTCAATCACTTAGAGGATTGGCACTACGCCCACCAGGGGTTGGTCGGAGGGTGAGCTTCTGCAAGATACTGACCCCGTAGAAGATCACTCCTCCGTTGTAGTCGGCGGCAACAGCGCGTCGATGGGACCGCCCTGTTTGATGTAGTTGATAACTACGTCGCGGATCAAATCCTCTTCAAGCCACACCGACTTGGCCGTCCCGATCAATGACTCGCGCCGAGGCGGCTCGACGACAAAGGAGCTCGTCGCCACCGTATAGAGACGGTTGGGATCAAGCGCCGTGCCCGCAGCGGTTAGCCGCTCCAACAGTTTGCCGCCGATGTCCTTCCCGCGAATCTGCACGATGGCGAGTTGATTGCCGAAGGGGTGGATGTTCCAGATGTGACGGGCCGTAATGTTGCCCTGATACAAGCGATTCCGCACGCCTCCTTTGTTGTAGAAGCCGATGTCCGAGCCGGACCGGGTCGCCAAGATGTGCTCTACGAGCATGTACATCTCCTCCTCACTCCAGTCTCGCTCGGTGTGTCCGATGGTGACGTCGACCAATTGGGAGACGCGATCTTCCCATTTTGCTACGATGGCGGCTACCTTGAGGTCTGGCTGTTGAACTCGATCGTCAGCGGCGGGCACGACAAACCCCTCGACTTTTGTCACCTGTTCCGCCTCATGGTCGTAGAGCAGTTGGACGCGGCCGACGTGCGATGTATAAGCACCGGCGCGGACGATTGGGGTGTCTCGCACGATCTGAGGAGGACTGAGGACTGTGTGGTTGTGACCGCTGACAATGAGATCGATGCCGTCCACCGATTCGGCCAAAGTACTGTCGGCAACGTGACCGGCATGGGACAGGAGGATGACGATATCGACGTGGGCTTTGATCGAGTCAATGGCCGCACGGACGGACGCGATTTCCCCGTCGAACGTCACTCCTTCGTTGCCCTTCGTCGTGGTAATGTCTCTGGTTTTCTCCGTCGTGACGCCGATGATGCCGACGCGCAAGTCATCTAAACTCAGCGTTGCGAAAGGCGCGTCGGCGATTAGTTCGCCGGCAGGGTCGCGTGCGTTTGCGCTCAGCAGGGGAAAGTCGGCGATATCGCGGTAGGCGAGGATCTCGCGCCAGCCATAGTCAAATTCGTGGTTGCCGAGCGTGACGGCGTCGTAGCCGACGGCTGTCATTGCCTCAAAAATCGGTCGCCCTTGAAAGAGGATTGAGACGGGCGTGCCGGATACGCAGTCTCCAGCATCTAGGGCCAGCACCTTCGAGCTCTGGGCGCGTTCGCTGTTGAAGTACGTGGCAATGCGAGCCAGTCCGGCGGCTCGGTCGCCGTCGGACGAGATGTAGCCGTGAAAGTCGTTGGTGTGCAGGACGACGAGGGTATCGATGGCCGAGAAGGCAGGGGCGGTCCGCAGGCAGAGCAGAGCCAATACTATGTGGAGGGACAATTGCCAAGTCTGCGGACGAAAAGATGCTATTGATGTACGTTTCATTGATCCTCCGATCGTCGTGGGCGGTCAAAGTTTGTGGTGAAGCTAGGTCGGGTTAGAGGCGCGCGAGCGCGGCAGCCGGGCTCTACATGTTGGGCGGTGTCTCCACTTCACCAACAGAACGCGTGGCTAAGACGCCGGCCACACTAGGTCAACTGCGAATGCTCCCACCGCAGTCAGTGGCAGCGACCGGGCTTGATCCTCGGTACACCACTCGCAACGATCCGTCGAGCCGTCTTGCTCGGATCTGAGGTCGAGGAAGCCAACTGTAACATTGTAGATGATACCGACGTGGTGAACCGAGTCGTACGGACGCTCCACACTTCTGGTGTACGTGTGTGAATACACCTCTGCGACTCCAATCGCCTCAACGTCAGCGATGCCCGTTTCCTCTTCCAATTCGCGGAGCAGGGTAGCCTTTGGATGCTCTCCCCACTCAATCCCGCCGCCTGGCATAGTCCATCTTCCTTGGTCCAGTCCGCTAGCCATGCGAACCAAGAGAAGCCGGCCTGACGGATCACGGCAAAATCCATAGGCACCTATATAAACGCGTGGAGTATCGGAGGCTGAAGACATTCTGCTCGCCTTTCTTGAAGGAAATCGCGTGTAATTTGCCCCAAGAACAGGTCTAGTGCCCAGCCACCTGCAACAAACCAAGGTCGCTCAAATTGTTCGAGCAGGTGGAAGGCCGTTCTTGCCTGCGGTGGAAGCATCGTGGTTGTCAACATCATCCTCTAACGTTCTCGCGGTGCATGAACTTGCGAAGCCCGTCAGAGCTGGGCCATGCACCGACGTGTTACCTGCGGTTGGCGAGACTCCCTAGCTTCTGGACGAATCTACCCATGTGCGGATCGCACCGATCTAGCGGCAGTTCGTCCCTGTGAAACCATCTAATCGATTTAAATTCCGTCTGGTCGAAATGAAGTTCCTCCGTCCGCGGGTGAACCACGACATACCAAAGGGAGATGTCAGTGTGTCTTTCTGTCCTTCCAACAGTTTTCGTTGAGGTGATGAATAGCGGCTTCTCTGAGAAAAGTCGGGGTTCGATCCCCAATTCCTCTTTCGCCTCCCTTCTTGCAGTTTCACTGGGACGCTCATCGGACTCAACGTGTCCACCTGTCGGCAACCAGAGGCCGGCGTTTCTGTGTTCTACGAGAAGGAAGTGGTCGTCGTCCGTAAGCACAAAATAGGATACGAGATGCTTGGGAGGTGTTGCTGGCTTCACTTGGCGGCATAGCTCCGCTCCACTCTCAATCCATTCGATGGCATCGCGCTGGTGTTCCGCTTCCAAGTCGTCAAGTGGTTCGATCTTCCTGACATCCTCCAAAATTGCCCGCCGCAAGACTATTTTCTCCTGTCTACGGTCCTTCCGAGTACCTCGTTCAGACACTCCCCGTGCTTGTTATCAGCACATCGCTTCATTTTTTACCAAGATTTACGTCGTTGTAGACATCCTGCCCATTACGGCTACGCCCACTCAGAGCAGCCCAGGTCCTCCTAACTTAGGCAGTGGAGGGTCGCATCCGGGTCTGTAGCGGTTCTTCCATGGGCTCGGAATCCGGCTCCCCCACATATTTGGGAATCCCGTCCTGCAGATCCAACACGGCTTCAGCGCAGTTGATATGGCAGTCTGCTTCATGGACATAGCCCGATTCGGCCAGTACCATAGCATACACTACCGTCCTCTCGTTCCTTATACGGTTCATCAAACCCGATCCACAGTGCCGACACCAATGTCGATTACTATTTCTACTCTGATAGTTCGCAATCAAATCTTCACCTTGCGTAATGCGAACGGCTTCGTTCGGCCACACTGAGTAAGCATTAATGGGTGCCGCGTGCCATGTTCGGCATGTCTTACAATGGCAATACCCAGCTTTAATAGGCGAACCTTCCACCTGTATTCTTACATGACCGCAGAGACAGTTTCCTTCATATGTCGGAGCATTCGATGGCATAGTACTTCCTCTATTTCAGAATATGTCATCATAATTTGGCATAGCGCATAACTGCTTGTACCCGAACAGTTGGTTTGGATAATTTCCGAGGAGAGACGTCTCGTTCTTAGGCTATTTGAGCCGCTTGTGAGACCGAATCCGGAATTAAGCAGGCCCTCCAAGCTCAGCGTCGCGAAAGGCGCGTCGCCGCAGATGCCCAGCGACAGTCTGATGGTTTCTAACCCATATCACTTCTGGCAGAGAGCAGAACACCGGCGGTTTAGTCAGAAGATTCGTGTTGTCTCTGACAGGCGTTGTTGCATGAATCATATCTGGGGCATCATTGTCGAATGTTGTTTTTTGTTCAGTTGATTTTTTCTACTCGATACGACTGGGGTTTGCCCACATGGATCATTCGATTGAGGAGGGCACAGCCGAGGCGACTTTCGACCTGTTGGTTGATCCAGCTACGCGCCTTCAGCTTGTCGCCGATGAGGTGCTTATAGCGATAGATTTGCGTTTCGGCCAACGAGCGTCGATGATAGCCACTGGCCTGTTTCCACTCCTTGCGTCCCTTTCGTCGTATGGCCCGCAGGATTTCATCGCGCGCCAACGGGGGGACCTTACAATTACCATGCTGATGGATTGTAGCGTCTTTGCGCAGTGCGATGATCGGCCGAATCGAGGGATCACTCCGCGTGGCCAAGGCGTCGAACACCTTCTGTTTGTCATAGGCCCCATCGCCGCCTACCGCCTCCACCGCCTCGTCGACTTGGGTCAACAGAGGGGCCACCTGCGAGGCATCATCGATCCGATGGGACGTCAACGTCTGCGCGACCACCTCGCCGGTGGCCTCGTTGACCCCCACATGCAGTTTGCGCCACGTGCGCCGTTTGGTCCAGCCGTGTTGACGGACTTTCCTCTCGCCCTCGCCATAGACTTTCAAACCCGTCGAATCCACTACCAAGTGCATCGGGCTAGCCGGGCTATCGGGCTGCTTTTTCGGCAACTCCACCGCCAAGGCCCCTTGGCGACGCGACAAGGTCGAGTAGTCCGGCACGGCCAAGGCCAACCCCATCAAGTCCAACAGCGATTGGATAAACCCCTGCGTCTGGCGCAACGGCAACCCAAGCAACACCCGCATCGTCAACATCCATTCAATCGCTGGATCCGAATAGACAAACTGAGCACCCCGTTGCGATGGCCCCTGAGCATACCATTGCTTCCACAGACCATCGTCCAGCCACACCGTCAGGCTACCACGAGCCACCAACGCCCGATTATACGACGACCAATTCTTAACCCGATACACCGGTTGCGACTTGACCGAGGGCGAACTGCCAGATACTTTGCTCATCACAGGCTCTTTGGGAAGAAAGGAACGTGTTTCTTGCTGGAAACCACGAACCAATCTAACCGAAGAGCCTGACTCATTTCAAGACCCGAACACAGCTTTCATGCAACAACGCCCAATACAGCTATTATTTTTCACCGCGGTAAGGTATTCGGTCGATATCGAAAAGCGTATCCAGCGATTCGCAACTCGATCTATAATGCAGGTGACGAACTGCCAACCTTTACGCTTGGATCGTTGACATTTGGCATCATCATCTGCAATGACACCAATTATATCGAGCCGTCCCGAGTCATGGCAGCCAAAGGGGCGACTGTTCTTTTCGTTCCCACGAACAACTGCTTGCCGCTTAACAAGGCCGATGTAGTAGCTAGGGCTAGGAGCGCTCAGATCGCCCGGGCGGTCGAGAATGGCTTGACCGTGATAGCGGCTGACGTCGCGGGGCATCAAGATGGATTCGCTTCCTACGGATCAACAAACATCATTGATCCCAACGGAGTGGTGCTTGCTTCGTCAAAGCCGTTTGTTGAGGATTTGCTCATCGCCGACATTGAACCAGAAGCTGACCAAGAAAGACGCGGATGGGACTCGTCAAAGAATCCAGCGATTGTCAGAGCCTTTCTCGAACAGTGTTACCCTGAAAGTTCACAAGCTCTAAATGCCTTCGACTGAATGCGATAGGATCAGACTTCAACGAAGCCAAGCCATGTGGCTTCACCAACCCAGGCAGAGTCTTTGATTTACCACAAAGTCCGTATTCCTTCAAGAAAAGCGAGCAGAATGTCTTCAGCCTCCGATACTCCGCGCGTTTATATAGGGTACCTATGGGTTTTGCCGTGATCCGTCAGGCCGGCTTCTCTTGGTTCGCATGGCTATCGGACTGGACCAAGGGAGGTGGACTATGCCAGGTGGCGGGATTGAGTGGGGAGAGCATCCACAGGCTGCTCTGCTCCGAGAATTGGAAGAAGAAACGGGCATCGCTGACGTTGAGGCGATTAGAGTCACTGAGGTATATTCACACACTTATCCCAAAAGTGTGGAGCGTCCGTACGACTCGGTTCACCACGTCGGTATCATCTACAATGTTACTGTTAGCTTCCTCGATCTCAGATTCGAGCAAGACGGATCGACGGATCGTTGCGAGTGGTGCACCGAGAATCAAGCCCGGTCGCTGCCACTCACTGCGATGGGGGCATTCGCAGTTGACTTGGCATGGCCGGCGTCCTAGCCTAACCGCTGCGTGGTTTGGGGCACTGAAACGTTGCACACCATCCTCAGTCTCGGAGATTATGAAGACAAAAACGACAACCATCGCCGTAGTGGCTCACAATTGCTCCACAGGCGATTCGGACAAGAACCTAGCGTTGATGGAGGAGGTCCTCGCTAATGGAGAAACCTCTGAGACAGACATATACGTCTTTCCGGAGTTGAACATCTCCGGCGGTGTAATATCTAAAACCGATCTTGTCGATCTCGGAGAAACAGTTCCCGATGGATCCCATGTGGGGGAAGTCTGTGCCTTGGCGAAGAGATACCGAACAGCCATCTGTGCTGGACTAGTTGAGACCTCAACAGACGGTATGTTCCTAACGCATTTCATTGCGACTCCGGATGGGTACGCGGGAAGCCAGAGGAAGCTAATTCCCCAGAACCCAACTAAGGCAGGTCCTTTCAAATCAGGCCAAACCCTCACACCCATAGACCTAGACGGAACCAAAGTAGCGATCTTAGCCTGCGCTGACTTCCTACTTCCCGAGCCAAGCATAGCTGCGGCCTTGGAGTCGATTGACCTGATCCTTTCTCCAACCGATTCCTTTGCGGCGTCCATGAGCAGCAAGCTGAAAATCTTGCAGGCAGCAAGGGCAATGGACTGCAATGCCCACGTCATCGCCGCTTTTCGTATCGACGCACAAACGCAGTCTGAGCAGATTGCAGTCTTAGCATCGGATCCTGAGGGTAGGACGCTTCTCCATAGAACAACTTCGCACCCCGGAACGCACGTCTTCCGGCTTGCTGTGGATCTTCAGCGACCGTCACCCCGCTGGGGTGGGCTACCAGCGAGGGTTCAACTACTGGAGAAGATGTTGGGGCCCTACTCGTGCTGAGCTTCTAACTGGACGGACTATGCTCGGATTGTCCTGATGAACTGGGATTGGATTGATCGCATGAAGATTGCTGCCTATCAGGCACCACTGCTCGAGAATGGCTCAATGGAAGCATTGAGCTGTTTACGGACCCAAAATAGTTTACGAAATTTGACACCAAAACGCTAACTTGCTGTAAAAAAAACGACTTATGGATATTCATGTAACAAAGCCGCCTAAGATCAACTATAAGAGTGCTCATGAGTTTCTTGCAGAGGCCAAATCGGAGGGCATCTTTCGCTATGTCGTAGGCGCGGTTATTCTCAAAGAAGGCACTGTCCTCCTGCTCCGCCGTAAGATCGACGACTTTATAGGCGGTATTTACGAGCTACCGAGCGGTCAGGTCGAAGACGGTGAACCGCTTGAAAGTGCCCTTAGACGTGAAGTTCTTGAGGAAACAGGTCTTGATATAGTCGGGATTCGTCGCCATTTGTCCAACTTCGATTACGAGTCTAAAAGCGGCACTCGAACACGCCAGTTTAACTTCGAAGTGAACGTGTGCCGCGCAAGCCCAATTCAACTCACGGAACATGACGCACATGTTTGGGTAAGTATGCACGACATCGGCCACTACGAAGTCGCGTCTAGCGTCCGTACGGTATTGGATGCGTTCTGGAGCAAAGCGGAATAATTGCGTTTCATGGAAATCCCTCATAGGCAAGTCGAGACACTTCTTCGCGAAGCGTCCGAGCAAAAAATCATGCCTCTCTGGCAAAATCTCAGACAGGGTGATGTCGCAGAAAAGACTCCCGATGAAATCGTCACTATAGCGGATAGAAGCTGCGAGTCATTCTTAATGGACCATCTACCCAAGTTGATAGAGGGTTCGTTAGTCCTAGGTGAGGAGAGCGTACACGCGAATCCGAGTTTGCTGTCAGCACTACGCTCAAACGCACCTGTCTGGATTATCGATCCTCTGGATGGAACCGGAAATTTTGTTTCGGGAAAACCTCCTATTGCTATAATGGTTTGCCTCATTTATTGCAGTGTCACGCTCGGGGCATGGATACTTAATCCGCTAGACGGAACGTTGACGAGCGCGGAAAAAGGGAGTGGGGCTTTTGAAGGAGATACAAGACTAAAAGTTGAATTTGCGTTTCAGACCTTGTCTAATTTACGCGGAGCATTGCTGACGGGGTTTTTGCCGGACTCCTTAAGACCCGCTGCCGAAGCAGCATCTAATTGCTTTCTACGTATAGAAAAAACCAAATGCGCTGGCTATGATTACAACGCCTTTGCGAAAAACGAAATGCAATTTCTGTTTTACTACCGCACGTTGGTGTGGGATCACGCTCCTGGAATCTTGATTGCAGAAGAGGCAGGAGGTTTCGTGCGCAGATTCGATGGAACTGAATACTCTCCGCTGGATTCCCGCAAAGGATTATTATGCGCTGCAAATAAAGAGATGTGGGAAGCAATACAAAAGACATTGGTTCCAACTATTTCGGTTGTTGTTAGTTCGGATTAGTAAATGCTGTTAGAAGGATGACGGAGATGAGAGGTAGTCACGTAGATATCTACAATCACGACGAGAATGCGGCCACGTACGCTCGGGATGTGCTTAGGTCTGATGACCCTATCCGGGAGGGCTATACCGAGGTACTCGACTGGAGCGCTCAGATCGCACGGGCAGTCGAGAATGGCTTGACCGTGATAGCGGCTGACGTCGCGGGACACCAAGACGAGTTCGTTTCCTACGGATCAACAATATCATTGATCCCAATGGAGCGGTAATTGCTTCGTCAAAGCCGTTTGTTGAGGATTTGCTCATCGCAGACATTGAACCGGAAGCTGACAAGGAGAGGCGCGGATGGGATTCGTCAAAAAATCCAGCGATTGTTAGAGCATTTCTCGAAGAGTGTTACCCTGAAAGTTCACAAGCTCTGGATGCCTTCAACTGAATGCGATAGGATCAGACTTCAACGAAGCCAAAGGACTAAAGAAAGAGTATATGATATGAGCGGAAAATTCTACGTAGCTGCACCCTATAATACCCGCGAGGGGAGTCTGGACAAGGTACGCGAGATTGAGAGACTAAGCGGCTGGACTTGCAACGCACGTTGGGTCCTTGGTCTGAACTATGGTAAAGAGCTAGACCTATGTGCTCGCAATGACTACAATGACTTAAGAGACGCAGATGCTTTGATTCTATTGGACGGAGTATCGTCAACGGGCGGTATGTGGGTCGAGTTGGGCATGGCGATCGCACTTAGCAAGAAAATCATTTTTGTCAGAGAGGCGTTGTTGCATGAAAGCTGTGTTCGGGTCTTGAAATGAGTCAGGCTCTTCGGTTAGATTGGTTCGTGGTTTCCAGCAAGAAACACGTTCCTTTCTTCCCAAAGAGCCTGTGATGAGCAAAGTATCTGGCAGTTCGCCCTCGGTCAAGTCGCAACCGGTGTATCGGGTTAAGAATTGGTCGTCGTATAATCGGGCGTTGGTGGCTCGTGGTAGCCTGACGGTGTGGCTGGACGATGGTCTGTGGAAGCAATGGTATGCTCAGGGGCCATCGCAACGGGGTGCTCAGTTTGTCTATTCGGATCCAGCGATTGAATGGATGTTGACGATGCGGGTGTTGCTTGGGTTGCCGTTGCGCCAGACGCAGGGGTTTATCCAATCGCTGTTGGACTTGATGGGGTTGGCCTTGGCCGTGCCGGACTACTCGACCTTGTCGCGTCGCCAAGGGGCCTTGGCGGTGGAGTTGCCGAAAAAGCAGCCCGATAGCCCGGCTAGCCCGATGCACTTGGTAGTGGATTCGACGGGTTTGAAAGTCTATGGCGAGGGCGAGAGGAAAGTCCGTCAACACGGCTGGACCAAACGGCGCACGTGGCGCAAACTGCATGTGGGGGTCAACGAGGCCACCGGCGAGGTGGTCGCGCAGACGTTGACGTCCCATCGGATCGATGATGCCTCGCAGGTGGCCCCTCTGTTGACCCAAGTCGACGAGGCGGTGGAGGCGGTAGGCGGCGATGGGGCCTATGACAAACAGAAGGTGTTCGACGCCTTGGCCACGCGGAGTGATCCCTCGATTCGGCCGATCATCGCACTGCGCAAAGACGCTACAATCCATCAGCATGGTAATTGTAAGGTCCCCCCGTTGGCGCGCGATGAAATCCTGCGGGCCATACGACGAAAGGGACGCAAGGAGTGGAAACAGGCCAGTGGCTATCATCGACGCTCGTTGGCCGAAACGCAAATCTATCGCTATAAGCACCTCATCGGCGACAAGCTGAAGGCGCGTAGCTGGATCAACCAACAGGTCGAAAGTCGCCTCGGCTGTGCCCTCCTCAATCGAATGATCCATGTGGGCAAACCCCAGTCGTATCGAGTAGAAAAAATCAACTGAACAAAAAACAACATTCGACAATGATGCCCCAGATATGATTCATGCAACAACGCCAATATTAACCCCTGTTTCCCGGCGGCGTCCCATTGTCAAGCATCGTGGCCAAAGCAATCTCTCACTCTATAGGTATCGCCCATCCTCCGTCCTCCATTTGATCGCTAGGAAAGTCCCGCTGGCAATAACACCAACTCTGGCACATAGGCCCGCGCCGGTAGCGCTGCGACAAAGAGGCAGGCATCGGCCACATCCTGCGGCATTAACGCCTGGGCCATCACCTCCGGTGGGGTGGGCACCGGCCGCTTGAGCACCAGCGGCGTGTCGGTCAGCCCCGGAAAGATCACGCAGGTGCGGACGCCGTTTTCCTTCTCCTCCTGGAAAGTGCCGTGGGCCAATCCGACCATCCCGTGCTTGCTCGCCTGATAAGAGACCCCAGAGACATCCGGCTGCTGCACACAACCGCTCGACACGTAAATGATCAATCCGCTGCCCTGCTCGCGCATCACCGGCAATGCGGCCTGGGTGCAGTGGAACGCCCCCGTCAGATTGGTGCCGAGCATCATTTCCCAAGTCTCCTCGGTGAGCACCTTCAATGCGCGATCCGGGATATTGGTCCCCGTCACATAGGCCAGGATATCTACCCGGCCATACGCTGCTACCGCCCGCTGGACCAATGCCTCTGCGGCCGCCTTGTCCCTCGCGTCGGTGGCACAAGCCAAGGCGTTTTCACCTAACTCCTCCGCCAGCGCCTCCAGTTTGTCGCCGCTGCGGGCAGCCAGCACCACTTTTGCCCCGGCTTCGACGTAGGTTTTCGCCGTCGCCTCACCCATTCCGCTACTGGCACCGACGATGATCGCTACTTTGCCTGTTAGATCTGCCATAGTTTTCAGTCGATCCTGTCCTTGAGTTTGACCGGCCACACTGTCGGCGAATCGCTAACGAGTCGTCTGCGCCGCGCGAGTCCGCCGCCCAAACAGGCGTTGCCGGCTTGCCCCCTCGCCTCGCATCCCCGTGCGCTTTTGCGCATTCGCATTGGTATTGCGCCGTCCATTCGCGGCTGGACCGAGCGTCGATGTAACATGAGTCCCGTCGCGGCGATTTCCATTGCTCCTGCGCCGCCTCTTCGCCGTATTCGAGGCTTTTCCCTCGCCCCTTCGCGGCCTCTTCGCCGCACCCTGCCCCTTATCCCCATTGCTATCTTGGTATTCCGCTCTTGCGCCGCGCGAGACGATGGTCAAGGGCACGCCCGTCAGCCGCTCAATGCTCCGCAAGATCGCCACTTCCTCCGCCGCACAAAACGACAGAGCGATGCCTTCCGCCCCAGCCCGGGCCGTGCGGCCGATCCGGTGCACATAGCTCTCCTTGTCATTGGGTAGGTCGTAGTTGATAACGTGGGAAATTCCCTCCACGTCGATACCCCGAGCGACGATATCGGTGGCGACCAGGACTTTGATCCGCCCGCGATCAAACGCCGCCAACGCTCGCTGGCGGGCACTCTGATTTTTGTCGGCATGGATCGCGGCGGCGGCGATGCCCTGATTGGACAATTGCTTCATCACCCTGTTGGCCCGACGCTTGGTCCGCGTAAAGACCAAGGCGCGGCGCACGTCTTCGCCCTTGAGTACCTGCTTCAGCAGATCGCGTTTGCCATCTTGTTCGACAAATAGCACTTGTTGGTCGATTCGTTCCGACACCGACGCCGCCGGCGTCACCTCGGCATTGACCGGCTCGTCGAGCATATCACCGGCCAGGGCGGTGATTTCCTTGGACAAGGTCGCCGAAAAGAGCATCGTCTGCCGCTTTTTGGGCAAGGCCCCGACAATCCGGCGGACATCGTGGATAAAACCCATGTCCAACATCCGGTCGGCCTCGTCGAGGACCAGCATCTCGATCTGGTCCAGCTTTATATAGCCTTGGTTTATCAGGTCGAGCAAACGGCCCGGCGTCGCCACCGCGATATCGGGTTTTTCGCGCAGCGCACTCACTTGTGAGCCCAGCGGCACTCCACCGAGAATCACCATGCTGGTGAGCTTTAGATAGCGGCCATAGTTGCGGAAACTCTCGTCGATCTGCAGCGCCAGCTCCCGCGTCGGCGTCAAGATCAGCGCACGGATTGGTCCGCGGCCCTTGCGCCCGTAGAGTACTTGCAGCATCGGCAGTGCAAAGGCCGCCGTCTTGCCGGTACCTGTCTGTGCGGTGGCCAACAGATCTTGGCCCGCCAGCACCTTGGGAATAGCCTGTTCCTGGATTGGCGTCGGCTGTTGGTACCCTTCTTTAGCCAACGCGCGCAGCAATGGCTCGTTTAGCTTGAGGGCCTCAAATTGAATAGAAGACATAAACTCCTGTCTTGATAGTCCGAGATATAAAGCGACATGCCTCGGGGATACACTCAAAACAGGATTGGATTGGGGGTGCCGAGAAAAGCGCAGAAACCATCGGTAGGTTACAAAAAAACTTCGCGTAGTCTGAAAACTCAGAGGAACTACACTATTGAGTACAATACCTAATTACAGCTATTTACGCAACAAACGGTAGTAGGTCGCTTTGAAATTGACAAAGAACAAACAAGATTCCTGTTATCCCTCCTGCCCGCCTAGCGCATAAATTCCTCTGGCGTCAATACTCCGGCCGTAAACCGGATCCGACCAATCGCTCCCTTAAACCAACACACGCGATTCAACCGCACCCCAATCGACATCTGGCCCCCTGTTAACGGGGCAAAATCAATCGGCCCGCTCGCCTCCTCAACGCCATTGACAAAGTTGGTTTCATTGCGCCCGTCGCAGGTCAGTGCTAAATGGTACCACTCCCCCACAGGATGGAGTTGGCCTTCATTTAACAAGGCTCGGTCCGAGTCTCCCGAGCTGATAAAGGTGTCGAGATACCAGTGCCCCGTCCCAGTCAGACGCGTCTCGAAAAGCACGCGGTCTCCGTTGGCTTCCCCCAAATGCAAGAAGCGCTGCTCGGCCAACCCTCCCTCATCGGGCCGGAAATCAAGTTCAATGGTAAAAACCTCCAACCCAGCGAGGGGATTGGTTCCGATAAACAACGCATCCCGCATCCCGTCGAACTCAATAGCCGGTCCATAGGGGCCTGCAATTACAGCGGGTCGGCCACCCACGTCGAGTTTATTGTCGCCCAACTGATCTAAATTATCCAACTCCCATACAACCTGCATAATGTCTCCTAATCTACGGTCGATGCCCGCTGGCCAAGTTCCTTCCCCACCTGCACCCCCTGCACCCCAAACACTTCTTCGAGAAAATTCTGCCCCATAAGCTCGTAGCCGGTGGCGTCTGGATGGAGGTTGTCCGGCAGATATTCGGCGAGGCTTTCGTCAAAGAGCTTGAGACCGTCTATGTAATAGATGTTGTCGTCGCCGCGCTTTTTGAACGACTCCACGGCTTCTGCAACCTCGACGCGCATCTGCTCCAACGTTAGGCCAACCATATTGGGCGTAGTCTCGCGGTCGTGGCCCCAAATCGGCGAGCAGACCGCAAACGGGGTGTGGGGATGGCCGTCGCGGATGGTGGCAATGGTGCCGAGAACGGCCGGGCGGAAAGCGCGCGGGCCGAGGCTAGCGGCACCGTAGATGTTGATGCCGATCTTGACCGAGATAAAGTCCGCGGGCAGGTCGCGGATCAGCCGGGCGATGAACGGGTCGGCGTGGCACTGGCCGCCGAAACCCAGCGACGTGAGGTTGAAGTCCCGGGCGCGCGCTACCACTCCGGGCCAAGTGGTGGCGGGCGATCCCGCGGTGCGGCAATGGGTGATGGAGCTGCCATACGCAACCCACTTCAGCCGAGTGTCTTCGCTTTTTTCGCAATGTGCTCCCCCGGGCAATGCAATGTGGCGCACGGCGACGGGCATGGCCGGCGATAGCCAAATCTCCACGGATTTCTCGCCCGCGGGCAAGCCCTCAAAACGGACCTCGGTCGCTCCAGCCGCATGCGAAGTGGTGGCCACAATCTGCCCACCGACGCACAGGTCAAAACAGCCATCCTCGGCTAGCGGCTCACAACTGACGACCAATTCCTCTGCGTCTGTGGCCAAGCGCACGCGCACGCCCGAAGGCATCTCGGCCCGCTCGGCAAGGCCGCTCTCCCCAGGCGAGTACAGGTCCAAATCCCCATGGGGAATGCGCCAAGGCTTGACCCAACCCGGTCCTTCTTCGAGCGAAAGAGGGCCGCTCCACGTCAGACGGGAATCGTTGGCAGCAATGGTTGGCATAGGAGTCCTTTCTGGGTTGGGGCCACTGGTATAGCTTACAGGTAGCTTATCGGAGGTTCCTGTGGCACGGTGGCTGGAGCAATATAGTGGCATGGGCAAAGACGGGGCAACCGGCGAACCGATGATCTGCTCGACGATAAACCGCACTTGGTGCGCTTCTAATAATCTATCTGGGAGTATCCATGCTCAAATTCATCTCTTTTGCCCTCCTGCTAGCCGTCCACGCCGCCCAAGCACAGATCCCCACTGGCGGCATTCCTTTGACCCAAGGCGACTTTCTCCACTCGGCCCGCGTACCCAGCGCCGCCAACCGTGCCCGCAGTCAGGTCGTAGAGGTTGAGCACGCATCATTTACCCAAGCCCTGCGCATCGAAGTGCTGCACGAGGCTGGCGATCCTTGGAGCGTCGAAATTGGCAACCCCACGGCCCTCGCGGTGCAAAAGGGCGATGTCGCCCTGGTCCACTTTTGGGCGCGGGGGATCGAGTCGAGTGACGAGACCGGCGAGGTCGATGCCACCGTCTATGCCCAGAAAGCCGCGCCCGATTGGGACAAATCGCTCTACAAGGGGTTCAGTGTAGGGCTTGCTTGGCGCGAGTTCTTTTATCCGTTTGAATTTATCGACGAGTACGACGCCGGCGCAGCCGCGATTAACTTCGGCGTCGGCAGCCGTCGCCAGACCATTGAAATCGCCGGCTTTGAAGTCCTTCACTACGGCAGCAGCCTATCCGTGGGCGACCTGCCCCAGACCCGCTTGACCTACGCCGGTCGCGCCCCTGACGCCGCTTGGCGACAGAGCGCTGAGGAGCGCATCAGGCAGCACCGCCAAGGCGATTTCACGCTGCAAATCGTCGACTCGGCTGGACAGCCAGTAGCCGATGCCCTCGTCGAAGTCACCATGCAGCGCCACGCCTTCCTGTTTGGCTCGGCTCTGCAGATGTGGCGGCTGACCAGCGAGACGGCCGAAGATCAGACCTATCGCGCCAAGGTCCAAGAGCTCTTCAACGCCGCCGCCAACGAGAACGCCCTCAAATGGCCGCCTTGGGATGGCGACTGGGGCCAAACCCATTTCAGTCGCGCCAAGACGCTGGCCGGCTTTGCCTGGCTCAAAGCCCATGGTTTTCACCGGCGCGGCCACGTCTTGGTCTGGCCTAGCTGGCGCAATCTGCCTCAAAGCATCCGTGATATGACCGACCAAGCCGACGCGGCCACGGCTATTCCCCCACTCGTCATTGACCATATAGACGAGATCACCCAAGCCACCGAGGGGCTGGTCGAGGAGTGGGACGTCATCAACGAGCCGTACACCAACCACGACCTCATGGATCTCAGCGGCGATCACGTCATAGTCGAGTGGTTCCAAGCCGCCCGCCGCAATCTCCCCACGGCCCCCCTGTACCTCAACGACTACAACATCCTCAGCAATAACGGCCAAGATATAGCTCACCAGAACCACTACGAGCAAACCATTCAGTATTTGCTCGATCAAGGTGCCCCCATTACCGGCTTGGGTATGCAAGGGCATTTTGGCGACCAAGTGACAGCTCCTGCAAAGCTATTGGCACTGCTCGACCGCTTCGGCCGCTTCGGCCTCGACATCAAAATCACCGAATTCGACATCAACACAACCGACCAAGCACTACTCAACGATTATACCCGCGACTTTATGACCGTCGTCTTCAGCCACCCGGCGGTCGCCGGTTTGCAGTGGTGGGGTTTCTGGGAAAAGGCTCACTGGCGACCCAACGCCGCCCTGTACAACGCCGACTGGAGTCCTAGACCTCACGCCCAGATCTACAAGGATTTGGTTTTTGATCAGTGGTGGACCCGCCAGCAGGGTCGCACCAGCGCCGCAGGACAGTTCAGTGGCCGGGGTTTTTACGGCTCCTACCAAGTAGAGGTTCGCCTCGGCGACGAAGTGTTCACCGCACCCTTTACCCTCGAAGCTGACATGGAACCCGTTACCATCCGGCTAGACGTCGCGACCAATATCCGCGATACGGAGGCACAACCCACTCGGTTCAATCTCGAACAAAATTATCCCAATCCCTTCAATCCCTACACCACGATCCGCTACTCGTTGGCGGCCCCTACCGAGGTGCGCCTCAGTATCTATAACAGTCTAGGGCAGCGCATTAAAACCTTGGTCCAAGCGCACCAGCCAATGGGTATGCAGACGGTGACGTGGGACGGCAGGGGCCAAGACCAGCGGCCGGCTGGTTCCGGCACCTATATCTGCGAACTAGTTACCGAATACGCGGTCCGACAAAGGCTCATGCTACTGCTGCACTAAACACCGGAGTGCAAGACAGTGGGCAAAAGATCAGCCCGTCCGCGGCCGTACCACGGTTTCGCCGTCGGCTTCCACCAGCGGCCGATTGTAGATATAGGGGGGTTCGAGCACGGCCTGTTGCGCCTCGGTCAGCTCGCTCACCCATTCCGGCTGGCTGGTCTGATACGTTCCGCCGGCAAAGTGCAAATACTTGGGCGAGTAGCGGTAGAGCAGGGAGCGCCGCTCGTGCTCGGCCGTCCACGGGAGCGTACCGTGCAAGGTCGCCTCGTTGAAGATGACCATGTCGCCGGTCTTGCAGGGGACGTTGTACACGACCTCGCGGTGCTCTTGCCAGTGGCAAATTTTTTGCGGCAGCGGGAAGTTGGCCTTGTGGCTGCCTGGGATCACGCACAATCCGCCGTCGCCCTCATTGACGTCAGCGAGCTGGAACTGGCAGACGATCATGCCACAGCGCATCTGGTCGTTGGCATAAGCGTAGTATTGCGAGCCGTTGAAGTGGCGGCTAGTTGAGCCGTGGAGGATCAGGCCCTCGGCACCTTTGCCGCCGCAGAGCATAAAGGGCGAGTGGTCCATCTTCCAGCCGCGGCCAAAGAGCGCGTCGAGATAGGGGATGAGCTTTTTGTGCGCCAACAGCGCGCGGAAGGGCAGACAGTGGGGTTTTTCCCATTCGAGCATCCCCGTGAACATACCGCGCCGCCGGCCCTCGAGCGCGTCGCTGCCGCCGGTATTGTGATTGCCGTCTTCGCCGCGTTTGTCCTCATTGGCGTCAAAGGCTGCATTGAGTGCATTGACTTCGGCAGAAGTGAGGAAGTCGGGGACCTTTAGGAAGCCCTGGAGGTCGAAGAGAAATTTCTCAGTATCGTTCATCTAAAAGTACGTCTCCGAGTTGTGCACTGGGTCGTAGCCGACTTCGCGCCGGGGCGTTTCAATGTCAAAGATGTTATAGGTGTTGTCCGAGATCGCAAAGTAATGCGCGCCGCTGGGCAGGTCGCCCGCGCAGTGCCGCTGGAAGCAGGCGTGGACCAAGCGGGCGGCGTCCTCTTGGTGGCACCAGACGGCAAAGTAACCCCGTTCCGCTACGTGGACATTGTTTTCCGCGTTGACGCCGCCCCAGCGCATGGCAACCGCGCTGTGCCCCAAGTCGGCAACCTTCTGCGCCCATTCTTCCACGTGGGCTTTTTCGCGTCCGTAGTCGTTGATCGGGTGCGCGGGCACGGCCGCGGAAATCCGCTCGGGCCACTCGGTTATCTGGTCGAACTGCCGCTCGGCCAAGGTCCAAAAGAAGCCCGGCTGGTTAAAGTCGTACAGCCCATCGACCGCGTGCACCGAACTGGAGCCGACGATCATCGGCGGCTCATTTTGGGCCAATATCGCCTCAAAAACCAAGTCGGTCATCCGGCGCATGGCCGCCAAGTCGCCGCAGCGGGCCAGATAGACGACCAAGTCGCACCCAGGGATCAGGGCGCGGAAATCATCCGGCGACTCCATAATATCGAGATCGATAAAATCCCCCCCGGCATCCGGCTCCGTCGCCTTGTCCGGCGCGCCGGGCAAATCCACGGAGACCATGCGGTAGCGCGGATCGAGTCGCGGCATATAGGTCCGCAGGCCCGAGCCAATCGTGCCGCGCCCGCCGATGAGCAAAACCTTGTATTCTGACGCCACTAGCTCTCCTTTCGCGTTGAGATGAAAATTAGCTGGCTTGGTAAATACGTGCAACGGCGCGTTGCAGCCAGTGCTGCCACAAGATGAATGGGGCTCTACTTGACATTGTAGCGGCTTGGTGGCCGTCTTTGTCAAGTTGTAATAATAGGGGAGTGAGACAGTTGACAGGATTGACGCAAACCGCAGCCGATACAACGGTCGTCCCGACTTGGGAGGAGTTGGCCAAGGTGGGCTTTGAATCGCTCAGATCCTACCAGCACTGGTGTCGGCTCAGCGGCATGGACGACGGCCTAAATCAGGAGCAGTTCACTAACCGGCTGGAGCACCACTTGGCCGAGGCACTAGTGCCTAAGCGCCCGCTGACGGAGAAACGCCAGCAGACCCTAGCGCAACTCGCCGCTGGCGAGCTCCCCTGGAAGGGCTTTGTCGTAGAATGGCTCGGGCAAGACGCGGAGGCACACAAGGCGTTCCAACGCCTGATTTTCCACGTCGATGAATTCATGAATGTGATAACGGCCAAGAGCATCTATAAATCGGGGCCTTACCGACACCTAACCCACTGTCTTCTGGCCTTGGCCCGTCACCACCGCCACTGGATTCGCCCCCTAGAGGAGTGGCGCTGCGTCGTCCCCAAGGGCGGCCATCCCCGGCGCAGCGACCAAGTTTTCTCGCTGGCGTGCTATTTGTTGGCGCGTTACCCCGTGCCCAATGCCATGGTTTCGGCTTGGTTCGGGGGCGTTGAAGAGCAGGGGTTGCGGCAGCAGGAGTGGTTTATCCACATGGCCTCTGGCGGTAGCATCCGCGACTTGGATGCGCCTGTCAAACTGACGCGGCGCATGGCCCATCTCTTTCAGCGCTCGCCGCAACTAGGCAGCGTCGAAAAGAGCATGCGCTGGGCGCAGGTCCTCGGCATGGGCGGCAATGGGCCTCTGGCGCAGGCGACCCTCAAGACCCGCCTAGGGCGCAATTTTGAAAACGACGAGTTCTGGAGTACAGTGGTGCTTTTCCTAGTCAATAACGCGATGCTGGACCCGACTTGGGTGGGGCCGCTTGTCGATTATGTCCACAACATGAAATTCGCCCCGCGCCGCATTGTGCAGGAGGTCGGCGGCTTAGAGGAAGCGCCTCCGCCGCAGCCCAATTTCACCATGAAGGGCCGCAGCGCCACCAAGCTCCTGCGCCAAGTCGAGGCTTGGCACGGTCACTTGAGCCGCGAGGAATACGTCAATTTTCAATCTTGGCAGCCGTGTGGAATCCGGCCGTGGGAGTTGGAGGACGAGACGGACGAACTGGGCAAGGTACGGTGGACAGTGCAGGAGCTGTTGTCGAGTTGGGAGCTGGCCGCTGAAGGCCGGGCAATGCACCACTGCGTGGTCTCGTATTCAGACCAGTGCGCCGACGGCAACACCGCAATCTGGTCGATTGGCGCGCTGCAAGACGGAGCCGAGGAACGGGAGCACGTGCTGACAGTCGCACTGGACATCAAGAGCCGGACGGTGACTCAAGCGAGGGGGCGCTACAACGCAGTGCCCAACAAACCGCCGAAGTCTGGGAAGGTTCGCAGTGAGGTACAGGGTGGTTACTTGAGCTTGTTGAACCGCTCCGAGCACGTCATGCAAGAATGGATGCAGCGCGAGCGCTTGCGCCGCGACGATTGACCAGCCTTTGCCGCAGACGCTTCAGTACGCCCAATCCTCGTGTGCGAGCGGCTGCTGATTCAGTTCGTCCCGATGAACGCGCCATTGCGGCATGAACCTGTCCATCAGCTTGCGAAAACGCTCGTTGTGGTGGCGCTCGATCAAGTGGACCATTTCGTGGACGAGGACTAACTCCAAGCACGAAGTCGGCTTCTTGGCCAGTTCGAGGTTTAGCCAGATGCGCTTGGCTTCGATATTACAGGAGCCCCAGAGGGTCTTCATTTTCTTGATCCGCACCTCATCGACCGTCACTCCAACCTTCTGCTCCCATTTGACGCACAGCTCTGGCAACTGGTCGCGGAGTTGACGGCGATACCATCGCTCCAGTACCGCCTCCTTTGCGTCCCGGTCGGTGCCCGGACGGACGCGCAACGCCATCTTCGTATTACTGAGCAGACGAACTGCCGGTGGACCATCGTGCTCAATCACGTCGAGTCGATAGCGCCGGCCCCGGAAGTAATGGCTCTCGCCGGTCACGAACTCGCGCTGGGATTGGCGATCCTGTTGGGCAAATTCGGCTCGCTTTCGGTGAATCCATCCCAAGCGCGAAATGACGGCCAAACGCACGGCGTCATCGTCGAGCCACAGCGGGGCGGCCACCCGTACCCGACCACTCGGCGGATAGACGCCTATGTGGAGGTTCTTGATGCTCTTGTGGACGACCTCTACCGGGATTCCGCGAATGTCGATGCGGTGGCCTCTAGCCTTAGTACTCACTCTGTGCCTTCACGATCTCAAATATCGCGTTTACGAGGCTCTCGTTGCCGCCGAGTTCTGCGTGGATGGCGTTGCGGACCTCGCGCTCCTTGAGCCTGTTTCCCCGCCAGTCCGCCTTCTTTACCCGACGGATGGCGGAATCTAGGGTGAGCGCTTTCGCCTCCCTGACATCAACGGGCGGCTCAGTGTCGAGTGGCTCTCGGGCTGTCGGAACTAGCACCACCAAGTTGTCGAACAGCGCCCTCAATGCCGGGCTGTTGATGCTGGCGGGATAGGACGCTTGGGTTTCTGGCCGACTGGTCTTTCTGGTCAGATCGACGATCCGCGCCAGATACGCCTTGTAGTCAATCGCCTCTTGCTTGCGTTGCCGGATCAGGGCTTCCAGCAGCTCCGACATTTTCTCGTAGTACCTGGGGTTGACTCCCGTCTCGTCGATAATGAGCCGCCGGACGTTGTTTTCAATCGTCTCAGCCACCGCCTCGCGGTTCTTGCGAATGCCTGCGGGCAGTTCCTCGACCGCCTCTTCCCCGCGCTCGACAATCAGTTGCACGAGCGTCAAATCGTCGAATCCTGATAGCTGCTCGCTCTCTTCGGCGCGGATGTACGTATCAAGCAGGTGCCGCATGGCTGGCTCGTACATCTTCAGGTCGATGTAGTCGCCGCTGGCCAGCTTGATCTCCTGGCGCACCTTCTCGTAGTGATCCACTTCGGCTTTGATCTCCTGCGCTTCGGCATCGGAATAGCCGGCCTCACACATCTCGTTGGCCAAGTTGGCGTAGGCGCGTAGGAACGCAGCGACTTGCTTGTAGAGCGCCACGCGCTTCGGCTCATTGTTTTTGAGCTGGCGAGCGTTACTGGCCGTGCAGAAGTAGTGCAAATAGGCCGCAGTGTCGTGCGGCGGCTCGACCGGCTCGCACAGCGCCTTGGTCGCCTCGCGTGTCTCCTCCAGCCGCTCTCGACCTTGCTGAAGCCGGTCCTTCAGCAGACCCTCCACATCGGCCTTGTCGTACCCGTCGAATGCCTCGCCCGTGTAGTCCTTAATGGATTGCTCCAGCGACCGGAACAGGTCTTTGTAGTCGATGATGTAGCCGTATTCCTTGTCTTCGCCGTCGAGGCGATTGACCCGGCAGATCGCTTGGAATAGGCCGTGGTCCTGCATCTGCTTGTCGATGTAGAGATAGGTCGCCGATGGCGCGTCAAAGCCGGTCAGCAGCTTATCCACCACGATCAGGAGCTTCATCTGTCCTGGCTCGTCGATGAAGCGCTTTTTCACTTCCTGCTCAAAGCGTTCGACCTTGTGCATCGCCGAGTCTTCCGGCTCGTTGAAGTGCGCCGCCAGCATTTTACGGTAGGTGGCGTGCCGGAGTAGTTTTTCGGTGTATCCCTCGCCGGTCTCCTCGCCCTTGATGTCCGCTAAGGTTGGCCTGTACGAGGTGACGATGGCGCATTTGCCCGCCAGTTCAGTCTGCTGGAGCATGTCGAAGAAGCGGCACGCTGAGCGGATACTGCCGGAGACGAGTATGGCGTTGCCACGACCGCTCTTGAGGCGGTCGCGCGTTTCCATGTCGAATAGGATGTCGGCGACGATTTTCTCCAGCCGATCCCGCGCACTCAGGACTCTTCGCATCGTGCCCCAGCGCTGCTTGAGCTGGGCCTTGGCCACATCGGTCAGCCCACGAGTCTTGATGTCGAACCACTGATCGATTTTGGTCTGCGAGGTGATGTTCTGGTCGATGTCGCGCGCCTCGTAGCGCAAGTCCAGTACCACGCCGTCTTTCACCGCCTCGTCGTACTTGTAGGCGTGGATGTACGGCCCGAAGGTTTCGATACTCTGTTGCTTGTCGCTCTTGAGCAACGGCGTCCCGGTGAAGCCGATCATCATGGCCCCCGGCAACAATTCCTTCATTGCCTCGTGGAGCTTACCGGACTGGGTGCGGTGGCACTCATCTACGAAGACGAAAATATCGCCCTTGGCGTGGAAGTCTTTGGGCAGGTGGCTGCGAATGTCCTCGACGAACGTATCGACGTCGCCTTCCTCTGCCGCGCCGAACTTGTGGATCAGCGAAGCGATCAGCCATTCGTCGCTGGCATTGAGCACGCGCACCAAGTCGGCACCGCTCCTCGTGCGATGGATGTCCTCGCTGACGCCCTTGAAGACCTTTTCGATTTGCTCGTCCAGTTCGGTGCGGTCGGTGATGAGTAGGACCCGAGCGTCTGTGACGTGCTCGCGGATCCACTTGGCCAGCCAGACCATGGTCAGGCTCTTGCCGCTGCCTTGGGTGTGCCAGATGATGCCGCCCTCGCGGCGCTTCACGCGAGCCTGCGCCGCCTTTACGCCGAAGTACTGGTTGTGGCGGCAGATCTTCTTGACGCCCGCATCGAAGACGATGAAATCGTGGATGATTTCTATCAGCCGCTCCTTGCCGCAGAGTTGGCTCAACTCCCGGAGCAGCGGATTGTCGTCAGCACTCGGATGGACCTCGGCTTCCTTCCAGTGCAGCCAGTACTTCTCCGCCGTCTCGATCACGCCGTAGCGCAGGCCCTCAGTATCGTTGCCCGCCATCACGAGTTGTACGGTGGCGAAGAACGGCTCGATGAATTCCTTCTTTTGGCTGTCGAGATTCTGGCGAATGCCCTCAGTCACTGACACCGTCGAGCGCTTCAGTTCCAGCACCCCCAAGGCAATGCCGTTGACGTAGAGCACGAGGTCGGGCCGCTTGGTATTCTCGCCGCGGACCGTCACCTCCTCGGCGATGGCGAAGTCGTTGTTGCCGGGATTCTCCCAGTCGATCAACCAGACCGTGACGTTCTGTTCGCCCACATCCGGCCGGACTTTCACGCCGTAGCGGAGCAGGCCATAGACCTCGCGGTTGGCGTCGTAGAGCGTCTTGCTGCCGCCGAGCCCTGCTGCCCTGTTCAGCTCGAACAGCACCCTGTCGATGATTTTGTCGCTGTGCCCCTGGCGCTTGAGCCAGTCGGTGATATGCTCTCTCTCGACGTTGCGGTTGCCGGGGCGGTCCTGCCAATGACCGAGGTACTTGTAGTCGAGCACGTCTTGGAAAAACGCCACCACTCGCCGCTGGGTTTGGATTTCCCGCTGGCCGACGGCGCTCATGTTTTCAGCCCCTTTGCTTTAAAGGCACTCACTTGAGCACTTCCCATCGACCCGCCTTGGTTGGTCCAACATGTCGGATGGCTCCAGCAGTTCGCAGCTTAGCCAAGTGGTATTTGACCCCATCCGGCGTAAGACCAATGCGTTCGGCGAGCATACGCTGCGTTAGCTCAGGCTCAGCTTTGAGTAAGGCCAAAATGCGTTCTTGGGTAGTTTCTTGGGTAGCCTCTTGGGTGGTTTCTTGGGTAGTCAGCACTTCCCATCGACCCGCCTTGGTTGGTCCAACATGTCGGATGGCTCCAGCAGTTCGCAGCTTAGCCAAGTGGTATTTGACCCCATCCGGCGTAAGACCAATGCGTTCGGCGAGCATACGCTGCGTTAGCTCAGGCTCAGCTTTGAGTAAGGCCAAAATGCGTTCTTGGGTAGTTTCTTGGGTAGCCTCTTGGGTAGTTTCTTGGGTAGCCTCTTGGGTAGTTTCTTGGGTAGTAGCACTGCCAGTAGAGGAATCGGCTGCTTGGTACGCAGCAGAGAACGGGAACCTCAACCACAGACCGTCGCCGCTAGATTGCAGCTTCCACTCTGGTACGGGGTTGCCAGCCTCCTTGCACATTTCCGCAATCCGCCGGATGCCCCGTCCCCAGGCTTCGATCATTCCGGCGCGGAAGAAGGCGTAGGCGATTCGCGGGTTATACGGCTTTGACGAAAGTTCTCCAGCAAGTTGATCGGCGGCCCATTCAGACGGCAACTGCACCGCATTCCAGATCGCGATCTGGTCGTCGTACACGCGAATCTGAATTGTGGTAGGACTGGAGTAATCCCGGTGAATGATGGCGTTGATCACCGCTTCGCGCATGGCTTCACGCGGCACGGGAAAGGTCTCCACGCGATAAACGCCGTCGTAGGAAATCAATGCCTTCGTGTATTTCGTGTACAGCAAGTCCATCGTCCGATCGACCTGAGTGAACAAGTCGCCTTCAATAACGTCCTGATACAGCAACTCCGAACCACGGAAATAGCCGATCTTCACATAGGCTTCCATCACGAACCGGTCCGGCGCTGGATGAAAGAGCAGGACCGCGGCACGCTTTAGGAAACCCGTCTCTCGCAACTGAAGCCTCTCGATTACCCCTTCGTCGGATTCGTCCAATATGTCCTGCGGTAAGCGTTCGCTGTCAGCACCCCGCTGACGAAACCCGTCAAAGACGCGACCGTCCAAGTCCTTGAGGCCGACGCCCGGCAGGGGCACATCGTCCCACGTTCGGCCGTATTTCTGCAACAGGAAGCGGCTAAGTGCCGCCCCTCTGAGCACCTGCTTGGTGCTGCCGCTGCGATAGTAGAATTCGCCTTTGTAGCTGATTGGATTGGGGTAGGGATCAACCGCGATTTCCAGATATTCCCCGCCGTCTTCCGACTTCAGGTTCACGTCCACCACGACGCCGAGCAGTGCCTGGGCCTTATTGGGAATTTCTTCGAGCAGTCGGAGAACGTCCTTCACTCCGACCACCTCACCCCGGTCATTCTTGCCGATTTCCAGTACGCCGCCCTGAGCATTGGCGAAGCCGCAGACCCATTTTAGGTATTCGTCCCGCCACGTCTCTTTCCATTCGATGTTCTAGCTCTCGCTCATGTCGCCTTATTCTTCTTTAGTTAGAGCCTCGGGTTGGAGCAGACCTCTCCCTACCTACGAGAAGCTGCTGCATCATGATCAGCTTGACGGCGCAGGTGTGTCTCGATAAATGTCACTCTAGCCCGATTTCTACGATTCTTACTCTACTACTTAGTCCAGCAGCATCTAGAACCGTCCGTTTGTAACCAATTGTTAGTTTGTTTCATCGGTTCTCGAACTGAGTCTCAATGGCTTTTGCCAACTGTTCTTGGTTCCACGGTACAACCGGAATATTGTTGTCGGTGATAGCCTTTGGGAGACGTCTGGGTGGGGTGTCGCCCTTGTGCATGGCGACGACACCTTTCCCCATGACAAGACTCTCTCGTATTTCCCAGTCCACCCATTTACTATCGGCGGTTTTGTCCGATACATACACGACAGTAACGGAGGATTGACGAATACGGTCCCGAATGCCTCGTTTTATATAGTCGGCTTTCTTACTGTCGAACGGCTTTTTCAGTGACCGGTCGTTGAACTCAATGTTGCTGTTTTCGTTCTTAGCCTGACCACGTAACAGGTTAACTTCATCGAGATCATCCGAGGAGAAGCTGATAAAGACATTGTGCTTGCCATCGCCTTCCTTCAGAGATTTTTTGGCACGTTGTTCAGCACTCCTGAATTCGTCTGGGGTTAAACCGCGACTACTGCGTCCGCCACCCATGGCTACCTCCTTTCCTTTGCATTAATAATTTCAATGCATGCTATGCACACTCCGCAAGGTTCGTCCCCACCTGCATGACATGAATAGGTATGCTTTATCCCCCGATCACGAGCCATCACCATAATATCTCTCTTCGAGAACTCGATCAGTGGGATAAGAACAGAAATCCTCCGGCCCATTGCCATCTCGATAATCCTTTCGCACTCTTCTACAAACCCCTTGGTCTGATCTGGAAAAAGGTGGTCGGCGGGATTGAGTAGACCAAGCGCGACGCTACTAGCTTGAGTCTGGCAGGCATGAGCCGCTCCTGCTAGCACAAAAAGAAGATTTCGACCTGGCAAGAAGGCATCTTCGTTGATGCGTAAACTGCTATCTGTAAGTCCGCTCGGGATTGTTTTTCCAAAACCAGACAAATCCATATAGGTCACCGGTGGCAAACCGAATTGTTTGTGAAGTCGCTGACACGCTGACCATTCCTTGTTTACTCCGAGTTGCCCGTAATCGATAAAGAGAGGGAATAGTGCGATCCCTTCCTCATGAGCCATAAGACTCATAAGAGTTGAATCGAATCCTCCAGATACCAAAGTCACGATCCCCATGCGTTTGATTCCTCCTTTGCCACTTTCATTACAATCCACACCGCAAGATCGAATTGATCGGGTGAGAATCCTAATGAATAGGCATGTTGGATAAAAGATTCTTCCAGTGCTTCGTACTTGCTTAATGTCGGAACCGATTTGAGCGAAGATTCAGCAAGACCGATCCAACTCAAATATGTCAAAATATGTACGTCTAAGACCGCGATGGACTTTGCATAACCGATGTTCCGGAGGAATAGGCTTGCTTGCTTGGGTCCCAAACCCACTACCTCAGCCGTCAGAAGGCGTCGCGCGCTGTGAGCATCACTAGCGCTATTCAGTAACTCCCCAATTGACCCCCGTGAGTAGTTGTATAGGTATTCTGCTGCCCGGCGAATCTGATTAGCCCTGACGCGATAGAATGGATAGCCCATAGAAAGGGCCGTCATCGTGTCCTCTTCATATTGATCGAACTGTGTGTTTCGTCGTGGACGAGAAAGCAAACACATACCGTCCATTCTTTCAACCGCTGCGTGGACAGTTTCAAACCTCACTCGGCTACCTAGGATACAAAATACAAGCTCTCGCCATAGATCGTCTTCGCTACTTTCCTTCCATGGGACTGAAGTACACTCGTCAAGTACGCTGTACACATCCCGGATCGCATGTTCGATAGCTGAAAGAGAAAAGCGAATCATTGTCACGTTACTCACTTCCTTCGCTGGCCCGGAGTAGAAGATCTGCCTGTTCGTTAGTTACGTACTGTTGAATGAAAGTTTCAGTGTCTTCGAGATGTATTGCTTCGTGTAACTTTTTCATAAACTCGCGATAGAAATCTAGATTGTGCATCAAGACCGATTGGACATACGGTAGTACAGGGCATCGACCCCATTCTGTCTGATCGCGGATCAAGTCCCATTGTTGAAAATGTAACAGCCTACCTGTTTGGTGGTCGACAACGGTCTGACACCATTCCAGACCATCGAAGCTATCGGCTCCAGCTAAGGCGTAAGCAATAATCGAAAGCGGATTCCCCGTGCCGAGCAGATGAAGAGGGCAATATACCTCTAGCGTATCAAGCGCCTCTCGGATTTTCCTTACTGTTCGGGTTCGCTCGATAATGCCTTCTCCAAGCTCACGTTCCGGGACGGCCAAGAGTAGGGGGTAAAGTTGCTCCGCCGTTCTACGGGCCGCATCTGATAGCAATGCTGTGTCCCCATGGACTATCGGAGCTACGGTTTCGAGGGCGTGTTTCTGATCTCGGATAACACTGGCCACTACGTCTTCGGCAATTGACTCTGAGGTGCTGGGCGGCTGCTGGTTATCGTAGCAGAAACAGAGATGATGATGGCTAGAACCAGCAATTTCATGGAACCTGTCAGGTTGCCAGTCTTTGTCGTCTTTCCAAAAGCTTTCGTAATTCCCGCTGTCCATAAGGATCACGGCATCGTGTTCTTTACCTTTCGTCAGCGCGGCATCCATACGCGGGCGCTGATCATCGGTGCAATGGGCAATGTCATAGGCGGATACCAGAAAGAGCGAATGACCGGCTGCAACGAGAAGCTCTACATAATCAACGGGCATCAGGTTTGTCTTAACGCTCGAAACCGATGGAAAAAAGCATGGTATAGGAAGGGCTGTCTGCGCGATGTATAGGTTCCTGCTTCGATCTATTGCCATGGCTATTTTCTTAGTCACGTTTCCAGTTTCATCACCATTAATAAGCGCCTTCGATGGCGTCTTTGATGGCGTCGAATGAGAACGACATAGCCCACGATGCCCCGGCATTCAAGAGTCCGTTTGGAGTCACATTCCTATTCGAAATCTTCACAGCAACAAGCTTTTTTCTTAATTCCTTAGCCTTGTCGATCTCCCATGCAACCCAATAGCTCTTGCTGGTCTTCTCGCCAACAAGGCACAGGAAGTAAGTAGAGGCATTGATCTTGGCTGAAATCGCGCGTTTGATGGCGACTACGTTAGTGCTCTGGATGGACACATCAGCGGACTGATCACTAAAGCCGAAATCGAATTCGCGGTTCTTATCCCATGCCAAGAGTAGATTCTTGTAATACCTATCGTTGTCGTAGTCATAACTCACGAATATCTTCCTTTTAGCCATGTTAGTTTCCCTTGTCGGTTGGTCTGATTATCACATTCCGGCGCGCACACCACATGGTATGTTCACGAGAAATGGTCTCCTCGACTTGCTCCACAAGTGCGAGGAAGTCAGCCTCTTCCGTTATATCCGAGGCAATCGCTTCTTGGTCTCTCAGCTCCTGTGCAGAGAGTGAGTAGGTCTGAGCTAACTCGCCGTAGCGCTTCATATGGCTCCATGCGATAGCAGAAGCAGCGCAGGTCATCAAAAATGGAACCATGTTTACCGGTAAGCCACCTGAACCAGCCTGAATAATTGCAAAAGCAATGGCGACCACATGTAGTGCCAAAACCACCCAGAACCAACAAGATTCCTTCTTTGAATTGAACTTGGCTTTATTTGAATACCAAGCCTTTTGATCGCGAAGTCTCGACTCAAGATATAGGTTCCGCTGTTTATTCAAGGGCTTCTGTCGCACATTATCCATGAAATCGCTAATAGACTGAGTGTTTGCATCCAAGCTTTGCGCCAAATCGTGTGAACTGAAATGCCTCTCCTCTCGTATTAGTCGAAGCTGGTCAATGAATGACTGCCTAGCGATGCTGTCATCTTTGAAAGGTGCAGCCTTCATCATGAATCGCCATGTAGCGGTCTTTGTGGACTCAGCAATGGCGCGACAGCCAAACCACACCTTGTCGTCTCGACGTACTCGGGATACCCAAGTGAGAACGACGCCAGTTACCAGAACTATCGCCAAGACAATGTGAGTCCACTTGACGGCTACGACCGGAACTATCGTCGCAAGGGCAGCACCAACGCTCCCCAAAATAAGACAACCGATATAGCTCTTCTGCAAACAAAGATAACGTCGTTGTGCTGAAAGTGACGCTTTGTCGGCACTCTGGTATAGGCTCGGAAAGTCTCGGTTCTTAATACTGGTGGTACCCTGCTCCTGCTGACTCTTCAGGTCCTTGGACATCAACACACCTCCAAGTGTCTGTTTTTACAGCATCATGTGTGATCTGTAAAGATGACTCATTTTCGCGAGACTGACTTTAACTCCTCGTACGATCTAAGTCTGGTTCGACCAGCCGCACCCGACCGACGAGAAGCTGCTGCATCATGCCCTGCTTGACGGCGCGAATCTTGTCCCGGCGTCGCTCCAGCGTGGCGATCTCGGCGTCCATTTCGGAGAGGACTGAAGAAAGAGCCTGTTGTTCACCGAAACCGGGAACGGCCAACTCAATGTTTTGATAATCCGATATATAGTATCTCTTATGATCGCCCAACGGGAAGCGAATCAACTGCATACGTTCAAAAACGTACCTAAGATGTGCTTGATTCTGACGGGCGCGGAGAAGCTTGATCGCTGACGACTTTACTTTGAATGGAGACGTTGCATACTTGAATCGGTCGTAAAATCGTCAAAAACGATAACAGGAGTATCAGTACAGATACCGAAATCTTCGTCGGTGTAGCCCAAAACAAACGACTTGTTTGCGGTCAATACTGGAACATTGCCGTAATCGCTGTACTCTGTGCATTGCACAATGTAGCGATCTGGTCGTTCATAATAGAGTAAGTCGCCAATCCGCTTCGTCTCCCACGCCTCACTAAACCCCGGCAGACGAGTCTTGCCAGAGAGGAGTTGCCGCATGGCGGCCTGCTTGACGGCCTGCTTCTTGGCGATCAGCGCCTCTAACGCCGTGAGCAACCCATCCACATCCGACAACGCCTCGGCGATGACGCGTTGCTCGGCTAATGGCGGAAGTCGAACGGGCATCTCACGAAGAATTCCGAGATTAATATGCGGAACTCCCGTCTGAATCGTCCTGCCCTGAATCGATTTCTGCTGTTCGTAGCTTGTAAAAAAATAGAAGAGGAAGAGCGGATCAGCCACCTTGCGGTTTACCGAAAGCTTCATCTGGCTCTGGGAGACCAAGTAAGCGCTGAAGGGTTTGTCCGGAACGAGGCTTACTTGGCCAAGCGTTCCTCGTTGCGTAAAGATAATGTCTCCAGGATGCGCTAGATTCGCTTCGAGTGATTTTGCTTTCGTTGGCGTAACAAAAACAAAACTGCCCGAAACCCACTGGCCGCTCATATTCTGGCCACGAATAACCGGAACGCCATGAGCCACGTAGTCCTTGGACACGAGGTCAGATCCAAAGGGACCACCAACGATCGCGTTGCGCGTCGATGAGGCAATGGCATGTACGCTCGAACGCTCCCAATCCTCCGGAATTACGCCCACTTCGGTGCGCTTGTAGCCGGCGGGAACAGGTTCCACGGGCACACGGCGTCCGCCTCCAAGGGTGCTGCCCGTTGTCCCTTGCTCGCTATTCATCCACGTTCACCGGCCCTCGGACAGCAGCGCGGCCCCAATGGTTAGACGTTTGTATCGAAGATGAAGCGGATCATTCTTCGGCTAGGATGGACTGCAAAATTTCCGGAGTTAGACCGCACCGTTGCGCGTTGTGGCTGATTTCCAGCATGGTGTCCCAAAGTGATTTCCCGGCGGTGTTGCCAAGACGTCCCCCGAATTGAAATCGACGGATTGTCCTCTGCAAATCAAATCAGCCCAAAGAAACTCCTGCCTTCTCGATAAAATCAGCCCACAAGCACTCTGCCGCTTCTTCCGGAGTGAGCCGTTCCCGCCCACTGCCGAAGTTCATCATACTGCTGAGATACATTTCGTAATTGTCCGACTCAATGTAGAGCATGCCACTTGCAGTATTGGCTGCGGCATTTTCCGAGAACGAGTAGTAGATGTCGCCAAGCCCAGGGGCACCGTCTCCGCGATGTACAGTGATGTGCGCCGTACCACGGTTCAACTCACGTGCCCTATTGACGATTGTGCATCCGAACGAACTCGGCCCCCGGGGCACAAAACGCCCGCGTAATTTGCTGTCCGTATTGATCTCGGCAATCTGCTGCTGGAAGTAATCGCAGATAGTCGCAAACGCGGTCTCTCGGAACTCACTACGATCTATATCATCGAAGTCTTGCTGTACCCTATAACGGGAAGCCACAGGTCGCGTTTCATTAGTCTCCTCGGAGAACGTAGCATGTCCCATAGGAGGCACAGCGGCCTTACGAGTTTCAAGAATACGCCGAAGTTCCCTGACTACATCGAGATAGGCGTTGTTTGGGTTTGGCCACTCGCTAATAGGTTCCCCATCAAGTGGTAGGACCTTGAGTTCACTTAGTGGCGAAGAAAGCCAATCGCAGGGCTCGACGATAATTGGTACAACATGCGCCGCGTCGTCCCTATGGCGCTCAAGCGCTCGCCTCATTTCACGATTGACGCAATAGTCAGACGCTAGGAAATCAGGACTGACAAGCATCAGGAAGAGATCGCAGGACTCAAGTTCTTTGCCGATCTCCTCGTCGACCCTCCCACCCGCCAGAATTTGGCGATCATACCATGTATCAATAAGCCCTTCAGACTGAAGGGGAGCCAAATGGGTATGTAGCCGCTCCAGTACTGCTTGGTCTTTGTGCGAATATGAAATGAATATTCTCATCGAAATACCCCTAACCTTCCGTTAGTGCTTCTTGTCGCGTGGCGGATTCGGGTCGTTACCCGGCGGGACCGTGTCCGAATCACGCCACTTGCCATCGCGTCCTTGGATACGAACCTCACCGCCGCCAAGATTAGCCACGATCTGTTTCGCCGCCGCCTCGGCCTCCCGCTGCGTCCCATGAACGCTGCTTGCGCGTGCGGCACCCGGTGCTTTCACTGACCACCCTTCTGGATGCTTCGTTACATAACGGTCTGGCATGATGTTGATGTCCTCCTTCATATTATTTATTGGTGCAAAAATATAACTATCGTTTATTACCTCGTCCATTTTGACTTGATGCTCATCCACTGTTCCCGCAATTGCCGTTCACCCTTCCTCCGCTTTCAATTTTTTCTGTTTCCCAATTCCCACTTAACACTCTTCTGTTTGATGTAACTTCTTGTTTTAGAATCAGATAAATCTATTCGCTTGTAGCGAAGTCCAAAGCGGCGGGCATACCGGGATCCAACCTGCCTTGTCCAAATTTGTGCATCGAGTCTGCGGGCAAGAAGCCGGTCGGATGCTACCAGTTCGTCCTGACCAATCTCATACGCTCCCGTCTCAATATGGAATCTCCGATCAGGCAAGTTCGAGCCGAAATTCACGGCCAACCGCTTTTGCAGCGCGCGCCAGTACGCCGACTGTCACGCCGTCATGCCCAGGATCAAGCAGGCGATCAAGCTGAGACCGGCTTGTACGGAGGCGGCGCGCCATTTCCGCCTTGGAGATGCCTTGCTGCTTCATTGCCTCGGCAAGTTGGAAGGCCAGCACACGCTTCACGGCCAGTTCAGTGGTTTTCTCATAGGCACCCTGCTCCTTGAGATAATCATCAAAGGACTGCCCAGGGGTAGCCCTTCTCTATGTCTTTGGTCATTTCAGACCTCTCATTCTCTTGATCGCCAACTGGAGAATCGCTCTTCTAAAGATACTGAACCTCGGCGGCCTCAGCCTCAATCTCGTAGAAGCGGCGCTCTTCGGGATTGTCGATGGTCAGCAGGGTGACAACGGACGCCAAGGATGCCAATTGGTCCGACAGTGTCGGACCAATTTCTTTCTGCTTCTGGTAGAAACGTCGGTAGAGCTTCAAACGGGTCCCCGAACTGCTCTTTATCCCGATCCTTTGCAGACGACTGGCGCTCTTCGGGATTGTCGATGGTCAGCAGGGTAACGTAGGGAGACCAAGCAAGGGGAAGTCGCTTTGCCAATTCAACAGACAGTGTCTGTGGAATTTTCGGTAGTTCCATCAGTGGGTCAGACAATTTCCGCAACGCTGTCGCGGAAATCTCAGGGCTGCCGGAAATCGAATTTTTGACTCATAGCGAAATCCCCATCCTCTTTAAGTGCTCCTCGACCTTATCACCAAACACCTCCACCTCCCGCTCCAACTCCGGCAGCGGACGGGCGTAGCGCTCTTCTAACTCCTTCACCCGCCCGGCGAGCTGCTGTGTCAACCGCTGCACCTCACCTTCGATAGCACCCCGGATGCTCGCAAACCACTTGTCCTCAACCACCAGCGTCTTGATCTCGGCTTCAGTGAGCACGCCGTAGCGGGCCAGCACCTGCTCATCCAAGCGGGCTTGGGCCTCCTTGACGGCCTTAGCCGCCTTAGCCTCGCCCTCAATCAGACTTTTACAATGCTTGAGGGCATCGCGTTCCTCGTCGCTCTCCGGCTCGTACCGGATAGCCTTGAGCCGCTCCGTCACGCCGCCCTTGGTGACTTTGTCCTTGTCGTTGACCGCATCCTCCAGCAAGCCCTCCTCGCCAGTGTGCTCTTCGACGAACTCTTCCAGTTCGCGGGCTGCGGCCTCCTGCTTGGCCTGTAGCGCCTCGACAGCGGCCTGTTCATCAGCGAAATAACGCGCGACGATCAGCCCCGGAGGAATCAGGTCCATCTTGTACTTCCTGCGTTTGACAGTCAGGTCCGGCGTCTCCTTGATCTTCTTCTCTTTGTCCTCAATGATCCCACGCGGCTTGACTGCCTCTTCCCAACCGTCCGCAGTAATGAGATACACATCGTCCTGCATCACCTCGTCCCAATAGTCCATCAGCCGCTGATACACGTCGTACGGATCAAGCAGCGGCAAGTCGGCAAAACTCGCCAGCAGATCCTCCGCCAGAGTGTGGATGATGTCCTTGGGATTGGCGTCTATCTCCAGCCCCTTGAGAACCGGCTCGTGCGTCTTGCACCAACCGTCGAGAACGACCGCGACCCGCGCCTCGTACGACTTGAACTCCCCATGCCCGAGAATGGCGGCCTTCACCTGCGGCGTCTCAACGCGAGCCTCGCTGTAGCCCGCCCGTCCGTTGCCGACAAACAACGCTTGGCGCAACGAAGGGAAGACATCCCAATAGGTTCCGAGCTCGTCGAGATCGCGGTCGGGAATGCCGCCGTGCAAATGCGCGTCGAGGTCGTGCAGGTCTTCCGATTCGCTGGAATCAATGTAGCGCGGAATGTTCAGATTGTAGTCGTTAGCCGGACTAGCGATCTCAGCCACCGGCACCATGCGGGAATAGCGCGACAACTCAGTCTGCCGGTTGAACACATCGACGATTTGGTGGATGTCCTGTGCGCGCAGGCGATTCTTGTTGCCGTCCTTGAGAAAGCCCTTGCTCGCGTCGATCATGAAGATACCGCTACGAGCGTGGGCGTTCTCTTTATCGAGAACCAAGATACAGGCGGGGATGCCAGTGCCGTAGAACAGATTGGCCGGCAGGCCGATGATGCCCTTGATGAAGCCCTGGCGGATGAGCTTTTTGCGGATGTCCGCCTCCTTGTTGCCGCGAAACAGCACGCCGTGCGGCAGGATAATCGCGCCTTTGCCCTTGCTGTTGAGCGACGCAATTAAATGTAAAAGGAAGGCGTAGTCACCGTTTTTCGTCGGAGGGATGCCGTATTCGAAGCGCCCGTACTCGTCGTGGTCTGGATTGAGGCCGCTGGACCAAGCCTTGGCGGAAAAAGGCGGATTAGCGACGGCAAAGTCAAAGGTCTTAAGGCGGTCGTCCGGGTTCTTGAAGTACGGAGCGGCCAAGGTGTTGCCGCGCCAAAGTTCAGCGGTCTCATGGCCATGCAGGATCATGTTCATCCGTGCCAGCGCATAGGTGGCGTTGTCCATCTCCTGGCCGTAAACGGTAATGCCGTGCGGCGCTTCGTCCGCAGCCTTGAGCAAGAGCGAGCCAGAGCCACAAGTCGGATCGTAAATAGTCTGATCCTGTTGGGTGCCCGAGCCGATCCCAACCACCTGTGCCATAATGCGGGAGACCTCGGCCGGCGTATAGAACTGCCCCTTGCTCTTCCCTGACTCGGTCGCAAAGTGCCGCATCAGGTATTCGTAGGCATCGCCCAACAGATCGTCGCCCTCGGCCCGGTTGGCGCGGAAGTCGAGCCCCTCGAATATAGCGACCAGCTTCGAGAGTCGGTCCTGCATCTCCTTGCCTGTGCCGAGCTTGCTCTCGTCGTTGAAGTCAGCTTGGTCGATGACGCCCTTGAGCTGGTCATTGGCCTCGATGAGCTGACCGATGATCTTGTTGATCTTGTCGCCGATCTCCTTGTCGCCCTTGAGGTTTGACATATCCGCGAAGCTGCCGCCGGGTGGAACTTCAATGAGCGGGTACGGATCGTCAGCGTATTTGTCCGAGACGTACTTCATAAACAGCAGCGTCAGGACGTAGTCCTTGTACTGCGAGGCGTCCATGCCGCCACGTAACTCGTCGCAGCTTTGCCACAGCGAGGAGTAGAGTTGGGACTTTTTCAAAGCCATGTGCGCTGCTAGCTCCTTCTAAAATGCCCGCCGATGAGCAAAATGATTGCCGATTCTTGGTCGGTTCGGTGGATTCAACTAACACTGTCTGTTGAATCTGCGGAACCCAAATTTACGCTTTTCTGGCGACGAGCTCGCCCCACGCTTCTGCGGCAAATGCCTCTGGCATCTCTCCCCACGTGAGGAATGATGACTTTAGTTGAGCCAAGACCCGTTCGTCTGCTAGTCCGTATTCCACAAGCTGATCAGAGAATTCAGAGTCGCCGCACAACTCCGCCAGAAAGTGCGCGTTTCTCCGCGTGGACTCCGCATCCGGCGTCCAACAGTCATACGACGCGGAAACCTTGACAATCTCGAATCCTGCCTTGCGGAATAGTCCTGGCTGGCGACGTCCACAGTACGGATCTCCGCCATTTCGTTTCATCAGTTCGATGAATAACTGCGAAAATTTCCCAAGCGGCTCAGGCGTAGGCTCAAGCAGGAATCCTCCGAAGTCGGCGTGTCTTGAGCCCACTAGCCCTCCCGATTTCAGTACTCGGCGAATCTCAGAGGTAGCTTGCTCTGAGTCAGCGATGTGCTCTAAGACTCCGTGAACGAAGACGACATCGAATGACTCGTCATCAGCAGTCAGGCTGCAAAGGTCGTCCGTTTTGAACTCGATTGTAGGGAATCCATCGGTGAGACGCTGAGCAAGATCGATTTGACTCGGCTCTCTGTCGATCCCTACGACGCGCCCAGGTGCCACGATCTCTGCGAGTCCTTTGGTTATGGTCCCGGGCCCACATCCACCGTCTAAGAGAGCCAGCCCGGGCACGAGGTACTCCAGAAGAAACTGAGCGTGCGTGTCGGCTGTGCGCTCTTGGAAGAAACCAGCCGTGCGCTCATTGTAGCCAACAGAATACCGATTCATCCGTCTCGTCACCGTTCAGCTTCGGTACAGGGTGACGAACCTCGGCGCAGCGTCAATCGCAAGTAGTCCTCCGTCGCCTCAAACTCCGGGTCAACCCCGTTATGCGCTCGCATCAACGGAATGATCTTGTTCCGCACCCCCATGTCGCGAGCATCAGAATAGCTATAGTCCCGCAACGTCTCAGAGATGAGCAGATTGCGCGGCACCCGTTGACCAGCAATCATTTTTTCGATCGTCATGCGTTTTGCAGTGCACCAGGGCTGAGTATCTCTATCCGGTCCGCATAACGGACCACCTCAATTTCCTCGTACCGCGTCCAGTCCCGATGCGTCAGCGCATTGACAACACCTTCGCGCAGCGCTTCCAGCGGATAGTGCCAGCGTCGTTCCCGACGCATGGACTCTTCCACTTGGCCCGCCTCCTCAGATACGAACGGCCGCATCGCATCGGCAAGGCGTTCAATCAGCCCCTTTTCCACCAGTTCACGCCCCCCTGACAGCACCTGCCAAAGATCGACCAGCGGCCCTTCAATCACTTGATCGTCAATGGCATCGTAGGTTTTCTCCTCCCCCTCAAAGCACATCCAGCGGATGCCAGCATGGCGCAACAGGCGACGGGGCCGATAGCCAAACAGGATCAACCCGGCGATAGTACAGGCGGGCGGGCCGTCTTCTCGCTCGACCATGAACCCCAGCGCGCAAAGCCGCTCATTCCACTCCTCATCGGTCTCTGGCACTTCCCGGTCGCCGACGATAGCAGTAAGGTAGTCCGCCAGCCGCGTCCGGCTCAAATCGCACAGACCGCTGCCGTAAACGGGCAATAGCTCCACTCGTTTCATCGCACCACTCCGCAATCTATCGTTAGCCCCTTTCGATCTGACGCGGCAGGGGATATATAGACACACGGCCTCCATCTACGACTTGAACAGTCAACTCACAGCCGTAAAGCAAAGACATGCCAACAAGAGGATCACACTCTGCCTCGTCCACGGCGATCCGTCTCGGCCTGCTATTCCATGTAATGGTAGCCTCGTAGATATCGAAGACGCTGTTACTGCCGTCGGCAAGCATAGCCCGACCCCGCCGATGCCAGACGAGATCCAACTCCTGAATAATGGATGCAGGAAGCGTCAGAAAACCGTTGAAACCTGTATCTACAACCGCATCAATCTCCCGCTCTTGGTTCCTAGGTCCCCCCACATTCAGAGAAATGACGGCCTCTCGGTATGCAGTAACATGGCCGGTTATCATGCACCACTCGCCCTGTAGCGAGGGCCAAAGCGGCGAGCATAACGAGAACCGACACGCCTTGTCCAAATTTGTGCATCAAGTCTGCGGGCAAGAAGCCGGTCGGATGCAGCCAATTCGTCCTTATCGATCTCATAAGCTCCCGTCTCAATGTCGATGACGACGAATTTACCTTCGTCATCAGGCCCAACATGGGGCCTTATCTCTCGGTCGTAAATCTCATCGCCACGACGAGCGAACTCCTCTTTGCTGTACCGAGGTTTTGGTACGGGCATTTTATTTCTCCTTTGCAATTACAGGCGACCACGATCACTCTTCTAAAGATACTGAACCTTGGCGGCCTCAGCCTCAACCTCGTAAAAGCGGCACTCTTCGGGATTGTCGATAGTCAGAAGGGTGAGGTAATCCACCAGACGCGTCCGGCTCAAATCGCACAGGCCGCTGCCAGAAACGGGCAACAGCTCCGCTCGTTTCATCGCACTGCTCCTCAATCTATCTTTAGCTCCATCTGCTACCGCCCCTTAAACCACAACTTCATCGCCGTCCCACCCATAATCATCTCCTTCTCCGCCGCGGAAATATTCGGCAAATGGCAGTCGAGCAAATCCACCAGTTTCTGATAGCCCGGCTCCACCACAATCCACGGCGAATCCGTACACCACATCATCCGATCCGCGCCATAGGCCCGATACACATCCTCGACCATGGACTGCATATCCCCATAGGGCCAAGGCACCTTGGAAAACGCGTACTCCCCCGAAATTTTGACATAGACATTGGGAAAGCGAGACAGCGCCATCACTTGCGGATAATTGGCCGGCGGCAACGGCTCGGCTCCAAAGCGGGGACGGCCCCACCGGTCCGGCTCGTTGGGCGTGGTTGGCATCACGCCTAAGTGGTCGAGGGAAATGTTCACCCCGGGAAAAGCCGCGGCCAACAGTTCGATGCAGGGGAACTGAGCACCGCCGGTGTAGATATTGATGTTGAGCCCCAACTCGTCCGCACACTCAAAGACCGCGTAGGTCGCCAGGTCCTCGGCCCGCTGGGCGGCCGGGTCGCCCAACGCCCCCAGCCGGATCCCCTCAATGCCAGTGGCGGCGACGAGCTCGCGCAGGCGAGCGGGCGGGTCCGGATCGTTCATGTCAATCAAGCCCGTCGCCGTAAAACGGTTAGGCCACGTCTGCACGCAGTGCGTGACGTAAGCGTGCTGCTCGATTTGGATGCCGTTCATTTCGATCAACACGGCGCGGTCGATGCCCGAAGCATCCATGTCGGCTATCAGCGCCTCAATCGGACAGGCGCGGTCAGCCGGTGCGAGGCTGCTCAGCTCGCGGGGAAACCGCTCGCTCGGCAGGTCAAAGACGTGAACGTGCACATCAACTTTATCCATCTGCTACATCCTTTCTCTAGCTAGGGATCGAGGTTTAGGTTCCAGCGCAACTCGCCGGGCGAGGCCGCGTGTAGGTAAATCGGATTCATCAGCTCGCTGCGATAGCGCGCGAAGAGTATGGGATCGACAAAGCGCTCCGCCTGCGACCAGTCCCAATCTATATAAGTAAATGCCTTGATGTTGGGATGGTGGCGCAAGAAGCGGAGGAAGGGGATGAACCAATGGGGCCACGCCTGCTCGGCCTGGCTCAGATCGGTAGTAACCGGCGTGACCACGCCAACCAGCACGGGGTAGCCGCGCTCCTGCGCCGCCTCGATAAAGGCGCGGCTGCGGCGCAGATCTTGCGGCGCAGCCACGTCAATCGACCACCAATCGACGTACTCATCCCCCGGATAGTAGGCCAAGTAATCGGGACCGCCGTCTTCCTTCTGCGTCCATACCAGCGCCACGTGGTCCAAACCCCAGCGGCCCCGCAGCGTTTGCGCTATCCGTCGCCAAGCCTCGGTGTAACTCGTCGCGTCATAGGCGCGCCAAGAGCTATTGAACGCATAGCCTAACCGCAGCAAAACCGGGCGCTCTAGCTGCTGCAACCCCCAGCAGAGCTGCTCAATCGCCTCGTCGAGCTGACCATCGGCAATGGCCGCCTCGTAGGGTTGGCCGGCGGAGTTGAAACCAAGGTCAATTTGGGGTAGGCCGTACCCTACGTGCTGGTCCAGATTCGCGAGCAACGCCAAATGCCAGTCGTAGGGCAGATCGTGGAGCTCGTAGTACACGGCATAGAAAAGCGGACGCGTGCGTTCTTCGTGGTCGAGCGGCCCATAGCTGAGCGCAGCTCCGTGCAAGATGCGCTCGCCGAGCGGCTCTAGGCGGTGGAGGTGGTCGGTGCGCGCGGCAAAGTGGCCCAAGGGATCGGGCGCGAGCGAGGCCGCATAGCAGCCCGCAAAAACGAGGGCGAAGAACAACAGTAGAGAGCGCATGGCAGCAAACCTGTGAAGCGGGGAGTGATATGGCACAATATCGACATTTTGAGTTGGCACTCAAAACCGCTCGCCCGCAGCGTGGAGCACGCCGAGCGCATCGCAGGTGACGTGGAGGTTGGGCCGGCTGCGGTTGGGACGGCCCCAATCGACGAGCGAATCGTCGCCCTTGCCGACGCGCCCGACTCGGTAGTGTTTGCGCTCGGCCGGGAACGCGCCATCGGCGAGTTGCTTCGACTTGAGCAGATCGAGCGCATCGCGGCAGCGCGCATCGGCCAGATGGCCGGCTTCGACCATGACCTTGAGAGCAAAGAGAAAGTCGCAGTGCTCGTAGCAGGGGTAGTGCAACGAGGCACCGTCCGCGCTCAAGGGGTTGCCATCGGGCTTTTGGTAGAGGCGGTGGGCGAGCAAGTGCTCGGTGAGCCGATCGGCGGCCTCGCCAGAGGCTTTGTCGGCGCAGAGGCGAGCATGCAGGGCGAGGCCGCGCAGGGCGGTGAGCGCTTGGCCGAAGGCAGCGGGACTGCGGCCCAACGCCTTGGGCAAACTGCCCACGAGGCGCTGGGCCAAGGCGTCGGCGCGGCCATTGTCGATCTCGAGGAAAAGCAAATAGTACAGCGCGTTGCCCTCAATTGCGCCGCAGATGGGCTCGGGGCGGTCGGGGTCCAAAAGCCACTCGCACGCTTGATCGCGCAAGGCCCAGAGGCTCCGGTCACCAGACGCAGAGCCTAGGTCGGCCAGCATGTAGAGCACCCAATGGGCACCGCGCCAGCGGTGAATCGGCGGGAGGGGAATGCGGCCTGTAGCATCCAACTCGGCCAACAGAGTACGGACCAAAACCGATTCGCGGATCTCGTCGCGGAGAATGCGAATCTCGCGCTCGCTGGGCGGGCGAGCCGAGACATTGAGGCGGATCTTGTAGCGTACAAAAGGCTCGTCCATTGCGGAGAGCGCGCGGGCGATGTGGGCAGTGGACATAGGTTTTGCACTCGGAAAGATGCGTTGGCAGCGAAAAAAGGACTTGTATATTGTTGTGCAATCACAATAACAGACGCAATAGTTTGCTTTGCCTAGACGGGAAAGAGAGCAGATGCCTAAAACCAATCGAGGCTGGTCCATGGGCCGCCAGTGCAAACCGGCTGCTGAATACGACATGCGCGTCGCCCGTGGCTTGTTGCAACGAGAAAGCGTCCGTTGGCCAGCATATGCGATTGTCACCACACCCAGCGCGTACGCAGCCGCCCAAGAATACCTTGGGCGCGAGCCAGAGGGCGTAGTTTTTGCCGAGTGGCTGGACTCGGCGCATCAGCAGGATCTCAGCGACCAGCTGCCAGCCGGGATCGAGTTGGTCATCGGTCTAGGCGGCGGCAAGGCCCTAGATGCTTCTAAGTTCGTGGCCTTGGACAAGGACGCCGAACTGATCTTGGCACCGACAATTCTCTCTTCCGGGGCGATCATCCACAGCCACGTGGCGCGGTGGGACGGCTATCAGACCGTGGGCGATTTGGACGACTGGCCGTGGGTGGATTGCCAATACGTGCTCGTGGATGTCGATGTGGTCCTCAAGGCACCAGATTACTTGCACACCGCTGGGCTAGGCGACATCCTCTGCGGCCATGCCGGGTTAGAGGAGTGGCAGCGGCGGGCGGCGTTGGGACAAGGGGCAGCGTTCGACCTGGCGCTGGCGGCACAGCAGGTGACCCATCACGAATCAATCGCCAGTTCTTTTGCCGCAACGTTGGATTCCAACGGGCGCATGACCGAGGCGAGCGCGGCCAACATCGCGCAGCGGATTAAGGAGCGCGATAGCCAGCAGCTAAACGCCCCTACGGAAAGCGGCGACCATCCGTTCTGGATCGCATTGGAGACGGCCAACCGACGGACCTGGATCCACGGCGAGCTAGTGGCTTTGGGGGCGATGATCATCACTTGGTGCTGCGCGGGGGATACGGCGGGGTTGGCAAAGCGGCTGGACCGCTGTCAGGTGCGCTGGCGGCCCAAGCAAATGGGACTGGAGCGCACGGCGTTGCAAAAGGGGCTGTCGTTTACACCACACTACATGGCGGAAAGAGGCGTCAACTCGGTGCTGCGAGAGCCGATTGAAGGAGCGCGCTTCGACGCGCTGTGGAGCTTCTTGGAAGAATAGGCTCTGTCATGCTGAGCGGAGCGAAGCATCTCCTACCTAGGTAAAAGATGCTTCGTCCGCCCATCGGCTCCCTCAGCATGACAAGCACCAGATGTCAGCGGTATGCACATCCTGCGCCCTAAATGTTCAACCAATAGTTGAGCTTCACCAAGAAGATGTTGGTTCCCTCGTCCACAAAGCTGTGCCGCAGGTTGTACCCGGGGCGAAACGCGCCCAAGTCGGAGTCGTCGTGGCGGAACTGCGACCAGACGACGAAAAGGGTGCTGCCCGGTTTGTACTCCCAGCGCAGGACGGCGTTGCTGTGCAGCGAGCGGTTGCGAAAATCAGGGCTTTCCTCTGGGCCGGGATGCGCGACAAACGAGTAGGAGCGCGGCTGGGCCAGCTCCTTGAAGTTGGAGTACTGGCCCGCGCTAATAAAAGGCTGGACATAGAGCTCCAAACTCAAGTCGCGGCTGAAGAGGATGTTGGCCCGCGTCGTCAGATCGAGGGTTTGGCTGTCTAACTCCCCATACACGAATTGATCGTCTTCTCCGTCGGCGTTCGCATCGAAGTTTTCGACCCATTGAGCATCGTTGAAACCCCAACTATAGCGCGGCCGGAGACTGATCTCGAACCGCGAGGTCGGCCGGATGCGGATGCTGCCGGAGACCTCGCGGTGGGAGCTACCAGCCGAGTTGCCGTCCCACTCGTACTCGACCCAGCCGCTGACCATAAAGCGATCGTCGCTTTCCAGTTCAATCTCAAAGCCATCGCTTGCCGGCCTCACAATTAGGGGGCCGCCGCGGGTGTCGAGATCGTCGAAGGCCCGCCACATGTGGTAGTAGTCGAAGTGGATCCACCAGTAGTTTTTGAGCTGGTGGTGGGTGTTGAAGTCAAAGCCGTTTTGCAGATTGGTGCGGTCGAAGTTCCACGTGCCCCAGCGGTTGAAGTTGTAGAAATTGCGGCGAAAGATGGCCCAGTCCTCTTCCTTACGCAGTTGGATCCAGAGCCAAGGGTTGTAGAAGTCGCTGCGCCATTGGAAGCCCAAGTCGTCGATCTCGAAATGCCGTGAATAGGCCTCCCACCAAAGCTCGCCGCGCAACCAGCCGCTGTTCTTACTCAAAACCGCCATATTGCCCAAACCGCTGCGGCGCTGGTCCTCCACTGTGGCGCGGCTGCCGGCGAGCTGGCCCCAAAAGGTGTATCCGTTGTCGCGCCACTTGAGAGTCCAATCCACGCCGCCGGTATAGGCATTCCGAGCCCGGTCGCGCTGCACGGCCGTGCCCAAGAGGCCGACGTGCGAGTTGCCAGCAAATAGATCCTGCTTGACGCGGCCGACGAGAAAGTGGGTGCGCGGCTCGACGAGAAAGTCGCTGCGCTCTTGGTACTCCTCGCCGGACACCTCGCGCACCATGGTCGTCGCACCGCCTGAAGGCGGCGAGTGAATCGTTTCAACGCGCGCGTACTCTTTGGCGGTAAGCGCCGTCAGCAGGCCAAAAGTGGTCTTGGATGCGGTCTTGCCCGTCAGCTTGGCTGCGCCCAGAATGGTGGTGGACTCACTCTCGTTGAGGGCGTCGTAGCCGTCGGGCAGCGAGTGATAGCCGGGCTGGCGGCCGATGCGCCGCGAGTAGAACAGGTCGATTGGCGTGTCGAACGCCTCGCCATCCTCCACGAAGAAGGGGCGGCGCTCATCCTGGAACGTCTCAAAGACCGAGAGGTTGAGCTCGGCCGGGTCGGCCTCCACTTGGCCAAAATCCGGGTTAATCGTGGCGTTGAGCGAAATATTCGACGACAGTCCGTAGCGCAAGTCTGCGCCAGCACTGCCGAATAATTCGCGCGCATCCGCCACAGTGGAGCGGCCCACCGAATAGGGCAAAAGCTCCAGCGCACGCGTAGATTCGATGTCCGCTAAGCCCTCTAGGTGGGCAAAGCGCGAGACCGAGCCGCTTTCCTTGCGCGGAACCATGACCCAGAAGGCCTGTTCCTTCTTGCGGCTGATGTAGCGGGCGATGTTGATACCCCAGTCCCCGCCGCTGCTAAAGCGGAGGTTGTGGAACGGGATGGCAAACTCCACGCTCCATCCCTCTGCACCGATAGTATGCGCGGATTCCCACACGCCGTTCCAGGTGTCGTTGTCCCAACCATAATCCTTGATTACAGCGTCGTAGATCGATCCACCAGCATACACCGCAAAGGCATAGCCTGTCTGGTGGTCGTGATGCGTGTCTAAGCTAACTTGGATCCAATCGGCTTCGGTCCACTGGTCGCGGCGCACCAAGCGCGAGACGATCTGCTCGGGAGCCGAATCGTAGGCCGTGATCCCCACGTAGAGCGCCTCGTCGTCGTACGCCAACTGTACGGTGGTCTTTTCGCTCGCCGGCTGCCCTTCCTCTGGCTCGCGCTGGACAAAACCCGTAAAAATCGGGGCCTGCTGCCACACCGAGTCGTCGAGCACGCCGTCGATCTGCGGGCCGGTGCCCTCTATACGCACGGCGTCGAGCGCGCGGTCGGGCGCTTGGTGAGCGTGCAGACCGCGAGGGCCGAGGACTGCACAGGCCACCGATGCCAAGCAATACAGCCAGTTGAGCAGCCGATAGCACACGTTTGTCTTGCGGTTTTGCATGTTATTTGTCTTGTAGCTTTGCATGTTGTTTTCTGTGTCCTAAAGTCGAGGGGGTTGATATCCCTGGGGCAGCGGTCGCCGCCGCTGCCCCAGGCCGTTTCGCAATGCCGCTGCGCGTCAAAGAGCCATTAGCTTAGGAAGCGCAGGAGCGGCATCATCGCGAATACAAAGAGGCTGATGAGTACGTACATCAGTCCTTGGTTGATGATCTCGCGTCGCATAGTGTGGTTGCTCCTTGCGATGAGGTCCTTGGTTGGCTTGGTGAATGTCGCGCAGACCCGCTGCCGTCCGCCCGGGGTGGGCGGCAACGCCCCGCTGTCTAAGCCGCGCCGCAAAGCGGCGAAGCGCGGTCGCGCGTCGATGACCCGGCCGGCCCTGGTCACAACGCGCATCTTGGCACCGCCGTGGGCGGTGTTGAAGTGTCGTGTTTTCTCGTTGGTTTTCATTTTTACGGTTCCGTTTATTACTCTTTTTACCTGAACAAAAGTTCAGTATAAACCTGATACAATGTCAAGCATTTTTCACAAAAAAAGAGGCCGCAGCGCGTTGTTTTTCGCGCCACGGCCTCTTGCCACGTTGAGCTTCTCGCAAAGGCGAGCTTCAGTCGGGGACACAGCCCCTTCCTCTCGGCGCGAATAGGGTGTTTTCGAGCTGCACATCGGCAGCTAGATAGGTGCACCCACCATATAGATTTTCCCCGGCGTCTATGCGCAGCGTCCCGCGCATGTCGAAGCGATGTACACCTATCATTTTCATTCTCCTGTGGGCGCTTTTGAAAGCGTCGTGGAGTCTGTCGTTTGCCCTATAAGCTCTAGTTACGAGGGGGCGTAAAACAGTGTCAAGGGGATGTGAAAATTTTTAGAAAACGCGAAATGAGGCTACATCAATCTCAGGCTAAGGGCCGATCCAATAGAGCAGAATCGACAGCCCAAGCGGGCTCCACAAAGTCGAGCCAATGAGAATGCCGCCGAGCAGATCGGGACGCGCGTCAAAGCGCACCGTGAGGATGAGGGCGCTGATGGCCGTAGGCAGGCAAGAGCACAGCAACAGCACGTCGCGCACCGCGCCCTGCGCGCCGATGAGCAGCGTCAGGCCGATGCCAATCGCTGGCCCCAACAGGACCTTGGCGCCAATGCCGCCGTACAGGGCGGCTGAATTGCGGCCGCGGATGGGGATGTGCGAGACTTGGACTCCGAGGAGGATGATCGCGAGGATCGGGCCGGCTTTGCCGATCAGATCGGCCGCGTCGAGGACAGAGGCCGGGATCGGTACGGCGAGGGCATTGACGGCCAAGGCCAAGACCGCGGTGTAAATCAGCGGCAACCTGAAAATGCTCTTGAACGCTTGCAGCGGACTTTGCCGCCCGCCAGCGGCGATGTACGTGCCGAGCGACGCGGCCGTAACATTGCCGTACACAAAGAGCAGCATGACGATCGCCAGGGCCTCATCACCAAAGGCGAAGAGCACTACAGGGACGCCATACGAGGCGATGTTGACCGTGGGGAGGGAGAGGGCAACTGCGCTGCGAGTGGGTTTGTCCCAGCCAGCGAGACGCGCAACGAGCGCAATGATGGGCATGCTGACCACGTACATCCCAACTTGCCAAGCGAAGGTTTGAGCGGCCGCCGCGCCGGTAACCGGGTGGCGCACCAGTGCCGAAAACAGCAAGAAGGGCAGGCAGATGTATATGGCCACATCGGCCAAGGGGGCGGGGTCAACAGAGCGCCGCCGCCCCAACAGATAGCCACAGCCGATGAGCAGGAAAATCGGGGCAATGACGTCGAGCAGAAAGGCCATTACCGCAAGCGGACAGGGCCGATGTTACACCTGCTCTTCACGGCCCGAAGCGGCCGAGCGGTACGCTGCGTCGAGCATTTCCACCCCGCGCATGGCCGCTTCGCCCGGGGTCCAGTTGACGTCGGTTTTGCCCAAGATCAAGTCGGCAAAGTTGTTCGGCGGACCATCGCACTCGTAGGCCCCCGCGTCCTCGGCCACCTCCTCGACGACGTGTTGACCGTCGTGGCGGCGCAGGTGCATGCGGGCGCGCTCGCAATCGACTAGCAGCATACCCTCCGAGCCAAACAGGCGCACATCGACCTGAAAGGTCTGATCTGTGGGCACGGTGCCTGCACCACTGACCGTGCCCACGGCCCCCGAGGTAAAGCGCACCGTCAGCGCGTCGTACAGCTCAACCTCGGACCCGGGCGCGCTCATGGCGGCAAAGACGCGCTCGGCGCGCAGCCCGGACAGCCAAAACAGCAGCCCCGAGGAGTGCGATATTTGCGCGTGGGCGTAGCCGCCTTCGGCAATGGCGGGATCGGCCCACGTAGACGGCGTGGGGCCGAAAAGGCTAGCACTGTCCTGCCCAGAAATGTCGGACACATCCACCTCCTCCCCCGACAGCAGGGCGCGGATCGGCGAGGCCATGTGGCAGAGCGCGAACTCGACCTCGCCGATAGCTTGTTCGTCCATCAGCGCCTTGGCCCGCTGGATAAAAGGCTTGTGGTGCCAGCCGTAGGGCACGAGCAAGTGGCGGTCTCGCTCCGCGGCGAGGCGCACCAATTCGCGCGCGTGGGCAGCGCGGGTGGTCAGGGGTTTTTCGCACATCACGTGCAGGCCCGCCTCCAAGGCGGCGCGGGCGTGTTCGTAGTGCAGGGGGTGTGGCGAGGCCACGACGATTCCGTCGAGTTCGCAGTCGGCCAATAACTCTCGGTAGTCCTCGGTGGCAAACGCGAATCCGAAGTGATCCCGCACCTGCTCTAGCTCGGCTTGGCCCAAGCGGCACACGGCCGTCAACTCGACGTCGTCGCGGGTGGCAAAAACGGGCATGTGGTTGCTGGTGGCCCACCAGCCAGCGCCGATAAACCCGAGGCGCGCTTTGTTTTGGGTGCTCATTGGCAATTGCTCCTTGGTTGGAGCGGCTAATGTAGGAGCGAGTGAGCGGCGCAGCAAGTGCAGTGTCATTACAAATTAATTTGCCTACCGGCTTATTTTTTTTCTTTAATTATCTGACGTTACACACGAGTCCCCTATCGACTATTGACGCCTGACCATTCGCCCGCCCGCTTAACTATCGCTTTAACTTTCATATCCCTATTATATCTCACCCACAAGGAAGGAAGAAATGGCTGCCCCCATAGCGCTTCAACTCTACACGGTCCGCGACGCCCTCGCTCGCAACTTCAAGTCCGTGGTCACCCGGATTGCCGAGATAGGGTACGTGGGAGTCGAAACGGCTGGATTCCCCGGCATCGGAGTAGATGAAGCCAGCGACCTATTTGCCGATCTTGGGTTAGACGTATGCAGCGTGCATACGCAGCTACCCTTGGGCAAGCAAAAAAACCAAGTCATCGAACTAGCCTACGAGCTGGAAGCCACCCGCGTGGTGAGCTCCACGCCGCGCGATGCCTTCGCGAGCGCAGACGCGCTCAAGGAGCTTTGCGATAGCTGGAACCAAGCCGCCGAGATTGCCATCGAGAACGGGTTGGAGCTAGGCCTCCACAACCACTGGTGGGAGTTCCAAGAAGTGGAAGGGCGTCCGGGTTTTGAGCATCTAATCGACGAGCTCGACGAGTCCATTTTCTTTCAGGTCGATACCTACTGGGTCAATACCGGCGGCGGCGATTCGGTGCATGTCGTCGAGGAGTTAGGCGAGCGAGCGCCGCTTTTGCACATCAAGGACGGCCCGTGCGATCCTGAGCAGGACATGCTCGCCGTCGGCGAAGGGGCCATGGATTTCCCGCCTATTATCGAGGCCAGCCACGGCACCTGCGACTGGCTGATCGTCGAGTTGGACCGCTGTGCGACCGACATGATGGAAGCTGTGGAAAAAAGCTATCAATACCTCGTTGGCAACGAACTGGCGCGCGGCGCCGAATAACGCATAAGGAGCGTCATGGCAAAGAAGGCAATCATGGTTTGGGGCGGCTGGGAGGGGCACGAGCCCAAGCAGTGCGTCGATATTTTCGCCCCCATTCTAGAAGAAGACGGATTCGCAGTAACCATTTCGGACACCCTCGACACGTACAAAGACCGCGACCTCATGGCCGAGCAGGATCTGGTGGTGCCGGCGTGGACGATGGGCCAGATCGAAGGAGAGCAGGAACAGGGGCTGCTCGCGGCCGTTGATCGCGGTGCCGGCGTAGCGGGCTGGCACGGCTGCATGGCCGATTCGTTTCGCAACAATACCACCTATCAGTTCATGGTCGGCGGCCAGTTTGTCGCCCATCCAGACGGCATCATCGACTACACGGTCAACATCGCGGCCCCAGACGACCCCATCGTCGCCGGCCTAGACGACTTCCAGATGCACTCCGAGCAGTACTACATGCACACCGACCCGGGCAATCAGGTACTGGCCACGACGACCCTAGAGGGCCGTCAAAGTGCGCCTTGGGTCAACGGAACGGTCATGCCAGTGGTGTGGAAGCGCGCGTGGGGAGCGGGTCGGGTGTTCTACTCGTCGCTGGGCCACGTGGCGCGAGACTTCGACGTGCCCGAAGCGCGCGAGATCCAGCGGCGCGGCATGCTCTGGGCCAGCCGCTGAGGAGATCGCGCTATGAAGTTTCGCAAAAATCTTTCCTCGCAGGAGTGCCTCTTTTGGAGCCTTGGGCTAGCGGCGGGCCTCCTCATAGCCGTCCTGACGTGGTGGCTTATTAACCGACTGTCTGAGAAGTGATGGGTCGCAAAAAAGTGCTAATTACGGGAGCGGCCGGACGCATCGGCGAGGTGATGCGCCAAGGGCTGCGGGAGTATTACGACTTGCGGCTGATGTATCACCGCACAGTGCGGGAAGCCGCCGCAGGCGAAGAGGTCGTCCGCGGCAGCGTCGCCGATCTGGCCGCTATGGTCGAGGCGGTCGCCGGCGTCAATGCGGTAGTCCACCTCGCCGGCGATCCAGAGGTTAGCGCCACTTGGGAGTCGGTGCTAGAAAAGAACATCCAAGGCGTGTACTGCACCTATGAGGCCTGCAGAAACGCGGGCGTCAAGCGGGTCGTCTTCGCCAGCACCAATCACGTGACCGGCCTTTACGAGGAAGAAAGGATGTACACCACGTCGGAAATGCCCGTGCGGCCCGACAGCCTGTACGGAGCCAGCAAGGCATTTGGCGAAAGTTTGGGACGCTACTATGTGGATCGCTACGGTTTGGAGGTCGTATGCCTGCGCATCGGCTCGTTCCAGCCGGATTCCGCAGTCGTCAAGCGCCAAAGCGACCGGATTCTCTCCACCTGGCTGAGCCACCGCGACTGCGTCCAACTCGTGCAGCGCTCCATTGAGGCCGATGTGCGCTTCGGAATCTACTACGGCATCTCGGGCAACACCCGCGCCTACTGGGACCTCGAAAACGCCCGCCGCGAATTAGGCTACGACCCCCAAGATAACTCCGAACATTTCGTTTAAGTGGTCAGTGGATAGCGTCTAACCACTCATCACGCATCGCCCTTCTTCCTCCGTCCCCGCCAAAAAGCCTCCAGTAGCCGCAAACATATACGGGCCACGTCCCGCAGGATATACAGCCCCAAGCAGACGCCGAAGAAGGCGGCGACTCGGGGGTCGAAGGCTAGTTCGAGAATGCGGTCGAGTAGGGCGGGAATCACGTTGCATCCTTTAGGCGCAGAAGCTTATAAACCAAGAGCGACTAATGAGTTCCCGTTGCAAGCAGCGATTTGATTTGCCCCCACGAGGTCTCGTCCACAACCGTAGCCTGATTGGTTTCTGAACAAGGAGCGGACGAACACAGACGACTGTCCTGCGTCTTGTTGTCGATATGGTAACTGGTGCCTAATGTATATGGTTCGTCCGGGTTAAAATCCTCGCACAAGCTACCACGGAAGCGGCGGCAGCTAAAATTCTGATCCGTTGCATTGTCTGGCACGACCAATGAACAGGGAGTAGAGGAATACTGCCTATCCGCTATATATAGATTGCACTCCCAATCTAAGGCAAACGTGATCCAAGCGTATTTCGGATATGGTGTATTTCTATCTATATATTCCCAAGAACAAAAACGATGATCGGGGTTTAAGCTACAATCAAAACACTGGTCCCATTTTGTTTCATCGCTACCACAACGAACTCGATCCTTGTCATGGTCGGCTTGGCCCAAGTTGATCGAAAGCAGGAGCACGAGCACCGTGAGGATCGTTGCGGCTTGCAACGTGCGTAGCATTGATTTGTTCATTTGTATCCTACTTTCGGTGATTTTTGAGGACTCTTCCACATGCCATTTTCAGAGGAAATATAGGCCCGACGAAAGCAGCGAGACAGTCGGATCGTCTATTCGAGCTTGACCATCTTGCGGGTGTGCAACTGATCACCCACGCGTAGCTGATACAAATACGCTCCAGAAGCAACGGGTCGGCCCTGCCCGTCTCGGCCATCCCAAGTCAGCCGATGTTCGCCCGCCGCCAACGGACCCGACCACACTTGGCGCACAAGCTGGCCCAAGAGGTTGTAGATGGCTACATCGACAGCCTCGGCACCGTCGGGCACCGATAGGGGGATGGTCGTGGCCGGATTAAACGGATTGGGATAGTTCGCACCTAAAACAAAGGCCGACGGCGTAGCCGACTCAACGGCCACGGCTGTGGGTGGACTGTTCTGGTTGATAAAGACGAAAGCCCCACCAGGAACCCCCCAAGCCCCTAAAATCCCGCGATCCTCATTCCACCCCAGCACGACCAGATCGGCGGCCCCATCGCCGTTGAGGTCGCCGACAAGCACCTCGTTGCCCATGCCCCCTGTGCTCGACAGCCGGTAGCGACCTTCGAGGACGGGCACGCCACCGCGCTGGCCGAGCAAGACGACCAAGGCCGGACCCGTTTCCAAATTGCCATCGACCAAGGCCACGTCCGGCAGACCATCGCCGTTGAGGTCGCTGACGAGGGGGTGACCTTGCACGTGTACCTGCGAGCCGAGCAGGGTGTGGCTTGCCACCGCGCCCGAGGCGTCCAGACGCCACAGCGCCAAGCCGTGGTAGATGTATATGTGGGAGGAAACGGTTACTTCGACGATTCCAACTAAACCCACCTGTCCATCGCGACCGACCTGCAGAGGGGTGTAGCTACAGGGGTTGATCATGGACTCAAAAGAAAACGGCGGCTCCGCGCTGGCCGCCCACGGCTGAGTCAGCCAAACCCTAGTCGGCCCAGACTCTTGGAGCTGCCGATAGCACGATCGGGTCCATAGCAGCCGCACGGTCCCTTCCGCTCCCAATGATTGCTCAGCGGGCCAAAGCATAGGCAAGAACCTCTCCTCGCTGTCGAGGGTGAACCGGTCGCTACGGACAAACGCAGCGTCGCCATCGTTGTACCACAGGGTCGCTTGGGATGTCCCCTCGTGGTTGCGCAATGACTCGTCGTCATACCCCGTGACCAACAGGTCCAAATCGCCGTCGCCTTCACCATCGGCTAGGCCAACGAAACCAGTGTTGGGTAGTCGCAGGATGGTTGCAAAGCCGTCCTCGCCCCGGTTGTGCCACAGTTCGAAGTTGAATCCCTCCTCAACGGCCAGATCTAAGAGTCCATCCCCGTCGAAGTCATCCCCGTAGATACTAATGATGGACACACTGTTTGCTCCTGATTCTTTTCTTCCGTGCATGACGTCGCGGGTGGGAACCAAGCCACCCAAGCCATCGTTGGACGCCACGGTCCAGCCCCAGTGTGGAAAGTGCTCTCCCGAGGCTCCGTCGTCTGCATATACGTGTGGCGACCAACGATTCCAACCTACCACGAGATCCAAATCCCCATCGCCATCTACATCGCCCAAAACGCCGGTACCATCATGGAACCCCATGCCGATGCCCGGGCCAAGGGTGAAAAAGTCGGGTTCTGCGAACAACGCACCGGGCGAGGCAAAAGCCCCGTGTGGAGCCGCCAACAGCAAAATAGCTACCATAAAGCGGTGCATAGTTTACCTCCTGAGGTTGGTGCAGAAAGGCACGTAGGAACGGCTTGTGCACCGTCCCTACGGACGAGGCGCAATTAACGAGTGTCCGTTGAAAGCAGCGAGACAGTCAGATCGTCTATTCGAGCTTGACCATTTTTCGGGTGCGTAGCTGCTCACCCACGCGTACCTGATACAAATAGGCTCCAGAAGCGACGGGGCGTCCCTGCCCGTCTCGGCCATCCCAAGTCAGCCGGTGTTCGCCCGCCGCCAACGGACCCGACCACACTTGGCGCACAAGCTGTCCCAAGAGGTTGTAGATGCCTACGTCCACAGCCTCGGCACCGTCGGGCACCGACAGGGGGATGGTCGTAGCCGGATTAAACGGATTGGGATAGTTCGCACCCAAGACAAAGTCCGCCGGCGTGGCCGACTCAACGGCTACGGCTGTGGGTGGACTGTTCTGGTTGATAAAGACAAAAGCCCCGCCAAAATCATCAAGATCTCCTTCCTCATTCCGCCCCAGCACGACCAGATCGGTGGCCCCATCGCCGTTGAGGTCACCGGCAAGTACCTCGTTGCCCATGCCCCCCGTGCCCGGCAGCCGGTAACGACCTTCGAGCACGGGTACGCCATCACTCTGGCCGATCAAGACGACCAAGGCCGGACCCGTTTCCTCGTTGCCATCGATCACGGCCACGTCCGGCAGACCATCGCCGTTGAGGTCGCTGACCAAGGGGTGACCTTGCACATGTACCTGCGAGCCGAGCAGCGTGTGGTGTGCCTCCACGCCCGAGGGGTCCAGACGCCACAGCGCCAAGCCGTGGTTGGTGTGTATGTTGGAGGAAACGGTTACCTCGGCGATGCTGACTAAATCCATCTGTCCATCGCGACCGGCCTGTAGAGGGATGGAGTAACAGGGGTTGACCATGGACTTTAAAAAAAGCGGCGGCTCCGCGCTGGCCGCCCACGGCTGGGTCAGCCAACCCACCGTCGGCCCAGCCTCTCGGAGCTGCTGATAGCACGTTCGGTACCATAAAAGGCGCACGGCCCCTCCCGCTCCTAACCATCGCTCTGCGGGCCAAAGCCTAGGCCAGAGCCTCTCCTCGCTGTCGAGGGTGAACCGGTCGCTACGGACAAACGCCGCGTCGCCGTCGTTGAACCACAGGGTCGCTTGGGATGTCCCCTCGTGGTTTTCCAATGACTCGTCGTCATACTCCATGACCAACAGATCCACATCGCCGTCGCCTTCACCATCGGCTAGGCCAATGAAACCGACATTGGGCAGTTGCAGAATGGTTGCAAAGCCGTCCTCGCCCCGGTTGTGCCACAGTTCGAGGTTCAATCCCTGCTCAAAGGCCAGATCCAGGAGTCCATCCCCGTCGAAGTCATCCCCCCAGATACTAATGATGGGCGCGCCGCTTGCTCCTGCTTCTTTTCTCCCGTGCATGACGTCGCGGGTGGGGACCAAGCCACCCAAGCCGTCGTTGGACGCCACGGTCCAGCCCCAATGTGTAAGGTGCTCGTGCCCTCCCGAGGCTCCGTCGTCTGCGTACACCAACCAACGATTCCAACCTACCACAAGATCCAAATCCCCATCGCCATCTACATCGCCCAAAACGCCGGTATCATCAGTGAACCCCATGCCGATGCCCGGGCCAAGGGTGAAAAAGTCGGGTTCTGCGAACAACGCGCCGGGCGAGGCAAAAGCCCTGTGTGGAGCCGCCAACAGCAAAATAGCTACGATAAAGCGGTGCATAGTTGACCTCCTAGATCAAAGGGTAGGTTGGTGCAGAAAGGCACGTAGGGACGGCTTGCGCTACGCACCGCCCCTACGCACGAGGCGCGATTAATGAGAAAGCAGCGATTTGATCTGTCCCCACGACTGGGACTCGACGCTCGTAGCAGCAGGGATCGCCGGTTGCCAAGCAGACGATCAATAGGGATCGAGAGTTCATAGCGCGGCTCCTTTCAGAAGGTTATGAATAGGCTACGGATCGTCTATTCGAGCTTGACCATTTTTCGGGTGCGTAGCTGCTCACCCACGCGTACCTGATACAAATAGGCTCCAGAAGCGACGAGTTGGCCCTTATCGTCTCGGCCATCCCAAGTCAGCCGGTGTTCGCCCGCCGCCAACGGACCCGACCACACTTGGCGCACAAGTTGTCCCAAGAGGTTGTAGATGGCTACGTCCACACTCTCAGCACCGTCGGGCACCGATAGGGGGATGGTCGTGGCCGGATTAAACGGATTGGGATAGTTCGCACCCAAGACAAAGGCCGACGGCGTGGCCGACTCAACGGCGACGGCTGTGGGCAGACTGTTCTGATTGATAAAGACGAAAGCCCCACCAGGAACCCCCCAAGCCCCTAAAGTCCCGCCATCCTCATTCCGCCCCAACACGACCAGATCGGCGGCCCCATCGCCGTTGAGGTCGCCAGCGAGCACCTCGTTGCCCATGCCTCCTGTGCCCGGCAGCCGGTAGCGGCCTTCAAGCACGGGCACGCCACCGCGCTGGCCGAGCAAGACGACCAAGGCCGGACCCGTTTCCAAATTGCCATCGACCAAGGCCACGTCCTGCAGACCATCGCCGTTGAGGTCGCTGACGAGGGGGCGACCTTGCACGTGTACCTGCGAGCCGAGCAGGGTGTGGCTTGCCACCGCGCCCGAGGCGTCCAGACGCCACAGCGCCAAGCCGTGATAGGTGTGTACGTAGGAGGAAACGGTTGCCTCGGCGATGCCAACTAAATCCACCTGTCCATCGCGACCAACCTGCAGAGGGGTGTAGCTACAGGGGCTGACCATGGACTCGAAAAACAGCGGCGGCTCCGCGCTGGCCGCCCACGGCTGGGTCAGCCAAATCCCCGTCGGCCCAGACTCTTGGAGCTGCCGATAGCACGATCGGGTCCATAACAGCCGTATGGACCTTCCCGCTCCCAACGATTGCTCGGCGGGCCAAAGCATAGGCCAGAGCCCCGCCTCGCTGTCGAGGGTGAACCGATCGCTGCGGACAAACTCCGCGTCGCCGTCATTGAACCACAGGGTCGCTTGGGATGTCCCGTCGTGGGTGTGCTCTGCCTCGTCCTCATACTCCTCATACTCCGTGACCAACAGGTCCAAATCGCCGTCGCCTTCACCATCGGCTAGGCCAACGAAACCGGTGTTGGGCAGTCGCAGGATGGTTGCAAAGCCGTCCTCGCCCCGGTTGTGCCACAGTTCGAGGTCCAATCCCTCCGCGAAGGCTAGGTCCAAAAGTCCATCCCCGTCGAAGTCATCCCCCCAGATACCAATGCCGGGCGCACTGCTTGCTCCTGCTTCTTCTCTTCCGTGCATGACGTCGCGGGTGGGGACCAAGCCACCCAAGCCGTCGTTGGACGCCACGGTCCAGCCCCAATGTGGAAAGTGCTCTCCCGAGGCTCCGTCGTCTGCATATACGTGTGGCGACCAACGAGTCCAACCTACCACGAGATCCACATCCCCATCGCCATCTACATCGCCCAAAGCGCCGGTATCATCAGGGAATCCCGTGCCGATGCCCGGACCAAGGGTGAAAAAGTCGGGTTCTGCGAACAACGCACCGGGCGAGGCAAAAGCCCCGTGTGGAGCCGCCAACAGCAAAATAGCTACGATAAAGCGGTGCATAGTTGACCTCCTAGATCAAAGGGTAGGTTGGTGCAGAAAAGCACGTAGGGACGGCTTGCGCTCCGCACCGCCCCTACGCACGAGGCGCGATTAATGAGAAAGCAGCGATTTAACCTGTCCCCACGACTGGGACTCGACGCTCGTAGCAGCAGGGATCGCCGGTTGCCAAGTGGGCCCGCGTCCACCTAAGCCGTTGGTCAACTCGACCAAGTTGCCCCCGTCTAGATCAACGGCCCAAATGAGCCCAAGGTGAGTGAGAGAAGTGAAGGCCATTCTCATGCTGTCAGGTGACCAAGTAGGCTTAGTTACCCATGTGGCGTCGCTCACGGTCGCGTTCCGGGGTAAGCCAAGCAGAGGAATACCCGGGTACTTGCCGGTGGACCGGGCGATAAAGTACTCGTCTTCATTGGCATCGCGGACATAGAGGCGGGCGAGATTCTCTGCGTCCCCTTTTTCCCGCAACACGACGATGGCTTCTTTGGTTCCGTCCGGGGAAAGACTGGAGTGACGGAAGTGGGGCACCTCTCGCCAGTCCACGGGCGAAGGGCCACTGCCGTCCAGCGCCATAACAAACGCATCAGGGCCGTCCCTCTCACCCGCCTCCGACTCCTTAGTCATTTCCGCCGTCCACCTGACGACATAGTAAATGCTACTCCCGTCGGCCGACCACGAAAGCGATGTTTTATCGACGGAATCGTCTGTTAGCTGCTGTGGATTGCCGCCGTCGGCATCCATCAACCAAATCTCTCCACCGTACCGACCATGGGGATAATCGTCGAGGTAGATATAGGCGATCTGCGTGCCATCCGGGGACCAAGCTGGGGTAGTGCAATGCCGTCCTTGGGTTAGGTTTACGGGATCGCTCCCATCCGCATTCATAATCCACACGTCCTCGTATCCCTCGCGGTCGGAGATAAACGCGATTTTACCGTCGGCTTGCCCCCAGCCAGCAACGGCTAACCCCAGCGTTGCTAAGCAGGCGATCAATATGGATCGATAGTTCATAACTCGGCTCCTTTCATAAGGATGAATGAGAAGGTTAGATGTATGTCATGGGGTTGAAAGCAGCGATTTGATCCGTCCCCACGACTGGGTTTCGACACTTGTAGCAATAGTAGAAGAGGAAACTGGTTGCCAAGCGGGAGAATATCCACCCAAGCCGTTGGTCAACTCGACCAAGTTGCTCCCGTCTATATCAACGGCCCAAATCTCCCCAGTGGCTTCGGAATAGGAAAAGTCGTTGGGGGAAGGAGTGTCAGTCCTTTCGCGAACGGTGTACGAAGTGAAGGCTACCCTCGTGCCGTTGGGTGCCCAAGTAAGGGGAAAAGAAGGGTAAAACCAAGCGGCGCGATCCAGAGCAGAGAGATCGACGTTAGGTTGGTCGGACAGGGTAATGGCCCGGGCGACCGTGGTCTGCCTGTCTTCGACATTGTAGATCATGAAGAGAGCTTGGCCTTCTACGTCATCACGCGGCAAGGCGACGGAGGCTCGTTTGGTTCCGTCTGGAGAAAGATGGTGGTGGTTTCGGAAGCGGAGGATTTCCAAAGCCCCCTCCGTCCATTCCATGCGTGAGGATCCACTGCCGTCCAGCGCCACAGCGAATATGTCTGTGCGGCCCAACGCGTAGAAGCGAATGCTACTTCCGTCTTCAGACCAAAAAAGAGCTCCCCTGGCTATGTATTCCGTCACTGGCTTGCCTGTCAGTTGTTGCAGATTGCCGCCGGCGGCGTCTACCACCCAGACATCACTACCAGAATGATCGGCACCAATGTCTATATAGGCGATCTTCGTGCCATCCGGGGACCAAGCCGGGCTAGCGCAATACTGCCCTTGGGTTAGGCTCACGGGGTCGCTCCCATCCGCATTCATAATCCAAACGTCCTTGTGCCCCTCGCGGTCGGAGATAAACGCTATTTTACCATCTGCTTGCCCCCAGCCAGCGATGGCTAGCCCTAGCGTTGCCAAACAGACAATCAGTAGAGACCGATAGTTCATAACGTGGCTCCTTTCAGAAGGATGAATGAGAAGATTAGATGTATGTCATGGGGTTGAAAGCAACGATTTGATCCGTCCCCACGAGGTCTCGGCCACAGCCGTCGGCTCCCCACCGGTATAAGACGCGATGTCCATCACGTAAATCCCCCAGTCGCCGTCGCGGTTGGACTCGAAGGCGATGTACCGACCATCCGGAGACCAAGACGGAGACCTGTAGTCGGCCGAGGGGTCCGTCAAGCGGCGGGGGTTGCTCCCATCCGAATCCATCACGTAAATCCCAACCCTGTCGTACCACTCGGACTCAAAGGCGATGTACTGGCCGTCTGGAGACCAAGACGGAGACTTGTAGTCGGCCGAGGGGTCCGTCAGGCGGCGAGGGTTGCTCCCATCCGATCCCATCACGTAAATCCCAGCCCTGCCGCCGCGCTCGGACACGAAGGCGATGTGCTGACCATCCGGGGACCAAGTGGGAGAATCGACCTGCTCCGGGTGGTCGGTCAGGCGGCGAGAGTTGCTCCCATCCGAATCTATCACGTAAATCTCAGCCTTGCCGTAGCTACCGCGCCCGGACACGAAGGCGATGTGCCGACCATCTGGAGACCAAGACGGAGACCAGTCCCAATGCGAATCGTTGGTCAGATTGCGGCGGTCGCTCCCATCCGAACTTATCACGTAAATATCGCTGACGCCGCGCTCAGACACGAAGGCGATGTGCTGACCATCCGGGGACCAAGTGGGAAGCGCGGCCCAAGCCGGGTGGTCGGTCAAGCGGCGGAAGTCGCTCCCATCCGAACCTATCACGTAAATCTTAGCCCGGCCGTCGCGCTCGAACCCAAAGGCGATGTGCTGACCATCCGGGGACCAAGACGGAGAGCTGTAGCTGGCCGAATAGTCAGTCAGGCGGCGTATGGCTCCGACGACCCAAGCCTCCCCACCACTGCTCGTCACCGCTTGCCCAATCCCCGCCGACAGCGACGGATCGGCCGGATTGTCAACATCCTTACCGTCGGCTTGCCCCCAGCCAGCGACGGCCAGCCCCAGCGTTGCCAAGCAGGCGATCAGTAGAGACCGATTGTTCATAACGTAGCTCCTTGCAAAAGGTTATGAATAGGGTTCGCTATGGAGGGAATATAGGCACATTCCGTGCCAAAAATACGATCGCCGACAAAAAAGCCTTTAGTAATACCCTAAAGGCTTGAAAAACATAACACTTAAAATATGAAACGAGCCTTTCTGCGATGCACAGTCTCAGCCGTCGGCGCAAAGTTTTCCACGTTTTTTCGTGGAATATTCACGATTTTCCGTGGATTTTCCACGACTTTCCGTGTTAGCCGCTTGCGACGTCTTAAGTCGGCGCAACCCGTATTCTCCATGCGCTTGCGCTCCACACCACCCCTACGCACGAGGCGCGATTAATGAGAAAGCAGCGCTTTGATCTGTCCCCACGGCTGAGACTCTACTCTCGTGGCAGTAGCAGAAGGGACGACAGGTTGCCAAGCGGGCTCATGTCCTCCCAAGCCGTTGGTCAACTCGACCCAGTTGTCCCCGTCTGTATCAGCAGCCCAAATCTCAAACTGACCCATGAAATCGAGAAAACTAGCGAAGGCTATTCTCAGGCCGTCGGGCGACCAAGTAGGGTAGGTTCGCCACTCTTCGTAGGGTTCGGTATATATCAGTTTATTCTGCAGCGATTCAGGCAGGAGATCACCTGAGTGCATGTGATCAAAGGCACTGGTGCCGATGTAGAAGAGAGCATGGACACGGCCCGCTTCGTAGCGCCTGTGCTTTGCTGTGTAGGGCTCGCCTGGCCGGACAGTGCCGGGCTCGCCCGGCCGGAGAACACGGGGACCATGCCTATGGCCCCCCTCTCCATCCCACAACGTGACAGTTGCTAGTTGGCTTCCGTCAGGGGAAACACCAGGGAGGAAGCGGCTGTATACTTCTCTCCAGTCCACGGGCGACGAGCCACTGCCATCCAACTCCGCAAGGAACGCATCAGGGGCCCACTCGTCCGGAAGCGGCCAAGTCGGGACGGCGACATAGTAAATGCTACTCCCGTCTTCAGACCAAAAAAGCCGCGCTTTATCGACGGCATCGTCTGTCACCTGTTGCGGATTGCTGCCGGCGGCGTCCATCAACCAGATTTCGCCGCTGGCAATATAGGCGATCTTCGTGCCATCTGGAGACCAAGCCGGGCTAGCGCAATCCCGTCCTTGGGTCAGGTTTACGGGGTCGCTCCCATCCGCATTCATAATCCACACGTCAGAGTACCCCTCGCGGTCGGAGATAAATGCGATTTTACCGTCGGCTTGCCCCCAGCCTGCGACAGCTAGTCCCAGCGTTGCCAAGCAGACGACAAATATGGCTCGATAGTTCATAACGCGGCTCCTTTCGAATGGATAGATTGAATAACTGACGTTACGCAGCCTTTAGTTGTTATGAGTCCTCGACGACGATGGCTAGGTTGTCCAGCGCTCGGCGGAACTCCTCTGGCAGGCGCTGGAGGAGCCGACAAATGCACTCAACCTGTTCTGCTTAGTTGCCGGCATGATCTTGCAAATGCCTCTTGATCCGTCCCCACGAGGTCTCGGCCACAGCCGTCGGCTCCCCGCCGATATGAGACGCGATGTCCATCACGTAGATCTCCCAGTTGCCGTCGCGATTGGACTCGAAGGCGATGTGCCGGCCATCCGGAGACCAAGACGGAGACCTATCGTCGGCCGGGTGGTCGGTCAGGCGGCGGGGATTGCTCCCATCCGAATCCATCACGTAGATCTCCCAGTCGCCGTCGCGATTGGACTCGAAGGCGATGTGCCGGCCATCCGGAGACCAAGACGGAGACCTATCGTCGGCCGGGTGGTCGGTCAGGCGGCGGCGGTAGCTCCTATCCGAACCCATTACGTAAATGTTGCCGTCGCGGTCGGAATCGAAGGCGATGTATTGGCCATCCGGCGACCAAGACGGAGACCGGATCGGCCCTGGGTGGGCTATCAGGCGGCGGGGGCCGCTCCCATCCAAATCCATTACGTAAATATTAGACTCTCCGTAGTGCCCGGCCACGGTCACGAAGGCGATGTGCCGGCCATCGGGAGACCAAGACGGAGAATAGTGCCACTCCGAGTCGTTGGTCAGGTTGCGGCGGTTGCTCCCATCCGCACCTATCACGTAAATATCCGAACCTACATCGCTGCTGTCGTGCTCGGATATGAAGGCAATGTGCTGGCCATCCGGAGACCAAGAGGGATACGCGGCCCAATCTGGGTGGTCGGTCAGGCGGCGGGGGTTGCTCCCATCCGCACCCATTACGTAAATATCCGCCTTGCCGCGGCGGTTGGAATCGAAGACGATATGCTGGCCATCCGGAGACCAAGACGGAGACCTGTAATTGGCCGAGTGATCGGTCAGGCGGCGTATGGCCCCGACGACCCAAGCCTCCTCATTACTGCTCGTCCCCGCCGACAACGACGGACCGGCCGGATTGTCAACATCCTTACCGTCGATTTGCCCCCAGCCAGTGACGGCCAGCCCCAGCGTTGCCAAGCAGACGATCAGTAGAGACCGATAGTTCATAACGTGCCTCCTTTCAGAAGATTAGACCTCATCCCTTATGGCAGCTTGGTCGTTTTTTTCGCTTCCCATCAAGGCACGTAGGGGCGGCTTGCGCTCCGCACCGCTCCTACGCACGAGGCGCGATTAATGAGAAAGCAGCGCTTTGATCCGTCCCCACGACTGAGCTTCGACGCTCGTGGCGGCAGCAGAAAGGACGACGGGTTGCCAAGCGGGATAATCTCCGCCCAAACCGTCGGTCAGATTAACCAAGTTGCTCCCGTCTATACCAACAACCCAAACCTCCCTGTACCCTTTCTCGTTAGCGGCATAGAAGGCGATTCTCATGCTGTCAGGCGACCAAGTAGAGTGAGCCACTCTATACCAGCCGGGTTCAAGTTCAGCTTGTTGATAGGGTAGATCGGGAAGGGGAATCTCCCTGAAATCTTCTATCTGGTCAGAAGGCTGCGGCCCCTCAGTAGGGGCGTAGCCAGCTAGGCCAGCTAGGCGTATAGGGGTGTAGCCAGCTAGGCGTAGATAGGCATTGCCCTCGTCGTCCTGCAACACGACGGTTGCCCGCTTGGTTCCGTCTGGAGAAAGATTGGAATTATCGAAGAACCGGCGGACTATTCCAGTCCCGTCCGTCCGAGATATAGGTGAGAAACCACTGCCGTCCAGCGCCACAGCGAATAGCTGTTGGGGGTCCCGCAGGTAGTAGTAAACGCTACTTCCGTCTTCAGCCCAAAAAAGTACTTCATTTCCGGGAGTTAGAGATCCCACTTGTTGCGAGTTGCCACCATCGGCGTCCATCACCCATATATCGGCAACGGAATAATCGACCCAAATGGCACCATCAGAATCGGGCTCGGGATCGTCACTAAAGGCGAGATAGGCGATCTTCGTGCCATCTGGAGACCAAACCAAGTCAACGCAATGCCCATGCCGACCTTGGGTTAAGTTTACGGGGTCGCTTCCATCCGCATTCATAATCCACACGTCCCCGGACCCCTCGCGCCACGAGGTAAATGCGATTTTGCCGTCGGCTTGCCCCCAGCCAGCGACGGCCAGCCCCAGCGTTGCCAAGCAGGCGATTAGTAGAGATCGATAGTTCATAACGTAGCTCCTTTCGGATGGATAGCATTGAATGAGAAAGTTAGATATATGTCTATGGTACTGAAAGCAGCGATTTGATCCGTCCCCACGACTGGGCCTCGACGCTCGTGGCAGTAGCAGAAGGGAGAACCGGTTGCCAAGCGGGCTCACGTCCACCTAAACCATTAGTCAAGCTAGTCAAGTCAGTCAATTTGATCCTTCCTTTCTCATCTGCTTCTGCTACATCAGCAGCCCAAATATCGAACTGGCCAATGACATCGAGAAAACCAGCGAAGGCGATGCTTATGCCGTTGGGCGACCAAGTAGGAAAAGTCCGCCAATGATCGTAGGGTTCGCCGTATATATCTTTATTCTGGCGCAATTCAGGCAGGAGAAGACCTGGGTGCCTGTGATCATCGGGATCACCGTAACTGTAAAAGTTGAAGTAAGCATAGATAAGGCCCTCTGCATCCTCGTGCTCTATCAACGTGAGCCATGCTGCTATGGTTCTGTCTGGGGAAAGACCAGGGAGGAAGCGGTCATATACCTCTCTCCAGTCCGCAGGCGACGGGCCACTGCCGTCCAGCGCCGCAACGAACGCATCAGGAGCCCACTCGTCTGGCAGCGGCTCGGTCATGACGGCGACATAGTAAATGCTACTCCCGTCTTCAGACCACCAAAGCCGCGCTTTATCGACGGCATCATCTGTCACCTGTTGCGAATTGCTGCCATCGGCACCCATCAACCAGATTTCGCCGCTGGCAATATAGGCGATCTGTGTGCCATCCGGGGACCAAACCGGACTAGCGCAATCCCGTCCTTGGGTCAAATTCACGGGGTCGCTCCCATCGGCATTCATAATCCACACGTCAGAGTGCCCCTCGCGGTCGGAGATAAATGCGATTTTACCATCTGCTTGCCCCCAGCCAGCGACGGCTAGTCCCAGCGTTGCCAAGCAGACGATCAGTAGAGATCGATAGTTCATAATATGGCTCCTTTCAGAAGATTAGGAATGGGATTTATATCCCTGAGCGCCCAAGTATGTGCTTGGTAGTGTATCCGTTTGAAATTTAAAAGTCATCCTTGGAGTCTGAGAAACAACGTGGGAATTATCCAAGTGCCGGCGGCGTGTCCATTGTTGGCCCGGTCAGCCTATTCATCGCTTCGCCTGCTTAGTTGCTTGCTTTCAGGCTGCCCCAACTAGTAGGGGTCACGGCCGTGTCGTCGGCGACGCGGGACAGTACTATGGAACTCAACCAACTCGCTTGCAAGAGGGAGTTGCCGTTGCGCGAGAGAAAGAGGCTGCCGTCCTCAACTTGGTAAACATACGAGCCAGACGTCGTCTGCACTCTGCCCAAGTTGTCGCCAAATTCCTCTACAAAGTCGGGGCCTATGTCTCCGGGAAGCTCTGACTGCTCGGCTAGCTGCGAGGCGACTGCGGCGAAGAATGCGTTGGCCTCTGTGTCACCTGCGTACAGAGTCTGTTCGTCGGCTTCCCACGACATGGTATCGCCATCGATGCCATAGGTGCCGGTTGTCTCGTAGGTCATGGTGGCTACCGCAGGAAAGGCGTTGATTGAGTCGAGTTCCAGCTTTGCGGCTAGCATTTCATCTAAGCTGGCGAACAGGTCGCCATCATTCGCGAGGAACTCTTCGCGGATTTGAAAGGTGCCATCGACGTTGAAGGTCATGTGGATGATGATCCAGTCCGCGTCGTTGATGCGCAGGGTGTCGATGGACCCCTGAAAGCTAGGGATGAGCTTGTCGTACTTCGCTTGTGTGACCTCACGACCGTTTTTGTCGTAGAAGACGTAGTGCTCGACTTGATCGACGTGAGCTTCCCAAGTGCCCAGCCAGTCGTTTTGAGCAGCGGCGGGCAAGGCCCACAAAGCGAGGGCGCACGAGACTGCAATAATATGTGTCATAGTTCACATCCTTTCTGGATGGTGAGTGAAAAGCAACATTCAACAGCTAGACCCAGCGTTGCCAAGCAGGCGATTAGTAGAGACCGATAGTTCATAACGTGGTTCCTTTCGGATGGATAGATTGAATAAGAAGGTTGATCTATGTCATGGAACTGAAAGCAGCGATTTGATCCGTCCCCACGACTGGGCTTCGACGCTCGTGGCAGTAGCAGAAGGGACAACGGGTTGCCAAGCGGGATCGCGTCCACCCAAGCCGTTGGTCAATTCGACCAAGTCGCTCCCGTCTATATCAACCGCCCAGATTTCATGCTGGCTGAAAAAATCGGGGTAAAACTCGAAGGCGATTCTCATGCCGTTGGGCGACCAAGTAGAAGAAGTCACTAGGTTTACGCCTGTAACGTCGACGTTGGGTAGATCCGTCAGATCAATGGCTATTTGCTCGTACTCGACCAAGTCGACGATATAGAGGCGAGCCTGACCGTCTTCATCGTTTAACACGACGTGAGCTCTTTTGGTGCCGTCCGGAGAAACCGGATGAAGAATAGCGAAATCGGGGAACTCTGAATCTACGTATATGGGCTCACTTCCGTCTAGCCCTACGACGAAATTATCGAACTCTACGCTGAAGCCGCCGTCCTCCGAACGCACCGTAGTGTAGTAGATGCTACTCCCGTCTTCAGACCACGAAAGACTCTCTTTATCGGCTGAAGCCAACCAAAGAATTACTCTATCTTCTGTTAGCTGCTGTGGATTGCCGCCATCGGCATCCATCAACCAAATCTCCCCACCGTACTGATCATCATCAAAAACGTCGCCGATATAGGCGATCTTCGTGCCATCCGGGGACCAAGCCGGGCTAGCACAATCCCGTCCTTTGGTCAGGTTTACGGAATTGCTCCCGTCCGCATTCATAATCCACACGTCATCGTGTTCCTCGCGGTCGGAGATAAACGCAATTTTACCGTCGGCTTGCCCCCAGCCGGCGACGGCCAGTCCCAGCGTTGCCAAGCAGACGATCAGTATCGACCGATAGTTCATAACGCGGCTCCTTTCATAAGATTTATGAATAAGGCACACTACTGAGAACTTATATGTATGCATATTCCGTGCCAAAAATTCGGCCACCTACAAAAAAATCCTTCAGGAATACCCTAAAGGATTGAAAAACATAATACTTAACAATTATATCGTGAGGCTTTCCTGATGCGCAGCCTCGCCATCGGCACAAGGCAATATACGATTTTCCGTATCCTCAATACGATTTTTCGTATCCTCAATACGATTTTTCGTAGTTAGCTCCGAGCTCTGCCTTCTACTTGCCCGTACCGGGTTTTTTCGGTCGTCGCAGTCCATAGTAGCGCATGCGGGAGCGCAGCCGTTCCGGATTCATGCCCAACAAGCGCGCCGCACCCCGCTCGCCATAGATAATCCAGTTAGTCGCTTGCAACGCCTCCACAAGCTGCTGCTTTTCGTCCAAGCCTTCGCCATCTGCTGTCGCGGACAGCACCGCATCCCTGCGCCGTGCAGCCGACAGCAGCGGCAAGTCTCCAGCGCGTATCACCCCACCCTCGCACAGCAAAACCGCCCGATTGATCAGGTGCTCCAACTCGCGCACATTCCCCGGCCAAGCATACCCCTGCAAGTGCGCGACCACTCCCTCATCTAGCGTCGGCACCGGCCGCTGCAGATGTTGGGCATACTGCTTCGCAAAATGCACCGCCAGAGCCGGTATATCCTCTTGCCGCTGCCGCAGTGGTGGAAGCTCTAAGGTAAATACGCTCAGCCGGTAGAATAGGTCTTCGCGGAACGTACCCTCTTGGATCGCCTGCCGCAGATCGCGATTGGTCGCCGCAATGACCCGTACGTCCACGCTTACAGGCTGTTGGCCGCCAACCCGAGTCAGCGCCTTCTCCTCTAAGATGTGCAGCAGCACCCGCTGAGATTCCAACGGCAAATCGCCGATTTCGTCCAAGAAGAGCGTACCGCCATCGGCCAGCTCAAAGCGGCCGAGCTGACGGCTCGCCGCCCCAGTAAAGGCCCCCTTCTCGTGGCCGAACAGTTCGCTTTCAACCAACCCAGCCGGCAGCGCTCCGCAATTGACGCGGATGAAGGGCCGCTCGCGGCGGGTGCTTGTTTCATGGATGGTCTGCGCGAGTAAGCCCTTGCCCGTGCCAGTCTCGCCTAGCACCAGCACGGTCATCGCCGTCTCAGCGACGCGCACGGTCTGCTCCATCACTTGGCGCATCGCCCAACTCTGACTGTGTACGACGTGGTCGGTAGCTCGCAGTACGTTTTCAAGGGCATGGATGCGTTCGGTTTTGGCGTCGGGGAGGATCTGAATCTCTAAGCTGGCGACCTCAGAGATCAGGCCATCGCGGTCCATCGTCCGCACCTCAAAGCGATACTCGCCCACTGGCAGGGTACTATACGCGACCGCATTAGCAGCCGTAAACGCACTCCATTGTTCCGTCGGATCGTGCCCTAACAGCCGGTGGCTATAGCGCATTTGTCCCGCGCCGGTTCGGAAGCTGATACCTTGGAAGTGAATGCGGATCTCAGGGGTACTCTCTGGACAGGATACGGCTTCGGGGGCGGCCAATAGGGTACCGGCCATGACCTCGCGGATGACCAAGCGCGGCGGCGTGTGTCCCGGCTGGTAGGCAACCAGTCCCGCCCGCGTGCCAAACCACAGCCGACCGCGATGGTCGCACAGGACGGCTTCGACCTTGTTTTCAAGAGCGGATGGCCCCAAGCGAATGCTCTGGAAGGTCTGACCGTCGTAGCGGAGGACGCCGCCGCCGCTGGTGCCGATCCAGATGTTGCCGTGTGAGTCGGCTGTCAACGCCAAAATGCTATTGGCCGACAGCCCAAACTGCTCGGCAGTAAACCGACGCGCCTCCCGCGACGAGAGATCAAGGGCGAAAAGCCCCTTGGCCGTGCCGACCCACAGCGTGTTTTGATGCTCCCACAAGACGTTGACATAGGCGATGGACTCGGACTCGGCCATATCCGCCGGGTGCAAGTGCCCACCTTCATAACACCAGAGTGCCGGTATTACTCCGTATGAACCGATCCAGAGTACTCCATCTTGGTCGTGTAGCATAGCTCGGCCTTCATAGAGCGACATATCGGTGAGGCAGGTGATTTGGTCCTCTTCTATCCAGCCGAAGCGGCCATCGAACGTGCCGACCCAGATACGCCCTTGCTCATCTTCGCATAGCCCGACGATTTCTTCGGGATGGGTCTCTTCGGACACGGAGATCGCTTGTAGCGTTTGGCCCTCACACTTATACACCTTGCCTGCATTCCCGCCACTCCAGACCTGGCCCTGGCCATCTATTACCATCGCCGAGACAATTTCCCCTGTCTTGACCGGGCGGATTTGGCCCTCTTCCATGCAGGCCATGCCCCCCATCGTCCCAATCCACACCCGTCCTTCGCGATCTTCGCCCAAGCAGCGAATCTCGCGGTCGGGTAGGCCGTCGGCTTCGATGTAGCGCCGGATGCTGGCCGGATCGCAAAAAATTACCCCACCTCCCCAGAGTCCTATCCAGATATTGCCCTCGCGGTCCTCGTAGGTCAGACGTGTATCCGAAAAGTCAATATCCGGCAGGGAGGCGGAAAAAGAGTGCCACTCCTGCCCATTGTAGCAAAGTACGCCCCGACGAGACAGCCAGAGCCAGCCTCGCTCGTCGCTGCGGATGTGCCGCGTCCCCTGCTGCACGGCCCCCTCAGTCTCATTGCCCACATTGATGAATGCAAGCTGTTCATTCCGCGGATCGTAACGGCCAATCAAGGCTTCGGTTCCCGTATATTGGAAGGCGATCCATAAATAGCCGGAGGGGTCTTGGGCGAGTTTCCAAGAGTATTGGACCTGCCGACCTCCAGTATCCATGCGCCGCCCATCCAAACTGAGGACACCTTGGCCCCATGTCGCCAACCAAGTGATGCCACCCGCGTCGGTGACCATATCGTACACCCGCCCCAGCGGTTGGCCGTCAATATGGGTTATGGACTTTATGCAGTGGCCTTGAGCAACCCACCCCACACCCTCACTGGTCAGCACTAGAATCGAGCCATCCGGCTGCGGTTGCAGGTTAAAAATCTCGTTGGAAGGCAGGCCGTGCTCCGTGGTGTACACCTGAAAATCGCGCCCGTCGTACACGGCAAGCCCCCCGCCGAACGTGCCGAACAGCATCCGTCCATCCGCGTCCTCGGCAATGGTCATAACCGAGAGATTGGGCAGGCCGTCTTTAAGGCCCAAGGTCTCGAAACGGGCGCTGTCGAACCGACTGACGCCCCCATCGACAGTGGATATCCACAACAACCCGCGGCTATCTTGGTAGATGTCTTCCACGTGCATCCCAGCCAGCCCATCAAAGATGGTGTACTGACTGCTCAACACGTGCTCAAAGGATATGTCGCTCATATTCGTCCTTCCGACGATTGGGAGGTCCCGGCCTTTAACACATGACCCACCCCTAAGATACAACCGCCGACAAAAAATCCTTTAGGGGCACCCTAAAGGATTGAAAAACATAACATTCAAAATATGAGATGATTCTTTTTACGATGTGCAGCTTCAGCCGTCAGCGCAAGGTTGTCCACGGCTTTCCGTGTTGGCCGCCTACGATCTTTTCGAATAGAGATTACTTTGGATTTTGCGCTTGTGGACCGATAAGGCAGGATTGGTGCAGAAAGGCGCGTAGGGGCGGCTTGCGCTCCGCACCGCCCCTACGCACGAGACGCGATTAATGAGAAAGCAGCGATTTGACCTGTCCCCACGACTGGGCTTCGACGCCCGTAGCAGCAGGGATCGCCGGTTGCCAAGCGGGAGAGTGTCCACCTAAGCCGTTGGTCAACTCGACCCAGTTGTCCATGTCTGTATCAGCGGCCCAAATCTCAAACTGACCCATGAAATCGAGAAAACCAGAGAAGGCTATTCTCAGTCCGTCGGGCGACCAAGTAGGGAATGTTCGCCAATTTTCGTAGGGTTCGGTGTATATCAGTTTATTCTGGAGTGATTCAGGTAGGAGAAGACCCGGATGCATGTGATCACTGGCACTGGTGCGGATGTAGAAATTGACATGCTTATGGCCCCCTCCGTCCCACAACGAGACGGTTGCTAGTAGGGTTCCGTCTGGAGAAACACCAGGGAGGAAGCGGCGATATACCTCTCTCCAGTCCACAGGCGACGCGCCACTGCCGTCCAGCGCCGTAACAAACGCATCAGGGCCGTCCCACTCCTCTGGAATCGGCAAAGCCACGACGGCGACATAGTAAATGCTACTCCCGTCTTCAGACCAAAAAAGCCGCGCTTTATCGACGGGATCGTCTGTCACCTGTTGCGGATTACTGCCGTCGGCATTCATCAACCAGATTTCGCCGCCGGCAATATAGGCGATCTGCGTGCCATCTGGCGACCAAGCCGGGCCAGCGCAATCCCGTCCTTGGGTTAGATTTACGGGATCGCTCCCATCCGCATTCATAATCCACACGTCACCATGTCCCTCGCGGTCGGAGACAAATGCGATTTTACCGTCGGCTTGCCCCCAGCCAGCGACGGCCAGCCCCAGCGTTGCCAAGCAGGCGATCAGTAGAGATCGATAGTTCATAACGTGGCTCCTTTCGGATGGATAGATTGAATAAGTAAGGTTAGATATATGTCACGGGACTGAAAGCAGCACTTTGACCTGACCCCATGAGGTCTCGGCCACGGCTGTCGGCTCCCCGCCGATATAAGACGCGATGTCCCAGAAACGCACCCCATTGTTGTCGTACCCCCCGCTAGCCAACGTGCCCCCAGCCGGTGCATACGCCACGCTAGTGATCGCTTTTGTATGCCCGCTCAGCGTGGCGAGGAGGCCTCCTGTCGCCACATCCCAAAGACGAACCTTGTTGTCGCCGCCCCCACTAGCCAGCGTACGGCCATTCGGTGAATAGGCGACACCGCAGGCCCAGTCCGTATGCCCGCTCAGCGTGGCAAGAATTTCTCCCGTCGCCACATCCCAAAGGCGTATCGTCTCGTCGGTACCCCCGCTAGCCAGCGTGCCTCCATCTGGCGAATACGCTACACTCCAGACCCAAGGCGGATGTCCATTTTTTTGGGCATGGCTAATACCCAACAGGCCAAAAGCTATCAAACAGGCGATTAACACGAGACGAGCTTGATGCACAACTCGCGTTTTCATGGGAAACTCCTTTCGGTGAGTTTTGAGGACACTTTCACACTCCATTTTCAACCACTCATCACGGCAACTTCTTCGTCTTCTTGGCTTCTATCCGTCCATCTCGGCCTTATAGATATACTCCAGAGACTACCCCTAGCTGACCTCGTCGCAGCCATTAACGGATACCCGTTGAAAGCAGCGATTTGATCCGTCCCCACGACTGGGCCTCGACGCTCGTGGCAGTAGGGAGCACCGATTGCCAAGCGGGAGAGTGTCCACCTAAGCCGTTGGTCAGATTGACCAAGTGGCTCCCGTCTATATCAACGGCCCATATCTCCCTAAAGCCGTCGCTAGTGGTAAAAGAAGTGAAGGCCATCCTCGTGCTGTTGGGTGCCCAAGTGAAGTCTTCGTATGGTACCATTACGCTCCTATCGGGACTTCTGGTCCGAACTGCTGCCTTTGTTAATAGGCCACGTGAACGAGTCGCGTCAATTTGCTGGCTTGATCATCGGCTTCTAGCTTGATCTGACAGAGATAGATCCCCGGCGGCACAATCTGACCATTCATATCCCGTCCATCCCACACAAACGCCTGCGTCCCTACCTTGCCACCAACCGCCGAGCCCTGCCCTTGACCTACCAAGCGTCCTCCCAAATCGTACAATGCAACGTCTAACGGACGCTCCTCCTGTACCTTCAACAAAACGAAATGCACCAAAAGTTCATCGTTGATCCCATCGCCGTTGGGCGTAAAAACCGGTGCTAGCATTACGTCTTGGATCAAAGACCCCGGCAGCGCCACCAAGCTGACCTGCGCCGTCGAAGAATCCACCAACTCGGTCGCATCCTTATCGGTGGTGTCCACCCGTTGGAATACACCTTCCTCCGAGCCTGAAGAGCGCACAAACGAGGCGAATTCAATGCCCTCGCGGAAGCTTTGCGACGCAAACTGCACCTCAATGAGGGCGTTCTGATCAGCTGGTAGATCGGCATTGAGCGAAAAGGGAAACCGCACCCAGATCGAATCCGCGCCGGTCGCCATGCGTTCCAACACTGCGCCGTCTGCATCGCGCAGGACCCCGTCGTCGCCGAGGACAAAGGCACGGTCAAACTTCGTGGTCGTCGCCGAGGTCAGCACTTGCTCTGGGTTGAGCAGCGAGGGCGTTCGAGCGATGGCGACCTGCCCCAAGCGCACACCGGTCAAGCGCGCATCGCGCGGCGCGACAACCAGCACCTCGTTAAAGCCGTCGCGCACCGTTGTATCGGTCGGGTCGGGCGCGGCAGCGCGAATGAAATAAGCAAATTTCTGGGGCGCGAGTGGGTCTATATTGCGCGGCGGCGTGTAGTCCGAAGGGAGGACACCCAAATCGGTCGGCACGCGCGCTACTCCCTCGTCGGTGAGGAGCGCCAACTCGCCAGCTAGCTCCAGCGACAGCGGTGGTGCCAACTCAATGCGCAAACTGCGGATGCGCGCCGTCTTGAAGGGATCCTCGGAGGAGATATTAACTCGTACCTGAACGAACTTGCGCGGGCTGGGCGAGGTGATGGTCGCCTCGTTGACGCCATGGGTCGGCAGGTAGCTCTCGCTCCACTCGCTCCAGCCGACAAACGCCAGCTCGCCGTCTTTGGCAAAGCTCGAGCGCGGTGCCCGGCGCAGCTTCCTGCCGTCCTCGTCCACCAGACCGTCGCCATCGTTGTCAATCAGGTCAATCCGATCCTCGTCCACCAGACCGTCGCCGTCGTCGTCGGTGCGCGAGGCGTGTTTCTGGCTGGCGGGCAGGGTCTGCCAGATCTCCCAGGCCGTCCACTCCAAGGCAATCTCATCGTGGACTTCCTTTGACACTTCCGTGCGCTCTTCGTTGCCAGCGACGGTCACGACCTGATAGTATGTGAAGTTGGTGTCGGTCTGCTCAGAGGTGCGGGTCTGGATTTGCAAGCGGACATCCGGGTGAAGCCCCAGCGGCTCGATGCGTTCGATGGCTTGGCCGGTGAGCGGATCGGTCTCGTGGACGATGACATCGCCTTCCCAGGCGATGCGCGGCAGGGTTTTGCGAATGAAATTGCCACGCGAATCAGTCAGCGTGATCGGCGGCGAGTACGCCCACACGCTGACTGGATATCCCTCGCCGTAAAGCTGGACCTCGCCCAACGTCGCCAGATGGCCGTACTGACCCGAAACTTCCCCGGTGACGTCAATGTCGCGAATCTGTAGAAAGCGAATCTTGCGATAGGGGAAGTTCTCTTGAAAAATGCGCACTATCGGAGTGTGGTTATCGACGTGCTCCTCGCTGATGATGTTGTCCCACTTGAGCGCTTCTTCGAGTTGGGGAAAGTCGTCGCGGTCGTTCATACTCACAGGTTTGAGCAACGTGCCGTCGGAAACCAAAATATCCGGTCCCAAAAAGGCTCCATAGTGGCTCTGGTTGATGCGCTTGTTGACCACCGAGAGATTATCGACCCAAAACACGGCTCCTAAGTCGTACCAAGCCGTACCCTTGTCGTAAATCGGCGACCACGTATTGGCCTGCCACTCCGAGTCGTACAGCCCATCCGTGGCCAAATGGGGCGCACCCAAGGCACCGTTTTCAAACGAGGCCCCCCCGCGCCTTTCGGGTTGCAGCGCGTAGTTGTCGCCTTTAGCCCAGACCTGAACCTCGGCAATCCGGGGAACCTCTTTGCTGTAGTAGAGGACCGGGCCACGCTTCTCTTCGGGTAAGGTTTGGTATTTTTCGCTGGCGGTCTGATTGGTATCGTCCTCGATTTCGACGAGCAACCCGCCGGCAGTCTGGCGCTGATAAACAAGCGCACCGCGCTGATCTTGGGGCAATGCTTCATAGGCTAGACGTGCCTCTTCGCCCGTACCCAAAAAGGCGTCGTGCCAGAGGTCTGAATCCGTAATTTTAATGCGGACGCAATGGATGAAGGCTCCGCTGATATCGGGCCGGCCATCCAAGTCCCAGTCAGCTCGGTCCAGTGGCCAGAGCGGAAAGGTCATTTGCACATAGCGCCCTTCGGTGCCGGGTACCGAAACCAGCGTCCCTGCACCGGTTTCACCCCCTACACTACCGGTAGAGACTTGACCGATAAGGGAAAACTTGAGCTTGTTGCCTAAAGGAAAGGGAAAGCGCTCGCCCATTGAGGCAAAAAGCACGAAAGACTTGACCGGCTCGCCAAGAAACTCGTCCTCAAACTGACCAGCGGGAAAGATAATCGTCAGGCTGTCGGCAAAAACCAACCGTCCTAGATCAATCTCGATTTCCCAGTTGCGCAGGCCGTCGAGATGGAAGTCTCCGGGGCGAGTCAAGCGACTCGCAAAACTGATCGGCGTGTCCGGTTCCCAGAAGGTGCTCAAGTCGCCATCGATAACATTATTAGCCAAGGCATCGTTGGATTTGGCCGTTGCACCCCCAGAGACTATATCACCGCCAGCGCGGACCAAATCGGGATAGGTGAAATCGACAGCCGTCGGGGCCACGTTGATATTGCGGCGGAAGAATACCGGCCGCAGCCCATTGGCCTCTACCTGAAAAATATCCGCATCGCCGATTGGCACATTCAATTGGGAAACCAAGTCGTTCTGATAAATCCAGTTCTCCCAGTGCGAGGCCCGATCCACGCGAATCGAATTGCCGAAAAGTCTATAGGCATCCGTTTGGGCCACACAGAAGCTAGGCAGAGATAATGCGGCTAAGAGAGCTATCTGCCACTTTAGCAATCGTTTCATAGCATTTCTTTTCTTTCCGCACTTTATAACTAACTGACCTTACCGCAGAGACTCTGTATCTTGTAATTGACTTGAAACGGTATATAGGTGTTAGCATGTTTCGTGCCACACAGCAGACCCCGCACAAAAAATCCTTTAGGATATGCCCTAAAGAATTGGAAAACATAGTTTTATATAGCCTGAAGCTTCTTTTTATCAGGCGTACCGTCCGCCGTCGTTACAAGTTGATCTAAAAAATTCCGTATTTAATACGATTTTTCACCAATAGCCCAATGGTCCTAGTTGGCCGCGACTTTCCCTTTAAGACCTTTTTTTCGGTCGTTGCAACCCGAACACGCGCATGCGGGAACGCAGTCGCTCCGGGTTCATGCCCAACAACCGCGCCGCGCCCCGCTCTCCATAGATCCTCCCCTCGGAGACTTGGAGCGCCTCCACGATTTGCTGTTTCTCGTCTTTGAATTTGGCTTCAACCGGCGGCGCAAACGGCCCCTCTTTGGCCTCGTCTTCAGCAGCCAGCGGCACATCCTCCACCTGAATAACCTCCCCTCGGCACAGCACCACCGCTCGCCGGATCAAGTGCTCCAACTCGCGCACATTCCCCGGCCACGCATACGCCTGCAAATGCTTCACCACTCCGTCGCCCAACGCTGGCACCGGTCGCTGCAAATTTTGGGCATACCGACGCGCAAAATGCGCCGCCAAGAGTGGAATATCCTCTCGGCGCTCCCGCAGCGGCGGCAGCTTCACCGGCCACGCGCTCAAGCGGTAGAACAGGTCTTCTCGGAACGTCCCCACCTCAATAGCCTCTTTCAGATCCTTGTTGGTCGCCGCAATCACCCGCACATCCACTGGGATAGACTGCTCGCCACCGACGCGGGTCAGGTAGCGATTCTCCAGAATGCGGAGCAGTGCCCGTTGGGCTTCCAACGGCAGATCGCCGATTTCATCGAGGAACAAGGTGCCGTAGTTAGCCCGTTCAAAACAGCCGATATGCCGCTTCACGGCACCAGTAAAGGCCCCTCGCTCGTGGCCGAACAACTCGCTCTCGATCAGTCCGGCGGGCAGGGAGCCGCAATTGAGTTCGATAAAGGGCTGCCCTCGGCGTCGGCTCAGGTTGTGGATCCTCTGGGCGAGTACACCCTTGCCCACGCCGGTCTCGCCCATCACCAGCATCGTCATATCGGTCTCGGCCATCTGTGCGACCTCTCCTAAGAACTGGGTCATGGCTTGGCTCTGGCTGAGAAAATCCTGATCCGCATCCTGCAGCATGTGTTCTAAACGCTGGAGGCGTACGCTCTTCTCGTCGGGGAACACCTGTACGTCAAGGCTGGCGACTTCCGACATGAGGCCATCCCGATCTAAAACCCGTACCTCAAAGCGGAACTGGCCGACCGGTACGCCGTTGTACGACACTCTGTTGGAAGACGTGAACGCACTCCACTCTTCTGCCGGGCTGTGGCTGACGAGCCGATGGCTGTAGCGCATCTGCTCGGCCCCGCTTCGGAAGCTGAGGCCCTGGAAGTGGAACTGAATCTCAGGGGTGCTATCTGGACAGGACACGGCTTGGGGCATCTCCAACAGACGCCCCGCCATGACTTGGCGAATCACGATACCCGGGGGCGTATTGCCAGGCTGATACGCAATCAGCCCCGCCCTCGTCCCGAACCACAACCGGCCCCGACTATCGCGCAGGATGGCCTCGACGATATTCTCCAAGGTGGATTTGCCCAAACGGATGCTCTGAAACACTCGACCATCGTACTTCATCACACCCCCGCCGCTGGTCCCAATCCACAGACACCCTTGATGAGAATCGGCTACCAGAGCCAAGATGCTATTGACGGACAGGTCTCCTTGGTCTGCCGTAAACCGACGCACCTGCTGGGCGCGGTAGTCAAAGGCGAAAAGACCGTTGGCTGTCCCAACCCAAAGCGTGCCTTCGTAATCGCACAATGTACTTACGTAAGCGACGGTTTCTATCCCAGCCATATCAGATGCGTGAAAATGGCCATCTTTGTAATAGTACAGAGCCGGCGTTGCCCCATAGCTACCGATCCACAAGGTGCCTTCGCTATCCTGCAACACGACTCGGCAATTGGCAGGCCCCTGCTCCTCCGCTATAAAACGGTCGTCTTCTATCCTTCCCAAACGTCCCTCGGAAGTGCCGACCTTTATGCCCCCTTCTTGGTCTGGGTATAGCTTAACTTCTTCGTAGTCGTAGCAGTTGTCTTTTGTCACCTCGATCACTTGGGCATCTTTCCCCACTCCCTTAATTACTTTGCCCTCGGGGCTCCCGTGCCAGACCTGCCCTTGGCAGTCTATCGCCAACGCCGAGACCTTGTGCCCGGTCTCCACTGAGCGAATCCGGCCGTCTTCAAGACAGGCTAGGCCTCCCATCGTACCGATCCAGATCCGACCTTGGTGGTCTTCTCTTAGCTGGTGGACCTCGCGGTCGGGCAGGCCGTCGGCCCCGGTGTATAACTGGACACTGACCGGATCGCAAAAAACTAGCCCGCCGCCCCACAATCCCACCCAGATATTTCCTTCGCGGTCCTCGTAGGTCAGCCGCGCCTCCGAAAAGTGAACATCCGGCAAACCGGCCGAGAACGAATGCCAGTCGGCTCCGTCGTACACTAGCACGCCCTGACGAGCCATCCACAACCGGCCTTTATCGTCCAAGCGTACATGGCGCGTACCGTGATTTACGGCCTCCGTCCCCTCGATAGCCGCGTCTGCCTTGATGAGGTCGAGCTGTTGGCTGTCTGAATCGTAGCGGCCTATCACGACTTCGGTACCAACGTAGCGAAAGGCGATCCACAGAGGGCCGGAGGCGTCTTGAGCGAATTTCCACGGCCACTGCATTGCACCGTTCTTCGCGCTCATGCGCCGACCGTCCAGACTGATGGTCCCCCGTTGCTGCGTCGCCAGCCACGTCGTACCCGTCGTGTCGGTGACCATGTCGTACACCCACCCTAGCGGCTGACCTGCAATTTCTGTCACGCACTCTACGCATCGCCCCTCGACAAACCAGCCTATCCCAGCGTCGGTCAGCACTCGCATCGAACCATCGGCTTGGGGTTGCAGGCTCATTATGTCGTTGGAAGGCAGCCCGTGCTCGGTGGTGTACACCTGAAAGCCATGCCCGTCGTATGCAGCTATCCCACCTCCCAGCGTACCGAAGAGCAGTCGCCCGTCTTGATCCTCGGCGATGCTCATTACCGTGAGACTGGGGAGCCCGTCCGACAGGCCAAAGGTATCGAAATGCGCTCCGTCGAATCGGCTCACGCCGCCGTCGGCTGTGGCGATCCAGAGGAGGCCGCGCTGATCTTGGTAGATGTCTTCCACCTGCATCCCGGCCAGCCCGTCGAAAACCGTGTACTGGTGTCCTAGGATGTGATCAAAGGGGCTTCTCTGTCTTGGGGATCTTGCGGCTCCGCTCGCGTCGTTCACCTACGCCTTCTCTTTTCTAAAATTGATCGTTTACCAAGCGAGTGCCCCCTGCAAGGCGACCTTTTGCCCACCAGAGACGATTTCCCCGAGCCGATAGGCCCGGCAGTTTTGGGCCGCTAAGTGGGCCAGCACCGATTCCACGGCCTCGGGCGCGATCACCAGCGCCATGCCCACGCCCATATTAAACGTGCGCAGCATATCCTCCACCTCTAAGTCGCCTTCTGCTCGCAAGATGTGGAAAATCGGCGGAATCTGTATGGCTTCTAAGTCGAGTTGCGCGCTGAGTCCCGGCGACAAGATGCGGCTGAGGTTGTCGCGGAGGCCGCCGCCGGTAATGTGGGCCATGCCGTGGAGGCTGGATTCGGTAAAAAGGCCGCGCACGGCCTGCAAGTAGCAAGTATGGGGTTTGAGCACCGCTTCGAGGAAAGATTCGCCAGCTACGTTTGCGGCGTGTAGATGCGGTTTGCGGTCTAAGAGGGCGCGGACCAGCGTGTAGCCATTGGTGTGCAAACCGTTGGAAGCGAGCGCCACAACCTGATCGCCGGCCTCAATCGACTGACCGTCGATGATGTTGTCCTTATCGACCACGCCGATGACGCTGGCGGTCAGCACGTAGAGGCCGTCGGGGACCACGCCGGGCTGCACCGAAGTCTCGCCACCGGTCAGGGTGCAGCCCTGTTGGCGGCAGGCGTCGGCCAAGGCGTCCACAAGGTCGTTGACGATGGCTCCATCCATCGCGCCGCATACGATGACGTCTTGGATCGAAATCGGCTCGGCACCCATGACGATTATGTCGTCGATGAGGTGGTTGACCATGTCGTAGCAGACCCCGCGATGGCGGCCGTGGGCAAAAGCCAATTTTTGCTTGGACCCAGGCTCCTCGCTCTTGTGGACCAGCACCGGGTATGCGTATTCGGGGAAGCGGGCGTCGAGCAGGGTAGCGAACGCGCCAATTCGGTTGAGTACGCGCGGGTCTGCGGTTTCCATGCTCGCGGCCATGGCGCGCTTGGCCGCATCGGTCTGGTCTATATCGACGCCCGTGCTAGCATAGGAGAGGCGTTGGCTCATGAAGTTCCTTTCTGTTCCATCAACTCGGGGATCAACTCGACGCCCAACCCCGGGCCGGGCGGGGCGTGCAAACAGCCCTGCTGATAGGTCAAGCGCGGCGCGACCACATCGCTCGCCAACAGGCCCGGACCGACCAAATCCGATGGCGCGCAAACGGCTTTAGTAGCCACGCCAAAATGCACGGCCGCGGCCGTGCCAATGCCGAGCTCGACCGTGCTGCCGAGCAAGACGGGTACGCCAGCGGCCGCAGCGATCTGGCTCAGCCGCTGGGCGCGGTGCAGGCTGCCGGCCTGGACGGGCGCGACGTTGAAGGCGTCCACGGCCCGGTGGTGCAAGAGAGCGAGGGCAAACGAGTCGTCAAAGTCGGCGACGTGTTCGATAATGGCCGCGGGCACGGCTGCGCGCACCCTCGCCAAGGCCAATGCTGCGGAGTCTGGGTCGGCATTGACCTGTTCGGGGTGATCCTTGGCCACCTTGCGGGCGACGCATTGGATCGGCGTCTCAACCGCATCCACGCCCAGCGCAGCCAACTCGCGGATCCGCTCGATGGCCTCTTCTTCTTCCCACGCGCCCGACGCATCGGCCTTGAGGTACGCATCCGGGCCGACGATCCGGCGGCAGACGCGGACGCGCTCGCAGTCGAGGTCAAAGTCGGCCCCCACCTTGAGCTTGAAGGCCGTAAAGCCCTCGGCGACCTTTTCCTGAATTTCCTCGGCCAGCTCTTCCGCACTGCGAATGTACGCGACCCAAGAGATAGGCAGCGCATTCCGGTACTGGCCGCCTAAAAGCGCGTGGGCCGGGGCGTTGTAGTACTTGCCCGCGAGATCAATCAGGGCTATTTCCACGGCTGCACTGACGAGCCGGCGGAATTCCGGGTGGTAACTGGTGGGCAGCGCCTCGGCGACGCGCTCCCAAGCGAGGAGGCGTTTGCGCGGATCGGCACCAACGAGCAGAGGCGTCAGAGTTTCGCACAGTACCGCTGGCGACGGCGCTTGCCACGCATCTTCTAGATCCGAGATTTCGCCGAGGCCGCACAGGCCGGTATTGGTCTCGAGTTCCAGCACGTAGTAGCGCGAGGCATTCTTGCTGTGGCCGCCCGTGGGGGCTACGTAGGTGTGGTACACGCGGGGGACGGCGACCGAGTAAACGCGGATGTGGCAAATGTGCATAAGGCTATCCAGGGAAGGGTGACTGGCCGGATTGTACGGCTGGCCCTCGGTGCAGTCAACCGTATATTATTCGACATTTTAACAGGACTGCCGGATGACGGCCACGGAAGAGATACTCGTGTTGAGCGCGACGGCCTTTGAGCAGCTTGCCCTAAGAGAGGCCGTGGCCGAGCGCGTGCAGCACAAAGTCGCCGAGCGCGAATGGGTGAGCGGGAAAATTGGCGCGCAGCCGGTGACTTTGGTAGCGACTGGAGTCGGCGCAGTGAACACAGCGCACGCGCTCACCTGCTACTTGCAGGCGCAGCGGCCGCAGCGGGTCGTACAGATCGGTGTGGGTGGAGCGTATCCAGAAAGTGGGGCAAGCATAGGAGACCTGGCCTTGGCCAGCGAGGAAAACTACGGAGATCTGGGGGTGCGGACGCCGGATGGCTGGCAGGGTGGAGAGCTGATCGGCATTCCAGTGCTGGAGAAAGGGCGCTCTTACTACAATTGCTTTCCCATCGACGAGCAGTGGGTGCAGCGGGCGGCGGCGGCTTTACCCGAAGCCCACATCGGCCCCTTCGTCACCGTGCAGGAATGCTCGGGAACCGACGAATTGGGGGTAGAAAGGGGCCGGCGCTTTGAGGCCTTGTGCGAAAACATGGAGGGCGCGGCGGCCGCGCACCTATGCGCCCTGTACGAGGTGCCTTTTGCCGAACTGCGCGCCATGAGCAACATCGTCGAGCAGCGCGCGCGGGAGCAATGGGATTTGCCAGGAGCCGCTGCTAGGGCGCAGACAGCGGTTCAGCAACTCTTGAAGGAGGGGCTATGCGCGTGACCTTGGGCTATTCGCCCTGTCCCAACGATACGTTTGTCTTTTGCGGCTTGGTCCACGGGCATATCGCCGGCGCGCCGGTATGCGAGGAGGTGCTGGCGGACATCGAGACGCTCAATGAGATGGCGCTGCGAGGGCAACTCGACGCGACCAAAATATCCTTCCACGCGCTGGCGCATTTGCGGGAGGAGTACTGCCTCCTGCACTCGGGTGGTGCCTTGGGGAGAGGATGCGGGCCGCTATTGGTAGCGCGGGAGGAGCTGGCGCTGGAAGACCTCAAACACAAGCGAATCGCCATTCCCGGGCGGCTGACCACCGCGGCCCTCTTGCTGCGGCTCTTTGACCCCAGCATTGAGCGGCTAGCGGTCATGCCTTTCGACCAGATCGTCGACGCGACCGCGCAAGGCGTAGTCGACGCAGGCGTCATCATCCACGAGAGCCGCTTCACCTATGCCCAACACGGGCTAGCAGCGATCATCGACCTAGGCCAGTGGTGGGAGGAAAGCACTGGGCATCCGATCCCCCTCGGCGGCATCCTCGCGCGGCGCAGCCTCGGCCCCAAACTCATCGGCCAACTCGACAGCGCGCTCGTGCGGAGCGTGGAGTACGCCTATGCTCACCCAGACGCGGTGCGGGGCTACATCCGCCAGCACGCCCAAGAAATGGACGACAGCGTCATGCAGGCGCACATTGAGTTGTACGTCAACCAGCACACGCTCGACTACGGAGCGGACGGTGAGGCCGCTATATTCGACCTAATCGAGCGGGCCGAGCGGGCCGGCATCGCGCCCAAGTCCGATGCGCCGCTCTTTATCTCTTAAACGATTACCAGGGAGCAATACGCGTGAAACTAGTGCAATTTATCGAGCCGGGCGACGGCATGCGCTTAGGCCTCGTCATCGGCGACGAGGTCTTAGATCTGACGGATACAGAACAGGGACTGCGCACTGTGCATCAGCTCTACTACGACGGCGGCGGCGACGAGATTGGGTTAGTAGCCGCCGCTCAAAACCTGCAAAAACGGGCGGCGCGGCGCTTGCCGCTAGACGCGCTGTTAGCCAACCGCAGCACCAGCGACCCGTACCTCACCAAGCCAGTCAGCGGCCCGGCCGGCCATCCCTACGCCCTGCGCGTGTGGCTGGCTGGCGTGACCCACCAAGTCAGCGCCAAATTGCGCGAAATCGAGGCCCAGCAAGCCACCGGCGAGGCTGTCAACGTGTATGACCAGAAATACCGCGAAGTGTCCGGCGGCGGGCGGCCCGAGTTGTTCGCCAAAGGCGAGCCGGACGCCGTCGTCGGTCACGGCCAGCCCATCACCCGGCCCGGCGACACCCAGCGCTTAGTACCCGAGACCGAGCTAGTGTCAGTCTACGGCCTGACGCGCCAAGGCCACTTGGAGAGGCTGGGCTACACCGGCGGCAACGACGCCACCGACAACGGCATTGAGGCCGCCAATCCCCTCAACCTGCCCCAAGCCAAAAACTGGGCGGGTGGCTGCGCTTCCCTAGGGCCGGTGTTGATTACAGCCGACGAGTACGACGACGCCGAGGTCGAGGTCTCGTGCCGCATCTTGCGCGACGGACAATCCATAGCCTACAAGAAAGGCCCGACCGGCCAGAACAACCTGAACATGCCCGGGCGGCTCCTGCACTTAGAGCGCCACCTTTTCAGTCGGTTGCCCCTAGCGCCGCGCACCCTGATGGCGTTTTACTGGGGGACGCCCATCGTCTTTGCCGAGGCGGACTTGGCGACAGGGCTTTTGGACGGAGACGTGATGCAGTTGGAGTTTTCCGGCGGAATCGGAATTTTGGAAAATCCCGTGGTGCCGCTCGAAGAGCCAACGCAGCTACAGGGATTAGGAGGATAAGCGTTAGTTCTCCACTCTTTCGAATAGATCCAAGTGCTCGCCTGTGCCAACGAGTTTCCCGTGTAGATGCCGAACGTCAACGACCGCCCCAAAGCGGACGAATATCTTTTCAAAGCGCTCGTACTGCGGACCCCAATAGACCATCGCGCAGGACATTGGAGCACCTTTGCCGCCGTCCTTCCCGTTCACGAGGAAGCGCAGCCGAGTGTCGTAGAGAAATGCGACCGCAGTAGCAGCGCCGAATACGTATTGTTTCCAGTGGCGAGTATTCGTAGCGACAGGCACAAGGGCGAGCACCTCAACACCATGTTGTAAGTGAGCCTCGGTACATTTTCGGAGCCAATCTCGAATCGTGGTGCCCCTCTTGCGGTCCCTGCCGTAAGGAGGATTGACGAAGATGGTCGGATAATTCCACGATGCTGACAATCCGTCAATCTCAGGCAGAGAGTACTCTACAGTCGCCCCCACGATAGAATGGCGATTGGAGCATGGATCCAGCGCGACTGATTCGGCGAAAAACTCTCGTATCGCGTTAACGTACTTTGGCGGAGTGCACCAGTGTTGACTTAGCACTTCAGCATTGTTACGTCCTGCAGTCATGCTTAGTCTTCCTCCTACCAGCCTTTTGTTGCGAGTTTCCGCAGATCAACCTGTAGGTTCTCAATCGTACCGTCATGGGGAGAGATGACGTTAAACCACGTTTCGACCTCGGCTTCGTGCCCCATGAAGTAGCTTCGGAGCGCTTCGTCTGCGTCAACGGCCATGCGCACCTTGGTGAATCTATTCGTTCCAGAGCTACGGGGATAGCTTGCTAAGAACGCCTCACGAGCAGGTTCCAGTTCTGGTGTAGGGTTGAGCAGCAGCCTGTCAATAAACTGAGATAACCCAGCGTCTGTGAGAAATAAGAGCCAGTCATATGACTGAGCCAGTACGCGAAGTTCCTTGTTGTGGTTATCAGAGGTAAACCAGTTGCCATGGTTGCTGACGGCACCAACGGTAAGTATGAATCCAGCGAACTCAACAACCGACGGCGCATCGATGACTTCCTTGAGTAATTTATCGTAGAGGTCAGTTCGAAGGCTACCGTCGAGTTGTTCCATGACACCTTGAAACTGCCCATTCCGAAGCCGCACTTTTTGCAGAGAAGAGACAGACCGTGCAACGTAAGCGCCCTGTTTTGCTTTTTCAATCGTCTGAGGTCCTTTTCTCATCCCTTCCTCCACCCCCACGCGCTTGCATTCAAAAATCGCGAACGGATCAGTGGAGAGCCGGCATACGGTGAGTTTGCAACGGCGTTGTTGCATGAATCATATCTGGGGCATCATTGTCGAATGTTGTTTTTTGTTCAGTTGATTTTTTCTACTCGATACGACTGGGGTTTGCCCACATGGATCATTCGATTGAGGAGGGCACAGCCGAGGCGACTTTCGACCTGTTGGTTGATCCAGCTACGCGCCTTCAGCTTGTCGCCGATGAGGTGCTTATAGCGATAGATTTGCGTTTCGGCCAACGAGCGTCGATGATAGCCACTGGCCTGTTTCCACTCCTTGCGTCCCTTTCGTCGTATGGCCCGCAGGATTTCATCGCGCGCCAACGGGGGGACCTTACAATTACCATGCTGATGGATTGTAGCGTCTTTGCGCAGTGCGATGATCGGCCGAATCGAGGGATCACTCCGCGTGGCCAAGGCGTCGAACACCTTCTGTTTGTCATAGGCCCCATCGCCGCCTACCGCCTCCACCGCCTCGTCGACTTGGGTCAACAGAGGGGCCACCTGCGAGGCATCATCGATCCGATGGGACGTCAACGTCTGCGCGACCACCTCGCCGGTGGCCTCGTTGACCCCCACATGCAGTTTGCGCCACGTGCGCCGTTTGGTCCAGCCGTGTTGACGGACTTTCCTCTCGCCCTCGCCATAGACTTTCAAACCCGTCGAATCCACTACCAAGTGCATCGGGCTAGCCGGGCTATCGGGCTGCTTTTTCGGCAACTCCACCGCCAAGGCCCCTTGGCGACGCGACAAGGTCGAGTAGTCCGGCACGGCCAAGGCCAACCCCATCAAGTCCAACAGCGATTGGATAAACCCCTGCGTCTGGCGCAACGGCAACCCAAGCAACACCCGCATCGTCAACATCCATTCAATCGCTGGATCCGAATAGACAAACTGAGCACCCCGTTGCGATGGCCCCTGAGCATACCATTGCTTCCACAGACCATCGTCCAGCCACACCGTCAGGCTACCACGAGCCACCAACGCCCGATTATACGACGACCAATTCTTAACCCGATACACCGGTTGCGACTTGACCGAGGGCGAACTGCCAGATACTTTGCTCATCACAGGCTCTTTGGGAAGAAAGGAACGTGTTTCTTGCTGGAAACCACGAACCAATCTAACCGAAGAGCCTGACTCATTTCAAGACCCGAACACAGCTTTCATGCAACAACGCCCAACCCAAGTGCCCTCGGAAAACCGAGCATCTGGTGAAGATCTGAATTCATCAAGCGAAAGGATAGTCATCAAAGGACCTCAACTAATTCGGATTTGCAGGTTATCGGATATACCGTATTTTTGTAGGACATTTTCCAACACAACACGTAGCCCGATGTAGTGTGGAAGGTCTAGTGCTTTGGATGATAAATCTCCGTCCTCATAAACAGACACACGCTGGGCATAATAACGGTCAAGTTCTTCCTGTTGTGGTTGTCCGATCGGTTTGATTTCGGTGATGAGATTCAAAAGTTCAGTTATCGGAATCAGACTGCCGGCTTTCGTATTCACAGGAGTAATGTGCAAAAATTCAATTCTTTCTATCTCTATTTTTTCCCTGATCGTTGGCTCGCCTTCTTCAGCGTCTTCTTGTCCTTCTGCATCAACTTGTTCGAGAATTTCAATAGTAACCATAAGTTTCCTCCGTTATCGAACGAAGTTCTCGCCACAGCCATTTTTTCAGTTGCGTCTGTTTTTTGCCCATCGGACCATAAGCGACAATTGGTTCCGTATGGGCTAGAACCAAATCTTGTAAGCCCTCAAATGCCTTCAGGTAGGTCTTCCCAAGTACAAAACAGATTGAAGCGTAGTTGTCGCGTGGGAGATCTGAAAACGTTGTATTGACTTGGGACTGCAACTCAACGACCCGCGACGTGTTTATCTTTCGGTCGTACCATGCAATTGGGAAATCCCCTGGAATAAGCCCATAGGCAGCAGATAAAATGTATACATCAAGCAGCCTTGCCTGATGCGGACATTCACGAAGGAAACGACGTAAGACCAAAAATAACGGGCCGTTGTATCTGTCAATTGCAGGTAACGGCTTGTGAGAAGCGCGTTTGCGTTGTGAACACGATAGAATAAGTAATCGCCGTTTGCCGTTCATAATTGCTCTATAAACAAGATTCCTGCTAAAAATTCATCTGCGTAACTTGTTGTTGAACAGTCCATTATAAAATTATGGGGCGGAAATCTGTCATTTTCAATTATAATAATAATACCGGAATACCGGGCGTCGGCGCAAGAATACGCAGGGTGTATATATCCCAAACTGCCGTGTGCTCATGCCCCAGACTTCCCAATAATCTCGTCCAACAGCCCCTCTGCCTCCTGCTCCAATGCTCGAATCTCCGCTCGGATTTCCGCCAGTGGGCACAGCGGCTGCAGCTTAAAAAAGTAGCAGGAGACGCTTATCTCGTGGCCGATCTTGACGCTGTTCGGAACGTACCAAACATCGGGGGCATAGGACAAAACCTTGCGCCTGAGGAAGGCCACAATCCCACCCTTTCGGCGAGGGGTGTCTGCTCGGTATCCGTCCACCACGGCGGACTTGCCATTGATGGGGCTGAAAATAGGCCACGCAAAGGGTCGGCGGCTGTACCCTTTTCTTGTGGATCCCGTCAAGTACCGGCCGGCCACTTCTTCCCGCTGGGCCAGCGAGGTCCGGCTAAAGGAGCTTCTTCCGCTTGCTCGTCTACTTGACTCCGTAGTCCGTCACGACCGACTTAATGGTGGCTAGCTTCAGTCTTTCAATTCGACGATAATATTCCGCCACGGCCCTTCGCCGACGTTAAATGCCTCGTGTACCGCCTCCCCTTCGACCTCGCTGAACCGCACATCTCCATCCTGCATATCCCTAGCCTCCCCGCGGTTTCCTTCTGCATCAGCCGCCTGCAACCGGCCGTCGCCAATAACTACGTATAGGTAGTCGTGCTCGTGCCGATGCAGGCCCGTGCTCTCGCCCGGTGCCAACCGCAGATCCCAAACCCGCACCCGATCATTCTCAAAGAGCAACTGCGTTCCCACCTCTGGCGAAATGGTTTTGTTTGCTTCCATAGTCCTCCTCCTTTTGCGCCCAAGATATATTTAGGGAGACCCGCTCACAACCCCACTTGTGCTTGCCAAGGTCGCCACTACAAAGAGGAAGGCTTTCACTGCATGCCGTCCCGTGCCATCTTCATCAGAAGCGTAGAATCGGAGATCTTCAAGTCCTGCATGGTCGCCTTGGCATAGGCTATCCGCATGAGAATAGTCATACCAGCAATTTTTGCGATCCTCTTTTTTTTGGGTGCCTCCAGCCGCAACATCACACCCGACGCCGTGACCCGGGCTACGATCTGGAATTCCCACGAAGGCGACCCCGATGTCTTGGGGGACGGCAAGGTTCCCCAAGATGCCGATGCCCTACCCTTCACCTGGAATACCAAAGGGATTTTGGTATTTGCCTGGGAGGAACCGCTGCAATTGGAAAAGTTGCGGATCTACGTCGGCGCCATCGGCAACGACTACCAAGTTCGCGCCTATCTAGGCGGGCGCTTAGACGAGACCGGCACCCTGCGCGAACCCGAAGGAGTGCAAACCGCCCTGATCGAAGAGAATGCGCGGGCAGTGAACCAGTGGATTGAGATTCATTTCCCCCCCGACACTATGGCCGACAACCTCGAACTATGGACGCTGGGCCCTACCATCTTCTACGAGGTGGAAATCTACGTGCACAGTCCAGACGCTACCGCAATCGAGAAGTTGAGTTGGGGAAAAATCAAGATAGGCCAAGGATCACTTTCAATACTGCGCCAAATACCGTAACTATATAGAACTTGAACGATTCGAGATACAGATCGTCTCGTTTCTACTATTCTGCGTCCATCTGCGTCCATCTGCGGATTAATACGGGAGAGTTGGTCATGCCCCAAATAACAAAACGCAAACTTGCCACTTCGGCGCTGCTCCTGCTGATCGGCGCGCTGATCGGCTGGGACATCTACGCCCACCAAGCGCAGACCTTTTTCGTTGGGACGGCAGGCTCGGCGCAGCAAGCCCAAGAGCCCCTTCAGGTAGAAGGCTTGCCCCTCCTGCGCCCTGGCACCCTCACCTTGGGCGAGGGCAATCCGACCGTGGCGGTTGCCACTTCGAGCGACCCGGAGTTGGCCTCGTCGGCAACCCTAAACGCCTCCTTGAGCTTCGCGCAAGTGGACGCCATCGTCCGCAGCGCCCTTGACCTAGATCAATCGGAGCGCTCCATCCGCGCCGTCGTCGAGCCAAGCGACTGGGTCGTCGTCAAAGTCAACATTGTGACCAACAGGGGAAATCCCTCCTCGGCATACTACCACAATGGCATTGAACACCCCGGCCAGATCACGGATTTGCGGGTGGTAAAGAGCGTGATTAACTACCTCACTGAGCAGGTGGGGCCGCGGCGCATCACCATTGCCGAGGGCGGGGCCGAATCGCCCCGCAAAGGAGAGCCTGGCTTTCCCTCCAATGCAGAAGAAGACGGCTGGTCCGCGACCTATCCCGAATTCGGCGATCTCTCGTACATCAAGATGCTAGAAGAGTTCGCCGCCACGGGAGTCTCCACCGTGGTGGACACCTCTGACCTCAACTACGCCCCCTTCCGCCTTGAGCCGGTTCCGGGCGGACCCATTCAGCGCTTGGGAGTGACCCGTCTGCGATATCCAGGTGCCCAGTTCGGCTTCCACGTAGAGGGCACCGGCAGCTTCCGCAAGGACGGTTACTTCATGCCCGAACCGATCCTAGACGCCGATAAAGTAATTTCCATCGCCGCCATGAAGACCACGATCTACGGCACCACCCTAGGCATCAAGAATTACGTCGGCACCCTAGCCTCGGAAGCCTACGGCGATGGCACCTCCAAGCGCCAGCACTACCAAAACAACCCCGAGCACGGGTACGTGGACCTGTTCTCCTACAACCCGGCGGCCTATACCGTCATCGAGGGATTCTGGGGCACCGAAGGCGATGGGCCGCAGTGGGGGCAGAACGTCCAGCACAATGTGGTGGTAGCCGGCGGCGATCCCCTCGCCACCGAGGCCGTGGCCAACGTGGTCATGGGCTTCAATCCACTCGACTTGGAACATCTCTACCTAGCAGCGGCCAAGGGCTTTGGCACTTTCGATCTAAACCGAATCCAAGTGGAGGGACGTGCGCCCGACAGCGTACAGCGCAACTTCGTCAAATCTCGTGGTGGCGGTCGCAGTGGCGCGTTCTACGGGCGCGGCATCCGGCGCTGGCTCGTCGCCGGTCCGTTCCCCAACAGCAGCGATATCGGCTCCGAGCCTCTGCCCAACGAAGCCCAGCTATATCCCCGAGAGGGCGAACCGGCTGGCGATGTGGTGTGGACGCAGGTGGAGCACCTTGGTTACACCGCTGAAATTTTGCCACTGGGCGACCTCAATGGAAAGGATCAGAACATCGCCAACTACGCCTTCACTCTAGTGCATACACCGCAGGCGCAGGAAGGCTTCCTGTGGCTCGGCTATGGCGACTACGCCAAGGTCTGGCTGAATGGCGATGTAGTCTATGAGAACGTCGCTCGGCGCAATTTTCAACTGGCCGACCAGAAGGTTCCGATTCGCCTAGTGCAGGGAGAAAACAGATTACTCTTCAAAATCGGCAACTCGGCCGGGAACACCATGCTGGCCGCACACGTGGTGGATCAAGACGGGGACCGCCTGCCCGGCATCGAATTCCTGCTGCCGGGCGAGATTCCCACGGCCGTAGAAGAGTCCGCGGCCAGCCAGCCTTTACCAGAAGCACCAGCGCTGCTGGAAAACTATCCGAATCCATTCAATCCCATCACCCGCATCCGCTTTGCCCTGCCCCAAGCAGGACCTGCTAAGCTGGATATCTACAATGCGGCGGGCCAGTGGATCTGCACCTTGGTGGAAGGGGACGTCACCTCGGGCTATCACGAGGTGATGTGGGACGCGCGCAATGCCTCGGGCTTCAACGTGGCTAGCGGAATCTACTTTGCCGTCCTCAAAGCTCGCGATCTGCGCAAGATCCGACCCATGACCCTGGTCCGTTGAGCGTGGCTTCACCGCGTCCTTCAGATGCAAACCCTTTACCACCCGCTCTGGCAGGCCGCTAGCATTGCAGAGCACTATCTGCGGAATACCTATACGCTGCGCGTCTTGGCAAATTTCTGGGATTTGGCGGCCCAGCTCTGGTACTTTGTGGTGCTCGGTGCCCTGCTCAGCACCCTAGCTTGGCGCTACTTGCCTAAGACTCGGATCCGCCGCACGCTCCAGCAGCGGGCCAACGGCTCCATTGTGGCATCCACCCTGCTGGCCCTGATCTCGCCCCTGTGCACCTTTGCCGCCATTCCCGTGGCTGGCCGCCTGATAAATATGGGCGTACCGGTCGCACCTTTGGTGGCCTTTGTCGTGGCCTCGCCACTGATGAACCCCGCCCTGTTCGTGTACACCGCTGGCACCATAAGTATGGAAATGGCCGTAGCCCGGCTGGTCACAGCGGCCAGCGTCGGACTGCTAGCCGGTTTCGCAGTCCAGTCCGCTCTGCGCCGCCTAACGTTTGCCGTCCGTACAGCAGTCCCTGCGGAGCACGCTCCGGCCAAGACGGACGGGCGGTCTGAAGCCAGAATACTGGCACAGCGCTTTCGCGCCGATCTGCTCTTCATCGCCAAATTCTTCGGCTTGGGGATCTTCATCGCCGCTTTGGTAAAGACCTTCCTGTCCCAAGAGTTGGTGTTGGCGCTGGTCGGCCCCGGCAGCGTCTGGGCCGTGCCCGTGGCTGTGGCTCTGGGGGTGCCGCTCTACGCCTGCGGCGGCGGCAGCATTCCCATTGTCGAGAGCATGATGCAGATGGGGATGAGTCCGGGGGCGGCTTTGGGCTTTTTCATTGCTGGACCGGCCACCAAGTTCTCCACCCTGACCATGCTTGGGGCAGTCTGGGGCCGCCGCATCTTGCTGTTCTACCTCGGTTTGATGTTGGTCGGCGCTCTGTTCTGGGGGTTTCTCTATCCCTTTGGCGGCGAAAATATCCAAGCCAAAACGGGCGGGGTCTATGAGGAATTGATGGGCCGATGAACAGATCGACAGACCTCGTCGAGATCACCAGCGGATTCTGCTACACCGACTAGCCCTCGCCCTTGAGACAAGGAGCAAATTGCGTTTTATTTGCGAACCTATCTGTTAGGAGAATGACGCCATGACGAACCAAATTGATCACACCTTCAAGGCCGCGCCGACCCACGACGAACTGCGCGAAATGGACCGCGACTTGCGCTTCTACCCCAGCACAGTCGATGACCCTACCACCCTCACTACCGAACAGGTTGCCGCTTTCAACCGAGACGGCTACCTCAAGGGCCTTCGCATCTTTGACGACGCCGAGATTGCCGAGCACCGGGTCTTCTTCGACGAGCAACTGAGAAAGGTCATGGCCGCCGGCTATGGTAGCTTCACCCTCAGCTCGGCGCATCTCAAGTTCGCCAAGGTCTATGACCTCATGCACCATCCCAAGATCCTCGCCTACATCCACGATCTCCTCGGTCCCGAACTAATCGGCCTAGCCTCGCACTACTTCTGCAAGATGCCCAAGGACGGCACTACCATCTCCTGGCACCAAGATGCTAGCTACTGGCCGCTGACTCCCTCCAAGACGGCGACCGTCTGGCTGGCTATTGACGACGCTGACATCGACAACGGCTGCATGCGCTTCGTCGCGGGCTCGCATCACCACGGCCAGCTCGAATTCCGCCCGAGCGACACCTCGGAAAACAACGTCCTCGATCAGACGGTGGAAGATGTTGAGCGCTACGGCAAAATCATCGATGTCGAGCTCAAGGCCGGCGAAGTCTCGATCCACTCCGACCTGCTTTTGCACAGCTCGCACTACAACGAATCGGATCGCCGGCGCTGTGGGCTAACGCTGCGCTACTGCACTCCCGATGTGCGCGCAATTCCCGGCTACTCTTGGGAAAAGGAAGGCGTGCTGATCAACGCCGCCGACCCGGCTGACCACTGGGGCAACCCGAGTCGGCCCGAGCGCGACTACGAGGTGGCCTGAGTCGCGTAGCGCAGATCTACGGACTTCACCGCGCCTTTAGGCAAGCAAATTAACGCGCAGGCTAGGCCCACTGTCCGCGCATCTGACGGGTCTGGTCTTTGCTACACACGAGAGATGCCGATGGCAAACGACAGACCGCACGTCCTCCTGATTACCACCGACCATTGGTCCGCTTCCCTCTTGGGCGAAGCCAACCATTCCGCCATTCTCACCCCCACCCTCGACTCCTTAGCCCGCAGCGGCACTCGCTTCTCCAACGCCTATAGCGAATGCCCGGTCTGCATCCCCGCTCGTCGCACCCTGATGACGGGGACTTCGCCGCGCACCCACGGCGACCGGGTCTTCAAAACGACCGCCCCTATGCCCGAGCTGCCGACCGTGGCGCAGACCTTCCGCGACGCAGGCTACCAAGCATATGCCGTCGGCAAGCTCCACGTCTATCCCCAGCGCGACCGCATCGGTTTCGACGACGTGCTCCTCGACGAAGAAGGCCGACCGCACTTGGGAGCGGTTGACGACTACGATCTCTTCCTCGCAGACAAAGGCCATACTGGCACGAGGTTTGCCCACGGCATGAGCAACAACGAATACTCCTTCCGTCCCTGGCACTTGCCCGAGGACTGCCACCCCACCACTTGGGCAGTGCGCCAGATGAGCCGGATGATTAAGCGGCGCAACCCAGCCAAGCCCGGCTTCTGGTACCTGTCCTTCCGCCATCCGCATCCGCCGCTAGTGCCCTTGCAAAGCTATCTCGACCTCTACCGCGACATCGACATCGACGCGCCGCACCACGGCGCTTGGGCACGCGCCTTCGACAATCTGCCCTATGCGCTCAAAGTCATTCAGGGAGCCAACGCCCACCTCAAGGGGCCGGAGGTTCTGCGCATTCGCCGCGCCTTCTACGCGCTCTGCACTCAGATTGACCACCAACTACGCGTGATCATCGGCACCCTGCGCGAGGAGGGACTGCTCGACAATACCATTATTTGCTTCACCGCGGACCACGGCGATATGCTCGGTAATCACGGCCTCTGGGCCAAGCGGCTCTACTACGAGCAGTCGGCCAACGTGCCGATGATCTTGCTCGGAGGTGGAGACGGACGAGTGCCGCACCATACTGTCGACGACCGCCTCGTCGGCTGGCAGGACGTCATGCCGACTCTGCTCGATCTGGCGAGCATCGACATCCCCGACACAGTCGAGGGCCTATCCATGGTCGGCGAGGAACGGCGCAGTTATCTCTACGGCGAATGCGGCGAAGGGGCGACTGCCACCCGCATGATCCACGCGGGGCGGCACAAGCTGATCTACTATCCCGTCGGCAACCGCGTCCAGCTCTTCGACCTCGGGCAGTCCGACCGCAGAATTGCGGTCGCAAGCGATCCCATCGAGCTGAACGACCTAGCGGGTTCACCCGACCACGCCGCAATCCAAGCCCAACTCAGCGAACGCCTCGTCGGCGAACTCTACGGCGGCGATGAAGCCTGGGTCAAAGACAATCAACTCGTCGGCTTGCCCGATCAGCAATGGGCACCCCGTCCCAACCGCAACCTCTCCGGTCAACGCGGCCTGCACTATCCCGTGCCGCCCCAGATCGATGCCGACAAAATCGTTGGAGCGCCGTGAAACGTCGCAATTTCCTCTTCATCTTGTCCGACCAGCACCACCGGCTCGCCAGCGGCTGCTACGGCAATCCACTGGTGCAGACGCCCCATCTGGACACCTTAGCCGCACGCGGTACCCGCTTCCAAAACGCCTACACCAATTGCCCGATCTGCGTCCCGGCTCGCGCGTCACTGGCCACCGGCCGCTACGTGCATCAGATCGGCTACTGGGACAACGGGCATCCCTACGATGGCACGCCCGCCTCCTGGCATCAGCGCCTGCGCGAACAGGGCTTCTGCTGCGACTCTATCGGCAAGCTGCACTTCAAGGGGCAAGGCGCAGACCACGGGTTTAGCGAGGAAATCGAGCCGTTGCACGTAGTCGATGGTGCCGGCGATGTCCTCGGCTGCATCCGCGATCAACCGCCCTTGCGCGACAAACACGGCGAGCTTGGACGGGCAGGCGCGGGCGATTCGACTTATTTGCAGTACGACGCCCGCTGCACCGAACACGCCTTGCGCTGGCTCGCCGAGCACCGCGACGATGCCAAGCCTTGGGTAGTTTTCCTCAATTTCGTCTGCCCGCATCCTCCTTATATCGCTCCGCCGGGAATCTACGCCCAATACCCGCTCGCAGACGTGCCGCTGCCACCGCAGTGGACGCCCGACACGTGGCCCGATCATCCGGCGATGGACTACTTCCGCCGCTTCTTCCGCTTCGACTCAGGCCACAGCGAAGAAACAGTGCGGCGAGTTACAGCCGCGTACTACGGTACCACGACCTACCTCGACCACCAGATCGGTCGCGTTCTCAGTGCGCTCGACGAGTACGGCCTGACGGATTTCACCCGCGTGCTCTATACCTCCGACCACGGCGAATGCCTTGGGTCCCGAGGTATCTTCGGCAAGTTCACGCTCTACGACGAAGCCGCGGCTGTGCCGATGATTATGGCTGGGCCTGACGTGCCGGAGGGGAAGGTGGTACAGACGCCAGTTTCTTTGGTGGATTGTTTTCCAACCGCGCTCGAATGCGTTGGGGCTAAACAGATCGACCAAGACCTGCCCGGCCGCTCGCTGTGGCAGATCGCACAAGAGGACGATCGAGAGCGCACCGTCTTTAGCGAGTATCACGCGCTGGGCACCGAGCACGGCACCTATATGCTGCGCCGCAATCGCTACAAGTACAATTACTACGTAGGCGCACCGCCGCAGCTTTTCGACTTGTCAGAGGATCCCGACGAGCTAAACGACTTGTCCGGCATGCCTGAGCATCAGGACCTGTTGCGAGACTGCGAAAGAGAATTGCGCGCCTTGCTCGACCCGGAAGCGGTTGACGAGCAGGCCCATGCCAGCCAGCGGGCAACCATCGAAGCGGCGGGCGGGACTGCTGCGGTGATCCAACGCGGGGCCTTCGACCACTCGCCGACGCCCGGGGAAAAGGCCGCATTTAGATCGCACAAGTGATGCTGAGCAACACCCGTTTAGCGCGCTGATGCGCGGGCGCTAAACGCAATTTGCCCGGACGTGCTGTCGGTCCTTTCTTCTTTTTTATGCCCGACACCCCAAGCAACACGGCAAACCCCAGTCACAGAATTTTTCCAGCAGCTCGTCGCCGCAGCCAGTCGCGGCTGATCGGCGTCGCCGTTAGCGGCTCGATCAGTAGTGCCCTCCTCACTTCTCTCGTCCCCCTCTTTCTCCTCTCGCTCAATGCTTCGCCTTTTCTCATCGGTTTAGTCGCCACCAGCGAGTATTTACAAAGGATGGGGCGCGTCGTCGGGTTGCAGCTAATGCACCGCACTGGGAAGGCCGGGATCTTCTTTTGGGGCCGACTCTGCTCGTTCCCGGCTGGGCTAGCACTGGCGCTGTTGGCGTTCTATGGCGCAAACGGGGTTTGGGCCGCTTGGATCGGCCTAGCCCTGTTTAGCGCGCGCGGTCTCGCATACCAAGCGGGCAACACCGCTTGGTGGCCCCTAGTCCAAGACAACACCGCTAGCAGTGGGCTCGGAGCCTTTCTCACGCGCATGCGCCTTCAGCAGCGCCTGCTCGAACTCGCCTTGCCCATCCTAATCGGCTGGTACCTCGGCTCTCAGCCCATGGCCGACGACTTTGGGCCGCTTTTCGCTCTGGCGGTTTTCTCCACTTTCGGTGGGGCCTTCTTGGCGCGCCAAGTAGCTGAGCGACCTCTGTCCCCGCCCGGCGAAGGCCTCATCCGCCGCTTGCGCCAAGCCTTAGCTACGCCCCAGATGCGCGCATACGCGCTCTTTGTCATGGCCCGCACGGCCGTGCTAGCGGCGACCTTTCCGCTGTGGGTCGTGGCGCTCACGGATTGGGGGCTGCCCGTTAGCTACTTCGTCTGGATGACGCCAGTACAAGCCCTCGGCTATGTGGCGGGACTGCATGGCTGGGGTCGGATGGTGGACCGGCACGGCAGCCGAGGACCGCTGACCATCACTCTGTTGCTACAAGCGGGCATGGCACCCGCTTGGCTCTTCCTCCCTACGGGACTCCCGTGGATCGCACTCTGGGCGGGGGGTGTCTATTTGCTCTGGGGCGCACTAGACGGCGGCCACCAGATGGGACAGTCGCGAGCGATGATCGACGCCGTCTCCAAAGAGTACCAGGCCGAGGGATTCTCCCTTGCAATGTACGCTTCGGCACTGGGCGGTATTGTCGGCGGCATCGCGGGTGGGGCTTGTTTCCAATGGTCTGCTGCGCTGGCTGGTTCGCGGGGACCGCTTTTTTACTTGTGTGCAGTCCAGTTCGCGTTTGTTGCGGCTTGGCTGCTCAGTACTCGGCTGGCCGGTTATCGGGAGCAAACCCCCGTGCGCCGCTTCTGGCGCTTGTCATCTTAGAGCCTCCGTTGTATGTTGCTTAATCCTCACTTCAAGATGCCCATGGACGCATGATTCACACAGCAAAGGCCCTTGCCGAACTTGTCGAGCGCGCTCTAGACTGTGAGCGCGTTGCCCTAGACACTGAATTCGTTTGGAACCGCACCTACTATCCCAAGCTAGGCGTGATCCAATTGGCCCTCGCCGACGGCGACTGCCACCTGATTGACCCGGTGGCGATTGCGGATCTCTCGCCCCTTAGTGCCCTGTTAGAGCACCCAGAGGTCGAACTGATTCTCCACGACGCCCAACAGGACTTGGCCATTCTGCGCCGGGCCACGGGTGCTTTCCCGCGCAACGTCTTCGACACCCGCTGCGCAGCCGGGCTTGCCAATATGAGTTCTACCACTTCGCTAGCCGAACTCTTGGAGCAAACCCTCGGCGTGGTCCTCGACAAAACCGAGACACTCACCAACTGGGTCCGCCGCCCGCTCTCCGAGGACCAGCTAGCGTACGCCATTGAGGATGTGCGCTATCTGCACGAGGCGCGCGATGTGTTGCAGGCGCGCATCGAGGAAATTGGTCGCAGCACCTGGCTGACAGAGGAGATGGCTGCGTACGACAACCCACAGCTATACGAGGAGCGAGACCCGCGTGAGCAATTCACGCGGATCAAGGGCACGGGCCGAGCTTCCCCGCGCGAGTTGGCCATCCTCCGCGAGTTGGCCGCTTGGCGCGAAGAGGAAGCTCAGCGATGCGACCGGCCGCGCAATCACGTATTGACAGACGACACCCTCGTGTTACTGGCCCGGCGCAAGCCCCAATCGCTGAAGGAACTAGGCCAGCTCCGCGCACTCGGCAATCACCGCTACGATCGCTGCATCCTCGAACAGATTCGCCGAGGCTGGACCGTCCCCGATGAGGAGTGCCCGCCCCGTCCGCGCCGACCGCAGCTCGACAAGGAGATCATCGAACGCAAACTCTCCCAGTCCATGGATTACTTGCGCCAGCAAAGCGACGCGGCGCGGATTGATGCGCCCTTTGTCGCGGCCCGCGCTGAAGTGCGCAACCTAGTCCTCGACGCGGTCGCGGCCACGCCCGAGGATCATCGCCTCCTGCGCGGATGGCGGCGCGATTTTATTGGCGAAGCCCTATACGGAATCGCTACCTGCCCCGAGCAGTCCGACCGCACTTGATATAGCCGCATGAGGCGTGTCTCATAGAACAGAGAGTTGAGTTCGCTTCTGAGGTAGGCTATCTTCCCTTTATGACCAACCTGACAGGTCAACAACCTCAGTAGGAGCGTCGCGTCCATGGACTGGATTGAAGTGTGCCAAAACAAGGCCCTGCAGGACCTACCCTTCAAAATCGAGTTAAACGAATGGGGACACATCACCATGACGCCTGCCTCAAACAAACATGGCCATATCCAAGTCCTCATCGCCTTCACACTGATGCAGCAGAAAACAGCAGGGCGCGTCCTGACCGAGTGCTCGGTCCAGACCAGCCAAGGCGTCAAAGTCGCCGATATAGCCTGGGGTTCGGATGATTTCTTCGCCCGCCACGGGATGGATACGCCCTATCTCCAAGCGCCGGAACTATGCGTCGAAATCCGTTCACCCTCCAACTCCATTGGCGAGATGCTGGCTAAGAAGGATCTGTACTTGGCTCGGGGTGCCCAAGAATTCTGGCTTGTCGATGAAGAAGGTCGTTTGAGCTTTTACTCCTATGGCGGCGAGCAAGAGCAATCGGCCCTGTTCGTCGACTTTCCTTCAGCTCTAGCCGTTCCAGAGTAACGCGACTCTCCCCCTTTCCAGCCCAGGTTGGACCGGCACCCAAGCCCACCCCCGCGAGCCGCCTTAACCACCGTCTTTTTTAATGACAACAGATGCTCAACTTACTGCGTAGCCAATTTCTCGAATGGGGTCTCGGCCAAGACCTCAGTGAAGACCTCGCCGCACTGGTCGCCTTAGCTGTGGTGGCCTTCGTCGCCTTGCTCGCCCATCGCTTAGCCAGAGGACCGCTACTCCGAGGCTGCGCCGCCATCATTCACCGCACCGATTTTCCCTATGACGATGTCCTAATCGAGTGCCGGGTCCTGCACCGGCTGGCCCATCTAGTCCCCGGCCTCATCTTCTACCACCTAGGGCCAATGGCCTTAGAAGGTCATCCCGTTTCCGTCAAAATCATCCAGACCGCGGCGCATATTTATCTGGTGCTCTCCGGCTTACTAGCCATCGAGGCGTTAATAAGCGCGGGCGTCCGCATCTACAACAGCACTAGGACCTCGCACGAAATCTCCATCAAGGGGCCGGTGCAGTTCCTCAAGATCATCCTCTTTTTGCTCGGCAGCATCGTCGTCGTCGCAACTCTAATCGGCCAATCGCCGCTTTACTTGCTCGGCGGCCTGACGGCGATGACCGCGGTTTTGCTTTTGGTCTTCCGCGACTCGATCCTCGGGTTGGTCGCCGGCATCCAGATCTCGGTAAATCGCATGGTCGCCTACGGCGACTGGATTGAAATGCCTCAGTACGGAGCCGACGGCGACGTGATCGACATCACGCTGACGACGGTCAAGGTGCAGAATTGGGACAAGACCATCACGACCATTCCCACGTACGCACTGATTGGCGAGTCGTTCAAAAACTGGCGCGGGATGCAGGAGTCGGGCGGGCGGCGGATCAAGCGGGCGATCTACCTCGATGTCAGCACCGTCAAGTTTTGCGACGAGGAAATGCTCGCCCGCTTTGCCAAAATCCAGTACATCACCGCCCACATCGAGCGCAAGAAGCAAGAGCTAGCCGAATACAACAAGCTCAACCAGGTGGATCTCTCGCATCTGGTAAATGGCCGGCGCATGACCAACATCGGCACCTTCCGCGCCTATGTGCAGGCCTATCTGAAAAACCATCCGCAGATCAACCAAGAGATGACCTTTCTGGTGCGTCAGCTAGCGCCGACCTCCAAGGGGCTACCCCTCGAAATCTACGTCTTCTGCAAGGATATCGTCTGGGCCAACTACGAGGCGATTCAGGCCGACATTTTCGACCACATCTTCGCCATTGTGCCCGCCTTTGATCTGCGAGTTTTTCAGGAGCCGACGGGGACGGACTTTCAGGCGCTACAACCGACCAGCTAAGTTCATTTCCCTTGGCGGCTCGACGGTCTAGACCAACCTGTTTACATTGGGAGATCGCACTAGGATCGCTATGACCACTGAAAATCTGCTTTACACTACAGTGTCCAGTTCCATCGGCGAGTTGCTCCTAGCCGGTGACTCCGCGGGCTTGCGACACATCTATTTCGAGAGCGGCGACTTTACCCCGCCGTCGGATTGGCAGGCCGTGACTGATCTGCCCTATCCAGTTGCCGACCAGCTCGATTCCTACTTCGCCGGTCATCTACGTAGCTTTGACCTACCGCTCAACCCCCAAGGGACAGCTTTTCAGCGCAAAGTCTGGGCCGCACTCGCGGAAATTCCCTACGGCGAGACGATCTCCTATTTGGAGCTAGCTCGCCGCATCGGCAACCCAAGCTCGATCCGCGCCGTCGGCTTGGCCAATGGCCGGAATCCCCTGCCGATTGTCGTGCCTTGTCACCGCGTCGTTGGCAGCAATGGTGCGCTGGTCGGCTATGCCGGAGGACTGCCGATCAAAAGGGCGTTGCTCGCCCTCGAAGGTGTGCTTGCTCCTCAACTCGATCTCTTCTAAAGCTGGAGGTTTCATGTCCACGTATCGCGTTGCTATCATCGGCACGGGTCGCGTCGGCTATCAGTTCAGTTTCTCCGACCTGCCCGACAACCACGCCGCCGCCGTCACTCAACACCCTTCCTGCGAGTTGGTCGCCGGCGTCAACCGGGGGCGCGAAAAGCTCGACGCCTTTGGCGAGCGCTTCGGCGTCGAGGCGCTCTACCACGACTATCGGCAAATGCTCGCCGAAGTCCAGCCCGACATCTGCATCGTCGCCACCCACCCCGAACTCCACGCCGAAATGGTCACTATCTGCGCCCAAGCCTCCTCGACCCAAGCCATCATCTGCGAAAAACCAATGGCCCTTTCGCTGGAGGAATGCGACCAGATGATCGCGGCTTGCCAAGCGGAGGACGTGCTTTTGCAGATCAACCACAACCGCCGCTGGCACTCCGAGTGGGTTCTCGCCAAAACGCTCCTCGACGCGGGAGCTATCGGCGAGTTCAACCACATCTATTGCTACATGGATGGGGGCAAGCCGGCTCCTTGGTGGCGCAGCGAAAATGAAGGGCCCTTACTGCACGACTTCACCCACTATTTCGACTTGATGGATCTCTACGCCGGCGAAGTGGATTGGCTATGCGGCATGGCTGAGCAGCGCATGCGTCCGTGGGCTGTCGAGGATTTTTCGGCCGCGATGCTCAAGTTCAAAGGGGGGGCCACCGGGCTGATCTTCGGTGCCGAGCTGACACAGTACAACGACAACGCCTTTGAACTGCGCGGCTCGACCGGCCTGATTCGCATGGACCTCGAGCAGGTCCGCCTCTTTCAGTCCGAGGTCACGCTGTCTGAGCCCGACAGCGGCTTTGAGTGGAGCAGCCTCGAAGAAGTCGAAGTCGAACGGCCGGCCCCGGCTTCTACGTACGTCGCTGCACTATCCGAGTTGATCGACGCTTTGGAAGGCCGCGGCACCTTGCGCAGCGACGGCGCCGTGGGCCGCCGCTCATTGGAAATGGTCATGGCCATCTACCAGTCGCAGCTAGAGGGCAACCGTCCCGTTCACTTTCCGATCTCGCTCGCCGAATCCGGCGTCGAAGCACTGCGTCGGGCGGAAAATTTTAAGGAGCGAGAGGAGTAGCCCCAGCAGCCATTCAGACAGGCAACGTGACCGCGCATCTTCACTCATAGCTGCGTCCGGAGAATAGACATGGCCAAAGCCAAAACGCGACCCAAGTACAAAGGTCGCGCCCGCAAGAAACTCCGCGTCGCCTTCATCGGCGCTGGTGGCCGCGCCCTGATGGCCCACTACCCCTCACTGCGCGACATCCCCGAGGCCCAACTAGTCGCCGTCGCCGAACTCGACGAACAGCGCCTGCACAAAACCTGTGACCTCTACGACATCAAAGGTCGCTACAGCGCCTACCGCCAAATGCTCGAACGCGAAAAACCCGACGCGGTTTACGCCATCATGCCTCCGCACCACCTTTTCGACATCTGCGCCACCGTGATTGAACACGGCTGCCATCTCATTATCGAAAAACCCCCCGCCGTTACCACTGAGCAAATCCGCCAACTCGCCGCTTTAGCCCGCCGCCACAAGGTCTTGACCGGCGTCGCCTTCCAACGCCGTTTTGCCCCCGTCATTCGCCAAGGTAAAACGCTGTGCGAAAAGCGCGGGTCCGTGCACACCGCCCACGCCAGCTTTTACAAAAACTGGGTCGGCGGCGCGCCCTATTATCGCGGAGCGTTGGACATGCTTACCTGCGATGGCATCCACGCCGTCGACACCTTGCGCTATCTATGCGGTGGCGAAGTCGAATCCGTTGCCAGCGACTCGCGCCGCCTCGACGCCGACCACTGGAATGTCCACTTAGCCCTAGTCCGTTTCAGCAGCGGGGCCACCGGACTCTTGCTCAACAACTTCATGGCCGGTCGGCGGATATTCAGCGTCGAGGTCCATGCCCCCGGCATCTCCTTCTTCGGCGACCCCGAAGAAGGCGGTCAGCTCTACGCCGATAACAAGACCGAACCTATCGACGAGTTGGACCCTACCGTTTTGGCCGGCAGCGCAGAGGACTATCGAGCCTTCGGCCCCTACGATATCAACCGCCATTTTGTGGATTGCATGTTAAAGGGAAAAGATCCCGAAACGAATTTCGACGACGCGACCAAGACCATGGAATTGGTCGACGCGATCTACCGTTCGCAGATTTGAGCAGAGCGGTCCGAGTTGATCAACGATCTTAAAGCAAGGCGTCACTCGGCGACGCACCGTCCATCTCTATACGCCAACACCGGCGCGTTGGGCACTGAGCAGTCCGAAGCTAACCCATAGCGCTCGTTCATCTCAGCTTCAAAGGCGTTATACGCTGTCAGCCGCTCGGCTAATGCCGTCGAATCGGTTGACGAGGCGGAGTAAATTACAAACTCCCAAGGCCCGCCGCAGGGCTTGGAGCCTACGCCCGCGTAGCGACAGTCCGCAATGGACGCGCCTGCAGCGTCGCCGATGAGCGCGTCGATTTCCCCTCGCATCTCCGCTAGCTGTGCACGGTCGCCTTCCTCGGTCCGCTGGTCTCCATTGTCATCTCCAACAACAGACTCCGAGTCGCCACAAGCAACGAGGGAAACGGCGATCCATGCCGCCGCAATCAAGTATCGCATAGTCTTCCTCTCCATTAAAAGAGAGCCATAGCCTGCACTGTGAGAACACCTAACCTGCTGCACGGTTCCCCCACCGCGTCGCGATAACTGCATCCATGAAAATCTGCCCTAGGTGAAATACAATACAAGGTATTGCTAGCAACCCCTTCTGCTCGGGCGAGACCGCCGAATCCGGCAAAAATGCCAGCACCGTCATCGCCACCGGCAAGGTCTTTTGGCTGGCCATCAGCACAACGGTCTTGCGCGCCGCCGCTTCGAGTTGCAAAAGCGCGCAAGCGCCGCCGTTGAGCAGCAGGTAGAGTGCGTGGATTGCCAATCCAGACACTACCAGAATCAACAAGCTCGCAGGTTCTATCTGGGCTAGCCGTCCGGAAGACTCGCTGAATTTCATCCACGGAATCGAGATCAGCGCCGCGTTGCTGGCCAAAGTCAACTGCGAGCGCTGGGCGTCAATCCAATCGACGGCAAAGCGCCGCAGGTACTTGCCGACACCCAAGGGCAGCAAGATCGAAAGACAGAGTTTGGCGAACAGATCGCTAGCCGAAAGCTCGACCTGGCCTAGGGAACTCAGAAGATGCGCCAACACGAAGGGCACCGTGAAGATACCGGCGATATTGGTCAGCACCGTCAAAAGCAAGGCCAAGGCGACGTTGCCCCGGGCCTGCGCCGTCAGCGCCACGCCCGAAGTCAGGGTCGTCGGCATGCAGCAGAACAGGGCCAGACCGAATTGGAAGGCGGGCTCCATCGGAAGTTGGAACGCGATCGCCGCACCGAGAAAGGGCGTGGCAAAGAGAATCGAAACACACCCCCAGGACGTCGCCTTCCACGCGGCGAGGGCGGCGTGGACTTCGTCGGTCTTTAGCATCAGACCCGACAAGAAAAAGATGAGGCCAACCGCGACGTACTGCGTGGGTAGTTCGGCCATGTAAAGGCCTGGACGGGGAAAGAAGAAACCCACCACGGCCACGACCAACAAACCAACGGGCAGAAATTGTCGCAGAAGGAAACCTAGCATTGTTCACTCAAAAAAAGGCCGGACGACGTCCGGCCTGATAGATAGAAGCTATGTCCTCTCAGAATCTACTCGCTCTCTGCTAGGGCAACCAGGGGGTAGCCATAACAGGCCGCAGAGGTTTCACGCTTTCACGTCGCCATTGCTAGACTCTAGGGCATCTTCGCGGAACATCTGGAGGAACCCATTGGCCGCAGGTTTTTCCGAAAACAACACGCGCAGAAAATGGACCAGCCGCATCCGCGCTTCCGTACTGATTAGGTGCTCGACCTTACAGGCGTCGATCATGGCGTCGTCCTCATCCATACCGAGGGCATCTTTAAGGAACCGCTGTACGACCAAGCGCGTTTCCTCGACCTCCTGCACCACTTTCAAGCCCTGTTCGGTAAGTTCGAGGAAGCGATTGAGATCCTCTTGCACATAGCCGCGCTCCTTGAGGTGCTTCATGGCTGTCGAGACGCTACCTTTGGTGATGCTCAGATGCTTGGCGACATCCGAGACGCGGGCGTAGCCGTGCGCCTCGCGCAACTCGTGGACCGCCATCAGGTGATGGGCCGCACTGTGGCTTAGTTCGTTTTCTTCGTAGGCTCTCCAGACTTCCTCAAACATGCGTTTCGCCTTTCTGTCTCCGCCTAAGGCGCAGGGCTTCGTATTGAGTCATTGGCCGAGCTTGCGCAGCAAATCCACACAGCGATTGGAGTAGCCCCATTCGTTGTCGTACCATCCAAGAACCTTGACCATATTGCCTTCGAGAACATTCGTCGAAAGCGCGTCGAAAATACACGAGTGCGGGTTGCCTATGATGTCGGCCAAGACCAAGGGCTCCTCGGAATATTCGAGGATGCCAGCCAACGAGTTGGCCGCAGCAGCTTGGAACGCTGTGTTGATTTCTTCGGCGTCCGCGGCATTGTTGAGTTCGGCGGTAAAATCGGTCAGCGAACCGTCGGGAGTTGGCACGCGGATGGCCAAGCCGTCGAGCTTGCCATCAAGCTCGGGTAGCACCTCACCTACGGCGGCTGCGGCCCCCGTGGTTGTGGGTACCATCGATGCCGCCGCCGAGCGCGCCCGCCGCATATCGCTGTGCGGGGCATCGAGCAGGCGTTGGTCGCCGGTGTACGAGTGAATCGTATTCATCATGCCTTTGACGAGGCCGAACTTTTCGTGTAGGACTTTGACCATCGGGGCTAAACAGTTGGTCGTACACGAAGCATTGGAAATGATCTCGTGGCCCGCTTGGATGGCTCCCTCGTTGACGCCCATGACCACGGTTATGTCCGCGCCCTTGGCCGGAGCGGAAATGACGACCTTCTTGGCCCCAGCGTCGATGTGGGCGCGAGCCTTGCTAGCCTCGGTAAAAAATCCCGTCGACTCCAGCACTACTTCGATTCCTAAATCGCTCCAAGGCAAATCTGCGGGATCGCGCTCGGCCAAGATGCGGATCGCCTTGCCATCGACGACCAAGTCGTCGCCAGCAACCTCTACCTCGCCGGCGAAGCGGCCGTGGGTGGAATCGTATTTGAGCAGGTGGGCAAGTGTTTTAGCGTCGGTTAGATCATTGATAGCTTTGATCTCGAGCCCACCTTGCTCGACGGCAGCCCTGAATACCAAGCGGCCGATTCGACCAAAGCCATTAATAGCAACAGGTAATTCTCCCATTTTCCAGTGCGTTCCTTCTTGTAAACGGTAGTGGATATAGGGGTGTGAGAAAGTCAACCGCTCATCGCTGCGGGCTATACTATCCAAGGGGATGATGAACGGAACTTTACAGTCCGATGTAAAAACTTATATTGCACAGTTGCGGGAAGCGGGCAAGGCGGGCAAATCGGACTTGATTCTCAATTTTTGTTTTGCAAAAAGCTAATGAATAAACCCGACCTCAGCAAGAGCACCACCGCTGGTCGAAATGCGCGCTGGCGGGCTAGGCTGCAGGGTGGGGAAGACGATCAGAGAACAGAGAAGCGATGCGAGAGGAAGGCGTAGCCTTGGAAAAAGCGCTGCTGTGTATCGACGAGCAGCAGCGGGCCTATATCGAACAACTGAAATCCTTTATACGCATCCCCAGCGTCAGTGCTGGGGCCGATGACGATACAGGCGAGGGCCTCGCCCAAGCGGCCGATTTCCTCGTCGGCCAATTCGAGCAAATGGGGTTCGAGGTCGAGAAGATCCAAGTGAGGCCCGCTACCAATCCCTTGGTTCTTGCCCGTAGCCCCGCGTTCTCGCCGGACCGACCCACCGTCTTGATCTACGGTCATTATGATGTCCAAGGCGTGGACAATCCGCGCTCGGCTTGGGAGGTGGATCCCTTTGCCGCCGAGGAGCGGGATGGCTTCCTAATCGCCCGAGGGGCCAGCGACAATAAGGGGCCCTGCTTCGCGCATCTGAAGGCGGCCGAAGTCGTCTTCGCCAATGGGAATCAGCTTCCGTTCAATCTGGTCTTCCTGATCGAAGGCGAGGAGGAATGCGGCAGCGCTGCGTTGAGCCAGTTTGTGGCCGAGGGTGGGCTTGATGAATTTGCCCCAGTGCTCTGTACGGTGATTTCCGATACCAGCATGTACGGGCCGGACCAGCCCTCGCTGACTTTGGGTCTGCGCGGTATTGTCTATACCGAAGTCGAGGTTTTGGGGCCGACCCAGGACGTGCATTCCGGTCTTTTCGGCGGGATTGTCCACAATCCCAATCAACTACTCGTCAACGCCTTGGCCGACCTCATTGACGCCGACGGGCATATCACTGTGCCCGGTTTCTACGAGGGGGTGCAGCCGCTTTCGGCCCGAGAAAAAAGCCTCTACGCTGCCCTCGCGGTTGATGAGGAAGCCTATTGCCGCACCTTGGGCGTGCCCTCGCTGGTGGGAGAACGGGAATACTCCCTCCTCGAAAGACGCTGGACTCGTCCCACGCTCGACATCAACCTCCTCCGCGGCGGCAGTCCGCGCACCGTCATACCGGCGGTAGCCCGAGCGGCCGTCTCTTGCCGACTAGTGCCCGACCAAAACCCCGAACACATCCAAGCTGCCCTCGAAGAGCACATCCGCGCTCGTCTGCCCGCAGACACCCGCGTCGAATTCAAAAACCAGCATTGCTCACTGGCCTACTATTTGGATCTAGACCATCCACTAGTCGAGCCTGCGCTCGCGGCGATGCGCAAGGGATTCGGAATCGAGCCGGTGTTTACCCGCGAGGGCGGCTCCATCCCCATCGTCGTCGATTTTGCCGCTGCGACGGGCGCACCGGTCCTGCTCATCGGCCTAGGGCAAATCACCGACAATTGGCACGGCCCTAACGAGCGCTTTTCCATGCGCGACTTTCACCGCGGCATCCGCACTGCGGCCGCGCTCTTATGCGAGTTGGCGCGAGCCTCTCAGCGCGCAACCTAGTCCCGCCACCCTGCACAAGACGAGGAACCACCCGTGTCTCTCTCCCACGCCCAAGTAACCCATTTCAAAAATCACGGCTACGTTGCGGTGCTCGATTTTTTTGCTCCCCGCGAAGTCCAAGCCATACAAGCCGAAGTCGAGCGCTTCAAACGCGAGGGCTTGGTCCGCAATGTCGCCACCGAGGGCGACGGCGAGACTCCCTCCACCACCAAGGTCAATTTGCAACTGATTCCTCTGTACGACAAAAGCGATCTCATCCGCGCCCTGCCCTTTGACGAAAAAGTCACCATCTCCATTTCACAGCTCATCGGCACTCCCTTCATCCTACACCTAGATCAGATGTTTCTCAAGCCGGCCGGACACGGCATCGGCACAGACTGGCACCAAGACAACGCCTATTTCAAAATAGACGACCCATTAAAAGGCACTGCCATGTGGGTTGCCGTTCACGACGCAACCATCGAAAATGGCACCATCCACGTCGTGCACGACTCCTTCAAAGAGGAATATCCGCACGGCCGCGACCCCTACTCCGATCACCACATCCACTGCCAAGTACCCGAGGAACGCGCCGTGCCCATTGAGCTAAAGGCCGGTGGCGTCGTTTTCTTCTGCTACGGCACCGCCCACTCCACCAAGGCAAATACCACCAATCGCGAGCGCGCCGGACTTGCCTTTCACTTCCTGCACACCGCCTGCGTCGATCGCGCCAAGCTCATCGGCCAAAGACGCGGCCAGCCCATCTTGGTGGGGCCGGAAGCCACTGGTGGCCAAGCCGAATACGGCGTGCGAGTCGCTGAGACTTGGGAACGAGAAATCGAGCGCGTCCTCGAGGGAGCAACTAACTAATGCCGCACATCAAACCCGACGACCTGCGCCAGATAGGGTACCAGCTTTTCGAGACGGCCGGCTGCCCTCCCGCCAGCGCCCGCGCCGTGACCGACCACTTAGTCGAGTCTTCTCTCTACGGACACGACTCGCACGGCAGCCTGCGCCTCTACGAATACGTCGAACAGATCCAAGACGGCATCTTTGATCCCAAAGGCCAGCCCTCTATTGTCAGCGAAAGACCCTGCACAGTGGTCGTCGATGGCGGCAGCACTATGGGCCAGATCGGCGGGACCTTCGCCACCCAGCTAGCCATCGACAAGGCCGCCCAGTACGGGGTCGCTACCGCCACGCTGCGCAACTGCGGGCACGTTGGCCGGGTGGGGGCCTATCCGCTACAGGTCGCCCGCCAAGGCATGATCGGCCTAGCCTTTTGCAACGCCGGTCATCTCGGGCGCCAGATTGCTCCCTACGGTGGGATCGACGGCAAGCTCAGCACCAACCCCATATCCTGCGCTGCACCTCGGCGCAACGCCGATCCGCTCTTGGTCGATATGACCACTTCGGTCTGCGCCGAGGGCAAGGTCCGCGTCGCCCACAACCGGGGAGAACAGCTACCCGAGGGGCGGATTATCGACCACGATGGCAACCCCTCTACCGATCCAGAGGCCTTTGTCGGCGATCCGCCCGGCGCGATCCTGCCTTTCGGCGGCCCGGTGGCCTATAAGGGGTACTGCCTGAGTATGATAGTTGAGATCCTAGGCGGGGCCCTCAGCGGTCAGGGCTGTGCCAACGGCGAGACCGTCATGCAGAGCAACGGGCTACACCTAACGGTGTACAACATCGAGCACTTCGTCGAAATGGACTACTACTTCGACGAGCTCGAAAGCCTAATCCGCCATGTATCCACCAGCCGGGTTGATCCGCATATCGGCGAGATACTGCTGCCCGGCGACCCTGAATACCGCACGGGGCACCAGCGCCAAGAAGAGGGTATTCCCATCGACGACACGACTTGGGGCCACATCATCGAGGCCGCACGGAGCCTTGGGCTGGACCCTCAAGCTTGGTCGCAATAAGGCCGCTCTCCTCAGAATGACGCCTCCACGTTCTCGGCCGCTAGATCGACTTCGGCGACGAAGATGTCGGCAGGCCCGCTCTTGAAGTGCGACAGCTCGTAGCCGGGCGGGGGCGCGTCTCGCCGGAGAGCCCCCCACCGCTCTATGTGGGGGAGGTGTCTCTTCTCGCCCTCGACCACGCCGCTCAGATAGGCGTGCTGCGAGTAGTAGCTGATGATCAGCCGGTCCGCCTCGAGCGAGAGAAGACCCGGATAGGCCGCGTCCCCGTCGCTCGGCAGCGCGAATACCGGCGTCACTCCATCCCGACCCAGCAGGAAAATCCCAGTGTTGCCCGCGGGCGAGTGCTGCGGAATCCAAGGTGCGGTGGGGTCGCGGCGCCCGGCCGCGTACACCTTCCCTCCCGATTCGCACAGCGCCGGACATTGGATCAGCGTCTCGAGGTCCACGCACGACCACTCCTTGTAAGGGGGGATGGAAGTGTAGAGGAGCGAATGCTGGTCGGGCTCCCTCGTCCGGGATACGCACCACAGCTCTCCGTCCGGTCGGAAGATGACGTCCGCTTCGTTGAATCGCGGCGTCGTGCGGTGGTCGAGCTCGCGGGCTTCCTGCAGCTCCTGCGGGGTTGCGCCCTCACCATCGGGAATTCTGGAAACGAACGTCCAGTTGCGGCCGTCTTGGCTGGAAAGGAGCTCACCCCCCTTTTCGGCACAGTAGAAGACCCCGTCGTGTACCCTCACGCGCCACAGCCAGTAGTTTCTGTCGAGTATTCCCGTCGGTGCCGACCAACTGTAGCCGTCGTCCGAAACGAAGACGTAAGAGTGGATTACCTGCCGCTTCCGTCCGGCGATCGGTTCATATCTGCTGTCGGCGCAGAACACGAAGAGCTCATCGTCGGTAGCCGCGAGTTTCCCGTCCCTCGCGTCGTTGGGCGTCCTGAAGACGGCGACCTCGTCCCAGCGTCTCAAGTCCGCCGATCTCAGCAGAACGATGACGCCGTCAGGCGCTGTGTGTGCCGAAGTCCGATCGTAGACCAGCCAGAAGGTGTCCCGCCAGAAGCAGAGGTCGGAACACATATTGTGCCAACCGTCCCGGACGACGGTGCGATTAGATAGAACCTGAGCCATCAGAGCACGCCCTACTAGTTATGAGTGAACGCTAGTATCCGTGAACGCTGGTATCTGGGTACCGACCAAAGCGGGGCGGTTGCGGATCATCTTGGGGTTGATGACATATTCTCCATAGAGGACCACATTGTCCCATACCAGAGGAGGATGCTTGCCAAGTTAGGCTTTTCGGGCCTAAATTTAGGACAAAAAATCAGATGAAGAAATCAAAGTAAGAAATTAAGCGCTTGATACGAGTTATGCCTATACACGGGCAAAACCATGAGAAAAACGGCCCGCTCCTCGGGGTTGTCACCGCTGCGGTGACGGGCCCGGATGTGAGCGCTTGGCCGTTGCGACCGCTGCCGCCTCGCGACAGTTGCGACCGCCGCCTCGCGACGCACCACCAGCCACGCCCCCGATGACGGCACCTCCGCAGGGGGACCGACAGCAGGCGCGGGATCTGCAGAGGATCCCGCTGCGGGGCATCCTCATCGGGGCAGTGCTGGCTCTGGTGCTCAACATCTGCGACACCTACGCGACGAATGAGATCCGAGGCTCCTACCTAACCCTCAACTTCAGCACCCCGGCCGCCCTCTTTTTATTTTTCTTCCTCGTCTTGGCCAGTGCCGCAGTCGGCCTCCTCCACCGATGGCTGGCGCTGACCCGGGCGGAACTGATCACCATCTACATCATGCTGGTGGTGGCCTGCTGCATCCCCGGCATGGGCTTCACTCAGTTCATGATCCCCTGCCTCCTCGGGTCGACCTACTACGCCACGCCCGAGAACAACTGGGATTCCCTCTACAATCAATACATCCCCCAGTGGATGATCCCGCGCGGCGAGAACGTGGCCCGCTATTTTTTTGAGGGGCTGCCCGAGGGGGCCTCGATTCCCTGGGGTGCCTGGGTCGTGCCCCTGAGCCTGTGGTTCGGCTTCTTTCTCGCCCTCGCCTTTGCCATGATCTGCGCGATGGTCATTCTACGCAAGCAGTGGGTCGACAACGAGAAGCTCAGCTACGCGCTGGTGCAAGTGCCGATGGAGATGATGCGGCGGGAGGGCGGCGGCGCTGTAGGCCGCTCGTTCTTCACCAACAAGACCATGTGGCTAGGCTTCGCCGTCTCCTTTTTGTTGTTGAGCGTCAACGGCTTACACTCCTACTTTCCGGAGTTTCCCCGCTTCGAGCGCGCCGTGGGCGTGCCCCTGTTCGGCAACACCTGGCTCAGCTTCTGGTTCAGCCCGCCCTGGACCGGGTTCTTCTATTTCGTCAACCTCGACATCTCGGCCTCGATCTGGGTCTTCTACGTCCTCGTCAGGCTGCAGCGGGGCATCTTCAACACGATCGGCGTGCAGAGTACGCAGCGGATCGACTTCTACTCCGAAGATCCCTTCCTAGCCCACCAGGGTCTCGGGGCGATGATCGCCTTCGTCGTCGTCGGGCTGTGGGTGGCGCGTCGGCACCTGCGCGATGTGGTGGCAAAGGCCGTCGGCGGGCTGCGGGAAATCGATGACAGCGGCGAGATCCTCTCCTATCGGCAGGCGTTTTTCGGGCTGCTTGCCGGCCTGCTGACCGTCGCCATCTGGCTGTCGACGATCGGCCTGCCCTTCCCGGTGGCAGTGCTGTTCGTCTTCGGCGCCATGATCCTGTTCATGGCGCTGACGCGGGTGGTCGCCGAGGGCGGCATCCCGGCCATGCGTCCGCCCCTGATGACCTCGACCTTCGTGATCTCCGCGGTCGGCACCTCCTCCATCGGCACCCAGGGCTTGGTGGCGCTCGGCTTCTCCTACGGCTGGCACGCCGAGGTCCGCTCCTTCGTGATGGCCTCAGTCGCCAACGGGCTGAAGATGAGCGAAATGATCCGCGGCCAGAAGCGCCGGCTGTTTTGGGCCATTGTCCTGGCCATCCTAGTCAGCCTAGCGGGCTCCTCTTACGTCACCCTAGTCATGGCGTACGAGTACGGCGGCATCAACCTCAACCCCTTGTTCTTCTCCTGGCAGTCCACCCACTTCGGACCCATGGACATGGCCCCGCGTATCGCCGCCGAACCCGAAGGCCCGCGCTGGGACGCCTATCAGTTCATGGGCATCGGGGCAGGCGTGATGGCGGCGCTCATGTGGGCGCGCCACCACTTCCTGTGGTGGCCCCTCAACCCGCTCGGGTTCACGATCGCCGCCAATTGGAAGACGGGTCACATCTTCTGCAGCGCCCTGCTGGCCTGGTTCCTGAAGCTGGTGATCCTGCGCTACGGCGGCGTGCGCCTCTACCGCAACTTGCGGCCCTTTTTCTTGGGTCTAATCCTGGGCGAAATCGTCGGGGCCGGGGTATTCCTAGTGATCGACTACGCCACGGGCACCACGGGCAGCTTCCTGACCCAGATCTGAAGGCCGATCGTCGGCAGGGTAGCCCGCAATACAGAAAGGAAACCGGAGATGGCCAAGAAAAAGAGATCGAAGACGAAGACGAAGAGAAAGACCGCCAACAGTACCCCGACGGGCGTCATCGAGCTGGGCAACCGGCGCGAGCTGTTAGTCGACGACTACCTGATCGAGCGGCTGCGCGGCGTCGAGCTGCGCCTGCAGAAGCCAGTGCCACGGAACGTGGCGATCGACCACGACGCGCCGTGGGAGGGCAACACCAGCGCCTACCACACGGTATTCCAAGACGGCAAGCTGTTCCGCGCCTACTATCGCGGCTCGCACTACGACCCGTCAGGCAACCACTACCGGCCGGTCGTATGCTACGCCGAAAGCCGCGACGGCATCGAGTGGTACCGGCCGGAGCTGGGCCTGGTCAACTACCAAGGCTCGACGCGCAACAACATCGTCTGGGACGGCATCGGCGCGCACAACTTCGCGCCCTTCCGCGACCGCAACCCGGACTGCCGGGAGGGGGAAGAATACAAAGCCTTGGGGAGCGCACTGGCGCGCACCACCGAGGAGCAGGCCCTCTACGCCTTCAAGTCGGCCGACGGCGTACATTGGAGCCTGCTGTCGGAGAAGCCGGTGATCACCGTGGGCGCCTTCGACTCGCTGAACCTCGCCTTTTTCGACCCGCTGCGCGGCTGCTACGTCGACTACCACCGAGACTCCATCTACCCCGGCGGGGAACGGGTGCGCAACATCATGACCTGCACCTCGAAGGACTTCCGCCGCTGGACGAAGCCGCAGTGGCTCGACTTCGCCGACGCGCCCGTCGAGCATCTCTACACCAACGCGGTGACCTCCTACCATCGGGCCCCGCACATCTACATGGGCTTCCCCAAGCGTTTCGTGCCGGATCGCCGCATGCCCGGCAACACCGCCAGCGGCGTGTCGGACGCCGTGTACATGACCAGCCGCGACGGCCTGCACTTCAAGCGCTGGAGCGAGGCTTTCGTGCGGCCCGGACTGCAGCCGGAGCGCTGGGAGAACCGCAACAACATGACGGCTTGGGGCATTCTGGAGACGGCCAACGATCTGCCGACGGCACCTAAGGAGCTGTCGATCTTCACCACCGAGGGCTACTACCGAGGCGACGCCTGCCGGCTGCGGCGCTTCACGCTGCGCCTAGACGGCTTCGTCTCCGCCAATGCGCCGCTGAAGGGGGGCGAGCTGATCACGCGGCCCTTCACCTTCGAGGGCGGGGCCCTGAGTCTGAACGCGGCCACATCCGCGGCCGGCTCGGTGCGCGTCGAGATCCAAGACGGCGACGGCAAGACGCTGAAGGGGTACGCCCTGGGCGACTGCGACGAAATCTACGGCGACTACCTGGAGCACACGGTCACCTGGAAAGGCGCCGCCGACGTCCGCGGACTGGCCGGCAAACCGGTGCGTCTGCGCTTCGCCCTCAGCGACGCCGACCTGTACAGCCTGCAGTTCACGCCGCTGCCCGTCTGAGAAAGGAGGCCATCCGATGCCCCAACACGTTGGGACGCAGATTTTCTGCGACGACGCAATGCTGGCGCAAACGGAGAACGTCTGGCGCTCGGTCCATCACCCGGCCAGACACGAAGCCAACCCTGTGCTCATACCCGACCGGCCCTGGGAGGGATATCTGGTCCTGCAGCCGGGGACGGTCATCTGGGACGAGGAGGATGGGTGCTTCAAGATGTGGTACAACGCTCAGCCGAGCCGGGACAGACCGGATGCCGGGAAGAACCTCTGCTACGCCACGTCGTCGGACGGCGCCAACTGGGACAAGCCGGAACTCGGGCTGGAGGAGTTCGATGGATCGACGGCCAACAACATCCTTCTCCGCGACGTGGAGTGGACCCACTGCGTCCTGAAGGACTCGGCGGAAAGGGATGCCGAAAGGCGCTACAAACTGCTCTACTGGACGCCGACGGGCGACGGAATCCACGCGGCTTTTTCCGCAGACGGCGTCCGCTGGCGGCCGTGGGAAGACAGCCCGGTCGTGCCCCGCCGGGCGACGGGCGATACCTTCAGCGTCATGCGCGATCCGGCGTCGGGTGAGTACTGGCTGTATCACAAGGCGAGGACGCCGGCCCGGCCGATCCGCATGGTCTCGCGCATGGTGAGCGAGGATTTCCTGCACTGGAGCGGGACCCGCCGCGTGCTGGCACCCGACGCCTTTGACCCTCCCGACACCCAGTTCTACGGGCTGTCCGCCTTTCCCCATGCAGGCCAGTACCTGGGCGTTCTGTGGGTGTACCACACATACCCCCAGACGCTGGATATGCAACTGGTCTCCAGTCGCGACGGCCTGCACTGGGACCGCACGGCCGACCGCAAGCTGTTCATGCATCTGGTACCGACCAACGAGTACCGGGGCGGTGCCTTCGATCACGCGCAGATCTATCCCGTTTCGGCACCGGTGGAGAGAAACGGACGGCTGTGGTTGTTCTACTCCGGCTTTACCGTGCCGCACAATGCCCCGGCCGCCGACCACGACGGGCGCATCGGCCTAGCCACCATTCGCCTAGATGGCTTCTGCTCTCTCGATGCCACAAGTCCGGGATATGTCCTTACCCGTCCCTTTACCTGGAACGGGAGCCAACTGCGGCTGAACGCGGCCACCAGTGGCCCGAGTCCTGACCCTTCAACAGACAGCAGCGGCGGGGTCAGGGTGCAGATCGAAGATGAACAGGGGCGACCCATTCCCGGGTTTGCCGCTGTGCAGTGCACCCCGTTCTGCGGCGACGAGACGGGAGCCCTCATGGACTGGGGTGGGCGCAGCGACCTGAGCGAACTCACGGGGCGAGTCGTGCAACTGCGTTTCGAACTCGAGGCTACGAACCTGTATTCTTTTCGCGTCTGCAACGGGCAGGAATGAGCGCAGACATATCCTAGCGGAAATTTTCTTTTAACTTCAAGGATATTGATAACCTTCATTGTTGATATTAAATGGCCATATCTTCAACATATGTCTGAGTCGAACAAGGGCCCCTTCATCTAGCGCCCCTATATCCAATTCCCTTTTTAACGATGGATCATCAAAATCCAATCTTTTACTCGCCGTCAAAAACCCTTCTTTAAAAATGACGTTGGCTAGGTGGCTTGCGATTAAATAATATCCTTCATTTGAAGGATGCAGGTGTTCAACAATCATTGGTTTGCCAATCACACTCTTGGGATCGTAATCTTGAAATACGATTTCAAGGTCTGCTAATATGATGTCTGTTTCCTTGGCAACACTTTTTATGGTTTCGTTTACCTCTGATGGGGCTCTGATCGGTAAGATATCCAAGTCTCTTGCTCCTGTGAAGGATCGTTTGGCTTTATCTTGATGTCCTTGGGCAAGGTAAACATGACCTAGATCAAAATGAGTTTGGGCGTGATCTGGGAAAAGTTCAATTGCTGCTTGGTAGATGCGTTCCGCCTCTTCCAGATGATTTTGTTCAAACGCAGCCTTGCCATTCTTTAATAACTGTTGCCATTGGGTAACATCGAGGGACGCTGGCGGCGGTTCTGAATCAAAGGGGTGCCAATCTCGAAGATTGGAAACGATAGTCCCTAAAATCACAGGGACTTGATGGCGATTTGCAATAGAGATAATCTCGTGGAGATTTCCCCTGAAATTCTCAATGGCTTGCTCCCGTAGAGGATGATGCGGGGCAAGAGAACTGTTTACCATCATCTTATATGGCGATCCTTCCTTTTCAAATCCATTAGGACGTGCTCTTAATTTTGCGTAAAAGTTGTTTGCTAGCTGGAATACCTTAATTTCGCGTAATCGCAAAATCAGATTGATTACTTCGCGAGACGTGCCCAATGCCACATTCGATGCAACACCAAGTGGTCCATAAATTTCGTTATGTCCCATGTAAATGATCAAAAGGTCGGGATCGTACTGAGGCAGTTTTTTCGCGAAGTCGAGAACCTGATAACTATTAAAGGTATCTATTCCTAGGTTAACCACTTCTACCGTTTTATCCGCGTTGGAACGTTTTAATAATTCGTGAAGTAGCTTGGGAAACGGCCCTCTTGTCGTTGATCCCCCAAGACAAACGATGCGAAAATCCTTTTCGGATTTCTGCTGTTTCATGCTTATCTTGGGAATTAGCTGTTTAAGCATTGGATTGTTAATTGAATAATATTTTCGGTACAACTCCTGATTAAGTTGGTAAGTAAGAGAAGAGCTTTGAGGGATAAATAGCCTGTCATCAAGGCCGTAATTATTATGCCGCAAATAGATCTCTAGTCCTATAAACAGCAGAAAGGGGATAAGAACCAAAAGGATTTCAATGAATATGGTGGTTTTTCTAGACCACTTAACGACTCGCCCCGTTTGTGTTTGCATCATCTACGCCTTAAGAAAGAACTACCCAAGTGAGGAGGCAGCAGCGACTGGGCTTCGTCCTCCACCGCCGTGTCGCCGGATAGATCGACCGTGATGTCCCTGATAGTGTGCCCCTTGACCACCACACCCTCGACGAAGCCCACGCCAGCAATGCCAGATGGAGCATTCGCCGTCTCATGTTCTGCGCTCCTACATAAGATACCATAGGTCCGGTTAAATGAATACCCTCGCTAGTGCTTATAATGCCTCGTAGCAACGCGCTCTACGGCAACGAGGGGCGGGGACGCTTTAAGGACATCACCCGTCAGGTCGGTCTCGAAGTTGGGGCATCAACATGCTGGAAGTTTTCCTTGGATTTCCGGGCATAATTTCCCATATTAAAGTCAAATCGCTTTTCAGTTAGAACCGGGTTTGCGCAAAATCACCAGTTCCCGTTTGCTCTCGCTCGCTGAGCGAATGGTGCGCTGAAAGGAGGTGTTGAGGGAAAGCCCGCATTTCAGAATCAACGCAAATGTAGTAGTAGTCATCATTCTATAGACAAAAGGAGAAGCAACAGTGAAGAGGATTATTGTTATAGCTACCGTTTTGGGCCTCGTTCTCGCTTCCTTCACTCCGAGTTCGGCCCACCAGCGGACAGACCGGAACTGGGCGGCGGTACAGGTGCCCATCGACGTCGATGGAATCAGGGACGTCGTGGTAGACGGTGATCTCGGCGATTGGGACAACGTACCGTCTGTCTTCTGGGTAACCCAAGATGACCTAATCGAGGTCGTCACGGGCACCCAGGGTGACCCGGATCCAGGCAATCTTGCCGAGCGCATCATCGTCGGCTGGAGCCCAGAGACCAACTTTGTGTACGTCATGGAGGAAAGGTTCGACGACCTCTGGTACGGCACCCTCGACGCCACCAACGACAAACTCGAGCTCGTGATCGATGCCGACCACAGCGGCGGGCAGTTCCAAGGAGACATTGAAGGCCTGGATCCGGAGCGATGGGCCGGGGCCACCGCGCAGGACTGGCAGCAGTCGCTCAATAACCCGGACAACAACCTGTGGTTATGGGGCGGCGGAGTATGGGCCTCTGTAGAGCCTTACGCCGGCATCAGATGGAACGTCGAGGGCGAGGCCGGTGGACCCGCCACTCTCTTTCAGGAGAGTTGGTTCACCACCTTCGACGACCTGCCCGCCAGTTCGACCGGTCCCGACGATCCCGACCTGATTACCCATAACCTGGAGGAAGGCCAGGTCATGGGCATCGGCATGGCCATTCAGGACGATGACAATGGCCCAGGCGATTCGTACAACGGCTACTGGGTTTCCACTGGCGACATCAACATGTACTTCCACGCCGATTCCCTGGTAGACTACGTGCTACTTGGTTTTGACGCAAACAACTGGGTGTCCGACGCCACAGCGGTCGAGGACGACACCTGGGGCCGCATTAAGGCGAGTTTCTCCAAATAGGGGGAAGGTCGGCTGTAAGGACCCAGGACGGCTGTTGTTGAAGGGGGGCGAGATCGTTGATCCTCGCCCCCCTTTTTTCGGTGCTCAACGGCGTTTCCGACATGAGCGGGGCGCAAGCTCGGGAGCGAGATAAGGAGAGAGAAGTGCGCTCATCGGCGCTATTGCTGAACTCGACAAGAACCCGAGTCGGCGTAGGTAGGGATCACCGCGAGCGGGGATGGGTCGGCGCTCAACGGCTAACAGATCCCCTCCGCACGGCACTCGTCTGTTCCGCGTTGACGCTGTCGGCGGTATGTCTGTGCTGGGGACAGGAGGGGTATTCGCTGGATTCGGGCAGAGTGGTCGTCGATTCCAGGGCGCATTGGGAACACTGGCACTCCGCTGCCAACACGGTCCAGATCAGCAATGAGGGAGTGAAACCTGCCTTCATCCGCAAGCACACGAGACTGGAAATAGATGGCGAGGAAGTCGTCGTTCCCGGCATCAACGCCGTCCTCAATGCCGTCGATTTCGGCGGCGGTGTGTTGAATGCCGGATCCAATCGCTCGAGCGGCATCGACCTCATGGATGGCAGGATGGACACCTTCTGGGAACCGGACCCCTCCGACCTGTTGCGGGACTGGTGGGTGCAGATCGATCTGGGGCGGACGGTATCGGCCACTAGGATCGTCCTCAAGTTTGTCAGTGAAGATCTGGGAGACCCTTTTCTGCAGTTCAAGGTGATCACTTCACAGGGACAGAAAACGCTCGGTCAGCTCCTTTTCCGGACGCGCTTCACCACGGACAAACCGATCAAGAACGAGCGGGTTTTCGAGATCGATCTGACCAAACAGCTACCGACGAAGTGGCCCGATGCCCGGGGCGACTTCACCGGCGACGTCATCCAATACGTCGGGGTGGGGATCACGGACAGCGACTTCGGCAGGGCGAGGCAGGTTTCCCAATCCGAATACGATAGTCTGCCGGCCGACCAACAGGGAGAGATAGACTACTTCCGACGAGAGGCATCGGGGGAGGTGAGGTTGCTGGATGGGAAAGAGGATTGGGAAGCTCTGGCAGGCACGGAGAGGCAGGGGCCGGTAGTTTACTACCGCCGCGAAATACCCAGGCTGGCCGAGATCGAGGTCTGGACCATCGGCGACAACATCGGCACAGGCGTACTGGAGCGGGGCGGCAAGGTGACCGCCCGGGAGAATATCAACAAGGGGGCGGCCGTGGTAGATGGAGACCTCTTCGGCGAGGTCGTGTTCTGGTCTGCCAACGGGAGTTACGATCCCAACAAGTTGCCGATTGCGGATCCGCGGGATGCGGAGCGCTCAATGTTCATAGATCTCGGAGGCTCCTACTTTGTGGACAATATCAGAATACTCCACGCCCTCCCCAACCCACCTCCGTTCAGAGCCTATCGCATTCAGCTCTCGGACGGCTCCACCAATGCTGGCGGCGAACTGGCCTGGAAGACGGTGGGGTCGCTCAGCGACATCGTGCGGGGGCAGAATTTCCACGACTTCAAGTTCCCGCTCACGAAGGTCGAGCATTTTGCCTTTACCTATAGGCTCCACGACCGCTCCACGTACGAGCCCGGACAAGGGAGTCACGGGGTGTCGGAGGTCCAGTTTTTCGGGGAAGGGTTCCTGCCGGAGTCGCAGATCTCGTCTGAGTTCGGAGGGGAGGCTCCGTTCATAGAAGTGGCGCGGACCCCTCAGAACCTAGCTACCATCGAGTGGGAGGCCGACGTGCCGCCGGGTGCGGATCTAATCTTGCAAACCCGAACCGGCGATACGGTCGAGAGCATAACCCGCTACTACAAGAAGAACGGGGATGAATTCCCAGGCACCGAAGAGGAGGCGGCCAAGGCCTGGGAGACGGACAAGAAGTTCTTCGGGGAAGCTTCGGTGGGCCCGGTCAGAACCGAGACGCTCCCGGGCGATGACTGGAGTAGCTGGAGTCAGCCCTACTTCGATTCAGGCGCAAAGATTACCTCGCCCAGTCCCAGACGGTTCGTCGCCATCAGGGCGATCTTCCTGACAGAAGACCCTAAGGCGGCGGCCACGCTACGTTCGGTGGCGCTGAACTTCGTGACGCCGGTGGCTGGCGCGATCGTGGGCGAGGTGCTGCCCTCGCGGCTGGAGGAGATAGGCACGAAGCAGCAAATGTCGTATTTCATTCGTTCGACCTTCAAATCGGGCAGCAGGGGGTTCGACGAGATCCTCATCGAGGCACCCGACGACGTTGGCATGAAGCTGAAACAGGTGAGTGTAAACGTGACGGGGCAGGACGCCGTGACGTATACGGCGGAGAGCGAGGGGTTTGAGGTGGTGATGGAGACGGATTCGCTGTGGGTGCGTCTGCCAGCTGCAATCAAGACGACGAGTGGATCAGCGCTGGTGGAGCTTCAGTTTGAGGCGACCATATTCAGGTTCAACACGTTTTTCATCGGCTCCATGGGGAACTCGGCGTTCGAAAACTCGTGGCAGCGGGTGGATGACGGCGATGCCAACGGGGTTGTGGACAGCGAGACGACGGTGGTGTTGGCGCTGGAGCGCGGCGAGTTGCTGGGGGATCTACAGGTCGATCGCGTTTTTACGCCCAACGGCGACGGCGTCAACGACGAACTGGAGGTCAGTTTTTCGCTGCTGCGAGTGCTCAGCTCGGCGCCGGTTCAGGTGGCAGTGTACGATCTGAGCGGCCGACTGGTGACGCGGATAGCTGAGGAGACTATAACGGCGGGTCGTCATACGGTGGCGTGGACGGGAGTTGATCAGTCGGGAGAGATCGTGCCACCGGGGATTTATCTGATGCGCATCGACCTAGATGTGGATTCGACATCCAAGAAGAACACCTCGGTCCATCGATTGGTGCACGTCGCCTACTAACAGGAGCCAGTGCTTGGCAATGCCAGTCGGGACATCACCTCATAGAGCAGTGGCCCTGCCCGTTTTATCCATTGTTCTCCTCGGACTTGCGGCGACAGGCAATGGAGAGACGATCATCTTCGGAGGTGGCCCGGGTTCCCGCGCCTGGGATCAGGAGTATTCCGAGATAGCGGTCATCGATTTCGAAACCAACCCCGGTTCCATTCAACCTTTACAGAACGATCCTGAAGACAACATTTCCCTGAAGTTGATCGAAAGGGGGGGGCAAATAACGTCGCCAAATGCGCGCACGGTCCTCGAAGTCACCCAGAGTGAATTCGAGAACTTGTTGGACAACATGGTGGACGGCAGGAACACGGCCTTCGAAATCAAGATCCCGTCAGCCACAGGAATCATACTGAGATTTGATCTGGGCGAGCGTTTCGGAGTCAACAGGATCAGATTTTTCCCCCGCGAAGGGTTTGAGGAGTTCTTCCTGAAGGGTTACCTAGTGAGGCTGAACGACGGCAGCGAGGAGCAGCAGACCGTTTCCGGAAATCCCGATCTCAGACTCTTCAAGACAGTCGAGCGCAATCTCGACCCGGTCGTCGACCTAGCTGTGCCGCTGCAGTTCGTGCGTTTCATAGAAGTGAAACAGCTCGTTCGAGGGGAATGGGAGATTGACGAGTTTGAGATCTTCGGCGAAGGTTTCACATCTGCTGCTGCGTACACCTCAAAGGTGTTCGATGAAGGTCGGCCCGCCGTCTTTGGCAGTATAATGTGGGCAAAGGAGACGATAGGAGAACCTGCCAAGGTATCTGCTACCGTATCCACCCGGAGTGGCCACACGCCGGACCCGAGCGATAGCCTAGAGTGGAGCGGATGGTCTCTTCCCTATCCGGCCGGAGTCCGTACACAGATCGCATCACCTGCACCCCGCCAGTACTGGCAGTTTCGCGTTCTGTTCCAGAGCAGCGACATCCTTTCGGCCGCGACGGTCGATTCGATTGCCGTAGAGGTCTCGCCAGCGCTGGCCGATTCCGTGGTGGGGGAGGTGTGGCCTCAGGAAGCCGTGATCGGGCAGGCGACCGAACTGACCTACTGGGTGCGCAGCTACAACAGCAGCGGCTTCGACCAACTCGACATCAAGACACAGGCACCGGTGGAGATCATCCGATCGGTCCAGATCGACGGGACCGACGTGGCGTGGGACAAGGAGGACATCGAAGACGACGGCGACATCGTCGGCGTCCGAATCAGCTTCCCGAGGATCACCGGTGACAACCGACTGCTGCGCGTCGTGTTCGAGAGCATCGCGCTGCACTACAAAACCGTCTTCATCGGCAGGGTCTTCGACACCCAGAGACCGCAGAACCTGCCGCAGACGCTCGTCCCGGGAGACGTGGACGCTGACCCCGTCGCCGGGGGTGACGACCTGTCGGTCACCACCCGGGTCGCCGACAATCGCATCACCTTCCTCGAGGCTGCCCCGGCTCCGTTTACGCCCAATGGCGATGGAGTTAACGACCAAGCCATCGTCACCTACGATATCGTTAACCTGACAGGCGGTGCTCCGGTGTCGGTACAAGTCTACGACCTCGCCGGCCGCCTCAGAAGGGTGATCTACTCCGACCTCGACATCGGTGGAAGATATCAGAGAGTTTGGGACGGCGCGGACGACAACGGGCAAATGCTAGCGCCGGGAATCTACCTCGTGCGCGTGGAAGTCGCTGCAGATACAGGTAAGGAGAGCAAGACTGCGATCGCGCCTTTGGTCTATTGATTTTTCGCGCGCAGTCCGGCCTCAGCATTGGAGCCGCAAGGATAGGGGGAGTCACATGGTGACCGGTCATACGTTCAGAGCCGCGATGCGCCTGGTTGGTGCGCTGGCCATATGGTGTACCATCGTCTCGGCAATTCTGCTGCACAGTACTCGCTCGGAAGCCCAGGGTCCCGATCGAGACCGGATAAAGGGGTTTCGCCGCGGCGGCGAACTCACGTTCGAACCGACGGGCCCCGGCGTCCTGTTCGGCGCTCTAGACCCCGCGGTCAAGAAGTGGTACGTCCCACAGGAGCTGTTTCGCGAATATCAGTGGAAGCAGTGGGAGTACAGCAACTACGCGAGAGATCACTACAAGCGCTATGTATCGACCAATCTCGAGGGGGACTACTTCTACGACATCTACGGTTCGTACATCACCAGAGGATGGCTGATCTACGACTGGAGCCAGACCCAGCCCCAGCAGGGGGGAAGCAACCTATTTAAGACCGAACGGTTCCAGAGTTTCTTCAGTAGGCTGGTCGTAGCCTCCGATCAGAAGGGACAGCACAATCTGGCCATCACCATAGGCGACGAGATTCGGTCAACCCTGACCCCGATGACCTTCTCCAAGCCGGCGTTCGACGGCATTCAGGTGGACTATCAATCCGACAAGTACGAAGTAACGGCGCTCCTCTCGCGGATCAGCTCGCCGGGTGCCGCCGGCTCGCGAAGCCCCAGTAACCAGCAGACGAGCTCGACGACCCTGACCGGCCGACGCGCGACGACCCAGATTGGAGATTATCTCAAACTCGGCGCCAACCACGTGAGCGCCCACAACTCCTCTCAGCTCCTCGACGCCTTCGAGGGCAGCCCGCGAAGCGGTTCGATCACCTCCAGTCAGAACGCGGAGAACGTCACCCAAGTCTTCGTGCGACTCTCGGACGACTCGCCAGAGGACAACGAAGGCGGTGCCACGCTGTTCGCGTGGGACATGATCATAGAGGCCGACGTCGAAACGATCGATGAAGCGGGGGATGTGAGTTTCGCAAGGAAGACCGTCCGGGCCAGCGAAGTCGGGCTGATTCCCGAGCCCCAAGGCGGCTTTCAGAGGCTGGGGTTCTGGGAGGCGAACGGCTCCGAGCAGATCGAACTGGTCTACGACTTCTCGGTGGCGACGTACACAGGCCCAGATCCGTCAGAGATAAGAATGGTGACATTCGAGTTGGCAGTCGCCAACGACTACAGAATCGAGATGACCTCGGACCGCCAGTTCGACAGGCAGTTGGCCAACGTCTACCTGCTGGCTGCCAGAGCCGATGATAACGTCAAGGATGGCTCCAACCTGACAGTCCTGAAGATCCCGTATGGTCTGCCGACGGCCACCGAGATATTCGGATTTACGCTGGAGGCGACCCGCCTCTGGGGATTCGACTTGTACGGAGAATGGGACCGCAGCGTGAGTTACAGGAAGTACCCCAACAGGGCGCACACCAAGCACCTAGGGGCCTCTGACCAAGGCGATGGCTGGATGTTGAATCTGTCGAAGGTCGCCTATCCGTTCTTCTTCTTCAGCGAAGCCTACAGCATGGCCCACAACTACAACACCAGCGCCATACTGGCCAGGGGCGAGACCAACATAGACTACTCGGACGAGGGGAGATTCTTCTACGAGCTCGTCGACGACAACGACGATCAGGATAGATACCCCGACTGGCAGAGGATATTCCAAGACATAGACATCGAGGTGTTTCCCGGGTACGACGAAAACCTCGACTTCATATCCGATTTCAACCAGAACGACAGCGAAGACCTTCCCAATCTCGTCCCGGACTACGACGAGCCGTTCTTGAGATACGGAACAGACAGGCCGGAGTACTTGTTCGGATTAGACATGAACAACAACATCTGGGTAGATCGGTTCGAAAACGACGATGAGCCGGATTTTCCCTACCCGAGAGACCACGCAGGATACAACATCTACGGCGGCGTCGGCCTGCTTCCGGGCATCAGGCTGACCGTCGGACGAACGGATGAGAGACTGATTGCAGGCGACGGGGAGAACACAACTAACTACGTGCTCTTCACCCTAGAACGAGACTATCCGGGTCTTGGCAGGCTGACGATCTACGAGAATCTCAGAATCGCCAAGGACAACATCGAGAACGATCTTCGCCAGTGGAACGAGTTCGAGCGGCGGAACGTTCCAACTGTCGATCCCCTGGCGGCTCAGGACACGTGGATAAACTCCACGTTCATGAGCTTCAAGTACACCAAGATCGAGGATGTGAATTTCGTGAGTAAGTTCAAATACGATCGCTGGCACCAGAACGAACGACATCCCGATCTGCGCGAGGACTACACCTTCTTCGGTTTCATCAACAAGGTGGACCTCGAGCGCAAGATCGCCTATGTCGATCTCATGCCGAGAATAAAGAACGAACTCAGGCTGGAGGCTCCGGCGCTCAGCTCTGATCCCAAGCGCAGGGAAGACACGCTGCAACTCTCCCTGCTGGCGCGATGGCCGCTGTTTTCTTCTTCCACCATGCAGGCCGGTGTGGAGTACACGATCTTCAACCAGCTGCGCAAATCGGAGACCGCGGTCAAGGAGGGACTGCTCGACGATTTCACCGAGATCGTCGGAGCGGTGCAGTTCTCGAACGTCACCAATTACCTGGGTTACCGGCTGTTGACGAACATGGGTATGAGATTGACCAGAAGATCGATAGATAACGAGACCGAGACGGGCAGCGTGTCCTTTGCCACGATGTACGCCGGTCTAGATTAGAGCATAGACGCGAGCTTGAGTGGAGGTGCACGATGCGCGCTTTTTTTTTCTCCTACGGAGCACCAGTGGCGAAAGCAGGCAGCCTAGCGCTCCTTTTAATTTGCACAGGCTGCGGACCGCAGGATGAAAATCCCACGGTCGCGGAGGTTGGAGACCGGACGATCACTGTACGGGACGTGCGGGATTTCCTCGCCAAACTGCCCGAGCACGCCAAGGACGAAGAAGCCGGGAAGGAGCCGTTGAGGGACCATCTGCAGACCATGATCGACATGGAACTGCTGCTGATGGAAGCCCGAAGCCAGGGCCTCGAGAGGAGTTCCCCCTACATGACTAGGGTGATCCAGATCAGGAAGGCGAAGCTCGTCAGTGAGTACGAGCGAAGGACGATCGACGCAACGGTAGAAGACGGTGAAGTAGAAGAGTACATAGACCGGGAGGGACTCGACCGCGCGATCAGACTGGGCGACATCCTAGTCGCCGACCGCGAAACGGCAGAGAAGGCCGCGAGGGAGATCGAGGGAGGGACGAGCTTTGCGGACGTCGCGAGGAAGCGGTCGATGCACAAAGAGACCGCGGCCCGGGGCGGGGACACAGGTCGGTTCACCACTAGGTACGAGATGATTCCCGGCCTCGCCGACAAGCTGTTCGGGCTCGCGGTAGGCTCGGTGTCGGATCCAATTCGAATCGGCGACCGATACGCCGTCTTCAAGATCCTCGATGAGACGACCGTTCAGTTCAATCCGCGACAGCGGATAAAAATCGCTGAAGAACTCCAACGAAAGAAGCATGGAATCGCGAAGGCCGAGTTGGTGGCGGAATTGAGGGATAAATACCGCCTCGAGCCAGTCCGAGACGGCATAGCTGCTGCCGTCGAGGCACTGCGCCCCGGTGCGGCGGACGTCGGCCACGACCCCTCTGCGATCGCACTCTACCAGTACGACAGCGGAGAGATTACCGCTGCCGACCTCATCGGCGCGGCCAAGAGCCGCAAGGGCAATGTCCTGGAGACACTCCGCGACGCCGAGCAGGTGGTTTCCTTCGCCGAGCAGTACATCGTCCCTGATGTGATGATTCAGGAGGCGGCTGTGCGCCAGGGAATTGATCGCGAAGAGGCGGTGGTCCGATGGCTCGAAGAGCAGGAAAAGCAGCTATTGGTAAGGGTCCTCAGGTCCAAGGTGTTAAAGGAGAGAGTGACTATCGCGGAAGACGACCTGCGCCAGTACTACGAGGCCAACGCTGGGAGATTCCTGCATCCCGAACAGACCGAGGTGCAGGAGATCCTCGTAAGAACAGAAATAGAAGCACTGTGGTTGAAAGGGATGATCGAGGACGGCACCGCTTTTGGCGACCTAGCGAAGAAACATTCGGTTCGATCGCTCGAGGTGCGGGATGACGAGGGTCGATTCCACGTGCACCGTTACGAATCGCCCCAGTTCGGCGGTTTCGTGGAAGCTGCGGTTGAGGCCGCAATCGGCGAGCTCACGGGACCGGTCAAGGTGCAGGAGGGCTACTCTATCTTCAAGGTGCTCTCCCGGGAACGCAAGCGCGAGACCTTCGCCGAAGCTGAGATGAGTATCAGATCTCAGCTCAGACGCAAGAGATACCGAAACGCGTTCAACGAGTACATGGAGGAACTGCACAACCGCTACGAGTCAGAGGTGTCAATCCACGAAGACAGGTTCGAGGTAGCGTTTGCCGTGCAGTAGGGGTTATCTGATAGGGACCCCCTTAGCCGTTGCCTCTAGGCTGATGCTGGCCAGATCTGTAGCTACCTATTCCCGGTAGCCGTGCAGTGCAATTCGATCCAGCAGGATAATCTGGTCTCTGTCGCCAAACAGGAACGCCACCCGGACATCTCTTACATCCCTGCCGGTATGCTTGTACTCAATCGCATATTCCCTTTTTGCGTTCGAGATTGTCACCGGCGTGGATGTCCAAAATCCATCACTCGAACCGGAGACGTCGGCCAATCGCACCTTGAGAGTTCCCATCCCACCCACGGACTTGGCCAAGAAGGATACCTTATAGAGCCTTCCCTTTCTCAGGGAGATCAGGTACCTGCCCGGAGGACTCCACTTTCTCTTGGGAGTTTCCTGATAGATTTCGGCACGGTCCGATTTTTTGCTTTCCACTTTGAGTGCAGCCAAGCCGCTCAGGCCTGCGCTCCTCGCCACGGACATCTGCACGGACCCTTCGCTGGTCCAGTGAGCGGTTCCGCTGCTGAACTCCGAATTGATAAGTGGCGACATGGGCGGGGGCGGGGGGGCTGTGACTTCCGTAAGAATATCAAGTGCGTCCTGGTTCCAACCGTCCTCGGTATTGAGAATGTTGAAGGCCCATTGGTTGTTGAAACCTGCACAATAATACATCCAGCCGATGTTGTGTTTCTTGCATTCGTCGGCTACAAACCCAATATAGGCCTTGAAGTCTTCAACTGTATGGCAGGGCGGCACCCAAGCGCCCCATTCGCTCAGCAGCAGAGGCTTCCTCCATTTCTTCGACCATGCCACCGGGTGTGACATCTGCTCTCTCACTTCGTCCTTCCACTTAGGAACTTCGTCTAGCCCCGAGGTTCCATGCGTGAACTTGTGCGGTTGATACATGTGGAAGATGCCGATGATATTGGCGTCGTCCGCAAACCCCGAGCCGTCTTCCAGCCTGTACGTCAGATATTCCGGCGTGACGAATTCCTCGAGTTCACGGCCCCCGTTAAAGCCAGGTCCGCCGATTCCGAGAATGCGGTCTGGGTTGGTCTTCCTGATGATGGGGATTGCCGCGTTGAGGTATTCCATAACGGTTTTGCCGTCCTTTATCCCCTGAATCCCTCCCGGTTTCACTATCAGCCCTGCCGGTTCGTTCCAAAGTTCAAAGACAAGGCTGCCGGGGTAGTCCTTGTAGTACTTGGCAATTCTATCCCAAATTGCGACAAACTCCTGTATCCCCTCTTTCGGCTCCGATGCCCATTGACCGCTCCCCCACAAGCAGATCACGACAGCAAGGTCTCGGTCAAACGCGTCCTGTATCCTGGTTTTGTAGATAGCAGGATCTTCCCCAGCGACAACGAAGAAGCGGATGCTTTGGAATCCCGCGGCCTTGACGGCATCGTACTGGGCAGGATCATACAGCACCTTTTCGGGTGGACCACCTTCAAGATGGGAGACATCCACGTTGATACCTTTGCCGATCCGCTCGAACATGATCTCCCCTTTGCTCAGCTTCGTCGTCGACTCCCCCAGTAGGGGAAAGCCCAGAATGAGCGCTATTGCGATTTTACAGAAGTGGATCTCTTTCAATTTTTCTCCTGAAGTTTGCTCAATAGGAGCCGTAGTTGTAAGATACGCGAACTTTGTTTAGTTTGCCGCCGTAGCGGTGTTTTCGGTAGGTAGCATAGTCGCGGATGTTGAATGGGTTGAGTCGGACGGAGAGATGCCAGAAAACACCATCCACCCTCCAGAATCCATCGAGGTCTAACTATGGGCATCGACACCTACACCGTGAACCACTGGAACGAGGCGACGCACGTACACGAGCCATCGATCCTTACCACAGAGCAGAATTTCACCTTCGACGCGCTCGGGTTTGTCGTGCTGCCGCAGCTCCTCAGCCAGGCTGAACTGTCCGCGTGCCGCGACAGCGGCGATGGGTTGGGCGATCTCTGCAGCGAGGCCGGCACCGTCGGACGCTACGTGCACGAACTGTGCGGCGATGGCTTTCGCCAAGACGGCCCTGCGAGGCACATCCCTGCCGCCGCCGCAGGAGAGTACGATGAAGCCTCGCTGCCACTGGAAGGCGGGGTGCACACGCTGGACCGGGCGTACATCAACATAGCGGGATGGAATGGCCGCAACGCCGACGGAACTCAGCTTACGCGGGCCGGCGGCACCTGGGAAGAAGTTCGCATCCGGCAGTGCCAAGGGCTGGTGGTGGTCATCGCCCTCACGGACTCCGCAGAAGGCAAGTGTCCGCTGGTGGTAGTGCCCTCCTCGCACAAGAGCGGGCTGCCAGCCCCACCGCTTCCATCCTCCAGCCGCTTCGCCGAGCGCCCGGCGCTGGCGGCGGGCGACGTGCTACTGTGCGCCGCCAGCGCGCTGCACGGGATCTGCCCGCAGGGCGATGAGGGCGAGCTACTCGTGGTAAATTTCATCTCGCGCACGGCTCGGCCACACGGACCACCTGACCAGCAGGACAAGCAGCCCCTGCCCGCATGGGCGGAAGGGCTGGGCGAGGCTGAGCAAACCGTGCTGGCGGGCGGCGACTCGCGTCGCCTGCTCCTATCGGACGGCACTACCACCTGGCTCACCTCCGCCGCCGATGCCGACGCGGCGCAGAGGGCCTCCTCTGCCCTCGAGTTCGAACGCCGGGATGATCATGCCGAGCGCTGGGCGTTTGACACCCAGGGCTTCCTGTTGGTCGAGGGCGTCATGGACGATGATTGGGTCGATGCGGCCGTGGCGGGCATCGACGCCAACCTTGATCGCCTAGTGTACCGGGGCGTAGGCGACAACAAGCTCGACGGGGACGTGACGCTTGCCGACATCCCTGGGGCACCGACGATCTCAGGCACGGGCCGGCCGGACCTGAAGGACTTGTTTCAGCTACCGGCACCGTACAATGCGCCTTTTCTCAAAATGCTGGCGCATCCGGCTGTCATACAGCGCCTGAACTGGATGATTGGACCAGGGTACAGGGTAACTCAGAACACGGCCCTGTGCCACGTCAAAGGCTCGAGCGGGCAGATGCTACACTCGGGGAACGCCAACCCGACCTGCATCGGCAAGCACTACGAGATAGTAAACGGGCGCGTGCACACGAGGTCGGGCATCAACGTCGCCTGGCAGCTCAACGACGTCGGGCCCGACGATGGCGGATTTGTCGTAGTGCCAGGCAGTCACAAATCGTGCTACCCCTTGCCGCATTCGGTGCGGACCTGCAACGAGCGCGCGCCGATCCGCCACATTCCAATGCGTCGCGGGTCTGTTCTCTTCTTTTTGGGAGGGACGGTCTGTCACGGGGCGTACCGCTGGGAGGCTGAGTCACCGAGGCGGACAGCGCTCTTCACGTACGGGCACGACGGCCGGCGCCCTTTTGCATGGCCTTCGAGCAAACTGTGAGCTCTTGGCGGCCGGTCGTTGATGCGGGCGAATGGGAAGTCAGCAATAGGACGGCGACATGAGTGAATAAGGCGAATCTCTGGCGCTCCCTCTTGTCCCCCGAGCGCAGAGGGCGTATAATGAGAGCAACAGAGGGTGTTTCGACAAGGCGGTTAGATAACCAGGCTGTCTATTATTCTCCTGGATGGCTTCCTAACGCAAAGGATCGGCCTTGATGAAACCCAAACATCTGCGCTGCGCCGTGCTGGCGCTTGTTGCGGCTGCTCCGCTCAATGCCGAGGAATTGCGCTTCGACAACGCCGCCCAGTGGCGCCAGTGGACCCTGCCCTTGGGGATCGTCGAACTGACGCCCCAGGGGGTCGTCCGTCCTTTGGCGGTTCGCAAAAACATCAATGCCGCACTCGATGCCCTAGACCATGGCGGCGGCCTCCGCGATGCCGGGTCCAACCGCGCCACCGCAGCCCTAGTCTTCGACGGCGACCCTACGACCGGCTGGCAGCCCGCCTCGGGCGACCTCGAAAAGACGGGCTGGGTCGAGGTGGACCTGGGCCGCGGCGTGCCGGCTAGCCGTGTCTCCCTGGTCTTCGACGACGCTGCACCCCCTTTTGAGATTTTCAACCTACTGCTGTCCACCGGGGAGCAGTTCATCGACGTAGCCGATGTCCCGGTCCCCGGCACCCTGACCTACCGCATCGCCGAGCGCTTCGGCGCAAACAGCGCCCACCGAGTCGACTTCGCCATTCCTGCCATACCCCCAACGCCGATCCAGTTCGCGCGTCTCGAAGCGCTCAAGGCCGCGCCCGATGCGCGGCTGGTCGAAATCGAAGTGGAAGCCCTGGGCGACAACTTGGTCTCGGACTTGCGCGAGCGGGGTGGAGCCGTCGAGATCATCATCGGCACCGGCGGCACAGATTTCGTCGAAGCGACGCTGACCAATGCCCTGCTGCTGATCGACGGCCGGATCAACACCTGGTGGCGCAGCGGCCGAGTCCCGCGCGCCTCCAACGATGTCTGGGCCTGGATCATCCTGGACCTGGGCGCCGTCTACTGGGTCGACCAAGTGCACCACATCGGCCATATCGATCGCGGGCGGCATTTCAGTATGAACTTCCACGAGATGATGACCTCGGACGGCTCGCTGGCCGCGGACGGCTCGCTGCACTGGACCAAGCACTTTTCCGGCGTCCTGCCGCGTGCCACCCGGCGCCAGGGCATGGTCGCGCACCACTTCGCCCCCATCCCCACGCGTTTCCTGCGCATCCTCTTCAAGACTTGGGACGCCAGTTGTACCACCGCATCCGGCACTAGCGCGCCCGATTGCTACTCCAGTGGCCACACTGCGGAGATCATGGTCTTCAGCGAGGGTTTTCCGCGCGAGGTGCGCTTCGATTCCCCCATCCTCGATCTCGGAGGCCGGAAGAATGTCAACGCCCTCCGCTGGGGCGCCGATGTGCCCGTCGGCACCCGGCTCGAACTGCGCAGCCGCTCGGGCAACGAACTGGAGCAGAATTTCACCTACTACGACAAGAATCTCAAAGAAGTCACCGCAAGGAGGTGGGACAAGCTCATTCCCTCTTTCCGCGGCCCCATCGATACTACCTCTGCGCCCGGCGGCGACTGGAGTCCCTGGAGCAATATCTACGCGGCCTCCGGCCAGACCTTCCTCTCGCCCTCGCTCAGGCGCTTCGTCCAGCTCGACGCGCGTCTGGTGAGCGACTCTCCCCTGCAGGCACCCTCCATAGACTGGGTGAGCCTAGACTTCGCCGATCCCATCGCCGAACGCGTCAGCGCCGAGGTCTACCCCTTCCAAGTCGAGCCGGGCACCACGGTGACCTTTTCCTACTGGCTGCGCGCCCCTGCTACTCGCGAAGGCTTTGACCGGCTGGCCATAGAGGCCTCCACGCCCCTGCGCTTTGTCGACACCCGCCTCGATGGCGCGCCCATCGAGGTCCAGGCGCAAGAGGACAGCGCCGGCTTCCGTTTGCAGTTCCCCCGCCGGGTGCAGAGCGGCGAACTGGTGGAGATGCGCTTTGAGGCCGCCGCTTTCCTGCAGGCCACGCGTTTTGACCTCTTTCTCGAAGACAGCCAGCTAGGCCCGGACGTGCGCCAGCGGGTCGAACCGGGTGACGCCAACCCACAGGTCGAAAGCAGTACCAATATCGTCGAGTTGCCCCTGGATCGCGCCCTCTTTGCCCGTCTCTCCGTGTACCCCAGAGTGCTCACACCCAATGGCGACGGCATAGGTGACCGCCTCTTCATCAGCCTGAACCTGATCAACGTGCTGGAGCACAGACCGCTGAAACTGGAGCTTTTCGACCTGGCCGGCCGCCGGGTGCGCCAGATTTCGGGACAAGCGCTGGCCGGCGCCCAAGAACTGGTCTGGGACGGACGAGACCAATCGGGCGACCTGGTGCTGCCCGGCCACTACTTTCTACGGCTCAAAGTGGAAAGCGACGCCCGCAGCCAGAGCGTCAGCCGAATGGTGTCGATCGTCTATTGAAATATCGGCGGGACGTTGCCCGCGCCTCGGTGAAGATCTTCGTGTCCTCCGCACGGTGGAGCCCAAGGTCTTCGACGTGCCTCGCCTCGGTGCCGTGTGCCCGCTGTAGCCATTGTGCCAGAGCGGGCGGCAGTTGAGCGTCGATCCAGAATTGGAGCGTCTCGGCGCGATTCGACTCATCGCCCACTGTGACGCCCCCAATCCTAGGCGGCTAGAATGGGGTGATCAAGCTGATGCACCGCGTACAGAAGACTAGCGGCAATATCATCCGGCTGGAGATAGGAATAGTCTGCTAGGATTTGCTCGGGCGTCTCGCCAGCGGCGAGGAGTTCGAGTACGTCGTTGACGCGGATGCGCATTCCCCGGATGCAGGGACGTCCTCCACATTGTTCTGGATCAATTGTGATACGGGCTAAGAGATCCGATTCGCGCATTATCGTCTCCCACAGGTATATATTTTGCTATCAATAAAAAATACGTCGGCTGAAGCACCGTGTTAGGCGTCCGACTCATTCTAGACGTAACTTCTTATGCAAAATCGTGTAATGATCCCGGTCACGCTGACGACTCTCATAGATGATCTTCTCCAATTTCCGAGAAGCATCTATTTCGGCACGTATGATCTCCCCAAATGTATCTATCTCTGCTTTGTTTGGTCTACTCCCTACGAAGGAAATCATGAAGTCAAAGTGCGCGCCATGTCGGTAGAGTCTCCCTGGTAACGGATGATGTTTCCTATCTCCAAGCATGATTCCATAGCGGAGATAGGGGTGTACAGTCTTGTGTGATAGTGCCTTCTGAGAATAAGTGATCGCATCATGAGTTGTAACGTTCCTTTTTTTTGCTTCAACAATGACACGAGGCTTCCAAGATTGCTCGCTTTCACAATCGAGAATGACCAGATCTGTTTCGTACTGATTAACGTTTGGCTTCGGATCATCGTTCTCATATGATCGAATTTCAAACCCATATGGAATTTTTCTCCCAACCTCTATTAGGCACGTCTTATATGGAGTCTCGCTCAACGCATCCTGAAGACAGTGAGCCATTCTTTCAGTCCATTCTTTCTCTGTCATGTGTGGTTGCCGTGATGACGCCTAACGGACAAGCTCAGCCGCGGACAAGCCGCATAGCGGGTTGGCCGTCGGCTGGAGCGACTGGTTAGCACTCATAGCCCCAGAACGTCCCAACGCTCGCGATGTTGACCTTCGGGGTCGTTAAATTTTCTCATGTTCGAATCCTGGCGTTGGGTTCCATCACGTTTTGACCCTTTCAGCCATTCCCTGTGCGTGGTGCAGATATACTTCGCGACAGCAATGCTTGGGGCAATGAAGAAATCTGGCCGGGTTCCAAGGGATTTGAGTAAGACAAACACGTAGAAGTGAGAGTCAGAGAAAAAATCTTCGGATTTCTTGCTCAGGATCCAACTCGGAGTCTTGCCCTTGCTTGTTTTGACTTGAATAGATACCGACTTGGACGCATCTGCACTACTTGCAATGATGTCGATACCTCGGCTATTTCGAAGTGTGACCGACGCAAGATACCCGCGGAGCGACAGTTCCGCAGCAACAAAGTATTCGCCAGCGACTCCGACAAGTGTGGATTCTAGGTGCGAGAGGTCAGTCATGAGTGCTAACGTTGTGGTTAAGCGGTGCCGCTTTGCGGCGTCCGCTTGAACCGATTGTTAGAGCGGGCTAGTAGAACACCGCACCCAAATTGACGATTCCCCGAATTTCCTTCAGGATGTCAACCTCCTCAACTTCTTCGCATAGCCTAAGAAAGCGGTCGTATCCGTACTTGTTGGGAAGTAAAACCGTCGCTTGGTCGCGGTCGAAGGGAAAACCACCCGGGACACGCCACTCTCGTTCGTGCGTCCAGTCCGCGAAGTTCTCTTCGTCGCTTAGATCAAAGCGAACGATTCGCCACCATCCATCTTCTGGCAGAATGGCCTTCGCTTTGTCTGTGTCTTCATAGATCACAGGCCGACCGCCCCGAGCGTATACATACGGCTTAGGAAACATGAGACCAACTCCGACATAGCGTACTTTTGCCCCCTCAACCGCCGCCCGATACTGCTCTTCAGCGTGGATGTTTTGCGATAATGAATACACGGGCACATCTTGAAAGCAGGTAGCAGGAATATCTCCGCAGATGAAGCCCTTGTCTGTGGTGGAAGCGCTAAGTCGGGCCTCCGTAAGAATACAGACCAGCAGGTCCACCGGACCAACCTTCTTCCCGTCGAATTCCGTCGGGCGGGTGAGGTGTATCACTTGCGATGAGAGATCGGACCTGCCGGCTACACGTTTGTCCCAAAGTTGTCTCGTGTATCCCATCGGCTTCTCTCGCGCTCTAACGCCTCGCATCAGCGGCTGGCCGGCTGGCCAGTCCGTTGCGTGCGCTTGTTATACGCTTTGTTCATTATGAGTTTCGACTAGGAAAATCGCTAATGTTGATGCAGACCCAACCGCCAGTTTCGCATGTCTCGAAGTAAGGCCCCTCGATTTTGCTTCTTTGCCGTGACCAGTCCCATAGCTATTTCTCAATTCTGCCACCCCATCTGTAATGGTTGCCAGATTACTCAACAACCGCTTTATGCTGTCAGATGCTTTAGCATTGGCCTGCCCCCTTAAACCTGGACAGGTTTGGATGTGAGTATTTTCTTGTTTCTTAACGAGGAGCATACTCATGAAGCGCAAAGGGAGCAAATCTCGTACTGTCGAGCAAATTATCCGCATTTTGCGGCAGGCGGATGGCGGCCAAACGGTGGCCGAACTCTGTCGCGTGCATAACATCGCCGAAGGCACCTTCTATCGCTGGAAAAAGCAATACGGCGGTATGGATGTAGCCGATGCCAAGCGCTTGAAAGCGTTAGAAAAAGAAAACGCCGAGTTGAAAAAGATGCTGGCCGAAGCGATGCTGGATAATCGGGTGTTGCAAGCGATCAACGCAAAAAAATGGTAAGCCCGTCGCATAAAAAACGAGCCGTCCACTATGTCGCCGAACAGGGGATGTGCTCGACGCGGCGGGCCTGCCTTGTGGTCGGGCTGGCGCCCTCGAGTTATTATCATCGGCCGCAAGGCCCCACCGACCGGCGGCAGCGGCTGGAGCAGCGCATTATCACCTTGTCGAAACAGCATCCGCGCTGGGGCTATCGGCTTATTCATCAGCTCTTATGCCGCGAGGGTTGGACGGTCAATCGCAAACGCGTCCAGCGGGTGCGGCGGCAAGCCGGGTTAGGCGTACCACCGGTGGAGCGCCGGAAACGGTGCCCCCGGTCGGCGCGGCGCACTCCGGTGCAGGCGGCCTATCCCGGCCATGTCTGGTCATGGGATTTCATTTTGGATCGAACCACCGACGGTCGGCCGGTGAAGATGCTGACGGTCGTAGATGAATATACCCGGCAGTGTTTGGTCATTCACCCGGCGCGTTCGATCCCCAGTGACCACGTGTTGGATACGCTTCAAGCGCTGGTCGAAGCGTGGGGCGCACCGGCGTTTATGCGCTCGGATAATGGCTCGGAATTTATCGCCCGACTCATTCAGGATTGGTGCGCTGCCGCCGACATCCAGACGCTGTATATCGAGCCGGGTAGCCCGTGGCAAAATGGCCTCATCGAAAGTTTTCATAGCCGTTTTCGAGCCGAGTGTCTTACGCCAGAAATCTTCTTTTCGATCGCCGAAGCCCGCGTCGTCGTGGAGGACTATCGGTGCCTGTACAACCAGCAACGACCCCATAGTAGCCTCGGATATAAAACACCCGATGAATTTGCCCAAGCCCTAAACTATCAGCCCGCCGAGACCCGGCCAACTCACATCTAAAGTGATCCAAGCTTTGGGGGCCGCTCAGCATCATCTGCTATATCAGATGGCGTCAGTTTTAACTCTTTCGCCGTCGCCTTCACAAGTTTTGGTAGGTTCTCATTTCCAGTAAGTTTGATATTTCTTTCTTTCAAAATTGTTTTACACACGGTTTCAACTAGTTCTTTCGCTGTTCCTATTGCCAGACCAGGATCATTTTCTACTGCAGCTTCCATCCGTGTGATCTGCTGGAGAACATAACTAGTGTCAGTACCCGAAATTTTTCTTTTAGTGAATTTAGAGGTATCTCTGGCCTCAACCCGATTTGTCGAGCTACATAAATAGCGCGGCCTGCCATTTTTGCCTTTGCAACTATCTCGTAGCCATCATTTTGTAATAAGAGGTTATATCCTCGCCGGAGTCTCTCGATCTCCTCTGCGTCAGTTCTCACGACTGGATGTAGGGTTTCACATAAAAATCGCAAAAATATTTCGTCGTCGCCATGTAGCAAATTAAAACGAGTATCAGAAAAGACCCAGTCGTCGTCCCAGTCGTAGTTATTTATTCGGTGCTGCCAAATATCGCCATAAGCATCCCTAAATCTATCATCAGTTGAGGGAAGAGATTTAAGATCGAATAATCGAGCCAAGAAATCCGGCTCCTCAAGTCGTCCGTTCCATGGCACATTCTCAATTACGATCGAATCAAAAATGTCTCTTCTCGTTGCTTCCGATATTTTCATTTACTAGTTCATTAGCGCATAACTTATGAGTGAGCGGAAATATGTCCATTAGAATTCATAGCCCCGAAACATTTCTCGCTATCCCTCTCTTTAGCCCGGACTTCTTTCAGGGCTATCACTCATAGCCCTGAAAGAAGTCCGGGAGTCTAGTCTCCTCTTTGCTCACTCTTGTATAGAAATCCCCCTGACACACAAGGGTAATCTATATAAAACGTTAAAAAAACAATAAATTGAGCAATAGAGGTGAGATTATACCCCCGGAGTCGAAGAAACTGCTCAATCAAGTGCGGGAAACCATCCGTCTGAAGCACTACTCCCAGAAGAACGAAAAAACCTACGTCTCGTGGATACGGCGTTTCATTCTCTTTCACGGAAAGAAACACCCCCAGCAGATGGGGGAGCGAGAGATCGAAGCCTTCCTGTCCCATCTAGCTGTCGACCGCAATGTGGCGGCGTCTACCCGACTAAAACCCCATCTGGTGATCAATGCCGGAGCTGACACTGTCGGTTAGGTCGAGTAGTGTCCAGTACACGTCAGGCCCCCGTCACTGGCTCGGCTGAACGATTCCGCTTCCCTCGCGAATCACCAAGACCCTGTTGGCGGACAGGTCTTCAAAGCTCTCGACCAGACCGCTCGGCCAGAGTACTTCCAGCCGGTCTACAGTAGTGCACTCGCCCAAGCCGAAGTGGACCCTCAAGTCGTTCTGCGATAGATAGCTCGAACCGCTCCGCACCTCATTGACCTGCGTCACGTCCCCGCAACGGAGTTTTACCCGAGCGCCGATCCCGTCCCTGTTGCTCTCGGTGCCTTCCGTCCGGACTATCAGATAGTTGTTTTGATCACCCCCGTCATTGCGCAGCAGCGTCGGGAGATCGTTGAGCTCTAGGACGAATATGTCGAGGTCGCCATCCTCGTCGTAATCCCCGAAAGCAGCGCCCCTGCTTACCTTCTCGATCTGCAGTCCCGCGCCCGAGGTGCGGGACACCTCGGCAAAGGTGCCATCCCCCATATTCTCGAACAACTGATTGGTCTGGGCATAGCTGACTCCGAGGTTCGCCCTGTCGACCTGCGGATAGACATGGCCGTTGGCGACGAAAAGATCCTTGTCGCCGTCGTTGTCGTAGTCGAAGAACTCGGTGCCCCAAGCGAGGAACTGGAAGCTCTCCAACCCCACTCCCGCATCGAAAGTGAGATCCGAGAAAAATCGCCCTCCGTCGTTGTGATACAGGGTGTTAGTCTCTTCCCAGAAGTTGGTGACCAGTATGTCTGGATACGCGTCGTTGTCGTAGTCCCCGAAGGCGATGCCCATGCATCCCTGTGGCTGGCCGCCCTCGCCGTATGCCGCGCCCTTCATCCAAGCCACGTCGGCAAAGGTCCCGTCGCCCCTGTTCTCGTAGAGATAGTTGGGCCCCGTATCGTTGGCCACGTAAACATCCGAATCGCCGTCATTGTCGTAGTCTCCCGCAACTACACCGAGTCCGTACAGCATGTCGCGATCCACGAGACCGGCTGCGGCAGTCACATCGGAAAAGACGCCCTCGCCCTCGTTGCGGTAGAATACGTCCGCCTCCCCCCGCATCCCTTGAGGTCCGAAATGGACGGTCAACCCCCGCCACTCGTGCCTCCTGTCGGGAGTGGTTTCCATTAAATGATCGAAATCGACGTAGTTCGCCACGTACAGGTCGAGATCGCCATCGCGGTCGTAGTCGAAGAAGGCACATCCGGTGCTAAATGCCTCTTCTCCGAAGACTCCGGCGCGCTGCGCGACATCGACAAAGGCCCCATCTCCCCGATTTTCGTACAGCGCGTTGCTGCCGTAGTTGGTCACATAGATGTCCGCATCCCCGTCGTTGTCGTAATCGGCCACGGCGCAGCCCATTCCCCAACCGGTGTCCCCGAGACCCGATTCTTCTGTGGCGTTCGAAAACGTCGCGCCCTCGTTTCGGTAGAGGGCATTGCGCGGGCGATCCCGGCCGAGAAATCCTCCCACTCTCGACCCGTTCAGCACGTACAGATCCAGATCCCCGTCCCAGTCGTAGTCGAAGAAGGCCGACCCCCCCATGAAGGCATCGACCAGGTACTGCTGTTCGCCATCACCAGAGACGTTCATCAAGGTGACGCCGACCTCGGCCGCGACATCGACAAACTGCACGCGGGTGCCGAGCACGAGCCCATCGTCGGCAGCCTGCAAAGGACCACAGAGGGAGTTCGAGAAGAGAAAATAAAGCCCGAAGATGTAGAGGCGAGGTCGGCGAGCCATCCGGTGTCAGCTCATGGTCCGTTCTCGTCTGCCGGATCCAGTCGGCGAGCGATCTCGAACTGCTCCTCCGCTTCGTGGTACCTGCCTGTTTTCAGGTAGGCGTCGCCGAGACGGCGATGGTATTCGGCATTGGCAGGGTCGAGAGCGATGGCGAGCTTGTACTCATTGATGGCGCTGATGTCCCGTCCCTGTCTGAAATAATGCACGGCGAGCTCGAAGTGAAAATGCGGATTGTCGGGGACCAGGGCGACGCTGCGTTCGAGTTCGGCGATGTTGCCTTCGCGCTGCTTCTGGAATATCTGCATCTCCCTCTCGCCCTCTTGGCGATTCCCTTGCTTGAAATAGGCGTTGGCGAGACCGAAATGCGCTTCTGTGTTGAAGTAGTCTAGTTCGATGGCCTTCTCATACTGAGCGATCGCCTCTTCGGCCCTTCCGGTCTGGGCATACACAGCTCCCAAGGCGTAGTGGAACAGCGCGTTGTCCGGCTCGCGCTCAATTGCCTGCTTGTACTGGTCGACAGCCTCCTCGTATTTCCGGGTTCTGGAGTAAATCATACCGAGGCGATAGCGCGAGTACGCAAGGTCGGGATCCACCGTCAGGGTCTTTCTGTACTGGGCCGCGGCTTCCTCGTAGTTGCGCTGCCGCTCATAGGCCATGCCAAGGTTGTGCTGGAACCAGCCGTTGTCGGGGGCCAGCTCAACCGCCTTGCGGTGTTCCTTTACGGCGGCCGCGAGTTTGTCTTGGTCTGCCATTGCCGCTCCCAAGGGCACATGTGACTGTTCGGTGTAAACCAGCCCTAGCTTGTCGTGCGCATCTGCGCGACGGGGGTCGAGCCGCAGGGTTGCGGCAAATGCGTCTGCCGCTTCGCTCAGTCTGCCGATGGCCATATACGCATTTCCCAGGACGTAGTGGATCGCCGGTTCATTCTCGTCCAGCTTTGCCGCCTGCTGCAGTTCTGCTATCGCTTTGGCGTATTCCTGTTCCCGGAGATAGATGGCTCCAAGTCGATAGCGAGAGGGGCCGTAGTCGGACTTGAGCCGGAGCACAGTTTTGAAGTACTCCGCCGCCTCGGTCGGTTTTCCCTCCTGCGAGTAGATCATGCCGAGCCCGTGATGAGCGAGGAAGTACGTCGGCTCGGATGCGATCGCTCTTTCGTAGGCATTCTTCGCTTTTTCGCGATCCCGGCGGATCAGGAAGATCTTTCCCAACTTGTAGAGAGACGGAGCATAGTCGGGGTTGATCTCCAGTGCTCTCTCGAATTCCGCCTCTGCCTCTCGGAATCTGTTCTGCAGAGCATAGACGAAACCGAGGCCGTCGCGCGGGCGAACGTCAGTCGAGTCCATCTCGATCGCTTTCCTGTATTCCCGCTCGGCGCTCTGGAAGTCACCGCTCTGCACATGGCGCAGACCGAGTCTGTAGTGGTGTTCACTCTGTCGGGCTACGAGTTTGTCGGACTCCTGGCTGAGAAGCATCTGGGGGCATACCAAGTTGGCGACGCAGCAGACGGCGAATGCCGCGCAGCAGACGAGCAGTCCGGCCCTAGGTGCAGTCCGACCGCAGTATTGCGGTCGCTTGGGGCCGCCACCGCGAGCTGCCCGTCGCCAGCATTGGCGACGCGATTCAGTGCTGGTTATGCTGAAAAAAGCGATTGTCAATAGGCCACCGCAACGACGCCGCTACTGGTCTCCTGATCCGACTGCACGTCCACCACCAGCCGGTACAGATACAGCCCCGGCGGCACTAGCCCGTTCGAATCGTCCCGGCCATCCCACACGTGGCTGTACTCTCCCACCGGATCCTCCCCCTCATACACCCGCCGCACTAGCCGGCCCGACAGATCGTAGATCTCGATTGCTACCGGCACCGCTGAGGTCAACCGCAGCAGCTTGTACGATATGTTCACCACCTCATTCACCCCATCGCTGTTCGGCGTGAACGGATTCGGCGAAATCCGCGGCGAAAACACCAGCGATTCGCTCAGAGCCGTTCTCACCGACAAACGATCGCCTTCGATCTCATTGGTAGCATTGCCCGGCACGACCCGCTGCCGCACCTCGTGCGGCCTAGTCGTGTCGAACACCCTGCCTGCAAACAGGGTGCCCACTTCTCTCAGTACCGGAGCGGTGAACACCACCTCCACCAGCGCACCGCTGTCCGCCGGCTCCAGCCGGCGCGGGAGCAGAACCTCAAACCCCAGACCGTCTCCGTGGATAGTCCAAGAGAAATCCTGCTGATCGATGCCGGCTATGCGCAGTGAATCGACCGACACCACGCCTGAAGGCGTCGCGATCTCCACCCCGTCAAAACTGCTGTCGGTGGACCGGATCGTCGGACTGATGTAATACGTAAATTGAGTCGCTTTGCCCACCTCGGTCTCGGTTGGGTGAATTTCCCCTACCAAGCGGCGAACCAACGGCGGGACCGACGCCTTGAACTCTATGTAGTCGATCTTGCCCCCCTCTGCGACGGTGGTAGAGGCAAAATCCACTCTGATCTGGACGAACTTCCGCGGCCCGGGGGATGCAATAGGGACCCCGGGATGCCCGAACGCATACGGACTCGAATAGAAGCTCCAGTGCTCCGTGTCGGGACGCACCCGGTCCTGCTCGTCTTCCGGTTTGAGGAAATCATCCAGTTTGTCGTACTGGCGCTTGTACTCCGTCAGACTCAGATCGCCGCCCCCTTGGAGAAACCTGACGATGTCCTGCTGCTCGGGGCGGGTCTCCCAGAAAACGACCGGGTGCGGATCGGTTCCTGCCCGAGTGCGGATCGCGACCCGGGCGCGGGGATCCTGCCGTCCCGACCAGCGGATCTCGCCTAGACTGGCGATGTCGTCCAGTTCGATGACGTCGGATTCATATGAGGCCTTCCTCACGTACCCCCCCCCGTACAACTCGAAAGCGGCCAGCCCGATCTCCTTGGGCGTTTGCCGAAGGATCCGCAACTGCACAAAGTTGGTCGTCACGGGTCGATCGAGCATCACGCTGACTTCGGGTTCAGTATTGCCCTCTATCTCCACAACAGGTGGGAGATTCGGGACGTGTCCAATTATACCGTATCTCTCGTCGCTGACACCGATGACGAATTGCTCCAGGAAGTGATCCGACCTGTCCGCCAGAGTCCGCAGTCTTACCTCCTTGATGAGGAATCGTCCACCTAGATCGAGATGCACTCTCAACGATGCACCGGGGTCGCTACAACAGGCGGCGCGAAAGTCGAGGGTCGCTTGATCTATGGCCTTCCATGTGTGCGCCGTACTCGGATCCTGATCGACCAGCAGGTTCCCGACCGTCTGGTCGAAGTTGCCCCTACCAGCTTCCCGCTGCACGGCCACCCAGCCGTCTCTGCTCAACAGCGTTGCGGCGATATCCTCGTCTTCGGCGAAGAAATTGGGCTGCAGTACGCCCGCCTGTAGCGAGTCCGGATCGAGGGCGTCCTCCAACTGCGAGTTTTCCGACCAGTCGAGCTCCCTGAAATCGATGCCGATTTCCTCCAAGCTATCCCTTTCCGCCTCGGAAAAGGGCGCGCCGATGCGGTAGATAATCACGCCCGAAGCGTCGCGTGCATTGAGCGCGAGGGCAATTAAGACAAGCAGGAACATTCCCGTCGTCATCTGGCAGAAAGAGTTAGAGGAAGCTGATACCATTGAGCGGTCCGACGCCAAAATTGGCGTCGCAATGTCGAGCGCCCGTCGGATTGTGAATGTCTAGGCGCGGCTGGCTGAACTAGGCCATGCAAGGATACAACAAAAACCCCGACCCTTCAAATTAAACTGGTTGGCCCACTAGTGCTTTGCCAATTGACGGTAACGAGACCTGAACATGCGGCTGTGATCCGCGCCCTTCACTTTACCACCACCTGGTTCACCTTGACGCGCCGGGCCTTTCCCTGCGGACCCTCGATGTCCAGTGTAACCACGAACTCGCCCGGTCCCTCGTACTGGTGAATCGGGTGCTGTTCGGTGGACGACGTGCCATCGCCGAAGTCCCACGACCACGATGTGATCTCTCCGCGGGACCGATCCGTGAAGGCGACCATCCGGCGATCCATGTCGATCATCGTAAAGGAGTATTCCGCCTCGAGCGGCTTGAGGTATTCCGGCTCCAGCGGCATCAATCGGAATGCGCACAGGTTCGAGGCGTCGCTGTCCATGCGCGTCTCGTGCGAAAGGTTCCAGAACCCCTCGTATTCTGTGTGATCCTCGTCGAAATCGAGGACGGCCCAAGACAGGGCGATCAGGCTGTTCTCCTCCAGCTTCGACACGGCTGCCCGCTCTGGGCCATCGTACGGAGCGTAGTCGAAGGGCGTGATCCAGAACTCCAGCACGAGCTTGCCGCTCTCCCCCTCCTCGAAATCATACGAGTACGCGTGATTGGCGTACGGCAACCTACCGATCCACGGCTGACACCCCCAGACGAACACCCAATCCCGTCCTTCTCCGGCAGGTGTGAAGATATGGTAGTTCTGGGCGTGTACGCCCTTAAACAGGAAGTGGCTTTCCCACGGATCGTCGATCTGGGGATTGGCAATGTTCGGCCCGCCGGACCGGTCCGCGTCGATTGCAATTTCGAACAAGTCGCCGTATTTGTCGTACATATTCCAGTAGTCGTCGTACGCCTCGTAGAGGAAATAGAGCCGGTTCAGGCCCTTGACCCAACCGACGCGCACGGTGACGTCCAGATCTTCGCGGTCGTAGTTGGTGAAGTTTCCCATGACCGTATCGGAAAGCTGGTCGGTTCCGTATGCGTAGCTGTCGGGTACCATCGCCCAGTCGCCAGCCTGACCGTCGATGCGGGGAATCATGTTGGCGGGGAACTGGAAGATCTTGAATTCCGTGTCGGTGCGCTGCAGAGCTTGAGAAGGTGCGATACCCAGCAGGGCGACCGCTGCGAGTCCACATGCTTGCTTGATCAAGTGTTCCCCCTTTCTAACGCGATAGACGGTGCGCTATTGATCCTTGAAAATCCCGATGCGGTGATTGGCCATTGACAGGAACAACTCCTCTCCCTCGCGGTACACCGGTAGATTGCTCGCTTGCTGATCGGGCATGTGGCATTCAGTGCAGCGGTCGCCCTGCGCTAGCATCCCGCCCTCAGCATTGAGGGCGCATTCGGGATCTTCAGCGTGGGACTGCTCGTGACAGGTCAGGCACTTCCGCGAAAACATCGCGGTCTTGTCCGTCTCGTCTTCGTGTACATTGTGGCAGGTGGAGCACGTCATGCTGCCCGACTCTGCAAAACAGCGACTTTCCTGGAGGAACTGCACCTGCCCCCCGTGGACCGACAGCTTCTTCTGCTCCGCCTTCGTGTATATGAGATGCTCTGAGATTTCGTCTCCCGGACGGAATGACAGCGGCGGTGTTTTCGGAACGCCGTCCCCCGCATGGCACAGGGCGCAGGAGGAGATCTGTTGCGATCGACTCAGGCTGGCCGGGTTGACGATGTGCCGGCCCTCCTCTGCTGCCGGGTTCTGCTTGTGGAAAGCAATGTGTCGCGCGCCGGGACCGTGACACTTGGCGCAGCTGATGCCTACTTCAAAGCTGTCGGGATGAAATCGAAACCCTGCCGGCGAGCCTACCGGCATGACCGTCGCGGCGTGGCACTCTATGCAGCGTCCGCCGATCGGTCGTTGGTACAGCATTCCCAGACTTTTGTTCGGCAAATCCCCCCACAGAATGATCCAGTTTTCATAGCCGGGCGCGAGCGTCCAGGTCTCTTCCGGGGTAAAGTACATCCCCGGCAGCTGAAACAGTCTGTCCCCCTCCCAGAACAGGTAGGTCTGCGCCCGCTCTCCAGAGCCCACCACAATCTGAAGGGGCTTGGTGAATGTTTCTGTCGTGTCCTTGGTGTACACAGCTGTCTGAAAAAACCCGCCCCTCCTCTCCTCCATCGCGAATTTCAGGTCTGGCAGCGGCGTGCGCGCGACATCGCGGCCTTCGCCGAAGTCGCCCATAACGGTCTCCTTGGTGGCGACCGTGGAAGTGAGGTAGTGCCCAGTCTTGATATAGCTGTCGTAGATCGACTGATGACAGGGTCGGCAGGCTTCACTCGTGCTCGCCGCTCCCCGGAAAGCGTGAGGCGGGTCGACGGTCCCGTTTGCGAGATAGTTGAAGTATAGCAGGGCGAAGCTGCCGAGAACCGCGGCAACTGCAACGGTAAAGCCCCACGCCTTAACGCGCTTCATAGCAAGACTCTCCGATGACTGCCGGGCGACCGATGCCGCTATTTCAGCAGCAGTAGTTTGCGCGTATCGACCTGCTCCCCCGCCTGCAGCCTGTAGATATACACGCCATTGGCCAGTTCACGTCCGCGCTGGTCCCGGCCGTCCCAGGTGACCGAGTGATTTCCGGCAGCCAGGACCGTGCGCAGCAATCTCCGGGCTTCCTGGCCAGCGAGATTGTAGATCGTCAGTTCGACATCGCCCCGCATAGGGACCGAAAACTCGATCGTGGTGTTGGGGTTGAAGGGATTGGGATAGTTTTGGTCCAGCCGGAACTCATAGGGCACGGCGACCGGCTGCGCCACAGCAGTCGGCGTCGTCAGCGCCGTCAACGCCGCCAACACGCGAACCCGGGCCTCGTCCGCCAGCGTGCGGTCGCTCTCGCTCAGCCAATGGGTCTCCTGGCCCGCCGCTTCCAGGACACTGGCCGGCAGACGCTCCAGCAACCCACGCGCCTCTTCCACCGCCGGACTCCCCTGCGCCGCCTCCCGGATCGCCCGGTCCAGCATCGCGAAGTACTCGTAGTCCTGCACGCCTTCCCGCACTGCCTCAAGGTGTTTGCCGGCCGTCACCGAGTCCTCAGCGATAAACAAGGGCGCGTACGAATCCCTCGAGGCCAGATACTCGTTCCACGATGACGCGCCGCCCGTGTCGCCCATCGACCAGAAGTGCATCGCCGTGGCCCCATAGCGCCAACTCGTCCACGCTGTAAGCCGGGCCGTGTACGGATCGAAAAGTCGAGTCGTCCACGCCGAATAGAACTCCAATCCGATCCCCTGATCCCGCTTCTGCACGTAGTAGTCGCGATAGCCCTGGCCCTCGTTCAGGAAGATCTGACGGTGCGGGGACAACACGTGGCACGCGTCAATCATCGCCTGATTCGCTTGGTCCATGTCCCGGTGGTTCGGATTCTCCCAGATGCGGACGCCTGTGTTCGCTTCGCGGATAGCCCTGGCCCACGCCAGAATAACCTCGTCATGCCGCGGCTCGCGAGGCTCATCCACCAGCAGCAGCGCCAGTTGTTCCGGCTGCAACCCCTGCGCCTCCACGTACGCCGCCCAGAAGGTCACCCACGCCTTGACCGCGGTTGTGAATTCCGGCGTGCCCATGGGCCACGACTCGAACTGCGTCCCCACTTTGGCGAACACCAGGTACTGAGCCGCGTCCGGCCACAACTCGATCCAGGCATCGAAGTGGTCGGTGTTGGGTGGTGCCGTCATCGCCCCCTGCGCATCGTGCGTGCCCCGAGGTAGCGCCCAGGGTAGGCCCCACGGCGAGTCGACGTAATGTTCGCGCAGGTGCTCAATGAGCGCCAACCGGTTCTGCTCTGTCACTAGGCGGTGATGCCCCACCTGATCCGTATAGTCCCAGCCGCCCAAGTGCAGCGACTGCTTCTCCGGGAAATCCAAGGGATACAGGTGCATGCGCAACGGAAATTTCCTGCCCCCGGACACGGACTCCACGACGACCTCGCCCTCATACACGCCCGGCTCCACATCCACCGGATGGAAGGTCAGCCACACCTGCCGCGTCATGCCCGACGGCACGGTCACCGCATACAGATCGTTCTCGACAACAACCTCCGGCAGGGCCGCGGCCACTGGCACTCCCCTCCGGGTGTCCGTCCAGGCCACCTCATGCACCGTCACATACTCCGGATTGTCACCGCCGGGCAGCCCGCTCAGGCGGAACGCTACCTCCATCGGCTCATCGCTGCTATTGCTCACATTAAACGCCGCGGCGCGGTATTCCCGCCGCATCAGGTGCACCTCGACGGCCAATGCCGCCGCCGTGTCCGGCGTGCCGATGAGCGGCAGTAGGTCCCACAGATTCGAACGCCAGAAGGTGAGCGACTCCAGACCTCTGGCGCGCCAGAGCCACGCCTGTGTGCGCAACACCCGTTCGTGCCACGGATTCAACGGCAGCACGGCCTGGAAATCATCCCCGAACGCTGTGCCGGCCTGTCCCAACTCCCCTTCCACAGACGCCAGCTCGCCCAGCACGTCGCCCCGCGTCTCGACCGGGACACCTTCTTCTTCCGCCGCCCTCCTCAGCGCCTGAATGTCCCGCACAAGACGCGTCCGAATCCCCGCCTGGATGCCGATCTGGCCCGCGTACGCCTTCAGATCCGCAATGGCCGGCCCGGGCAGTGGCTCATCGACCCACTCCGGCTCGCCGGCATAGACCTCAATCTCGTCAACGAAGATGAACGGCTCGTTCCACACAATCAGGCTGACATAGCGGCCGTGCGTCCTCAACCGATCCGTCCAGTACCAGTGCGTCCCGTACCCCGTCGCAACGGGCCAGCCGTGTTCCGCGCTCAGTCCCACCAGATCCCCGATCTCGTGGAATTGCCTGTCTTCACCGGCCGTGAAGATCCGGATCGCCAGCGGCCACCTCACGTCCGCACGACCCGCCGCCGTATTGAACGAGACACCCCGTATAGGCTGCACCGCACCCAGGTCTAGCGTCACGATCACGGAATTCTTATCCTGCCAGCCCACGGTCGACAGTTGCGTCCAGAAACTCTCCTCCCCTCGATAGTACACCCCGTCTGTCAGTTGCTTGACATCGTCGTCGTCCGTGCAGTGTTCATAGTTCGGTGCCGGGTCCATCGTGTAGCTCGCCGCCAACGCAATGTTCTCGTCCGGACGGTCCGCCGGACCCGCCTCCGCGTCTTGGGCCCACGCCAGTGCCCCCATCAACGACGCTACCGCCAGTGTCCATCTCATCCCGTGACCCTCCTTCGAGGGCTGCGCACCAAGACGAAACGCCTGACTCAGTGCTCGGCCAGCTCCGTCAACGCTGCCAACACTTGAATCCGTGCCTCGTCCGCCAGGGTGCGGTCCACTTTCTCGTTGAACCAGTGAAAACCACTCAGAGGCTGGCTGGTGTCGATCTCACCACCGTGGCCCGCCGCATCACAGACACGCGCGGGTAGGCTCTCCAGCAACCGTCGGGCCTCCTCCACTTCCGAGCCCTTCCTCCCCTGGGCAGACGCCTTCCGGATCGCCCGGTCCAACATGGCGAAGTACTCGTAGTCCTGCACGCCTTCCCGCGCCGCCTCGAGGTGTTTGCCAGCCGTCACCGAGTCCTCGGCGATAAAAATCGGCGAGTACGCATCCTTGTAGGTGAGATACTCGTTCCACGACGACGCTCCGCCCGTGTCGGTCAGGGACCACATGTAGATCGCCGACGCCCCATAGCGCCAGCTCGTCCACGCCATGAGGCGGCCGGCGTAGGGATCGAAGACGCGGCTCGTCCACGCCGCGTAGAACTCCAACCCGATCCCCTGATCCCGCTTCTTCAGGTAGTAGTCGCGGTACTCCTGGCCCTGCGTCAGGAAGGACACGTAGTTCGGGCACAGGACGTGGCACGCATCGATCATCGCCTGATTCGCCCGGTCCATGTCCCGGTGGGTCGTATCCTCCCAGATGCGGACTCCTGTCTCCGCTTCGCGGATGGGCTTCGCCCACGCCAGGATGCGCTCGTCCTGCCACGGCTCGTCCGGCTCATCCACCAAGAGCAGCCCGAACTGTTCCGGCTGCAATCCCTTGGCCACCATGTGCTGCGCCCAGAACGTGATCCATGCCTTCACCGCCGTGTTGAACTCCGGCGTGCCCATGGGCAACGATTCGAAGTGTCGGCCCACTTTCGCGAAGACGAGGTACTGGGCTGCATCCGGCCACAGGTCGATCCAGGCATCGAAGTAGTCGGCGGAGGGCGGCACCGTCATCGCCCCTTGCGCATCGTGGGTGCCCCGCGGCAGCGCCAGCTTGAGGGCCCACGGCGAGTCGACGAGATGTTCGCGCAGGTGCTCGATGATCGCCGGCCGGTTCTGCTCGGTCACCAAGCGAAAGTGACTGATCCGGTCCGTGTAGTCCCATCCGCCCAGGTGCAGCGACTGCTCTTCCGGAAAATCCAGGGGATACAGGTGCATGCGCAGCGGAAACCGCTTGCCCCCCTGCACGGACTCCACGACGACCTCGCCTTCGTGCGTGCCCGGCTGCACGTCCACCGGATGGAAGGTCAGCCAAACCTGACGCGTCATGCCCGAAGGTACGGAGACCGTGTACAGACCTTCCTCATCCGCGGCAACCTCAGGCAGGGCCGCGGCCACCGCCACTCCCCTCCGGGTGTCGGTCCAGGCCACCTCGCGAACGGTCACGTACTCCGGATTGTCGCCCCCGGGAAGCCCGCTCAGGCGGAAGGCCACCTCCATCGGTTGGTCACTGCTGTTGCTCACATTGAACGCCGCGGCGCGATGTTCCTTCCTCATCAGGTGCACTTCGACGGCCGGTTCCGCCGACGTGTCCGGCATGCCGATGAGGGGAACTGGATCCCACAGGTTCGAGCGCCAGAACACGAGCGGCTCCAGGCCCCTGGCGCGCCACAGCCACGCCTGTGTACGAAGCACCCTCTCATGCCAGGGATTCAGAGGCAGCACGGCCTGGAAGTCATCCCTGAAGGCCGTGGCCGGCCCCATCTCCCCTTCCACGGCCGCCAGTTCGGCCAGCACATCATTCCGCGTCTGCGGCGGGATACCCTTCTCTTCCGCCGCCTTTCTCAGGGACTCGATGTCACGCATCAGGCGCGTCCGGATCCCTTTCTGAATGGCGAGCCGGCCCGCGTACGCCTTCACGTCGGCGATGGCGGGCCCCGGAAGAGGCTCGTTCACCCACTCCGGCTCTCCCGCGTAGACCTCGATCTCGTCCACGAACGTGTAGGGCTCGTTCCACACCACCAGGCTGACATAGCGTCCGTGCGCCCGCAACCGGTCCGTCCAGTACCGATACGTCCCGTATTGGGTGGCGACCGCTTCATGGAGATCACGGAGGATCTGCTCACGTAATTCGGGGGTGAGCTTCTGCGGGTAGCGATCCCGGTTGGCGTCGTAATGATGATGTATCTCCGCCTCGTTGAAGCTCACCGACATGACATCGCTCGCCCTCTCCGGCACGAGTGGGCCGTGTTGTTGGGCGCTCAACTCCACCAGGTCCCCGATCTCGTGGAATTCCTCGTCCTCACCCGCCACGAGGATGCGGATCGTCAGGGGCCATCTCACGTCCGCGAACCCCGCCGCCGTGTTGAAGGATACTCCCCGTATCGGCATCACCTTGCCCAGGTCCAGCGTAAAGATCGAGGGCGTCTTTTCCTGCCAGCCCACGGTCGATAGCTGTGCCCAGAAATAGCCGTCCGTGTACACCCCATCCGTCAGTTGCTCGGCGTCACCGGAGTCGGTGCAAAGCCCGTAGTTCGGCCCCGGCTCCAGCGTATAGCTCGCCCCGAGCGCGATGTTCTCGCTCGGACGGTCCCTCGGAATTGTCTCGGGCGCACTTAGCGCCACCGCCGCGTCCTGAGCCCACGCCAGTGCCACCATCAACAACGCCACCGCTGCCAAAGTCCATTTCATCGCTTGTCTCTCGCTATCTTTACAGGTATTTAAAATCTGGCGGGAACGTGTGGGAATCGAACCCACCCAGCGCAACTCTCGCTACGCCGCAACGGATTTGAAGTCCGCGACAGCCACCAGGCACGCATCCGCTCCCGCAAAGTCTTCAATATAAAATGACTTCCCAATAGCACCAACGAGACCTACGGTGCTACTTTTTTTGCGCTGCTTCGGCCCGCGCCTTGCGCTCGGCCCGCTCAGCCGCCTTGCGCTCGGCCACCTCGGCCTCCGTCGGCAAGCGCCGCGCAGGCATTTCTGGATACGCCAGAGGCAAGTCCCAGCGCAGGGTTCGCAAGGGGGCATCGCCCAAGTTCTCGATCTGCAGCTCGAGATAGTCGTCGTCGCGCCGGACAATAGGCGTCTTGTCGTCTCTCTTGCGATTGGGGAAGAAGACTCGGTAGTAGGTCTTGCCGTCGAGAACCTCTCCTTCGGGACGGTCGCTCTCGTACGGATAGGAACCAAACGTCCCGCTAGGCTGGAAGCGCGCACCTCGCTGATTGACCAAGAAGGTGCGCGTACCAATATCGGCAATATAAGGCTTGAGCTGAGACTCTCCGCTCGACAGATAAACGGTAAAGACTAGGCGACTGTAGAGCGTCAAGCCCCAACGGTCGTCGTACTCGTCGCGCAAGATGGGAAACTTGGAGTCGTAGATGACATCGACGACCCGGCGGATGTATTCGGCCCTCCAGATGTTGAAGGAGCGTTTTTGCAGGGGATTGCGTGCATCGAAGGACGGATTTACGTAGATGAGATACTGCAAGTAGAGGCTGTTGATGTCCGTGCCGTCTTCGGACGGGTAGGTGCCATCGACGTAGGAGTAGAGTAGCTGCTTGATGCGAAATTCGAGCTGCTCCTGCCCCAAGTCCTCGCGCTCAGCCCGCGCGTAGGCGCGAGAGATCTCATAGGCGAAAGTGTGCAAGGCCGCCTGCACCAAGATGCCGTCGGCACCCCGATGGCTTCTGTTTACCGTGCGCCATACTTCCTGCCCGACGCGCGCGAAAGGGCCTTCCGAATATTCCGGTCCGCAGCCGAGGGCCGCCGCACACATCCAGCAAAGGAACAAGACCCTGCCTAGCATGAATTACCTCCGTTGAGGAGGAAGGGCGTCTAGCGTCGCGCTATTCCTTGACGACCCAGAGCTTGACCGCTGCTACTACCTCCGGGTGGAGGCGCACTTCGATGTTGTAAACGCCCAATTCGCGGATGGGATCTTCGAGGTGGATGGCGCGGCGATCCACCTCGTAGCCCTTTTCATCGAGCAATTCGGCGATATTCTGAGCGGTTACCGAACCAAAGAGGCGATCCTCCTCGCCGACCTTGACCTGCGCGGTGATCGACTCCGCTTCCAGCTTTTTGGCGAGGCCCTCGGCGGCCCGGCGGTCGCGCTCGGCCAAGGTCTCTTGCTGTTTGCGCCTAGACTCGAACTGGGCCATGTTGGCGGCGGTGGCGACCAAGGCCTCGTTGCGAGGAATCAGGAAGTTGCGACCATACCCGTTCTTTACTTCCACGACCTCGCCGGCCGAACCCAAGGTTTCAATGTCCTTTAACAGAATTACTTTCACGATTTGTCCTCCACTTCATAGAAAACGGCGATGTTGTTTGGGCCTTACGCTTCTTCCTCCGTGGGGGCTGGGCGCAGCCGACGCCAATCGAACCAAGTATCCAAAAGCCCCAATCCAGCCAAGAGTAGAAACGCCAACCCTACGACAAAAAAAAGCCCTATGTAAAACAACAGCTCGACCAAAGGCGGAACCCTTTGACGCTGGGCAAAAAAGCGCAGAACTGCCACCCCTTGAACCCCGTAGATAATCCCCATCAACACGATCAGGTTGAGACCCAAATCGGCCAACAACCCATCGCCCAAAAGACTTAGCCCCAAGGCCGCGATCAATACCCAAATCAGCTCTTCCCAAGGCCGCCACAAAGACAACGGCAGGGGGGCGGGCAGCGACAGTCCCAGCCGCAAGGCCAGGCCCTGACTCAGGCGATACGCTACGACAAACGTCAAAAGTAGGGTCGCCATCTCGATGGCCGGCTGCACCCGCAGGACCGCGTCGATAATCGCGAGTAGCATCTGGCCGCCTTCCTCAACGGCCATCTCCAAGGCTTGGAACTGCTCCAAGACGGCGGCGGCTTGCTCTTGGCGATGGGTGCCATCGCGCGCCTGAATTAACTGCCAAAGACACAAGCCCGCCGGTGGCGTACAGGCCATGGCCATGACGCGACCATAGGTCTGCTGACGCTCTATTTGCAAAGCGGCGAGCAACCCCATAATGGGCACCAGCCCCAACGCAGCCCCTAGCAGCATGGCGGTGCCCAAGCAAAGCAGGCCAATCAAGGGCAGAGCACCACGCGAGCCGTAGCGCAAACTGGCCAAAAGCGAAGCGACCGCCAGCGCTATGCCCAGCAGAATCAACATCGGCGCACGCCGACTCTAAGAGTCGTCGGACTCTTGGACGACGGCCTCTTCTGGTGAACCCTCTGCCTCTTCCACCTTCTCTACTTCTTCTACCTCTTCATCAAGAGCCTCGTGTTCAGGTGCAGCACTGTGGACCTCGCCGCGGCCCCTCGGGCCGCGGGAGTCGCGGTGCGGGCCACCACCTCGGTCCCTCGGACCACGGGTAGGCCGGGCAAAAGCTTCTTCGAGGAAATTGTCGGCGGCTAGCTCGGGCACGTGGATAAACTCGCCTTCGACAGCAGTGACGAGGTAGCGCAGCACCACTTCGTCGAGCTTGAGCGTCTGCTCTAGCCCTTCAATTGCCGTCGGCTCGGCGGAAAACTGGTAGAGCACGTAGTAGCCTTGGAGCCGATTCTTCAGGCTAGACGAGGTATAGGCCAGACGCCGCAGACCCCAATTGTCGATCCGGACGACTTGCCCGCCATTTTCCTCAAGTAGAGCCTCGTATTTTTCGACGAGTTGATCGTATTGGCCCTCGCCGGCTTGGGGGTCCAAGATACATACGAGTTCGTAGTTTCTCATTGTATTACGCTTTCTTGGTTCTGGTCTGAGGCACATCCCTCAGACGAAAAGCGGTGCCAGGACGAGAGATATCACCGACATCAGCTTGATGAGTATGTTTAGCGACGGCCCCGAAGTGTCCTTGAATGGGTCGCCGACCGTATCGCCAACGACGGCGGCTTTGTGGGGGTCAGAGCCCTTGCCCCCCAAGTGGCCTTCTTCGATCCATTTTTTGGCGTTGTCCCAAGCCCCGCCGCTATTGGCCATCATCAATGCCAACAGGACGCCGCTGACCGTCGCCCCGGCGAGCATACCGCCCAAGGCGATGGGGCCGAGGCCGAACCCAACCGCGACCGGAGCCAACACCGCCAACAAGCCTGGTAGAATCATCTCGCGCAGCGCTGCCGTCGTGCTGATTTCCACGCAGCGCTGGGTATCGGGCTTGGCTTTGCCTTCCATCAGGCCCTCGATCTCGCGGAACTGACGCCGGACTTCCTCGACCATCTTGAAGGCGGCCTTGCCGACTGAGGTCATGGTAATGGAGGCCGCTAGGTAGGGAATCATCGCGCCGATAAAAAGCCCGCCGACGACAATCGGCGTAGTCACGTCAATGACGACCGGCTCACCGGTTGCGGTCTCAATAGCGGAGGAATAGGCCGAAAAAAGTGCCAATGCCGTCAACGCCGCCGAACCAATGGCAAATCCTTTGCCCATGGCCGCGGTCGTGTTGCCGAGTGAGTCGAGACCATCGGTGATCTTGCGCGTGTCTTCGCCCAAGCCTGCCATTTCGGTAATGCCGCCGGCGTTGTCGGCGATGGGGCCGTAGGCGTCAACCGACATAGTGATACCCACGGTGGCCAGCATGCCCACGGCGGCGATCCCAATCCCAAAAAGCCCGGCAAAGTGAAAGGCCAAGCCAATGGCGATGACGATCCCCAAGGTCGGCAGAACGACGCTCTCCATGCCTATGGCCAGACCGGAAATAATATTGGTCGCCACGCCAGTCTTAGAGGTTTCAGCGATGGTGCGGATGGGTTTGCCGCCAGTGTAGTACTCGGTAAAAAGGCCAATCGCGATCCCGGCCAAACAGCCCGCGCATAGTGCCCACACCGGCTGATTGGATAGGCCGATTGTCCCGGAGACCCACCAAGCACCCAAAATCATTAGTGCGGCTGCAACCCAAGTCGAGTAGCGCAATGCGGCACCGGGGTCGAAATTCTGCAGTATCCGCACCATCAACACGCCCAGTAGCGACGCGACTATACCGATCGTGATGACGATCAGCGGGAAGCTCATTGCCGCAAGTTTCGCCTGGGTCGGATCGGAGATACTGGGAGCAATAGTGGCCAGCAGTGACGCGGACGCGGTGGCGGCGATGGCAATGGTAGCAATGACCGAGCCAACGTACGATTCAAAGATATCGGCACCCATGCCAGCTACATCGCCGACATTGTCGCCGACATTGTCGGCGATAACGGCCGGATTGCGGGGATCGTCCTCGGGAATCCCCGCCTCTACTTTGCCCACCAAGTCGGCACCTACATCGGCGGTCTTGGTGAAGATGCCGCCGCCAACGCGCGCGAAAAGAGCAATCGAAGAGGCTCCCATAGCGAAGCCGTTGATCGTGGATGCTTGGCTTATATCGCTCCAGATACCAAGGGCGCTAGCCAGCGCTCCAACGCCGAAAAGTCCCAAGCCAGCCACGGCAAGTCCCATCACGGCGCCCCCTGAAAAAGCGATGTTCAGCGCCGGTCCTTGGCCGCGCTGGTTGGCCGCTTGGGCGGTGCGAACATTGGCGTGACAGGCCGCCTTCATACCGGTATAACCGGCCAAAATGGAGCAAACGGCTCCCGCCAAGAAAGCGTACGCGGTATGGGCACCGACGAAGGCAAAAAGGAGGGCGAAAACGATGACGATAAACCCGGCGAGGATGGTGTACTCGCGTTTGAGAAAGGCCATAGCTCCATCGTGGATAGCCTCTGAGATTTCCACCATCTCTGGAGTGCCCGCCGGAGACTTTTTGATGTAAAAGTACAGCAGGAGCGAGCAAAGCAAACCGCCCAGACCTATGAATGGCGCTGCGCTTGTCCAAATTTCCATATGCGTTTGTAACCCTCCCTCGGCTACGTTGCTTTTTAACCGTTGAACTTGTTCATGGCCGCCTCGATGCCTTCGGCGTAGTACACTTCGAGCGCCGCATTCCCGCGCTCAATCAAGTCTTCTACCTCGTCTGCGGGGGAAAACGGATCCAAGACGTAGTCGATGACGTCCGCATCCGCAGGTGGGATGCCGATTCCTAAACGCAGGCGCGGTACGGCTTCCGTGTTGAGCGCTTCGAGTACTGAAGCCAAACCGTTGTGCCCGCCATCACTGCCACCACGGCGAAAGCGCAGGCACCCGAAATCGAGGAGGAAGTCGTCGAAGATGACCAATACGTCCTCGGGAAGCACTTTCCATTGGGCGCAAAGGGCCGCAGCGGTCGAACCGCTGCGGTTCATATAGGTCTGGGGCTTAGCCAAAAGCACTTCCCGACCACCCAGCACTACTCGGACAACTTGGCCCTGTACGTCCGCTCGATGCTGCCAGTCAACACCACAGCGGGCCGCTAGGTGGTCTACCACCATAAAGCCTATGTTATGCCGCGTTGACGCGTAGCGCGCACCGGGATTGCCCAAACCCAAGGCTACTTGCAAATCTACTCTTCGCCACCCTCGTCGCCTTCGCCGCCCTCGCCACCTCCTTCGCCTTCCTCTCCTTCGCCTTCCTCTCCTTCGCCTTCCTCTCCTTCGACCTCCTCGGCTTCTTCCTCCTCAGTGATCAAGCGCGGAGCCAAGACGTTGACAATCGTGCGGTCCGGATCGGTGGTAATGCGCGGCTCTTGTTCGACGAGATCGCTCACATGCAGGCTGTCGCCGATGACCAGCGAAGAGATATCAATCACCATCGCAGAGGGCATTTCCGAGACGACGCACTCCATTTCGATTGCAGTCAGCGCCTGCTGCAAGGCCCCGCCCTCGTTGCGGACTCCTTCGGGCTCCCCCTCAGTCAGGATCGGGACATTGGCGCGCAGCGTCTCGCTCGGATCGATGCGCAAAAGGTCTAAGTGCAGCACATCGCCGCGGACCTTGTGGTATTGGATGTCGCGAATCAGGGCCTGCTCAGGAGCTCTGTCAGGCTCTTCGTGCTCAATCAAGATGATCGCGTTTTGCCCGCCCTTGCTCAGAATGAGCTCCAAGCCATGGGCATCCGTCTTGAAGGACTCAGTGGGCTGATTGTGGCCGTAGATCACCCCGGGCAACTGGCCCTGCAGGCGGCGCATCTGGCCCACCGGTCCCTTGCCCTGCTCTTGGCGGGACTGGACTTTGAGCGCGACTTGCTCGCGCGCTTGGATCTGTAGTGGAACTTGTGGCATCGGAACGTCTCCTCAAAAGACTCAATCGAATATCAATGGCATAATGGCAGCCCGGCGAGGACTCGAACCTCGATAAACGGAACCAAAATCCGTTGTCCTACCAATTGAACGACCGGGCTACCTATCTTTATGCCTCGCACTCCCCCGAGCTAGACCGGCTGACATAAAAAAGACCGGCAACCTTGCCTTTGCAGTGCGCTGTGCGCCTGAGAGGCGGTCTTCCGGTCGTCGAAGATACCGTAAACAGTGGAGCCACTGCCCGACATGGACGCGGCGCGGGCACCAACTCGGTCCAGTTGAGAACGAAGTTCTGCGACGATGGGATAGGCGCGATCTACCACGGGCGTGAAGTCGTTCTCCAGCACTTCAAATAACCTGTCGTGGTCAACGCACCCGCCGCTCAGGGAAATAATAAAGTTAAAATAGGGAGAATTTTCTGTCAAGATAGGGCCGAGTTGGCCATAAGCCCACGCCGTGCTGATCTCGACCTCGGGGTACACCAGCACATAAAAGACTGCGCCCTCCCAGCTCAGCGCTTCGAGCATCTCGCCCCGGCCTCTCATTAGAGCGGTGCCGCCTTCCACTAGGAAGGGAATGTCCGAGCCAAGGGTTGCGGCGATCTGGCGGAGGTCTGCGGTCGAGAATGGCTGGTCATAGAAGCGATTGAGTGCTCGCAGGGCCGCTGCCGCGTCGGCACTGCCCCCGCCCAGGCCTGCACCTATAGGTATATTCTTCTCTAGGTGGATGCGGAAAGACTGGGTCGGCCGGTCGAGCCGAGCGCGAAAGGCATCAACTGCGCGACACACTAGGTTGTCCGGCCCGGTCGATAGACTATCGAGATTACAGGTCAATTGATCGGAGGAAGCTGATTCAAAGTACAGGACGTCCGCTAAATCCACGCATTGAGCCACGCTGAGGATCTCGTGGTAGCCATCGGAGCGGCGGCCGAGAACCTTAAACCCCAAGTTTATTTTTGCGTACGCTTTTTCGACCGGCAGACTCTCCATCGCTGCACACCTTGACCGCATTTTACTATATTTTACACTCTATACTACGTGTCAGATTGGCATACTTCTTGAGAATAGCTGAGAATTGATATGGTTCCAAAGTTGATGTTAGTGTTTCTCCTCTGCCTAAGCACCCAAAGCTGGGCGCAAGCGAGCGCAGAGGACGACTTCAAACTGGCCCGCAATCTCTTCCGGGATGCCGGCGACTATGCCACCGCCGCCGGGCTATTTGCCGAGTTTGTTCGCAATTATCCCGACAGTCAGCAGATAGCCGAGGCTCGACTGATGCTGGCGCGTGCGTACCGCCAAAGCGGCCATTGCGACCTAGCGGTGCCGGCCTACGAGACGTTTTATCTCGAACATCTCGAGCACTTGAATGCTGCCGACGCACGACGCGAGCGAGCGGCCTGTCTGGCCGAGCAAGGTCAATACCTGTTGGCCGCTCGGTCATACGAAGAGGTGCAGCGTCGTTTCAGCACCAGCGAATTCGCCGCCAAAGCCTTGATTGAGGCAGCAGCCAATTATACCCGCGCTGAAAACTTGCGGCAAGCCGAAGCTGTCTATGGACGTCTGCTGACCGACTACGCGACTTCTAAGCAAGCGCATTTGGCCCGCTATCGGCTGGCCCAGTTGCGCTTTGCCGCTGGTCGGGTCGAAGAGGCCCAACAGTTGCTTGGGCAAATCGCCACCGCGGCACCGTCGCCGCCTGAAGCCCCCAGCGCCCTGCTGCTCGGAGGGCGCATCGCGCTCTTCATGGGCAATAGAGAAACCGCTGAGAAACAATTCAAATCGCTAGCGCGGCGCTTTCCCAAAGCGGCGCAGACCGACAGCGCCTATCTAGATCGCGCCGACGATCTCTATCGATCGCGCCTCTTCAGCCAAGCTGGGGACGCCTATCAGCGCGCCTACAGCAAAATTGACGACCGCTCTCTCAAAGAACGCGCACTCCTTGGGCTAGCCGATGCCCGCCGCCAGAGTCATCAGACGAGCAAGGCCATCGCCCATTACGAAAAGCTACGCTCCATGCTCCAACCCGGCCATCCCGCTTTCCTCCGGGCGCAGCTTGGCCGAGCCATCGCCCTAGGCCAAGCCGGACAATTCGCCCTCGCAGTGGGCCTGTTTCAAGGATTGATCCAGACCGGCGACAGCCCCGAAGCCATCAGTGCGCTGCAGGAACTGGGCGTCCTCTACAAGAGACGCCGCGAACACAGCCGCTCGATAACTTGGTATCGCCGCTACCTTCAGGAAGCCGATACCGCCCCCGATGCCGACGCCGTGCGCTTCGAACTCGCCGCACTCTATGATTCAACCGGTTACTACGAAGAAGCCATCGCCCTCTATCGCCAGCTAGCTTCGGCTCAGGACGAGGTAGCAACCAAAGCGCAATTTTCCCTCGCCCAGACTTTTGAGCGAAGTGGACAGCCGCGCACGGCACTGCGCGAGTATACGGCCTTTCTCGAACTCTTCCCCGCGGACCGTCGGAGCGAGGAGGTGCGCCAGCGAATCGAATATCTGCGCGAGTTCACCGTCTTGGACCGGGCCGGCCTCAACCGGGCCCTACAGCAGGCGTGGATCGACGAGTTGAGCGGCAAGCCGCGCCAACTCGTGCTGCTAGAGGTAGCTCGGGTGCTGTTCGCGCACCACGATTTTGTGACTGCTGCCCAGTCCTTCAAACACTACGCCGCAGCCTATCCAGACGATCACAACCGCAGCGAAGCACAGTACTTTTTGGCCGAAAGCCTGCTCCGGCTCTCCCGCCAACGCGAGCTAGAAGCAGAGCCTGCCAGCGCTGACTCGCTGCGGATTCTTGCTCTCCGGGGATACCGCGTTCTCGTCAAGCAAGCCCCCACCGACAGCACTATTCTCGTCGAGCAAGTCCCCACCGACAGCACTTGGGCCCGGCGCGCACGACTGCGCCTCATTACACTCGAAGCCGAGGACCGCCCCGACTCGCTGCGATTGTCAACGCTCGAAGAGGGGCTTGCCGCCTTCGTCGCCGAGTTTTCCGAGCGCCGAGATGCCCATCTAGACCAAGCCCTTTTGCAGCTGGGCGATGCCCGCCGCCAACTCGGGGCGACCGATACCACTACTACTTGGTTCGACGAGGCCATTGCGGCCTACGACCAGCTCGGTCGCCTCTTTTCTGGTAGCCCACTCGTACCCCACGCTCTGTACGGCAAGAGTCTTTGCCTAGTGCAAAAAGGCCAATACCGAGCTGCGGCCGACCTGTTCGAGCGCATTCTGCGAGACTATCCCGACAGTCCGCTGACGGCACCGGTGCTCTTTGAACTGAGCCATATCCGCCTAGCGCAGGAGCGCACCCAAGAAGCCATCGCCCGGCTGCAAGAGTTGCGCTGGGGCTACCCGGCCTTTCCCCAACGCCGCGCCGCCCAAAAACTGCTGGGCGACACCTACTTCCAGCTCGGCCAATACGCCGCAGCCATCGAGCTATACCTACCGCTAGTTTCCAACTCGACCATCTCCGACGACAGGGGGCCGATTCTCCGACGAACCGGCCGCGCTTATCACCACCTCAACCGCTACGGCGAGGCCATGGAGACCTATCGGCAAATACTCGCCGAAGAACCAAACCCAGCGGGACTAGACAGCATTTACTTCGCCCAAGCGATACTGCAACTGAGGTTGGGGCAGGAAGACGAGGCTCTTCGGCTCTTCCGCAAGGTCGGCCAAGAGTTTGCCTCCAGCGAACTGGCGACCGACGCCTCGGCGCGGGCCGGCCACATCGCCTTTGCCCAACAGAAATACAAGCAAGCCTATCAGCTGTATCAGCCCCTGATGCAGCAAAGCGAGGATGCTCTGATCCACGGACAAGCCGTCCTAGCCTTGTTCCGACTCAAGCGCATAGAAGAGGGGCGCAAGGCAGCCAAGCAGTTTGCCAAGCGATTCAAGGAGGAGACGGAGTGGCGGCAACATTTCTCGATCGAAGAAGGGAAATACTACTTGCAGGCGGGCAACCACAAGAAGGCATACGAGACGTTTCAAAAGGTAGAAGAGCAAGGCGGCACTTGGGCCGACGATGGGGCCTATTGGATGGCCATAACGCTGTGGAAGCGAAACCGGGCGGCGCCCAGTGAGGAAGGAGCGGCGTATGCGCTGGAGGCTATCTCGCATTTTGTCCGGCAATATCCAACGAGTCCTCAGACAGTCGACGCTTACTTGCGCCTAGGAGACTACCACTTTTCGCTGCGCAACTTCCTACAAGCGGCCGGGGCCTACAAACACGTCTTGGACGCACCGGAAATCAGTAGCGAACAGATCCAAAATGCGCTGTGGAAACTCCTCAAGAGCTACCAAAAAGCCCACGAGTACGAGGCCGCTCACCAAATAGCCAACCAGCTACTGAGCCAATACCCCGACAACCCCAAAGCCGTCGAGATCCAACTCGAACTAGGCATCATCCTCAAGAATAAGGGCCAATACGCCCAATCCATTGAACAACTAGAGGATCTGCTTTCCCAGCAGCTACTCGATGGCAACGGCGCTTCTCAAGCTCGGTTTTACATCGGCGAATCCTATCAGAACATGGGCGAGTACCGCAAGGCTATCCAAGCCTATTACAAAGTCAGTTACCACGGCTCTGAAGGGCTCAGCATGTGGATCACCTCGGCGGATTTCCAGCGCGCCCGCTGCCACGAATCGCTGGGCGAAGACGCCACGGCCATAACCATCTACGAGCGGATCGCGCGGCGCGAAGGGGGGCAGAGTCCACAGGGGCAGGAAGCCCGCGAGCGGATCGAGACCCTGCGCCACGAGTTGGAAACCCTCAACTGAGGCGACGACAGTGGGAAGAACCATGACCCTGATGCAACGTCATATTTTGCTTCTGACTCAGCAGGCAGAACTGGAAGCGGAATTCAAGTCTGCGGTCCATGACGCGCGGCTGCGCGTAATCAACGCGGCTAATGGCAATGCGCTTGGACCGCTGCTGCGGCGTGGGATGGATCTAGTCGCTTTTGATATGGAACTCCCGCCCGCCGTCCTAGCAGAGGGGGTCGCCGCACTCGACCAGCACCGCGATGTGCCCGTACTAGGCTTGGGCAACGCCGATGAGAACTGGGACCGACTTCTGTGGGACTCGCCTCTCAAGGACCAAATCGCCGTGCCCTTTGAGGCCGAAATCCTGCGCCAACATCTGGACCACCTACTAGAGCGAGGGGACTTTTTGCACGGAGCCGAGCTGGTGGGTCAGTCGTCCTTAATGCGCCAATTGCGCGAACGCATTTTAATCGTGGCACCGACACCAGTCTCCTCTATCCTACTGACGGGAGAAAGCGGCGCAGGCAAAGACCTAGTCGCCGAAGCTATACATCGCTACAGCAGCCGACGCGAACATCCTTTCCGTCCACTCAACTGCGGTGCCATTCCGGAGAATCTGCTGGAGAACGAACTCTTCGGGCATGAGAAGGGGGCCTTCACTGATGCCCGCGCTCAATACCGAGGCATCTTTGAACAAGCTGACAGCGGAACGGTCTTTCTGGACGAAATCGGCGAAATGTCACCGGCGGCGCAAGTGCGTCTCTTGCGGGTTCTCGAGCAGCGCGAGGTTGTCCGCATCGGTGGCAGTGCGCCTGTCTCGGTGGATATTCGCGTCATCGCCGCGACCAACCGCGACCTACAAAAAGCAGTTGACCAGCGCGAGTTCCGCCTCGACCTCTACCATCGGCTCAAGGTCGTCGAGCTCGACATTCCGCCGCTACGCCGCCGAGCCGAGGACATTCCCCTCTTGATCGAGCACTTCACTAACGAGTTAACCCAAGATAACAAGAGCCGCATAGAAGGGTTCTCGGCCGCGGCGATTGACCTTTTGCAAAGCTATGCTTGGCCTGGCAATGTGCGCGAGTTGCGCAACCTAATCGAGCACTTGGTCTTTCTCGCCCCGCGTGCCCTCGTCGAACCCGAAGACCTCTTACCCCACCTCAGAAGCCAACCTACGCGCCACCTGCCAGTGCCAACCAACAAGACGCCGGACCAATCCGAGCGCGAGTTGATCTACTTTGCTCTCTTGGATCTCAAGCGCGAGGTCGCTGAGTTGAGAGCTACGGTCGAACGCAATACCCCCCCCCCTGTTGCGCCAGCGGTCGTTCAGCCGGTCGCGCCAGAGGAATCCAGTCAACCGATCTATCCGGTTGACGACGCCCCATACAATAATTCCGTAGACCCCCAAGGGCCCACGGCAATACACGTCCCCGAAAATGCAGCTATTGAGCCTTTGCCCACACTCAAAGACAGGGAGCGGGAAGCCATCGAACAGGCACTCGACCGCGTTGGTGGCAATCGCCGGAAGGCGGCGGCAATCCTCGGCATTAGCACTCGTACCCTCTATCGGAAGTTGAAGGAATACGACCTCGAATGAAGCGCCTTCTCCGCGCCGTCAGGCGCGACAACCCCTCTCCCTTGTCCAGCATTTGTCGCCCGAGGGTGGGCATCGCCTTTATTGCTGCGTTGCTCGTGGGCACGCGCCCGGCCGGGGCGCAAGTGCCAGTGGAGAGCACCCAGCCACTAGCGGACCTCAGCCGGGCTTTCCGCCAAGCCTATGAACAAGTGCGTCCGGCTGTGGTTTTAATCGCGGCGACGACCCGAACATGGCGAAAGCGTGCATTGCCTCCTTTCCACCCGGAAATTCCCGAACACCGGGAAATCCCAGAAGATTTTCGCGGCATGGGTTCGGGTACCATCGTCAGCGACGACGGCTACATTCTGAGCAATTACCACGTCGTTGCCGAAGCCGACTCCATCCGAGTCACCCTCTCTGACCGCCGCACCTATCAGGCTAAGGTTATCGGCTTCGATTCGTTGATTGACATCGCCCTGCTCAAGGTTGAAGCTCAAGGGTTGCCTACGGTGCAGTTGGCCGATTCAGACCTTTTGCAAATCGGCGATTGGGTGCTGGCCATTGGCCATCCCTTGGGCATGGGATCAACGTTGACGCACGGGATCGTCAGCGCCCTAGGGCGCCAAGCAGGCATTTTCAACCAAAACGAAGAAAGTCGCTACGCCATCGAGAGTTTCATCCAGACTAATGCCGTGATTAATCCCGGCAACTCCGGCGGCCCCTTACTCGACCTACAGGGCAGAGTAGTTGGAATCAACACGGCCATTTCAACGCGCACTGGTTACTACATCGGCTACGGGCTGGCCGTGCCGATCAATCTAGCGCGCGAAGTGGTAGATGATCTGCTAGTCCATGGACGGATCGTACGCGGCCATTTGGGCGTGACCATGGAATCTGAGATGACTCAAGAGCTAATCCGCAAGCACGGCCTCAACATGGAATGGCCACGGGGCGTTTACCTCAGACAAGTGCAGCCCAACAGCCCCGCCGAGCGCGGTGGCCTACTCGTCGGAGACGTCGTACTGTCGCTCGATGGTATCGAGGTGAATCACTTCAACGACCTGCAGACGCTGATCTACGGCCGCGACCCAGGCGAGACGATCAACCTGCAAATCATGCGCCAGAATCAAGTCCGCCAAGTCGCTGTGGTGCTCGGCGAGCGCGAAGACGACCGACTCCTTTCCGAGGGTCATCAGCGGATGGCACAGCTAGGGTTCTCAGTTGAATCCTTGCCCGCCGAGTTGGCCACTGAGTTGGGATTTGTCGGCGAGTTGGCGGCTGAACTGGGATTTGAACAAGGCGAGGAGCCGGTAGTGGTAGTTGAAGTAGATCCGGAGGGGCTGGCCGCGGACAAAGGGATTCAAGTGCGCGATGTGATTACCGAGGTGGATCAAGAACGCGTTACCTCACTGGAGCAATTTGTGCGCTTTGTTTCCGGGCTGGAAGAGGGACAGTCTGCGTTGTTTTGGTTTTGGCGGCCCGAGACCGGAATCAATGTCCGGACGCTGAAGATTCCGGAGTAAAACCATGACGCCCGACTTACAAGGTGCTGATGCCCTGCTGATGATCGGCAGCAGTGAACGCTGCGCCAATCTGTTCTACGCCACCCGCTTCCGCGCTCCTGATCCCTTCGTCTTTTTGTGGACTCCCAGCGAAAAAATCATGCTCGCCAACATTCTCGAGATCGACCGCGCGCGCAACCAAGCCTGCGTCAACCGAGTATTGCCTTATGCCCAGTACGAGAAGCAAGCCAAGGAAAGAAGCCAGAAGCGGCCCAATAGCAACGCCGTCTTGTCGGAACTTTTGCGCGCCCTCGGCTTGGTGAAGCTGCAAGTGCCTGCTGATTTTCCCCTTGGTACGGCTGATTTTCTGCGGGGGGAGGGCATCGAGCTCGTCATTGCGGCCGAGCCACTCTTTCCCCAGCGCAAAGTCAAAGACGCCGAAGAAATCGAGAGCATGCGCCGGGCGATGCGGGCCGCCGAAGCGGGCATGGAAACCGCGATTGAGGGGTTGCGCGCAGCCGAAGTGCGCGGCGACGTGCTCTTCCTCAACGGCGCGGTACTCACTTCAGAGCGATTGCGGCGCATGGTGCATCAGACGCTAATGGACTGCGACAGTATTGGCGAACACACCATCATCGCCGGCGGCGACCAAGGCTGCGATCCACACCAAGTGGGCTTTGGGCCTTTGCGCGCCAGTGAGACCATCATTATCGACATTTTTCCGCGCGACGAGGCGAGTGGATACTACGGAGATCTGACGCGGACCGTCTGCAAGGGACAGGCATCCAAGCCGATGCAGCACCTATACGAAACCGTGCTGGAGGCTCAACAATTGGGCTTGGACCACATCCGTCCGGGTGCCGAAGGCCACCTTATTCACGAATCAATCCAACGATTCTTCAACGACGCCGGCTACGAGACGGGAGAGAAAGACGGCTATATGCAGGGCTACATCCACAGCACGGGGCATGGGCTAGGTCTGGAGATCCACGAGGGACCGAGGATCGGCCCGCACGGCGACGTGCTCGAATCAGGGCACGTCGTGACGATGGAGCCTGGGCTCTACTACCGAGGCTTGGGGGGTGTGCGGATCGAAGATACGGTCGTCGTTTGCGAAGACGGCTACGAAAACCTATCCAGTCTGCCCAAGGTGCTCGAAGTGTGAACGCGGCCCTTCTCGCCAACGGGTGTCCTCGTTGCACAAGAAAGAGAAATTGAGCAGATTTATTTTTATGAGACGGCACAAATTTACCCTTGGCTCCCTAGCCATCGCTGCGGGCCTGATCTACCTTTTCATTGCCGGCGTCCAACAGTCAACAGCGACTCATATGACGCTGCAAACCCTGATGGACGGAGCTATAGACAAGGGCCAGCGCATCCAGTTAGGTGGCGGCACGGTAGTGTCCGGTTCGATTGAGTGGGACCGATATCGCTCGCGCCCCGAATTTGTGATCACCGACGGACAACACACTCTGCGGGTGCGCTACGTCGGACACGCAGTGCTGCCCGATACCTTCAAAGACGAGGCACTGGTAGTTCTCGAAGGCGAATACCATCCAGCCGATCAGATCTTTGCCGCTGAGATCGTCTTTGCCAAATGCCCCTCCAAATACGAGGGACAAAGCTATGAAGGCCACGTGCAGGCGATGAATAGCCCGAAAGGCTAGCCCGCACGCCTTTTGGCTTTTCCCGATTCTTTATGGTTGATATCGGCTATTTTGCCTTGTGCCTCGCGCTCCTAGCGTCCGGCTATGGAGCTCTGGCGTCGGCTCTTGGGGCGAGGCGTGGCCACTTGGGGCTGGTGCGCTCGGGCGAAAACGGGGTCTTGGCGACCTGTGCCCTGCTGACGCTGGCAGTTCTCGCGCTGTGGCACGCTATCCTCTCCCACGACTTCCAAGTCGAGTACGTGGCCGAAAACAGCAACCGCGCCATGCCTTTGTTCTATTTAATAACATCTTTATGGGGTGGGCAGAACGGGTCGCTGTTGTTTTGGGGCTGGATCCTGTCCATCTACTCGGCGGGCTTGGCGGCACTCTACCGCCAGCGCTATCGCGCATTGATGCCCTATGCGGTAGCGACCCTATCCGCTACCAGCTTCTTCTTTTGCATCGTGCACCTTTTTGCCGCCGACCCGTTCCAGCGCCTACCCTTCACGCCAGAGGACGGTCGCGGACTCAACCCGATTCTACAACACCCCGTCATGGCCATTCATCCACCGATGCTCTACCTGGGGATGGTGGGCATGGTCGTACCCTTTGCCTTTGCCATCGCCGCGCTCTTGACCGGCAAGTTGGACGCTACTTGGCTCCGAGCTGCGCGCCGCTGGATGCTCATCCCTTGGACCTTTCTCGGCTTCGGCCTCCTGCTAGGCGGCAAGTGGGCCTATGTCGAACTGGGGTGGGGTGGATATTGGGCTTGGGATCCGGTGGAGAACTCTTCGCTGATGCCTTGGCTGATCGCCACCGCTTTTCTGCACTCGATTATGATTCAAGAGCGCAAGGGCATGCTCAAGGTGTGGAATGTGGCCCTGGCGATTCTCACGTACGCGCTGTGCCTCTTCGGCACCTTTATGACCCGCAGTGGCATCATCTCCTCGGTACACGCCTTTGCCCAATCCAATATCGGCCCTTTTTTTGGCACGTTTCTAGTCCTGACGCTGATTTTTTCTTTTGGGCTTTTGTGGCTGCGGCACCCTTTGCTCAAGGCCGAGAATCGCTTGGAGTCTTTTGCCTCGCGCGAGACAGCTTTCTTGCTCAACAACTGGGTTCTCTTGGGGATGCTCTTCGCCGTGTTCTGGGGCACGGTCTTCCCACTGGTCTCCGAAGCCTTGACCAACGAGCAAATCACGGTCGGCCCTCCCTTTTTTAACCAAGTTACTATTCCCATCGGCTTAGTACTCTTGTTGTTGACGGGTGCTGGTCCGCTCTTCGCCTGGCGCCGCACCTCCCGCGAGAGTCTACGCAAGAACTTCATCCGCCCGGTGACGGCGAGCGTACTTTCTTGCGGGGTCTTTTTTCTCCTCGGCGTGCGCGATCCCTATGTCGTAATGTCGTTCGGGCTGTGCGTCTTCGTGCTCGTCGCGCTCACTTCCGAATTCCACGCCGGAGCGCGGGCGAGAATGCACAGTACGGGCGAGTCCTATCCAGTGGCATTGTATCGCCTCTGCGCCAAGAACCGGCGACGCTACGGCGGGTATTTAACCCACCTTGGGCTGGTGTTGCTCTTTGCTGGCTTCACTGGCAAAGCCTTTACCCAAGAAGCCGAAGTCGTCCTTGACCAAGGGGCTTCGCGTCAGGTCGGCGAATACCAGATTACCTTCGCGTCGCTGGCCTTCGCCGCAAACGCCAATCACAGCACTACCGCCGCGGCCTTGGCCCTGCACCGAGACGATCAATTCCTCGGCACGCTGCTGCCGGAGCGACGCTACTACCCTACTTTTGACCAAGGTACTACTGAAGTCTCCATTTACTCGACATGGCGCGAGGACTTCTATGTAATTCTGGTGGGGGCTGCCGAAGACCAGAGCGCCAAATTCCAAGTCTATATCAACCCGCTAATCAACTTCGTGTGGCTCGGTGCAGTCGTCCTAGTGATCGGTGCCCTGTGGGCGATGTGGCCTACGCCGCGAGACCGGCGGCTGGCACGGATGGATCGCGAGACCGCACTTGGAGCAGCCATCGCACAAAAGTCTCGTACGTACGTGTCTGTGCTCGCTGCGTTGGTGTTGGGCTTCTCGCCGGTGGGGGCGGCAACAACGGCGGAAATCAAGGCCGTGGCTGCGGAATTGGTCTGTCTCTGCGGCAATTGCCCTCGGGAATCCCTAGCCACCTGTCTTTGTACTGACTTCGCGGTTCCCGAACGCGGGGCGATTGGCTTGGCCCTAGACCAGGGTCAGACTCGGCAGCAGATCGTCGATGGCTATGTAGCGCGTTTTGGCCTGATGGTCTTAGCCACCCCGCCGCATGAGGGCTTTAACTTGCTAGCTTGGGTCGCTCCCTTTTTGGCTCTTTTATTTGGCGTCGCCTTAGTGCGCACACTGCTAGTTCGCTGGAAGGGCCAAGGCCAAGCAACTCTACAGTCCAAGCCCTCTCCAACCGACCGCAGCCAAGACGCGGATCGCCTGAGACGCGAATTGGATCACTACGACGATGACTAGTTCGACCGAACCGACGCGGGCCTAGGCCTGTGAGAGCCTAATATATATTTATAATGAACGAGATAGGACTCTTACCCATATTGTGTTCAGTCGCTCTGCTGTTGGGGCTATTGCTCTATCTGGGACATCCCCTCCTAACGAGCGGGCGAACGAGCGCGGCGAGTGGGCCGACGCGGCAACTTTTTGAGCGCAAGGAGCAGCTCTTGGGCGAGATCGTCGAGTTGGAACTTGACCGCGAGCTCGGTAAAGTGTCCGCAGAGGATTTTCAGCGGCTCTGCGCCGAACTGGAGGCCGAGACGCTGGCAGTTATAGGCGAGTTGGATCGGCTCAACGGCGCGAGCAGCTCTAAACTCGAACGACGCATAGAGAAAGAGGTCGCGGCTCTGCGCCAAAAGACCGCCGCTTCTCGTTGCCATAGCTGTGGGACTCTGCGCCGCGAGGGCGATTTGTTCTGTCCGCAATGCGGAGCCTCCCTAGTGGAATCTAGCTGAACCATGATCCTGCGCTTGCTTTGCGCCGCAATCGTCCTTTGCGCTTCCGATCTGTGGGGCACGGCGATCAACGGTTATGTACTAAACCCTTTCACTCAAGCGCGGATCTCGGGCATTCCCGTGGCTTTCTACGTTCACCAAGACGGACAGATACTCGAGATGCTGCGCAAGGAAACCGACGCCGAGGGGCGCTTCTCTTTTGCCGGCCCCTTCCTACAGAGCGGACTCCACTTCGGGCTGGCTGCCTACTACGACGACATCCCCTACTTCTCTTCGACCCTTGAGGCCGGCGCACAGCAACAGATCATCCTCGAGGTTTACGAAAAAACCAATGACCCCTCCGGAATCCGAATCGGTACTCATCATCTCTTTTTTTCGCTGCGCGAGAACGCGATTGAGTGTATCCAACTCCTGCAAATTCACAACACCCTAGAGCGCACGTACTCAGGCCGCGGCGACGGGCGTGAGCGTCGGGTGACCGAACTGGCTTTGCCAATGGGCCTGTTCAACCTCCAAAGCCACTCGGGTCTGCTCCACCAAGCTGGAGAAGACCGTTTCTTCGACAACCAACCTCTGCCTCCAGGCCGCTCGCAGCGGAGTTTTTCTTTTAACCTCGACGCACGCGAATTCGCCAGTCCCTATGTGCATCAGGTGGTCTATCCTACCGGCCGCTTGGAGGTTTTTCTCGATCCTCCTTCCATAGACATCGAACCACCCTTTATCGACTTAGGTATTATCGAACAGCACGGACGTCGGTACCAAAAAATGGTCCTAGAAAACTTACAGCCAAACCAGCGGGTGGCGATTCCCTTACCCCTTGCCCCCTCGCTGCGTTGGTCGCTCAAATGGGCTGCGCTGGCGGGCGCATTCGTCGCCGGAGGTGTCGCGCTAGCATTGAGCCGTCAACACCTAGGCACTGATCGCGCCCACGCACAGGAACGGCGACAGCATCTCATTGAGGAAATCGCTCGGCTCGACGATTCTTTTGCCGGTCGGCCCGAAGATCCGCATTACATGGACCAGCGGGCGCATCTGATGCGCGAAGCTGTTGCCCTGACTCAAGCGCTTGAAGTGTGATGGGTGGAGACGACGCAATCGTCTTGGAAGGTGCGGCCAAGCGCTTTGGCACCCACACAGCCTTGCATCCCACTGATCTGGTCATCCCGCGCGGCCAAGCGGTACTACTTGTTGGTGCCAATGGCGCGGGCAAGAGTACCCTGCTGCGGCTGGTGGCCGGCCTCTGCCGACCTTCGGAGGGGAAAGTGAAGGTCAACGGTCGCGATCCCCAACGCATCCCCGAGGCACGGACAGAAATCGGACTGCTTTCGCACCAGACCTTACTCTACGACGAACTGACGGCGCGAGAGAACTTGCGCTTCTTCGCCCAACTCTATGGATTGGCCAATCCAGACGAACGGCTCGAGGAGGTCTTAGCGGCTGTTGGTCTGTGCTTTCCGTCGCCAGTATTGGCGACGCACGAGCGACTCGACCAGCGCGTGGGGTCGTTCTCTCGCGGTATGAAGCAGCGTCTAGCAATTGCCCGTGCCATCCTGCATGGCCCCTCTATTCTCTTGCTTGACGAGCCGTTTACCGGCCTCGATTCCAGTGCCAGCGCTGCATTGCACCGCCTCGTACTCCGCCTTCGGCAAGAGGGGTGCACCTGCATCTTGGTGACGCATCGCCTCGACGAGGCCGATGGCCTAGTAGATCGCCTGTTGGTGGTCGAACGCGGCCAATGGCGCTTGGACCAGGTCCTGACGAAAGATTCTAACCAACTGCGCAGGATTTGTGCGCCCTATCTCGACGCTGGCTCATGAGCTTTTTAGGGCGTGCGCTGGCGATACTGCGCAAGGATCTGAAGGCCGAGTGGCGCACTAAGGCGCGTCTCAGCCCGATGGTATTCTTTATACTGTTGATGTTGCTGGTATTCAACTTTTCCTTCGATCTAGGCGGGGCCGCTCTGCGCGAGATTGGGCCTGGCACACTCTGGTCGTCCTACGTTTTAGCCAGCTTGTTGAGTCTGAGCCGCTCTTTTGCCGATGAACGCGACAACGACGCGCTCGACGCGCTACTGCTAGCACCGGGGGACCGCAGTTCCATCTACCTAGGTAAAATGCTGGGCAATCTTGTTTTTCTCTTAGCGGTTGAACTTCTGAGTTTGCCCTTTTTCGCCCTCTTCTTTAACCTGTCCCTGAGATTATCCTTGGTTCCTTTGCTGGCCATCTTCATCCTAGGGTCGGCTTGTTTGGCGTCGGTGGGCACGCTCTTTGCGGCATTGTCGAACAACATGCGTTTGCGCGAACTAATGATGCCCCTTTTGCTCTTGCCTATGATCTTGCCGGCGTTGATTTCCTGCGTGGAGGCGACGGGACTGGTGCTGGCCAATGACTGTTGCGAAAAGCTCTTTCCGCACCTGCAAATGTTGGGAGTGTACGCGGTAGTTTTCACCGTGCTCTCGCTAATGCTCTTTGAATACGCAATCGAGGAATGATGCGCTCGGTCCCATTCTCCTGTTTGGTTTTCGTGGTCATGCTCGTCGCCTTGGGCGCGATTTTTCTGTGGGTCCCTACTGAAAAAGAAATGGGAATCGTCCAGCGAATCTTCTATTTTCACGTGCCGGCGGCGTTTTCTTCGTTTCTGGCCTTTTTTCTGGTATTCGTTGGCAGCATACAGTATCTGCGCACTCGCGAGGACAAGTGGGATCGCCTAGCGCTATGCTCCGCTGAATTGGGCGTGATCTTTGCGTTGATCGTGCTGATCACGGGGCCCTTGTGGGCCAAACCCATCTGGGGGGTTTACTGGCGATGGGAGCCGCGCTTGACCTCAATGCTAATTACTTTCACCATCTATGTGGCCTACCTAATGGTGCGAGGATACGGCCCAGTACAACGCATCAGTGCTGTACTGGGCATTCTCGCCTTTGTCAACGTTCCTTTGGTGTACTACGCTGTCGATCTATGGGCCGCCGATCAACAGCTACACCCGCCGCGCAATGTAGAACTCGAGCCGACGATGCAATACGCCAAGTGGATCTGCTGCGCGGCGTTCTTCCTACTGCTGTTTCTCCTCCTAGCGCAACGCATGGAGCTAGCTCGCATCGAAAAAGCCATGGTGCTCCTGCGGCAAAAACTAACTGACGAAACGTAAGAGGCTATGGAAAATCTTCCCTACTTGTTTGCCGCTTTCGCGGCCGTGTGGATCGTGCTTTTTGCCTACTTGGCTCGCCTAAATCGGCGCACCGGGGAACTAGGCCGCCAACTCGCAGAGCTCGAGCTGAAGCTGAGAATCAAAGAGGGTGATCTGCCAGATGGCCAAGAGTCACAGGTTGGTTGACACCTGCTTTGAAGTCGTATTATATTTCACAAGTCAACCGGCAGTAGCCTACTAAAACGCAGTGTGTCGCTATGGTTCTGATGGAAGTTAAGGAGGTCTTAAGCAGCAAATCTCAATCTTTATACCCTGAAGTAGTACTCAAAGAAGTCGAGGGCAACTATTATCTGCACATTGTCATCGGCCGCTTTGAGGCGGCTGCCATTTCTATGGCCCACAGCAAGCGGCGACCCGCGCGTCCCATCAGTTATGACCTAGCTCATCAGATTCTCGCCAATGTCGATGCCCGGGTAGTCCGGGTCGAAATCACTGACTTTAACTTACGCGAGAGAACGTACTATGCCGAGATTCTCCTCGTTGACGATGAGGGTAAGACCCATACTCTCGATGCACGCCCCAGCGATGCAATTGCCCTAGCCTTGCGCTTTCGCGCGCCGATCTACGCCGCCATCAAAATCCTCAAAGAGGAAGGCTGCGTTCGCTCTAACGATGACGAATGGGTTAAGGCCGACGTTGAAGCCCTCGCCAAACCTGTGGCCGCATCGCAGGGTGACCATCCCATCATTTCCCCACCAGCCGTCAATCAGCTAGAACAACTAAAAAGACGCATGCGCCAAGCTGTCGCCGAAGAAATATACGAGGAGGCGGCGAGGCTTCGCGACGAGATTAGTCGTCTCAACGAGGATGATTAATGAGTAACACCTCTTTAGTCGAGATGACCGTGGTCAAGGTGAGTCCCTATTTGCGCGAGGATAGACCCTTGGTATGGTTGAGCGAGAAGGAGGGAGAACTGCCACGGCTCTTGCCCATTCCCATTGGCGAATTTGAGGCCGCCGCCATTCGGATGCGGCTAGAAAACGATGGGCCCATACGCCCGATTTCCTACGACTTGCTCTCTTCTATGGTCAACAACCTTGCGATAAATGTGCGTCACGTTGTCATTCACAACGTGCACCACTCAATCTACTACGCGAGGGTCGTCATTGAGAAGAATCACACAATAAAAGACATCGACGCACGTCCCAGCGACGCCATCGCTTTGGCCTTGCGTACTGATTCGCCTATCTACGCTTCTCATGCGTTGCTCGATGAGGTGGGCTTGGAGCCTTTGGAAACCGACTTGGATCTCGAACACACATTGAACCGCTTCTACGAGTTTGAGGCGCAGATTTCTAGATCGCTCAATATAGATACAGATACGGCGAACATCCGTCCACCGAAGCGGAACGCCGAAGAGGCCGAAGCTCAACGGCCCCCCAAAGAAGAAAAAGACGAGCTCAGCCTGCTTCAGCATCAGCTACAGCAGGCCGTTATCTGCGAAGAATACGAAGAAGCTGCCCGGCTGCGCGACGCCATCGAATTACTCGTTAATAAAGCCAAGCGCTGAAACCTAATTTGGGCGGCGCAGACTTAGCTCCTACCAAGTAGTTGACATTGCTCAAGATACTGATCCTTGCGCTACGCACTATGGCCCTACAACTATTTCTTTGCCTCGCCCTCCTTCACGGCTGTGCTAGTGAAGACATAGACCAACGCTTCTCCCATCCGGTCCAGACTTTCCAGACCTATAAGTATGCGCTAGAAAACAGCGACTTTGATCTGCTTTGGGAATGTTTCAGTTCTTCGCAAATAGAGGGAGAAGATCGTCAGGGCTTTGTCGAACGCTGGCGGCAAAAGACGCCGGCCGAGATAAAGGCGCAACTGCGGCGCGAAATCGCCGAAGAGCGCATTATCAACGAGCGCATAGGTTACTTACTCTTCGATGCCTCCACGCTAGGAGATGAGCGTGCGTCGCCATTCTTTTATTTTATTCGCGATTCCAGCGGTTGGAAAATTACCTCCCACCTAGACAGCACCTTCCACCAAGAGTTAGAGCAAGCCATTGAGCGCGGGGAGTATAAACTACCCGACTTCTAAGTCCTTCCCACTAGACATTAAATCTTTGCACGGTGGTTTTCTGAGCTACTAAGCGAATCGGCCTCCTCAGCTAGACGGCTTCAAATCCCAAGTCGCTATAATGCCCATTATCGTATCCCACTGTGTGTCGTTCATCGCCTCTACTTTCTCGAGCAGACCCAATACATCGCGTTCCTTCTGGTTCTTGCGCGCCCGGACAACGGCCTCTAACCACGGTTGATCCCCGAGCAGAACCGCTATTTCTGGGTTGGAAAGCACCCCCAACAGGGCTGGATCCAAAGGTTCTTCACTAGATAGGAGTTTATTGACCACTGGGTCCGACAGCGAGCGCATCATCTTGCCATAGAGCGCGCGTCCCTCCTCCGAACTCGCCTTGGCCTCATAAGCCGCAATCAATACGATGTTGGAGTCGAGCTCCAAAACCTCGGCTAACTTGATACACACCTCGTCGGAAGGAACTTTCTCTCCCTTTTCAATTTGTCCTATATAGGTTGCCCAAACGCCCTCGGGCTTTCGCGCCGTCACGAGTTGGTCGGCCAATCTCTGCTGACTTAGCTTAGCTTGTAGCCGCGCCTCCTTGATCATTTCAGCAAACTGCATCGCGATCCCCCTGAATTGCTTTCAACCATCTCCTCTGTCAAATATACGCACACACTTGTAAGTGTGCAAGACTTCGTTATCATTTTCCATGCTTGTGCTTTTCTACTTGACAACACAATCTAGCGTGTGTATTTTTGTTTCTAAATAGAGTGTGGCGGTCCGCTAGCGTGGCCAAAATCCTGATCCGCGAAGCTCGGATTTCCCTTTTCGGGTCGTTGAGATCTTCAAAACTACCTCCCCACACCGCCTCGTTTGAGGATCTCACTTGCGTTTCAAGATCACACCATCTGGCCGCCATACTCTTTAATTTTATAAGCAGCCCATTTTTAGATGGGCTGCTTTTTATTTTATTCTTTTTCCTTGTATATACGCCATGCGTATCTGTATGGTCGCCTTCACCGACCTGAATTTCGACTACCGCATCTACCGAGAGGCCACTTCGCTGCTCCGTGCAGGTCACCAAGTCGTCATCGTCGCTTCCTCGTTCAATCCAGCCCCGCTCAAGGGATGGGACGATTTTGAAATACATCCGATCCAGCTAGACCGAAGCCGCTCGCTACGCCGCCTCTATCCTTTGTTTTGGCAGCGAGCCTATCCACTGCTAGTCGATATCCATCCAGACGCCTATCACGCCCACGATCTAGACTCGCTCTGGCCAGCAGTGCGGGCTGCACAGCGACTAGATCGGCCTATCGTCTATGACGCGCACGAATTTTGGACCGAACAATCCTCACTGGTCAACCGACCGCTCATGCGGTCCTGCTGGCATTTGCTAGAGAGACGGCTGATAAGACGGATAGATCGCGTCATAACCGTCAGCGGGTCTATCGCCCAATCACTCAGGGAGCGTTACCGCCTTGACGAGGTTGTTGTTCTGCGCAATTTGCCGCTATTCCGCCATAAGGTCCAAAGCAACCTGATACGCGAAACGCTGGAACTACCCGATGACCGCCCTATTGTTCTCTACCAAGGGGGTTTCCTCACCGAAAACGGTTTGCGCGAGCAAATTGAGGCCGCCGCTGGGCTTACCGCCGCCCTAGTTCTAATTGGGGACGGCCCTAGCGAACAGGCCCTGAGGAATCAAGTCCGCGCTGCGGGCCTAGAAGATCGGGTCTATTTTATTCCTCGGGTGCCCTTTCACCAACTTCACAATTATACTTGCTCGGCCGACTTGGGGCTGTGTCTGATCAAAGGCACAGGCAAGAGCTTCTACTACTCTCTGCCCAACAAGCTCTTTGAATATATGATGGCCGGGCTACCGGTCTTAGCCAGCAACTTTCCTGAAATGCAGCGCATCATCCGGGAAACGCGTACCGGAGCTACGGTCGATCCAACCGATATAGCTGCCATTAGAGAGCAGATCGCCGCTTTTTTGGGCAATGCAGAACAGCGAGAGGCGTGTGCCAAGGCGAGTTTGCAGGCGGCACAATACTATAACTGGGAACGGGAATCTGTCCAACTCACCCAGCTTTACGCAACCTTAGCATGAGTGCCCCGCTGACGCTCAGCGTCGTAATGCCTACCTATGACGAGCCTGAGCGCCTCGAAGCGGCACTTAAGAGCCTGTCTCAGCAAGATTACCCCCACGAGGCAATCCAAATCATCGTGGTGGACGATGCTTCTCCCCACTTGGACTCCGAGCGGTCGCATGCGGCAGTTGCGCCTTTGCAATTGCGGCTGCTTCGCAACGAACAGAACCAGGGCCGCGCTCGGACCCGCAACACAGCACTGCGGGTCGCCAGCGGCGAGATCGTCATCTTTCTCGACAGCGACATGATCGTCGGCTCCAATTTTCTCCGCGCCCATGTCCAACGGCATCAAAACCACGAGGAAGCCGTTTTTGTTGGCAACGTCCGCTTCGCCAGTGAAATTCCCAACACCTCCCTGACCCGCTATATCGAAGGGAGGGGGGTCCACAGGGTCGACGAGGATAAGCCCATACCTTTCAACTGCTTCGTCACCGGTAACTCCTCAGTTCGCCGATCGAGCCTGCTCCGCGTGGGTTTTTTCGACGAGGATCTCACTGCTTATGGCGGCGAAGACCTAGAATTGGGGTATCGCCTCCATTTGGCGGGTATTCCGCTTTATTATGCCCCTGAAGCCCTGTCCTATCACTATCACTTGCGTTCATTGGAGCCACTTTGCCGTCTGATGCAAACCTACGGCAACAAGTCAATCCCCATCCTTTTAAATAAGCATCCCGAACTTGACGCCGTACTTCGATTGGACTTTATCAGGGCCTCGGCGTTTTCTCCTCGGCGGCTCGCGCTCCAGCTAGCCCTGTTGCCGCTGATCCACTATCCAATTCGCTGGTTGACCCGCTGGCTTGTGAAAACCTATGTCCCGGGGCTGTTTTTTAGTTATTTGTTCTGGTCCAGCCGCACTCGGGGTTATCTACAGGCGATTGCCCATTCAAAGGCGTCTTAACAACTACCTAGCAGACTCTCTAAATAGCCCTATGCATGCTCACTACCCCCAATTTTCCCAGATTCTCCGCGTAACTCTACCTACTCTCCTGCTGGCTCACTTCGTAGTTTGGCCCATCGTCGGGCTTTTATCCCTACATGCTGGTATTATTGCTGCCGAATGTACCCTGCTGTGGTTTGTGGCCCTTTATATCCGCCGTCATCGCCTAATCGCCGAAGACCTGCTTCTGTTCAATGCCACGCCAGCTGCGACTCTGTTGCTGACAATCCCGGTGACTGTTTGCTGTAGCCTCGTAGTCGCCGAATTCGATTTGTATCTGGCCCAGTTGTTCGACCGGATAGACTTATCTATGCCACTGTCCTTTCAGAAAAACCTACTGGAGGTTCAGATTATCCGCGGACTGGCGGAGGTCCCGAGGGGACTGGTAACACTAGTGCTAGTCCCTACATTCTGCGAAGAGCCGCTCTTCCGCGGACTTGTGTTCACGAGTCTTTACGCCCATTATGGGCCGCGTTGGGCGCTAGGCGGCTCGGCCCTGCTCTTCGCCATCTCGCACTTCAACCCTTGGCAACTAATCCCCCTCTTCCTCTTTGGACTCTTCCTCGGCGCTTTGGTTTACTGGACTCACAGCATCTATCCTGCCATGCTCGCCCACGCGGTCAACAACTTGGCTTCGATAACTGGAGTCAACCTGCACACTCATCTAGGCATAAATGGCATAGGCCCCTCCCAACATCTCCCCATGCCCTTGGCCCTCCTCGCCAGCCTAATCCTACTTGCCGGCCTCCTGCTTCTCAGCCGCCAACCCGCCATTATGCCGCTGCTGGTTAAGAGGGATTTCTCTTAGCCCGATTATTGAATTGTTGGAAAAACGTTCCCAATCAGCTCAGCGCCTTCTCCACCGTTTCCCCAATTTCCGCAGGACTCTCACAGATGTGAATCCCCGCTTCCCGCATCGCCGCCATCTTGTCCTCGGCGGTTCCCTTACCACCTGAAATAATAGCTCCTGCATGTCCCATCCGCCGCCCTGGAGGTGCCGTGCGCCCCGCGATAAAGCCAATGACGGGCTTGTCGTAGCGTTCTTTGATATAGGCGGCCGCTTCTTCTTCAGCCGTGCCCCCGATTTCGCCGATCATTACGACCGCATCGGTCTCGGGGTCGTCCTTAAAGAGAGCCAGCGCGTCCACAAAGCGCGTACCGATGATTGGATCGCCGCCAATGCCGATGGCTGTGGACTGGCCTAGGCCCCGCTCCGTAAGCTGCCCCACGGCTTCATAGGTCAACGTTCCACTGCGCGAGATAATGCCCACTCGGCCGGGCTGGTGGATAAAACCGGGCATAATGCCGATTTTGCACTTCCCCGGCGAGATAATGCCCGGGCAATTAGGCCCGATCAGCCGAGTAGAGCGCGCTTGGACGTAATGGTAGGCTTTGACCATATCGCTCACGGGGATATTCTCGGTGATGCAGATGACCAGGTCTATACCGACATCGGCCGCTTCCATGATGGCGTCAGCGGCAAAGGGGGCTGGCACAAAGATGATTGATGCATAGGCTCCTGTGGCCTCAACGCCTTCGGCGACCGTATTAAACACCGGGATGCCCTCAAATTCTTGGCCGCCTTTGCCAGGTGTTGCCCCTCCGACCACTTTCGTGCCGTACTCCAGCATTTGGCGAGTGTGAAATGATCCCTCCGACCCCGTAATTGCCTGTACGAAGACCTTGGTGTTTTCGTCGATTAAAACGCTCATTCCCGTATTCCTCTTATCGAATCGTCGCCTTGACTAGCGCCGCCGCATCTCGCAGCCCGTGTCCAACGGCAAAGTCCATGTCGGAGTTTTCCAGCATCTCGGCAGCCACATCCGCGTTGGTCCCAGCCAGTCGCACGACGATCGGCACATTAACTTCGATATTTCTGCGCGCCTCAATCACGCCGGCGGCCACGCGATCACAGCGCACAATGCCTCCGAAGATATTGATGAGTATGGCCTTTACATTCGGGTCGGAGAGCAAAATCCGGAAGCCATTTTCCACGGTCTCAGCGCTGGCACCCCCGCCTACATCCAGAAAATTGGCCGGCTCAGCACCGGAGAGCTTGATGATGTCCATCGTGGCCATCGCCAGTCCGGCACCGTTGACCATACAACCGATATTGCCGTCGAGCTTGATGTAGTTCAGATCGTATTTGGCGGCTTCGACCTCTAGCTCTTCCTCTTCATCCAGATCGCGCATTTCCGCTAAGTCGGGATGGCGGAAGAGTGCGTTGTCGTCTAGGTCTATTTTGGCATCCAGCGCCAAAAGCTGCCCATCGGCAGTCGCCACCAAGGGGTTGACCTCGACTAGTGAGCAGTCGGCATCGGCATAGGCTCTGTAGAGGCTGAGGATAAAACTGGCTGCTTGGCGAACCTGCTTGCCCGCGAAGCCAAGCCCAAATGCTAGGCGCGTCGCTTGGAATGCCTGTAGCCCCACTCCGGGATCAACCGTTTCCTTGAGGATTTTCTCTGGAGTCTCTGCAGCGACCTCCTCGATCTCCATTCCACCCTCTTGGCTGGCCATGACCACTGGCTTGCTCTGGGCTCGATCAAGGGTGATGCCCAGATAAAGCTCGCGTTCTATATCCGAGGCCTTCTCCACGAGGACTTGCTTGACCTTTTGGCCTTCAGGGCCTGTCTGGTGGGTAACAAGCTGCATGCCGAGAATCTGGCTAGCCGCTTGGCGCGCCTCTGCGGGGCTAGCGGCTAGTTTGACGCCTCCGCCCTTGCCGCGACCTCCAGCGTGGATTTGGGCCTTGATCACGACCTTTCCACCCAATTCGGCGGCCATGCCTTCGGCTTGATCCGCTGTCGTGGCCACGTGGCCGCTCGGTACGGCGACTTGGTACTGGTGCAAAATCTTTTTGGCTTGATATTCGTGAATTTTCATGGGCATTATCTTCTATTTGATGGAAGGCAAAGGAAAAGAGTATAAAAACCTCCCTATACCAGCAAGGCGATCTAGGAGGAGACCAGCACAAGTACTAAATTAGGGCTGTCGATTGTTGGGAAATCCTATAATATTCAGCCATATCCAAAGACTCCGAGGAGGTGACTGGTGAAAATTTTGTTAATCGGCGGGGCCGGCCACGTCGGCACCTGCACTACTCCCTACCTTAGACGCCATCACGATCTGCGCGTGTTGGACATCGCCAAGCCTCGGCACGAGGTAGAATACATCGAAGGCTCTATTGCCGACCCGGAGGCTCTCGCCTGTGCCTTAGACGGAGTGGACGCCTTCATCAACATGACCATGAAGAGCGGCCAAGGCGGCTTCGACAGAGACCAAACCGAGGCCCAGATCGTCGATAACTACACGGTCAACTGCCTGGGACTGCACCTGCTCCTGTATACAGCTTGGAGGCTAGGTATCAAAAGAGGCGTCCACACCTCCACCATGAGCGCCCACTACCGCGCCCGCTCCTATTATCCGTCCGAAGAGGAAGTACCACTTGATAGCCCCAGTGTGTACGGCTTCACTAAGGGACTAGCCGAGGGCATTTGCCGCTATTTTGCCCGCCAATTTGACATGAAGTTGGCAGTCCTGCGCATTACCGGTCCGCGCACCCGGGAGCAATTCCTAGAACAAGCCAAAAATCCACCACACTACCCTCCCGGCAGTCTTTACTTTACCGACGAGGAAGATTTGGCCAAAGCCTATCTAGCCGCTCTAGACTACGTGTGCACAGGACATGGCCGCTGTGACGCCTTCTTCATATCGGGCGACGCCGACCACCGCGAGATGAATATGTCCAAAGCACGAGCCCTCTTGGGCTGGGAGCCTAAATCGCACCTGATGCTGGAGGAGTGATCATCCCAAGCAGATAATATGTGCCCAATGGCTGCAAACTTCTGAACGAGACCGACCGGAGTCTGCCAGTCACCTAGGCACGAAGTCAAAAAAACAGGCCCAACCATTCCGGTAGAGCCTGCTTCAATAACTATGGATTATTCGAGTTGTGGTTTATTAACGCACCTTCTCAGGCGGCGTAGACGCTCACCCGCTTGCCCTTCTTGCCAAAAGCCTCAAACTTCACCTGCCCGTCAATTGTGGCGAAGAGCGTATCGTCTCCGCCCTTCTTGACGTTGACGCCCGGATGGATACGCGTACCGCGTTGCCGCACGATAATTGAGCCCGCGCTGACCTTCTCTCCGCCAAAGCGCTTAACGCCTAGACGTTGGGCATTGCTATCGCGCCCATTTTTAGAACTGCCGACGCCCTTTTTATGAGCCATAATACTTAGTCCTTTCGCACTCAGTTCGGGAGAACGATGTCCTCGACCCGAATCTCGGTGTAATCCTGGCGGTGGCCAGTGCGCCGCCGGTATTTTTTGCGCCGCTTCTTCTTAAAAACGACGATCTTGTCGCCGCGGCCGTGGCCGACGATGGTCGCCGAAACACTGGCCCCCTCGACCGTGGGGCTGCCAACCATAGTCTCGTCATCGCCGGAAACTAGCAGTACGTCGGTAAATTCCTGAGTGCTACCCTCTTCGGCCTGAAGCCGGGGTACGCGCAGACTCTGACCCTTGTCGACTTTGACTTGATGGCCGGCGATATTGACAACTGCATACATGAATTGCACTCCTACGAAAAGACTGCTGCACGATCAACCAAGAAGCCTCTAAAGATATGAGTCGAAATTTTTTCTGTCAAACCCGAAACTCGGCCGTCACATCCAAGCTGCGTTTGGTTGAGAAGAAGCGATAGTCTTGGGGAGCCAAAGTGGAATCAGTCTCAATTTGGAGGCGAGCTTTGGTCGCCTTGCGCAACGACTTGAGCCGTTCCTCGCGGTTTTCTAGCATATAGGTGGCCACATCGGGATGGACCTTTAACACGTATCGCCTCTCGCGGGTGGCAGCATAGGAACGCTGAAGCCAGCGCTCAATCCAAGTCAGGGTTGTGTCTGGTCCCATAATCCGGCCTGTGCCACTGCAAATGGGACAAGGTTCGCTGTGAGTGTGCAACAGGTTTGGACGGACGCGCTGGCGAGTCATTTCGACTAGGCCGAACTCGCTGATGTGCGGGCTGATAGAGACCTTCGCCCGATCCCGTTTGAACTCCTCGACCAAGCAGTCAACAACCTTTTTGCGATTGCGCTCGTCATTCATATCGATAAAGTCAATGACGATAATTCCGCCGATGTCGCGGAGCTTGAGTTGGCGAGCAATCTCACGGGCCGCCTTCAGATTGGTATTAAGGTTGTTTTCCTCCTGATCGTCTGAGCCGAGGTAACGGGCTGAATTCACGTCAATAAAAGTCCCTGCCTCGGCGTAGTCGATGACCAAGGCTCCACCCCGCCGCAACCACACTGTGCGGTTGGTCGCCTTCTCGATATCTTCCTCAATGTTGAAGGCATCGAAAATGGGCCGACGGTCCCGGTAAAACTCAACCCGTTGGCGCAACTCAGGTGAAACTTGGCGCAAATAAGCGGAGATCTCCTTGTACAACTCTTTGCTATCGACGACCAGCCGTTCCACATTGTCGGTGAACAGGTCGCGTATTACGCTGGAGGTCATGCCCATTTCCTTGTACACTAAGGCCGGAGCTTCGACCTTCCTGCTCGTCTTGATCAGGCGCTCGTAGTTTTTCACCAACTGCTTCATATCGCGCTTGAACTCGCGGTCGCTCTGATTCTGTCCTTCGGTGCGCACGATTACTGAGTAGCCGTCGGGTTTGATCTTGAATACCAGATCTCTCAATCTCTTGCGTTCGTTCCGACTGGTGATCTTGCGGGAAACACCAACCCAATCGCCTCCCGGAACCAGCACCATAAAACGGCCCGGAAGCGATAACTGGGTTGTCACACGGGCACCTTTAGTGCCGATGGGCTCTTTGGTGACCTGCACCAACACCTCTTCGCCCTTCTTGATCAGGTCTTGAATAGAAGGAAAACCGCGATGGCGAGAGCGGCGCCCGTTGCGCGCTCCATCGGTCTCGTCTCTGTCTGCTTCCATCATATCGCGCACCTGGAGGAACGCAGTGCGGTCTTGGCCAATCTCGACAAATGCGGCCTGTAGCCCGGGCAAAACGGCCGATACAACTCCTTTGTATATGTCTCCTACTGTCCGCTCATTTTCAGGTCTTTCGACCCATACTTCCGCTAGACGTCCCTCTTCCAAGATGGCAATACGGGATTCGTGAATGCCTTGGTTGATAAAAATCTCTGTTTGCACGATCTGTCCTCACATTTGGTAGTCGTAATATTAAAGTATAAACGATTTGAACGCCTTGTTTAGCCGCGTTCACTTAGCTTCCTCCACAGCCAACACCCCCAAATACTGGTCTTGGTCCGCGAGGATCTCTATAGCCTTCGCCAGCTGTACATCCCGTTGCAATTCTGCGAGCAGTTGGGCCTTCCTCCCCCAGAAGCGCAAGATCAGTTCTCGACGTAAGGCACTCTTTATATAAGGCTCTAACTTGCTGCTATACCGCCGCTCCCACTCCCGCGTTACCGCTGCTCGTAGCTGGTGGATCGACTCCTGTGCCGTCTCACCCCAATCCATTTCCTTCGCCAAATCCTCAAGTTCTGCTATTTGACTCAACCCTTCTTGGCCTTGATGCAGACTTCTGTCTTTAGTGCGGACGAACTCCATAAAGCCCTCGACCATCTCATCGCTGACAGTCAGGTCTGGATGTTCCTCGGCCCAAGACGAATCGGCCGATACATAATCTATGACAAAGTCGAAAAAGAGCCGACGCCGCTCTAATTCTTGTATATAGGGAGGAAACGGTTCCGACTTAACACTAATGTCTGGCCTAATACCACCGCCGCCGAAGACCTTGCGACCGCGCTGGGTATAATACGTTCGGTTTGAAATACTATCCGGCAACCCAGCCACTCCCATCTTGGATTTACCCGCCAAATCGCCCAAACGGATCAAGAGAATGCTCTCTGCGGCCTCAGAATTCATATCAAAATGGGACTGGAGCGCAGAAAGGGCCTTAGCCCTACTCTCTGAACGCAAAATAAGGTCCATCACCAGCTGATGCGGCAGTTCCCTGTCGCCGAACAGGACGCGATGCACTGGCTTGGCTATCTCCTGTTCGCGATGGATGCTACGCCCACTTGGCGCGTAGTATAGTGCCGTCGTCAGCTTCAAAGCACTAGACGTCGCGTCGCGCAAATCGAATGCGGTCTGTAGGTCAAATATGGTCTGTACCGAACCTTTGCCAAAGGATGCCGCTCCGACAATCACGCCTCGGTCGTTGTCTTGGATGGCACCAGCAACGATTTCGGACGCACTGGCACTCCCTTCGTCAATCATAACAACCAAGGGTATCTCGCGCGCAATAGAGTGACGGTGGGCATACTTGACTTCTTCTCTCCGCCCTTCGCGTTCCTTGATCGAAACGATCGGCACCCCTTGAGGTAAAAACAAATCCGCAACTTGGGTAGCTTGACTAAACAAGCCACCTGGATTTCCGCGCAGATCTAGAATTAGCCCCTCGACCTGAGGGAGGCTCTTTATTGCCTCCTCCACTTCACTGGAGGTATGCTCGGAAAAACGGGTCCGACGCATGCTTATATAACCGATTTTGTCTTCGAGCTCCTCTGCCAGCACAACACTCTTGATCCTGATATCTTCCCGTTGAATTTCAACTTCGCGCGGCGTTGCTCCCAAGTGGGTGGCGACCGAGATTGTGACCTTGGTGCCAGGGGCCCCGCGCAGCTCATTGACCACAGACTCAAGCTGCATATCCAAGGTACTTTTGCCCTCGATGGCGACAATCAAATCCCCCGGTCTCAGCCCCGCCCGAAAGGCAGGGGTATCCTCAATGGGGGAAATTACCACGGGAAAACGATCTTTTATGGCAACCGTAATTCCCAATCCCGTGAACTTGCCAGTCGTGTCCTGGCGCAACTGGCGCAAACCTTCCTCGTCGTAGTACTCGCTATATGGATCCAGTTGGCCGAGCATGCCCTCGATGGCCGCGCTCATGATTTCCCCTTGGTCCAGACTGGAGTAGTAATTTTCCAGAATGCGCGAATACACGGCCCCGAAACGCTCCCAACTGGCATTTACCTCAGCATATGGATCCTCTGTAGTGGCTGCGCAGATTGCGCCCGCGCAGGCAAACAAACCAATCAATCCCATTAAGACGTGTCGCATGATTACTTTTTCTCCTCGGGAAACCACGACCACTGCCGGCGTAGCGCGTCCCGAATTCTTTCAGCTAGCTGGTTTATCTCAAGTTGCGCGTCAAAAACCAAGCCTGCTGGATCCCTTTTGGCGATTTCTTGGTAGCCTCGGGAGACCTTCTCTTGCAATCCCACTCCCGTCTGCTCTAACCGATCCGCGGTGTCTCGCCGCCCTAGGCGTTGCCAAGCCACTTCTACGGGCAAGATCAAGTATATTGTCGCGTCCGGCAAACACTCCCCCACGGCCAGCCGATTGATTTGTTCGATCTCTTCCAAGTTTAAACCACGCCCATACCCCTGATACGCCAGCGACGATGCAATATAGCGATCGCAAATAACCACATCTCCCCGATCAAGCGACGGTGCGATCACCTCTTCTACGTGCTGTGAACGACTGGCTGCGTAGAGGAAGAGCTCCGACATTGGGGATACTCCCTCTATGCTTGGGTCGAGGACGAGCTGGCGAATCTTCTCGGCGATCGGCGTTCCGCCTGGTTCTCTGGTCAGTGTGACCGGAAGGCCTGCTTCCCTTAAATGCGACGCCAGCAGGCGGGATTGGGTTGTAGTCCCGCTGCCATCGACTCCTTCAAAAACGATGAAATGACCCCGGGACACGATGGCAGAAAAAGCGCAAGAAAGTCCGATTAGCCCCTTATCAGGACTGCTGGACTGAGGCGGGTGAATTGGGACCAGATTTCAGCCTGTTGCGGATATGAGCGAGGCGCTCAACAACTGTATAGTTGGTCGTAACGGCCAATAAAACCAGCACAAAAACCAAACCTTGATGGCCTATCAGACACCCCACAGCCAAGGCAGTTAGACGTTCAGGACGCTGCATGAAGCCCACTTTGCAATCCTCGCCCAGCCCCTCTGCACGAGCCCTTACATAACTAACCATCAGCGAACCAGTAATTGCAAAAAAGAGAATCCCCGAGGGAATCCACTCATCGCGGCCAATCAAATACGCACCGATTCCAAAATAAATAAATATCTCAGAGTACCTATCTGTAGTCGAATCCAATAGGGCTCCAAATTTGGTTTCCTTGTGGCCTTCTCTTGCAACTTGTCCATCTAGGATGTCGCAGAGACCCGCAACCATCATAATGAGAGCTCCCCATTGTAAATAACCCTTGGCAAAAGCCGCGGTTGCCCCCACGTTCAAAACTAGTCCCATCAGCGTTAGCCAATCGGGCCTGAAGCCCAAACGAATAAACAAATGTGCCAACGGTCTAAGAATGACCAGACACCACTTTTTCAGATATTTATCTAGCAAAAAACAACCTATTTTGCCGGCGCTTAGGCGGCCATTGGGACCCCGTGTCCTCGGAAACTAAGTTAAAAATATACTTGTTTTTTTCCTTTCTTCCAAAGGATTTACCGTAGAGTTTTCCACTTTCTTAAGAACAAGTTTTCCACACTATACCTCATCGGCTCTACTCAACACTTCGCTAAATCACAGCCTATCTATTGGATAAAATTAGACATAGAAGTCCTCCAAAGTGCCTAAACTCCATAGTTCTTTTGCTTTTGAGTGTGGATAAGTATGGGTAAAACTACACGCGGAACGCCCGATTATTTGGGCTTATAAGGTCCTGCTGGCCTATCAACGCTAGCAATTAGTGCAATAGCCCTGATGTGCTCCCCACTCGATCTGTCTTCCATGCCAACAACTCCGAATGGGCAGCATCTTTTCCCAGTGTTGAAAGAATCCAACCATGCGGTGATAAATGTCTTTGTGCTAAATCAAGCAGTTTATCTGGAGACGCCACCGCCCTCGCAGTGACCAAATCCGCTCCCACGGGACTCAGATTTTCTATCCGGTCGTTTACAACCTCTATGCGATCAAGCCCCACAGATCGCACAACCTCCTTGAGGAAGTGCGCCCGCTTCCTCCTGCCTTCAACGAGAATAAAGTATGAGTCGGGAAGAGCGATCTTCAATGGAATGGCTGGAAATCCAGCTCCTGATCCTATATCCATAACCAGCCGACGAGGGATACTTATTACAATTGGGACCATAGTCAATGCCTGTCTCAAGTGCTTAGTTGCTACGACGGACAAATCTCGCCGAGAGACAAGGTTGACTCTTCTCGACCACCGACTCAAGAGGTATAGATATATTTCCAGCTTAGGCCAGACATCCTCAAAAGAACGAGATTGCATTCTTTTTCTCTTTAATCGCTCAAAGTCTTCACGAATATCAGATGGCAGTTTAATTACCATATCAAAATATGTTCCACGTGGAACATTGAACTTATCAACATGCTCCACGAAACTTTCCGAGTTGCATCGAGCCGACTCAAGTGTTCCACGTGGAACATTACTTGCCGATACAAAATTGGGAGAAGATGGAATCAAGCACTTCCTCTTCTACCGTCTCTCCCAACATCTCACCTAGGGCATTCAAGGCGTCTTGAAGCTCGGCCACGACGCACTCATCGAGCTGGCTGGATCTCATTAGCTCCTCTGCTACAGCACTGGATTTAGCTACCCGCAAGAGGCAATCTTGATGGCGTTGACGGGTGATCCCGATTCCGTCTATTTCCGCCCTATGGGGCAATTCGGCAGCCACTTCCCTCTTTAATTTTTCAATACCGAACTCCCTAAGTGCTGATATTTCAACGGTTACCGAGGTCCGTGATTCTATCTTAGATCGAGTACTAGTACCCGGCAAATCAATCTTGTTGAAGACAGCAATTGACTTCTTGTCAGACGGGAGTAGGTCTAACACAGCTATATCGTCATCACACGACTCGGTCGAACTGTCGAATACCGCTAAAACCACATCGGCTTCCCCGACCGCCTGAGACGCTCGTTCAATTCCCTCTTTTTCGATCAGGTTATGGCTTTGCCTAATCCCAGCCGTATCGACTAGCCGAATCGTCTCTCCTGCCCATGTAGTCCGACCTTCTACTAAGTCTCGCGTCGTTCCTGGCACGGGAGTAACTATCGCCCGATCTTCACCGAGCAACACGTTGAGCAACGTGGACTTACCTACGTTGGGACGCCCGATGAGCACGACTAAATATCCCTCTTGACGACGCCTTGTTCCCTCGAACGTTTCGGCAAGCCGCAAAGAGGACTCAACCACCTTGCGCAGCGCGGTCTGTATTTCTTGACGCCCGATACTATCGACGTCTTCGTCGGAAAAATCGAGCCCTATCTCAAGCAATGATAGCATCTTAACCAACTGACTCTTAAGCTCTTTTACCATCTTAGATAGACGGCCACTGGCCAAACCATAGGCACTATCGAGATGCGCTTTAGAGCTAGCCTGGATGAGGTCAATTACAGCCTCAGCTTCTAATAAGTCCAATCGGCCATTGAGAAACGCTCGACGAGTAAACTCTCCTGGAGCGGCGGCGACGGCCCCTAAGCGAAGCGCTTCCTCGACGACGGACTCTAATACGACCATGCTGCCGTGGCAACTAATCTCGACGGTATCTTCACAGGTATAAGAGTGCGGCGCAGCAAAGACCCAAGCGACGCCCGTGTCGATTGCTCGACCACCAGCCCATATACGCCCGTATTCGACGTATCGGACTCGCTTGCCGAGCGGTGGATGGGAGCGAAAAATCTGCTGGCTAATAGATAGAGCGGCAGGTCCACTCAAACGCACGATCCCGATCCCCCCCTCCCCCCGTGGCGTAGAGATAGCGACAACAGTATCCGGCTGTATCAAGGATTCGCGGTCCGGCTGAAATTTCAAGTGCTGGAAGGAGCGGCTTCTTTCTTAAAATGATTGACCAATAGCTGCTGGCCAATGGTCAAAACATTGAAGATAGTCCAGTAAAGCACTAATCCCGACGACATGTTCCAAAAGATGAAGATCATCAGTACGGGCATCATGTAAACCAGAACGGCCTGCTTGGGATCCTTCATCGTCATCTTCTGTTGGATGAACATGGAGACCGCCATTAACAAGGGCAGAACATGAAGACCGAAACCGCCGATAAGCAACTCGTCAGGAAGGGAAAGATCTTGTATCCAGAGAATAAAGGAGGCCTGGCGCAACTCGATTGTTTTGCCAAAAAGATTGTACAGCGCAATGAAAATGGGCATCTGCAACAAGAGAGGCAGACACCCACTAAGAGGATTGACGCCTTCTTCCTTATAGAGCTTCATGGTCTCTCGGCTCAGGCGTTGATTGTCGTTTTTGTACTTCTCGCGTAGCGCCGTAATTTTCGGCTGAAGTTCCTGCATTTTCGCCGCAGACTCATACGTTTTGTGCGTAAGCGGATAGACGAGAATTTTGATGACAACGGCAAACAGGACGATGATCCAACCATAGTTGGGGACATATTGATGGGTCGCTATGAATAGAATAAGTAGAAAGCGGCTTATTTGACTTACGATCGGCCAACCGAAATCAATGGCCTGCTCTAATTCAGCCTCATAGCCGACGAGTTCGTCGTAATTGAGTGGGCCGAGATAAATGGTATTGTGCCAAGAACCAGACCGTTCGAGCCGCCGACCTAGCTGAAAAGAATACTCGGGCCACAATTGCGACTCTTGGTGATCGCCCTGCAGGACGACGCGAGAACGCTGCTCTCTATCGACGGGGATGTAGGAAATCAAGAAGTACTTGTTGCGAATACCCGCCCATTTCAGTAATCCTTTGTCCTCCAATTCGTCCGATTCCCCATCATCCACCTTGAGTTCAACCCGTTCTTCGTTGATATAGGCAAAAGCCCGCATTTCAGGTAGGTCAATCTCCGGCTCGCGCTCGGTAAACGCTATGCCGTTTTTCCAAGTGAGTATGGCTTCTGTATCGTCGTCAAACCCTTCGTAGCGCACCTGGAGATCGAATCCATAGCGGTCCCCATTAAAGGTCAAGACTTTTTCCAGTCTCCTGCCTCCCCCGAGTTCGGCAACCATAGTTAGGGAGCGCTCTTCCCCGGGTCCTATCTGCAAACTCGACTGATTGGCAACAAACTCCGCCGAGGAGATATCCTCCCTGTAGTTTGCTCTCTGTAGATGAATGCCCAAGCCGCTGCCGGTTGGAGGTAGCAGTTCGATAATACTTCCATCCGGATGCTGGCCCCTCCGAATGGAATTTTCCTTCGATAGGTATTTGTATTTTAATAGTTTACATGATATAATGGTACCGCCCTTTGTAGAGACTTCAAATCTCTGAAGCGGTGTTTGTACTACAATTGTGTCCGCTCTATCTTCTGAGGTAAAGGCCGATTCGACCCTTTCAATGGCCTGAGACTCAACGGGTGCTGGTCCTTCCCCTTCCGAAAGGAGCTGTTTCGCAGACTCGGGATCTCGTATGCTCTCGGCCTCATATTGCTCTTCAGCAACAGGTTCTGTTTCAGGTACCGGCTTTTGTTCCACCGATTCCTGCGACGGAGACTGAGGCTTAGGATTTAGCCCCATCCATTCATTATAGAAGGGAAGCAAGAGGAAAATCAGGCCTATGAAAAGAAAGGCCAACAGAGTCCGCTTATCTTCCATAAGTTTTACTTACCCTTTTATAAACAACATGTTATTAAACTATCGTAGAGGATCGTATCCGCTCCCTCCCCAAGGATGGCATCGACTAATCCGCTTTAACGCAATCATCCCGCCCTTGAGTGCCCCGTACTTATCTAGTGCTTCTTCGGCATATTGGGAACAAGTAGGTTGATAACGACAGGATGGGGGGAAATATGGAGACAGGAGAAGACGATAGGCGCGGACGAGGAAAATGACGATTTGCTTCATCGTGGGACAAGATTTGGTACCAAGAAATCCAGTTCCCTTTCCAAGTCAATAAAGGGAGCTTCGACGGCTGACGGTTGGCAAAAAACGACTAGATTGCGAGGAAAGTACGGGCGGCTTCGGCAAATGCTACGCAGGCGCCGTTTGAGCCGATTGCGCTTTACAGCATTGCCCAGTTTGCGTCGGACGACGAAGATTTGACCGCGATCTTCCCGATCGCAACGGATCCAAAAGCAGCGGCCCCTAATCCAAGCCATCAAACGCTAGACTGCTAGCTGCTTGCGGCCCTTCCGACGACGACGATTGATGATATTGCGACCGGCCGGTGTGCTCATGCGCTTGCGAAAGCCATGCTTGTTGCGGCGGCGCCTGTTGCTGGGTTGAAATGTGCGTTTCAAAAAATCTCACCTCATGTTAGTTCTGCACAGCATACATATAAACGGTTCAATTTAGTGGCTATTCCAATTAGTGTCAATACTTTAGCTCTTCGGACGCTAGTAAATTTTAACAACAAATTCGGTGGAAACTCTTGACTGGCATATGCCTTCTTCATAGGTTGAAAACCCCCCTTAAAAATTGCGACACTCGCTCAATAAATGGCACTGGAAATACAAGATCCCCAAGAACTTTGGGCCCAATGTCTGCTCAACATAGAGCGTCAGGTTCGTCCCCAGAGTTTTAGTAATTGGTTTAAACAGACTTCCGTAAGCCAATTCGACGAAGACTTGTTGGTCATCCAAGTTCCCAGTGCATTTTCTGCCGCTTGGGTAGAGGAACACTACTTGCAGATGATTCAAGCAGTAGTAATGGAAGAGACGACGCTGGCCCCAAGAATCTCCTTTGCCGTTGCCCAAGCACCCCAGCCCGCTCTCGACCCAGTACTCCCTCTCCCCACTCGCGAAGAAGAATCCACAGAAGATGAACGAGAAGAAGAGGTAGAAACAGAAGCCGGGCCCGATCAAATATCGCTCAACCAGCGCTATACCTTTGAAGAATTTATCATTGGCGATAGCAATCAAATTGCCCTTGCAACGGCCTTAGCCGTAGCCAATGCCCCAGGTAAGACGGAATTTAATCCTCTCGTGATTTATGGCGGCGCTGGGCTAGGTAAAACGCATCTGCTCCAAGCGATTGGGCATCACGCTCATAGCCTCAACCTCGCGGAGAAGGTCGTTTACGTAACCTCGGAAAAATTTATGGGCGATTTCGTCCAATCGCTCCGAGACCGCGATAAGACGAGTGAGTTTAAGAATTTCTACCGCAGCGCGGATATCCTCCTTGTCGACGATATCCAGTTTCTGCTCCACGGCGAACGGACCCAAAACGAATTTTTTCACACCTTTAATGCCCTGCACCAGTCTGAGAAGCAGATTGTCATGACCTGTGACAGTCCTCCCGGTCATCTTGATGGGTTAGAAGAACGATTGAAATCCCGCTTCATATGGGGTTTGGCCACCGCAATAAATCCACCGGAGCTCGAGACCCGGATTGCCATCCTCCACAAGAAGGCCGAGCGCAACGGCATACGGATTCCCGATGATGTGGCCGCTTTGTTAGGTAACCACATCCGATCGAATGTCCGCGAACTCGAAGGTACGTTGATTAGCTTGATGGCCTACTGCTCAATCCACAAGAAGGAACTCGACATTGAGGCGGCCAAGCATATTCTAGATGAATTGGGCCCTAGCCCATCGGAAATGAGCATTGAGGCCATCCAACAGCAGGTCGCCGACCACTTTAATCTGGCTCAGGAGCTACTTACTGGAAAAGGACGCAAGCAAGAAGTGGTAACGGCACGTCACATTGCTATGTTCTTAGTCAGAAGTCTCATCGGCAGTCACTTCACTACCATTGGCCTGCACTTCGGCAACCGCGACCACAGCACGGTCATCCACGCTGTAAGCACCGTTGAGAAGAAGTGCAAAAACGATCCCACCTTCGCCAGGCTAGTCGAGGATTTGTCCAATACCATCCGCCGGCAAAACCACTAGTCCACCCCATCTCTTTAGCCGTCTTAGGTCCCCTCTGTCTGTATTTTTCACCACAATAGTGCCTATTTGGCAGTGGAAAACTATTAACATCTATCCCCGCCCAGGTATTGATTCAATGTGGATAAATCTGTGCAAAAAAGAAAACAGGCATTTTTAACCTCTGGCCTGTGCAAAACTCAACTTTTCCACTCGACAATCCACAGACCCAGCATTCACCGGCAGTTATCCCTTTGTTGTTTAAGTGTTTTATTAACAACAATTTTTATTGCATATAAATAAATCTCCAATACTGTTATCCACATATCCACAGTACAACTAGAACTTCAAAAAATAAAAGAACACAAAAAAGTGTAGTTTTATTAAAAGACCAATGTGGATTAAGCCACTACTCTTATTACACACCTTTCTGTTTTTTTATACACACCTGCTCTTATGTTCTCTCTTATGCAAAAAATGGGGCACTATATAATAGAACCTTGACATAAATAAGTACAGAAGCTAAATTTGTATGTAAGTGTTTTAAGAACAACGTTTTTTAAACAGGCAGAAGGATCATCTGAGAAGCAGTATGAAGTTAAGAGTAAATCGCAATGAATTGTGGCAGGGCATTGATACTGTATTAGAAGCCGTGTCTTCAAAGCCTTCCCTACCGGTGTTGGCTAATATCCTACTTGAAGCCGATGGGGACACCCTATCCCTAGCTGCGACGGATTTAGATTTGTCCATCCGAACTCAAGTCGCTGCTGTAGTAGAAGAGGAAGGGAGGACGACTGTTTCGGCTCGCAAGCTGGCAGAAATCACCCGAGAATGGCCCGAGGCGGAGTTGAGTATTGAGGTCCAAGACGAGCGACTCAAGCTCTCAGGGCGGCCCGGGGCCGTCGAGAGCAGCGAAGGAGCGTATAGCCTATCGGGAATAGAAGCGGAAGAATTCCCCAGTATGCCGGCAGCACTTGACGGTGTAAGCCTGAGTTTAGGGGAGGACGGGGCCGAGACTAATGTCCTAATAGACATGATCAACAAGACAGCCTTTGCCGTCTCCGGCGATGATACGCGTCCAGTGTTCAACGGGGTGCTCTGGCGCATCGATACTCAGGGAATGGAGATGGTGGCTACCGATGGGTCGCGCTTAGCCTGTTGCAGACTAGAAATAGATCTACAGGATCAGGTAAAAGACGACCAAGAGACCGCGGTCATCGTCCCCCCCCAAGCATTGAACCAGATCGTCAAATTGCTGGGTGGCCATAAGGAGCCGGTCAATGTCACGCTGGGCGAGACACAGGTCCTGTTTGATATAGGACACACGCATTTGCTGTCGCGTCTGATTGAGGGACCTTATGTCAACTATGCCCAAGTTATTCCTCAAAACAACAAAAAAGAATTAAGAATAGCTAGCGAAGATCTTCTGCCGGCCGTACGCCGGGTATCCATTCTCTCTAGTTCTTATACGCGTCAAGTGCGCTTTAAGCTAAATAGCGGCCAGGTGGAGCTATCGGCTGCCAGCCCCGAGATCGGTGGCGAGGCGAGGGAGGTCGTGCCAGCCCAATACGCCTCTGAAGAGATAGAGGTTGGCTACAACGCCCAGTATCTGATGGATATCCTGCGCAGAATGGACGCGTCCGAGGTCCGTTTTGAGCTCAATGACCACGTCACAGCAGCTCTGTTGCGGCCGGTGGAACAAAAGGAAGGTGAGGACTACTTCTGCTTACTAATGCCCCTGCGGCCAACAGGATGAGGTAAGCAGGAATAGTGCGGATTCGTGAATTAACGCTGAGACCCTTCCGAAATTTTGCCGCAATTCGCTTGAGCTTTGCAGCGGATCACGTGCTGATTTTTGGCCCGAACGGCCGCGGCAAAAGCAATATCTTAGAAGCTATTTCCTACCTATCTATCGGTAAATCAGTGCGCGGGGCCAAGGATCAACACGTCGTGCCGCACGGCGAGGACTTCTTTGACATCCGGGCCTTGTGTACGGATGGTCGCCACGACCAGCAAGTACGCGTCTTTTACAATAAAAAGGAAGGCAAGAAGGCATTTGTTGATGCCAGTCCCTTGCCCCGAGTATCGGAATTGCTCGGCACCTTCCGCACAGTTCATTTCTCTCCTGAAGACGTATCGCTGGTACTGCGCTTCCCGGCCCAGCGAAGGCGGCTGCTCGACATACTTATCTCGCAGTCTAGCGCCGCGTACTTGCGGTGTATGCAGCGCTACTACCGCGTGCTGGCCCAGCGAAACCACTTATTGCGCGCCGCAAAGAGGTCGGGGCGCGGGTTTGTCGATAGTCAGGTAATAGAACCGTGGAATGCCCAGTTGGTGGATTTGGGTGCCCAACTTCGGCTACACCGCTTGGAGGCGCTGGATGCGTTGAGAGCGCCTTTTCTCGACTATTACGGTCGCTTCGCCTTAGCTGGCGAAGAGGTCGCCGTTGTCTATCAAGGTATCAAGGAACAGGGCTTAGAGGCCCTTAGAGCCGAATTGAGCGAAGCACTCAGTCGCCGCAGGGAACAGGAGACCCAAATAGGCCATACGCTCTGTGGGCCGCACCGCGATGATTTGAAATTCACGTTGAACGAAGAACCGGCTGAAGTCTATGCCTCCGAGGGCCAGCTAAGAACCGTACTCATATCGTGGAAGCTGGCCGAGGCCCGTTACATGGAGGAGCAAACAGGTCGGCAACCCGTACTGCTCTTAGATGATGCTTTTTCTGAGTTGGATTCAGGCCGGATAGGAGAGCTATTGGACATAGTAGGTGAGTTTGAACAGGTCATAGCGACGACCCCTCAAGAGCCTAACGCAAGGCAGGGAGCTCGTTTTGAATCGGTCGACCTCCAGAAATAAGGGCCGCAGTGTTGGTCCCCCCACCGTTTTGCACGGGCTGCTCGACGCCGCAGTCGAGGATTTGGGGATTGAGCAGAAGCTGGTGGAATGTCGGGCGCGGATGGCGTGGGAAGAAGCAGTAGGTACCTCCTTGGCTCAGCATACCAGTCCACTGCGCTTGTTCAAAGGATATTTAGAAGTAGCTGTGCCATCTGCCGTGTGGCGAACCCAACTAAACTTTATGCAGCGGGACATCGCGGCACGGATCAACGCATTGTTAGGTAAGAAGGTCGTCAAGGGGCTAAAATTACTAAACCAGTCTGAAAGTGTGGAGAACAAAAGGAGGGATAGATGACAGAACCGGCCAGAAATTTCCCCGAGGAAGAATCCGAAGCAGCGCAGGAGGAATATACAGCCGATGCCATACAGGTTCTCAAAGGGCTTGAAGGGGTGCGCAAGCGCCCGGCTATGTACATTGGCGATACGAGCGAAAATGGACTACACGAACTGGTAAAGGAGATCGTCAACAACAGCATTGACGAGGCCATGGCCGGCCGCTGCTCGCGCATTGACGTAACAATCACCACACAAGGTACTGCCCGCGTCCAAGATAACGGGCGAGGTATCCCGACTGACTTCCACGTTGCCGAAAATAAATCGGGAGTCGAGGTGGTAATGACGATGCTCCACGCCGGCGGTAAGTTCGACAAGAAAGCCTATCAGGTCTCCGGTGGACTACACGGCGTGGGCGCTTCGGTCGTCAACGCGTTGTCGGAGTGGTGTACGGTCGAAGTTTGGCAAAAGGGCAAAGTCCACTTGCAGCGCTACGCTCGTGGCGTAGCGGAAACGGGCTTGGAGGTCATCGGCGACACGGACCAGACCGGCACCGTCATAGAATTCAAGCCGGACGCCGAGATATTTGAAACCGTGGAATTCAGCTTTGAGTTTATCGCCGTGCGACTACGCGAACTGGCCTTTCTGACCAAGGGCGTGGAGATCAATATACGGGACGAGCGAAGCGGAGAGGTCGACTGCTATCTGTACGAGGGCGGTGTACAAGAATTTGTGCGCTTCCTCAACGAGGGCCGAAGCGCGTTACACCCAGATCCGATCTATCTTCAAGGCGAGCGCGACGAAGTCGTCGTAGAGGTGGCCCTGCAGTACAACGACAGCTACCAAGAAACTCTTTTTACCTACGCGAACAACATCAAGACCGACGAGGGAGGAACTCATCTCGTGGGCTTCCGTTCGGCGCTGACTCGGACGATCAACAACTATGCGACCCGCAATAATCTACTCAAGAACGTCAAGTTCAACATCTCGGGCGAGGATACTCGCGAGGGCATCGCCGCCGTTGTCAGCGTCAAAGTGCCCGAGCCGCAGTTCGAAGGACAGACCAAAGGCAAGCTAGGCAACAGCGAAGTCAAGGGCATTGTCGATTCGTTTGTCTCCGAAGCACTGAGCACATACCTTGAAGAGAACCCGGACATCGCCAAGCGGATCGTCGACAAGATCGTGGAGGCCGGCCGTGCACGCGAAGCGGCACGCAAGGCGCGCGAACTGACCCGGCGCAAGGGGATACTCGACGGAGGAGCGTTGCCCGGCAAGCTGGCCGACTGCTCAATCCGCGACCCAGAGCAGACCGAAATTTTCTTGGTCGAGGGCGACTCGGCTGGTGGCTCGGCGGCGATGGCACGAGACCAGAGTTTCCAAGCCGTGCTGCCGATGTTCGGCAAACCGCTCAATGTGGAAAAAGCGAGGATCGATCGCGTCTTGGGAAATGACAAGTTGCTGCCACTTATAACTGCGCTGGGCACTAGCCTCGGCGAAGACTACAACTTTGAGAAGCTGCGCTACGGCAAGGTTATTATCATGGCCGATGCCGATGTCGATGGCAGTCACATCCGCACGCTAATCATGACCTTCTTCTTTCGCTACATGCGCGACCTGATTGAGAAAGGCAAACTCTATCTGGCCCAGCCGCCCCTTTTTCAGGTGAAGAAGGGCAAGCAGGAGCTATATGCCTTCGATCAGGCCGAGCGCGACCAACACATTTCCGCACTCGGCGGCAATGGCGATGGTCGAGGCATCGCTATCCAGCGCTACAAAGGGTTGGGCGAAATGAACCCCGAGCAGCTGTGGGAGACGACGATGGATCCCGAGCGGCGTACGCTATTGCAGGTGGCCATCGACTACGCCGTTGAGGCGGATCACCTTTTTACCCTACTCATGGGCGAGCAGGTGGAGCCGCGTCGCGAATTTATCGAGAAGTACGCGCTAGATGTAAAGAATCTGGACGCGTTCTATTAGACTAAAAAGCTAGGATTAAATTAATGCTCGAACAACAAGAAAGCCGGGTCCTGCGGGTCAAGATTGAGGAGGAGCTCAAAACCTCCTTCCTCGACTATTCCATGAGCTTCATACGGTCGCGTGCCCTACCCGATGTCCGCGACGGTCTCAAGCCGTCCCAGCGCCGCATCTTGGTAGCGATGAACGACCTAAGCCTTTTTCCCAACCGCGGTTACCGCAAATGCGCCAAAATTGCCGGCGACACCTCTGGCAACTACCACCCGCATGGCGAAGATATTGTCTATCCGACGCTAGTGCATATGGCACAGAACTTTCGCTTGCGCTATCCGCTGGTCCAAGGCCAGGGCAACTTCGGTTCAATTGACGGCTACCCTCCGGCGGCCATGCGCTATACGGAGGCGAGGCTGAGCTGGCCAGCGATGGAACTGCTAGCGGATCTCGACAAGAACACCGTCGAATTCGCCAGCAACTACGACGAGACCCAGCAAGAGCCTCTGGTGTTGCCGTCTAGGTTCCCCAACCTGATATGCAACGGCTCTATGGGCATTGCCGTCGGCATGGCCACCAAGATCCCGCCGCACAACCTGCGGGAAGTCGCCAGTGGCCTCAAGGCGCTGATCGATCATCCCGAAATTTCCATTGCCGAGCTGCTTGATCACGTCAAAGCTCCAGATTTTCCCACCGGCGGGATCATCTACGGCATGAGCGGAGTACAGCAGGCCTACGCAACGGGTAGGGGGCTGATCTACATCAGAGCTCGGGCGGATATTGAAACCCTCAAGAACGGCCGCGAGAACATCGTCGTCACCGAAATCCCCTTCTTGGTAAACAAGGCCAGCTTATTAGAAAAAATAGCCGATTTGGTGCGCGACAAGACCATTGACGGACTTGCCAATATTCGCGACGAGTCGGGCCGCAAGGGGCTGCGCATCGTATTTGAGTGCAAGAGAGAAGCCCAAGCCGAAGTCGTGCTCAACCAGCTCTATAGCCATAGCATGTTGCAGACCACCTATGGAGTAATGATGCTGGCCATTGTCAATGGCCGTCCTGAGACGCTCAATCTCAAGCAGATGCTGCAGCACTACATCGATCACCGCCATGACGTGATCGTGCGCCGCACGCAATACGATTTGGAGCGGGCCGAAGCCCGGGCGCACATCTTAGAAGGCCTGCGCATCGCCCTAGATCACATTGACCTAGTGATTGAGACCATCCGCCGCTCGTCGAGTCCAGCAGATGCCCAAGAGCGGCTGGCGGTCATCCGCCCGACAGCAGACAGTACTATCGAGTTAAGCGAGCGGCAGGTCCAAGCCATCCTGAGCATGCCGTTGCAGCGCTTGACGGGTTTGGAACGCGATAAAATTGAGGACGAATACAAGGGGTTGATGACGACGATAGAGGACCAGAGGGGGATCCTCGCCAGCCGCGAGCGGCAGATGCAGATCATCAAGGACGAGATTGATGAGATCACCGAGCGCTTCGGCGACGAGCGCCGCACCGAGATCGTCTATGCAGCCGAGGAATTCGACATTGAGGACTTGATTGCCGAAGAGGACATGGTCGTCACCATCTCGCGCAGTGGCTATATCAAGCGCCTGCCTCCTAGGGCCTACCGAGTACAGAATCGCGGAGGGCGCGGGGTGACGGGTATGAAAACCAAGGAAGAGGACTTTGTTGAACACCTCTTCGTGGCTTCGACCCATTCCTATATCATGTTCTTGACTGCCAAGGGCAAATGTTACTGGCTTAAGGTCTTTCGCATACCCGAAGGCGACCGCACGGCTCAGGGCCGGTCGATAGCCAACCTGTTGCCACTCGACCAAGACGACCAAATATGCGCCATCGTACCAGTCCGAGAGTTCTCCGACGATCGGTACTTGTTCACGGCTACGCGCAACGGCATTGTCAAGAAAACTAGGCTTTCGGCCTACCAGAACATCCGCCGCGACGGAATCATCGCCCTGAAGATCCAGGATGACGACGACCTAATTGGGGCGGCCATCACCGACGGACAGCAGGATATTGCCCTATTGACGCGCAACGGCCAAGCCATGCGCTTCGGCGAAAGCGATGTCCGGTCAATGGGCCGGGTTTCCACGGGCGTTAAGGGCATTAAATTGCGCCAAGGGGACGAGGTTGTGGACATGGTCGTAGTGCGCGAGAGCAGCACCTTGCTAACCATCTGCGAAAACGGTTATGGCAAGCGCACTGGCCAGACCGAGTACCCCAGCAAGCACCGCGCCGGCCAAGGCGTCATCGACATCAAGACCTCCCCGCGCAACGGCTCCGTAGTGGCCTGTAGGGAGATCGAATCTGAAGAGGAGGTCATGGTGATAACCCAGAACGGTATTATGATCCGCATACCCGTACAGGGGGTATCCACCATTGGGCGCAATACCCAAGGAGTCAGGTTGATCAATCTGGACGAGGGCGACCGCGTTATCGACATGGCCCCCCTGCCCATCAGCGAGGACGAAGACGAGGGCAGTCGGGAAAACGGCGCGGCCGATGAGCAGACCTCGGGTTGACCTAAAATAGTGCCTCACGTATATTTTTCTCCTTACCGAGAAAAGGAGGGTTAGACCTAATTGGTAAGGCAGCGGTCTTGAAAACCGCCGGGCTCACGCCCTTGAGGGTTCGAGTCCCTCACCCTCCGCCATTTACCATTTGATGCCGCCACAATCCCATCCTCTTTAGCGATGGGAGCACGTCAAAAGTTTATTTTGCGAAGGTCGCGGAGAGGTGACCGAGTGGCCGAAGGTGGCAGCCTGCTAAGCTGTTGTGCGGGGCAACCCGTACCGAGGGTTCGAATCCCTCCCTCTCCGCCATTATTTGCGCTAGTTGCCCTCTAGCACAATTGGAAGTGCGCCTGACTCTGGATCAGGAGGTTCTAGGTTCGAGCCCTAGGGGGGCAGCCAATATCGGCTCCTGAAGGGAACGCTTCAGGAGCCTTCTTATTTTGGCCTCATCCTGTCGAGGATCGGGACGAGGCCGCAATCTCCCCGCATTTAGCTTCTCCCTCAGCATTATCGCACGCCGATGAGTACCCGCAGCAGAGAACAACAGCTTGCTTGGGGCCTCCTCGCGCCGGCACTTGTCGTGCTGGGCGCGTTTGGACTCTTCCCTATTGGCTATGCCCTGTACGTCAGCCTACACAGGTGGCGGATCAAAAAGGAAGCGGTGGTTGGATTAGACCACTATGTCCGCGCCTTGGGGGACCCGCAGTATCTGTTGCCCTTTGTCGCCGGAATCGGTCTCGTTTGGGCGGCCTATCGCCTGCGCGCCTCGTTAGTCAAGCGCGGTCTGCGTCCCCTTTATGTCCGCATTGCTTGGGGCGCGGTCGCACTGTTGGGACTTTGGGTGGGATTGGCTCGGGGGTTGGGTGGCCTAGTCGAGACGGGTGATCCAGCGCTGTACAACGGCTTCAAGGTCACATTTTTCTACGCGGTTGGGACGATCCCGTTCCAACTGGGCTTGGCCACTGGACTGGCGTATTTGCTCTTCAAGATCACGCGGGCCAGAGGCGCGTTTCGCACGCTGTTTTTTCTACCGTATGTCACGCCGATTATCGCCTCAGCCGTGGTTTTTCGCACTATCTTTAGCCCGCACCCCTCCTCGTTGGCCAACCGCTTTTGGAGCTTTTGGGGGCTGGAGAATCAGCGCTGGCTCTACGAGAGCAAGTCCGTCGTCGCCCTGTTACTAGAAGGAGCCGGTTTTGCTTCGCACCCCGCGTGGGTGGACAGCGTCTTCCCGAGCTTGGCTCTGACCTCGATTATCCTCTACAACATTTGGGTCTACGTCGGCTACGATACGGTGATTTTACTGGCTGGCCTCAGTGCGATCCCCAAGCAATACTACGAGGCCGCGGAGATGGACGGCGCCGGCGAGTGGCAAGTCTTCCGCCACGTTACCCTGCCCTTGGTGTCGCCAACCCTGTTCTTTTTATCGATGGTAGCCGTCATTGGGACCTTCAAAGCTTTTAATCACGTGTATATCCTGCGGACGCCCGGTGCCCGCGACTCGGTCGACGTGCTCAGTATTGCCATTTTCGACCAAATTTTTGAGTACCACAACGCCGGCTATGCCTCGGCGATGGCCTTTGTGCTCTTCATCGCGATTTTGGCGTTGACGCTGCTGCAAAACCGGGTGCTCGGCAGGCGGGTGTTTTATGGCGACTAGGGGCGGCAAAGCTAGGCTGATTTACTGCGGCTTGAGCTTGGGGGGGCTGGCTGCGGGCTTTCCGTTCGCGTGGATGCTGTTGGCTTCTTTTATGAGCCGCGGCGAATCGCTGCGGCGGGTCTTGCTGCCCGAGCGCGTACAATGGGACAATTACATCGAAGCGTGGCAAGAGGCGGATTTTGGTCTCTACTTTGAGAATTCGCTGATCATCGCCGTCCTACAAGTCGGCGGGACCCTGTTGTTTTCGGTGATGGCGGCCTATCCGCTCGCGCGCATGCAGTTTCGCGGACGCGATGTGGTATTTACCGGCGTCTTGGCTACGCTGATGATTCCCGAGGCCGTGACCATCGTGCCGAATTTTCTCGTCGTGACGTGGCTGCACCGCAATACGCCGTTTGCTTGGCTCAATAGCTGGCCGGCCTTGACCATTCCCTTTATGGCTAGTGCTTTTAGCATCTTTCTCTTGCGCCAGTTTATGCGCGGCCTGCCCAACGAGCTGTGGGATGCGGCCCGGATTGAGGGGGCCGGCCATGTGCGCTTTTTGTTTCAGATCGCGGTCCCCCTGTGCCGGGCACCGCTCTTGACGGTCGGCATGTTTACGTTTATTGGTTCCTGGAACGCATTGGCTTGGCCTTTACTAGTGACCAATACGCCGGATTGGCGTCCGATCGCAGTGGGATTGCAGCAGTTTGCCAGTGAGGCCGGGACCGAGGTTCACCTGCAAATGGCCGGGGCCGTCATTGCGACCGCTCCCGTACTTTTGGCGTATTTTCTCATCCAACGGGAGTTCACCGAAGGCATTTCCATATCTGGGCTCAAAGGATAACGCGGTCAACTACCGCCCCCTCAAGGAGGCGGCTTGTCCCTAGCCTTACCCGGCCGCCGCAGCGGCATAGGCTGAAACTATAGGCTCGTTGACGAGAGCCCTTGCCCGGATGTTCCGGGCGGCGTTGTAATCGGCGTGGGCGTTATGCCTACACTGCTTACAACAAAACTGTGCTTGACAGGAGCGATTCGCCCGCTGGACATGGCCACACTGAGCGCACATCTGACTGGTATGCTTGGGATCAACCAACAGCAGTTTCACCCCGGCCTGTTGAGCCTTGTAGGCGATAAACTGTCTGAGTTGGTTGAAGCCCCATCCAGCCATGCGGGATCGTTGAGGCTTGCGAAACAGGAGTCTATCGCGGATGCCCTTGAGGTCTTCGAGGGCAATACCTCGGATAGTGCCTTTAGCCTTCTCAACGATACGCTTGGAGAGGACGTGATTCGTATTTCGGCGAAAGTTGGCTTCTTTGCACGCTCGTCGGTGCAGTTTCTTACGCATGCGTTTGCGCGCACGGTGGTTTTTGGCCTTATCAGCCGCCGACTGAAGCTGCTGCTTGAGCGTCTGACACTTTACGCGGATGCGCTCTACGTCTTTTCCCGAATGGCATGCCCCATCCGAGTCGGTGGCCAAATTCGCCACGCCGAGGTCCACGCCGAAGAAGTCGTTGGGCTCAACCGGGGGCACGTCATCGAACTCGATGGTGGCCATCAAAAACCACTTGCCATCGCGCCGTCGCACCAACTCGGCATATCCCTTGACGTGGCCAAACTGCTCGGCTTGGTAGGCACCCATAACCATTGGCACGACGATGCGACCGGCCAGCGTCGAAAGTGACACCCGGTCCAATCCTCGGTAATGCAAAAGACGCGCGTCGTAGGGCATCGACGCCAGCGGGCGAAACGACACCTTTTTGCGCTTGTCGCGCTGATAGGCCGCGGCCACTTGGGCAAAGGTCAGACAGGCCATTTGCGCGGGCAGGTCAAACCGCTGGCGCACGTCATAATAGTACAGCTTGTGCAAGGCATAACGGTTGGCCAGCTTGCGCTCAAAGGCCCGCTGAGCCACCCAATTACACGCCAGATGGAAGCGGCACATCGTCTTTTCAAGCGCCGCCGCTTGCTCGGGCGTAGGCCGGAGTTGGATTTGAATGATGCGCTTCACCATACTAAAGGCATCCATTCCGTGAAACCGGGTCAAGCCCTTTATGGCCTTCGCGCAGGGCCCCAAGGCCCCATCGCTCAGGTCGCTCTTTATTCCTCGGCCGCCTAAAGACGGCCGTATCCTAAAGAGGTTTTCGATGAAACCAAAATGTGCGATTACATTGGTTTGGTGTACGTTGCTGTGGGCTTGTGGCGGCCAGCAAGAGGCCGTTTACGAGCAGCAGACCAGTCTCGAATCCCTTGATCCCCAAGGACAGAAAATCGTCTTTTGGTATCAACACACCGGCCAGCGCGAAGATGCCCTGCAAGAGCTGATTGCCGACTTTAACCAGACCAACGGCCATGGAATTGAGGTGCGCGGCGAGTACATGGGGCGCTATGGGGACATCTACAACAAGGTGAATGTGGGTATCCAGAGCGGTTCGCTGGCCGCGAGCTTGGTCGTAGCCTACCAAAACCAAGCCCTCGCCTACTACCAAGCCGACGGCATAGTGGATATAACGCCCTATATGGATTCGCCCCAATGGGGCTTGTCGCCCGCAGCGCGCAGCGACTACGTCCAAGCATTTTTGGAGCAGGACAATCTCGGCGGAGTGCAGATTGGCTTCCCGCCGAATCGCTCAATGGAGCTGCTCTACTACAATGTCGATTGGTTGCGCGAGCTGGGCTACGACGAGCCACCGGCGATGTGGGACGACTTTGCTGCGATGTGCCGCTTGGCCAAAGACCAACCCTTTAGCAAAAACGAAAACCCAGCGCGCAGTTTGGGTTTTTTGCTCGATGTTGACGCCAGCCGATTCGCGGCGATGGTCTTCAGTCGCGGCGGAGCTCTAGTGGATTCGACCGGTAGTGCCTATGCGCTGGACTCGCCAGAAGTTAAAGCGGTACTGGAATTGTTGCAGGAACTAGCGCGAGACGGCGCGATGGACATCGCCGGCGAACGGGATGTCGAGGTAAACGAGTTCGTTACTGGTCAGATCCTCTTCTCGCAGGATTCTTCCTCTGGCCTGCCCTTTTACAAGAGCGGCATTGAGGACTCTGGGCTGGCCTTCGAGTGGGGAGTGACCCATCCGCCGCAGACGGGATCGCGGCCGGTTGTTGACGTGTACGGGGCCAGCGTGTCGCTCTGCTCCGGTACGCCTGAAAAACAACTGGCGGCGTGGCTTTTTCTCAAGTGGTTTACTGCCCCCGAACAACAAGCGCGATGGGTGCGGGCGAGCAACTACTTTCCGGTGCGCAAAAGTACGGCGCGCGAGCTAGAAAGCTACTTTGAGGAAAACCCGCACTATGGAGCGGCGTTTGGCATGTTGGACTACGGAAAATCAGAGCCGACGATGGCAGGGTATGAACGGGTGCGGCGATTGATTCGAGAGGCGATGATAGAGGCGATTGAAGGCGGGGACGTCGAACAGGTGGTAGAGGAGTTACAGCGCGCAGCGAATCGGACACTTGAGCCATAGGCGAAAAAGGAGATCAAGCGCAAAATGACCGGAGACAGTAAAAAACCAAACGTCATAGTCTTTTTTACAGACCAACAGCGCTGGGACACAACAGGGCTACACGGCAACCCGCTGGGCCTTACGCCGAATCTCGATCGCTTGGCCCGCGAGTACACCCACGCGGCTCACTCTTTTACGTGCCAACCCGTCTGCGGCCCGGCGCGCTCTTGCTTGCAAACGGGTTTCTATGCCACGACTACAGGCTGTTACCGCAACGGCATTCCCCTACCAGCAGACAGCCAGACCCTCGCCCACTACTTTGCCGCGGCTGGCTACGACACTGGATATATAGGCAAGTGGCACCTACACGAGCGAGGGACCACCGGTCCGGTACCGGCAGCGGACCGCTTTGGCTACCAGTACTGGTTGGCGTCGAATGTTCTCGAGTTTACTTCCGACGCCTACAGCACGGTCCTCTACGACAATGACGAACAACCCGTCCGCCTACCCGGTTATCGCGTGGATGCAGTCACGGATGCCGCAATCCGCTACGTGGACGCGCACCAAGATCACCCCTTTTTTCTCTTCGTCTCCTACATTGAACCCCATCACCAGAACCACTTGGACGACTATCCACCCCCCGATGGCTACCGGGAGGTCTATACCGGAGGCTGGATCCCGCCCGATCTAGCGGCCTTAGGCGGCTCGACTCACCAGCACTTAGGCGGCTATTACGGGATGGTCAAGCGGCTCGATGAAGCCTATGGCCGCCTGCACGACGCGCTCAAGAGCTTGGAGCTAGCCGACGACACCATCGTGCTCTTTACGTCGGATCACGGCTGTCACTTCAAGACGCGCAACAACGAGTACAAACGCTCTTGTCACGAGAGCTCGATCCGGGTGCCGACGGTCTTGACTGGCCCCGGTTTTCGCGGCGGCCAATTGCAAGAGTTGGTTAGCTTGATCGACCTGCCGCCAACGCTTTTGGATGCGGCCGGCTTGGAAATCCCCGAGCAGATGCAGGGCCGCTCGCTCATGCCGCTTTTGCGCGGTGGAGTAGCCGATTGGCCCGAAGAGGTTTTCGTGCAGATTAGCGAAGCCCAAGTGGGACGGGCCGTTCGCACACATCGGTGGAAGTACGGGGTGGACGTTCCAGATGGGCAAGGAAGAGATGTAGCAGGAGCCGATCTCTACGAAGAGCAGTATCTCTACGATATACAGGCAGACCCCTACGAACTGAACAACCTAGTCGGCCACGAGTCGCATCGAGAAGTGGCCCAAGTAATGCGAGACCGACTCTTGAGACGCATGGAGGAAGCCGGAGAGACTCGCCCTCACATCAAAGAGGCCGAGCAGCGCCGCTCTGGCCAGCGGAAGGTCAGCTCTGAGGAAGCGAGTTCCTAGTTGGCGATTTAGGTCTGCTGTTGGGGTCGTTGCGGCTAATGAGTAGAGTCCAGCTTTTCGCGCAGCGATTGAAGCTCGAACAGCCGCTTGACGACCAAAGAGATAGAGCGGGAGAACTCGCCCAATATGCTCGGGAACTGTTCGGAGTGCCTAGGTCCGTCCATGGGTAGCCCCAGACCGAGCATGCCCTGTGCAAAAGGCACGTCGATCAGCACTCCGGGGCGATACATCGAGTCCGAGAAGATTTCTTGGGACATCTGGCGGTAATTCTCGTCGGCCTCGCGCTCCCAGGCCTTGTCTCGGTTCCAATAGCTGACCAACCTCCGCAGAGAGGCAAAGTGACCGAGCGATTCTTGGAGAGTTACCACGTTCTGTAAGGAGCGGTAACCACGCGCTGCGGAATAGGCGCGATAGCAAGCCAAGAGGTTTCTCTGTCCGTCAATGACCTGTAGGCTAACTGCTTCGAATTGGACTCCCATAGCCTCTAATTCGTCGCCGAGGATGCGCACGACCTTGCCTAGGTCACTCGCCTTTTCGGCTTCGCAGCCAGCTTGCAAAACGCGGAAGGCCCCTTGCTGACAGCAGTGAGCGGTGTTGTTGCGCGCAATGACTAAGCGCGCCTTTTCGCTGATATTGACGTTGGTGATCTCGACGGGAAGAAAGCTGCCGTCACTGCGCACCATGAGTGCCTCATAGGCATTGGACGAACCGCTGGCGACTATGTGCCGGGCTGTGGGACGGGCCTCGGGAGCGAACAGTAGCTCAATGCCGTCTTTGGCTAGCAATTCTTCCCCGCGATAACCCAATAAGTCGGCCAAGGTCTGGCTGATGAAGAGCAGATGTCCGTTTTCGTGGATGACAAAGGCGTTGAGGGACTCGGCGATTTGATGCAAACGGTCTTTGTGGACGCGGGCCAAGCTCGCTTTATCGTCCATTAGGGAGTCGGTCGAGACGCCGAGGGCATCAGCTAAACTTTTTAGAGCCGACGAGCCTGGCTGGCGCACTCGGCCAGTTTCAATGCGGGAAATGGTGGCTTGGGAGACGCCGGAGCGGTCTGAGAGGTCTTTCTGGTTGAGCGATTGTTTCTGTCGCAGCTCTTTCAGGTTGCGTCCTAAAGACATGGACTGCTCCTATAATGGGGATATAAAATACAAGGTGTTTGATATGTAAATAATACGACACGAAGCGGCTTATTACCAAAACGGAAGGCGATAAAAACAAAATGTACACAAGGGTTTACGCATGAAAATAACCGAAGTGCAGTCGATGTATCCCCGCTACCGTGTCGCGCCCGCTGCTTGGCGCCGGCACTTCTGGCAGATGGTTGTGCGGGTAGATACAGATGTCGGCATCAGCGGCTGGGGTGCGGGTGGCGGCGGGATTGCCGCCGTAGAGGTGATCAACCGCCACCTGCGCGAGTTGCTGGTGGGTCGCAGCATCAACAGCATTGAAGATGTCGCCCGGCTGTGGGACGACCAATACAAGGCCAGTCTGCCCTACGGCCGCAGCGGGGTCGCCGTCATGGCCATCAGCGGTGTGGATCTGGCGCTGTGGGATGTCCTGGGCCGGGCCGCAGAAAAGTCCGTCTGCGATTTGTTGGGCGGTCGGCGGCGGGACCAGGTGCGGGCCTACGCCACAGGCCCAGATTGCGCTTGGTATCGCGACTTGGGCTTTAATGCCCATAAGTCTTCGCAGACGCAGCGAGAAGGCCAAGCCGCTGACGCGGCGCGCATACTTGAGTGGGCCCAAGAGGCGCGTCAGACTTTGGGAAAAGATGCGCTTTTGATGATTGACGCGTACATGTCGTGGTCGCCCGACTTTGCCGTGGCCGTAGCGCAGCAACTCGCGCCGTTTAAGATACACTGGTTTGAAGACGTGCTACTCCCCGACGATTTGGACGGCTTGGCGGCATTGCGGCCGCAGATTCACCCCGTTTTGTTGGCTGGCGGCGAACACGAATTCACCGCGCGGGATTTCGGTCATATCGCCAGGATACGAGCACTGGACTTGTGGCAACCGGATGTCACTTGGTGCGGTGGCTTGACGGCGGTGCTGCGCATTGCCGAACTCGCCCAAGCCCACGGCGTCCCCTTAGTGCCTCACCGCGGCGGCGAGATTTGGGGGCTGCACTTTTTGGCGGCTGGCTACGGCGACAATTTGGCCGAAATGGTCATGGGTAGGCGCGGCGAGGTGCGCGACAAACTATGGCTGGGTGAGCCACAACCACAGGGGGGGCACTTGGTAGTGCCCGAAGGCCCGGGATTCGGCGTCAAGGTAAACGGGGAACTGCTATAAGTTTCTGTAAGTAGTCGAAGCTCTACTCTTTAACTGCCAGAGATAATAGGTAAGTCCCCCGCTGTTTGATCTTTTTGTAGTTGCCGAAGACTTCCTTGAAGTTGCGCTTGATGTACTCCTTTAACCCGGCAATGGTGACGACCCACAGGTGCCCGCCCGGCTTGAGACGGGCGCAGGCATCGTGCATGATGATCGTCAGGAGTTCGTTGCCTGTTTTCGCGGGCAAATTGGAGGCAATAGTGTCAAAGCGCACGTGGGCGGGTACGTGGCTGAAGGCGTTGCTCAAATAGGCGCGACAATTGGACAGCCCATTGCGTGCGGCGTTTTGCGCTGCGTAGTCGACGGCGACGAAGTCCTTGTCGATTAGATGGACCTCGCCCTCGGGGCAGAGATGGCCTAACGCCAAGCCGATTGGACCATATCCGCATCCCAAGTCGAGACAGCGGTCGGCAGGCCCGGCTTTGATATGGTCGATGAGCAGCCGCGTACCGGGGTCAATACGCTTGGGGTTGAAAAGCCCCCAAGTGGAGTGAAAGATAAAGGTGCGCCCTCTGAGGGTCTCTTCAAATACAATGTCTTCGCCCAAGCGGCTTACATCTCTAGTAGGCATTGAGGCGGCTAGCCTAGTAGGCCAAGCCCAGCGGTTGCTGGTGGCGGAAGGTTTTGAATTCCGCCTTGAGGGCGATCTCCATCACATATAGACCTGGTACCAACAACTTGCCGCTCGCGTCGCGTCCGTCCCATTGCACGGTTTGCGGCCCGGCCCCCTGCATTCCGGCGTCGAGGGTGCGGATCCGGATGCCGCGCAAGTCGTAGATGTTGAGGACCACGGGCACCGGGCCGGGCAGGCGGAACAAGGTGTAGTTGATGGCCAGCACATCGTTGGTGCCGTCCCCGTTGGGGGTCAATACCTTGCTCGAAAAAGCTAGGTTTTCGATGGGTGTCTCGGCCTCTTGTTCGCCACCCAAGACCCGCAGGCTGTTAGTGCTGACCTCGTCGGTGGCGTTGCCAGCCTCAATCTGCTGCGGCAGACTCTCCCCGCTCGTGTCTAAAACCTCGCCGGCGAACGTGTTGGCAAAAATGAAAACCTCTGTGCCGAATACCAGCCGCACTGGTTCGTTGCGGCTGCGGGTGACCGACTGCGGCAAACGCACCACTAATTCGTTCTCTCCCTCTATCACCTCGGCCGGTTCTAGCGCTTGGAGTGGTTGGCCCATTTCTAGCCGTTTGAACTGAGGGTGGCTACCCGTGCGGATTCGGATCGTATCAAAGCCCGGCTGGCTCGCCCCGTCGAACTGGGCGAGCACATCGTAGGTAAAGTCCGTCGTCTCACCTAAGTACACCTCGGTTAGACCGCCGTCGGGCGTCGGCTCGTCAAAGCGGGCGACCTCGCCTATGACTTGGGAGGCCAACGGCGGTGCAGTCTCAATCCACAGCGAGTCTAGCCGCACGAAGTCGAAGAAGGAACGGCTTTCGAAAGTGAGTCTGACTTGGATGTGATTGCCGCGCTCCAGTGGAGCGGGTTGCCCGGACTCAGGGATGGGAAAAGACCAGAAGGTCCAGTTGTCTTGGTCGTAAATGATTGAGGCTCTAAGGCCGGGCTTGCCTTCTTGGATCTGGCCTTGGGTAGTTTGATCTGGTTGCTTGAGTTCGTTCTCGAAGCGCTCGCGAGAGACCGTCCGCTCGGCACCGGTGTCGGTGAATTCGTGATAGACGTTGGGGTCGTCGTCGCGGCCAGAGCGCACGGAGATCGCGAGTCGGGTTTGGGCGTCGTCAACGGGAGTAGGGACCCCTTTGACCATTCGCATGGGCGTGGCGTCCCAAAATAGACGCCCGAAATTCACCGTGCGGCCTAGGGAGATAATCTTAGAGAGATAAAATACCCGCTTGGGCACCCCTTCGCCCTTGAGCTCAAACTCGCCGATGGTTCCCTGCTGGACATTGGCTTGGCCGGAGGCAAAGGCTTTGTCGTCGATGGAAGGGTTGCGTCGTAGGCGAATGAAACGCACGTACTGTTTGGGAAATTCGAGTTGGACATTGGCGTCGAAATTGAGCGGCACATCGGCGATCAAGGTCTCTAGGCGGTGATAGTCGTCGTCGTTGTTTTCGAGGTTGAGGACCGGGTCAAACTCTTCGGCGATTGAGACTTCAAACGCCTTGAAGATGTCGTCGCGGAGAAGCGTACCGTCGGCGCGAAAACCGTGTGGAGGCGTGTAAAAACCAACTACGTCGGCTGGCACTGGAACCCCCACGTCAAAAGTGTACCACTCCGAGTTGATACCGCGTGCTACCGGTGGACTGTAAGATGAACTATCGCCATCGACCCACTCGGTCGTCAGGGTTCCGGCCGTGAACCAGTAGAAGCCGTTGGCCGCGCGCCAGACTCGCGGGATGAGGCCGTCTTCGTAGCCCAAGTCAGTGGGAAACTTAAAGGGCGACCAGAACGGGAGCTTGGAAAGGATATTTTCCTCGCCGTCGAAGTAAGTCGGCGCTATTGAGCCGGGAAAGGTCTGGAAGTCGATAAAGACTTCGCTGCTGTCACTCCGGCTCCAAGCCAAGCCTTGGCCGCCCATCTTCCACAGCGAAATCTGGGCGGCTGCCGGTGGTGTAGGAAGCGCGAGCGCGATGAGAATTGACCATTTGTACACTGTTTTACTCCTCGAGCCAGTCGCCAAGGTTTCCGGCGACTCTTTTACGCGGTCCAAGTTTTCGCTTAATCTATAAGGCTCGGACCTCAAACTCAAGCCGATAGGCAACATTAGAGAATATACGTACCCGTCCATTTTGCAATGACCGATAAGACAACGCGCGGGCCTCTGAGGTGGCTCCGCGGCGATATACACAACCACTGCGAAGATCACGCCTTGGTCGCTGAGCTTTTGCAAGGGGCCGACGACGCACTCGATTTTATCGCGCTGACCAATCACGCGCAAAAGCCCGTCTTCTTTGAGCAACACCGCATGATTGAGCAAGCGCGCCGCATCCTGCCGGGGTTTCCCGTCTTCTTCGGGCTAGAGTGGAACGCGCCTAGGGGAGGCCACGCAGGACTCGTCTTTCCCATAGGCGAGCGCGAGGCTGAAAACGCCTATGCTTTCGCCGCTGCCCACGACCGGCTGAGGGCTGCGGATCTAGTCAGCGTAGAAGCGGCCTTGGAGCATCTGACCGCATTGCCGGCGGAAGAGCGCCCCATTCTCTTCTTCAACCACCCCGCTGCCGGCCAGTGGTCCGCAGAGAGCATCAACCGCTATCTAGCCGCTGATCCGGCTGGCCTCGTCGTTGGCATCGAAGCCTTGCACGGGCACCAAGCTCACGCCAGAGTCGCTGCGATGGATCCGTGTGCCTATCCGGGGGGAGCCGTCGGCGGCTTGGTCGACCAAGTGTACGCCTGCCAGCGGCCGTTCTCCTTGCTATTGAACTCCGACTTCCACGTCCACAAGCAATTGCAGCAGCCCGATTATCCGCTAGGGGTCTTCAATCACGTCCGGGTCGGCGTGGAGGCGGGCCACCAAGCCATCTCAGAAGCGCTCTTCGCCAGCCTGCGCCGAGGGCGCACTTGTGCCTCTCAAGGGCACTGGCTCGACCTCGGCGATTTCTCAGTCGACAACCATTTTATCGGCGACACTTGGACGGGAGGACCCGGTGTTTTGCACGTGGCCTTTGAGGCAACCGAAGCAGTCGAAAGGGCCGAGTTGATCGGTCTGTGGCAGCCGAATGCTGCTCCTGCCGTGCTAGAGTGTCTGGGTCCCCGGCCGCCTGGGAGTTCCGAATGGACGCTGGAAATCCCGCCCGATGCCCAGGGCTTTGTGCGTCTGCGCATAATCGCCGAGAGCCGAGAGCGCCCGGCACCAGGACCACCGGCCCCTAAACACTTTCTGACCTCGGCAATCCTCTTAGACTCCGGTCGTGGTCTTTAGACATCAACAATCGGAATTGCGTCGCCAATACTGGCGACGGGGAGCTCTCATGTCCGTTCCGCATGTCACACGCATCGTCTCTGGGCAGAGTTTCACTCTCGCCTACCTGCTCTGTGTGCTTTTCGCGAGTACCCCCCTCCACGCCGAATACCTCCCCGGTCAGATCCGCTTAACGCCCAAGATCGACCTCCACCTCGAACCAGTGCCGGTTGAGGGACTCTCCGACCGCACGCTCAAACTCCCGCCCGGCTTTAAGGTCAAACTCTTCTCCGACCAAGTAGATAAAGCCCGTTTCATGGCCTGGGACGATCAAGGCGTCTTGCATGTGGCCAACATGAAGACTCGCGGGAGCAATCAATGGAGCCCGGCCTCCGGCCGTCAAAGCACGGTGTTGGCCCTGCCCGACAAAGACGGCGACGGCCGCGCCGACACCGTGTACAAAGCGGCCGATGACTTTCACTGGCCGCACAGCGTCGCCTTCTACCGGGGGGCTCTCTTCGTCGCCGATGACGATGCGATCTACCGCCTTGAAGATCGGGATTCAGATGGCTTTTACGAGGAGCGCGCCGTTTTTGCCAGGGTGCCCGGTTTCATGGGCCGAGCCTCTGAGCACGTAACGCATACGCTGGTTTTCGACGAGTCCAACGACAAGCTTTACTTCCACGCCGGTTCGAGTTGCGACCTCTGCCGCGAAGACGATCCCGAGCGGGCCACCGTCATCCAGATGAACACCGACGGCACAGGTCGGCGGATCTATGCTTCAGGGCTGCGCAATGCCATCGGCCTCGACTTACACCCGGTCACCGGCGAGCTGTGGGGTGCCGGTAATGGGCACGACCGCGAGGGACGGGATCTGCCGCCGGAGTGGATCACCCCGCTCCGCGACGGCCAATTCTATGGCTGGCCCTTGGCTTATGCCTATCAGGTCTGGACGGATTTCTCTATTGGAGCGTACCGTCGAGCGATTTTCCCGCTGACCGATGCTGACTCGCTATTGGTTGCCAGCATGGAGCGTCCGGCGGCTCTCGTCCCCGCCCACTTGGCACCGATGGGTTTGCATTTCTACAAGTACGACCAGTTCCCGCCCCAGTACAAACACGCCGCGTTTGTCGCCTTCCGCGCGGGTGTCTTGGGCAACGATCTCGGCTACAAGGTCATGGCGCTCTTTGCCGAGCCGGATGGGTCCAACGCTCGCGTCGCCGACTTTCTCACCGGTTTTCGCCCTGACCCCAACAGCAATTCCTTCTGGGGGACGCCGGTCGGGCTGATCACCGACGAACAGGGCGTTCTCTACCTGACGAGCGATCGCTTCACGCAGGCGATCTTTCGCATCGAAGCCAGCCCCCTCCAAGGCATGTGGGAAAATCCGCTCCCCGATACCTTGCTCGCTGGCGCAGCGTTGCCTTTGCGTTCGACGATTCGCCTCCGGCGGCAGTTGGAGGGCACAGAACCAGCCCAGCTCACGGCTGATCTGAGTGCGTTGAAAGGTCCCGAGGCCCTGCCCCTGCAAGTGATAGACGACCATACCTATCGCCTTGAAGCGGATCTCTCGACTGGAGAGCACAACGGCCGCAAAAAACTGGTGGTGCATCTCGCCCAAGGCGACGAGGCGACCAAACTGGTGCATTCCATCGTCGTGCTGCCCAAAGAGGATCAAATCCTCTTTGCCGACGAGCTCGCTTGGGATCAAGGCGCGCTCTACAGCGCACAACTCGACCCGACCCATGCCGATACCGTCTTCGCCGGCCAGCGGGCACTGCGGGTGGAGGCCCGAGGTTTTACCATTGAGTTCCTACCCCGTGCGCCGGTCGCTCAAGTCGGCTACGTCGGGCTGCGCATGGCCCTGCATCCGGGCACGGCCACCGGCGGCTTCCGGCCCTCCTTTGGCCTTGTCGTCAACGGCGAGACTGCCCGCCCGCTGAGCCTCATTGACCAAGTTGATCTGGACTTGGACCAGTGGCAGACCGTCGAGATCAACTTGGACGAGCTGGCCCTCGACGGCCCCATTGAGTCGCTGCGCTTAATCGGCAGCCTGCGCGGAACCTTCTACCTCGACGAAATCCGCTTGGTCGCCGCCCAGTACTCTGGAAGTGTCACGGCGGTGCGGGAAGAGGACGACCGAATCGCTGTACCGCGAGAATTTTCCCTAGACCCGAACTATCCCAACCCGTTCAATAGCGCCACCACCATCCGCTACCGCATCCAAGAGCCGGGACGGGTGCGCTTGGAAATTTTCGACGTACAGGGCCAGAAGGTGAAGACGCTCGCCGACGGCTATGTAGGGCCGGGCGTTTACCAAGTTGAATGGGATGGGACGGACGCCAGCGGGAAACCCGTGGCCACAGGCGTTTATTTAGCACGCGTACAGAAGGACACCGCCTCATTAGTCCGCAAGATGCTGTTGCTCAAATAATATGCAGCTCCTCAACCTCCCGGCCGCGGCTTTTGACATTCGCCTAGTCGAAGGCAAGCGCGAGATACTCGACCCTTTGCGCCGCAAGTACGTGCGATTGACGCCCGAGGAGTGGGTGCGGCAACACTTGGTGCAATATCTAATATCGGACTTGGGCTACCCGCGCGGGTTGATCGCCATTGAGAAAGGCATCGATCTCCACGGCAAGCGGTTTCGCGTCGATGTCGTCGTCCACGACCGCGCGGGCCGTGCCGTGCTAATGGCCGAGTGCAAAGAGCCGGACGTTTCCATTAGCCAGCAGACCTTCGACCAGATTGCCGCGTACAACCGCGTGGTTCAGGCCCGCTGTCTTTTGGTCACCAATGGCTTGGTCCACTACTGCTATGTCACCGATCGCGGCTTCATCGATCAGGTGCCGCGTTACGACGAGTTGTGAACGTTTCTTAGCCAGCCTCCGCACTCCAGAGATCTATGCCGGTTGTCGTTCTCTCAGAGCTAAGAGTCCGGATCGGTCTTAAAGCGGCCTTGGTCGTCGATGTGCAGAGAGGCCTGCGTCTCCCCTTCTTCGTCGTAGAAGTCCAGTCGAGGATTGCCGCCGGTCGGCACGCCTAATCCTGCGCGGAAACGCTGTTCTCCATCGAGAACCCCAAGCCAAGCGATCCCCTCTTCCATCACTCCGACGATGGTGCGCGTGTGGCCGTCTTGGTCGCGCATTTCGAGCAAGGTCATGCCATTGGCCCGCACGCTCAAAGAGCCGCGCACCTCGCCTTGGGCATCGTAGAGCTTGAACGAAGGCTCTTCTTCGTCTTCGATGCCGCTTTGCTGCCGCAATCGTCCTTGGGCGTCGAAAAAACTCAGCCGCATTGCGCCGGCGTGGCCGCTACCTAGGCCGGCGCGAGGCTGTCCAGTCTCGTCGTAAAAGGCCAAACTGCCGGCCCCGTCTTCACTCAACGAAAGGCTCGCCCGCACTTCGCCTCGCTCATCGTAGAGCTCCAGCAGCGGGGCCTTATCGTTCTCCAGCCGCAAGTCGGCCCGCACCTGTCCTGATCGGTCGCACAACTTAAGTCCACGGCTCAGCACCGCGGTGATTTCACCATTGTCATCCCTCAACTCCAGCTCGCCGCCATTGGGGCCTTGCACCAATTGAGCGATTGGTTGGCCCCCGTCGCCGCGCAAGACAAAGCGCCGCGCCCGCACCGTCCCCATCCGCCACCGCGCAACGAGCAGCCCCAGCGAGACCAGCAGGGCCGCTCCACTGGCCAATCCCACCAGAGAGACGACATCCTCCAACGCCTGCAAGTCCCGCCTCAACGCCTGTTCTGCTCGGGACTGAGCTCCGCTAAACGAGCTGAGCAGGACCAGCAATAGTACTGCCCTCAGCCAATGGATCGACATGCCACAGTTTTCCGTTTCTAGGCAGTTTGCGCTGCGGCCCCAATGCTGAGGCCGGACCGCTCTTTATTCACCGCTTGGATCATGGCGATGATATACCCGAACTGAAAGGCCCAAGCTTGGCGTACCCGGCCCGAAACGCCCTCGGGAGCCTTGTCGTCGGGATGGGACGGCGCGTGGTCGGGCATCAACATGTACTGATAGCCTACGTCCCTCAGGGTGCGCGCCACCTCGTGCATGTCCACATCGCCTTCGTCGGGCCAGACTTCCTGGAAATTGTGCAGCCCGCCCTTGATGTTGCGGTAGTGGATGTTGAAGAGCTTCCCCCGCTCGCCGAAGTAGCGCACGATGTCGCAGAGTTCCTCGGCCGGATTTTCCAAGCCTTCGGATGCCACACCACAGCAAAAGTTAAAGCCGTGATACGGGCTATCGACCAGTTCGGAAAAGCGTTTGAGTCCCTCCATTACCGGCCAGTTCCAGCGCTCGACGCCGCGCAGGACCGGAGCTGGCGGGTCGTTGAGATGGCAAGCCATCTGCACCTTGTTTGCCTCGGCTACCGGAATCACGCGCTCCAGCCAATAGGCCGCCCGCGCAAACGCTTCTTCGCGGCTGACCACGCCCGCTTCGCTCAGCGTTTCGTTGTCGAATTTCGAGAGATCAAATGAGCTATACGTCACGCCCCCACGCCCAGGCGTGGGCTCGGTGCGCTGGTGCGGCAGGATGCAGAAGTTGTAGAGCAAGGCCCGCAGCCCGGCCTTGCCCGCGTTTTCGATCCAGCGGCAGACCTCGTCGAGGTCCCGGTCTCGCTGCGGGTCTTGCGCCAGCGTGATGCTTTTGGGCACGCCGATGTGGATCGCCTCCATACTCACCCCGTAGGCGGCCGCTTCTTCCTTGTGCCGCACTAAGGTCTCGACCTCGTTGTCCTCAACGGAGGCATCCATGTGCGTCACCCCGTGTCGCACCAGAAACTCCAATTCCATCTTTGAGGTGCCGATCCCCTGCACTCCGACGTGCATGCCGCTTTGTCCGTCACTCATGTCCGTTGTCCCTTTCTTAGAAAATGGCAAAATGGACTATCGCTAGGCCGACGCTCCTGAATAGTGTCGCACCCCCCACAACCAAAAAGCCCGTGCTCCCACCAGCATTCCCCCCGCCATCGCCAACGCGCCCCACAGCACTTCCGACGACAACCGCCCCACCAAGGCTTCCGACGGCACGGTCACCGCAAAGGCCACGGGCACCAGAAAGGTCATCGCCAGCTTGAGCCAGCGCGGGTAGATGGCCACCGGATACTTGCCAGCGCTGTAAACGGCCTGGAAGATGACGAGGATGTTCTCCGCTCTGATAAACCAGAACGCAGTCGTTGCTAGCACTAGCCAAAAACTGTAGACGATTGCCGCGCCAGCCGCAAGCGTCAAGGCAAATCCCGCTGCGTGTGCAAGGCCCGTCCGCATCCCGATTTCGACTAGGGCCACTGCGATCAGTGCCATTCCCTGCACTACGTCCAAGAACTTCCAAATCCGCACCTCGCCGACACTCACTAGCACTTGTGCATCCTCCGGCTTGGTGAGGGTAAAGTCCAGCGTGCCTAGGCGGATGTCCTCCATAAAGCGCTGCATTGACGGCTGGATCAGCGCGCCAATCAGGCCGCTCATCAGGAAGAAAACCCCCAAGAGCGCTACCAGCTCGGCCGGCTGCCAGCCGCCCAGCTCCTCGGTATGCGAGAAAATCACCGCCAAACCCGCTAGCGCAACGCCCAGATTGAGCAAGCTCTGTACTAGCTGCACCCAGAAGTTGGCTTGGTACGCCAGTTCGTTCATCGCGCCGATGCGCAGGAAGATCCACAGGAGCCGCAAATAGTTCACGAGCCAACCGCCGAGTATCTGCGCACGCCGCGCGACCAGACCGCGGACAAAATCACCCAGCTCAGCCCTAGCCACGCCACCTGCGTTGCTGCGCCCCAGACGACCTCGGTGGGCGTGAGTCGGCCGAGTAGGAGTTCGGTGGGAAAGGCCAGCATCCAGCGGAAGGGCAAAATCGCGGCCACGGTCTGGAGCCACTCGGGTAAAAGCGACAGCGGTGCCATCTGGCCCGAAAAGAAAAGCGAGGCCGCAAAGTAGAGTTGGTTGGCCGCGGCCGTGCGCGTGGTCCACAGGGCCACTAAAGCCAGTGCCCACTCGACGAAAAAGCGCATCAGGAACGCCAGCAGAACGACGGGTATCGCGGCCCAAATGGCCCAAGCCGGCGGGTTGAAGACCGGATCGAAGATCCAGACCATTAGACCCACCGTCGGCAGCATGACCACCAAAGTCAGGAACTTGTAGGAGATATTCGTGGCGATGTCGCGGTGGATCGGGTGCAGGGGCTGGAGCAGGAGTGGCGAGAAGGCTCCCGACCGCACCCGATATTCAAACTCGAACATGAACCAAGTGAAAGTCAGGTGCCCCATCATCATCATGATGATGTAGTAGGCGGCGAAGTCCCCGCTGGAGAAATCCCCCACCTGCCCGCCTTGGGAGCGAGCCACTGCGGTCCACACCGAAAGGAAGACCAGCGTATCGACGATGCGCCCGATCAGCCAGATCACCATCGCCGCCCGGTACTGGAACTGCACGGCTAGATCGGTGCGAAAGAGCGTGGTGTAGATGTCGGCTAGCCCCCTCATGCGCGTTCAAAGACCTCTTCGATCACGTCCTCAATCGGCGGGTCCTCCACCGTCAGATCGAGGACGGGTTGCTCGCTGAGGAGCCGCCCGGTCACCTGCGCTGTCTCCGCCTTGGGCACTCGCAGCGATACACGCCCTTCGCTACTGGCGACGATCTCTCCATAATTGCCGAGGTCGCCGTGCCCGTTTTCCAGTTCGACGATGATCGTCTTGTGCGGTGAGAAGCGCTGCACAAGCTCGGTGAGCTGGCCATCGAAGAGCAGCAGCCCGTGGTGGATGACCACCACCCGTTTACACAGCGCCTCGACGTCGGCCATGTAGTGACTGGTGAGGAGCACGGTGGCGCCGTAGCGCTGATTGTACTCGGTTAAAAACGCGCGAATCCGCCGCTGCATGGTCACGTCGAGGCCGATGGTCGGCTCGTCGAGGAAGAGGACTTGCGGCTTGTGCAAAAGCGCGGCGGCAATTTCGCACTTCATGCGCTCGCCCAAGGAGAGGTTGCGCACGGGCTTGTCGAGGAGGGCGTCTAAGTCGAGCAGCGCGGTCAACTCTTCGACCGTTTGCCGGTATGCACTCCGCTCTAGGCGGTAAATGGCCCGGTTGCGCTCAAAGGAGTCGATTACGGGGATATCCCACAGCAACTGGTTGCGATTGCCCATCACCAAGGTGATCTGGCGGAGGAAATCGCGCTGCCGCTTGAACGGCTCAAAACCGAGGACGCGACCTTGCCCACCGGAAGGGTGCAGGAGGCCCGAAAGCATCTTGAGGCTGGTGGTCTTGCCCGCGCCATTCGGCCCTAAAAAGCCGACGATTTCACCGGGAGCGACCGCAAAGCTGATCTGCTTAACCGCCTCGACGTGGCGCGTCTGGCGCTGCACGAGGCTTTTGAGCGCCGCGGCCAAGCCGCCCTCGCGCACGGGGACCGCATAGGTCTTGCTCAATTCGCGGACATCAATGGCGGGTGCTTGTGCTGCCAAAGGTTTCGCGCCTCCTGCGCGCTAGGCGATGGTTAAAAGCCGGTCGCGCATTTCGTCGAGCGGAAAGGCCGGGCCGGGATCGACCTTGCGGTCGGGGGCGATCTCCTCGTGGCCGAGGATGTGGTATATCCCATAGGCCGCAATCAGCGCGGCGCAAATGGTCTCGACGACTTCGAATTGCACTTCCGCATAGCGATGCCAAAAGCAAACAGGCTGACGTATTTGCGGATGGGCACCGGACAAGCTCTGGTTGCGGTGTGCGCCGCGCACGACCTCTGAGGCTGGATACGTCTGCCCGAACCACGACTCGTAGCGGCCATCCCGCTCCGAGAGCTGGCCTGCGTTGTCGAGCTCGATGCCGATGGAGTACTGGTTGAGGCTCGTGCGCTCTCGCCACAGGCTGCGGCCGGCGTGCCAGCCGACGATGTTAAAGGGCAAAAGCTGAGTCACGACACCGTCGCGACCGACGACCAAGTGGGCCGAGACCTTGCGCTCTCGGTCGCAGAGGGTGTGAATGGCCGACTCGGCGTTGGCTCCAGCCGTATAGTGGATGACGATGGTGTCCGGCTGCCCTGGGGCAAAGGGGCCGCCTTGGTTGGGCGATTCGATGTAGTTGACGTCTTTGAATCGGTGATTAAGGTCTATTTCCATAATTTTTATAGTAGAGGGTGCGTTCTGTGTAACGGACAAAGTATATTATACGAAAACAAGTCGAGCTTCACCGGCCCTTTGGGGTTGACTACCCATGACGACTGACGAACATACCGCTGATCTGGCGTGGCAGGGCGAGATCCTGCAAGATGTCTCGCGCACGTTTGCGCTGACCATTCCGCAGCTTCCCTCGGGCCTGCGCGATGTGGTCGGCAACGCGTATTTGCTGTGCCGCATCGCGGACACTATCGAGGATGAGCCAACTCTGTCGGCCGATGGGAAACGCGAGTTTTCCGAGCGATTCATCCGGGTCGTCGCCGGAGAGGAGCCGCCCGCCCCATTCGCCGAGCAACTCGCGCCGTGCCTGTCCGACAGCATGCTGCCCGCCGAACGCCAACTCGTGGCCAACACTCCTCGGGTGCTGCGGATCACGCAAGGGTTTTCCGAGCGGCAGCGCGCCGCACTCGTGCGCTGCGTGCGGATCATGTCGCGTGGCATGGCCGAATTTCAGCAAAGCCCGGGCCTCAAGGGCCTAGACGATCTCTCCCATCTCGACCGCTATTGCTACCACGTCGCCGGCGTCGTCGGCGAGATGCTCACCGAGCTGTTCTGCGACTATTCGGCGGAAATCGAGCGCCATCGCAAGAAGTTGTTGCAACTCGCCGTGTCGTTCGGCCAAGGCTTGCAGATGACCAACATCCTCAAGGACATCTGGGACGACCGGGCGCGCGGCGCGTGTTGGCTGCCGCGCGACGTGTTCCAGCAAGCCGGGTTTGATCTGCGCTCACTCGAGGCCGGCCAGACGAATCCCGCGTTCCGCATGGCACTGAGCCAATTGGTCGGCGTGGCTCAGATGCACCTCGGCAATGCGCTGGCGTTCACATTGCTCATCCCCGGGCGCGAAACCGGCATTCGCCGGTTCTGCCTTTGGGCCTTGGGCATGGCCGTGCTGACGTTGCGGCGCATCCACGCCCACGCGGATTTTACCAGTGGACAGCAGGTCAAAATTTCGCGGCGCAGCGTCTGGGCAACCGTGATCGTGACCAGCCTTGCGGCGCGCAGCGACGCAGTACTCAGAGCACTGTTTGCGCGATTTACGCGCAAGCTGCCCTCGCATGTGGAGGCATCGGCCTGAAGTTGCGGCCCCAATGCTGAGGCCGGCTGCTGGGCGCGTAGCAGACAGCGACGCTGTTTTTTATCTTCTAATCTCCATCAAATTCTCGGAGAAGTCTCACTATGCAGTTTGATCTCATACTCAAGGGCGGTCATTTGATCGACCCCCAAAACGGCATTGACGCGCCCCGGGACATCGGCATCCAGGGGAAAGTGATCGCGGCCATAGATGCGGACTTGCCGACCGAAGGTGCCGGGCAGGTCATCGACGTGAGCGGACTCTACGTGACGCCGGGGCTAGTGGACATCCACATCCATGCCTATGCCACGGCCGGCCACCGCGATACGTGGGCTGGCGACAACAGCATCCTGCCCGACGGCTTTAGTTTCCGCACCGGCGTGACGACGCTGGTGGATACCGGAAGCGCAGGCTGGCGTAACTTCGAGGACTTTCGCTATCGGGTAATCGACCGCTGCCAGACGCGGCTCTTCGCGCTGGTCAATATCGCCGGTACCGGAATGACGTCAATCGACCACGAGCAAAATCCGTACGATATGAATCCCGACAAGACGGCGGGCGTGGCGCGGGAAAACGAGGACGTAGTCGTCGGCATCAAGACGGCGCACTACATAGGCCCCGAATGGATTTCGGTCGATCGCGCGCTCACGGCAGCCGAAAAGGCCGCGACGCGGGTAATGATCGACTTTGGCTACTTCAGAAAGGAGCGGCCCTACTACCAGCTCTTGGGCGAAAGATTGCGCCCGGGCGACATAAGCACCCACATCTTCCGCGGACCGACGCCGTGGTTTGACGCGGAGGGCAAGGTGCTGCCCTATCTGCACGAGGCGCGGGCAAGGGGCGTCATCTTGGACGTGGGGCACGGTGGCGGCAGTTTCTGTTTTCGCAACGCGGTCCCAGCCATAGCCCAAGGCTTCTATCCAGACTCGATTTCGACCGACCTGCACGTCCTCTGCATGAACATGGGTATGCTCGACATGGCGACGACCATGTCGAAATTTCTGGTGATGGGCATGCCGCTTGGCGAGGTCATCCGCGCCTCAACCATCAACCCGGCGCGGGAGATTGGCCACCCTGAGTTGGGCCACCTGTCAGTAGGTGCCGTGGCCGATGTGGCAGTCTTGCAGCTGATGGAGGGGAATTTTGGCTACGCCGATTCGTTCGACGGCCGGTTGGACGGCCACCAGCGGCTGTTTTGCGAACTGACGGTCAAGGACGGCGAAGTGGTCTGGGATTGGAATGGCCGCGCGGGGATTGACTACCCCGAACTCGGCGACAGCTATGGGATCCGCGAGGGCGAGTACTTGGTGCTGCCGCCGGAGTAAGCATTCGTGAACACCGCTGCCGAACGCGATTACTTGTTGGGGACCGACGACGAGGAACTGCGCCGCCTGCAAGCGCAGCACAACACGTGGCACCCCGAGACCGCAGACTTGTGGGAGCGTGCCGAGTTCAGCACCGGACAGGCGATTCTCGATCTAGGCTGTGGACCCGGCTTTACCAGCTTAGAACTGGCCGAGTGCGTGGGAGCAGAGGGGCGCGTCTTGGCAGTTGATGGGTCGCCGAAGTTCGCGGATTTTCTCCGGCACCGCGCCGCGTCAGCCGGCTTGCAGCAAGTCGAGGTCGCCGTAGCGGATGTCCGCACTCTCGACCTGCCTGCCGCTTCTATGGACACTGCGTTTGCCCGCTGGTTGTTCTGCTTCATAGAGGAGCCACAAGGGGTGATAGAGCGGGTAGCACGGGTCCTGAGACCGGGAGGGCGCTTAGTGGTTGTGGATTACTGCGCTTATGGGGCGTTTGTCGCCCGGATTGAGCATCCCCACTTGCGGCGCGTGTTGGAGGCGGTCCATGAGAGTTTTGGAGATCGATTGGAGATCGGTGGGAAGCTGCCGGAGCTAATGGCGCAGTGTGATTTGGAGGCCGTGGAGGTCGTCCCGATCGGCGGTATTGCCCGCCCAGGCAACCGTCTCTGGTGCTGGATAGAGCAGTTCCTGCGCGTGTATCTGCCCGACCTTGTGGTGCGTGGCGTACTGAGCGAGGAAGAGTGCGCGGCGCACTGGGAAGAGTGGCAGGCAAACGCCCGCGATCCGCAAGCTAGCATTGCATCGCCGCCCATGGTTGGGGCGATTGGTGTCAAGGGCTGAGAGTCGACGGCTGGCCGAAGGAAAACATCGATGAAAATTGTCGTTGCTTTTTTGTTGGTCACGGTAGTCGGATGCGGACAAGAGCATTCCGGCGATCCCATCGTCGTGCGCGACGCTTGGATCCGGGAACCACCGCCGCGCAGCCCGGTCGCTGGTTATTTGGTCATTGAAAACCGGGGCGGTGCCCCCGTCGCATTGGTCGCCGCGACAACCGAAGCCGCCGGACAAACCGAGATACACGTAATGGAATACAAAGACGACCGGATGACGATGCGGCAAGTCTCAGAGCTACAAATCCCAGCAGGCGAAGAGGTCGCACTGAAGCCGGGCGGCACCCACCTGATGCTGATGGAACTGCGCCAGCCACTACGGGACGGCGACGAGGTGGAGTTGGTGCTGCGCTTTGGCGATGGAACGGAAAGGCGCATACAAATGCCGGTGCAGAAGAAAGGTCTTTATGAAAGCGATTGACGCGCTGGTCTGTTGCTCGGTTTTCGCACTGCTCGCAGCTTGCGGCGCGCAGCCGGAGGCCCAAAAGGTCCCGGTCGAAACCCCCGCCCCTGTGGAGGTCCCCTCATTGCAGGATTTCGGCGGCATTGGCGGCGATTTCGCGCTCGTGGATCAGCACGGCGCGCGCTTTGAGTTGCAAAGTTTGCGCGGCCAGGCCGCCATGCTCTTCTTCGGGTACACCTATTGCCCCGACATCTGCCCAGTGACCCTGTCGAAGATGGGCCGCGTCTATCAGCTCTTAGACGAGGACCTGCATGAGCTGACGACTCTCTTCGTCACCGTGGATCCCAAGCGCGACACGCAGGAGAAGCTGGCGGAATACCTCGACTACTTCGCTATTGATGCGATTGGCCTGCGCGGCAACAAGGAGGAAATCGACCAAGTGGTGCGCCAATATGGTGCCCATTATTCCCTCGGAGAGGAGCAGGCCTCGTACTTAGTTGATCACTCGACCTATACCTACCTGATCGATCAGCAGGGCAAGGTGCGGTTCCTCTTCCGCCAGAGCGACGGCCCAGAGCTGATGGCCGCGGTAGCCGAGCAACTCTTTGCCGAGAAAGAAAAGCCATGAAAAACGTCTTGTACAAAATTATCAAGGTCGTCCACGCGGTGCTTTGGTTTCCGCTGAGTCCGCTCATCGGCCCGGATTTTCCGCAACGCCTGTTTCGGGGCTGGCGAAAGAAGCCGACTCAGCCCAAGACGTAATCGGCGTTCTGGTTTCATCCGCACAGCATCTCCAAGGAATTCATGCCAATCATGCAGCGACCGAATATCCTCGTACTCTACACGGATCAGCAGCGGTGGGACGCCCTCGGCACCAACGGCAACTCCGAAATCCGCACGCCGCACTTGGACCGGCTCGCTGCCGCTGGGGTAAACTTCGACCACTGCTTTGTGCAGAATCCGGTCTGCATGCCCAGCCGCGTGAGCTTTCTCACCGGGCAGTATCCGGCCACGCTAGGGCTTTCGCACATGGGCGTGCCCGTGCCCGAGGACGCGCCGACCTTGCCGCGCCTGCTGCGCAACTACGGCTATTGCAGCGGCCAGATTGGCAAGCTGCACTTTCTGCCGCACGCCAACCGCGATCACCGCGAGCCCCATCCCGACTACGGTTTTGACCACTTGGAAATCTCGGACGAACCGGGTTCCTACCACGATGCCTACCGCGCTTGGGTAGCAGCGCAGGCCCCGGAGCAACTCGACCACGTCAGCCTCGGCGAGGCACCCAGTTCAATCGAGTGGAAGCGGATCATGAACGTCCGCGACGGGATCGCGCATCCAGAAGAGCGCTTTGTCAAACGCGCCTTGGCCAGCCGCTGTCGCAGCGAGTTGACCCACACGGCGTTTGTCGCCGAGCAGACCATGGAGTTTATGACGCGCCACAGGGACGGCCCTTTTCTCTGCATCGCCGGGTTCTATTCGCCGCACGATCCGTGGGTGGCTCCCCAGGAGTTCCTCGATCTATACGACCCAGCCGCGCTGCCGCTGCCGCCTTTCCCTCCGGCTCTCGACGCCCGCCGAGGCCCACAGCACTTTTCCGACGATGAGTTACGCTCCGCGCGCCACGGCTATTACGCGATGGTCTCCGAGGTCGATCACCACGTCGGTCGCATTCTCGACCGGCTCGACGCCCTCGGCATTGCGGACAATACCATCGTCGTCTTCACGTCCGACCACGGCGAATGGCTCGGCGAACACCTGCGCTACGGCAAGGGCTACCCCGGGCACGACGCGGCCTCGCGAGTACCCCTGCTGATGCGCTGGCCTGCCGGATCAAGTGCTGGTGGACGTTGCTCTCGCATCGTCGAGGCATTGGACGTGGTGCCGACGCTGCTGGAAGCCGCCGCAATTCAGCGTCCGGACGCGTTGCAAGGCAGTTCCCTCTTAGCCGATCTGCGCGGCGAGGAGGGCGCTGGCCCCGGCTGTGCCATCACGGAAATGACGCCGACGAAACCGCAATCCAACTGGAAGACGTTGCGCGTGGAAGGGTTGCGCTACTTGGTGGACGCGAGCGGAGCGGAGGCTCTCTTCGACTTGGAGCGCGACCCACTGGCCTACGAGGATGTGGCGGGTGAGAGCGAATACGCCAACCGGTTGCAAGCGGTCCGCAAGCAGCTACTAGAGCGGCTGCTAGAGCGCGAGCGACCGCTGCCGCGACAGTGGACGTACTAGGCCCTAGGGAGTATCCCACCTCTGCGATTGTATCAACCCCCGCAAAAGCGCGGGAATAAATCGCGGCGACGGGGTGTCTAATTCGCTGTAGTGTCCCTCAAAATTTTACAAGGAGAACCATAATGTGCATTCGCAAGATATCCCTGTGGGTTGTCGCTGTTTGTTTGTCGAGCGCCGTGGCGCTCGAAGCCCAGCCAGGAGGCAGGCGTGGCGGCATGGGCGGCGGCATAGCACCGGAGCAGATTTTTAGCCTACTGGCCTTTGATGAGAAGTTCAACGTGACCGACAAGCAGCTAATCGCACTGCGACAAGCGCTTAAGCCACTATTCGTTGAGCAACGGCAGATGATGGCGGAAATGTTCAGCGGCGGCCGCGGCGAGACCGATTTTCGGGCTCTGCGCGAGAAAATGCGCGAGCAGCAGAGCAAGATGCGCGAGAAGATCATGGCCGCGCTCGCCACGGCGTTAGACGCCGAGCAGATCGAGGCTCTAAAAGCGCATCTGCAGCAGGCGCAACGCCAGCAGCAGCGCCAGCGCGGTGGGCCGCGCGGGGGTGGAGATGGCCCGCAGGGCGGCGGGTTTTAGAACCACGCGACCGGTCCTCGGCCAGAGTCGGCCGGGGCTAGGCTGGGATCACAGCTTCTTCACGGCGTCTCCAACCCGTATTGCGCCTGGGCGAATGACCTTGGCGTTGACGCCGCGCAGCCGAAGCTGTCTGCCCACCCGGGAATTGACAAATTTCAGGGCGTCCAGCCCAAAGCGCGCGGCGTATTTTTTGCAACCGGTGTGGGGTGGCTCCGTGATTTGGATTACGGCCGCGCCGAGAGACAGGCGAGTCCCGGGCGGTATGTTGTCCACGCTTAGGTCGAAGTCGACGTATAGCTGATCCCCTGCCAAAGGCCAACGCTCCTTTTCTTGGGCCACTAGGGCCATCAAGCGGGCGTTAGTCAGCGTGAGTTGCGTATCTGGATTCGCCGATCCATCTGCAGTTTGCGAACTGCCGCGCTGTTTCCAATTGTCGCCCACCAGCCCTTCGACTAAATCGAGTTCCCCCACGTCTAAGACTTCCCGCGCTTCGGTCTGCGGCCGCCGCACGATGAGTTCCAATGCGCCCGTGGCTTTGGGCGACTGACGAATATCGTCTAGCCCGGCGGTCAGCACTTCCATGGCTAGGTGTTTCACTTCGCTCAAGATTGACCTCCTGAATGTTTTATTTTTGCAATTACTCTTTACCGAGGCACTTCGTAGGACCCTTCAATCCCGTTGGATGAGAAGAGTACTTGCCAGAGTTGGTTGGACCGGGCGCGGAAGGAGCCGGCGCTGGTCAGCAGGTAGAACGTCCACATCCGGTAGAAGCGCTCGTCGTAGTGGGCCTTGAGTTCGCTCCAAGCCTCGTTGAAGTTGGCGTACCAAGCCATCAGCGTCCGGTCGTAATGCTGGCCGAAGGCGTGCCAGTCCTCTAAGACGAAGAGCTCCTCGGCAGCCCTGGTAATCTGCTTGGCGGAAGGCAGCACGGAGTTGGGGAAAATGTAGCGCTCAACCCAAGGATCGTTGCTGGCCGCCGAGTTGTTGCGGCCGATGGTGTGCAGTAAAAAGCGGCCGTCTGGCGCTAGGCAGCGTTTGACCGTGTGCATGAAGGTCGAGTAGTTCTTGACGCCCACGTGCTCGAACATGCCGATCGACAAGATGCGGTCAAAGCGCTCGTCTAAGGCGCGGTAGTCCTGCAAGCGAATCTCCACTCGCAGCCCGTGGCACGTCTCCTCCGCCAGTTTTGCCTGCTCTTTGGAAACGGTGACGCCCACCCCCTTGACTCCATAGCGCTGGACCGCAAACCGCAGGGTGCCCCCCCAGCCGCAGCCGATGTCGAGTAGGCTCATCCCCGGTTCTAGCCCTAGCTTGCGGCAGCACAAGTCGAGCTTGGCCTCTTGTGCCTCGTCTAAATTGGCGGCATTGCGCCAGTAACCGCAGCTGTAGATCATGCGCTGGTCGAGCATAGCCCGGTACAGATCGTTCCCTATATCGTAGTGGTACTGGCCGGCTTGGAAGGAGCGGGCAGGCGTTTGCAGGTTGAGCAGCCGTGACTTCAGATAAGGCAGAAGCCGACCGCGCAACTTTAGGTCCAGCCGGCCGCGCGAAATCCGTGCGCAAAGTTCGTCTAGCTGCGGGCAGTCCCACCACCCATCCATGTACGCCTCGCCCGCGCCCAGCGATCCGTGGGCTAGCACGTGTGCGAAAAAGCGGTCGTCGTGGACCGCTACATCCCAAGGCCGATCTCCGCCGATGCGCACGTCGGCCTCTTTTAGCAGTGCTTCTAGGCGGCGATAGGCGTGCTGATTCATGGAGGCTCGTCTATTTTGAGAAATGGCAGCGCATAGTATGCGCAACGAGTATGCGGCAAACAACCCTGTCCCGGCGCGCAAACGGTCGAGGTGCAGTTAAATCACGCGCTTGACAGTTCGCCGCGTCTCGCTACAGTTTTCGGCGCGGCGTGGGAGGCGCGGGAGGTTCGAACCATTACTTTGTTAGCAACAAGTAAGGCAAGGAGTTTATGGCTAAGGATCGCAAACCCAATTTCCTGTGGATTTCATTTGAGGATACCAACCCCCGGTACGGGTGCTACGGCGACCCGGTGGCGCGCACGCCCACGTTGGACCGGCTCGCAACCGAGGGATGCCGCTGGACGCGCTGTTTCTCCACGGCCGGCGTCTGTGCCCCGGCCCGGTCGGCCGTTATCACCGGCATGTACGCGATCTCCATGGGCACCCACCACATGCGCACGACGCACGCCAATCGCGCTACTCCGGAGATGCCCACGCCGTATTCGGCTGTCGTGCCGCACTACGTAAAGTGCTTCACGGAATACCTGCGGGCGGCTGGTTACTACTGCAGCAACAACGCCAAGACCGACTACCAGTTTACTCCCCCGCTGACGGCTTGGGATGCGCTCGGCGCGCACGCTCACTGGCGCGACCGCCCCGATCCAGACCAGCCGTTTTTCGCGGTCTTCAATCCCACGCGCACCCACGAAAGCGGCATGTGGCCGGAGAAGTGCCCGGAACCGGAGTTCGACCCGGATGCCATCCCGCTGCCGCCCTATTTTCCCGATACCCCCGCAGTACGCCAAGCCATGGCGCGGATGTACACAAATATTGCGCACAGCGACCAAGAGCTATCCCAACTCCTGCAACAACTCGACGAAGACGGCTTGTCCGAGAATACGTACGTCTTTCACTGGAGCGATCACGGCCCGCTGCCGCGCGGCAAGCGCTGGCCGTACGACTCAGGCATTCGCGTACCCCTGATCGCCCGGGGCCCCGGCATGGAAGCAGGGGAGGTCTGCGAGGACTTGGTAAGCACCGTTGATCTAGGCCCTACGGTGCTCTCGCTCGCGGGGATTGACGTGCCCGCCCACATGCAGGGCCGCGCGTTTCTGGGCCGCCAAGCCCAACCGCCCAGGGAGTACATATACGCGAGCCGCGACCGGCACGACGAGGCGTACGACATGGTGCGAGCGGTGCGCGACCGCCGCTTTAAGTACATCCGCAACTGCCGGCCAGACCTGCCCTACTTGGCGTGGATTCCCTATCGCAATCGGCACCCCATTGTGCAGGAGATGTGGCGCTTGCACTTGGCCGACGAACTGAATGAGACGCAATCGGTCATGTTCCGCTACCCGAGGCCGGTCGAAGAGCTGTACGACACCGAAGCCGATCCGCACGAGATCGACAACTTGGCGGCCAATCCCCAGTACCAGCCGGAGCGGGATCGCCTGCGCGGTGCCTTGGACGAATGGCTGGAAGAAATAGGCGACATGGGCCGCATGGCGGAAAGCGAAATGGTGCGGCAGTGGTATCCCGATGGCCAACAGCCGCAGACGGCCTCGCCGGTGTGCGTGCCCATCTGTGCCGACGGCCCTGGGACTGAGCCAGCGCTGGAAGGCGGTACATTCCGGGGACCGCTGCTGGTGCAACTCCACTGCGCCACGCAGGGGGCTTCTATGGCGTACGCCGTGGACGACGATCCGCACTGGCACCTCTACACCGAGCCGTTGCGCATGGAAGTTGGGACGACCACCTTGCGGGCCAAGGCAATTCGCATTGGGTACGAAGAGAGCCAAGAGACCCGGGCGACCTTTGTCGTAGAGTGAGATCTGCGGATATATGACGAGACGATTCCAAGGCGACGCGCTGGAGCGGTTAGCCGCCAGCGTTTTTGAGGCCCACGGCACTCCGGCTCAAGAGGCGCAGACTGTGGCCCGCCTGTTGGTGCAGGCCGATCTCATGGGTCTGCCGTCGCACGGAGTATTGCGCGTATCGCAGTACGTAGAAGACATCCGGCGCGGTGCTATCGTGCCGGGCGCGGAGGTGTTGGTGCGAGAGGGTGCCGCGGCTACCGCGCTGGTGGACGGCCAGTGGAATTTCGGCCAGATTGGGGCCCAGCGGGCCACGGAGCTAGCGATTGAGCGCGCCCAGCGGTTTGGCTTGGGCAGTGCCAGCCTGCGCCGCTGTCGTCACGTGGGGCGCTTGGGAGCGTACGCTGAACAGGTCGCAGAAGCCCAGTGCGTGGCCTTGGTTACCTGCAGCACGTCAGGCGAGGGGCATTGGGTGGCACCGTTTGGCGGGCGCGAAGGACGGCTGGGCACCAACCCCATCGCGTTTGCGGCCCCCACTTTGAACCAGCCCGTAGTAATGGATTTCTCAACCGCGGCCCTGCCCGAAGGACGCGTGCGCCTATACCGGGATACCGGGCAAGCGCTACCCGAAGACACCTTGGTAGATCGGAGTGGAGCGCCTTCCACCGACCCAGCCGACCTGTACGAGGTCGGGGCGATCCTGCCCTTTGGAGGAGACCAAGGATACAAGGGCTTCGGCTTGGGTCTCATGGTTCAGATTTTTAGCTGCCTGCTGGGCGAGCCCACTTGGCGCGAGGAGGGACTGGAATCCAATGCCAATACGATGTGGCTGTTGGCGGTGGATGCGGCGGCTAGGGTCAATGCCGAGCGCTTCCGCGCCGAATTGGACCGCATGATCGCCTACGTGCGCTCGTCCGCGTCAGCGCGTGGCAGCAACGGGGTGCTGGTGCCGGGCGAACGCGAATTCGTCACTGAGGCGCGCTACCGGCGCGAGGGCATCCCGGTGGAAGAAGGGGTTTGGAGCCAGCTAGTGCAGGTCGCCCAAGAAGCTGGCGTGGAGGTAGAGACGTGAACGAAGAATTGCAGGCCGCCGCCGAGCATCTAGACGCGTATGGGTTCTGCGTGCTAAAGGATCGCATACCCCGCGAGGCCGCCTTGGCGTTGGGTCGCCGCTGTCTGGCACTACACAGCGATCCGCGCTACCAGGACTATATCGTGGGCGACGAGTACTATCAGACCTTGTTCGGCATGCTCAACCAGGACGACGAGGTTTGGAACTGCGCCTTCCACTCGGATACTGTGGCCCTTGCGCAGCACTTTTTGGGGCCGCGCTGCCGCGTCGTCGAAGCGTGCTCCAAGCCCACGTGGCCCGGGGCTCCTGCTCAGCATTTACACGCGGATTCTGCGGGCTCGTTTGCCCAAGTGCCCGATGTGCCGTGGATGATCAACAGCATCTGGATGCTGACGGATTTTACCGAGGCCAATGGGGCCACCGGCGTCGTGCCCATGAGCCACCGGTCGCGGCGGCCCGCTCCGCCACCCGATATGGGTGCTGATAACCCGTTGATCAAGCCCGTGGAAGGCCGCGCAGGTTCCGTGATGCTGTGGCACGGAGGGCTTTTTCACCAGGCCCGGGCCAATCAGAGCGAGGACGTGCGGATAGGGTTGAATATCGCGTATTACCCGCCTTGGTTTAACAACTGGATTGAAGGCGGCCACCAGCCTCTGTGGCCAGAGACGTACGAACGCATGCCCGAGGATTTCCGCCGCCTATGCCCGGGACTGTTGGGTCGCCGCCGCGCCGACCGCTATGAGCCGCGGTGACTTCGGCAACTTCGAGAAAGGAACCCCCATGAAAACCGTAGTCTTCGGTGCCGCCGGTTGGCTGGGTCGCGCCGTCTTGCAAAACCTAGCTGGCAAACACGACATCCGCGCTTTTGAGTACGGCCCCCAAGCTTGGGAGGCGTATCGCGACACAGACGGCGATTGGAACGGCGGCGAAGTGGTCCACGGCGATATAGCCGATTACCACGCGGTGGAGCAAGCCATCAGCGGCGTGGATTGCGTCATTCACACCGCGGTTTACTTCGTCGGCGATCCCACCGACGACAAGCCCTTCCTCATCAACCTCAAGGGCCTGTGGAATGTCCTGCAAGTGGCCCAAGAGCAGGGCATCCGCAAAGTAGTACACATCGGCTCGTGTCAGACCGTGCATCCCGAGGGAATTTTCTTCTCCTCTGAGGTGCGGCGGCCCGACGGCAGCTTGTACGCGGTGTGCAAGCGACTGCAGGAGGAAATGTGCCGCCAGTTCCACGAAGCCTTTGGGCTGCCCATCGTAGTCCTGCGGCCCGACTACATTGTGGATTCGCGCTTGGGGATCGGCAAGTATCGGGAGCCATTGAACATCCGCAACGGATTCGTCTGCCGCCACGATTTAGCCGAAGCCTGCCGACTGGCCTTGGAAAGGGACGAGGTCGAGTTTGACGTATTGCACGTGGTTGGCACGCCCGAAGCCGACGCCACCTGCAATACGGCGCGAGGTCGGGAAGTGCTGGGCTTGGAGTACAAGGGGAATTTGGACCAGTACCGCTGAATTTGCCGAGGGCGTTGCGACTAACGGCTCCGTTGACACTGTTTAACACCAACTCTTCCTTCGCTTGAGGACCTTGCTACGAAGAGAGGAGAAAGCATGAACAGACGAGCCTGTGGGGCCTTGCTGGCATTGTTGTCGCTCGCGCTCGCGGCGTTTGCCAGCGATGTCGATTGGCCGCACTACGCCGCCGACCAAGGCGGCACCCGCTATACCCCCGCCGACCAGATCAATCGCGACAATTTCGATCAGTTGCGCGTGGTCTGGCGCTACCGCCCCCCCGATCAGCAAATCTACGAGACGGCTGGCCCCAACCCGACGGGGCGCCGCCTCAGTTTCGACAACAACCGCGGTACGCCACTCGCCGTCAATGGCGTGATCTACTATGGCTCGCCCTTTAACATTCTCGTGGCTGTCGACGGCCAAAGCGGCGAGGAGCTGTGGACTTTTGACCCAGAGGCTTGGCGGATGAATTTCCGCTTCTTGGGCAATTTGCGCGGAGTCAGCTATTGGACCGATGGCGAGGTCGAGCGGATATTTATGGCGACATCGACTTCCCATTTGTATTCCATCGACGCCAAGACCGGCCTGCCCGACCCGAACTTTGGCGAAGGCGGGCGCGTCGATTTGGGGGCCTCGCTACGCCGACCGTTGGGCGAAGAGGATCGCTGGAACTACGGAATCACGTCCCATCCTGTAGTCTGCCGCGACGTGGTCGCCGTTGGCTCAGCTATGGGCGACTGGCGCTTCAGGCCGCCGCCCGAGTACACCCCTCCTGGCGATGTGCAGGCCTTTGACGCGCGCACCGGCGAGAAGGTGTGGGAATTCCACACGATCCCGTTGGAGGGCGAATACGGCAACGAGACGTGGGAAAGCGATGCGTGGAAAAAGTACGGCGCGGCCAATGTGTGGGCGACGATGACAGCCGACGAGGAGTTGGGTTACCTCTACCTGCCGGTGAGCACAGCCAGTCACGACTACTACGGCGGCGAGCGCCCCGGCGACAACCTGTTCAGCGAGTCGGTCGTGTGTCTAAAGGCCGAGACCGGCGAGCGGGTGTGGCACTATCAACTAGTCCACCACGGCCTGTGGGACTACGATCCGCCGGTTGCTCCCCTGCTGTTGGACGTGGTCGTGGATGGCCAACAGCGCAAGATCGTCGCTCAGCTTACGAAACAGGCCTTTTGCTTCGTCTTTGACCGCGTGGCTGGTGAGCCGATCTGGCCGATTGAGGAAAAGCCGGTGCCGCAATCGCAGGTGCTAGGCGAACAGACCTCGCCGACGCAGCCTTTTCCGACCAAGCCGGCTCCCTTTGAGCGCCAAGGCATCAGCGAGGACGACCTGATCGACTTTACGCCTGAGTTGCGCGAGGAAGCCAAGGCCATTCTAGCCGAATACGACTACGGTCCGCTCTACACGCCGCCAACGGAGAAAGGCGTTTTGTCGGTTCCCGGACAATGGGGCGGTGCCGACTGGGCCGGCGGCGCGGCGGATCCGCGCACGGGCGTGCTGTACGTGCCGTCGCACATGGCCATCACCACCGTGCAGTTGCATCGGGTAGATGACCCGGAGGCGTACTCGGAATTTTCTGCTAGCAACAACATGCACGTCGTCGGCCCGCGTGGTCTGCCGCTGGTCAAGCCGCCGTACGGCAGCATCACGGCGATTGACCTCAATAGCGGCGAGCATCTATGGCGGACGACGGTGGGCAAGGGGCCGGTCAATCACCCTGCGCTCAAGGGCCTCGACTTGCCGGATATGGGTTGGGACAATCGGACCTTTGTCCTGGCCACGCCGAACCTTCTGTTGGCTACTTCGCAGGATCCGCACGACCTCGCCGACGCCGGCGGGGACTACTTCGCTGACCGCGATGCCTATCTGCGGGCGTACGATTTGGCGTCGGGCGAGGAAATCGGTTGCGTCGAATTGCCCAGCAATGCCTATGGCGCGCCGATGAGCTATACGGCCGGCGGCCGCCAATACGTGGTCGTGCCAGTGGGTAATGACCACGTCGAGCCCGAGCGTCCGCCCGAGCTAGTGGCACTGGCTATTCCGCACAAGGGCGAGGAACTGCCGCCCCAAGGCCGCGACCGCAGCGACGCCGATCACAAAGCCTTTTACGAGGCTGTAGAAACCATCGACGCCGGCGATAGCGAGACGCTACGGAAGCTGCTCTCTGATTATCCCAAGCTAGCGGCGGCGCGCGGTTATTCCGACGAGTACTACGAATATTCTTACTTTCGCGGGGCCACGCTCTTGCACCACGTGACTGGCGAGCCGCAACGAGTGCCGCTGCCCGAAAACGTCGTGGAGTTGGCCACTATCTTACTCGCCGCAGGTGCCGACCCCGACGCCGCGACGCTGGATTCGGTGACGACGGCGGAGTTGGCGGTCGCCGCTGCCCAGCTCGAATGGGCCGGGATCAAGGGGCAACTGCTCGCGCTACTCTACGAGCAGGGTGCGGATCCAGACCGCAACAACGGCAAGGTGCTGCACGACCTGCTGACCAGCCGCCAAATGGAACTGGCTGAGGTGCTCCTCGACGCGGGGGCCTCAGTTGACCTGCGCTTCGCCGCTTCGCTCAATCGCACCGATCTGATGGCGGGCTTTTTCAAAGACGGCGCACCCACGCCCGAGGCCAACCGCCTCTACCGCGCCGACCCCGACACGGTCCTCACTGACCAGCAGGTCGTGGACGAGGCCCTGCACTACGCAGTATACAACAGCGGCCGAGAGGCCATCGACTTCCTACTGGAGAAAGGTGCCAATATCGACGCTTTAGTCGGCGGCTTCTGGCCATGGGATTGGGGCAGCACGGCCCTGCACAAGGCCGTGGATACCGAAGATGTCGAACTGATTCGCTATTTGCTAGAAAAGGGCGCAGACACGACTATTAGCGACGCCCGCTGGGGCGAGACGCCCTACGACTGGGCGGGCTACTACGAAAACGACGCCATGCGCGAAGTCCTCAAAGCGGCATCAAACACAGAAGAAGAGAAACCCAATGAATAAACGCGCCTATCGCGCCTTGTCGGTTTTGTTGTCGCTGTCGCTCGCGACAGCGGCGTTTGCCGACGAGGTCGATTGGCCGTATTACGGAGCCGATCAGGGCGGCACCCGCTACACCCCAGCGGACCAGATCAATCGAGACAATTTCGATCAGTTGCGCGTGATCTGGCGCTACCGGCCCCGCGACCAGCAGATCTACGAGACGGCGAGAGCTAACCGAAGCCGGGACCGAGGTCGGGGTCGGGGTGATCGGCGGCGCGGGGGTTTTCGCCTTGGCTTCAGCAACAATCGCGGCACGCCGCTGGCCGTTAATGGCGTGCTCTACTACGGCTCGCCATACAACATCCTCTCGGCGATTGACGGCCAAAGCGGCGAGGAACTGTGGGCGTTCGACCCAGAATCTTGGAAGGCCAGTTCCACTTTCGCGGGCAATTCGCGCGGGGTGAGCTATTGGACCGATGGCGAGGTCGAGCGGGTGTTTTTGGCGACTTCGACCGCCTATCTGTACTCCATAGACGCCAAGACCGGCCTGCCCGACCCCAATTTTGGCGAGGACGGCCGCGTCGATTTGGGAGCCTTGCTGCGCCGGCCGCTGAGTGAAGAGGAGCGCAGGGACTACGGAGTTACGGCTCCGCCCGTGATCTGTCGCGATGTGGTCGCCGTTGGCTCGGCGATCATGGATGTGCGCTTCAGGCCGCCGCCCGAATACATGCCCCCAGGCGATGTGCAGGCCTTCGACGCGCGCACCGGCGAGAAAGTGTGGGAATTTCACACGATTCCGCAGGAAGGCGAATACGGCAACGAGACGTGGGAAAGCGATGCGTGGAAGACCTACGGCGCGGCCAATGTCTGGGCGACGATGACGGCCGACGAGGAGTTGGGCTACCTCTACCTGCCGGTGAGTACGGCCAGCCACGACTACTACGGCGGCGAGCGCCCCGGCGACAACCTGTTCAGCGAGTCGGTCGTCTGCCTGAAGGCCGAGACCGGCGAGCGGGTATGGCACTATCAACTCGTCCATCACGGCTTGTGGGACTACGACCCGCCGGCTGTTCCCCTGCTGTTGGACGTGGTCGTCGATGGCCAACCGCGCAAGATCGTCGCCCAGCTAACCAAACAGGCCTTTTGCTTTGTCTTTGACCGCATAACCGGCGAGCCGATCTGGCCGATTGAGGAAAAGCCGGTGCCGCAGTCGCAGGTAGCGTGGGAAAAGACCTCGCCGACGCAGCCTTTTCCGACCAAGCCGGCACCCTTTGAGCGCCAGGGTATCAGCGAGGACGACCTGATCGACTTTACGCCTGAGTTGCGCGAGGAAGCCAAGGCCATTCTCGCCGAATACGACTACGGTCCGCTCTACACGCCGCCGACGGAGAAGGAAGTCTTGTCGGTTCCCGGCCAAGCAGGCGGGGCCGACTGGGCTGGAGGCGCGGCGGACCCACGCACGGGTGTGCTGTACGTGCCGTCGCACATGGCCATCACTACCGTGCAGTTGCGTCGGGTAGACGACCCGGAGGCTCATTCGGCGTTTTCTGCCCGCGCCGACGAATATGTCATCGGCCCCCGAGGTCTACCGCTGGTCAAGCCCCCGTATGGCAGCATTACCGCCATTGACCTCAACAGCGGCGAGCATACATGGCGGACGACGGTAGGTAAGGGCCCGGTCGATCATCCGGCGCTCAAAGGGCTCGACCTGCCGGATATGGGCTGGGACAACCGGACTTTTGTCTTGGCCACGCCGAACCTTCTGTTGGCCACTTCGGAAGCCCCGCGAGCTACCCGCAGGAATAGGGATTACTTCGTCGATCGCGACGCGTACCTGCGGGCGTACGATTTGGCGTCGGGCGAGGAGATCGGCCGCGTCGAGATGCCCAGCAATGCCTACGGTGCGCCGATGAGCTATGCGGCCGGTGGCCGCCAATACGTAGTCGTGCCGTTGGGCAACCGTCTAGGCCGGTCCGGGCGTCCGCCTGAGCTAGTGGCGTTGGCCATTCCGCACGAGGGAGAAGAACTGCCGCCCCAAGGCCGCGATCGCGGCGACGCCGACCACAAAGCCTTTTACAAGGCCGTGGAGGCCATGGACGCCGGCGACAGCGAGACGCTACAGAAGCTGCTCACTGAGTACCCCGAGCTAGCGATGGCGCGCGGCTATTTCGACGAGTACTACGAATATCCGTTCTTCCGCGGGGCCACGCTCTTGCACCATCTAGCCGGCGAGCCGCAACGAGTGCCGTTGCCCGAAAACGCGGTTGAACTAGCCGCGGCTCTGATCTCAGCAGGTGCCGACCCGAACGCCGCTACGTACGACTCGATCTTTGTGCTGGATCTGTTCATAGAAAGCGATCCGCTCGAATGGGCCGAGAGCAAGCCAGAAATGATCCAGCTCCTAGTGACCAACGGCGTGGATGTGAACCGCAACCGGGGCCAAATTTTATGGGACGCGCTTAGGGAGAGGGAGTTAGATCTGGCGCGCATGTTGGTCGCCGAGGGAGCGGCCGTGGATTTGCGCTTTGCTGCTGGTGTCAACCGCGTCGATCTGATGGCCGAGTTCTTCGACGCCGAGGGCCAGCTAAAAGAGGGGGTCGGCCATCTGTACCATCCCGACCCAGATACCGTGCTCACCGCCGAGCAGATTATGGTGGAAGCGCTCAATTTTGCGGCCTATAGCGGCGCGTTGGAAGCGGCGGAATTTTTGCTGGATCGCGGTGTGGATATCAATGGGCTGGCTGGTGGGTTTAGGCGTTTCGACCGAGGTAGTACGCCCTTGCACAAAACCGTCATGGCCAACCAGCTAGAGATGGCACGCCTGCTTTTGGCACGGGGGGCGGACCCGCTGGTGAGGGTTTGGCGCTATGACATCACGCCTTATCAATTGTCCAACTACTTGGATACCTCCGAGGCTCTCGACGAATTGCTCAGAGAGTACACTGAGGCCGCCGCAGGGCAGGCGGACGCAGACTCCAGCACCGCTCCTCCGCGGAGGCGCCGGGGGAACCGCGAGGGATCGCGATAAAAATGCAGAGAAGCATTGTACGGCCTTCTCTACCGCCAATAGATGGAGCACATGGGCCAAAAGACAGAACCGTTCGATAAAAGGCTGCGCGGGTTATTCGGCACGAATGCCTGCAGCGAGGGTCCGCTGGCCGCCAGCGGTGCCGGGCGGCGCTTCACGGGTATCGATCTGTGCCGCTCGCTCAATCCCGAGCAAGTCGCCTTTCTGCTGGACGCCCTGAGCCAGTTTCGCATCGTCAGCATTGCCGGGCAGGACTTGGAAGCCTTTTCCCTTGCCCACTTCGAGCGCTTCGCCAACCACTGGGGCGCGCCGGTGCCCCATCCCAACAACTTCATGCGCGGGGGCAAACCGGCCCAGCAAGATGGCGACAGCGACGGTCCCTTTGAGTTGATTCCCTTTGAACGGCGCACGGCCGCTGCGGTCAACGCCGCCTTCCCCGGCCAACTGCAATGTCTGCCGCACGAGTCGCCTGCGGTGCTGGTAGTGGCCAACTTTCGGGGAGAGCGCAGTGCTGCACCCGTCGCGGTGACGCAGGGTGGCTCGTGGCACACGGACATTGAGTACGAGCCTTTGCCAATCTACGTCTCGATGTTCCTCGCTCACAAGTCGCCGGTGGCGCGCGATGCCCCGGGCGGGAATTGGGTGCAGGCACCCGACGACGGCAAGGCTCATCCGTACTACGAAGGCTCGGACCGCGAACTCATGCGGCTGCGCAAGCGCCTGCCGTTGAACGGCGAGACGGCCTTTGCCGACACTGCGGGGGCCTTTGCGGCACTGCCGCCGACAGAGCAGACGGCTCTGGAACAAGTTCAGTTGCGGCGGCGGTTGAACGAGGGCGACGAAGGCTGGCTGGCTCCGCTGGTGCGCACCAACCCGCGCTCTGGCATCAAGTCCCTGCACAGTCCAATCTGGGCGTCGCGGCCACGGGTGCGGCCGGCGATCGAGGTGGAAGGGATGTCCGCGGAAGCATCGCGCGCGTTCCTCGACCGGCTCGAAGCGCACGTGCTGCAGCCGCAGTTCCGCTACGACCACCCGCACGCGCCGGGCGATGTAACGCTGTGGGACAACTACATGACCCTGCACAACTCGCCGCCGCTCAAGTCGAATATCAACTCGCTCGACGATGCTCGGCTGCTATACCGCTTGAGCTGCAAGGGCGAGCCAGCCCTGTCGCTGCCGCGTCGCGATGCGCCGGAGTGGCGCACCGTTCACATCCCCGGTGGTTACGCCACGCCCCCAGAGATCATCGACATCGCGTAAAATCTTGACAGAGTTCGTATTGTATTTTCAAAATAGAAGCTTACGTTTGCTTCGGAGGATCGCTTCTCTCTCCAGATTGAGGATACTATGGCGAGCATGATCGAAAAATCTCGTTTCCCCAAATGGGTATATGATGACTCAGGCGAGATCATTGAAGTGATACTTGGATATGATGACTTCAAGGCCTTACTGCAAAAGATCGCTCGGGAAACCGATTGGGAGACGCTCCCTCTGCATCTGCAGAATGTGGTTGATGCTCTGTTAATGGAAGAAGCTAATGAGGAAAATGGCGAAGCCCGGCCTTTGCGAGATCTTCTTCGTGAGACCGGAGAAGCTCCTTAACAATGGCTTATGCTGTTTATCTGCGTTCAGCGGCAGAACGAGAACGCCGACGCCTACAAGATCCTATTCGTCAACGCATAAATCAGCACCTCCTTCACTTAGAGTCAGAACCACGTCCTTTAGGAGTAGAAAAGCTAGTTGGCCGCCCAAACTCATGGCGAATTAGAGTGGGTGACTATCGCATTCTTTACGAGATTGACGACGCCAATCAGCGTGTTACTGTCTTTCGCCTCGCTCATCGTCGAGACGCATATCGATCTTAGCGCAACGGATGGTAGAAAACACGGCCCCAATGATCGTGTACAGGGGCGGCTTTACCGCTGACCTAGGCTCAGTCGAGATTGGCTTCGACGATTTCGATATGGACTTGGAAAATTTCGGTCTCGTCTGGATCGACGATCACCCGTAGCCAGTGGATGTCAGGCGTGCCGAAGGGTTCGATGCGCGTGAAGCGCGTCAAGCGCTGGCCTGTGGCCGCTTGGCGCAGGGGCTTGTCCACGCGGAAATAGTGGGAGTCGCCGTGGGCTAGGGCCACCGGCCGGCCAAAGCGGACGACTTCTTGCTCTAGGGCCTGCAAAAAAGCCGCGTATGGCCCGTCCGGCTCGTCTTCGCGTCTCTCAAAGCGCGGGTTGGCGTGGATGATGAGGAAAACGGCGCGATGGTCCTGTTCCGCGGCCTCGGCGAATGTTTCGCGCATCCAGGCAATGGCGGCGTTGGTGCGGCTTTTGACTTCCTCGTCGTTAGCTTGAGCGCGGCCTTCAAACTTGGCGGTGGCGTTGTGACTGCCGACGATGTGCAGCACGGCAAAACTCGTCCGCCCGTGGGTCCAGCGCACGTGCTCGGGGAAGGTGCCTCCTTGGGTCCCGACGCGCATGGGATGCTGGCCTATAGTCCAACCTGGACGCGGAAAAAAGAGCGCCCGCACATGCGCCAGCCGGTCCAGCGGCTGGTATCCACTCCGGTGGCAGTCGGTCCAATCGTTGTCGCCCGGAGCCAGAATAAAAGGGCGTTCAAATTGTTGGAACCACTCGAAGCGGCTTTGTAGCAAGCCATCGCTACAGGGGCTGCTGCCGCCTTTGATATCGCCCACGTGGATGACCCATTCCAAGTCCTCGGCCCGATTGATTTCCTCGACGAGCCGCCCAAAGCGGACGCTGTCGGTCGGAGAGTATGGCATATCCGCGATCAGTGCGAAGGCGAAGGGGTCATCGGCGGGTGGGTTTTGGGCGCTGGCGGCGTTTAGCAGCGCGACGATTAGGGATAGACTCAGAAGATACCGGGCCATACATTTCCTCCAGTTGGTTGTTAGTGCGCTACTTGATGTCGGTTCTCTTAGGAGTGAGCGAACTAAAAAATAAAGGTAGTTTAGTAACAATGTTAAGGATCGACGTTTCCACCTGATTAGCAAAATCGACCATCTTCAAGGAAAGACCACAACGCCATGAATACCCTCGTAGATCCCTCCCTAGCCAGAGAACTGGCCCAAGGCACGCCGGCCCAGAAAGTCGATGCTTTATTCGCGTACATGGAGCGGCGGGGCCAGTCCTTTTACGACGAAGTCGTGACCCAACTCGAACACGCCCTGCAATGCGCCCACCAAGCCCAACAGGCCGGGGCCGATTCGGTGCAAGTGGCGGCAGCTCTGCTGCACGATCTGGGTCACTTCCTAGTCGATGAGCACAGCGAAGAGGCCGATTTCCTCACCGAGGATTTACTGCACGAAGAAGTGGGAGCCGAGTATCTGGAACCCTTTTTCGTCGACGCAGTGACCGAGCCGGTCGGGCTGCACGTGCCGGCCAAGCGCTATATCTGCACGGTGGATAGGTCCTATTACCAGACCTTGTCTCGGGCGTCCAAGCGGAGTTTTGAGTTGCAGGGCGGCTTCATGTCGGCCGAAGAAAAGGCGGCGTTTGAACAGAATCCTCATTGGGAAAGTGCCGTGCAGTTGCGCAAATGGGACGACTTGGCCAAAGAAAAGGGATTAAAGACGCCGGGCTTGGAGAGCTACCGGGCGGCCGTGCAGGGCTGTTTGAAGTAGTTGCGGACGGATTTTGATGTTTCTTCACGCCTTGGTTCACTTGACCAGCGACACCTTGCGCTCCTGCGCAATATCGCCCGTTTGCAAGCGCACAAGGTACACCCCGCTGGCGAGCTCGCTCGCGTCCCAGAGCACCTGATAAGCCCCTGGTTTGCGCCACGCCTCTACCAGCGTTTTCACCCGCTGTCCAGTTGGGCCGAAAACCTCCAGCCGCACCTTGCCGGCCTGCCCCACGCTGAAATCGATATTCACCCGGCTGTTGAATGGATTGGGATAAGGCAGCAGTAGATGCGTTTTTTGCGGCGTGTTCTCCACAGCTTGTACGGCAGTGGCAGCGGTTTCCCCCATATACGCCTTTACATAGCCGTCCGTGGTCGTCACCACCGCATCCAAAAAGCCGTCCCTATCCGCATCGGCCAAGGCGATATCGCTGCTGCGACCCTCCACCTCGAGAGTCCAGGCCCGGCGCAGGGTGCCTTCCTCCTGTTCCACGCAGATCAATTTGGTGCCGCTGCCAAACAGGAACTCGTCGCGCCCATCGCCGTCCACATCGCCGGAGACCACGTCCGTATGGGCCCGCACTCCATCGTCGAACTCCAACAAAATCGCGCCGTCCGCCGCTTGAAACAGGCGCACGCCCTCGGCGGTGGAAGCCAGTAATTCCAAGGTCTCGTCGCCGTCGCTGTCGCCCACTCCCATCAGCGATCGCACTTCCGTGTTGTTGCGGTACGGGGTCTGCCAGATGCGCTCGCCGTCGCCGTTTAGAACGGCGTTCAAATAGCTGCAGTGCCCCCAGAGGAGTTCCGGCCGGCTGTCGCCGAACAAATCGACTACCGCCGGAAACGCGTAGCCGACAAAGGAATCGCTCTCAAACAGCGGATTGAGTCCGTCGCCATAAGCCTGACGCACCACCTGCGCCGCGCCCGCGACTCCATCGACAATGTGCAGCCGGTCGGGCCACATCACCACGATTTCCTCCAGACCGTCGCCGTCCACATCCCCCGCAGCGCTGGGATGCCCGCCCAGACTGCGGCCGCTACCGTTCTCGGGCAGGATGAAACCCTTGGATTCCCAGACGATTTCGCCGCTGCGCCCGTCGAGCAAAAAGCCCACTTCGCTGCCCAACTTGCCGCGCCGCAGGCTGGCGAATACATCCAGGTACTCGTTGCTGCGGAAATACCCGACGCCCCAGTAGGACAGACCGCTGAAGTTCCATATAGGCATACTGCCGTCAAAACCGACGAACTCGGTCTGCCAGCGGACGGAGCCATCGGTCGCGAGCGCCACCAAGCTGGCGTTGCCGCTGGCCGCCTCGCGCGCCGCCAGCACTTCCCGGCGGCCATCGCCATCCACGTCGGCGGCGACTAGTCCCCAGTGATAAGGCGCGTTATTGGTCTGGCCGTAGCCCGGCACCTGCCACCGCAGTCTGGGCTCGCCCTCGCCCACCCCTGGAGCTTGCAGGCACAGCACTTCCCGAGTCGCGGTCTGCACGACCACTTCCACCCGGCCATCGCCTTCTAGATCGGCCACTATTGGTGCGCCAGCCGGGGTAAATGCTTGGCGACTCCACTGGTGCAGTTCTCCCGATGCCCGCTCTAGCATCAGCGTTTGATTAGGGAGCCCACTCCCCTTTAGATACAGCAAAGCCGCTCCATCGTCCGCCACCGCCGCCGTCTCTAGGGCCATCCCGGCGGGACCGCGCACAGACCACCGCGCTTCAATACGTCCCGCGCCGTCGCTGCCCAAAGCGGTCAACACTTCACCTGCGCCATCCGGCGCGAGCGCAAAGAAGTCGCGCCGCCCATCGCCATCCACATCGCCGGTCGAGACTGTGCGCAATCCGTCGGCCGCCCCGGTGCTCACCGTCAAGGGCAATTGATTCAGCAATACCGTACTGAAGCGCCCCCGCTCGTGGCTCCAACGCACGGTTGCCGCTCCTGCCTCCAAAGACCAGACCGCCAGCGGCGCATAAGTCGGCAGAGCCTCGCCGCTCGTGGCCGAGACGAACAGTTCCAAGCGCCCGTCGCCATCCACATCGGCCATACCGTGCAAATGGTGCTGGGAGAAATCAAAGCTGGTCTCGCCGCTGAGCGCATCGACGCCGACGATGTGCCACTGGCCGTCGCCTTGGTCGTTGTAAATGCTGTACACCAACTCGAAGCGTCCATCGCCGTCCACATCGACTAGGGCCTGCGGTTTGGGCCGCACTACCTTGGTCGATTGCGATGGGTCGGGCTGAATGTCGCGCAGCCAGCGTAGCGTCAACGCTGTCCCGTCGTTGTCAATGATCTCGGAGTGCATGCTGAAATCGGCCACCACGCCGAATTCGGGATACGGATCGTCGTCGATGTTGGCAGCTCCGAACCAGCCGTAGTTGCGGTACCCGTGGTACTGCAACTGCATCTTGGTCTCCCCGGTGGCTCCGTCGAAGACGAGGATGCGGTAGTGGGTGGCTACGACGATATCGAGCTGGCCATCGACATCGACGTCAACTACGAGAACATTGGGGTCCCAGGTATTGGTAAAGAACTCGGTTTCCCACACTACCCGAGGCTCGTCGCCGTCGTACGCGAGCAGCCAGCCGTGCTTGGGATCGGCTCCGCCGTCGCTGAAAGAATTTCCCATCTCAAAGCGCTGCAAGCCCTCTACCCCGGGCAGGATCTGGGCCACTTTGAAGACATTGTCCACCGGCATGACCACCTCGCTACCGCCGAGGTCGAAAACCTGCGGCCCAACCCCCCAGGCCCGCCCTTGGGTGCCGATGTACCCGGGATCTACCGGAGCGGCAAAGGGCAGGGCCACGGAGGCGTCGCCGGCGTGCTGCTCCACTTCCACATAGCCTTCCCAAGCGGCGATGTCGTAGCGCCATCGCTCTTGTGGCAGGTCGTGGATTTGACCGACTCCCGAGGCCCGGCCGCTCATGTGGCGGTCGCCGCGCAATTGCAGCCACTCGCCCGTTTGCCCGTGCGCCCATCCCGCCAGCATCGTCAGCAGCAAAACTATCGCTGACGCAATTGCTATACTGTCTTTGGAAAGCCGATTATTGGACATAGCGTTTCCTCCGGTATAGTCATAAAACTGCGATTGCACAACGACCCAAAGCCACATAAGTCAAATCTGCAACGGTTTTGTCGCTATGGCTACCTACATTTCGGTCATCTCGCTGCTTTGATCCCCAGGAGCACCAGTAGCCACGTCTTGTGCCAGTAGGCGCTGTTGGTATAAGGGTTTTCTTCCGAGGGCCAGTTGGTCCAGTAGGTCTGGTTGTGGGGAATTCGATGGTACCACTGGATTAAAGGGATAGCGGGCAACTCGCGCAACCAGATGTCCATGGCCGCGCGAAACAGTTCCACTAGCTTTGGATCATCCGGCGGTGTGCGTCCCATGCGGTCCACTAGCTGGTCGAATTCGGCATTGCGCCAGCGCCAATAGCGCTCGGAGTGGGTTCCGGTGGGCTGGACGTAGCGGCTGTGGAAAAAGTTGAGCGTGAAGTAGGGATCGCGAATTGAACCGACGCTTCCCATCATAAAGGCCCTTGCGGTCCCCTGGGCCATGCGCGTTATGCTATCGGCTGTCATGCGATGACTCGCATTGAACCCAGCTCGCCTAAGTTGTGCCACTAGTACCGGTGCCAGATCTTGGTGCACAGTGCCAATATCAATGGGGATTTTGAAGCGAGCACCGTCTTGCGCCCAGAACCCTTCCTCATCCCGCTTCCATCCCTTAGCCCTCATTATGGCGGCCGTCCGAGCCGTGTCGTACGCCGCCACGCTGTACTTTTCTACCAGCGGCGCGATCTCGTCGAGGTACTGTTGTAGTGCCGGAAAATTGGGGAAGGGAAGAAAATTCGCTTTTCCTGCTCCCTGCCAGCCAACTGCCACTAGTTCGTCGCGATTGATGGCGTGATTGATGGCGTGGCGGATCTGCGCATCGCGGAAGGGCTCCTCTAGGTTGTTGAACCCGAGGTTGACCGGCCACCAGTCGACGTACCCGTAGGGCGGCGCTTCACCCGTCCAAGAAACGATATTGGCATTCTCATCGAGGGCCGTTTTGATATTGGGAGGGCGCAGGTCCAGAGAGATGTCGATGTCGTTGCTGATTAGAGCCTGAACGCGCTTGGCCTCGTCCATGTAGGGGAGAAAGATGAGTTGCTCGACTTCGGGCAAGGCATGGAAGCCGATCTCGGCCGCCCACCAGTCATCTCTCCTGGTGAGAATGCGCTGCTGCGGGACCGACAGACTGAGGCGAAAGGGACCGCTGACGACCGGCTGGCCCTCGCCACAGCAATTCTCAAAGGTCTTGGGGTCTTCGCCTTCCCAGATGTGCTTGGGAACAACCGCGATCCCGTTGAAGAAGCAGTTTGTCAGATAGTTGAACACAAAGCGCGGATTGGGTTGCTTGAGCACGAACCGCGCGGTCAGCTCGTCTTCTACTTCCACGCGCTCGACCCAGGTCTCCATGTCGGTGGACAGGAATAGTTCGGGGGCGTTCTCCTTGAGGGCTGCGACTGTATAGGCCAAATCCGCGGCGGTCCACGGAGTGCCGTCGCTCCACGTTACGCCCTGTCGGATGTGAACCACAACCTGCGTGAAGTCTTGGTTGTACTCGTGTCCGGTGGCGATCCACGGGACGAGCTGGTCGTCCTCGTCATAGGCGCTGTAGAAATACAGCGGTTCGTACAGGAAGTGCGCACCGGTGCGGGAGGACGAACCGAGGAGAAAAGGGTTGAAGGTATTGTAATCGACGATCTGTCCGCCGCAGGTATTTATGTCCGAGCAGTGCGTGACGAGCGTGCGTTCTCGCGGAATGGATCGGGTTCCCTCCTGCCCCGTCTTGCCCGGCCTCTCTTCCGCACAGGCCAGCAATCCCATGCTGCAAGTAAGAAACAGCAGGACCGCTGATTTCGATGCGATGAAAAGGGAATTCGGTTTGATAGCCATAATTGCTACAGGCCTCCAACCTCAAGCGAAAGGCGTCGCGTTCCCTCCCACTCTTTTAGTTCCACTTGCGTACCGTCGTAGTCAATCCGCTCAACGCCGGCAAAGTCGCTTGGCACTTCGACGAGGAAAGCGACATACGATCGACTGATTGTCTTGCCGGCGTCGATGTAGTCAAAGAGGGTGCGGCCGAAGATGCGTCCCTTTTCCACGAGGAAGCCGAAGGGTGTTCCCGGTCCCGTAGTGCCAAACTCAAGACCTCGGGCGAAAGGACGGCCGTTGCGGATGTGACGCCACGCTCTGAACCAAGGGTACTCAGCAGTCTTCCAAAGGTAGCCCAAGAGCAGGCCGTGCCCCGGCGCAGTGGCGGTAGTCCAGCCGTATTCGTCGTCGATCACGTAGACGACCACGGCTGGTTCTTGGTCGTCCACGAGCCGGCGCATGTCAACCGGCATCCCTGCGTCGAGGGCCTGGGGCCAGTACACGGATGGCTCCTCCGGGTTCGGCATGGGACTACTGAGCATGAATCCCTTGCGCGCATTGGCGTCCACCAGTGTGTTCTCGTCGAGGAAAGGCGGCCCGATTGTGGGATGCTGGACGATGTTGTATATGCGCCCTAGCGCATTGGTATTAGTTACCTCTTCGCGAACACTGAAATGAGCTCCTTCTAGCCTCACGATGCGCCGCACCTGCATCCCCGCCAATGGCAGATGGGTGCTCATTTCCACCACTACGGCATCGCCTTGTTTTTCCGGCTCGCCGACGAGTTCCCACATACTGCTCCCCGCCTCGCCGTGGAAGGGCATGCCATTGGCCTGCTCCGCGGCCGACGGACGGCCCACGCGGTCCAGACACAGGAAGTGCCCCCGATTGCGCGGCTCCAACTCACCCCCCTCGCCCTCCCACTTGAGCGGATTGATGCCGTTGGACAGCAGGTGAAAATCGACGATACCGCCACCTGCTAGATCGATGGACAAATGCGCTAGCTCGCCGCGAAGAGTAACCACAGGCCGCTCAGCCCCTCCCGCTTCCCCCATCCAAAGGCCAGGGAGCAAGGCCGTTATTAGTACAGTTACAACTATCCACCTTTTCATACGCTCTCCTTTGATGATTGTGTCGCCTGCGAGTGGCGACAGAATGTTCCCATATTCTCATAGTTCCCCTGGTCGTCCGCTTGCCAGTGGCAAAGATCAAGGCACCCCCACACTCACCCAATTGCCGACCATGCCCGTCAAGTAGTCTAGCACCATCCAGCTCGCGCCGCAGCTAATCTGTCCCGCGATCAGGCCGATGAAGAAGGGCCGTACTGTCCGGTACAGACGTACCCCTCCATAGCGCACGATAAACAGCTTAAACAGCCACCCGATCATAATACTGAACCAACCCACGCTGATCGGCAACGACGTGGCGATGGGTAGCCCTAGATAGTGAAGTGGCCAGTTGATAAACCGGTGCCGGGCGTACATCAGTCCAGCCATGATTGTGCCGCCCAGCCCCGCAAAGGCGATCCGCGGCAGGGTGATGTCGCTGCCGAGGGGGTTCTGCAGCTTGTCTCCCACGAACCCGAAGATAGTCTGGGGCAATCCCAAGAAAGCCCAGCGCTGCAGATTGATTCCTCCGTATGTATAGGCGAGCCACACGGTCATCAGGCCCGAACAGATCGTGCCGATCAGCGCCGCCAGCACAATGGCACCTAAGAGAGGCCGCGGCCGGCGAACGCCAATGCTGTCCATCATTTTCAGCGCGTGCATTACCGACGCCATCAGAGGGGAGCGGATCTCGGAGCTCCAAGTATAGGTGAAGCCTAGGCTGGTTAGTCCCGTAGGCCCCACGAGCCCAGTCCCAAAGGTGTAAACTGTGAACACGGCCGGGACGAGTTGAGTCCGAGAAAAGCCGACGCCGCCTTCGGCGATGATCCGGGTCAGGGCGAAGAATGCGGCAAAGGCGGTAGCCACGAAGAAGGGCGTGAGCCACAGCGGCATCCCGCTAGCGTTGAGCCACAGACCCATGCCGACTAACCCGACCAATAGAGTAATCACCGCTGCCCGGTAGGACATGATCTCGTCCCTGTCATCCACGTGTGGGGCGGTGCCGAAGGCTTTGCCGAAGACCGAGGTTAGATGTCGGCGACTCGTCCACAGGACGAACAAAACCAGTGCGATGGTGGCCCCCATCGCCTCGTGGCCGACTGCGACCGTCCCCCCCCCGCCGACAAAGACCTCTTCGCGCCCTGGAATGTCGTAGCCAATAATGTTCAGCAAGCCCGACTGTAGCTTCATCAGCACGTGGAAGAACCAGAGGCTAAATCCGATTTCTAGATTCACTAGGTAGGTAAACCCGATAACGGAAAAGCTCAGGAGAATGCGGAACGGGGTGGTATCTCTGAATAGCTCGAAGTAGGTGTTTGTCTCGATCCTAGGGATGTAGTTGAAATAGGCATGCAGCCCGTGCGTGCTCAGCACGATCCAAGGCAGCGCAATCCCAATCCACAGCAGCGGTTTCCGAAAAAGGGATCCTAGGATGTGCCCTGTTTGGGGAGGCTGGAGCATCTCCAGCGGCACTTGGGTCAAGGGGAAGACGAGTCGCTCGTGCTCCACCCATTGACGCCGGACGATCACCATGCTGCTGATCATCACGGCAAAGAAGGAGGCGATGAAAATCCCCCAGGCCGCGAAGGGCACTAGCCACGCCCCCCACGGAACCGAGACGTGGGAGGGAGCGCCTTCGTAGAAATACTTTATTGCGAGTGGGTCGTGGGGTCCTATCCAATCCGGGATCAAGGGCAAGATCAGTTCGGCCCATTCGTTCTCCGGCGTGGCGTAGTAAGAAGCTCCTGGCAGGACGGGGATCATATTCGCCATCAGCGTCTTCGTCGGGATCGTGGAAGCCACGATCATCATGGTGTAGATGACGACGAGTTCGCCCGTTGTAAACACCCAGGGAGGATGGATTTTCCGCAGTATGGTGTTGACTACAAAGGTGAGCAGGAAAAACAGGAACACGGCGCCGGCTGTGATGGAGTCGGCGTTGAGCGGTGCCGTGTGATGGACGAACTGGACATAGAGCGGGCCAGTTCCAAGGAACGCCGTCAGCAGGCAACCCAAGAGAAAGGCGCGCACGGTAAACACGCGCCCTCCACCAGCCGGCAAATCCGGCTGCCCCTGCGTAGTCATAACATCAGCGCGCGTCGGGGTAGTGGTCGGGGGGGTGCTTCTCGAGTTCGGATTCGATCAAGTCCGATCCTAGACCGGGCCGTTCCGGTAGAATCAGGTGCCCATCCTGCACTTCGAAGGGATGACTCATCAGGTCGTCCCGCCACGGCGCATCGTCCACATCAAATTCGAGGATGTAAAAATTGGGCACGGTGGCGCAGACATTGGCCGACACCAACGTCGTCAGCGGGCTGTGGCAGTTGTGGGGAGCGAATAGCACGTCATAAGCGTGAGCTAAGTCGGCGAGCCGCCGGCCCATTGCGACTCCGTTCCAGGCTAGGTCGGGCATGACGATGTCTTGGGCGTGGAGTTCGAGGAAAGGTCGAAAGTCGGCGGTGCCAAACAGGCTCTCGCCGGTGCAGATCGTCGTGGTCGTGGACTCGCGGATGGTCCGCAGCGCCGTCGCGTCTAGGGTCTCCGTCTCAAGCCACATCAGGTCGTACGGCTCCAAGGCCCTAGCGAGTCGCGCCGCGCCGCCCAACTTGAAGTGAAATCCCACATCCAGCGCGATCCCCACATCCGGTCCGAGGGTCTCCCGGAAGGTGCCGATTATTCGCTCCGCGTGGCGCAGGACCGAGGAGGGTGCATCGCCGACGCCACTCGGCACACCAGTGCCCTCGGGATCGTCCTCCAAGGGCATCAGGTTTGTCTTGATCGCCGTGAAGCCGCGCTCTAGCACCTCTCTGGCCAAATCCTCCAAGTCGGCGATAGTCCGCACCGGCCGCAGCCCCAATTTCTGCGCCCATGGTCCAGCCCGGGTCGAACCGCAGTGAGACCAGTAAAGCCGGAGCCGGTCCCGCATGCGGCCGCCGAGCAGTTGCCATACGGGCGCGTTTAGAACCTTGCCGCGGATGTCCCACAGAGCCGAGTCAATGCCGGACATCGCCTTGTAGGCAATGCCTCCCGTGTGGCGAACCGAGAAGGCGGATAATTCCCACCAGATCGCCTCGCTCGCCATGGGGTCCTTGCCGATAATCCGCTCAGCGTACCGTTCTACCATCGCCGCCACGGGTCCGGGCGAGCCCCAGTCGGTGCAGTCCCCCCACCCCACGAGGCCCGGGTCGCTGGTCTCGATCTTCACGAAGGTCCAGGGACGGAAACCGCCGTCTACGATGTACGTCTTGACTCTGGTGATCCGCATCGCCTACACTCCAAAAATAAAGGGTGCCGACCGCCTCGGACGCTATCGCATCCAAGACCTGCCGGCACCCTATCTTCAGAACGACCGCTGCTGCGATCCTTCAGATCTATCGGTACTGCGCCTTGACCCGCGCCCAGCTCGTGGCTTCCACGGCCGTCTGTTGCTCGACGAACTCGATGCCTGGATCAACTGGCGACAGCAGCACGTCGGTCGTCCCATTGGCCGCAGCGCCGGAGGGAGATGTGGACCACTGCGTCTCCCGCTTCTGGTCCTCTGTGCCTCCTTCGTCGGTGTCGCTGATCATATTGCCCCAATGGATGATCATCCCCTCCTGCAGGATGCCCTCGACCGCTTGATCCTCAGTGGCGCTCTCGCTGTTGGGCATTTCGGCGATTGGCCGGATCCTGAGTTCGTAGAAGTAAGTGCTCTCGCCGAACTCCTCACCTTCAAAAGTGATCCCAATGTCAAACCACTTGGTCCCACTGGTCAGCCAAGGCAAGTTCCCTTGGGGCTCATAGAACTGCCACTCCCCTTCCAAAGGAGGGTAGGCGAACTTATACTTCTGCAAGGTCACTATGTCCCCGTCGTTGAAGGTCAGATCCTCCGACGATTGGTGCTTGAAATTCAATCCGTACTCGACGCTGTCGTCGAGCCAGAAGCGGGCGGGGTCGGGACGCCCGATGAAGTGCAGGTCGTCGAACACCTCGGTCAGGATGTAAAAGCCGTTCGTCGTTGGGCTCCACCCTAACTTGTGTTTAATCTGGAAGTCCGCGGGGTTGATGTCCCCTTGGGAGGCGTTTTCCAGCACTCGTCCTTCTCTCGTCGCCGCACCGACCGGATACAGCAGTTCGCCCACGGAACCGTAGGTCTCTACCGGAATGGGTCCCCATTCAACGGGGTTGCCATCGATGACGGGTTCCGCCCCCGGTGGGAACTGCGCCGCCGGGATGAGTAGATCCGGTGGATCGTGGGCCCAGGTTTGGGCCGACAGACCGACACTTAGGATCGTTGCACCCAAGATGATCCGCTTGCCTAACATCATTATTAACCTCCTTTTGGGAGTGAGATAGTTGCGATAGACCCTACGGGTGCACAGCCGTACTACGCGACAATGCACCCCTTACTTGCGGGCCTACCATAAGGAAATCCTGCCTCGCTATCAAGCCTTTTTTAACGAATCTTTTCTATTTCACTACCGCAGATTCTCCAGTCCAGCAAAGACGGAAATGAACGCACGCGTATTGGTGAAGCTCTCCTCGCCCTCTGGATTCCTGCGCTCCAACAGAATCCCCGATTGCATCGTGATCACATAACCGAGGTACGAAGACCAGTTCGTGGCCTGGAAGGCGATCGATTGGGAATGGAAGTCCCCTTCGTCGCCAAAGTCTTTCTGGAACAAGAACTCGCTACCCACCTGTAGCTGCGTGGTGTGCAGAACATCCAGCACGGCGAACGCGCCAAATAGCTCGGTGAGCGTCTCTTTGTCCTCCGCGTCGAACAGGCCACGGGACTGCTTTCTGTATTCGCTCTTCCAGAAGGGCTGCAATCCCACGCGTCCCAATTCTCGCTGGTACATCGCCTTGTTTATCAAGCCGAAGAAGAACTCGTTTTCGTCCAATCCCATTCGGCGACGCTCCTCGCGGTCCAGGCGCTGATGGAAGAGCACGTGGTTCAGTTTTGATTCGACCAGTATTCTTCCTGTCTTGAGCTGATGACCGAGAAAAAATTGATTGACGAAACTGTCGCGCCCCAAGAGGGGATCTTCCATCTCCCGCTTGCTTTCTTGGGGTTCGGCTAGGTCAATCAGCGTCTCGGGTGCATACTGGAGCAGTGGATCCTCAATGTCGTCCTGCACGGATTTGACCATCTCGTACATTCTCACGCGGCCGTAGCGCGGCCAGGTTTCGTCGTAGTCGAACATGCCATAGACCATGTGATTCTTCTGATCCGAAGAGATCAACTGCTCCCGCAGGATTCCGCCCAGGATTCTCAGTCCCGGTCGCAGGCGGAATCCAGTGTAGGCATTCCACCCGCCGTGATCCTTGTCGTAGGGATAGTCGGGGTCCTTGTCGTTTTCGTAGAGATCGGGCCAGAAGTTGTTGTTCATGTCCCGCCCCCACAGCATTTCCGGGCGGTCCACCCACAACCGAATAAATGGCTCCCTCCAGTCGGGAATTGCATTGCGCCGGACCTCGTTATCGTTCTGGTTGAAGTCCGGTTGGAAGTCCCCATTCTGGTCCCATCCCGGAAAGATTAGAAGATCCGGGAATAGCCAATCCCCGCGAAAGGCATCGGGTACGCGATCTTGGTCGTCGTTGTCCTCCACGAAATCGACCTTGTTCTGTGGTGCCTCGTAGTCTATGGAACCGTCTTCTCTTGAGATAAATGTCGTCGTGTTGTACTGGGGGTCGATGCTATAGGCTTCGGCAAAACCGAACCAGCGTCCGCGTTGGTTGGACACATTGATCAGCCAGGCGTCGTTGTGCGGCTCGCCCGTCAGCCCGGAGCTGGTCCTGTGGATCTCCCGGGAGACATTTGGATACTGTCGGATATTCCAGTTCCGGTCGAACTCTCCGTACAGCCGGAAGCCCAGCACATCGGAGACACTGAGACTGCCGCCGAGAATCTGAGTGGCCGTTGGCAAGCCGTACTCAAACCGCAGGGTCCGGAGATTGCCCAAATCTTGGATATTCCCCTCGGCTTGGGTAACCGGAAGCAGCACTCTCGCCCCCGCGGAATTCAACTGGCGGTCGGAACTCATCGAGATGTCGTAATCATTGGCCACTGTGAGTTCGAATTCGACCTTGGTGATCTCGTCCTTGGCGCCGCTTGCGCGGTGGACAAAGGTCTGATCGTCGAAGGAGTAGAGGAGTCGGATCTCTTCACTGCCGTTGGCCTCCAACCTTCCCCCTGCCGGGATGCCCCCCTCCAATACGGGTTCGAAGCCAATATCCTTGCCTCTGTTGACGAGGCCACTTTCATAGGTGATGATGATGTCCGAGGAGCCGGGGAAGAACGCGGCTCCGCCCGTGCCGTCCTCGGGAGATTCATCGCGGAGTACGATCTCAATCGCGGAGATGGGCACGGCATTCTGATCTTCCGTCAGCCTTCCCTTGAACAAGCTCGCCACCGGCGCCTCGTCGATCTTCGAGTTCGACTGATGGGAGTTGACGCCGTGCACGCCCAAGGCCACGAAATCGCCAACAGCGGCAGTAAATCGTCCGCCGAAAAAGGTCGTGGTATTGGTGCGCCGGTCGTCCCGGTTAAAGGTCAACCGGGGGCCGCTAATTCTAGAAAAAATCAGCGTCTGCTGGTACTTATCCGTCGCCAAGTCAAACTGGATTCCGTCCATTTGGACCTTGCTCAAAACCAGCGGCGTAAGGGTGGTCCGCAGATTGTTGGACGTCGTCAGTGCGTAGTATGTGCCTCCTTTTGCGTCGGCCGCGACCACGACTTGGCTGAACCACCTTTCGAAACGATTTCCCTTGAAGAGCCTGTTGCCGAACTCCTCGGGCGTGTTCTGGCTCGTGTTGTAGATGAGCCATCCCTTGGATACTGCATTTCCGAACATGTCGTAGAGGTAGCTCCCCTCGATTTCGGGGGATACATAGCGGTCAAAATCAGTGCGGGCGTAGTTGGTCGTCTGCCACTGCCGCCAGCGGTATTCGGCGAACAACTCCTGAGGCACGTACCATTTCCTCACTGCTGGATCAATCGAGTTGAGTCCTACTTGCACTCCTTGGGGCAAAAAACTCGTCTCGTGCCTCCATTGCGTTCCCAGCCGGTTCCCATAGTTGGGCCGACTGCCCGACTGGGCACTCGTCTCCCCGGCCATGCCCAGCACCGCGGCCACGATGGCGAATTTCAGATAGCTTCTCACTGTGTTTGTGCAACTCGACACTGGATCCTCAACTGTCATTTGCGAAGCGCTGGACTCAATACACCACGGATACGGTACCCGCGCTCCATTGCCTCCCCAGGTCCGCTTCCACCGTTACCGTATAAACATACGTTCCCGGAGGCACGCGCTCTCCCGCCTCGTTTCGCCCGTTCCACTCGCGCTCGTACACCCCTGCTGCTCCGGGCTCTGTCTCTAGCCGACGGACCACCCTGCCCGCCAGATCGTACAGGGTCAGTATGTGGGGCACGCTGTTTCCCAGAGCGCGGACTTGATATTGGATTAGGACTTGGTCGTTCACGCCGTCGCCGTTGGGACTGAAAGCTGCTGGGATGGCCTTCAGTTCGCCGATGAGTTCGCCTCCCCTAGGGGTTTTCACGGACAGGGAATTGGTACTGAAGCGCAAGGTGGCATTGCCCTCTTCCACTTGTTGGCGGATGTCGGGATCGTCGCTGGAGAAAACGAAGCCAGTGAACTTTTGGCCAAAGCGCAAAACCGGCACGTCGAAGACCACCTCAATGCGCTTTTCAGTATCCTCGCTGCCCACGAGCTTTTCGAATCCAACGACGATGCGGTCATCCTGGATGTCCCGGGGGAACTCTGCTCCCACCTCCGCATCATCCACTTTCACCGAACGCAGTCGCTCCACGCGAGTGGCGGTGGCGATTTCCAATCGGTCGAAACCACTGTTTTCCTCTCGCACGATGGGCCGGACGACATAGGTGAAGGTGTGGGGTTGGAAATTCGCGGTCTCCGTCGGTGAGATTTCTCCGATCACTGCGTCGGCCACGGCCTCGCCAAAGAGCAACTCGATTCGCTCGACCCGCGGAGCCGTTTGGCTAGTCGGAAAGAACAATACCTCGAACTGGAGGTAACGAGCAGGGCTCTTCGATAAGAAAGTTGCGCCATCCGTCCACGCTGAGGGCGGCTCGCTCGCATCCCGCAGGCCAGCGGTGAAGTCGTAGGCCGGAGACCAAAAGCTCCAGTTTTCGATATCTACCTCCTTCTTGACCAGTTCAAATCCCCGCGTGCTGCCGCTAGAGAAGGGATCGGCCACATTCACCGCGTTGAAGACGTCGTTGTATTCCCGCCGGTCCACCGACGCGAACTGCCCAGTGCGCTGCTTCCTGCTGTAGCGGAACGGCTGCTCTGTGTTGCCCGTGCGGGTTCGCACCTCCACTCTCGTCCCTTCTGGCTCTACTCCCTCCCAACGAATCTTGCTCCAAGCGACGGGCCGCCCAAAATCCAGGATGTCCGTGCGGTAAACAGTCTGCTGCACGTAGCCTTCGCCAAAAACGTGGAGTTCGGCGACTTCCCACGTGCGCTCGGGATTGATGGGGCGGAGGGTGACCCACTTCACCGGCCGAGTGGGAAACCGTCGATCCACCACGACATCGAGGTTTTCCGTCGTGCTTTCGATGATGTCGATGATCGGGTCGTTCTTGGCCGTCAAGCCCCGACTGATTTGATAGAACCACCGCTGACCCCGCCGGGCGATGGAAGGTCGGTCGACGATCGGCGCGCTGCCTGGGGCCACGCCCAACTCGAACCAAGGGAGGAAGTTGTCCTCAAAGGAGGGGCGGGGAAAGAACCGAATCCGGTTTATGGGCAACTCCCACCCGAGGTTGACGATGGCGTTCTTGATCCATCCGTGGTTGACGCCTGTTTCCGTCGGCGATAGATCCACTGCCCTGACCATCGCCGTGGTGGAATCCCCGTCTCCGATGTTCTGTAGGACGCCCTGTTCGATTCTCCCTCCTACACCGCCTCCAGAGCTAGCCACAAAGCCGCCCCGTTCCTCGACCGTCTCCACTAGATTCGCGCTCGGGTCGATCCACACAGGCCGGAGTGAGGGTTCACTCAGATCCATCATCCCATTCGCCCGCGCCCCTTCTCCAATGGTGCCCCAGTCCCTGATTTCCTCATCCGCGACTCGGTCGTAGGACACTGGCACAATGCTCTGCCGATCGATGATCTGCCCATCCCGGTCGAATACCAAGTATTCACCTCCCCCTTCGCTGGCTACGTCGATGAAGGAATTCTCCGCACCGACGCCCACCTGAAATTCAGACCGCGCCCATCCTCCATCGCTGCCCGCCAGCAGCAGTGCGCAGCTCAACAGACAGATAGGTCTCCAGAGAAACATGCCCAACTCCTTGCGCCGGCTTTGCGGCGCGCTGGTCAATATACGACTCCAATCACTCGCGCAGCGCCGGTGCGGCGCGCATCGGCCTGGACTTCGACGCGGACCACGTACATGCCGGGTGCTACTAGCTGCCCCAACTCGTCCCGGCCATCCCAGGCCAAGTCGCCGAAGCGCTGCGAATCGTACAGGCCGTTCATTCCCGGACGAGCTATAAGCTGTCTTATGCGCTGGCCCGACAGGTCGAATACGGCCGCATTGATCCCGGCTTGGCCCACGATAGTCACTACTTCAAAACTGATTGACGCCCGATCGCGGATTCCATCCCCGTTTGGGCTGACCACGGGATCGACCTTGAGATTTCGCACCAGCCGCCCCGTGGTCAGTTGTGGACTCAGCACAGTGACACCGGAACGCCCTGGCGCGTCGTCAGCGCCCAGATAGGCCGCGTTGCCCGAAAGCACATCCTGAAACGCTTCCTCTTCAATTAGCAACACCCGTCCCTTGAACGTGTTGCTGAAAGAGAGCATCCTGCCCACGAATCGCACCATGACGACGGTACCGCTCTCGCGCACTTGGGGAAAGCGCACCACGAATCGCCTCTCATCCAACTCTTGTATGGCTGCGTCCTCCTCTTCTGTCGGCGCACCTTGGACTGCGAAATTCCGCTCGAGAATGCGGTTCTGGTCGCCGTCAAGGATCTCGATTCCCTGCACGCTCCTGATCGGCTGGTCCGACCGCACCTCGATGGCGTCGAATCCCTGCAGCCCGGCCTCCATTTCCGTGCGCACGGCAAAGACAAAAGGCACGTCCGTTGCTCCCGCCACCTCGCGGGGGAATACTTCGCCTACCACTTCCCTAGCCAGTGGGGGCGAGGTGAAGGTGAAGGACAGGTTCTCCAGTGCTACCGCGGAGTTCAGGTCCTCGCTGATGAAGTCCGCGCGGATTTGGACGTACTGTCGCGGACCTGGCGAAGTGATCTCCGTTCCGTCCTCACCCGTGCCCGCCACAGGGTCGTACGGCGCCGACCACGGGCTCCAGTTTTCGACATCGTCGCGCACAGATCCGCGTTCGAATTCGTCCTTTCCCACAACGCCCCGAATCGGCAGCTTCACGTACTCCTTCCGCGTCAGCGGTTCGAGAGAATTGGCGAGGGAGGTCGCGATTTCCTCGGCGTCCCTTCTGCCGACCTGTTTGCGGGTATATACAAAGGGCGTGATATCGCTGCCGGTTCGGGTGCGTATCTCCACTCTCGCAGCCTCTTCATCGCCGATTGCGACCTGATCCCAGCGGAGTCGCCCCCAATTGGTGCCGGCCTTCATGTCGATGATGGGCGAGACATATCTGGCGGCGGGGAGGAATCCCTCTCCGAAGATCTGTACTTTCTCTAACTCGAAGGAGATGCCCGAAATCGCTTCTAGCCGCACGAACCGCAGCAGACGGGGCGGCTCCAGTGGAATTGTGGTCACTGGGTCCACGTTATCGTTCTCGACCAGAAATTCTTCCCAGATTGGATTACCGGCGTCGGTCAGATTGAGGCCATCGTTTACCCGGATCCTGAATTTCCGGAGAAAATCCGCCTGGAACGGCGCGGTAGGGTTGGGAAACACCGTGTTGCGAGGAAAGAAGCGTATGCTGCGGACCCCTATGCGGGTCCCGAGATCTATGTTGACGATGGTTCCGAGGGCGTTGTTGTCCTTGCGCGCCAAAGCCAGCCCGGTTGGGTCCTCAGTGATGAGACTCTCAAGGATCTTCCTCTTTTCCTCTCCCTCGATGTCCGCTACCGAGGGCGCAGTAATCGAACCTCCGAAATCGAAGACTTGGCTGGCGACGTTGGTGCCTTCTCTGACCTGCCGAGGCAGAATGGCCTCGGGGTGATCCTCGTTCGCAAATTCGATCAGGTTCGACGGGGCGATCCCTACCTCGGTGACATTGGGGTCGAGAAGCGTGCGGTGCTCGGGGAGGATCGTCTCCACGTCCGCTCCGCTCAACGCTCCCTCTAGCCAGTCGATTTCTCCTCCTTTGCCGAGCGTTAGCCTCTCGGCTGCATGGAGCGCCTCCTGCCCGCCCAGCACCAGCCCCACTGCTACAAGCGCCGAAAAGACCCACTGTGCCTGCCGTCTCATTCCCGTGCCTTGCGTCTCCAATGCTGGCGACGGGCAACTCCCCAATTGAGCACTTGTGGAAATTCGCGCGGCATATTTGAACAGGGTCATATTCTCTCACCCCCCGTCTACTGGGTGGCCCCTTGGAGCAGTGCTTCCAGAGCTCCCAAGACCCGGCGGTCGGCCCGCTGTCGCGACCGCTTCTCCCGGTATAGTTCGGCGGCTTGAGCCGCTTCTTCAGGTTGTCCCATGGCTCGGTAAACGCTTTCCATCAATCCGTAGGCGCGGTACTCGTCTAGATGCATTGCCGCTACCTTCTGCAAGTGCATAAGGGCTTCTTCGTTGCTGCCAGTTCTGTGCAGCATACCTGCCATACACAATAGAGCCGGGGCCGAATCGGGGTAATCTGCCAACACGTCGCGCAACAGCCTCTCGATGCGCCCCAAGTTATCTTTTCCCATGCGGCCCAACACTTGCGCCAGACGCCACCCCACAAGGCCCTCCCACTCCGCTAGCCCGACGATGATTCCGTAGTGGACGGCGGCGGAGTCCAGCGCGGTCTGCTGCTCCCAAGTGCGGGCCAACTGGAAGCGCACTCGATGGCTGTCGGGCCAAGCCGCCACGACCGTTTGGTAGGCTGCAATGGCGTCGTCGAAAGCCCCTTGGGCCGCACGGGCGTCGCCTAGTCTCCCCGCGAGAGAGGGCTCGCTCTCTTGCGCCACCAGATCGGCGTAAATCGCCGCAGCCTCCTCCGCCCGACCTGCCCTTAAGTAAGACTCCGCCAGCGCGACCCAGATGTCCCTGTCGACCGCATGCCGCTGCACCAGCGAGCGGTAGATTTCCGCCGCGTGTTCGTACGCTCCGGTATCGAAGTAGATTTTCGCCAGTTCTGCGTACGGTCGAATTCCAGCATCTTCGGCCTCGATGGCCCGCTCGTATGCGGCAATGGAATTGGCTTCCATGCCCAACTCCCGGTAGGCGTAACCCTCCCACGTGTCGTGTGAACTCCGAGCCCCGGCTGCGGCTGCAAGAGGGAGATTCGCCACCAGTAGAACCAGGGCCAAGGCGACGGCCCGAACTCTCTGTCTTTTTTCCAGCAACAGAGGAATCGCCGCCAATGCGCCGGGAAGCAAGACCAAGGCCGCACTCAGTCGCGAGCGACCGGACGCCTCTTCCAACACCGATCCCAGCATCCAAGCGCCGGCGAACAACAGGGGCAGTGCGCGAATCCGATCTCTTCCCTCCCCGCGGACTGCGACGAGAAATCCCATTAGAGCCAGAGGTCCTACCAGTCCGAAGGGGAACCCCAACAAGGATCGCCACATGAGGGGAGCCAAGATCCACGAAGGCGCAGCAGCGCGATAGGGGTCTATATCGCCCAAGACCTCGGCACCATGCCAAAACAAATACGCCCGCGTTGCCATTTCCTCCAGTCCTAAGCCACGGACCGAGGGTACTAATCCCTCCCAGCCCCATACCATCCCTCCCGGAACCAGTACCAAAGCTGCTCCCGCGAAAAACCACCACCCCACTCTCCGCCCTCCGTCTCCCTTCGCCACCCATACCAAAGCCACGACGACGGCGAATAGTGCCCGGAAATCGACCACTGAGGCCACGCCGCCCAGCACTCCCATAACCCCAGCCCGCAATGGTCCCATACCAGCCGACTCCACCAATCCCCGCAGGAGCAACAGGCCCAAGAAAGCGGCCAATACCGCCGGCGTAATCTCGCCCCCGTAGTAGATCGCCGGACCGTACAGCACGGCCGCAATACCCGCCCCTCGGCCCACCGCTGGCGAGAATAGCTGTCTGCCGATTGACCACACCAGCACGCAGGCGAGCCCTCCTATCCCGACCTGGATCACGCGCAGTACCCACAGGCCTATCTCCTCCTGCATCGCGACCGCGCACAGCGTCGCATAAAGTGGCGAGTACCACCCTCCATCTCCCATCCCTCCCACATAGTGCGCTGCATCTCCTACTACCACTTCCCCCAGAGCGCTCTGCTCCCACTGCCCCAGGTGCGCGAGCCGCACGGCAATACCGGCCGCCAACAGGCCTCCCCACTCCCAAGCATTCGCGCCCTTCATCGCCAATCCCTCTTACGCGATCCAAACGCATTCTTTTGCTTTCCAATGCCCATCTAGTGAAGACCTGCGAACACGCTTACGAAAGTCGTATTGGTCGTGACGGCGTCTGAGAATTCGAAGTCCCTAGTCCGCAACCGCGTCCCGGCCAAGGCCACGATTTTATACCCCAGGTACGTGGAGCGGTTGGTCAACTGCAGCCCCAGCGACACAGACCTGAAGTCGTTGGCATCCTTCGCAAAATCCTCGTTCCAGAGGTACTCTATGCCCCCTTGCAGCGTACTATCGGTGAGGAAACCCATTTCCACAATGACGCTGAACAACTCTCTTAGCTGTTCGCGCTGCTCCTCGCCAAACAAGCCGCGCGTCTGTTTGAGAAACTCGCTTTTCCAGCGTGGCTCGACGGTCAAAGCGCCTATTTGACGGCGGTACCTGATTTTATTGATCGCTCCAAAGAAGAAGTCGCTTTTGCGCAGGTCGAATTCTTTGCGCGTGCGCTCGTCCATGAGCTGGTGAAACAGCGTGTAATTCACCCGCGTCTCGACTTTCGTCCGGCCGATGCGGACCTTGTGCCCGGCGAAGAAGTGATTCACCCACGTGTCGCGCGCAAGCATGGGATCCTCCACCTGCGTCAATGTGCCCCCATCGATGGACTGGCTGGGCAGCCATTGAAGCAGGCGATCCGGGATGTCGTCCTCGACGCGCTTCGACATCTCGAACAGTTTAAAATCACCCCAGCGCGCCGAGCTGCCGTCCATTTTCACGAGCGCGTAGTATTGCTCATTCTTATGGTCCGACGATATCAGGTGCTCGCGCATCGCGCCCCCAGCTATCTGCAGTCCGGGCGTCAAATCATACGCGGCGTATACGTTGAACCCTCTGTGGTCCTTGCGGTAAGGATAGTCCGGCTCAGTGTCGTTTTCGAACTGGTCCACCCAGAAATTGTTGTTCATGTCAACACCGAATAGGAATTCCGGCCTATCGACGTCAAAGCGCAGGAATGGTTCGTCGTAATCGGGCCGGCGATTGGCGCGGACTGCGTTGTCGTTCTGGTTGAAATCGGGGATGAAGTCGTTGTTCTGGTCCCAGCCGGGAAAGACGCGGTCATCGCCGGGCAGGAAGTCGAAGCGCACATTATCGGGGAATCGGTCGTGATCGTCGTTGTCATCGACGAATTCCACTAGCCCACGGCGCGGACTCTCGTAGTCAATTTGGCCATTGCCGGCGGTCACAAATGTCGTGGTGTTGTAGTGCGGGTCCATCCCGAAGGCTTCCGCGAACAGGGAGACAGGACCGGCCCGCTTCCAAGCATTGATGAACCAAGCGGGCCGGTACGGCTTCCCTGCAAGTCCCGAACTCGTGCTGTGCCTCTCTAGGTTCCGGTTGGGGAATTTACGATAGTTCCAATTGAGGTCGGCCTCGCCGTAGAAGTTGAAGCCGCGCACATCGAGCAACTCGAAGGTTGCGCCCATGATATGCGTGGCTGTCGGCAGGCCGTATGCAAAGCCCACGGTGCGGATATTCGACACATCCTGGACGTTTCCCGCCGCCCGCTCCATCAGCAGCAGCACGGTCTGGCCTTGCCGATTGATCTGTCTGTTCGAGGTAGCCCAAATCTGGTAGTCATTGCCCACCACCAACTCGAACTCCACCTGCATGACCGAGTCCTTTGGGGCTTTCGCGTTCGCCGTGAAACGAGGATTGTCGAAATCGTATTTCAGTCGGATCTCCTCGGTCCCATCTGCGGCTAGGAACCCAGCGCGCTGAAACCCGCCGGAGATCGCCGGGCCAAAGCCGATATCCGTCCCTCGATCTACGGTTCCGTCCTTATAGGTGATGACCACGTCGGATCCAGATTCAAAAAATGCGGCTCCGCCCACCCCATCCTCTGGGGAATCGTCGCGCAACACCACCTCGACAAAATCGATCGTCTGGTTCTGATCGATCGTCAGTCCGCCCTTGAACGGATTGCCCGCCAACTCGTCGTTCAGGGTGTTCGACTGGTGGGCATTGATCATGGTAAACCCCAGTATGGCGGAGTCCGTCAGTTGGCCTTGCAGGCGTCCGCCGACCAAGATGGTATTGTTCGTGCGCTGTAGTTCTAGGTCGGCTGTGGATTCACCGCCGGGGTTGCTAATGCGCGAGTACAAGACCGTGCCCTCGACTCGATCCGTGGCAATGTCGAATTGCACCCCATCGAACGTCGGTTTGCGGAAGGTCAGCGGTGTGAGGGTCGTATTAAGCTCGCTGCTGACCGTCAGCGAATAACCGTACTGCCCCTTTTTGTCTTGGGCGATGACGACGTTTGAGAACCACTGGTCGAAGCGGTTCGACTTGAATAGCGTATTGCCGAACTGGGCCGGCCGGTCTTGGGCATTGTTGTATATGAGAAAGCCACGCGTCACGAAATTCCCATAGATGTCGTAAAAGGAATCTCCCTCGAGACGGATATCTACGTAGCGCTTGTACAAGGATCTGGCGTAGTTGGTGTATTCCCACTGCTGCCATTGGTACTCGTGGAACAACTCTTGGTTGACATACCAGCGCCGGAGGGCCGGATCTACGGCGTTGACTAAGACGATCGGGCCCTGGGTCCGCCCCGGTAAAGGCGCTCCGAGCGACTCCCCGATGCGCGCACCGTAGTCCTCCCGGGCGGCGCTGCTGCCAATCTGGAAAACAAGCGCGCTCAATACGGCCCAAGCGGCTAGATATCCGCTTCTCACAAGTACCCTCCCTTGAGTTGTCCGCTGGCGTCGACTGTCATTGAAGCTCGAGTTCAATAGACGACGCCGACGACTCGGCTGCGCCGGGTGCTGGCAAGTCCTTGCTGATCGGCTCGTCCATGCACCTGGACAATGTACAGACCCGGTGGCACGAGAGTCCCTCCGTCGTCTCGCCCGTCCCATTGCACCAATCGGCGTCCACCGAGCATATTCTGCTCAATGCGCTTCACTTCCCGGCCGGCCAGCGTCGCTATCCGCACGGTCACCGGGCGAGGTTCGAACACGCGGAACAGCGAAAAGCCGATGGTTGCCACATCGTTAATTCCATCGCCGTTCGGGGTAAACGGGTTGGGCTGGATTTCCATATCCCGCACTAGATCGCCGGCTCCAAGTGCGCTCAGCACCAGCCCGCTCCCCGGCGTCAGGGACGTTACCTCTCCTCCTCCGCCCAACTGGAACGGCAGCCCGATAGTGGCGTTCCGCCCCGCTAGCTGCAAGCGGGTTCCGTGGAGGAAGACCTCGGCCGCGAACCGCAGGCGCACTAGACGCGTATGGCCAACCACCGTGCCCTGACGATTTCTCGGTAGACTGTCGTACGCCTCTGCCGTGAGGCGGTTGCCGCGTTCGTCGAAAGCGGTCTCCCTCGTCAACGATGTCGCCTTGCGGAAGAATCGCACCGGCCCTCTCGCCTCCGGCGCGAGATCGGCGAAGGTTTGTTCATCCACCTCCTTCAGACTATCTCCGTCATCTCCCTCGAGCTTCTGGAAGTAGCGGATCGCCCCCCGTTGCTGTTCTGGAAGCCTGCTGTATGCTACTTGGTCCAGCAGAGTCCCTCCCTCGCTCGTCGGCACCTCTTCGCCCTCCTCGACGCGGCGGTAGAATATGTTGGTTCCGTTGCCTGCTACCCGGTCCAAGACCTCGGGAAACCGAACTTGCAAGGAATCTCCCCGACCGCTCAGAACGCGCAGTAGGTCCCCTTCGGCTGCGGCTAGTCCCTCCTCCACGCGACTGGCGTACAACCGGTGGGGCTCTCCCGCGGCGAATTCTCCTTCCGCGCCGAGGGCTACGTCAATTAACTCCATATCTAGGGCCGGCTCCGAACGCAGCCTCAGTTCGTCGAACCCGGGGCTTGGGTCGGGGCGCTCTACGACGGCGGCACTGACGAACACCGCAAAGGTGTCGCGCCTGCCTGGGATGACCTCCTGAGGCCAGATTTCCCCGGCCAGTCCAACGACCGAAGGATCGGTGTACTCCATGCTCACCGACTTGATGGCTGGCGGGTCGGCTCCCGCCTCGGCCTTTAGGCGCGCCTCAATCTGGACGAAGCGGCGCAGGCTCGGGGAAGTGATTTCGGACCCCGGCCGGACATAGGCTTCGCTCCATTCGCTCCAGTCAGCAGTGGGAACAAAGACGGTGTCGATCGGTCCTCTGAGAAAGAAGGCGAGCGTTTTGTGCTTTTTCGCCGTGACTTCGCCGCCGCCCGAGTTGTAGTACTTGATCTGGCGCTCGACCTCGCTGCCCGTCCGGGTTCTCAGCTCGACACTCGTCCCCGGAGGCGTTTCTGCCTCCCAGTTTATCGAGACGAGATTGGACTGCTCGGGCACTGCCATCGGGCCGGAGGTGAGGATCACTTCTGCGGGAGGCCCTTCCGAAAAGACCATGAACTCGCCGACCCCTGGAGTCCGGCTGATCGTGACCGTGCCGCCCGGATCGTTTTCTAGGGCGCGAAACTCGAAGAACCGCACCTGCTGGGCTGGTTCCAGTACGTCGGCCAATTCGAGGAAGAATCCCACGCTGGAATTGATCTCGCGTTCTTGGGAGCTGATTCGCGTGAATTTCAGTCGGCCCTCTGAATCGCGTTCTCCCGCGCTGCCCCGGAGTAGATAACCCCGTATCGAAGGCGACTGGAAGTAGCCCTGAGACAGCACCCGGAACTCTTTGGCCCACACGGTCCCGCCGAGGTCGGCGATCATCATATTCTCAGTCGGGGTCTCTTCCAGCCAATAGTTGTTCTGGTAGAAACTGGCCAAGACTCCGTCGAAGGCCTGCTCCCCTCCCCCGCTGGGGAGCTGTTGGATGATCCTTCCTCCGCCCTCGATCATGTTGAAGGCCACATTGTCGCCCCAGCCCCACACATCTACTTCCGCCAGGCGAGGCAGTTCGCGGCGGAAGAAACGCCTCTCGCCGCGGCGGTCCGCTGGTAGTTCGAAATAGGTCGTCGAATCCACGGGCTCTCCCCGCCCTGTCTCGGTCTTTGAGAAGTATTCGATCTCGCCGCGCGCCTCGACTGGTAACTCCAGATACTCGCTCTCTGCGATCTCTTCGGCTCTGTCTCCCTTAGTGTCAGTCACTTGAAAGCGAATCGTCTCGATGAGCTTCCCGTTCCAACTCAAACTCGCCTTGGGTTGCTCCAGTCGTTTCTCCACCAAGCCACTCCCAGCGGCGGACAACAGGCCGCTTGTTTGCTCGGCGTCGATGACGATCTCCCGTCGATCTTCGTTGATACCTGGAAGCGGCTCTAGTACCTCAAACTGGAAATTCGCATCTTCATCCACCAGTGGGAACTGGGCGTCTTCGAGGAACAAGAGAAGACGGCGGAAAGGGTCGCCCAATTCCCCGTCGACGTACTGCAAACGGATCCGCTCCACTGGAATCGTCCGCCCCAGCGAAATTTCCACCCACCAGTCTTCCACGGAATCGTTGAGATCTGGCTCCCAGAACGTCGTTGGATCTCCATCGACGAGATTGGGCGCTAGTTCCAAGTTCGAACCGGCCCTGCTGGGGCCGGGACGGAGGAAGTAATCGAAAACAGGATTGCCAGCGGTGTCCTCCTTGAAGAAGCCCTTCACATCGACGGATCGAGTGCTGTCCAGATTCATCACTCGAGCTTTGTCCGAGCTAATGTCCACTTGGCGTCTGAAGGATTGATCGTCTAGGACATTGTAGACGGTGCGAAAGTCCCGGACCTGTACCGTCCCACTGCCGTCCAGCCACACCAAGTGGTTGGGCATTTTCCACGTCTGCCAGTGCGCTAGGCGGTCCACGACGAGTTCGTTGCCCCGCTGATCGAATCCTTCTGCCGTTTGGGCTTGCACCGGTTTTAGAGTCAGTCCTGCCCAAAACCACAAGATCGGACCTGCCGCGACGGACCAGAGCAAAACTCTACGGGAAGTCTTCATCCGCTACAATTCCTCCGCACCCGCTTTACCAACTGGAAGGTCGTAGAGCGTTATTTGATTTTGGTGTTGCTCCCTGAGTTTGCGAATAAGGGCCGCCATGGCTTCGTCCTTTCTCGCTTTGAGCAGCAACCGACGCACTTTTGGGCGGGCCTCGTCATACGGCTGCACTTCCGGCTCTATGTGCTCTAACACCTCAAAGACCGCGAAGCCGTCCCCGACTGGCACTGGGCCGACGACATCGCCTGTCGCGGCGTCGAACGCCCCCGCGACCAACTCCGGAAAGTGCGTCTCGTGAATGCGGAAAAATCGCCGTACCCCCTGCAACCGAGGGTGGACGTGGCGGGCGACCAACGGGCGCTCGAGAAGTCGGATGAGTTCTTCTCCTGCGTCGATCTCCTCTCGCAGGTCCCGCGCCTGTTCATAGGTGTCCACATAGAGACGCCTAATGACGACGGACTCCGGCACCCGGAACTGCCCCTTATTGCGGTCGTAATACGCGCGGATGTCTTCTTCCTCCATGGGACCGCTCTCTGCTGCTGCCTGCTCCTCAAGGGCCTCCAGCATCAACTGTTGTTGCTCCTTTTCGGCGAATTCTTGGAATTCGGGTTCTTTATCCCACCCCTGACTGCGGGCCGACGCCGCGAACAGATAGACCGGCAGTACCTCGGAGCTTGCCAACTGCATCACGTGGCCGCTGTCCCTCAGGGCACCGCGGAAGCCAATGTGCAACAACGAGGTCAGAAAGTCGCGCACGGTCAGCGAGTCTCCGCCGAAGTCGCACAGCACCCGGGTGCCCAATGGCTCCGCGAGGCTCTGAGGAGTGACGCCAGCGCCGCCGAATGCGAGGGCGGCTTCTAGCCCCTCCAGCCTCACGCGAAGTTCTAGTTGGCGGGCCAGTTTCTCGTATTCTTGGTAGCTTCGCCGGCTCCGGTGCTCCCTGAGAGTTCGTTCGTGTACCAGATCCCACACATCCGCCAAGGGCCGCGAGCGCGTATTCTCGAACTGGTAGATCTGCCACGCTCCGCCCAAGTCGGCGACAGGGGCAAGCCGCCCATCTTGGATGGAGAAGAACACTTCCTCTGGTATGCGATAGCGGGCCAGGGCCTCGCGGCCGACCCAGCCGACGGTCCCATCCCCTAGAGAGACTGAGTCTTCTGCCCCGTACGCATGCGCGACCTCAGCTAACTGCGCTCCGGAACGAATTCGCCCGAGAGCTTCTGCTAGCAGGTTTTCGTCGGCGACGATGAGCCGAGTGAGGAGGCGCTCCTTATCGAACCCCAAGCGGAGGAAGGTCCGCTCTACATCGTCTGCGGAAACTGCGATTTCCGCGATTCCACTCCGCTCTCTGTACAGCTGAGCCAGCCAACGGCGTTGTTGGTGGACTAGTTTGCGCTGAATCTCGGCGTCGTCAGCGAGCCCTCGGCGACGGGTTTCTGCGAGAATGAGGTGGTGGTCGATGAGCGACCAGACGTGATCCACGGTCGCGACGCGACCGGTGTCTTGGCTGCGCAGGCCTTGGGGCAATCGTTCCACAAACTGCTCCACCTGCGACAGCGAGATTTCGGCGTCGCCGACTCGGGCAACGACCGGATCTCCTTGCCCACAGGCGACCACCGCGATTGATATTAGGAATATTAACAACATAAATTTATGTTTATAAAAGACTTATAAAAATATACAAGTATTGGTCAAGATAATCATTGAAAGCTAAGTCCGTCAACTAATTTAAGTTCTCCGAGGCTCTGTATTCGACAGGCAAATCTATCGCGGTCCATGCCCTCGGCGTTCCCCACCGGTAATGGGCTCTAGCACAAACAGCGTTTGATCCGCTTCGACGTTCACCAGATGCTGCACGCCCCCGGAGGGCCAACGCACCGCGACAGAATCCACTGCGGCGTGCGATCCTAGACCAAAGTGGAGCCGCAATTCGCTGTGACTTAGGTAGCTCCCGGCCCCCCGTACCTCCCGGCACTGTCTCAGTTCACCAGTTCGAACACAGACTTGTGCACCAATTCCATCCCGGTTGCTCGATTGTCCCTGGAGTCTCACCCCGAGCCAGTGATGTCCATTGCCTCTCTCGTTGCGCAAAAGGGAAAGCCGTTCGCCGATATTGGCCACCAGCAGATCGACCGCGCCGTCTGCATTCCAGTCTGCTACTGCACTCCCCCGGCTCACTCGAACCTGGGCCATCCCCGGTCCGGATGCGGCACCTACTTCGACGAACCGATTCTCTCCACTCTGGGCTGCGCCGTTGTTGTGGAACAGCAGATTGCGCTGCGGATAGGAGGTGGATGGGTCGAAGCGCTCGACGTTATCCAAGACGTGCCCATTGGCGACGAATAGGTCGAGCCATCCATCGCTATCGAAATCCAAAAACGCAGTTCCAAACCCTAGGAAAGGGAGCGTTACCCAGCCGGTCCCCGAACTGTACGTGGCGTTGGCAAAGAAACCCATTCCCGTGTTTTGGTAGAGATCGTTTGGCTCTCCTTGGAAGTTGGTGACCGTCAGATCTGGAAAGCCGTTGTTGTCGTAGTCGCCGAAGTCGACTCCCATGCCGGCCTCGGCCTGCCCCGACAGTCCGTACGCCGTCCCCGAGGCCGCTCCCACTTCCTCAAAGGTCCCATCACCCCGGTTGTGGTAGAGGAAGTTGGGATTTCCGTCGTTGGCGACGTAGAGATCGGGCCAACCGTCGAGGTTGTAGTCGCCGAAGACGACCCCTAGTCCCCTTCCGGCAATAACGTCTGGATTCGCTTGGTAGCTGATGTCGACAAACCGCCCATTTTCGTTGCGCAGCATGCGATCTGGACTCGCGGGAAAGCTGGACGGCCGCGGATAGGCTGCTGGCAACTCTTCGCCCTCTACCCGCGCCAGCGACAGATCGGCGAGGTAGGGAGCCATCTCCCCGGTCTGACGCTCGGGATCAAATTCGACGTAGTGGACCACATACAGGTCTAAGTCGCCGTCCAGATCGGCGTCTCCGAAAGCTGCGCCCGTGCTCCACAGGCTGTCGGCGAGTCCGGTGGAGATAGAGACTTCGTCGAACTGGCCGTTCCCATTGTTGCGGTAGAATGCATCGAATCCGTAGTTGGTGACGAGGAGATCCGGGTCGCCGTCGTTGTCGCAATCGCCGACCGCACAGCCCATGCCAATCCCTCTGTGGTCCACCCCCACAGCAGCACCCATTTCAACAAAACGACCTGCGGCGGTCTGGCGGAAAAGGGCGTTGACGGGCTTCCTGCTGGGGGCTTCGGGCGGAGGGACTACGGGCGCGCCGTTGACGGCGTACACATCGAGCCGACCATCTCCGTCGAAGTCGAGAACGCAGACACCCCCTCCCATCGTCTCGGGCAGGTAGTGGCCTCCCCATGCTCCGGTTTCGTGGTGGAAAACCAAGCCCGTCTCCTCGGCCACGTCCACGAAGTGGACCGGCGTCGGACCCGTTGCGCCGAGCGGATTGGCGATGATGTGGAGCACTATGATCAGCTTGATCCTTTCCCACACGCGGGTCATCGCGGTCTGCTCTCTAACAATTGCTCGGCCCGCTCAATCTTGGCGGCTAGCGCTGTATCGTTAGGCGTTGTCTCTGCGACGCGACGCCAGGTCTCTAGCGCCTTCTCCAGCGCCCCGTCCAGGAAGTACGCGTCTCCGAGTATCTCCCTTGCACCGTGAAATGTAGAGTCGATCGCTAGGGCCTTTGCTGCCGTCCGGCGCGCTTGCTCGGCCCGTCCCAGATCGCGATAGGCCCGTGCTACATTGGCCCAGAGAGGAGCCTGTTGCGGAGCGTCGCGAGCAGCGGCTTCAAATTGCGCGACGGCCTCCGCATGGTGGCCTCTGGCGTGGTAGATCAGCCCTAGATTGTTGTGCGCCGTGGCTAGAGTCGAGTCGCGCGCGAGGGCTTTCACAAAGAGAATCTCGGCTTGCTCCAACTCCCCCGCGGACATGGCAAGGGTTCCGAGGCCCTTGTAGGCGCGCCCGTACGAAGGATCCGTTTTCAAGGCTCGTCGGTACGCCTGCTGAGCCAACTTCAACCGTCCCATGCGGGAGTATGCCACCCCCAAGTTGAAGTGCGACTGGGGACGATTCGGATAGCGCGTGGCGGCGTCTCGCAAAGGGCGAAGTTCCTCTTCCTCTTGGCGTATTTTCTCCGCCCCTTTGAGGATCAGCCGGGCGCTGTCGGCCTTGCCTTGGCGGGCCATTACTTGGCCTAACCCCACTAGGGTTTGGGAGTCGTACGGGGACCAACGCGCCGCTTCTTGGAGGGATCGCTGGGCGCGCTCCAGTTTGCCTTGCTGCAGATAGGTCAGGCCCAGTTGGCGGTGAGCTTCGGCCGATGGTATTCGCTCCAGTAGGCTGGCGTACACCATGGCGGCGCTGTCCAGTTCGCCCTCGCGTTGATGCACGAGTCCCAGTGTATAGCGACCCCTCTCGTGGTTGGGGTCGAGTTCTAGGCTCTGCTGCAACAGTGCCTTAGCCTCAGTCGCCTTCCCCTGCTTTTCGTAGAGAAGCCAGCCGAGTCTGGCCAAGGGATCCGCTAGGGTTGGATCCAGCTCTGCTGCTCTGCGAAAGCGGGCTTCGGCCTCTGCAAAGTTGCTGAGCTCCACTAGGGCTGCGCCGAGCAGATTGTTGAGTTGTGCGTGTTCCGGGGCGACCTCCAAGGCTTCCCTGAGAATTCGTTCCGCTTCCTCGGACTGACGGACATCGAGCAGATTGTGCGCCTTGTCGATGGCGGCAGCCGCAGCAAGGGGGGTCGTTTCAACCTCCGCAGTCTGAGGAGCGGGCTGTTCTTCTTGGTAGCCGCAGCCCTCGACGAGAATCGCCTTGAGTAACAGCAAGGTGCCTAGCGGTAGCTGTCGCCTCATTCAGAGCCCATCCTCTCCCCATCTCCTCGGACTGTAAGCCCGTCTTGGTAATGGATCAGGTAGAAACGATCTGCGGTCAGGTTCTGGTAGTGCTGTACCTGCCCGGAAGGCCAGCGCACTTCCAAGTGGTCCACAATGCGCGCCGTTCCCAGCCCTATGAAGAGGCGCGGGTCGTTTTGCCCCATAAATCCGTCGCCGCTGAATATTTGGCGATGTTGCTCGCGGCCCCCCGACCGCACTAGGACGTAGGCACCAATCCCGTGGCGGTTTCCAAGTGGACCCTGCAGGTCTAGCCCGAGCCAGTGATGGATGCGATCGCCGTCGTTGCGCAGTAAACTTGGCGGCGCGTCGAGATTGGCTACTACAATATCGGGGTCGCCGTCGCCGTCCAGATCGCCATGGATTGCGCCGCGACTCACCCTTGCCAAGCCAAACCCAGGGCCAGCGCGCCCGCTGATCTCTGTAAATCTGCTGCCCCCGTCATTGCGGTATAGCTGGTTTGTCTGCGCGTAGTGTAGCCCGCTACCGGCATGGTCAATGGCAGGCATGAGGTGGCCGTTGGCGACGAATAGATCTAGGTCAGTATCGCCGTCGTGGTCGAAAAAGAAGGTGGCCCACCCCATAAAAGGGCGGCTACTGCCGGCTAGTCCTGCTTGGCCACTGATGTCGGTGAAAAATCCGGTGTCTGCATTCTCGTAGTACGTGTTGTGGTCCTGGGAGAAATTGGTGACGAAGATGTCGCACAAGCCATCGCCGTCGCCGTCGCCAAGAGCTACTCCCATTCCAGCTTGGGATCGGCCATCGCCGCTGAAGGCCGCGCCCGACGACATGCCGATTTCGGTGAACTTCTCGCGCCCGTCGTTGCGCAATAGGGAATTGGCGTGTCCATCGTTGCTCACGTACGCGTCGAGATCGCCATCCGCGTCGAGATCGCCCCAGGCGACTTGCATGCCATAACGAGGTGGGTTGTCAATCCCCGCAGCCGCGCTCACGTCACTGAAGGTGCCGTTTCCGTCGTTGCGGAATAAGACATCTCTTTCTGCGTTGAAGCCGGCTGGACCGCAAGCGGCCTTTATTCCCCTGTGATTACACCACTTGTCGTAGAACGGGGGACCATTGAGTTCGAACTTGATGTAGTTTGCGACGTAGAGATCGAGGTCGCCGTCGAGGTCGTAGTCGGCGAATGCCGCGCCGATTCCCCAACGATTGTCATCGACGTTGGCGAACGCAGCGACCTCGGTGAAGCGTCCCCCGCCCTCGTTGCGGAGCAAGGCGTTGCGACCCCAGCGCGTGACGTAGAGATCGTCGTCCCCATCGAGGTCATAGTCGGCCGGCGTGGCTCCCATGCTCCATCCCTGCAAGCCGGTGCCGCTACCTGCTGTTGCGTTGGCGAACTGCCCTCCGTCGTTGCGAAATAGGGCGTTTGCTGGTGCCCCTTCTCCTTTGAGGTGGGAACCAATGGTAAAGTACAAATCGGGGTCCCCATCGAGATCGTAGTCCCACGCAGTCACGCCGGCGGCTTGGGTCTCAATTATGTACTTCTTCTCGGGAGTGCCTGAGACATTGGCAAAGTCAATACCAGACTGCCGTGCTACTTCGACGAAGCGAGTCTCGGCTGTCGCTTTGGTGAGGATTGAGGCCAGCAGCAAAACCACCGCTACTACATTTGCTCTACTGCCTTTGGAAAGCCTATCATTGGGCATTATTTTTCCTTGGTATCGCCATAAAACTGCAATATATGGAGACCAAAAGCCATGCAAGTCAATCGGCATCGGTTTGCCGCAGTAGGCGATATGTCCGCCAATTTTGGCGGCGATTAATTTATTGCTAATTAGGGAGCTTAGAAAACCAGATGGACCCGCAACCCCTTAAGGGAAAAAACGCCGTTGTCACCGGTGCCGCGCGCGGCATAGGCTGCGCCATTGCCGAGCGCCTCGCCGCTGAGGGTGCCCAGGTGGCCATCTTAGATATCGACGTCGATGGCGCGCAGCGGACGGCTGCTGAAATCGGCGGTTCGACCATCGGCCTTGCCGTCGATGTAGCCCAGTCCGCTTCGATTGACCGGGCCTTTGCCCAAGTTGCCGACCAGTTGGGCGGTCTCGACATCTTGGTCAACAACGCCGGCATTGTCGGCACGGACACGCCGGTCAAAGACTTAGCCGAAGACGACTGGGACCGCGTTCTCGACATCAATCTCAAGGGGACCTTTCTGTGCTCGCGGGCTGCCTTGCGCTACATGCTGCCGCAACAGAGTGGAGTCATCTGCTCGCTGGCCTCTATCTCCGGCAAAGAGGGCAACGCCAATATGGCACCGTACTCCGTATCCAAGGCGGGCGTCATCTGCTTTACCAAAACCCTTGCCAAAGAGGTTTTGGACTGCGGCATCCGCGTCAATTGCGTGGCTCCGGCCCTGATTGACACGCCGATATTGCAGGGCATGGACCAGGACCGAGTCGATTTCTTGACCGCCAAAATCCCCCTCGGCCGCTTGGGCCGCCCCGAAGAAGTGGCGGCGACTATTTTGTTTTTAGTTTCGGACGAATCGACCTTTGCTACGGGCCAGTGCTTTGACGTGAGCGGCGGTCGGGCGACCTATTGAATCCGTGGAGTCGCCTTTTCCCTAATCGGTCAGATAGCGACGGATGGCATTTTCCGTGATTTTGGACACGGCTTCGTCGACCAAAATGGAAGCTGGCCAGCAGATGGAGCCCACTGAAAAGACCGCCCCGCCGCTGGCGGTCGCGTGCTCGACGATCTCGGCCCCGCCTTCTTCCGGGTTGAGCCCCTTGGCCAGCAGCCGCGTATTAGTCGGCGACTGCGGCGAGATTTTGTCGGTTTCGTGGCCCGAGGCCCCGCCAGGTATGCGCTGATGCAGGCTTTTTTCGCCGAAAACATCGCCGTTTTTCAGGCCCGTTCCCGCAAAACACCAGTGGGTATCGTCTAATACCCGATACGGTGCGGCGGTCATGATGCCGCTATAGGAAAAGACCACGCCCAATAAGTTGGCCTCTGATTCCACCCGCCGGTCAAAGCGGCTCTCGTACTCCCGCCCGTCCGCGGCGAACTGGGGCTCGGAATGGCTCCAGTTGGTATTGTGGTACACGATGCGGTGGTCGTCGAGGAATTCGACCTCGCAGTTGAGTCCGTTGCCGCCCAAGTACAGCAAGCGCCCGCCGCGCTCGAAGACCCAGTGCTTGAGCCGGAAGTACATCTCCTTGGACCAGTACTCGGGATGGGTGCTGATCACCAGTACTTTGTACTGGTCGAGTGGCACCTGATCAAAGTGGAATTGCGTCTCTCCGTATAAGTCGTAATCAATGCCCTGGCGCTCCATCCAGCCGAACAAACGCCACTCGGCTGCGGCCATGTGGCAGCCCTGGCGGCCGGCAATGGGATCGGTCAGCCCCTCGTCCGCGTCGATGTGGTTGTACGGGTCGGGTCGTTCCAGCGACAATGGCGCGTACGTCTCCGCATTGTACGTGCGGTGCTCTTTTTCGGTGTAGCGCTTTAGTTCGAGGCGCGAGTTGAGTGTCGGCGTTGGGGGGAAGCAATCGGCGTGGATGTAGTTGCTGCGGCCGCCAAAGCTATTGTACGCGTTCCAGTTGATGTCCGAGGCCAGCACGGCCAGTGGTGCCGTGGGTTGGGTCGGTGCCACGACCCAAGGGAAGGTAAAGAAGCGCCCTTCTTTGTCGCGGGCGTGCAGGTAGTACAGCCCCGAGCGCTGGGGAGCCTCGACGAATTGGTTCAGGGCTTTGCTGTGGTACCCGTGCTTATTCCACTGCACGCCAGTCTGGGTGTAATCGCCGTCGGGCGTGATCTGCATATTGGCCCGCGGCCCGTGCTCGTCAAAAGTGCCGATGCGGCGGATGAACTCCTTTTGGGCACCGTAGCGCCACAGTTCCAGTTCGTACTCGACCACCCCGTGCACCCGGAATTCGGCTTGTTCCCCGCCGCGCACGCATTTGGGCCACATGTAGCCCAGCAGCCCGTCCGACAATAGGCGAAACTGGTATGGCTGGTCTTGCCGCACCTCCATGTGCACGATCTTTGAACCGTGGCCTGGCCCGCCCAAGACGACCTCGTACTCCCCAGGTTCGATGTCTGCGTACACGGCACCCGAAATGGTCGAGCGCGCCGTTGCAACCCGGTCGGCGCGGCGAAACTCAAATAGCATATCGGCCAAGGCGACATAGCGTTCATTGCTGACGTATCCGACGAGCATGTCAATCCTCCCAATTGAGTGTGAAGTCGGCTTCGCGCTTCTGATTCAATACTGGTATGTGCCCCGGAAAGTTCGCCAATTAAATTTAGCATAACCCGCCCAAGCTCCGGGATCAAGACATCACAGGGCAGGCCGAGGACTGACATGCACGGGAGACTTTGGGAACCGCGTCATCCCGCAAGTGTCAACCTTAAAGTGTCAACCTTAAAAAGAGGAGAATACCATGTCCAAAACGGCTGTTATTTCAGGGGTCGGCTCTGGTTTAGGTGCCGCGCTGGTGAGGAAGTTTGCAAGCGAAGGCTACCAAGTAGGGTTGCTGGCCCGGTCCCCTAATTATATCGAGGGACTGGCCGAAGAACTGCTGCAAGAAGGTGTGAAGGCCCTTGCCGTACCCGCGGATATCACCGACCCCCAGCAGGTGACCCGGGGCTTTGCCCAAGTGCGCGAGGAACTGGGCCCGGTCGATGTCCTGATCAACCACGCCGGCAACGCCTCTTGGAAAGGCTTCCACGAGCTGACCTTGGATGAGTTTGAACAATCCTGGCGCGTGTGTGCCTACGGCTCCTTTCTGTGCGCGAGGGAAGTGGTCGGCGATATGCTATCTGTAGGCCGCGGCACCATTCTCTTCACCGGAGCCACCTCGTCCATTCGGGGCCGGGCCGGTGCCCTTGCCTTCAGTAGCGCCAAGTTTGCGGTGCGCGGTCTAGCTTGGGCATTGGCCCGCGAGCTATGGCCCGAGGGCATTCACGTGGCCCACGTTATCATAGACGGGGTGCTGGATACCCCCTCGGTGCGCGAGGGAGGGCATGTCGAGGAGGGCGAACCTCTCCTAAATATCGACGCCGTGGCCGCCGCCTATTGGAGTCTGGTGCAACAGGACAAAGGCGCTTGGGGTTTCGAGATCGATTTGCGGCCCCACGACGAGGGGTTCTTCGAGTGAAGGTTTCTCAATTCCAATCGAGTGCTAAACCCGTTGTTAGGCTAAAATCGCTTCCATCCACTCCATGGAGCGGATCGCTATCGCGCTGAAATGCCACGGACGTAGTCGAGGATAGCGCTTCGGTGATCGATACTTTCAAGACCACGTCCCACAAAACGCGATAGTCGTCGAATTGCCGCACCGCAGGCTGCACGTAGGCCGTTCCCGCTAGCTGGGCTGCTGCACCGAGCTTGATATCGGCCGACAAGTAGTTGCTCCAGCGGACAAGCGAAGTCCGAGCCGCATGGTCGTCCGCCGGTGTGAGTTCATTTCGCTCGTGCTCAAACATAAGCGACGAGCCTAGCCAAAAAGACGACTCGCCCGGGGCGATGAGAGCCAAACGGATGCCGCTGCCGACAAGGCCGCGAAAATCCAAGCGCCGGGATTGGTCGTAATTAACTTGTCCGAAGGCTTCTCCGTGCAGCCGCGAGCCCAAGGCGCGGACGTAGCGCAGATGCGCCAGTGCTTCATTGGAAAAGCGCTCCTTACCCTCCCAGCCGAGGTCGCCTGAGCCGATAAAAATGAACGTGTCCTCGGCGCGGCCGTAACTGAGGGAAAGCTCGGGACCGCATTCGAATAACTCGACATTGCCGGCCCGCAACGTCAGGTCAATCGCCACGGAACCGAAAAAGCCCGCTTGATCATCCCGGCGTAGGCTTTCGATATCGACTTGCGCCCACAGGGGATTCGCCAGCCAGACCAAGGCCGCTAGTAAGAGCCAATAAAGCTTCATTGCCAACGACGCATCTGTGGCGACTTACAGTCCCCGCTCGGGATCGACATCCACCCCATAGTCGATGCCCGCAAAGCCAAAGCCGAAAAGTCCCAGAAACTCGGAGCGGTAGCTCTCGATATCCGACAGCGCTTCGAGGTTTTCAGTGTTGACCTGCTCCCACAGCGCAGCGACTTCCCGCTGCACGTCTTCGCGCATCTCTCGGTCGTCGATGCGGATGCGTCCCTCGGCGTCGGTGGAGGCATCTGCATAGAGGTAGCCGGCGAAGAGCCGGTGCATCTGCTCGATGCAGCTTTCGTGGCAACCCTTTTCCTTCATCACCTTGTACAGCAGCGAGATGTAGAGCGGCACGACGGGGATGGCGGCGCTCGATTGGGTTACCATGGCCTTGTTGACGGAGATGTGGGCACTGCCGCTTTTGGCTTGCAGATATTCGTCGAGGGCCTTGGCCGTGTTTTCTAGATGATTTTTGGCGTGGCCGATGGTCCCGTCGCGATAGACCGGGTGGGTAACTTCAGGGCCGATATAGGTATAAGCGATCGTGCGAACGCCGTCGGCGAGCACGCCCGCTTCGTCGAGCGCTTCGATCCACATCTGCCAGTCTTCCCCTCCCATGACCGCGATGGTATGGGCGATCTCTTCCTCGTTCGCCGGGTCGATGGCGATGTCGGAAACTTCGCCGGTCTGGACGTGGACGGTCTTGTTGGTATAGGTGCCGCCGAGGGGCTTGAGGACGGAGCTGAAATTTTCGCCGGTGCGCGGATGCGTCCGCCGTGGCGAAGCTAAGCTGTAAACGACCAAATCGACTTCTTGCAGGTCCTCGCGGATGGCGGCGATGGTCTCGGCCTTGATCTCGTCGGAGAAGGCATCGCCGTTGATGCTGCGGGCGTAATAGCCGGCGTTGCGCGCGGCCTCGTGGAAGGCCGCGCTATTGTACCACCCAGCCGTTGCCGTGCGTTTACCGGCTGCTGGCCGCTCGAAGAAGACCCCGAGCGTGGCCGCTCCCGCACCAAAGCAGGTGGCGATGCGCGACGCTAGCCCGTAGCCGGTCGAAGCGCCGACGACGAGAACTTTCTTTGGGCCGTCGAAAGGGGGTTGGCGTTTGACCCAATCGATTTGGTCTTGAACGGCATGAGCGCAGCCGTCGGGATGGGCCGTAGTGCAGATAAAGCCGCGAACTTTGGGTTGGATGATCATAGAAATTCCTTGGGTTGAGATTAAGGCAAACCGTTGAATAATGATTCGCGTTGCGGTCGGGCGCAAATGATCCGCTCGGCTGACCTGTTTCGGCGGAATCGTTATACTTCTCAGTTTAATAAGGGGCAACTGCCGCTGCCAGACTCAGCCGTTGTAAAGAAGGCGAACATGAAGATAGGGATTGTACCTCGTGTTAGGGAGGAATCGATTTGGCGGAACGGCCGAATTTTGTCTGGATAAATACCCATGATGTAAGTGCGAGGAATTTAGGGTGTTATGGCGATGATTATGCCACAACCCCTCATCTCGATAAGCTGGCTGAAGAAGGGGTTCGCTATGCAAACGCTTTTGCCTGTGGGCCTATTTGTTCACCCGCGCGCACAAGTATTTTTACCGGAATGCATCAAACGACTGTGGGTACGCATCATCATCGAAGTTTTGCCAGACGTCCTGATTTTGTGCAAATGTTGCCGCATTATCTGATGGCAGAAGGATATAACTGCTCGGCGATCAATACTGATTTGAACACAGACATTGATCCTGACGAATGGGCAGCGTATCAGAGCAATGATGCGCTTTTGGAGCGGGCGGATGAGAAGCCTTTTTTTGCCGTTTATAGTTTTGGTGAATCTCACGCCAGTGTATTTAAGCTAACACCAGAGCAGGCGCGAGAACAGCGGTCGAGTTTGTTAAAAGATGAAGAATTGCACGATCCCGACAATGCGCCACTGCCTGTTTTTATGCCTGATACACCGCTTGCGAGAGAACGCACCGCTCTTTTTTACGATGGCTTGATGCAGGTTGATCGGCACGCGGGTGAAGTGATAGAAAAATTGGTATCCGCGGGTGTGCTGGACAATACGATTGTCTTCTTCTGGTCTGATCACGGCACAGGTTTTCCGAGGGGCAAGACGCATGTTTACGAAGATGGTTTGCGGGTGCCGTTGATTATTCGCTTTCCCGAGAAATACCAACATCTGGCACCAGGACCGCGGGGAATGGTGGTGGATGATCTGGTGATGACGATGGATATGGGCGCATCTGTTTTGAGCATGATGGATGCACAGATTCCCAAACACTTTCAAGGACGAGCCTTTCTGGGTAAGCAAAAAGAACCGCAGCGCGATTACGTCTGTGGGGCGCGGGATCGCCTGGACAATTGCAATGAGGTGATTCGCACGATTCGGAGTGAGAAATACCGCTACATTCGCAACTTTTTGCCTCACCGCCCCTATGCTTCGTTTTGGCCAGATGGTGGTTTCTTTGCGACGCCACCTGAAAAAGGAACACCTGAGCACGATTTCTGGGATACGTCGTGTTTGCCCGGAAAGCAGAAGGTGCACGATCCCGATGGTGTGTTTTTGCTGCCGATTCCCGAGGCGTATTCTGAATATTTGATCTGGCAGGCAAAGAAGCCATTTGAAGAACTATACGATGTTGAGAATGACCCGGAAGAGATCGCCAATCTGGCGGATGATCCTGAATACAGCGATCTCAAAGATCAGATGCGAGCGCAGTTGTTTGCGTGGATGATTGAGACGCGAGATCTGGGGCTGATTGATGAAACTGAGATGATCGTGCGAGCGACTGAGGGTGTGAATTACGACGTGGGCGCACATTGCGAAAACTATGCGCACATTCTGGAGACAGCCGATTTTCCGCGATTAGGTGAAGCTGGCAGAGCTGGGTTAATGGACCGACTTGATGATCCCGATAGTGGGGTGCGTTATTGGGCGATTACCGGGTTGATGTCGTATGAGGTGGAGGATACAGTTCTGCAAAAGATCGGTCCACTTGTTCGGGATGAATCGATCAGTGTGAGTCTTGCGGCGGCTGACTTGCTTTGCCAAAACAACCGCACAGAAGGCGCGATGCCCGCATTGGAACGCGCGTTGCAAAGCGATCTGCTCTGGGCGCGGTTTCGAGCGGGTGCAAATTTGTCTTTTTACAGCCGAGAGATCTTGGCGCAGATGAAGGCGTTGATTCCCGCTTTGCAAGCTGCGCTGGATAACCCGGTTTGTTACGGCCCTTTTGAACCCGATTGGGATGCGTTGATTCCGCCTGTTCAGACCATGTATCGCGCGCAAAAAAATACGATCATTGGCGAGTGGGTTTTGCAACGCGTGATAAAGCGCATTGAACTGGCGTGATCTAAGGAGTTTTGTGTGTCTAACTGTAGAAAAACGAATGTCGGTCTTTTGCTCGTACTGCAGGTGCTCTTCGTGACCCCAAGTGCGGCGCAAGACGCAGAGCTAGCGGCGCAAGCCCTATTGGAGCAGTTCGACGAGATGTACCGCTCTACGGGGGGCACGGCGGCGCGGATTGAGATTAAGATCGAGCGCCCGAAGAAGGTGCGGACGATGCAGATGCGCTCTTGGAGTCAGGGCGAGGACAAGGCGCTAGTCGTTATTGACGCGCCCGCCCGCGACGCCGGCACGGCCACGCTCCGGGTCGGCAACAATCTGTGGAACTACCTGCCCAAAATCTCGCGCACGATCCGCGTACCTCCCGCGCTGATGATGGGCGCGTGGATGGGCAGCGACCTGACCAACGACGACTTGGTGCGCGAGTCGTCCTACGCCCACGACTACGAGATTACAGGGGTCGGCCCGAGCGAGGAGCCGCCCGGCTGGCAGGTGAATACCGAGGCCAAGCCCGGGGTGCCGGGTTTGTGGAAGCGGGTGGAAGTCGTCTTTGCTCGCGCAGAACAGTTGCCCGTACTCGTGCGCTACTACGACCGCAAGGGACGGCTCTCGCGCACGATGCAGCTCGACGAAATCAAAAAAATGGGGGGCCGGCTGATCCCCACCCGGATTGTGATCTCGCCCGAGCGCGAGGAGGGTCGGCGCACGGTGCTAACTTATTTACACGTGGAATTCGACGTCGAGCTGGACGAGAGCCTCTTTAGCTTGGCGCAGTTGGAGCGCAGGCGCTAAATGGCTGAAAACAGCACGCTGCGCCTAGCTTGGCGCGGCTTGGGCCGCAACCGCAAGCGGTCGGTCTTGGCGATAGCGGCGATAGGGCTGGGGCAGTTTGCGTTCTTGGCTACGGCCGGGATCATGCGAGGCTATGCCGATCACTACTTCGATTCGGTGACCGGTCCGTTGGTGGGCCACGTGCAGATCGTGGCGCCGGGCTGGCGCGAGGAGCGAGCCGTCGATCAGACGCTGAACAACGTCGAGGCCATGCTGGCGGCGATTCGCGGGCAGTCGCAAGTGGCGCGGGCCGTGCCGCGGATTTACGCGCCGGTATTGGCCGCGCTGGAAGAGGAAGGTTTTGTGGGGATAGTCGTCGGTGCCGATCCGGCACTAGAAGGGGTTGCGAACGGCCTGTTGGGCAGCGAAGAGCTGGCCAGCCTCTTGGGAGACGGCCGAGTGTTGGTGGGGAAGGGTTTGGCGCGGCAGCACGGCATTGAGACCGGAGTCGAACTGGCCGTGGTGGGCCAAGACATTGACGGCTCTATTGCCAGCGCGCTATACGAGGTGGCAGCGGTCGTCGAATCGCCGGTTGAACTGGTCAACAGCACCGGTATCGTCGCCGGGCTACAAGACGCGCAGACGCTCCTGAGAATGGATGACGAAGCGCACGAGATTGCCGTCCGTTTGCACGAGGCCGAGCAGATAGATCAAGCCGCAGACTCGCTCGGCGCGCAGCCCGTATTGCAAGGGACGGAAATCAAGCGCTGGCACGAGGTTATACCGCAGTTGGCCGGGATGATCAAAATGATGGACATGTATTCGCTCGTGGTTTTGGGGATCGTCTGCTTGGCGTCCATAGCCGGCATTGCCAACACCATGATGATGTCCACGTTTGAGCGCCGCCGCGAGTTGGGGATGTTGCTGGCACTGGGCGCGAATCCGGGCCGGCTCTTTCGGATGGTGGCGACCGAGGCCGTGCTGTTGGGTGCCTTGGGGGTGTTGCTGGGAACTGCGCTGGGTGCGTGTTTTGCGGCATTGACGGCTGGGTCGGGTTTTGACCTCGCCGAGTTGGGCGGCGAAGAGTCCTTTGAAATGGGTTTCCAAGGCGTGCAGATAGCCTCGCGGGTCTATCCCGAAGTGCGCGCGAGCGACGTTTTGGCTGGCGTATCGGCCGTGCTGGTGACGGCCCTCTCGGCCTGCGTCTGGCCGCTGCTGCACGTGGCGCGGCTGGAGCCGGTGGAGGCGATGCGGACGTGAGCGGAAACCTGTCGATCCAATACGCCTTGCGCTCGTTGGGGCGCAGTCGCCGCCGGACGGGCCTGTCCGTCTTGGGCGTGGGGCTGGGATGCGCCATTGCGCTGTTTGCCACGGCCTTTATGCGCGGCGGTCAAACCATGCGGGTGCAGGCCGTTTCCCAAAGCGGGTACGGCCACCTGCGGATCGCGCCCGCAGGATGGGAGCAGAGCAGGCGCGACGAGTTGCGCTTGCAGGACTCAGCGGCTGCGCTCGAAGCCGCGCGCGGCCTCGAAGGCGTTGCCGTAGTGGCTGCCCACGTGCGGGTGCAGGGCCTGTTGGCCTTTGGCACGCGGGTGGCCGGCGTCCAGCTTTTGGGCGTGGATCCAGCCGCCGAGCCGCAGCTCAACAGACTGGTGCGCATCATCGACGAGGGGCGTTATTTGCGAGCAGGGGACGAGGGCGCAGTGGTCGTCGGCAAGGCCCTCGCCGAGCGCTTGGACGTAGAGTTGGGGGATGATTTGCTGTTGACGCTGACGCGCGCCGACGGGGAGATGGAGTACGCGATGTTGCGGATCGTCGGAATCGCGTCTACTGGCAGTCGGACGATTGACGAGACCATCTGCCACGCGATGCTCGCCGATGTCGAGAAGCTGACGGGCCTGCAGGGCGTGGCCGAGGTGTCAGTGGCCTTTGCGGACCCGCAACAGGTGGACGCGCTCTCAGCCGAGCTGGCGCAGCGGGTGCAGGGCGACGAAGTGCTCACGTGGCGCGAGGTCCTGCCGGGGATGAGCGGCGATGCGGCGGCCGACCGGGCCTTTTCCAACTTTTTCATTGTAGTTGTGGCTGCGGTGGTGATTTTGGGCGTGACGAGCGCCCAACTGACGGCTATGCTGGAAAGGAGGCGCGAATTTGCCGTGCTGATGGCGCTGGGATTAGGAGAACGCAAGCTCGTGGGCTTGGTGCTTTTCGAGGCCGTGTTCATGGGCGTGCTCGGGGCGCTCTTGGGACTGTTGCTCGCGCTGCCGCTCGTTTGGCACACGGCGACCGCGGGGATTGATTTTTCCGCGATGATGGGCGACGATATGACGGTCATGGGCGTTTTCTTCGACCCGATAATCTACGCGGACATGGGGCTGTGGATGCTGCCCTACGCCTTTGGCTTGGGGCTTTGTGCGACGCTTTTGGCCGCGCTTTATCCGGCTTGGTCTGCCACGCGCTTGGATCCAGCGGCGGCCTTGAGCCAGCGGGATGCGTGATATGGATGGAGTTCTGATCGCGGCCCAACGCGTGAAAAAGGTCTTTCGGACGGGCGATATTGCCGTGGAGGCCCTGCGCGGCATAGACCTCGAAATCGGCAGCGGGGAGTTCATGGCCATCGTCGGGCCGAGCGGCAGCGGCAAGACGACGTTGCTCAATCTAATCGGCGCACTCGACGTGCCTACCGACGGACGCATTGTTCTTTTTGACCGCGACTTGGGGGCGCTAAGCCGCAGCGAGCGGGCCGAACTGCGGCTCCGATCCTTGGGCTTTGTGTTCCAAGCCTACAATCTAGTACCGGTGTTGACGGCGCGCGAGAACGTGGAGTTCGTGCTAGAGTTGCAGGGCATGGACCCCAAAAAGCGGCGGGCGCGAGCCGAGGAGACGCTGGCTGAGTTGGGGCTAGGCGAGCTAGCCAACCGGCGGCCCAGCCAGATGTCGGGCGGCCAGCAGCAGCGAGTGGCTGTGGCGCGGGCCGTGGCCTCGCGGCCGGGCTTGGTGCTCGCCGACGAGCCGACGGCCAACCTCGACAGCGACAACGCGCAGGCTCTCTTGGAGATGATGCGGCGGCTCCGCGACGAGATGGGCATGACCTTTGTCTTTTCGACGCACGACCCCTTGGTGGTTTCGTATGCCTCGCGGGTGGTTACTTTGCGCGATGGCGAGGTGCTGAGCGACGAGCGCAAGGATACATGCGGCTGACACTAGCGGTTCTCTTGGCGGCGCAGCCCGCGTTTGGCGTCAGCCTGTGGTCGAGTGCTGACGGGAGTCGCTACTGGGCGCTGGATGCTGCGCTGAAATGGACCGCGCTCTCGTCGCACGCACCCGACGCGCCGCTGCTGTACCCCAAGCGCTGGAGCGCAGCCGCACTCGGGAGAGGACGGCTGGCGCTGCGGGGCCAAGCCGCGGCGGATCTGCACGTGCGCTTGGCCTACGAGCAACGGGTGTGGGCGGTGTCCACGGGTGCTGGCGTTGGTGGGGGCGAAGGTATCTTGGTGCCGGAAAGCCGCGCATCGTATCGGCTCAGACAGCTCGATGATGCGCTGGCTACAGGTGAAAACGCGGCCTATCGGCACGAGCTAGACCGCGCGTTTGTCGCTTGGCGCTTGGGGCGTGGCGAGCTGCAAATCGGCCGCCAAGCTATTGGGTGGGGGCGCGGCGTGCTCTTTGGCGCGGTGGATATTTTCGCGCCGTTCAATCCCTTAGAAAGCGATCGCGAATGGCGGCGCGGCGTGGACGCGCTGCGCGTTTCCGTGCCGCTTGCGGATCGCTTTTCGCTGGACGCGGTAGCAGCCTGCGGCGAGTCGGTTGACGAATCGGCCTTTGTCGGGCGGTTCTACGGCCACAGTGGCGCGCTCGACGGAGAATTGCTGCTGGGGCGTCGCCGCGGCGACCGCTTTGTCGGCACAGCCGCATCCATGCGGATCAGGGGCGCTGAGACGCACGGCGAACTGGCGTCGTTCAAGACGCCCGCTACAGAAGGGGGTGAGGTGGTCCTCAAGGCGCTTTTGGGCGGTTCGTACGCGTGGGACACTCAGGGCGGCTTATTGCTCGTGGGCGAATATCACTTCTCGGGCTTTGGCGTCAGCGACATTGCCGAGCTAGCTGCGGCTCCTTACTGGGCGCGGCTGATCCAAGGAGACGCGCAGATTTTGGGGCGGCACGCCGGAGCCGTGCAGCTATCGCAGGGAATCACCGGCACCGTGCCGAGGACGCTGGGTTGGCTCTTCTCGCCAATAGATGGCTCCGGGGTGCTAACGGGCGTGGTGACGTGGATTTTCTCCGACGCGCTGACGCTAGCGGCTAGCGCGTACTGGCCCTATGGGGAGCGGCCGAGCGGAGCGGTCTTGCGAAGCGAGTACGGTGGAGGGGCGAAGAGTGGGTTGGTGCAGATGAGTTTTTACTATTGACGAGGCCGTATTTGCGAGAAACCGCTAGTACGACAAGCCTTTGTCTTGATCGGCTTTTGTCATAGCACTTCCCTCAGCAAGGCTTAGCTATGGCCAAAGAGCGCATAGAGAGGTAAAAAAACGAGCTTTTGTTCGGGAAGGACCGATACATTGGCCGTTGAAAACACCAAACCGATATCGGCGCTTTCGTGTTCCTGTAGAAAGAGGTGCATACTTCGCAAGCGGCCCGCTGGCCCACTCTTGACTTCCAATGGCACTATTTTTCCGCTATCATCTACCAATACGTAATCCACTTCTGCGCTGCTGCTCTTTTTTGTTCGCGCCCAATAGTAAAGTCGGCCATTCTCCGAGCCGCCGCGCTGCGCCAGCAATTCTTGGCCGACGAACTGTTCGGCCAGTGCCCCGCGCCACGTTTTGAGCAAGTCCCTTTCTTGCAATATCTCCCTAGGCGCTGCGCCGCAGAGGTGTTGTGCCATACCGATGTCGAGAAAGAGGTACTTGAACACTTTGTCCGCGACGCCTGCACCAAGGGGGCACCCCGATGCCGCTGTTGCGCGTACCTTCTGGATGACAGAAGCCTGTTCGAGCACCTGTAGGCAGCGCTTGATCGTCTCAATGCGCTTTTCGGGATAAAGGGCTTGGTACTTGGTTTGTTGGCCGACGCGACCGGGCAGTTCGGCGAAAATTCGGTCCAAGCAATCCCGGTCCAAGCGCGGGCTGTACTTGGCGAAGTCTTGGGTATAGGCACCACAGAGCGCCCGATGCACCTCGGCCGCTGCGGCCACTGAGCGCGTCTCGGCGAAGGCACGCACCGCTTCGGGCATACCTCCGACCGCGAAGTACAGGCGCAGATAACCGAGCAATTTCTCGTGGATAGCCGTTGGCACGGGCGAGCGAGCGTCCAGCGCGGGCAGATGCGCACACAGAATCTCCTCGCCTTGCGCCATGAGAAACTCGGCAAAAGACATGGGCCGCATCCATTCAAACTCGACGCGGCCGACTGGAAAAGAGATTGCCTCTAGAGCAAATTCCAGCAGTGAACCAGCCGCTACCACGTGCAGTTCTGGCATTTGCTCGTAGAGGTAGCGCAGGGCCATAAGTGCTCGGGGACAGGCTTGGATCTCGTCAAAAAACAACAGCGTCTCGCCGGGAAGGATCCGCATGCCCGCCTCGGCCTCCAGTTGCATCAGCACTGCTTCGGCGCGGAGGTCCTCGGCGAAGATGCGATGCAGGTTTCGGTCCATCTCGAAATCAAAGACGGCTGTACGGACGAATTCGCGCTTGCCAAAGGCACAGATAGAATGCGTTTTTCCCACTTGACGCGCCCCGCGCACGATGAGCGGCTTGCGTCGCGGGCGGTTTTTCCAAGTGCTGAGCTTGTTGTCGATTAGGCGGTTCAATGTATTATTACAAGGCAATTTATCCACTTAAAATGTATTATTACAAGGTAATTTATCCTGTTGTGCCCCTTGAGGCCAACAATTTATTTCCTACTCAGAGGAACAGGTATGGCGACAATCACCGTCATTGGCCGCGGCCACTCGGGCACGCGCGCCATAGCACACACGCTCTATGCCAGCGGCGTTTTTATGGGCAGCACGCTCAATCGCTCGGGCGACAAGGTGCCGCCCCACGCGCTCTACGACGCCTGTCGGGTCATGGCCAAATACGTCAAGTGGAAGGGCGGTTTGGAGTGGGATTTCGACGATTTGCACGGCGCAAAAATCGACCCGGAATTCGAGGACTTGATCGGCGAATATCTGCGAGACGTTGCGGCCGACCGCTCGGAGCACAAGGGTTGGAAGCTGCCGGAGACGACGTTGATTTATCCGTGGATTGTGCGGATGTTTCCCGACATCCACTACATTCACTGGATCCGCGACCCGCGCGACAGCATCATCGGCGCTCACAAGACCGATGACCTAGCGGATTTCGGCGTCGAGTACGAGCGCACGGACGATATTCGGAGGCGGCGGGCCATTTCGTGGAAATACCAATACGAGCTGATGAAGGCCACGCCCAAACCAAAGAAGTGGATGTTGGTGCGGTTCGAGGATTTCGTGCTGAAGCAGGAAGAGGTGTTGCGGGAACTGGAGGCATTTTTGGGGTTTGAGTTGGGCCGGATCGTGGTACGGCCGGAGTCGATTGGGCGGTGGAAAACGGACCAAGAGCAGCACATGTTTGACTTTTTTAGGGATGCCATGGACGAAAACGGATACGGAGAGATGCCATGAAAATCAGTTTTACGACGTTGGGCTGTCCAGACTGGGACTTGGATACCATTTGCCGCCGGGGCCGCGAATACGGCTACGAAGGCGTCGATTTCCGCGGGTTGCAGGAGACGATGGACATTACCCTGTTACCGGCCTTCACCAGTGGAGTCGCCCAGACCCGACGACAGCTAGCAGACGCCGGCATGGAGGTGTCGGGAATTAGCTCCAGCATCCGAGTTTGCGTACCGGAGAAGTTAGAGGAGAACGTAGAGGAGGCGCGGCGCTCGATCCCAGTGGCCAATGCGTTGGGCTGCGGCTCCATCCGGGTTTTTGGCGGCGGCGATTCTAAGACCTATTCCAAGGAACAGCTAGCTGACATTGGGCGGGAGACGATGGAACAGATCCTCGCATTGGATGGAGCCTGCGAGCTCAGGTGGCTTTTTGAGACCCACGACGAGTGGATCAAGTCGGTGGAGTGCAAGCTGCTGCTCGACCGCATTCCCAACGAGGCGTTCGGCGTGCTCTGGGACATGGGCCATACGGCGCGGGTGGGCGAGGAGTCGCCGGAGCAGACCTATCAGGCCGTGGGGCCGCGCATCGGTTATACCCACGTCAAAGACGCCGTCTACGATCCCGAGCACGCCGAGGCGATGAGGGACGGTTGGCGCTACGTGCCGCCGGGCGCGGGCCAGTTGCCCTTAGAGGAGGCGATAGCCCTGCTCAAGGGGCACGGGTACGACGGCTGGCTCATGTTTGAGCACGAGAAGCGCTGGCACGCCGAACTAGCGGAGCCCGAGGAGATATTCCCGATTTTTCCGACTTGGGTCAGACCGTTGCTCGGTTAATCGGCCCATGCAGCTACACTATCCCGAGATCGCCCTGCACGTGCCGTCCCTGCTCTTGCCGAGGGCGGGCATTTCCCTCGGAACGTGGTCGGTCATTGCCTGTGACCAGTACACTTCACAGCCCGAGTACTGGGAGCAAGTGCGGCGGCTTGTCGGGAACGATCCTTCGACGCTACATCTGGTTTTTCCCGAGGCATACTTAGGGGAGACTTGCCGCGAACAGACCATTGCTGGCATTAACCAGCGGATGCAGGCGTATCTCAAAAGCGGCGTACTGGCGAAACAGCGGCCTGGGTTTATGCTGATAGAGCGGGAGGTAGGGCGCGCTGTGCCGCGCAAGGGGCTGGTCGTCGCCTTGGATTTGGAACAGTACGACTATCGGGACGGAGCGCAGAAGCTAATCCGCACGACCGAGGGCACGGATCAGAGTCGGCTGCCCCCGAGGATCCAAGTGCGGGAGCAGGCGTCGCTGGAAATCCCGCACATCATGGTGCTGATCGACGATCCGCAGCAGACGGTGATTGAGTCGCTTGGTGAAAAAGACCTGAAACTAGCCTACGATTTCGAGCTGATGCTGGGAGGTGGCAGGCTTAGAGGCTGGCACCTCGACGACGGAGTGCTGATTGACGAAATCGCCGGGCATATTGCCCGCCTTGCGTGCGGCGAGCCGCCGCTGATCTACGCGATGGGCGACGGCAACCACTCTTTCGCCACGGCGCGCGCCGTCTGGGAGCGACTCAAGGCAGAAGCAGAGGACGAACGCCAGATAATGAATCACCCGGCGCGCTACGCCTTGGCCGAACTAGTCAATGTCCACGACAAGGGGCTGGAGTTTGCGCCAATCCACCGGGTGGTTTTTGGCGTAGATGAGGCCGATCTCTTGCGGGCGATGGAGGCGCATTGTACAGGGAGTGGATTCAGTCGTCGGACCTTTACTGATCGGGACGGGTGGGAGGCTGCCTGTCGCGAAGCCACCGTCGGTTCGGGGCACCACATTCCCTATATAAGCGGAACCGTACGCGGCTTGTTGAGCATCGCCGAGCCTAGCTTCCAGCTCGAAGTAGCGTCCTTACAAGCCTTTTTGGACCGCTATCTCGACGCGCATCCCCGCGCTCGTCTCGACTATATCCACGGCGAGGACGTGCTAGAGCAACTGGCTGCGGAGCCGGACAGCATTGGCTTTTTCCTGCCGACCATGGACAAGCGCGATTTGTTCAAGACGATCGTCATAGACGGGGCTGCGCCGCGCAAGACGTTTTCGCTGGGCGAGGCTGCGGAGAAGCGCTACTACTTGGAGTGCCGGCGGCTGGTGCCATGAGCAGCCCTACTCGGAATAATCGTACTGCGGCCCCAATGCTGGGGCCGGCCGGCTCCGATTGCGGCTGATGTAGTCGATTGGCCTACCCGGAGTAATCGTACTTTCGATTGCGGCTGATGTAATCAATCGGCTCATCGACAAATTCTGCTACCGTTTCCAACGCACTATCTGCGAACAACTCTTCCGTCCCCTTGGGAAACAACAGCGGCTTTTTCGTGTGCCACCAATGCGCCCAGTGGATCATGGCGATCATCGGGCGGGGCTGGTCGGTGAGGTTGGGCACGCCGCGATGCCAGAGGCGCATGTCGCGGACGAGCACGCTGCCGGCGGGCACGCTCGGCTGCAGGGGTTTGCACTCGGCGCGGAGGCGCTCTTCGATTGCGGGCGGCAGCTTGATGTCGCTGTCGTTGAGGGCGCGGGTGGTGTCTAGGTGGGTGCCGGGCCACAGTTCGGTGCTGCCGTTTTCGGGCGTGGCATCGACGACGGGCACGTTGACGACAATGCCGTAGGCCGGCGTCGCCACCGCGAGATTGGGCCAGAGTTGACCGGCGTCAACGTGGAGGGGTTGTTGAGTGGTGTTGGGCAGACAGGTGTTGCCGCTGTAGAAGGCGTTTTTGACGCCCTCGCCGAGCACAGCGTGCGTTATTTCGACGACGAGGTCGTTGACTAGCACGTCGCGGAAGAGGTACGGCGGAAAAGGCGGTGGGTCCTGTTGCAGGTGGCCGTCGTTGAACTGATAGGGAACGTCGGCGAGGGCGAGGATTTCTTCGACGTCGGCGAGCATGCGCTCGCGCAGCAGTTCGATATGCGCGAGATCAATGGCGCGGTGGAGGACGACGAAGCCATCGTCGTGCAAGGCGGCGACGGCTTGTTGCAGGTGCTCTGGTTTTAGCTTGCGCGCGCTGTGTTCGGCCGTGCTCAATTCCAGTTCGACCATAGCGTTCAGGCGCAGGTGGGGTCTTCGGATGGCCAGCGATTGAAAGAGGGCAAGTTCTTGTCGGACAATTTTTCTCGCGCGTCGTACCACGATTGGGCCCAAGCTTCTGGGTCGCGCAATTCGCTGTGGGGATCTTTGCGGCTGCGGGCGACGAAGCCGGGAAAGAGCGGTCGGCCGGTGGGCTGGCCGGTGGGGCTGTAGCGGAGGTCGAAGCTAATTCGCACCTGCTCGCTGACGTTGGGCAGCGACGAATGGCAGGTCCGCCGGTGCATGAAGAGCACATCGCCGCGCTTGAGTTCGGCGGTGACGACGCGGTCGAGAGCTAGGTCTTGGTCGCGGATAAAGTGGCCGACGCCTTTGAACTGGCAGTGGTGCAACAGCCCGTCGCGGTGGCTGCCAGCGACAACTTCGATGCAGCCGTGCTCGCGAAAGGCATTGGTCAGCGGCACCCACACGGTGAGCATGTCGGTCTCGTCGGCCTCGGGCAAAACCACGCCATTGTCTTGGTGCCAGGGCGTGGCACCCACGGCGAAGCCGGCAATGCGGCCGTGGTGGTCTTTGGGGACACCGGGCAAGTACTGCTCGGGCGGTTTGATGCGGATGTGTTGGACGGGGTTGGAGTAGATTTCCGGGCCGATGAGGTCTTCGATGATGTCGAGGAGCTTTTCGTTGCGCAGCATGGCGAAGGCGGCGGGGCCAACGGCGATGCGCGAGTCCGGGCCAATGCCGCCCTGGGGCAGCGAGATGTCGAAGTGCTGGGCGTAAACTTGGCCGGTTTCGTTGTAGATCTGGCAGAGGCGCTCGTCAAAGCCGAGGTCGTCGTATGTAGAGGCGATCTGACCTGCGGCGACAAGCTCGTCGGCGAGCTTGTCGAGGACTTCGTCGTATTCGGCTAAGACGGGATCAATGTCGGTGATGGGGTCGAGGAGGTCTTCGACGAGGACGAAGCCGCGTTCGCGATAGTGGTCGAGTTGGGATGGGGTTAGTTGGGGCATGGGTTGGATTCCTGTTTGATGTATCGTCGCGCCCTCGGCGTATTGGACGCACGAGTACGATTAACTTCTCAAACGAATATGATGCACGTTCCACAGGGGGTCAATCAATACGTCGGCCCTGCGGGGAGGCTGAAGCGATGATTGGCGATTACAACCCCAGCCCCTTCGTGACAGTTGGAGACTTCAGATCCGCGTCCGCCCTTGATAGATGAGAGGATGAACAATCCCAACCTCCTCTATCGCAGCGTTGAGATCGTCCGGGAGTACTCCACGAAGCGCAGCAGACATATTGAATTCGACTTCTTGGAGATTACTGAAACCAACAACGATGGACTGTTGCTTTTGCTCGGAAAGCATCCAGCGGATACAGAGTTCTGCCATGGGAATATCAGCGTCCGCATGAATATCAAGGAACCTGAAATAGGACGCCTTGAAAATCTCGTCCATCCAATCGGGAGGACTCTCCCGCCATGCGTTTTGGGGAACGGCAAGCCAACCTTTCATCAATGGTGCACCGATCACAACGCCTACCTGTAGGTCTTGAGCAGTCGGGAACAGGAATTCAACAGCGTTTCTGAAAACCGGATTGAACTGATGCGCTGTCATGACAGAATCAACCTTGAGCACTTTCAGGATTCGCGCCAACACGCGTGCATTCTTGGCCGTCAATCCGATAAAACGTGCCTTGCCGCTACGCTTCGCATCTACGAGGAATTTGACCGCCGGCGCATTGGAGAAGTCGTAGTCTGTGTCATCCTCAATGAGTGCACTCCAATCCCCCGCATCTTCATTTTCGGGGATATCGTCAGTCCACCATTTCATGTAGTCCGCTTCGTGAATCTGAATGATGTCCACGTAATCGGTCTGAAGTCGCTTGAGGGAATTCTCGAATTGCTCCATGAGCTGGTCGGCGCTGCGATGACCCTCTAAGCGGTAGCGCTCACGGTTTGTAAATCCCACTTTGGTAGCAAGGATGACCTTGTCTCGTTTTCCTTTCAAGGCGGCTCCCAGCATCGTTTCATCCCTGCCGTCCCCGTAGTTTGCGGCTGTGTCGAAATAGTTCACGTCGTGGTCAATCGCATAATCCACACAACGATTCACACCATCCTGCCCTTGACCTGCCATAAAACCAGAGCCGAGTCCGAGTTCACTGACGTTGAGACCTGTCTTACCTAGTATGCGTGTTTTCATTGCCATTCCCTCAGCAGCACTCCAAATGTAATGGGTTTCAGTGCTTATTCAACCCAACACGGGGCCGGGCTCGCCTCGCGGCCATTTTACTCAATTGAGCATCTGTATCAGTTTTACTAGAATATCAGTTCGTATCCGATGGCTCACTCGCTCAATAAGCAGCGTGTAACAGGTCCACTTAGGCTAACGTTCCTTTACCCTGATTGGAGTCCAACATGAAACTCAACCGCGACGAATTTCTGGAAACCGGCTACCTCATTGTCAAGGAAGCCGTGCCACGCGACAAACTCGAACGGGTCCGGCAAGCGTACGAGACGCTCGTCAATCGCCAGCGCGAGAATTGGAAGGCCGAGCGCGCGGCAGGCGATCCGCCTGGGGGCGTTTGGGAGACCGGGGCGCAGCCTCGCCTGCAACTGTCAAGGGCGCCGCTCGTCAATCAGATCGACCCGGAGACCGCGCCGGCGGTCGAAGTGTGGCTCGAGGAGAACATCCACGGAGTCAGCACCGAGCTTCTCGGCATAGCGGACGGGGCCGTCACAGAGATGATGATGATGTGCAATCCCGTCCGGGACCACGGCCCGGCGAAGTGGCACCGCGATCTTCACCCCATCGACACTGCGCCGCTCCAGGGCTATATCGACGACATCCTCGAAGGAGGCCCGCGCTACGTCCAGTGGAACATCCCGCTCTACGACGACAGCGTCCTGTGGGTGGTGCCGGGCAGTCATCTGCGGCTGAACACGCCCGAAGAAAACGAGGTGATGTTGGCAGACCCCCCCCGCCCGCTGCCCACTGGCGTGCAGACTCATCTTGAAGCCGGTGACGGCGTCGTCTATATCCTCCCGATTCTCCACTGGGGCAGCAATTACAGCCCCAAGATGCGGCGAACCGTTCACGGTGGCTTCTCGACCTTTACTTCGATAGACGACCTTTCGTTTGCTGAACACATCTCCGCAGACGCACAGACGGCGTTCACGCGCTGGAACGACCGCAGCGAGCAGATGAAGCAGCATACGGAATCGGCGCTGCAGGCTGTTCTCGCAGGAGATGGAGCCGCGTATCTGAACGCTTTGGATGGCCTCCATCCGGAGCGGGCCGAGAAGGGCAGAATGCTATCAACTGTTTACCTGTGCAAGGCCGCGCTGGCGATTCGGCTGCACAAGGATCCGCCGCTGCAGGGTATCGCCGAGGATCTCCAGCGTCGCGTTCTGGGGAAGCACCCCATTACGCTCAATTGGGGGCCGAAATTTGCCGATCGATTCACCCCGGATGAGGCGCGCTTGCTGTGGGATCGCTTCAGTCCGCTCGAGGATCTGCTGCAAGCGGACGAGGAACACTTTGTGCCGGGCTTTCAGGCCGTTCCAATGAAGCACTACTTTAACGAGATGCCCGCGGACTACGGTACGGAAGACTTCATTGCCAGTTGGACGGCCGCGTGATCTGATTGCAACCCGCGCTCACACGACTAGCAAAATTAACCGGGAGAGAAACGAAAATGAGTCAACTCAGCATCGGCGTCGCCGGGCTTGGCCACGGCAGAACGCTGCTTGGTGCCAATCAGCCGGAAAACAGCAGCTTACCGGTTCGCGTCACCGCTCTGTGCGATGCGCGGCAGGACAAGCTCGAAGCGCTCGGCTGCGAATTTGGGATCGACGCTCTGACATCTGATTTCGACGAATTGGTCGCGCGCAGCGACCTCGACATCATCGGCATCTACACGCCTGGACCGCTTCACGCGCAACAGATCCTGACCGCGCTCGACGCGGGCAAGCACGTGATGGTCACCAAGTCGATGGTGTACACTATGGAAGAAGTGGAGCAGGTTGTGGAAGCTGTTGACCGGTCGGGCAAAGTGCTGCTCGTCACGCAGAGTCTGCGCGGGAGGTATGATTTCATCGAAGCGAAGCGCGCCTGCGACGCTGGAGAAATCGGCGAGCTCTTCATGGCCGAGTCCCACTACGTTCACGATCTCCGCCCGGTCTATGACTACTCCCCTTGGCGAGTTGAGATGCCGCAAGACCTGATCTTGGGCGGTGCCTGCCACCCAATCGATCTTTTGCGCTGGTTCATGGGCGATATCGACGAAGTCCACTGTTACGGGTTGCGCAGTGGCGTTGCGCCGAACTATCCCCAAGAGGACAACTTCGTCATCAACGTGAAGTTTATATCCGGCAAGATCGGACGCATTGCGAACTTTCTCGGCATCGTACACCCGCACGATATCCCGACGAACAGCCTAGCCGTTTACGGGACCCGTGGCACCATTCTCAATGGCGCAAAGAGCCTCGATCCCACCGGCGACCTGCCCTCGCGCAAGGTCACTGCCGAGTTTTCATCGGAGCGAGGTCACGCCAGCGAGATGATCGTCATGCTGCGGCACATGGCAGATTGCGTCCTGAACGGCGCAAAGCCTTGGGTCGGCGTCCGCGAAGGGGCTAGGGTCGTCGCCACAGGACTAGCGTGTTGGGATTCGCTCCGTTCGGGGATGCCGGAGAAAGTAAGGAACGATTTCTGACGACTTAGAGGAGAGGCTTTCATGCCTGTTTATGTGCCCGAAGACGCTAGGCGCATCATGCCGGATATGTTGCGCGATTTTACCACCGAAGTGCTGTGTAAAGTCGATTTGCCCGACGGCGATGCTGCGTTGGTTGCGCGCTATCTGGTGGGGAATAAGGCACTATCTTGCCCAGGCCGATAAGTCACTGTTAGAGAGATAGTTACGAGAGAGGATATTCGGGGAGAAAAAGAAGATGACGTAGAATGGTCCCCTAAAACGACGAAGAGAAAGAGGGATATTACTCTTGGGAGACGTGATCGTTTAGGTTGGGGTCGTTGAATAAATGCGATAGTGCCAACTTTATGATAATTACTATATTGGCCATCGAATCTCCATAGAGGAGATTTATATTATTCAAAAGCCATATATTCTTGCTTTTATTATCGCACTACAGATGAACCACGTCAAGAAAAATTAGCCGGGGAATAGCTTTTTTAGAACGAAAGGGATGGCTGGTCGAATAAACATGAAACAGATAAAAATAAAGATAGCCACGCAAGCAATAACGAACCACGCGAGTCTGTTAAGCCACTTTATATTTTTGTCGATGCTATCCAGTCTGCCGTCAATAGAGTCAAATCGTTCATTTAAATCATTGAAACTCTTTAATATCCAAGGGCCTACATCCCCTATTATTTCAGGAGGACTAGTTTTCTGATCATCGGGCTTTCCCGATTGATTTCTATCAGGCTCTGAGCTGGACATGTAGCCATTCCCATAATTGGGGAGAAGCCCACCCATAGTATGTTTGTATGCCTAAAATAACTATTGTCGCTCCTTCTCCCTCCTCTGCAGCGATCTCGTCATAAATCTCTTTAGCTGTCTTAGGAGCAGAGACGAACAAAATATTTGGAGATGATTCTAAATGAGAAAGATAACGATGACTAAGCAGTATGTACAGGCTATTTAGTCTGCTTACGTCGTCGCATGATATGGCATACACCATCTAATATATCCTTGCAGGTATTATTGGGGACTGATAAGATGCGGAAGAGCAAGGTTGTTGTCAAGTCTGCTGCATAAATGTAATAGAAACAACGGTTTATATATTAGGTTGCCTCAAGGGACAGGGTTGAACTCCATAGCGTTATTTAAAGGGAAATGGCCCAGAAAAGAGGGGGTTAGGTGGGCGAAGGAGCAGGGAGAATAGGTATATTTGCCCAGGCGATTATGTCATTGTTTTTACAGCACTTAGGACGACCATGTCGAGAGAGGAAAAAGACTGAAAAGTAGAATGGTCCCCAAAAACGCCCCCAGTCTTGCAGGTGCGACGACATCGGGCGTATATTAGATACGTAAAAGGAGACGACGATATGGGATATCTAAAACTTGATTCGCTATACAGAAGAGCAACGCGCAAAACTCAGCGACTCTCGACTAAAGCGTATCGCAGGTTGAGCAAGGCGATGATCGACTGTGAAGAACAAGTCGCAAGACAGAATCAACGCCTTCCGTTTCGATCTGAGCATGATTAAAGCAGGGATGCTGAAGGTCAAGACTCCAGCATCCCATAAAAGAAAGGAGGTGGCACCGATGGACGAGCAAGACGTCCTAAGCATACCACAAGGCTTGATATAGAGCAGTGAGGGACTATATCAAGCCTGTTTCCCTTCCCTCACCTAAAACGCCCCTGTCACGCCTTGTGACGGGGGCTTTGCTATATCCGCGAAATATAGATGTTTAGTCGGTCTTTTCTTCCGGCATGTTTTTAATTGTAGAAACAGTCTGCTGTTGCGACTCATAAGAGAATATTTGTTTCGCATAAGCATTTAAAAATGGAGTTGCAATCCAGCCTAGAAGAATTATTCCACCAATTAAAATCCAAACATTTCTTGATAAACTAAAAATCTTTTGATCCGTATCTCTTGTCTGTGTATCTGAAGAATTTAAACGATTATCTATACTTGTCAGTCTATTATCCATAGCGTTTAATCTTCCATCCATACTACTTAGCCTATTGTTAAGACTTGCTAGTTGATTATGAATAAGTTGCATATTGTCTGTCAAAGGATCGTCTCCTTCCGGTCCAATATATGCTCCAGTGTCGTCGTAAAGACTGTCAAATTTAGCCATAAGTATTCTATTTATTCTTGTGAATTCTAAACCACGACACGAAGTCTTTTTCTGCAAAACCAGAATAATTCTCTACAGCATTTACAACTCCACTGCTTTTATTTTCTCCGATTCCGATACTGTTTGCCAGCTCTTCTGCTGTTTGATCGCATGAAACCATAGTGGTAGAACTAGTCATCTTACGATTCGTATAACCAAGCTCGTTTATTTTATGGTAAAGGCTTGTCTGGGTGCCTTCGCCATTTTCGGTTTCCATATCAATAACTATGTAAAGCAAATCGTATTCTCCCTTTTTAAACCGATTAACGGACACGGAAAAATAGCCCTTGCGCCTATCGGTTTAATTCGTTATCCTGTGTGGTATAAGCATCTCCTTTCGGTTGGCTAACTTGTTGTGTCACAAGGAGTTGCGCTATAGGCTTGCGGTAGCTTGGGGCTACTCCAAGCCTATTTTATTATACGGTTGCAGGCTAATTCTGTCAAGCCCGCGCCAGTATTGTTACTAGTTCCTCCACGTCTTTCTTGCTCCAGTAGTACTTCCGCTTTCCGTCGCCACCCACCTGCTCTGGCCGCGCCCATATCAAATCCGCCCGATACGACCGGGATCTGTTGCATGCCCTGTGCGTCGCTTGGAAGTTGCTGACGTGGTTAGACCCGCCGAGATGAATAGGCACCTTGTGATCTAACTCGGCCCCTGCCTGTTCCAGCCGCTCGCCACAGACGGCGCACGTATAGTCTTGATGCTCCATTATAAAGATCGATTGAACATCGTCAAGAGGTTACTGGGGCCAATAGCTAATCTATTTTCCCTGTCAAGTCTTATAACTAAAATGAACAAGTGTTCAGCTTGACAAAATACTCGTAAATTGTTATATTACATGGTGTTATGAAAATCGAAGCTAAAAGCCTTGTCGCCCTATTATGGGAGTTTGATACCGAGCAGAAGTGCATTGACCACTTTGCTAAGGTGAGGTGGCCGGACGGCGCTCAATGCTTGCGTTGCAACTCCTCTCGCATCTATAAAAGATCGGATGGCCAGTTTCGCTGTGGTGATTGTCGTTATACGTTCTCGGTACGTAAGGGCACGGTATTTGAGGGGAGCAATATTCCGCTTAGGAAGTGGTACGCCGCAGTTTGGCTCACGACCAATTCGCCCAAGGGGATAAGCAGCTACCAACTGGCTCGCACCATAGACGTTTCGCAAAAGACGGCATGGCGTATGTTGACGCGGTTACGTGCTGCCGCTGGAAACGATGCCGAAGAGCAGGAACAGCTAAGTGGGGAGGTGGAAGTTGATGAGGTGTATATGGGTGGCCAGCAGAAGTGGAAGCACTTTGATAAGAAAGACCCCACGGCGCGTGGTGGAGCGGGTAAGATGCCCGTTGTGGGTATGCGTGGTCGTAACGGCAAGGTTAGATATGAGCACGTTTCCTTTGCGAATATGAAAGCCTTACATGACTTTATTCGCCGTCACGCCAAAGAGGGGTCAACCCTTTACACGGACGAAAATTCGGGCTATAATGGTCTTAGCGAAAGCTACGATCATAAGACGATCAATCATTCAAGGAAGCGATATGCGGAGGGTGATGTCCACGTCAACGGCATTGAATCCATGTGGGCATTATTGCGGCGCGGATATCGGGGCACGTTCCACCACTGGAGCAAGAAGTATATGGACTTTTACTTGGCCGAGTTCGCCTTTCGACAAAATGCCAAAGATATGGAGCCACCGGAGAAGGTGAATAAACTGCTAGACAGTTCGCAGGGGGTTCGCGTTAAGGTATCATGTAATGGCAAAGAATAAATCGCCCAGAGTAAAGATTAATCTGACCCCTGAAGAATTACTCAAGAGGTGTGCCGATACTCCTGTGTCCGATCTCCGTAATAAACCCAAGCAAGACAAGAAAGATCAGAAAGACGACAAGAAATAGTCATCCTATATTAAAATATATAAAAATAAAGCCCCACGTCATGTTATTATGACGTGGGGCTTTGGTATTTATGAGAGCAGTTTCACTCATACTCCACACAAGGAGATGCATTATGTTGTCAAAAAAAGATAGTGTCCATATTCTGCGCGAGTATCGGAGGCGAGTGCCTAATTCGGAGTTTGTTCCGTTCAATCCAGTGACGGCAGACGAGTTCCTTGGAGATGATCCAGTGTATCAGAGAACGCGTCAGCGAGTTCGTTGTAATAAGGAGTCTGGTATTGTTCGGCGTTTTCTGCGTGGTATTTCTGCGCTTTTTGTAAAGTAGAAAGCATTAGGGAAAACTCGGCCTCGCAGTCTGCTTTAACATGCTCCACTAGCTGAAAGTTTATAAGACGCAGTATGGCAATGTGTCCCATAAGGCTTCCTATATTGGCTTCAAGTTTTTCTATACGCTCATTTTCGGCCATCGTCTGTTCCTCCTATGGTTATGGGTGATGGCTTGGCGGCACGGAGCCTTTATCTCCGTGCCGCCTACAAATAATCCCTTACAATATCGGCAGCTTTTCGTTTGATCTTAGTTTTCCCCTTTTTAGTCTTGGTCAAAACCAAACTCTTAAATCGTTTGATTGCGATTTCTGTTTTCTGGAGATTAAATTGAAAAGCGGCACTGTGATGCGTGTCGCGGGTGGCTTGTATTTTTTTCCACCTTAAACCAAAAGCCACTTTATCGGACGACGATATTGAATCGATAAATTCATCTACGTGTTCTGGCGATAACATCAAGCCTTTCCTGAACGAATAAAAAGTAAATAGTCGCCTATCATTAGTCTTATTCTTGGTAAACATCACTACTACCTCAATAGGTTCAAGCGTAGGGAAGGTTCCATAATTTTGGGGATAAGTAACAAAATTGAGCATCGTGATACAGTCATTAGAGATACTGGATACCCCATAATGACATATAATGTTTATATACGACAATGATCCTAAATATGCTGCTGGAGCAGATATAAGACTAAGTGCCTTGTCGTTTTGTATAAAGTGCCACGATTCCCCGTTTTTGAACGTATTAGGCTTATTAGGGTCTGTGGTTATTGCACAGCCTATAATAGAATGAGCGCAGAATACGATAACGATGGCGAGATGGCGAACCATGATGGACACTCCTTGGACGGGAGTTATGAATAGCCAGCGTGTGGTCGCCTACCCCTTGGACGGAAGCAGGCGAGGGCCTTCGATGGGAAGGCCGGGCCAGTCCAACGTCCTCTGCAGAGAACAGAAGAAGCTCTGCCTATTCGCCGCAGCGCGGGGCGCTACCCCTTGCCGGGTCTCGGCTGTTGTATTCAGCAGATGACCCGACATTGCCAAGTAGCAACGCGGGGTCTCTGCAAAGGAAGTCAGACAAGAGTAAAGGTAAGAAACAACGACGGGCAAGGCAAGGAGTGAAAACTAAGGATTTAGTTGAAAAATAAGAGGGTTACGCGAGAATTGGGGCAAAATAGTATATTATTCCCATCTGGTGGATGTGGATTTGCGCGGGGTGGTCTCGCACGGCACGCGCCAGTTGCAGCGGTATGTGGCTGAGTTTCGCGAAGGGCGTATTAATCCCCGACCTGAAATCGCTCAAATCATGGATGCCCCCTCAATGGCGATTTTTGACGGCGACGGCGGTGCGGGTTACTTGGTGGCAACGCAGGCGACAGAGGACGTCATTGAAAAGGCGAAAGCAAACGGCATTGCCGTTGTGTGTACGCGCAATCACGGGCACGTGGGCAGCGTGGGGATTTATGCGCGGCTGGCACTGGTGCGCGACTTGGCGACCTTTTCCGTGGCGGGAGGTGTTGCTTGGGAAAAACCGACGCACCCCGATGCAACAGTGTGGGATGCGATGGGTGCCCCTCCGATGTGTTTTGGCGTTCCAACGGCAGAAGGGCCGCCGTTTGTGTTGGATATGAATGCGAACATGTTGAAAGACCGCAGCAAACTCGCCGAAGCACTGCAGACATTTCCAGACTTTGTTTTCAAGAGTTTGGGGATGCGATTTACGTCGTGGTTCTTGGCGGGCATTTTAGCGGGCACGGCGACGCCTGAATCGAGCAGACCAAAATTTGCAAGTGCCACGCGGGCATTTACGCTGGTGGCGATTGATGTGGCGAGGTTGGGCGACTTGGAGGCGTATAAGGCAGAGCTTGCTCGCATTTTGCGCGAGAGCCGGTCGCTAAACCCCATGCCGGGACTGGCAAGCGCCGAAGTCCCAGGCAGCTTGGAGTGGCAACGCGAGCAAACACGCGAGCATAGTGGTATTCCGCTGACCGAAGACCACCTCGACGTGTTGCAGCGCATTGCCACGGAGATCAATGTCCCCGTTCCCTGGGAATCATAGTGGACGATGACACGGCGATGCGGGAAAAGATGGCGCTAAAGACCATACCACTCTCTCGGGGCCGTGGGTTGGAAATCATAGCGATCGACGCCGAGCGCCTGAAGAACGCCGCGCTCGACGAGAGAAAAGTCGGCGGGATCCTCGCGGTTGAAATTTAGGGGTTCTTTTAGGGCGACGGGAGGATTGGTCATGAAGCGGGGGCGACCTGAGTGATTGGGGGAGGAAGCGTGGAGAGTAAAGGGGTGGAGAAGGGTCAGATCGCCGGTCTGGCCGATAAGCTCAATGAAGTCTTGGCACTGGTCGATGAGAAAGTTACAGGCTCCTGGATCGACGCCCTCGGGATGGTCGGCGAGATAGCGGGCGACGTGTCTAAAGGAATCGCAGGCGACGAAGGTGCCGCCGGACTTGGGCGGGGTATCGGTCCATTGGAGGACGACCAACAGAGCCTGTTCGGGACTGTCTAAGAAGTGGCGGAAGAAGCTGCCGTCCTTGTGCCAGAGGGCGGTGTCGGGTGCGGGGGGACGCCAAGGGGCATCGGCGCCATAGCGGAAGTTGATGATGAAAGCGTCGGACCAGTGGAAAGATTCGACCGAAGAGAAATGCTTGGTTTCTAGTCGCTGAATGGCGGGATCAATGCGGTCCTCGCCGCCCATCACATCGCAAATCGCGCCCCAAGCTCGAGGACACAGGTCCTTTACTTTGAATCTGTGAGCGTGATCTAAGTAGCGGATCGGTTCGGTCCAAGTGGCGGGGTAGTCGGGGTCGTAGCCGAGACGCGTATAGGCATGGTCAATGAGAGGCTGGGCAAAGTCGCGGGTGAAGCAGCCGGGGATGGTGACATAGCCCTTGGTGAGGAAGTGATCGGCTTCGGCAGAGGTGAGGGTTTGCATGGCCAACGGCGGGAATCTCCAGCGCGGACCGCAGCTACCCTTCAAAAGCGAGTACGCGCAGCGGAATGGCGTCGGTTTCAGCCGCTGGTAGCGGCTGGGCGAAAAGGTAAACGCGCGGTTGTCGCAGTTCGCCCAAGCGGTCCAAGCTCTCGATTAGGGGAATGCCGTGTGCGAAGAGCAGGTGGTGGTTGGGCAGGCTGCGGTCGCCTGGAATGTCTAAGCCGGGGGTGTCGATGCCGAGCAGTTTGACGCCGGCCTCGACGAGCCAGCGCAAGGCTTCGGTCGAAGGATAAGGCGGATAGGAACCAGCGGTAGCCCGTTGATCCCAATCAAAGCGAAAGAGGGCGATGTCTCCCGGGCGGACGCCGCCACCCGGTTCGGCGGCCCGTTGGAATTGCTCCGGAGAAAGCGGCTCGCCCAACGGAGCATCGCTAAAGTCGAAGAGGATGGCCTCGCCAAAAAAGCGCTCGACATCGAGGTCGGCAATGGCCGGGCCGTCTTGGACGGCGTGTAAAGGCCCTTCGACATGGGTGCCGACATGACCGCCCATTTCAATGCTAGTGGTGATATACCAGCGGTCGGTCGGTGGATCATCGACGGGTACGCGCGCTGTGCGGTAGTGGATGAGGCGACCTTCCGACGGCGTGATAGTCCGCGAAAGGTCCACCATGCGGCTGTAGGCGAAGGAGGGGACCTTCACGCGCTGGCTTTCTTGAGGGCGATGGCGGTTTCGCCATCGTCGGCATAGACCGGCAGCGCACCGCTCAGCGTTACGCGCCCATCGTAGCCGGATGCGCGCAAGGTGTGTAGAAAAAGTGCGTGGTCGGCTGGCGTGGTTTGCGGTCGGCCGCGCCCCGGTTCGGCAATGTGAGCGTGGATCAGGTGTGGCCCGGCTTCTTTGAGCGCGTCGAAAGACTCGCCGTTGAGCTTCATGTGGAAGAAGTCGGCCATTAGCTTGGCGTGCGAGCGGTTGACGCCCTCTATGAATTCGGTCGCTTCGGAGACGGTGTTGAGCAGGTTGGCGTCGTCGCGGTTATAAGGCTCGAGCGCGACCTTGACGCCACGAGGCTCGCCGAGGTCGGCGCACAGGTGCAAGAAATCGGCGACCTGTTGGCGAGCTTTGTCGCGGTCGAAGCCGTCGGGCACCCAGCGCGAGCTGCCGCTGCCGTAGCCGATGACCTCGACTCTGGCCCGTTGCATGAGGTCGAAGACTCGCGTGACAAAAGTACGCAGCCGGTCCAGGCTCACGTCGGGGCCGACGACCATTAGCCCGCGCCCCTGCGGGTCGCCAATAAAACCGCACATTGTCTTCATCTGGAGCGGGTGCTTTTCCAAAAGCGCTAAGAACTCGCGCTCGACCGCTCGTGGGTCGTCTGCATCGCTGCCGAGGAGACCGGGTGAGCCTTCGAGATAGTCGAAGTCCCAGTCGGCGGACTCTTCAAGCTGTTGGCGATTGGTAACTAAGAGACCGATTTGCATGAGCTTTCCGTCCTCCGTGCAGTCCGGCCTCAGAGTAGTCCGGCCTCCGCATGGGGGCCGCATTGGGGCCGCATGGGGGCCGCCTATTTGTCCCTGATCCAGCTCATGCCCTCGCCGCGCACCAAAAAGGAGCGCTCGTCCCAATGGCCGGGCCGAGTGACGGGCATACGCCCCTCTTCGACGGCGACGTCGAGCGGGTTGTCGCGGGTTTGCAGCGGCAGGGCCACGCGCTCGTGCAGCCTTGCCGATTCATAGACGCCCATCATAATCTCAGTGGCGGCTTTGCCGTGCTCGGCCTTGCCGTAGTAGTCCTCAAAATCGCCCTCGATCCAGCGGCAGATTCCGTAGGCCTGATCCACGAAGGCGTTGCCGTAGCCGCTGGACTTGTCGGTGGGTTCGAACTCCTGCCAGCCGCCGGAGGTGGCCGTCATATAGCGCAGGCTGTTGTCGCTGACGACCATCGTGCCGTCTTCGCCGTAGATGGTAGCCCCCACCTGATAAATATCGTTCATCTCGTTTTCGATCACGCCTTCGACCCCGTCGGGATAGCCGATGATCCCCACGCAGCGGTCTTCGACCCGGTGGCCGAAGACGAAGTGGTCGGTGTGGCGTTCGACCGAGCCCATGACCCATTCGGCTTGTGGGTCGCCGAGGGCGTAGAGCTGGAAGTCGATGCAGTGGGTGCCGGTGTTCATCATCCCGGCCTTAACCGCGGACCACAGCCGCTGCGGCTTGCCAATGGCCCCATCGGCGATCATCCGCCGCGCCTCGCGCCAACAAGAGTAAAAGCGGCGCTGGTGGCCGATGGCTAGCTTGACGTTGTTGCGCTCGGCGGCGATGACCATGGCCTCGGCCTCGCCCAAGGAGACGGCCATGGGCTTTTCGCAGAGCACGGCTTTGGGCCGACGGGCGCAGGCGGCGATGGACATTTCCGCGTGCTGGGGATCCCAAGAGCAAACGCTGACGATGTCGAGGTTTTCCACGTCGAGCATCTCGCGGTAGTCGAGATACTGTTTTTCGACGTTGAAATCCGCGGCGTAGCTGGCCAAGGCTTCGGGATGCGCGTCGGCAATGGCAGCGATTTCAGTGTGTTCGCACTCGGCCCAGCCGCGGCCGTGCTCGCGAGCAATGCGGCCGGAGGCAATGACGCCAACGAGATATTTGGCAGGCATCTACTTGGTTTCGCCTAGGTGCATCAGCGGCAGCGGTGAAGGGCTGTCGCTGTTGATGAAATAGACCTTGGCGGCAGGATCCTTAGAGATGGCTTCGAGGGACTTGAGTGCCTGGAGTTTGACGTAGTTGGGGTTGCGGCCGATGGCGTCGTTGATCTTGGTGATTTCGTAGGCTTGGGCGTCGGCGAGCAGGCGGCGCTTTTCAGCCTGGGCGGCGGCGGCGTTCTTTTCGGCCTCGGCGGCGGCGACTTTCTGTTCCTGCTCGGTGGTGAAGCGCTCTAGCTCGGCCTTTTGCTTTTCAACTTCCTGCTCGCGCTCTTTTTTGGCCTCAATGGCCTTGGTGATAAAGGGCGGTAGCGAGATGTCGCGGATCAATACGGCCTCGATGGCGACCCCCTTGGTGCCCAGATAATCTTTCAGGCCTTCGAGTAGGGCGACCTGCAACGTCGTCTGAGTCTCTTCCAAGAAGAAGTCTTCGGCGCGTTTGATGGTCTTGCCCTGCTCGCGGATCTGCGAGCGCAGCTTGGGGATGATGTGCACGGCGAGCACGTCGCTAATACTGCCGGTCTCTTTTAGGATGCTCGGCGTTTGGCTGGCGACGAGGCGGTACTGGACACTGACGTCAATCTTGGTCTGTAGCTGGTCTTGGCTGGGGACGTTGGAGGTTTCGGAGTGGGTCTTCTGGCGCACGTCGTATAAGTGCCATTGGTAGAGCGGGTTGACGATGTGAAAGCCCTCGGGGAAGTGCTTGGACTGGACTTCGCCAAAGAGAGTGGCGACGGCGACATGGCCGGCCGGGATGCTTTGGTAGAAGCGCGGGCTGATGAGAAATAAGACGAAGACGGCGGCGATGATGGCGAGGACGGACTTAGGGAGCTGGATCATGGGGGGCCTCCTTAGGGGCTGGGACATTTTTGCCTACCTTTAATGGGGTGGGGGAGTTGATAGCCTAGAAGGTAAATCCTCGACCTAGAAATGTCCATTAAGGCACCCAAGACCAGAATCCTCGGCCAAGAGCGGGAGGATATGTACTCCTGACCTTAGGTACGGTCCATCAAGCCCAGCGAATTGGCACTGCCAAGTCGCGGGCCAATTCGTCCACTTGGTTGGCCAAGGTGGTTTCGAGGGCGATGCCGTGTTTTAGGTAGTCGGCGCGCCGCTGATAACTGCCTTCGCCCGGCCACTGCACTGGACCCTGCTCGGGTGCTGCTTCTACCGATTTTATATGGGCCTTCAGATCGGCGCTGCGGCTGTGCAGCCAGTCGCCAAAGGGCTTGAGGGCGATAAAGCACTTGGTGGAGCCGCCGGCCGAATCCGTTGGCCGCCCCTCAGTGCCCTGCTCAAAAGCGAGGAGGCCGCCGGCCAGTCCTGCCGTGAGTAGATCGACCATAAAAGCAAGTCCCGAGCCTTTGTGCTGACCCATGGGCAAAAAGCGCCACGATTGCAGCAGAACACTTGGATCCGTAGTGGGCTTTCCGCGCTCGTCCAAGCCCCAACCTTCGGGGACGCTGCGTCCAGCAGCCTCGGCCTGACGCACGCGGCTTATGGAGGATTGGGTCATGGCCAAGTCGAGGACCACGGGCTCGCCGTCGGCGGTGGGAATGCCAATGGCGAGGGGATTGTTGCCGAGGGAAGGGACGCGCGTGCCCCAGGCGGGAAAGTTGGCGAACGCGTTGGTGAAGGCCAGGCCGATCAAGCCGGCGCGAGCGGCCCGCAAAGCGTAGCTGTGCCCGCGTCCCCAGTGCCCGACGTTGCGGACGACGCAGGCTCCCACGCCGTATTGCTGTGCCCGTTCGAGTGCCCAATCTATGCCCTGCGCCGAAGAGAAGCGGCCAATGCCGCCGTCGGCATCGATCAGCCGGGAGGCTGGGTACTCGACGATGGTTTCAAAGTGGGGGTCGGGTGCCAAAATCCCTTGGCGGATGTAATCGATCGCTGCGGGCAACAGGGCGACGCCGTGGGTGTGGCCGCCGTACAGGTCCACTTCAGCACCGATTTGGGCTTCGACTGCGGCTACGTGCAGCGGTACGCCTGCGGCTGCGAGGGCGTCGAGGAAGAATTGTTCTAGGTTGGCGTGGGCGATGCGCTTGGGCTGGCTCATGGTCATCGCTTTAAGTCACTTACCAGCCGCGTACCATATAGGCCTGCAACAGGCCACTTTCATCGGAATTGAAGAAACCCGATTCTCCATCCGGCGAGAGGAAAGGATGGATGTGGGTGTCCTTCTGCCAGGACGATCCGGGGTTTGCGATCTTCCGCGCATTCGCGAGCGCGCCTTCCTCTTCCTCGGGAAGGTCGAACAACCAGACCGCGCCGCCCCCGTCTTTTGGGCCTGCATCTGTTATCAAACGGGTCCCGTCTATGTCCGTTGCGAAATGCCAGAAATCGGGCCCGGCAAAGGAGCGGGACAGGTCGTTGCGCCAGCCGTCCGGCGTGTTGATGCCTTCATCGCCGACGTGCGCTGCCGATCTGCCCGATATGAGCTGTCTTTCGTCCTGTTTGCGCGCCGAGGTGCTGGTGATGGCAATGTCGCTTTTCCCCTGCCAGCACTGATGCCCCTGACAGAACTCGTTGCCATCCCTGCCCCAGGGGAAGTCGCGCAGATTTGTTCCATCGTCCCGAATCAGGTGGATGTCCGCGCCTAGTCCGCTGGTGAGCTTTTCCACCTTGCCATCGGCTGTAATGATATTCCCGTGATTTTCCTGGATCATGATGGCGTGGGAAGCCACGGGGTCTGCTTGACGCGTGTACTGCGGATGCAGGTTGCACCAGGTGGGACCGTGCAAGACCAACCGCACGGATGGCTCTTCGATCTCGAAGACGAGCAGCCCCCAAGGCTCCCCTGCGCTTTTGCCTTCCCCGAGGTATCCCGAGATGGAGATGCGCCCGCCATCGGATGAAATCGTCGAAAGCGGATACGGTCGGCTCAGCCTGAAATCGGTCTCCGGAATCGCGTGATCGAGAACGTAGATGATCTCGCGTTCAGACCCATCCAGCCCGACCCGCTTCAGCGTCAGTCGTCCACCTCTTCCGTGCTCTGTTTCATTGACGAAGTAGTACAGGTAGTCGCCATCTGGTGAGATAGACGGCCCCGTCGTACCAAGCTCGGTGGTGATCGGCGTCAGGCTGCAATTGTCTTCTAGGTTGCAAACCAGAAACTGGTGCTTGGGGTCCTTGGGATCTGAGCCGTGAGGGTGCGCTGAGCGGTGGAGGATCAGCCGCTGTGAATCGGGCGTGAAGATCTGCGCCTCCATATAGACATGCGATGAGGGGATCGACTCCTCCGTGAGCTGAATGATTTCGAGATTGTCCCACTCGGGCTCGGGGACGAGGTCAGGTCGGACTTTCATGTCTTTGTTCCTCACTCCTTAACGACCGGGTACATGGCCGCAATGTGCTCTGGCCCTGAGGCGCAGCAGCCGCCGATGATCTGGGCACCCACCCGCTTCCACTCGCCGGCAAATTCCGCCATGCGGGAGGGGTAGTAGTCGGCGTTTTGCAGGATGTCCACGCCGGCACTGGGTTTTTGGTTCGTGAGCGTCGGCCTGTTGGCAATGGGGCCGGTCGGGTTGTAGCCGAGGTTGGGGTACGCGCCGACGGGACCGGCAAATGCCTCACGGAGTATGGGGAGGCCGACGGAGATGTTTTCCGGGTTGCTGCACATGAGCAGAACGGCATCGACGGGATGGCCTTCGAGGGCGCTGGCGAGATTGATCAGGCTCTCGCCATACTGCATTGCGCCGTCGTCTTGGATGTGCCGAACTCCTAAGAAGACCGGCACGCCTGCCTCGGCACAGCCATCGACAGCCTCGACGCAGTCCTCGATGAAGCCGACGTACTCGGCCAGGATCAGGTCGGCACCCTCGTCGGCCAGAAGCTTGGCGTGGTCGGCCCACTCCCTGCGGTACGCTTCAAGACCCAAGGCGCGGGCGTCTGAGACTGGCCTGGTAGATGACATCGCTCCTTGGAGGCTGGGGGCGGCGATACCGCCGGCGACGTACGCCTCTTGGCGCATGGCGTTGCGGGCCTCGACAGCGTTGCGGATCGCGGCGGTCGCATAGGTGCGCCAGGCGTGGCGTTTACCGATAGAGTCGAGCCGGGTAGGCGTCGTCCAGAAGTTGTTACTGGTGATAATGTCGGCCCCGACGCGAAGGTAGTCTGAGTGCACTTGACGGACCACGTCGGCGTACTCGAGGTTCGCCGTCGCCGACCACGCCTTGAGTCGGTCTTCGGCGTCTTTGAGGACATCGGCTCCGCGGCGCTGCAACTCCGAGCCGGTCCCGCCGTCCAGCAGAAGCGCATCGCCGTTGTGGAGCCGTTGGGCGATGGTGTGTGCGGCCATTTGGTCTCTCCGATGGGAGGGCAAAGGTACATGTCTGCCGGGTCGCGTCAAGGTAAGTGAGATGGCTCGGCAGGTGCCAAAGCCAACGTCAGCTTCCCGTAGAGCGGTAGTGCCGCACGCCCACTTGCCAGACGCGCAGACAGATCGCGAAAAAGAGCAGTCCCACGACCGGGGCCAGCCATTGGAACAACGGGCCTGAACCCAAGGGGTCGGGGCGCTCCAAGATTCCCAAGGCCGGGTAGTAGCTGACGCAGGCAAGGGGGATGACGTAGGTGAAAAAGCGGCGGAACCACTCGCGGTAAATCGCTAGCGGATACTGGGCAGTCTCCACACCGCCATAGGTTACGGTATTGACGATTTCCAAGCTCTCGGTGGTCCAAAAAGCCAGCGTCGCCTGCAGGACTATGAGACCGTAAAACAGGCAAGCGCCGCCGAGAATGGTGAGCAAGACGAGGAGCAGCTTGTCCGGCGTCCAGGCTAGCTCTAGGGCATGTGAGGCCCACAGCAAGACGACCAAGCCTTGGGTGATGCGGCCAATGCGCTTGAGGGTGAGTTCTTGTCCGGCCAATTGCAAAGCCGTGCTGCGGGGGCGCAGCAGTAGGCGGTCGAAGTCGCCGCTTTTGACCGTGGAGGCAAATAAGTCAAAGCCGCGCGAGAAGGCGTCGCACAGGGCAAAGGCGATATTGATCAGGCCGTAGAAGAAGGCCACTTCGGGCAGACTCCAGGTGTCGAGGGCGGTGAAGCGGTCGAAGAGCACCCAAATGCCCAAGAATTCCAAGCCGGTCATCACGCCGTGGCCCACGGACAGCATGATAAAAGAAGCCCGGTACTGCATTTGGCTGCGGAAGGAAATGCCGATATAGCGGCCGTACAGGCATAGGGCATTGAGCACGGTTTCAGCCTCCCTGGACGACTAAGCGGCGGGTGCCTCGGTAGAGGAGGTAGCGGCCCAGTCCCACCAGTACTAGCGTCCACGCGAACTGATGACCCACCACCGACCAGACTTGCGACGCGGGAATGTGCCCCATGTAGAGACGAAAAGGGGTGTCGGCCAAGCCGCGAAAAGGCAGGAAGTCGAGTATGGGTTGGAACGCGTCGGGAAACAGCGGCAAAGGGACCACCATGCCCGAAAAGACGTAGATACACACCGCCAGTATTTGCATGGAGCCCTCTCCGGCGATGGTCCACAACAAGGAGATGTTGACCAAGTTGGACAAAGCCCCGCCCAGCAGGATTGCGCCTACCATGGCCAAGGCCCACGCCGCCGCCGCCGCCGGGGAAGCGGGAGCTTGCAGGTCGAAGAAGAGGAAGGCCAGGCAAAACAACGGCGCGGAGCGCAGCAGGGTGGGGGCGATGCGATTGGCGAGGGCTCGGCTGTACCAGAAGGCGTATAAATCGACGGGGCGCACTAATTCGTAGGCCACTGTGCCCGTGCGCACCATGATGCGCACGTCGTCGTCGGGATTCCAAGGCAAGAGAGCGAACAGGGCTTGACCGAGCCAGACATAGTTGACCACCTCGGCGTAGGTCATGGGCTGCGCTTGGGTCGCCGTGCGGTAAAACGCTTCGAAGATCATTACCCGAATGAGTCCCCAAAATAGCTGGGTACTCATGCCGGCTAGGGCCGCAGCCCGGTACTGCAGCAACATGCGGATGCGGGCACTGAGAACGGACAGATAGGGCCGCATCAAGGGCGGTTCCGGTAGAGTTGGGCGATGACTTCCTCAATGGGCGGATTTTCTACAAAGAGGTCGCGCACCTCGTGGCGGGCGGTGATGCGGCTGATGAGGGCTGGGGCTGAAATGCGTTCGGGCGCAAAGCTGAGATGCACTCGGGGCCCGTCGCGCTGCACGACGCGGGCAGCTTCGTCTTCGATGGTCGCTGTGGCATCGACTAAATCGACGATGAGGCGGCGCTCGGACGAGACGCGGGCGCGCAGGTCGGTGAGGTTGCCGTCGGAGAGGATGGTGCCGTCGCCGATGACCATGACTCGGTCGCACAGGGCTTCGATATCGTCCATGTCGTGGGTGGTCAAGATGACGGTGGTGCCCTCTCGGCGATTGAGTTCTTTGATAAAGTCGCGCATCGCCAGTTTGGAAACCGCGTCGAGGCCAATGGTCGGCTCGTCCAAAAAGAGCAGGCCGGGGCCGTGGAGCAGAGCCGCTACTAAATCGCAGCGCATGCGCTGGCCCAAGCTGAGCTGGCGCACGGGCACGTCGAGGAAGGAGTCGAGTTCCAGCATGGCGATGAGCGCGTCGCGCCGCCGCCGGTAGAGGTTGGAGGGCACTTTGTAGATGTCGCGCAGCAGGTCAAAGGATTCAATGGCCGGCAGATCCCACCACAATTGGGTGCGCTGGCCGAAGACCACGCCAATGCGACTGACGTGGCCAATGCGATCCTGCCAGGGGATGCGGCCTTGGACCTCGCAGCGGCCCGAATCGGGTACGACGATACCGGAGAGGATTTTGACTGTAGTAGATTTGCCGGCACCGTTGGGACCGATATAGCCAACTAGTTCGCCGGCTTCCAGCGAAAAAGAGATGCCGTCCAACGCCCGAATTGTGCGGTGCGAGCGCTGCACAATGCCCCGAAAGGCACCCCAAAGCCCGGGGCGGCGCTCGGCAATGCGGTAGGTTTTGACTAGGTTTTCAACGACGATTTGGGGCATGTGGCGGCTCATTGATTGGTTTTCTTTGGCGAATCACAATACCACAAAATAAGCGTGGTTATTAACCCAAAGAAGCCACCACGTTGGACAGTTTCCGAGAGTGCAGCTTTCCTTAAAACAGGAAACTCACCCCGAGGCGCATATTGATGGGATTTCCCGGGGTGAAGTGGATCTCTGAAACAGGTTGCTCTTCGTCCCGCAGGCGCGATTCAGTGTCGAATTGCGCCTCGTTCCACATCGTGTCAAGCGCGTTCTCTACGCCCAAATTAAACCGCCAAGCCCCTAGGCGATAGGCTCCGTTGAAATCGACGACAGTGTAGCCCTCGGCTGTGATACTGCCGTCCTCGTTGGCGGGCCGGTCGCCGATGTGGCGGTAGCGCAAGCTGCCTTCCAAGCCATTGGGATGGTACCAAGTTAAGCCTCCGGTAGAGGTCCGTTGGGGAGCCAGCGGGATCTCATTGGCATCGTCGGGTTCGTCCACAGCCTCACCACGGGCGAGATTGAGGTCCACATCGGCCCACAGCCAAGGATGCAGTTGCAGACGGGCTTCCAGATCTAGCCCCGCCCGCCGGGTTCTTCCGCTGGCTTCGGTAGTGCCGGCATCGCCGACAAAAACGAATTCGCTCTCCAGATCCAGCCACCACAGAGCCGCTCCCACGTTCAACCGCTCAAACAACCGAGTCCGCAGGCCGGTTTCGGCCCCCACCGCCCGCGGCAAGGTCCCTTCTTCGAGGTGGCCCGGATCGATGTAGCGTCCCGCTAACTCGACGGCGATGTCGGCCTCGCTGTGCCCATCGCGCCGCATGACCCGACGAATTTGTGAGGCCCGAGCGTCAATGACGTTGTTGCGGGCGTCGTTGGAATGGAAGCCAGTGCCGACATTGGCAAAAAGATCCACGACGCGGCTGGGGCTATACACCAAGGTTGCTTTCGGGCTGAGTATGGAGGCTTGGGCAAAGCCCGAAGCGTGGGGCAACTCGCTGGGGTGCCCTTCGCGGTAGTCGTCAACATTGAAAGTGAAATAATCGCCGCGCAGCCCTATGATCATTTTCAAGCGCGGGGTGAAAGCAAGTTCCTCTTGGGCCCACAGGAACAGGTTGCGCTCCACCACATCGGCATTGACCAGCGACGCTAGGCGTTGGCGGTCGGGGCTTTTCCACAAACCCACGGCCGCATTATCAGCGCGCAAGCCGCCTCCTATCGAAGTATGAGCCAAGTACGGGCCCCAGTTGTGGAAGAAAGAATAGCGGCTGTTGATCCCGGTAACTTGGCGATCATCGGTCTGTTCGATGGTGTCGCCGCGCTCGGGGTCGTCGAGGAAGAAGGTGAAGTTGGAAAACAGCTTAAACTGATAGCTAACCAAGTAGGCCTGCAGATCAAAGGTGCTCGTGCCGGCCTCTTCAACGTGGAAATTGATGTGGAAATCTTGGCGGCCGGTGGTGCCTCCTTCCAGATCATCAATGGCATCCCAGCGGTCAATGAGGCCCTGTTCCACGGCCCGTTGCGGGATCTGTCCGGAGGCGTCCCAAGCCGAACTAAACCCGCTGGTGGTCAAGGTAAGGGTGGAGCGGTCGGAGAGGTGGTTGTGGTACTTGCCGAAGAGACTGAGGCGCTGCAGGCCTTGAGGCCGCTTGACCGGGCCATCGGTCTGGTAGTACTTGCCCGCGAAATAGGCGCTTTGCCTAGTATCGGCCAGCGGAATCTGGTAGAGCATGGTGTACTCGGCCGTATTGAACCCGCCCCCTTCGAGGTGAATGGCGTTGCCGTCGAGGTGATCGCGGGTCCGATAGGCGATGGCCCCGGCCGTAGCCAAATTGCCGAATTCGGCAAAGTACGGCCCTTTCTTGACGTCCAGTTCCTCAACGACTTCGGGAACGAGGAAGTGCAGGTCGGCGTAGCCTTGCCCGTGGCCGTGGGAGACCATATTCACGGGCACCCCATCCACCGAAATGGCCACATCCGTGCCGTGGTCGGCGTCAAAACCGCGCAGAAAAATCTGTTCGGCTTTACCGCCGCCAGCGTGTTGGGCGATGATGAGGCCAGGGGCCAGTTGCAGCATCTGATGGGCCGTGCGGCTGGGCCGGGTTTGTAGGTCGAATTGGCGCACCGCCCGCGAGGAGGCCGCGGAAAAGGCCCGGTCGGCTTGAATCAGCATTTCGCCCATGTGTACGGGGCTGGGAGTCAGGGCGGCGGTCAAGCGAGCTTGCTCGCCAGAGACCACCTGTAAGGTCTCGGTGCGGGTGGCATAACCAATCATACTGATTTCCACTTGGTGGGTGCCTACAGGCACGGCCGGCAATACGAACTGACCTTCCAAATCCGTGACAGCCCCCAGCAGGGTGTCCACGAGGCGAATGTTGGCCCCGGGCAGCGGTTCGCCAGTAGTCTCATCGGCTACCTCGCCACTTAGGCTGGCCTCCGTCTGGGCGGTTAGAGGGCGGGCGACCAACAAGGACGCCAAGATCGACAGATAGACTACCTTGCGCATAAATTATTGCTCCTTTGAAAGTGAGCGAAATGCCTTCAGAAGTATTAAGGCCCTATATTCATAAAGCTTGTTAATATATATATAAATTCAAGTGGCTGCACATTGGGGGCATGGCGACAGGCAAAGTCTTCGCCCGTCTGTCGGAATCGAAGTGATAAGTGATAAAGGCAGAAAAAACCGAAAGGAGCAGTAGATGCGCGTAGCAATCGGAGGTATTTCCCACGAGAGCAGCACCTTCACGAACGTAGCCACCACGTTGGACAGTTTTCGGGAGCGCAGCTATCTCCACGGAGCGGCAATCGTCGAGCGCTTTACCGGGGTCAATACGCCCATCGGCGGGTTTATCGAAGGGGCCGCAGCGCACGGCTTTGAAGCAGTGCCGACGATGTTAGCCGAGGCTTTTCCTAGCGCCCCGACGCCTCGCCCCATTTTCGACAGGCTCGTGGGCGAACTGCTCGACGGCATCGAAGCGGCTGGGGCTATCGACGGGGTTTTATTGGAATTGCACGGGGCCATGGTGGCCGAGGGCATTGACGACGCCGAAGGGCATATCCTAGCCGCAGTGCGCCGTTTGGTCGGCCCGGATATGCCCATCGTCGGGCAGTTGGACATCCACTCCAATGTCTCCCACGCCATGATTGAGACCGCGGATGTGCTGATTGGGCGGGAGACCTATCCAGAGGTTGATATGGCACCGAGAGGCCGCGAGTGCGCCGATGTGCTGGTGAGTATAGTGCGCGAAGGCGTGCGGCCGACCATGGCCTTGCACCAACTGCCCCTAGTCTGGGGCATGAACCAAGTGACGGCCCATCCGCCCATGCGCCAGGCCATCGAATACCTGCACCGAATTGAGGCGCGGCCCGGCGTGATCTGCGGCTCCATCGCCACCTGTTTCCCCCTAGCCGACATTCCCGATATGGGTGCTTCCGTGTACGTGGCCACGGACAACGATCCCGACCTAGCCCAATCCTGCGTCGACGAGTTGGCCGCTTGGATCTGGGAGCGCCGGGCCGATTGGCAGGCACCCATGCCCTCTACCGCAGAGGCACTGCGAGAGGCCGACAAGACGGGGCATTATCCCGTGGTCTTGGCCGATCGCAACGACAACACTGGCGGCGGTTCGCCCGGCGACAGCACCGGGCTGTTGCAGACTTTTTTAGAAGCTGATCTGCAAGATGCCTGCGTGCTGTACATCGTCGATCCCGAAGCGGTGGCTGCTTGCTACCAAGCAGGCGTCGGTGCGGTGATCGGTTTAGAGGTGGGCGGCAAGGCGTCCTCGTTGCAAGGCGAGCCTTGCTCTATGCGAGCCGAAGTGGTGGCCTTGAGCGACGGGTCCTTTCGCTACGACGGGCCGATGTACGCCGGCCTAGATGGCACCATGGGCCCCTCGGCTCACATCCGCCAGGGCGGGGTACACGTGCTGTTGGTGAACAAGCGCGAGCAACCGTTTTGCACGGCGTTTTCCCGCACCTTGGGTTTGGACCCAAAGCAGATGCGCTATGTCGGCGTCAAGTCCGCAGCCCACTTTCGCGCTGGTTTTGAGCCGTGGGCTGGCCAGATCCAAGTGATCTCCGAACCGTCGGTACACGCTCCGTCCGATGCCAAACTGGCCTTTAAGCGGCTGGGCCGCAAACTGTATCCTTTTGACGACATTTAGCGATTGGAAGCGGTCGTGGATCTAGATGCTTGGGCCGCGGTGCAGGTCGGGCTCGCCCAGCACCAACCCTACTTGGTCGGCTCTACGGACAAGACGCGAGCCGCCGTGGCTGCGGTCTTGGGGCCGACGCCAGAGGGCTTGCAGTTGCTCTTTATCGAACGCGCCCAGCACCCGGACGATCCTTGGTCTGGGCACATCGCCTTTCCCGGCGGCCGCATTGAGACAGACGACCCATCGCTGCGGGCTGCGGCCGAGCGCGAGACCTTGGAGGAGGTCGGGCTCGATCTGTCCACGGCTGAGTATTGGGGCCGGGTAGACGACTTGACCGGGCATATGCTGCCGGTGGTGGTGTCTGGTTTCGTCTATCGCTTGGAGACGCCAGGGCCCTTGACCCTCAACCACGAGATCGAATCGGCTTTTTGGGTAGGAGCCGACCAATTGCGCGACCCCGGTAAGCGAACCCAGTACCGACTACAACGCCGCGGCGAAGAGCAGACATTTCCAGCGCTCGACCTGTTGGGGCCGAACCGCCCGCTGTTGTGGGGGATAACCTTTCGCATTGTGCGCCAGTTGGTCGCTTGGATGGAGCCAGACAAAATATGACGTCCACGCATAAATCTCGCCGCATCTGGTTTTGCCAGACAGAATACGTGGCCGAGCATCCCGAATCCCTGCAAAAGCTCAAGGACGCCGTCGGCCTGACGACGATTATGCCCGAAAGTCCGGTGTGCCATACCTCGGGCTTTAGCGCCTCGGCGGAGTTGGCCCAGCGGGGGCCTTTTGAGGACTGGCGCGAGCGTCTCGATGCTTGGCCGAGCGGCGCGGAGGGCATCTACCCGCCGGTGGCGGGGATTATCAGCGGCTTTGACGATGCGCCTTTGCAGCGCGTCATAGAAGCGTGTAAAAGCACGGGGATTGAGGTGTGGGGACACATTGGCTTGTGGAGCTATGGCGGCGAGGTCTATCCCGAATTTGCCCTGCGCGATCTGGAGGGGCGGCCATTGGACCGGCGCTATCAGGAGTGGGGCATTGGCCTGTGTCCGAGCCACAAGGCGGTCAACGAGTGGACGCGCGACTGCTTGGTGGAAGCGATTCAGCGCTATGCTATCGACGGCTTTGACGTAGATCACGCTCGCTATCCGGCTCCGGCCAATGTGCACAGCTTGATGGCCTGCGGCTGTACTAACTGCGAGGAAGAAGCCGTCCGTTTGGGCTACGATTTTGCGGCTATGCGGCGCGGAGTACTGGCCCTGCGCCAACGCCTAGAGCGATTGACTTTGGCCGAGGTGCGGGCCTTGGCAGCGGGTCGTCCGGGTTTGATGGACTTTCTGGGGTTGTTGGCCCAAGATGGAGCCGTGCTCGATTGGGTGCAGTTCCGCGCCCATATACTAGCCGAGCGCATGGGGGAATTTCGCGCCGCCGTGCAGGAGGCAGGAGGTCGCGATAAAGTTTTTGGCAGCGATGTGTTTCCCGCCTCTACAGGGCTGTTGGGTGGGCATTGGCACGGCAAGTGGGAAGAGGCGACGGATTTTCTCACGGGAGGGAGTTCGCACGGAGGTGTGGTGGGTTGGGCAACTGGGGTGACCAACTTGGCGCGGGAGTGGACTGCGGCTTTGTGCCGTCATGCTCAAGGGCTGGACGAAAGCGAGGTATTGGCTCTGGTGTGGCGCATGTTCGGAGTAGAGGATCTGGACTTGCCGGAGACTGCGGCGGGAGTAGCGGAAGGGCCTTTGCCCATCGCCGCCCTGTACGAGCGAGAAGTAGCCCGCTTAAAAGCGCAGACCAGTGGGGCGGTACCGCTGTATCCGCCTCTTTCAGCGGGAGCGTCCCCCGAACTGGTGCGGGCTTTGGGCGAGGCGGTGGCTGGGCACGGGTGCGACGGGTGTTTGTTTACGGTCAATGCCGAGGACGAGGAGCAGGTGCGGGTATTGGGCGAGGCTTTGGTAGGCGTTGGGTGAGACTGCTTCCTAGGGACGAGGGCCCAGCCGGTTCTAACCCTTTGCAACGTAAGGCTCGAATCGCGCGCGGTCCGACGCTGATAGCTTATGCGGCCGCTGGCTATCCACCTTAATGAATAACCCCACTTGTTCCCCTTCTGCCACGATATCATTCAGTTGGTTATAAAACTCAAAGCGCATCGTAGCCGACGCGTTTTTCAGCTCCGATATCCACAAAACCACCCTGACCTCATCACCTATGAATAAAGGCTTCTTATAGCGGATTTCGGTTCGTATTAAGGCCGGAACGAAGCCTTTCAGTTTAACTTCGTGAACGGGAAGCCCCACCTCTTCCAGCAACTTGAGACGGCCCACTTCCATCCACTGGACATATGCAATGTTGCTGACGTGCTGCCCAAAATCGATCTCATACGTATAGATAGGCTTTATGTACTCGATCTTTTTCATACTAACCCAACAGTAGCACAAGACCGTCGCTTGTGCTAATTACTAATTTTGACTAAATTAGTAATTAATTAGTATTTCGTCCTCCTGAAGTAGCAACTCACGCCATTTCGCCGCCGATCCCCATCAGATAGAAGCGCGACTTCGGCCATGAGAATGCCCCAAAACCCGCAGCCTTTCGACGAGTTGGTCTCGTCGTACGAACCAAATGATTTGGTCAGGCTGCTGGGGTCGGACATCGGCAGCCTGACCAAGGACAGGTACCTGCATTGGGACCAGCTTCGTCACCTGCCCCCGCCGGAAGGGTTTACGAGCCTCGACTGGTGGACTGCCGTCAAGTTCAAGCGCATGGTTTCGCGGCACGAACTGCCATTCAAGGACACTCGCGGCAGGCCATTCTCATTCAGCGACACAGGGAACCTGTACCGCCAGCTTCATCAGGTGGACCGGGATGCGAGCGGGAGAATCGAGGTCCCCCACGGCGACATGGTCAACAGCGGCTCCCGCGAACGGTATCTGATGAACTCTCTAATCGAAGAGGCGATCACGTCGAGCCAGCTAGAGGGGGCCGTCACGACCCGCCGGGTTGCCAAGGAGATGCTGAGATCAGGCCGCCCGCCACGCGACAACAGCGAACGGATGATCGTCAACAACTACTCGGGCATGGAGTTTCTACGCGAGAACATCGACGAAGACCTGACAGTCCCTATGTTCATGGACCTGCAGAGGACATTGATAGAAGGGACACTCGATCCGGATGTAGTCGGGCGGCTCCGGCGGCCGGCCGACGTGGTCGCTGTGGTGGACCAGCGCGACGGCGAGGTCGTTCATACGCCCCCGGACGCTAGTCAGCTCAGCGACCGCGTCGAACTGCTCTTGGATTTCGCCAATGGACGCACAGGGGACGATCCATTCCTGCATCCAGTCGTCAAGGCCATCCTCCTTCACTTCATGGTCGGCTACGACCATCCGTTTGTAGATGGAAACGGACGGACCGCACGAGCACTGTTCTACTGGTCCATGACGAGATCGGGGTACTGGCTGACCGAATTTCTTTCCATTTCAGCGGTCATTCAGAGAGCACCCGCTCAGTACGTTCGCGCGTACGTGTTCTCCGAAATCGACGACAACGACGTCACGTATTTCCTCGACTACAACCTGCGGGTAATCCTAGACTCGATCCACTTCTTACACACGTACTTGGCACGCAAAACCGGAGAGACGAGCAGATTGGAGGCCATGCTGCGCGGTTCTGATGCGGCCTTGGTGCTAAACCATCGCCAAGTGGCCCTGTTGGGGCACATGCTGAAGCACCCCGACGCCTCGTACACCATAGATGGGCACCGGCGATCCCACAACGTCACATACGAGACAGCACGCACCGACCTCCGTGCTCTCGACGGGCTGGGATTAATCGTCAAGTACACGGGTAGGCGCAAATGGATATACAGGATAAGCGATAACTTCGAAGATCGACTCAAGCGGGTCGTCGCGCCCTGATGAGGCTGGTCGGACAACTAGACGAGAGCGAGGTATTGGCACTGGTACGCAAAACAGGCACGGATATTGCTCTAAATATCCCGAAGTCCTTTTCTCTTGTTCTTGCTTTTTATTGACACCCCTCTATCTCGTCCAGTACCTTCACGGTACACCGAGAGTAGGAGACCCCGCCATGACCACCACTTTGAGCAAAGAAATTGCCGCCTATGAGCGCATTCGCGATGCGCTTGAAACCGACCACTTCGGTAAGTGGGTTTTGGTTCATGACGAGAAGCTAGTCGAGATATACTCGTCTTTTGAAGAGGCCGCTCAAGACGCCGTAGAGCGTTTCGGGCGCGGTCCATACCTGATCAAGCGGGTCGGAGAGCCACCGATGACACTGCCTGCCTCCGTGCTGTATAGGCCCGTCCATGCCGACGGTTAAATGCGGGTTTGACGACCAAACGGGACAGTCTGGTCGGGATGCATTAATACTCTACGGGCCCACACTATGGATACATATCGGCTTCGATTCAGCCTTTCAACCTATTGCCAGTGCTAAACCCAATCTACCGCCTGATCAGCATCCTGCTTTAGTGGATACGGGCGCGACAGAAAGCTGTATCGATTCCCACCTCGCTCTTGTACTCAACCTACCCGTTGTCGATAGACAAAACGTGGCCGGAGTTCATGGGGCCGATACAGTCAATATTCATCTCGCTCAGATTTACGTACCGACCCTGAACTTTACGGTATATGGCCGGTTTGCAGGTGTCCATCTACGCGCCGGAGGTCAGCCTCATTCTGCCCTTATCGGTAGGACCTTTTTGAAAGACTTTACTATGGGGTACGAGGGTAAGACAGGCATAGTTACCCTCAGCAATGAATAGGGGCTCACTAGCCCGCATAAAGACGCTCCAACCGTCGCTGTACGGTTGGAGCGTCTTTGCGTCTATAGAACCAGTGTCCATCAACGTACTCCCTTAATCAGCTCCCAGCCAGCGTCCTACCCAAGAAGCTCGCGCAGGCGGTCCGCGTAGCGCGCCCGGTCGCGGTCGTCGGCCCGCACGGGCACTCCCAGATACATTCCATCACCGATGTGCCGCGGGATCACGTGCGTGTGCAGATGCCAGACGTCTTGGCCGCCAGCCGGCTCGTTGTTTTGTCGCACTGTCACGCCGTCGCAGGGATACCCAGTGCGAATGGCAACCGCCACGCGGCGCACCATGCGGGCGATGCGGCCAGCCAGTTCGTCGGGCAGCGTGTAGACATTCTCAATGTGTGCCAGCGGGATCACCAGCGCCTTGCCGGGGTTGGCCGGACTCCAGTGCAGCGCAATCTGCACCAGAACATGCTCGTCGCGCCAAGCCGTGAACTCGGATTCCGCGCCGCCTGCTATTGCACAGAACGGGCAGCGATAACCGGTCGGCTTGTGCGAAGGTAGCTCAACCATGACGGCATGAATCTCCAGAAGCGAGGCAACCAAATCCCCTCACCATACAAACACCGTCCCCAACAGTTCATCGGGTGTATCCCGCAGTGTATTATAGATGCGCTTGGCCTCGCTCACCGGGACGACATCGCGGATTAAGGGCGCAATCTGCACCGACCCGCGATCGACCAGACGACACAGATTTTGCAGGTCATCGCGATCAAAATGACTGTTTTGTTTTAGCTGGATCTCGCGTCCCTGACCGAGGTTAAAGGTATAGGTCACTTTGTCCCGTCCAGCGATGAATACCACCCTGCCGCGCTGGCGCACAGCACTGATAAGTTGATCCTCCATGCCCGGCACGCCGGCAAAGTCAATCACCGCGTCGAACGTCCCGTCGGCGATCTCTTTTCCCCATCCGTCCCCTGCAACATTCACAACTGTCTCAGCCGCACCAATCTGCCTAGCAATCTCCAGACGGTTGGCATTGATGTCGCAAAGCGCGACGCGCGCTCCCATGCCAGTAGCAATCTGTGCGGCGACCTGGCCGATGATGCCAGCCCCCACGATTAACACCCGGTCTCCCATCTGCAACTCGGCATTGCGGCAGGTGCGCATGGCGACACTGGTCATCCCGAAAAGCGCCGCCTCCTTGCGGTCGATCGAGTCGGGCAGCTTGATGAGCAAGCCGTCTTCTGGCATCACGACGTACTCTGCGTGGAGGGCACTCATGTACAGCACATCCCCAATCTGTAGTCTGCTGACATCGGATCCCACCTCAATCACCCGTCCCACATTTTGGTAGCCATTGCCGCCGGTGGGCAGTTGTTCATCTTTGGGAGCGTAGTTGCCGCCAATCAGTTGATTGCGTTCCGTGCCGTTTGTTATCCCGGAGTAGATCGTCTCGGTCTTGACTTCGTTGCCGGTTGGGCCCTCCGGCTCAGGCCAATCGTGGACGAGGACTTTCTGCCTGCTCTTATCAGGTAAGCCTTGAATACTCAACGTCCGCATTCCGCCCCTAAATCCTCCCCGCCAGCCACTGAATTCCCTGCGCAATAACCGTGCGAAAATTTGGGTCGGCAAAGACCTGATTATCGTGCCCCGACTGACAACAGAACACGCGGGCGTTCTTGTACTGTCGAGCCCACGCCAGCGTTTTCATACTCTCAGGGTGATCGGTAGTCAACAACAGATCGCTGTCATCCCCTGGGTCCGCCATGATATATGTCTCATCCACCATTTCCCACGGAGCCAATCCCCGGAGGATCGGATGCTGCGGACCCACGACGTCAACATGCAGGTTTTGGTTAACCTTAAAATCGAAACTGCGATCTTGAATGCCGCACAGATCCGACCACAATTGCCACTGCGGAAACGCAAGGATGGCGTGGTGCAGCACTAATATACCGGCCTGATTTTCACCCAGTTGTTCAATGGCTTCCCTGATTCTCCCCTCGTCGGGCGTCTGCCGATGGAAGTTATAGAATACGAGGACGTCGTACTGCTCCCGGACTTTGCCAGCATCTGCCGCGAAGTTCTCCAAATCCTGTAGATAAAAATCAATTTCGGGAATGCTCCTGAACAACCCGTGGAATCCCGGCACATCAAAGGCATGTTGTCCGGTTATCACCGCTGTGTTGATCTTGCTCATAATACCCTCCTATTGCAAATGAAATAATCTGAGGACGAGGGGTAGATGCGGGAATTGGGCGAGGCTTTGGCGGGCGTGGGATAAATCGGAGGCCTTCGCTGTTATGACACAGCAGTCTCCTAGATCGAACAGGTTCGGTCGTGTTGGCTTTAGTCGGATTAGTAGGATGGTTCCGCAGTCAAATGACGGCAACGGCGCTCCGGGCCAGTTCGTCCCAGTCTGGTTCCACCGCGGGACGGTCGCTCCAAGCTATCGATAAGGTGCCATTTTCTACGACGACCGTACCCCGGCAGTCTAGTTCCTCCTCGGGAGGACGCGGCAGCACGCCCATAGCTTCAAAGACGGGATCGTTGCCAATGGCCAAGATGACCTGGGGATCGCCACCGTGGACCTCGACGCCGAAGCTCTCGGCCAGTTGGGCCTGTTTGACTTGGCCCGTGATGCCTATACCCCGCTGCCGGACGATATCGGCGGCCTGTAGCGCCAAATACGGTGCCGTATTGTAGGGTTGGCCGCCGATAGCTCCGATCCACTCGAGAGTCAGAACCGGCAGATCGAGGGCGTCGCACAGCTTCTTCAGACCCATGATATCGTAGTCCTGCAGGGGCTCTTCGATCCACCTGTAATGATACTTTTCTAGGATACGGCCGATTTTTATAGCCTCCTCGACCGTGTACGACTCGACGGCATCGTGGAAGAGCAGGATATCGTCGCCCAGCGTCTCCCGCAGCTTCCTGGCCATCTCCCCGTTGCCTTTTACCCCTCGGTACGAGTGATCTTTGCAGCCGATGAATCCCTCTTCTTCCACGCGTTTCACTGCGTGGGCCACCAGATCATCAATGGTCCGGCCGCCGACGTTGCAGTAGGCGGGGACGCTTTCGCGGCAGGCCCCGAGCAGCTTGTAGATCGGCAGACGGGCGCTTCGACTCGCCAGATCCCACAACATCCGGTCGATGGTGTCGAGCAGCCCCCTGCCCGTGTACATGAATCGCTGGGCCATCCAGAAACGCTGCCAGATGTATTCCCGGTCAAAGGCATCCACGCCGATGAGCATGTGGGCATACCGGGCCAAAAACGCCTTGGCCTGCCATTCTAGTTCCCGGGGATCGAAACCCGTGGCATAGTTGGCGTATGCATCCAAGTCTCCATCCGTCACGAGCCGGAGCATCAGGCTATACGTTGGCTCGGGCTCTTCCCCGGTGAACGTAAATCCCTCGGGATCGGCGGCACCAAATCCCTGGTCGTGGGTAAGCAGGCCGGAGATACCCGGTGGCACAGGGGCAATGCTTCCTCTGGCCCCGCAATTTTCCTGCCGCGTCGCGGGTTCGCCCTTCAACAGGTAACACTTAACATCTCGAATCTGCATAGGGTGTCCTAGTCCGCCTCAGATCTCAATCAGTTCTGTGGTGTGCTCGTTGACGGTGCCCATGTCGATCTCCATGCCCAGTCCCGGCGCAGCGGGAATCTCGATGTACCCATCGCATATCTGCAGCGGATTCTCGATGAACGGCGCAGCGGATGTGTCGTCGGCCACCTCCAGAAAAGGCGTATTCCGGATGGCACCTGCGAGATGCAGATGGGCGAAACCGTCGCATGTCCCTAAACCGTCTAGATGACAGTATGCCCCGAAGGCTTCGGCGCAGCGGGCGGCCTTGAACACATCCGTCATGCCACCGGCCCGGGCTACTTCTGTGCGAACGTGGTCAGCTGCTTGGGCCGCCATGACTTGGGCTGTTTCCATGGGACTGGACACGCCTGTGCTGGTCGGGGTATCTAGCTCGGCGGCTAGCTGCCGGCCACCGGACATGTCGTTGTCCGGCCGCGGCCGGTCGAAACAGAAAAAGTCCGCAGCGTCGAGCGCCCGGCCGATCCGTATTGCTTGATCGAGAATCCACCGCGCCCGGCCGTCGAGCAACAGGCAGAAATCTGGTCCGACGGCCCTGCGCACGTCGCGTATCAGGCTGATGAGCGATTCTTCGTCCAAAAGGGCGTCGAATTTGTAAGCTTGGAAGCCTGCACCTTGCGCTTCCTGTGCTTCCTCGACGATCTCCTCCGCCGAATTGCGCTCCGACCTTCTGCACACCGGAATGCGATTGCGAAAGCTGTTGACGTGTCGGTGAACCGGTTGGCCAGCGATCCTAGCCGTGAGGTCCCACAAGGCGACATCGATACAGGCGCGAAGAGCAGCAGGCACGCTCCCGTCCGCCTCGTTGAACGCCAACCATATCCGTTCGCGATCGACGGGATTTGCATTGATGAGGATGGAGGCCGCTCCGGCCACGTCGGCCCCGGCGACCGTGGCCGCAACTCCGGTACAGCGACCTTCTAGGCCCGCATCGGTCAGAATGCGCAACAGACCAGCGGGCTGATGTATAGCTATTCGGGATATAATCATGAGCTTTTCAATGATGTAATCGAGACGCGTGCAGTATAGATCGGCAGGCGTGCGGTGTCAACGCTCTATATTCGAGCCACAATCTCTGAATATCGCTGCCGTAGTCGATATGACCTCTTGCCAAAGCCGGCGTCCCAACTCGGCACTCGCTTGGCTCGCGTCGCCTATGACACCAGTGTCTGAATATTTCGTGAAATCGAGATGCGGATCGTTCCAGTCCACCTCCCTTGAGCTAGTTGACGGGATCCTGTCGAGTCGGACCGTGTTTGGACGCCGATACAGAGCGATCGAGGTCGTGAAGCTGTCGGCGTGTCCCCCCAAGACACTTGGATCAGCTACACGGCACCAAATGTCATGGTACGGCAGAGGAGGAAGATGGACCACACATGGAGGGCGGAATTTTGCGTTAAACCTGTCCACTGCCTCCTCTAGTCGATGCTCGCCGCAGCCGCGCCAGACAACGATAGTATCAAAGCCCTGCTCTGCAAGTGATTTAAGGACGAAATAGACGCACTCTTCATGCACAGAGTGTGGGATGTTGACATAGCCCGAGCCAAAGCCCCGATGCTCGGGCGTGGGTCCAAAAGGCATGGCCGGCAAAACCAAAGCACGCACATCGTGACATCGTGCCGCGTGCTGTGCAGCTTCTAGGGAGACTGCTTCCGCAAACCAAGTGTCGAAATCCACCGCCAAATGTGGCCCCTGCTGCTCCGTGCATCCAGTGGGTACAATCGCCAAACACCCAGCGTCAATAAGCGACTTGATTTCCAGATATGTATAGTCAACGAATCTATGCGACTTCATGTTGGTTGGTCCTATGCACTACAGATACCCTCCCATTATAGCCCTATCCCTTCTCTAGGCGCGGCCGCACCTCTCGCTCCAAGCGGTCCGCCAGCTCGTCTTCTGCGATATCTAGTGCATAGTCCATCTGAATGCCCATCCAGAATTGGGGGGACATGTTGAAGTAGCGAGCGAGTCTCAGGGCGGTGTCAGCAGTAATGCCTCTTTTCCCTAACACGATCTCATTGATACGTCGGGGTGGTACACCGATAGAAAGTGCGAGGTGGTTCTGACTGAGACTCATCGGCTTGAGGAACTCTTCCAACAAGACCTCTCCCGGATGAACAGGAGCCAATTTCTGAGCACACATACGTCTATCTCCCTAGTGATAGTCTACGATCTCAATGTTGTAGGCATCGCCATTTCGCCAAGTGAAACAGATACACCATTGATCATTGATGCGAATACTGTATTGGCCGGCCCGATCGCCGCGGAGTTTTTCAAGGCGATTGGCTGGTGGCACTCGAAGATCAGCTAGTGTAACTGAACGATTGAGCATGCGAAGCTTGCGAACGGCGACCTGTTGAATATCGCTAGGCAGCTTCCCCGATCGGATGCGCTGGAATATCCGTTCGGTTTCCCGATCTCTGAAGGATCGTATCATGCGTACAATATATAACGCTTATCATTAAACGACAAACGTTATACTGGACGAAAATACAGCCTGTGATTGATATGCTTTGCCGAAAGCCTTGGGGCCTGTAAATGACGCAAGGTTTATCATTGCTCAATCAAACAATGTCCGCGTCAGAAATTCATCCATTGCTGGAAAGACGGAATAAAACTTCTCAATCACCGCAGCTTCCGCAGGGACTGTAGCGGGAAACTCTACCATTTCCGCTTGATCTAAAAGAGACAGGAGTCGCTCAGCGCTTCGTCGAGGATGTATTTCATCGTCACCCGGCACAATCATAACGGGAAAAGAAATCGAGCGTATCTCATCTTCGGTCAGTCCTGCGGGCCAGCTCATCGAGAAAAAGAAGGTACCCCAGCGACGAAGTGTTGCGGCAAATAGCTGCGGATCTATCGCTAGGACGCGCGCTCGATTGCTCGGATTCCGATAGATTGTTTGTGCCAACCAAGTGCCTCGTTCAGAGGGTTGCCCCTGCAGTTCACAGATCCACGACTCTGTTGACGCATCAATCGCGGCTTGCATACCGCTACGTTCCGCTACTTCTGCGAGACTAAAACAGTGCTTATGTACACTTGGTCTAAACAATGCGACATCGTCAGTGGGTACGGAAAATAGAATGAGCGACTTTACATCTTCCGGGTATCGATGCGCCATCCAAAGCGATAAACTGCTACCGGCCGACGCGCCAGCGAAACAAGCGGGACCTAGCTCTAAGTTCCGCAGGAGAGCGTGAAGATCCTCTACGTCTGTAGTCACATAGCTCGGACTATCCGCCAGTGCGACGTCAGACGCGCCAAATCCATTGCGCCGATCCCAAATCAGCACGGAGTACTGACGAGCAAAATGACCGGCCACCAAATAGCTCAATTCGTTGCGACCAAAGCGGCCCCCTTCCGTCCATACCAGCAGCGGTCCGTTACCAAAGACTTCATATACAATGGACGCGCCATTCACAGTCATTGTGGGCATTGATTGTATCTTTTCTGTTGTTTCGGCAGACGAATTTGCCGGTGACAGTGCGTCGGCAGCCCCGGTTCCCATGAATTCATCGATCACTAGCAAGAATCCACGTGTCGCCAGAACGTATCGCCGGGCAAAAGTGCCGTCAATTATGCCGATCCGGAGCATCTTGCTCTATGGGTTCAATAATAAAATGGGGTTGACATGATCTCCTTATGGTTCGTTTCTACATTGAGCAATTCGACCGATGGCCCATGCTTCTGACGATCTCCACAACCTACCAACCCGCCACTGACTTGGGCTATCTCCTGCACAAGCACCCAGATCGCGCCCAAGCCCTTGAACTGCCCTTTGGGACGGCGCACGTCTTCTATCCAGAAGTCTCGTCTGAGCGATGCACGGCCGCGTTGCTCCTCGACGTAGATCCAACCGCGCTCAAGCGGCGCTCGGCGTCTCCCGACTTCGCGTTGGCGTCCTATGTCAACGACCGTCCCTACGCGGCCTCTTCCTTTACCAGCGTGGCCATTGCCCGAGTGTTTACCTCGGCCTTGAATGGACAGTCCCGAGAACGGGCCGAGCTAGTAGAAAAAGCCCTGCCATTGCGAGTGGGCGTTAGCGCACTGCCCTGCCGGGGAGGCGAGGACTTGTTGCGCGGTCTCTTTGAGCCGTTGGGATATGCGGTAGAGGCCAGAAGCTTCTGGCTCGACGAACATTTTCCAGAGTGGGGGAACAGTCCCTATTACGAGGTGGAGCTGCAGTGCGTGCGGCCATTAAAAGAAGTGCTGGCGCATCTGTATGTTCTGATACCGGTGCTCGACGACGAAAAGCACTACTACGTGGGCGAGGAGGAGATCGACAAGCTGATGCGGCGAGGTGGGGAATGGCTGGCAGGCCACCCCCTGCGCGACCTAGTCGTCGAGCGCTACCTAAAGCACCAGCGAGGTCTCAAGCAGGCCGCGCTGTCGCGACTGTTGGTAGAGGAAGCCGGGGAGGCCGAAGATCACGCGGGCGAAGAGGCTCTTGAAGCGGAACTGAGCTTGAATCAACAGCGCTTGACCGCCGTGTTCGAGAAACTCAAGGCGAGCGGTGCCCGGCGAGTGCTGGACCTCGGCTGTGGGGAGGGACGGCTGCTCGCGCGGTTGGCGGCGGAAGCGCAGTTCACTGAAGTGGCGGGAATGGATGTGTCGCCGCAAGCCCTGTCGCGCGCTCGCCAGCGGTTAGAGAGGTTGCCGCGCGGCGAGCAGGTCGCGGTTTTTCAGGGGTCGCTGGCCTATCGCGACGCCCGGTTGAGCGGGTACGACGCCGCGGTGCTGGTGGAGGTCGTCGAGCACTTGGATCCGCCGCAGCTACGGGCCTGCGAGCGCGCCGTGTTCGAGTTCGCCCGTCCTGCTACGGTAGTGATAACTACTCCCAACGCCGAATACAACGCCCATTGGGACGCGCTGCCAGCCGGTGCATTTCGCCATCCCGACCACCGCTTTGAGTGGCGGCGGGCGGAATTCGGGGCGTGGGCCGAGGAGGTAGGGAAGCGCTGTGGATATGCCGTGCGCATCGCGCCCGTCGGCCCGGAAGACCCCGAGCTAGGCGCGCCGACGCAGATGGCGATTTTCTCTGTGGGGGGTGCCAGTGGCTGACGAGCAAATCCGCCTCTCGATACCCGACCTCTCGCTGGTGGTGCTAATCGGCGTCTCTAGTGCGGGCAAATCGACCTTTGCTCGCGAGCACTTTCTCTCGACCGAAGTGCTGTCTGCGGACTTTTTTCGCGGCGTGGTCGCAGACGACGAAAACAGCCTAGAGGCCACGGACGATGCGTTCGCCGCCCTGCACTTTGTCGCTGCCCGCCGCTTGGCGCGGGGCCTTTTGACGGTGGTAGATGCGACCAATGTCCAGCCCGAGGCGCGCAAGCCGCTGGTGGAACTGGCCAAGCGCTACCACGCCCAGCCGGTGGCCATTGTCTTCGATCTGCCCCAGGCGCTCTGCGAGGAGCGCGCGGCCGTGCGCTCCGACCGCGATTTGCCACCCCACGTAATCCCCCGGCAATACCGCCAGCTGCGCCGCGGCCTCAAGGGCCTTAAGCGCGAGGGCTTTCGCCGCATCTTTGCGCTGCGCTCGCCCGCGGATGTGGCGCGGGTCGAAGTGGTCCGGGAGAAGCTGTGGCCGGACCGCCGTGAGGAGTGCGGTCCATTCGACATCATCGGCGATGTACATGGATGTTGCGACGAACTCGAAGCCCTGCTCGACCAGCTAGGGTATCGCATCGCAGGGGAAAAGGTGGAACCGCCGCCGGGGCGCAAGGCCGTCTTCGTCGGCGACTTGGTGGACCGCGGCCCCAATGCCCCCGGCGTCCTCGCGCTGGTCATGCGCATGGTGGAGTCGGGCGCGGCCCTGTGCGTGCCGGGCAATCACGACGCGCGCTTGGTCCGAGCCTTGCAGGGCAGAAAGGTCCAACGCACGCACGGCTTGGCGGAGACGCTGACCCAGCTTGACGACGAGACCGCGGAGTTCAAGAAAAAAGTCGAGACCTTTCTCGGCGGCCTAGTCAGCCACCACGTGCTCGACGGGGGTGCGCTGGTGGTAGCGCACGCTGGCATGAAGGAGGAGATGGCTGGCCGCGCCTCTGGGGCCGTGCGCTCGTTTGCCCTGTACGGGGACGTGACGGGTGAGGTGGACGAGTTTGGCCTGCCGGTGCGCGGCGACTGGGCGGCCGAGTATCGGGGCCGCGCCCGCGTCGTCTATGGCCACACGCCTGTGGCGCAGCCCGAGTGGGTCAACAACGCGATCAATATCGACACCGGCTGCGTGTTTGGCGGCGCGCTGACGGCGCTGCGCTATCCCGAGTTGGAACTCGTATCCGTCCCAGCCAAGGTGCAGTACGCCGAGCCGGTCCGCCCCTTGGCGGCGCAACAGACGCGCGATGATGTGCTCGACTTAGCGGATGTGGCTGGAGGCCGGCGCGTGGAGACGCGGTTGATGGGGCGAGTTTTCGTCCATGCGGAGCGGGCGGCCGCGGCACTGGAGGTGATGAGCCGCTTTGCCGTTGATCATAGGTGGCTGGTCTATCTGCCGCCGACGATGGCCCCGCCCCAAACCAGCACCCGCCCCGACCTACTCGAACATCCAGACGAGGTCTTAGCGTACTATCGCCGCTGCGGCGTGCGCGAGCTCGTCTGCGAGGAGAAGCAGATGGGCTCGCGGGCCGTGCTGATCGTCTGCCGCGATCCGGAGACAGCGCAGCGGCGCTTTGGAATAGAAGACGGCAGCGCGGGCATCTGTTACACGCGCACGGGCCGCCGATTCTTTGCGGATGCGGGCTTGGAAGCGGGGGTCTTAGATCATGTGCGGCAGGCCTTTGAGCGCAGCGAGCTGTGGAGTGCGCTGGCGACGGACTGGGCGGTACTCGACGCCGAGATCATGCCTTGGTCGGCCAAGGCGCAGCAGCTACTCGAAGACCAGTACGCCGCGGTGGGCGCGGCGGCGCGGGTGTCGCTGGCAGCGTCCGCGAGTGCCCTAGAGCAGGCGGTGGCGCGGGGCGTGGACGTGGGTGAGCTGTTGAGCCGTTGTCGCGGTCGGGCCGAGTCCGTGGCACACTATGCCGCGGCGTATCGCCCCTATTGCTGGCCGGTGCGCGCGCTCAAGGATCTCAAAGTGGCTCCTTTTCATCTCTTGGCCACAGAGGGACAAGTCCACGTCAACCAGACCCATGCGTGGCATTTGGAGACCTTGGACAAGCTCTGCGCGTTTGGGTTGGATTTGCTGTGCGCGATAGATCGCCGACGGGTGGTTTTGGAAGATATAGACAGCAGCAGCGAAGTAGTTCGGTGGTGGGAGGAATTGACCGCAAACGGTAGCGAGGGATTCGTCGCGAAGCCTCTAGACTTCGTCTGCACAGGCGAACGCGGCCTCGTCCAGCCGGCGCTCAAGTGCCGGGGCCGCGCGTATTTGCGGCTGATCTACGGGCCTGAGTACACGGAGCGCATGGAGCTGTTGCGCCGCCGCAACCTCAAGGGCAAGCAGGCGTTGGCCCTGCGGGAATTTGCGCTGGGGGTGGAGGGCCTGGAGCGGTTTGTCGCCGGGCAGCCCTTGCACCGGGTACACGAATGCGTATTTGGGGTCTTAGCGTTGGAAAGTGCGCCGGTTGATCCGAGATTCTAGGAATGGGCCGCTTGCGCCGCCGCCCACTGTCTCGGTATTATCAAACAGTTACGTCTCGACGGAGGACAAACCATGATTACCATCACTGAAGCAGCAGAAGAGAAAATTGCCAATCTAGTCGCCGCAAGCGACAAGCCGGTCAAGGGTTTGCGCATCGGTGCCCGCCTCGACCCCGCCAAGCAGGTTGACTACAAGCTGGCATTCATATCCGACCAACAGGTAGGCGGCGACGATCAGGTCGTCCACTTCGAGGGATTTGACGTGTACATAGATCCCGAAAGTGCCGACCTGCTGGCGGAAGCCAAGGTGGATTACGTAGATGGGCTTATGGGTTCGGGCTTTAAGATCGAGCGCCCGCGCAAGATGCCCGCGCACCTGAGCGGCCCGATGGCCGAGACCGTCCACCGCGTCATCGAAACGCAAATCAACCCGGGCGTGGCTTCGCACGGCGGCGTGGTGACCTTGGTGGACATTAAAGGCAACACGGTATTTGTGCAGATGGGCGGGGGCTGTCAGGGCTGCGGCCAAGCCGATGTGACGCTCAAACAGGGCATCATTCGCATGATCAAGGAGGCCGTGCCCGAGGTGGAAGACGTGGTTGACGCGACGGATCACGCTGCGGGAGAAAACCCGTACTACTAGCCCCGAAGAGAGACTCTATGACAACGGCGTTGCCGCTGGTGGCGCGGCCCGATCTCGAGGGCTATGTGCAGGCGATGAAGGAAGACGGGTACGCCTATTTTCCCCAAGTGCTCAACGAGCAAGAGATCGCCGAGTTGCGCCAGGCCATGGACGAGCTGACCGCGCTGGAGGAAAGCTACGACCGCCACACTGACCCGGCCACGCACGGCTTTATCAACAAGAGCATCAACAATGCGTTCAACCGCGCACCGATCTTCGCCCAGTACTTGGACCGACCCGAAATCATCGACTTGGTCGAGGCAGTACACGGCGACGATTGCCACTGCATCGGCATGACGGCTTGGCTGACTGGCCCGGGCCGACCGGACCAAACCTTGCACGCCGACTGGCAGCCGCTGACCCTGCCCGAAGAAGTCATGGATCACCCAGAGGTAGAGATTCCGATTTTTATCACCACGGCCCACTATTATCTCGACGATTTGACCGAGGAGCTGGGGCCGACTCGCTTTGTGCCGGGCAGCCACCGCGCGGGTCGGCGGCCCCGTGCGGGCGAGACCAGTTTTAAGGGCGTCGAGGAGCAGAGCATCATGTGCAAGGCCGGCGACTGCGTGTTGTTCCGCTGCGAGGTTTGGCACCGGGGCACGGCCAATACGAGCAACCAGATGCGCTACCTGCTCCAAGTACACTACGCCCAGCGCATCATCACCCAGAAGTACCCACCCTATCTGAATAAATTCCAATTTGACCCGGCCCTGTTGACGCAGGCCACGCCACGGCAGCGGCGGCTTTTGGGCGACCACGTGCCGAGCAATTACGACTAGAAGCTATCTCATACAAGTAGAAGCTATCTCATACACCCTTTGATTACGGCCCCCACCGAATGGATAAATAACGCGCTATGGCTGATTCCCCTATATCCGTCCTACTCGTCGAGGACAATCCCATTCACGCTCGCCTGTTGCAGGGCTTTCTAAAACCGGAATTTGCCGTGGAAGCGGTCGATCATTTAGCGGCTGGCTTGGCGCGGTTAGAAAAAGGCGGCATCGACGCGATCCTTCTCGACCTGGTACTGCCCGACAGCCAAGAGTTGGCCACCTTCGAGCGCGTCAAAGCAACCGTCCCCAATGTCCCCGTACTGGTCCTAACTGGCCTTGATGACGAGGTGCTCGCCGAAGAGGCCGTAGCGGCTGGTGCCTGCGACTATCTAATCAAAACGCAGATCGATGGCGAGAGCTTGGCCCGGTCTATCCGGGCGGCCGTAGGTTAGCAATGGAGGGCGATCCTCGCTTCCTGCGCTGGACCGGCTGGCTGGCGCGCTTGGCAGCCTCCACAACCGTGCTCGCGGGCGCGCTGGTGCTGTGGGGCTGGAACGCCGACGACGAATACCTCAAAAGCTTCATGCACCTCAGTTGGGTGGCGACGCATCCGCTCGTGGCAATGCAGTTTATCTTGGCCGGCGCGGCGCTTTTGTTGTTGCAGGCCGAGCCGCTGAGCCGCTGGCGGCGATATGCGGGCGTGGTGTTAGGGGCGACCGTAGTGCTGATCGCCGTGCTCAAGTTAATCGGCTACCAATACAACTGGGAGCGGGGCGTCGATACGTACCTCTTTTATTTCAAGCTGGGCGTCTCGCGGATGTCGCCCAATGCGGCATTTTCCTTTTTGCTGATAGGCTTGGGCTTAGTGTTGATGGATGTGCAAGTGAGGGGCCGCGCCTATCTGTCGCAGATCTGCGTGCTCGCGACGACGGCCATTGGGCTCTTGTCGATGAGCAGCTACTTCCACAACGTGCTGCTGCTCTACGGAGTATCCGGGTTCGTCCCGGTCGTCCCCGATACGGCCACCGAATTCCTCATCCTCTGCTTTGGCCTGCTGTGCGCTCGTCCGCACCGCGAGCCAGTCGCGACCATCATCAGCACTACAGAGGGCGGTTCCGTGGCGCGCCGCCTCTTGCCGGCCGCCTTTGTCATTCCCCTCTTACTCGACTGGGTGCGCATTCAGGTCGAGAGCCTCTATGGCTACGAGTTTGGCTTCTCACTTTTTACGCTGCTCAACATCTTGGCCTTCGCCCTGCTCATTTGGTGGAACGCCGCATCGCTTTCGCGGGTCGATGCAAAAAGGCGGCGCTCGGAAGAGCAGCTACAAGAGCAATACCGCCTGACCGCGGCCACGGCGCAGTCCGAGCACGAGGCCCTGTTGGCACTTGAAGAGTCGCAGGAGGCCCTGCGCGCCGCCAAGGAGCAGGCCGAAGCGGCCAACCAGGCTAAGAGCGCGTTTTTGGCCAATATGAGCCACGAAATCCGCACTCCAATGAACGGCATCATCGGCATGACCGAGCTCTTGGGGCGCACCCAGCTCGAATCGCAACAGCGCAACTACTTGACGTTGGTGCAGCAGTCGGCTGAATCCCTGCTGTCCCTGCTCAACGACATCCTCGACTTCTCCAGAGTCGAAGCAGGCCGCTTGGCACTGGAGGAGATTGAGTTCGGCCTGCGCGACGAGGTGGGCAATGCCGTGCAGACACTGGCCATGCACGCGGCGAGCAAAAACATAGAGCTCGTGTGCCACATCCCCGCGGATGTTCCCGACCGCTTGGTCGGCGACCCGCGCCGCTTGCGCCAAGTGGTGATCAACTTAGTGGGCAATGCCGTCAAGTTTACCGAGGAAGGCGAAGTAGAAGTTGGCATTGCAGTGGAAGAGGCCTTGCCGGATGCCGTGTGCCTGCGCCTGTGGGTGCGCGATACCGGGGTCGGCATCGCGCCGGAGAAACAGGCGCGGATATTCGACTCTTTCAGCCAAGTTGATGAATCGACCTCGCGTCGCTTTGGCGGCAGCGGCTTGGGTTTAGCCATCTCGCAGCAGTTAGTCGAGCTGATGGGGGGCCGCATCTGGGTCGAGAGCGAGGAGGGCAAAGGCAGCATCTTTTACTGCACGGTCCGCTTAGGGTTGGGAACGCCGGAGACTAAGCGCGCTGATCTGGTCTCGCTACAGGGGCTAAAGGTCTTAGTCGTTGACGACCATGCGACCAATCGGCGAATCCTCGAAGAGATCCTAAAAAGCTGGGAGATGGAGGCTGAGCTCGTAGAGAGCGGCTCGGCTGCCATAGCAGCTTTGGAGGCCGCGGCACAGACTTCGGCAGGCTCAGCCGAGTCGCCCTTCGACCTCGTGCTGATGGATCTGATGATGCCGGAGATGGACGGCCTAGAAACGGTGGCGATAATCCGCGAGAATGCGGCGTTTGCCCAAGTGCCGGTGCTGCTGCTTTCCTCGGCCGACCGAGCCGGATTCAGCGCGCGCGCGCGCTCCTTGGGCATTGCCCGCAGCCTGATCAAGCCGATCAAGCAGTCCGATCTGCTAGAGGCCATTGGCGCGGCCCTTGAGGCTGCCCCGGCGGTGGAGGCAAGGCGCGGTGATGCGCCTGCGGACGAGTCGGTGGCGGTCGAGAGTTGGGGCCGAACAGCACGCCGCGTCCTCTTGGCCGAGGATGGGGCGATCAACCAGCAGGTGGCCGTGCGGCTGTTGGAGGAGCGCGGTCACTCGGTAGTGGTAGTGAACAATGGCCGCGCGGCCGTGGAGCAAGTGGCCGCGCAGGCTTCGGCGAGCTCAGCCGAGCCGTCCTTTGACGTGGTGCTGATGGACGTGCAAATGCCGGAGATGGACGGCCTAGAGGCGACGGCGGCCATTCGCCGTGCAGAGGCACAGACCGGCGGACACGTTCCGATCATTGCCATGACTGCCCACGCCATGAAAGGCGACCGCGACCGGTTCTTGGCGGCGGGCATGGACGGTTATGTGGCCAAGCCCGTGCGTCCGCACGAGCTGTACGCGGCCGTGGAGGGTGGCGGCCCCAATGATGAGGACGGACTGCCCGCGCCTGTGGGCTTCGACGGTGAGCTCAGCCGAACCGATGTGCCTTTTGAGTGGGATGCTGCGCTCGAAAACGTCGGCGGCGACGAGGCCATGCTGCGCGAGCTTGCGGAGATGTTTTTTGCAGAGTGTCCCAAGCTGATGCAGCAGATCCGCGAGCACATCGCCAGCGAGGACGGTACTGAATTGCGGCGGGCCGCGCATACGCTCAAAGGGTCGGCGCACGTTTTCGGAGCAGAGGAGGCGGCCGAGGCCGCGCATCGGTTGGAGAAAATCGGGCGCGAGGAAGCGTTTGCCGACGCGGAGGAAGCCCTAGTGTTGCTGGAGGATGAAGTGGCGCGGTTGCTGCCGGCTTTGCGGGAGCGGGTTGCGGCTGACGCGTAACGCCGAAGGAGGAGACAGACAATGGAACGCGTGTACACTACACAGGACTTGGCCATGCTTAGCCACCTCAAAAACTCGCTAGCTGCACAGGGCATTGAATGCGTTTTGCGCGGTCAGCATCTGCTCGGCGGCGTGGGCGAATTGCCCCCGATTGAGTGCTGGCCGGAGTTGTGGGTCCTGGACGATAAACAGGCCGCGGCCGCGAAGTTGCACATCGACACTCTGTTTGCAACGGCTGCAAAAGACGAAGCACCGTGGGCCTGCGCCGCGTGTGGAGAGGAGTGCCCGGGGGCGTTTACGGACTGTTGGAGTTGTGGGGCGGCTAAGGCCGAAGAAAACTGAACAAACGCACTGATGGGTGAGACGTTCTGGCATGTTGAAATAGACGGGATTGCTCATGAAAAGAATTGCAGAGTTTTTAATCATAGGTTTGCTGCTTTCTGGCGGCGTGTCAGTCGCCGGTGCTTCGGATTGGCCGCAGTGGAGAGGGCCCAATAGGGACGGAATCTCTCGGCAGACGGGACTTCTAAAAGAATGGCCTGACGACGGCCCTCAAGTCCTCTGGAGAGTGCCGCTCGGCGAGGGTTTTTCCGGAATTTCCGTCGCTCGCGGACGTGTCTATACGATGTTCTCGGAAGGAAATGATGAGTTTGTCATTTGTCTTGATGCCTCGAACGGGGAAGAGATGTGGCGGTTTCGATCGGACAGCACATACTATGAGTACGAGGGAGGTAATGGCCCACGTGCAACACCGACAATCGATGGGGAGTTCCTCTTCACGGTGTCCGCACAGGGTAGATTTTACGCACTCAGTAGTGTGAATGGAGAGAAGGTCTGGTCTTACGATTTGATCAAAGACTTCGGAAGCTATATGCCTAAGTGGGGGTTCAGTTCTTCGCCGTTGGTGGAAGGCAATCTGTTGCTCGTTGAGGTCGGTGGCAACAATGGAAAGTTTATCGTGGCTTTTGATAAGACGAATGGTGATGTCCTCTGGAGTTCCCATACAGACAAACTTGGATATGCTTCGCCTATTGGTGTTACAATTGGCGGGATACGACAACTCATTGTCTTCGCAGGTCTTCGGCTGCTCTCTGTATCAATCGACAATGGAGAGGTGCTCTGGAGCTATCCGTGGCGAACAGGACGGTTTGATGTTCACGCCGCTACTCCCATTTTCATTGCGCCGGACAAGATTTACATCTCATCAGGGTACGGAAGTGGAGCGGCAGTCGTACAGGTCAAAGTAATGAATTCTCCTGAATATAGTGCCCTGAACAATGGAGGAGAGAAAAACCAGATAGAGATTGAGGAGGTTTGGAGGAATAAAAAATTTCAGAATCGGTTGTCCACTCCGGTTTTGCATGGCAATCACCTTTACGGCTTTCACAATGCTATTTTGAAATGTATTGATGCAAATACCGGCACCGAAAAATGGAAAACTCGCGGATTCGGTGAAGGCACGCTCATGCTTGCAGAAGACCATCTGATTATTCTCAGTGACCGCGGCAAGTTGGGGTTAGTCGAGGCGACACCCAAAGCTTATCGTGAAATAGCGAGCGCAGAGGTGCTGAGCGGATTGTGTTGGACGGTGCCGACGCTTGCCAACGGCAGACTCTATGCGCGAAATAAGAAGGAAATGGTCTGTTTAGACATGACGGGGGAGAATTAGCCTAATGCAAAAACGCAAACGAATAGACTTCCTCGCCTGTGCCCTGCTCGTGCTTTGTCTCGCCAGTTGTGGCGAAGACACGCCGATGATAAATGGACACGTCCCCATCGGTGTTGTCGTGGCACTGACAGGGAAACATGCCGAACCGTATGGTTTCCCTATGCAACGGGGGTTTGAATTGGCACGAGAAGAAATTAACAACCGCGGCGATGTAAATCTCACGTTTATCACTGTGGACGATCGGAGCAGTGTGGACGGGGCGAAAGAAGCTGTACGGCACTTGGTAGACCAAGGCGTTTCTGCCATAGTCGGGCTTGCTATCTCGACGCATCTTAAAGAGGCTGCTCCAATTGCGCAGGAGAATAAGGTCATAGCTTTCAGTTCGGTCTCCTCCGCTGCAGGTTTGAGCGGGATCGGGGATTTTATCTTCCGCACCAGTCTCGCCGTGAATATAAGCGTTCCCAGTGGTGTGATGGAGACTCAGGAGAAACTCGGCTATAAAAAAGTGGCAACGATATATGATGAGATTGATGTCTACGCCAAAAGTAGCAACGAAATGCTAAGAACAGTGCTTGAGGCAAACGGGGTCGAGATTCTGATAGAGGAAACCTTCCACACCGGCGATACCGATTTTTCTCAGCAATTAACCAATATAATGGCGATGGTGCCGGACGCACTCTTTATCTCCGCGCTTTCACAAGAAATAGCAGGGATTCTCGCCCAAACACCCGAGGTCGGTTTCCCCTACACGATTCAGATTATTGCTCCGGATTTAACCATGGATGAAGTCGAAAAGGCGGGTGATGGTGCCGAAGGAACAATAGGTTTTATCGGATGGTCGAGTATATCTGATGCCCCCGGAAACCAAACCTTCGTTCGGAACTATCGGGCGAAATACGGTATTGAACCTGAACCGTGGGCGGCACAGTCGTATGCAACCCTCTATGTGCTCGCCAATGCAATTAAGACAGCACAATCGACACATCCGACCGCCATTCGGGACGCACTCGCACAGACGGATTTTCCCACAATTTTGGGCAAGTCAGGCGCGTTCTCTTTCGATCCTAACGGAGATGCACTGTATGACCAAATTATAATGGTCGTCAAGGATGGAGAACTTCAGTTCTTTGAATAAAGGGAAATTCGATATCACTTTCCAAATATTGATGGCGGCGAGATGTGGTCCCGATGGGACATGCAGTTTTGCTTAAAAACACCGACTGTGCTGTCGGCGGAAGGATACGTATGTCGCGCTTTTTGCCTGCGCTCGCTTTCGCCTTTTCGCTCGCCGCTCCTGCATTCGCACAAGCGTCGCCAATGCTGGCGACGGGAAGCTCCGCCGAAAGCCTGCTCGTCAGCGGCAAACAGATGCTGCGAGTCGGTAAAAACGGAGGTTCCCTCGACGCGATGTTCGCGGCTAGGGCTGCGTTTGAGCGCGCCTTGGCCGACACCGCCTTGGCCGCGTGGGGCCACTACTACATTGCCTTGGCCGATTACCGCATCGCCGATTACCTGTTAGCCGCGGGCGAGGAAAACAAAAGCGCGGCTTCCGAGCACCTCAAAACCACTGTCGAGCATTTGCAAAAGGCTACTGAGATCGACCCGCAAGCGGCCGAAGCCTATGCTCTGCTATCGAGCGCGTACGGACGACAGATCGGCCTCAACCCGATCAAGGGCATGGCCTTGGGGCGCAGGGCACAGAAGGCTCTGAAAAAAGCGGTACAACTTGCACCCGACAATCCGCGCGTCGTGCTGTGCACGGCCATCCGCGACTTTAACACCCCAGGAATGTTTGGTGGCAGCAAGGAGAAGGGCCTGCAAGGATTCCAGCGCGCCGCCGAACTCTTCGCCCGAGAAGAGCCGACCGATCCCATCCATCCTGTATGGGGACACAGCCGCACTTACGCTTGGCTCGGCCTTGCTTACCAAGATCGAGGCGAGCTAGCGCTGGCGCGAGCAGCCTTTGCAAAGGCGCTTGCAATCAATCCAGATTTTAGTTGGGTCAAAAACGTACTGCTACCCGAATTGGAAAAGGCCGTCGAGAAGCATGAGCAAGACAGAGAATAGCGCGCCCAATATCGTCCTGATCGTCACCGACCAGCAGCGCTGGGACACGCTCGGCTGCTTGGGCTACGATCACGTCATCACCCCGCACATTGACCGGCTGGCCGCCCGTGGCGTGGCGTTCAGTCGCGCCTTTGTGCAAGGAGCCGTCTGCGGCCCGTCGCGCAACAGCATCGTCTCGGGCCAATACGTCCACACCCACGGCATTGACCGCAACGAGGCGTGGCTGACGCCCGAACAGCCCAATTGGATTGAGCAGCTCAGGGACGGCGGCTACCACACGGTCAACATCGGCAAGATGCACACCGCGCCCATCCGCCTGCCGTGCGGTTTCCGCCACCGCACGGTCGTCGAAAACAAGAACTATCGGCAGGGCCATCACGGCCCCGCCCCGGACGACTACGACTTGTACCTGATGCAGTTCGGGCTTAGGCGACCGGCGCTGACTTACTACCGCGACGTGCCCAATTGGCCGGATTACTTGGGCGCGGCCGTGTGGCCACACGACGAAGACTTGTTTATCGACAACTGCGTTGGGCGCTGGAGCGTGGAGGCCATTCGCACGCACGACTTTGCCGTGCCGCTCTTCCTGTGGAGCGGCTTCGCTGGCCCGCACGACCCCTTTGACGCGCCCGCGTCCGCGCTGGCGCGCTACGAGGGCGTGGACATTCCCGACCCCGTGGGGATCCCCAACGAACTGGATACCAAGCCGCCGCCACAGCGCCAAGCCATGGAGGGCATGGACGGCAAACGCGCGCCCGCCGCGATCTGGTGGAGCCGAGCGACCCCAGACCGCATTCGCCGCATGCGTCGGCACTACTACGCCAACATCACGGCCATTGACGATTGGGTCGGCGCAATGGTCGCGGCCATGGACGAGCGAGGCGAGCTGGACAACACGGTTTTTGTGTTTACCTCGGATCACGGCGACTGCCTCGGCGACCATCACCAAGTCTATAAGTTCTCGTCCCACTACGACTCAGTGGCGCGGGTGCCGCTGGTTTTTGCCGGCCCTGGAGTCGAGCGGCTGGGGGTGCGCGATCCGTTAGTCGAGTTGATTGACCTAGGCCCGACCCTGTTAGAAATGGCGGGATTGGGGCCGTTGGTTGGGGCGGCGGGACTTTCTTTGGGGGCACTGCTGCGCGGAGAAGAGGTCGCATTGCACGAGACTGTGTTTTCCGAGTACGGCCCGCGCATCATGGCGCGAACCGAGGCGTGGAAATTGGTTTTTTACCCCGGGGAACCCTACGGGGAGTTGTATCATTTAGAAGAGGACCCGGACGAGCTGTACAACCTGTACGACGATCCGGCCCATGCGGGAGCGCGGGGAGAGATGGTGGAGAGGATGATGGATTGGTACGGAAAGACGCGGATGCAGCGCTAGCCGGGAAAACCGACGCCATTAGAGAGCGGTGCTCTACGATCACGTGGTTATGGTGTGGGTGGCCCGATTTGCGGAAAATCAACCGACTTGCGAGACTCGATGAGGATATCCAAGCGTTACCGGCGTCCAAATCGGAGGGATGAACGACAAGACGCGCGAAAGAAAACAATCCGCGCCAGCGAAAGGAGTACACTGTGAACATATACGTAGGTAATTTGGCGAAGACGACCAAAAAGGAGGCGCTGGTCCAGCTCTTTCAACCGTACGGAAAAGTTGTGGCGGCCACCATCGCCCGAGACAAGAAGAGCGGTGCCTCGCGTGGCTTCGGCTACGTGGAGATGGCTACTCGGCACGAGGGCGAAGAGGCCATTGCCCATCTCAACGACAAGGAATTTGAGGGGCAGAAGCTGCATCTGAGCGAGGCGCACGAGCGCAAGGATAAGACCGGGCGCGGGTCGGGCAAGGGCGGCGACCGCTTTGACCAGCAGCGCAGTAGTTTTTACTCATCCCGAGGCGGCCAGCGTGGGGCAGGCAATATGCGGAGGAGTGGAAGGCGGGGTTCCTAGTCTGGGCGATCATAAAGCAGCAACCGCGCGAGGATGGGGTCGTGGTCGCTGGCTTGGTTGGGGAACTCGGTGTTGACGTGGACAGGGTCGAACTCGGGCTGGAGCGCGAGCAGGGCCGAGCTGACCAGCAGGTAGTCGAGTTGCTGGGAAATGCCCTGAAAATTATAGGAATAGGTCAAATCCCCATCCACCGCGTCGCTGAGATTGAAGAGGATCGGCGGCGTGCCGGCGAGCGTTTGCAGGACGTCGCCCGGCGGTGGTTGCACTGGGGCGAGCGGAAACGGGCTTTCGTTTAAATCCCCGAGCACGACGATGTTGGCGTTGGGATCGGCGGCTAGCAGCTCGGCGACGAAGCCGTGGATGAACGCGGCCTGCGCGAGGCGCTGGGCGAGCCCGCCATTGGTCGGCGGCTGGATTCGACCGAAGAGGGGTGGGCTGCCATACTTGGACGAGAAGTGGCAGTTGATCACCGTCAGCTTGGTTCCCTTGAAATCGAACGCGGCCTTGAGCGGTTTGCGGCTGTGGCGGAAGGCGTCGTCTTCAATGCGCTCTACCGAACCAATCAGGGCCACCCGAGCGGGCTGGTAGAGGTACGCAACGCGGATATTGCCGCCCGGCTGGCCGCCGTCGGCCCCATCTGGGGGCGCGACGTCCGCGTACGCATACTTCGGGCCACCGGCCGCAGCAATGGCGGCCATGAGCGTTTGCGCCGTTTGGTCCGCTGAAGTGGTGCCGTCGTTGGCCGCGCCGCTGTTGTCCTGCATTTCCTGCAAAGCCAGCACATCTGGTGCGCCTAGGCGATGGACGATTTGGTCGGCAATGGCCGCGAATTGACCGTCCGCTAGGTCAGCACTTTTGTCGTCGTCATTGGGGTCGAGGTTGAACACGTTGAAACTGCCCACCGTCAGATGCTGGCCCGTGCCGACGAGGGCGGTCGTTTCCGGCTCCAAGCCGGCGCTCTCGACCACCGGCTCGGTCAAAACTAGCACCTCAAAGTTGCCAAAGCGGTAGCTAACTGGGCCGCGAACATTGCCGAGGGCATCGCCGACCTGCGCGGCCGGCATGTCGCCGGATAGCAGGCTGTCGTCGATCTGGATGCGCTGCGGATGCAGGGTATGCGGCGTTAGATTCAACCCGCCCCGCGAATTGAGCCGCTGCCCGGCCCCAGCATCGGCGAGGACGACAATTTCGCCAAAGCGGTTGGTCGGACTAATGGCGACCGCGTCTGGCACCTCCACCAGCATTCCTTCTAGCGACTCGTAAAAGTCAATGCCGTCCTCGGCCGGGTCGAAAACTGCGAAGTGGTCATCGTCGATGACCCTTGTCGGCGGCTGGCGGCCGGCCGCGCCAAGGACCACTGGAGCTGGTGTGGGGTTGCCGGTTGACACGGTCTGAATGCGGTTGGGCTGGGAGAACACGGTTGTCGACAGATTGTTGGTGGCCGCGCCGCCGGGAATGTATTCGATCACGGTGCCGGTCACCTGTACCTCGTCGCCAGCGGAGACTCTCGGGGCCTTTTTGGTATAGACGAACATCCCGTCGGATGTGCGTTCATCGCCGTCTCCGGTTGGGTCTTGAAAATAGAAGCCATTGCGAGCCACAGCCGTTACAATGCCCCGCGTCGAGACCTGCTCGTCCTTGTGCGGCGAGGTGTGGCCAGCCCCTTGGATTTCGCAGATCCTGAGTACCGGGGTGTTGGCGACGATTGCCGCGTCTGTGCCGAAGACTCGGTCGGCATTTACGGCACCAAAGCTAGATTGGAGTAGAAAGGCGCAGAGAGCGGATCGGCGAAGCTTGGCGAGTATAGCGAACATGGTCAACCGTCTTTGTTGGCGGCAAGCAAGGGCTTGGACGGGAATGGTCTCAGTCGTGTGCCCGACGCAACAGCGCGAGCAACTCGGCGTGGCTTTGGACACGGATGTCGGCTTCAGCCGTCCAGAGGTCCTGACCTGCAGCATCGTAGTAGATGGTGGTGACCTCGGCGCGGCGACCGGCTTCGAGGTCGTAGCGGAAGTCGCCGACCATCACGGCGGTTGCTGGCTCTGCACCCCAAGCGTCGAGCAGCTTGCGGATGCCATCGGGATCGGGCTTGGGGGCGGCTTCGTCGCGGCCTAAGACGTGGGCGGGATCGAAGAATTCGGCGAGGTCGCAGACGGCGAGCGTCTGCAATGCATTGGCGTGGTTGTTGCGGGTGAGGATGCCGAGCTGAAAACCGCGTTGGACCAGTGAACTCAGCAGTGCGTGGACGCCGGGTAAGGGCTGGGCGCAGAGGGCGTACTCGCGTTCGAGCGCGGCAAGGCGGCGTCTGAGCGCAGCCGCTTCGGCAGCGGGGCGGGTGTCAATTTCTTCTAGCATGCCTTTTCCCAAAGGCAGGCCCAGTTCCTGGCGAATAGCATTGAAATCGATGGCGCTATCGGCCAGAGTGTTATCGAGATCGAAAATCCAGTGGGTGAAGTTCATACTATGTCGCCGATGTTGCGCACAGGCTTCTTGGGTGTGAGATGCTTCGACTTCGCTGCGCTCCGCTCAGCATGACAGTTTGAGCAGATTAAGCAACTCCTAGAACTTCCCGTGCGGCCTGCGTAGTCTCGCGGACTTGGCCTAGGGTGCCCATCCCAAACATCGAGGCCGAGACGCCTACCTCTTTGAAGACATATTCGAATGCCTTGTGGCCAAGGTAGCGCCCGCCAGCCAACGGCTTGATGGCGATGACGGGTTTGCTGGAGTTTTTGATCGCGTCAATGGCCATATCGCGATTGGGGAACATGAAGGTGCCCGGGGCATTGACGGTGGTCAGATAGCCATCGACGGGGATGTTTTCGGTTTCGAGGAGCGGTAGGGTGACACCAGCGTGGTGGACGCTGGTGATAACGGTGTCGAAGCGCTGGCGCAGAAAGCCCAAGTACTCGTGGATCAGGTCGAAGCGGCCGGTCATCGCCAGCAGGTCGATTTCGGCACCAGGGTCGGCGATGAGGATATCGCAGCCGGCGAAGAAGCCCAGATATTGTTCGAGGATGCCGTAGTCGATCTCGAAGCGGGCAGCGTCTTCTTCTGTGTACGGTGGCACAGTCTCTGGGGTGACGATGCCGTCGAAAGTGTCGCCTAAGTTGTAGTGGATGATGTCGTCGCGGTGGAAGTGTTCGCGGAAGGCCGCGCCGCCGAGGGCTTCGTTGCGGGCGTAGAAGGTCGAGTGGGCGCGCTCGGAATAGGAGACGATTTCGCCGTCTAAGGTTACCGGGATTAGGATGTAGGCCACCATGCCGATTTGAGTGTCGGTCTGTTGTTCGGTTTCCCAGATCGCCTGCAGGTGCAGGCGGTCGAGTTCGGGCAGCATGTGGTCCACTTGGACGGCAGTGATGCCGCCCTCTTCGACCGCGTAGCGCAGCACATCGGCGACGGATTGGACGCGGCTAAAAGCGCGAAAATTTTCAGCGTCGCGCTCCTTGTTCTGATAGGAACAGCCATCGTAGGGATGGATCCCCATAATCAGGCGGGGAATCTCGGCTTGGCCGATCTGGGCTGTAGGGACGCCGCAACCTTCGAGATAGGTTTTCATCGCGTTATTCCTTTAGACTTGGCGTTCGGCAAAAGGGGTCCAGCCGCGGCCGGGATTGTGGACGCGGGTTTGTTCGTAGCGGGTGCGGATTTCCTTGAAGTCGGCGACGTTGGTGACTTCGCGCTCTGGGTTTTGCACGTCTTTGATGACAAAGTCGCCCTCCCCAGGCCAGCAGGCCATGGTGACCGGGTCGCGTTCCGGGTCGAAGTCTGCGGGGTCTTCGCCGATGTTGTTCGGAATCTCGGCGTCTTGGTAGCGGAGATCGACGCTCCAGCGGACGATGTCGGTGTTGTTCTCAAAGGAAGCGTGCGGGGTGAGATTGGTCATAAAGAGCACCGACCCGGCGCGCATTGGGCAGGCCACCGGCTCGGGGGTGGGCAGGTCTTCGCGGGCGATTTCGAGATACCCGCCTTGCCCGCCGGTGTAATGGCGGTAGACGCCGCTGCGGTGCGTCTTGGGGAGGACGTACAGGCAGCCGTTTTCAATGGTGGCATCGACGAGGGGAATCCAGCAGGTTACGATCAGACTTCCGTCGCAATGAGGCATGAAGTAGCCCGAGTCTTGGTGCCAGGGCACGGCCCCGCGCGAGTAGCCGGGGGCCTTGGGACGGATGCGGTACACAGACGAGCCAATGATGTCGGGGCCGACGAGGCTTTCGATGCAGGAGACGAGCGGCGGATGGCGCAAAAAGTCGAGAATGGCCTGTTCTTTAAAGCCGCCGCCGCCGTGCCCCATGATCGTTCGGGTCACGCGCTCGCCGACTTCGACATTGGCTTTGAAGAGGGTGCCGAGCCGGGTTTCAAAGGGTTCGGCGGCAAAGGTCTCCGCGCCGAGTAGCCCTTCTTCTTGCAGAGTGGCACAAGTCTGGTCAATGACGGCGGTGAGGCCGTCTTTGAGGGGTTGGAGATCGGCTTGGGAGTAGATGTCTTCTTTGACTACGTAGCCGAGGTTTTGGAATTGCTGGCGTTCGGCAATGGTTAGGCCCATGACATGCTCCTAGTGAAAGGTCGTCAAAGGGTATTTCCTCTTTCCGCTCTAGTCAATGGCGTCCCGAAGCAGTATTTTTCTCGCGGCCTCATTCTTAGACGCGAACAGAAATGCTGCGGCGCTGTCGAGATGTGTGGACGCCCGCCCGTCCGCTGCTGCTTGCTGGCGAAGCTGGTATAGCGCGATGGGTAGCCGCAGGTCTTCTGCGCTGTACGGAAAAGTTTTGCCAGCGTGCTTTCTGAGGTAGTTCTGCAACGTTTCGAGATAGCGATAGCCGTATTCTATCGTCGGCTCGATTATGGTGCCCTCGCCGTAATCGTTCCAAGTGACGATCTGGATCAGCGACGCGCTTTCCCCGGCGCGTGCTAGCGTCTCCCCAAACACCGCGCCTTCTTGGTCATCTAGGTAGCCGTAGCTTTCGCGCACACCGGCTTCCTCGTAGATGTCGTGGAACTTGGGGAACGCCGTGCCGACGCCGTCCTTTTCGTAGAGCTGGCTTAGGTAGGCGCGCCAAGTGGCAGGGGGCACGACGCGGCCGCCGTGTACTGGAGGCCACCCGAATACCCCGTCGGCTCCTTCTTGAAGTGTATTCAGAGTGTAGAAGTACGGAGGTTGCGACAAGCCCGAAAACAGCTCCTTCCACGCCGCCCCTTTGAAGTACTGCGGGCCGAATACGAGGAGCAGAGGCCGGCCGGCGATCTTGGCGTATTCGTCGGCGACAAACCAGTGGTCTTGCATCCAGCGCAAGACTTCCTGGCCGTGGCTGAGGGCTTCGCTCTCGCGGAGAACTCCATCGTTGACGAGGTGTTTTATCGTTTGGTCTTCGTAACAAATGGCGAAGTTCAATCCGGCCTTTTTGATGTATGTGATTAGGTGATTCGTATTTCGGTGGATCGCGGCGTAATCGCGGTGGTCTTTGATGCCGTACCAGTCGATGATTGCGCCGTCGATGCCCGCGAACTTCATAAGCAGGACGTGACACTCCAATGCGTGTGGGTCGTTTGAATCGTACGGCCCGATCAATGGGTAGTAATGAGAGGCTATTTCGCGGCGGCCGTCGTCGGCGATGGTGTCGGGATCGAAGTGGTTCATGGTCCAGTGCCAGCCCCATTCGCCGCTGATCGGTTTTGACGCGTACCAGGGCATGTAGTGGACCATTATTTGAGGAGTTGTCGCAGACAGAGGCTGCATGTCCGAGTCAACGAGGCGTTTGACGCAGGAGTACAGCGACACACAGCAGAGGGCGATGAGTGGGAGGCGTTTCACGTAATTCAGGGTTTAGGATTTTCCCACGTACCCTCGACGGGGCTGGCCTCAATGCGGAAGATGGCTTGGGTGTCTTCGTCGCTGGACAAATAAAGGTATCCGGCCTCGTCCGTAGTTAGCCCAACCGGCTTACCCCACGCGTTACTGGAATTAAAAGAGAAAAAACCGAATAATCCACTCAATCCGGCATCCCCGTTGTCCTCGTCGGAATCGAGCCGGAAGCCGGTGAGAAAATCGGCGACGCGGGCATTGGAGCCGTCCGGCTCGGCAAAGAGCACCATGACCTTGTAGCCGGGATCGTTGCCCAAAGCTCCGGCGCGGCAGGCGACAAACGCGGCGTGTTTGTACTGAGGAGGAAACTGGTCGCGCTCGTAGAAATGCAGCGCCATGGGTGCCAAATGGGCGGGAATGAGGACGGCTGGAGTATCCATGTTGGCAACTAACAGCGAATCGGCAGCGGTCAGCGGCAAGATGGACCTTCCGTAGGAGGAGAAATCGGTCCAGACTTTGTCCCCGTACGCCAACGGCCAGCCATAGAAGCCGCCGTCGCGGAGCGGGGTGACCCACTCTGGCGGCAGGTTTGGGCCCTCGCGGTCGTGCCCAGTGTTGGCAGCCCAGAGTTCGCCGGTGGTCGGGTGCAAGGCGAGGCCGATGGCATTGCGCAGTCCTGAAGCATAGATCCGCCGACCCGTGCCGTCGGCGTTCATCTGCATGACGGTGGACCGTTCCGGGTCGTCTTCGCGGCATAGGTCGCAACTTGAGCCAATGTGGAAGTAGAGCCGGTCGTTGGACTCGTCGAAAACCAGCGTATGCGTCACGTGCTCAACGGGACGACCCATGAAACCGGGCACCTCGGCGAAGACGGCGCGCTCCTCGTAAAAGCCGTCCGCGTCGCGGTCTTCGAGGCGGTAGATCGCATCATCGTCGGCGACGAAGAGTGCGCCTTGGTAGAAGGCGATGCTGTGGGGCCAGTTGAGGTCATTGACCGCTATGTACACGGTGTCGGCGCGACCGTCGCCGTCTTTGTCGGGCAAGGCCAATACCGTGCTTTGGCGGCCGGGGACCGGGCTCCATGTACTCTGAGGCTTCATGTTGGCCACGTGTAGGACGCCTTGGTCGTCCCAAGCCATGAAGCGGGCTTTATCTACCTGGTCGGAGAAGAGTTTGACCTTAAAGCCGGGCGGGAGGTTGAGCGTGCGGTCGGGGAGTCCCTCAACAGGGGTTGGTTGGAGGTGGAGGTCGATCTTGGGCGTTAAGCGGATCTGACTGGGAGCGTCCTCGCCGCGGAGTGTGGCGAGATACTCGTCGAATCCTTCGCGCGAGCCGTGTCGGCGCTCGTACAGCGCGGCTAGGGCCGCTTGGCAGGGATTGGGGCCCCAGCTTCGGACTTTGAGGCCGGCGAGATAGGCGTCCGCCGCCTTGTCGAGCCAAGTGTCGGCTGCCTCGACGGAATTCCGAGCCTCGGCCTCGGTCGCCATGTGCTCGAACATCTGGCCTAAGTGATAGTGCGCACGGGTGTTTCTCTGCGAAAACTTCAGTGCCCGCTCAAGCTCGTTGCGGCCTTCCTCGACGCGACCCGCTTTGTAGAGAGCCCACCCCAGGGCGTCGTAGACGAGGCCCAAGTAGAAGTTCAGCCGACCCTCCCCCCACGTATCCTCTTCGGCTCTATCGAGCATGGCTTGTATGACGCCCTGAGCGAGTTCGGCGGCCTCCTCGGCATACGGCGTGCGGTCGGTCATCAAGATAAGGGCACCGTACGTTACGTACGGGTTGGACTGTTGCTCGTACCGGACCAAGCCGCGCACCGCCTCGGCGAGTTCTTCGGCCGGAATCGGCTTCATGGCGCTTAGGGAACTAAGAAGCGCTCGGTACGGCCCCTCGCGGAAGCTATCGTCGTAGAGGGGTTTTTCGAGGAACCGATAGGCCGCGTCGCAGATGAGGCGAAGCCGATTTTGGTACTCGGGCGCGTCCCTGCGGACGATGCGCTCCAACTCGGACTGTAATCGTTGGTACTCCCGTTGGAACTTCTCTTGGTGGACCCGCGACGCATGCCAACTCGTGGAAGCTTGCGCCATCAGCTTCGCCTCGAACGCCGCGGCCTGCTCTTCGTCCTCGAGTACATTCCTATAAGCCGTGGTGAGCAAGGCGAGGCCGCGTACGGTCTCCGGCACGGCCTGCCGATAGGCGGCGATGCTGGCCTCGATAGCGGTGTGTCGCTCGTCGGCGGGGAGCTGATCCGTCTCGTTGAGAATCTGCCAATGCAAGTAGCGCACATCCGCGGAGCTTGGGGAGAGACGAATAGCCTTTTCGATCAGCGGGAGTGCCTCCTGCGGCTTGTCGGACCGGTGTAGCTGTTGCGCGGCGCTAAGGTAGCCGCTGACGTGGCCGGGCCAACGCGCTCGCAGCGTGGCCAGGGTAGCGAGGCTCGTGTCCGCATAGGCGGGATCATTCAGCGCGTACTGTGCCCGGTACTCGAGTTCCGCGCGGGCATGGAGGACCTCGGGATGCTGGAGCGTCTCCGCATCCACAGAGTCCAAAAATGCCAGCCCCGCTTCCGCGTTTCTGAACCGAAGCGCCTGAAGATATGTTGCGGCGAACTCCGGTTGGGGCAGCAGCCTCCAAGCGCGCAAGCTAGACTCGGCTGCCTCGTCGAAATACTGCCAGTCCGTCAGAAACGCGAGTGCTTGCGCGTAGAGTCCCCACGGGTTGTCCGGCTCCCGTTCCAAGATCGCGTCGGCTTGCTCTTGGATCTCTCGGTGTCCGTCCAACTGTCCCTCTAGCTGACGCGCGTAGAGTGCCCGCAGTTCGGCGTCCTCTGGCGCGCGGCTAGTCCATTCACGGCCGAGGATGGCTCCCTCCTCAAACGTCCACAACCGATTGTGCTCGCGCAGTTTTGATTTCGCTGCTTTTAGCTCTTGGGGCGAGTAGTGTTGCTCGGTTTCGCTCGCGGTGCAGATGCTGACGCTCAGCATCAATCCGATGAGACTGCCGATCAGAGGCTTCATAAGACAACACACCTTTAGAACGGGTTTTGAGACGGCTCTTCTTAGAGACGATGCGCGAGTAGGCTGGACAGACATGGCAACTCCGGTGGTTTGGGCCCCGCTATTCAAACATAAGGAAACGGGATTTTTTTATTCAAACTCGCAAAAGAGTTGCGGCGGACGGCATTGGGCCAATCCGTCCGCCGCTTTTGCCCGACCGGGCCGGAGGCCACCACTCCCCCGGCCCGGGTTGCGACGGACGGGATTAGGTCAATTCGGCCGGTCCGTCGCGTTTGCTTTTGCCATTCGTTGCTGGTTCTCAGGACCCGCGAATGGTGGGGGACCTGCGATAGCGTGTCCGTTTGAAATTCGCCAGAAGTCACCACTAGGTCAGCGCGTCGTTCTCGATTTGAGCGCTCCCCAAGTGACGGCATCGACCGCTGTCCCAAGAGCACCAGCTATTACTATGGAACTCCGACTCGCGTATTTCCCCATTACGCCGTCAACTTTGACCTCCGCCACCAACCGGTATTCTCCCGGCGGCACGTCCGGGGTCAGGCCGCAAGCTCCGCCAGCGTGCTCTGTTCCCGACCCTTTCTTTAATGTGTCGCCCTTGTTGGTGTGAAAGCGCGAGAAAAGGCCGGTTATATGGCCGAGAATAGGAAAGGATTCGGCCGTTTGGAGGTGTAGAAGACCTCTACAAAGCGCCACATTGTCCGCTCTGGATCCCAGACTAGCCGACAGAAGAAGGGGGTGCATATTGGCCCTTGAGACCCGGCGAACTCGGTCGGCTCTTCGGTGACAAACGCGATGTCGGTGAAAACGCGCTTCTCGCCAGCTCGCAGTGCCGATTCAACCTCTTTTTGCAATTTGAACCTCGCCTTGACGACGTTCATCGGGTGCGACCGATAATTCTCGTACTGCCCCTGCATCTCGAACACCTTGAACGTGCTGAGGCGAAAGAAGACGTTGCCAAAGCGGTATGCATAGCCTTGATCGTCGAGTACGGTTCGGTGCATGGCACGGAACAGGTCAAAGGGCGTGTCGCCTTTGGGAATGCCCCAGCTCTCTAGAGTCTCTTTCATGTTCTTCAAGGCCGTGGGGTTGTTGGCGCCCTCGCGGAGATAAAACTCGGCGGCGAGGCTGTCATTGCCCGAGGCGGAGAAGGCGACGAGAAAGTCGTAGAGCCAGTCGCGCAGGTTGGCTTCTTGCGCGGGGGTGATGGGGACGCCCGTCGCGACGGGAATAGACTCGATGGCCTGCCACAACTTGGGACCGGCTTTGACCTTGATCTTCTTCGCGGTGTGGACATAGTCAAGCAAGCCCTGGAGTTTGTCGAGGCGGGGCTCAAAGCCGCCGTGGGGATACTTGGTCTCGACGGCTGCTGCGCTGGAGATGGCGATCAGCGCGAGAGATAGGATGCGAATGGCTAAGGGTTGCATGATGCCCTCCTTTGTGGAAGAGTGCGGGTTGTTGCTTCGGTAAGCACTACCGCAACTATCGTGCCAATAGAGGGAGCGAGCGGTCGCCAATCGCGCTGATTACTCTATCTTGTTTATCTAACTTCCTGTTAAATAATACTTTATTAAAAGTGAGATAATTTTTATCTGCCTCTCAAACTCTGGCAATATCCGCCGTTTTGATGATCTTTCTACTGTACGCGAGCGGACAGCAGGTGTACGCGAGCGGACAGCAGGGATTGGTGATGTTGCACCTGGGCATCTCAAATGAATACGCTACCGGACCTACGCGGCCCTTGACAGAGAGTGATGGTATCATTTTGATAACAGTATGAAATCACTACATATCAGGGATGTGGATCCCAACACGCTGGCTGCCCTGAAACGGCTGGCCAAGAGCCACCGTCGCTCGCTCCAGGGAGAACTGCATACAATACTGGAGCGGGCCGCTCGCACCGCACCGCCCGAACAGCCAGAGGCGATAGCTTGGATTATGGTGGAGACCGGCCGAGCCACATCGACATGGTCTCGAAGCGAGATCTACGATGACGATGGCAGGTGAGATCCTGTTCGCCGACACCAACGTGTTTCTGTCGGCCACAGATCGTTCGCGCAGCCACCACGCCGAGGCTCGGGAGCTATTGCAAGCGGCAGGAGAAGGCAAAGCGACTCTGGCCCTCAGTGGTCAGATAATCCGCGAATACCTCGTGGTCGCCACGCGTCCTGTCGAAGTCAATGGTCTCGGTTTGGCCACGGAAGATGCGTTGAAGAACATCGATGTCTTCACCCGTCCGCCCTTCCTGTTCTGCGAGGAGTCAGAGAGGGTGGCCCGCCGTCTGCGGGATCTCGTGCAGACGCATCGCCTGACGGGCAAGCGCGTCCACGACGGCAACATCGTGGCGACCATGCTCGCGGAGGGGATCGATCGTCTGATCACCGAGAATGCGGGGGACTTCGCCTCCTTCGAAGAGATCGAAGCCATCGGTTTAGAAGCCGCGAGTCCTTGAATCGACCCCTTCTGCCGCCCTCGTAATAACTAACTAGCACTTCAGGGCACTAAGGGCTCTCCTCGGCACCGCGCAGCGCCTCGACGATCCATGCGAACTCCTCCTCCAGATGCGAGTCGCTACTCCCCCCCCTTTTGACGAACTGGATCGAGCCGTCGCCATCGACAAACCAAGTCGTGGGCCAACCATTGATACCGGCCTTTTGCACGTACCCGTCGTCCACCAAGACGGTAAAATCGTATTCATTCTCCACCATGAATCTATCGAGTACGTCGCGCGACTTGTCGTTGCTGATGGAGATCACTTCCACTGCGGGGTCGTCCAGATAGCGCGCGTGGAACTTATGATACTCGGGCAGCTCTGCCACGCAGGGGCCACACCAAGTCCCCCAGAAATGCAGAACGGCGATCTTGCCATCGAGATCGGCGGAATCGACGCGCTCTCCGTCGAGCTTAGCGAGGGAGAACGGTTCGTAGGTACGGACCGTATCGAGCCGTGATTCCAGAATCCGCTGGCGTCTTTGGAGTCTTTCCCGTTCGACAAACGCGGCGAGATACTCGTCGAGCCCTTCGCGCGAGCCGTGCCGGCGTTCGTACAGCGCCTCTAGCGCCTCCCGACAGGGATGTTGGCCCCAGCTTAGGGCATCAAGGCCAGCAATGTAGGACTCCTCTGCCTTGTCGAGCCAATTGCGGAACGCCTCGGCTGCATCCTGAGCTTCGGCCTCGGTCGCCATGTGCTCGAATACTTGGCCTAGGTGGTAGTGAGCACTGGTATTTGTCTCCGAGAGCTCCAGTGCCCGCTCAAGCTCGTTGCGGCCTTCCTCGACATGACCTGCTTTGTAACTAGCCCACCCGATGGCGTCGTGGACATCGGTCAAGTAGTAGTTTAGGCGACTCTCCTCCCACCCTTCCTCCTCGGCCTTATCGCGTATGGCTTGTATGCCACCCCGAGCGAGTTCGGCCGCCTCCTCGGCGTATGGCGTGTGGTTGGCCATTGAGATAGGAGCAATGGAGTATTTGAAGTGCGGGTTGAGCTGCTCGCACTGGACCATCTCGCGAACTGCATTGGCGAGTTCCTCGGCCGGAATCGGCTTCATGGCTTCGAGGGCCTCGAATAGATTTCGGTACGCCCGTTCGCGGCCGAAGCTGTCGTTGTAGAGGGGCTTCTCTACGAACCGATAGGCTGCATCGCGGATGAGGCGAAGCTGGTCTTGGTATTTCTGTGAGTCCGCGCCATGCTCGCGCTCGATGCGGTCACGTTCGGACTCTAACTCGGACTCTATTCGTTTGTATTCTCGCTGGTAGGCCCACGACGCCTGTCTGCTCTCGGGAGCTAACGCCACCAGCTTCGCTTCAAACTCTGCCGCCTTCTCTTCGTTCTCTAGGAATTCGCTATAGACCGTGGCGAGCATGGTTAGGCCGTGTAAGGCCTCCGGCACGGCCTGCCGGTACTCGGCAATGCCGGCCTCAATGGCAGGGCGTCGCTCCTCGGCGGGGAGTATATCCGTCTTGTTAAGGATCCACCAGTGCCAGTAACGCACATCGGCGGAGCCCGGCGCAAGGCGAACCGCCGTTTTGATCAGAGTGAGCGCCTCCTGCGGCTTCTTTAGGCATAAATATTCCGCGGCGCGCCGGTAGCCGCTGACGTGATCCGGCCAACACTCTCGCAGCAGGGCCAAGGTAGCGAGGCTCGTGTCCGCATAGGCGGGATTCTCTCTCACGCGACTTGCCTCAAATTGCGCGCGGGCATGGAGGACTTCGGGATGCTGGAGTGTTTCCGCATCCAGCAAGTCCAGAAATGCCAGCCCCTCTTCCACGCTTTTAGACTTAAGCGCCTGAAGATGCGTCGCGGCGAACTCCGGATGGGGCAGTAGCTTCCAAGCGCGCAGGCTGGGCTCGACCGCCTCGGAATAATTCCAGTCTGCCAGAAGCGCGAGCGCCTGCGCGTAGAATCCCCACGGATTATCTGGATCCCGTTCTAAGATCGCGTCGGCTTGCTCTTGGATCTCTTTAGGTCCGTAGATCTGCCCGTGTAATTGACGCGCGTAGAGCGCCCGTAACTCGGCGTCTTCAGGCACGCGGTTCAACCATTCTTGGGCGAGTATGGCTCCCGCCTCGAACGTCCACAGTCGATTGTGTTCGCGCAGTTTCGCTTTTGCTGCTTCTAGGTCTTGGAGCGAGTAGTGCTGCTCGGTCCCGTAGCTAGCACAAACGGCGAGAACGGCTAAGGAACCGGCGATTAAACGGATTGGGAATCGATATGACATTGGTTACTCCTTGGGGAGAGTGATTGATTGTAGGAAAACCCTCGGTGATTGTCCAAGCTACGGGCTGGCATTTACGAGGTGGCGTTGGGTCGTTTCAGCCCGTACTTGCGCATGCGATACCGCAGCTTCTCCGGGCCTATGCCCAACAAACGGGCAGCCCCCCTCGGGCCATAGATCCGCCAGTTGGTGACTTCGAGGGCCGCCAAAATTTGCCGCTTTTCGGCCTCCGGTAGTGTCATAAGGGGCATAACTAAATCCTTTCGGCGAAGCGTCGTAAAGACAGTGGACTGTTGTATCTGACTTAGCTACCGGCCTGCAGTAGCGCCTTGATTTGCTCTTCAGTAGGCAGATCGTCCACAAGGACGATGCGGTTATCCCGGTTGATCAGGATGTAGTGGGGTATAGGCCCTCCTGGATCGAGACCATAGCGCCGGTAGGTCTCGCCCGTGTCGAGGGCAATGGGGAACGAATAATCATGCTCGCCGACAAAGTCATCTAGATTGCTGGCCCGCCACGACGAATGCAGGGAAATGACGATGAAGCCTTGGTCCCGATAGCGCTCGTACAGCTCGGCGACATAGGGCAGTTTTTCCACGCAGGGCGGACACCACGTCGCCCAAAAGTCGAGCAGTACCACCTTGCCCTGCAATTGCCCTAGACTGTTCAAGGGGGATTCCTCATAACCGGCGACGGGCTGTAGCCAGCGCTCAATGTCAATTTCAAAGGGCACGGCACCCCGCTCCACAGCGTGCCGCTGGTGCATGATTTCCTTTTCCCTAGGGCTAATGTAGCGGACGGCAAAGGTCTGGCCGTCGTCGGTGAATTCGGCGCGGTCCCAATGGAGGATTGCCTGATCAGCCGTGGGCTTTTCCAAGGTTTGACGCTGGGGAACCGTCAGGATGGGAGCGAGGCGGACGACGGTGTGTAGCAAGGCGTCCGAGGGTCCAGACCCGGCCCAGACCCAGTGGTCGCGTTGCCAGCGGGTCAAGTGGGTGCGGGGTGGCTCGTCGGCAGATTGATACGTGGATTGGGCTTGGACTGCCGGGTCTCCAACCTCGGTTTCTAAGCCGGGGAAAGGCTCGCCCACTAGTGCTTGGCGGTGCCCCGACAGACGATTCCGGTTAGTATCGTCCTGAACGTGCGACTGGCTGTCTGGATGGTGAACGACCACGGTAAAGGGGTTGGTTTTTTCAACTCGGCCCGGTTGATCCGCTTGGCCGAGAATAGTATGCCACAGTTTTTGGCCATCGGCATCCACGCGCCAAGCGTGCAGCCATCCCTGGCGCAGTTGCGCTTGTACGGAACCGCCGATTGAGGCGGGTAAATCGACCGAATCGCGCCAAGCAGGAGTCGCGGTGGCCTCAGCGGCGACGATTAGTCCGGCTACGAGTCCAGTGCAGAGCGTTTTAGCCCAAGTCATGGTAAAATCCTTTCGCTAGGAGTTAGTGGGTTGGGAACGGGTCGTCGAGCAAGTACTTCAGTTGGGTGGTACTTGGTGCTTCGCTCTCCTGACTGATCCAAGCTATCCGGCAGTTGCGGTCAAGAAGGACGGATTGGGGGAAACTCCAGATGCCATAGCGCTGTGCGCTCGCGCCTTCATCTACTGCAATGGGCAACGTATAGCCGCGTTTGGCGACGAAGGCGTCCACATCGTCGGCTCCTTCGGCGCTGTGGATGGCGATGACGACGAGGCCCTCGTCTTTGTGTTTTTTGTACAACTCGTCATAGTAGGCGAGTTGGTCAATGGATTCGGGCGACCAAGTGGCCCAAAAGTGTAGCAGTACCACTTGGCCTAGGAACCAGCCTAGGCGGTCGCCGTGAGCGATGGGGTTGGGCCAACGCTGGACTTCTATATTGAAGGGTACGGCACCTCGGACCAGTCTGTGATTTTTCTGCGTCTGGTCCGCATCGGCAGGGGAGATGTAGTCGGCTATTAGCACATCGCCGCTATCCAAGAGTTGGGCGTCGTCCCAGCGCACAAACCCCGTGCTGCCTCTTATACCGAAGCGCGGCCTTTCCACTACCAACACCGTTGGAGTCAGGCGGATGAGCGTATCCCAATGATCTTTCGCATGCGGTCCCAAGGCCACCCAGAGTTGCCCATGTTTCTCCCATTTGGTGATGCCGCGTTGCGAAGCCCGAGTGGGCGAGCTCTGGTCAATGGTGCTCTGGCGGAGGGTGGTGTCGGGATTGGCGAACGCCTCTGGCACCCGTTTTTTGATCAGAGCCAAAGTGGCCGTGTCGAGGCTGGCGAACGCCTCCGGCCCCAATTTTTGGACCAGATCCGCCAGAAGGGTGGGGTCAACGCTGGCAAATGCTTCCGGCGGCACTTGCTGGAGCTCAGCCGGAGTGGGTAGCCTCGTACCCCCCGTACCCCCTCTAGTCATAGTGCGTTCGCTTCGGTCAATGCCATTCTGGCGGACGGTGGTATCGAGGCTGGCGAACGCTTCTGGTGCCAGTCGTTGCCGGTGGGCGGTCAAGGCGTTGCCAAGGTCGTCGCGGACGAAGTACGAGCCGTTGGCGTGGCGCACTTCGATGCCGTCGTCTAGGTGTTCAAGGGTAGGGGGTTGTTGCGGGTCAGCTTCGGCGAGGATGAGGTGCCAAAAGGGGATGTCGTTTTGGTCGAGGCGGCGGGCGTGCAGCAAGCCATCGACAATATAGGCCTCTATACGCTCGCCCGGACCGGAGTCGACGGACTCGCTCCATTGGACTTGATCGGCCGGGTCTGCGGCTGCGGTGATGTAGGGGCCGCTGAGGAGCAGGGCTACCGCTGCGAGGATTTGGTACTTTATCGAACGAAAGGAACGCATCTGAAGCCTCCTGTGAGGTGTCCCCGACAGGTCGGGGCGGTTGGTGGATGAAGATGGTTGGTGAGGCGGTCTTTTGGGGTTCATTTTCACGGCAAGCCTCCTTGTATTCAGGTGTGTTCTATATCGACGTGGTGCACATCTCAGGCCACATCGATCAATTGCAGCGTCTGCATAGGTCTTTAAACCATTCAAGAATCGCGTTCTCGTCTTTAGCTACCGGCCCGCAGCAGTGCCTCGATTTGTTCTTCAGTAGGCGGTGAGTGTCGTGATTCCAATGACTCTCCATCACGGGCGATGCGGTTATCCCGGCCAATTAGGATGTAGTGGGGGATGCCCTCGACGCCGTAGCGCCGGGCGGTCTCGCCCGTGTCGAGAGCAATGGGGAACGGATAGTCATGCTCGCCGACAAAATCATCTAGGTTGCTGGCCATATCCGCCGAATGCAGGGCAATGACGATAAAGCCTTGGTCCCGATAGCGTTCGTGCAATTCGGCGACATAGGGCAGTTTTTCTACACAGGGCGAACACCACGTAGCCCAAAAATCAATCAGCACCACCTTACCCCGTAGCTGCGCCAGACTATTCAAGTCCTCATGGCCGGCGATGGGCTGTAGCCAGCGCTCAATGTCAATTTCAAAGGGCACGGCACCCCGATCCTTAATGTGCCGCTTGTGCATGACTTCCATTTCCTTGGGGCTGATATAGCGGATGGCAAAGGTCTGGCCGTCGTCGGTGAATTCGGCGCGATCCCACTGGAGGATTGCCTGATTGGCCGTGGGTTTTTCCAAAGTTTGGCGCTGGGGGACCGTCAGGATGGGGGCGAGGCGGACGACGGTGTGTAGCAGGGCGTCCGAGGGGCCAGATCCAGCCCAGATCCAGTGGTCGCGCTGCCAGCGGGTCAAGTGGGTGGACGGCTTTTCGGCAGAGCGGTAGGTGGATTGGGCTGGATCTGGCGGATCGCCGACCTCGGTTTCTAGGCCGGAGAAAGGCTCGCCCACCAGTGCTTGGCGGTGCCCCGACAGGCGGTTCCGATTAAGATCGTCCCGAATATGCGACTGGCCGTCTGGGTGGTGAACGACGACGGTAAAAGGGTTGACCTTTTCAATCCGGCCCGGTTGATCCGCTCGGCCGAGGATGGTATGCCACAGTTCTTGGCCATCGGCATCTGCGCGCCAAGCGTGCAGCCAGCCTTGGCGCAGTTGCGCCTGCACGGAACCGCCGATTGAGGCGGGTAAATCGACCGAATCGCGCCAAGCGGGAGTCGCGGCGGCTTCTGAGGCGGCGACGATCAGTCCGGCTACGAGGCCGGTGCAGAAAATCTTAGCACAAGTCATGGTGAAAACCTCTCGCTAGGGATTAGTGGGCCGGAAAAGTGTCGATGTCGTCGAGCAAGTACTTCAGTTGAGCTGGGCTCGGCGCTTCGCCCTCCTGACTGATCCAAGCTATCCGGCAGTCGCGGTCGAGGAGGATGGATTGGGGAAAGTTCCAGATGCCGTAGCGCTGTGCGCTCGCGCCTTCATCTACTGCAATGGGCAACGTGTAGCCGCGTTCTGCAATGAAGGCATCCAGATCGTCGGCTCCTTCGGAACTGTGGACGGCGATAACGACTAGGCCTTGGTCTTTGTGTTTTTCGTATAACTCGTCGTGGTGGGCGAGTTGCTCAATGGATTCGGGAGACCAAGTGGCCCAAAAATGCAGCAGCACCGCTTTGCCTAGGAACCAGCCTATGCGGTCACCGCCCCCGATGGGGTTGATCCAGCGCTGGGCCTCGATGTTGAAGGGTACGGCACCCCGGACCAATTTGTGCCCTTGCTGCTTGCGGTCCGCTTCGGCAGGGGAGACATAGCGGGCGAGCAGCACTCCGCTACTCTCATGGAGTTGGGCATCGTCCCAGCGCAAAAAAGTAGGGCCAATGGCCGGCTTTTCCGGTACGAACACAGTCGGAGTCAGGCGGATGAGCGCATCCCAATGGTTCATATTCGGTCCTAAGGCCACCCAGAGCTGCCGGTCCTTCTCCCATTTAAAGATGCCGCGACTCTCACTTGCCGGCGGCAGTTTTTGGAGTTGATCCAGAGCGGTGGAGTCGAGGTTGGCGAACGCCTCCGGCCTCAGTTTTTGGAGTATAACCAGAGTGATGGGGTCGAGGCTGGCGAACGCCTCCGGCGGCAGTTTTTGGAGTTGATCCAGAGCGGTGGAGTCGAGGTTGGCGATCATCTCTGGCAAACGTTTTTGAATCTGAGCCAGAGTGGGAGGACCGCTCTGTGCCCCGCTTTGGTCAATGCCGTTGTGGCGGGCGGTGGTATCAAGGCTGGCGAATGCCTCCGGTGTCAATTTTTGCCGATGGGCGGCTAGAGTGCTGCCCGGAAAGGTGTCGCGGACGAAGTACGCGCCGTTGGCGTGGCGCACTTCGACGGCAACACCGACGTATTCGAGGGTAGGGGGTTGGTTTGGATCGGCTTCGGCGAGGATGAGGTGCCAAAGGAGGTTGTCGTTTTGGTCGAGGCGGCGGGCGTGAAGCAGACCATCGACAATATATGCCTCTATGCGCTCGCCCGGACCGATCAGAGGAAAGTCGGGAAGGGGGATGGACTCGCTCCACTGGGCTTGGGCGGTCGGGTCTGCGGCTGCGGTGATAGAGGGGCCGCTGAGGAGCAGGGCTGCCGCCGCGAAGATTTGGTACTTCATCGAACGAAAGAAACTCATCTGAAGCCTCCTTTGCTAAGGCTAGGGACGGTTGGTGGACGGTTTGTTGCTCTATAAGAGGTCTTCGTCCAAACTGCGTAAACTGTTTTATGGCTCTTGGAATCGACGTAATGCACATTTCGTGCCATTATCAGGGGTGAGAACAAAAAAATCCTTTAGGAGTTACCCTAAAGGATTGAAAAATATAGAACTTAAATAGCAAAAAAATGTTTCTCTACGCGGTAGACATTGGATGGCGTTGCAAGCTGATCTACGATTTTTCGTTTAAATAAACGATTTTTGAACGATTTTTGAACGACTCTGAACGATTTTTTACAGATTAGCGGCAGCCTCTCTAATCCATAATAGATGTTACGCTTAGACCCCTTGGGTATGGGGTGCTTCGACTCCGCTGCGCTCAGTATGACAAGGGGAGGAACGCGTCAGTCCGTGATTTTCGGACAGGCTCTTACTGCGACGGCTTCTCTGGTCGTTGCAATCCATGCTTGCGCATGCGATACCGCAGCTTCTCCGGTCCCATGCCCAACAATCGAGCCGCCCCTCGGGGGCCATAGATCCGCCAGTTGGTGGCTTGGAGGGCCGCCGAAATGCGCTGCTTTTCGTCCTCATCTTCAGCACTCCAGTCGAACCCTTGTTCAACAGGCAGGGCAAGCTCCGCCTCGGCAGCCTGAAACGGCACGTCCGCCACCTGAATGACGTCCCTGTCGCCCAACACGACTGCCTGCTGGATTACGTGCTCCAACTCGCGCACGTTCCCCGGCCACGCATATTGCTGCAAATGCGCCACCACCTCCTCGCCCAAAACCGGCGTTGGCCGCCCGAGCTGTTCGGCACACCGGCTCGCAAAATGCGTTGCCAAGAGCGGGATGTCCTCCTGACGCTCTCGCAGGGGCGGCAGTACTAAGGAGAGTACGCTCAGCCGATAGAACAGATCCTCGCGGAACGTCCCCGCCTGAATAGCCTCTTCCAGGTCCTTGTTGGTCGCGGCGACGACCCGCACATCTACCGGGATGGACTGCTCGCCGCCGACGCGCGTCAGGTGGCCCTCCTCCAAGATGTGGAGCAAGGCCCGTTGGGAGTCTAAGGGCAGATCGCCCACCTCGTCGAGGAACAAAGTGCCGCCATCGGCTCGTTCAAAGTAGCCGATCTTTTGCGCATCCGCGCTGGTAAAGGCTCCCTTTTCGTGGCCGAACAGTTCGCTTTCGATCAGGCCGGCGGACAGGCCTCCGCAATTGACCGGTATAAAGGGATTCGCTTGGCGCGGACTGAGGTTGTGGAGGAGCCGCGCCAGCACTCCCTTGCCGACTCCAGTCTCGCCCAGCACCAGCACTGTCATATCCGTCTCGGCCATTGATTCGACCTGTTCGAAGAGCCGTGCCATGGCTTGGCTCTGGCTGAGAAAACCCTGATTCGAGACCCGCAGCATTTGCTCTAGACGCCGGAGGTGGGTAGGTACCACTCGCACTTCTAGGCGAGCTATGTCCGACATCAAGCCATCCCGATCTACGGTCCGCACTTCAAAGTGAAACAGGCCAGCCGGCACGTCTTGGTACGTCACTCTATTGGCAGGCGCGAACGCGCTCCACTCGTCGGCCGGGCCGTGGCCGACGAGCCGATGGCTGTAGCGCATCTGCTCGGCCCCGCTCCTGAAGCTGAGGCCTTGGAAGTGGAACTGAATCTCGGGCGTGCTATCCGGGCAGGACACGGCTTGGGGTTCGTCGAAAGTGCGCCCGGCCACGATTTGGCGGATGCGGATGCGAGGCGGCGTCTCCCCGGGCTGATACGCAATGAGACCGGCCCGCGTTCCGAACCACAGCCGACCTTGGCTATCGCGCAGAATGGCTTCGACGACATTCTCAAGAGCGGACTTTCCGAGACGGATGCTTTGGAAGGTCCGACCGTCGTATTTCAGCACCCCACCGCCGCTGGTCCCAATCCACAGGCATGCTTGCTGCGGGTCGGCCACCAAGGCCAGAATGCCATTGGCGGACAGATCGCCTTGGTCAACTGTAAACTGGCGCACCTCTTTGGCTTGGTAGTCAATGGCGAAAAGGCCATGGACGGTTCCCACCCAAATCGCGTCCTGGTACTCGCACAAAGCATTCACATAAACGACGGCTTCCATGCCGGCCATGTCATACGCGCAAAGATGACCGTCCTTGTAATTGTATAGAGCCGGCCTTATTCCATAGAGGCCGATCCAGAAGGAGCCTTCTCGATCCTGTAGCACGACTCTACAGTCCTGAGATTGCAGCTCCTCAATCTCGATGAAGCGGTTCGCTTCGATCCGTCCTAGTTGCCCCTTGGAAGTGCAGGCGAGTAAGTCCCCTTCTCGGCCTTGGAACAACATCTCGATTTCTACACCCCCTGCGATCACCGCGATCGCTTGGGTTTCTCTGCCTACCGACTTGAATACTTGTCCATCGGGGCCGCCACTCCAAACCTGCCCTTGTCGATCTACTGCCATAGATAAGACGGTATAACCGACCTCCACCGGACGGATCCGGCTGTCCTCTAAGCAGGCTAAGCCTCCGGTCGTGCCAATCCAGATCCGGCCCTCTTGGTCTTCCCTCAGACACCGAACCTCGTTGTCGGGTAGGCCGTCTTTTTTGTCGTATAGCTGAATACTGATTGGATCGCAAAAGATCAGCCCGCCACCCCACAGCCCCACCCAAATATTCCCCTCGCTATCCTCGTAGGTCAGGCGCGTATCCGAAAAGTGAACATCCGGTAAGCCGGCTGAGAAAGGATGCCATTTCTCTCCGTCGTACATTAGCACGCCCCGGCGGCTCAGCCAGAGCCGATCGCGGTCGTCCACGCGCACATGGCGCGTTCCATGCTGGACGACTTCCGCCCCCTCAGCCCCATCGTCCGCGCGGATGCTCTCGAATTGTTGGCTCGCGGGACCGTAGCGACCGACAACTACTTCTGCGCCTACGTAACGGAAAGCAATCCACAGGTTGCCAGCAGCGTCTTGAGCGAAATTCCAAGGCCACTGCAATTGCATCGCGTCGTGATCATCGCCTGAGTCTGTGTTCATGCGCTGGCCATCCATGCTGAGGACTCCGCGCCCCTGCGTCGCCAGCCAAGTCGTGCCCGCCGAGTCGGTCGCCATATCGTACACCAGTCCTAGAGGCTGACCCGCTAGTTCCGTCGTGCATTTTACGCACCGTCCTTCGACGAACCGACCCACTCCCGCTGTGGTTAGCACCCACACCGAGCTGTCGGCTTGGGTTTGTAAGCCCAATATTTCGTTGGAAGGCAGCCCGTGTTCGGTGGTGTACACCTGAAAGCCGCGCCCGTCGTATGCAGCCAGCCCGCCGCCGAACGTGCCGAATAACAGCCGTCCGTCCGCGTTTTCGACAATAGTTGTTACGGTGAGATGGGGCAGCCCGTCCGACAGGCCGAAGGTGTCAAAATGCGCTCCGTCAAACCGGCTTACGCCGCCGTCGGTTGTGCCGATCCAGAGGAGGCCGTGGCGGTCTTGGTAGATGTCTTCCACGTACATCCCAGCCAGCCCGTCGAAAACTGTGTATTGCTGTCCGAGGATGTGCCCGAATGCCTTCTGGCTCGGGGGCGCGTGGTTCATCGTTGACCTCGTCCGCCTTGGGATTCCTTACGGCGTCGGCGCATCTTCGCGCAACAGGCCTTCCGCCTTTAGCTCGGCCCACAGGTCCGTTGGTATTTCGTGCTGAAATCGCTGTGCGTTGGTCTCGATATGCTCTGGTGTGAGCGCGCCGGGGATAATGGCCGCAACGAGGGGGTTTCCGAGCGGGAACTGCATGGCGGCGGCGGGCAAGGGCACGTCGTGCCGCTGGCAGACGGCTTGGATGCGGCGGGTCTTTGCGAGGATTTCGGGCGAGGCGGTGTCATAGGCGTAGCGGGCACCTTCGACTGGGCCGGAGGCGAGGATGCCGGAAGCAAAGACCGCGCCGATGACGATGCGCACGTCGCGCTCCTCGCAGAGGGGGAATTCCTCGTCGAGGGAGTCTTGGTCCAAGAGCGTATAGGGCATGGCGACGATGCAGAAGTCGAGGTCAACCCCGTCGAGCAGGCGCGGCATGGCCCCCATGCGATTGAGGCCCGCGCCAACGGCCTTGATCAGTCCCTGGGAACGCAGCTCGTCGAGGGCGCGCCAGCCGCTGGTGATTAGGTGGTTGAGGTGAGCGGAGAAGCGCTGCTCGCTGTCGTGGAAAAAGCTGTCGAGGTCGTGGATTAGGAGTAGATCAATGGAATTGAGACCCAGCCGCTGCAAGCTGTCTTCCCACGAGCGCATGATGCCGTCGTACCCGTAGTCGAAGCGATAGTCAAAGGGCAGGCCGCCGATCCAGAAGCCCTTCTCGAAAGAATCGAGGTCGCGGGTGGCTGTGAGCACTCGGCCGACCTTAGTCGAGAGGACGAAGTCCTTGCGCTCCTGCTGGCGGAGAAAGTAGCCGAGGCGGTGTTCGCTTTTGCCGTAACCGTAGAACGGAGCGGTGTCGTAGTAGCGGATACCAGCGTCCCAGGCCGCTTGCAGGGTGTCTTGGGCTTGGGTTTCGCTGACCGGGTCGAAAAGCTCGCCCAAAGGGGCACCGCCAAAGCCGAGCGTGCTTAGCTCGACGCCGGTGCGCAAAGCGCGCGTGGGGATGGAGGACATAGGATGCTTCCTTTCTACAGGTTGATCTAAGTTGTTAGAAGCGGCCGTGATGCGATTCGGCTGGCGCTTGGTACTCCACCTTGAGGTGGGGCGTTTCAAGCAGTTTGTGGCCCTCTACTTTGGAGGTCAGGCAGCTTTCGAGCGCGCCGCTGACGATGAGGGTGCGCTCGGCGGGAAAGGGCGCTTGGCCGGTTTCGATCATTTCCCAGATCTTGGCCACCAGACAGGCCGAGTACGTGACGTTGGGCGTCGGGGGCAAGAAAAATTGGGTCGAGATGGGATCGTCTTCGCCAGCTATCTTGCAGGCGAAGCAGTAGTCGCGGATGGCACCGTTGAGCATCAGGAGGGTCGTCTTGAGGCCGTCGTTGTGCTCGATGAAGTACGCGGCTGGCTCTTTGACGAGCCGGGGCAACTCGCCGTTGCCGAGCAGGTCTTGGGTGCGGCCGTCCTCGTCGGTCTTGCCGCAAGGAGAGTCGCTGCGCGAGAGGGCGGAGTCGAGCAATCTTAGCGAATAGCGGCCGTCCTCACCCGCCTTCCACACATCGTCTCCTTCGATCAATTGCACGGATTTGACTCCGGTCTCGCCGCCTGAGCGGCGCTCGATCATGCACTGCATGGCCTCTAGCGCGTGGTAATCCATGGGGTCGGAGCCGCCGACGCCGACCATCAGCGCCTCTTCGATTTGGCAGCCCAAGGGCAGTTCGACATCGGGCAGACGCCAAGTGACCGGCAGCGAGGAACCGGCGAGAATCGGAAAGTCGAGCCGGTGGCCGTCGTCGACCATTTCTCGCGCCTTGTCAAAGCTGTAGGAGAGATGCTTGTCGTTGTAGATGGGCGCGGTGCGGCCGTCTTCTTCAAAGACCTCGACGCATTCTTTGAAGAACTCGTAGCGCGGGTACAGAACCTGTCCTTTGTCGTTTCTGGGGTACTCGCCGTGCTCGCCGATGATCAGCACTGCGTCGCAGGCTAGCTCATCGCCGCCGCAGCGCAGGGCCTCGGCGATAGTGGGGTACACTGAGAAGTCGAATTCGCGCGCCCGGTCTTGGCTTTGGTCGCCTTCGGGCTGCTGATCGACGTAGAGCGAGACGATTTTGCAGTCGGGACGGTGCCAGCGGCCGCCGTGGGGATAGCCGACTACGAAGCGGTCGGCAAAGTGCTGGGCGTGCGAGAGGTAGCGATAGATGGTAGCGATGACGGCGATGCGTTTGGTGGCCATGGGCGACGAAAGCTCCAGGGAAAGAGGCGAGGGGGGCCTTAAGAGAAACTAGGTCCTCCAAAAAGTGGATTCTTCGGTGGCTTGGTAGGCGATGTTTAGGTGGGGCGTCTCGACTTGGATCTGATCTTGCTGAAGGCTATCGACGCCGGCGATGACCAAGCCCGAAGTGAGCAGGGTGCGTTCGACTGGATAGGTTGCTTTGCCGGTCAGGAACATCTGCTCGATGTTGTTGGCCAGCGGGCTGAAGAAATTGGCCAGCGTGGTGCGGGCCGGGGGCATGGGCAAGTACATCTGAGTCGAGAGCGGCTCGTCCTGTCCCGTGAGCCGAGCGGCGAAGTTGAAATCTTGGACTAATCCGTTCATTAGCATCATGGTTGAGAGGAGGCCGTCGGCGTGCTCGTACTGGTAGGCGACGGGGCTCTCGACTAGGTGCTTGAGTTCGTCGATGGTGGGGAAGGGATTGTTGAACCCGGGTCTTGCTGGGGTGAGCGTGTGGCTGCGGCAGAGGCAGGCTTCAAAAAGCTCGCGCGACCACACACCCTCGGCGTGCGCTTGCCAGAAGGCATCGTCGCGGTAGGCCCGGAGCCATTTGACGCCGGTCTCGCCGCCCTTTCTGCGCTCGACCATGCACTGCAAGGTCTCCAAGCCGTGGAAGTCGTAGCTATCGACGCCGCCATAGCAGACGCAGACTGCTTCTTCGACCTCGGCACCAAGGGGCATGTCGAGCGAGGGGGTGCGCCAGGTAACGGGCAGCGACGAGCCAGCCATGAAGGCGAAGTCGAGCTCTTGCGAGACATCGTACATCTCTTGGCACCAGTCCCAATTCCAAGAGAGATGCTTATCGTTGAACACGGGCGCGCTCTTGCCGGTCGTGCGATAGACTGAGGCGATCTGTTTGAAAAGCTCGTAGCGCGGGTAGAGGTGTTGGTCCTTTTCATTGCGCCCGTAGGTGCCGTGCTCGGCGATGAGTAGGACGCCGTCAACGGCCAAATCTGACCCGCCCAACGTCAGAGCGTCGGCGACGGTGGGATAGATCACCATGTGGGGAAAGCGGGTCGCCCGATCTTGGCTTAGATCGCCTTCGGGACGCTGATCCACGTACAGGGAGACCAGATCCATGGGCGGGCGGTGGTGCCGGCTGTTCCAGCCGTAGCCTTCGAGGAAGCGGTCGCAGATGTGCTGGGCGTGGGAGTACTTGCGGTACTCGGTGACGATGCCGGCGATTCTGGGGCGGTCGGCCATGATGTTGGTCTCTCGACAGGGGGCGGTATTAGCGGATTTGGAGAGGGAAGGTAGGAGAAGGGGGTTGGGGGGGCAAGCCACCATCCGGCGGCAATCCAGTCGTATCGTATATTGTCATGCACTCACCCAAAACCGAGAGGCAACCATGCAGACGATCACTGTATCGCGCAACGACGAGATCTATGAGGCCTTCGCCGATGTGGCCCAAGCGGCCGACGGCACCTTGGTATGCACGTATCGCGAGAGCATGGGACACAGTTCACGTCCCTTTTCGCGCATAATCGTGCGCCGCAGCTTCGACCGCGGCCTGACTTGGAGCCCGCGCCAAGTGGTGGTAGAGCGCACTGAGGGGGAAACTGCCCAAGGGCTGGGACGGCTCAATTGCTCGCGCATCGCCGCCTGCCGCGACGGGACTTTGCTGCTCATCGTCGACTTGCTACTCAAGAATACCTTTGAAGAATACTTGGAGCCGGGCATCTGCATGAACCTCCTGTTGCGCAGCCACGACAACGGAGCCACGTGGGAGGGGCCGGAGGAGACCGGCATGACTGAGGGCATCGTCCCCTCCATCAAGGAACTATCCAACGGCGACCTGATCGTCGGCCTCACCGAGCAGTGGCCCGGCCAGCGGGGGACTGAGGATTTCGTCGAAGTGCAGACGTGCTATCTGTCCGCCGACCGGGGCCAGATGTGGGAAGGTCCTTTCAAGGTGCCCGACCCCGAAGGTGCGCCCTGCACCGGGGGGCCTTGGCGCTTGAACGAGGGGGATTTTGCCGAAATGGGCGACGGCACCTTGGTGCTCTACATGCGCGAGGACGGCGAGGGCCTGAGCGGCTGGAAGAGCTTTTCCGGCGATGGCGGCCGGACGTGGTCGGTGCCGGTGCGCACGCACATGATGCGCTGTCTGGGCCGCCCCTCGGTTGGTCGCCTGCGCTCGGGGGAGGTGGCCATTACCTATCGGGTCGCCTGCGGCCTTGCTACTTCCTTGGGACTCTACGTGGAGACCGCGGCGGAGGCTTTGCGCGGCTCACCTGCCCGGGCGAGTGCTTCAGCCGACCCAGAGCAATCCCAGGGCGACACTGAGGCCCGCTTCGCCTTTTTGGACAACGACCGCGCCCTGTCGGCCGACAGCGGCTATTCGGGCTGGGTGCAACTACCCGACGGGACGCTCTACGTAGTCAATTACATCACCGACGATGCGCCCCGCGCCCACATTCGCGGCTATGTAGTGGGCCGCGAGGACTGGTATCTCTTCCCCGAAGGGGCGATCCGCGCCAACCATCCCTTGTCGAACAATCCCCACTACTACGACAAGGCCCAGCAAATGGCCCTTGAACAGCAGCGCTGGGTTGACAAGCAAGATTGGTCGCGCCGCGTGCCGACGCAGAAATAGATCCGATTAGGCCCGTTCGAGTACGGTCAGGTCAAACGGATTGGACCACGCCTTGCGGCCGCGTTCGTCGACGATCTCGAAGCGCACCCAGCGGGCGTTGGCCCTGAGCGCAAAGGTCGCGGTCTCGAAGAGGTCACCGTGCTGGTGGTACTCGGTGCCGAAAGAGTCGGACACTCCGACGATGCGCTGCGCCGGCGAGCAGGACACTGTGGCTTCGACTTGGGTGCGGTCGTCACCCTCGCGGTCGGTGCGGCGGAGCTGGATGTCGTGGATTGCGGGACCGGTGCTGGCGTACGACGCGCCCGCGACTAGAGCGGCGACGACTGCGTCGGCGGTGCGCTCTTTGACTCGGACCCAAGTCCAGCCCTGGTACGTGTCGCGCTGGTCGGCTTCGAGGGCGTGCGAATCGTCGTTGGCCAGCGCGGGGTAGAGGCGATCCTCTAGGTCCATCCAGTCGTCCCAATGCACGCTCGACTCGCCGCGTCCGGCGCAGCGACAGGTGGTGTTGAAGACCTCAATGCCGGCGAACCCTGAAAGCGGCACCGCGTCGCGCAGGATATTGATCGAACTCCAATGGGGGTGAGCCAGCCAGACAGCACCGCCTTGGCGGCGGACCTCGTCGATGACGTGCTGGGGCGGCATCTTCTCCGCGTTTATGTCCTCGTGGAAATTGAGACAGACGAAGTGGTGCCGCTGGCCGCCGAAGGGATTGTCCGGATGCAGTTCGGCCCCCTGGATGAGCACGAAGTCGCCTGGGGCCTGCACGGTATCGATAAAGGTGAGTTTGTGGTGGTCGGACAGGCAGAGGAAGTCGTAGCCCTGGCCGACATAGCCGTCGAGCCGCTCTTGCGGCGTGGCCCTGCCGTCGGAATTGGTCGTGTGCGAGTGGAGGTTGCCCTTGAGCCAGGTGTAGCCGTCGTCCGTGCTGAGGGCAAATGGGTTGGTCACTGCGCCCTTGGGTGCGTTGTCCGACATTTTGGTCCTTTCTCTGGGTGGGGGTCGTGTGTCAGCGTTAAAGGCATAGTATAGAGCGGCTCTCTTCGGGGAGCAATGGGCCTATGTTTTAGATCGCCGCCCCAATCTCACCTGCGAGATCAGCATCCCCGCGAACATCAGCCCACACCCGACCAGCCCGCGTAAGGGCATGTCCTCGTCCAGCAAAAGCCACCCCCCCAACGCGGCAAAAACCGTCTCCAGACTGAGGATGATGGCTGCGTGGCCGGGGGCCGCTCGCCGCTGAGCCACCACCTGCAGGGTATAGGCCACGCCCACCGACAGCACGCCTCCGTAAAACACGGGTACGGCCGCATCGACGAGTGGTTGCAGGGCGATAGGCTCGGTGCCGACGGCGATGGCTGTGCTGAGCAGCGAGCAGACGAAGAATTGCAAAAAAGCCAGCATCGCCCAGTCGAGTTGACGCGAGAGGTTGCCGATGACCAGCACGTGCCCGGCCCAAAAGAGCGCGCTCACGAGCACGAGCGCGTCGCCGCGAGCAATGGCCAGTGGCGGCTCCACGCTCAGCAGGTACAGGCCGCTGGTTGCCACCAGAGCGCCGGTCCAAGTGCTGCGGCGACTGCGATGCCGCAGCAAGAGACCGAGGATCGGCACCAGAATTACGTATAGCCCGGTGATGAACCCGGCCTTGCCGGCCGTAGTGTAGACGATGCCGACCTGTTGTAGGGAAGCGGCAGTGAAAAGAAAAAGCCCGGCGAGCAGGCCGCCTGGGAGGGTGTGGCGGAGACGGGATGAGAGTGGTGTGGCGGTGGTGCGCAGGACGAAAGGCAAAAGCGGCAAGCAGCCGAGGGCGAAGCGCACGCCATTGAAGAAGAAGGGGCCGACGTGCTCCATGCCAGCGCGTTGGGCGACGAAGGCAAAGCCCCAGATAAGGGCCGTGAGCAGGAGCAGGAGGTCGGCGCGGATTTGGGTGGAGCGCGCCGCCGCAGCGTCCATCTCAGCGCCTGACGGGCAGTGGTCGGCCTGCGTATTTTTGCGCTAGCGCATAGACCAACAGGTTGGTGCCGAACTGCAAGCTGCGGTTGCGGCCTTCGGCGTCGAGGTTGCCCCAGAACCAGCTAATGTTGAGGTCGCTGAAGATAACGGCGACCCGACCTTTGAGTTCTATAGCTTCCAAGGCGAAGACGTTGCCCCGGTTCGTGCCGCTTAAAGGCGGCCCATCGGGGAAGTCGAAGTAGGCTGAGTACAGAGGGTCGCTATTGGGCAGTTTGCGCCAGCGGCCTCCGTCGACGCCGAGGACTTGCGGATCTTTGAGCAGGGCCTTGAACTGCCGGTCGAAGGGGGTGCCGGCTACGCCAGCGGATGTGCGAAAATTAGTCTCTAGGGGCAGGATGTCCTCGGCAAAGAGCAGGCCGCCGCTGCGCAGGTAGTGGGCGAGGCCTTTCTTTTCGCGGTCGCGTATCTTCATGACGCAGTCGAAGCCGGTCATGTAGAGCATCAGCGCATCTGCAATCTTCGGGTCGTCGAGCGTGAGAAAACGCGAGTGCAGCGGCACTTCGAGTTGGGTCGATATGTGGGTGAACGCGACCACTTCCTGCATGGCCTGCGAGAGGTAGTCGCGCTCCTTGACCGCGTTGTTGTAGTCCACTTGGACGATGGTCAAGGGGCCGCCCGGTGGCGGCGTCACGCGCCGGCGTTCGGGTTGGGGGATTGATACAGGGGGACGCTCGTCTTGGGCTAGGGCTGGGGTGGCGAGCAGGAGTGTAAGAAGGAGGCTTGTGCTCGACCGGCGGGTGCAGTGGTGGATGATGTTCATGTTAGATCCCAAGGTCGCGCCGTGGTGACAGGTCACGCGCTGAGCTTGTTGACCACTTGAATGAGGGCCTGCATAAAGCCCACGCAATGGGCGCGTCCCCTGTGCCCCCAGGGCGAGTCATCGACGATATGGGGCACGTGATCGGTGATCATAAAGCCGTCGAAATCGACCGCCTTGAGCGTCTTGACGACCTCAAAGGTATCGACTTGGCCGCAGTCGATGAAGGTCTCGTGGAAGTCCTCGACCGGCCCGATGACATCGCGGAAGTGGATGTAGATGATTTTCTTTTGCCCGCCGAAGTGGCGGACGGCGCGGATGACGCTGTCGTGGCCGCCCATCTCCGACCAGCACCCCATGCAGAAGTCGAGGCCGTGATGCGAGCTGTCGAAGGTGTCCATGTTGCGCTTGAAGTCGTCGAAAGAACTGCATATCCGCGCTATGCCGCCGAGGGTCGTACCGGTGGGCGGGTCGTCGGGGTGTAGGGCTAGGCGCACGTCAACTTCCTCGGCCACGGGCAGGATGCGCTCCAAATACCAGCAGTAGTTTTCCCACATCTCCTCGTGGGTGAAGACGCGGCCGTGGGTCAGTTCTTCGGGGTCGTGCTCGGCGAGGGCAAAACGAGTGGCGCGAGCGCCGCCGCGCAAGGTGGCTGGCTCGGGCGTGCGCCAGACGCTGTTGGGGATCCAGTGATAGCCCAAGATTGGGATGCCGGCCTTGCCCATGTTGCGCACGGTGGTGATCATGTGCTGGAGTTGTTCTTCGCGGCCGCTTTGGCCGAGCATGATCTTGTCGTAAAACGATGTGGGTACGTTTTCCAGCGCCATCAGCCGCAGTTCGGCGTAGTCGGCCCGCTTTTTGAGGGCAGCTAAGTCGTCGTATTCCCACTGCTTGTCGCCGGGGAGCTTGGGGGTATTCATCAAAAAGTCGTCGCAGCCCATTTGCTTGATAAAGGCGAGCTTTTCGTCGGTGAGTTCGTTGAATTGGCCCAGACCCACGCGCATTTGCAGGGACATATGTAGCCTCCAGAGGTAAGGGATTGCAGAGCGGGAAATTTGCCGAAGCCGCCGGAGCGGGTCAAGCGCGGCTGCCGACGCCGGCCCCGGTGGGGACGTGTACCTCTAGGCCGGCCGCAGAGTCGGCGACTAGATCGCTGTCAAAGGCTATCGCCCCCGGCTCGAAAAGCAGCACGACGGTTGAGCCGCCGAATTGGAAAAAGCCCTTTTCTTGGCCGCGCTCACAAGGCCCTGGCGAGTACGTCTGGACGATGCTGGCGACGTTGATAGCACCGACTTCGATGTAGGCAATTCTGCCGAAGGTGGGCGTCGTCAGTTCGCAGACGGAGCGCCGGTTGCGGTGGAAAACGTCGGGTACGCGGGCGAGGGCGATGGGGTTGACCGAGTGGTAGGTGCCGTTGATCCACTGGGTTTGACCTACTTGGCCGTCGGCTGGGAAGTGGAAGCGGTGATAGTCGTAGGGGGCGAGGCGGACGACGAGGGCAGCACCGCCGTGATATGGGGTGGGGTCGATTGCTTCGGCTAGGAGCTCGCGGGCTGCGAGTTGGTTGCTTTTGACCGGTAGCTCATCCTCGGCTGCGATCTGGGGATAGACGAGAACTTTGCCGTCGGCGGGGCAACAGAGGCGCTCGGGGTCGGGGTCGCAGGGTCTGGCTCCGGGTTTGAGGCGGCGGATAAAGAAATCGTTGAAGCTGGAATAGTGGCTGAGGGGATATTCGATTTCGTCGAGGTCGATGTGGTAGCGCTCGACAAAAGGGCGGATTTGACGCCGAGTCCAAGTGCTTTGCTTCCACCAGCTGTAGAGGCGAGAGAAAAGAGGCCGGTTGAAGACGGCGCGAAAGACAAGATGCCCCGTGCTTGTGGTGTAGAACCAGCGGAGGAGGGACTGCCCCGGGACGTGCTCGACGACGATATCCTTGGTTTGGCGGTCGCGGTAGCGGGTTGGCGTGGGGGCAGTGGATTGACGGAAGGGCATGTGAAAGGATGGAAAGGGGGTAGAAAAATGTGCAAGAGGCGAAGAGAGAAGACGGATAGCTACTGATATAGACCGCTAAAACGGGACCAGTTAAGCTACCACCATCATAGAACAATCGCCGTGTCTTCAGGCATCTTTCCCGTGTACAAGATGGCGAACCGTTTAGGGCGCAACACCACAGCTTGGCGATAGACCTCTTCCCGATCCTTACTGTGCCAGCGGACTTTGCCGCTTTGCACTTCCAAGGCATCATTGGTCTGTGGGGATTCGACGAGAACCCATTCTGAGGCAAACTGTGCTTCGATTTGGGCTCTGCTTAGTCGTCCCGGCACAGCGGTCGCCTACTGAGTAACCTTGATGAAGGCAATACCAAGATGATTCTCAACGATCTTGAGTGCAGAAGTAGCCGAAAAAGTCAACATGCAGGCGTGATGTAACGACAGCACGGCGTCCTGGAGTTTATCGTCCTCTTCCAGCGCTTTGACTTTTAGACCTATGTCGCGGCATCGTTCAATGGACAAATGCCGTGCGTGCGATTTGGTCAGGGCGTGGTCACCTAGCTCTTTGAGAATGTTGTTGATCGTATCATCGGAATCTTGCTCTGAAGCGAACATCCCTGTCTGGAGCCACTCTCTCGTCATCTCGTTAGACCAGTCGATTGCCTTTTCGCACTCGCCGACGAGCGTCGGGTTGTACTTCGCGATAATCGGCTGCCATACGGCGATAGAACTCGAAGAGGTGTCTTCGCTGATTTCCTTCTTCGCCCGCGTGAATTCCTCCACAATCCCGTGGGCAGGAATCCCGCCAAAGAGTGGATCAACAGGCCCCAAACTCGATTGCTTGCCCATGAGTATTTCTTTGCAGGCACAAGCCATCATCGTACCACCTGACATAGCAAGTTGGGGAACAATTGCCCGAATATCCGTGTCGAACATGGACCGTAGGTATTCCACGAGAGATTCCGTGGCGGCCATATCGCCTCCAGGCGTATGTAAGATTAAATCTAGACCACGGCTTCTATCTAGTTCGTGAATGACGGTCATAAAGCCGTTCTTGTCTTCGTCGTTTATCTCAATGCCAGCAATGCTTCCCTTCTGAAACCAGCCAGCATAGTAGATGATAACGTTGCGACCCGTGATCTCGAAAACTTCTTTGAGGTAGCGACGACGAATAACATCGTGTATGCCTTCGGCGGCATTGATCTCGTCGAGGAGTTGGTTCCAGTTAGGCATCGTCTTCCTTTGCAGTGTTGTTTTGAGTGCCCGTTGGCTCGTGTCGGTGGGTTTCCTGTTCCAAGCTTTGGCCGATGGTACCTAAGTCGGCTAGCCGTTGAAAGCGATTTCTTTCCTCCGCAGTCCCCAAGCCAAGCTCTTGGAACACCTCGGAAATCGAGCGTATCCTCTCGCAGCTATCGTTGTTCATTGCATGTCCCCCTTGTACTAGAGTGATATTGTTTTGCTATTGATGATGTCAAGTGCGTTGACTCTTCTAAGAAAGCGCACCGAATACCGGGCCACGGATGGTTTTCTTGTCCACCTTGACTATACTTTATCACTGTGATAACCAAACGAATCTAGAGACGAGCACAAGCGAGAAGCGAAAAGGAATTAGTTAGTATGGAAAAGATAAACAAAAAGGCTGTCAAAGCATATTTGCTCGGGTTACAGGATGCGATTTGCGTGGCCTTGGAAGCAGAGGACGAGGGCACTTTCCGCGAAAATAGTTGGGAGCGGCCAGAAGGGGGTGGTGGCCGCACGCGCGTGTTGGAGGGGTCGGTGATCGAGCGGGCCGGGGTGAATTTTTCGCACGTGCGGGGCAATGAGTTGCCGCCGACGGCTACGGTGCGCCGCCCCGAGTTGGCGGGGCGAGGCTTTGAGGCGATGGGCGTCTCGGCGATTGCGCATCCGCACAACCCCTATGCGCCAACCTCGCATTTGAATGTGCGGTTCTTCACGGCGGAGAAAGAAGGGGAGGAACCTGTGTGGTGGTTTGGCGGTGGGTTCGACTTGACGCCGTATTACGGTTTTGAAGAAGACGCGGTGCATTGGCATCGGACGGCCAAAGCTGCGTGCGATCCTTATGGCGAGGGACTCTATCCGAAATTTAAGCGGTGGTGCGACGAGTACTTTTTTCTGCCGCACCGCGACGAACCAAGAGGGATCGGCGGCCTGTTCTTCGACGATTTCGACGAAGGGGGCTTTGAGCATTGCTTTGCCTTTACCCGCAGCGTCGGCGATGGGTACATAGAAGCCTACCTGCCGATTTTGCAGCGGCGCAAGGGATGGGAGTACGGCCGACGGCAGCGGCAGTTCCAGCTCTATCGCCGGGGCCGCTACGTGGAGTTCAACTTGGTTTACGACCGGGGCACGCTCTTCGGCCTGCAATCAAAGGGACGCATTGAGTCGGTCTTGGTCTCGCTGCCGCCCTTGGTGCGCTGGGAGTACGATTGGCAGCCAGCGGCCGGATCGGAGGAGGCGCGGCTCTACGAGGTATTTCTCAAGCCGCGGGATTGGGCTGGTTAGCCCTGCCAAGCGGGATTGGGTTGGGGAATTTTGGCTTCCACTTTTTCGCGCCACTCGCGCAACAGCCCGTGCAGCCGATCGCGGATTTGCGGCATTTGCTCGGCTAGGTTGCGCTTTTCGCCGATGTCGTCGCGCAGATTGTACAGTTCCAGCCGCCCGTCTTCAAAAAACTCGATCAGCTTGTAGTCGCCGGCGCGCACGGACGAGCCGGGAGTGCCCCCCTGATTGCCATAGTGCGGATAGTGCCAAAAGATGGGTTCGCGCTCGATGGACTCGGCTCCGCGCATAAGCGGCGCGATGCTGGTGCCGTCGCAGTGCTGTGTGGGGATGGGGTCTAAGTCGGCTAGTTCGAGGATCGTCGGGTAGAAGTCGGGGCTGGTCACCGGGACGGGACAGGTGCTGCCGGCTGCGACCTGACCGGGCCAGCGCACCAGCAAGGGTTCGCGGGTGCCGCCCTCGTACATCCAGCCCTTGCCCTCGGCCAGCGGCGCGTTGCAGGTCGGCGAGCTTTCGGAGGTGGCGAGGCCGCCGTTGTCCGAGGTGAAAAACACGGCGGTATTTTCGGTTTCGCCGAGTGCGTCGAGCAGGTTGAAGAGGCGGCCCAAGTTTTCGTCGAGGCTCTCGATCATGGCCGCATAGACCGGATCGGATTGGATGAGCCGCCGTTTGACGCGCTGGTCCTTTTTGTGCTCGCAGGGGAAGTACTCTCCCTCGGCAAAGGCTTCGACTTGGTCCAAGCCGAGGGCGCGGGCTTTGGCTTCGTACTTGGCGATTTTTTCTGGTTTGGCTTGGATCGGCGTGTGGACGGTGTAGTACCAGAGATTCAAGAAGAAGGGCCGCTCGTCCCGGTTGTTTATCAAGTCGAGTACTTGGTCGGTCAGGTAGTCGGTTAGGTACGTGCCCTCGGGGACATCGGCGTCGGCGAGCGGGGGGATGGTCCAAGGGCTGAAGTACCCGCCCTGCCCTGGCGAGCCTTGGTGTGCGCCGCCAATGTTGACCTCAAAGCCGTGGTCTTCGGGCAGGTGCCCGTCGCCGCCCAAGTGCCATTTGCCTACGTGCCACGTCTGGTAGCCACCCTCGTTGAGCGCGCGGGCCAGCGAGTGCTCTTGCGTCGGAAGCTGCTTGAGATACGGCACATCGACGAGCTGGCCACGCGCCGGGTGGGTGCGCCCATGCACGTCAATCCAGTCGGTGATGCCGACGGTGGCTGGGTACTTGCCGGTGAGGATGCTGGCGCGGGTCGGCGAGCAGACCGGGCAGGCCGCGTATGCGTCGGTAAAGCGCATGCCTTCGCGGGCGAGGCGGTCGATGTTGGGCGTTTCGTAGAAGGAACTGCCGTAGCAGACGAGGTCCTTCCAGCCCATGTCGTCGATGAGGATGAAGACGATGTTGGGTCGCGTCACGCGAGGGCCTCTTCGATGGCGGCGACTACTGCCGGATCGTTGGGGGTGGTTCGGGGCGCGAAACGGGCCAGCGGTTGCCCATCCTTGTCGATGAGGAATTTCTCGAAGTTCCAGGAGATGTCGCCGGGAAAGGCCGCGCCGTCGCCGGCGAGATAGGCGTAGAGCGGATGACGGTTGGGGCCGTTGACTTCGATCTTGCTAAAGAGCGGGAAACTCACGTCGTAATGGGTCTGGCAGAAGTCGAGGATCTGCTCTTCGTTGCCAGGCTCTTGCCCCTTGAATTGGTTGCAGGGAAAGCCGAGGACCGCTAGCCCTTGGGCGGCGTATTGGCGATGCAGTGCCTCTAGGTCGGCGTATTGCGGGGTTAGGCCGCACTCGCTGGCCACGTTGACGACGAGGAGCGCCTTGCCGGCGTAGTCGGCTAGATCTGCGGCTTGGCCGTGGATGGTTTGGGCGGTGAAGTCGTGGACGCTGCTCATGTTTTTCTCCTTGTAGTTCGATGGTTGGATAGACTCTAATATTGCCACTCGCCTAGCTGTGTTCAATGCCCGGTGCACGGCCGGTTCATCTTGCCTATCTTTTGAGCCCCTCTAACACAACCGCAGAGAAAGAGACTATGAGCGATCGACCGGCCATCGAAATTTACTCAATCGGCACCGAGCTTTTAAACGGACAGATCCAAGACACCAATTCCTTCTGGATGGCGCAGCAGATTGCAGCGCTCGGCGGCTATGTGCGTCGGATCGCGATTCTCGACGACGATATAGACGAGTTGACCGGCGTGCTCAAAGACGCCTGCCAGCGCGGAACCCAGGTGGTGATCACCACCGGAGGACTTGGGCCGACGCCCGACGATATGACGGTTGAGGCCATTGCCAAGATCACGGGGGTGGGCACGGAAGTCGATGAAACTTTGGTCAAGCGCTATATGGAGAGCCGAGGTATTGAAAAGCGCGCTGATGTCAGCGAAGGGCTGATCAAGATGGCGACCAAACCGGAAGGCTCTGTGGCCCATCCCAACCCGGCGGGTGTGGCTCCCTGCGTGGAGTCGCAGGTCGGCGCAACCACGATTTACAGCCTACCCGGCCCGCCGCGCGAGGTTGAGGCGTTATTCCGCCAGTCGGTAGAGGATGCCTTGGCTGGGATATACGACGATGTGCGGCTCTCGCTACGGGTCGCCGTCAACCTACCCGAATCGCAGTGCGGTCCGATCCTGCACAGCGTGATGAGCCAATATCCCAATACCTACCTCAAGGCCTTCGTCGCGTTGAGGGAGCGCACGGCCGACGGTCAGCGGCTGCCAGTGGATATCGTCGTTTGGGGCAAGGAGGCCGAGGAGGCGCAGGCTCTGCTCGACAAGGCATTGGCGGAGTTTAAGGCGCAGGCGTTTGAGAAGGGCAGCGAGGTGGAGGTAATCGACGGGTAAAAACCTGATTTAACCGTGCCGCAGTTGCTCCCGCTCCATCCATCGGCGCATGATCTCTGGCGATTTGCGCAGGAGGTGGAGATAAGGTTTGCTCGTCTGGTCCCGCTGTTTGGCCGTGCGTTGTTTGTCGTTGGGCACCATGTTGTATTTGCCGCGGAATTCGATGACCCGCCTCTGCCTGTTGTCCACTGCAATGGTCAGCATGTTCGGGCGCTCCAGTGGGGTGCCTTCTGCTTGGAGCGACCAGACCGAATACTTTCCCTCAGCACAGCGCCTAGCGTACGACTTGACGCAGTGAGACATGGCCTGGCCCTCTTTGGCCAAGGCCCAGGAGTCGCACAACTCCCGCACGCTCCAGCGCAGGGTCGCGCCGAGGTGGCCGTCTTCTTCCTCGCACTCGTAGCCACGGAGGCCAGAGCTCGACCACTCTTCCCAGTCCACGTGCTGGTCGAGGGCAAATTCGCCGTGCCACGCCTCAACTTGGCGCAGCAGCTTGTTAATACTACGGCCCTTCATGGTGAAATGGGGTTGCAGCGGCGGTCCTTCTGTAAGATTCCCGTCATGCCCGCGCGTCTGCTGGGGCGCAAACTTCTGGTTGTAGATATAGTCGACGATTGGGCCGACGTAAGTGGGCTCGAGCATTGGCTGGTTGGCCAGAAAGAGCACCACGGTCGCCCAGAACGGCTCGTCCTCCATAAAGTCGCGCAGACGCGAGCGCACTACGGCTGAAACTAGGTTGAGGCTGCCGCCCATTCCGAGAAACTGCGCCCAGCGCAACCCCATCGATACTGATTCCACGTCCGGCACCTCGAAGATCAGATGCGCCATGCGCTTGGTGAGGGCGATTTCCGTATCCATCGCGCGGATATTGCCGCCTTGGGCGACGTGCATAAACCACGCCTGCTGCCGCCGGATGACGGCTGGATCCTCTTGGTGCCAAGCTCCATCCGTAAAGGAGGTCTCGCGCCAAACCCCGTCCATGAAAAACGGCACCTCATAGCGGGCTAAAAGGTAGCGGACCAATTCGCCGAATTGTCGCCGCTTGTTCTGGCTTTGTGGATACCAGTCCTCTATTGGTCTGAGCCAGTCGCGGTGGCAGCGGGCCAGTGGTGCCAACAGCTTGCCGTCAATGCGGGCGTATTTCTCGCAATGGACTAGGAGGCGATAAAAGGCTTTGCGCTCGGCCGGGTCCTCAACATTGGCAAAAAGCCGCGTCCAGCCCTCCCAGATGCCCGATGTCTTGCCCTCGTAGGCCAGGGTGATGAAGCGGACCTGGCTCGGGCGGTAGTCTGGTTTGGGGTCGGGGCGGCGGGTCTTTTGCCAAAGCTGGAACAGCTCGCATTCCTTCTGCAACTGCTCGTCACTCTTGTCTAGCCCCTTGTCTAGCCCCTGCTTGTGGCACCAGATGCGGTAAGCACCGACGCTGTGGAAGCCGAGCGCGTCGATGTGGCGCTTGAGCTTTTCGTCCAGCCTGTCCGTGATTGGTACAGAGCGGTGCCTCGTCGCAGCTATTTCTTTGACCGCCTGGCGCAGGGCCGGCCAATTGTCGAAGCCGTACTGGCGGGCAATCACGTGCTGGGCGTCGTGCAGAGTGAGTCCGTCAGGTGATAATCGGGAAAACCGGGGCAGGTACTGTTGCACGGACGCACAGATTTGAGAATCGCCGGACTGGAAGGACTTGAGCAGGTCCTTGGCCTGTTTTTTCAGATGATCGAGATGGGGATTGGAAGGTAGGACGGTAGCCATACAAAACCCTCTTTCAAAATGCCTGTCATCCGCGAAGACAAGCCGAAAGAAGGTTCTTTAACAGCAGGCGAAGAGACTAAGGTGGGTTCAACCCTTTCCGCGGATCGAGGCGTCCTTAAAACGCCTTGACGACTAGGATAGGATGGCACCTTCACGGAGTCAAGAGAGAACTGGGCTGTCTCTTGAGACAGGCTAGGGCCTCGTGCGCTGGCGACTTCACTTGGACTTCATTGAGGGCTGATCTGCATTTAGCCTGAAGATGCCCGAGCCGCCTCTGCCGCCTTTGATAATCCATAGAACTCGAATACAGCCGCGTTGCAGGCGTCAATGTCGCGACAATTAGCAGCTTCCCTCAGAGCATTTTTGAGCGTTTCATCTAGGTCCTGCCAGTAAGGCAAGCGGATACGGCGCAGATATTGCGCCTGAAACCGCAAGTAGCCGCCGCGCATCCGGGTCGAATAGATCGAGACAAACAGGCGGGCGATGCCCGATAGAAGAACAGCCTGCAGCGCGTACAAATCCCATTCATCGCTCGTGATAAAGTAGAGATTGTGGTGTGGGTACAGCTTGCCGCCTTCATAGACGATATGGGCTTGGCCCTTGATGTCAGGGATTAGCAATTTCGGCTTACTGGCGAGGGCCGGATAGATGCGATCGATCGTGCGATACCAATTAGCAGGTGATTTCTTTGCGACATGCCGTTTTGCTATCTGGTCCTTGCGGGCTTCCAGATAGGTTTTGAGCTTGGGGAATTTTGCTAGGTCAACAAGCCCTCCTTCATCGGCGAACGGATTGACGACGCCAAGGCCGCGCCATTTGACGGTACCAGTGATAATATCGCGGGTCATCACCAGTGGTAATTTGCGACCCGGCTCTACATCTAGCTCGTCATAGGGACCGATAAAGGCTTGATCGGCACCGGTAGCGACACCGATGCCGATCTTACACCCGACCTCTTCAATTAGCGGGAAATCTCGCTCTAGTCGCCGGACAAGGGCCAACTGGTCGGACGACGCCAATATCCAAGGTTCGGCTCCTGCCGCAACTCCGGTCATTTCCTTGACCCCACTCTCTGAGGTGGGCTTTTCTTCAGATAGCAGGGTCTTGCTTAAAGCCTTGAGCGTTGCCGGCTTAATCTCGGGACGGTGCGCGACGCGAGTTTTGCCCGGCTTTTCATTAGCGATAATAGTGATGGCTGGATAGGCAATAACATCCGCGTGGAAGGCAGGTGTATCGACCATATCGACATAGGTTTTCAAATGAAATTTGTCAGCAGTCAGTTTACGCAGCGGCCCTCCATAACGGTTTTTCATCCAGCGGTCGGCGCAGATAAATCCAAGTGTACCGCCCGGCTCCAGCAGGTTGAGCGAACGCTCGATAAACGGGATGTAAAGGTCGGCGCGGTCAAATATGGTCGTATAGCGAGTGCGGTATTCGGCAATGAGCGCAGCGGGAATCAGCTCTTGCCTCACATAAGGTGGGTTGCCAACTACGCAATCAAATGCAAATGGCAGCGGCGTGAGAAGAAAATCGCCCTTGATGAGCCAGGTGTCGGCAAGAGCGAGGGCCGACTTTGTTTCAAAACCTTTTGCCTTGAGCATGGCGATGATTTTTTCGTGCGTTGTCTGAAATGTATCGTCATGCAACTCGACGGCTCGAATGGCATTGGCTAGTATTTCTCTTGGGTCGGCGTTACTCTTTCGCCTGCTCCACGCCTTGAGCAAGCGCTCAATCGCAATAAGAAGGAAGTCGCCACCGCCAAAAGAAGGCTCCAGAAGGCGAATCTTGTGCAAAGGCCGGTCTGTAGTGTAGTTGACAAGATCGAGGATGAACTCGACGACCTCGCGCTTTGTAAAGATTGCGCCGCGTTCCTCGATTCCAGCTTGCGCCAGCTTGGTCAGTGCATCTTTGACCGGGCACATGCCGGGGAAGGAGGCTTGAGTTACTTGCTGTAGTGCGCTCTGCGTCATGGACCCCTTCGTCCTCTCAGTTCGCGTGCTTGACCATCTGTATACGATGTTCGATAAACTCGCGCAAGGAGTGCTAAATAAGCTAGGAGGCTGTCACATCGCTATGCTAGGCCATGAGGTCAAAACGATTATTAGGTACTAAAAATATTATGGGAGTATCGACCGGACCGGGGATGCCACCACCAACAAGAGATGGCCTTCGCCTCGCGGGGCGTCAAGGTTTACACCTGCTCTTTCAAGCTACCCCACGAAATGGGCGCGACATTCGTCTGCTCTGCAGTAGGATACAATCCAGCGCCAATGTAATAGGATGCACCATCAAGCTCGATGGGAGCCACGTAGCTTACCTTGGGGGACTCGTCTTCGCCTTCGATCGCTGGATTATCCCAGAGATATTCTACAAAGCCGCCCCCGGCTTGTGCTGCCGCGACAGCCTGATGTACGATCTTAACGCCATTGCTGTCTTCTTGGTCGATATTATTGGTGCCTTCGCGCGAGGGGATGGTCGCGTGAAAGAAGTTGGTGCCCTCAAAATCGACGATGAAGATATAGATCGGCCCATGTCGCCATTCTTCATCGGTCCTGAAGGACTCCAAAATGGCCGTCCGTTCCGCCTCGTCTTGCGCAGACTCCAGCAGACTCTTCGCTTCCAGCACGAAATTCTTCAGTGTCTCTCGATCTACTACATCCCTTGCGGCGGCGTCTGCTTTCTCTACTCCGCCGAGCAGCCCTATCGCAACTAGGACAAGTGACAATATTCGGATCATGATTTCCTCCCCGTAGCTCCTAGCTCGATGCTCGCCGCGTCGCGGCCAGCACGTCGTAGCAAAATTGCGCCGTGCTCCAGGCGTCGTACCCGTCTGCGTTCCAGATCTGGCCGGTGACTTCTGGGCAGATATACTGGTCCCAGCCGGCGTCTTGTATGGCCTTGTAGTAAGCCTTCATGTCCAGCTTGCCGCTGCCGGGCAGGAGATAGCGGACCCGCCCCTCCTCGTCGAGATAGCCGTCTTTGATGTGATTGTGGACTGAGTACTGGAGATTGAGGTCAATCGAGTGCTGTAGGTCGATGCCTTCAACCCAGAAGTGGCTGTAGTCGAAGTTGAGGCCGAGGTGCGGGTGATTCGTTTGCTGCATGAGCCAAGCGGCCTTTTCCGGCGTCTCAAAGTCGTCGCCGGCATGTGGCTCGATGGCGACGATGACGTCGTATTCGGCGGCCATGTCGCCCAGTTCGAGTACCAGCTCGACGATGCGCTCTTTGCCGGTCTCCCAGGCGGGTTTGCCGCCGAGAGTGGTGCTGACGACCATTGGGTGGTCGTCGAGCCGGAGTGCGCGGCTCAGTTCAAAGGTCGCTCTAAACTGCGCGAGTGCGGCAGCGCGTCCCTCGCCTTCGACGCAGGGCGAGAGTAGGGCCATTAGCACTGGCGTGGGGAAGCCGAGTTGGCGGAAGAGGTCGGCGAGTCTTTTGCGTGCGGCCGCGTCCATGTTAGCTGGTTCAGTCGGCCAGCCGGGAGTGACGGCGATTTCCATGCCCTCGTAGCCCATGTCGGCGAGGCGCGGCAGGGCTTCGAAGACGTCGAGTTGCTTCATGCCATAGGTGCTGTAGTAGAGTTTCACGCGGGGATGGCCTCCTGTTGTGCGCCCATGCGCTCGCGCTCGGCGATGAGCAAGTTGATCCAGTGTTTCATGTAGTGCCCGTGGTCGTGCCAAGTGCGGCCGCTGATGAGGTTGCCATCGACGACGCAGGGCGCGTCGATAAAGGTGCCGCCGCAGACTTCGAGGTCGAATTGGCACTTGGGCACGGTGGCCATGCGCCGCCCTTCGACGCAACCGGCGCGGGCGGGGATTTCGACGCCGTGGCAGACGCAGCCTACGGGCTTGTCGCGGTCGAAAAAGTAGCGGGTAATGCGAATTAGGTCCGGGTCGTCGCGGATGTATTCGGGGGCGCGCCCTCCGGAGAAAAAGATTCCCACGTATTCTTCGGGTACGATGTGGCGGAAGGCGATGTCCGCTTGGATGGTATAGCCCTCGAATTCGCGGGTGATGTCCCAACCTTCGGCCGGGACCTCGTGCAGGACCATGTTGTAGCGGCGGGCTTCCGGCCCGGCCACCACGGGCGCGAATCCCTCTTCTTGGACGCGCAGGTAGGGATAGAGCGTATCGACGGTTTCGGTGGCGTCGCCGACGATGATGAGGACTTTGGCAGTCACTGCATTCTCCCTTGGACGGTATGGTCTGGTGGAGTAAATTTTTCGCGCCGGAGAAACTAATGTGCCATATTGGGCGCAGCAAGCTGTAAGCGCGTCTTAACGACGCAAGGAGGTTATCGTGGAATACCGCCGCTTTGGACAGACGGACATGGAGTTGAGCACTATCGGTTTGGGCGGGTTGTTGGCCCGCTACGAAGGCATTAATGGCCATCCGCCGCCCGAGGAGAAGCGCCGGATTTACCTGCGGGCCGCCGAGCTAGGCGTCAACCTCTTCGACATGGGCTACGGCGACGAGGTTCACATCCCGGACGAGCTGAAAGGCCCAGGGGACGACCGCTTTTTCTCGCTCAAGGTGGGTGCGCCGGCAGCTACTGAGGTGGAGGGGACTATCGACAAGCACCTCGCCAATGTGCGCCGCGAGGCCATCGATATTTTGCGGGTACACCACTATGCCTATCTGCAAAACGAAGGCTTGGCCGAACGCATCGCCGAGTGCAAGGCCAAAGGCAAAGTGCGCGCCGTGTGCTTGATTCGGCACATGCTGGCCGATCAACAAGCCTATGCTGAGCGCGGCCCCGAACCCGAGGCGGACGCCGATTTGGTCATCTACAACTACGTCTGCCGCTGGCAGGCCCCGGGCATTGCGGCGTCGGCACGGGCTGGGAAGGGCGTGCTGATTATGAAGGCCCTGGGCGGCCAGTGGCTTAGCTGGGCCGACAAGGCGCAGACCGATTGGTCGGCAGTAGGAGAGTCGAAGGTCGAGGAGCTATCGCCGAGGGGGGAAGGCATTCGCGGAGAGTTGCCGCTGGTCTATCCGATTGTCTCAGGCCCTTGGCACGAGCTAGCCGAGCCGGGCGAACTGGTGCCGCGCACTGAACGGGCGATACAGTGGGTACTGGCGACCGAGGGGGTGCATTGCACCTTGGTGGCTTTTGCCAGCGTCGAGGAACTGGAGGAGGGGTTGGGGGTGATGGAGGTAAGCGCTGTCAATTAGGAATTAGGAATTTAGTGAGGGTGAATGGGATCTTAGTAGGCCACGGAGACGATTCGGCTGACCTGATCGGTGCGTGCGTCTCCGCTGACTTCGACGCGCAGGACGTAGTTCCCCGGTGCTACTATACCGCCAGTGTGGTCGCGTCCGTCCCATTCCAAGACCACTCGCCCGGCCACTTGCTCTGCTTCGCTCAAAAGATGCACCTGCCGCCCGGTCAGGTCGAAAATAGCTACTCGAACGGTGCGTGGGTCCAGCACTTTGAGCAGATTGAATTCGAGGACGAGCCGGTCGCCAACGCCATCGCCGTTGGGAGTTAGTATTTGGGTTGAGATCGTCAGATTATCGAGCAGACCGGGGTCCGCGGGCAAGGCTACGGACACTGTCTCGCTCGCCACGGCCTCGCTGGCATCCCCAGCGTCAACCTGCTGCACCTGACCTTCCAGATTGCTGTTGAAGAGCAACGCGTCAAAGCGAGTCTGATTGAGGTAGAGCGTACTCTCGAAATCGATCTCCAGAAGACCCGAGCGCCGCACGGCGCGGTCGAGGACGAGCAAGATCCCGTCGGCCCGCTCCTTGATTTGGACGGAGGCTTCTTCCCCGTTGATGCGCAATGCCCTAAAGCGCACGGCGGCCGATGAACTCAGCAGGATTTGGTCGAATCCCCGGTTGGCTGATATCGCGGTTGTGCGGAGGAAATAGGTGAAATTTTGCGGCGCGCCCGGCTCGACTTCGGCCGGGTAGATTTCCGCCAGCGTCTGTTGTACCAGCGGCGGGTGGAAGTGCAAGGTCAGCGTTTCCAGTGCTGGGGCGCTGAGCGGATCTTCGCTCAAAAGCTGCACCTCGATTTGGGCGAACTGCCGAGGTCCTGGCGACAAAAACCCCTGGCCAGAAACCTCGTAAACCGGACTCCAGTTGCTCCAGTCCGAGCCTATTGTCCGCACCGTGTCGATCCGTCCGCGAAAAGAGGGAATGAGCTTGTCGTATTTTCTTGCAGAGACTTCTTTGCCGTTCTTGTCGAAGAAAGAGTACTCTTCGTCGAGCAAATTGCCGGTGCGGCTGCGAATCTCTAGGCGAGTGGCGGGCGGCACTTGGGCTTGCCAATCGAGCGCCGAGATCGTCTTCTTCCCGCCCAGGTCGAAAATCGGCGAGAGCGCCGTTAAGGCGGCGGGAAATCCTTCGCCAAAGACTTGGAACTCCGCAGTCGTGCCCGAGAGCGCGCCAGAGGTCATGCCAAAGAGAAGCCGGACGTAGCGCAACTTAGTCGAGGGGAAGCGCTCCTCAAAGTGGACGATACCGCGTCGGTTGCGCAGCGATTCGGGCAGTTCCCCCAGCGAGATCCAGCGCAACGAGCCGTCTGGGGCCAGCGAGCCGTCCGACCCCGACATTTTGTACCACAAATAATTGATGGATCCAAAGCGGGTGCGGGCCCTTTCGCCGGTCGTCGGCAGCCCGGTGAAGTCCCCCAACAACCGCACTCGATCCACCCAAAAGAGCACGCCCAAGTCGAGGATGAAGAGCCCCATCGGCGTCACTCCGCGTCCTTCCTTGCGACCCCAGTACGAGGTGATGTCCCCGTCAATTAGGTTGCGACTGATCAAGGGGTTCTCATGGCGCTCGTCCCGGCCGGAGCCGACTAGGCTATGCACGTCGATCTGACCTCCGCGCTCGCGCGCACCCAGGGACAGATTGTCGCCCACGCTTTCTACCGATAGCTCGCTGAGCTGGGTACCAAGCGTCTTCTTGTCGGCTTGGATGCGAATGTGCTGCAGGGGCTTGAGGCCAAAGTCGATCTCGACGACCCGGTCTTGGTTAAAGCTGTACAGGCGGCGCTTGTTGTAGCGGAGGGTTCCATCAATGGCCACGCCGGCATTGGTGAAGAAAGGCTCGCCGTCGGAAGTGAAAACCTTGAAAAATTCGAGCGGCTCGCCACCCTCGGCAAAATACAGGCGTATGGTGCGCGCCGAGACCACCCGGCCTAGATTGACCTCTATCCACCAGTCCTCCAGCGGGGCTTCGGCAGCGGGCGTCCAAGCCGTCTCTACATCTCCGTCTATCAGCAGGGCTGCACGATTCAGCGCTGTACCCGCGGCGCGGATGCCGCCGCCAAAAGTCGCGGCGTTTTGCACCGCGTCGATATTCTGGCGCACGAACGCGGGTTTGAGCACGCCGTCGGCGACATCGACCGCGTCGCCGGGCAGCGTCCACTCGCTCCAGCCGCCCGGCCCGCCGAGGCGCAGTTCTTCGGCTTCGGGGGCCTGGGCGGCGAGCAGGAGCGCGCCTAGTATCGACAAGTACGTGCGGATTTTTGCCGCTAAACGATTGCACATCTCGTTGAACGCGCCGATATGGCAGTAGGCTTTAACTCGCGTACACGGCCTCGCGCAGCCCCTTGATATAGCCGATGGCAAACAAGCGCCCAATCGACGAATAGCCTGGCTGGTCGTTTCGGTCGCCCTCCATCGTTGGCACGTGGTCGGGGCGCAGGACGCCTTCAAAGCCGATGTCGCGGTAGGCTTCCATGCAGGCGCGCATGTCGGTCGGGCCTTCGTCGTGGAAGGTCTCGACGAATTTTTCGGGCGTGCCGCGCACGTCGCGGAAGTGGACGAAGTAGATGCGGTCGCCAAAGTGGCGGATGACTTCGGGCAAGTCGTCGGTCATCAGGGTGAAGTTGCCTTGGCACAGGCAGATGCCGTTGGCCGGGCTGGGCACTAGGTCGATGAGTTTCTGGTAGTTTTCGACGCTGCGCATGATCCGCCCCATGCCGCGCAGGGGCGACAGCGGCGGATCATCGGGGTGCATGGCGAGTTTGACGCCGGCTTCCTCGGCGACCGGCACGACCTTTTCGAGGAAGTACTTCAGGTTGTCCCAAAGCTGCTTTTCGGTGACGACACCGGCGTCGGTCAGCGGCGCGTTTTTCATCAACTCGTTGTCAAAGCCGGTGACCATGGCGCCGCCGCGTCCGGGTGCCGCCATTGAGGTGCGGGTCCAGTTGAGCACGGGCATCCACTCGGGGCACCAGACCGGAATACCGACCTTGCCCATGTTGCGAATCAGTTCGCAGGCGTATTCGATCTCCTCGTCGCGGTCGGAGAGGCCGAGCTTGGCCTTGTTGAGCGGTGGGCGGGCCTCGATGACGTCGAGGGAGAAGCCACCGTCGTTAAACGCGGTTTTCATCCGCACGAGGTTGGTGAAGCTCCAGGGCCGTTGATCGGGGTGAATGTCGGCGGGATCGCCGGGAGTATTAAAGCCGCCGACCACGTGGTCAACGCCGCATTGCTTGACCATCCGCCACAGCGGCGTGGGGTGATCGGGCAGGACTTCGGCAATCTTGATCATGTTGTTCCTTTTCTTGGGGAGGTGAAGGTTGGGACGAGCGAAAAAGAAATATTTGCTGTTAGGCGGAGTGCGGTCAACATAGTTCAGCGAATAAATGGGTACACTAGGCCGGTCAGTGCGTCCGCGATGCGGATGCGGTGCGAGAGCAAGGTCTGTGCAGGCAGAGCATCGGCGGCAAAATAGCCGATGTCCGTGCTTTCTGAGGAGATCTGCAAGGCACCGGCAGTGGGTTCGCAGATAAAGACGTGGGTGACGTAGTGGACGATGGTGCCGTCGGGATAGCGCATGAATGGGTAGCTCTCCGGTTCGGAGTAAATCCCGATCAGCCGCTCGACGCGCACCTCCAAGCCCGTTTCCTCATAGACTTCGCGCACCACGGTCTGTTCGACGGATTCGCCGAGTTCGACTTGGCCGCCGGGCATGCCCCAAAAGCCGTTGTCCGCGCGCTGTTGCAGCAGGATTTTGCCGGTCTTGTCGCGGATAAAGCCATTGGCCGCCACGCCGAGCCGGTCTGGCATTTTCTTCAGCGGCGCGCCCGTACTGTCGCACCATTGGGTATAGTCGAATTCCTCTGCGTTCATCGCTATTCCACATCGGAGAGATACTCACATTAGGCAAACGGGCCGTAGGCCGCAATCGCCGCGTCGTGGACCGGACGCAGATGTGGCCGCTAGCAAAGCCTGCCGCGATGACGACATCCTGCTGCCAGTCCCAAGACTCCGCAATTTGTTGCAAACGATTGAAAAATAAAGACTTAGCCCCCCCCCCCCCCCCTCATTTTCGGCCGTTAGGCTACGCTCTCTTAAGCTCCATCAAGGGCCGGATGATTGCTTCGCTGAAGCGCAGCGATTCATTCGGTGTCGGATTGTCAGGGGTCTGTACGGCTCTATTTCCGCCGTGCAGTATGCCTTGGAAGCCGCTGCGTCCGCGTATGTGCCAGTATGCGCGGTTGCTCAAAAGCTCCAACTATGTGGACTTTCCTTATATAAAAGGAACCTTGGGCAGTTCGTGCGCCGGAGATCCGTTTGGCTCCGACTATTCAGTCGGAGAGAGAAGCGTTTCAGCGTGTGGAGTTAGAATATGACGTCTCTGCCTGCTGAAACCCAAGCATTTGTGCAAAACGAACGTTCCTCGGTGCAGGATGGCCGTAGTAATGTCCTGAGTATAGGGGAAGAATTCCACGGGCCGGGCTTCCGTTTCGTGCGCTCCTTTCTCTTGATGATTCTGGTGTTGGTGGGGTGCTTGCTGGTGCTCGCTGGCGTCCTGAGTTGGTATTTCAGTATGGATATGACCGTGGAAAGCAAAGGGGTCATTGAGCCTCGACATCGGTATCGAGTCAAGGCCGAGATTGCGGGGATTATCCAGCAGATACACGTCCGACAGGGACATCAGGTAGAGAAGGGGGAGCCGTTGGTCACGCTGGATGATACCGACTGGCGGATCCAACTCCAGCAAGCCGAAAAGGACCTCGAAGTAAACCAAAGCCAGCAGCGAGCCATTCAGCAACAGATGGAGCAAGAGCGGAACATTCGGCAAGCCGAGGTCTCCCACGCCAAGCTGGTAGTAGAGCGGATGCGCATCCAACTAGAGCAGGTCGTGGCCGAACAAACTATTTACTCGGCTGGTCTGTTGTCCGTCAGTGTGGTCCGCCAGCCGTTGGATCAATTGCTGCCGGTGCGGCTGGGGAATGCTTGGCTGAGGGACGCTGAAGCCGAACTGGAGCAGAGCCAGCAGCGGCTTCAGGCCGTAGAAGGGCGAACAGCCGAACTCCACACCTTGGAAAAACAGCGCGAGAAAATAGAGCAGGAACGCCTGCGGTTAGAAAACCAGCTAGCCAAGAACACGCTCTGGGCACCGGCGACCGGCATCGTGCTGACGGGTCAGTTGGAGCAACGGATGGGAGATCGTCTCCAAAGCGGGGAAACCGTGCTCGAAGTGGCTGGAAACGAGGAGTGGCAGGCTCGGATTATGGTCAAGGAGATCGACTTGCCCAAGATCGAGATCGGGCAGCTGGCTCGTCTGTATGTGAAAGCCTTTCCGCATACGGAATACAAGGTTTTTGAAGGCACGGTGGAAGAGGCGTCGGCTGCACCGGTGGTGGGAAACTCCGTAGAGGGCGCAGTCTATCCAATAAAGGTGTCGATTCTCGATCCACAGGTGTGGGATGGGAAGCAGGTGTATTCGCTGGCGTATGGGATGAATGCCGAAGTCAAGGTGGTGGTGGAGAGGGGACGGATCGTAGAGCTATTGTGGAAGAAGCTGTTGCAGACGGCGGAGCCGATGGGGAGACATGACTTCTATTTGCGAGAGTCAGCGGAGATGGCGAGTACCCAAGCGGAGATTAATCTGTGAATCAAATACTGGTTCATCCTTTAACGTGGAGTGCTAGGATGACGTCTAACCAACTCTGAAAGGAGATGCTGATGACAATAAAAAAGCGGCTTTTCAAGCCGACACACCAACAGCCAAATGGGCTGATACTGGCTTACCACTGTGAGTTAGAGTACGATTCCCCTACCTGTGGGGCTGTACCGGGCTCGGTAGCAGCTACCCACACGGATTCGCTGGCTGCGGCAGCCTGGGCACGCTCAGATTCGATCCGTGCTCTGGATCAAATAGAGTCTGACCCAGGTTTCAGCCCAATAGGCGGTCTTGCAAATACCATACGAAAAGGAGTAGTCAAAGGTATAACGTCAGTAGCCCAAGATATCGCCAAGCATGAGGGGAAAGAAGCTGTAAAAGAATGGTGGAACGACGAGGACAGAGAAAACGAGTGAGCTGTCAACACTAGGCAACCTGAACCGCATATCGTAAGGTGACTCATTCTAGCACTCCACAACGTACAATGAGACTATTCACTAGCGAAAGGTCGTCCAGAGTGTGCGCCAATAGAGGCATTACTGCATTGAGTTTTTCCAGTGGATTAATAGTGCTAGTTGGTGGTTCGTTGGCCTTTTGTGTTCCCATCGCTCTCTTCGTGGTCATTGATCTCTTTTGGCCCCTATCTTTTCAGCTTGATGATGTTTCGTTTAGCCTTGACGAAGTCGCCATATCTGTGTTTTCGCTTTGGGTAATAAGCGTGATGTTGAAGAGATGCTGTGGTCTTTCCCTCGTTTCTATCGGCTTGGGACCGCCATCAGTATCTCGAATCTTCAGAGCCTGTCTCATCGGTTTTTCGATAGCAACTGTCTATGCCATACCTAGCGCATTGCTCTGGCCCAAAGATGTGGTGCCTTTTTGGGTTGATGGAGAATTCAGCATTTCGCTCTTCCGTGGGATTCAGAACATAATGCTCGCTGTGTTGATTGGACCGCTACATGAGGAAGTTTTCTTCCGCGGCGTTCTATATCAAACCTTGCGGACAAAACTTTCTTGGGTTCTCAGTGTGCTGTTATGCACAGCCGTCTTCGCGCTGCTACACGATCCTCCGGCTCAGATGGCAGGTGCGTTGTTGCTCGGCTTAGTTACGTGCTATGTCATGGAGAAACGCGGGTCAATTACCGAATGCTTCGCAATACACGCTGCGTATAACTTTTTCGTCTTGGCCGAGAGGATTGGGTACGAATACGTAACGATGGTGGCACATGCATGATCGGTAAAGGATTTACACTGATCCAAGCGTATAAGGGGCTAATGATAAGGTCTGTAGCCGTGAGTGGCCTTTTAGCACTGATTGCCTTGATACCACCCTACGTCACGAAGATTCTTATCGACGATGTTTACCCATCCAAGAGTGTCAACCTGCTGGAATTCGTCCTTGTTTTCAATGTCGGCGTGGCAGTAATGACGGGATTGATCAGCCATTTGCGCGGCTATTTTGACCATAACCTCAGTATGCGTGTAGGAATCGGGGTTGGTTATGGACTATATCAACATCTGAGCAGCTTGAGCTTCAGCTACTTTGATAAGAAAAAAGTAGGCGAACTTACAGCTCGATCCAGAGATGGCTTGAGCAGTGCTGGTGGAATGACTCAATTACTCATGAGCGGTACCTTGAATGTTGTCAACTTGCTCATCTTCCCGCCTATTCTATTTTGGATCAATTGGAAATTGGCCTTGCTAAGTATTGCCGCGCTGCCTCTGGATGCAGCAATCGCGGTTGGTATATCGAGATTTATAGCAAAAAAAACTAGCCAGACTGCCGTGCTGGATGCCAGGGCCTCATCACACAGGATTGAATTTCTCTCAGGTATTAGAACCGTACAAGCACTCTGTTTAGAAAGCATTTTTCTTCAAAGAATTCGCGATCTAACCTTGGAGTCGGCCACGGTCAAACTCCGAATGCACCTAGGGCAGACAGTAGCCGGAGTTGCTCTTACAGTTCTGCGTGCAATGGCAGTATTGGTGTACACTTGGTACGGTTGGACGAGGATTCTGGCAGGCGAACTCAGCTTGGGAACCTATATGGCGTTTACGGCCTATGTAGGATACATCTCGAATCCCGTAACATCACTACTGGATTTAGCCATGCAGATTCCGGTGCTCCGAGTGCATCTAGGTCGCTACTTCGAGGTTGTTGATACGGTGCCAGAGATAAGATCTCCAATGAGAGGAGAAATGCTTAGCGTTAAGCAAGGCACAGTCATGTTCCAGAGCGTTTCATTTGGGTATCTAGAAAAAAACTATGTACTGAAAAACATCAATCTAACCATAGAAGGAGGAACAAACACTGCTCTAGTCGGTAGGAGCGGAGCGGGCAAGACGACGCTAGCGCAGTTGATACCTCGTTTCTACGACCCACAGACGGGGTCTGTTTACATCGACGGGATGGATACTTCCCGAGCCGACCTTCATTCGTTGAGGCAGCAGATTGGATTCATGCAGCAAGATCCATTTCTCTTCGCTGGAACGGTATGGGAGAATCTGACAATCGGCAGACCTGAATGTTCACATGCCTTAGTCGAACAATCGGCAGAGATTGCTGGAGCCGGAGACTTTATCGCGGAACTACCCAAGGGGTACGAGACTGACATAGGAGAAAAAGGAGCTCAGTTGTCCCAAGGACAGAAGCAGCGTCTGGCTCTGGCTCGAGTGCTATTGCTAGATCCATCGATTCTCATTCTCGACGAGTTTACGTCAGCTATCGATAACGAGACCGAATCCAAGATACGTTCAGCTCTACGCTCCTATTATCAGGGACGGACCACCATCACAATTGCTCACCGTCTATCTACATTTATAGATGCAGATAGCATTATTGTGCTAGATGAAGGCAGTATCGTCGGAGTTGGCCGTCACGAGGAATTGATGAGGAATTGTCCCGTTTACGTATCACTTTTCGGAGAATCGAAAGCTACCTCTTAAGCGGTCCAGATAACTGATGCAGATACATCTTCCCAAGCACCCGGAGCTTCTATTATACTCATAACCCCCCGAAGAGGTCGTTCGCCGATTGCGTTTGGTACGCAGACGCCGGTGGATCAGCCAAGAGACCGACGGTGAGGAGGCTGGCACGAAAGGAGCAGGAAATGAAAAAGAAAAGAAAAATACTTGCGGTTGAACTCAATTCACCAATAAAAGGCTTTGTATTCTCTTTATCAATATTGGCGACAAATGAGGTATATTTACCTTGGTTCTACAGCCAACATATCCAGATTTATTTTTCTAAAAAACACACTCAAAAAGGAACTCCTATAATCGATTTTTATCGACCTCCTAATAACAGACTTTTGCCTGCACCATTACTGGAAACACGCTGGTTAGATCGTGATTTAATTTCCCTTGTAAATGAGGATATTGTTCACTTTGTCATTAAATGTATAGATAATAACTACTATATACAGCTATATTTAAATGAGTTTTATATGCCTAATAAGTCGAATTATGAAAAAAGAAAATACATACATGAAACATTGATACATGGCTATGATTTATCTTATGAAACATTCGATACTGCCGGATACAACAAAATGGGCCAATATGTTTCTTCCAAATTAAATTTCTCCGATTTTAAAAAGGCGTATATAACAATCGAGTACTCAGACCTTGAAAAGGCATATATGAAAGTTAGTTACTCACCTAATCATATGGCTAAAATAGGTCTATTAAAATATAAAAATAACAAACACTATGAGTTTGATCTATATCTTGTCTCGGAGCAACTTCGAGATTATATAGAATCGAATAATACTTCTGAAAAATTTCGTATATTAGATACACCAGAAGATGGTATATATGGTATGAAAACATACTCTTATCTTATTTATTGTTTGTTACATAAAAAACATAGATATGATATTCGATTGATTCACATACTATGGGAACATAAAAAATGTATGTTGAACAGACTTATATACATGGAAAATAAAGATTATATTGATCCATCTGAAAAGTTGTCAATTAAGTATGCTGAAATAGAAAAGAAAGTTGCGAACCTACGTTTGATAATGCTCAGGATTTTCTTAGGATATAAAAAAAAGAATGAAGTAGATACATCTATAAAATATGTAAAAAAGGAATTAGAAGAACTAGCCCTTGAAGAGAAAAGTATATTAGAAAAGGTTCTCTTGCAGTGTGAAACCAGATTAAAAAAACGATGCTCTTGACGAACCCACCGAAAACGGATCATCCAGTACGTGTTGCCATCATCGACTCAGGTATTGACCCGACACACGAAAAAATCGGCGCGATTCATGAGGTAATCTTGGATTCGGTACTTCCGCAAGCTGATTTTGACGCTGGTCACGGCACGGCTTGCGCGGGCATCATCAGTCAGATCGCGCCAACAGTGGCCCTCTACGATGTCCGCATCTTCGACGGTTCTCTGAGAACCGATGGTACTGCCCTACTCTCGGCGATTCGCTGGACTATTGAGCACCGAATGGATGTGGTCAACCTCAGCTTGGGCACCACCGATGTCTCCTTCCGCAATGCACTTGCTAAAGTCTGCCGCCAAGCCCGCGAAGCCGGAGTTATCCTTGTCGCTGCTGAGCACAACGACGGGCGCGAGAGCTATCCGGCGGTCTTTCCAGACGTCATCGGCGTTACTGGAGGAAAGGTGCGCGGACGCTATGGGTATTATTACCGTCCAAGACACACAATCGAATGTGTCGCCCGGGGGGATACCCAGCGGGTCTGCTGGAACGATCCATCACATCTGATGGTATCTGGTACCAGCTTTGCCGCACCTCATATCACCGGCGTCGTCGCCTTGATTCGCCAAGCGCATCCAAGGGCACCACTGGAACAAGTGCGTAAGATATTACAGGCCAATGGGTTGAAAGAGCCGCCGGAGTTACTCCTAGGTACGCGTCCATGCGCGGTGGCCGTGTCGAAGCCTCCAACCAACACCTCAAATTTTACTTGGATTCAGAAGGCGGCGCTCTACCCGTTCAATAAGGAAATGCACGCCTTGGTTCGGGCGCAAGACTTGCTCGCCTTTGAGATTACGGGTATCGCTGACCCGGTGGGCAAGGGGCTAGTGGGCCAGGATGCGGGTAAGGTGCTGGGTTTGCCCGACATGGGTGTGCATATCCGGCCCCGGCTTGCTTCGATCCTTGGAGAGGCGGATACACTAATCCTCGGCTATGTCGATCAGTTAGGACGGATCGGCAAGCAAGACGTGTTACGTACGGCCATTGAGACCGCACTGGAGCACGACTGCCACGTCTTCAGTTTTCTCGTCGTGCCCCAAGACACATACGGCGACCTGTATGATCTTGCCCGCAAAAAGGGGCTGCATCTGACGTATCCCTCGGTCGCGTCCAACGACATCGAGCAAGCACTCCAAGCCGAGCCTGCCTATGGTCCGGTCGACGTGCCGGTGCTCGGAGTGTTTGGCACCAGTGCCCAACAGGGCAAGTTCACCTTACAACTGATCCTGCGCCGCCACCTTTTGCACCTCGGCTACACGGTCGGTCAGATCGGCACCGAGCATCATGCGGCCTTGTTTGGCATGGACCTAGCCTTTCCCATGGGATACGCCTCTAATGTGTCGCTGCCGTTGCAATACTACATCCCCTATCTGGACTACAAACTGCGGCAACTCAGCCAGCAGAAGCGGCCCGATATTATCTTGGTTGGCTCGCAGTCAGGCACCATTCCCTACGATGTGCATGAACACCGCACCCATTCTTTGACCTCTATGGCCTTTCTGCTGGGCACTAAGCCGGATGCATGTATCCTCACGGTCAACAGCATCGATGACGACGAGTATATCCAAGACACCATCGACTGCCTGCGCGCTTTCGCCAAGGCACCGACCCTGCTATTGGCGATGAGCAACCAAGAAAAACACATCCGCGCTGCTTACGGGCGAACCTTCGTCAAGCCGCGTCCGATGACTACGGAAGAGATCGTACGTATCCTGCATCGGTTCGAGGATCGCTTCAGCTTACCGGCGGTGTCCATTCTCTCAGAGGAAGGCCAGCAGCGGATGGTAGATACGGTGGTTAACTACTTTGCCGAGGAGCCTGAATCATGTCAGAACGCCTGAGAGTGCAGATCAAGTGCCTGATAGTCACTGCGCTTGAGTTGGACGTGATCCCTGCCGAAATTCCCGACGACGAGGCGCTGTTCGGCGGGGGCATGGATCTTGATTCAGTGGCCACCTTAGAGATCGTCGCCGCCATAGAGGAGGCATTCGGCATCACCGTCGAAGACGACGAACTGACTGCCGAACTGTTTGACTCAGTAGAAGTGCTGGCTGAGTACGTCGCTGACAAGCGGAGGGCGGATTGAGCTTTTATCCGCGTACCCAGCGGAGGCCGCATATAAGAAGAAACTCATGCGAGCCAATGAAAGGGTCGGACGACCCCTGAACCTCAACCGAATATCTCTGTCGAATGCTGAGATGAGGGTACAGTTCGCGGCGTGCCTTCGCGTGATCCCGATCACAGACGTGGAAGCATTTGGCATTTTTGCCTTGAAAGCGATACATCATGGTAAGTCGGTCATCTCCTTCGATTCGATCGGGATACGGGAACTGGCCGAATTCGACCAGATGAGCTCCATAAAGCTAGTCTGCACCGTAGAAGAGATGGCTACTGAGATCGTGCGGATGAACGCAGTGCCGACATATTACAGAGGGACGTTGAACTGGGTTGATGCCTACCGTCGGCGCTACAACCGCTTGGTCAACTTCGACCGCTTGTTGCAAGACGCCATAGAAAAGGTATATAGAAAGCGGGAACGATAGCCGAATTCCCCTTTACTCATGGCTATTGCGAAAGCGGCCCATAGGCGCTGAGCGCTGAGTCGTGGAAGAGCGCCCGGCGCTCGTCGTCCGAAAAGCCGGCGCTCCACTCGAGGAACTTGGCGTAGAGATAGCCGATGCTAATGCCCCGCAGTTTATCGACGGGATAGTTGCTGGCAAACATGCAGCGGTCACAGCCAAAGCGTTCGATAAGCTCTTGGACGACCGCGGCGATTTTGGCCTCTTTGGCTGTAGCCTCGTGGAAGGCGTCCCGCGCAAACCACGCCATGGACAGCTTCATATAGATGTTGGGCAATGCGGCCAGCGCAGCCATGCCTTCGCGCCAGAGATCCTCGTGCGCTTGATCTTCGCCGTCGTGGAGGAAGCCGAGGTGATTGGTGACGACGCGGAGGTTGGGGAAGTCGCGGAAAACTGCGACCGCATCGGCCACTTGGTGGGGATTGCAGGAGAGGTCGAAGGCGAGGTTGTGGCGTTCTAGGAGCGCCAAGCCGTCGCGAAAGCGGCTGCTTTGCAAGACGCCGTCTTCGATCTGCGGCCAAGTCAGGTCGGGATTGTCGGGATGGTGATTGAGGATCATGCGCACGCCGCACAGACGGCCTCCTGCAGCCGCTAGGTGTTGTTCAATGGTGCGCTCGGCTGCGGCGATGTCGCGCTCCAGGTGCACGTACGCGACAATGCCAAAGGGCTGTTCGGCTGAGGTTGGTTCGAGTTGGTCGCGCACCCAGCGGGTTTCTTCTACGGTATCGACGGGGATGCCACCAGGTACTTGGCCGACGACGGTTTCGACGTGGACGCCGCTGACCCGCTGCAACTCAGGGGGCAGTTCGCTCATGTCTTGGGCGTAGTTGGCGGCTCGGTACGCCGGCATGACATCGCCGAGGTTGGGGTTGGGCCGCTCGGCTAGGTCCCAGAGGTGGAAGTGGGGGTCGCACAGGGGAATGGGAGTCTGCATGGGGAAAAGCCTTTCGGTGATAAGTGGTTAAGACTTCGGCGTGAGCTCAGTCGAACGCAAACGCCGCCTTCACGGATTCAGGCAGCGGACAATGGGCACCCGGGTGCTGCACCGCGCTGGCACCGGCGTCGCACGCTAAGTCTAGGGCTTGTTGCGGGTCGGTGCCGAGCAGAGCGCTGGCGGCCAGAACCCCGCTAAAGGCATCGCCAGCCCCGACCGCATCGACGACGGACGCGGGCACAGGCCGGGCGGCGAACGAAGCCCCTGGAATGTGGAGTTGAGCGCCGTCGCCGCCAAAGGTAATCGCTAGGCAATCCAGCGCGTAGCGGGCGATTAAGTCGGCGGGTGCGGCGACCTCGGCGATGTCCCGTACGGCCTCCCATTCCTCGTCGTTGAGCTTGACAATAGTCGCCGCTTCGAGGCCAAAGAGCAAGGTTTGCGGCGTATAGCAGTCCTTGCGCAGGTTGACGTCGAAAAGCCGATGCCGGGGGTTGGTGGCCAGCAAGTGTTCCAGTCCCGGACGATTGGCCGGACTGCGTTGCGCGGCCGTGCCGTAGTAGATCAAGTCGGGGGGCTGGTCTAACGCCGGCTTAGTTTCGATATAGTCCCAAGCCACGCCAGCGCGGATGGTGTAGGAAGGCTGGCCATCGTCGAGCAATACATCGACCGTGCCCGTAGGCTCGGGCCGATCGGCGACCCATTGCTGATCAATGTCGGCGCGCCGGAGAAAGCCCCGCGCCTGTTGCCCTAGTTCGTCTCGCCCCACGGCGCTGACCATGGCCACGGGAAAGCCGAGCTGGCGCAGATTCCAAGCGAAGTTCAGGGAAGCACCTCCCAGGCAGGTGCGGTCGGGGAAGCAGTCGTAGAGGATTTCGCCGAAGACGATGGAAGTGAAGTTCGCTTTGTCCATAGTAATGTTACGACGGAGGAAAGAGCACGTAGCCTACGGCGCTGCGCTCCAGCCAGACTTTGCAGAATTCCGCTAGGTCGTACGCCCGTGCGATCTCGGCATCTGCGGCCGGATCGTTGACCAGTACGGTATCTCCCGAGCAGCCCCGGACGACGAGCAAGTGCCCGGACGTACGCTCAATGGCCGCTCGGCTCAACTCGCCCACCTCGTAGCGGACAGAGGCAACAATGGGAAAGCCCGCGTCGAGCAGCGTGCGCGCTGCCTCCCAAGAGGGAAAGTGCAGTAGATAGCCCAAGAGACCCCGGCGAGCAGCGGCGTGGATGTTGGCCGGCCACACGCCGTATAGTCCGCTGGGTTGGTGGCGTGCCTCAGCAATTACGTCGTAGATGTCCGCGCTATGGCCGTAATAGGAGAGGAGCATGGCGACGCTGGTCGGCGAGCAGACGTGGGAAGCCAATTGGGGCCGCAGAACCATCTGGCTTTGCGACGGCACAGAGAGGGCCATATCTCGGCTAGTGAACGTCGGAGCGGGTACTGCGCCCTTGCGGCGCACCGAGACCGAGAGCAAGGCCGGGGCCGTGGGGCCGACGCCTTGGACGCGCAGGTGTAGGGTGGCCGCTTGTAAGGGGGTGTGGATGCGCAAGAGGTCGATTTCCGCTGCGACCACTTCGTTTGTCGCACCTGATTCGGCTCCAGTTCTGAAGCCGGACTGCACGGCCTCGACAAACGAGCCGATCGGGTCGAGGACGGCCCGGCTGCTATCGCCAGCTTTGGTTTCGCATTCTATCGCGAACTGATAGCCCCACGCGCCGTCGTGGACGACTGAGAGGCACGGCAGGATTTCTATGGCACCTTCTAGCGCTGCGGGTGGCAAGTCAAACGAGAACTCGTCGCCAAGCCATGCCAACGGCTCGATCTGCTTTGGCCGGATGGGCAGCGGGACGGCGCGTTGCAGCGCGGCCTCGTCCAGCCCTTGGGCAAACAATAGAAGTGCGTTGCTCATATAGCATTCCTACATGATTTGCAAGGTGATCCGCAGATGGACGCAGATAGACGCAGAAGGGTAGAACAAGACGATCCGCAGCTCGAATCGTGCTATAGATTCTTGGGGAAGAATACACTCAATCGCCACCTGCGTCCAGCAAGGTTTGCCGACGCGCGAGTCCCCTATCCCCAGAGTTGAGGATGGGGCGGATGGAGGAGGCTGCCTTCGTAGCGCAGCCCGCGTTCCCGATCTTTTTGCAGGAGCAGGGGGCCGTCGAGATCGACGAAGCGGGCTTGTTGCGCCAGCAGGACAGCCGGCGCCATAGCCAGCGAGGTGGCGATCATGCAGCCGACCATCAAGTCCAATCCGCACGCGCGCGCCTCGGCGGCCAAGCGCAGGCCCTCGCTGAAGCCGCCGGTCTTGTCGAGCTTGAGGTTGACGCATTCGTAGCGGGCGGCTAGTTCCGCGAGATCGGCGGCAGTGTGGCAGGATTCGTCGGCGCAGAAGGGGACCGGGTGTTCCAACTCGGCGAGCAGGGCGTCTTGGTCGGCGGGCAGGGGTTGTTCGATGAGCGCGACGCCCAAACGAGCTAGGGCGGTTGAGAGCGGTTCGACTTGGTCGGCGGACCAGCCTTCGTTGGCATCGACGATCAGGGTCGAGTCTGGGGCATTGGCGCGGATTGCGGCGACGCGGTCGAGATCGTCGCGACCGGCGAGTTTGATCTTGAGCAGCGGGCGGTCGGCGTGCTGGGCAGCGGCTCGGCCCATGGTTTCTGGATCGTCGAGCGAGAGGGTGTAGGCCGTCGATATTGGACGCGGTGTTGCTAATCCGGCCAGTTCATAGGCAGGGCGGTCGCTGATTTTAGCTTCTAGATCCCACAGGGCGCAGTCCAAGGCGTTGCGGGCGGCACCGGGCGGCAGAGTGCGTTGCAATGCCGCTCGGACTTCGGCGAGCTCAGACTTCGGCGAGGCTTCGACGGTGAGCTCAGCCGAACCGCTCAGTCGAGTCGTCGAGCCGTCGAGGCCGGCTTCTACCTGTGGGCGCAGCGATTCTAGCGCGTCTATGGTTCCGGCCACGCTTTCGTTGTAGCGGGGGTAAGGGACGCACTCGCCGCGGCCAACGCAGCCGTCGCGGTTCAGTTCGACGACGACGACATCGGCGGTGGTTTTGGCTCCGCGCGAGATGGTGAAGGTCTGGGCGAGAGGGAAGCTCTCGCTGCGGACGGAGAAGTGGGTCACAGGGCATCGACCAAGCGCGCGGCCCCTTGGCGCAGCGGATCGACTGCGGGCAGGCCGGCTTGGCGTTCAATGGTTTCGAGCAGTTCGGCGGCGCGGTCTTCCGGCAAGTGCGAGGTGTTGACTGCAATGCCAACGGTGCGGCAGGCCGGGTTGGTGAGCCGGCCGCACTGCTCGTTGAGGCGAATGCAGTCGAGCAGATCGGGCAGTTGGTATTCGGGTAGGCCGCGCATGTGGGGCCGGTTGGGATCGTGGCAGAGGACGAGCGCGTCGGGTTGGGCACCGTGCATGAGGCCCAGCGACACGCCGGCGTAGGAGGCGTGGAACAGCGAACCTTGGCCTTCGACTAGGTCCCAGTGTTCGGGGTGGTTGGCCGGGGTCAGGACCTCGACGGAGCCAGCGAGGAAGTCGGAGACTACGGCGTCAACGGCAACACCGGTCCCAGCGATGAAGATGCCGGTTTGGCCGGTGGCGCGGAAGGTGCAGGCCATGCCTCGCGCCTGCATCTCGCGCTCAATGGCCAGCGCGGTGAACATCTTGCCGACCGAGCAGTCGGTGCCGACGGTGAGCAGGCGTTTGCCCGGGCGTTTGACGCCGGTTGCAATGGGAAAAGCGCGGTCGGAAAAGCGCGCATCTACGAGGCGAGTGCCCTTTGCGCGGGCGCGGTCGGCCAAGCCGGGGATGGTGCCAAGGCGCGTGTGCAGGCCACTGGCGAGATCGTAGCCGAGGTCGATGGCCTGCAGGAAGGTCTCGCGCCAGAGGTCGGAGATGGTGCCGCCGCGATTGGCGACGCCAATGATGAGGGTGCGGGCACCAGCGGCGCGGGCTTCGGCGAGGGTTTGGTCGGGCAGTCCGAGGTCGGCGTGGCAGTCGGGAAGGCGGAGCTGACCAATGCAGTGTTCGGGCCGCCACTGGGCGACGCCAACGGCCGTTTTGGCGGCTAGCTGGTCGGCGGCGTCGCCGAGGAACAATAAGTATGGGTGCGCGAGTTGGATCACGGGGCGACCGGCATGTCGAGGCGGCGACGGCGCTGCTGCCAGTGCCACTTGTCGCTGCCGGCAATGAGCGGCTTGAGAGGTTCGGGCGTTTGGGCGATGAATTCAGCGCTCGGCTCTTGGCCGTTCCAGGCTTGGAACATCGGCGGGGTATAGCCGCCGATGACGATGACGCGCTCGCGGTCGGAGCGGATCTGGCCGGTGGCGTGAATCAGGGCCTCGCCAAAGAGCAGGGTTGACCCAGCGGGCGCGACCACTTGGTGGATCAGCGCGGGGTCTTCGTACGCCGCCGCGATGATGGTCTCGCGGTCGCATTTGACTTTGTGGCTGCCGGCGATGACCACGGTGCCGCCGTCGTCCGGGCCTAGCTCTGTGAGGTTAGTCAGGGTTTTGACAAAGGTGCAGTGGTAGAGGCCGTTTTCGACGTACGTGCCCACGTCTGGGGTGGTACCGGTGTGGAAGCCGTAGCGCGGCGCGGCAGCGAGGTCGATCTCCGGATCTCGCTCGTTGACGACGGCCTCTGATTCTTCGAGGCGCACGCTGCCGCCGACGAGCTCCTCGGCCATGCCGACTAAGCGCGGATGAGTTAGGTATGCGAAAATCGCGGGATCGGCTTCGAGGATGTGGGCAAAGTGCAGGTAGTGAGGCCGATAGGAGGAGAGACGGCAGTTGCGGACGCTAGCTTTGGCTGGGTCTGGGGTGGACAGGAGGTCGCGTTTGAGCCGGAGCATAGCCTCTAGCAGGCGATCCGCCAAGTCTTGCTCGATCGCGTTTTCAATCACCACATAGCCATAGACTTCGAGGTGATAGCGTTGGGCGGGGGTGAGCGCGGGAAAGGGCCGGATGAATTCGCCGTCGGACATGCGCGGAAATATAAGTGTGGGAAAAGGGAATGCCAACGGGGAAGTAAACGCGCTCAAAAAAGCGGTCCACACCGCCACTTAATTCAATTATATCGCAGCTAACATCTCGTCGAGTCTGATTGAAATTTTAGCTTTGCATTAAAGTACGTTTTTTTGCACCTTTAGATGTACATACAAGTACGTGCCTTTTTCGGGATTCGCAAAAGTAGTGTATTATTAATAGGTTATCCATTGACAAATTTCACGCTCGCGCGATTTCATGGAAATATACTACAATTATGGGCCGTCCAGACCATCGCCAAAAGTACTCAATTTAGTACTATATACGGTACAAAAGAGGAAAATATGCTCCAATCCATACCCATCGCCGAAGCCCGCAAAGTCCTGAATCAATTGCCCGATCGCTTCGCCGCCGAACCCGAAGCAAGTGCCTTCGCCGTAACGCGCCGCGGCCAGCCGGTGCTCGCGCTGATGCCGTGGTCGCTTTACCAGGGTATTGTCGAAACGTTAGAGGTGCTCGGCGACGAGGCCGAGTGCGCTGCGCTGCGCGAAGGCATCCGCCAGATTGAGGCGGGCGAGCGCGCTGTTTGGGAGGGGCAATGACGTTGCGCGTCGTCTTGGCGCCGCGCGCTTTAGAGGCGCGGCAAGGCCTGCTCAACCGGCGGATCGCCGAGCAAGTGGACCAATACATCACAGGGTTGGCAATCGATCCTGAAGAACAGGGCTGGCCCTTGGTCGGCGAGCTAAAGGACTATCGCTGTCTGCGCCCGCCGGGAGGGTGGTTCCGCATCGTCTATCGGGTGGGGCTTGGGGAGGTCGAGGTGGTGTTGGTGTCGGTGGGGCAGACTCATTTGGCTGGTGAGCGGGATGTGCGCGCTCTAGCGCGGACGCTGTTTAGCGAGCGGCTGCTACGCTAAGCGAAGGAGCGCAGTTTAGTTGCTGGTTGAGCCCGCGCCGATGTAGACGAAGCCCTGTTCTACCTTTACTGGATAGATATTGATGCTGTACTCTTCGCCGCCGAGGTTGCTTCCGTCGATCAGCGAGAACGTCTTCTTGTGTTGGGGGCAGGCGACTTTGGGCGTGCCTTCTCGATCGCCGATCAAGCCGCGAGAGAGGACCATGTCGCGCTTGTGGGGGCACATGTTTTGGCAGGCGTACCAATCGCGGTGCGAGGCAAAATTGAATACTGCGATCTGCTCGTCTCCCAGCTTGACGCAGGCTCCAGCATTGCTGGGGAAGTCCTCGACTCGGGCGACTCGCACCCACTGCTCTATTGCTATGGATTCGCTCATACTACCATCTCCCAGTTGACGGGCCGCTTTTGCTCCCGTTCGTGTGTCCACTGCAAATTGTCGTCCACGTCGTCGCTGTTGACGAAGTGGCGGAAGCGCTTGCGGCGCTCCGGGTCTTCGACGACCGCCTTCCACTCGCATTGATAGGTTGCCACTAAGTGGGCCATATCCTCCTCTAGCTGCGCGCAGATCCCGAGGTGATCGTCGATGATTACGCGGCGCAGATATTCGATGCCGCCTTCTAGCTGATTGAACCAAGTGGCGGTGCGGGTCAGCTTGTCAGCGGTGTGGATGTAATACATGAGGAAGCGATCGATGTATTTGATACAGGTCTCCTCGTCGAGATCCGCGGCGAACAGGACCCCGTGCTGAGGTTTGGCACCGCCGTTGCCACAAACGTAGAGATTCCAGCCTTTTTCAGTGGCGACTAAGCCAAAGTCCTTGCCTTGGGCCTCGGCGCACTCGCGTACGCAGCCCGAGCAGGCGGCCTTGACTTTGTGGGGAGCGCGGATGCCGCGGTAGCGCTCTTCGATGCGGATGGCGAAGCCGGTAGAGTCCTGCACGGCGTAGCGGCACCAAGTGGTGCCGACGCAGCTTTTGACCGTGCGCAGGGCCTTGCCATAGGCGTGCCCGCTCTCAAAGCCCGCGGCGATTAGCTCCTCCCAAATGAAGGGCAGCTGATCGACTCGTGCGCCGAGCAAATCGACGCGCTGGCCGCCGGTGATTTTGCAGTAGAGGTCGTACTTTTGCGCGACTTGGCCGAGGGCGATCAGCTTGGCGGGCGTAATCTCGCCGCCGGGCACCCGGGGGATGACCGAATACGTGCCGCCGCGCTGAATGTTGGCGAGGAAGCGGTCGTTGGTGTCCTGCAGTTCTTCCTGTTCGAGGATGAGGTCGTTCCAAGTGCTAGCTAAGATAGAGGCGATTGCGGGTTTGCAGATCTCGCACCCGTGTCCTTGGCCATAGCGGGCTAGCAAGTCGTCGTAGCGCTTGATGCGGTTGATTTTGACAATCTGGAACAGCTCCTGCCGCGAATAGGCGAAGTGTTCGCAGAGGTGGGTATTGACTTCTAGGCCTTGGGCTGTGAGTTCGGCGTTTAGGATGTCGGTTACCAAGGGTATGCAGCCGCCGCAGCCCGTGCCGGCGCGCGTGGCGTCCTTGAGTGCGCCGAGTTGGGTATAGCCTTCGGCTACAGCGCGGACGAGGGTGCCCTTGGCGACGTTGTTGCACGAGCAGATCTGCGCGTCGTCGGGCAGGTTCTGTGGATTGAAGCCGACCGCCTTGTCGCTGGATGTGCCGAGCAGTAGTTCGTGGGGATCGCCGGGCAAGGGGGTCTTGTTTTTGACCATCTGCAAGAAGTGGTTGTATTCCGAGGCGTCGCCGACCAGCATGCCGCCAAGCAGGTGCTCCCCGCTAACGGTCAGCCGCTTGTACACGCGGGCGACATCGCTGTGGAAGTAGATAACCCGGCTGCCGGGCGTTTGGCCGAAGGCGTCGCCGAAATTGGCGACATCGACGCCCATGAGCTTGAGCTTGGTCGAGAAGTCGCCCGAGGTAAAGACGGGGTTTTCCGGCCCGCAGAGGCGCTCGGCGAGAATGGCGGCCATGTCGTAGCCCGGGGCCACTAAGCCATAGGTAATGCCGCGATGCAGGGCCACTTCGCCAATGGCGTGGATGTGTGGATCGCTGGTGGTGAGCGTATCGTCCACGACCACGCCGCCGCGCTCGCCGGTTGCTAACCCACACTCGCGCGCCAGCTCGTCGCGCGGGCGGATACCGGTGGAGATGACGACCATGTCGAAGGCCCGTTCCTCCTCCCCGCCAAAGGAGACGGCTGTGACTTTGTCGTCGCCGAGAAAGAGCTGCGCACCTTTGCCGAGCAGGACTTCGACCCCGAGGGCCTCTATTTCCTCAACCAGCAGCGATGAAGCCGCGTCGTCGATCTGGCGGGGCATCAGCCGGGTGTTGAATTCGACGACAGTAGTTTCCAGCCCCATATCGACGAGGGCCTTGGCCGCTTCGAGGCCCAATAGCCCACCGCCTAGCACGAGCGCGCGCCGTGCCTTTTGACCGTAGACGGCAATGGCTTCTATATCTTCGATCGTGCGATAGACGAATACGCCTTCTTTGGCGACGCCGTCGATGGGTGGGACGAAAGGGGCGGACCCAGTGGCCAGTACGAGGCGGTCGTACTGTATGGCCCCTCCGCGCTGGGAGGTGACGATGCCCTGCTCGCGCTGTATGGCCGTGGCCCGGCTGCCAATATGGGTTTCAATCCCGTGCTCTTGATACCATTCAATAGTACCTAGCATTAGGTCGGCGACCGGGGTGCCCGAGAAGTATTTACTGAGGCCGACGCGGTCGTAGGCCAAGCGCGGCTCTTCGCAGAAGACGTGGATGCGAAACTGCTGCTGGCCGTCGCGCGCGACCATTTCCTCGCAAAAGCGGTGCCCCACCATGCCATTGCCAACGACGACTAAGTGCGGTCGATCCGGATTGTTGTCGCTTGGTGCTATCATCGGTTTTCTCCTGTAAACACTAGCTTAAGTCCAATAAGCAAAACACAGACCAGCTTGCGGATACAGGAGTTCAATAAATTGCTGTATTTATAATTTTATCAACTATTTAGGCATTATTTAACTCAATCGCAAGGCACTGCGATATAGCGCACATTTTTGCAGAAAATCGACAAAAATGTCCATAAATGTCGCAAATGCGCGTTCTCCAACCCCGTGTCGACAAAATCGAGGTCGGATCAGATAAAGAAGTAATGGTGCGGCGATCCAAAAAACACAAATATGTTTTTTATTGACGGCAAAAAACACAAATATTGTAGTTTTTTTGATAATTTCACGAGTTCGAATCATTTTGCAAGAGACAGATCTTTTATGATATAAGTATATTTTTTATCAACGACTTGAGACACAATCACACTGTCTTTCTTTCCATTCTTGGCACTACTCTTGCTTAAAATCTGTAGCTCAATCATTTGCGTCCCAACAGAATGCCATGGATAATGGATATAATAGAAAAGCCCGACCTACCCGGTTTTCGCACGGACAACCGCTCGACCCAAACGCGCTTCCACTTCCACATGGATCTCTGCGTCGGCTGCCACGCCTGCGAAGTCGCCTGTAGTGAACAGAATGGCCTGCCCGTAGATACCCAGTGGCGGCGCGTCGGCGAGGTCGAGGGCGGCGAGTATCCCGACACATTGCGCTTCTTCCTTTCTAGCGGTTGCAACCACTGCTTAGATGCCCCCTGCGCCAAGGGCTGCCCGGTTGATGCCTACAAAATTGACGAGCGCGGCATCGTCATTCACCAAGCTGATGTCTGCATTGGCTGCCAGTACTGCACTTGGAACTGCCCTTATAGCGTGCCGAGCTTCCAGCCCGAGCGCGGCGTGGTCTCCAAGTGCGACATGTGCGTCAATCGGCTCGAAGAAAGCCGCGAGCCCGCTTGCGCACAGGCGTGCCCGGCCGGAGCGATTGAGATTGAGACTGTGCCGCTTGAGGAGGTGTTCGCAACCTACGAGGACGCTGGTGCCGCCCCGGGAATGCCCGCGCCAGAAATCTCCATGCCTTCGACGAAGATCACCTTGCCCAAAGGCGTCGATCCCAGCAGTCTGCACCCAGTCACCGGCGACTTTGTCGAGCCGGAGGAACCGCATTCGCCGCTGATCTTTATGACGGTGCTGACCCAGATCGGCTTGGGGGGCTTTGCGGCGATATACGCGGTGGACTTGCTGCGTTCGCTCAGCGGTGCGGTGCAGCTAGCCGGTACCGCGCTCGGCACGCTGGCCGCCGTGCTGATGGGGCTGATCGGTCTTTCGCTCGCCGCATCGACTTTGCATCTGGGGCGACCAGCCTTTGCCTTCCGCGCGATTCGCAACTGGCGCACCTCCTGGTTGTCGCGCGAAGTGCTGGCGCTAGCGCTTTTTGCCAAAGTCGCCTTTGCCTATGCGGCGTTCCTGTTGGCGACCGAAGGTTTGGGGTGGGTGAGTGCGGAAGCCTTGGGTGGAATCGGTGCCCGGCTGTCGTTGGGGGCAGTAGCGGTCACGGCGGGCATCGCCGGCATTTACGCCAGCGCCCGGCTCTATCGGGTGCCGGCCCGTCCGGCGTGGAATTTCCGCAAGACCACAGTCGATTTTTTCGCCGTGGCATGGATCGTCGGTCCGGCAGTACTGGGGCTGGCGCTGGTATTGGGTGGGGAAGCGGGATTGAGCGTGCAGGTCTCGGAGTTGGTCTCGGCGCTGGCGCTGCTAGCCTACGCGAAATTGCACTCGGACTTCGTCTGTTACTTGGCGGAGAGCGAGACCTTTGAACTCCAGGCCAGCGCCGAACTCTACCGCGATCACTTCGCCCGCTTGCGGATGTACAAAAATGGTGCGGCCCTGTTGGCGCTGATAGGACTCTTGACCTTGGGCGTTGGTGCGGTCTCGATCGCGGCGGCGACTTTGAGCGTCGCTGGCTTGGTGGCCTATGTATTCTTGCAGCGCTACCTGTTTTTCACCACGGTCGTCGGCACCAATATCGCAGGCAATTTCATCGTCGAAGCCCACCGCTCGGTCGCGTGACGGGGCTAGCGATGAAACTCGGACAGAAAATCAAAGAATCTCTTGGCTTTGACATTAAGGCGGACGAGTACGCCTTTGGTCGCGACCCTCAGTACGGATATCTGTCGCAAAAGAAAATCCCCGAGCGCTGGGTCAAGACCACCTGCGGCTACTGCTCGGTGGGTTGCGGCATGGTAGTGGGCGTCAAGGGAGACGAAATCGTCTCGGTGCGCGGCGATGAGGAGCACCCTGTCAACGAGGGCAGCCTCTGTCCAAAAGGCTTGAGCGAGCACCTGCCCCTGAAAAGCCCCAATCGCGCCCATGCCCCGCTGTGGCACGGCGACCCCATCTCTTGGGAACGGGCTTACGAGGAGATGGTGGGACGGGTGTGCCGGATTCAGGAGCAGTACGGCAAAGAGAGTTTTGCCGTGTTGTCAACCGGCCAGCTCGTCACCGAGGAGTTTTACGCGCTAGGCAAGCTAGTGCAACTGGGCTTTGGCACGAGCAGTTACGACGGCAATACCACGCTGTGCATGAGCTCGGCGGTGGCTGGTTACAAACAGAGCTTTGGCTCGGACGGCCCGCCGGGATCGTATCGCGGTTTGCGAGAGGCCGATACGGTTTTTTTGATCGGTGCGAATATCGCCGACAATCACCCCATCCTCTGGCATCATCTCAACCAGAACGAAGATTACAAACTGATCGTCTGCGATCCGCGCAAGACCAAGACGGCGATGTTTGCCGACCTCTATCTGCCGATCCGGCCGCGCGGCGATGTGTATCTGCTCAACGGCCTGATCAACTTGGTGATTGAGCACGGCTATGTCGATCGAGACTTCGTCGATGCTCATACCACTGGTTTTGAGGCGCTGGCCGAACACGCTAGTCATTATCCCATCGAGGTCGTGGCGGAGCACACGGGTTTAAGTCCCGAAGCGATCTGGGCGGCCTTCGAGGCGATTGCCAAGGCCGAAAACGTCCTCTTTGCGTGGACCATGGGCGTCAATCACTCGACGCAAGGGACGGATACCGTCAGCTTGATCAACACCCTCGCGCTGATTACGGGCAATATCGGCCGCACGGGTGCTGCGCCGTTGTCCATCACCGGCCAGTGCAATGCCATGGGCACCCGCGAGTTTGGTTTTGCCTCATCGCTGCCGGGCTACCGCAAGTTCGAGAGCCGAGCAGACCGCGAGGAATTGGCGGTGTTGTGGGGGTTGGACGCGGAACGACTGCCCCAAAAGCGCGGCCTGGCCTATCCCGACATCATCGACGCCATCACAGCGGGCCGCATCAAGGCGCTGTGGGTGATTGCCACCAATCCGCTGGCTAGCTTTCCCGATCAGGAGCGGTTGCGCCAGGCGCTCGCTGGCCTCGATCTGCTCGTAGTGCAAGACGGTTTCCACCCGACGCCTACTACCGAGCTGGCCGACTTGGTGCTGCCGACGGCTGTGTGGGGCGAGAAGAGCGGCAGTTATACCAACAGCGAGCGCCGCGCTAGCCGGGTGCGGCAAGCCGTGTCGCCGCCTGGGGAAGCCAAGGCCGATTTCGATATTTTCATGGATTTGGCCCGAGTGCTTGGGGTCAGCGACGAACTCTTTCCCGGATGGCGCGGCTCGGCCGATGCGTTCGCGGAAATGCGCCGAATATCCAAGGGACAGCTCTGCGATTACAGCGGCATGAGCTATGAGAAGATGGACGCCTTGGGCGGGATTCAGTGGCCCTGCAACGACGCGCATCCCGAGGGCGTTGACAGCCTGTACACCGACGGTCGCTTCCCGACCGAGGACAGCCGGGCGCGGTTGTTGTACACTGCGCCGCTGCCGCTACCCGAGCCGCCGGACGACGAATACCCCATTCTGCTCAACACCGGGCGCACGGTAGAGCACTGGCACACGCGGACCAAGACCCGCGACGTGCCGATGCTGGAAAAGCTCTCGCCCGAGCCTTGGGTCGAGATCCATCCGCAGACCGCGCGGCGCTTCCGCCTTGGCCCGCGCAATCGCGTCTCTTTGGTCTCCAGACGCGGGCGCGTCGAGGGCTTGCTGCTGCGGATTACCGAGACGATCCATCCAGACCAACTCTTTGTGCCCTTTCACTTTGCCGAGCAGTGCGTCAACCAACTCACCCTCCCGGCGTTCTGCCCGAAGTCGCGCGAGCCCAACTACAAGCAGTGCGCCGTGCGCATTGAACGAGTCGAAAAAACCACCGCTAAATGAGGAGATTATGAAAGCAGTTATCGCAGCCGTTGCCTTGGCCGTCTTGTCCTGCGCCGAGGGAATCGGTGCTGGGGAACTAGCATTAGAAAAAGACGAACTCAAGTTCGGTTTCATCAAGCTGACCGACTGCGCGCCTTTGGTCATTGCCAAGGAGCAGTTCTTCTTCGAGGATGAGGGGCTTTTCGTCACCTTGGAGGCGCAGGCCAATTGGAAGGTGCTGCTCGACCGCGTCATCGACGGCGAACTAGACGGGGCGCACATGCTGGCCGGACAGCCGATTGGCGCGACCATTGGCTTTGGCACTCAAGCCCACATTATTACCGCCTGCAGCATGGATCTCAACGGCAATGGCATCACGGTCGCCAACGAGGTCTGGGAGCAAATGAAGCCCCACGTGCCCAAGCGCGCAGACGGCAAGCCGACCCACCCGATCAAGGCCGATGCGCTCAAGCCGATTGTGGAAGCCTACCGAGACGAGGGCCGCGGGTTCAAGATGGGCATAGTCTTTCCGGTTTCGACGCACAATTACGAGCTGCGCTACTGGCTGGCCGCCGCCGGCATTAGTCCGGGTTACTACACTAGCGAGGACATAACCGGCATGACCGATGCCGATGTGCTGCTGTCGGTGACGCCGCCGCCGCAGATGCCGGCGACCTTGGAAGCGGGCACCATCTACGGGTACTGCGTGGGCGAACCGTGGAACCAACAGGCCGTGTTCAAGGGCATTGGCGTGCCGGTGACGACCAACTACGACGTGTGGAAGAACAATCCGGAAAAGGTCTTTGGCGTCAGCAAGGCTTGGGCCGACAAGCACCCCAACACGCACAAAGCGGTGGTCAAGGCGCTAATTCGCGCTGGCAAGTGGCTCGACGAGGAAGGCGAAGATGGCGAGCCAAAAAACCGCGTTGAAGCGGCGCGGATCCTCTCCCGCTCGGAGTATGTCGGCGCTGACTTTGAGGTCATCGCCAACAGCATGACCGGCACTTTTGAGTTTGAAAAGGGCGACAAGCGCGCAATGCCGGACTTCAATGTGTTCTACCGCTACGCCGCCACGTACCCTTTCTACAGCGACGGCATTTGGTTCTTGACCCAGATGCGGCGCTGGGGCCAGATCGACGCCCCCAAACCCGACTCTTGGTATCACGCGACGATTAAGGAGATCTACCGGCCCGACATCTGGCACGAGGCCGCAGCTCTGCTCGTGGAGGATGGTTACTTGACAGCCGACGAGATTCCCCAAACCGACGGCTACAAGGAGCCGACCAGCGACTTTATAGATGGAGTCGAGTACGACGGTCGCCAGCCCAACGCCTATCTGCACAAATTTCGCGTGGGTATCAAGGACGACTACACCAAAACGTCGATGAAATAGGAGGCGGTAGATTGCTAGTCGATAAGCTGAACAAAATCCTCATTTTCGTCGGGCTGACTTGGCTGACGCCGGTGGTCAAACTAGCCGCCGGGGAAAATCCCGGCCAGCAGGTCCGCGACATCTGGACCCTGATCGGCGTGCCCGTGAGCGCGTTCGTCACCTTCCTGATGCTGTGGTCGTTGATCGCCGCCCAAATCGAGACCAGCTTGGGCAATATCCCCGGGCCGACGCAGGCCTACCAGCAGGCGGTAGGCCTGTGGGAAGAGCACGTGGAAGAACGGGAAAAAGCGCAGGCGTTCTACGAGCGGCAGGAAAAGCGCAACGCCGAGAAATTGGCCGCAAACCCACAAGCCCAAGTCAAGATTCGCCGATACACCGGCAAGCCGACGTATCTGGACCAGATCGGCACTAGCCTGTACACGGTTTTCGCCGGCTTTGTGCTGGCTGCACTGGTGGCCGTACCACTCGGCCTGTTTTGCGGCATGAGTCGCACGGTGATGAACGCGTTTAATCCATTGATCCAGATATTCAAGCCCGTGTCGCCGCTGGCTTGGCTGCCGCTAGTGACGATGGTGGTCAGTGCCCTCTACACGACCAACGACGGACTTTTTGCAAAGTCCTTTATCAATTCGGCGGTCACTGTGTCGCTGTGCTCGCTGTGGCCAGCGCTGATCAACACCGCCTTGGGCGTGTCGTCGCTAAGTCAGGATTACGTCAATGTGGCGCGGGTGCTCAACCTCGGGGTCAAAGACCGGATTTTTAAGATCGTCCTGCCGGCCTCGCTGCCCTACATCTTCACGGGCCTGCGCATCTCGCTCGGCGTCGGCTGGATGGTACTGATCGCCGCGGAGATGTTGGCACAAAACCCAGGCTTGGGCAAGTTCGTGTGGGACGAGTTTCAAAACGGCAGCAGCCACTCGTTGGCGCGGATCTTGGTGGCCGTGCTGACCATTGGCTTTATCGGCTTTATGCTCGACCGGGCGATGGTCATCCTGCACAAGCTAGTCAGCTTCGGCGACGAGCCGGTCGGCACCTGAGGGCATGGGCATGGCTTTTCTCGAATTGCGCAATGTCAGCAAAGCCTATGGCGAAGGTGCCGAGCGCACCGAGGTGCTCGCGAACGTCAGCTTGGAGATCGAACGGGGAGAATTCGTGGCCATCGTCGGTTTTTCAGGTAGCGGCAAAACCACGCTGATCTCGCTGATCGCCGGTCTAAGCGACCCTGACGAGGGCGAAATCCTCATCGACGGCAAACCGATCGTCGGCCCCGGTCCCGAGCGCGGCGTCATCTTCCAGAACTATTCGCTGCTGCCGTGGCTGACCGTCTATGGCAACGTAGCCTTGGTAGTCAATCACCTCTTCTCCGCTTGGCCAGCGAAAAAGCGCCGCGCCCACGTCGAGCGCTACGTCGAGATGGTCCATCTGACGCCGGCACTGCAAAAGCGGCCGGTTGAGCTTTCAGGGGGCATGCGCCAGCGGGTAGCCGTTGCGCGCGCCTTGGCGATGGACCCAGAGATTTTGCTGATGGATGAGCCGCTCAGCGCCCTCGATGCGCTGACGCGGGGCACCTTGCAGGCCGAGATTGAGAAGATCTGGCGCGAGGAGCGCAAGACCGCAGTGCTGATCACCAACGACGTTGACGAGGGCTTGGTCCTCGCCGACCGCATCATCCCGCTCAAGCCCGGAGCCGCGTCGCAGGCCGCGACGCTAGGGCCCCATTTTCAGGTGGAACTGGACCGGCCCCGCGACCGCACCGAGCTCAATAGCGATGTCGGCTACAAAGTCGTCCGCAACGCCATCAACAGTTATTTGCTCGAAGTGCGGCCCGACCAAGGGTTGGCTCAGCACGCTGAGTTCAAGGAACTTGCGTTACCCAATCTAGAACCTATGGAGCAGTCTCGATGAATGCGTATATTGAATTCGCGAATCTCGCCAAGGTCTATCCGACGGTCGATGGGCCAATGGCCGTGGTCAAGGGCTTTGATTTGCGGATTGAACAAGGAGAATTCGTCTCCATCATTGGCCACTCGGGCTGCGGCAAGTCAACGGTGCTGTCGATGATCGCCGGCCTCAACAAGATCTCCGACGGGGCCATTTACATAGACGGACGCCGGGTTACCGGACCGGGACCCGACCGTGGGATGGTCTTCCAGTCGCCGAGTCTGTTTCCGTGGATGACGGCCATGGAGAATGTGCTGCTCGGCGTCGAACAAGTCTTTCCGCACGGCAGCAAGCGCGAGCGACGGGAAATAGCCGAGTACTATCTCAACCGCGTGGGCTTGGTTGACGCGCTCGACAAGCGCGCGGCCGAGTTATCGCAGGGGATGCGCCAGCGCGTGGGGATTGCCCGCGCCTTTGCGCTCAAGCCCAAGCTACTGCTGCTCGACGAGCCATTTGGAATGCTCGATTCGCTGACTCGCACCGAGCTGCAAGACGTGCTGTTGGAGGTCTGGCGGCGAGACCGGATTACCGCAATCATGGTGACCCACGATGTGGATGAGGCGCTTTTTCTCTCCGACCGCGTAGTGATGATGACCAGCGGCCCGCAGGCCAAGGTCGGCGACGTTCTGCCGGTGGAATTCCCGCGGCCGCGAGATCGACGCACGGTGTGTGAGCACGAGCACTTCTACGATTTGCGCGGCCACCTACTGCGCTTCCTCGACGGCCCGGCGTTGGTCGAACCGGGCGCAGTACCGGATGAGGAACGGGAAACTCTAGACGAAACCGCCCCAAAGCAGGTAGCTTGACCGAGATTCGCGGTTTAACTTAATCTACATCCATGCCATCTTTACGTCGGAGGAACGCCGTGCGTCTTGCAATCTATTCCGCATTTCTTTTGAGCGTAGTTGCATCCAGCGCCAGCTACGCTAAAAAAGAGCAGTCCGGCTCCCGCATGGGGGCCGCGATTGTCTGGGGTGGCCAGATTCGGCCGCGCTACGAGTTCCGCGATCCATTTGCAAACAACTACGACTCCTTCACCTCCATGCGGGTGCGAACCCAGATGGTGGCCTCGCTCGATAGCGATGTCGATCTGATGATCCAGCTCCAAGATGTGCGCTTGTGGGGTGAGGAAAAGAATACCCTGACGGATTACAGCGCCGATAAGTTTGACCTGCATCAGGGTTATGTCCACCTGAAGAAACTGGGCGACGGCGACCACTCGCTCAAAATTGGCCGTCAGATCGTCGCCCTTGGTGGTCAGCGGCTGATCGGCGCGGTCGAGTGGACCCAGCAAGGCCGGGTTTTCGACGGTCTGCAACTGCTGTTGGCACCCTCTTGGGGACAGGTGAACCTGACGGCGATTCAGGTGACCGAGTCGGACTCGACCTCGGCTCAGTTTGCAGACGACGCCTATTTGACGGGTGCGTACGCGACCTTGGAGCAACTGCCGGCTGGCAGCTTGGACCTCTACGCGCTCTACAACAAGGACGGAGCTAAAGACACGGATCAGGTCACTATGGGGGCGCGCTTGGCGGGGAAGAAGACGGCGTACTCCTACCGTTTCGAGGGTTCTTTCCAGACCGGTCAGCGCAGCGCCCAAGACGTATCGGCCTTCATGTTCGGTGGGCGCATTGGCGGGTCTTTAGGCGGGCTAGACCTCACTTTGTGGTACGATTACCTGTCTGGCGACGACGATCTGGCCGATGACAAGACCAAGGTCTTTGACACGCTCTTTGCGACCAATCACAAGTACTATGGGTACGCCGATTTGTTTCTCAATATCCCGGTCCACACGGGCGGGCTCGGACTGCAGGACCTAGCGCTCAAGGCGGCGTTGCCGTTGAGTGATCAGGTCTCCCTCGGAGTCCACGGGCACTCTTTCCGCACAGCGCAAAAGGGCGACTTGGAGTCGAGTCATTTGGGCGAGGAAGTCGATTTGACGCTTACCTACAAATACCGCCCCGGTTTTACCGTGGTCGCCGGACTTTCGCGAGTGATAGCCGACGACAGCATGACCAGCGTTACTCGTTACAAAGATTCGATTGAGGACTGGAACGGGGATATGACCTTTACTTACCTTATGACCAACACAACTTTCTGACCTGAACGTTTTTGATACGACATGCCGCGTCGCATTACAAAGCCGATCTCGCCGTCCGGACTACGGTCTTTTTTCCAACGTTTGGTTTTTCCTGGGTTCACTTCGTTGGGCATTGCCGACCGCGAAGTAGTCGAGTACGTCGTCGATCTGTTGGTGAGCTTTGCGCGCACCGATCAGCTCTACCGCATCCGCGATCTGCGCGGCCAGCCACTTGAAACCATCGCCGAGATGTTGGTGGAACTCGGGCGACAGCGGCAACCAGAACGGCGTTGGTCCTTCGACCGCGAGATGGATATCCGCCGACACGTAGGCGACTACGCGCTTTTTACCACTGGGCTCTTCCGCACGTGGGTCGAGCGGCAGGGGCTTGGCGGCTACTACTTGGAGCAGGGCAGAAGGGCTTATGGGGCGGCAGCCGAGTTGGCCCAGCTCGGCTTTGTGTCGCAAGCGCGGCTCTTCGGTGCCCTAGAGGAGCAGTTTGAGCATTTGTCCGGCGGGCTCGACTACGTGCGCAAGGTCTATATGCGACCCGAACTGCACGGTGGCTCGCACGGGGCGCTGATGCGCGAGCTAGGCGTTTAGTAGCTCAGGCCGATACTGCGGACCAAGGTGCGGGTGGCGGAGTCGCCAGCGATCTGCAAGCGGAAGAGGTAAAGGCCGGGCGGGGCTAGCGCGCCGGAGTCGCGGCGGCCGTCCCAAGTTAGCTGATAGTGGCCGGCCACGCCGGCGGCATCTCGCAGCGTGCGGACTAGCTGGCCGCGCAGGTCATAGACGCGGGCTTCAATGGGGCGGGCGTCTAGGACCTTGAGCACGTCGAAAGAGATGGCCAGCGCGTCGTTGACGCCGTCGCCGTTGGGAGTAAAAATCCCCGCGCCTATGTCTAGGCGCGAGAGTAAGCTCTCGTCCACGGGCAGCGACACCGCGTCGCCCGCTCCCGCTAAATCGGGAATTGCATCGCCTGGATCGACCTGCTGACGCAGGGTGTCAAGCCCGCTTTCGCGCTCTAGAAAGGCGCGGAAGCGGGTATTGTTTTGGAAGACAGTGGCGGCAAAATCTAGCTCGACGCGCTCGGCGGCCGAGATTCGCTTGGGCAAATGCAAGCGGAGGCCCGCATTTGTCTCTTCCACTTCGACATTGATTGTCGCGTCGTCGATTTGCAGGGCGCGGAACGCGAGGGGCACCGAGGCTTCGAGGGCGATGGCCTCAAAGCCCTGGCTGTCGCGAGCGAATTCTGGGCGGAGGAAGTACGTGAAGTCGGTTTGCTCGCCCGGTTCGACGCGCGCGGGGTGGACTTCGCCAACCGCGGTGCGCGCCAAAGGACGAGAGTAGATCAAGGCAAGCGCGTCGAGGGCAATGCCGGCCTGCGGGCTGTCGGCGCGCAGCTCGGCTTCGAGCTGGACGTAGCGCCGGGGCGAAGGCGAGCGGAAGCGGGTGCCCGTACGGAGGTATTCCTCGCTCCACACGCTCCAGCCATCGCCCGGTTGGAGCGTGGTTTCGATGGGGCCGCGAAACGAGGCGATCAGCTTTTCGTAGCGCCTTTTGGTAACCTCTTTGCCGTTTTTGTCGAAATAGCGCATCTGCTCGACGACGTGGTCGCCGGTGCGGCTGCGCAAGGCGAACAGAGCCCCGAGCGGTGCGTCAATTTCCCACTCAATTGCCGTGATATTCCAATTGGAGCCGAGGTCGATAACGGGCGAGCGCAGGACGACGCGGGCGGGGTACCCCTCGCCGTACACTTGGAACTCGCTGACTAGGCCCAGCCCGTCCAAGCGACCGGTGTTGGCGATATCGCTGCCCGACAGGCCACCGCCGATGATGTTGCCGCCTTGGCTAGTGGGGTAGATCAAACGCAGGTAGCGGGCGGCGATTAGGGGGACATCGTGGCGAAAGTTGCGCACATCGAAGAGGTAGCGAGGATCGGGGGGAATAGAGGCTAACGCCTGCCAAGCCAGCGAGCCGTCAGGTGCTAGCGAGCCGTCGGAGTACTGCATCTGATAGGAGAGGAAGTTGGCGTAGTGATGCCGTTTCCGCGGCGGAATGCCCAACGGCTCACCCAAGAGCCAGACCGAATCGATCCAGTAGGTCGCCCCTAGATCGATGCGGTAATCGCCGAAGGTCTCGCTGTCGCCGCTGGAGCCTTTGGCGAGGGGGTTGACGCGCCACATGGTCGAGAGGTCGCCGTCGAACATGACCGAAGGAATGCCGGCCACGGCGACGACGGCCGCCTCGACATCGACAGTGCCGCCTTTGGCAATCAGGTCAAAGGCGATATTGTCGCCAAAGGCCCTGATTTGGATTTCGGCGAGCGCGGGCGCACCGGTTATTTCGCGAGTGGCTTCGATGCGGAGAACTTGGACGAGTTCGTCGTCGAGATTGATCGCGACATCGCGCACCTCGTTGAAGGCGAAGCGCTGGCTGTGGCTGTAGAGTAGGGTGCCTTCGACGACGACGTTGGCGCTGTTGATAAAGCGCTCGCCCTTGGAGAGCGAGAGATTAAAAAAGGGCAAGGGCGGCGCGCTGTCGGCAAAGCTTAGGCGAATCTGTTGGACGGGGAACACCTGCCCCAAGTCGATCTCGAGCCACCAGTCTTTGGGGGCCGTGCCCGGCGGAGGACTCCAGCTAGTAGCGGGGTCTCCGTCAAAGGCGCGGACAGCAGTAGATGGTGCCGCTCCGGCCCCGCGAACAATAGCCGCAGAGAGCGGGTCAATGTCTTTGCCGATATGCACCGGCCGCAGCGAGCCTGCTTCGTCTAGGTGCAAAACGCCGGGGGGGTACACCCAGTTTTCCCATATATCCGCCGAAGTCATAACTAGGTGCTCGGCGCGAATGGGGCTGCTTAATGGCACGAGCATGCACAGTGCTAAGGGTAAGAGGCGGAATGGCGACACGGGCGATCTATTGTTTTTTAAGCGAGAGCGCGGCTTAAACGTCAGATATAAAATATATTGAATTTAGGATTAATTCATCTTACAGACGAAAACGGACCGCCAAGCAACTACGACATGGAGCGCGTGGAGAAACGGATTGGTATTATGGTTGCCGAAGGGTATATTGACTAGAGAAAATAGCCGAAGTTTTGTCGCCGGCTGGTGAAAACACCGATGTTCAAGGGCAGCAACATTACCTTAATCGTCATTCCAGAAAAGGGCCGCAAGACCTTTGAGTTTAAAATCTCCGGCGCATATTTGTGGTTGCTGGGGTTGTGCAGTCTCGTCTTGCTCTCGTTTTTGCCCTTTGGGCTTTGGTCTTATTTCGACAAATACGAGCTAACGCAGCAGGCGGCACAGCTCGAGCAGGATAATGCCCTGCTCGAAGAGCAAGTGAGCCAGATCAATCAGCTCGAAAAAATGCTGGTTCGACTCAAGCGCGGCAATGACCGACTGCGCGCTATCTTAGGCAAGCCCGAGGTATTAGACGAGGAGGCAGCGCAGCCCAGCGATGGTCCCCCCTACATCTCCTTTATACAGCGGTTGCGTTGGGGTCACGTCCATACCGTCCCTACCTTGTGGCCGTTGCGCGGGCCAGTGCTCAGGCCCTTTAGCGAAGAACATCCCTCGGTTGTTATTGCTGCGGCTGCGGGCAGCTTGGTACGAGCCAGTGCCGCGGGCCAAGTGATGCAAGCGGGCTACGACAAGGACCTCGGCTACGTGGTGATTCTCGACCACGGCAATGGTCTGCTGACTCAATATGGATACAACGCGCGCCTGTTCGTCGATGTGGGGGATTACGTGCTCAAAGGGCAGTCCATCGCGCTTTTGGACGAGGGACGTGGAGCTCGGAGGCCGGGATTGCACTACGCCGTCCAAGAGGATGGGCAGTTCCGCGACCCCTTGCTCTACAGATTGTGGATGTGAGCAAGGGAAGAACAAAAAAAGGCTCGCTGCCAAAGAAGCAGCGAGCCTTTTCTATTTGCGATGGGAGGGCTACATGCCCATTCCGCCGCCGTACATGTCGCCGCCAGGAGGCCCAGCAGGGGCCGGAGCGGGCTTTTCGGGTAGCTCGGCAATCAGTGCTTCGGTCGTCAGCAAGAGCGAAGCGATGCTGGTGCCGTTTTCGAGCGCAGTGCGCGAGACCTTGGCTGGATCGACGACGCCTGCTGTGCGCAGATCCTCGTATTCCTCGGTGCGGGCGTTGAAGCCAAAGGCCGCCTCGCCATCGGCGACTTGGCGGACGACGATGGCCCCTTCGGCACCGGCATTGTCGGCGATCATCCGCAGCGGCTCTTCGAGAGCGCGGCGAATGATGCTGACGCCCACGGCCTCGTCGCCTTCGGCTTCGATCTGGTCGAGCGCTGCTTGGGCCCGGAGGAAGACGACGCCCCCACCGGCGACGACGCCTTCTTCGACGGCGGCGCGGGTGGCGTGCAGCGCGTCTTCGACGCGAGCTTTCTTTTCCTTCATTTCGGTCTCGGTCGGAGCACCGACATTGATCACGGCGACGCCGCCGGCGAGCTTGGCCAGCCGCTCCTGCAACTTCTCGCGGTCGTAGTCTGAGGTCGTTTCCTCAATCTGGCGGCGGATTTGGGCGACGCGGCCCTGGATGTCCGCGGCCTGACCCGCGCCTTCGACGATGGTGGTGTTGTCCTTGTCGAGGACGACGCGCTTGGCTTGGCCGAGGTCGTCGAGCGTGACGCCTTCGAGCTTAAGCCCTGCTTCTTCGGAGATGACTCGGCCACCGGTGAGGGTGGCGATGTCTTCGAGCATGGCCGTGCGGCGGTCGCCGAAGCCCGGGGCTTTGACCGCGGCGACCTTGATGGTGCCGCGAATTTTGTTGACTACTAGCGTCGCTAGGGCTTCGCCCTCGACATCCTCGGCAATAATCAGCAAGGGCTTGCTGAGTTGGGCGGTCTTTTCGAGGACCGGGACCAAATCGCGCATTGAGGAGACTTTCTTGTCGTGGATCAGGATATAGCCGTCTTCGAGCTCGGCGGTCATCCCCTCTTGATCGGTGACGAAGTAGGGAGACAGGTACCCGCGGTCGAACTGCATGCCCTCGACCACATCGAGGTTGGTATCGGTGCCCTTGGCCTCTTCGACGGTGATGACGCCGTCCTTACCGACCTTTTCCATGGCGTCGGCGATCAGCTCGCCGATGGCCGAGTCGTTGTTGGCCGAGATGGTGCCGACTTGGGCGATTTCCTCGCGCGACTTGACTTCCTCGCTGGACTTGCGAATCTCGTCCACGACGACGGCAACGGCTTTGTCGATGCCGCGCTTGAGGTCCATGGGATTGGCACCGGCAGTTACGTTTTTGAGGCCCTCGCGGAAGATAATCTGGGCAAAGACCGTGGCGGTGGTGGTGCCGTCGCCGGCGACATCGCTGGTCTTGGAAGCGACTTCCTTGACCATCTGCGCGCCCATGTTTTCATAGGCGTCTTTGAGCTCGATTTCCTTGGCGACAGTGACGCCGTCTTTGGTGACGGTCGGCGACCCGAACTTCTTGTCTAACACGACGTTGCGGCCTTTTGGCCCCAGCGTCACCTTGACGGCGTCGGCCAACTGATCGACGCCTCGTTGCAGCGCGTCGCGCGCCGCCATATCAAATTCTAGCTGCTTGGCAGCCATAATATATGCCTCCTAGTGTTGGTGGTGGATGGATGGAAAATTTCGTTTTGCACGAAAAACTGGCACTCAAAAAAAGAGAGTGCTAAAAAACAAAGCTGAGCAGTTAAATATAGAAATTTCGTCGTTTTTGTGCAAGAATAACCCTCTGTCTGGCCCGCGCATGAATGAAAGGCGCGGTTGCCGAATGTACGCAGGGACAAACTGCTGACCGTCGCGTTGATTGTTCTACTCTGGAATGCTAATCGAGCAAACTCTGAAGTTCGGGCGGCAATCCTTGGCGCAATGAGTCGGGAAAGTTGTCGCGGTACTTGGTTCGGCGCACTAGTTCTATTAGGCGGGCCGCTGAGGGGTGATAAAACGAAGTGAAATATACGTAGCGGGGCTGATCTGTCCGGTTGGGAGAACTGGAGTGGTAACACAGGGGATTGAAGATGATGAGATCTCCATCGTTGGCGCAAATTTCAATGCCGTCGGCGTCATTTGCCTCGGGGACTGAGGCGGTGTGATTCTGGATGGGTCCCCGTCCCTCCGCTCGCTCTGCCTTATCGCTGGCTGCGAGAGACAACTTGTGCGAGCCGGGCACGATCATAAACGCGGCCCCTCCGGCAGAAACCGTACTACAGCAATGCAGCATCTGGTAATAGACCTGTCGCGGCCTGACTTCAAACTCTGCGCGGCAAAAGGCCGCGTCGATGTGCCATTGCGGAGCTTGGTACGGCGGCGGCGAAGGGTCGCTGCGGATGAAAACTTGTTCGCGCAGGCGAAGATCGCGCGACCCGATCAATGTTGCAGCGAGTTCGAGGGTCGCGGGATTGTTCACTAAGCGGGCCATGATCGCCCCTGGAATGGGATGCCGCAGGTCGCGTCTGGCGGCGGTGCGATCGCCGGACACAATGGGGCCGACGAGGCTGTCGATATGAGCGCGAATTGCGGCTGTAGTGTCGCGGTCGAGATACTCGGGGAACACGGTATACCCTTGGCTCTCTAGCTCCTGCAATCGGATGTTGAGATCTGTCAACTCGGGATAGGCGTTGTTTTCCATGGTCGAAGTCTTCCTGCTTTCTCAGGAATCGATTTGTTGCTGACGAATGATCTGACGAGCGTGAGCGGTTCCTTGGCGAAAAAGGTATATTGTGAAGGGTGATGGGGGAAGTGGCGTTATGAATCCGGGCCGTTCCTCCGGTCGGAGTTCTGCTAAAAAAGAAGCTATCCATGAATGAAACGCGCGTTTGCCGAGTTGGGCGGATCGATTTTGCCCAGGCTTGGGCTTGGCAAGAGTCGCTGCGCCAATTGCGGCGAGCCGAGCAAATTCCGGACACGCTGATGTTGGTCGAACACCCGCCAACCTATACCGGCGGACGAGCGACGCTGCCCGAGCATCTCCTAACCCAAGAGCTAGATGTGGTCGAGATTGACCGCGGGGGCAGTGTGACGTTTCACGGGCCGGGCCAGATCGTGGCCTATCCGATTGTCGATCTGCGCCAGCGCGGTCGAGACGTACATCAGTACTTGCGCGATTTGGAAGCCGTGCTGATTCGCACGTTGGCTGCCTATGGCTTGGAGGGAGAGGCTCGGGGCGGATTGACCGGCGCTTGGGTCGGCTCGTCCAAGGTGGCGTCGATCGGCGTCAATGTGCGGCACTGGATCACAACGCACGGTCTGGCCCTGAATGTGGCTACCGACCTGAGCCACTTTGCGGCGATCAAGCCCTGCGGCTTGGACAGCGAGGAGATAACTACGATGGCCTCGCTCTTGGGGTGCGCGTTGGATCGGGGTGAAGTCGAGTCTGAACTCCTGCGCGCCTATGCCGATGTGTTCGCCTGCGAACTGGTTGAGGTCGAACGCAGTGCCTTGGCGGCCTGCATTGGCCGTCTCGGGCGAAAGTCTTAGATTCAAAAGCTGCGACAGACAGGCTCCGGGCGCAGCTACAGCGGTCGAACCGGGCCGATTATTCCTTAAAACAAACAAAAGACACGAGGAGTTTTGCACTATGGCCGATTGGCAGCCCAAGGTCCCCGCAAACGGAGAGAAAATAACCGTAGTGGATGGCGCGCTCAGCGTTCCAGACCAGCCCATCATCCCCTTTATCGAAGGCGACGGCACGGGGCCGGATATCTGGGCGGCGGCCGTGCGCGTTTTCGACGCAGCCGTCGAGAAGGCTTATGGCGGTCAGCGGAGGATCGCTTGGATGGAAGTTTTGGCCGGTGGGAAGGCCTTCGAGCAGACCGCTAGCTGGCTGCCCGACGCTACAGTGGAGGCTTTCGGTACCTATCTGGTTGGCATCAAGGGCCCGCTGACGACGCCAGTCGGCGGTGGGATCCGCAGCCTCAACGTGGCTTTGCGCCAGATCCTCGACCTCTACGTGTGTCTGCGCCCCGTGCGCTACTTCAGCGGTGTGCCTTCGCCGGTGCGGCAACCCGAGCTAGTGGATATGGTCATCTTCCGCGAGAACACCGAGGACATCTACGCCGGGATCGAGTTTGAGCAAGGCACGGACGACAACGCGCGCTTTAAGGATCTGCTGGCAGAGCACTTTGCCGATCGCTACGGCAAAATCCGCTTTCCAGACACCGTAGGTTTGGGCGTCAAGCCGATCTCACAAGAGGGCACCGAGCGGCTGGTTCGCGCCGCCATTGACTACGCCGCCGCCCAAGGCCGCGATAGCGTGACCTTGGTCCACAAAGGCAACATCATGAAGTTCACCGAAGGGGCTTTCCGCGACTGGGGCTACGAGGTGGCGCAAAAGGCTTATGGCGGCGAAGAAATCGACGGCGGCCCTTGGACTAGCATCGTCGTCAACGGCACCGAGATCACCGTCAAGGACGCGATCGCCGACGCCTTTTTGCAGCAGATCCTCACGCGCCCGGCCGAGTACTCGGTCATCGCCACGATGAACCTCAACGGCGATTACATCAGCGACGCGCTAGCCGCTTGCGTCGGCGGGATTGGCATTGCTCCAGGCGGCAACATCAACTACACCACGGGTCACGCCATCTTTGAGGCCACCCACGGCACCGCTCCCAAATACGCCGGCCAAGACAAGGTCAACCCCGGTTCGGTGATCCTGTCGGGCGACATGATGCTCCGCCACTTGGGCTGGAACGAGGCGGCCGACCTGATCGTCAAGGGGCTGGAACAGACGATTGCGAACCGGGTCGTCACGTACGACTTTGCGCGGCTGATGGACGAGCCGACCGAGGTCAAGTGCTCGGAGTTCGGCGCGGCAATTATCGAGAACATGTAGTGACTGACGAGCTGACTCACCTCGACGAGCAGGGCCGCCTCAAGATGGTCGATGTAGGCGGCAAGGAGCCGACGGCGCGGCTGGCGCGGGTGCGCGGCGAGATCCGCATGGACCGCGCGACGGCGCGGCTGATCGCTGAAAATAAAGTCGCTAAAGGCAGCGTCTTGGAAGCGGCGCGGCTGGCCGGGATTATGGCCGCCAAGCGCACGGGAGAGTTAATCCCTTTGTGCCACCCGATCAACCTCACGGCGATCCGCGTGGATTTGCACGTTGGCGAGGATCGGATCGAAGTCGCGGCCGAGGCCAAAATTGACGACCGCACGGGTGTGGAAATGGAGGCTTTGGTGGCGGCGAGCACGGCACTTTTGACCATTTACGACATGTGCAAGGGCGTCGATCGCGGAATGGTGATTTCCGAGTTGCGGCTAATGGAGAAGCGGGGCGGGCGGAGTGGGACGTGGGTGCGGGAAGAGGAGTAGGTTGAGCGAAAGTCGCGGCGTTTGACAGCGCCGTCTCAATAAGCCACGTGGACCGGAAAGGTTTCCTCTTCGGCTCCCCGGTCCGCTGCGATCTTAATCCGGCACAGGTAGATCCCCGGCGGCACCAACTGCCCGCGTTCGTCGCGGCCGTCCCAAGTGAAGTTCCACTGACCGGCCTGCCCCAAGTCGCTTCCGGCGCGTCCGCGCAACGTCCCCGCCAAATCGTAGAAGGCGATGTCCAGCCGCCGCTCTGCCAATATCCGCAAAAGCACGAAGCGGCCTTGGAGTAGGTCGTTGACTCCGTCGCCGTTCGGGGTAAAAACGCGGGCTACCTGCACATCGTTTATTAACCGGTGGCCGGCTGATTGCAACGAGACGCGCGCCGTGCCGCTGGCGACTAGCTCAGTGGCGTCCTGCGCTTCCGCATCGACGCGCTGGAAAAAGCCTTCAGCATCAGTCGAAGAACGAGCAAAAGCAGGAAAGAGAATTCCCTCGCGGAAGGTTTGCGAAGCGAATTGTACCTCGACCAAGGCGTGGACATCCGGGGGTAGATCGGCGTTGAGCGAGGCGGGAAAGCGCAAATAGAGCGAATCGGGGCTGGTTGGCAGAATCGCTATGGTCTGGCCGTCGGCGTCTTGTAAGCGTCCGTCGGGTCCGCGCGCGAAGGCTTGATCAAAATGAGTCTTGAGGACGCGGGTCGAGAAAATCGCCGGATCGAGATCTGACGCCTGCCGCTCGACCTCGACCCGGCCTATGCGCACGCCCAGCGGCTCGGCCGCTTGGGGGGCGACGATCAATATCTCATCGACGCCATCGCGAACGGTCGGATCGTTGGGGTCGGGCGCGGCGAGGCGCGCGAAATATGAAAAATGCTGCGGGGCCAGCGGGTTGATGCCGCGCGGCGGGCTATAGTCCTCAGATGCGGTACCAAGGTCGCCAATAGGCCGCGTCATGCCCTGCGAGCTCAAAAGCGCCAGTTCGCCGGCTAGTTCCAGCGCCAGCGGGGGTGCCAGATCAAGGTGGAACGAGCGAATTCTCGCCGTCTTAAAGGGATCTTCAGAAGAGATCTTGAAGCGAATTTGGACGAATTTGCGCGGGCTGGGCGAGGTGATGGCGGCCTCGCTGCGACCGGCGGTGGGCTGGTAGTTCTCGCTCCACTCGCTCCAGCCGACAAACGCCAGTTCGCCGTCCTTGTCAAAGCTGGAGCGCGGTGCGCGACGCAGTTTGCGACCGTCCTCGTCCACCAGACCGTCGCCATCGTTGTCAATCAGGTCAATCCGATCCTCGTCGGTGAGGCCGTCGCCGTCGTCGTCGGTGCGCGAGGCGTGTTTCCGGCTGGCGGGCAGGGTCTGCCAGATCTCCCAGGCCGTCCACTCCAAGGCGATCTCGTCGTAAACCTCTTTCGTCACTTCCGTGCGCTCTTCGTTGCCAGCAACGGTCACGACCTGATAGTATGTGAAGTTGGTGTCGGTCTGATCCGAGGTGCGGGTCTGAATATCGAGGCGGATTTCGGGGTGCTGATCCAATGGCTCGATGCGCTCGATAGTCTGGTCGGTGAGGGGGTCTTCCTCTCGTATGACGGCGTCGGCGCTCCACGCGATCCGCGGCAGGGTCTTGCGCACGAAGTTGCCGCGAGCGTCGGTAAGGCGGATCGGCGGTGAGTGCAGCGAGACATCGACTGGGTAGCCAACGCCGTGGAGCTGCATTTCAGCGAGGCGGGCACCGCTGCCGGGGCTGAGCAGGTTGCGGATTTGCACGAAGCGGATCTTGCGCGGTGCGAACTCCTCGCCGAACATCAGCACTCTCGGCTGTCGGTTGTCGAAGCGTTCCGCGCTGATGATGTCGTGCCACTGCAGGGCCTCTTCGAGCTGGACGAAATCCTCGGCGGTATCTAGTTGCACGGGTTTAAGTTGGGTCCCGTCGGAGACTAGAAAGCCGTGGCCGGCGAAGGCGGAACCGCTGCGCTGGCGGCGCATCACTGCGTAGAGGCCATCGACCCAGAAGGTTGCGCCTAAGTCCAGCCACATGGTGCCGCGGACGATGGTTGGATCGTAGCCCCAGGCCGTCCATTCGGTCTGGTAGAGTCCATCGGTGGCTTGATTGGGCGTACCCCTACCTCCTATTTCGTAGGAGTCTCCGGCGCGCGCTCGCGGATTGAGGGCTAGGTTGGCACCCTTGGTCCAGACCTGTACTTCGGCGACGCGCGGCACTTCGCGCTCGAAGTAGCGGATAGGTCCCCGTTGCGCAGCGGATACGTCGTTGAAATAGGTGTCCTCGTCGATCTCGATGAGGAAGTCTCCCGCCGTCAGCCGCTGGTGGACCACCGCGCCGCGCCGCTCGGGCGGTAACGCCTGATAGGCGTCGAGACCGGCATCCCCCTCACCGACGAAGCGGTGGCGTTCGAGATCGGACTCAGTAATCTTCAGGCGTATGTACTGAAGAAAAGATCCTTGCAGATCCGGCTGACCGTCCAGATTGAAGTCGGCGCGCAAAAGAGGCGCTATGGGGTAGGATTGCCGCACTAGGCCATCGGCTCCGGGAGGGGCCAAGTCCGTCTCTTTGGTCTCCGCTACCAGTGAGAAACTGAGACTATTGCCGTCGGGAAAGGGGAATGGCTCTCCGAGGGAGACGAAGAGCGAGAAAGCCTTGGGTGCGTCCCCAGCGGGAAAAGAGACGGTGATGCTGTCGATAAAGGCTAAGCGGCCGAGGTCGACTAGCAATTCCCAGTTGCGCAGCCCTGCGGCGGAAAAGTCCGCGGCAGCGGGTTCCCAGAAGGTGTCTAGATCGCCGTCGATGAGTCGCGCCGCGATTCGGTCATTGCTCAGTGCTGTGACTCCCCCTTGTACGGTTTCTCCGTTGGTGCGTACGGCATCGACGTAGCTAAATTGCCCAGCGGCGAGCGCGGCGTTGGCCACTGTCGCGACGAGCCGGGGCTGCACCGCATCGTCCGAGAACAAAAATAAGCCGGTAGAGTCGGCCCGCTCGTTGAGGGTGCGCACTACGTCGTTTTGAAAGATCCACTCGCGCCAGTGCTCATTGCGATCGACGCGGATGGCATCTGCGGTCAGGCGGTATCCCTGGCCGCAGACGGCCGTAGCAGGAAGCAAGATGGCGAGAATCAGGCGCGTCATTATGCTCTTAGTACACCAGTGAGAGAACGCCGAGCGCCTCGGTGGATGTCTGGTCAACCGCGATTTGTAGGCGGTAGAGGTAGAGGCCCGGCGCTAGAAGATGGCCCGCTGCGTCGCGGCCGTTCCACTCGAGTTTGGTCTGACCCGCGGTGCGCGACACCGGACCTAGGCGGTGCATCCTGCGCCCCGACAGGTCGAGAATTTCCACTGCGACTTCGACTTGGTCCAAGACCAGAAAAAGGTCGAAGGCGAATTCGATCGCGTCGTTTATGCCGTCGCCATTGGGCGTAAAGGGATTGGGGGCGGCTTGGATCTGCAGGCGATGCGCTTGGATATCATCGACGACGACCAGCGTTGCGTCGGTAGCCACTCGCTGCACTGCGTCGCCGTCGCGCACTTGCTGGGGAATCGTCGCCTCCCGCGTGGCGCGGCGGTCGTTCCACACCGATCCTGCAAAGCGGGCCGAGCCGCGAAAGAGCCGCGTCCGCAAGCCGATCTCAATGCTTTGGCGGGCCTTGAAGTCAGAAGCACCTAGCTGCGGAAACTTGACCAACAGCCGGGTCTCGCCAGTCTGGGGGTCCGAGACGGTGGTTTGAGCGAACTGGCCGATGACGAAGAGACTGTCCGGTTCTGGCTCCAGACGCAGAGGCTCGACCTGGAGCAGCGGGTCTTCGGTGTTGACCCCAGTAGGCACGGCGATTTCCTCCCAAGCGCGGCCATCGAACTTAAAAGTGTCGATCCGAGTTGAAGCATCGGGCACCGTCAACTCGATGCGATTGAACCTCCCTTCTTCCCCATCGGCAAAAAAGGGCCGTAGGAAGTAGCGCAAGGACACCGTCTCGCCCAGCGCGACGCGCGGCGGAAAGACCTCGGCGACCACGCCGCCCGAGACTAGGGGTTCGTCGTAGTCGAATTCGAGGTAGTCGAGTGCAACTGCGCTCTCAATGGTGCTGTCGAAGAGGATGCGGAACTGCAGATAGCGGGTGCCAGTGGGTAGCGGCAGAGGCACTCCCGCCTCGGACCAGCGCTCTGCGGGGAGGCGTTCGTCAATAAGCCCGTCCTCAAAGCTGAAGGGGGCCGACCAGAAACTCCAGCCCCTCGGACCGTCGCTGCCCAAGTCTGGACCGAGTTCATTGTAGCGAAGTTCGGCCTCGGGAATGCGGCCTTGGCGCAGCTTGAGCCAGGAAAAGGCGTCGAGCGGCTGACCGTCCTCGCCGCGGGTATCGATCTCGTTGGCACCGCTATCGCGGGCGTAGATGTGCGTGTTGGGCGCGTCGCCGGCGCGGAACTGGATGCGCATATCGCCAGCGGAACCCGTTTTGCGTCCCCGCCAGCGGACTTTGCCCCAGTTGACCGTTGAGCCGAGTCGGTCGGGGAATTCGGCCTCGACTACACCGGCGTCATCGAAGAGTTCGAGTAGCTGGCTGTAGCGCCGGGCGCGGGGCGTGGGGGTGCCGACGTCGATGACCTCGGAGGTAAAGGAGGCGTCGCTGGCGAAGCCCTCGCCAAAGAGGCCTACCTCTGCCGTTTCCTTGTAATCAAAATCGGAATCGAGTGAAGCGACATCTAGCCGGCCTATGAGCACGGGCGGGTCGAAGCGCAGGTCCTTGACTGGATCGGTGTGTTCTCGCGTCACAGGGACGAGAATCTTCTTTACTTCGAGGGTCGCCAAAGTGTGATTGACGGTTGTAGGGTCGCCGTAGACAACGAAGTAGTTGGCGATGGTTGTGACGGGTAGGGTAGGCCGCGGTTGGAAGATGAGGCGATTGATGTGGTAAAAGCCCATCAGGTTGAGGGATGCTCCCCCTCCGTGGATGCCGTAGATACCGGCGACGCGATAGTCGGTGCTGGTCGTGCCGAAGGCGGTGAAGAGATTGCCGTCAACCATCTTGCCGTAGTCGACTCGGTTGATGCCGCCACCCGATCCCGATTTGAAATAGTCTCCCGAGATGGGATCGGCTCGCTCGACGCGTGGGCCGAATTCGCTGGGAATTTCCAGAAAGGGGTTGAGTAACCTACCGTCCGGCCCCACACCGCCGAACTCCCCTTGTAGATAGCGCTCGTTGAGGAGGATGGCTAGATTGCGGCGCTCGTTGAGGAGGATGGGCCGCAGCCAAGTCTCAACCCCGTCGGTGTCGCGGAGCCGTGGCCCGTCCTCGTCGATGAGTCCGTCGCCGTCGTCGTCTGTGCCATTGTATGGGTCTTCATTGGTGCGGCCGTCCAAGTCGTCGTCCCCGTCGGTCATCAGCCCGTCTTCATTGAGCCGTCCGTCGCCGTCTGAGTCGAACTGTGGATCGGGCCCGTCCTCGTCGATGCGCCCGTCCAGGTCGCTGTCGAATGCCTCGACGGGGTCTTCGTCGATGAGTCCGTCGCCATCATCGTCGAGTTTGTTGGGAGGATCCTCGTTGAGTCTCCCGTCGCCGTCCGAGTCGATTTGCGGATCAGGGGGATCTTCGTTGAACAGTCCGTCGCCATCCGAATCGACGAGTTCTATGGGGTCTTCGTCGATGAGTCCGTCGCCGTCATCGTCGGTCAGGATCTCGACGGCCCAGCCGCGGCCCCAAGTCAGGCGACCGGTAACTGGCACGAGGTTCCAGGGATGGTCTTGGTCGCCCACTCGCCAGTATCTGATCTCAGCCGGGGCTTGGAAGGGAAAAAGCAGGATCAGCAGGAAGAGGACGAACTTTGGACGCGAACCGCCGTGTGCTAGCATAGCTAAGCCCTGCTGGGGGAAATGCGATAGCAAGCACCGTCTATGACAAAAGCCGATGCAAGACAAAGGCTTGTAGTACTAATTATAAACGGACGGTACGCACTCTGGCAATTAGTGCGTACCGTCCGTTATACAGATGCCAGTGTCAGAGAGAAGTGATATAAAATTTCTCTTTGTAGCGGAACTAGCGACGATGAGTGCTAGCTCTGCTCAGGCGAGAGCATTCGCCAGCTTGAGCAGCACGGCCTTCTGGCTGTGCAGGCGGTTTTCGGCTTGGGTGAAGATCAGCGAGCGCTCGTCGTGCAAGAGCGCGCCTTCGATCTCATAGCCGTGGTGGGCGGGGAGGCAGTGCAGGATTTTCAGGTCTAGATCGGCGAGCAATTCGCGGTTGAGCTGATAGGGCTGAAAAAGCTGCACCCGCCGTGCTTTCTCGGCTGCGAATTGGGGATTGGCAAAAAATTCCATGTCGATCCAAGTGTCAGTGTACACGGCGTCGGACTTTGCCAGCGCCGGATGCAGTTCCTCGGTGTGCTCGTAGAGTCCCAAGCGCTTGGCTTCGGCGTAGAGTTCGTCGTCGCGCGCTGCGGCGTTGACTTCGGGGCAGACGCAAGTAACGTGCATGCCCACTTTGACGCCAGCGGCAATGAGCGAGTTGGCGACGTTGTTGAGCACCCCGACGTATGTCAGGCGCACCCCTTCGAGCCGCCCCAAAGCCTCCTGTAGGGTCATCAAATCGGCCAATGCCTGTAAGGGGTGGTAGCGGTTGCAGCAGCCGTTTATCAGCGGCACCTGCGAGGCTGCGGCGGCGTGGCGCACATCGGCGTGTTCGAGCAGGCGGGCGACGATGAAGTCGGAATAGCCGGAGAGTACGCGAAATTCGTCGCCTAAGTCGGCGAGACCGAAGTTGGTGTCCTGCCAGTTCAAGTAGAGAGCGTGGCCGCCCAACTGGGCGGTGCCGATCTCGCCGGCGCAACGGGTGCGGGTCGAAGTCTTCTGGAAGAGCAGGACGACTGTGCGTCCAGAGAAGGCGTCGGCGTAGTGCTGCGGGGCGGCCTTGACGGCGAGGCCGAGTTCGACAGCTTGCTGCACATCGGCTGGAGACCAGTCCTTTAAGGTGATTAAATGCAATGGAACGCCTTCCTTATATTGCTACTTCTTTTGGGGAAAAAGAAAATAATATAATAAATAAAAATTTGTAATCAAGAATAATTATTACTAATTCAAATAGCGGTCGATTTCGGCCAATATGTTCTCAACAATATCTTCGGATGCACCCGTTAGCTCCAGCCCAGCGGCGCGGGCGTGCCCACCGCCGCCAAAGGTACTGGCGACTTGGCTGACGTCGACCTTGTCGCGTGAGCGCAGGCTGATGCGGTAGCATCCAGGCGCGCGTTCCTTGAGCAGCACGGCCACTTCGACTCCCTTAATCATCAGGCCGTAGTTGACGACCTCGTCCGGCTCGCCCGCGCTCATGGCCTCGCGGTCGAGATGGAGCACTGCCACTTGGCCCCCGAGACGCAGCACCAAGCTCTCAATGGCTTGGCCGCGCTGTTTGACCGAGCCGAAGCTCTTGTTGCCGAAGACATCCTGGGCGATGGCGTCGAGACGCGTTCCGCGCCGCACTAAATCGGCCGCCACTTCAAAGGTGGTGTCCGTCGTTAGCGAGAAGCGAAAGCCGCCAGTGTCGAAGAGAATCCCCGCATAGAGCTGGTCGGCGGCGACGCTATCGATCTCATAGCCGAGGCCCATGGCGAGATGGTAGAGGAGTTCGCAGGTAGAGCTGGTCTCCTCCACAATATTCACTGCGCCGAAGCACTCATTGTCTTGGTGGTGATCGATGTTGAGGAGACGAATATCGGGTCTGAGACCTGGGCCCACCGGGCCGATGCGGTCGAGGGAGGAGCAGTCGGAGACAATGGCGCAGCGATAGCGGCTCAAGTCGAGGTCGGCGAAGTGACGCACGCCGTCCCAGTCGGCAAGAAAGGAGCATTGACCGGCCGGTGGCTCGGGCAGGCCGATGTCAGCGCGCTTGCCAAGGCCCCTCAGCAGGTGAGCCCAGGCCATGCAGGCACCTAGGCCGTCGGCGTCGCTGTTGACGTGAGTCGTCAGCAGGAAGTCGTCTGCCGCCTCAATGAATGCGTGCGTTGCTTTTAACTGCAGGTCCAAAGTCATTTCTCCCTTCGACTGTGCTCAGGTCTTCGGCGAGCTCAGCCGAGTCGTCGAAGCCGCTGGCGGAGCGCGAAGGACGAAGTGAACGCGGTCCGATTCTTCGGTCCCCTTGTCAAATGTGAAACCGTCGAAGAGCGCGAGCAACTCCCAAGCACTCGCCTCGACGCAGGCAGCGACGGCGGCGACCGAATAGATGCGCTGGACATGGGTTTCCTCTAACGCGACATCGCTCCCGTCGCAGCGAATGCAGAAGTGATTGCTCTGTAGCCGTTTGTCTGGGTCGTAGATGCTGTGCCGCTCGTAGGAAAAATCCGGCCCCCGCTCGCTGTCGCGCATGTTGCGGAAATAGCGCAGCGAATTGCGCTCGGTGCAGATGTCAAAAACGAAAAGCCCACCCGGCTGCACAATGTTCTGCGCGCCGCGCAGTGCCGCGTCGAGGTCGGCTGGTGCGAGCAGATAGTTGATGCTGTCGTACAGGCAAGTGGCCGCGTCAAAAGGCCCTAGGTCCGCTAGCTGGCGCAGGTCCTGCTGGACGAATTCGACGCCGGTGCCAGCGGCCTTTTCGCGCGCGACCTGCAGCATGGCCTCGGAGCGGTCCACGCCCGTTACCTCATAGCCGAGGTGGTGGAGTGCAAAAGACACGTTGCCAGTGCCGCAAGCCAAGTCCACGACGCGAGTGGTGTCGGGGGCAAAGCGGGCGAAGAGCGCGTGGATATAAGCGGCCCATTCGCCGTAATCGACGTGGGCCATTACATAGTCGTAAATGGGGGCGAGCCCTTGATAGGGCGATTGCGCTGCGCTACCCACAGCTTGGGTCCTAAAAGCTCAGGTCTTCGTACGGGTCGCGGTGTTCTTCGCGGAGGATCCGATAAAAGCGGTGGCGGTCCCGCCGTGCGGGCTGGCGCTCTGGGATGCCGAGTACCTCGATATCGAGCAGGCGGGTAGGAGTCGCAATGTGTATCTGCTCGCCCACGACCACAGAGTGCGACGCCTTGGCCTGCCGCCCGCCGATCTGGACTCGCCCGGCGTCGCAGGCCCGCTTGGCTTCACTGCGCTGCTTGATCAGCCCCGTGTTCTTCAGAAAGATATCCAGTCGCATTCCGTACTGGTCGGCGCAAGTTTTCCTCGTCGAGCCGAACCTCGATGTGGATTTGCTGCCGGTATTCGTCGATTAATTGGCGCATGGCCTCTGCGGTGCGGCTTTCGCGGATCAGGCCCTCAAGCACGGCTTGGTCGTCGTCAATTTTGATAATGTGGCCGCCATCGTCAAAAAAGAAGGGTGCGCTGACGTCGCCCAGCTTGAGGTTGCGGAGGTAAGGCTGAAGGAATCCGGGGATCCCGTCCCTGGGGAAGGTGCCCCAGAAACCGCCCTGCATGGCCGTCTGCGGATTGGCCGAATACTGGCGGGCGAGCTGGGAAAACTCCTCGCCGTTCTGGGCGCGGTAGCGCAAATCCTCTAGCTCTTCTCGCGCCCGTGCCTCGTCGCCTTCTGAGGTTTTGGCCAAGACGAGGATATGGCTGGCACAGGTGGTGGTTTCGCGCTTTTCGCGCACCTGTATCAAATGGTAGCCATACGGGCTCAAAACCGGCTCGCTAATCTGACCTGGTTTGAGCGCGAAGGCCGCTTCCTCAAACTCGGGCACTAAGGTCCCAGGCGAGAAACAGCCCAAGTCTCCGCCGAGAGAGGCACTGCCGGGATCTTCAGAGTGGGCGCGGGCTATTGTGGCGAAGTCGCCGCCGTCGGCCAACAGGGCCTGAATCTCTTCGATCCGTGCCCGCTTCTCTTTTAGCACCTCATCGCTGGGTTGGACCTTGATCAGAATGTGGCTGAGCGAGATTTGAGAGGGCAAGGTGTCTTGGTGCGCGATGCGGAACTCCTCTACGTCGCGGTGGCTGACGTGTACCCTATACGAGACAAAGGCGCGCATCTGGCGCGAGAGCAGGCGGTGGCGGATTTCCTTGCGGTAGCGGGCCTTGAGTTGGCGCTCGCTCAAGCCCACGCGCTCTAGCATCTGCGCGAATTCCCCGTCGTCCATGCTGCTCTTGGCTAGCTGGAACTGCTGGCCGAGCATTTCCTCGACTTCGGCTGGGTCGATTTGAATGCTGTCCTGTTTGGCCTTGAGAACCAGTACTTGCTCGTCGATCATGGCGTCGAGGATTTCTCGGCGGAGCGCCTTGATTTGCTCGGATTCGCCAAAGACCGAGAGCCCGCGCTGCTCGGCCTCAAAGCGCAGCCGATAATTGAGTTCGGACCAAAGAATTGTGTGGTTGTCAACTGTGGCGACGATGCGGTCGATAAGTTCGGGCAAGGCCCCTGCTCTCGGCGCGATACACAAGGCGAGACAGAAAGCTAACAGCAGGCGGTTTGGCGAATGCAGTGACATACTCAGGGGGTGGGAGTTGCGATAGCCCAGTCTGTGGATTTTTTGAGTTTGGCGACGAGTTGGTCGAGCTGAGATTGATGATGCTCGCGCACTAGCGCCTCGACGATCTGAGAGCGCACTTGCGTGAGGTCGCGGACCGTGCCGATCTCGCAGCGCTCTAGGACCTGGATGAGGTGATAACCGTACTCGGTCTGCACTGGCTCGGAAATGCGCTTGAGCGGCAGATCTTGGCACGCGTCCCACAGCACGGGATTTTCTACTGCGGAGAAATAGCCCGATTCGCCTCCCTTGTTGCGGGTGGCGTCATCGTGCGAGTACTTGCGGGCCGTTTCGGCAAAACTCTCGCCGCGCTGCAGCAGGGTTTGACGCCGGGCGTTGGCCTCGCGCTGGCTGGTCAGGAGGATGTGCCGCACCCTAATCTCGGGGCGAAGCCTCTGAAAATCGGCCTGATGCTCGTCGTAGTAGTGGCGGATCGCGGCCTCGTTGAAGGCGAGTTTACGGTCTTGGAACTCGGCGTCGAGCAGGGCCGCTACTAGCAGATCTCGCCGCATCTGCTCTAGAAGCGTTTTGAGCCGCGCCTGCTGGTGAAGTCCTCGGGCGAGTGCTTCCTGATAGAGCAATTCTTGGCGCACCCAGTCCTCGATGAACTGCTCTCGCTCACCTTCGGCTAGATCGGCGTCGGGGCCGGGCGCGAATTGGCTTGCAAATTCGCTTTCCGTGAGTTCGGCATCTCCGACGCGGGCGACAATGTCGCGAGTACCCGACGGTTCACATCCCGGCAGCGCGCTGAGCGCGAGTGCGATGGCAAGCTGTGTTTTCAGAGGATTTCCTCCAGGATGTTGCGCGCCTTTTCCAAGCGCTCTATCTCGTCGCGGCCCGGCACCCGCACCTCAATCTCGAGTTGCTCACCCAAGTCGAAATCTAGCTGAACAGAACACTGCTCTACCATCTTCTGGATGTCGGCTGGTGAAACCGGCCTGTCTGGCAGAAAGGTGAGGCGAAAGCGACTCTGCTCCAACCGGACGCTTGCGAGGCCGAGCTGGCGGGCCATGATCTTGATTTCCATGATGTGCATTAGCGAACGCGCTGGCTGGGGCAGGCGCCCAAAGCGATCCTGCATCTCCTCGCGGATGTCCAAAAGATCGACAATGCGGCTGGCGTCGGCTAAGCGCTGGTAGAACTCCATCTTTTGGTCTGGGTCGCGTAGGTACTCATCTGGAATATAAGCCGAAACCGCGATTTTTATATCGGGTTCGGGGTTGTCGGGTGCGTAATCGCCCTTGATATCGCGCATGGCCTCATCCAGCAAGCGGCAGTAGAGATCGAAACCGACGGCAGCGATAAATCCGTGCTGCTGCGCTCCCACTAGATTGCCGGCACCGCGAATCTCTAGATCGCGCATGGCGATGTTGAATCCAGATCCTAAATCGGCGAATTCCTCAATGGCGCGCAGGCGCATGCGGCTCTTCTTGGTCAGCTTTTTGCCCTTGGGCACCAGCAGATAGGCGTAGGCGCGCTCGTTGGAGCGGCCGACTCGGCCCCTGATCTGGTAGAGCTGGCTCAGGCCCAGCGCATCGGCGCGGTTGACGATGATGGTGTTGACCGAAGGAATGTCGATACCCGATTCAATGATCATAGTGCAGACTAAACAGTCGTACTTTCGTTCCAAGAAATCGACCATGACCTTCTCTAGCTGCCTGGGGGGCATCTGCCCGTGGGCGACGCCGAAGCGCACCTGCGGCAGGAGGTCTTGCAAATATTCCATGAGCCGCTGAATGGACTGCACTCGGTTGTGGACGACGTAAACCTGACCGCCGCGTTCGACCTCGCGGTGAATGGCCTCGGCGATGCGGGCCTCGTCAAAAGCTAGAATCTCGGTGTGGATAGGCAGGCGATCCTGCGGTGGGGTGTTGATCACCGACATGTCCCGGGCACCCATCATCGACATGTGCAGGGTGCGCGGAATCGGGGTTGCCGTCAGGGTCAGCACATCGACGAGCCGCTTTAGCTGCTTGAGCCGCTCCTTGTGGCGAACCCCAAAGCGCTGCTCCTCATCGACGATCAAAAGCCCTAAGTCGCGGAAGCGGATGTCCTTGGAGAGGATGCGATGGGTACCGATGAGTATATCGATGTGGCCATTTTTGAGATCTTGGAGGATCTGCTGCTGTTCCCTGGGGGAGCGGAAGCGGCTGAGCACCTCGACGCGCGCTGGAGTGTGCCCCATACGTTCCGAGAAGGTCTGGTAGTGCTGCTCGGCGAGAATGGTAGTGGGAACTAACACGGCGGTCTGCTTGTGGTCGCAGACGGCCTTGAAGGCAGCACGCACGGCGACTTCGGTCTTGCCGTAGCCGACGTCGCCGCAGACTAAGCGATCCATCGGGTGCGGCGCTTCCATGTCCTTTTTGACTTCTTCCATGGTGCGCAGTTGGTCGGGCGTCTCTTGGAAGGGAAAAGCCGCCTCTAGCTCGCGGTGGAGAGAACCATCGGCAGAGAACACGAAGCCGGGCCTTGCCTTGCGCTCGGCGTAGAGATGCACCAGTTCGCTGGCCATTTTGAAGATCTCTTCGCGCGTGCGCTCCTTGAGTTTTTCCCAAGCGGCACTGCCCAGCTTGCTGAGCAGGGGGATCTCGCCTTCGGCGCTGGAATACTTGCGCAGGCGGTCAAGCTGTTCGACGGGAACGAAGACGCGGTCTTGGTCCTGATAGGCCACGACGAGGCAATCGTGCTCGCGTCCGCCGATCCGCAGGCGGCGGATGCCCGAGTAGCGGCCAATGCCGTGGTCGATGTGGACGACGAAATCGCCGCGCTGCAAGGCACCGTAGTTGGCGATGGACTTGGCTGCCTTGAACCGGCGGTAGCGGTAGCGGCGCTTCTGGCGGCTAAAGATCTCGTGGTCATTGAACAGAGCTAGCTGGGCTTGCGGAAAGGTGAATCCCCGGTGCAGCGAGCCAAGCCCGAAGTGGATCTCGGGGCAGTCGGCGAAAATTTCTTGTAAGCGACTCGCTTGCCCCTTGGTCTCACAGCGGATGTGGATGGCGTAGGACTCGGTTGCGAGCCGGTCGATTTCCCGCTGTAGGAGCGCTCGCTCGCCGGCAAAGACGCGCGACTCCGCGGCCTCGAAGCGGACGGCGTTGTCGAGTTGGCCCAAGGGTGCCGGTTCGAGCCGGGTGCGGTTGTCTAGCTGCGCTATGAGCCAGTCCCCGTCGCGCAGGAGTGCTGACGGGGACATTCGCGATTCCTTTTGCCGCAGCCGCTCGTACTCTTGGCACGGCTTCGCTAGGGCCTTGTCGAGGGCCGTGGCGATATCCTCGCGCTCCTCCAAAAAGAGCACCGACTCTTTGAGGTACTCGAAAAGTCCATCGTCGCGGCCGTAGAGCAGGGAGATGTAGCTTTCAATGCCGTCGAGCGACTCGCCTAGCTCTAGCTGGTCTTTCAGCGGAGCGAGGGCTTCTGCCTCGCCAGCGGCCTCAATCCGCTGGAGGTAATCTTCGTAAAAGGGAGAATCGAGCAGCACCTCGCGTGCCGGCAGCACCCAAGCCTCTTCGCAGGTGCTCAGCGAGCGCTGAGTGCTGACGTCGAAGCGGCGGATGGATTCGATTTCATCGCCGAAGAACTCGCAGCGGTAGGGATGCTCAACGCCAAAAGGATATATGTCGAGGATGCCGCCGCGCAGGCTGAACTGCCCGATGCCGTCGATGGCTGCCACGCGGTCGAAGCCACAGGCGACCCAGTGCGAGCAGAGCGCATCGAGGTCGCGTTCCTCCCCCACCTTGAGGACCTCCGTGCCCAATTCGAGGGCATGAGGTGGAATCAGCGGATCGAGCAGGGCTGCAGCCGGGGCGACGACGATGGCCGGTTCGCCGCGCATGAGCCGAGCGGCGGCAGCCACGCGCAAACTGGTAATTTCGAGGTCCGGGGACTGCTGGTCGTAGATTCCAACGTCCCAAGCGGGAAAGTAATGAACGATCTGCTCTCCGGCGATGACTTGGAGATCGTCGCGCCACTGTTCGGCTCGGTCTTCGTCGGCCGCGACGACGAGCACAGGGCGTTCGAGGGCGTTGCGGATGTAGCTGGCGAGAAACGCGGCCAGGGTCGTAGGCAACCCGTGAAACAGGACGTGTTGCTGCCCATTGGCAAGCCGGGCGATGACCTCTTTGAAACTGTCCGTCTGGGACGTCAGGCGAACGATGTGGTCGAGTGAATGGGCTGAATCCATTCCGTTCTCAACGTGCTATTAGAGAATTTTGTGCGGCGAAAATAGCCGGAACAGGGCGTGCCCGCAGTCGAGAAATCCGAAAAAAAGGGTCTGCGACGGCATGTCGTAAACCCTTTACTACCTGACAGCTTATCATGGTGGAGCTGAGGGGAATCGAACCCCTGACCTCCTGAATGCCATTCAGGCGCTCTCCCAACTGAGCTACAGCCCCACAAGAGCCAAAAAGATAAGCAATTTCCCTCTACATCGTCAAGGAGTCGAGATCAGCCGCCGTTAATCACCACGCCCATGTTGAGGTCGGCGGCCGTGTAGTCGTCGCGGTCGGAGAAACTGGGGCCCAGCGAGAAGAAGGCCACTTGCACTTGCACTTGCATTCCCGCGTCGAAGCCATCGCCAGTTCTCAGCGTGAACGTCCCTAGGATATCGTCGCCCTTTTTGGTTTCGGTGATGCTCGCGCCGCCGGTGCGCCACAGCCCCTCTTCCGTCAGTTCAATGCTGAAGGGCGGGGTGAGAAAGGGGGCGGTTGCGGCGAAGGAAGAGCCTTCAAAGGCCAAGGCATTGGCTGGCTCGATCTCTAGGCGCAACTCAAATTGTTTGACGTTTACCATGCCTTGGGCCGCAAAGGTGAGGACGACCTCCTGACCGGGACCGGTAGCCGTGAATTGGCCCTCCTCGATGTGAATGCTTTGCGCATAGCGGCCGTCGAGCTGGGCTGCGAGCGCTGGCGGATGCGTCGCCAATACTTGCGACTGGGAGCTCGCGCTGGAGCGTTTGGTCGAATCGGTGCCACAGGAAGCGAACGACGCGACGAGAAAGAGCAAGGTACAATGGCGAATTTTCATGGGACACCTCACAATCGGCAGTCTTCGTTTGACAGCTCTCTAAGAGGCTGCGTTCGCTTCAAATAGGTTTTTTTGGCCAATTAAGCAAGCATTTTATCCTCTTATCCTGCAAAAAATGAGCTTGAGCCGACGGGCCGCGTATTAGATATTAAGTGCGATGCCGAGGGCGCTATGTTCTACTATATCCTATATGTGGCCTGCGGAATCTTTCTAGTCTGCTTGGCCTATGCAGCCTATGTGATCTTGGGGCGGCTGGCCGCTCTGCGCGGCCTGCGGCAGCTCGCCTTCCGAGTACAAATGCTGGCCTACGGCCGCACCTTGCGGCTCGGTAGTCTGCTCAACGCCCACCCGATCTCGTTGTTTTTCTCCGACCGGCTCTCCGTCGAGCTCGAGCGCGAGCTCGTTCACTTGGAGCGCCGCCGCCGCATTCCAACCCCCTACCGCTCGCGGCAATGTATGCCATTTGCATTCGACCGGCTCAAATTGCTGAGACGCCGAGTCGAGCGAATTGAGCAAAGTATCTAGGGCATAGTTTTTTTCAGCCTAAGCCACGCTCTGCCGCGCCACATCTCCACACTGAGGCCGGACTGCACGGCCCCAAAATCCGCGAGGTGGGCATCGACATAGGCGTCGGTGGCGGCCAAGGCGACCGAGAGCGCGAAATAGAGCAGGCGACCGTTGCGGCGGGCGGTGCGGTCTTGGTGTTCTTCAGGCGTGGGCGCGGAACGGATGCGGCGATGCTCAATCGCAACCGCAGTGAGGGCTGTTGCGCTTGCCGCGCCGAAGAACAGCCCCTTGACAGGGCGGCCATTATAGAACTGTCCCCAGCCGGGCAGCACGGCCGAGCGCAGGAGCGCCCCATGCGCCGAAGGGAGGGTGGCGGTGGACTGCACGGTGCGAGTCGAATCGGCCTCTACCTCTGTTGCACAGGCCGGTTGCCCCGCGAGCAGGATGAAGAGCAGACTAGCCCAGCCGCATACCAGCCGCAATCGGATAGCCCCGCACAAAGGCCGTTCCCTCCATGGCGGCTTTGCCCGCCGGTTGTACTTGGGTCAGTTGTAGGGCTCCCTCGCCGCAGGCTACGGTTAAACCTCGACGGTCGTCGGCGCAGAGTACGGTGCCGGGTGCGCCGCAGTCCGCAGCGTGCTGAGTCCGGTGCACTTTGAGCGTTTTGCCCTGCCAGTAGGTGTAGGCACCGGGCGCGGGATTCATGCTGCGGACGAGGTTGCGGACCCGCTCGGCTGGTTGGTGCCAGTCAATCTGGCCGTCCTCTTTGGTCAGCTTGGGGGCGCGACTGACGCCCTCCGTTCCTTGGGGCCGTCCGGTGAGGTGGTCGTCTTCTAGCCCATTGACGGTTTCCACGATCATCTTGGCACCCTCCACGCACAGGCGGGCCTCCAACTCACCGGCCGTCTCGTCATAGCCGATGGCAAAGCGGCGCTGGAGTAGGATATGACCCGCGTCGATGCGCGGGCTGAGCTGGAAAGTGGTGATGCCCGTCTCCTCCTCGCCGTTGGCCACTGCCCAGATAATGGGAGCCGCGCCGCGATACGCTGGCAAGAGCGAAGGATGCAGGTTGATTGAGCCGAGGCGGGGAATGGCGAGGAGGCGTCGAGATAGGATTGAAAAGGCGACGACGACAAAGAGGTCGGGCGCGCGCGCGGCCAGCGCCGCGGCTAGCTCGGGGTCGTTGACCGCAGCCGGTTGCAGAACTTCTAATCCGAGCTTTAGAGCTTGTTCTTTGACGGGCGGACTTGCAAGCTGGCGCCCCCGCCCGTGGGGTCGGTCGGGATTGGTGACGACGGCGGTGATTTGGTGGCGGCTCTGGGCGAGGGCTTTTAAGGAGGGAACCGCGAAGCGCGGGGTTCCCATAAACACAAGCCTCACTACTTCCCCTTGTCGTCTTCTTTGTTTTTTACCCGCGAGACGGCCGCCCGCGAAACCTCGATCTTGACGTTGTCGGCGATTTTGACCACGAGGATGTCGTCTTTGATGTTGAGAATGGTGCCGTGGATCCCGCCGCTGGTGACGATTTCATCATTTTTTTCGAGTTCGTCGATCATCCGCTGTTGGTTTCTCTGCTTCCTCATCTGCGGCCTCAATATCAAGAGGTAGAGAACCAAGAACATCAGCACAAAGGGCAGGAGCGAGGCGATGGGGTTGGGCTGTTGGCTGCCCTCGGTGCCCCCCCCCATAGCGTAGGCAGTGGAAATGAGATCGAACACGGATCAATTCCTTTCGGTAGAGTAAAAGCTCTAAGAAATCTAACAAAAATCCCCGTACTGAGTAATACCGGCATAGATGGTATGCCGAGACCACTTATTTTATATTATCAGCAAACCCCATCGCGGAGGCTTGTATTTAATGAGCGAAGACCTGCGGCACGAATGCGGTGTGGTCGCGCTATACTGGTTGGACCAAGCCCCGGCGGGGACCAATGGTCGCAGAGGCAAAAACGACAAGTGGGTAGATGTGGTACCGATCTTGCCAGGGATGCTTCTCGACCTGCAAAACCGCGGCCAACTGGCCTCTGGTTTCAGCACCTTTGATCCCGGCCGCGCTCAGCTCCTCGACACCTATAAAGACGTCGGTACCGTCTCCGAGGTTTTTCGCACTTCGCATCCGGGCAAGCACCGGTCGATCCTTGGCGAATATGCCGGCCGCGCCGGCATTGGCCACACTCGCTATGCTACCTCCGGTGCCGCCGACTCCCGCTACGCCCAGCCCTTCGAGCGCCATCATGCCCGCCCTTGGAAGTGGTTCAGTTTTGCCTTCAACGGCCAGTTGGCCAATTACGCCGAAATGAAGCGCCAGCTACAGGACGATCGCGGCTACCACTTCTCGCTGGGCACCGATACCGAGATCATCATGCACGCCCTAGCGCACGGCCTGCGCGGCGAGCGCAAGCCCTCGCTCAAGCGGGTGATGGGCGAGGCGGCGGCGATGTTCGATGGGGCTTATAACATCGCCTTTCTCGACGCGCTGGGGCGGATGTTCGTCGCCCGCGACCCGATGGGGATCCGTCCGATGCACTGGGCGGTCCAAGGGCAACTCTTTGGTGCGGCGAGCGAGTCGGTGGCGTTGACCAATGCGGGCTTCGAGGATATCCGCGCATTGGAGCCGGGGCAGATGGCCGTTGTCGAGGATGGCCGCCTACGCATCGTGCGCTATGCGCCGGTCCAGCAAAATGCTCGCTGCTTTTTAGAGTGGGTCTATTTCTCGAACGTCGCCAGTCAGATCGATGGGATGGGCGTTTACCAGTCGCGGGCGGCAGCGGGCGAGCGGTTAGCTGCATGCGAAGACCAACCCATTGATGGCGACAGCGTGGTGGTGCCGGTGCCCGATACTGCGAAGGCGGCGGGCGACGCCTTCGCTTATCACCTCGGGATTCCTTGCATGGAGGGACTGATTCGCAACCGCTACGTGGGACGCACCTTTATCCAGCCCGACGCAGTACGGCAGCAGAGTGCCCAGAGCAAATACACGCCCTTGCCTTCGGTGCTGGAAGGCAAACGGGTCTTTCTGGTCGAGGATTCGATCGTGCGCTCGCTGACGCTCAAGACTCTGGCGAGCCAGCTCAGATCGCGCGGCAGAGTGCGTGAGGTACACGTGCGGGTGGCTTGTCCGCCGATCGTCGCGCCGTGTTTTTACGGCATCGACATGTCGACACTAGGCGAGTTGTTCGCGCCGGAGTTCCTCAAGGGGCGACGTGGGGGACGGATTAGAAACGAGACGCTTGCGGAGATGGCGAGGGCCTTGGGGGTGGACAGTCTGCGCTATTTGGACGTGGCGGATTTGGCGGAGACAATAGGGTGTGATGAGGGGGAGTTGTGCTTGGGATGCGTGACGGGCAGATATCCGACGGAGTGGGGAGGCCGGTTGTTGCGGAAGGCGAAGCGAAATGTGAAGAAAGGAGTGAAGGGGAGGACCTATGGATAGAGGTTTAATGATGGCAGGGAAAACCGTCGGCTATTGGTCGGCGGTTTTTTATTTTTTCCGGTAAAGCGTTCAGAGTACGAGGCGGGAATGTCTCTGTCAAACCCTTTGCCTTTGACATTGCAGCACTCTTGCCATTAAGATGATGATGACAAGGTTGAGACAGGAGAATTGGACATGAGCAGAAAGCGACGCAAGGCGCGGCCCCAGGGACTGAACAAGTATCAGCGGGCGGCTTTCCGCCAAGGCGAGCAGCGCGTGGGGCGCGAAGAAATTCAAGAGCTGTTGCAGATGTCGCGCAGTGCCGATCCAGAATATCGCCTACAGGCGGCGTCCTTTTTGTGCCCCTGTCACGTGCGTCGGAGCATAGACGAGGTCTGGAAGGCGCTTTATCGAATGCTCGAAGACCAAGATGCGCGAGTGCGCCGCGCTGCTTGGCACACGCTCGAAGACGGCGGCAAACCCGACGACCCAGCGCTCGACGAGATCATAGAGCGGACCTTGGAGCGCGAGACCGACAAGCAAGTACTCAATTTTGCGCGGCTGTTTTCCCAAGGGCGCGAAAAGCGCAAACAGGTCGAGTTTGAGATAGGGGCGATTTCCGATTACGCAGAGCGCGGCAAGTGCGATTTTTGCGGCGAGCAATCCGTGCCGGTCAAGAAGGACTTTGCCACCGAACTCGACGTAGGCGGTGCACGGCGTTTCGCCCTAGTCTGCGCGCCCTGCGATCAAGCGGCCTGAGTCGATCCTTTATCGGGTTTGGTAGCGGGCGAGAAATTCCGCCTGATAGGCCGCGAAGTGCCCCCCGATGATCGCGTCGCGCATCTCGCGCATTAGCTGCTGAAAGAAAAAGACGTTGTGGAAGGTGGCCAGACGCAGGCCGAGTATTTCGTTGGTCTGGAAAAGATGGCGCAGGTAAGCCCGGCTGTAGTGGCGGCAAGTGGCGCAAGCGCAATCCGCGTCGAGCGGTTGAGGGTCTTCGGCGTGGCAGGCGTTTTTGAGGCGCAGGCGTCCTCGTCGGGTAAAGGCCGTGGCGTTGCGCGCATTGCGGGTGGGCACCACGCAGTCGAACATATCGACGCCAGCCGCGACGGCCTCGACTAAGTCGTCCGGCAAGCCCACGCCCATCAGGTAGCGGGGTTTTTCCGTTGGCAGGTAGGTGGTGGTCTGGCGCACAACCTCGAACAGGTCCTCGCGCGATTCGCCTACGGCTAGGCCGCCAATGGCATAACCGGGCAGGTTGAGCTGCACTAGTGCTTGGGCGCAATCGCGGCGCAAATCTGGATAGATGCTACCCTGGACAATGCCAAACAGCGCTTGCGGGAGGTGGTTGACGCGCTCAGCCGCCAATTCTCGGTGGCGGCTCAGGCAGCGCTCGGCCCAGCGCAATGTCCGCTGCATGGACTCTTGCGCGTAGTCGCGTTCACAGGGATAGGGCGTGCATTCGTCGAAAGCCATGATGATGTCGGCACCGAGCCCGTGCTCAATTTCCATAACCTTTTCAGGGGTAAAGAAGTGATGCGAGCCGTCCAAGTGCGATTGGAAATGCACGCCGTCTGCGGTGATCTCGTTGCGGTCGCTGAGGCTGAAGACCTGAAAGCCGCCGCTGTCGGTGAGGATCGGCCGGGGCCAGTTCATAAAGGAGTGGAGTCCCCCCATCCGATCGATGAGCTGGTGACCGGGGCGCAAGTAGAGGTGGTAGGCGTTGCCGAGGATGATCTGCGCTTGGGCCGCGGCTAGGTCCTGTTGGTCGAGGGTCTTGACCGTGGCTTGGGTGCCGACGGGCATAAAGACCGGCGTCTCCACGGTACCATGGGGCGTGTGGAGGACGCCGGCCCGCGCCCCGGTTGCAGCGTCTTGAGCGACGAGTTCAAAGCGGAAGGTGCTCATGGCAGTAGCTGGGAGACGAGGACGAAGTGAAAGCCGCGCTTCTCTAGCTGCGGCAGCGCGGTCGATAGGGCAATGAGCGTTTCTCTGCGGTTGTGTCCCACGCCGATGGCTTGGCCCGACTGAGCCGCAATCGCGGCGAGCTCCCAGAGCTTATCCCGAATGGTTGGGGCGTCGGCGATCTCGTCGATAAAGAGGTCGCGATTAAAGGCTCTAATATCCATATCTACAGCTAGTTGATAGGCGACAGATGAGGCCGTAGTGCGGCTGTCGAGGAAGAGCAGATTGCGGTCCTTTAGCTCGGACAGCACTAGGCTCATAACTCGCTTGTCGGCCGTGGCCTTGGATCCCATGTGGTTGTTGAGCCCGCGGGCGTGGGGCACGCGCTGCAAGGCGCGGCGCACTCGGCGGCGGATCTCCTCGTCGTCAAGGCCCACTAGTATGGCGTTCGCACCGAGTGATATATCGCCTTGAGGTTCCATCGGCAGGTGGACCAACACCTCGTGCCCGTTGGTGCGCATCCGTTCGGCGAGGGCATGTGCTTGGCTTGCTCTGGGCAGGATAGAGAACGTCAGGGGCTGCGGTATGGCGCAGAAGTGCGTGGCGATGGGGTCGTCGTCGGCAAAATCGTCGATGACAATGGCAATGTTGCCAGTGCGGCGGCGCTCGGCGACCGGAGCTAGGCTAAAAATGGTCGTCTGCACTTCGCCGAACCCGCAGCGGATTTCGACTTGCCCTCGTCTCTCGCTGGCGCTGAGGACTTGGCCGCCGAGTTGCTGGATAAAGCGCGAGATGCCCAAGTTGGCCTCAGCTAGGGGCAAGTCGGCGGGGACGCCCACCTTGATTTGGTCGAAATACTCTCGGCGGTGCTTGGAATAAAGTGCCGGCCAGATGCCCAAATCGGCCAAGGCGCTGTCGATGCCCGCGTAGAGCGTGTCGGCTAGCTGGCTTGCATTGGCTGCTTGGTAGGGGTCGGGCGCGGGGATTGGCGCGCTGACGGGCAGGTCGCTGGTTTGTTCTGGTGCGGGCGCATAGAGCAAGAAGGAGATCGCGCCAGCCAGCAACAAACCCGACAGAGCCAAGTGCCAGCCGGGATGGCGCTGGCGCTTGGCCAAGCGTTTGCCCATTGGCTCAGGGCGCGATTTTTTGCTTTAGTGCCGCCCAGCTAAAGACGTTTGCCGAGTGTTTGCCCGCACCGCCGCAGTCCCCCGACCCCGACAAGGCATCGTCCACCCAGCGGACGACTCTCCACAAGCCGTCGTCTGGGTCGCGGCGGAGCTTGTGGGTCATATTCTGATCTACGCGAAAGCCATTGCCATCGTCGTCGAGCAAGCGCATTTGGACTCGGCCATAGAAGACCTCCCAGTCTTCGTCCGGGTGGCCGTCGGGGTCTCCGGGATAGTTTTCCGGGTGATCGGAGCCGAGTTCTGGATCGCGGCGGAGGACCTCAAAGTCGTAGTCAAAAAGGCGGAATCTGTCGAAGATGCCCGGCTGCGAACCATCGCGGCTGCCGACCATGATCGCCAATTCGACTTCCAAGTCGTAGTGGTACGCCGCTTCTCCTAAGCAATCCCATTCGGTAAACAAGAAGTCTTTGTCGAGCGAGGCCTCGTAAAGTTCCTTGTCGCGGGTGCGCATGGCGCGAGCGAGGTTGTCGCGGAGGATCTCAGGAGATATGGCGTCGGGAGCGGGCGGGGCCGACGGCTCTATTTCCGTGCGGTTCTGCGTCGGGGGTGCAAAGGGGTTGCCGCCGCAGGCGCTCAAGGCGAGGAGGCCGCAGATGATTAAGAGGGCGAATGATTTCACGATCGTACCTCCGGGTTGGTGTCGTGCAAAAACTATCCTTTAAGATACAAATCAGAGAGGCAATTATCAAAAAGTCACTGCGAAAAGAGCGCCCGCAACTCCCCCCAAGAAAACTTGGCCGAGGCTTGATCGCGCCGATCGCGCCACTCCGCGATCGACCACACGGGATTTTCCAGCGTTGGCGTCACCAAGTCGATTTCCACAAAGCCTTTGACGCCAATTGTGTTGAACTCCGGTTCCTCGGAATCTCCCCCGGCCGAGCTGATTATCTCGATGAACTCGGCTTCGTAGGGAAATTTGAAGGTCTCGCGCAGTTGGTCGTCGGAGAGTTCTCGCTCGTCTTTGGACGAATTGAACCAGCGCACAAAGCGCGCGCTATGAAGCCGCTCCGGTGAGAGAATGAGGCGGGCGAAGTTGCGCTCTTCTGCCGCCCCCCAGACGGGATCGCGATTGACGTTGTAGACATCTGGGTATAGCTGCACATCGTCGGGGTCGGGGCTGAAGACAAAGTCCTCGGTGAACTGCTCCATGTACTGTTGGGGGCTGCGGAACTCGGGTTGGGCTTGGAAGATGGATTCGAGATTGCGCAGCACAGACACGGGTTTTGTGCGTTCGGGCAGGAAGAGTTGTTGGCCGCTGGGGCAGTCGGGAAGCTGGGTCGATAGCGGGGTCTTAGGGTCGGGGCGCTCCTCGACCGCGTCGTCGCAATGGGGAAAAAGATCGATACTTGTGTCGGGCGCACAGCGACAATCCACTTGTTCGGTGTCGCCTAGGGCGCAGCCAGTCAACAGCGCTGCGAGCAGAAATGGTAGAAACGAGAGCATGGCGCAGCTCAGTAGGTGACAAAAGGCACGGGAGCGAAACAGAGGACAAAGACCAGTAGGCAGAGGTAGCCGATGAAGCACCGGCCGCGGCCCAGCGAGATAAAGGGGTCGTAGGGAGCCGGGTGATCCTTGCCAAAAAGCGCGAGAAAAAAGGCCAGTGCGAGCCACCCCGGCCATCCCTGGGGCCACTCCCACAGCAGCGATAGAACCCCGTAAATTCCCAGGAACAACAAAGCCACGTAAGCCGTGCGGGCGATCTGTCGGTGGCGGTGACCAAAGAGCGCGTACGCGATATGGCCGCCGTCGAGTTGGCCAATGGGAAAGAGGTTGAAAGCCGTAATAAACAGCCCGACCCAACCGGCAAAAGCCACCGGGTCTAAGAGAATTATTTGGTCCGGCCCAATGGCGGGCAAGACGAGAGCGGCGATGCCGGAAAAGAGCAAGGGTGCCCCTAATTCGATGGGGGAAGCGTGAAAGTAATCCGCCGAGACCACGGCCGAGCGCGAGAGCCCGGCAAAGCAGGCTGCGAGGGCGACGACAAAGCCCGCTAGGGGGCCAGCGGCACCAATGTCGAGAAGGGCGCACTTGTTGGGGATGGGAGAGCGAATTTTGATGACCGCGCCCAAGGTTCCGAGGAAGGAAACATAGGGCAGGGGGAGAAAGTAAGGCAGCGAGGCCCTGACTCCCCAGCGGCGCGCAGCAAAGTAATGGCCGAATTCATGGACTGTGAGAATAAAGAGCAAAGTCGCGGCAAAAGGGAGACCCTCGACGAGGTGAACCAAGGCCGCGATGCTGGTCAGTGGGTCAACTCCTTGCTGCATAGCACCGGCGATCGCAGTCGAAGCAATGGTACATAAAAACAGCAGTATGTGGACCCATAAGCGCGAGGAGTTGGCGTGCTGGGCCGGGAGCGAGGTCGGGATTGATGGGGTTGGCGGCACCACCGGCGACACTGTTTTGCGCCAGAAGTTCAAGGGGTTGTGCTTTCTAGCTGGAGGCTGAGCCAGTGCGCGTCGCCCAAGCCTGAGCCAAAAGGCACATAGGCGTAGTCGATGACCCAGTGCTTGGCCACTAGGCCAAGCCCGGCCGAGAGGCCGTGGTTTTCAGTGGTCTGGTAACCCGCGCGCAGGCGCAAGTGCTCGCTGGCCCGGTACTCGCCGCCCAGATGCAGCGTGAGATCGTCGTCGCGGACCTTTTGCACTTCGACGGCCACGAGCATGTCTGCACGTCCGGTATAGGCGGCGCCGAAACGAGCTTCTAAGGGCAGGTCAGTCTCCCGTTGGTCGAGGCGGTTCATGCGGCCCAAGTTGCGCACCGTGGCCCCCAAGCGCAAGCGGGCCGCGACATCGTACACCAGCCCGAAGTCGGCGGCTAGGCCGCTGGCGTTTTGGGTCAAAATGGACTGGCGGATGAATTTTAGCTGCAAGCCGAGGCGCGTCCGCTCCATCTGGCGGGCGTAGCTCAGGCCGACCGCTCCCTCGTACACGCCAAAGTGCCCCAGTGGCTCAGTTGAGGGGCCGATGCGGTGCTCTAGGTTGTCGTCGTGTAACAGTTGGGCGGAAAGCCCCCAGGTACCGCGGCCGCGGGTCTGCGTCAGGTGCAGGTGGTTCTGGCGGATATTCTGGATAGAGGCTTGGTGGTTAAAGGCGATGTTGCGCCCACGCGATTGCCGAGCCGCTGGGTTGAGGGCTTGAGAGGCAAACAGGGCAGTCTCCGCGCTGGCCAAGGCCGCAGCGCGGGCCCCGCCACCTTGGCGTAGCGCGGGCAGACCAGCGGCACTAAGGACCGCTGGCAGCGTCAAAAGTGCGACCAAGAGGAAAGCCATCGCTTCTCAGAACGCCAGCGCCAGGCCCACGGTCGTGCGTCCTCCAGCACCGAGGGGATCGGTTAAGTACGCGTATTGGAATTGCAAGGTCTCGCGGTGCATCGGCTGCAAGGTCAGTCCGACCGAGAGTTGGCCCCCGTCTTCGGTGCCGAGGAGGTGCAAACCGCTGCGCATTACGAGCAGTGCATTTAGCTGCCACTCGGCGCCGAGGTTGACGCTCTGTTCTCCGTCAGCGCGGAACTCGGCGGCCAACAGCAGGGCGTCCAAAAATCGCTGTGACGCGCCAAAGACGAGCGTGCGCGGCAGGGCATTCTCAGTGGTATTCGACCGCTGGTCGGCATGGCGCACCTTCCAAGCGAGGTCGGCGTTGAGATTGGATATGCTGGCACCGAGCCAGGTATGCTCGGCCGCGCGGAACTGAATTCCTACGTCGAAGCCGCTGCCGTTGGCCGTGGCCGTGGGAACTAAGGGCAGGTCGATACTCTGCTTGAGGACTTTAACGGCTAAACCAACCGCGAAGCGCGACCCAAGAGAGCTACCTATTCCGAAGATAAAAGCGTTCGCTCGGTCCTCGATAGGCCCGGTGTACTGGCCACTAGCCGTGCGGCCCTTGATCCCGCCGACTGTAGCATGCGACCAAGCGAAGCCAAAGCCCATGTCTCCACGAATGTTGAACGCGATAGCGGCACTACCTTGCCGTCGCCCCAGCGAGAGCGACTGAATGGAGGTTTCTAGGGTTTTGCCCCGCAGGCGAGCGAGGCCGGCTGGATTCCGGTAGGGGGATGATGCATCGTCGGCCGCGGCGACAAAGGCTCCCAGTCCTAGGCTGCGGGCACCCAGCCCTGTTCTGAGAAAGGCGGCGGCAAAATCGGCCCCGTGCGCAGCGGAGGCGGCGAGCAATAGCGCGAAGAGCGTTTTCAATCGAGCACCACCACTCTGCCAAAGGCCTGTTGACCGGTGTTTAGGGCAATGCGGTAAAAGTACGTCCCGTTAGCTACCAGTTGGCCGTCTTGGTCGAGGCCATCCCAAAGGATGCGGTGATCGACGCCGCCGGCAAAGGCCGCGTCCGTCGCAAGGTTGCGGACTAGGCCGCTAGCGAAGTCGTAAATCGCAACAGAGATCTCTGCATCCTGTGACAAGCTAAAGACGATGGTCGTCGTTTCGCGCGAGGGGGCGAAAGGGTTGGGTGCTGCGTACGCGAGGGCCGTGCTGTCGGGCACGCCTCCGGCTCTGACAAAAGTACCTTCATCAAGCGTGCGCGTGCGGATCAGGTCGCGGATGACGCGCCAGGTGTTCCCCTCATCCTCGGAGCGCCCAAGGCCATGCTCGGCCCCGGCCCAAAGCACATCGCCCACTGCGGCAAGCCCGACGAAGGTGCCGGTTAGGGGCTGTCCATCGACGACGTCTATGGTGTCCCAGACCCGTTCTGAATCGGTCGGCAGGGTTGGATCTGGGCTGGCTAGCAGCCCTAGGTCGGTGCCGGCCCAAACAAAATTGGGGGTAAAAGCAAAGTCCCAGGCAAAAGTCGGCCCAGTGTGGCCCCAAGTCTGGCCGAGGTCGCGGCTGACGCTGATGGCTTGGGTTTGGCCGGGCGATGGAGTGGTGTTGGTTCCCGCCCAGATGGCCGTGGTGCCGTCTGGTAGGGTTTGGCGTTCGAGTGCGACGACCCAATTGCCAGCCGGGTGGCCAGGAAGGGGGGTGCCCTCTGCGCCGAGGCGCACTTTGGCATTTTGCCAATGTTGGCCTCCGTCAAAGGTGAAGGCGATTCCGCTGGAAGTGCCGATCCAAACCGTGTCCCCGTGAGCGATAACCGCAAAAGTGCGGTGCAGGAATGATTGGCTGGCCAAGCTGTCGGCGTCAGCGCGCAACTGGGCGATGTTATTTGGATCGGCGTTTGCGCCTGCGAGACTGTCGGCCACAATTCGCAAGCTGTCGGCAGCCGTGTCACTGGCGAAGAAGACGATCTCGTCTGCGCCGCCGGGCAAGAAGGGTTCCCAAGTGCGGCCTTGGTCGAGCGAACGCACGGTGGAGCCAGCGAAAAAGGCGGCGTACACGGCCTCTCCGTCGATGGAGATGTCAAAACAAGCATTGTCGATGGTCGCGCCGCGGCCGAGGCCGCGCTCAAAACCAGCCTGGGTGAGGTCGAAAATGAACTCATTGGGAATGTGGTGCCAAGAGCCGCCGCCGTCGTGAGAAAAACTCAATCCAGTGCCCGCTTGTTTCACTCCTCGTTCGGCGGTGACTGAATCGATCAGGGTTGCTACCCACACGGTATCGCCGACCGCGTCGAGGGCGCTGATCGCGCCGCGGCCGAGGCCGTTGAGTTCGGTAAAGGTGACCCAGTCCACGACCTCAACGCCGTTACTTAGCGCCGGATCGAGGCGCGCCACTCCACTCTCGGTGCCGACCCATAGATAGCGCCCGCTCCAGACGATGTCGCCTATTGAAGTGCCTAATAGCCCGCGGATAGGCTCGGATGCTTGGTGAAATCGCTGGGGCCGGAGCGCATAGCTAGGCGATAGATGCAGCGCTAAGACGAGCAGCGAGAAAGAGAAGAGGACGGCCTGGCGAAAAAAGAAATAGGTCATCAAGCGAGCATTTTTACTGCGGCTAGGGATGGGCCACTCAAGCATAGGTAGCGGCCCGCTCGCGCATGGCCTCGATTACTTCGTAGCCGACTCCGTAGTCGCCGATGCGGGTGCCTTCGCTGTCGCCGTGGCTATCGGACCCTCCAGACTTGATTAGGCCGTAGCGGTCGGCGAGCTGGTCGTAGTATTCCATTTGCGCTGGCTGGTGGGACGGGTGGAAGACCTCAATGCCGTCGAGCCCGTAGGTGACTAGCTGCTCGATGATAGACTCGGGGAGACTGATGCTGGGGTGGGCGAGTACGGCCACGCCGCCCGTGCGATGAATGAGGGCGATGAGGTCTTTGGCTGCGGCGTAGGGTTTGGGCCTAAAGGCCGGGCCATGGTCGCCGATGTAGCGGCTGAAAGCTTCGTCCCTGTCGGCCACTAGGCCATTTTTCACCATGACCGCGGCGATGTGCGGCCGCCCGAGGGGGCTGCCGTTGGCTTGGGAGAGCACGTCGTCGAGGCTGACGGTCAGCCCCATGCTGTTGAGCGCTTTGACGATCGCGATCCCCCGCTGGTGGCGGGCTTGAAGAGACTTGGCGAGGGTCGTACCGAGCTGATCGTCTTGGTAGTCGATGCAGTAGGCGAGAATGTGTACTTCGCGGTCCCGGATGTGGGCGCTCAGTTCGGTGCCGGGTACTACTTCCATGTGCATACGCTCGCCGGCTGCCGTGGCCTCGGGGACGCCTTGGACCGTATCGTGATCGGTCAAACTCATCGCTTGCAAGCCCGCTTCGCAGGCCTCTTCGACCGCTTCAGTCGGCGTCCGCAATCCGTCGGAGCACAGAGAATGGGTGTGAAGATCGGCTAAATTGTAAGACATAAGGTATTTCTATCCTGTGAGAATACTATTCAAAGTATAGATAAAAAAGAAAGCCTTTTGCTGTGCTCAATCAAGCCCTATGCCTCCGCCTCGCACCGCGCGCGTCTTGCTACACGGGACTGTTGGAAAGCTCGAGTAGTAGCTCGCCAGCGTGAATTCGCATTTTATCGAGAGCTTGGTCCCTGAGTTGGCGCACTCGCTCGCGCGTGAGGCCCAATTGCATGCCGATTTGCTCCAGAGTCTGGGGATCTTGGTCGTCGAGGCCGAAATAGGCGCGGACGACTAGGCGCTCGCGTCGGTCGAGTACGTCGAGGCACGCATGCAAGGTATGAGCAAGCGCGGCGCGCTCATAGCAATCGGCCGGATCGGGGGTGCGAGCCGCGAAAGTGGCCATTAGTGGCTCCCGTTCATCGGGCAGGGTTGGCACGTCCATAGAGATATCGGGTTGGGCCATGTAAAGGGCATTGTGCGTCCGCTCCAGCGATAATTTGGCACTGTTGGCGATTTCCTCCGGAGTGGGATCGCGTCCCAGTTTTTGGGCTAGGATACTCGTCCATCGCTCGACCTTTTGCAGATCATTGACCCGGCTCAGCGGTGGGCGAGCAATTTTGCCGTGTTCGGCTAAGGCTCGAAGAATGGCTTGGCGAATCCACCACACCGCATAGGTGATGAACTTAAAGCCACGAGTTTCGTCGAAGCGTTGGACGGCTTCCATCAGCCCGAGGTTGCCCTCGGAAATAAGCTCCATAAAGGAAAGCCCGCGCCCGTGGTATCCCCTGGCGATGCGGACGACAAAGCGCAAGTTGGCTTCGACCATCTGGTGCATGGCGCGCTCATCACCAGCGCGCGCTCTGTGTACCAGCTCGATCTCTCGTTGGCGGCTCAGCGGCTGAAAGTGCTGAATGTCGCGCCAGTAGGACTCAGATAGATCTAGCGAATCGAGGCTGCTTTTTCCCATAAGAAGCCCAAATGACGAAAAGAGAAAATGACGGTTCTTAGGTAAGACGACTGGGAAAGAACGCGGTTCCAGATCGGGATCAGGCCGGGGAGAGCAGCGGGCGAAAGCGGTCGTAGGCCGCATCCCAAGCAGCGGCTTGTTCCGGCTCGTACACAACGGGCGCAAAGGAGTGGCGCACGACTTGGCGGATTTCGGCCAGCGAGTTCATCTGGCCTAGGCCGATGAGCTGGAGCATTAAATTGCCGATAGCCGTGGCTTCGAGCGGTCCAGCGACTACCGGGCGACCAGTAGCTGAGGCGGTAAACTGGCAGAGCAGGCGGTTTTGGATCCCACCGCCGACGATGTGGATGCACTCGAGGCGGCGGCCGAGAATGGTCTCTAGCGCGTCGAGTACGTAGCGGTACTTAAACGCTAGGCTTTCGAGGGCCACGCGCGCGACTTGTCCCTCGTCGAAGGGAATGATTTGGCCTGTTTCTTGGCAATAGGCGCGGATTCTGGCGGGCATGTCGCCCAGTGCGAGAAAGCACTCGGCGTCCGGATCGACAAAAGCGGTAAAGGGAGCTGCACTTTGGGCCATGGCCGTCAGTTCGTCGTAGGAAAAGGCGCGTCCCTCGCGCTGCCACGCGCGCCGGCATTCCTGTATTAGCCACAGTCCCATGATGTTTTTGAGGAAGCGGTAGGTCGGCCCGACGCCCCCTTCGTTGGTGAAATTGTACTGGAATGCCTGATTGTTGATGAGCGGTTGGTCGAGCTCGACGCCCATCAACGACCAAGTTCCCGAGCTGATATAGGCGTAGTCGCGTACTTCAGCGGGTACCGCGGCCACGGCCGCGCCCGTATCGTGGGTAGCTGGAGCGATGACCGGAACCGCATTGAGCCCTGTTTCAGCAGCAATAGAGGGCAGGAGCGAGCCTAGGCGGGTTCCGGGCTGGACAATCGGGGGAAGAAAATGGGTCGGCAGCCCCAATCCTTCTAGGAGCTCGACCGACCAAGTGCCTTGGCGCGGATCGTAAAATTGGGTGGTAGTGGCGTTGGAAAATTCGCAGGTCTTGGTGCCGGTAAAATAAAAATTGAACAGGTCGGCCATCATCAAGAAGGTCTGCGCCCATTCCAGCAAAGACGAGTCGCGCAGCGAAAGCAGTTGATACAAGGTGTTGAGCTTCAAAAACTGCACGCCGGTGCGCGCAAAAATTTCCTCGCGCGGCACTCGTGCAAAGGCTTCCTCTAACATGCCGTCGGTGCGCGGGTCGCGGTAGTTGCGCGGATTGTCCAAGAGTACGTCCCCAGGCCCGAGGAGGGCGAAATCGACTCCCCAGGTATCGACGCCAATGGCATCGAGGGCCTTGCCGTGTGTACTGGCAAAGAGGCCGAGGGCCTGTTTCATCTCGGCGAAAAGGCGCAAAGGGTCCCAGTAGAGACGGTCGAAGACTTGCACCGGGCCATTTGCAAAGCGGTGCAGTTCTTCTAGCGCTAGGCGCTCGCCGTCGAAATGCCCGACGATGGCGCGGCCGCTCTCGGCCCCTAGATCGAAGGCGAGCAGCTTGCTCATAGGTAATTGAGACCGAGTTCGGAAACCAGCTCGCGCGTGTCGTTGTCGAGGAGGGCGCAGATCAGGGCGATGCCCAACTCGCGCTCCATGCCCGCGGCATACGCGGTGTGTTCGTCGCGAAAGTTGATTCGCTGGAAGCCGAGGACGGCCTTTTTGAACTCCTCGCGCCGCTCGTAGAGGACAACTTGGGCGATGGGCGCGTTGGCGAGTGCCTCGGCGACAAACGATACGCCGAAAATTTCCTCCAAGGCGTTTCTGAGCTGGCGATGCAGCATTAGAAGGGATAGACCTCGTCGAGCCGGCGCTTGAGCGCACTGCTGCGCTGTTCGCCGTCGTCTTCAACCACGTACTGGACGATGGGTGCACGCCGCCAATAGCTCAACATGGTCTCAAAATTGAGGGTGGGCTGATGAAACTCCAAGCGGAAGACCAAAAAGGCGCGGAGCAAGTTTTTGACCATAGCTCTCTAATTAGGAATTGGGAATTAGGAATTAGGTAGGAATTAGAAATGGCGAACTTCCTCTCCATAAGGCGCGGTGGAGGCGTAATTCGCAATTCCTAATTAGTTGAGGTATTCCGCAATCCGCTCCTCAATGCGCTGCAAGACGGGTGTTGCGCCGAGTTCGGCGTCGAAGTCTGTGCCTGTAACCCGTTGGAAAAGGTCGATATAGCGCTCGGCAACTTGGACGCGGATCTCGTCGTCGAGTTCGGGGATATTGTCGTCGGAAATGCCCTTGTCGCGGAGCCAGAGGCGCAAAAATTCCTTGTCGAGGCTTTCGGGCTCCTCGCCGCGGGCGTGGCGCTCCGCGTAGGTGTCTCTGATCCAGAAGCGCGATGAATCGGGCGTGTGGATCTCGTCGGCGAGCGTGATGCGGCCGTCTGCGTCTAGCCCCATTTCGTACTTGGTATCGACGAGGATTAATCCTTGCTCGGCCGCCAGCTCCTCGCCGCGAGCAAAGAGCGCGAAGGCGATCTCTTCGACTTGGTTCCAAGTATCTTCTGGCACTAGGCCTTGGACTATGATCTCGTCGCGCGAAATCAGCTCGTCGTGGACTTCGTCCTTGGTCGTTGGCGTGATAATGGCTTCGTCGAAAGGCTGGTTTTTGACCATGCCGTCGGGCAACATGTGGCCGCAATAGTGGCGCACGCCGCTGTTGTAATGGGTCCAGATAGCAGTGTCCGAACTGCCCGTCAGATACTTGCGCACCACCACCTCGACGGGCAGGATGTCCAGCTCGCGGGCGATGGTGACGTTGGCGTCGGGTACCGAAATGATTTGATTGGGGGCGATGTCTTGGGTCTGCTCAAACCAGTACTGGGCGATGCGGTTGAGCACTTGGCCCTTGAGAGGAATGGTGCCGAGCACGTGGTCGAACGCGCTCTGGCGATCCGTAGTGATCAGCACGCGATGGTTTTCGAGCAAGTACATATCGCGCACCTTGCCGCGCTTATAGCGCGACTCCCACTGGGGGAATTTGGCCTCCAACAGGCAGTTGTCGAGCTGGGATTGGATCTGTTCGCGAGTTACCATGGAATAGACGTCCTCAAGTAAGAGCGGGGGATGCGAAAAGTTGATATAAAGTTGATATTATGAGCGCGCATAAGCCGCGTCAATAGGGTTCAGCGGAGAGAATGCTTGATTTTCCCCCTTCTAAGGTGTATTTTGAGGCCGACTGAACAGACAATCTCACCCCTACAGGGAGGTCTATATGTCGAGGAAACTGGCTGTGTTGGCACTGGCGCTTGTCTTGGTCGGGTGTGGGACCGAAGAGGAAGACAAGCAAATGCTCATCGAGTATGTGACGAAGTTGAAGACGCTGGACGACAAAAACCGACAGATTGTCGATACGATTGAGCATCTGAGAAAGCCGATCAGCGAGATCTCCGAAGAGGATCTAGCCAAGGCGCGTCAGCTCATCAACGACTACGTGGCGGAACTGCAGACCTTTCCCCGAGATCTCACATACCGCGAACTGCGCGTGACCCACAACCTCTATGTCGACAAGGCTTCGCAGGCCATTGAGTTGTCCGGAGACAAGGGGCGCGAAATGCGGCGCGAGAAGAGCAACGTCGATATCGGCGTGCGTCACATCGAGAAATTCACCAAGCGGCACCACAACGGCATGAACGTCTTGTGGGATCGCCACAAATTGCCGGATTTTCCGCTGGAGTGGCCTCAGTAATCCAGACGGTATTCAAGCGAGCAAAAGCCCCCAGCCTCCTGTGGCCGGGGGCTTTTTCGTTTTAGGACGCCCGGTGCAACCAGCGCTGACCGCTGGAGAGCAAACCAGTGTAGAGAAAGCCGGCGTGGAATAGCAGCAGGAAGGGCATCCCCAAGTAGAGGCCGGTCGCGTAGGCGTGATAGAGGGCGACGACGAAGTAGAGCGCCATGCCCAGTTCGCCCAAAGACAGCAGAGGCCAGCGGCTTAGGTACTTGCGCCGCTGGTCTTGGTCGCGGCGTCCGGTAAGCCCGTATTTAGGGGTGCGGTGGAAGTCGGTTTGGTACCCGACGAGGCCCTCGATTACCGCTCGGGTGTTGTTGATGCAGAGACTCATGCCAATGGCCATCAGCATGGGCAAATACTTGATCTGTCGCCGCCAATCCGGATAGAGCACGCGCTGGGAGGTAATGTAGAAGCCGGAAATGGCCATGGTAGCAAAAGAAAACAGCGGCAGATCGATGATAAAGAACCGCTCCCAGCCGAGTTGCGAGCGAATGGAGAGCACCGGAACGGTCAACAGGGCCATCAGGAACATCATGATGTAGCAGAGGTTGGCCGTTAGATGGAAAGTGGCCTCGACCTTGACCTTGGCTGGCAGCGCAGAGCGCCAGATCCGCGGCAGCACTTTTTTTGCTGTTTGTACCGCTCCCTTGGTCCAGCGGTGCTGCTGCGACTTGAAGGCATTGATTTCGATGGGGATCTCGCCGGGCACTTCAATTTCGGGCAGATAGAGAAACTGCCAGCCCGCTAGCTGAGCGCGGTAGCTCAAGTCGAGGTCTTCAGTGAGCGTGTCGTGTTGCCAGCCGCCGGCGTCGTAAATGGCCTTTTTGCGCCAGATCCCCCCAGTGCCGTTGAAGTTGAAGAAGCGGCCCGAGCGGTTGCGGGCCGTGTGCTCGACGACGAAGTGCCCGTCGAGGAAGATCGACTGGATGCGCGTCAGGAGCGAGTAGGAGCGGTTGAGATGCCCCCAACGCATCTGCACCATGCCGATGGAATCGTCGGTAAAGTAGTGAATAGCTCGTTGTAAAATGTCGGGAGGGGGCACGAAATCGGCGTCGAGGACCAACACGAATTCGCCTTGGGCGCGCTCTAGCCCGGCGGCCAACGCCCCGGCCTTAAAGCCGTGGCGCTGGGTTCGGCCTATGTACTCGATGTCTAGCTCTTGGGCTGACAGTCGCGCTGCCCCTTGTCGCGCCTTGTCGCGGGTTTCGTCCTGAGAGTCGTCGAGGATCTGGATTTGCAGACGGTCGCGGGGATAGTCGATCTGGCCCACAGCCTCTAGCAGGCGCTCGACTACGTGATATTCGTTGTAGAGTGGTAGTTGGACTGTGACGAAGGGCAGTTCGGCAAAGCGGTTGGGCTGGGGAATCGGGGTTGGGTGATGTCGATAAAACAGACGCAGTAGCTGGTAGCGGTGGAAGCCGTAAACGCCGAGAACGACGATGATGATGCTGTACACCACCAGACAGAGTACTTCCCAGAAGGCCATAGTGCTTTCCAAGCTCAGGCACCGTGGCAGCGCTTGTACTTCTTGCCACTGCCGCAGGGGCAGGGGGCGTTGCGCCCGACCTTGGGCTGGTCACGGACGACCGGCTGACGCACGGCTTGGCCCTCGCTGCTGCCGCCACCCGAGCCGCGCAGTTGCGTGGGCTGGCCAGGAACGCCGGCCGGGACTGGCTCGATGCCGCGAAAGCCCATATTGGTGGCGTCTTGGTGAATCGCGTTGATGCGCCCGGGCTGGCGCGCCGGTCCCAAAGCCTCGGTCCCGATGTCGATGCGCAGTTGGAAGAGATTGCGCAGCGTCTCTTGGGCAATGCGACCGATCAGGCTCTCAAACATGTCGTAGGCCCCCCGCTTGTATTCTATGAGGGGGTTTTTCCCGCCGACGCCGACAAAGCCGATCCCGTCCCTGAGTTCGTCGATTTCGTGGAGGTGTTCCTGCCAGCAAGTGTCGATGGTGTGCATGGCGATGCTCTTCTCGACTTCGCGAAAGACCTCTTCGCCGACTGCGTCGATGCGGCGCTGATAGGCTTCGCGAACGGTGGCGAGTAGCTGCTCGCGCAGACCCTCGACGCTGGCGTAGGCGCGCTCGTCCTCGGGAACGGTACAGGCCAAAAAGAAGGTGCTGCCAAACTCGGTTTGCAGACCCTCCCAATCCCACTCATTTGCTAGGTCGTCTGCATTGACGTACGAGGCCAAGATGCCATCGACGCTCTCTTCGATCATTTCCGCGACTTGCTCGCGTGCGCTTTCTTGCTCTAGCAGGTCGTGGCGGCGATTGTAGATGACTTGGCGCTGCTGGTTCATGACGTCGTCGTAGTCGAGCACGTGTTTGCGCATCTCAAAGTTGCGGGCCTCGACCTTTTTTTGCGCCCGCTCGATCGACCGCGTGACCATGCCAGCCTCGATGACCTCGCCCTCTTCGGCCCCGAGCTTATCCATGACGGAGGCGATGCGCTCCGAGCCGAAGAGCCGCATCAGGTCGTCTTCAAGAGAGAGATAGAAACGCGAGGAACCGGGGTCGCCTTGGCGTCCCGCGCGACCGCGCAACTGGCGATCGATGCGCCGTGCTTCGTGGCGCTCGGTGCCGATGACCTGTAGTCCACCGGGGTTTTCTTGCAGATGCTGGCGCAAGCCTTGGCCGGAAGGCAGCTTGTCGTCGAGCGTGAGGTCGGACTCGACGGTCTGGCGGTCGAGGTGGACGACCTTGGGTGCCAGCTTAATATCCGTACCGCGCCCAGCCATATTGGTGGCTATCGTAACCGTGCCAACTTGGCCAGCTTCGGCGACGATTTGGGCCTCTTTGTCGTGGTGGCGGGCATTGAGTAGCTGATGCTTGATGCCGCGCCGACTGAGCATCCGGCTGAGCAACTCGGAGACCTCGACCGAGACCGTGCCGACTAGCACTGGCAGGCCGAGCTGATGTAGGCGGTCGATTTCTTCTATGATCGCGTTGTATTTCTCGCGCTTGGTGCGAAATATCTGGTCTTCTTGGTCAAAGCGGCGAATCGGGCGGTTGGTGGGGATGACGGCCACGTCGAGCTTGTAGATCTCCCACAGTTCGCTGGCCTCGGTCTCGGCCGTGCCGGTCATGCCGGCCAACTTGTGGTACATGCGGAAGAGGTTCTGGACCGTGATGGTGGCTACGGTGCGGGTTTCTTCCTGTAGCTTCACCCCCTCTTTGGCCTCTAGCGCTTGGTGTAAGCCGTCGGCAAAGCGCCGGCCGGGCTGCGGTCGGCCCGTGGCTTCATCGACGATGACCACCCGCCCGTCTTCGGAGACGAGGTACTGCACATCCTTCTCGAAGAGGGTATAAGCTTTCATCAGTTGGTTGATGTTGTGTACCGCTTGGCTTTTCTCGGCGTACGCACGGTGCGCCTCCTCCTCCTTGCGGGCCTTGTCCTCGGCGCTCAGGTCCGAGTCTCTGCGGATCGCATCAACCTCGATACTGATGTCGGGCAGCACGAAGAGGGCCTGCTCATTGGGTGAGAGCAGGTCGCGCCCCTTGTCGGTTAGGTCGATGGTGTTGCCCTTCTCATCGACGACGAAGTAGAGATCCTCGTCAATCTCGTTGAGGCGCTTGTCGCGCATGTAGTCGGCCTCAATCCGGTTGATTAGTCGCTTGACGCCTTCCTCTTGCAGAATTTTGGCCAACCGGCGATTGGTGGGAGCGCCGCGGGTGGCCTTGAGCAGGGCAATCCCAGTGTCGTAGTCGTATTCGCCCGTTTCCTTGCTCGCCTGCTCGGCTCCAGCGACGATCTTATTGACCAAGTTGGTCTGGGCCCTCATCAGCCGCTCCACGAGGGGACGCATCTCTTTGTATTGATTTTTGGAATCGGGAACGGTCCCAGAGAGGATGAGCGGGGTCCGCGCCTCGTCGATGAGAATCGAGTCGGCTTCGTCGACGATGGCATAGTTGAATTCGCGCTGCATCAGGTCTTCGAGCCGCACGGCCATGTTGTCGCGGAGGTAATCAAAGCCGACTTGGCTGTGATTAGCGTACACAATATCGGCCTTGTACGCGGCTGTGTGGTCGGTGCGCTCCCAGGGGAATTCCTCGGGCACGCCCTCGGGCGCTTGGAGTATATATGCTTCGGCACCGGTCTGAAACACGTCTTGGATGATACCCACGGACATCCCCAAGAAATTGTAGATCGGCCCCATCCACATGGCGTCGCGCCGGGCGAGGTATTCGTTGTGGGTAACGAGATGGACCCCGCGTTGGGGTATGGCGTTGAGGAACAGGGGCATCGTCGCCACTAGAGTCTTGCCCTCGCCGGTAGCCATTTCGGCGATCTTGCCTTGGTGCAGCGATATACCGCCGAAAACCTGCACGTCGTAGGGCACCATGTCCCACTCCACGGACTCGCCGGCGCGCTCCCACGTGCGGCCCAAGAGCCGGCGGCAAGTCTCGACGACCATGGCGAAGGCTTCGGGCATGATTTCGTCGAGGAAGGCCGCTTCCATGTCGCGGATGGTTTTGTCTAGCTCTCCGTACTGGTCGTTGAACTGCTCGCGCTGTTCAGGTTCTAGATCGCCGCGCAGGCGCTCTTCGATTACTTCGAGCTGCTGTCGGCTGTCCGCGTTGCGCGCCTGCAGATCTTGGCGGAAAGTCGCGGTTTTGGCTTGGAGCTGGGCGTCGCTCAGGGATTGGTACGAAGCCGCTAGCTGGCTGATCTGGCTCACTTGTGGCAATGTGCGCTTAAACTGGCGATCGGCCTGCGAGCCGAAGAAATTTTTTACGAGCGATTTGAGCATACTAAATCCTCTTAAAACTAGGGCCACATGGGTGTGGACTGAAACCGAGCACTGCGTTGCGGGTCTCTACACATGGTCAACCTCAGACGCTGAGTCCCTTCTGGCGCACGACGCCGTCGAGGACGCCATTGACGAAGGCATAGGACTTGTCGGTGCTGTAGGACTTGGCTAGTTCGACAGCCTCAAAGATGGAGACCCGGACTGGTATTTCCTCAATAAAGAGCATTTCGGCCAAGGCCAAGCGCAAGATTAAGCGATCAATGCGGGCGATGCGCTCCCAGCGCCAGTGCTGGACCCGGGCTGCGGCCAGCGCGTCCAGTTCGTCCGCATGCTCGGCTGCGCGCTGCAAGAGTTCGGCTGCAAAGGATTGCACCTCTGGCGCGAGGCCAAAGCGCGCACAGAGTTGATCCAAAGCGCCGAGTGAGTCGGTCGCCGCGCTCTGTTCCCAGTACAGGGCCTGCAAGGCCACTTGACGGGCGCCGTGGCGGTTGTTGGGAGGTGCCTCGTCGGCAGAGGTCCCATCACCAAAAAAATCGTCCTCGCCGCTCATCCTAACTCGGCCATCAAGCTGGCCATCTCAACCGCGTTGAGGGCGGCGTCCCAGCCGCGATTGCCGGCCTTGACGCCCGCGCGCTGCACGGCCTGCTCGACCGTGTCAGCGGTGATGACGCCAAAGATCACTGGGATGCCGCTGTCGAGGCCGACGCGGGCAATGCCCTTGGCCGACTCGCTGGCCACGTAGTCGAAGTGGGGCGTATCGCTGCGGACGATGGCCCCCAGGCAGATGACGACGTCAAAGCGACCCGTGCCCGCTAGCTTTTTGGCGGCAATGGGCAATTCAAAGGCACCGGGAACCCAGGCAATTTCTATGTCGCTGCCGTCGCCGCCGTGTCGCTGGATGCAGTCCAACGCGCCGTCGAGGAGCCGGGTGGTCACCAAGTCGTTGAAGCGGCTCACCGCAATGCCGAACTTGCGGCCTCGGGCGTCGAGCTGGCCTTCATGCACTTTTGGCATGGTTTTCGTCCTCGGCGGCTGCGCGCTTGAGCAAGAGGGCGTGGCCCATCTTGTCGCGCTTGGTTGTTAGATAGCGGATATTGTGGGGGTTGGGAGCGGCCTCAATGGGCACTTGCTCGACGACGGTCAGGCCGTAGGCATCCAAGCCGACCCGCTTTTTGGGATTGTTGGTCAAAAAGCGCACTCGGCGCAATCCTAGGTCGTAGAGCACTTGGGCACCGATGCCGTAGTCGCGCGAGTCCATGGGGTGGCCGAGGGCGTGGTTGGCTTCGATGGTGTCGAGGCCCTGCTGCTGTTGCAGCTCGTATGCCTTGAGCTTGTGCAGAATGCCGATGCCGCGGCCCTCGTGGTGCTGAATATATACGATAACGCCGCGCCCCTCTGCGGCAATGAGTTGCATGGATTGTGCTAGCTGCTCACCGCAGTCGCACAGCAGCGAGCCGAGCGCGTCGCCGGTCAGACAACCCGAGTGCATGCGCACCAAGGTGTCGCGGCCGTCGGCGACCTCGCCGTACACGAGGGCGAGGTACGGGTTGTCGTCAACCAAGCTGCGGTACGCATAGGCCGTGAATTCGCCGTAGCTGGTTGGCATGGGCGACTGAGCCTCTAAATGAATCAGTTTCTCGGTGCGGCGGCGATGGGCAATCAGGTCGTGGATGGTGGTGATCTTGAGGTCGTGTTCGCGCGCGAAGTTGAGCAGGTAGGACGCGTCGGCCAGCGCACCCGCTTCATCTAGGATGGCGGCGATCAAGGCCACGGGCTGGCAATCGGCCATCTGCGCCAAATCGACCGAGGCTTCGGTATGGCCGGCGCGGCGCAACACCCCGCCCGGTTGGGCTTGGAGCGGAGTGACGTGCCCGGGCTGGACGAAGTCTTCGGGCGCACTGTCGGGGTCGGCTAGTTTGCGGATAGTCGCGGCGCGATCCTGAGCTGAAACGCCGGTGCCCTCAATGGCGCGGGCATTGACCGAGACCATGATCGAGGCGTCCATCGGCTCGTGGGCCTTGGGAATCTGCATGTGCAGTTCAAGGGCTTTGAGGTGCTCCTCGGTGGCGGCAACCACGGGCGGGCTGCTGGCGCAGCGGGTCATGAAGTTGACCGAGGTGGCAGTGGCTTGCTCGGCGAGCATTACCAGCACACCTTCGCCCACAGCTTCGCACTCGTCGACGAGCACGACCATGCGGCCGTTTTGCAGGTCCTCGACGACTTCTTCAATGGTGTTGAAATCGAGCATTGCTCAGTATCCCATATCGCGCATGTCCTCGAAGCTGAGCTGGGGTTGTCCGCCGAGCAAACGCTCGACATAACGGGCGATTACATCGACTTCGAGGTTGACAGAATCACCGGCGCGCCGGTGGCTAAGCGTTGTATTGTCAAATGTATGCGGTATGACCGCAACCGTAAAGGCATCGCCGCTGACCTCGGCCACCGTCAGGCTGATGCCGTCGAGAGCCACCGAGCCTTTGGCGGCGATGTAGCGGGCGAGCGCGGGCGGCGGCTCGATCTCGAAGCGATGCTCCCCGTCGCGCTCCGTGCGCTGGCGAATGCGGGCTATGCCATCGACGTGTCCCAAGACGAGGTGACCATCGAGCCGCTGGTTGGCGCGGAGGGGGCGTTCTAGATTGACCGCTTGCCCGATACCGAGGGTGCCCAAGGTCGTGCGGGAGAGCGTTTCGGCGACTGTCTCGACTGAAAAGCCGCTTTCTCCAATGGCCACCGCGGTCTGACAAGCCCCGTCGATATTGACGCTGTCTCCCACCTGCAAGCCGTCGAGAACGCGCTCGGCCTCGATTTCCAACTGCTGGAATGCGCCTCGGCGCACGCGGCCGCGCACGTTTCCGAGTTCCTCTATGAGTCCGGTGAACAAGTGTATTGTACTTCAGCTGTGTAGAGTAGGTCAGGGCCTAGCCGCTGGATGCGGCTGGACGCGAGGCGAATGGCTTCGGCCGCGCGTTCGACTCCCAAGTCGCCAATGGCAGCAACCCCCTCGCCCATCAGCCGCGGTGCGATGTAGAGCAGCACTTGGTCAACGACGCGGTCGCCGAGTGCGGCCGCGGCCAACTGGCCACCGCCTTCGATGAGGACGCTGGTCATGCCCTCTCGCGCCATGCGCCCAAGGGGCTGGCGCAAGTCGATGCGCCCGGCAGAAGCCGGAAAAGTCCAAACCTCGGCTCCCTTGGCCGCATAGGCACGACGCTTGTCGACTGGCGTGTTCTCTGCGGTGACGAGCACGGCACCGGGCCGCTGATAGACGCGCGCTTCGGGCGCGGTGTGCAAGCGCCCGTCTATGACGATGGGCCGCGGGTCGCGCCCGGGTACGTGGCGCACCGTCAAAAGAGGATCGTCCGCTTGCACGGTGCCCGCGCCCACGGCCACAGCATCGACCCAAGAGCGCCAGCGATGGACGTGGCGCCGCGCTTGATCACCGGTAATCCAACGCGCATCGCCGCTGCGCGCCGCAATGCGACCGTCGAGGGTCTGCGCCAGCTTGAGCAGGACCAAGGGCAGGTTTTGGGTGCGGTGTTTGATGTAAGCCGCGTTGAGGCGCTGCGCCTCTTCAGCGCAAAGTCCAACGTCAATGGCGACGCCCTTTTCCCGCAGCGCAGCGATCCCCCGCCCAGCCGCGCGCTCGTCGGGATCTTCCATCGCGCAGTAGAGCCGTTTAATGCCAGCGCGTAGTACAGCTTCAGTACAGGGCGGAGTGCGGCCCTGGAAGGAGCAAGGCTCTAGCGTGACATAGAGATCGGCCCCCCGCGCCTCGTCACCGGCTCGGCGTAGGGCGTGGATCTCGGCATGGGGGCCGCCGACCTTCAGGTGGGCTCCTTCGCCGACGATGCAGTCCCCGCGCACCACAACTGCGCCGACCATGGGATTGGGGCTGACCTTACCGCGCCCTCGCTGCGCTAACCGCAAAGCGCGGCGCATGTATTGCGCGGGCTGGTTCACTTGACTTGAATGACGATTTGCCGCACGCCGATGTTGTCGAGGGCGTCGATGGCCCGCACGACAATGACGTGCTCGCCCGCTGCCAGCCCTTCGACGGCAAAGCGCGCCTTTTCGCTGCGGCTGTCAAAGACGCCGTCCAACGGCGCGATGGGGTGCTGTTGTTCGCCGTAGTCCATGGTGTAATAGGCTTTTTGCACCGCTGAGATGCGGTCGCTAATTGCCACTTCGACGACTGCACCATCGGCGCTGGTCTGCGCGTCGAGTTCAACGGTCGGTGGACTGTTGTCGATGGCAAAGGGCATGCTTTCGCGCTCGTCGCGCAGGCTTTCGGTCGCGGGGTTGTCTATGCGATCGGAGGCCACCAGCTTGAGCTGGGTCTGGCCTTCAGGCATGGATTCGGTGTCCCAGAGAACCGAGGTGTGCGCGATGTTTTCTTCGACCAGCTTCCACGCTCGCTGATCCTCGCCCTTGAGGTAGAGGTCGTACACTAGCTCGTCCTCGTTGGGGTCTTGGGCGTGCCAGCGCACTAGGCGCAGACTTTTCGCTTGGGGGGGGCGATTGTTGCGCCGCCCTTGACCAGCTTGAGGTGCTCCTTGGGATTGACCGCCGTTGCCGGATTGTTGCGGCCGGAAGGGAAAGGTTTGCAGCTCGGTAATGCGGGGTTTGAGGTTGACTTGGACGCCGCGGATTTCGATCGAGCTGAGTCGGGGCGTGGCCCCGTCGCGCGTGGATTCCATCTCGACCCGGTACTGGATAAAGCGAGCGGGGGGGCTGGCGATGGTTTGGCCGCTCTCGGTCAGCGGCTCAGACCACGCGCTCCAAGTTTTGTCTGGCTCTTCGCTGTTGCCGGTGCGCGTCTGCACGGTTATGCGGGTGTCTGCAGGTTGGGTGCCGCGCCATTCGAGCGCCCCCCACCGCGCGTGGATGGCAAAATCCTCGACCGCTGATTCAAAGTGCCCCTTGCGGCGGCCCTTCTCGGGTAGGGTGGAGACGACGGCCTTTTGCGCCCCGCCCAAGTGGAGCGCGCCGCCTGATCCGAACAAGAGGCGGCTGGGGACAAAGCTCTCGAACTGCACGACCAACGCACGGCGGCCATCGGCGCTGAGGCGCAAAAGCTGTGCCGGGTTGGAGGTGCTGAGCAGCAGGTCCTCACCGGCTGCAACGAGATTGACGAGCTTGGTTTCGGTCTCTTCCCAAATGGGATAAACCGCCCCCTCCACTCCGACGCGGTACACGGCCGCCGGGACCTTATTGGAATTTTCGCCCTTGCTCGGCGCGGGAATCGCGCTGGCGAAAATTTCTCCGCTGACCCCTACCACTAGGTTGTGAATTTCTTCTTGCTCGCTTTCAAAGAGCAGCCGCCCGCGGCCCTCGCCGTTGATCTCGTAGATGCGGCCCTTGCCGGCCGTGCCGGCGTACAAGCGGTCGTTGTGGGCGAGCAGGGTTATAACGTGGCGGTCTTCTGGCGTAAAGAAGGCTTCGTGCGACCCATCTTTGGCTATTTTGAGCACTCGGCCGGGCTCGCCCGTGGCCGCGTAGAGCTGGCCTTCAATCAGGGCGAGATCCCATACGTAGCGGCTGCCAGTCTGGAGCAAGGTTTTTGCCTGCCCCTCGCCGTTGATCTCGTAGACTAGGCCGTCGGGGGCCGAGCCAGCGTGGAGCCGACCATTGGGGCCGACGATCAGGGCGTGGAGGACGAGTTCGGGCGAGTCAAATAGCAACTCGGCTTGCCCCTCGTCATCGACGGCAAAGAGCCTGCCTGAGTCGCCGGTGCCCACGTAGAGTCCCCCCTTGGGATTGGGTATCATGGACCAGACGCGCTCGGCCTCGAATGAGGCTAGCTCGACGAGTGCGGGCGCTAGTTCCAACACGCCGTCTGCGGCGATGGAGATGCCCTCGCTCTCGCCTTCGGCAAAGTCGTCGTACGCGTGCTGCTGCCAAGCCTTGGCGCGCCCCGCTTCGGTTGCGCTGACCGCCGATAGGAGCAAGAAAAACGAAAACAGGACTCGGGTTGTAAGTACCATTAGATCAGGGCTTTCTCAGTGTAATGTCGAGGCTTTGCTCGCCGAAGAGGACGTAGTCAGTGGTTAGGGTGCGGCGAAGGACAACCTCGCCTTGGACCGGCCCCAGGTGCCCAGCCGAGCGGTCCGCGCTCAGCACGGCCAACGCCGAGGGAGGCAGCCCGGGCAACTCGCGCCCGTCTACCGTAAAGCCCGGTTCCGCGCGAAAGACCTCGACGACCAGTTCGTCGGCAGCGCCCGTGCTCTCGAGCAATGCGATCAAGTCAGAGGCATTGCGCGGCACAAACGCATCGGGCTGGCGCGCCGCTTCCCAACGCGTGCTCGCCACACCGCTGCCGACGCGCACGACGAAGGGGCCGGGTTCGAGATGCGCGGGCAAATCCAACTCTAGGCGCTCTGTGACCGGCTCGGCGCGATACGGTTGCAACGTCGCTTGCAGCGAAACTCGCTGTCCAACCTTGGGTTCAGGCGGCGACAATCGCAGGCCCGTGATGCGGGCTTGGGATAGGGTTTCGCCGATTTCCAACTCAAAGTGCAGCGAGTCTAAGGCCAGCCCTGCGAAGGGGTTGTTGAGCAGCACGCTGACCGGTTGCACTGCGTCTATCACGGCTCTGAGCAGCGCGACTCCGCTGCTGTACATTTGCTCGCGCTCCACTGTGCGGCCGTCGGCCAGCGCGATGTGGCTGCGCATCCGCAGCGTGGCGTCGCCAAAGAGCTTTTCAGCCGTTTCGAGGGAGTTGAACAAAACCGAGCTGACAAAGGACGCGCTACGCTCGGGATGGCGCAGTACCTCGCAGCGGAAGGCGTGGTCGCCAACCGCCGACCGCAGGGCAACCCGCACTGGCAGCATGTCCGGCGCTTCGCCCAGCATTCCGGCGATCGCGGGCAGGCGGTCTTGGCGCACCGTTCCCATTGCGCCGGTCGGCGTACCCAACTTAAAGGAGAAAGTCTGAATGGGAATGACTTGGTGGATATAGGCTCCGGTAGCGGGCAGGTTGGTGGCCCCAAGAAAAAACATCGGATGCCCAAAGCCGACGAAACGCCCGTCGCCGACCCAGGTAAGGGTGCCGATCCCTGCGGCGCTGTAATCGCCTCGGATTAGCTGCACGGCCAGCGGGGCCCCAGGCGCAATGGATACCTCTTGGTCGGACAACCCCTGCCCTGCCGGGCTGTCCAAAAGCTGGATGTTCGGCGCGTCGAGCGCGTCGCGCAACACTTGCCGCCCCCTCGGACTGAAGCCAGAAACTGCTATGGGCATCCCCAGTGGTGCTAGGGTGCTGCCGCCCTCGCTACCGAGCAGACGGGTGGTCTCTTCATCTAGTTCTAAGACTTTTCCGTACTGGCTTGGCGTGGGATGTTCGCGCGTGGCGACGTCGAGCATGTGGGCGATGGGGGTGATGCCGGCGATGGGATCCTTGGAAAAGTAAAAACCATAAGCGATGGCACCGATGAGCCGCCCGTCGATGTACACCGGGCTGCCGCTCATGCCCCTTATTAGGCCCGTGTGTTCCAATGGGCCGCCGGAGAGTCGGGCGAGAATCATGTCCATGCGCGGCCCCAAGGCCCCTTTTAGCACCCCCAAGATTTCGACTTGGAAGGTGTCGATCTGTGTGCCCTGGAAGGTCGTCAGCCCAAAGCCGCTCATGCCTCGGCGCAACTCGCTTGGCTCCATGAAAGGTTGTGCGCGGAGCGCGGGGGTAGCCAAGAGCAACGATGCCAGTGTGACTAGTATGCGAAATGAGGTCTGCACGACCTTTTGCTTGCCTTTCCCTTAGAGAAAAGAATTAAAAAAGCTATACTTGGACTAGGGAAAAGTCAAGGTAAGCCAAGTGTTTATAGGCGTTGTAACATTTTGTTTGACAAGGAGTTGCCTCTTTTGGATTCCGGGCCGTCCCTTGACAAACGCCGCGCTAGACACATTACTGTTGCTCTCGCAACTATCTACGTCCCAATAGGAGAAGATCATGCTGAATGTCGGTTTTATCGGCTGCGGCGGCATTGCCCGCCATCACGCCAAGTGCTTAACTCAGATCCGGGGTACGCGCATTGTCGCGGTCGCGGATGTAGTCGCCGATGCGGCCGAGGCGTTCGCCCGCGACTTCGGAGCCGAACACCACTTTGCGGACTTCCGAGCAGTGCTCGATCTGCCCGAGATCGACGCGGTGTGGGTCTGCACCCCCACCTTCCAGCATCCCGCCCCGGTCATCGCCGCAGCCAAAGCCGGCAAGCACGTGTTCTGCGAGAAGCCCATGGCGCTGAAGGTGGCTGATGCGCGGCGCATGGCGAATGCTTGCCGCCAAGCCGATGTGCGGCTGACCATTGGCTTTGTGCGCCGCTTTGATACTCAGTGGGGCAAGCTCAAGGAAATCGTCCAATCCGGTGCCGTCGGCTCGCCGGTTATCTGGCGCTTTGCTGGGGGGGGCCGCCCGGGCCGTCCGTGGTTTCGCGATGAGAACAAAGGCGGCGGTCCGCTGATGGACGGTGCCGTGCACAACTACGATTTCGCTTTGCAGATTTTCGGCCCGGCTGCCTCGGCACAAGCCTCTTCCCTGCAATTCGACCCCACCAGCGTCGGCGCTGACACCGCTAGCGTCATCGTCAACTTCGCCAGCGGCGACCAGCACGCCTTGATCTGGTCGTGGGGCGTGGCCGCTGGCGCGCCCGTGGCGAGCCTCAACGATGTGATTGGCCCGGCCGGCACCTTGCAATTTGGCATGACCGCGCAAAAGGCCCCGGCGCGCTTCAATCCGGAAAAAAGCGGTGCTTTTACGCTCAAGATGGGCGAAGGCCGCGAGCGGGTGTACTCCTATCCGCTCAAGGACATGTTCGCCGACCAGGACAAACACGTGGTCAAGTGCTTTGCCAATGGCGAACAGCCCTTGGTGACTGGGGAAGATGGAATCGCCGCCTTGGAGGTGGCGACGGCTGTGTTGAGGGCTGGGAAGGGGCAGCGGACGGTGAAGATTGGGTAGGACTCAGGAGAAACGAAATGCCCGTAAGAGAACATAAGGCTAGCGATTACCTGAAAACGTCCCAGGACATCGCGGCCTATCTGAATGTCGTGTTCGAAGACACCGATACCGACCACGAGGACTTGATAATCGCGCTCCGCAACGTCGCTGACGCCATCGGCGGCGTTGCGGAACTAGGTGCCGAACCGGCCTGAACCCATCGGGCCTGTCTCGTGCGCTCTCGGCGCAGAATACCCCGAAGATTGACACCGTTCACAAAATTGTCAGAGCTTGCGGGGTTCGGCTCCAATTCGCTGCATGACAGAAGGGAGATGCCCGCTCACTGCGTAGGGCATCCCCTTGTGGACGGCCTATATCATTGGAAATCTGTAAAGGAATTTACTGTATGAAGGAGACGATAAGGGACTTGCGAGGTTGCGTAGATGTCGGCGTCGCGGGTTAGCTATGCAGGATTGGCATTAGCTATCATCCGCCGGAACTTCTGACATGGCGTTCTCATATTCGGCGATCCATTTTTCGGCGTCTTCTTTAGTGTAGGCTCCAATGGCACCGCTGTTTTCTGGCAGTTTATAGCTTTCCGGAATATCGATGTGTCGCCTCAATCTCCGTAGCCACGTTGCTTGATCTTCAGATAAGCCTTCGACGAGGGAGTCCACGTATTTTTGGCTTAATCCGCCTGCGAAAATTACCTCCGACAGATCACTTTTTTTGTCAATCTGTCCCCTAATACGATCTTGAAAAGACATAGAAGATCCATCTACACTTCCGATCCCTTGCAGTTGTGCCCCTCGCAGGGCGGCTCCCTGAAGTTGTATCCCTATGAACAGCATAGCCCCTTGCAGTTGTGTCTCGACAAGGTTCGCTGCTTGTAGTTTTGTCTCGACAAGGGAAGCCCCTTGCAGTTGTGCCCTAGCAAGTATTGATCCTTGCAGTTGTGTCTCGACAAGGTTCGCTCCTTGTAGTAATGCCCTATTAAGTATTGAGCTTTGCAGTTGTGCCCTGTCAAGCGTAGTTCCTTGCAGTTGTGCCTCGACAAGGTTCGCTCCTTGCAGTTGTGCCCTATAAAGATTGGCTTTTTGGAAATGTGTCCTATAAAGATTGGCTTTTTGCAAATGTACTCCTATCAGAGCAGCCTTCCATAAACGCGCTTCTCGGAGATCGGCTCCGTTCAGCCAGCTTCCTTGCAAGTTGATGTGACAACCTCTGAAGACCTCGTACTCCTGTACGAACAGCAACGTCAAAAGGCTTTGGACTTCTTCCGAGGGTTTCGACTTGTGCGTTTCCCGATATTCGCTTTCGCTCGTCGTCCGGCGGATATGGGCGCAGAGAATATCGAGCACGGTCTGGCGTAACTCTTTGGTGTCTTTCGCTAGATGGAAGAGTTCGTAGGCCCCGCCTAGGCGCACGGATTCCGATTTATGCCCCAAGTGTTCGATGGCGTTTTTCAGGCGATCCTGCCGCTGGCCCTGCTCGGTTTTCTCTACGGCATCCTCCATCGCCTTGGCACGCCTGTGGGACATCAGGGCTTGCAGGACGACCAGTACGCCGCCCATGCCGATTCCCAGAAATTTCAGGGCCTCGTACTTAGGGTTGTCTTTTCCAGCTATCCCTAAAAGATTGAAAATCCACTTGGGGTAGTCGTAGAGCATGACGACCACAAAAATTGCCAACAAGGCACCGAGCAGGCCGATGAGAAAGCTCAAGAGAGGATTATCTTTGATTTTCTGGGCTAAGCGGCGCAATTTAGAAAAGAGGTTCATCTCCCCAACAATAGTCGTGTTACGGTGCTCCGATGCGTATGACCTGACTGCGTTTTGAGGTCTCCAATACTTCCCTCGCCATATCAATCGTCCTTATTGCCTGCTCACTGCTTACACTCGGGAAGTCGGCCAGAAATTCGTCCAGACTGTGCCCACCTGCCAGATAATCAAATAGGTTCTTTATTGGTACACGGGTCCCCACGAAAATGGGCGTGCCGCTCACAAAGCCCTCTTTGCTGTGAAACACGCCGTTCTCGATTGTAAGTATTGCGTTTTCGGTTGTTTGTGTCATAGTGTTCCTCCTAGGGAAAGAGGATTTTCCGCCATATCAATAAGCAGGTTGTACACGCAATGCGTCGGCTGGATCGCTTTGTTGGATTTGTTCGTTATAGGCTGTCTTGCGGCGTTGCCAAGTTTCGTAAATGCCTTTCCATCGGCTGAAATCCGTTCGAGTTTCGTCAAAATCGTCGTAGTGCGATAGCTTGCCCGCTTTTAAGATGTTGTAAAAATCTTGGCTGAGAATACCGTATTTTTCTTCGTAGAGCATGAGCCGCCGTTCAAGCTGCTTCATCTCAAGGACGAGTTCGTGAAGCTCCATGGTATTTTTTCTTTTTCGTTTCAAAACTCTCATAGAACCAGCTTTAACTCTGCACGACTAAAGCAGCAACCTGTTCGGCCAGTCGGATCGCTTCCTTGGCCGTTTCTACATCGGGGTCTTCTGATCCCTCCATCGGATAGCGCACCGTCGTCCCATACTCACCTAAAATTTCAGCAGCCGACATCAGTGCCTCAAAGGCTGGTTCGCGTGCCGTGCATAGCTGCGTAAGATAAACGAGATCATGTACAAAGCGGAAAGGCACTGAGTGAGCGATCAGATAGCCCTTTAGATATTTCTCGGCGCATTGCTGAGCGTGGTAGCAGGCCATCCCCGGGAGGGGTTTTTCTGGTCCTAACGCCCGTCGGGCCATATCCAGATCTTGGTCGGCCTTCTCGAACCACTCTTGTTCAGGCGACACGTCGCTCATACAGCACTTTCCCCTCTTCCAGCACCTTGTGAATCAAGGAATACGGATCATCGCGCTGCTCGGCGAGGACTTCTGGAGAGCGGACGACCACATCAACGGGCAGGACGAACCGCTCGGCAATCGCCCGACGAATTGGATTGCCATGCTGTGGCTGTCCTACGCCTGTACGAAGCACGACCAGCAGATCCAAATCGCTGTGCGCTCCGACCTCTCCACGAGCATGGCTGCCAAAAAGAATGATCTGTTCAGGATCAAAGCGTTCGACAATCAGTCGCGCTATAGCTTGGATCGTGGCGCTGTCGATATGGGCTTCAATGGCATTCATAAGCGCCCCTTTCTAGTGTTCGGCGATCTCGGACGCACTTCGATGGTTGGCCATAATCAATTCAGGTGCCGCGTCCAGCATGATTTCTTCAAATTCATCAAGACTGGCAGCCTCAATATGTAGGCCCTCAATGTCGCTTTGGGCATAGAAGACCTGCGCCTCATCGTCCCAGATAGCCTTCACGCTAAAAGTGCGCTTCATAATGTATTCCTCCGATTCGTATGCCTTCTCTCCGTCCTACCAGTCCACGACCGACCCATCGTCGGGATCAAGGTGCGCTCGATAGGGACTCGGTTCGCCGACTTGGTCCATGAGCTTGTCTTCGTCGATGGTGATACCGAGGCCGGGATCCGGGGGTAGCGGTCGGTGGCCGTTGGCGACTGGTGGCAAGGGTTTGGCGAGCAGGTCTGCGTATTCGTTGTCGCCGCGCTCTTGGATGAGAAAGTTGGGGATGGAAGCGGCGACTTGCAGACTCGCGGCAAGCGAGCAGGGACCTTGGGGGTTGTGTGGGGCCAGCGGCGAGTAGTAGGCCTCGGCCATGCCGGCGATGATCTTCAATTCGGTGATGCCGCCGGCATAGCAAACGTCCGGCTGGAGGATGTGGGCGGCGCGTTTTTCGAGAATTTCCTTGAACCCCCACTTGGTAAAGATGCGCTCGCCCGTGGCAATGGGGATGTGGGTCTTTGCGGCGATTTCGGCCATGACGTCGATGTTGAGAGCCTGGACAATTTCCTCGTAGAACCAAGGATGATACGGTTCAAGCGCCTTGACGAGCAACAGGGCGGTAGGAGGCTGCACGGCACCGTGAAAGTCAACGGCGATATCGACGCTGGAGCCGTGTTGTTCGCGCAGCGCCTTGAAGCGCTCGACGATCTCATCGACGAATTTTTGGCCCTCGATGTATTTGAAGGGGGAACGCGACGTGCCCGGCCCCACCTTCATGGCGTTGACGCCGGTCTTCTCGCTTACCTCGCCATAAACCCGAATCCGCTCGCGCGTGGGGCCGCCGAGCAGCTTGTACACGGGTACGCCATAGCATTTGCCGGTGATGTCCCAAAGGGCCATATCAATGCCGGAGGAGATGGCGGTTTTGATCGGGCCGCCGCGATAGAAGGCACCGCGATGGATGGCCTGCCAGTGGTGAGTGACTGGGCGGGGATCTTTGCCCACTAAGTAGTCGGCGACTTCGAGCGCGCCGGCGGCACAGGCCCTGGCGTCGTCTTTGAGCATCTCGCCCCAACCGGTGATGCCCGCGTCCGTCGAGATCTTGACGAAGACCCAGGAGTTTTTGAGGACGAACGTCTCGATTTTGGTGACTTTAATCGCATCATTGGGTCCGATGGGGGCTTCAGTGCCCGACATGGCGGTGCTCCTTTGGCTATGGGTGATTGCTTGTTGTATGGATGGTCCTTGGCGCGGTAGATGCAACCGAAGTCGCGCTGGCAATGCGCCAGCGTCCGTCGAGATCGCAGGCTTCGTAGAACATGCGGAAGCGGCCGTCGGGAAGGTCAATCACACACGGCTCTGAAGCCTTGGCTGCGTCCCATGGTCCTCCATTGTCAATGCAGATTCCCGGATCTTTGACCCACTGCAGTCCGTTCGCGGAAAATGCGCTGAAGATTCTGCCGTGATACTTTGACCCACGGGGGACCTCTGGAGCCGACGTCCAGCCTGCGTAGTACATGCGGAAGCCGCCCTCGCCTAGGCGCAAAACCTCCGGGGCGTAGACTGCATAACTTTCCAGCGATTGATCTTGGGGTATGCGAACACCGGGCTCCAACTGGAATACTAGACCATCTTCTGATACGGCGCTGACGATCTTTTTGTTGCCAGCAACATCCGGATAGGGATAGGCACTGGCGTAGAGGCGAAAGCGGGAGCCGCCCTTTTCTGCGACCGGGTCGAGGTGGAGACAGCGAGGTGCCAGATAGGAGACGCTTTCTCCGGCTAGGCGCAGGCCCGGCTCCCGTTCCCAGACCAGACCGTCGGCGGAAACAGCACTCACAATTGCGGCCTTGACTTGGCCGTCCCCCTTTTCGGTCTTCCCCTCGTAGTACATGCGGTAGCGGCCATCCACTAGCGGAATGACGTCCGGGCTCCAGATGTAGTGTTCGGCACCCTCTCCGCCCGCATCCATTCTGACGCCCGGCTCCTTCTCCCACTGCTCGGCATCGGTGGAGAAGGCACTGAGGATGTACCCCTTTGAAGCCGCGTTTGGACGCTCCGGCCCGAAGCCGTGATAGTACATGCGGTATCCGCCGTCCATTTTGACCACATTCGGAGTGAGGGTGCGGTCTGCATCGAGCGGTCCGTTGGAATCGACGGCGACGGCGGCGTCCTTGATCCACTGAGTCCCGGGGTCCACGTCCTGATAGTGGACGGCCCTCAGCATGTTTGCAAATGTCATTGCGGTCTCCTGGTGTCGATCAACTAGGCAGCACCACTGGTCCACGTCGCGGACGCGCCCTTTGAAAGTCCCCGGTCAATCGTTCATCTGCTCTTCGGCTTGCTTCGCGATATCGACTCCCACTTGTTCACTCCACGCCCCTAGCAGCCGCCTAGCCACCGCTCCCACCTGGCCGTCGCCCACTGGCAGGCCGTTGAACAGGGTGGCTGGCATAATGCAGTACGGTGTGCTCGTGAAGAAGAGCTCGTCGGCCGTATAGAGGTCGTACGGCTGCAACTCCATTTCTCGAGCTGGAATGCCTAGCTGCGCGGCCAGCTCCAGAACTGTCTCCCGACTGATCCCGGCCAGGCAGTTTTGCGCTGTTGGGGTGCGCAGCTCCCCGTTGCTCACGACAAAGACATTACCACCCTTGTTCTCGCCCACGTTTCCGTGGATATCCAGAATGATGCCCTGCGCCGCTGGATCGACCAGTTTTACCTCTATCTCCGCGAGCGTATACGCCATCCGACTGCGATTTTTCACGCGCGCATCCAAAGACTGGGAGGGAATCATCCGGCTCATTGCGGTCACGGCGTGGCAGCCGGCGCTGTAAAAGGAGGCCCAGCCGCGCAGATCGAGGGGCGAGTTGTTGATCATCACGGTCGCCGCACCTGATTGTACGGTGGGATCGGGACCGGGCACAAAGCGACCGCGGGATATGTTGTGCACGATCCAGTACTCCTCATCTGGACCGATCAGGGCCAGATTGGCCTCCAGCAGATCCAGAGTGATTCTCTTCAGTTCCTCCGGATTGCACCCTGGGTCGATCCGCGTCACCTTGAGCGACATGTACAGCCGTTCGATGTGCCGGTCCAGCTTGAACGGCCGGTGCGCGAACGTCCGCGTCGATTCGGTAACTGTATCGCCCAGAGTCACAGCGGTGTCGAAAATTGAAATCTTTGCGTCCTCTTCCGGGACCAACTGTCCGGAAATATAGACTTGGCGTGATGGCATATCTCTTCCTCCTGCCTGTGCTAGAAAATATCAGATCCCAAGTAGTGGACGATGAGGACGTGGGAGCTTTCCGCGAGCACTTCGGTACGAGGATTTGCGAATTACCGCATTGAGGTCGTTGGCCTGAAAGTCGATGCTACTTGCGGCCCCTAACCCGATAGCTACTCGCCGTATAGGTCAGCGTCTGCCCAGGCTGCATCTCTACCACCTGCGTATTCGGCGAGAGGAATTGTACCGCTTCGCTCAACGCGCTGATGTCGGCCGGCTGATTCATAATCGGCCCGTAGTGGCAGGGAATGACGATGTCGGGGCGAATCAGGCTCGCCGCGCGCGCTGCCTCGCGGATCCCCATGGTGTACTGCCCGCCCACTGGCATAATCGCGATCTGCGGTCCGTACATCTGGCCGATGAGCTGCATATCGCTGAATAGGCAGGTGTCGGAGGTGTCGTAGATGGAAATGCCGTTGTCGTAGGCAACGATAAAACCGTTGACCGCGCTGTCGGGGTGGAAAAGCAATCCCTCCGGCAACTCGCCGCCGATGACGTGCGGCGATAGCGATTGCGAGTGATGGGCCTGCACCATGGTAATCGTGGCGTCCTTGACCTTGGTCCCGCCGCCGGGATTCAGCGACAGCGCCCGCGAGCCCATCTTGAGTCCATGCACGGCTTCGGCGACCGAGCAAAGCTCGTAGTTGCCGACGAACTTGGCCTTGGTGCGCTTGCAGATCTCATAGGAGTCGCCGATGTGGTCGCTGTGACCGTGGGTGGCGATGACGATATCGGCTTCTTTGACCTGACTGAGCTTCATCTTGGCGGTGGGATTGTCGTCGAGCCAAGCGTCGAAGTAAGTGACCGAGCCTTTGTCGGACTCGAAGCGGAAAGAAGCGTGGCCGATAAAGGTGATTTTCACGGATGCCATAGGACTAGTCCTTTCTGTTAGCGTTGGCTTAGATCGTCGCCGAGGTCCGTTGAGTCGAACTGCCCCTTCTCGGCGCAGACGGCGACGACCAGTAATTCGAGATTTTCTTGAGTGTGGTTATAGAGGCCGTGGCTGCCCCCCAATCGGCTGGGAATCGCATCCCACTGCGCGACCTCCTGCGTCTCATCATCTACTGTCATCCGCCCGCTGCCTTCGATGATGATATAAACTTCCTCGACGCCTTCGTGGCGGTGGTAGCCGAGCGAGGTGTCCGGCGGCAACAGACAGTGAGCCAAACAGTAAAAATTGCTGCGGAAATCCTCTGGCCCCCAGATAAGCCGGCCGCCGACTTCGCCCTTACCGCCATGCGCCTGGCCGTATTTTAGCGCACCGCGGTCCAGCCGCCCCACCGGCAGGCGGTCGGTGGATTCCAGTTCAGCACCGACCCGATCGTCTCCCAAGTCGGTCGATTTAGGATCGCCTCCGGGAACCACGCAGTGGACGTTGAACCAGCGGGTCTCGCGGTCGGTGTGGTTGTAGATGGCGTGGATCTCGCCCGAGCGCAGCGGCACTGCGGCCCCGCCCTCGACTACGGCCGTGCGTCCGTTGTGGGTGAACTGCGAGGCGTTGTCAACGGCGATGAAAATCTCCTCGCTGTCGTCGTGGCGGTGGTAGCCAATCCCGCTGCCGGGTAGGAGGATCGCGCAGTGGACAAAAGCGAAGGGCGTCGCGAAATCGCCGCGTTCCCACAGGCGGTTGAAGAGGATCGTCCCGGCTCCGCCGTGGACGTCGCTCAGTTCCTTCATGTCTGCACGGTCGGCTCTGGCTATGCGCATGACGACCTCATTTCTCGCGGTGGAAGAGTTGCAGGTTCAGTTGGTTCGGTCCCGCGAAAAACCCCAAGGTGATGCCGGTGCCCCCTCCAACGTCGAAAGGCTCTTTGGTGATGGCGACGCCCTTGTCCTTCAACTCCTGTGCGCTGTCTTCCACGCTGTCGACATCAAAGGAGATATGGTGGAAACCAGGGTCCAGCCCCATGCTCTTTTGCGGCATGAGTTCCAGCAGGATACCGCCGGCGTCGAGAAAGACATAGTCCTCGTCGTCGTCGTTGTGAAAGCGCTCTACCACGGTCAGCCCTAGTTTTTGAGTGTAGAACTCTACCGCTCCTTCGATGTCGTCGGTTATGACCGCGATTTTGTGGATTTTGTGTACCATCGAATCCCTCCTCGTCGTTAGCTAATCTGTTCGTGGTCGAGGTGCTTGCGCAGCCGCCGTCCGACTACGCCGATTTGGTGCTTGAAGTCTTGAAAAGTATAGCTTGGATGCGATTTCCAATAGGAGTTCCACAGCGCGTCGTCCTTGTCTTTGACCTCGGCTAGCTCTGTCAGCGAGCGCCCTAACTCGGTGCGGCGGAAGTTGCGGTAGGCCTGCTCGGTCAGGTAGTAGCCGTATTGGGGGTCGGCGACCTCGTAGCCGTATTTGATCATGGAGCGCGGCTTGGCGGACAAGTGCGCGGCGCGGGCGTGGAGAATCGAGGGGAAGGTCACGGCGAGGGCACCGGCCTTGACGACCACTTTCTGCTGCCCGCGGATCCAGCCTAGTTTGGCGGTCTGCGGCGGCGTGTAGAGCCGTCGGTGGCTGCCGGGCAACAGCATGGTCGGCCCCATGTCTTCCTCCACGTCCTGCGGGTAGTACATACACAAGATCTCGGTCAGCGGTCGGTCGGACATATAGGTGTCGTCCACGTGCCAGCCGCCGCCATCGCTTTGCCCGCCTTGCGTAAGGTGGTTCCAGAAGCGGAAGGGGCTGATGGCCACCTCCGGCGTCTCCAGCAGGAAGGCGATGAATTCGACGACCTTGGCGTGGCAGAGCAAATCGCCGATGCTCTCGCACTCGAAGATGTCGATGCCTCCGCACTGGTGGGCGTCCTGTTTGGTCCGCTCCACCAACTCGGGCTCGATCCAGCCGTCGAGTACGACGTAGCCGGTGTCGAAGAATTCTTTTTTGAGCTCTTTCCAGTTGGCCTCCATGGCCCCCTCCGTTTATTGACGTTGGCCGTGCGGCGTGTGATCCAACCCCTCGCCGGGCTGGAAGTAGCGCTCTAGGATAAACTCGAACCCGAGTTGGTTGTGGGCATTTTCCAGCGGGTATTCTACTCCCGGAAAAGACACCACCCGCCACCCGTCAGCCATGGCCGCAGCCGCGCTGGCATACGGACATTCGTTTTTGGGGTCGAAGCGGAACTCGCTATCAAAGGGGCCGAAGTAATTCCACGCGATGACGCCCGCGTCGATGCGGTCTTGTTCGGCCCAGATGTAGAGGAGGTGCTGCTGTCCGCCGTTTTGTAGATCTCGCAGCGCGTCTAAGTCCTGCAAAGTAACGCCCGCGCCGTTTAAAATTTTCTCTTGCGACTGGCGTATCCAGCCGTCTATGGCAGTGGTCATGTCGGCCCCGGTAGGTTCAATTTGCGGCAGCAAATATAGAGCGGGCGAACGAATCGCCGCAAGCGCGGCAGGGCTTGGCCGCTGCTAGCCGCGCCCCTATGTTCTGAGCCAAATAAAATCAGGAGGCAGTCATGTCCCATCCGCTTTTCGACCTATCCAACCGCGTCGCCTTGGTCTCCGGTGCGGCCAGCGGCCTCGGCAAAGCCATGGCTACCGGCTTTGCCGAAGCGGGAGCCGACCTCGTCTTAGCCGACATCAATGCCGACGGTTTGGCCACGGCGGCCCGCGAAATGGAAGCCTTGGGCCGCCGCGTCCTGCCGGTGACGTGCGATATGTCGCAACCCGATCAAATCCGCACCATGTTTGAATTAATAGATGCAGAATACGGCCGCATCGACATCGTGGGCAATGTGGCCGGCAATGCGCGGCGCAACACGCCGCTCGACCTGACGCCCGAGGAGGTCGAGTTTACCCTGCAAAATCTCGTCGTCGGTCGCTTGGTCTGTTGCCAAGAGGCTGGCCGGCGCATGATGGATTCGGGCAATGGCGGCAGCATCATCAACCTCGTGTCGATCGCCGGCATCAATGCCATGGGCCGCAGTCACCTCTCGTACAGCATGGGCATGGGGGCCGCCGCGCAGATGACCCGCGAGTTGAGCACGGAGTGGGCCGCCAAGGGCGTGCGCGTCAACGCCATTGTCTGCGCCCAGATAATGAACGCGGACCTAAAGGAGCGCATCGCTGTGGATTCCACGCTGGGCGAAACCTATTTGCGCGGCCTCCCCATGGGTCGTCTCGGCGACTCCGACGAGATCAAGGGCGCGGCAATTTTTCTCGCCTCGGACGCCTCGGCTTGGATCACCGGCGCGATGCTGCCCCTAGACGGCGGCAACCTCTCTAAGAACGCTGGCGGTTCGCATCCGGGCATGCCCAACGCGCCCGCCGAGCAGATCGGCCTCTAGGCGATGGATGTTGGCATCTGGCAGACCATTCCCCAACCGGCGATTTCCCGCTACTTGGGGCTGATGGGCTGGGACTGGATCGTCCTCGACCTCCAACACGGTGCGATGAATTGGGAAACCGCCTATGAGTGCATCTACGCCGCCCGCCCGACTGGTGCTCGCCCCTTGATCCGCACCTCCATCGGCAATCCCGGCGAAGTGGAAAAAGCCCTCGATATAGGAGCGGGCGGGGTCGTCGTGCCCATGGTCAACTCGCTCGCCGAGGCCCAAGCCGTCGCCCGCGCCGCCAAGTACCCACCCACTGGGGTGCGCTCGCTGGGCGGCGACCACTATCTCCACTACGGCGACGACTACTTTGAAAAGGCCAATGACGAGACCTTGCTGCTAGTGCAAATGGAACACATTGACGCCGTTGAGCAAGCCGAAGAAATCATGGCCCTGCCTGGCGTCGATGGCTGCTTTGTCGGGCCGGTTGACCTCGCGCTATCGATGGGCCTGTCGCGCCATCGCTCCAGCTACGAGCAGCACCCCGCCTATCAGGCGGCGATGGAGCGGATTGTCACCACAACCCTTGCAGCCGGCAAAAAACCCTGTTGCAATACGTATTCCCCCGAGGACTTTGCGGCCAAAAAAGCCGCAGGCTTCCAAGCCCTCACCTTCAAGTCGGACCTCGACCTGCTCATGGACCGAGGCACGCAACTGCTGGACTGTCTCAAGGGGAGCACCGGGGACTCAGTGTAGCACCAAGACCAAAACGAACGGAGATTGCCATGACCCTCACCTGCGCCGATGTAGATTTCGACCTCAAGCTCGCCGAATTCAAGATCAACGGCTACGCCGTCTTTGAGGACATGATTCCCGAGGAAAAGATTGACCGAATCCGCGAGGCATTCCTGCCACTGCTGGCGCACATCCAGGAGCGAGAAACCGAGGTGTCTAATGTCGAACTCGGCGACCCGCGCATCGGCCAGGGACGCTTGCAGACGACCAACCGCTACACCCTGACCATCCCGTGGATCGAACCCTTTGCCGACCCGGCCATTTACGAACACCCGGTCATTTTAGAATTTCTCGATCGCTTCTGGCGCCCCGACGGCTACGTCATCACCTGCTACCACTCCAATACCCCCTGCGCGGAGAGCGCCTTCCAAGTCTGGCACCGCGACACCGGCATCGCCCGCGAGATCCCCCACGTCGGCCTCGAAACCGTTCCCATAGTAGGCGTCAAGTTTCCCTTGGTCGAGACCTCGGAGGAAAACGGCAGCTTTGAGGTGCTTCCTTCGACTCAGTATATAGCCGACCCAGAACTCGAAGGGCGTTACGACGAAATTCTCCTCAAGGGCCACTTCCCCTCGGCCCACCGCCTCAACCTCAAAAAGGGATCAATGTGGATCCAAGACGTGCGCACCCTCCACCGAGGCACGCCCAACCGCACCCCAGACCCGCGTCCAGAGCTCGTCGTCTGCTATTGCCGCGACTGGTACGCCATCGCGCACAACATCGAGATGCCGCAGGCTGCCTACGAGTCGCTCTCCGAAAAAGGTCAACAGTTGCTAAAGCGCTACCAGAAGGTCGATTGGGACTGATCCGCGTTCGCCCCGCGCCACCGCTCAGTCTGCGTTTTTTATTTGCTCTAGAATATCCATCCCCACTCGCTGGCTCCACGCCTCCATCACCCGATGGAACAGAGGGCCAGGCTTCCCGTCGCCAATGGGTGTATTGTTGATGCGCGTACACGGCGCCAGACAATAGGGCGTGCTGGTCAACCAAGCCTCGTCTGCATTGACCGCGTCGTAGGGCTGTAAATTCTTCTCGACCCAGCCCAGCCCCAACTCGGGTGCCAATTCTCGCAGCGTCACCAAACTCACCCCTTCTAGGATATTGCGGCTGGTGGGCGTAAAAATTGTGTCGTTTTCTACCACGACGAAGTTGGCCCCCGAGCACTCGGTGAGGTTGCCGTCCAAATCGAGCAGCAGCGAGGTAGCAGCGGGATCGACCGCCTGAGACTGCTTGTCGGCCAGCCAATAGTGCAAGCGCGAGCGGTTTTTGGTCTTGGGGTCAACGCATTGGGGTGGCACGTGGCGGATGGAGGGGGTGACCGCGTGAATGCCCTGCTCAAAATAGGGCCGCCACACGGCAAAGGGCAGCGGAAAGGAGTGGATGCACAACGTGGGTGTCAGGCGCACCGATTTCCCCGCGCTGCCGGCGTAGATCTGGTTTTCCCCGGGCGTTGCAAAGTGGACGACTCCCAAATCCTGCTCGGGGCCGATCAGCTTGCTATTGGTCTGGATCAAGTCCCTCGTGCATTCGACCAATCCTTCGTGGTCCAGTGACAGCTCGATACCGGCGTATTTACACGAGCGCAAAAGCCGCCGCACGTGTTCCTCCAAGCGAAACGGCTCGTGTCTGAACGTGCGGGTCATTTCGGTCAGGGTGGCCCCCAGTACGATCCCCAAATCGTAGATATTGAGATGGGCCTGGGAAGCTGGGACGAAGCCATCGTTGAGATAGACGACTGGTTCACTCATAGTGCTTTACTCTCCTGTGAGTCTGAGGCGGCGCAGGCGGCGTAAAAATCGGCCGTCGAGGTAGAAAAGCCATGCACTTGCTCAACTTCGCGCACGGCCAATTCCGTGGCCCACCGCGCCGCTAGTGTATCGGGAAATTCCACTCCGTCCGTGGCGTCCCGCACCAAAATAGTGTTATAGCCTCGCCCGCGCATGGCGCGAACGCCGTAATCGCGGCCCAATATACACCAGTTGGTCGCAAAGCCAGCGAAAAGCAAGTGCAGAATGCCGCGCTCCTGGCACAAATCGTGCAGTTGCTGGCCGGTGCCCACGACAAAATCCCCTTCCTCCACGGCGATATGGGGCGACAGATCGAGTTGCCCTGTTAGGCTCTGCCAATAAAGATCAATGCCCGGCTCTTGGTTGCGCGGCCCCCGGAAACAGGCATACGCCCCCTGCCGGTTGCGGAACTCAGCCGGCGGCCAACTCGGCGGTGGCCCTGGTTCAGGCTCGGGCGTGCAGCCTTGGTACACCTCGTACTTATCCGGGAAATTGGCCAGCACTCCGGGACTGGGTGCCTGCACGATGGTCAGGTCGCATTCCCGCGCTCGTCTGATGAGCGGCGCAATCACTTCCTTAGTCACCGCCTCGGCGCGCTCGATCCAGCTATCGATGTGATGCACGTTCCACAGGTCGATTAGTACTAGCGCCGTCTGCTCGACTGGCAGGGCAAAATCCAGTTCCCGCACGACGAAATTTTCCTCGCGGCAGGGCACTTCTAAAGGCGTGCTGTCTTGGAAGTACTGCACCTTTAGTTGTAGCGTCGCCATTGCCTCTCCTCTTATCACAAGTCTGCGATCATGTCGTAATTGTTGGTGCCCCCGGCCTCGAAATCGCCCACGCGCCGAAAACCGAATTTGGTGTAGAAGTGGACGGCGCGGGGATTGTCCGCGCGTACTCCGCCCCACAGCAGCATGCGCTGCCGCCCCAGCCGCGGCAATAGCCCGAGCAGATGCTGCATCATCAAACTGCCCAGCCCCTGGCTCTGGTACGCATCGGCCACGGAAGGGGCCAAGGTGCAATCGGTTTCGTCGTGTAAGGCCAAATCCAGTGCATCGTAACGCCGGCGGTCCCCACCCCGCACGCCCAGTTCGACGACGAAATACGCCACAATGCGCTCGATACCCTCCTCCTCGACCCAGGCCAGCATGCGCAGCGTGTGGGCGCTGTCCAACGCGGCGCAGAAGCCATCGGCCGTCTCTTGGTCAAACGGGTGCGGCCCGTACACCCCGCGGGTGGCCTGCGACAAATCGGTGAAGTACGCGCCTAACTCAGCGGCTTGATCAGTGCGCAAAGGGCGAAAATAAACCCGTTGGCCCGAAGCCAGCACCTCGCTGGACGAAACCAGTTCGGGTCGTGTATCAATCGTATTAGGGTCGATTTGCATGGGGATGTTGCTCATAAGAATTCGCACGCGTTTTGTCTGGATTAGGTGTCGGCTCCCTACTCTCCCAGCACCTCTCGGGCAACTCTGAGAATGTTGCCGCCGAGGATTTTGCGGATGTCGTCATCGGCATAACCGCGTTGCACCATGCCGACCGTGAACAGCGGGAAGTTCGTCCACGCCGTGCTCTGTAACATGCGCTCCTGACGCCACTCTGCGCGTTGCACGGGATCGTTGACTTCCCACAGTGCCTCCCAGCGCGGGCGGTTGCCCGGTCGCGCCGGTACCTTGGCGCTCTCTTCTTGGGCGCGGCAGCTAATGTAAGGTCGATCCGTGCCAATCGTCACGTGGTCGACGCCGACGACTTGCACCGCGTGGTCGATGTGGTCGAGCATGGCGTCGATGCAGCCGCTGCCGCCGATAAAGGCCGGCACATTGGTGATGCCCACGGTTCCGCCCTTGTCGGCTATTGCCCGCATCACCTCGTCCGGCTTGCAGCGATGGTGGTAGTTCAGGGCCGCGCAGGCCGAATGGCTGGCGACGATTGGCTTTTGCGACACCTCGGCTGCGTCTAGGCAGGTCTGCCAGCCGGAGTGGGCCACATCGGCAATCACGCCGACTTTGTTCATCTCGGCGATCACGGCACGGCCAAAGTCGCTCAGACCGGCGTTGGCCGGTTCGGCACAGCCGTCGCCTATTGGATTGCGGCGGTTGTAGGTCAGATGCATCATGCGGCAGCCAAGCTCGAAGAACTGGCTGATGAAACGCAGTTCCTGCTCGACCGTAGCCTGTTCTCCTGGGAGGGGCACGCCGTTACACGTCTGGTAGATGCAGTGCCGTCCGGCGGCTTTTGCAGCGACGATGTCGTCAGGGAAGGCGGCGCGCGCCACGTGGTCGCGCATGCGATCCGTCAGATGGGTATAGTGCGCCAGCCGCCCCAACATGCGCATGGGGTTGTTGCCCTCCTCGCCAGTATTTTGAAAGGCGCAGGTCACCCCGGACGCCTCCCAGGCTCCCAGATACTCAGCCTTTAGCTCGTCGTCGTATGCCCAGCGCGTCATTCGCATCTGCTCCGACAGGTACTGCAACTCGACCTCTGAGGCTCGCGCCTCCACGGCCTGTGCCATGGCCTCGCCGTCGATTGGTGCTATCACCCCGAGGCTGTACGACTCGCACACGATGGCGTCGCGGTGCAAGGCCAATCCATGCTCCAACTGCGACGCGGACGGTTGCAGGATTTCGAGCGCCGCAGTTCTCGCTTGCTGGATGTTTTCTTCCCAAGTGGTCACTGATTCTTCCCTTTCTTCGGGTTGGGGAATGGATGGGGATGGCCGGTGTAGGCCCGTTCGCCGCGCACGAGGATTTTTTCTGGATCGTCCTTCAGCACGTCGTGCGAGTCGTGCGCGCGGTACCCAAGGGTCATGCTGCGCCGCGAGCCATTGCTGCGGTTGACGTCGGCTCCGTGGAAGCAGCAGTCGTTGAATAGCAGCACGCCACCCGCTGGCATGGGCACGGGCAGGGAGCGCCGGTATAATGGGTTGCGCCGGAAGTCGCCGCCGGGGCGGCGCGGCTTTGCGAAAGGCCGCAAGTGACTGCCCGGGATGAGGTGCACACAGCCGTTGTCGATGGTCGATTCTTCTAAATAAATGAGCGCCGTGATCAAGGTCGGCTCGTACAACTCCTCGCCGGCGTGCCACGGCACCGGGGCCGAGTTCGGTGGCCGCACCATGATGTGGTTGTGTTTGTTCGTCAGCAGTTCGATGTTGTCGCCGAGTATGCCCGCGAGAGCATTGAGTACGATCGGGTGAGTCGCTGCTTCGAGATACACTGGATCGCGCGCTAGGATTTTCGACAAACGACGCACGTCTTGGGGTGTGCGCGAGGTGGTGCTGGTTTCCCACACGACGGGCTCCGCTAGAGTCGCGATTTGTTCGTCCGTGACCGCGTTCAGGCGAGCCACCAGCTTTCTCGGTAGGGGACGAACTACACGGTGGAAGCCGTTGTGGCGGAAGTACCAGGCTTCTTCCTGCGTCATTTTTCTTTCCTTCTCATAGCTTGCGACTGTACCATTAGGTAGCCAACAATCTCGACCTCCCGCCCTTCTGTCAAGCGTTTTTCTGATCCTTGGCTGGCTCTCGTCGAGTGCCGGTTGCATAGCCCGCGATAACCGCTTTTATCCAATAACCGAACTGTACGGCAGATTACGGATTTTATTTTTTTATTGAGCTGTAACTATTTTTCTTGCTGTGGCCCACGTGGTAACAATAATTCTCATCGAGTAATCGTTTTGGGAGAATTCCGTTTTACTTTTTTATTGTCGGAGGAACAAGACATGACAGAGAAACTATACGAAGCTGCTTTTCCGTATGCCGAGGATATCCTCGCCTTGCCGGTGGAAGACCTCGATCAAACCGCAAGGTGGTACGGCGCGGCCTTTGGACTCGTGGAGGTCGAAAGGCGCGATGATCCCGTGCCGACAGTTATTCTCGAACGCGACGGTGTGCAGATCGGGTTTGCGGTCAATGGCGGCGATGCCAGCCAAGAAGGCGCGGCTATTTTGGTGAATGACATCCACAAGGCCCGCGACGAGATAGAGGCGAACGGGGTCGAGACGGGCAATTGGCGCGTGGACGAGCGCGATGGAAAGAGATACCAGGTTTTCTTCGTAGTCGCCCCCGACGGGCTTTGTTACTACTTCCACCAGCCGATTGAAAACGCTGGATAGCGATTGTTGCGATTAGTCTGGTCGGCTTACGTCGATCACGCAGACTGAGATTTTGCGCGCTTCGTCGGGCGGTAGGGTCGCTTCTAGTCGTTTTTTTAGCTCTTCGGAGTTAGCGGGGCGGGTGCCGGAGGGAGGTGGCTGCGTGCGGTCTTTGCCGAACCAGAATACTAAGTAGATGCCGTAGCCGTCTGTGTTCGGGTCAATCGTGTACTGGGCGATCAATTGGTTTCTCGGTGTGCTCCAGAGATCGCGTTTCATGTTCCTTTTGATTTCTACCGGCACCTGAAAATCTCCGTATGAAACTCGTATGTCGGCTCTCTTATCATTGGCGTACTGTCCCTCGGGTTGGGCATCGACTCCTTGCAGGAGACGCAGACGTACTTGTAGAGCCGAAAGTAACATATCCCGGCAGCGGTCTTCGTGCTTCGGAGTGGGAATCTGCCCGTGTGGTTCGTTCCAGTACTGACTCCAGTCGTCGGTATTGCCGCTTTGTATATGTACGGCAAGCTCGCGCAGTCGGTCCATCACGAGGGCTGCGAGATCGCCGGGGTTGGCGGGCGTACCGCCATTCAATGTCTGGCAGACCTGCTCGATAGTGGGGGGGCGATAGCTAGCGTCGCGCCAAGTGATCCGTTGGGCATCCTGCGCCCGTGATAGAACGTCGCTCCAAGCCGATAGCGCCGGGTCTGCAAGAAGCGCGGCCAGTGCTTGGCTCGCGTCCTTGGTGGGAGAAGCGGCGAGGCGTTGGATCAGGTCGTTGACAAGGTGAGAGGCTCGCTGCGCAGGCGTAACTAGTCCTCCTTCCTTCCACTTATCGGAGCCGACGTAGCTGCCAACGAGGCGGATGAGGAGTTCCAAGACCTCAACCCTCAGTTCAGGGAGCGAAGGTCGCACTTGATCGTCAGGGAAGAAAAACTTAGCCAAGTGATGAATCCGGCCTTTTCGATCCCGTACGTCGCTTAGGATCTCATTGTGCGCCCTTGGCGAAACGATGATGCTCGCCGCTAACCAATGCACACGTTGGGCGACATTCATGCTATTTGAGGAGAGCTTCTTTTCAATCACTTCCTGAAGCGACGCTCTGTCCGCGTGCTGAATTGCGGCCCAGAGCAGATAATCTAGTGATTGAATCTGCTTTAGCTTGCAGCGAGTCGGAAAGGCGCGTAGTAGGGGCAGGCTCGCGTGTTTGGCGACTTGAGAGTGGTCCGGGTCGTATGCGAGTTCATAGAGCTTGTAGATATGCTCAGTACTTCTGCGGAATTCACAAACGGCGAATTGCCTCTGCACATCGGCGACGATTTCAGGACACGCCACAAGCAGGCGTTGATACCATTTGGGTCGATAATCGGCATGGGGCGTAGAGTAATAGAAAGCGAGTGCCGTGCGAATCTGGTCGTCGTCCCATTGGGATGGATCTTCCGGCGTTGTCCTTTCGACTTCGGCCAAGCCCGCAAGGAACGGCAAGCCGAGATAATGTGTGCGGCCCTTCTCTTTAAGACCGAGAATATCTTCGGCATCTGGAGCATCCTCCCGATTAATCGTGCCCTGAAGGCCCTCAAGAGCGGCATTGATCAAACCGTGGTCGCCTAGAAGCCACTTCTCGATGGACTTCAGTCCTTTATCGCCATTGAAATCATAGAAGAATCCGAAGTACTCGAATCCTATGCGATAAAGTAGATCGAGCGTGGCGCGATTTTCACACAGTGCGATCTTGTTGGACCGGACACGGTTAAGCCATTCCTCTTGTTCTTGTTCTTTTGCCAGAGACTTGGGCGGGGTGGCCCAAGAGGGACGTAGTCGCTCCATATCTATCGCCGTTATCCGCTCGTTTTCCCGTGCATGTTCCTGCGGGGCTTCTAGAGACAGGTCCTCGCTGACGCTTCGACTGATAGGGTCAGGGGCCGCCGACTCAAGTTGCTGAGCTATCAGGCTCTCAAAGTATTGGGTATTTGGACCGGAGACACTCCCGTTTTGAATATCTGCCAGCAACGCTTTGAGCATGTTTGTTTTATCTTGGCTGTCCGGGCAGTTTTTGATAAAGGCACCAAGGGCCGATATATCGATACCCGGCCACCACGTGTCGTCGCGGACGATTTCGAGCAGAATCTCGGAAAGATTCGGTAGAGGGCTACTTTCACTCAAAACGTTCAATATGAATCCAATAAATATTTGGTGGTCCTTGTCACGTGCGCTACCCTTCAGGATTTCCCCTAGTAGGGATTCCATATCGGGTGTGGCGAGCGCACCAAAAGCCGTGGTTTTCAGAAACGCGGAATCAAGTCGGGACGCCTCGCGGTTCAAGCATTTCAAAAGCGCACGTTTCTCGTCGGTGGAGAACTCGCGGATGTCACCGTATAGCCCAACGCCGATAGGATCGCGTTCGATGAGGTCCGCCCGGGCGTCCTTGCAATGGGCCGCGAGCCAAGCCGACAAGCCCCTCATCTCCGTAACCACGGTGCCGTCCTCTCCCGCAATCAGGGCGATTATGCGTCGCGCCGGGAGGGGCTCCCTGTCAATGACTTGGGCGAGGTGCCGAGCACCGAGGAATTCGGCGATGTGGCGGTGAACCGGGGCGAAGCGGTTATCGGACACGCCCTTGAATAACTTCGTGGCGAGTGCAGATCGGAGCGCTTCGTGGCTATCGTAGTCGCACTGGTCCGGAGTGGGGTACTCTCCGTCCGCTTGGCCGCGCAACGTGTATCCGGCGGCACCCGAAATCAATTGAACAGCGCAGAGCCGCCCTGCGGCATCGAGGAGCCGGTCGGGTGCAGGTGGACTTTTTGATTCCTGCGCCGCTTGATGCTCTTCGTTGTGCTCGAGAACCATCCGACCACAAGCCATCTCAAAAGTTTCTTTGCGACTTTTCGGCCACCCGCCGCCTTGGGCCACAACATCGGCCAACATCTTGAGGGTCTGTGGATTCTTCAGCAGTTCATAAACTCTCTGCTCTTGGGCTAAGGCGATAAATGCCTGAGCATCGCCGATGTCCGATCTGGTGTTTAGGATGTCGGCGATGTCCGAATCCGTCAGGGGATTGAGCCGCAGAACAGTTACCTTGGAGTCCAGTGAGACAGATTCCAAGTGCTTCTGATCATTTGCCCCTAGCCAGTCCGCTTCCCGACACGAAAGGCGAAAGTGGGGCTTCCCCAACTCGTCGAGACGCCCACGGATCTGGTCAAAGGGTGTGCGAGTGTCGTTCGCGCCGACGCGGGTTTCATCAAGTCCGTCGATAAAGAGCGTCTTGTCTTGCCATTCGGGATGGCTCTGTGGGTCGAAGGTCAGGAAGTCTCGGGCTATAATCAGGCAGGCTTTCTCCCCAAGCGCCTCGCACTCGGCCTCAAACGCAGTCGTCTTGCCTGCCCCAGGATCGCCAAGCAACACATAGGCCGGTGTATCCCGGAACGCTTCGAGAGGCCGAGACTCCTTCTCCCGATGCTGATCCGCATTCTCCGCTGAGATTTCAGTGCAGGTACGGGGGACGATTATGCTCATGCTTCCTCGAACCAGTAATGAGCGGGTGCCGTGAGAAACTCGTTGAGCGGTACCCCGCCTTCTCCAACGAGCAGCGAGCGACGGGGACTAAAGCGCTGCTCAAACTCTTCCATGCCTCCCAAGGGCATTCTCTTCGCGCCGCTTTTCACTTCGATGGCGACGATTCGAGTGCCCCGTTGCAGGACGAAGTCAACCTCGTGCGACCCGTCTCGCCAGTAGTGAAGACGGATGTCGGATGTCGCAGTGTTGAACAAGTGTGCGCCGACCGCGCTCTCGACGATGCGCCCCCAGAAGCTGCGGTCCGCCTGCGCCTCAACGAAGGAATACCCTGAACCGGCGGTCATCAGGGCCGTGTTGAGCACATTGAGCTTGGGGCTTGAGGCGCGAACCCGATGCACTCGACCCGCGTATTTCGGCACCCCAGCCAACAATCCGGCGCTCGCAAGCAAATCGAGGTAGCGCGCTAGGGTGGTCGTGTTGCCGGCGTCTTGGAGCTGTCCCAGCATTTTGGTGTACGACAGGATCTGCCCGGAATAGACGGCTCCCAACTCAAAAAGCCGCTTCAGCAGCGCTGGTTTGTCCACTCGGGTCATGGCGAGGAGGTCGCGTTCGATATTCGGCTCGACGAGTGCGCCGAGGATATAATCGCGCCATCGATCCGGGTCCCGAACGAACGGAGCCGCGCCTGGGTAGCTACCAAAGTAGAGGTAGCGCGGCAGGTCGAAGTCGAAGGCCGCGGACATTTCGTCGAACGACCAGTGAGTGACGCGAATAGATTCAAAGCGGCCGGCGAGGCTCTCGCTCAATCCCGATTGCATGAGCAGTGGGGCCGAGCCGAGGATGACCACGTGCAAGGGACAATCTCTGGCGCGGTCGGCGTCCCACAGGCCCTTGATGATCTCCGACCACTGGGGAACCTTCTGAATCTCGTCGAACACCAGCACGAATCCCCCCAATTGTTCCGCCTCGCGCCGGGCTTCTTCCCAGTGGCGCACCAGCCATTCCGCGTCTCGTACTTGGGGAGCAAGGAAGGTCGCCTCCGTCGTAGCGGATGGGACGCGAAATTCGGTAGAGTCAGGTTCATCAACGGCCAAGTAGCGGCTTTCGAGGTCAATCTGCCGCAGTGCTTGGCGCACAATGGTGGTCTTGCCGGTTTGGCGCGGCCCGAACAGGGCAATAAGCTGCCGGGGCGGCTCGGCAAGCCGGCTGTAGAGCGTGGCGACTTGAGGACGTTGGAAGAGTGCCATACAGATTAAATTATACTACTGAGTAATTTTACTCAATAGCGTAATTAGCACGAAACTGGTCGGTGACGAATTTGAATAGAAAACGGCTGTAGAGCGTGGCGACTTGAGGACGTTGGAAGAGTGCCATACAGATTAAATTATACTACTGAGTAATTTTACTCAATAGCGTAATTAGAACGAAACTGGTCGGTGACGAATTTGGATAGAAAATCGCCACTCAGACCGTCCCTCTGGATTCTGATATTCACCGGAATGACTTTTTGCAAGTGTTGGGGAACCAACCCATGCTTATCATTTGTAAATGACTACGAATTGCTATACAAAGGATCGGTCGTGAGCAAAACCCCCTTGGCTCTGCTGGTCCTATTCTTTTTTTCCGGGGCCTGCTCCCTCGTCTATCAAGTCGTCTGGGTGCGCATGTTGATGCCCGTGTTCGGGGTCAGCACCTTTGCTGTCAGCATCGTCCTAGCCGCCTTTATGGCCGGTCTCGCCTTGGGCAGTTATTGGTGCGGGCGGGTGGCCGATCGCCGGGGCAACGGCCTGCGGCTCTACGCGCTGTTGGAATTGGGGATAGGCGTCTTCGCTCTGGTATTCCCGCTTTTGCTCACGGGCTTAGACGAGGTGTACACGGCGCTATACGGCTCTTTGCAGGGAATAGACGGAGCCTTTGTGCTCGTCCGCTTGGTGCTCGCGTTCGCGCTGCTGCTGGTGCCGACTACCCTCATGGGCGCCACCCTGCCGACGCTGAGCAAGGCCGTGGCGCATCGCTTGGAGCGAGTCGGCGGGGATATGGGACGCCTGTATGCGGCCAATACGCTAGGCGCGGCCGCAGGATGCGCGGTGGCGGCCTTTTTCGCGCTTGAATATCTGGGCGTCAGCGGCACCACGTACGCGGCGGCGGCGGGCAATCTGCTCATCGCCTTGGTCGCCTATCGCTGGAGCCGCGATGGCCAGCAGGAGCAGCCGGGCGTAGGACGAGATGCGGTGCCCACCACGTTAGAGGGCCGGTTGGTCCTGGGGGGATTTGCGCTCTCGGGGTTTGTGGCCCTCGGCTACGAGGTGCTGTGGACGCGGCTTTTGGCGATGCTCCTGCAAAGTGCCACCGCCCAAACCCTGAGCACGATCCTCGTCGCCTTCCTGTTGGGGTTGGCTGGTGGGGCCGCGCTCGGGGCGCGCTTGATCGATCGCTGGCGCACGCCGCTGGCTGCCTTTGGCGCGGTGGAACTGCTCATCGGATTGTGCGGCCTAAGCTCGATTGCCGCTTTTGGCAGCATACCCTATATCGTCGAGGCGTGGGGCGGCGCGCTCTCGTGGGAAGGCCATCTGTCCAAGCTGTTCGTCGCTGCGTTCGTCGTGATGCTCCCGGCGACGCTGCTGATGGGGTTGCTCTTTCCCATTGCGGCTAAGGCGTGCATCCCGCGCATTGAGCAGCTAGGGCGCGGCGTCGGCACCGTGTACGCCGCCAATACGCTGGGAGCCATTGCCGGCGCACTGGTCGCCGGGTTTGTGCTGCTGCCTATGCTGGGCACCTATCGGAGCATCCAGGTGTTGGCGTGGGTTAATATCGCCGTCGGCGCGGTGATTTTGGCACTGGACCCGGCGGCGCAGTTGCGTAGAAAGGCCGTGCGCACGGTCGGTGGCTTGGCGCTGGGGCTGGTCTTGATGCTGCTCTTGCCGGCCGGCCTCTTCGTCGAGTTGTTCCACTGGTCGGAGCCAAAAAGCCGCTTGCTCTACTGGGACGAGGGCGCTGGTGCCACGGTCTCGGTCCACCAGAAACAGGACGGCGTGCGGATTCTCAAGGTCAACGGCGGCGGCGAGGTCCCCACTGACTATGCTTCGCTGCAGACCTTCCGCTTGCTGGGGCACTTGCCGCTGATTTTACATCCCGACCCAGCCGAAGTGCTGGTCATTGCTTTTGGCGGCGGCATCACCCTGTCCGCAGCCGAATTGCACGAGCCGGAGCGTCTCGATTGTGCCGAGTTGGTGCCGGGCGTCCCGCGAGCCGCGCCCTATTTTGCCCGCTACAACCGCCAGATCGCCACGCGCCTCGACCAAGCGCCCATCGAACTGGTCGCCGAAGACGGTCGCAACCACGTGCTGCGCACGCAGCGGCAATACGACGCCATCATCTGCGACGCCACGCATCCGGGCACGGCCGATAGTTGGGTGCTCTATACGGAGGAGTTCTACCGGCTCTGCCGCGGCCGCGTCGGCCCGGACGGGCTAGTCGCGCAGTGGTTGCCGCTGCACGGGCTGTCGGTGGAAGACTACAAGATGATTCTGCGGACCTTCCGGGCCGTGTATCCGCACGCTTCGCTGTGGTTGACCCACCAGTACTCGATCCTGCTGGGCACGCCGGGCACACTGCACATAGACTACGATGCACTTGAGCACAAGCTCGGGCAGCCGACAGTGCGGGCGAATTTGCGCTCGGTGGATTTGGGCGATCCGCCCTCTTTTTTGAGTGCCTTGGTCTTGGGAGAAAAGGAGCTAGCCGCCTACGCGGGCAGCGGGCCGATCAATACGGACGACCGCCCCTACATCAGCTTTACCGACCGCCGCCGCCGAGGCACCAGCGGCGGCCTACCCGTGCTCAAGAGCTTGGTTGAGCACCTAGTCGTCAATCCGCGACTGTACCTCTCGGCAGATATTCCCACAGAGCTTGTCGAAGCACTCGAACGGCGCTTGGCCGCCCGGCGGCATACTGTGCTCGGGACGATTGCCCTGCTCGAAAAGGATGGGGAGCGAGCGGCAGTGGACTTTGCGCGGGCGCGGGAAATAGACCCTGGAGAGCGCGGCGCACTGCGCGGACTCAAACAACTGCGCGGACGCGCTACGGCTCCTTGATTTCGACGAGCTGATTGCTCTCGATGGGACCGGCGACGGTCTGCGCGGTGCCAGAGGGCCACTGCACCTCGATGCGCTCGACGGTGTTGGCCGGCCCGAGTCCGAAGTAGAGCGGTAAGAGGCTCTGCGAGAGATAACCGGACTTGCCGTCGTGTACTCGGGTGTAGGTTCGGGTACGGGTGTGGACGCTGACTACTGCGCCGAGGCCATCGCGGTTAGAGCGGGTGCCTATCAGGCGGAGCTTGAGAAAGTTGAGATCCGCTTTTTGGTCGCTCAGATCGCTGATTAACAGCAGTGGCGGCGCATTGAACTCGTTGGTGACGATGTCTAGGTCGCCGTCGTCGTCCAAGTCCGCCAGTGCCGACGCGCGCGATCCCAGCGCACCCCAGAAGACGTGAGGGCCGCTGCGCCCCTCGCAGTCGGGATGGGTTGCGTACTCTCCAGCGCAATCTAAGGCAAACCACGGCATGGCCGTGCGTCCCTCGCGTCGCGGCTCAACGCCAAGGGCAAATTCAGCGTCGAGGAAGCCCTTGCCGCGGCTGTTGAGCAACAGGGAGTTGACTGCGTAGCGGAAGGCGTAGTTCATGCTGGCGGTGATAAAGACATCTTCGTACCCGTCGGCGTTGAGGTCGCCCGCGCTCAGTCCCCAAGGCCAGTAATTTTCCGCGCCGATAGAGTCGGAAATTTCGGCGTACGTGCCGTCGGCTTGGCGGTGGTAAAAGGCGTTGCCGTAGATGCTGCGCCCGCCCGAGCGAAGAAAGCTCTCGGTCCACTGCATGCGCGATTTGAGTTTTTCGCGCTCTGGCTCGATGTCTTCGCTCATGTCCGAGTGCATGTCGGTGATGTAGAGGTCTTGGTGGCCGTCGTTGTCAAAGTCGAGAATTTGGGCCGACATGGCCCCCCATGGCGTGCGCGGGAAGACCGTTAGGCTCTTGTCGATAAAGCGCTGGCCTTGGTCGTTTTCGTAGTATTGGTCGTGCCCCTGCATGTTCAGCACGTACAGGTCTGGCCAGCCGTCTTCGTTGGCGTCCAGCGGCATTGCGTCGCCGGACCAACCATCGGCCTTGATTCCAACCTCTTCGGTCACATCGACAAAGCGATTGTCGCCCAGATTGCGGAAGAGCAGACTTTGCTCGGTGCGCTCGGGCTTGAGGTGTCCGGCAAAGGCGTCTTTGAAGCCGACGTAGTAGTGGTGCTGCTCTGGTTGCTCCTCGGGCGCAAAGCCGACAACCGCGATTGGATCGCCGCGCTCGGTGTACTGCCCAACATTGGTCAAAAAGAGGTCGAGTTGTCCGTCGCGGTCGTAGTCGAAGAAGAGGGCCGCCGAAGAATGTCCTTGGTGGTCGAGGCCAGACGCTTGCGAGATATCCGCAAAGCGCCCGTCGCCTTGGTTGTGGAAGAGGACATTGCCCACGCGCACGTTGGTGACGTATAGGTCGGGTGCTCCGTCGTTGTCTAGGTCGGCGAAGGAAGCGGTCACGCCGATGCGGTCTACAAGTGCCACGCCGCCCTGCTCGGTGATGTCGGTGAATTGGCCGTCGCCCGCGTTGCGCCACAGCCCGTTCGGCCCGGTTTGGTTGACGAAGTAGAGGTCTGTGCGCCCGTCGCCATCGACATCCGCCAAGGCAATTCCATTGCCGTGATCGTAATGATTGGGCCGGTAGTGTCGCCCTGAGTCATCGACGATGCGGTGGTGGAAGGCAATGCCGCTTGTGGGCTGGCGGTCGGTGAAGCTGAAATCGCAGAAGACCGCATAGTCTGCGGCTGCGGCTACTTGGGCGTGGCGACGGGTCTCCAGCCAAGGGGGATCCAGCACTTCTGGGGGGACGCCGACAGCAGTGGGTGGATTGGCTGCGTTTATTTGGATCGCTGCCGACAAAGACAAGAGAATTAGAATTAGAGACATGCACTACCTGACTGTAGTTCAAGGGCACCACCGATTTCCACCGGAAGATCTAGGATAACGGTACGGTCTTCCATTGGTAATTTGAGGATGGCGGACTTTTCTAGCCCACGGTCGTAAACCTGGACTTGGAGGCATTCGCCTTCGACGCCTTCTAGACGGGTATAGAGGCGTTTTTGGGCACCGCCGTTGAGGATCCACATACGGCGGATATTCTCCGATGGTACTGTGAGTACGCCGGGGAAGGTAGGGGTAAAAGCGCCCCAGAGGGCTTCGTCGCCGAGGTGCAGGGAAAAGAGCGAGTGGTGCGAATCGGCGCTGAGGAGTTGCTGGTGGCCGAAGAGCAACAAGTCGCAGTGCTGGCGATAAAAGGCGAGCCAAGCGCGGGTGATGCGCTGGTGCTCTGCGGGCAAAGCGCGCAAATCCATCGACAGCATGGGCACGGCACTTGTGACGAGGCTGGCCATAAAGCGGGCGACGTTCTCAGGACTTTCCTCGGGTAGCCAATAGGCTGGGTCCGTGTGTACGGCCACGTTGCCCTCGCGGCCAGCTTCTGGGTTGAGGATATAGCTTTTGAGCCGAGTACACATGCGGCGGATGTGGTCGGGGTCGAAGGGCGCGTCTTGGGCGCGGTGGCTGGTGGCAAAGGGCCGGGTGACGAGGGTTGAGTAGTTCATGCGGTATTCGAGCAGGGCGTCGGCGCGCACTTGCGTGGCGGCTTGGTAGATGCCTTGGAGCAGATCGTGGACAGCCTCGCCGTAGTCGGCGATATCGTGCTCGTGGTCGGTGGTGCAGGGCAGGCTGGCGCGGTCTCGCAGTGGGTCGATGAAGTCGATCTTGAGGCCGTTGCAGCCGTAGGTCTGCATCAGGTGTTTGACTGTGCGATAGGCGTATTGGCGCACCGCAGGGCAGCGGGGACAGAGGAAGTTGTTCGCGTCGTCAGAGTCTCTGGCCCGGAAACGGTGCTTTTGGATGAAGGGCACGTCGGCCAGATCGCTGATATTGAACAGCGGCGCGCACCACAGCAGGATGGTCAAGCCCTGGGATTGAACCTCTGCGACGAGGCCCTTGAGGTCGGGGAATTTGCTTGCGTCGGGAACGTAGTGGCCGGTGTCGGGGTCGAAGCCGTCGCCTTTGAACCAGCCTGCATCGACGATGATATTGCCGATGCCCCATTCTTTGAGCAGGGGCACCATAGAGCGGATATAGTCGGCATCGACATCGTTTTTGATGCCGTACCAAGAGCACCAGACCGGCTCCCACACCGAGGGCGGCGCTGGCGGCAGGGCGACTTTGTGCAGTTCGTCGTAGGCGCGCGAGAAGGCGCGCACCTCGTCGAAGATGGGGCGGTCCTCACAGGACACGTAGAGCGTCTCTTCCCAGACGTTCGTCTCGCGGGGAGCGGGATCGAAGAGGCGCTGCAAGGACATGTTGGCGTCTTCGTCGTAGCAGCTATGACGGGTATCCGCCGCATGGACGTGGTCCATAAAGCCCATGCAGAAGCGGTTTTGGTCAAAGCGGTTTAACGCGGCGACGAAGGGAAAGGACCAAGAGGTGAAGGTGCGCTCCTCGACACCCCAAGGCAGGCTGATTAGGTCGCGTTTGCCGATGGCCTCGTGTAGCACGGGCACGAAGACGCGGTGTAGGTCCAAGCCGGGGACTGCGGTTTCTGCTTTGAACGCGGAGACTTTGAATGGGCTGCCATCCACCCGGCGCAATTGCAATTTCAGCAGCAGACTTTTGGGGCCGAGCGGCGTTTCGGTGCAGGAGTACTCGTAGTGGTAATCCGCATAGGTGCCGGGGGCGTCGATTTGCTGGTCGTCCAACGCTGGGTCCGCTGCGAGGGTGACAGACAGGGGGATGCCGTTGAAGCGGGTAGCGTAGCGCATGCTTTCAGGGCGTCAGTTCGTGGTAGCGGTTTATCTGTGGATCGGATAGAGTGGTGACCTTCCCATCGGGCCACTGTACTTCGACGGCTTCGACTTGTTCGACTGGGCCCAAGCCGAAAAGGCGGGTGGGTGAGCGCTGGGCGTCGAAGGATTCGCCGGTATAGACCCACTGCGTCTTGGTGCCTTGGGACGAGCGCAGGGTGATGCGTGCGCCGATGGGAGAGGTGCCGGCGGTGCCTTGGAGGCGCACGCCGAGCCAGTTGTTGTCGCCAGGCCAGACATTGCGCAAGACGTGGACTCGCTCGCGGCGCGGGGTACCGGACCACTCGCTGACTAATAGGTCCATGCGGCCGTCGGCGTCGATGTCCATGTCGAGTACGGTGCGTGCATCGAATTCAAAAGCCACGTCCATCAGATAGCCGATTTCGACGAAGGAGCGGCCCTCTCCGCTTAGGTAGAGCTTGTTGTGCTCAAAGCCGTTCCACGAGATGCCCGCGTTGTGCCATTCCGCAATCGCCTCGTCGAAAAATTCGGCTATTTGCGGGTCGGGTTCCGAGCCGCCGGTGTAGATGTCGTGCGTCCAGAAGGTGGTGCAGTAGTCTTGGGCGGTTTCGCCGCTGAGGTGGCCGTTGGCCACGTAGATTTCGTCGTCGCCGTCGTTGTCGAAGTCCGCGGAGGCCACGCCCCAAGACCACCCGGTGCGCGCCACATGTTCCGTGCTTGGGGCGATGCTGAACTGGGCGTCTTCGCGCCCGAGGTAAAGCCGGTTGCCAAAGCCCATGGCCCGGCGCTGTTGGTGGTGCTCGGGGTACTCTTCGCGCCCGAGATTGAGGTAGTCGAGGCGGCGCGCCGTGGTCGAACTCATGCCCACTACGTACATGTCGAGGCGGCCGTCGGCGTTGTAGTCGCCAAAGACGTGGGACATGCCAAAGGTCGATGCCTCGCTGACGGTGCGGGAGGTGACATCGGCAAAGGTGCCGGTGCCGTCGTTGTAGTACAGGTCGATGCCGGCGAAGTCGCTGACGACCAGCAGGTCGAGGTCGTCGTCGCCGTCGAGATCGGCCAAGGAGCCGCTGTAGGTGCGCCGCTTGCGCTTGGCTTCGAGGCCCGCGCGGGCTGTGATGTCGGTGAAGCGTCCACGTCCGTCGTTGCTCAGCAAGTACGCGGGATAGCCGTCGTTGGCGTCGTAGTACGGCGTGGGCATCTGGCCCTCGCGGTAGGGCAGCCGGTACTGGCCAACCCACAGGTCGAGGTCGCCGTCGCCGTCTATGTCGCCCGCGCTCATGGCTTCGGGGTATTGCAGGGGCCGAGTCGCAATGGCCAAGCCGGGTTGGTCGAAGCTCTTGCCGCTCTCGTAGAGGCCCAGCAATTGCCCGGGGCCGCCGACGATTAGGTCGGGTGCGCCATCGCCGGTGAAGTCGGCTAGGAGTGCTACTTCGATGCGACCGACCGGAGGTGGATACGCCAAAAGCGGCTCAGGCGCAAAGCGTCCACCTTGGTTGCGGTAGAGCAAGTTGGCACCGAGTGCGAGCAAGTCGTCGAGACCGTCGCCGTCGAGGTCGGCGGCGATGAGAGGCGAGAGCGCGGTGTCGTCCGCCAAGACGGCTGAAGAGGTAAAAGCGGGTGTGCCGTGCCGTTCGGTCAGCGTCAGATTTGAGGCATCGATGGTGGCGGGGATGTAGTGCCCGGCCTCGTCTTGCTGCTCACTCCAAGTGACGGACAGGTCGCCGCTGATGATTAGACGTTTATTGTCGTTTTTAACGTGTAGTTTTAGGTCTATTAAAGAGCGGGGGGGGCCGTCCTTGGCAGGGATGAATTGCTTGTGGTGCCATTCGGATTGTTCGAGAACGAGGCCCTCTTCTTCCCATTGTTTGAGTAAGGCCGACCACTGCCCCTGGTCAAGCGTGCGCGGCGGGTCGCCATAGTGCGTTTCGACGATGTCCCAGTCGTGCTTGACGCTATCCTGCGGAGAGCCGAGTAGCAGTTGGTCAAAGGGAAAGGCGGCCAGCACCGGCCGCGCCTCTTGGGCGGCGCGCAGTCGATCCCATAAGGCGACAAAGACGGCCTCGTATTGCTGGGCGCGACGCTCGTCGGACCAGACCGTGCGGTCCAGTTCGAGCCGTTGTTGGCGGATCGCAGCGGCACCCTGTGCCTCGGTGTGATGCGGTGACGCCAGCGAGAGGACGGCGAGAGTAGAGAGCAGTTTCAGCATAGGTGGAATGATAATCTATTCCTCCGGCGGTCGGTAGCCCACTCCGGAGTAGGCAGAGGCTCGGGGTCGGTAGTGCTCGTCGAATTGCGGATCCGGTGCTTGGAGCACATTGCGCTCTGGGTCCAAGGTGCCGCGTAGGTCGTCGATTTGGCCGCGGATAAAGCAGCCGCTGAAACGGCGACTGTCGAGTAAATCGACTTCGTAGCGGCTGCCGGGGGCAATGCCGCCGCCGCGCACGTTCATCCAGAAGATGGTATTGCGGTATGAACTACCGCGCCCTTTGTCGTCAACGCCGTTCCAGTTGTCCGTGAAGGTGCAGTTGCGCACTTCGACGCGCGCGCCGGGAAAGACTGTCAACGCACCCGAGCCGTGCGCCTTGTTGTATTCGACGCCGCCACGGCGGCCCACGTAGTCGGGACCGAGATTGGCGACATTGCCGACGAAGAGGCAGTTGTCGAGTACGGCCGCGCTGCCGGGCAGCACATCGACGGCCGCGCCGGTGATTTGGCAGCTATTGTTGCGGAAGACGGAGTCTTTGATCAGCACGGTCGCGTTGTCGAACCCCCTATGCTCAATGGAGATGCCGCCGCCGCAGGGGCTGGCGTAGTTGTCGTGGAGTTCTAACCCTTCGAGGGTTGGATAGGAACGGCCAAATACCTTGATGCCGCCGCCGTCGGCGTAGAAAAACAGTCCCTTTTCCCAGCGTACGCCGTTGGAAGAGTCCGGCTGGATTGGCTCGGGGCCTTCGCTGCGGCTGGCGAAGTTGTTGGCGCCGGTGATGGTGAAACCGCGCAGGACGGTGCGCTGGGAGATGCCGTCGCCGAAAAAGACCACGTGGTTGACGATAGCTGGGTAACTCGCCGCGTCGGGGTCGGCTCGCTCGGGGTGAGCGGCCGTCAGCACTACGCGTCCCACTGCTTCGAGCGTGATGCCGTCGTGGCGGGCTGCGAAAAAGAGCATCGCTTGGCCGGCTTGCTGCGGCCGGTAGGTTCCCGCGTGGACCTTGACGGTCTTGTGGATTGAGTCGCGGGCTGCCGCTTCGAGGGCTGTTTGGATGCTGTCGCCCGGATAGACGTGGTACGCGGCGTCCGCTTGGGGTTGTGGGGGCGGAGGATCGCAGCCTACAGAGAGAAAGCAGAGTGCGAAAAGATGGGCTGCCGCCCGGTCGAAAAACGCCAAATTGCGAAGCACTTTCGTTCTTGACTTAGGATCTAAATACATATTGTATATTCAAATTTTAATCTATATTACTTTAACAACAAGCACTTGCAACATTTTTAGTCGCCGTTCTGGTTCCGGAGAGAATCTACGATATGTCCCGCTCGCCCGTAGATCGCATCGCCTTTCTCGTCCTCCTCTCAATCGGGGGATGCGGCGAAGTGCGGCAAGAGCCGTCAGCAGACGATTCACTGCTCGCGGTGGGGAGGGCCTATTTGGATCAGGGGCAGTACGACCAAGCCGCGGCCGTGTACCAAGAGGCCGTGAGTCGCGATTCGCTGTCCCGCGACGCGCACTTTTACCTAGGCTTGGCGCATTTGCAGCGCAAGAGTACGGCGGCGGCCGAGCACTTTGCGCGAGCCATTGCGCTGGATTCGACGTATATTCCCTCCTATCACAACTTGGCTATCGCCCACCTCGAAGCAGGCCGCTATCCGCAGGCCGTAGAGGCGGCGGAAACCGCGCTGCGCTTTGATCCTCAATCGCCTAGCTCGTATCGCTTGTTGGCCTTCTTGCACAAGGAGCAAGGGCAATACGAGCGCGCCGAAGAGGCCCTACTGAGGGCGCTTTACATCGCGCCAAAAGACGTGGAAGCGCGGCAAGCCCTAGCGTTGCTCTATAGCCAGCAGGGCCGCAATGCGCGCGCGGAAGAGGTTTTGCTAGAAGCGGCCGAGTTGGCACCAAAGCGCAAAGAGATCTGGCGGGACATGGGACGGCTCTACCTGAACGAGAAGCGCTACGACGAAGCAGCGCAGGCGCTCAACCGGGCCGTGGCGCTCGACGCCAACTACGGCGAGGCGTACCACGACTTGGCGAATTTGTACTCGGCCCAAGGCCGCTACGACGAAGCCGAAGCCATGCTCGCGCGCCTAGAGGGTTTGCTCGACTTGTCAGAGCGGGAAGAGACCTTGGAAAAGGTGTTGGAGAGGGAGCCCGGCGATGTGGAGGCGCGGTTGGCGCTGGGCCGAGCGCAGATGCGCCTGGGGCAATACGCCGACGCGCTGAGCACGTATAAGGAAGTGCTCAGCCGCGAGCCCGAGCACGTTGACGCGCTGGCCGCGGTGGTGCAAATCCACCTGCGGCAGGGCGATGTCGAACGCGCCGCGCACTTGGCCGGCAAAATTGCGGCGCACGAGCCGCGTGGTCGACGTGCGCCCGAAGCGCACTTTACCATGGGCTTTGCCCACGCGCAAAAGCAGCGTTGGGCCGAGGCCGAGGCCGCGTTTTCCCGCGCCTTGGACATCGACGCCTGCTACGCCAAGGCGCACAATGCCTTGGGCAATGTCTATGCCCTGCAGGGCGACTTGGAAAAAGCCATCAGCGCCTATCGGGCCGCCCTTGCCTGCGACGCTGAGCTGCGCGACGCGTACTACGGATTGGGCATGGCCTTGGCCCGGCGCGAGTCCTTGGCGGAGGCCATCGCCCAGTTCGAGGAGGTCGTGCGGCGCGATTCCACGCATGCGCGCTCCCACTACGCGCTGGGACAAGCCTACGAAAAACAGGGCGAGGCCGCGGCGGCGCGCCTCGCGTACGGGGCCTTTGTCCGGCACTGGCGCGGCGATGAGAAGGTACTGGCGGCGGCTCAGAGCCGCATTGAGCGTTTGCAAACACCCCAATAGGTTACAACCGAGAAAGGAGGTCATTGCCGAAGATTAAGAGTAGTAAAACGGAAGCGTTTGTTTTATAATAAGCTCCTAATATGCCCCACTGTAGCGGGCGTTATCCTAAAACCAAGGAGGATGATTTTGAAAAAAATCACTGTTTTCTTCGCACTGGCCCTGTGCGTGGCCGTCGTTGCTCCGGCTACGGCGCACGTGCCCGAGGGCGCTGTGCGCACGGCTTTCCAGTGGCCGGCGGGCCTTGAGCCCACGCTGGACGGCGATCTGTCCGAATGGTCGATCGTCCCCGAGGACTACTTGATTACCTTTGCCGATCACACCGCGTTCAATGGCGAAAAGCCGGCCGAGTTCGGCGATTTGAACTTCCGCACTATCGTCGGCTGGAGCGAATCGACCAACAGTCTCTATTTCATGATGGAGCGCTTTGACGACTTCTACGATCGCGACGCCCAAGGCGGCGTGGCCGGCGGCGACGATAGCTGGGAAATGCACGTCGATGGCGACCACAGCGGCGATCAGATGCGCTTCGGCACTGCCGACATAGAGAACGAGGAAGAGCGCGCCTTGGCCCAAGGCCGCTGGTCGCAGTCCTACCACACCCGCTTCCCGAATCTCGGCCCCGACGGCCAGGAGAGCTGGTCGTGGTTTTGGATGACCCAAGCGCAGTGGCACGACGAGCTGCCCTACGCTGACCACGGCTTCCGCTTGGACGGCGAAATCGGCGGTGGCGAGGCCACGGCCTTTATCGAGGTGCGACGCCAAGCCTGGGATGATTTTCTCTTCAACGACCCGGAAGGCAGCGTCATCCACGACTACAACGAGGGCGAGATCACCGGCTTGGGCTGGGCGGTCTTCGACAGCGATGTAGCCGGTGCTGACGGCGGCGTCGGCCAGGATGCCGAGCACTCTGGCCAGTGGTCTCTGTCGGGCGCCAGCGACGTGTGGAAAACCACGGCTTCGGCCACGGATTTCCTGCTGGCACCCCTTGATCCGCGCGTCGATTTTAGCGCGATCGAGACTGCGGTCGAGGAGAATAGCTGGGGTCGCATCAAGTCTGCTTTCGTCCAGTAAGCGGGCAGTATTTAGGATGCAAGAACGAGGGGGGATGGGCTAGTCCCATCCCCTCTTCTTCTTGGAGGTGCCATTGTGAAAAAATTGCAGCGCACGACATGGCTCGTCGCGGCCCTGTTGGCTTTGCTCGGCGTCCAGCCGAGCGCGGCCTTGGTCGTCTATCGCATCGGCGGCGAGAGTCTGCCGCCTCCGGCTGAGGTGGACGCCGGTGCTGAATTTCGCCAGTTGAGCTGGGCCGACTTAGACAAGAACTTAGGCGGCGAGAGCTTTGGGCTCGCGCTCACCGAGCAGATCACGCCGTTTTTCTACAACGAGAGCGATAATATGGCGACGACCCTGAGCGGGGTCAGCGGCAATTTTCAGCACGGCGCGTACAATGGTTTTGAAGATGTCGGCGACGAACTGAGCTTGGTGATCGACGGGGACCTGGAGACGTTTTTCTTGGAGACCCGTCCGCGGGAACACGCCCATACCTTCCGCGGCACGGCTCTTTTTTTTGATCTCGGCGGCGACTTTGCGACGCGGTTGGTCCGCTTCGTCCCAAAGGTGGGCAGCGAACGCTCTGTCGCCCACGTCATCGTCGCCGCGCAGACCGATGCCGGGGGCGGCGTTGATCAGATTGAATTCGTTGGAGCGAGTGCGCTCAATCGGTCGCTGAGAGAGGCCGACAGCAAGAAGGGCATTGAGCTAAAGGTGGTCGCGGAAATTTTGGAAAACAAAAATCCGCAGCTCGACATCGAGCTAGACGGAACGCCGATCCGCTATTTGATGATTCACGTGATGCCCCAAGATAAGATATGGGACCTAGCTGAGTTGGAGGTGTACGGCGGCGGTTTCCAAGGCTCGGCCTCGTACCAGTCCAATGTTCTCGATATAGGCGAATTCGCCAATTTGGGCTGGGTGCGCTGGGGAGGGCGGCAGGACGAAGGGGCGCAAGTGGAGATCCGCTCCCGCGCTGGCGGCGACGAGACGCCGCTGGTGTACTGGCGCAATACCTTCCGGGGCGACGAACAGGTGCCCTTCGGCGAGGACGGCAAGCTGCTGACCCGCAAAACCTATGGCCGCTTGGGGCCGATCATGCGCGGAGCCATCACCGACGACACCGCCCAATGGGAGCTGTGGTCGTCGCCGTACGAATTCGCCGACAGCGCGGGCGTGGCGCTGCGGGCGACGCGCTCCCACCGCTACGTGCAGTTCAGGATAGCATTCAGCTCCTTCGGCCAAGCCGGCGGCCAGCTCGGCTATCTCGAATTCGCCGTTTCCCCGCGCTTGGTGACCGGCTTAGTCGGCGAGATCGATCCTTGGCAAGCGGCAGTGGCTGAGGAACGCACGTTTACCTATGCAGTGCGCCCGACGATTGAACCCGGCGACCAAGGGTTTGACGGGTTGGACCTGCGCTTGGTCGGCGGCCGGATCGTCGACGTAGAGGCCGTGCGCCTCAGTGGTGAATCCGTGGCGGATTTCAGCGCCGTGGCCGAGGAGGCCGGCGTAGTTTTGGGTTTCCCACGGTTGGATGTCGAGCGCAGTGGCGAGCTACTCGAAGTGGATGTGCGCGCGGAAATTTTCCGCTTTGGTGCAATTTTTGAAGGCCGGGTGATCGACAGTACAGCGCCGGGGGAGATCGGGCAGATCGTGGCCGCTGGCGAGGCCAACGAGCTGGTAGATGGCAACCAACTTTTGGTGCAGGCGATGACCCTAGACAATAAGGTCTTAGGAGCTGTGTCTCTGAGCACCGAGGCGTTTACGCCCAACGGCGACCAGATCAACGACCAAGTGGAGATCGCCTACGAACTGCTCAAGGTGACCGAGCCGGTGCCGGTGGAGGTGCTGGTGCGGGATTTGAGCGGCCGCTTAGTGCGGCGCGTGTACGCAGACGTCGATGTCGCGGGACGGCATCCGCATCAGTGGGACGGGCGAGACGAGGCCGGCCAGCAGGTGGCCCCCGGTCTGTACATCTGCCAAGTCGAGGTCGAGAGCGGTGGGAAGCGCCAAGTGCAAATGCGGCCCATTGCCGTCGCCTATTGAGGAGCAGGGGCCATGTTGAATGCTGCGTTGTTACTGAGTGTGTTGGGGGTTGTCGCCGCCTGGGGACAGGGCCATACCATCGCCGAGAACAAGGTCGTCGTCGATCGGCAGGCGCACTGGCAGCAGTGGACTTTTCCCGGCGGTACGCTCGACATCGACGAGACCGGGGTCGTGCGTCCCCACTTTGTGCCCAAGAACACACTGGCAACGTCGGACATCGCGGCGTTTATCAAGCGCGGCACGGGATCGGACGACGCGACCCTGCGCGACGCCCTCAGTGCGGGCACTCGGGCCGCAGATCTGGCCCACCTTTTCGACGGGGACTTGAGCACCTATTGGGAACCCGATCCGGCAAGTCCATTGCGCCAATGGTGGTTTGAGGTCGATTTGGGGCGGCTGGTGGCGGCCACCCATATCCGACTTACATTCGTCGGCGAGGATATAGGCGACCCCTTCCTGCAATTCGTGGTTTTGACCTCGGACGGAGCCGAGGTTACCAAAGGCCAGCGCAGATTCAACCAAGTCTTCCGCACCTTGAAGTCGAACAAGGATCAGCGAGAATTTGAAATCGAGCTGAGCCCCTCGCGCCTTGACAGAGAAGGGCGCATGGTGAGCGACTACATCCGCTTCGTGCGCCTGACGATCACCGACACGGATAGCACGCGAGCCGCCGAGGTGTCGGCTGAACAATACGACCAGCTAGCGGCTGCGGATCAAGGCGCAGTGGATTTTTACAAAAAGGCCGGCGCGGGCCAAGTGCAGGTGAGCGAGGCCACGTACGAGGTGGTTGACTCTGCGTTGCGCGGTGAGATCCGCCGCTATCGCCGCGAGCGGCCGCGGCTGGCCGAACTGGAGGTTCAGACGCTCGGGGAAAACATCTCGCTGGGCTTGGTGGAGCGCAGAGGCGTCGCGCTGCTCACCTTCTTGGACAACGCGCCCGCGACGGCCTTCTTCGACGGCATCTTCGAGACGTCCTTGGCCTTTACCAGCACCGACGAGATACGGGAGTTATTCTTCGATTTAGGATCTTCCTTCTGGATCGACCGGCACCAGATTTACTACGACCGCCAGCGCAGCCGCTTTCCCAATTACGACTTGCAGACTTCGGACGGCTCGCTAGCTGCGGACGGCTCGCTGGTGTGGACGACGCAGGCCGCGCGGCGCAACCGCGCCACGTCTGGCCACTATACCGGAGACGTGTACGACGTGGATACGTTCGCGCCGACGCGGACGCGCTATGCGCGGATTTTGTTCTGGGGAGGCGGTCAGTTCAAGCCGCGCGAAGTGCAGTTCTACGGCGAGGGTTTCCAGCCGGAAGTCGAGTTGGTTTCGCCGCTCATCCGCTTGGGCGGCTCGAAAAACTTGGTCTCGGTTGAGTGGGATGGAGATGCCGATTTAGGAACTTTTATCGAAATTCAGACGCGCACGGGCAGCGAGCTGGTCGAAGAGTATCGCTATTTCAACAGCGGCGGTGCCGAAGTGTCGGCCGAGGCATACGCTGGCTTGGGCTTTTTCAGCAAGGGGCCGGTCGACACGACGGAAGTCCCCGGAGGCGACTGGAGCGCGTGGAGCTTGCCCTACGAGACGTCGGGCGCGGCGATTACTTCTCCGAGCCCGCGCCAATTTCTGGAACTCAAGGCCCGCTTGGTCTCGGACGACCCACACCGCGCGGCCGAGCTGCGCTCCATTCGGCTCAACTTCGTCGAGCCGCTGGCTAGGCAGCTCTTAGGCGAGATCGAACCCGGCGTCGTAGGCGCGTTGGGCAAGGAGCAGGAGCTCTCGCTTTTCATCAAACCGCGTTTCGCTGCGCAGAGCGCGGGGTTTGACGAGGTGCAGATAAGGGCACCGGATAACATGGCACTGGAGTTCCGGGGCCTGCGGCTGGGGCGCGAAGCCCAATGGGACAGTGCGGAACTAGTGGCCTCAGCAGAAGTAGTGGCGACTGCTCCAGACTCTTTGTGGGTGCGGTTGAGCGAGGTCGTCGCCCCGTCCGCAGCCGATCTGATTGAGGTGCAATTCGCCACCGCCCTCTACTTGCCCGGTGCCGTGTTCAAGGCGTCGTTGGGGCATTCGGCCCTTGAAGATTCTTGGCAGCGGGTTGACCCAGCGGATGCAACGGAGTTGGCGACCGGGCAGGGGATGCTGTTGGTAGGCCCAGAAGGCGGCCGCCACGTGCTGGGCGACCTGAGCATTGGCAGTGGGGTCGCGACGCCGAATGGAGATGGGATCAACGACGAGTTGGCATTCTCATTCGCGGTCACTAAGCTGACTGGCACCCAGCCGCTCCACGTGCGGATTTACGACCTAGCCGGCCGGATGGTGCGGCACTGGCAGGAGACGCGGCCCTTGATCAGCGGCGAGTACGCCCTGCGCTGGTCGTGCGAGGATCAATCCGGCGTATTGGTCGTCCCCGGACTGTATCTGCTAGAGGTAGAAGTGGTGCCCAACGACGACTCGCGCGTGGAGCGCACCGCGCGGCACCGCCTCGTTCACGTGGTGTATTGAGGGAGGTTGCGATGTACTGGTTGCCGATCGCGCTGATGTTGTTAGCGGCGCTGCAAGGCACAGCCGAGACGCGGAGCATTGCCATCGGCGGCGCGAGCGGATCGTCTTGGCAAGACGGCGGCGGCCAGATACAGGCGATTTTTCCGACCGGGGCCAGAGCGGTCGAGAGCGGCAACACCCCGGGCGGCGTGATCGATTTCGATCCCGAGGGGCGAGAGGGTTGGATTTTTCCGCAGAACATCGTCGAAGGCACCAATCTAGCGCTCGGCATACTCGGGCGCGGCGGTTCGGTCACCTCGCCGACGGTTCTCGAAGCGGGCATTGAGTCGCAGCTAGAGACGATGATCGACGGCGACGGCGAAACGGCATTGGAGCGCAAGAACGTGGCCGTCATTCGCGGCATGGCCATGGACTTCGACCTAGGCGCTCGCTTTGGGGTCAATCGCGTCCAGTTCTTCCCGCGCAATGGCCACCCGGATTTTCCCGCAGACCCGTTCCAAGAGGACTTCATCCGCGGCTACGAGCTGTTTTTCAACGACGGCAGCGAGGAGACGCAAGGCGCGGGCGGCCCGGAATGGCGTTCGTTTCGGTTGAATGCCGCCAACCAAGACGCGCTAGTCGATTTGAGCATTCCCCCGCAATTTGTGCGCTTCATCCGCTTGCAGTCGCGCACCAGCAACGGTTTTGAAATCGCCGAGTTCCGCGTCTTTGGCACGGGCTTCGTGCCCACGGCTGAATACATATCCAACATATTCGACCTCGGCCCAGATTTGGGCTTGTGGGGGACCATTCGCTGGGTGGAGGAAAGCGTCGGCCCGGCTGGTTTCGCCAACGCGCGCGTGCGCACCCGCACCGGCTTGGACGACACCCCTTTAGTCTATACCCGGCGCTTCTTCTTCGAGGGGGTCCAAGTCGAGGTGCCGTGGAAAAAGAATGCCACGGTTGCGACTGAGGACGGCGAGGTCAATCTCGACCAAGCCGACTTAGCGCGTGCGCGTGCGCTCTTTGGTGCGCTGCCGCTGGAGGAGCGCAACGCCATCTCGCTGTCGTCGGACGACTACAAGGGCTTGGGTGCCGAGCGGGGCAATGTGGTCGCCGACTTAGACGCTTGGAGCCCGTGGTCCTCGCCCTACGAACTGGGGACCCAGTTGACCGAGGCAGAGATCGAGGATAGCCAATTGGGCGTGCCGATTGTCTCGCCTGGGCCGAGGCGGTACATACAGTTTCGCATCGATTTTCTCAGCGAGGATTTGGAGGCGGCCACAGGCATCGGCCCACTGGCCTTTACCGTGGCCTCGCCGCCGCCGGCCGCGCAGATTCTCGGAGAGATCTTTCCGCGGCAGGTCGATTTGGGCAAGCCGGTGGATTTCGTCTATGCGGTGATGCCCACGTCCATCCGGCCAGACGTAGATACGGGCTTTGACGGTTTTGAGATCGTCACGCCGGTGCGAGTAGAGGTCATTGACTCCATTGAAGTCATCGACGCCGATGGCCAAGTTGAGGCCGCGGATTTTTCAATGGCTGATCTTGCCGCGCTGCCAGCTACGGACGAGACCGGACGCTTTGCCATTGAGTCGGTCGATGCGCGCCGCTTTCGCGTGCGCTTTCCCCTCATTGCCGAAAGCGAACTGGCGACCGGGCGGACGGCCCAGCTCAAAATTCGCTTTCGCAGCCGCGTGTTGCGCTACGGCACCAAGTTCGCCGGTTTTGCTTTCAACAGCGACGAGGGAGATGTGGGGCAGGAGGTCGTCGCTGGCAACGTGGCCGCGCTGGCTCCCGGCGACGACGATATTGTGGCGGTTGGCACGGAGACGAACCGGGGCCTTTCGGTGGATGTGCCACTAGCCGGCGGCAGCGCCTTGCTGATCAACGTGCGGGCCGATCCCCGGCCCTTCAGCCCCAACGGCGATGGAATCAACGATGCGACGCAGGTGTACTACGATCTGAGCCGTTTGGTCAGCCCGTCCCCGGTTGATGTGGACATCGTCGATTTGGCCGGACGCCGGGTGCGCCAGCTATTTTCCGGCCTCCAGGGCGGCGGTTCGTACGCCATGCCTTGGGACGGCGCGGATGCGAACGGGAACGCGCTGCCGCCGGGCATTTACTTAGTGCGCGTAACGCTAGCCAGCGATACAGGCGGCGAAAGCGCAGTTAGAGTTGTCGAATTAGTGTACTGATTAGGGAGGGTCTAATGCGAGACCTACGGTGGATACTCGCCGCCTTGCTCATCGCGGCGATAGGTGCCCATGCCCAAGGCCGGCGCTGGGGCGCGGACATCACCTATGAACCGCGAGGGCCGGGCGTGCTCTTCGACGCCTTGGATCCAACGATCAAGCGCTGGTACGTGCCGCAGGAGTTGTTTGCCGACTACGGTTGGCAGCAGTGGCAGTACACCAACTACGCGCGCGACGCGTACGAGCGCTACGTCAGCACCACGATTGAAGGCTCTCCGTTCTACGACCTGTACGGCAACTACTTGACGCGCGGCTGGCTCATCTACGACTGGACCCAGAACCAACCCGTGCAATTTGGTTCGTCCATCTTCAAGGATCCGCGCTTTAACAACTGGTTCAATGCGGTCACCATTAGCTCGGACTCGCAGGGGCAGTTCTATTATGCAATCACAGTGGGCGATCGAATCCGCACGACCCTGACCCCGCTCACCTTCTCCAAGCCGGCCTTCAGCGGCGTGCAGATGGACTTTGCCGCGGACAAGTACGAGGGCACCCTGCTCTTTTCGCGGGTGAGCCGCCCGGTCATCGGCAGCACGCCCACCGCCCCCACTGGCATCTCCAATGCCACCAACCTGATGGCTGGCCGCGCCGTAGTGCAGATCGGCGATTTCGTGGCCGTGGGGGCCAATTTAGTCAATGCGCGCAACTCCACCACGGTGGCCGATGCGTTTGAGCGCAACCCCTTCGTCGGCACCCTCGCGGCCAATCAGGGCAGCCTGCCGGTCTCGGGCCTTGCCCTGGTCCTCAGCGACGACTCGCCCGAGGACGGTCGGGGTGGAGCGACCTTGTTTTCGCACGACATCCTCTTGACGAGCGAGGATCCAGAGACGGGGGAGCGCGAGCAATTTAGGCTCCGCGACGTGGTCTCCGATCCGGCGCGGTGGCCCGTGGTCTCGGGCGGGGCACCCAAGGAAGGGGCCTTGGCGGCCGATGGCGACGAGAAGATCGTCATCAACTACGACTTCACGGATATCGCCTATACCGGCCCGCGTCCCTCGGAACTCGTCGCCGTGCAGTTCGACTTAGTCTTGGCCAATGACTACAAGGTGCAGGTTTGGTCCGACCGGCAGACGGGCAGCCGCGCGCTGCCGGTCTTGCCGCTGACGGGCCAGGACGTTGAAGATCAGTCCCCGGCGTTGTTCGACATCCTCAGCGCCGAGGGCAATGTGCAGGACAATTCCAATCAGCAGCGGGTCGTCTTCGACTATGGCTTGCCATCGTCCCGCTTGATCTACGGCTTCACTGTAGAAGCCACGGATATCAAGGGCGTGGACCTATACGCGGAATTCGACGTCAGCCGCGCGTACAGCCAGTACCCCAACCCAGCGCGCCAAGCAGCCGATCGCTCGCTGGCCACGCACGCCCGCGACGCCGAGGCTTGGATGATCAACGCCTCAAAGGTGGCCGCGCCGTTTTACTTTTTCGGCGAGGCGTACAGCATGGACCCGGATTACTCGACGAGTTCGTTTATCGTGGACGACGGCGGGGACATTACCTACGACAATCCGCGCACGTCCCTGTACGAGTTGGTCGACGACAACGACGACCAAGACCGCTCGGCCGATTGGTTCCGCTTTTCGCAGGGCGGCGGCGATGTGGCCGTCTTCCCGGGGTGGGACGAGAACAACGACTTTGTCTCCGACTTCAACCAAAACGACAATCGCATCCTCAACAACCGCATCCCGGACTACGAAGAACCCTTCTTCCGCTATGCGGCTGATCGCCCGGAGTTTTTGTTCGGCATCGACCTGAACAACAATGGTTGGATCGACCGCTTTGAAAACGACGACTTACCCGACTACCCCTACAAGGTCGATCGCCGGGGCTACAACCTGTACGCCGGCATTTTTCTTGACCCGCACACGCGGCTGACGTTGGGCAGGCTGAGCGAAGAGAGTATGGCTTCCGACGGGCGCAACCGCGCCGCGTATGGTCTGCTGACTTACGACCGCGACTTCACGTGGGGCCGGTTGCGGGCCTTTGAGATGCTGCGGCGCGTGGAAGACGATATCGCCGATGACCGGCGCGAGATGACGCCGCACCTCGAAGTCAACTCGCTCGCGCTGGTGCGCGACATTCTGCCGGCGCGGGACACGTGGATCAACACGACCTATTTGCAACTCGACTACCAGCCGCTCGACAACCTAAATGCGATCAACAAGTTCAAGTACGAGCGCTTTTGGCAGCAGGGCAGCGCGTTCAAAAGCCGCGTCAAAGGCCCGGCGCTCAACCAAGGCAGCCACTTGATTGGGTTGATCAACAAAGCGGATTACACCTTTGGCTTGGCTGGCTTCAAGTTGCAGCCCAAGGTCAAGAGCGAGTATCTCAACCAGACAGCGCTCGAAGCGCGCGCTGAGGACCGCAAAGAGTGGGTCGGCACGGGTATCGTGCTGCTGAGCCATCCGCTATTGAGCCAGTCGCTGGTAGAAACGGGCGTTGAGTTTTCCCTGTTCCGGGACTTGGTCCTCGACGAGGACGAACAGCTCGCCAACGGCCCGGCTGGGCCTACGGGCGATTTCCGCAACTTGGTGTTGGCCCTGCAATGGTCCAGCGCTGGTTCCTACTTGGGCTACCGGCTGACGACGCAGTTTGGCTTTAGCTATACGCGCTTGTGGGAGGAGCGGGTGATTATTGGCAGCGAAGACTTGGAGCGGACCAATGAAGTCAGCGCCTTTAGCACCAGCTTCATAACCGTGTACGCGGGGCTGGAGTAGCGGCATGAACGCCAGCTTGCGCCGCGTCGGCGCTCTCTGCTGGGTCGCGCTGCTTGGGGCCGCGCCGCTCAGCGCCCAGCGCGAGGATTACGGCAGCCGCTTGGGCCGCATCGAAACGGGCCAGCCGATCTACTATTCGGCCGGCACGGGACTGCGCATGGAGGCCGTCTATCCCTCGTTGCAGAAGTGGTATCTGCCGCAGGAAATTGCCGGCGAGTACCGTCGCCAGTGGGCCTACACTAACTACGCGCGGGACTCCTATCGGCGCTACCTCGATCCGGGGTTGGAGGGTGGGTACTTCTACGACCTCTACGGGCGCTTCTTGAACAAGGGCTGGTTGATCTACGACTGGCGTCAGGTCCAGCCGACCGGCTCGGGCGGTTCGGGCATTTTGCAGGCCGGCCAATACGGCTCGTGGTTCCGCAACTTGGTCATTGCCGGCGACACCAAGGGCCAGCACTACTTCTCAGTGCTCATCGGCGACGAGATCTTCGCCATGCTGACGCCCATGACCTTTCGCAAGACCGCGTACAATGGGGTTATGTTCAACTACGCGGCCGACCGCCTGACGGCCACCGTGCTGATGTCGCGGATCAACCTGCCGCTGTTCCGCACGGACCCCTTTCCCGTGACAGAGGACAATTTCACCAACCTCATCGGCGGGCGCGTGGTCTTGGACTTGGGCGCTACGACGCGGATCGGCGGCACCTTTCTCAACGCGCACAACGGCCGGACGGCTTCCGACCGCTTTGAGGGCCACCCGCTCAAGGGCAAGCTGACGAGCGGCCAGCTAGACGGACGCATCGACCGCATCGTGGTGCGGCTGACCGACGATTCGCCCGAAGACGAGGGCGGTGGAGCCGTGCTTTTTGGCAGCGATATTGAGATTGAGACGCGGATCGGCGACCGCGACACCCTGCTGATTGGCAGCGAGATTGGCTTTGCGCCGCGCATCGTCGGTGGAATCGAGCGGGGCGGTTTTCTGACGGCCGAGGGCCGGGGCGAGGCGAGCCAGATCTTGCTTGAATACGTGTTTTCTGACGAAGATCCAGCGGTCGCGGATCTAGAATCTGTAGTGCCGAGCGCGGACTTGGTCAACCAAATCAGCCGGGTGCGCTTCCGTTTGGTGTTGGGCAACGACTACAAGGTAGAGGTCACGTCCAACCGCCAGACCGACAACAGTCCCAGCGGCGAGCAGCCGCAGTTTCGCACGGTCGCCCGGGCCGAGGGCAACGTCTGGGACAACTCCAACCAGCGGACGGTAGTCTTTGACTACGGACTGCCGACGGCGACGCAGGTGGCCGGGCTGACGCTTCAGGCCGACGATTGGGTTGGCTTCCGCGTGTACGGCGAATTCAACGTCAACCACCAGTTCACCCAGTACCCGACGCGGACACGGGATACGCACAAGGCGTCCTCGGGCATTGGCGGGGATCGCGCGGCCCTCGGCTGGATGGTCAATGTCTCTCGCCGCTTTGCGCCGTTTTACTTTTTTGGCGAGGCATTCGGCCTAGACGCCGAGTACGACACGAGCCCGCGCTTTGTCGATAGCGGCGGCCGGGTGGATTGGTCCAACGACGACGAAGCGCGGTCGCGACACGTGTACGACTTTGTCGATGACAACGACGACAACGACCGCATCAACGACCAAAAGCGCCGCTTTGACGACGGCCGCATCGGTGAGCAGCGCCAGGGCCGCGCGCGCACCTTTGAGGGTTTTGCCGACGACGCGGTCTTCCCCGGCCTCGACGAGAACAACGACTTTATTTCCGACTTCAATCAAAACGACCTGCGCGAGCGTCCCAATTTCTTGCCCGACTACGAAGAGCCTTTTCTCCGCTACAATGTCGATCGCCCCGAGTATCTCTTTGCCCTCGATTTGAACAACAATGGCTGGGGCGACCGCTTTGAAAACGACGAAGAGCCCGACTACCCCTACAAGCGCGACCGGCGTGGGTACAACGCCTATCTCAGCGCGGAGCTCCGGCCCGAACTCAAGCTGACGACTGGGCAGGTGTGGGAGCGCAAGCCGACGACGGGTGCGCGCAACCGCACGTACTATGCCCTGCTGGCGTACGAACAGAGCTTTGCCGGATTGGGCACGCTGACGGCGTATAATTCGTTCAAGTGGGCTGCCGATGCGATCGCCGAAGACTTGGTGCAGTGGATTCAACTGCGCCCCGTGCTCGGCCGCTCGAGCAATTCCCCCGGCGGCATGATCGCCATCCGCGATCCACTGGGCATGGGCGATGCCTTGGTCAACAAGCTGTGGATAGGCGCTGAGCGCCGCGGCCGCGCTGGCCTCCAGAGCGAGAGCAAGCTGCTGTATGAATTCATGCAGCAACGGCGAGAAGATGCCGTTGACCGCGATGGCCGTTCCTTGCAACGCAATGCGCGGCGCTTGGGGCTGATCAACAAGGCCGAGTACCCACTGCATCTAGGCCGCATAACCGCGCTGCCGCGCCTCAAGCACGAGTTGTTCATGGACGATACTCCGTTCAATATTGAGCGCCAGCTAGGTACCCCCACGGCCGAGCGCCGCGATTGGAGCGCGCTGGCCTCGGTATTGGTAAAGGTGCCCTTTATGAAACGGTCGGTCGTACAGTTCGGCACGGAGTACTTGCGTTTCCGCGACATGGTCGTGGACGAGGCCACCGTCAACGCAGGTGATACCACCGGGGATTACAACGAGACGTCCTTTGCCGTGCAATTGTCCAATACAACTTCGTACTTGGGCTATAAGCTCATGTCCCAAGTGGGGCTGCGCATTGACAAGCGGCGAATAGAGCTCGCGGAGGAGAAGGCTCGCATCGAAACCAGTGGATTGACTTTTGTCACAGTGCAAGCAGGACTTAGTGAGTAGATCGAAGCACGCGGTATATTGGCTGTGGCTCCTCGTTTGCTGGAGCTGCGGCACCCCCACCGAGGACTTGGTGGTGGCCCGAGTCGGCGAGGTGGAAATCGACGCCCCTCAATTGCTGGAGTTTGAAGAAAGGCTACATCCCGATCTGCGGAGCAAGAAGACGGGTGCGGATGCCTATTTCGACTACCTGCAGACCATAATCGACAAGGAGCTCATGGTCCTGGAGGCCAAAAAGCGGGGCCTCGACCAGCGCGCCGACTTCCGCCGCAAGATGGACAAGCTGCATAACGACCGCGTCTTGCGCCGCTTTTTGCAGCTAGAGGTGTACGACAAGATCGTCCACACGCAAGAGGAAATGCTGGCCCACCAGCGAGAGACAGGCCGCGACCGCGCCGTGCAAGTGCGGCGCATCGTAGTTGCCACAATAGAAGAGGCGCGAGCGATCAAGGCGGCCTTGGAGGGCGGCGACGATTTCGACACATGGGCTAGCCACAACCTGCTCGACGCGACCCAGCTAGAGGAGGGCCGCTACCTGATCAAGGACGAGCTGTACCCACGCATCTTGCAGGAGAAGGTCTTTCCGTTGGCACCGGGTCAGTTCTCGGAGCCGGTGCTCTTCAACGACCAGTTCGGCGTGTACGAGATAACAGCCGAAGCGCCGGTCAAGCTCTCGGTCGTGCAGTCGGTCATCGAGGCCGAGCTACTCAAGGAGAAGCTGCCGCCGGCCGTACAGGCGCTGTCGGCTCGCTTGCGGCAGGAACTCGACTTTGTGGTTCACGACCAAGCCTTGGAGCGCGTGCGCGGGCGCATTGGGCAGGGTGCCAAGGCGTTTTCTGCAGAGGAGCGCGAGCAGCCGATCTACGAGCACGAGAGCGGCACATTTACCATCGGCGATCTGCTCGATTTTGCCCGCGAACTAGGCGTTGGCTTTCCAGAGGACGCGCCCGAGCAGTTCGACTGGTTCGTCCGAGACATCGTCGAGCCGCGCGCGCTGCTCTTGGCCGGCGCGTACACGGCGGGCGTTGATCGCGAAGAAGCAGTGGTCGCTTGGTTCCAAGAGCGGCAGCTATCGAACTTGCTGGTGGCCATGCGCCGGGACGTGGTCGATGGCGTCTTCGCCAGCCGCGAAGAAGCCCAAGCGTTCTACGACCGCCATCCCAACCTTTTCCGCCCCCTCGAATCGATCGGCGTACAGGAAATTTTAGTTCGCACAGAGGAGGAGGCGCTCGCATTGCGCGAGGAAGTGGAGCGCGGCGGCGACTTGGGCGCGCTGGCCGCGGAGCACACCCTGCGCCGCCGCGGCAAAGCCCACCAAGGCGAGTTTCATCTGCATCCTTGGGAGAAGCAGCAGTTCGTACCACTCTTTGAGGCGGCACAAGGGCAAAAAGTCGGCGCACTCATCGGTCCGATTGCCTTGGAGGTTACTGCCGCCGAGGTGCTGAGCTCCGAGCCGATCAGCGGCCCGTACTACGCCATTTTCCGCTTGCTCGATTCGACGATCAACGCCGCACCGAGGCCCTTTGCACAGGCCGAGCGCCGCGCTCGGGCACTGGTGCGCCGACAAAAGCAGGAGCGGCTCTTTGGGCAATTCATCATCCAATTGCGCCACGAGTACGCGGCGCAAATCGAGGTCTTCCGCGCACAGGTAGAGGCCCTCGTCCGCAACACATGAGGAGGCTAAAGTGGTAAGAATCGAAGGGAACATACCGTTTGTCGAGCCGCCCCAATGGGCCGTTCTCGAGCGCAGCCTAATCGACCTGATGGACGCCTCCGTCCATCCGCTCATGGAGCGCTACGTGCGCCCGGACGGTTCGGTGCTGTGGCCGCCCACAGAGGACTTCAGCAGCATCGATGGCCTCGACGACGCGTACGAGAGCTTCCACAACTGGCCGCTTTTTTACTTGATGGGCGGCGGCGATCACATGCTCGAATATTCCCACCGCACTTGGGAGGGCATCACCCGGCAGTTCACCCGCTACGATACCGGCCACGGCCATCCCATGATCGTCAAAGAATACGAGCAAGGCTACGACTGGATGCACCAAGGCGAGGGGTACTTGTTTTTCTATTTGCTGTGCCTCGCCGATCCGACCGAAAAGAACGTCGAGCGCGCCAAGCGCTATGCGGGCTTTTATCTCAACGAAGACCCCGAGGCCCCCAACTACGACGCGGAGAAAAAGCTCATCCGCTGCGCTCACAATGGCAGCATGGGACCGGCGCACCGCAATTTTGAAAAGCACTACACGGTCTATCGCTACGCCCAGTGGAAACCTTGGCCTTTGCCCTTTCACGACATTCCCGGCATTGAGACGGTCGAGGATTTGCAAAAGCCGGGCATGGAAGAGAAGATGGGCCAAACCCTCGTCGAGCGCATGAGCCGCGGCGATGTGGCCTGCAACCTCGCCGCTACTAGCATGGTGACCAACGCCTACCTGTGCAGCGGCGACGACAAGTACCGAGCCTGGGTCGAGGAATACACCAACGCGTGGATCGAGCGCACCCGGCAAAACAACGGCATCCTGCCCGACAACGTTGGCCTGTCGGGGCAGATCGGCGAATACATCGACGGCAAGTGGTACGGCGGGTACTACGGCTGGACGTGGCCGCACGGCTGGCACCACCTGAGCGACGCCTGCATTGCGGCTGCGGAAAACGCGGCCTTGCTCTCCGGCGATTTGCGCTACATGGACTTTCCGCGCTCGCAAATCGACGTGCTGATGCAGCAGGGAGAAATGAGAGGGCAGACGCTGTACGCGCCGCACTTCTACCACGACAAAGGCTGGGACGGGTACAGCCCCATGCAGGCCCATCCCACGACCCACCTCTGGTACATGAGCATGCAGCAAGAGGACTTGGCGCGGCTCAAACAGCAGCGCAACTACGACAGCGACAACTGGCGGCAGGTAAGCTCGCACTTTTCCAAGCACGGCGGCGGCCACGAAGCTGCTTGGACCGCGTATCTCGAAGGCGAATACCCGGACTACCCGGTGGACATTCTGCGGCACAACCACGCGCAAGTATATCAGCGCTTGGCCTTCATGCGCGACGATCAGCAAGATCCTGCTACGTACAGCGATGCATACCTGCAGGTGCGCAATCCCATCACTGTCGAGGGTTTGGTGCAACTGACGATGGGTGCCCCGCTCTTCATGTACAACGGCGGCCTGCTCATGGCTCGCCTGCGCTACTTCGACCCGCAACGCCGCCGCCCGGGCTTGCCGTTAGACGTGGCCGCCTTGGTGGAATCGCTGGCAGATGAGCGGGCTGTCCTGCACTTGGTCAATCTGCACCCGACGGAAGAGCGCGAGGTATTGCTGCAGGCCGGCGCTTTTGGCGAGCACAGCTTCACCCGCGTTGCCTATCAGCAGCGCCGGCCCCTCTCGGCTGAGGAAGCCGGTGCGGGACACTCGCATGCCACCCAATATCAGCAGAACGTTCAGGGGCAACTGGAGGACAAAACGGTCGCCGTACAGGGTCGCCACTTCACCGTCTGCCTCCAGCCTGGATCGGCGATTCGGCTCGACTTGGGGATGGAGCGTTTCGTCAATAAGCCCTCGTACGCTCTGCCGTGGAATTAAGAATTAAGAATTGATGTTACGGGTATGGGATGCTTCGCTTGCGCTCAGCATGATAGGTAAGGACAGTGCTTAGCACATAGGCAGGATGGTATGTAACGTTTGTTAGGAGACTACATGCACAATCGCATTAAAGATCAATTCGCCGCGGGCAAACCCGCTTTTGGTACCCAGCTCCGCTTTGGCTCTCCGGCCATTGCCGAACTCTGCGGCCACTCGGGCTTTGACTTTCTCGTCATCGACTCGGAACACGCGCCGCAAACCCCCACTGGCATACAGGCGCAATTGCAGGCCATCGGCAATACCCCGGCCACGCCCATCGTCCGCCTGCCGCGCATCGACGAAGAGCAGATCCGCCTCTACCTCGACATGGGCGCGCTGGGCATTCTCGCTCCGTTCGTCAACACCGCTGCCCAAGCCGCAGAAGGCGCGCGCGCCTGCCGCTATCCGCCGGTTGGCATTCGCGGTTTCGGACCGCATCGAGCGGCCCAATACGGGTTGCGCACTGACGAGTACTTCGCGGAGATAAACGACTTGGTGATATTCATCGCGTTGATTGAGACGGCCGAGGCGGTCGCCAATATAGACGAGATTCTTGCCGTCGAGGGCGTCGATACGTTCGTCATCGGCCCGGTCGATCTGTCCATCTCGCTGGGGGTGCCCTTTGACTACGAGGGGTCTGTTTTCCAAGATGCTCAGGCCGAGTTGGCCGCGGCCGCTCGCCGCGCTGGTAAGCCCGCTGGTATTGGGGTCTATCGCCCGGCTGGCGACCCGCAGTCAATCCAACGCGCCATAGACGACGGCTTTTCGCTGATTCTCGCTGGTGGCGACGAGCCGTTTCTCGCGGCTGGCTGCCAACAGATGGCGCGCGTTCGCGCCGACTTGGGGTACTAGTATGCGCCGACTTGAGGTTCTCTTTCTGCCCCACCCGGTCGCCGCGATTGCCTCGCCTTGGACGACCGATGTCATTGAGGCCGTAAGTGCTCGCCACAATCTCCGCGTCTTCGACCGCGCTCAGCCGGCCGCGCCGCAAATGGCGGGCATTGAAGCCATCGTCGATTTAGGGGGCAATATCAGCCCGGAACTGCTGGCTGCTGCGGCCGACGCTGGCGTCAAATTCCTCCAGGTCCAGACTACCGGCCTCGACCACGTCGATGTCGAAGGGATTCTCAGTACTGGACTGTTGCTCGCCCATTGCCCTGGGCAGCTCAGCAGCGTGGCGTTGGCTCAGAGTGCGATGATGTTCATCCTCATGCACGCTCACCGCTACGGAGAGGCACGACGGAACTTCGACGCTGGTAAGCTATACTCGCCTACGGGCGTCGAGCTGGAGGGTCTGACGCTCGGCCTGATTGGTTTTGGCGCGAGTGCGCAAGATTTGGCGCGCCGGGCCAAGCCCTTTGGCCTGCGGATCTTGGCCATCGACATCCGTCCCATTGAAGAGGAAATCCTCGCCGAGATCCAGCCCGAATTTCTCGGCGACCCCGAGGACGTCGACCGCGTGGTGGCCGAGAGCGACTACCTGTCGCTACACCTCCACCTGACGCCGGAAACTCGGCATACTATCGACGCGCGGCGCATCGGCCTAATGAAGGAAACCGCGTGCTTGATCAACGTGGCGCGAGGGGCGCTCGTTGATGAGGATGCCTTGTACGAGGCTCTGGTGGACGGGCGCTTGAGTGGGGCTGGGCTTGATGTGTTCGCTCAGGAGCCGCCCGACGCTACGGCCCCTGTTTTCCAATTGCCCAATGTGTTTGCCATGCCCCACACCGCTGGTTCGACCGACGGCACCTCGCGCAAGCGGGCGCATCTGGCCGCGGACAACCTCGACCGCTACGCTCGGGGCGAGGCGCTCGTTGGGCAAATCACGACTAGGTTTATCTAAATTTTCGTCGCACCGAAAAGTATTCTTGACATGGTTGTACTGCTCTTTTTGATTGCGGCATAGGTGCTTTAAGGGAGCCCCCTAGTCCGCCAAAAGGGCCAAGCCCACCTCTCTCGGAATATCTCCTGCTGTGTACTCTTTTCTGCCTGATCTACGCGGACATCAGGCGCAACGAATGGAGATCACATGCAGCGATATCCCCGGATTCATCCTGCTGCAAAACTTGTCCTCACCCGTTTTATCTCCGCCTCCGCAAAGAACAGAGCGGTAGTTAGAAAAACCCGATTCATCGTCTGCCTCGTCGCACTGAATTTTTTAGGGGGTATAGTCTGGGCTGCGGAAACGCCCGAGACGGTCTTGATCCGCCAGGTTTTGAGCACTGAAAAATCCGGCCATCGTCGGGGGAATGCAGACGTAGCCATCCAAGCCTATGCCGATCACGTCGTCGTCTATGAAGGGCATCATTCGGCGGATCCACGAGGGTGGACCGTGCTCCGCGAAAACCGAGCAGCCTTAGCCCGAGCCCTAGCCGCTGATTTCGAGCATCGGCGCTACGATCTCAACCGCACGGTGTCGTTTATTCTCGCCCGCAACGACAAAGCCATCGTCGCTACTCAGGACTCTGGTCTCGTCATCGATCGGCAAAGCGGTAATAGCCAGTCCCTCGACATGTATCGCCTGTGGACCTTTACCAAAGCCGATGACCACTGGCTCGCCGCCAGCGTCTTCCAAAATATCGCAGATACCACGGCTATAGCACCTGCCCCCGCGTCGAGCGCAGCGGAAATCGCGGCCATAGTGGAGCGGGAAGCCGAGGCTTGGCAAAGCAAAGACATCGGTGCTATAGTGGCAGCCGTTGATGAAGACTTCGTCGCCTACGACGCCTACCACCTGATGGACCGAACTAAGTGGCGCATCGCATTCAGCGACGCCGAGGAATTTGAGGCTTGGCTGAAAAAGCGATTGACGTATGCGAACTATACCATCGATCGGCGCGTGATTTACACCAATCTAGGTGAAAATGGGCTGACGGCCCTGGCCTTGACCGAGGAGACGGTCTCTATCTCCTATGAAAAAGGCTCTGCGATCCATAGCATGAAGCGATATGTATTTTGGGGATTGAGTCGCAGGTCTGGGGCTTGGAAAATTACCCAGTTGCTCGCGAACTTGCCGATTCCCCAACGGGATATAGAAGAGTGGCCTTAGGCACTGAGAAAGGAGTGTGTATGTCCCCGGCTGCGCTTCCGCCCAATCCCAACCTAGAGCAACTCAAGAAGCAAGCCAAAAGCCTGCTGAAGGGCCACCGATCTGCCGATTCTGCCAGCGCGCAGCGACTCAGGCAAACCTTGTCGCATTTGTCTGAGCAGACGGACGACGAGATATTTCAGACCGAGTTCTCCTTGAGAAACGCCCAATTGGTCATTGCCCGTGAGTATGGCTTCGAGCGATGGGTTGATCTGAAGCGGCATGTCGAGTCTCGTCGGGTGATGGAGACTATGTCAGTTGAGGAGCTGACTAGATAACGTTTCGCTACGTATAGATTTATCTGAACGGTTGACAGATTATCAGGAGATTCTTCGCGATGAATGCACTTATTACAGGTGCTAGTTCTGGTATTGGCGAGACCATCGCTCGGCGGCTGGCTGCGGTCGGGCACCGAGTTGCGTTGATGGCGCGGCGTGCGGAGCAGGTACAGGCTATCGCCGCAGAGTTAGACGGCGCGGTAGCAGTGCCAGGTGATGTGGGGATTGTTGCGGATTGCGAGGCTGCGGTGCGGGAATCAGTGGAAGCGTTTGGGAGCCTCGACGCGCTGGTCAATGCGGCCGGTACTTGGGTGGAGGAGCCGCTTGCCGAGGTCAGCTACGAGGATCTGCGCACCTTTGTCGATACGGATGTAAACGGCGCGTTGCAGATCACGCGTGCTGCTCTGCCGGTGCTGATGCAAAGTGGTGGACGGATACTGCATATCAACGGCTTGCAGGGGCTGATCCGCGCGCGGCCGCCGGTGCTATATGCGGCGGTCGAGTCCGCAGTGCGCGGGTTGTGCGAGAGTTTGCGCTGGGAGGTAGCAGAGAAGGGAGTCCACGTCGGTTTGATCACGCTAGGCGCGGTGGCTAGCCCCGATCCGGTGCCGTTGGACGAGGGCGACCGGCGTTGTCGCCTGAGCCGCGATGAAGTTGCCGACGCTGTGTGCTTTGTGCTGGCGCAGCCGCGCGGGGTCAATGTCGATGAACTGGTGCTGACGCCGCTGGGGCAGCAGTGGTGATCAAGCAAGCCTGTATTAAGATAGCTTGATCTTAGGTCTGGAGCGGGGATTTTTACCGCCGTTAGCCCAAACATAGCCAAAATTGGATTTAAAAACTTCTCAGTCCCCAGCAACAGTTGCAGTGACGAGAAGCAGATTAGCGGCACCTGATTCGGATGCCAGATCAAGCAAGTCTTTGGTTGGATCAATGTACGGAGGGGCGATTTTGTGATCACCGATGAAGCACCGGAAGAAGTCTCTGTAGAATTTACCAAAGCGTTCGTAGCAGTAGTGTTGGCGGAGATTAAGGGAATTCTTGTTTGCAAGGCGAACCGATAATGCTGGGACAACGAAAATGCCTTTTCTCGTATAGATAAAAACGAACGAATCCGAGGAGTATTCTAGCATTTTTTGGCATTGAGACTGAAGCTCCCGGTTATAAGGGACGGTTGGATATTTGCTATTATAACGGCTAAACTTGCCGACTTTTGCTTGCGCGAGGAACCTTTTGGAGATTGTGGTATTACCAACGGTTAGTTGAAGAATACTCTCAAGATCAGCGCCCACTAGTGGTTCTTCTGTATGTTTATGCAGAACGCGAACACGGAAGTTCACGCCATGAATTGTCTTTGCATTGAGACGTTTTTCAATCTCGTCAAGAAGATGACGCGTGATCCCTAATTCTAGCTGGGCTGTTACCCGTTCTTCGCGGCCTTTGAGGTCATCGTGAATGTTGAGTACATCACTGACCACTTTTTCTGCTGACTCGGCCATGACAGCTTCGATATCATTGAGGATGTGATGTTCTTTGAACATAAGGTACGAATTCCCTTTGGTGTCTAAGAAGCCTTTTTAAAACTAGGGTTTTGGTCTCTCACACGGCTAAAAGCGTCTGATACTGGGGGCATCTAGCCCTATGAAAAAGGCTTGACGCCAAGGTAATTTATTCCCCGCAAAGCAGCCCGATGGGGGTTTTAAAAAGGCTTCTAATGTCAAAATTCAGTGGCGGTGTTAGCGGTCTATTGGAGTTCTACCATTCAATTCACCAGATGCCACATAAAAGTGGGGAGGATCATGTTCACGGATGTACAGGCATATTAGGTACATCTGAGGTGGATGACGTGTACCTCAACCGGTTCGTCTTCCCACGGGGCCGAGAGTGTAAACGTAACCTCTGTCTCCCCTTTGGCTAGGGGCTCTAAGATAAAAGATTCTTTGCCACCGGCACCAAACGCGGTAAGGTCAGCCTCAAATTTGTGATCAACGACCCGAACCCGATTTGCATTGACCTCGATATTCCACAGATAGCCAGTTGTACCATAGCCTTTGACCTTTACCTCAATAGGCTCACGCACAGGGGCGACAATATACCCTTCATTCAATGTATGGACCATTCTCATAACATATATCTCCTTAAGGCTTGATACGCGACGCCAGATTTAAATTACGGCCTTTCCTTTGATGGCTATAAGAGCATATTTCGTGCCACAGATCAAACCTTGGACAAAGATAATATTCAGAGAATCATACAAATAATTGAAAAATATGATAGTTAGATAGATTGATATTATTTTTTGGTCCTTGGCTCAGCCGTCATTGCAAATGGATATACTATATTCTATATGGAACGCTATCTATCCATCCCTTTTTCGCGTCCATGTCTCCACGGCTTCAGGCCGATGCAGAAGAGCCAGAAGATTACTTGCAATATCTTATTGCCAATAGAGTACAATAACGGACACAGCGACTACATGTTACTCGACTGTTGTTGATGTCGTGTAGTTAGCTCCTTAGGTTACGCTCCCACTGGCTAGCCCGAGGTAGTTCACATAGGGATCGTAGAAGTAAAATTCGGTATCAAGTTCTCCATAATCGATAAGCATGAATCCCTTATCACCCCAACCAGTTCCCCAGCTATTTTTTACGATCCAATACTTCTGTTGGTCATTGTATCCAATGACGGCGACAGCGTGAAGCCCTCTAAGGCCCCCGGTGACGTGCCGGTAGATACCACCGCAATAATAGTATAGATCCTCAAAGATCCGCATACCGGCAATAACAGGACCATTTTGAGCAATGGCTTGTTTACGGTGATGTAAGGATTTTCCAGACTCCCAAGAGGATACTTTCACTACTGATCTGATCTGTCTGCATCTTTGATCCCCTAGTGTATAGGGAAAATTTTTCTCTCGTCCGACCCCATAATCACGGCAAAATTTAAGTGCTTGGTCGATTTCCCAGCCCGTTTCACAAGCCTCTCCTGCACCACAGAAAAAGAGATGCGCTACCGACAAATCAATGGGAAGATCGGAGTCTTCTTGTGTCCACTTAGCCCGAGATTCAAGCACAGCACAGGTCGCAAAAGCAACGCAGGCACTACAGGTCTTTTGGTCGCGGATTTCCGTTACCCAGTTTTGACCATTGACATTTCGCCAGTCAATGGACGAGAGTAGAGGCATAGAATACTCTGCTACGCTTTCCCCGACCGTTAACTCTTCTGGTCTGCCAAGGTTTAAACCAAAAAGCCTTTTGTCTCCAGTATCCAGATCCAGATATGGTGCAATCTCGGTCTCACCAGCTTCCCAAGCGGCTCCCTTCTCTTTTATAGCATTCTGCACTTCTTCAAGTTTTAGTCTTGCCATTAGGGCTTATTCTTCTCTTTCGTTCAAGGGTGGGCGGATGCCTCGACGAGCGGCTCAATGGTGCTGATGTCGGTCGAAGCGCGAGCGAGATTGAGGTCGTACATTCGCTGGAGATTTAGCCAGAACTCAGGGGTCATCCCTAGGGCCTGTCCGATTCGCAGCGCTGTATCCGCTGTGATTGATCTACGGCAGTGGACGATTTCGTTGATACGTATCGGGGGCACCCCGATGGTCTTAGCCAGACGGTACTGGCTGATGCCGAGTTCGTCCAAAATCTCTGCCAGATGTTCTCCTGGATGAATCGCGGTCGTTGCGGTCATTGGATTTTCCTCTCAGTGATAGTCGGTGATTTCGATATCCATAGCGCCTTGGTCTGTCCATTTAAAGCACACGCGCCACTGGTCATTAATGCGAATGCTATACTGGCCGGTCCGGTCCCCACGCAGCGATTTAAGGCGATGGGAGGGCGGCACCCGAAGATCGGCTAGTACAGTCGCCGCAACCACTCGCTGTAACCTCATTCGTGCCCGACGTTGGATGTCAATAGGCAGGCGACGGACCGTTTGTCCATTAAATATCCGTTCAGTGTTATTGTCCCTGAATCGATTCATCGAAATTCATAATAACGCGGTGCATTAATAACGTCAAGGATATACACTGATATAACGGGCCATCGCCGCTTGTCGTCTGTTTGGAAATCAAGTTGGCGAAGAAATGGAACCGGAGTTGGGAGCGGTCCATGCGCTCCTTGCACGAGACAGAGGGCATTGAAGTGGAGCGCATGATCGGCGTCTATACCGGCGAGCGGGTCTATCACTACGATGGCCTAGACGTGTGGCCGCTAGAGGAGTTTTTGCGCCGACTGTACGAGGGCGAGGTCTTTTAGTATCCCAACCGCGTCAGCGAGAAAGCGACGTGGGCACAGACACTGTCTCAAGCCGCGACGCTGGCGTTTTAAGAGACATGGAAATCACTTACGTTGGTACGCGAGTAGAGGCATCCAACACTGTAACGCCCACTAGCTGGCTATCCCGATAGCGCAACAGGAGCCCCCCATCGGTCAGGGTTGTATCCGTAGCCTGCTGCGGGCGCGCAAAGCTGATGTAGAGCACGTCTGCCTCTTGGTCGTAATCCACCCAAAAACGCGAGGCGGGAAAATCGAGCAGGCAAGGCACGGCCTGCACGAGCGCGGTCGCATGGTCAGGAGTTAGGGTTTCTTCCATACAAAAGGCCCCGCCTCAAGCGGCGACGGGCGTGGGCAATTCTGGCACGTATTCGTAGTCTGGCTCGGCCTTTTGCCGCTCGAGGATGGCGGCGATCTCCGTCCACGCTTCATACAACCCCTGCGGACAATGCGGCAGATCGCTTTTGATGGCCGCGTGTAGTTTGCCGAGCCGGTAGCACGGCACGCCAGCGTACATGTGGTGTTCGATGTGGTAGTTCATGTGCCAGTAGAGGAAGCGGAAGAACGGATTCAAGATGACCGTGCGGGTGCAGAGCCGAAAGTCCGGTACGTCGTCCTGCAAGCCGATGTGCTGGGTGTTGTTGCACAGGAACAGCAACCAGCCGCCGTAAAAAGGCGCGAGCGTAATGAGCACTGGCACCATCCACAGGCCGAAGTACAAGGATACCACTACGATTAGGGCGTGCCCCACTAGCAAGAAGCGATCCCAGCGGATGAGCCGTCGCCGTTTGTCTGGTTCCGACTCGGGGAAGAGCGCCAGTTCCCATTCACCCTCTAATTTCCCGCGCGCCCGCCGCCAAGTCGTCTTGTAGCGCGCGTACAAGCTCCACGGATTTACAATGGCACTCTTGAGAAAATCCACGAATCGCAATTGGGCTGGCAGGACCACTTCGAGATCGTCGGGGGGGTGTAGGGTGTACTTGTGGTGCTCGGCGTGACTGGTCCAGAAGTGGATGTGGTTGTACGCGCCGAGAAAGCTGAACACGCGCAGGAAGAAGTAGTTGAGGAACTTGCTCTTGAAGACCGTGGAGTGACACAATTCGTGGAAGCCGTTGAGCAAAAAGGCGTAGAACGTGCCGTGGAAAAAGAGGATCAGCAGCAGCCACGGCAGGGCCAAGTGTTCCGCCGCGTACCAAGCTCCTGCGCCCGTCGCCGCCAGCAGACCCAAATGCCCCAGCGTTTGCAGAAGCCCCCAAAAGTCGCTACGCTGATTGAGCGCAGCGAGCGTCTCGCGCGGTAAGGGACACCGATACCAGTTTATTTTGCGCTGGTTTTTTGTCATTTCCATGGCATGTCCTCCTCTAAAAAAGCTAACCTTACTGTCGCAATTTTGCGCTGGCTGGGCAAGTTGTATTCACGGACTTACAAGTGACCTTTCTTTATGTCCTCGACGATGCGGACCAACACCTCGACCGCGGCGCGGATGAAGCGCTCTCCCTTTTCCGCGGACCCATAGGTGGGATCGCCGTAGGTGCCTTGGTCGGTCGATTGGTGGATCCAGCGGTAGCGGGAGACTTGGCCGGCGCGTTCGGACTGCGGCGGGTGGCCGTCCTTTTGCAGGCGATCTGCTTTGACCCACTCGGGATGCAAGGCCATCATCACCGAAGTCTCCATCTCGCCCGCGTGTCCCCAACCGTGAGGCCCTGCCTCCCTGATCTCGCCCAGTTCGTCGTAGGCAAACCAAGAGGTGCCATAGATTCTCGCGTCGGGGCACTTCTCCATCAGGCGCTGGAGGGAGACGTTCATATTGGGAACATTGCCGCCGTGGCCGTTGACGATGAGGATTTTGTCGAAGTCGGCGTGGACCATGCTGCTGACGGTATCGACGATCATGTTGATGTGGGTCTCTGATTGGGCTGTTATCGTGCCCTTGAACCGCAGGTGGTGCGGGGAATAACCCAGCCACTGCGCCGGGAGACAGAGGACCTGACCGGGAATCTCCGCGTCGAGGCGATCGACGATGGCGGCGACCTCGGCGGTGTCCGTTATAAACGGCAGATGCGGCCCGTGCTGCTCAAACGCCGCGATGGGATATACGACTACCGTGTCGTCTCTGGATACCTGCTCTAGACCGGGCCAAGTGAGTTCAGCTAGTTTCACGATTAGTCCCCCCAACGGTCTGGATTGATGCCCGGTGCGTCGTGCTGCATGCCTTGGGGTTTGTGGACCTGTTTCCACTCCTTGCCGGTGGTGTTGCGGCTTTGGAGAAAAGGTTTGGCCACGGCTGGCGCGTTCTCCACCCATTCCGAGTCCCAATCGTCCATCGGCTGAACCGGCCCCGCCCAAGCCGGCCGGTAGCCAAACTGGATCAGTTCCCGAGGGGCCAAGTCCCTGTTGGGATGGGTGCCGTGGAAGAGGAGGGCGGGTATCATGACGACTGAACCAGCCTTGGCACAGAGCGTGATTTCCTGCGGGTGCGAGACATAGCGCACGTACGGGTTGGCTTGGGCGTGGAACGACAGATGGGAGCGCGGGATGAGCCGGAAGGGCGCGCGCTCGGGCGACAGGTCGTCGAGGTAGTAGAGCACCCGCAAAAGGCGCGGCGAAGAGCCTTCGAAGCCAAAGATCGACGAGCCGAATGGCTGGCCGTCGGTGTGCATTGAAATGCCCGGCGAGCCGGAGAGGGTACGGGTAAAAAGCCCGTGCGTAAAGACGATGTCTGGCCCCATGAGCGCTTGGAGGAATTCCGCGATCGGCGGATAGCCGATCAACTCGGCTACCAACCGACTTGTGCACTGGGGCTCGTGGTGGAAGGTTTGGGCCTCGCTGTAGTCCTTTTGCCCCATCGGCAGGTCTTTTAGCTCGGCCTTCAGCGCTGCAATGTGCTCGGCGTCGAGCACATCCGGCATGAGCACGTAGCCTTCCATTTCGAGATGGCGGATCTGCTGGCTCAAGGAGAAAGCGGCAAAATCGGTTTCATCGACCGTCATAAAGCCGATTTCTTCTTTGGGATCAATTTTTACGGTGGTGGTCTCCATAGTGTCCTCCTTTGGGCGGCGATGCTACTTGCGCGACTCTCGCCACTTGTCAAGAGAAAAGTCGTCTGAATCGTACAGGGCGAAAATTTTCGCTTCCTTGTCCCGCACTTCTGCGGCCAATTCCAACACTTCCTCGGCGTGCTCTAGGGGAATTCGCACGCAGCCGTCGCCGTCACCGAAGATCAGGTCCCCCGGCCGAATCCGCACCGACCCTACGGTAATTGGCGCGTTGACTCGCGTCGCGTTGAATACGCCGTGCCCTGGCACCGTCCCCCAGGCGAAGATCGGCAGCCCGACCCGGCGGATTCCCTCCAAATCGCGCACCGTTCCATCGACAACGGCCCCCACCGCGCCTAGCCGCTGGTGCAGCCGCGCCATGCCGTCGCCAAAACTGGCTCCGCGTCCGGGACGCGAGTCCACGTCCTTCATCACCGCGAACACGGGTCCTTCCGTGGCGTCGATTGCTTCGTAATACCCTTCCCAAGGGACTGCTACGGAGTCCGGGTCGTTGGTCGTTACTTCCGCGGTCACTGCATAGCCGATGACTGGTCCCAATTCCGGTAGCAGATAGTGGATTCGGTGGTCGGTGTACTCTTCGTTGGGCAGGCCGCACTTTAAGACGATGGCGTTGAAAATCGTCGGCGAGTCGAATTCCTTAAAGGCTGCTAGTACTTCAGGTTTGACCATAAAAGATTTGCTCCTTTTTGCAATGGCGCGATTAGCCACTGATTCCAAACAATTAACTGACTCAACGCGTTGATCTAAGGGAATAGAGCGCATTCGCACGGTGATTGTCAAACCGCACTGCACGGGCAGCGGCGCGTTGTCTTCTGCCCAAGACTGGATTGACGCCCGCGCAAGACCTATACTTTCTCGCCGCCCTAACGATCACTCATCAAACTGGAGGATTCCATGACCGCCGCGCCCGACTACACGTCAAAGGTTCCCTACTACACCTTTCCCGACACCTTGGCCGAACAAGAGGAGGCCATAGCTACCAACCCGCTGATGCAGCGCATGCTCGAAGCGCGCCGCTCGTACGCCGGCGATCCACACCGTCCCATCTACCACTACATCAATCCCGAGGCCAATCTCAACGACCCCAACGGACTGTGCTTCTGGCAGGGCCGCTATCATCTCTTCTACCAAGCCTACCCACCGGAGGACACTCGCCAGCACTGGGGCCACGCCATAAGCGACGATCTCGTCCACTGGCGCGACCTGCCGTACTGCATCTATCCAAACCCGGAGCGCTGCTGCTTTTCAGGTGCCACGCTGGTCGAGGAGGACCGCGTCATTGCCATGTACCACGGCACTGAGGTCGGCAACATGGTCGCCACTTCTTCGGACCCGCTATTGCTCAACTGGGAAAAGGTCGCCAACAAGGCCGTGATCCCCATCCGCGCCGACGTGCCCTACCGAGTCTTCGATCCCTGCATCTGGAAGCAGGGCGACGCGTACTACTCGCTGTCGGCGGGTACCAAACCCGAAGGCCCGGCTGGCAAGCCCGTGCGCGCCAATTTCCTCTTCAGGTCGAGCGATCTCGAACACTGGGAGTATCTCCACCCCTTCGCGGAGGATGACGGGTACACGCTAGTTGGTGACGACGGAGCCTGTCCCTATTTCTGGCCGATTGGCGACCGCCACATCCTCCTCTTCTTTAGCCATAGAAGCGGCGGCCAGTACCTGCTCGGCGACTACGACACCGAGCGCGACAAGTTCGTCGTGACCTACGGTGCCAAATTCAACTTTGGCGCGGCCGCGCCCTCGGGCGTTCACGCCCCTTCGGCGACTCCCGACGGCCAAGGCGGCGTCTTGGTCATCTTCAACATGAACCCCGGCAAACCGACCAAGAATTGGAACCAGATTATGACCTTGCCCCGCCGGCTGACCGTGGTCGGCGACGATCTGGCCATGGAGCCGGCCGGCGACCTTGAGTCGCTCCGGCGGGACCATCAGCGCGTCGGCAAAACTACCCTCGCCGCCAACGAAGAGCTCGTCCTCGATACAGTCCAAGGCAACGCCGTGGAAATCGTCGCTGAAATCGATCCGCAAGACGCGCCGATGGTCGAGCTCAATGTCCTGCGCGCTCCCGGCAAGGAAGAGTACACGCGCATTGCCTTTTTTAAAAATCGGGGCTTCAGAGACCGCGTCTTTGGCAGCGACCATCACCAGAGTCTGATTTCGCTCGACACCTCGTATTCTTCTGTCGCGCCCGACGTGCTCTCCCGCGCTCCGGAGACCGCTCCAGTCATCCTCACTCCGGGCGAAAGGCTCAAGCTGCGGGTTTTTGTCGATAAGAGCGTCGTCGAGGTCTTTGCCAACGGCCAGCAATGCGTGGCTGCGCGGGTCTACCCCGACCGCGCCGACAGTGTCGGGGTCTCGTTGCGCGCGCAGGGCCAGAGCGCCGAACTGCTCTCGCTCGACGCCTATCAGATGCAGGATATCTACGCGGAATAGAAAGGAGCACACCATGACTGAGGAAGAAAAATTTATCTTCGATTTAGAGGGTTATCTGGTCATCAAAGACGTCCTCAGCCCGCAGGAACTGGACGATCTCAACGCGCTGATGGACCGGTACATCGATGGCTGGGACAACCACCCCCGCAACGACCTGAACAAGGTCAGTGGCTGGGGCCAAGCCACCAAAGACCTGATCGACCACCCCAAAATTCTGCCCTACTTGGTCGAACTCATCGGCCCCAAGGTCCGCATCGACCACGACTACGCCATCATCATGGACCGCGGCGCCACCCGTGGCGGTCTCCACGGCGGCCCTAGCCAAGATACCGACCACTGGTTCAGCTACCGCGACGGTCAGATGCGCAATGGCCTGAGCGTGGTGACCTTTTTTCTCGCCGATGCCAATGAGGGCGACGGCGGTTTTGCCTGCGTGCCGGGCAGTCACAAGACCAATTACCCTCGCAACCTGCCCCAAGACGTCAGGCACTTTGAGCGCGGCGCGCATTACGTGGTTCAACCGACGGCCAAGGCCGGGGATGCGCTGTTCTTTACCGAGGCCCTCATCCACGGCACCATGCCGTGGCGCGCCGAGCACCAGCGCCGCACGTTGCTCTACAAGTACAGCCCCGGCTACTCGACGTGGGCTAAGGATTTTTACAACCTCGAAGAGTACGGCGAGCTGACCGAACGCCAAAAGCGCATCATGGCTACCCCCTCGATTCACGAACACCCCGAGATCGTTTAACTCAAGGAGCACACTATGTCCGACCCATATTTGCTAAGTGGAAAGAAAGCCTTTGTCACCGGCGGCAAGCGCCGCATCGGCCGCGGCATTGCCTTGTCTTTAGCCGAGGCTGGCTGCGACGTGGGGATCAACGACCTGCATGAGGACGACGATGCCGGCAAAACCCTGGATCTGATCCGCGCCATGGGCCGTGAGGCCGAGTTTTTTCAAGGCGACATTTCTGATAGTGCTCAAGTCGAGGCGATGTTCGCGGCCTTTCTCGAACGGTTCGGCCGCATTGACATCTTGGTCAACAACCCCTACGGCGGTAAGGGCGAGCCCTTCCTCGAACTCAGCGAGGAGAATTGGGACCAAAATCTCGACGTGGGTCTCAAGGGATTTTTCCTGTGTTCACAGCAAGCGGCGCGCGCCATGGTGGCGCAGGGTAACGGAGGGGCTATCGTCAGCACCTCTTCGGTGCACGGACGCCGGGCGTGGAAGAACGACACGGCGTACGGGGCCGCCAAAGCCGGCGTCTTGCGCCTGACCGAAAGCATGGCCGTTGACTTGGGCGAACACGGAATCCGCTGCAACGCCATCATGCCCGGATACATGGATACCAATCACGTCTTCAATGAACCGCCTCCGGCCTTGGGCGTTATTGAAGAACGGCTCCACAACATAGTTCCCCTGCGTCGTCCGGGAACCCCCGAAGACATTGGCCGGGCCGTGGTCTTCCTCTGCTCGCCGGCCGCCGGCTGCATTACCGGGGCGTCTTTGCCGGTGGATGGGGGGCTTTTGGCTGCCTCGGCCGCTGGGTAGGATCATCGACGGAACTCGTCGGCCCACACATGCCCAAATCGCTTTTCAGCATCAAGGGACTGCTAACCGGCCTAGCCCTCTCCCTAGCGGTGGGCCTGCTCGCGCCGTACGGGGTCGTGTTCAATTACTACTGGGTCGGCTTCAATCCCTCTTCGCCGGGTGCCCTCTTTTTCTTTTTTGTCCTGACCTTTGCCGTCAATGGATTCGTAGCTCTGCTCGGTCGCCACTTCGCCCTGTCCAAAGCCGATCTGGTCCTGATTTACTGCATGTTGATGATGGCGGTCACGGTGCCGACTTGGGGCCTGATGTTCTTCCTGATTGGCACCATTGTCTATCCCTTCTACTACGCCACCCCGGAAAACAACTACGCCGAGCTGTTCTACGACTTTATCCCTTCGTGGATTGCGCCGCAGGACTTCGAGGCCATCAAGAATTACTACGAGGGCCTGCCAAAGGGTGAGTCCATCCCATGGGGCGTCTGGGTGGAGCCGATGGCCTACTGGCTGGCGTTGATCGTGGCCATGAGCTTCATGCTGATTTGCATGAGCGCCATCCTCCACCGCCAGTGGTCGGAGCACGAGCGGCTGACCTATCCGATGGTCCAACTGCCGCAGAATATGATTGAGAAGGACGCCCAGATGCGCGTGGCTCCTTTCTTTAAGGATCAGCGGATGTGGCTGGGGTTTGCCGTGCCCTGTATCCTGCTCAGTCTCAATGCTCTCAACCACTACTTCCCCATCGTGCCCGAGTACAACCCTAGAGGCCGGTTTTCCTTTTTAAACCATACCTTGCACCTGCCGGTTGCACTCAACTTGGCTTGGGTCGGCTTCTTCTACTTGGTCAATCTCGAGATCACGTTCAGCATTTGGTTCTTCTACGTGTTCTCCAAGATGGAAGAAGGGGTCTTCAAGACGCTCGGCATTGCCAGCACCGAGCGCCTGAGCGCGTACGAGTCCTCGCAGCCAGCCGACCTAACCCATCAAGCCACCGGCGCGGTCATTGTGTTGGTGCTTTTTGGACTGTGGACCGCCCGGCCTCATCTCAAAGAGGTCTGGCGCAAGCTCTGGGCCCCGCGCGGTGGCGTCGATGACAGCGAGGAGTTGCTTCGCTACCGCACGGCCTTGCTCGGCTTTTTGGGCAGCCTGCTCTTCGTCGCCGTGTGGCTCTGGCGTTCAGGGGTGCCGATTGCGGTGCTTCCGGTTCTGCTCGTCGTCAGCTTGCTGTTCTTCATCTTGGTCGCGCGCGTGGTGGCTACCGGCGGCGTGGCCACCGCCCGCAGCCCCATTGTTCCGGCGTACTTCATCATTTCGGGTTTGGGCACTTCGGTCCTCGGGGCCAAGGGCTTGGTCGCCCTCAATTTCACCTTTATCTGGCAGGGCGAATCGCGCACCTCGCCAATGGTCGCCTGCGCCAATGGCCTCAAACTCGCCGAGCTGGTCCCTGGCCCCAAGACGCGGCTGTTTTGGGGCCTGATGCTGGCGCTGGTGTGCAGCCTTTTGGCTGCGGCCTACATGACCTTGAAACTGGCCTATACCCACGGAGCGATAAATCTGTCGCTGATCAATTGGGCCGGTGCCCACGGCTGGCCCTACATCGGCCCGACCATTCTCAACATGCCCGAGGCCGACATGCGCGGCTGGCTCTTCAAGGGGATCGGCGCTGCTGTGGAGGGTTTTTTAATGTGGGCGCAGCACCGGTGGTTTTGGTGGCCCTTTCACCCGATCGGCTTTGCTATTGCCGTGGGTTGGCTGACGAGTCAGATCTGGTTCTCGGCGCTGATTGCTTGGCTGTTGAAGCTGGTCATCCTGCGCTTTGGCGGCGTGCGCCTGTTCCAGAACGCCAAGCCGTTTTTTTTAGGGTTGATTTTGGGCGAGGTTTCTGTCTCGGGGGTATGGGGCGCGATCTATGCGCTGACTGCGGAAAAGGGGCGCGTGCTGACACATATGTAGCGAATTGATTTAAACACTAGCCTCCACCATCACCTCAATAGCTGCCAGATGCGCCGCAACGCGTACATCCATCGGCTGCGCCGTCGGGGTTTCTGACGTCACCAGATGCCCCGTATGTCCTCGCTGGAACAAAGCGATAGGTATGCCCTCCCCGTACTTCCGCCTTGCCACCTCCATATTGGGATGGATCACCCCATTGACCGCAACCTCGCCCTCAATCTCGGCACTCTCGTTAATCGGACAAACCCGTGCCACCTGCTTCACCATCTCCCGTCCCAGAGATCCCCGGTCTCCAAACATCTCGTACAGATAAAATCCCGGACTCTCCCAATCCTCGTGCAAATCGATCACACCTGAAAAAACTCTTCCCGCCAAAAAAACCTTCAAAATCTCAATCTCGGGCACATCATCGCGCAAAAACGCCCAATTCACATCGACATCCTGTGCATTGAGCCGGGCATTGTGAACATAGCTCCACGGACACAAACACGGAATAACCTCAAAACGCACCCTATCAGCCCAGCGCTCCCATCTGCCCTGCAAAAAAACGAGCGCGGCCTCCACACCAGCTGGTTCATCGCCGTGCGTCCCTCCATTGATATAAACAACAGGCGCGTCTCCCCTACCAGCAGACACACACAGAATCGGCAAACCTTCAACCTCGCCCAATGTCTGCACATCAATACCAGACACCGCTTCCACGCGCCTGACAACAGCATTGTAATCCCGTTGATTCATCACATATTCATACCCTTGGATTAGGGCCGCACCCAATGGCGCAGTAGGGGCTTCACGTCTTCGGGCAATGCGCGATAGACTTCTATGGGCAACAGGGCGGTGCCCGCCCCGAGTTGCTCGTCGCTCAAGCCCGTTTCCTCGGTGAGACGCTGGCGCTCGGGCGTGTCCGGTGGCATGGCCGGGTCTTGGGCCAACCACCAGGGGAAATACGCCATAACCAACCCCACTCGATCCTCGTCGCTGTTGTTGGTGCCGCTGCCGTGCCAAGTGCGGGCGTCGAACAGCGCCACGCTGCCGGCCGGGCCAGTGGCCTGTATTTGGCTGGGGTGGGGAATGGGTAGGTCGAGGCCGCCGGTGCGATTGTTGTCTGCGCGATGGCTGCCTGGCACCAGCAAGGTCCCGCCGTTTTCTTTGGTAAACGGCGACAGCATCCACACTGCCGTGACCTTGGCGATGAAGTCCTGATACGGCGCGTTCATCCGCAAGGGAGCCGATTGGATGTAGGGACCGTCCGCGTGCAGGCTGCCGCCTTGGCAGCCCGGCTTGGAGATAAACCCCTTGGCCGTGCGCATGCGCACGTAGGGACCCCACAAGGCGCGCAGCGGTTCCAGAATCGCCGCGTGGGCTAGGTACGGGGCAAAAGATTGGTTGACATTAAGGACGTCGGGGATGTTGATGTCGTCGGCCTCTGGACGAGCGTACTCGGCCGCGGTGGTTTCGATACTTTGCCGCACCTCGTTGACTTCCGCTGCGGGGATGACGTTTTCGATGAGACACCATCCGTGCAGCTCGAGGTGAAAAAGGGTTTCTGCAACGTTCATGTTTTGTGCATCCTAAGTGTCAGTTGATGTTTGAATCAATAGCGGCCCAAAAAAGGCGCTGGTCCGATGCTCGTCAAGTCAGTCCTTGGCTCGTCACGTAAATCGCGTACAGCTTTGGATCTTCGGGGCGGATTCCGGCAAAATTGATGCGAATCCGAATGGCTCCATCCCGGTGTTCGACCCATTCCTGACTGTTCCATCGCACCGGCTGCTGCAATCCCGATTTGAGGACCATGCGAAAATCGGGAATGGGTTCTCGGTCGATCGTCTTCGACGCGTCTTAGTCCTCTTCGAGGGAATCGTACACGATCTGTTTGACGACTCGGCTGAGGTCGGAGAAGGGCATGTATTGGGCGAGGGTGATTACCACCAATTCTGACTGCGGCGCAATCCAAAACTCGGTGCTGGCTCCGCCGATCCAGCCGTATTCGCCGATCTGCGAGGCTGGCACCCAATCGGACGGCTGCACTCGGATGGAAAAGCCCAACCCAAAGCCCAGCCCTTGGTAGCGTTCCTGCGGTTGCTTTTTGAGGGGTATCAGCGACATGGGCAACTGGTTGCGGGTCATTAGTTCGACCGTATCTGCTTGCAGCAGCCGTTGTCCAGCCAGTGCGCCCTTGCCCGCCAGCATCAGGCAAAAGCGCAGGTAGTCGGCACCGGTGGAGACCAGTCCGCCGCCGCAGGAGAGGAACTTGGGCCGCTCTTGAAAGCTCCACTTGGTCGCGGTGCCACCCTGCGGGGCGTCAATGGCTTGGAGGCCGCCGGCGGAGTGCGGGCCGTACATGGCTGCAAACCGATCGAGTTTGTCCGCTGGGACGTGGAATCCGGTGTCTTCCATGCCCAGCGGTCGAAAAATCCGCTCGGCGAGGAATTCGTCGAACAGGCGGCCCGAAGCCACTTCCACGAGCCGCCCGACGATGTCGGCCGCAATGCTGTAGTACCACTGCGTTCCGGGGTGAAATAGGAGTTGGACGCGGTTGAGGTGGGCTACTATTTCTCGCAGGTCGCACTCACTCAGGGGAGGTAATCCGGCCTCGCGGTAGAGCGTATCGACGGCGACGTTGCCGGGCAGGCCGGAGGTATGCCGCAGTAGATCGCGGACGGTCATCCTCCGTTTTGCAGCTACTGGGGTGCGCTCTCCAGCCGCTGGGTTGGAGGCCACCTGCATCTCCTGCAGTTCGAGAAGGTAGTCCGAGACTGGGGCGTCGAGCTGTAGTTTGCCTTCTTCGCAGAGCATCATTGCGGCCACGCTGCCGACCGCCTTGGTCATCGAATAGATGCGGAAGATGGTGTCCTTGCTCATGGGCGCGTCGGCCTCGACATCCCTCCTGCCGCGAGCCTCGAAGTAGGCTGCTGCACCGCGCCGAGCGACGATGATGACCGCGCCGGCGAGCTGCTGGGCGTCAATGAAGCTCTGCACGGCTGAGTCGAGCCGGTCGCTCAATGCGGGTGCAAAGCCGAGGTCCTGTGGCGCTGATGTTTGGAAGGGCCGCGTCTGGTAGCGTGGTTGCCTAGTCATCCGTTCTCCCCAATGTTATATGCGACATAATACTCTAAAACCTTTTAAACACGGAGAGAAGGAAGAAAGTTATGCCGATGTTCAGAAGTGAAGACCAGTACCCCGATTGGTGCGAGTTGGAGCACTTTGAGGTCATGCGGCTCGACGCAGGCGATGAACACTGCTTTGCGCGTCGTAGCAAGGTGGAGAAACTAATTGTGGGAAGGGGAAGTTGCCGGCTGCAGGTGGGTGCTGAGGAGGTGGAAGCTGCCACGGGTGCCAATCTGGATTTGGTCGGTCCGGGGACTTTTGAAGTATTGGAGGTAGAAGAGGCGGCTACGCTGGTGCGCTTTTGCGGACGCTGGGGAGCGGAGACGGGTGGCTCGGGGATCTTCAACATGGACAACAGCCCTCAGCCCGAGGATAAGGGCGATCCGGTCCCGTACGAGAAATGGACCAATTTCGATAGCCACTTTCACGACTGCGACGAGTATTGGATCATCTTGGAAGGTCAGGCTCGCGCCGTTTCCGAGGGCAAGGCGTACGAAATGAAGCCGGGCGACTGCCTTGCTACGGGCATGGGGCATCATCACGATATGCCGTTGGTGCATGAGTCGGTGCGAGGGGTGTACTTTGAAACGACGCTAGAAGGCCAGAAGCGGCGAGGACATTTGTGGGATCACACCCACGGAGCGGCCGAACCCCAGGCCGAGCGGGTGTAGCATCTCGCCCGCGTATCACGTCGTCTAAGCGGTTGGGAGCGGGATTGGGAGACAATGGCCAAGGGAACTCGCATTCCCACAAGGAGTCTGGTCCTAGATGGAAAGGTCTTTGTAGGACAGACTCCCGACCTACTGATGCCACCCGAAACCTTCCCATCAACCGTTCGAAATGGGCGCGTACATCCCTGTATCTTCTTACCTTCTTATTTCATCCCTACTTATGATCGGCGAAGTTGCCAACGTGCAGAAAGTTTCTGCGCTAAACCAAAGAGAGGTACGCCAATGAGATCGCTTTCCAGACTTCTATGCCTTGGCCTCGTCTGCGCCGCGTTCACTGCGACTGGCGTTTGGGCTGAGACCCCTTCCCCACTGAAAGGATATGACAAGGAGACTGCCAGACGTGCCGTATTTGAGGGTGCTATTGTGGAGGGCTCGCCTAGTCCTACGCTGCAGGCCATGCAGGAGGAATTGACCCGCTCCTTTGGTTTGCTCAAGGAGCAGCCGGTTCCGCCTTACTATCTCAGCTACGAAATCACGGAGACGGAAGGGGTCAATGTCAGCGCCTCCTTTGGGGTGCTGACCTACAGCAATGAATCGCGCCGCCGCCAGCTCGACATCGATCTGCGCGTGGGAGACTATGCCTTCGACAATACGCATCAGGTGCGCGGCGGCCCTAGCAATTTCTCCGACCGCTATTCGATGATCGAAATTCCCATTGAGGACGATCCAGACGCCATCCGCAGCGTGCTGTGGTACCACACCGACAAAAAGTACAAGCGCGCCATCGAACAACTGACCACAGTCAAGACCAACGTCCAGGTCAAGGTGGAAGAGGAAGACCAGTCGGACGATTTCTCCAAGGAGCCGGTCGAGCGCTACGTGGAAGCCCCCGCCTCCTTTGACATCTCCCGCGCCGAGTGGGAGGCCAAGCTCAAGAACTATACGGCCCCCTTCGCCCAATACGGCGACATCTACGAAGCCAGGGCCAGCCTCTCGGCCAATATCTCGACTCGCCAATACGTCAACAGCGAGGGCAGCGAGCTCCAGACCTCGCAGGTGCTCTACCGCCTGTTCATCTACGCCTTCACCAAGGCCGACGACGGCATGGAGTTGCCGCGCTACGAATCCTTCTCGGCCTTTGCCCCAGAGGGCCTGCCCAGCGACGAGGAGGTCCTCGTCTTGGTGGAGGACATGATCGCCGATTTGCACGCTCTGCGCGACGCCCCGGTGGTGGCTCCCTACACGGGTCCAGCGATTCTCTCGGGCCGCGCCAGCGGCGTCCTGTTCCACGAAATTTTCGGGCATCGCATCGAGGGCCACCGTCAGAAGCGCGAGGACGAAGGCCAGACCTTTAAGAAGAAAATAGGGGAGAAAGTCCTGCCCGAGACCTTCTCGGTGTATTTCGACCCCACCCAGACGAGCAGCGCCGGCAAGGATCTGGTGGGGGCCTACGCATACGACAATCAGGGGGTCAAGGGACGGAGGGTGGCCGTGGTTGAGAATGGGATTTTCCGCCGCTTTCTCATGTCGCGCTCGCCGATCGAGAATTTTCCCAACTCCAACGGCCACGGACGCAAGCAGGCGGGCTACACCCCGGTGGCGCGCCAGTCCAACCTCATCGTCGAGACCTCGGAGCCGCTGACCCGGGACCAGCTCAAGGAAATGCTCATCGAACAGTGCCGCATGGAGGACAAGGAATTCGGTCTCTACTTCGAGGACATCCAGGGGGGCTTCACCATCACGGGCCGCACCATACCCAACGCCTTCAACGTGCTGCCCATTATGGTGTACCGAATTTACACCGATGGGCGCGAGGAACTAGTGCGCGGAGTTGATTTGATCGGTACGCCGCTCACCGCCTTTAGCCAGATCGCCGCGGGCGACGATCAGCCCGATGTGTTCAACGGGATCTGCGGCGCTGAGTCGGGAGGCGTGCCCGTGGCTGCGGTGTCTCCTGGCATTTTCATCTCGCAGATTGAAGTGCAGAAGAAGGATAAGTCCCAAGAGCGCCGGCCCATCCTCGAAGCACCTTTTCCCGAGTCCGCTGAAGAAGAAGCGGACGACCTCCTTTGAGTCCTCTCCCATCCGGCAGGAGCTATACCATGTGCAAAAGGTTCTCTATCTACATTCTGACGACTGCTACTTTCCTAGCGTTTTCCTCCGTCCACGCTGAAGACGACGTTCTGCAGCGCGCCCTGCGCGACGAATTGGCGCGCTCGATGCAGAAACTCCAACTCGAAGACCTAGAGCAGCCCTACTTTGTTTCCTACCTCGTGAGCGAAGTGAAGTCCAAGGGCAGTTCGGCGACCTTCGGCAGTCTGCTCAACAGCGGCGAGGGGCACTCGCGCGAACTCAGCGTCGAAGTGCGAGTCGGCGACTACGATCTCGACAACACCAACTTCCGCTCGTTCTCCTTCGGCGGTACGGGCGTGGTGCGCATGTACGGGGGCAGCATGCAATTGCCCCTCGAAGATGACTACGACGAGTTGCGGCGCAAGATTTGGCTGGCCACCGACGGTGCCTACAAGAAGGCGCTCGAAGATTTGGCGAGGAAGCGCGCCACCTTGCAGAACAAAACCCGCACCGAGGAAATTCCCGATTTCAGCAGGGAGAAGCCCGCTACTGAAGTGGACGAAATGGCGCCCGCCGTCTTGGATCTCGACGCGCTGGACCAGCGAGTGCGCCAGCTCTCGGACCTGTTCCGCGAGATGCCCGACATCTACACTTCGCGGGTCCGTCTCAACGGGTCCAACACCTCGGTCCGCTACCTCAACAGCGAAGGCTCTTCCTTTTCCCGCACGAGTTCGTCGCTGACCTTCACCGCAGTCGCCGCTACCCAAGCTCCTGACGGTATGCCGTTGGAGGACTTCGTCGCGGTGTACGCCCGTTCGCCGGAAGACCTGCCCGGCGACGACGAGCTGGCCGCGCAGATCAATGCCATGGGCGAGCGTCTGAAGCAGTTGCGCCAAGCGCCGCTGGTCGAGCGCTATACCGGCCCCGTGATCTTCTCGGGCCAAGCTGCCACAGAGCTGTTCAATCAGGGGTTTGTGCCCTACGTGTTAGCGCCGCGCCGGGCGTTGTCCGACAATCCGCGATACGCAAGCTACTATCCCCAGAAGAAGGAAAACCCTTTCCTCGACAAGATTGGCGTGCGCGTTCTGCCCGAATTCCTCAGCGTGCGCGCCGCGCCGCTCATGGACGCGTATAAAAAGCAGCCCTTGTTGGGCGGCTACCGGGTTGACGACGAAGGCGTGCCGGCGCGCCCGGTGCGCCTAGTGCAGAAGGGCGTGTTGGAGACCTTGCTGACGACGCGCACGCCCGTGCGCGGCATTGACCAGAGCACGGGCAGTCGCCGCGGTCCGGGCGTTGCTCCCAGCAATATCTTGGTTGAGGCGGAGAAGGGCTCGAGCGAAAAGAACATCCGCAAGGAATTTTTCAAACTGATCAAACGGCAGAAGAAACAGTACGGCTACATCGTCACCCACATTGCCAACTCGTCGTACAAGGCTTCCGACTCCCAAGTTATCTTCTTTTCTCCCGGTTCTTCCGACGACGAAAACAAGCTGGCAAACGCGATCTTCGTCTATAAAGTCTATCTCGACGGCCGCGAGGAGTTAGTGCGCAATGCGGAATTTGCGGGCATTGGCCTCTATACCTTCAAGGACATTGTGAAGGTGTCCAAGACGCACGCGGTCAACACCGTTCCCTTTCGCTCGGAGGGCAACTCCTCGCCCTTTTACGGCGGGCGGGGAAGTGAAGTCCCCGTGAGTATCGTCACGCCTCGCATGGTCCTGTTCGAGGATATCACGCTCAAGCCGCCGAGCGGCGAGATTCCCAAAGCGCCCGTGTCCGCGCATCCCTACTTCGACGAGTGAGAAGCTGTTTTACAGCGGTTTAGCGGTTAGCGGTTAGTGCCAGCCCAACCTTGGTGCGGGCACTAACCGCTAATCAGACACCGGTGAAGGCTTTGGCCTTGTCGTCGGTCTTAGGTGGCCGCGTCGGGCGGTCGGCGCGCAGTTCGCCCCACAGGGCGATGGCAATGCCCGCGAGGATTATGCCGCCGCCGATGAGCTGGGCGGGCATGGGCACCTCGCCCAAGATGAGACCGGCGAAGAGCACGCCGGCCACTGGCGAGAAGGACGACGCTGTGGCAATGTCGGCCGGGCGCACGCGCTTGATGCCGGCAAACCACGCCAACTGACCGCAAGCCACTACGATCCCTCCGTACAGCAGCATCCAGCCCCAGAGCAGCGGGGAGAAGATGTCGGCGAAGTGTGCAAGGCCGAAAACGTATAGGCCAATTCCGAGGAAGAAGAGCGCGCCGACGAGGTTGCGGAAGACGCTGAAGATGCCCAAGGGGATGGTCTGGAGTTGTTTGCGGCCGATCTCGGCACCGCAGACGAGCAGCACAGTAGCGGCGGCGGCAAAGAATTCACCGTAGCCCACGCCGCCCTGCATCCGCGCTGCGGCCATGCTCTCTGGCGACGCGTCCATTTGCAGAACGAGAGTTGTGGCCACGCCGGCGAGGGCGCACAAGGCCCCCAGTACGGCCGTCCAGTTCGATTTCTCTCGATACAGCAGCCAAGCTAACAACAGGACGAGGGGAATTTCTATGGTCTCGATCAGGACGATATTGGTGACGGAGGTGTGGGCGATGGCCGTGAACATCATGGCCGGGGCTATCGCGCCGGAGGTAAGGGCCAAGGCCGTCTGGATCAGCCATTGCCGACGCGAGAGGGCGCGCAGATGGATGGGGCACCATTCCCGGTGATTGAGGGCGAACAGGGTTAGTGCCGCTACGAGATTGCCGGCGAAAAGCAGGTTGCAAAAGGAGATGGGATTGCGGCCGTCTATCAGGTTTGCTTCGCCGATTTCGACGAGGCGGGCCACTACTGAAGCGGCGGCGGCGAAGATCAGTATGGCGATCCACAGGTATGTTCGGCCCCAGGTCATTAGTAGTGTTTTAATGCGCTTCTGCCGCTGTTAGCACCATCTGACCAACCTCGTCCACGCGCACTTGGTACTGGGGATGGACGACGGTGGTTGAATCGATTTCCTCGACTATGGCCGGGCCTTGCACTACCGCACCAGCTCCCAGTGCATAGCGGTCGTACACCGGGCAATCGACGTATCCCTTGCTCTCGGCGAAATACACTGGGCGCTGTCCTTTGGCCGTCGCCTCTCCGGTTGCCTTTGCCAGCGGTGCTAGCGCGGGTTTGGCGATCTGGCCGATGGCTGAGAGCCGCACACTGACCAGTTCGACGTCCTCGCCCGGCGCGCTAAAGCCATAGGCGCGATCGTGCGTGCGGTGGAACTGTTCCAATAGCTGCGCTAGCTGCGCTGGGCCCAAGGCTTCGGTTGTCAACGGCAGCGTCAGCTCGTGACTTTGCCCAACGTAGCGCAGATCTACTTGGCGTCTGAAGTCCATTGCCGCTTCGGCCATCCCCTCGCGCCCCAGCGTTTCCCGCCCCTGCGCCTCTAACTCGCGGAAGGTCTGCTCCAAGGCTTGGGGAACTACTTGGTCCAATCGCTGGATGAGCGTGGTCGCGTAATCGTGTTTTAAGTCCGTCACCAACAGTCCTAGAGCTGAAGCTGTACCTGGACTTTGGGGAATGATCGCCACGGGAATCTCGGTTAGGGCGGCGAGGCGGTTGGCGTGGGCTGGCCCAGCGCCGCCGAAAGCTACCAGCGCGAAGTCGCGCGGGTCGTAGCCGCGCTGGACGGAGACTAGCCGCAGGGCGTTGACCATGGCGGTGTTGGCAATCTCGACGATGCCGTGGGCAGCTTCGACTAAGTCCATGCCCAGCGGCTGGGCGCAGTGTTGTTCAATGGCGCGTTGCGCGGCCGCCGGGTCGAGGGCGATTTCGCCGCCGAGGAAATAGCTTGGGTTGAGCCGTCCCAATACGAGGTTGGCGTCGGTGACCGTGGGTTGCGTCCCGCCTTGGCCATAGCAGACCGGCCCGGGATCGGCCCCGGCGCTTTGAGGGCCGACTCGGAGGATACCGCCGGGATCTACCCAGGCGATGGACCCGCCACCCGCGCCGATTTCTACGAGGTCGATTACTGGTGTACGGATTGGATAGCCGGCCCCGCGAGTCGCCCCGACGCCTGTTTGCGCCGTCGTCCCGACCTCGTAGTCCTTGGTCACGCTGGGCGTACCGCCCTGAATCAGCCCGGCTTTGGCGGTCGTGCCGCCCATGTCGAAGGAAATCACTTGGTCGTAGCCCCGCGCCTGTCCCAGATGCGCCGCGGCGATCACCCCGGCGGCCGGACCGGATTCGACCATATACACTGGCTTTTGCCGCGCTGCCGCAAAGGTGTACACCCCGCCGCTGCTCTGCATTACGAGCAGCTCAGCGGCGATACCGGCCTGTGCCAACCGATCTTCGATCCGCTGCAAATAGCGCGCGACCACTGGGCGGATGCAGCTATTGATTACGGTCGTGCTGGCCCGCAAGTACTCGCGGAACTCGGGTGCAACTTCCGCGGACAGCGAGACGACGGCCTCTGGGAAAACTTCGGCGAGAATCTCTCCGGCCCGATGCTCGTGGACGGGATTGGCGTAGGCGTGCAAAAAGCAGACGGCGATGGATTCGACGCCCTCGTCGCGCAGCTTGCCGGCTACTTGGCGCAGGGCGTCTTCGTCGAGCGGTGTCAGCTCTGCGCCGCTGGCGTCGAGGCGCTCGGGCACGCCGAAACAGCGGTGGCGCGGTACGAGCGGCCGGGGTTTTTCAAACTGCAAGTCGTAGAGGGTGGGGCGAATCTGGCGGGCGATTTCCAGCATATCGCGGAAGCCCTCGGTGGTGATAAAGCCGGTCGGCGCGACCTTGCCTTCGATGATGGCGTTGGTGGCGACTGTGGTGCCGTGGACGATGTAGGCCACGTCTTGGGCGGCGATCTGCTGCTTGGCGAGCAGCCGCTGCACGGCTTCCATGAACCCGCCGGATGGGTCTTGGGGGGTTGAGGAGACTTTGCCGGTATAGATTTGCCCGGTCGCTTCGTCGATGAGTGCGATGTCGGTAAAGGTACCGCCGATATCGACGCCGAGTCTATAGGCCATCGCCTGCCATCTCCTGCCGCCGCACCTCGGTCGCCGCTTGATCGACTTGCCCGGTGGCGCTGTCGATGACTACGCCGTACTCGTCTCGCGCTCGCTCTGCGCTCACCTTGCCCTCGCGCACATCCTCGGCCACCGTTTGGGGATCGCGCTGATGGGGTGGGCCATAGCCGCCGCCGCCGCAAGTGCGGTAGCTGAAGACTGTGTCGGCCGCGAGTGCAATCGTCGTTTTGGACCCTAGCTCGACGTGCTGGCCTTTGGGGTCGAGGATATAACGCGCTTTGCCCCCGGCTTGACCCCCAGCCAGCCCTTCCGGCCCCCAGCGGTCTCGGTCTGACAGAACGGTAAAGGACACTTCGTGATCGATAAATCGGTAATCGCGCCGCAGCCCCAATCCGCCGCGATACTGTCCGGCCCCCTCTGAGTCCTCTATCAGCTCATAGCGGTCGATCCGCAGCGGGTAGTTGATTTCGATTTCCTCAATCGGCGCGTTTTCGGTGTTTTGACCGTGGCACTGCACGGCGTCTGGCCCGTCCTTGGTACTGCGCCCCCCATAGCCGCCGGCCATGGTCTCGTAGTAGGAATAAAGCTGCCCCGTGCGCGGGTCGGTACCGCCGAAGCCGACTTGGCACATCGTCCCCTTGGTTGCGGCCGGTATCTTATGGGGCAGCGCCGGATGCAGTGCCTTGAGAATGATATCGGAGAGCCGCACTTGGGTCTCCCAACCCCCGACTACCGGCGAGGGTGCCGTGCAATTGACGACCGTCCCCTCGGGAGCTACGAGCCGCACCTGTTCGTAGAAGCCGGCGTTGACCGGCACGTCTTGGTCGATCAGGCACTTGAGGACATAGGCGCAAGCCGCAAAGGTCTGAGAGTACGTGGAATTGACCGGTGCCCGGCGCTGCGGATCGCACCCCGTCAGGTCGAAGAGCACCCCTTCGTCGTCGATAGCGACGCGGACTTGGAGCCGCACTGGCTCGTCGGTAAAGCCGTCGTTATCGACGACGCCTGTGGCCGTGAACTCCCCCTTGGGCAACTTGGCTAGTTCGGCTAGCGTCCGCTCTCTGGTGTAGTCGATGAGCCGATCCATGTAGAAAGACGCCTGCGCCAATCCCACCTGTTCGGCGAGGGCATTGAGCCGGCGAATCCCCGAATGATTAGCCGCTACCTGGGCGCGAAAGTCGCCGCGCGTCTCGCGCTTGGAGCGGATCTGGGCGATGACCAGCTCAAAGACATCGGCTGAGATTTCTCCGCCGTGCACTAGCTTTACCGGAGGGATGATGATGCCCTCCTGATACACCTGCTGGAAGGCTCCAATGCTGGCCGGCGCACCGCCGCCGACATCGACGTGATGGGCGAGATTGGCTACATAGCCAAAGAGTTCCGCGCCGCAATAGACGGGCGAAATCAGCGTGATGTCATTGAGGTGAACTCCGCCGCGATAGGGGTCGTTGACGAGGATCGCGTCCCCGGCCTGCAAGTTTTCAGGGCCGTATTCGGCGACTGCGCGGGGCGTGAGGATTGTCAGCGAGCCGAGGTGCACTGGCTGGGTAAAGGCCTGGGCGACGGGTCGCAATTGGCGGTCGAAAAAGGCGCAGGAGAAATCGGCGCGGGTTTTGATGTTGGTCGAATAGGCGCTGCGCCGAAGGGCAATGGCCATCTCCTCGGTGGCTTCGAGCAGGGCGTTGCGAATGACCTCGAATTGGATGGGGTCGGTCTGGTCGGGCATGGCTTCTCGCGGTTAATGGGTTGGGTAATATACGACAGACGCCGCGCGGGGTCAGCGGCGGCCTAGACGGCGATCTGCGCCAGATAAATACTGGTTTTCCCTTCGTGCGACGAGTAGTAACTCATCCACAGCAGGCCCTCGTGTTCGACCATGCCGGGGTAGCTACAGTCGCCGCCGCTGGGTAGCCATAGCACGGGCTCGTAACTGGTCGGCGTCATCCGCGCCAGGACCGTGGCTGCGCCGCCGTCGGGATGCCGACTGCGGGCACTGGCCCACAGGGCACCGTCCGACCAGCGGATAAAATTAGGCCCTCCCATTGGGTAGTCGATTTGGGTCCACTGCCAGTCTGTGTACGGCGACTGGCTGGTGCCGATCCAGTCGGGCCGCACCAAGGCAATCATGGTGCCGTCAGGCATAAAGCGCAGCGTGGTCTCGCTGGCCGTCCACGTGTCGTTGGGCAGGAAAAACTCGGTGATCCACTGCCAGTCGAGACCGTCGGTGCTGGAGTAGAGGAATCCCCGGCGCGGATAGGAGCCCTCACCCAGCTTTGATACGCTGTAGGCGATTCCCTCGTGCCAGGTGACGCGCCACAGCCAGTGGTCTTCCGCCAGCACTTTCTGCGGCGTAGTCCAGATGTAGCCGTCGTCTGAAAAGGCAATGCGCGGCGCGCGGGTGCCGTACTCGGTACCTGCGTACAGGCTGCCGCCGGCGACCAGCATCAGGCGTCCGTCGCTGGTGATCGACAGCTTGGGATCGCGCAGGTCTATCTCCTGTTCTGCTAGGACTGCTGCCGACTCATAGGAGTGGCCATCGTCTGAGCAAATGACGCGTATGGTGCCGATACTCGGCCCGTGATCTTGGGCCTCGCGGAAGGTACACCACCACCGATCGGCGAAGCGCACCAGATCGGTGAAGGCGTTGTGGGGGCCGCGGTCCCAAATCTTCTCGACCGAGAGGATTTGCGGGGTTGTAGGATGCGTATTCATCGTTCGTCTCCTCGTTAGACTTGGTGCGAAAGCTGTTTCACGTCTCCTGCTACGTCAAGTTTGATCCTCTATCCACGTTTTATTATGTTCCTTAAACATAATGTTTGAGAAGCATAATAAAGAAGCTATGCCATGCGCCTCGATTTTTTGGACAGAACGCGGGAAGTTGATCGACTGACCAAGGCTCTCGCTGCCCAAGAGCCCGGTTTTATCGTGGTCTTTGGTCGGCGTCGATGCGGCAAGTCAACTCTTTTGCAGCAGGTGATTCGCCCGGGCGATATCTACTACGCGGCCGACCAGCGCGAAGCCCCTCTGCAACGCCGCACGCTAGCCGGGGAAGTGGCCCGGCGCATTCGAGGCTTTGACGAGGTCGAATACCCGTCTTGGCTGGTTCTGCTCCAGACTTTGGATGCCCGCGCCGAGCGAGGCACTTGCTTGGTCTTGGACGAGTTTCCCTATCTAGCGCAGATCTCACCCGAATTACCCAGCCTAGTGCAAAAATTCCTCGACGGTCCCGCCCGCCGCATCCACTTGGCCATCTGCGGTTCGTCCCAGGGGATGATGCAGGGCCTAATCCTCAACCCTGCTGCGCCGTTGTATGGACGGGCGAATCAAGTGCTGGCGATCCGTCCGCTAGCCCCCTTTTGGATACAGCAAGCCCTTGAGGTCCAAGACACTGAAGCCATTGAACAGTATGCGGTTTGGGGCGGCGTACCGCGCTACTGGGAACTGGCCCGGGATTGCACCGGCCTGCAAGCTGCCATTGAGGAACTGGTGCTCGATAAATACGGCGTCCTCCACAGCGAACCCGAGCGCTTGTTGCTCGACGATATGCGCAGCACCGTGCAGGCTAATTCCCTGCTGTCGCTTATCGCCAATGGCTGCCATCGACTCAGCGAAATCGGCGCGCGGCTGGGCAAGCCCGCAGGTCATTTGACCCGCCCCCTCGCCCAGTTGATCGAAATGGGCTATATCCGGCGGGAAGTGCCCTTTGGTGAGACCACCAAATCGACTAGGCGCTCTCTATACAAACTGAACGACCCGTTTCTGATCTTCTGGTATCGCTATGTCCAGCCCAACCGGTCGCTGTTGGAACGCGATTTAATCGACGATGTAGCCCGCGCTATTAGGACCACTTTTGCCCAGCATGTCGCCGATATATGGGAGGATCTAGCCCGCCTCTCCACTGCCGCCCTGCCCGTTGGCAACATCCGGTGGAAACCAGCACAGCGATGGTGGGGGCGCGGCTTGGACGGGCAGCCAATGGAGATCGACTTGGTCGCTGAATCCCTCGATGGTGAGGCCCTGTTGCTAGCCGAGGTCAAATGGCAAGAGCGGCCGAATCAGGGCGCTGTTTTCGACCGTTTGCGCTACTGCGCGGCAAACTTTCCCCAAGCCCGAGAAAGGGAGACGATCCTAGGGACTTGGCTCAAGCAGGGGAGTGCTAAAACCCAACCAAGAGAATTCGTCGTCCATCCAGCAGAAACGCTGGCGGTTCTGCGCTGAGCCAGCAGATTTGTCCGGTCTTTAACAGCCGGATTCGCGCCCCGCCTCGATGGCCGGCTGGTAAAGAAGTCAGTGGGGTATTGCAGCTCGCAACGCCTGAGTTACTCTCTGCTGGTCATCCTTGGTCAAGTGCCCCACTTTACTGAGGAGGAGTCCGTTGTCCAACGTGAATAGCTTCATCCGGGCAAGACAGGGTTTTCGCAAGCCCGCTTGGCTCCACTGCGCGAGAGATACATCGAGGTGCCAAGCGCTGCGGGTAGCGCTGGTGATCATCAAGAGCAGACTAGAGGCGTTTTTCTGGTTGAAAACAGAGTCGGACAGGACCAGTGCCTTGCGACGTTTGGAACGGGGCAGATCGCTAAACGGAAAGGGCACTTCGACGATGTCAAAACGGCTACAGATCATCGTCCTCCTCGTCCTGCCACTCCGTCAGGGTCTGTTCGAGGGCCTTGGCCCACTCCAAGTCGATTTTCGCGGCTTTGTGGATGCTGACCTTATCGCCCTCTACTTCATAGGCGATGGCGTCCCCCGGATGTAGATCAAGGGTGCGGCGAATGGCTACGGGAACTGTGGTTTGGCCTTTGGATGAGATCGTGCTGATTTTGATCGGGGCCATAAGTAGAGTGACCTTGTTAAAGGTAAAGAAAGTAAAGTTCCTTGTATTCTTTACTAGTAAAGGTAAAATTTCTTGGACGGCTTGCAAGCATTGACGGCTCGATGGCTCCAGCTATCTTTCGCCAGAAGGCCACATTCCGACAAAAAAGGATCAAACCATGACCCCAACTGACGCCATTCCCATTCTTATCGGCGAGCACTGGATAACGCCGGAAGTCGAGGCCCACACGCCGGTGTACCGTCCCGCCACTGGAGAAGTGATCGGACGCACGCCGCATTGCGACCGCGTCGAAGTCGATCTAGCGGTGGAGGCGGCGAGCCGGGCCTTTGCGGGCTGGTCGGCGACGCCAGCACCGGAACGGGCGCGGGTTTTGTTCCGCTACCGCGAGCTGCTGGAGGAGCAGTTCGAGCATCTGGCTGAGATTCTCTGCGGCGAGAACGGCAAGACCCGCGAGGAAGCGCGGGGCGATGTGCGCCGAGGCATTGAGGTCGTCGAGCTCGCCTGCGGTATCGGCCAGTTGGCCAAGGGCGAGGTGCTGCCGGAGCTGGCCGCTGGCATTGATGGCGCTGCCACGCGCGAGCCGGTGGGTGTGTGCGCTGGCATCACGCCGTTTAACTTTCCGGCCATGGTGCCCATGTGGATGTACCCGCTGGCCATCGCCTGCGGCAACTGCTTTGTGCTGAAGCCGAGCGAGAAGGTGCCGTTTACGGCCAACCACTTGGCAGAACTGTTCATTGAGGCGGGGCTCCCGCCGGGGGTGCTGAACGTGGTGCACGGCGGTCGGGATGTGGTCGAAGCTCTCTGTCGGCACCCCGGTATTGCGGCGATTTCCTTTGTCGGTTCGTCGCCGGTGGCGCGTCGGGTGTACGAGCTGACCGGACAGACGGGCAAGCGCTGTCAGGCGGCGGGCGGAGCCAAAAACGTACTGCTCGTCATGCCCGACGCGGTCGAATCCGGCCTGTTCGGCGAGGCGGCCGCGGCAGATCCGGCGCTGAACGCGGTTATGCACTCGGCCTTTGGCTGTGCCGGCCAGCGCTGCATGGCTGGCTCCCTGCTGATGGGCATTGGCAACGCCAGTGACGGCCTGCGCGACCAGCTAGCCTCTGCCATGGATACGATGACGGTGGGGGACACCTTGCGCGACGATGTGGACATGGGGCCGGTTATCGACGGTGCCGCTCAACAACGCCTCGTCGGTCGCATCGCCGATGCTGCCTCGGCGGACTTGGCTGTGGTGCGCGACGGGCGCGACGGCGTGCCGGACACTGGTTTCTACGTCGGGCCGACCCTGCTCGATGGCGTAACTCCCGGTCATGGCTTGTTCGCGGAGGAGCTGTTTGGCCCGGTCTTGGGGCTGATGCGGCCCGAGACGCTGGACCAGGCGATTGACTGGATCAACCGCATCCCGTACGGCAATGCGGCGACCATTTTCACCCACGATGGGGGTGCGGCCCGTACCTTTACGCGCGATGTGGAGTGTGGGATGATTGGCGTGAATGTGGGCGTACCGGCTCCCATGGCCCTGTTCTCGTTTTCTGGCTGGGACCAGTCGTTCTTTGGCGACCTGCACGTACAGGGGACTGAGGGAATTCTGTTCTACACGCGGCAGAAGACGGTGTTGTCGCGGTGGCTTTGAGGTAGCAATGGAAAACAAAATCGAAGAAGCAATCGTCGCCGAGACTGAGGCGCGGTCCGAGGCTTGGGAAAACCTGCTCGTGCTGGCCGACGACATCGGCATGCGCGTAGCTGGCAGCGAGGGGGAGGTGCGGGCCCGGGACTTCCTGATGGAGACTTTTCAGCGCTATGGGCTTGACCGCGTCCGCTTGGAGCCTTTCGAGTACCGCGCTTGGCGGCCGCAGCGCGAGGAGTTGACCGTGGTGGCACCGGAGGCAGGACGCTCGATCCCCTGCCGGTGTGGAGGGCTGTCGCCTTCGACTTCAGAGCAAGGAGTGGAAGGGGAGGTTGTGTTCCTTGAGCGCTGCGACGCTGAGGAGCTGGCGCAGCGGGCCGACGAGGTGCGAGGCCGCATTGCGGTGGCACCCTACTACCCCTTTGCCCGCCAGTTGAAGACGCCCTTGGCAGCGCGTTTCGGCGCGGTGGCGCTGCTTGAGCACCGCAACTACGCCGGTGCCTTGCAGCCGGCCCGCACCTGTTGCTTCCAACGGGTCGGGGACCTGCCGGTGGCCTCGATTAGTCTCGAAGACGCCGAGTACCTCAAGCGTCTGCAGCAGCGGCGTGGACCGGTGCGGCTGCGGTTGGTGCTCGACAGCCGCATTGAGCCCAAGGAGTCGTGGAACGTGGTCGGCGAGTTGACCGGAGCTGAGTATCCGCAGGAGATATTGGTTTGCGGCGGTCATTACGACACTTGGCACGTGGGTCCCGGTGCTATTGACAACGCCGCGGGCGTGGTCGCCGTGGTCGAGGCGGCGCGCGCGCTCGCCGTGCACCGCGAGCATCTGCGGCGCACGGTGCGGTTCGTGGCCTTTGGGGTAGAGGAGTCGGGATTAGTCGGATCTTGGGCGTACACGCACTGCCACGCTGGCGAACTCGACGACACTTGGCTGATGATCAACAACGACGTTGGCGGCCGGCCCTCGGGGTTGGGAATTGCTGGGGCAGAGGATCTGCTGCCGATCCTAGAGACAGTGGCGAGTCGCGTGCGCGTGGATGGACTCGAAAAGCCCTTTGGCGCGTCCTGCGGCACGACGAGTTGGGGTTCGGATCACTTCCCGTTCTTCGCCCACGGCGTGCCTACCGTGGGGCTGGGCACGGAGTCGGTGTGGCCCGAGGATCGCTTCTATGGCCACAGCCGAGCCGATACTGCGGACAAGGTCTATCCTCAGGGCCTGAGCGAGTGCGCGGCGATCAATGCGCAGGTGCTGTTCGAGGTGGCCAATCTGGACGAGCGTCCGGCGCGGCGGCGCACGCGGGAGGAGTTGGAGGCGTCCTTTGCCGGCACGCCGCTGGCGGAGGCTGTCGAACTACTCGACTTGTGGCCGCCGGAGCGGGCGTTGGCGAGGTACTTCGAGCAGGGATGAAGTGGCTGCTCAGCCCAAGTCCAGATTGAAATCCGCGGGGTCGAGGCCGCTGTCTTCGGCCAGTCCTCGCAGACTGATCAAGACGTCCTCGGGCATGACAATACCTTCGGCTAGCGCTTGCTCCCGCTGGTTCCACTCGATCTCGCCCGGCAGGAAGATGGTCCCGCCTTTGGCTGGAGAAGCGCTCTTGATCTCTTTGCACATGACGTCCATGCGGGCGTGGAATTCCTCCAGCGGCATCATTGCGCCGACGTCGATGGCGATAAAGGCATGACCCTGGTTCGAGGGCTCGTCCGTATCGGCGACCCAGCTCTGGACGCTGCTCATCATCGCCGCTCCGCTAAGGGTGGCCGTCAGCAGTTCTACCAGCACGGCCAATCCGTACCCTTTGTGCCCGGCCATGGGTAACTGCGCGCCTTTTTCCGGAAATTCGGTGGGATCGGTCGTTGGGATGCCCTCTTCGTCCACCAGCCAGGTGTCGGGAATGCTGCGCCCTTCGTTTTTGGCCGCGAATATTTTGGTGGCCGCAACCGCGCTGGTGGCAATGTCGAGCATGACGGTGCGGTCGGTGCCGGTGGGTGCGGCGTAGGCGATCGGGTTGGTTCCCAGCACTCTGCTCTTGCCGCCGGGCACGGTCATGCAGGGTTCTACATTGCACATGGACAGACCGATCATGTTGTTTTCGGCGATCATGTTGGCGTAAAATCCGGCGGCACCGTAGTGGCTGCTGCCCCGGATGCCGATATAGCACATGCCGCTTCGGCGGGCTTTGGCAACGGCCAACTCCACGGCGCGGCAGGAGATGGCGGGCGGCATGCCGTCGCAGGCGTCGATGATGGCCCAGGATGGTCCATCATCGACGATTTTCTCTTTCGCGGTCGCGACCAGACGGCCGCGCCGCGCATTCTGCATCAAGCCGCGAATCTGCCGGGTGCCGTGCGTAAAGGTGCCCCAAGTGTCGGTGGTGACGAAGACGTGGGCACTTAGTGCGGCGTCTTCTTGGCTGAGGCCGGCTTTGACCATGGCGGCGGTGCAAAAGTTCTTCAGGTCGTCCGGTTGAATATTTTGGCGGGTAGATTCAGTCAATGGATTGGCTCCTTTTTAATTGGTGCGTGGTTTGCGTGTATGGATAAAGAGATTTTTCGCGGCCTAGTCAAGGAAGGATGCCGTCTGTTGGCGTGGAGTCCCATTCCTTGACTAGTATGCGAAAGGGTCTTTTAATGCCCTGCACATTGATCACTCGCATCCTAACTAATGAACACTAGGAGACGCAGACTATGAACGGTAGTACGGGATTTGAGCAGTACGTAACGATGGAAGAATACCTCAAGGGTCGGCGCTGCATTATCACCGGCTCCAGTGGGACGATTGGCAAACTCTTTGCGACCTTTATCGCCTCGCGCGGCGGGACTCCCATTCTGGTAGATGTGGTGCCGCAAGAAGAGGCTGAGGAGGCCGTCGCGTCCTACGGTGGTGAATACAGCGCCCATCGCGTGGATCTCAGCGATGTTGCCCAGATCAAATCCTTCTACGCTGAAATAGCCGAACGGTACGACGGTCTTGATCTGCTCATCAACAACGCCGGGCTCCTCAGCGAGGTGAAGTTGCTCGACATGACCGAGGACAACTGGGATCGCGTCCTCAATGTAAATGCAAAAGGCGCGGCCTTTATGAGCCAAGGCGCGGTCGGCTTGATGCAGCATGGCAGCGGCGACCGGCAAATCATCAACATTGTGTCGCTGGCCGCATTGGTGGGCGGGTTGTACGTGGGGGCACCCTATGTTTGCAGCAAGGCGGCTCTGCTCGGGCTCAGCCGCAACTATACGGTACAGGCGGGTAAGGAATTCGGGATTCGCGTCAATTCTATCAGCCCGGTTATCGTCAGTGGCCAGATGATTTCTAACACGCCGCGCGAGGCCATTGACGGGGTCAAAAACCTAATGAAGGTGTGGAATCAGGAAGTCCCCCCTGTGCATTTGCTTTACGTTTTTGAAATGCTGTGCAGAACCCCGTCGATGACGGGTAAAAACATCGTCCTCGACGGCGGCATTCTGCTGGAGTAGAGGCTGTCGCAATGACGCCGCGCTATCTGAGCAGCAGCTTCCTGACTCGACGAAATCGCCACCTTGGAGCCGGTAGAATACAACTCCGACGACAGGCGCGTAAACAACCCATCGGTGTGTGCTTACCGACACAGTAGGAACCGCCCACAAGCCCCCGCTACCAGCCCAGCGACGCTGGCCCGGATATTGCTTTTGCAAAATGAGGGCCGCCCGCTTGTTGCGTCTCTTTGGGGCGTTTCGCGGTCGGCCCCATGCAGCCGTCCCATCCTCGCAACCGTGCAAGGTAGCTTGGAAATTGACACCCCCCTATACTATACAGTACTTTCGCTACAATCATTAAGGAAACTAGCTATGACCAACTCCCCTCTGACCCCGGAAGAGCGTCTGGCGCGGCTCGAAGGCGTCTATGAGCATCTCGCCACGAAAGCCGATGTCGCCCGCCTCGAAGGTCAAATCAAGGCCGAGAGCACCCGCCTCGAAAGCGCGATGGCCGAACTCAAAACCGAATTGCACAAGGGACTGAACCGCAACCTGTACATTACCATCGGTGCCGTTGTGGCAGTGGCGACGATTATGAAATATCTGCCGTGAAGGGCTTTTAGACGGACGCATCCATGCACAGTTCAACACTCGGCGACAGCGATTTTGAGATACTTGTCAGCGGCCAACCGGTCGCGCTGGCGGAGTACTTCCGCGGCTTTACCAATACCAAGAGGCTGGGGGTGCTAGCGCCCAATCGCCTTGAGGGCATCGGGGCCATTAATTTGATCATGGCCCACGTAACTGCCTTTTACAATACCTATCGCGCCACGGGCGAGGATTTTTTCGCGTACCCCGATAACTTCACCTTCCAATCGCGTGAGCCCAAGGCGGCTTACGGGATGTTCGACATCTGGCCGGAGCACAAGGACGTGCTGGTCGGCACGGATGCGGTCGAGCGGCTCAACGCGATTACTGACCGCGGCGTCAACATCCTGCTCGTGCCCGACGGTCCTCCAATCCCGTGTGAATACCAGCGTCAGCAGCTAGCCTCGGCCGAGCGGCTCATCGAAACCTGCTATGCGTATTCGGCCACCGGCGCGGTCGCCGACCCCGACTTGGTGATCCGCTGCCCAGCAGATCCGCTCGCCGATTGGTGCCAAAGCGTCTGCGACTCCGTGCCCGACGGCGAACGCGAGGAGGGCTGGCAGGGTCAAGGTCCCGTGCTCGAACAATCCTTCCGCCGCATCAGCCGACAAGAGGCGCTCGCCCGCCTCGCTTAAGACCAAAAGGAACTTGCCATGACCGATCTCCACGCCTCCGCGCTCAGTGCCGCCGAACTCGACCAGTTTCACGATCAGGGCTATGTGCGCCTCGGCCACGTGGCTTCCCATGAGGAAATCGACGCCCTCTGCCAGCGCATCGACCAGATCATGCTCGGCGAAGTGCGCTACGACGACATGCTCATGCAGCTATGCCCTTCGGCCGGCAACCCCGATCTTTCGCGGCAGACTAAAGAGTTTAAGGGCTCCTCGCTCAAGTACCGCAAAATTCAGGATCTGGAGCAGGATCCGCTGTTCTTGGACTACATGCAAAAGCCGCTCTTCCGCGATCTAACCGCCAAAATCGTCAGCGCGGAGGTCTCGATTTTTCGCGCCATGTTTTTCAACAAGCCCGCCGAGCAGGGCGTCCTGATCAACTGGCACCAAGACGGCGCTGGCGGCTGGCAACTGAGCATTCCCCCCAAGGTCACGGTGTGGACCGCGCTCGACGACACGTGCGTTGCCAATGGCTGCCTGCAAATCATCCCCAGCTCGCACCACACCATGATCCCCGAGACGGGCGATCAGCTCTCGGCGGACGAGCGCGCGCAGCACGCCCCGGATGAGAAGCGGCTGTATTTGGAAATGGAAAAAGGCGAGGTGGTGCTTTTGCACAACTGGACCTTGCACCGCTCGGAGACGAATAACACCAACCGTCCGCGCCGCGCGTTTAGCGTCTGCTACATTGACGCGGCTACCCGTCAAAAGACCTCGGGCTGCGCCTTTCCCCGCGTCTTCCCGACCTACCAGCCTATTAGTGATAATTGATAAAGGCGACTTTGTGCTCGGTGAAAAACTCGATCCCAGTGTCGCCCGATTCCGGGATCCCGTGCCCGGAAGCCTTGACCCCGCCGAATGAGAGTTGGGGCTCGCGGTAGGCCGTCATCATGTTTACGTGCGTCAGCCCTACGTCAGTCTCTGCTAAAAACTGAAAAGCCCGCCCAATGTCCCGCGTGAAAATGGACGACGCCAGCCCAAACTCCACGCCATTGGCGATCTCTAGGGCTTCGGAGAAACCCTCTGCTACCATTAGGCACAACACCGGGCCGAAGATCTCCTCCTGAGCGATGCGCATCTGCGGCTGGACGTTGGTAAAGACTGTCGGCGCGATAAAACACCCTTTGTCGAGCCCGTTGTCGGTCAGGCGCTCGCCGCCGTGCGCGATGCAGGCTCCTTCTGCTTTGCCGATCTCGATGTAGGCTTCGATGGTTTCGAGCTGGTCCGTGCCGCACACCGGCCCCATATCCACCCCATCCTCTGTCCCATTTCCGATGCGAATTTGCTTGACGCGCTCTAGCACTTTGTCGGTGAAGGCCTCGGCGACCTCGCGCTCGGCAATTGCGCGGCTCGTCGAAGTGCACCACTGTCCGGCGCAGGCGTAAGCTGCCTTGACGACGGCATCCGCGGCCATGTCGAGGTCGGCGTCGGCCAAGATAACTGCGGGATTTTTGCCGCCCATTTCCAGTTGCGTGCGGATGATCCCTTGGGCGGCGCGCTGCTGAATGCCCCGGCCCACTTGGGTCGAGCCCGTAAAGGAAATCGACTGCACTAATGGATGCGTGATCATGGTTTCTCCGACTGTGCTGCCCCCGCCGCAGACGAAGTTCAGCACGCCCGGAGGTAGCCCAGCCTCGGCAAAAATATCGACGAAAGCTCGCCCGGCTCCGGGCGTCAGGCTCGCTGGCTTGAAAACGATGGTGTTGCCGCTGATCAGCGCTGGCGTGCACTTGCGCCCCGGCACGTTGAACGGAAAGTTCCAAGGGCTGATGATCGACGCCACCCCGAGGGGCCGCCGCACGCTGTAGGCAAACACCCCAGCTTGCGCCGAGGGCGCGGTCTGGCCGCACATGGAGATCCCCTGGGCGATCTGGAACTCCATCTCGCGCACTGCCGACCCTATTTCGGTGCGCGCTTCGTCGAGCGTCTTGCCGTTTTCTGCGGTGAGGATGGCGGCGATTTCTTCGGCCCGCTCCTTTAGCACTGCGACCGCCCGCGACAAGTACTCTGCCCGCTGGTACACCCCCATGTCGGCCCACGCTGGAAATGCCGCGTGCGCCGCTTCAATGGCCTGCTCGGCGTCGGCGCTGGTGCCTTGGGGCCACTCCCCGGTTACGTGTTCTAGGTCGGCTGGATTGTGCTGGGCGAAGGTCTTTCCGTCCGAGGCTCCAACCCACTGGCCGTCGATGTAGTTTTGCGATTTCATAATAGCTCCAGTTAAAAGTGATTCGCGGATGCGCGGCTCAGGACCACAGCGGCACTCCGGCAGGTAGTGCGGCGGCGATGGCTTCTTCGTCTAGATCGATGCCCAAGCCAGGGCCGTCGGGCACGTCGATGTAACCTTGCTGAATTGGGTTCTTGATGTCGAGCATGGTGCTCCACAGCGGGATGTTGCGCGAGTGGTGCTCTAGGGCGAGGAAGTTGGGCAGGGTGGCGCAGATATGCACCGCGGCTATGCCCGTAACCGCGCTCCGCATGTAGTGGGGGGCGACCGACATGTGGTACATCTCGGCCAGTTCGGCGATGCGGCGGATTTCAATGGCTCCGCCGCTGTGGGGGATGTCTGGCTCTAGCAGGTCGCAGGCCTGTTGTTCCATTAGCTCGCGGAACATCTTGGCTCCGTAAAAGATCTCGCCGGTGCAGATCGGCGTCTCGGTCTGCTGGCAGATCTTGGCCAAGGCGGCGACATTGCCCCACTCCCAGCGGATGGGATCCTCCAACCAAAGCAGGTCGAGGTGTTCCACGTCTTTGCAGATGCGCAGGGCGTCGGCGAGGTTGAAGGAACCGTGCAAATCGATGGATAAGTCGATGTAAGGGCCTATTGCCTGGCGCAGGCTTTCGATGGTGGTGACGATGTGATGGTGCTGTCGGCGGCTAATGGAGCGGTCGTACACGTCGAGCTTCCAGGGGTTGGGCACGTCGAGATCGAATTTGATTGCGGTGTATCCTTCGGCCACCACCTCTTGGGCCATGGATACGTAGGCGCTGGTTTCGTACACCGGATCCAATTGCCCGCTGGCCCGCGTCTCCTGCCAGCGCCGCGCGTAGTCCTCCCGCGTCCAGTGCGCGCCCGAGTGGCAGTCGCAGTATACGCGGATGCGGTCGCGCAGTTTGCCGCCCAGCAGTTCGTGCATGGGTGCGTTTAGCTGCTTGCCGCGAATGTCCCAGAGGGCGATTTCCACGCCAGCGCCGCGGCCCTGCATCTGCCACAGGTGGTCGTAGTGCAGTTGATTGATGTTGGTCGGGTCGCGGCCGATGAGCATCTTTTTGAGCTGCTCGATGGGGCCCCCAGCCCATTCGCCGAGGCCGACGATGCCTTCGTCCGTGAAGATTTTCAGCAAGGACCAGTGGCGAGTTTCCGCGCCGAGGGAGGGCGTAACCTTAATGTCGGTGATCTTCATGTTCTCTCTTTCTCTAGGCAAACATAGAAAGCGCGACTTCGGATGTGCAGAAGTCGCTAACGCCGATTTCCGCCTTCTATGGGCAAAATAGGCTCCGCTGAGGCATGGGGTCAAGGATGTCCGGATCGTTGTTCCGGACGCTGTTCACTCACCTTCAATCGTCCACGATTTCCAGTATAGAGCCGTCGGGCTGAATCCGCCGCCTTTCTGCCTCGACTCCCTCAAACCATGTCTCCAACGCCCCTAACATCCGGCCCGCGCGCTCCGACTCATCCGTCGCCATGTTGTTCTGTTCAAGCGGGTCGTCGTCAATATTATACAACTCCAAATCAGCTGGCGGCGGGACAATCAACTCGGGATCCGGCTCGCTCATTAGCTCCGTCACCTCGTCGGGGTGGTATTTGTATTGGATATCAATCTCCACGTAGCGCTCCATCACGCGCTTATCCGCATCGGTCTTGGGCTTTTGCGCCAACTGGGGACGGACCAGCTTCCACGACCCCTCGCGCATCGCCGCGTTGATCCAGCCGACGGGCTGAAATTGGTTGAGCTGCCAAAATCGCGCAGGAGCGTCATCGCCGGCACCGCGCAACACCGCGGCCGCGTCGCGCCCGTCTAGGGCCCGCCCGCCGGGCCGCTCGATGCCGCACAACCCGGCCAAGGTCGGCAACCAGTCCATACCGTGCACCAACTCGTCGATCTGCCGCCCCCCCTCCAACCCGCCGCGCCAGCGCACGATCATCGGCACCCGGATGCCGCCCTCGTAAACCGACCCTTTCTGCCCGTTAAAGCCGCAATTGTAGCGCCGTGTATCCGTGCTCATCCCCTCGGGCACTTGGTCGGGCCGCAACCTGAACGCCGGTCCGTTGTCGCTGGTGAACATCAGGATCGTATCGTCCGCCAGTCCCAAGTCTGCCAATGTTTCCGCGATCCGCCCGACGCCCCGATCCATGATCTCGTTCATGGCGTAGGTAATCGCTACGCCCGGGCTCATCCCCGCGTCGAGATAGGGCTGCACCGTTTCGTTGGGGGCCTGCAACGGCGAATGCGGCGCATTGTACATCATGCAGAGCAGAAAGGGGTCCTGCCGGTGCCGCGTGATAAAATCCACCGCCTCGTCGGTGAACACATCGGTCAAATAGCGCCCGTCCGCGGTCTCGCGCCGCCCGTTGCGCTCGATCCACCAGTCAAAGTAATCCATCCACCCGCCGCGAAAGCCCAAAAACTCATCGAAGCCGCGTGCGTTGGGATGATAGCGATCATCAAACGCTCCATTGTGCCACTTGCCGATCAGCCCCGTCGCATACCCCGCGTGTTTGTACGCATTGCCGATGGTCACCTCGTCGAGCGCGATGCGGTCCATCCCGCGCACCTCCATCGGTGTCAACGCGCCGGTGCGGTGCGGGTAACGACCCGTAAGAAGCGCCGCCCGCGACGGCGAGCAGGCCGGCGACCCGGCGTAGTGTTGGGTCAGACAGACCCCCTCGCCGACCAGCGCGTCGAGATGGGGCGTGCGGGCCGGGCCGTCGTTAAAAACGCCGAAATCGCCATAGCCCATGTCGTCGGCGACGATAAGAATCACATTGGGTCGTTTTGGCATCGATTATCCTTAGTCGTAGACGTCGGCCATCTTGAGGAAGATCAGATAGGTGAGCTGCTTCTAGGTAGTCGCCATAGCTCACCCCGTCATCGCGTAGGGTAGTGCAGAAGCTCCAGACTTTGGAGACGATGGGAGCGGTGTTCATGTGGGGGCGTTCTTCCGTTTGATTTGTTCAGCGAGCGCCTCGCCGTCGGCAGTTCGGCGATAGCGCTGGTGGCGACTAGTGGGCTTGTCGGGGAGAGTCATCTCGATCAGGCCAGCGTCAAGAGCCGGTTGCAGGTAGGATGTTCTGAGGTTTTTCCGGTCTGTGAGTAGCAGTGCCGCCAACAATTCAGCGCGGCTCATCTCCCCGGTCAGGGCTGCCACCAGCCGTTCAATATGCCCATTATCTTGGGGGGTATCTTGGGGGGTATCTTGGGGGGTATCTTGATCTTTCTCTTTATTTTTCAATGACTTATCTTGTTGGGTGTCATGTATGGTATCTTGGTCGGTCGCCGCAAGAGAAACCCGCTCATGCACCGGTAGGCGCACACGAAACCAGGTCCGATCCTCATCGCTTTCGAAGATGGGTACCGGTGAGCCGTTCTGCCGCATGGCCCGGAAGATTTTCGGCACGCCGGTTGAGCGCGCCTCGGCGAGGTCGAGTTCTTTCAGAAACTCACCAATACGCCGGTTCCGGTAGCGCCTGCTCACGGCCTGCCCCTTCTTGAAGTCATCCATACGGATGGAGCGGTCTGCACCGGGATAACTCAAGACCAGCAACTCTTCGCGGGTGATCCGAACTTCAACCGGCTCCCGCTCCTCGTATGAGCGATGGTAGATGGCGTTCACCAGCGCCTCTTCGATGGCACCAATCGGAAAATTCCAGAATCGCTCGGCCTCCGGTTTGTGGGGATACTTGACGACGGTTTCCTTCAGGTAGTTCCGCTCAATGTAACTGATCGCCTCGCTGAGAATGATGGACAACGGCCCGCGGAACTCATTCTCCTCGAACTGATCGCCGCCCGGCCCATCGGGAAACCACACGACATCGATCTGGGTGGCCGGAAAAAACCTGTCTGGCCGCTCATTGAAGAACAGCAGACCGACGTTCTTCGGAAACATCGCCTCGGGCGGCCCGCCGACGATATTCAGGCGCTTGCCCAAGTCCTCAACAGATAGGCCCTCTGCTTCCGATGCCAGTTCGCTGCCGATTTCCCCTAAAAACTCACGGATCAGCCGATAGGACAGGTCATCAAGCGAAGCAGTCTGGCGATAGCGGTCGTCAAAAGGTACTGTGGCCGCCAGACTGAGCAGCTCACGCTCGTCCTGACCCTTGGCGCGAACCGTGCTGCTGTGTCTGCGAATGAAGTAAGCCCAATCGTCGCGCTCCGCACTCAGATTCACTTTGGCTTTGTAGGGACGGGTTTCGCCGCCGGGCACCCAGAGGACGAGGATGGTCTGGCCATCGACGTTATAGGTAGCGGTGAGGGGATGGTAATGCGGCTGTATGGCGACATGCCCCAGATTGAGTAGTTCCTTCTGTATCGCATCGATGGCATCAAGGTTAATGCCTCTGGGCGGTAAAATTGGGCGGCCATTTTGTTCCTCAACGCCCAACACCACGTAACCGCCGCCTAGATTGTGGAAGTCGTTGGCGAAGGCGCAGATGGTGTGCAGCACGCTCTGCGGATTCCAACCAGCTTTGTACTCGATGCGTTCGCCTTCGATGGGGCGCTGGCGCAGCAGGTGGTCGATGTTGATGGGAAGTTTGCTGGTCATGTTTGTATGTAGAAGTGCTGGACTTTGGAGGCGATGAGCGCTGTGTTCATGCCGTCCCGTGGTCTAGGATGTCCCTTGCACTAAAGATTTGCACTACATTCAGTTTAGCCAGTTTTATAATAGCCCTGTTTTATCGCATCGACAATCAGGCCCGCACTGATGGCACCCTCTAAGGACCGAGGATGAAACTCCCCAAAGAGCTACGTATCTGACGCAGAAGCCAACAACGGCGCACGAGACCGCGTTCTAGTCAATCTCGGTTGGACAATCCTGCGAATACCGGCGTGGCGATGCCACGAGGAAATTGACCCAGTGATTGAAGAAATCAGGAAGACACAGGACCGATTGCTTGACGAAGCCTCTCGCCGGACATTTTAGCTCTTACTAAGTGATGTTACGCAGCTTTTGTTCCCAACCCTCCATTGCTGTATCCATTCCGCTACACTCCAGCGCCTTCTAGCCCGCTCCTCCCCTCTGAGCCGCCGCCTTGGCACGATTCTTGCCCCTTGCGGGTACCACCCCACCCGCAACCCAAGGCATGGCTCATGGCCGAATTCGATACCATCGCCAAACATCTCATTCACACCTACCCCCACGACTTCGCCCGCTTCGCCCTCCACCAAGACGACATTGAGGTGATCGACGTGATCGACACCGAGCAACCCACCGTCGAAGCCCACCGCACCGACAGCCTCATCCGCGTGCAAATCGGCGACGAGGAGGCGTTGGTGCATCACGAGTTTCAAACCACCGACAGCACCCCGCCCATGCCGCGGCGGATGGCGGGTTATATCGGCCGCAGCATTGAGCAGCACGGCCTACCCATCTACTCCAGCGTCATCTATCTGCGTCCCGACGCCGGCCGCACCGATCCGGGACACTATCTCCAAGAGCGACACGGCTTTCGCGTCTTGGTGCAATACCAAGTGATTCGGCTGATTGAACTAGACGGTCAGCGCATCTTCGACGGGGAACATGTAGGCTTGCTTCCGTTTGCGCCGTTGATGCAGCGTCCGGCGGGGGTGGATGCTGAGGCGTGGTTGCGCCAGTGTATCCACCGGGCGCAAGAGGTGCCGATGGACGAAACCGTCAAGGCCAATTATCTGGCCGATCTTGCCATTTTGAGCGGATTAGTGTATAAATCAGAAACGGTTATGACCATCATGTCGGAGGCGACCATGTACGAATCGTCGGTAGTGCAGTATTTCACGGAAAAGGGCATCAAGCAAGGCATTGAGCAAGGCATCCGCGAAAGCATTCAAGAAGTGTTGGAACTGCGCTTTCAGCCGGAGGCCGTGCGCCGCTTGGCCTCCCGCCTTGGGGACATTGACGATGTGCCGCGTCTCAAGCAGTTGTTTCGGGCGGCCATACAGGTGCCCAGCCTTGAAGCCTTTAGGCTCCTGTTAGACCAAGCCGAATAGGGCCGCCGCGTAACGTCAGTTACTAAGAGGCCCTGCCAAAACGCCTATCATCAGCCCGAAAACATAGCGGTCAACCGCTATGATGATCGCTAGAAGCTCTCATTTTCATCATCTCTCCTCAACGCTTAATTCACCGTTCTCCTCAACGCTTAATTCACCGCGATGAACGGCACGACTATGCGCGCGATGGTGTTCCGGGGTGTCGGGCGGGCACTCGCCCCTTTTCTTCTTATTTTTCAATGACTTATCTTGTTCGGTCTCATGTTCGGTCGCCGCACGAGAAGCCCGTTCATGGACCGGTAGACGCATTCGGAACCAAGTGCGGTCGTTATCGCTTTCAAAGATCGGTTCTGGTGAGCCGTTCTGCCGGTTCGTGTCACTGCTGAAGGCCAAGTGCCATGAAGAATCAGGTCGTTGAAGTTTAGTAGGCCACCGAAATGATTTCCTGCGCCTTCTCTTCGCCGACATCGCCTTCGACGAGAATTTCCAGAATGTAGAGGCCGGGGGCGACGCGGCCCCCCGCATCGTCGCGGCCGTCCCAGGTGAACTGGTGCTGGCCGGCGCGGCCGTCCTCGCCGCGGGCGTAGACGGGGCGACCCGCCAGATCGTAGAGGCGCAGCCACAAGGGACGCGGTTTGAGCACGTTGACTAGGTCGATCGAGAGTTGCAATGCGTCGTTGACGCCATCGCCATTGGGGGTAATCACCGGCGAAGAGAGCGCCACGTTGGCGAAGAGATTGCGGCTGACGGGCAGGCTGACGACGTTGGTGTTGCTCTCGATTAGTTCGGAGGCGTTACCGGGGTCGACGCGCTGGCGCACGCTAGCGTCCTGGCGGCTGTCCTGGAGAAAGACGTCGAAGCGGGTTGATTGCCGGAATACGGAAGATTTGAACTTCAACTCGATGAGTTGGTCGGTGCGGATGCGATTGGGCAAGTGGATCAGAAAGCCATTGGCGGTGGTGTCCATCTGCACGTCGAGGTCGGTGCCGTTGCGCGAAACGCTCATAAAATGCACCAGCGCGGCCGACTCGACGGCGAGGCGGTCGAAGCCGCTGGCGTTTTCGGGTTTTAAGTAATAGGTGAATTCGGTCAGTATGCCCGGTTCGGCCTGCTGGGGAAATATCTCGCCGAGCACGCGGCCGGCCAGCGGCTCGGTGAAGTTGGCGGCGAGGAAGTCGAGGGTGGCGGCGCGGTCGGGGGAGTCGGAGACCATGCGCACGTCGATTTCCATGTAGCGGCGCGGCGAGGGCGAGAGGAAGGCCTCGCCGGAGAAGCTATAGATCCGGCTCCAGGCGCTCCAGTCACCGCCGGCGGCGAGGGTGGTGTCGATGGGGCCTTTGAAGCTGGGGATCAGCTTGTTGTACTTCCTCTCGGTGACTTCCTTGCCGTTCTTGTCGTGGTAGGTCAAGGTCTCGACGACTTCATTGCCGGTGCGAGTGCGGATCTCGATCAGGGTGCCCAGCGGCTGGTCGCCGCTCCATTCTATCGAGTTGAGGTTTTTGCTCTCGCCCAGATCGATCAGCGGCGAGCGAAAACCGACTTCCTGGGGGAAGCCGCGGCCGAAGATTTGGATCTCGTCGGTGCCACCGCCGGCGCTGCAGCCGGGCACTCTGAAGCTACCGCCCCTCACGCCTAGGCTCTGGAAGGAGAAGCAGCTAGTGTCCCAGAATTTCCAGAAGATGCGCATGTAGCGGGTAGGCTGCAGGTCGAAATGGTGGTCTACCAGCCCTTTGGACCGCTGGTGGACGGGCGCTTCGCCCGAGAAGTGCTTGGTCCACAGGCGCGAGCCGTCGGGCGAGAGCGAGCCATCGGAGGTCATCAACTCGTAGAAGCGAAAGCCCCAGCGCCGCCGGGAGACAATGTGTCTGCTGGTGATGGCACCGCCAAAAAACGACTTCTCAACCACGCCGCCGATGACCCGGATCTGGTCGACCCAGTAGACAGCGCCCAGGTCGAGGACCATGTGTGAGAGAATATCATTGAGGCCTCGCCCGGCGCTGCCGGCTCTCCAGCCTAAGTAGAGGTCGCCATCGAAAAGGGCTCTGGCCTTGCCGAGGGGTTGCTGGTCAATCTGGGCGAGGTTGGTATTGATGTCGACGGCTCCCCCCCGTTCCAGCAGACCGAGAGCGATATTGTCGCCGATGGTCTCGACTTCGATCTCGACCAGGCGGGCGTCGGGCACTATCAGCAAGGGATCGAAGCGGATAAACTGCAGCGGCTCGACGTCGATTTCCGCTATTTCGTAGGTCACCCGGTGGCGGGTGTTTTCCTTGAAGCGCTCCTTAGTGCGGTAGACGAGCGACCCCTCGATGGGCGCGGCGATAACGTCGGTTTCGGGTTCGCCGGTAGAAATCAGCAGATCGAAAAGCTCGAAGGGGGCTGCTGCTTCGTCGAAGACTAGGGTGACGCTGTGGGCCGAAACGGCGCGGCCGAGGTCGACTTCGAGAAACCAATTCTCGGGTTCGGCTTCCGGGTCGGGTGCCCAGCCGGTCGCCGGGTCGCCATCGATGGCGAAGCGGGCTAGGTTGAGGTTGGAGCCGGCGTTGCGGATGCCGCCGTCGAAGGCGTCCAAGTCGCGCACGGCGTCGGTCAGCCTTTCGATACGGGTGGGCTGGATCACGCCCAGCGCCGTCAGGTCCACCGCGCCCAGGGGCAACTCCCACTGCCGCCAGTCGCGCGCCGAGTCGTAGCGCAACTGCTCGGCCGACAGGGTGGACCCGCACCAGAGCGCCAGAGCGGCAGTCGAAACAAATGCAGTGTAACGGATCGAGTTGAGGTGCTGTTTCATTGAGAGCCTCTCGAACTCTACGTCGCCAATTAGAGATAGAGAATATAAAAGGCCTCTTAGGGATGACACAACAAAATAGAAAGCGCGACCTCGGTATGCAGAGGTCGCGCTTGAAGATGGTGGAGGCGGCGGGAATCGAACCCGCGTCCGAGACCGGTTCTACCGAAATATACTACGTGCGTAGTCGGCCTTAGTTATCTTGCCTGTTGCGCTGCCGGCCAACGGGCCTCGCAACGAGCCAGCCCGAAAAATCTCGTCCCATTCCCTCGGGCGAAAGTTTGGGACCAGCCTGCTAAGAGTTGACATTGGGGCCTGCCGCGCAGGCTCAACAGACCCCAATGGGCTGCGCTAAATTTAGGCAGCCAGAGCGTACGTGTTAGTTTCGTCGCTTAATTGTTTCCCGAGGATTTACGAGGTGTCGGGACCTCGGCACGCAATTTGGGCTTCTCCGACCCCGTCGAAGCCAAGTCGCCCCCTTGGAGCATAATAACCGAAAATCGCGCGCAATGTCAACGCTCAGTTCGCCTTATTCTGCGGGTCGGGAATGACCAGTTGCGTAGGCTGCAGGCGGCTGTCCGGTGAGTAGATCCGCACGGTCCGGTCGTCGGCACGGACGGTCAGGTCGCGGGTTAGGACTTCGCTTGGAGCCAGTGCGTAATCGAAGCGCTCACTGACGGCCGAGGTGCTCGTCTCTACCACGACCGTGCCCCGGGCCGGGTCGGTGCCATCGTTGCGCAACCGCAAGCGCAGCTCTGCCGACTCGCCGTTCCTTCGTGGTGCCCCCAGTTCTAGGGCAGTGCGCACGCGCGGCGGCACGGTGGCGCGGGCAGCGTCCCGGATCAGGCCGATCTCGTCGAGAGGAATCACGCCAGCCCCCCAGCCCTGCGCCGGTGACCCCGGGCCGAGGGTCAGCACCCCGAAGGCCTCGTCCGTGAATCTGGGGTCGATGGCGACCAAGTTGTCTTTCTCGGTAATGCCGTTGTCCGCCCCGGTCGGCCAAGGCTCGCCGATCCAGGGGGAGTGCCAACAGATGTTGAGCTCGACCCGGTTGTGCTCCGGCGGCACACCCTTCCCCGCCGCATAGTGCGGATCGACCCTCGCGATCTCGGGATAGCGCTCGCTGTAGGGGGGCTCGTTGTAGCGCATCGCTTTGAGGCTTTCCCGCAGTCCCTTGATGTTGTTCTGCCAGACCGGATTGGTGCTTATCCCGCGGGCGTCGGCACCGATGGCGAGAAGACACTCCACGAAGACGTTTTGCTCGACAGTGAAGTCGCGCCCGCCGCCCAGCACGACGGCGGTCTGGCAGCGCCAGAGGGTGTTCTCTGCAATGTGGGTGCCGCTGACGCAGTCGTCCATGTAGATGGCCATGGTGCCCATGCCGACGCCACCCATGTGGTGGATGAAGTTGCGGCGGATGACGTTGCCTCGGTAGGTGAAGTCGCGGCCGGTGTAGATGGCTCCGGCGTCCCCGGTCTCCAAGCAGACCCGGTAGATCTCGTTGTTCTCGATCAGAAAATCGTTGCCCCAGAACAGGATGGCATTGTGCGGCGCGTCGTGGATCAGGTTGTGGGCGAAGCGCATGCCGACCCCGCCCGCCCCGATGCCGGCGACATAGCAGCGGGTCCAGCGCGCAAAGTGGTGGATGTGATTGTTGACGACGGCGTGGTTGCAGGGAGTCAGACTAGGACGGTCGCCGCCGTTGACGCTGACGCCGCCGTCGCCACAGCCGTAGATGTCGCATCCGGCCACGGTGTGGTTGGTTCCGCCCTCGATCCGCACGGCCCAGGTACCGCAGTTGCGAATGGTGCAGCTGATGATGCGCAGCCCCTCGCCGCCCTCGGCCTCGATGCCGCTGCCACGGCCCGCTTCCACGGTCAGACCGCGAAGCTCCACGTGGCTGACGTTCTGCAGCGTCAGCAGCGGCTCGCTCACCTCTGATACCACGGTCTCCGCCTCGGACAGCTCGCTCGGAGGCCAGAAGTAGAGGATGCCGTTGGTTTGGTCCACGTAGTACTCACTGGGTTGGTCGAGCTCCTCTAGGACATTGAGGAAGTAGAACCGCTGCCCCGGGGTGAAGTGGTGGTTGCCATGGGGCGGGGCGGTTTCCACTAAGCGGTTCTCGGGATCGAGACGGCTGACCCGCTCGTAGGAGTTGGCCCAGTCATAGCCCCAATACCCGTGCACCCAGATGTCGTCGGTCGGTGCCCAGCGACTCGGCCGGTCCCCTTCGTAGGTGAACCCGCCGGTCAGATCTCCCGCTTCCTGGCCCCACGGGTTGGACATCGGATTGGTGAAGCCGGTGATTGTGGCGAACTGTCCGGCATTGGGCCACTGGGCCACGGTCATGGGCAGGTCATTGAAAAAGAGCTCCAGATGGGCCGGTGCGGTGTCGCGGCCGAATCCGCGCGAGACAAAGGTGCCAAGGTCTGTCACTCCCTGGGCGACCAGATTGATCTGCACGACGTGTTCCTTCGCCTCCTCGGCCAGACGGGTCCGGACCGCAGGATCGATCACCGGAGTCCACGCCGCCGGGTCGAGTTGCCGGCCGCCCAAAAGACGCACCGTCTCGCCCTCGGCAGGGCGATACACGATGGGGGCTGCGGCCGTACCCGAGTCCTCCGGGCCGAAGCGCACGCCGTGCGCCAGCGCGTGAACCCCGCCGCGCACCAGGACTCTCAGGCCGTCGGCGGGTAGGCCGGTGGTCGCCTTCAGTTCCCGTACCGCATCGCGGGCGTCTTCGAGCGTGGCGAAGGGCTGGCCGTCATTAAGCTCTACCATGTTACTTAGTTCACCACGTTGATCGGCGTGCCGTCCAGAAAAGCCCGCACGTTTTCTGCCGTCATCTGCATCAGGCGCTTGCGCGCCTCTAGGGTAGCCCAAGCCATGTGCGGCGTGATGAGCAGATTAGGTGCCTGCAAGAGCGGATTGCCGTTGACAATCGGCTCGACGGAAGCCACGTCTGTTGCCGCCGCTTGGGGCTTGCCAGCGCGCAGTGCTTCCAAGAGGGTTTCTTCATCGACGAGTGCTCCGCGCGACGTGTTGATGAAAAGCGCCCCTTCCTTCATGGTCGCCAACAACTCGGCGTTGACAAAGCCGGTGTTGTCGGGCGTCTGCGGGCAGTGCAAGCTGACCACGTCGGCTCCGGCAAAAATCTCCTCCGTGCTCTTGAGGGCAAACGGCGCGTACCCCGGCGGGTTCTTTGGCGATGGAGCATAAGCCCAGACTTCCATGCCAAAAGCGTGGGCCAACTCGCCGACGCGCTGGCCGATGCGCCCAAAGCCCACGAGGCCGATGATTTTCCCGGCCAGCTCCGTCAGCGGCGTCTCCCAAAAACACCAATGGCCCGATTCAGCCCAGCCGCCGCGATGGACCGCAGCGTCGTGGCGACCGACGTGGTGGCACATCTCTAGCAGCAGCGCCATGGTGTATTGGGCGACCGAATCGGTGCCGTACACTGGAATGTTCGACACGGGGATGGCGCGGGCGCGCGCAGCTTCCACATCGACGACGTTGTACCCAGTGGCCGTAACCGACACGAAGCGCAGGTTGGGCAGTTGGTCAAATGTCTCGGCCGTCAGCGGCACCTTGTTGGTCAAGATCACGTCGGCGTCTGCGGCCCGCTCCAAGATCAGGTCGTCAGGCGTTTTGTCGTACACCGCAAATTCGCCCAGCGCCGAGACCGGGTCCCAGGGGTTGTCGCCGGGGTTTAGGGTGTGTCCGTCTAGTACTGTGATTTTCATGGGATTCCTTTTGTTTGTAGAGCTATTTCTGTAGCTGACCCACGTCCCGCACGGCCCCGTGTGCTGCGCTTGTCGTCAGTGCGGCATACGCCTGTAGCGATTGGGGGATGTGGCGCTGGCGGTTGCGGGGGCGGTAGGCGTCTATTTTTTGGCGACGGGAGGAGAGTTCGGCGTCTGCGATTAGCACGTCGATTTTGCGGTTGGGAATGTCGATGCGAATCCGGTCGCCGGTTTCCACTAGGGCCAGTGCTCCGCCCTCGGCTGCCTCCGGCGAGACGTGACCGATCGACAGCCCGGAGGTGCCGCCGGAAAAGCGGCCGTCGGTCAGCAGTGCACAGGTCTTGCCCAGCCCCATGGACTTGATGTACGACGTTGGATAGAGCATCTCCTGCATCCCTGGCCCGCCTTTGGGACCCTCGTAGCGGATTACTACCACGTCGCCGTCGCGGACTTTGCCGCCGAGGATGCCCTCGCATGCTTCGTCCTGCGACTCGAAGATTTGGGCCGTGCCCTCAAACACCCAGATCGACTCATCGACGCCAGCCGTTTTCACGATGCAGCCCTCCTCGGCGATGTTGCCGAAAAGCACGGCCAGCCCGCCGTCCTGCGAATAGGCGTGCGCGACCGAGCGGATGCAGCCCGTTTGATCGTCCGCGTCCGACTCGGCGTAAAAGTTGTTCTGGGAGAAGGCGGTTTTGGTCCGCACGTTGCCCGGAGCCGCCAACGCCCGCTGCGTGGCCATTGCGTCGATTGTACCCGATCCGCGGATGTCGTTTGCGGCGATCAGGTCGCCCAGCGACGCCCCGGCAACGGTCTTGGGCTCCGGGTGGATTTTGCCGCCGCGCAACAGTTCGCCTAAGATGCTCATAATGCCGCCGCCGCGCGCGATGTCTTCTATGTGAAACTCCTGCGTGGCCGGTGCCACTTTGCAGATACAGGGGACTTGCCGCGAGAGCCGGTCGATGTCGGCCATGGTGAAATTGACTTCGGCCTCGCGGGCCATGGCCAACAGGTGCAGGACCGTGTTGGTGGAGCCGCCCATGGCAATGTCCAAGGTCATGGCGTTTTCAAAGGCGGCGAAGTTCGCAATGCTGCGCGGCAGCACCGACGTGTCTCCCTCTAGGTAAAATGCCTTGGCCATTTCGACAATCCGCTTGCCGGCCGCGGCAAAAAGCTCCCAGCGTAGCGCGTGCGTGGCGAGGATGGTGCCGTTGCCCGGCAGGGCTAGGCCGATGGCCTCGTTGAGACAGTTCATGGAGTTGGCGGTGAACATGCCCGAGCACGAGCCACAAGTCGGGCAGGCCTGTTCCTCCATCTTGGCCACGTCCTCGTCGCTCAAGTTGGGGTCAGCCGCGGCGACCATGGAGTCGACCAAATCGAGCTTGGCGCGGCCCGTTGACAGTTCGGTTTTGCCGGCCTCCATTGGCCCGCCCGAGACGAAGATCGCCGGGATGTTGAGCCTGAGTGCGGCCAGCAACATGCCCGGAGTGATTTTGTCGCAATTGGAGATGCAGACGAGGGCATCGGCCTTGTGGGCCTGCACCATGTACTCGACGCTGTCGGCGATTAGCTCGCGGCTCGGCAGGGAGTAGAGCATGCCGTCGTGGCCCATGGCAATGCCGTCGTCCACGGCAATGGTGTTGAACTCCACGCCGTAGCCGCCGTGCTGATCGATCACTTCCTTGACCTTCTGGCCGATGGGATGCAGATGCACGTGTCCGGGCACGAACTGAGTAAAGGAGTTGGCGATGGCGACGATGGGCTTTTGGAAGTCCTCGGTCTTCATGCCGGTGGCGCGCCACAGGGCACGCGCGCCGGCCATGCGCCTCCCCTGCGTGGTGGTACTGCTGCGAAATGATTGCATAATAGCTCTTTCAAAAAGCTGCCGTCTGACAGCGAGTTTTAGGTAGCAAAATCAATTTCTAGCGCATCCCCCAAAGGCACGTAGCCGATTTTCGCGTAGATGCTGTTGGAGGTTGGATTGGCTTGATCGGCAAATAGGCTGCAAAACGAATAGCGCTCGGAGAGCAGCTTCTTGGTCAGCGACGCGACGCACGAAGTGGCGTATCCCTTGTTGCGCTGATCGGGCGGCGTGTACACCGCGGTGACGGATATGCCGTTGCGCATCGGGCGCGTCGTTTTGGCAATGGAGACCGGCCCATTGCAATCCCAAATGTACAGTTGTTTGTCGGCAATGAACCGCTCGGCGCTTTTCTCGGCTTTGTCGAGATCGGCTGGTTCCCCTAACGCCTCCTGCGAAAAGGCGTCCATCCAGTGCGCCATGAGCGGATGATCGTCCATGCTGGCCAAGCGCAGCGCCCCCTCAGCGAAGGGCACGTCGACGACCGTGCGCGCCTCAAATACGCGCAGCCGCATAGTCTCCTTAGGCGCTACACTAGGCACGGCCTCGGCCCAGCAAGCGGCAAAGGCTTGCGCTTCGGACGCTGGCCCGACAACGCCGGGGAGGGATGCATCTGTTTCAAGAAGGCGACGAACGAGATGGGCGATAGCCTCTTCGACGTTCGCAACGAACTTGCTGAGGATGATTCTTCTCGGCGGCGTCATTACGGCCGCGCCGATCGCGCTGCCTTGTTCCAAGACGCTCAATAATAACGGCGGCTCGGGCCCGTAGCACAGGGAATCTTTGGCGAGCGCGTACGCGAGGCCGATCGGCAAGTTGTTTTCGCTCTCATGCGCTTCGAGGCAAGCACCAGCAAGCGCAATCAGCTCGCTGGCGTCGGCGTGATGTATTATCTCGACCATTTAAAAAGCCTGACCAATGTTAAAATACAACTGCTTCCGCTGATACAACCGCCTCCACCACTGTTTCTCGTCAGATTGGTTGCCGAGGGATCCATCGTTGAAGGCTATGTCGAGCCGGAGGGGAAAGCCCAAAACGTAGCGCAGCCCCACCCCATAACCATCCACCATGTGCCACAAGGTCGCTTGGCTTGGCTTGCGCCAGACCTGCGCCCGATCCCAAAAGCCAACGAAACCGAAGTTGTTCCGCTGATAGCGCAATTCCCCGCGCATATTCAGGCCGAGGCGTCCGCCGCCCGGTGCGTTTATGGCGTCGCGCTCAACGCCGCGCAGGGACCCCTCGCCTCCGTATGCCCACCAGTACTTCTGCGGTAGCGGCCGTCTCTCGCGCAACGAGGCCGCCCCTCCTCCTTGCAGGGCTAGGGCCAACACCAGCCGACGCGAGAGCGGTTGGTAATATGTGAATGCGGCCTCACCATCGATCACATAAGTCTGGTGCCGGCCCAGAGTGAACGAGTAGGCGTAGAGTCCGGTCAACCGCAAGAGCGCACCGCGCGTGGGAGCAAAGGGGTCATCGCGCGAGTCGCGCAAAAACTCGGTCTCCAAATTGACCGAGCGCTCGCGTTCGGTCAGAATTCGCAGCCAATCCGCCGTCACTGGGATCTTGCCGTCGCTGTAGTCTATAACCTCGTCTTGGGCAGAGAAATTGCCTTTGCCAGAGAAATCGAAGTCGCCGTCGCCAAACAGAGCGTCCGCGTCGGTCGTCTCATCGCTGTTAGTTTCACCCTCGTCTCCGGGATCGAGAGGCTTAGGCGCGTAGTCGATGCGCTCGCTCGGATCGGGCCGGGTGCGCGAGTCTTCTCCGCTAATAGAGACTTGGGCTTGGTAGATCTCGCGCCAACCCTTGGTGAGCGTTGCTTCAGCTTTCCACAAATGCTCAACTGCGAGGTAGTTGAAGGTGGCTGTGTTTATATACTGTCGTATGGTCGCTTCCCCGCCGAAGGGAATAAACAAAAAGCCGTTGAGCACCGAATCGTTGGTCGTCAAAAGTGCGACTTGCCGCTGGTCGTCTGGGTTGCCCGGCTGCTTGGTCGGCTGCCACTTGTCGGTGACCCCTGCCGACAACACCAAGTCAGCGCCCGTGCCCAGCAAGTTGCGCTCGGTAAAGGACGCGGTGACGCCCTGCTCCGGTTTCCCCCAACCGGCATTGAGGCTTAGCCGAGCGCCACGACCCAGCCAGTTGTTGTGCTGCACGACCCCGCCTACGCGCGGCTCAATGTTGCTGAAGAAGGCACCGGCGCTTAGGGAGATGCGCTTTCTTTCTTTTAAGCGAACCACGACCGGCTGCAAGCTGTCACCCGTCTCGGGAGTGAGTAGAAAGACCGAGCGGAACAGGCCGGTCTTCGCCAGTTGCCCGCGGCTTTTGGCTAGCTGCTCGGGATTGTATAAGTCCCCTTGTTCAAAGTCCAGATAGCGCTCGATTACCTCCTTGCGCGTGTATAGCTGGTCGAGGTTTTCGACCTCGACGGCACCGAAGTACATCTTGCGCCCGGGATTGATGTGAAAGACTACCTCTGTGCTGCGGCTGGCGCGGTCGTCCTCCACCCACTCGTTGCGCACTGCGGCATGAGGGTAGCCGCGCTGATTGAGAAAGACCTGTAGTTGGCGCTCGCCTTCGAGCACCTTGCCGTAGTCGAGAGGCGCGCCCGCGCGCAGGCCGACCTGAGCACGCAGGGTATCGGCCGCAAAAGGCGCACCTCCTACGAGCGTTAGGGCGCGCACCGTCCACAGCGCACCGCTGTTGATTTCAATGTGAATGTGGACTCGGTTTTTGGCGTCCAACCGCAGGAGCTTGCGGACGATCTCGGCGTCGCGATAGCCCTTGCTGTAATAGAGATTGACTAGGCCGCTCAGGTCGTTTTTGAAGAAGCGGCGTTGGAAGCGCTTGCCTTCTTGGGTTAGCATGGCCGAGCGCAAGGTCTCTCCTTTGATGCGCTTTGCGCCTCGGTGAACGAAGCGTATCTGAGCCACCTTGTGACCATCGGCTTCATGGGCCGATATTTCGCGCAAATCCTCTTGGGCCAAGGCGGTCCCAGCGAGAGCCAGACAGAGCACGGCGGCGAGCGCGCTCATCGGAATTCTCGCTTCAGGCCAATGCCTAGCCCATAGCTATCGTACTTGCTTTGCGCCGAGCCGACGATGGTCAGAAAGGATTTGATTTTGTGCTCGACTCGCACCTCGCCCCAGGCCATCTCTTTTAGCAGGGCCTCGTAGCGCACCCAGAGGGGGAAGGGCAATCCACCGAGGTACTTGCCCGCGCGCAGAGCGGTCCCTGGTTCGGCCCCGTCGATCTCACTCGACGGCAGGACCGTGAATTCATTCAGTCCCACCTTTTCGACTTGCTTGCTCAAGAGTTGGCCGGCGACCGTGCCAAAGGCCGTGGCGGCTGTATTAAGGGCCTCAGAAGTCGAGCCAAAGGCCCCAACGTAGTCGAAGTCGACCATGCGAAAGGCCAGCAGGTTGACGGTACCCTGAGGACCTAACGGGTCCCCGCTTTCGCCCCCACTTGGTTTTGCAGAAAGCCGGGGCACGACTCTTTGAGCCGACCCTCGTAACGTCAAAGTTGCAACGTACTTCTTATCGTCATTAATGTCTTCGATTTCCTTGGTCTGAGCCTGCAAATCGAGTGTGGGGTTCAGTTCGAGGGGATCGTACATTACGTCGAGGATGGACTTAGTCGGCGCTAGGCGGTTGAAGACGACGCGTCCCTGTGTGATGTCAAACTGCTCATTGAGTACGAAGACCTGCCCTTCATCTATCGTTATGTCGCCTTGGAAGAGCGGCTTGTAGAAGGTGCCGCCGACCTCAACCGCGCCCGATGCCTCGACCTCGGCTAGCTCGCTGTCGAGGGCGAGGCCGCGGATATCGACCTCGACAGCGAGGGCCATGTTCTCTAAAAAATCGTCGCGCAGCGCCGGTGGTGGCGGTGGCACGGGAAGTGCGAGGACTACGAGGCTCGCCTCGGACTTCGGCTGGTCAAGGCGGACGCGCCCTGCCAACTTGGACGCGCTGAGCGAGCCAGCGAAAGACAAATCTAAGTCGATGTCGTTCGCCTTAAACGACTGCCCAACGTCCTCGTAGTAGGAGGTCATCCGCTCGGCTTGGAGCCGCAAGTCAAAGCTAGGGTCGTCTAGCCGCGCTAGGTCGAACTGCCCAGTGAGCGACGCGCTGCGAAACCCCCGCTTAGGTTCTTTCTCGACGGAGAAACCCACTAGCTCGACCTGCCGGTCATTGAATTGCAAGTGCCCGTCGGGCAGCGCGTAGATCGGCTCTAAGTCGAGGAGGGCAAATTCGAGATCTTTGACCTCTATTTGGCCTTGTAATGAGAGCGTTGTGTCCAAGCCCTCGGCCCGGAGGTCTGCGCTGATCCGTCCGTCGAGATGGTCCAGTTCGGCTATTAGGTCTCCGAGGAAGAGGAGTCCGATGCCGTTAGAACGCGCCTCGAGCCAGCTCTCGTCTAAGGAGAGGGTGCCGGCCTGTAAATCCCAGGGCACTCGACCGATCACGGTGAGGCTGTCGTCGAGTAAGGTCGTCCAGTTCAAGTGCCAATCGCCGCCGTCCCGGTCGCCGACGAGCTGGCCGCGTAGCCTGCCCAAGTCCGCGGTTTCCACGGCTAGATCGGCGGTAACTTGAGGAGCGGATGTCGTGCCGCGGACCTCGGCGTCGAGTTGGACCAGTCCCTTGGGGCCGCCGAAGAAAGCCAAGTCCGCGTTTTCGAGGGCCAACTCAATCTGCGAGGGCTTGGTGTCCACTAGTTGGCCCGCCAGCCGCAGAGTGCCAGCCGGTTGCAGGGCGCGACGATCGCGGTCGTAGCGCTGCAAGCCAATCGCCACGGAGTCCAGGACCACGCGGCCCTCGCCGAACGCGAAATGTCCCCCGGACAGGAGATCCAGCCGCAGCGAGTCGGCTGTGGCTTGGCTTTCGATGACCAAGCCGCGCACGTCGATATACCCGGCCAAGTCCCGCCAGCTCGGCATGGAGTCCTCGAAGGCCGCTTCTAAGTGCCCGTCGAGGTCGAGCCGCCCGTACATCGAGCGTCCCAAAGCATAGCTGAGCACTGGGCCCAAGTCGGCCGCCTTCGCCTCGATTGCGAGCTGTGCGGGGGCTGCCCCCGGCTCGAAGAGCGGTGCGGCTGGGCAGGTGAGTGCGAGACGCACACCGGCATCGGCACTGAACTCGGCCACGAGCGAGTCCTCCAGCGCGAGGCGCAGCCGAGCATTGCCGAGGGCGAGGGTGTCGAGGTGCATCTCCGCCAGCGTCACCGCGCCCTGTGCCTCTGGCTTTGCTAGGGGGCCGCTGACCCGCAGATGCCCGCCGCCCGTCGCGCTGAGGTCGGACGCGAGGTTGGACAACTCAAGAGTGGATAATTCCGCTGCAACGGAGAGCGAATCCCTGCCGACCCAACCCGAAAGGCCGACTAGGCCGATTGGCGTTTGCAGGTTTACCGCCGCGAGATTTAGGTACCCGTCGCCATAGTCGGCTTGGAGGGGACCGTAGTTTTGCAGCGTCCATTCCCCCAGCCGCAGCGAGAGCGAATTGAGTGCGAGGCCCCCTTGGGCCACATCTAGGTCATCTAGCGGCCCCTCCCACCGCAACGTACCGCCCGCTGCGCCTATTGCTCCCACTGCGTCACCTACCCCCCGCAACAAGGTATCGGCAAAATCTGCTTGAGCCGTTAAGTACCCGGTCGCGTCCAGTTCCGCCCGTAAGCTTACGCCCGGTCCGCCACCGGCTACCTGCGCGGTGCCTCGATCCCATCCCACGTTCAGCGCGAGCTCGCCGGTCTGCCACCCCGCGTACTCTAGCGACGAGGTCGCAGCGCGCCCGTCCAGCTGCAACGCGTCGAGCGATAGCCCACCCGCCCCGCGCAAATCCGCGTCGAGCCGCCCGCCCAACTCGGGCATGACCCGCTCCACTGCCAGTCCATTCACATCCGCCACCAGCGTATCGATCTCGCTGTTTGCTAGGTCGATGTCTGCCCGCGCTACTAGGAGATCGCGCTCTAAGCGCAGGTCGGCCGCGAGATAGCGATTGGCAAATAGGTGTAGATCGGCCGCGAGCGGACCGAATTGCTCGCCCAATTCGCCGGGGAGATGGCTGGTCGCTAGCTGTAACGCTAGAGTATCAGGCTTGGCCCGCCCGTCGAGGGTTATGGGCGCTGCGCCGCGCAAAAAGGACGCCGCCTGCAACGCGCCCTTTAGCGCGAGGTCGTAATCCCCCGCTAAGCTGGAAGAGCCGGTGGCTACTAAATCTAGTACGGGCGATTGCAGGTCGATACGAGTCGCCCCATCGGGCCGATGCCAACCCGTTATCTCGGCGTCGAACCGCTGATCGGAAATTAGTTCTACATCGCGCAGGAGGGCGGCAAAGTCCGCTGCATAGCGCCAGTGCTGCAAATGCACCCCAGCCGCTAGATCGAATTCCGCCCGTCCGGCAAAGGGAGCCGCGAGCGCGAGGTCAAATCCCTCGCCCCGTAGTTGGGTATGCAAGCTGTCGCGAGTGGAAAAATAAGTCACCTCGCCCGTCAGGGTGCCGTCGAACAAAGAGACGAGCAGAGAATCCACTACTATGCGCGTGCTGTTGGCGCGCATGTCCCCTCGCAGATCCACTGCGGAGATCGTCGGTGCGCTTCCCTTCCCTCTGAGCGTCCCGCGCAGTTGCAGGGGTGTCAATGCCCCGTCTACCTCCGCTGCTAGGGAACCCCGCGCGGAATCGGTCACCACCGTCGCCGTGGCGTCCACCTGCAAAGGCCGCGGCAACTTCAGCCCCAAGGCAAACGAGGCGTGCAGGTCGGTTCTTATGCTATCGCTAGCACCCACGGCCCGTATCTCTCCGCGGTCAATGCGGTGCGGACTGAGCGCTAGATCTAGCGTTAGTGAGCGCAGCGGTACGCCCTGCAATTCGGACAAGGTTAGCTCTAAGTGCGCCGAGGTGTCTGCTACTGCGCGATATGCGCCGTGCCAGTCCCGCGCCACGATCCGCGTTTCGCCCAACTGCCAGTCGAGCGCACCGGCTTTCGCGTTGAGATTGGGGAAGAAGGCAAGGGGTAGCTCGATGTCCGTGGCTGCGGAAGTTGAATCGGCCCCGGTGCCTGGCTCAATCCGCACCTTGGGTGCCTGTATGTCGGCTTCCCAAGACCACGGCCACGCGGCGATGTACTCGGCATTGACGGTCACCCCTAGCGCGGGGTTTTTGCAGTACACGTCGGAAAAGGAAAACGCGTAGAGCAAGCCCCCCCTACGACTGCCGATGGAAACCTGCCATCCCCCAACTCCGCGCTCTAGCAGGTGCGCAAGTGCGGCAGGCCCTATGGGCGTGACCGCGACGAGGACGAGGACGGCACCCAAAACGGCCACCGCCCAGAGCAGCTTCCTCTTCATTCGGATTCGAGGCGGGTCAGGGCCTTAGACACGTGGAAGAGCGAGTCGGGTAACGGCGCGTACGCCATGGTCTTGATCTTGCGGTCTAAGCGGAATACTTGGCTGGGCTTCTCTTTTCCGGGGAGCTTGACTGAGGCCGTCAAGGTCGAGCGCAGGGCGAAGCCTTTGAGTTCCTCGGCGTTTTCTAGCTCCTCGCTTAGAGCTTCGTGGTCGTCCAACCCTTCCAGCCCTCCGGCGATTAGCGACGGATAGGACGTGCTGGCGTCCTGCAAGGCCATAAACGCTGTGATCTCCTGAAAGCCGGGGAAATCCTTGGCAATGCAGGCATCGTACGTATAGCGGTTTTCGCGGCGGATCTCTTGGGTTTTGGGGTCGAGGTAGCGGGCGCGCATCTGTGCGACGACCCGCCGACAGGGAATTCCAGCGATGCGCTCTGTGTCTCCCGGCACCTTAACCGCAAGGGCTCTCTGCGGCCCGCCGGGAACGGCTTCCGGCTTGGCAACGGCCTTGCGCGCCGGAGGAGCCTTCTGCTGGACGAAGGTCTGTGCCGTCAGGTCGATTTCGTACACCTGTGCTTGGTCTAGCCGCAAAATGGTGCTGGTATTGAGGGACTGGCCCTGCCGTCGGAGGGCCTTTGCCATTTTCGCGTCGACCTCAATTTGCTGCTCGACCCGCTGGCTTTTGCCCTTGATGTAGATTTTGTTGGTCGTTTTGCGCGCTCCAGTTTTGTCTCTGCCAAAGCCTCGATTGACGACCTCTTCCTCGAAATACACATCGGCACTAACGCTCGCCGCGCTGACGAGCAATGCACATAAGAGCAAAATCATGCTCGCACTCTCCTGTGGGTAGGATGGAAGGCGTGTGCCATATATAACACCATAAGGGAGGGGAAATAGTCCTCTTTTATAGACGACAATAGAAACATAATATAGCGAAACGCAGTTGCTAGCCCATAAACAAAAGGCCCCTGCCCGCAAGGGCGAGGGGCCTCGGAGCTTCTTGCCGCATCTGCTGTTATTCGTCTGAACCGCGCATGAGCAAAAAACCCACTAGCTGTAGCACGGCGGTCGCGGCTGCTGCCACATAGGTCATGGCCGCGGCATTGAGCACTCTCCGGGCCGAGCGCACCTCGTCGTTGGCTAGGTAGCCCTGCGAGAGGATGGCCATGGCCCGCGAACTGGCGTTGAACTCCACCGGCAGGGTGACGAGTTGGAACAGCACTGCGCCGGCGAAGAACATGATGCCGATAGTCATCAGGCCGGTGGCTTGGAAGAACACCCCCGCTATAATCAGGGGAAAGCACAGAGACGAGCCCAAGTTGGCGACGGGTAGGATCGCGTGCCGAAAGTTGAGCGGCATGTAGCCGTGGGCGTGTTGGATCGCGTGGCCGACCTCGTGCGCTGCCACGGCCAAGCCGGCTAGATGGTGTCCGTGGAAGTTGTCCGAAGAGAGGCGCACGGCTTTGGCGCGCGGATCGTAGTGATCGGAAAGCATCCCGCCCGTCTCCTCGACCGACACGTCGTAGATGCGTTGCTGGTGCAGGATGCGCCGCGCGGTCTCAGCGCCCGAAAGCTGTGCGGCCGAAGCCACTTGGCTGTACTTCTTGAAGGCGCTGCGGACCCGCATCTGGGCCCAGGCGACCAAGATCATCGGTATAATGAAAAACGGATTGAAAAGAAACGAAAACATCACATCATCTCCTCAGTATGCGAAGGGCTTCTATTGGGACGCGAAAGGGACGCCCTAAGTTTCTAGCAGAATAACGAAAGCACCCGAAAATCGCAAGAAAAGGGCTCATACCTTCTCTTCAGCTTCGGCGTGAAGGAAGAGGGCCGGAGGCACAGCGACGCCAGCCGAAACGATCATTTTTAGGGCCTCTTCAACGCGGAGATCGGTGGGGCGCAATTGTTCGGGCGGCACGATGAGCATGAAGCCGGTGGTGGGATTGGGCGCGGTGGGCACGAAGATGCTGTGCGCCGGCGCTGCTTCGTCCTCGCGGGGGACGTTCCCGGCCAAAAAGCCCAAAGTCCACATCCCGATGCGCGGGTACTCGACGAGTACGACTTTCTCGAAGCCAGCCTTGCCCGGGGAGGTGAGCGACTCCACGAGTTGCTGTATGGGTGCGTAGATCGTGCGCACCAACGGCAGGCCCTCTAGTGCTTCGCGCGCGAATTGCCACAGGCTGCGGCCAACCACGTTGGTGGCGAGCGCGCCGACGACCCATAGAATGATAAAGGTCAGCACAAAGCCCAAGCCGGGGATGTGGAAGTCGGGATCGTCGACGAACGGCCTCGCCAGTTGGCGAATCAACGGCGCGGAGAAACCGTCGGCCCAGTCGAACAGGAACTTGAGCACCCAGCCAGTAAGCCACAGGGGCACAATGATCGTCAGGCCGGCCATTATCGTGCGCCGAAGCCGCTGTAGCCGAGTAGGGCTTTTGCGCGGAGGCGTATCACTCATAGCGTGAATACCTTATATAAATTGACATTTTTTGAATATCCAACTGAGTCAAAATACTGTCAATACAGAGGATGCGCCCGCGCGCAAGGCTTACGTTTTTTGCGCGGTGGCCTATTTTATGCTTTATGACGGCCATTTTACTCAGCGGCGGGATGGACTCGACCACCTTGCTTTGGTGGCTAAAAGCGCGGCAACAAGGCCCCATCTACGCCATTAGCATTGACTACGGCCAGCGCCACCGCGTCGAGTTGGAATGCGCCGCCCGCCTCGCCCGCCTCGCCGAGGTCGCGGCTCACGAGACGCTGGCGTTGGACTTGACGGCTCTAGGGGGCAACCCGCTGACCGATCCCACGGTGGACGTGCCCACCGCTGAATCTAAACGCCAACGCGACACCGTGGTTCCCTTCCGCAACATGCTCTTTGCGACGCTGGCGGCGGCATATTGCGCAACCAAGGGCATTGTCGATCTGTATATGGCACCGGTCAAAGACGACTACGCGGCCTACCGAGACTGCCGTCGCCCCTTTTACGACAGCCTTGCGCAGAGCTTGCGCTTGGGGGCTGCCCGCGACGCGCCTTGGGCGATCCACACCCCCTTCGTCAAGCTGTGGAAGCGGGACATCGTGGCCCTCGGGCTCAAACTCGGCGTTCCCTACGACGAGACCCACACCTGCTATGAGGGCTTGCGGCCGGCCTGTGGCGTGTGCGACGCCTGCTGCGAGCGGCTCGCGGCCTTTGCGGAGAACCGAGCCTGTGACCCTCTGGCGTATGCCGCTGGTGAGCAGACGCCGTGACCGCCCAGATGCCAGCCGAAGAGCGCGCCGAGCGCCTGCCGGTGTGGAACGACTCGGGGCGCGTCCTGCAGATCAACGAGATATTCTACTCGATTGAGGGCGAGGGCCTGCGCGTCGGCGAACCTACCACTTTTGTGCGCTTGGCGCGCTGCAATTTGCGCTGCCCGTTCTGCGACACGGAGTTCGACCGCTTCACGCCCATGAACATCGAGGACATTGCTGCGGAGGTGGCGCGCCACCCGGCCGAATGGGTGTGCTTGACCGGCGGCGAGCCTCTGGGCCAAAATCTCGTGGCGCTGGCTGGCCGGCTCAAGGAAGCGGGCTACAAGCTCCACATTGAGACCAACGGTACTATTGTGCCCGATCCGGTGCTATTTGAGCGGATTGACCACTGGACTGTGTCGCCGAAGTGCTACCCGGTCGTCGCTGGTTTTGCGCGCATTACCGAGCTCAAATACGTCGTCGGCAGGGCTTTTCGCGAGGAGCGCGTTGAGGAGCACCGCGCCGACTACGTCTATTTGCAGCCCGAATCCTCTGAGCCGCGCTACGTGCAGAAGGCCCTTGAGATCCTCAAGCGCCATCCGCGCTGGCGCCTCTCCACTCGCATCCACAAGACGCTCGGCTTGCCTTGAGCAAACATATCAAAGGAGATCCCATGCCTGACGTAGCTGAAATTTACAAGTTCGACGAGCTTACTTGGCCCGAAGTCAACCAAGCTGTGGCCATGGGCAAAATTCCCATCATACCCACTGGCTCGGTTGAACAACACGGCCACCACCTCCCGCTCAAGGTGGATCACCTGTGTGCCAATGCGGTGGCGACGGAAGCCGCGCGCCTAAAGCCCGAGCTCGCCCTGGTCCTGCCGCCGGTGAGCTACGGCTATGTCCATCACGTAATGGACTTTCCGGGTTCGCTCAACATTCACTACGAGCACTTCATCCAATACGTGCTCGACATCACCAAGAGCTTGGCCTATCACGGCTTCAAGAAGATGATCCTCGTCAATGGCCACGGGTCCAACCACAACCTCGTGGACATGGTCGCGCGGCGCACGATAGTGGAGACCGACGCGAGCTGCACGTTTTGCTCGTGGTGGCATTTGCTCAGAGTCCATCCCGACTTCGACAAAGAGTGGCGCGAGAGCGTGTTCCCGGGCGGCTGCTCACACGCGTGCGAGTTGGAGACTTCAATGCTGCTGTATCTGGCGCCGGAGAGCGTGCGCCAGGACAAGATCAAGAGCGAAATCGCCAAGACGAACAAGCTCGGCTCCAAGTTCTTGTACACCGATTTGTTTTCACACGGGCCGATGGGCTTGATCGAGTGGACGAGTCAGTATTCGGATACCGGGGTGATGGGCGAGGCGGAGAAGGCCACGGCCGAAAAGGGCAAAATCGTCTTTGAGGAGGCGAGCCGAAACTTGGCCGAATTTGTCGAGGAATACCACGCGATGAAGATCGAGTCGCGCACTCGTCATCAGGACCAGGAGCCGACTATTCCGCTGTCGTTTCCGACGGATTGAGTGGTCTCAACCCAGCGGTCGCAGCCGCCCCGCTTCTTCCTCGTAGCCCGCTCCGCACTCCGCACAGACTAGGTTACTGCTCAGCGTGACACCGCAGCGGCAGGCCCAGCCCGTCTGTCGCCCAGGTACGCCGGTTATCAGCGCATAGGCCGGCACGTCGCGGGTTACGACCGCTCCGGCACCAATGAGGGCGTACTCGCCGATTTCGACGCCGCAGACGATGGTCGAATTGGCTCCCAGCGAAGCCCCTTTGCGCACCCGCGTCTCTTGGAACTCGTGCCGGCGGTCGACAAAGGAGCGGGGGTTGACGACGTTGGTGAATACCATTGATGGGCCGCAGAAGACCTCGTCTTCGAGCGTGACTCCCTTGTAGATCGAGACGTTGTTCTGTATTTTGCAGCCGTCGCCGATCACCACGCCGCGATCGACATAGACGTTCTGGCCAAGATTGCAGTTTTGGCCGATTTGGGCGTCGGGCATCAGGTGGCAGAAATGCCATATATGGGTTCCCGCGCCAATGGCGACCGGCTCATCGACGCAGGTGCTGGGATGGATGAAGTATTCTTTTGCCATGCTGATCGAATATAAATTGTCCCTATCTATTTACCAATGCACCGACCGAAGGGTCGGCGCAGAAACCCTTTGCATACGGAGGAAATTGTGAAACTAGCCACGTACTCTGCCGCTGGCGAACAGCGCGTGGGCGCAGTCGTCGGCGACGACAATATCGTCGTGGACCTCGCCGCTGTCGATCGCATCTTGGCTCGCCGTGAAAAGCGCAAGACTCATCCCTTCTTTAGCGACATGCTCGCGCTGCTCGGCGCTGGTGCTAAGGGCCTGCGCGCCGCCAAACAGGCCGCGGCGTATGCCGAGGATAAGGAACCCAACGGCAAAACTATCCACGCCCTCAGCAAGGTCCGCCTCCGCGCTCCCGTGCCCAACCCGCGCAAGGTGTTCTGCTTGGCTGGCAACTACCAAGACCACATCGAAGAGGGCGGCGGTAAAATGGATGCCCAAGACAAGGAAACCCCGCGCGTCTTTATGAAGCCGCCGACGACCACGGTCATTGGCCCCGGGGACCGCATCCTCATTCCCCCGATCGCCAACAGCATCGACTGGGAAGGCGAGTTGGCCGTGGTCATTGGTCGCAAGACCAAGGGCGTCAAAGCCAAGGACGCGCTCAGATACGTGGCTGGATACACCGTTATGAACGACGTATCCGAGCGCGAGTTGGTCATCAAGAAGCGCACTGACAGCCGCCCGCGCGACGAGTGGTTCGACTGGCTCAACGGCAAATGGCTCGACACCTTTGCCCCGCAGGGACCTTGGATCGTCACCGCGGACGAGATCAAGAATCCGCAAGTCCTCGACATCAGCACGTACATCAATGGCGAGCGCAAGCAACACAACAACACCGGCCAGATGCTCTATCCGGTTAATAGGATCATCGAGTACATCTCGGCGATTATTACCCTAGAACCGGGCGACCTGATCAGCACCGGTACCATATCGGGCGTCGGCGCGACCACCGGCACCTTTATGAAAAAGGGCGACAAGGTCGAAATTGAAATTTCTGGGATCGGCGTCCTCAAAAACTCGGTCGCCGCCAGCAAGAAATAACCCTTGGACTCAACATCCGCGACCACGGGCCAGGAAGGCGGGCTGCTCAGCCGCGCCTTCCTGGCCCTTTGTTTGATTTACTTTTTCGAGAGCTTCCTCGTCGCCCCCTTCCAAGCGCTCTTCCCCGTTTATATCGAAGCCGATTTGGCGCGGCCTCCGTGGTTTACCGGCTATCTGCGCGGGCTCATGCTGTTCTTGGGGGGGATATTTGCCGTGGTCGCCGGCCGGCTCTGCGACCGCTTTGGCCGCAAGACAACCCTGATGATTGGCCTCATCGGCAGCGCGTTCACCGGCTTGGTCTTTCGCACCGCAGATCCTTGGGGACTCTCGTGCCTGCTGTTGGTGATGGGCGCGGCCAGCGGCCCTTGGTCCACGGCCGGACAGAGCATTCTCATTACCTCAGTCAGTCCCGCTCGACTCGGTTTGGGCGGCGCTTTGTACTTTCTCAGCAATACGCTCGGCAACGCGCTCGGCAGTTTTTGTACCGGCTTGGTTAAAACCGCCTATTCCTTTGCCCAGATTGGCGCTGCCATGTGCATCGGCATGGTCGCGGTAGTTGCCGTAGCGCTGGCGCTGTTGCCCGGCGACGCGCCTGCCCCCGCCACGGCGCAGACGGCGCGTCTCAATACGTGGACGGCCTACCGACCGCTTTTGGGCCGCCGCAATGTGCACCTTTTGCTCAGCCTGCGCCTGACTATCACTACCTTCTGGGGTATGGCGACGCTGGCCCTGCCCCTGTTGATCTATCGAGTTGGCGGAAGCGAGGCCTTGCCCGCGTTCTTTGCCTCCCTCTCGCTGGTGGCGGCGGCCTGCTGTCAGCTCAGCGTCGGCTATCTCAACGACCGCCTCGGCCGCACTGCACCGCTCCTCGGCTCGGCGTCTGGCGTCTTCCTCAGCGCCTTGGGACTGGCCCTGTGGCACGATTCCCTCGTCGGCCTCTTTGCCTGCGGTACCGCTCTCACCGCTACGGCGTGGGCCGTCTCGACGCTGATTCCCCGGCTCATCAACGACGTCGCCGCCCCCGAAGAAAAAAACCGCCTCGTCGGCTTGGGCCACTTCGCTTGGAGCGGCTCGATGGTGGTCGGCAGCTTGCTCGGCGGCTACTTGATCGAGATAAATGCCGCCCTGCCCTTCTACCTAGGCACGGCGCTCACAGCGCTCGGTGCGCTCGGTGCCTTTGGCCTCTGCCGCCGTCTGGACGGCGCAGGGGTTACGGTTTAGACTAGGCGAATGCAAAAACTCCGCTTGTTCGTCATCTCGGTCTCGCATTTTTGCGTCGATAGCTACGCCACGATGCTGGCCCCGCTCTTGCCCCTGATCAAGGTCAACTTGGGGCTGAGCTTGGCGCAAGTTGGGTTTTTGGGTTCCATCGTTTCTATATGCAATATCAGCCAGCCTCTCATGGGCTTGTGGGCCGACCGCATGGCTTGGCGCTGGCTGATCGTCGGTGGTTTGGCCTTGGCGACCGTTTTCTCCCCGCTCATGGGGTTGGCTCACAATTATCTGACTCTCGTTGCCATTCTGACGCTGGGTGGGCTCGGGGTTGCCGCCTTCCACCCCCAAGTCTTTTCGCTGGCCGGCGAACTCAGCGGACCGCGCCGCTCCTTTGGCTTGGCGCTCTTTATCTTTGGCGGGACACTGGGGCTGGGCCTAACGCCGCTGTGGGCACCTGCCTACACCAATTCCTTCGGGCTGGAATCCCTGCCCTACCTCTCCATTCCCGGCCTGTTGTTTCTCCTGCTCATGTATCGCGCGGTGCCGCTGGGCAACCCCAACTTCTCCCACGGCAGAAGCACGGCCCAGTGGCGCAGTCTCGGCGACCAAGCGGGTCCTCTCGTGCTGATCACCGCGATCGTCATTTTGCGCTCAGTGTCGGGACTGGGCTTTGGCACGTTTTTGACGCTCATGGCCCAGGAGCGCGGCCTTGGTCTCGTCGCGGGCGGCATCCCCTTGGGAATCTACAATATCGCCGGCGTGGTCGGCGCGCTCATCGTTGGCTATCTAGCCGATCGCGTCGATCCTAAACCGCTGGTCTGGGGATCGCTGCTGTGCTCGGTGCCGCCACTCTACGCCTTCATCTATGTCGAGGGCACGCTGGCTAGCTATACCCTGCTCTTTTTGGGCGGCGGCCTGCTGCTGTCTTCCAATTCGATCATGGTCGCCATGGCCCAAGAGTTTGCGCCGGAAAATACGGGCTTGGTCTCCAGCCTGCCGCTGGGCTTTAGCTGGGGCTTGGCCAGCCTCGCGCTGCCGCTGATCGGCCATTTCGGCGACCAGATCGGCGTGGCTGAGACCTTGAAATACCTAGCCCTGCTGCCGATATTGCCCGCTGGGCTGGCCTTCTTCCTACCCAACCGCTCAACCGCAAAGGACGCCACGCCATGAGCTTGCTCATTTTAGACCCCGAGCAGAAGCAGTTTTTCGACGACAACGGCTATCTCTTGCTCAAAGGCTTTTACGGCCCTAGGGAGATGGAGCAGATGCGTGACGAGTTTTATCGTCTGGTGACCGAGATCGAATCCCGGCCCAAGAACGTCAAGTACTCCTTTATGGACGCGCCGGACGGGTACGCGCCCGACCCCTTCAATCCGCGCAATGTCGTCGGCATGATGGATCAGACGTTGGCTGGCGACTACTGGTTCGACCAGTTCACCGAGCCACGCATTGTCTCGGTCATGGTCGATCTGTTAGGCCCGGACCTTGATTTCCACAACGGCAAGATTCGCAACAAACCCCCCGGCTTTGTCTGCACCCAGAGTTGGCACCAAGACTGGCCGTACGAGCGCCATACCGAGCCAGACTTGGCCGCGGCCATTACGTACCTCGATCCGAGTGGATTTGAAGCCGGGGCCACCGAGGTCCTGCCCGGCAGCCACCTCAAGGGCGAGTACCCCACGTTGGAAAGCAGCCACACCATCCCCGACGATCACATCCCCGCCAGTGAGCAGGTCGTCTTAGAGGCCGAGCCGGGCGACGTGGCCATCATCCACGTCCTCGTCGTTCACCGCGCCGGGCACAACTATACCCCGCGCGCCCGCCACGCCATCATCAACGAGTACAAAACCGCGGCTGCCATCGACCAGTGGGGCAACTCCTGTGCCTTTGCCGGCTTGCCTCTGGCTCGCAATGGCCAGCTTTTGATGCCGCGCGTTTACCAGGGATCAAGGCGGCCTTGAAGTGCGCCCTCCTTGATATTGTTATAGACTCCTACTACTTAAATATGGATCGCTTCTTTTGTCCGCCGACTCCGGAGGCCCCATGAGCAAAGCATTCTACGTCACCACGCCGATCTACTATGTCAACGACGTGCCCCACATCGGCCACGCCTATACCACCGTGATAGCCGATTTTCTCGCGCGGTTTCACCGCCTCGACGGATTCGACACCTACTTCCTGACTGGCACCGATGAGCACGGGGAAAAAATTTACCAGGCCGCCCACGAGGCCGGCATTGATCCGCAGCAGTTTTGCGACCGCATCAGCCAGCGCTTCCGCGACGCTTGGCAGGTGCTCGACATTTCTCACGACGACTTTATTCGCACCACTGAGGAGCGGCACAGGGCGGTCGTGCGCCAGATCCTAGAGGCAGTTCACGCAGCCGGGGACATCTACTACGACGAATACGAGGGGCTGTACTGCGTGGGCTGCGAGCGCTTTCTCACCGACAAGGAGCTGGTTGACGGCCAGTGCCCCGATCATCTGCGCGCACCGGAAAGCCGCCGCGAGGGCAACTACTTCTTTCGCATGGAAAAGTACCGCGACTGGCTGCGCGACTACATCCGCGACAACCCGGATTTTATTCGTCCCACCGGGTACAGAAACGAGGTGCTGGCCCTGCTCGGCGAGCCGATTGGCGACCTGTCGATTTCGCGGCCCAAGGGTAGGGTGCCATGGGGCATTGAGCTGCCGTGGGACGCCGAGCACGTGGCGTACGTGTGGGTCGATGCCCTGATAAACTACACTTCCGCACTTGGCTTTCCCGACGGCGCGCACTATCGCGCGTATTGGCCGGTGGCCCAGCATCTGATCGGCAAGGACATTCTCAAGCCCCACGCGGTGTTTTGGCCGACCGTACTCAAAGCGGCTGGGGTGCCGCTGTACCAACACCTCAATGTCGGTGGCTTCTTGAAGGGACACGACGACGAGCAGAAGATGAGCAAGAGTTTGGGCAACGTCATTGATCCCTTTGAAATGGCGGAAAAATACGGCACCGACGCCGTGCGCTACTACTTGTTGAAAGACACGGTGTACGGCCAAGACTCTTCCATTGGGGAACAATTTTTGGTCGAGCGCTACAACGCGGATTTGGCCAATGACTTGGGCAATTTGCTGTCCCGCGTCCGCGCTTTGCTCACGCGGCATACCGACGGCGTCTTGCCCGTCCCGTCGCAACAGGAAGCCGACGAGGAGTTGATTGCGGCGGGCACTGCGCTGGTGGGGCAGGTGCGGTCCTTGGTGGGCCGGCTGCGGATTTTTGAGGCGCTGGAGACGGTGATGCAGTTCGTGCGGCAGCTCAATCGCTATTTCAATGACGAGGCTCCGTGGAAGCTGGCTAAAGACCCTGCGCAGCACGAGCGGTTGGGGACGGTGCTCTACAATATCGCGGAGGGACTGCGCATCGTCTCGGTGCTGTTGGGGCCGGCCATGCCGAGCAAGGCGCGGCAGGTGCGCGCCGATCTGGGGTTGGGAGACTATGCGTTCGCCGATCTAGATACTTGGGGTCAGGCTGCGCCCGGAACGAAAATACCGGCGGAAGCGGATATTCTCTTCCCCAAGTCGGAGACTGGAAAGCCCAAACGACAAACGCCACCAAAGAAAGAGGCCCCGCAAGTGGAACAGATTTCGATCGAAGATTTTTCCAAGGTGCAATTGCGCGTAGCCGAGGTCAAAGCCGCCGAAAAGGTGAAAGGTGCCGACAGACTTCTCAAACTGACGCTCGACCTAGGCGACGAGACGCGCACCGTGGTCGGCGGCATCGCCCAGTGGTACCAGCCCGAGGAGTTGCCGGGCCGGAAGGTAGTTTTGGTCGCTAACCTCAAACCAGCCAAACTGCGGGGCATTGTCTCGGAAGGGATGATCTTGGCAGCCGAAGACGGCGATGGGAACCTCGTGTTAGTCGGGCCGGATCAGGACATAGCGACGGGAGCCGAGGTGCACTAATCACCGGCGATCTCTTCAACCAGACTGAAAAGAGAGGAAAATGGACAAGATTCGCGTGGGATTTATCGGCTGTGGTGGAAATGCCAGCGGGCACCTAGGGCGGGTTCTCGACATCCCCGAGGCCGAAGTGGTGGCGTTGTGTGATGTGGATCAGGCCAGTCTGCAGCGAGCCAAAGAGCGCAACTCGCAGGCCGCGGAGTTGCCGGAGTTTACCCACTACCAAGAGATGCTGGAGCAAGTCGAACTGGATGCGGTAGAAATTTCCACGCCCCACACATTGCACTTTGAGCAGATTATGGCCGCGCTGGACAAAGGGCTGCACGTGCTGACCGAAAAGCCGATGGTCTGTACTGTCGATCACGCGCGCCAAGTTATCGCCAAAGCCGAGGAGACCGACAAGCTCGTAATGATTTCCTATCAGCGGCACTTGCAGGCGCAGTACCGCTATGTGCGCAACCAGATTGCGGCCGGGGAATTGGGGGACATCCAATTTATATCGGCGCTCCAAGACCAGAAGTGGTACCAGGGGACGATCGGACTGTGGCGGCAGCAAATGGCGCTGTCGGGCGGCGGACAGCTCAACGACTCGGGAAGCCACCTACTGGACATTGTGTTGTGGATGACCGGGTTAGAGGTGGCGGAAGTGCAGGCCTACATGGAGTATTTAGACTCCGAAGTGGACATCAACTCGGCGCTGTCGCTGCGCTTTGGCAACGGCGCGCTGGGGACGATTGCGGTGGTGGGCAACTCGCCGGCCAGCGGGATATGGGAGGACATCACCATCTGGGGGACCAAGGCCGCGGTCTATATACGCCGGGGACAGATCTTTTACAAGACGCAGCACAGCAACGAGGTGTACGAAGTAAATAACTTGCCCGGCTCGACGACGCCCGACCAGAATTTCATCGACGCGATTCTCGGCCGCGATCAGGTGCAGGTGCCCCCCGAATGCGGCCTGCGGGTCATTGAACTGACCGAAGCGGCATGGGCCTCGGCCGCTAGCGGGCAGCCGGTGAAAGTAAAAAGCATTTGACATGGTTCTGTGGCGTTTGTCATATTAAAATCGAGTCGAGTTCGGGGGCCTCAAACCCCTGTTGCCGCTATGCTGAGGCTCGAGGCTACGCGAGCGGGCCAACCCGACTTTGCAATTGGCCGCAACGACGCGCAGAGTTGGAGTATGGATATGAGGCGCGCACAGCGAAAGGAGGTGGTCCATTGAGTAGTAAACGTACCGCAGGGAGGTTGATCACTTGATCAACTCCAGGTGATCGACTACCTGGTCAGAAGCACAGTCGCCTCGGCGGCATAGCTTCTGAGAGTACAGCCGGGCGCACCCCACCTTAGGGTGCGCCCGGTTTTTTTTGCCCGCGTTGAACTAGGTTGGTTCACGCGCGGTATTTTTGCCATATTGTCCGCGAGGAGGCCGTCTATGAAACGCATCGCCAAGCCCGCAGGGGCCTATAATATCGTAGTAGAAGAGGTCGAGACCCCGGCCATTGCCTCGACCGAGATTTTGATTCGCGCCGAATGTTCGCTGATCAGCCGAGGCTCGGAGATTTGGCGGCGCTACGTGCGCGAAGAGGCTATCGACCACCGCTCCATGGGCTACTCGCTGGTGGGCCGAGTCGCAGAGGTGGGTGCAGAGGTCGAGGAGTTCAAAGTCGGAGACTTGGTCGCGGCGCTTGCGCCGCACGCCGAATACGTGGCGGTCGAAGTCGGAGCCAGCCGGCACCAGCCTGCGGCCGTGCGCCTGCCCGCGGGCCTGTCGCCCGAGGCGGGCACCTTTTGGCCGCTGGGAACCAGTTCGGTCCTGTGGATGTGGGAGACCGGGGCCGGCCCGGACGATGTCATGGTCATACAGGGGCAGGGCTTGGTCGGCAGCGGTTGTATGCAGGCGGCCAAGGCACAGGGCGCGGGGCGCGTCATTGGGATTGACACTTTGCCCTTGCGCTGTGAACTGGCGCGCGAGTTGGGGGTTGACGAGATGATTGACGCCAGCGCTGGCGATCCGGTCGCACAGGTCTTGGAGCTGACGGACGGGAAGGGTGCCGACATCGTGGTCGAAGCCGTGGGCGGGCGGGCTGGGGCACAGGCTTTTGCCGAGGCGCAGGACATGCTCAAGAGCGGCGGCCTCTTGCAGGTGCTGGGCCTGTACGAGAACGAACCTCTGCCGCTCTATTCAGAAAAAATCATGGGCAAGCGCCTCATAGGCAGCTATCTCGACGCTAGTCGGCGGCCCGAAGGATCGGCGCGTACGTTAGAGTTGCTGGCTACAGACCAGATCCAGTTCGCCAAGATGATCACTCACCGCTTCCCCTACACCGAAGCGGCAGCGGCCTTCGATTTGCTCTACAATCGGTTGGGCGAGACGATGGCGGTATTATTGACGTGGGACAACTGAGTCAGGAGACGACGATGAGTAGGACCGTAGAGAAGCTCTTCCGCGCCCCGTACGGGGTGCCCAATGCGCTGCAAGTAGTAGAAGAAGGACTGTGGATTACCGACCAAATTACCGACCGGGTGGCGCTTATTGAAATCGCCGAGCCGTCTGAATACGGCGTCACCCGCCTGATCCGCGATATCCCCAGCGAGTCGTCCAATACCAGCGGCATGGCGTGGGGCGGCGGCTCGCTGTGGTTGGCGGCCAACGGGGCGGGTACGCTCTGGCGGCCCGCACGGCCGACGGACGCTGAGGAGGGCGAGATTTTCGAGGTCGATCCGGCCACTGGCGCGACTCGCAATCGCTATCCTGTGCCTGGCGGAGGTGGGGTCCACGGGATGGAGTACGATCCGTTTGAAGAAGGCCACGTGTGGATTACCACTCTCAAGAGCCAGACGTTGAGCAAAGTCAAGATCGCCGGCTGGTCGGTCGAGCACGTGCTGGACCTGCCCTACGGGCGCGCGCACGGCGTGGTGCGGGTTGCCGACGGCATTTGGGTGGTGCACACGTCCGACCGCGTGATCGTCAAACTCGACGTGGAGAGCGGGGCCGAGTTGGATCGAGTTGTGGTGCCCGACAGCGACCCCCAGCCGCACGGCTTGTCGATTTTTGGCGAGGATTTGATCTATTGCGACGCCGCGTCTGGATGGGTCGCTAAAATCAACCTGTGAGGATGGTGTGATGACGCGTATAGCGACCTCGACATGGAGCTTGCACAGGACGTTAGGAGCGTCGATGTACCAGTGGCCCGACCCCAAGGGCGAGCCGGTGCTAGAAGGGACCGGGCAGGGCGATCTCACCTTGTTAGAGCTACCGGCGCAGCTTGCCGCACGCGGCATCGGCCTGTTGGAGATTTGCCACTTCCACTTTCCTAGGCTCGACGATGATTATATCAGCCAATTGCGGCAAGCACTTGCCGACAGCGGCGTCGGGCTCTTCAGCGTGCTAATTGACGCTGGGGACATTGCGCATCCCGATGCGGCCCGACGCGCAAATGAAGTGGTTTGGGTGCGCGAGTGGATGGAGATTGCCGCCCGCTGTGGCACGCAGTGCGTGCGGGTGATCGCCGGGGAGGCAAGCGACGGCGGAGCCGTGCAGGTCAGCGCGGCGAATTTGCGGACGCTCGCCAGCTTTGGTCGCACCTTGGGTATTGGGGTGATGACGGAGAATTTTCGGACGCTGGGTACGAGCGTTGAGTCGCTCAATGCGGTCCTCGACTTGTGCGACGGCGAGGTCGGCCTATGCGCTGACTTTGGCAACTTCAAGGGGCCGGACAAATACCGCGATCTGGCGGCGATTCTGCCGAGGGCGACTTCCGTACACGCCAAGGCCGACTTTACCGCAGTGGGGCAGATGGACCGCGAGGATTTTGATCACTGTCTCCAGTTGGCCAATGATGCGGGATTTGCCGGGCCATACTCGCTGATTTTTTCTAGTCCAGGAGACGAATGGGAGGGTATAGCAAAGACGCGGGAAGTGGTCGAGGAATGGTTGTGAGCAAGCGGGGAAAAAAGTACTGGCTCGTCAAGTGCGAATTCGACGAGTGCTCCTTTGACGAGTTAAAGCAGCGTCCGCAAAGCACGGGCTACTGGCGAGGGGTGCGCAACTACCAAGCGCGCAATCTCATTCGCGACGACATGAAGAAGGGGGAGTTGGCGTTTTTTTATCACTCCAATTGCGACGAGCCGGGGATTGCTGGAATCGCGACGATTACAAGAGCGGGGTATCCCGACCCTAGCCAATTCGACGACAAGCACCACTACTACGACGAAAAATCCACTGAGGATGAGCCGCGCTGGTTCTCTTTCGACGTGAAGTGGAAACGCAGATTCAAACGGTTTGTCCACCTTGCCGACCTCAAGGCCAACGACAAGCTCGCCGACATGCGGGTGGTGCAACGAGGTCAGCGGCTCTCGATTCAGCCGGTCACCGCGCAGGAGTGGAAGGAAGTCTGCAAGATGGGAGGCGTCAGTTCGGCGTGATGCTTTATGGCTAATTTGTCCCTCGTCGTCCTAATCGGCGACTCGATTCGCATGGGTTATCAGGACCATGTCGCCAGTCAGTTGGCGGGTCGGGCCGAGGTTTGGGTACCTGAAGAAAACGGCGGCGATAGTCGCAATGTTCTCGCACATCTGGACCAGTGGGTGCTTGCGCGCCAGCCGGACGTGGTACACGTCAATTGTGGGTTGCACGATTTGAAGAGGGCCTTTGGCGCAGCATCCGCAGTGCCTCTGGACGAATACGAGCGCAACGTGCGCCAGATACTGCAAAGGCTGCAACGCGAGTTGAACGGGGCCGTCGTCTGGGCTACTACTACGCCAGTGGACGAAAATTGGCATCATCAGAATAAGGGCTTCGATCGCTTGGAGGCCGATGTGGAGGCCTACAATGCGGCGGCCCGCGCCGTGGCAGAGGATCTAGACGTGCCGATTGACGACCTCTTTGCCGTTGTTCAACGCGAGGGAAAGGCTCGGCTTTTGACCCAAGATGGGGTGCATTTTACCGAGGAGGGATCGCAGTTATTGGGACGTGTGGTGGCTGAATGCGTTTGGGGGCATCTGTCGGACCGCTGACTATGGAAGCAACCGTAGAGCAATTGGCACAGACGCGGCAGGAGCGGGCGCAGCAAATCGCCGCAGCCGGGGGTTTTGGGGTGCTGGGCCGCCGCATCGATACCACGGTATCCGAGGCGCTAGTCCTGGGGCTTTGGTTGCAAGGCGTCAGGACGTTTTTTTGCGTCTTTGGCCACGGCTCGACTGAGATCGGCGAGGTCTTGCGGGTTTATCAGGACGCTGGGCTAGTGCGCGTCTGTGGGGTGCGTAGCGAAATCGAGGCGTCGCACGCGGCTGCGGCTCTGCGCTGGGTGCGCGGCGAAAAGGCTGCGGTCGTCACCTCGATCGGTCCGGGAGCACTGCAAGCGCTGGCGGCCTCTATTGTCCCGCGCTCGGACGGGTTGGGCATCTGGTATCTGCTCGGGGACGAGACGACCCAAGACGAAGGGCCGAACATGCAGCAGATACCCGGGACCGAACAAAATGCCTTCCTGCGGCTGTTTGGCACTATGAGCCGGGCGTACTCGCTGCACACGCCGCTGGCGCTTGCCACGGCATTGCGGCGCGGACTCAACGCGGTGGAACATCCGCATCAGGCCGAGCCGTTTTTCTTGCTCTTGCCGCTCAACGTGCAACCGGCGGAACTGGCGCAATTCAATTTGGACGAGCTGCCCGTGGGCGCACCGCCAGCGTTGGGTGTGGCTGCGGATGAGGGGCGCTACGCAGAGGCGGCAGCCGCCATTGCTGCGGCCGAGCGCGTCGTCGTCAAGGTTGGCGGCGGTGCGCGTGGGGCCGGGGCGGAGTTGGCTGAGTTGTTGGAGCTAGCCGACGCAGTGGCTGTGACCAGTCCCTTAGTCTCCGGCGTCTTGCCGTACGATCATCCGCGCAACATGACCGTCGGCGGCAGCAAGGGGTCGATCTGCGGCAACTATGCAATGGAGGAAGCCGATTTCTTGATCGCCGTTGGTGCCCGCTTTGTCTGCCAGTCGGATTCGTCGCGCACGGGCTATCCGCGCGTACAGAGAGTCGTCAATATCAACGCCGATTCAGAGACCGCCACTCACTACGGCAAGACTATGGCCTTGGTCGGCGATGCGGCCGGGACGCTGCGGAAATTGAATCGCGCGCTCAGCGCGAGCCGCGTGCAAAACGGCTCCCCTTCGGCTTGGTTGCAAGCCTGTAGCGACAAGAAGCGGGAGTGGGCGGCGTTTAAGGCCGTGCGCTATCACAAGTCAGTGCTGTACGACGAGATGTGGGACGCGGAGGTTATGACGCAGCCGACGGCCATCAAGGTGGCCACGGACTGGGCGCGCGCCCGCGATGCGGTGTGTTTTTTCGACGCCGGCGACGTACAGGCCAATGGATTTCAAGTAGTAGAGGACGATCGCTTGGGGCGCACCTTTACCGAGACCGGGGCTAGCTATATGGGATTTGCGGTCTCGGCACTGTTGGCCACGGCGGTAGCAGCCGAGCCGTTCTACGGGTTGGCCATTAGCGGCGATGGGTCTTTCACCATGAATCCGCAGGTGCTCATCGACGGGGTAGAGCACGGAGCGACCGGGTGCATCCTGCTGTTGGACAATCGGCGGATGGGCGCGATCTCGGGTTTGCAACTGGCCCAGTACGGCGCTGACTGTGGCACTTGGGACCGCGTGGCTGTTGACTACGTGGCTTGGGCGAGTGCAGTAGAGGGCGTGGTCGCGTTGAGCGGCGGGTATTCGCCCGAGTCGCTGGAAAGGGCATTGGACCAGGCGCGGGCGCACGGCGGCTTGTCGCTGATACACGTCCCCGTTTATTTCGGACCAGACGAACGCGGAGCCTTGGGGGCCTTTGGCCGCTGGAACGTTGGCAACTGGTGCGCTGATACCGAGGCGCTGCGCCACGAAATTGGACTTTAACAGCCGGAGGAAATCGCATGAAAATTGCCATGCTGCACGGTCCGCGAGATTTGCGGATTGAAGATTTGACGCTGGACACGGAGAACTTGGAGGACGACCAGATTTGGGTGGAGACGGAGATTACGGGGTTTAAGATCGGCACTGATCGCGGCAACTACGAAGGGGCCGAACAGGTGCCCGGAGCACCGGATTTTCCGCGTTGGGTGGGCGACAGCAACCTAGGCGTGGTGCGCGGGGTCGGCAGCAAGGTCACCAAGTTCGCGGTGGGGGATCGGGTGGTGTCGCGGCATCCCCATCAGTCGGCGTACGTGGCGCGGGACAGCGAGAGCATTGTCCACGTGCCGGATGGGGTGGCGGCCGAAGACGCGGTGTTCGCCCATTTGTACGCCTTGAGCATGCATTGCTACACCAAGGCGTTTTTCGCGCCCGGCGAGACCGTGGCCGTGGTGGGATTGGGCGTCTTGGGACTGGGGGCCGTGGCGCTAGGCCCGCTTTTTGGTGCGCGAGTCGTGGGACTAGGCAACAGTTCGGTGCGCTTGGATATGGCGCGGCAGATGGGGGCGCACGAGGCCCTGTTGTCGGACGACCCCGAGTTGGAGGACAAGCTGGACGAATTCACCCACGGGCAGGGGATCGACTTGGTGATCCTGACGGCCAACCCTTGGCCGGCGTATCGCACGGCGATGGAAGTGGTCCGGACCAACGGGCGGGTATCCGTCGTCAGCTTGCCCGGGCGGGGCGAAGAGCCGTTGGATTTTAACCCGTTGGACATGCGCTGGTTTTACTTCAAGGGCGTTTCAATTGTCGCCGTCAACGACCGGGCTGGGTCGCTTTTTCCGCCGCCGGAAGGAGACCACTTTGACAACGACGGCCGCTGCGTCCACGTGCTCTCGCTGATGCAGGAGGGCAAGCTCCAGCCGAGCCGTTTGGTCACCCACCGGCTGCACTACTCGGACATGGTGCAAGCCTATGAAATGGCGTATCACCGCGAGAAAAACATGCTCAACGTGGTATTCAACTGGAAGGACTGAAGCGCGTATGGACCTGCTGCCGACGACCAATGCCGACGGGCGGGACGTCATCCCGATGACCGAGGCCCAGAAGTACCTCTTTGACCTCAAGGGGTTTATTCTTTTGCCCGCGCTGTTGAGCGAAGAAGAGCTAGTGTCAATCCGCGCTCACCAGATGAAATTTCTCTACGAGCGCGAGTCCCTGCCGCCGGACGAGCGCGACAATCACGGCGGCCCGTCGCAGATCTTGCTCGACCACCCTGCGGTAGTGGGCGTGCTCAACGAAGTGCTGTCGCATCAGGCGCTGGCCAGCGAAGACTGCTATGGGTTCCGCTACGACCACACCTATACCAGCCATCGCCAGGCTGGGCACGACAACTTCGGCCCGCATGGCGGCGGCGGGTACTTCAACTTTCGCGGCAACTCGCACATCTACCAGATGCAGTCGGGCAAGGTGCATTCCGGCCTGACGCGGGTGGTGTGGGAGCTCAACGAAGTCGGCGACGGCGACGGGGGCACGCTTTTTCTGCCGGGCAGCCACAAGGCCGCCTTTTCCCGGCCCGACGAGTTGAGCGCGCGCGACAGTGCGCTGTGGGAGAGCTATGCCTGCTCGGCTGGTTCGGCGGTGATTTTCACCGAGGCTCTGTGCCATTCGGGCACGCGCTGGACCAACGAGCAGCGCGACCGGCTGAGCTTGTTCACCTGTTACGACACAGTCAATTCCAAGTGGGGCAAAGGGTGTCCGTCCGCCGAAGTGATCGCCTCGTTTCCAGAGAAGCGCCGCACGCTCTTTCGGGGCGTGTGGCACGGGATGAGCGACGTGCCCGGCATCAACAAGTACTACGAAGCAGCTAACCAAGCCGTTTAAGCGCGACGAAAGAATTCTGCATGAGCGAAAAAGTCCTCTTCCTGCTAGATGGTATGGCCCTCGTCTATCGGGGCCACTTCGCGATGATCCGCAATCCGCGCCTGACCTCAAAGGGCATGAACACGTCGGCCGTTTTTGCCTTTGCCAATACCTTGCTTTCCATCATCGAAAAGGGTGAGCCGACGCATATCGCCGTTGTTTTCGACACGCCTGAGCCGACGCATCGGCACCACAAGTACGAAGAGTACAAAGCCCAGCGCGAGGCGATGCCCGAGGATTTGAGCCAAGCACTGCCGTATGTGTTCCGGCTCTGCGAGGCGTTTAATATCCCGGTTTTGCGCGAGCCGGGGTGGGAGGCCGACGATGTGATCGGTACGTTGGCTAAAAAGGCCGAGGTCGAGGGATTTGCGACGTACATGGTCACGCCCGACAAGGACTACGGCCAGCTCGTTTCCGAGCGGAGTTTTATGTACAAGCCGGGGCGCGGCGGCGACGAGGCCGAGGTGTTGGGCGTGCCGGAGATTCTCGCCCAATGGCAGGTCGAGCGGATCGACCAAGTGATCGACGTGCTGGGGCTGATGGGCGACTCCTCGGACAATGTGCCCGGCGTTCCTGGGATCGGCCCCAAGACGGCGCAAAAGCTCATCGCTGAGTACGGCAGCGTCGAAGAGTTGCTGGCGCATACCGACCAGCTCAAGGGCAAGCAGAAACAGAACGTAGAGGAACACCGGGAACAGGCTCTGCTTTCCAAGGAGCTAGTTACCATTGAGTGCGACGTGCCGTTGGACGTGGGACTGGCGGATTTGGTTAAGGCCGACTGGGACCGCGAGAAGTTAGAGGCCCTCTTCACCGAGCTCGAATTCAATACGCTGGGTCGGCGGCTACTCGGTGACGAGTTTAGCGTTGAAAAGGAATCGGCCCACGGCCCGCTCAAAGGGGTGGCGGATGTAGAGCACGACTATCAACTCGCCGATACGCCCGACAAGCGACAGGCGTTGATTGAGGAGCTGTTGGAGCAGCCCGCGTTTTGCTTTGACGTTGAGACCAACGGACTCGACGTCCGGCAATGCGACTTGATTGGCTTGGCCTTTTCGTGGGCACTGGGTACGGGCCACTACGTGCCGCTGCCTAGGGAGCGGGCCGAGGTGCTGGCCGTTTTGGAGGAATTCCGCCCGGTGTTTGAAGGAACGAGCGAAAAAATCGGCCACAACCTCAAGTACGATCTCAGCGTCCTCCGCTGGCACGGTATGCGAGTGGAGGGACCGTTCTTCGACACGATGCTAGCGGCGACCTTGGCCGAGCCAGAGTTGAGACGCAGCATGGACGAGCTGGCCAAGAGCCTGCTTTCCTACTCGCCTAAGCCCATATCTGAGTTGATCGGCGAGCGCGGCGGTGAGCAGCTAACGCTCCTGCAAGTGCCGGTAGAGCAAGTGGCCGAGTACGCCTGCGAGGACGCGGACATTACCTTCCAACTCGCTGCGGCGCTGCGGCCGAAGATCGAAGACATGGATCAGCAGCGCGTTTTTTACGAGATCGAAGTTCCGCTCCTGCCGGTGCTGGTGGATATGGAATACGAGGGCATCCGCATGGAAAGCTCTGCCTTGGCTGCGCTCTCGCGGCAGTTTGAGGAGGCCATCGAGCAGGCTGCCGAGCGCGTCTTTGAGCTGGCCGGGGAGCGCTTCAACCTCAATTCGGGCAACCAGCTAGGGACCGTGCTGTTTGATAAGATGGAGCTGGACCCCAATGCGCGGCGGACGCAGAAGACCGGCCAGTACCAAACCAGCGAACAGATCTTGCGCCGGCTGGCCAATCGCCACGAGATCGCGCGGCAGGTGCTTGAATACCGATTGCACACCAAGCTCAAGTCAACTTATGTCGATCAGCTCCCCAGCGCGGTCTTTAAAGCTACCGGGCGCGTCCACACCAACTACGAGCAGCTCATGACCGCCACCGGGCGCATGAAGTCCGACCGCCCGAACCTCCAGAACATTCCCATCCGCAGCGAGCAGGGGCGGGAAATCCGCCGCGCCTTTGTGCCGCGCAGCAGCGAGTACCTGCTGTTCTCGGCCGATTATTCGCAGATCGAGTTGCGGATCGCCGCGGCGCTCAGCCGCGACGAGGGGATGCTGGACACCTTCAACAGCGGCGGCGACATCCACTTCGCCACGGCCGCAAAGATCTACCAAGTCGCAGAAGACCAAGCGACTCCCGAGATGCGCCGCCAGGCCAAGACGGTCAACTTCGGCATCATCTACGGGATCTCGCCCTTTGGCTTGGCCGAGCGGCTCGACATTCCGCGCTGGCAGGCCTCCGAGCTAATCGAGCAGTACTTTGCCCAGTATCCAGGGGTGCGGTGCTATCTCGACGAGACTGTGGAGTTCGCCCGCGACAAGGGCTACGTCGAGACGGTGACCGGGCGGCGGCGCTATTTGCGCGACATCAACTCGCGCAATGCCACCACCCGCAAGGGAGCCGAGCGCAACGCGATCAATACTCGCATTCAGGGCACGGCCGCGGATATGATCAAGCTGGCGATGAGCCGCATCCACCGGCTGCTGCGCGAGGAAGGGTTTCGCTCGGCGATGCTGTTGCAGGTCCACGACGAACTGGTCTTTGACCTGCACCGGGACGAGGTAGAGACCCTACCGCCGCTAGTCGCGCGCGAGATGCGCGAGGCTTTGCCGATGGAGGTGCCGATAGAAATCGAGATGGGTACCGGCGAGAATTGGCTGGAGGCGCACTGAGGGGCCGAGCGGATACCGGGAAGCTATGATTGCACGCAGCAAAATATGGTACGTGTGTCCGCGAAGGGACGCAAAATGACCGAATACTCATCGTCTAAAAAGATCAAGCCATCGTCCGATGTTGTGAGCGACGTACGCCAGTTGACACTGGACGAACTAATTCGTCCGAGGCAAACGGAACACAGTCTCAGTATAGATCGAGCCTTTCCCGAGGAATTTGTCAACGACCTTTCCCGTCAGGAGGTGTTCAACAAACACCTCTTTCGTCCAAACACGTATCTGCATAAGTGGTGGGCGCGACGATGCGGGTCCACATTTCGCACCATACTCAAGCAATTTGCGGCTGACCATGAGTGTCGCGATTACTACGCACCTGGCGGGCTAGAAGGCATGACCGTGCTTGACCCGATGATGGGAGGTGGCACAACCCTGCACGAAGCGATTCGCCTCGGCGCGAACGTCATCGGTGCGGATATAGACCCCATCCCGATTGTGCAGGCCCGAGCGTCACTCACTCAGGTCGAGTTGGCGGGTTTGCGAGTAGTTTTTGATCGGTTCTTCGCCGATTTGCACGATAGCTTGGGGCCTTATTTCCAGACCGAATGTCCAACCTGTGAGCAGACTGTGGATATCCAATATTTGCTACACGGGCTGCGTAAAAAATGCGCTTGTCGGAATGTCGTGCAGATTGATCAGTACGATTTGCGACATGAGGACGACGCAACAATCAGCATTTGCCCTGAGAGCGGGGAGATTTTTCGCAATCAAAATGGACAGAAGACCGCCGTCGAAAAGTTGTCTCCGCTGACCAGAATGGTCGGTGCAACTACAGATCTGATTACCAAAGCTGAAAAAGAGTGTCCTAGCTGCGGTCAGAAGTACGAGGAACTGCTCGACTTGCCATTTTATGCGCGCTATACGCCGATTGCGATTGTTGCGACCTGCCCCGAGCACGGTAACTTTTTTCGCTCGCCTAGTGAAGAAGATTTGGCGCGAATCAAGCGGGCCGACGAGCGGCGTAGCGAACTGGACTTCGGGCCGTTGGAGGATTTTAGGGTACATGACGGCCCTAAATCCGGTGATCTGCTAAGGCACAATGTCCGTTCATATCTCGACGTTTTTTCATCTCGTCAGCTACTGTACTTGCACCAAGCGATTCGGCAACTTCGCGACTACGCGGGTATAGATAGACTCACCCTTGGGATGCTTGTGTCCACGTCTTTAGAGTTCAATGCAATGCTCTGCGGATACAAGGGTTGGAACAAACGCCGTCCAGGTGCGATTCGGCACGTTTTCGCTTTGCACGCCTATTCGTTTCAATACACGGTGCTGGAAAACAACCCAGTCAATCCTCGCAAGTCGTCCGGCAACCTACAATTGCTCTTTCGCGATCGGATTGAGCGGGGACGCAAGTGGTCGGTATTGCCTGTTGAACGGAAGATTGGGGAAGACGGCAAAAGGGAGTTAGTCAAGATACCGGGAGAAGCGGATGATGGCGTTGAAGTTTTCAATCAGGCCGATCTCGTGCGTGATCGGAGCCGGTTTTGGCTCATTCAGGGCGATTCGCAGAGTTTGCCTCTCGACGACCATTCTGTAGATATGATAGTGACCGATCCTCCCTATTACGACAGTGTGCAATACAGCAATCTGGCGGCTTTTTTTCGGGTGTGGCTGACGCGCCTGCTTCCCGACGAGGCCGAGTGGAGTTACGACGAATCCGACAGTGCTGTTGCGACAAAAGCGACCGCTGGTGTTAGCAATTTTATGAGGGTACTCGCGGGAATTTTCGCAGAGTGCGGGCGCGTCTTAAAGAAACAGACCGGGCGGATGGTATTTACTTTTCACCACTGGGATCCCAGCGCGTGGGCTGAACTCACTTTGGCGCTCAAAAGTGCCGGATTTAGGCTGATGAATGCTTACGTAGTGTACTCCGAACATCCCATCTCAGTACATATTCGCAACTTGAACTCAATCCGGCACGACAGCGTTTTGGTTTTCGCTCTCGAAGGCAACAAACCGTCCGCTCCGTGGACGCCTTTAGACACTATTGACACAAACGACAGCGAAACGTTTTGCCGGCAATGCAACGAAACATTGGGCTGGTTGTTGGAAAGTACATTCTCGCCAACCGAAATTCGCGCCGCTTGGAAAAATCTCATCATGCGGAACAATCCCTCTGTGCCGAACAAAGATGTGTTCGTGGAAAAGTTGAACGAAAAGCTGCGGCTCAGGCTATGCGTGACGTGATTAGAAATCGTCTTAATTGGGAGAAACTTGAGTTGGATGGAAGAGTGAGGGACGGAGGAGTACAACAGAGAAAGGCACTAGAATAATGGGCGAGCGCATTCGCGGCTTTGGCAGCGACAATCACGCCGGAGTCCACCCCGAGGTCATGGCGGCCTTACAGCGAGTCAACGTGGGGCACGTGCATTCCTATGGGGACGATCCCCACACGGATGAAGCCGTCGCGCTTTTTCGCGAGGTGTTGGGGTCGGAGGTTGAGGTTTTCTTGGCCTTCAACGGCACCGGAGCCAATGTTACGGCCCTCACCGCGCTCACGCGCTTTTGCGACGCGGTGATCTGCTCGGACACCGCTCATCTCCACATCGACGAATGCGGTGCTCCCGAACAGGTGGCCGGCGTCAAGCTCCTGACCGCGCCAGCACCCGACGGCAAAATCACTCCCGAGGGAGTCGTTGCCCACATTGCGGGTCGCGGTGACGAGCACCAAGTGCGCCCCCGCGTGGTGTCGATTACTCAGGCTACGGAACTGGGTACTGTTTATGCGCCGAGTGAGATTCGCGCCATCGCCGACTGCGCCCACGATCACGGGTTGTATTTGCACGTCGATGGAGCGCGGATTGCCAATGCAGCCGTGGGCTTGGGCTTGGAACTGCGGGAGGTTACTGGGGATTGTGGGGTCGATGTGCTGTCGTTTGGCGGCACCAAGAACGGCCTGATGTTGGGGGAAGCTGTGGTCTTTTTTCAGCCCGAGCTAGCCGAGGACTATCGCCGTGCACGCAAGCAGGGGATGCAACTGGCCTCTAAGATGCGCTTTGTCGCCGCGCAGTTTACGGCCCTGCTGACCGACGACCTTTGGCGCAGGAGCGCCGAACACGCCAACGCTATGGCGCAGGTGCTGGCCGAGCGAGTGCGGCCCATTCGCGGGGTGGAGGTGATCTACCCAGTGCAGGCCAACGCTGTCTTCGCGCGGTTGCCGGTGGAAGTGATTCCCATTTTGCAGCAGGAGTTTTTCTTTTATCCCTGGAATGCCACACGGGGCGAGGTGCGCTGGATGACCTCGTTCGACACTGAGGCAGAGGACATAGAGGCGTTTGCGACGTTGATTGAAGAAACCATGACAGAAAGGAATGCATCGTGATTATCGATACTCATACCCACTTCTACGATCCCACGCGACCGGAAGGCGTGCCTTGGCCGCCGGCTGACAACGAGTTGCTCTATCGCACGGTATTGCCCGAGCACCACCGCGCTCTCGCCGCGCCCGAAGGGGTGACCGGGACGGTGGTGGTGGAGGCCAGCGCGTGGTTGGCGGACAATCAGTGGATTCTGGATTTGGCCGCTGATGACCCTTGGATCGTCGGGCTGGTGGGCCACGTCGATCCCAATCGGGAGGACTTCAAAAGCGACATCGACCGCCTAGCGGGAAACGCACTCTTTCGCGGCATTCGCTGCGGCGGTGGGTATTTTGCCGACTTAGAGGCTGGGTCTTTTCTCGCCGACATGGAGCACCTCGTCGCAAGGGACTTGGAGCTCGACGCGCTGGTGGGGCCGGCGGACTTGGCTCAAGTGGTCGAACTGGCCCGGCGGCTGCCCGAATTGCGCATTGTCATCAATCACTGCGGCGGGGTCGGAGCCGATGGCGGCGATCCCGATCCGATGTGGTTGGACGCCATAGCTCAAGCGGCCGAGCAGCCGCAGGTCTTTATGAAGGTCTCGGCGATCATGGAGCAAAGCAGGGTGGAGCCGGTGCCGGAAGAGCTGGACTTTTATCGCCCGATCCTCGACGCCATGTGGGACGCCTTTGGCTCAGACCGCGTGATCTATGGCAGCAATTGGCCCGTTAGCGACCGAGCGGGGAGTTTCAAGGCCGCCATCTCCATTGTCAAAGCGTACTTTGGCGAAAAGGGCGTGACCGAGAAGTACTTCTGGCAAAACAGCAAGACCGCCTACAAGTGGCCAGACCGCTAAGGAGGCCATTATGAAATTTTGGGTTTTCACCCACAGCGACCAGCCGCTCGAACACTGGCTCGAAGGCTACCAACAGCGCTTCGACGCTTGGGAAGAAGGCGGCGTCGAGGGCATTATCGTCGGCCGCATGCAGTTTAAGCAGGACGATGGTTCGTTGATCTCCAGCTATCCGGTCAATACCAAGCTCTACGCCGAGCACGGCGTCGAGCCGCCGGAGGATACGCCCCGCGATCTAGAAAAAGAGAAAAAGCTCCAAGGCATGATGGACGATGCAGCGGCGCGTGGCTGGCAGATTATGACCTTTGGGATGGGGCGCGGTGGGCTGGTTGGGCTGGAGGATTTGATCGCGTTCTATCCGCAGGTCCACGGCGTCATTGTCGACGGCCCCGGCGAAAACCACTACGAGCTGGCGTTCCACCACGGCGGGGAGTTGCTGGAACTTCGGCCCGGCGAAGATCAGCTTTTTGCTGGCATGGGGGCCGATGTCGGGCGGATGCAGCGGGGTATTGACCATCTGCAGCAGGCCCTGTGTCGGCTGACGCCCCAGCGGGTGCGCTACCTCGCCCAAGGTGGCCTGTTTTCGGTGTTGAATTTGATCGACCTCGACGAGGATGGGTTGTATTGGTTGCGGATGCGGCAGGAGAAGTCGCGCCGCTCTTGGGAAGACGCTCGCGCAATAGTCGATCAGGCCTCGCGCAAGATCGAGTTGGGTGGGATTCCGCGCACGGCTGTCTTTTCTGGGTTGACCGGGCAGGACTATGAGCGGATGGCCGGATACTTTGATTATATACTGCCCAAGCACTACTACTGGCATCGCGGGTTCGACGGACTTTATGGCACAGTGGCGCGCTGGGTGGAGACAATTGGGGAGTGGAATCCGGGGCTAACGGAAGAAGACGCTTTTGCCGTGGTGCAGGCGCTTTTTGGCATCAAGCTACCGCAGGTGCGGACACTTTTTGACTTGGAGGCGGGCTTTCCCGACGAGTTTTTCAGCGAGGTCGTGTACGGGGAAACGCGCAGGGCCATAGAGGCGGCTGGTGTCGATAAGGTGATTTGCTGGGTCTCGACTGGTCGCACGCCGCACGCGGGTGATCCCATGCCCGCGCGCGATTTGCTCGGCATCTTGCGGGCGTCTGAGGCGGCTGGACTCAAGCGCTTTGTCTTTCATCCAGAGGTTATGGGCGCGTCTGAGTGGCGGGTTTTGACGGAAGTTTGTGGGACGCCGTGGGGCGAGGATCCGAGTGGGTACTGGCCTTCGGGTACCGAGAAGCCAGATGCTTTTAATGGGGGACGCAGGAAATAGGCACGTTGTAATGGAGGAACACCCATAAACGAAAGAAAAATAAACGTATGGTTACACCTAAGAGGGTGCTTGTTACAGGCGCTACTGGGCAGATTGGTTACATGACATACAAACGGCTGAAAGAACAACCGGAAAAGTACGATGCGTATGCACTCGACTACAAATTGGAGCCATCTGTTCGCGTTCCGGGGTCATGGACGCTCGAAATTCCAGACGAGAAATTCATCCTGTGCGATATTGCCGATTTTAATCAGGTACGACGCGCTGTTGAAGGTATGGATGTTGTCGCACATCTTGCTGCGGATCCGAGCGGGGAGAGTTGGGAGAGTCTCTACACTGTGGAGACAATTGCGCTGGTCGTACTTGATTGCAAAACTTGAAGAGAAGCTATTGATGACCCGCTGGAGCATCGTCGTCTCGGAGGTGAACGCAAAATGGCAACAAGCTGTTGCCATTTTGAATTTCTGCGACAGCCTGTCGCAGAAATTCTGGAACAGGCTGTTCCAGAACTGAGATTGTTGCGACACTGTCGCAACAATTGACTGCCTAATTTGGGCGAGGTTACAGCTATTCGGCTCTCACTCGGATGATAAATTTTGCCAAGGCATTCCGCGAAGCTGATATTGTCGCGACAGTGTCGCGACAATTGGGCTGGCCGTACTTGACTGCAAAACTCGAAGAGAGGCTATTGATGACCCGTTGGAGCATCGTCGTCTCGGAAGATACGGGGACCGCACCGTTCGGAGCTATTTGGCCCGAACGGGTGGGAAAAGGGGCGACCTATCGCGTTTCGTCGTCCGTGCGGTCCGCCAAGCGATCTTTTGGGAGACCGTTGACTCCATTTGGGAACGCAACAAACACCTCTCGGCTGAGGAAGCCCAAGCCCTTGTTGACGAAGCAGTAGCCCAAGTTCGTGCGGATTGTCGCGTCCCGTGAGGCGGTTGTGCGACTGCAAAGAAAGTCAGAAACGGACAAGTAGATGATCCGTTTTGCCGGCCGTTTCTCGGATGGGGAGATTGTCTCTACACTGTGGCGACAATTGGACTGGTCGTACTTGTCTTTCGTCTGTTATCAATTGATGCTGTGGAATTTTGTCACTCTGATATTCGAGGGAGGAAATAGCCGTGCCGTTGCCTGGTGGTCCCGCTAACAAGCTGGGAAATCGCTACGAATCGTGGTGGACGATCCGTCAGTTAGTACGGATTATCGATAAAGAGGCCGACAGTATACGAATTGAGGATCCGAATTTCGATAAAGCCGAATTTGTGGTCGCTGTAGGAGACTGTCGAGAGCTACATCAGGCAAAGCGCAGTCATCCAGAAGGCAAGTGGAATCTATCTGATCTTCGGAGCATACTACAGGTGATGTTTGAGCAGCTTTCTGCAAGCGAAAACACACGATTCGTTTTTGCTTCAGGTAGTGACGCTCCAGAGCTAAAAGTGCTAACGGAGCGGGCTATTGATTCAAAGAATCAGAAGGAATTTGAGTCAGTGTTTGTTGATGCTCAGACTCAAAAGGAAGCCCTCGAAAGACTCAAAGGTATTTGGGAAACTGACACAGCCACGGCATATAAATTACTTCATCGCATAGAGGTCAGCACAATCGATGAACGAGAGCTTGAAGATAAAGTGCGAGAGTTGCTGCAAGCGCGGTTTCTTAGTAGTCCGGAAGTCTGTGACTTTCTCCGTAATTTTGCTGAAGACTCAATTCATAAGTGCATCAACTGGGATGATCTGATTTCATACCTTTCGGACAAGGGCTTCTCATTGCGGCGACTTACCAGACCAAGTGATGCCCTCTCGCTTATCTCTGAAGCAACAGGTCGCTATCTTGACAGCACAAAACGAAGGCTGATTCAAGACTCCCTCATTCCTCGTTCATCGACTAAGGAGCTTCTTGAAAAGATCAAAGGCCCTGTCCCTAGAGGCAGCGACTGCGTTGTAACCGGCAAGGCAGGTGGTGGAAAGACCGGGTGTGTCATCGAATGCGTGGAGGCTCTTCATCAAAGCAATGATCCTGTTGCGGTACTCGCTTTTCGATTAGATAGAATAGACCCGGTATCGTCCACTAAAAAGTTGGGGGAAAGTCTTGAATTAGAGGAATCGCCAGCCCTAGTATTGGAGGCAGCAGCTAAAGCCACATCAGGTGAAGCGGTGCTCATTATTGACCAGCTTGATGCCGTTAGTACGACTTCTGGCCGCAGTTCAGACTTCTTTGATGTCGTGGAAGACCTTTTGAAAGAGGTACGAGGTTTACGTGAAAGAGTAAAATTACATATAGTGGTTGTTTGTAGAGAATTTGATTGGGAGAACGATCATCGTTTGCGTCGCCTTCTCGCTAAGGTTGACGCCAAAATCTCAGTCACGGACTTCTCTTTGGACGAGGTGAAATCCTCGCTTGGGGGTGGTAGCTTCAACACTGATCTGTTTGATGCAAAGCAATTAGAATTGCTATGCCTTCCTCAGAATCTGTCGCTGTTCCTTGACGCCAATTATAACTCCGATTCACAGCCTGAGTTCTTCTCGGAAAAGGACCTGTTTGATCTTTACTGGGATGAGAAACGCAATGCAGTCAATGAGCGCACTGCTTTCTCCTCTGATAATTGGGCCAACATAATCCAGGTTTTGTGCGACGCAATGACTGAATCCCAACGGCTTTCAGTTCCGAAAGAGAAACTAGACCAGTTCCCGAATGATTGTCTTGTCCAGATGGCGTCAGAGGGAGTGCTTTCGTTTGATGGAAGGAGTTATGGATTCGGCCATGAGACTTTTTTCGATTACTGCTTCGCCCGCGCCTTCATGGCAAGGGGAGATTCATTGGTGTCATTCCTTGTGCCATCAGAACAACATCTATTTCGCAGAGCACAGGTGCGGCAAGTCCTCGTTTATCTTAGTGATGCTGATCGAGGGTGGTATTGTAGAGAACTCAGTGGATTATTGAGAGACGAAAGGATTAGGTACCATTTGAAGGACCTTGCCATTGCTCTCGCCTTTTCGATGCCTAATCCAGAAGAAGGTGAATGGAACGTAATTTCACCATGGATCGAATCTGAACTTGAGGCAATTAAGAGCAACAGACCAAATACAGACAAATTCGCGTCTTTGGTTTGGAACCGTTTTCATATGTCTCAGAATTGGTTTCAGATTACGGATGAAAAAGGTCTGATTGTAGATTGGCTTACATCCGAGAACAACGGTCTAGTCAACATGGGAGTGAACTATACTCGATTTCATCAGGAACACTCAGGGGACAGAGTCGCTGAACTCCTTGAGCCATTCGTAGGAAAAGGAGGCGAATGGCCTCAGCGGTTAAGTTACGTTATGCAATGGGCTACTCTTGAAAATAGTCGAAGGTTCTTTGATTTATTTTTGAATCTGATTGACGATGGAACTTTGGACAATGCAGTTGGACCGATCGCAGTCAATAGCACGTTTTGGAGCATGATGTATGGACTCGATAAGACACGTCCTGATTGGATTGTCGAAGTAACTGCTCATTGGCTACAAAGATGTCTTTCCGTTATTCGAGCGGCTCAGGATGGTACAGGTGAACCTAACTGGAATGATCTGTTCAACCATGACGGTTTTGGACCAAAACTTATACACGACTCTGCAATCAAGGCTCCTGAAGAGTTTGCACAGCATGTCCTACCTGTAATTCTAAAAATTGCTGATGAAGCCGTCTATAGGGAAAATTCCACCGTCCCCAAGCGGGATGCTGTTTGGGGGCACTTGATTAACGGCGAAAGTGTTTCAATCCGTGGAACATGCAGGGATGTAGCCGCTATAGCAGTAGAGAAGCTAGCCGAGACTAGGTCAGATAGTATTGGCAAGATTCTTGCAGAGCTACGTAGCCGTGATACCTATCTAGCAAATTTTCTCCTGCTTCGTGCTTATACAGTAGGTGCTAAGCACTTTGCCAATGAAGCTGTGTCCGACCTATGCGACAAGACTTGGCGATTTCAATGCGGATACTCCGATAACCCTTATTGGATAGCGATGCAATTAATAGAAGCAGCTACTCCGCTTTGTTCCGGTGAGAACTGTACAAAGCTCGAAAAGGCTATTCTGGATTACATCTCACCTTGGGAGCGCACTCCTGAAGGGTACAAGCGGAGAGGACATGCCTGTTTTAATCTACTGTCTAGCATTCCAGTTGAATTGAGGAGCAGGAATGCTCAGAGCCGTTATATGGAACTTGAACGAAAATTTAGATCACCAGATTCCTCTCCGCGAAGATTAGAAGTGTATCAAGTAGGCTCCCCAATTGAAAAGATAGCCGCAGAGAGAATGACAGATGAGCAATGGCTAAGAGCAATCCAAGAATATGATTCAGAAGAGAGAAAATACCTTTGGGAGAATCCTGAAAAGGGTGGAGCGCCGGAGCTTGCCCAGATGTTACAGGAGTTCGTGAAGCAAGAGCCGGAAAGATTTGCCCGCTTGAGCCTTAGATTTCCGTTGGGTACCCATCCCTCCTACATAGAGCATACCCTCAATGGTCTGAAAGAGACAGAGTGCTCTATCGAACTCAAATTAGAAGTGTGTCGCAAGGCGTATAATGAATACCGCGATAGTTGTGGGAAAGCGATTACAGACCTATTGGGATTAATTGAAGAACCACTTCCCGATGATGCTGTGCAGATGCTCGACTGGCTGGCAACCAATTCGGATCCGGATAAAGAGTTGTGGAGTGAAGAAGCCACGAGCGGAGGAGGTGATATTCTTACACATGGTATCAATACAACACGTGGCCACGCTGCTGAGGCCATTCGTAATCTTATACAACGAAATAGATCATACATCGATCGCTTTCGTCCTACTATTGACCAGTTGGTCAACGACAACAGTTTGGCCGTTCGGGCTTGTACAAGTTCTATTCTTTTAGCTATTCTCGGTCAGGAATCGAGATTTGCTTTAAGGCAGTTTCTCAGTCTCATCGAATCTCGGGACAACCAACATAGCGACGACCGTTTACTGACAACCCCATACATAGGGCATTTTATTCGTTACGGCCTGCACGAGCACTTCGAAGACCTTAGAACCGTCATAGAGAGAATGCTTCGATCAAATCTTCCTGAAGCAAGTGAGGGAGGTGCTCGATTGGTGAGCATTGCTTTGCTCCTTCAGCGCGACGATGCCGAGGATCTTGTGGAAGAAGCACTCCGTGGCAACTCGTCACAGAGAGTAGGGGTGGCTCAAGTGGCATCTGCCAACATCGGCCAAGAGGAGTACCGGCAATGGTCAGGGCAAAAACTTCTGCTGTTTTTTGATGACGATGATATTGAGGTTCGTCGAAAAGCTGCAGAGTGCTTCCGAAATTTGGAAAAACAACCTCTAGAATTCTACGAGAATCTGATAGTCAAGTTTTGCGATAGTGCAGCCTATCAAGAAAACTCGTTTTCCTTACTTCACCTTCTTGAGGAATCTTCTTACCGATTACCTGGCATTACGTATATTGTATGTAAAAAATTTCTCGAACGGTTTATCGAAGAGGCGAATGATATGCGTACGAGTCGGGCAGGTGATGTTCCGATGGTGTCAAAGTTGATTTTACGAACATACCACCAACATCAAAGTGATGAATGGGCAGCTAAATGCCTTGATCTGATAGATCAGATGTGTCTTGAAAAAAGTTACGCTATTCGCACAGATCTGAATGAATACGAACGGTGATATAGAACAGTGAATGGAGATCGCAATCATAAGGAGTAGCATTCCTCCAACAACTGTTGGAGGAATGCTAGGAACTAGGAGACTAAAAATGTACGACGAATGGAAGCCTATCTACTCGGCTTTAGTCACCGACATCATGGACCAACTCGGCTACCGCGATCAGGCCATGACGCCCGATATCCGGCCCAGCCGCCCTGACGCCTTCATCGCCGGTCCGGCGCTCACCATCGACGCGTACGCCGATGCCAGTCCCGACCCCGATCCTTACGGTCAAATTTTTGCCGCCTACGATCAAGCTAGCCCCGGCGACGTTTTCGTCATTGCGACTAACGGCGAAGAGCGCTCCGGCCTCTGGGGCGAGCTTCTCTCCACGGCTGCCCAAGCTCGCGGCGTCGAATCCGTGCTCACCGACGGCTTGGTCCGCGATGTGCGCCAGATGAACGCCATGGGCTACCACTGCTTCTGCAAAGGCTATTCGCCGCTCGACTCGGCGGGCCGTATCCTGGCTAAAACGATCAACCAGCCCATCACCTGCGGCGGCGCGCAGGTTCACCCTGGCGATTTTATTTTAGCTGACTACGACGGCGTGGCGGTGATTCCGACGGCGATTAAAGGCGAAGTCCACAAGAAGGCCATGGAAAAGCTCGCCGGGGAAAACGTCGTGCGCGATGAATTGGCTGCGGGGCAGTCGCCGAGGGAGGTTTTTGATCGCTACGGGATATTGTGAGAGGAAGGCGGCTCTTGATAGCAACACTCCATCCCTAATCCGCCATGCCTTCCAACTGCAATGAATCGCTCAAATGACAGCGCACCGCATGCTTTGGCGCGATCTCGCGCAATTCGGGAACTTCCCACTTGCATCGATCCTCAGCATAAGGGCAGCGCGGATGAAACGCACAACCCGAAGGCGTATCGCCGGGATCGGCCACCTCGCCAGACAGCAAAACGCGCTTCTTCTTTTGTCTGGGATTTGGATTGGGCACCGCCGACAAGAGTGCTTCGGTATAGGGATGCGCGGGACTTTGAAAAAGCTGATCAACCGGAGCCAATTCCACAATTTTACCCACGTACATCACGGCCACGCGATCGGAAATATGACGCACCACACTCAAATCGTGCGCGACAAACAAATAGGTCAACCCGAACTTTTCTTGCAACTCCTGAAGCAAATTGAGCACCTGCGCCTGCACAGAGACATCCAGCGCGGAAACGGGTTCATCCGCCACGATCAATTTGGGATGCAGTGCCAGTGCCCTCGCAATGCCAATGCGCTGCCGCTGCCCCCCGCTAAAAGCGTGTGGATACCGCCGCAAAAAATGGGGATTCAACCCCACCTGAACGAGCAATTCCCGCACGCGCGCCTCCCGTTCGCGGCGATCTGCAACCCCATTGACCAGCAGCGGTTCACCGATAATATCGAGCACCGTCATACGCGGATTCAAAGAGGCGTAGGGGTCTTGAAAAATCATCTGCATATCTCGACGCAGCGACTTGAGCACATCGTGGAGTGCCCGTGCAACATCGACCTCCTCGCTATCTCTGCGGAACCACACCTCGCCAGCCGTGGGTGCTAGCGCCCGCAAAATCGTGCGCCCAACCGTTGTTTTACCCGATCCGCTTTCCCCAACCAGCCCCAAGCACTCGCCTGCAAACAAATCAAAGCTCACGCCATCTACGGCTTTGACCTGACCGACAACCGTATTGAAAAAACCGCGCGTAATGGGAAAATATTTTCTCAGATTGCGCACCCGCAACAGGGCGTTAGGTTCACGCATCGCGCACATCCTCTCCATAAAGCACACACGCAACCGCATGCCCATTTCCAACAGCGAGCAATTCTGGCCTTTCGCCTGTATTGCACATCCCGTCCCGCGCTACTTCACATCGGGGATGAAAAGGACACCCCGGCAATTGCGTATAGGGATCGGGCACGGACCCCCTGATCGTTTGCAACCGCGTCTTTCTCGCCCGGCTCATTCCCGGGATAGATTGCATCAACGCCTGCGTATAGGGGTGTTTGGGATTTTCAAAAACCTCCTCGGTCGCCGCGTGTTCCACAATGCGCCCCATATACATCACTGCAACCTCATCTGCCATTTCTGCGACCACACCCAAATCGTGTGTAATCAGCATAATCGACATCTGAAATTCGTCTTGCAAATCGCGCATCAAGTCCAGTATCTGCGCCTGAATGGTGACATCTAATGCCGTCGTGGGTTCATCGGCAATCAACAGAGCCGGGCGGCACGAAAGCGCCATGGCAATCATCACGCGCTGTCGCATCCCGCCGCTCATCTCGTGCGGATATTGTGCAAACCGCCGCTCCGCATCTGGAATCCCAACCCGATCCAGCATATGTACGGCGTGTGACCGCGCTTCCTCGCCCCGCAAATTGAGGTGCAACCGAATCGCCTCCACAATTTGAAACCCCACCGTATGCACCGGACTCAGCGATGTCATGGGCTCCTGAAAAATCATCGCAATTTCGTGCCCGCGAATCGCGCGAATATCCTCGCCCTCCTCGTCCAGATCCGTCAAATAGATCTCGCGGTCTGCACGGAGCAAAACAACCTCACCCTCGACAATTCGCCCGGGCGGTGACACCAAGCGCAAGGCCGAAAAAGCCGTCACGCTCTTCCCGCATCCACTCTCCCCCACAATACCCACTGTCTTTCCCCGGGGAATATCCATCGTGACGCCATCCACAGCGCGAACTGTACCCTCATCGAGAAAAAAGTGCGTCTGCAAATTATTTATGGTCAACACATTGTCCAAATCACACGGCCTCTTTTGCGCGTGCCATAATCCCCTAACGCAAATAAGGATCGGCGGCGTCGCGCAGACCGTCGCCGACAAAATTAAATGCGAGCACGGTAATAATCACAAAAACCACAGGTGTCAAAAGCCACGGCTGAAAAGCCACAGCCTGAACATTTTGCGCCTCTTTCAACAGCACGCCCCAACTCGTCACTGGTGGACGCAACCCAAGACCGAGAAAACTCAGCGAGGTCTCGCCCAAAATCATGCCCGGCACAGCGAGCGTCAAACTCACGATAATATGGCTCATAAACGAAGGCAGCAGATGCCGCGTCATAATCCGCCAGCGACTCGCGCCGACAAGTAGCGCAGCAGTTGCAAAATCCTCTTCGCGCAACGACAAAATTTTCCCGCGCACCTGCCGAGCCAAACCCGTCCACCCAATAAAGGACAACACAACCGTAATGCCCATATAGATCTGCAAGGGCGACCAAGACGAAGGCAGGGCCGCGGCCAAGGCCATCCACAGCGGAATAGATGGAAACGACCTGAGAATCTCAATCCCGCGCTGAATGAGATTGTCGATCCAGCCCCCGTAGTACCCAGACACCACGCCGATCACCAGACCAAACACAAAACTCAGCGTCACCCCCACTAGCCCTATGGTCAGCGAAATGCGCGAACCGTAAATAATCCGCGAAAGCAAATCCCGACCGAGATGATCCGTACCCAAAAGAAAAAGCGTACCTCCGTCATCGACGCCGAAGAGGTGGACATCTGTCTCAAACAATCCCCAAAACCGATAGGGCGCGCCCCGCACAAATAAACGCACGGCATAGAGCTGCTCTCGGTCTTCTACGTAGAATTTCCGCAGTGTCTCCGGATGCCGCACGCCTTTGATCCCATACACAAAGGGCCGGAAATGCACTCCCTCATCCGACACAAAATGCAAACGCTGGGGCGGGGCAAACGAGTATGCGACCTGCCGATGATTGAGTGTATAAGGTGCCAAAAACTCGCAAAATGTAGCCACTACATAAAGCGCGACAATAACCAGACCCGCAGCCATTGCCAGATGGTGCTTGCGAAATTTCCACCACATCAACTGCCACTGAGACGCGGCATAAGCTCCCGTTTCCTCGGTCAGCGCATCTCGCTTTACAACCTCTTCCCGCATGGGCGTAGCCATCTAATGCTCCCCCTCTTCGTAGCGAATGCGCGGATCGAGCCACAACAACAAAATGTCTGAAATGAGCGTACCAACAAGTGTCAATAGACTCAACATCATCACCATGCTGCCCGCCAAATACATATCCTGATTCATAAGCGCGCGCAACAACAGCGGCCCCGTCGTCGGCAAACCCAACACCACTGACGTAATGGTCGCCCCAGACACAATGCCAGGCAAAACCCATCCCACAGTACTGACGAGCGGATTGAGCGCGACGCGCACCGGATACCGCATCAGCAACACCCAGTAGCGCACGCCCTTGGCGCGGGCCGTCATCACGTACTGCTTGCGCAATTCATCCAGCAAATTGCCCCGCATCACCCGTATCAATCCCGCCGTACCAGAAGTACCAATCACAATCACCGGGATCCACAAATGCCCGAGCAAATCGAGAAATTTGCCAAAAGACCACGCTGCATTCTGATATTCGGGTGAAAATAGACCGCCCGCACTCACCCCAAACGCGGAATACCCGATGTACATAAAAACGAGCGCGAGCAAAAAATTGGGCGTCGCAAGTCCGATGAATCCCAAAAACGTAAAACAATAATCCGGCAGTGAATACTGCTTCACAGCCGAATAAATCCCAATCGGAATCGCTAGTGCCCACGTCACCAGCAGTGTCACAATCGAAATAATAGATGTCAGCAAAATGCGTTCGCCAATCAGCTCTGTCACGGGCCGATTCCACTCAAATGACATCCCCAAATCGCCCTGTACCATGCCGACCAGCCAGCGATAGTATTGCACCATAAAAGGCCGATCGAGATTGTACCGCGCCCGCAAAGCCGCAGCCTGTGCCTCATCCACCGTCTCCCCGGTTTCACCTAGCGCTGCAATATACGACGTGAGATAATCCCCCGGTGGAAGCTGGATAATCGAGAATGAAATGAACGAAATAATCACCATCGTGGGAATCATCCACAACAGGCGTTTGATCACCAGATTTAGCATCTATCTTTTACTATTCCTCAATCGCATAACACTCAACCGCCGTATTCCCAGGCGTGCGAAATGCCCAGCCAGACATCGCGACCTCGGGCACATTGCGAAATGAATTTTTGACCAGATAAAACGAGGGCAATGCCCCCACCGTGCCAATAACCCACAGATTCTTGCGGTTCAAATCGATAATTTCTTGCATAAGCCTGATCTGTTCATCTTCGTCAATCGTCTTCTCAATCTCCCAAAACAGCTCAATACACCGCCGAATATCCTCCGGGGGTTCTGCGCCGCGTTTTTTCTCCGTGCGATACCAGCGCGCATAATCCACCGCGTGGACAGACTCATCGCTAAATGGAACGAGCCAGCGCGGATCCAAAACAGCGATCTGCTCATCTGCCCCACCCCACACGCCAACATCGTGCAACAACCCCTTTTTGCGCTCGTAAAACAACTGCCGCGCTTCTTCCTTGACTTCTGACTGCACCCCCACCGCAGTCCAATAGCTCGCCACCAGTTCCAGAATGCGATTGTTCAGAGACGTCGTCTCAATGTAGAGCTTGATGGGCACGCCATCTGCCCGCAATCGCATGCCATTTCTCCCGCGTTTCAAACCCATCTCGTCGAGCAATGCATTTGCGCGGTCGGGATCGTATTCAATATATGCGCGCTCGTAATCCGCATCGTAAAACGGCGACGATGGCGGCGGACAAACTTGCCTCGGCTTCCCAATCCCAAAGTAATCCGCCTCGTTTAATTCGTCGCGATTCAACGCGTGCGACAGAGCTTTGCGAAAGCGGTGATCGCCGATAATTTTCTTCATTTCCGGATCGCGGTGATTCAAATTCAACGCCAGAATATTTGACCCCGCAGATCCATTAATCCAATGCACAACCCGATAATCGCCCTTCTTTCGCCCTTCCATAAACAGCGGATAATTCTGAAACTGAAGGTGCCGCCCCTGCATACCCATCTCCCCGTTGATCGCCTTGAGATTGATGGTCTCTGCATCAAAAATCTCAAAAGTCATGCGGTCGATGTACGGCAGTTGATTCCCAGCGGGATCGACCTTCCAATAAAAGGGATTGCGCTCCAGCACTGCCGGGCGCGCAGGCGGTGGGGCGACCACAATCCACGGCCACAAACGCGGGATATCCGGATTGCGCCAATCGTGCATGTCTGCAAAAAGCTGCCTCCACAAATCAAACCCCGCCGCCTCGCTCATTGCCTCGAGCTTTTCCAAAGACGCGTACTGCGGATGAAATTGCTTCATGTAATGGGCCGGATAGCGCAACATCTCATAACCGCGCCCCGACGCCAATTTCACGATAAACAATCCATTGGGTTCCAGAAATGTGAACCGCACTGTATAATCATCGACCTTTTGCAACCCCATCACCTGTCCACCCCGCTTAAAATCGCGCGGAACAACAGGTGTTATCTCTTCATTTTGCAACACATCTTCATACCAGAAAATCAGATCATCGACCGTAAATGGATGTCCGTCTGACCACTTGACCCCTCGGCGCAAATAAAATGTAAAACTGCGCCCACCATCGGCAATCTCCCACCGCACGGCCAGATTGGGGATCACTTTCTGCGCCATCGCATCCCATCGCACCAGCCCCTCGTATGCAAACCGGGCTTCGACAATACCCACATCGCGAGGACCAGTGGCAAACCGCGTCCACGTCCCACCATAAGGCCCATGCTGTTGCGGCGGTACAATAACTAGAGGATTTTCGGGCAGGCGTTGCGCTACGGGCGGCAGATGCCCTTCTCGCACCCGTTGAGCGAGAAGGGGCGCTTCGCCAAATCGTCCACCCGCCCATTCAGCCACCCGATGCACCGTCCCCGTTGCTTCGGGATGGCGATTGGGGATCTCAACATCCGCCATCACAGCCTCAAATTCCGCTGCCCGTTGTATGGCATCTGGATCGCGTGGCGAAAGGTAAAATGCGACATATCCCATCCCCGGCACCAGAAGCACAAAACCGGCAAAAACACCTATAAGCGCGATCCACAACTTAATCCCCATAACGCATTGTCTCCGATCACAATTTCTGCATACACCCCGGTTACAAAGCGCACAAGCACTGCGCGCTCGCCCAAAGAAAACGATAAGCCCGGATGAACGTTTGAAGAAAGGGTACACCTCTTCAGCGCAAATCCGGGCTTTTTTTGTGGCGATGGCCTATGTTATTGCATGTATCCTAAAACTTGAAACGCACACCTGTCAACCAGCGGGTGCCGGTTTGCTCGTACGCATTGAGGCGGTTCTTGTATCCGTCTAAGAAGCTGCGACTGCCCTCCTCGGTTAGATTGACAGCCTCTACTGTAATCATCAGGTTTTTGTTGATCTCGTAGAAGGCGGACAGGTCGAGTCGCTCGTTGTCATCAGTCCAGCGTCCACCTCTGATCGTTGAGCCATCCGGCAACGCAATCGTTTCACCCCGGTCGGGAGAATCGAGAAAACTATCCCGGAAATTGTAAGCTAGGCGAATGCCAAAGCCGCTCTGCTCATAAAAAGCGATCAGGTTGTAAACCTTTTCCGAAGTACCGCCGATTTCACGGCCTTCCTCGTCTTCGGCATCGGTGAAAGTATAGTTCGCCTGTGCGCCCAGTCCGTCAAACGGCGAGGGCAGGAAAACAAACAGTTGCTGTGCAGACAGTTCAAAGCCCCTGATTTCGCCATCGATATTGACGGGTGAAGTCAGCAAGGCGTCAACCGTCAGCGTCTCTTTGGTAATAGGGTTAAACACGGCTACCGGCACGATGCGACCAGTGGCACCAAACCCGGTCAGGTCGCTGACGTCCTTGTAAAATACGCCCGCTGCAAATAACCCACCGGCCTCGGTGTAGTACTCAGCGGAGAGGTCGATTTGATTCGCCACAAAGGGATCGAGCTCGGGGTTGCCGTTGAACGCTTCATAGGCACCGGTCTCCGAATCCGGCGGCAAAATGGAGCCGTCAGCATCATCTACAACATCATAGACGTTGAATGCTGCGCGGGTATCTTCCGGGCGAGGCCGCTTCATTACGCGCGACACGGCAGTCCGCACGATCAGGTTATCGGTTACATCTAGTGCAATATTGGCACTGGGCAAAAAATTCGCGTACTCATTACCCACAGTGGCCAGCGTTTGGGCAAAATCACCGGGATCAAAATCGCGGTCGTTGACCACCGTAACACCGGTGGACTCAAAATTGGTACCCACCGCGCGCAGCCCGATATTGCCGCGTGCGGAAATGCCGAACAACTCGCCGGCACCGTTGAACTGCGCATAGGCGGCCCAAGAATCCGTTTCGCTGATATAGTTGTCCTCGAACAGACGATCGGTGCGTCCGTCGTTAGACGAGAGCAAGCCCATAGACCTCGCCTCATTAAACATCGCAGACGCATCGGGAAAAACGAACGGATCAAAGCCGTCGATGTGCAGCAGATTGCCATAGTCCGATGGCGACCCATCCAAATTATCGAAGAACGTCATCAGGTCATCGGTCTCGCCCGTAAACTCGTGCCCAGGGCGATTGCGCTCCTCTTGCCGAGAGAACCAGCGGCCACCGAACTCGAGATCATTCCAGAAGCTACGCTGCAAGTCGTAGGTGAAATCGAGTTGGACGGCCACTTGGTCGTGGTCATAGAGATCGAAGTTACCACCGTCATTGAACGTCAAGCGCCGGTCGGGCATATCTAGGTATAGAGACGGGTCGGTAAAATCGAAGCCGCTGGGATTGAGAAAGGAGAAGCCCGCCTCCCCACCACTGAGGCGATAACCAAAGGTCTCGCCTTCGGGCAGGGCAAAGCCTCTGTTCTCTATGACAGCATTACCCTGAGTGAGTTCTTCAACCGCGTTCGAGGTATAAGACAGTGCGCTGCTCATAAGAAAGCGGTCATTAAACACATACTCAGTGCCAAAATTGTATATCTCGAGTTCTTCGGTATCTTGGCGCACGGCACTACGAGTGAGAAAACTCACCTCGGAGAACTCGGCCTCAACAATGGTATTGTTCTGATCGACAACCGCGGTTCCCGGCACCAGTTCGGAACGCCGCCAGCCGATCTCATTTTGACTGTATTGGCGAAACTTCTCCTTCTCAGACGCCGTAGCATCGAGGAAGAGATTCATTCTCTCATTGGGCCGCCACTGCAAGGACAAATTGACCGTGCGCTCATCGTCCTCCCTCTCGTTATAGCGGGTGCGGGATTTTTCCGGGTGTAGATCATCTATGCCGTCGCCGTTTACATCGTCAAATTCGCTGCGGAAACCACCGGATCGATCGTCGTGGTACGCATCGCGGCGGTATTCGCGGACCCCCTGGTGGAAATCGATGATAAGGCCAAAATTGTCGTTGAAAATTTTACCGAATTGGATGGAGCCTGCCGGCGTGATATCGCCCTGTAGCGGCTCATAGTTGCCGCGCAGACGACCGGTAATGACCAGATCTTTGTCCAGTGCTAGCGGACGCGCCGTGCGGATATTGACCGTACCTCCAACCGCGCCTTCGATCTGCTTAGCCGTGGGGCTTTTATACACTTCGAGTGCTGTGCCCAAATCGGCCCCTAGCACGCCGATATCCAGACCATCACTGTCGTCAGCGGCAGCACCTGGGGCCATTCCTACGCCGTTCACCGTCACTTTGGTGAAGAAGGAAGACAAACCGCGAATACTGACTTCGCGCCCAGCATTGTCCTGACGCGTTAACTGCACCCCGGTCACCCGTTGCAGTGCATCAGCGATATTGGGGTCTGGAAGTTTACCGATATCCTCGGCGGAGACGGCGTCCACCACCTGATTGGAAAAACGCTTAATATCGGCAGCGCGCTGCATAGAACCGGCAAAGCCGATAACGACTATTTCTTCCATTTCCACCACCTTCTGCTGCTCTTCCTCTTCGGCGGCGGCCTGGGGCGCAACCATGGATGCACACAAAACCAGCGCGGCTAAGCTGCTTCGGAGTACCTGACCATTGGCTAAGGTTCGGCGAACCGCGGCATAAATAAGTTTGTGACACGTGTTAATCATAGTTGACCTCCTAAGTTATCCAACGTGGTAAAAACAGGCCGATTTTAGGTAGTGTATCCGGCACTTGCTTAATAGACACGTTGCAATGAACACGTTTGCAGCACTCTGTATGTATATAGACATAAAATATCTCTATATCAAGTATTGAATTTGCTTTTCTCTTGCGAATTATTAGATAACAGAGCGGAACTACTCTGCCATTAGTTCAGGGACGTGCTCCTCTTCATATTTCTCAACCAGCACACCTATAACCTCCATTAATGAGGCTAGGGGGTGATTTTCGTCCTCGCCTACTACATCGATCAAATCGTCTAGTACAGCCACAAGCCGTTGATATTCGCTCTCTGCCTGGGGGACGAACACAACAGGGGTCAGCATGGGCCATACATCTTGAGCGGGTTGGTGTATAATCATTCGAGCAAATCTTACGGTGGGCCGAGCCGTTTCTACACAAATATATACTGTCGTTTCCACACAAACACATACTATCAACGATAAGCCCCAGAACGGTATTGTGATTGTGTAGACGTATGAACAAAACCCTACACTTCAGCCAGCGCCTGTGCAAAGTCCGCGCACAAATCCTCGGCGGCCTCAATGCCGCACGCCACTCGCACCAAGCCGTCGGCTATGCCTATGGCCGTTAGCTCCTCTCGGCTCAAGCCGCTGTGCGACGTGGTGACGGGCCGAGTGATGAGGGTTTCGACCCCGCCGAGACTGGGGGCTGACGCTGGCAAAACCAGCTTGGACAGCAACCGCTCGGCGGCCTCCACGCCCCCGTGCAACTCAAAGCTCAACACTCCACCCGCCCCGGCAAACAGCCGCTGCGCCCGCTCGTATTGCGGATGGCTCTCCAGTCCTGGGTAGTTCACCTTCGCCACCTGGGCCTGCTCAGCCAAAAAGCGCGCTAGCCGCAATCCATTTTCGTCGTGTTGCCGCATTCTTAGCGACAAGGTTTTCAAGCCCCGTTGCAACAAAAAGCAGGCGTGGACATCCAGCGAGCCGCCCAAGTGATTCAGCTTGTGTTTAATGGCTTTGACGTGCTCAGCCGAGCCGACGACTACGCCCGCGACGAGGTCCGAATGGCCGTTGAGGTACTTGGTCGCGCTGTGTAGCTCTATGTCGAACCCGATCTCCAGCGGGCGGAAGTTGCACGGCGAGGCAAAGGTATTGTCGATCAGCGAGACTAGCCCGTGCTCGCGGGCAAACGCTACTACCGCTTCTAAATCGGCGACCTCCATCAGCGGGTTGGTCATGGTCTCCACGTAGATCGCCCGCGTCTCGGGCCGGAGTTTGGCGGCCCACGTCTCGGGCGCGTTGCCGGCGATAAAGTCGTAGCTCAGCCCCAAGCCCGGCGCATCCTGCGTCACAAAGCTGTGCGTGCCCCCGTAGAGGCAGTCTTGGATCAGCAGGTGATCACCGCTGTTGAGCACGGTCATCAATGCAGTGGTGATCGCCGCCATCCCGGAGCCGGCGACCAAGGCGTCCTCGCCGCCGCAGACAGCGGATAATTTGGCGTGCAAGGCGCGGTGATTGGGTGTGTTGTTGAGGCGGAGATAGCGGATGTCGTGGTACTCTTCCTCCTTAGGTGAAACAAAAGTCGAGCTCTGGAAGATCGGCGTCACCACGGCACCGTTTATGCGCTCCTCGCCAGCGTGGACGAGGCGGGTCTGAATATCCATTGAGATTTCCTTAGCTGGTTTACAGGGCAAATTGGGTGAGCAGCCGCTCGTATAGCCGAATGAAGTCCCGGCGGCCGTTGTCGCGGTTGTACGCGTAGCACATGGGGTTGGGATTGATTTCGATAATGGAGAAACCGTCCGCGCCGTGGATGAGGTCAATGGCGTAAAAACCGAGCGAGTACACACCGGCCACTTGTGCGGTTAGCTGTTGCATTTGCGCTAGCAGGGCCGCGTCTTCTACGCGCACGGCGCGCCCCGTAGCTTGATGCAGCGGATTGAGGTCTCCGTCTGCGCCCACGGCCTCGCTTTCCTTGCGATAGGCCAGTAACAGTTCGTTGCGGCTGGCGACGACCCGATATTCCGGCCCGGCTACGTATTGCTGCACTAGCGCGATGTTGTCTAAAAAGCCGCTGTTGGCAAAGAGGGCTTCGAGCCGCTGGCCGAGGTCTGCTGCGTTGTGTTCCAAGAACACGCCCTGCGCCAGTGAGCTATGGCACTTTTTGACCAATAGGGGGAACTCGAACCGCGCTACTACTTCTTCGACGATTTCCGCGACTGTGGCGTGCGTTTTGTAGCGGTCGAAGCGCGCGTCGGCTAAGGGGTTGAAGAGCTTGAGCGTATCGGGGACTGGCAATCCGGCGGCGGCGAAATCCTCGTATTGGTATGCCTTGTCTTCGGCGAGGCGGGCTTCGACGTAGTCGTTGAAGGGGTGCTTGTTGCGCCAGAAGCGCAAGGGACGCCGTCCGCCCGATAGCTTGAGCCGCGTGCCGTCGTCCGAGATCCACGCGCAGATGAGTCCCTGTCGCCGGCCCGCCTCGGCAACGCACTCCAGATTCTCCAGCGCCATGTCTTCGGTGATGCCGTCGCGCTCGCCGGGCAGGTTGAAAAACTCCCGCGCCCGCGCTACCAAGTGCAGGGACCCGGCCACGCAGACTCGGCCTTTGGGCCCCGCTAGCGCCCGCGCGTGCTTGAGCGCTTGGCTGCTTGCAGGTATCTGCTCTATGGCTAGGCCGTCCGGTGCCAAGTCTGCTAGCACCGCTGGTGCCAGAGCTCGTGGATGATCAGACGAAGTCAGCAAGACCCGCTGTGCCACCGGCGCTAGGGCACGCAAAATTCCTGCGGCATCGTGTCCTGTTCCCGCGCCGACGAGCAGTACCCATGCGTCGCCGGTATTGGCGACGGGACGCTCTCCGCTCAGCCGCTGTAACTCTCCGGCCAACGCCTCGGCAGCCGCTGGATTGTGCGCGCCGTCGAGTAGGACCAACGGCTTTTCTTGCGCGACTTCAAAGCGGCCCGGCCAGTGATGGGACGCCACGGCTTGGTGCGCTATCTCGTCTTCTAGTCTTCGGACGAGTCTCTGCGCTGCTTCAAGGGCCAGCCGCGCATTTTCCGCGTAGATTGCTGGATGGCCTGTTAGGTGGCCTAGGGGCCATTCCGTTCCGGCGATTTGTAACTTCACTTCTTGTTTTACACAGGTCTGCCGGATTAGGTCCATCACCTCGGGTGCCTGCGCCGCCGTGGTGACGAGTACGCGACCCGATCGGGCGATGTGCAGCTTGTCAGCGGCGATTTCTTCCAAAGTATTGCCCAGCAGGTCCACGTGGTCTAGGCCGATGGCCGTCAGAACTGCTAGCTCCGAGTCCCAAGCGTTAGTCGCGTCGTAGCGGCCCCCAAGCCCTACCTCGAAAACCCCGAATTCCACATCCTGTTGCGCGAAGAGATGGGCCGCGAGGCCGGTCAGGGCCTCAAACTTGCTGAACGAACCCAAGGTCTCCCGGCCAAAGTCGCGGGTGCAATCGTCGAGATGCGATACGGCGTCGGCCCATTGTTCCTTGCTGAGGATCTCGCCGTCAATGCGGACCCGCTCGCGCTGGGTGTGTAGATGTGGCGAAGTGTACAGCCCGGCCTTGTGTCCGTGCGCCTTTAGAATAGCGGCGAGTAGGCTGGCGACCGTCCCCTTGCCGTTGGTGCCGCCGACAATGATTGAGCGGAAACGCGTCTGCGGATCGTCGAGGCGGGTCAGCAGGGAGCGCATTCTCGGCAGGTAATCCTCGATTGGCCCGAGCGCTGGACGGCCGACCTCCCAGTCGGGCAGGGCGTCCAAATAGCGTTTGGCGCGAAAGTAATCCATGTAGTGGGAAGGTGCGGCTCAACCGCCGCGGGTGTGCATCTCGCGGTGCGGATCGGCTTGCAATTCTGCGACTTGATAGAGCACGCCGCGATGTGGATCTTCTCGCCGTTCTTCGGCGCTGCGGTCCGTCCGTCCCGCCCATCCCGCGCGAATGTGTCGCACCAGTTGCTCGCGGTCCGCTCCGTTGCGCAGCAAAGGCTTCAGGTCAGTGCCCTGCTGGGCATAGAGGCACAAGTACCACAGGCCGTCGGCTGTCAATCGGCTGCGATCACAAGCTCCGCAAAACGGCTCGGTGACCGACGCGACGATGCCAAAGCTCGTGCCGTCGCGCAGGCGGAAGCGCTCTGCGGGTGCAGAACCACGCCCTGCCTCGCGCTCGATAGGGCCGTAGTGCGCCTCCAGCTTCGCTAGCATCTCCTGCTGCGACACCACCTCTCCGAGCGACCAGTGGGTGGCCCCGCCGACGTCCATGTACTCGATGAAGCGGACCTCTGCGCCTATCTCCCGTCCGAATTCGAGCAGATCCACCAACTCGTCGTCGTTGAAGCCGCGCATCACGACCGAGTTGATTTTGATTGAGTCAAAGCCAGTCGCGGCGGCGGCGCGGATTCCCTCCAGGACCTTGGCGTGCGCGGCTCTCCGCGTCAGTGCCTCAAAGCGCGCCGATTGCAGCGAGTCCAAGCTGACGGTGATCCGCCGCAGCCCGGCTTCTCGCAGCGCCTCAGCCCGGTGCGCCAATCGCCTCGCATTGGTCGTCAGCGCTAGGTCCTCGACCAGCGGTAGTCGTGTGAGTCGGGCGATGAGTTCGAGTAGATCGGCGCGCAACAGCGGCTCGCCGCCGGTCAGGCGCACGCTGCGGACGCCAACTTGGCAAAAGGCATCGACTACGCGCTCGAGCTCGGAGGCGTTGAGAATATCTTCACTCGGCAGCCAAGTGTAGTGCTCTTCGGGCATGCAGTACTGGCAGCGCAGGTCGCAGCGGTCGATTACCGACACGCGCAAAGAGGCCAGCGGGCGGCCCAAAAGGTCGCGCACTAACTCGGTTTTGGCGGATGTTTCAAGGGCCATACAAAGGCATCCACAGACGGAGTTAAAGAGACTTGAGAATATAGAGAATCCCTAGCGGTGGGCAATGTCAGGCGCGGCGGGCGCGTTCTTGCTGTACGGAAGTCGGCGCGTGATATTAAGGGACTTGACCCGCCTGTGATAAGCGTTGCAGGCGGCGAATAGGACACTATACTGCGCAACGAGAGAGGTTTAATGAGTACCACTGACGCGATCCAAGAGATGCTCGCCGAGCACGGGTATGTCGCCGATCGCCAAGTTGTCATGTCCGTGTACCTTGCTCAGACCTTGGAGCGTCCCTTGCTCATCGAGGGGCCGGCTGGCGTCGGCAAAACCGAGGTCGCCAAGGTCGTAGCCCGCGCCCTCGACACCGAGTTGATCCGCTTGCAGTGCTACGAGGGGCTAGATGCCCACGCCGCGCTGTACGAGTGGAACTACCAGCGCCAGCTTTTGCACATCAAGCTCGACGAGAAGAGCCAACGCCCCCTAGCCGAGCGCGAGGCCGACCTCTTTTCCGAGGACTTCCTGCTCAAGCGCCCCTTGCTCCAAGCCATCACCCAGCCCGTCCCGCCGGTGCTGCTGATCGACGAACTCGACCGGGCCGACGAGGAATTTGAGAGCTTTCTCCTCGAAGTGCTGTCCGACTGGCAGATTACCATCCCCGAAATCGGCACCATCAGCGCGGCGGCGCGGCCGCACGTAATCCTGACTAGCAATCGCACCCGCGAGCTTTCCGATGCCGTGCGCCGCCGCTGCTTCTACTTGTGGATCGACTACCCGGAATTTGACAAGGAAGTGGAGATCGTGCGCCGCAAGGTGAATGGGATCGACATCCAGCTCGCCGAACAGATCTGCCGCTTCATGGAAAAGATCCGCATGCAGCGCCTCGAAAAGGTCCCCGGCGTCGCCGAAACCCTCGACTGGGCCAAGGCCCTCGTCGCCCTGCACCAGCACCACCTCGACCTCGAGGTCGTGGCGGATACCTTGGGCATTGTGTTCAAGGACCAACGCGACGTGGCGCAGGTGAAGCAATCGCTGGCCGAGTTCTTAGAAGGATTGGGGGTCCGCGCCAAGCTGGCTCCGGAACGATGAACCACAAGATCGACGACATCGCATTGCACGGCGCGTTGAGCGCGAATGTGGTCGGTTTCTGTCGCCTGTTGCGCGCCCAGCGTGCCGGCGTGGCCTTGGGCGAGGAGCAAGACGCGCTCCGCGCCCTGGCAGCTATTGACCTGTCAGACCCAGAGGACTTCCGGCTAAGCCTGCGGACGGTTTTGGCCAAGACGCCCGCCGAGCAGAAGCTGTTCGACGCGCTTTTTGATATTTATTGGTCCGTATGGGATCGCGCCGGCGAGTTGGGTCAGCCCCAGCCCGAGCCCTCTGCCTCTGAAAAGGATAGTGCCAGCCGTCCCGGTAAGAATGGTTTGACGAGCGTTCGCGATTGGCTCAAACAGGGCGAGCCGACCGAAGAGGAGCGCGAGGCCGCTGGATACAGCCCCATTGAGGTCCATACAAAGCGCGACTTTAAGGACTTTAACGCCGAAGAGCTGGAGGAAATCGGGCGGTTGCTGCAAGCCATTGCCCGCGCGCTCGCCACGCGCTTCAGCCGCCGCTATCGGCCCGCGCGTCCGCCGGGCCGCCTCGACTTGCGGCGCACCCTTCGTTCCAGCCTGCGCCGAGGCGGCGAGTTGTTGGATCTTTCTTATTGCCGCCGCACCCGCCAGAAGCCCAAGCTGGTCTTGCTGTGCGATGTCAGCAAGTCCATGGATCTGTACAGCCGCTTTTTGATCCAGTTCATGTACGCCTTCCAAAACGCCTATCGCCGCATCGAGACGTTTGTGTTTGCGACCTCGCTACACCACGTCGCGCCCCTGCTGAGGGGCAACGACCTAAGCGCGGGTTTGGATGCGATTGCCGCGCAGGTGCCGGACTGGTCGGGCGGCACGCGCATTGGGGCCGCGCTGGAGACTTTTCTCAGCGAACACGCCGATCTCGTTGATCACCAGACCGCACTGCTGATCGTCAGCGACGGCTGGGACACCGGCGATATTGAGATCCTCGAAGAAAGTATGCACGCGTTGCAGCGCCGCAGCCGCTGCCTCATCTGGCTCAACCCTTTGCTGGGCAGCCCGGATTATCGGCCCGCCACGCGCGGGATGCAGGCCGCCTTGCCGTACATCGACCTCTTTGCCCCAGCCCACAATATCGACAGTCTCAAGGCGCTCGTTGGATACCTGATGACGCTGCGCGGTGCGACGGCTGCGCAATACCTGCGCCGACGGCCTGAGCCACCTGCGCCGACGAAAGCCCTGCCCGCCGCACCGACGAGGGCTGATTGGTACCGGCGCTTTGGAGTTGAGCCGTGAAAGACTTGCAGACGATTCTCCGTCGCGCCCGGGTGCTCGACGAGGCGGGTGAGTCTTATGTTCTAGCCACTGTGGTCCAGACCTCTGGCTCGGTCTATCGCGGCCCGGGCACCCGCATGCTCATTGAAGCCGATCTTCAGAGCTTGGGCACCATCAGCGGCGGCTGCCTCGAAGGCGATGTGCGCGAAAACGCGCAAGCTGTCTTCGCCGACGGTCAACCTCGCCTCCTGCACTACGACGCCACTTCTGAGGACGACATTCTCTGGGGTACTGGTCTGGGTTGTAGTGGCACGGTGGATGTGCTCTTAGAGCGCCTGCCCCAAGATGCGCCGTTTCATTATCCGACCTTTTTGCACGGCTGCGCCCTGGAGAATCGGCACGGCGTCCTCGTCACGGTCTTTGCTACCGAGGGCGCAACGAATGCCGCGCCGGGCCAACATCTGATCCTCGACGAGCGGGAGCAGTCCGGCCTCCGCATGGGGGCCGCAGACGCCCGAGATGACATCGCCGATTTGGAGCTGCGCGAGATTGCGCTTAACGCTGCTAGTGGAATCCTCGCGACACTCGACGACACCCGACTGCCCATCGCCCCGGGATACACGCGCCACTACGAGTTGACGCACGGCAAGGCCGCCCTGCTCATAGAGCCTTTGCTGCCACCCATCGCCCTCTATCTCTTCGGCGCTGGTTACGACGCCGTGCCCCTAGCCCAGTTAGCTAGCGAACTCGGTTGGCGCGTCACCGTCGCCGACCACCGGCCCGCCTATGCCCGCGCCGAGCGCTTCCCTTGGGCTAGGCAAGTCCTCCTCGCCCAGCCCGATCATCTGCCCGAGGACCTGCAGTTCGACAACCGCTCGTGCGCCGTCATCATGAGCCACAACTATCTACAGGATCAAGCTCTGTTGCGGGACTTGATCGACGCGCCCCTCGCCTACTTGGGCGTCCTCGGCCCACATCAGCGCACCCAGCGCCTGCTCGCCGATTTGCAGAAAGAAGGCGTCGCGCCAAGCGCTGAGCAGGCCGCACGCCTGTTCAGCCCCGTCGGACTCGACATTGGCGCTGAAACGACCGAGGAAATCGCCCTATCCATTCTCGGCGAAATCCAAGCCGCGCTCACCGGCCGCCAAGGCGGCTCGCTCCGCGACCATCCGGGGCCGATCCACGATCGGCCGGCTTGACGCGGCCGGCAGCGACTTAGGATACAGCGCGATTTCTTCCTTCAGATTCCACCGAACAGATAGGCGATTTTGCTGAAAGCGGCTTTGGTGCGGTCGCGGTCGCGCACGAAGACGAGAAAGAAGTGACTCTCGGGGGTGAATTCATAGTCGAAGACCGTGTTGAAATTGTCCTTAGTGGTGCCGTCGGTTTGCTCAATTACGCGCTCGTGGAACAGCCGCAGACCGACGTGGCGGGTGAACTGGTAGTTCGTCGTCGTGCGCATGACGAGCGTTTCCCGTCGGTCGCGCCAGTCGAAACGGTGTGCAGCCAAGCTGATGGTCAGTCGGCTGAAAAGGTTGGCGTTGGCGTCTAGGCTGACAAACCAGTTGAAAATGCCTTGGCGGCTGCCGATCTGGTTGTAGATACCGACGAAACCCCATGTCGATGTGTATTCGAGGTCGGCACCAGTAAATCGCGTGTTCCAGAGGCGTCCGGCTTCCCGCAGTTGTCCGACGCGGGCCAGCGAATAGAAATCGAAACGGCCCACATCGAACGACCCCTCAGCTTGGGCGTACTGTTCGCGCAGACGACCCGTCTCGTCTGTCTGCCGGAACACTCGGCCGCGCAGCACGAGGGCATTGAGTGTGCTGCCTTCTGAATACTCGTTGAGGAAGGTAAAGCTGCCCCGTGCGCGGCGATACGCCTCGTCTTCCAGACCGGTTTCGTTCGGCCGAAATCCGTCGCGAATCTCTTCGAGTTCGACAAAACCACTCAGACCCGACTGGTTGCGCCATTCGGTCGAGACGTGATAGGCATAATGAGGGCTGCTGCCGGTGGAGTTGCCTACGAACTGGCTCGTGGCGGTCCAGTCGCGCCCGAGACCGAGGCGACCGTTGAGGGACAGCAGGCCCACATCGCGGTCGCTCTGGTGCTTGTGGACCGCCATGGCGCCGATGACGGTGCGCTCGCCAATGTCGCGGTTGAGGCGTAGGTTGACGAGGTTGGCGCGTCGTTTGGCATTGCCGTCGTAGCGGTCGATGAGCTTGCCGTACGTGTTTACAGCGGCCCACGTGTAGCCGCCCATTTTTCCCGTGCCCTTGACGCCTAAATCGATTTCTTGCACTCGGCGCGTGTAGAACAGGCGCAGAGGCAGATCGAAAAGTTCTGCTCCATCGCGAAAGAATGGCCGGCGTTCGGGCAAAGACAGCTCGCGTTCGTCGTTGACGTTGATCAGCGTTGGGTCGCTCTCTAGCTGTGAGAAATCGGGAAACACTGTCAGGTTGCCGATCAGGCTGGCCGACGGCTGGTAGATTAAATCGATGCCAGCATCTCCGTCGTCGGGGCGATCTTCGAGGGCGCGGTAGCTGGCGTAGGGCAGAAAAGCTAGGCGGACGGTCTCTGTTGTGACCGTGGTTAGCTGAAGCCCTCGCAGCTCACCGAATTCGGAGATGCGGCCAAAGTCACCGCCTGTGTCGGACCAAGAATAGGATTCCTGATCGATGGGGTGCGCCCGCCAGAAGTTCACACCCCACGTGGTGCCCTCTTTATCGTACTGCAGTTCGGCCAACGGTATGGCAAATTCAGCGGTCCAGTGGTCTGCGTACTTCTGTACCTCTGCCTCCCACGAGGCGTCCCAGGCAAAGGTGAAGGAACTCTCGTTGCTGACGCGCTGATCCATCTGCGTTGCGAGCGTGTTGATGCCGAAGATGTAGGCATTGCGGTCGTCGTGGTAGGTATCGAAAATGACTTCGACGGCGTCGTCCCAAATCCGCGTGTCGCGGCGCGTCAGGGTTTCGCGGAGTCCGGTCATATCCGGCTCCCAACAGCGGAAGCCGACATAGATCGCCACCGCATCGTAGAGAACGAATGCCTCCGTGCGCAGTCGTGCGGGCATGCCGCGATTTTGCTGAGCGCGGAAGAAGTTCCCGGCTACCTCGGCCTTCTGCCAATCAGGCTCGGAGAGATGACCGTCAATCTGCGGCGGCTGATCGACGCGCAAGGCCGTTACAGCGCGCGTGGAGTCGTCCGGTGATTCAGCACGCGTCGGGACGGCTGCAATGAGTAGGAGAAGCCAGAATGAAGCCGCGTGAGCGAGAGGCAGGCGACATAGACGCAAAACTGCGCCGCCTCGGACCCTGAAGAGGATGAAAAGTGCCATGTTCTAGAGGCTGAACGCGAGCCTGAACAATGGCAATAAAAAAAGGAGGACCGAGTCGTTTCTCTTCAGCCGACTATGAGTTATGATGATAGATGTCTGGGAAGCGACTGCCAATTCTAAAACGTATCAATATACATGTTGCGGCAAACGCATTTGCCTTGCAGAATACTCTAAACCAATAACGCAAGAGGAACGCAATGCCTATCAGTGCCGAAGACCTTCAAGCCGCCCTTCCCGACCTCGAAAGCACCCAGTGTTGCGAGGGCCTTGAAAATACCGTCACCATCCACCGCGATCCTTGGGGAATCCCCCATATCCAAGCTGAAGGCGAAGCCGATATGTTCTTCGCTCAGGGCTTTGCCACGGCTCAAGACCGCCTGTGGCATATGGACTTCGATCGCCATCAGGCTTTGGGCCGCTGGTCTGAATGGGCTGGCCCTGCAGGACTGGACCGCGACCGCCTTTTGCGCGCCGCGGGCATGGGCCGCACCGCCAAGTTGGACTACGAAGCGTCCAGTCCCCAAGCTCGCGCCATGCTCGACGCGTACGCCGCTGGCGTCAACGCCTTTTTGGCGACGACAACGGCCCTGCCTGTTGAGTACCAACTCCTCGGCCAGCGCCCCGAGCCGTGGGAAAGCTGGCACTGCCTCGCTGTGTACAAGATGCGCAACAGCCTGCTCGGCACCTTTGAATCCAAGCTCTGGCGCACTCGTCTGGCCCAAGTCGTCGGCCCTGAGCAGTCCGGCTACAGTATTGTGGCCGCGAACCTTGCTCAGTTAATCAAAGGCTATCCCCAAGGCCACCTGCTCACCGTGCCTCCCGGCGCTGAGTACCAGGGAGAACCTCTCGACGGCCTCACGGCCCTCAGCCGCGAGACCGACCCCGGCTCCAATGCGTGGTCCATCGCGGGAGAGTACACGGATTCGGGCTTGCCGCTGGTGGCCGGCGACTCACACCGCGGCCTCGACACTCCTTCCGTCTATTACCAAGTCCATATCGCCTGCCCCGACTTCGCCGTCAGCGGCTATTCTGTGCCCGGCGTCCCCGGCACCCTGCACTTTTGCCACAACGAGTACGTGGCTTGGGGCATGACCTACGGCAGTGCAGATACCCAAGATCTGTTCGTCGAGCGCTTTCGCGAAACGGCCGATGGCTTGGAGTACGAATTCAGCGGCGCGTGGCGGCCAGCGGAAATCCTGCGGGAAGAAATCCACGTCCGCGGCGCGGCATCCGTTACCGCTGAGGTCGTCATTACCCACCACGGACCTATCATCGCTGGAGACCCGCGCAAAGGTCAGGCCATCGCCATCAGCGACCCCGGCCTCATCGAAGGTACTCCTTGGGCCGACGCGGCCCGCGATGCCATGCGCGCCCGCTCGGTCGAGGACTTGCACCAAGCTTTCGCCCGCTGGAACGACCGCGTCAACAACTACGCCGTCGCCGATGTCCACGGCTGCTTCGGTTATCTGCACGAGGGCCGGATCCCGGTGCGCGAGGCTGCAAACGGCTGGCGCGCCGTTCCCGGCTGGAGCGGCGAGCACGAGTGGCAGGGCTACATCCCCCACGCCGAGTTGCCCAAGGCCATAGACCCCGCAACGGGCTATGCCATCACCTGCAACCAGCGCGTGACCGGCCCGGATTATCCCTACTACGTCGGGCTCGTCTTTAGCCCCGACTACCGCGCCCGCCGCATCCAGACCCGCATTCTCGAACTGGCAAAGGGCACGGCCACGCCCGAGGCGATGGGCCGCATCCACGCCGAATGCGTCTCGCTGCCGGCCCAGGTCTTTACGCGGGCCTTGCTCGCCATCGATCCGCCCGACGCCGACTGCGCCCAAGCTCTCGATTTGCTGCGCCAGTGGGACTGCCGGATGGACCGCGACCAAGTCCAGCCGACGATCTATGCGCAAACCCGCGCCCTACTTGGCTACCACATCGCGCAGAACCTATTTGGCGGCGACGCCATGACCTTGCTCGCAGAGGCTGGCGGCGACGCCCACTGGCGTCTCATCACCCTCGAAGCGACTCTCGCTATTGAGCGCGGCGATACGGCACTGCTACCGTCCGGTCAAACTTGGTCCCAGGCTCTGACCGGGGCCTTGACCGGCGCGCTCGCTGCTCTCAAAGAGGCTCTTGGCGACGACATGAGCCAATGGAGTTGGGGCCGATTGCACTGCACCCGACCTCAGCACCCATTCTCTGTGGTTTTTCCCGAGGCCGCTTCCTTTCTCGACCCCCCTTCGCTCTCCGTCCACGGCGATGGCGATACGCCCCTAGCCGGCAGCTACGCCTTCGACGACTTCACAGTTACGGGTCTTTCGGTCAACCGCTATATCTTCGATCCCTCCGACTGGACCCGCTCGCGCTGGATCGCGCCGCTGGGGGCCTCCGGCCACCCGGCTAGCCCGCACTACGCCGACCAAGCCCAGCTTTGGGCCGATGTGGAATTCATACCTCAGTTGTGGGATTGGCAGGAGATACGCGACCGGGCGGAGACGACGCAGCGCTTGGTGCCGCCGGAGGAGTGACGACAAAAGCATGTTTTATTGCAATAAATTGCCATTAAAGGTAATTTATTGTTATGAAATTCGATCAATTGCTCGCCATTGTGGCCGATGAGCCGGTATTTGAAACCGGCCTGCTCTTGGCTGGGTCCGTAAATCCAAGCGATATGCGGCGGCAGCTCGTGCGCTGGACCCAAGCTGGACGACTGCACCAGCTACGGCGCGGGCTCTACGCGCTGGCGCCGCCCTACCGCCAGACCGCGCCCCATCCCTTCCTCGTCGCCAATCGACTGGTGCGCGGCTCGTATGTCAGCGGTCTGTCGGCGTTGGCCCACGCTGGTGTGATTCCCGAGTACGTGCCGGAAGTGACCAGTGTGACGGCCGGACGTCCGCAGCTCCGCCAGACGCCGCTAGGTCGCTTTTCCTTTCGCCACCTCAAGACCGATCTGCTCTACGGCTATCAACACGTGGAGTTGGCACATGGCCAGTTGGCTTTTGTCGCTGCGCCAGAAAAGGCACTGCTCGATCTGATCTATCTGCAGCCGAGTGGTGATGCACCTGCCTATATCAATGAGCTGCGCCTCGACTGGGGGAGCCTCGACCTAGCGGAACTGGATAGATTGGCTGCTATCGCCGCCCGTCCCAAGTTACTGAGAGCCGTGCGGTGCATTCGCTCACTAGCCCAAGACGAGACGTTGGGCTACGAGCAGCTATGAAGTATCACCTGTTTCAACTCGTGCAGGCGGCGGATTCCTTGCAGGGGCGCAACATCCTGCGCGAATACTTGCAAGCCCGCATCTTGGATGCTTTACAGCGCGCGGGGGCGATGGTGCCGCTGGCGTTTCAGGGGGGCACTAGCCTGCGCTTTCTCTTTGCGCTACCGCGCTACTCCGAAGACCTCGACTTTACGCTCGAAGGCGATCCGGCTCTCTACGATTTGCGCGCTTATTTAACAGCCATTCGCGCAGAATTTGCTCGCGAGGGGTACGAAGTCGGGCTCGGCTTAAACGACCGGCAGACCGTCCACCGCGCGTTCGTGCGCTTCAAGGGCCTGCTGTACGAGGCCGGTCTTTCTCCGCATCAAGACGCAATTCTCTCCGTGCGCATCGAGGTCGATACGAACCCGCCAACTGGTGTCGTGCTGGAGACCCGTTTGGTGCGCCGACACGTGACACTGCGGCTCCAGCATCACGACCGAGCTTCCCTGCTAGCCGGCAAACTACATGCGATCCTACAGCGCCCTTATACCAAAGGGCGGGATCTATACGACTTGATATGGTACTTGAGTGACCGGACGTGGCCTGCGCCCAATCTATCTCTACTCAATGCGGCGTTGCAGCAGACGCAGTGGCCTGGCGAGGCACTAACGGAGCGGACTTGGCGGGAAGTGGTCGGCAGCCGGCTACGGGTGCTGGAGTGGGATCAGGTGGCGGCCGATGTGCGTCCGTTTTTGGAACGGGAGGAAGACGCGGCGATGTTGAACGTGGAAACCGCGCTGCAGCTATTGGTTGGTTAATTGTTCTATTGCAATGCGGTCCGCGCCGCTCGATAGCTTTCCCGCGTATCCACATCCACGAAGATGCCCTCGTCCTCAACGGGTACTTCGACGACGCTGGCTGCGTTTTTTTTCAAGACTGGCCGCGCTCCCCGATCGCCAATCAACGCGAGCAAGGCATCTCGATAGGCGCTGCCGATAGCTACTGGATGGCCGCGTCGCCCGTTGCTCACTGGCACGGCGATAGTCTCGCTGCTTTTCAACGCCTCGGCGACCTTTAGCATCGTCGTACCAGCTATCTGCGGCATATCTCCTAGGGCAAAGAGATACCCTTGCTCGCCGACTGCCTCTTCCACGCCCACTCTGATAGAGGCGGCCATTCCCTCGGCAAAATCTGGGTTGTGTACCAGCCGCACGGGATAGCGGCTCAGTGCTTCCTCTACCTCTGTCCGCTGATGCCCTGTCACCACGACCACTTCCCCCAAACCCACCTCGCAGACCTGCTCCACCACGACTTGAAGGACGCATTGCTCCTTCCAAGGCAGCAGCAACTTATTGGTACCCTCCATCCTGGAGGAACGCCCCGCCGCTAGCACGATTCCGCTAAGATTTGCGAATCTGGTCATCTCAATCCGTCGCTCCGCTGCGTTAGCTTATCCAACTCGCCGTAAGACCGCCTGCTTTAGCTGGCAGAGCAATCACTTGATTGACAAAGACAGGCAAAATTTTGTACTATCCACCACCGCGTCACTTGCTTCTGGCCCTTAACAATAGTATCGGCCCATGCAGCTTGCAGGTTCTCATACTTTTCGCGCCCCAAGGCAAGTCATGTGGGACTTGCTCAACGATCCCGAGGTGTTGGCGCGCATCACGCCAGGTGTCGATACCTTGGAGCAAACTGGCCCCGGCCAGTACCAAGCTGTGCTGCACATCAAAATGGGACCGATCAACAGTACCTTCAACGGTGCGCTGCAAGTCGTCGATAGCAAGGAGCCGGAAAGCTATCGCCTGCTCATCGACGTCGATGGCAAAATCGGCCAGATCGCGGCCGAGGGCCACGTCCAGCTCACTGACCAAGACCACGAGACGACCACGGTGGAAGTCGAGGGCGGCTCGCAGTTGACGGGCCGGTTGGCGAGCATGGGGCAGCGCCTGCTCTCGGGCGTGGCGCGGATGTTTACCAATCAGTTTTTTAAGGCGCTGGAGCGCGAAGTGTCAATTAGGAATTAGGAATTGCGAATTCCCGGCCCCGGCCGCAATTCGCAATTCGCAATTCGCAATTCCATTCAAGGAGGTGGCTATGTCAGTAGCAATCAAGGTCACTGTCAACGGTCAGACCCACGAGCACGAGGTGGAGCCGCGCCAGATGCTCGTCAACTATTTGCGCGATGAGTTGGGCCTGACGGGCACGCACGTTGGCTGCGACACCAGCAACTGCGGTGCCTGTACCGCTATCGTCGATGGCCAAGCCGTCAAGGTCTGCACCATGCTTGCGGTGCAAGCCGACGGCGCGGAGATAACGACCATCGAAGGGCTTGCGGCCAACGGCACGCTGCACCCGCTACAGGAAGCCTTCCGCGAGACCCACGGCTTGCAGTGCGGCTTTTGCACGCCCGGCATGATCATGGCCGCTTGGCAGTTGCTAGAGCGCAATGCAACGCCCAGCGACGCGGAGGTTCGCCACGCGCTCGAAGGCAACTTTTGCCGCTGCACGGGCTACGACAACATCATCAAGGCGGTCCAACACGCCGCCGAAAGCGCATAGGAGGCCGCTATGGGAGTCATAGGACAATCCGTCAAGCGCGTCGAAGACCAGCGCTTTATCACCGGCAAGGGTCGCTACACCGATGACATTGCCCTGCCCAACTCGACCTTTGCGGCGCTCGTGCGCAGCCCGCATGCCCACGCCGCGATCAATAACGTCGATACGACGGCCGCAGCCGCAGCCGATGGCGTGGTCGCCGTCTTTACGGGTGCCGACCTCGAAGCTGCTGGCGTCGGCGGCCTGCCCTGCGGCTGGCAGGTGGATTTCAAAAGTGGCGACACCATGAAGGAGCCGGCCCATCCGGTGTTGGCTGCGACCAAGGTGCGCCACGTCGGCGACCCGGTTGCCATCGTCTTGGCCGAGAGCCGCGAACAAGCTGCGGACGCCGCTGAGTTGGTGGCCGTGGAGTACGAGGTTTTGGACGCGGTCGTCGCGGCAACCCAAGCGACGGCCGAGGGCGCGCCGCAGTTGTTCGACGATGTGCCCAACAACACGCCCTTCGACTGGGAGCTCGGCGATCAAGCGGCCACGGACGCCGCCTTGGCCAGCGCCGCGCACATCACCACGTTGGAGTTCGACAACCAACGGCTCATCCCCAACGCGATTGAGCCGCGCTGCGCCATCGGCGATTACGACGGCGCGCGCGACCACTACACGCTCTACACCTCGTCGCAGAACCCCCACGTCATTCGCCTGCTGATGACGGCGTTTGTCTTGGGTCTGCCCGAGCACAAGGTGCGCGTGGTGTCGCCGGATGTGGGCGGTGGCTTTGGCTCGAAAATTTTTCACTACGCCGAAGAAGTCCTCGTCACGTGGTGCTCGCGCCAGATTGGCCGTCCGGTCAAGTGGACTGCCAGCCGCAGCGAGGCATTCCTCACCGACGCCCACGGCCGCGACCATCACACCAAGGTAGATCTCGGCCTCGACGCCGATGGGAATTTCGTCGGCCTGCGGGTCAAGACCGTCGCCAACCTCGGCGCGTACCTATCGACCTTTGCGCCGTGCGTGCCCACGTATCTCTACGGCACGCTTTTGCAGGGGTTGTACACGACCCCGGCGGTCCACGTCGATGTCACCGGCGTCTTCACCAACACTACGCCAGTTGATGCTCTGCGTGGCGCGGGCCGCCCCGAGGCCACGTACGTCCTCGAGCGCACTATTGAGCAGGCTGCCTTGGAGACGGGCCGCGACCCGGCCCAACTGCGGAGCCAAAACTTTATCCCAGCCTTTGACGGCGTCGAGCAGGAGGGCTATCAGACCCAAGTGGCCCTGCAATACGACAGCGGCAACTACGGGGCCGCGCTCGAAAAGGCCCTCGCGGCCATCGGCTACGACGAACTGCGCGCAGAGCAGGCACAGGTGCGCGCCGCTGGCAACGGTCGCCATATCGGCATTGGCTTTTCGACCTATATCGAGGCCTGCGGTATCGCGCCCTCGGCCGTGGTTGGCGCATTAGGTGCGCGCGCTGGCCTGTTTGAGAGCGCGGGCGTCCGCGTCCAGCCGACCGGCAAAGTCACGGTCTTCACCGGCAGCCACTCGCACGGGCAGGGGCACGAGACGACCTTCGCCCAGGTGGTGGCCGATGGGTTGGGCGTGGGGATCGAAGACGTGGATATCATTCACGGCGACACCGAGTCCGTGCCCTTTGGCATGGGCACGTACGGCTCGCGCTCGCTGGCTGTCGGCGGCACAGCCATCGTCAAGAGCATGGACAAGATCAAGGAGAAGGGGGCCAAGATCGCGGCCCACTTGCTCGAAGCCGCCGAGGAAGACCTCGAATTCGCCGAGGGCAGTTGGACGGTCAAGGGCACCGACCAGTCAATCTCCTTTGGCGAGGTCTCACTGGCCGCGTACGTGCCGCACAATTTTCCCGAGGGGCTGGAGCCGGGGTTGGAGTTTACCAGCTTCTACGACCCGGCCAATTTTACCTTTCCCTTCGGTGCTCACATCGCGGTCGTGGAGGTGGATGCCGAGACCGGCGTGGTTGCGGTGCGGCGCTACGTCGCTGTTGACGACGTGGGCAATATCGTCAATCCCATGATCGTCGAAGGCCAAGTCCACGGCGGCATTACGCACGGCATTGGCCAAGCCCTGTTTGAGGAGGCTGTGTACGACGACAGTGGCCAGCTCATTTCTGGCTCGTACATGGACTACGTCCTGCCGCGCGCCGACGACTTGCCTTCCTTTGAAACCGACCACACTGTCACGCCCTGCCCGCACAATCCTCTCGGCGTCAAGGGTGCTGGCGAGACCGGCACGATTGGCTCGCCGCCGGCCATTGTCAACGCCGTAATTGATGCCCTGTGGCCTTTGGGCGTGCGCGACTTGGCTATGCCGCTGACGCCGCAGAAGGTGTGGCAGGCCATCCAACAAGCCAGCTAAGGAGAAGACGACCATGATACCTGTCGCGTTTGACTATCATCGTCCCTCTTCAGTAGATGAGGCGATTGAGCTCCTCTCGGACGACGCCAAGCTCTTAGCTGGCGGCCACAGCCTGTTGCCGGCCATGAAGCTGCGCCTGTCGTCACCGGGCGCGCTGATCGACATTGGCCGGATCGCCGAGCTCAACTACATCAGAGAGGACGGCGGCACCATTGCTATTGGTGCGACTACTACCCACCAGCAGATTGCGTCCTCGGACTTGGTGAGTGCCAATGCCTCGGCCTTGGCCCAAGCTGCTTCGGTCATCGGCGATCCGCAAGTGCGCAACAAGGGCACTATTGGCGGGTCCTTGGCCCACGCCGATCCGGCGGCTGACTACCCGGCTGCGATTTTGGCGTTGGGGGCTGAGATTGTCGTCAGGGGACCCGACGGCGGGCGTTCGATTCCGGCCGACGAGTTTTTCATCGATCTGTTTTTGACCGCGCTCGCGCCGGATGAGATCATCACTGAGGTGCGAGTTTCGGCTGCGGACAAGTCGGCGTATGTCAAGTTTCCGCATCCAGCCTCGCGCTTTGCCGTGGTGGGCTGCGCTGTCGCCTCGGCCGGAGGCGCGGTGAAGGTGGCCTTTACGGGCGTGGCCAATGCGGCCTTCCGCGATAGTGGGGTTGAAGAGGCCCTCAGCGGCGGCTTGAGCGAGGAATCGATCGCTGCTGCCGCTGCACAGGCGGCCGACGGACAGGAGGTACTCGCCGACCACTTTGCTGGCGAAGAGTACCGCCGTCACTTGGCCAAGGTTTTCGCCCGCAAGGCGCTTGCGGCCATCGCCTGAGTGCCATCGTACCTAACAGGAATAGCCCCCGGTGCTCGACCTGCATCGGGGGTTATTCTATGGTAGTGAGTCACTCAGCAACGACTAGATTTCAAAGGAACCTACTACCGGCATTATTGGTCTAAGTCCTACATACTCAGACCCCACATGTCCGGCTACGACACCTGCTGCAACACCTACCAGTGGGTTTGAAACAAAATCAAGCACTATCACGCCCGGTGCGGAAGAAGCAAAAGCTAAGCAGACCAAGAGTGCAACCGATTTGCAGAGCCTTTTGACGGTCGTGATATTACGGTCACCCAAATCCATTACTGGAGATGGATAGATGATCCGTCGGATTACTGGAGAGAACTGGTGTACTAAGCTTTGTGTTGGAAGCCTTCTTGTTTTTGGCTGGCCCCTTGCGGCTTTTTCTTTTGAACTGGGGGCGCAGTTTGGTGTTGTATCGTCTCTTGCAGATAAGGATAGCCGATTTATCACCATAAGCATACCTTCGACACGCGCGCTCTACCTCAAGTGGTTCCCTAGCCAATACGCCGCTTTTGGCCCCTATGCCTACTTGGGTTATACCTGGAGTAATGACGACTATCCCAACCCCTGGTATCGGAAGCTAGGAGGGATCGTGTCCTATTACCCGCGAGGGCATAACCAAGATGGGTATTATATAGAGGGGGAAATAGGTGGATACTTTCCCAGTGGGGATAAAGATGCCACTGTGGGAATTGGATTGGGCTACCAGACGATGAAAGAGCGACCCTTTGTCTGGCAGGTCAAGATTGATTACAGCCGATGGGTTGATGGCAACTACAACGAGATCGGGTTGAGCTTAGTACTCGGGAGAAGAGGCGGCCTCGGCCCATAAAGCCCGATCGTCCTAGACGATCAAGATTAGGCCCATAAAACAAGTGTGTTTATGTCCGCCTTTTTTCATAATACCCCACTACCTATTTCTGTCCAGTTTCAGAGATCGTCTGTTTTGACAAAGAAGCTCCGTTCAACAGATCGTAGGCCAGGCTCCGCGCACGGACCCAAAATGTCGTTGCAATGAGGCAAATGCCTCGTGTGTTGGGTCGGGTTGCACAGGAGCGGACTGTTGTCTGTCCAGATAGAGGCAACCCACTTCGTTCGCAGGCAGTGCGGTCAGCAATCTACCGGCCCGCTCCATTGCCGCGCACCACTGACGCTTCAGATCCGGTAGCTTCTGGGGGATCGCCAAGTCTAGTCGCTGGATTTCCTCTTGGGTAAAAGCCGCGTTGCGATTCAATTGGTTGAGCAAGAAATCCGGCGTATAGCCCTGATCTTTCCCACAGGCTGCCCAACACAGCGCTCCTAACGAGAGATAGCTGCTGTCCAAGTGCAGAACGTCGATGAAATCGCGCGCCTCCCGGCGTCCGGCCAAAGCCAACACCTTGTTGGTGGCCGCGTCGGCCCGGTGCAGGCGGTAGCCGCATAGTTCGTCTTGTTCAACGGGAAAGAAGCGGAAAGCGGAATCCTGAGCCCACTCCAATCTAAGGGACTGCCCTTCCTTCGCCGCGATGGCCCTGAGATAGGCTGGCTGCCGCAAAATCCATTCGATCGCAAAGCCATTCGCGTCTAGGACGGCAACGTCGAACGCGGCACTCCGCGCGACGCTGTCTTCCGCGTCGTGGAACATATCTAGGTCATCGGAAAAACGCGGACTGTCGGGAATTTGGTGCAGGACCGTAGCACCAGCTACATAGCTTTCTGGGCTGCGGTTTTGCGCTAACAAGCGCAGGATGGATTGCTGAAACGCGCTTAGGGGCATAGGCGGGCGGCCAGAATAAATCCCTGCCGACCTCCGTGCAGGCGCAAGCCGCGGGCGATCTCGGGTATATCTTCGACGCCTATTTCCAAGTCGCGGCGCATATACCAGAAACAGCGGGCGTAGTTGTCGGCAAAGGCTTGGCGGGCGAGTTGCAGCCGCTCGGTGTCGTCCAAGGTATTTTCGCGTTCTGTATGCACGGTGAAGGGAGGCTACGCCGCTCCATCAGGAAAAGTCGTAGTCAGATACATTCTGCCATATGGTCCTAATGTGTACGGTACATTAGAATGAGAACAGGAGCAAGGTTTTGCGGTGCAATTTAATCCCGCGTCAACTGACTTCCGTCTCGTGTATAAAGATTGCTTCGATCGGCGCGGAAAACACGTGGGCGATCTTAAATGCCAGCGGCAGACTGGGGTCGTATTTGCCCTTTTCTAGGGCGTTCACCGTTTGCCGCGAGACCTCCAGACGCTCCGCGAGATCGGCCTGGGTCCAGTCGCGCTCGGCGCGCAACACCTTTAGGCGGTTTTTCATCGGTAGCGGATATGGCCAACGATAACGGAGACCACGAATGTAAACGTCATCAGCAAAATGATATCTGAGACTTCTGCATCCGTTATGAATTTTGCAGTTACCATCAGCGAATAACTAAAACTGCCGACGAGCGCGACGCCCATAGCTATAGCCAGTGCATCGAGTTGGATTTTGCGCTGTAGCTCATCCATGTATTTCAGATGGCGCAAATACGACAGGATCATGCCGATGCCGATGCCCGCGTTGAGGACAATTGCGATAGCGGAGATCAAAGCAGAGGAATGCCATTCGTATAATATCGCTTTGTCGGCCAACACCATCGTCATTGACCAAGCAAGGGTCCAACAAAGAAAACGAATTGTGTTTTTTGCACTGCCGCTAGTAAGACAACTCAAATTGACCATTGGCTTCTCCATAAGTCTGCTGTCCTTTGCATAAAGTAAAGCTTGCTTTACTAAAGAACATAATCTAAAAAATTGTAATGTCAAGTATATTTGACAAAAAGATTAGCATACTTGCCTTTTTGGATGGTACTTCACAAGGTCATTCGGGCAAGGCGTCTTGACTTGTGCGATTAAAAAGGACAATAATGGAACAGCGAAAGGACCAGTCTATCTTCACAAAGGAACGAACAGCGATGTCCACGATACAGACGATGTCACAGAGTGATCTCAGAGCCGAAGCCAAGCGCTACTTGCCGGGAGGCGTCGGCGCTTCGGCACGGCACAACCCATGCCTGGGGTACGCCCTCTACCTGCGCAATGCCGAGGGCTGCCGCATCTACGATGTCGATGGCAAGGAGTACATCGATTTCAACTTGGCCCACGGAGCCGCGTTTTTGGGCTACAACCACCCGGCAACGCGCGAGGCCATGACCGCGGCAGTGGACGCGGGCATTCTCTCCGGCTACGAAACCGAAGCACATACTGACTTGGCGCGGCGGATCACCGAGATCGTCCCCTGCGCCGAGCGCGTTCGCTACGGCAATACCGGCTCAGAGGCGACGATGGTCTGTGTTCGCTTGGCTCGCGCCCATACCGGCAAGCACAAGATTCTCAAATTCTGGGGGCACTTTCACGGTCTTTACGACTACGTCATGTTCAATGCGCACACGCCGTTGACGCCGGTGACTCCGGGCAGCTACGTCGAACCTTGTGGTGAGTCTGCGGGCATGCCTCCGCAGATGGACGACCTCATCATCGTCGTGCCGTGGAAGGACGAGGCCGCCTTGGAAAGAGCGCTGCGCGAGCACGGCGACGAGATCGGCGGCATCATCATGGAGCCGATCAATTACAACCAAGGTTGCATCGTCGCCGACACCGAGTACATGCAGTTCGTCCGCGACCAAGCCAGTGCCCACGATATCGTCCTCATATACGACGAGGTGCTCTCGGCCTTCCGCACTGGGCCCGACTGCGCGCAGGGGTACTACGGCGTCACTCCGGATGTTTGCGTTTTGGGCAAGGCGGTCGCCGCTGGCGCTCCGCTCACCGTCATCGCTGGCAAAGCCGAAATCATGGACCAGGTGGGACCGCTTGGCGAGGTGGCCCAGAGTGGGACCTTCACCGGCAGCCCGCCGGCCGTCATGACAGCGCTGGCTACCGTCAACGAGCTGACTAGTCCGGGGTTTTACGATCACATCTATGAAGCTGGAGGTCGGTTCTGCGACGGTTTGGCCGGACTGTTTGAGCGCGCTGGCGTGCCCGCCCGGGTGCAGGGGCTGGGTGCGCGTTTCGGCATCTTCTTCGGCTTCACCGATCCGGTCGAGCGGTTTGACGATAGCCTCAACCGCGATCAGGAGATGGCCGGGCAATTCATCCGCGTCTGCGCCAACAAAGGGGTCTATTTCCACGACTACGGCACGCTCGTCGCCGGCCACCACGGCGTGTCAGCCCAGCACACCTTGGACGATATCGACGAAGCGCTCAATAGGGTCGAGAGCGCGCTGCATAGTATGTAAGCGGTGGTGAACTACAGAATTAGTCCCGCGTCAGTTGGCGGTAGCGGACTCGCTGAGGCACGACGGAATCCTCGCCTAGCCGCGCCTTCTTGTTTTCCTCGTACTCCGAAAAGTTGCCCTCGAACCAATAGACTTGGCTGTCGCCCTCAAACGCTAGAATGTGCGTGGCGATGCGGTCTAAAAACCACCGGTCGTGGCTGATGACTACCACGCAGCCAGCGAAGTTTTCCAACCCCTCCTCTAATGCGCGCAGCGTATGCACGTCTAGGTCGTTGGTCGGCTCGTCGAGTAGGAATACATTGGCCTGCTCTTTGAGCACCTTGGCCAGATGCACCCGATTGCGCTGTCCGCCAGAGAGCGTACCCACCTTTTGCTGTTGGTCGGCACCGAGGAAGTTGAAGCGCGCGAGGTACGCCCGCGAATTTACCTTGCGCTCGCCCAGCTCAAGCTCTTCCTCGCCGCCCGAGACTTCCTGCCAGACCGTGTTTTCCCCTACCAGGGTTTCCCGGCTCTGATCTACATATCCCAGTTGCACGGTCTCGCCGATGTGGAGCTGGCCGCTGTCGGTGGTCTCTTGGCCGGTAATCAGCCGGAACAGGGTCGTCTTGCCCGCGCCGTTGGGTCCGATGACTCCGACGATCCCGCCCGAGGGCAGCGCGAAATCCATGTTCTCGAAGATAATGCGGTCGCCGTAGCGCTTGCTCACGCCTTTGGCCTCAATGGCGATATCGCCCAGCCGCGGCCCCGGCGGAATGTAGAGCTGCACCTCCTCGTTCCGCTGCACTCGATCCTGATTTAGCAGTTCCTCGTAGGCCCTGATCCGGGCCTTGTTCTTCTGTTGCTTGGCCCTTGGCGTCATGCGAATCCATTCCAGTTCGCGCTCCAGCGTCCGCTGTCTTTCGCTCTCGCTTTTTTCTTCTAGCCGCAGGCGCTCCTTTTTCTGCTCTAGCCACGACGAGTAATTCCCCTTCCACGGTACGCCATGTCCCTGATCCAGCTCCAGAATCCAGCCCGCCACATTGTCGAGAAAATACCGGTCGTGGGTGACGGCGATCACCGTCCCCTGGTACTGATGCAAATGCCCCTCCAGCCACGCCACCGTCTCGGCGTCGAGGTGGTTGGTCGGCTCGTCGAGGAGCAGAATATCCGGCTGGCGGAGCAACAACCGACACAGCGCCACCCGCCGCCGCTCGCCGCCCGAAAGCGTGGAGACTTCCTGGTCTTCGGGCGGACAGCGCAAGGCGTCCATGGCCATATCTAACCGACTGTCCAGATCCCAGGCTCCGGCTGCGTCGAGTTGTTCGGCCACGGTGGCCTGCCGCTCGATCAAGGCGTTCATGGCGTCGTCGTCCATAGGCTCGGCGAACTGGGCGTTGATGTCCTCGTACTCGCGCAGCAAATCCACGGTCTCCTGTACCCCTTCCTCGACGATCTCCTTGACCGTCTTGCCTTTTTCTAACTCGGGCTCCTGTTCCAGGAATCCGACGGTAAATCCCGGCTGGATGCTAATGGTCCCCTCGTACTCGCCGTCGATGCCCGCCATAATCCGCAACAGCGTGCTCTTCCCCGACCCATTCAAGCCTAACACGCCGATCTTGGCCCCGTAGAAGTACGACAGTGAAATGTCGGTGATAATCGCCTTCCGGTTGTAGTGCTTGCTCACCTTGTACATCGAATAGATGATTTTTTCCGCTTCGCTCATGTTATTTCAATCCTTTATACGCTGTAAATACAATGCCTAGGTCTCGCTCAGCCCGAGCCAAGTTCGAATACGGCTGTCGCCCCGGCTCCTGCAAGCACTGCAAGAAATCCTGCATCATGCCTTTGTAGCCCATCAAGTCCCCTATGCCCGGAAAGTAGAGCCGCTTCCGCCGCCCCCGCAACCGCACGTATAGCCCATTGCACTCGAAGACGATCCGCCCCTCAGTCCCCAAAATCCGCGCGTGCTGAAAGGTGCCCTTGGTCAAGCTGAAGGCGTTCCAAGCGTAGCGCAACACTAGCTCGGCCCTCGATGGGTATTCGACCCGCACTACCGAATTCCGCTCCGGGTCGCCCGCTTGGTGTCCGGGGAACTCCGCAGTCACCCGCTGGGGTGCCTCGGCGAAAAGGTCTGCTCCGAGGGCCACGAAGTGGATCCCTCCCTCTAGCAGTGCGCCATAGCTGCTTTTCCATCCCGTGGCCTGCTGGGTAAAGCACTTGCCAAGGGTCGCCTGTTGCACTTGGCCGATAAAATCCTGTTGGATGATCCACTTGAGGAGCTTGAGCGAGGGCTTGTAGTAGTAGTTTTCCGCGATCATCAGCAGTGCGTCTGGATGGGCTGCTGATGCCGCGCCAATCGCCGCTAAATCGTCTTCTGTGGCGCACAACGGTTTTTCCACCAGCACTCCCTTGCCGGCTGCCAATGCGGAGACGACCTGCGGCCGATGGGCATCTGGCGGCGAGCTGATTAGCACCGCATCCACTGCGCTGTCGAGGACGTCGGCGTACGATGCGAAGATCTGCCCACCGCCGCATTGGCGGCTGAGGGCCTCTGCGCTGGCCGGCGTGCGGCTGTGAAAGGATAGCTCGACCTTGCCGACGAGGTTTTTCGCGTGCAGGCGACCGATGGTGCCGCATCCTATTAGACAGACCTTTTTCATCGCTGCTCCAAGATCCGCTCGGCGACCCGCAGTGCGTTGGCCGCAATGGTCAAGCTCGGATTTACCCCGCCCGAAGAGGGCATGAAGCTGCCGTCGGACACGTAGAGATTTTCGCTGCCCCAATAGCGGCAATCCACGTCGAGGACGCCTTCTTCTGGCGCGGTGGCGCAGCGCAGGGTGCCTATGGCGTGAGAGAAGGAATCGATCAAGTAGCGATAGCGCAGCAGACCACCTGCTTGGCGCAATACGGCTTCTGCTTTGGCCAGCAGGTAATCGCGGCGGCGACAGTCGGCGTCGCTATAGGCGTGCTCTACCTGCACCAGTTCCATGCCGAAGATGTCCTGCTCGTTGGACAGTGACACGCGGTTGTCGCGGCTTGGATCGTCCTCGGCAATGCAGAGCAAGTTCTGCATATAGCCAGTCAGCAGCCCGACGAGCGTCTTGAAGCCCCACGGGGCGTGGTGCCGGATGATGGGGGGAGCCGGCGTGTAGATGTCTTGGATGACGCCCACGGCCGTGCCCAATTCCGCGCGCAGGTCTTCGTAGAAATCGGAAAAGCAGAGTTGTTTGTGGAAGACCTGCTGCGGATTGGTGCGAAAGGGAAAGATGCAATTGGCAATCCCGTTGCAGTGGCGCATGAGAAAGCGCCCAATCAGGGGGTGGTTGAATCCCGAGCGGAGCATCAGGGCCGGGCTGTTGAGCGCCCCAGCGGCTAGGATCACTAAGTCGGCCGAGAGCGCGTGGGTCTGCCGGGAAGTGCTGTCCACGTATTCGACCTGCTCGACGCGTCCGCTCCGTTGCACTAGCCGCTGTGCTACCGCGCCGACGATGATCTCTAGTCCGGCCGCCGAAGCAGTGGCCAGCACAGTGGAAGCCATGTCGTTTTTAGCCTCTACCTTGCAGGGGAACCCATCGCAGGTGATGCAGCGCAGGCAGAGGGGCCGGGTGCGGTCGGAAAAGTTGATTGCCAGCGGGATCCTGAACGGTTGTAGCCCTATGTCTGTCCCCGCTTGGTAAATGCGCTGGGCCGGCGCGCTCAGCTCAACGGCGCGGCGCGGATAGGCCTCCAGCCCCGGGGGTTGGTAGGGATCGGTACCCACCTCGCCGTGGACCCCGAGGAGTTGTTCGGCGCGGGCATAGTACGGCGCTAGGTCTGCATAGGACAAGGGCCAGCAGGCAAAGTCCGCCGGACGCAGCCGCAGCGACGCCCCGCCGAAAAAGACCGAGTTGCCGCCGACGACCTCGTTGGGATAGGTGCGCTGGAAGGTGCGGCGTCCGTACTGCTTGATCAGAAGGGGCGAGGCCGAGCGGTAGCGCTTTTGCAGCAGGATAGTGCGCTGATCCCAGTCGGCGGCATCGCGCTTGGCCCATTGGCCCCGCTCTAGCAGCGCGGTCTTCAGCCCGGCTTGCACCAGCGCGTGGGCCACCAGTGAGCCGCCGAACCCGGAGCCGATGACTACTGCGTCATAGTGCGCCGCGTTCATGGGCGTAGAGCGCGGCTAGTCCGGCGATAATCACCAAGGCCGCGTAGTGGAACTTCTCGCGGGTGGCCAATTCGCGCTGGATGCGGGGCAGGTTGGGTTGGAATTTCCCGGACATATTGCGCTGGATATAAGTCTTGTAGTACTCGACGGTGAATCGCTCTAGCCCGCCGTTCATGTAGATGAGAAAGCCCAGCCCGACCGGGTGTTCGGGGTTGCCGAGGAAGTAAAACAGCGGACTCAAGGCGGCCAAGACGACTCCAGAGCGCTGGAATTTGAGCCACTTGAATCCCTCGAAGGGCGCGTCCTTATAAGCACCCCCCGAGGCCACGAGCAGCCCGGTGCAATACCCGGTTACCAGATAGCCCCAGAAGCTCTCGATGGGCGCGGCTACGAGGAGGAAGGCGAAGACAATGGCGACGATTAGGACTCCTGCGCTATGGCGGACGAGGTCGCTGGTGATCGGGCGGCCAAAGAAGGTTATGCGCGAGGGGACGAAGTACTTTTGCTGATCTTCAGTGCGGAAGAAGCCCTTGTAGATTTCGGCGAGGAAGCGCTCTAGGCCCATGATCAGGAAAAACATTTGCACGAGGCCGAGATGCTGGAATTGCGCGCTGAAATACGGGATGAAGTACAGCGGCAAAAAGATCGCGATGTGGAAGTACATGCTGCGCGGAAAGGTCTTGGGCTTGAAGCCCTCATACGGAGCGTCTTTGAACGCGCCCCACAAGCAGGTGTAGAGGCCGGAGACGAGGGTGGTGATAAACGACAGGGCGAAGGTCATGGTTCGTTAGGAAGTTGTTAGAGTGGTCAAAACATCAAATAGTAGGCTCCTCGCCTCGGTTCGGCAAACGGCTCGCGTGTTGACGTTATCTGTACCAATGGTCAGTTTTTGAGGTGATTCGGCCCCTGTTCACTGCACAATTTCAACAAGGAGCTTTCCTCATGCGGCTCGGCGTCGTCGGCATGTTGCCCTCGGACTTTCGCGAAATCAGCGACCAACACCTAGCGGCGATCAAGGCGCTCAACCTCACGGGCACGGCCTTTCACGCCCCAGGGGAAAATCTATCTGCCATCACCGCCGCAGAGTGCCACAAGGTGCGCGATACCATTGCGGCCGCGGGCATGGAGCTACCCCAGTTCGGCATTGGCTTTTCCGAGTGCCTGTTTGATCCCGACTCTGCGGTGCGCGACCAAGTAGTAAGCAAGATCGAGCGCGGCATTGAAGTCGCCCGCGACTTGGCTGCCCACACCTGTCTGATCCGCACGGGCAGCCGCAACCCAGTCGGCTCGTACTCGCCGTCGCCACTCAATCTCACGCCCGAGGCGCGCGCCCTGCTCGTCGAGACCCTCAAGCGCGTGGCGGCCAAAGCCGAGTCCGAAGCTGTCACGGTGGTCATTGAGACGCATCTGCTCACCATCATGGGATCGCCGGAGATAAACCGCGACGTGCTGCAAGAAGTTGGCTCCGAGCGCATGACCGTGGTGATGGATTACGTCAACCATTTTCAGAACTTGGACCAAGTGTACAACAGCACCGAGCGTCTGCAGCACATATTTGAGATTATGAATCCCATCTCCAGCGTCGGGCATTGCAAGGATATCAAGCTGTCTCCTGGCTTGGTGCTCCACATCGACGAAGAGATACCCGGTGACGGCGAACTCGATGTCGCCACCGCGCTCAAGCTGTGGCACGACGCCCATCCCGACGGCTACATGCTCCTCGAACACTTGCCCAACGAGAAATACCCCAGAGCCGCCGCCAATGTCCACCGCATCCTCGCCGAAGCCGGCATTCCCGTACATTAAACGCACAGCTAACCAAGGAGAATACTGTGATTAAACCCCACGGCGCAGAAGAACTCAAACCGCTCTACGTCGAAGACGATGCAGTGCGTGCCCAGCTTTTAGAAGAAGCCGCTGGCCTGCCCGCTGTAGTCGTCTCTTCCGCTGCTGCATCCTCAGCCGTCATGCTCGGCTCGGGATACTTTACCCCGCTTACAGGCTTTATGGACGCCGCTGACGCCAAGAGCGTAGCTGCCAACATGCACACGACCGACGGCCTGCTGTGGCCCACCCCAGTCGTCAATATGGTCCCCGGCGATCAGGTTCCGGAGGGCGTGGTCCCCGGCAGTCGCATCGCCTTGTTGGATCCCAATGTGGACGGCAATCCCATTATTGCCATCCAGGGAGTGACTGCGGTCGAATTGCTGTCAGATGCGGAGCGCGCCGCCATCATTGACCAAGTCTTTGGCACGGACGACGACGCCCATCCCGGAGTCGCGGCGTTCAAAGCTGCAGGCGACACCCTCATCGCTGGGCCAATTGAGGTGCTCAACTTCTCGTACTTCCCCGGCGACTTTCCCGCGACCTTCCGCACCGCGGTCGAGCTGCGCGCCGAGATCGCCGAGCGCGGTTGGGACCGGGTCGTGGCCTTCCAGACCCGCAACCCCATGCACCGCGCCCACGAGGAGCTGTGCCGCATGGCCCAGCAGGCCGTCGAGGCCGATGGCATCCTCATCCACATGCTGCTGGGCAAGCTCAAGGCCGGCGACATCCCGGCCGACGTGCGCGACGCCTCTATCCGCAAGATGGTCGAGCTCTACTTCCCGGAAAACACAGTGATGATCGCCGGCTATGGCTTTGACATGCTCTACGCCGGTCCACGCGAAGCCGTGCTGCACGCCATCTTCCGCCAGAACAGCGGCTGCACGCATCTGATCGTAGGCCGCGACCACGCGGGCGTTGGCGATTACTACGGAGCGTTTGACGCGCAGACCATTTTCGATGATATCGACGACGCCCTCGAAATCGAAATTTTCCGCGGCGATCACACGGTCTGGTGCAAGAAGTGCAACGCGGTGGTGATGATGCGCGACTGCCCGGACAGCGGCGACGCGTACCTGTTCCTGTCGGGAACCCAAGTCCGCGAGATGCTAGCCGCTGGCGAGGCCCTGCCGCCGGAGTTTGCGCGGCCGGAGGTGGCCGAGATCCTTGCGGAGTACTATCAGCGAGAGGCAGTGGAAGCTTAGGAGGTAAAACCATGGAATACCGCAGAATGGGCCGCACCGGCCTCAAAGTATCGGAAATTTGCCTTGGAACCATGACCTTTGGCCACAGCACGGACGAACGGGAGGCCAAGCGGATCGTTGATCTGGCGTTTGACGCGGGTATCAATTTCTTCGACACGGCCGATTCGTATGGCGGCGGCGAGTCCGAGGTCATCACCGGCAAGGCGCTCAAGGGCCGTCGCCGCGATGCGGTCATCGCCACCAAGTTCTTCAACCCCATGGGGCCTGGCCCCAACGACTCGGGGATGTCGCGGGTGCGCATTATGAATGCCGTTGAGGACAGCCTCCAGCGATTGCAAACAGATTACATCGACCTCTATTACATTCACCACGTGGATACCCAGACTTCGTTGGAGGAGATGCTGCGCGCGCTCGACGATTTGGTTCGCCAAGGCAAGGTGCGCTATACCGCCTGTTCCAACTATCAGGCGTGGCGTTTGATGGAGGCGTTGTGGATATCGGATGCGAATGGATTGGCGCGCTTTGAGTGCTTCCAGCCGCAATACAGCTTGGTCGTGCGCGACATCGAGCAGGAGCTGATTCCCGTCTGTCAGCTCAAGGGACTGGGCGTGGTGGTGTGGAGTCCGCTCGGCGGCGGCTTTCTCTCCGGCAAATACAAACCCGGCGAGCGCACCTTGGAAGGCACGCGCTCCGCGGATGCTTGGGCCTACCCGCAAAGCTATTTTGCCGCCAATGCCGACCAGACCTTAGAGACGCTCATAGCGGTAGCCGACGAGATGGGCCGTTCGCCGGCGCAAGTTGCCCTGCGCTGGGTGTTGGAACAACCGGCCATCACTTCGGTCATCATTGGCGCGCGCACCGTCGAGCAGGCGCGCGACAACATGCTCGCTGGCAGCTTTTGTCTCCCGGACGAGGCTCGCGCCCGGCTCGACGAAGTCTCCCACCTCCCACATCGCTACCCAGAGGCCATGGAAGCGAACATGCACGAGCGCCGCGACGACGCGGTCGATATGCCTGCGCTGGAGTGACGGGTGACGGAGCCCTCCCTCCAGGCTGCCAAGACCTGCGAGCTTCACGTCCACATCGGCGGCAGCCTCTTTGCCGCCGATCTCCTCGACTTGGCCCGCGACCACTACGAAAAAATCGACTGGTCGCTGTTTGTCGATAGCTTCGAACGCGCCTATGGCCGGCGTCCCGATCCGGTCGCGCTATTCCGCGAGGCGCTTCACAGCCAATGTCTCGACGCGCTCAAGGCGCACTGCGTGTACGGCGCAGAAGACGGCGGCGACTTTGCCCATTTCCAAGCCAAGTTCAACTTGGCCATCTGCATCTATCGCCATTGGTGGAACGTTTTGGGCGAGCCAGAAGAAATACTGCACCGGATCTTTGCCCACCATCGGCGCGAAGGGCTGCGCTACGTCGAATACCGCGCCATGGCTCCCTATGACCACATTCAGCCCGAAGCCTTCGTGCAGTTTCACGAGCTGACTGCTCGCGCCATCGCCCAAGCCTGCACCTCGGACTTTACCGCCCGCTATCTCATCAGCCTGCCGCGCTGGGCACCGCTCGAATGCTACCGACTAGTTCAACGCCTGCTCGACGAAAACGAGGATTTGATCCCCGCGATCGTCGGTCTCGACTTCTGCCACTTTGAGGAAGGCTACCCGCCCGCGAGCACCCGCGCCTTCTTCCGCCGCCTGCGCCGCGACAACGAGCGGCACCCGGAGCGCGCGCTCGACGTGGCCTATCACGTGGGCGAAGTGTACTTTGACAAATCGCTTGAAAGCGCAGTGCGCTGGTGCCACCAAGCGGCAGAGTTGGGTGCGCATCGCTTGGGGCACTGTACTGCGCTCGGGCTCGACCCGGAGATCGCCGTGACTCGCCGGCCCCAAGCCCACGAGAGGGAGCGGGTTAGCGAACGCTTGGCCCAGATTGCCTATGATTTGCATCACAAGGACGCGTTGGAAAAATTCGGCGTCCCGGTCGATGACCAAGCCCTGATGCGGGAACGCAGCCGCCTCTCGGCGCGGCCTCGCGATGCGCTCGTTTGCCGCACATACGATCCTCCGCGCCGCGAAGCAGTGCGCAGGCGGCAGGACTTCGCGCTTAGCCGCTTGATCGCGCTCGGCACGGTCGTCGAGACCTGTCCGACCTCCAACTTGCGCATCGGTGCGGTGCCCGACGCCAAGGATCATCCAGTGCATCGCTTCTTGGCCTCCGATGTCCGACTGGCCATTGGTGCCGACGATCCCGGCCTTTTCGACTGCACATTGGCCGACGAGGTCAACTGGGTCCAGCGTCATACTGATATGACAGGCAACGCGTTACAAGCCCGCCTCGGCGACCCACGCGACTACCGATGCGGAGCGGCCCGCGTCCGCTAGGAACCCATGATTACGCCGCAAAAGATGTTCAAGGGATTTTTCTATACCTTGGGCACGGGCTATGCTGCGAGGCTGTGCAGCGTGGGACTGACGGTTCTGATCAAAAGACAGCTCGAACCGAGTGTTTTTGCCGATGTGTTTTTGGGCGTGACGGTCTTTACCATGCTGTCCAGTCTGCGCGAATTCGGCCTGACGCACGCGCTGTTGCACTTTCAGGATCGAGTCGAGGAATTCGTCGGCACGCACTTTGCGCTGAATGCGTGCATTACCTTGCTGTCGTGTTTGTTGACCAGCGGGGTCGTCTTGGCCTTGACGTTGTTCTTCCCAGAGGATTTTTCCTGGACCTTTGCCCAAGTCGCGTGGGTACTGGCGGCGCTGCACTTTGTGCGCCAACTGAGCCTGACTTCAGAGGCCCTGCTGAGGATGGATTTTGAGTTTGGCAGGCTCTCCCTGTTTCACGGGGTGGGGACGCTGTTGGCCTTGAGTTGCGCGCTGTTGGCGGCCCGCGCTGGGTGGGAAGAGTGGAGTTTGATATTGGGGGGGTGGACTACGTACTCGGTGCTCAGCGTGGTGTACGTGCTGTTTTTTTCTACTGCTACTTGGTGTAGCCGACCCCTGCGCCTCGCCTTGCTGCACTTCGACTGGGTTTGGGCGCGCCGCTTATTGGGCTATGGCGTGTGGATCTGGATTGGCTGGGTCTTGCAGATTTTTATTTGGTGGTACGACAAATTGGTCGTGCGCTTGGTCGTCGGCGATACGGCGCTCGCGCTCTACGAGACGGCTTGGTGGCTGGTGCAGATTCCCACTGCGGTCATCGCGCATATTATCCTCAACTACAGCGGTGCCCTGTACTCGCGGTATCGGAACGAGCGCGAGCGATTGGGCGAGTTGTTCTCCAAGATGATCAGCCTAGTGTTGAGAGTGTCGGCTCCAGTGTCGCTAATTTTGGTTTTTAATGCCCGCGAAGTAATCGCCCTCTTAGGTGGCCAATGGGCTGCGTCATCGCGCATTGTGGTTTGGCTGGCGGCGTATGCGCTGTTGCGTCCGCTGCTCAGTGATGGGTTTAGTCTGCTGTGGGCCGTAGGGGCGACGCGACGGTCCGCGTGCATAGTGGGGATACAGGGGGTAGTGGCTCTTTTTGCCGTCCCCGCGCTGGGCGTGTTGTGGGGTGCGGAGGGCGTGGCGTACAGCATGGGCGCGGTGGCTGGCGTGGGTTTCTTAGGACTGTGCGTTGGTTTGCGCGCCTATGTGCGCGTCAATTGGTTCAAGGTATTGGCCGCGCCGGCCGTGGGATTGTTGGCCGCTGCGGTATGCGGGTGGTTGTACGACCGTTGGGTCTTGGATTATGCGGTGGGCGATTTTGTCTTGCGGAGCGGGATTATGGCGTTGGCGTACGGGATTGTTCTCGGGCTGCTAGAGCGTCGCACCATCGTCGAGGAGCTTGGGCACTTGCGACGCATTATGCGCGGGAGCGAGGAAGAGGAATAGTGATTTCGCCGGCCGCGATCCGCGCGAGGGTCGCCGCGTAGAGCTGGTGTTCCACTGCTAACACCCGTTTTTGTAACGTCTCGGGCGTGTCTTCTGCTTTAACCGGAACCTTTTCCTGTGCGAGGATCCGTCCGTGGTCGTATTCTTCATCTACTAGGTGGATCGTCGCCCCGCTCTCGCGCTCTCCAGCGGCCAATACGGCCTCGTGAACCCGCATCCCATACATGCCCTGTCCGCCGAACTTGGGCAACAGGGCGGGGTGGATATTCAAAATCCGCCCTTCGTAGGCTGCCAAAATCTCCGCCCCTAGCTTCTTCATGTATCCGGCCAGACAGATCACTTCGACCTCGTGCCGCTGCATTGCTGCCAGAATCGCTCCTCCCAGCGCCTCGCTGTGCGTCCGCTCGCTCAGGTGGTACGCCGCGATGTTCGCCTGCCGCGCTCGCACCAGCGCACCCGATTGCGAGTTGTTGCTAATCACTACGCGCGGTTCGGCCGCTAGCGTCCTCGCCTGACAGGCATCGATGATCGCCTGCATGTTCGACCCGGTGTGCGAGGCGAGAAACCCCAGTTTTAGCATCTAGAGGATGTCCAGGACTTGCTCCGGCGGTCGCCCGAGACGCGCTTGATTTCCCTTGACGACGATGGGCCGCTCGATCAAGATGGGGTGTTCGACCATCGCCTGAATGAGCTGCGCGCGGTCCGTCACCTCGGCCAACCCCAGCGCTTGGTATTCGTCTTCTTTGGTGCGCATTAGTTCCCGAGGTTCCAGTCCGAGCTTTTGCAAAAGCTCGTCTAGGGTTTTGGCGTCCGGCGGTGTTTGTAAGTATTCGACGACGTTTGCCTCCACGCCTTGCTCGGACAATAGAGCCAACGTCTGCCGACTTTTAGAGCATTGTGGGTTGTGGTACATCGTTACTTCGGCCATGTTCTACCCCTGTTGAGTGTTTGATTGCCACCGCAAAAATTAAGGCCTTGCCTTCATGCCTACAATAAGCCCGGCGACGCCAGCCGACGCCGAATTCTTTCAGCAAAACGGCTACATCCGCTACGAGCACTTCTTCTCCGCCGAGGAGATCGCTTCGCTGCGCCAAGCCATTGACCACGCCATCGACACGCATCGCGCCCGCATCAGAGGGGCCGAGAATGATGGCCGCGGGTCGGAAGAGTACGAGCGCGTTTTCAATCAGATGGTCAATCTCTGGACCGACTATCCGGACGCCAAGGAAATCGCCTTCCATTCGCGCTTGGCCGAGACCGCCCGCCGCCTGAGCGGCTGCCGCCACGTGCGCATCTACCACGATCACGCGATGATCAAGCCGCCTGGCCAAACGAGCAAGGAGACGAACTGGCATCAGGACGCTCCCTATTGGCCGATGGACCCAGTCGGCGCGCTGTCGGCGTGGATTGCAGTGGACGACGTGACCGCAGACAACGGCTGCCTCCACTTTGTGCCTGGTTCGCACCAGTACGAGCGGCTCGAACCGATCAAATTAGGCGTTGCTGGCGAGAGTATCGTCGATAAAATGAAGGAACAGGGTTACGACGTGCCCGAGCCGGTGACCATGGACATGAAAGCCGGCGGCATTACCTTCCACCACGGCTGCACCTTCCACTACGCCGGTCCCAACCAGACCGCTGCGCCGCGCCGCGCGTTTGCCATTATCTACATGCCCGATTACACCACGTTTACCGGGACGCACGACGCGGCTGGCGCGGCCGACGAGATGGAAGCCGGCGGCCCCTGGGATCATCCGCTGCACCCGATTCTGGCGGGCGATTGAGGCGGCGCAAAACGCAGTGAATCCACAGATCAAATGGGTTTCTTATGCGCTCTGGCTCTTGCTTCAAGTGGCCATGCCCTCGGGTGCCGAGGAGCAGGACAGCCTCGCCGATTCGCTGACGTCCATTTCCCTCACCGACGGCACCCAACTTGAAGGTGCCATCATTCAGGAGACCGAAACCTACATCCTCGTCGAGACGCTGTCGGGCCTAGAAATAAAGGTGCCGAGAACGTCCATTGTTGCGATAAAAAAGCGCCGTGCTGGTGCTTTCTCCCGTCCTGACCCCAACTACACCCGCCTGATGTTCGCACCTACTGGCAGGCCATTGCGCCGAGGAGATCGCTATTTCTTCGATTACTACGTATTCTTCCCCGGCATGGCCTACGGTTTCACCGACCGCCTCGGCGTGGCGGCGGGTCTGTCGGTTGTCCCTGGGTTGGGATTGAGCGACCAAGTCCTGTCAGTGGCTCCCAAGTTCAGCCTCTACGACAGCGACGATGTCGCCCTTTCCGCGGGCGTGCTCTATATGAATGTCGCCAACGAAGGAGCTGGAGGTATGGTCTTTGTGGTAGGGTCCAAAGGCACCCCCGACGAGAGCTTTACCTGTGGCATCGGTCTAGGCTACATCGCCGAGGAGGACGAGGATGTGGATTTCGCCGAGCATCCAGTTCTCCTCCTCGGCGGCAATATCCGCCTCTCCGAGAGCATGGCCTTGGTTTCGGAAAACTGGCTCATTACCGGCGAAGATCTCGGGCTCGACCAACAGCCGTTGGGCCTCGCCCTCCGCTTTTTCGGTCCTAGGATAGCTGTTGATGCCGGTGTCATTATCATCGGCGAGGTCCTCAAAGAGGGATTTCCCATCCCCTGGCTCTCCTTCGTCTATAACTTCGACGACTGAACCACGGCCCAAAGTCTCGCACCCCCTCATACCAGCGACTATGCCCCCAAGCGAAGCCAATTACGACGAAGCCAAAGTCCCCTCGTACGCGTTGCCCGACCCGCTGACGATGGCCAGCGGCGAACCCGTGGCCGACGCGGCTACTTGGACTGAGGTGCGCCGCCCGGAGATTCTTCAGCTCTTCAAGACGCATGTCTTCGGCGAGATGCTCGGTCCTCTGCCCAGCATCCACTTCGTTACCACCGAAGAGGGTGAGGCTCTTTCAGGTAGTGCTCTGAGACGCCAAGTCCGCGTGTGCTTTACCGATGACCATAACGGCCCGAGCATGGACATCCTGCTCTATCGACCCGCCGATGCGTCTGGCCCGGTGCCGGTCTTCTTGGGTCTCAACTTCTTTGGCAATCACTCCATCCAACGCGATCCCGCGATCCACCTCAACACCCGCTGGATGCGCGCCGAGGCGCAAAACGGCATCGTCAATCACCGCGCCACTTTCAACTCGCGCGGCTGCTTGGAAAGACGCTGGCCCGTCGCCAAGATCATCGCGCGCGGCTACGGCTTGGCCACCATGTACTGCGGCGACCTCGACCCCGACTACGACGACGGCTATCAAAACGGCGTCCATCCGCTGTTCTACCAAGAGGGACAAAACCGGCCCGCCCCTGACGAGTGGGGTGCTATCGGCGCTTGGGCGTGGGGTTTGAGCCGGGTTGTGGATTATCTGCAAATCGACCCGGACTGCGACCACGAACGGGTCGCCGTGCTCGGCCACTCGCGGCTGGGCAAGACCGCGCTGTGGGCCGGGGCCTGCGACCTGCGCTTTGCCTTGGTCATTTCCAACGACTCTGGCTGCGGTGGGGCCGCGCTCTCGCGGCGGCGCTACGGCGAGACCGTTGCGCGTATTAATCATGCGTTCCCGCACTGGTTCTGCGACAATTTCAGACGCTATAACGATGCCGAAGACGAGCTGCCCGTAGATCAGCATCAGCTATTGGCACTTTGCGCGCCGCGTCCTCTGTACGTAGCTAGCGCTGTCGAGGACGGCTGGGCCGATCCGCGCGGCGAATTTCTCTCTGCCCTCGCCGCCGATCCCGTCTATCGCCTGCTCGGGACCGATGGCTTGCCGGCTGCGCAGATGCCCGCCGTCGATCAGCCGGTCATGGGCCAAATCGGCTACCACATCCGCAGCGGCGGTCACGACCTCGCCGAGTACGATTGGGAGCAGTACTTGGACTTTGCCGACCGCCACTTGGGGAGGTAGAAGAAATAGAGAAAGCTGGCCGATTGAATGTACAACCGGCCAGCTTTACCCTTGCTTTCGCTATCTCGCCGAGTGGGCGAGTTGGCAACTATGAAATTTCACCCGCTGCCGCCTTCACGGCCGGCGTGGCTTTCACCACCTTCGCCACCACCTGCACCGCTCCCGTGCTCACCGCCGCCTTCGCCGCCACCTGCACCGCTCCCGTGCTCACCGCCACTTTCACTGCCTCCGCCCTCTCCGCCTTCGCCAGAGCCGACCTCCGCATGGGGCGACCAGCCAGTAAAAGCTTGGCCAGCGGCTGGCAGAGTGATGAGCAGCATCCCACCCGGCGCGAGGTCCGTCGGCGTGGTGGGCCCCAACTCCGCGATGATCGCGCCGGACTGGTCCGTCAGATGTATTTCCACCCGCACCCGGGTCAACGTTTGGTTGGTCGTATTCTCCACTGTGCCGTAGAACGCATCCTGGCTGGGGCTATACGACATGGTTAACCGTGCGCCGTTGCGCGTCTGGTCGTAGGACTGGTCGGGGGCCAGTTGCTGAGCTATGTCGCCGCCTTCGCTGCCTTCACTACCTTCCCTACCGGCGTGGCTTTCACCGCCTTCGCCGCCTTCGCCACTTGAGGAGTTGGGAACGGGGCAGTTGCAGTCAAACACCTCCGGATGGATCTCCCAGGCGTCGAAAGCTACTCCCGCCGCCAGCGGCTCGTCGTCGACCAACAGTTCAGTGGTCGCACTGGCACCCGGTGCTAAATCGCCGACTGGGGACGGCCCCAACTCGACGACCGTGCGCGTGCCCTGCTTGAGGTTGAGTTCGATCTGGACGGAGCAGGCAGTCAGCGCCATCGCGTTCTCGACGGTGCCCGAGAACGAGCGCCTGACCGGGTCATAGGACATGGCCACGCGCACGCCGTTGACGACGCCGTCAAACGACTCGTCGAGCGCGAGGATTGGGCTCGATGGATCGCCTCCGCCGCCTTCGGGGCCTTCGGCATGGCCGCTGGTCTCATTACCCTCGCCTCCGCCGCCTTCACCACCTTCGCTACCACCTGTACCACTTCCGTGCTCACCGCTGCCTTCACCGCCTTCGCCAGAGCCGACTTCCACATGGGGCGACCAGGCAGTAAAAGTCTGGCCGGCGGCTGACAGAGTGATGGGCAGCATCCCACCCGGCGCGAGGTCCGTCGGCGTGGTGGGCCCCAACTCCGCGATGATTGCGTTGGCTGCGTCAGACAGATGTATTTCCACCCGCACCCGGGTCAACGTTTGATTGGTCGTATTCTTCACTAGGCCGTAGAACGCATTTCTGGTGGAATCGTACACCATGACTAACCGTGCGCCGTTGCGCGTCTGGTCGTAGCGCTGGTCGGGGGCTAGTGGCTGTCCTTCGCCGCCAGCATCGCCGCCTTCGCTGCCGGCGTGGCTTTCACCGCCTTCGCCACCACCTGCACCGCTCCCGTGCTCACCGCCGCCCTCTCCGCCTTCACCACCGCCTGAACTGGCGACTAAACGGCCTGCTCCGCCTTCGCTACCTTCACGACCTTCGTGGCCTGCGCCTTCTGCGTTACCGCTATGTTCTCCGGCCGACTCAGACCTGCCCGATTCAGCGTTTTCGCCGCCGGACTTTATTGGATTATCAGAACAGCTGATTATTCCAATAAGTGCGGGAATAAGCACCGCAACGATTGGTTTGCTCATGTTGAGTTTCATGGTCTCTCCTCCGAGTTAAGCGGGTAGTTCAAACTATGAACACCGCGTTGCTGCATTGTGCATTTTTTGCCATGGCATTGGACACCTATGCACTCTGCAATTTCCGTGCCAACGAAAAAGGCACTGAATCAAAGGGGGTTTGGGGCAGATTTTGGCACGGGACGCGGCAAATTTTCGTCGAGGACGGCAGAAATTTGCCGGGGAAGGCATTTTTCCGATAAATTCAGTGGAGGCTCAACACACGGCCCACGCCATGGACCAATTTTTTCTCAGGTCGCTATTCATTAATTACTACGTGCGAAAAAGCGCATGAAGATCCGACTCCAAACCAAGACGACCCTCACCATTGCGCTGCTGGTGGTCTTGGTTTTGACGGCTAGTAGTTATCTATTCTACGACACGGCAAAACGTGCGCTCGACGCCGAGATGGGCGAACGGCTCGTGGTAGTCGCCAAGACCTCTGCAGCGCAACTCAATGGAAGCTACTTCAGCGCACTTCAGCCGGGCGACGAAGGCAGGAATTTGTACCCGACGCTGCAAAAGAAGCTGCAGTCCATGCGCGATGCTTCCGAAGCGCGGGCGATGTACGTGTTCGACCTTGAATACAAAAGCCTCGTCGATTCCCGCCTCGACGTTCCCATTGGCAGTCAATACCACTCACTGGGCGAAGACAGAATCCATATTGACCAGGCCAAACGAGGGATAGGGGCTGCCTCCGTCGCTTTCCACGGCAAAGACGATGCTTTTTACCGATCGGCTTATGCGCCCATTCGCGACGAAGACGGTGATATTGTCGCCATTCTCGCCGTGGATGCGAGTGTGCTGTTCCTCGAAAGCCTTGCGGGAATGAGCCGCAATATGGTACTCATCGGCGTCGTTGGTACGGTTTTTGCAGTTGTTCTCAGCATCTTTTTAGCTCGGTCGATCGTCGTGCCGATTAAAAGACTTTCGCAAGCGACCCAACAAATCAAGGCCGGGGCGTTCGGGACGCAGGTTGAAACGCGCAGCAAAGACGAAGTCGGCGAACTAGCCATGACATTCAACGAGATGAGTATCGCGATTCAAGAGCGGGACCAGCAGGTATCGCGGCTGGCCGAGGAGCTTCGACAGTTATCGGCTGGGCTCGCCCATGAAGTCAGAAACCCGCTTAACGGGATGCGGATTTTTCTGGGCTTGCTCAAACGCCAAATCTCCGCCGACCCGAAAGCGGAGCAACTGATTGAACAAGTGGATGGCGAAGTGCAGTCATTGAATCAGCTAGTCAGCGAATTTCTCGACTTTGCGCGTCCGACGCCGTTGCAGACCGGGCCGGTGGATTTGGCGGACGTAGTCGCTTCAGTACTGGCGCTACTCGATGCGGAGTTGCGTGCGTGCGCTGTCGAGGTTCAAACGGTAAACTTGGACACCTTGCCCACCATCGAAGCAGACGCTGACCAACTCAAGTGGGTGTTCACCAATCTGGTCAAGAATGCCGCACAAGCAATTGACCGGGGCGGAACCATCGCCATCGAAGGTTTTGTCGATGCGGACGCCGATGCCATCCGCATCGAGGTTCGGGATACCGGAGTGGGTATGTCCCCCGAGACGGCGGATCGCGCTTTTATCCCGTTTTTTACCACGAAAGACCAGGGTACGGGGCTTGGGTTGGCCATCGTCAAACGGCTGGTCGAGCATCACCGCGGAACAATCGAATGCACGAGTAAGCAAGGCGATGGTACGACGTTTGCCCTCAAACTGCCGACGACTATGGAGCGAGAAAGACAGGCATGAGCCGGATACTGATCGCCGACGATCATAAAAGCACCAGAGAAGGGCTCGCCCTCGCGCTTGGGGGATTGGGGTATTCGACCCATGTTGCATTTGACGGAGAGGATGCGATCGCCGCGGTCGAGAAGTACTCCTTCGATTTGGCCATGGTCGATATCCAGATGCCAAAGAAGACCGGGATTGAAGTCCTCGAAGCCTTTGCTGAGATCTCGCCCGAAACGAGTGTCGTAATGATGACAGCTTTTGGCACGATCGAGTTGGCCGTTGAGGCCATGCAGAAGGGAGCGGTGGACTTTATAACCAAACCGTACACGCTCGAACAGATCGAAGTAAAAATTGAACAGGCGCTTGCCGGACGCCGTCTCAGTCAGGAAAACGCCTACCTGCGCCGAGAAGACGAGCTGCGCTACAGCTTTGACGAGATCATGGGTGAAAGCCCGCAGATGCAAGCGGTCTTTCGCAGGATACAAACCGCCGCGCCAACCCATTCGACCGTGCTCATCGGCGGGGAAAGCGGCACTGGGAAAGAGCTAATTGCCCGAGCGATCCACCAGCACAGTACGCGCCGAGAAAAACCCTTCGTCAAAGTCAATTGCGCGGCGCTGGCAGAGGGCGTGCTGGAAAGCGAACTCTTCGGCCATGAGAAAGGCTCATTTACCCAAGCCGTGAAGATGAAACCCGGTCGTTTTGAGATCGCCGATGGCGGTACGTTGTTTCTCGATGAGATCGGCGAGAGCACGCCGGCGATGCAGGTCAAACTGCTGCGCGTCTTGCAGGAACGGGAATTTGAGCGGGTCGGGGGAACCCGCTCGATCGCGGTCGATGTCCGGCTCGTCGCTGCGACTAACCAAAACTTGCCCGACTGCATCAGGGAAGGGACATTCCGCGAGGATCTGTACTATCGCCTCAACGTGGTGCCCATCGAGGTCCCGCCCTTGCGCGAACGCCGCGAAGACATTCCGCTGCTGGTGGCCCATTTCCTACTCAAGTACAACGCCGAGATCGGCAAGAAGGTGTCGTCAGTGCATCCCAGCGCAATGGAATTGCTGACGACGCACGCTTGGGCCGGCAATGTCAGGGAACTCGAAAACGCCATCGAACGCGCTGTAGTGTTGGCGCAGGGCAACGAGATTGCGCCTGATGACCTCTCACTAAATGCTCAATCGCCTGAACACCACCTAGAAAGCGGCACATTGACGGAGCGCGTCGAGGCTTTTGAAAAGCAGCTTTTGTGGGATGCCTATCTAAAGGCAAACAAGGTCAAAGCTGACGCCGCGAAGTTGCTGGGTATCGAACGAACCACTTTCCGCTACAAATTTGAAAAGTATGAACTCTAGTCTCTCGGCGAGCGTTCAGGACCATGCTTTTTAGCTGGCGGTATCTCCTGCTGTTTTGCGCCATCTCAATCGGGGCGGTGCCAGCGGCGTTTACGCAGGAGCTAACTCTACAAAACTTGAGAATACAGATTGAACAACTCGCCGAACAGGTCGCCGGCATCTCGGCGGAGAGCAACAAGCTGCTGCGCGAAAACAAGCAGTTGACCGATAGGATCCGCACGGCCAAACAAGACCTGCAACAAGGCGGCAGCCGACTGCTTGAGCGACAGTTGCAGGACGACCTACAGGCGTCCCGGGAATTATCGGACCGGATCCAAGCGCTCGACAACCAGATCTATGCGCTCACCGAGGAATCGGTCGCCAAGCAACGCACGCTCGTGGGCATGCTGAATGACGAGATTGAGCGGCTTTCTGGGGAAGCCCGCGTCGCCAAAGACGCCAAGACCAAGACCCGGACCCTTGCCGAGGTGCTAAAACTTCAGGAAGAAGCAGAAACCTACCGGGGGCAAATGGCCAGAGAGTCGAGCGAGTTGCTGTTGTCGTTGGATGTCGCCCCGGCGCAAACCGACGGCCCCGATGAGATCCAGCAGAAATTGGCCGTGCTGCAAGACCAACAGGATATTATACGGAGCAAAATCGAAGAGCTCGACCGGCAGATCCGCGAAACCAGTAAAGCACTCGATTTGCGGCGCAATATGCTAGAGTTGCTCCGCGACATTCGCCGCGGGGAAGAAGACGAGTTTGATCTCGACCGCAGCCTCGATATCGCCGAGTTGGAAGGACAGATTGCGGATGCGGAATCGGCGCTGGAAATTTGGCGCGCCAAACGGGAGAGCTGGTACGCCAAAGAAAAAATCCACGGTGAGAAAGCGATACAACTCGCCCGGGAACTCGAGAATATGCTCCAAGGAAAGTGACGGTATCCCCACGTGTCATTGAGAATTGTAGCTGTGATATGGTTGCTCGCGCTGAGCACCCCGTACCTAGTTTTCGCCGAGTCTTCGTTGCGGATCAAGCCCTTTTTTGACTGCCGCTACCAGTACGAAGACAATGTCTTGCAGGTGCCGAAGGACTTGGGCGAACAACGGGATTTTGCCGCGTATATATGGGCAGGGGTCCATGTCAGGGCCGCGCTTGATCCTCGTACGCGCATCGCCGTGCGCTATGAGATGGCCCCGCGTCGCTTTGCCGACGTAACCGAGAAGAATCGCTACGATCACCTGCTGTCAGGTCTTTGGCACCGCAGGCTTTCCGGCGATGCCACGCTCCTAACCGTCGCCAACCTCGGCCTGCGGCACCAACCCAATGACCGCATCAACGAGTACTTCAAGCAAGATATCAGTGGTCAACTCCAGATACGGTGGAACCCGTCGTGGTCGTCCCGGTTCGGGGCCGAGCTGCGGAACAAGTACTTTCCCAACAACGAAGGCAGTACGTATAGCAGTGTCATGGTCGAAGGCGGGCTCAGACGGCAGCTCAGCGCGATTGCACATGTTTCCGCTGGCTATCAGGTGCGCGCGTACCGGGGCGTTATCGACCCGAGAATCATTACATCTGAACTCAACGAGAACGTGGGCGGGATTCGCCAGACCGCTAGCCTCGGGTTTGAGGGCATGGCCTTGGGGCGAGTGTTGCTGAATTTGAAATATCAGTTCGAAATCGATCTAGCCTCCCGCGAACTCCCGCGCCACGAACCCCTTTCTCGCGAGCCTGAGCAAAGGGGTGAATTCGGCCATCACGATGGCGACGAGGACGATGTCGATTTCAACTTCGCCAACCACCGCATAGGGTCTTTTTTCATCTGGCGACTCGCGCCGCGTTCCAGCGCGAGCCTTGCTGCGCGCCATCATTTCAAGTTGTACCAGGATTGGATCGTGCCTGGGACCGGCTCCAAACGGCGCGACAACCTCACCCTGTTGCGCTTCGGCTTTAAGCAGGATCTCCGCGACAATCTTGCGGCGCGGCTGGAATACGCGTTTGCGACCAACGATTCGAACGACCCCATCCAGAGCTACGCCGACAACACTTACTCGATGCAACTACAATACTCCTTTTGATGGCCTGACCGCGCTGCCAACCTTGCTGCTACCAACGCCCGGCGATATAATGTATCCCCCTTTTACGTAGCGAAAAACGCCCGATGTAGATTTGAGAAGGTTTTAGACGTGCAAATACAATCCATCCGCGTAGTTGATCTCAAGATTCCGCACAACCCGCCCAAAACAGCGCCCCGTCGCCCCTCTTGGAATCAGAGTGCGCCGCGTTCGCTGCCGATCAACAAGTATCCGGAATTTTCGCGCCTACCCGGCCAGATGCCGGGCATGGGTGGCGGTCCCGTCTGGGTACAGATCACGGCTGAAGACGGTACTTGGGGTTTGGGCAACTGCTCCTTTGGCGCGCCGGTTGCCGCCATCGTCGAGCAGGTTTTCGCGCCCTTACTGATGGGCCGCGATTGTCTGGCTACGGAATTCCTCAACGACCTGATGTGGCGCGCCGCTCAGCGCCTCGGTCATGCTGGCACCGCAGCCGTTGCTCAAAGCGGGATTGATCTGGCGCTTTGGGACCTCAAGGGCAAGTTGCTGGGTCTGCCCGTGTACCGCTTGCTCGGCGGCCCCTGCCGCGACCATCTCGAACTCTACGCTACTGGCGACGACCTCGACTGGGGTCTCGAACTGGGGTTTAGCGCCTTCAAGGTTACCAATCCGATTCACTACCGCGAGGGGCAGGAAGGGCTCAACCGCCTCGAAGACAAAATCGCTCAAGCGCGCGAGACCATTGGCCCGGACTGCGAGCTGATGCTCAACGCGGTCATGTCCTACAACGTCGAATACGCCGTCCAAGTCGCCGAGCGGCTCAGGCCCTATCAGATGCGCTGGATTGAGGAACCGCTGATTCCCACGGATCTCGAAGGTCACATCGCGCTCAAGCGCGCCGCTCCATACGTGCCCATTGCCACCGGCGAGGATCACCACGGTCGTCAGGCCTTCCGCCAGCTGGTGGAACACCGCTGCGTCGATGTGCTGCAACCGGACCTCAATTGGTGCGGCGGTCTCTCCGAGGCGGTCAAGATCTACTACATTGCCGAAGCCACCGGCCTCGTCACCATCCCCCACGGCGGAGGCAACAGTATCTTCGGACAACACTTTGCCTTTGCCTTTCCCGAGTCGCCGATGGCCGAGTACTGGCTTGGCTCGGCGCCGGGCATTCCCCTAGACGAAGTACCCGCCATACCGGGCATGGCCGTGCCTCAAGATGGGCGCTTGGTTCCTTCGGACGCGCCGGGTTTTGGCATGGAAATAGACGAAGACTGGATCGCACCGCGATGAGGTATGGCTGAACAGTTCGATTTATCCACCAGTCCCGGTGCCAGCCAGCGCCTAGTTTTCGCCCTATTGGGCGTCTGCCAGTTGATATTGAGCACCATTGCGTTCCAGCGCGGCGGCTTCGCGTATGGACTCGCAGTGCTCGGCGGCGGGATCGCGGCGTTTTGCGCGGCGGCGTTCTTCGTCCACCGCCTCCATCGGCGCTTGGTCTGGCTGGGACCGGAAGGCGTGACCGTTGAAGAGGGCCTGTTTGGTCGGCAGACGCTGGCGTGGGCCGAGGTCGAAAAGGTGAGCCTATCGCCGGCCGCGACGGTGTTCCACGCGGAGACGGGTGAGGATATAGTCCTCCACAACGCGGCCAATCAACCGCAGGATATCGACCCGTTTTTAGCGCGGTTGCGCGCCTTGGTGGACGAATACAAGCTGAACGGTTAGCCTACTCGGCAGCCTCTTCTTGCTTGGCTTGTGCGGCAAGGTGGGTTTTGATTTTGCCGACGATCTCAGCGGCGGAGTTTTGCTTGGTCACCGTTTCCAGCAGGGTGTGGTCTTGGGCGTTGATGAGCAGGACGAGGCCGGTCTTGTTGTTGGCCTTGAAGTGGTCTTCTACGTCGAGGGCCGCGGCAAGCAGGCGGGCTTGGGATGTCAGCGTTGAGTCGGTGACGTCCAATTGGACGAAGAGGACGGGATGATCGGCCACGCCGGCTTGGACTTCTTGGAGGATTGGCTCAAGGGTTGTGCAGGAGCCGCACCAATCGGCGTGGACTTTGACTACATACAAGGCTGGGTCGCCTTCGCCTTCTACTGGGACAGTGCCGGCGAGAGTGGGGGGCGGGGCTAGTAAAAGGGCTAGAGCGGTGAGGGTGAGGACGTACTTCAGCATGATTTGCTCCTATTTAAAAAAGTTGTGGTGTGGTCGGGTTGAGGTCAGTCCGTCGAAAGACGCCCTGACTCGCCGAGAGGTTCCTCGATCTTAGGGTAATTCTCGATTGCATTCAACCGCGATTAGGCAAAGTAGTCGCGGAATTCGACGGTGTCGGTGATGTTGTTACCGCCGAATTCCAATTCGAGTCTCTATGCTTCGTCAAGGCGCGTACATATTGCGCGACCGGTACTGGAAAAATATCATCCGCCGATTCTGTTCTCCCGTCCACGGATACGCCCCGTGCGCCTGCGCCGACGCGAGGAACAGCAGCACGTCGCCCGCCTTCATCTCTATGTGTTTAACTAGGCCCATTTCATTATCGCAGGTGCGGATGCCGTCGGGCATGGGATAGGCGGTTTTGTGCGAGCCGGGCACGCAGACAAAGCCCCCATCGGCCCGCGTCACATCGCGCAATTGCCAAGCCACGTTGAGGGATTCGGCGTACACGCGGCCGTTCTGTTGGCGGTAGTGATTGCCCACCTTGGCTGGCGTGGCGGGCGAGTGGAGAAAGTGCCCGGACGACCCTTTCCCGGACAGGAAGCCGCTGCACATCATGCACTCGAAGCCGCTGCCCATGATCCAGTTCAGGCGCTGGACGAGCGCTGGATTGGCGATCATGCGCTGGAACGGCTCGCCGTATGGCGCGGGCAACGCCCACGGGTTGCCCATGGACGAGCGGCCGACTCCAGTACCGGCCAAAGGCGTTGAATCGCCGGCAGCCGATCCGCCGTGGCTGATCCGGTCGGGATTTTTGTCGATGGCTTCGTTGGCCGCGGTCAGCCATTCCTCGTCCATCACGCCCCGCAAAACGAGGTGGCCGCACAGATCCCAGTGGAAAAATTCCTTTTCGTCAATCTCGGAATCTGGGTCGCGGATGTAGACCGAGGGATGGAAAACTCCTGGTTCCTCCGCTAGCCAAACCTTTTCGCCGTCCGAATGCACGACTGGCGGTGGGTACGGGCGGTTGGGATTGTGCAAGACGGCGCGCTCAATATCGGTCAGCTCGCCGGCCCACTCGGGCAACGCGCTGTCTTCGCCGTGGATTTCGGACGCCGCCCCCGGCCGCACGCCAGTGCTAATGTACCCGCATTCGAGCAGGCGTTGCGGCCCCGCGCCCTGCCAAGGCCGCACGCCGCGCATCAGCGAGTCGGTGCAGAGCAGGAGGTCGCCCGCCTGCAAGACCGGCTGCTCGACGAGTCCCATCGGGTCGGTTCCGTCCACTAGGTCTTGCGGGGCTGGCACTGTGCTGTTGTGGCTGGCTCGTACTACGACCAACCCCCCGTCTTCTGCGCCCACGTCCGCCAGCGCCCAGAAGGCCCGCACTCCCTGACAGAAGCGATGCCCGTTGTACTGGCGGTACGCCCGCGACCAATCCACCCACTCGTCGCCTCCCGACAGATCTGTCGCTTCGGTACATGATTCGACGAGTCGCGGCGATTCGTCGACCCGGAAGCCCTCGCCGCAAATCTGCTCCAGATACTGCATTAGCACTGGATGCTCGCGCAGGGCGCGCAGGGGATTGCAAACGGGCGACGTCCAGCGCAGCGGCCCGTTGTTAGACGCTAGCTGGTCCAGGGCCTGATTGCAGGCGTTCAGTTCGGCTGCCGTCAGGACGCCGGGGACAATCATATACCCCGCCACGTCGAAGCGGTAGTTTTCTTCGTTGGTCATCGTCTTGTCGTCCATGAGGTCCTCCTCGCGGTTTTCGGCGGGATCGATAGATCCCTTTGTGATCCCTCGCCAATTTGGTATCATTCTAGCTCTTCGACAAACGACGCGCAACGGAAACCTTATGGCAGAGGAGGCCTCCTGTGAAAATCACCCAAGTAGAGCTGTACGAAGTTGAGATTCCGCCGATCCCGGCCATCGCCCGCTACTATCCCAAGATCTATGACATTACCCTCTGCCGCGTGCAGACGGATGAGGGCTTGGAGGGCTGGGGCGAGTTCCTCAGCAAAAAGCCTGCTGGTCAGGAGCAAGCCGACGCTCTTGTGGGGCAGGATCCGTTGGCGTTGGATCCGTACAATCGTCCCGATGCTTTCACCTGTGCGCTGCTCGACATTGCGGGTCAAGCCTACGGCATTCCGCTGCACCGCTTCTTTGGGGCGCAGGTGCGCGATAAGGTGCCGGTGTCGTACTGGTCGTGCCCCATGACGCCAGAAGAGACTGCGGCCGAGGCGGAAATAGGGGCCGGGCTGGGTTTTAGCAACCATAAGCTCAAGGCGCGCTCGTGGAATATTGTCGAGACGGTGCGGCTGATGAAAGAAGCGGTGGGTGCCGACTACACGGTCGGCGTTGATCCCAATACTGAATTCGCTCTGCTGCCCACTGGTGCGCGCTTGGCGAGCGAGTTGGAGCCTTTTGGCACGGTATCGGTTTTTGAAGATCCCATCCTCAAAAACAACCTCGAATGGTACCGCATCCTGCGCGAGAAGACCCACATCCCTATCGCCCTGCACTTGGGAGCGCCGTCCGGCGTGCTGGCGGCGCTCAGGGCCGAGTGCATTGACTACGTGAACTTGAGCGGTTCGGCGATGGTGGTGCGGAAGGCGGCGGCGCTGGCGGAGGCTGCGGATGTGCCCTGCTGGATTCAGATGGGCGGGTTGTGTACTGGGGTGATGGCGGCTTACTCGGTGCATTTGCAGGCGACGCTGCCCAATGCCACGTTGCCTTGCGACGAGTTGCCTTTTACGCGGGAGGCCGATGTTGTGGCCGAGGGGTTGGCGCTGGAGAAGGGGCACTTTGCCGTGCCGACAGGGTCGGGGTTGGGGATCAAGGTTGATATGGAGGTGGTGGAGAGGTATCGCGTCGCTTGAGATAGGTTGTCCCTAGGCATTATGGCCTTCGCACCGCCGTATATCGGATTTTGCAATCGTTATATCTCAATATCACATGAGGTAGATATGTCTTTTTCTTTCTGGACTCCCGTAGAAACGCAGTTTCATATCCCATGTCACCCTATAGCCATTATCGACATTATGGGTAGTAGTGGTGAAGCTAAAAAAATTGATGACTTCGTGTATCATTTAGATGCCGTGACCCGTTATTACGGGGTAGGATGCCCTGGCGACTTTCTAAGTGTGCTGTCTGACCCTAGTGAAATGCCGCGAGATCTGGTTATTTGCGGCCACGGCGATGAAACGGGCTTTGTCTTTGGCGATTTCGCTGATGAAATAGACACAAGTATGCTGAGAGATGGTAGTCTACCTTCGGAGTATATCGCGCAGAAAGCCCGGCTGCCAGATCGGCTCGTTGTAAATACGTGCTGTGAGGGAGGCTTAGAGCATATGGCTCAAGCTTTTAAGACCGCCGGAGTCCAAGCATATATTGGAGCCATAGATGCTGTTGACTCTGCTTCGACACTGCTTTTTGTCTTGATATTTTTCGACAATCTATGGAGAAAACAGCTATCTATATACCATGCTTGGGAGAAAGCAGCGTCCTACGACAAAGAAACCGCGCTGTTCGTCCTGTATGACAGCCAAGGATGTCATCGTCTAGATTGACCCTATTCCACTTCCAATAACATTGGCTTCACACTACACCGCATTCGCCGCTTGGCTTTTCGGGCAATCCCTTCGGGGTTCGCAACCCCTGAAACGTTAAGAGAAATACTTTAAGAGACGAGTAGGAGTTTCAGGTTTGAGACCAGTTCTTCTGTTTGACCTTGGCGACACCCTTGTCCAGTACTATCGCAGGGAAGAGTTTCCTCCTTTGCTGCGGGCAGGGATTCACGCAGCCAAAGAGGCACTGGAGCGTTCGGGACACGATTTGCCTTCGGATTCTGAGATCGAGCGCGGTGTCGCGGCTGAGAACTACGAAGCCAAAAACAGTCGCGTTCGTCCACTCCACAAGAGGCTTGGTCGTATCTTTGCGGTCGCACCTTGCGTTTCGGAGGAAGAGTGGCTGCCGATCTGTCGTGCCTTCCTCGCGCCTATCTTTTCTATTGCCAAGATCTATGAAGACACCCTTCCGGCTCTGGATGCGTACCTGGCGGATGGCTACCGCGTAGGAATCCTATCGAACTGTCCCTGGGGTTCACCGAGTGAGCCTTGGTTTGAAGAACTGCGGCGACATGGCCTTTCGACGCGATGCGAGGTGGCTATCTTTTGTTCAGATGTGGGTTGGCGGAAGCCTGCCCAACCTATGTTTCGCCGCGCATTGGATCATTTCGGATGCAAACCAGAAGAGTGCCTGTTTATCGGAGATAATCCAAGGTGGGACACTGTGGGCGCGAAACGAGCGAAAATGATTCCTGTGCTCATAGACCGCATGGGCCACGTGGATGTGAGTGCGGAACTGGTTATCCGATCCTTGTTTGATCTAAAGCCAGGTCTCAAACAATTAGATTGGACGTGTTTTTCTTAACAAGGCTGTGATAATGAATAAGTCAGACAGTTACGGACCCGACCCCAAGCCGAGTATGCTGCTGTCACCGGCGCAGCTAGATGAGTTCAAAGCAGAGGGGGTACTCGCTATTCCGGGATTGGTACCTCCTGATGTGCTTAACGGATGGCAGGACCAGATGCGCGCCGCTTGCTCTGGCGGCGTGGACCTCGATGATCCCAACACCTGGCCTGCCGGGCGGTACACACCCGAGGATGGTTGGCCTAAGCTCAGTCCCAACCTGTACGATTTATCGAGTCTGCAGTCCATCGTGGAGCAGATCGGTGGCGGCGCTTTTGCCCCCACCCATCCGGCGGGGCAGCCGTGGACGCCGCAGACTCCAATGACGCGGGTGATCCTGCCGAGCGCTCAGGGTACGGAGTGGGCACCTCCTGCCGATGGTCACCTCGATGGGTATGCGACAGGCTGGGGCGGTGGGTTCATGGCGTTCTTCGTCGTGCTGTTCTGGGACGTCAGCAGCCCCACGGGCGGGGGCACGGCCTATTGGCCGAGGTCGCACCTGGCGAACCACCGATACTTCCTTGAACATCCCGAGCAAATCGACGGCTCGTACCTCTTCACGGAGCCCGTGCGGAGCGGTGGGCACCGGGCGATCTTGGAGGGGGACCCCAGTGTGGGCGAGGTGGTATGTATGACGGGGCGAGCTGGCGACGCAATGCTGCTCCATGGCCTCACTACGCACGTCAACTCGGCTAATGCGGCGGGGTCAAAGCAACCGAGGGTGGCGCAGTTTGCACGGTACTCCCACAGGGAAATGCGCGAGCAGGCACCCATGGTCATGTTTCCCGACAAGGATGGCACGCCATGGTCGCCCCCGAAGCCGTCACCGCCCGAGTACGTAGGCAACACCCCGACAGGCTTTCTACCGCCGGGGCATCCAGGCCGGGAGCTCACGCGATACGACGTGCCACGGAACCTCTGGAAATATTGGGGGCCTGCTCTCAATACCTAATGCGTCGCCTGAGATTGTCTGTCCATGGAGAACTAGTTCGGGTACAATCAGTTACACGACATTGGATACCCCAATGGAGCACATAGATGAATAGGCCACAGGCTATTCTCTTCGATTTCATAAATACTCTCGTACGCAATATGAGATTCGATCCTATCGCAGGTAACGCTCGTCTGCTCGAATATGCAGTGGATCGAAAAGGTATATCACCTGAAGAGGTAACGACTGAAGCAAAAAGGCTCGATAGTGAGGTCGCTGTTGCGGATAATTCAATCATCGAATTCACGCATCATCAGTTTAATCGACTACTCTTTGATCGACTCGGCATCACCTTTCGTGAACCCATGGAGGTACTCGAACTGGAATTCTGGAAAGAATGTATGCTTTTCTCTCCTGAGCCCGGCATTGCCGATGTATTGACCGCCTTATCTGCCCATAATTTGAGGATGGGGGTAGTAAGCAACCATCCAGGGTCTGGAACGCTCCTCTCCTGGGAACTTCAACGTCATGAACTGCTCAACTATTTTGAATTTGTTATCTCTAGCGCCGATTATGGCATAAGAAAGCCCCATCCCCTGATTTTTACCTCAGCGGCCACCCGATTGGGCATGGCACCTTCAGAGATATGGTATGTAGGAGACACGTTGGAGACCGATATGGTGGGGGCGAAGCAGTGCCATATGAGTGCAATCTGGTATAACAGGCGACAACAAGCGCCTGCGGATATTCCTGTTGATGCAGAGATTAGGAGCTGGGAGGAATTTCTGGAGTTGGCGCAAACGTATTTGTAGGAGAAGACATGGAATACGTTATCAAACATGGCACCGGCTTTTCTGTAGAAGTCGGCTCCCCAGAAGAGCCTGAAATCACGCGGTGGACTTCATGGGGAAATGGCGATTTACAGCAGTCTTTTATGTTGCATACGCCTGAAGGTACGCTTATCACAGACCCGGTGCTCCCACAACAGGGCGAAGCGCTGAAGGTACTCAAGCGGCGTGCTGGTCGGGTAGCTGCCATTCTCAGTCTTTCCCCTTTGCACGAGCGGCATATTTCTGAAGCCGCTAGACGCTATAGAGCACCGGTCTATGGTCCTCCCTCGGCTAAGAAAACCACGAAGTATGGTCGTAAGCTCAATGCACGCTATGGTGCAGCCCAACCACTACCCGGTGGGATACAGACCATTGAATCAGGGGATGAGAACGGCGAAATATGGTTGTATTGGCAGACTCCCAAAGGCAAGAAAGTACTAATCAATGCCGACACCATTTACGGCCAGAATGAGCAAGGTGGTATGGGGGGACGCAATGTTTCGTACTGGATGCAGGAAAAGGGTATCCGCCTACGAGCCACGGGCACGCCATCACGCACTGAACTGCGCCGTAGGTACGAACGACTCGACTCGTTCGATATAGACCTTATTCTCAATGGTCATAATCCGCTCCCCCTGACTAATCCCAAGGCTGCAATCGACGAAGTACTTTCTAGAGGTACATTTGAGGTGCATCCCAGCGGTGTGTGTACTTTTATGTATTTGGATTTCAAATAAGCAATGCTCAAGACTATCTATTTGTAGGAGTTAAGAGAGATGAAGCTGTTGACTGGTGACTCATTCGAAAAAGCAAGGACTTTCGTGATGGAGCAGGGCCGGGAATTAGAAAGACGGCTTCTATCTTATCATTTCGATGATGGAACTCCAGCTGCGGTCCTGGACGAACTTGCTAACTATCAGAATCAGGATGGCGGTTTCGGCAATGGCCTTGAACCCGATATCCAAATGCCCGATTCATCCGTTATCACGACGACCATTGCGCTGCGCATTCTCAGAGAGGTCAAAGCGACGAGTAATGATGAGATCGTTCAGAAAGCAATCCAGTATTTGTTAGCTGAATACGATTCGGCCCAGAGCAGATGGCCTATCGTCCCGCAAGCGGTGGATGAATACCCCCATGCGCCGTGGTGGGATTTTGAGAATACGGCGGATACTTTTGGCAATTTTCTGGCCAATCCTCGTGCGGAGGTCGTGGGCTATCTACATGAACATCACGAGTTGGCACCTACAGACCTGATTAAACAGCTCACGGTAGAGGTCATAGAGCATATAAAGACATTATCAGATCAAATGAACATGTACGACTTTATTTGCTGTGTTCATCTGGTTGAGACGGCTGCCCTGCCCCAATCCGCGAAAGATACGCTAGCGGAAATACTAATTCAGAGAGCGCACTCCGTCGTCGCTCATACGCCGGAAGAATTGATGCAACCCTCTGCCAGACCGCTCTGGTTAGCTGCTACGCCCATCTCGTTGCTAGCAGAGACATTGAAGAGCGAAGTAGATATGAATTTAGATTTTGATATTGAGCATCAAAATTCAGATGGCTCTTGGTCCCCTACTTGGTCCTGGTATGGCCAGTATCCAGAAGTCTGGGAGCAAGCCGAACTGCATTGGAAGAGTTGTTTGACCGTTGAGATACTAAAAGCGTTAAAAGAATTTGGGCGGATTGAGGGTCTTTAGAGGCGATACTATCAATCTCATTCAGACCGTCTTATGAAACGAGAAGACTACTTTCGCTGGGCTGAGCGAGCTGCTCGGTGGGGTGCCGAGTACCTGGACACGCTCGATGAGCGGCCTGTTCGGGCGCAGACTGCACCGGGTGAGATCGCTGCGATGCTGCCGTTAGCGCCGCCGGAAGAGCCGGTGGATATGGAGACGATCTTCGCTGACTTTGAGCGCATCGTACCCGACGGCATGACGCACTGGCAACACCGGCGTTTCTTTGCGTACTTCAGCGCCAACGCCGCGCCGGTTTCGATGATCGCAGAGAATTTGACGGCGGTTATGGCGGCCCAGTGTATGCTCTGGCAGACTTCTCCTGCCGCTACGGAGATTGAGACCCGGATGGTCGATTGGATGCGTCAGGCCCTTGGGCTACCGGAGGGGTTCCAAGGCGTTATCCAAGACTCGGGGACGTCGGCCAATGTCTGTGCCGTACTGACGATGCGCGAACGCGCGCTCGGCTGGCGCGGGATCGATTCTGGCATGGTGGGGGAGAAACAGGTCCGGGTCTATGCCTCGCCGGAGACCCACTCGTCGGTTGACAAGGCGATCCGAATCGCCGGTATCGGCCAACAGCATCTCGTCAAAGTCCCGACCGATGGTTCTTGGGCGCTCGATCCGGAGGCGTTGCGCCGGGCGATCGACGCGGACCGCGTGGCGGGTTTCCTCCCGGCCGGTGTCGTCCTTTGTGTTGGGGGCACGTCGATCGGCGCGTCTGACCGCGTGCATCAGACCATCGAAGTGGCACGGGAGCACGATCTCTACGTTCATGTCGATGCCGCGTGGGCTGGTTCTGCAATGATTTGTCCTGAGCTACGGGCGTTGTGGGAGGGCGTCGAGGGAGCCGACAGCATCGCCTTTAATCCCCACAAGTGGCTCGGTGCGCAGTTCGATTGCTCGATCCAGTTTCTTGCGGACCCAGAACCGCAGGTTCGCACCCTCGGCGTCCGTCCAGATTACCTGCAAACCCTCGGCCAAACCGAGATCACCAATTACAGCGAGTGGACGATCCCCTTGGGACGCCGGTTCCGCGCTCTCAAGCTCTGGTTCCTGTTGCGCGCGCACGGTCTCGAAGACCTCCGCCAGCGCATCCGGAACCACATTGCCTGGGCTGAGGAGGCCGCCGCGGCGATCGCATTGCTGGACGGCTTTCGTCTGACGACTAACTGCCATCTTTCGCTCTTCACATTCCAGTATGCCCCCGATGGCGAGAACGCCAACGACGCCACCGAGCGCTTGCTCCGCGCGGTCAACGACGACGGCCGGATTTACCTGACGCAGACAATCCACGAGGGCCAGTTTGTCATCCGCTTCCAAGTCGGGCAGTTCGACTGTAGAAGGGAAGACGTGCTTATGGCGGTCGATGTGCTGCGGGAACTGGCTCACGCGCTCAGTACTGACCTTCAGAAGCCCTACTCCAAGTAGAACACCAACCGCAATGGAGAAGCTGACTGAACGCCTGCTCCTGAGGGAGTTCACCAGACAAGACGTGGACGCCGTCGCCGAGTTTAGGAGAGATCCAAGGTATCTGGAATACTACTACCGGCCTCCCTACACTAGAGAGGCGTGTGCCCGCTTTGTAGACAAGTGCATCGCACTGTCTAAGGAAAATCCGAGGTGCAAATTCCAGCTAGCCATCACGGACCGCTCAAATGGGGTATTACTCGGTGACTGCGGAGTGCGCACAGAAAGCATTGAGAGCCGGCGGGGTGACATCGGCTACGAGTTGTCGCCCGTTTATTGGGGTCAGGGCTTTGCGTCGGAGGCGATCCGGGTCATCCTGCAGGTAGGTTTTGAAGATTTGGATCTAGACGAGATTGAAGCCAGATGCGTTATTGCAAACAAACGGTCTGTCCGGCTTCTCCACCGGCTAGGTTTCGAGGAGACGGAGCGCATACCGCCCGGACCGGGTAAAGGCGAATTTGCGGACCGCATATTGCCCGAGCGGTGTGTATTTCTCTTGGATCGGGACAAGTGGATTGAGCGTACCCATGTTTTTTAGTAGGCCATTCCTTCTGGCTGTTTTATGCAGCATCCTCCTCGTGTTTCCCAATGCATGTAACGGCGAAGATCCTATGAGTAGTCCAGATAAAGACCAAATGGATTCACCTTATACCGTAGGCGTCTATTATTACCCCTGGTACAGCGGCGATTTTCACGGCGGCCGCTATATGCGCAAAGAGTTGATACCGCCGCAGTTGCCGATGCTGGGCGAGTACGACGATCGCGATCCCGCGGTGATCGCCCAGCATCTCAAGTGGAGCCGACAGGCCAATATATCGCTGTGGGTGGCGAGTTGGTGGGGTCCCGATTCTCGCGAAGATCAGACTCTGCTACAGCATATTCTGCCGCACGATGAATTAGACGATATGCAGATTGCGCTGTTTTATGAGACTACAGGGCGCACAAGGGATTTTTCAGTGTTCAATCGCGTCGCACCGGACATCGTCTATATAGCCGAACGCTATTTCGACCACCCCAACTATCTGCGGATCGATGGACGGCCAGTGCTCTTTGTCTATTTGACGCGGGTACTATCGCGCAATGGGACGCTGACTGAGGTGGTGGAGGCGATGCGCGCAACGGCTAGAGAGGCGGGACACGATATATACATCGTCGGCGATGAGGTTTTTGGACAACCGCCGACGTCTTCTGAGGCGATTGGGCTACTGGATGCCGTGACGAACTACGACGTGTACGGCAGTATGGGGGCAAAGGGTTATGCGGGACAGGCGGCAGTGGATTGGTATTATGCGGCGCAGGCGAGTTGGCGAGAACTGGCTCATGCTGAAGGGACAGCGTTTATACCCGCTGCGACGCCGGGATTTAACGATAAAGGTGTGCGCAATGGACATGAGGCGGTCTCGCGGAAGTTGAGTGAAGAAGCCGAATTTGGATCGCTATTTCGGGCGATGCTGGCGCAGGCTGTAAAGTATGCGGATGAATCGACGGGGCGAATGCTGATGGTTACTTCGTGGAATGAGTGGCACGAGGATACGCAGATTGAGCCGGTTGAAGAGGGGGGAGTGACTCGGTTGGATGGCAGCGAGACGGGGAAGGCGTTTAGTGAGGGATTGGATTATGAGGGATATGGAGAGCGGTATTTGGAGATATTAAGGGAAGGGACAGAGTAGCGTGCGGATTCGGACAGGTCTGTGCAAGGTTAAGAGGATGATCTTTCTCACTACAATGGAGGTATGAAGCGCATGCGAATCGCCATCATCTCTGATATTCATGGGAATTTCGTGGCATTAGAAACTGTCTTGAACGATCTCAAAACAGAACACATTGATCGCATTGTGTGCTTGGGTGATGTCGTCTCCGGAGGCCCCCAACCAGGTGAGGTCATTGCCCAATTGAAGACGCTGAATTGTCCGGTCGTCATGGGCAACATGGACACGAGGTGTCTCAACCCATATCCAGATGAAGGAAAGAGCAAGAACGCCAAGCGAGGAAATGAAGTTCGATCCTGGGATGTCGGTAAGCTATCACCTGACGATCTCGACTACATGCGTACGTTCCAGTCAACGGTCGAGATACCCCTCGATGCGACTACCAGTCTTCTTTGCTATCACGGTTCGCCACAATCCAATGAAGATGCAATTGTTTCAACCACTCCAGATGAGGAAATGGAACGCATGCTGTCTGGTTATCGCGCTATGGTATTGGCTGGAGGACATACGCACACGCAGATGATCCGTTATCATGAAGATAGCACGATAATCAATCCTGGAAGTGTTGGTGCTCCTATTACTGCGCACGAGCGCATACGCCGAGTTTCTCAACGTCCATTGAGTGATCTGCACGATAGGGAGTATCCTCCTTGGGCAGAGTATGGAGTTATTGCATGGGAGGATAGGGGCCTTCGCATCGAGTTGCGTCGCGTGCCGATAGATATCGATGTACTGGTGAAAAAAACGCACGAGAGTGGGATGCCACACGCTGATTGGTGGTTGAGTTTACGGTATGGCGATTCTGTGAAATAAGTGCTAACGCCCTCACCCGCCCCGGCGCAGCACCTGCCCGCCCCGCGCCCCGGTCCACGCCCCGTCTTCGAGGGTGGGCACGCCGTTGACCAGCACGTGGACCATGCCTTGGGCAATGAGATTGGGCGCGGCGATTGTGCCCCGTTCGCGGAAGGTCTGGCCGTCGAACACCACTAGGTCGGCCCAGGCGCCTGGGCGGATCGTCCCCCGATCTTTCAGACCTAGGCGCCCGGCTGGCAGTCCGGTGAGACGGTGGACGGCTGCCTCCGGGGACAAAAGACCCGTATCGCGCACAAAATGCCGGAAAAACCAGCCCGCCCAAGTATAGGCTCCGTGAAAGACGGCCCCCTGCAGCGGACCGTCGGGGCATAGGGCCGTGGCGTCCGAGCCGACCATGCAGCGCGGGTGGGCGAACACCCGGCGCGCCTCGTCTTCCCGGTAGCAAAAGGCTAAGATCATCGGCTCGTGGACTCGGTCCTGCGCCGCCAGCAACAACTCGCAGATAAGGTCGGTGGGCTCCAGCCCCATATCCCGGCCAATATCGGCCAGACTCTGTCCGGCCAGCTCGGGACGGGGTCCGTACTGCGACAGGAGAATCCGCTGCCAGTCGCCTTGGGCCAGCCCCGCCACAATACTGCGGTACGCCCCCACTCGCCGCCGCACCTCGGGATCGCGCAGCCGCGCCGCCACCGCGGCTTGGTCGCCCTCCAGCACCTCGGGCGGCAGCGCCGCGCTCAGATTCGTCGTGCCGAACAACCGCGTGTGCATATCGAAATCCACGTCTAGCCCGGCCTGCCGCGCCCGGTCCACCTGCTCTAGGGCCTCGTCCACGGCGCGGACGCCGTCTGCGGCTAGCCGTGCCACCACCGAGATATGGGAAATCTGCAGGGCCACGCCTGCGGTTTGAGCCGTGCGGATGGCCTCGGCGATGCTCTCCTGGTCCTCGCCCGCCCGATTGCGCGTATGGGTGGCGTACAAGCCCCCGCACTCGGCCACCACGCCGCACAACTCAGCGATTTCCTCTTCGGAGCAGGCCCGCTCTGGCCCGTATTCCAGACCCGTGGAAAAGCCAAAGGCACCCTCCTCTAGGCTCGCCTGCAGCAGGTCCTTCATGCGCCTCAACTCATCCGGTGTGGAAGGCCGGTCCACCAGACCGGCCACGGCTAGGCGCAGTCGGCCGTTGGGCACCAGGGTCAGCACGTTGACCGCGGGCTGGCGCTCTTGCAGCCGTTCGAGGTACTGGCCCACGCTGCGCCAGTCAATGGGATAGTCGGCCGCGTACCCGTACATATTCATCTGGGCGGTGGCCGGATCGGTTAGGGGGGCGCAGCCGTGGCCGCAGTTGCCCACCACTTCGAGGGTTACCCCTTGGGCAATTGAACTCATCGCCCGAGGGTCGGCCAGCAAGGTAAAATCGGAATGACTGTGGATGTCGATAAAACCCGGTGCGACCCACAGACCCGCCGCCTCTAGCACCCGGTCCGCGGTCCCGGGCCAGTGAGGTTCCACGTGCGCAATGCGACCGTCTTTGATCGCCACATCCGCGCTCAGGGGCTCTTTCCCCGTGCCGTCGATTACGGTGCCGCCCCGGATGAGCAGGTCCGCTGGCGCTGGGCTCATGTGCTCTCGGCTGCCCGTTGCGCCCGCAGGGTGGCCGTAGCCTCGTGATCTACGGCTAGGGACTCGTCGAGGACCACCCCGTACTGGTCCCGGGCCGCGGCGAGCGAAACCTTGTCGTTGCCCACGTCCTGGGCCACGGCTTCGGGGTCGCGCTCTAGGGGGTCGCCCCAGCCGCCGCCGCCGGCCTGGCGGTGGTAGATCACTTCGCCAGCGGCCATGGTGGTGGATATCATCGTCGGCAGGGTCTCGGCCTCGCCGTTGCGGTACAGCGTATTGATCGAAGCCGTGCCGGGTCCGCCTCCGTACAGGCCGTAGGGCAGGTGGTCGCGCCGGTCCGAGCGGATGGCTAGGTGCGCTTGGCCATTGAGCAGACGCCACGACCGCTCGATGGCTAGACCACCGCGAAAACGGCCCGCCCCGCCGCTGTCGTTCACCAGCCCATAGCGCTCCACCCGCACTGGGTACTCGGATTCGGCTTGCTCCACGGGGATATTGCTGGCGACATTGGCCGGATTGCACAGGCCGTCGTTGCCGTCGCGGTCTGGCCGTCCGCCCCAGGTCCCCGATAGCAGCTCGTAGTACACGTAGGGCTGGCGGTCGGACCGCTGCCCCCCGATAATCACCAGGGTATTGCCCCCTTCGCCGGCGGCCAGGACCCGATCGGGGAGCAGTCCGGACAGTGCTCCGAAGATCGTATCGGCTAGGCGGAAGCCGGTGATGCCGCGCATGGACGAAGCCGCGGGCATGACTCCGTTGACCACAGTGCCGGGCGGGGCGACAATCTCGAGGGGGCGGAACATGCCCGCGGTGTTGGGAATATCCTCGCGCAGCACGGATCGCACGCACAGGGCCACCACCGAAGACGTGAAGGAAAGCGTGTTGTTGATAGCCCCGCTCACCTGCGGATCCGTGCCGGTGAAGTCGGCCCGCAGTTTGTCTCCCGCCACGGTGATCTCCACCTGCAAACGCACCGGCGGCCCTCCCACCCCGTCGCTGTCCATATAGTCGACAAAGGTGTGGCTGCCGTCGGGCCAGGAGGCGATTTCGGACCGCACCAGCCGCTCGGTATAGTCGATCAAATCCGCGGTGCAGCGCGCAAAGGTGTCGGGGCCGTAGCGGCCGATCAACTCGCCGATGGCCCGGGCACCGATGTGGCAGGCCGCGAGTTGGGCCCGCAAGTCGCCGATGGTCATCTGCGGCACCCGCACATTGGCGCGGATCAGGGCGAACAGGGCCTCGTCGGCCTCGCCCCGGCGGTAGAGCTTGAGCCAGGGGATGCGCAAACCTTCCTGAAAAATCTCCGTATTGTCGCAGGCCGAACTTCCCGGCAAACGGCCTCCCAGGTCCAGGTGATGGGCCGTGCTCACGGCAAAGGCCACGCGCCGGCCCTCCGAGAAGACGGGCTGGACAATGAAGATGTCTGGGATGTGCATGCCTCCTTCAAAAGGATCGTTGAGGATGAAGACATCGCCCTCTTCTATATCGTCGCCGTACTTGGCCAGCAGGGTCGCCATGGCAAAGGGCACCGAGCCCAAATGCAGCGGAATGGTGACGCCTTGGGCGATCATCTGGCCCTCGGCATCGCACAGGGAAGTCGAGTAGTCCAGACAGTCCCGCACAATAGTCGAATAGGCCGTGCGGTAGAGCGCCATGGCCATTTCGTCGGCCGCCGAAGCTAGGGCGTTGCGCACGATTTCGCGCGTGATCGGATCTATGGCCGCCATCGCTTTACTCCTCGCTAGCTGGAGCGCACTTCGATGAGGAGGTGGCCCAGAGGGTGCAGCCGGGCGCGCATATTCGGCGGCACTACAATGGTGGAATCGAGCTCGTCGATGAGCAGGGGCCCCTCGGCTCCTTGGTCGAGGTCCCGGCGGTCGACTAGGGGGACGGCCAAGGTCTCGCCAGCGAAATAGGCCGTCCGACTGCCCTCGCCCGCAACAGACTGGACCGCTGTTTCCAGGCCATGGCCCAGACCGCGCACTCCGGCCTGGCCGACTAGGCGCACGGCCACCACTTCCACGGGGTTGTCCGGGTCGGAGCGATGCCCGTACAGGCGCTCGTGCTCGCGCACAAAGTCGGCGTGCAAGCGGGCGACTCCCTCCGGGGTTATGGGCCCGTCGGCTAGGTCGATGCCGATCTCCGAGGTCTGCCCTCTAAAGCGCACGTCGGCACTGCAGCGCAGCCCGACTTGGTCGGCCCCGAACCCTTCGGCGGCGAACTGGGCCAACTGCTGCTCCTGCATCTGGGCCCGGATCTGCTCCAGAGCCGGGGCTTGAAGATCCTCTCCCCCCAGCAGGCAACTGCGCACATCGTGGTGCTCCACCCCGGAACACAAAAGCCCGAGGGCGCTGAACAGACCCGGCAGCGGCGGCACCACGACCTGGCCAATGGCTAGGTCCTGAGCTAGGCCCGCGGCGTGGATGGGCCCGGACCCGCCAAAAGCCATCAGAGCGAAGTCGCGCGGGTCCCGCCCCCGCTCGGTGGACACGGCCCGCAGGGCCCGCATGGTGCGGGCATTGGCAATGCGGTGGATGCCTTCGGCCGCCTGCAGCAAATCTAGTCCGAGGGGCGCGGCAATGCGGTCGTGCACCGCCTGCTGCGCAGCCTCCACGTCGATCGATACCTCGCCGTCGGCCAGGTCCCCGGGGCGGATATAGCCCAGCACCACATTGGCGTCGGTGAGCGTCGGCTCGATCCCTCCTCGCTGATAGCAGGCCGGCCCCGGCACGGCCCCGGCGCTGCGCGGCCCCACCCGCAAACCGCCGGCCTGGTCCAAAAAGGCGATGCTACCACCTCCTGCCCCCACTTCGGCGATATCGATGCTGGGTGCCCGGATCAACTCGCCCCCGCCGCCGATGAGCCGGTTGCCCGCGGACAGCGAGGCACCCACCTCGTACTCGGGACTGTGGGCGATGCGGCCCTCTTCGATCATAGCCGCCTTGGCCGTGGTGCCGCCCATATCTAGGGTGATGACTTGGTCCAATCCCAGTTGCCCGGCGGCGAAACTGGCACCGAGGACCCCGGCTGCGGGACCCGATTCGAGGGCAAAGACCGGCCGGCGGGCCGCCTCCCAGTCTGGGGCTAGCCCGCCGGTTGACTGCATGATCAGCAGCGGCGCGTCCACGCCGCGCTGCTCCAGCCCGTGGCGCAGGGCACCCAGATAGCGCTGCACCACGGGCTGGACATAGGCGTTGACCGCGGTGGTGGCGCTGCGCTCGTACTCGCGGCGCTCGGGCAGCACTTCTGACGACAGCGACACTGGTACCTCAGGCAAGCGCTCGCGCAAATACTGTCCCAGGCGGAGTTCGTGCTGTGGAAAGGCGTACGCGTGCAGTAGGCATACGGCTACTGCTTCTACCCCTTCGGCTTCGAGCCGCTCGCCGAGCCGCTCGAGTTCTCGCTCTTCGAGGGAGACCAGGACCTCGCCGTCGGCCGCCACCCGCTCGTCCACTTCGAGGCGCAGGCGGCGCTCGACTAGGGGTCGGGGTTTGTCGAAGAACAAATCGTAGAGCTGAGGGGCCCGGACGCGGCGCAGCTCCAGCACATCGCGAAAACCCCGGGTGGTGATTAGGGCCGTGCGCGCGCCCCGGTGTTCGAGTACCGCGTTGGTGGCCACAGTGGTGCCGTGTGCCACTTCGGATACGGTCCGGTCCGCAGCGCTGAAGTGGGGTGTGAGCTGGTCGAGGGCAGCCAGCACGGCGCGCTCGAAATGGGGTGGGGTCGACGGCACTTTGTGGGTCCAGATGCCGCCCTGATCGTCGAGGGTCACCACGTCGGTGAAAGTGCCTCCCACATCGGCGCCAATGCGGATCATGGGCGCGGTATCACCGGCAGGATCAGGTGGGAGGGATGGGCTCGGTCGTGGTAGATCCGCTGCTGGGCCACTTGCATCTCGTCGTCCAAACCGTGCGGATGGCCGGTGTTGAGGCTGCGGTCAAAGCGCGGGAAATTGCTGCTGGAGACCTCCAGCCGGATGCAGTGCCCGGCCCGGAAGAGGTTGCTGGTCTCCCACAGCTCGATCCGATAGACGTACACCTGATCTGGTTCGATGGGGCTGGGGTCTTGGTAGGAGTCGCGGAAGCAGGTCCGCACAATTCCCTCGCACAAGTGGATGGCCTTGCCCCCGGGGTGTACGTCGACTAGGGTAGCGGTAAAATCGGTCTCCACCGCGCTGGAGGCTGCGTGCAGCACTAGTTCCACCGGCCCGGTAACTTCCACGTCCGCAGCCAGCGGCTCGGTGGTGTAGATCAGCACGTCGTCGCGCTGCTCCACCGGCCGGCGGTCCTTGGGTCCGGTGTTGTCGATGAACATGCTCTGTCCTCCGAGGGTGGGCACTGGATCGTCTGGATCGTAGGTATAGCCGTCGCACGGCTCGTCTCCAGGCTCCTGAGGGCTCAGCCGTCCATCGCCGTGCATTGAGTTGGCCCGCCCGCCGCTGTGCAAAAAGAAGCGGGTGTACTGGGTCCGCTCTAGGGGCCACGCCTCTTCGCCCCGCCAAACATTTTCCCCCATGACGAACAACTGCACCGGCGCCTCCCGGTCGATGCCGCTGTCTAGGCCCTTGAGGCGCTGATCGTACCAGCGCAAATGCGCCTGCGGCATATCCACCCGGGCCGCAGGTCCAAAGTCCACATCGCCGAAGGGATCGTCGCTGCCGATCTGCGTATGGGTCCACGGCCCCACCATGAGGCGCGATTGCTCGCGGGCTTCCCGCCCCCTGGCTTGTTGCCGCCAGCCCTTGAAGCACTTGAAACCTTCGTGCAGCAAATTGTCGTACCAGCCCGTGATGAAATAGGCGGGCGTTTCCACCTCGCTATACCGGCCCTTCATGCTGTACGAAGCCCAGAACTCGTCGAAGCAGGGGTGGCGAATGATCTCCCGGTAGAAGGGCCGTTCGCCTATGTCGTCGAGCGCTGTCAACAGCGGCAGGCGGCGGTAGACCTGATCCCAGTCGATTAGATCTCTGGGGGCGTTCTGGTTGGTGCGCTGGCCCAGCCAGATGAAATTCATGGCGTTCTGCAGTTGCAAAACGCCGTTGTAGCGCATGTGGCCGTAGTTGTCCTCTTGGTTGGCGATGGGCACGAGGGCTTTGACATAAGGGCTGCGCAGCGGTGCCGGCAGGATCTGGGTGAAACCCGGATAGGACACTCCAAAGGTGCCGATGGTGCCGTCGCACCAGGGCTGCTGGCCGATCCACTGCTGCGTATCGTACCCGTCGTCTCGCTCGTCGACATAGGGACGCCATTCGTCCTCCGACTCGTACCGGCCCCGGCTGTCCTGCATGAGCACGGCGTACCCTTCCGCCACAAAGCGCCGGGCCCACTCCACGTAGCGGGGATGCTGAGTGCTGTAGGGCGAGCGGATCAGCAGCACGGGGAAGCGCTCCCCTGCGTCCGGCCGGTACAGGGCTCCGTAGAGCCGCACCCCGTCGCGCATGGGTATTGAAATATCGAGCTGAATGCGCATCCTCTGAGTATACCTTGTCTTTGTCGAGGGCTCGCTGGCGAGAAAGCGCCGCACGGTCTGGCGTTTACGGCGATTTAAGGTAGTTTAGCAGAGAAGTTGGGACAAGATAGTCCAATGGACACCAATCGCGAACTAGGGAAGATTATCCTCATCAACGGTGCGTCGAGTTCGGGGAAGTCGACGCTTGCACGCCAGCTACAGCAGACGCTACCGATCCCATTCTGGCATTTTTCGTTTGATCACTTGCGCGATTCTAACGCCCTGCCGATGGAACGCGTTCGCAGCGGTGAAATTGATTGGTCCGCTATGAGGCCTGCCGTCTTCGATGGGTTTCATCGGTGTTTGCCCGTTTTAGCTGAGGCGGGCAACAATCTCATCGTCGATCACATTATTGAAAATGAGATATGGATGTGGGATCTGGTGAAATTACTTGCCGGTTTGGACGTATTCTTTGTTGGCGTGCACTGTCCGCTTCCCGAGCTTGAGCGCAGGGAGCGCGAAAGAGGGAATCGGACAGTTGGGGAGGCTCGAACGGACTATCAAGTGGTGCACAGTTTCGCTGCATACGATCTGGAAATTGACTCGATGCAGCCGTGTCAGACCAATGTAAACACGCTAGTCGCTGCTTGGGAATCCCGCCAACCCCCTAGCGTATTTGAGCGAATGGCTGCGCAAAATGGAATCGCATGAATCGCCACTCGGTATCGGAACAGCAATGAAGAGGAGAGGATTTTGTCGAGATGATGTTTAGGATTCGGAGATATCAGGTCGTCCCCGGCAAGACGGAAGCGTTCAACGACTTCTTCTTAACGAGACTGTTTCCCGTTCAGAAGAGGTACGGGGCCCGTCTCGTCGGTCGTTTCCAAACAGACGATGGGCTCCAGATCGTCGCTGTGTGGGTTTATCAGAGCTTTGACCATTACCAGGAAGTGCAGAGCTTGGTCGCTAAGGATGCCGATTCGATTGCGGCTCAAGAGTATCGACGACAGGAGTTGGATCCGCTCTTCACGGAGACGGACGAGTCCTTTATGACCTCAACGGTACCAATGGCATTGACAGAACTTTCTCATCTGGAAGCATGAACGCGTCTCAAGACACAAAAAGAAAATGGTAGTCCTAGAGCCATTCACTGAAGCGGACTTCGACAGGTTGATTGGTTGGATCCCGTCCAGTGGCTTTCTTTTACAATGGGCGGGGCCGGACTTTGAGTATCCGCTTAATCGCGAACGGCTAAGCGAATATCTGACGGGCGCTCAGGGCGATTTGCCGAGCAAGCTGATCTACAAGGCCGTGGATAGTGAGAATAGGACGGTAATTGGGCACATTGAGCTAGCGGCGATTGACCGTCGCAACGGAAGCGCCCGCGTGTGTCGAGTACTCGTCGGCGACCCTGCTTACAGAGGGAAGGGCATCGGAACGGTTATGATGGAGAAGATCGTTGAGATCGGCTTTTGTCAGCTTGGTCTTCATCGCATTGAGCTAGCCGTGTTCGACTTCAACACAAGTGCCATACGCTGCTACGAGAAGGTCGGGTTTGTGAAGGAAGGACACCTCAGAGAATGCCGAAAGGCCGACGATGGATATTGGAGTTTCTATATCATGGCTATATTGAGGCGTGAATGGAAAAGCAGTAGAAACGAATCAGCCCGATGTTGAGGTGATTATGAAACGCAATTACCGCCTCCGGATTCTCGCCTATCTGACGATTACCTTCTGGGCGATTATTTTCCTGCAGGCACCCATTCCGCAAGACCCCGCCTATCACCAGTTTGCCGATCAGCGCACCCTGTTGGGCATCCCCCATTTCCTGAACGTGATCTCCAATCTGCCCTTTCTGTTGGTAGGGCTGTGGGGATTCAGTGTTGTTTTCCGCCTCGCCACAGATCCCGCGCAGCAGGCGTTTGTGCGCCCGGCCGATTCGCTGGCGTATCAGATCCTCTTCCTTGCGGTCGCGCTGGTTGGCCTTGGCTCTGCCTATTATCACTTGGCCCCTAGCAACGGAACGCTCTTGTGGGATCGCCTGCCGATGAGCATTGCCTTTATGGCGTTTCTCGCTACTGCGATCACCGAGCGCCTGGACCGGCGCGCTGGCATCATCACCTTGCTGCCGCTGATTGCGTTCGGCGTTTTTAGCGTGTTGTACTGGTATTATACCGAGCAGGCTGGGGCCGGAGACCTCCGTTATTATATCGTCGCCCAAGGCTATCCGATTTTGTTCGTGCCTCTCATGGTGCGTCTGCTGCCGTCGCCGTACACGCGTGGGTCTGACCTCTACATCGCCGGCCTGTTTTATTTGCTTGCGAAAGCCGCAGAGGTGTTTGACCAGGCCTTCTACACGGTTGGGGGAATCATCAGCGGTCATACATGCAAGCATTTGTTCGCTGCCTTGGGTGCCTATTGGGTGCTGCGGATGATTCGGCTGCGGCGTCTGAACTGATTGATTAGTTTATCGGGATACTATGGAAACCATTCGCCCCATCCGCGAGTCGGAACTCGACGAACTCATCGACCTGCTCTGCGCCGTGCACAACCCTGAGGGCTACGAGCGCTACCGAGGGTACATGGAAGGCGACCCGACTTGGTGCCCGTCGCAGACGCCGGTCATCGTCGTCGAAGGCCGCATCGTATCGACGCTGCGCATCTGGGACCGCTGGGTCCACCTCGGCGCCACGCCCGTCCGCATGGGCGGCATCGGCGGCGTCACCACGCATCCCGACTACCGGCAACGCGGCATAGCGACGCGGCTCATGGAGCATGCGGCTGAGTACATGCGCGACGATGGCTACGACTTAGGTCTGCTGTTCACAATGATCGCGGCGGGCTTTTACCGGCGTCTCGGATGGAGTTGCGTGCCACTCATGGGATTTCACGCTAGGCTGAGTCGTCCTCCGCAGCCGGGGCGATCTGCACTTGAGGTGCTGCCGTTTGACGAGAGCCGCGACTTGGAGGAGACGGTAGCGCTCTACCAGCGATACAATGCTGGCCGCAGCGGTAGTCTGTTGCGTCCGCGTCCGTACTGGGACTACGCCCCCTCCCGCGTGCGGGGCGTGCTGCCCACCGCCGTCGTTCGTGGCCCGGCGGGGCTCAGCGGGTATATCAACTGGGAGGGCGACGACGACGGTGCCGAGGTGTATGAAGTTGCTTACGAGAGCGGCCCGGCCCTCGATGCCCTCGTGCAGTACCTGCTCGATGAGTGCGCGGCGGCTGGAGTTACGCAGATCCACGGCGAGATCCCCTACACCCACCCTTTTGTCGATGCCCTAGTCGCTACCGCTGACGCCGATCTGGGGCTCACGGGCGACAGTTCGATGATGGCCCTGCCCTTCGACCTCGGCGCGCTGGTTGCCAAGGCCGTGCCCGAAGCGGCGGAATCGGTCCGCGGGCTGCCGGACGATCTGATATGCCGGCTCCTGTTTGGCGAGTCCTCTGGCCGCGACTTGGAACCCATCCTCCGCGCCCGAGGGATCTCGCTGGAGGCTGGGGAAGCTCGCCAACTTGAGGAGTGGTTTCCCCGCCGCGAGGTCATCTTCTGGGAACCCGACCATTTCTGATGTCCGTGCGTCCGGCCAACTCCCCAAAGCAGGTCCAGCTCCCGGTCATCCGCCGCGAGCGGCCCCGGCTGCTGCGGCCCTTCGACGATCCCCACTTCCGCTTTGAGCCGCCGACTGATCCCGTGCGTCGGCGCATCCTCGCCAATCTCCTAGACGACTGCGAGTTGTATGCTGGACAGCGACCGTGGCCGCGGATTCCAAGGCGGCCGGACAGTCCTCACCCGTACCACCAGCTTTATCTGACCTTCTACACTGCCATGCAGGCTACGGCTTTGATCGAGAACTACGCCTTTGCTTGGCGGTTGACCGGCGACCAGCGCTGGCTAGACCGGGCCCACATCTGGCTGCGGGCGGCGGCTGATTGGGATCACGACGACCGGGTGGAGGAGCACTTCTACACAGCCAACCGCTACATGCAGGCTTTTGCCTTGGCTCTCGATCTGCTGGACGGGGAGTTGACGGCCACTGAGAAGCGTCAAGTCCGCGCATGTCTCGTGCGGCAGTTGGAGCGCTGGTGGCCTGATGTGGAGGAGCAACGCCACTCGGAGGAAGGTGGGCACCACGCCGTTGTGGACAACGGGCACTTTGGCGTGGCTGCTCTGCACCTGCTGGGCGAACATCCCAAGGCGGAGGCGTGGGTGCAGGCGGTTATCGATCGCTTCCGCGCCGCCATCTTGCCCCACGGCTGCGGCCCCGCTGGCGAGCCAGTGGACGGCCCTTCCTTTTGGCCTTGGGAGAACCTCTGGCTTCTGCAGTTTGCCGACGCGTTGCGCAATGTCACTGGCATTGATCTCGGCCGCGAGGTTCCGGCCCGGCTGCGGCGGCCGCTGATTTGGTTCCGCGCCCACTGGGCAGCTCCGCGCAAGATTCCCGACCAGCTCTACTATCCCGCCAACGCCAACGTACTCGGCACCCAGCTCAACGCCAGCTCTCCCGCGCTCCTGCGGCTGGCCCAAGAGGCTGGCGACGAGATGCTGCGCGACGCCGCTCTCGCCGACCCGCGTCTAGGCCGGATCTATCGCTTCGGTGGTGGCGTCAAAGGCTCGACCGCGGAGTGTATGATCTCCTACGGGCCCTACGCCTACTGCTTTTACGATCCCGACTTCCGGGCGGCCAAGCAGCGCCGGCCGGCTCCGTTGGTACGTCGTTTCGCGGCGCGCGGCGACCGCTCTGCTATAATGCGCAGCGACCACGGACCCGACGCGGCGATTCTCTGGGTCAGTGGGTACGACGGCGATGTGGCCCACGGCTTTATGAACTTGCACGTGCAGTGGGCGGGCAATCCCGTGCTGCGCGCGATCAGTGCGGCCGAGGCCCAGCCGGTGAGTTGCGGCAGCCTGCCCTGCGTGGGCGGCCAGAACGAGATCGTCGCCGTGCCGGGCGGTTTGGAGAGCACGCAGGATTGGCAGCGGTTGCGCGTCTCCGCTCGGCGCACCGAGCAGGAATACTGGCTGTTGACCGGAGAGCATCCGGTTGTTCTCGTGGTGCTGCGTCGCCGACCGCGCGGTCTCCGGCTCGTCGATGGCATCGTCCGGCTGAGTGGGGGCGACGCCTTGCAGTACGAGGCCCGGCCTTGGTTCTGTTCCAACGGCGGCCGCCTGCGTATGCGCTTCCGATTGCGAGGGCACGAGGACGGTCCTCGGGTGTTGTTCAACACGGGGAACGGCGTCGGTGGGATCGGGGGGACGAGGGTCAATACCTTTGCTCTCGTCGCTGAAACGGACGGTAGGATGCGCTTCAGCGTACAGAGTCAGAACGGCCACGAAGTTACCGTGTGTGCACCGAGTAGAGTGGACGCTGGAGTTTGGCATGAGGTTGAGATTGGATGGGGTGGCTTCAATCGGCGCGCGGGCAGGCCGTGGATGGAGATTGCTGTCGATGGCGAGGCGAAATGTATCGACGATCCGGCTACCTTCGGCGAGGTGGGCCGTGACTCTCAGGGACTCGCCTCGCGGCAGGAACCGCGCACCTTTTACGTGTGGCCTCACTCCACCCTCGCCTTCGGCGGTGCCGTGCAGACGCCCGGTGTCTCTGCGGACTGCGATATAGCTCTTATTGACCTGCGCTGTCTGGGCCGTCGGCGGCTGACCGTGGATCCGGATAAGGGACTGGGACCGGAGATGGGTGGTGGAGAGTTGGCTTATAAACTGAATCCGGTGGACCTGCGGGGTCTGAGTAAGGCACGCGCCCGTCTTGGTGCTGGGCCGCGCGTGGTGGAGGTGATGACGGTGTTTGGAAAGGGTCTTCGACTGCGGACCGAAGAGGTGCCCTTTGCGCCTTCTGGACTGGCTGCCGGTAGCCTCGTCAGCTTTCTGCCGGGTGCTGCTGAGGCGTCAACGCGTATAGTGGCGGGTACGGATGACGGTGTTCTCGTCCTCGCTTTTTGCAGCCGCTCGGCGAAGGCTCGGGTTGTACAGGAGGGTGACCGGTTCCGGCTGCGCGCTGGTGATCGGGAGTTTGCCTTCGACGTGGTCCGGCGAGGCGGTGCCATCCTGCGCCCCCGCTGAGGGCCTTAGCGACATTCCGCTAAGGCTTTAAACGCAGCATTTTCGAATCGCCAGACCGAAACTCGAAAGACAGTGGAACAAGCTCAACGCGTGTTGACGCTCGCAGGGCCTGAATGGTGTTATCCAAATGCGCGGAAGGGTTCCCATCCATGTCGAGCAATGGAAATACGCGAACCTCTCGACCTACGCGAAGCAATTCCCGCAGGAAGGAGAGGTGGGTTGCTGCGTCGAATTCGGCAGAGTAGAGAAATAGTAGATGAGAACAAAGTACGAGATCGAAGGATTCCGACAGGAAAGGCAATTCCGGTAGGCAGGCAGATACGTAGCGACCCCTCCGCGTCGCCGCCTGAAAATCGGCAATGAAGGATGTGAGAACGTCGCGCCGGCGTTGGACGACATTTTCTGGGCTGCCGTAGTAATCCCACTTGAACCTGTTCCGGGCCTTCTGCATTCCCGCGAGCATCTGTGCCGCTGTGAGATCGAAGTCGGCTAGAAAATCTCTGGCGGGAAACCTGTACATGGGGTCAGCGGCGACGACGTATCGTCCATTTCTACTCCATTCCGCAGCGAACGACGACGGTCCACCCCCGCAGTCCAATATGCGCGCAGATGGCGGAACGTCAGATAAGGCGAAGAACGCCTCGTATTCGGCTGCGCTACGGCCCCATGGCGGGACGGCTCCGTCAAAATCAAAGTCGTTTGACATGAGTTCTGTCGGTCAGGAAGCCCTGATAGCGGCATCCGTCATGCGCAGAATCACTATTTCTACTTCGCGTACTGCCGATTCGACTTTGATGCCGTACTCTTCTTCTAAAGCTCGCCGTGTCTGATCAAAGGTTTTAACCGGCAATACAAAGTCATATTTCCCTGCCAAGTGTGTTTCGTTGAAAAATATGCATTTCATCGAACTCTCAAGGTAATCGGTAAGCTGATTTATCGTGAGATTGGAGCCGGTAAACTTATTATTGAACCCGCCCGTGGACATGCCGCCGCCCAAGTCAGATACATCCGTCAATTGAGGGTTAGAACAGGTTAGCGTCCATCCTTCCCGTTGTTCCACAACACGACAAATCGCGATGCCAAACATGTCGCACAGCACGTCTACCGCTCTTTCTCTTGCCGCCTTTGTTTTCAAGGGATGGAAAGAACGCAACTCAATGTCCAACAGCTCTTCTGGCTCTTCCCCTTCAATCCGCATCCGGGAGAGGGGACGATCCAATAGCCAGCGAATCACATCGATCACTCGATGCCCGTAAAATTCTGCCTCGAATTGCTCGTCGCCAATACCCAAACTAGCCTCTCTGCGATCGGAAGCATTTCGATCAATTTTTAGAAAAAACAGGGTGTCTGGAGTGACCGCCGGCACGGTTTCTGAAGAGGTGGTTGGTTCGTCTACTTTGGGCACGTTGTCCGTCTGGAGAAACTCTTCTAACAATTCTGCGGTAAAAAAAGCTGGATGACCGTGCCAACGAAGTAAACCTTGTGAGTCTATGAGAAAGGTATGAGGGATACTTTGTATCCCATAGGCATTGAACGTTGCATCCTCTCGATCTGTGGCGACTCCGCCCTTTATCGGCCTTTTTTCCAGGAAGCGTTCTATGATGTGGGGCTCTTCACGGGTCAACGAGACAAAAAGGGTGTCCTTACTGCCATACGTGGCGACGAGTTCATTGAGATGAGGTATGGCGGCGATACACGGTCCACAATGAGTGCCCCAGAATTCAAGGATTACATTCTTGCCAGAAAATCCATTTTCTTTTTCTGGCTTACCGCTAATCCATTCACTGACCTCGATCGCGGGGGCCGGTTGGTCAATTGCGGGGTAACCCATTCTGAATTCCTTTCTTTTTTGCTGCTTTCAGTTAACTGCTGATATCCGAGTATAACGAGTAGAGAAATCTGTCAAGGGCGCGGCGTAGCCCGCACCTCGACCTGAGTTCCGTCCCGCACCGGCGTCGTCACCCGCAACACGCCGGGTCGCACGACCTCCGCTCCTAGCTCCCGCCCGTCCACTACTACGCGGGGGTCGCGGCACCAAGCCGCTGGTACGTTAGCCTCTAGAGTCAGGGTGCGGTACGGCACCTGCCCGGGCAACTCCGGCAGGCCGATGCGAAAGTGCTGCGCTTCGGCACCGCCGTCCACGGCTTCGATCTGAGCGTGACGCCGCATCAGATGGTAGCTGAGCGCCTCTTCGGGCACTGCGCACCAGACCGCATCGCCTCCCTCGGACAGCACCGTCTCAAAGCGCTGCCGTAGCTGGGCCTCGGAGCAATCCTTGTTGGGATGCACGGCTGTTTCCAGCGGACAGTGGCAATAGTCGATGAGCCAGCCCTGCACGGCTTGTGCTTGGCGGATGTTGCGGTACGGGTCGTAGGCGCTGTAGAACGGCTCGTAGTAGTGGTCGTGCAGCGCTGTGCGGTTGATCCAGAACAGCTCGTCCTCGGGCAGGTTGAGCGCGTCCGTCAGGCTCATGGCGCCTAGGTAGCCGTAGCGGCGGCAGGCTTCGAGGACGTGGTCGGCCATGTTCGTGTTGTTGCCGGGCGAGCAGTAGAGGATTATCGGTTCGCCGAGGGTTTCCTCCAGCACTTGCTTGGCGTGGCCGATTTCCTGATCCACCATCTCTGGAGTGATGATTTCGTGGGTCCACGAGTGGTTGCCCACGCCCCAGCCGCGGGCGAGTAGGTCGCGCAACTCGTCTGCGTTCATGTGGCGGTAGCCGTTGTAGCTGGAGTTGCCGGCTTTGCGAATCTCACCCATCTGGCCGACGAGCAGTTCTACGTGGCCGGGGATGCTGTACTCCTCGTGCATGGGGATGGCGAAGCGGTGCAGGTCGGCTAGGGCCTCGTCGTAGGTGATCGAGTAAACCCAGCGCTTGCCGTACTTCCACGGACAGATGCTCAAGCTCATGGCTGCTTACCTTTCATCTGATCGATGGCTTGTTGGAATTGCGCGAAGGTGCAGCCGAAGCCCAAGGTCCACTCGAAGATGTGGAGGGCGTAGTTGGTCGATAATCGCTGCGGGAACGACGCTGGCGTCTCCACTCCGACAGTCGCATCGCGTATCACCACGCAGCGATAGCCGCGCGCCAGCATGGGCCGCGCTCCCCCCTCGGCACCGAGCAGGCACATGTCGGCTGCGAACCCCATGTAGATCAGTGTATCCACGCCGCGGCTGCGCAGGTATTCGTCTAGCACGTCGGAGTAGAAAAAGAGGGGCTCGTCTCCAACCGGGGAAACGATTTCGGCGCGCCGCATCTGCGCTAGCGGTGAGCGCTCCATGTAGCCGACGCCGTGGGCTCGTTCGAGCATTTCCTGTTGGTGTGGGTGCACGGATCCCGACTCCCCCGAGCGCCGCGACTCGATGTGGGGATACTGGTGGTCCATCCAGTCCGTCTCGACGTGGCAGACCGGCATCCCAATTGCGCGGGCCGCGTCCATGGCCGGGCGGATGACCTCGGCCATGATGCGCCCGGCCTCCTCTGTTGACTGGGGCCAACCCATGCCGACGCAGTAGTTGACGTCCACGGGCGGCCCGTCGGGGCAGCCGATGTTCCAGCAGTGCATGCCCACCAAGGCTGTCTTGTCCACTGGCAGCGACAAGGTGACCTGTTCGTATCCAGGGCGATCAATCGGCAAGGCCCGGTAGTAACGGGCGGCGAGTTGTAGCGCGTTATCTGTCATAGCCGGTACTCGTCGGCGACGCGGCGCACGATTGCGGCCGCCTGCTCGCAGTGGTAGGGCTCGTACTTATCGCAGAACGTGCTCCAGCGGATGAAGCGCTCTAGCAGTTTGTGTGCATTTGGACAGCACGTTGCGTCGTAGCGGTAGGTGCGCGACGCCGGTGGTTGCGAGTACGGGAAACGCTGGCGCTCGGCTGCTTCGGTGAGATAGGGCAGGGCCGCTGGCAGCAGATAGTAGCGCGCTTGGCTCGCTCCTGGGATGCCGGCGGCTGCTACCTGCGCGCCGAACTCCTCTGCGTCACACCGGAACTGGTCGAGGTCGATGGCAAATCCTGCCATCCAGCAGGAATAGACCTCGGTCTCCGGTGGGATCGGCAACGCCGACACGCCTGGAATTTCATCGAGGAGTGTGCTTAGCAGACGGATCATGCGATCGCGCTTCTCTACCTGCGGCTGGATGATTTCTAGCTGGGCTAGGCAGATCGCCGCGGTCGATTGGGTCATGCGGTGGGCGAAGCCGTTGACCGTGTGTACGCGCCCGAAGTGCTCGACCATCTCTCCGCCGCGGCTCTGGCCGACGAAGCGTGCCCGCTCGGCTAGCGCGTCGTCGTTGGTGAGGATGCAGCCGCCCACGTCGGAGCCCATGGTTTTCTCCGAGTCGAAGGAAAAGGCACCCGCTGTCGATAGGGTGCCGGCGTAGCGGCCCTTGTAGCGGCCGAAGACCGCTTGGCAGGCGTCCTCATAGACCACTAGGCCGCGGCGCGCGGCGACTTCGTTGATGGCGTCCATGTCGCAGATCAGGCCGGTCAGGTGCACGACGAGGATCGCCCGCGTGCGCTCGGAAATGCACGCCTCAATGGTCTCGGCATTGACGTTGATGGTGCCGGGTGCGGCGTCGGCAAACACGGGGATGTAGCCGGCGCTGATCAGGCCCTGCACGGTGCCGTAGTCGCTGACCGAGCTGACTACGATTTCGTCGCCGGGCTCGAAGCCGAAGGCTGCGGCCAGCACGGCCAAGGCTGGCGTGCAGCCCGGCGTGGCGATGCAGTGTGCGACGCCGTGGGTTTCGGCGAAGGCTTGCTCGAACCGGCCCACCATGTCGCAGGTGAGACCGGAATCGACGACCTCGGCTAGGTATTCTATGGCGCGCGGGCCGATCTCGCGGGGAAAGGGCTGCGGCAGCGGTCCGTCGAACTTCTGCTGGGATGCGGCCCCGTAGCGCGCGTGCTCGCGTCGTCGATGGACGGTAGCGGTATTGGATGTCATGGGCGGCTCCGGTTTGCGGAAAATAGGCACTTTAGTGTTTGATGCAATATAGCAGGTATCAAGCTGTAGAACTATAGTGACGGCTCGTCAAATTAAGTTCTCCGCAACAACCTCTTGCAAAGAATCACGAGAATTAAAAAAACCACTGCCATACTTTGTTCCGTCATAGTTGCGGATGCGTATTCCAGGCTGCGCTCCCATAGGCCCAATGTGGATCACATACGAATCTAAGGTCAGCTCTTCTCCCCATTTTTCCGCTATAGAAGAAGACCACTCATCGATCGCGGATTTTTGTTCGGGGAGTTGGTCGAGGTAGGCTGTAACTAGGCTCTCGAAGGGGAGTTGATACTGCCAGCCCCTAGTAAATTCGACGGACCGATCCGGCAAAAATTCCTCGCAAGCGAAGGATGCTAATGGGCGTCCATCTACTTCCAATTGCAGGAGATAGATTAAGGCTTCGCCGGTCGTGTGAAGTAATTGTGGAATCCGTCGTATCAGAACTTCCGCTAAACGATTCCCATCCGGCCCAGCCGATGAATGAAGGACGCCTGGGACCTTGGGAGGAGTGGGGACGAAAGGGGGATTGGCAAAGAGCCAATCGAACGGCTTCTGGAGATGAAACCGCTCTATACCAGATATATGGACTGCATAGCGATGATCGGGAATCCCGTTTTCCATTGCATTGTGATGAATAAAATCGCTGACTCTGGGATTGAGATCGACAAAATGAGCCGATTCTGCACCTAGGTGAAGCGCTAAAAGACCTAGTGGACCACTGCCTGCAAAAGGCTCAATAACTCTTTTCCCTTGCAAGAGATCGCGATGCCGCGCCATGTAAGCCATTAGGATGCCGCTGGCTTGTCCCAGAGGGATAATTCGTTGGTGATCCGATTTAGACAAGGATTCCGTGCGAAATACCATGTCATCAAACTGGTATTGCCAGTAATCATCAGTATCAGGAAGCGATTTGAGACGAATCTCTGTCATTTATATTTATTACCGAAACGGACGTGTTAAGCGATGATGTACGCTGGGGTGAGATAGGCGTGCTAGGGCGGTACGCGAAGAGGGCTTTCTTCCCTCAATCTAGTTTTGCATAGTTGGATAGATAATCTCTAGCATCCTTACTGTAGATTCTCTCCAAAGACTCCAACGCAAAGAAAAGCTCTGCTCTTTCTTGCCATCCCGGCAAGAGATTGACATCCGACCGATAGCCCTCCAGAAAGCTCTCTTGGAAATTGTTGAATGCCTTCACTCGATCCTCAGAGGCACCAGCGATCCAACGATTTTTCATAATTCCAAGATCCGCCTCTGGGAGCAAAGCTAATGCGCGGTCGAAGTCTACCAAGCCCGCAAAGCTCCACCCATCTTTCCCTTGAGAAATCAGGATATTCTTGGGATCGATATCTGCTTGAACAAGACAAGAAGATGCTTCTGAAGACAGTAATGTCCTAGCTCTTTTTTGAAAACAATGCTCCAAATTTTCACAGTCATCCTTCGACAGAATGCCGTGTTTCCTATACAAGTCGAGGATGAAAGTAACCCTGTGTATAAATACCTCATCAGAGGTTCCTTCAATACTCCAAAGAACAGGTTTGAAATGTGGAATCGGCAAAGACCAATCAGGGATCGGTAGATCTCCATGGAAACGAAAGGTTATGCTATGGAGTGTTGCAACAGCTTCGCCCACTTCGTATCCGATTTGCCGAAGACAATTTTCTGAAAGTTTCGAAAGAATCATTACCAGCGGCTCACCCCTTACACATTCGGTAACTAAATATGGACGCCCAAGATTCTTACCGCCAGAATGGGAAACGTAGACTGAGGGGACAGGCACCTGAGCATTTGATGCCAGAGTAAGAGCAAAGGCTTCTCGGGCACAGAGATAACCATCATGTTTAGACTCTGCGCCTTTGTTTACAATTTTAAGAGACAATTCTCGTTCTGAGTCTTCCAGAAGAAGCCGATATAATTCATTGGGGCCGCCTAGCGGAAATTGCTTTAGCTGAGATACTTGAACGTCTGGCAAATCCTGCATCAATAGTTCTTGTACTTCAGATGATGATAATCTGAGTCGTTCACGGGACAATCCTGAATAAGCCCGAGAAATGGCTTTCAACTGATCTTCTGAGAGAATTTTTATCATGTCAGAGTGCCAATGCGATTCAGCCAATCCCAACTCGCAATTTTCCGTAGCAACTCCATCCTCTCTGGGATGTGATAGTTCAATAGAAGTCGTCGTAGCACAGCTACTGTTAGAAACCACCGGAAGACATCCTCTTCCCCAACGGGTTCGGGCGTATCTGTTGCCGCTATATACGCCTCGATAAATTGCTTGGCGAGGTCCAGCGATACTTCGGGGAAGAGGCATTCCCGACCGCCGAATTGGAGCGACGCGAATGCCACATCGTAGAGCGAGTAGTCAATGACGGCCATGTCGAAGTCCCACACTGTGGCTATCTTCGACTCCCATATCCGCAAGTTAACAGGGCGGTAGTCTTGGTGTGTGATCGACAGCATTCCCCGCTCATCGCATAGTGATTTCACTGCGGCGGCGTTGGATTGTACGAAATGGAGTTGAGATCGAAGGAATGTTGTGTCATCTTCACTCAGCTTGCTCCACTGGAAAGCGCCAGCAATTTTTGGCGACAATTCAGCCCATCTGGTCGAAGGTACGTAGTACCAACCCAAGTCCTCTCTTGCCGATTCAACTCGGAGTTCATCCCCGTATTTGCGACCTGTCGAGTGCAGTGCCGCTAGCGTCTGGGCTGCCTCAACAATCAGATCACGGGAGTCCCACGGAGGATTCTCGTCGAATGGCATGTAGGGGTTCAACACCCACCAGTCTTCCCCTCCCCAGTAGCAGTACCTTCCATCCAGCGTCTGCACCGGCAATGAAACTTGTCTAAAACCGTTGTCTTTGAGGACTTCCATTAGCTGGAACTGATAGCTCTTTACCATTCTGTCTGCTTGGAACGGAGAGCAGGACAGGACGAATTGTCCCTGAGACGATTCTATGAAGAAGTGAGTGCTGAAATGCGCTCGCGATTCAGTCAACTGCAGATCAGTGAGACCGTAGGCGGCGGTGGCGATGTCGTTCCAGCGATTGTTCATGCGGACTCGGTGAGTTGTAGCACTAGTGCCCCGATGGTATAGAGCCGGGGCACGATGTTAAGCGATTTCGCAACGCGTACGCGAGTTGGTCCCGACCATGTCCTTTTGACACAGGCCATGAGCGACAGCGTTCCATCGTCTGAAGGCACATTCGCCTCCGGTTTCCAGGTCGTAATGCACGAACACGGCACTCCGTAGCTTTTCGAGACAAGTCCTCGCCTGTAAAACCCCTTCACGCAGCCGAGGGTGATGCACGCGGCGCCAGCCATTGATGTAGTATGCTGTCCACAGGTAGTCCGACACGATCGCGATTCTCTCACCCGGTAGGCAATTCTCCAGGCCCAATACGACGCCATCGAGTTCAGCAACCACGCTGTTGGACCGCGATTCGCGCTGTCCTGCTATTCGGTGCTCTTCGATTCGCGGACGCACGACGACAGCCGAGAACCTCCCATCACCGCCACCATCCGTGAAGACCCAAGTTCGCCCCGGATCCACCGAGTACTTTCGGCGCAGGGAGATGGGCCAAGTGTGACGTTCGCGCTCGAAGGTGGTCAACCGCGTCGTCTGCACTCTAAGTGGAAGCTTGTTAGACGAAGTGCTCACCCCGCCGGCTGTTCTTCAATGCCGTCGAGGATGATGTCGAGCTGGTCCTGGGGCGCATAGTACGCGCCGGGCGCACTATTAGGGCCGATGTCGCCCATCAGGCGTCGCTGGCGCGGCGTCATGCGCGCCAGCACTTCGGGCGGTGCTTTATCGTAGTCCCACGGCCGTGACCATAGTTGCCCGTAGCGAAAGGTAAGGCTGCGCCGGACGTCCTCTCCCTCATTTGGGGCCACGCCGTGCCACAGGCCGTAGGTGAAGATGATGGCGTCGCCGGCTTCGGCGACTAGCTGGACGCCGCCTTCTGGCCATGCTCCCTTGGCAAAACCCTCCTCTGGAAAATCCCGGCGATGGCTGCCGGGCACGAAGCAGAAGTTGGCCCGGTTGTCTGCGGGGATGTCGGTCAGGAAATACTGGATCTTGAAGTTGAGGGGGCAGCTGTCCGGCGCGACGCGGAACTCGCGCAATGAGGCTCCTCCGTCGGTGTGCCAGCCGAAGGGCATGTCCCTACTGGGATAGCGGACGTAAATCACCGTGCCCATGATCTGGAGATAGGGGCCCATCAGGTCGACGATGACGCCGAAGGTGTTAGGATGGTCGATCAGCGAATCGAAATTTGGGGACCGCTCGACTGTCTGGATGATGTTGAGGGCGTCCTGCTCGCGGGCCTCGGGATGGGTCTCGCGGTATTTGGTGATCACTTCGTCGGTAGCGGCCAGATAGCCTGCGACTTGGTCGCGGGTGAGGGCACCCTTGAGCAGAATATAGCCCTTTTCCACCCAGTTGTGTCTCATGTCGTCGGTCAAGTGTTGCACGGTATGACGAGTTCCCTTACTTGAGTCGGAATATTAACTGGCAGTGCGATCTGCGCGTTAGCCAGCCATTGCGAGGCTGGCGTTTCTGCACGGCCAGCGGCCACACTTCCACGCGGTATTGCAGGCGCTTTGGGGCGCCTAGGTTCAGCCACCGATCTTGGATTTTCTCATACAGACTGTAGCACTCGGTGCCACCAAGCACATCGATATGTGTGTCATCCAGAACGCAGAGTCCCTTGGCGTCAGGTGCAGATAGGACGAATCGGTTCCCCAGAGACTCCACGCGCAGTCCTTCCAGATGGGCGAAAAAAGCCAAGTCGCGCCGCATCGCGATGTTGCCCTGACCCGAAAAAATCGCCCACACAGCGCGGTGTTTTCGAACCTTGGCCCCAGTGTGCTCGTCAAGGTGCTGCTGGGCCTGGCTCGCAGTCGGTGGACTGCCATGCTTACCCGTAAACAGCATGAATCCAGGCAGGCTAACCACCTCTCCTGTCAGGTGAGTTTTCGTTTTGCGCAGCTTGAGCATCAAGCACCAACTCTCACCGGGAAGCTCGCTCAATGTGATTACGGCAATGCCGCCAGGCTTGAGTTGTTGCAGCCAAGCCGGGAAGACATCTGGACAACTGACGGTGGTGATCAGGCGGTCGTATGGCGCTGATTTTGGATGCCCGTTGGCGCCGTCGCCGGTAACTATGTGGACGTTCTTCAGTCCAGTACGCTTGAGGTGCCGCCGTGCACTTCGCGCTACATCGGGCTGGTTGTCGATGCTGACTACGGACCCAGATGATTCCACTAGGTGAGCCATCAACGCGGCGTTCCATCCGGTGCCTGCACCGATTTCGAGCACTCGCGCTCTAGGACGAACGTCTAGCGCCTCAAGCATGTCCATCACCAGCGACGGCTGTGACGTGGAACTCGGCGGATCTCGGTGACTGAGCAGTGCTTCATCTGAGTAGATGCGCTCGAGCTGGTGCCTCGTGGGACGAGATGTATTTACGTTGATTAAACGGAAGTACCTTGATTGTGTGTGCATCCGGTCGACGAACCATTGGCGCGGGACAGCTCGCACCGCGTGCTCCAGTCTTGCCGACTTCAGGCACTGGTTAGCTTTTAGCATAGAGACGAAATGGTCGAGTAAAGTACTTGTTTTCATGGCTCGTTCTTTCCCTCTGCGTCTCAGTGCGTACCTATTGCCGGCGCTTCAGTAGGAATATCATTTCGGGCGCGTCAGGTCCGATTGGTCTCCGATCAAATGATCCGAATTCTCCGACACTCTCAAGACCTGCGGCGTAGAAAAGAGCTTTGAGGTGAGGATACGTATAGAAACTCATCTTCAATGGCTGTGCTTCCTCAGACAGAACTTTATCACCCTCACACAATCGGAAGATGAACCTGCCCGAGAAATTCAGGTTGATCAAGTCAATCTCGTCCTTTACAAAGTACCGTCGGACCATCCGATCCGTCCCATCTTGCGCGGGCCACTCCAGGTCCAAGTATTCTTCGCCGACGCCCGTTAGAATTTTGGCGAAATTGGGATTGAATACGTCAAACGCGAGAATACCACCCTCGGCCAAGTGTTTCCTAGCGTTTTGCAGGGCCGCCAGTTGATCTTCCGCAGTGTACATGTGCTGCATGGGTCTGAATGGGATTACTACCAAGGAAAATTGATCGTCCAGATAATGGGTGCGAAAATCTCCTTCTATAACTCGTGTTCTCCGTCGTACGCATTCACTTTCTTTGGTGAGCTTGGCGCGCAAGACCTCCAGCATGGAATGAGAAGCATCCATCCCCGTGACATCAACACCTTGTCGCGCCAACGGCAGGGTGATTCTCCCTGTGCCGCAGCCAAATTCGAGGACCGGTCCGCCATACTCATTGGCTAGATCGAGATAAAAGTCCCTGTCCACCAAATCTTCTTTGACGCTGTATGCCGCGTCGTAGTGCTTCGCTCCCGAACTGTAAGAATCATTAATCATTGTGAGTGGTCTATCGTACTGTTACATGTTATAGGATTTGCCAGCCGGGTAGGGTCCAGATAAGGACCTACCTCAGAAGGCCTCTCCAACTTAATCAAGGTGTTCGTGGAGCCAGTTAAGTATATCCTCGTTGTATTCTCTTGGCGGTAAATAATGCTCACTTTCATACCAGATTTGCTGCTTGGGTTCTGGCATTGCGTTATAGAGCTCTTCGCCAAATGGACGACCATCTCCGGTCGCATTGACCATAAGTACTGGTGCACTAACCCGAGGGGCAAAATTCAGTATATGCCTAAATCGATGCAATGCATCGTCTGTCGCCCCTACCGACGAGGTCCCGGTCACTGTCAGGACGACAGTAGTGAATCGGCTTTCAAGACCCGCTACGAAAGTACCGAAATAACCGCCCATGCTCCCACCCATCAAGGCGACCTTGGTCGTGTCCACTTCTGGACGGGAAAACAAAAAGTCAATGCCCCGTCTCTGGTCGGTCACGGCTTGAATGTAGGAGCCTGATACCCACCACTGGGGCTTCTGTCCAGCCTTTTTCCGTTCGCCGAAGCCATAAAAATCAGCGACCAACACACACCACCCCTCGCGCGAGAGAATATCCATCCACTCGAGCGACCAGTCCTCGTTCTTGCCCCAGAAATCGTTGGCTCCGTGAAGCAGCAGAACGGCTGGATGGCGCGTTGCGATCGAAAAAATAGAATCTTTAGGATAAGTAAAGTAGGCGGGCACGCGCTCATTGTTAATGCTACTAAATTCTACTTTTTCGATAATATACGGTCGCCTATGAGGCCAAACGCCTATGACAGATGTGTCCAGAGGCTGAGACCGGTCGTACTCGTAGCGGTCGGCAATCGTTGCGAACACCTCTTCGGATACAGGCTGACGATTGAAATCTGCCTGCGGCTGACATTGGAAATTTGTTGAAACGGCCAAGATTCCTAAAATCGGTAGGAGACGCATTTTTTTCTATACCTTTCTATGGAGGAACCGCGCAGCGGTTGGGCGTAGGACGAGGCGTACATGGGCCACAGCGCAAGCCGTGTCGTTAGGTGCTGACGGAACTCCCGCAGAACTCGGCGACTTCCTTCAGTTCCCGCACGATCTCCGCGTTGTTCCGGAGCTTCTCCTCGGCATTCAAAAACACCTCGCGCAGGTCACTCCTGAGAACCTCGCGTATCCCATTGGTCCCCCGCACCCTGAATCCTTGGAGACTTAGTAACTCAGGATCGATCTCCATACAGATCAATAGCTCATGATATTCCTGCATTGTGAACAGGTGATCCCAGCGAATCTTCAAGTTTTCGTCGAAGGAGAGGCTGGTTTTCCAGTATGCTTCACAGGAAATCGGCTCAATCCTCTCCTCAAAGAAGGTTTTTCTCTCCTGCGTGTCGAAGTACCCCCCTTCCTCTGGACAGTACACCATATCTGAAAACAGAAAGCAGGCTGTCCAAGTCCGACTACGTACACGAGCGGTCGCTTCAATGCCAAATGTCACTCCGTTGACTTTGCCATCTACAATGCCGTCAGAGCCTCCTTGCCTGACCCTGTTCATGTAACCGAAAATGCATTGCCGCGGATCTACCCAGTCAGGAATGGACTTCGGCCGGTGCCGGTAGTGCGCATTGTAGATAGTTTCAGCACCGTCCCTTGGACTTTTGTACCGGGGAATCAGTCCATTTTGGAAGATACTAATGAGGTTCTCGGGCTGACTTCCGTGATAGATCAACCCGGTCTCATCAAAATCAGGCAAAAGCCAGTTCATTTCCTCCCATGACATGACACCTGGCACATCGAAAACTCCTTGTTAAAATCGAGTAGGTTGATTGGCTTGGCGGTTATTCCGGCCTAGCCTTCGACATCAAAGTTCATAAGAATTGATCCAGCACTGCGCGAATTTGGTCCTGAGGAATGCCCTCGTGACCTTCGACCATTGCTAGGTAGAACGGCATACGCCATAACTCGCGCCGGTTGGGAAAATCTGTATCGATGGGCAATATCTCGGCGTAGGCCGAAAACAAGACCTCCGGCACCGGTTGGAAGTAGTCGACGAATGCCAAGTCAAGTTCAGGATGGCCGAAGTGGACATTCGGGTCGACGAACACGGGACCCTCAGGGGTACTGAGGATGTTGTTTTGGTGCGCGTCTCCGTGCACAAGCGAGGGTTCTACTCGGGATCCGCAGACTGTATCGAGACGGTGCGCCAGCCGCTCAACTTCCCTTGCAAAATCGACTGTCAAGTGTCCTTTATCTAGGCCGTACGCAATTCTGGGTTCGATCCAGCGTTCCCAGAAAAACGCGTCCCAACTGTCGAGCGGTCGATTGTTCTGCCGGAAATCGCCCCAGTAGCTATCCTCGTCGAACCCGAATATAGGCCCTCTGACAGCATGGAGCCGTGCCAACGAACGCCCCGCCTCCTCCCACGCTGTCTTCGTGCGTTCGATGATACGCACGGCTTTCAGCACCAACAGCGCGCCATTGGGTATCGACAAGCAGTCGACGACGATGGGAGTCAGGACACCAGCCATGGCAGACATTGCCGACAATCCTACAGTCTCGCAGCGAAACTGCTCGGCGGCGTAGCGGCCACGTCCGAGTTTTGCAAACACCCCGAACTCCCCGTCTGAAAGGACGGCGGAAGGGTGAGAAGACTTTTTCGCTAGGTCTTGAATTTCACTGACACCCCACTCGTGTCCCAGATAGGCACTGACGCTGGCCTCGATCTCATCGCGATGATCAAGCAGCTGCTCTATTTGTGGTTCTTTTGCGGTCATCGTTGCAAATGATACATACTGTTAGGGCAATCCATTTCAGTGCAATCACGTTGACCAACCACTGTCATAGGCCGCACGAAAATTTAAGGGCGGCGATGTGACTGACATATAGGTAAAGGGCTGGGTTCCCGAGTTGACAAACCCATGAAGGTCACCGTCCTCGAATCGAACAACGTCACCGGCAGCGAATTTCTCTACCGTCTCGTTTTCCAGGATCAAATTTCCAGAACCTTGCAAGGCAATCCAAATCTGTTCTGATGTTTTATGTCGATGTGCAGGGTTTTTACCTCCAGGTGGGATGGTGACGTGTGTAATCGCGATCCTTTCCGAAGAAGAGTTCTCGGGAAATAGCAGTTGTCGAGATTCTATTCCAGAATTACAGAACACCTGAATGTCCGGCGAGCGAATCAGCTCCATTCTGAATCCTCCTCAACAATTTTTCTCTGATTTTCGGTTCCGAACAGCATTGGACTCCATTACTGGCTGAGGCACACCCGTTGCTGAGTGGCGATTTTCTTTTCTTGGGTATAGTGCGCTGATTCGACCAATTCGAGCGTTTCGGGTGCCAGCCGCTCTTTGACTGCCTCCGGAATGGGGCCGGCTTGGCGGTGGTGTGGCCGGTAGCGCAGCGTCAGCACCCGGCGCTGGCGGTCGGGGGCTCGCCAGGGTAGAACCCCGTGGGTTACGCATTCGGGCATGATCACCACATCTCCAGCCGCAGGCGTGATATTGACGATACCCGGCGGGACCTCCCCTTCGATGCGACCCTGATTAAAAAGCTGCGGCGGCCGGTCGAACTCGCTTTTGTGCGACCCCGGCACCAATAGTAGCCCGCCATCACCGGGATGCACATCGTCCAGGTAGGGAAACACTACAAAGTCGTCGCAGTAGATACGGCCTTGGCGCACCTCGTAACGGGCGCTCTCAAAGCCGTAGTCGTCGCGGGCACAATGCAGTTGCACTGCCTCGGTATGTCCGTCGGGAGAGTCGAGCATCATGGTACCGCTAGCGAGCATGGGTTTGCCGTTGGTCAGCTCCAGCACGATGGGCCAGACGGCCGGCAGAAAGACCAGCTTTTCCAACGCCCGGTCGAAGGCGAAGCCGTGAGCAAAGCCCTTGAGACTTTCTGATCGTCCGAAATGCGGCGGCAGGTCTTCCGGTGCGCTGTTGATGTAGCGACTAGCGGCATCCGCAGCCGCATCCAGTTCCTCCGGGGTCAGGACGTTTTTCAGGTGCAGAAAACCGCATAGATCAAAAAGATAGCGTTGTTCTTCGGTCATCATCGTCAGCCTTGCCTTTCGTCAGAACAGCGAATTGGGCCACTATTAGAATCCAAGAAGCTGTTTTCCGTTTTTGCCATAGTCTCACTTACAGCATGTCTCATAATGCGCAGCGAATAGTCTTTTTTTGTAATTTCTCATAAACTCAGCACCTACACAACGCGTTTGTTGACGTTACTACTTCTGTTGTATAATCATAAATACTTGCAATGTAGAAGGAATCTTAGAAATATGAGCGAAACCCGTCCCGTAATCGTGTACGACGGCGAATGCCGCTTCTGCCTGTGGAGTGTCGGCCGCATTCGCCGCTTTGACCGCAATGACCGCTTTGAGTACTTGCCGCGCCAAACGACCGGCATTGAAGAGCGGTTTCCCATCCTCTCCAGTTCTGATTTTAACACCGGCCTGCGCCTCATTCACGCTGGCGGGCAGATCGATGTCGGGGCGGATGCTGTGTACCAGATTTACCGCCGGCTTCCTCCTTGGAATCTATTTACCGGGGTGTACCGCATTCCGGGGCTGAAGCAGCTCTTTCGCGCAGGCTACGATCTCGTCGCGCGCAATCGGCATCGGTTCGGCAGGGTCGAATGCGTTGATGAGGCGTGCGAAATCCCGTACGGCGAGCGGCACAAGGGCACCTCTGAATCGGCTTCTGCCTGATTGCGCTATGACTGCCCAGCGCAACGTCCTATTCCTCATTGCCGACGACTGGAGCCGCATTGCCGAGTGCTACGGCAATAGCGTCGTCCGCACGCCCCGCATTGACGCGTTTGCCCGCGAGGGCACGGTCTTCGAGCAAGCCTTCTGCACTAGCCCTTCCTGCGCGGTCAGCCGTGCCTGCATCCTCGCTGGATACCACAGCCACACCCACGGCCAGTACGGCCACTGCCACGGCATCCACGGTTTCTCCACGCACCCCCATATTACCTCGACGCTCTCTAGCCTCAAGGAACATGGATACGCCACGGCTTGCATCGGCAAAAAGCACGTAGAGCCGCCCAGTGTGTACCCGTTCGACTTTGAGCCTGGAGTCAATGCCAGAAACGGCGTCGAATTGGCCCGTGCCGCGCGCGACTTTTGGGCCGCTCACCCCGACCAGCCGTTCTACATGCACGTGGGGTTTACCGATCCCCACCGCGCGGGTCGGGGTTTTGGCAATGAGCGTCCCTATCCCGACGTGCCGGAAACTCAGTACAGCCCCGACGACGTGGTGGTGCCGCCCTATCTGCCCGACGTACCCGACGTGCGCGCCGACCTCGCCGAGTACTATCAGGCGGTCTCCCGCTTCGACTTTGGCGTGGGCTGTCTGCTCGACGCACTGGAGGAATCGGGATGGGCCGACGAGACCTTGGTCATCGTTACAACCGACCACGCCATGCCCTTCCCCGGGGCCAAAGCATCCTTCTTCGACAGCGGCCACCACTGCCCCTTTATCCTGCGGGTGCCGGGCATCACTACCCCCGGCACCCGTAGTCAGTCCCTCATCAATTGGACCGATATCCGCCCCACCTTGCACGATTGGTGCGGAGTTCCCGCTCCCGAGGACTTGCCCGGTCGCTCTCTCCTGCCGGGACTAGCCGATCCGTCCGTCCCCGACTGGGAGTACACGTTCTTTTCGCACTGCTTTCACGAGGTGGTCGATTACAATCCCTACCGGGTGCTGCGCGGCCGGCGCTACAAATTCGTGCGCAACTTGGCCGCTGGTCTCACCACCATGCTGCCCACGGATCTATTTCGTTCGACTACGTGGACGGCGGTGCGGCGCGACGCGATTCCCTCTATGGGCCAGCGCCCCACTCGCCACGTGATCACGCGGGAGCCCGAGGAGTTATACGATATAGAGGCCGATCCCACCGAAAGCGTCAATCGGATTGACGACCCCGACTTGCAGGAGGTGGCGGCTCAGATGCGCGCTCAACTCTACGAGTTCCGCCACGACACAGCCGACCCTTGGCTGGAAGTGGATTTCCAGGAAGGGCGCATCGATCATCTCAAACCTCGATGATCCTAGTGGCCTAGTCTTCGTGGCTGGTAAGACCGTCCTATTCGAATTGCTGTCGGCTCTGGCTGACCGCCTTGCCCCTGCCCCGAATTAGATCCTCTCTGTGCCATGTGGAGACAGCGCGGCAGATGGCGTGCGACTCGCCGAGCATGTTCAGGAGTTGGTCTTGCGTGAACCAGTTTCCATCGCCAAGTGATCCGCGATCCACTTCAGCGTCTGCATACCCGTAGAGTCGAGAGACGCCGCCATCGGTTACGACGTCTTCGATGTAGGATGCCCAAGGGATATCGACGTTTAACTGATTCTTGATGAGCGACTGCAAGGAGCCGATTCGAGCGCCGACGTCCCAGCCGACCCTTTCTTCTTCCCAGCCTGTGCCGCCGGGCAGTTCCCAGCTTCCATTGCCGTCAGTGCTGGTGAGGAGATAACGAGACTCTGAATCGGATGTCGATTCGATGAGCAGACGGGTGTCGGTGATCGGTTGGTCGAAGTGGAGGGGTATTAGCCGTTTGCCAGCGTCGCTCAACGCTTCGTAGGCGGTGCGGTCGTAGGAATAGTAGCCTGCGGCGGGCGGTGCGTTGACGGCGCAGTACTTGTTGAAAATCCCAACGCGGTCGTCAGAGGTGGTTCCTCCCGGTGCCTTGTGCCAAGTATGCATATCCATCAGCAGCAGGTCGCCGGCTTTGAGTTCGGGATCGATGAAGTCGGGCAGTTGCTCGGGATCGGGGCGCGTGAGATCCAAGATGTGAGCATCTGGGTCGATGACTTGCGCGAGTTTGTGTGATCCGGGCGAGACGAGCAGTGGGCCGTATTCGCGGTTGAAGTCGTTTAGTGGGATGATGGCGAAGAGCCAACGCATGGAGGAACCCACGGGGCGCCAGCGCTTGTAGTCGCAGTGAGCGCCGCCGCCTTTGTCGCTAGGGGAGCGCAGATAGGCGACGTACGCGGTCAGATGAGTGGGTTGTCCAAGTATGGCTTCGACCGCGTCGACGACCGCAGGATGCTCGGCAATGGGAGACAATCCGGGCTCGGCGATCCGGTTGCCGCTGATGGTGTACTTGCCGGGTGTGGGGTATTTCAGAGAGGATGGATACGCTCCTGCGCGGGCCATCCGCTGGACGATGCTTCGCAGCTCGGAGGTCTCCTGAGAAGAGACGACATCGCGGATGATGAGGTAGCCGTTTGCGCGGTAGTCGGCGATCTGTTGATTGGTCAGGGTACTGGTCATAGGGGCCTCGCCATGTGGTATCAGCGCGAAGTTGTCGAGCCGAACGTTACGGGGTCAATAGAACGAAAAAGCCCGTCTTGTGCAATTATCGTCGAGATTGACCGCCTCTGGGCAGGTATCTATTATTGCAACTTCTCAAGTATTGAAACGACAGAGGACGTACCCTGCAAACAAAGAAAGCTGGACACGATGCTACTTGATTCCATCTCACTCCGATTCCTCTATCGAATAGGTTTCCTCATGGTCATTTCCGCTGGACTTGCCGCGGCCGATACCTTGCCTGCCGGGCCGGGCCTTCTCCTCGAAGATCGCGACGGACGAATCTACGTTGCTGTCCTCGGCTCCGAAGGGATCATCGCTCGCAACGCCTCTGATGACACCGACACTTGGGAGGTCGTTGCCGAGGGGCGCGTCCAGGGCCTGCAGATTGCCCCCGATGGGGATGTGTGGATGGCCCGCGACGACGAGGTCTTGCGCTTCCCGCGCCAAGGGGGCGAGCCGGTTTCTCGGACGCCTTCTTTCCTTGTCCAAGGGTCGCCGGGACCATTGCTGGCGACGCGCTGGGGCGATGTCTGGTGTGCTGGGTGCGGTGCCGTGCGTCGGGGCGACGCCATGTTCGAGGCCGCGCCGTTCTCTCCACCCGGGTGGGCGATCACGCCAGTGTGCGACGATCCCTTCGGCAATGTGTGGGCTATTGCTGACGATGGCCAGCGGCGGGATGTCGCCGTCCTGACGGACCAACGTCCCCACGGCTGGCAGCTCCTCGACCTGCCTGCGAATCAACTCGCTAGCTCCTGGCAGGGTGCTGTCACCGACGACGCTGGTTTTGTCTGGGTGGCCTTGGAGGCCTCCGTCCTGCGCGCCGATCCCCGCTCGTCCGGGCCTCATCGCTCCTTTGCCAACCCCGTCGATGCTCGCATTACCGCGATTGCGCGCGGCGGTGATCAGATCGTAGTCGGCTTTGCCGATGGTAGCCTGCGCGAGTTGACTGTGGATGCCGACGGTCCGCCGGCTTGGCGGGAGATTCAGACGGATGGGGGTGGTCCGGTGCAGGCGCTGCTGCACGCCCGGTCTGGTAGTCTTTGGGTATTGAGGGCGGGACAGGTTGAGCGTCTCACCGACCTCGAGCAAGCTTGGCACGAGCACTGGGACGAGCAGCCGAGGATGCCAGCGGGCAACCACGACCACATCTTTGCCCACATCGGCGACCGTCTGTACACCGCTGGGGGCAAGACCTTCTTCGGCTGGCCCGCGGCGGAGTGGGTAAACCTCGATCACGTGTGGTCCTACCACATTCCCTCGGGCACTTGGCGCGTGGAGCCGCCCATGCTGGAGCCGGGCAAGGCTTATTCTGGCATCGCCGCTCTCGACGACGAGTTATGGCTTTTGGGGGGCCTTTTCCGCGCTGGTGGCGGGACGCGGGCGACGGAGACTGTCGAGATTTTCGATCCCCATACGCGGAGTTATCGCCTTGGCCCGCCGCTACCGCGCAAAGCAGGTCAAGTGGTGGCTTTGACCGTCAATGACCGGTTGTACGCCGTGGGCGGTGCCGACGACGAAAGCCCGACGGCAGAGGTCCTGAGCATCGGAACCGGGGAGACGAGTTGGCGAGTTGACGCTCCTGCGCCCGGCCCGGTGTTTCAGGCGAGCGGCTGCGTTCTGGATGGCAAGATCTACATTGCCGCGGGCCCCGCGTCCCAATGCCCGGGTCTGTTCGTCTATGACCCCGAGCAGGATAGCTGGAGCGAGATTGAGCACCCGTCGCGACCTCCTGGTGCTCCGCTGAGTACGGCCTTCGACGGCAGCGTCTGGGTCATGGGAGGACGGGGGGCCAAAAGCGGCCAGACGGCGAGCTTTGCCTACACACCGGCTACCGGCCAGTGGCATCGCGGTCCCGACGTGCCCTCGCCGGTTAGCTGGGCTGCTGCTGCTGTTGTCAACGGCCGTTTGTTGATCGCTGGTGGTGCGTACCGCGACAAGCGGGTTGGCGACTTCTTCAACAGCGACCGCGTGTTCCTGCTGCGCGAGGCTAAGTAATTTTTCAATGATCCACTAGACGCCGGGTACAGGCTAGGACGTACTCGACATCGTCCGCCTTGATGTGGCGGTGAAAAACTAGGCGCACCCGGTGTGGCGGGCGGGGGTGGCTCAGGATGCCGCAAGCCTTCCAGCGGTCGACCAATCCCTGGCTGCTCCAGCCCAGACGGCTGCAATCCACGGTCACAAAATTGGTCGGGTGCGGCGGTTGGATGGATTCGAGTCCGTCAATGTCGGCTAGACCCTCGTGCAGCAATTGGGCGTGGGCCTGGTCCTCGGCTAGGCGCTCGATCATGGTCTCTATGGCCACGATGGCTCCGGCCGCGACAATCCCGGCCTGTCGCATGGCGCCGCCTAGGCGCGAACGCACCTGCCGGGCCCGCTCGATAAACTCGCGCCGCCCGCACAACAGCGAGCCCACGGGCGCGCTGAGCCCCTTGGAAGCGCAGAACATCACTGAATCGGCGTGTTCGGTATAGGCGCGCACATCCACGCCCATGGCTACGGCCGCGTTGAAGATGCGCGCTCCGTCAATGTGCAAATTGAGTTCGTGTTTGTGGGCGGCCGAGGCCACGGCTTCCACTTGGGCGGGCAACCAAGCCGAGCCGCCGCTCAAATTGTGCGGATTCTCAATCCACACTAGCGAGGGACGGGCGCGATTGGGGTTGGCCTGGTCCGCGATCTCTTCTACTTGCTCGGGCTGCATGACGCCGAATTCCAGCGGTACTGAGCGCGCGGCTAGACAGGCTTCGGCCGCGGATTGGGCCCGGTATCCGCCAAAGACGTGTGCCCCGGCCCCGTACAATACCTCGTCGCCCGGCCGCGTGTGCGCCTCTAAGGCACAGCGGTTGCCCATGGAGCCAGAGGGCACGTACAGCCCTGCCTCCATGCCCACTTTGGCGGCCGCTAGTTCTTCCAGCCGATTGACCGTGGGATCTTCGCCGTACGCGTCGTCGCCCACGGGTGCCGCCATCATGGCCGCCCGCATCGCCTCGGTCGGCCGGGTCACTGTATCGCTGCGCAAATCCACCCTTCGCTCTGTCATGGAATGCTCCTTTCTAGCGTGATAATTTGGGAGTCAACTCCATTTTTGTATTGATAATTTTGGAGTTGGGGTCCATTTTCTCATGGTGACGTATCTCGCGTTTCGGGGAATTGCCCATGCCCTTCCAGCGCCGCTATCTCGAAAGCCATATCGCAGAAGACTTGGACCAGCGCATGGTCTTTGTCGGTGGCCCCAGACAGGTGGGCAAGACCACGCTGGCGCGGTTGGTCGGCAAGGATTTCAAGGCAACGACCTATCTGAACTGGGACAACCGCGCTCACCGCCGCGCCCTGCTCGACGGGCATTGGCCCCCTGAGACCGAGCTTCTCATTTTCGACGAAATCCACAAATATCCCCGGTGGAAAGGGCTGGTCAAGGGGCTGTGGGATACCCGCCCATCTGACCAGCGCATCATGGTCACGGGCAGTTCCCGACTCGACATTTTCCGGCGGGGCGGCGATTCGCTCTTGGGGCGCTACCGCTATTACCGCCTCCATCCCTTCTCCCTGCGCGAATTGAACGCCCCTAGCGCGGCCATGTTGCCCTTTCCCACCGAGCGGCCCAGCTTGATTTTTGACCAAGCAGGTGGCGATTTGGACACGTTGCTCACCTTCGGTGGCTTTCCCGAACCCTGTATTGCCGCTCGTCAGCGCACCCTTAAACGCTGGCAGAAAGAGCGCTTTGAGCGGGTATTCCGGGAGGATATCCGCGAGACCGAGACTGTGCGCGCCTTGGCCCAAGTCGAACTGCTAGGCAGCCTGATTCCCGGACGAGTCGGCTCGCCTCTGTCGATCAGCAATATAGCTGAAGATGTCGAAGCTAGCCCCAAAACCGTCAAGAATTGGATCGAGTTGCTGGCCCGCAACTACTATCTGTTTCGCGTGCCCCCCTATCACCGGCGTCTAGAACGGGCCCTCAAAAAGGAGGGCAAGTACTACCTGTGGGACTGGTCCGAAGCGGAGGAGGAAGGACCCCGCTTTGAGAATATGGTTGCGGCCCATCTGTTGAAATTCTGCCATTACTACGAGGATAGCCACGGCATTGACGCCGCGTTGTACTATCTGCGCGATCTGGAGAAGCGCGAAGTTGATTTCTTGGTGGTATGGGAAGGTGAGCCTTGGTTCTTGGTGGAGTGCAAAGTCGGGGCACCCAAAGGCTTGGGGCCTCTCCGCTATTTCGCCGACAAGCTGGGGATCGAACAGCGCTATTGTGTGACGGCATCCGACCAGCACGATTACTTGGATCGCACCACCGGCGTCCGGGTGGTACCAGCCAGCAAATTTCTCATGGCCTTGGTCTGAGCGAGGCGAAGAGCGAAAAAAGAATTTAAGTACTTACCCTTTCACGTAGCTCACTCGGACTATTTTTACCGCCTAATGTGCGGCGCTTCCATCACGGCCCGCTCTTCCTCAGTCATGTCCTCGATGTACTCGGAATACGCCGTCTGGTGCGCGCCCGAGCCATAGGATAGGGTGCCTGGGCTGAACTTGTACAGCAGTGCCCGCCGCTCGTGTGCGGCCGTCCACGGCAGCGTGCCGTGCGTCAAGGTCTCGGTGAAGATCACAGCGTCGCCGGCCTTGCCGTTTACTTCGAGCACGTGCTCTTGGTGCTTTTCCCACTTAATCATGCTCCGCGGACAGGCTAAGTTGGCCTTGTGGCTACCCGGTACCACCGCCACGCCCCCGTCGCCCGGCCCCTCGTCGGCTAGCAGATACTCGACCACGGTCAGCCCGGTGAAGATGCGGTCGTTCTTAAAGAAGTACACTTCGGAGATGTCCCCGCGCTCCACCCCACCGCCGTGCAAAAGCCCGCCCTCGCAGCCTGTGTCCATGGCGATCAGCCCCGGCCCGTGATCGAGGCGATACCCCCGGCCCAAGATTTCTTCGAGATAGGGCTTGATACGAGGGTGTATCAGCAACTCGCGAAACGGCTCGCACCAGGGTCGATCCCAAGCCAACATGCCGCCTAAGTCCTTGCGTCGCGAGGTGCCTTGCATCGTCTTTGAGTCGCCGGACAGCGGGCGGTCGATCTCGCTCATAAGGTTGCGGTGGCGGTCGATGCCGGCGTTGAGCTGGGCTACTTCCTCGGCGGTCAGCACGTCTTTGAGGACCAAATAGCCCGTCAGGTCAAAGAGGTATTTGTCGTCTGCGTTCATGGGGGGGCTCCTGTGGAGAAAGGTAGGCTGAGAAGATGGCAAATTAGCGGGCAGCGGAGTAGCCCATAATCGCTAATTTTCCGTAATTATTGCTCATGATTACGCTATCCAATATCGGCAAGTTCTACGGCGACCAGACGCTCTTTGGTAATGTATCGCTCCAACTCAACGCTGGCGAGCGCTACGGCTTGGTGGGGGCCAATGGGTCCGGCAAGACTACGCTCCTCAACATGCTGTCCGGCGACGTCGAAGTCAGCGAGGGCGCGATCGCGGTTCCGCAGCGCCTGCGCTTGGGAGTCTTGCAACAGGATCAGTTCCTCCACGAGGACGAGTCGATTCTCAATGTCGCGCTGATGGGCAATGCCGAGTTGTGGGAGGTGACGGTCGCCAAGGAGCGGCTCCTCGCCGCGCCCGAGGAGGAATTCGACGCCGACAAGTTCGCCCAGCTCGAAGAGACCTTCCTCCACTGCGATGGGTACACCGCGCAAGCCCGTGCCGGCACGATTTTGGAGGGTCTCGGGCTGCCAGCCCACATTCACGACGATCCGCTCTCAACGCTGTCCGGCGGCTTCAAGCTGCGGGTCTTGCTCGCGCAGGTGTTGGCCAGTGCCCCAGATGTGCTGCTGCTCGACGAGCCGACCAACCACCTCGACATCCTCTCGATCCGCTGGCTAGAGACCTTCCTGTGCGACTTTGCCGGGCCGGTGGTGATTATCTCGCACGATCACCGCTTCCTCGACAACATTAGCACCTGTATTCTCGATATTGACTACGAGACGGTCCAGCTCTATAGAGGGGATTACACGGCCTTCCTAGCAGCCAAGCAGGCCGAGCGCACGCGGCGGGAAAAGGAAATTGCCAATCGCGAACGCGAAATCGCCCATCACCAGCAGTTCGTGGATCGCTTCCGCGCCAAGGCGACCAAGGCCCGCCAGGCCCAGAGCAAACTGCGGCTGATCGAGAAGCGGGAAGAGGAGATGGTCGAGTTGCCGCGCAGTTCGCGCCGCTATCCGGTTTTTCGCTTTGAGCAACGGCGCGATAGTGGGCGCGATGTGTTGGCGCTCAAAGGCGTCAAAAAGGCCTTCGGCGACAACGAAGTACTGCACGGGGTCGATCTGCTCGTGCAGAAAGGGGATCGCTTGGCGATTATGGGGCCGAATGGCATCGGCAAGTCAACGCTGCTCAAGATCGCGATGGGCGAGTTGGCCGCCGACGCCGGGGAGGTCGGGTGGGGGTACGAGGCCCATCCCGGGTACTTTGCCCAAGACCACCGCGAACAGCTCAGCCCTGCCAACCAAACGGCTGAGGATTGGGTTTGGGAGTGCTGTCAGGACCAGGGCCTCGGCTTTGTGCGCAGTCAGATGGGGCGGATGCTTTTTACCGGCGACGACGGCAAAAAGCGCTTGGGTGCGCTTTCGGGAGGCGAGGCGGCGCGACTCGTCTTCTGTCGGCTGGCCATTGCCCAACCCAATGTGCTAGTTTTAGACGAGCCGACCAACCACCTCGACCTCGAATCGATCGAGGCATTGGTCGAGGCGCTTAAGAATTACCCGGGCACGCTGCTCATTGTCTCGCACGACCGCTGGTTCATCAGCCAGCTAGCCACGCGCATTGTCGAGATCAAACCTGAAGAGATCCTCGACTTTCGCGGCACGTACGAGGAGTACGTCCACTTCTGTGGCGACGACCACCTCGACGCCGACCAAGTCATCCTCAAGGCTAGACAGGCGAAAAAGAAAAAAGAAGAGACCAATTCATCGCCAGTCCCGCGCTCGCGCTCCAACCGCAAGGGCAAAAACAAGCAGCGCCGCGTCGCGGCCCAGCAAGAAAAACGCATGGCTCACATCGAGAAGGCAGAAGCCCGGCTGGCGGAAATCGACGCCTTGCGCTGCGAGCCAACGTATTACGCAAAGACCCCGCCCGACCAGATCAAGGCCCTCGAATGCGAACACGCGGATATCGAGCGCGAGTTGGCGACCCTCTTGGAGAAGTGGGCGGAGGTCGAGGAAACTATGGATAAAGGAGACCCATGAAACGCAAAAACATAGCGACCGGCAGTGCGTTTGGCGCGGAGTTTGGCTATTCGCGCGCCGTGCGCGTGGACCGTCACGTTCACGTCGCTGGCACTTGCGCTCAGCCGCCGCATGACCAGGGCGATGCCTACGAGCAGGCCAAAGGTGCATTGGGGATTATCGCCAAGGCCCTCGACGAGACCGGTGCTAGCCTCGAAGACGTGGTGCGGACGGTCGTGTACATCACGGATGTGGACCATGCCGCTGGCGTCACCCGCGCTCACCACGAGGTGTTTGGCGAGATTTTGCCGGCCTCGACCTTGGTCGTCATAGCCGCGCTGCTCAAGCCGCATCTGGTCGTCGAGATCGAAGCGTACGCCATTTTGCCCAGCGCGTGAACAAGGATAGTCAGGTCCTGTCCATCGGCGTGTTGGGCTGCGGCCCCATCGCTCAATTCGCCCACTTTGAGTCGTGCATAAAGGCCCGCAATACGCGCCTTTATGCGCTCTGCGACCAAGCGCCGGACTTAGTCGAGCGCATGGCCGCCGTTCACCAGCCGGAGAAGACCTACGCCGATTTTGCCGACATGCTCGCGGACCCGCAGGTGGAAGCGGTCATCATCGCCACGGCTGATCAGTTCCACGTCCCGCTCAGCTTGCAGGCGCTGGCGGCCGGCAAACACGTCTTTGTGGAAAAGCCGTTGGGGACGAGCGTGGAGGAGTGCGAGGATTTGCGCCGGGCCGTGACCGACTCGGGCTATACGCTCCAGGTCGGCCACATGAAGCGCTTTGACCCCGGCATTGCTTTTGCCCGGCAGTTCATCCGAGAGGAAATGGGGTCGCTGTTGGCCCTGAAGGCTTGGTATTGCGATTCGACCTATCGCTATACTATGACTGATAACCTCCAGCCTCTGCCGCTGCACAGCAAAGCAGCGCGCAAACCAGTGGGCGATCCCAAGGGCGACAAGCAGCGCTACTTCATGCTGACCCACGGCTCGCATCTCATCGACCTAGCCCGCTTTTTGGGTGGCCCGCTCGCGGCCGTGCGCGGGCGGTGCAAGGAGATGTTCGGGGCGTATTCTTGGTTCGTCGAAGTGGAGTTCGCCAACGGCGGTCAGGGACATCTCGATCTGACGGTCGCCGTGCGCATGGACTACCACGAGGGCTTTCACATCTACGGAGAACACGGCAGCGTCGTCGGCAAAACCTACCTGCCGTGGTTTTTGAAATCCAGCGATGTCGAGTGCTTCTCCACGCGCGACGGCCAATATCGCCGGCCGCTAGGGGCCGACGCGCATTTCTACCGGCTACAACTCGAAGGTTTTGCCGACGTCGTTCTCCACGGCGCGCCCCAGACGGGGGCCGATGTGGAGGATGGAACTCAAACGATGCGGGCCATGGCCGCCATTGCCCGCTCGGTCGCCAGCGGCGATTGGGTCCGCTTGGAGATCGTCACTGGAGGCGTATAGTGCCTATGTCCTCGACCAGCCCTCGCTTATGGCCCCTCTATCTGCTCGGAGGCGTTGTCGTCTTGGCGCTTCTGTGGATCTGGTTGCCCGAAGCCCCTCATCGACAGCGACAGATGATGAGTACCATGGCCACCTTCATGCTTGCCATTTTCTTCGCGTTGCTCTGGTTGCTCTTTGCGTCGCGGCTAGCTTGGGGACGGCGCCTGCGCTATTTTGGCGGTGCCGTCCTCGCCATTGCGCTTGGTGTTGGACTTTTTCGCATTAAGGGTATGAGTGGCGACTTCGTACCGGTCCTCGAATGGCGTTGGAGTACTGAGGACGAAGCCACCGCGGTCGAAGGAGGTGACGCGACCGCGCTCGACGCCCGCGATTGGCCGCAATTTCTCGGCCCCGAGCGCAACAACCGCCTGCGCGGCATCCACCTTGAGCGCGACTGGACCAAGCACCCGCCGCGCGAAGTCTGGCGTCGCCCCGTCGGTGCCGCTTGGTCCTCCTTTGCCATTGTGGGTGGCCGGGCCGTAACTCAGGAGCAACACGGTCCCGAGGAACAGGTCGTCTGCTACGACTTGGCAACGGGCCGCAAGCTCTGGCAACACGCCGATTCGACCCGCTACGAGACCGCCATAGCCGGCATCGGCCCGCGCGCTACGCCCACCATTGCTGGAGACTGGGTTTTCACGCTGGGCGCTACTGGTATCCTCAACTGCTTGGAGTTGGACAGTGGGAAGTTGGTTTGGTCGCGGGACATTATCACCAGCAACCAGGCGAAGGCCCATATGTGGGGCATTAGCTGTTCGCCGTTGGTCCTCGACAGCTTGGTCGTGGTCAGTGCCGGAGGCCCGGATGAGCGCTCGCTAGTGGCCTATCACCGCCAAACCGGCGCGTTTGTCTGGGGCGGGGGCACGGACAAGGCCGGCTTCAGCTCGCCGCGTCTGGTCACCTTGGCTGGACGCGAGCAGGTCCTGATTTTCAACAGCTACAGCGTCGTCGCGCACGATCCGCAGAGCGGAGCTCCCCTCTGGCGCCAGCCCTGGGATCAGGCCGAATGCGTTGCCAACCCCCTGCCCTTGCCCGGAGACCGGGTTTTGGTCTCCACTGGCTACGGCATTGGCGCCAAGCTGTATCAAGTGAACGCCGCACCCGACGGCGGCTTGACGAGCGATATCGTCTGGAAAAGCCCCCGGCTCAAGGCCAAATTTGCCAACATGGTCTATCGCGATGGTTTTGTCTATGGGCTCGACGATGGGGTGCTGGTCTGCCTCGACCCGCAAGACGGCAAGCGCCGCTGGAAACGCGGGCGCTACGGCCACGGCCAGCTCATCCTGATAGACGATATCCTGCTGATAATGAGCGAATCGGGCGACGTGGTACTGGTCGAGGCCCGCCCCGACCGCCACGTCGAACTAGCGCGCATGACGGCCTTTGCTGGCAAAACTTGGAATCCCCCGGCCCTTGCCACACCCTATCTGTTGGTGCGCACGGACAGCGAGGCCGCCTGCTACGAGCTGGCGCTGGCAGACGGTGCCCTGTAGGGGACGGTTTGCAAACCGTCCCCTACGCAAGGAGGAAAATCATGGAAGACTATTCGCACATTCAGAAGCCGGATTTGGGCTACCGCTATGAGTTCGCCACCGACGAGCTCGACGCGATGGACGAGTGCTTGGCGGCGCACGGCTTCGCGATAATCAAAGACGTGCTGCCGCCGGAGATCGTCGCCAAGCTCAAGCAGGCGGTGTGGGACGGTGCGGACCCAGAGCGCACGTTGCAGCCGGGCGAGAGCCGCACGCGGCACGCTTGGGTCGAGTCCGGCCCCGGCGCCTGGGAGGTGCTCGACTACGAGCCTTTTATGGACATTCACCGGCACCTGATCGGCACGGATGAACTGACGCTCCACCGCTCGGCCGCCATCATCCGCCGGACCGGTTCCGCCCCTGTAGCTTGGCATACCGATTGGTGCGGCTATTCGACCGAGATCAAGCATTCGGGCGACGTTCTCAATCGCGGGCTGTGGCCGTCGGGCAAGTGGTTCTACCTGACCGGTTCGCGGCCCGAGCACGGCGGTTTGTGCGTCATTGAGGATTCTCACGTCGAGGACTGGGAGGGGCCGGAGGGATTCTGTATGACGGCCAACCGGAGCTCCTTCTACCCGGAGGGCACGGAGGAACGCGCGTACAACGGCTTCGATATCCCCGGCCTCGTTCCCCTTTTCACCAATGGCGGCGACATGATCGTCTTCGCCCATCGCACGTATCACGGCGCGTTCCCCAATCGGATTGAAGAGACGCGCCTCTCCTGCGGCATCGGCTTCCGCGCCCGCAGTCACCGCATCGACATCCCTTGGGAAATTCCTGAGGAAGGCCAGTGGTTTTTGGCCAACCTACCCGATCGTTTGCGCCGCTATACAGACGGGTACACGAGCATCAATTTGGAGTGGCAGGGCTGACTAATCCTCGCGGCGTGGACGGACCACGGTTTCGCCGTCTGGTTCTATGAGGGGGTGGTGGTAGATGTAGGGTGGTTCGAGCACCGCCTGCTGCGCTTCAGTCAATTCTGACACCCATGCTGGCTGCGCGACCTCGTACGTGCCGCCGTCGTAGTGCAGGTACTTCGGCGTGTACCGGTAGAGCAGGGCGCGGCGGTCGTGGTCCGCCTGCCACGGCAGGGTGCCGTGCAAGGTGTTCTCGCTGAAGATGACCATGTCGCCGGCCTTCAAGGGCACTTGGTACACGACCTCTTGGTGCTCCTCCCAAGTCGTAATTTTCGGAGGACAGGAAAAGTTCGCCTTGTGGCTGCCCGGAATGACGCAGAGGCCACCGTCGCCAGGGTTTTGGTCGTGCAAAGTGTACTGGACGACGAGCAGGCCGCAGCGCATCTGGCCGTTGGTGTACGCGTAGAAGCGGGAGCCATTGAAGAGGACGTTGGTGGTGCCGTGGATGCGCAGGCCTTCGATGCCCTTGGAACCGGTGATCATGAGCGGCTCGTGGTCGAGCTTCCAGCCGCGTCCGTGCAGAGTGTCGAGGTAGGGCAGGAGCTTGCGGTGCGCGAGCAGGTCGCGGAAGGGCTGGCAATGGGGCTGCTCATAGGTGAGCATACCGGTGAGGATGCTGCGTTTATGCAGCCCAGCCATGTTGCCGCTGGGATCGCCGATTGGGTCTTCGCGGCGCTGATCCCAGTTGGCGTCGAAAGCGTCGTTGAGGGCTTTGACTTCGCGTTGCGAGAGAAACCCGCGGACGACGATGAAGCCCTGCAAGTCGAAGAGGAATTTTTCAGTGTCGTTCACGTTGAGCTCCCGTCAGTCGTTGAATTAACCATTCCTCCCCAAGCGCACGTCCTCTGCCGCCAGCCACTCTTTGTATGGACGCGGCATGGGATCGGGTGGGGGCAGGCCGTTTTCGCTCCGCCAGCGCAGGAGGGGATGGGCGCGGTCCTGTTGGGGTAAGTCCACTCGTTTGCCGTACGCGGCAGATTCGAAGATGCCCATCATGATTTCCACGATGTGATGGCCGGCTTGGCCGCTGCATTCGTGCTCGCGGCCCTCGTCGAGTGCCGCGACGTATTCCTCTACATAGGCGTAGTCGTCTGGGTGAGCGGAACTCTGCGGATCGTAGCTCTCGCAGTAGATGGGCGGAAGCACTTCATAGGGTTCTCTTTGGTCGTTGAGGGCGTAGTGGGGCTGCGGCAGCAGGAACGCGCCGAGGTCCCTTTTCCAGACGAGCTGCGAGAGCACTAAGCGGCCTTCGCTGCCGCAGAATTCTATCACTGGATTGACCGCGGTGGGAAAGCGGTGTTGCAGGAGGGTTGCGGTGACGTCGGCGGCGAAGCTGAGCGTCGCAGTGATGTGTTCGCCGGCGATGGTGCCCATGCCCTGCGCAGAGGGCACCACATCCGTCGGGGTGATGGGGTGGCCATCGGTGGTGGCGGTGGCCGCGACGCTGTGGCACGGGCCGGTGACCTTGATCATGTTGTTGATCATGTGCGTGCCGATGTTCATTAGGTTGTAGCCGCCATAGTAGTTCTTGCCGTGGCCGTGGATGTGGCGCAACTGGCCGATGCGTCCCTCGGCAAGGGCTTTGGCCACGGCTTTCATATAGACGCCGACGCGCCCTTGGTGATGCACGGCAATGCGCGCGTTTTTTTCGCGGGCCTTGGCCAGCACCTCGTCGGCTTCTTGGCAATCGACGCACAGGGGTTTTTCAATGTCGATGTGGGCACCGTATTCGAGTACGCGCAGCGCCAGCGAGTGGTGGAATTCCGTGCCGGTGGGAATGGCGACGATGTCGGGTTGGTGCTGGTCCATCATCTCGTCTAGGTCGGTGTAGCGGGCCGCGACACCGAGTTCGTCGCCTAGGGTGTCGAGCAGGTCTTGCACGAGGTCGCAGAGGGCGACGATTTCCGTGCGGGGGTGGGCGTGGTACGCGCGTGCTGCGGCCGTGCCGCGGCCCCGGCAACCCAGTATGGCTACGCGATAGGTCTTCATACCATCCTCTCCTGGTGGTTTGAGTGTTGGAAGGGGAGAAATCGACGCCTATATTGAAAGGCTGCTGAGGTAGTATAACAATGTGGTACTAAGGAGGAAAACATGGGACAGTTCCAAGGGGTGGTACCGGCGATTATCAGTCCGAAAAACGAGGATGGCACCTTAAACGAAGAGGCCTTCCGCGCCACCATGGAGTTCAATATACAAGCCGGCGTACACGGCTTTTGGGTCGCCGGCGGCACCGGCGAGAGCGTCCTGCTCGACGACGAGGAGAACCAGCGCATCGCCGAGATCTCCGCCGACCAGAACGCGGGACGCACTCAAGTCATCATGCACGTGGGAGCCAACACCACGGCGCGGGCCGAAAAATTGGCGGCGCATGCAGCGCAAGCTGGAGTGGAAGCTATCTGCGCGGTGCCGCCCTTTTTCTACCAGGGCGACGACGATGGAGTGGTAGAATACTATCGGGCCGTGGGGGCTGCGGCCGACCGGCCGCTGTTTATCTACAATTTGCCTGGCTGTACTGGTCTCGATGTCAGTCCGGCTCTGATGCAGCGCCTAGTCGAGGAAGTGCCCCAAACTGTCGGTTTGAAACACTCGTCGCCGATATTCTCCAACCTGATCGAATTCGTCGGCATGGGGTTAGATGCCTTTATCGGCAGCGGCAAGCTGATGTTGCCGGCCATGACTGTCGGAGCCGTGGGGTCGGTCGATGGTCCTTTGTGCGCGGCTCCGGAACTGTGGATGGCCATTTGGAATGCCTATCAGGCGGGCGATCTGGCTGCTGCCCAAGCAGCCCAAGAACGAGCCAATGCCTTTCACGGCGTGGTGACGCAATTCGGCTATTTTGGCTGTATCTTGGCCGTGGTCGGTCAGCGCATTGGGATGGAGTGCGGCGACCCCCGGCGGCCGTTGCGAGCCGTGAGTTCCGACGAGCGCGAGACGCTGTTGGCGCAGGTGGAGGCTCTTGAGATTACCTCCTAGCGGACAAGGTGCTTTGGACGAAAAGATCGAAAGGAAATAGAAAGGGGACGAGGTGTGTTGAACCTCGTCCCCTTTTTTACTGCCTTGCCGGTATGCAGAGCGCTAGCGGCTGATGTGATTTTTGATGCGGCCCCAGGTGGTGTGCTCTACGGCCGTGGATACGGTCGGATAGTTGGCCAGATCGACGGTTTCGATGATCACGTAGTCACACAGATTGTCGCCGTTTGCAGCGGTGTTGAATCCGCTGCCCGTGCGCCCAAAGATGCTCTGCTGCCCGTGGGCTTCCCGGTCGCGGTCCATCCACAGGGTGTGCAGACCGATCACCTGATCGGGTGCGAACACGTGCGGAATGCTGGAATCTGGACCGAGGATGTCGTAGCGCACGAACGGGGGCGAGATTTTCATCTCGTACGTGTACTCGACGTTGGCCGACAGGTGGCTGGCGTCCGTTGGCAGGAGGGTGGCCGCAGTGGTGCAATACGGCGGCAATGCCCCCCAGTCCTCTAGGCCGGGCTCCTGCAAGTCGATGGAAATGGTGCCGCCGAGTTGGGAGTCGAACAGCGGGTGGATGTTGATGCGATACCCGTTGTACACTTCCTCGGTGCTCGTCCAGGACATCGGCCCGCCGGAGTGGTCCATGTCCATGTTGAACTCAATGGAGTCGTCGTTCCACCAATTGCGCTTTACCTCGGACTCGGCTGCGCCGAGGGTGTCGTCGGTGACGCGGGCGAATAAATAGAGGGAGTTGTCCGGCGGCGGACTCCAACCCATGCGATAGCTGGCCGACCAGTCGTCCGGGACGCCGTTGCCGCCGAGACCAGTGCCGTCGCCGCTTTGGGCCTCGATCTGCTCGGGCGCGATGATGAAGTCTGGATCGATCCAGGCCCAGTCGTCTTCGGAGCCGTCGATGACCATGGCGTTGGGGTCTGGAATTGTAGGGATAAAACCCGTTACGCCGTTGTGGGCCAAGGCCACTCCAGCGACGGCGAGCACTAGGATCAGGGCGAGATACGAGCGTTTCATCCTGAAGTCCCTTTCTTGAATGAGGTGGGAGGGCTAAACTTTATGTTGATATAAAAGTCTATATGTTGTATTTGTCAACAAGAAAATGGGCATTTGCCTCATGGCCGCGCCTGCAAATGCCGGTAGGTCGCCATGGTTGCCTCGCCGCGGGCCGTTTGCCCCTGTTTGAGATAAATCAGCCCCAAGTTGTAGTGGGCGTCCGCGAAATTGGGGTCTATTCTGAGAGCCTTTTGCAGGGCTTGGGCCGCGGCGTCTAGCTGGCCCCTGCGCATGTACGTGATGCCTAAGTTGTTGTAAGCGCGGACGTAGAGCGGGTGGTAGCGGAGGATGGTCTCGTACTCTTGTATGGCCTCGGCCAACCGCCCCTGCTTGAGGAGGATGTTGGCTAGGTTGTTGCGCGCACTGAGGTCGGCTGGGTTGATGGACAGTGCTTTGCGATACTCGGCGATCGCGGCTTGGGGGTGCCCTTGGTCGGCGTAGAGTACGCCGAGATTGTAGTGGGCGTGCGAGTCCTCTGGGTAGAGCTGTAGCAGGTAGCGGTAGTGCCCGATTTCCTCGCTCGCGGTTTGGAGTCGCGCGAAAGCTGCGAGTAATCGTTCTCCTTCCGCTTCCTTCCCCTGCCGGAGATAGAGCGCGCCGAGCCGGTGAAATGCCTCGGGTTCAAAGGGGTCGGACGCAATGGCTTGCTGCCAAGCGGCCTCGGCTGCGGCGAGTTGCCCCTGTTGCAGCAGCACCTGTCCCAGCGCAATGCGCGCCTTGGCGTGGGCGGGCTGCTGGCGCAGTGCCGCGCGCAAGCTGGCCTCTGCTTCTTGGCCGCGTCCGATTTTCGCAAAGATTTGTCCTAGCTGGTAGTGGGCTTGGGCGTAGCTGGAATCGAGCTGCGCGGCCTGCTGCCAGTGGGCAATGGCCGCTTCGTATTGACCCTGGCGCTCGCAGATCATGCCTAGGCTGTACTGCATGATTGCATTCTTTGGCTGGAGCGACAGGGCCTTTTGGAGCGCGTCGCCCGCAGCTGCATAGCGGTCGTCGTCGATGAGAACGACCGCGAGTTGGTGGTAGGTTGCGGCGCGGCTGGAGTCTAGCTGGATGGCCTGTCTATACGCGACTTCGGCTTCGTCGTTGCGGCGCTGGCGCGCAAATGTCCTGCCGAGCGCGAAATAGCCTTCGGCGCGCTGCGGCTCGAGTTCGATCACCTGCTGGCAGTGCTGTGCCGCCAATTCGGGCTGGCCGTGTTTGAGCAGTAGGCGCGCCAGAAGCAGGTGGGCTTCTGCGTAAGAAGAATCGGCTGCCACGGCGCGGCGACACTCCGCAATGGCTTGGACATAGCGTCCTTCTTCGGCGTGGCGATTGCAGGTGTCGTAATGGACTTCTGACGCATCTCCACACGCCCACAGCAACGGCCCCCAAATGAAGAATGGGACTATTCGCATTTGCCTGCCTCGATTGGGCGACCTTATCGTACTGGACAACGACTGAAGCATTGCGAGCTATCTTATAACGGACGTTTCGCAGTCGGACGAATTGGCGAATTCCGCGCGGGCGTGTACTAAACAGGGCATCCCCTACGACCGTCTCTACGGTAAGGACCCGTTCCTTAATGAGAAAATTAATGCAAATCCTGCTGGCCGGCCTAGCCCTAGTCGCTTTCGCTATTGGAATAAAGAAAGCCGGCCTCTGGGATGCTCTGCACTCGCCCGCGATCCCCATGCCGGCGCATCCACCCATAATCGCAGCCCCCGACTCCCTCCCTCCACCTGTTTTGGCCTATTGCGGCATGTGCCATGCCGTGCCCCATCCACAGGTCCTGACACAGGAACTGTGGCCGCAAAAAATGCAGTTGATGTTTGATTTGATGGAGCAACAAGAGACTGCCATATCCGAGGCGCACAAAAAGGAATGCTTGGATTTCTACGTCGCAAACAGCCCTGAAGCCTTCGCGGTCTTGCCATCGGACCCCGAAGAACCCACACCGTCCTTGCAGAAGTACGTCCTCGGCCAGCCCGTGCGGGATTTCGATCCCGAAGAATGGACCTCGTGGCCCAAGATCGCCAATGTCAACGTCGTGGATCTGAACCGCGATCATAAACCAGATGTCTTGGTTTGCGACGCCCAGTATCACCTGTTGTCTTGGATCCACCAGCGAGGAGGCCGCTGGGAGGAAACCGTCCTCGCGGGGTTGCGCACTCCCCTGCCGGGCTTTAAGGCACCGGCCCGCTCTGCGGTGTTTGACTTTGAAGGCGATGGCGACTTGGACATCGTCGTCGCGCTGCTGGGCCAATTGATGCCCACGGACGACCTCCTCGGACAAGTGGTCCTGCTGGTCAACGACGGCCGCGAGTCCTTCAGGCCCATCGTCGTATTAAAGGACATGCCCCGCATCGCGGATGTGCGGCCTGCGGACTTGGACGGCGACGGCGACTGGGACTTTGCGCTCGCCATGTTTGGCTGGTATCGCACGGGCGAAGTCGCGTGGCTGGAGCAAGTGACGGGCAGCCCGCACAACAAGGTCCACACCTTGTCGAGCAAAAGCGGCTGCACGCACGTGCCCATCGGCGACCTCAATGGCGATGGCAAGCCCGACATCGTCGCTCTGATAACCCAAGAGTTTGAAGAGATCGTCGCGTTTATCAACCAAGGCGGCGGTGCGTTTGCCGAGCACGTTTTGTTTGAAGCGCGCAATCCGGCGTTTGGTTCGTCGGGCATTGAGTTGGTCGATTTAGATCAGGACGCCGACCTCGACATTTTGTTTACCAACGGCGACGGTTTTGACGGCACGGATGCCAAGCCGTATCACGGGGTGCAGTGGCTGGAGAACGTGGGCGCGTTGCGCTTTGTGTACCACGATCTCACCCGGTTCTACGGAGCGTACTCGGCGAATGCTGCCGACTTGGATTTGGACGGCGACTTGGACATTGTGGCGGCCAATTGCTTTATGAGCAGCACGGCCAATTACTGGGAGCACTTGCCCCGCCAAGGATTGATCTGGCTGGAAAACGACGGCCAGCAGCGCTTCACGCGCCACGCCATTACCCGCGACCCCTCTCATTTCATCACCACGGATCTGGGCGATCTAGACGGCGATGGCCGGCCCGACATCGTCGCCGGTGGGATGCACGTCTTTCCGCCCTTTCCCCCGCCCGATCGCCTCGGCCGCGTGAGCTTGTGGGTGAACCGCATCCCCGCCACTCCGTAGCGCTAGAGGAACAGGCCGTTGCCGATCATGCCGGTCAGACCGTCTATCACCCAGAACACGCCGTAGATGGCGAATTGCCCGAGCACCAGCCCGAGAAAAAACGGCCGCACCGTCCGGTATGCGTTTACCCCACCGTAGCGCAGGATTGGCGTCTTGAAAAGCCAAGCTAAAAAGGCGTTGAAAGCCATCCAGTGGAAGGTAGAGCTGATGGGAAAGCCGATGGGATGCAGCGGCCACCAGCCCCAGTAACGCCGCGCCAACATCAAAAGTCCCATGGCCGTGCTGCCGACCCCGGCGTGGAACCAGCCCAGCCAGTACGGCCCCGAGGGGTTGGCGATGCGCGCGGCCGTATAATCCCCTAGATAGGTCGGCAGCCAGATAAAATGCACTGGCCGCAGGTTGATCGCCCCGTGGGTGTAGGCCAAGTGCAGCAGCATCCACAGCGACCCGGCCAGGCCCAGCAGGATAGCCGCCAACATGCCCCAGAACAGCCGTCGCCGCCGCCCTTCGATCTGCTCGCTCAGCTTTAGTCCGTTGGCCACGTGCGGCATGGCGAAATTGAGCAGGTCATTGCCCAAGATGCGGGTGAAAGCGAGGCCGACCAACCCCGCTGGCCCGAAAAAGGCCGACGTGCCAACGGCTGACACGGCCGCGTCGGCCGCGACCATGGGAGTGTAGATTAGGGCGACGCCTCCTTCGGCGATTACCCGGGTCAGAGCGACGAAGATCACCAGCGCGAAAAACAAGAAGACCGCGACCCCCCACGGCGGCATGCCCAAATTCCACAGCCACAACACCATGACTCCGGTGCTGCCCAGTAGCCCGAAGACTGCGGCGCGATAGGACAGGACCTCGTCGCTGTCATCGACGTCCGGCGCGCGGCCGAATGCCTTGCGACAGACGTTCCACAGGTGCTCGCGGCCCACCCAGAAGCCGCCGATGACCAGCGCGATCATCGCCCCCATGCCCTGATGGACGAGGCTGGGCAGGCCGTAGCTCCACACGCTCACCGCGGGCGCAGCACTCACCCCCCAGCCGATCTCTTGATAGACGAATTCCTGCAAGTTGTTGAGCAGGGTGAATACCCACAGCCCGAGGGCCACCTCGCGTTGGATTAAAAAGAAAAAGCCCAGCGTGGCAAAACTCAGCCGGACGCCGCCGAAAAGCGGGATGCTGGCGTGCAACTGCACCGCCGGGACAAAGGAAAAGTACGCGTGCAGGCCGGCCACGGCTCCGGTGATTGCAGACACGGCAAAGCCGACCCACATCACTGGATTGCGGAAAAACGGCTTGATGAGCGACCCCCGTTCGTCGTCTTGCACCATGGCGAGGGGCACCTGCATCACCGGATAGATCAGCCGCTCGTGCTCTACCCAGCGCCGCCGCAGGATTACCATTAGGCACAGGGTGGCCACGTGCATGGCCACGACCATGGGCAGCCAGCCTGCTATCGGCTCAAACCAGACCTGCCAGGGAATGCCCGCGGCTTCCCCTTCGGTGCCTTCAAAAAAGGCGCGGATGGCTTCGGGATCGCGCGGCGCGAGCCAGGAGGGAATGTGGGGATTGATCAGTTCCAACCAGTTGTTTTCGGAACGGGCGTAGTATAAAGGACTGGATACTACGGGCACCCACTGATGTACCAAGATGTGGGTCGAGTTGGCCAAGCTGGTCAGGATGAAGACGACGAGTAACTCGCCCTTTTGCAAGACCCAAGTGCGCCGCATAGCCCCCAGTATCCCGTTACAGCCGACGATGAGGACGAACAAGACGCAAAGGGCTATCTGGCTGGTAAAATAGCTGCTGGCATTGGCTCCTTGGATATACAGCGAGAGATAGGGCCCGACCGCGCCGACCAGTAGCGAGAGGATCAAGCCGAGGACTAAGGCCCGCAAGGTCAGCCCGGGGGGCTGGTGTGAGGGCGTGTTGATTTTTTGCTGATCGGCGGCCACTTGGAGTTCCTCGCGTTAATTTTTCTTGACAACCCGTTGCACCACACATAGATATTTACGAGGTATCTCGCGCAAGCAGCAAGCCGTTGTTTGCAGAAAGGAGCTCAGGATGAAAACATCCGCCCTTGCAGTGCTTTTAGCGCTGGCTCTCGCTGGCGCAGCCACGGCTCACACCGGGGCAATTTTCTTCCTCCCCTCAGTTCCCGATCCTGCTTCTATGAACATAGATGGCTCGGAAGACGACTGGGGTTGGTTCGACCGGGACTTTGCCGTAGGGCCCGACGGCATTGAGGCTTGGGCTGGGCAATTCGCCGGTCAGGGGCCAGGGGCGCAAGGCGACGACTATCAAGCGAGCTATTTCATGGCTTGGAGCCTGCCCCCAGACAATGCCCTCTACTTCTTTGCTCGGGTGGCCGACGACAGCCTCAAGAGCAGTTGGGGAGACAACCTGCGGAACTGGTGGGACGACGACACCATGATGATCGGGGTCGATGCCGACCACTCTGGCGGGTCGATCTTGGTGAACGAAAATATCGAGGAGGCGCAAAACGGCTATCGCATCGTAGTCAACTCGCTGGCCACCAATGAATTTGGCATTGACTACGGCGGCATGCTAGGCGGGGGCGACTTCCCCGAGGGCGACTGGGGAGGGCAGCCACCTTGGGGCTTGGCTGCTACGCAACTGACCCCACCAGACGCTACTCACGGGTCGAGCAACGTCGAGTACACCTATGAGATAAAGCTGGCCTTGTGGGCCTCGTACGATCCGGCTGGTCCAGACGGTGATTTGAACCAGCGCTACACCTTCGCGCCCGACCAGGTCACCCACACGACGCCGCGCCTCAACGACGTCGATAACCCGGAAGGCGGCGGTGGTGCTGGCCAGTACGGGTACGCAGGTGGCGCATCCGACGGGCAGGCCGACGGCGACCAAGCTGCCGACTTCCAGACGATTCTGACGCACGAACCTGCTGATACGGCGGTGGAAAACGTCACTTGGGGACGGATCAAGAGCCGCACGCATAGTCTGCTCGATTGAATCTTATTGGCAGGTTGCTTTGCAGGGGACGGGGCGCACGCTTCGTCCCCTTTTTTATTGCGGACGGTGGACGGTCACGGCCCTTTTGAAGCAGTCGTGACGCCACAAAAGCACTTCGACAGGCTGCTCGGCCGCCGGATATAGCAGGGTTTTTTCTTCGGCGAAATAGATGCTAAAGGTCTTTAGCCGCTCGTCGCCGCGGCGGCCGGCATTCCACTGCTGGCACAGGTAGCGGCCGTAGTAGAATCGGTAGCTCTCGTGTTGCTTGTGCGCCAGCGTCAGTAGGAATTTCCTCCACCGATAATTGGCAAAATAAGCCGAGCCGTCTCGGGGCTTCTTCCGTTCAGGCGGCGATATGGTCCGGCGGTACACATCCACGGCCGTCCCATCCGCCAAGAGGCCGGGCATGACGAACCAGCCATTGGATTGCGAGGGCTGCGGCGCGAACATGTCCCAAGTCTGCTCTAGCTGAACCAACTCGCCGATCCACTTGAGCGAGGCGGGCATGGAAAAGGCCGTTTGCGGCAGGGACGCCGCGTTCCAGGCTGCGGTGTAGAGCAAAAAGAACGCGCATGCAGCCGAGCCAATGCGGCCGGTCTGATGGGACGAGTCACGCAAGGGCAGGAACGCGCGGGCGAATTCGCCGAGCCTCACACCTTTGGCGGCGATGCGCCGGCCCAGCCAGTCCCACGCCACGGCCGGAATAAAGGGAATCAAGGCCGCCGCGCTGACCCAGGGGAAGAGGCCGATTTGCAGGCACAGGCCAAAAGCCAAGTGCATGACGGCGAAAGCTGGCAGGAGCAGCCCGCGCAGCGCAGTGGAAAATACGGGGCAGAAGAGGAAGAAAGGGGCAATGAGTTCAAAGTAATAGACGAGACGAGTCAGCACCGGCAGCAGGTCGTTCCACTGCCGCAGCCACGCGCCAACGGGAGTCACCATATAGTCGAGTTGGAGCGCGTAGTAAATGGCCGTGCCATCGACGCGCCACTCAGCGCCGGTTTTGAACAGGGCACTGCACACGTACACCATGGCCACTTGGAGGAGCAGTGCGGCGCTGCCGACGGAAAAATGTCGATGCGTCGCCAAGGGTGGCGACGGACTGCTCGGCGGGCTAGGGCGCGGGTTGAGGACGGCGTCCAGCGAGCAGCGAGCGCCCAGCGGCAGAAAGAGGGACCAGAAGAACAGCACCCGCAATAAAGTATCCCCAGCCTGGAGCAGAGGTGGGGTGCGCACGTGTATGGACGCCAACAAGACAAACGCCCAAAACGCGGCCATCCGAGTGCGATACCCCAACAGCAAGGCCACTAGGGCCACACCGGCGACGAGGAAGAGCGCGGTCTGAATCGCGCTGTCGCCGCTCAGCAGATGCAGCGAGATGACCGTCTTGCTGCGGTAGTACTCGAGGGCTGCTTGGCGCGGAAAGGCCCCTTGGTCGGTGTAGAACGCCACCAAGTCCCCCGCCCTGATGACGAGGTCGATAAGGCCCAATGCGGCCAAGACCACGCGCAAGAGCGCGAGGGAGCGCAGATCGATGGCGAAGACGTTGTGAAAGCTCTCCCGGGTCATTTTAAAATTTGTTCCCTAGCAAAAGTTGAATTAAATTCCGTCAATTGAAGAAGTAATACAAATCCCAGAGGAGCACACGCCTTGCGAGCACCCAGACGGCGACCCCTAGTCAGCGCCGCGCTGCTGGTCGTGATCTTTTGGAGCAGCGCCGATTCCGAGTTGCGGACGTGGGGGATCAACGAGGATGATCGGAGCTGGCAATCCGAGGCTCGGGCCACTACGGCCATTGATTTCAGCGTACCCGGCGCGATCCAGATCGCCGGATTCGAGCCGACGGATAACATCATCCAAGCCCTCACGTGGGTTTCGGCCTTCCCCATAGAAGGGTACATCCCCGAGCGCCCCCAAGCCCACATCTGGAATAACTACCCGCTCAAGGAATCGGATATTCCCCTCGTGGATGGCGACCCCAACACTTCCACCGCGGATCGCTTCAAACGCTTCGGCTCCAACCAAACGGGCCGGCGTTTTTCCCTCGATTTAGGAAGCCGCTTTCCGGTCAACCGCATTGCATTCTTTCCGCGTCTGACGGGCGTTGACGACAAGGGCATCCCCTATTGGGAGGATTACATCCGGGGCTACGAGCTATACGTCAACAATGGCCTCGAATTCGGCGAAGACAACCAGCCCATCTATCAGCTTATGAAGCGGGTGGAATTTTCCCGCGACAGCATTGCCGTGGTCGAATTTCCCAACCAGTTCATCCGCTACGTCGCGCTGCGGGTGCTGTCGAAAAACCCCTTTGAGATCGCCGAGATCGAAATCTACGGCTCGGGTTTCGTGCCCAAGGGAGAGTACCTATCCAAGGTTATCGACCTCGGTGAGCCCACTAATTTCGGCACCCTGAACTGGAGCGCGGTCGCGCTGCGGGTTGATGCGGACAGTGGCGACTTGGTAGAGCAGTCCGTCCTCAGTACTGGGGACGCAACGCCTCAAGCAGATGTCTCGCTCAGTTTTCAGATGCGCTCGGGACTCGACGATTCGCCAGAGGTCTATTACGAGATTACCAACAAGTTTCTCAACGAGCTAACCGTAGTCACCGAAGATGCCTATAAGTCCCTGACCGCTGATGTCAAAGGTGGCGTTGAGGCCGATCAGGTAAATTGGAGCACTTGGTCGGAGCCGTTCACCGCTTCGGGTCGGGCGGTTGCGTTGCCCAGCCCGAGGCGCTACGTCCAGTTCCGCGTCATCATGAAAAGCGGCCAGATCTCAGACGGCCTCCGCGTTGACGACCTGACCTTGGAAATTGCCTCCCCCCCCTTGGCGCGGAGGTTGTTCGGCGAAATTTCCCTGCTGGCCGACCCCGCGCCCCAAGACGGTTTTGCCATGGTGCCCGTAGGCGTGCCCTCCCGATTCGCGTACGACCTGTTGGCCGATGTCCGCGACGCGGATGTGGGGATCGACGCGCTGAAAATTATCACGCCAACGCGCCCGACTTTTGTCGAGCTTTTGCTGGGTGCCGACGAGAGCAGCCGGAGTCTGGTCACTCCTAGTGCCGTTGAAGAGGCGTCCGACGGCCTGACGCTGTATTTTCCGGACAACCGGATCGCCGCTCCAACTTCGCTGCGGGTGATTTTCGATGCCGAGTTACTCGTGCAGTCCACGTTTTTCAATGCCCAGGCCTTAGATACTGAAAGCGAGGAATTGCCCCAGCCGGTCTTGCCGCCGCCCCGCCCTTTGCGCCCCGTAGACGATCCCAACTCGCAGGTTACGACCAACAAGCTGCAAGTCCTCACGTCGCCCGAGTCGCGGAACGACGTGCTGCGCATCGCGGATTTCAGTCCCCGGGTGATAACCCCCAATGGCGATGGAGTGAACGACCGGATTACCGTTCAATACAGCCTGCTCCAGCTTCTCAACGACGCTCCCAATACGCTGGAGGTCTTCGACTTATCGGGCCGCCGCGTGTACGCCTTCCGCGAGGATCGGGGTCGAGGCCCGCACACTGTCACTTGGGATGGCCGCGATGCGGCTGGCCACTTGGTGCCCGTGGGGCTATATCTGCTCAGGGTTGCGGTCGAAGGAGCCGTGGAGTCCTTCGCCGAGACTCGCACCATAGGAGTTGTGTACTGATGTTGCGGTGGATCGCACTATGGACCGTCCTCTGGGCTTGGCAGGCGCAGTTAGCGTGGGCACAGGATCTGTGGAAACTAGGGGGCCAAGGCGGCCGTTCCTGGGCCGAAACCGCTGCGCTCAACGTGATGGGCGACGAGACCAGTGCGCCCGGTGCGCTGCAGCCGTGGGAGTTGCGGCCCGATGTCAATTTCCTCCCCCTAGTGTCGCAGCGCTTTGCTTGGGATCGCTGGCAGTTTCCCCTCGATCCGTTCTGGACGGAGGGTATGCCTCGGCTCTGGCGGGGGCCGGGCAACAAGCAGTTCGCCCAGCAGTTCCAGCCCATCTCCACGTACGTTGACGGCGATCACCAGACCTTCAATTGGAACACCAACTTCGGCCCCGGCGGCAACAAGACCAATAGCGAATTTTACACGATTGACCCAGGTGCTCCCGTGCCAGTAGAGCGCTTTGAGATCCACCTGCCGCCCGAATTCGATCTCGAGACTGGCGCGGCTAACCCAGACTGCTGCGATCAGTTTGGCAAGCCCTGGACCCACTACATTCCCCATCAAGGCGAGCTGACGGGCAGCCTCATTGAGACCACGGATATGCTGCTCGAAGGCCGCGCTAAAGACCGGTACGGCGAGCACTATAAGCCTTTGCCGGTCCGCTTGGGCAGCGTGGAGCAGCACTTAGTCGCCCCCATCATCATCGACTTTCCACTGCAATATCTGCGCTTCGTGCGTTGGCGAACCTTCCCGGATAACCCGGATGTTCCCGGGGTGAAGATCAACTTCGCCCTCGCGTATGGCGAGTTTGAGTTGTACGGCCGCGGCTTTGCCGGCCAGACTCGCTACGTAAGCCACGTCCAAGACTTGGGTCAGCCGGCCACGCTGGGAAGGGTGTTCATGGCGGTCAGCAAGTGGCGGCGACAAGGCGCTGGGTGGAGCGAAACCGCAGATGGCGAGCGCCGCTGGCAGGTCGGCGAACTGGTCGAAGCGCCGGACGCCGAAGTGGACGTCGTCTTCCGCCTCAAAAACGGCACGGACGCCGATCCCCTGACGTACTTCACTTGGAACGACCTAGGCGAATTGGCCGAGATCGAGCGGACTGCGTGGGATGGACTCAAGTTGCGGGCCTACGACAGCGACCCGAGCTTCGTGGGCTGGCGGGGGCCCGTCACCGAGGATCGAGAAGAGTGGACGCCTTGGTCTGGCGCGGTGAATCAATCTGGCACGCGCCTCGACCTGCCCAGCCGCCGGTTCTTCCAGTTAGAGGTGCAAATGACGACGGCCAGCTCGGTAGAAATGGCGCGGGTGGATTCGCTGTCCATTGAACTATTCCCGCTGCTGGTTCCCACCCTAGTCGGCGAGGTCGGCCTGCTTGGCGATTCCCTTGCAATACTGGCCCAAGTGCCCATAGGCGAGCCAACCGAGTTCGCATACGCCATCCGCGCTGGCTTTGGCGGCGGGGCGGCAGCCGGCTTCGACGCCTTGCACATCGCCACGCCAGCCGAGCCAGAGTTTTTGTATCTGAGGGATGCTGCCGATGAGGCCGTCCAACCCGACAGCGCGCGGACCGATGCCGCAGGCTTGACCCTGTATCTGCCCGAGCCGATTCGCGCCGACGAGACCTTGCGGATCGGCCTCAAGACCGCGCTCTATACGGTCTCGGCCCAGTTGCGCGGCGAGGTTTTCAACCGCGCCAATAGCGTCTTGCGCCAGCAGGTTGAAGAAGGCGATGCAGTCGCGGCGATCGGCACCCAACAGCTACAAGTGGTCGCTGCGGGCCGCGCCGTCGAGCAGGTCCTCGGCGGGCTGGAAATCGCGCCCCGCACGTTCACTCCCAACGGAGACGGGCACAACGACCTGCTAAAAATTAAGTACACCTTGTTCGGGGTTTTGGACGCGGCCGTGGAAATCACGTTTTTCACGCTCGCGGGCGAACCCGTAGATCGCATTCTCGCCGAGCACCAAGGCGGCGGTGTTCACACCGCATTGTGGACTGGTCGCAATGCGGCCGGCCGGCTGTTTAGACCGGGGTTGTACTTGTGCCAAGTGCAGGCCCAGACCGGCCGGGGCCGCTTTGAACGCACCCAGTCCGTGGCCTTGGTCTATTGAGACGAGTGAGCATGAACCGGATCGCAGTGTTTCCTCTGTTGCTGGCCCTGTTGGCGGGCAGTGCCGCTTGGGGCCAGCACCAAGCCTATCGCCTGGATCGCCAGGCCCAATGGGAGGAATGGACCTTTCCCCCAGGTCTCCTCCAATTCGACCCGGACGGTGCCTTCACGCTAGTAGCGTTCCCAGATACGGTCAATGCCGCACTCGACGCTCCCGAGTACACGCATATAGGAGCGGGCAACACAGAGATCCAAGGCGGCGTGCGGCGGGCGGGCTCTACGGCCCGCGCGGCCGGGATCGCCGCCGGCAACATCATTGACGGCGACTATCAAACCTTCTGGAAACCCGATCCGAACGCCCCGCTCGAGGACTGGTGGATTGAGGTCAATCTAGGGCGCGTGGTGCCGCTGACCAAGATCCGGCTAATTTTTCCCGACGAGGAAGGGGCACGGCCCCTGCGCGATTTCCGGATTTTTGGGACGCGGGGCTACCGCGAGGCCATTGGCCAGGATCTATTTGCATACAGCGTGTTGGGCGGGACCACCCGCTACAACGACCAGACGGTCGTGGAATACGAACTAAGCCCTTGGCGGGAATTGACCACGCGCATCCTGTACACGGGCGCGGAAAGCGCCACGGATATAACGCCCCCGCCCTTCCAGCCCGTGCAGTACATCCGCATCCGGGCCGATTCCAAGAGCGAAGACGCCGCTCTCGCCGAGGTAGAAGCCTACACCTTCGGCGAGAACGTGGCCCTACAGGCCATCCGGCGGGGTGGCCAATTGGAGGAACAGTCCGGCCGCGGCGCAGTGTTGATCGACGGCGATCAAAACACGAGTTGGGCGCAATCCGTCACCGGGGGCCGCGATGTAATCTGGGTGTTGGACCTAGGCGCGCGCTATTGGGTAAAGAATATCCTCATGCTGGGGGCGGAAAAGCGCGGCTACGCGGTCGGCGACATGGTTGAGGATCACCTGCTGCTCGGCTCGGCCGAAGAGAGCAAGCTGGAGGTCGGCGACATAGATTTTGCCGTGATCCACGAGTTTCTCACGCCCCTCGGCGGAGGTCGCTACGATCTCCAGTACTTCCTGCCCACGCCGCGCGCCTTCCGCTATTTGGCAGGGGTTTACAAAAACCGGAACGGGGATATGTCGGAGGTCATGGTTATTCCCACCGGACACGTGGCCGGGGTGGCTTTGGAATCCGGTTTTATCGACCTCGGGGAATTCACCGGAGACAGGCGCTCCAAGCAGATCTTGGGGATCCACTGGGATGCCGATGTGCCCGAAGGCACCCACGTGCAGATGCGGAGCCGCACGGGCCACCAGTTGACCGAGAAAATTGATTACTACAAAAAGGACGGAACCCTGCTGGCCGACAAAGCGGCCTACGAAAGCACGAATAAATTCCTGCGCGGCGATACCGACACCAGTATCGTCGCCGGCTCCGATTGGAGTGCTTGGAGCACGGAGTACCTCGAACAGGGCATTTTCCTCTCGCCGAGTCCGCGGCGGCTGTTGCAGCTCCAGCTCTTGCTTACTTCGGATCGCCCCGAAGCCGCGCCGACCGTGAAAAACCTTGAAGTGCGATTCATCGACGCCTTAATACGGGGCATTGAAGGCCGCATCGCGCCCCAAGCGGCTGCTCCGGGCGTGCCCGAAACCTTTACCTACAAGCTGTGGGGCGACTTCGCAGAGGGCGGCGGCTTTGACCAACTCCTCTTCGAAACCCCGTCCCGAATCGATCCCGACAGCCTCCAAGTGTGGGTCGGTGGCGTCGCGCAGCCCGCGGTGGAGTGGTCGCAGACCGCGCCCGACTCTCTGTTGATTCAACTGCCGCAGGTCGTGGAGCAAGACGCGGATACTGTGCGGGTGCAACTGCGCGTCCAGATCGAGCAAAACCCCACGCTGTTCCGGGCCTTTGTGGCCCGCACCGAGGTGCCCGATTTGTGGCAGGAGGTGCTGCCCACCAGCAGCGTGCCGCGCGCGACGCAAGTTTTTTTCCCGAACGTCCCCAAGTCCGATCGCTTGCTTGCCAATCTCTCGGTCGCGCCTCGCATCGCCACTCCCAACGGAGACGGGATCGGCGACCAAGTCCAGATACGCTTCTTGGTCCTGAATGTGGAGGTCGAGCCGGAGGTGTGGATCTATTCGTTGGATGGGCGGCGCGTCCGTCGCCTCGACGGGGGCCGTGGAGCAGCGGGTTATTTGTTCACTTGGTCGGGCCGCGACGATGCAAACCGCCTGAGCCCACCCGGCCTATACGTGTGCCACATTCTCCTCAAGACTCAACTCGGAGAACAACAAATCAGCCGGACCATTGGCCTCGCCTATTAAGTTCCAGAATTCAGGAGGCACTATGTACAACAGGAGATGGGCTACACTCATCTTGTTGAGCGCGATCTTAGGCGTTTCCGCTGTGATGGCCCAGCCGCCCAAAGCCTTCAGGGAAATATCCGAACCCGGGGTACATGGTACCCGCATCCACCCGGGTGCGCTGGCTCCCACGCTGAGGAAGTGGTATCTGCCACAACAGCTTTACTACGAGTACCGCTGGCGCGGCTGGGAGTACAGCAACTATGCCCGCGAACACTACCAGCGCTACGTGAGCATCCTACTCGAAGGCACGCGCCAATACGACCCCTTGGGCAACTATATCGCCCGCGGGTGGCGGATCTACGATTGGACCGAAAACAACCCGCAGTCCTTTGGCAGCGAGATTTTCAAAAGTCCGCGCTTTGGCCGCTTTTTCAGCAGCTTGGTCATCTCCTCGGCCAGCAAGGGCCAGTTCCACTCGACGCTTACGGTGGGCGACGCCATCCGCACTACTCTGACGCCTCTGACGTTTTCCAAGCCCTCTTTTAACGGTTTGCAGTGGGACTTCCTGTCCGACAAGTACGCGGCGACCTTGATCGCGTCGCGGGTCAGCTCGCCTGGCTTTGGTGCGATAACCCAGAGCTCCACTGGCAATACCGCGGTGAGTTCCACGCGGCTGTTGGGCGGCCGGGGATTGGCGCAGGTGGGCGATTTTGGCGAGGTCGGCTTTACTTGGGTGAATGCCCATCACGCGGATAGCGAGTTCAACTTGGGCCAGAATTCGCTCAAGGGCGTGCTGACGCGGCCGCAAAACTTGGGCAATGTGGAAGAGGTCATCATCCGCATCTCCGACGACTCGCCCGATTCGCCGGACGAAGGGGCGGTTCTGTTCTTGGAGAGAATCCTGATTGACGGCCAAGTGCAGGAGGGCATCGTGCCGCTGGTGGAGGGAGGCATTCGGGAAGAAGGCGTGCTCAAGGCCAAGGGCACAGACGCCATCTTGCTGACCTACGACATCCGCAACGACTTCCAGCCCACCGAAGCGACCCCCAGCTTCAAGGATGTCCAGAAGATGGAATTCGAGCTGATTATGGCCAATGACTACCGGGTGGAAGTCAGCTCCAACAAACAGCTCGACCGGCTCGGCAACGAGGTCTTTTTGCCAGTCTTTCAGGCCGAGCACAACATCACCGATGGGTCGAACCAGCGCTTCCTCCGCTTCGAGTACGGCCTACCCACGGCCACGGAACTGATCGGCCTCGACTTCAATATCAAGAGTTTCAAGGGCTTTGATCTGAGAAGCGAGTACGTGGTCAACCGGCGCTTTCAGCGGTTCCCCAACCAGAACTTCCAGCGCATAATAGATGGCAGGTTCCGCAAGCTGCCCCCCACGCGGAAAACCGCCCAGGCCTTTTACCTGACTTCGTCCTATTCGCTGTATCCGTTTTTTGCGTACGGCGAATCGTTCTACTTGGACCCCGATTACAGCACCACGGCCTTCATGTCCGACGCCGGCGGCAACATCGACTACGGCAACGCCTCTCGGCATTTGTTTGAGTTCGTCGATGACAACGACGACCAAGACATAAACCCAGATTGGATTCGCCAATCCCAAGGCGTCACTGTAACGCTGACCGAGGAATTGGGCACAGGCTCTGGAGGGGATCGCCAAGTCTTTCCCGGCCTCGACGAAAACAACGACTTCATCTCGGACTTCAACCAGAACCAGAACAGCAAACCCGACTACGCCGAACCCTTCCTGCGCTATGCGGTTGATGCGCCCGAATTTCTCTTCGGCATGGACATGAACAACAACACCATCATCGACCGCTACGAGGACGACTTGGTGGCCGACTTGCCGTATGAGCGCGACCGCACTGGGTACAACGCCTACGCTGGCCTGGCCCTTAGCGAGGACATCAACTTGGTCTTGGGCCAACTGAGCCAGCGCGAGATCAGCAGCGGCAACCGGAACCACACCAGCTACGGGCTGTTGACCGCGGAGTGGGATTTCCCCAACCTGCAAATCGCCGTTTTTGAACTGGCCCGCCGCACCCAAGACGCCATCCGCGAAGATCGCCTTATCTGGGAGGACCCCGAGGGCCAGCGACCCTTCAACGACCCGCTCGATGCCCAAGACACGTTCATCAACAGCTTCTACACCCACGCCAAGTACACGCTGCTGGCCGATCTCCACATGACGTCCAAGCTGAAGTTTGAAAAGTTCTTTCAGCAAGGCGAGGAGGCCGAGCGCAAGCGCGACCGCTCCTTTTTCGGCTTGATCAACAAGGCCGATTACGAAATCAAGCCCTTTGCCACCCTGACCCTATGGCCCAAGTTCAAGAGCATCTACCGGCGTCAGTTGCCCTCCACCCGAGCTGTGCCCAAGGAACTGAGCATTTCCCGCGATCGCGAGGAGATTCTCTTTTTGGTCACCCGCTACAATTTCCTGCCGCAGACTTGGGTCGATATTGGGCTGGAGTTCAGCAATTTCGACAACCTGAAAGATCAGCAGAACTTGCGTTCGGGCGAGGAAGACGATTTCAACAGCTTTGTCTTTGCTTTCGTATTTTCCAACACCTCGGCGTACATAGGCTACAAGCTCACCCTGAACGCCGGGTTTCAACGCGAACAAAAAAACTTTGACAAAGGCGATCTCAACATAACAGAGACCGTGGCCTTTGTCCGCCTATTTGCCGCTACTGGAGATCTCTAATGCTCAGAAGTATCTCGATCCTCGCCGCGCTCGCCTTGATTCAGTGCGGCAGTCCTGGCGATGTTGCCGACAATGTAGCCGCCCGAGTGGGCGACAAGGAAATTACCCGCGAGGACCTAACCCTTTTTGCCGCAGAGACCCCGGCCCTGCTGAGATCGGAAGCTGCTGGCATTGACGCGGCCAAGGATTATCTCCAGACCCTAATCGACATGGAATTGATGCTCGTGGAGGCCCGCGCCAAAGGCTTGGATAAGGAGGCGCAATTCACCGCGCAATGGGAGCAGGAGCAGCAGAACAGGATCGTCAAAGAGTACCTAGAGCGACACGTGCTGCCCGAGAGCCAGCCCTCGGAGCAGGAAGTCCGGGAGCAATTCGCCAAGAGCAAGTGGAGCCGCCTGCTCAAGCTGGCGCACATTCGGCTGGAAACCGAAGAGCAAGCTCAACAAGTCGTCGCGGAATTGGAGCGGGGACATCCCTTCGCAGAAGTGGCTGCGGAACGCTCGGCGAATCGGGTCTCGGCGGCCAATGGAGGCCTCCTGAGCGATCACTTCATCGGCCGAGAGAACTTGCGGGACCTGCAACTCCCGTTGTCCATCGCCCACGTCTTGTTCGAGGTGCCAGAGGGCGAGGTCAGCCAGCCCTTTCAACTGCGGGGCGCGTACGAGATTTTCAAGGTGCTGGACGAAGCCCCTGCGCCCGACTACTACCTCCAAGTATTCGCCCAGTGGCTCTTTCGGCAGAATTACGATCGCGCCCAGCAGGAGCGGGTGGCCGGACTTAAGCCCAAGTACGAGGTTGAGGTGGATACGGCCGCGGTCGCGTTCCTCATTGCCGAGGGCACCAAGGGCAGCAATGCCTTGTGGGAAATTACGCCGGCAGATCGAGAGCGGATTCTGGGCCGCTACGACCGCGGGCACTTCACCATTGAGGACTTGATGAATGCGCATTGGCAGACCCGCTTCCAGTACCGGCTCGAATTCAATCGCGAGGGCATTGCCGAGTTCATTGATACGCACATCCTGTCGCTTCGGCTGTTTTACCTCGAAGCTCTTGAGGAGGGCTTGGACAAGGAGCCGGCGGTCGTGGCTTGGTTGCACAACAAGAGAGAGGCCCTGCTACTCGAAGCGCTCAAAGAGCGCGAAGTTCAGGCCCTCATCGATACTACCGACGCTTCGGCGCGCCGCTATTACGAGAACAACCTGCACAAGTTCATGGAGCCGCGCGCGACCGTGATTTTGGAGATTCTGGTGCCCACCCATGCCATGGCCGATTCGCTGCTGAAGGAAATTGAAGGCGGGGCGGATATGGAGACGCTCGCCGTGCGCCACACGACGCGACAGTTTGCCAAACAGCAACAGGGGCGAATTCACCTGCATGCGTACGAGCGGGCCCTATTCGGCCCGCTGCACGACGAGGCGATGGAAAAGGCCCCGGTTGGCGAGCTGCAAGGGCCATTAGCGCTAGAGGAAGGCTTTTCCATATTTAAGGTCGAGGAGCGCATCCCCGACCGGCCCGAGCCGTTTCCACAGACGGTGCGACGGGCCAAGTACTGGCTGCGAAAGTCCGAGGAGAACAAGTACTTCGAGGAATTGATCGTCAGGCTGCGGGAGCAATACGCGGCGCAGGTGGAGGTGTTTGAGGAGCATATTGTGGATCTGGAGTTGTGATAGGAGCAGTGTTATGAAAAGAACGGGTTATACCCTCGTCTTAACGGCCATCGCGCTATCCCTCCTTAGCTGCGGCCACCGGCTCGGGATGCGGCATTTTGCCGGCCCCATCCAACCGGTCACCGAGCAGCAAAGCGCCGAGTTGTCGATTGGCGACGACCGCAGTATTACCTATACCCAGGGCCGGCTAGAGGTCAATCTGCGCCCTCTGACCGACGAAATCCTCAACCGACAGCTCGCCGCCCACAGCCCGGATAAGTCGAGTTTTTATCTCAATCCATACGAAATGGAGCTCAACCCCTATACGTATTCGGACTGGAATCCACCGGAGCAGTCGTGGACTCCCTCCCGCTTTACGGTCTTCAGTTTAAAGGTGAAAAACTACGAATTCCCCAAGGTGTGGTTGAACCCAGAGAAAATCTCGCTGACGGCCGCCAATGGCCGCCAATATCAGGCGCTGAGCTTGGCCGCCATGGTCGAGTACTATTGGCCCTATGCCGTCGGTTATGGCGGCAACGTCTATTTGAAGACCGAAGAGCGGAAGGACATCCTCCAGGAGACCATGTACAAGACCGACGAGTTCGTCTTCAGCGGCCAGGAATCCATTGGCCTCATCGTGTTTCCGCCCTTGCACAGAGACGTGTCCTCCTTTGTGGTGGAGATCGAAGAGTTGGCCCTGCGCTTCGACTTCCGCGACGAACCCATGGAAACCGTGAACATCGCCTATTCGTTTGATCGAGAGGTCTATAAGGCCCGCAAACCGCGCCCGGCCGAGCAGTAGTCTATTTTTTCCTCGTTAAAGAGCGATACTTATCGAGAGCGGCTTGGCCCTCGGCTTGTCGTCCCTGCCTGAAGTACAGCATGCTCAAGTTGTAGTGAGCATCCGCGTACTCTGGATCGGCCCACAGGGCCTTTTGGAACATGCGGGTTGCCGCTTCCTCATCGCCTAGCCGCAGATAGGCCGCCCCCAAGTTATTGTAGCCTTGGGCATAGCGCGGGTACTGGGCCAAGAGCTGTTCGTATTGCTGGATGGCCGCATTGATTCGCCCGGTATTCAGCAGGATGTTGGCGAGGTTGTTGCGCGCTCCGAGGTCGGCTGGATTGATGGCCAAGGCGCGGCGGTACTCGCCAGCCGCAGCTTCGCGGTGCCCCAAACCCCCGTAAAGCACCCCCAAATTATAGTAAGCGTCTGCGTCCTCCGGGTAGAGCGTGAGCAGATAGCGGTAGTGCTCGATTTGTTCGCGCACTGGCTGCAAGCGCGCAAACGCCGCCAGCAGCTTGCGCCCTTCTTCGGGCCGCCCCTCCCGCAAATAGAGCGTTCCCAGCCGGTGCAGGGCTTCGGGTTCAAACGGATCGGACGCTACGGCTTGCACTAGCGCGGCTTCGGCTGCGCGCGAACGCCCTTGTTGGAGCAGGACATGCCCGAGCGCGGCAAGGGCCAAGGCGTGATCGGCTTGGCAAGTCAACGCCGCCCGCAGGCTGACCTCGGCTGCCGAGTACTGACCCAATTGGGCCTCGATCTGCCCTAGCCGGTAGTGAGCGTCCGCGTTCGTGGGATCTAGCCGGGCGGCCTGCTGTAGCTGCGTCCGCGCCTCTGCGTAGCGAGCTTGCCGCTGATAGACTAGCCCCAAGTTGTAGTGGGTGGCCACGTGTTGTGGCTCCAACTCCAAGGCTTTATGCAGTACCTCAACGGCATCGGCGTAGCGGTTTTGATCGCCATAGACGAGGGCCAGCTTGCGGTAAAAAGCTGGCTGGTCGGGCGCGTGCTGAAGGGCTGTTTGGTACGCGGCGATGGCTTGGTCGTTGCGCCGCTGCCGCACGTACAAGTCGCCGAGAGCCTCGTAGGCTGCTAGGTGCTGCGGGTCGCGTTGGATGATGTACTCGAAGTGCTGGATGGCTACGTCGAGCTGGCCGTGTTTGAGCAACAGCCTCCCCAACAGCAGCCGCGCTTGCACGTACTCTGGCTCAGTGTCGAGGGCCTGCTGACAGGCTTGGATGGCCGGCAGGTAGTTTTTGGCGTCGGCTTGGCGTTGGCACTCGGCGTAGTGGGTTTGGGCGGGGCCGTCAGCGCAGGCGGCCACGAGCCATAGCGCGAGCGCGGCGAGCCAGTGAGGGCGCGCTAGCGCCAATTTTTCATCTTCCATTTGACAAACATGGCCCAGTAGGCGGGACGGCAATAGTAGCGGAGATAGGCTTTTTCGAGTAGGCGTCTGACTTGGGAAGCCGACAAGTTTTCGTGCTCAAATACGAGGTGAAATTGGGTGTATTTTTCGTAGTCGTAAGTCGATATCCTGCCCGCGCGGTCGAGCCGGTCGTAAAAGGCCGTTCCGGGGTACGGGGTAGCAACGGAAAAGCGGGCCAGATAGGTGTTGAGTTTGATGGCGTATTGCACAGCTTCGCGGATGGTCTCTTCGGTGTCGCCTTCTAGGGCCAAAATGTAGAAGGCGGCGACCTTGATGCCTAGCTTTTTGCAGAACGCAATCATGCGCTCTTGGTGCAGCTTCTCGACTAGCGGCCTTTTGTTGATTTTTGCGATGGCCGAGTTGGGGGTCTCGATGCCGACGTTGATGTTGCGCAGCCCCACGGCGAACATCTGTTGCAAGTTGTCTTCGTCGAGCAAGTCGAGGCGGGTTTCCATGCCCCATTCAATCTCGACGTTTCTCCGTTTCAATTCTTCGCATAGTTCGCGGACAAACGGCTTGTGGAGGCCGAAGAGGGGGTCCCTGAACTGAATGGCTTTTATGCGGTGTTGTTCCTTTAGCCGGACGATGTCATCGACGACTTTGCGCGCGGGCCGCAAGCGGATTTTCGCTCCTTGGTACTCGCCGTACGCACAATAGGCGCGGCAGCTAAAAGGGCATCCGCGGCTCGCTTGCAAGGCGACAAATGGCCGCTTGGCAATGGCGGGGAGGTAGCGGTATTGATCGATGGGGAAGTTGTCAAACGAAGGTGCGGGTAGGGCCTCCATGTCGGCAGGCGAGGTGACTGCCACGTGGCCTTTGAGTTGGTCGAGGTGCTCGAATTGGTGCAAGAAAAAGGCCTCTGGCTCGCCTTGGAGGACGAAGTCGCCGCTGTCAAATAGCTGGGGAAATCGCGAGGGGAAAGGCCCCCAGAAACCTACTTTGGCTTTGGGCAGCTTCTCTTTGAGCGATTGGCACACTTGGTTTTCGCGCTGGTAATCGACGAGCGAGCCGTACAGCAATACCAAGTCTAAGTCGCCTTGTGGCAGGGTGCCTTCAAAATAGGATACCGCGTGGCCTTGTTCCACGAGCACGCTTTGCAAGAACGCGAATTCGACGATGGGGATGCGGACCCACTTGCGCCGGATGCGCTTTAGTATGCCAAACGCCAGGGAATCGCCAAAGTCGTCGGCCGTGCCGAGGCCGCCGTTTAGGTCCTTATTGAGGCCGTACTTTTTGCTTTTGTTCAGGACGTGGACGAGTGCTATGTTCATCGGCGCAATCAGGATTGGGACGAGATGGCGGATTCTCCGCGTTTATTGATTACGGGCGCAAGCGGTTACGTGGGTCAACAACTAATGGCGGCAGCGGCTTGGGAGCAAGCCGTGTGGCTGGGCCGCAAAGATGTTGCGACCGCTAACTACACCCGCATCCGCCGCTACGACGAGGAGTACTTGGCGGAATACGTGCGGTCGGCTGATGCGGTCATTCATTTGGCCGCGGCTGTGCGCGGACGCGACCAAGACGCCATGATTGCTGCCAACGTCGAGCTGACGAGCCGGCTGATTGGCCTGATGGAAAAATACAACCCCGGTGCGCGGCTGATTTTCTTTAGTACGGACTTGGCTACCTCTGAATATTCGCTCTACGGCCGCTCGAAGAATCGCGCCGAACAGCTCATCGGCACAAGTGCCTTAGACGCGATTTGCCTGCGGGCAAGCATGATCGTCGGCGAGATGGGAGGGCCGCTGGCGGCGACCTTTGACGCGCTGACTAACCTATCGCGGCTGAAGGTACTGCCCGCTCCCAATGGGGGCCGGTTCTTGGTGCGGCCGCTGTGGATAGGCGACATCGTCCAAGTTCTACACGCCTTGATTGGCCGCCGGGGACAGGATGCTGATCAAGGCGTTTGGTCCATGTATGGAGCATCCATCCGCTTTGTGGACTTGATGCGCCAGTTGGCTCGCGTACAAGGCAACAAGCCCCTGTTGGTGCCGTTCCCCGTTCAGTGCATTACGTGGCCGGGTAGAGCCTTGTTGCGGCTCAGACCCCGAACCCAAGTGCCGATTGATTTCCTCGTCGCTCTTACGGAAGCAGCCAAAAAAGAAGCGCCGGATGTTTTTCAACACTTGGGGATCGAACGCATGACGGTTGATCGCATTGTGCAGCGGCGGTGTTGCGGGTTGAAGTAATATGCGCCGCGTGACCATACCGGCTCTTTTTGTCGCCGTCGCTCTTGTCCAGACCGCGCCGCTGGGTCTGCATCTGACCACGCACGTTCCCTTTGGAAATTATCCGACCGCGACCACGGTGCGCTGGGAGATGTGGACGCTGTGGTGGAACAGCGACCGGCTGACGCACGGATACCTCGACTACTGGAACGCGCCGATTTTCCATCCCAATCCCGCGGCCTTTGCCTATTCGGAACCCCAATGGCTGACCGGTTTGGCCTTTGGCATCATTCTGCTAATTGCCGACTCCCCGCCCCTAGCATACAACGCAATTTTGCTGGCGATTCTGGCGTTGAATGGCTGGAGCGGCTTTTTCTTGCTGCGCCAATTGCGCTTTCCGCTGGGGGCGGCCTTGGCCGGGGGCGTTCTCGTGGAGATGCTGCCCTTGGCTGCCGATCAGCTCGGCGTCGTCCAGACGGTCGTCCTGTTCCCCTGCATAATGGTACTGGCCTGCACGGTCCAGTTCCGGCGCGACGGAGGGTTCGGTCCGCTGCTAAAGTGCGGCGTTTGGATGGCCGTGTGCTTTCACACGGCTTCGCACACGGCCCTGTTGTTCGGGCCGGTAGCAGTGGCGGGTTACTTCGTCCTGTGCTGGCCGCCTCGGCGTCTTCTCGCGCCCGTTGCGGCGCTAAGCTTGTGCGGCGCGTTGGTTGCGCCGATAGCCATTGGGCAACTGCGCGTGCTGGGCGAATTGGATATGGAGCGGTATCGCTCGGAAGAGACGATCCGCCGCACGAGTGCTCGCGTTGACGACTACGCAAAGATGCCGGCCACCAACTGGCTGCGGCAACGTCCACCCGATTGGCGGGGTCATGCGCTGGGCTTTGGGGTGGCCGTGTGGCCTTTGGCTTTGGCCGGGATTTGGTTTGGTCTGACAAACCGGTGCTATCGGCGCTGGATGTTATTCTGTCTCGGCGCGGCGTTGGGTTGCGTATTGTTGTCTTTCGGACCTCGCCTCGACGCGCCGTGGAACGCTCCGTACGAGGTGCTGCGGATGTGTTATGTGGGGTTTGAGTACGCGCGCAATTTGTGGCGTTTTGCCGGGCTGGCGCAGCTATTTGTCGCGTTGCTCGCGGCCTTGGGGCTGGTTTGGTTGGGCCGCCGGTGGGCGCAGTGCTTGGTTGTTTTGCTCGTGGCCGTCGATTGGCTGTCCGCGCCAGTGCCGCTGCTCAAGTGGGAAGTGCCGACGCAGGAATGGGTCCAGTGGCTGCGAGAGGCCCCGCCGGATACTCGCATCGTCCATGTGCCCATGGTCGCCAGTGGCCGGGCCGACCGCTTTGATCAGACGACGCATTGGATGAACTGTCAGATGTATCACGGGCGGCCTATGGCCAATGGATTTGCCAGCTTTGTGCCGCAGCACGTTCACGCCCTGTCGCGCATCATGGAGGGGTTTCCGAACGCGAGCAGCATTTCGGCGCTGCGGCGCCTCCAGATCAGGCACGTGCTAGTGGAGAGCGATTGGTTTGCCGAGCGCGCCACGCAGTTTGAGGTGTGGGACGAGCATCTCGCGCTGGAGAAGGTGACGGCGAGCGTGAGGATTTACCGCGTGGTGTCTGCTGGGGACGCTAAGGAAGCGTTTGCAAATTAGTTGGCGTCCCGAGGCAGGCCGCGCCAGCGGTCGTAGTAAAGTCGTGCCTTCTCAGGCAGCGCTTCTCGCACCCGGTCGGACAGACGCCATTCCCAGTCGCTACCCACATAATCCATTGATTCTTGGGGATCGTAGCGCCGCAGGCCGCCGGTGACGCTCAGCCGCCGTTCCAAGTCGTCTGGTTTGTGGCCGCGGTGGATGATTTTGCCGTTCCAAAACACGGTTTGCCCGCGCTGCAAATCTACCTGCATTCCGCCGGGAATTGGCTGACGCGTGTTGCTGAACAATACCTCAGCTTCCGGCTCGGTGCGATAGCGCTGCTGGCTCCCCGGAACTACCCACAGGCACGGGTCGTCGAGCAGGGCCGTCTGCCATTTGAGGCTGACGAATGGCTCGTTGAGAATGGCCATTTCCTCGGCTTCGCTGTAATTGACCGGCGGCTGGCCAATGTCGCGGTGCCACCCGGTGTCGTAGGGACGTTCTGTACACCACAGATGCACGTGTCCGAGCCGCAGCTCCGGCCCTAAGAAGGCTTCGGCGTAGCGGGTGATTGGAGCGGAGATCAGGTATTCGGCGAATGCGGGTTCGGCGAATTCTGGGGCGATCAGGCCCAAGATGCCCGTGGCATTGGGGCCTTGGCCGGAGACATCGACTTGTCCCGAGCGCACCTTATCTACCACCCGCCGACCCGCTGCCTCCAAGCGGTCGAGCAGGTCCGGCTCTACGGCGTCATCGACGACGACGAAGCCGTCGTTGAAATAGGTTGTTTTGAAATCGGTCATTGCTGCTTCCTTTTGTCGGGATGGTGGCGCTACCTCTGTTGGCTTTTCGCGCGAGCTTGGCGAATCCAGCGGTGGGCGTTGGGATGGTCGGGGACTTGCTGCAACAGTTGTTCCCACGTGGCAATGGCCTTGCGCAAGCGTCCTTGCGTCGCATAGGCATATCCCAGGTCTTGGTAGGCTTCCACCAAATTCGGCTGCACCTGGCAGGCTTGTTCATACGACAATATAGCTCGATCCGGCTGCCCCATGCGAAAGAGCACTGTGCCCATGCCCAAATGCGCCAAACCGTGCTGCGGGTCCAGTTCGACAGCCTGCTGGAAAGACGCCAGCGCCTCTGCGAGACGCCCCTGCCGGCCGTAAGCCGTGCCCAACTCGCTGTGAGCCGAGGCGTCTTGCGGCATTGCTTCGAGCCGCTGTTGGAGATTTTTCACCTTCTTGTGTAGCGGAAAGAAGCGCTCGAAAAGCTGCTGCTCTTTTTGCGCGTCTTCGATACGCCCGAGCTTGTTGTACACAGTGACCAGTTGTAGGTGAGGGTTGGGCTCCCAAGGGGCCTGCTCTGCGGCCTGTTCAAAGGCGGCCGCTGCGGCTCGCAAGCTATCGGCCCCCATGTTCGCCAGCCCCAGCCAAGTGTGGTACTCCCAAGACGAGGGCACCAAAGCGACGGCCCGCTCAAACGACTGAATGGCCTCGGCGAGGCGGTTTAGGCCGAGATAGGCTCGGCCCAAGTAGAAGTGAGAATCTACAGAAGTGGGATAGTCGCGCACGGCGTCTTTTAGCACCTGAGCGCCTTCTTCGTAATGCCCTAGGCCGGTGACGAGCAACAGCCCAAGGTGAAAGCGCAAAGGTAGCGAATCCGGCGTCTGCCGCAGCCCCTGTTCGAGCACGGCTCGCACCTCGCCGTAGCGCGCCGCAGCGAACAGGGCTTTGCTGGCCTTGAGGTAATCGTCGGCCTGCCAGTGCGGCTCGCCGACCGCAGGAAAGGTCTCGGTGGTTGGCTGCTCTTGGAGTGCGGCTGGCTGGTCTGTTAGAACCTCCTCTTTGCGCTCCTTGGCATCGCTTCGTGGAACAACCGCTACCTCGTCGCGTCCCTCGCGAATTTCTAGGTAGCTACGCAAGGGCGGTGACTCCAACACTTGCTGCCGGCCCGCTGGCCAGCGGATTTCCACCGCGTCGATCTGCTCGTGCGCTCCCAAGCCGATCAGCAGCCGCCGGTCGTGCCCGGCTTGAAAGCCATAACCGCGATGCACCTCGCGCACGAGGTCTAAGCCATCGGCTCGCACGCGCACTTGGGCACCAATCGCGTCCCGATTGCTCTCGGAGCCGATCAGCTTTAGGCCCAGCCAGTTGTTGCGGTTGCCCCCGTCGTTGCGCAGCAGGGTTGGAGTGTCGTTGAGATTGACGATTAACAGATCGACGTCCCCATCGTTGTCCATATCCCCGAGGGAAGCGGCCCGGCTGACCTTTTCAACGGCCCACCCCGCCCCCATTTGGCCCCCGACCTCGGCAAAGCGTCCCTCGCGATTTTGGTACAGCAAGTTGCGCTGGGCATAGCGCAGGCCGGAGGCATAGCTGTTTAACTGGGGATAGAGGTGCCCGTTGGCCACGAACAAGTCCAGCCAGCCGTCGTTGTCAAAGTCGAAAAAACCGGTACTCCACCCCAAGTAGGGCAGCGCGATTCCCCCGAGGCCAGCCTCGTACGTGGCATCGGTAAAGCGCAAGGCGCCTTCGTTGCGGTAGAGCGTGTTGACGTCGTTGGAAAAATTCGTCACGAACAGGTCGAGCCGCCCGTCGCGGTCAAAGTCGCCGCTGTGTACTCCCATGCCGGCTTGGTCTTTGCCATAGCCGCTAAAGGCCACGCCCGCTTCGATACCGATCTCGGTTAGCTGCCAAGCGCCGTCGTTGCGCAGCAGCAGGTTAGGGGCTGTATCATTGGCCACGTAGATATCGAGATCGCCGTCCGCATCGAGATCGCCGAAAACCACGCCGAGGCCCGGATAGGCGTATTGGTCCAGCCCGGTGGCTGCGCTTTTGTCGATAAAGCGGTCCGCGCCCGCATTGGCGTACACTCGGTCGGGCTGACGGGTGAAGCCTCCGGGGCCGCAAAATACGTCTAGCCCTTTGTAGGGACATTTGACGTCGGGACTTGGGGGATTTTCCACGTCAAAGGCCACGTAATTGGCAACGTACAGGTCCAAGAGGCCATCGCCGTCCAAATCGCCAAAGGCCGCGCTGGAGCCCCAACTCTCGTCCGCCACGCCAGCCGCTTGGGCGACCTCGGGGAAAGCCTGCCCATCATCGTTGCGATAGAGCCGATTGGGGCCTAAATAGGTGGCGTACACATCGGGATCGCCGTCGTTGTCAAAGTCGCCCACAGCACAGCCCATGCCCCAACCGCTCGGTCCTAAATCCATCGGGACCTCGCGGAAGCGTCCGCCTTCGTTGCGGAAAAGCCGGTTCCGCGCCTCGGCCGACGGCTGCTCCAGCCGGGTTCCATTGACGAAGAAGAGGTCTAAATACCCATCGCCATCGTAATCGAGAAATGCGCTGCCAGCCGACGCGGATTCGGCGATATAGTGCTGCTCGGCGCTGCCGGAGACGTTGGTGAACTGCAAGCCGGCTTGGGTGCCGACATCGACGAATTGTGGGAGCGGACTGTGAGAGGGGGAGTTGTTGCATCCCAAGAGCAAGATCAATGCGGCGCTGACTGCGTTTAGGTGGTACATTGTCTAAACTGTGATGTATGGGATTTTTGGATTGCCTTGATTGAGGGCGGCCGCTCGTGAGAAATTTTATCCGATTGCTACCTGCATTTGTCGTTGCTTGCGCCGGCGAGCAGGCGAGCGAAACTCGCACCGATCTTGTGTATCCCCCTGTAGTGCAGACCTATTGCGGCATGTGCCACGCCACACCTGAGCCAAGCGTGTTGACGCGCCGGGTGTGGCCCGAGAAGATGTCGCTGATGTTCGACTTGCTGTGGCAGCAGAGGAATATACGGCTATCTGAAGAGGAACGCCGGATATGTTTGGATTTCTACGTGGAAAACGCGCCCGAAGCGTTTGCTGCCCTGCCCCCGGATACGAGCGATGTGGCGCAATTTTTCAGGAAAATCCCCTTGGGACATCCGGTGCGGGACTCCGCGTCGCGTCCCGCGATTTGCAACGTCACCGTCGGCGACTTAGACCAAAATCGCCAGCCCGACATTCTGGTCTGCGACGCTCAGTACGACATTCTGTCGTGGATTCACCAAGAGGACAATCGGGGCGTGGAAACGCCGCTCGCGGAATTGAAGGCACCCGCGCGGTCGGAGGTTTTCGACTTGGAGGGCGATGGCGATTTGGACATCGTCGTCGCGCTGTTGGGCCAACTGATGCCCACAGACGAACTCCTCGGGCAAGTGGTCCTGCTGGTCAACGACGGCCGCGAGTCCTTTACGCCTTTTCCGCTGGCAACGGGCGTCCCCCGGGTGGCGGACGTGCGGCCCGCGGACTTGGACGGCGACGGCGACTGGGACTTTGCGCTCGCCATGTTTGGCTGGCGTCGCACGGGCGAAGTCGCGTGGCTGGAATACAAATCCGGCGATCAATACAACGAACTCCACACTTTGTCGAGCAAGAGCGGCTGCACGCACGTGCCCATCGGCGACCTCAATGGCGACGGCAAGCCCGACATCGTCGCCCTGATCACCCAGGAGTTTGAACAGATCGTCGCGTTTGTCAACCAAGGCGGCGGCGCATTTGCCGAGCACGTTTTGTTTGAAGCGCGCAATCCGGCGTTTGGTTCGTCGGGCATTGAGTTGGTTGATCTGGATCAGGACGCCGATCTCGACATCTTGTTTACCAACGGCGACAGTTTCGACGGCACGGATGCCAAGCCGTATCACGGGGCGCAGTGGTTAGAAAATATGGGCGCGTTGCGCTTTGAGTACCGGGATCTCACCCGGTTCTACGGCGCGTACTCGGCTAATGCTGGCGACCTCGACTTAGACGGCGACTTGGATATTGTCGTGGCCAGTTGTATCGCCGACCAATCGGCGCGGTGGGAAGATTTGCCCCGTCAGGGCTTGATCTGGCTGGAAAACGACGGGCAGCAGCGCTTCACGCGCCACTCGATTACCAGCGATCCGGCCAATTTCGTGACCGCTGATCTCGGGGACTTAGATGGCGATGGGCGGCCGGATATCATCACCGGGGGGATGCACATTTTTCCGCCGGTGCCGCCGCCGAACCACTTGGGACGGGTGAGCTTGTGGTTGAATCGCTTAGATGTGGATGGACAGGATGGGGGTAAGGGGGAACGGGATTAGAACGCAAGAAAGGGACGGGCCAATCGCCCCGTCCCTTTCTTATGCGTATCGCAGCGGAGTTATTCGCTGTGGAAGTGATTTTTGATGCGCGCCCAGGTGATGTGCTCGACTGCGGTTCCTGTGTCGGCAAAGGAGTCTGGATAGTTTTCGATATCTGCGGTCAGCAAGCATAGAGCGTCGGCGGCTTGGTCGGCATCGACCATGCCGTTGACTTCGGGAGCGCCAGCCTGTCCCCAGAAATCCGACTCGCCGTGCGGCCCTTCGTCGCCTTCCTCAAATTGGACTACGATGTGCAAGACCTGATCTGGGGCAAAGACGTGCTGGGTGCTCGCGTCTTCCCCAGCGACATCGTATATGTCCCACAGCTTTGTCTTCAACTCAAAGGTGTACTCCACGTTGGGCGTGAGGTGCCCGGCATCTGCCGGCGCGATTGTGGTGCGATAGCGCATGTTGCGCGGCTGGATGCTAAAGGGCTGGAAGTCGTCGTTCTCGCCCGGGCCAGCTAGACCACCGGCGTGGGGGCCAACTTCGTTGGTGAAGAGCGGGCTGAGGTGATAGCGATACCCGTTGGAGATTTCGTTGATGTCCTCGTTGCCCGTAACCGGACCGCCGCCGTGATCGGCGTCGAACATCAAGTTGAGGTTGTCGTCGTCCCACCAGTTGGCCTTTTCGTTCCCCCACCCGGCGCGGAGGGTATCGTCCTTTACGCGGGCGAAGAAGTAGAAGGCGTTGTCCGGGGGCGGGCTCCAGGCCATAAACCACGCCATGCTAAAATCGTCCGGCGCCGGATTGACCCCTTGGCCTTTCTTCTGCCCCAGAATGGAGATGATGTCGGTATTGGCGAAATCGCGGTCGTACCAATCCCAATCGTCTTCCACGCCGTCTATGTTGATGGCAAGCGGGTCGGGAACGGTGGGCAGAAAATTGGTTAGGCCGTTGTGGCCGAAGGCAGTGCCGGTAAAGGCAACTGCGAGGATGAGTAGCAGCGTTGCGTGTTTCATCCTATCTCCTTTGCGGTGTGAGAACTGATTAAGGGCAATCTGTGGCAATGATAGGAAATAAGGGGATTCGCTGTCAAGTTTTGGCGAATTTGCTACCGGCAAAAAGGAAGTGAAACAGGTGTTCTCGTCTTCTATCGGAGTCCGCTGTGGGCATTGGAAGGAGAGAAATCCGAACCTATATTGACTCAATTCACCAAGGGTACTGCTGACGAGCATCCATTTTAAATTAGAGAGGAACGCCGATGTTTAAGACGAGGATTGTTGCGCTTGCCAGCGCGCTGCTGGCCCTGAGCGCACCCTTGGCCGAGGCCAAGACCTTTTACTGGATTTCGCACGGTTCGCCCGCCGACCCGGTGTGGACGTATTTCCTGGCCGGGGCACAACAGTGGAGCCAAGACACCGGCCACGAGGTCAACACGTCCTTCCACAACGGCGACGTGGCCTCGCACCAAGAGGCCGTGCGCGCTGCCATTGCCGCTGGGGCCGACGGCATTGTCTCCAGCAGCCCCGATCCGGGCAGTTTGGTGCAAGTGGCCAAGGAAGCCAACGACGCAAACATTCCCATTATCAACATGAATACGCCCGATCCCACCGCTAGTTTCGACGCGTACGTGGGCGGCGACTTAGTGGCGACCGGCCGGCAGTGGGCGCAGTATCTGGTCGATAAGGGCCACGTCAAATCCGGCGACTTCGTGTGGATGCCGGTGGAAGTGCCAGGCGCGACTTACGGGGTCCAAGAGGAACAGGGCGTCGCCAGCGTCTTTGAGCCGTTGGGCATCACGTGGGAAGTCACCGACGCTACCCTCGATCAGGCCGAAGTCATCGCCCGCATGGTTGACTACATGACGGCCAACGGCGATGACATCGACGCGATCATCGGCCTTGGTGACTTGGTCACCGGCAGCATCAAGCGCGTCTTTGACCAAGCTGGTTTCGCCCCCGGCGACATTCCCGTCGTCGGCTGGGGCAACTCGCTCGATACTACCCAAGAAGTCCTCAGCGGCTACGTCAACGCAGCCATGTGGCAAGATCCGTTGGCGATCAGTTACATGGCGCTGTCGTTGGCGTCCATGGCCGCCAGTGGCATCCCGCCCGGCTTTGACGTCATCACTGGCGCGCTCTACGAGGCCGACAAGGCCCAGATCTACGACGACATCCTGTCGGGCAAATAAATGAACGCAGCCGTACAGCGCATCCTTTCGAGGCCAGAATTCGGTCCGTTTGTTCTACTGGTCGTCATGGTGTTCGTCTTTTGGCAGATCAATCCGGCGTTTCTGTCGTCGCGCAACATCGGCAACATGCTGGCTTTCACGGTGGAACTGGGGCTGATCGCGCTGGCCATGACCTTGCTGATGACGTCCGGCGAATTCGACCTTTCGGTCGGCTCGTTGTTCGGGTTTTGTCCGGTGCTCATGTGGACCTTGTACAACACGGGGGTCACGTCCATTGAGGTCGGCTTCGTCCTCGCCTTAAGTACGGCTGCGGCTATCGGCCTGTGCAGCGGCTTGTTCGTCACGCGATTGCGAATTCCCTCGTTCTTGGTGACGCTCGGCATGTTGCTAGTTGTGCGGGGCAGCGCACTGGTGGTGACGAGCGGGTTTCCGCAGCGGACTTGGGACGCCGCGGATCTCTTGCTCGCCGAGGTGCTGGTGGGGGATTTCAACGTGGGTGGCCTGCGCGTGTACATGTCGCTGTTTTGGTTTGTAGCGGCTGCGTTGTTGCTCGGCTACTTGCTGACGCAGACCAAGATGGGAAACTGGCTGCAAGCGGCGGGCGGCAATGCCGAAGCCGCCCGCGCCCGCGGCGTGGCCGTAGAGCGCACCAAGGTCAAGCTGTTTGTGCTCTCAGCCGTCATGGCGGGGTTCGCTGGCATCATCAGCTCCATTCGCACGGCCGCGGCCAATCCCAACAGCGGCACTGGCTACGAGTTGGAGGTCATCGCCATGGTCGTGATTGGAGGGACGGCCCTGACGGGTGGACGCGGCACGATCATCGGCACGGTGCTCGGCGTATTCATCTTGCGCCTGATGCGCAACGGCATTGTGCTCATTGGCGTGCCTGGACTGGCGTATAACATTTTCATTGGCGCGATCATCCTAGGAATGATGGCTCTGCACTCGTGGGTTGACCGCCGCCGACAAGAAAGGTACTAGGCGATGGCTGCGGCACTGGTATGGTTCGATTTATTCATTTTAGTTGACGATGGTAGTTTTTCTCGTTAGAGTACCAATTAACAAATGGTGGGTTTTGGAATGTCGGATTGTTTCTCGGCAAAATCCCGCCGTGCTCGTCTGAGCTTGGATTGTTAGAAGGCGCAGGAGAAACGCATGAAGGCAATAGATACCTTCAAAATAGATAAGGGTGTCCTTTCAATTGTATCCCTTTCTGAAGAATCAGACGAAAGGGAATACTGGCACTCGAAAACGCCTTATGAACGCTTGGAATCCGTTGAATTGATGCGGCAGATTAACTATGGCTATGATCCAACTACCATCCGACTTCAAAGAGTTCTTGAAGTTGCTCAATTCACACCGAGTTGAATATCTGCTCGTCGGTGGCTACGCCGTTGGTTATCATGGCTATCCACGTGCAACTGGCGACATGGACTTATGGGTGGCAATTCGTCAAAATAATGCCGAGAAGTTGGTTGTGGTCTTGAGGGAATTTGGGCTTAATGCGCCTCAGTTATCAGCAGATATCTTTTTGCAAGAGAATCAAATTATTCGCATGGGGGTTCCACCCATGAGAATAGAGCTTTTGACAACAATATCAGGTGTTGATTTTGACTCTTGTTATTCAGAACGAATTGTTGATGTGATAGATAATGTCGAAGTGAATATTATCAACCTGAGACACTTGAAGCAGAACAAGCAAGCGAGTGGAAGACATAAAGATTTGGATGATTTACAGTACCTTTGAGAACCTACATAAGAAATAGAGCTAGCCGATGACAGTGGCACTAGTCCAGATGAAAAACATCAGCAAGTCCTACGGCAGGGTGCGCGCCCTCGAAAACGTCCACCTGACGGTCGGCGAGCGCGAGATCGTCGGTTTGCTCGGCGACAATGGGGCCGGTAAATCCACGCTGATCAAAATTCTCTCCGGGGCGGTCCCCGCCAGCGGCGGCGACATCTTCATTCGGGGCGAAAAAGCTGATATCAAAAACACAGCCGACGCCATTGACTACGGCATTGAAACCATCTATCAGGATTCTGCTCTCGTAGCGGAGTTGTCGATTGCGCGGAATTTTTTCTTGGGCCGCGAACCCCTGAAAGGCTCGGCGTTTTTAGGGCGCATGGACCAAGAGGCTATGGCGAATGTGGCTCGTGCCTTGCTCAAGCAGGTGGGCATTGAAAAGGATATTCCCGCGACGACGCCCATTGGCGCGTTGTCGGGTGGCGAGCGTCAATCTGTGGCGATTGCGCGGGCCATGTACTTCGACAGCGAGCTCATTATTCTCGACGAGCCGACCAACAATTTGGGCGTCGCGGAGACGCAGGGCGTCTTGCGCTTCGTCCGCAACGCCCGCGACTCGGGCCACTCCTGTATTTTCATCGCGCACAACATCCACCACGTCTTCCAGGTTGTGGATCGGATCGTGGTGCTGCGCCAAGGCCGCGTCGTCGCCGACGATATCGACCCCAAGGAGACGACCGTGGCCGAGGTGGAGCAGGTTATTACGGGGATGGCTGGTGGCTGACCTTTCGGTCAATCAGCGTTGTTGGCGATGGAAACCTCACCCGCCGCAGCCCGATCGGCCAAGGCTTGGGCCTCGCTCGTAGGTAAGTTGCCGTTTTCGACGATGAGTACGTTGCCCCCAATGCCGACGAGATTGGCTAGCCCCGCGAGGCTGGTCAGTTTTTCGTTTTCATAGATGTTGAGGTCTTGGACGACCTGCGCAAGGCTTTCTAACCCCGCTAACGTGACTAGTTTTTCGTTGTTGTAGATGTTGAGGTTGCCGCCAACGCGACTGAGACTCGCCAGCCCGGTGATACTCGTCAGCCGCGGATTGCTGTAAATGCTCAGGTCTTGGCCGACGTCCGTTAGGCTGGATACGTCCTCGACAATGTCTAACTCGGCATTGCGTCCGATGCGCAAGTTGCCGCCAATCTCCTTTAGAGATGATACATCTTCTAGCGCGGTGAGGGCCAAGTTGTCCTCGATGACTAAATCGCCGCCCACGCTGCTGAGATTCGAAAGGTCCTCTATGAGTTCAAGCGAGGGGTTGAACGCGATGGTGAAACTGCCGCCGACCGTGGTGAGGCTGAACAGGCCGTCGATATTGGCCAATTGGTTGTTGTTGTCGATGCGCAGGTTGCCGCCGACCGCGTTGAGTTTGATTAGGCCATCCACGGCGGTCAGCTTGTCGTTGTGGGAGACGTCGAAGTGCCCACCGACTGTGTGGAGAAAAGATAGTCCCTTGACATCGACGAGATCTTTGTTGTCGCGGATGGCGACGTTCCCGCCCACGGAGGCGAGGTTGTTCAGCCCCTCAAAGTTTTTGAGTTCTTCGTTGTCGTGGATGGTGAGGTTGCCATCCACAGCGCTGAGTTGGTTCAAGCCCTCAAAAAGGGCGAGGTCCAGACGCGTAATTTCGAGGTCGCCAGCAATGGTGTAATTGCACCTCCCCTCCTTCTCCAGCGCATCCGCGTCTGCGCGCGAGCGCACGATGCGATCACCCGGCAGAAGGTTGTCTGCACAATCGCCACCCGAGGTGCTATCCACGCCCGCGTCTTCGCCGCACCCGGCCAAGACGAGCAACAAGACGAACAGGTTGGCTGCGGCGGTCAATCTAGGTACCCGAGGGCGCGCAGGCGCTCTTGCAGGATCTCGGCCTCGCCGGCCGTTGCTCCTTGAGCCTGCATCTGTTGGTATGCGGAGCGGTCGCGCAGGTCGCGATATTGCGCGCGGTAGTGCGATGGGTCAGCGCAAACTAGGTCGTCGTCGCCGTGGCGCAGGTCGCGCAGGACGTATGCGCCCGTCTGTTCGTCCTCGCGGTAGAAGTGCCGCCCATCGCACAGGCACCACTCGCGGATGCCCTCGGCATAGCGCGCTATTTCCTCGCCGTCGATAGCCGTAGGCGACGTGACGCGTTCCTCGGGCAGGCGCAGATTGTCGGGGATGAGAAAACCGAGGCCGTACAGGCTGTCTAGTTCAGATAATACCCAGCGATCGGCCAACGTTGCGCTCGGCTCCAGCCAGTTCTGTCCGAACCCTTGGTAGTCAACGGGTAGATCGGCCAACGCCGCGATTGTCGGAAAGAGGTCGATGGCAGAAAGCGCTCCGTCGCGGGGAAAGGAGAAGCCACCTGGGACGTGCGCTAGCATGGGCACGTGAACCACGTTGGGATGCAGTCGGTCGCCGTGCGCCATAACCTCCCCGCAAAACCCCTCGCCGTGATCGCCGCAGATAAAGACCGCCCACTCGTTGAGGTCGATTCGCTTGAGCAGTTCGACGAGGGAAAATTCCAGCACGTGGGTCACAGCCGCTTGGTAGTAGCGCAGCGCCTCTTCTGCCTGCCCGGTCGCCACTAGTTGTCCCAAATTGGGCCGATGGGGTATGTCGCCCAAGCCGTAGCCGCCGTGCGTGTACCAAAAGTGGAGGAACTTAAACTGCGGCCCGCTCGGCTCGATCAGTTCGGTAGACAGGCGTTCGAGCGACCCTAAGTGCTGCTGGGTGGCCGCTGGATCGACTGGCCCGATAAAAGGCGCGAAGTCGAGGAAGCGGAATACGTCTGGCCGCTCGGAAAACCCCCGGACACTGTACCCGGCCGCAGCAAAAACGTCGAACAAGTTGACCACGCCCGCGAACATCTTCAGGTAGGTCTGCCCAAAAAGCCCGTGCTCAAAAGGATACAGCCCGGTGAACAACGAGGTGTGCGAGGGGCGGGTCGCCGGCGCGGTGACAAAGTAGCGCTCGGCAAAGGCGTAGTCCCGCGTCAGCAGATCGAATTTAGGCGTGTTGATCCTCGGGTTCGTCCGGCTCAGCGCGTCGTAGCGCCAGCAGTCGATGGAGACGATTAGGAATTTGTCGATCTTTTCCGGCATCCTCTCTCCTCGTCAATCGAGCAGCCGTGCGTTGTACTGTCGCGGGCCGTGATGGTAGTGGTCAAACCGGCTCTCGTCGAGTGGCGCGGGTGTATAGATATACACGGCGTCGCCATAAGGGTCGTAGAGCACCACTTCCTCGCGCTCGTCGCCGCACACATCGGCCGGAAAGCAGTGGTACCATCCCATCTTGCCGCCGGTTGGCGCGGGCAACTCCGGGAAGGTTGCGACCTTGTGGCCGTGACCGTTGAAGAGGGCTGCTGGACTGTACAGCAAGTCCCCTTGCTCCGGCCTATTCCAACGCACGATTTCCATGCCCGTGTTGTTGGGCGATTCATCTACTTGGAAGCGGCTGAGCACAACACCGTCTTGCGCGACGATCATCACGTCCGCATGGTGTCCGTTGTAGCGGATGGCCAATTCGCGGCCCGGTAGCTCGGCCCGCAAGTTGCCGCAGCGCACCTCCTGTCCGTGCGGCACCACGTCCGCCCCCAAGTGCAGCAGGTGTTGGCCGCTGCCGTCGAGCACTTGGCCGCCTGAGACAATGGCCGCTGGTTTCGTGCCCCATCGATCCACCAACACGCTGTCTGCATGGTCGCCCAAAAAGGTTTCCCACAACACGCTTCCGTCGTGGTCGAGGCCGAAGTGCCCGCCGTTGACCTCGTCGCGCCCATCGCCGTCTAGGTCGCCGACGGCCGGAATGTACGCTGCGTGCTCCGGGTAGCGATGCCACTTGCTGCGATAGTGCCACAGCACTTCGAGCCGGTCGTTGAACGCGAGGACATCGCAGCCTAGCTTGACGACAAAATCGCGTGGCTGGTCGTGCCCGGAGAAGTTGGCGATCAGCAGCCGCTGATGCACGTAGTTGGGGATGTGCATTTCCCCATCCGCGTAGGCGTTGCAGCGCGCCAGTTCTTCGGGCGCGGCGCAGTGTTTGACCGCACCGGTGCGCCCGTCGAGAATGGCGATGTGCACGTCTGCGAGGTTCCATTTGCTGGTGCGCTTCACGTGGGGATTGACGAGGAAGCAGAGGATTTCTTGCCGCCCGTCTTGGTCGATGTCGCAGATGGCCACCGGTCCCGGGCGGTCGGGAGAAATGGTCGTGAGACGGCCCGATTCATCCGCGTCGAGCGCGGTAAAATCCCGATCTCCTACCGCCCAGAGCGGCTCACCGGTGAGCGAAAAGGCCCCTAGAAAGCAGGGCTTGATGCCTCCGAGGGCATTGTACACGAGGAAATCGACTTGTCCGTCGCCAGTCAGGTCGCCGATGCGAATGTCCCCGCCGGTGCGGTCGCGGACGAACTCGTCGGGCAGAGAAACTTTTTTGTAGAGTAAGGCCGCGGCGTCTTGCACGGATCGCAACTCAGGGCTTGGCGTGAGCAAAATATTGCGAGAATATACGCATAGAGGCGTCCGATGCGAAGATTAGCTAGATTTAGAGGCCTCAACTAACGAAAGGAGCCACATGTCTTTCAAATTCGTCTTTCTGTCACCCGCTGGCGAGCTAGCCGCTGCCATGTCCGAAGCGGTTCCCACGATGGAGATCGTCCAGTGCGAAAGCCGCGCTGAAGCCCTAGCCGCTCTGCCCACGGCGCAAGCCTGTTTCGGCACCTTGGACCCAGAGCTGTTGTCCGCAGCCGGCCAGCTCAAGTGGCTGGCCGCCCCAGCCGCTGGCCCGCCCAAGGGGTATTACTTTCCAGAACTCATCGCCAGCGACGTGGTGGTGACTAATTTTCGCGGTATCTTCAACGACCACATTTCGGCCCATATCATGGCCTTTGTGCTGGCGCTCTCGCGCGGCATGCACTGCTACTTCCGCTACCAGTTCGATGGCCAATGGCGCAGCGGAGGGGAAGCGAGCCCCTCGACCTATCTGCCCGAAGCCACTGCGCTGATCGTCGGCGTCGGCGGGATTGGCGCAGAGACCGCGCGCCAGTGCAAGAACTGGGGCATGACGATCGTTGGCGTTGACCCCCGCGTTGAGTCGCCGCCTCCGGGCGTTGACGAGTTGCACCGCCCGGACGAGCTCGATCAACTTTTGCCGAGGGCGGATTTCGTCATAATCACTGTGCCGCAGACGCCGCAGACCGAGGGCTTTTTCACTAGCGCCCAGTTCGAGCAGATGAAGAATAGTGCGTACTTCATCAACATCGGTCGCGGCGCGAACGTCAAGTTGGCCGACCTAGATCAAGCCCTGCGCGAAGGCCAGATAGCCGGTGCAGCCTTAGATGTGTTTGAGGAGGAGCCGCTGCCGCCAGAGCACCCGCTGTGGACGGCTCCGAACTTCCTGATGACCCCGCACGTAGCTGCGGCCGGTCCTTATCTGAACGAGCGCCGACGCGACCTAGTGGTGGAAAATTGCAAGCGCTTCGCCCGCGGCGAGGCGCTGGTGAATGTGGTGGACAAAGAAAACTGGTTCTAAGCGCGTCTAGGGCAACGTGCCCGTGATGAGCAGGTACGCGTCGGCTTTGACTTCGCCGTTGATTTCCCACTCTTTGAGTTCGCCGCCGAGCTTCTCTATGACCTTTTCGCTCAGCGAGTGAAAAGGCGGTCGGCCCGGGTCGGCGATGATAATCTGTCCGACCTCGACCTCGATCGCCTTTTTGATCAGCTTGTAGAGCGGCGAGACCATTTCGTCCCAGAAGCAAATATCGGCCCCGATGATCAGGTTGGTTTGCCGCAGGTGTTTCTTTTTGACGCTCTCGAACTTGCAGCGCCAGGTCTCTATCTCGACATCGTTGATCTCGGCGTGTAGTTGCAAGTAGGGAAAGACTGCTGCATCCGCGTCCATTCCCGTGACGCGGGCACCGTGGTTTTTGGCGCAGTATATCCCGGCGAGGCCCCAACCGCAGCCGACGTCCAAAACCCGCGCCTTTGGCGGCAGGCCCTGGTGCGAGAGGAAGTCCATCACGCACCAACTCGAATTCCAGAATTTGTTGCCGTGGATGCAGGGTTCGTGCTTCTTTTTTTTGGCGCGCACTTGAGGGTGAGAGGCTTTGAGTACTGTGATGCCATACGCTTGGCGCGAGGTTTTCTTTTTTTCTTTGGCCATGTCGCTCTGATGTTTCCCACAGGGAAGTTATATTCTCTCGTTAGAATCCCCACACGCGCGCCGCAGTCTTTCCCATGACCCACTCGATATCATCGCCGTCGGCAAAGGCCGGATGGTTGATGACGGCGCACAGCGCATTGGCGTATCCCTCTCTGCCGGCGCTGGGCGGGAAGTCGCTGCCCCACATCATGCGTTGCACGCCGAATGCGTCCTTGGCCATCTCGAAGAGTGGCGGCACGTGGTCGAATTCGAGTTCGGGCAGCAGGCGCGGCGGGCGGGCGCAGATTTCGCCCAAGCCGGGGACTTTGATGCTGGTGTTGTCGCGCTCGCCGTGTCGCAGGGCCTCAACGTAATCGGCGTAGGGTGGCTCGGCAATGCCCACTCCTGCGAGGTGTTCGAGGATGACGTGGGTGTCGGGGCACACATCGAGCACGCGCGAGAAATCGTCGGCCGCGAACTGGGGCGCATCGCCGACGCTGGAGACTACGAGGCCGAGTTCGCCGGCTCTGCGCCACATGTCGTAAGGCCCCGCGTTGGCGAACTGGCCACCCGGGGCAATGCGAACACCCGCGGCCCCTTGCTCTGCGAGTTGTGCGAGATCGCCGAGTGGATCGGAGGACTCGGGATCGACGAGGACTGCAACCTTGAACCGGCCCGGTCGCTTGGCGGCTTCTTGGAGGAGATAGGTGTTGTCGTATGTGCCGCCGTGTTGGATGAGTGCGGCTTGGTCAACGCCGTTGCGGTCCATCTCGAATTCAAGTGTCTCGATAGGCTCGAACCAGTTGTTCCCGGCGTGGCAGTGCGTGTCGATTATCAGCATTTGAAGCGGCCTTTCAAGCGGAGATATTTGTCAATCGCTCAGCTTTTGAAATGATTCAACTTGCTCCGAATACTCGACCGTGTCAAAGGCATGCCGTTGTTCGGTCGCTCATCCACTACCTGCCCAGCCGGTCCAAGACATTGCGCGTGATCTGTGCCACTGGACCGCCGTTCCGGTAAAGACCGTGCGCCCACTCGATGGTTGCCGCGGTGAAGACAGTCCCCTTGAACTCCGTTTCGTTGACCGCGACGGTGGCGTAGAATCGGTCGTGGTGGACCCCTAGGTCCGCGTTGAAACCGTGGTCCTCCGCGTCCCCGATCGCGATAATTTGGTAATGCGGGCTGATTCCGTCACGGCCTGTAAATCGCGGTTTCCCATCCTTGAATTCGATGTCACCGCCGTCGCATTCGACCCCAACGATTGAGTCTTCCCGGCCAAACTCGTCCTCTTCTCCCAGCCCGGTTCCTGCGAACGCCCAGTGGTCGGGCTGGGTCACGCGGAAGAATCCGTATTCTCCGGACGTCGGGGCAATAATTTCGCCGGGAACCTTGCTCTTGGCGTTGACAGCAGCCGTATAGGAAACGCCAATGGTGCGCTGACGCAGATTGTCGATTGCGCGGAGAAAGGATGTTTCGGGATCCTCTGGCGTGCCGAGCGGATGCTTTTTGTACCGGGTCTTGGCACAGTAAAGCTGGCGTCCGTCGGCCCTGGTCTCTACCAAGTGCGAGAAAGAGTTGCCGGCGAACACCATCAGGTTGCCGCCACGTGCTACAAACCGCTGAAGCTGCTCGCATTCTTCGCGGCTGGAGTACTCGCCGTGGCAGATCCTGAGGTGTGCAGGGTAGTCATCTAGGAGATCCGGCTGCCGATCGTGATCGGCGTTGACGCAGTAGTCTACTTGGTACCCTTCGGCGTCAAGCCATGATGTGAAGAACTGATCCCAAGCATAGAACCCGCCCATGATGTCTGGCTGCAGGGGGCGCTCAAAGGTCACCAGGTTGCTGTGCGATCGGTCGGTAGATAGATAGGGGAAGAGGCATTTGCCGCCCACGCAGTTATAGGCGGCATAGGTATTGGTCTCGATCGTCAGGAGAATCGGCGCGCTGGGAACGCGCGGGCGAACGACGAACAGGATTTCCCGGATTCCCTGTGCGGTGGGAAAACTGGCGATGTAAACACCGCTCTTCCAGTCGCGAGGCACCCGAAACGAGACCGTCGCGGGCCAGGCGAATCCGTCCCGATAGCCAAACTCGGGGACCGGGGGAAGCCCGCCACGCAGGTCGTTTATCTCCTTTACCAGACGCCGTTTGGCCCCTTCGTGGAACACAAATACATCGTAGTACGATCTGGAATTCGATATATGGAATGTTACCTCATCGCCCTGACACACACTCAGCGGGGTGGCATAGCCGCCCTCTCTCAGCTTCCAGTACCGGGTTGCGTCCTGTTCGTAATGGGCAAAAATGTGTTCGCGTTTCATTTTTTGTTTTCTTTGGCAGGATCACCCACGAACGACTCCTCGCCTCTTTCCTTCTGTTTCTGCCTTATCTCTGTGATTTCTTCGTCTGTCAGACGTTCCTCGTCCGTTACGATAGTCTGTTCGATGAGTTTCAGCTTCAATTCCCGATTGGTCAGCCACTCCCAGCGATCGGCATTTGCCGGGTGGGGATGGGGATACACATCGTCGGGACCGATGTCATCGGAAACGACATAGAGATAACCGGACGTGACGCCGTTGTGCTTAATCCTGAGTTTGTCAGATAGAGACTCACCTTCGTCAGACATAGAAACAAGTGAAGGTCTATGTGAGAATGCTTTCGCCACTTTCCTATTCTGTGTGATCGAACTTCCGATCCGAAGTTTTGTCAGTTCTTGCTGAGAGCCGTGATACCACGTAAGACTGTAGTCGCAGTTTGGCATTAGATTTCCCAGTTAAGTTGTCGAAGAGCGGGGAAATTTATCTAGGCCGTTGGGAATCTTGGACCACGGGACTGCCATTTCGGTCCAGATCTCTCTGGTGGGTCGCAGATCGTCGGAATGGTCTAGGGTGCCCGCCTTGATGAATATCGTGTCGGGATAGCGTGTGAACAATTGCGAGCCACATTCTGGACAGAATTCGCGAATCTTTGTGCGGCCTTCGTCGTTCGTAGATTCGTATCCCTTGGTTTTACCACTCAGTTGAAATGTGGAGGCTGGTACGCCGACTCCAACGTTGAAAGCGCTGCCCGTAATCCTACGGCAGTCGTCACAGTGGCAATAGATCACAGATTGAGGCTCTGAGTCGCTTGTATAGCTGACCGCTCCGCAAAGACATCGACCTGTTAGCGACATTGATAGTCCTTTCCAGATAAACGAGTGTGCCGATTGTGGCGAATGTGTTCACTTCACAACGCTTGCTAGTCTACAAGCCTTCTCTCTTGACGGCGAAGAAAAATGGGTGGACTTCTTCCAGTGCATCAACACCTCCGAATCCTCCTCCTACGATACCTTCCTGTTCAATCTGAAATCCAGCCTCAGTGAGAAACTTCTTGTAGGTCGAGGGGCCAAAGTTGCTCCAGTACATGGTTTCGCCGAAGAAGTCATCTTCAGTATATCCAGGACCGTCGTCTTTCTCAGCAATAGTAAACAGGAGGAGGCCACCGGGCCGAAGCCACTGTGAAAATCGACGGAAGAGGTTTAGATGCTTCTGTCTTGGGATGTGGAAGATGGCGTAAAAGCTGACAATTGCATCGAAGCTACCTGCGGAGAATTCGGTCTCCATTACGTCGGCGATGACGAATTTGGCGGTGGGGACGTTTTCCTTCGCTAGAGCTATCATGTTTGAGGAGATGTCGATCCCGGTGAGGTCGAACGTTTCTGCAAGATGTCGGGCGACTGGGATACCAGCACCACAGCCAACGTCGAGGACTTTTGAACTAGGTGTCAGACGCTCAGTTATCAAGTTGAGCTCGGCTCCAGGCGTAGTACGTTTTTGCCCCGCGTAATCCATCGCACATCGGTTATAGGCGGTTCTTACCAGTTCCCGATAATCGGTCTGCGGATCGTCGGCGATCTTGAATGGCATGAGTTTCTTTCCTAAATCACTTCACGTGTTACGGACGATTCGAAAAATCGCTCTTGGAATTCCGTTAAAGCGAGAATCTGCTCGTCGGAGTAATCCTTGCCATCAGGTGCGACAATGAGCTTGTCATCATCGTCATCAGATCGTTGAATGACGGCGATACATCTGCCTGTGAACGTCTCTAGCGGTTTGAAAATGCCGAGGATATAGGCGTCCATATCTTCTCCGTCAGGTGCCGGTACATTCGGGAGAAATCCGTAGTTGACTGGATAGATGAAGCCCGCTTCAGGATGCTTGGAGCCAAGAGGTCGGTCTATGGTAACACCGACAGTTTTGCCGATGAACGTCCTTGCATCTACAAAGTCACCCGTCATGGTCGTTTAGGTTGCAAGTTCGCAACAGGCTTTCCCCTAACATTTATGCGCCTACGGCAACGGGCTTATCTGGCGGCCCGTTATTGGATATACTCTCGAGCAGACAATGAAGATTGCGAGGAGCGAACTTCTCTGCGGACCTGGCGATGGCGTCAATTGACCACCAATGGAACCCGCGAAATGCCGATGCCTCGTCAGGAGAAGCCTCCACGTCTATTACTGGATCGAAGTGGTCTGCTTGTACGAGATAATAGACTTCGTTTTGGCTATAGGTTCGACCGTCCCAAGAGAATTCGTGATTTCTATTCCATAAGGGCGGTCCTAGACAAAAATTCCTAGCGCCAGTCTCTTCGGCGACTTCGCGCCGCAGTCCCTCTTCCTCAGACTCACCGGGTTCCAAGCCTCCGCCGGGCGCAATCCAAACGTGGATTCCCGTGACAGTCTCTACCTTCATCATCAGCACTCGATAGTCTGGCGTCATAATGACCGCACGTACAGCCTTTCGCCGAATCATAGGTGCGTCTTTCGATAGTTAATGTCCGTTATCTGAGGCGAAGGTACTTACTCGTGTGAACAGTGGCAATTGGTACCATGGGGCTGGAATATCCTCGTCGCTAGCCCCCGAAGTTGCAGGTCGCACGAGTGTAGAACAGACGCCTCAGATTGCCCTGTGATCCGCCGCAGAGCGGGCTGGCGCATGAGTTCCTTTTTTCTTTTCTTGCCCATTTCGCTCCGCTATGTAAAAGCTGCTAAACAAAGGATTTATTCATGCCCGCAGACAATCGCCCAGTGCGCGTCGGCATCTACGGCACCGGTCGTTTTGCCAACCAAACTCACCTGCCCAATCTGAGCAAGTTAGACGACGTCGAGTTGGTCGCCGCGAGTGACCCCAATCCGGAGAACCTCGCTGTCACTGCGCAAAAGTACTCTATCGCTCGCACCTATGCAGACCCCCATCAAATGCTCGCGGAAGAGCGGCTGGACGCGCTCTATTCGGTGGTGCCGGCCTTTGCGCGCACTGATGTGGAAGCCACGGCCGCAGCGCGGGGTATCCACCTCTTCAGCGAGAAACCGCAAGCGACCACCATGGCTGTTGCGCGGCGCATTGCCGATGCAGTTGCCGAGGGTGGCGCGATCTCAACGGTTTGTTTCCGCGAGCGCTACCGTCCGCTCTTTCAGGAGGCTCGTCGCCTGCTTGAGGGTAAGGCAGTCACCCACATCCGCTTCCAGAACACGGCCGGTCTGCCACTGCTCGAAGCCGAGGTTCTCGATTCGGACAATTGGGACTATCAGATGGACAAGAGTGGCGGCTCGGCCTTTGACTGGGGGGTGCATGCCGTTGATTACGCGCGCTTTATGAGCGGCCTCGATATTACCCAAGCCCAAGCTTTTTACCACCATCCTCCTCGGTACAACACGCCGCTGTCGTGTTCGTTTAACTTTTTGTTAGCAAACGGGGCGACCATGACCTCGACGTTCCTCGCCACCACGCCCACCGCTCCGGGCGACGAGCCGCGCTTCACTGTTTTTTACGAGGGAGGATACTTGGCGCTGTGGATGTACGACCGGATTGAGGTCAATGGCGAGGTCGTGTACGCACCGGAGGAATTCGACCCGTGGTTTGAACAAGATCGCGTCTTCATTGAGGCCGTGCGCACTGGCAACCGCGCCCTGCTGCTCAACGACTATGCCGACGGCCTTTATTCGCTGGCTCCGGTACTGGCGGGGTGGGAGTCGGCGCGGTGCGGTGGCGAATTGATTGCGGTGGCCGAATTTATGGCGAGCTGAGCGTGGGGCGCATCGCGAGGCGGTGGGGGGCCGCAGGCGGGTACCGAGAATTCTTGGGGATCGCCTTGCCGCTGATTCTGAGCACGGCTAGCTGGAGCATCCAGCACTTTGTCGATCGGGTCTTTCTCTCTTGGTATTCCACCGAGGCGTTGGCGGCCGCGCTGCCGGCGGGCATGGCCAACTTCACCTTCATCAGCCTCTTCATGGGCACGGCCCAATACGCCAACACGTTTGTCGCCCAATACATGGGTGCGCGGCGACCGACGCGGGTGGGGCCGGCCGTGTGGCAAGGGGCGTACGTGGCCTTGTTCAGCGGCCTGTTGGCCTTGCTGCCAGCGGCCTTTGCTGGCGAACTCTTCGCGTTCATTGGCCACGACCCAGGCATCCGCGCCGCTGAGACCCAGTACTTTCGCATCCTTTGCTACGGCACTGGGCCGCAGGTCTTGTCCACGGCTTTCTCGTGCTTTTTCAGCGGGCGGGGCCAGACGTGGGTGGTGCTGGCGGTCAACGTCGTGGCTATCAGCGTCAACATCATCTGCGACTACGCTTTGATATTTGGGCATTGGGGACTGCCTGAGTTGGGGATCGTCGGGGCGGCATGGGCCACCAATATCGGCTTGGTGGTCTCGGCCCTGTGTTTTGCGGTGCTGTTTTTGGGGCCGCGCTATCGCAGCGAATACGCCACCTTGCGCGGCTGGAAGCCGGACCGCAAACTGCTGCTGCGCTTGTTGCGCTTTGGCGGCCCCAACGGCGTCAACTTCATGCTCGACATCATGGCCTTTACCTTCTTCTTGTTCATCGTGGGCCGCTTGGGGCCGATCCCGCTGGCGGCGACGAACTTGGCCTTTCACATCAACAGCCTCGCCTTTATGCCGCTCATTGGTTGCAGTATTGCCGTATCGACGATGGTTGGCCAGCGCTTGGGGCGCGATCAGCCCGAAGCCGCTGAGTACTGCACGTGGTCGGGTTTGCACTTGGCTATGCTGTACATGGGGACGATGTCCTTGGGCTATGTGTTGGTGCCGGAGTTTTTCCTTGCGCCTTTTGGCGAGGAGCAAGACGCCAACTTTGCGGTTGCGCATCAGATCGCCGTGGTCTTGCTGCGCTTCGTGGCCTTGTACTGCGTCTTCGACGCCGCCTATATGGTGTTCGCGGCGTCCCTGAAGGGTGCGGGCGACACCCGTTTCGTCATGTGGATTTCGATCGCGCTGGCCTGGGCGATCATGGTGGTGCCGTCTTTTGCCGCCCTAACCTACTTTGATGGAGGGCTGTACCTGATATGGAGCTTTGGCTGCGCGTATATATGCGTCTTGGGTGTGGCTCTCTATTTGCGCTTTCGCACGGGCCGTTGGAAGAGTATGCGGGTTATTGAACGGGCCGATGAGGATAGTGAGTGAGGGTGCGCCCTTACAGCGGCTTGGCCACGGCTAGGCCCGTCCCGACTGCTGACACGCGATTCCAGCCTGACCCTCTGAGACCAGCGTAGATCATGTAATAGGTACCGTTTATTGCGAATACCTGTGGGGTCAGGAGGCCGTCGCAATCCCAGGCGTCGGCATCGGTCGCAGGCGTGAAAATTGGGTTGTGTGGGTTGGGTTCGAAAGTATGGAAGTCGCGCGTGCGGACGTGCCCAATGGTCCAGACCTTGCCGTCGTAACCCCCGTAGAACAGATGGAAGTAGCTCGGTCCTTTGAGGATTTCGGCTTCGCGCACGCCATAGTGGTCCCACGCCTGCCCCGAGCCGCAGAACACGGGATTGGCGGGATTCTTGGTGACCTGCGCCGGATCGCTGGTCGGTGCGGTGGCATGGCAGATGGTCGGTACGTTGTAGAGAATGTCGCGCCGTTCAGGAGGTGCTGGCGACTCGCCGGTATAGACCATGTGGATGACATCGCCCGATACGGCCACGGATGGATGGGAAGAGCCGTGTTGTTCGTGCGCGCCGCCGACGGCAACTACTGGTTCATTGTCAATCCGCGTCCACGCTCCGAAATCGCCGTCGCTGACTAGCAGGCCGGTCTGCTTGCGGCGGGGCTTGTCCTTGCCTTGGGTGCCGAGATAATAGGCGTAGTAGCGCTGGTCGGCGGGATTCCAGAACGGGAATGGGTATTCCACGCCGTGATTGTCGAATCCGTCGGCGGAAGGTAGGAGTATGGGATTGCGCTGGTCGTGCGTCACCGCCGTAGGATCGGCGACTGGCGCGGAGCTGTGCATGTGTACCCAGCTACCATCTCCTCCCTTTTTGGCCCATAGATAGTGCACGGTGTCGTCCACGACGATGGCGTGACTGGCAGCCGCCCACGCGGGTGGCTCGCAGTACAGCAGGGGCTTCTCGGCGGTGAGCCGTTCGAAGCGGGCGAATGTTGCAAATGGGATTGGTTCGTTGGTGTTCATAGCGGCCTGCTAGGTGATTATCAACTCGTCATCAAATTGACGTAGCCCAGTACCCTCAAAAAGCCTCTGCTTCCATAGGGCACCCGGCAAGTCTCCCTCTGCGACAAGAGCGCGCAGCAGTTCGCTGTCGGACGCTCGGCGCACGGTTGTGAATCCGTCTTTTTTAACCAGCCAGAAGATCTCGTTAAGTTCTGCTCCGTTCAGGAAATCGGGAGAGTGGGTCGAAACGAACACTTGACCGCCGCGCCGAGCGTAGTCCCTAAACTCCTCGGCTAACTCTATTAGCAATTCGGGATAGAGATGATTTTCGGGTTCTTCGACTGCCAGCAACGGATGGGGCTTTGGGTCATACAGCAAGACGAGGTAGGCGAACATCTTGATCGTGCCGTCGGAGACGTGGCGGGCAATGAATGGGTCCTTAAAGCTGCCATCCTGAAAGCGCAGAACGAGACGCCCGTCCTCCGTCGGTTTGGCTTCAACGCCGCTCACGCCTGGGACGCGCTGGCTCATAGCCTTCAGAATTTGGTCGAAGCACTCGCGGTGATTCTCGTAGAGGTACCGGGCCACTTGGGCGACGTTATCGCCACGATTAGACAGATGCTCGGCATAGCCGGCCTCACTGCTTGGTCGGGCGTCGGCAATATGGAAGTCCGAGACGTGCCAGTTCTCGATTAAGCTGCGGAATTCCGAGACGACTTGGAACTCGCGGAACTGGCCCAAGCCCTTGATCGCAAGAACGCTTGGATCGTCGAGCTTGTACTCTGCTCTCTTTTCTTTTACTTCTTCCTGACCATAGACTGATTCATTTGTGATTGCAGTTCCGATTCCGCCTGAGAAATCAACGAAATGCCAAGGGCGTCCATGCTGCCCTTTACGATAGTGAAGTACTTCGCGTTCAACCGAGACTCGGCCATTTTTCGCTACTATTTCGAGTTCGTAGGTGGCTAGACGTCCCCCGCTCTCGCGGAATTTGATGGTAATCCCAATCGGTCCATTTTCTCCTCGACTGACCAACTCGCGGAACCCGCCGCGTTGCGCCACCGCCATGGCGACGTTCTGGGTCAGCGCGTCCTTGAGAAAGCTAAACACGTCGAGTAGCGTCGATTTGCCCGTGCCGTTTGCGCCCACGACTACGACCATCGGAGGTAAATCTTCAAACACGGCGTGGCGGAAGGAACGGTAGTTCTTGATTTCAATCTGCTCAATCCGCATAGGTCATTTCTCCGTATTGTCGAACATTACCGTTGGGCTGGCTGAACTAGCTGTTCCGTTGGCGGCTATCACGATTCATCGAGCGAGCGGCGAAGGGTTGCAGTCAGTTCCTGACGGAAACCCTCGTCATTATCCCTAGACTTAGACCAGAAAACGGTCGTACAATGATTCGTATCGAAGTGGGTTCCATCATTGCTCTCAAATTTCTCCTTTTCGCAAATATAGATAACAGGCTTGCCTAGACCTTCTGCGTAACCGGCCTCCCAATACGCGCCATTGTTGTCGTGGGTAAGGTCGGCAATGACGAACTTCGCGTCTCTGATTTGGACGCGCATGATATTGTCGATGATACCCGCCTTCCCGACATCGCGCATATCGACGAGATCGTAATCGGTAGATTCTTTCACTGCCGGTTTTACAACATCCTGAACAAAGGAGTCGAGATCGGGTTCGTCGAACTGCATGGCGAGGAAACCGTAGTTTCCATCGAATCCCCCGCGTTTTTCCGCTTCATACTGCTCCCATCCTTTGAGGGTAAGGCTAACTCCTTTATAACGAGCAAGGCCCCCAAGAGCCCGAGAAATGGTTCTTACATTAACGACGCCGTGTTCACATAACTCTTCAATGAGTTGCTTGGCCAATTCTTCGCTCGGAGCGCCAATCTCCTCGCTGATTTCAGCAAGCTGGCGAATTGGTTCGCCTGATTCTGATACCTGATCTCCAATATATCGAATGAGATTCATCGCCTGTACCGCAGGACTTGTGAATTCGTTCATGTTTTTCCCTTACTTGTTCTATCTCCTATAGGTTGAAATCGGCGCGCTTTTGCGCTGCCGCCCTTGAAGCGAGGCAGGCGACTGGATAGATTGGGCCAACATATCGCAATCCTGCGCTCATTTAAGCTACGAGACGCCCATCACAACGCCAAGGAACGCCCCAATGCCCCGGCCCAATATACTCTTCATCATGGATGATCAGCACCGCCACGACTATCTCGGCGCAGTCGGTGCCGACTTCCTACGGACGCCCCATCTCGACCGCCTCGCCGCCGCTGGAGTGCGCTTCACTCAATGCACCACTAACGCGCCCGTCTGCGCGCCAGCGCGAATCGGCTTAGCCTCTGGTCTGCAACCGAGCCGCCTCGGCTGCTTGGACAATTCGGGGCGGCTACCCTTGGGCACCACCACCTACTATCAGCGGCTGCGCGATTCCGGCTACCGCGTCGGCTGTGTCGGCAAGCTCGACCTGCGCAAATCCGACGGCTACAATGGCCGCTATGGCGACCGGCCCTACGCCTATAGCTGGGGTTTCACCCATCCAGAGGAATGCGAGGGCAAAATGCACGCCGGCTCCTCGCCCACGCCGATTGGCCCCTATACGCACTACCTAGCCGACAAAGGGCAATTGGCGACATTTCACCAGGATTATCGCCGCCGCGCCGCCGCTAGTTGGATTACCGATTGCCGCGACTCGCCGCTGGACAGTGCGGACTTTGAGGATGCCTATATCGGCCGGCGTGCCGCCGAGTGGATCGCCAATGTGCCCGACGATTTCCCCTGGCACTACTTCGTCAGCTTCGTCGGCCCGCACGACCCCTTTGACCCGCCGAGCGAATATGGCGACCGCTACCGCGACGCGGCAATGCCCCCGACCATCAGCGACTCCCTCGCTGGCAAGCCCGAGTGGATCAAAAAACGCGCCGCATACTTCGCGCGCGACCAAATCGCCCAAACCCGCCGCCAATACTGCGCCGCCACCGAACTCATTGACGACCAGATCGGCCAGATCCTCGACGCGCTAGAAAAACGCGGCCAACTCGACAACACCTATATCATCTTCTCTTCTGACCACGGCGAACTGCTCGGCGACCACGGGCTGTACACCAAGAGCGCCGCGTACGAGGCCAGTCTGCGCGTACCGCTGATCATCGCCGGGCCGGATATCGCCGGAGGCCGCGTCTGCGACGCGCTGTGCGAACTCATCGACCTCAATGCCACGATATGTGATTTTGCCCAACTCGCGCCGCAGCAAGATATTGACGCCCGCTCGCTGCAACCGGTCCTCGCCGGCCAGACTGACACCCACCGCCAAGAGACCGTCGCTGCCCTGCGCAACTTTCGCTGCATCCGCACGGCTACGCACAAATACATCCAGAATTACAACGACTGCGACGAACTCTACGACCTCGAGCAAGATCCCGACGAACTGCACAATATCGCCGCCACTGCTCCCGCTGTGGTTGGCGATCTCGCGCGCCGCTTGCGCCGTCGTCTGGGCTGAAGCGGCCACAAGGGGAAACGTACGAAGGGCACTCACAAGAGGTGCCCCTACGCAAAGTTGCTCGACAGCGCGACGAATTGATCGCGATGATCCTACGATTGATTTGCTTTCCAGGCTTGGTACTCGGCCAAGGTCTGCTCGTCGGGGGGATAAGTGCCGACGATACTGGCTCCGGCGCGGATTTTCTCGGTGATGAAGCGCTCTTTTTGCTCCATCTCCTCGGCCTCGACGGCAACCTCCTCGGCCAGATGTGCGGGTATGACCACAACCCCTTCGCCGTCGCCGACGAGGATGTCGCCGGGGAAGACCGCCACGCCGCCGCAGGCAATGGGCACCTGGATTTCGCTGGGGTGGTGGATGGTTTTGTTGGTGTGGGCGTTCATGGCCGCGGCGTATGCGGGCAATCCCGATGCGACAATGGTCGGCGAGTCGCGGTAGGCCCCATCGGTGACGATCCCCGTGCAGCCTCGCACTTGCAGCCGCGCCGCTAGGATGGATCCCATGGTCCCGGCGCGGGTGTCGCCGCGTGCATCAATGACGAACACGTCGCCTGTGGTTACCTGCTCAATGCCGATCCGTTGCACGTCTTTCAGGTTGTCGAGTGGGACCTCGTCGAGGTCTTCGCGCGCGGGGATGTAGCGCAGGGTAAAGGCCCGGCCGACCAGCTTCATGTCGGGCGCGAGGGGCGCGACTTGGTGCATGAAGGTGTTGAGCAGTCCTTTGTTGCGGAGCACGGACGTCAGGGTCGCCGTGCTAGCCACCTTTAGTTTTTCGCTCAATTCGGCAAAATCCACAATTCGCTCCTTTCAGCGTATCTGCCCGCGGGCGTCAACCGGCCAGACGGCTTCCACGCGGCCGCGGCGCACGGCAAAGATCTGGTCGTGTTCGTTGAAACAGGGGCAGGGATGAACCGGCAGGACTTGCACCTGTTCGCCGATTTGGGGTTTGTCGTCGCAGGCCGACAGATCGACATGTCCATGTTCTTCCGAGGCCCCGGAGAAGACGGCTTGGGGGTACTCGACGATGTAGCCCATGACGGATGAGCCGTCCTCCTGGCGATGGACTGCGGCGCTGAGCGACTTGCTGCCCCCATCGAGGATGGCGCGATCCTCGGTCGGCCGGCTGACCACGGTCATCAGCACTCGGCCAGCGCACTGATCGACGCTGTGGGTTCCCCGGCGGAGATGGCCGACGCCGCCGACAGGGTACTCGCCGGCCCGGTACTCGGTCAGTTCGGGGATCTCGTGTGCCATAAATGCGCCCGACGTACTGCCGCCGCTGACGATGGGATGCGGCAGGCCCTTGCGATCGAAGTGCGCGAGCGTCTCTTGGATTAGCGGCCGCACGTCTGGAGTCGCTGGCATGGACATGATGCCCCGGAGTTCGATGTTGGGGGTTTGATCGATTTTTTCGCCTAGGGCCGCAGCCGCAGCGGGCGAGCCTACGCCGGTGCGCCCGCGATCGAGTTCGACGACCACGCCCACGGTGACATCCGCTGCCGTAGCGGCCTCGGATAGCCCTTGCACGGTGTATTCGGAATCGGCCGCTATGGTCAGCCGGGTATCCCGCGCCAGCGCGACTAGCCGCGCCAGCTTTTGTGCGCCGATGATGTTGTAGGGAATCAGAATGTCGCGATCGACCCCGCCCTCGGCCATGACCTCGGCTTCTCCGAGCTTCTGGCAGGTGATGCCGATTGCCCCGCGACGCATTTGCATATGGGCGATGGCCACGCACTTGTGGGTCTTGATGTGGGGCCGCAAGCCAATGCCGTGCTCGTCAAAGTAGCGTTGGTAGCGGTCGAGGTTGTCCTCCAAGCCGTCGAGATCGACGAGGAGGGCGGGCGTGTCGAGGTCTTCTATGCGCATAGTGGCCTTTCCTGAATGAAGGTGGGAGTCGCGGCGATAAAATAGTAAACCGATCCCACCGCAGAAATTGACGCGACTAGGTCTTGTTCCTTTTGTTGCAAGATGCCCATTGATCTCCAACCCTCCACGCCCGTCGCACTAGTCTGCGCAGTATTGGCCGACTCCGCTGATACGTTCGCCGACGCCAAAGAACGCCTCGCCGAATGCTTCGGCCCCCTGCGTGCGACAAGTGCGGCCTATGATTTTGATTTTACCTCGTACTACGAAGCGGAAATGGGCGCGGGGCTGAGCAAACAGCTCGTGTGCTTTGGCGAGCAGATTGACCCCGCCGAGCTAGCGACCGTCAAGGCGCAGACTATGGCGCTGGAGCGGGCGATGAGCCGAGGGGGGTGCCGCCGCGCCAATATCGACCCGGGACTACTGTCAATCGAGAGCTTGGTATTGGCCACGACTAAGTGCGCTGGCCACCGCATCTGCATTGCCCCGCAGCTCTACGCCGAGGTGACCCTGCTCTATCAGCGAGGACGCTACCGGCCTTTAGAGTGGACGTATCCCGACTACCAGGGCGATGCAGTCCAGCGCTTCTTGCTCGATATGCGGCCTTGGTTACTGGCCGTGCGCGGCTGAGGTCAGCCCCGGTCGCCGAGTGCGACGAATGCGCGGTGCTCCGGTCCAGTGTAGATGTGGTTGGGGCGGATGAGTCGGTTGGCGTCGTGCTGTTCGATCACGTGCGCGGCCCAGCCTACCACGCGGCTGGCCACGAAGATGGGGGTGTAGAGCGGGATCGGGATGCCCATCATGTAGTAGGTGTACGCGCAGGGGAAATCGACGTTGGGGAAGATGCCCTTTTCGCGCATCATCGTCTCTTCGACTACGTCGGCTAGATCTGGCCACTTGGTGTCGCCGATGGCTGCGGCGATTTGACGGCCAACCTTCTTCATCTTCGGCACCCGCGAGTCGCCGCTTTTGTATTCCCGATGTCCAAAGCCCATGATCTTCTTTTTTTGCGCCAGCGCGTCGAGGACCCACTGCTCGGCCGCCGCGGGCGAATCTATCTCCAAGAGCATGTGCATGGCCGCCTCGTTGGCACCGCCGTGCAGGGGGCCGTGCAGGGCGCCAATGGCCGCGGTTATAGCGGCGTACATGTCGGCGAGCGTCGAGGCTACGACCCGTGCGGTGAACGTAGAGGCATTGTACCCGTGCTCGGCATAGAGGATCAGCGAAGTGTTCATGACCTCTACTTCGTACGCGGGTGGTGCTTCGCCGCGCAGCATGTAGAGCAGATTGGCCGCGTGGTCTAGCTCGGTGTCGGGGGCTACCGGCTCTAGGCCCTGCGAGAAGCGATAGCCATAGGCGAGTGCAGTGGGAATTTTGGCCAGCAAGCGTTCGGCCTTGCGCACATTGGCATCGTGGCTGTTGTCGGGGGTCTCGGCGTCGAAAAACGCCAGGGACGATACCGCAGTGCGCAACAGATCCATGGGGTGGGCGTTCACCGGTGCGGAGCGCAACAGGTCGACGACCGGGCCGGGCAGGTCGCGCTGCGAGCGCAGTTGTTGGTTGAATTCTGCCAACTCGGCAACTGTCGGCAACTCGCCGTAGAGTAGCAAGTAGGCGACCTCTTCGTAGGAGGCGTTTTCGGTCAGTTCGACTAGGTCGTAGCCGTACAGGATCAGGCGGTTGATATCGATATCGATGCGCGAAAGGGCGGACTCGCCGGCGATGACGCCTTCGAGGCCGGGACTATAGGATTTGTCGGTCATTCTGTATGTCTCTCTATGGAAAGTGTTGGTAGTGGGTGGATTTGAGGCTAGTAATTCAGCGGTTTTCTTCGTTCGCTGGAAAGCGGTTGGCCAATGCTGCGTCTAGTTTGGTGTACTCGTCGTAGCCGAGTAGTTCGTAGAGTTCGTCTCGCGTCTGCATCTGTCCGAGGGTGCCTTCTAAAGTGCCCTTTTCTTTCAGTTCGCAGAACAGCCCTTCGACGGCCTTCATCATGGTGCGGAACGCGCTCATAGGGAAAATCACGAGGCGGTATCCCATCGCGGCGAACTCCGCGACTGATAGGTACGGCGATTTGCCGAATTCGGTCATGTTGGCGAGGAGTGAGCCTTTGACTTGCTCGGCGTAACGGGCGAATTCCTCGGCGCTCTGCATGGCTTCGGGAAAGATCGCGTCCGCGCCGGCTGCCAGGTAGCGTTGGCCACGCTCGACGCTCTGTTCAAAGCCCTCGACGGCGCGGGCGTCGCAGCGGGCGATGATGACAAAGTCCGGGTCTTGCCGCGCCGCACAGGCCGCGGCGATCTTGCGCTCCATTTCTTCGACCTCGATCAGGGCCTTGCCGTCGAGGTGGCCGCAGCGCTTGGGCATGACTTGGTCCTCTAAGTGCAACCCGGCTAAGCCCTCGCGCTCGTACGCGCGCACTGTGCGCATCACCTGCCAGACCTCGCCAAACCCGGTGTCTGCATCGCAAATGCAGGGCACTTGGACTGCGTTGGCAATGTAGCCGGCTTGGCGCGCCATTTCGTCCATGCCCAACAGGCCGACGTCTGGGTAGCCGGCCGTGCCGTTGGCTAGACCAGCCCCGGAAATGTACACGGCCTCAAAGCCAATGCGTTCGGCGAGCATGGCCACGGGTGCGTTGAAGGCCCCGGGCAAGGTCAGGGTTTTCTCGGCCATCAGGCGGCGCAAGGCGTGCGGCTTGGACTCGGCGGGCGCGGGGTTGAGTAGCATGGCTCAGGCGAGGGGGATAGTGGCTTCGCGCTCCGGTCCTACGGAAATCAGGGAGACCGGCGCTCGGCCCAACTCGGCGATCCGCTCTACATAAGCCTGCGCTTGCGGCGGCAGGTCGTCAAAACAGCGGGCGGCGGTAGTCGGAGCACACCAGCCGGCCATTTCTTCGTAGATCGGCTCGCATTGGTCGAGTACCTGCGGGTCGGCGGGAAATTCCTCCAGCACTTGGTCGCCGCAGCGGTAGCCAACGCCCAGTTTGAGGTGCTCGCATTGGTCGAGTACGTCGAGCCGGGTCAGAGCGATGCTGGTCAGACCGTTGATGCGGGCCGAGACCCGCAAGATGGCGGCGTCGAACCAGCCGCAGCGCCGCGGCCGGCCGGTGGTAGCTCCGTACTCGCGGCCCAAGCCGCGCAGGCGCTCGCCTTCTTCCCCTAGTAACTCGGTGGGAAAAGGCCCGTTGCCCACCCGCGTAGTGTACGCTTTGGTCACGCCGATGACCTCGGCGATCCGCGTGGGACCGATACCAGCACCCGTGCAGGCTCCACCCGCCGTGGTGTTGGAGGAGGTGACGTAGGGATAGGTGCCGTGGTCAATGTCGAGCAAGGTCCCTTGCGCCCCCTCGCAGAGGACCGTTTTGCCTTGGTCGAGGGCTTGGTTGAGCAGGAGAGAGGTGTCGGCGACGTATGGGGCGAGTTGCTCGCCGTAGCCGATGTACGCGTCGATGATGGGGCCGGCCTCTAGCGGCTCTTGACCAAAGACCTTGGTCAGGATTTCGTTTTTGGCGGAAATGCTGGCTCGGAGCTTGTCGCGCAATCGCGCCGGGTCGCACAAATCCATGACGCGCACTCCGTGGCTGCGCTCGACTTTGTCGCGATAAGCCGGGCCGATGCCGCGGCCGGTCGTGCCGATGGCGACGCCGTTTTTGCTCTCTTCCCCGGCCTTTTCCAAGACCTTGTGGTAGGGCATTACGACGTGGGCAACTTGGCTGAGAAAGAAGCGGTTGGCCACGGAAAAACCCTTGGCCTCCAACTCGGCGATCTCATTGAGCATAGTGGCTGGATCGACGACCACCCCGTTGCCCACCACGCAGATTTTACCCTCGTGCATGATGCCCGAGGGGATGGTGTGGAAGATAAACTCAGTGTCGCCGGTGACGACTGTGTGACCGGCGTTGGCCCCACCTTGATAGCGCACCACCACGTCGGCGGCGGACGTGAGGTAATCGACGACTTTGGCCTTGCCCTCGTCGCCCCACTGCGCTCCTAATACTATTTTCGCGGGCATTGTGTACTCCCGTGCTTAAAGACTGACTTGTTTGGCCCAGGAGATGTACTCCCGAGAGAGAATATCGTCAACTACGTCGATGGTGATCGGGTCGTCGACGTTGAGAATGGTCAGGGCTTGGCCGCCCATTTGGCGACGCCCACACGACATCTGGGCGATGTTGACATTGTGGCTGCCCATGACCGTGCCGATTTGGCCGATGATGCCCGGGACATCGTCGTTGATGTAAAAGAGCATGTGTCCCTCTGGGACGGCGTCGAAAATGTACTCGTCGAGGTGCACGAGGCGCGGGTCGCTCTTGCCGAAGATCGTGCCCGCGAGCAGGCGCTGCCCTTTGCTGGTGTGATACACCACGGTGATAAGGCTGGCGTAGTCCTCGTGCTCGCTGCTGAGCCGCTCATCGACTTGCACGCCGCGCTCCTGCGCGAAGAGCAGCGCATTGACCACATTGACTGCCGCATCCGAGACGGTCTCCATAATTCCCTTGAGTACGGCCGAGGTCAACGGCGAGGTCGGATAGGCGGTGATGTCGCCTTGGTATTCGATGGTGATGCGCTCTAGCTGTCCCTCGCCGAGTTGGGCTTGCAGGCGACCTAGCCGCTCGGCCAGCACGAGATAAGGCTGGAGCTTGCCGTGGATCTCGGGATCGACCGAAGGGGCGTTGACCGCGTTGCGAATGACGCGACCCATCAGCACGTCGCCGACCTGTTCGGCCACCTGCAGGGCGACGTTGGCTTGGGCTTCCTTGGTGGAGGCCGCCAAGTGTGGCGTGCAGATCACGCGGTCGTCAACCAAGAGGTCCACGAGGGTCGGCGGCTCCTCCTCAAAGACGTCTAGGGCGACACCGGCGACCTTGCCCGAGTTCAAGCCGCGCAGGAGGGCCTCCTCGTCAATGATGCCGCCACGGGCGCAGTTGATTAGATAGACCCCGTCTTTGCACTGCGCGATCTCGGCGTCGGAAATCAGGTGCCGAGTCTGGTCGCTAAGATGGGTGTGGACCGTGATGAAATCTGCGGTAGCGTAGATCTCTTCGAGAGATGCCAGATGTGCGCCGTAGGAGAGGGCCATCTCTTGGCCAATGTAGGGATCGTAGCCGAGGACCTTCATGCGAAAGGCCGCAGCGCGCGCGGCCACCTCCCTCCCTACGCGGCCCAAGCCGATCACGGCGAGGGTCTTGCCGGCCAGTTCGACGCCGACGAATTGGTTGCGTTCCCACAGCCCCTTTTTAAGCGAGGACGTCGCCTGGGGGATGTGCCGTGCGAGGGAGGATATGAGCGCGAAGGTGTGCTCGGCGGTCGATAGGGAATTGCCGCCTGGGGTGTTCATGACGATGACGCCGTGGCGCGTTGCCGCTTCTACGTCGATGTTGTCGAAGCCCGTGCCAGCGCGGCCAATGACCCGGAGGCGTGACGCGGCGGCGAGCACCTCGGCCGTCACAGTGGTCGCGCTACGCACGACGAGTCCTTCGTAGTCGCCGATGCAGTCTAGGAGCGCGCGCAGCGACAATTCACTGCGCACGTCCACTGCGACCCCGTTATTGGCTTCGAGAATCTCGACGCAGCGGGGGTCCATCTTGTCGCTGATCAGTACTTTCAAAGGTCCTCTTCAGGTTGCGTTGCCGACTAGCGCCTCAGCGATCCACCCGGTAATGTCGTCCTGCCCGCGGCCATCGACTGCCGAGAAGGGCACAAAGGAAAGGCCGGCGAGCGACCCTTGGGCATCGAGCTGGTCGAATAGGTGTTGCAGCTTGTTGCGCGACAGTTTATCCGCTTTGGTAAAGACCAGCAGGAAGGGCTTATCGAGGGTGCGCAAATGGTCGATCATCTGCTGATCCAAATCGGTGGGGCCGCGCCGGGCATCGACGAGCTGCAACACCGCGCACAGCGCTTCGCGGTTGGCCATGTAGCTGCGGATGAGTTGGCCGAGCTGTAAGCGCAAGCCCACGCCGCCGCGCACATACCCATAGCCAGGCAGATCAACCAAGTAGAACTGCTCGTTGGCCAGATAGTAGTTCAACTGCTGGGTCTTGCCAGGTACCGTGCTGGTACGCGCCAGCTTCTTGCGCTGCACCAACCTGTTGATCAGCGAGGACTTGCCGACGTTGGAGCGGCCTACTAAGGCGATTTCGGGCAAGCCGTCCACGGGCAGATCGGCCGTGCGGACGGCACCAATTTTGAATTCGACAGAGGAAAAGCGCATACGCCGGGGTTTGGAGATTAGGCGCGTTTGCGCTGTATCTCTTCGTCTTCGCTGCTGTACTGCTCAATCCCGCGCTCGATCATCTCGCCCGTAACTTGCAGACGCGTCACGCCCTTCTGAGAGGGAATATCGAACATGATGTCCATCATGGCCTGCTCTAGGACGGAGCGCAGGCCGCGGGCCCCCGTGCCCTTGTGAACGGTCAGGGCCACTATCTTGCGCAGGGCGTCTTCGGTGAACTCGACCTCGACCCCGTCCATGGCGAAGAGCCGCTGAGACTGCTTGATGATGGCGTCGTGCGGCTCGGTGAGGATGCGGAACAAGTCGTCCTCGGCGAGCGCGTCCATGGTGGTGATGACCGGTACGCGGCCGACAAATTCGGGGATCATGCCGTAGGCGAGCAGATCTTCGGGTTGCACCAGCGGCAATACGTCTGGAGCGTCGGAGTCGCGCTCGTCGCCGTCGGCTCCAAAGCCCATGGTGCGCTTGCCGACCCGTTGGCTGATGACCTTGTCTAGCCCCTCGAAGGCTCCGCCGCAGACGAAGAGAATGTTGCGGGTATCCATCTGGATCATCGGCTGTTCAGGGTGCTTGCGGCCTCCCTTGGGCGGGATATTGGCGGTGGTGCCCTCCAAAATTTTGAGCAGTGCTTGCTGCACGCCTTCGCCCGACACGTCGCGGCCGACCGAAGGCGTGGCACTCTTGCGGGCGATCTTGTCAACCTCGTCGAGATAGAGGATGCCCCTTTCGGCGCGGGGCACATCGTAATCGGCTGCTTGCAAAAGGCCTACGAGGATGTTCTCCACGTCCTCGCCCACGTAGCCGGCCTCGGTGAGAATGGTCGCGTCGGCAATGGAGAAGGGAACTTGCAGGAATTTTGCGAGAGTTTTGGCCAGTTCGGTCTTGCCGGTGCCAGTGGGGCCGATGAGCATTACGTTGCTTTTTTCGAGCTCCACCTCGTCTAAGTCGACTTTGGTGCGAATGCGCTTGTAGTGGTTGTACACGGCGACCGCGAGGATTTTCTTGGCCCGCTCTTGGGCAATCACGTATTCGTCGAGAAAATCCTTGATTTGGCCCGGCTTGGGCATCTCTGCGGTCTCCCAGGGGAGGGTCTTTTGCCGCTCTTCGGCCAGTACGTCGTTGCACAGCTTGACGCACTCGTTGCAGATATAGACCTGGGGGCCGGTTATGATCTTGTCAACTTGGCTGTCACTGCGCCCGCAGAACGAGCAGCGCGGATCGCTTTTGGGGGGCCGACGGCGCAAAATAGGCTCCTATACGGAGGAAGGGGCTACCTCGACGCGAGATGGAGCGATGATCTCGTCGATGATGCCGTATTCGACGGCTGCTGCGGCCGACATGAAGAAGTCGCGCTCGGTGTCGAGCTCAATGCGCTCTAGTGGCTGCCCGGTGCAATCGACTAGGACCTCGTTGATCTGCTGGCGCATGGCGATGATCTCGCGGGCGTGGATTTCCATATCGGCCGCTTGACCGCCGATCCCCCCCATGGGCTGGTGCAGCAAGACGCGGGCGTTGGGTAGGGCTTGGCGCTTGCCCTTGGTGCCGCCGGCCAATAGCACGGCTCCCATACTGGATGCTTGGCCGATGCAGATCGTGGATATGTCGGCGGCCACGTATTGCATGGTATCGTAGATGGCCATGCCCGCCGAGACTAGCCCGCCGGGGGTATTGAGATAGAGCGCGATGTCCTTTTTGGGATCTTCAGAAGCGAGAAAGAGCATCTGGGCGATAACGAGGTTGGCAATCGCGTCGTTGATCGGAGTGCCCACGAAGATGATGCGGTCCTTGAGCAGCCGCGAGTAAATGTCGTATGAGCGTTCGCCCCGGCCCGTCTGTTCGATGACCATTGGAATCAGCGACATGATTATACCTTTTCTTCTTTGATGTCAGCTTTGGCGATGAGCAAATCAAAAACCTTTTGGTCTTCCAGTTCGCGCCGCAACCCTTCCGCGTTCTGCAAGTCGGCAGGTTGGCCGCCGGCACGCTCGGCGGCGAATTGGGCAAACTCCGCGTCCGTTACTTCGACTCCTGCTTGTTGGCGCACGCTTTCGAGCAGTAGATAGCTCTTGAGTTGGCGCGTGGCTTGGGCGCGTTCTTCGTCGCTGTGGCTGCGGTCGGGGTCGGGGTCGCGGTCGCGGTCGTGACCGGCCTGCTCTCGCTCGAGTGAGTGGAGGTAGTTCTCTACCATGCTTTCGGGCAGTTCGAAGTCGTTTTTTAGGATGAGCTGGCTGATCAACTCGCTGCGCAGGCGCTGCTGGGCCATGTATTCCCAGCGCTCTTGGATTTGCCCGCTGAGGTGCTGGCGCAAGTCGTCGAGGGTCTGGAACTGTTCGCCGAGGTCTTTGGCGAACTCATCGTCGAGTTCGGGCAAAGTGCGCTCGCGCACTTCGTGGGCTGCCACCGCGAAATGCGCGGTCTGGCCGGCGAGCTGTTCGTTAGGTAGGTCCTCGCGGTAGGCGAAGCGGACCTTGCGCTCTTCGCCAGCACTCATGCCGACGAGAGCCTCTTCAAACTCAGGGCTGAGGGCATTCTCGTCGCCGATGAGGATGTGGCGTTTCTCGTACTTGTCGCCAATGACGGGCAAGCCGCTCTCGTCGAGGCGCTGCAAATCCGCGACGAGCACATCGCCTTCGGCCAGCGGCCGCTCGACGACTTGTTCGGTGGCGTGGCGGCGGCGCAGTTCCTCTAAGTGTTCGCCGATTTCCTCGTCGGCCACCTCGTGCACCATGCGGGTGGCGGCGAGGTTTTCGTAGTGCTCGGCTTCGATCTCGGGCCAGATGTCGAGATCCGCCGTAAAAGTTAGGCTTCCCCCTGGCTCGTGGTCGAGTTGGGAGATTTTGGGTGGTGCGGCCGGTCGCAGGCCCGCCTCGCGCGCGGCCTCTTCTAGCAGCGAGGGGAGGAGATCGCCGAGGACTTCGCCGCGGATGGAACTGCCGAAGCGTGCCTCGACGATCCTGAGCGGCACTTTGCCCTTGCGGAAGCCTGGGATCTCCAGCCGCTTTTGGTAGCGACGCAGTGCTTTATTGACGGCGGAGTCGATGCGCGCGGCCTCGACTTCAACGGCTAGCTCGCGCGCCCACTGACCCTTCTCTGTGACCTGAGTCTTCACGAAACGCAATCCTACAAGGCTATGACGCACTACCAAATTGCAGGCAGTGCGCTCGTCTATTTATGGTGCGAAAGGGGGGACTCGAACCCCCATGCCCTTTCGGGCACTAGATCCTAAATCTAGCGCGTCTACCAGTTCCGCCACTTTCGCTATACCGGATACAGCGTCGCAATGCGAAAATTTGCAACTAGGGAGAATTATATCCCAAGCGCGAAGGATAATATCAGGATTTATACTACCGGGTCAAGGGATTTGCCAAGCGTCCATGCTACTCTCAAGGTGGGTGCGCAACTCAGCTATGGGCACCCGCTCTTGGGCCATGGTGTCGCGAGCGCGCACGGTGACAGTCTGGTCCTCTAAGGTGTCCGAATCAACCGTTAGGCAAAACGGCGTCCCCACCTCGTCCATGCGCCGGTAGCGGCGGCCGATCGCGCCGCCCTCGTCGTAGAAAACCCGCATGTAAGGCCGGAGGTCCTCGGTGATTTGCCGGGCGATAGCGGGCATGCCGTCGCGTTTGACGAGGGGCAATACCGCCGCTTTGATCGGCGCGATGCGCGGGTGAAAGCGCATTACTACCCGCGTCTCGCCCTTGACCTCTTCCTCGTGATATGCTTCGACTAAGCAGGCCATTAGCGTGCGGCTGGCTCCTATTGAGGTCTCTACTACGTAGGGCACGAACTTTGTGCGCTGCTCCTCGTCGAAGTACTTGAGCTGTTTGCCCGAAAATGCTTCGTGCTGCGACAAGTCGTAGTCGCTGCGATTGTGGATGCCCTCGATTTCGCCCGGGCCAAAGGGGAACTCGTACTGGATGTCGAAGGCGGCGCGGGCATAGTGGGCTAGTTCGTCGCCTTGGTGTTCGTGCCAGCTCAGCTTGCGGTCGGGCAGACCGATTTGCGCGAACCACTTCCAGCGCTCCTCGCGCCAATAGTCAAACCACTCGTCTTGGGTGCCGGGCGCGACGAAGTACTGCATCTCCATCTGCTCGAATTCGCGAGTGCGAAAGAGGAAGTTCTTGGTGTTGATCTCGTTGCGGAATGCCTTGCCGATCTGGGCGATACCGAAAGGCAGCTTTTGGCGCGTCGCCGCCTGCACGTTGAGGTAGTTGACGAAAATGCCTTGGGCCGTCTCCGGGCGGAGAAAGACGCGCGCACTGTCGTCTTCGAGCGGGCCGACGAAGGTCTTGAACATCAGGTTGAATTGCCGGGGGTCGCTCAATTCGTTGCCTTTGGGGCTTTTAATGTTGCGCTCGCGCAGCAGTGTGCCCATCTCCTCGGCGCTCAGGCCCGCTACGTCGATGCCGTTTTCTTCGAGGAGTTGGTCGAGCCGAAAGCGCTCGTTGGTCTTGCGATCTTCGACCATGGGGTCGGTAAAGCTATCGACGTGGCCCGATGCCTCCCACACCCGCTGATTCATGAGGATGCTGGCGTCGATGCCCTCCACGTCCTCGCGGTAGGTCATGGCCTTCCACCAGACCTCTTTGATGTTGCGCAACAGCTCGACGCCCAAAGGGCCGTAATCCCAGCAGCCATTGAGGCCGCCGTAGATTTCCGAGCTTTGGAAGATGAAGCCTTTGCGTTTACACAGGGATACTAGTTTTTCCATTGCATCGTCGGACATGAAAATCTCCAGTAAGTTAGGCGGGTAAGGCGGCCCTGTTGAGGCCATCGAGAAAGTCGAGCGATTTAAGTCGGCTGTGCTCGCCCCCGTGGTACTCTAAAAAACTGCGCAAAGCCATGCGGATCTCGCCGCGCTGAGCAGGGGCTTGGGGGAGAGCATCCTTGCTGTAGGTTCTAAGCCCCTGGAGGACGGCGAGAAAGTGCAAGCTGTGCTGGGCTAAGCGCACTCCATTCCCAGGGCCGCAGGCGGAGCACAGGCCGCCCCCTAGGGCTGCGCTGAACCACGACGAGGAGCCGACTAGTTCGCGTTGGCAGGTAATGCACTGGCGCAACTCTGGACGGTAGCCGAGGGCTGCGACGGCGCGCAGTTGGAAGTACCAGAACAGCGATTCGACCTGTTCTGGCTCTACCTCGGCAAGGCCGTGCAATATCCCAGATAGACACTGGTAGAGTCGGGGATTGTTTTCCCCCTCGATCGTCAGGCGGTCGACTAGTTCGCAGGCGGCGCTGCCAAAGGAAAGTCGCTCTAGGCTTTGCGATAAGTCGGGTGCTGGTTTGAGCAGAGTGCATTCGCTCAGGGTTTGCAGATCGCGGGTTTCTTTGACGTAGCAGATGGCTTGGACCTCGGTCATCAGGCCGAGCGCGGCACCGAACCGGCTCTTGGGTTTGCGGGCACCCCGAGCCATGGCCTTGAGTTTGCCGCACTCCTGAGCGTATAACGTCACTAGGCTGCTGGTCTCGCCCATGCGCATGGTGCGCAGTACGATGGCGCGCGTTTTGACGATAGTGCGCGGCACGGCGTCACTCGCCTTCTTCCGCAGGCAGGGGGATGACTACCTCGCCCGGTTTGACCAAGCCGAGATCTTCGCGCGCGACTTTTTCGATAAAATCTATGTCGCTTTCGAGCAGTTTTAGCACTCGGCGCAAGCTATCGGTTTCGGCTTCTAGTTGTTGCACCTGCGCTTTGAGTTCCATTAGGGTCTTTTCTTCCTCCCACACCTTGTAGAACAGCCCGTTGCCAAAGGCTATGTACGCCACCAGAGCGAGGAAGGCGATCAGCAAGATCTTAGCCGTTTTAGTCACGTCGATTTTAGAATAAGACGAGGTCGTCGCGATGGATGACCTCTTGGGCGGGGCGGCCTAGTGCGCTTGTAACTTCGGGCGAGCTCATACCCAATATGCGGCGCAGTTCAGAGGAGGAGTAACGGCACAAGCCCCGCCCCAGCTTCTCACCGCGCTCGCCGATCACCTGCACTACGTCGCCAGCGGCAAACTCGCCCTCGCAGGAGACGACCCCCACCGGGAGCAGGCTTTTGTCCTGTTCGGCGATGGCGCGTTGGGCACCGCGGTCAATCACTGCGCTGCCGCGACACTGGCTGGCAAAGCCGATCCAGCGATGTCGGCTATTGAGCTTGCGACCAGTCGGCATAAAGAGCGTCCCCTGCTCGCGGCCAGCGAGGATGTGGCGCAATTGGTGTTTGCGCCCGTGCGCGATGACCGCCATTTCGCCGCAGGCCATCAAGAGCCGAGCGGCCCGCAGTTTGGTCGCCATGCCGCCACTGCCGCGCCCATCAAGCGAGCGGCCAATCATTTCCTCTGGGTCGAGGATGTCTTGGGTCACTTGGGTCACTAGCTTGCCTTCGGGGCCACGCGGGCCAAAGGAGTCGTAAAGCCCCTCGACATCCGAGAAAATGACCAGCATATCCGCCCGGATCAGGTTCGTTACATAAGCGGCGAGCATGTCGTTTTCCCCGATCTGGCGCCGGAGCTCAGCAACGGCGACGCTGTCGTTTTCGTTGATTAGGGGTATGGCCCCATAGGCAAAGAGATTGCGAAAGGTGTTTTCGAGGTTTACGTAGCGATAGCGGTCGCCGAGGATGTCCTCGGCAGTTAAGAGCACTTGGCCGATGGGCACGCCTTGGCGGCGGAACTTGTCCTTGTAGATATCCATCAACAGGACTTGGCCGATGGCCGCGAGGGCTTGTAGTTGGGCGATGTTGTCTGGGCGTTTGTCCAACTCCATCTGCCCCATGCCCGCGGCCACCGCTCCCGAGGTGACGATCGCCACTTCCAATCCCTGTGAGCGCAGTTCGACTACATCTTCGACGAGCTGGGTGACGACCCCATCGTCGAGCTTGTGGCTCTGCGTGGTCAGGGCGCTGCTGCCGATCTTGACTACCAGCCGCTGCACCTGGCTCATCAGGGCCTGCCGCGACACTTCGCTTGCTTCGGTCACTGGCGCACCATTACCCCGCGCTCGCGCAGAAAACTTTTGACTTCGGGAATCGAGTAATGCTGGAAGTGAAAGATGGAGGCCGCCAACGCGGCACTAGCCTCGCCCGTGGTCAACACCTCGTGGATGTGGTCGAGGTTGCCGGCACCGCCCGAGGCGACAATGGGTACATCCACGCGGCGCGCCACTGCTTGGTTTAGCGCGAGGTCGTACCCAGCGCGCGTCCCGTCGGCGTCGATGCTGTTGAGCACCAACTCGCCCGCTCCGCGATCGACGAGGGCCTCCACCCACTCTAAAGCGTCGATGCCAGTGGCCTTGCGCCCGCCGTTGATGTACAGCTCCCACGATGGCGGCTCGTCGGGTACGGTTGGACGCCTGAGCGCGTCGATAGCCGCAACAATGCACTGCGAGCCGAAACTCTCCGCGCTTTGGTTGATGATTTCCGGCGAATACACATGGGCCGAATTGATCGAGACCTTGTCGGCACCAGTTTTGAGAATGTGGCGTACGTCCGCGAAGGTGCGAATACCGCCGCCGACCATTAGCGGAATGAATACTCGCTCGGAGACTTGGCGCACGAGGTCCATGACGATGGCGCGGCCATCGGCTGAAGCAGTGATGTCGTAGAAGACAAGCTCGTCTGCGCCTTCGGCGTCGTAGCGCGCGGCTAGCTCAACAGGATCGCCGGCGTCGCGGTCAGCCGAAAAGCGCACCCCGCGTACGTTGCGGCCATTTTTGACATCTAGACAGGGAATGATTCGCTTGGCGAGCATAATCTCTTCAGCCTAGGCGCGCGAAGTTGTCGAGAAGGCGCAAGCCGTGAACTTGGCTCTTTTCGGGATGGAATTGTACGCCAAAGACGCGGTCGTTCCCGGCGACTGAAGTGTAGTCAATCCCGTAGTCGGTCGTGGCGACGCAGTCGTCTTTGTTTTCGTTTACTACATAGTACGAATGTACAAAATAAAAAAAACTTCCTTCGGGTACGCCCTCTAAAAGCGACACTTTGCGCTTGATGGCGATTTGGTTCCAGCCGATCTGCGGCACTCGCTCGGTAGGAGGGAAACGCACGCATTTGCCCGGCAGGATTCCGAGGCCGCGATGCGTCCCCATTTCTTCACTTTCCTCGAACATGAGTTGTAGCCCCACGCAGATGCCCAAGAAGGGCTTGGCGGCCGCGAGCCCCTCGGCGATGGCTGTGTCCCAACCGGCGACCTGCAAGTTGTGCATGGCATCGCCAAAGGCCGCGTCGCCGGGCAATACGAGATGTGTGGCTGCACTTAGGCGCTCGGGGTCTTCGACGATCTCGGCTTCATAGCCAAGGAACTCGAAGGCTTTTTGCACGCTGCGCAGATTGCCCATGCCGTAGTCGATGACTGCAATCACGATTGCCCCAACTCGGCGGAGCGCTCAGTCGCGGCTAGCACGGCGCTAATCAGGGCGTCGCGCAGGCCCTTCTCTTCTAGCTTGTGCAATCCGGCGACCGTAGTCCCGCCTGGCGAGGTGACTTGGTCCCTAAGCACGGCCGGATGCTCGCCGCTTTCGAGCACGAGGCGCGCGGCACCGAGCAGGGTTTGGGCGGCCAGTGTTAATGCGGTTTCGCGCGGCAGGCCAGCGCGCACGCCGCCGTCAGTGAGCGCCTCGACGACAGTGTAAGCCCAAGCCGGGCCGCTGCCGGAAAGCCCCGTAACGGCGTCCATGAGACTTTCGGCGACCTCGACTGTCGTGCCAACCAAGTCGAAGAGAGACCGCACTTGCGCCACCTGCTCTGCGCTGGCAGCGCGACCAGCGCAGAGGGCGCAAGCCGCACCCCTAATCCTCACTAGCGTTTGCGGCATGACGCGCACCACGGGCATTTGCGCAGGCAGTAGCTCTTCGAGCTGGGCAGTCGATACGCCAGCCATGAGCGAGACGACGATCTGCTGGGTGCTGAAATGCGCGGCCAGCGCCTTCAATACTGGAGCGGCCACTTGTGGCTTGAGCACCAACACGACCAAGTCCTGACCGCGGACCGCATCTGCCGAGTCGGTACTAGTGTGGACGCCCAACGCCGACAAGCCTTCGAGAGCTTCCGGCCTGATGTCGGCCGCTGTTATCTGACTTGAAGGAAGCTGGCCAACCAAACCTTCAATCAGCGCCCGTCCCATGTTACCGGTACCCACAAATCCCAAATTGCTTTTTTTTATCATCAATTTTTAGACTCGCGAAAATACGACAAATCTCAAACGCAAAATTAAAATGGCCGTTTTAATAAATTATGTCAAACGCCCATAGTGAGAGCGTTTTCTACTATGAAAAAGCTACATTTTTGCTTGACTTATGCTGCCCTCGTACTATATTGGTACTGATAGTATTAAAGCTTCACAAAACGGGTAGAATCGGCCTTAAATTTCACGAGGCGGGAGAGGCCGAGAAACCGAATTCTCAAATTCTCAGACCCCTTTCGCGGGTTTTATCTCCTACTTAACCAAGGGAGGATTTCGCATGGCTAAGAAGAAGGCTGCTGCCAAGAAAAAGGCTGCTCCTAAGAAGAAAGCCGCTGCTAAGAAGGCTGCTCCTAAGAAGAAAGCCGCCGCTAAGAAGGCTGCTCCTAAGAAGAAAGCCGCCGCTAAGAAGGCTGCTCCTAAGAAGAAAGCCGCCGCTAAGAAGGCTGCTCCTAAGAAGAAAGCCGCCGCTAAGAAGGCTGCTCCTAAGAAGAAAGCCGCCGCTAAGAAGGCTGCTAAGAAGAAGCCCGCCACTAAAAAGAAGGCGAAACGCAAGCCTAATCCGGCCTTTATGAGGCCCTTGCAGCCCGACGCCGCCTTGGGGGCTATAGTCGGTAACAAGCCATTGCCGCGTACTCAGATCACCAAGAAAATCTGGGCGTATATCAAGAAGAATGGCCTGCAAGACAAGAAAAACAAGCGCATGATCAATGCCGACGACAAGCTGCGGGCCGTCTTAGGCGCGAAGAAAATAGATATGTTTAAGATGACCCAACAGGTTAATAAGCACGTAGAATAACTACTCCTAGCAAGACGTTATAGTCCAGTACATTGGAGAGGGATTCCCGGTGGGGAGTCCCTCTCTTTTTTAAACCACCCTCGCGTCTATGACTCCTGAATTCGAGCTAATCCTATCCGTCAGCGTCGTCCTCGTTGTATCCTGTGTTTGTTCGCTCTTGGAAGCTGCGCTCTACTCGCTGCCTGCCAGTCAGATCGAAATGCTGGCCGACCAAGGGCGCACTTCGGGTAAGATCCTCAAGAGCTTGCACGCGGATATCCAGCGCCCCATCTCAGCCATCCTCACGCTGAATACCTTGGCCCATACTGGCGGTGCTGCCATCGCCGGTGCCGCCTTTGTCGGAGTATTTCCGCGGACTTGGGAGACGTACTTTATCATCGCCTTCTCGCTGGCGGTACTCATTTTTACAGAGATTCTTCCCAAGACGGTGGGGGTGGTGCATGCCCGCGTTCTCGCTCGATTTATAGCTCGCCCGATCCAATGGCTGGTATGGCTGTTTGCGCCCTTTATCTGGCTTAACAAATTCATCGTTCGGCTCATCACCGCTGGGGCACCCGACGTGCCGGAGGTAGTACCGGAAGAGATTGAGATTATCGCACGGATGAGCCGCCGGTCCGGTGCCATTTCTCACGACCAAGAGCGCGTCATCCAAAACATTCTCAAGCTCGACGAGTTGCGGGCGCGCGATATTATGACTCCACGCACGGTAGTCCACTGCCTCGACCGCGACTTGACCTTGGCCGAGGCCCGCCAACAGTCCGGTAGCTGGGACCACAGCCGGGTGCCCCTCTATCAGGGAGAGCGAGAAAACATCGTTGGCTTAGTGCTGCGACGCGATGCATTCAGTGCTTTGGCCGATGGTCGCGACCAAGCCAAGCTCTTTGAGGTGGGTCGCTCCATTCACTCGGTACCCGAGTCGGCGCGGGCTAGCCGCCTGCTCGAAGAATTCATCCAGCGGCGCGAGCACCTTTTTGCCGTCGTCGATGAATACGGTGGCTTCGCCGGCATTGTTACCTTGGAGGACGTGATTGAAGAAATCGTCGGCCAGGAAATCGTCGGCGAATTCGATCCGGCCGTCGATATGCAGGAACGCGCGCGGCAGGAGCGCCAAGACCTGACCGACTCCGCGCCGGAATGAGATCGCCTGTTCAGTTCGTCTTTTTTTCCCTAAGTTTTTACTCGCTGTTAAACCCTCTCAAAAGGAGTATCTACAGAAGATGAAAGCGCTCGTTGCGCTCGCGGACGGCACCGTCTTTGAGGGCCGTGCTCTTGGCCGCGGGGGTGAGTGCCTCGGCGAAATGGTCTTCAATACCAGCATGACCGGCTATCAGGAAATTCTCACAGACCCTTCCTATGCCGGCCAGATCGTCACCATGACGTATCCACTCATAGGCAACTACGGGGTCGCACCCGAAGACGACGAATCGGCGCGGCCTCAAGTCCGCGGCTTCCTAATGAAAGAGTGCTCGCGCTTGCCGAGTAGCTGGCGTGCGCGCCAGAGTCTGCCCGAGTATCTCGAAGAGCACGGCGTGCTCGGCATCGAAGGCATCGATACCCGCGAGTTGACTCGCAGAGTGCGCATTGAGGGCGTGATGGACGCTGCCATTTCCACCACCGACCTCGACCCGGACAGTTTAGTCGAAAAGGCGCGCGCTTGGCCCGGACTTGTCGGTGTGGACATGGTTGCCGCTGTTAGCTGCTCTGCGTCCTATGTCGAAAGCCCCGAAGCCCCGCGCTTCCACGTCGTCGCGCTAGACTACGGAATCAAGCGCAATATTGTCCGCTGCTTGGTCGCTGCAGGATGTAAGGTAACGGTTGTGCCGGCCAAAACCTCGGCCGACGAGGTCTTGGCCTTGGAACCGGACGGCGTTTTTCTTTCCAACGGTCCAGGCGATCCTCGGCCGCTCGACTATGCGATCGAGACTTGCAAGGGCCTCATAGGCAAAAAGCCGATCTTCGGCATCTGCTTGGGCCACGAGATTCTCGGCTTGGCCTTTGGTGCAGAAATTTACCGCCTCAAGTTCGGGCATCGTGGGGCCAACCAGCCGATCAAGGAACGCGCTAGCGAACGGATCCTGATCACCTCTGAAAACCACGGTTGGGGCATTGCAGCTGACTCGTTGCCCGACTGCCTCGAAATCACTCGCCTCAACCTCAACGACAATTGCGTTGAGGGCCTGCATCACCGCGAACTGCCCATTTTTTCCATCCAGTGCCACCCGGAGGCCTCGCCAGGTCCACACGACAGCTTCCATCTGTTTAGCTACTTCGCCGAGTTGATGGAAGCGCACGCCTCTTAGGAAAGCACCCATCTAAAGGACTCCTCATGCCCGTAGTCCAACACGACGTCCTCAAAGACCTCTGCTATCGCATTTTTGCCGCTACTGGCATTCCCGCAGACGACGCCCTTATCGTCGCCGACCACGTCGTCGAAAGCCACCTGCACGGTCACGACTCGCACGGCACTTGGCTAGTCTCCGGCTATGCCCGCGGTATGCAAAACAATTACGTCCGCTGGGAAGAGACCGAAGTCGTGCGCGACACTCCCGTGCTCAGGGTCATCAACGGCAAGGGGGCCAACGGCATTGTCGCCGTCAATCGCGCCCTCGACATTGCCGTTGAAAAAGCACAAAACTCCACCTTTGGTTTTGTTGGTCTCAACCACATCACCCATATCTGCCGCCTCGGCGACTATCCTCCGCGGATCGCCGAAAGGGGCATGATCGGCATGGTTTGGCTCAATGGTGGTGGTCTCTTCCTCGCACCCTTTGGCTCGGCCGACCGCCGCCTGCGTCCCGAGCCTATTGCCTTTTCCGCCCCGCGCCAAAATGGTTCGCCTTTCATGCTCGATATGACCATGACCGTCGTGGCTGGCGGCAAAATCGTGCAGAAGAACATTCGCCAGGAGCCGATGCCCGAGGGTTGGGTTATAGATCAGGAGGGCCAGCCCGTCACCGACGCCCAGCGCTATTTGGACGACGCTGAGGGCACCGGTGTCTTGCCATTGGGCGGCCTGCAGTTTGGCCACAAGGGCTCTGGCTTGGCAATGATGGTGGAAATGTTGGTGGGACCGCTCTCGCATGCTGGCTGTACCAAAGAAGGCGGCAACGGCGGCAATGGGATCATGGTCCTGGCGATTAATATTGAGGACTTTATCGACTTGGACTCGTACGAGCGCGAGGTCGAAGAGCTAGCCAAATGGGTGTGCTCGGCTCGCCCCTTGCCTGGGTTTGAGCAAGTCTATGCGCCCGGCGATCTCGAACAGAAGACTCGGGCGCGGTTGTTGGTCGAAGGCATCGATTTGCCCCAACCCACTTGGGATGAAATCGGCAAAGTGGCGGCGGAACTGGGCGTGGAGATGCCCGCGCTGTGAGCTTTAGAAGTTGAGATTAGAAAAGTTTGAAATTTTCCACATCCATGCAGTGCGCTTGGTGCATGAGCACGGCGTTCATCAACTCGATGGCCAGCCGCGACTCTAAGGTTGCGCCAGCGCGCACGCCCACGCAGGGATCGTGGCGGCCCTTGGCGAGTTGGAATTCGATTTCTCCGAGGTCCTTGCGCACGGAATCTTGGGGCCGGGCAATGGTGGCCGTGGGCTTGAAACTCAAGCGGCATACTAGCGGCATACCCGTGGTCACGCCGCCGAGCAGGCCGCCGTGGCTGTTGCTCTGGTAGCCACTGGTGCGGATGGGATCGTTGTGCTCGCTGCCATGGCGCGCAGACGAAGCGCGGCCCGTGCCTATTTCGCAAGCTTGCACGGCATGCAAGCCGCCGAGGCTGCCCATCAGGCGCAACTTCAGGCTTTGGTACAGCGGTTCGCCGACGAGAGGAGGCACGTTGACGGCCACTACTTCGAGCGCAGCGCCGATCGAGTCCTGCTCCTTGCGGGTTTTGGCAATCAGTTCGGCCGCTTGATGAGCGAAATCCGCATCCACCGCGCGGAGCGGTCCGCGCTCTAGATCGCTTTCGAGGGCGGCACGCGTTGCGGGAGACAAGTGCTGCCCGTCGGCTTCGGCGACTAGTTCGGCGACTCGTGCCGCTAGATAAATGCCCGTCTCCAGCGGTCCGACTTGGCAGATCGAAGAGAAAATGGCCGTGCCGAAGTGTTCGGCTAGATAGAGGCGGGCAATGGTGCCGCCGATGACGTCGGAGATGGTCGAGCGATAGCTGGAGCGTCCACCGCCGCGCACATCGACAAAGCCCCGCGACTTGTAGTACTTGACTAAGTCGGTATGCCCGGGCCGGACGTGGCCCTGCGGCCCGGCGAATTGCTTGTAATCGCCCGAACGCTTGGCGGCTGAGAGCACGGCTGCAGCAATTGGCTCGCCCGTAGTGAAGCCCGCTTCATAGGTATGCACCGGCGTCGCGTCTTCGTCTAGGTGCAAGTGCAGCGCCGGACCGGATAGGAGCTGGTCGTGATCCTCTGAGTAGAGGCCAGACAGCAGGGCGATTTGGTCGTCTTCCCGCCGGGGGGTGCCTAGCTTATTGCTGCCGGGGCGGCGGCGGTCGAGATAGTGCTGGATTTGGGCACGCTCCACCCATAAGCCGGGGGGACAGCCGAAGACCGTAGTGACAATTGCCGGCCCGTGCGATTCGCCTGCTCCGGCAACGCCAAAAAGCGGTCCGCCGAGTACTTCCATGCCAAAGGCTCCTTTGCCAAGGGATGCAAAAATCTACGGTTTTACCCTGTGGTCGGCAATCGGCGCGTTGCGGATTGCCGACTGGACATCTGCGGCAAATTTTTTACTATGTTTAGTAAGGTAGAGAGGCGATCAATGGCAACCAACGAGAAGGAGCGCGGCGTTCCGAATGGCCGATACAAGAAGCTCGAATCCGAGCTGCGCACGGAACTGATCGCGGCTCAAGAACGGCTACAGCAAGCTCGATTTCCAACCATCATCGTCTTGGGTGGTTGTGCCGGCGCAGGTGCGGGCGAGGCGAGCAACATGCTCAGGCAGTGGATGGACTCGCACGGCATTGCGGTCTGCGCCTTTGAGTCGCCGTCCACAGAAGAGCGCGAGCGTCCAGAGTACTGGCGCTACTGGCTCTCCCTGCCGCCAAAGGGAACCATCGGCATATACTTGAACGGCTGGTACGATCGCCCGCTGCGCGACTTGGCTCATGGGCGCAGCGATGAGGCAGTGTTTAAGCGCGACGTTGGCCGCATCACGGCCTTTGAGAATGAGCTCGTAGTCGATGGTGCGCTGCTGATCAAGTTGTGGATTCACTTGGACCAAGAGGCGCGGCAGCAACGCATTGCGGACTTAGAGCAGAACCCGCTGACCCGTTGGCGGGTGAACGCGGATGCGAGAGAGGGCTTGAAGTACTACGACGAGTTCAAACGAGCCGGTGACCGCTTACTGCAAAAGACCGACATCCGCGATGCTCGTTGGCAGGTTGTCGACGGCAGCGATCCTCACTACGCATTGGCGGTGGGCCATGCCGTGCGCGACGCCATCCGCCAGCGTCTAGATAAAAAGAAGAGCCGTCCCAAACTCGTCGAGTCAGACTGGCCGTCCGCGCCCAACGTGTTGACTCCATTGGACATGGAACAGCGGGTGCCCAAGAAGGAGTACCAAGCCCTGCTCGAGCGATACCAAGGCTGGCTCTATCGCTTGACGCAGCAGGCGCGCCGCAAAGGCCTTTCGACCGTCTTGGTTTTCGAGGGAGCCGATGCAGCGGGCAAGGGCGGGGTCATCCAGCGCCTGACGGACCCTCTCGACGCCAGTATCTATCAGATCATCCAAATCGCCGCTCCCACGGAAGAGGAACACGCCCAACACTACCTCTGGCGCTTTTGGTGCCACCTGCCGCGCGCAGGTCGGATGGTGATTTTCGACCGCAGTTGGTATGGCCGGGTGCTAGTCGAGCGCGTCGAGGGCTTTGCCGACGAAGCGGCTTGGCAGCGGGCGTACGGCGAAATCAACGATTTTGAGGCGCAGCTAACAGACCACGGCGCGGTGGTGGCCAAGTACTGGATTCACATAGACAAGGACGAGCAACTGCGGCGCTTCAAGGCGCGGCAGGTGACTCCGCACAAGCGCTGGAAGATCACCGACGAAGACTGGCGCAACCGAGAGAAATGGGACGAGTACGAGGCCGCGGTTGACGACATGGTAGCTCGGACCCACACGACCGCTGCTCCTTGGACCTTGGTAGAGGGCAACGACAAACGCTTCGCCCGCCTCAAGGTCATCGAGACGTTTTGCCAGCAGCTAGAGCAGGCACTGGCTAGTGGTTAGTGGGTTTGGCCGTGGATTGCCGGAAGGTCAGCGCAACAAACGCATTTCCGGCCCGGTGAGCGAGAGTTGAAGACTTGCGCGTTCAATCGAACTATTGCCAGAGCGCATCCGCAACGGTTCATGCAGCGTTCGATTCAAGATCGGGGAATTACCGCTATCTAGGGCAGGTCCTCGAAGTTCCCAAGGATCAGTACGAAGCCTGCGTGCAGCAGATGCGCGACCGCATCGCACAGGGCAAGGTTCCGGGGGTTGCGAATCCCGCGGCCGCGCTGGTTAAGCAGGGCACGGTGACCTATACGCAGGCGCGGAACATAGCTCGTGCGGGGAATGTCGATTGCTTGGTCTTTGATGCAAAAACGCAACGCGTGACCGCTACGGGTGCGTCGTCGGTCTCGTCTATTATTACCTATGCCCAAGACCTCCACGGCGGCACGAGTAGCCCAGCAGCGGTCAGAGCGGCGTTCCGATCCGCACTCGATCCTCGAAATAATGGCAGCAATGCGCTCATAAAAAGCATTGTTAACGCCCAGTGGTTTCTTCCTTTCGCTAGCATCCAGTTGTTGCGTTCTAAGAATGCTGCCATCGGAGTGGCAGCAGTGCGTAATGGGGTAAGGGCCTTATGGCGCACCTTAAATACGGAGGGCGGCCGCGAGATTATCCAGCGCGTTCCCGTCTTACTCAAGGTGAGCAGCACCGCCCGCTTGGCCGCTGACAGTGGGCGCGAGGCGGTCCAGCGCATCGCCGCTGGGTCCCTTGGGAGAGCGGTCTCTGGGGCTGGCGCATTCAGTAACGTATCCAGACTCCTCCGTTCCAATGCTATAACCGCGGTCATAACAACCGTAGTGACAAGTGCTCCAGACTTCTACCGAGCCGCTTTCGTCGGTTCCATTTCTTGGCGGCAGTTTGCCAAGAACACCACGGTGAATGCGGCCGCGGTTGCAGGGGGGGTTGGCGGCTGGATGGGCGGCATGATCGCAGGCGACGCCGTTGGCGGTGCAGTGTCTTTTATCAGCACGACTATAGGCAGTTTTATCGGTGGCGTCGTAGGTGGGTTGGCTGGTGGCACCGGGGCGCAGTTTGCGGCCAAGGCTGTTGCCGATCGCTTGGTTGACGACGACGCAAAGGATCTGATTGCAGCAATGGAAGATGAGGTACAGTTGCTGGCCAGCGAGTACATGCTCACGGAAAACGAGGTTGAACAAATCGCGGCGGTAGTTGGAGAGACCGTGAATCCGAAGTGGCTGCGCAGCATGTACAAGGAGACGAACAAACCCGCTAAGGCCCATGCCCGTCGCAGCTTTATCCGCACTAGGTTTGAACCAAAATTTGCAGCAATTATTCAAAAGCGGCCAAGAGTTGCGCCTCCTTCAGTTGAAGAACTAGGTTTAGACGATGTTGACTAGGGCATCCACAAAAGTCGCCCTATTTCTCCTGCATCCGCACCGGCGAAGCCGCTAGCCCGTCGGTCTTTATCACCTTGTCGTTTTTATCAACCTGACCAAATTCTAGCACACCCGTGGGGCAAGACTGCACGCACGCGCTACAGCGCACGCACTGCGGGTCAGCCATAGGCAGCCCCTTGTTGGCGAAGTTCATAATGTCGATGCCTTGGTGGCACACTGAGGTGCAGACATTGCAGGAGATGCACTTTTTCTTGTCGGCGAGGATGCGGAAGCGGCTGAAGCGCGCGTACACGTGCATCAGGGCCGCCAGCGGACAGGCGAAGCGGCACCACATCCGGCCGCTGAAATGCCAGTACAGCCCGACGCCTAAGATGCCGGCCAGCAGCAAATCAACCGACCACACGTAGTTGAGAAAAGTCAGCGGGAAGGGCAAGTTGCCCCAGTTTGTACCCTTGCCCATAAATAGCCCCATGTAGGCTCCGTTGATCCAGTGATCGTGCGGCAAAGCCCAGCCCACTAGGCGCAAGATAAGCAGCACGCTGGCCAGCAGCAGCGCGACTTGCCCCACTATGTTCACCTTGTTCCACACCATGCCGTGCGGCATTTTGTGCCGGTGATTGTCGCCCATGGTTTCGGCCAAAGCACCGCACGAGCAGATCCAGCCGCAGTACGCTCCTTTGCCCCAGAAGTAGATGATCAGCGGGATGATGACGAAGGTCTGCACGAGGCTAATGGCCAGCCACCACCACAGCGGCTCGCTGGTGAAGACGTTCCAAAAGAACAGCGGCCAAGCGAGGATCAACCCCAGAGATCGCCAGTACTCGCGCCCGTGTTCGGCCCATTGCGACTCGGGAAACAGGCCATCGGCCATCGGCTTGAGCCAAGCACCCTCGTCGAACCAGCCATTGTAGCCAGCCCAAGGCAAAAACACATAGGGCAGCAGAAAAAGCGGAATGCACTGGACCGCCATTAGCGTCAGCGTCTGCACCTTGATGTACGGCGTGCGCCGTCGCTTTATGCGCTGCAAGCCGAATAGGACGACGCACAGGCAATAGGCCAGCGAGTAGTAGAAACTCGGCTGAGTCATCGATACCTGTATCGTGTCCCACAGGGTATGGGCTGTCGGTGGTGCTGCTAGGTTGAAGGGGAAGAGATCGGCTTGGTCGAACCACTTCTTGACCGGAATGCCCGCGTCGGTCTTCCAGTGGTAGATGAAAACCGCCGCCAGCAGGATGAGCCCCAGAGATAGCCAACGCTTAGGGCTCCATTCGCCGTTGATCTCCACGCCGCTGCGTCTGAAAAAGTCGAGCGGTGCTTCGCGCCCAATCATGGAAAACACCGCGTCGTTGGGCAGGCTCAGTTCCTGGCCCTCGGCGTCTTTGAGCGCGACTGCGTCGTCCTCGATGTGCAGTACTTGGCTGGCCATCAGCAGGCGGATTGATCCCGCTTGGCGGCCCTGCTCCATAAAGGCACCGCTGCTGGTGGTTACCCGCTCGGAAGAGGGGGTGTCCACGGCCACGTCGGCCATTGGATCGGCCGCGAGCATGTTCAGCTTTTCGACGTTTTCGGGCTTGGGGCGAGAAAATTCGGGTTTGCGATAGGAGACGGTCACTCGCCCTCCGCATTGGGCGATGGCAATGGCCGCCTCTAAGGCGCTGTCGCCGCCGCCGACGACCAGCACGTCTTTGTCGCAGAAGTCAACGGGATCGTGCAAGCGGTTGAAGACCTTGTCCAATTGTTCGCCCGGCACCCCTAACTTGCGAAAGTTGCCCGAGCGCCCGATCCCGACGATCACGCGGCGAGCCTTGATGTTTTCTTGGCGCGGAATCTCCAACTCAAAAAGGTCTCCCCGCTTTTTTACCTGCTCGACCCGCGCTATGGTCGGCTCGATGCCTTGGGCGAGCGTCTGCGCGTGCAACTCCTCGATCAGCGGCTCCTTGACCTCGGCGCCAAAGCGGATCTGCCCGGCCGGTTCCATCTCGGTGGGATAGGTATAGATGGGCTTTCCCTTGGGGAAATTGACCAGCGTGGAAAACGGCTCGGTCGCCTCTAAAAGCACAAACGACAGCCCGGCCTCCCGCGCCTCCAAGGCTGCGGACATACCGGAAACGCCCGCGCCGATAATCGCCAAGTCCAAGACATCCTCCTGCTCCTTGCCGCGCTGGAATGCCTCGTCGGCCGCGATGTGCTGCACGGCCCGCGCACCCGTATCGGCCGAGAACTTCAACAGCGGAATCCCGGTCAAGTCGCCGACGATGTACAGCCCGGGGACATTGCTCTGCCCGTGCTCATCCACCCGTGGCAACTTCTCCACCACGCCGGCTGGCCACCGCAGGTGCAACCAGTGCAAATAGCGACTGAGAAAATTGCTCATGTCTTCTCTCCTAAGTTTCGCGTGCGCTGGTCAGCGCACCAGAACCATGCCTCGCGCTTGGACAAATCCGGCCGTCGGTGCTTCCAGTCGGTATAGGTACGCGCCGCTGGCTACTTGCTGCCCGGCGTCGTTGCGCCCGTCCCAGGGCTGCAAGTATAGTCCGGCCGCTTGGTGTTCGTCCACCAGCAAGCGCACCCGCTGCCCAGTTGCGTTGAACACGCCAAGCCGCACCGGTCCGGCTGTTGGAAGCTCGTACTGGATCAGCGTTTGGGCGTTGAACGGGTTGGGAAAATTTTGCCGCAGGGCAAAGTCCGCGGGCGCAACGTCAAAGGATTCGACGGCCGTTGCGGCTTGCTCGATCTGCTCGATATCCTCTTGGCTGAGAATCCCCTCACCCGGCTGCCAAACCTCTGTATCGGGCCAGTAGGCGGTCCAGGCAAACCACATGGCATTGTAGGCGGGGACTTGCGCTAATCGCCGCCCCGCGAGCGGCCCCGCGACGGCTTCTCCGAGCATGTTCCAACGCGAACCCGTCTCCGCATCCATGAATTCTACTGGTAACGGCCCCTCGGACTCTACCCCGTAAAAGCTCAATGGCTCGTCGTCGAGTTGGTTGAAATAGGCCAAGGCCGTGCGCGACGCGGCGTCGAATAGAACGACTACGAGGTCGTCGCCGATGATATCGTTGATTACCACTCCGTCGGGCATCAGCGCGAAGGGATATGCCTTGGTCTGGTCATTGCGGCACAATCCCAACACTAGGTCTTTGGTCTCAAAGCGATGGTCGAATGCGCCGTTGTTGGTCGTCGGCGGGAAAATCAGGTACTCGTGGCTGGTGCGGTAATCGCCGTAAGGATAGAAAGTGTATTGGTCTTCGTTGTAAGCTGGTCGCGAGTTGTAATACTCCCAGCCAGTGGTGGCTTGTACCACGGTGGTGCTTGGGTACATCCGCTGCCACAGTGCCCAAGTCGTCTCCACTACGGGCATCAGCTCTAGGCGATCGCCGGCCCGATCGCCGTTAATGGCCGTGTAAATCATCTGCGGGTAGAGCGTTTCGCCGTCGCGCCGGTCGTACATGACCAAGTTGCTGTTGATCAGCAGACCGGAGACCCCGAACTCGATTTGCGAGCCGTCGCCGTCCGTGGCGTTGAAGACTTGACCAGTACCTGTAAGCGGACACAAAGACACTACGACCGACTGATCGCCGACGCGGTCGTTGATGATCTCGTTCCACCAGCCGATGTTGTGCGGGTACGCTCGCGGTTCGCCGTTGATGACTATCCCCATGACCACGTCGTCTTCCGCTAGGTAGCCCACTTCGTTCGGTGCCACGAAAATGGGATTGGTCAGAGCGGGGATGCCGTCTTTGGCCACTCCACCGGAGACGAGGTGGTTGGTGAGGAAGCGCGGATCGTCGTAGCGGCCAGCTTCAGCCGGATATATCGCTACCAGCAGCAGCAAAACGGACAAATAACCATGTCGCATCGGATGCTCCTTTCGCTCAGTTCTACGAGCCTGCGCGTCGCTATTCGCGCGGGTCTCTTCCGTAGCGCTGCCGCAAAACCCGCCGCATCACCTTGTTCGACGCGGTTCGCGGCAGCGATTCTACTACTACTACTTCGTGAATCTTGAAGAGCGGATTGAGTTCCCGGCGGATCGTCTGCTGCATCGCGTCCCTTCGACTTTGCTCAGGACAGGCTTGCAAGTGGTCGCCGGCGTCCTCCAGCACCGCGAAGATCACCAGCAGGCTCGGTCCGCCCCCCGGCGGCGGCATTGCAATCGCCGCGGTTTCGACCACGCCCGGCATCGCATTCAAGGCTCGCTCGATCTCTGCGGAACTCACCATAATTCCGCCTAGGTTCATCACGTCGTCGACCCGGCCGTGGACCCGGTAGATGCCCGGAGCCAGTCGCTCGACTTGGTCGCCGTGGCGGCGCAGTGGCACTCCATTCCGCTTGGGTACGCCCGCGTAGTACACTTCGCGGTGGTCGCGGTTGAGCACTCGAGTTGACATGCCAATGGCTGGCGGTACCAGAAAGACTTCGCCGCTTGCGCACTCCTGCCCGTCTTCGTCCAAAATCTCCAAATCCGTTCCCAGCGCTGCTGAATTAAAGGTCGCGGGTGCGACTGGCTCGACTAGCGTACTGAGCAAATAGCCGCCCGCTAGTTCGGTGCCGCCGCAGTATTCGAGTATGGGCCGATACCTCGCCAGCGCCATCAGATAGTGCATATCCTCGGGATTGGAGCACTCCCCGGTGGTACTGAAAGCCCGAATCGCCGAAAAGTCGATTCCGTCCATGCAGGCCGTGCTGCGCCAAGTCCGCACCATGCTTGGAATGATACCGAGCATGGTAATGCCGGCCGCTTGCACAAACTCCCCAAAGTCTCGCTCCGTCGCCTTGCCATAGTAGAGCGCCATGGTCGCCCGGTTCAAAAAGGCGGCGTAGATCAGCCACGGCCCCATCATCCAGCCTAGATTGGTCGGCCAAGCGACCACATCACCTGGGTGGACATCTTGGTGATAATGCGCGTCTGCGCCGCACTTGATCGGGTTGACATGGGTCCAGGGCAGGGCCTTGGGATCGCCGGTAGTTCCCGATGAAAACAAGACGTTGGTTGTCGCGTCGGGGTGGCAGGATACGGCCGCGGATATAGCGTCGGCTTGCAAGAAGTCGTCCCAGTGCAGATCTCCGGGGCGCAGCGCCTCTGCCAACCCTTCCACGCGCCCCGGCAATACAATCGTCAGCGGGGCCTCTGCGGCAACTAAGCGCGGGTACAGCGGCAACTCGCGCCCACCGCGCAAAATCACGTCTTGGGTAAAAACGGCTCTGGCCTCCCCAATCCGCAGCCGGGCGGCGATCTGGGGGGCGGCGAAACTGTCGGCAATGGCCACCACCGCGCAACCGGCCTTGATGATCCCCAGATAGATCGCCACCGACTCGGCCGTCATCGGCATGGCCACGGCAATCCGGTCGCCGGGAGCAAATCCCAACGCGCACAACCCGCCGGCGACCCGGTCGCACAGGGCTTCTAGGGTGCCGAAACTCATCCGCTCAAGTCGGCCACCCTCGCGCTGGAAGACAATGGCCGTCTGATCGGCGGGGGCTTGGAAGCAACTCTCGGCGATATTCATCTCGGCCCCGACAAACCACTTGGGTGCTTCGACGCCTTGGGACAGATCGAGAAGCTGCGTGTACGGCTTGTGGAAGCAGATTCCCAAGCGGGCGACCGTCCGCTGCCAAAACGCCTCTCGCTGTGCAACCGACCACGCAAAGAGCGCGGCGTGCGAATCCAGACCAAGCTCGCGTCGCAGCGCCGTCATATGCGCGTGCTCAATATCTGCTGGCTCGGGAAAAAACACCGGCCCCCCCGCACTGCCGTAGATTGCCCGATAGAGCAACTGGTGCAGCGCAAAGGGATGATCCGGCCGCAGAATGCAGCGGGTCGCCTCCCACCAGCGCGCTTCCGGCGTGCCAGAGAGAGCTTCGATTTGGGTGAGGAGCTTGGTGGCCTCTGGCTCGCCTATCCCGCAGCCGATGATGTCTGAGTGTTGGATCATGGTGCCACGGCCACCAGCACGCTCTGGTTCAATTCCGTCGGCGGGAGGCAACGGACTTCGTCACAGGCTTGATACTGGACCAGGAAGCGCAAATAGCCCGCCGTCCCAGCCGCTGCTGTGGGCAGCGACAAATCCGCCCATAGCGCGACCTGATCCTCGTACACCGAGAGCGTCTCTGCTAGGGCCGGAAAGGCCTGCGAGCGGCCGGTGGGATAGCGCACGCGGGCAAAGTCCAGCGGCCAGTCCGCATTGAGCGTCAGCGAAGTGGGAATGAGCAAATCGCCCGAGGGCGGGTTGGCGTTGATGTGCCAGCCCGGGCGAATATCTAGATGCACGGCCACGGCAAAAGCCTCGCCCGCCACGGGCTGTTGCGCGGGCAGTTCGACCCGCATGGAGACCAGTGAATCCGCTGGCGTGTCTGCTAATGCGGCTGCGGATAGCGATGCTTGCAGATGGCGCTCGGCCGCGGCTGCCAAATGCACCGAGGCCGAGGGCTGCGCCCACATGGCCCCGCTAAAAGCAGATAGGATTTGCGCCGCCCGACTGCGATAGGCTTCGGCGAGCTCAGCCGAGCCGTGCGCTTGGCCCGTCAACTCGGCCAAGTCTAGCAGCGCGTGGGCAGCCGCTGCATTGCCCGAAGGCAGGGCCGAGTCTTGGGCGAATTTGCTCCGCACGATGAGCGCATTGCTGGCTTCCGTAAAGAAAAATCCCCCGACCTCTTCGTCCCAAAATCGCGCCACCATCTCGGCGCTCAGCTCGCGCGCGGCCTGCAACCACCGCGCCTCGCCAGTGGCCCGGTACAATGCCGTCAGCCCGCGCGCCAAAAACGCATAGTCGTCTAAGTACGCTTCCTGCCGCGAAATCCCCAGCCGATGGACCCGCCACAACCCCCCGTCCTCGCGCCGCAGGTACTCCAGAGCGAAATCAGCCGCCCGCTCGGCTGCCCGGCGATATGCGGGATCGCCCAAGACCGCAAAACCCCGCGCGTACGCTTCGATCATCATCCCGTTCCAAGCGGCTAACACCTTGTCGTCGAGAAGGGGATAGAGCCGCTCGGCCCGCGCTGCAAGGACGCGCTGCCGCACGGGTGCCATTTGCGCTCGCAACTCGGCCTCGGCAAGCGACGTTTTCACGTAGAGGACGCCTTCCTCGCCCTCGGGCATGGGGGCCAACCCATAGACGCTCCAGAACAATTCCGCCTCGCGCTCCAATACGTTCTCTAGGTCCTCCGCAGTCCACAGGTAGTACTTGCCCTCTTCGGCCTCGGTTTCGGCGTCCAATGCCGAGTAAAAAGCCCCCTCTGGACCGGTCATCTCCCGCGCGATAAAGTGAAAAACATCCTCTGCCACCCACCGCCAGCGGTCGTCTCCCGTCAGTTCGTACGCGCGCAAGTACAGCCGCGACAAATGAGCTTGATTGTAGAGCATCTTCTCGAAGTGCGGCACGCGCCACTCGGCGTCTGTGGCGTAGCGGTGAAAGCCGCCGCCGATTTGGTCGTAGATGCCACCGGCTGCCATCCGCTCTAGCGAGTGCAAAACGATGCGCTGCACTTGGGGATCGGCAAAGCGCTCGGCCGTGGCCATCAGCATCTCCAAGCGCAAGCTCGGGGGAAATTTGGGTGCGCCTCCGAAACCGCCGTTAATCGCGTCGTAGCGGGTCTGAACAGCAGCTAGCACCCGCGCTACTAGCAGAGAATCTGGCGGCACGGCCGCCATCTGCTGCCCGGATTCCAAGTCGCGGATGGCCGCGGTCAAGCGGCCCGCGATTTGGAGCACCTGCTCGCGCTGGTCCTGCCAGCGCGAGCGCGTGAAGTCCATGACTTGGGGAAAGGAAGGTCGCCCTGGCAAAGGCTCGGGCGGAAAGTACGTGCCGGCAAAAAACGGCTCTTGGTCTGGCGTCAAAAACACCGAATTGGGCCAGCCGCCGTGCCGGGTAGTTAATTGGGTCGCCAGCATGTAAATGCGGTCGATGTCGGGCCGCTCCTCGCGATCGACCTTGATGTTGACAAAGCTGACATTCATCTGCGCCGCAATCTCGGGGTCGGAAAAGACCAGCCGCTCCATGACGTGGCACCAATAGCAGGTCGAATAGCCGACCGACAGAAAGATCGGTTTGTCCTCGGCCTTGGCCCGCGCCAGTGCTTCTTCCCCCCAGGGGTACCACTCGACCGGATTGTGCGCGTGCAGCAGTAAATACGGACTCGTCTCCCCCACCAGATGATTGCTGTACTTCCACGAGCCATCCGCGTTTTTCAGCGCATCCCCTCCGGCATCACCCGCGCCAAGGGCTGCGACAAAGACGCCGAACCATAAGCAGCGGGATATGGACGAAAAACGCGCCAAGTGGCCCCCTACCCGATCATTTCCCGGGTCGCCTCCACCACGTACTTGACGTCCTCTAGCTCCACGTGCCGATTCGCCACCAGTCGCGCCCCGTGCGGCGGACGCGGATTGCACAACACCCCTCGCGCCTTCCACTTGGCCACCAGATCGTCAGCCGACCAGCCCAAGGCCGCAAAATCCACCTTGAGGATATTGGTCGGTCGCGGCGGAAAAATCACCTCAACGCCCTCGATTGCGCCCAGCCCCGAGGCCAGTTCCTGCGCTACCGCGTGATCCTCGGCCAGCCGATCTACCATCTGCTCTAAGGCTACGACCCCGGCCGCGGCCACTATTCCGGCTTGGCGCATGGCGCCGCCGAGCCGCTTGCGCATCCGATAGGCCCGATCGACAAAGTCCCTGCTGCCGCACAGCAGCGAGCCGACTGGTGCGCTCAGCCCCTTGGAGATGCAGAACATCACGGAGTCAACGTGCTGAGTGTACTCTGGGACCGTCGTCCCGGTGGCTGTGGCGGCGTTAAAAATGCGCGCCCCGTCCACGTGCAGTTTCAGCCCGTGTTCGCGGCATGCAGCACTCACCGCGGCCACCTCGGCAACCGACCAAGCGTGGCCGGCGTGGTTGTTGTGGGTGTTTTCGATGCAGACGACCTTGAGCGGGGCAAAGTGCGGGTTGTCGGCGCGGACCGTCTCGCGTACTTGGTCGGCGGTAATGACGCCGTGGTCGCCAGCAGCGATGCGCGCGGACAGCCCGGCGAGCGAGGCATAGGTTCCGGCCTCCCAGTAGTACATGTGCGCCTGCTCCTCAAAGAGCACCTCGTCTCCCCAATTGGTGTGGGTCATCAAGGCGCAGGCATTGCCCATCGTACCCGAAGGCACGTAGAGCGCGGCTTCCATGCCCACTTTTTCGGCGGCCACTTCTTGCAGGCGGTTGACCGATGGGTCTTCGCCGTACACATCGTCGCCCAACGGCGCGCAGGCCATGGCCTCCCGCATGGCTTCGGTCGGCAGGGTAATCGTGTCGCTGCGCAGGTCTATTGTCTTGTCGCTCATATAGCTAAGCTCCTCGATTGACGCTGTAATTTGCTCGCCCTATTTTAGGCGGTCGCAAAATCTACAAATCACAAGGAGTTGCGTCCAATGGCCTTTTCTTCTGAGGGTACCACGCACCGCAGCACTGCCACGGGCCGTCGCGGCATGATCGCCTCGGCGCATCCGCTCGCCTCTCTCGCTGGTATGCGCATCCTGATGGAGGGCGGCAATGCCATTGACGCGGCCATTGCCACGGCCGCTGCGCTCAACGTAGTCGAGCCGTATATGTCGGGCATTGGCGGCGTCGGCTATCTGCACATCTACAGCGCCCGCGAAAAAGAGCACAAGATCGTCGATTACGTCGGCCTCACCCCGCGCGCGGCCACTTTGAATCTGTACGACAGCGACGACAAACAGGGGTTTGGTCCCCTCACGCCGTTAGTACCGGGTGCTTGCGGCGGCTGGATGGCCGCGTTGGAGCGCTACGGCTCGATGGACGCCGCTCGCGTCTTCGCTCCGGCCGTTGAGTACGCCGAGCAGGGCTACGCCCTCACGGTAAAGAACGCCTTTTTCTACGCGGGTGCGGCCGAGAGTCTGCGCCGCTTCAAGACCGGTGCCGACATCTATCTACTCGACGGCGCGGCCCCCGAGCCTGGGGAAGTGGTGGTGCAAAAGGCCCTTGCCGAGACCTTCCGCCAAGTTGCTGCCGACGGCGCGGATGTCTTTTACAAGGGCGCGATTGCCGACCGCATGGTTCGCTATATGGAGGAGACCGGTGGCCTAATTACAAAGGAAGACCTCGCCGACTTTGTCCCAGTATTCGTCGACCCAGTCTCCATCAACTATCGCGGTTATGAGGTCTTTGCGCCGCCGCCGCCCTGCCAAGCTGTCCAGTACTTGGAGACGCTGGCCATCATGGAGGGCTTTGACGTGGCCGGCCTCGGCCACAACACCGCTCCGACCTTGCATCGCTTTATCGAGACAACTAAGCTGGCCATGGCCGACCGCATTGCCTACACGGCCATCGACGACCCGCCGACAGCGGGCCTGCTCTCGAAGGAATACGCAGCCGAGCGGCGCGCGCTCATCGGCGACAAGGCCCAGTTTACCGCTGGCGAACACCTCGTGCCCGGTGGCCCGGCTGGAGAGGTCAAAGCGGGTGACCCGCGCGTGTGGATGAACGAATGCACGACCCATTTCGACACCATCGACGCCGATGGCAACGCCGTCGCCTGCACCCAGAGCTTGGGCGGCCCCTTTGGTTCGGCCATGGTGGTGCCGGAGACCGGCATTGCCCTCAACAACTTCATGCGCTGGTTCGACCGCGAGCCTACCAGCCCCAATGTCATTGGTCCGGCCAAGAAAAACGAGATCTGCGTGTCGCCGGCCCAGATTTGGGACGCCGATGGCCTGCGCCTGCTCATCGGCACCCCGGGGAGCTATGGCATCCTCCAGACTACTCCACAGATGATTATGAACGTCCTCGATCACCAGATGCACGTCCAAGCCGCTATCGAAGCCCCCCGCGTCAAGACGGGAAGCCCCGGCTTTGTCGTCGATGTTGAAAACCGCATTGACCGCGAAGTCTTCGCCGAGCTGGAGCGCCGCGGCCACCAATTCAATTTTCTCGGCGACTGGTCGCCTGGGGTCGGCGGTGGCCAAGGCATCATGGTTGATGCCGACACGGGTTCCTTTATGGGCGGGGCCGACCCGCGCCGCGACGGCTATGCCCTCGGTTGGTAAGTGGTGAGCACAGACGACAACTGCACTAGCACCCCTCACGTCGAATTCACCGGCGTTAGCAAAAGCTACGACGGCCGCAACTGGGTCGTGCGGGATCTCGACCTCGCCGTACACAAGGGCGAATTCCTCACCATGCTCGGGCCGTCTGGTTCCGGTAAGACGACTTGCTTGATGATGCTCGCTGGGTTTGAGACGCTAGCTTCTGGTACCATCCGCATCAACGGCGTGCCGGTCGGCGATTTGCCCCCCCACAAGCGCGAAATCGGCGTCGTGTTTCAAAACTACGCGCTCTTTCCGCACATGACGGTCGGGCGAAACTTGGCGTTTCCGCTGGAAGTGCGCGGTATTGACCCCAGCGAGCGGCAGGAGCGAGTGGCCCGCACCCTGCGCCTCGTGCGCCTCGAAGGCTTGGAGGATCGCCGCCCAGGGCAGCTATCCGGTGGTCAGCAACAGCGCGTTGCGATCGCCCGTGCCTTGGTCTTCGATCCAGAGCTCGTGTTGATGGACGAGCCGCTCGGCGCGCTCGACCGACGACTGCGCGAGGAAATGCAATACGAAATCCGCCGCATTCAGCGCACCTTGGGCATAACGGTCGTCTATGTCACGCACGATCAGCAGGAGGCTATGGTCATGTCGGATCGGGTCGCCGTCTTTCGCGGCGGCGCGATCGAGCAGGTTGCGTCCCCGGAGGTACTGTACGAAGAGCCGGAGCGCGCTTTCGTGGCCCATTTCATCGGCGAGAACAACCGGCTAAACGGCGTGGTGCGCACGGTCGGCGACGGCGTGTGTGAAGTGGAGGTCGGCGATGCGCTGATCAAAGCCGTGAGTTTGGGGCAATGTCCGCCGGGGGCTGCCGCGACGGTCGTCGTTCGCCCGGAGCGAGTGAAGCTCTCGCCGAGTGAGGGTGAACACTCGTACTCCAACGAGTTTGACGCCGATATCGAGGATATAGCATTTCTCGGCGATCACATGCGCCTGCGCCTAAAGCTGTGTGGGCACTCGGGCTTCATCGTCAAGATCCCCAACATTGTGGGCCATGGGGGTGTGTTGGAGGGAGATCGGATTCGCGTCGGCTGGACTTTGCTGGACTGCCGCGCGCTGCAACCCGATGCTGTGGACGACGAGGGGGATCCATCCGAAAGTGGTTGACCAAGTAACAGCAGAAACGGGTTTAGACGCGTCCAAGCAGCAGGCGGGGCAGCGGCGGCGAGCGGCCGGATTGGCCCTGCCGCTGATCGTCTTTGTCTTGGTGACCTTTGTCGCGCCACTTGGTTCGTTGCTCGTGCGCAGTGCGTACGACCCCCTAGTCGCGGATGCATTGCCGGAAACGCTCGTTCTATTGCGCACATGGGACGGGACGAGCGCCTTGGATGAGCCTGTGTACGCAACGGCTGCACGCGAGTTGCTGCAGGCGCGGGAAGAGCGCACCCTCGGCCAAATTGCCACGCGCGTCAACCGCATCAAGAGCGGCTTGCGCAGCGTCGTCACGCGCAGTGTGCGCAAGTTGCGCAACGCCAGCGGCGACTCTTGGCGCGAGACCATGATCGGCATCGACGCCGCTTGGGGCAAGCCGGATGTGTGGTTGGCGATTCGCAGCGCTGGGGAGCGGTTCACGTTCCGCCACTATATCAATGCGCTCGACTTCATGCGCCAACCCGATGGTAGCATCGCTCGGCAGCCAGAGGAACGACGTATCTACCTGCCGCTTTTGTGGCGAACGCTGGCCATTAGCTTTGGCATTTCCGCGCTGTGCTTGGTCATTGGCTACCCGATTGCCCACCTGATCGCCCACGCGCCGCCGCGCCGCGCCAACCTGCTGTTGTTGCTGGTGTTGGTGCCGTTCTGGACCTCCCTGCTGGTGCGGACGACGGCTTGGATCGTGCTGCTCCAGACCCAGGGCGTGATCAACAGCTTGCTGGTGGCGATCGGACTGGTCGCGGACGACGGCCGCATCGCCATGATATACAACATGACCGGCACGTTTGTGGCGATGACCCACGTGCTGCTGCCCTTTATGGTGCTGCCGCTGTACTCGGTGATGCGTTCGATTCCGCCGTCGCACGTCCAGGCCGCAGCCTCCCTCGGTGCGACGCCCTTTCAGGCGTTCTGGCGCGTCTATTGGCCACAGACCTTGCCCGGCGTCGGCGCTGGATCGCTGATGGTGTTCATTCTCGCCATTGGCTACTACATCACGCCGGCGCTGGTCGGCGGGAGCAAGGGTCAGCTCATCTCCAACATGATCGCCTATCACATGCAGACCTCGCTCAACTGGGGACTCGCCGCCGCGCTCGCCGCCATCCTGCTAGTGGGCATCATCGCGCTGTACGTGCTCTACGACCGCGTGGTGGGCATCGACCGCATGAGGCTGGGCTGATGTTGGCGCGGTGGGTCTATCTCGCGTTCTGCACGGCGGCGTTTGTCTTCTTGGTCGCGCCGATCTTGGTGATCGTGCCGCTCAGCTTCAACGCGGAGCCGTATTTTACGTTTACCGAGGGCATGCTGCGTTTCGACCCGGAGGCGTATTCGCTGCGTTGGTACCGCAGCATCTTTGAAGACGGCGTATGGACCCGCGCCTTGGTCAACAGCTTGGTCATCGGCGTCTCGGCCACCCTGCTCGCGACCTCGCTTGGCACCCTAGCGGCGCTCGGGCTGGCGAACTCGGCCATGCCCGCTCGGCGGACTGTGATGGGGCTGTTGATCTCGCCGATGATCACGCCGGTCATCATTGCCGCAGTGGGAATGTTCTTCTTTTACTCCAGCCTCGGCTTGGCTCAGACTCACCTCGGCATAATCCTCGCCCATGCCGTACTCGGAGTGCCGTTTGTGGTGATCACCGTAACCGCCACGTTGTCGGGCTTTGACCGGAACTTGATGCGGGCCGCGGCCAGCCTCGGCGCGGGTCCGTTGCGCAGCTTCTGGCAGGTGCAGTTGCCGCTCATCGCACCTGGGGTTGCGTCTGGCGGGTTATTCGCCTTTGCCGCTTCCTTCGACGAGGTCGTGGTGGTGCTGTTCATGGGTGGCTTGGAGCAACGGACCATTCCGCGACAGATGTGGGCGGGTATCCGCGAGCAGATCAGCCCCACCATCCTGGCGGTGGCGACCTTTCTCATCGCTTTTGCCGTTTTAGTTCTGTTTACAGTAGAATGGTTGCGCCGTCGCGGGAGTGGAACCGGCTCTCCCGCAGGAGGCGACTAAGCCCAAGTCAAAAAGACCTTGAGATACCCCTAAATTATCCGTATTACTTTGGGACGATGAATGAAATCCCAAAACAGGGAGGGGAATCATGGACAACGAACTCAGTTCGCTGAGCGTCATATTCACCGAGTTTTACTACTGGATCACGGTGGTGTTGATGTTTTTCATCCACGTGGGATTTTGCATGTACGAAGTGGGCGTTTCGCGCCACAAAAACCACGTCCACACCCTGATGAAGAACACGATGCTCATTCCGCTGGTGACCATTACCTTCTTCTTCTTTGGCTGGTGGATCTACTTCGCTTTCCCGAACGGGCCGGGCATTATCGGTGGCCTCGTCGAGGCACCGCACGCGGTGGCTTGGAGCGAGCTGATGGGACCGCATCTGGGGGGTGCTGGGGATCCCGGTGGCTGGGCGCGGCTCAACGGCGTGTTCTGGGCGGCGTTCCTGCTGTTTTCTTGGACCGCGGCCTCGATTGTTTCCGGCTCGGTCATCGAGCGCATCCGCTCCTCCGCCTTCTGGATTTTGGCCATCCTCATCGGCTCGGTATTCTGGGTCATTGACGCGGCTTGGGGCTGGCACGCCGAAGGCTGGATGGTGCAGGTGCTGGGCTACCACGACGCCTATGCCTCTGGGGTCATTCACGCCATTGCCGGCGGCTTTGCCCTCGGCGTGTTGGTCGTGCTAGGGCCGAGGATTGGTAAGTTTGCCGCGGACGGGACGCCGAGGAGCATCAACCCGCGCAACCCGTGGCTGGTGACCATCGGCCTCTTCCTCATATACACTGGCTTCTGGGGGTTCTACGTGGCCTGCAACGTCCCGATGTGGGACGTGCAAAGTGGCGACGGCACTTTTTACTCGGCCACCAACATCTACTTGGCTCCTACTACCCTATCCGCCATTACGGTGAACTTTCTCATGGCCTTGGCCGGCGGCCTGCTCGCCGGGTACCTCATCTCGAAGGGCGACGCGTACTGGACCTATTCGGCCGGCTTGGCTGGCATAATCGCCGCATCGGCTGGCAACGACTTGTACCACCCGGTACAGGCCATGCTCATTGCCGCCCTCGGCGTCGTATTCATGTATAAGATGCACTACTGGGTGGAGCGCAGGTTCAAGGTTGACGACGCCGTCGGGGCGGTGGCGGTACACGGGTACGCTGGCTTCTTTGGCGTCGTGGTCTGTGGCTTCGTGCTGTGGGGCTATCCATCGTCGCCGAGCGAGGGATTTGCCAGCATCAACCCGCTGGGCCAAATCGCCGGCGCTTTGATCATGTTCGGACTGCTCGGCTTTCTGCCGGGGTGGGTAGCGGCTAAAATTATTCACAGCCTCGGCGGGCTGCGCATTCCACGTGAGATCGAGTTGGCTGGCCTCGACTACGGCACGACCGTTGATCGGGCCGCAGAGGAGCAGGGCATCATTGACGCCGAGCGCGAAGAAGTCGGCAAAATGTAAACTCGCCGAGCCAAACACACCCTACTAGGAGATCATCATGTCCACCGGAAACGTCGAAAGTTGGAGCGGCAACATGGCCGAGATTGGGCCTCTATACCCCTTTGTCGGTGCGGAGTTCGCGCTGTTTGTCGTGGGAGTGGTGCTGTGGATTCTCTGGCACGTGCGGCAGGCCCGCATCGAGACAGAGCAGTACGAAGAAGAGGTGCAGCGCTTCGGCAGCCCCGAATCCCTGAATAAGATCTTGGACGCGGAGGATCCCTATTCTCCATGAGAATCGGCGGGAACCCCTCCACGCGAACGCGAGTCAGAAAAATCCATAAACACTGGGCCTGAAAGGAAAGGTATGCTGAGATTCACCGAAGAAATTATGCTTCTTTTGCTCGACGATGAAAATGGGAGCTTCGCCCGAGTACCCGACCGGTTGGTGCGCTACGCCTTGGGCGGCGGAGTTCTGATGGAACTGGCACTGGAAGACCGCATAGACACCGACTTGGACAAGCTGGTTCTCGTCGATAACACTCCCCTACAAGACAGTCTGATTGACCCGATACTGAGCGACATTGCCGCGGCGACCGAAACGCACGATACCCGTTTCTGGCTGGAGCGCGCTGCCGCGCGCGCCGACGACATCCGCGAGGGTTCGCTCCGCCGACTGGTGGAGAAGGGCATTCTCGCGCGCGAGGAAGGGCGCTTCCTGTGGGTGTTTAGTGCGCGGCGCTATCCGGCCCTCGACGGCAAGGCCGAGAAAGAGGTCAAGCTGCGCATCATGGAGGTGCTGTTCAGCGATAAGATCCCCGATCCCCGCGACGTGGTCATTATTTGCTTGGCGGACGCCTGCGGAATTTTCGAGAGGCTCTTGGCCAGCCGCGAACTAGCCCGTGCGACCGGGCGCATCGAACAGGTGCGCAAGCTGGACTTAATTGGTCAAGAAGTGACCAAGGCCATCTGGGACATTGAAGCGTCGCTGGCCCTCGCCGTGCAGCCGCATATGTATTAGACGCAGTCATAGCCTCATGAAAAAGGCGCGAGGAGCGCACACTGTCTGTGCTCCTCGCGCCTTTTGCGTGCCACAAAATAAGTTAATCCCGGTAGAAGATCCCAAAGAGAATCATCATCTCGTCTGTTGACAACAAACCGAAATTGACCTCTTCGTCGGTCGTGTTGTCATAGGTTGCCTCTAACCTGAAGCCCTCTCCCGGCTCTAGGACGAGAGGGGAGTCGAATCTCAGGATCGGCGGGTGTTCCCAGTCGTAAGCGACGTAGATGAGCTCGCCGTCGTGCGCTCCCCCGATCATTTCGACTCGGAATTCGACCATGAGCTGATGAGCGTGCGAGAGTAGCTGCACAATGTGGGTCCGCTCGGAGAAGGTAAAATCCCTCTCTATAGTCGTCACCTCCCCGGGCGGCAGGGAGATATCGAGATTGTTCAAAGAAAAGAAACGCGCTTCGTGCTCGACTTCAGATGGATCGGCAAAGTGCAAGTTGGAATAGACCTCGCCGGTAATGGGCTGATTGGTGCGATTGACATAGTGCGAGTTGAGGTCGAGCAGGGTGTTCTTGGGCAGCCGTATCGCCACTCCGGGTGGCAGGGAGACATCGATGGAAGGCCATTGGCTGCCAGCGATTGGCAGGTGATAAAATTGCGTTAGTATGGTTGAAAGGACGTACTGGCCGGCGCCGTTGTGCAACTCGCGATATTCGTAAGGTTCCGGCATGCGCTCGGGGGGTATATCGTCTTGGAATGTGTAGAGCAAGAAGTGGTGCGAGCCGGACTTCATGGAGATCTGGACGCGCTCTAGGAATACATCTTCTTCGTTGTTCAGCGGATGCACGACAAAGATCTCGCGCTCGGTGTTGGGCTGGATCTCGAAAGGCGGCAAGTGCAGTTGGACTCCGTTTTCCGGCTCGGCTAGCGGCTTGAACTCCGGCACTTCGTAGCGCGACTTGTCCTGCAAGAGGTCTGGATCGGCCACATGGCCCGTCTCCGGTGCGCCGGCCTCGATCCAAGCACGGATAAAAGCCAACTCACCGTTGGTCAGCGGCTTGCCGCCAAAGGGCATTAGCTCCCCGTAGTAGGGATGATCGCCATAGAAATGCTGCTGGTCGGGCGCGTTGATCTTCTCCCACAAATAGCTCTTGAGGAGGCCGGGCATGCCCTGTCCGAGGTCGCTGATCCGCATCAGCCCGTCGGCTGCGGCGGCCGCGTTTGTCGGGGTGGCACCCACGAGCTGTTCGTAGGCTACGTCCGGGGTGAGCACGAGGCCCGACTGACGCCCAAACGAGGTTCCAGTCGTGTGGCAGCTAACGCATTGGCCAGCGAAAATTTCCGTTTGGATAATATCCCAAGTCGAATCTGCCCCGTGCCCGACCGTTTGCACCGGCCCTGGGCCGTCGGAACTACAGCCGACGAAAATCGAGCCGATGAGCAAGCAGCGGAGGATTGTGCTGTATGCGGACCGTAGCATGAAGGGGTCAAGTGCCGGCTCGGTCAATCAGGTCGGCCAAGTTCTGGCCCAAGATCAGGCGCTTGTGTTCGTCTGGTACAAACGTGCAGTGCGTACGAAATGCTTCGAGCGCGTGCTGGTAGGTCATGTTGGTTCGCACTACCGGGTAGTCCGAACCCCAGCACAGCCGCTGTGGACCGAAGTGTTCGTAGAGCTGGCGCACGATGTGGTGCGTATCTGAGTAGGGGTAGTCCCACGAGACGTGCGAAGCGTAGTGAAAACCCGAGAGCTTGATGTAGATGTTGGGCACCTCGGCCGAGCGCAGAATCTCCTGCAGATTGGGGTGCGGCGCTTCCTCGCGCGCGTTGGCTCCGGCCATGTGGTGACAGAGAAAAGTCACCGAGGGAAAGCGCTGCGCCAACTCGCGCAGTGCCGGCTGCCACTGCGGCCCCAAGGCTAGGCTGGCGATCAGGTTCAGATCGGCCGTGGCGCTAAAAAACGCGAGCCCCTCTTCGGATGCGAACCACTCGGTGTCGCTTTTTACGTAGTGGGTGTAGCCTTTGAGTTGGTATTTTGCTGCGGCTGCTTTGAGCCGCTCGGCCGCGCCTGGAGTGTGGTATTCTGCCGACCACGAGCAATCCACGTCGGCGAATTGCACCAACCGATCTGGATAGGTGCGGATTTGTTCGGCGACGTAGTCGTTGTTGTGGGGATTGTGCTCGATGCGAGCGCAGACCAGCACGGCCTTATCGACGCCGTTGCGGTCCATTTCCCACAGCAGTTGCTCAACCCGGCCGCGGCTGTTGTGATCGGGCACGGGTGGCTCGTAGGGCCAGTATTCCCAAGCGTGGGTATGCGAGTCGATTATCATAAGAAGCCTAAGAAAGTGTGGTTGTTAAGCATCAGTGGCGGATGATAAAAGATACTGAAAAAAAGGGTACTCTAACAAATCTGTCATTGATGACCGCAACGCATTTATTTATATAAATGCGCGTCCTCGCTAGGCGCGGTTTCCAACTTGCGTCATCTATGCTCAAAAGAAGACCGGGATGCGGATCATAGACGTAACTCCGCCACGGACAGACGGACTGGTACAGCGAAAGGAGCAGTATGAGTATACAAAACGTAGCGGTTATCACAGGGGCGGGACGCGGCATGGGTGCGGCCATTGCGCGCAACCTCGTGGGTCGGGGCTGGGCTGTCTCGCTGCTTTCACCCTCTGGAGCGGCCGAAGCACTGGCAGAGGAACTGGGGGGCATCGGGGTGACCGGTTCTGTTACGGAGGAGGACGACCTGCGGCGACTCGTCGATCTGACTATGGACGCGTACGGCCGCATCGACGGCGTCGTCAACAGCACGGGCCATCCGCCCAAGGGCAGCCTCTTGGATATCCCGGACGAGGACTGGCACGAGGGATTGGATATCGTCTTTCTGAACGTGGTTCGCATGGCCCGGATCGTCACGCCGATCTTGGTCGGGCAGGGCGGGGGATCGATCGTCAACATCTCCACCTTTGCCATCTTCGAACCCGAGCATCACTTCCCCGTTTCGACGCCCTGCAGGGCGGCCCTGGCGAGTTTTACGAAGATCTATGCAGATAACCACGCTGGCGACAACATTCGGATGAACAATATCCTACCGGGCTTCATCGACAGCCTCCCGGAAGAGGAATCGTTCAAGGTTCGCATTCCCATGGGACGTTACGGAACGGTGGAAGAGATCGCCGAAACCGCCTTCTTTCTTCTTTCTCCCGGCTCCGGATACATAACTGGACAGAACCTACGGGTCGACGGGGGCATTACGCGCTCGGTGTGACGGATGTCGGCGCTCCAGGCGGCCTGAAGATCCGGGCCGGTTGGGGACATCCGATGTCGGATGAAAGAAATAAAAAACGCGGAGTAGCTAATCTACTCCGCGTCGTGAAGGAAAATAGGAATCGGCGCTTATCGCCTGCCGCGCCAGCGTTTGCCGCCGTAAAACGCCTCGTCCTTCATCTCTTCGAGCTTTTCGCGTTGCTCGTCGGTCAAGACGCTTTCCAAAGCCGTGCGGTGCTTTTGGCGCGTTTCGCGTATTTCTGTGCGGTGCTCTTTGCGCAATTCCACGAACTGTTCCTTCTGTTCGTCGGTCAGGTCCAGTCTTGAAAATGCGCCTTGGCCGCCGCGCCGCGCGTCGTGCCGACCCTTACCGCTGCGCCGCATGTCGTGCCGATCCTTGCCCTTACCGCCGCGCCGGTCGAAAAACTCGCCGCGTTTGGCGCGCATTTCTTTTAGGGCCTCCTGCTGCTCCTCGGTCAAAATATTCATCACGGCTTCGCGCTGCTCCTTGCCCATGGCGGCCATGGCCTCGCGCTGCTCGCGCCTGGCCTCCACGTGCTCCTTGCGCAACGCTTTCAACTGCTCCTTCTGCTCGTCGGTCAGGTCGAGACGCCCCAGCATCCACGGCATGGGCTGCCTGTGTTCCCGCACCTTTTCCCCGCGCTCGGCTACGGCCACGGTGGCCAACGCGCCGAGTGCCAGCGCGACGCCGGCTGAGATGATCCATTTCTTTTTCATTTTACGTTCTCCGCATTGGGTGGTTAATTGGGTTCGCCGCTCCTAGTTGGCGGCTCGTGAGAAATGGCCGTTTCTCTTCTCTACGTCCCATTAGACCACCGATTGATGTCATTCATTCCCGTGCGGTTTCATTTTTTTGTGGTGCTGTCGTTCGCGCCAAGGTCCCATCAGCTCCCCAAAGCGCCGCAGCCGCCGGTCCATCCGTCGCAGTTGCTCTTCAGACAACAGGGGAGCCAGCTCGGCCCGCGACGCATCCAACTGCTCCTTTAGGGCCTCCCGGTGCTTGGCATTGAGTTCGCGGAGCGCTGCCGCGTGTCGCCGCAGCACGTCCCGCACAGCTTGGCGCTGCTCTTCGTCCTGCGGCCCAATCAACCGCTCAGTACTGCGGACGAAATGGCGGGGCTGCGGAATGGGTCGCAGGCGATCGCGGACAAACCACCCGGAGAGTAGAGTCCCGATTAGCACGCCGATGAGCAGGGTGCTAAAGAGAATGAGCGCGCCTTTAGTTTTCCCTCGCATGTCACATGTCCAGTACGTACGCCGCTTCGGGCGTGGCGGGTACGGCGGCGAAAATCGCGGCGAGGAACGAGGCGTCGTCGCCGATGAGTTCGCGCTCGTTCCAGTTGCTCAGCGCCAAAAAGGCGACCACTGCTATAGCGACCGGGGCAAAGGGGCGAAAAAGCCACACGAGGGCGTCGGTGAGGCTTTCTTCGCGCTGGCTTTTGATGCGCTGCGCGACGCGAGTGGCAAAGAACGGCCGGAACGAGTCGGCGCGGCTTTCCTGCAAAAGGCCGCTGACTTTTTGCAGCCTCTCCCATTCGGCGCGGAGTGCGTCGTCGGTAGCTAGGGCGCGCTCGAATGCCTCGCGCTCGCTCGCGCTCAATTCGCCGGTCAGCGCCCTTAGCATTTCGTTGCGATAGCTGTCAGTCATATAGGTCCTCGTCTCTGAGGATGGTCTCTAGTTGTTTCATGCCGCGCGCGAGCCGCGAGAGCACCGTGCCCTCGGCGATCTCCAGTAGCGCGGCCGTTTCCTTCGTCGAATAGCCTTCGATCATTCGCAGCACCACTACCGCTCGGAAGGCTGGTTTGAGTTGGTCGAGGGCTGCCTGCACTGCTTGCTCGCGCTCGCTCGCGGCCTGTTCGTCGCGGCCATCGACGCTCGGCTCGGGCGGAGCCTGTTCGTCGTCGCGGCTCCAGAAGCGCCAGCGCTGCCGCTTGCGGCGCTCTAGCGCGTTGAGCGAGAGGTTGATGGCAATGCGGGTCAAATAGGTGCCCAGCGCCGCGTCGCCGCGAAACTTGTCCAGCGATTGGTAGAAGCGGACAAAGGTCTCCTGCCCTACGTCATCGGCCTCGTCGCCCGGCCCCAACATGCCCATGATTGTGGCGGCCACTTGCGGCTCATAGCGCTCGATTAGGGCGCGCAAGGCTGCTTCGTCGCCCGCGCGCGCTTGGTCGATTAGGGCGCGGTCTGTGCCCACTTGCTCCGACATATTATTAGACAATGTAGGGGCCAAAGTCATTCCCCGCCTAATAAAAATGCGCAAACCGACAGTCTTGCCGTCGGTGCCCAATATCCGTTTTCTTTTTTTATGCTCTTAGCCATTTTCGCATCCCTGCTGTTGGTGGGCTGCCGTCCCGATCCCCCCAAAGCCCTCGACTTGGCTGGCAATCCGGTCGATCCCTTTGTCAACCGCGCTCCCGTTGTGGTTTTGCTCTTCGTCCAGACCGATTGCCCCATTTCCAACCGCTACGCTCCGACCATAGCGCGTCTCCACGCCCGCTTCCAGCCGCAAGGCGTTGTATTTTACTTGGTGTATCCCGACCGCCGCGAGGATGCGGACGCCATCCGCCGCCACGGTCGGGAATACGGCTTGCCGGGCCAAGCCCTGCGGGACGTGCAGCACGCCCTCGTCAAAAGAGTCGGCGCGAGTGTGACCCCAGAAGCCGTGGTTTTAGGTGAGCGCGGCAACGTCGTTTATCGGGGCCGCATCGACGACCGCTACATGGCCTTAGACCAAGTGCGTCCGCAGCCGACCCGTAGCGACCTCGCAGACGCCATAGAAGCCGCCCTCGCTGGCCGTCCCCCAGACTCGAGTGCCACCGAGGCGATTGGCTGTTTTATCGCCGATCTACAATGACGCGCTATTGGGTATTCCTAGTCGCGGCCTGTGTTGGATGCAGTGGAGGAGAAGTCCCGACCTTCAACCGCGACATTGCACCGATCGTCTTTCACAACTGCGCTCCCTGCCATCGGCCCGCCGGCCCGGCTCCCTTTGATTTGCTCAGCTATGAGGATGTGAACGCGCGCGCCGAGCAAATCGCCTTTGTCACGGAGACCCGCTACATGCCGCCGTGGAAGCCCAAGCGCGGCTATGGTAGCTTTACCGGCGAGCGCGGATTGAGCGCGGAGCAAATCGCCGCGATCCGCCGCTGGGTTGAGCACGGCAAGCAGGAGGGTAGTCCTGCCGATTTGCCGCCGCTGCCCCAATGGGAGAGTGTGTGGGAACTAGGTCAGCCCGATTTAATCGCCTCCATGACATCGGCCTACACCTTGCGGGCCGATGGCCCAGATGTTTTCCGCAACTTCGCCATCCCGCTGCCCGTTGATTCAACTCGCTACGTCAAGGCTATAGAGTTCAGGCCGGGCAACGCGCGCATCGTCCACCACGCCACCATGATGATCGACCGCAGCGGCGCGGCGCGGCGGCGCGACGGACGCGATGGTGCTCCGGGCTTTGATGGCATGAGTTTTGGCGAGGCCGAGGACGCCGATGGGCACTTTCTCGGCTGGACCCAGGGCAAGACCCCGTATCCCGGCAGCGACAGCTTGGCTTGGCGGCTCGATCCGGGCACGGACTTGCTGCTCCAGTTACACATGTTGCCGATCGGCAAAGAGGAATCCATCGAGGCCCGCGTCGGCCTGTTCTTTGCCGATGCACCGCCCAAGAGACGCCCGGCCATGCTGCGCTTGGGCCGCAAGGACATAGATATACCGGCCGGCGCGAGCGACCATTGGATCCGCGATACGTACCGGCTGCCCGTGGATGTCGAGGTCCTGACCATCTACCCGCACGCGCATTACCTCGGTCGGGAAATCCGGGCGTACGCCGAGTTGCCCAACGGAGAGCGAGAGTGGCTCATCTGGATTGAGGATTGGGACTTTAGCTGGCAGGACGACTACCGATTTTCCGCGCCGGTTTTCCTGCCAGCTGGCGCGACGCTGGTCATGGAGTACGCGTACGACAACTCCGCGCAAAACCCCCGCCAACCCCACGACCCGCCCGTGCGAGTGCGCTACGGGCTGCACTCGACCGACGAGATGGGCGACCTGACGCTGCAAATTTTGCCGCGCCGCCCCGAGGACTTGGAGCGACTCCGCCGCGACTTCTACCGCAAGTGGCTAGGGCAGGAAATCGACGGCTACAAGAAGCTGCTCGAAGCCGACCCCCGAGACTGGGACACCCGCCACACCTTGGCCATGTTCTACATGCGCTCCGGCCAGCGTCCGTTGGCGCTGGATCATTTCGAGTTGGCGCTGGAGTACAACCCGGATTACCCGGAGGCGCACGTGAACTTTGGGATTGCGCTAGCTCAAGGCCGCCAATGGGAGCGGGCCGTCGCCCACTTTGAACGAGCCTTGCAGAGCAACCCCGATTTTGCCGAGGCCCATTTTAACTTGGGATTGATGTTGGAGATGCTAGGCCGCTCGGCCGAGGCCAAACCCCATTTCGATGCCGTCATTCGCCAGCGGCCAGACATGGCTGAGGCCATCCAACAGCGCTTGGCCAAGCTGCGCCGCTAGCCCCCGTCTTTTCCCAACGTCGTTGCTACTCCCAAGACGAACTGCCGCCCGGCCGGAAAGTTGCGCCCGTTGAGCGAGAAGCGCATTGCCGCCTCGATAATCGTGCGCTGGCCGACGGCGTAGAGCAGGGCTGGCGTCAGGTAAGTGATGCGCTTGATTCCAGTCTCAATCTCAAAGTCGCCGAAGAAGTCAATCGCCGGATCGCTGCGTAGCACTTCGCATTTGCCTAGCAGCATGAGTTGACGCACGAGTTGGTAGCCCAGCTCGGCGTTGAGGAACCACTCGTCTCCGGGGTCGCGGTCGATCTGCTCGTTGCGGGTGCGGACGCGATAGCCGAGGTCGATGTTGCCGTACAAGGGCAGCGGCCAAAAGGAACGCCCTACCTGCCCGACGAAGTCGAAGTCCCACTGCCCCTCGCCCACCGGAATCAGCCCGTCTTCGTTTTTAAACTCTCCGGTCGGCATCTTGACGCCGGTCTTGAACGCGAGGACCAATGGTTTGGACAAGAGGCGAAATTTGGCCAAGGCGCGGATGTCGCTCAGGCCGGTATCCGTGCGGGGTTTGACGGGCGTAGAGTCGACAAAGGAGTAGTCGAAATAAGGAACCTGCAAGCCGAGGTCTAGGCGGTCGGTAATGCCGTACAGGCCCTCGAAAAAGACGGCCCGCGATTCGTATTGCCCATCAAAGTCGTAGCGAGCGCGGGTACCGGGTACACCACGCCCCTTGCTGACGTACCACTCCTGTGTGTGCTGTTGGAAATACGTGAGTTTGCCCCAGAACTGGCCGCTCTGCAAAGTCCAGGCTCCGGCGCCCACATCGGTTGCCGCACCTAGGAGTATCAAGCCGACCAACAGGTATTTGACCATGGCCGCCTTCCTTTCCCGTATCGGGTTCGCGGTTTCCCAGTAGAATAAGTACTTTTGAAGCTGTGCATATACTGACTTTAGGAATCAATCACCACACCGCGCCGGTAGAAATCCGCGAGCGGCTAGCCTTCCCCGAAAGCGACCAGCCTTCGGCCCTAGCCCGGCTCGTCGGCGACTACGGGCTGCACGAGGCGGCCATTCTCTCCACCTGCAACCGGTCCGAGCTGTACTTGGCTGCCGATGGCGACAGGGGGCTGGCCCAAGTGCGCCGCTTTCTCGCCGAATGTCAAGGCGTAGATGTCGCGGAGCTCGAATCTCATTTCTACCAGCTCAACGATTCAGAGGCGGCCGTTCACCTTTTTCGCGTCGCTAGCGGCATTGACTCTCTCGTCGTCGGCGAGTCCGAGATACTCGGGCAAGTGCGCCGCGCACTGGAAATGGCCCAGCAAAACGGCTCGGCGCGCTTGTTGCTCAACGAGCTCTTTCAGCGCTCGCTGCGCGTGGGCAAGCGCGCGCGCGCCGAAACGGAAATTGGCCGCGGCCGGCTGTCGATTGGTACGGCCGCGGTCGAGCTGGCCGGCCAGGTCTTTGAAAACCTGACGGGCTGCTGCGTGCTCTTGGTCGGCGCTGGCGAGATGGGTGCGCTCACTGCCCAGTACTTGGTTGACTCTGGCGTCGAGCGGCTGTTGGTCAGCAGCCGCACTTTTGCTCGCTCCCAGTCGCTGGCTAGCCAGTTGGGCGGCGAGGCTGTGCCCTTTGAGGAACTGGCTGCTCAGCTCGCTGTCGTTGACATCGTCATCTCGGCGACTGCGGCCACGGACTACGTCATTCGGCCCGCTGACTTGCGTCGAGCCATGGAGCAACGCCGAGGACGTCCACTGTTCCTCATCGACATTGCCGTGCCGCGCGACATCGACCCAGCCGCGCGCGACATCGACAACGTCTTCCTGTTCGACATGGACAGTCTCGACCAAGTCGTTGCTGCCAACCGCCAAGAGCGCGAAGGGGAGATACGTTGCGTGCAAACCATTATCGACCACGAGCTAAAGGAGTTCTTGCACTGGTTCAACGCCTTGGGCACTGGCCCGTTAATCCGCGCTTTGCGCGCGCGCGCCGCTCACCTCCAGGAGCAGGAACTCGCGCGCTGGGCCTCCCAACTCGGCCCGCTCTCCATTGACGAGCGCCAGCTCGTCGAGGGCATCTTGCGCGGTTACGCCAACAAGCTCCTGCACGATCCACTCGTGCAGATCCGCGAGTTCGCCAACGACGACGAGGGTTACGTCCACCTCGATACGGTGCGCCGACTCTTCCGACTCGACGACGAGGCTGAGGAGAAAGGATCGTGACGACGTTCTGCATTGTCTCTCTCGTCGTCGCCTTGGCGTTCTACTTGGCTGCCGCGCTGCTGTTTCAAGGGCACTTCCTCTGGCACAAGGGCGGCTGGGATGCGCTGGGGCGCAAGAGCCTGAAGTTGGGTCTGGCCGTACACGCGATCAGCATAGTGCTGCACTTTGCGCTTTCCGGCCAAGCCATCTTTGCCAATATGTTGGTAATCATCGCCTCGCTGGTCATGGCCTTGGTAGTCGCGGGCCTGCTCGGCGAGCGCTATGCGCGCATTCGCCACCTCGGCCTGCTGACTGCGCCCCTCGCCTTTCTCGGCCTGCTCTATCCGCTGCTGATGCCCCTCCGCTTTGAGGAGGCCGAGTCGATCCTCGTGGAATATCCCTTCCTCGGCATCCACGTAGTTTTAACGCTGCTCGGACACGTAGGTTTCGCGCTGGCGTTTTGCTCGGCAGTCGGCTACCTCGTTCAACACCAAGCCCTGAAAAAGGGCCAGCTCAACAGCTATCTGCCCGCGCTTGACACGGCTGCGGCGGCGACCTTTCGCTTTGCCGGTGGCGGTTTTTCGTTTTTTACCTTGGGTTTGGGCATGGGCGCGATTTGGCTCTTTGGCGCGCCGGGCGAATACCTCGCGGGTGGGGATACCAAAATCTGGCTGGCCCTGCCGACGTGGTTCGTCTTTGGCATCTATCTCTATCTGCGCGGCATTGGCCGTCGGCACGGCCGCCGCCTCAAGTGGCTGATAATCGCGGGGTTCGTGTTGGGTCTGATCAACCTGCTGTGGGTGCGCCACGACTTCGTCAATTTTGTGTAGTGCGACGTCGGAATAGTAGGAACCGATGTGATCTAGGTTACAATTTGTGGTATAATACATCTAACGACGCCCTGCTCTATTCGCCTTAAGAAAGGAGCCGCGTTATGAACTTTCGGTCGATATTGATCGTCTGCTTGGCAACGCTGGGGTTGGCTGTCGCTGGCTGGGGGCAAGCCGACGGTAAAATCGCGTTTATCTCCCACCGCGAGGGGGACGCGGACGTGTGGATTATGAATGGGGATGGGAGCGACCCCGTAAAGTTGACCGAAGGACGGTCTTGCATTAGTCCGGCTTGGTCCCCAGATGGCACGAAGATCGCCTATATCTCCCACACATTAGATAATGGTGAAATTAACAGGGAAATCTGGGTGATGGACGCCGACGGCAGTAATCCGCAACAGGTGATAGATATTCCGGGAAGGAATTGGATATTTCTTTCGTGGTCTGAAGATGGGAGTAACATTTTCTATTCTGTCTCGGAGCCGGAGGGGGAGGGTGATACGTTCGCGGTAGCATTAGATGGAAGTGATCCCATACTCGTGGACGGCAAAGAGGCTCCCCATTTCCCCGCTTCTCGTTCGCCGGACGGAACCAAAGAAGCCATCGTCGTGTTGCTGGACGAAGAGGGCCATGCTCGCCTCTATATCCGCGATGCCGATGGTCCCCCGTTTTTTCCCTTGCCTAGCGAGCCTTGGGGTATTCCGCTACCTGACCTACCCGACCAAGGTACGCCGCTATCTGGTTTTTTAATAACGTTCGAGTACCCTACTTGGTCTCCCAGCAGCATGAGAATGGCCTTCTCTTCTCGCAACGGTCTCATTTGGGCTGTCGATATAGATGGTAGCAACTTGGTCGAATTGACCAATGGTTTAGGTGGACGCCAGCCCGCTTGGCAACCGGTTTCCCCTTCTGCTACTGCGACGAGCGTCGAGTCCCAGTCGTGGGGACGGATCAAGTCGCTGATTTCTCATTAATCGCGCCTCGTGCGTAGGGGCGGTGCGGAGCGCAAGCCGCCTCTACGCTCTCTTCTGCATTAATCCCGCCTTACCGATCCATGTAGCGCAATAGCAACACGGCTGTTTCTCCCATACTACATCGCGTCGTCTAGCAAAGCGTCCTCGTTCAGAGTGCAAACGATTGGCCTGCATTTTGCATAAGCCATGTAGCCGATTATCTTTGACCCAATACCAAGGGATGCCTAGATGTCCACTCCACAATCCTCTCCCGAGCTCACCACGCGCGATGTTTTGCAGCAGATCGACCATCGCCTGAGTCTCATCGAGACGGATGTGCGCGAAAACCATACCAAGATCGAGGCTAAGATCGACGCTTTTGATCGCAAATTTGAGACTAAATTGACGCGCTCGATAGTAAATTTGAGGCTAAGATCGACGCTTTTGACCGCAAGTTTGAAGGCAAGATCGACGCGCTTGATAGCAAATTTGAAGACAAGTTCAATGCTTTCGATAACAAATTTGAGGGCAAGATTGACGCACTCGATCACAAAGTCGAAGACAAGATCGACGCTCTTGATAGCAAAGTCGAAGGCAAGATTGAAGTCGAAATACGCGAATTGCGCCGCGAGTTCAACGGCAAATTTAACTTGGTTATCGGCTTGGTCATTACCTCTTGGCTGTCAATGATGGGGACGCTGCTCTTCAAATTGTAGATACGGTCACACGCCCTTCCACACACCAATTCCGCTCGATTCATCCGCAAGCGCAAACTCCGCGCCGACTCGCACGACAAATGTACGTAGAATGACCCCGCCCGACGCTACCGCTCTAGCCGCATTTGCTGGTTGAGCGCCATGTTGACCCTGCCGCGAGGGATTTGTATCACCGTCGTTCTGCTGTATCTTCTGTCGCCTACACAAATAAGGAGTCAAGATACCCGATATGCCCTTCGACCCGATGCTCACCCCGGAAGAGGCCCGCGCCATCGTCCTCGACTACGCACAAGTCCTCGGCCCTGAGCGCGTCTCGCTGCTCGACGCCGCTGGCCGCGTGCTCGCCCAAGACGTGTTGGCGCGCCGCGACAATCCGCCCTGCGACAACTCGGCCATGGACGGCTATGCCGTGCGCCATGCAGACGTAGCCGCCGCGAGGGAGGACGCGGCCGTAGCTTTGGAGGTCATTGAAGACATCCCGGCTGGCAAAGTGCCGCAAAAAGCAGTTGGCCCCGGTCAAGCCAGCCGCATTATGACGGGTGCGGCCGTGCCCGCCGGAGCCGACACCATCGCCCCGGTAGAGGACACCCGCCCCGCTGAGCAAGAGGTCGAGATCCTCGCCATTGAAGAGTGCGGCGCGCACATTCGTCGGCGCGGTGAGGACATGCGCTGCGGCGAACCGATTATCAAAGCTGGCACCGAGTGCGGTCCGGGCGAACTGGCCGTGCTCGCCGCCGTGCAGCAGAGCTTCGTCTCGGTGTACCGCCGGCCGCGCGTCGCCATCCTCTCCACTGGCGACGAGCTGGTCGAGATTGAGGAGACGCCTGGAGAAGGCCAGATTGTCAACAGCAATACGTGCGCCCTAGCCGCCTTTTGCCATGCCCATGGAGCCGAGCCAGTGATGCTGCCTACAGTAGCGGACGACGAGGCCGCAATCCGCGCCACCATTGAGGCCGCGCTCCGCGCTGACTTTGCCGTCTCCTCAGGTGGCGTCTCAGTCGGCGAGTACGATTTCGTCAAAAAGGTCCTCGACGACTTGGGAGCCGAGACAATTTTCTGGCGCGTAGCCATGAAACCAGGCAAGCCGCTGGTCTTTTGCACGGTCGGCGGCGTGCCGTACTTCGGTCTGCCCGGCAACCCGGTATCGAGCATGATGTCCTTTCTCCAGTTCGTGCGCCCGGCCATCCGCAAGGCCGCAGGCTATCCGCAATCGGCGTGGTTTTTGCCCGAGGCGCACGCCCGGGTAGAAAGCCCCTGCGACAACGATGGCGACCGCCGCCAGTACATGCGCGCCACCTTGCGCTACCAAGATGGCCAGTTCTGGGTGCGCCCCGCCCGCAGCCAAGGCTCGCACATAATCAGCTCTATGCTCAACGCCAACAGTTTCGTCGTCTTAGAACCTCGCCAGCTCGCCGAGATCGGCGACGAAGTACTGGTGCAAGTCGTTGGGGAGTTAGTGATGAGTGGTGAGAGTGGATGAAATTAGCGACCGAACGCCACCCGGTCGCTTCACCCTTAGGATCCGTTATGGCCTCCAAAATACTCGACAATCGCACCCTAAAGCGACTGCAACCGGCGACCTCGCTGTGGAAACAGTACGACCCGGCGGCAGTGCCCCGCGCCTTTAAGGCCGAAAACCCGGCCCAAGCGCGCCGCTGGCAGAAGACGACGCGACGCGCCCTTGCCAAGCATCTGGGTTCAGAAGCTGGCGACGAGATGGACTTGGCACCGCGCAAAGTAGAAGAAATCGACAAAGGCGATTACACGCGGCAAAAAATAATCCTGCGCACCGGCCCCCACGCGCAGATGCCGGTGTATATCCTGCTGCCCAAAGGTGCCGACGGTCCCCTGCCCACAGTCGTGGCTTTCCACGGCCACGGATACGGCGTCAAGGACATCGTTGGTTTGTGGGAAGACGGCGGCGAGCGCGACGAGCCCGACGGGTACCACAAGGACTTCGGCGTGGCCCTGTGCCGCGCTGGCTTTGCCGTGGCCGCCCCAGAAATTTCGGGTTTTGGCGAGCGCCAGACCGATTTCTCCTATCTGGAACGCGGCCAAGGAGTGCCTTCGACTTGCACCCATATGGCCATGCTGGCCTTCCACTTGGGCACCTCAGTGGTGGGCATCCGCGTGCGCGATGGGCTGCGCTTGGTCGATTACTTGGAAACCCGCCCCGAGTTCGATACCAGCCGCCTCGGTGCCATGGGCATTTCGGGCGGCGGCATGCACACCTTCTTCTCCTCCTGCATGGACGAGCGCATCCGCGCCTGCGTGATCAGCGGCTATTACTCGACTTTCCAGCACAGCATCCTCGCCATGTCGCACTGCCCCTGCAACTACGTGCCGGGCTTGGCCGAATTCGGTGAGATGTACGATCTGGTCGGGCTCATCGCCCCGCGCCCATTGTTGGTGGAAGCTGGCACCCACGACCCCATTTTCCCGATTGCTGCCGTGCGCTCTAGCCTGACCAAAACGCGCCGGGTATACGATGTTTTCTCAGCTCGCCACCGAGTGGAAGCCGACATTTTTTCGGGCCGCCACCAGATCAGCGGTGCCCGCGCATACGACTTTCTCCGCGAGGCCCTCGTCTGAAGGCCGTGCAAGCAAATTTTAACCCCAAGGACTCTCTATGAACCGCCCTCCCGCAGAATTCAAACGCGTACCCGTCGCCCTCCTGCGCTCCTTTACCGCCGACTGCCTCAAGGCCGCCGGGCTGCGCGCCGACCACGCCGATCAGCTAGCCGAGCTGTTGTCCAACTCCGACCTGCGCGGCGTGCGCTCGCACGGCACCCGCGCCATGGTTGGCTATTGCGGTGGCCTCCGCGACGGCGCCATCAATCCCAACCCCGACCTGCGCGTGCTCCAAGATACCGAGACCACGGTCCTCATCGACGGCGACGGTGGCTTGGGCTACGCGCCGATGATGCTGGCCACTGAAAAGGCCATTGAGAAGGCCAAGCAGTACAAGGTTGCTCTCGGCGCGGCCTGCCACCTCGGGCACTACGGTTCGGCCGGGCACTACGTGCGCCGCGCCATGCAGGAGGGCTGCTGCGCCTTTTCGGTTCAGGGGTCTCATCCCAATTACTTCGGCGAGGGGGGCGGCAACAAGGGCCAGCAGTCGGCCTACTGGGGCAACCCGCCGCTGTCCTTCGGCTTCCCGTCAGAAGAAGAGCCGCCGCTGGTCCTCGACGCAGCGACTTGCATCTTGGCCGACTATCATCGCGGCCCGGAATACGACGCTTTACAGGAGCTGATTCCGCCGGCTTTCTTCAAATCGATGGGCTACACTGGCTCGGCCTTGACGCTGGGCGGAGCTTTCGTCGGTCAGAACAGCGACCGCGCTCGGGACGTTACCCAGCGGTGGTCCAACGCGGGCAGTGGCGGCCTGATCATCGTCATGGACATTGGCGCGTTTGCCCCGCCCGACGCCTTCCGCGCTGGCGTTGACAATCTCGTGCGCGGCGTCCGCGAGACCATGGAACCCGTGCGCGGGTACGACGAGGCGACCGTGCCGGGCACTATTGAGCACCGCAAGAGCGAGGAATACGCCCGCGAAGGGGTGCCGATAGGATTGGACGATTTGGAAAGGCTAGCGGCGTGCGGGCGCGAGTTGGGGGTTGAGGTGGAGTGGGATTAAATGTGCGCTGAGCGGTTTTGTCAGATTTGGCGTAAAATTGTAAGCATCACTGCAAAATTTACGCCATTTTAAAAAAATTGACGCTTACTCAATCCGCACTTCCCGCTCCTGCTCTGCCGACTCGTATATCCCGTCCATCATTTTCTGCACCATCAGCCCGTGCTCTCCGGGCGATAGGGTTTCCGCGCCGTAGAGCACGTGATCGACGAAGTTGCGCATCTTCTGGCCAAAGCCGTCGGCTGCCGGGCCGCTGGGCAGCCAGTCGGGCCGGGTGTTGACCATGTAGTCGTTGGCGTCGTGAAAAAAACCCGGCGGATCCCAGGTGGTACCCCCCTTCTCGCCCATCAGTGTGAAGTTCCCCTCACCCTTCTCGATATGGGCGGCGAAGCTGGTCTCAATGCTGATCATCGCGCCGTTGGCAAAGCGGATGTGACCCACGGCTAAGTCCTCTACTGTATAGGTCTTGTAATCCCAGTTGGGCCAGATCGAGGCCACGTTTGACGGCTTGTCGCCGATGTAGGTATAGGTGCTGCCACTGGCTGCCACTGGTTTGGGCGAGCCCATTGCATAGTGCGTGGCCTCCAGCATGTGGACGCCGATGTCGATCAGCGGGCCGCCGCCTTGCAGGTCCTTGCGGCCGAAGACGCCCCAGTTGGGAATGCCGCGTCGCCGCAGGGACTGCACTCGGGCGTACAGGACTGTACCCAACTCGCCGTCGTCAACGAGCTTCTTGATAAACTGCGTCTTCGGATCGTAGCGGTTCTGGAAGCCAATGATCAGCTTTTTGCCATTTTTCTCCGCGGCGTCGAGCATCTGCTGCCCCTCGCGCGCATTCATGGCCAAAGGCTTCTCGACGAGGACGTGAGCCCCCGCGTCGAGCGCGGCGATGGAGCAGGGAGCGTGTAGGCCGTTGGGCGTACAGACGCTCACCGCGTCGGGTGCGACCTGCCGGAGCATCTCCTCGTAGTCGGCGTAGGCTGCGGGGATTTCGTATTCCTCGCAGGATTTTTGCGCTCGTTCGAGGACCACGTCTGCCGCGGCGACCATCTTCACGTCGTCCATGTCTTGGTAATAGCGCATGTGCGATCCAGCGATCCCCCCAGCGCCGATCAGGGCGACGCGCAGCTTGTCTTGCTTGTTCTTGGTCATTGCTCTCCGCTTTTTGAAATTGTGGCGAGGCACAAAAAAACCGGCCCGCAGACCGGTTTTTTCTCGTGCAGATGCTATCCTATTCCGCTTGGAACTGCTCGATTAGCTGGCGCACGTCTGGGTGTCCGTCCACGCTGCGGCCGGGGTGGATGATTAGCCGGTAGCGGAAGACGGCCTGGTCGCCGCCGGGGATGGTCAGGCTCTCGTCGATGTTCTCGTCGCCCTTAAAATCGTGCACTCCAAAGGGGTTGGCGGTAAACAGCCCGTAGCCGCGCACGTGCCAGTAGGTTGGATGGCGGGGATTGTCGCGGTGATCGACGACGGTGTGCCCCCACTCCTCGCCATCGGCTACCGGTCCGGAGTAATCCACCCAAGCTGCCTGCTGGCCCCAAGTAACCTCCTCGCCTTGGCCGTTTTCAAAGACTTGGCCGGCGGAATTTTCAATCCGCCCCGCGACCTTGGCATCCATGGAGGTCGGCACCCGGATCGAAAACAGCCCGCCCTCTTTGGTGTCGCCGAAAGTCAAGTCACCGTAGCGGGCGCGGAACTCGCTGCGTTGGTCTATGATGCGCAACGCACCTTCGGCGCGGATGGCGATGGTGCGCCGCTCCTCTAGCAGCTTCTCCCCCTCCGGCCCAAACCAATCGACGATCCCATCGATCTGCGCTGCGCCGTCGGCTGCGCCTACTACCGGCTCGCCCCGTTGGAGCATGGCTCCGTGGCCGGTGCCTTCGTCCCAGAGGTTGTGGCCGTTGACGAGGCCGTGGGCCGTGTAGATGCCGCGATGGTGGTAGTGGTCTTGGTTCTCGCCTTCGACACCTTCCATCGGATAGGCTCGGGTGAGGCCAGTGCCGCTGGGCGTCAGCACGGGGTAGAAGTACGGGCGGCACACGTAGTGGCCGTAGCGGTATTCGGTAAAAAGCTGGCCGTCGATGGTGACGACGGCCTTGCAGTCTGCGGGAATTAGCTCGATATCGATCATTGCTTCCTTTCCGTTATGCGGCTCGGCCACAGCAGCGCTTGTACTTCTTGCCGCTGCCGCAGGAGCACGGGTCGTTGCGGCCTGGGGCCTTTTGGTGCAGGGCGGCCTTGACCGCGTCTCGTTTGCGGGTCCATTCCATTACGCCGGTAGCTGGTCGGCCGTGCCGCAGTTCGTTGGCCATAAAGCGCATGTAGGGATCGACGTGCCCGAAGTACATTTTGTACCCCTTGCACAAATAGTTGAGGCCGTCCTCGCCGCGCGGGGTTTTGGTAAAGCGGTGCTTGGGGCAACCGCCGTTGCAGGCGAAGCGGTAGTCGCATTCAATGCAGTACTGGGGCAGGGTGTCCTTTTTGTCCTGCCCGAACTTGGTCTGCTGCGGGCTGGCGACCATGTCGCGGATGCTCTCTTCGTGGACATTGCCCAGGCGATAATCCGAGTAGACGAAGTGGTCGCAGGAGTACAGGTCGCCGTTGTGCTCGATGATCAGCGCCTTGCCGCAGGTCTCGGCAAAGATGCACAGGCTCGCATCTTGGCCCAGCCACGAGCCGAGCGTCACGTCAAAAAGCTGCACAAAGACTTGGCCGACGTCGTTGCGCACCCACTCGTCGAAGATCGCGCAGAGGAATTTGCCGTACTGCCCTGGCCCCACCGACCATTTGGAAACGGGTGCCCGGCCCTCGTATTCGGGATCGACTAACTCTAATCCGTCCTCGTCCGGCTCGTGCGCGATGCGCTCGACGATGGGAATAAACTGCATAAATCCCGAGCCCTCTTCGCGCAGGAAGCGGTAGATTTCGAGCGGCTGATCGGCGTTGTGGTTTTGCAGCACGGTCAGGGTATTGAATTCTACCCCGTGCTTTTTGAGCATTTGCAGACCGGCGTACACTCGGTCGTAGGTCGGTTTCTGGCCTTTGTCAACTCGGTAGTAGTCGTGGTATTCGCGCGGCCCGTCGATCGACAGCCCGATTAGGAATTTGTTTTCCGCGAGGAACTCGCCCCACTCGTCGTCGAGGAGGATGCCGTTGGTCTGGAAGGCGTTGGTGACGAGCTTGCCGTTGGCGTATTGCTTCTGTAGCTCGACTGCGCGGCGGAAGAAGTCCACGCCCATCAGGGTCGGCTCGCCGCCCTGCCAGGCGAAGTCCACCTGCGGCACGTCTTGAGCTTCGATGTACTGCTTGACGTATAGTTCGAGCGTCTCGTCGGACATGCGCCAACTTTTGCGCGCGTCCGGGTAGAGCTTCTCCTTCTCCAGGTAGAAGCAGTACTTGCAGTCGATGTTGCAGACCGAGCCCGAGGGCTTGGCCATTATGTGGGAAGACGCCGGAGCAGGGTTGAGTGTGGTCGTAGTTTCCATCAGGGGCTATCTTTTCAAGGTGGGGAGTATGATAGCGTTTGCCCTTCCGCAATGCAAATATAAGGAAATCAGATGCGTACCATTTTTGTCGGCGACGTCCACGGCTGCGCCGCCGAGTTTGAAGCCTTCCTTGCAAAAGTAGACTACGACTTCGCTCAAGATCGCCTGTTGCTAGCCGGCGATGCCTTTGCCCGCGGTCCCGACCCGTTGGCGGTGTGGCAGTTGATTTGCGAGACCGAGGCCGAGATGGTCTTGGGCAACCACGACGCCCGCCTCTTGAAGCAGCTAACCGCCTTAAAGAAGGGCCGCAAGCCCAAAGTGAAGTTCCCCGATCAGCGCTATACCCTCGCCCAACTTCAGCCCGCCCACGGCGAGATCCTCGCTTGGCTCCGGCAGTGCCCGCTCTACATCGCGGAAGACGCTTTCCTCCTAGTCCACGCCGGCATCAATCCGAAAAAGGGCTTACAAGGCACCCGCCGCAAAGAATTCCTGAAGATCCGCACATGGCCGCCCTCCGACGATCTCGCCAGCCCGCGCTGGCACGATTTCTACAAGCCGGAGTATCCCCTGCTTGTCTTTGGCCACGACGCGCCCGGCGGCTTGGTGGTCAAAAAGCGCGATGGCTGCCCCCATCTTCTCGGCCTCGACTCGGGCTGTATCTATGGCGGTCAACTCAGTGGTTATGTGCTTGAGGAGGCGCGGCTTGTACAGGTGAAGAGCCAGCAAGTGGCGGATGTTTGGAAGCGGCTGGCTTAGGTGAGGTTGCCGCGGAGTGCCGTGCAAATTTGAAGTAGTAGTTCAAAATTACATGATAATTTGAAGTAGCGGTTCAAAATTGCAGCAAGATTTGGCCCTCACACGCCTTTAGGAAGCGGTCTGTTGTCTCAATCCGGTCCGGGCAGTCTCCCGGATGGGCAAACAACCGGAAGAGGCTACCGACCGATCATGGCGATGCCGGAATGTGAGTAACTCCCTCCATATACTTCACTGCCTTCCCCGCGATCTCCACCCGCCTGCCCTGATCGCGGCAGAATAGCTCTCCGCCGCGGGCCGAGATCTGCAGGGCGTGGAGCTCGCGGCGTCCGAGCCGTTCAGACCAGTACGGCACTAGGCTGCAATGGGTCGAACCCGTGACCGGGTCTTCGGAAATGCCGTGACAGGGTGCAAAATAGCGAGAGACGAAATCGGCGCGGCCATTCGCTGCTGGAGCTGTGCAGATCACGCCCGCGTCCGCGTCGTCCTCGGCGAGCGCCGATGCGAGCGCGGAAACATCGACGTCGAGCGCGGCGACCTCGTCCTCGCTGTCGTATATCAGGAGCCAGTTGTCGCTTTTCAACACCATGGCTGGCGCGGTACCCACCGCGGCGATAACCCGCTCGGGACGACGGGTGGACTGCAGGTTCATGGCTGGGAAGTTCATGGCGTAGCGGTCGTCGTCGCGCCTGACCGTAAGGCGGCCGCTACGGGTCCCGAACGCGACGTGGTCGAGATCCCGGCACATCTCCGTCATGAGTACGAACGCGCTTGCCAGCGTCGCATGGCCGCATAGTGGCACCTCCACGGATGGCGTGAACCAGCGTAACTCAAACGCGCCGTCTTCCTCGGTAGGACGAAAGAAGGCGGTTTCCGACAAGTTGTTCTCAGTGGCGATGGCTTGGAGAATTCCGTCCTCCAACCACGTTTCGAGCGGCATGACGGCCGCGGGATTGCCTTTGAAAACCGAACCGGTGAAGGCATCAATCTGATAGAGCGGCAGTTGCATGGGATTGTCTCCCTTTGGGGCGTTAAGACGATAGGAGGCTAGGAAAAACGAGGTCTTTGTCAAGCCGGGCAGGCCGAAGCGCATCTATTGTTATTGACCTGTTTATGGTCTATATTTGGTCCGAAAAGGAGGTGCCCATGAAACTGTCCAGCCAGATCAAGCCGATCAGTTATCTCAAGGCCCACGCCGCTGAGATCGTGCGCACACTTGGAGACCAATCAGAACCCTTGATCATCACCCAGAATGGTGAAGCCAAGGCGGTCATGCAGGATATCGACAGCTACGAGCAGATGCAAGAAACGGTTGCGCTGCTCAAGACTCTCGCGTTGGGTAGCCGACAGATCGAAGCAGGTCAGGTGCAACCCGCCGCCGATGTCGTCGCCCGGCTTCGGGAGCGGCGACGGGATCGCTGATGGCTTTCTTGGTTCAGTTGACCGATGACGCGACGCGCGACTTGGAGGAGATATACGATTACATCGATCGGCATGATGAACCGGATCGGGCGGATTATGTGCTGGAGCAGATTGAGAAGGCTTTCAGCAGCCTCTCCGAGTATCCCGAGCGCGGGAACTACCCGGCGGAACTGCTGGACATAGGGATTCGGGAATACCGGGAGATTTTCTCCAGGCCCTACCACATCATCTATCGGGCGATGAAAAATAACGTCTATGTGCTCTTGATCGCCGATGGGCGGAGGGGTATGCAGACATTACTACAGCGGCGCTTGTTGTGGGCATAAGACTCATGCTCTCCTCAGACCGGTCCCTTTATTTGAATTCTTTGTTTTAATAAAGGACACCGGCTCAGGTCCATGGCCCGGGTGCGATCCAGTCTGTCGGACTGGACTTTCCAGAAGAAAGAGCTGCGACAACGGGCCACAGGAATCTGCTCACCGAAGCTGTGATTTCTCCGAACGAGGCGGGCACGTGACCCTGCTGAAGCCTATTGTGGAATGCCGCCCACTGGGTCTGCTTGACATCGATGAAAGGCTGAGTGAACATCTCGATTTCTGAGGGCAGCGCCGTGCCACGCTGCTCAAAGGTCCGCTGAATGGCTTGGGTCAGCTTTGGGCCCTCAAAGTCGAACAGCCGGGATAGCAACCAGATGTCGTAGAAATCCTTCATCCGGCTGTTCAGCATACCCAGCTTGACCATGGCTTCAAACTTCTCCGAGATGGAGCTCTCACGACTGTAGCAGAGCAATCGCGGTGCTGGGAAGTCCAGTATGGTCGGAAAATCCGACTCTTTCGGCTCGGGATACACGATGTCGCCGAAGCCAATGTCGATCTGCATATGAATTCTCGCGGATCCCAATGCGCCCAAGAAACGAATCCTGATCCCGTCATAATACGCACCTTCGGTGATCCGCTCAGTCTGGATAGAATCTAGGTCGAACGCAAGTCCGTCCGTTTCCACATTGACCATCAGGATGTCCCGCATCTGAGAGACGATGTCGGCTTCCGCGTTACGAGTCCTGCCAAGTAGGTCGATGTCCATGGTCGGACGGAATTCCGGTGAGTCCCAAACCCTCAGCATCAACGCACCCTTGAGCACAAATCGCTGGGCATGAGCGGATTGGGATAGCCGGTAGAGGAATCGCTCCATAGCGAAGTATTGAAGCAGTTCGTTGAATGGCCGTCTTTCACTTCTGGACCGATTGAGGAGGCGTTGCCGGACGGACGCGGACGCATTGCGGGGAGCCGTCATACCAGTGCCTCCAAGTAGGGCTGCATCACCTTTTCCACTCGACAGATTCTGGCGTATTTGAGCAGTTTGCCGAGGTTGAACCCGTTTCGCGTCTTGTGGAGCTTCACGGCTTCCAGCACCACATCCATGCCAATCTTGTTGCGAAATTTGAAGCAGTCGGCTAGGGTTTTCTCGCGGCTGTAGATTTTGACGGGTACGCCATCAAGCAGATGTGTTTCGATTCCGGGTTTGTACGCTTCCTGCGAGAATCTGTGGACCCGTATGGGGGGATAGTCGAGGGACGGCACCCGCGAATCTCTTGGCACAGCCACGGAAACCTCATGGGGAATTTGGGTCGTGATACCATGGTAGGCTAGCGCGGAGGTGAGACAAACGACGGCATTGGGAAAGCGAAGGCTTACCGTGACCAGATCAGGGTTGTCGAGTGGAGGTAGTTCCTGCAGTCGGTAGATGCCTCTGCTGACCGGCTCGATGACGCCCCTGTCCTTGAGCGCATACAGCATGTAGCGTGTGATCCCGTGCGCGATGGCCTCGCTCATTCGGAGTTGGCCGCCGTACCTGCGGAATATTTCTTCAGGACGCTCTTTCTTTGCTCCAGACATATTGCCTCCACTTAATTGTAAATAGTGTCAATATGTCTGATTTGGCTAATAAATCAAGAGAAAATCACAGGAAAACGGTACCCTCCATCTACTTCACCGTCCTCCCCGTGATCTCCGCCCGCTCGTCTTGCCTCCAGCCACGTTTTGAGCGGCAGTCGCATATTGTTGGCAGGTCCTCTATGGTTCGCAGACAATCACACCCCAGCTAGGCAATCCATAGTAAACCTAGTGCTCCTATCCCACCGCCCGCTTCACTAAGTGCTCAAATAGCTTCACCCAAATCGTCGTAGGCATGCGCTCCGGGTGAAACTGTACGCCAATCAAGCGGCCATCCGCGCTCTCAACCGCCTCTACGATGCCATCGCCGCTGCGCCCGCTGATGTCCAAGCCCGCGCCGGGCCGGTCAATGGCCTGCATGTGATTGGAATTGACTTGCGAAGGCCCAGCAAGGCCCAGCGCAGCTAGCACTGTGCCCGACTCTACCTGGAGATCGTGCTCGATCCAATTGTCCGCAGTCCGCTGTTGCGCATGCGGCTCAACGCCGAGTTGGGCTTCCACGTCCGCCCAAATCGTGCCGCCCAACTCGGCGCTGATAAACTGCATTCCGTAGCAGATGCCCAAAACCGGCAACTGGCGCTCTTGCGCGGCCGCAAAGCTCCAGCGGTCGGATTGGTCGCGCTTGGCTGCCACCGGCGGTAGATCGCTGGGCAGGGTGCCGATCAGGCCGCGCTCAATGCCCGGGCCGCCGGTGATCAACAGACCGTCGATGCGCTCTAGTACCGCTTGCAGCGGAGCGCGATCCATGGTCATGGGCAGCACGAGCGGAGCACCACCCGCCTGCACGACCGCGTCCACGTATTGGTACTCGAGGACTTGATCGCCGTCGGCGTTTAGGCTGCTGGTGATGCCGATGAGCGGGCGGGACATCAGACGCCGGCCTTGAGCCTTGCGAAGGAGACCTTGTCGTCGAGCAGGGTCAGGGCTGCAAAGCTCTCGATGTCGGTGCGCGAGGCGTCGAGCTGGGAGACGGCATTGAGCAAAAAGCTCTGCTGCCGGTCGTTGCGCGGGCTGGCGGTCAGGAGCCGTTGGTTAAACTCTGCCTTGTCTTCCTCGTTTTTGTTGGAGAGCCGCTCGCCCAGCCACGCCGCTATCGCCGCGTCGGTTTCATTGGCCGCAATTGCCTCGGCGAAGGCTTCTTGGTCGAGGCCAAGAAAGTCCAGCACTGCGCGGTCAAAACCCGAATCCTCGCCGCACCAGTACTCGCCCAGACAATTGCAGTGCGCTGCGCGGAATTTGTCGATCATCCGCGCTAGGCAGGCGAGGCCGCCGACGCTCAGATCAAATGGGCTGCGCGGTGGATGCCGGCGCAAGTCCGTCAGCCCAAAACTCAACTCGTCGTCGAGGTCTTGCAGGTCGAAGAAGCTCTGGACATCTGTGCGCTCGGGCGCGATTTCGGCGCGGCGCGAGGCGAGCCGTTCGCGCATCTGGTCGTAGTTACCGGAGGCGTCGAATATATCCGGGTGATATGAATGATGGAGCGGGTGGGCAGGATGGCGGCCGACATTAGCGCGGCAGACGCTGAAGGCGCTTTTGTCCGCGGCTGATCTCTCGCAGCGTTCGGCGATCCACTCGCTCAGCTCGTCGTCGTTGGGGTTTTCGTACGCCGCTTGGCGAAAGGCGTCCTCTGCAATGCCCAAGAATTCTAGGATGGCCGCGTCTTGGCTGGAGTCGGCACCGAAGCGGTACTCGCCTAACTTGCCGCAGGTGACTGCCCGCGCCTTGTCGGCCATGCGCGCCGTGCCCGCTACGCCGAAGACGCTACGGATATATGGGCTGCGCGGTGGTTGGGAGGTTAGGTCTAGGTCTCTGAACGCGCCCCAATCGTCTAGCTCGATGGAGGCGAAGACTGTTTTGATGTCCGTGCGGTCTGGGGCGTACTTGGCGATGCGTTCGACGAGCAGCCGCTCGTGTAGCTCGTCTTGCGGCTCGCGCGCAAGGTGTTCCTCGTTGAAGGCGTCGATCTCCGACTGGCCTTTCTGTGCTCTTTCCAGCGCCATGACGCCTAAGGTCTCGTCGTCTAGTTCGGCGACAGCCTCGGCGAACTCGGCGGCGTCCATATTGATAAATTCGAGCACTTCGACGTCGAGGCCGGAGTCGTCTCCGTACTTGAACTCGCCGATGGTCTCGGCGTTGTGGCCGCGCGCCTTGTCGATCATGCGCGCTAGCCCGACGATGCCGGCGACTTGAGCGTTGGAGGGTCGGCGGGGTGGTTGTCTCGTCAGATCCATGGATCAAAGCTCCTAGGTTTTGGGGTGAGGGTTTTCAATATACCAACCGCAGACGGGTCGGCAATGTTTGACGCTTCTACGGGAGGCTTCTATACTCTGCCCATGCCTGAGTTACCCGAGGTAGAAACCGTCCGTAGCGCAATGGAGTGCCACCTGCTAGGCCGGTCGATCACTCGCGTCCGCGTCAGTGCGAAACGCCTGCGCGAGCCGTTGCCGAGGACTGCGCTGCGCTCCTTGGTCGGAGACTGCTTTGCGGCCGCGCGCCGCCGTGCCAAGTTCCTCCTTCTCGACCTGCAATCGGGTCGGACGCTCTTGGTCCATCTCGGCATGAGCGGCAATCTGCTCCTGCGGCCGTGGGGCACCAAGCACGACCACGTGGGCTTTGAGTTTGCCGACGGGGGTGCTGTGGCGTTCAACGATCCGAGGCGCTTTGGCCTAGTGCTGGTGTTCGACGGGGGTGAGGAGCACACGTGCCGGTACTTGCAAAACCTCGGTCCCGAGCCGCTCTCCCGCGCCTTCAATGCCCGCTATCTTCAAGCTCAATGCCAGCGGCGCAAAAGCCCGATCAAGAGCCTCATTATGGACAGTCGCATGGTCGTCGGAGTGGGCAATATCTACGCCAGCGAGGCCCTCTTCCGAGCGCGCATCCACCCAGCGACCCCAGCCGCGGCCATTGAGCCGTTGCGCTTGGCCCTGCTGGCCAAGGAGATCAAAAAGGTGCTGCGCGTCGCCATTGACCAAGGCGGCACGACTATTAGCGACTATCAGGGGTCGGGTGCGGGCGGACGCTTCCAGCAGCGGCTCCACGTGTACGGTCGCCAAGGCGAGGACTGCCGCGTCTGCGATGCGCCCATCGAGAGCTTCTACTTGGGAGGCCGCAACACCTTCTATTGCCCGAGTTGCCAATGAAAACGCCGGCCCCGTTGGGGACCGGCGCGATGAGCAAGAAACGAAGGGACGGAGCTACTTTTTGGCGTACCCGTTGGGCGAGGGAGCCGTGGTGGTGATTATGTCGTCGAGCAGGCCGTACTCTTTGGCTTCCTCAGCCGACATGAAGAAGTCGCGGTCCGTGTCCTTGGCGATTTTCTCGACATCTTGGCCGGTGTGCTTGGCGTAGAGCGCGTTTAGCTCTTCGCGCAGGCGGATGGTTTCTTTAGCGCGGATGTCGAGGTCGATCGCCGTGCCGGTGATGGTGTGCATAAGGCTCGGCTGATGGATCATAATCCGGGCGTGTGGCCAGGCGAAGCGACGCCCTGGCTCGCCAGCCGACAGCAGGAACGAGCCCATGCTCATGGCCATGCCCATGCACACGGTGGAAACGGGTGCCTGAATCGCCAGCATGGCGTCGTAGATGGCCATGCCGTCGTGAACCGAGCCGCCGGGACTGTTGATGTAGAGGACGATTTCTTCGGTTGGATCCTCGACGTCCAGAGAAAGCAGGCGAGTGACCACCGCTTTGGCCGACTCGTCGTTGACGTCGGACCAGAGAAATATTTTACGCGCTTTGTACAGGCTCTCCTCCAAGTTTTTTTCCTGGAGGGTTTTGAGCAGATCTTCTTCTTTTTCAGCCATTAAAACATCTCCATAATTCTGAATTGTTCTACTGTGTTCAGGTTTCTCAATATACGCGGCGGCCCCAACAGCGTCAATCTGCTGTGCCTCGTCCTGCTGGGCGCCTATACCCTGCTCAAGCTCAGGCTGATTGCCGATGTGGAGCTGGGCAAGGACGAGGCCGTTTACTGGTATTGGGGACAGCACCTCGACGCCTCCTACGCGCTCTTGCCCTTGGCCGTCTTCAAGTTGGCCCATTCGCTCTACCCACACCAAGAGTGGTTCCTACGGCTTCCCTCTGTTTTATTGGGCGCGCTTTCTACCGCGCTCGTCTATTGGCTTTGCAAGATGCAGGGTCTCGCCAAGCAACTAGCGCTGTGGGCCGCCGCTGCCTTCGCGCTCAGCCATTGGATTTGGCACACCAGTTCCTACCTGCATCCCGATGGCTTCTTAGTCCCCTGTTGGCTACTGGCCCTGTGCATGGCGCGGCAGGCCGAAGCAACCAATGCGCTCCGGCCGTATGTATACACGGGTTTAGCGGCGGGCTTGGCCGTCCTCTGTAAATACTCGGGTGCCTTTCTCGTCGGCGGGCTTGGTCTGTGGATCGCGCTCGATCAACGAGGGAAAGAGCGTTGGCACCGGCTCGCCGCATTTCTACTGCCCGCTGTCGCTGTCGCCGCACCGCTCTCCTACGCCCAGTTTAGTACCGACTTCTATCTGCCGCAGACGTTGAGCTCCCTTTCGCGCATTGAAGATCTTAGCCATCCTCTTTCGCGTCTGCTCTTCTTTGCGGTCAGTCCGCTCTTTTTCTCGTCGCCGTTTTTGCTGTTTCTGCTCTATGCCGGCTTGGTGCGGGCAGCCAAACAGCGCGACCTCCTCGTCCTGCTTCCCGCGCTGTGTACCATCGGCGCTTTTTTGTTTTTCGCGCTCGGCCGCGGTCAGATCAAGGGCAACTGGCTCCTGCCGGGCTTGCTGAGCCTGTGGCCTGTGGCGTTTGCGGCGCAGCCTAGGCGCTGGCTGCTCGTCGCTGTCGTCGCCACCGGGCTGCTGCAAGCGCTCGCCATCGGCCTAGGACTGAAATACCCCGGTCTCTACGGCGATCTAGCCGCGCGCAGTGGGCTGGACAAAAGCTATGTTGGCTTGGTGTCGGAGGAAGACCGGGTCCGCGAGCCTTCCTACTCGTGGAGCGAGCGGCTCTGCGAGTACGGTGGCTGGTACCGTTTCGCTGCGGACGTGGAGGAGGTTATTCCACCGCTGCCGCTGCTGAGCACGCAGTACAGCATACCGTTTGCGCTGGCGTATTATGGAAGGGTGGAGCGGGAATACTACACGGTCGATGATCCGAGGTTTCGGGACTTGACGGATTTTTACGGGCAGCGCAAGGCGTCCTATCCAGAAGAAGTGCTCTTCGCCGTGCGGACAGGTGGAAAGGTACCCGAATCGCTGCGCGCTACGTATCCGCAGCGGGAATTGATCGCGGAAATAGATCGCCGCCGTGCCGGCTGCCCCTCCGTGTCCTATCAGGTCTTCCGCTTAGGACGGTGAGTCGCTCGCCTCTTCCTTGCGCCCAAACGCCGATGTCATAATCCGCTGCATCGCCGTGCGGAAATCGTCGAAAAAGGTGTAAAACAGCGGCACCAACAGCAGCGTCAGTACCATGGAAGCCAGCAGGCCCCCGATCATCGTCCGTCCCAGCGGCGCGTACTCTGTGCCTATCATCTTGGAATTGCCCGCGGCCATTGGGATCAACCCGAAAGCAGTGGTGAAGGTCGTCATCAGGATTGGCCGGAAGCGGTGGCGGCCGGCCGCCACCAATGCGTCGTAGCGCGACTTGCCCTCGGCCCGGAGCCGGTTGGCCAAATCGATCAGCACGATGGCGTTGTTGACCACCACGCCGATCAGGATCACCGAGCCGATCGCGGACATGATTTCAAAGGGCGTGTCGGTCACATATAGAACCCAGCAAACGCCGAGGAAGGAGAATGGGATGGACACGATCACCGATAGCGGCAGCACGAACGATTCGAAGAGCACCCCCATTAGCAAAAAGACGAACGTCACGGACATGATAAGGGCGAAGTTCCGCGACTGGTCCTGCTCCTCCAACTCCACAAAGCGAGCGCCCTTGTCCCAGCGGTAACCGCGCGGCATCTCAAAGCCCTGCATCACCCGATCGACTTGGCCGAAAAGATGTTGCGCCCGGTCCTTGGCGGCGCGAGCGCTGACATTGAGCATGGTCTGCCGGTTTTCGCGCCGGATATTGCCCAACGTGCGCTCGACGTAGATGTCGGCCAGCGCTTCGAGGGATACTTCGCGGCCGTCGTCGGTGGGAAAGTTCTGGGTGCGCAGGTCGTCTAGGCTCTGGCTGTCGTAGTTGGCTAGCCGCACGCGGATATCGACTTCGCGGCCATCGTCGGTGTGGAACTTGTTGATGTCCGTGCCGCGCAGTGCGTAGGCGATGGCTCCCGAAACCTGCTGGGGATCCACGCCGAAGCGCTGAATTTGGTCGCGATCGAGGCGCAACTGTAGCTCGGTGCCGCCGCGGTCCATGTCGGTGTTGACCGACAGCAAGCCGGGTATGCTCTCCAGCCGCCGCTCGACCTCGGCGGCCAGCCCGACCAGCACCTTGGTGTCTTCGCCATACAGGCTGACATTGACTCGGGCATCCTGCTCGGAGTTTTCCCAGTTGACCCGCAAGGTAATGCCCGGCGGCAGGTAAAGCCGCTCGCGGATATCCTTCTCGACTTCCTTGTAGGAGAGGTACTCCTGTTCCTTCAGACCCAGCGCGATGTTCAGATTGTCCCAGGCCACCTCATACCACTCCACGTCCTCTTCTTCGACGAAAAACAGCGTTACCCGGCCCCAGCCACGGCGGAAGTAGGTGCGCAGCATTTCGACGTTGTACTCGGCCTTGTGGGCCATCACCGTGTCCTCGACGGCGGTCATGAACTTCTCGGCCTGGTCTAGCGACTGGCCCGAAGGCATTTCAAAGGCCAAGTCCATCCGCACCTCGTTGCGCTCCTGACTGTCGGTGCGCTCCATGCCATCCAGCGGGATCATGATGCTGGCAGAAAGGACCAAGGCGATGACGAAGGCGTCGAGGCGATTGTTTAGCACCCAGCCCAGCGAGCGCATGTAGTGCTTGCGGGACCAGAGGATCATCCTCGACTCGCCCCGTTCCTTTTTCGTCGAGAGCTTGAGTGCGGCGAGGGGGATAAAGATCAGGGCGATGATCAGCGAGGCCACCAGCCCCACGATGACCGGCAGGCCGATTCTGAGCATGAAGAACGAAAACATCTCCTCGTCGCTCATCAGAATCAGGGGCAGGAAGACCACCACCGTCGTCAGGGTTGCCATGGTCACTGCCAGCCCCACCTCGCCGGCCCCGTCAACCGAAGCCGTGCGCGGGGCAATGCCTTCTTGGCGCTTGCGGTAGATGTTTTCGACGATGACGATGGCGTTGTCAACCACCAGTCCTAGGCTCAGCATCAGGCCCATCATCGTCAACACATTCAACGACCAGCCTATGAAGTACAGGGCGATAATCGTCGTCAGAAGCGACAGCGGGATCGCCAAGGTGATGATCAGCGTGATGCGCACTGCGCGCAAAAAGAAAAAGAGCACGATGGCCGCGAATAGCCCACCCCATAGGCCGGAAGTTTTGAGATTGTTAACCGAGTTGATCACTTGGTCGCCTTGGTTCCAGAACATCTTGAAGTCCAAGCCTTCGAGCTTGGGATGATCCTTCAGCTTTTCCAGCTCCTCCTTCACGCCGTTGGAAACCTCGACGACATTGGCACCCGACGCCTTGGTGACGCCGAAGCCCAGCGACTCCTTGCGGTCAATGCGGTTGACCCAGTCTTTCTCTGGCTGCTTATAGGCGACCTCGGCGATGTCGCCCAGCCGTAGCTGGTGTTCGGGATCGACCACGGTGTTGGCAAGCTCTTCGATGTTTTGGAAGCGGCCCACTGAACGCACGTAGATCTTCTTGCCTCCCTCGATCACCCAGCCCCCGGGCACGGTGAGATTTTGGGCGCGCAGGCTGGTGAGCGCGTCAAAGACATTGATCCCATGGCCGCGCACCTTGCCTTTGTCTAACTCGACTATGACTTGTTTGCTGGGCGAGCCCCAAAGTTCAATATTGCCGACCCCATCGACGCGGCGCAGCGCCGGCTCCACATAGGTGTCGATGAGTTTGCGCGGATCGACGTATTGGCCCTCTAAGATGATGGCGCCCTCCATGATCGGGATGTCGTTTTGATCCCAGCGCCGCACCCACAGTTGCTCGATCTCGTCGGGCAGTTCGGGCATCACTCGGTCGAGTCGGTCCTTCATCTCGGCGAAGGCCAATTGCAGGTCAGTGCCCTTCTGGAACTCGACCCGGACATTGCCGCCGCTGTTATAGGCGCTGGAGCGGATTCGCTTGACCCGACTGACTTGGGCGACGGCCTCTTCGAGGTGGCGCACTACCTTCTGCTCGACTTCGACTGCTCCAGCGTTGGGATAGTGAGCCCAGGCGAAGAGTCGGGGATAGTCAAAGCCTTCGGGGAAAAGCGTCAGCGGGATCCGCGTGTAGGCGATGTAGCCCACCACTAGCAGCGCGACCAGCGACATCACCACGGTCACCGGCCGGTTGACCGAAAAGCGCGGCAGAGGATACTGGTTTGGCTTTTCCATCGGTTCCTCCTAGGCCCGGCGATCGACTAGTGAATAAACGGTCGGGATCACCACGAGGGTGAGGAAGGTGGAAGAGACGAGGCCGGCGATTACGGTCAGGGCCATCGGCGTGCGGATCTCGGCCCCCTCGCCCAGCCCCAAAGCCATCGGCAACAGCCCCAAGACTGTCGTTGTCGTGGTCATGGTAATCGGGCGCAGCCGCACGGTGCCGGCCTGGATGATGGCCTGGGTCTTTTCCATGCCGGTGCGGCGCAAGGTGTTGATATAGTCAATGAGCACGATGGCGTTGTTGACGACAATGCCGGCCAGCATGATCAGGCCGATAAAAACTACCACGCTCAGAGCTGCCTGCGCCAGATAGAGCGCCACCACCACGCCGATCAACGCTAGGGGCACCGTGAACATAATGACGAAGGGGTGGACCAGCGACTCAAACTGGCTGGCCATCACCACATAGACGAGGAAGATCGCCAGCACCAAGGCGAAGTAGAGACTCTGCAACGAGGTCTCCATCTCTTCGTTCTGGCCGCTGATCATAAAGTCGAAACCCACCGGGAAGTCCATTCTGCTCAGTTCGTCGTGGATCAGGCCCGAGGCCGTGCCCAGATCGACACCTTGGATATTGGCCGTGACCACTGCGGAGCGCTGTTGGTCAATACGGCGGATCTCGCTCGGCCCTTCGTTGACCCGGATATCGGCCACCGAGGAAAGCGGAATCGGAATAGGCGCATTGGGATTGATCACCAGCCGCTGCAGCTCGTCGAGCCCGAGGCGGTCCTCCTCGCGCAGCCGCACTAGTACGTCGATCTGGCGCTCGTCTTGGCGGAAGTCAGTGGCGACCTTGCCCTGCACCTTGTGGCGCACCAACTCGGCGACGTTGCGCAGCGACAGGCCGTAGGTTGCGAGTTGGTCGCGCTTGTAGCTGATCTGTAGCTCGGGGTTGCCCGCCTGCAGCGACGATTTGACGTCGACTAGCCCGGGCAAGCTGGCCATCCGCGACTCGGCCTCTAAGCTCAACTGGCGCAACTGGCGCAGATTGTAGCCGCGAATCTCGACCTCAATGGGTGTCTTAAAGCTAAACAGCGCCGGATGAGAGACTTCGACCTCGATTTCGGGGATCTCGTCAACCTCGTCCCGCAGATGTCGAATTAACGCGGCTTCTTGTGCGGCGCTGGACCCCTCCTGCATGCGGATTGTTACTTGCGCGGTGTGCTCGCCTTCTTCGGCCGAGGAACTCGCCGACCGGTCGGTGCCCACGGTCGTCGCCACGCGCGCGACTTGGGGCTGTTTGCCTGCGAGTTCTTCGATCTGGCGCACGATCTCGGCGGTCTCTTCCAGCGGCGTACCCACCGGCAGTCTGAGGTCGAGGTTGAATTCAGCTTGGTGGACTTGGGGAATCAGTTCGGTGCCCAGTTCGGGCAGGAGTTTGTACCAGCAGACCAACAGGGCAGCTAGGGCACCGCCGATAATCAGCAAGCGCTGCCTGAGCGCCCAGCCCAACAGGGCCGGATAGGTCTGCTGCACCAGCCCGAAGCCGCGTTCAAAAACGAACAGCAACGGCAAAAAGACTGGCATCAGCGCCATGCCCAACAGACACAGTGCCAGCACCAGCACCAGCCCGACGAGCATCAGCACCACTTGCAGGACGATGCCCACCAGCCTGAGCGCCGTGCCAAAGACGAAGCGCATAGCCACCAGATAGAACAACACCAGCGGTAGCGACAAGGATTTGAGTATCTTCCACGCTAAGTGCTCGGACCTGTTCACCCAACGCCAGTAGCGCTGTACAGTCTCGCCGAGGATGCGCGGCGACTCAAAGCCGAGGATGCCCGGCCAGACGCGCTCGAAGAAGGTCCACTGGCCGACGCGGCTTTCCGCGGCCCAAGCGCCCAACCAACTCTGAAAGGTCTGCTCGCGCTTGAACCAGAAGAACTCGACGGGTTTGATTAGCCACCACAACAGCTCGGCGACGAGCAGAAAGGCTCCTTTGATCAGCGCCGCGACGAGGGTTGCTGCGGCCAGCCCCACCCGCAACAATACCTCGCCGACTAGGTAAGGCAGCGAAAGGGCCACCTGCGCCGCCTTGCGCCATCGGCTCCCCGGCTCACTTAATACCGCGCGGGCCCGGCTCAGTGCCTGGAGGCGCAAAAAGTCACTGCGGCCGATCTGCTCGGCCAATCCGCCTTGGCGGTCGATTTGGCGCGAGGCCAGCATGGGAATGAAGTACAGCGCCACCCCCAACGAGGCCAACAGCGAGAACACGACCGTCAGCGCCATGTCGCCGAAGATCTGCCCGGCTACGCCCTCGACGAAGACGATGGGAAAAAACACCGTGATCGTCGTCAGCGTCGAGGCCAACACCGCGGTACCGACCTCGCTGGTGCCGCGAACGGTGGCTTGGACCAGATCGTCGCCCTCCTCCCGACAGCGGAAGATGCTCTCCAGCACCACGATCGAGTTGTCGACCAGCATCCCGATTCCGAGGGCCAACCCGCCGAGCGACATGATATTGAGCGACACGTCGAACATGTACATCGGCGCGAAGGTCGCCATGATCGACACTGGGATCGTCAGGCCGACGATCAGCGTGTGGACCACGTTGCGCAAGAACACCAAGAGCACTAGCACGGCCATCGTCCCGCCGATGATCGCATTGATTTGGACCTCGGTGATCGAATTCTCGATAAAACCCGACTGGTCGGACAAAATCTCCAGCTTGGCTCCTGGGGGCAGGCGGTGGCCGATGAAGTCGGTCATCCGCAAATGCTCCATCGCCTTGCGGGCTTCCTCCTGCTTTTTCTTTTCCAGCTCCTTTTTTTGCTCTTCCTCGTTCTTTGTCGAATCGGCTTTTGCAGCCTCTTGCTTTTTTCGCGCTTCCTCTTGCTCTTGCTTTTTTTGCTCCTCGCTGCGCTTGGCCATTTCTTGGGCTTCGCGGGTCTTCTGCTCCACGTACGCACGCTGCTCTGGCAAGCCGAAGAGCGCGTTGCGAACCCTGTCGGCGACGGCGACGATGTTGGCGTCGGCTTCCTTGTAAATTTCGATCTCGACGCTCTCGCGGCCGTTGACTCGGGTGATGATCTCGCGGTCCTTGTGCGAGCGGGAGACCTTGGCAATATCGCGCAGATAAACATCGGCGTCGCCCTGCCGCGCCACGATCAACTCGGCGATCTCATCGACGGTGGCGAACTCGTTGAGCGTGCGGATCAGGTATTCGACTTGACCCTCGCGCAAGTTGCCGCCGGGCAGATTGACGTTGTTCTGAGCTAGGCGGTTGTTGATCTGGTTGATGTCCAAGCCCATCACCGAGATTTGGCGCTCGTTGAGTGCGACGTGGATCTCCTCTTCCAAGCCGCCCTTGATTTTGACCGCTGCTACTCCGACCAGAGCTTCCAGTTCGCGCTTGATTTCGTGCTCGGCGAGGTAGCGCAGCGCGTAGAGATCCTGCGGGCCGTGCAGGCCAATGCGCATGATCGGGTCTAACGAGGGGTCGTAGCGCAGCAGGAGGGGTTTCTCGGCGTCTTGGGGCAGCCAGACGCGGTCGGCCTTCTCGCGGATTTCTTGGGACATCGCGTTCATGTCGGTGTCCCATTCAAATTCGAGGATGATGTCCGACTGCCCGGCCTTGGAGATGGAGCTGATGTTGACGAGGTGCGGTACAATGCCCAGTTCCTGCTCCAAAGGGCGGGAGAGCAGGGTCTCGACTTCCTCCGGTGCCGTGCCTGGATATTCGGTGCGCACCGTCAGAGTCGGATAGGAGATGTCGGGCATTAGGTTCAGCGAGAGCCGCTGATAGGAGACCCAGCCAAAAACGCAGACGGCCAGCACCACCATGAGAATGGCGACTGGCCGCCGGGTTGCAATAGCGAAGCGAGATGTGCTAACGGGCTGCTGCAGGGGCCGTTCGGCTGAGCTCATGCCGAAGCCTAGCCTTGGCCCGCGTCTTCGGAGAGCTCAGCCGAGCCGTCGTCGGCTGAGTTGACTATGCGCACTCGCGTGCGGTCCTTGAGGCCATTTTGCCCGACGACGATGATCGGGGTGCCGGAGTCGATGCCGGCGAGCGACTCGATAAAGTCGGTGTCCTCGAACCCAGGCTGCAACTTGATCCGCGCGGCCGTGGTGTCCACGACGGCGAACACGAACCGGTCGCCGCCATCGTACACGATGGCCTGCTTGGGTATCAATACGGCGTCGGTGTGCGTGTCGGTGACGATGCGCACGTTGACGAAGAGGCCGGGCCGCAAGTACTCCCAGCGGTCGCGCAGTCCTACCGTGACCTTGAAGGTGCCGCTTCTGGGATCGACTACGGGGCTAATGCGCTTGACCCAGCCGTGGAAGCGCTTGTCGGGCAAAAAGTCCGAGGTGATAAGGGCCTGCTGGCCGTTGCCGATGGTGGTGAGGTACTGGCCGGGTGCAAAGACGCGGGCGATGAGGTCGTCGAGTTTGATGAGGTCATAGAGCTTGCTACTCGGCCCCACCCGAGCGCCGACCTGCACGTAGCGCTCGGTGATCACGCCGGAGAACGGCGCGAGGACTTCTGCGTATTCCAGCTCTAGGCGAGCGCGCTCTAGCCTGAGGCGAGATTGTTCAAAGTTGTATTTGTTGGTCTCAAACTCTTGGTCGCTGATGAGGTTGCGCTCGAACATGGCCTCGGTGCGCTTGAAGCCAGTCTGCTGATACTGGTAGTTGGCTTGGGCCTCTTCAACGGCGATGCGCAACTGCTTGTCTTCGATGCTGAGGAGGGTGTCGCCCACTTCGACGCGATCGCCTTCCTCGACGTTGAGCTGTTTGACGAGGCCGCTGATTTGGGGGTAAATCTCGACGGCCGCCTCGGTTTCGATGGTCGAGTTGAAGAGCAAATGCGCGGAAATCTCGCCCGTGTGTGCGAGGGCGACTTCGACGGGTACTGCTTCTATGGGCTTGGAGAGGCTATCGGCGGCCGTGCTGTCGGCTTGGGCCGCTGGGTCTGCGTCGTCGCCCTCGTCTTGCCCACCCACTTGCACACTGCAAGCTCCCAAAACTACAGCCAATAACAGTACGCCAGCCCTGTGCCATGCGTTCAAAATCGTCTTTCTCCGGAGTCTGTGGGCTTGTAGATGGCGAAAGTAGTGCGTTACCTTATGTAATAATCCAACTCTGCAAAGCGGACATTGTCAAATGGAGATAAAGTATCGTGAGCTATCAAAACGTCAGTCCCACTGAGGCGAAGGAACTGCTCGAAGGCGACGCGGGCGCGGTTTATATCGACGTCCGCTCCATCCCCGAATACGAGAACGGCCATCCGGCCGGCGCGTTCAACATTCCCATCATGCAACGCCACGCCGCGGGCATGGTTCCCAACCTCGACTTCGTCCAGGTCGTTCAAGCCAATTTTGCCACGGATGCCAAGCTGCTCGTCGGCTGCCAGTCGGGCGCGCGCTCCATGCGCGCTTGTGAGGCGCTCGCCGCCGCTGGTTTCACGGATGTGGCCAATGTCACCGCTGGATTTGGTGGGTCGCGCACTGAGCGCGGCTGGCTGGATCTCGGCTTCCCGGTCGAATCTGGTGCCAGCGACGACAAAGGTTACGCGGCCCTAAGCGGCGGTTCGGGCGCGTGAGCGAGTTGCTCAATCCCTATTTCCAAGTGGGGCTCGACGTGATGGAGCAGCCCTGCTTGGTCATCGGCGGGGGACGCGAGGCCGAGGACAAGGTCGGTCGCTTGCTAGCCGCGGGTGCGCGGTTGACGGTGGTAAGCCCAAGTGCGACGCCCGCGCTCGTCGAATGGGCCGCGGCGGGACGCCTTACCCACCACCCGCGTTGCTTTGCGGAGTCCGACCTCGAAGGCGTGTTCTTGGTGCTGAATACCGTGCGCGATAGCGCGCTGACGGCGCGGGTGTACGAACTCGCCACGGAGCGCAAGGCCCTGATCAACTCCTACGACAACCCGGCCTATTCCAATATCGGCATGGTGGCCTTGGTGCATCCGGGCCACTTGCGGCTGAGCATCTCTACCTCTAATGCCAGTCCTGCGCTATCCAGTCGCTTGCGGCAAGATTTCGAAGAGATTTTCGACGGGGAATTTGCTGCGTATCTCGACTGCTTGGCTGAGGCGCGCCAGCGAGTGCGCGCCAAAGTCGCCGACCGCGAGACGCGCTTTGCCCTGCTGCGCTCTTTGGTCAGCGGTTTCCGCTTGGAAGGGACGCTGCGCTATCCCGCAGACTGGAAACGGCACGTGGACGCGCTGCTGACGTGTGAGTTGGAATTTTGTGGGACGGAAGAGCGGTGTGAGGGTTGTCCGTTGGGAAGCTGAGTTGGGAAGATCCCATGGCTGGGCGAAAAAACTGTCAACGCAACTTTTCTACTTCGTCCATCACCTCGCGCACCGATCCTAGTACTTTGTACGCAGGCGAAAAGTCGCCGTGTTGCGACAACTCATTTGGCACGGCCAGCACGCGCAATCCAGCCTTTGCTGCTGCTACGCATCCCCGCTCAGAATCTTCCACGACGACACATGTCTCAGGTTCTAACCCATGTAGTTGCATGGCCGTCAAGTACGCATCGGGATGGGGCTTTGCTTCTTTGTAGTCTTCCCGCGCGACGACAAACTCGAAAAATTGCAGCAGATTCGTATGGGCATGGATAATGTCAAAGTGATCTCTCCGCGACCCCGTCACCACCCCCATGAGCACGCGGCCGTGTAAGGTCTGGAGCGTTTCCAGTACTCCATCCAAAACCCGCACGCGCTCCCGCAACAACGCACTGTAGCGCGCATTGCGCTGCAGGCGCAGTTGATCAATTAATTCAGCATCTTGGTTGGGCAATAGGTCAAATACGCTTTGCCCCTTTTGCAATGACTGCTCGACAAAATCCTCCTGCGTCAGTTCAACACCCTGTGTTGCCATGACCTCCTGCCCCGCCTGAAAGTACAGCCCCTCGGTATCTACCAGCACGCCATCATTATCCCACAAAATTGCGTGGATCACAAGTTCCTCTTCTTCAACACCAAAAGTGTGTTTTTAACGCACAACTGCGATTTTGTCCCTCATTAGCAGGGTGCCTTCAGGGGAGTGGATCGCGTAGATATAGACGCCGTTGCCGACCGGTATATTGGTGTGGTTGACCCCGTACCACAGCACCTCGTTGGCCAAGGTTCCCAAGCGCCGCTGGGCGTTGTCGTCCTCAATCGCTTCCCACACTAGATCGCCCGCTGGCCCAAAAATCCGCACCGCGGCTTTGAGGGGCACGCCGCTGAAGCGGAGCGCGCTGCCGTTGCCAAGGCGAAAGGGGTTGGGAAAGACCGCGATTTTCGACTGCGGCACTAGGCGCAGGCGCTGGAAGACGCGGTTGTCCGCTTCGCTGACCTCGCCGATTTGCCCTTCTGCATCGACCTCGATCAAAAAGACCATCTCGCCAAATCGCTGCCAGGGAATGTGCAATTCCGCGCTCGCGCCAGGGGCTAATTCCTCCGGAGTATGTGCGCGGTGGATGACCTCGCACTGGCTGGAGTCCAGTGCGCATTGCGAGATTTGCACCGAGAAACTGCTGGCGACCGCGCCCAGCCCGATGTTGTTGACGCGGACGCGGAGATCGTCCGCGCGGTCGCTGCGCAGATCGTCGGTGAAGACCGCCAAGTTTGGCATGCCCTCCCCCAACCCGTACTGGGCCAATGTGGCCACGGCTAGCTGGGTGGTGCGGCGCACTAGCTCCCAATTGATGCTATCGGGCAAATCGACGACCGTATGGTACTGCGAGTTGATCCGATAGACCCCCTCGCGCACCCCGTAGGTCGTCGTGTCCGAGGGCATGTGGTTTTCAATGCCAACTATCGCGTCGTAGCCCCACATCCAAAACGGCGCGTGGTCGCTGATGCGCGAGCCTGCGTCTTCGAACACGTCGATATCCAGACCGATTCCGTAGCGCTCGGCGACGGCCCCCATCTCGGTGGCTAGCCACTGCGAACCGGGATTCGTCACTACCTCCAGCCGTTGCTGCAAGTCGTTAAAGCCGATCATGTCGAAGTTGAGGACGCCGAGAATGTTGTCGGCGCGCTCGGCCGCCAAATCCGCGTACGCTTGGCTTCCCAACAGCCCCAATTCCTCGCCCGACCAAGCGATAAAGCGGATGGACCAAGGGAATTGCTGTCCAGCCAGCAGCCGAGCGCTCTCCAAGACCAAGGCCACGCCGCTGGCATTGTCGTCGGCACCGGGTGCTGGGTCGCGTTGCCAGTCCCAACCCCCGGCTGAGCGTACGCCCGTGGCGTCGTAGTGGGCGCAGACGATGTAGTACCCAGCCTCTGGGTCGGTGCCAGCCAACGTGCCGATGACGTTGTACGCGGTGGTATCGCTTGGTGCCTTTCCCTGGTTGCCCCGACGCGAAGTGTGGGAGATGACGCGCTGAGAGTCAATGGGGAAGGAATGCAGTTCGACTGCTCCGTCGCCGAGGACCGCGGCCAATTGCGAGCGGATGTATTCGGTTGATTCGAGTATCTCTGGATGCACGGCAAAGCGGCTGCGGATGTTGCCGGGGATGCTGCCCAAGGCCGGGTCTTTTAGGGCGAGGGCTTCGACGTGGGCTTGCAAGCGCTCGGCTGCGACTTCCTCGATGAGGGCCGCCACAGCCGGCGAGGCCGTTTGCAGGGCCTTGGGCGCGCGCCTCGGTGCATCTAGCCACCCTTTTAGGCTGTAGTTGTTGGGCAGCGGCCAGAGGAAATGGGGAGCCTCGTGCAAACGCGCAGTCGGCCCCACCCGCAAGAGCGCCCATTCGCCCCCTCCATCAAAGACTAGCTCAATGCCTTGGGGTAGAGGAAAATGGAGGTGATCGGCGACAAAATAGCGGTCGTTCGCTTGTGGCCTGTCGAGGCAGAGGATGGCAAATCCCCGCTTTGTGAATTCCTCGACCGCGCTTTCGCTGGCCTCGACAAAAGCCACGCTCCGCGCCACGTAGCGCACCTGCTCGCTCAGCGCGGCGATCGCGGTTAGCTCACTTGGCGCATTCCAAGACACGCCGACTAAGGGCTGATTGGCCAAGGCGGAGCTGAGAAAAAAAAGAGAGGCGCACAACGCCCCTTTAACTGAGTTCATAGCTAGCTTACTCGTTGAGAAACAAAACGTTAGGGAACCTACTTTGCGAGTTAGGGCCTGTCAAGAGCAAATTTGTCCGCGCGCTTTGGCGGCAAAAGGTCTCTTGGCGGCGACCTTTTTGTTTTGCTTTAATATAATTCAATGGTGCTAGTGGCCTATGAGCCGAACTCAGTGATAGACAATTTGACGAATCCGTTCTCGTCCGGCTCCAAATCATGCCACGTTCTACGGCAGATCGGATGGTAGCGGATGCAGGTTAGATGAGCAAAGTCAATGGCGAAACGGAAGAATAGGGGAAACCACGCGCCGCGGCGGATCAGCTCTCAGGCGAGTGAACCCAGCAAGACGCAACAGGCACCCGTGCCTTGCACAGCGACCGGGTTCTCGCGCCGGGACGCTCTGGCCCTCCTAGTTCTCGCTCTGCTGGTCGCCGTCAGCTATTTTCCCGCTACCCAGGCCGGCTTCGTCTGGGACGATAAGCTAGTGACGACATTGACGGCCATTCGAGACTGGGACGGCATTGCGGAGTTGTGGTTTGCTCCCGGCAGTGCCTATTTGCAAGGAGACGTTGGGGAAGGCCATTATTGGCCCATGACGTACTCTACCTTCTGGCTGGAACACAAACTATGGGGGTTGGCTCCGACCGGCTATCACGTCGTCAACATTCTGCTGCACTTTGCCAACACGGCGCTGCTGTGGCGTCTGCTGCTGCGGCTTTGTGTGCCCGGTGCTTGGTTGGTTGCCGCGGTGTTTGCCGTCCATCCCCTGCACGTCGAATCGGTCGCTTGGATCATCGAGCGCAAGGATGTGCTCTCGGCCCTGTTCTATCTGACCGCGGTGCTGGGCTGGATCCGATTTGTGGAAGAGCCTCGACGGGAACGCTATATCCTCGTCTTAGTGCTGTTCGTGGCTGGTTTGTTGAGCAAGTCCATTGTGGTCACCCTGCCAGCAACCCTGCTGATCTATCACTGGTGGCAGTGGGGCCGCGTAACACAGAGCGACCTGATTCGATTGATGCCGTTTTTCCTAGTCGCGCTGTGCATCACGGCCGCAGACCTGTCGTTTTACACCTCCCGGGAGCCGCTTTCGCTGGGCTACTCGCTGATCGAGCGGACGCTCATCGCGGCGCGTGCCCTGTGGTTTTACGCCGGTAAACTGCTGTGGCCGACCGAACTGGCTGTGGTTTATCCGCTGTGGGATATCAGCATCAGCGACCCGCTGGCCTGGGTCTATGTCGTTGCCGGCGTCGCGGTTGTGGCACTGCTCTGGTTCGGCCGGGAGCGCTTGGGCCGTGGGCCACTGGCCGGGGTGGCGTTCTTTGCCGTGACGCTGTCGCCAGTGCTTGGTTTTGTGGATTACGGCTACATGCAGTTTTCCCTCGTCGCTGATCGCTTTCAGTATCTGGCCGGCATCGGCGTGATGGCGGTACTCATCGGTAGTGCCGTTCATGGCGTGGGTAGGCTAGCGAGTTCTTTCAGGATGGGCGCGTGCGGCCTCGCAGTGGTCGTTTTGGCGCTTCTCGGAGCGATGACCTGGCAGCAGGCGGGCATCTACCGGGACGAGATCAGTCTCTTCAGCCACATTGTCTCTTTCAATCCCGAGGCGCGAGATGCACATCTCAATCTGGCCGCGGCATTGGCCGAAGCGGACCGTGCGGAGGAAGCCCACGCCGCCGCCCGCATCGCGGTGGAACAGCGCCCAGATTTCGCTAACGCACATTCCACCCTCGCCCTCGCACTTATAAAAATGAACCATCTCAAAGAAGCCGAAGAGAGCGTTCTCCGCGCCTTGGAACTCGATCCTCGCCATAATACCTCCCAGCATAATTTGGGCTCGGTGCTGAGGAGACAGGAGCGTTATGAGGAAGCCATCGCGTCGTTCCGCACTGTGCTGAAGAGCGACCCGGAGTACGCGCTGTCTTATGCCGGCATGGGCGATGCTTTGTTCCGCCTCGGTCGATACGACGAGGCAATCAAGTCGCTGAGCAGGGCAGTCTCTCTTCAACCGAACCAGCCGATCTCGGGTGTTCTCTACGTCCTTATGGGCCGGGCGTCGCTTGAGCTGGACCGGCTCGAGACAGCGGAAAAACATTTCCAGCGCGCTATAGAGATCAACCCCGGTACTGTGGAACCTCTCGTATATCTGGCCTGTCTGCGGATTGCACAGCAGCGTTTTGCGGAAGCCGACGAATATCTGCTCCGCGTCCGAGAACTGAAGCCGCACGATCTGGCCACCCTTCAGAACACTGCCGAGGTCCTGAGGAAACAGGGGCACCATGAGGAAGCCATCGCGTCGTACCGCGTAGTGCTCGAAATTGACCCCGAGCACGCGCTGGCCTATGCCGGCATGGGCGATGCGCTATTCCAATTGGAGCGCTATGAGGAAGCGCTTGCGGCGTTGACACAGGCCATCTCTCTGCAATCGGACCTGCCGATGGCGGCTAGACTTCATGTCCTCATGGGTCAGGCATCGCAGGAACTGGGGCGGACCAAAGTTGCAGCGGAGCAGTACGAACGCGCCCTGCTAGTCGAACCGCACAACACGGAAGCGCTCGATCGCTTAGCCTTTGTGCGTTTCGGGCAGAAGCGTTACGAGGAGGCACTCGGTCTGTATCGGACTCTGATCGATATCGGTCACGCCAAGGCGCAAAACCACACCAACATGGCCGCCTCGCTTTTCTACCTAGGCCGCACCGACGAGGCGATTGAGAACCTCGAACGCGCCCTATCTTTGGATCCGAACTTGGAATCGGCGCAGACCTACCTTAAAAATATGCGGCGCGGACAGTAGCAGGAGTGCGCCGAACGACGCTAGGCTTGCCAGCGTCCTTTGGCTGCGCCCAGACGAAATCGCGTTATATAGTGCCGGCCCCGCCTAGTTTTAGACAGCGGCTAATTTCTTAAATGAGAATAGAAGCCCTTTACTCGATCTCGTCACAAACTTTCTTGGCGCAACTCAGCGCCTTTTTCCTCCTGCCCCGGCCGCTCAACGGCCTGATCACCGCGCTCTCGGTCGGTATTGGCGCTTTGACCGCGGGCCAAGCCCCCGCTTGGCCCGCCATGCTGCTCGCCGCTCTTTCTGCTGCGTTGATCAATGGTGCCGGCAATGCCTTCAACGATTTGATGGATATCGACATTGACCGCATCAATCGCCCGCTGCGCCCTTTGCCTTCCGGCCGCCTCAGCCCGAACGCGGCCCGCATGCAAAGTGTGCTTCTCGCTTTAGCTGGCTGTGCGCTCGCGTTTTGGCTCAGCCTCTGGCATGGATTGATCGCCTTAGCCGTTGTCGCCTTGCTCGCCGTCTATAGTATTTCCTTAAAAAACAGCCTGTTGTGGGGCAATGTGCTCGTCGCTTTTGTCGGGGCTATTGCCTTCCCCTATGGTGCCTTGGCCGCTGGCGATATCGGGCGCTCGTGGATTCCGGCGCTCTTTGCTTTCCTCTTTCACTTGGGGCGGGAAATTGTCAAGGACATCGAAGACGTGGCCGGGGATCAGATCCGCGGCGAGCGCACCTTGCCTCTGCGTTGGGGACGTGCCCAAGCTGGGGTGCTCGTGGCTATCGTTTATTTGATCTTGGTTGGGTTTACTTGGATGCCGTTTTTCACGGGCATCTACGGCGCACTCTACGCGCTCGCTTTGCTGCCGGTCCATGTCTTGGTCGGCTACGTCCTCTGGCAGTTGTATCGCCAACGCGCTGTGCTGGCCGACGACCACCTCGGCCGCTTGCTCAAAGTCGGTATGTTCTTGGGACTTGTGGCCATCGTCGTCGGCGAGGCCGTCTTTGCTTTGGGCTAGGCGCGGCCTGATATTATGGAGCTACTAATAAAGGAGATTCTCTATGAAAATCACCGACGTCAAAACCTTTCCGATCTGCCACGGGTCGCGCAATTACCTCTTCGTCAAAGTCGAGACCGACGCGGGCTTGTACGGTGTGGGCGAGTTTGGCATTACTTGGAAGGAGCAGGCCGGCGTTGGCGCTATCGAACACATGAAGCGCCACATCATTGGCCTGGATCCGCTTAACACCGAATACATTTGGCAACTGCTGTTCCGCGTCGATTTCTTTCCCGGCGGTCGGATCAACGCGGCTGCCATGTCGGCTATTGATATCGCGCTGTGGGATATCAAGGGCAAGGCGCTGGGGCAACCCGTGTACATGCTCTTGGGCGGCAAGATGCGCGAGCGCGTCTTCTGCTACACCGGCATCGGCGGCAAGACGCCCGCAGACACAGCCCGCGCGGCTCAGGAACGGGTCGCCGAGGGCTGGAAGTACCTGCGGATGTCGGTCTTTTCCCGCGATGGAATCCTCGAACCGCGCACGGCTGTCCGCGATTCAATCGCCCACTTTGCCGCCGCGCGCGAGGCCGTTGGGCCGGAAATCGAAATCTGCATTGACGTCCACACCCGCCTCGACCCGCCCGACACCATCCGCCTCGGTCGCCAGCTTGAGGAATACGATCCCTTCTTCATCGAGGATCCGCTGCGCTGCGAAAACCCTCAGAGCTATCGCCAAGTGCGCCATCACGTGAGCTGTCCGCTGGCCGTTGGCGAACACTACGCGACCAAGTGGGAGTTTCGGCAGATGATCGAAGAGGAGTTGCTGGACTATGCGCGGATTGACCTGTGCATCGTCGGCGGGCTGACGGAAGCGCGCAAAGTGGCCAATTGGTGCGAGACGCACTACATCAAAATCGTCCCGCACAATCCCCTCGGCCCAGTCTCGGCCGCAGCTTGTGCCCACCTCGACATTGCCTGCGACAATTTCGCCGTGCAAGAGGGCGGCCTCATCGGCCACACTGTGATGGAAGATGTCTTTCCGGTGCAATTGCCCTATGAGTCTGGGTGCATCTTACCGCCGGAGCTCCCCGGTTTGGGAATAGAATTCAACGATGAAGCGGCCGAGCACTACGAGTTTAAATGGCTCGGCGGCCCGATCCTGCGCCGTGAAGACGGCTCCTTCACTAACTGGTAAACCTATGTCCAACAAAAGAGATCTGATCCCACCGCGGACCCTCAAGGGCTTCCGCGACTTTCCCCCTGCCTTGGCCATGCCGCGCGAGGAGCTGATCGACAAGGCCCGCGCGGTTTTCCGCTCCTACGGCTTCGCCCCCATCGACACACCCGCCCTTGAATACAGCGAAATACTCACTGGTAAAGGCGGCGACGAGAGCGATAAGCAGATGTATCGCTTCGCGGATCACGGGGGCCGCGACGTGGCTCTGCGCTTTGATCTGACCGTGCCCTTTGCCCGCTTTGCCGCCCAGCACATCGGCCAACTCGGCACCCCCTTCAGGCGCTACCACATCGGCCCGGTCTGGCGCGGCGAGAATACCCAGCACGGGCGTTACCGCGAGTTCTATCAGTGCGATTTTGACACCATCGGCACCGACGCCAATGCCTCGGATATTGAAACGGTGCTCGTCATCCACGATTTGCTCGCGGCCTTGGGCTTTGAGCGCTTTGCCATCCACGTCAACAATCGCCTAGTCCTCAATGGTCTGCTTGAATCGCTCGGTTTGGCCGAGGCGTCGGCAGCTATCCTTCGCGCCCTCGACAAGCTGCAGAAAATTGGCGCGGAAAAGGTCGCCGCCGAGATGAGCGAGACGGCTTCGGTTTCTGGCGAACAGGCCAAACATATTCTGGCGACGGTGCAGACTGCGGGTGCGAATGCCGAGATACTCGACCAGATAGAACGTTCCTGCGGCGACAACGACCGCGCCGCCGAGGGGATTGCTAACCTGCGCCAACTCGTGGACGCCTTTGAGGGTGCTGGGTTTCCCAAAGATCGTTTGGTGATCGACCTGTCCATCGCCCGCGGCCTCGATTACTACACTGGCACCGTCTATGAGACCTTGCTCGGCGATCTGCCGGCGATCGGCTCGGTCTGTAGCGGTGGACGCTACGACGATTTGGCCGGTCTCTACACCAAGCAGCACCTGCCCGGCGTTGGGGCCTCTCTGGGTTTAGACCGGCTGATGGCCGCGATGGAGGAGTTGGGACTTTTGCAGGGTGCCGCTACATCGGCGGATATCTTCATCGTCCAATTTTCCGCCGAAGCCCTATCGTCCTACATCGCCCTCGCGCGCCGTCTCCGCCAAGCCGGTCTCCGCACCGAGCTGTATCCAGAGGCCAAGGGCATGGGTCGGCAACTCAAATACGCCGACCGCAAGGGCTTTCCCATTGCCCTGATTGGCGGCCCGGACGAATTGGAGAAAGGCGTCTGGCAGGTGAAGGACATGCGCGATGGATCGAGCGAAGACAAAAAAGACGACGAATTGGTGCCCTACTTGCAGGCGAAGCTATAAGCTATACCCAATCAAAAGAGGAATGCTGTGAACATCGGACTCTGCGCCTGGAGCTTTACCGGCGCTCACAAAGAAGCTGGCCGTGCCATTGACCCCCATACTCCCGAGGGCCTGACGCGCTTGGCCCGCGACAACGGCCTCCACAGCGTCGAATTTGCGTCCCAATGGCTGGGCGACTGCTCGCCCGAGGAGCGAGCGGTTTTTGCCGAGACGCGCGCTGGTTTCGACCTGTTTTTGGACACGGGCGGTGACAACTACGCCGCAGACATCTCGCCGCTGCGCCAAGCCATTGAGACGGCGCACCAAACTGGTGCCCGCGCCGTGCGCACGACCATCAGCCGCCTCCTCGAAGGCAACCGCACCAAGTATGGTGCCGAGGGGATGCGGGACTACATCGAAGCCCTAGTGCAGCCCTTCAAGGAAGTCATGCCGCTTGCCGAGGAATACGGCATCCCAGTGGGCATTGAGAACCACCAGGATTTGAGTTCGTGGGAATTGCTGTCGCTGTGCGAAAAGGTCGGCAGTCCGCAACTGGGCGTCACCATGGACGTAGGCAATGCCTTTGCCGTCGGCGAGCATCCCTTAGCGTTTGCCGAGCGCATCTTGCCGATCCTCAAGCACGTCCACATCAAGGACTACACGGTCCACCCCACGCCTTCGGGCTATCGCCTCAAGCGCTGCGCCATCGGCGACGGGGTCGTCGATTGGCCGGAGATAATTGCGCTATTCGACCGCGAGGTGCCGCATATCCAGGGCTGCATTGAACTCGGTGCGAGCGTCGCCCGGCACATTCGCCTTTTGGAAGACGACTGGTGGGCGACTTTTCCCGAGCGACCTCTCCACGAGACAATACATGCCATCCGCACTCTGCATCAGGCGGCTGGCGATCCAGACGATTGGCAGACGCCGCACGAGCGCGGCGAGAGTGCGGACGTTCGGGTTGCTTATGAGATGGAGCAGTTCGAACGTTCGGTCGCCTATGTAAAAAAATTCCTGTAAGCCTTTCTTTCCCTTTCACCCGAAAGCTCAAACCATGTCCGACCGACCCAACATCCTCTTCATAATGTCCGATCAGCTCATCGCCGCTCTGACCGGTGCCTACGGCCATCCAGTCGTCCAGACGCCGCACTTGAATCGCCTCGCTGCCGAAGGCGTTCGCTTTGACTCGGCCTATACTCCGTTCCCCCTGTGTGCTCCAGGCCGTGCTTGCATCACCACCGGACGCCACGCATCCGAGATCGGTGCTTGGGACAACGGCGCGCTTTTGGCCGCGGACGTGCCGTCGTATGCCCACTATCTCAGCAACGCGGGTTACGACACCGTGCTTTCGGGCAAGATGCACTTCGTCGGCCCCGACCAGGTACACGGCTTTCACCGTCGGCTGACGACCGACATTTACCCGCCCGACTTTTCGTGGGTCAAGGAAGAGTGGATTCGCATTAAGGAGACGAAGGGGGAAGACTACGAAGAGGTCATGGACAGCCGTCCCACGTATAACGCCGGTGGCTACACTGGCCAAGCCGTGCGCGTCAACTTCTGGCACAACGCTCTCAGCTACGACGAAGAGACGCACTTCCGCGCCGTCGAATACCTCCGCGCCCAACGCGGCGATACCCCCTTCTTGCTCTGCGCCTCTTTCCACCACCCACACGAGCCGTTCCATCCGCCGCAGGCGTACTGGGATCGCTATGCCGACACCGAGATCGCCATCCCCGAATTCCCGGCCAATCTCGATGAGACCTACTCGGCGATGGATCGCTGGCTCAATGCCTACCACGGCACCCGCCGCTTCGACTTGCGCGATCCCGAGAGCCTGCGCCGTCTGCGCCGCGCGTACTACGGCTTGGTGACGTACCTCGACGACAAGGTCGGTGGCCTGCTGGCGACGTTGGAGGAAACGGGCCTGCTCGACAATACGGTCGTGGTCTTTACCTCCGACCACGGCGACATGCTGTGTGAAAAGGAAATGGTGCAGAAGCGCTGTTTTTACGAGTGGTCGTGCCGCGTCCCCCTCATCGTCCGCTTCCCCGACCAGTGGCAGGCCGGCACCACTGTCGAGACGCCGACATCGCTCCTCGACCTGCTGCCGACGTTTTGCGAGTTAGCCGGTGCCGAGGCGAGCTTGCCCCACGATGGCACCAGCCTCCTGCCGATCATTGAGGGTCAGCAAGCGGGACGCCATATTTTCGCTCAAGCCCACGAAGCGGTGGGCGCGCCTTGCATCATGGTCCGCGAGGGCCAATTCAAATACAATTACATTCACGGCCACCAGCCGCAGCTTTTTGACTTGGAGAGCGATCCCGGCGAGTGGAACAACCTCGCTGGTGCAGCCGAGCATGCTACAACTGAAACGCGCCTACGCGAGCTGATCCTCGACCGCTTTGACCCCGATAAAATGGCTACCGACAATCTCGACAGCCTCTATCGCCGCCGCCTAATCCGGGACGTGATGTACAAGCACGACGCCTCGTGGAACCACCATACGACTTTCGATCCAAGGCGAGGGGCGCTCGATCAGTATCGCCGTTAGGCAGTCACGTTACGCTCCGGACAAACGACGCAGGCAAACCGTGGCGGACCTCTATATTTAGACAGTATGGGCGAAACAAGCTAGGAGAAACCTATTGGCTTTTGAGTCAGTCGATGCACTTCAAAAAACTCTGGCGGACACGGTCTTTGAGTACGCCAAGGACAAAAAGAAAGCCGCAGGCCGTGCTTTGGGAACGCTCGTCGAGATCATTACGTTTTATACTCTTCACACTTGGAATCTCCGTGACCATGTAGTCATTGAGCGCTCAGTGCCTGAGTTCGCCAATCCCGAAATATTGCACAACGTCGAGTTTTCGCTTCACCCCATTCAGGCTCGGCACGAAGTCGAAATCTCGCCACTATCCCTTCCTCTCACACCCGCAAAGATCAAGCGCCACTTGCCCTTCCTGCACGAAACGGCCGTCAGATCAACCCAAGTACTCAGCAGAGACGCTGTGAAGCGCAACGCAACTGTCCTTGTAGAGAGCGAAACTGGCCCAGTTATTGCTAATATTGATACATTGAATGATTATAGTTGCAAACGGCGTTGTTGCATGAAAGCTGTGTTCGGGTCTTGAAATGAGTCAGGCTCTTCGGTTAGATTGGTTCGTGGTTTCCAGCAAGAAACACGTTCCTTTCTTCCCAAAGAGCCTGTGATGAGCAAAGTATCTGGCAGTTCGCCCTCGGTCAAGTCGCAACCGGTGTATCGGGTTAAGAATTGGTCGTCGTATAATCGGGCGTTGGTGGCTCGTGGTAGCCTGACGGTGTGGCTGGACGATGGTCTGTGGAAGCAATGGTATGCTCAGGGGCCATCGCAACGGGGTGCTCAGTTTGTCTATTCGGATCCAGCGATTGAATGGATGTTGACGATGCGGGTGTTGCTTGGGTTGCCGTTGCGCCAGACGCAGGGGTTTATCCAATCGCTGTTGGACTTGATGGGGTTGGCCTTGGCCGTGCCGGACTACTCGACCTTGTCGCGTCGCCAAGGGGCCTTGGCGGTGGAGTTGCCGAAAAAGCAGCCCGATAGCCCGGCTAGCCCGATGCACTTGGTAGTGGATTCGACGGGTTTGAAAGTCTATGGCGAGGGCGAGAGGAAAGTCCGTCAACACGGCTGGACCAAACGGCGCACGTGGCGCAAACTGCATGTGGGGGTCAACGAGGCCACCGGCGAGGTGGTCGCGCAGACGTTGACGTCCCATCGGATCGATGATGCCTCGCAGGTGGCCCCTCTGTTGACCCAAGTCGACGAGGCGGTGGAGGCGGTAGGCGGCGATGGGGCCTATGACAAACAGAAGGTGTTCGACGCCTTGGCCACGCGGAGTGATCCCTCGATTCGGCCGATCATCGCACTGCGCAAAGACGCTACAATCCATCAGCATGGTAATTGTAAGGTCCCCCCGTTGGCGCGCGATGAAATCCTGCGGGCCATACGACGAAAGGGACGCAAGGAGTGGAAACAGGCCAGTGGCTATCATCGACGCTCGTTGGCCGAAACGCAAATCTATCGCTATAAGCACCTCATCGGCGACAAGCTGAAGGCGCGTAGCTGGATCAACCAACAGGTCGAAAGTCGCCTCGGCTGTGCCCTCCTCAATCGAATGATCCATGTGGGCAAACCCCAGTCGTATCGAGTAGAAAAAATCAACTGAACAAAAAACAACATTCGACAATGATGCCCCAGATATGATTCATGCAACAACGCCGCTGTATTGTATAGTCCTGTGTTTGCCGACTCGGTAAAGCCAATAATCGTACTCACTGTTTCGCTGGTGAGAGGCGAAAGAAACTCTTCTAATTGACCATTTTCGATATTGAATGCGAGTTCGGCCGGCCTGTCGGAGTAATCTGCTAGGCCGCCAAGGACCGCCTCTGGACAGCACAGTATTTCGACGCCTTTGTCTTCACATACATCTATTTGTGTCCGTAAATAGCTCAATGCTTCCATTGAGCCGTTTTCAAGCAGTGGTGCCTGATAGGCAGCGATCTTCATGCGATCAATCCGACCCTGGTATGTTCTCCGACGGACACTTACTCTTGGTCGCGTTGGACCGCAGAGGCGATCCGCCTCCGCTGGGGAAGTGCAAGGGGTGCTCTCACTAACGGACAACCCTTTCACATCGTCAAGCTCTTTTTTTAATTGTCAGCAGTTGATAATTAATGCTTATTAGCCGCGAACATGATTTTTGGCACTTGGGTATATAACTCCCTTTAAAACAAGGAGGATACGCCATGCGACAGCAGCGCACTATCTACTTTAACGATGCTCGGCACTACTACCTTTTTGCCTTTGAGCCGCCGATGGTACTCGAAGACGCTTGGGTGCCAGTAGACGAGGTTGCAGGTACGGGGGTGGATACTTTTGCCTACGGGGTCGAGCGCGGAGACGGGCTTTTTTATCCATCGCGGGTGGGGATGATGTTCGGAGCGGATATTCAGCCCTTTGATCAGGCCGCCTATTGGCGCACGTGGCACAATATGCAGAGCCTGATCGAGCGCGGCTTCGACCCGCTGACGGTGCTCATTGACCGGGCCCACGACCACAGCATGGACTTTTGGGCTAGCTTGCGGATGGCCGCCTACGGGAATATGGATCCGGCCCACAGGCTGGCCGACGGCGGTGGCGGGTTGGCGCACGCGGAGGTGCGGGCGCACATATTGCAAGTGGTTGAGGAGTTGGCGACCGAGTACGAAACCGATGGCGTCGAGTTGGACTTTGCCCTGCCGGGCGGGGCACCACGCATTTTGCGGGAGGAGGATGTGGAGGAGACGACGCCCATTTTGACCGACTACGTAGAGCAGCTCGCCGAGCGGGTGCGTGGGCAGCGGTCAGGGGTGGTCGGAGCGCGGGTGTTGCCCACTGAGGAGATGAACCTAGCGCAGGGGTTGGACGTGCGGACTTGGCTAGAGCGCGGGTTGGTGGATTTCTTGGTGCCGATCCGCTACGGCTATATGATTCTCGACGGGGATATGCCGATAGATTGGCTGGTCAAGGCGGCGCACGCAGCCGACGCGGCGGTCTATGGCACCCTGCAGCCCTACGTATCTGATGAGTCGGTTGGGGCCGAGCGGGTTTGTCCTTCTCCTGCCCAGCTGCGGGCGGCGGCGATGAATCTGTTAGATCGGGGCTGTGACGGGCTGTACTCGTGGTTTATGCCCTGGCCCTTAGGAGACCAAGAGCGCAGCGCGCTGAGCGAACTGGGCAGTCGGGATCTGATGCAGGAGAAGGACAAGCACTACGTGCTGGCGCGGCGGGCAGCGGATGAGGAAAACCAGTACCCCGTGGCGCTGCCAGTGGAGATTGCAGCCGACGACCGGGCGCAGCATACCATTCCCTTTTACTTAGCGGACGACGCGCGAGAAGGCCGCGTCAGTCAGGTGCTCTTGCGGATCAGGATCGTCGATCTGGTCTCGGACGACCGCTTGGAGGTCGCGCTCAACGGCCAGTCGCTGCAAGGGGAGATCTGCCGCCGCGAGTTCGGCTATAAGGTCGTCCCCTATCAGGGCATGTGGCTGATTTTTGACTTGCAGGAGGTGCGGCCACAGCAGGGGGCGAACCGCTTGGAGATTGCGCTGGTGGGGCGGCCGGACGATTTGGTGAGTCCGCTGAGAGTCACAGACGTGGAAGTCGAGGTGAAGTACCACCCCTTGCCGACGGGCTGTTAGTGACGCCGCCGACCCGCGTCCTTCTCCCCAGCGCCAAGACATGCAATACTACATGGAACAGGACGAAATGCTGAACATTGCGGTAGTTGGAGCCGGAAATATAGCCCAGAGGCACCTGAAAGTGCTCACCGACCTTCGCGAGGGGTGTGTGACGACGCTTGTGGACAGCAATCCTCGCGTTCTGGAAGAGACAGGAGCGCGGTTCGGCGTGTCGAATCGCCTGAACTCACACGAGAGCCTGCTGGAAGGAAATCGGCCCGACGCCGTTTTCGTTCTCGTGAGTGTCCTCCAGGTCGCCGCAGTCGCCGCAGACTTCATTCGGTCCGGTATCCCGACCTTTCTGGAAAAGCCTCCTGGCCTTTATACGTCCCAGACCCGGGCGTTGGCCGATCTGGCGCAAGCGGTGGGTACGCCGGCGATGGTGGGCGTGAATCGGCGGTTCTATTCGACGCTTCTCAAGGGCAGGGAGTTGATCCTCGAATCCGGGCCGGTACAAAGTGTCACCGTGGACGCCCACGAAGATATCCAGCGGGTCCGGGAAAACCCGAAATTTCCGCAAGAGGTCCTGAAACGCTGGAGCGTGGCAAACGGCATCCACGCCTTGGACCTGCTGCGATTCTTCGGCGGTGACGTGGAGAGCGTCCAGCCGATGCACCATACTGTGGAAGGTCCCATGCCGGACTGCTGTTCGGCGCTGTTGACCTTCGCAGGCGGGGCTGTCGGGCGTGCCTCTATGGACTGGTTCGCTCCGGGAGGGCACCGCGTGGAAGTGCGCGGCAATGGGGTTACCTTCACGTCCGCTCTTGGGACAGCCGCAACCTTGAGACGCAGGGGCGGACAGCCGGAAAACGTCGAAGGGGATGACATCGATCGCCGCTACAAACCGGGATTTTATCAGCAGGATCGCACGTTCTTGAGATGGGTCCTGGATGGAGGCGCACTTCCGTTCCCGGCCTGTAGTCTGGACGACGCGGTGAAGACGATGGAGATGATCGACGCCATCTCGGGGACATGATGCACCGACGCGCCCTTTGGCCGTATTGCATGCCTTGACATGATGAATCTCTCCTCCATATAATTGGCCTGCCATGCAAGCGAACAACTGCCATCTTTTTTCCATTGCCCTGCGCGTGGGCATCGAATTGAGCCGCATGAGAGGTTCCACTGGGGCCTCGCACAGGATAGGTATGCCCACGCCGCTCTGAAGAGGCCAAGCTAAGATATTTATAAACAATGAGTTATATAATTTAGCCGGAAGCCTCGCTTCCGGCTTTTTTCATGATTATCAGAGACCGCGGGCTTATTGTCTGCGGTCTTTTTTTTGGAGATAACCGATGATAACACTACTGCACAAATACGGGAAAACCATCGCCATCGTCGCGACACAGTCGCTCAACGACGCGCTTTGGGGCCTGATTGGCGATTTCGCGCTACGGCTATTCCACGTGGCGATTTTGCTCTCGCTGTGGCGCACGGTGATGGCGGGCCAAGGCGTGGTTGCGGGGATGAGCTTGGAGGCGGTGCTGACCTATACCATGGTCGCGGCAATTTTTGCGGACCAGCTATCGGGCCGCACCCAGATCGACGACGATCTGTGGAGCGGCAATATAGCCAACCGCTTTTTGCGGCCGATGGGGATCTACGGGCAGATGCTGGCCGAGATGGTCGGCGGCTGGATCCCCGGCCTGCTGTTCTTTGCGCTACCGCTGTTGCTCGTCGCGCCGCTGCTGGGAGTTGACCCCTTGCCGGCGACGTGGACGGCCGGGCTGTGGTTCCTGCTCAGTTTGGCGCTGGGCGTGGCAGTGGGCACGGCGTTGGATCTGTTCTTTGCCGCGTGCATGGTATTCTTAGAGCACAGCGTGTACGCGCTGCAACGGATCCGCACCACATTGACGGTGCTGTTGTCGGGCCGGCTGGTGCCGCTGGCGCTGTTGCCGTGGGGCCTCGGGGACTATCTCGAATGGCTGCCCTTTGCCTCGCTGGCGTCGGCACCACTGCGCCTGTACACCGGCACGGGCGATCCACACGACCTCATCCCGTTGCAGATAACTTGGGCTGTAGTGCTGTGGGTTAGCGCGCACGCACTCTGGTGCCACAATCGCGAAAGGCTGGTGTCCCATGGCGGCTAACCGTAACCCCGTAGTCCAGGTTATCAGGCGCTGGCGGGTGCAGGCCTATCTCGACTTCATGTGGATGACCCGGGACTTCAAGTTTTTTCTCATCAACGTCGTCTCCGACTTCATCCTCAGCCTCTCGGGGGTGGTGGCGGTATTCCTCCTAGCCGAGCGCTTTGCTGGGATCGGGGCGTGGAGCCAAGACCAGATTCTCTTCATGCTCGGCTACGCCGCCCTAGTACAGGGACTACTCGAAATGTTCTTCGGCTACAACGTGCTGGCCATCAGCCGCCGCATTGGCCGCGGCCAGCTCGACCACACGCTGGTGCAGCCGCAGCCTTTGTGGATGGCCCTGCTCACGGAAGGCTTTATGCCCTTCTCCGGCTGCTGGGGAGCCATCGTCGGATTGGGGATCAGCGCTTGGTCTTTGGGGCGGCTGGATATGGCCTTGGAACCCGGCTGGTGGCTGTGCTATGGAGTCCACCTACTGTCTTCATGCGTGGTGGTTTTGGCCTTTTGCTATTTGTGGAGCGCGCTGGCGTTTTGGTCGCCGGTGGGGGCCGAGGAGATCAGCTCCCGCGCGATTGGTTTCGCCTGGCAGTTGAAGTCGTTCCCCCTCGATGGGCTGCATCCGCTCTTGGTCCACGGCCTGTTGAGCGTGCTGCCGGTGGGTTTTGTCGCTTGGTATCCCTGTCGGATCCTGCTTGAGATCGACCAAGGTGCTGGATCGCTGTGGACTACGCCGATATTCGCCTGCGCCCTGAGCTTTGTGGCGCTGATAGCTATCAAGAAAGGAATGAATCACTATGGACACACTGGATCGCAGCGCTATTTGCGCTGGGGACATCGCAGTTGAGTTGCAGGGGGTCAACAAGACCTTCTACCAACGCCAGCGCTCGGCCCATGTGCGCGATGTGTTCAAGAATCTCTTTCGGCCCCGGGTGCGCGAGATTCGCGCCCTGCAGGATGTGGACCTTGTGGTGCGCCGGGGCGAGATCGTCGCCTACGCTGGCCCCAATGGCGCGGGCAAATCGACGACGGTCAAGCTGCTGTCGAGCGTGCTGGCACCGACGTCGGGGAGCGTGCGGGCCTTGGGAATGGACCCGATGCGGGATAGGGTAGCCTATGTCAGCCGCATTGGCGTGGTCTTTGGCCAGCGCACCGAACTGTGGTGGGACCAGCCCGTGTCGGCGAGTTTCGAATGGAAGCGGGTCGTGTGGGATATTCCGCAGGAGCGCTACGAGCGGATGCTTGGCTTTGTGCGCGAGTTGCTGGGTCTCGGCGAGTTCATGGACAGTCTGGCGCGGCAGTTGAGCCTAGGGCAGAAGATGCGAGCAGACCTCGGGCTGATGCTCATGCACGAGCCGGAGATCCTTTTTTTGGACGAGCCGACGATCGGTGTCGATGTGCTGGCTAGGCGCCATATCCTCGACTTTATCAAGGATCTGAACCGAGAGAAAGGCGTAACGGTGATGATCACCAGCCACGACATGGACGAGTTGGAACAGTTGGCCGGTCGAATCGTGATGATAGATCGGGGGCGAATCGCCTTTGACGGCCCCTTTGACGAGCTGCGCAATCACTTTGGGGACAGACGGCGGTTGCGCTTGCAGACGAGCGGGGAGGAGGCACCTGACTTGAGCCGCGCCGAACTCCTGACAACGGAGGCCGGCTGGCACGAGTACGTCTTTGACGCGGAACAAGTTAAATTGCCGGCCCTGCTCGCCGAGGCCTCGGCTCAGGCGTCGGTGCTCGACGCGGAGACGCATCGGGCGCCGATCGACGAAGTGATCGCGGATATTTACGCGGAGTGGGAGACGTGAACCTCACTCAATGCCTAGTAGTTCGACTTCAAAAATCAGGGTGGCGTTGGGCGGAATCCCTGCGCGGCCCCCCGGGCCGTAGGCCAATTCGGGCGAGATGGTCAGCTTGGCCTTGCCGCCCACTTTCATCATTTGCAGTCCCTCAGTCCAGCCTTTGACTACCTGATCGAGGGCGAAGGTGACAGGCTCGCCGCGCTCCACCGAACTGTCGAAGACAGTGCCGTCAATCAGCGAGCCGTGGTAGTGCACTTTGACCCGGTCAGTGGCTTTGGGCGAGACCCCGGTGCCGGCCCTCAACTCTTTGAAGATGAGGCCGGAAGCTGTCTGCACGGCGCCTTCTTCTTGGGCGGCCTTTTCCATGAAGGCCTTGCCCTCTGCCTCGGCTTGGGCCTGAACTCTTTGCAAGCGCTCCTGCAACATGGGGTTGATCTTGGGGCCGAATTCCTCTAGGGGGACGATGGGCTCGCCACCTTTGAGGGCATCGGCAAAACCCTTAAGGACCACCGCTATTTCCGCGTCGCTGAATTGCCCCTTGAACGGTTCCATGGTGTTTTGTGCTATGACTAGGCCCAAGGCGTAGAGGACCTTTTCTTCTTCGGTCTCCACTTTGGCTGGGGTGTCGGTCTTGACTTCTTGGCCGTTGCAGGCGAGCAGGACGAGCGAGGTACAACCTACCCCTAGCAGACGTGCTATCTTCATGAGATTTCTCCGCGTGAAAGATGGGCGTTGCGGCCACGCACCCTGCATGGGAAGATTTGACGGATTTGCAGTGGAACGGGGTCGGTCCCAACAGAGAAATATTGGACCGACCACGTCAAAAAGTTCAATTCCCGCTCGGCTTCGCAGCGGAGGAGTCTGGCCGGATACCCAAGGAAAGTAGGCTGCTCCCGGTCCTAGGGCAAGGAGTGGGACGGCTCATAGTGAGCCCGCCGATAGTGATACCGCAATAGATCGAGTTCGTAGAGTTGATTGAGATAGCAATAGCGGTGACACCATTGCCGCGTTCAGGTGTTATAAGTCACAACCGATGGCTGAATGGACGACCTAAGTGGCCAGATCATGGAGTGACGGTCCTTTCGGCGTGACGGTGAATATGGCGGTGCCACTTTTGGCATTCTTAAGAGTTATGTTATTAAGGTAAGTATAACGCCAGCGGATTTTCCGAATAACGCCGGATCCAATGCCAAGGGATTCAGCTTCTCAATCTGCGTAAAAATTTAATCGCGAGGAACATTGCTGATGACGCTACAACCTAATTTTGCCTTTGATGATCCTGACTCTCGTACGCAAAGCAATGGGCTGGAAGTCGTTTATGCACGTGCCGAAAGAGTCGAGCGTTTTGATATGGACCTCTTCGGCGGCTTTTCGTCCATGCGTACACTCACGTACACCCCAAGCATTCCGATGATCTTAGGGCTACTAAGGGACTTCGATTACGATGATTTCGAGTGCGTCTTTGGACACAATGGGATATTGACACGGGACGCCGCGAATCTCTTGGCGTTCCAGACCGTCGTGAACGAAAAGCTGAACAAAGGTTTTGTTGGGATCGCAGAGTTATCTGACGAGCGCCGGAGAATCATCTACGATCGTGCCGCCAAAGGAACAGCGCGTTTCTTCGTAGTGAAGGACGCCATCGCCCACGCTAAAATCTATCTGCTAGAAAGAGAGGGATTCAGGCGTGTCATCGTCGGATCGGCTAATCTGTCCGAGACCGCGTTTTCTGGCAGACAAGCCGAGACCCTGATCGCCTTCGACAACGACGATGTGGCTTGGACGCACTATTCCAACCAATACGAAGCTGTACGTGCCATTGCCGCTAACCGAGTGCCCCTCAGAGAGAACCCCGTCTCGGCAGAGCTAATGCCGATCCAAGAGACTCCGGTACTGAAAGAAGCCGATTCTAGCCCAAGCGGAATGACGATATACGTTCCACCTGAACAGGAGGCCGAAGCCGAGTACAGCATTTCGAAGGTTCTGTCGCAGGTAGAACGCATTACACCGATCCGCCGACAGGCCCTAGCGGATATTCGTCCCAACGGCAAAGGTCACATCCGATTCGATTCGAGAATCGTCAAGCAGATGACCCGAATAGTGACATCGAGGCAGGAAGATGATGGCCCTAGGACGTTTCTGTCTTACGATGGAAAAAGGTTCATCCTTTCGGGTAACGAACTGAGCCTAGAGGCTGACCCTGCCGAGGTGCGAAGTGATGTAACGGCATGGCTGGAGTTCTTTGGAAACTACGAAAACGGATTTGCAGGAGACGTTCCTAGGTTGCAGCGGGATTACTACACGTTCATGTGCTGGTTTTACTTTTCGCCGCTAATGTGCGATCTAAGGAATAACGCTCTCCGAAAGGGAAACTTTAGCTTCGACCAGCCCATGTTCGCTGTGCTATACGGTCAGAGCAACTGCGGCAAGAGCATCCTGATCGAAACGCTGATGAGGTCCATGTTCTCCTATCCCCGGATAGTCGAGACGCGGTACTTCACGCGCAGCAATCTGCGCGGTTTGCAGGAATCATACAAGCGGTTCCCCGTTGTGTTCGACGACGTGACCCGAGATCGCTTCAGCCGTCATGCACCGGAAATCATCAAGGACGAAACGATACAGTATCCTGAGTATCCATGCTTCGCGCTGTCTATGAATGCAGAGGCCCGCAACTTCCCGCCTGAGATTATAAAGCGATGTCTGATGATTTACACCCGAACATCGCTGCCCGGCGACGACACTCCAACTCGCCGCAATCTTCAAAGATCGGTTTCGGGTATCAGTGAAAAGTTGACTACGGCTCTCTACCGGGAATATCTGAACCAGGTTTTGCACGAGATGAACTCCACCGCCGATGCAGAATACCAAGATATGGACATTCTCAGGCTTTCCTCATCGGTGTTGTGCCACCTCTTTGAGGAAAATTTGCCGCCGGGTTCAAAACTGCCCAACTGGTGTAAAATTATGACTCTGGACGAATACCAGAGTCGCGCATTTGAACGACCCCGTTTGGTATTGAAAAACCTCCTTCATCGCGACAAATACACCAAGGACCGCCGACCGCCCACAGGAAGCTGGACTATCTCGGGAGATTTGGTAATTGTTGGAGTGCAACCCATGGCGTCGAGTCAGGTCAAAAATGACATACCCGACTGGATACTGGACGACACTGCGAGCGTGAACGACCAGGTCGCCATGAAACGCGACGAGCTTGAAAAATTCCTCGACCGGTCGATTAAACCGTCTCGCCGCTTCTTCGACTTTCTGAGATAGCAATTCTACCTTGTAATGGAGTAGTAGGTGCTGGCTGACAACCAAGAGCAGGCTGTACGGCCATTTCGATCACTACTTCGATCACTACTAAGACAGGAGGATTAACTATGAGAAAATACGCGCTAGGGATAGTGACGCTTGTGCTGGCACTCGTCGTGCCGTCGTTGGCTGTAGCGCAGGGAACAGGCGATGTGCTGAACGAGGCACCGCTAATGCCCATACCGCAGGACATGACCTATGAAGAGTACCAGGACATGAACCGCCGCATCTCCACCGGATTGATGCGGAGCGCGATTCCGGTGCCGGGTATGATGCACTTTTACGCCGGGGAACCTACGACCGGGAAGTGGCTTTTGGCCACGAGTCTTGCGGGTGTCGCCGCGATTGTCGCTGGGGCGGCGCTTGGGGAGAACGAGGGCGATTTCCCAGATACGGATTTTGACGTCTTGGTGCTCAACGCCGGGAAAGACAACGAGCGCCGCTATGAGAAGATTCCCGTTTCGCTAGAAGGCGAGACGCCCAAGTACCGCCTGCAGGAGTTCCATCGCGATCGCGGGATAGGCGTACCGCTGGTTGCGTTGGGAGTGATTACCATCGCCGGCAGTATGATATACGACTTCTTGCACGGCATCCAAGTAATTGAGACCAAACGCGATCGGGTGCGGTATAAGTACGGCAAGCGGCTCAAACTGCAAGCGGCAGCGCGGACGGGTACGCCCAGCGTGGCGCTGAGCTACGCTTTTTGATCCCAATCGGCTATAAAGCGTTCGACGCTGAGGTCGGCGGGCACATCGTTGAGGTAGTAATGGGTATCCTCGCCTTGGAAACCGGGGCCCCATTGCAACTCCGGGGCCTGGAGGGCGTCGTCCACGGGCTTGAATCGCGCCCACAGCGCGGCGGCTTCCGCTGCTGAAAAGCGGTCGGCGATGCGTTGCCCCCACTGCAAGGTCATCGGGTGCATGCTGGTGGCGTAGCGTTGGTCTTGGGCGGGAAGCGCGGCAAAATCGGGGCGTTTGAGGTGGTTGATGCGGCGTGCGACTTTGCTCAAAAACAGTGTCGATTGCAACTGGCCCTTGGGGCCGCGGCTTGGATGCAGGATGTCGAGCGCGGCGCAGTAGGCCGCGCCGTCCTTTTGCAAGGCTGCACGGAGCGCGGCCTCGGTTTGGCCCAATTTCTGGTGGCTGTGTTGATCCCAGCGAGTGAAGGTGGTTTGGGCCGCTGGCGAGAGATATTCGAGGTAGCTGAGGTCCGGGTAGTGGGTGAAGTCGGAAAAGCCGCCGTGGATGGTGCGGCGCAGCTTGGTGCTGTAGTTGCTGCCCCAGTGTAGGATCGGCAGGATGTAGGCCACGCCGTCGCCGGCATTGAGGTGAGTTTGCACTCCGCTGGCGAGCGGGACGCGGTTGTTTTTGGTAAGTTGGCGATTTTCCTCCTCGGTGTTGCGGCGGATGTGGCTTTTGGGCACGACCCACAGCACGTCGTCGTCGTAGAGCGGGATATTCCACTGCACATAGCGCGGGCCGTTTTCGAGGATGTCGTCGACGTAGCCTTGGAGTGGGGCGCAGTAAGGCGGATAGAAGTCGCGGTGCCACTTGGCCGGGCCGTGGTCGCGGACCGGATTGCACATCATCATCATCTCGGTAACCGCGGCGTCCTTTAACCCCAGCAACTCGCTGCTGGCTCCCTGCAAGTTTTCGTGGAGCCAGATTTCTATCGACAGGGCGGTCTCCGCATCGATTTGGTCCTGCATGGTTTGCAGGTGCAGCCGAGGTTGGGCAGCAGTTTCCCAGACGCCGCCAGCGGGCGCATCGGGTGCTCGCTCGCGGGACCAGATTACCCGCTGGCGATCGACCATTTTTTCGCAGGCCGTACGCACCGCATCCAGCATCTCCGGTGGGATGCAGTGGCGCAGGATTACGTAGCCTTGTTCTAAGAATTGATCCCGGTTGACGCGCATGGCGCAGTCTCCATTAGAGCCGGGAGGCCAAATCCCGCAGTTGTGCGGCCGCCAAACGCATGACCTCTTTGTCGTCGCAATCGTTGATGTCTTGGCCTTCAAAGACGACGGAGAGCGGCCCGTTGTACCCGGCCTCGGCGAGGATGGGGACGATGCGCTCGTAGTCGATCCACTCCTCCTTGCCGCTGTCGATCTTGTAGAACTTGGCGCGGACGTGGGTGGCCAGATGGGCGGTCTGCTGCATGTAGGCGTAGATGTCGTGGTCCGGGTCGGGAATGCCTTGGTTGCGGGCCGGCGAGCCGCACCACTGGCCGGTGTCGAGCAGGAAGCTAAAGTTGGGCCGGTCGGTTTCCTCGATGATGCGTATGACGTCGTCGCCAGTGGAGGGATGGTTCTGCAGGCCCATGGCGATGCCTACTTCGAGGCCGTAGTCGGCGACCTCTTGAAAGCAGCGGATTTCGCGGGCGCGCTCCTTTGGTTCGGTGAGGGGCTGGCCGCAGAACAGGCGGATCATGGGCGCACCCAAAATCAGCGCGATGTCCATATCGGCCTTGGCAGTGGCGACCTTGTCGCGCAGGTCCTCGTCGCTGCCGACGAAGTGTCCACCGGAAGCTAAATAGCCGATGGCAAGGCCCTTTTCGATGCAGGCGAGTTTGGTCTTGATGAGGTAGTCGGCGTCTTCGGAGCTAAAGCCGCGGTCGCGGCGGAAGTCGATTAAGTCGAGACGGAGGTCGTAGGCGTGATCGATGTAACTTTCGATGCTTTGCAGGGTGGGCGGATCGTCTTTGCCGAACATGGAGGCGTAGAGGCCGATTTTCACGATGGAGACTCCTTTGAGAAGGTAAAATGGGCTAGTTGCGGGGGAGTGTACGGAATGGAGGAGGGCGCATCAAGGCAGATCCTCCGCCGAGTTAGTATTCATTGCGGGCGTTCCAGCCGGGGTACTGTTCTTCGAGGGCGGCGAGGGTTTGCGGTGTGTAATAGGCGTGGCCGGCGGGCGGGAAGCGGAAAACTTCCCTTTCTGCGGCGGTGAGGGTGCCGATGAATTCGCGGAAGATCGGGTTTTGGCCCTTGTCGGTGTAATGGCGAAAACCCTCCCAGTAGTGGTCGGCGCGGCCGAGGCCAAAACCCCAGGTGTAGCGCTGGCCATCGGCGCGCAGATAGTCGCTGGCGGAGTGCATGGTGTAATTGGTGAAGACGCAGAGGGTGCCGGCTTCGCAGACGAGCGGCACGGCTTTGCTCATATCGCGGCCGTGTTCTTTGGGGATCAATCGCAGCGGTGCCTGGTCCTCGCCGACTGCTTCGAGGTGGTGCCAGAAGCCGAGTTGGCCGAAGGCGCGGGCTGAGTCGGAGGGCGGCAGCAGCGAGTTGTTGCCGTTGTCGAGATGCAGCGCGGAGGCGTCCGAGCCGGTACCGCCGCCTTTGAAGCCTGGATAGCGGGCGATCATGCAACCGGCGCGGAAGTGGATATGCTCGCTGCCAAACCACTTCCTAGCGAAGGCCCAGGCTTGATGGTGGACGATGCCGCGCAGCAGCGCCATTTCGGGGGGTGGGAATTCGGTGAGCATGGCGCGGCCAGGGGGCGGGTCGTCTTTTACTTCATCCCACGATGGCAAGACGCGGCGCTGGGCTTGCTGCATTGCTTTTAGCTCCTCGCCGTGGCGGAAGCCGGGCAAGATGATAAAACCTCGTTGTTCTAATTCGTCGAGATGGGCGTCGGTGAGTTCCATGGCGGTCCTTTCCTAGCGGTTAAAGAAGAAGTCCTCGGCCGTCTTACCTAGGATCTGCTCCTTGTCGCTTTGGCTGAGGAAGTCGGCGTGGTCGCGGATTAGGGCGATTGCTGCGGCAAAGTCATTGGCGGGATCTTTCATGCGGACGGGCCCGCCGCTGTCGCTTTCCCACATGAGGCGTTCGGGGCCAAAGGCATCGACGATGCGTTCGATGAGGGGCAGGAGGTCGAAGTAAGGAGCCTCGCCGTTGCCGAGGCCTTGGAACGGGCCGAGCTTGACCATGACGCGCGGATAGCGGGCCATGTTGCAGAGGGTGCGAATATCGCCTTCGGGCCAGACGCCGTCGCGGATGCGCACTCCGCAGATATGGTCGAGGATGACCGGGGTCTCTGGGAAGCGGCGGCAGAGGCGGATTAGGCCGGGCAGGTCTGCGAGGCCCATGAGGAAGCTGAGGGCCAGATTGTGCTCGGCTCCGGTGCGGAACATCGATTCGTAGCCGGGGTAGTCGAGCCAGCGATCCTGACGGCCAAAGGCGGTTGGACGACCGGTACTACCGCCGCGCACGCGGAAGGCGCGAATGCCTCCCTCGGCCAAGGCGAGCATGGTCTTGCCTGGGTCGGCCAGCGACACGTCGGAGACTCCGGGGACGATGCCGGTGCCCGTGTAAGTTTCAGGATCAGAGGCGATTAGGTCGAGGATGTAGCTATGGTCGAGGCCGTACCAGGTCATTTGTACTAGGTTGAGGCGGACTTTGCCGACCTTGCGGCTGTACGCAAAGTGGTCGTCGGGGGTAAAAGAGGGCAGCCACAGATCGGCGGGCGTAAAGCCGGGGGCCAGCGGATACTGGTCGAAGTCGGAGGTCCAGACGTGGATATGGGCGTCGACGATGTTCACGGGCGTTGCTCCTGTTGGCTGGCGCGGTAGGTCCGGCGCGCTTGGTCGATGGCGGCGAGGGTGTCCGCGGGAAGTTGGAGGCGGGTGCCTTGAAGATTGGCGTCGACGTGCTCGGCGCTCTCGGCACCGGCGAGTACGCAGGTAAGGCCCTGATGCAGGACCCAGGCGACGCAGACGGTGGCGCGGGAGGTGTCCAAGTCGGCGGCGACTTGGTCGATGGCGGCGACTAAGGCGGAGAGGGCTGGGTCGTTGGGGCGGGCTAGGAGTCCGGTATCCATTGGGCTGAAGGCTAGGCAGCCTAGCCCGGTGCGCCGCAGCAGGGGCAGCATTTCCTCTTCGTAAATCTCCACTCGCGAGCGTCCCGTTTCGTCGCAGTGGCTGCCGGCGATGTTGTAGTAGTCCTCGACGCCAGCGATGGGGGCTAGGGCGAGGAAGGCTGCGACTTCGGCGGCGCAATGGTTGGAGACGCCCCAGTAGCGAGTTTTGCCGGCCTGCACCAAATCCTCCATGACCTCGGCGATGTCCTCCGGTGGCGTGCCCTTGTCGCGGTGGTGCAAAAGGTAGAGATCGACGCGATCGGTGCGCAGGCGGTGGAGGCTTTCTTCGAGGCGGTCGGTGAGATGATCGCGGGTGTAGCGGACGCGCTCGCCGGGGTCGCCGTCGCTTGTGGGGGCCAGCGAGGCGGGAACCTTGGTGCAGATGACGACTTCGTTGCGCCGACCCGCGACCGCCCGTCCCAGCACCTCCTCGGCCCCGCCCCAACCGTAGGCCTGTGCTGTGTCGAAAAAGTTGACGCCTTGGTCCAAGCAGTGGTGGAGTACGGCTAGGGATTGGGGGCTGTCGGCGCGGGGCAGGTGGCGGAAGGCGGTGCCTTGGCACAAGCGCGAGACCTGAAGATCGGTCTGGCCGAAGAAGACGCGGTCACTATGGTTCATTGTTGCTCCAATGCTATGGCAATCCTACATCATTAAAATTATCCGCAGATGGACGCAGAATAGTATTCATAACTTAGCGCTGCGTCAGCAAGGCGACCCAAGGGCCTCCTTGGGGCGGAGCTAGTTGCGCTACGCCGCCACCGTCCAAGTCGGTGGCGGAGGTCCAGGTGCTGGCGGCAATGTCGAGCCATTGGACTTGGAAGGTTCCTTCTGTCCCGGTCAGGTCAAGACCCACGGCACCGCCATCGGTAAAGTAGAGCGCGTACTGGCGGCCGGGGACGCGGCTGAGATAGGCTTCATTGGCTGCGCGGTCACTCAGTAGGGCGCTGTCGGAATCCGGCTCGGCGTTGAAAAAGTCGAAGACCTCAGACAGCATGCGACCGCTGCGAATGTGGGCTTGGGCTTGGGGGTTTAGCCCGATGCCGGAATCCGGCCGGTGAAAGCGGCTGGAGGCAAAGCCGCCGATGAGGTTGCGCCAAAAGCACTGGGTGGCGTGGCGGTCGTCAATGCCGCGGCTTTGGTCCCGATGCGTCTGGGCACCGTAGATCTTGGTCGAATTGATCGGCCGGGGCTGTGCGGCGATGTATTGCCACACCCACTGGGCTCGATCCCAATTGGTCTGCTCGCGCTGCCAGCTATTCTGCGAGATGTCGATGAAAGAATACTGTTCTGGGTGATCAAAGGTGGCGCGATGGGTCTGCCCGCGCACGTCCCACTCGTCCCACATTTCAGTGGTTTCAACGGTCTTGCCCGCTTGCTGCGCCCGCTCCTTGATGTAGTCGTTCCAATAGGTGCCCCACGCCGGGTCGCCGCTGGTCTCGTTATCCATGCAGTAGAGCACGTGGTCGTAGGGGAGGGAGTGCTTGAGAACTTGATCGACAAAGGCCTGTTGATAGGGTAGCACGACTTGGTTGTTGCGCAAGGTGGGGACGGTGTAGAAGAAAGGTTGCCAGTTGCCGCCGGGGTGGGCGGGATAGTCCGTTTCTAGGCCCGATTCCTCGACGGTATAGTTGATGTTGTTGGCTGGATTGAGAGGGCTCTTTTCCCAATGTTCTTGGCTGTGGTCAAAGCGATCCCACATTTCTATTTGGACGATGATATCGCGCTCGGCGGTCCAGCGCAAAAAATCGGCGAAGCGCTGCCAATACGTCGGATTCCAGCGGTTGAGGTCGTACAGACCGTCGGCCGCTTGGTGGAAGGCTGGGACCTCATAGCCGTAGACGCGGCGGTCACTCATGGTATTGCGCACGTAGTTGCCGCCGACTGATTGCAGGAGGTCGAGATGGGCTTCGAGGTCGGGTATTTGGAAGAGACAGTCTTTGATCGTGCCGCCTAGGAGGAGCACGGGCTGGCCGTTGTACTGCCAGTAGCGCGGATTGGCGGCGTAGGGCTGGATGCGGTCGGAATCAGCTTGGGCGTGGGTCATGGAGGCTATAATGGTGCTGAGGGTGGCTAGGATACAACGCGAGAGATGTCTACTCATACCGCGTCGATTCGCTGCGGTGCTCTTTCCAAAGACAGGCCGTGCTCTGCGGCCCATTCGGCGATGGCCCAGTCGATGCCGTTGGGGGCTTCGCGTCCCTGCGCGTCGGCGGTGGCCCCTAGGAGTTGGCGGCCGACGTCGTCGAGATTGGCGACTACGTCCGCGCTCGGCTGGACCTCGTCGGCGTAGTAGCGCAGGTAGTAGTCGGGGCGGACCCAGCAGTAGTGATAGCCGAACATCGCGACTTTGGAGACGTGGTCCTGGCTGTTGATCTCCGCGCCGTGGTAGATGCGACTTTCAAAGAGAAAGGCGTCGCCGGCTTTGAGGCGAGGTTCGAGGTATTCTGCGGGGTGGATCTGGTCTTTGGGAATGACGATAGGTTCGGCGAGGCGGTTGCTGCCGGGCGCGAAGAGCGTGGCACCGGTGTGAGGCCCGTCCATGTCGGTGAGGCAGTAACCGACCTTGAGGCCAACGCGCGGGAGATGGACGTGGCCCAAGTCGAGGTGGACACCGACGTCGCGGTGCCAAGTGCAGTCGCCGGGATCGTCGACGGGGTGGGGGTGTTTGTAGATTAGGGCCGTGTTGGTGATGTGGATGTGGGTGCCGAGGAGTTGGATGACGAGCGGGATGATCGCCGAGTCGGTGGCCAGCTTGGCGAGGGTGGGGTCTTGAACTAGCCCGTCGCGGCGGTGCTGGTAATAGCCCTCGTAGGCGAAGTCGTCCATCAGGCGGTCGGCGGCTGTGGCGACTTGATCGATGGTATCTTGATCGAGCGCGTCGGGGATGATGAGATAGCCGTTGGCGTCGAAGAATTCGCGTTGCTCGTCTGCTAATTTGGCAAAATCCATGGTGTTATCCTTAGCGGTCTTGCACTGACCCGTCGTAGCCGATGGGTGTGTCGAGGATCTTGTCTTGGACGGGGTGACGGCGCAAGGCATCCTCGTCGAGGGCGATTCCGAGGCCGGGTCCTTCGGGTACGATCAAGTAGCCTTCTTCTAATTGCAACGGCTCGACCAACAGCTCGCTTTTCGGTGGCTCGGCTTCGCCGGTGTACTCCTGCAAGGCGAAGTTGGGAATGCAGGCGTCGAGTTGGATGCAGGCGGCCGTGCTGACTGGGCTGAGGGGATTGTGGGGAATGACTTTGACGTGGCGGGCTTCGGCCATGGCTGCGACCTTTTTGGATCCGGTCAGGCCACTGCACAAGCAGACGTCCGGCCGGATGTAGGACGTGGCCTTAGCATCGAGGAGTTGTTGGTACTCGAAGATGCTGGAAAAGCGCTCGCCGGTGGCGATGGGGATATTGCACTGGGCTTGGACTTCGCCCATGATCACCGGGCTGTCGGGTAGCATGGGGTCTTCGTAGAAGTACGGGTGAAATTGTTCGAGGCGGCGGCCGAGCCAAATCGACTCGGCGGGATTCATCTGGCGGTGGATCTCAACGCAGAGGTCGATGCCATTGCCAACGGCTTCGCGCAACGCACCGACGCGGCGCACGGCTTCGTCGGCCCACTCGGCGTAGGACTTGTGCAAGTAATAGTCGGGAGTCGGGCGCGAAGGGCGAGAAGCGGAGGGCGGTAAAGCCCTGCTGCACCTTGGCCAAGCCATCGGCGACAAGCGCGTCGAGCGAATCGCCGCCGACGTGCATGTAACAGCGGACCTTATCGCGGGTCTTGCCGCCCATCAGGTCGTAGATGGGCACGTCGAGGCGTTTGCCCTTGATGTCCCAGAGGGCGATGTCAATGGCCGAGAGCGCTCCTTGGACGACCGACCCCATAAAGTGCGACGAGCGGTACAGCCACTGGTAGTGGTGCTCGATGCGGGCGGGATCCTTGCCAACGAGGGCCGAGGCCATGGTTTCGAGCATGGTCTTGGTGGGCCGCTGCCAGCCGTGGACGCCGCCCTCGCCGATGCCGACGGTGCCGTCTTCGCAGTGGATTTCCAGGAGGAGCCAGCGGTCCCAGAGGATAGGCTCCAAGCGTTCGATTTTAGTGGCTTGCACGGGACCTCGTGGGGTGAATGTTGGGAGAGCAGACCATAGCGCACCCGTAGTCGGCTGTCAATAAGGGGCTTGTCGGCGCGGCGACTTTGAATTACCGTCGAGGCCGACCTTGTACCTCTATTGCGAAAGGAACGCCATGGCTCTTCTCGATACCCACACCCAAATTTCAGCGATTATCGGCGATTTTGGCAGTGGCCTCGACCACCCCGAGTGCATTGCTTGGGGCTGCGATGGCTATGCCTATGCCGGCGGCGAAGCGGGTCAGATCTACCGCATTGACTTGGCCCGGCGCGAATTCGAGGAGTTCGCCCAAGTCGATGGCTTTGTCGGCGGTATCTGTCAAGATGCTCAGCATCGCTTGTACGTTTGTAACGGCGATGTCAAGCGAGTCGAGCCGGATGGTGCGGTCAGCACGTATTGCGACGGCGCGGGCGAGGTGCCGCTGACCGGGGCCAACTACCCGGTCTTTGACGCGGCTGGCAACCTGTATGTGTCTAATTCTGGAGGCTGGCACAAAAACGACGGTTGGATTTGCAAGATTGCTCCGGGAGGCCAGGGCGAGGTCTGGAGCCGCGCCTTGGCAGATTTTCCCAATGGAACGGCGCTGGATGCGGCGGGAGAATATCTCTACGTGGCCGTGAGCATCAATCCCCGCGTGGCCCGCATCAAAATCGAGGCCGACGGCCGCGCCGGTGCCGCCGAGACTGTGTTCGAACTTCCGCAGACTGTTCCCGATGGTCTTGCTTTCGACGACGAAGGCACTCTGTATTGTTCCTGCTATCGCCCGGACCGCATCTATCAGTATGCCAGCGGCCAACTCGACATTTTGGCCGACGATTACGAAGGCACTGCCATGGCGGCCCCGACCAATATCGCCTTCTGCGGCCCGGATCGGTCGCTCTTTCTCAGCGCCAACTTGGGGCGTTGGCACATAGCGCAATACGATTTGGGCAAGACGGGGATGCCGTTGAACTATCCAGACATTCCCTAGGTGGCGATCACGACTTGTGCGGGGTTGATGGCTTGGTACTGGGCTTTGTGCGCGGTGATTTCAAATGCCTCCGGTACCTTATCGATTCCCTCTAATACGTGCCGGATGGTGGGTTTCATGCTGATGCGTCCCGAGGCCACTAGCCGCACTGTGTACTCTAGATGGGCCTGTGAGCTGATGTCCGGGAAGAGGTAGCGCAGACTGCGTTCCCGCATCAGGTCCACATCCAGTTCTAGGGGGCCGCCAAACCAGGAGACGCCCACTAGCTTGCCGCCGGAGCGCACCGCGTGCATGGCCTGTTTGAGCGCCCGGTCGCCGGCTAGCCCTAGTTTGACGCTGCCGCCGGCGCACTCGAATACCACGTCGGCACCCTCGCCGCCGGTCAGGTCGCGGATTGCTTCGACTGGATCGTCCTCGCTGGCGTTGATTGCGCAATCGGCCCCTAGCGCGAGCGAGATATCGCACGCCTCGGGCCGCACGTCCACGGTGATGAGCTGGCCAGCGCCGCAGGCGCGTGCGGCCTGCATGCTCTCGATGCCCATGCTACCTTGGCCAAAGACGGCGACGGAATCGCCTGGCCGGATCTGCGCGGTCTCGACTCCGGCGATGCTGTCGCTCAGCGATTGTAGGGTGGCAGCCTCGCTGTCGGAGATGCGGTCATCGACTTTGACCAACGCGATGGCCGGGAGCAGGGCGCGCTCGGCAAAGCAGCCGGGCAGTTGGAAGCCGATGATCGGACCGAGTCGGCAGTCGTCGCTGCGCTGGGAGTGGCACATGGGGCAGTCGCCGCAGGGCAGCTTGGCGCGGGCTGCCACGCGGTCGCCGGGTGCGTAGCCGGCGACGGCTGAGCCGACTTCTACGATCCGGGCGCAAAACTCGTGGCCGAAGAGCTGGAGTGGCGCGTCTGTCTCCAGCCGGCTCTTGACGTGGTCGTACGCTAGGGTTGGAATTCCAAAGGCGAGTTGGGCTTCGGTGGCGCTGGGTTGGACTACCAGCGGCTCGACTAACACGTGGTCGGGTGGGCAGGGCGCTAGCTCAATGTCGTCGAGCCGCATGTCGCCGAAGGCATAGAAACGCCAAGCTTTCACGGGTGTTTTCCTTTTTATTTTCCCAGCATCTGCGCTGCTTCTGTGAGCTGGGCTTGGGTGTAGGGCGATGCAAAAGCACTGTCGGTCGGCTGGCCGTCTTCCATGAGCACGGCGGACGGGGGCGGCACCTCCCAGTCGCCCAATTCCTCCCGCTGCACCATGGCGCCGCCGCGCTCCAACGCCGAATAGAAGGGCAGGAGAAACATCATCAGCTTCTCCAAAAGCTGCTCGCCCGTCTCCGGCGACTGGCCGGTCTCGAACATTTCCTGAATCCCGAGCTGGAGCGCGTTCCAAGCGTTGTACATGAAGTAGCCGGCCCGACTCGGAATCCGTCCCTCGGCATCGCCTCGGTGGTCGCCGAAGATCCGCATATAGGCGTTGCCGTCGGCACCCGAGCTCATGTGCAGCGCCCCGTAGTACGGGCGCGTCGGACTCTCGTGCTCGTAGGCGATCATTCCGCCGGGAACCCGCCAGTTGGGGGTGTGGTACGCAGCGGCGCGCAGTCGGCCCCGTCCCTTGGCGATCTCGTCGCGCAAAATCGAGTGGATGTACCAGACGCCGTGCAGGCCGTGAGAGTAGTAATCGCTCATGGAGTTGTGCGCCACATAGCCCTTGATGTCGGGCAGATCCGCGGCCTTGGCGCGCAAATCGCCCGCACTCTCGGAAAACTCCCACGTCGAGGCGGTCAATAGCGCCGTGCCGTGTTGGTCTGCTGTTTCCACCATTTCCCGCCCCTTGGCCATAGAAGTGGCAAAGGGACGATTGACAAAAGTTGGAATGCCCGCTTCGAGAAAGGGCCGCGCCAACAGGGGATAGAGCGAGATCGCGTTGATGTCGTCGATGTACACTCCGTCGATTTGGCCGATCATGTCCCGGGGATCGGCGACCATGCGGACCTCGGGGTACTTTTCTGCAAAGCGCTGACCCATCTCCGCGTCGAGGCACCAAGCGCAGGTCATTATCATGCCCGTCGTGCGGAGGACGCCGGGCGGGGGATTCATCTTTTCGCCCCAGATGTTGAGGGTGTGGCCGCCGGGGCCGGTGATCACTCCGACGCGGAGCAGGTCGCTGGGTGCGGTGCGTTGAAAGCGTTGTTGGGCCATGATTCCTCAGAGGAGATGAAGGTTTGCGTGCGGTGAGCCTGAATGGTACTATATCCGCACTCCTTGTCAAAATCCAGAGGATGCGGCCGTGAAAATCACCGCGACCAAAACCTACAAATTCAGCGTCCCCACGGGCCAAGACACCGCCGCGCTGATTGCCAGTTCTTCCAAGACGTGGCTCTTCTTCAAGATCGAGACGGATGTCGGCCTCAGTGGCTGGGGCGAGGGCAGTGGCGAGTGGCTGGTGCCCTCGGTCGAGGCCACGCTCGCCGCGTGGGAAGAGTTGCTCTTGGACCGCGATCCGCTCCACTATCGCGCATTAACCGAGGATATCCAAGATCGCCTGCCGTGGAAGGGCGGTCCGGTTTTCGGCACGGCCATCGCCGCGATTGACGCCGCCTTGCACGACCTAGCGGGCAAGGCTTGGGGCGTGCCGGTGCACACTCTGCTGGGTGGCAAGCGGCGCGACAAAATCCGCGTCTATAGCAACGGCGGCAGCTTTGCCTCGCCGGAACAAGCCGCCGCGGGCGCGCGTCGGATCCAATACCAGGGCTTTGCCGGCGTCAAAGGCAATCCCTTGGAGGGTCGCACGTGGCCGATGGATGGAGAAGCCATTGACCATTCGGTCGCTTGCGTCAAAGCAATGCGGCGGGAAGTGGGTGCTGGGTTCGACATCCTCCTCGACGCCCACGGTAGTCCCACCCCCGAAATGAGCGTCGAATTTGCGCGGCGCACCGCGGTCTGCCGCCCGCTGCTGCTCGAAGAGCCGGTCAAAACCGGCTCGGTGGAGGCCCTTTTGGAAGTGACGCGCAAAAGCCCCGTCCCCATCGCCACCGGCGAGAAGCTCTTTACGTTAGGACAATTTCATCCCTTAATCGCCGAGCGCGCCTGCGCCTATTTGCAGCCGGATCTCACCCACTGTTTTGGCATCGCGCATCTGCTCGAAATCGCCCGCGCCGCCGAAGCCGAACAGATGCTGATGGCCCCGCACAACGCCGGTGGCCCCCTCTGCACGGCGGCGACCCTACAAGCCGATGCGCTGATGGGCAATTTTCTCATCCAAGAGACCAACCACTTCTGGCTTTCGATGTACGACCGCTATGTCGAGCACGATTGGCGCGTTGAGGATGGCCATATTGCCCTCTCCGACGCGCCCGGCCTCGGCGTTGAGGTCAAGGAAGCCGATCTAGCCGTGCTGCCCTACGAGCCGATGGCCTATCGCCAGTACCGGCACGCCGATGGCTCGTGGAAGGGGTGGTAGCTTGCGCGGGATAGCTCTCCCCCAACCGAAGGAGGTCGGGTAATGGCCGAAATGCTCTACTTCGCCTATGGGTCCAACTTGCTCCAAAGCCAGATGCAGGCCCGCTGTCCAGGTGCCCGCGTCCACTCTGTGGTGCGCCTGGAAGGTTACGAGCTGTGTTTCCCGATGATTTCCTTTACGCGCAGCGGCATGGGCGTGGCCAGTATCCGGCCCAACGAGGACGCGTACGTCGAAGGCGTTGTCTATGCAATGACTGAGGACGACTTCAGACGCCTCGACCACTACGAAAGCGAGGGCACCAAGTACCGGCGGGATGAGATAACGATACCTGGGTTTGGCGAAGTTTGGACGTATCTCCCCCGGCTCGACGCTGGACACCACTATCCGCCCTCGGAGGAATATCTCAACGCCGTCATCCAGGGTGCGATTGAGCACGGACTTTCCGACGAGTACATCGCCATCTTACACGCTTTTTGGGACAAAGAAGAGGAGTGATTCAATGGCCCAGCAAACCATGACCAACGTCGAACCTTTTGTCGATTCCACCCCCCTGCTCGACGCGCCCGACGCCTTGAGCGAACGCGCGGCCGAGCAGGGCTATCTGTTCTTTCGCTCGCTGCTGGATACAGAGTCGGTGCTGGACCTGCGCCGCCAGATCCTCGGAGTTTGTCAGCAGCACGGTTGGCTTGATGACGACGCGCCCTTGATGGATGGAGTCTCGCGCGACGGAGAGCTTTTCGTCGAAGGCACTTCGCCCGAGTGGATCGCCTTTTACACGGATGTCCAGCGGTTGCGTGCCTTCAACGCTTTGGCGCTGCATCCGGCGATCTTGGGGATGTTTGCCACGCTCTTCGGCGAGGATGCCCTGCCCCACAGCCGCAATATCTGCCGGGTAATTTTTCCCAACGCCCTGACTCACACCACCCCGCCGCACCAGGACAATTTCTACATCGGCGGCACCGATGAGACGTGGACCGCGTGGATCCCGGCCGGCGACTGTCCGACCACGCTAGGCAGTTTGGCGGTGGCACCGGGCAGCCACAAGCTGGGCCAGCTAGACGTTAAACAGGCGACCGGCGCGGGAGGCCATGCCGTGATGCTGCCCGAGGACACGTTGTGGGCGGGCGGCGATTTTGTCGCCGGCGATGTGCTTATATGCCACAGTCTGACGGCGCATCAGGGCCAAGACAACGAAAGTGGCGACCGCCTGCGCATTTCGCTCGACTATCGCTACCAGCCCATGAGCCACCCCGTCCGCGAAGACTCGCTGGAGCCGCACATGCACTTTACGGATTGGGAAGACCTTTACGCCAAGTGGGACGCAGACGACCCGCTCAAGTACTACTGGCGCGCGTGGGATTTGCAGATCAATCCCCGCATTCGGTAGGTATGGCTACACCGCTGCTTTTGCTTGGTTGTCGATGCCGACCGCGTCTGCCACTTGGGCAAATCCATCGCGCTCCAACAGGTGTGCTAGCCCCACGTTGATTTGCCGCACGACTCCCGGCCCCCTGAAGACCAGCGCTGAGTATAGCTGCACCAGCGAAGCTCCGAGGCGAATTTTGCGGTATGCGTCGCAGGCCGATGAAATCCCTCCCACGCCGATAATCGCGTGCCGCTGGCGGTCGATGCGCCCATACCAAAAGCGCACGGTTTCGTCGATCAGGGCTTGAACGGGTCGGCCGCACAAGGTCCCGGGCAGTGAAGCCAGGAGATGGGCTGGCGACTTGAGCGGATAATTCGTTCCCGGCGGCAGGTTGAAGATGAAGCCCTTGACGAAGGCAAAAGGGTCAACCGTCTCCAGCATCCAGTCCAGCCGCGCCGAGTCGGTGTGCGCCGTGAGCTTGAGAAAGATTGGGGGCAGGTCGTCGACGGCAGCGCATTCCCGCAGCAAGTCGCGCAAGTGCTCCCCGCTGGTAAAGGGACTGACGCCGCCGGTCGTGTTCGGACAATTGAGGTTGAACGCAATGTAGTCGGCTCGCCCCACAAAGGGCACTAGAGCCGCGGCTAGCTCCGCCACGACCGCATCTGGCTCGATGGCCTGCCCAGTATTGGTTTCGACTAGGTTGATCCCCAAGGGTGCGGCGATTGGCCGCTGGGACACGCGATCTGCCACGATTGCGGCTCCGTCATTGGGCACTCCGTAGTTGACCACAATGGCCTCGTCCAATGGCAGGCGGAACAAGCGCAGCCGCGGATTCCCAGCCGAAGGATGCGCCGATACCGATCCCACCTCCACGAATCCAAAGCCCATGGCCGCAAGCGCTTGGATCACCCGGCCGTTTTTGTCGAACCCCGCGGCCATGCCCAGCGGATTGGCAAAGTGTAAGCCGCCCACTTGGGTCGTCAACCGCGCGTCTGCAAAGGCAAAGAGACTGGCAAGCAGATGGCGGCCAAGCGCGGAAGAACCGACTCGCTCGGCAAGCGCGAGGGTTTGCTCGTGGATGCGCTCTGGATCACAGTGGAACAGGAGGGGGCGGACGAAGTGTTGGTAGGCGTTCATTTTATTAATCAGGTTATGTTGACAAATATGCGTTGGCAGGGGCGGGTTGCAAACGCCTGTCTACGTCAACGCGGCTTAACCTTTCTCAGGAGTTTACCTCATGCCACTCGAATTGATTGCCGACCGCCCCGGTCACGCGGTCCTCAGCTCGTACCAAGAACCGCCCTTAGCCCCGGATGAAATCCGCGTCCAAAGCCTCTTCAGCTCGGTCAAGCACGGAACTGAGTTGCGCGGTTTCCGCGCCGACACGCCCGACGCTTCCGACCGCTGGGACGGCGAACTGCGCTTGCACCGCCGCGGCGAATCCGCAGCTAGTGGTTTCCCCCGTCGCCTCGGCAACATGTGCTTGGGCTCGGTCATCGAAGTAGGTGCCGAGGTCTCCACGCTGCGAGAAGGCGACCGGGTCTTCGCGCATTTGCCCATCCGCGAGACGCACACTGTAGCGGCGGCGCGCGTGCAAAAGGCTCCCGACAGAATCTCGCCGCAAGCCATTATGTATTGGGATCCGGCCGACTTTGCTGTGGGTGCGGTGCGCGATGGCGCGGTGCGCTTGGGGGATCGCGTCGCCGTCTTCGGACTCGGTGCCATTGGGCTGATGGTTGCACAGGCCGCGCGGCTGTGCGGTGCGCGCTGGGTGGCGGTCGTCGATCCCATTGAGCGCCGCCGCGCCGCGGCCCTGCGCCACGCCGCGGACTTGGCGCTGGATCCGGTGGCCATGGACGCTGGCTTGGAGATCAAGCAGCACACCGACAAAATCGGCGCGGACATCGCCTTTGAGACGAGCGGTTCCTACCGCGCGTTTGAAGACGCCATGCGCGCGACTTGCTACGCTGGCACCTTGGTCTCGACCGCGTATTACCACGGGGAGCAGGGTTTGCGCTTGGCCGGCGAGTGGCACCGCAACCGCATTCAGGTCATCTCCAGCCGCGCCAACAGCGAGCCATTGCCGCAGGCGAGCTGGAATTTCGCCCGCATCCGCGCGGAGTCGCTGGCCCTGTTGGTCGAAGGGCGTTTGCAAGCCGACGATCTCATCGATCCGATCGTGCCCTTTGCCGCAGCCGCTGACGCCTATCAAGAGATTGACCAGCATCCCGAGCGTTCGATCAAGCTCGGCATCGACCACGGTTAGCCGATGTTGATCAGCCGGTTGCCCGTCATGCCGGTGCAGAGGTCGATGAGGATCCACAACCCGGCTGAGCCGAACGCGCCTAGCACTAGCCCCAAAAAGAACGGGCGCAAGCGCGTGTAGAGCCGGGGACCGCCGTATTTGAGAATGAGCGCCTTGAGCAGCCAAGCGAAAAAAACCGACGGCCAGATTAGCTGCACGGGATGCGGCAGCCCGATGGCCAAGCCGATGGGGTGGATGGGAAAGCCGACGAAGCGGTTTTTGATAAATGTCAACAGGCCCATCAAGAATGCGCCGAGGCCGGCAAAGGACAAATGCCAAACGTGGGTGGGCTGCATGTTGTTGATGTTGTTGGTGATCCAGTTGCCAGTATAGATCGTCATATAGCCGAATTGCCAACCGCTCAAGTTGATGCCCCCATAGGTGTACGCGAGGTGGATGATCGCGGTGATTGAGCCGGCGAGGGTGACGACAATGGCTGCGGCAATGGCCCAGAACACGCGCCGGTACTCTAAGCGCGTCACTTCCGCCAGCTTGAGGCCCGTAGCGGCCGAGGCCATGACGAAGGTGCGGATGTCGGCAGACCACGGGAAGTTGAGCGCCAGCGCCGTCAGGCCCGGGGCTCCCACCGACGATGACCCGAGGGTGTTGACGGTAAACACGGCCGGAGCTACCGGAGCACGGCAATAGGCCAGCCCGGCCTGCGAGATGATGCGCGCCAAGCCGACGAAGATCACGAGGGCCGACAACTGAAAGACAAAGGCGGTCGGCAGGTTCATGTTGGTGGCGTAGAGCGCGAACAGGCCGAGGGAAAAGCTGACGATAAAGCCAAAGACCGCGACGCGGTACGGGAGCAATTCCCCACTGTCGTCGATGGAGTCGTCGCCGCGCAGGGCCTTGCGCCAGACTTGGCGCAAGTGCTGCCGACCGCTCCACAAGCTGGACAGCACGAGAAAGAACAATGCGCCGAGGGCGATGTGGGCGAGGCTGGGCGGAGAGGGCGAAGAATAGGGCTGCTCCGGGCCGATGTTCCACCCCGTCATGCGGAACAAGCCAATGGCCAGCATGTTGAGCATGGCGAAGAACCACACGCCCATGGAGATGTCGAGGTTGAGCAAGTAGGAGAGGCCGATGACCTCAAAGTGCGGGCGGAAGTTGACCCCGATGGAGTGGCGCAAAAAGGGCACCCAGAGGTTGAGGTCAATCCAGGGGATGAAGTTGAAGTAGCGGTGCAGGGCGTTGACCGAGCTGATGAGCGCGGGAATGGCAAAGCCAATCCAGGTCAGGTAATTGCGGTAAAAAGGCGCGATGGCTTGGTCCTTGTCGCGGGCGCTCATTTCTATGGGTAGGGTGGCCAGCGGGAAGTTGAGTCGCTCGCGCTCGACCCATTGCTTGCGCAGCACGACGAGCACGCACAGCGTGGTGAAGTACATGTTGATAGCAAACAGGCTCCACGCCATAAGCGGCGTCGCCCAAGCTCCCCAAGGGATGCGTTCGCCTTGGGCCATGCCTTCGAACAGTTTTTGGATGGCCGCGCTGTCTTCCGGCACGAAGAGTTGTGATATGTAGGGCTGGATGGTATTGGCCCAGTCGTTTTCCGGGGTGGCGTAGTAAAAGAACCCGCCGAGGAGCGGAATCAGGTTCATGGTCAGGCCCCAAGAGGGAATGGCGGCTCCCACGACCATCATTATGTACACGGTGGCCAACTCGCCGGTGTGCAAGCTGGTGCCGGTGAGTAATTTGGCGAGCGGGTTGATGAGCAAGGTGAAAAGAAAAAACAAGAACAGGGCCGCGCCGGTCGAGTAGTCGGCGGCCATGGGCGAGCTGCGCATCACCATGACGCCGAAAGGTTCGCCCACGGCGATGGCAAGGCAGCCGAGGGCCCCGATGGCAATGGCGCGGAGGGAGACGCGGCGCGGGGGCGAAGGTGTCAATCGCGCACCACCGCTAGCGTGCGTTTGGCCGCCGTGCCGTCGGTTTCGAGCAGTAGGTGATAGATGCCGCTGGCTACGAGGTTGCCAGCGAGGTTGCGCCCATCCCACAGCACGGCGTGGTTTGCGCTCGCCCGGCGCGGGCCTAAGTCTTGCTCCCAGATGAGCGTACCGTTGGCGGTAAAGATCGACAGGTGGGTTTTTCTGCTGGGGACAGCTAGCGCGAACGCCAACCGAGTATACGGGTGTTGGCCGGGGCGGAATGGGTTGGGGTAGTTGGCGGCCAAAGCGGCTGGGTGGAACGGGTTGGGGAAATTAGTGGCCGAAGCGACCGGCACGTCGGTCAGGTCGGGATCGAATTGCGCGGTGAAGAGGTGCTGGTAGGCCAAGCCGGTGCGCTCAGCCGAGGTGGCGACGAGGACGACCTCGTCGAACTGATCCCAGCCGCTGACGCGGATCGTCGGCTCGGAGACTAGCTGCACGGAGACGCTGTCTGGACCGACTAAGAGCAAGTGGCGACGCCACGCCCCTTGGTTGGCGTCAAAGAACAGATCGACTCCGCCTGGACGCAGTTGCGGCTCAAGGCGCAGATAGACGCTGCCGGTGGCATCGACTAAGCTGGTGTCGCGGGTGACCGCTTCGGCATCGACGGCGATGTCGCGGGTGGGGACGAACGGGTATTTGTCTGCTTCGGCATAGTATTCGTCGCGGTGGCGAGTGCCGGTGAAATAGTTCCACACGGCAAATTCGCTCATGACAACGCCCAATCCGCCCGGCTCGACTTGGCGGATGACGCGGTCGAAATGATCGAGATTGACGCTTTTGCGCTGGCCCACTTCTTCCCAGATCAGGCGGTTGAGCTCGCGGCCGTAGTGCTGATCGAGGAAGAGAGAAAAGATCGCGGAGCCGTAGGTGTGGAGGCTTTGATAAGGGCCGGAGTTGAGGGCGCGTTGGGGTTCGCCGAGGAAGTAGGTCAAATACTGGAGATAATCGTCAATCTGCGGATAGACCACTTCCTCCATCCAAGTCGAGGTTGACTCCTGCCACCAACTGCCGTCGAATGTCGCGTAGTAGCCAAACTGGATGGCGTGGTGGAACTCGTGGGCGATGGTCACGCGCAGGGCGTCCAGTCCGCGGGTCTGCTTGTAGCCTGGGTCGGTAAAGTTGTTGTCGATTTCGAGGTGGCTGTAGGTGGTTGCACCGGACGTCCCAGGATAGGCGAACCCATAAAAACTCCTGCCGACTCCTAGCTCAACAATATAAACGTCGTATTCGTCGCCACCGCCCAGGCCATTGTCCGAAAGAGGCGGGTTGTAGCCGAGTTGTTCAATTTCGCGTACCCAAGTGCTGTCGAGGATGGCGAGAGTGAGGTCGATGTAGTCTGGAATGCCGTTGGTATCAGCATCCTTGCGCGAGACCGCGTTGACTCCTTCGGTATCGTAGTGGACGCGAAAGTGTCCCGATGGCGAGAGGAGATTGTGCTGGGCATCCGGCCGGTCTTTCACCAGCTTGCCCAAGCGCGCTTGGAACTCGGCGCTCAAGCTTGGAGCCGCGCTCATGGCTTGGACTAAGTGTGGGGTTCCACAAACCGCCAGCCCGCCGGACTCTCGGTAAATGGCTGGCAGTTGGTCGGGCGCACGCACGCTGAGGACTTGGTAGATCAGGGCCGTCTCCAAATCGAGTTCGCCGGCTTCATAGGCCGCTTCGATCCGAGTTTTGGCTTGAATGGGTAGGGCGAAGAGGAGGAGGGCGGCGAGGATTCTAGCTGTCATAAATAGCTCGAGGATGCGGTGAATGGTGACCCGAAAAAGTAATGGCGCAGTGGGCTGGGGCCAAATTGTTTTGTCGTGCAGCCTGACCATTGCTCGGCTGCGGCTAAGTAAATACCTTTGCCCGGCGAAATGGCCGATCCTCATTTCTAAGATATTATCGAAAACTCCCGAGGAGCATTGAAAATGAGTCAGGAAGCACTAATGATCACCGGGTTCGTGCTCGGCTCGTTCGGATTCTTGCTCGGCTCGTATTCGATCGTCGGCAACGATGCGATTCAGACTCTGGGGACCTTTCTCAGTTCCAATTCCCACCGTCCGTGGTGGGTACTCTGGCTCTTTGCCGGCGGCATCATAACGATGGTCCTCGTGTATGGGTGGGTGGCACATAGTGGGGATGTTTCCTACGGCAGGCTGGAGGCGATCCCGGTGCCGGACCACTTTAGCTGGGTTTACTGCGTCCCTCCCTTCGTCCTGCTCTTGCTGACCCGCTGGGGTGTCCCGGTCAGCACTACCTTCCTGACGCTGACGATCTTCGCACCAAAGGCGCTGTCGAGCATGTTGCTCAAGTCGTTGCTGGGGTATGCGACGGCCTTCGTGGTCGCCATCGTCGTGTACAAGTTGGTCGCCCGGAGCCTCGAGTCTCGTTTTAACCGGACGGAAGGGCTGACGAGTCCTTGGTGGGTTGTGGCCCAGTGGTGTTCGACTGGTTTTCTCTGGAGCCAGTGGCTGATACAGGACTTGGCCAATATCTATGTTTTTCTGCCGCGAGACCCGGTCAGTCGGACGCCAGACCTAGCTGTTGGATGGTTCATAGTCAGCATCGCCATCATACTGGGCTTGCTCGCCTTCATCTTTTACAACCACGGCGGTGCCATCCAGAAGGTAGTGCTGACCAAGACGAACACCACCGACATCCGCTCGGCGACGTTCGTGGACCTGATCTACGGGATCGTGCTGTTTGTGTTCAAGGAGCTCAGCCACATCCCGATGAGCACGACTTGGGTTTTCGTCGGTCTGTTGGCTGGACGCGAGATCGCCATCGCCTGGAACGAGAAGCACCGCAGCCGCCAAGAGGTGTCCCGGCTGGTGCTATCCGATTTGGCGAAGATTCTCGCTGGCCTCCTCGTCAGCGTCGCCCTCGCTTTGCTGCTGCCCAAGCTGATGTAGCTCTCCTGCTGTAACTCGTCACGCACTATGTGCTGCGGGTTTAGCTGCTTTTATGACTGTGACCGGTACGACGCGCCACAGACAGGTCGCGTTAAAACCGGCGTCCGTCAGCGCGGCGAGTTCGTCTTCCACGGGAAAGTAGGTGTCTTCGTCGGACCATTCCGCGAAATGGCTATAGGCGCGCTCCTCGGCGATGCCGCAAGAGACGAGGTGGGACGCCCAAGTTTCGTATTCGGCTTGGCGAGCGGACGGGCTGGCGGGCATGGTGGCATCCGCGTTGACGAACACGCCGCTTGGACGCAACGCAGCGTGAATTGCGCTGAAGATCGTTCGTTTTTCGGCTAGGGTGGGCACGTGGTGCAGCGCGAGGGAGGCGACTGCCGCGTCGCAAGCGGGTAGCGGACCTTGGAACGCTCGCACGGTGTACTGCACTCGTGCAGCAAAGGGTGCGAGCCGCTCGCGGGCCTGATCGAGCATCTCGGCGTCGGCGTCGATTAGTTCGACCGTGGCTCCCTTGCATCGCTGCAATATGGCTTGCGCCAACGCGCCCGTGCCAGCGCCGAGGTCGATTACTTTTTTCGGCTTGGTCTCGGCAATGGTATCTGCGGCTCGCGTCAGCATTTCCTCATAGGAGGGAATGAAAGCGCGGATGGTCTTATCGTACGCCTCGATTTCAAGGCGCAGATGGCGTCGGACGGAGTGGCTCATTGGCTTGCCTGAGACCTTTGCAGTGGTCTCAAAAAATGGAACTACTGGACTTTTTTTAGTAGTATCCAAAAAAGGAACCACAAAAAAGCTGCCCTTTTCGACTGAGGTCAAACGTGGTCTTATCGATCCATGCCGACACGACAAGCCGGACCGAGAGCCTAGACGCGCAGAAATTCCCAGGTTTCTGGGTGCGCATCGCCAGTGCTGTAGTCGATACATTGGGATTTGCCGTCGTAACTAGCGCACTCCTTCTGCCGTTCCTGCATTTCAGCGAAAGTTTGAGCACGGAAGCGCTGCTACAGCTTTTCCTGTTTGTCTGGTTTCCAGGGAGCTTAGTCGTCAACGTATTTATTCTGGCGTTTCTGAACGCTCGCGGACGCCAGTCGCTGGGCAAGCGCCTGTTCGGTTTGGTGGTCGTGGGCCAGCGGTTCCAGCCTGTCTCCTTCCGCCGCAGCCTGCTCCGTGCTGTTATCGACTGCTCGCTGATTGGACTGTCTTTTCTGCTGATTCCGTTTACACAGGGAAAGAGAGGTCTCCACGACCTGATTGGTGGAACCTACGTCGTTCGTATCAGACCGCCGTTGCGGCGCGAGCTATTCATCGCTGTGACGGCCTTGATCTGCACGGTCGGGGTTGAGAGCGTCGCTGTCGAGAAACTGCAACATCACATCAAGAAATACCTACAGAGTTTCTATATTCCGTCAGGCTCTATGGAGCCGACCCTACTACGGGGCGACTACATCACAGCCGACACGCGGTGGGCTCGCACTTCTGAGCCGCGCAGAGGAGACATCGTCATTTATGAGTCGCCGAAGGAAGAGGGACGACTGCTCATAAAGCGAGTCATGGGCCTACCTGGAGAGCGCATATCGCTGCGCGACAGCGTGCTCTATGTCAACGGTGCGCCGCTGCGCGACGATCCAGGCGTCTATCGAGAACTTCGACATCACTCGATGAGTATCGAGTCGTTGGAAATTCCGCAAGGCCACTACTTCGTCCTAGGCGACAACCGCGACAAGAGCTTTGACAGCCGCACCCATGGACCGATCCCGCGCTCAGCCCTGCACGCCAAGGTGGGGATTGTGTACTTGTCGGTCGGCGATGGATATTCCATCCGCTGGGATCGCCTTGGGCGCTTGATCCGCTGAATCGACGTACAGGAAACAGGATGACGAACGGGCCCCGGTCGATGATGACCTAGGGCCCGTTCTCTTTGAAGGCTTGGCTTGAAATCGAGCGATCCGCTTGATTAGGGAGCGTCGTCCGTGGTGGAACCGACGGCTTTCTTGATGTCGCCCCAGCTCTTATCCTCGGCGACGCCTGGAGACTGGGAGCCGATCTTCATCTTCGCAGCGCGCAGCGAATCACGCGCGGTAAGCGCGATGCGCAGCGAATCGAGGTTTACACTTACACTGCTGTCGCTGAAAACCGTTGCGCCGCCGACCATCATTATAAGGTCTGAATCGGAGCTTACTGCTTCACTGCTTTCATCGCCGCTGATCACCACTTCCAGGACACCGTCACTGAACTCCTGGGGCATCTGATCGGCCTCCACGTTGACGATGACGACCTGATCGCCATTCTCATCCACGGTTTCCGTGATCTGAACAAGCTCGTCGAACGCTTGCTGTTGGCTATCGGACAGGGGCTCGTCGTTGAAGGTCACTACGATTTGCAGCAGGCTGCTGGCAATGTTGGCGAGAGCTGCCCTCTGAGTGATGACACCTACTAAGAGGATCGCCAGCGCGGCGAGTACGGCGGCTAGCACGGGCGGACGCAACCGCCGTCGCCAGTTCGACTGCAAGGTCTGGCTGGGGGCGGTCTCTGGCGATCCGTTGTCGGACGCGACGGGGATGGGAGCCACATTCTCGCGACGCTGATCGGCTAGGCGAGCGGCGAGCTTGCGGTTGGCTTCCAAGAGCAAATCTGCGGGAAAGGTGGATTCGCGGATCGATTTCCCAGCCCCGCACAGCAGGGAGAAATCGCCTTTGAGGTTGATGGCTTCGGGATGGGCTTGTAGGTACTCCTCTACTTCCCGCTTTTCGGCATCGGACAGCTCGCCGTCGAGGTATTCGATGAGTTTGTGTTCAAACTGCTCAGTCGTAATCATCGGTTAGCTTCCTTGGTTGATGTTGTTGCGGATGGACAGTCGCAGGTCAGCCACGCGCGAATCTGTTTTGAGGCTTGGAATGCTGCGGCACGCGCTGCTCCCGCAGAGCAATTTAGCAGTTGGGCGATCTGCGCGAAGGAACAGCCTTGGAAGTAGCGGAGGACGAAGACTTCTCTGCGGCGCTCGGGCAAGTCCACCGTGAGACGGCGAATTTTTTCGACCATAAGGCCATTTTCGACCACATCGTTCGCCTCCCAGTTGTGGGGTTCCTCCGCCGATTCTGTCCAGGAGACAAACCTCGATCGCTGACGTTTGAAATCGAGGGCGGCATTGATCGCCGTGCGGCACAACCACGCCTTGGGCTGTTGCAGCGGCCCGCGCTCGCTCGTGGTCTCGTGGAACTTTACGAATACTTCTTGGTAGAGGTCGGCTGTCTCGTCGTGGTTTCCGTTGATCCGCCAGATCAGACTCATGACCAGCGGCCCGAATCTTTCAATCGCCTGTTCTGCGTGCATTGCATCTCCATGATGTCAGGTGTTGGACAATTCTCGTGTGCACACGCTTATAGAACGATGTCGAGAGGGATTTGTTACTCCGGCGTTGGACGTTCCATCTGCTGAGTCATATTTTTGCCTTCCGAGTGAAGACTATTCTAGGAGCAAAGATCAAGTATGCCAGAGCGTCGCCCCAATATTCTCTTCATCATCACGGACCAGCAATACGCCGGAGCCATGTCCTGTGCTGGCAACCCCGACGTGTACACCCCCAATATGGACAGTCTCGCCAAAACAGGGGTGCGATTCACCCGCGCCTATTGCACGCATCCCTTATGCGGCCCCCAGCGCGCCAGCTTTATGACCGGCCTTTTCCCCCATCAAAATGGCGCGATTAGCAACAGCACACCAATCAATCCCGAATACAAAGGCCGAACACTCGGCAACCTCCTCGCCGACGCGGGATATGATTGCGCCCTTTCTGGAAAATGGCACGTCCCCGGCACCACGCCCGAAGAAAGCGGACTCGAAGTCATCTGCGGCAGTCGCGACGACGAGGTGCCCCTGCGCTCCATTGAATTCATGCAGCGCGCCCGCGACAATCCCTTCTTCCTCTTCGCTTCATTCCTCAACCCCCACGACATCTGCCAAGTCGCCCGCAATCAGCCACTGCCGCAAGGCCCAGTGCCGGAACCGGCCACTGTAGAGGAATGCCCGAATCTGCCCGCAAACTTCGCCATTTCACCTTATTCACCCGATATCCTGCAGATGCTGCGGCAGGCCAACCGCCGCGTCTATTCCACCATCGAATACACGGAAGACGACTGGCGGCGTCTCCGATTTTACTACTATCGCCTGTGCGAAAAAGTCGATGCTGAAATCGGCGTGCTGCTCAATGGACTGCGCGATCTCGGTCGCGAAGAAGAGACCTATATCATTTTCACGTCAGACCACGGCGATGGACACGGAGCGCACCAATGGAATCAAAAAACCAGCCTCTACGAGGAAGTCATCAACGTTCCTTTTATCATCAGTCACAAAGGGATCACGCGGGCCGGTAGCGTTGACAACACTCATCTCGTCTCCCTCGGCCTCGATCTGCTGCCCACGCTGTGCGACGTCGGCGGTGCGAGTGTCCCCGATGGCCTCGAAGGGCTGAGCTTGCGATCGCTTGCCGAGGGTGACGCGCCCGACGAGTGGCGCAGGGAACTCGTTGTTGAGACCATCATGGACATTGCCCCTGGCCCAGGCGGTAGCGGTGTTTCGCGCGCCGTGCTCACCGACCGCTACAAATACAGCGCCTATCCCATGGGCCGCTACCGCGAACAGCTCGTCGATCTGCAAACAGATCCGGGCGAAATGGTCAACCTCGCCGTCAACGCGCGGTTCAAGGACGAACTCGACGATCATCGCTGTCGCCTGCGAGCATGGTGCGAAAAGACAGAGGACGAGTTTCTGAAGTTTTGTCTGTGAGTGCGGCTGATCGGCGATGGATTTTCCATCCGCTAGGCGATTTTTTAACATTAAGGTCTGTGTAATAACCCCGATTTGCTCCGTCTGCTCGAAGAAGAATTTGACTAGGAGATTGCCGTGGAATTGACCAAAAGGCCCCGACGACTCAGGCGCTCGGAAGCGGTGCGCAGCTTGGTGCGCGAGACCAACTTGCGCGTCGATGATCTGATCCATCCGCTGTTTGTCACCGAAGGCGAAAAAACGCGCGCGCCCATCGACGACATGCCAGGCCAATATCGCTTCTCGGTTGACGAGTTGGTCAATGAGTGCCGCGGGTTATGGGATTTGGGCATCCCGGCGGTCAACCTCTTCGGCTACTCGACCGAAAAGGACGATCAGGCCACCCAGTCCTACGACCCGCAGGGCTTGATCCAACGAGCAATCCGCAGTCTCAAGGCCGCAGTGCCCGAACTCTGCGTGCAGACCGATGTGGCCCTCGACCCCTATACCCACCACGGCCACGACGGCTTGGTCGTCGATGGTGAAGTCGTCAACGACGAGACCATAGAGGTGCTGTGCAAGATGGCCCTGTCGCACGCCGAAGCAGGCGTCGATTGGGTCGCACCTTCAGATATGATGGATGGCCGGGTCGGCGGCATCCGCCGGGCACTCGACGCGGCTGGTTATAAAAACGTCGGCATCTTGGCGTATTCGGCTAAATACGCTTCGTGCTTTTACGGCCCGTTCCGCGACGCGCTCCAGTCGGCACCCAAGAAGGGCGATAAGAAGAGCTATCAGATGGACCCGGCCAATGGCCGCGAAGCGCTTGTGGAGATCGCTCTCGATATTGAGGAAGGGGCCGATGTGGTGATGGTCAAGCCGGCGCTGGCCTATCTCGACGTAATCGCCGCCGCTCGCCAAGCCTTTGACGTGCCGATTGCCGCGTACAATGTTTCCGGCGAGTACGGGATGATTGTGGCGGCTGTGGAGCGGGGGTGGGTCCAGCGCGAGCAGGCCGTTATGGAGGTGTTGACAGGGATCAAACGGGCCGGCGCGGATATGATCTTGACTTATTTCGCCAAAGAGGTCGCCGGGTACTTGCGCGGATAACTCAACTATGCAACTCAAAGACAAAGTCGCCCTCGTCACGGGCGGGGGCCGCGGCATTGGCCGCGCTATCGCTATGGGCTACGCTGCCGAGGGCGCGCAGGTCGCCATTGCTGCGCGCAGCACGGCTCAGCTCGACGAAGTAGTCGCGGCGATTGCCGCGCAGGGTGGCGAAGTCCTCGCGGTGCCGACTGATTTGCGGGTGAGTGCAGAGGTGGAACGCCTCGTGCAGAAAACAGTAGCGCGGTTTGATCGGATCGACATTCTCGTCAACAACGCCGGCGTCAATCCGCGCGGGCTGTTTTTAGACGCGACAGATGAGGAGTGGGAGCAGGCGTGGCAGATTAACGTCATGGGCGTCGTCCGCTGTTGCCGTGCGGTATTGCCCATTATGCAGCGACAGGGCAGCGGGAACATCATCAATGTCGGCTCTGGCATGGGCCAGGTCGGCCACGCGGACCTGAGCGTCTATTGCGCGTCCAAAGCGGCCTTGCACGGGTTGACCCAAGCCATTGCAGAAGAAGTGTGGAGTGAGGGTATCATCGCCAATGTTCTCATACCTGGTCCGGTCAGGACGGAGCTGTCAAAACCTTCTTGGCAACAGGCCAGCAGCTTTCGCGCTGCAAGCGAGCCGTGGAAGGAGCCAGAACAGGTCGTTGCCTCGGCGCTTTTTCTCGCCGCACAACCCCCGGCCAGCGGCATGACCGGCCAGATCCTCAGCATCATGCGCAGGACTAGCCCTTAAGTACTGCGCCTATATTCCCAAGTACAGATTCCGTCCTTCGGCCAGTGCCGCAATCTTGCGGTCGGCGATGGAGCGTTTGAGCATCCAAAAGCCGCAGTCTGGGTGGATGAAGTGAATGCGGTCGGGGCCGGCGGCGGCAGCAGCGGCTTCTATGCGGCGAGCGATCTCTTCGGCCGTCTCGATGTGGTTGACTTTGATGTCGATCACGCCGATGCCGATGCCGATGCGCGAGTCGATTTGTTGCAGGGCGCTCAGGTCGCTCGCCGGGCGGTGGGCGAGTTCGAGCACTAAGTGATCGGCGCGCAACTCGTTGAGAAAGTCGAGCAGGGCGCGCCACTCGCCCTGCTGGATGGTCTGGCCGCCGTAGTTGCCAAAGCAAAAGTGGACGGCCTTTTGGGTGCCTGAGTCGATGCTGTCGAGTACGGCGTTGATGGCGCGGGCCGCGAGGGGGCCGTCGGCTGGGTTGCCGGGGATGTTGGCCTCGTCGATTTGGACGCAGGCACAGGGCAGGCCGCGGACTTGGTCGGCGAGGACGTGGGCAACGGCCATCAAGAGCGCGGCGAAGTTGCCGTAGTGGTGATCGAGGAGGGTACGGGCCAGCATGTATGGACTGGTCAGGGTGAACTTGAAGGGGCCACCGGCCACGGCTGCGGCGCGGGCGCAGTCGGCGAGCAGGTCGAGACTGCCCGCGCCGAGTTCGGCGTCCACTACGGCCGCGGGCTTGGCCCGGAAGCCCATGCTTTGTTTGGCGGCGAACTCCTCGGCCTCGCGGCGGCCAAATTTCGCGCGGGTGCCGCCCATGGGCCGGACGAAGTACTCGATCATGCCGTTGGTGTCTGGATGGTTGATGTCGAAGCGGTACAGCTCGCCATCGGTGGGCAGGTCGATGCCGGCTTGGCGCTGGGTGTCGAACACCACGCGGGTGGCATCGACGAGGGCCTGCTCGGAGGGCAGGGCTTGGAGCCAGTCCGGGATGGGATAGGAGCCGACGGTCGTGGTCTGGATGACAGGTGGGGTGGACATGGTTGGCTACGATAAGGGCTTAGCGGCGGCAGCGCAACAGGGGCTGTCGTCGCCGAGTCGGGAACCGAGATATGTCCGGCGACACTCACATACTCTCGACCTCGAAAGCCGCTAAGGTGCGAGTCTCTCGGCTGAATTCCACTCCAATCAGGTGAATCGGTTCGCCGCGGTCGCGATACTTAGCCGCGTAGTCCCGCTCCTTCAACTGCCTGATCGCCGCCCCCGACGACACCTGTTCCACTACCTTGAACTCGAACAGGTACACATTTCCATTGAACAGGACTGCCATGTCGAGGCGACCCGCTTGGCTGCTGTCTTCCACAGTGATCGTCAGTCCCAGCGACGCGAAGTACGAGTAGAACACGCTGGCGTAGTAGCCCTCGTAGTTAGCAACCTCGTTGTTGGTGTGCCACTGGTAGGGGATGCTGGCAAAGAACGCCTCGAACAGCGTTTTTAGGCCGTCGAAGTCGTTGACCAGCAGCAGGTCGTACAGCCGGGCGTTGTGCTCGACTTGGCGCGACGGGTTGCTCGTCAAGTGGTTCAGCAGGCTCTCGTTCAGGCTTTGCTGCACTTCCCGGTTGGGGTAGCCCAGCCGATAGTACATCCGCCCGCCGTGCAGCTCACTGCGGCGAATGGTCAGGTAGCCGGTCTGAAACAGCAGGGCCTCGGTTGCAATGTGATCCACGTCAAACTCCGACAGCAACGCGTCGCTGCCGAGCATGTCGTCCAAGGCCAAAGAACTGATCTCGCGCTCCACCAACGTCTCGAGCAGAAACGTCGGTGTACCTGTCTCAAACCAGTAGGCACCGAACCGACGGTTGTAGAACAGCAGCAACACATCGAAGGGGTTGTACACAGCTTCCTCGCCGAGCCAGTTGTAGCCGTTGTACCATGTGCGTATTTCCTCTCGGTCCAAGCCGGACAGTTCTGGGGCGAACACCGCATCCAAGTCCCTCTCGGTATAGCCGCAGATGGCCGAGTAGTGCGGGTCCAAGGTGATGTCGATGAGGTTGTTGAGGCCGGAAAACAAGCTGACTTTAGAGAATTTGCTTACCCCGGTGAGGAAGGTAAACGCGATGTGCGCGTCGCTATCCTTAATGGTCGCGTACAAGCCGCGCAAATAATCGCGGTTGGCCCGGGCGATTTCTGGCACCTCCAGCGCGTCGAGAATGGGCTTGTCGTACTCGTCAATTAGCACCGCCACCGGCTGGCCAGTCCGTTGATGCAGCGTCCTAAGCAAATGCCGGAAGTAAGCCGGTGCGGTGTCGCAGCCGTCAACTTTCTCTATGGTGCCCAGTTGGGCCATCGTCTCCTTGTGCAGGTTGCCCGGCTCTTTAAAGTTGCCGCTGCCAAAGCTCAGCCGCAGCACGGGATGGCGCACCGACCAATCCCATTGGTCGTGAATGGCCAGCCCCTTAAAAAGAGGCTCGTTGCCTTCGAATAGTTCCTTGAGCGTATCGAGAAACAGGCTCTTGCCAAAGCGGCGTGGGCGCGACAGGAAGTAGTGCTTGCCTTCGGCGACCAACCGCCTTATGTAGGCGGTCTTATCGACGTAGTAGTAGGGTTCTTCGCGAATTTGGCGAAAGGTCTGAATGCCGATGGGCAGTTTGCGCTTGGACGTCTGTCCCGCTTCGGGTTTCACCTTTAGCATGGGTCTTACTCCACATCCCGGCCAACGGATAGAGTGCCGGGAAGTATGAGACCTAGAGCCGACAAGATAGGATACAGGGCCAACCCGTGCAAAGAAATGCGATGCGCTTCGTTGATGCTTGGCGGCGGCGCAACAGGGGCTAGCGCCGCCGAGCCGGACGCCTTCGGAAAACGCCACACAGTTAGACCCTGCGGCAGCTTGACAACTACACGTATGTTCAGTATATTTTGGGCCGCTCGTACGTTAGGTCTCCTCGTCAGGAATTGCCATGTCTCGGTCGCAACAGGCCGTCCAAGAGCGCTATCGCCGGGCGCTCGACGCCTTGACCCAAAAGCTCCAGCAAGACCGCACAGTTTTGGCCGCCATCGTCTATGGCTCATACTCGTACGATCAAGTTTGGGAGAAGTCGGACATCGACTTGTGGATCGTCATGGCCGACGACCCCAAAGTGCGGCGCTACGAAGACCATTGCCTCACCGAAGAAGGCGTCATCATCCACGCCAATCTCATTCCGCGCAAGCGGTTCCAGTTGAACATAGAAGGCTCGCGCCAGGGCGGGTGGCTCGACTTTACCTTCGCCCACAGCACCCTCCTGTTCTCCAAGGATGAGTCCATTGCCGCGTGGTACAAAGATGCCGAGCGCATTGGCGCGCGCGACCGCGACTACCAGTTGCTGCGGCGCGCCCTGCCGCTGTTGGCCACCTTGGCCAAAGCCCAGAAGTGGTACCAGGTGAAGAAGGACTACAACTACAGCTTCCTGTGGCTGCTCAACGTGGCCGACCAGCTCGCCAGCGTCGAGTGCATCCTCAACGGCCAAGCCCCGGGCCGCGAGGTCATTCACCAAGCCCTCGCCTTTAATCCCGAGTTCTTCAACGCGATCTACACGGATCTCATCGCCGCTCCCAAAAACGCCCGCACCCTCAAGGCGGCCCTCCAGCGCGTAGAGACCTACCTCGACGACCACATCTGGGACCTGTTTCGCCCTCTACTCGAGTATTTGGAGGAGGCCGAGTCTATGCGCACGGTGTCGGAAATAGAGGAGCACTTCAAGATGGAAGGCGCGGACTTCGCCTGCGAATGGCTGGTTGAAAAGGGCTTGCTGCAAAAGATGTCAGCGCCGCTGCGCCTCACCGAAAAGAGCCGCGTAGAGATGCAGGAAGCGGCCTATTACTACGACGACGACGGGTCCGATTGGGGCCTGCACTAACGCAAGAGGACACACACTGTGGCAATGAGAGACGCGATCGCCATTAAGGGCGCACGCGAGAACAACCTGCAAAACATCGACGTCAGCATTCCGCGCGACAAACTGGTCGTCATCACCGGCATCAGCGGCTCGGGCAAATCCTCGCTGGCTTTTGACACGGTGTACGCCGAGGGCCAGCGGCGCTTCATGGAGTCCATGTCCACCTATGCCAAGCGCTTTGTCGAGCAGATGAAGAAGCCGGATGTCGATTTTGTCACCGGGCTCTCGCCGGTCATTTCCATTGAGCAGAAGACCATCTTCAACAATCCGCGCTCGACCGTCGGCACCATGACCGACCTGTACGAATATCTGCGCATGCTCTTCTCCACGGTGGGCCAAGCTCACTGCCCCTATTGCCGCCGCCCCATCGCCTACCGCACGCCCTACCAGATGGCCGAGCACTTGCTGTCCTTGCCGGACGGGGCCGAGGTAGAAATCCGCGCGCCGGTGTTTAAGATCTACGGCGAGGACTACGCGTTTCTGTTTGACGACATTCGCACCAAGGGCTATCGGCGGGTGCGCATCGACGGCGAGCTATGCGATTTGAGCGAGGATCTCGAGCTTGACGAGAACGAGGATTTCCACATCGAGGCGGTCATCGACCGCTTCGTCATCGGCGGCGATATGCAAAAGCAACTCCTCGCGTCCATTGAGCACGGCCTAGTGGTGGGCGAGAACTTTCTCAGTTTCCACTTGCTGAATCCTGAAATCGCTTCCGAACAAGAGGTCGAGGCCTTCTACGAAGGCTTCGGCTGCCCCGAACACCGCCTCAGCATGGCCGAGCTGACTCAGGGCTACTTTACCTTCAACGAACCGCTCTCGGCCTGCGTCACCTGTTCGGGCTTGGGCACCTATCTACAGGTCCATCCCGATCTGCTGGTGCCAGACAAGAGCCGGAGTATTCTCGATGGCGCTTTTGTGCGAGAGGCGATTAACTGCGATCGCAATGGGTGGGGCGGCCGCATCTTCTACAGTTTGGCCCAACACTACGGTTTCGACTTGGACACACCCTTTGCCGAGCTGTCCGACCGCATCGTCGATGTGCTGTTCTACGGTACTAAAGGAAAGCGCTTCTCCATTGTCCTGCCGCCGGGCGCGACTGAGGGCCGCCGCTACAAAGGGCGCAAGGTTGCTTTCGATGGGGTCATCAACCAAATCGACCGCCGCTACCGCCGCTATCGCCGCCAAGGGGTGGCGCATTCGGGGATGGAGGACTATTTGCGCAAGGTCATGGTCGAGTACGACTGCCCGGACTGCGGCGGCACGCGGCTCAAAGCCACGCGTATGCTGGTCACCGTGGCCGGTCGCACCATCCACGACCTGTGCGAGATGCACCTGCAAGAGCTGCGCGATTTTCTCAAGGATGTTCCCATGCCCGTTCAGAGGAAGCAGGCGGGCAAGCAGATCGTGCGCGAGTTGGTGCTGCGGCTCGACCTCATCATGGGCATTGGCTTGGATTATCTCAGCCTCACGCGCCGGGCGGGGACCCTCTCCGGTGGCGAGGCCCAGCGCATTCGCCTGTCCACGCAGATCGGTTCCGGCCTGATGGGCATGCTCTACGTGCTCGACGAGCCTTCCATTGGCCTCCATCCCAAAGACAACGTCAAGATGATTGAGACGCTGCGCCGCCTGCGCGATGTCGGCAACACGGTCATTGTGGTGGAGCACGACGAGGAGACCATTCGGGCGGCCGATCACGTCATCGAGCTCGGCCCCGGCCCAGGCGTGCACGGCGGTCGCATCTCTGCCGAGGGCACCATTCGCCAGATATTGAAAAACCCCGACTCTCTGACCGGCCAGTTTCTTACCGGCCGCCAGCGCATTGACGTGCCGGTTGAGCGCCGCCCGCTCAACGGCTGCAACCTGTATGTTCGAGGTGCCCGCGCCAACAACCTCGACGACCTCGACGTCAAAATTCCCTTGGGAGTCTTCGTCTGCGTCAGTGGAGCCTCTGGCTCGGGCAAGAGCACACTCGTCCACGACATTCTCTACAAGAAGCTCTACTCCATCTTCCACGACAGCCGCGTGCTGTCGGGCGCGCACGACCGCCTCGACGGGATCGAGCACGTAAGCGATGTAATCAACATCGACCAATCCCCCATCGGCCGCTCGCCCCGCTCCAACCCGGCCACGTACATCGGTTTCTACGACAACATCCGCCGCCTCTTCGCCCAGACGCCCGAGGCCAAGAAGCGCCGCTATACGGCCTCGCGCTTTAGCTTCAACGTCAAGGGAGGCCGCTGCGAGGAGTGCGGCGGCGAGGGCACGGTTACCACCAAGCTGCACCTGATGGCCGACGTGGAGGTGCCCTGCCCCACCTGCAAGGGTGCGCGCTACAATCAGGACACGCTCGACGTTACCTATCGGGACAAGAACATCGCCGAGGTTTTGGCGATGACCATAGAGGATGGGGTGGACTTCTTCGCCGACCAGCGGCTCATCGCTCACAAATTGGGCGTACTCAACGATTTGGGGCTGGGCTATTTGCAAATTGGTCACCCAGCCCCTCTGCTGTCGGGCGGCGAGGCCCAGCGCGTCAAGCTGGCCGACGAGCTGGGCAAGCTCAAGCGCGGCAAGAGCAACCTCTACTTGCTCGACGAGCCTACCACTGGGCTGCACCTAGCAGATATTCAGCGCCTGCTCGACAGCCTCAACCGCCTAGTCGAGGCCGGCCATACGGTCTTGGTCATCGAGCACCACCTCGATGTCATCAAGACCGCGGACTACATCATCGACTTAGGTCCCGAGGGCGGCCACAACGGCGGCCAGATCGTCGGGCAGGGCACTCCGGAGGAACTCGCCGAAGTGAGCGAGTCGTACACCGGGCAATTCCTCAAGAACTTTTTGGCTTGAGCTAGATACGTCAGCACCTGTCATACTAGCGAAGCGAAGTATCTCCTACCCAAGGGGCCGGTGCGCAACACCTCTCGTCAAATTTCGGACAATCTCGGCATCAGATCGACGAGGTTACAGGGCTGGTTGGTGGAATCTAGCTGCGGCCCGATGAGCTTGTCCCAGCCGGTGGCACAAGCCCCTGAGGAGCCAGGCAGGCAGAAGATGTAGGTGCTGTTGGCGACGCCGGCCACGCAGCGCGACTGCAAGGTCGCAGTGCCGATTTCCTCGTAGGAGAGCACGCGGAAGACCTCGCCAAAGCCCTCGATTTCCTTGTCGAAGAGTACGCTGACGGCCTCGGGCGTGCCGTCGCGGCCCGTGAGGCCGGTGCCGCCGGTGGTGACGATGGCTTGGACGCGGGGCTCGGCGATCCACTGCGAGACTTGGGCGCGGAGCTGATAGATGTCGTCGGGCAGGATTTGCTTTTCGTGCAGAACGTGGCCAGCCGCTTCGAGGCGTTCGACTAGCAGCTTGCCGGACTTGTCGGTTGCTTCGTCGCGGGTGTCGGAGACCGTGAGCACGGCGATGCACACGGGGACGCGGTCTTGGGTCATGGTGTTCCTTTCGGTGAAGGGGATATGAGTTCGATTTGGTAGAGCTTGGGCCACCACTTGCCGGTGACGAAGAGCCGCTCGCCCTTGGAGTCGTAGGCAATGCCATTGAGCACCTCGGCGTTAGAGCCACGGCGGTCTTCGTTGTTCAGCAGTCCGGTTAGGTCGATCCACCCCGCGACTTGGCCGGTCGCTGGGTCGATGCGGGCGATGGTGTCGGTCTGCCAGATATTGGCAAAGACCTCGCCGGCGATCCATTCCAGTTCGTTGAGTTGAGATACGGGGCGGCCTTGGGCCACGACGGCGATTCGGCCCACCTCGGCAAAGGTGAACGGATCGCGGAAGTACAGAGTCGCGCTGCCATCGCTCATAATGAGTAATTCGCCGTCGTACGTCAGCCCCCAGCCCTCGGTGGGATAGGCGAATTCCGCTAGCTGCTCAAAAGAATCGAGACGATAGGCAAAGCCCTTGTTGGCCCGCCAAGTTAGCTGGAGGAGGCGATTGCCGAAGAGGGCAAGCCCCTCGGCGAAGAAGCGGTCGTCTAGCTGGTGGAGCTGTACGACGGCCCCTGTTTCGAGCTCGACTTTGCGCAGGGACGACTGGCCGTACTGGCCGGTGCTTTCGTAGAGAAAGCCGTTGTCGTAGAGTAGCCCTTGGGTATAGGCGTCTGGATCGTGAGGGAAGGAGTGGGCGACTCGGTAGGAGTACGTGGGGATTTCAGCGGGCTGTTGCGGCTGGAGAGCAGCGGGTTCAGCGCCGTCGTCAGATGGGGCTAGGCAACTGGCATTGGTTACCAGGAGCAAGGCGATGGCAGTGGACTGTACCTTGCGGATCATGTAGGGTAAAATACGGGGCGAGGTAGAGGGGGCAAGGCCAACCGCAGCCGTTGCGCTCTCTGGTGTAATTGACTTACTCTTGACGTATTACGTCATTCGTAATGTTGTGCCATGATCGTATCTTTTGCTGATAAGCGTACTGCGAACGTTTTCTACGGTGTGCGCGACAGATCCTTTCCCATACAACTCCTGCAACGAGCGCGAGGGAAGCTGGATCGTATCAACTCTGCTGCTAGCCTTCACGATCTTCGGATTCCGCCAGGGAATCGGCTCGAACAGCTCAAGGGGGATCGACAAGACCAGTATAGCATCCGCGTTTCACGCGGCTGGCGGATATGCTTCGTATGGAAGGATGGGGACGCCTTCGAGGTTGAGTTGAGTAACCACTATGAATGAGGAACAGAGAGGTAATGTGATGAATGTACCCACAGATCGGATTGCCACTCATCCCGGTGCTTTTCTTCTAGAGCAGATTGAGGATATGGGGCTGACCGTCAATGGATTGGCGCGGGACATCGACCTGCCCGCCACGAGGCTCCATGAAATCGTTCACGAACGACGCGGCGTGACGGCTGAGACGGCGATCGCCCTTGGCGAGTACTTCGGCCAGACTCCAGAGTTCTGGATGAATGCTCAGAAGGTTTACGAATTATCGAGAGAACTGGTCCAGAATGGCGAGAAAATCCGTTCAAGGATCCGTCGTCGCGCCAAGGATCGGGCTGTAATTGATGGATAATAAAGCATGGACCCGGTGCGATTTGTAGAGGCATTGAGTAAGCTGAAATTTGAGAATTCCTTTAACCCTTATTCAAATCGCTGTGTCGTTCACGACCTAGATGATGCACCACAACGCCGTTTACAAACATTATTGACTGTACTTGAGGCTGCAACAAAACAGGATATTGATTCTATGTGGATCGGCCGCGATCTTGGCTATCGCGGCGGTAGGCGGACAGGGCTTGCCTTAACAGATGATGTGCATGTTCACGAATACGCCGCAAGGTGGGGGCTAGCTATTAAGAAGCCAACGAAAGGTGGCGTAGTTGCTGAGAGGACAGCCGCTGTTATCTGGAGCGTTCTTTCACAGATCGAGGTGCCCGTCTTCCTGTGGAATGTTTTCCCATTGCACCCCCACGAACCCGGTAATCCTTTCAGTAATCGATCTCATAATTCTTTTGAGCGCAGGACCGGAGAGGAATTTCTCTCTCAACTCATCCTTCTTTTGAAGCCGCGCCGACTAGTTGCGATTGGGAATGATGCGGCACGAACAGCACAATGCTTGGAATATCAGCACAGAGTCTTTCAGGTACGGCACCCTAGCTATGGTGGACAGACGCGATTCTTAGCACAAATGTGCAATTTGTACAATCTGCAATTAGATCTTTTTCAACCTCCGCACTGATGCCGTGACATTGAACATCAGTCGTCCCATTCATATACTGTAGAGAACAGCATCTGTTGTATAGGTAGAGGACAAACGGGTGATACCGCGCGCATACATACACCTCATCTGGATCGGCTTGCTGTTGGCGAGCGGAGTCGAGGCTGTGCGCATCCAAGACGCTGTGCCCGAAGAGGTACCCAAACGGAAGCACGACGGGTACTATGCTGCGGTAGGCGTGGGTTTTATCAACTTGGATCATCGCGGCTCGGGCGTGCGCGTTCCCTTGGGGTTTAGGGCGGTCTTCAATCGCTTGCGCCTCATCTGCTCGGCCAATGTGTTCGATGTGAGTTTTCACGAGGGCGACGATTACGACCCGCGTTTCTTCCGGCCCTATCCCACCCGTACCTACTGCTTCGATACGCGGACTGGATACCGCGTGGCGGACTACCGCTGCTCGGGCGGCACGGATTGGCTGCGCTCGCTCAGTGCGGATTTGGCCTATATTGTCCTCGACGAGGTGTGGATCGCCGGCCGACCGGGCAAGCTGTTTGCCGGGGGAGGCTACCGCCACCTAAGTCCAGCGACGGCGTATGGAACCCTGGGATTGTTTTTCGATGCTCCGGGCCGGACCGTCGGCGGTTTCAAGGTCCTAGTCGGCAAGGGCTACGTCACCTTGGGTCTGCTGTGGGGCTTTGATTTGCGCCGCGTCTTTTAGAGGGCGTATGATCGTCTTGGCCCTTTGCGCTGCCTTGGCTTTTGTGCCTGTGGGTGCTGCCGCGCAGACACTGTCTGCTGAAGTGCATCCGGGCCTGCTTTTTTCCGCCGAAGACATTCCCCTGCTCAAAGAGCGCATCCAGCGCGAACCGTATGCCACGTGGTGGCGGATTGTGTTGCAGCGGGCGCGGAACGCCCCGGCGACCTTTGTTGACGAACGCGCCGAGGTCCGCTACGCTAAATCCCTCGCCTTCGCCTGGCTGATGACCGATAATGCCGCGTTTGCCGAGCGCGCGTTGGAAGTGATGCAAGAGGTCGCGTTCCCGCCGCGGGGAGGCGATTTGGGGGAGCCGCACAACGAGGGCGAGGTCGTGGCCCAGTACGCCGTGGCGTACGACATCCTTCATTCCTATGCTGCGGCCAACGACCCCCAAGCCCTGCAGGAGATGCGGTCAATCCTCGGCGAGGAAGCCGACCGCCTGTGGAAGGGCATTGTGATTGGCAAGGTGGGGTTTGGGCTGTTCCCAGTCAGAATTCTCTTGCACGAGACTCCGCATCTCGACAACTGGCACATCCGCGCGTACGGCGGCCTCGGGCTGGCGGCCATGGCCTTGAGCGAGTACGCCAATGGCGAGGGCACGCCGCAGGAATGGGCTGATCGCGCCTTTGAGATGGTCACCAGCAGCCTCGACTTCCAGATCGAAGGAAGGGACGGGGGGTACGCAGAGGGGCCGTTTTACAGCCGCTACGCCGCAGATGTCTATTTACCTTACTTGTTCGCGCTCAAGAACCGCACCGGCTTGGACTTGTTTGCCGATCCCAAGATCGAGAAGATGCACGAGTGGTCCCTGAACCTGCGGCTGCCCAATGGCCGGCGGCCCAACATCGACGACGGACATTTAGACGATTTCTACGGGCATTACCTAGCGGCCGTGCAAGCCAACGGCGGGGTCCATCGCTGGGACTGGGAAAACAACGAGCGCGGCCTGTACGTGCGCCAGTTTTCCGAGATGGACGCTATTGCCCTGTACGACGACAGCGTGCCCGCGCAAGAGCCAACGCACGGCCCGTCGGTTTTTATGCCCGGGGCTGGCGACGCCGTCTTCCGCAGCGATTGGTCGGCTGCGGCTACCTACATGCTCTTGCGCGGCGAAAACGGCACGGCCCGCGAGCACGGATTCGCGCACGAGCACCCCGACGGGACCAGCTTTGTGATCTACGCCGACGGCGAAATGCTGGCCCTAGATGCGGGGTACATCAATTTTGACAACCACGACAAGGTCAACAAAGGCCGAGACCACAACGTGGTCCTGGTCGATGGCAAGGGGCCGCCGCGCCGGATCTTGCCCGTGGTGGGAACCATCGGCGATCGCAATGATGCCTTTATCGAGGAATTCTTCACGAGTGACGCTGGCGACTACGCGGAAGTCCGCGCTGCCTACCGGGGTGTCGAGCTGAGGCGGCGGGTCTTTTTTGCCGACCACAGCTACTTCCTCGTGGCCGACGAAATCGACGATCCGAGTCGTCGCCACGCCTACGAGTGGCGGCTGCACGGCAATGGCGGCGGCACCAGCGGGGGCGCGTATGTGCGCGCGGGCAACTTGGCGCGTTGGACGCGGGACAAGGCCGAGTTGCTGGCTTTTTTGCCCGATCAGCCCGGTCGGGTTGCGCTTGAGAGCGAGGCGCTCCACTCCTTTGACTATCGCCAAGAGCAGACCCACGCGGTGTTGCGGGTGCAGCAAGAGGGCGTCGATGGGAGGTACCTAGCGTTATTGTATCCTCGGGCGATTAGGGAGGCCAATCCGGCGTTTGAGACCGCATCCGCACAAGGCGCTGAGGCGGCTTTGGTCGCGTTGGCCGGGGTGCGGGATTTGGCTTGGCTCCGCAGCGGCAATGCGTCTGAGGCCGCTGTATCCGGACCGGATGCGCACTTGGTCAGCGACGCTCGCTTCGGCTATGTCCGCTATGTAGATGGGCAACTCTCTCGCTTTGTAGCGCAAGACGCGACCTATCTTTTGGCCGACGGAGAGACGGTGTTCCGCGCCAGCGAAGTAATAGACGTGAGTATGGAGCGAGACGACTATGCAGGTTTCGTGCGCGGTCCCGACGCGGGCTATCAGTTAAAGATACCCCATTGGGGGAACGAGTGGACCGCGGCTCGCTTTCTCGGCGGCGAATGGTGGGGCACGGCTGTCGAAGGCGACCTGATCGTGCTAGAGCTAGCGGGCGAGGGGACGCTGGAATTGGGGTCTGACCAGCCCGTCGAAGCGCAAAAGGGGGTGCAGCCGCGTCCCGAGCACTACGCCTTGCACCCAAACGCGCCCAATCCGTTCAATCCAACGACCAAAATCCGCTTTGATTTGCCCGTTGCCAGCTTGGTACAACTAACGGTGTACAATGTCTTGGGGCAGGAGGTCGAGCGGCTGGTGGAGAGGCGGATGCTGCCGGGGCGACACGAAGTGGAGTGGGACGCGGCTGGCTACCGGAGCGGCCTCTACTTCTACGCGCTCAAAGCCGATTCCTACCGCGCGCAGCACAAGATGATTTTGCTGCGCTGACTACTTTTCGATGACGTAGCGCAGTATGTCCGCGACTTGCTCGGGCTCACTGGCCACGGCGAGCGCGGCCGCATCCACTTCCTTGAGCGCGTGTTGCAACTCGGGCGGGTGGAGGACGATCAGCGGCTTGTTGCAAGCGGCGGCAAACCCCGCGTCAAAAGCCGCGTTCCACTGGCGGTACTGGTCGCCGAAGCGCACCACCACCAAGTCGGCGTCGCGGATTAGGGTGCGGGTGCGGATGGCGTTGAGTTGCGCGCCTTTGTGATCCTTCCAAAATCCGCTTTCCTCCGGCCCGAGAATATCGACGCCGCAGTTGTCGCTGGCCGCGTGATCGGTGACCGGAGCGGTGAACTCGACCGGCAGGTCGCTGGCCGCTTGGACGATGCGCTCGCGCCAGTCGCTGTGAATCTCGCCGGATAGATAGACCTTCCACTGTTTGGACATGGGGTTCCTTTTGGTGTGGTGAGTTGGATAATAGGGGGCGGACGACGCAATTTGTCGCGATTGCGGCCAGCCTCTATCTTTTTTGCGATGTTAAGGCCGTTGTCAGGCGATGTCAACCTAGGAGAGTTTGCCATGAAATCGGCACTTGAACTGGCCATGGAAAAGGCCAACGCCGCAGTCGGGGGCGCAGAGGAGATCAAGCTGACAGACGAGCAGAAAGAGGCCATCGACCAAGTGCGCAAGCAGTACGAGGCCAAGTGGGCCGAGCAAGAGATCGCGCTCAAGGGGCAGCTAGAGCAGGCCACGGGTGCAGACCCACAGGCCCTCGCCGAAGCGCGCCGCCAAGTGCAGGAGCAAATGAGCAAAGTTCGCAATGAACTCTTTGCCGAGCGCGACGCCAAAATCGAGGCGATTCGCAACCAATAGAACGCGGCTACTCTTCAACCCACCGAGGCCCACCATGCAGCCAAACTACGCAGTCGATATGAGATTGAACATCCGAACGCCTATGCGGGACGGTGTCGATCTTTCTTCTGACATCTATCTGCCGAAGGCATCGGGTAGGTTTCCGACTGTGCTGATGCGCACGCCGTACGACAACAACACGCCGCTCATGATCGAGAAGGCCATGCGGCTGGCCAATAACGGTTATGCCTGCGTCATCCAAGACGTGCGGGGGCGCTGGGACTCCGATGGCGTGCACTACGCGCTGTTCGGCCACGGCCCAGACGGTTTTGATACGCAGGAATGGATTGGCCAGCAGGAGTGGAGCGACGGCAAGATCGGCATGGCCGGAGGCTCCTACCTCGGATGGGTGCAGTGGCAGAGCGCGCCGCACCGCAGCCAGTACCTGACGTGTATAGCACCAAGGGTTATGTGCGGCGATCTGTACTCTGGCCTAATCCACCCCGGCGGGGCATTTCAGCTCAACGTCGCCCTCACGTGGGGGATGCGGACCAATGGCCGCACCGCTCAAAGCATCGAGTACCACAATTGGACGGAGGCTTTTCGTTCGATCCCCCTCATCGACATGGATCAACAGGCGGGCCGAACGCTACAGTTTTGGCGGGATTGGGTAACGCACACTGAATACGACTCCTACTGGGACTCGGTCAACGTCGAAAACAAGTGGGGCGAAATCGCAGCCCCTGCGCTGATAATGGGAGGCTGGTACGATCTCTATTCCCACAACACCTTTATCAACTTCAACGGTCTAAGGATGCACGGGCGGACGCCCGAAGCTAGGCAAAGTCAACTCATTGTCGGCCCCTGGCCGCACGCGCTCAGTGTTTCTACCAAGACCGGTGACATCGACTTCGGCGCGAACTCGCTGTACGACTTGGAGGATTTGGAGTTGCGTTGGTTTGATTACTGGCTGAAGGGCATTGACAACGGCATCGTCGGCGAGGCCCCGCTGCGGCTCTTCATAATGGGCGTCAATGAATGGAGAGACGAGAGCGAATGGCCGCTGGCTAGGACCGACTGGCAAAAGTGGTATCTGCACTCTGCTGGCAACGCCAATACGCTGTTGGGCGATGGCCGTCTAGCGCCGGAGGAGCCGGGCGACGAGCCTGCGGATCACTTTGTATACGATCCCGATTTTCCCGTGCAAACTGTGGGCGGAAACAACTGTTGCTCGCCCCACATTGTGCCCTGGGGGCCGTACGACCAGCGCGATGTGGAAATGAGGTCTGACGTGCTCTGCTACACTAGCGAGCCTTTGGAAGCTGACTTAGAGGTGACGGGACCGATCAAGGTTGTTCTATACGCGGCCACAGACGGGCTAGATACCGACTGGACCGCCAAGCTGGTGGACGTGTCAACTAGTGGGTACGCCAAAAATCTCTGCGATGGCATCGTCCGGGCGCGCTATCGCGAAGGATTTACCTCCCCTAAGTTGCTCCAGCCCGAGCAAACGTACCAGTACGAGATTGATCTCGCCGTCACCGGCAATGTCTTTAAGAAGGGGCACAGGATCAGAGTCGAAGTGTCCTCATCCAATTTTCCGCGTTTCGACAGAAACCACAACACCGGCAACGACCTCGGCACGGACACGGAGATGCGCAGCGCGCAACAGACGGTGCAACACTCCAGAGTGCATCCGTCTCACGTACTATTGCCGGTGATTCCGCGTCAGTAGACAGCGGTTGTCGCCACCTAATTTTCACGGGAATCAAGCACCTGCAGCAAGCAGCGGCGACAATTGACAGTGCAAATTTTAGGGCCTACTATCTGATAAAAACGGCATACCTATCGCTTAGGGCACCTTTTCGCCCTCGGCGACCGAGTTACATCAAGGAGAACAAGACATGGCGGAAACTGTCCGCTTGCAGGCCGGGGACCAGAGCGTCGAGCTACCCGTCGTCGTCGGCAGCGAGGGCGAGAAGGCGGTCGATATTGCCAAATTGCGCGCTGATACCGGGTATATTGCCCTAGATCCCGGTTACGGCAATACGGGCTCTTGCCAGAGCGATATCACCTTTATCGACGGCGATGCGGGGATCCTGCGCTATCGGGGCTACGCGATTGAGGATTTGGCTGAATACAGCCGCTTTATTGAGGTCGCTTATTTGCTGATCTGGGGCGAGTTGCCCAACGCGGCGCAACTAGACGAGTTCAGCGAGCTGCTGACCAAGCACCAGATGTTGCGCGAGGAGTTAAAACAACACTTCAGCCTCTTCCCTCCCAACTCGCCGCCGATGGCCGTCTTGTCCTCGGTGCTCAACGCCTTGAGCTGCTACTATCCCGAGCTGTTGGAAATCCAGGACGAGGAGACCTTCACCGAAGCGGCCGCGCGCATCATGTCCAAGGTTCGCACCATTGCCGCCTATTCCCACCGCCAGCAACTGGGCCACCACATCGAGTACCCGCACCCCAGGAAGCGGTACGCAGAGAATTTTTTGCACATGATGTTCAGCCAGCCGTACAACGAGTTTGACGCGGACCCAGCGCTGGTTGATGCGCTGGATTTGATCTTCCTCCTCCACGCCGACCACGAGCAAAATTGCAGCACCTCCACGGTGCGGATGGTCGGCAGCAGCGAGGCCAATCTCTTCGCCTCGGTGGCGGCGGGCGTCTCCGCCCTGTGGGGGCCGCTGCACGGTGGGGCTAATGTGGCCGTGGTGAACATGCTGGAGAAAATCCGCGACGAAAACATTTCGGTCGGCGATTACGTGGCTCAGGTCAAGGACAAGAAGGCCGGGATCCGCTTGATGGGGTTCGGGCATCGGGTGTACAAGAACTTTGACCCGCGCGCCAAGATCATCAAAAAGAGCTGCGAGAAAGTGTTGGCCAAGCTCCACATCAACGACCCTCTGCTCGACATAGCGAAAGAGCTGGAAGCTATGGCACTGGGGGATGAGTACTTCATCCAGCGTAGGCTCTATCCCAACGTGGATTTTTACAGCGGCGTCATTCTCCGCGCGCTCGGCATTCCCAAGGAGATGTTCACCGTGATCTTCGCCATCGGCCGCATGCCGGGCTGGATCGCGCATTGGTACGAGGAGAGCAAGGCCACCAAAATCAGCCGTCCACGCCAGATTTACACCGGCTCGGTGCAGCGGACCTATCAGCCGCTCGCCGAGCGGCCCTAAGTGCGGGCCGACGATTAAATTTTGTCTAAAAAGAAAGGAGTAGGAGATGCAACCTAGAATCAGTATGCGCCACGGCAAAATCTCAGCAGAAACCAAAGCACACATTGCCGATTCTTGTACTAAACTCGAACACTACTTCGACCGCATCGTGGATTGCGAAGTCGTCCTCGACAAGGAAAAGCACGGCGACAAAGTGGAAATTATCGTCAAGGTGCCGCAGCGCACGTTTGCGGCCACAGGGGCGGCGGACAATCTCTACAAGGCTCTTGCCGAAGCAGAATCCAAGATCGAAAGCCAGCTCAAAAAACACCACGACAAGCTGGTGTCCCATCACTGAGAAATGATCGTTGGTATCGCACGAGAGACCTTCGCTGGTGAGCATCGGGTCGCCTTGGTCCCGGAGGCTGTGTCCGGGTTGGCGGCCTGCAATGCGGACATCCTAATAGAGTCGGGCGCGGGTGCCGCAGCCGGCTATGCCGATGCGGCCTATGCTGATCGCGGCGCGGAGATAGCCGCCGACCGCGACGAGGTGTTTGCGCGCGCCGACGTGGTGTTCCAAGTGCGCACGCTCGGCGCGAACCCGGAGGCTGGCCGCGCCGACTTGGCTCGGATCCGCTCTAGGCAAGTTCTCATCGGGGCCTCGGATCCTCTGACCGCTGGTCCGGAGCTGGCTGCGCTGGCCGATGTCGGAGCGACCCTGTTCGCTATGGAACTGATTCCGCGCATTACCCGCGCGCAGAGCATGGATGTGCTCTCGTCTATGGCTACGATCGCCGGCTACAAAGCGGTGCTTTTGGCCGCTGCGGCCCTGCCGCGCATGTTTCCGCTTTTGATGACAGCCGCTGGCACGTTGACCCCGGCTCGGGTGCTGGTCGTCGGTGCTGGAGTCGCCGGTCTCCAGGCCATTGCCACTGCCCGCCGCCTAGGAGCGGTCATTCGGGCGTACGATGTGCGGCCAGCGGTCAAAGAACAGGTCGAGAGCCTCGGGGCCGAGTTCGTGGAGTTGGACATCGATGCCGGCGACTCCGAGGACGCGGGTGGGTACGCGCGGGCGCAAGACGAAGTGTTCTATCGCCGCCAGTGCGAGGAGCTGGCCAAGGTCGCCGGCCAGAGCGACGTGATTATCACCACGGCCGCCATACCGGGGCAACCAGCACCTTTGTTGATTACGGCCGCGGCCGTGCAGAGCATGGGACCGGGGTCGGTCATCGTCGATTTGGCCGCTGAGCGCGGCGGCAATTGCGAGCTGACGCGCCCTGGGGAGACAGTCGTAGAGGACGGAGTGCAGATCATGGGGCCACTCAATCTACCGGCGACCGTGCCGCACCACGCCAGCCAAATGTATTCGCACAACATCGCCACCTTCTTCCGGCATCTGGCGGGCGAGGGGGAATTACAATTCGACATGGAAGACGAAATCACGCGCGAGACCTTGGTGTTGCGCGACGGTGAGATCGTCCATCCGCGCATTCGCAAAGGAACAGCATAGTGGATGTCCTAGTGGCCGCGCTGACGGTATTTGCACTAGCCGTCTTCGTCGGCTTTGAAATCATCACTAAGATCCCGCCGACTCTGCACACGCCGCTGATGTCCGGGTCCAATGCCATCTCCGGCATCACCCTGATCGGCGCGCTGCTCTCGGCCGGTTCCGAGCACTCGGCCTTGGCGACCTATTTGGGGTTGGCGGCTGTCATCTTCGCCACGATCAACGTGGTGGGTGGGTTCATGGTGACGCACCGCATGTTGGGGATGTTCAGGAGGCGGGACTAGCGCATGAGCGCGACCCTGATTAACTTCGCCTACTTGGTCGCTTCGGTCCTCTTCATTCTCGGCCTCAAGGGGCTGACGCACCCGCGCACGGCCGTGCGCGGCAACTTGCTGGGTGCCTTGGGGATGTTGTTGGCCGTCGTCGTCACCCTGCTGGATCAGCGGATCCTCTCCGGCGAATACATTTTGCTCGGCGCAGTCGTCGGCGCGCTGATTGGCATGGTTCTCGCGGTAAAAACGCCCATAACCTCCATGCCCGAGCTGGTGGCGGTTTTTAACGGCTTGGGTGGCGGTGCCTCCGCGTTGGTGGCTGGCGCGGCGCTGATTGAGGCGCAGGCTCCTTCCTACCAATTCACGGCCGCGACGGCCGCTTCTGGGATCATCGGCGCGGTGACTTTCTGGGGTAGTTTCGTGGCCTTTCTCAAGCTGATGGAAGTGCTCAAGGGCTTGGTCCGGTTTCCCGGTCAGCAGTTTTGCAACGGATTGCTAGCCCTCAGTAGCATGGGTTTAGGCGCTTGGCTGGTGCTGGGCGAGCCGGACGCCTTCTGGGCCATGGTTTGCGCAGCTTCGCTGTTGGGTTTGTTGCTCGTATTGCCCATAGGTGGAGCCGATATGCCGGTGGTGATTGCTTTGCTCAATTCGTGCTCGGGCCTAGCGGCGGCCGCTACTGGCTTTGTGCTCGACAACAACGTGCTGATTATCGCGGGGTCACTGGTGGGGGCCTCGGGGCTGATTTTGACGCAAATCATGTGCCGAGCCATGAACCGCTCGCTGGGCAATGTGTTCTTCGGCGGCGTCGGTGCCGAGGTCGCAAGCGGAACCAGCGATGACGAGGTTTATGCCGGCAAGATCAAGTCAACCTCGGCCGAGGAAGTCGCGTTGCTGTTTGACACGGCCCGGCGCGTAGTGGTGGTCCCTGGCTACGGCATGGCCGTGGCCCAAGCGCAACACGCTGTGCGGGACTTGGCCAATTTGCTCGAAGAGCGCGGCGTCGAGGTCGAATACGCCATCCATCCGGTGGCAGGTCGGATGCCGGGCCACATGAACGTGCTGTTGGCCGAGGCCGAAGTGCCCTACGACAAGTTAGTGGAGATGGATCGGATCAACCCGACCTTCCAACAGACCGATGTGGCGTTGATCATCGGTGCCAACGATGTGGTCAATCCCCTCGCCCGCGACGCGGATTCCGGGCCGATTGCCGGGATGCCGATCCTCGACGTAGATCATGCGCGCACGGTGGTGGTGATTAAGCGAAGCCTGAGCCCGGGGTTTGCCGGGCTGCCCAATCCGCTTTTTGCTGCGGAAAATGCACTGATGTTTTTTGGCAGCGCCAAAGAGGCGGTGTTGGATTTGGTGGCCGCGGTAAAGGAAAGTGGATAGGGCTGTCACTCGACGAAAATAGCGTCGTCGGGCCAAGATTCCACGATGAAACCCGCCTGCGTATTTACCATGGGCAAATAGTTGTGCAGCCGCCTGATGGGGTCCAACAGGCGGATGGTTTGCATCTCTTGGATTGAGTCCTCGCCGTGGTTTTTTTGCAGCGAGGGAATGATCTTGCCCTGGACACTTTCGGCCACATCGCTGTCGGACTCGCCTTCGACGACCATCACCAACGCGATGTGGCCATCTACTTCGGCGATATAGCTGTCGCGGATTAGCTCGCTGAAGACGTTGGCGACATTGGGTTCAGAGAGGATTTCCTGCACGATCTGGCTGCGGGTGATGCCCAATTTGAACTTGATGGTGAGCATGTGCTGGGTCGAGAAGCGGCCCGTACCTTGGGCCTGCATATCGACCGCGGCGTAATAGAAGAGGATGTCTTCCTGTTCGAGACGGGCGCGCTTGCGGCTGACGGTGCGCACCGGCACGCCGGTCAAGGTGCTGATGCGGTTGTCCGAGCAGCGAGGGTTGCGGATGAGGGCGCGGACGATCTGCCGCTCTTGTTCGTCAAAACATCTCATGGCCTGAATTGTCCATTTTAAAGTGAAAGTTAGCACAATTTAGGCCATATAGAGCAGTGCTGTCAAGGGATGTTTCAAGAAAGTTCTGGAAACTGGCGTAAGGATGTTTGACAAAGTAGCCATAATTCATATATTAAACCTTCTTTTTTAGAACTTCTTTTTTAGAAGATTGAGCAAGGGAAAATTAAAATGACCCGGATACCCGGATACCCGCAAAAGCAGGGCCTTTACGACCCCGCCCGCGAAAGCGACGCCTGCGGGATTGGCTTTGTTGTAAACATCAAGGGCCACAAGTCGCACAAGGTGGTGCGCCAATCCTTGGAGGTCTTGGAGCATCTCAAGCACCGAGGTGCCTGCGGTTGCGAGGCCAACACGGGCGATGGTTCCGGCATGTTGGTGCAGTTGCCCCACAAGTTCTTTAGTGGCATCTGCGACTTTGAGTTGCCCGCGCCGGGCGAGTACGGAGTGGGCATGTTGTTTTTGCCGCCCGATCCCGCCCCGCGCCAAGTTTGCGAGGAGCACTTTGCCCGCATCGTCGAGGAAGAAGGCCAGCGCATCCTCGGCTGGCGGGACGTGCCCACCCACAACGCCGCCTTGGGCCACACCGCCAAGCTGCGCGAGCCGTTTCAGCGCCAAGTCTTTATCGGCCGCGGCGAGGTACAAGGCGACGACGCGCTGGCCTTTGAGCGCCAGCTCTACGTCATCCGCAAGCGCGCTGAAAACGCGATTCGCTACAGCGGCAAAGTCGCCGGTGGGGACTTCTTCTATCCGGCCAGCCTCTCTTCCCGCACCGTCGTCTATAAGGGCATGCTGATCTCCGACCAAGTCGTGGACTATTTCCCCGACTTGAGCGACGAGCGCTTTGAGGCGGCCATTGCGTTGGTGCATTCGCGCTTTAGCACCAACACCTTCCCGAGCTGGGAGCGGGCGCATCCCTATCGCTACGTCATCCACAATGGCGAGATAAACACCGTGCGCGGCAACGGCAACTGGATGCGCGCGCGCGAGGGAATGCTGGCGTCCGAGCACTTCGGCGATGACATCGACAAGCTCTTCCCCATCATCCACGAAGATGGCTCTGATTCGGCCAAGTTCGACAATGCGCTCGAATTGCTGACCTTGGGAGGGCGCTCGTTGGCTCACGCGGTGATGATGATGATTCCCGAGCCATGGGAAAACCACGAGACCATGAGCGCTGAGAAGCGGGCCTTTTACGAGTACCATAGCTGTCTGATGGAGCCGTGGGACGGACCGGCCTCGGTGGCCTTTACCGACGGTGTCGTCGTCGGCGGCATGCTCGACCGCAACGGCTTTAGGCCCTCGCGCTACTACATTGCCAAAGACGATATTCTGGTGCTCTCCTCGGAAACGGGCGTGCTGAGTATTCCGCCGGAAGACGTGGTCTTCAAAGGCCGGCTGCAACCGGGCCGGATGCTTTTGATCGACACGGAGGAGGGCCGGATCATCAGCGACGAGGAGATCAAGCACCAGATCGCCACGGAGCATCCATATCAGGCGTGGCTCGACGCCAATCTAGTCGCGCTTGAGGACCTGCCCGAAGTTGAGGGCGCACCCCTGTTGGAAAGCCACGAGGAAGTGCTCCACTGGCAGCAGGCCTTCGGCTATACTTTTGAGGACCTGCGCATCTTCATCAAACCGATGGTCCAGGTGCTCAAGGATCCAGTCGGCTCTATGGGCAACGACGCTGCGCTGGCGGCGCTGTCGGAGCGACCGCAGCTCCTCTACAACTACTTCAAGCAGCACTTTGCCCAGGTAACCAATCCCCCGCTCGACCCGTTGCGCGAGGAATTGATTACCTCGGCCGAGACCAAAATCGGCCCCGAGCGCAATTTGCTGGTGCCCGAGTCGGCAAGCTGTCGCCAGATCACCTTGCAGCGGCCGATTCTCAAAAACGACGAGTTGGAAAGGCTCCGGCAGGTTAATCTCTCTGGCCACAAGGCGGAGACGATTCCGATTCTGTTCAAGCGCGCGGATGGCGAGGCCGGTCTCGCTAAGGCCATGGACGCGCTGTGCGCCAAGGTCGATGCGGCCATCGCCGAGGGGTGCAACCTGATCATCCTCTCGGACCGGGGAGTAGATGCTGATAACGCGCCGATTCCGGCGCTGTTGGCCGTGTCTGGGGTGCATCATCACTTGGTGCGGCTAGAGACTCGCACTCGCGTCGGTTTGGCACTCGAGTCGGGCGAGCCGCGCGAGGTGCATCACTTCTGCCTGCTGTTGGGCTATGGCGCTCAGGCGATCAACCCCTACATGGCGTTTGAGAGTCTCAACGACATGATCCGCGAAAACATGCTCGAAGGCTATACCTATGAGGAAGCCGAGGAGCGCTACATCTACGCGGCGATCAAGGGCACGGTCAAGGTAATGGCCAAGATGGGCATCTCGACGATCAAGTCGTATCGGGGCGCGCAGATTTTCGAGACCGTGGGGCTGAACCAAGAAGTGGTAGATCAGTACTTCACTTGGACCACGACCCAAGTGAAGGGCATGAGCATTGAGGACATTGCCCGCGAGGCTCTAGCGCGCCACGAGGCGGCCTTTCCCCAGATCCCGACCAACGGCCGCACCCTCGACGTGGGCGGTCACTACCAATGGCGTAAGGGCGGCGAGCATCACCTATTCAACCCCAAGACGATCCACCTGCTGCAGCGGGCGTCGCGCGCCAACGACTACGCGGTGTACAAGCAGTACGCCGAGTTGATCAACGACCAGTCCGAGCGCTTGGCGACCTTGCGGAGCCTGTTGGAGTTCAAGGGCAATGCCGAGCCGATACCCATCGAGGAAGTCGAGCCGGTCGAGGAGATCACCCGGCGCTTCAAGAGCGGGGCGATGTCCTACGGTTCGATTAGCAAGGAGGCGCACGAAGATTTGGCCATCGCCATGAATCGTCTCGGCGGCAAGAGCAATACCGGCGAAGGCGGCGAAGATCCGGCCCGCTACGTGATCGAGCCCAACGGCGACTCCAAAAACAGTGCCATCAAGCAGGTGGCCTCTGGGCGCTTTGGCGTGACGAGTCACTATTTGACTCAGGCCAAAGAGTTGCAAATCAAGATGGCTCAGGGTGCCAAGCCGGGCGAGGGCGGCGAGTTGCCCGGCCCCAAGGTCTATCCCTGGATCGCCAAGGTGCGCCACTCGACCCCAGGCGTAGAGCTGATCTCGCCGCCGCCGCACCACGATATCTACTCGATTGAGGACTTGGCGCAGCTAATCCACGATCTCAAAAATTCAAATGTCGATGCGAGGATCAACGTCAAGCTGGTCTCTGAGTTCGGGGTCGGTACCGTCGCCGCTGGGGTGGCCAAGGGACACGCGGATGTGGTGCTGATTTCGGGCCACGACGGCGGCACCGGGGCCTCACCGCAGACCTCGATCAAGCACGCGGGCCTGCCTTGGGAACTGGGATTGGCCGAAACGCATCAGACGCTGGTGCTCAACGACCTGCGCAGCCGCATCGTCGTCGAGACCGACGGCCAGCTCAAAACCGGGCGCGACGTAGTTGTCGCCGCGTTGCTGGGTGCCGAGGAATTCGGCTTCGCGACCACGGCGCTGGTTGCGATGGGCTGCATTATGATGCGGGTCTGTCATCTCGACACCTGTCCGGTGGGCGTGGCGACCCAAAATCCGGAACTGCGCGCCAAGTTCACCGGCACTCCCGATCACGTGGTCAACTTCCTGCGCTTTGTCGCCGAGGACATGCGCGAGATCATGGCTGAGCTCGGCTTCCGCACGGTCAATGAGATGATTGGCCGCACCGACCGGCTCGAGCCCAAGAAGGCTATTGCGTTGTGGAAGACGGCTGGCATTGATCTGACGCCGATCTTGCACCAGCCCGAGGTCGGCCTCCAAGTCGGGCGCTACTGCCAGATTCCACAGGATCACGGGCTGGACGAGGCGCTCGACAACACCACCTTGCTGGAGTTGTGCAAACCGGCCCTTGAAAGCGGCGAACCAGTCGCGGCGGAGTTGCCAATCGAAAATACCAACCGAGTCACAGGCACCATCCTCGGCAGCGAGGTGACTAGGCGCTATGGCCCCGAGGGCCTGCCTGAGGACACTATCCGCCTCAAGTTTACAGGTGCCGCTGGCCAGAGCTTTGCCGCCTTTACTCCTAAGGGCCTGACTATGGAAGTCGAAGGCGACGCCAACGACTACTTTGGCAAAGGGCTTTCGGGTGCCAAGCTGGTGCTCTATCCGCCCAAAGGCTCTACCTTCGTGCCGTGGGAGAACATCATTTGCGGCAACGTCGCCTTCTATGGCGCTACCTCCGGCGAAGCCTATATCCACGGCATTGCTGGCGAGCGCTTCTGCGTGCGCAACAGCGGAGTCCACGCCGTAGTAGAGGGCGTCGGCGACCACGGTTGCGAGTACATGACCGGCGGGCGGGTCGTGGTGCTGGGCAGCACGGGCCGCAATTTCGGCGCTGGGATGTCGGGCGGCATTGCCTACGTGCTCGACGAAGAGGGCGACTTTGCGATCCGCTTCAACGACGAAATGGCCGACATGGGGCCGGTAGAGGACGCCGAGGATATCGCCGAGCTGCGGACCATGATCGAGCGCCACGTGCAGCACACCAACAGCGCACTGGGCCAGCGGATCTTGGCCCAGTGGGATGCGGTGCTGCCCCGGTTCGTCAAGGTCATGCCGCGCGATTACCGCAAGATGCTCAACGCCTTCAAGCGAGTCGAAGAACGCGGGTTGACCGGCGACGAGGCCGCGCTGGTCGCCTTTCGCGAGGCCATGGCCGAAGCGTCCTAAACAGGAAAAAATCAATGGGTAAACCCACTGGATTCATCGAATTTGCACGCGAGTTGCCGCAAGACCGCGATCCATTAGAGCGCGTCGCGGACTGGGACGAGTTCCACGAGCATTTCCCCGACGAGCGCCTGCGCGATCAGGGCGCGCGCTGTATGGACTGCGGCATCCCCTTTTGCCACTTGGGCGACATCGTCAGTCAGGGCGACAAAGGATCTGGCTGCCCGATCAACAACCTGATCCCCGAATGGAACGACTTAGTCTATCGCGGGTTGTGGCAGGAAGCGCTAGAGCGACTGCACAAGACCAACAACTTCCCGGAGTTTACTGGCCGGGTTTGCCCGGCACCCTGCGAGGGGGCCTGCGTGGTGGGGATCAACGCCCCGCCGGTGACGATCAAGAGCGTCGAGTGCGCCATTGTCGATAAGGGCTTTGAGATGGGCTGGGTTGTGCCCGAGCCGCCCGATAAGCGCACCGGCAGGAAGGTCGCCGTCGTCGGCTCAGGCCCCGCGGGTTTGGCCTGTGCCGCCCAGCTCAATCGCGCCGGCCACTGGGTGACCGTGTACGAGCGGGCCGATCGCATCGGCGGTCTGCTGATGTACGGGATACCCAACATGAAGCTCGACAAGAAAAAGGTGGTACAACGCCGGATCGACCTCATGGAGGCCGAGGGCGTCAAGTTCGTCACTCGCACTGAGATCGGCGTGGATCTCCCGGCGACGCAGCTAGTGGAAGAAAATGACGCGCTAGTGCTCTGCGGCGGGGCCACCAAGCCCAACGATCTGCCGATTGAGGGGCGGGATCTGCAGGGCATCTACTTTGCGATGAACTTTTTGCACGCCAACACCAAGAGCCTGCTCGACTCCAATCACGCGGACGGCAACTACATCTCGGCCAAGAACAAGCACGTGATTGTCATCGGCGGCGGCGACACCGGCACCGACTGCGTCGGCACGTCAATGCGCCACGAATGCAAGACGCTCTCGCAATTCGAGATCATGCCACGGCCGCCGGACGAGCGCGCGCCCAACAACCCCTGGCCGCAGTGGCCCAACGTCTATAAGCTCGACTACGGCCAAGAGGAAGCCAAAGCCCGCTTCGGCGACGATCCGCGCACGTATCTGATTATGACCCAGCGGTTCGTCGGCGACGACGAGGGCCGCGTCAAGGAGTTACACACGGTCAATATCGAGTGGGACAAGGATGAAAATGGCCGCTTCACGCCCGTGCCGATCGAGGGCACCGAGAAGGTCTGGCCGGCCGACTTGGTGCTATTGGCGATGGGGTTTCGCGGGCCAGAGGACGCAATGCTCGAACAGCTAGGCATCGAGCGCGATGAGCGCTCCAACGCCCGCGCTGCGTACGAGAAATACGCCACTAGCGTCGAAGGCGTTTTCGCCGCTGGCGACATGCGGCGCGGCCAGAGTTTGGTCGTGTGGGCGATCAACGAGGGGCGGGGTGCCGCCCGCGAGGTGGACCGCTATCTGATGGGCAGCACGCAGCTACCCTGAGCAGCGGCAGGTTGTACGAAAAAAGGGGGACCTCCTTGAGAGGTTCCCCTTCTTTTTTGGTGAGGCGATGGCAACCTTGAGCGAGGATCAGCGCCAAGAGCAATGGGTGCTTCCCCTACATAATCCCCGAGTGCATTAGCGTTCTGAAGGTTATGGCGCAGCCGACGGCGATGATGACCACTGCACTCGCAATGGGCAACCGCTGAATCCAACGGCCGTCGCCCGAGAAGCGCTCCACGAGCGGGCGCGCCTTGACGATGAGCACGCCGATGGCGATGAGGATCGAGGCCAGGCCGACGCTGAAAGTCACCAGAAGCAGCAAACCAAAGGCAATGCGATGCAAGGCCACTGCTAGCAATAAGATCACCAAGGCCCCTGTACAAGGGACGATACCGCCGGAAATCCCCAGCGTTAGCAAACTACCGAGGGTCACTTTGTTCGGTATTTCATGGCTATGGCCGTGGCCGTGATGATGTTCCCCATGAGGGTGATCGCGGTGGCCGTGGTGCTCTTCTTCATGGCTATGGCCATGTCTGTGGTGATGTTCCTCGTCGTGGCTATGGCTGGGGCCGTGATGATGTTCTCCATGGGCGTGGCTGTGGACGTGCTCGTGGAGATGCTCTTCTTCGTGGGCGTGGCTGTAGACGTACTCGTGGAGATGCTCTTCTTCGTGGCTGTGTCCGTGGAGATACTCTCCATGGGCGTGGCTGTGAATGTGCTCGTGGAGATGCTCTTCTTCGTGGGCGTGGCTGGGAACAAGGCCGCGGCCTCTGAGATGATTGACCAAAAGCCATGTGCCTAGCCCCATGATCAGGAGACCGGACGCCGTGCCGAGATAGGGGAAAATTTGTTCCGGAAGAATGTACTGGGAGGCAAAGAGCGCTACTAGACCCAACAAAATGACGCTGGAGGTATGCGTCAGGGCGACTACCCCGCCGAGAAAGAGGGCATTGCCCACGGTGCCGCGCGCGCCGACGAGATAGGCGGCGACGATGGTCTTGCCATGCCCCGGCTCTAGGCCATGCGCCGCGCCTAGAAAAAGGGCCAGCGCCAACGCCCCCACGATCAGACCTAAGCTCAGCTCTTCAGAGCGCAACATATCGGTGAGGGCGTCTGTTTCCCCATCTTCAGCAGCTACTGTCCCGACGGGTAACCGTCCCGCTTCGCCGATTTCATCTCCCCAAGCCGAGGCTGCAATCGCCATCGCTACTAGTGCTAATAGTATTCGCTTCATCGCTCGTTCTAGGGACATGGTTTTTCTCCACGGTAGCGACCAGGTCACTCCTTCGGCACTCTGGAGTGTCTTGGAGTGATGGGAGCCGTGGTTGCGCAAGGTTGGAGACGACAGTGGATAGGACCGAATAAACAGCGTTTCTGATGGTGGGTCAAGCTGCGCTCGATCCTTGAATCTGGCGCGCTAGATCCCTTTCGTTGACATCATTCTTTAAGAGATATACTCTTCCTTCCATGACAATTGCGGTCCGACCCTACCTGCCGGACGATCTGTCCGCTATCCACGATCTCTACAACGCATTGCTCGTCGGGCGCGTCCCTCACTGCTGGCCGGTGGCACCATCCTCTCTCGATGAAACGCTACAGGCAGGTGAAATCGAGCGCGAGGAGACGCAGCTTCTCGAGCAGGCTGTCCTCGTGGCAGGGTCAGGTGGCGACGGGTTCGTCCACGTCGGCCGCCAAGCGACGAACAAGTGGCAGAAGGACGAGATCGGCGTGATCCGCTTCTTAGCCTACCGCCGCGGCGAGCGCGCCGTGGGCGATGCGCTGTTGGCCGCGGCTGAATCTTGGATGCTCGAACGGGATTTGCGGCGCAGCGTCGTCATGCCACAACCTTGGCGTTACCCGTTTTACGCCTTCCCCCACGCCTACTTGTCCGATCACCTCGACCACGTGCAGGCCCTAGTGCGCTTTCGCGGCTACGCCAAGACTGGCGGTGAGGTGTTTCTCGACTGGCTGGACATGCAGCCAAAGCCGGCTAGTGATGCTAGTGGCCTTGATTACGAGCTTTGCGTCGAGGATTGCCCGGGGGCCGGTCCCCGACCGGGGTTGCGGGTCCGAGCCATTCAGAACGGCGACGGCATCGGCGAGTGCGAGTTGATCAGCGGTGCTGGGTCCTCCGCTGCCGACGAGGCCCACGACTTCGCGTTCTGCGAGTGGCTCGGCGTGGAAGAGGAGCACCAAGGTCGCGGCCTCGGACGCTTCCTGCTGGCCCACGCCATGTACTTGGCGCGCGAGCGCGGCTATCGCCACGGTGCCATAAGCACTGCTTTTGACAACGACCGCGCCTTCTTGTTCTATACCAACTACGGTTTCCGGGTCGTCGACTGGACCTACGAATTCGCGCGGGAGCTCTCGTGAGTGCGCATTCGGACGTCCTCCGACCGCTACTGCTAAGGTGCTGCCCATGATTATCGACTCTCATGCCTACTGCTTCCCCCCCGCCGACTCTCCCGCCGGGCATCCCACCGCCGCTGATCACTTGCGCTGGGTCCAGGGCGGTCAGGCATCTCACCACCAGCCCGCTTGGCGCATCCGCGACCGCGCACCGGCTTCTTCCGATGTGCTGGCAGCTCCCGGTGGGGCCATGGACTTCGACAACCTGCCCGATGTCAGCTTCCGCGTTGACCACGACAAGGGCCGGGTGGTGTGGACGATAGACGGCGAGGATTTCACCAAGCAGTTCTATCCGCCCAACTTGCCCCACTTGGAGTACACGCCCCACAACTTGCTGGCCGAAATGGACTACGCCGGCGTCGACAAGGTCCTGTTGCACGTCGATGCCATGCTGGGCCGCGATCCCGCGTTCCAGGCGGAGTCGGTCGCCGTTGATCCAGAGCGCATTTATTCGATGGCTCCCGTCGATGAGTGGCGCTTGGCCGGCGAACTCGATGCCGTCATCGCCGAGACCGTCGCCGCTGTCGAGGGGCACGGCCTGCACGCGATCAAGTTCAACCCTCCTCACGCCTATTACTATCGCTCCGACCCGTGGGATGGGGAGCACTTGCGTCCGTTTTGGGAGGCGGTGGCCGCGCTCGGCGTGCCCGTGTTTTTTACGCTCGGCACCGGGCCGGGCGAAGCATCGGTATTGCAGACTGTGGAGAGTCGGCGGCGTGGCTACTTGGCCGAACTCGACATCTTGGTGCGCTGGATGGAGCGCTACCCGGATGTGCTATGCAGCCTCACGCATGGCTTCCCGTGGCGTCTCTTCCTCGACGACGATCCCGTCGGCTCCCCGAGTCGGATTGAACTGCCCGACGAGATATGGGCTCCCTTCGACAATCCGAATTTGAGCATAGAGGTCTGCTTCCCGGTGCGCCTCGGCGACTTGTTCGACTACCCGTACCGCGAGCTGCGGCCGACGCTTGAGCAGATGGTCGAGCGCATTGGTGCCGAGCGGCTGGTGTGGGGTACGGACATGCCTTTCCAGAACCGGTTCTGCACTTATCGCCAGTCGCGCCGCTGGATTGAGGACTACTGCCAGTTCCTCTCGGCTGAGGATCTGGCGGCGATCATGGGCGGGACCTGCGCGCGCGTACTCGGCCTCAAAGTTTGATAGGAGAAATTACCATGGCAGGAGAAACGAGATATCGTGCAGCAATCGTGGGATTGGGTTTTATCGGGGGTGCGGACCAGGTCTCGGGCGATGCCCTTGGCCAGCTGGTCGAGGACCTCGACGGCACGCACGTAGGGGCACTGTGCAATCACGACCGGGTCGATTTAGTCGCTGGTAGCAGCCGCGACGATGGGCGGCGCGAGCGCTTCCACGCGCGCTACAGCGTGCCCGCGTTCGCCGACTGGCGCGAGATGCTCCGCGCAGCCGCTCCCCTCGACATCCTCTCGATCGCCACATACACCCCCGTTCACGCCGAGATCACCCAAGCGGCAGTAGAAGCCGGTGCCCGTGCCATCTACTGCGAAAAGCCCATTGCGGCGACAGTCGCCGAGGCCGAGGGCATGTTGTCCGCCTGTAACGAGGCCGATGCTCTGCTCGTCATCAACCACAACCTGCGTTTCCACCCCGGCTATCGAGGGCTGCGCGACCGCATCGCCGCTGGTGCGCTCGGCACGTTGACCTCGGCCTCGCTCCAGTGGACCTCTGGCCGTCTCGGCAACGTCGGCACGCACATGATCGACGCCGTGCAGATGGCCACCGGCCTGCCGGTGACCGCTGTCTCCGGCACCCTCGACCTATCGGGGAAACCCGACTGCCGAGGCACCGCCTTTACCGATCCCGGCGGTTGGGGCTTGCTACGACTTGGACGCGATTTGCCCGCGGCCGATGGCGCGCCGCAGGGCGACTTGATCTGCATGGTTGACGCTGCTGACTACGGCACTGCGCCACCGCGCCATCGCTTCCACGGTACCGAGGGCTACGCCATCTGCCGCAACCGCGACATTGAGATTGTGCGCGGCGACGACCGCGAGTTCCTGCCCGACGACTCGCCCGACAGCGGCATGGATCGCGCCGTAGTCGAGATTGTCAATTGGCTCGACGGGGAGGGACCTTTCTCCTATGATGTGAGAGAAGCCGTGCGTACCCTAGAGGCGATCATTGCCTTTCACGCCTCCCACCGTGCTGATGGTGCTTGGGTCGAGTTGCCTCTGCGCGGCGACGACCGCGATATAGTTCTGCACAGCGGCTGAACTGCTCACCCCTTCGTCACCACGAAGGCGCGGTCGCCGTAGGGGATTGAATCCATTTTAGTGTCGTAGATCCGCTCCAGAAAGTCGCGGTCCCACGGCCGCTCGGCCGCTGACAGCCGCTCCACTGCACCATCTTTGAGGAAAATGAAGTGATCCCCATACAGGAAGGCGCTGTTGGGGTCGTGCAGGACGGCGAGGACGGTGAGGTCGGCATCGACCAACTCGCGGATTAGGCGCAGCAGGTGCGCTTGGTTGAGAAAGTCGAGATGCGAACTCGGCTCGTCGAGGAGGATGAGACGGGGCTGCTGGGCCAGAACCTGGGCGATGCGGACGAGTTGTTGCTCTCCCCCCGACAATTCGGTAAAGGGACGTTCCTTCAGGTGGATGATGCCGACCCGTTCCAGCGCTGCGATGCTGATCTCTAGGTCCTCCTGCTTGGGGACATAGGTGACGTAGCTGGCGCGGCCAGTTAGGACTACGTCCTGCACGGAAAAGGGGAAAACCGGCCGGTGGTGCTGGGGCAGGTAGCCGAGGACGCGGGCCCGCCGCCGGGACGAAAAGGAGCGGATCTCCTCCCCCATGATATGCACTTTGCCGCGTTCAAAGTCGAGGAAACCGCAGAGAATGCGCATGAGTGTCGATTTGCCGCTGCCGTTCTTGCCGAGCAGGACGGTGAATTGCCCCGCCGGGATTTCCAGCGAGATGTCGTTGAGGATCGGCCTCTCTTCGTAGGCAAAGGAGAGATTCTCTACTTGGATGGCCGGTGCTAAGTCTCCCATCCGATCTGCGCCTTTTTGAGGAGGAAGATGAAGAACGGCCCGCCGAGCAGGGTAGTGAAGACCCCGACCGGAATCTCAAAGGAGGCCAACGTGCGCGAGCAGGTATCAACTAGCAGCAGAAAGGCTCCGCCAAAGGTAAAGGAGGCCGGCAGGGTGTGGCGGTTGTCCGGTCCTAGCATCATGCGCACCATGTGCGGTACGGCGAGGCCAATCATGCCGATGACGCCGGCCACGGCAATCGCCGCCGAAGCGGCCAGGGTTGCCGGAATGAGAATCAGTACCCGCTCCCGCTCTGGGTTTAGGCCGACCGCGCGCGCTTCTTCGTCGCCTTGAGCCAGCACGTTCATGCGCCAGCGAAAGAGGAAGAGCCAGATCACGCCGATGCCTATCCCCGGGGCTGCGGAGTTCAGCTTGGCCCAGCTCGAATTGTGCAGGTTGCCCATGGTCCAGTGGACGATGGTCTGTAGTTTGTAGGGATCGGAGAGAAACTGGACGATGGTCAGCAGAGCGGTGAAGATCCCGGTGACGATCACTCCCGAGAGAATGAGGGAGACCACCGACACGGTCTTGCGAGTGCGGGCTAGGAAGTAAGCCAAGCCCACGGCGAACAAGCCAAAGCCGAAGGCCGTTGGTTGGACCGGAAGAAACGGCAGAACTAGGGCCATAGCTGCGCCAAAAGCGGCACCGGAGGAAAGCCCGAGGATGTAGGGGGCCACGAGGGGATTGCGGAACAGCGCCTGCAAGGCGTTGCCGGATGCGGCTAAGGCACCCCCCACCAGAAAGGTGAGGAGGATGCGCGGCAGGCGCACCTCCCATACGATTGTCCCCACCAGCGACTCTTCGCTCCCGGCGGCTGCCGTGCTAAAGAGCAAGCCGTAGAGCCAGACGAGAATATGCTCTGCCTCGGCGCTGGCCGAGGGGCCGAGCAGCAGGGAGCCGAAGAGTACCGGAAGTGGCAGGATGTAAATAAGGCGGCGGCGGAACGCGTTATTCACGGGCCGTCTCCCGTCCCGTATGAGATAGACGGTAGCTCGCCGAGCCGCCCCCCGTACAGCTTGTTTAGTAGGTCAGCCCGCAGTTCTTCTAGGTCTTTTGCGGAAAAGCGATCTGGATGGCACCAGCGGGCGACGAGATCGACGGTGAAGATGTATTTGAGGGTCCAGAAGTCGCACGAAAAGGGATCGGGCAGTTCCCGCACCCGCCCGTTGCGCACGGCCGCAAGCGAGCGCCAGCCGGACAGCTCGCCGATGTCCTCGGCATCGAGCCGGTCGTTGCACCACATGACGATTAGCTCTGGATTCCAAACGAGGACGTTTTCGAGATTGACGACGAGGTGCTCTAGCTCGCTGCCGCCCGACACATTGATTCCTCCAGCCAGATCAAGTAGATCTTGCACGGTGCTGTTGCGACCGGCTGTCTCCAGCGGCCCTTGGTCCCACATGAAGTACACGCGCGGCTTAGCTTCTCCTGCGCCGAGGGTGGTCTTGCGCTGCACCGCTTCCAACTCATCCTGGGCAATGGCGAGGAGTTCGGCAGCTCGCTCTTGGGTGCCGGTCAGTTCGCCGAGGGCGGCGATCTCGCGGTGAATGTCCGCAAAGCGCTCGATATAGACTCCGAAGACCGGGATCCCCTTCTCTTCGAGAGCGGCGATGGACTCCTCCTGAGCCGACCGGATGATGACTAGGTCCGGCTGCAGGGCCACTACGCTCTCTATATTGACGAAGTCCCAGTTGCCCGGCGTCGGCAGGGTGCGCTCGCGGATGCGTTCGTCCATAGCCGCGTAGTACGCAAAGACGCTCTCTTGGTAGATATTGGTCGAAATGCCGACGAGACGCGACTCAGCCCCGAGCATATACAGACCGGTGAGGGCACTTTCGAGCAGGCAGACGATGCGCTCGGCCGGCTTGTCCAGTTCGATGCGTTGACCGCGGAAGTCGGTGGCCGCCACGCCCTCTGCGAGCGCTGGAGCTCCGGAGAGCAGGAGGGTGAGAATTAGGAAGATAGACATCAGTTGGGGCCGTGCCGCAGGGGCGTCTCTTGTGGACGCCCCTGCGGTGGTTGTGATGCTAGAAGGAGACCATTAGGCCGCCGTTGGCTGAGAAGCCGGGATCCTGAAAACCCCACGGCATCTCAAAGGTCTGGTTGGTGATATTGTACGGTTCGAGATAGAGACTCAGGTCGTATCCGTCTTGGGTGCGGACGCGCTGCTCGAGGCGGGCGTTCACTAGGATGTAGCCGTCGAGGGTCTCGGCGTCTTTGCTGATGTCTTGGTAGATGCCGCTGTAGGACTGCGCCGTGACCGTCGCCTGCAAGCCCTGTGGAAAGGTGAGATGCACCCCGACGCCAATCGCGCTTTCTGGCACGAAGTTGATCTTAGCGCCGACCTTGCTCGGATCTTCGGTGTTCTCGGTCACTTCGGCACTGGTATAGGTGTAGTTGGCAAACCACTCCACTTGCTCGTTGAGGCGGTGGGTGATCTCGACTTCCGCACCGCGCGTCGTGGTGTTGCCGGCGTTGATGTCCTCGGACTGGGGTGCATCGGGTACGGCCCGCTGCGCGATCTGGTCCGCGAGCAGGATATTGAAGCCGCGCAGGCCGACCTGTAAGCCATCGCTCGGCCGGAGATTCACCCCTACGTCGAAGCTGGTCCCGGACTCTGGTTTGATGTCCGGATTCGGGACATGGCCGCTGACCGTGCTGTCCCCCTTGCTTGCCAAGGGGATGGTGCCACCCACCGATTTGAGGGAAGGGGCCTTGAAACTGGTGCCTAGGTTGGCGTACACCGCGAGATCGTCGCTGTGGTTGTAGCGCGCCCCGCCGCTGAACAGGACCTTGTTCCAAGAGTTGTTGTCGTCGCCGGGAGGAGCGCCCTGCAACAGGTCGATGTCGTGGGAAATGATGTTGTAGCGTCCCCCAGCGCGGAGAATCAGTTGATTCATCCGCAATTCCTCTTGGGCGTAGAAGCCAATGGCCGTGGCCGTGGCGTCGTTGCCGGGGCTTATCTCGCCAGTCTCGCGCGAGGTCGCGTACGAGGCGAGCTGGTAATCGGCACCCACGGTGAGAACATCCGACTCCCGGGTGATAATGGAGAGGGAGACATCGGCTGGCATGACGGACTGGTCAACCCCGTCCTCCGAGCGCAGTTCGCGGCTTTTGGGATCCTCCCAGATGCCATCCTCCTCCCAGCGGCGCACGTAGTCGCGGTAGCCGACCTTGGCTTGGAGGGTGGCCTTGTCGGCGAACGGGTTGGTGTACCCGGCGTTCAGGGTGGTGTAGGTGTGGCCGAAGTCCCGGTTGATGCGGCCGGCGTCGCCGGTGTGCCAAGTGCGGTGGGCGTAGATGGAGGCCCGCTGGCCGTGGTCGTCGAGGAAGTAAGTGCCCCGCATGTACATCTTGGTTTTCTCGTACTCGGGGTCGTCATCCATCTGTAGCCACGAGCCTTCGGTGCCGTAGTCGGTGTAGTCCGAGTCCTCGTGGTGCCCCCCGAAGAAGAGGTGCAAGTTGCCGGCGGCGCGCTGGTGGAAGAAGCGGCCGCCGAGGGTGTTGTAGGATCCGTAATAAGCCGAGGCACTGGTGCGGGTGCTCCCGACGCGCTCCTTGAGGATAAAGTTGGCCGTCCCGGCCAATGGCGACTGATTGCCGGCGAAGTCCATGGCCAAATAGGTCGGATAGAGCACCGAGGCTGAGCCGCGCTGGTCTTCGACCCGTTGGAAGGCCCACGGGTCGAGACTCTGGAGATCGACGAAGGCGTCAATCGGCAGGCCGTCGAGCATGTACCCCTTGTAGGTGTGCGCCAAGCCGCCAGACGACCCCCAGTTGGCGTCGTTGCGGGAGAGGACGTTGGCGAAGTTGCCCGGGGTGTACGAGAGCATCTCCGCTAGATTGCCGTTGCCAAGGACTAAGGAGCCCATCTCATCGGCGGTGATAATGGAGATTTTCTGAGTCACATTCCCCGGCGTCTGCGGCAGCTTGGAGCCGGTGATGATCATCTCGCCCATTTCATAGACGTCCCTTTCATCCGCTTCGTCATCAGCCGCCACCGGTGCGCTGACGAGGAAGAGGGACAACGCACTGACAAGTAAGCGCTTCATAGAGCGACTCCTTTGGGGAGGGGAGGGATGTGTGGGATAGAATAGGATGTAAGAGAAAAAGCGGGCTGACGCAAGTTTTAAAGCCCTAAAATGTCGAGGCTGTCGCGGTGGATTAAGGCGTCGATTTCGCGTTCGTCCAAGCGCGGTAGGGCCGTGCCATCGAGCATTTTGTTCAATCCGGACAGACCTTCAATAGAGGCGTCGATCGTCGTAAAGGGATAGTCGCTGCCAAAGAGCAACTTGTGCCAGACGCCGTATTCCTGCACCAGCATCAGGCTGTGGTAGAGTTGGAAAGGCCGATAGTGGAGGGCGCTGACGTCGGCGTACACGTTGGGATGTTTGCGGATGACGGCTACGCACTCGCCCTCGTAGGGGTGCGCTAGATGGGCCATGATGATCTTGACCTCTGGGAAGCGGATGGCCACTGGGTCGAGATGGCGCGGCAAGGTGCAGTCGATCGGGGCTTGGGCGACAAAGGTGGTGCCGGTGTGCAACAGCACGGGCAGGTCGTGCTCGGCGGCGTAGTGCCACAGCGGGTTGAGGCTTTGGTCGTGTGGATAGAAGCCAGCGTACATGGAGAGCAGCTTGATTCCCTTGAGGCCGAGTTCTTGGTGCCCGTAGGCCATTTCTTGCTCCCAGCCGTCTTGAGTGGGGTCCAGCGAGAGGAAGCCAATGAGTGCTTCCGGGTGGGCGGCGACGTAATCGGCGACATAGCGGTCGTCAACCCAGACGCCGGAACGCCGGGCCTTGCCGCCGAAGACGATGGTCTTGTCGCAGTTTTGCGCACCCGCGCGATAGGCGGCATAAGTCACGGTTAAGTCGAGGGACTCGTTGGCTTTGGCTACTTGGGTAGCTTGTTGGCGGAATTGGTCGGTGAAATGCTCGGGATATTGCCAAGCGTGGCTGTGGACGTCGATTATCATGATACTCTCAGATTGCGAAAAAGTGCTTGTGATTATTATCTTTATTGATGAGATATTAATAAGAATCAAAAATAAGGAAATAGTTTAGGGCAGCCGTCAAGAGCCAAGCGCTTGCTGGTGCGCTTCGTCGAGCAAGAGCCCGCTAACATTAAATTGAGGAGAAAACCATGCAGCGAATGTTATCAACTGTTGGCTTGCTAGTCCTTCTAGCAAGCGGTCTCTTTCTCGGTGCTCATACTGCTTTGGCCGATGAACGCGAGGTTGGAATCCTGACGTATGAGGTTGGTACGGCGATTGAGCCAGGGATGCTGCCGGAAGTTACCGGCGGCACGCCGCCGTTTACCTACAGCCTCGCGCCAGCTCTGCCTGTGGGCTTGACATTTGACGCGGCCACGCGAACGATCTCGGGTACGCCGCTGGTGGTGACTTCTATCGCGGAGTACACATACACCGTGACAGATGGTGCCAATGCCAGTGCGTCGCTGCCGTTCAGCATTGAGGTGGTGCTGCCGCCTCTGGAAGCTGTGCCGTCGCTCAGCGTGTTGGATGCGCCCAACGATCAAGGCAGCCGCATCGTCCTGACGTGGACACTTTCGCCGTCGGACCGGCTCTTGCAGGGGGTTGTTGCTGGAGCTGTCGGCCCGGCTGCAGCGGAGCCGGTCGTCGGCGTCTATGGCTACAACATCTATCGCCGCGCGGCGGGCGAAGATGAGTTCACCAGGATCGCGCAGGTCGATGCAGGTGTTACGTCCTTTGTCGATGCGACGGCGCTCAACGGCGTGCGCTACACCTATCAGGTGCGGCCCTACACCTTGGACAACGAGACGGGTTCCGATATCGAGCAGACGGCGATGGCTGTCCGCAACCTCGCGGTAGATGGCGAAGGTCGCGCGCTGTTCGGCCTGTTCGGTACTGACAACCGCATCGGTTTCGACGACTTCTTCATCTTCGCTGACAGCTTCGGTTTGACCGCAGAAGACGCCGGGTTTGATCCGGCGTTCGACCTAGCACCGAGCGCGACGATTGACTTTGACGATTTCTTCGTCTTTGCCGACAACTTTAATCGCAGCACGGCTGCGGCGGGCAAGCGCGTGCCCATGTTCGCCGGCCTGAATGCGGATGCGCGGGTGTATCTGGATGCGCGGACGGCGCTGCCGAGCGTGGGTGAGGACTTTGTCCTCGACGTGCGCTTGGCGGACTTTGCCGCGATCAAGGGCTATGGCTTGCAGGTTCAGTATGAGGCCGACAAGCTGGAGTTCGTCGAGGTGCTGACCGATCAGCCGTTAGGTGGCAGCGCGTTGGCTGCGCCGCAGGTGCTGAGCGACGAAGAAGGCAAATTGGCGCTGGTCGCCTACGGGGACCTGGTCTTCGACGGCGAGTTGGCGCTGAGCTTGGTGTTCCGTCCGACGACGGAGATCGAGCATACGGTCATCGAGATCACCGACAACCAGACGTATGACAGCGCGTTTGGCTTCAACCGCTTGGCGCTGCCGGTACCAGTACAGGTGCAGACGCGTCCGGCGGTGTTCGCGTTGGCGAGCAACTATCCGAACCCATTCAACCCGGCGACGACGATCAAGTATTCACTGCCGCAGGCGGCGGACGTGGAACTGATGGTCTATAACGTCCTCGGTCAGCCGGTTCGGACGCTGGTTGCTGAGCATCAGAGCGCGGGTCGCTACGCGGTGGAGTGGGACGCGACCAACGACAATGGGCATAGTTTGTCCTCGGGAATGTATTTTTACCGCTTGGCGGCGGGCGGTGAGTTCCTCGAAACCAAGAAGATGCTGCTGCTCAAGTAGCATCTGCAGTAAATCAGTGAGCTAGGGTCTCCAACTTCAACGCGAGGCCCTAGCTCCCACATTCTAAATCACCAGTAATTACTCTTAACTTGGGGAGGTAGAGTAATGCTACGATATTCAAAGCTTTTGCTGCGGCGATTGGCGTACGCGCCTTGGCTGCTGGCCGTCGGTTTGGTGTTGGGGGGGGCCGAGGAGGCCGTGGCGCAGCAGATATATGTTACGTACGCGAGCGCGACCGAGGGTTCTCCTGTGGAGTTCACGGTGCACATGACGGAGACGAGCACTCAGGAGGTGCGTGTGAACTACACGCTCACGATTGAGCCTGGCGACACGGCAACGCTAGGAACCGATTTCACGGCGGTACCGGGTGTGGCGACTATTGGTGTGGGTACGACGACGTCGGGGGTGATAAGTGTGCCCACCACAGACGACGATATCGATGAGGGTGATAACGATGCTGCTAGTGGGGAGACCTTCACGCTGAGGCTGTTGAGCGCGTCGAGTGGAACGATCTTGGTCCCGACCGCAAAGGGCGGGATCATAGACAACGACGCTCCGCCGACGGTGAGCGTGGCCGCCGTGACCGCGTCCGAGGGTGCTGGAACTATGAACTTCCCGGTGACGCTGTCGGCGGTGAGCGGGCTATCCGTGGAGGTGAATTACGCGACCTCGGTTGCGAATGACGACGATGCCGTCCAAGCCGACTTCGCGGCGACGACGGGGACGCTGACTATTGCTGCGGGTGCGGAGACGGGGACGATATCTGTGCCAATCATAGACGACAGTGCCGATGAGGGTGATAACGATGAGGCTAATGGGGAGACCTTCACGCTGACGCTGCTGGCGAATCCGGAGCCGGTGAACGCAGGGTTGGGCACCGCGACGGCGAAGGGTACGATTACCGACAACGACAACCCGCCGTTGGTGAACGTGGCCAACGCGAGAGCGAACGAAGGAACCTTTATGCACTTCGAGGTAACGCTGTCGGCGGCGAGCGGGCAAGACGTGACGGTGACTTACTCGACCGCCCCCGGCACGGCAACCAGCGGCACCGACTTCGGGGCGACGACCGGGGGGACGCTGACTATTGCTGCGGGTGCGACGACGGGGACGATATCTGTGGCAATCATAAACGAAGGCACTACAGAACCTGACGAGACCTTCACACTGTTGCTGACGGCGGCGACGAACGCAACGCTGGCCACCTCGGCGGCGACGGGTACGATTATCAGCCAATTCCCGTCGCTGAGCGCGGCCGCTGAGCCCGTCGTGGAAGGCAGTCCGGTGGTCTTCACGGTGACGCTGTCGGCGGCGAGCACACAGACGGTGGAGGTGACTTACGCGACCACGCCTGTCACGGCAACCAGCGGCACCGACTTCATGGAGACGTCGGGTAGGCTGACTTTTACAGCGGGTGAGAGGTCTAAGACGGTGCCTGTGGTCACCATAGACGACACTGTTGATGAGCCGGATGAGACCTTTACGCTGATGCTGTCGAGCCCGTCGGCCGGCGTAACGCTGGCCACTCCGACGGCGACAGGCACGATTAAAGACAACGACGAGCCGCTGTCGCTGAGCGTGGTCGCTGAGCCCGTCGTGGAAGGCAGTCCGGTGGTCTTCACGGTGACGCTGTCACGGGCGGTGAGCACCGAGACGGTGGAGGTGACTTACGTGACCACGCCTGTCACGGCAACCAGCGGCACCGACTTCACGGCGGCGTCGGGGACGCTGACTTTTACAGCGGGTGAGGCGTCTAAGACGGTGTCTGTGGTCACCCTAGACGACAGCGTTGATGAGCAGGACGAGACCTTTACGCTGACGCTGTTTAACCCGTCGGCCGGCGTGACGCTGGCCACTCCGACGGCGACAGGCACAATTAAAGACAACGACGGGCCGCTGTCGCTGAGCGTGGTCGCTGATCCCGTCGTGGAAGGCAATCCGGTGGTCTTCACGGTGACGCTGTCACGGGCGGTGAGCACCGAGACGGTGGAGGTGACTTACGCGACCGCCTCCGGCACGGCAACCAGCGGCACCGACTTCACGGCGATGTCGGGTATGCTGACTTTTACAGCGGGTGAGGTGTCTAAGACGGTGTCTGTGGTCACCCTAGACGACAGTGTTGATGAGCAGGACGAGACCTTCACGCTGGTGCTGTTTAACGCGTCGGCTGACGTGACGCTGGCCACTCCGACGGCGACAGGCACGATTAAAGACAACGACGGACCGCTGTCGTTGAGCGTGGCCGCTGATCCCGTCGTGGAAGGCAGTCCGGTGGTCTTCACGGTGACGCTGTCACGGGCGGTGAGCGGGCAATCCGTGGAGGTGACTTACGCGACCACGCCAGGCACGGCAACCAGCGGCACCGATTTCACGGCGGCGTCGGGGACGCTGACTTTCGCATCGGGTGAGACGTCTAAGACGGTGTCTGTGGTCACCCTAGACGACAGTGTTGATGAGCAGGATGAGACCTTTACGCTGGTGCTGTTGAACCCGTCGGGCGGCGCGACGCTGGCCACTGCGACGGCGACAGGCACGATCGAAGACAACGACGGGCCGCTGTCGCTGAGCGTGGCCGCTGATCCCGTCGTGGAAGGCAGTCCGGTGGTCTTCACGGTGACGCTGTCACGGGCGGTGAGCACACAGCCGGTGGAGGTGACTTACGCGACCACGCCAGGCACGGCAACCAGCGGCACCGACTTCACGGCGGCGTCAGGTGTGCTGACTTTCGCATCGGGTGAGACGTCTAAGACGGTGTCTGTGGTCACCCTAGACGACAGTGTTGATGAGCAGGACGAGACCTTTACGCTGGTGCTGTCGAGTGCGTCGGTGGCCACTGCGACGGCGACGGGCACGATCACGGACAACGACGATCCGCTGTCGCTGAGCGTGGCCGCTGAAAGCGGCGTGGAAGGCAGTCCGGTGGTCTTCACGGTGACGCTGTCACGGGCGGTGAGCACACAGCCGGTGGAGGTGACTTACGCGACCACGCCAGGCACGGCAACCAGCGGCACCGACTTCACGGCGGCGTCGGGGACGCTGACTTTCGCATCGGGTGAGATGTCTAAGATGGTGTCTGTGGTCACCCTAGACGACAGTGTTGATGAGCCGAACGAGACCTTTACGCTAGTGCTGTTGAACCCGTCGGCCGGCGTGACGCTGGCCACTGCGACGGCGACAGGCACGATCGAAGACAACGACGATCCGCTGTCGCTGAGCGTGGCCGCTGAAAGCGGCGTGGAAGGCAGTCCGGTGGTCTTCACGATGACGCTGTCACGGGCGGTGAGCACCGAGACGGTGGAGGTGGCTTACGCGACCACGTCTGGCACGGCAACCAGCGGTGCCGACTTCACGGCGTCGTCGGGTGTGCTGACTTTCGCATCGGGTGAGACGTCTAAGACGGTGTCTGTGGTCACCATAGACGACACTGTTGATGAGCCGAAGGAGACCTTTACGCTAGTGCTGTTGAACCCGTCGGCCGACGTGACGCTGGCCACTGAGACGGCGACGGGCACGATCACGGACAACGACGGCTCGCCGTCGCTGAGCGTGGCCGCTGCAAGCGGCGAGGAAGGCAGTCCGGTAGTCTTCACGGTGACGCTGTCGCCGGTGAGCGGGCAAGACGTGACGGTGACTTACGCGACCGCGCCCGGCACGGCAACCAGCGGCACCGACTTCACGGCGGCGTCGGGGACGCTGACTTTCGCATCGGGTGAGCTGTCTAAGATGGTGCCTGTGGTCACCATAGACGACAGTGTTGATGAGCCGAACGAGACCTTTACGCTGACGCTGTCGAGCCCGTCGGGCGCAACGCTGTCCCCCACCGACGCGACAGCGACGGGCACGATCATAGACGACGAGGCCTCGCCGTCGCTGAGCGTGGCGGCTGCAAGCGGCGAGGAAGGCAGTCCGGTGGTCTTCACGGTGACGCTGTCGCCGGTGAGCGGGCAAGACGTGACGGTGACTTACGCGACTTCGATTGGGTCTAGCGACACGGCCAGCGGCACCGACTTCACGGCGGTGTCGGGTGTGCTGACTTTCGCATCGGGTGAGATGTCTAAGACGGTGTCTGTGCTCACCACAGACGACAGTTTCAATGAGCCGAAGGAGACCTTTACGCTGACGCTGTCGAGCCCGTCGGCCGGCGTGACGCTGGCCACTGCGATGGCGACAGGCACGATCGAAGACAACGACGAACTGCTGGAGGGTGCTATTACCCTAACGGTGAATCCTAGTAGTGTGCGCGAGGATGCCGGTACGACCGATATCACGGTGAAAGCCAAAACACCCAACACAGTGACGGTGGATACGTATGTAGCCTTGAATCTCGCAGCAGAATCCGTTGCCGGTCTCAACAGCCGCTTCCTCATAACGCTGCCCACTCTCAGGATTCCGAAAGGCGAGAAAGAGGCGGTGGGGACGATCTCCTTCACTCCCATTGATGATGCGGTCGAAAACAATGATCTTCCGATCACAATCGAAGGTAGGGCCGGTGCTGGGAACGTCGGGGATACGACGATTGAGCTAGTTGACGACGACAAGCCAAGTACACAGATCAATCTCTCGTTCTCTGATGCCAGTATAGGCAAGAGTGATGGTACGACCGATATCGTCGTGACGGCCACCCTAAATGGAAGTACGCTGGGAGAAGACCTGCGCTTTGCCTTGACTCTTGATGAGGATTTTGCGGGTAGCGCGGAGCGCGATGTGGATTACACTGCGACGATGGCCCCGATAACCATTCCAGACCGCAGGATATCGGGGAGGGCGACGATTACCATCCGCCCCAAGAACGCGGGAACCGGCGTCATTCGGGTGGTTGCTAGTAAAAACCCGCAAGTTGAAGATGGACGTACGATAATGGTTAATGGTGCGTCAATCGATCTAACAGGTGATCCCGCTAAAGCGATTACTGGGCTGACAGCAACGCCTTTCTCGATCCGCGAAGACGCTGGGCCGAAGGTGATCACGCTGGAAGTTACCTTGCAAAACGCCTTGGTGACGGACGAAATAGTGCAGTTCACTATTTCGGACGACAGCGACATTCCGGGTGACGATTTCAACGGTGCTGTGGCGGCGCAGCGCGATGTGGATTACTCTGCGAGCGTGGAGCCGCTCATCATCCCGAAGGGTGAGACCAAGGGGACGACGACGATGACCGTCACCCCCAGGGACAACAACGACAAAGATGATCCCCGAGCTTTCACGGTGAATGCGAGGGTTGGCAACAACCCACTCTTCAGCACGGGAATCCTGATTACCGACGACGACACGACGAGCGATTCGATCACGCTAGAGGTGAGTCCAGCCCAGATAACCGAGGGAGCAGGTCCGACCGCAGTTACAGTGACCGGCACCTTGCAGGGGAAGGTCTTTGGCGATAACGTGGTCGTGGCCTTGGTCATTAGTGACGACATTAATAACGATGGAAAGGTGGATGAGAATGATAAGGCGGCGACGCGCGATTTAGACTACACAGCCGTCCTTAGCCCTTTGGTGATTCCAGGCGGCGCGATACAAGGGACGGCGACGCTCTCCATCACTCCCCTCGCCGACAGCAGGACGGAAGGCGACGAGAAGATCGGCTTGAGGAGTCTGGGGAACCCCAGAGCCATAGATGAAGATGGGGACATCCAGGAGCTGATAGTCGCTCCAGTGGCGATAACGCTGAAAGATTCCAGCGCGGTCGGGGAGCAGCCTGGGCCGCAGGATCCGACGCGCCCGACCTTCGCTGCCGCGGATTCGATTGCCAACCAATCGTACACGGTTGGAACGGCGATAAACGCGCTCGTACTGCCGGAAGCTAGGGGCGGCACTGCACCTCTGACGTACAGCGTCTCGACTCTACCGGCGGGCTTGGTGTTTGACGCGGCCACGCGGACGCTTTCGGGCATGCCTACGGCTGCGACCAATGGCGCGGTCACCATCATCTACACGGTGATCGACAGCGACAGGGACGCCAGCGCGTTGATCTTCTCCATCACGGTCGAAGAGGGTGAGATGCCGCCCCCGGTTGCCGATGCGCAGCTAATGGCGACTCCTTCGGTGATCCGCGAGGACGCTGGGACGACGCAAATCGCGTTGACCGTGGCCTTGGATCCTGCCAAGACCGCACCCGAGATCGTGACGTTCACGGTTGTTGCTCCAAGCGAAGGCAGGCAGGCCGTGCGCGATGTGGACTACGTTGCATCCTTGGAGACGGTTGTTTCCATTCCGGCCGGTACTACCGTTGGGACGACGATCCTCACCTTCACCCCCATTAACAACACCGCAGTGGACGGCCTGAGAGCAATAGGTGTGCAGGCTACGTTCGCCTCTGGTGCGACGCTAATGACGGACATCAAAATCGTCGATGACGAAACGCCGAGTACGGCCATCGCGCTGTCGGTGAATCCGCACGCGATAATTGAGGGAAGCGGTGAGGTTAATGTTACGGTGACCGCCACGTTGAACGGGAAGGTGTTGGGAGAGAACGCAACTGTGGTAATAGCCATTGATGGTACGTCAACGGCGACGCGCGATGTAGATTACGCTGCGCTATTCAATCCGCTGATTGTGATTCCAGCCGGCGCGATAATGGGGTCCACGCAGTTTGCGATCCGCATAATCGACGACGATCTAGTGGAGGGCAACGAGACCATCAAGCTGATCGGTGTAGTTAACGGGCTGGCGGGAGATGAGGCAGAGATCACCCTGAGCGACCAAGCACCGATGACGCCTGATCCGGGTGATCCGGGTGATCCGGGTGATTCGTCCCTCGCCTTCGCCGACAACACCGCGATCCCAGACCAATCGTACACCGCTGGGACGACGATTACCCCGCTTGTGCTGCCGGCAGCATCGGGCGGCACTGCACCGCTGGTGTACAGCGTCTCGGCCCTGCCCGCAGGCTTGGTATTTGACGCGGGCACGCGGACGATTTCGGGCACGCCTACGGCAGCGACCGATGGCGCGGTCATCGTCATCTACACGGTGATCGACAGCGGCGGGAGCGCCGCTGTGTTGACCTTCAACATCACGGTCAATGAGGGGCTGTCGCTCGGCGACTTTTTTGACTTTTTCGGTTCCTCCGGTAAGGTCATTCCGACGGCCTCGCACGACTTGGCTGAAATCCGCGAATTCATCGTTGGTCAGCGCGTAGAGGGCATCGTGCTGCCGGCAGCATCGGGCGGCACCGCACCGCTGACCTACAGCCTGTCGCCGGCCCTGCCCGCGGGCTTGACGTTTGATGCGGTCACGCGAACCATTGCGGGCACGCCGAGAGCGGCGGCCGAAACCGCCTATATGTACACGGTTACGGACGCCAATGGGGCGAGCGCGTCGCTTTCGTTGCAGACGCGGCCGACGGCCTTTTCCTTGGCCGACAACTTCCCCAACCCGTTCAACCCGGCCACGATGATCCAGTATGCGCTGCCGCAGGCGGCGGATGTGGAGTTGACCGTGTATAACGTGGTTGGTCAGCTGGTTCGGACGCTGGTTGCCGAGCACCAGAGCGCGGGTCGCTACGCAGTGGAGTGGGATGCGACCAACGACAGGGGACACAGCTTGTCGTCGGGGATGTATTTCTACCGCTTGCAGGCGGGCGGCGAGTTCCGCGAAGTCAAGAAGATGCTGCTGCTCAAGTAGCAATCATTACATAGCGCGTTAATGAAATAGGGTCTCAAACTGCGGTTTGAGACCCTATTTCTTATATTACAAACCAACAGTCAACCACTCTTCTCGGGGAGACCGAGTAATGCTACATACAAAGTTATTGATGCAGCGTCTGGTCTGTGTGCCTTGGCTGCTGGGTGCTAGCTTGGCGTTGGGATGGGCCGGGGAGGCTGCGGGGCAGGCGGACTTGGAACTGTCGGTGAATCCTGCGAGTGTGCGCGAGGACGCCGGTGAGACCGAGGTCGAGGTGATCGTTCAAGTTGCGGATGATACTGCGGTAGATGCGGATACGTCTGTACTCTTGAGTGTCTCCACTGAGGGGCTTAATACTCGCTTCCGCATAGAGCTAACCACGCTCAGGATTCCGGCTGGCGAGAAGAAAGCAACGGGGATGCTCACCTTCACTCCCATCAATGACGATATCATCGACGAAGATCTTCCCATCGAGATCAGCGGCAATGCTGGTGGCGATAAGACGGTTGAATCGGCGACACTTACGCTGATTGACGATGACAAGGATAGCCAAAACATCGATCTGTCGGTGGATATTGCCGAGCTAACTAGGTTCGACGACGCGACCGACATCACGGTGACGGCCACCTTGGATGGCAAGGTTCTAAACGAGGATACGAGCTTTTCCTTGGTCATTGGCGATCATCCCGACTTGACGAGCGACCCCAACACCGATGCGGATGACGATGGCGATATGGACGAGGCCGATGCGACCAAGGACAATCGCGAGGCACGGCGCGACGTGGACTACGAGGTGACGCTGGCGACGCTGACGATTTCGCGAAGGTCGGTGTCGGGGACGGCGACGATTACCATCACCCCCAAGAAGCAGTTGCCTGGTACGATCCGGATAGCGTCTCCTGATAAGGATACGGACGCGGCGGGGATACAGATTGCAGATGATGGGCTAACGCTTAACCCCGTGGATATAGCACTAAAGAAGGAGGTCACAGCCACGGCCGATGCCATTGCGCTCAGTCAGGAGAGGGTTCGCGAGGACGCGGGTGAGACGACGATTGAGCTGACCGTCACCTTGACGGAGGCCTTGGTCGGGGACGAGACGGTGAATCTCTCGGTTTTGCCAGCCGGTGCTGTTTTGCCGTCTGGTGATACGGTGACGGAGACTCCGCTACGCGATGTGCATTACAAGCTGATCTTTGGTGAGTCGCTCACCATTCCGGCTGGTGCTACCGTGGGGACGACGACGTTTACCATCACTCCCAAGAACGACACTGATGCAGTTCGGCGCGGGACGATCTATATACAGATTAGGGTCGGCGACGTATTGGCGACTAGAACGATAGTGCTTATTGACGACGACTCGAATAGCATGAATATCTGGCTGACGGCGACTCCGGCTGCGATAAGCGAAGGGGCCGGTACGACCGATGTTATCGTGACCGGAACGTTGGACGGGAAGGTGTTCGACAGCGATGTGGTCATGCTCTTGACCATTGATGCAGATATTAATGGCGACGGCGTGGTGAATGACGACGATGAGGCGGCGATGCGCGATGTAGACTACTTGGCAACCGCGCCTTCGCTGACGATTCCGGCCAACGCGGCGTCGGGGACGACGACGTTCACCATTACCCCTACTGACGACAGGACTGTGGAGGCCGACGAGACCATCAGGCTGACGGTGCCGGACGCCAACAATCAAATTACTGCCCAATATGCTGACGAGGAGGATGTCACGCTGACGGTCAGCACGGTGGACATCACGCTGCAAGACACCGGCGTGGGTGGCGCGCCTTCCTTCGCTGCGGACGCTGCTATCGCCGACCAGACGTACGCGGTTGGTACGGCGATTGCCGACTTGGTACTGCCGGAGGCCTCAGGCGGCGACGCGCCGCTTATATATAGCGTTTCGGCTTTACCAGCGGGGTTGGAGTTTGACGCGGACACGCGGACGCTGGCGGGTACACCTACTGCGGCGACCGACGGTGCGCTTGCCGTCACCTACACGGTGACAGACAACGGCGACGACACGGCCACGTTGATTTTCTCTATCACGGGCAATTCTGATCTAGCAACTGAGGTTGCGGCTGCTGGACTGACGGCGGTGCCTGCAGTGATCCGCGAGGACGCTGCGGCGACGGCAGTCGCACTGACGTTTACTTTGGAGGCCGCCTCAACGGCTGACGAGAGCGTGCGGTTCGTTATCGTGGCTCCAAGTGAGGGGACGGAGGCGGTGCGAGATGTGGACTACACGGTGGTACTGGAGGGGCTTATCACCATTCCGGCCGGTGCCACCGAGGGGACGACGACGCTGACTATCACTCCGATCGACGATGATGCTGAAGAGGGCCTAAAGGCTTTGGGCGTGCAGGCTACGCTGGTATCAACCGGCGCGGCCCTGTCGACGGACATCGCGATCAGCGACGACGAAACGCCGAGTACGGCTATCGCGCTGTCGGCGGACCCGAGCACGTTAGACGAGAATGCCGGTTTGACCACTATTGCGGTGACCGCCACGTTAGACGGCAAGGCGTTGGATGAGGACGCGACCGTGAGAGTGAGCATTGATAACGAATCCACGGCGCAGCGCGATTTGGACTACTCCGCGCTATTTACTCCTGTGATTGAGATTCCGGCTGGGTCGATAACGGGGACGATGGATTTTTCTATCCTCCCTGTCGCCGACAACGTGGAGGAGGGCGACGAGGTCATCAGGCTGATCGGGACGATTGACGGGCTGGAGGGCGACGAGGTAGAGATCACGATAAGCGACCCCGGAGCGGCGAAGGCAGTGGTTCAGACGCGGCCGGAAGCGTTCTCCTTGGCGGACAATTTCCCCAACCCGTTCAACCCAACGACGACGATCCAGTATGCGCTGCCGCAGGCGGCGGATGTGGAGTTGACCGTGTATAACGTAGTTGGTCAGCCGGTGCGGAGGCTGGTTGCCGAGCACCAGAGCGCGGGTCGCTACGCAGTGGAGTGGGATGCGACCAACGACAGGGGGCACAGCTTGTCTTCGGGGATGTATTTCTACCGCTTGCAGGCGGGTGAAGAGTTCCGCGAAGTCAAGAAGATGCTGCTGCTCAAGTAGCAACCACTAAACAGCGCGTTAGTGAAATAGGGCCTCAAATTGGAGTTTGAGGCCTTATTTTCATGTGCTCACTTATCGCAGCTTTTCTTTTGGTCTCTGCGTCAGCAGGCAGGTCAGTTGGGCAGGGCAGTAGCATATATTTCGTTTATCCTGCATTTTTCATATAAATAGTTTCTTCCGTCAAGGTTAGAATATGCCGTTTCTAATCCAGGTCTCATATTTTCTTTAGGAGGTTGTGTCTTGATACGCACGAAATTATTCACGCGGTGTTTGGCCGATGTGCCTTGGCTCTTGGCCGCCGGTTTGGTGTTGGGATGGACTCCCGTGAAGGCGGCGGAAATTCGGCTATCTGTGGACAGAGAGAGGGTGCACGAGGAAGCCGGTAGGACCGAAATCACAGTGACAGCCAAAAATTACGACGATTCTGATGAATTAGCTAATGTGCTTAATGATATCTATGTGAACTTGACACCAAGCACGGCTGGTCTCAACAGTCGCTTCGTTATAGAGCTACCCACTCTTATCATTCGGCAGGGCAAGAGTCGGGCATCGGGGACGATCATCTTCACCCCTATTGATGATGATCTCAAAGGAAACGATGATGTAGACGACGGAATCGCTGATGATCTTAACATCACGATTTCTGGCTCGGCCGGTGTTACTCCGGTCCTTTCGACGTCTATTACGCTGATTGACGACGACAAGGCGAGTCAGAATATCCGCCTCACGTTTTCTCCGGCCATGCTAAGCAAGAGGGCTGGTCCAACCGAAATCGTCGTGACAGCAGAATTGGATGGAAAGGTGATGACCAGCGACGTGTCTTTTCAATTACTTATTGATGAGGCTAGTTCTAGTGCGAGGCGCGATACGGATTACTCTGCGACGCTAGCTACGATAGAAATTCGCCGGCGCAAGGCGTCGGGGACAGCGACGATTACCATCACTCCCAAGGACCAAGGGACTGGCATTATTACGCTGACGGGTAATGTAGCTGGCATGAATGTTATTGCCGGACAAATCAGAATAACAACCGCCAGTCTTGGTGTTACAAGTCTGACTGCGACTCCTGCCTCGGTCCGCGAGAATGCTGGACAGACGGAAATCGCGCTGACAGTTACCTTGGACAAAGCTTCAGTGGTTGACGAGACCGTGACGTTCAGGATTATGTCAGGCTCAGGCTCGGCCGTGCGCGATGTCGACTACAGAGCAACACTGCCTCCGAGTAGTGCGATCACCATTTTGGCTGGCAAGACCAAGGGGACGGCGACTCTCACGTTCACTCCATTGGATAATGAAGAGGAGGATGGCAATAGGTCCTTGGGCGTGCAGGCCACCGCATCAGGTGGTTCGGCGCAGACGGCGATCACGATCCTCGACGACGAAACGCTTAGTCAGTCCATTGAGCTGTCGGCGAATCCTACTGAGATAAGAGAGGACGCCGGGGCGACTGAGGTTACGATCACTGCAACTTTAACAGGTAAGGCATTGGACGAAGACGTGATCCTGCTCTTCCAGACCGATGCTAGTACGGCGATACGCGATGTGGACTATGTGCGCCCGCGCGCCTCTCTGACGATTCCAGCCGGCCAGACACAGGGCTCGGGGACGGTCACTATCACCCCAATTGACGACGGGACTGTGGAGCCCAATGAGACGATCACCTTTAGGGTTGCGAGCAATCCCCAAAACGAAGATGGTGATCCTATCGCGGTCGATACCGCGACGATAACGCTGAAAGATGCTGGCAAGCGTGTGGAACTGCCGGCAGGCGATACAACACCTACCTTTGCAGGTGCCGCCGCCGATCTGTCGGCCACGGTTGGCACGGCGATTACCCCTGTCGTGCTGCCGGTAGCTACGGGCGATGGCATCCCGACGTACAGCGTCTCGACCCTACCGGCAGGCTTGACGTTTAACGCGGCCACGCGGACGCTTGCGGGGATACCGACGGCCGCGACCGATGGCGCAGTCTCCGTTATCTACACGGTGCTCGATGGCGACGCGGAAAATCCCGAAAGCGCGGTACTACGCTTCACTATCGAGGTTGCTCCTAAACCACCGCTCGCGATTTCGGTGTCAGGTCATTCGTCAATCCGCGAGGACGCTGGGCCGACGGAAATCACCCTGACAGCTACCTTGGCGGAAGCCGCACCGGCTGATGAGACCGTGCAGTTCGATCTTGTGTCTCCAAGTGCAGGCACGCCGGCCGTGCCCGATGTCGATTACGAGGTACGCCTACCTAGTGATAAGGCCATCACCATTTCCGCAGGCGAGACCGAAGGGACGAGGACGATTACTCTCAACCCCCTTGACAACGCTAAGATGGATGGCCGTAGGTCCTTGGGTGTGCGGGTAACCGCATTAGGTGACTCAGCGCAGACGGATATCACGATCACCGACGACGAAACGCCGAGTACGTCCATCGTGCTATCAGTGAAGCCGCACACGATAAACGAGCAAGACGGCAGGACCTCTGTTGAGGTGACCGCCACGTTGGACGGTCAGGCGTTGACAGAGGATACAACCGTGACCCTGTCCGTTGACTATAATGGGTCAACAGCGACGAGCGGTGCGGACTACGCCTCGTCGTTCAATCCCGATGCATCGCTTGTGATTCTATCCGGCTCGATAACGGGGTCGAGGCAGTTTGTTGTCCTCCCAGTTGTCGATACTTTAGCGGAGGGCGACGAGACCATTAGGTTGATCGGTGTGGTTGACGGGCTGGAGGGGGACGGAGTAGAGATCACGCTGAGCGATCCAGCAGCGGAGCCAACGGTGTCGGCCGAGCCAGATTCATCGGATACGTCTTTTCGCTTTGCCGCCGCGGTCGCGAATCAAGAGTACACGGTTGGCGCGGCAATTCCCCCGCTCGTGTTGCCGACAGCTATGGGCGGCACTGGTGAGCTAAGTTATGGTGTCTCGGGCTTGCCAGCGGGTCTGACGTTTGACGCGGCCACGCGGACGATTTCGGGCACGCCTACGGCCGCGACCGACGACGCAGTCACCGTCACCTACACGGTGATTGACGAAGCCGAAAACACCATCGCAGTGACCTTTTCTATCACGGTCAAAGAGGAGCCAACTTTTGGCGATCTTTTCGACCTTTTCGGCTCCTCCGGTAAGGTCGTGCCAACGGCTTCGCACGACTTGGCTGAAATCCGCGAGTTCGTCGTTGGCCAGCGCGTGGAGAGCATCGTGCTGCCGGCAGCATCGGGCGGCACCGCACCGCTGACCTACAGCCTGTCGCCGGCCCTGCCAGCGGGCTTGACGTTTGATGCGGCCGCGCGAACCATTGTCGGGACGCCGACGGCGGCGGCCGAAACCGCCTATGCGTACACGGTTACGGACGCCAATGGAGCGACCGCGTCGCTGTCGTTGCAGACGCGGCCGACGGCCTTTTCCTTGGCGGACAACTTCCCCAACCCGTTCAACCCGGCCACGACGATTAAGTATGCGCTGCCGCAGGCGGCGGATGTGGAGTTGACCGTGTATAACGTGGTTGGTCAGCCGGTGCGGACGCTGGTTGCCGAGCATCAGAGCGCGGGTCGCTACGCAGTGGAGTGGGACGCGACCAACGACAGTGGGCACAGCTTGTCTTCGGGGATGTATTTCTACCGCTTGCAGGCGGGTGAAGAGTTCCGCGAAGTCAAGAAGATGCTGCTGCTCAAGTAGCAACTACTACACTGTGTACTAGCGGAGAAATAGGGCCTCAAACTTCAGTTTGAGGCCCTATTTTCTATATTATAAATCAACAGGTAACACTCTTTTTGGGGAGGTAGAGTAATGGTACATACAAAGTTGTTGATGCAGCGCCTAGCCTATTTGTCTTGGCTGTTGGCTTCTGGTTTGGCGTTGGGATGGGCCGGGGAGACTGCGGCGCAGACGCTGACGGCGCGCTTTGAGGCGATACCTGAGTCGCACGACGGCAGCGAGTTCACGTTCGAGGTGCATTTCAGTGAGGAAATCGAGATGAGCTACGTGAACATGCGGGACGATGTGCTCGATGTGACCGGCGGTGTGGTGACAGGGGCGCGGCGCTTGCAGCAGGGCAGCAACATAGGCTGGCAGATCACCATTGTGCCGGAGCCGAACGCGGATGTGTCCATCTCCCTGTCGCCGACCGTCGATTGCGAGGCGGCCAGCGCGGTATGCACGGCGGACGACCGGGCCCTGGCGAGCGACCTGACGGCGATTGTGCCCGGCCCAGCGACAACGGAGGATACGGAGGATTCCACCGAGGTAGCGGAGGATTCCGATGAGGAACTGGAGAGCAGTGCCCAGCAAACGGTGCAGGTGAACCTGAAGCTGTCGGTGAATCCTGCGAGCGTGCGCGAGGACGCCGGTGAAACCGAGGTCGAAGTGACAGTCGAAGTGACAGATGATACCGCGGTGGATGCGGATACGTATGTGCTCTTGAGCATCCCCCCTGAGGGGCTTAATACTCGCTACCTGATAGAGCTAACCACGCTCAGGATTCCGGCTGGCGCGAAAAGGACAACGGAAACAATCACCTTCATCCCCATCAATGACGATGTGATCGACGAAGATCTTCCCGTTGCGATCAGCGGCCATGCTGGCGGCGGTAAGACGGTTGAATCGGCGACGATTATGCTAATTGACGACGACAAGGCTAGCCAAAACATCAAGCTGTCGGTGGATATTGCCGAGCTAACTAGGTTCGATGATGAGACCGATATCACAGTGACGGCAACCTTGGATGGAAAGGTTCTAAACGAGGATACGAGTTTTGCCTTGGTCATTGGCGATCATCCCGACTTGACGCAAGTTCCCAACACTGATACCGATGGCGATGGTGATATCGACCAAACGGATGCGACCGAGGACAATCGCGAGGCGCAGCGCGATATGGACTACGCGGTGACACTGGCGACGCTGACGATTCCAAGAAATGCGGTGTCGGGGATGGTGACGATTACCATCACCCCCCAAAACCAGTTGCCTGGCACGATTCGGGTAGAATCTCTTGATTTTGATACGGACGCTCCGGGAATACAGATTGCAGACGATGGGCTAACGATCAACCCTGTGGATATAGCACTAAAGAAGGGGATCGTTGCCACGGCCGATGCCATTACGCTCAGTCAAGAGAGTATCCGCGAGGATGCTGGTGAGACGACAATCGAGCTGAAAGTTACCTTGACGGATGCCTCGGCCAAGGACGAGACGGTGAATCTCACGATTTTGTCAACTGGCGCGGTTTTGCCGTCTGGCGATACGGTGACGGAGACTCCGCTGCGCGATGAGCATTACACGCTGGCCTTTGGTCCGACGCTCACCATTCCAGCCGGTGCTACCGAGGGGACGACTACGTTCACCATCACCCCCACGAACGACACCGATGCGGCTCAGCGAGGGGCGATATATATACAGATTACGGTCGGTGCTGTATTGGCGACTAGAACGATCGCGATCGCCGACGACGACACGAATAGCATGAATATCTCGCTGACGGCGGAGCCGACCGCGATAAGCGAAGGGGCTGGTACGACCTCTATGACAGTGACCGGAACGTTGGACGGGAAGGTGTTCGACAATAACGTGGTCGTGTTCTTGACCATTGATGCGGATATTAATGGCGACGGCGCGGTGAATGATGACGATGCGGCGGCGACGCGCGATGTAGATTACACGGCAACAGTCCCTCCCCTGATCATTCTGGCCGGCTCGGTGTCGGCGACGACGACGATCACCATCACTCCTGTTGACGACAAGAATGTGGAGGCCGACGAGACCATCAGACTGACCGTACCGTACGCCAACAATCAAATCATCACCCGATATGCTGACGGGGATGAAGCCAAGGTGACGGTCGGCATTGTGGATATAGTGCTACAAGACACCGGCGCGGGTGGCGCGCCTTCCTTTGCTGCGGACGCGGCCATCGCCGACCAGACACATGTGGTTGGGAGGGCGATAGCCGATTGGATGCTGCCGGAGGCATTAGGTGGCGACGGCGAGTTGACGTATAGCGTCTCGGCGTTGCCGGCGGGCTTGGAATTTGACGCGGCCACGCGGATGCTTGGGGGCACGCCGACGGAAACGACCGACGGTGCGGTTGAAATCACCTACACAGCGACGGACGACGACGACGACACAGCCGCGCTGACCTTCTCCATTACCATAGCCGCGGCAGGAACGGTGCCGGTCTTCGCAGTAGGTGCTTCGATCAACGACCAGACGTACGTGGTTGATGCGGCGATAGCCGATTGGATGCTGCCGGAGGCATCGGGCGGTGCCGGCGAGTTGACGTATAGCGTCTCGGCGTTGCCGGTGGGCTTGGAATTTGACGCGGCCACGCGGATGCTTGGGGGCACGCCGACGGAAACGACCGACGGTGCGGTTGGAATCACTTACACAGTGACGGACGCTAACAGCGTCACGGCCACGCTGACTTTCTCCATCACGGTCAATCCTGCTGAGGCATCTGGAGTTATGGCCGCTGAGTTGACGGCGGCACCTGCGGTGATCCGCGAGGACGCTGCGGCGACGAAAATCTCGCTGACGTTTATCTTGGAAGCCGCCGTAACAGTTGACGAGAACGTGTGGTTCACTATTGTGGCTCCAAGTGGTGGCACGGAAGCGGTGCGCGATGTGGACTACACGGCAACAATGGAGGCGCTTATCACCATTCCGGCCGGTGCTACCGAGGGGACGACAACGCTGACTATAACTCCCACCAACAACGATGATGAAGATGGCCTAAAGACCTTGGGTGTGCAGGGTACGCTCGTATCAACAGGCGAGGCCCTATCGACGGACATCGAGATCAGGGACGACGAAGCGCCGAGTACGTCCATTAGGCTGTCGGCGGACCCGAACGCGTTAAACGAAAATGCCTCTTTGACCACGATTGCGTTGACCGCCACGTTGGATGGCAAGGCGTTGGATGAGGACGCGACCGTGCGCTTGGCCATTGATAACGAGTCCACGGCGACGCGCGATTTGGACTATGCCGCGCTATTTACTCCTAGGATTGAGATTCCGGCCGGCTCGATAACGGGGACGGTAAGGTTTCTCCTCCTCCCAGTCGCCGACAACTTGGAGGAGGGCGACGAGGTCATCAGGCTGATCGGGACGATTGACGGGCTGGACGGGGACGAGGTAGAGATCACGCTGAGCGACCCAGGAGGAGCGGCGAAGGCAGTGATTCAGACGCGGCCTGAAGCATTCGCCTTGGTGGACAATTTCCCGAACCCGTTCAACCCAACGACGACGATCCAGTATGCGTTGCCGCAGGCGGCGGACGTGGAGCTGGCTGTGTATAACGTCCTCGGTCAGCCGGTGCGGACGCTGGTTGCCGAGCATCAGAGTGCGGGTCGCTACGCGGTGGAGTGGGACGCGACCAACGACAGTGGGCACAGCTTGTCGTCGGGGATGTATTTCTATCGCTTGCAGGCCGGCGGCGAGTTCCGCGAAGTCAAGAAGATGCTACTGCTGAAGTAGCAACCACTAAACAGCGCGTTAGCAAAAAGGGACCTCAAATCGAGGTCCCTTTTTGTGTTTATCAGCGAAGTAGGGCGACTGCACCTTTTACGTTTCCTCGACGGCAAAGTAGTGCTCCAATTCCCGCAGCGTATCCGGGGCCGTGCTGATATCGCGCACGATGACGCCGCGCTCAATGACGGCAATCCGGCGGCAGACTTCGGTGATATGGTTGAGATCGTGGCTGGAGATGACGAGCGTAGTATGGGTGGTTTGGTCGAGGGTTTTCAGCATGTCCTTGAGGCGGATTTGGCTCGTCGGATCGAGATTGGCGAAAGGCTCGTCCAGTACCAGTAGCTGCGGCTCGACCATCAAGGTCGCGACAAGCCCTACTTTTTTCTTGTTGCCCTCGGATAAATTGCGGATATACTCGCTCCCGTCGAGCGGTTGATCGCCGAAAAAGGGGCGGTAGTGGTCCCACTTTTCGTCTATCTGGATCGGGCTCATGTCGTACAGACTGCCGACGAAGTGGATGTATTCCACGGGCGTCAGGTAGTCGATTAGGAAGTTAGGGTCTAGGTAGGACCCCGTGCAGGTCTTCCAAGCGTCGTCTTGGGCCACGTTTTGCCCGTTGAGCAGTACCTGGCCCTCGCTTGGGCGGATCAGATCGAGGACGAGGCGCAAAAAGGTGGTCTTGCCAGCGCCGTTGTTGCCCACCAAGCCGAAGCTGGCACTACTGTCGATATCGAGTTCGGGCAGGTCGAGGACCGTCGCCAAGCCGTAGCGCTTTTGCAAATTTTGGACTTGTAGGTGCATGTTCAGGATCTCCCTCTAAAACCGACGGCCATGCGGTACTTGCACTTTTGCAGCCGATAGGCCAACAAGCGGACCCAAACAGGACTGAGTGCCCAGCACAGCAGGCCGCCGACAGCCAGAGCCAACGGGCCAAAGTCGGTCGTCAGTATCAGGATTAAGGGCGGGGCCATCAAAGGAATGATGACTAGTAGATGGTGCAGGGAGGTGCCCTGCTGGTTAAAAAATGAAGAACGGGAGATATAAAGGCGTTTGCGGTTCATGGTGGCGAAGAACAGCATACAAGCAGTGCTGAAACCAATATTGTAGAGCAAAAAGACGCTGTACGTGACGAGCGATTCGGGGGTCAAGATCAGCAAGAACGGTAGGCACACTAGCGCCAATACCGGGCAGGAAACTTGCAGCAGCAATAGTTTGGCCCATAGCAAGTGGCGGAAACGGACCGGACGGGCCAGATGGCCGTCAAAATAAAGACTCTCCCAACCGAACATGAGCTGACCGTAGTTGAGCGCGAAACCACTAGTGAGAAAGAACCCCCAAAGATAGTAGAGGAATGTGGAGTCGGATGAACCACGGGTATAAAGCATGAGGTTTATCAACCCCATTGGCACAAACATCAGGGAAGACCACAGGATTTGTCGGGGCCGCTTGTTGCGGATCGCGAGTTTAATTTCTAGCGCCATCAGTCGGCCCACCGGACCTAAACCGGCTAGCCGGTCAAGTAGACTTTGAGACCGAGCAGTAGAGCCTTTTTCAGACGGGGCTTCGTCGTGCAAATGGTCCTTTAACAAGCGACAGGTCAAGCCAAAGAGCAGGCCGGTCGCCACCAGCAAGGCCACTGCCAACACAGGGCCGCCCGGTCCCAGTAACGAGTCGAATACCGCGCTCGATAGTGCGCCCGTATAGCCCCATTGCTGCCAAGAATCCAACGCGATTAGACCGCAGGTACCACCGCCCAAGATCCAGACTGGCAAGGCGCGTCTGGCCAAGACTAAGCGGACGCAGATGACCAAGTAGTTGGACAGACCGAGAACCGCCACGATAGCCGCCAACCAAGACAGGGATGTAAAAGCAGAGTAATCTAGCGCTAGATTGACTATCCAGAACGGAATGAAGAAGGCCAGCGGCAATAGGTTGTGCAGGTGGAACAGGGCCGCGAAAGAGAAAAATCGCACTAGAGCGGGCCGGGGAATGGGTAAGTGAAGATAGGGACCCATTGCTATCTGCGGCGTGTTTTGGAAGAGTAAGCGGCCTAGGAACAAGAGCAAGAAGCCGCTCAATAAGTGTTGATGGACTACGCGGACGACATCGGCTGCGGGATCTTGGCTAGTTAGCAGACGACCGATCATGGCACCCGAGAGGGCGAGGACGAGCAGGAAGTACAGCGCTAGCAGAACTAGAAAAATGGCGTAGGCGACGCTTATGCCACTCCAAGAGGGGTTGCGGATGAACTCCTTCCACTGGTGGCGCAGCAGGTTGCGATAGAGCATGGCTAGTGGCCTAGAACGGCTCGGCTTGGCGGTAGGGCGAGGGTTGGGAGAGCGTGTCGAGAAGGACGGAGCGAGTGGGAAAGAGGAGTTGGGCTTTTTCAGGCATTATGGAGAAGACGTGTCCAGTGGTGTGGAGGCGGAGGTAGCGGCCGCGGTCGTCGGCTGCGCCAATGGCGAGGGTGTCTATTGTGCCCTCTTCGTCTTCGAGATAGAGATAGCGGGCTCGGGCAAAGGCAGCGGTGCGGCCCGGATCGTGCAAAGCCGACCACGTCAGGCGTTTGAGGAAGTCGGCGTAGGCTTCTACATTCGCGGAGAGGCAGGTCTCTACACCGGTCGCAGACGAGGCGATCCACTCATAGGTCGGCATCATAGGGCCCGGTGCCGTCATGGCTTTTAGTTGACGGCTGAGGGATTGCACCGGGTAGGAGGGGTCGCCGGCGAAGGCGATGCGCCGGAGGCCCTTGCGCTGCAAGGCTTGGGGCAGGACGCGGCGGTCGAGCATCGGAGCGGGCGGTGCGGTGTCGAGGGCGTGGACGGGATGGGCGTGGAGATGGAAGATGCTGTCGGCACCAATGCGCTGGACATACGATTCTCCCGCACGTGCCCCAGGTGCTCCACGTCCTTGGCGTACTTCCAGCAAGGGACGCCCCTGTTGGTCGAGCAGGTGGATGCGGACACTACCTGGACCGAGGCCATAGCGGGCCAAGTCCCCAGGCTCGGTCGAGACGAAGGTCACCGGGGTGGCGAGCAGACTCTGGAGCAGGTGTTCGACGCGGCGGTTGAGGACAAAGGCGCGGTGGTACGCAGGGAAATACCAAGTGTTCCCGCGCCGGACGTAGTGCCAACGGCGTCCGGCGACATGGACCTCAATTTGATTGACTGCTGAGGCCGGTTCGGGTGCCAGGAGGCGCAAAGCCCCGGCGGTGCGGCGCACCGTGCGCTGATGCTCGCGCAGCGCGCTCTCCCCGAGGACGAGCAGGACTAGCAAGGCCCCTAGGGCGCAGAGGAAGCGGATCACGTGCGCCTCGTGCGGCGATAGAGGGCATAGCCCAAAAACAGCAACGGTCCCGCACCCACCACGAACACGCGCCACAGACGCTTGGCCTCGGTGCTCTGGAAGGGGAAGCCGCGCGGAGTCGGCTGCCGCGCCTGCAAGGTGGCTAGCTCCTCGCCATAAGCATTGTACGCCACGGCATTGAGCAAGAATTGATCGTGCTGAAAGCCCGGGACCAACAGATGCTCGTTCTTGAACATTTCCGAAGAGCCGATCAAGAGTAGGGTTCCCGTTTGTCGCGGACGTTCGCCCAAGCGCTGGAGCGTGGCGCGGCCATCTTCGCCTTCAGTGAAGGAGACCTCGGGAAAAGGCCCGGTAAGCAGCGCGGCTAGAGGTTGAGGGCCGGGCAGATACGTCTGCGGGGCGAAAACCTCTGGTGGCAGCCAACCACCCTGCCATGGGTACGCCCAGGCTTGGGGCGAGGTGGAGATCAGGGTTTGGGCCGTTATGCCGGCACTGCTTAGCTCTGCCGGGTTCAGGGCAAAGCGATTCCCCCAGATAAAGAGCTGATCGCCGAGGTGCCGGGTGATCGCCGAGGTGGGGTCGTAGTGCTGGCCGACGGCGCGGATTAAGAAAGGCAAGGCGACCTTTTGCGGGTCGTACTCGCGCACGGCCGTGCGGTTGACTTGGGTTTCTAAGTCGAGGTGGGACTGGGTGCGGTCGAAGAGTACCTCGCGGAGTTGTTCAACGCCGAAGAGTTGGAGGTAGCGGTCGAGGTCTTGGAATTGGGGCTGAGGCCAGTATACGGTCTGAAACCCGGAGCCGCGGTACTGGCGTTGCTGGATGTTGAAGTGCTGCATGGCGACGATGGCCTTGCCCCCTCGCGCGAGATGCTGGCTCAGCAACAGCAGGATCGGACCCGAGTCGCGGCGCGGTTGCATCCACAACAAGACATCTACGTCTGAGGGCATACTCGGCGTGCGGGGGTTGATGTAGTGGATGTCGTAGAGATAGTCGGCGAGCAGGGCTTTCAAGTCGCTGTACACGTCGGTGCCGCCCGGGGCGATGAGGCCCTTCTTCTGGTAGTCTTCGAGGGCTTCGGCTGGCGAGAGGCGCGGCAAGTCGGAGATGACGGCCACGCGCACTTTGCGCCCCTGTTGCAGGCTGTGGGCGGCTGCGGCCAAGAGGAATTCGAGGTGGCGCAGGACGCGCTGGTCGAGTCGCGGCACGGCAATGCTGCGCTCATCGCTTAGTAGGCGCAGGCCACTCCATACGTATTGGGTGGCGAGCGTGTCGTGAAGGACTCTTTCGACTGGGAAGGGTGTCAGTCCCTCGGCGGCGAGCGCCTGTTGCTGGTCGGGAGTCAGCGCGTCGGGCCGGATTACGCGCAGGGGAATGTTGCAGTCGGCGAGCAAGGTGCGGATGCGGTCTTCGGCGTCTTTGAGCTGCCGGGGCATGGAGGCCCGGTGCGTGGCGATCAGCTCGGCGGATAGGGACGTGCCCTGCAACAAGCGGCCCAAAAGCGGGGAGGGCGTGTTGAGTTGGTCGGCTGTCAGGTCGAGATAGGGGCCGCGGCCGCGCCAGATGAGCGCACCAACGAGGAGCACCAAGCAAGCGAAGCCGAGTTGGCGGCCCCAACGGCCGGTCGGCCAGTTCGGGCGGCTGTAGCGGAGGTAGTGCCTAACGCCGAGACCCACAAACGCCAGCGGCACCAAAAAGACCGCAAAGAACCGCCAGAAGAAACGGGCGAGTGCGCCGGGCGGGACCAGTCGCTGTGGCCCGCCCTTTTCCACGCGCCCCCGCAATACGCGCTCTGGTTGTCCATAGGTGCGGATGAGGTTTTGCAGGAAGACGCGGTGGGCATAGCCGGGCTGGTTGATGATGCCGTCTTGGAAAGGCGACGCGCTGGCCAAGACAAATAGCTGCCCCTGCCAAGGATCGTCCGGCTTGAGCAGGACCAGCAAATTTTGTTTGGGCACGGGCAAGCCGCCGGTTAAGTCAGCGTCGGTGAAAGGATCTGCGGGCAGGGGCAGGACGCGAGGGCTTTCGGTGGTGGTGCCGACGATTTCCGCGTGGAAGCCCTTGGTTTGGACGGCCTGCGGATCGACTTCGAGTGCGCTAGCGGCGACAAAGTTAAGTCCGCCGCGACCTGGCGCGGCAAAGCTCTTCATGTTGTAAAAAGCGGGCAGCACCCGAAGGTGAAAGGGCGCGACGATTTCGCCCATGTCGAGTGCGACCGGCCCGGTATTTTTATCGACGAGCAGGTCCGGCACCGGCCGAATGCCAAAGGGCTGGAGCAGTTGTCCCCAAGCAGGCGGCGCGTGGTGTACCCAATAGGAAATCGCGTCCTCCTGTGGGGAATAGCCGATCTGGTAGGTGCTGCCGGCGAGTACGGCACTGCGGCCGGATTCTAGGAAGGCGAGCAACTGCCGCACGTGCTCGGGCGTGGCGACTTCGGGCTGGATCCAGAACAGCACGTCGATTTCCGGGGGAATGGTGGGATTGCTATTGAGGTCTAGTTCGACGACCGGCCCGGCCTCGTTGAGAAAGGCCGCCAAAAGCTGGAAGGGCGGCGGTGCTGAGACGCCAAAGGTCGGTTGTGGAGGCGCTCGTCCGGCCTGTAGTTGGGCGATGACGTACTCTTCTAGATAAGGCAGGTGCTCTGGCTCGATGCTTTGGACGAGCACTTCGGGCGCGTTGGCGCGCGCGATTACCAGCGAGGACCAGATTTTTTGCTCGGAATGCTCGTCGTGCAACACCCTCCGCACGCTGAAGGAGGAGGCCCTTTTGCTCGCGGCATAGCCGATGCCAGCGCGCCCGCTCTGGTCCGGGTCGATGACCCGATAGTCGATGCGGCCAGGCGCTTGGTCGCGCAGAGCCGACAGGAGCCGGCGGACTTGGGGCTCGAGGTCTTTGAGGTGCGCTGGCATGTTTTCGCGGGCGGTGGCAAAATAGGTGATGGAGAGTGGGGTTTCTAAGGAGCGGAGGTAGCGCTTGGTCGCCGGCGCGAGCGTGGCGATGTCGTCCCCTGCTAGGTCTAGGGTCCAACTTCCCGTCAGGTTCAGGAGGCGGCCGGCGTACGCGACGATGCCCAACAGCAGCGCGAAAGCCAGCGCAGTTTGGAGCAAGAAGTGCCGCTTCAATACTTGGATCTCTGGAGGCTGAGATAGTTCATCGAGACGAAAAAGCCGCTCATCAATGCGAAGTACAGCAGGTCGGCAAGGGCGATTACGCCGCGGCCAAAAGCCTCGTAGTGAGGCAGGACCGATATGGTCTCGTACAGCCACGTGCCCGCCTGATAAGCTGGCGCTAGTCCATCGAGGACTTCGACAACTTTTTCGTGCCCGCTGAGCACGAAGAAAAAGCCGAAGAGCGCTGAGAGCACAAAAGCTACGATCTGGTCGCGAGTCAGGCCGGAGGCAAACAGGCCGAAGGACAGGAAGAAAGCACCCAACAGCAGCGCGCCGAGATAGCTCGCACAGATGCGCCCGAGGTCGGGGCCGCCGAGGAAGAGGAGCATTAGCACGATGGGCAGGCTACCAGCGAGGACGATGGCGTAGAAGCAAAGGGCCGCGAGATACTTGCCCAGTACGACCTGCAAGGAGTGCAACGGCAGGGTCATCAGCAGTTCGAAGGTGTGCTGGGCGCGTTCCTCGGCCCAAGCTCGCATGGTTATGGCTGGGACGAAAGGGATCAGCAGGAAGGGCAGGGCGGTGAAGTACGGCCCCATATCGACGACCCCGTCGAGGAAAAAGGAATTCATAAAGGTGGTGCAAGACAGCACTAAGAAGACTGCGGCGTACGCATAGGCAATGGGCGAGTCGAAGTACGCCTCTAGCTCGCGGTCGAAGACGATGCGCGCGCCGCGCAGGCACTCGGCAGCAGACAGGCGTTGCGCGTCAGACATGGGCAGGGGTTGTGGTGCGGACTAGGTGGGCGAAGACCGCTTCGAGACCGGCCTCGGGGATGCCAGCGTCTGCGGCCAGCTGTTCGACGCGGCCATCGCCGAGCAAGCGCCCTTGGTGGATGATCAACACGCGGTCGGCAATGGCTTCAACGTCGCCGATGATGTGGGTGCTAAAGAGGATCGCTCGGCCCGGGCTGAGCTCGCGTAAGGTGTCGCGGAAGGCCAGGACCTGCAAGGGGTCGAAACCGTGAGTTGGCTCGTCGAGGAGCAAGACCGGCGGATCGTGGACCATGGCGGTAGCAAGGCCGATGCGCTGGCGGAACCCGGTGGAGCACTCCTTGACGCGCTGGGTGAGCACGTCTTTGATTCCGCAGAGTTCGACTGCGCGCCCTAGGCCCTGCTGCAGGGCGTCGCCTTCGAGTCCGCGGGCCCGGGCGATGAAGCGGAGGAACTTATCGACGCGCATCTCTTGGTAGAGCGGGGTGTCGCCCGACAGGTAGCCAATGCGGCGGCGCACGGCGAGCGGATGCTCCACCACGTCGAGCCCGTCGATGGAGATGGTGCCGGCCGTGGGGTGGATAAAGGTGGAGAGCATCTTGAGCATGGTGCTCTTGCCAGCGCCATTGGGGCCGACAAAGCCGACGATCTCGCCTTGGTCAACGGCAAAGCTGACTTCGTCAACTGCGGTCAAAAAGCCATAGCAGCGGGTAGCGGATTCTACGCGGATCATGTGCGGGTGCAGCTACTCCTTGAATTCGCCGCAGCGGAGCATGGAAGCGCCGAAATAGGGATTGGCGATTTGGTCCTGGCCCTTCTGGACCCAATGCGCCCCTTTGTCGCCGTCGGCCATTGGGCAGTACGCCACGACATAGCCCTCGGGTATTTGGCCCTTCCGCACTTGTTCGGATAGCGGCTTGAATGCAACGCGCACCGCAGCGAGATCGGCACCGCTTGCGGCTTTTTCCGCCAGCGGCTTGAGCGTTGGGTTGGCGCTTTGCACCAAGTCTTGCAGGGCTTGGCGTGCTTGGTCTAGATCGTCGGCGGCCAAGGCTTCTTGGGCCGCGACGTAGTGGAGCAGCGCCGGAGGAGCTTGGTCGGACGAGCCACAGGCTGCGATTGTGATGAGAAACAGAAAAGATAGATAGCGCATGGGAGATTCCTCCTCGCGGAAAAGGGTGTGTAAAAATTGCGTTGAACCTGTATTTCGCGCAATCGGCACCGTTGGATTTTCCGCGCCAAGGTCGGGCGCGCATTGGCTGGGGATCGTATATTTTTTAACTGACATTATTCATTGTCTTGCCAGTGTGCTAGGAGCTGGTAGCCATAGAGATGCTTCGACTCCGCTTTGCTCCGCTCAGCATGACAGGTGCTGGCACTTCGGTTCCCAGTGTCATGCTGAGCGAAGCGAAGCATCTTATACCCCAGGGGTCTATGTGGAACATTAGCTCATCAAGAAAGCAAAATCGTGTCTGAAGCCGACCCCTATCCCGGCCCTAATGAGGAAGTACTCGAGGTGCAAACACGCGTCTGTACCGGGCCGCACCAGAGCCGTCCGCTGGGCAAAAAAGAGGGCGATCCAGATCCTGGGCGGATCCTCGAACTGATTCTCGCTTCGGTCAAGGGGACTTTACCCCGCGCAGAGCAAGTTTCTCCAGCCCAGATGGGCGCGTTTTTCGCGGCGATGTCCATCCGCCGCACCTTCGGCGCGCAGACCGGTTGGAGCACGGCCGAGGTCGAGGCGTTTGACCGCTATGGGGATGCGCTCAGCGAGATGCCCGATGATTTGCGCTTCCTGTTGGGGATGGCACCTGATTTCGCCGGTTGCGATGCGGGCGAAGCGGGGGTGGTTGAAGCGCTGCGCTCGGTTTTGCAGGGCGGGCACTTGTGCTACGAGGAGGTATTCGGTGCGCTTGGGGCCATGTTAGCGGGCGAAGTGCGTCCTGCGCTGATGGCTGCGTTTTTGATCGGCCAGCGGATGAACATCGAAAATGAGGAAGAAGTTCGCGCTCATCTCGACGCCGTGCTTCCCTCAGAGCAGGTGTCCGCGCTGCAAGTAGAGGCGCTGACGCATTTTGGCCAGCCCTTTGATGGCGCAGCGCGCTTCTTTCGCCCGACGCTGTTCGTAGCTGCTGTGCGCGCGGCCTTGGGACGGGCGACTGTGCTACACGGCGTCGCCGAAATGCCGCCCAAGCGCGGAGTGACCGAGGAAGGGGTGCTAGCAGCCTTGGGTGCGCGAGTCGATGTGTCGCTGGCGACGGCGGCCCGTTGCATCGAAGACCCGGCCGTTGGGTTCGCATACGCGAGTCAGCGCGAGTACGCTCCCCGCGCGTATGCGTTGCGCCATTTGCGCGCTCACATTGCCAAACGCCCGCCTTGGGCTACTACGGAGAAGGCACAGCAGTTGTTTGCTGGCTCGGCTTGGAACGGCATGATCGCGGGATTTTACCACGCTGGCTACGAGGACAAGCTGTTGGGGTTGATGCAGGCGCGCGGGTTGGACGCGGGGCTAGTGATCAAAGGTGAGGAAGGGAGCAGCCACTACGGGTTGCGATTGGGGAAGCCCTCGGACGCTCGGCGCAAGGCCATCAACTACGTGCAGGGATTCCGCCGCGTCTGCGGTGAACTGACGACAGTCGCCTGCGACGTGGATCCGAGGGAATACGGCTTTTTCTACGAGCAAAGTCCGCGTCCTGCGGAAGTGAGTGCGCGGACTTTTGCCGATATGGGGCTGGCGGCACTCAAGGGCGAACGGGGGCCTGTTTACGACCGCATAGTACTCAACGCCGGCCTGACCGACTACTATTTGGGTCTAAGTGCGAATGCTGAAGAGGGATTGGCCGAGGCGCGAGAGGCCATCGACAGCGGCCGGGCATTGGCGCATCTGGAGCGCTACATCAGCCGGTCGCAGGCGGCCAGATAGTCGCGTCGATCTGCTCAGTATTGAGATAGATGCGGACCGCGCTAGCTGAGCGGCGGATGGCGTCCATGATCGGCTCGGAGTAGGCGGCAAAGGCTGCGGGCGTAATTTCCCGTGGCCTCATTTCGTTTGGTGCTTCCCTGTAGCGGGTTTGGCCTTTGATCGACGCAGTTCGTTCGCAAACCAAGGCATCGAAATCGTCGAGGGCGACTTCGACGAAAGCCCCTACTTCTTCGTTGAATACAGTTTCCCCCAGTGATATAGGCCGCGTGCAGAGATAGAAAAACTGCATGGCAGAGCGCCCGGTGTATTGGAGGGGTTGCCGTCCGAGGAAGATCAATTCGGCGGGTGTCAGTGCGATGCCGACTTCCTCGGCAAATTCGCGGTGCGCCGCTACTGTGGGCGTTTCTCCGGCCCGGATGTGGCCGCCGGCTGGCGCGTCGAGGCTGCCGAGATAGGGATCGCCGGGGCGCGAGCGGGTCTGCAAGAGGGTGCGGGCAACGCCGGAGGACGTGCGCCAAGCCGCCCAGACGAAGACCAAGCCGACGCGGTCGCCGTCGCCATACGCAGCCGCGCGACTTTTGCTGCCTATGGGACGGCCTTGGCCATTGAAGAGCGCGATGAGTTCGTCGGGCATGAAGCAGGCTAGAGAAACACGGCGATGAACTGCAAGAAGAATGCGCCGACCGTGGCCAGCAGGCACAAACCACCGGCCAGATAAGCTCCCAAGCCCTCGCGCTCCGAACTGCGGCTGAAGACATACGCCGCTGCATAGCCACCGACGAAGCCGCCGCCATGCGCCCAGTTATCGACGCCAGGCATCACAAATCCCATGATGAAAAGCAAGACCGCCCACTGGAGAAACTGCCGGGTAAAGAGCTGGGAACCGGCGCGCCGACCGTAGGCGATGGCTGCGGCCAAGAGGCCGAAGATCGAGCCGGAGGCACCTAGCGTGAGTTCGTGGCCCGCTAGGGTCGAGGCTAGGAAACCGGTGAAGCCGGCGATCGTGAAGATCGCAAAGAGGCGGAAGGGGCCGAAGAGTTCTTCTACAACCGGACCAAGTTGGCGCACCCACATCATGTTGAAGAAGATGTGCAGCAGGCTGCCGTGTAGGTAGATGGCGGTGATCGGCGTCCACCAGAATTCATAAGTGAAGATGGGCACGGTGCCGGAGGCGCCGAGTTTGAAGCTGGCTAGGTTACTGGGTGAGAGAATGTGCATCAAGCTGTGCGTCTGAAAAATCGCCGATGGCTCCAGAGCCAACGCGAGCAGGTAGAGCACGCCGCAGAACACGGTGATTAAGTGCGGGAAATTTAGCTGTAGGCCGAGCTTGCGGATGGTGGCCGTCGCGCCCCACAGTCCGGGTTTGCGCTGGCCGCAATGGGGGCAGGTTTCGGCGTCGGAACTGACGATCTTGTGGCAGCGAGGGCAGAGGATAGCGGCCATAGTTTAGATTCCCAGATGCTCGTTGATCTCGGCTTGGTAGGCGTTGATCTGGTCGTCGCAGACCGCATCGACCGAAAGCGCGCGGCCGGCGACTTGCGACTCCAGCAGGCTGTAGGACAGGCCCACAGAGCGAGCGCCTTGCCGGGCATCGACTTCGGGCTGTTGCCCCTGTTGGATGCAGGTGCCGAGTTCGTGGTATTCGACGGCGATTAGCTTGCGGTCGGTCTCGGGAAAGGGACAGTGGTACTCGAAAAGCCGGTCGCCGCCAAAGAGCGCGGTCGTAACTTCGTCGAGGCGGTGATCGGGCACGAGGTCGAGCAGGGCTTGGTCGTCTATGGGGTCTGCGCCGTCGAGGTGGAGTGTGAGGCGGTTGCCCGAGCGGTCGCCGGGCAAGTCCAGCGAGCCGAGGCTGCCGTGGATAGAGCGCTGCCGCTGGTTTTGGCCGTGGGCTGCGTGGTCTTCGATGTATTGGGCGACTGCGCCGCTTTTGAAGAGGATGGTGGCGTAGGCCGCGTCGTCCGCGGTGGCCTCGAACTCGGCTGGCATGTCTTTTTGCCAGCGTTCGTACACCCCGCCTGGCGAGCCGCTGCTGGCGTCTGCGCGGCCGGCGACGGGGTTTTTGCGGATTGGTTCGTGCAGGCGCGTCTGAGCGTAAGCCGTGTCGGCCTCGCCGAGGAAGTACTCCATGATGTCGGCAAAGTGAACGCCCACGTCGAGGAGGACGCCGCTGGCGTTTTTCTGGTGCCGCCACACTGAAATGAGCATGCCGTCGCCGCCGCCTATGGCAATTTGCTGCATCAGGCGCGGACGCCCAATGACACCGGCGTCGATCAGGGCCTTGGCGAGGCGATTTACTGGGTCGCGGCGGTAATTTTCAGCCACTGAGAGGACGCACCCAGTCTCTTGGGCCTTGGCGATCATTTGTTTGCAGGCGCGGGCCGTAAGCCCCATAGGTTTTTCGCACATGGCGTGCCAGCCGCGCTCCATGGCCTCGATGGCCACGGTGTGGTGATGGGCCGGTAGGGTGGTGATATCGACGGCTTGGACAGGAGCGACGGAAGCTAGTTCGGCGAGATCTTTGACCGGTTGAGGGCGCGTGCCCAGCCGCTCCTCGGCTTGGTCGGCGAGCGAGTGGGCGTTGTCGAGATTGGGGTCGCAGGCACCTACCAGTTCAAAGGGCGACAGGCCGGCGTTTTGCAACTCGGCGAGACCGTAGAGATGGCGGTGGCCCATGCCGCCGCAACCGACGATGGCAAGGGGCAGTTTTTCGGACATATTCATCCTTTCTATGATAGCAATAGTTCAATATAAGGTGCTAGGGCAATGCTCTCCACTTGAGGTTGTGGCAGTAAAAGGCGGCAGGTATATTCCGTATAGTATTTCGCATCTGAAGCCGTAGGGGTGAGGACGATAGCCCATGACAATTATCGAACATATTGCCACAGCGGCGGACTTAGAGCGACTACCGGACGACGGGTTTCGCTACGAACTAGTGCGCGGGGAGGTGCGTAAGATGACGCCTGCGGGCAATGAACACGGAAAGATTGCCGCGTTGGTGACCGTATCGTTGGGCCAGCACGTGCTGGCGAACCGACTGGGAGCGGTCTATGCGGCGGAAACGGGGTTCCGGCTGGCGTCGGACCCGGATACGGTGCGGGCACCGGATGCAGCTTTCGTGTGCCAAGCGCGGTTGGATGCGGTCGGCGGGGTGGTGGGCTATTGGCCGGGAGCGCCCGATTTGGTGGTGGAGGTGGTTTCGCCGGGGGACCGCTACGGGGAGGTCGCGGAAAAGGTAGCCGATTGGTTGGCGGCAGGGACGCAGATGGTGATTGTCGTCGAGCCGCAGCAGCGGACGGTGGCGGTGCATCGGACTCCGGATGCTGTGGATGTATTGAGAGAAGGCGATGTGTTGGAGGGTGGGGAGGTGGTGCCGGGATGGAAGGTAGCGGTCGCGGCGTTATTCGCTTAGTGCTGTAAGTAAGAATACGTAGCGGCCTGCTGGAAATCAGCAGGCCGTTTTGTGCGTACCGGTCTAAGCATAAAAACAAAAGGAGAGCTAGTGCGCCCCATCATCATCGGTGCCGGCCGCGGCAGCCGGCTCAACGCCCTGACCGACGGGCAGCCCAAGTGTTATGTGCGCATCGGCGGGCGGCGGATTCTCGACTGGATGCTCGAGGCGCTGGCCGCGGTCGGGTTAGAGACGCCGGTCTTTGTCGGCGGCTATCGCATCGAGCAGATCCAGGCCGACTACCCGCATCTGACTTATTGCCACAACGCCGACTGGCAGCACAATAATATCTTGGCTTCGCTCTTTTGCGCCGAGGAGTATATGGCCGATGGTTTTGTCTGTTCCTATTCCGATATCCTCTACCGTCCTGCGGTTGTGCGTCGCGCGCTGGAGCACGAGGGCGATATCGCGCTCTGCGTTGATACGGATTGGCGTACGCGCTATGTAGATCGCAGCCAGCACCCCGAAGACGATGCCGAAAAGGTCGTGGCCGAGGGCGATCGGGTCGTGTCGATCAACCGCGCTATGCCTGGGTCAGCGGCCAGCGGCGAGTATATCGGCGTGGCGCGGTTTGGCGCGGCCGGGGCGCGGTCTTTGCGGGCGCATTATCAGCGGGTGAAGGCAAAGTACGCCGGGCAGACCTGGAGGGACGGCACGCCATTCGAAAAGGCGTATCTGATTCATCTCTTCGAGGAAATGATAGACGCGGGATCGGTCTTGCACATGGTGACTACCGATGGCGAGTATATGGAAATCGACACCGAAGAGGACGTCGCGCTAGCCAATGCGCGCTGGTCAGACGAATACGGAGGCTGATATGTCGACGCGTCAACACTACGAGACGCTCTTTCCGGCGGCGGTGGTCGGCTCGCTGCCGCGACCAGATTTTGTGCGCGAGGCGGTGACGGGTGAGCGGCCAATGGACGCCAAACGGTTGGGGCAGGTGATGGATGCGGCGGTGGCCTATGCGGTGGCGTTGCAGGAGGCGGCGGGGTTGGACGTGATCACCGATGGCGAATGGCGGCGCGCCTCGTACATCGGCGTGATCGCCGAATTGGCGCATGGCTTTGAGCTGGGCCGGAATGCGGACGGCAGGCCGTGGACCATTGTCACGGGCGAATTGGTGCCGAAAGACGAGGGGTTTATCGCGCGGGAAATAGAATTTCTCAAGCGGGTTAGCTCGCGCAAAATCAAGGCCACCTTGCCGGCGCCAGCGCTATTGGGCGAGCGGATGTGGGATGCGGAACAATCGCGCGGAGCCTATCCGACCCGCAATGAATTCGTCGAGGCTTGTGTACCGATTCTGCGCCGCGAGTTGGCGCTATTGTGTGAGGCTGGTGCTGATATCGTGCAGATCGACGATCCGCATCTATGTCTGCTCGTCGATGACGAGGTGCGAGCCGGATATGACGACCCCGAGGCCGAAGCCGACTTTGCGGTGGCGATGACCAATGCGGTGGTGGAGGGAGCCACAGGGGTGCGCCTGGCCGTGCATTTGTGCCGCCGCGCGGGTGCCCGGGTCCGGGGCGAGGCATGTCACACCGGCGACTATGGCCCGATCATCCCCTATCTCAATCGCCTGAAGGTACACCATCTGACTATGGAATTTACTAGTCCGGGCACAGGGGATGCGGAGGTGTTTAAGGCGCTGCGCGAGGATTTGGAGATCGGCTTGGGTTGTGTAGGGGTGCATCCGGGCGAGGTCGACGAGCCGGAGACGATCGTCGGGCGGGTGGAGCAGGCGTTGGAGTTCTTGGCACCCGAGCGGGTGGTGCTCAACCCGGACTGCGGATTCGCTCCCGGATCGGCGGCGAAGGTCGATATCGACGAGGTTTATACCAAGCTCAAAAACGAGGTGGAGGCGGCGCGGTACCTGCGGGAAAAATATGGATAGGGGTTGTACTTCAGAGGCGCAACGGTCCGCGATGGGGATCGGCGAGCGGCACGGGTGCTGAGAGGGCAATTAGGTCGGGGATGTCGAATTCGGCTAGCAGGCCAAAGCAGTAAAGGGACGGGGCACCGTCGTAGGCCAGCGGCCAGTCGATGAGGCGGCCGAGGGAGTCGATGAGGGCGTTGGTCGTCAGCGAGGCGAGGGCTTGGGGTTTGAGCGCGGCGGCGATTAGCGCGACGATCGGGCAGATACGGCCGTGAGCCGTCAGGTGTAGTACACGGCTCTTTTGGCTTGCCGTTGCCAGCAGCACGAGTACTTGGCCGACTTGGATGCCGAGCGGGCGCTGGCCAGCGGTGGCGACTAGCATCTGGTGGCGCGGGTCGGTGCGGAGTTCACCGGTAGCGAAGATGTCGGCGACGAGTACACGGCGGCCTTGCGCGAGAGCGGTGGCTAGCGGGGCGGCGAGCACGCTGCGACCGGCATCGGCGATGAGCAGCTCAGTGCCTCGGGGGCGTGGGGGCGTGTATTCGGTTAGCGGCAGAGTCCAGGTATCGTCGAGGTGCAGTAGGTAGTGTTGGATGGTGACGTCTTTGCGCTTTTGTGCGGTGCCGACTTTTTGCAGGGATCGATTCTTCCACTGCGGCAGCTTGAGTAATGAGGCGAGTGTTTTGCGCGCGGCCGCTGGAGGGCGCGCTTTTCTTTTGCGCTTTCTGATCTTGCCAAGAGCTGCCTGCGCGATGGAAATCAGGGTGGCGTTGTCGGGGGGCAGGCCGACGGCTAGGGCTTCTTCGGTTTGCAATTCGTCGCGGTAAGGTAGGTCGTCGTCTGGTGTTTCCAATCCCCAGTGTTGATTGAGGAATTTGTAGAGTTGGCGGCGGTTGTCGCGCTCGTAGTTGTGGGTGCCGGGGTCGGTGTTGTCGTGGAGGGCGACGTTGTCGCGAGCGCCGAGGAGCGCGAAGACCGGTCGGATGGGTTCGTAGATGGATTTGCGCGCCCGCCGCGTCTGGAAGCAGCAGTCGTCGTGGCGGTTGTATATGAGCAAGGTCGGACGCGGAGCAAAGAGCGCGGAGAGCACGTCGTAGTCGGCAATCGTGCAGAGGTCGGCTGGGCATTGCTCTTGATCGCCAATGTCCTCGATGCAGCCTCGGCGCTGCCAGACGGCTGAATGACCGGCGACCGGGACTATGACTTTGACGCGCTCGTCGAGGGCCGAGAGCAGAGCCGTTTGCCAGCCGCCGCCCGACAGGCCGGTCATCCCTATGCGCTCGGGATCGGCCTTGGGGTGGGCGAGCAGCACGTCGAGGCCGCGTTTCATCAAGAGGTAGAACACGCCGATGCCGGCGACGCCGCACAGGTCGAGGTGAGCGATGCGGTTGTGGTCGAGATCGGCGCGTAGTTCGCCCATCCCCAGAAATTCGGTATTGAGCGCCAGCATCCCGCGCTTGGCGAGGTTGATGCAGCGGGCCTGTTTGTAGTCCATGGCCTTGCCGCCGGCGTGGTGGCCGTTGGGATTGAGGACGGCGGGGGCTTTTTCTCCGAGTTGGTCCGGCTCGTAGAGCAGGGCCGGGACCCAGAGGCCGGGATAGCCCTCGTAGCGCAGCTTGCGGATGGTGTAGCCGGCACTGGTTTTGATGCGGTCGCCCCAGTGGACTTGCGGCTGTTCTGTGAGGAGACCCTTGGGGTGCCCGCGGAAGAACAGGTCGAGGACTTGGGCGCGCAGGGTTGGGATTTGTTTGCGCCAAGCCGCAGCCGACGTGGGGGGCGTGAAGTGGGGTAGGTGCTCGCCGAGGAAGGCGAGGAGTTGGCGATGGGCCTTGGGGCCGATGAGCTTTCTGTGCAGTGTGCGTTGCATGGGCTAGTCCTCGTATTTTTGCGTTGGGCGATAGTATAGGGTACGGCTTGGCAGCGAGCCAAGTTAGACGGGTTGACACGCCCAGTGGGGTTTGCTATCACTAGCGGCCATTGAGGGAGGCGGGATATGGAACCCATTGCAGCAACGACTAATCCATTCGGCGGCATCATTCCCAAACCAGAGGCTCTTGAGCCAGATCCAACGGCCTTTACCGAGCGGCTGCGCATTTCGCTAGCGGCTTGGAAGGACGAAGGCTACCGGGTCGTCTGGCTGGAGGTTCCGATTGCCAAGGCGGCGTTGATCCCCGTAGCGGTGGAAGCCGGGTTTACATTCCACCACAGTACCGATGGCTATCTAATGATGACCTTGCAACTGGAAGAAGGCGCTTATGTGCCGGCCCACGCCTCGCACTACATCGGCGCGGGTGGGGTGGTGCTCAACGAGGCGCGGGAGCTGTTGGTGGTCAGCGAGAAGTACCATCGGCGTGCGTCTGGACCGCCGCGCTACAAATTGCCCGGCGGCGCGTTGCACGCGGGCGAGCACTTGGCCGAAGCTGTGGTGCGCGAAGTTGTTGAAGAGACCGGGGTCGAGACGGAGTTCGACGCGCTGGTCTGCTTCCGCCACTGGCACGGCTACCGATTCGGCAAGTCGGATATTTACTTCGTTTGCCGCCTGCGCCCGCTGAGCACGGAGATTCGCATCCAAGAGGACGAGATCGCCGAGTGTCTGTGGATGCCGGTGGCCGACTATCTGGCCGATGAAAACGTCAGCTCCTTCAACAAGCGGATCGTCGAGGCGGCGCTCAACAGCACGGGGGTGCGGCTGACGGAGATGGAAGGCTACGGCACGCCAGAGCAGTACGAATTTTTTATGCCGCCGGGGGTAGGGCTGGATTCTTAGATGCATTGGCCAGCGTGGTGCAGCGTATACTGCGCTTATCGCAATAAAAAAAAGATAGCTAAATCAATCTCATGTCCTATTTACCTGATTCAGATCGACTTGATATCGCAGCACTGAGTGGATTGTTTAGGAATACGACAAATTCGTATAAATATCTCTTTTTTCTCTCGCTTTTGACTTTGATAAAGGAAAGAAGCTTCTCTATTGATAAAGGTATTCTGTTGCGAGATATAGAGAGTGAGATGCTGGTTACCGCTTGGTATCCAAATGTATTTTTTAAACTGTCTTTTGGTACTCAGGATAAAATTTCTTTGGCTTTGAAACAGATACAAGATACTGACAACGATCGAAACGTTCTGTCGAAAAGTGGACGCCAGACGTTGCGCAATCACATCGTTGTTGATTCTTATGAGAAAGTGCAGACTTACAACTTCATGCGCTATGTCCCCAACCGAATTTTGCGGCCGTTTTTTGTCCGCGAAACCAAAGGTATGCCGGATTACTTGGTAGACCAAAAAATTCCCGAACTTGCTGCTAAACAGTTTCTGGAACGATGCCCATTGTTCTATTTTGACGAATCTAAGGAACGCATCTTTCTGCATATAGATTGGATCGCTTATTTGGAGCGGCACCAAGCAATTATTGAGGGTTGGGCACTGTGGCACTGGGCCGATTATATGCAGCGACGCAATCCTAATATCCCTGCTGTGACGCAGAAATTGTTTCCTCCCGATCAGAGAGAATCTCTTAATGCACAGCGGAAGTTCTGGAACTCTGTAATTGATCAGGGAGAGATCCGATGCATATACACAGACAGAAAGATCTGTGGCGATTATGAATTAGATCATTTCTTACCTTGGCGTTTTGTTGCCCACGATCAGTTGTGGAATCTAATTCCCGTTGATCCCGGTGCAAATAGTTCCAAGAGTGATCAACTTCCCGATAAAAAATACATTGATCGCTTAGCTGAAACTCAGCATACTGCTCTGTCCATAGTCCAGAATAGGTATAGCAATGACAAGTGGAAAAAGGTAGTCGAGTCTTACATTACGGGTCTGCATATTGAGCAGCTAGGGGATTTGCTGGATCGTGGTAAATTAAAATCCGCCTATCACGAAACGTTGAACCCTCTGATGTCAACTGCAAAACGGCAGGGGTTTCAGTCCGAATGGACTTATCAGGGACTCTACTTCTAACGGCATAAATCATGTTTGATAATCCGCAAGAACTCCTCGACAAAATTCGGCTGGGTGAGAGTACGTTCCTCGAATTCAAGGAGGTGCGTTTTGCCGGTGGAAAGATCAAAGGTCCTAACCGGAATTCGCTCGCCGATGGATTCGCCGCCTTTGCAAATAGCCGCGGGGGAGTGTTCGTCCTTGGGGTTGAGGATCAGACCCACGAAGTCGTCGGCATCCCCACGGACCGCCTTGATGCGGTGGTGGATTTCGTTCGAGAGGTGTGCATAGACTCCATTGACCCGCCTATTGAGAGCGTTGTCCTCGATCGCTTGTGGTTGCCCACAAGCACTGGGGAGGAGTTGGCCGTTATCAAGGTGGAGGTTCCGCGCAGTCTATTCGTGCATAGAAGCCCCGGTGGGTTCCTACACCGCACGGCGAATGCAAAGCGGCCGATGTCGTCCGAATACCTCGCCCGACTGTTTCAGCAGCGCAGCCAGACGCGCCTTATTCGTTTCGACGAACAACCCGTATCAATGGCCGGGTTGGATGATTTATCGCCAGATCTCTGGGAGCGATTTCGCACGCCGCGCTCAGACGATGACCGCGAAGTATTGCTCCGCAAGCTGGGCATCGCGAGTGCGGATGACGATGGCACGATCAGACCGACGGTTGCCGGTGTGTTGATGGCCTCGGCTGATCCTCGTCGTTGGCTCCCCAATGCCTACATCCAGGCCGTTGCTTACCGCGGCGACCAAATCCAGTCAGACGCGCCCGGCGGGTACCAGCTCGACGCGGCCGACATCGCGGGTCCACTCGACAGTCAGGTTGAGGAAGCTTGCCGGTTCGTTGCCAGAAACATGAAGACCGCGGCCTTCAAAGACCAAGGCCGGCGAGATGTGCCACAATTCGACCTGACGGCGGTGTTTGAGGCGGTCGTCAATGCAGTCTCGCATCGAGACTATTCGATATACGGCTCCAAGATCAGGCTACGTCTATTTGGGAACCGACTAGAGTTGTATTCGCCAGGGACACTCCCGAATACCATCACCATCGAGAGCTTGGCATTTCGCCAGTCAGCGCGGAATGAGGCAGTTTGCAGCTTGCTGACCAAGTGTGCGGTGCCCGACGCGCCTTGGCTGACCACAGAGCGCCGGACCCTGATGGACAAACGCGGCGAGGGAGTGCCCATTATCTTGAGCAACAGCGAAAGACTGTCCGGCAAGGAACCGGAATACCGGTTGCTCGACGATGCGGAACTGCTGCTGACGATTTACGCGGCCGGCGAGTGATATTTCGACTCGACGCTATAGCAGTTTCCGATAATCACAGTCTAGTATCTCCGCTAGTTTCTTGGCATTCACTTTTCCTAACACCCGTTTATTGTTTTCCATTTCAGATAGATGATGTTGACGGATGCCGCTCCGCTTGGCAAGAGTCGCTTGAGTCAGTTCCGCACGCTGGCGATACAGACGGAGGTAATAACCGGTGCTTAGATAGTACTCACCGTGGCGTTCTCTGACTTTATCATGGATTTCCTTTGCTGGTACACGGTCTTCGTCCAGATATTGATCTAGGGTTGAGCAGATCATCTTTTTTTCATCCTTTTCTAGTTCACTGTGACACTGGGTTAGAAGATTACGTCAGCCCACTACCCCGCCAAATCCAACCTATCCAGTACTTCCTTATTGACCACGTGATCGGGGACTTTGCCCTGCAATAGCGCGACGATGCTCTGCGCGGCGACGAAGGCCATGCGTTTGCGGGCGGTTAGGGTTCTAGAGCCGGTGTGGGGCAGGGCCAGCACCTTGTCGCGGCGGACCAGTTCGAGGGACTGGCCTTGCGGCGGCTCGGTGGCTTGGCAGTCGAGGCCCGCGCCGCCTAAGTGGCCGCTGTCGAGCGCGGCGATCAGGGCGGCTTCGTCAACTAAGCCGCCGCGGGCGGTGTTAATCAGGTAGGCTCCCTCTTTCATAAGGCCGAGGAACTCGGCATTGACGAGGTGGTGGTTGTCCTCGGTCAGCGGCAGATGCAAGGTAACGGCGTCGGCTTGGGACAAAAGGGCGGCGCGGTCGGCAGGCTCGGCACCGAGGGCGCGGATTTGCGCGTCGTCGATCCAGGGGTCGTGGACGAGGACTCGCATCTTGAAGCCGCGGGCGCGGCGCACGACTTCGGCGCCGATGCGGCCACAGCCGACCAGCCCCAAGGTCATGGCGCAGAGGTCTTCGCCGACCGGAACGTCGTAGGCGTCTGCCGTTTTGACCCGATGGTCGCCTAACTTGAGCGAGCGCACCATTCCGAGGAGTAGGGCGAAGGTCAGGTCGGCCACTGCGTCGGCCATGGCACCGGGGGTATTGGTGACGACGATGCCGCGCTGGGTGCAGTAATCGAGGTCGACCTTGTCGAAGCCGACGCCGTTGCGGGCGATGATCTTGAGGTTGGCCGCTTGGTCCATGGTGGCGGCGTTGAGGTTTTCGCCGCCGGCCAGTAGGGCGTCGAAGCCGTCCAGCTTAGCGCGCGTTTCCTCGTCGGGCCAGCCGGGTTGGGGGTGCCGGACCTCAATGGCGAAACCGGCGCGTTCAATAAGCTCGCGGGCTTGGCTTTGGCCTTGAAACTCGATCTCGACGCTGGACAGGATGCGGGATTGGGTCATCTCTTCCTCTTTTTTATTGGGCGGTAAAGCGGGTGTGTTCGTAGTCGGCGAAAGGAGTGGTCACTCCCAGCTCGTCGGCTAGTTCCTGAAGGTGCTGCTGGTGTTGGGGGCTGATGGGCACGCCGTCGCGGGCGTATTCGCGCTCCCGTTGCCACTCCAGATTGCCGGGCAGTTCGGCGCGGTCCTGGCCGGGGAAGGGCTGCATGTTGCGGGCGGCGGCGACGAAGTCGTCCATATGCGCTTGGAATTCCTCTAAAGGCATAAACGCGCGCACGTCAAAGGCCGCGAGGAAGGATCCTTGATTGGATTCCCACGGTGATGTCGGTGGGATAAATTGCGGCAGGTAAATCCCGGCCAGCACGCCGCCCAGCGCCCGGTTTACTGCGCCGATGCCCAGTTCCTTGAAGAAGGCGAAGGGGATCTGCGCGAAGAGTTCCTCGCCCCAGGGCAGCATGTGCGCGCCCATGTCGAGCACGAGGGGCGGTTGCTCTCCATTGGGAAAGGCGATGCTGATCGGCGACGTGGCGTTGACGCCTTTGATTATCGATTCCGGCGGCAGGTCGTAGCGGTGCGAGGAGACGGCGATCCCCACGCAGCCAGTCGCGGCGGCGATCCGCGAGTACTTGCCGGCGCTGCCGAAGTGAAAGTGATTGCGGGTGGTCGCTGCGGCTGTGCCGTACTCCGCGGCCGTCTCAGCTACCCAAGTCATGGCCTGATGGCAGGGAAAGTGACCCATGCCGCCATCGCCGTCATAGACGCGGGCAGTGGTGGTTGAACTGGTCACCTTTATATTAGGGCGGGGATTGACGCGGCCTTCGAGCATCATATGCGCGTACCCGTGGATCTGCCAGGTGCCGTGGCTGTGGACGCCGCGCAGGTCAGTGGCAGTCAAGAGGTCGGCGAGGAACTGGGCGTCCGCCGAGTTGGTGCCGGCTTCTTGGAAGAGGTCGGCGGTGAGTTGGCGCAGGACAGGGGCTGGGATGCGGATGCCTTCGGCAGGTGGAGTGTTTCCCATGATGGCTCTCTGGTTGAAGTAAAAAAAGCGAATTATATACGGGCTTAGGCTTAGGCGTGTCAAGAAGCCGCAGAGGCTTGTAATAGGATAATGGAGTAAGGGAAATGTCCTACGATCTGTTGTTAAAAGGGGCGCGAGTGATGGACCCAGCGCAGGGCGTGGATGGGATTCGCGACATTGGGATAGTCGGGGAGAAGATTGCCGAAGTGGCCGAGGAAATAACGGCTCCGGCGGCGGAGACGATTGACCTGTCCGGTAAGATTCTGACGCCGGGGTGGATCGATATCCACGCGCACCTCTACGCGGGATGCACGACTTGGGGCATTCGCGGCGATGTACTGTGCTTAGCCACGGGCGTGACGACGATCGTCGATGCTGGAAGCGCGGGGTGGGCCAACTTCCAGGGATTTGTCGATTACGTCGTCGAGCCAGCGCGGACCCAAGTTTTGGCGTACGTGCATATTTCGGCGATTGGCCTGACCTGTGGGCCGGTGGGGGAGATGGTCGATTTGCAGTACGGCGATCCAGAGCGCACGGCGTTTGTGGCCCACCACTGGCAGGAGCACTGCGTCGGCATTAAGGTGCGGCAGGGCGGTTTCCAAGTTGGCGAGAATGGGACCAAGCCCTTGCAGTTGGCGGTGCAGGCGGGCGAATGGGCGGGGGTGCCGGTGATGGTACACATCGCCCGGGGGGTGCCGATTGTGGAGATACTCGCCCTGCTGCGGCCCGGCGATGTGGTGACCCATTGTTATCAGGGCACGGGAGACTGCGTGGTGGACGATGCGGGGACGGTGGTGCCGCAGGTGTGGGAAGCGCGAGAGCGGGGCGTGCTCTTCGACGTGGGGCACGGCGGCGGCAGTTTCGACTACGGGATCGCAATACAAGCGTTGGCCGACGGCTTTGTCGCCGATGTGATTAGCACGGATTTACACGCGCATAGTTGGGACAGTCCGATCGAGAGTATGCCGGAGACTGCGTCGAAATTGCTCAACTTGGGCGTGCCGCTTGAACGCGTCGTACAACAGAGTACGGCTGCGGCGGCCGACGCTATCGGGCGCGGCGAGGAGTTGGGTACTCTGCGGGAGGGTACGGTGGCGGATCTGGCGGCGTTTGAAGTGTTGGAGGGGACGTTTGAGTTCCAGGATGTGCGCGGCCGGCGCGAGCAGGGCGATCGCAAAATTGAGCCGGTATTGACCGTGCGCCAGGGCCGGGCGCATCGGCCGGAGGATTTGCGCGAGGAGCTAGAGGAAGCTCGCGAGCGGATGCGCTTTATGCGGAGTCTCACCGGCAAGAATTTTGCGGCCTTGGGTTGGGTGCCGGGAGGCGAGTGAATAGTGTTTAGACGATGAGAATTTACAACCGCTACTAAAGGAGTAGAAAGACTTGTTCGAATCAACTGACGATCTGCGCATTGACCAACTCAAACCCTTGATCCCACCGGCGATTCTGATGGAAGAATTGCCTATTTCGGAAGAGGCTTCCCATACCGTGGCCGCAGCTCGGCGCGCATTGGACGCCATACTGGCCGGAGAGGACGACCGGCTAGTGGTGGTCGTCGGCCCGTGTTCGATCCACGACCCCCAAGCCGCGCTTGAATACGCGGACCGGCTCAAGGGAAAGGCCGCGGCCCTAAGCGACGAGTTGTACGTGGTGATGCGCGTGTATTTTGAGAAGCCGCGCACGACCGTCGGCTGGAAAGGATTGATCAACGATCCGCACTTGGACGACAGCTTCGATATCAACAGCGGTTTGCGCGCCGCGCGCGGCTTGCTGGTGCAGTTGGGGGATATGGGCTTGCCGACTGGTTCCGAATTCCTCGATACCATCACGCCGCAGTTTATCGCCGACTTGATTGCTTGGGGGGCCATTGGTGCTCGCACCACGGAAAGTCAGGTTCACCGCGAATTGGCTTCGGGTCTGTCGATGCCGGTTGGCTTCAAGAATGGGACCGCGGGCAATGTGCAGATTGCCCTCGACGCCATCGGCGCTGCCCGGCACCCGCATCACTTTCTCTCGGTGACCAAGCAGGGCATTGCGGCGATTGTCGGGACTTCGGGCAATGCGAGTTGTCATCTGATTTTGCGCGGTGGCAGCGACGGTACTAACTACGATCACGCCAGCGTTGGCGCGGCTGCGGCCCAGCTCAAGGAGGTGGGTTTGCCGCATCGCGTGATGATCGATTGCAGCCACGGCAACAGCGCCAAGGATCACAAGCGCCAGCCGGCTGTTGCACGCGCGATTGCCGCACAGGTGGCGGAGGGAGCGCAGGATGTTTTTGGGGTGATGCTGGAAAGCCACCTAATCGAGGGCAATCAGAAACAGCAGGCGGGTAGTGAATTGGTTTATGGGCAGAGCATTACGGATGCCTGTATTGGGTGGAAGGATACGGTGGGGGTGTTGGAAGAGTTGGCTGCGGCGGTGCGGACGCAGCGGGAAAAATAACCAGCGACGAGGCCGACCGGCCTAGTTAGCGTGAAAAATCTTTCACTGCTCTTTTTGTGCGAGGCCCTCTCGCGCACCGCTAGTCTCGTCATGCTCTCGAGCATGGCGCTCATCGGCCAGCGGTTGACGCCGAATCCCGCGCTGGCGACCCTGCCGCTGGCACTGGCACCGGTGGCCACGATGATAATGACGGTGCCCGCAGCGCAGCTAATGCAGCGGCGGGGCCGCAAGATAGGTTTTGCCATAGGTGCTGCGTTGGGCGTCGTCGGGGGCGCGGTGGGGTGTCTAGCTGTGTACCAGGGCAATTTCGCGCTGCTTTGCTTGGGTGGGTTGGGCATTGGTGCGGTCAATGGCTTTGCCACTTATTATCGCTTTGCCGCTGGCGAGGTGGTCGCCGAGGATTTTCGCAGTCGCGCTATTTCGCTGGTGATGGCCGGGGGCGTCATTGCCGCGATTTCGGGCTCCAATCTGGCGGCGTGGTCGCGGGAGTGGTTTCCCGACTATCTATTCGCTGGCTCTTTTTTGGGGATTGCCGCGGTTCATGCGCTGGTTTTGCCGGTGCTCTGCTTTGTCTCCTTTCCCGTGCCTAGCGCCGAGGAGCAGCGGGCGGGTGGGCGTTCGCTCAGGGAGATCGCCCGGCAGGCGGATTTCGCACTGGCGGTGATTGGGGGGGTGGCTGCTTGGGGGCTAATGTCGCTGTTGATGAATGCCACGCCGCTGGCGATGAAGCGGCATTTGCACTCCTTTGCCGATACGGCTTGGGTGATTCAGTGGCATGTGCTGGGCATGTACGTGCCGTCTTTTTTTACTGGGCACCTGATCTCGCGTTGGGGCGAGCACCGGATCATGTTCGCCGGCCTCGCGTTGCTGGGGTGTTCCATCGCGGTCAATTTGAGCGGCATCGGGCTCTATTACTACACGATCGGGTTGGCGCTATTGGGCGTGGGGTGGAATTTTCTTTTCGTAGGGTCAACGTCGCTGTTGGCGATGACGCACCGGCCCGAGGAAAAGGCGCGGGTGCAATCCTGCAATGACTTTCTGGTCTTTGGCCTGATCGTGTTGACCAGTTTTGGGGCGGCACCTTTGGAGGGTATGCTGGGCTGGGACAGGCTCAATCACTTGGCGGTGCCCTTTTTGGTGGCGGTGGCGGTGGTGCTAGGGCTGTTGTGGGCGCGGGCGGGCCGGAGCGGCTAAGAAGTGGACTATATCTAAGGAGGGTTTCGAGATGGCTAAATATCGCGTGGGGTTGATCGGGGCTGGGCGCAAAGGCACGCAGCACGCGCGCGCCTATATGCTCGACGAGCGCACGGAGTTGGTGGCCGTGGCCGATGGAGATCCGGAGAATTTGGCGCTGTTTCAAAAGCGCACGGGCGTGCCTGGTTATGCCGACTATCGCCAGATGCTAGAAAAAGAGGCGCTCGACATTGCCGCGCCGATTTTGCCAGTCGGCGTCAACCCGGAGGTCGTCATCGCCTGCGCGCAAGCTGGGGTCAAGGCCATCCTCTGCGAAAAGCCGATCGCGGCCTCACTCGAAGAGGCCGACCGCATGGTCGCCGAGTGCAAGAACCGGCGCATCCCCTTTGGCGCGGGGGACTTGGACGTCAATCTGCCGGCCTACCAAAAGGCCTTGGAGTTCATTGGTGCGGGCGAGTTGGGGGCGGTCAAGCGCATCGCGTTGCTCGGCGGGTCGGGCACGGAGATGTCGGGTGGCGGCTGCCAGCGCTTTACGCTGATGCGCCACTTTGCTGGCTGCGACGAGGTGGCGTGGGTGTCGGGCTGGGTCAGTGACGATCCTCTGAGCGAACACGACCAAGGCGGGGCTGGGTACGTGCGCTTTGCCAATGGAATCGAGTCGTTTATCTACCGGGACAAGGACGCGCGAGGCCGCGGCTACGAGGTGGTCTGTGAGGAGGGAGTCTTCTACTCAGACGACAATCTCGCAGGCTTGTACCGGTACGTCGAAGGCGATGGGGCGAGTTGGGAGAAGTTGGAAAAGATCGAGGGCGTCTTGCCGGAAGGGCCGATTTACGGCGTTTACGGCGAAGAGCGCGGGTACGACGCCGAGGGCTGGCGCTGTCTTGGGGATCGCAACAGGGCTAGTTGCAAGGCTATTATCGACGCGCTGGAGCGGGGCGAGGACCCGCCCGGCAGCGGCGAGAACGGCGTCAAGGTCCTCGAAATGGCCATCGCGGTGCGCGAGTCGCATCGGCAGGGCTGTGCGCCCGTGGCGCTACCGCTGGCCGACCGCAGCCTGCGCATGGTGCCCCGCCCTGGGCGGATGTACAACAAAAAGCCGATCTACGGCCGCGAAAAATACATGGATCAGGTTTTGTCCCAAAAGAAGGACTAAGAGGCCACTGCGCCGAGAAATAGGAGCTTAGCCATGGACCGACCCCGTTTAATTCACTACAACGACGCACACCACTTCCACGCCAAGCGACTCGAACCACCGGCCAGCAGCCACCTCCTGAACTGGCCAGTAGATGAGGTGTTGGGTACGGGCGTGGATCTGTTGGTTTTGGGATTGGGTTATAGCGACGTCTTCTTCCACCAGAGCAAGATCGGCCGCGTGGTGGGGCAGGGAAAGGAGGTGTGGGAAAACTACATCGACTGGCGGATCATGCGGATGGTTGAGGTAGCCAAGGAACTGGGCACCGACCAGGTACGGGCCGTCATTGAGCGCGGTCGAGAGACTGGGCTGAAGGTCTTCCCCAGCCTCAAGCTTCAGGACTCTACCAGTCCGGGGCGTGAGCGCTTCGGGCGGCTTAAGGAACAGCACGGAGCTGCGGTGTGTATTGGCGACGCGGGCCGGGCCGAGTGGTGTTACGACTACGCGCAAGAGGCCGTGCAGGAGTACAAGCTGGCTCTCATCGGCGAAATGCTGGAAGGCTACCAGCCCGATGGGTTAGAACTGGATTTTTGTTTTGACAACTTCTATTTCAAAAAGGACGTGATCCAGGAAAACGCGCCGCTGATGACCGAGTTTGTGGCCAAGGTGCGGGCGTTGGCCGAGGAAATCGGCGCGCGGCAGGGCCGCAAAATTCCGCTTATGGCGCGGGTACACCTGCACGAGGAAGACAACCTCGCGGTGGGGCTGGACGTGGAAGCGTGGCTGAGGGCTGGCAGCCTCGACTGGGTCGTCGGTCAGGACGCGAACGTGCTGGTTGATCCAGGCATTCAGGCACCGTGGATGGCCGAGGTGGCCGAGAATGCGGGGGCTGCCGCGTATTATCGGCCGCCGCGCCGGATCTACGACGAGCGGGTGGGATTGCCGAGCATTGAGATGTACCGCGCCCTCAGTCAGACCCTCGCTTGGCAGGGCTACGCTGGGATGTACTTGGGCTATATGCCTTGGCCCCTTGCCGAGCGCGAATACCAGATCCTGCGCGAGGTCGCCTATCCGCAGGTACACACTCGGCGCGACAAGCGCTACTTGTTACAGCCGCGCGAGGGGGTCATCGGGGAAGAGACTTCTACGCCGGAGCGCCAAGTGCCGGAACAGCTCTTGGAGGGCGAGACGATTGCGCTCGACATTTGGGTGGCCGACGATGTGGAGAGCGCCCGCGGCGACGGCGAGATGCGACCAGCCATTTTGACGCTGCGATTTTCCTTTTTCTGCATTGAGGACGAGATCGAAATGCGCTTTAATGGCCGGGTTCTGTCCCGCGCTGAGGCTGAAATTAGCGACGAGCGCGCGTTGACCATTCCCGTACAGCTCGCTGGGGGTATGGCGGTGCAAGCCCCGTTGGGTTTTTCGGCGCACTGGTTCCGCTTTCGCTTGGCACCGGAGGAGGTAAGGCGCGGGGCCAATCGGATCGAGATCGAAGTAAAGAAACTGGAGGCGCGGGCAGGATTTGTCCGCAGCATCAATGGAGCGGAAATCTTGGTTCGCTACAAGGACTTTGTGCGTCCCGAAGGTTTGGTGCTGGAGCGGATTGCTCCGCCGGGAGGTTGAGATGCGCGTATTGATTACGGGAACTAGCGGTTTTATCGGTCGGGCGTTGGCCGCGGATATGACGGCAGACCACGAGGTGGTTTGTCTGTCGCGCCAGCCGACGGAGGTTGCGGGGGTGGAGGTGGTGGTTGGAGATTTTACGCGGGGGGAGGATCTGCACCGGTTGGATCGGTGGGATTTCGACGCGCTGGTCCATCTGGGGGCGGTGACGGGCGCGGGCGCTGAAGCGGATCTGATGCGGGTCAATGTCATGGGGACCTACGGCTTGTTGCGCTATTTGATCGATCGGGGTTGCAGCAAGTTTGCATTGGCCTCGTCGATCGCCGCGGTTGGGATGCAATCGGTGCATTTTCGGCCGCTCGAACTGCCGATGTCGGACGAGCATCCGTGTTTCGACCGCGACGGTTACGGTTTTTCCAAATACATGATGGAGGAGACGACCCGCTATCTGGCGCGGCAGCGGGAGGACCTAGACTTCATCAATATTAGGCTGGCTTCGATTTGGCCCGAGGATCGAGTGCCTGCGCCACGACAACTGGGGCCGGTGGGACCGTGGGGGATGGGGGCGATTTCGTGTATGTATTTGAGCGATGCGGTGCGGTGCTTCCGGCTGGCAGCGGAGCGCGCGCATAAGGCGGGGGTGCGGATTTTGAACGCGGTGGGGACGCAGGCCTGTGTGGCCTGTACGGTGCCGGAGTTGATGCGGATTTGGTATGGGGCGGATGCGGAGAAGATCGACATGGCGCGTTACGAGCAGGCGGGGCACGAGCGGGATCCGGTGTACGATATTACGCGGATTGAAGCGGAGTTGGGGTTTGTGCCGGCGCGGAGTGTGTTGCCGGAGTAAGCGCGCGATGCGGATGGCTACTCCTCCGCGAACGGTTGGGTGCCGTCGCCCACTGGTCTGAGCTGGCCCTTGCCCGTCACCGCGAAATTGCGGCCGTCGCGCTCGGGTACCACGTAGCGTTGGTACCACGCCTCCAGCCGCTGCTTTAGATCGCCGATCCGCTCGGTTTGGCTGGAATCGTCCGCCAGATTGGCGCGCTCGTCCGGATCGTTGGCTAGGTCGTAGAGTTCGCACGGCCCATCTGGATAGCGGTGGACGTATTTCCACGCCTCGGTGCGCATCATCCGCGTCGTCCCGTACTCGTCGTAGATGACTACTTCCTGCCGACCGGTGTCGTCCTTTCCCAACAATAGTGGCAGCGCGCTTTGTCCGGGCAAATTGGGGCCTTCGGGTAGTGGCAGTCCTAGGTAGTCGAGCAGGGTCGGCATAAAATCGTAGGCGCTGACCATGCCCTCTTGGACGCTCTCCGCAGGGATGCGGTCGGGGTGGCTGGCGACGAAAGGCACCTTGATCGAATTCTCGTACATGTTCGGCGGATAGGTGCCGTTGCCCTTGCCCCAGAAACCGTGGTGGCCGCAGCTAAAGCCGTTGTCGCTGGTGAAGACTACCAGCGTGTTCTCGCGCAGCCCCTTTTCCTCCAGCTTGTCGAGGATTCGTCCAATGTCGCGGTCCATGGCCGTCACCGCAGCGAAATAGCCCTTGAGCATCTCGCGGTTGCCCAGACAATTCTCGCTTAGCCCGTGTCCCACCGCCCAGGGGTGGATCGCTTCCTGCGGACAGGAGTCGAACGCGCAGTTGTCGTAGGAATCGACGATTTCCTGTGGGTGGCCAGTCCACGGGCTGTGCGGCGCGGTGTAGTGTACGCCTAGGTAAAAAGGCGCGTCGCCGTCGCCGTGCCGGTCGATGAATGCTAGCGCGTCGTTGGTGATTGCTGTGGTCACGTAGCCCGGTTCGGTGATCAGCTCGCCGTCGCGGATCATGGGCGCGTCATTGTACGGGCCGCCGCCCTGCTGATGCACGAACCAATGCGAAAAACCGTGCTGCGCGAGTTGGCTGTGCCCCAAGTGCCACTTGCCGCTCAGGCCGCAGACCCAGCCATTGTCAGCGAGGATGTCGGTATAAGCCACCTCGCCGGCGAGATAAGCGGCTGCGGACTCGCCGACGTTGCCCTCTCTGATCCAGTCGTGGACTCCGTGCTGCGAGGGGATGCGACCGGTCAAAAAGGTTGCGCGGCTGGGCGAGCAGACCGGCGTTGCGACGAAGAAATTGTCAAAGCGCATGCCGGTTTGGGCGATGCGGTCGATCGCCGGGGTGCGGATCTCCGCGTTGCCGTAACAGCCGGCCGCCCAAGGGCCTTGGTCGTCGCTGAGGATAAAGACGATGTTGGGTCGATTCATTGCCTGGCCTATTCCTGAACTAAAGGTTGGTTTTTGCTGGTCGCGGGATCTTTTCAATGTCCGCCTACCGGCCTAACGCGTAGGGGCGGCCGTTTTCCTCATTCTGTAGCTTGGATGACAATGCCTCTGGCCAGTTTGTTATAGCCGCGCTTCTCGTCCCAAACCCCCTCGTTGGCGATCCGATATGCGTAGCGTGGATCGCCAACGAGCCTGGGACTGGGATCGGGCAAGTGCAAGTACGCGATATACTCGCCCGGTGCCATAGTGGAGGATAGTGGAACCACGGCGGAAAGCACGTGGGATGCCCCCGGCTTCCAAGTGCGCGGATCGACATCGACCACAAAGGCTTGGACCGCTCCGCTCTCTTCGTTTTCTAAGACGATCTCCACATCGCGCCTGTTGTAAAGCGGGGCGAAACCGCGATTGTCTAGGTCGATTTCCACTGCGAGTTGCCCACCGGGGGTGGCAGTGGCCGCGATGCGGCTCTGAGTCAAGACGAACCGCGCTCCCAGCCTCCTCTTTACCTCGTCGAAACAACCCTGTGCGGCCCACTTGTCGAGTACCGCGGGGTGATAGCTGCTATTGAGATAGCTGCCTTTAAGGGTTTCCAGTTCGGTAATGGTCCGCTCGCAATCGTTGAGTACATGCGTTCGGCAGGTCTCCCCGCCGAACGCGGTGTAGAGGGTCTCGTTTGCAAGATAGGCCACTTCCTCCTCGCGTGTCATTTCTCCCCGCTCGTACGTGCCGACGTCGATCGGTGAGGAGAGGAAACAGTCGTTGTGATGGCCGACACGGGCGACATGCTCGCCGCTATAGGCATTATTGGCATCCACTGTGGCGAAACCGCCGCCAGATCTTTTGAAAATCTGCTGTTTCAGGTAAGGATAGCGGACCAAGACTAAGCGGTCGGTGGGAGTATGGTCGAGGATGTGGAACAGCATCTCCCGACCCAGATCGTAGTCGTTTGCGATCGCTGTCGTGTGCCACTCTCCCCACGGACCGATAAACCCCGCCTCGAAGAGGGCGATGACATCCTCGTTGGCGGCGAAAATGGGAGATAGCTGCGCGATGTGGTTTTTGACGTTCGGCTTTGGCGGATCCTCGTACGATCTGTAGTCGCCGTCTGGACCTTTGAAACCGTAAGATCCCCGGACGATGACTTTCATTCCCTGGTCCCGGGCGATGGCGAACCCGTTTTCTACTGCGGCGAGGAACGATTCCGGCAAGAACGGGACCTCGCGATAGTCCTCCATGAAGATCCGTCCCCGGAGTAACGTATGCCCCTCGTCACGCCTCTTGCCAATCGCGGGGTCAAGTTTGTGCAAATTAGTATATATGTAAAATCCTCGTTCGGGGTTGGGAAAGATGCTTGCGTCGGGCTCGTAGTGAGTCGCGATGACACCGGTACGCATTTCATTCGTATTTGCTCCCGTTTGTGCGTCGGCCATTTTTTCTTTCCCACAGGATAGTACACCTAGCACACTCGCCGCGATACATACTGTCATAGTTTTGAACATCCGGGCCTTACTCCCACATCCGAAATATGTCACTCATTTTTCCCAACGATCTCGTAAACCCTCGCTGGATGGCGGTGATCTTTGACTTCCTTGAACAGCGCTTTTGCCTTTTCCACCAATCCGGCTTGTCCATAAAAGTAGATGAGGTTGCTAGCCTCGTTTGGTCTCCCGGTAAGGTTCCACACCTTCTCCTGCATGCCCACAGCCCCGTCCCAATCACCTCTGTGGAATGCCAAGCACGACCCCATTTGCCGAAGTGCAACGTAGGCCCATACGGTCTTTTTGTCTAGTCCATATATCGTCTCATACACCGGATAGGCCTCATCCCACCGGTCCTGCCGGGCGAGTGACAAAGCAAGATAATTCAGGCACTGCTGGTTTTTTGGGGCCAAGGTGGCCGCATGGCGGGCAACCTCTTCCATCGCTTCAAAGTCCCCTTTCCACAAAAGCATCTGCGCTTGGGCAGTGAGGGCAACTAGGTCATTGGGGGCCTTCGCAAGCCGAAGACTGCACAGCTCTAGGCATTTCTCGATTGCTGTGGCTTTCTTTTTTTGGTCGCTCGCCCACACAACGGTAAGCTCAAGCGCGACATCTATGGAATCTGGGGCCGCTTTGGCGGCTCGTTGAAGGGTTGCTGTCTCTTCCTCGGATGGGCCCTTGATTGGGTCATAGGTCCGTCCGAACTCCATCAATGCTTCAGGATGGTCCGGGGACATCTCCAGTGCTTCCCTGAAGCGGGCGCGTGCGTCATCCATCCTCATGTACAATCGATCCCTCTTGCCCTGTTGCAGAAGTCGGACAATGGTCTGCGCTGCGAATCCTTCGGGCAGATCGTGCTTGCTGCTGTCGTCCTTTGCCATGCGAGTGACCTCCTCCTGAAGTTGCCTGCGCGTTACATATGGATTAACCGTAGACCGCCTGAATCATGGCATTGATGTAGCCGAAGCAGTAAGCATAGGACTGATAGTCGCCCATTGGATCGTCGTCGGTGTGCGGGACGTGGTCGGGATCAATGCCGTAACAGTAGCCGGTGTCCTTGAGGGCCTTTAATACCCGGTGGAAGTCCATATCGCCTTCATCGGGCAGCGCCTCGCGGAAGCTGTAGAGCCCCCCGAGGAGGTTGCGATAGTGAACCAGGAAGATCGTATCGCGGCTGCCAAAGTATTCTATGATGGGGTAGATTTCACTGGCCGAATCTTCAAGTCCTTCGGCGATGGAGCCGACGCAGAAGTTCCAGCCGTTATACGGACTGCGCTGAATCTCGATGAAACGCTTCATGCCCTCAAAGTCATTGAGGACTTTGTCAACGCCCTTATAACCGGGGGGTGTGGCAGGGTCTTCCTGGGAATTGCCCATGCGAACCTTGAATTCTTCTGCCACTGGAATCATGCGTTCGAGCAGATACTCGATGCGCTCCCAGTGCATGTCGGCGGTGACGCGCCCGGCTTCGGTCAGCTTGGCCTGTTCTTCTGCCGGGACCTTGTCGAGGCGGAACGCCGTGTGGACGTAGCCGCCGCGGCCTTCTTCTTCTTCGGTGCGGTCGATGGGCAGGATGCAGGTGTTATAGCGCAGAGAATCGATGCCGGCGCGCGCAGCGGTGCGGATCATTTCGCACACGAGGTCAATTTCCCGGTCGCGCTCTGGGCTTTTGCCAAAATAGATGATGTTGGGAAATTGCTCATATATGGGTAGCGAGCTCATATCCAGTGTCAGGCCGAAGGCCTCGTGGTGCTCTCTTTCCTGGATCAACTCGTCGAGATCCCAGCCGCGGTCGGGGTGGAAGGGAAAGTTGGCGGCTTTGTGGCGCACGCCACAGCGCTGCAAAAAGCGCAACTCGGCATCGGTTGATCCAAAATTCTGTGTGCGCACGTACATGCGCCCGCCGTTGGCTGATGTTTGCGATGCGCCTCCGGCGGCAGAAGCCGCGGCCTCACCGGCTGCGAGGCCCTTTTCAAATGGATCGGATGTCTTCATGGGTGATTCCTTTACAATATGGATTAACCGTAGACCGCCTGAATCATGGCATTGATGTAGCCGAAGCAGTACGCATAGGACTGATAATGGCCCTTCGGATCGTCGTCGGTGCGCGGGACGTGGTCGGGATCAATGCCGTAACAGTAGCCGGTGTCCTTAAGGCCCTTTAATACCCGGTGAAAGTCCATATCGCCTTCGTCGGGCAGCGCCTCGCGGAAGCTGTAGAGCCCCCCGAGGAGGTTGCGATAGTGAACGAGGAAGATCGTATTGCGGCTGCCAAAGTATTCTATGATGGGGTAGATTTCACTAGCCGGATCTTCGAGCCCTTCGGCGATGGAGCCGACGCAGAAGTTCCAGCCGTTACACGGACTGCGCTGAATCTCGATGAAACGCTTCATGCCCTCAAAGTCATTGAGGACTTTGTCAACGCCCTTATAACCGGGGGGTGTGGCAGGGTCTTCCTGGGAATTGCCCATGCGAACCTTGAATTCTTCTGCCACCGGAATCATGCGTTCGAGCAGATACTCAATGCGCTCCCAGTGCATGTCCGCGGTGACGCGCCCGGCTTCGGTCAGCTTGGCCTGTTCTTCTGCCGGGACCTTGTCGAGGCGGAACGCCGTGTGGACGTAGCCGCCGCGGCCTTCTTCTCGTTCAGTGCGGTCGATGGGCAGAATGCAGGTGTTATAGCGCAGAGAATCGATGCCGGCGCGCGAGGCGGTACGGATCATTTCGCACACGAGGTCAATTTCCCGGTCGCGCTCTGGGCTTTTGCCAAAATAGATGATGTTGGGCAAGTGCTGATATATGGGTAGCAGGCTCATATCCAGTGTCAGCCCGAAGGTCTCGTGGTGCTCTCTTTCCTGGATCAACTCGTCGAGATCCCAGCCACGGTCGGGGTGGAAGGGAAAGTTGGCGGCCTTGTGGCGCACGCCACAGCGCTGCAAAAAGCGCAACTCGGCATCGGTTGATCCAAAACTCTGGGTGCGCACGTACATGCGCCCGCCGTTGGCCGATGTTTGTGATGCGTCTCCGGCGGCAGAAGCCGCGGCCTCACCGGCTGCGAGACCTTGTTCAAATGGATCGGATTTCTGCATGGGTGATTCCTTTCGTTGGTGTGGAGTCGAATTTGCGATCCTTTATTATGTGGGTTCTAGGTTGCGTAAGACAAGTAGCTAGGTGCGGTGCCAGTAGGCGCTGTTGCAGATAGGAAGGCTTTTCTTGTCAATCCTATCTGTATCGTTCTGCCTGTGTATTGAACATTCGGGCATATTGGCCATCTTCGCGCATCAGTCCATCGTGAGAGCCTTCTTCTATCAATTCTCCATTTTGCAGGACGAGAATATGACTTGCCATGCGAACTGCTGAGAATCGATGAGAAATAAAAATAGTCATTTTCCCGACGGTAAGTTCTGCAAATCGTTCGTAGATATCATACTCTGCGAAAGCATCCAACGCAGCGGTTGGCTCATCAAGAATCAGAATCTGCGCATCCCGCATAAACGCTCTGCTCAAAGCTAATCTTTGCCACTCCCCGCCGGATAGATCCACCCCTTCCTCAAAGGTGCGTCCCAAAACGGTGTCGAATCCTTTGGGTAGTCCAGCAATAATGGACCTAGTTCCTCCCTGTTCAGAGGCGCAGACAATGCGATTCATATTATCTACATGCTCGATCTGGCCCAAACCAATATTCTCTTTTACCGTGAGATCGTAGCGTATGAAATCTTGGAAGATTACTCCAATTTGACGCCGCAAATCCTCCAGATCGTATTCGCGCAACTCCTTTCCATCGAGAAGGATAACTCCTTCAGATGGATCGTAAAAACGAGATAGAAGTTTTACCAATGTCGTTTTTCCCGCACCGTTTTCACCTACCACAGCTATTGTCTCTTCTGGCCTGAGTGTAAAGGATAGATTTTTAAGGACAAGTCGGTCTGAGCGTGGATAATGAAATGAGACATTCCGAAACTCAATGCCTTGCTGGATTGGCCTTGGAACGCGAAGCTGCGATCGATTCCCTCGCGACAAAGCACCTTCCACCGAATCCGGCGACAGATCCAAAAAGGATAGAAGATTTTCTGCGAAAAGCGTGTCCTCGTAGAGACGGCCTGTCGTCCGGAAAAAGGACTCCAACATGCTTCGGCTCCGCTCCGCAGCCTGAAAAACCAATACGACGTCTCCAATGGTGATAGTCCTCCAGATAGCCTGTACCACTGCATATATCCAAATACCCGCGGTTCCAGCGCTGGATGCGAGACCTAAAAAAGCATTCGCGCGTTCCTTTGAAAGCCGTACCCGTTTTTCTGCGGCGAAGTATTGCTGCCAGAACTCTCGGAAGCGCCTCAGAAAGGGTTTACCAAGGCCGAACACACGGATTTCTTTTACGGCATCCCGGGATTTCAGCAGACTCGAAAGATACGCAGCCATCCGTCTTGCCGGCACACGGCTGTTCTCTATACGGTACCACCGGTTTGCATAATAAGCCAAGACGATAGCTTGTGGAGCAGAGGTGAGAAGGAGAACGACAATTGCTAATGGATGCAGCTTGAGCAGGAGGGCGAGAACAGCACTTAAAGAAAGAAGAGACCCCAAGAAGCTCAGGGAACTCCACGCCAAGTTGTGAGCCTTTGGAATGTTTTTGAGGGCATTCTCCATTTTATCGTAAAACATCGGCGTCTCAAAGAAGGCGACATCCAGTTCTGTAGCCTTCTTGAGGACAAGAAACTCCGCATAATTTCGGAAATGCAGGCTGACAAACATGCTTGCTTCGGTACTCAATGATTGACACGTTCCTCCCACTGCCCATACAATGAAAATAGCACCTATGGGAACGAGAAGCGCATACCAATCGACCACCCGAGCTTGTGAGGATACTTGAAGAATTTCACTTATGCGATCGACAATGACTTTCGATAACCAAATCTGAGCAGGCAGCACAGCCGCACTGATCACAGTAAGAAGAATCGCGAGAACCATATACGAAGGCTTGGCTTCCCACACTAACTTGAGTACGCGGAAATAGCTTTGAAATCTACGGCCAATAATCATAATGGAAGTTCCAGTTTCATGGGCGGACTAGGACGGGCCGCCTTGGGATGGGAAAATCTGCGATTGCACTTAACTGCTTGTACCCAAAAATTGGTTCGGGTAATGGTCGCTAGGTAAGACAATGCTGAACATCCAACCCCTATCGCGTGGGTTCCAAATTGAGTAAAACGAGCAGCCAAGTGCGGTGCCAGTAGGCGCTGTTGACGTAGGGGTTTTCGGCCGTGGGCCAGTTTTTCCAATAGGTTTCGTTGTGGGGGATTCGGTGATACCACTGGATCAGCGGGATCGAAGGCAGCTCGCGGAACCAGATATCCATTGCCTGGCGGAAGAGCTCGACTAGCTCGGGGTCGTCTGGCGCGACCTCGGCCATGCGGTCGACGATCGCGTCGAATTCCTCATTTTTCCAACGCCAGAAGTACTCGGCCGCCGTCCCCGTCGGCTGTACGAAGCGACTGTGGTAGAGGCGCAGGGTGAAATAAGGGTCTCGCACTGAAGCTGCGTGTCCGATCACAAAGGTCCGGGCCGTGCCTTGGGTCATGCGGGTATAGGCGTCGTTGGTGGCGCGGAAGCTGGCGTCAAAACCGGCCTGGCGCAATTGTTCGATCAGCACCGGCGTGAAGTCCTGGAAGAGGTTGGGGAAAACATCGACCACTATCTTGAAGCGCGTCCCGTTCTTGCTCCAAAACCCATCTTCGTCCTTGTGCCATCCTTTGCGCTCCATGATCTCTGCCGTGCGGGCCGGATCGTAGGTATTTAGCTGATATTGCGCGAGAAGATCTTGGATCTGGTCGATGTAGCGCATTAGCGGGGGAAACTCGGGATAGGGATAGAGCGTGAACTTGCCCGCTCCCTGCCAACCGACGTCAACTACTTGGGCGCGATTGATCGCATAGTTGATGGCCCAGCGGATCTCCGGATCGCTGAAAGGCTCTTCGAGATTGTTGAAACCGAGGGACAGCGGCCACCAATCCAGATAGCCGTAGGGTGATTCCCTGCCCGTCCAGGTGGAGATGTTGGGGTTTTGTTCGAGAACGGTCTTGATATTGACGGGGCGCAAGTCAATGCTCGAATCGATTTCGTTGGCCAAGAGTTGCTGGGACCACTTGGCTTCACTGCCGAAGGGCAGGTAGATGATGCGCTCCACCTTGGGGAGCCGCTGGAATCCCAATCCGGCCGCCCACCAGTCCGGCCGCAGGTCCCAAACTCGCTGTTCGGGAGCGGCAATCACCAGGCGATAAGGCCCGCTGACCACCGGCCAGCCTTTGGCTAGGTCGAGATTCTTGAAGGTCTTGGCGTCTTGGTCTTGCCAGATGTGCTCGGGGACGATGCGGACTCCATTGCCGAAACAATCGGTGAAGTACGAAAACAGAAATCTTGGATTGGATGCCTTCAATGTGATGCGCGCCGTCCACTCGTCCACGGCCACCGCCTCGGCGACCCAAGTTTGCATATCGGTGGACAGCAGCAGTTCCGGCGCGTTGGCCTTGAGCATGTTGATGGTGAAGACCAAGTCGCGCGCCGTCCACGGCATGCCGTCGCTCCACTGGACTCCGTCGCGGATTTTGATGGTGACTTCGGTGTAATCCTCGTTGTATTGGTGGCTTTCCGCGATCCAGGGGATGAGATTGTTTTCTTCGCTATAGGCATTGTAGTAATAGAGCGGCTCAAAGAGAAAATTGGATCCCGTCGAGGATACCATGCCGGGGATAAAGGGGTTGAAGGCGTCGTAGTCCAGCATCTGGGTCAACCCGAGGATCAGCGTCCGGTCGCGGGGGACTTGCCGCACACTTGGCTCTTGTTCCGCTTGGTCTTCAGCGCCACCGCACGCTAGGAGCAAAGCGCAACAAAGCCAAGAAAACCAAATCCGCATTTGGCTTGCGTATCGCATGGGCAATTTATTCGGCATTTAAACGGTCTCCGCGGGTGTGGCTAAATCGCGCAGTTTGCGTTGCCAGCCGTATTTGTCCCCGCCGGTGAGCAAGGCGGCCCGTTCTGCGGGTAAGCCGGCGACGAATTCGGGATCGGGGTCGTAGCCGTTCCACGCTTGGAACATCGTCGGGGTGTAGCCGCCGAGAATTAAGACGCGGTCCCGCTGCGAGCGGATGATGCCGGAAGAGTGCATCAGCGATTCGTAAAAGAGCAGCGTCGATCCAGCCGGTGCTTCGACTTGGTGAACGAGCGCGGGGTCGGCTAAGGCCGCGTCGATGATCGCTTGGCGATCCACTTCTTGGGGGATTTTGTGCGTTCCGGGGATGACGGTGGTGCCGCCGTCGTCGGGGCCGAGATCGGTGAGATTGGTGAGGGCCTTGACGAAGGAGAAGTGATAGAGGCCGTTGCCGGTGTGGGAATATGCGGGATTGATGCCCCGATGGAAGCCATACTTCTGCTCTCCACCCGGACGCCGGATGTGGGCGTCTGACTGCTCCAGGCGGACGGTGCCGCCGACGATCTCCTCGGCCATTCCCAGAATTCTAGGATGGGTTAGATATTCGTAGAAACACGGGGATAGATGAGGGAGATTGTCGATGCGGAAAAATTCCTGGGTTGAACTGGACAAATGGCAGTTTGCTCCGGGGAGTTGGCCCGTGCGCTGGAAGTCGGCTTCAATCTGGTAGATAACCTCTAAGAGCGAGGCGATTTCGGCCTCGGTCAGGAGTTTTTCGAGGATGACGTAGCCATAGATTTCGAGGTGCAGGCGTTGGGATGGGGTCAACGCGGGGAAGGGAGTACTATCTGTGGACATGGTGGATTCCTCGTTTGGAACGGAGCGGACGAGCCGGGAGAAAGGTAGGAAAATTTGGGGTCTTATATTCGTAACTAACGTGAGTTCGGGTTAAGCCGCTTGCAATCGGAGCGGTTGCTGGATTTTTAGGCTGATGACAATAGGCAATCAGTCCACGTAGGATATTGACCATAAAGTTGACGAGGCTGCGATGCCTTGTGTGCTCGATTAGCTCGACAAAGCGCCCATAGCTAACCAACCCCGGAAACGCACCGCGTAGGTGGATACATACATGGTGCTGGTAGAAGGCTTTGAACGTGCGGTAGTGCGACTGATGAAACCAAATCAACAGTGTCATAATCTCGCTCAGGCACAGCCGACCGGTCCGCCGCCGCCGGCGATGGCCGGTCGTTAACTGGTGGCGTATCCAGTCGACTTCAAAGGCTTGGCAAAAATCATCGACGTGGCAAAACAATTCAACTAAATTCATCACGAGGGCTCCTCGATGGCTGGGTTTTAGGAACGGCATACCTAAATTTAGCCAAAAAGGAGTCCCTCACCTTATACCGAACTCACGTTAACTAAGCAAGGATAGAGCGTGCTACGCACCTATACTAGAAAAGCCTACCTAAGCCGTGGTGCTCATGCTAACTTGGCTGATTTTCTCAATCAGTCTCGCTGGCTGTATAATGAGAGCTTGGCTGAGCGCAAGCAGGCTTGGGAGACAGAGGAGCGGTCTGTTACGTACTTGCAGCAGCAAGCCAAGCTGACGGAACGCCGTAAAGAGCCACAATGGAGTCGGTTTCCTGCTAGGATACAACGCTCTATCCTTCGTCGTTTAGACCGTGCTTATCAGTCTTTCTTTAGGCGCGGCGGTTATCCTCGTTTCAAGAGCTGGCGCACCGGCATCCACTCCTTTGAGGATCCTACGCCTGCGAAGATCAAATCGTCGGGCAAGTATTACTCATTCTCTATCAAAGGCATCGGTCGTCTGCGTTTTAGGGAAACTCTTCCTGATGGCAAAGTCAAGGTGGTGCGTGTCGTTCGCACACCGAGACGCGTTAAGCTCCAGTTTGTCATGGAGGTCGCCGAGCCGGACGTGCTGGACATACGTCCTCCTGTGGGCATCGACTTAGGCATCAAGGATAGAGCTGTTTTGTCCAATGGTCATAAAATGCCCAAGAACGTCGTCGACAGGACAGAGCTCAAGCGCCGCCAACGTATCCTATCGAGGGCAAAGAAGGGCTCGAACAACAGGGAGAAGAAGCGGCGGTGGTTGGCTAAGGCATGGCAGCGTGTTACAGAGCGCGAGCAGGGCAAAGTACATGAGCTCACTAGCGCTTTGCTCAAAGAGTTCGGCTGCCGGTTTATAGTAGAAGACCTGAAGATACCCAATATGGTGAAGAATAGACACCTATCCCGATCCATACTGGAGCAACAATGGGGATTCTTTGTGCAATGCCTGACCTACAAGGCTGAGAGTGCTGGTGGGTGGGTTATCAAAGTAGATCCCCGCAATACGACGCAGCAGTGCTCAGGGTGTGGTAGCATACCCCGAGACAAAATAGGACTAGACCAGAGGATGTATCACTGTTATGCCTGTGGTATGGTCTTAGACCGAGACGTCAATGCTGCGGTCAATATCCTTCACAGAGGACTAACCTCTGACTCGGCGGGGATTATCGCCGAGATGAAGGGAGGATATATACCATCAGGATCGGTCCGTAGAGACGATCCTACTTCATAGAAAGGTATACGTGATTAGTCATGTATATAAGTCCCAGAACATTGCTCATTTCTAGGGGAAACGGAGGGAAGCAGCTAATGCAATACAGCGACGAACAGCACGCCCACTTTGAAGAGCACGGGTACGTGCGGCTCGGCAAGGTCCTCGACTACGCGGGATTGGCCGAACTACAGCAGCGCATTGACGCGATCATGCTCGGCGAGATCCTCTACCCGGAGATGGAGTTTCAGCTCGACGGGGAGGACGCCGACTACGCGAAGATGCCCACCGTCTCTGCTGGCCACAAGGGTACCACACTCCAGTACCGCAAGATCATGGGCTTGGAGCAGGACCCCGTCTATCTCGCCTACATGCAGCACCCTTTTTTCCGCCAGATCACCCGGCGCTATATCGGCGAGGACGTGTCGATTTTCCGGGCGATGTTTATGAACAAGCCGGCGGAAAAGGGCACGATCCTGCCCTGGCACCAAGACGTGGGCGTGGGCTGGGGCGTGGATTACAATCCGACGACCACGGTGTGGACTGCGATCGATCCGGCGACGGTGGCAAACGGCTGTATGCAGGTGGTGCCCGGCAGCCACAAGCACGGGGTGATCACCGAAGGGCACTTTCCTTCAGAAGAGCAGCTAGCCGAATACGCGCCGCCGGGCGCGGAAATCGACCTTGAAGCCGAGGCGGGCGAGGCGATTTTGCTCAACAATCTGCTGCTGCACCGCTCGGGGATCAATCCGACGGGTCAGTCGCGCCGCGCCTTTAGCATTGCCTATATGGACGGGGCCTCGCGTTCCGTGCGCACGGGCGAAGGCTATCCGATGATCTTTGGCGCAGAGGCGCTGGTCCCGGCCTAGCCGGGCCACTGCTGCGCGGAGGTCAACCCCTGACAGCTAAAGCAGTCAGCTTGTCCCTGGCTCACCCCGCCGCGGCGGAATAGGCCGAAACTATAGGCTCGTTGACGAGAGCCCTTGCCCGGATATTCCGGGCGGCATTGCAATCGGCATGGGCTTGATGCCCACACTGCTTGCAACAAAACCGGGATTGAGAGGGGCGATTACCGCGCTCGACATGTCCACAGGACGAACAGGTCTGAGAGGTGTACGCTGGATCAATCAGCTTGAGCATCACCCCGGCCTGTTCGGCCTTGTAGGCGACAAACTGCCTGAGCTGGTCGAACCCCCAGCTACCTATGCGGTTACGTTGGGGCTTGCGAAACCGTATCCGGTCGCGGATGCCTCTGAGGTCTTCAAGAGCGATGCCGCGGCCGGTGTCTTTGGCCTTCCCAACGATACGCTTGGAGAGGACATGGTTCGTATTGCGACGAAAGCGAGACTCGCGCTCGGCGGTGCGCTTGAGCTTCTTACGAATACGCTTACGTCGTCTGTGATTGGCTGCTTTGTCGGCGGCCGATTGAAGAGTCTGTTTGAGTATCTGGCATTTGATGCGCACCGCTTCAACGTCGCCGCCGGGGTGGATCGTGCCATCAGAATCCGTGACGAGGTTCTCCATCCCGAGATCGACGCCGAGGAAATCGTCGGGCTCGCACGGCGGCTCGGGGTCGTGTTCGACGGTAGCCATCAGGAACCATTTGCCGTCCTTGCGACGCACCAGCTCGGCAAATAGCTTGACATGGCCAAACTGCTCGGCCTGGTAGTCGCCCATAATCATCGGGATGTCGTGGCGGTTGCCATCGGCCGTCTTGATGTTGACAGCCGTTAGGCTCTTGTAGCGGAACGCGCCTTTGCGATAGGGAATCGACGCCAGCGGACGAAACGATACGTGCTTGCTCTTATCGCGCTTGTAGCAGGCCGCCACTTGGGCAAACGTTAGGATGGCGATGTCAGCAGGAAGGTCAAAGCGCTCGCGCACCGCATAGTAGTGCAGCTTATGCAGGGCATAGCTGTTGGCCAGACGGCGCTCAAAAGCCTTTTGGGCTACCCAGTTGCACGCGGCATTGAAGCGGCGCATCGTCTGCTCCAGCGCATCCGCCTGCTCCGCTGTCGGAAGGAGCTTGATTTGTATCACCCGTTTCACAATAGTACATATGACCATGTGGCAGGACCGTGTCAAGCTATATCAGCCTGCACTCAGGGAGCCTGCGGCCCCCTCGTGCAGGCTGCACTTATCCCCCTGAACCGGCGCAAAGCCGTCAGTCCCACGGTGATTTCTTAGGGCATAGCGGGCGACGGCCTCCTCGTCCAATTCCACGCCCAAACCCGGGCCGGTGGGTACGATTGCGTAGCCGTCTTGGACCAGCGGCTCTTTGAGCAGGCTGTGCTCGTGCGCGAAGTTGCCGCAGAGGTCTGAGCCAAAGGTGCAGTTGGGCGCGGCGGCCGAGGCGTGGAGGCGGAAGGCGTCGAAAATTCCCAGATCGACATTGGAGGCTTGCCACACGGGGATGTCATTGCTTAGCTCAGGTATCTAGTATCCGGATCAGGTTTTGGCAGTGATCGTTACTCGAATCGAGCTTAATTCCAATCTTCGCCACATCTAGCGCGCGTTGCGGGTTCTTAACGTTTAAGTGAAGCCAAGCTAGTCTAGAGCAATTCGTGGCTGATAGATCTTTCAAACGCCTTTCCATCGCCGTTATGACCAGCTCAAGAAATCCCCGCACTTCTTCTGGTTCACCTCTGAAGTCTCGCATACGATTGTTTAGACGATTCGCAAACCGCCCGAGATCTTCCTGATCTGTTGTCGGTAGTAGCGCGGCCTCACTGAGCGCGTGAATTTCACCTACTAGGTCCTGACTCACCTGACACAGGTCTGCAAGCTTCAGCCATGCCTCCTGTCGATCAGGAGCGTCCGCGTTCTCCAAGAAACTCCGAATGTACCCTTTTGCACGCTCTGTGGAGTCAGCCAACTCACTGGCTTCCAATACCAAATCGGCGAGTTGTAGATATGCCTTTGGCACTCTTGCCGCTAGGTATTCCAATACTGGTAGGTTCTCCTCTAACGTTGTCGGGCTAGCACTTGCTCGTACCGCCACAGTTTGAACGAGGCGCTCGATTCGTGGGAGGACACCCCTATGGACATCCTCTCGCTTACCAGCCCCGAACTCCATCAGAAGCTTTCGATCTTCTCCGACCACGCTCTTAAAGGGACTGGTCTCCAGTTTCTGTTGTCCGTACATTGCCGCCGCCAGCGGCACTCCCACAAAGAGTTCATCTTCTTTTTTTGAAACAATCTGCTCAACAAGCGAAAACCGACGTAGTTCTTCCAGAGCTTCTGTAACCCCAAATCGCTCACTCCTAGGACGGATTGACACAGCCTCTACAGCGACCTCGGGGACAAATACCCTCCAACTACAAAGCAGCAAAAAAACCCGCTGTCCTGCCGGGCTAAGAGCACCGTATGTCCTCTCAAATAGAGCCTTCAGCAGGTGATCCGCACTGGCCATAATACGTTGCGGTTTGACAGCACGCTGCTCTTTTACCACCTGCCCTAAGAGGACTTTCATGACATAAGGATGGCCGTCAGATTCGCGAATCAGCTCACTTTTGTAAGTTGGATTCAGTAGAGATCCAATTTTAAGGAATCTTGCATGTTGGTCGATAAGACTACTGGCTTCTTCATCTGTCATACCCCCAATCTCGATTGGGTAATCGCCAGCGAAGTCACGAAATCTCGTTGTAATTAGGACTTTGTTTGGGGGCCTGACATAGGTGTCAATCCAACTGAAGACATCCGCCGGGCTCTTCACTGTCTCAAAATTGTCAAGCACAAATAGTGTCGTGCCAGCCGCACCTTCAGCAAGACATTTCTGGAAATAGGTATCTGGGTCAAAATCGTTCGATGACTTATCCGCGGGTTCAAGTAATTCAACGGCGGCGCGCGAGATGTCCTGCTGGGTAATCACTCGAGGTGAAACAGACTTCGGACCTGACTCAAGCAAGTCAATATCTCGAGCACTGATCCACAAAACCACTTGATAAGGCACTGGCTTGAGTTGAGCGATATCTTCGATTGACGCGATGGCGATGGTCGTCTTGCCGATCCCCCCCGGACCAGTAAGTGAAACTATGGGATGCCTATCAGTCTTCAGAAGTTCTTCCTTTAGGCGCTTTTCGAGATCACGCCGCAGAATGTAGCCGCTAGGTTTGGGAGGCAAATTGGCAAAGGTATTGCCCAGTGGTTCAAGTATAGTATCCCCCTCGGTCTCGCTACGAGGAAGGCGCGCTGGTGGGTCTGACCATGTCGATCCGTCTACGTTCTTTGTCTGATTAGTAACATACGAAAGGGCCTCAAAGGTATTACCACGGTGGTTTCCATTGGGAAGAGAGATATCGAGCACATCGGTATCGCTAAAGACCAAGGGAACATACACTGGGAGATCGAGATAAAGAAAAACTCCATTATCAGGAAGGCGCACATTGCGCTCGCTCTTGAGATACTCGAAACACGAAGCATCACCCCAAAGCGGAGATACTCGGTACTTCCCACTTAGATTCCGGTGCAAATATACCCACGGAATCTGAAATAGTTTGAGTTTATACACGACCTCCTTCAGGGCCTTGTCGAGGAACGGACAAGCCTTACTGCATTGTTCGTTGGTAGGAGCACCATGACCTCGACTCCGATTCCGGAGCCTTGTCCCGATATCGAAAAACTGGCGAAGCGCAACTTTTGTGCCCAGCTTCTCCACAGCGCCGATCTCTTCTGCGGCTTGGTTCAAAGCGATTACAGCATGATACCGCCAATCTGTAGAATTGACCCGCTCCGTCAAATCACGAGCTAGGTTGCGTGCGTTGGAATCTAGGGAGCCTGCTGGTGGTCCTACCAGCGCACTGTTGAGGTTTGCTACCCAGTCGCCGACTGAATTGGCGCGGACAAGTTTGTGCTCAAGTGAGTACCTATTCCGGTCCGCGTCATCACCGATGCAAGCAACTACACCCGCGGTCACGAGTTTTGTGACGTACTCCAATTTCAAAGTCAACGCGTGAAAATAGGCGTAGTCGCCCTCCTCCTTGTCGCGAACAATACGATTATCGATTTTTTCGAAGAGGAGTTGGTGTTTCATACTCGATTCCGTTTCGTTACGTATCCGCATAAGAAGCCGTCTGAAAACCCTTGATGTGGTCTGCATTTGAAACGGCGTACTCATCGGGCCATATTCAGGTTTCGCTACAAAAGTCTGAATAGAAAGGCTTGCATGATGAGTACGCCTGATGGCCAATATGCTACCGATGTAACCGATGCGCAATGGCAGCAGATTCAACCGTTGCTGCCGCCTTCGCGGTGGTGGCCGAACGGTCCGGGTCGGCCCCCGCGGGATCGACGCCAGATCGTCAACGGCCTTTTGTATTTGACTAAGACTGGGTGTCCTTGGGCTTTGTTGCCTTGTTGTTTTGGGCCGTGGAAAACCGTGTATGATTCCTTTCGTCGCTGGAGTCTGCAAGGGGTCTGGCCCCGGGTGTTGGATCAACTCACCCAACGAGAGCGTCGCCGACAAGGCCGGGTATCTCAGCCGTCGGCAGGCTGTATCGACAGTCAGACGATTAAGACGGCAACCCAAGGTAAAACAACCGGATATGACGCCGGTAAAAAGATTCAAGGCCGCAAACGGCATCTGTTGGTTGATACCTCGGGCTTGCTTAGACAGGTGGTGGTTACCGCCGCCGATGTCGATGATCGCGACGGCCTCAAGCAGGTGTTGACCCGCTATAGTACCCCCGACGTACCCCGCTTGCGCAAACTGTGGGTCGATGGCGGCTACCAAGGTCAGGCCATCCGAACGTGGGTAGCCGACCTAAAAAAGACGCACAAGATTGACTTGGAAGTCGTCGCCAAACAAGGCGGTGGATTTACCGTACTCAAACGGCGTTGGGTCGTTGAGCGTACGTTTGCGTGGTTGATGAATTTTCGTCGTCATGCGAGATATTATGAGGTGTTGACCCGCCATAGTGAAGCCTTGATTCAGATTGCCATGATCCACTTGATACTCAAACGGATCAAGGGAAAAATATAGTTTTCAGACGGCTTCTAAGAATTTTATTAAACGACAAATCTGTCTTATCTCCTTTACGCTAGCAGAAACGAAACATATCTAGGCTAAGGGTACCGGAGCGAGATTTGCCTGATTATTTTTTCGCACCCCTTCATCTTCTGCATTTTTTAGCAATTAGTCAGGAGAATGCGAAGAGATTGATACCTTACTTCACATACTGAAACCTGTCAAACGTATCAAGCGCATAGTAGCCCTGCCGAATGAGTTCCTTGCTCCCAATTCTCTGATATTAAAGGTTTATTATCCGATGATCTTTGGCGCAGAGGCGCTGATCCCGGCCTAGCCGGGCCACTGCTGCGCGGAGACTGCGTAGCGGGCGACGGCGTTCTCGTCCAATTCCACGCCCAAACCTGGGCCGGTGGGCACGATGGCGTAGCCGTCTTGGACCAGTGGCTCTTTGAGCAGGCTGTGCTCGTGCGCGAAGTTGCCGCAGAGGTCTGAGCCAAAGGTGCAGTTGGGCGCGGCGGCCGAGGCGTGGAGGCGGAAGGCGTCGAAAATCCCCAGATCGACATTGGAGGCTTGCCACACGGGGATGTCCGCGCTTGCGGCGATGCGCGCCATGTCGAGAAAATCCCAATCCGAGGGCGCGACGTTGAAGGCGTCAACCGCTTCGAGATGCACTGCGTCGATGATCTGGCGGGGGTTTTGGAAGTGCGGGGCGACGAGGACGCTGGTCTCTTCCTTGAGGCGGCGATATTCGTTGAGATCGGTTTTGGGGAAGGGATCTTCAAAGACCACGTCGAGTCCGTCGAGGCGGCGGGCTAGGTCGAGGGCGTTTTCGAGATTGTAGAAGCGCTCGTTGGGGTCTAGGACTACTCGCAGGTGCGGCGCGACTTCGAGGGCGGCGCGGACTCGGTCCTCCATGTTGGCATCTTCCCACTTGCACTTCATCTTGATGCCGTGGAAACCCAGCTCGGCGGCGCGTTGGGCCGCGCGGGCGGTATCCGCGGCGCTCATCCGACTGATCCAGTAGTCAACCAGCACCTTGTCCTGCAGCTTGCCGCCGAAAATGCGGCACAGCGGCCAGCCGATCATTTTGCCGATCAGATCGAGGAGGGCGATGTCCCAGCCACCGCCGCGCAAGGCGCGTGGCTCAAAGGTGTTGGGGTCTTTGCCGATCAGGTCGGGTGGTTGTTCTGTGCGGTCGCCGTAGTACGGTCCGCTCATGCCGAGGCCGGTCAGTCCTTGGTCGGTGTGGATCCTGAGGATGTCTTGGCGTCGGGCCGAGAGCGGCTCGGGATAGCCGGGCGAGGGCTCGTCGTACTCGGGCGGGGGTAGGATGCCCGGGAGGAAGGGCACGCAACAGACGGTGCGTTCGAGGCGGGTAATCTGCACGGCGTGCTCAGTACAGGGCTTGGTAGAGTTTGCGCTGGTAGTCGGCCACCAGCGGATTGTCGCGGCCGAGTAGGTGGAAGACGGCGACCATGGCGTCCTTGGCGGCTTGGTCGCCGTTCGCTTTTTTCCCCACGATGTGTAGCCATTCCTGCAACGCGGTTTCGTAGTCACTCTCGGAGGCTGCACAACAGGCGAGTAAGTAGCGGGCTTCTTGGTCGTCTGGCTGACTGAGTACTCGCTGGGCGCAGGCGGCGCGTCCCCCAGCCTGCTGGCACTGGTGGGCAAACTCGATCTGGGTGAGCAGTGCTTGGGCCTGTGGGTATTCGGGGGCGTCCGATTCGACGAGATTGACCAGCTCTTGCACGGTCTCAAAGCGGCCCTGCTGCAGGTGGATCTTCGCCAGGCCGAGGAGGGCGGGGCCGTCGGTGGGATTTTCCTCAAGCGCCTGCTCGTACTGGCGCGCGGCCTCGTCGAGATCGCCGGTAGCCGCTAAGTCGTCAGCTTGGTCAATCACTTGGGCTTCTTCGGGGATGGGGGCATCGGCGACCAAAGGACGGAGAATGGCTTCGATTTGCTCTCTGGGCAGCGCGCCGGTGAATTCCTGGGCTAGCTGGCCGTTCTTGACGATTTTGACCGCGGGGATGCCTTGGACCCGAAAGGCCATGGCGAGCCGCTGGTTTTCATCGACGTTGACCTTGGCTAGGGCCACGCCGGGGCCGAGCGCCGCGACGACGTCTTCGAGGATCGGACCTAAGGTCTTGCAAGGGCCGCACCAAGGGGCCCAAAAATCGACGACGATGACGCGTTCCTGCGAGCCTTGGAGGACCAGCTCTTCAAAGTTTTGCTCATCGACGTCGAATATCTGCGGTTGGGGTTGGATTTCCATGGCGTCCTTCTGGAGTGGAAAAGGGGGATATGTCGGCTCTACTGGGCGCGGCCGCGGCCGGCGACTGCCCATTCTTCGACGACCTCGCCGTTGCGGAGGGCGAAGAGGCGATCGTGGAGGTTGGTGGTCATTCCGCCGTGCAGGGGGATGAAAGAGAGGATATCGCCGACGTTGACTGGACGGTCTGCGGCAGTGGTATCGACGTGGCCGTGTTCGACGGACATGCCTTTAAGAAAAAGCTCAGGCTGTTCGATGCAGTAGCCATAAGGGGTCGGCGGGTAGCTGGTGAAGGCCTTCTGGCCGGCATCGACGATCGCTTGCCCCGGCCGGGAGGTGCTGACCACGGTGACGACCAAGCGCAACGGACAACGGGTAGGGTCGAGGTCTTCGCGCTTGCCCACGCGGGTCATGCCCTCATAGGCGTACGAGCCGATGCGGGTCTCGGTGCAGCCGAGGGATTTGGAGATGGTTTCGCTGCCAGTGCCGCCGCCGCTGATGATGTGCAGCGGTAGGCCGCTCTTGTGCGCTCCTTCGCGCACTTCGTCGAGGAAGGGACGGGCGCGCTCGCTGCTGGGATAGGTCATCACGCCGGTGAAGTCCAGCCCCGGTAGCTGGTCGATGTGCTGAGCCAGCGCGAGGGTGTCGGCGGGCGATTGGGTGCCGACGCGGCCGCCGCCGGTGTCCATTTCGACGATCACGCGGATGCGGCAACCAGCGGCCGTGGCAGCTTGCGAGAGTCCGTCAACGGTGGTCTTGGAATCGGAGGCGACCGTTAGGGTGCTCTTGCCGCTTTGAATCAGGCGCGTCAGACGGGCTAGCTTGGGCTGGCCGACGATGTTGTAGGGAATCAGGATGTCTTGGATGCCTCCGTCAGCCATGGCCTCGGCCTCGCCTAACTTCTGGCTGACGATGCCAATGGCTCCTGCGGCGATTTGCAGGCGCGCAATGGCCGGTGTCTTGTGGGTTTTGGTATGGACGCGCAGGCCGATTTCGAGCTGGTCGCAGGCGTTTTGCAAGTCGCGGATGTTCTTTTCTAGTACGTCGAGATCGACGCAGAGGGCGGGGGTGTCGAGTTCGGTAAAGTGCATGGCGTTTAGGCCTTTCCAGTAAAAAGGTCCATGTATTGGCTGGCGATTTTTTTTTGAGCGTATTCGCGCTGGACGTAGGCGCGGCACTGGCGGCCTAGATCGGCGCGTTCCGTTGGACTGAGGGCGAAGAAGCGGTGAATTTGTTCGACGAAGGCTGGGTAGTCCTCTGGGTCAACGAGGAATCCGCCTTCGCGCACGCTCTCGGTAAGGGCATCGACGGCAAAGGCCACGGCCGGGGTGCCGGCGTACATACATTCGAGTTGAGTTTGGCCGAAGCCTTCGACATCGCCGGGTATGTGAATGTTGGGCATTAGGAAAAGATCGCAACTGGTGCGCAGCATGGCCAGCACATCGTCGGGGACTGGCCCGAGCAGGACGACGCGGTCCTCTAAGCTCTGTTCGCAACGGAGCGCCTGCAAGCGCGCGGTTGCGCTGCCGAGGGGACCGCAGATCAGGAGGCGAATATCCGCGTCGAGCAGGGGCATTCCCTTTTCCAGAAATTCGACCATGCCCTTGCGGGGGACCTGGCGGCCGAAAAGCAGCAGGATGCGGTCTTGGCCAAAGCGCAGCCCGTGTTCTTCCGCAAAGCGCGCTCGGACCGCTGCCAACTCGTCTGGTGTCAACTCCAGCGGTTCGACTCCTAAGTAGATGATCTCCAACTTGGTGTCTGGAACGCCGCTTGCCGCGGTAATGCGGTGGCTGTTTTCGCTGATGACGACGACCTTGTCGCAGGCGCGGACTCCCCAGTGCATCAGCGCGCGTGCGAGGGGATTTTTGTAGGTCATTTCGAGGCCGTAGACGGTGGTGATGAAGCGCGCTGGACCCAAAGGGCGCAAGAGCGGAGCCAGCACCGCGGCGACTCCGTCGGCGAAGTACACGGCATCGACGCGGCGAAAGAGCACGGCCCACAAGGCGACCACAAAGCAATAGGGGAGGAACCAAGTCAGGTGCAAAAGCGATTGGCGGCCCAGCGCGACGAGGTGGACTTGGGCCTGGTTGACCAGCCGGGTATAGAGCGCGTGACAGTGGGTTTGGATGCCGCCGATGGTGGGTGGGTAGCGGCGGGCGAGGAAGAGGATGCGCGGGTGATGGTTTGGCACAGGTGCGGTTACGGCTCGACGAGGATGCGGCCGGGGTTTTCTTTGGTTACCTCGCCGACGAGCGCGGCGGCGTCTAGTTGGAGGGCGTGGAGGAGGGCCTCGGCCTCGGTTGCGGCCACGGCGATGAGCAGGCCGCCGGAGGTCTGGGCGTCGAAGAGGAGATTGGCGCGGGCTGAATCGACGCCGTCGGCGACGGTGACTTTGGATTCCAAGAAAAGCTGGTTGTCGCGGGAGCCGCCTTCGAGGCCCTTGGCGGCTAGTGCTAGGCTGTGTGCTAAAGCTGGAACTTGGGCTGCGTAAAAAATTATCCCCACTTGGCTGCCCTCGGCCATTTCTGCGGCGTGCCCCAAAAGGCCGAAGCCGGTGATATCAGTGCAGGCATGGACGGCGAAGTCCGGCAGGATTTCGGCACCTGCCTTGTTGAGCGCGAGCATGGATTCCACGGCCTCGGCGAGGTCGGTTTCGGTGAGGTGACCGGCCTTGAAGGCGTTGGCGATCAGCCCGGTGCCCAGTTTTTTGCTGAGGATGAGGCGGTCACCGGGCTGGGCACCAGCATTGGTGTAGATGCGGTCGGGGTGGACGAGGCCGGTGACGGCGAGGCCGTACTTGAGCTCTGGGTCTTGCACAGTGTGTCCGCCGACGAGCGTGCAGCCGGCTTCGGCCGCTTTGGCTTGGCCGCCGCGCAGAATCTCGTTGAACACTTCGGGATCGAGATCGCTGGCGGGAAAACCCGCGATGTTGAGCGCGGTAAGCGGCTTGCCACCCATGGCGTACACGTCGCTGAGCGAATTGGCCGCGGCAATGGCCCCGAAGGTATAGGGATCGTCGACAATGGGGGTGAAAAAATCGACGGTTTGCACGAGGGCCTCGCGCTCGTTGAGGCGATAGACGCCGGCATCGTCGGCGAGGTTGAAGCCGACGAGCAGGTTGGGATCGCTGTTTGCTGGCAGACCTGCCAGGGCGCGCCGCAACTGGTCGGGGCGCAGCTTGGAAGCTCAGCCGCCGCAGGCGACCATTTGCGTCAGGCGCTTGGTCTTTTTATACGTGAATATCTTTTGCCAACGATTCATAAGCGTTTGGGAAAGATAGCATTATATTCCATGACAAGCGAGGCAACAAAGCGATCTGTTCGCTAGAAAGGTGATACCGAATGCGCATTGCAACAGCGAGTTTTTCCCACGAGTCGAATTCGTTCTATTCGCAGCCGACGCAGTTGGAGGATTTCGGGGTCTGCGAAGGTACAGACGTGATCGACCAGTACGCGGGAACCTTCCACGAGATTGCTGGCTATGTCGCCGGGGCCGAGGAGTTTAGCTATGAACTCTATCCGCTCTTGGCGACGTCGGCGATGCCGGGCGGTCCGGTGACTCTGGACACATACGAGCACTTTGTCGGGCGCATCCTCAGCGGGCTTGAGGCGGCCCCCAAGCTCGACGGGGTGCTGTTGGCACTGCACGGGGCCATGGTCGCCGAAGAGTTCCCCCAAGCCGACGGCGAGACCGTGCGCCGGGTGCGCGCGCTGGTGGGCGACTTGCCCATCGCCGTGACCCACGACTACCACGCCAACGTGCCCCCGGAGCTGGTGGACGCAGCCGATTCCTTGATCATCTACAAGACCAATCCCCACATTGACCAGCGGGAACGAGGCTTGCAGGCCGCGTCTATTTTGACGCGGCAGATTCGCGGTGAGATCCAGCCCGAGATGGCGCTGGTCAAGCCGGAAGTGCTCTTCAACATCTACTTCCACAACACGAGCGTCGCGCCCATGCAGCCGCTGATGCAGGCGGTGATTGAGTTGGAGTCTCAGGCGGGGATCCTCGGGTGCAGCATCGCCGGAGGCTACCAATACGCGGACGTGCCCTATATGGGGCCGGCGATTGTGGTGATTGCCGATGGGGACGAAGAAAGGGCGAGGCGCGAGGCTGAGCGGTTGGGCGAGCAGATGTGGGCCAGCCGCGACCAGCTAAAGCACTCGGTGCCCGGTCCAGCCGAGGCCGTGCGGTTAGCGTTGGCGAGCGAGGAGACGCCCGTGTGCCTGCTCGACATGGGCGACAACATCGGCGGCGGCTCGTCAGGCGACTCGACGTTTGTGTTGGAGCAATTGCTCGCGCAGGGGGCGGACGGATGGGTGGTATCGGTCTGGGATATCGAAAGCGCGCAGGCGTGTTTTGCCGCTGGCGTCGGCGGGCAAGTTCAGCTCCGCGTGGGCGGCAAGACCGACGACATGCACGGGCCAACTTTGGAAATCGCCGGTCGGGTGCGGACGCTACACGATGGCTCGTACGAAGAGCGCGAGCGTCGGCACGGTGGAGGCCGCTATTTCAATCAGGGGCCGACCGCGGTTGTACAAGTCGAACAAGCCGGTAGCAAAGGATTGCTCTTGCTCAACAGCGAGCGGTCCTGTCCCAACAGCATCCACCAGATTACCTGCGCGGGGATTCAGCCCGAGCACCAGCGCATCTTGGTGGCCAAAGGCGCGGTGGCACCTAGAGCGGCTTACGAGCCGGTGTGCGGTCGTCTAATCGAGGTGGCCTCGGGCGGGGCGACGGCGATTGACCGGCCTGCCGATGAGTACCGACTAGCGCGGAAGTCGCTTTATGAATGGCGTTGACAGGCGCGAAGGGGGCGGCTAGCTTAGGCCAGCCAATCCACGACTAGGACTACAAACACAGGAGGAAAACGGCTGTGACACTTCGCATAGGACTAATAGGCGCGGGGGCCAATACCCGCTTGCAGCACATTCCCGGTTTTCAAGGCATTGACGGGGTCGAAATAACCTCGGTCTGCAACCGCTCGCGCGAATCGGGCCAACGGATCGCCGACGAGTACGGGATCCCACAGGTCTTTGAGGACTGGCGGGCGCTGATTGCAAGCGATGATGTAGATGCAATCTGCATCGGCACGTGGCCCTATATGCACTGTCCGATGACGCTGGCCGGGCTCGAAGCGGGCAAGCACGTGCTGACCGAGGCGCGGATGTGCATGAATTTGGCCGAGGCGCGGCAGATGTACGCGGCCTCGCAGCAAACGGACAAGGTGGCGATGATCGTGCCGGCACCCTTCTACTTGTCGGCCGAGCCGCTTTTGCTCGACAAGCTGCACAGCGGTTTTTTCGGCGACTTGTTGGAAATTCACTTCACTGGCCTCTCTGGCGGCTACGCTCCGGACGCGCCTTTGCACTGGCGGCAGCGCCGCGATCTGTCGGGCAACAACATCATGGCGATGGGCATTGGCAACGAGACGGTGCGGCGCTATGCCGGGCACGAAAAGGCCGTGATAGCCTACGGCAAGACGTTTACGACCGAGCGGCTCGACGAGGAGACCGGGCAAAGAGCGCCGGCCGATGTGCCGGAGAGCTTGGGCATTGTCGCCGAGTTGGAAAGCGGCGCGACCGCGGTCTATCACTTGAGCAGCGTCGCGCGCTTAGGCCCTTCCTTTGGCTTTGCCTTTTACGGCACCAAAGGCTCGTTTAAGATGGACGAGAGTGGGATATGGATAGCTGGCGAGGGCGACGACGAGTACCAGTCCTTCGACATCCCCGAGCATCCGCGCGATGGCTGGCAGGTAGAAGAGGACTTTGTCGATGCCATTCGCGATGGTCGGTCCGTTACGCATACCAGCTTTGCCGACGGGGTTAAGTACATGGAATTTACCGAGGCCGTGCAGATCAGCATGGCCGAAGGGCGGCGAGTGGAACTGCCGCTCGATTGATGACGCAAAAAATGAGCGTAGAGAAGCGGCCGGGGCTTTTGCCTCGGCCGCTTCTTTATTTGTCGAGTGGCTCGCCGCAGTGCGGGCAACGGCGCTCTGAGTCTTCTGACCGATGAGCCGCTAGAGCGTCGACAAATCCTGCGCCGAGCAGGCCGGCCGGCAGCGCGAACATGCCGATCCCCAAGATGGCGATGACCGCGGCGATGGTCTGGCCGAGGGCGGTGATCGGATAGGTGTCGCCGTAGCCGACCGTGGTCAAGGTGACGATGCTCCACCACATGGTGGCCGGAATGCTGGTAAAGACCTCGGGTTGGTCTTCGTGCTCGACGAGATACATCAGCGACGAGGAGAGGGCCAACAGGATCAGGAGCACTAAGAAGATGCTGACGAGCTCTTCTTTGCGATCGGCAATGACGTGGCCGAGCAAGCGCAGGGCGCGGAAGTAGCGCACCAGTTTGAGGACGCGGAAGATGCGGATTACGCGGATTACGCGGATAAAGCGCGCATCTACAGTCGGGGGCGGCAGGAACAAGGGGAGGATAGCGAGGAAGTCGATGATGGCGAGGGGCGTCAAGACAAAGCGAATGCGCCCGGTCACGGGATGCGAAAACCGCGGATTGGCGGTAATGGCCCACAAGCGTACTAGGTATTCAATCGCGAACACGGTTAGTGAGAAATCCTCAAAAAGTTCAAAGGCTGCGCGATTGAGGTTGTAGATAGGCTCGACGGTTTCGAGGATCAGGGCGACGATGTTGAGCAGGATCAGGACGATGATGGCTACATCGACGATGCGCCCCGGCTCGTGGTCTGGCTCAATAAAGTGATAGACGCGCTCTCTGAGGCTCATTGGCTCACTCCCACTCGGCGAAGACTTCCTCGGCCAGCCCGAAAGCAGTGGTCATGCCGTTGCCGCCGATGCCGTTGACGATGGTTACGCCGCGCGCTGGCTCGGCGATGAAAGTGGCTTGGTCGGGGTGTTTGGCGTAGATGCCGTGCCAGCGCTGGGCGATGTGCAGGGCTGGAGCGGCGAGGAAGGTCTGGAGGTAGTCGAGGATTAGCTGGTCGATTGCGGGGTTGTCAAACGGGTTGACGACCCAGTCGTACTCGTGCGAGTCGCCGATGGTGATCTCGCCGAGGCCGTTTTGCGAGGCCATGACGTGGATGCCCCAGCGGTCGAATTCGGGGCGCTCGGCGGCAATTCGCTGGGTGTAGGCGGCCAGTGTTTGGCAGCACTGGAAGGCCGGGTAATGGCGCAGCGTAAGTCCGGCGGCGAGCATCGGCCCGAGACGCCAGTTACCGGGCTGGGGCGCGGTGCGCATCATCTGCAACTTGCAGCGGGTGAGTCCGCTGCTGGCAAATACTTGGGGGTAGAGCGATTCAAAGTCGGCACCGCTGCAGACGATGGCGCGGTCAACGGACCAAGTTTCCGCTGGCGTGTGGATCAGGGGTAGGTCGATGTGGTGGACTGGGGTGGAGAAGCGGAAGGTGATGCCATACTCGCGCGCTAGGTAATCTGGCAGCTTGGCGATGGCTTCGCGAGGATCGACGCAGAGTTCGGCCGCGCTCCAGAGGCCGCCTTTGAGTCCAGTGGGCTGCACGGCGTGGCTGCGCGCGAGTACGGCGTCCCGATCGAGCAACTCGACTGCGTAGCCGAGGGCTGGGGCGCGGTCGGCAAACTCCGCCAGCACGGCGCTCTCGTCGTCGGCATAAGCCAAGTGCAAGGAGCCGGTCTGGGCGCTCCAGATGCCCGCTTTGGGGGCGAGGTCCAGCCATATTTGGCGCGTGTGGAGGGCGCGTTGATGAATGGTGCCGGGGGCTTGGCCGATGGGCCAGATCATGCCGAAGTTGCGGATAGAGGCCCCTTGGGCTTGGGGAGTGCGCTCGAAGAGGACGACGCGGTGGCCGCGCTTGGCCGCGGCAAGAGCGTGGGCCAACCCGACGATGCCAGCGCCGACTACGGCGATATCCGCTTTGAGGTCGGGCATGGTAGGTGATGGCGGTAGTTGTGCAAGGCGCGAAGAGGACGCATCAGGCTAGGACTCCATTGCAAAGAAAGTCAAAAAGATCCCAGTTGCGTGCTCGGCCCGAGGCCAACAACTCGGCGTATTCATCTGTCAGCGGTCTATTGCAGATCATGGGCACCACGCCTTCGTGCAGACCGCCGTGCGAGCGCAGGCCCTCGGCGACATCGGCGAGTTCGTGCCAGTCGGGAGTGCGGCCGAGGACGGTGTCTTGGTCGGCGAGTACGACCAGTTCGCCGATGCGGTCAGGGGGGAGTTGATAGGTGGCGACCGCTTGCTCGCGGCTGAGTACCTGTTCGACGCCGGGAATGGCGCGGAGAACCGCGGTGGCTCGTTCGGTGTGCGCGTCGTCGATATAGACGGTGGCGTAGGAGCCTAGCGCGCCATGGTGGACCACATAGGGGTCGGTGATGGGCAGAATGACCCTAGCTTCGGCGATGCCGGCGGCGACGAGTTGGGTCTCGATAAACTGCACCTTGGGCGAACCGTCGGCCTTGGTTTTGGCGTTCATGCCGTGGTCGGCGGTAATGCCCAAGATAATGTCTTGGGCGTCGAGCGCGCCGATAAAGCGGTCGAGGCGCGCGTAGAAGGCATTGGCCTCCGGCTCGCCGGGTGCCCACTTGTGCTGGACGAAATCGGTCGTCGAAAGGTAGAGCAGGTCGAGGTCGTAGCGCTCGAGCAGACGCGCGCCAGCCTCGATGCAGTACACGCTGGCTTCGGGATCGTAGATGCCGGGGTTTTCCCGGCCGACTAGGTCGAGGACATCGGCGATGCCGTGGGTGGACGGCGCGGCTTCGTGCGCTTTTTCGACAGAAAAATTGATGCCGTGCCAGCCGTGGGCCAAAAGCAGGCGCAGCTTGTCTTTGGTGGTGATGGCAGCTACTTGTTGGCCGGCTTGATGGAAGGCGGCGAGGATCGAGGGGGCGCGCAGGAAGCAGGGGTCGTTCATCATCACTTCCGCCTCGGCGTCTAGATCGTAGTAGAAATTGCCGGGAATGCCGTTTATGGCCGGCGGCGCACCCGTGATGATGGCAACGTTGTTGGGATTGGTGAAAGAGGGAATGACGGTGTGGACTTGGCCGTGGACGCCGCGCTCGATGATCGAACGGAGATTGGGCATCTGAGCAGCAGCTTCGTCGAGGTAGGCCTGAGAGCAGCCGTCGAGGCAGATGCCGACAATGGCTTTTTCGCGCGGGCGATAGCCCCGGTCATTGACTTGAATCATGCGCTGGGATCAACGGCGACGCGGATGTGCTGGCGGGTTTCGGCCAAGGCGATGGCTTGCGCTAGCTCGGCGAGGGCAAAGGGGGCGCTGACCAGCGATGAGTACGGGTAGCGATCGGCGGTGCGGGCGAGAAAGGCGAGCGCCTCGTCGAGATGGTGCGGGCTGTAGTTGTGGACGCCGCGGATCGTCAGGCACTTGCGAATGATCTGTTCGCCGGTCAACTCTAGCCGGGTGTTGGGATGGACCATGCCGACGAAGACGTAGCTGCCGCCCGGGCGCAGGGCCGCGACCCCCGAGGGGATCAAGTCCGCGTTGCCGGCGACTTCAAAAACGGCGTCGAGTCCTTCCGGTGGCGGATCAGTCACGGGTATAGCGCCAAATTCGCTGGACAGCGCTAGGCGGTCTGCGTCGATGTCGGTACAGTAGATTTGCTCGATACCGCGCTCGGCGAGCAGGGCGCACGTATAGAGGCCGAGCAGACCGGCTCCTTGGACCAGAACCCTGTGGCAGTGGGTGGGCAGCACTGCGATGGCGTTGACCGCAGTGGCCAAAGCGCAGTTGGCCGGGGCGACTGCGGAGTCGGGCAAGCAGTCGTCCACGTTGACGATGTGGGTGCCGGGTCTAATGAGCAGATGCGTGGCGTAACAACCGTTGAGTCCGCTGCCGTCGGTGAGGGTGGCGTGGCCGTATTTGAAGAGCGCGTCGCATTTTTCCGGCAAGCGATGTTCTGTGCAGGGCACGCAAGTACCGCAACTGTCGGCAATACTCCAGCTTACGCGGTCGCCCAGCGAGAAGTCGGGGCGCTGCGAGGCGACGATGCGACCGACGGCTTCGTGGCCGAGGATCAGTGGCGTGGGCTCCGTGCGCAGGCCGGACAGCGTGTGGAGGTCGGAGCCGCAGATCGTGGCTAGGCCGATCTCGACGAGCACTTCACCGGGCGCGAGGGAATCGGGCAGTGGCAGACTTTCGCAGCGCAGCGGATGGTCTAGGCCGTCGAATACCTGTGCGCAGGCCGTGGGCATAGGCTAGCCTTGCGGCTTGCGCCAGTAGCCCTCTAACAGGTCTTGCGGCACCCAGCCCAGCAGGCGTCGGGCCTTGGCGTTGCTGTAGCGGCCGTGGGGTGTGTCCGTGGTGATGTGAAAAATCTCGCAGCGCGAAGGCAGGGACGCCAAGTCCACCTCTAGGCACTTTTGCAGGGCGCGGGCGGCGTCGGGAAAGGTGACGGAAAAGGGATTGGTGCCGCTGCCGAGTTGCTCGGCTGACGGCTCGGCGTCGCGAAAGCTCAGAAAGAGGGTGGTGAGTACGTGGATGGGGTGGTTGGCGGCGAATACGCGGCAAATCTCTTGGCCGAGCGATTTGGTGTGGGCGTAGAGGCCGACGCCCGAATGCAGGGGGACTTCCTCGTTGATGTCGAAATCGTAGTGCTCGTACGAGGGCCCGGCTTGGGTAAAGTGGGGCCCGGTGTTGACGAAGCGGGTGTGGCCGTTCTCGACGGCGGCGCGGATGCCGTTGTACGTGCCGGTGGTACTGACGTCAAAGGCGATCTTGCGGTCGTGGCGCAGTACTGAGCAGTTGATGGTTACGTCGGTGCCTTCGGTGGCGCGACGCACTTGGTCGAGATCGGAGACGTCCACCTGCATGGTCTCGTGGGGGCTGTCGATTGGCACGATGTCAGTGATGCGCAACTCGTAGGTGTCCTGAAGTTGCCTAACCACGTGCGGGCCGAGAAAGCCATTGCCACCGAGGAGCAAAACTTTCATGGGTTGGCCTCAAAGTTGTATTGGGGATCGAACGTTAGGTGGCTCTTGGCGCGCTCAACGGAAAAGCGGGCGCGCGTTGCCGCGGACTGGATGTGGATGGCGTTGTACTGGCCGGCTGGCCCCTTTTGCACAATCTGGGCCACGGCTTGGACGGCGTCGCGCTCGTCGAGCCACATGGAATCGTAGGGCTGGTCGGCGACCTCTTCGGCGCGGACGAGGTGGCCAAGGCGGGCAATGGTGATGTGGAGTTCGTGGCTGTGGGCAAATTCGCGGGCCGTAAACTCGGCTAGGTGAGCGCCGAGAACAGCCGGCGCGCAGGAGGGTAGTGGTTTCCAAGTCTCGTCAACAGTGAGATCGTCTTCGTATGGGGCAAAAAGGTCGAGCGTGCTCAAGAGAATGGCGTGTTCGACCTTCGCGGCGGCCGCGGCCAAGAGCAGATTGTACGTGCCGCGCGTATTGCGGTCCAGCCAAGTGATCTCGCCGTCGCCGTCGCGCGGCGCGTAGGCGAGGTGGACGATGATGTCGATGTCTTTGACGAGCGCGTCGGTCTCTGAGTCGTGCCCCAGATCGCACTGAATCTCGAATCTAGGCTCGGGGTCGGTCAAGCGCAGTTGGTGTTCGTCGCCGAGGCCATTGGCTAGGGCTTGGCCGAGCGAGGTAGCGGCGTTGGTAATGAGTACGCGCATAGCCTAGAGGACCTGCTGGTCGGTCTGGGTGGGAACGATGTCGTGGATCTGGCTGTCCATCAGCGCGGTGGGCGACTGCATTTCGAGCACGGCCTTTTCGTGTAGCTCGTCGATGGTGCGGCAACCAGCCGTGGCAAGGGTGGCGCGCAGCATCTGGATGCGGATCGGCAATTTGTCGTGCATCGAACCGATGTGGGGCACGTAACCGGAGATGCCCTCCTCGAAGAAATTCTCTCGCGTCTGTGCATAGCGCCGCATGTTGTGAGCGCGCAGCGAACCTTCCATCCAGTACTCTTTGACAACATCGCCAGCCGCGGTGCGCACGAGGTTGCCTTGGCTTTCGGTGTAGCCGGCGAAGAAGTGCCCCATCATCACGGCGTTGGCACCCAAGGCCATGGCCACGGCGATCTCGGCTGGACCCGAGATGCCGCCGTCGGCGATGATGGGCAAGTACGCGTTGCAATCCTGCTGCCACTGGTTGCGCGCCGCGTTGATTTCCATCAAGGCCGTGCCTTGGCCGCGGCCGGTGGCCTTGACTTCCTGCGTAATGCAGCCCGAGCCGATCCCCATGCCCACTTTGATGGCGTCGGTACCGGCCTCGGCCAAGAAGCGAAATCCCTCGGCCGTGACGACGTTGCCGCCGATGACTGGGGCGTCGGTGCGCTCCTTGAGGAATTGGATCATCTGCCGCTGGTACTCGGTGTGGCCGTCGGAGGCGTCGATGACCAGCACGTCCACTTCTTGCGCGATGAGGGCTTCGGCTCGCTCGCGGTCCTCCGGGTGGGTGGAGACGGCCGCGCCGACGAGCAGGCGCTTCTTTTCGTCGATGGATTCGTTGGGATGCCGCAGGTGCTTGTCGAGGTCCTTTTTGAAGACGACTGCTTGTAGCACGCCCCCCTTGGACAGGATGGGCAGGAAGCCGCGGCCATAGCGGATCATCAGCTCGTTGGCGGCCTTGAGGTCGCTTATTTCGCGGCCGGCCTGCACATCGGTTTTCATGCGGGAGGCCACTTGGCAGTCGAGGTCGCGGCGCTCGTCGAAGTCCTTGTCGGTGAGGATGCCGAGGAGCTGGTCGTGGAACTGGCCGCTGGTGGTGACCGGGAAGGTCGTATAGCCGGTGCGGTAGATGATCTCGACGACCTCGGCGATGGGTTGCTCAGGGGCCAAGGTGAGAATATCGGTCTGAAAGCCGGCCTTGAAGCGCTTGACTTGGCCGACCTTGGCGCACTGCTCGTCAATGGGCTGGCTGACGGGCAGGATGCCGATGCCGCCTAGCTGGGCCAAAGCAATGGCCATTTCGCCGCCAGTTACGGCCTGCATGGCGGCGCTGAGAAAGGGCACGTGCAGATAGAGAAAGTCGTCCCCCTTGCGGCAGAGCCGGGTTTTGAGCGACGCGTTGGGCGCGTTGCCGTCGGTGGGCGTGTACCCAGGCAGAATGCGAAATTCTTTGAGGCTGTGCGAAGGGGTGCTCAGGACTTGGGCCATGGAAGTCCTCTCAGCGTTGGCGGGGGGGAAGAGGGAAGGATTTAGCCTTAGAGTATAAAAATAGCATTGGTTTTATTCAACACACTTTATTTTCTTTGATAGATAGCAATCACATCCATAAGCTAAAGGAGCTTTGACATGTTCTACGAAAAAATTTATCCGAGGAACAATTCGACCGCGACCGACGGCATGACGTGTCTCTTGGCCGGTTTTGTGGCTGGCGTCGCGGTTGGCGCAGCCGTGGGTGTGTTACTGGCCCCGAACAAGGGCGAGGACACCCGGCGCTTGATCAAGGACCAAGCCGAAGAAACGCGCGACCAAGTGGTGAAGGCTGTGAACGGGGTGACGGCGCGGTTCGAAAAGAAGGCCCCACAGGAGGAAGAGGCGGCCTAAGAGCGGCCGTAGTTGAGGCGGTGGAGCCGCGCATAGATGCCGTCTTGGAGCAAGAGGTCTTCGTGGCGGCCCCGCTCGCGCACTTCGCCTCGGTGCATCACCAAGATCTGGTCGGCACTGCGAATGGTAGAGAGGCGGTGGGCGATGACGATGGAGGTGCGCTCGCTCATCAGCTTGGCGATGGCGTCTTGGATGAGTTGTTCGGTCTCGGTGTCGATGCTGGAGGTGGCCTCGTCGAGGACGAGGATTTCCGGGTCGAAGGCCAAGGCTCGGGCAAAGGCCAACAATTGGCGCTGGCCGGCCGATAGGGTCGAGCCGCCTTCGGCTACGGCGTGGGCGTAGCCTTGGGGGAGGCGTTCGATGAAGGGCGCGGCGTTGACGTAGCGGGCCGCGCGCTCGACTTGGGCGTCGTCGATGGCGTCCTCCCCGAGGCGGATGTTGCCGCTGATATTCCCAGAAAATAAGAAGACCTCCTGCTGGACGATGCTGATGCGACGGCGCAATTCCGCGGCGTGCCATTGGCGCACGTCGCGGCCATCGACGAGGATTTCTCCGCGCTGGATGTCGTAGAAGCGGCAGAGGAGGTTGACGATGGTGGTCTTGCCCGAACCAGTGGCCCCGACCAATGCCATGCTCTGCCCGGCCTGTAGTTCAAACGAGACATCCTTGAGAATCCAGTCTTCGGCTGTTGGATCGTATTTAAAGAACACGTTGCGGAATTCAATCTGCCCGCCTCGGCTGGCCACGGGCAGATTGCGCCGCGGTCCGCCGGTGGGTTCGCCGGGGACGGCCAACAGTTCGAAGATGCGCTCGGACGCGGCCATGGCGCTCTGTAGCAGGGCATAGCGGTCGGAGATGTCCATAATCGGGCGGAAGAAGCGGCGGATGTACTGGAGAAAGGCCACCAGCACCCCCAGCTCAATGCGGCCGTCGATCACGTCCGAAGCCCCGTACCACAGCACCAGCACCATGCCGACAGTGCCGAGTAATTCGGTGAGGGGAAAGAAGACGGCAAAGCAGTGAATTTCGCGGTCCTCGGCGCGGCGATAGGGTAGGTGCTCGGCGTCGAAGTCGCGCAAATTGCGCTGCTGGCGGTTGAAGAGCTGCACCACCTCCACACCGGTGATATTCTCTTGCAAATAGGCATTGAGCCGCGCCAAGCGCGTGCGCAACTCGCGATAGGCGCGCATGGCTAGGCCCTGCAGGTAGAAGGTCGAGACGGCGATGACTGGAACCACTGTGCAGCAGATCAGGGCGAGCTCGATGTCGATATAGGCCATGAAGCCGACGATGGCCAGCAGGGTGAACAGGTCCATAAAGACCGAGACGACGCCCTCGCTGAAAAACTCGTTGAGGGCGTCGATGTCGTTGGTGGCGCGGGTCATAACCCGGCCCAGCGGCGTGCGGTCGAAGTAGCGCAGCGGCAGCTTTTGCAGATGGGCGAAGAGATCGCGGCGCATGTCGTACATGACGCGCTGGCCGATCATGCCGGTGACCAAGGTCTGGGCGTATTGGGCACCGTACTGCACGGCAACGCTGCCAAAGAAGGCCGCGATCATCCACCGCAAGCCCACCCAGTCGCCGACGGCGATGTAGTCATCCACCGCCACCTGCGTTAGATAGGGACCGATCTGGCCGAAGCCTGCGGCGAGGGCAATGGTGCCGAAGGCGAGGATTACGTGCCCGCGGTGGGGCTTGAGATACCCCAACAGTTGCAGCGTCAGCCCCAAGTTGAAGGCGCGTTCCTGGATTTCTTCTTCTTTGTTGAGTTCGGTGCTCACAGCGTTTCCAGTTCGGCGCTGAGCTGCTGGCGCTGGTACAGTTCGGCGTAGAAGCCGCCGCTGTTGATCAGTTCGTCGTGGGTGCCCTGCTCGGCGATGCGGCCGTCTTCGAGTACGGCGATGTGGTCGGCGTGGCGCAGGGTCGAAATGCGGTGGGCAATGATCAGGGTGGTGCGGCCCTGCATGAGGGAGCGCAGGTGATCGAGGATGGCTTCTTCAGTGTGGGTGTCCACCGCGGAGAGCGCGTCGTCGAGGATGAGGATTTGCGGGCGGCGAATGAGCGCCCGGGCCAAGGTCGCGCGCTGCTTTTGGCCGCCGGACAGGGTGACGCCGCGCTCGCCGATGAGGGTGTCGAAACCCTCGTCGAATTGGTCGATGTCCTTTTTGAGTTGAGCCTCTTCGGCCACGGCGTGGATCTGGGCCTCTGCGGCAGAGTCCACGCCGTAGGCGAGGTTGGCATTGAGGGTATTGGAAAATAGAAAGGGGTTTTGCGGGACGTAGCCGATGGCGTCGCGCAAGGTCGTCAGGGGCCATTCCTCGATCGGCACCCCGTCGATGAGCAGTTGCCCCGGCCCGGATTGAATCAAGCGCGGCACCAAGCGCGCCAGCGTCGTCTTGCCCGAGCCGACGCGGCCGATGATTCCGAGTGTCGTGCCTTGGGGAATTTCGAGATCAATCTGATGTAGGACTTGTTCCCCGCCGTAGGAGAAACTGAGCTTGCGGAAGGCGACGTGGCCGGCAATTGGGCGCGGATTAGCCGGAGGCAGGGCGTGGTCTTGGATCTCAGGCTCGACGGCGAGGATTTCGTTGATGCGCTGCATGGACACGAGGGCGCGCTGGGCGCGGTCGATGACCCAGCCGGCGTACATGATCGGGCGGATCAGTTGGGTCAGGTAGGCGTTGAAGGCGACGAAGGCCCCAAAGCTGAGTTCGCCGTCGATGACCGCGCGCCCGCCTAGCCACAAGTTCAACCCCAAGCAGAGTGAGGCGATAACGTAGGAGAGCGGCCGGTAGTTGGCGCGAGTGCGGATGTAGGCGCGGTTTTTTTCGAGATACGCCCAGTTGAGTCGGTCGAACGCGGCGTTTTGCGCGGGCTCTTGGGTGTAGGCCCGGACCACGCGGATGCCGGAGAGGTTTTCTTGGATGAAGGTGCTAATCCGACCGAAGTAATCTTGGATGGCCTTGTAGCGGGTGTTGATGACTGCGGCGATGCGGATCATCACGACGCTAAAAAGCGGCATGGGCACCAGCACCAGCAGGGCCAGCTTCCAGTCGAGCAGGCACATGCAGGCGAGGGTGAAGGTCAGCCCCAAGGCGGTATCGACGATGCCGCGAATGCCATAGACCCAAAAAATGTGCACAGAGTGGAGATCGTTGGTCGCCCGCGCCATGAGGTCGCCGGTGCGGCGCTGCTGGTGGTACGACAGCGGCAGCTTGAGTAGGTGGGCAAAGTACGCGATGCGGATGTCGTATTCGATGCGGTTGGCAGCGCGGCCCAAGAACATCCGCATGGCGTACCCGCACACGGCCACGCCCAAGGCGTAGGCGAGGATGTAGAAGACGTAGGTCTCGACTTGTGCGGAGGCGGTTTCCGGCGCTGAGACCGCATCGACGGCATCGCCCACCAGCAGTGGGATGCGCGCCGTCGCCGCCTGTCCCAGTCCGATGCAGAGTGCGCCAAGCAGGATGCGGCCCCGATAGGGACGGACGTATTGAGCGAACGGGCCCCACATTTCAGAAGCCGAGTTCTGGGAAGGTGCTGGCCAGCAGCGGGCGCACGGCCGCTAGCGCTTGGGCGCGGTGACTAAGGCGGTTTTTTATTTTCGGGTCGAGCTGGGCCATGGTCTTGGCGTAGGCGGGAACAAAAAAGACCGGATCGTAGCCAAAACCGTTGGTCCCGGCCGGGGCCGGGGCAATCAGCCCTTCACACGTGCCCTCGGCATGGCACTGGCGGCCGTCGGGGCTTACTGCGCAGAGGACGCAGCGGAATCGGGCCTGGCGTTGCGCTGGCTCGGGATGGGATGCAAGCTCGGCGAGTAAGAGTTGGCAGCGGCCGGTGTCGTCGAGGCCGGGGCCGCCGTAGCGGGCCGAGTAGATGCCGGGCGCGCCGCCGAGGGCATCGACCTCGAGGCCGGAGTCGTCGGCGAGGGCGATCTGGCCGCTGGCCGCGGCATAGGCGCGGGCCTTGAGCTGGGCGTTGGCGGCAAAGGTCTGGCCGCTTTCCTCGACGTCGAGATCAAGGCCCAGCGCCGCTGGCGCAACGACCTCGACATCGGCAAGCAGGGCGCGGACTTCGCGCAGCTTGCCGGGGTTGTTCGAGGCCAGAAGCAGCGCCATCGCGGCTATTGGGGAGGTTTGTCAAGCTCTGCGAGTTTGCTCGCCGCGTAGTCTTTGAAACGGCTGTCTTTGATCGCTTGGTTGTACCAGCGCCGCGCCTCCTGTCGTTGGCCGAGCTGAAAATGCGCGTCGCCCAGCAGCGTCTCGGCGGCTGGGTAGTCGTCCTGACAACTGGTGGCGCGCCGACCGAACTCAATGGCTTGGCGGAAATTGCCCATGCCGTAGTGGGCCTCGCTGAGCCGGTAGTACGTTTCGCAGTAGCCGTCGTCTAGATCGGCTGCCTTGTTCAGCGGGGCGATGGCCTCGTGGAAACGGCCGAGCTGGTTGAGCGCAATGCCGAGCAAGCGGTGCCCTTCGGGGTACGTGTCGTCGATCTTTAGGGCCTTTTGCAAAAGCGGTACGACGCCCTCTATATCTTGGGTATCGAACTTCAACCGCGCCAAGTCGCCGTATGATTCCATGTACGTGGGGTCGGCCTCTATGGAACGCTGGTAGGTGACAATGGCCTTGCCGTAGTCGCGGCTGAGGCGCTGGATGTCGCCGAGGGCATTGTAGGGCCTGGCGTCGGTGGGATCGGCTGCGATGGCCTCGGCAAAGGCCACTTTGGCCTTGTCTTTCTCGTGTAGGCCACTGTAAGAAAGGCCCATGACGTAGAGGGCTTGGGCGCTTTGCGGGCCGTAGTCGCGCGCGCTAGTAAAATAGTCGATGACCTCGCGGTATTTCTTTTGGCGAAAGCTGTTGAGGGCGGCTTTTTGATAGAGCTGGCCTAGAGCCTTAGCGGCCTGTTCCGGCTTGGTGCCGAGGGCATGGGCCGCAGCAAAACTGCGGATGGCTTTGTCGTACTCGTTGAGGGCCTTGTAGGAAATGCCGAGGACGTAGTGGGCGTTTCCGTAGGAAGCATCGACCGCCACGGACTTTTCTAGCTCGATGACGGCGTTGCGGTAGCTACCCTTTTTGACCAAGTCGTAGCCCACGCGAAAGTAGTCGAGGGCTTCGGGCGACTGGGCGAGGGCCGGGGCGCTCAAAAGCGCGAGGGCGAGACTGAGCAAGCGGCAGTACTTCAAAGCAAGATCTCCTCGTATGAAGAAGCAAAGGCGTGGCGGGCGTTTAACGGCGGGCGTCGATCAGGGCTTCGACTTCGCCGTGGTCGGGGAAGCGGCCTTCTTGCAGCTTGGAAAAGACTAGCTCGCCATCGAGGCTAAGTTCAAACTTCCCTCGGTCTGAGGGCACTAGCAAGAAGGCAGCAATGTCTTTCTTATAGGCGACGAGTAGCTGTTCCGCCAAACTGGCGGCTCTGTTTTCGTAGCCTCAAGCAGAGCAGTAAACGAGTTCCAAGTTCACGGGAAACCTCCTGTGGAATAGGGTTAGAAAAGTATAAAATTCACTAGGAGCGTTGTCAAAAACGGGGGAACGGGTGCAGTGGACGAGGTTACAGGCTCCCTTTATCTTCGTATCTTAATACGTTGCCGTATATAATTAAACAAAAGAATGCGGTATGGCTGGTATTTTTTTTAAAAAGCAAAAATTTGGCAGCGCGCTGTTGCTGTGCGCGGGCTTGGGCATTGCGTGTGGAGGCCCCTCGCCCGAAGAGTACATTTACCAGCTCAAAAGCCTGCAAAAAGCCGAGCGCACCAAAGCTGCCAACCAGCTCATCCGCTTCGACGCCGACGAAGTCGTCCCCCTGCTGATTGAGGAGGCCGACTCTGGCTACATCCGCGTGCGGTTTGAGGTGATGCACCTGTTGGGCCGCTTTGAGGACGAGCGCGCCGTGCCGACCTTGATCGCGGCCCTAAAAGACAAGTCGCCGCGGGTGGCGGCTGCGGCTGCGTGGGCGCTGGGCCAGATCGGCTCGCCCACCGCGCTCGCCCCGCTGCTCAAGTACGTGCGCGACCCCACGGTAGAAGTGCGCCAATACGTACTCGGCGCACTCGGCCCGTGCCATTCGTACGAGGCTGAGCCGGCCTTGAGCGACTCGGCTTTCCGCGTGGTGCGCCGCGCCTTGCGCGCGCCCAAGCCCAAGTGGCGAGTCGCCGCCTTGCAGAGTTTGCGTGCCTACGGGTACCGCGACGCGGTGCAAGAGGTCATTCGCATGTCGGTGGATCCTTCAAATGAGGTGCGCTACGTGGCCGTGCAAGCCCTTGGCCAGATTGGCCACGCGCCGCTCGGCCCGCCCGCCCGTAACGCCATCTACGAGGCCCTGCTGGTCGCCCTCGATGCCGACGAGTTGCAGAGCATCCGCGACAAGGCCATACACGCTCTCGCCGAGGTGGGCGATAAGCGGGCCGTGCCGCACTTGCAGCGGCTGATGAGGGAGGGAACGGAAAAAGACCAGATCGCGGCGCGGCTAGCCCTGTACAAGCTAAGCCCCCAAGTCGCCGAGGCGATGGCTAAGAAGAAGTGTTAAGCGATGCTGAGGACATACATCAGGAAAGCCTATCTGAGCAGGCCAGCACACGCCCATCTCGACGACTTCTTCGATCAGGCTCGGCATCTGTATAACGAGAGTCTGGCTGAGCGTCGAGATGCTTGGGAGCAGGAGAAGCACTCTGTCACGTATTTGCAGCAACAGGCCAAGCTGACCAAGCGTCGCGAGGATCCTCAATGGAGCCGTTTTCCTGCGCGGGTGCAACGTTCTATCCTCAAGCGTCTTGACCGGGCCTACCAGCATTTTTTTAAGCGGGGAGGCTATCCTCGCTTCAAGAGCTGGCACAATGGCATCCATTCTTTTGAGGATCCTGCCCCTGCCAAGGTGAAGTCGTCAGGTAGGTACTACTCCTACCAGGTAAAAGGTATCGGTCGTCTCAAGTTCAGAGACGCTTTGCCGGAGGGGACAGTCAAGGTGGTTCGGGTGGTCCGTACGCCGCGGCGCGTCAAGCTCCAGTTTGTGATGGAGGTGGCGGCCCCCGAGGTGCTGGATGTTCGTCCTCCTGTGGGCATCGACTTGGGTGTTAAGGACAGAGCTACGCTGTCTAACGGCTACAAGGTTCCCAAAAACATGGTGGATCGTAATAATCTCAAGCGACGCCAGCGCATCCTGTCTCGTGCCAAGAGGGGGTCTAACAATCGGGAGAAGAAGCGTCGGCTGTTGGCCAAGGCATGGCAGCGAGTGACGGAGCGGGAGCAGGGCAAGGTACATGAGATAACCGCTGCGCTGGTCAAGGATCACGCCTGCCGATTTGTAGTAGAAGACCTGAAGATCCCCAATATGGTGAAGAACCGCCGTTTGGCTCGATCCATCGTGGAGCAGCAATGGGGTTACTTTGTGCATTGTCTCACCTACAAGGCCGAGAGTGCTGGTGGGTGGGTCGTCAAGGTAGATCCCCGCAATACGACGCAGCAGTGCTCCGGCTGCGGTGCTATGCCGCGAGACAAACTGGGGCTCGACCAGAGGATGTATCATTGCTACGCCTGTGGTATGGCCTTAGACCGAGACTCAACGCGGCCGTCAATATCCTTCACAGAGGAATGGCCTCTGACTCGGCGGGGATGAGTGCCGAGATGAAGGGAGGATATGTCAAACTAGGCGCTTCACTAGAAGTGCTTACTTCATAGAAAGATATACTGCGTAGGCATGTATATGAATCCCAAGGAATTGAAGATCGGCTTCCCGTCCGGGAGTCTGAAGGACTCCACGTTTGACCTGTTTGTCCGCGCTGGCTATCGGGTGCGGCTCGCGCCGCGCTCGTACGTGCCCGACATCGACGACCCCCAGCTTGCGGGCCTGATGTTCCGGGCGCAGGAAATTGCCCAGTACGTGGCGCGCGGCGTCGTCGATGTGGGCCTGACGGGCCGGGACTGGATTCTCGAAAGCGAGGCCGATGTCGTCGAAGTCGGCGAGTTGACCTACAGCAAGAGCACGGCGCGGCCCCTGCGCTGGGTCATTGCCGTGCCCGAGGATTCTCCCATCCAAGGCGTCGAAGACCTGCAGGGCCACCGCATCGCCAGCGAGCTAGTCGGCGTGACCCGCCGCTTCTTGCAGGCGCGCGGCGTGGAGGCTGAGGTGGAGTTTTCGTGGGGCACGACCGAGGTCAAGGCCGGCATTCCCGGGCTGGTGGATGCCGTCGTCGAGGCGACCGAGACGGGCGCATCGCTCAAGGCCAACCGGCTGCGCATCGTCGATACGGTCTGCGAATCGACCCCGCGTTTCATTGCCAACAAGGCCGCGTGGGCCGATGGCTGGAAGCGGGAGAAGGCCGAGAACTTGCTGATGCTGCTCAAGGGCGCGCTCGAAGCCGAGCACAAGGTCGGCCTCAAGATGAACGTGCCGCGCGCCCAGCTCAACCGCGTCATCGCCCGGCTGCCGGCCCTGCACACGCCCACGGTCTCCAGCCAGATGGACGACGAGTGGGTGGCGCTGGAAATCGTCGCCGACGAGCGCGTGGTGCGCGAGTTGATTCCCCAGCTCAAGCGGCTCGGGGCCGAAGGCATCATTGAATACCCGCTCAACAAGGTCGTGTATTGATCAACCACCGTCCCCTAAAGAAGACGGCTTGTCCCTGACCTACCCCGCCGATACGGAGTTAGGCCGAAACTGTCAGTTTACTGACGAGTGCCTTCGCGCCTAGTATGTCGTCTTTGGTCGTGGGGGTGGCCTCTTCCACGGCGGCGGCGGCTTGCTCGCGGGAGTATCGAGCATCGGCGATCAATAGGGAGTACTCTTTCTCCGCTCCTGTACAGTTCCCGGTCGGGGCGGGCCGATCTGCTTGGGCGTTGTCGGCGGCCGGCCGCTCGGCGGGGGGGGCCTTCGCATCCAGTCAAGGCCCCATGCCATTGCCCCAACGCAAAGGCCCTCCCGACGGCTGCGTCGGGAGGGCCTGCGGTGTACGGGACGATGCGTTTTAGCGCATTAGCAGCATCCGCTTCGTGGCGCGGAACGCGCCGGCTTGCAAGTGGTAGAAATACACGCCGGATGATAGGGTGTGGCCGCTGTCGTCAGTCGCCTTCCATTCGACGGCGTAGTAACCGGCGGGTTGGTGGGCGGCGACCAGCGTCCGCACTCGTTGACCCATTACATTATAGATGTCTAAGCGCACGTCGGCAGCTTGCGGCAAGGCGTAGCTGATGGTAGTGGAGGGGTTGAACGGGTTGGGATACGCAGCGGCGAGTTCAAAAGACGCAGCCTGTTTGGCCGCCGCGTCCTCGGTGGGGGTAGCGGTGGCAGTGGTCCACGCACTGAGGGAAAGCTCCGGGTCGGGATTTAGGTTGTGGACGCGCACCCGCACGTTGTATGCTACACCGTTTTGCAAGCTGCCGATGGAATAGGTCTTTGTGCGGTAATTGGCTGGGATACGGATAGCGACCGAGATCCACGAGGTGCTGGTCGTCTTCTGGTATTGTAGATCGTAGAACGTCAGGTCAAAACCGCCGGTTTGGGTCGGCTCCTTCCAACGTAACAACAGCTTACCATCACCGGGCGTGGCCGTCAGATTGGTTGGTGCGCCCGGAGCACTGGGAGCCGTTGGTTCGCCATCGTCACCGTCGCCGGACGGTTCGCCGTCGCCAGCATCCTCGGTCGCCAGCAAATCGCCAAGGCCGGGCTTACAGACGGCTCCGGCGGCAGCCGGTTCGCCCGTTCCGGCTGCTATTTCGTCGGGCATGGCCGTTTCGTCGGTGCTGGCCATGGCCCATTCGCCGACCGACAGTTCCGGGAGTGGGTTCAGGTTGTACGCTCGTACGCGCACGTTGTACTCGGCGTCGGCTTGTAGGCTGCCGATGGTGTAGGTCTTTGTGGGGTGATTGGCGGGCACTCGGATCGCCAATCTCCTCCACGAGGCGCTGGTCGTCTTTTGGTATTGCACCTCGTAGGAGGTCAGGTCGTAGCCGCCGTTGCGGGCGGGTTCCTTCCAGTGCAACACCAGCTTGCCGTCGGCGTCGAAGGCGACCGTCAGGTCGGTCGGCGGAGTCGGCGGGCCGATGAGGGCGTAGATGGTGATGTCGAAGCAGAGGCTGGCGGTGCGCCCGTCGGCGTCGATGACCGTGTAGCTGAACTCAGTCGCTGGCAGCGGCGTGGCCGGGGTGCCGGTAAGGGTGCGCGTTTTGGGGTCAAACGCGAGGCTGTCGGGCAGGCCGGTCAGGGGGTCGATGGCCGCTTGCGCGGTGCTGGTTTGCGATAGCCCGTAGGTCAGCGGTTTGGTGCCGTCTTGGGCGATGGGGAAGACGAGGGGGTCGATAGCCGTACCTTGTATGTAGAATTGCGCTGCAATCGTCTTATCGTCAAAAGACGGCGACGGTGGCGGTGGTGGCGGTGGTGGCGAGCCCCCCCCTCCTCCCGACGATACCGGCGTGGACGGCTCATCGTCATCGATCAGCGTCACCCTCGTCGAGCCGGACGTATAGCCGGTGCCAGTGCCGGTGATGAGGATCGTCTCGTCGCCTTCGTAGACGGCGTCATTGATCGGCGTGAAGGTCAGGGCCGTCTTGTCCGACGTCTCCCCGGCGGCGATGGTAATGCTCTGCGTGCCGCTGATCGTGTAGTCCGTGCCTTCCTTGGCGGTACCGCTCAAGGCGAGAGATACGGTGACGGCCGCATCCGTCGGCGAGTCCACGGACGCTGTAACCGAGACTTCCGTGGCCGTACCGGCATTCTCGCGCACACTAGCAGGACTCACCGTTAGGGTGATAGCACCTGTCGGCGGGGGCACCCGGACGTCGTTGTCGGTGATCGTGCCCTGCGCGGTCAACCCCCCCACTGTCAGCGTGAAGGTCTCGTCCTCCTCAACACGGTTGTCGTCCCTGGTCGCCACAGACACCGTTGCCTCTGTGGCACCCGCAGCAATAGTCAGCGTACCTGATCCTCCCACGAAGTCGACGAAGTCATCTGGGCTTGCCGTGTCGTCAGCCTCTATCGAGATCCCGTAGGAGAACTCCTGATCCACGCCGGATGCCTTCGATAGCGTCACCGTGAACTCCACATCCTCACCCTCGACCGCGCTCGCATCAGACACGCTCGGCGTCGGCGACTCGTTGTCGGTGATCGAGCCCTGTGCGCTCGACATGGTGGCGCTTAACTCTGCATTGGACGGGTCCGACAGCGTCAGCGTGAAGGTCTCAGGTTCCTCCTCCTCGGCGTCGTCCACGGTCTCCACAGACACCGTTGCCTCTGTGGCACCCGCAGCAATAGTCAGCGTCCCACTGGTCGCCTTGAAGTCGGCTTGCGTTGCGGTGTCGTCGTCTTCAACAGAGGTCGCGTAGTTCACCGTCACAGCCTCGTCGGTCGCCACCGACAGCGTCACCGTGAACTCCACATCCTCACCCTCGACCGCACTCCCATCAGCCACGCTCAACAACGGCAAATCGTTGTCGGTGATTGTGCCCTGCGCGCTCGACGCAATAGGATTCAACACGGCGTTCATCGGGTTCGACAGCGTCACCGTGAAGGTCTCGTCCGGCTCAATAATGTCGTCGGGCGCGGTCATCACAGAAGCCGTCCCCGTGAGCGAACCCGCAGCAATACTCACCGTACCCGACGCCTCCCTGAAGTTAGCGAAGTCATCTGGGCTTGCCGTGTCGTCAGACTCAATCGAGACCTCGAAGTCGACCGTCACCTCCACGTCGGTCGCCGCCGACAGGGTCACTGTGATACCCACAGCCCCACCCTCGGTCGCGCTCCCAACAGCCACGCTCAACAACGGCAAATCGTTGTCGGCGATCGTGCCCGTCGCGCTGGACGCAGCAGGATCCAACACGGCGTTCATTGGGTTCTCCAGCGTCACCGTGAAGGTCTCGCCCCCCTCAACATCATCGTCGTCCACAGTCGCCACAGAAGCCATACCCGTGAGCGAACCCGCATCAATACTCACCGTCCCACTGGTCGTCTCGAAGTCGTCGCTAGACGCAGTCGAGATCGCGAAGTCGACCGTCACCTCCACGTTGGTTGCCGCCGACAGGGTCACTGTGATACCCACGGCTTCACCCTCGGTCGCATCCGCAACAGCCACGCTCAACAACGGCAACTCGTTGTCGGTGATCGAACCCTTCGCGCTGGACGCAGCAGGATCCAACACGGCGTTCATCGGGTTCTCCAGCGTCACCGTGAAGGTCTCAGGCTTCAACGCTTCAAGAAGGTCGTCGTCCACAGTCATCACAGAAACCATCTCCGTGGTCTCACCCACAGCAATAGTCATCGTACCCGATGCCTCGCTGAAGTCGTCGAAGTCATCTGGGCCTGCCGTGTCGTCAGACTCAATCGAGACCTTGTAGTCGACCGTCACCTCCACGTCGGTCGCCGCCGACAGGGTCACTGTGATACCCACAGCCCCACCCTCGGTCGCGCTCCCAACAGCCACGCTCAACGACGGCAAATCGTTGTCGGTGAGCGTGCCCGTCGCGCTCGACGCAGCAGGATCCAACACGGCATTCATCGGGTTCTCCAGCGTCACCGTGAAGGTCTCGCTCCCCTCAACATCGTCGTCGTCCACGGTCATCACAGAAGCCATACCCGTGAGCGAACCCGCATCAATAGTCACCGTCCTAGGGGTCGCCGCGAAGTCGTCGCCAGACGCAGTCGAGATCGCGAAGTCGACCGTCACCTCCACGTCGGTTGCCGCCGACAGGGTCACTGTGATACCCACGGCTTCACCCTCGGTCGCACCCGCAACAGCCACGCTCAACAACGGCAACTCGTTGTCGGTGATCGAGCCCTTCGCGCTCGACCTAGCAGGATCCAACACGGCGTTCATCGGGTTCTCCAGCGTCACCGTGAAGGTCTCAGGCTTCAACGCTTCAAGAAGGTCGTCGTCCACAGTCATCACAGAAACCATCTCCGTGGTCTCACCCACAGCAATAGTCATCGTACCCGATGCCTCGCTGAAGTCGTCGAAGTCATCTGGGCCTGCCGTGTCGTCAGACTCAATCGAGACCTTGTAGTCGACCGTCACCTCCACGTCGGTCGCCGCCGACAGGGTCACTGTGATACCCACAGCCCCACCCTCGGTCGCGCTCCCAACAGCCACGCTCAACGACGGCAAATCGTTGTCGGTGAGCGTGCCCGTCGCGCTCGACGGGTCGCCCAACACGGCGTTGGCCGAAGGGTTCGACAGCGTCACCTTGAAGGTCTCGCTCCCCTCAACATCGTTGTCGTCCACGGTCGCCACAGACTCCATTCCTTCTGTGTCACCCGCAGTAATAGTCACCATACCACTGGTCGTCGCGAAGTCGCCGCCAGACTCAGTCGAGATATCAAAGGCGACCGTCACATCCGCGTCGGCTTCCGCCGACAGGGTCACTGTGATATCCACAGCACCACCCTCGGTCGCATCCGCAACAGCCACGCTCAACGACGGCAACGGCGACATATCTTCGCTGGAGATCGTGGCCTTCGCGCTCAACATGTCGCCCAACACGGCACCAGACGGGTTCGACAGCGTTAGCGTGAAGGTCTCGTCGTCCTCAACAAGGTCGTCGTTCACGGTCTCCACAGGCGGCACCATTACCGAGGTCTGACCCGCAGTAATAGTTAGCGTACCCGTTTCTGACATGAAGTTTTCGAAGTCATCTGGGTGTGCCGAGTCTTCCGCCTCAATCGAAATCTCGTACTCCACCGTCACATCCTGACCGGTCGCATCCGACAGCGCCACCGTGAACACCACATCCTCACCCTCGGCCACGGCCTCAGCAGGAGCAAACACGCTCAACGAAGGCTTGTCGTCGTCGGCGATCGTGGCCTGCGCGCTCGCCATGTCGCCCAACATGGCACCGGCCGACGGGTTCGATAGCGTCAGCGTGAAGGTCTCATTCTCCTCAATATCGTCGTCGTCCAAGATGGTCACAGACACCTTCGTCGAGGTCTCACCCACAGTAATAGTCGCCGTGAGGTTGGTGGCCGCCGTGAAGTCGGCTTGCTCTGCTGTGTCGCCAGGCTCAAGCGAGGTATTGTATGTCACCGTCACATCTGCGGTAGCCTCCTTCGACAGCGTCACCGTGAACTCCGCCATCGCACCCTCAGCCTCGACCACGGCCTCAGCAGGAGCAAACACGCTCAACGACGGCAAGTGGCCTCTGATCGTGCCCGTCGCGGTAGCCATGTCGCCCAAGTTTGGGACCAAGGTGCCGCCAGGCGCGGCCGGGTCAGCCAATCTCAACTCGAAGGTCTCGTCCCCCTCATCGATGCCGTCGGCCACGATCGGCACAGACACTGTCTTTGAGGTCTCACCCGCAGCAAAATTCAGCGTCGCCGCAGTCGTAGTAGCTGTAAAGTCGGTACCCTCCGTCGCCGTGAGGTCGGTGTCAGTCGGAGTCCCGACGACCGTGTAATTTACCGTCGTCTGCTCGCTACTCGCCCCCGACAGCGACACCGTGAAGGTCGCAAAGGTACCCTCGTCCGCGGGATCGCCAGCCATCACATTAAACTCTGGAGTCTCTTCGTTGTCGGTGATCGTGACCGTCGCGGTCGCAGTCCCAAGCGCTGCGTTCCCCACCGCGGGTGCCTCCACCAGCGTCAGCGTCAACGTGATGCCCTCAGTGCTCACCTCATGGATGTCGTCGTCGACGATCGGCACAGGCACTATCTTCGAGGTCTCATCCACAGCAAAAGTCAGCGTCCCCTCGGTCGCCACAAAGTCATCAGCACTGGCACCAGTCGAGGCCGAGGCCTCATAATCTACCATCACCACCTGGCCGCTCGGCGTCGGCGCATCCCCAGTACCCAGCGTCACCGTGAACTGCGCCTCCGTATTAGGACCCTCCGCTACGACGGCCGGAGTCGCAGTCGCAGCCACGTTCACCGTTACCGGACCGTCGTTGTCTTCGATCGTGCCCGTCGCCGTCAGGGTCGTGCCCCCCCCCGAGAATGTTACGCCAGACGGTCTCGACAACTCCAGCGTGAAGGTCTCGTCAGGCTCATCAAGAGCATCGTCCACTGCAGCGATGTCAATCGTCGCCGTCGAAGTCCCAGGAGCAGCCGCCCCCGTAATAGTCAGCGTCATCGGTATCGACGTGAAGTCAGTGGCTAGGCTTGCTGTGTTGCCAGCCTCAACCCTAGCTACGTAGTCTACTGTCGCGGTTTCGGCCTCTCCGTCAACCACTCCCAACGGGGGCGACACCACCACCGTGAAGGTAACATTACCACCCTCTGTGCCGGTCCCATTCCCTACCAATAACGTCGGTAGCTCCTGCGCCGCCGCCTCTCCGGTCCATCCTAATACCAAACCAACGGCTAACAACCAAGGCATATAGGCCAACCGTCGCACGAATAACTTCGCGTGGTGTATCATTACTCAATCTCCCAAGGAAATCATTCCTGATGTTTATAAAATGATATAAGAATCTCTAACAAAATTCTTTGAGGTTCCAACAGATGAATATACATCCGATGTCTAGCAAGGCCTCATAGATCAGCGGCGCGAACACCGCGCGATTTTAAGGCATTAAATGTATATAATATAACATAATAACTGATTTACGCACGAGCACCTAGCGCCAAGACGATACCTAATATCAGTCTGTAACGGATGGTAGGTCTGATCCGGCTAAGCTCGACTTTATCCAAAAGCAATGACAGCGGTCCAAGAAGCTCCTAGTATAGATGGTGTCGAATAGATGGTGTCGAATCATCTCTACGATCAAGGAGCATGTCATGGGACCGCTGCCACCGACTATAATACAATGTATGTCGTATTTTGCACCCCTTTTTTCTCATCGGGTATGGCCTCATGCTCAGGTGTTGTTGCCCGGCGCGATCCTCGCGCCGGGCAAACGCACGGTCCGTGCCCTTTTGCGCGTGATGGGTTTGGATCACCGGTCTGATTTTCAAACCTATCACCGGGTGCTCAATCGCTGCGTATGGTCTCCTCTTGAAGGCAGCCGGCGGCTGTTGCAGGTACTGCTGGCTACGTTTGCCCCCCGCGGCCGGTTGGTTTTTGGCTTGGACGATACGATAGAGCGCCGGCGCGGCGATCACATTGCGGCCAAGGGCCTCTATCGCGATCCGGTGCGCTCTCTACAGGGGCACTTTGTCAAAGCTAGTGGGTTACGCTGGTTGTCGCTGATGTTGCTGGTGCCCGTATCTTGGGCCGACCGGATCTGGGCCTTGCCTTTCTTGACGGTGTTATGTCCGTCCGAGCGCTATTATCAGGTCCGGGGTCGAGTGCATCAACCACTGCTTGAGCGCGCCCAACAGATGCTGCGTCTGCTGGCGCGCTGGGTACCCACCCGTAGCTCAGTGGTGGTAGCCGACCAAGCCTTTTCCGCGTTGGCCTTTCTGGATGCCGTCCGGCATCAGGTCGCCGTCATCACCCGCTTGCGCTTAGATGCGGTGCTATTTGAGCCGGCCCCCCTCGGCTGACCGGTACGGTCGGCCGACCACGCTGCAAAGGCGACCGGTTACCGACCCTCCAAGCACGATTAGACGATCCCAATACCCGCTGGCAAGAGCTAACCATAAACGCATGGTATGCCACCGGAAAACGCGTCCTCCATATCGTTTCGGGCACGGCCGTGTGGTATCACTCCGGGTTGCCACCTCATCCAGCGCTGGACGGTCGAAACCACCTTTGAACAAGCGCGCGCCCATCTGGGTATGGAAACGCAACGACAGTGGAATGACCAAGCCATTGCGCGGAGCACGCCCTTGGTGTTGGCCTTATTTGCTATGGTGGTGCTGTTGGCTGATACCCTCACTAAAAAAACAGCCTGTAGCGTCCGACAAAGGGCTTGGTATCGCAAAACAAAACCCACTTTCTCCGATGCACTCGCTTGGGTGCGAAAACACATCTGGCAACATTTTTCAAGGTCAATTCCACACCCAGACAGGCAAAAACCAACAGCGGGAATCGTCGAACGCCTTATCGATATCGTTTGCTATGCTACATGAATGGATAAAGTCGAGCTTAGTACCTAGGAACTGCGTACCATCCGTTATAGTCGGGTAAGGAGGAGACCTCACTGCCTCCCCCTCCCCTCAGAACCTCAGAACCGTGCGTGCGCCTTTCAACGCACACGGCTCAAGCAAGTTGGGCTGGAGTATGTATAGCGAGTATCATGCTTTCCAGAGACTCTACTGCTCCCGCTTCCTTGTCGGACCGCCTCCAGACCTTGGTTTCCCTCCGATGCTCTGCTCGCCTAAAGGCCCTGCGCATCCACATCCGATTTAGGTCTTTTGCTATCCTTCTCAAGGTCAACTCACCTGCTCCACGTCAGCATATCCAGCGGGTTATGTATTCCCCGTGTGTTTCCACGGCTGGCATTGGCTTTTTGGAGCATCCTGTGCCCGCTGAGGGTTTGGCCCTTCTTTGCAGTCGGGTTACTCAGGTTGAGACCTCTAACGGGGTTGCCCTTTTCCGCACAACTGAGATGCAATAGGGGTGGGAGGCTGCTTTGCGCCGGGGTCAATAGTGTGCGCGCTGAGATACTTCTGGATCCCAGTTCACTATGGCCATGATGGAAGCCATTTTCATAAAAATCTCCTTTGGAGACCCCCGTCTTTAGGCGGGGGAGGAAAAAGGTGTAGTCTCTGCGACAGGCGGAGCAACGCACCAGGCGTTGTGGCGTCCCCGAGCAGAGGCTTATATTAGGTGTGCGCCCGAATGGCTCCCGGATGCGTACGAGCAGTCTGGCCACAGTATTGTGGCCACATAGGAGCCCGAGCCAACAGCTTAGGCGATAGGGCACCCTCCAGAGGGGTAAAACTGTTTAGCCCTTCGGGGCATGCGCTCAGGATGGCTGTTGGCACTACACGTCGATAGCACTGTATGCGTGGATCGAGTGCGCACTGGTAGTTCAGCCAGCCCGACAGTGCGTTCCGAATGCCTCGGGGTCTCGCCCCCCAAGTGGCTGCTTGGTGTCAGCAGGCATATAGTTCCGCTGAGTAGCTCAATGTCGCATCCTGCGATGTTAAGCCGCATCCGTGATTCTCCTATTCGCACGGTGCTCGTGTTAGGAGGATGGGGGAAAAGGCAGGGACAAGCCGACCGCTTTAGCCGTCGGTGGCTGACATGTGGACCCATCCGCTGTATCATCCATCGTTTTCAGCGGTCAACCTTTACGACGCCTCTACCACAGATTCACTCTCGTTCTCCCGTCCTATCTTCATCTTGCCCAAGTTTGGCTGATGGCTCGCCGCGCTATTAGGCTTTTCATCCTCTGCTTCCAACCTCCAGATTACTCCGAACGCAGGGAGGACTGATGATTGACCTGCACACTGGTCGAGGGGTTGCCCCCACTCAAATTGTGCGACTTTAAGGTCGCACCAGAAGCTGAGGTTATAACGGAGCGGCTCGCCTTCGTGCGGTTGGCCGAAGGCGAGCCGGTGTGATGGTGGTTGGCGGTTTACCGTGCGGATTTTCGGTTGAGCCGTTCGGACCGGGGCGAATTCATACGGCCCTACATCGACGACTTGGCGTCTCTTGCGATCACCTTGGCACTAACGCCTCGGCTCTCAAGGGCTGCCCCCGTCGGGGCCACTGGCGAGAATGGTATAGCTGCCGGTGGTCGAGGCGTCATAGCCTTCGACCTTGAGGTAATACGTGCCGGCACTGACCGCGTGGGCGATGCGGAAATTATAGCCGTCGCCGCCATCGTCGTCGCGGGCCAGCACCGCGCCCGCACTATCCTCTAACTGCCCCTTCGTATCCAAGCGGCCGGTCGTTTGAACAGTCAATTCTCCCGACCCGCTGACCTGCACGCGGAAGTAATCGACATCGCCGCCGGTTTCGATCTGTCCCGACTGCGAACCGCCCACCGCCAGATCCGTCGCCGCCGACGGGGTATCGCCGTGATCATCCCCATCGCCGCTGCCAACGGTGACCTGTACGCCCGGTGAGCAGTTGTTATCGGTATTGCTCTCGCCCCTGACGCTTTGGACACACGCGCCGTAGTAGTACGTCCCGGCACTTGACGGAGCCGTCAGGTCAATGGACACAGCACTCGTGTTATCCGCCGACAGGCCGCTCACCGGATCCGTGCCGACGGGTGCATCATTCGCCGTGATCGTCGTATCCGGCGATTGGTAATAGTGCACGGTCGTCGCCGCGGCCGCGGCCGTGCCTTGGTTGCGCACCGTGGCATTCAGCGTGAACGATTGCGCCAGCGTCAGCGTGTTATCGCTGACCGAAGCCGAGGCCACAATCAGGTCGGGGCTGCTGCCGCCGCCGGGGCCACTGGCGTGAACGGTATAGCTGCCGGTGGTCGAGGCGTCAAAGCCTTCGACCTTGAGGTAATACGTGCCGGCACTGACCGCGTGGGTGATGCGGAAATTATAGCCGTCACCCCCATCGTCGTCGCGGGCCAGCACCGCACCAGCACTATCCTCTAACTGCCCCTTCGTATCCAAGCGGCCGGTCGTTTGAACGGTCAATTCTCCCGCCTCGCTGACTTGCACGCGGAAGTAATCGACATCGCCGCCGGTTTCGATCTGTCCCGACTGCGAACCGCCCACCGCCAGATCCGTCGCCGCCAACGGGCTATCGCCGTGATCATCCCCGCCGCCGTCGACGGGTTGGCCAATCCCCGGTGGCAATGTCGGATCCGACGGATTGACTTTGTATAGAGCAAGGAGCAAGCCATCGGCCAGATCAACCGTGCCATCGCCGTTGACATCGCCGAGGGAAATGTCGCCATTATTCGGCAGCGTAATAGAGGAATCCTTGCTGTACAGCGCGACATACAGCACATCAAAGGCATCCACTTGGCCATCGTTGTTCACGTCTCCCAAAATCCCGCCCGTGGCCACCTTCATCCGCGCCTGGCCGCCGGGCGGTGCAAGCACCAGATCGACCTGGTCTGTCCCGACCCGAAACGCCGGGTCCACATAGGCGGTCAAGCCGGTGCCGGCCACGGTCAACCCATAGACCGAGCCCTCCGTTTTCACGCCCCCAGCCGCCGTCTGCATCGGTCCCGGCCCCGCCGTACCCGCGGGAAGGCCGGCCTGTCCGTCGATGAGCACCATGCGCCGGCTCACTGTATGCCCACCGCCGGTGAGGCGATAGATGAACACGCCCGCGCCCACCGCCCGACCCGCCGCATCCGTAGCGTCCCAGTGCGCCGTATGTGCCCCGGCCGGCCGTTCCCCATCCACCAACGTCGCCAGCCGCTGCCCGAGCAGGTTGAACACCTCTAAGCGCACGTGAGTAGTGGTTGGTATCTGGTAGGGAATGATCGTCGAGGGATTGAACGGATTGGGGTAGTTCTGCCCCAACGCAAAATCCTGCGGACGGGCCGGCCCACCCACGGTTGCCAGCGGCAGGGCAAAATACCCGGCCTCGTCCGTGGTCGTGCCCATGGAGCGACGCAGGTCGGTTAGGTCGAACAGCCGCACGTGGACGCCAGCGGCTGGCGGCCCCGACGCCAGCCAGACTCGGCCCTTAAGCAGCGGCTCAGCACCAACGCTGACACTCAACACCAAACCGAGAAGACTGACCATCAATGACTTCATAAGAAAAGCTCCTTGTAGAAGCGGTTGAGTTAGAGAACCGTCTCGTATCTTATTTTGGTAGCCCTTTTCTCTGTGGAGGTTTGTTTGCCCCCCCTTTTGTTAGAGCCTCTTCATACAACGCGCCCCGCTAGGCTATTTCAGTCGCCTAGGGTGCGGATGATAGCCCCCTGCTCATTGACCACATAGATCGACTCCCGCGCTTGGCCGCTGCCGACGCCGCACTGTAGCTTTGACTCCACATGGGTGGACAGGCTCAGCCCCTCGCTCAAGCGGTCATCCCAAGCATCAATCGACGCGATCTCCTCACGGGTCTGTGCAGCATTGGGCAGGATATAGGGATCGGCCTGGGTAACATCGACGCGATAGCCAAGATCGGCCAAGGATTGAACCGTGATCGCGCTCAGCCACCCCCGCCCATTCAAGTACGGAATCATGAGTTCGGTCTGGAACACAGAACCCCTCCAGTGCGCTCCAACTTCCCTCTGCACCGGCACTTTCGGCCCCGGGTAGTTCCGTCCGCCCGCGTAGTCAAACGCGGCCGTCGCCCGCGGCCCGTTGAAGTGCGTGTCGCCATACCTAGCCTGAAGGAAGCCAAAATAATTCCAGAGCGTCCCCACTCCGAAGACGTGCCCCATCTCGTGGAGTGCTAGCTCTCTAAAGAACCTAGAAAGACGGGGGACGGGTCTGAGTGCTAGGCAACCGACGATAGTCTGACCGGAGTCCACACGAATTAATCTTGGACCAGCTATCCCAGCTACAAAGTCAGGGACACCATTGGGCACGTGGGTCACATAGATCCTCAGGTCATCTATCCGCTCTCCGCGGGAGATGGTAAACGACCGATCGAAACACGGACCTGACACGCTCCGAGGAAATTCAATGTCCGGTAGATCCTCTGGGATAATCGACATCCAGCGCCTAGCCGCATATTCGACCACTCGCTTCTGAAATTCAGTGAAGGGATCGAGAAAAACGAGTTCAATGTCGAAGTCTCCTTGGCGGAACGATTCAAAGAATACCGCAACCCCGCGACGTACAAGGGCCGCAATATGAACGTTGATGGAGGCAACGCTCAGAGGATTTCCTCGAAGATCCAACCAGGTCAGGTTGGTCAAGCGCACCAGCGGCGATACGTCCGCGATGATGTTGGATTCAAGATTCACTATTTCTAGCCGGGTCAAGCCCGCCAGCGGCGATACGTCCGCGATGCTGTTGGCGTAAAGACTCAGTAATTCCAGCCGGGTCAAGCCCGCCAGCGGCGATACGTCCGCGATGCTGTTGGCGTAAAGGTACAATCTTGTCAGGTTGGTCAAGCCCGCCAGCGGCAATACGTCCGCGATGTTGTTGGTGCTAAGACTCAACCATCTCAGGTTGGTCAAGCCCGCCAGCGGCAATACGTCCGTGATGTTGTTGGTGCTAAGACTCAGTAATTCCAGCCGGGTCAAGCCCGCCAGTGGCGATACGTCCGTGATGTTGTTGGCTTCAAGACTCAGTAATTCCAGCCGGGTCAAGCCCGCCAGCGGCGATACGTCCGCGATGATGTTGGATTCAAGGTACAATCTTGTCAGGTTGGTCAAGCCCGCCAGCGGCGAGAGATTAGATATATCGTTGCTGTTGACCAACCTCTCATCCACCCGCTCTACACCAAGGTCCAGCCCCGTCAGATTGGTTGCAAACTCAAGTCCGGCCAAGTTGCGAATGCCTTCATTGGCTGCGCTAAGTCCCGTCAACGTCGCCATTTCATCCGGGGTAATCGGCGCATTCGGCGCCTTGCCCAAGGCGTCTGCGATCACCGCACGAAGATTGGCATCTGCAATGTTCACAGTCCCGCCGTCGCTGCCGCCGGAGCCACTGGCGAGAATGGTATAGCTGCCGGTGGCGGAGGCGTTATAGCCTTCGACCTTGATGTAATGAGTGCCGGCACTGACCGCGTGGACGATGCGGAAATTATAGCCGTCGCCGCCATCGTCGTTGCTGGCCAGCACTACGCCCGCACTATCCTCTAACTGCCCCTTCGTATCGAGGCGGCCGGTCGTTTGAACGGTCAAGTCCCCTGACTCACTGACCTCCACGCGGAAGTAATCGACATCGCCGCCGGTTTCGATCTGTCCCGACTGCGAACTGCCCACCGCCAGATCCGTCGCCGCCGACGGGCTATCGCCGTGATCATCCCCGCCGCCGTCGACGGGTTGGCCGATCCCCGGTGGCAACGTCGGATCAGACGGATTGACTTTGTATAGAGCAAGGAGCAAGCCATCGGCCAGATCAACCGTGCCATCGCCGTTGACATCGCCGAGAGAAATGTCGCCATTATTCGGCAGCGTAATAGAGGGATCCTTGCTGTACAGCGCCACATACAGCACATCAAATTCATCCACTTGGCTATCGTTGTTCACGTCTCCCAAAATCCCGCCCGTGGCCACCTTCATCCGCGCCTGGCCGTCGGGCGGTGCAAGCACCAGATTGACCTGGTCTGTCCCGACCCGAAACGCCGGGTTCACATACGCGATCAAGCCGGCACCGGCCACGGTCAACCCATAGACCGAGCCCTCCGTTTTTACGCCTACAGCCGCCGTCTGCCTCGGTCCTGACCCGCCCGCCGAAATGCCGGCCTGTCCGTCGATGAGCACCATGCGCCGGCTCACCGTATGCCCGCCGCCGCTGAGCCGGTAGATGTACACGCCCGCGCCCACCGCCCGACCCGCCGCATCTGTAGCGTCCCAGTGCGCCGTATGCGCCCCGGCCGGCCGTTCCCCATCCACCAACGTCGCCAGCCGCTGCCCGAGCAGGTTGAACACCTCCAACCGCACGTGGGTCGCATCAGGTAGTTGGTAGGGAATGATCGTCGAGGGATTGAACGGATTGGGGTAGTTCTGCCCCAACGCAAAATCCTGCGGACGGGCCGGCCCACCCACGGTTGCCAGCCGCAGGGCAAAATACCCGGCCTCGTCCGAGGTCGTGCCCACGGAGCGGCGCAGGTCGGTTAGGTCGAACAGCCGCACGTGGACCCCAGCCGCTGGCGGCCCCGACGCCAGCCAGACCCGACCCTTAAGCAGGGGCTCGGCACCAACGCTGACACTCAACACCAAGCCGAGAAGACTGACCATCAATGACTTCATAAGAAAAGCTCCTTGTAGAAGCGGTTGAGTTAGAAAACTGTCTCGTATCTGCTGACGCCGATCGGCTGGGCGGATCGGCTTTGGGCATGACCCTTTATGAGGGTGCTATGTCCCTCCCAGCGCTATTATACCCAGCAAGGGTACTCCCGCAGGGCGGTCACCCGGATGACGGACGACTCCAGCGAGTGCCGTGCCGCGTTGGACAGGAGGTTGGACAGGACCTGGACGATGCGTGATCGGTCTGCCATGATTGGGGGCAGGTCCAGCGCGAGGTCAAGGTCGAGGTCGTGCCTTCCGCCGCTGCTTAGGAAGATGTTCTTGGCCCGGTCCACCAAGCTGGAGACCTTCTTGGTTCGGGACTGACCGGTAGCGTACCCGTCTTGATGTGCGCCCCGTCGAGCAGGTCGCCCTCCATCAGGATGCGGGATACCCTTGGTTATCGTTGATACAACGGGATTTGAGGCGCGATAGGCCCTGGCGGGGCCAATTATACCGTAATTAGGCAAAAAATCATAATCATAATAAAACTTGAATTCAACGCCCATCCCTATCATGCCTGGCAGCGCGGACTCAACGAGAACACCAACGGGCTGATTCGCCAGTATGTGCCCAAAGGCACGGCCCTCGATACACTGTCTGACAACACATCATGGATCGGCTCAATCATCGGCCGCGAAAGGGCTTGGCATTTCAAACACCACATGAGATCTTATGCAACGAAACAGGAAGGCAACCTAAACATTACACGAGCACCGTGCGAATAGGAGAATCACGGACGCGGCTTAACATCGCAGGATGCGACATTGAGCTACTCAGCGGAACTATATGCCTGCTGACACCAAGCAGCCACTTGGGGGGCGAGACCCCGAGGCATTCGGAACGCACTGTCGGGCTGGCTGAACTACCAGTGCGCACTCGATCCACGCATACAGTGCTATCGACGTGTAGTGCCAACAGCCATCCTGAGCGCATGCCCCGAAGGGCTAAACAGTTTTACCCCTCTTGGAGGGTGCCTTATCGCCTAAGCTGTTGGCTCGGGCTCCTATGTGGCCACAATACTGTGGCCAGACTGCTCGTACGCATCCGGGAGCCATTCGGGCGCACACCTAATATAAGCCTCTGCTCGGGGACGCCACAACGCCTGGTGCGTTGCGCCGCCTGTCGCAGAGACTACACCTTTTTCCTCCCCCGCCTAAAGACGGGGGGCTCCAAAGGAGATTTTTATGATAATTTATGGGCTTGAAGTTGATGCAAAAAGAGGGCCGCGAGCGGGTAACTGCACGGCCCTCCTGTCTGTGTAAAAAAGTGCTATTGTTGGAGGGTAGCACCACTGAAATATACACCTGATTCAATCCTAAATCCAGCTAAAAGACAAGCTGCTGGGGCGTTTGATGGCGACCTAGCGGGGGAGGGGTGTCAAAAGGATCGCCAGCAAGAATTTGCTCAACGGTTCGTAATTGCAATACAGGATATTCGCGGCCCCTAATTGGGACCTTACCGGCCCTTGTCATTTCGCGCTCAAAGTTGGTCTGTTTACGTGGCCCTAACGGAACCCGAATAATCAGACCAGCCATACACGCAGAGGAATCATCGGCCAACGCGCCGCGCAGACTGCGTAGATCGGCTTGTGTTACATTCTGGCCATACACGCAGAGGAATCATCGGCCAACGCGCCGCGCAGACTGCGTAGATCGGCTTGTGTTACATTCTGGCCGCCTTTCACTTCCAAGATCATGCTCTCCAATTTCTGGCGACCTTTGCCTTCTGGTACATTGCCCTCGAAGTAAAGGCGACCATCAACCCCACCGTCAGCAGAACGCTTACTTGTAACAAAGCCTTCGGCCTGCTCTACGGCCCACTTTTGAAAGTGGTACTTATCTCGTTCCCACAATAATGTTGCTCCCTCAACGTCTTTGGGAACGCCTCCAATCTCAAAATCTACACCTTCAGAAAGTCCTAGACGATCTTTGAGCCGTACGGCCGCCACGCGCTTGATAGCGTGTATAGCGATGTCGATACCTATCCACCGGCGATTGAGCTTATGAGCCGCCTCAAGTGTCGTAGCGCAGCCGCAGAAAGGATCTAGTACAACATCGCCCTCGTCAGAACTGGCTTTTACGATTCGCTCCAATAATGCTAATGGCTTCTGTGTCGCGTAGCCCATAAAAAATCTCGCTTGGGGACTGCCTGCTTTAGCTGGCAGGGGAAAAGAGAGCGGCCTGAACGATGGGCACGCAGTGTCCCTGAGGGAAGGCCGACATAGCTTGACAGTCTGCCGTCTTATGGCTATATTCATTCTTGTGAAACGAACTATACAAATCAAGCTCCTTCCTATGGCTGAGCAAGCCAACGCGCTCGAAGAGACCATGCGCCGCTTTAATGCCGCGTGTAATTGGGTGGCTGAAAAAGCCTTTGAGCGCCAGTTGGCCAACAGCTATGCGCTGCACAAGCTGTACTACTACGAAGTCCGTGAGACGTTTGATCTGCCCGCTGATATTGCGATCCTGACGTTTTCTCAGGTGGCGGCTAACTACAAGCGGGACAAGTCCAAGCAAGTCTCGTTTCGTCCGCTGGCGGCTATTCCCTACCGCAAAGGCTCGTTCCGCTACAAAAGCCTGACGACCGTTAATATCAAGACGGCGGATGGTGTTCGCCATGACATCCCGATGGTGATGGGCGACTACCAAGCCAACCAGTTTGACCAAGTCAAGCAGTTTGCCGAACTGGTGCGCCGCAAGGACGGCAAGTGGTTTATCATGGCCTGTGTCGAGCATGAACCCGAGCCGCCGTGTGATACCGACGACTTTCTCGGCGTTGATCTTGGTGTCGAGAACCTGGCTACTGACTCGGACGGCGAGCTTCACACCGGTAAAGACGTGGAGGAAGTTCGCGTCAAATGCCAGACGCTCAAGCAAGCTCTTCAATCGGCAGCCGACTTGGCTGCCAATGCACGACGACGCAAGCGTATCCGCAAGAAGCTCAAACGCATTGCCGATAGAGAAGCACGCTTTCGTCGCAACACCAATCACACCCTCTCTAAGCGACTCGTTGCGAAGGCCAAAGACACCGGTCTCGGTATTGCTCTTGAAGACCTCAAGGGCATCCGCGACCGGATACGGTTTCGCAAGCCGCAACGTAACCGCATGGGAAGTTGGGGCTTCGATCAGCTTCGCCAGTTTATCAGCTACAAGGCTGAACAAGCTGGCGTACTGCTCAAGATCGTCGATCCCAAATACACTTCTCAGATGTGTTCTCAGTGCGAACATGTCGAACGCGGTAATCGCTCCTCACAATCCCGGTTTTGTTGCAAGCGATGTGGACATCAAGCTCACGCCGATTGCAACGCCGCCCGGAACATCCGGGCAAGGGCTCTTGTCAACGAGCCTATAGTTTCGGTCTACTCCGCTGCGGCGGGGTAACGGCCAGGGACAAGCTGACGCGCTTCAGCCGTCAGTGGTTGACATTTGATACGATTTCGTTTTTCCTACGGATTGGGCACTCAGAGATATAATTCCCTTTCCAGTTCCAGATCCCAGACCAGATGGTATAATGGCCCGCGAAGCGGTCTGCCCCGAGCAGTTGACCCAAGCCGAGCACTTTTACTAAGCCTGCTTCTTTACATGTTAGTTCGGCTTGCATGGGCAAGCGCTGGCGCACTCCTAGACGAACCCAAGGCGAAGGTGAGCGCATCGAGCTACGCGCTTGTAAGCCAGAACGCCAAGCCGTCTTTTGGGCTTGGCGTTCTGGCTCAACGGCATTGAAAGCGACGAGGACCCGAACCGACAACCGCCCGCGCCGAGGGATGGAGCGAGCACCCCACGGATCGCCCGCGAGCTGGCTGGTAGATCGAAAGACGACCGTTGCCCATCAGGCTGTACTACAAAATCGTCAGCAGATGCTGATGTACTGATGATTTCGAGGAAAAACAGGCAGTTAGATCGAATTTCAGGGACCTCACCTGATGAAACGGACTGAGCGGCAACGAGGGGGCCGAGGGAGGAGACGAAGCCAAGCCCATCAATAATCTCCGTGGGACTGACGGCTTTAGCCGTTCGGGGGGATAGGAGCGGCTTTCTCGACGGGGCCTTGTGCTCCCTGAGAGAAAGGCGATTTATGTTGACTTGGTTTCATGTTTTTCCTTGCTTGCTTGTTGCGCCCGAATACCTGCCGGATGCGTTACGAATAGCAGGTCGAGTGGTCAGCCTAGGTATAAGACACCCTTCCTCACAGGGACTAAAACGGCTCGAACTCACGATGACTCAACACATCACACCCCGATAGCACTGAACGGATGGTGCCCATTGCGTCCTATCCCTCCGAGCCGCTGGCCGAGCCGCTCGCCGCCCTGTTTGCACGCCGCCCCGAATCCGACCCCAAGGTCGAGGACGCGGTGCGAGACATTCTGCGGCAGGTGCGGAAAGAAGGCGATGCCGCGCTGTGCGCGCTAACGCAGCGGTTCGATGGCGTGGAGGTGTGCCCTGAGCAGTTGCGGGTGCCAGCGTCCGTGCTCGCCGAGGCAGAAGCTGCGCTGGACCCGAGCCTGCGCGCTTCCATGGAGGCGGCGGTAGCTAATATCCGCGCCTTCCACGAGCGGCAAAAACTCAACTCGTGGTTTGTCGAAGACGGCGACGGGGTGATGCTGGGCAAGAAAATCACGCCCATCGAGCGGGTGGGCTTGTGCGTGCCGGCTGGCGAGGTGCCGCTGTTTTCGAGCCTGCTGATGACGGCCGTGCCCGCGCAGGTGGCTGGCGTGGACCAGCTCTGCGTGGTTTCGCCGCCGGTGGAAACCGGCAAGGTGCATCCGACGATTGCGGCGGCCGCGTGTTTGTTGGGCATTGACGAGGTGTACGCCGTAGGAGGGGCACAGGCCGTGGCTGCGCTCGCGTATGGCACGGAGAGCATTCCGCCGGTGCACAAGATCGTCGGCCCGGGTTCTCCCTATACGGTGGCCGCGCAGCGGCAGGTCTTCGGCGCGGTGGGCATCGCGCTGTTGCCCGGCCCGTCGGAAATTGTGGTGCTCGCCGACGCGGCGGCCGATCCGCGCTTGGTAGCTGCGGATTTGCTCTCGCAAGCCGAGCACGGCTGGGGGGTGGCGGCCGTGTGTATCACGGATTGCGAGGCCCTAGCGCGCCGCGTGCAGGAGGAAATCGAAGCGCAGCGAGCGGCGCTTCCGCGCTATTCAATTATAAGTAGTGCTTTAGAAGAATATGGCGCGATTGTCGTGGTGCCTAGCCTCGAAGTGGGGATTGAGCTGCTCAACCGCCTAGCGCCGGAACACGCCGAGTTGCAGGTGGCCGACCCGTGGCGCTGGGTGGACTCCATTCGCCACTGCGGCGCGCTGTTCCTCGGCGCGGCTTCTTCCGAGCCGGTCGGCGATTACTTCGCCGGCACCAACCACGTGTTGCCGACCCAAGGCGCGGCGCGCTACGCCTCGTCGTTGGGATGGGCCGATTTCGTCAAGACGACGAGCATTATCGCCTACACCCCCGAGCGCTTGGCCCACGCGGCCGAGCACATCGCCCGCATGGCGCAGGCCGAGGGCTTGGAGGCCCACGCGCAAGCCATCCGCATCCGCCAACAGAAGCCCACGCCATGAGCGCAGACCGCCGCACGGCGCAGATTGTGCGCCAGACGACCGAGACCGAGATCGAGTTGTCGCTGTGTCTCGACGGTAGCGGCCAGTGCCGCGCCGACACCGGCCTCGGCTTTTTCGACCACATGCTCCACGCCTTGGCTCGGCACGGCCTGTGCGACCTAGAGGTCCAATGCCGCGGCGACCTGCACGTGGACGCTCACCACACAGTGGAAGACGTGGGCATCTGTCTCGGCCAAGCCATTGCCCAAGCCTTGGGCGACAAGGCCGGTATCCAGCGCTACGGCCACAGCTACGTGCCCATGGACGAAGCCTTGGCGCGGGCAGTGATAGATTTGTCGGGCCGGGCCTATTTGGTTTTTGCTGCGGCCTTTAGCGAAGAGCGGGTCGGCGCGCTGGATGTGTCTTTGGTGCGCGAGTTCTTCTACGCGGTGGCCGACCAAGGCCGGATGAATCTGCACCTCGACCTCGTGCGCGGCCACAATGCCCACCACGGCATTGAGGCTCTGTTCAAGGCGTTCGCCCGCGCCCTGCTCATGGCTGTGCAGCACAGCGAGCGGGTTCAGGGCATTCCTTCGACCAAGGGCGTGCTCTGAGGCGCGGGCACTCCGCCCATGAAGATATGCCACTTGATGTACGACGACATTGCCAACCCGTGGTTGGGCGGTGGTGGCGCGGTGCGGGCGATGGAACTCTACCGCCGCTTGGCCAGCCGCCACGAGATCACCGTCGTCAGTGGCCTGTTTCCCGGGGCCGAGCGCGAGACCGAACGGCATGGCCTGCGCCTGCTGCGCGTTGGCTCGGCCCGCAGCTATGCTCTGAGCCGGGTGGGCTATTGCCGCGCGGCCGTAGCTCAGTTGCAGCGGCTAGAGTGGGATTTGTGGATCAACGAGTTTTCGGCCTTTGCGCCTTTGCGCGTGCCGGCTGCGCTGCGGCGGCAGGGGTTGCTTTTGTTCTATCACTTCATGGGATGGCACGCCCTTGCCAAACATCCGCTCGTGGGCGGTGTGGCGTGGCTGTGCGAGCGGCGCGCCCTGCGGGCTTATGGCCGGATACTGACGATTGCCCCTAGCGTGCAAGCGCGCGTTCGGCAGCGCGCCCGCGACGCGGCGGTTGATATAGTGTACAGCGGCGTTGATCGGCGCTTTTTTGCGCTGGCGTCCGAGGAAGATCCGTACTTGCTCTACTTTGGGCGCATGGATATTCATACTAAGGGGATCGACCTGTTGATTGCCGCGTTTGCCGAGATCGCCGCTGAGCACCCGGATATTCGCCTTAAGCTGGCCGGGCGCGGCACTTCTAAGCAACTCGCTAGCGTGAGGAGCTTGGCGCGGAGGGTGGGATTGGAGGGCCGGGTGGAGATTATCGGGCGCGTGGAAGAAGAACAGCAAGGCGAACTTTTGCGCCGCGCCCTCGTGGTCTGCGTTCCGTCTCGCTACGAAGGTTGGTGCATGGTGGCCGTAGAAGCTGCTGCCGCTGGGAAAGCTGTGTTGGGGACCGACATTGACGGCTTGCGCGATGCCGTGCGCCACGACGAGACTGGGGTGTTGGTGCCGCCCGAGGATGTGGGTGCTTTGGCGGACGGGATGCGGGCGTTGATTGCGGATGACTCAAGGCGGCGGGACTTGGGCGCGGCGGGCCGGACGTGGGCGGGGCGGTTTAGTTGGGATCGGTTGGCGGAGGATTTGGAGGATGTGTATTTGCGGGCGGTTGAGGAAATGGAATAGGACGCACCTGGAAGGACTGCATGGTCAACAAAAGCAAACGCGCCAAAACCCAAGCCCCGGCAAAGGCCGATAGGCCGCCTCTGTGGAATCACCGACTTTTTCCGCTGGTCTTCTTCCTCGCCCTGAGTCTGCTGTACTTCTACGAGTTTCCGCTCTCGGACAAGATCGTCTTTGGCATGGACGTAGGCACGGACTATCACAAGGGCGCGGCCTTGAGTTTCTGGGACAAGGTGCAGACTGTGGACCAGCCGATGTGGGATCCCAAGATGGGCGGCTTCCCCCAGTCCGAGGCCATTCGCCCCCAGTACTTCCCGGCATACGTCCTGTATTTTTTTACGACTTTTCAGCGCTACATTGGCTGGCGCTACATTCTGACGATGTGCGTCGCGGGCTTGGGTATGTATGCGTACTTGCGGCAAATTCACGTGGGGGGGCGTGCCGCGCTGTGGGGCGGGGTGGCGTTCATGTCGGCGCCGACCTTTTTGGCGTTTCCGTTGGCTGGCCACTACGCCAAGATGGGGGTAATCGCCCTTTTCCCGTGGATCATCTGGGCGTTGGAACGGGCTTTGGCGCAGAGGCGGCTGATTTATTGGGCGGCTGTCGGGGTGCTGACTGGCGCGTGTATTTACTCTCATCCACCGATGACGTACTTCGCGCTCTTGGGCCTCGGCGTCTATTTCCTATTTAAGTTATATCAGATGCGCCGCGAGCGGGCCGCCTTGGTGCGGCGCTTTATTCATTTTATAGGTGCGGTGGTGTTGGGGTTGGCGTTGGGGGCTGAGGGGGCTTTTCCGGTGATGATGTACACCCGCGCCGAGTCCAAGCGGGCTACGGGCGATGAGGTGGGGGGTAAGACCGCGGAGGAACAGCTCGCGTATGCGCGGAGTTGGTCGCTGCATCCCGAGGAAGTGGCTTCGCTGGTGGTGCCGGAGTTCGGCGGGTACGACAATGTGCTGGTACAGGGCGGCTCGCGCTATTGGGGCCGCAATGCGTTCAAGATCAACTCCGAGTACTTTGGCGCGTTGGCCGTGCTCTTGGCGCTGCTGATGGTGCCGGAGTGTCGGCGACGACCGCAAGTGGCGCTGTTAGGCGGGGTGTTTGTGCTGGCGTTGGCTTACGTGTTGGGCGAGCACACGCCCGTGCATTGGCTGGCGTTTCACTTGCTGCCTGGGGCGGATGTGCAGCGCGCCATTGGCATGGGGGCGTTTGTGTTTGCGTTTGCCGGGTGTGCGCTGGCGGGATTGGGCTTGCAGCGGGTGTTGGATGCCGACGCGGATGAGCGGGCCTTGCTGCGGGGCCGCTTGGCCTATGTCGGCGGCATCCTCGCCGCGCTGGCCTTGCTGGTGGCGCTTTTTCCGAAGGGGACGACCGATGCGTGGATAAATTTGTTCTACGGAGACATTGCGCCGCAGAAGCGGGCTGTGCTGGCTGGGAGCTACGATTGGATTGCGCGCGGCGGCTGGTGCGTGGTGGTGGCTTTGGGCACGGGCTTGGCGTTGCTCTATTTGCGGCTGGGGGGGCAGCTTTCGGGGACGGTGCTGGTGGGGGGGTTGTGCGCGGTAACGCTGTTCGACACGTGGCGCGTTGATCGGGTTTATTTGCTCTATCGGGATCCGGGCCGCTATGCGGATATTCGCCGGGAGAATCCGCGCGCGGTGCAGTTTTTGCAAAAGGACGAATCGCTCTTCCGCGTCTTGCCCTTGCCTAGCTTTCGGGTGCTAGAGGAGCCGGGCTATCACTTGCACGGGGTTTGGTCCATTACGGGCTTTCACGATTTGACGGTAGGGCGCTACGACCGGATGCTGAAGGAGTTTGAGCCGCTGGTGCAGCAGTTTCTGCGCACGGGCGCGCCGTCGGCTGGGTTTCAATCGCTGTTGAATTTGCTCAACGGCAAGTATCTGGCTGTGCCCAAGCCTCTAGAATTGAATATGGCGGCCTATCCGCTGCGCTTTGAGGGGGCGCGGTTTCGGCTGTACGAAAATCCGCAGGCATTGCCGTGGTTTTATTTAGTGCCGGAAGCGGAGGTGTTGGATAGCGGCGAGGCCGTGTTGGGGCGGCTGTTGAGCGGCCGGGTGGATCCGCAGGGCGTGGCGTTGCTGGAGAATGCGCCGGCGGTGCGGCTCAATGGCGCGGGGGATCGGGCCGGCGACCGGGTGGAGCGGCTGGCGTACGATCCAAAGGAGGGGTTGATTCGCCTGCGGACGCAGAGTGCGGGGCCGCGCGTGTTGGTGATGTCGGAGAATTACCAGTCGAATTGGTCGGTGTGGGTGGACGGGGAGGAGGCCGAGATGTTGCGTATACATTATATATGGAAGGGGGTGGCGTTGCCAGCCGGGGAACACGAGGTGGAGTTTCGCTACTTTTCGCCGGTGTTGGCTTGGGCGCGAGGGGCGGTGTTGGTGGGGTTGGTGGTGGTTGTGGGCGTGGTGGTGGCGTGGTGGCGGCAGCGGGATGGTTGACAAAGGGTTGGGGATGGGGGATATTTGCCGACGGCCTTGGATGAGGCGGCTGTTATGGAGAGTGGCGCGATGTGACCGGCCTAGGCGGATTAGCCACCGGCGACCGCGTGGTGGCGGCTACCGAATCGTACGAGGCACAGGAGTGATTGGCAAAAAATCGTCGTCCGGTGCATAGATATGTTGACAAGTAGGGGTATCAGTATATAAATTGATATCCTTTGTTATTGCTCTTTGCCCTTGAAAATAAGGGATGACATGAAGGGATATAAGGGAAGGGATATAAGGTATTTTGGCTAATGAAGTTAAAGGGGAATTAATTCTTGACACTTCTATTTTTTCTCGGTATAATTAACTCTATTATAGAGGATAATGCGTCTGTATTATCCGCGAAAAAGCCGCGAAAGGGGGCATATGAAACACGCACGAACAGGAACAGGAATGCGAAGTCTTAGTCGGATTGAAGTAAATCCATTTTTTTATATCACTTTCTTAATCAGGGAAGCTTTCCCTGGGGAGGTTAAGTAATGATACACGACACGAAGTTATTCGTGCGACGGTTGGCCTATATGCCTTGGTTGTTGGCCGTTGGTTTGGTATTAGGATGGACCGGAGAGGCGGCGGCGCAGGAACTGCCGACGTTATTGGTAGGGAATGGGACCGGCACAGAGGGTGGTGATGTTACCTTCACGGTGGTGCTGACGCCCCCGTTGGGAGTGGTTGACGGAACGCCCGAAACCGCGACAGTGGACTACGTGGCTGTAGTTGATGCTTCGGCTGACAACCCAGCAAGCCTAGCAACTGACTTCACGTCGACACCGAGCACGTTGACTATTACGGGGACTGCTGGTGGGACTTCGACGGAGACGATTACGATCGCTGCACTGACCGATGCTCTTGATGAGCCTGAAGAGACCTTCACGCTGGTGCTGTCGAACCCGGATGGCGTAACATTCTCGGGGGGGGTCACGGAGCTGAAGGCGACGGGCACGATCACCGATAACACCGAGCCGGTAGTGGTGAACATGGTTGCGGTTGCGGATCCGGCCGCAGTGGCGGAGAATGCATCGGCGACGTACAGGGTGACGCTGGGTCCCGCGGATACGCAGACACCGAGCGACCTGGTAGTGATGGTAAATTACACGGCCTCGGTCACGGCTGGGACTGGTGCCAGTGATGATGACTTTGAGGCGACCGAGGGGACGCTGACTTTTGAGCCGGGTGACACGGAGAAGATAGTGTCTGTGCCGATCATCGACGACGAAATCGATGAGGTGGACACTGAGGGCATCACATTGACGCTGACGCTGCCGGCTGAGGGGGCGAACGCAACACTCTCTGGGGGGGGCACGGAGCTGGCGGTGACGACGTACACGATCACTGACAACGACGCTACTCCAGATTTTAATGTGATGGCTGGCGATCCCGTGGACGAGGGTACCTTTGCGACCTTCACGGTGTCGCTGACGGGGGCGAGCAGCATAGAGACGACGGTAACTTACACGGTCGTCGGGACTCCGACTGACACCGACCTCACGGCGACCGAGGGTAGCGACTTTACAGCGATTACAACTGGAACTACACCGGCGTCGGTGACGCTGACTTTTGCTGCGGGTGACACGGAGAAGACAGTGTCTGTGCCGATCGTGGCCGACGGCATCGATGAGCCGGCCGAGACCTTCGAGTTGAGATTGGCTGACCCGGGCCCGTCTGGCAATGCCTTGGTACCAGGGTTACCTCCTGCTACGGCGACCGCGACGGGCACGATCAAGGGCCACTTGCCGTCGGTGAGCGTGTCTGGTCCTGCGGATCCCGTGGCCGAGGGTGATGATGCAGTGTTCACGGTGACCCTGTCGAAGGAGGCTATCGCACCGGTGACGGTGACATACAGTACCTCGGACGGCACAGCAACCAGCGGTGACGACTTCACGGCGGTCCCCGAGGGTATGGCGACTATTGCTGTGGGTATGACCTCGACGACGGTGCCTGTGGCGACCGAGGACGACGACGATATTGAGGTGGATGAGACCTTCACGCTGACGCTATCGGCAACCTCGGATAATGCAATGGTAGGCGACATGTCGAGCGCGGAGGCCACGATCAGAAGCGAAGATATGCCGTCGTTGAGCGTGTCTGCTCCTGCTGCGGCCGTGGCCGAGGGTGAGGATGTGGTGTTCACGGTGGCGCTGTCGGCGGCGACCGGTCAGGATGTGACGGTGGAGTACGAGATTTCGATTGAGGCTGATGACGGGGCAGACCCAGCTGACTTCGTCGACTTCATGGCAGGAACGGGTACGGTAACTATTACTGCGGGTCAGACCTCGGTAATGGTGCCGCCTGTGGAGACCGTGAACGACGAGCTTGTTGAGGAGGACGAGACCTTCACGGTGACGCTGTCGAACCCGACGAACGCCGAGTTGGGCGACATGTCGAGCGTAAAGGCCACGATCTCCAGCGAAGATATGTCGCCGTTGCCGTCGTTGAGCGTGGCTGTTGCGGATGCGACCGAGGGTGGTGCTGTGGATATCACAGTGACCCTGTCGGCGGAAGCCGACGCGGATGTGACGGTCGACTTCGCGATCTCGACTGAGTCTGGCGACGACTTCGCGGACACCCCTAGGATGGTGACTATTGCTGCGGGTGACACAGAAGGAATGGCTTCTGTGATGACCGTGGACGACACCGATGTTGAGGGGAGCGAGACCTTCAAGGTGACGCTGGAGAACCCTTCGGCCAACGCCGTGTTGGGCGACCCGTCGAGCGCGACGGGCACGATCACCGACAACGATTTGCCGTCGTTGAGCGTGGCTGTTAAGAGCGCGACCGAGGGTGGTGCTGTGGATATCACAGTGACCCTGTCGGATGCGACCGACATGGAGGTGATGGTCGACTACAAGGTCTCGATTGAGTCTGACGACACGGCAGGCCCAGATGACTTCGACGACTTCGCGGGAGCATCGGGTACGGTGACTATTCTTGTGGGTGAGACCATGGGGATGGCTTCTGTGATGACTGCGGCAAACGGCGATGAGGAGGGCGAGACCTTCACGGTGACGCTGTCGAGCCCGACGAACGCCGTGTTGGATCCTGCTGCGTCGAGCGCGAAGGGCTCGATTATGCCGCCGTTGCCGTTGTTGAGCGTGGCTGATGGGAATGCGACCGAGGGTAATGATATGGAGTTCACGGTGACCCTATCGGCGGCTGCCGACGCGGATGTGACGGTCACCTTGGCTACCTCGATTGGGGATGACGACACGGCAACGCAAGCCGACTTCGAGGCGACCTCGGTTACGGTGACTATTGCTGCGGGTTCGCTCACGGGTATGGCTTCTGTGGAGACCGAGGACGACAACCTTCTTGAAGCGTTGGAGCCTGAGACCTTCACGGTAACGCTGTCGAACCCTTCGGCCAACGCCATGTTGGATCCTGCTGCGTCGAGCGCGCAGGGCATGATCACCGACAACGAGTCGCCGTCGTTGAGCGTGGAAGTTGGGAGCGCGGCCGAGGGTGAAGCTGTGGGTATCACAGTGACTCTGTCGGCGGCTGCCGCCGCGGATGTGACGGTCGGCTACGAGGTCTCGATTGAGTCTGACGACACGGCAACCCCAGATGACTTCGCCAACTTCATGGGAGAATCGGGTACGGTGACTATTACTGCCGGTTCGCTCATGGGTACGGCTTCTGTGGCGACCGCGGAAGACGACGCTATTGAGGAGGACGAGACCTTCACGGTGACGCTGTCGGACCCGACGAACGCCGTGTTGGATCCTGCTGCGTCGAGCGCGAAGGGCTCGATTACCAATGACGACATGCCGCCGCCGCCGTCGTTGAGCGTGGCTGATGCGAGTGCAGACGAGGGTGACGCTGTGGAGTTCACGGTGACGCTGTCGGAGGCTGCCGACGCGGAGGTGACGGTCACTTTGGCTACCTCGATTGGGGATGACGACACGGCAACGCAAGCCGACTTTGAGGCGACCTCGGTTACGGTGAGTATTGCTGCGGGTTCGCTCACGGGTATGGCTTCTGTGGCGACCGTGGACGACGACGAGGAGGAGGCGGTGGAGCCTGAGACCTTCACGGTAACGCTGTCGAACCCGTCGGCCAACGCCATGTTGGGCGACATGTCGAGCGCGAAGGGCTCGATCGTCGACGACGAGGTACCGTCGGTGAGCGTGGCTGCTGCGAGCGCGGACGAGGGTGACGCTGTGGTGTTCACGGTGATGCTGTCGAAGACGTCCACCGTAGCTCAGAGTCTCTCCTACGGGATCTCGATAGAGGTTAACGACACGGCAACCCCAGATGACTTTGACGACTTTATGGGGGCGTCGGGTACGGTAACTATTCCTGCGGGTGAGACCTCGAGGACGGTGTCTGTGGCGACCGCGGAAGACGACAGGGTTGAGCTCAACGAAACCTTCACGCTGACAGTGGGGGCTGCGACCGCGACGGGCACGATCAGAGACGACGATTTGCCGTCGGTGAGCGTGGCTGATGCGAGCGCGGACGAGGGTGACGCTGTGGTGTTCACGGTGACGCTGTCGGTGGCGGACGACGAGGCTATGATGTTGGACTACGCGACCTCGATTGGAGACGACGACACGGCAAAGCAAACCGACTTCACGGCGACCAGTGGGACGTTGACTATTGCTGCGGGTGACACAGAAGGAATGGTGTCTGTGCCGACCGTGGACGACGCCGAGGAGGAGGCGGTGCAGCCTGAGACCTTCACGTTGACAGTGGGGGATGCGACCGCGACGGGCTCGATCGTCGACGACGAGGTACCGTCGGTGAGCGTGGCTGATGCGAGCGCGGTCGAGGGTGACGCTGTGGTGTTCACGGTGACGCTATCGAAGATGTCCACCGTGGCTCAGAATCTCTCCTACAGTATCTCGCTAGAGGGTACCGACACGGCAACGCAAGCGGACTTCGCCGACTTCGCGGGAGCATCGGGTACGGTGATTATTCCTGCCGGTTCGACCTCGACAGTGGTGCGTGTGGCGACCAGGGACGACAACGGTGTTGAGGAGGACGAGACCTTCACGCTGACAGTGGGGGGGTTGACCGCGACGGGCACGATCACCGACAACGATGTCTTCACGCCCCCGCCGACGGGTGCTATCACCCTGACGGTGAGTGGTGGTGGTGGCCCTGACGGTAATAAGGTGCGCGAGGACGCTGGTGCGACCGATCTCACGGTGAAAGCCAAAGTAGGCGCAAAAGTGGCGGCGGATACGTATATAGCCTTGAGTCTTGCATCGGGATCCGATGCAGAGCTCAATAAGCGCTTCCGCATAACGCTACCCAATCTCCTGATTCCGAAAGATAAGGACGAGATATCGGGGACGATCACTTTCACGCCCATCGCCACGAAAGGTACCGATGATACTGATCTTACGATCGCGATCATGGCCAATTCTGGCGTGGATTTTGGCACAGCGATGATCGAGTTGATTGACGCTGACAAGCCAAGCACGGATATCGATCTTTCTTTCTCTAAGGGCTCCATAAGCGAGGAAGAAGGTCCGATCGATATCACGGTGACCGCGACCTTGAATGGAGCGGTAGACACCAAGAAGGCTCTGACTTTCGCTTTGGTTATTGACGAAGAGGCCGCCAGAGAGGCCGCTGCTGCTAACGCTAAGGAAGAGGTGGCGGTGCGCGATGTGGATTATACCACTTTATCGCTGCCTTCTCTAACAATTCCAAGGAAGAAGTCATCGGGGTCGACGACCATTAGAATCGATCCTAAGTCCAGAGATCGAGGGGAGTCGGTTGATGCGGTTTTGGTGGGTATCGGGGCATCCGAACCCGAACTCAACGACGGCGCAATAACCGTTAATCCCGGTACAATCAAGATAACGGATACGCCTCTTGCTTCTATTAAGGGGCTGACGGCGACTCCTGGTACAATACGTGAGGATGCTGGCGAGACGGAGGTCGCGCTGAAAGTTACATTGACGGCGGCCTTGCCGAATGATGAGGAAGTGTTGTTCACCATTATGGACGCTGTGGAGAGCGGCACTGATGCCGTGACGACGTTCCTTGACGGCACAGTGGCTGCTTCGCGCGATGTGAATTACACTGCCATAGTGGGTGATCTCACCATTGCGGCAGGCTCGACAGAGGGGACGACGACGCTCTCTCTCACGCCCGTTGACAACGACGCGAGAGGTAGTGCGCTGGGTCTCATTGTGAGAGCCAGGGTTGGGAATACTAATTTCGAAGCAGGGATCAAGATCGTTGACGACGAGACGCCTACCACCAATATAGCGTTGTCGGTGGCTCCTGCTGAGGTCAAGGCGGCCACGGGTGCGAATGAGATTACGGTGACCGGTGAAATAGACGGTTCCACATTTGACGACCCCGTGAATATCTCCTTGGTCCTTGCTCCTAACGGTTCTGATGGAGCGACGGCGCAGCGCGATACAGATTACGAAGCAACGCTGCGCTCTCTGACGATCCCGGCCGGAGAAGTACGTGGCTCGACGACGATCTCTGTCACCGCCTTGAACGGTGGAGATAAGAAGGTCGTTGTGAAGGCCCTGAAGAGTCCGGTAAAGAACGATGATGACGAGGACGTCACGGTTGGCACCGCGACAATAACGCTGAAAGACGCCGATCCGGCTGAGGAGCCAGTGGATCCGGGTGCGCTTAGGTTCAGTGCGCTCCCAGGGAACACTGAAGGCGTGAAAGACACTGCGTTTAACATGGAACTGCCAGAAGCTGAGGGTGGTGAAGGTGACCGGACGTACAGTGTCTCGGCCAACCTGCCTGCTGGCCTGTCGTTCGACGAGTCCACGCGGGTGATTTCCGGTTCGCCGACGACGGTTGGAAAGGCGAACGTCGTTTACACGGTGATCGACACCGAAGGCAACAGCGCGGCAACGCAATTCTCCATTGATGTTGCTGCGGCACCACCGCCCACGGTTGCAGTCGCTAGTGTGGAAGCGAGTCAGAAGTCGATCCGCGAAAGCGGTGACACGACGGAAATCTCGATCACAGCCCGCTTGGCGGGAGCCGCTCCGGCTGCCGAGACGGTCGAATTCCGGCTCGGGGCTCCAAGCAGTGGCGCGGAGGCCATCCGCGATGTGGATTACGCCGCGTCCTTGGGCGGTAGCGTCGCCATTGAGGCTGGCGCGACCGAAGCGAGTACGACTCTGACTCTCACGCCTATCGACGATGCCACGGTGGATGGCAATAAGTTCCTTGGTGTGCAGGCTTCAGCCTCTGGTGGTTCGGCTTCGGTGGATATCAAGATCGCCGATGACGAAACCGCTAGCACGTCCATCTCGCTGTCGGCGGATCCGCATACGGTAAGCGAGGCCGACGGTGTTACGGACATTGTGGTTACCGCGACCTTGGACGGCAAGGTGCTGGACGCAGACGCGACCGTCACCATCTCGATTGATCCTGCTTCAAAAGCCACGCGTGACGAAGACTACGCGGCGCTGTTCAATCCGAGCCTCACAATTCTGGCTGGCTCGATCTCGGGTTCGATAGCTCTGATCATCGATCCCAATTCCGACAGCGAGGATGAGGGCAACGAGACGATCACGCTGACTGGTGTGAGCGCGGGCTTGACTGTCGAGTCGGGGACCATAACGATCTCCGAGGGTATGATGGATCCTGTTGATCCGCCGATGGATCCCTTGACCTTCGCCGAAGGAGCTATGATCAACGACGTAGCCTCCACTGCTGGTACGGCGGTCTCCGCGATGGAACTGCCGGCAGCATCGGGCGGTGAAGGCGACATCACTTACAGCGTCTCCGCCTTGCCTGCGGGCCTGTCGTTTGACGCGGCCACGCGGACGGTTTCGGGCACGCCCGAAGCCGAAGGCACCACTGAGGTCACCTACACGGCGACCGACGGTGCCGGAGCCACTGTCACGCTGAGCTTCTCCATCACGGTCAACCCGATGTTGGACTTCGGCGACCTGAGTGGGTTGTTCGGTGCGTTCACTGGTGCTGGCAAGGCCAATCCAGCGTCTGAGCATGACGAGGGAGCGATCCAAATCGTCGTTGGCCAGCCGTATAGCCTAACGATACCAGAAGTCCCGGGTGGGACCCCGCCGAAGGTCTATAGCGTGTCGGGGCTCCCCGCGGGCCTGTCGTTTGACCCGGCCACGCGGACGGTTTCGGGTACGCCTACGGAGATTGGTCTGGCCGCAGTTGTCCTCACGGTTGTGGACGCCGCTGGTGCTTCCGGTTCGGTGCCGATCCCCGTGTCGGTCATTGCGCCTCCGTTGGGTGCTCCCAGCAATCTGGTGGCTCAAGACTACGCAGGTGCTGACGGCCAAGGCGACCAAGGCGGCTTTCTCCTGCTGACTTGGGAGTTGTCGGAACATCACGACGAGATCGACGGTTATCGCATCTTCCGCGCACTGCCCGTGCTGGGCAATGAAATGGTTCCTTGGGCCATGGTAGATGCCGTGCCGGGCGTGGAAAGAGGTGTTGCTATCGTCGCTACGCTCGACAATGTCTCCACCCGTTGGGGCATTGCCGCCGAGCGCGGTGGCCAGACCACGCACGGTGCTGCTAAGGCCGTGTTCGTCAGTGCTGAGAACCAGCCTTACGCGCAGATGGCCGAGACGCTGATGGCCAGTATGGAAGCGGCTCAAGCCGGTGATGCACCGGTGTTCGCCTCGCTGCTGCCGGAAGCCCTCGCTTACGCACAAGGCGTGGCTCCGAAGCTGAACGTGGTCGCTGGCGTGCTGTCCTCGGAAGTGATCTTCACGGACGAGCCGGTTCGCGCCATCGACAATATCGCGCCGTTGGCCGTGCCGTCGCTCCGCGTGTTGGATGCGCCCAACGATCAGGGCAGCCGCATCGCCCTGACGTGGACGCTCTCACCGTCTGACCAAATCTTGCAGGATGTTGTTGCCGGGGCCGTTGGCCCGCTCGGAGTTGAGCCGGTCGTCGGCGTCTATGGCTACAACATCTATCGCCGCGCGGCGGGCGAAGACGAGTTCGCCAAGATCGCGCAGGTGGATGCAGGTGTTACGTCCTTTGTCGATGAGACAGCGCTCAATGGCGTGCGCTACACCTATCAGGTGCGGCCCTACGACTTGGACAACGAGACGGGTTCCGACATCGAGCATACGGCGATGGCCGTGCGCAACATCGCGGTGGATAGCGAAGGTCGCGCGCTGCTCGGCCTGTTCGGTACTGACAACCGCATCGGTTTCGACGATTTCTTCATCTTCGCCGACAGCTTCGGTTTGACGGCGGAAGACACCGGGTTTGATCCTGCGTTTGATTTGTCACCCAACGCGACGATCGACTTTGAAGATTTCTTCGTCTTTGCCGACAACTTCGGTCGCAGCACGGCGGCGGCGGGCAAGCGCGTGCCCATGTTCGCCGGTCTGAATGCGGATGCGCGGATGTATCTGGATGCGCGGACAGCCATGCCCATCGTGGGTGAGGACTTTGTCCTCGACGTGCGCGTGGCGGACTTCGCCGCGATCAAGGGCTACGGCTTGCAGGTTCAGTATGAGGCCGACAAGTTGGAGTTCGTCCAGGTGCTGACCGATGAGCCGCTGGGTGGCAGCGCGTTTGCCACACCGCAGGTGCTGGCTGACGAAGCCGGTGTCTTGACGGTGGTCGCTCACGGGGACGTGGTCTCCGACGGCGAGGTGGCGCTGGGCTTGGTGTTCCGTCCGACGACGGAGATCGAGAACACGCTCATCGAGATCGCTGACAACCAGACGTATGACAGCGAGTTTGGCTTCAACCGTCTGGCGTTGCCGGCACCAGTGCAGTTGCAGACGCGTCCGGAGGCGTTCGCTCTGGCCAACAACTATCCGAACCCGTTCAACCCAGCGACGACGATCAAGTATGCGTTGCCGCAGGCGGCGGACGTGGAACTGACCGTATATAATGTAGTAGGTCAGGTGGTTCGGACGCTGGTAGCCGAGCATCAGAGCGCGGGTCGCTACGTCGTGGAGTGGGACGCGACGAACGACAACGGGCACAGTTTGTCTTCGGGGATGTATTTCTACCGCTTGGAGGCGGGCGGTGAGTTCCACGAAGTCAAGAAGATGCTGTTGCTCAAGTAAGCACCCACTGCACAGCGAGTTAGTGAAATGGGACCTCAAGCCTCAAATTGGGGTCCCATTTCACTATGTAAAACAGGTTCATAAATAGAAGGAGAAGCAACTATGCAGAACAGCGTGCGCAAGATATTTCCTCTTGCCATCGCCCTGTTGCTCGCACTATGTGGTGCCGCTGTCGCTGGGGATAACGCGAACGTCGTCATTTCGCTGGATGGGGAACATGCCGCCGCCAGTGCTGGTGAGCAAGTGCAGGTACCGCTGTCGGCCGCTGGAATGGTCGGGGTAAAACAGGTTGAAATTATTCTGACGGTATTGCCCGCGGAGGCCTTCGATCTAGCGGAGGCGACCTTTACCCCTGCTTTTGGTTTTTCGCCTGGGTCTGGCGTGGAAGTGTTAGGGGACGATCAGATCAAAGGCGGTGTAGCCACCCTTAGTGAGACGGTAGATGGCGATGGTGCTTTGGGGGTTTTTACCCTCACGATGTCGAGTAGTTTTAGCAGGGAGTCCTCGGCCGAGATTGTGGTGAGCAGCGTGTCCCTTGGGCCGTCGTCTGTGGACCGGGATGTCGTTGGTGCCGAGGGATTGTTCATCGTCAACTGGGCCGTGCCCCCGCCGAATATGTTGGCGACCTCATCGGTCTCCCTTAATCCGGCCTATTCCTCGGTCGGCACAGGTGCGGCCGCGGACGGCAGCCCCGGCGAGATCGAGTTCTCGGTCAATTACACCGATGATGGTGCTCCCGCCAAGGGCCAGACCATTGCTTGGGACATCACCAATACCGGCTCTCGGTCGGTCTATCTGCTCGGTGTCGGCGAGGTTCCCTCCGGCGTGTACGTATGCCTGCGGAATGTGACCGATGAGGCTGGCAATGCCGTGGTTAAGTTCGACGCCGAAGGCAACTTAAAGGCCGCGGCGACTTCGCTCGATGTTCGAGCGCGCACGACCGCTGTAAATCCGGCCGGGGATACCATCGACTTGGCGATTGATTTCAACGCCACTTGGGCGGTGCCAGATGTCGATCAGTTGATGTTCGTCTCGCAGGTTTCCCTGAATAACGATGACAAGGCCCTCAACGAAGTGGTCGCGGGTGCGGGTGCGAAAATTCCAGTTGCGCTGTCGGCGACCGGGCTAGCCGGTGTGAAGCAGGTTGAGGTTATCGTGACGGTGGAGCCAGCCGAGGCCTTTGATCTGGAGGCCACCACGTTTGCGGGTTCCTCTGCGTTTAGCCTGTCGGCGCCAGCCGTAGAAGTCTCTGGGAATCAGGTGCGGGGCGGCGCTGTCGTTATTAGCGAAGTCGTAGATGGCGAAGCCGGTCTAGGAACCTTCACCCTCGTCACCTCGGACAGCTTTACCGAGGAGATGGAGGCGGATATTGTGGTCCACAGCGTGTCCCTCGGACCGTCGTCCGGCGTGCGCGATTACTTGGATACCGAGTTGTTGAGTCGCAGCATGCACCTCAACCGGCCAGATCCAGTGCTGGTGGCTACTGCACCGCTGGTTGGCAACGCGTTGACTTCTGGGGCCGATATGGGCGCTGTTGATGACGACAGCCCCGGCGAGATCACGTACTCGGTCAATTTCACCAATCTCTGGGGCGACCCGGGTGAGGGGCAGCCCGTCTTGTGGGACGTGTACAATCGAAGCGCGGAGTCGGTGTCCGTGCTCGGTATCGGCACGATTCCCTCCCATGGTAGCGCGTTCGTGCGCAATACGACTGATGCCAATGGCAATTCGTCGATTGAGGTTGACGCCGAGCTCGTGTCTTTCCTCAGCATTACGGCGAGCACCGATACTGAGAATGCGGCCGGCAAGGCCCTGAACTTGGCGATTGACTTCAGCGCGGCTTGGGCTGCTGCCAAACCGCTAGCTGCCCTGCCGTTGGCTAACTCGCTGAATCAAAACTATCCCAACCCTTTCAATCCAGAAACCACCATTCCCTACGCTCTGAGCAGCGATGCGATCGTCTCCCTGACGATTTACAACATCGCGGGTCAGGCCGTGCGCAAGCTGGTTGACGGCGAGGCGCTGGCTGCAGGTCAGTACCAAGCCGTATGGGATGGCCGGAGCGAAAGCGGCGCTAGCGTCGCCAGCGGCATGTATTTTTACTTGCTCCATGCTGGCGACTACGTAGCTAAGCGCAAAATGGTGCTGCTCAGGTAGTTTCCTCAGCGGACAACAGCAGTAATTAGTGAGTGAAATGGGGCCTCACAAGGGTCCCATTTCCTTTTTCTCGCCGCGGCCCGTTGTGCACGGGTCGCGGCGTTATTGCGCTTGGCTATGAAAATCAAGGTTTTATTTTTTGCGTCCTGCCGCGATGCAGTCGGCCACAAGAGCTGCGACTGGGAGATTGCGGAAGGCTACCGAGTTGCGGATTTGCAGCGCGAGCTCGTGGCCGCGTATCCGCAATTGGCGGCCGTGCAGCAGGTGTTGTCGGTTGCGGTCAATGCCGAATACGTGGGGGACCATACCGTGTTAAAAGCGGGCGATGAGGTCGCTCTTATTCCGCCTGTAAGTGGGGGCTGACGTGTTCAAAATTACCGAAGACCCAATAAAACCCGACGATTTGTTTGCCGGAGTGGTGCGCGATGAAAATGGCGCGGTAGCCACGTTTGCCGGGGTGGTGCGCAATCACTCTGGGGACAAGCAAACCGATTACTTGGTGTACGAAGCGTACCCGGTTATGGCCGAGAAGAAGATGGCGGAGATTGGCGACGAGTTGAAGGCGCAGTGGGGCGTCGTAGATGTCGCGATGGTTCACCGCGTGGGTAAGCTCGAAATCGGAGAAATTAGCGTGTTGATTGCCGTCGCTAGCCCTCATCGGGCCGAGGCGTTGGCTGCGTGTCAGTACGCCATTGATCGGCTCAAGCAGATCGTGCCGATATGGAAGAAGGAAGTGGGGGTCGGAGGTGAGAGTTGGGTTGAAGGGCCGCAGGCAGCCTATGAAGGCCGCTAGCATGGTGTTCAATTTTGGTTGGCTATTAGAGGGTCGGTTGGCGGGTGCTGGGCAGATTGGCGGTCGGGGAGGGGACGAGCGGCTGGAGGGCGATCTCGATTTGCTGTCGGCGCAGGGCGTAAAGGCGATTGTGTCGTTGACTGCAAATCCCCTGCAGGCGGGCGAAGTGGAGGCACGAGATATAGCATATTTGCACTTACCCATACAGGATATGCAGCCGCCTTCGCTCGGGGATATACGAGCGTTTGTTCAATTCGTCGATGAGGAGGTCAAGCAAGGACGACCCGTGATGGTCCATTGCAGCGCGGGGTTGGGGCGCACGGGCACGATGTTGGCGAGTTATTTGGTGAGGATGGGCAGCAGCGCGGCGGACGCCCTGACGCAGGTTCGGAACCTGCGCCCCGGTTCGGTGGAAACGGCCGCCCAAGAACGGGCCGTATATGAATATGCCGCTCATCTTGGGCAAATGTGATCCCCCGTTGGAATTGACACAGCAGGACGGCACAAGTACATTGAGTGACTACTCCGCCGGCTAAAGCGCGGCGGCTTCTTGGCTTGGAGCCTGAGATTGTAGACCCAATCTCAAGATGTTTCGTGCGGCGTTTTCGTCTCGGTCCATGACGACGCTACAGCAAGGACACACATGCATACGCTCGGACAATGTCTTACGATGCCGATGCCCACACTGGGAACAATCCTGGGAGGTATAGGCCGGGTTTACGGCCACCATCGTCCTACCAGCTTCTTCCGCTTTGTAGAACAGGCACTGCCGAAACTGCGACCATGCCGCATCATGGATAGATTTGGAAAGGCAATGGTTGTGAACCATGCCATTGATAGTCAGGTCTTCAACGGAGATCAAGCCGTAGTGGTTGACCAACCGACGAGCCAACTGGTGAGCAAAGTCATGGCGCTTAAAACGAATGCGCTCATGGACGCGGGCGACGATCTTACGGGCCTTGGCTCGTTCCGGTGTGCCTTTGTCGGCAAGAGAGAGCTTGCGCTGCGCTTTGGCCAGCTCGTGCTCTTCCTGGCGAAAAAACCGCGGATTAGCTATCTGCTGGCCCGACGACAGCGTAGCAAACTTCTCCAGTCCTACGTCGATACCCACAGCCTCAGTGCTCTCCGGCAATGCTTTGGCTTCCACGTCGCAGACGATGGTGGCATACCACTTGCCGGTGGCACTGCGGCGCACCGTGCAGGTCTTAGAATTTCCCTCAAGTCCTCTATGCTGGCGCACTTTGACCAGCCCCACCTTACCCAGACGAAGATACCGCCCCTTGAGGGCGAAGCCGGTCGCCTGCGGGTAGGTGAGGCTGTCGTAGCGGCCTTCCCCTTTGTAGCGCGGAAAGCCTGGATGCTCACCGGCCTTACAGCGACGGAAGAACGCCTTGAACGCCACATCGACGCGGACGCCGACGTTTTGCAGCACTTGGCTATGCACATCCGACACAGGGGGCCAGTCCGTCTTGAGAAAGGGCAGCTTACCAAGCTGGTCATACATGCTCAGCGACTCACCGTGTTGCTCAAAGGCTTGGACTCGGTCACATACAAACGTGTTGTAGAGACGACGACACGCCTCAAGATGCTTGCACAGCACAGACCGTTGTTTGTGCGTGGGATACAGCCGATATTTGAACACTTTGTGCATATATTTAATCTCTGCATAAAGTGTCCTTTGTCAAGATGTTTCTCGCTCGCGGGCACTAGGTGCCCATCACTCAAAACACGCCTTGCATCTGCCAGCTAAAGCAGGCAGGCTTACGGCGATTCTGATAAAAGCGTGGCCCCTAGTGGTCGCACGCTAAAACCGGAAGGGAGGGTCGGATGGAAAAAGGTGATTTTCCTGAGTGTTTGAAGTGCAAGGAAGGTGTTTTAATTCCGCTTTCCGACTATGGAAGAGACGGCGCAGCCATTCACTACAAAGCATGGGCCTGCACGAATCCGAGTTGCGGATACCATATGAGAATAGACAACGGAGAGTTGAGTATCGGCGAAGAACTCAAGAAATCATTTAAGTAAACGGTCCCATCTTTGCCTTTGGCACGCGGTAGAAGTAGTAGATCACGAGAAGAGGCCCCCTTTTGCGGAGCCTCTTCTTCTTGTAAGCTACTGACGGCTAAAGCAGGTCAGCTTTTTGACGGAGCACGCTTGAGTTGACTACCTCTACGTTAGGCTCCGTAGGCCCGCATCGGGCCTTATTAAGTATATTCACGGCGGCGTTGACATCTCGGTTCAATTCCGTCCCACATGTGCAGGAGTGCCACCGTTGGCTCAACGTTTTCTTTTCTATCTGCCCACACCCCGAGCAGGCTTGGGACGTGTAGCGGGCATCCACCTCGACGACGAGACAACCAGCCCTTTCAGCCTTGTAGTCAAGCATCGAGCGGAACAAATGCCAGCTTGCATCCGAAGCCGACAGGGCAAGGTGTCGGTTCGACAGCAGAAAGGACGGCGAAACGCCCTCTACGGCGATCAGAGCAAAAGTATCCGTCAAGCGATAGGTCAGTTGATGCAGGAAGTGTCGGCGTTGGTTGCCGATCTTCCAATGCAGGCTTTCAAGTTGGCGCTTGGTCTTCCACCAGCGCGACGAAAAGCGCGTCTTACGGGCGAGAGCCCGCTGTGTGCGTCGGAGCTTGCCAAGCGAGCGACGCAACCAGCGCGGGTTGTTAATCAAGGTGCCGTCCGAACAGGCCAGCAAGGACGCAAGGCCCATGTCTAGGCCAACGGCCTGGCCGCTTTTAAGAGGCCGCGTTTCCTGGCCATCGTCGCCCTGAAAGGAGACAAACCAGCGGTGGCCCGCTTTGCGCGTGATGATAACCTGCTTGAGGCATCCCTCGGGTACGGCGCGGTGCCGCTTGATAGGCACATCGCCGACGTGTTGCACATACAGACAAGCCCCTTTGAGGGTGCATCCGTCTTGATGTCGATATGCAACAGAGCGAAAACGAGCCGAAGGCTTAAAGCGTGGAAAACCCGGCTTGTCGCCGGCCTTGAGACGACGGAAGAAGGACGCAAACGACTTGTCCAATCGGCGAAGCAGTTGTTGCACGGAGGTAGCATTGAGCAAACCAAAATCTTCAACCCGCTCCTTGCGCTCCTCTTTGAATCGACTCCACTGAGCAGGATAGCTCACCGACTGGCCGGTGTGCTTATACACCTGCCGACGATGCTCCAACGCCTCGTTGTAAAGCAAGCACGACTGGCGCAGGATGGTGTTGAGCGTCTCCTGTTGCTGGGGCGTCGGATACAAACGATACTGGTAGGTCCGTTGCATTTATACCCCTTTTTGGGCTTCAATGTATCGACGAACCGTAGCATCCGACACCTCACCGATACTACCTGCATAGTAGCTACGGCTCCACAGGCAAGGCAAGCGCGTCTTGAGAGACGGGAATCGCTCACGCAGTTCGTGTGCTGTAAAGCCTTTGAGGTGGCGAACCAGTTGGTTGACGGCCATCGTAGGCGTTCCCGTGATAAAGCAGTGAACATGATCGGGCCGTATCGACAGCGATATAATTTCCAGGCTAAGCGCTTCAGCCTTCTCATACAGAAGCTGCTCAAGCGTGTTGGCAATTTCGCCCGTCAAGACGCCGCGCCTATACTTGGGGCACCAAACCAAGTGATATTGAATCATGTGGGTGCAACCTACCCTCTTACGTTTGTTTGACATACTTATAACTTACAAAAGGAATAAGTAAATTTCAATAAACTATCTAAAATCGTCCTTCACTCAGGGAGCCTACGGCCCCGTCGTTCAGGCCGCTCCTATCCCCCTGAACGGCTGAAGCCGTCAGTCCCCCAGAGTTTCTTTATGGGGTCCATCGTTGGCCAACATCAGTATAAGCAGTTGGGGAATCTGGGCTGGAGCACTGGTCCTATCTTTTGCGCTGTGGCTGCACGCGGTTACAGAGAAGTACTACGATAAAGAAATTGCAGTGCGCCTCCGGGTCGAAGTGCCTCCATCGGGCGAGGGCGCGGAAGGAGATGTGGTGCTGGCCAGTGAAGTGCCTCCCACGGTTCGCGTCTTAGTCACAGGAGGGGGCAAGGACCTGCTGTTTAACTTGGACGACGACTCTTTCATTCTGAGGTTGCGAACCGAAGGTAGGAATCGGATCCACCGTCTGACCCCTTCCCAAATCACCAAACGGGCGGCCGACTTGGATGTCGAAGTCAAGGAAATCCTCGAACCAAAAGAAATTGAAATCGCGCTAGCGCCGAGGATGGAACGGGACGTATCGGTGCGGGTGCAAGCGAAGTTAGAGGTAGCCGATGCCCACGTACAGGTGACGCCGCTGCAAGCCGACCCCGCGTTCGTCCGGGTGATCGGCCCCCAGCAGCAGGTTGCCGCATTGCGTTATGTGGAGACGGATTCGCTGGTTTTGCAGAATGTTACAGAAGACGTGGACGTAGAGCAGTCCTTGCGGCATCCCGAGCGCACGCAACTTGCGTTCGTGCCCGGGACCGTGCGCGTGCGCGCTGCCGTGCAGATGTTGGCCGAAGACGATGTAATCGGGGTACCGATTACCGTGCTACACCTCGGCGAGGCGCGCCTGCGGCCCGAGCCAGCCACCGCCCAAGTCAAGGTGCGCGGCGGGGTTGGCGTGATCACTGGGCTGGACCCAACTCGCGACATCGAGCTATACGTGGATTACGCCGAATATCAGGGGAGTGCGCTGCCGGTGTACAGTGCGGAGACGCCGATTTTTGAGGTGCGTCAGATCGTGCCAGCATACGTCGATTTGGTGAGCGACTAGGATGTTGGTATTGGGGTTGGAGACCTCCTGCGATGAGACGGCCGCGGCGGTCGTCGATGAGTCGTACGCCGTGCACTCCAATATCATCTTCTCACAACAAGATCACGCGCCATACGGGGGCGTGGTGCCCGAGCTGGCCTCGCGCGCCCATATGCGCACGTTGGTGCCGGTCGTGCGGCAGGCCCTAGCGACTGCGGGCATAGGATGGAAAGAAGTGGATGGGGTGGCAGCGACGCGGGGCCCGGGATTGGTTGGGTCGTTGATTGTGGGGCTGTCGCTGGCCAAGGGGTTGGCGTTGGCGCGCAATAAGCCACTGATCGGCGTTCACCACCTAGAGGCCCACGTGTTTTCCAACTTGGTCGCTGCGCAGGTCGAGGTCCCTTTCCTGACACTGCTGGTGTCGGGCGGGCACACCGAGTTGATCTTGGTGCGCGAACTCGGCTCATACGAGGTGCTGGGCCGCACGCGCGACGACGCAGCCGGTGAGGCATTTGATAAGGTCGCCAAACTGCTGGACCTCCTACCTGGGGAGGGGGCCGTGGCCGGTGGCCGGCTCATCGCTGAGCTGGCTGCGGACGGCGATCCCGAGGCCATTGACTTCCCCCGCGCCCTCGAGGGCGAGATAGACTTTAGCTTTAGCGGTCTCAAAACCTCGGTGTTGCACTACGTGCGCTCGCTTTCCCCGCAAGCGCTCACGCAGCAACTCGCCCATATTGCCGCCAGTTTCCAAGAAGCCGTGGTGGATGCCTTAGTCGCCAAGACCCTGTTGGCCTTGGATCGAGCAGACGTTGCGACCGTATGCCTCGCGGGCGGCGTTGCTGCCAACCAGCGCCTGCGCCAACGTCTGCGCGCCGCGGTCGAGGGCCGAGGTCTGTCATTCCATTGTCCGGCGTACGATTTGTGTACCGATAATGCCGCTATGGTGGGGGCTGTTGGGGCCTTCTACCTCAACCGTGGCGTCTGCGACAGTCTCGCTGTGGACGCTGCTCCCCGCCTGAGCTGGCGTGTCTGAGTGGTCCGATAGCCATCTCCAGCTAGCGGGACACCGCGTATTCCTCGTCCTGCTGCCCTTTCTAATCGCATTCGTTTATTGGGTATATCAGCGGACGTATCCGCAGGTTGATCCCAAGCGCCGCATGGTGCTCGTGGTGTTGCGCGGCGCGGCCGTGGCCTTGCTGGCTATGGTGTTGTGCGAGCCGGTTTTGACGTGGTGGCACCAGCAGGTCATCCGGCCGCTGGTGCTAGTATTGGTCGATACGAGCCCGAGCATGAGGGTGACCGAGGGGCCGGTCACGCGCTTACAGCAGGCTGTGGCCGTGCTGAGCGACGAAGGTTGGTCGGTGCGCCTGCAGCAGGCTGAAGTCCGCGCTTGGGGATTTGCCGAGTCTGCATATCCGCTTGCACTCGATACGGTCGCGGTCGCAAGCACTCGCGGTCAGGCGACCGATATAGGCCGCGCACTCGCGACTAGCTTGGAGGCAGTCGCCGAGCGGGAGCGCGTGCAAGGCGTGGTCTTATTTTCCGACGGAGGCCACAACTTGGGCCGCGACCCGGTGCGCCTGAGCGCGGAACTGGACGTGCCTGTATATGCGCTCGGCGTAGGGGGCGCAGAGGTGCCCGTCGATGTCCAACTCGTGGACGTTCGCACGACCGAGACTGGGTACGTGGGTCAGCGTCAGCAAATCGACGCCGAGGTGCGGAGCTGGGGATACGAGGGAAAGCGCGTGGAAGTCCGGCTTTACGAGGGCGACCAGTCGCTCCAGCGACAATCCCTGCTGTTGGAGGGCGACGGACAGGTGCAGCGCGTCTCGTTTGCAGTGACGCCCCAGCAGGCTGGGCCGCGCATTTTTCGCGTGGTCGTCGATCCTGCGGCAGGGGAATTCGCGACAGCCGACAACGAGGCCCTCGCGTTTACTCGGATTCTCGCAGGGCGCCCGCGGGTGCTGCTGCTGGCCGGAGGCCCTAGCGAGGATTTGGCCTTTTTGCGCCGCAGTTTAAGCGCGGATTCGAGTTGGGTCGTCGAGGCCTTGATTCAGCGGGAGCCAGACGCATTTTACGGAGGCGCGTGGAGTCCGGCTGTTTTGCAAGACCGGGACGTGGTACTGCTGGTAAATCCGGGTGCGTGGCTGCTCAATAGCTCGCCCGCCTCCGCGTTAGTTCAGCACGTGTATGCCGGCGCGGGTTTGCTCATCGTCGGTGGCCCCAAGATGGCGCGGGCTTGGCAGCCCGACTCGCCACTGGTCGCGCTCATGCCGCTTCAAGTGGCCGGTCCTGTGCCTTTTGTGCCGGGCGAAATTTTATTGCGGCTCAGTCCGGCCGGTCGGCACCATCCGGTCGTGCGCCAGCCCGCAGGTGTGGACGATCCGTGGCTTAGGTTGCCGCCGCTGCCGGGTTACTTTCGCACGGCGCAGCAGCGGCCAGGTACCACTGTGCTAGTTGAAAGTGTAGGCGGCGAGCCGGTCATCGCTGCGGGTGCGTATGGCAAGGGCAAGGTCATTGCTGCTCTATCCGCGTCCTTTTGGCGGCTCGATCTGATGAGCAGTGGAGTCGATGGCCAGCCGCAGACCATTAGGACGTTCTGGTGCGACGCCGCCAAGTGGCTCGCGCTCGACGCTCCGGGCGGACGGGTTCGCGCTTCGACCGAGCGGCCCGTGTACCGGGCGGGTGAGGAAGTGGTTTTCGCGGTGCAGGTCTTCGACGAGTTGCTGAGGCCGCAGCCGGGAGCAAGCGTGCAGGTTGCGCTGGCGGGGCAGGAAGCGTTCGACCTGCAATCGCAAGGAGCCGGGCACTACCGAGGTGTCGCTAGTGGGCTGGCACCCGGCACGTATAAATATGAGATCCGGGCCACAGTTGACCAAACCGTAGTGGGTGCGGTTGCGGGTCGCTTTGTCGTCGAAGAGTACAGCATTGAGCTCGGGGATTTGCACGCCGACCCGTTGCTTTTGGGCGAGTTGGCCCGAGCCAGTGGAGGACGCGCCTATTCGCTCGGCGACTGGGAGGACATGCTGGAACAGCTCGCGCCGCGCAAGCGGTGGGTCGAAGAGGCTGAGGTCTTGCCGCTATGGGGGCCGCTGTGGCCCGCACTTTTGGCTGTTGCCCTGTTGGCTGCCGAGTGGTTTGGGCGCAAGCGCAGCGGCATGATCTGATGCACCACAAGATGCAAAAAGCCGCGTTTTTGTTTATTTTTTAGTACCCCCCTCCCCAAATCTGATTGCTTTCCAACCTATTACTAGCGGAGTCCGTGCTCTATGTCCGAGTTTTCGCACCCGCCCAAAGGCGAGAAAAAGCCCCAAGTTTTAGGTGTGCTCCTCATTGGCCTCTGTGCGTTTTTACTCATCTGCTTGATGTCCCATTCACCGCTCGATCCTCCCAATTCGAGCCGGTCGGTGGCTGAGAGTTTGAATTGGGGGGGAGGAATCGGCGCGTATGTCTCGTATGGGGCCTTTGCGGGCATGGGACGGGCCGCGTACGTCTGGCCCATGCTGTTGTTGCTCTGGGGTTGGAATAGGGTGCGTTGCGAGCCGATGGCTTCTGCTGTGCATCGCAGTATGGGTCTTTTGCTCATGGCCGTCCTCATCTGCGTCGCGACGGGCCTGCCCGGGTATTCTCCGCAAAAAGCCTACGAGCTGGGCGGTGTGTTGGGGACCCAGATTAGTTTGGAATTTCTCATACCGTACCTAGGGAGGATGGGGTCGGCCGTGTTGCTGTGTGCGCTGTTTGCGGTGGCGGTGATTTTGACCCCCGGTCTGAACTGGCGGATGTTGGTGTGGCTGGGGTCCGGTTTGGCGGCGGTCTGGCGGTGGCTTGGGTGTCTGCGGAGACTGCTCCCTGCTAGGCACAAGAGCAAATCCGCAAAATGGGAACGGGATCAAACCGCCATGGTGCGAAAAATGCGACCCGAGATTGGCGCGGAGCCTCGAGTCGAGGATGCGGCCCCTTGGAAGCCAATGGTTGAAGAGGTTGCTGCAGTGGAGCCTCGGGTGCAGGAGCCAGCGCGAGTTGAGCGGCGCGAGCGCAAAAAGAAGAAGGAACCAGCGGTTGAAGATGTAGCTGTACCAGAGTCGGTATACCAACAAGCGAAGGCAGAGCCAGCCCGCAAGCCAGCCAGTGGTGGTCGCTACGAAATCCCGAGCACCCAGTTGCTAGACGAAGTGCCAGCTAGCCACAGCGACGTCTCTAAGGAGGCCTTGCTGGAAAACGCCAAGATGCTGGAGAATGCGCTGGGCAATTTCGACGTGGCCTGTCAGGTCGTGGAGGTGAGTCCCGGGCCAGTGGTGACGCGCTACGAGGTGGAGCCGGCCCCAGGGGTCAAGGTCAATCGCATTGCCGCGCTCTCGGACGATCTCGCACGCGTGATGAGCGCGAAGGGCATTCGCATTCAAGCTCCAGTGCCGGGCAAATCCGTGGTGGGGGTGGAGATTGCCAATCAGGAGCGGGAGACTGTGTACTTGCGCGAAATCCTCGAAGACGAAGTGTTCAGCCAGTCGGATTCCAAGCTGGTCATGGGACTAGGTAAGACGATTTCGGGCGAGCCGTGTGCCGCGGATTTGGCCAAAATGCCCCATCTATTGGTCGCCGGTGCCACTGGGGCCGGCAAGAGCGTGTGCCTGAACAGCCTAATTTGCAGCATCCTCTTCAAGGCCACGCCGGACGAGGTGCGCTTTATCATGATCGATCCCAAGGTCGTCGAGTTGATGATGTACAACGATATCCCGCACTTGTTGGTACCGGTTATCACCGAACCGAAGAAGGCCGCGGAAGCATTGAAGTGGGCCGTGGCCGAAATGGAATCTCGCTACCAGAGGCTCGCCAAGCTGGGAGTGCGCAATCTGTCCGACTACAACGCCAAGCTGGCGCGCAGCCAGGCCGAGGCCGAGGAAGAGGGTGTCGAGCCCGAGAAGCCGCTGGCGTACCTCGTGATAGTAATCGACGAATTTGCCGATTTGATGCTGACGGCTCCCGCCGATGTGGAGACCTCGCTGATGAGCTTGGCGCAGAAATCGCGCGCGGTGGGTATTCACATTATCTTGGCGACCCAGCGGCCTTCGGTGAACGTGATTACCGGGGTAATCAAGGCCAATTTCCCTTCGCGCATTGCTTTCCAAGTGGCGTCGAAGACGGACTCGCGCACGATCCTCGATCTCAATGGGGCCGAGCGGCTCTTGGGGATGGGCGATATGCTCTTTCTGCCGAGCGGCCAAGGCGAGCCAATCCGCGTCCACGGGGCCTTTATTTCTGGTGAGGAAACCGAGCGCTTGGTAGAAGCATTGAAAGAGAGCCAGTACGAGGCCGAGGAAGTTGCGGTGTTTTCCGAGCAGCCGGATATTAACGCGGTTTCCGATGCGCGCGACGACCTCTTTGACGACGCCGTGCGCTTAGTTGCCGAACACCGGCAGGCTTCCACGTCGTTTTTGCAGCGGCGCTTGAAAGTTGGTTATTCCCGCGCCGGGCGTTTGATGGACGAGCTAGAGGCCGCCGGTATCGTCGGGCCGATCGTCGGAGCGAAGCCGCGCGAGATTCTCATCGAAAGCGCGGAAGAGGAGTACGCTGAAGAATGAGACTGTGGTTGTGGGCTAGTCTTTCTGTGGGCTTAGTGACGAGCGCGGCCCTCGGGCAGAGCGGCGACCAGATCATTGCTATGGTGCAGAAGCGTCTTTCTAGTTACAAGACGTTTGAAGCCCGCTTTGAAAAGCAATTCTACTGGGCGGTGCTGGACAAGTACCGCAGCCGCGAAGGCCGGATTTATTTGCGCCGCCCGAATCGCTTTCGCATCGAGTTGGAAGGGGGCGATGTGGTGATGGCCAATGGCGAGGCCGTCTGGTCGTATGTCGTGCACAACGGCCAAGTGGTGATCAGTCCCTACGAAGCGGAAATAAAGACTCCTTGGGAAGTGTTTTTCGACTATACCGAACGCTATGTGCCCATTGCGGTGGAGGAAAGCTCGTTGCGGGGGCGGCCCTGCTATTTGTTGATCATGGAACCAGAAAACAAAGCCTCTGTGATCGAACAGATGCGGATCTGGGTGGATCCCAAGAAGTGGTTTCTCCTGCAAGTAGAACAGCGCGAGGCCAATGGCAATCGCACCGCGTACGTGCTCAGGGATCACCGCACCAATAAGAAAATAGCCGACGAGGTTTTTTCTTTTCAGGTGCCCGAAGGGGTGGAGGTACTAGACACGAGGGAACCTCCTGTTGAATAAGAGGGTGTGGTGGTGCGCGGCCTTGCTAGTGCACGCGGGGGCCTTGACGGTCGCGGCGGATCAGAATATCTGGATTCTGTTGAGCGACAAAATGGACGCCGAGGGACAGCGCGTTGCTTGGGTGGATTTGGGGGCCGGTCATTCGGACGCAGAGTTGGATATGCCCATCAACCAACTCTATATCGAGCGCCTGCGAAAGATGGGGGTGGTGGTGCGCTTCTCCTCGCGTTGGCTCAATGCGGTCAGCGCGCGAGTCTCGCCCGAGGTGCAGCGCCGAGTGCAGGCTGTGGACTTTGTCGTCGAAACTCGGCCTGTGCAGCGCTTGCAGCGACCCCGTCCACTGCCGCTGGTGCCACTTGCCAGTCCCAAGTTGCTGCAAAGCCGTTATGGTCTCGCCTTGGAGCCGTTGGCCCAAATCGCCGTTCCTCCCCTACACGACCAAGGTCTTACGGGTGCTGGAGTGCGGGTGGCCTTGCTCGATAATGGTTTCCACTACGCCGAACACGCAGCCTTCGACTCCATTCGCGTGGTGGCCCAGCGCGACTTTGTCAATGACGACGAGGTCGTCACCGACGAGGCCGATCAACCCATCACGGGCGATGAAATGAGCAGCACCCAAAACTTGCACGGCGCGCAAGTGCTTTCCCTGCTAGCAGGTTATCACCCCGATCACTTTATCGGCGTGGCACCCGACGCCGAGTACATCTTGGCCAAGACCGAACTAGACGATAACATGCCCGAAATGCCCTCGGAGGAGGATCGCTGGGTCGCCGGCTTGGAATGGGCGGACAGCTTGGGGGCACAGGTGGTCAACAGTTCGTTGGGCTACAATCGGTGGGACGACGGCACGGGCTACTCGCCAGCGGATCTGGACGGGGAAACCGCGCTGACGAGCGTGGCGGCGGCGCTGGCCGTGCGGCGTGGCATCGTCGTGGTGGTGTCCGCAGGCAATGAGGCCAATAGGGATTGGCACTACATAACGATGCCGGCGGACGCCGATGGCGCGATTGCGGTGGGGGCGGTAGATGTGCCCGGCAGTGGCGAGCGCGTGCCGCAGATTGCCTCCTTTAGCTCGCGCGGGCCGACGGCTGATGGCCGCATCAAGCCGGATGTGGTCGCGCCCGGTAGCGGCGTAGTAGTCGCGGACCTACGACGCGGCGGCTATGTGCGCAGGGGCGGCACTTCCTTTGCGGCTCCTCTGGTGAGCGGGGTTTGCGCCCTGTTGTTGCAAAAAAATCCCGAATGGAGGCCGGACCAAGTGCTGGAGGCTTTGCGCTCGACTGCATTGGACTTGGGGGCCGCCGGTCCCGACACGGTCTATGGCTGGGGGCAGATAAACGCGCTGGCGGCCAGTGGCCTCGACGAGGTGCCGCCGCAGGAGGACCGCCTGTTGGCACCCTTTCCCAATCCGGCACGGGACGGGGTAGTGCATTTTCCGGTGCAGCTAGCCGAGCGTGGCCTCGTCGAGTTGAACGTTTTTGACGTAGCTGGTCGGTTGGTGTTCGCCGAGCGTTGGGATCTGTGGCCGGGGAGCCACGACCAGCCAGGTCGCGCCCCGCGTTGGACGCCGGGCCGGGCCGTGGCCAACGGGGTCTACTTCTATCAACTGCGGTCGCCTAATCGCAGCCATTTGGGCAAAATTGCCCTTGTGCGCGCCCCTTGAGGAAGCCATGGTAATCAAAGCAAACGAGCGCAAGAAACAGCTCAACAAACGTCTGCGGCTGCTCAATCGCTTCGTCTTGGGCGGCGTGACCCTCTTCGTGCCGATCTACATTGGGGTGAGCTTGACGGGCGGATCAGCGGACAAACTGGAAAACCTGACTAACCTGTTCGCCAACATCAACAACCAAGTTGCCCTGACGGTGCCCCCAGATGGGGTGCGCTACATGCACTTTTTTCACGGTCCACCCGATGAGGGCCACAAGTTCGTGCTCATCGATGTGCGTTTGCAGGTGAATTTGCAGCTCGCGTGGGCGATTGTACCGAGGTGTTTTCAACTCGTTGACGACCACGGACGGCGCTATTACCCGCTGTCGCGATCGCCGTTTTTCATTGCGCACACCAACGAGCTCCAGGGGACCAAGGGCGAGGTTTACGAAGGGCAGCTGCTCTTTGAAATCCCCTCTGAACGCAAGCACGAAAGCCTCCTTTTTGATCGCTACAACGAAACCAAGGAAGACGACAATGGCCACGATTGAGGAACAGTTGACACTCGGGCGGCAGCAGCTAGAGCGGCTACGAGGGTATCTTTGACATAAGCGGCAAGAAGGAAGAGCTAGCTGCATTAGAAAAGCGCATGGCGGCCGCGGACTTTTGGAGCGATCGGCGGCAGGCCGAATCCGTCGGCAAGGCGGCGCGCATCCTCAAGGACACCATCGCGGATTGGGAGACCTTGGACGCGCAGTTAGAAGACTTGGACCAACTGTGGCAGATGGCGGTCGAAGAGGGCGATGCAGAAGCGCTGACCGAAGTCGAGACCGAGGTCGAGCACGCCATGCAGGGCATTGGCGAATTGGAGTTTCGCACGATGCTCAACGACGAGGACGACTCCCAAAACGCCATCCTCGTCATTCACTCGGGGGCAGGGGGCACGGACGCAGCCGAATGGGCGTCGATGTTGATGCGCCTGTACACGCGCTGGAGCGAGCGCCACGGCATGGAATGCGCGGTTGTGGATCTGCAGCAAGCTGAGGAAGCCGGCATCAAAGGCGCAACCATTGAGGTTAGGGGGGATTACGCGTACGGCTACCTCAAAGCCGAAGCCGGAGTCCATCGCTTGGTGCGGCTTTCGCCTTTTGATACGAGCCGCCGCCGCCACACTTCGTTTGCTTCGGTCTTTGTCTATCCAGAAGTTGAAGACGATATCGAGGTGGACCTCAACGACGAGGACGTGAAGGTCGAAACCTACCGCTCTGGGGGCGCGGGCGGCCAACACGTGAACAAGACCGCCTCGGCCGTGCGGGTCACGCATCTGCCCACCGGAATTGTCGTTCAATGCCAAAACGAGCGCTCGCAGTTCAAGAACAAAGCCACTGCATTTAAGGTGCTGAAGGCGCGCCTGTATCAGCACCTCAAGGACGAGCAGAAACAGAAGCAACTCGCGGTGGAGAGCACCAAGAAGAGCATTGACTTCGGGTCGCAGATCCGCTCCTACGTGTTCCATCCATACACCGTAGTCAAAGACCATCGCACCGCTTGCGAAACGGCCAATGTCCAAGCGGTAATGGATGGAGACATTGACCGATTTATCCGGGCTTATTTGACCGAGGGACAGACGTGAGTATTGCCTTGTTTGTCGCCGGCCGCTACTTGCGCTCCAAGCAGCGCGAGGGCTTCTTCTCAGTCATCGCCTATATGGCCGTCGGTGGAGTAATCTTGGGGGTAGCGGCTTTGGTGATCATCCTCTCGGTGACGAATGGTTTTGCCGGCGAAGTCAAAAATCGGCTGATCGGCATGAACGCTCATGTCAACATTCGCCGCTTCGACGGCGGCCCCATCGCGGATTGGGGCGCGCTGTTGCAACAGGTGAAAGGCGCTGCCGGGGTCGTGGGTGCGGCCCCGGTCGTAGATTCCAAGGTCATTATCGCCTCGCAACTCGACTTGGGCCGGGTCGATGGCATTCCCGTGTGGGGTATTGATCCGGCGACCTTTCCAGAAGTTTCCGACTTGATCGAACACCTGAGCTACGCCAATCCAGAAGGTCAGCTGCGCCTCGGCCTGCTGGCAGAGCTAAACAAGCGGGGGATTGTTCTCGGCGAGTACTTGGCGCGGCGCTTGCACGTGGGGCTGGGTTCTGAGGTGTTGCTGATGACGGTGCAAAATCTCGATGTGGAAGCAGCCGTGATGGACGGCTTCTCGCCCCGTCCTTGGTCTTTTTTTGTGACCAATCACTTTGAAAGCGGCATGTACCAGTACGACGACAACTATGCTTTTATTCATATAGAAGACGCCCAACGCATGCTCGAATTGGGCGATGCGATTACCGATATCCACATCCACGTCAAAGACATCTACCAAGCGCCTGAGATCCGCGACCGCCTAGCCGAGGAGTTGGGCTATCCCTACCAAGTGCGCGATTGGACCCAGCTTTTTCCCGAATTCTTCCGCTGGATTGAGTTGGAAAAATGGGCAATTTTTCTCGCGCTGAGCCTCATCGTGCTGGTCGCGGCCTTTAACATCATGTCGATCTTGGTCATGTCGGTGCTGATCAAGACGCCCGAGATTGGCATCTTGCGGACGATCGGTTGCACTGTGGGCGAGATCTATCGCATTTTCATCTATCAGGGTTTGGCCATTGGTGGCATCGGTACCTTCTTGGGTTGCTTGATCGGCTTTGCGCTCTGCTGGGCTCAACAGCGCTTTGCCCTGATTTCCATTCCCGGGGACATGTATTTCATTAGCTCGTTGCCCGTGGATATGAATGTCGTGGATTTTGCACTGGTGGCGGCGATTAGCATGGTCATCTGTTTGGCGACGTCGATTTATCCGGCGCGCAAGGCCGCTGGGTTGATGCCCGTAGAAGCCATTAGGTATATAATGTAGCATGGTGAAACAAGCCGATATCATCCTTGAAGCGTGCGGTTTGCGCAAGGTGTTCGATACTGGCGGCGAGGGCTTGGAAGTGCTCAAGGGCGTGGACTTAGTGGTGCGGGCGGGCGAGCTAGTCGCGGTTATGGGCGAGTCTGGAGTTGGCAAAAGCACCTTGCTGCACTTGTTGGGTACAATCGACCTGCCGACGGCCGGCCAATTGCGAATCGCCGACACCGATGTACTAAATCTCGGCGATCAGGCGCTGTCGCGCTTTCGCAATCGGCACATTGGTTTCGTATTCCAATTTCACTACCTGCTGCCGGAATTTACCGCGCTGGAAAATGTCTTGTTGCCAGCGAGGGTCGCTGGCGTTGATCGCCACCAAGAAGCCCTTGAGTTGATGGATTCCGTCGGGCTAGCCGACCGCTTGCACCACCGGCCGGGGTCGCTGTCGGGCGGTGAGTGCCAACGGGTGGCCATGGTGCGAGCGCTGATCACTCAGCCGTTGGTCGTGCTGGCCGACGAGCCGTCGGGCAACCTCGACGAGGCGGCCAGCGAGTCTCTGCATCAACTGCTCGCCGGATTGGCCCGGGAGCGCGGGCAGGCTTTTGTGGTGATGACCCACGACCGCAAATTGGCCCAGAGTATGGATCGCCGGGGGCGCATAGAAGCAGGTGTATTGCATATGGAAGACGGCGCGACGTCAACCACCGCCCGCTAAATCGAGCGGCTTGTCCCTGACCGTTACCCCGCTGCGACGGAGTAGGTCGAAACTATAGGCACGTTGACCAGTGCCCTTGCCCGGATGTTCCGGGCCGCGTTGCAATCGGCGTGGTCAATCAGACCGCATCGCTTGCAACAAAACCGAGCTTGACAGGAGCGATTACCGCGCTCGACATGTTCGCATTGAGAGCACATCTGAGAGGTATACTTGGGGTCGACAATCTTGAGCGGCACGCCGGCTTGCGCCGCCTTGTAGCGGACAAACTGGCGAAGCTGGTCAAATCCCCAGCTACCCATGCGGTTTCGTTGCGGCTTGCGAAACCGGGTTCTCTGTCGGATGCCCTTGAGGTCTTCAAGGGCTATCCCTCTCAGAGTGCCTTTAGCCTTCGCAACGATACGCTTAGCGATACAGTGGTTGGTGTTACGACGAAACCGCGCTTCGCGGTCGCCTATGCGTTTGAGCTTCTTGCGGATACGCTTGCGCCGTCGGTGGTTGGCCGCAAGATCAGCGGCCGACTGAAGCGCCTGCTTGAGCGTCTGGTGCTTGATGCGCACCTGCTCTACGTCGTCGCCCGAGTGTATTGCTCCATCCGAGTCGGTGGCAAGATGCTCGACCCCCAGATCGACGCCGAGGAAGTCGTCGGTATCCAGCGGCGGCAGGTCATCGGTCTCGATCACCGCCATAAGGAACCACTTGCCATCCTTGCGGCGTACCAGTTCGGCGTAGTATTTGACTTGGGCAAACTGTTCGGCCTGATAGTCGCCCATGACCATCGGCAGGCTGATGCGCCCATCCAACGTGGACATAGAGACCGAGGTCAGGTCTTGATAGCGCAACAGATGCCGGTCATAGGGCATCGACGCCAAGGGACGGAAGGCCACTTGCTTGGCGGTGTCCGTCTTGTAGGCGGCCGATACATTGGCCGATACCAGACAGGCCATCTGAGCAGGCAGGCCAAAGCGTTCACGCAGTTCGTAGTAATACAGCTTGTGCAAGCCAAAGCGATTGGCCAGCTTACGCTCAAAAGCGCGAACAGCCAGCCAGTTACACGCCTCGTTGAATCGACGCATCGTCTTCTCCAGCGAAGCCGCTTGCTCAGGGGTAGGCTTAAGCTGTATCTGTATCACCTTCTTCATAGAGATACAGATAGTCTCTACAAGAAGCCGTGTCAACCTTTCTACAACCGATTTCAACCGGCTCAAGGCGGACAAGCCGCCTCTCACCGATTGAATCGCTATCCCTCCATCGCCTAAAGGCGACGGGCTCACGCGAGATTTTTTATGAAATGCGGAGCGTGCGCCAAGCGCGAGGCCGTAGTGGCCTATACCCATATTGTTGACGACGTAAAACAGACGCTCTTACTCTGTCATGAGTGCGCTAAAGAAAAAAACATCGAGGTGCGGGTAGCCCCGGCTGAACAGACCAAAGACGCACCTGTGCTGATGAAGGAAATCAAGATAGAGTTGGCCAAGTTGGCCGGAGCCGAAGGAGACGGGGGCGCGCGGTGTCCAACCTGCGGGATGAGTTACGAGGAGTTCAAGAGGGTGGGTCGTCTCGGATGCCCGCATTGTTACGATGCTTTCTCCTCACAGTTAGAGCGTCTGCTCAAGCGCATCCACGGCGACAACAGGCACCGGGGCAAGGGACCGTTGAAGGTGGCACAAAGCGCCCCAGCACCCGACGAACTGGAGCGCTTGCGTGCAGAGTTGGCCCAAGCGGTAGCGGAAGAGGCCTTTGAAGAGGCCGCTCAGCTCAGGGACCGCATCCGCGTTCTCGAAGGAAAATAGCTGTGAATATTGAGGACCTCGTTTACAATGCGGCTGACTGGCTCAGTGGGGAAGGGGATGGAGAAGGTATGGTCGTTAGCTGTCGTGCTCGCTTGGCCCGCAACCTCGCGGCGTGGCCCTTTGCGCCGAAGACCTCGCTCGACGACCAAGAGAAAATCATTGAGCAAGTCCTGAGTACCGCGCAGAAGTGCCACCATATGCGCGATGCGGCCTTTTTCCAAATGAACGCCCTACAGACCAATCAGCGACAGTTGCTGGTGGAGCGCCACCTAATTAGCCCGGCTCTCGCCAAAAGCAAGGGCCAGCGCGGCGTGCTCTTCAATGCCGGTGAGTCGCTCAGCGTGATGATCAACGAGGAAGATCACCTCCGTTTGCAGGCTATTCTACCGGGTTTGCAGACGCACGCGGCGTGGCAGCAGGTTGATGCGCTCGACGACGCGCTTAATAGAGAATTGGAGTGGGCGCAATCGGAGCGCTGGGGCTTCTTGACGGCCTGCCCGACCAACACGGGGACGGGCTTGCGAATATCGGTACTCATCCATCTGCCAGCCTTGGTCCTGACTGAGGATATGGAGCGGGTGGTGCGCGGTTTGGCCCGGATGACTTTCGCGGTGCGTGGTTTCTACGGGGAAGGCACCAATGCGGTCGGCAACCTATTTCAGATATCCAACCAAGTCACCATGGGCGTGCCCGAAGAGGAGATCGTCGAGAAGCTCTCGGAAGTGACTCAACAGATTATGGGTCACGAAAAAGAAGCGCAGACCACCCTGCTGGCAGACGCATCTGCTCAAGTGGAGGACAAGGTTTGGCGAGCGTATGGGATTTTGCGACACGCGCGGGTATTGAGTGGTCAGGAGTTTATGAACTTGCTATCGGCGTGCGCTTAGGGTGTAGTTTGGGGATGATCGACGGCTTGCCGCTCGGTTTCATCAACCAGTTAATGATCATTACCCAGCCTTCGCATTTGCAGGCCGAATCACATGAGGATCTCTCTCCGGCAGACCGCGATGTGCGCCGCGCCGAACTAGTGAGGCGGCGCTGGGCCGAACAGGGGAGTTCACCTTGACAACAATCTGCCCGTTTGGTAGGTTCAAAACCGAGAGTTATCTGGCAGATTTACAACGCTCGATATTCAATTCACGCGCTCCGAATGGTCGAGCATCAAGCTTCCTTATTACATAGGCGGATTGTGGAGGACGATTAGATGAACAACATGTTCACTGAAAATGTAAAACAGGTAATGAAGCTGGCGCGCGAGGAGTCGGCGCGCTTGGGTCACAACTACATCGGCACCGAGCATTTGCTGTTGGGCATTATCAAGGACGGCAAGGGCAAGGCCGTGGCCGTGTTGACGAACTTGGGGTTGAGTTTGGAGACGGTCAAACAGTCGGTGGAAGACTACGTGACGACCTCGGGCGGCACTATGACCATCGGCGAGGTGCCCTATACTCCCCGCGCTAAACAGATCCTCGAAGTGGCAGCCAACGAGGCCAAGGAGATGAAGACGCAGTTCATTGATGTCGAACATCTGCTCTTGGCGCTGCTCAAGGACAAGGAAGGGGTCGCCGCACAGATTCTGGCCGCCTTTGGCGTCGATTACAAAACGGCTATGGAAGAGACCTTGGCCGTGCTTGAAGGCAAGACTACCGGACGCAAGGAAAAGGGCAAGAAGAGCAAGACGCCCTTCCTCGACCACTTTGGCCGCGACCTGACCCAGTTGGCGCGAGAGGGCAAGCTAGACCCGGTGATCGGTCGCCAGAAGGAGATTGAGCGCGTCACGCAAGTGCTCAGCCGCCGCAAGAAGAACAATCCCATCCTCATTGGCGATCCGGGCGTCGGCAAGACGGCCATTGTCGAGGGGCTAGCCCAGCGCATCATTGAAAAGCGCGTGCCGCAGATTCTCCTCGACAAGCGCTTAGTCACCCTCGACATGGGCGGCGTGGTCGCCGGCACCAAGTACCGGGGCCAGTTTGAAGAGCGCATCAAGGCGGTGATGAACGAGCTGCAGCAAAACTCCGAAGTCATCATTTTCATCGACGAGCTACACACCATTGTCGGTGCTGGCAGTGCCGAGGGCACGTTGGATGCTTCCAATATGTTCAAGCCCGCTTTGGCACGCGGCGAATTGCAGTGCATAGGGGCCACCACCCTCGACGAATACCGCAAGCACATCGAAAAGGACGGTGCCCTCGAGCGGCGCTTTCAGAGCATCATGGTCGATCCACCCTCGGTCGAGGACACCATTGAGATCGTCAAGGGGCTGCGCTCTAGCTACGAGAGCCACCATCACGTGGAGTTTGCCGACGATGTCGTTGCCTATGCGGTGCGCCAAGCCGACCGCTATATAAGCGACCGCTACTTGCCCGATAAGGCCATTGATGTGATCGATGAGACGGGCTCGCGCGTCCATCTGGCTCGGCTCAGTCCGCCGGAAGAGATCGGTCGCATCGAGGCCGAGATACAGGAGATCAACCGCAAGAAGAACGAAGCGTCCGAGCGCCAAGATTTTGAGGACGCCGCCGAGTTGCGCGACGAGGCGCTCCAGTTGAATGAACAGCTACAAAATAAACGCCAAGCGTGGGAGGAAGCGGTCCGCGACGAAGTGGTCGAGGTGACGGCAGACGACATTGCCGAGGTCATCGCCAGTATGACCGGCATTCCGATCTCGCGGCTGGCCAAGACCGAGACCGAGCGCCTGCTGGCTATGGAAGCGGAGCTCACAAAGAAAATCGTCGGCCAGCAGCAAGCGGTCACCGCGATCGCGCGGGCCATCCGCCGCAGTCGCGCGGGCCTACAGGATCCCAAGCGGCCCATCGGCTCATTTATCTTTCTCGGCCCGACGGGCGTGGGCAAGACCGAGTTGGCCAAACGGCTAGCCGAATTTCTCTTCGACGATGCCGATGCGTTGATTTCGGTCGACATGTCTGAGTACATGGAGAAATTTGCAGTGTCGCGCCTGATTGGCGCACCTCCGGGCTATGTGGGTTTTGACGAGGGAGGGCAGCTCACCGAGCGGGTCCGCCGCCGTCCTTACTCAGTGGTTTTGCTAGACGAGGTCGAGAAAGCTCACCCCGATGTCTTCAACATTCTGTTGCAAATTCTCGACGAGGGGCGGCTCACCGATAGCACGGGCCGCAAAGTAGATTTTTGCAATACCGTGCTAATTATGACTTCTAACGCAGGTAGTCGGGATGTGGGCACGGGTGGTGTATTGGGCTTCCAGAAGTCCGATTCCGACTCAAGATACGCGCTGATGGAGGGCAAGATCAACGACGCCTTGAAAAAGACCTTCAATCCCGAGTTTCTCAATCGCGTTGATGACACCATCATTTTCCACGCTCTCGACAAAGAGCACATCGCCGCCATCATAGATATTCGCTTGGAGGAATTCAAAGCGCGCTTGGCCTCACAGGACATCCAAGTGCGAGTTACGCCCGGAGCCAAAACGCTGCTCGCCGACAAGGGCTTTGATCAGGCGTATGGCGCGCGCTATTTGGAGCGGACCATCCAGAAGATGCTCGAAGATCCGCTGGCCGAAGAGATTCTCCAAGGCCGCTTTGGCGAGGGCAGCCGCATTCGCGTCACCAAAAAGGGCGAGGAACTAGTTTTCGACGAGGAGCGTCGAGAAGGGGTGGGAGAAGAGGTAAAGAAGAAGCGCGCGACCACGAGCTGATATGAAGAATTTCCGCACCATACTTTTTGCCATCGTCTCTGTGGGGTTGCTGGGTAGCGCGGTCGAGGCCCAGAAGGTTGTCTCGGTCGAGGTGCAGGGTGAAATGCGCAAGGTGGCCAAGTCGCTGATCCTAACCACGGTGGGCTTGGAGCCTGGCATTGAGCTATCGCAAGAGAACGTGCAGCAGGCGGTGCGCGATCTCCAAGGGCTCAACGTCTTTGAGGATATCCAGATCTGGGGCGATCCCGTTCCCGAGGGAATCAACCTGATCATCATGGTTGAAGAATACCCAGCCCTAGAGGGTTTGCAGTTCAAGGGGCAGAAAAATCTCAAGGAGAAGGATCTCAAGGAGGCGCTGAGCTTGATCACTGGTCAGGTTATTGCGCCGAGGGATGTGGTGCGGGGCGAGCAGAAAATCCTCGACCTCTATCGCGAGAAGGGCTATCTGCGCGCCGAGATCAAAGGCCAGACCTTCGCCGGAGCAGAAGAGGGCGAGGTATTCCTCCAATACGATATCAACGAGGGGTCCAAAGTGCAGATCAAGCAGATTCGCTTGATCCAGCACCGCGCCGACGGCACGGTGATTGACAGCCGAGAGTTGCCAGCGCGCAGTCCTCGGCGTCCGCAAAAGTGGGACGGTCAAGGTCCGGAGCCGCGCCGGTTGGTGTCGTTGATGGAGACCGAGGAAAAGCGCTGGTGGCGCAAGGGCGAGTTCAACGGCGACACGTACGAAGAGGACAAGCAGAAGCTGCTAGCGTACTATCGCAGCTTGGGATTTCAGCAGGCAGCCATAGTGCGCGACAGTGTCTATTACGACTCGACGCGACGGCACTTGTTCATCGACGTGGAAATCGACGAGGGACTACAGTACCGCTTGGGCAAAGTCGCTTGGGAAGGCAACGCGCTCTTCGGCACCGACGAGTTGGTGGAAAAGCTAGAGTTGCAGGAGGGGATGGTATATGGGCGCTCTGGGCCAGAACTGGCCGATTTGGCGCGCTTTGTCTATTACGAGAAGGGCTACTTGGACACCCGAGTGGTGCCGCAAGAGACGATTCGCAACGACTCGATTGACGTGTCGTTTCAGATATTTGAAGGGCAGCCGTGGACGATTCGCAAGGTCGAGATCGCCGGCAATACCAAGACGCGGGAGAAGGTGATCCGGCGCGAGATTGAATTGCGTCCAGGCGATATTTACCAGCAGAATCTCGTCCAAGAAAGTCAGCGGCGCATACATCTGTTGAACTTCTTCAAGGATGTGCAAATCCAGCCTCAATATAGCACAGGCGAGGGCGAGCGGCTGGTGGATCTGGTATTTGACGTCGATGAGCGGCCGACTGGGCAAGCGTCTGTGGGGGCGGGGTATTCGGACCGCGACAAGATGGTGGGGCAGATCGGATTGCAGGTTCCCAACTTCCGCGGGATGGGCCAGAGTCTGGACTTTAACTGGGAATTCGGCACTCGGCGCGAGCAGTTCTTGGTCGGTTTTACCGAGCCGTGGCTCTTCGATACCCCGACCAGTTTGTCGGCGCGCGCTTATACGCAAAACCTCCACTACTACGACTACCGGAGCACCAACTATCGGCTAAACAATAGCGATATCCTCTGGAAATCCAATCGCAAGTCGATCAATGTGCGCGTGGGGCGGCGGTTGAAGAAGCCGGCTAATTCCAGCCTTTCGCTGGGCTATCGCCTTTACACCCAAGGCTATTCCGACTTTGCAGACAGTACTATATTTGCGACAAATCCTCGCTACCAAGATCAGCTTACAAGCCGCTTTGAGTTGATCTATACGCGTGATACGCGCGACCGGGCCGAGTTTCCGACCAAGGGGACGGTTTTTAGCTACACTCCATCGGTCGCCTCCTCAATCATTGCCGGCGATGTGGACTACCACAACCACGAAGTGAATTTTAACTACTATCGTCCGAGTTGGTGGAAGTTCGTCTGGAGTTTGGAGACCAAAGTCGCGGTTATCGATGGTTTTTCCAACTGGGACGACGAGCACATTTCGCGCTATGATCTGTTTACTCCGGGCGGTATTGATTACTGGGACGGACAAGTCCGGGGTTATCCAGATTACTCATTAGGCCCGAAGGCCGGCGGGATTTCTCTCGGCGGCCGCTCAATGATAGTGTTGAATCTGGAGTACCGCTTTCCGATCGCCGAGCAGCAAGTGTACGGCATCCTATTCGCAGACGCGGGCAACGCTTGGGCGACGATTCCCGACCTCAATCCCTTAGACCTCAGGCGCTCGCTGGGCTTCGGTTTTCGCGTCCAGACGCCGATGCTGGGGATGATCGGCTTCGACTTCGGCTATGGTTTTGACCGCGAGAAGGTCGATGGTGCGCCGGCTGGTTGGAAGACCCACTTCCAGTTTGGGCCGCAGTTTTACTAGGCCTGATCGCAGGGGCAAAAGACGAAGCCCAAGATGTCGCCTGGCATCTTGGGCTTTCTTGTGTCCGCTGTTTCACAAAATTCTGCCAAGTCGTATCTTATACAATTTAGCTTGGGGTGACAGAAGAACGGACCGACGCAGGATTTGCTATGGCCAAACAGTTGATCTGCATGCTTGTCTTGATCGTTCTGATTTCGCTTGCGGGGTGTATCCCTGGCGATGGGAAACACACTGAAGCGAATCCCGCCGGATTTTTTTGGGGAATCTGGCACGGTTGGATTGCACCCATATCGCTCATCTGGGGCCTGTTTGACTCAGCCATCCGCCTCTATGAACCGCACAACACAGGCTGGTGGTACGATGCTGGGTTTTACATTGCCGTTATCAGCGGCTTCGGTGGTATCTCCTTGTCGCGGCGCAAGCGATCCAAGATCAAGATGTAGATCAAATAGTCGTCTGACACCCGTTGCAGCGAGAATAGCGCAGTTGAATTAAAAAATGAACGTCACTTCAATCTCATTGATTTTTGCCTATAAAGAGGAGTGCATATGAGACGCGCCCTATTGTTCGCCCTCGTCGTAGCCTGTTGCGCCACAAGTGCCTCGGCTCAGCTAAAAATAGGCTATATCGATTCAGAAGTGCTCAAAGAGCGCCTGCCCGAGATCCTGGATGTGCAGCGTACGTTGGAACAGCTACAGCAGGATTACGAAAGAGAGGCCATGGACCGCCAGACCAAGTTAAAAAAAATAGAGGATGATTTTCAGCGGCAGGAATTGCTGATGAGCGAGGCCCGCAAGGCGGAAATGCAGGCCGAATTTGAGGCGAAAGTTCAGCAATTGCAGCAGTTTACCCAGGAGAAATTTGGTCCCGAAGGCGAGCTGGTGCGTAAGAATATCGAGCTTATGGAGCCGATCTTCAAAAAGATCAACGATGCCATTCAGGGCATGGCCGAGGAAGAAGGCTACGATTTTATTTTCGACGCCGCCACGCCTTCAAGTGGGCTGGTTTTCGCCAAGGAGGAATACGATCTGACCGAGTCGCTGCTGGAACTGATGGAGAAGGAAAAAGAAGAGGCGCAGGAGTGAATTTAACAGAAATTATCGAGCTGTTGCCGCACCGCTATCCGCTGTTGCTCATTGACCGCATCCTCGAATTGGAACCTGGAGAACGCGTCGTGGCCTTGAAGAATGTGACGGCCAACGAATCGTTTTTTCAAGGTCATTTTCCCGGTTATCCGGTCATGCCCGGGGTGCTGATCGTCGAGGCTCTGGCGCAAGCGGGTTGCGCAATGATGCTGAGCGGCGTGGAAAATCCCGAATCCAAGGTGCCTTTTTTCGCCGGGATTGATCGCTGCAAATTTCGCCGCCCGGTCGTGCCGGGGGACCAGTTGCGACTGGAGTTAACGGTACTTAGGAAGCGGGGCGGGTCCTGTAAGTTACAAGGGCGAGCACTTGTGGGGGAGGAAGTGGCAGCAGAGGCGGAGATTATGGCGGTATTGGGGGAGCGGGAAGGCCGTTGAGGAGCATCTGATGGATCGCCTTTATCACGTTCTCGAAGCGCAGCAATTCGATATAGACTTGATAGATGACATTTTCTCCACGGCCCAAGAGATGGAGCAAGTAGTTCAGCACTACGGGTCCAATATCCTCAATCGCCGGGTCATGGCGACGCTGTTCTACGAGCCTAGTACGCGCACGCGGCTGTCCTTTGAATCGGCGATGACGCGGTTGGGCGGGGCCGTCATTACAACCGAGAGCGCCCAGGAGTTCTCTTCGGCGGCCAAGGGAGAAACCCTCGAGGATACCATTCGCGTCGTCGCCGGGTACTCGGACGTGATCGTATTGCGCCACTACGAAAGCGGGGCTAGCAACCGAGCTGCTGCTGTCGCCGGCGTCCCGGTGATCAACGCCGGTGACGGAGCCGGACAGCACCCGACCCAAGCCTTGTTGGACCTCTTTACTATCCAGCGCGAGATCGGACGCCTCAAAAAAATTACAATTGCTTTGGTGGGGGATCTGGCCAATGGACGGACAGTTCGTTCGCTGTGCTATCTGTTGGCCAAATACGAGGGTGTTAAGATGTCCTTCGTCGCGCCTGAGATAGTGAGGATGAAGGACGACATAAAGGAGTATTTGCAGCGGCACCAGGTCCTTTTCGAGGAAGTGGACGACCTACATGAAGTGGCGAGGCAGGCTGATGTCGTCTATCAGACGCGCATCCAAAAGGAGCGCTTTGGCGACCGCACAGGGGAATACGAGCAGGCGCGGGGCAAGTACATTGTCGATCACTCAGTGATGGACTGCATGCAGGAACACGCTGTTGTCATGCACCCGTTGCCGCGCGTCGACGAGATTGACCCGGAAGTGGATGCGGATCCGCGGGCGGCCTATTTTCGCCAAGCCCATAACGGGCTTTACGTGCGCATGGCTCTTTTGCGGATGATCCTCGCTTGACCTCAGTGGTACCGCCGGATATATTGCCGACAACTGCTTCTTATTTTTAGGAGGATATACAGATGGGTTCGAGTAAAGGCAGAATGAGGGATAAAGAATTGAGGAGTCGGCGACAGCGGCGCAAAAAGCGCTTGAAGCAACGCGCTCAGGAGGCCAAGCTGTCACCGCGAAAGAAGTAGATAGGCTTAAAGATAGAGGCCACTGGCCTTTGCTTAGGAGAGCCGACAGATTGGCTGTCGGCTCTTTTTGTATTGGAGGAAAAATGGAAAGGGCCCTGCGCGTCGCCATCGCCGGTGCCAGCGGCATCGGCAAGCATCACGCCAAGTGGTTCGACCGCGCCGGTGCGCAAGTCGTTGGTTTTTTGGGCCGCAGTCGGGAAAGTGCCGCTGCTACAGAGCGCGTTCTACGCGATATTTTTCCCTTTTCGGGCCAAGGCTATTGGGACTTGGACCGATTGCTGATCGAAGAAGTTCCCAATGTGGTCGACGTCTGTCTGCCGAACGAAGCCCATTTCGACTGTGTCAAATACGCTCTTGAACGGGGTTGTCACGTCCTCTGCGAAAAGCCCTTAGTCTGGCATTCGGATGGAGCGGAGCAGACGCTGATGCAAGCGCGAGCCTTGGTTGATTTGGCGCAGCAAACCGATCTGCACCTGGGGGTCTGTACTCAATACGCTGCTTCGCTACCCTACTACCGGCAGCTATATGAAGAGACCCGTGGAGCGCTCGCTACCGTGGAATCTTTTTACGCGGAAATGGAGACCTTGGCGCGGGGGCGTCGCCGCAGCGCCGAGGAGGTGTGGATCGATATGGCGCCTCATCCTTTGAGCATGCTTTTGGCTTGGATACCCGACGGGATTATTGAGCCTGAGTCGTTGCAGGTGGTGTCCGGGAGTGGGGAAGTGCGGGCCTGTTTCAGTTTTGCCGACTCGTCGGGAAGTTGTCGTTGCGAAATCATCGTTCGCGATCTGCACGAGGGCCAACCCCTGCGGCGATTCGGCGTCAATGGCTTTTTGGTCGATTGCACGGGGCGGTCTGCGCCCGACGGGACCTATTGTTCGGTGCTCAGCACGGATGAATCAGAGCTAATCGGCGATGATTTTATGTCGCTGCTCATCGCCCGGTTTGCCGAGGCGGCAATACAGCCCAAACTAACGCCGCTCGTATCCGGCGAAGTCGGGTTGCGCAACCTCGAACTCCAGCTACAAATTCTGCAGAACGCCTAAGTGTGGTAGCTATCGATTCGACCTACTGGATTTGATGTACTAGGCCTGATAATCAAAGGAGAGGCGGAATGGGAATTCCAGCGTACGATATAGAGGGCCAATTCGCAGCTTTAGCCGAAATGCTCTCTGGCCGAGGCATCGAAGTCGAAGAAGTCAAAGCCAAGCTCAAAGCCCAGGAGATCGAGACGCCCTCTTGGGGATATGGCAATTCTGGGACGCGCTTTGGCGTATTCAAACAGCCCGGTGCCGCTCGCGATGTCCATGAGCGGCTTTCCGACGCGGCTCAGGTGCACAAGGTGACGGGTGTCTGTCCCGGTGTGGCTTTGCACATTCCTTGGGATAAAGTGGATGACTATGACGCTCTGGGGCAAGAAGCGACGGAATTGGGCGTGTGCATTGGGGCAATCAACCCCAATGTCTTCCAAGAGCCTGAATACAAGTTGGGCAGTTTCGGCCATCGGGACCCGGTGGTGCGTCGCAAAGCGCTCGATCACATGTACGAGTGCGTGGATATCATGCAGCAGACAGGATCCACAGTGCTGAGCCTTTGGTTTGCCGACGGTACGAACTACCCAGGCCAAGACGATATCATCGAGCGCAAGTGGCGGTTTGAAGAATGTCTGAGTGAGACTCACGCAATGCTGCCCGAAGGGACGCGGATGCTCATTGAATACAAATTCTTCGAGCCGGCTTTTTACCATACTGACATTGCCGATTGGGGTATGGCGCTAAATTTCGCTATTAAGGCGGGGCCAAAGGCCGAAGTGCTGGTCGATCTAGGACACCATCCTCTCTCCACCAATATTGAGCACCTCGTGGCCTTACTCCTCGACGAGGGACGCATGGGAGGTTTTCACTTCAACAACCGCAAATACGCCGATGACGATGTGACGACCGGGTCAGTCAACCTCTACGAAGTCTTCCTGATTTACCACGAGATCCTCAACGCGGCGCGGCGCGGTGCTGCAGCGGCTAATGTCGCCTACATGATCGACCAAAGCCATATTATCAAGCCCAAAGTCGAGGCGATGATCCAGTCGGTGCTCAATATCCAGACGGCCTATGCCCGCGCCTTGCTGGTTGACCGCACGGCGCTAGCTGAGGCCCAGGCGGAGGACGACGCAGTGGCATGCGAAGAAATCTTGCGCAATGCCTATGACACTGATGTGCGGTCCTTGCTGGCGATTGTGCGCCAAGAACTGGGAGCCGAAGCCGATCCCCTAGGTGCTTATCGCCGCAGTGGCTACTTTGAGCGCATTGCAGTAGAAAGACAGGGCGAATTGAAAGGGGCCGCTAGCTGGGGTTGATGTAGGAGCGTTGTGTCGGTTCTGTCTTTGGGCCCGCTATTTTGTGCTCTCACTCTTGACAGAGCAGGAGTCAAATCTTATTTTCCAATGTTACGCTCGATACCTGAGCGAGATTGATCTTTGAAAATCGAATAACGTACATGAGGGTCCAGCGTCGAAGAGCTTGGATTTACAAAAAGTAGTACATCAAATTTTTCTCACGGAGAGTTTGATCCTGGCTCAGAACTAACGCTTGTGGTGTGTCTTAGTCATGCAAGTCGAACGAGAAAGTCACCTTCGGGTGACGAGTACAGTGGCGAACGGGTGAGCAACACGTGGGCAACCTGCCCCTGGGTTGGGGATAACACTTCCAACGAGGTGCTAATACCGAATGACAAGGCGAGTTGATGACTCGTTTTTAAAGGTGGCCTCTACTTGTAAGCTGCCGCCTAGGGATGGGCCCGCGTCGTATTAGCTTGTTGGTAGGGTAATGGCCTACCAAGGCGACGATGCGTAGCCGGCCTGAGAGGGTGAACGGCCACACTGGCACTGAGATAAGGGCCAGTCTCCTACGGGAGCCAGCAGTCTAGAAATTTGCACAATCGCCGAAAGGCGGATGCAGCGACACCACGTGGAGGATGAAGCCCCTCGGGGTGTAAACTCCTGTCAGAAGGGAAGAAGGCGCGGGCGTTAATACCGCTCGTTGCTTGACGGTACCTTCAGAGGAAGCTCCGGCTAACTACGTGCCAGCAGCCGCGGTAATACGTAGGGAGCGAGCGTTGTTCGGATTTACTGGGCGTAAAGGGCACGTAGGCGGGTATGCAAGTCGGTTGTGAAATCCTCTGGCTCAACCAGAGAACTGCAGCCGAAACTGCACACCTTGAGTCCAGCAGAGGGAATCGGAATCCCAGGTGTAGCGGTGAAATGCGTAGATATCTGGGAGAACATCAGCGGCGAAGGCGGATTCCTGGGCTGGTACTGACGCTGAGGTGCGAAAGCTAAGGGAGCGAACAGGATTAGATACCCTGGTAGTCTTAGCCGTAAACGATGGGTACTAGGTGTTGGGGGACATTGACCCCCTCAGTGCCGTAGCTAACGCATTAAGTACCCCGCCTGGGGAGTACGGCCGCAAGGCTGAAACTCAAAGGAATTGACGGGGACCCGCACAAGCAGTGGAGCATGTTGCTTAATTCGATGCAACGCGAAGAACCTTACCAGGGCTTGACATCCGAGGAACTTCTTGGAAACAGGAGGGTGCCTTCGGGAACCTCGAGACAGGTGCTGCATGGCTGTCGTCAGCTCGTGTCGTGAGATGTTGGGTTAAGTCCCGCAACGAGCGCAACCCCTGTCCTTAGTTGCCATCAGGTAATGCTGGGAACTCTAAGGAGACAGCCTGTGATAAGCAGGAGGAAGGTGGGGATGACGTCAAGTCATCATGGCTCTTACGTCCTGGGCTGCAAACGTGCTACAATGGCTGGTACAAAGGGTTGCGATACCGCGAGGTGGAGCCAATCCCAAAAAACTAGTCTCAGTTCGGATTGGAGTCTGCAACTCGACTCCATGAAGGTGGAATTGCTAGTAATCGCGGATCAGCATGCCGCGGTGAATACGTTCCCGGGTCTTGTACACACCGCCCGTCAAGCTAGGAAAGACGGAAACACCTGAAGTCGCGGTCCTAACCGCAAGGAGGGAAGTGCCGAAGGTGGAGCTGTCGATTCGAGCTAAGTCGTAACAAGGTAGCCGTACCGGAAGGTGCGGCTGGATCACCTCCTTTCTAAGGGGATTATCGGGAGTTTTAGACTCCTGACATTATCCGCCTAGGTCAATGTTTTACTCTTCGACCTGTCCTCATGTGCGTTATTCGATTTTCGGGGGTATAGCTCAGGTGGTTAGAGCGCACGCCTGATAAGCGTGAGGTCGGTGGTTCAATTCCACCTACCCCCACCATTCAGGCTTTTGCTCTTTGACAATCGAATACAGGTTCACATCAGTAAAATCTAAGGTTTACCGAGTGGAAGCGCGTTATGTGCTTACTACTCGAGACACCGCGATGCATTACCTCTAGTAGTGTTGTGACAGTGATTTTTGGTCAAGCTACAAAGAGCGTACGGTGGATGCCTTGGCACGAGAAGGCGATGAAGGACGTGATAAGCTGCGATAAGCCTCGGGGAGGTGCAAATAACTTTTGATCCGGGGATTTCCGAATGGGGCAACCTAGTGCAGGTCATGCTGCACTACCCTCGGATGAACACATAGTCCGAGTGGAGCAAACGGGGGGAACTGAACCATCTAAGTACCCCTAGGAATAGAAAGCAACCGCGATTCCCCTAGTAGTGGCGAACGAACGGGGAACAGCCCAAACTGCCTGTATGTTAAAGCCTGCACGCGTTGTACAGGCGGGGTTGTGGGGCGTCATTCGACAAGGGTGCTGACTTGTCGGGAAGTTACCAATCGACACCATAGTCGAAGTGTTCTGGAAAGTTCTACCACAGAAGGTGATAGTCCTGTAGGCAAAATGGTAGTCGACTTCCCCATGACGTTCCCGAGTACCACGGGGCACGGGAAACCCTGTGGGAAGCCGGGGAGACCACTCTCCAAGGCTAAATACTCTCTCGTGACCGATAGCGCACTAGTACCGGTGAGGGAAAGGTGAAAAGTACTCCGAGAAGGAGAGTGAAATAGTACCTGAAACCGTACGCTTACAAGCAGTCGGAGGGGGCTTGTCCCCTGACGGCGTGCCTTTTGCATAATGAGCCGACGAGTTACTTGTATGCAGCAAGGTTAATTCACTCAGTGAAGGAGCCATAGCGAAAGCGAGTCTGAATAGGGCGTTCAGTTGCATGCAGTAGACCCGAAGCCAGGTGATCTACCCATGGCCAGGATGAAACGGGAGTAAAATCTCGTGGAGGTCCGAACCGCCGAACGTTGAAAAGTTCTCGGATGAGCTGTGGGTAGGGGTGAAAGGCCAATCAAACCTGGAGATAGCTGGTTCTCCCCGAAATAGCTTTAGGGCTAGCCTCTTGTAAAAGAGTCGTGGAGGTAGAGCACTGGATCGGCTAGGGGGCTTACCCGCTTACCAAACCGAACCAAACTCCGAATGCCATTGACTTGTTCCAAGGGAGTCAGCGTGCGAGGGATAAACTCCGTACGCGAGAGGGAAACAACCCAGATCGCCAGCTAAGGTCCCTAAGTGTAAGCTAAGTGACTAAAAGGATGTGAGATTGCTGAGACAGCTAGGATGTTGGCTTAGAAACAGCCACCATTTAAAGAGTACGTAACAGTTCACTAGTCAAGTGATCTCGCGCCGACAATGTACCGGGGCTAAGCTTACCACCGAAGCTGCGGACTTCGCACTTCGTTCGCGAAGTGCGGATTGGTAGGGGAGCGTTCCATAGTAGGCTGAAGGCGAACCGCAAGGTTCGCTGGACGAGATGGAAGTGATTATGTCGGCATGAGTAGCGATAAAGCGGGTGAGAATCCCGCTCACCGAAAATCTAAGGTTTCCTGGGCTAGGCTCGTCCTCCTGGGGTTAGTCGGGACCTAAGCTGAGGCCGAAAGGCGTAGGCGATGGAAAACAGGCTAAATATTCCTGTACCACTTACAGAGCGTTCGAGCTATGGGGTGACGCAGAAGTGAAAGGTCAGCCAGCGACTGGAAATGCTGGTCTAAGCTCGTAGGGGGGCCATTTAGGTAAATCCGGATGGCCGTTACCCCGAGAAGCGATGGGGAGCCGTCTAACGGCATAAACTGACCCTAATCATGCTGCCTAGAAAAACCTCTATGTGAGTTCTGTAGGTGCCCGTACCGCAAACCAACACAGGTAGATGAGGAGAGTATCCAAAGGTGCGCGAGTGAACCCTCGTTAAGGAATTCGGCAAAATGATCCCGTAACTTCGGAAGATGGGATGCCCTCAGTAGATGAAGCCCCTCGCGGGTGGAGTCCAAAGGGGCCGCAGAGAAACGGGCTGGGCGACTGTTTACCAAAAACACAGGTCTCTGCTAAGCCGCAAGGCAATGTATAGGGACTGACACGTGCCCGGTGCTGGTAAGTTAAGAGGATTAGTTAGCTCCTTCGGGAGCGAAGCTTTGAATCGAAGCTCCAGTAAACGGCGGTCGTAACTATAACGATCCTAAGGTAGCGAAATTCCTCGTCGGCTAAAAACCGACCTGCACGAATCGTGTAACGACTTGGCCGCTGTCTCAACGAGGGACTCGGTGAAATTGTAGTTCCGGTGAAGATGCCGGATACCCGCGGCAGGACAGAAAGACCCCGTGAACCTTTACTACAGCTTGGTATTGGATTTTGACACTGCACGTGTAGGATAGGTGGGAGGCTATGAAGCGGGAACGCCAGTTTCCGTGGAGCCGACCTTGAAATACCACCCTTGCCTTGTTAAAATTCTAACCTTGGTCCTTTGATCAGGATCGGAGACAGTGCCAAGTGGGTAGTTTAACTGGGGCGGTTGCCTCCTAAAAAGTAACGGAGGCGCCCAATGGTTCCCTCAGCGCGGTCGGTAATCGCGCGTAGAGTGTAAAGGCATACAGGGAGCTTAACTGCGAGACCTACAAGTCGAGCAGGTGCGAAAGCAGGGCTTAGTGATCCGACGGTTGCGCGTGGAAGCGCCGAAGCTCAACGGATAAAAGGTACTCCGGGGATAACAGGCTCATTGCCCCCAAGCGCCCATAGCGACGGGGCAGTTTGGCACCTCGATGTCGGCTCAGCGTATCCTGGGGCTGGAGAAGGTCCCAAGGGTTTGGCTGTTCGCCAATTAAAACGCTACGCGAGCTGGGTTCAGAACGTCGTGAGACAGTTCGGTCCCTATCCGCCGTGGGTGTAGGATATTTGAGGAGATCTGACCCTAGTACGAGAGGACCGGGTTGGACGGACCTCTGGTCTACCAGTTGTTCCGCCAGGAGCACCGCTGGGTAGCTACGTTCGGAAGGGATAAACGCTGAAAGCATCTAAGCGTCAAGCCCACTCCAAAACTAGATATCCCGTAGGGTTAACCTACCTAAAGGCCCCTCGTAGACTACGAGGTTGATAGGTTGCAGGTGGAAGCGCAGCAATGCGTGAAGCCGAACAATACTAATTGGCCGTGCGGCTTGACCATTTACTGTCGTAGCAATGCTGGAGTTTTGCATCGCTTTTGGTGTGGGCCTGTATTCGGTTGTTGAAGAGAATTTGAGTTTTCCGGTGGCCATAGCGGAGGGGAAACACCTCTTCCCATTCCGAACAGAGCCGTTAAGCCCTCTTGCGCCGATGGTACTGCTGGGGTCGCCTAGTGGGAGAGTAGGACGCCGCCGGATTTTTTAAGCCCATCCCTTTTGGGGTGGGCTTTTTTTGTCTCTGTGGAAAATACCTTGACAACGCCAAGGTAGGCCAATTAATTAAGCACTTCTCTTAATTCAGGAGGAGGCAAATTGAGCGAACAAACGAGAAATTTTTCGCTGTGTGGCCATAGCGGCGCGGGTAAAACAGCGCTGTCGGAGGCCATGTTATTCAACATGGGTGTCGTAAACCGCTTGGGACGCATTGATGACGGGACGACGACATCGGATTGCGATTCGGCTGAGATTGAGCGCCAGATTTCGCTCAAGGTCTCTTTGCTAAATGGCCAGTGGCAGGATCACCACCTCAATATAATCGATACGCCAGGCTACGCAGACTTTATCTCCGAGGCCAAGGCGGCGCTACGCGTGTCCGACGCGGCAGTCGCTGTTCTCGATTCGGTTACCGGAGTAGAGATCGGCACTGAGCGAACTTGGAATTTCGCTGCCGATTACAACTTGCCCCGGATACTATTCATCAACAAGATGGATCGTGCCGATACAGACGCCGACCAAGTCTTAGAGATGGTTCAAGAGCGTTTCGGGCGCCAAGTCGTGCCTTTGCAAATGGCGGTAAATCCTGGCGAGGGATTCAACCATATTGTCGATTTAGTTGCCATGAGAGCTTATGCGTACCAGGATGGTAAAGCCACAGAAAGAGACATACCTGACGAGGTCCAGAGCCGTGCTGAAGAGTTGCGCGAGCAACTGGTAGAATCCATTGCCGAGACCGACGAAGACCTGATGGAGAAATATTTTAGCGAGGGCGAATTAACCACAGAGGATATGGTTGCTGGTCTGCGTCAGGCCGTGTTGCAACGCGAAATTTTTCCAGTCTTTTTCGGAGATGCCTACAACAATGTCGGCATCGATCGGTTGCTAGACGCCTTGGTGCAATACGGGCCGTCGCCGGTTGAAGCGACAGGACTCAGATTCCAGAATGGCGGGGAACAGGAGATTGCGCTTGAAGGTGCCGCTACGGCGCCCTTGGCGGCTCTGGTGTTCAAGACCTTGGCCGAGCAGCACGTAGGAGAGCTTTCTCTGCTGCGCCTCTTCTCTGGAGCGATCAAGCCCGGCGACGAAGTGGCCAACTCAAGTAAACGCACTACCGAGCGCATTGGTCAGATCTATCACCTCAACGGCAACAGGCGGACCGAGGTCGAAAGTGCCGAGGCTGGCGATATCGTCGCCTTAGTCAAACTCAAGGATACCCATACGACCGATACGCTTTGTGCCAAGGGTGAGTCGCTACAACTGCCGGGCATTGAATTCCCCGAGCCACTAATTCGCGTGGCTATTCACGCCAAGGAGCAGGGCGGCGAGGATCGCGTCGCTACCGGGCTTTCCCAGTTGCACGAGGAAGATTTGAGCTTCATCTTGAAATACGACGGCGAAGTCCGCCAAACGATCCTGCTCACCCAAGGTGAGTTGCATTTGGAAACTATCGTTAGCCGCCTTAAAGAGCGCTTTAGCGTGGAGATCGATATGGAGGTGCCGCGAATTCCTTATCGAGAAACGATCCGCGGCAACGCCGATGCGCAGTACCGGCACAAGAAGCAGTCGGGTGGACGAGGGCAGTTTGGCGAAGTGTTTCTGCGCATTTCCCCCAAGGGGCGCGGTGAAGGTTTTGAGTTTCTCAACGAGGTCGTTGGCGGCAATATCCCGAGCAACTTCATCCCTGCGGTGGAAAAGGGCATCGTCGAGACGCTAGGCGAGGGACCAGTGGCCGGTTATCAAGTCATTGATGTGGCCGCTACCGTATACGACGGTAAGCACCACCCGGTAGACTCGGACGAAGTTTCTTTTAAGTTGGCCGGCTCCCACGCCTTCAGGGATGCGTTCCTCAAGGCCAAGCCTGTGCTGCTAGAACCTATTTATCAGCTAGAGATTACGGTGCCCGAGGAATTCATGGGCGACGTGATGGGTGATCTCTCGTCGCGACGAGGTCGAATCAGCGGTATGGATACCTCAGGTCATTTCCAGGTCATCCATGCCGAGGCCCCCTTAGCCGAAATAGACCGCTACGCAACGTCGCTGCGCTCAATGACGCAGGGCAAGGGATTCCACGCACAGCGATTCGACCGCTACGAGGATGTCCCCGGCGATATCATGGCTAAGATCATCGAGAATGCGGAGAAGAACAAGGGAAGAGAAGCGGCGTAAGCAGCTTCTATCATCCGTTGTAAAGGGCGGTCGGCCAAAAAGGTCGGCCGCCCTTCGCTTTTTGGATTGCGCGGGTTTTTTTATCTTAATAATGTCATAGAAACAGTCGATTTTCCCCGAGCTATGCTTCTGCTTTGAGGAGCGGGATTGCGCGTGGGGATTGGCAAGGAGATAAAGCCGATGTCCGGCCACTCCAAATGGAGTACAATCAAGCGCAAAAAAGGTGCTAACGACGCCAAGCGCGGCAAGATATTTACTAAGTTGATCCGCGAGATTTCAGTGGCCGCCCGCAGTGGAGGCGATGAGGCGAATAACCCGAGTCTGCGCACGGCAGTCCAGAATGCCAAAGCGGCCAATATGCCCGCGGCAACCATTGAGCGCGCCATACGTCGCGGTACCGGCGACGAGCCGGGGGCGATATATGAGGAGGGACTCTTTGAAGGTTATGGCCCCGGTGGGGTGGCCATCATGGTCGAGACCCTATCGGACAACCGCAACCGCACGGTTTCCGAAATTCGCCATGTATTCACGAAGTACAACGGCAACCTAGCAGAGAGCGGGGCGGTAGCTTGGATGTTTGAACACAAGGGTGTTATCGAAGTGGACAAGGCCCATGTTTCCGAAGACGACCTCCTATTGGCGGTCGTAGATGCAGGAGGCGAGGACATCCAAGACGGTGACCAAGTCCACGAAGTAACGACCCCGGTTACCGATTTGGAGCCGGTTAAAAAGGCCCTAGAGGACAACGGCATTGCCTTCGCCCAGGCGACGTTGGCTTGGATGCCCAAACGCGAAAACGTTCTCGAAGTACAAGGCGAAGAGGCCGAGAAAATTATCCGCCTCCTCGAAGCATTGGAGGATCTAGACGACGTACAGAAGGTCTTTTCCAATTTCGATCTCCGCGAAGACGAACTCGAAAAACTCATGGCTCAGGCCTAGTGGGTCTTGGCTTTGCTCATTCTTGGGGTAGATCCTAGCAGCACGAGCACTGGCTACGGCTTCGTCGAGTACAGCAAGCGCAAGGCCCGCTATGTTGCCTGTGGCTGTATTCGCCCTAGGGAAGATGAGTTTGAGGATCGGCTGGTTTACATGTTCGACGAGATGACGCGGCTGATCGGCGAATACGCCCCAGACGAGGGGGCAATCGAAACCACGTTCTTCGGCAAGGACGCCACAGCGGCGGCCAAGCTAGGCCAAGCGAGAGGCGTCCTGATCATCGCCATGCGCAAAGCCGGCTTGCCCATTGCTCACTATGCACCGACGATGGTTAAAAGATCGATGACCGGAAATGGCCAAGCGACCAAGCAGCAGGTCCAGTTCATGGTAGCCCGCACCTTGGGTCTGAAGGAACGGCCCAAGCCCCTCGATGCATCAGACGCCTTGGCTATCGCGCTATGCCACACCCAGCAGTCCGGCCGGGTTATGTGCGAGGGCCGAGGACAGCGCAAGCCCGAGATAGAGGCCTTGCTCAGCCGCATGGTCCGGCGTTAGGTATATCCGTGATAACACATCTGCGCGGAACACTCCTGTCCAAATCACCTACCCATGCCGTCGTTGACGTCGGAGGCGTGGGTTATGGCTTGGCCATATCCCTGATAACTTTCGATCAACTGCCTCCAGCCTCCGAGGCGGTCCATTTGTCTACCTATCTCTACGTGCGCGAAGACCGCATGGAGATTTTCGGCTTTGCCAATGAGGAAGAGCGGGAGATATTCGAGTTGCTGATCGGCGTTTCGGGCATCGGTCCTCATTCGGCGTTGACCGTGCTGTCGGGCATGACCCTGCGCGATTTACAGGAGGCCATCTTAGAGGAGCGCATAGCCGAACTGACGGCGATCAAGGGCATTGGTCGCAAGACCGCAGAACGCTTGGTACTCGATCTAAAGGACAAAGTCCGCGCGAGTGCCCCGGCGACCGGCGAAGCGGCCTCGGAGGCCAAACCTGGCGCGACCGACGAAGCGGCAAAGGCTCTGATGACGTTGGGGTACGCAGCACCTGCCGCGCGCCAAGCGGTGCGCAAGGCCGTCGAAAAGCACGGCACTGATCTGAGTGTGCAACAGCTAATTAAACTGGCCCTCAAGGAACGCTGAAGGCTCGGCTATGGACCATCGCCCCACAGATCCTAGTGGCGGAGACGACGACCTTCAGTTCGACAATACGCTGCGTCCTCAGTCCCTTGCCGAGATGCTGGGCCAAGAAAAGACCAAGCAACAACTCGGCATTGCCATTGAAGCCGCTCGGCAGCGCGGCGAAGCCATGGATCACGTGCTGCTGTACGGTCCGCCCGGTCTGGGCAAGACGACGCTTTCGTACGTGATCGCCAAAGAGCTAGACGTTGAAATCTATCCCACTTCAGGGCCTTTGCTCGAGCGTCCGAGCGACTTGGCCGGCATGCTCACGACCATGGAGCCACGCGACGTACTCTTCATCGACGAGATTCACCGCGTCAATCGGGTGGTCGAGGAATACCTGTACTCGGCGATGGAGGACTTCAAAATTGACATCATCATCGACCAAGGCCCGGCGGCCCGCTCCGTCAGCGTACCACTGGAACCTTTTACCTTAATCGGGGCCACGACGCGCCAAGGCCTGTTGACTTCGCCGATGCGCGCTCGCTTTGGGCTCAATGCCCACCTCGACTACTACTCGGTCGCCGAACTCGCTGCGATCGTCAAGCGCGACGCTCGTCTGCTCAGTTTGTCGGTCTCAGAGTCAGGCGCGATGGAAATTGCCCGTCGCTCCCGCGGTACGGCGCGGATTGCCAAGCGCTGGCTGCGCCGAGCGCGCGATTTTGCCCAAGTGGAAGGCGAAGGCGAGATCGATGCCGAGGTGGTGCAAAAGGCACTCGTCATCCAAGATGTCGACGAGATGGGGCTCGATAAGATGGATATCACGTTGCTGCGGGCCATTATTGAAAAATTCAACGGCGGCCCGGTCGGCCTGAGTAATATAGCGGCTACAATCGGCGAGGAGGCCGAGACAATCGAGGAAGTGGTCGAGCCTTATTTGATCAAAGAAGGGTTTATTAAGCGCACCCCCAAGGGCCGCGTCGCCATGCCGCGAGCTTGGGAGCGCCTCGGCTTCGAGCCACCGCCAAGCCCCGGCGAGCAATTGGAGCTTCTATGAGCGCGCATGGCCGCGATGCGATTCTGGCGTTGGACACGGCTACCCGGGTCGGTAGCGTAGCGCTCTGTGCGGCAGAAGGGATCGTCGTCAGCCGTTATTTCGATGTGGGATTGCAGCATTCACAGCGACTGTTCGGCGAGGTGGAGGCAGCACTAGAGGCCGCAGACATGGATGTCGGGGAAGTACGGGCCGTAGCCGTCGCGATTGGGCCGGGGTCGTTTACTGGCCTGCGGATTGGGTTGAGCGCAGCTAAGGGCTTGTGTCTGGCCGCGGGCAAAGATCTAGTGACCGTTTCAACGCTGGAAGCACTGGCTGCCCGTCTGCCCTTTGCTCACAAACCTGTTTGTACTGTCCTCGACGCGCGCAAGCGCGAGGTCTATGCCGCGCTCTACGACACGGCGACAGGCGTCCCAGTCGAATTGGTGCCGCCTAGAGCTATTGAGCCAGCGCAGTTGGCCCAAGAGCGGGCCAACGCATCGACGGTTTACACCGGAGACGGAGCCACGGCCTATCGGGATCTGTTGGCGGACAATTCGGCCGCGCAATTTGCCCCCCTGCCTTGCGCTCGTCCCGACGCCGGGACTATTGGCTGGCTGGCGCTGTCCAAGCTGGAGAAAGGCCAGACTGCGGACTTGGATTCAGTGGAACCTGAATACTTGCGCTTGCCCGATGCTCGTCCCCTAGCGCGGGCATGAGCAACGAGAGTCGCTTCGCTTCGCTAGGGCTGATCCACCTACATCGCTTGCTGGAGATCGAGCGAGTCTCTTTCGCCAATCCGTGGGGCAAGGCCGATTTTTGCTATTTACTTGCAGATAGAGATGCCCTGTGTTTGGGGCTTTTGCACCGCGGCGAGCTGATCGGCTACGCGCTGGGTTATTTCGCTGGCCGCGATTTTCACCTCGCCAGCCTCGCAGTGGTTCCGGCATATCGGAACCAAGGATGGGGTGGGCAGTTGTTGTTGCGGATATTGAGCTTGGCCGCAGAGCAAGGCGCTAGTTGTTGTGCGCTCGAGGTGCGATCGACAAATCGGGCCGCGCGGGCGCTCTATCGCAAGGCGGGGTTCCGGACCGTAGGGCGGCGGGCGGCGTACTACAGCGATCCCCCAGACGATGCCGTTTTAATGGAATGCAACATAGAGATTTTGTAATTTATTTATTATACTCTAACTCTTTCTAGCACAATAACTGCCGAAGCCTATAACAGTAGAAGAGGGACGCGATGGCCGAAGTAATTCTGAAGAATATCCGCAAGGTGTACGACAAAGAAGTGGTGGCAGTGGACGACGCCAATATCGAAATCAAGGACAAAGAATTCGTAGTACTCGTCGGTCCGTCGGGCTGCGGCAAGTCCACGACGCTGCGGATGATCGCCGGGCTTGAGGAAATCACCGCCGGCGAGATTTCGATAGATGGGACGATCGTCAACGACGTGCCCCCCAAAGACCGCGACATTGCCATGGTCTTCCAGAATTACGCGCTCTACCCGCACATGAGCGTCTATCAAAACATGGCCTTTGGGCTTAAGCTGCGGAAATATCCCAAAGACGAGATTGAGGCGCGGGTGCAAGAGGCAGCCGATATACTCGGCATCCAAGACTTGCTAGAGCGCAAGCCCAAAGCGCTTTCAGGAGGTCAGCGCCAGCGCGTGGCAGTGGGGCGCGCCATCGTCCGCAAGCCCAAGGTATTCCTCTTTGACGAACCGCTCTCCAACCTCGACGCCAAGCTGCGGGTGCAGATGCGCACCGAGATCAGCAAGTTGCACACCCGCCTAGGGGCCACCATGGTGTACGTAACACACGACCAAGTCGAGGCCATGACCATGGGAGACCGCATAGTGGTCATGCGCGATGGCCTAATCCAGCAGATCGACAAACCTCTCCATCTCTACAACAAACCCGTCAACCAGTTCGTTGCTGGCTTTATCGGTAGCCCTTCCATGAACTTCATCCGCGGTACGCTATCCTCCAATGGCAGCGGGATAGTCTTCGACGAAGGCAATGTGCAACTCGCCCTGCCCACCGGCCACGGCGATCAGCTAGGCAGCCACTTGGGTCAGGAGGTGACGCTGGGCATCCGTCCGGAAGACATTCACGATCCGGATACCATTGGTCGCAATGTCGAGACCGTGGAAATTACGGCCAAGGTCGAGGTGGTCGAACCCATGGGCAACGAGGTCTTCCTCAACCTGACCACCGGCAAGACCGCTTTTGTCGCGCGCGTCGATCCGTTGCACATGCCGCAAGTTGACCAAACGGTGCGGTTGGTCATCGAGATAGACAAAGCCCACTTTTTTGCTCTGGACAACCAAGAGAGCCTGTTGCAGAAATAGGGATTGGCTTGTACAGCACGGGCGGCACCCCGCACTCCGGGGAGTTCAACGATCTGGCTCGTCGAGACCGGGCTGGGGCCGTGGCCGCAGCTTGGCTCGAATCGGGCCGCATCCCCCATGCGGTTCTCATCTGTGGAGCCGAGGGAATCGGCAAACGGCGCTTTGCGCTCGCGTGGGCGAAAGCCCTGCTATGCACTGGCAGTGGCCCCTTCGCCTGCAACCGTTGCCCGAGCTGCCGCAAGGTCGCTTCGCTTATACATCCCGACCTCCACACCGCATTGCCGCTACCTCCTCGCCGAGACAAGCAGAAGTCTTCGCCAGCGGATTTGCGCGAGTCCGTAGTGGAGTACGTCCATGGAGCGGGTGCAGCCCTGCCTAGCAATGCCAATATCGCGGTTGAACACCTGCGTCAGTTGCAAAGAGAACTGGCGTTTGCACCGACGGAATCTCCGCGCAAGGTCGGCCTGATCTTCGCCGCCGAGCGGATGCACCCGGCGGGTGCCAATTCGCTGCTCAAGCTCTTGGAAGAGCCTCCAGCCCGGGCCATCGTCGCGTTGGTTTCGGCGGCACCAGAGCGCCTCCTGCCCACCGTGCTCTCGCGCTGCCAGCGCATGATTTTGAGTCCCTTAGATGCAGCGACCTTGCGGGCGCAGCTCGAGCAAGAGGGCGTGTCTGGGGAGCGTTTGGAACTGGCCGTGCGCATGGGGGCTGGCTCGTTGCAGCAGGCCAAAGAGGTGGCTGCCGGGGCGTTTGACGGAACGCGGCAGTTGGTAGAGTCGTTTCTTAGTGGTGGCTCGGAACAGCGGGACGAGGTCTATTGGAGCGTCCTCGAGGAGTTGGGGGGGGATCGGGGGCAGTTAGAGCGTTTTTTGCAAGTCTGCGATCTGTATCTACGGGATCTTTTCCTGTTGGCGCATGGCCGCGACGTATCCATCGTTCAAGTAGATCGGCGTCCTTATTTAGAAAACCTGCTAGAGAAAATAGACGCTGCCCGAGCTTCCTTAGAGATCGACCGCGCAGCCGAGACCTTGGGGCACAACGCTAGTCCGCAGTTAGTGCTGACTGACTTGTGGCGCGGCTTGCGCCGTGGGGGATCAGCCCTGATGCCTCCGCCCGACCCGAGCTTGGCGAGGACACGGCGTTGGTAAACGCCCACCGACCGCGGCCGCGTTTTGCCCAGCACTTCCTCATCGCTCGGGGTGTTATAGAAGCTATTGCCGGCCTAGTGCGCCCAGCCGCTGGCGAAGTGGTCTTAGAGATCGGCCCAGGTCGGGGCGCGTTGACCGAAGTGCTGCTCGCTTCTGTGGGTCGCCTAGTGGCCGTGGAAATTGACCGCGATTTGGCAGCCCTGTTGCGCGCACGCCAAGGCGCGTGCAGGCTGCACTTGATCGAAGGAGATATTCTGCAAGTCGATCTCGGGGAGATCTTGCGGACTGCGGGCGGGCACCGGCTGCTGATTGTCGGCAATCTTCCCTACAATATCACCGCTCCGCTGATCTTTCACCTTCTCGCACACGCCGATTGTATCAGCCGTGCCATCGTCATGGTCCAACGCGAAGTGGCTCAGCGCTTGGTCGCTAGCCCCGGTTCAAAGGATTACAGTTTGCTGTCAGTGCTGGTGGCTATGCGCGCTGAAGTGGAGATGCACTTGCAGGTGGGGCGCGAATGCTTCCGGCCCGTGCCGGCGGTGGATTCGGCCGTAGTCGAGCTATGCTTTGCACCCAAATCCCGCTACGCAGTAGAGGACGCAAACTGTTTCGAGCGCTTGGTGCGCCGAGCCTTTGGCCAGCGGCGCAAAATGCTGCGCAATTCGCTCCTCGGCCTCAATCCCGAGGGGGGGCGGCCTTGGCTGGAAGAGCTGGGCCAGCAGGCGGGGATTGAACTAACGCGCCGCCCGGAGGAATTGTCGATAGAGGAATTCATCCGGCTGAGCGATGCCTGCTCGCGCTTGGGAAAGGAGAGGTCGTGAAACCGGTCTTGTGGCACGTGGTTTGGCTCGTCTTGGCTGCATGGGCGGCGGCCGATGCGCAGTACAGGCTCAGCTTCAGCCGTTCCAGTTCCCGAACCTCTTGGAGTCCCTCGTTTCCTAGCTGGAGCTACTCGACGCCCGTGCGGTTTTCGGCGGTGGGGGACTCGACTTCCAAGCTGACGATTAACGCATCGGCGAGCATGGGGTTTACCCTCGACGATCGCAGCAGCGGCAAGAGTTGGCAGGACAAAGCCTCGGGCCGATCTTCGATCAGCTATCCCATTCTCGGTCCGAAGGCCACCATCAGACTCGGTGCCAACATGAGCACGAGCAACTCAACGCTACACAAGCAGAAGACACGCCATCAGTCCTTTAACTTTGGATTTAGGTCCAAGCCATTAAGCAGTGGCCCATTCAAGAACCTGAATGCCAGCCTGACCCCAAGCCTAGTCACTGCCACCCGCGCGAGCCGCGCCAACCTCGACAGCACCATCAAGGAGACCGGGATCCGCTACAATGCTTCACTGGGGGTCTCGCCTGAAATAGAAATTGCGGGCAAGAAGGTGAGCAACACGATTTCGCTGAGCAAAACGGACGATACACTTGAGCACAACAAGGATCGCAGCGAGAGGATGAGCGGTAACGTGAGCTATACCTTTCCCGGGGAGGTGCGCATCGGCCTGAGGATGTCTGAGAACCGTTCTCAGCGGGGTCTCACGCGCGCCGTCATCAGCGAGAATATGGCGGGGGAAGCCGTGTTGCGCGATACGATGATCAGTGCTGAGTTATCGGAAACGCGCGGCACCAGCCTGTCTTCCAGCGTGGAGTTCGACCTAGGGCTATTCAAGATCAAAAACCGCGCCTCTTATAGTCAGAACGAGCGCACCAACACCGCTAACGCGGCCCAAGACTTAAACAACCGCTTCTTCGGGACCGACCGCCTCAGCGAAAACTTTAGTTGGGACGCGTCACTTTCGGGCAAGCTAATCGAGAAGTTGGTCGTCAACACCAGCGTCCGTTTCAAGGGCAGCGATGCGCGTAGGCTCGCAGTGCGGGTGCTTGATACTAGCCGCTGCGACAGTCACTTCACGCGCTCGGCGGATGGAACGTGTCGCGATCCAAGCTCCGACCTTAGCGACCGCAACCTCTTTCTCAACGGCTCGCTCAACTGGCCTTTGGCTGATGGGCACTCGTTGCGGCTGACGACTTTCGGCGAGATCAAACGCTCGGAAAACCCCGGGAGACCAGAGCAGGACCGCGACACCTTCAACAACAGCGTGAGCCTCAGCTATAACGGCACCCTGCGCTCGGGAGCCAAACTCAACGTCGACCTCAAAAACAGCTTTTTGCATCGCGTGAACTTGCACGCCAAACGTGCCGGAAACAACGCGCGCAACCGCGACATCTCGCTCAATCTTGGCACCAATTACGAGCGCTTAGGCGCGTCCTTTTCGCACAGATTCAGCATCTCCGCGCGGCGCACCATTTACGACTTTGATCGCCAAGTCAATCGCCGCGAGTTGTCGCGCGAAAGCAATATTCGCCGCGGCTGGAGTATGCGGCACTCGCTCCGGCGCAAGATCTTAGAGGCCCTTGCTCTCAACACGAGTTACGAGTATAAAGCTGATGATTTCGGCACCTTAATCGCGGAAAACGGTGCCCAAATCGTCGAAGAGGAGAATGCCAAACACTCCGTCCAATTCGGTATGACGTACTCGGCCAGTTCCGACTACTCGGCCAGCGCGAGCTACGCCTATCGGTTCGACCGCGAGTGGGGGTACGAATACTCCATGCTCGCACCGTCGCGCTTCCTCAACCGCCGCAATACACACCGAACGCTGAGGGCGACCTTCAACTACAATCCGGTCGGCAGCAACAACAAGCTGACCTTGACAGGCAGCCGCAATCACCGGCTCAGCGGCACGTTTGACAGCTTTTCTGCGACCTATACGCGAGCGCTGTAATAGCTTCTTAACACTGGTAACAGTTTAGCAGTGGTGTTACCTTAACTAATCGCATACTTATTCGAGGAGATTTTCTACATGCCCCTGCCCAAATGCGATAAAATCTGGTTTAATGGCCAATTGGTCGATTGGGACGACGCCAAAATCCACGTGCTTTCCCATGTAGTACACTATGGCTCGAGTGTCTTTGAAGGCATTCGCTGTTACGAGACGGAGAAAGGCTCGGCCGTATTCCGTCTCGACGAGCACGTCAACAGGCTATTTGATTCCGCCAAGATCTACCGCATGGAAATTCCCTATACGCGCGAGCAGATCAAAGAAGCCATCCTCGAGACGATCCGCGTCAATCAGCTCGCGGCTTGCTATATCCGCCCAGTCGTCTTCCGCGGCTATGAGAACTTGGGAGTTGATCCGATGGGATGCCCGGTTGACGTAGTGATCGCCGTTTGGGAGTGGGGAGAGTACCTCGGAGAGGCGGCGCTCAAAAACGGCGTTTCGGTCTGCACCTCGTCGTGGAATCGCATGGCCCCGAATACGTTTCCCGCTTTGGCCAAGGCCGGCGGCAACTACCTCAATTCGCAACTCGTGCGGATCGAAGCCAATGCGAACGGCTATGACGAGGGAATTGTCTTGGGCACGGATGGGTTGGTGAGCGAGGGCAGCGGCGAGAATATCTTTGTCATCAAGAACGGCTCGATCTACACGCCCGAGTCGTGTTTTGCCATCCTGCCGGGCATTACCCGCCACACCTCCATTACCCTGATACGCGATCTGGGGATGCGAGTCGAGCAGCGCGGGATTCCGCGCGAGTTCCTCTACATCGCCGATGAGGTGTTCTTCACGGGCACGGCCGCCGAAATCACGCCGATCCGCGCCATAGACCAAGTGCAGATCGGCTGTGGGAAATGCGGGCCGATCACGGCGCAGATACAAGACGCCTTTTTCTCTGTGGTTCGCGTCGAAGTCGAGGATCGGCACGGATGGTTGACCTTCGTGTGATGAATTAGATCTGACTGGTTAGTACAAAAGGGGAGAATATGCCGAAAGTTAGAATGTCTATAGTGGCCGCTTGGTTGGGTGTCTGCGTAGGCGGTCATGCCGCCGCTGAGGAGGCGTGGGAGGAGGTGCAGAAAATCCTCATGAGTACCAAGGATATCGTCGTGCTCAACGGCACCGAGAAGGGGCCGCTGCGCTACGAGGGAGAAGAAGCACCGACCCACGGCGACTGGATGGTGCGCCACATGCTATCCGACCCTGAGAAACTCAACCCGTACACCTCCAGCGATGCCGGTGCCAGCCAGGTGTTGGAACTTATCTTTGAAAGGTTACTCGACGCTGGCCACGATCCGCCGTACAACCTGCGGGGTTGGGTGGCCGTTGATTATCCTGAAGTTGCCGCGGACAAACTTGCGTACACGTTTGAGTTGCGCGACGGGGTTTACTTCTCAGACGGCAAGCCGCTGACGGCTGCGGACGTCGTCTTCAGTATGAAAGTTATCCACAACCCCCAAGTACTAGCGCCGCATCTGCGCAACTACTATGCTACCGTGCAAGACGTGCAGATCGTGGGGACGAACAAGGTCCGCTTCCTTTGCCGCGAGCCTTATTTCCGCAATGACCTGATCTTGGGTGGCTTCTACATCCTGCCCAAGCATTTCTACGACCCGGAGGGGCTGATGGACCCTGTCGAGTTCAAGAGCTTGGTGGATGGCTCTTGGGAGGTGGGGCCACACAAAGAACGGGTCGAGCGCTTTGCCCAACAGTTCAACCAAAATTTCAATCGCAAGGCCCTTGGGTCGGGGCCGTACTTGATCGAAGATCCAGAGCGCGATTTGGTCACCCAGCAGAAAGTCGTGCTGACGCGGAATGAAAACTACTGGGGTCGGGATATAGAGGAACTGTTGCCGTCGGGCTTTGTCGATAAGGTGGTCTTTAAGATCATCAACAATACCGATGCGGCGTTCATAGAGTTGACCAACGGCCATCTTGACTACCACGGCTTACGTCCTCTGGAGTTCAAGGAAAAGAGCTGGTCGGACGACTTTAACCGCCGCTTCCTCAAAGGCGTTAGCTACTCCAGTGGATATCTGTACATCGGGTGGAACAACAACCATCCAATCTTCGGCGATAAGCGGGTGCGCCAAGCCATGACCTATTTGACCGACCGCGAGGGTATGGTGGAGAACATCATGTTCGGTTTGGCCGAGACGGTGGAGGGGCCGATCAACAAGTTCCGTCCCGAATACAACCACGATCTCGTGCCGTACACGTACGATCCCGACCGCGCCCTCGACTTGCTGGCGGAGGCTGGCTGGGCAGACGCTGACGAGGACGGCATTCTCGACAAGACCATCGATGGGGAGTTGGTGCCATTCAGCTTTGAGATCTTGATCAACTCGGGCAACCAGCTTCGCAAAGACATCGCTCTGACGGTGCAATACGAACTGCAGGATATTGGCATTGACTGCCAAGTGCGCGAGCTAGACTGGTCGATCTTCCTACAAAAGGTCAAAGGCAAGAACTTCGACGCAATGGTGTTGGGCTGGACCGGCAGCTTGCGCTTTGCTCCCGACGCTTACCAGATCTGGCATTCCTCCCAAACAGTGGAGAACGGCTCCAATCACGTGAGCTTTATCAACGACGAAGTTGACAACATCTTAGAGACCTACCGCCGCGAGTTCGACATAGACAAGCGCATCGAACTCTACCGCCGCTTTCAGGAAATCCTGCATGAGGAACAGCCGTACACCTTCATGTGGAAGTCGCGCTCTCCCCAAGCCTACAGCCGCCGCTTCAGTGGCGTCACTTGGTATCCCCCCGGCGTCCGCCTGCAAGACTGGTGGGTCGCGCAGGAAGAGCAGATGTACTAACAGGGAGCGTCCGTGTCCTCCACAGACGCCCTTCGCTGGGAGAGCCACCCCCTGCGCCGGGAGAGGCCGGCAAAGTCGATACTGCTAGTCGTGCTCATCGTCGCTTCCTCAGCGGCTGCTGCTTTTGGTTTTGAGCATTGGTTCTACGGGATATTTTCACTGGGAGCATTGACCGCCTCGTTGTCGCGCTATTTCTTTCCTACGTACTACGTGCTCGACGGCGAAGGAGTCAGCAGCGAACACCTCGGCTTTAAACAGCGCCGTTCTTGGGCGGAATTCCGTCGAGCAGATGAGCATCGGGACGGTATTTTTTTGCGCCCGTCCGCCCGCCCGGGTCGGCTAGATTCCTTTCGCGGCGTTTTCTTGCGGTTCGATAAAAACCGCGAAGAAGTCGCGCGTTTCGTCCGGTGCCATGTTCCAAGTCAATAGCTTAAAAGCGCGATGGCGGCACGCTTTCGCCCTTGAAGACCCGGAGGCAGGTTGGTCTGAGGAAGAGCGCGCGCTCGCCGAGCGGCTGGCCGAGTTTCTAGTGCGTCGCCGGATGGGAGTGGCCGCGTCCATGGCGTTGGAGGCTTGCCGCCCCCTCAATTTTTTGGGCAGTCAGGCCCTGACCTTTTTGTCCCCGTTTGCCACGCTGGTTTTTTCGCGCGACGAGTACCAGCGCTTTACGCGCATGTTGGAGCGACGCCAGTGCATAGACTTACTTGCGGAGGCCATTGTCCAGCGCGAAAGCCAAAAGCATGGATAACCTCAACGTAGTTATCGCCACGGACTGCGGCAGTACGACGACCAAGGCGATCTTGATCGAAAAGAAGGACGAAGGGTATCGCCAGACCTTTCGCGGCGAGGCCCCGACCACGGTCGAGGCCCCTTTTGAGGACGTTACCCGGGGGGTGCTCAATGCCATTCAGGAGGTCGAGGAGCTTTCCGGCCGGCAGATCCTCGATGGCGAGCGGATTATCACACCGGCAGACGGCGATGTTGGGGTCGATATCTACATCTCGACGAGCAGTGCGGGCGGCGGGTTGCAGATGGTGGTGGCCGGCGTGGTGCTGGCAATGACCGGCGAGAGCGCGCAGCGCTGCGCCTTGGGTGCCGGGGCGATCGTCATGGACGCGCTCGCTGCCAACGACGGGCGCTTGCCGCACGAAAAAATAGAGCGCATCCGCCAATTGCGCCCCGATATGGTGCTGCTGTCGGGCGGTACGGATGGCGGCACCGTCAGCCACGTGGTCGAGTTGGCCGAATTCATCAGCGCGGCCGATCCCAAGCCCCGCTTTGGCGCAGACTTTCAGTTGCCGATTATTTTTGCGGGCAATGAGGACGCGCGCGAGGAAGTTGAAAAGGCGCTGGGAGGGAAGATGGCTCTGACCGTTACCGAGAATATCCGCCCCGTGCTCGAAGAGGAAAATCTGGACCCGGCGCGGCACGTCATTCACGACCTCTTCCTCGAACACGTCATGGCGCAGGCACCGGGTTACCGCACGCTGATGGACTGGACCAGCGCGCCGATTATGCCGACGCCCGGGGCGGTGGGCGAGATCATGCAGACCATTGCCCGCCAGCAGGAGATCAACGTCGTCGGCGTGGATATCGGCGGGGCGACGACCGATGTGTTCAGCGTCTTCGACGATGTGTTCAACCGCACGGTCAGTGCCAATCTCGGCATGTCCTATAGCGTCTCCAACGTGCTGGCCGAGGCCGGCCTCGACCAAATTATGCGCTGGGTTCCTTTTGACATTGAGGAAGCCGATCTACGCGACCGGATCAAGAACAAGATGATCCGCCCGACGACCATCCCGCAGCTCATGCAGGAGTTGCAAGTAGAACAAGCCATTGCCCGCGAAGCCCTGCGCTTGGCTTTTGACCAGCACCGGGCGTTGGCGGTGGGATTGAAGGGGGTGCAGAGCAAGCGCACGCTGGCCGATGTATTTGAGCAGGGTGCCACCGGCGAGAGTTTAGTCGAGATGATGGCGCTGGACATGATAGTCGGCAGCGGTGGAGTGCTATCGCATGCGCCCCGCCGCGAGCAGAGTTGCGCTATGCTCATAGATGCTTTCCAGCCCGAAGGCATCACCCGCTTGGCGGTCGATAGCATCTTCATGATGCCCCACCTAGGGGTGCTCTCGACTGTGGACGAGCGGGCCGCCACCGAGGTTTTCGAGCGCGATTGCCTGATCTACTTGGGCACTTGTGTGGCCCCCGTCGGCGAGGGTAAGGACGGCGAGGTCTGCCTCCAGTACGAGATAGAACTGCCCAGCGGGCGTCAAACCGGCCAGTTGCAGGTCGGTCAGCTACAGTGGATGCCCCTAGCCGATGGCGAGGAGGTCGAAGTCTCGCTCCAGCCGGCGCGGCGTTGGGATGTGGGTGCTGGCCCAGGGCAAGCCCTAAATGCACGGGTGCGCGGTGGGATTGTGGGGCTAGTGCTGGACGGTCGCGGTCGGCCCATCCAGATGGCGTCAGATCAAGACCGCCGGCGTCAGATAAGCGACTGGCAGCAGGCGTTAAACCTATACGAGTAGCTCATGGCCCACGCCTATACCCCTGGACTGCGCGTGACGCAATACGCAGTCGTCGACAAAGAGCGACGTTTGCCCCTCAAAGGCGAAGTTGTCGTCGAACGCGGCCAAGCGGTGCGACGCGACCAAGTCGTGGCCCGCACCGAACTGCCGGGCGAGGTGGCAACTCTCAACTTGGTCAACCGCTTGGGCATCTCGCCGCAAGAGCTAGTCGGCTATATGCTCAAGAAAGAAGGCGACCGCGTCGCAGCCGGCGAGCCACTCGCCGAGACTAAGCCATTTATTCGCTGGTTCAAGACCACAGTTGAATCCCCAGTTAGCGGTACCGTCGAGAGCATTTCGCCGGTGACGGGGCAGGTGATATTGCGCCAAGCTCCTAGGCCGGTCGAAGTGCTGGCTTACGTCGATGGGGTCATAGAGGAAGTTTTTGCCGAGGAGGGCGTGCGCGTCGCAGCGCGAGGTGCTTATATCCAAGGCATTTTTGGCGTGGGAGGCGAGTGCTGGGGCGCACTGCACTTGGCGGTTGATGCCCCAGACGCCACGGCCGGGTCGCTGGGCCCGGAAGTTGCGGGCAAGATTGTAGTGGTCGGCAGCCTGATTAGCGCAGAGACTGTGGAACAGGCCCGGCAGGCAGGTGCTGTGGGGTTGATCGGCGGCGGCCTGCGCGACCGCGACTTGCGCGACTTGCTCGGTCGCGATTTGGGCGTGGCCATCACCGGGACCGAGCAAATCGGCCTGACCGTGGTAGCGACTGAGGGTTTTGGCCGCGTCGCCATGGCGCGTAAGACCTTTGATATTCTGCAGGCGTGCGCTGGCATGGATGCGTCCATGGCCGGTGCAACGCAGATCCGCGCTGGCGTCTTGCGGCCGGAGATTATCGTCCCCACGGCCGCCGACAAAGAGGAAGAAGAGGTGCGGCCGGGCGCGGGTGGATTGCAGGTGGGCGATTTGTTGCGGGTGATTCGGATGCCCTATTTTGGTCGGATCGGCCGTGTCAGCGACTTGCCGACCGAGCTGTGCGCGGTGGAGTCCGGGGCGCGGGTGCGGGTATTGGCCGTGGAGTTTGAAGACGGGGAGCAGGCGGTAGTGCCACGGGCGAATGTGGAGCTGATTGAGGAATAAAGGCATGAGAGCAAAAAACTGGCTGTCTGCATTAGTCTTGGCTTGGCCATTGGCGAGCGCGGCGGAAGATGAGACACTGGGGATCGGCACGTTGCTGACAGACCCTGCGCCGCCGGTCGAAGAACAGGAACTCGGCGAGTTGCTAGCACATCCTATGCCACCGATTGAGGTCCAAGCCTTCGACACGCCCAACGACGACGGGGGCAGCATTACGCTGACTTGGCAGCGAGATCGTCAGATCAGCGAAAATGCGATGTATCAGGTCGCCATCGCCGATTCGCCCAGCGGGCCTTTTCGCGTCGTGACCGAGGTTGCGGCAATGGAGAATTTTATGTCCGAGGTGCCGGCGCTCTTTGGTCGTGGGGCCGATCTGGAGAATCATCACTATGTCAACGTCGAGGAATTCGCTGGCACGGGCGGCAAGACGCCGTTAGAAGACGGCAAGACGTATTACTTTCACATCGATGTGCGGTCGGCCGGCGGTGCGATCCGCGGCAAGGTGATCGTCAACGCCGAGTCCAAAGGCAATTTTTTTAATGACGCCAAGGTCAATAACCTAGTGTTGTGCCTCGTGTTCTCAGGGCTCATCATGGGCTACATTGGCATTGCGCGGCGACGCGAACTCAAGATCCGCCGCATCGCCGGATTAGAGGCACTCGACGAGGCGCTAGGGCGGGCGACCGAGATGGGCAAGCCGGTGCTTTTCATTCACGGCCTGCGCGGCATGGACTCGATATCGACCATTGCCGCGGTCAATATCTTGGGACGGGTTGCACGGCGCACTGCCGAATACGACACTGCGCTGCGGGTGGTGGCCCCAGACCCGGTGGTTCTATCTGTGAGTCAGGAGACGATGAAAGCCTCGTATGTCGAGGCGGGACGGCCCGATGCTTTCAATCCAGACCATGTCTTCATCGCCGGTACCGAGCAGTTTAGCTACGCTGCGGCAGTCGAGGGCATCATGGTTCGCGATCGCCCGGCAGCTCACATTATGATGGGGTACTTCTACGCTGAGTCGCTGCTATTGGCCGAGACAGGTTCGACGACCGGGGCGATCCAGATCGCTGGTACCGATGCCTTCACCCAGTTGCCGTTCTTTATTACTACCTGCGACTATACCCTGCTCGGCGAAGAGCTCTATGCAGCCAGTGCTTATCTATCGGGTGAGCCGAGAATGCTCGGCTCCCTCAAGGGCCAGGACGCCGGCAAGGCCCTTATTTTAGCCGCTTTGGTGTTGGGCGCAATCTTGGCGGCTTTAGAGCTGCCCCAGCTAACCCACTTCTTTACTCCTTATTGAGGAGGGGCCATGCCATTTTTTAGCCGGACTTTACCACTGGCCGTCGCCTTAGTCTTTGGCCTGCTAGGCATTGCCATCTACTACATACCGCACGGTAATGCACAGAGTTTTGAACAAGAAATGGCGCTGTGGGTGCGTATTGTCTTCGCGTTTTCTTATCTACTTGGACTCTACAGCCTACTCAACCTGCATTGGCAGCGGATCCGCCAGCACGTCGTCGGTTGGGGCTACAGCTTCGTTGCCATCGCCAGCTTTGTGCTGATGATGTTCTTCGTTATCTACAACGATGGGCACGGCCCCTTTGCCGCCCAGGCCGAAGCCGGGGGCTATAATTGGCTCTTCAATTACGTTCATCAGCCCTGTTCGGGGACTATGTTCTCGATCTTGGCTTTTTTTATCGCTTCGGCGGCCTACCGAACCTTCCGCGCCCGCACGCCCGAGGCCGCGCTGTTGCTGGTCGCAGCGGTGATCGTCATGCTAGGCCAGGTGCCCATTGGCCGAGAGATCTCCGAGTATTTTCCGCTGGTGAGCGAGTGGCTGATGAGCGTGCCGAATTTAGCGGCCAAGCGCGGGATTCTGCTCGGGGTGTCCCTAGGGGCCATCGCGACCTCGCTGCGGATCATCTTCGGCATTGAGCGTTCGTACTTGGGCGGTGGAGGAGACGAGTGATGCAGATTGATCGCCGCATCCTCTTTGCTTTGATGTTTATCGGAGTGGCTGTGCCGCTCTTGGTCGGGCTAGACCTGCCGATCACGCCGTCCAAGCAGGTGAGAGCGGCTTACGACCAAGTCGAGCAACTTGACGCCGGGCAGGTCGTCTTAGTCTCTTTTTCTTACGGTGCCAGCACGGCTCCTGAGATGCAGCCCATGGCGCGGGCGGTTTTGCGCCACGCGTTTCGCCGCGAGCTCAAGGTCGTCGCCATCTGCCTGTGGCCTGAAGCGACCGGGTTAGCTCAAGCGGTGCTCGACAAAATGACGGCTGAATTCGACTTGGAGTACGGGGTGGATTACACCTTTATGGGCTACAAGCCGGGCAATTTTAGCGTCGTTCTCAATATGGGGCACGACGTACACGGCACCTTCCCGCAGGACAATTGGGGCGCAGATGTTGGCGATTTGGAATTGATGCGGAGTGTGCGCTCACTGAGGGATTTCGACCTCGTTTTCGACCTAGGGGCCGGGGATTCGATTGAGTTTTGGTGGATTCCCTACGGGCAGGAGAAATACGGCTTTCCTTTTGCCGCCGGCTGCACCGCAGTGGTGGCACCAGACCTCTATCCATTCCTCGGCTCGGGCCAACTCGTGGGCCTGCTCGGCGGCTTGGCCGGTGCAGCCGCCTACGAGGTTCTGATTGACCACCGCGATGAGGCGAATAAGAGCATGCCTCCCCAGTCGGTTACCCATTTGATCATTGTAGCTTTCGTGATCTTTGGCAATATCGCTTACTTCGCCAGTCGGCGAGGCCGATTGCAACAGGAGAGCTAAGCCGTGCGCGATACGTATATTTTTCTGGGCTTGCTTTTGCTGTTTGTCGCTGTCAATATCGGCTTAGTGGCCAACGGGACCTTGGCGGCGGACTGGACGGGCTTGGGCATCATTGTTGCGGCGGGCATGACCTTGGCGCTCTATAGTTTTCTCTACAAGGATAACCCTCTTTTTAAGTTTGCCGAGCACGTTTTCGTCGGCGTGGCAGCGGCTTACATTTTCGGTCAGAATTGGTACCCGACGCTCTACGGCGAGATTATTGCCGAATGGACCAATCCGGGGGAAGGGGAGACGCCCAATTGGTGGCTTTTGGCTCCGACGGTGCTCGGGCTGTTGATGTTGACGCGCTTTTCGCTGCGCTTCGGTTGGCTCAGCCGCTATGCTTTTGCATTCTTTGTCGGGCTCGCGGCTGGCCTGACGATTCCCCGCTATATTTCTTCCTTTATTTTGGCCCAAATAGAACCTACATTAAAACCACTAACCTGGAGCTTGGAGGGGCTCAATTTGCTGATCGTCCTCGTGGGGGTCATCGGGGTGTTGGTTTATTTCTTTTTTTCCGTCGAGCACACCGGCACGGCGGGCCACATCTCCAAGGTGGGGATATGGTTTTTGATGATCTCGTTTGGGGCTTCTTTTGGTTACACCATTATGGCGAGGGTCTCGCTGTTGATCGGGCGTGTGACCTTTCTCTTAGACGACTGGTTGCGCCTGATGTGAAGGGGTATTGAGTACCCTACAAAGGAGGGACATATGACTAAATTTGCGAGCGTTTTTCGCGTCTTGACCGCACTGGGCGTCCTGCTCGCGCTGAGCTTGGCTCCAGCCGGGGCCAGTACGGGCGGCAAGATCGCCGGTGTCATCAAGGATGCCGCCACTGGGGATGGGCTGCCCCATGCCAATATCGTGGTGGTGGATACCAAGCTAGGGGCTACAGCGGACGAAAAGGGCCGCTTTTTTATTCTCAACGTGCCAGCGGGCACCTACACCCTCAAGGCCACGTATATCGGCTACGCGGATTATACCGTCGAGGACGTGCGGGTCTCCGCCGACCTGACCACGAATATCGCCGTTGAATTGACTTCTTCGGATATCCAGGTCGAGGAAGTAGTAATCCGCGCCGAGCGGCCGATCATCGACAAAACCGCCACCAATGCGGTGCGCATTATCGATGCTGAAGATCTCGAGATTCTGCCGCTCCGAGGTGTCAGTTCAGTCATAGCCCTGCAGACCGGCGTGGTTGAAGATGAGGGGTCGCTTCACATCCGCGGCTCGCGCAGCGACGAGATCGGCTACTACGTTGAGGGGGCCAGCGTCCGCAATGTGGTCACTGGCAGCAGCGCGGTGGGCCTGATCGACGAGGCGCTGGAGGAAATCCAGCTCCAGGCCGGCGGCTTTAACGCCGAGTACGGCGGTGCCAACGCCGGCATTATTCTGCAAGAGTTGCGCACCGGCGGCAGCGAGTGGGACTTCGAAATCCTCTCTGAGTCGGACAATTTTACCAACGACTACGAGCAGCGCTTTGGCACGTATTCCTACGGCTACTTCAATCAGGTGATGACCGCCGGTGGTCCGGTTGTGGGAAACCAGAAGATTCGCGCCTTCTTGGCTGGCCAGCGCCGCGGCATCGGTTCCTGGCCGACTTACTGGTCGGGATTTACCTTCGAGGATCTCGAAGACACTGGCCTCCGCGGTGGACGCCGGCACTGGAGCGAGGACGAAGAAGGCAATCTCGTTCCCGACCAGATCGAGCAGCTCGAAATCAAGCCCGGCAATATTCCGCACACGAGTAGTGAAGCGGTCATTTTCAACGGGACCTTGCTGCTCGACTACTATCCTGTCCAGGTCCGCCTCACGAATCTGTACACGGACGGGTTTTCTGAAAGCAACTACACGCCCATCCGCAATGTTTTTAACACCCGGCGTCTGCGCGAGTCGGATGCGTCCTCCAACCTAGTCAACGCCAAGATCACCCACCTGCTCGACAAGAGCATGTTCTACGAACTCAACGTGAGCCGCTACGAGCGGAGTGCCGAGTCCTACGACCCGCTTTTCAAAGATCGGTGGTGGGTGTACAACGACAGCGTGGCCGTACAGCGCGCCCTCGAGGGCACGGGTGAGTACACGCCCTATACCCAGCAAGGTTCGGGGCCCAGGCTCTACGATCTGGCTGGCTTTCCCTTCAGCCGCCCGGGTTCGCGTACGACCTCCTACAGCACCACGTCGGATGGCTATTGGGGGCTGGCCGGTAGCTGGACCAAGCAAACCGACATGCATCAGCTTAAGGCCGGTTTCGACTACCAGAATTGGACCACGCGGCGCTATGGGATCTCGTTGCGTTCGATCCGCTCGGGGATAGCCAACACCTATCCCGAGCTGGACGCGGTGTACGACCGCTACTACAACGATGAGATAAGCGAAGACCAGATCCTCGACGAACTGCTCAAGAAGGCCGAGAGTCTTGAAGATGGCAAGGGTAGCAAGCAGGATCTTGTTAGGTTGCTGCGCTCGACTAGTGCCAGCGATTTCTTTGGCTTCGACGAGTTCGGTCGCGAGACCGACCGCGAGGGGCTAGAGGCACCGCGCCATCCGACGGTAGCCGCTGCCTTTATCCAAGACAAGGTCGAGTATAACGACCTGATCATCAACGCCGGTCTGCGCATCGACTACTTCGACGCGGATAGCTGGCGCTTTAAGGATCCGGCAGCACCGGTGCGAGACTCGAAAAACTACACCATTGATCTCGCGTCGATGGAAAAGACTCCCACCTACACCGATATTAGCCCGCGTTTGGGGATGTCGTTCCCAGTGTCGGATTTGACGGTTTTTCACGTGCAATACGGGCGCTTCTCGCAAATGCCGGCGATGCGCTCCATGTATGCCGGCGGCGCGCGCCTTGCCCTAGAGTTGGGCGGCCAGAACTACATCCGCTATCCGACCGCCTACGACATCGAGCCGATGCGGACTACCCAGTACGAAATCGGCTTTGAGCGTCAGTTCTCCGAGTCCGCTTCCTTTGACGTCACGGGCTTCTACCGCGACATCAAAGGGCAGATACAGTTGCGCAAGCAGCAACTCTCGGCTAGCGCGGTTGACGCTGGTGCGTACGTTTTCCTGCAAAACGGCGACTTCGCCACGACCAAGGGCATTGAGTTCCAGTTCAAGCTCAGGCGCGTCAATAACCTACGCACCGAACTGAACTACACCCTGTCCGACGCACGCGGCACGGGTTCGTATACTGGCTCGGCCATTTCCGGGGTTGAGAACGAGACCAACCTGCCGACGATCATCTCGCCGCTCGACTTTAACGAGACGCACCGCGGCTCGATCTTCCTAGACTACCGCTACCCCGACAACGAGCCCAACCCAATTCTGCGGGGTCTCGGGGCCAACCTGCTGATGAGCTTCACGAGCGGGCACAACTTTACCTTGGTCACCGGTTCGATCGGTCAGCGCGGTCCAGAAAACGCCGGCGTACTCGACAGCTTCGACCCGCGCTCGCGCAAGCCGCTCGAGTCGATCAACCGCTCGACGACGCCGTGGACTTTCAATACCAACCTGCGCGTCGACAAGGGCTTCTCGCTATTTGGTCTCAATGCCAAGGTCTATAGCCGTATTCTCAACCTCTTCAATCGCAAGAACGTGCTCAACGTGTACAACCGCACCGGCTCCGACAAGGACGATGGCTTCTTGACCAATCCGGAACTGAGCCAACAGATCGTCGAGGCCAGCGGCGGGCAACAGTACGTGCAACTCTACGAGGCGATCAACTTGGCCAACCGCCAAGCCTATTGGTCCAACGAGGGCGGCGATATCTACGACTCGCCACGCCAGATTCGCTTCGGTCTGCAGTTCAATTTCTAGGAAAGAGAGGAACGCATTATGAAAAAGCTTGTTTTCTTATTTTTGGCGGCGCTCTTCCTAGTTGGCAATGTCCAAGCACGCGAAGAGCGGGGCGCACCGGCCGCCAAATTGGCCCAAGACGATGTCGAGGTGTCCACCGAACGGACCCAGCTCAACATCAACAATATGGCCATGTGGATACAGAGCGACGGGTGGTCGGCTCGCGACCCGCTCACCGGCAATTCGGGCGTGACCTACCCGCGCTCAACCGCCCAAGTCATCTTCCAAGACGGCATGATCTGGGGCGGTCGGGTCAAGGACGGCAATGACCAAGAACTGCGCGTAGGCGGCCAGACGTACGAGATCGGCACCGTGCCAGGGGTCATCGAGTCCAAAGGCGTAGCCCAAGACCGCGATACGGCCCGGCTCTACCGGATCCGCCGCGACTGGGCAACCGCGGATTTGCGGCTAGACGCCTCCGAGGTTCTCAACATGGGTTTGAGCCAAGTCACCGATGCCCACGAGGAGGCGGTGCGCGCTCAATATGGACGCGATTGGGAAGAGTGGCCGGCCGAGTTGGGTGCGCCCTTTTACGACAACGACGGAGATGGGCAGTACGACCCCTCGGTTGACGAGCCGGGTTTGGCCAACGCGGACCAGGTAATCTGGTTTGCTATAAACGATTTGGACCAGGGGGCCACCACCAATCTCTACGGCTCGTTGCCCATCGGCTTGGAGGCTCAGGTTACGCTTTGGGGCTATGCGCGCACCGACGCCTTGGGCGACGTGATCTTCAAGAAGTTCAAGGTCATCTACAAGGGCACCGCAGAGGCCACGGACGATGCCGTGATCGAGGACATGTATTTCGCCCAGTGGTCCGATCCAGATCTGGGCGATTACGGCGACGACTTTGCCGGTGCCGATGTCGATCTGAGCTTGGGTTATGTGTACAACTCGATTGACGACGATCATAGCTACGTCTCCTTCGGCTTGGCCCCGCCGGCTGTTGGGTACGACTTTTTGCAAGGCCCGATCGTGCCGGTTTATCAGCTAGACGAAGACGGCAATATCGCCGTTGACGAGGACGGCAACCAACTGCTCGACGAGAGTTCGGTGGCCATCTTCAACGAGGGGCTACGTCCCGGCTACCAGAACTTGCCGATGACGGCCTTCGTGTACTTTGCCGCCGGCAGCGCGATATCCGATCCAGAACTGGGCGAATACGTGGGCACTCAGGAGTGGTACAACCTGCTGCGCGGCTTCCAACCGCAGGACGATGTTGAAAACCCCGTGCCCTATACCAATCCACTGACCAATGCCGACACCAAGTTCACGCTCGACGGCGATCCGACCAGAGCCACCGGCTGGAACGATGGCGTACCGTTGCCGGCTGGCGACCGGCGCATCGTGCTGGCCACCGGGCCTTTCGAGATGGCATTGGGCGACACCCAGGAAGTGGTGGTCGCGCTGCTGGGCGGCATTTCTACCGACCGCCTGCGCAGCGTCTCCAAGCTGAAGTTCTCCAACCAGTTCGTGCAGGACGCCTACAACAACTTCTTCCAGGTCCCCAAGCCGCCGACCCAGCCCAATGTCCGCATAGCCGAGCTCGACGAGGCGCTCATCTTGGATTGGGGTTGGGACGACGAGTCGATTCAGGCCACCGAAGGCGAGGGTTCGCCCGGCTTCGAATTCGAAGGCTACAATCTCTACCAGTTGCCCTCGGCCGAAGCCACGCTTTCGCAGGGCGTCAAGGTGGCGACCTTCGACATCGAGAATGGTGTGACTACGATTCTCGGCATTGCCCTCGACGAGGAGTCGGGCGTGGTGCTCGATGTGCCCCTGCAGATCGGCATTGACTTCGGGATCAAGCGCAATATCATGATTACTCAGGACCACATTCGCAGCGGCCCGCTGGTCAACGGCCAGCGATACTACTTTGCGGTGACGGCCTACAACCGCGCCACCGCCGAAGGTACCGCTACCACCACCCTAGAGAGCGCGCCGCAGGGCCTGATCTGCGTGCCGCAGGAACCGCCGCCGGGCACCCGCTATCTGAGCGAACCTGGTGCCGTGATACCCCCCGAACACACCGCCGGTATCAGTGAGGGAGAGGTTGAGGTCGTGGTTGTCAACCCCACGCTCACTACGGGCCACAACTATCAGGTCCGCTTTGGCGCGGATGAAGAGGGCCACACCGTGTGGAGCCTGATAGATGAAACCGGTGGCACGACCCTCCTTGCCGACCAGTTCGAGATCGGCCCGGGCGACGCGCGAGCGGCCATCTACCTCCCTGACCACGGTTTTGAATTGATGGTCCTCGGCCCACCGCTGGCGCTTAGTGATTGGGAGTGGGAGGGATCGGATCGCTGGCTAACCGGTGTCAACTGGGGAGGCAGTGGCATTTTCGGCGGTGCCGATGTCGGTCCCAATTTCTTCGGCTCTTCGCTCGGCGGTGCCGACCTGAAGACCGTCGAGATTCGCTTTAGCCGCACCAACACGCAGAAGGGCTACCGCTATCTGCGCGGGGGCGATCCCAATTACGCGTTTCAAGATTTTGTCGATGTGCCTTTTACCGCTTGGGAAGTGGACAGCGATCCACCGCGGCAGGTCAATATCGGCTTTGTCGAGAACGTGGGTTCCACTTCGGAGAACGGCACTTGGGACTTGGCCTCGGACGAGGCGGATCGCAACCTCGGTGGTCGCGAGTACCTGTTCATTTTCGACAGCGACTATAGCGACACGCCACTGGAGCAATACGGCGAAGGCAAAAGCATCTTAGCCGATGCAGTTACCTTCGACATTCATGCGGCACTATGGGTCAAGCTAAGAAGTGGTGACCACGAGATGGAGATGCTCGAAGACGGTCAGATTCTGAGGTTGATCCCTTACAGGGTCAACACCGCCAACGACGTATTTTCCTTTCTCGTTCCAGGGCAAGAGGAGAACGCCGAATTACTTAAGGAGGACATCGAGAAGATCAATGTCTTCCCCAATCCCTACCTCGGCGTCAACGCGGCGGAGACCAGCCGCTACAGCCACTTCGTGACCTTCAGCCACCTGCCGACCAAGGCGAATATCCGCATCTTCGACATGAGCGGCACGCTGGTGCGCGCGATTGAGAAGGACGACCCATCGCAGTTCACGCGCTGGGATCTGCAAAACCACAATGCACTGCCGGTGGCCAGCGGCATGTATATCGCCCATATCGAACTGCCGGATCACGGCATGAGTCGGATCCTCAAGCTGGCCATCATCCAAGAGCAGCAGTTCCTGGAGAACTTCTAAGTGCACGGGATATCAAAGAGAGAAATAGGAGGCCATTCCATGCTTCGACACAGCTTTCGCATCCCGACGATCCTGCTGGCGCTGGTTTTCGCCTCGGCCTCGGCTTTTGCCGACGGCTATGATCGCGCCGGTACGGCCGCGGCCCCGGAACTGCTGATTCCGGTTGGCGCGCGCGACATGGCCTTGGGCGGTGCCTCAATCGCCACCAGTTCCGGTCTGGAGGCTCTGCACTGGAACCCGGCAGGCCTGTCCAAGTCCGAATCCAACGCGGGCATCATGGTCTCGACGATGTCCTATCTGGCGGATACCCGCATCAACTATCTGGCCACCGGTGCTAACTTCAAGGGCCTCGGTGCGCTGGCCCTCAACATCAAGGCGCTGGATTTCGGCCCAATCCCGGTGACGACCGAGGCCAATCCAGATGGCACCGGTGCGGACTTTTCGCCGACCTTCTTCACCGTAGGCCTGACCTTTGCGAAGGAGCTGACTGATCGCATCGCCGTTGGGTTTACCAGCCATTATATCGTCAACCGCATCCTGCGCGTCGAGGCTACTGCGGCTTCGTTTAGCGCCGGTCTGCAATACGCCAATCTAGGCGGGGTTGCCGGCTTGGACTTGGGGGTCGCGCTCAAGCACATTGGCACGCGGATGCAGTTTGGCGGTTCCGGCTTGTTGCGTCGCGGTCAGCTCAACGAGTTACGCCGTGGACCTTCCGATTACAATGTGGAGGCTAGCTCGGCAGACTTGCCCTCAACGTTTGAGCTCGGTCTGAGCTATCGCTATATGGACGCGCTCAACCTGTCCTCGGTCTTCCGGCACAACAATTTTGCCTACGACCAGTACCGGTTGGGTGCTGAATACGTGTTGGGCGATTTCTTTGCCCTGCGCACTGGCTTCGACTACGCGCCCAACTCGGATGACGACTACATCTACGGCACCAGCTTCGGCTTTGGTCTGAATCTGGATGCCGGGACGATCAAAGATTTGCGCGTTGATTACGCCTACACTACGGTCGAGTATTTCGACGCGCTCAACACCTTTACCTTTCAGTTCGGGTTCTGAGTTCGACCGTTGCGCGGCGCACAGGACGTGCGCCGCGCAGCTTTTCTCGCGGGAAATTGCCAATGAAGCGCGTATGCTGGCTGGCGGCGCTCGTCATCGTCGCCGGATTGGGGTGTCAGAGTTCGGCCATGACCGCGGCCAAGCTCTATATCCAGCAGGAGCAGCCCCAAGAGGCCAAAAAGCAACTTGCCCTAGTCTTGCAGGCCGAGCCAGAAAATAGCGAGGCTCACTTGCTCATGGGCAAGCTCTTAGGGGACGAGGGCCGCTATGGCGAAATGGCTGAGCACCTAGCGCACGCCGAGAACAATCCCAAGTTTCAAAGCGAGTCTGAACGAACGCGCCGCCACTTTTGGGCGCGCGAGTACAATGCCGGCGTCGTCCACGCCCAAGGCGAGGTACCGAATTACGCGATGGCACGGCACTCGTTTCACAACGCTACCCTCATCGACGAAAGCGCGCTCGACGCTTGGCGCAACCTCGCGTACGTCTATTACCAGATCGACAGCACGGATGCGGCTATTGCCACCTACCAGAAGATCGCGTCCGCGGATCCAGAAGACGAGGGCACCTTTTTCAGCCTAGGGTCGCTCTACTTGGAAAATGGCCAGCTCGATGAAGCCATCCGTGCCTTGTCGCAGGTGGTCAAGATCAATCCCGAAAACCTCAATGGCCTGACCAATCTCGCCATCGCCCAAGCCCAAGCCGAGGACTACGAGGGTGCCGAGGCCAATTATCGCAAGGTCATAGAGCTGAACCCCGATGATTTCAAGCCCCATTTCAACTTGGGCAACCTCTACTGGCAACAAGAAAAATACACTGCGGCTAAGCGGGCCTATGAGCAGGTCCTACAGCTCGAACCTGACGACGGGGACGCGCGCTACAATCTCGCCATGGTCCATTTGGCCACAGAGGACTACGATGGTGCGTTGCCTCTCTTGGAACAGCTCTCCGAACAAACGCCAGACAATGCGTTGGTGTGGCTGCACTTGGGGACGGTTTACGCCCATAAAGAATTGATTGAGGAAAGCGAGGCGGCGTTTGCGCGGGCCGAGGAACTAGAGGAGTAAAAAGGTCCCGCTCTGTAACCCACCATGCTGCAGTACACCGTCCAGCGCATTCTGCTCGCCATCCCGACCCTCCTCGGCATCACCCTACTGACCTTCCTGATTATGCGCTTGGCACCCGGCGACCCGGTCGATCTGTTCTTGGGCGGGGCTGCTGGCGGCGAGGGTCTCTCCACCGACCACCAAGCGAACATGGAGAAGACGCGCCGAGATTTGCGCCGCCAACTCGGGCTGGACCAACCGCTACATCTCCAGTATTTGCACTGGCTTTCCAACTTGGTCTTGCGCGTGGAGGACCTAGGCGCATTCGACCGAGGGGCCTTGTTGGCCGACTCCGTCCTAGATGAACTGTCAGACGCGGCGCGGGCCGAGTTGGCCTCGCTTGAGGGCGAGGAACGCAAGGCGCGGTTCTCGGCGCACTTTCGCCGCCTTCGTCCCGAGCGCGTCAACGAGTTGGTCGAGTCGCCTTTCTGGCAGAGCCGCCTTTTCTCGCCAACCCAAAACTACGCGTATGCTGGATCTGGTTTGGAACTGGCGCAGGTGGGCGATTGGCGTTTGGTGACGCTGAATCTGGGGCGCTCCTTCAAAGATCAGGAACCGGTCATTGACCACATCCTCGACCGGTTGCCTATCACGCTAGAAATCAACCTCATCAGCCTGGTCTTTGCCTACCTAATCGGCGTGCCGCTGGGCATAGTGATCGCGGTCAAGCAAAACACCGCTATCGACCGCTTGGTTACCACCGGGACCTTCATGCTGTGGTCGATGCCTTCTTTTTGGGTTGGTATGCTGTTGATCTTGTTTTTCTGCAACAAGGAATTCTTCTACTGGTTCCCAGCCTCTGGCATCCAATCCTTGCAGGCTGGAGAAGACTGGGGATTCTGGCGGCTGCTGACTGACCACGCCCACCACATGGTCTTGCCGGTGCTAGCTTCGACCTACGCCAGCTTCGCTGGTATCTCGCGCTATATGCGCACCAGCATGCTGGAAAATTTGCGGCTGGACTACGTGCGTACCGCCCAAGCCAAGGGATTGCGCTACCGAGTGGTAGTGCTGCGCCATGTGCTGCGCAACTCCTTGATTCCCATCGTGACGCTGATGGCTGGGCTTTTGCCAGGAATGATCGCGGGTTCGGTGTTTATCGAGACGATCTTCACCATTCCGGGCATGGGCTTTTTGGCTTACCAGTCGGTCATTGTGCGCGACTACCCCGTGGCCATGGCGCTCTTCACCATTGGCGCAGCCCTGTCGCTGGCGGGGATCTTAGTGGCGGATATTTTGCTCAAGGTCGTGGACCCGCGCATTGACTTTGCGAGTGTGTAAATGAGCACAGAGGCCGTTACACAAGGGCAGTCCTACGGGCGGGTCGTCTGGAAGCAATTCAAGAAGAACAAACCCGCTCTGCTCAGTCTCTTGGGCATCGTCTTGCTGGGAATCTTGGCCTTGAGCGCCGACTTACTGGCCGGCGACAAGCCGTACTACATGAAATACAAGGGCGAGACCTACTTTCCGGCCTTCCGCCAATACGCAGTCTATCTAGGGGTAGTGGACTGGCCAGTGGAATTGAAGCGTCGCCGCAACTTCAAAAAGCTCAAGCTAGAGGAGGCCATCTTCCCGCCGGTGCCTTATGCTCCAGGCGAAATCCGCTTGCGGGAGAAGTACCAGCCCCCGGGGGCTGAGCACTGGTTGGGCACGGATCGCTTGGGCCGCGATGTGCTCTCGGGGCTGATTCACGGCACGCGCTACGCTTTGACCATCGGTCTAGTGGCTGTGGGCATATCGCTGGCCATTGGCTTGGTCTTGGGGGCGTTGGCTGGCTACTTCGGAGGCTGGGTTGACTTGGCACTCTCGCGCCTTTTCGAACTATGGGCCGCGATCCCCAGCTTCTTCCTGATATTGACGGTCGCGGCGTTTTTTCCGCCGAGCCTGTTTTTCGTCATGATCATTATTGGTCTTACGAGTTGGGTCGGTATCGCCCGTCTGACGCGCTCACAATTCTTGCAGGTGCGCAGCTACGATTACGTGGTCGCTGCGCGCAGCCTCGGGTACTCAAACAGGCGGATCATGTTCCGTCACATCCTGCCCAACGCCATCGGCCCAATCCTGATTCCGGCGGCCTTCGGGGTCGCAGGTGCCATCCTCGCCGAGTCGGGATTGAGCTTTTTAGGGATAGGGATACCAGCAGAAGTGATCACTTGGGGTGCCCTGCTGGCTGGGGCGCGCAGTAATGCGGCAGCCTGGTGGTTGGTGGTCGTGCCGGGCTTGGCCATTTTTGCGACCGTGACCCTGTACAACCTGTTGGGCGACGGGCTGCGCGATGCGCTGGACCCGAAGCTGCGCGGCTCAGGCGCTGAGGAAAGCGGGTAGGGACTCGTTGGCTACGACTTGGTCAAGGGTTTGTCGCTGGCGCAGCAGATGGAACTCGCCGTCTGTGCCGAGCAGCACTTCACATGCTTCCGGGAAGGAATTGTAGTTTTTGGCGGCCATGCCAGCGCAATAGGCTCCACTGCCGCCGATAAAGACCGCGTCGCCGATGCGCGGCTCGGTGAGTACGCGAGGTTCCAGTTCTTCGGGATTGCCGGATGCAGGCGTGAGAATATCCCCGCTTTCACAGCAGTGACCGGCAATTAGGTACTCGCCTTGGTCGCGCTCTTCTGGAGTGGCCGGGACTACGACGATGGGGTGTTGCGCTCCGTACATGCTGGGACGCAGCACTTCGGTCATCCCGCTATCGATCTTGATGAAGGAGTAGCCTTGCTGGCCGGTATCGACTACATCGACGACGCTACAGACGATAGCGCCGGCGTTGCCCACCAAGAAGGTCCCAGGTTCGATTTCCAAATGCAGTTTGCGGCCGTGCTCGCGGGCGAAGCGGTTGAATTCGTCGGCGACAGGTTGGCCGGCCTCGCGCAAGTCGGTCGATACTTCGTCGGCCATGCGCCCAATTTTGAAACCGCCGCCCATATTCACGCGCCTCACCTCGGGCAGCTTGGCAGCCACGCCAAGTGTCAGTCGGGCGCAGTGCTGCCAGACTTCTGGATCGCTGCCCGAGCCGATATGGCTGTGCAAGCCAGTGAGTTGCAGGTTGTGTTCGGCGGCTGTTGCAAGTACTTGGTCGAGGTGTTCATGCCAGATACCGAAGCTCGACGAAGGGCCGCCCGTATTGGTGCGGTTGCTGTGTCCCGAGCCTAGGCCTGGGTTGATGCGCACAGAGACTTCGCGGCCCGGAAAAAGTCGGCCGTAGGCTGCGAGTTGATGCAGAGAACAGGCGTTGAAGAGGACGCCTTGGCGCACTAGGTCTGCTAAATTGTCAGGTAGTTGTTGGGCCGTGATCTGAATTTGGACCGCGGGGATGCCAGCGCGCATGGCCCGCAGCGCTTCGTGGCCACTGCTCGCGTCGATGTGCAGGCCAGCGCGGTTGAGAATGCGGATCACACCGGCTGCCGGACAAGCTTTCACCGCGTAGCGCACCGTCAGGCCGTATGCATTGGGGAAGGCCAGTGCCTTTTGGGCTTGGGATTCCAACGCCTTTTGATCATAGACAAAGGTGGGCGTCCCAAACTGGCGCTGGACGGCGCGAACTTGGTCTTCAGACAGGAGTGAAAGCCGTTCCATCGAATGACCCTAACTTGATATTTTTCAATAGAATCCGTAGGTTATGAAAACTTTTTAGTATCGCTGTTACACCCCATTTTGTCAAGCTTCTTATGGCCACTTACATCCTCGGCATTTCCGCGTTCTACCACGATAGCGCGGCCTGTTTGGTGCGCGACGGCCAGATCGTCGCCGCGGCGCAGGAGGAGCGATTTTCGCGCGTTAAACACGATCCAGATTTTCCCGCTCGCGCCGTCGAATACTGTCTGCGGGAAGGCGGTATCGAGGCCAAAGACCTGTACTGCGTGGGGTTTTACGACAAACCCCTGCTGACCTTTGAACGCCTGCTAGAGACGCATCTCGGCACGGCGCCGTTGGGCCTCCGCCTCTACTGGAAGAGCATGCGGGTATGGCTGGAGAAAAAACTGTGGATCCCGCAGTTAATCCAAGAGCAGCTAGGCTGCGATGTACCTGTGCTGTTCAGCGACCACCACGAGTCGCACGCTGCGTCGGCCTTCTATCCGTCGCCGTATCGAGAAGCGGCGATCGCGACCTTGGACGGGGTCGGCGAGTGGACCACTACCAGCTATGGCTACGGCCGAGATGCTGAAATTCACACGCTGGCCGACATCAAGTTTCCCCACTCGCTGGGTTTGTTCTATTCGGCCTTTACCTACTTTACGGGCTTCAAGGTCAACTCCGGCGAGTACAAGCTGATGGGGCTGGCCCCTTATGGCGAGCCGAAATACGTCGATCTAATGCTCAACGAGATCATCGACCTGAAGGACGACGGTTCTTTCAAGCTCAACACTCGATATTTCAACTACCTATCCGGCCTGACGATGACCAGTCGGGCCATGGACAAGCTCTTCGGGGGACCGCCCCGGCGGCCAGAGACACCGCTAACCCAGCGCGAGATGGATATTGCGCGCTCCTGTCAGGTCGTCACCGAGGAAGTCATGTTGCGCATTGCCCGCACGGTGCATCGAGAAACCAAACTCAAAAACTTGTGCATGGCCGGTGGCGTGGCCCTCAACTGCGTCGGCAACGGCCGCATCTTGCGCGAGGGGCCCTTTGAAAACATCTGGATCCAGCCGGCGGCGGGCGATGCCGGCGGGGCCTTGGGCGTCGCGCTGGCGCTGTGGTATAACCACTTGGGCCACGAGCGGGTGGCAGACGGCGAAAACGACGCGATGCAGGGGGCGCTGTTAGGGCCTGAGTACGGGGATGAAGAAATCTATCAGTGCATTGAGCAGCAGGCGGGGGTGGCGCACAAACTCGCCGAGGACGAGTTGCCGGTGCGCGTGGCCGAGCTGTTGGCTGCGGGCAAGGTGGTCGGCTTTTTTCAGGGGCGGATGGAATTTGGGCCGCGTGCGCTCGGCGCCCGGTCGATTCTCGGCGACCCGCGCTCCACCCAAATGCAGTCGGTGATGAACCTCAAGATCAAGTTCCGCGAGAGCTTCCGCCCCTTTGCCCCGACAGTCTTACGCGAATGCGTACACGAGTTCTTTGAGCTGGATGCCGACTCGCCCTACATGCTGCAAGTGGCCCCAGTTAAAGCGGAACGGCAGATCCCCATGAGCGAGGACCAGCAGCGACTGTTCGGCATCGACAAGCTAAACGTGCCGCGCTCGGATATGCCGGCCGTCACCCACGTGGACTACTCGGCGCGGGTGCAGACGCTGCGCCGGCAAGATCACCCGCGCTACTACGACGCGATTCGCGCCTTTCAAAGCCTGACCGGATATCCAGTGGTGGTCAACACGTCCTTCAACGTGCGCGGCGAGCCCATCGTCCAAAGCCCAGAAGATGCCTATCGCTGCTTCATGCGGACCGAGATGGATTTTTTGGTCATAGGCTCTTATATCTTGGACAAGAAAGACCAGCCGCAGTGGCAGGAAGAGCTGGATTGGCAAGAGGAGTTCGAGCTTGACTGAGGTCAAGAGCTACTGGGGGGTTGCGGTTCCCACGCGCGGCGATTTGCGCCGATTCGGAATCGTGCTGGCGGCATTGTTGGCCTTGCTAGGCGGCTATCTGTGGTACGTGGAAGCGGTCGGCATTGCCCAGCTCGTACACGCGGCCTCGCTGGTGTTTCTGGGGGTCGGCTTGGCGCTGCCCGTCGCGTTGAAGCCGATCTACTTTCCCTACATGTGGCTGGCGAGAATCGTGGCTTTTGTCAATATCCACCTACTCTTGGGACTAGTTTTCTACACACTTTTTGCGCTGATTGGGCTTGGCATGCGCCTTTTGGGGCATGATCCGCTCGACCGCAAGATCGCGTCCGACGAGGAAAGTTACTGGCAGCGTCGTGCCCCTTCTTTGTTTCCTCGCGACCATTATCGCAAACGCTTTTGAAGCCCCACTAAGCCTTGCTCTTGTTTTGGGCAGCCGTTATATTTACACCGCTTGGGAGGCCCCTTAAAAACGGCCTCAAATGGAATCTACGGAAGAAGTTAGCTCATTCGCCGAAGACAGTCGTTGGATGCGCGAAGCCCTGCGTGAGGCTGAGCGCGCTGGCCGTCGCGGCGAGGTGCCCGTCGGTGCTGTGGTCGTCGGAGCCGGGCGGGTTTTGGGTCGGGCTGGCAACGCCATTGAAGCGGCGCAGGATCCCACGGCCCACGCGGAGATGCTGGCCTTGCGCCAAGCCGCAGCGGCACTGGGGACGCGGCGCCTGTTGGCAACGACGCTCTACGTCACTTTGGAACCTTGCGCCATGTGCGCTGGAGCTGCGGTCTTGGCCCGAGTGCCGCGGCTGGTCTTTGGGGCCGCTGATCCCAAAGCCGGTGCTTGCGGCTCATTGCGCAATGTTGCAGAGGATCCTCGGCTCAATCATCGCTGTCAGGTCCGCGGCGGAGTGCTAGAGCAAGAATGTGCCGAGCTGCTCAAGGGTTTTTTTATGGCCCTGCGAGCGGTCAAGTAGATTGGGGAGAGGTGCCGGAGTGGTCGAACGGGCCGGTCTCGAAAACCGGTGTGGCTGTATGGTCACCGTGGGTTCGAATCCCACCCTCTCCGCCATATTATAAAATGCTTTTGCGGAGAGATGACCGAGTGGCCGAAGGTGCACGACTGGAAATCGTGTGTAGGGTAACCCCCTACCGTGGGTTCGAATCCCACTCTCTCCGCCATAATTGATCCGGATGGGGCAGTAGCTCAGCTGGGAGAGCGCCAGGTTCGCAATCTGGAGGTCGTGGGTTCGATCCCCATCTGCTCCACCATATTTTCCGGATACCCGCTGTGAAATGCAGAATTTTAGGTCGTGCTAGATGGGGAGATAGCGGTGCCCTGTACCCGCAATCCGCTATAGCGGGATTGAATTCCCATCCAGAGGTCTTCGCACCTCTTGTTCGACCGGAGCAAAGTGGCGCTGAAAACCGGATTCTGCGCAATCAAGAGCTTCTGAACCCCGTCAGGACCGGAAGGTAGCAGCGGTAGGAATGTTTCTTGATGTGCCGCAGAGCTGTCCGGTTGGAGCTAACTGGCACTGGGCAGACCTGAGGGCGGGGTCGAAGATGGGTGCACGGCCTTTTAATTTTTTGTTTAATCCCTTCAGCTTGGCTGTGTCGAGCAACGCAAATGGCCTATCAGGTAACAGCGCGCAAGTGGCGTCCTCGCCAATTCGACGAAGTAGTTGGGCAGGAGCACATCACTGCGACCTTAAAGAATGCCGTCCATTCCGGACGCATTGCGCAGTGCTACCTGTTTTGCGGCCCCCGCGGCGTGGGCAAGACCACGACAGCGCGGATTCTCGCCAAGGTTCTCAACTGCGCCGCCCCCCGCGAGGGCAATCCCTGCGAGGCGTGCGATTCCTGCAAGAGCATCGCTACCTCCACCAGCATGAACGTGCTGGAGATCGACGGGGCCTCCAACAACAGCGTCGATGACATCCGCGAGTTGCGCGAAGTCGTGCGCTACGCCGCGACTGAAGGCGTCTATAAGATCTACATCATCGACGAAGTCCACATGCTCTCGACCTCGGCATTCAATGCGCTGTTGAAGACGCTGGAGGAGCCGCCGGAGCACGTGGTTTTCATCTTCGCCACCACGGAGGTGCAGTCGGTTCCCGACACCATTCTCTCGCGCTGTCAGCGCTTCAATTTTCGCCGCATCTCCGCCGGGCAGATCGCCGCTCATCTCGGCATGATTGCCCAAGCCGAAGGCATCGCGGTCGAGGAGGGAGCGCTCCATCTGTTGGCTAGCCGTGCGGACGGTGCCTTGCGCGACGCCGAGAGCCTGCTCGATCAGGTGGTTTCATTGGGTACAGAGGTGTCGCAGCAAGCCGTGGTGCAGGTGTTGGGTCTCGTTGATCGAGGACTCTACTTTGAATTGCTCGACGCCATGCGCGAAGCGGCACCCGCTCAGGTGCTGGATATCGTCGCCCGAGCGGTTGACGAAGGGGTCGATATTGAGGAGTTCGTCTATGGCCTAGTTGAACTTTTGCGCCACCTGCTTTTTGCCAAGATACAGGGCGGGACCGACGAGTTGGATATGGTCGAGGACGCCCGCCAGCGCTGTGGCGAGCTTGCAGCCGCTATGGAGGTCGAGGATTTGCTCCGCATGATGCAGTCGCTCTTGGATTTAGAAGCGGATATAAAGCGCTCGGTACAGCCGCGTTTTCGCGTGGAAATCGCCTTGGTACATCTGGCGCTGATGGGCCGATCTGTCGATGTGGGCGAGCTGCTTCGCCGCTTGCAGTCGCTCGAAGGTGCCGCACCGCGCCCGGTCGCGCCGCCGCTGAGCAGTGGTCGGAGCGAACCGGCCCCGCCTCCAAGCGACCGGAGTGAACAAGTCGCGCCCCCACCCCCAAATAATCTCGATGAATCGCCCGCGCCTCCGCTCCCGGCCCAGCAGCAAGTCGCCGCCTCGGCTGGGTCAAGTAATGCCGCTACTAGCCTGAGCATTGATCAAGTGCGCACTACTTGGAACGAGCTAGTCAATGCCGTGCGCGCTATCAAGCCGTCGCTGGCCCATTTTCTCAATGGGGCAACTTTAGTTGGCCTCGAAGGCCACGTACTCAAGCTGGGCTTTGGTGAGGCCGACCGCTTTGCCATGAACCAGGTGCTCAACAACCGAGAAAGCGTAGAGGAGATAGCTGAAGCGAAATACGGGCGGCGGCTGCGCTTGGAGGCCGTCGCAGAGAAAGGAGATCAGCCGACCCCGCAGGCGACGAGCCAACCCGAGTCCGACCCCACTCTCCGTTCGGTGCTCGACACTTTTGACGGCGAGTTAGTCTGAGAGATCCCATGGAACCTCTGGCCCTCGAAGACTTGATCGTCGCATTTGCCAAGCTGCCCGGTATCGGCCGCAAGACAGCGCAGCGCTTGGCGCTCTATGTGGTCAAGAGGCCGCGCGAGGAAGCCGAGCTGCTCGCCAAGGCGCTCATTGCCGCCAAAGACCAGATCGAACACTGCGCCACCTGCTACAATTTCACCCAAAAGGGCGAGCCCCTATGCGAAGTCTGTCGAGACACCCGGCGCGACCAGCAGTTCATCTGCGTGGTGGCCGAAGCCAGCGATGTGTTGGCCTTTGAGATGAGTCAGTTTTACTCCGGGGCGTATCACGTGCTCGGCGGGGTGCTCTCTCCCCAGGACGGAGTGCTGCCCGAAGATTTGCACATCGACTCCTTGGTCGAGCGCGTGCGCCAGCAGGGCGTACAGGAGGTAATGCTCGCGCTCAACGCCAACGCCGAGGGCGATGCCACCGCTCACTTCATTGCTCAGCAACTCATGCCGCGGACCAAGGTGTCGAGGCTGGCGCGCGGCCTGCCGGTGGGTGCGGATTTGGACTTGGCCGACAGCGTCACTCTCTCCCTCGCCTTTGCCGGCCGGTCTTCGCTGTGAGGTAATCATGGACCGGCGCGATATTTTTAACTTGCCCAATGGACTGACCGCGCTCAGGATCGGTTTGACGCCGCTGTTTTTGCTGCTGCTGTTCACCGATACTTGGTATTTGAAAAGCCTTGCCTTCGTCGTCTTCAGCGCGGCCTCGCTGACCGATTTCTACGATGGCAAACTAGCGCGCGCCGGCAACCAAGTAACGCCGCTGGGACGCTTCTTGGACCCGTTGGCTGACAAGATTTTGGTAACGTCGGCACTCGTTGCCCTAGCGTTGAACAGAATGGTCAATTTTTGGCTGGTGTTGCCCATCGTCGGGCGCGACATCCTGATCACGGGCATGCGCCTCTACGGGATATACCGGGGCCGCCCCATGGTCACTTCGCGCTTGGCCAAGTGGAAGACCGCGGTCCAGCTTTTCACGGTTATCTTCATACTTTTTGTCATTGGCCTCGAGGAGGCGATGGGGCGCTTTGCCGCGGGTCATCTCTTCTTTCTCGACGACCAGCTAATCCAGCTTTTGGCCAATGCACTGTTGGCGGGGGTGCTGTTGCTGACGCTGCTGTCGGGTTTTCACTACCTGTTCCGCGCGACCTCTTCCTACAAGGAACCCTGAGCGCGGCGTAGAGGAACGCGTTTCTTCTGAATCGACTGATCGCTACGCTCTTTTTTGTTGGTTATGCCCCATGGGCACCCGGTACGGCTGGTACCGCGTTCGTCGCCCTGTTATACTGGTTGTTTTTCCCTCCGTTGGGGATGCTGGAATGGCTCGGTGTGCTCTTGGTCGCCTCGACCATTGGGGTGTACAGCGCGGGGCGGGCGGCCCCGGAATGGGGCGAGGACCCCGGACAGGTCGTCGTTGACGAGGGAGTGGGCTTTCTCTTTGCAGTGGCATTTTTGCCCGCAAGCGCTGGGACGGTTATCGCGGGTTTCTTCGTCTTCCGCGCCTTCGATATTGTCAAGCCGCCTCCAGCGCGGCAGCTAGAAGCCCTGCCCGGAGGATGGGGCATTGTGGCCGACGACGTGATCGCCGGCCTGTACAGCAACGTGGTCATTCGCTCGTCGTCCTATTTGGTCGAGTGGGCGAGCTAGACCGATACCACACTTTACTTGGGGAGATTTTCATGGCGAAAGCGAACGGACACAGTGCCGACGGCAACAAGGCTAGAGCGCTGGAACTGGCAATGTCGCAGATTGAAAAGCAGTACGGCAAGGGGTCGATTATGCGCCTCGGGGACGAGGGTGGGGTGCAAGAGGTGGAGGCGATTTCTACTGGATCGCTGGCTGTAGATGCAGCGCTGGGCATCGGCGGCTTGCCCAAGGGGCGGATCGTCGAAATATCCGGTCCAGAGGGGGCGGGCAAGACCATGCTCTCGCTGCACGCCATCCGCGAGTCGCAAAAGCAGAACGGCACTGCGGCTTTTATCGACGCCGAACACGCCCTTGACGTCAGCTTCGCCCGGCGCATTGGCGTCGATGTAGAAAACCTAATCATATCGCAGCCGGATTCGGGCGAACAGGCTCTCGAGATCGTCGATACCTTGGTGCGCAGCGGTGCCTTCGATATCATCGTGGTCGATTCGGTGGCCGCGCTGGTGCCGCAGGCCGAGTTGGAGGGCGATATGGGCGATTCGCACATGGGGTTGCACGCGCGGCTGATGTCCCAGGCTCTGCGCAAGTTGGCCGGCTCCATCAATCGCTCGAAAACGTGTCTGATTTTTCTTAATCAACTACGCATGAAGATCGGCGTGATGTTCGGCAACCCGGAGACCACCACCGGCGGGCGCGCCCTGCCCTTCTATTCCTCGGTGCGCATCGACATACGCCGCATCGCCCGCGTCAAAGACGGAGACCTCGATATCGGCAATCGCACTCGGGTCAAGGTCGTGAAAAACAAAGTAGCACCCCCCTTTCGCGAAGCCGAATTCGACCTGATCTTTCACGGCGACTCAATCGGCATATCTTGGGAGGGGGACTTAGTCGATATCGGCGTTGACAAGGGGCTTGTTGAAAAGAGCGGCGCGTGGTTTTCCTACAACGGCGAGCGCTTGGGACAGGGCCGGGACAACGCCAAGGAATTTTTGCGCGAGCATCCAGAGATTGCCGCGGAAATCGAACACAAGCTGCGCGACGAGTTGGGGCTTGAGGCTGTGGTAGGGCAAGACGAGGCCAGCCAAGCAGGGGAATAAGTGGAGGACCAACTGCAAAAGGCCAAGGACGCCGCCTATCGCTATCTCAGCTATCGGGCGCGATCCGTAGCAGAGGTGCGCGACAAGCTAAAGGAGAAGGACTTTGCCGCCGAGGTTGTCGCCGAGGTTGTCGACGACTTACAGCGCCAGAAGCTCCTCGACGACCGCGAGTTTGCCCGGCGCTGGATCGAGGCGCGGTTGCAGCGGGCCAATGGTGCGCGTAAACTAGCCCAAGACCTCAGGCACAAAGGCGTGGCCACAGGTGTAATTGACGAGATCATCGCCGAGTATGCCGGAGTGCTCGATTCGAGTGAACGGGCGGTCGAACTATTGAGCAAGCAGGCTTGGCGCTACCGGGGATTGGCTCCCGACAAGGCCAAGCGTCGGATGCTGGGCTTGTTGGCCCGGCGCGGTTGTGATCAGGAAATGGCCAGAGCAGCGGTTGAACAGGTATGGCAGGAGTTAGCCAATGAAGTCGAGGGAGATTAGGGAGGCGTTCCTCCGTTTTTTCGAAGGTAAGAACCACGTGCGCGTACCAAGCGCGCCGGTCGTGCCGCAAGACGACCCCACCCTCTATTTTACCAACGCCGGCATGAACCAGTTCAAGGATGTCTTCTTGGGCTTGGGTCGGCGCGACTACACCCGGGCGGTTGATACGCAGAAGGTCATGCGGGTCTCGGGCAAGCACAACGACCTCGACGAAGTCGGCTACAGCCCTTGGCACCACACCTTCTTTGAGATGTTGGGCAACTGGTCCTTTGGCGATTACTTCAAAAAAGAGGCCATTGAGTGGGGCTGGGAGTTGATTACCGATCACTTTGGTTTGGAAAAGGAGCGGCTCTGGGCCACTGTCTTTGTGGGTGATGACGCGGTAGAAGCCGACGTGGAGGCAGAGGCGTTCTGGTATGAATGTACCGACCTACTGCCGGGCCGCGTCGTGCGCTTGCCGGCCAAGGAAAACTTCTGGGAAATGGGCGCGACCGGCCCCTGCGGCCCTTGCTCCGAGATCCATTACTATTTGGGCGACGATCTGGACGCGCAGGACAGCCGTATGCTCATCGACGATACGGGCGATTTGGTCGAAATCTGGAACTTGGTCTTTATCCAGTACAACCGCGACGAGACCGGGGCGCTGCAACCACTGCCTGAGAAGCACGTGGATACGGGCATGGGCTTTGAGCGGATGTGCAGCCTTTTACAAGGGGCCGAGAACAACTACGAGACTGATGTCTTCCAGCCGCTTATCGGCCGCATTGCCGAATTGACGGGCAAAGAGTACGGCGGCGAACACCGCGTTCCCATGCAGGTTATCGCCGACCACGTCCGCGCGCTCAGCTTCACTATGGCCGATGGTGCAATGCCCTCCAACGAGGGCCGTGGGTACGTCCTGCGCCGCATCCTGCGCCGCGCCGCGCGCTACGCCCGCCAGCTCGATCAACACGATCCCTTCATTCATCAGTTGGTTGGTACGTTGGGCGAAACTATGGGTCACGTCTTCCCGGAGGTTGCTGCTAGGAAGGATCACATTGCCGGAGTCATCTACTCCGAGGAAGAGAGTTTTGGTAAGACCCTCGACCGCGGCTTGGACATCTTCGCGCGGTTCGCCGCTAAGGGACAGATTACAGGTGGCGATGCCTTCCAGCTCTACGACACCTATGGTTTTCCGCTGGACCTGACAGAGCTAATGGCTCGTGAACAGGGGATCCCCTTCGTTGAACGGGAGGAATTCGATCACGCGCTTGAAGCCCAGCGGCAGCGGGCGCGTCAGGCCACCCGTGCCCAGTTTAGCGCCACCGAAGGCGTCGGCGATATACTGGAGGAAGGGCATTCGCTCTTCGTCGGCTACGACGAGTTGGAAATAGACGCTCAAGTGGTGCTTACCGGCGAGGATGAAGACGACCGAGTGTGGCTCGTGCTGGACTCGACCCCTTTCTACGCTGAGGCGGGGGGGCAGGTCGGCGACCGAGGGAGAATCGAGGGCAACGGTTTTGCCGTCGAAGTCGAAGACGTACAGAAGGCGCGCGGCGGCATCGTCCATAGAGGTCGCTTAGTGGAAGGTGAGACTGGAGCATTGACCGGTACAGTCGTCGCCCGCGTCGATCGCCAAGCTCGCATGGACGCCGAGCGCAACCACACGGCGACCCATTTATTGCATGAGTCGTTGCGGCGGACGCTCGGCGACCACGTAGGACAGATGGGTTCGCTGGTCGCACCGGACCGCTTGCGCTTTGACTTTTCGCATTTCGCCGCGGTAGAGCCTGAGCAGTTGCGAGAAATCGAGGAGCGGGTCAACGAACAGATTCGCGCAGACCTGGAAGTGAGTGCTTTTCAAGAGGAATTGGAAAAGGCCAAGGCCATGGGGGCGCAAGCGCTCTTTGGCGAAAAATACGAGGATCAGGTTCGCGTGGTGCGCATTGGCGACTTTAGCTTAGAGCTATGCGGGGGTACCCACGTGCGCTCGACCGGCGAGATTGGCGCATTCGATTTGCTCTCCGAAAGCGGCATTGCCGCTGGCGTCCGGCGCAGCGAGGCATTGACCGGCGAAGGAGCCGAGCGGGCCGCGCGCCAACGGCGGCAGGTGTTGGCGGACTTGGGCACTCGGCTCAACGCCGCGCCCGAAGAATTAGCGGACAAAATCGAGGCGCTCTTGGGGCGCAACCGCCAGTTGGAACGATCCCTCGACGAATTGCGACGCCGGGTCGCAGCGCTAGAGACGAGCGATCTGTCGAATGGGGCACGCGAAGTAGAAGGAGTCCGGGTTGTGGCGCGACGCACTGAGGCAGAGGATGTGCCCAGTCTGCGGGCCATGGCCGACGGACTGCGCGAGAGCTTGGGATCGGGAGTTGGTGTGTTGGGGGCGGATATCAGCGGCAAGGTTTCCTTTATTGCCGTTGTTACCGACGATCTGATCAAAGACCGTGGACTGAAGGCCGGCGATATTGTGCGCGGGGTGGCGCAGCTAGCCGGCGGTTCGGGTGGCGGCAAGCCGCATTTGGCCCAGGCGGGCGGACGCGATCCGGGCAAACTTGACGAGGCGCTAGAGCAAGTGGCGGGCATCGTCGAGCAGCAGCTAAAATAGGCGAGCTGATTCGTGACTAGCAGTGTATTGCAACACCTACTAGACATCCGCCACCGCCGTGGCGCAGGCTACCTGCCCTTGCTAGATCCAGATCGATTGGCTCCAGACGAATTGGAGGATCGCGCCCAGCTCTGCGTTGCAGCCGGGGCCGATGCCATCCTCATCGGCACGAGCCTGATGTTTTCGTCGCGCAACGCGGTCTGTTTCGAGCGCGTCCGAGCCAAGGTCGATGTGCCGGTGATCAGCTTCCCAGGGAGTTCGGGCCAAGTGGTGCCGACAGCCGATGCGATCCTTTTTCTGTCGCTGGTCAGCGGGCGCAACCCCGAGCTCTTGATCGGCGAGCACGTCAAGGCCGCTCCCTTGATCCACGAGTACGGCATTGAGACCATCCCCACTGGGTATATGCTGGTCGAGTCGGGGACCTTGACATCCGTGGAATTTATGAGCGATACTCGGCCCATTCCGCGCGACAAGATCGACATCGCCATGGCCCACGCCTTGGCGGCCGAGTACTTGGGCATGCGGCTTATTTATCTAGAGACCGGCAGCGGTGCGTGCGCTTCTGTGCCCGACGAAATGGTGAGCGCGGTCGCCGATTGTGTTTCGGTGCCGGTCGTCGTTGGCGGTGGCATCCGCGACCCGGGGGTGGCGCGGGCCAAGGTAGAGGCCGGCGCGGGCTTCGTCGTCACGGGCAGTGTCGTCGAAGACGATCAGCAGCGCCTGTGCGCTCTGAGCCGAGCAGTACACGCAAAAGAATGATAGGAGTAAAGCAATAGGCCATGGTTGAAAAGACGGCCACGATCAACAATCCACTGGGTATTCACGCTCGTCCAGCCGCGCTTTTGGTACAGACAGCGGCGAAATTCAAGGCCGAGATTTACCTGTCTAAAGGCGAAGTCGATGGGGTCAACGGCAAGAGCATCATGGGCGTGATGATGCTGGCCGCCGAGCAAGGTGCCCAAGTCGACGTCCGGGCCGAGGGCGAGGACGAGGACGCGGCCGTCGAGGCCATGGTCTCACTGCTAGAGAGCACATTCGAGGGGCAAATTTGACCGCGACCAGTGAACATAGGGTTTTCGATGGTATATGCGTTTCTCCCGGTATTGGCATTGGCCGGGCTTTCGCATACGACAAGCAGGCCCCGGTTATTACTCGCCAGCGCGTTGCGCCGTATCTGGTTGGGGAGGAGATCGAGCGCTTTCGCAACATACTCCACCAGGCTGGGGACGAGATTCGGCGCATTCGCCGCTGGGTCGCCAGCGAGCAGGGCGAGGAACTGGCGCAGATATTCGACGCCCAGCTAGCCATGCTAGAGGACTCATCCATCATAGAGCGCACCGAGGGATTGATCCTCGAAAAGCACTATTCGGCCGAGCGGGCGTACGCCGAGGAACTGGAGAAAGTCAAAGAGGCCTTCGGCAGCATTGAGAACGAATACCTGCGGGCGAGGGTAAGCGACATCGCAGACATCGAAAATCAGGTATTGATGCGGTTAGCAGGGGGCGAAGTCAAAGCACTCGATTCGCTCCGCGCCAACACGATTGTCCTAGCCCACGACTTGCTGCCCTCGGAGATGGTGCGCTTAGAGCGCCGCCGGATTAAAGGCGTGGTGCTCGATGCCGGCGGCGCGGCTTCGCACGCGGCCATCATCGCCCGCTCGTTGCAGCTACCCACGGTAGTTGGCACTGGCGACTGTTCGCAGCAAGTAGCAGACGGCGACTTGGTGGTCGTCGATGGCAACGAAGGCCAGGTCCATCTGCGGCCCGATGCTCTCGGCGAGCGCCGCTATCGGGCGCGTCGCCGGCGTCAACTGCGGCGCGAGCGCAACCTAGAGCGGCGTCGCAACTTGCCCGCTGTTACTCAAGATGGGAAGGAAATCGCATTGATGGCCAACGTCGATGTGCAGACCGAAGTACAGATGGCGCTCGACAACGGCGCTAACGGCGTGGGCATGTACCGCACCGAGTTCCTGTATCTCAACTACCGCTTACCCTCCGAGGAGGAGCAGTTCAAAGTCTATTCCGCCCTCGTCGAATCGCTGGTCCCGCATCCCGTAGTGATTCGCACCATGGATTTGGGAGGCGATAAGCTGTCCCACGTCTTGGAGGTGCCGCCCGAGGCCAACCCCTTCTTGGGGTGGCGCGGCATCCGCATTTGTCTCGATACCCCAGATCTGTTCAAGACGCAGTTGCGCGCCCTGCTCAGAGCCGGAGTACGCGGCGAGGCGCAAATTTTGTTGCCAATGATATCTAGCTTGAACGAACTGCGGCGCATCCGGGTGCTAGTGGAGGAAGCCAAAGACGAGTTGCGAGCGGCGGGGCGGCCCTTTGCCGAGCATTGCAAGTTGGGCATTATGGTCGAAGTGCCGTCCGTGGCTTTGATGGCCGATCACTTTGCCGGCGAAGTAGATTTTTTTAGCCTCGGCACCAACGACCTGACCCAGTACGCATTGGCCGTAGATCGCGGCATGAGCAAAGTGGCTTGGCTCTACGACCCGTTTCACCCGGCGGTCTTGCGCTTGATCAAGATGGTCGCCGACAGCGGCCAGCGCACCAACACGCCCGTGAGCATCTGCGGCGAGATGGCCGGCGACCCCTTGGCCACGACGCTCTTGCTTGGTCTCGGGCTAAATTGTCTGAGTCTAAGCCCCGGTCTCATTCCGGAAGTCAAGGAGGTCATTCGCGCTATTCACGCGGAAAAGGCGCGGGAGATCGCCGACGAATGCTTGGCCATGGACACTGGAACTGAGGTGCGCGAGCACTTGGGAGATGCCGTCGGCGAGTACGTACCCTTCTGGCGTCAGAGGTATCACTGAAGGAGCTTGAGAATACACTATGTCCAAATACATGTTTACTTCCGAATCCGTATCCGAAGGGCACCCCGACAAAGTCGCCGACCAGATTTCCGACGCCGTGCTCGACGGCATGCTTTCGGAGGACCCCAACGCACGGGTCGCCTGCGAGACGCTCGTTACCACCGGTCGAGTCGTCGTCGCTGGCGAGGTTAAAAGCGAAGCGCATCTAGACATCGAAGTCCTCGTCAGGCAGGTCATCGCCGATATTGGGTACTGCGATCCCGGGCAGGGCTTTGACTTTCGCTCGTGCTCTATCCTCGTGGCCTTGGACCAGCAATCGTCCGATATAGCCCAAGGCGTCAACGCAGGCGAGGGGCTGCACAAGGAAGAGGGCGCTGGCGACCAAGGCATGATGTTTGGCTATGCCTGCCGCGAAACTCCCCAGCTTATGCCGCTGCCCATTACCCTCGCGCACGAACTGATGCAGCACCTGACGCAGCTGCGCAAGGAAGAGAAAATTTCCTATCTGCGTCCGGACGCCAAGTCTCAGGTCAGCGTCGAGTACGACGACGGTCAGCCCGTGCGGATAGGAGCCGTGGTTCTCTCGACCCAACACGCCCCCGAGGCCAGTCACGCGCAGATCGAAAAAGACATGATCGAACAGGTGATAAAAGAAGTAATCCCCGCCCACCTGCTCGACGCAGGCACCCAATACCACGTCAACCCCACGGGCCGTTTCGTCATCGGGGGGCCGCAAGGCGACTGCGGATTGACCGGCCGCAAGATCATCGTCGATACCTACGGGGGCGCATGCCCTCACGGCGGGGGAGCCTTTTCCGGCAAGGATCCCAGCAAGGTGGACCGCAGTGCCCATTACATGGCGCGCTACGTGGCCAAGAACGTGGTAGCCGCCCGCTTGGCTGCCCGCTGCCAAGTGCAACTGGCCTATGCCATTGGCGTGGCCGCGCCCGTATCGGTGCGGGTCGATACCTTTGGCACGGGCGTCGCGCCCGACGAGGAGATCGCCGCGGCTGTGGAAGAGGTCTTCAACCTAACCCCCAAGGGCATTATTGAGGCCCTACAACTGAGGCGACCTATCTACCGAAAAACCACCAACTACGGCCACTTTGGACGCGAGGAGCCGGAGTTCGTCTGGGAACGGACCGACAAGGTCGAATCGCTGCGCCGGGCCGTGGGGATCAAGTAGGGCCTTGGGCGGCTAGTAGCAGATGAATGCCGTGCCGTGCCGATGGTTAGGTGCACTCCTAGGGGCTGGAGCGTTGACGGGCTGCGAGGTACATCCCCCCCAAATTCCCAGCACCAATTTCCAGATCAGCATCCCGGTTGCCGACGACCGAACGACGGTTCAGGACTTGGCCGACGAGCGCCCCGGCTTCCTGAAGATAGACGACGAGGGCCTGCTCGCGGTAGATTTTACAGCGGACTTCAATCATCGCGAAGAAGTTGGCGACCGCCTTCGCGTCGCGCCCGTCTCTGCTGCCTTGGCGGTGCCGATTGAGCCGGCTGACGGTGCGATGGCCAAGACCGAGGTCCTCGCCTTCGTCGACGACCGCATCCAAATCGCGCACGCGATCATCGCCGAGGGCGGCCTGACCCTCAAGGCGACTAACCAGACTGCGATTCCCTTGCAGGTCGAGCTGGTCTTGGACGATGTCAAAAGGCCGGACGGTACGCCCCCTGCCTTCCTCATCGACGCGCTCGCCCCTAGCGAGAGCAAGGTGGTGCCCTTTGACTTAGCTGGCAGCGAATTTGCCCCGCAGAATCCCCTTGAATTACAGTTCTCATACCGAGTGCAGGGCGAGTTCGCAGAGGCCGCCACCAACGAGCTATTGCTGGAGGTCGAAACCGAGGATTTGCTACTTAGCCGCGTCGAGGGGGTGCTCAACGAAGTCATCCTGCCAGTCGCTCCGGTCGCCCGCGCGGTCAATTTCCCTTCGGGCTTAGATCAGATCGCCTTCAACTCGGTCGCCTTGGAAGTCGGCCTGACGTCAGGAGTTGGTTTCCGCAGCCGCATTGACCTTCACATCGCGGGTATCAATAGCCACGGCGAGCGGGATTCCCTGACGATTTCCGAAATATTCCAGCGCGGCGACCCAGATCGCCCAGTATCGCTCACCTTGTCGTTGGCCTCCGCAGAGCTGACCGAGTTTCTCAACCTGCTGCCGACCGAAGTCGCGGTCTCGCCGACCGTGCGCATTGGCGACGGCGAGTCCGTGGAGGTAATCGATTCCGATCATTGGGTGCAGATCGACCACGTCCGCTTTGCTACGCGGGGCTATTTTCAGCTAAAAGAAAACACCCACATCGAGTTCGATCCGATCTTTCGCCGCCTACAGGACGACGATGCCCGCCGCCGCATCCACGCTGGCCTCGACAGTGCCGTTGCAGTTACCGCGATTGAAAATCACCTGCCCACTGCGATCCGCGTCAGTCTGTGGGTCGCGCCGAGGGCCGAGGATGTGTACGGCAGCAAAGACCTGTTCACCGATAACGAAGCCAACGGCTATCTGCGGATTCCCAAGCAGGGTTCCTTTGCAGTGGGGGCTGGCGAGGTAGGTCCCGAAGGACAGGTTGTGACAAGTGCATTCAGCCACCAACGGATCGCGCTCTCGGACGAAGACGTGGAGGTCTTTCTGCGGGAGGAAGGCGTCTATACGGGCATGCTGGTCGAGCTGGACAAGACACCGCGCGAGGTAGTGATGCGGGGGAGCGACTTCGTCGCCGTAGAAGCTGGGGCGGTGATTTTCATGGAGTTCAACAAGGACTTGGTCAAGTAGGGCGCAGATGCAAGGCAAGGGATTGATTATTATAGCGGCCCTGCTCATCGCCGGGGCTTACAGGCAGGTGGCCGCCGTCCCCGGCGACGCCAGTCCACGGGCCATGGCGCTGGGTCAAGCCTATACGGCACTGGCCCGGGGGCCGGAAGCCGTGTTTTGGAATCCGGCGAATTTAGCTCTGTCGGACAGCCGCAAGTTTTCTTGGGACTTGCTCGGCGCGGGTCTTTGCTTGGCTGTCGAAAACAACAGTTTTTCAGTCGCCACATACAACGCCAACTTCACGGCTGCCAACGATAACGTATCTCCCAACGGCAGTCCGTACTACATCAGCCCGGTGGAGAAAAAGAACCTGCTCGCCGACATCCCAGATGCGGGCCTGCGCATGAACGGGGATATCGAGCCGACGGTCGTCGCGGGTCTCCCGCTCAACGGAGGTGTGGCCTTTGCAGTCGAGGAAGTGCGCTCGGCTATTGCCGTGGGATTTACCAGCGGGGTCGAGAGCGAAATTCCCAAGGACGTGTTAGAGCTTTTCTTTTTTGGCAATGAGTTTGCGGAGGACCGCTTGGCGGCCGGCAAGAGCGAAGGGTACGACATCAGCGACTGGAATGGATCGGGGTGGGCGGTGGGTACGCTCAATGTCGCCGTTGCGAAGCCCGCACTGCCTGCGCGTCTCGCGCCCTATCTAAGCGAGTTCACAGTCGGCAGTACGCTCAAGCTCTCGATGGGTAGCTACGGAGAGATTATCGAATCCGGCGGCACCGGACTGGTAGCCCATGTCGGCGGTGCCGAAGCGGATGCTTGGCTGATTGCCCAGCACGCCAAAATGGGCGTCGGCGTTGGCATCGACGTCGGCATTGCTGGCCGAGCCAAAAATCGCAAGACGACCTTCAGCTTCAGTGCGCTCAACTTGATCGACACCTTCTCTTGGAATGAGGAAGTGCGCCAAGATTCCATTTTCCTTGCGACCAACGAACTGCGCATCTCCCGTTTTTTGGACGCGGACTCGCGGTCCATTGAGGAAGTATTCGACAACCCGGATTTCGACGGCGACGGCGATCCAGACTTTACCAAGCAGATCAGCCAAAAGCCGTTCTCGCGCTCGCTACCGGCCATGCTGCGGCTCGGAGTGGCCTATCAGGCCAAGCCCCAGCTAACGGTGGTTGGCAATTGGGACCAGGCGTTCAGCTCCAAGTTTGGGATGCGGACTCGGCCGCGGCTGGCCGGCGGAGTCGAGTACTGGTTGGCGGACTGGTTGCCGGCCCGCATTGGCCTGTCGTTGGGCGGGCGGAGCAGCAGCTCGGCGGTCGGCTTTGGCTTCGGTCCGTTTGTGCTGTCGTCCATGCAGATCCGCTTCTTGGAGACCAGCCTCGCCATGCGCGGCGGCCTCTTACCGGGAATAGCTAAGGGCACTGCCATTTCCGTGATGTTCTTTCGCTTGAGTATCGTCTGACGGCCCCTCGGTCTTTTTTGCCCATTCCAATGGTTTGTGTGCCACAATGTCCCATTCGACGGTCAAAATGTGTCAAAAGGATACATATCGGCACTGGTACGGTATTTGCAATCATTCGGATAGGCAAAACCGACTTCTGAGAGGAAACCGACATGAATACTAGCTATGAGGCCCTTGAGCGCTACGGACTCGACTTGGTGGCCCAGGCGCGCGCCGGTCAGCTCGACCCGGTGATTGGGCGCGACGAAGAGATACGCCGCACCATCCGCATCCTCTCGCGCAAGACCAAGAACAACCCCGTGCTCATCGGCGAGCCAGGCGTGGGCAAGACCGCGATCATCGAGGGTTTGGCACAGCGCATTGTGCGCGGCGATGTCCCTGAGTGGATGCAGGATCAGACGATCTTTGCACTGGACATGGGTGCGCTGATGGCCGGGGCCAAGTACCGGGGCGAGTTTGAAGAGCGGCTCAAGGCCGTGCTCGACGAAATCCGTGCCAGCGAAGGGCGTATCTTGCTCTTCATCGACGAGCTGCACACCATCGTCGGCGCTGGCAAGACCGAGGGATCGACCGACGCGGGCAATATGCTCAAACCCATGCTGGCTCGTGGCGAGCTGCACTGCATCGGCGCGACCACGCTCGACGAACACCGCCGGCACATTGAGAAGGACGCCGCGCTGGAGCGGCGCTTTCAGCCGGTGCTAATAGACGCTCCCACAGTAGAGGATTCGATCTCGATCCTGCGGGGCTTGCGCGAGCGATTCGAGGTTCACCACGGCGTGCGCATCCAAGACAATGCCTTGGTAGATGCAGCCGTACTGTCCAATCGCTACATCTCGGACCGCTTCTTGCCAGACAAGGCCATCGATCTGATCGACGAGGCGTGCGCCACCGTTCGCACGGAGATCGACTCGGTGCCAGCCGAGTTAGACCAAGTAGAGCGCCGGGTCATGCAGCTAGAGATCGAGGAAGCTGCGCTGAAAAAGGAGCAGGACAAAACCAGCGAGGAACGCCTCGAAAGCCTGCTCAAGGAACTGGCCGACCTCAAGGTACAGGCCGGTGCTTTGCGCGCCCAGTGGGAGGAGGAGCGAGCGTCCTTGGTGGGCGAGCGCGCATTGCGCGAGGAAATTGAGCAGGTTCGGCATCAAATCGAAGAAGCCGAGCGCCAATACGACCTGAACCGCGCCGCTGAACTGAAACACGGAAAATTGCCGGAGTTGGAGCGGCAGTTAGCGGCGGCGCAGCAAGCGGCCGAGGGCGATGGCCCGCGACTGCTGCGCGAGGAAGTCACCCAAGAGGAGGTGGCCGAGATTGTCTCGCGCTGGACTGGCATTCCGCTGCAGAGGCTGACCGAGGGCGAGCGCGAGAAGCTAGCGCGCCTCGACCAGACCCTGCACCAGCGAGTCGTGGGTCAGGACGAGGCCGTGAGCCTGGTGGCCGACGCCGTGATGCGGGCGCGCTCCGGCATCAAAGACGAGCAAAAGCCGATCGGCTCTTTCGTTTTCCTAGGACCGACGGGGGTGGGCAAGACCGAGCTGGCCAAGGCTCTGGCGCAAGCCCTCTTCGACGCCGAGGATAACATAGTGCGCTTAGACATGAGCGAATACATGGAAAAGCACTCGGTGTCCAAGCTATTGGGCGCTCCTCCTGGGTACGTGGGCTACGAGGAGGGCGGCCAGCTAACCGAGGCCGTGCGCCGCAAGCCCTACTCGGTGGTGCTTTTCGACGAAATTGAAAAGGCGAACCCGGACGTTTTTAACGCGCTGTTGCAGCTTTTGGACGATGGGCGGCTCACCGACGCGCAGGGCCGGGTGGTGGATTTTAAGAACGTCGTGGTGATTATGACTTCCAACATTGGCTCGCCGCACTTGGTCGAGGGGCTGACGCCGAAAGGGGAGATCGCCGAGTCTGTGCGCCAGCAGGTCATGGGCGAGTTGCGGGCGCACTTTCGCCCGGAGTTTCTCAACCGGATCGACGACGTGGTGCTCTTCAAGCCGCTGACCTTGGCGGAGATAGAGGAAATCGTCGAACTGCTGATTGACGAACTGCGCCAGCGGCTGGCTGCCAAGCACATTGAGCTCGCGGTCGCTGCACCGGCGCGTCGGCACATTGCCCACGCAGGTTTCGACCCAGTCTATGGCGCTCGACCACTCAAGCGATTTTTGCAGCGCGAGCTCGAAACGCGGATCGCTCGCTTGCTGGTGGCCGGCGACATGCCCGAGGGGTCGCAGGTTGAGGTGGTGCTCGAAGAAGGCCAATTGGCCGTGCGACACCAGCCACTGGAAGCGGGAACCGATAGTTAGCACTTGTCGTCTTTTTTTGTGGACATTGAGAAATATCCGTATTTTCACACCCTTTTCAGAGAGGAAATACCATGCGGAAGTTGTACCTGTCCCTGCTCATTTTAAGCCTCGCCGTGGCTGGCAGTGCCCAAGCCAGCGAGAACTTGCAGTTCCTGCGCCAGATGAGCGATGGCTTCGCCGAACTCGCTGCACAGCTCAAGCCCGGCGTCGTAAAAATCACTACGGAGGGGACTGAGGAAGGCCGCATATTTGACCTTCCGTGGGGAAGGCCCTTCCGTACTCCCGATCAGCCGCGTCGTGGCCAGGGTTCGGGCGTGGTCGCCGAATTTGACGGCCAGCAGTACATCATCACCAATAACCACGTGATTCGCCACGCCGACGACATCCGCGTAGAGGGGACGGATTCGCGCTTCTTTGCAGCCGAGGTGGTCGGCCGCGATTCGTTGAGCGATGTCGCCGTGCTGAAGATCGATGCCGACGACCTACCCACCTTGACAATGGGCGACTCAGACCAACTGCGCGAGGGCGAGTGGGTGATAGCCATAGGCCACCCCTTGGGCTTGGCTTACTCCGTGACTATAGGCACGGTCAGTGCGTTGGGGCGGGCGCGTTTCGGACCTGAGTACGGCTCTTTCATCCAGACCGACGCCGCCATCAATATGGGCAATAGCGGCGGTGCCTTGGTCAACTTGCGCGGGGAGCTTGTGGGCATCAACACTGCCATTTCTAGCAACGACGGCGGCAATATAGGCATTGGCTTTGCCATTCCAATCAACTTGGTCAAGCATGTGGCCGAGCAACTCATTGAGCACGGTGAGGTGCGGCGCGGTTTTCTCGGCGTGAGTATCGACAACTTGGAGCCGCTGTTGGCTGAAGCCATGGGGTTGGACAATACCCAAGGTGTGTTGATCACTGGCGTAAGCCCTGACCGAGCGGCGGATAAGGCCGGCGTCAAAAGGGACGACATCGTGCTGGAAGTCGATGGCCAGCCCGTGCATAACGCAGTCGGTCTGCGGAGCCTAATCGGGCGCACGGCTCCCGGCGTGGAGGTCGAGTTGCTGGTGCTACGCGACGGCGAGCAAAAGCGCATTGAGGTCGAACTGGAGGCCCTGACCGAGGAGGTGTTCGCCTCGACAGCCGGTTCCCGCGATTCCGACGGGGCGAGGGGGCCGTTGGGGATAAGGGTAGAGAACCTGAAAGACGAGTGGGCGGAACGCTTGGAACGCTTGGGATACGAAGATGAATCTGGGGTGATGGTCGTGCGAGTGGCCAGAGGCAGCGAGGCGGCGAAGCGGGGTTTGCGTCGAGGGGAACTCATTCAGGCGATCAAATACAAACAGGCGGAAACCGTGGTGGAAAATGTGGAAGATTATGAAGACGTATTGGAAGAAATTAAGCCGGGGGCCGCGTTTATGATGCGGGTGCTGGGAGATCGGGGGACGCGGCTGGTGGGGATGCGGATGCCCGTAAATTGAGTATGCGCTCGCAAGCTATATGGCACCCGGCCGCTTTGGCCGTATATACCCGTCTCGAATTCTACCTGAACAGCGCAGCAGCCAAAGGGCTGCTGCGCTGTGCTGCGAGTGGACCGTACGAGGTGTACTTGAATGGCGAGCGAGTGGGCAGGGGGTTAGGGCCAGCGGTGGCCGAGGTGGCCATGTGGGAGCAATTCGCGTTGGACGCTGCGCTGCGGGATGGCGAAAATGTGCTGTTGGTCTTTGCCATAGGCTGCGGCACAGCGGACTGGTTCTGCGCCGAAGGAAAGATTGAGTGCAGCGACGGGGCCGAGCAGGTGCTGTACACGGGCGAGCCTTGGCAGGTGCAGCCGGCCGATGCTTGGGGCGCAGCCGGCTATGTAGCCGCGCTGGCACCGGCTGGGTGGGCCAAAGGGCGGTTTGCGGGATGGCGGGAAGCGGCTGTAGTGGCCGGAGCCGCGCCGAGGGATTGGTCGCCGTTGCCCGCGGTGGAAAGCATGGCGTGGGCGCGGGAGGTGGCGGCTTTTGGCGAGGTAGCTAGCGAAGGTGCGCTCGAATGGATCGCTTTCCCCGAGACCATGCAGACTGCCAAATGCGTGCGACGGGAAGCGTTTCTGACAGGTGGTAAAACTCACTCCTTGGTGCAGGCGACAGACGCTGCCCGGGCCGCGTATATAGTTTTGGATTTCGGGCGGTTGCTCTGCGGATTTCCCCATCTGCGGCTGCGGGGCCAGTTCGGCGCGGTGATTGACTTAGGTTTTACGCGGGCGGTAGGCGCGGTGGAATCGCGCTTGCGCTACGTGTGCCGCGATGGGTTGCAGGAGTGGACAGCGCCGCAATTGGCGATGTGCCGCTACCTAGTGGTGCGAATCGGATCGTGCCCAGAAGACATGGAAATAGACAGCGTCTCGCTAGTGGAGCGGCGCGTGGATGTCGCGGCGCGCGGGCGTTTTACAACCGTGGGCGAAGATTGGGAGCGGCTGTGGGGGACTGGGGAGCAAACTTTGGCCGCTAGCCGCCAAGAAGTGTACGCCCTCGGCGATCAACAGCTCAACTGGGATCAGCTCTACGTTTGGGCCATGAACGATTTATATGTGACTGGCAGCGTGGATACGGCGCGCGCCGTGCTGGCCGGTAGCGAGACACCTATTGGCGGGGAACAGGCTTGTTTCCACGCGCTGTTCGTCGAACTGACGCAGCGCTACGACGGCGAGCGTTTGACTGCCGAGCGGCTAGCGGACCTAGTGAACAGCTTGCAAACGGTCGAGGCCGAGGGTGCGTCGGCGACTGCTGTTGTCGCTTTGCAGGCTGGGGCTTGGCTGGCGGTCGCGGCCTTGTGCCGACGCACGGGCGACCGTCAACAAGCGGTCCAATGCGAGCGCGCTCATCACCGGGCGCGCAAGGCATTGCAAGCCGCTTGGAGCGAAGAGCAAGGGCTTTTTGCCGATGCCGTCGGGTCCGGCGATTGCAGCCGCTGGACGAATGCCTTGGTGCTCTACTTCGATTTGGCCAACTCTAGACAGCAGGTACGGGTGGCGCAACACCTATCCGGCAGTTCGACGTCAGAAGACGATTGGTGGCAGGCGTTTTTTGTCGCTGGGGCGCTGTGGCAGGCGGGCGCAGATACGGCGGCCTTGGCTTACGTACAGAGAAAATGGGGCCGCTTGCTGGCACGTCCGGGTCGGACGTGGGGTGAGAAGGCCGGGTCAGTGGCCGCGCAACCTGGGCCAGAGAGCTTGTTGGCGGCGCACGTGCTAGGGGTTGTGCCTACGGCCGAGGGGATCTTAGGGATTCGGCCGCAGTTGTCCGGGCTCGAACGCGCCGAGGGCGTCGTGCCCACGCCACACGGCGATGTCGAGATCGCTTGGGGGGCGTATGGTGGCGGCTTTTCCGCGCGCCTTTCCGTGCCGCACGACGGCGAAACTCACTTGTCGGTACCCCGCTGCGACAAGCGCTTCCCCCAAATTGAGATCAACGGCGAGACGGTGTGGCGCAACGAGAAGGCCCACCCCAACTTCCACGTGCAGGAACTAATCAGCCAAGAAGAGCGAGTGGTGATGGTGTTGCGGCGGGCCGGGCAGTACGAAGTGTCGGTGGAGTAGTAGCCACATGACCACAGAATCTCTCTACCACGTCGTCCACAAGTCGCCCGACGCGCCCCCCGAAGGTGCGCCGCTGCTTCTACTTTTGCACGGCTATGGTGCTAATGAGGAGGATCTGCTGGGCTTGGCACCGTACTTGGATACGCGGCTTGTTTGCGTCAGTGCCCGCGCGCCCTACGCGCTCGATTTTGGCGGCTTTGCATGGTTTAATGTCGAGATCGTCGCGGAGGGAGTGCGCTTTGCTTTTGCCGAGGCCGAAGAACCCTTAGTGCAGGTCTTGTCCTTGGTGGATGCGCTGCGGCAAGAACACTGGCCCACTCGCGTCTTCATCGCGGGGTTCAGCCAAGGGGCGAGCATGGCGCTGGCAGCCGCGCTAAAGCGGCCTCGGGAATTTGCCGGGGTCATCGCATTGAGTGGGCTGTGCTGTCCAGAGATGTTGCCGCAGGATGCGGCGTCGGTGCAGGGCCTGAAGGTTTTTATGTCGCACGGGCGCTTTGATCCGATCATTCCCATTGCCCAAGCCCGCGCCTCCAGAGACTTGCTTGCTCCCTTCGGGCTGGACTTGCAGTACAAAGAATACGACATGCCCCACGCGATTGCCCAGCCGTGCTTAGAGGACTTGGACGCTTGGCTACGGGCGCGCTTGGATACCCCTTAGCAAATTTCAGGAAAGTAGAGACTCAACCCGCGCTGGTGTGAGCCGGTGGCCGAAAAGCGGCTGCGAGCGGGTGGGGGTCGAGCGCTGCCAAGTGGCGAAAAGCCCTCCGTCTGCTTCTGTCAGCACGGACGCGTAGCGCGAGCATCCCGTGCCTTCCGGCGAGACGAAGAGCGGCTGGAGGTGGCTGAGGCGGTGAAGGCGCGGGAACTGGCGATCAAAGCCATACGCCAAGCCGCCCAATTCCTCGCAGGAGTAGCCGCGCGGCCGGACGACCCCCTTTTCATGCGCTTTAAGTGGGTGCATGGATTCGGCCCCGTCGTAGAAATAGAGTGAGAGCGAGGGCAAATGAGCGAATTCGCCCAGCTTGGGCACGGGCAAGCGGCAGGTGACGCGCAAGGCTGCCACGTCCCAGGTCGGGCCGCGGGGAAAGAAGTCATGGCCGTGGCTCTCGCACGAGTCGGCCGCGAGCACGCCGTGGCCCGAAGTGCTGGCAGACCAAGTGTACGGATGGGCGCAATAGAGGAGCAGGGGCCGCCGACCCATCCCGGGCGAGAGGTGGGGGTCTTTGAGGTGCAAATAGGCTGGGTCGTCGCTGGTCAGCAGCGGGGGAATCGACTCCTGTGAGTCGAGCTGGCCGATGGAGGTGGCGGAGAAGGTGTCGATGCTCCAGACACCGGTGCCCGGCTTCTGAAAAGCGGCGACGGCCCGCGGATAGAGGCGGACTTTCTCGGTGGAGACCAGCACTTGAACGCGGCGCTTGTTGAGGTGCAGAGCGCTGCCCTCAATGCTGAGCACGGCCGAGCCGCAGTAGAGGTCGGATTTGTCCCAAGTGCGAACCTCGGCAAAACTGCGTCCATTGTCCGTCGAGCGAAAGATGGACAGAGCGCGGCCTCGAGGGCCAGCGGTCAGCCCGGTGCGGCTGTCGCCGGCATCGCGGTAGCGGCCGATGAGATAGAGGCTACCATCGCTGGGGTCGCGGACCGAATTGCCGCCGCCAAACCAGAAGCCAGCTCGGTCTTTGGTCGGTTCGATGAGGCGTCGGCCGCGTTTTTGATCGATGAGACGAGTGCCGAGTCGGATGAGTTTGCGTTCGAGCGCGGGGTGTAGCTTGTCCATAACAGAGCCGCGCTAAGTATGACAAAAAAGACACAAAAGTGTCAAGTAAATGACACATTGCTGTCAGGCATCCCAACCGGCCAGTTCTTGGCGGGCGATGGCTGCCATAGCATCGAGCCAAGCCGGGTGGTTGTTGAGGCAGGGCACTAAGTGGAACTGCTGGCCGCCCCCGTGGGAAAATTGCTCGGCTCCTTCGCGGCCAATCTCGTCGAGCGTTTCGAGGCAATCGGCGGTGAAGCCGGGGCAGATGGCGACTAAGCGGCGCACGCCCTGCCCCCCGAGGCGTTCTAGGACTTCCTCGGTATAAGGCTCTAGCCAAGGCTCTTTGCCGAAGCGCGACTGGAAGCCGCTGACCCACTCGTCGTCTGCGAGGCCAAGCGCTGTGGCCAGCTGGCGCGCGGTTTCTTCGCACTGGCGGCGGTATGGATCGCCTTCATCGACGTAGCGTTGGGGAATGCCGTGGAAAGTGATTAGGTAGCGGTCGGGCGTCCAACTGAGGCGGGCGACTGCTTCGGCGACCGACTGTTTGAGCGCGTTGATGTACGCGGGATGGTCTGCGTAGGGAGGGACGAAACGCAGCACCGGCATTTGGCGTTTGCGGTCGAAAAACCAAGGGCAGCGTCTGCCCAAGGCCGCGCGGTTGACCGCGTCATAGATCGAGCCGGTGGTGGCGCAGGAAAACTGCGGGAACATGGGAAAGACGAGGATGCGCTCGATGCCTTCACTTTCTAGGGACTGTACGGCGCGCTTGATGCTCGGCTCGCCGTAGCGCATGCCGAGCACGACTCGATACGCCGCGCCCAACCGCTCTTGCAAGCCGCGGGTCTGCGCTTGGGAATGGACCATGAGAGGCGAGCCTTTGTCGGTCCAGATATTGGCGTACAGGGCGGCCGAGCGCGCGGGTCGGCGGGTGAGGACAAAGAGATAGAGGATGGGATACCACCTGAGCGGGTGGAGGTCGATGACGCGCGGGTCGGAGAGAAATTGGCGCAGATAGGGTCGCAGGGCGCGGGCGGTCGGTGCTTGCGGCGTGCCGAGCTGGGCGACGAGGACGCCGATTTTGGAAGAGCTAGCGGGCATAAGCGGGCGTTTGCTGGAGGATGTGCGGCGACTTACTTTTGAGAATATATCCGAGAACGCCGTCTTGAAAAGCCCAAAGGAGAGCAGACATGCGCAGCATTTTTGCAGGTATTGAATACGCAGGGAAAAGCACGCTGGCCACTATGCTTGGGGAGTACTACCGGCACCGGCGAGTCCCCATCCACGGCGACGATCACTTCACCCTCCCCGACGCCTCGCTCAGCCCAGAGTCGCGCAAGATCTTGGTCGGCCTGCCCAACGACATAAAGGAGCGCGGGCAGCGGATGCAGATCCACTACCACGTGGACATCATCAAAAAGTACGCCTGTCCGCTGATCGTCGGCTGGCATTTAGAGGAGGCCGTGTACACCAGTTTTTACGGCGACGACCCGAATAGCTTTTACTACCCGAACTTCCACTACGGCTTTCAGCGGCTCTACGAATCGCTGGTGTTAGAGGCCCATCTGCCCGATGTGGTGCTATTCCACGTAACGGCCTCTGACGAGGAAATCGCGCGGCGGATGCAGGACAGCCCGCACGAATATCCGGTCGTGCGCCAAGAACACATTGCCGAGGTCAAAGCGCGCTTTGGGGAAGAAATCGCCGCGTCGCTGTTTAGCCATCAGAACCGCACAATCGTCTTAGACACCACCGGCAAGACGCCCGAGGAGTCGTTCGACGAACTGCTATTGAAGTCTGAGCCAATGGTGACGATGGGCGAATTGGCCGTGCGGAATATGGAGGTGCCGGAGGGCGAGTACGAAGTGGTGTACGAGCGCGGCGTGCGCAAGATGGTGTCCAAGTAGCGAATTTTGCGCTTGCGCTAATTCTGTTGAAACTTCTTTATTCGGTCCGTAGTCTATTTGCGTACTCGGCCTTCTGCCGAGCGATTGATTGCTAATGAAAAACTTTCGACCCATAACTGCGTCTTTAGTCCTGCTGCTGGCTTTTGCCTGTAGCGGCTTGCAGGTTCTCTGTGCTCCTATTGCAGAGGCCGCCCCGATGCCCTGCCATGTCGCCAATGCCTGTGGCGAGGAGGGCCTGCAAGCGGGTTGTTGCTGTCTGCGTGCAGAATCCAACAGCGCGTCTCCTCCGTTTGTTCCCCCAGCCGAGCAGCCATCCGTTTCAACGCCCGCGATTGGAATAGTGGCGACCACTTTGCTGCCGCCTCGTTCGGCTGCGCTACGGTCGCTGCCCAACCGCATTCCCAAACCACATCCCCCGCTCTTCCAACTCTACTGCTCCTTCCTGATCTGATTCTCGCCGCACTGAGTGTGTCCTAAGAAGCTGTCCGAGCTTAGGGCATACCCGGAAATTTCCAGACGCTTCTAAGTCTCACACTCCACTCAATTTGCGGAGGTCTGTGCGCGAATCCCAGATCTCCGCGCGGCGAGGAGTATTTGCATGTTCAAAAATAAAATGGTCCTGCTGCTAGCTAGTCTGCTCGCAGGACCGGTTTGGTCGCAGGAAGAAGCAGCGTTCGATTCCCGTGCCGAACTCGCGGAATACGTGCGCTACGCTGAACAGCACAACCCTAAGCTCAAGCAGGCTTTGACGCGCTACCAAGCCGCCCTAGCAAAGGTGCCCTCGGCGAGCGCTTGGGTCGATCCCCGCCTGACCTACGGCTATTTCGCGCGCCCGGTAGAGACGCGCACTGGCCCGCAGGAAATGCGCTTTAGCGCGGCGCAAACCTTCCCGTGGAAGGGCAAGCTGGACCTCAAGGGACGGATCGCCCAGCAAGAGGCCGTAGTCGAGAGCCAGCGCTATGAGGCCACTCGGCGGTCGCTGATTTTCGAGGTCAAGGCCGCGTACTACGACTGCTACTTTTTGGAGCGAGCCATTGCCGTCACCGAGGGCAACTTGCGCCTGTTGGCTCACCTAGAAGAAGTAGGCCGGACCCGCTATCGCGGCGGCACCGGAGAGCACGCCCCAGTTCTCAAGGCGCAGGTAGAATTGGGGCGCTTAGAGGATCAACTGCGCAGCTTGCGTCAGCAGCGGCGGCCAACCGCAGCCCGGTTAAATGCGGCGCTCGGCCGCGCGGCGACCGCGCCAATAGCTGTGCCCGATTCGCTGCCCATGGCTGCGTTGGACTTAGACGAAGAAGTGCTAAAGGCGCGCTTGCAGGCCGCGAACCCGACGCTGCAAATGCGGCACACGCAAGCGCGGGCGCAGTCCCTAGGCGTCGAATTGGCCGGCAAGCAGTTCTACCCGGACCTGACCGTGAGCCTCGATTACATCCACATCGGCGACCGGGGCGAGAATCCGCTGATGGCCATGGCCTCGCTCAACCTGCCCTTGTGGCGCTCGTCCTACGAGGCCGGAGAACGCGCGGCCAAACTGAGCCATCAGGCCGCCGTGCAGGGCGTTGCGGACGAGGAGAATAGGCTCGTTGCCGAACTGGAACTGGCCTTGTACAAGCAGCGCGACGCCCAAAGCCGCAGTGCTCTCTACCGGGACAGCTTGCTGCCCAAGGCCGAACAGGCGCTCAACGTAACGCAGCGCGCCTTTGCCGCCGACCGCAGTGATTTTCTCGCGGTCATTGACGCCCAACGCACTCTGCTGGAGTTCCAGCTAGCGTACGAACGGGCGCAGACCGACCAAGCCTTGCATTGGGCCGAGATTGAAAAGCTGGTCGGCGAACCCACGGAGGAAATCCAACCATGAAAGCAACGAAACAAATAATAGCTACCGGTATCGTGGCGGGGATCGTCGGCTTGGCCGTAGGCTGGGGTTTGAGCGGTTCGGATGCACCCAGCGGACATGCACCCGCCGCAGTCGTCGAGCAGGGCGAAACGTGGACCTGCTCAATGCACCCGCAGATCCGCCAGCCTAAGCCGGGTCACTGTCCAATATGCGGAATGGACCTAATCCCGGTGGCCGCGCCCGAGGCTGGCGACATTTTGGCCCCGCGCCAGTTGCGTCTCTCGCCGGCCGCGCAGGAGCTTGCCAGCATCCAGACCGCGCCGGTCGAGCGCCGCTTCGCGCCGGTCGAGACGCGGATGGTCGGTAAGATTGCGGTAGATGAGACGCAAGTTCGCTCTATTACCGCTTGGGTAGCGGGCCGGATTGACCGGCTGTATGTGGACTACACGGGCGTGCGAGTCGAAAAGGGCGACCACATAGCCTATCTCTACAGCCCCGAGTTGTTGACCGCTCAAGAGGAGCTGATTCAGGCCCTGCGCGCCCGCGAGCGCTTGGTTGACAGCGGCACGTCCGTTGGGCAGACGGCGCAAGCGACGGTCGAGGCTGCGCGCGAAAAGCTGCGTCTGCTCGGGCTGAAGGAGGAGCAAATCGAGCGCGTCGAGCGCGAGCGCCAAGCCTCCGACCATCTGACGATTTACGCGCCAACCGGCGGCGTGGTGATAGAAAAGCACCTCAGCGAGGGCGCGTACGTGCAGACTGGGACGCCGATTTACACCATTGCGGACTTGTCGCGGCTGTGGTTGGAACTCCGCGCCTACGAATCGGATATATCTTGGATCCACTACGGCCAGGCCGTTGAATTCTCGGCCGAAGCCTATCCGGGCGAGGTGTTCAGCGGCCAAATATCCTTCGTCGATCCAGTGCTGGACGAGCGCACGCGTACGGTGCGCGTGCGAGTCAACGTGGCCAACGAGCAAGGTCGGCTGAAGCCGGGGATGTTGGTGTGGGCCGTGGCCCAAGCCGAGGTCGGAGCCCACGGGCGCGCTATGTCGCCCGCGCTCAAGGGCAAGTGGATCAGCCCGATGCACCCAGAGATCGTCCGCGACGCGCCCGGTGCCTGCGACATTTGCGGCATGGCCCTAGTGCGCGCCGAAGAGTTGTATGACACTGGCGACGAGGCGGAGCGCGAGATGCCACTGGTGGTGCCAGCTTCGGCACCACTGCTGACGGGCAAACGCGCCGTGGTGTACGTCGCGCTCGGCGAGGGCCTATACGAGGGCCGCGAGGTCGTACTCGGGCCGCGGGCTGGGGATTACTACTTGGTCCGCGAGGGTCTGCGCGAGGGAGAACAAGTGGTGATCAATGGCGCGTTCAAAATCGACAGTGCCCTCCAGATCCGCGCCCAGCCGAGCATGATGAATGCGCCAGCGCGGGCCGACCAGCGCGACGACGAGCCAAACGGCCACGCGCACGGCCCGCCGTCCGCGGTCTGGACGGCCTATTTCGCCACGCAACAGGCGTTGAGCAAGGACGATCTGTTGGGGGCACAGGCCGCCGCCGCAACGCTCGCGGTCCACCCGGCGTCGCAGGAGATCGGAGACGCGATCAGCGGAGCTGGTGATCTCGCCGCGGCCCGCCAAGCCTTTGCTGAGCTCTCGACGGTGCTGATTCGGGTGGCGCGGCAGGGGGGCGTCCATGCCGGGCCAGTGCATCTTTTTCACTGTCCAATGGCCTTTGACAACGAGGGGGCAGCTTGGCTGCAACAGGCGATGCAGACCCAAAATCCCTACTTCGGCGGCCAGATGTACCGTTGCGGCAGCCTGCGCGAGACCTTCGCCGGCCACGAGTAGGAGGCTACCATGGACCGCTTAGTCCGCTTTTTCCTAGTCCACAAACTCGTCGCCGTGCTGATGCTGGCTGGCCTCGTTGGTTGGGGCCTCAGCGTCGCCCCTTTTGCGTGGAAGCTCGATTGGCTACCGCGCGACCCGGTGCCGGTGGATGCGATCCCGGACATCGGCGAAAACCAGCAAATCGTCTTTAGCGAATGGGCCGGACGCTCGCCGCAAGACGTGGAAGATCAGGTGACCTATCCGCTGACAGTGGCGCTGTTGGGCGTACCGGGCGTCGAGACGATCCGCAGTTCTTCGATGTTCGGCTTTTCGATCATCTATGTGATTTTTGCCGAAGAAGTCGATTTCTACTGGTCGCGCTCCCGCATCCTCGAAAAGCTCAATAGCCTGCCGGCAGGCCTTCTGCCCGAGGGCGTCCAGCCGGCCTTGGGGCCGGATGCAACGGCCTTGGGGCAGGTATTCTGGTACACGTTGGAAGGCCGCGACGAACAGGGCGTGCCCACGGGCGGCTGGGATCTGCACGAGTTGCGTGGTATCCAGGATTGGCAGGTGCGCTATGCCCTGCTGGGGGCCGACGGCGTCAGCGAGGTGGCCTCCGTGGGAGGCTTTGTGCAGGAATATCAAATCGACGTCAACCCGGACGCGATGCGTGCCTACGGGGTGCGGCTCGACGAGGTCTTCCACGCAGTGCGCATGTCCAACCGAGACGTGGGTGCGCGCACTGTAGAGCTAAATCGAGCCGAGTATGTCATTCGCGGTATCGGTTTTGTCAAAGGCTTGGCCGATCTCGAAAACGCCGTCATTAAGGCGCGGGACAACGTTCCGATTTACGTCAAAAACGTTGCGCGGGTCGCGCTAGGGCCAGCCCTGCGGCGCGGTGCGTTGGACAAGGAAGGTGCGGAGGTGGTCGGCGGCGTGGTGGTGGCGCGCTATGGTACCAATCCCTTGGCCGCTATTGAAAGCGTCAAGGCCAAGATCGCGGAAATCGCCCCGAGTCTGCCCAAGAAAATCTTGCCCGACGGGCGAGTCAGTCAGGTGCAGGTGATCCCTTTCTACGACCGATCTGGCCTAATTGAGGAGACGTTGGGCACGCTGGAGCGCGCCTTGAGCGAGGAGGTGCTGGTAACGGTGATCGTGGTGCTGGCACTGGTGATGAATCTGCGCGGAGCCATGCTGGTCTCCGGGCTGTTGCCGCTGGCCGTGCTCGCCTGCTTCGCCGCGATGAAGGTCTTTGGCATTGACGCCAACATAGTCGCCCTCTCCGGCATTGCCATTGCCATCGGCACCATGGTCGATATGGGCATTGTCATCAGCGAGAACATCCTCAAGCATCTAGAAGATGCAGACGCAGAGGACGACCGTTTGGAAGTGGTCTTCCGCGCCACGCGCGAAGTCGGTGGTGCCGTGCTGACGGCCGTGCTTACCACGGTGGTGGGCTTTTTGCCGGTCTTTGCCATGCAAGGGGCTGAGGGCAAACTCTTCGCACCCTTGGCCTTTACCAAGACCTTCGCGCTGTTGGCTGCGGTGTGGCTGTCGCTGACGGCCTTGCCGGCCTTGGCGCACTGTATGTTTGGCACGCGACTGGGGCGTTGGGCACCCGGTCTTTGGGCGGCCTGTGGCATAGGGGTGGCCCTTGCGCTGTCGTGGTGGGTTGGTCTGCTGCTGATAGCTATTGGGACGTATCACTTGCTTGCCGCCCGCATACCGGAGCGGGTGCGTTTGTGGGTGGCGCGGGGTATGGTGGCCGCTGCGGCTGTTGCGGTCGTCGTCGTGCTAGCGGAACACTGGTTGCCCTTGGGACCGGAAAAGGGCGGATGGCGCAATTTTATCTTCGCCGCTGGATTGATCGGCGGCCTGTTGGCGCTTTTTCGCGCCTTGCAACATGTATTCCCCCGCGTGCTCCGGTGGTGTCTGGATCACAAGGGCTTGGCTTTGCTGTTCCCTTTGTTGCTGCTGCTGGCGAGTGCGTCCGCGTGGCTGGGTTTTGCCCGCGTCTTTGGCTTTGTGCCGCCCGCCCTGCGCCATTCAGCGCCCTTTGCGGCCCTCGCCGAGGCCCTGCCTGGGTTGGGCAAGGAGTTTATGCCGCCCCTCGACGAAGGTTCATTCCTGTGGATGCCGACGACCATGCCGCACGCCTCCATCGGCGAGGTGCTCGATGTCCTGCAAAAACAAAACGCGGCCATTTCGCAGATACCAGAAGTGGAGTCCGCAGTGGGGAAGCTGGGACGGGCAGAGTCGCCGCTGGACCCCGCGCCGATTTCCATGATTGAGACTGTGATCAATTATCGCGCGGAATACCTGACCGACGAGGATGGCCGCCGCCGATTGTTCGCTTTTGACGAACATGCTACGGACCTGTTCCGTGCGTCCGATGGCTCACCTTCGTTTGCTTCTGATGGCGAGCCTTACAAGGTACAGGGCCGCTATCTGCGCGATGCTGCCGACCGCCTCGTGCCCGACGCTGCTGGGCGGCCTTTCCGCCTGTGGCGTCCGCCCTTGGATCCTGCGCTCAATCCGGGACGCGCGGCTTGGCCGGGGATACAGGGGCCCGACGATATATGGGCGGAGATCGCTCGGGCCGGCCAGATTCCCGGTTCAACCTCGGCGCCGAAGTTACAGCCAATTGCCGCGCGGCTCGTCATGTTGCAGAGCGGCATGCGCGCGCCCATGGGCGTTGAGATCAAAGGGCCGAGTTTGGAGGCCATCGAACGCGCCGGCTTGGAGATAGAGCGCTTGCTCAAGGAAGTGCCTTCGGTCGAGCCGGCGACCGTCAACGCCGACCGCATCGTCGGCAAGCCCTACTTGGAGATCCACATCGACCGCGAGGCCATTGCCCGCCACGGCATCGCCCTGCAGAAGGTGCAGGACGTAATTGAGATCGCCATCGGGGGCAAGCTGGTTACGACCACGGTGGAAGGGCGCGAGCGCTATCCCGTGCGGGTGCGCTATATGCGCGAGTTGCGCGACAGCGTCGAGGAACTGGTGCGCATTCTGGTGCCGGCGCCGGACGGGGCGCAGATCCCCTTGGGCGAACTGACGGAGATTCGCTACGTGCGCGGCCCCCAGGTCATCAAGAGCGAGGATACGTTTTTGCTCGGCTACGTGCTCTTCGACAAGAAGCCGGGGTACGCGGAAGTCGATGTGGTGGAAGCGTGCCGAGCGTATTTGGAAAGCAAAAGGGCCAGCGGCGATCTCGTGCTGGAGACCGGCGTTAGTTATACCTTCGCTGGTAGTTACGAGAACCAACTGCGAGCGCAGAAGAAGCTCAACGTGCTGCTGCCGCTCGCGCTGGTGATTATTTTCCTCATTCTCTATTTCCAGTTTGGCAACGCCGCCACGGCCCTGATGGTCTTTTCCGGGGTTGCAGTGGCTTGGGCCGGTGGTTTTGCCATGCTGTGGCTCTACGGGCAGGAATGGTTTTTGGATTTCTCCGTCTTCGGCACACAGATGCGCGACCTCTTCCACGTCCGTCCGCTGAACTTGAGCGTGGCGGTGTGGGTGGGTTTTCTCGCGCTGTTTGGCATTGCCTCGGACAACGGCGTGATCGTGGCGACGTACTTGCGCCAACTTTTCCGCGAGCAAAAGCCAGCGACCGTCGAAGCGCTGCGCCGCGCTGCGCTCGCCGCTGGGGTGCGGCGCATCCGCCCCTGCTTGATGACGGCGGCCACCACGATTTTGGCGTTGATACCCGTGCTGACGGCGAGTGGACGCGGCGCAGACCTCATGCTGCCGATGGCCATTCCCACCTTCGGTGGCATGATGGCGGTGGTGCTGGCCGCGCCGGTTGTGCCGGTGCTCTACTGCGCGGTCGAGGAGTGGAAGCTGCGGGTGGCGGCTTGGCGATCAGCGGAGTAACGCTCCTCAATCGTCGTCTTCGCGCTCGCTGAGCAGTTCGCCGCGCTGGAGCCGCTCGGCGTTTTCCGTGGCCCAGAGGATGTTCTTCATCACCTTTTGCGCGGTGATGTAGCGGGTCGCCGCCAATAGGTGGACGCGCTTTTCCTCTGGATCGTCGCTCAAGTCGTAGTGCCGGAACGCGGCTTCGAGCACTTGGAACATGTGCAGCTCGGCGTCTTCGCGGAGCATGATGTGGGCCAAGGCGTGGCGGAGCTTGGCGACGTCGCGTCCTTCTTCGAGGTACTGGCTGACGAGGATTTCGGCCTCGAAGACCTTTTGGAAATCGGCTAGTTCGCCGAGGCGCTTGAGCATGTCCTCACTGGAGGCGAAGTGCTCGTCGAGCTTCTGCCCGTGCTGCGGGACGCGGGCGGAGGGCATGTTGAGCCAGCGCAGGTAGGTGAGGAAGACCGCGCCGTGGAAAATGGCGCGCAACAGCTCTTTGCTGGCGGCGTAGTGGAAGGTCGCGTACAGGGCGTGGGCGTAGGAATAAATGTTGGCCACGTCGTGCCAGTCGCCCTCGTTCTTGAGGTGGAAGCGCAGGGTACGCTGTGCGCTGGCATAGGTCATGGCACGGCAGAGTTGGGTCGGCGGCACGCCAGCGCGCAGGGCTTCTTCGACGCGGGCGAGGATGGGTTCAAAGTCGTCGCCGAGCATGACTTGGGTGAACTCGGAGACGTCGAGGGTCGCTTCGTTGCGCTGATTGTCCTCCCAGATCTCGTCTAGGCGTGCGAAAATGCTTTCTAAGAGCGGCAGGCTGTCGGCCCAGCGCGAGGTCTCTTCGTGGCGGGTGCGACTCACCAAATCGACGGCGATCGGGCGGAGGATCTCGTGCGCGCCAACCCATTCTACATAGTCGAGAGCCTCGAACATCTTGTTGGCAAAGTCGAGAGCGTGCCCGTCGCCGGTGAAGTAGAAATCCGTGGCCGCGGTGAAGACGAAATCCGCGAGGGTTTCCTTGCCGCAGTCGCGGTCGTGCAGGGTGAGCAAGATGCGCTCGGCCGCGCCGTGGTGCCGCTGATCGACAAAGGTGCGAAACCAGCGCTTGAGGGTGGCCAAGTCTTGGTCGTCATTGGCGCGGGGAAAGGGGAAGCGCTGGCGGCGCGACGAGCCGGAGGTGCGCCGCGAAATCTGGGTCAGACCGTGGACGAGAAAGAGGTTTTGATCGGCCTCGGCGATGTCGTCCCACATGTTCGCCGCGAGGGTTAGGATGGCGACGCCCGACGACCAGCCTTCGCTGGTTTTGTGTGCGCCGTAGTAAAGTCCCTGTTGGATGATTTCCTGCGGGGTGGCACCCGTTTGGCGGAGTGCGGCGACCGCTTTGGCGATGAGGAAAGAACTGCGGTCTTTGAGCCCCTGTTCGAGAGCGCGCTTGCCGCGGGCCACGAGCCGCAGGCGGGCCTCCTCCTTCTCGCCGGGTGGGATGCCGACCCATGCGTAGCCGTCGTCGCGCACCTCCACGGGAAAGGCTTTCAGGTCGTCGCCCGAAGTCAGCAGGCAGCCGCCGGTCTTTAGGTCAAATTCCCAGTGGTGCCAGTGGCAAATCAGCACTCCGTCGCGGATGCTGCCTTTGGACATGGGATAGCCCATGTGCGGACAGCGATTGTCAACGGCGTGGAAGGAGCCTTCGTAGAGAAAGACTGCGAGGTGAATGCCGTCAATGGTAAAGGGCCGGCCCTCGCCTGCGGCAAATTCGCTGGCCGGTGCGAGCCGGTGATAGACGCAAGTCGCTGGATCGACATCAATCTGCGGCCGCACTTCGCTTAGGTCGAGACGTTGAGCGGTGGACATGAGCGTTGCCTCCTGTGGAATGGACTTTAAATATGCGCGATTTGGCGGTGTGGGGCGAGGGTTTGTATTGACTTACAGTGCTGCACGTGAGCATGTTCTGAAGAGCGAGACATCTCACGACGAATACGAGGAAAGGAGATTTTCCATGACTTTGAGAGTTTTGCTGGTAGCCGTGTTCTTTTTATGCGGCGTGATTGTCGATGAGGCGGCTGCGCGCAGCAAGCGCGTAAGACAGGTTCCCAATGGCTCCGCAGTGAGTTGCAACACCTGCCACACGGCTGGAGGCGGTTCGCCGCTCAATCCGTTTGGCTTGGAGATTGCAACCAACTTCCTTACCTCAGCCGGTGCACCCGGTGACGTGATTTGGGGCCCAGAGCTGGCGGCGTTGGATTCCGACGGCGATGGAGCGTCTAATGGCGCGGAGTTGGGCGACCCCGACGGCACTTGGGTGGCGGGCGATGACAATCCAGAAGGCGAAACGTTTCACCCCGGCGATCCCGAGAGTACCCCGCCGCTGCCACCGCCAGACACGGCGGTTGAGGAGACGACGTGGGGGCAGATCAAGAAACTGATCGGCGCGCTCGACTGAGGTTGATCGAATGGCTTGTCGCGGCAATTTTTCAATCCCGTGACGGCATTGAAAACCACCGTACTGAGTGGGTTCGTCGGTCAAGTTCCGAGGTTGCAACATGACGGCAAACAGTAGAGAGCAACATTTCGCCATTGAGGGCATGCACTGCGCTGGCTGCGTGCGGCAGGTCGAGCAGCAGGTGTCCGGCTTGGCCGGCGTTGAAGTAGCTGATGTCAACTTGGCGACCGAGCAGATGGCCGTGCGCTTTGATCCGGTAGCCGTGGATGAGGAAAGCATTGCGGCGGCCGTGGTAAAGGCGGGGTTCCGGGCGCGGGTGCAAACGCCCGAAGCCGAAGGCGCGGCTAGGCGGCAGGAGCGCAAGCGGACCGAACTCGCCGAGCAAGCGGGGTCATTTCGCTGGGCTGTTGTATTTTGGCTGCCGCTCTTTGCAGTGGAGATGGTCGAGCAGATGGCCGCACCCGTTGTCCCGGCGCTGTCCTTGGTCCAGCATCCTCTGCGGGTAGGCGTTTTGCATCTGCTGTTTGTGCTGCCGGTGATGTGGGTTGGCCGCCAGATCTACGCCGAAGGCGGACAAGCTCTGTGGCGGGGCCGACCCAACATGTTTTCGCTCATCGCCATTGGCACGGCTGCGGCGTGGATCTACAGCGCTTGGGGCTTGGGGTCCGTCGCTGTGGGTGCGGTTGCGGCGTTTGACTCCTATTTCCCGACGGTTGCGACGATCCTCACCTTCATGCTAATGGGCCGCTATCTCGAAGCGCGCTCGCGGTTGCGGGCCGAGGAGGCCATAGGTGCCCTGCTGCGGCTCAAACCCGACAAGGCCGCACTGGTGACTGACGATGGGGAGCGGGAAATCGCGGCCGACGCCATCGAAGTGGGTGACTGCCTGCGCGTGCGTCCGGGCGAGCGCATTCCAGCCGACGGCGAAGTCGTCGAAGGAAACTCTACGGTGGATGAGTCGCTGCTGACCGGCGAGTCGCTGCCCGTGGCCAAGGAACTGGGCGATGCTGTGACTGGTGGTAGCCTCAACGGCGCGGGTGCACTCATGGTGCGTGCAACGCGCACGGCCGGGGATGCGATGCTGATGCAAATGGTGCGCTTAGTCGAAGCCGCGCAGGCGGGTAAAGCGCCGATTGCCCGCCTAGCCGATATCATTGCTGGGTATTTCGTGCCGGCCGTGCTAGTCATAGGCGCGGTGGCCGCAGTGGGTTGGCTATGGGCTGGGGAGGGCCTGAGCTTTGCGTTGCAAGTCTTTGTGGCCGTGTTGATCATCGCCTGCCCGTGCAGCTTGGGCTTGGCCACGCCGGCCGCGATCATGGTCGGTACGGGACGCGGCGCGCATTTAGGCATCCTGTTCAAAGGTCCAGAAGTGCTGGAAACAGCGCACAAAGTAGATGCCGTGGTGCTGGACAAAACCGGCACGATTACCGAGGGGCGGCCGCAGGTGGTGGCAGTAGAGCCGTTAAACGGCCGCCGCGCCGACGAAGTGCTGAGCTTGGCCGCGGCCGTGGAGCGCGGCTCAGAGCATCCACTGGCTGCGGCGATTGTGGCCGCCGCAACAGAGCGGGACCTTGCCGTGCCGGAGGCTACCGAAGTTGTGGCGAGTCCGGGCAAAGGTGCGCAGGCCACGGTAGAAGGCGAGGATGTGGTGGTGGGCAATCGCGCCATGATGGCGGCGGTGGGAGTTCGCGTAGATGAAGACAGCGACTCGGCGGACGGTGCCACTGTCGCGTGGATTGCGGTGGCGGGCGCATTGGTAGGTCGCGTGTCTTTGGCCGACCGCCCCCGTCCGCAGAGCAAGGACGACGTGGCTCGGCTGCGCCAAGGCGGCTTGGAAGTGGTGATGCTCACGGGCGACAGCCGTCCGGCCGCAGAAGCCGTGGCGCGTCAAGTGGGGATTGAGACCGTGCGTGCCGAGGTCTTGCCCGCAGACAAGGCCGCGACCGTGCAGGCATTGCAGGACGAGGGCCGCTGCGTGGCCATGGTCGGCGACGGGATCAACGACGCGCCAGCGCTAGCCACCGCCGATGTGGGTATGGCCTTTGCCACTGGGACGGATGTGGCGGCCGCGTCTGCTCCCGTGGTGCTCATGCACAGCCGGTTGGCGGATGTGGCGCGAGCCATTGAGTTGAGCCGAGCGGTTGTGCGGACCATAAAGCAGAATTTATTCTGGGCGTTTTTTTACAACGCCGCAGGCATTCCGGTGGCTGCGGGCGCACTTTACCTATTCGGCGGTCCGCTGCTCAATCCAATGCTGGCGAGCCTCGCGATGGCCTTTTCGTCGGTGTCGGTGGTGATGAACGCGCTCCGGTTGCGGCGCTTTAGCTGAAGCCGCCATATTACAGGCTGATGTTGTGCACGGGACACTTTGGATATGGGATGCTTCGCTACGCTCAGCATGACAGAAAAGGAAAGCACCTAACGACGCCAGCTTGAGGAGAGCGTTATGGCTACGATTATGATGGTTGGGGCGTTTGACACCAAGGGCGTGGAATACGCCTTCTTGCGCGAGCAGATTTTGGCCCGCGGCCACGAAGTCCTGTCGGTAAATACGGGCGTTATGGGCGAGTGCGAAGCCTTTGCCGTGGATGTGGATGCCAGCGAGGTGGCGGCGGCCGCGGGCGCATCGCTGGAGTCGCTGCGCGCGGCTGGCGATCGCGGTGCAGCCATGAAGGTTATGGGTGAGGGCGCGGCCAAGGTGGCGGAGCAAGGGTTCGCCGAGGGCCGGTTTGACGGCATCGTCGGCATGGGTGGGTCCGGCGGCAGCAGCGTGGTGACCGCGGCCATGCGCGCCCTGCCGGTAGGTGTGCCCAAGGTGTGCGTTTCGACTGTGGCGGCTGGCGACACGGGAGCATACGTGGGCAGCAAGGACGTGGTGCTCATTCCGTCGATTGTGGACGTGGCCGGAGTCAATCGGATTTCGCGAGTGATTTTTACGCGCGCCGCTGGCGCGATCTGCGGCATGGTCGAAGCCGAGCCAGCGCCGGCTGGCGACGACAAACCGATCGTCGTGGTGTCGATGTTTGGCAACACCACAGAATGCGTAGACGCGTGCAGCGAGACCCTGTCGGCGAGCGGGTACGAGGTCTTGATCTTTCACGCCACTGGCACCGGTGGCCGCACCATGGAGTCACTCATCGACGAGGGCTTGGTGGATGCAGTGCTGGACATCACTACCACCGAGTGGGCTGACGAAGTGTGCGGTGGCGTCTTCAGCGCGGGTCCGGAGCGCTTGAGCGCGGCGGGCCGGGCGGGTTTGCCCCAGCTAGTGGTCCCCGGTTGCGTGGACATGGCCAATTTTGGCGGCATGGATACGGTGCCGCAACAGTATAAGGACGGCACGCGGCTCTTTTACGAGTGGAACCCAGAGGTGACCTTGATGCGCACCAATGCCGAGGAAAATGCGCAGATGGGCCGGATATTCGCCGACAAGCTCAACGCCGCCACAGGCCCGGTCGCCGTTCTCATTCCGCTCAGGGGCGTGTCGATCCTCGACGGCGACGGCGAGCTGTTTTGCGACCGCGAAGCTGACCGCGCCTTTGGCGACGCCCTCAAAGCCAATCTGGACGAGGGCATCCTCGTCCGCGAAGTAGATCACAACATCAACGATCCAGCGTTTGCAGCCGCGGCGACCGCGCTGCTACTGGAGCTAATTGCCGAGAAAGCAGGAGAGTAATGAGCGAAAAAAAGACATTTATCCAATGCGCCGACGTGGAGACCCAAGTCTTTGACTGGGGCCGGTTAAACTGGCTTTCCGAGCCGCTGGTGACTGCGGCCGAGCACTTTAGCTGCGGCGTAGTGGAGCTGGCGCCGGGCAAGGGGCACGTGCGCCACAACCATCCGTATAGCGAGGAGATTCTCTACGTGATAGAGGGAACCGGAATCCAGACGGTGGAGCTGGAGTCGGGCATGCTGGAAAAGGAGATCGGCCCAGGCGAGTTGGTACACATTCCGACGGCTGTGTATCACTCGACGGTCAATAATGGGGACGGCCCGATGAAGTTGATCGCCATATACGCGCCGTTTGGGCCGGAGGCCGAGTTGCGGAAGATGGAGGGGGTGCGGATAGAAAAGGCGTTAAACGGATAGGTAGCCATGTTTACAAGAGAAGAAGTGCTCGCGAGACTGCGGCAGAACATTGCCGATGGGGTTCCCATTATCGGCGCAGGGGCTGGTACCGGAATCAGCGCGAAGTTCGAGGAAGCTGGCGGGGTTGATTTGATTGTGATTTACAATTCCGGGCGATTTCGCATGGCGGGCCGGGGGTCACTGGCTGGGACCATGCCATATGGGGACGCCAATGCGATTGTGATGGATATGGCCGGGGAGGTGTTGACGGTGGTGGAGGATACGCCGGTGCTAGCCGGCGTGTGCGGGACGGATCCGTTCCGGCAGATGGATGTTTTCTTGCGCGAGGTTGAGGCCATCGGGTTTTCCGGCGTGCAGAATTTTCCGACCGTGGGCCTGATTGACGGGTTGTATCGGCAGAACTTGGAGGAAACCGGGATGGGGTATGGGGAGGAGGTGGAGATGATCCGCACGGCGCACGAGATGGGGTTGTTGACGACGCCGTATGCGTTTAATCCCGAGGAGGGCGAGCAGATGGCGGCGGCCGGTGCCGACATTGTGGTGGCGCACGCTGGGCTTACTACTAAAGGCGTGATTGGCGCGACGACCGCGCTGACTTTGGAGGAATCAGTGGGGTTTGTGCAGGCGATATGCGACGCGGCGCGGGGGGTGTCCGAAGAGGTGATTGTGCTGTGCCACGGGGGGCCGATTTCAGAGCCAGAGGACGCCGAGTACGTGTTGCAAAACACGACGGGCGTCGATGGCTTCTACGGCGCGTCGAGCATGGAGCGGTTGCCGGTGGAGGTGGCCATTACCGAGCACGTGAAGAAGTACAAGGCCATTCGCTTTTGATCCGGCCCTGTTGAAGCCGATGCGCCCCTTGCGCAAGGTTGAAGTGAAGCGGCTCTTTGCGGACGCGGCAAGGAGCTATCCGCCCAAGGTGGAGCTAGCCTTTCTGTTGCAGAGCGTCGAAGATCCGCTCAACGTCGGCTCGATGTTTCGCATCGCCGATGCGTGCGGGGCGCGGGAATTGGTTTTTACGGGTGTGACGCCCGCGCCGCCGCACGAGGATATTGAGCGCACAGCGCGGGGCCATGAGCGGCGAGTTACTTGGCGGCGGATCGGGCGCATGGACGAAGCGGCGAATGCACTGCGGGACGAGGGGTATCACTTGGTGGCGTTGGAAATGGTGCAGGGGGCCGTGTGTTATTTGGAATACGATTTCCCGGACAAAGTGTGTTTGGTGCTCGGCAACGAGACAAAAGGCGTCTATCGCCAGACCTTGGCGCTGTGCGACGGGGCGGTCTATATCCCCATGTACGGCAAGGGGCCGTCGATGAATGTTCACGTGGCGGGGGCGCTGGTGGCGTATCAGGCGCTGCTGGGGGGAGGAGGCAATGGCGGATAATTTGCGTTCTATTTTTATCCTGCCGCATTGTCTAATTGCCAATTACACGACAGTAGCCTTCAGACGCGTTACGCCTTCATCCCCGTCATCACTAGCCCGCGCTCGAAGTAGCGCTGTCCCATAAAAAAGACCACCAGAATGGGCACGGTCGCGACTACGGAAGCGGCCATGAGCAGATGCCACTGCGTGCCGTACATGCCGGCAAAAGCATTCAGGCCCAGCGCCAGCGTGCGCTTCTCGTTGCTGTGCAGGTAGATGAGCGGCCCCATAAAATCGTTCCAAAGACTGAGAAAGCTGAGAATAGCCAGCGTCGCCAGCGTCGGCTTGGCCAGTGGCATGGCAATCGACAGGCAGATGCGCAAATTCGAGCACCCGTCTATGCGCGCGGCGTCGATCAAATCTACCGGCAGGGTCTTAAAAAACTGGCGCAAAAAGAATATCTGGAAGGCGTTGCCCGTACAGGCTGGCACCAAAAAGGGGAGAAATGTATCGACCCAGCCCAGCTTCTGGAAGAGCACAAACGTTGGGATCATGGTCACCGCCGCGGGTAGCATCATGGTCGACAGCACGGCGACGAACAGCACGTCGCGACCGAAAAAATTCAGCCGGGCAAAGGCATAGGCCACGACGGCGGAAGTAAAAAGACTCGCCCCCGTGCCAAAAACCGTGATGATCGTGCTGTTGAGAAAATAGCGCCCGAAAGGCAACGTCGGCTGATTGAAGATCTCCACGAAATTGGCCAGCCGCAGCACCGAAGGCAGGAGACGGGAAAAGACCTCGTCCGGCGTCTTGACCGAGGTGATGAGCATCCAGGCAAAAGGCACTAGAAACCAAAACGCCAAAAAGGACAGTGCGGCGTAGAGGATGAGCTGGCGTCGCAGCGACAGGGTGTCTCCAGAAGCACTGCTCATTGGTAGTGTACCCATTTTTTGCCCATCGCTAACTGGATGAGCGAGACGATCAGCGTGATGATAAAGAGGACCAAGGCCATGGCGCAGGCATAGCCCATCTGGAAGCGCTCGAAGGCCGTTTGAAAGAGATACAGGACGTAGAATAACGTCGCGTGCGCCGGCCCACCTTGGGTCATGACATAGGCTTGGTTGAAGACTTGCAGCGAGGCAATCACGCCGACCATCGTCAAGAAAAAAATCGTCGGGGTCAGCAGCGGCACGGTGACGTATCTAAAGCGCTTCCACGGTCCGGCACCGTCCAGTTCCGCAGCTTCGATCAACTCGCGGGGAATATTCTGCAGGCCAGCGAGAAAAATCATCATCGATCCACCCAAGCCCCAGATGCTCATAAAGACTAGGCCCGGCATGGCACCCGCCCGCGATGAGATCCACTGGGGCCGGCCAATGCCGATCCACTCGAACACCGCCATCAGTCCGGTCCAGTCGAGGAACAGGTTGATCAAGCCAAAATTGGGATCGAAGAGCCACTTCCACAGCAGCAGCATCGCGATGCCTGCCACGACATTGGGCAGAAAAAAAGCCGTGCGAAAAAAATTGACTCCGCGCAGACGGTGGTTGACCAGCATGGCCAGTCCTAGCGCCAGCACGAGCCCCAACGGCACGGCAAAAACCGTGTAGTAGATCGTATTAAACACCGATTTATAAAAGAGCGGGTCGTGCGCCAACTTCTGAAAATTGGCCCATCCCACGTACTCCGGCTCCGTAAAGAGATTCCAGCGCGTGAAGGCCAGACCAAAGCTGGCCAGTATCGGCCCGAGGGCAAAGAGCACCATGCCCAAGATCCACGGCGATATGAAGAGATATCCTTCTAGGTGCTCTCGCAGGTTTAGTTTCATCCGTCCACCTCGATCTTCTGCAGAGCCATATTGTCGCGAATGGCTTGGTTGATTTTTCTGGCGGCATCTGCTAGCGCCGCAGGCACGCTTTTTTCACCCAGCATGACCAGTTCCCACTCTGGGAGAAACAGCAGATTGTATTCAGTGGGATTGATATAGGGGCTGCGATGAAATAATTCGGTGCGCTCCGCGGCCTTGAGAAAAGTCTGGGTAATCTCCGCATCCAGATTGGGATTTTCTACGAAAATAGGGCTGTACGCGGTTTCTCTGCGGCCGGGAATGTTCCAGCCGATCTTGGCAATGGCCTCTTGGCCCTGGGGGCCAACCAGATATTCCATAAAGCGCCACGCCTCTTGCGGGTGTTTGGTATGGGCGTATATGCCATAACCGACCATGCCACCGGACAAATAAATATCTACTTTGTGGCGCGGAGGCGTCGTAACTCCCCACGCAAAGCTCTTGATGTTTTTGCGGAACTGGGGCACGAACCACTGGCCGTAAAAACACATGGCCACGCGTCCCGTCTCGAACATCACGTTTACCGGACTCTGCGCTTGCTCGGCGTAGCCCGGTGCCACGTGCCAGCGCGTGGACAGATCGGCGGCAAATTGCAGCGCCTCGATCACTTCTGGGCTTTCGAGTAATACGCGCCTCCGGTCTGCGGAGAAAATTCGCCCGCCCGACTGCCAGATCCACTGCTCTGGATTGGCGTTATTGTAGACGCCAAACTGCATGATGCGCCCCTGCTCGTCGCGCTTGGTCAAGCGCCGGGCAATGTCCACGAACTCTGCGCGCGTCCAACTGCCGTCTGGATGGGGAATACCCGCCTCGTCAAATAGGTTCTTGTTGTAGAAAATCAGAAAGTCAGGCGACCAGTCCTTGCACAGCCCGTAGATCGGCCCTTGGCCAAAGCGCTTGCCGTCCCAGCGGTACGGCTCGACCGTTTGCGGAAAAAAGTCCTCAACGCCAACTATTTGGCTCTTTTCCAGATAAGGCTCCAAGTCGAGGAGGACCCCTTTGGACAACATGTTGCCCAAAGTGACCGGTGCCACGTAAAAGATGTCGGGCGAGCGCCCCCCGGCCATCATGGTCAGCAGCACGGTATTGAAGTTCTGCTGAATGTGGATGAACTTGACCTTTATATCTGGATTGCCAGCTTCAAAATCGGCCATGAGTTGATTGAGCATGGCCACTTCCTGCGTATTGCCCCAGCCGGCCAGGACGATCTCCGAGCGTCCACTTTCCTTTTGTGCGGACGTGTCGAGACCCAGTAGCAGGGAGCGCGCTGTGGGCACGCTGAGCAGGCCCACAATGCCGAGTGCACAAAGGCTATAGAACAGAGTAGAGCGGTCCATGATGCATCACTGTGACTTAGTGCTCCGGTAGTATCGGAAATGACTCGATATCCCCCGCCACGGTCTCCAGCAGGGTTGCGATCTCCCGCTTGTCGCCCTCATCCAGCGCCAGCTTGCCCGCCGGTGCCCGTTCGACCAGTGTGCTGAACACTCCACGGCGCTTGAGGATATAGCGCATAAAGGGGTGGTTTTCGAGAATGATCAGCGGCAATAGGCGACGGTGCATTGCGCGCGCCTCCTCCTCCTGCCCGGCCCACCACAGTTCGGTGATCTTGGCCAGCACATCGGCTAGCTCGCAGGCTGGCATATTGCCATTGGCACCGCGGCGCATCTCATCGGGCAAAAACTTGCCTGCCGCCCCGCCGAAGATGCACTTGACTCGGTCGCCCACCATCTCGCCTACCTCGGCGATGTGCTTAGGGCCGGGCTGCCGCTCCTCCTTGACGTATTCGACCTGCGGGATTTCATTGACCAGTTGCGCCACTTGCTCGCCGCGCAACGGTGCGTACATGTCGGCGTTCTGCACCATGATCGGCCCGTCGAACACCTCAGCCAAGCGTCGGTACATGTCCATCGCCGTGGCAGCGTCGGTGCGCGCCGGCGTCATGGCGATAATTGAATCCGCCCCGGCTTTTTGCGCTGCCCGCGCATAGAGCAGCACTTGCGGCACCGAAATCCCGGAACAGCCGAAGACCACGGGCAGGCGGCCGTTGACTTCCTCCAGTACCGCATCCAGCCCCCGGATACGCTCCTCTTCGCCCAAAAACCAGAACTCCCCGACCATCACCGGCCAGACGATGCCGTGCTGGCCACTCTCGCAGCAGAAGTTGGCCACCTTCTTCAGGTCGTCGATGTGAATCTCGAGGTCTTCTCTGTACGGCGTCGGCAGCAGGCCGAAGACCCCCTTCATGTCGTCAAATCGCGCCATCATTCATCCTTTCTTAGTAATCACTTGTCCCAGCGGCGGTCGGGTTGCCAAAAGTCGAGCTTGGGCTACTTGACGACAGTTATATAGGGTTCGATTTCCTTTAGGCGCTGCGCATCGATGCCCTTTATGTTGAGCAAGCCTTTTGAGTTGTAATAGGGGCGCCCCTCGATTATTCTCTGAGCCGTTGCTGGCCCAATTCCGGGCAGCGTTTCTAGCTGTGCGCGCGAGGCCGTATTAATATCGATGCGCTTTGCTTCGAGCTGAGAGAGTGTAGCACAGCTAGTCCACAGCAGGGACATAACTACATAGCCCACAAAATTCCAGCGTTTCATAAGCACCTCCATTGTGGCAAGTTCACATTTTCCTTTCGCGGATTTCTGGCTCTTGAATCATGAGGAACTGATTGACGGCTATGTCTTTTAACACCCGTCCAGCGGATACATAAAAAGCGACTGCTGCGTTCACTGGGTGCGCTCTTTTTGTTTGAGCGCGAAAAGGCGTATCTGCTGCTGCGCCGCAAGTGAGTCTCCCACTTCTCGGTAGGCCAAGGCCAAACTATAATGGGCACCGACATAGGTGGAATCGGCTCGCAAAACTGCTTTAAAATCGTCGATGGCCTCCCGGGCATTGCCCTCGCGCAGTTTGGCATTACCTAGGCCGTTTATTGCATCGATGTAGTTTTCCTTTATCGCCAAAGCGCGTTCATAGGCAGCACGGGCCTGCACCGGATAGTCTTTCATCAAATAGGCATTGCCGAGATTAAACCACGCCAGCGCATAGCCCTCGTCTAAAGTCAGAGCTTGGCGATAGGCCGTGATGGCATCGTCAACTCGCTGCAGCCGCATATAGGCCGTGCCCAAATTCTGCCAGGCCTGTATCTGGGCGGGGTTGATCTTCAGCGAGGCTTTGTACTCTTGAGCAGCCATTTTAGCAAAACCCAGTTTCGCGTAGATCACGCCCAAGTTATAGCGGGCTACGGCATCGTCGGCGTGGCCTTTGAGGCGCAAACGCTGATCGCGAATGGTATCGGAATGCGGATGAAGGCGCTTGAATATCTCGATCTGCCTCTGGCCTTCCTCGGCCTTTCCTTGCTTCATATACACTTTGGACAGGATCAAGTGCGCTTCTGGATAGGCCGGGTCCAGGGCGATACTTTGCTCGAGTACAGCGGCTGCTTCGACCTCTTTACCTTGGCGGGCGAGCACCATCCCCAGCCCATTTAGCGCCTCTACATAAGCTGAATCGCGCTCAATGGCTGCGCGAAAGGCTGTCTCCGCTTCTGCGTGGCGATTCAACCGCATGTAGACGTGCCCTAACGCCGTGCGGTAGCGGGCGCGCATAGGATCTATTTTGACGGCTTTGCTCGCCATGTCCAGGGCTCGTTCGCATTGCCCCATCTTGGTACAGTACATCTCTCCTAGGCTGTAGTACACCAGCGCGTACTCGGGGTCTATTTCCAGTGCTCGCTGCATGTGCTGGGCGGCGGTCTCATAGTCGTGATCACGAGCGTGCGCCACGCCTAAGTTGTAGTGGTCCGGAGCGTGCTTAGGTGCTAATTGCAACGCCTTTGCAAATGTCGCCCGCGCCTTGGCATCGTCGTCCGTGCGCAAATAGAGCTGGCCGAGCTGGCGATAGGCCGCTGCACTGTCGGGCGCGAGCGCAATGGCCTTGCGATATACGGCCAACGCCCGTTTCAACTCGCCTTGCCGGGTCATGACTTCTCCGGCACCTAGTAACGCACGTACATGCAGTGAGTCGATGCGGAAGGTCTCACTGAAATATCGCAGCGCTTCCCCATACACGGCGTGTTTTAAATAGAACGTCCCCAACTCGTAGTGCGCTGCTACGTCGCTGGAATCGGCGCGAATGCGAGCCAAATAATTCAGTTCTATCGCGCGCGGGTCTTCCTGTTCCTCTACTACAGGCACTTCTTCTCGCGTGCCACCGCAGCCAAGAGCCGTTATCCACGCCAGCCATAGCACACTGTTAGACCACTTCACGTTTTGCCTTGCCCTTTCGCGGATTTCTGGCACAATGGTCCTATAGTTTTTCCGGCTCCTGGACCGTGAGGAACTGATCAGCCGCCACGTCCTCCAATACCTGCTCCATCCCACTCGGCCAGCGGATCTCCACCCGATCCACCCGCGCGTGCGTGCCTAAGCCAAAGTGCACTCGCAGCGCATTCTGCGACAGATACGAACTGCCCGAACGCACTTCTGCCACTTGGTGTAGGTCGCCAGCGACCACCCGGATCCGCGCGCCGATGCCGTCGCGGTTACTGTGGGTGCCTATGGTGCGCACCGATAGCCAGTGCTGGCGGTTGCCACCGTCGTTGCGCAGCAGCAGGCCGCGCTGGTTGTTGTTGCTCACGAACAGGTCGAGGTCTCCGTCGTTGTCGTAGTCGGCGGTAGCCGATCCGCGTCCGACCCAAGCGGTGGCTAGGCCTGGCGAGTCGGCGCTGACGTCGGTGAACGTGCCGTCGGTCTCGTTGTGGAATAGCTGATCCCGCTGCGCGTAGGAAGGTCCGGCGCGGTCGATAATTTCTATATTCGGTTCGACGTGTCCGTTGGCTAGGAACAGGTCGAGGTAGCCGTCGTTGTCGTAGTCGAAAAAGTCCGTGCCAAAGGTCAATGTCGAGAAGGTCGGTTCGTCCAGTTTGGATTCGTGTATCTGATCTTTAAACACATCGCCCCGCTCGTTTTTTAACAGGCGACAGTGCTCCCACTGGAAGTTGCAGACGACGATGTCGAGGAGTCCATCCCGGTCGTAGTCGCCAAAGTCCGTGCCCATGCCTGCCTCGGATTTGCCGTCCGGGCTGAAGGCGACGCCGGAATCCAGCCCAATATTGGAAAATCGCGTCCCCCCCTCGTTGCGGAAGAGGAAGTTCGGGGTCATATCGTTGGCGACAAACAGATCCGCATCGCCGTCTTCGTCGTAATCGCCAAACACTACGCCGAGTTGACGGCAGCGGTAGTCGTAAACGCCCATTGCTTCCGTTACGTCGGCAAACTTTCCATCCCCTTCGTTGCGATACATAATCCCCGACGCGCCCTTATACTGACCGGGACCGCAGTAGACGCGTATGGAACCGTGCCTGCACTCTTTGTGGTTTTCGAGAGTAAAATCGGTATTGTTGGAAACGTAGAGGTCGAGATCGCCATCGTTGTCGATGTCGGCAAAGGCTGCACTCATGCTCAAGCGCTCGTCGCCGATGCCGGCGGTCTCCGTCACATCGGCAAATGAACCGTCGCCGTCATTGCGATACAGCACATTGGCCCCGAAGTTCGTGACATAGAGATCCACATGACCGTCGTTGTCGTAATCTCCCGCGCAGACTCCCATGCCATACCCCTCATCGCCGACACCTGCTTTTTCTGTTATTTCCTCGAACTTCCCATTGCCCTTGTTTCGATATAGAACGTTTTTCGGTACCCGCCGCTCCAAAAAGCCCGGCAATACAGCCCCATTGACTAGGTACAAGTCTTCGTCGCCGTCGCTATCGTAGTCGACGAAAGCCGCTCCCGAGCCATAGGTCTCCACGTAGTAGAAGCGACCGCTACCGCCGTTCACATGTGCAAAATGGATGCCGGCAGCGGCAGTGGCATCGACGAATTTCGGCAGTGTACTTCTAGCCAATTTGGGCTTGGGTGCAGTAGCTTCTGTCGATGGCGCGGAAGTTTCATTTGAGCACCCCACAATCAGCGCCATACCCCAGCTAAAGAGAACCGCAACGATGGGCATATAAAAAGAGCACATATCACGGGGAATATGCAGTCGATGCAATTCCATTAACCAGCGCGGACATCAGACTGCACAAAGGCAGATTTGTCAGGCGTTATTGCAATCCGGCAAACATGCTCAGAAACAGCACCAGATCCGTCGTCGTCTCGTCGCGAAAATCGCGCCGTTCCCAGCGTCCGCCGATGTTGGTCATCAGGCGATAGCCCAGATAGTCCGAGCGATTGGATAGTTGCGCAGCAATCACGAACTGTTCGAAATCGTCCACGTATCCGGCGGGCAGCGGATCGGTGCGTTCGACCATATTCCTGAAAATCTCGTACTCGATGCCGGACTCTAGGCGCATTGTACTGATCAGCTCCTGCTGCCACACGAAGAAGAAAATTTCCGACAGCTCGTTATTCTCTAGCTCGGTTTTATCCGTGGGTGAGCGCCGCTTGTAGAGCTGTTTCCACCTAGGCCACAGCACGTGTTTACCTACCGGAATGGGCAGATCCGCCTTGGTGATCAGCGCGAAGAGCTTCTCGTCCTGCCAGTTTGGCGGCTGCTGGTCTCCGCGCTGGTGATAGATCTCGTACTTCAGCTTGGTCTCTAGATTGAGCGGGGCGTATTTACGCGTGCGTGCACTCAGAAAGGTGGTGTTGATCAGCGCATCCTGCGCAATCATGGGATCGACGAAGGGGCGCATATCGCCCCGTGTACGCGGACCCTGCACCCACAGAATGATGTCTTCGGGGATATTGTCTTCGACGCTGCGAAGGCCGTTGTAGAGCTGCATCTGCAAACCGTGGCGAGGCACCTCGTGAGTCAGTGTTAGCAGACCGTATAGCGACTTGTTGCGGCGGTTGCTGCTCAGCAGCCATTCGCGCATGCGGCCGACCATTATGCGGCTGCCCGGCTTGAGTTCGGCGCCACCGTAGAAGTTGTAACCTCGGTGGTCGCGGGGATACGGGTAGTCCGCTTCCTCGTCGTTTTCAAAGCGGTCGATCACTGTATTGTTGTTCATGTCTGTGCCGTAGAGAAACTCCAGCGGATCGACATCGTAGCGCACAAAGGGCTCTAGATAGTCCGGCATGCCGTTGTCGTTCTGGTTGAAGTCCGACACTAAGTCGTTGTTCTCATCATAGCCGGGAAAGACAGCCACGTCAGCCCGTTGGATCAGTAAGCGCTCCGACGAGGAACTGCTGAAGGCTCGCCTACGCCAGTCGGGAAAGCGGTCCTGGTCGTCGTTGTCGTCTACGAATTCGTAGACGTTGTTTACAGCACTTTCGTAGTTAATGCGCCCGTTGCTGTCGGGCACGAACATGAATGTCTGATAGCCCGGGTCCATGCTAAAAATTTCGCCATAGGCAAACCACGGGTACACATTGTGCGACGCCGTTGCATAGTAGCCCTCCGCGCTTTCTTTCCCCAGCGCCTGATTGTAGGTGAAATTCTGGTTGGGAAAGCGGCGGTATTTGCGATTGACATTGTATTCGGCGCGCAAGTTAAACCCGCCGAAGAGGTCGTCGATTTCCATGGTGAGACCGGCGACTTCATTGGCCGTCGGCAAGCCGTAGCTAAAGCGCACCACGCGCTGGTTGGAGCCGTCTTTGATGTTTTTCTCCGCGCGGGTGACGGGCAAAAATACAGGCTCGCCCGTGTTGTTGACCTGCATATTGGAAGTGACTTCAACGGCATAGTCATTGGCTAGGACCAATTCGATCTCGATCTTTTTGATTTCCTTGAAGTCGATGATCTCATCTTCGCCGGGAATGGGCGTGAAGTCGCGCTCGATGTCGTAGGTAATGATGATGTTGTTGCCGCCGCTGGCCTCCCAACGTCCCTGCCGCCGGATGCCGCCGTCTACCAGCGCCCGGTCGGAGATTTCGGGATGCTCTACGCCATTTATGTACACGCGGTGCAGAAAGAGCAATGCCCCTCCTTCGCCGTCCTCGGGCGAATCGTCGGATAGACGCACTAGGAGACGCTGCACGTTGCCCGCCTGCAGGTTGCCGCCGAGCGTGCCCTTGAGAGAGTTGTTGCCGAAGCTTTCCGAGCTATTCCAGTGCCCGGCATTGACGTAGGTCGTGCCCAGCTTGATAAAGTCGCCGATTTGGGCCGTACCGCGCAGGCCAATCAGATTGGTGAAGATCGTCCGCACCGTGGCCCCTTGGTCGCGGTTGGTCGCCGTGGCCGCCAGAGCGGGATTGTCTGTGCGCGAGGCGAGCAGCGTCAGGGCGTATTTATCGGAGAGGAAATCCCATTGCACGCCGTTAAACAGCGGTTTGGAAAAGGTCATCGGCGTCAGCGTCGTCCTCAGTTGCTCGCCCACGGTCAACGCCATGTGATATTGGCCCTGCGACGCCGTTGAAATGACTAGGTTATTGAACCAGTTGTTGAACTCCACGGACTTGTCGATCGCGCTGCCCGTTTCCGTGGGGTGCTGTTGCGCCCACTCGTAGACCTTCCAGCCGCGCGTGATGTAATTGCCGTAGATATCGTAAAAGCGCTGGCCCTGCAGCACGATATCGGTATAGCGCTCGTAGCGATCCCTGGCGTAGTTGGTGTACTCCCAGTTTTTCCATCCGTAGATATCGTAGAGCGTTTGGGGCAGATACCATTTCCGCATAGTTGGCGTGATGGTCTGGGGCGATATCCGCACACCGCTGGTGACATAGGGGTTGAGAAAGCCCGATTGCAGGCCTTCGGCTAACACTCCACCTGCCAAAAGGCAACCCGTTAGCAGAGCACCGAAAAACTTCCGGCCCATTTGTTCCCTCCCTTTTTTACCGCTGCGCAACACGTTGTTTATTAATAGGCCAAACTAATGGTGCGATATACCGACTGGTCTCCAGAGTCGGCTTCCATCTGGATGCGGCAGATATACACACCCGGCGGCAAAACCGCTCCCGCATCGTCCCGGCCATCCCACGCGAAACCTGCGGCACCTAGCTCGAGCGTCCGCAGGTGCGATCCGGTTAGGTCGTAGATATCCACGTTGGGATTGCCCTCAACCTGGACCACGATAAAGTCGATTTGCGCTTCGTCGTTTACGCCATCGCCGTTGGGCGTAACGACCGGAGTCACCTGCACATTGCGCAGCAAATTCCCACCGGCCACGTCGGGCACAAAAACGATCATCGAGCGCGGCGCTAAGGGTTCGACGCCTTGGCGCACATTCTGCTGGCTGTCCCCGGCCCAAGCCTCAAAGAGCGTGGCATTGGCTGTTACCTGCGCGGTAAACAGCACTTCCACCGAATCCTCCCACACCCGCTCCGGCAGTCCGACTCTTAGCAACCCGTCTGCCAGTTCAATTTCCCTCGGCTGCACGCTCTGTCCGCCGACTCGGACGCCAACCTCTTGCACCTCGCCCGGCACTTGGATAAAGACCTCGTCAAAGCCTTGGTCGTTGCGCACAAAGGTCGGTTGCAGCAAATACGTAAAGCGCTGCAGGGAATCTAGTCCGACCTCGCGCGGCAATATGCGTGCAGCAATGCCACCGCTGACGAGGGGATCGTCGAATTCCAGGGTCAGGGAATGCAGTACCGGCGTCAGTTGTGGATCGTCGTTGGCTAGTTGAATCTGTAGTTGTAGAAATTGTCTGGGCGTAGGCGAGAGGAATGCCTCCTCGGGAAAATCATAGGGCTGGCTCCAGCCGCTCCAATCCGGCCCTTTGAGCTTGAGGGTGTCGATGCGCCCGCGCACGCTCTTGGGCAGCTTGCCAAAACGGGCCGAGTCCAGTTCCGTGCCGTTCTTATGGTAGTACTTCTTCTGCAGTTCAAAGGTATTGCCCGTCTGCGAGCGAATTTCGATCTGCGTGCCGGCAGGTAAATCGGCGTCCCATGACAGCTTGCGCACGCTCTTCATTGAGCCTAGGTCGATGAAGTCCGAAATCATTTCCGTCGCTGCGACGTGCCCCTCGCCGTGGAGTATGTATTCAAAAACCGTCTGGCGGATCTGCAGGCGCATCGGAATGCCGCTGCGGTGGTAGAAGATATGGCGGATTTTCCGCAGCGGGAATGCAAAGTGATACGACTGTTGGGTGGGGAATCTATCGTTGAATACGTCGCTGAGTTCTTGGTAGTCGAAATTGCTGCGAATGCGGTCGCTGGTCAGGCCGCTGGCCGGCGTACCGTCCGAAGTGGTGAGGATAAATAGCTTGGCCCCGTACCCGTGGGAGCCACGAGACCCCTCTCCGTCTCCGACAGCCAGGTCTATGTGGGAAAGGTGGTCTACCCAGAACGTGGCACCCAGATCCCATTCGAACCAATCGCCGTCTTCGACGTAGGTCCTGAGATTGCCCTCCTTGGCCTGGTCACCACCGACGGCAAGTCGCCAGTTGGTATTGACATCCCCATCGAAGATCATCCCGATCTTATCTTCGCTCCGCCCCGCTCGCACCGACCCGCCCCGTTCCACTGTACCTATGGCGAGATTATCTCCCAGTGCATCCACTTCGACCTCAGCCAGCGCCGCGCCTGGATTCTTTTCCGTGGGCACTAGGCGCACGTGGTGGACGAGGTTAAAATCCAGCGTGTCCTGCTCTATGAGATGTTCTCCGCTGGCCACACCGATCTCAATTCGTTTCAGATCGACTTCAAAAACTCTCTCTACATTGGGTGTTGTCGTGACGGCGACCGGGTGGTAGGTCACGCCATAACGCGTATCTACACCGTTGCTTATGTAAGTCGTGAAATTGCGAAAGGGCTTGGCGTCGGGTGAGTCCGGAAAGACAAGGCGCAACTTGCGTGCCAATACTGGTCGGCCGAGGTCGATTTCGATCCACCAATCTTCCAGCGGATCATCGGCAGACGGCTGCCACCAAGTCGATGGGTCTTGGTCAATAATATTAGCCGCATCTTGGGGATTTGAATTCACGGCGCGGATACCACCAAAAACCTGTTTCTTGCCTTCGCTATGGGAAAACTCTGCCGCATCGGCCACGGCGTTTATATTGCGGCGCATCCACGCCAGGCTGATGCTGCCGTCGTCGGCAATTTCCAGCGTGCCCTTGGGAATGGTCCACGTCTGCCAGTCCGCCGGGCTGCTCAGGCGCAGTTCGTCGGCATAGGCACCTGCTGCACACAGGGTGGCGACGAGCAAAAGTCGAATTGCAGCGAATTTCCTCATGGTACATCCTCGACAGAGTTTAGCGCTTATACGCAACCTGTTTAGTAGGCCACCGCAATGGTGCGCGTACTCGTGAAGTCACCTGCATCCGTTTCGACGGAAAGTCGGGCGAGGTATAGGCCCGGAGCCACGCGCCCCATCCCCTCTCCCCGTCCATCCCACTCTTCGACATAACGCCCTTCACTCCTAGAAACGGTCGATATCGTTCGCACTTTGCGTCCGCGCAAATCGTAGATTTCAAAGACCACTTGGCTCGCCTGCACGCCCAGCAGTGAATAGGCCAGTTCAAACGTGTCATTGAGTCCGTCGCCATTCGGCGTCACTACGGTTGATCCCACGTCCAATGCGCTCAGCACATCTAACTCCTCGCTCAGTGCCAGCACCTCGATGGAATTGGTCGATACCTCCGCGTTGGCATCTCCCGGATCGATAGATTGGGGCTGTCCTCCTCCCCCCACGACAAATATCTCGCCCTGAAATAGGGCGTTAAAACTGAAGACACCCGTTTTGAACAGCAGCCGCAGCGGCCTGTTGTCTGTAGCTGTGATGCGGTTGGACGGAAAATAGACGATCAGTTCGCCCCGTTTTTCCGCGGTGCTGTCGGGTTCCACAGCGACTAAGGGGTCGCCCATTTCCAGTCCTATAAACTGGACGCGGCCCGGGGTTTGCAGCCTTAAGGCGTCAAAACCCGACTTGGTCTCCGATTCAAAGTCGGCCCGCACGTCAAAAGTGAAGATGCGCTCCTCGCCCAAGGGTACTTCCGTCTTGCGCCCGAGCGGTTGTGGTTCGTCCTGTAATGCGACCTCCCCGACGACCGCATCGACCAGCAGAGGCGAGTATTCTACGACCAGCGAATCCATCCGGCCATAGGTGAACAAATCCTCGCTTGCCATCGTGAAGTTGATTTTGAGATACTGCCGATTATCCGGCGAAAGGATCTCTATGCCTTCGCCCGCAGACGCTTCTTGTGGCACCGACCAGAAGCTCCAGTTGTCCACGTCGGGCCGCTCCGGCCCCTGAGCTCCAGGACGCACGTAATCATCGTACGGCGCTTTATCCCATTCGGCAAAACTCACTTCGCGTTCGGTTCTCAGTTCGGTGTAGATGCTGTAGACCTGCGGCGTATCGTCCCGACCGGTCTGCGTTTCCAGCGAAAAGGAGATGGGGCTTTCTGCCAAAAGTTCGGGTTCGCTGTCTATGCTCTCTTTGACAAACCCGTTGAAATAGGGCATGACCCGCCCGAAATTGACCGGCTCGCCGATGTCGATCACCTTGGAGAGGTATTGAGATTTTTGCACAAAACCCTCGCCGTAAAACTCCACCTCGGCAATGACGCCCAATTCCGGGAAGCTTATGAAAATGAACTGCAGGGGCTGAGTGGGAAAACGAGCATTGGCGATGCGCGTGGTTTGGTTGAGATTCTGCTCTAGTAAAAGGTCAAACTGCCCTCGCTTAAAGCGCTCTCCATCAATTGCAGCCCAAACTTCATAAAGCTTGGGATAGGCGTTTTTGAGCGGTAAACCCGGTGTGATCCGCTTGCGGTCGTCGGTCTGGGTGCGCCCTTCTGCCGGGGAAAAAAAGCGGATGCGATTGATGGGCAATTCCCAGCCTAGGTTGTAGTAATAATAGCCGGAGACAATGGCCACTGACCGGGTCGTGTCACCGTCTATTGTATATACAAAGCCGTTATCTCCGAGGACCTCGGGCTGGCCGGGAATGAGACGTGCGTTCTGCGTCCCGCCCCGTTCTCCCCCCCAAGGGTTGCCGAAGACGTCGGCGCGCGAGCTGCCCTTCTTCTCGCCCAGCGCGATATTGACCGCTGGATCCAATTCGTAGGGCTGCAGACCGCCGTCCACAACCCACATGCCGCCCATCAACTCGGATAGTTCTTCCCAGCCGTTATCTCCTGTACCTAGCACGAATCGCTCTACCTGTGCCTTTGCAAAACAAGGGGCCAAGAGCAAAAGAGCTAGCGCCACTTTGTACGTCATACTCAGTTTTCCGCGTTTAAATGGGCATTAATAGGCCACGTAGATCAGGCGCATGCGGTTGACTTCGTCGGCAGCTGCCTGTATTGAGGCTCTGGCGATATAGGTCCCTGGTGGCACCAGATCGCCGGCATTGTTCGTTCCGTCCCAGTGCCACTGGGTATAACGCCCGGCGGTCAGCGCATCGGAGAGCACGTTTTTTATTAAGCGACCCGAAAGATCGTATACGAGCAGTTCCGCCGCGGCGGGCTGCACCAAATGGATGAGCACAAAAGAGAAGACGGACGAATCATTTATGCCATCGCCATTGGGCGTTATCGCCGGTGGAGAAACGGCAAAGGACTGCAGCACGCTTTCGCCGCTGGCGAGGAAAATTACCTCCTGCGAGTCCGTGCCTACTTCCCGCGTCGCGTCGCCCTCGGCAATGCGCTGGGGAAGGCTGCCCGTCGTATCCAGAAGCTGTCCTATAAACTGGGTGGAAAAAAGTAGGGCCTGCGAGCGAAACGTAATCCGCAGACGCACATCTTCTCCTGTGCTAATGCGCCGGGATGGGAAATAAACGCGCAAACCCGTATCGTCCACGTGCACGCTATCCGGCTGTATCTCCTCCAACTCGTGCCCCATTTCCAATTTGAGAAATTCGGGCTGTATCAGCGTCGAGATACGCACGCCGTCAAAGCCCGTTCCCTCGCCTAAGTCGGCCTTTATGTCGTAGGTGAAAACCGTATCCCGACCGGCCGGAACGGACGCGCGTCCACCGGCCGGAAAGGGATCGTCCAATAGGGCTACTTCGCTCAATGCCAGCGCAGCCAACGGCGGCGTGTGCACGATGGCTAGGCTATCGATCTGCATGCTGGCGGAGGTATTGCCCTCAAAGCGCAGGCGCACCTGGAAAAAATCGCGCGGCCCCGGCAGATCCAGCGGAATGGAATACGTGCCACTAGAGTCGGCGATGAGCGGCTCCGTCCAAGAGGACCAGTGCGTGGCATCCGGGCGAATGCTGCCCTTGAGGACCAACGGCAGTTCTTCGTACTCCTCTTTGCTGATCAGCACTTCCGACCGGGTCTCTACGTCGGCGATTTGGTAGTAGTCGAGAGGCGTTTCGTCGACGCCGTTGCGCATCTGCACGATCACCCGCACTTGCTCGTCGGCACCCGCGCTGCTTTCGCCTTCCTCGGACAGCGAAACTCTGTGCGCGCGAAAAGTCAATGCACCGTAGTTGACAGGCTGTGCAAACTGGATGAGCTGTGTTTCGTAGAGTCCACGCGGTACAAAGCCTTCGCCGTGTACTTCGATTTCTGCCAGTTCAAAGGGGCTCGGTGAAAGCACTCTGAGTTGAATAAAGCGCACCAATTGAGTCGGGAAGCGCACATCCACTCTTGGATCGCGGTTGATCGTCACTTGGCGAACGGCCTCGTAAACGGGCGAGTCATTGGCGTCGAAAGTGCGCCCGTCATTGAGTGATATCTCGTAACCGGCGACGAATTCATCCTCTCCTTCGCGGGGGTAAAAAACAATCTGGCTAACTGGAAACGAAGCCCCGAGATCTAGAAAAAAAATGCGTCCGCGCTGATTGACCCCCACTTCCTTAAAGCTATTTTCCGTGCTGGTCGTGCCATCTCCGTCCACTAGGACCTCAGACCCCCCAATGCCCCGCGCCGAATTGTTCCACACCTGTCCGTTGCCCTCGGCGATAAAACTGCTGGGCGCGCCGACTCCCCAGACGATAAACTGAGTTATGTTCTGCTCAAGCGAAAAGCTAGCCGGCCCCAGGGCTTGCCCTTCGCCTACAACTACCCCCGCCATAGTCTGCGCTGGTTCCTCCCAGGCTTGTCCACCTAGGCCGACCCCCCAGACATCGGCTCGCAGTTCCGCCGTCCCAATACAGAACGACAGGATCAGCCCGACCGAAGCAGTTCGCCGAAAGGAAGCCATCATTGCTTATTCACCAGTTCGGGCGGTGGCTTAAACCCCTTAAACACCTCGCGCTGAAAGTGAAAGGTTAGATCCTTGGTCTCCACGGGCTCGTCGCGGTAATTGTATCGCAATGCAATGCCCTTGACGTGGATAGAAAACTCCTTCACGTCGGGTGCGAGGCTCGGAAAAACGACAAAACCCTCTGATTCTTGGCCGCTGAAGATGATCTGCTCCTGAAACATAGTGCGCTTGAGCATATCTTCGCGCTCGTTAAAACGCCGGTATTCGTTGCCGGCATATCCCTGAATAAACGAATAGTAGTATTCTAGGATCTGCAGCGGTTCTAGGGGCGCGTACTTGCGATATCCATCCTTTGAAATTAGCTCAATCCTGAGAGGATCGACGCCGACTTTAGGATAGGCGTAATTTTTAACTTTTAGCAGCCATATGCTGTATTTGGGCGGCATCCACTCTTCGCCCATGCGCTTCCAGTTGCCGAAAGTATAGGGATTGGTCGATATGGCCCCTTGCGTAGACTGCTGTGGGAATTTGCGGTTCAATTCGGCGTCGGTCATAGGGCGCAGACCGATCTCCAGACGCTCGAACGAATAGATGATCAAGCCATCGTCTTTAATCACCATATCGGCCTCTTGCTGTCCCTGCGGAGCTGGCTGAATTGGCCCGTCAAAATAACGTCCACATCCTGCCAACATCACCAGGGAACACAGCCACGCACCGAACCGTACCATCATGTTAACCTCGGGAAGTGTAATTGCAATGCCGGTTATTGGGCGGCGGCAGATGCCGCCGCCCAATAGTGTTCAAAGGACCGTTTGGTTAGTCGTTGAAGGTCGCTTTGATTTTTGCCCAGCTCTTGGATTCCACTGCGGTGCCCGCGCCGCCGTCGGCGCGTTCGTACTCGTCGGCTCCGAGCAGCGTGTACTCCGAGCAGACATCGCAGTTGCCCGAAGCGCCGTCCTCACCGGTTGTTGCTAGCTGGTGGGTGCGGCGATCTTCGGGATTATCCGCTTCGTTCAACTGATAGGTCAGGCGGATGATCTGCCCAGCCTCGTTTTCGTGGCGGATACTGTTATCCGCACCGTCCAACGACGCGTAATCCCAGAGGGGAATGCTGTACTCGTAGTTGACCGTGACGTTGGTCGAACCCGTGGTCGCTCCCGGAGGATTGGTCGTCACTCTGGACTCGGCAAACTCATCCATCCAGTGGATTTCCTCGACCACCTGCCAGCGCAACCACCAAGAGCCGTCGCCGCCATAGGGCGTTTCATACACGCCGGGGACTGGCAAATGCATGGTAAACTGCTGCCCCTCAGCGCGCGTGCCTGACTCGCCGTCGCCGTCGTGTGGACCGCCGCTGGCGTTGGCGTCAGTGATGATCTCGAGATCATCGTCGCGCCAGCCGTCGTCAAAGACGTCGGAGGTGACGACTAGCGTGTCGTCGGTGGCGCGCACAAAGCCGTAGAGCCTGTTGTCGCGGTCCGTGCCCGTCCACGCCGTCATGATGGCCACGTCGAGATCGCTCTTGTCCAGCACTTCGGCCTTCTGGATTTCATACATCTCGTCGGGACCAACGGTGAAAATGGGGTCGAACCACGCCCAGTCGCCATCGTCGCCATCAATGGTGATGGTAACATTAGTAGGCACCTCTAAGGCGAAGTAACCGATGCCGTTGGCATTGGACTGGCCCCAGGCGAAGCTAGCCAGTGCCACGGACAACATTGCTGCTATGAGTGCGTTTTTGCGCATCTTTTTCTCCTTATCTGATGGAATTAGAGATATTGTTCTTTCTGCTCCTGCAGTTGCAGTTGCGAACGCTGTATCCATTCACCTCCTTCCGCATTTAGAGTAGAGAGATCTGGGCTCGTCTAGGGGTAGAAACGCAGAGCCACTACTTTTCCAGATTAGACAGGGCCTGTTCATCGACAACTATCTCAGTCCTATATTTATGCCTCAACTCATCTAGATAGCTATCAAAGTCTTCTTCAATCGCGTGCCGATGGGCGTAGCGCAATTGACGCCATATTCTGGACTGCACCTTGGGTGTAGAAAAAGAGAGGGTCTTTTCCGGACGCATCGCCAGTACTTCGAGCACGAGATACCCCTTCATATCGCCGCTCAACTGGATGGGGAGCGGACCCTCGATGCCACCAATCGGCACACCCCGCACGGCTTGGATCATGGTGGCCATAGCGCCTTGGGCCGTCGCCGTGTCAGCCAGCGTGAAGTTAAATATGTCGAACTGACGCACGCGTCCTTTAAATGCCGGATACTCGCACATGATCTCAGCCATATCCTCGCCGGCGCGCACGCGCTGGGCGATGGCGCGCGAAGCTGGTTCCGAATTGACCAAGGCACCGGCAAAAAACGTGCGCATTGGCAGAGTGAATTCGTCTGCCAAATCTCTATATAAAACGCGCTGTTGTTCTTCTGTGACAAAGTGTTCTTCTACTTCCGTTCGCCGCAGCATCTCGACTAGGGCCTCTTCGCGCTTATCTCGGACGAACTCAATCACCGCTTCCTCGCGATCCAATCCCCGTTGTTGGGCCAGTAGAGGCAGCAGGATTTTGCGCAGTACTTCGTCTTGGGCAAATTCGACCACGGCAGTGCTATCTATGGCGTGGGGACGGCGCTTGGGTTCGGCCTCCTCTACCAAAGCCATATACGCGTTCAGGTCGATGTTCCCTCCACTATAGCTCAGCAGGATGCGCGCGTGGTCTCCTGCTTCTAGCACGGGCACACCGCCTTCAGCTAATCGCCCCCGCTGCAACAATACGCCCAATACCTGGGCATCTACTGAAAAACCAAAGTGCGTTTTTTGGTCGGCTAAGTATTTGGACCAGCGATCTTTTTTTTGCTGCTTTTCCAGCGTTTGGCGCAGCATCTTCTTTTGGCGCTCAAAACTGACGTAGCGCTCTTCATCGGCCTTGATCAGGTGGTAGGTTCCCTGCGAGTTGCGGTACGGTTCGGACACTTGGCCAACCGGCAGGTGAAAAAGCTCGGCGACAAACCCGCTGTGCTGTGCTTCCTCCTCCTGCCAGAAACCCATGTCTCCACCTTTGGCCGCCGATGTGCGATCGAGGGACTGCTCACGCGCCAGTACTGCAAAATCAGCACCTTGCCACAGTTGCTCTTGCACGGCTTGGGCTTCTTCGAGACTGCCTACCTGAATATGACTCGCCCGCACTTCTCGTTTTTTGTGCAATCCGCTCCGGTGGAAATGCGATCGCAGTTCCTCTTCTGATATAGAAACATCTCCCGTGACTTCCCCGTACAGACGCTCGACCAGCCTCCGGTCGCGCGCCTGTTGCACGATTGCGACCACGTCGGGGTGCTGATCCAAACCCTTTGCCTTTGCCTCTAAGACCAGAAGCTTGCGATCGATAAAAGGCTGTAGCATTTCCCGCGCATTTCCCGCTGCAAAACGACGCATATTGCGCCCGGCGCGGAGCAAGTCATCTACCAGAATGACTTCGCTCCCGACTCTGGCCAGCACGGCTGAATTCACAGCCCATGAATCGACGGCCATCAGCCCGACAATCACCGTCACGGCCCAGCAAGTAGCCATCTGTCCGCGCAAACCTGCGCTCTTTTTGTCGCAGCCAATTCAATGATCATAGAGCAGTATTACAACCTTGTGAATGTCCGTCTTATACAGGGCTCGCGACATCGCAAGGTGGTGAAAAATATGATATATAGTTGAAAAAAAGGCCCTGTGTCAAGCGGCTTCTTCTACATCGAGCTACCAAGCCGAGTTGTTGCCTTGTCCACTATGTTCGTTAATAACAAACCCGTTTGATCAACATTGCGTTTCCAGTACCCATTTTAGATGCCGACGGGCCTAGCATATAACTCGATCTTTTTTGTGTTGTACTGCGCCCTAAGTGTGTGCTTGCTCTAAAGCGGCGTACTGGCCGATGAGTTCGTCGTACTCGGCTACGGCTATTGGTTCTGGTTCGATGGTCGATCCGGCGACCGGCTGTGCAAATGGCTCGACAACTTCCGCCCACGAAGGTGCGTGGCCGGCTGAGGATTGGTGAGCGTGGGCCGCGCGCAAGGCCGCGCCTAGGGCCGCTGAATTGGTCGTCTCGAAGCGATGAACTGGACAGTTGTGGACGTTGGCGAAGACGCGCAGGATTTCGGCGTTGGCCGAAGCGCCGCCGGTGACGTAGAGCGAGGAAATTTCTACTCTCATCCAACGCGCGTGAATGCGCGAGGAAAGGGCTTGGGCCTCGATGACGGCGCGGACATTGGCTGGTGCGTCGTCGGGTTCGAGGTTTTGGCGGATGACGTTGGGTTGGGGGACTTTGGGGACGATTTCTGGCGCGAAGTAAGGGAGCATGAGCGCACCGTTGTTGCCCGGCGGCGTGGCGCGTAGGGCACTGGTGAACTGATTCCAATTCATGCCGTATTGATCGCGCACGGCTTCGCGGGCCAAGCTGCCGTTGAGATAGCAAGTCAGGGCCATATAGTGCGTGCCGTCGGGTGAGGCGAAGACCGCGCCCTCGCCGGCTGCGGAAGTGCGCGGCTGGTCCATGCAGGCGAACAAAGTGTCTGAGGTGCCCAAGCTCAGGGCGACTTGCCCTGGGGCGACGAGGCCGAGGCCGATGAGGCTGCACGGATTGTCGCCGGAAAAGGGCAGCACAAGGCAGTCGTCCGCAAAGCCGTAGCGACCCACGTAATAAGGGCTGATGGAGCCGACGGGCTGGCCCGAGGGGGCGATGGGCAGGAGTTTGGCGGCTAGGCCGGGGGCGGTCGCGTCGAGCGCGTGCGTGCTCCACTGGCGCGCGGCAATGTTCATCATGTTGGTGCCGCTGCCGTCACCGAGGTCAACGCCAACGAGCCGACCAGCGAGCAGGCTGGCGACGTAGGAGCTGACCAAGCCGATATACGTCGTATCCGCGTAAGCAGCGGGTTCGGTTTGGTAAAATTTGCGGACCTGCGGCCCGCTGAAGCGCTCAAAGGCCGCGTTGCCCGTGAGCGCGAGGAGTGCATCGCGCCCACCGACGCCCGCTTCAATCTCGGCGCATTGCGAGGCCGTGGAAGTATCCATCCAAATGGGAGAAGTTGGGCGGGCGAAGATGGCGGCTAGCTGGTCTTTGAGCGGCTGGCTGGGCGACAGACGCGCTAGGACTGGGCCGCCACAGGCGTTGAGATAAACGGTGCCGTGCTGTTGGCCGCTGCCGGCGATGGCTTGCACTGCGCCGAGATCGTGGCCTTGGTCGGCGAGCGTTTGCAGGAGCAGGTCCAGCGCTTCGGCCCACATCAGGGGCACACTGTGGACAACGCCCTCACCGAGGTCGAGGACGCCATTGACGACTCCATAAGTGGCTTTGAAGTGCTCGTCGAAGTTGATGGACGCTTCGGCGACGATGGCGCGCTGCTCTGCGTCGATGAGTAGGCCGGTGATGGATTGGGTACTAGAGTCGATGCCCAAATACTTGCTCATGGAAATGCTCCGCCGTAATTTTTGTAAGCTGTTCACACCAAAATTAACAAACGCGCTGGGGAGGACAAAACCAATGGAGGCAGTGGCGGTGCGGCCCGAAATCGTGGGGACGCTGGCAGCAGTGGACCCAGAAGTCGAGGCCATCATTCGCGCTGAAAACAGGCGTCAACACAACAAAATTCGCCTGATCCCATCTGAAAACTACGCCAGTCAAGCCGTACTCGAAGCCAGCGGTTCAATTCTGACGAATAAGTACTCCGAAGGGTACGCAGGCGCGCGCTACTACGAAGGCCAGCGAGAAATTGATAAGATCGAGCGGCTGTGCGTCGAGCGAGCCAAGGAAGTTTTTGGTGCCGAGCACGTCAATGTGCAGCCCTATTCGGGCTCGCCGGCCAATCAGGCCGTGTACGTCGGCCTGTGCTCGCCGGGCGATACGGTCATGGGCTTGGCGCTGGCGCACGGAGGTCATCTGACGCACGGCGACCGAGTCAGCATCTCGGGGATGCACTACAAGTCCGTGCAATACGGAGTGTGCCGGAACTCGGGCAAAATCGACTTCGACCAAGTCGAAGCGCTGGCTAGGGAACACCGGCCCAAGCTGCTCTTCTGCGGGGGCACGGCCTATCCACGCATTGTTGACTTTGCGCGCTTTGCTGAGATCGGGCATTCCGTGGGGGCCATCGTGGTTGCCGACATCGCGCATATTGCCGGGTTGGTGGCCACTGGGGTGCATCCCAGTCCCGTGCCGCACGTGGACGTGGTAACTACGACTACGCACAAGTCGCTGCGGGGGCCGCGCGGCGGGATGATTTTGTGCCGGGAGCAGTACGCCGACGCCCTCGATAAAGCGGTGTTCCCAGGCTTGCAGGGTGGGCCGCACAACAGCACCACCGCGGCGATTGCCGTGGCGCTCAAGGAGGCGATGGGCGAGGAGTTTAAGCTGTATGCCCAGCAGATCGTCGCCAACGCTCAGACCTTGGCCGATGCGCTGTCGGCGCGGGGTTTTGCCCTCAGTTCGGGCGGCACCGACAACCACCTGATCCTCATGGACATGACTAATAAGGGCATTACTGGTTACGCGATGGCCAAGGCGCTGGACGCATCGGGTATCGTCTGCAATTTCAATCGCGTGCCCTTTGATCCGCGGCCGGCGCGCAAGCCCAGCGGCATCCGCATCGGTACGCCGGCGATTACCAGCCGGGGCTTTGGTGCCGAGGAGATGGAGCAGTTGGCCGAGTGGATGGATCAGGTAGCTCAGGTCCGGGCCAATAAAGCGCTTGAACTCGACGACCGGAAAGCGGAGTACGCCGAGGTAGCGGCTGAAGTGCGGGCACTCTGCGCTCGCTTCCCGGCCCCTGGCTTACTCTACGACGGCGAGGGAAGGCCGTTCTAAAATATGGATATATATCGAGAATTAGGAGTCGATCCCATTATCAACGCCGTAGGACCGGCGACGCGATTGAGCGGGTCGATTATGCACCCAGAGGTAGCTGAGGCCATGCGGCAGGCTTCGGAGTGCTGCGTGGATATAGCGCAGATGCAGGCGCGGGCTGGGGAGGTTATCGCCGAGATCACTGGCGCGGAGGCCGGGTATGTGACGAGCGGGGCGGCGGCGGGCTTGTTGCTGGGGACGGCCGCTTGTGTGACCGGATTGGATCCAGGGAAGATGAACCGCTTGCCGGATACGTCCGGGATGAAGAACGAAGTAATCATGGCACGCAGCCACCGAAACTTCTACGACCACGCGGTGCGCTCAGTGGGAATCGAGTTGGTGGAGGTGGGGATTGCCGACCGCTTTTCCGGGGCGGGAATACGCGATGCAGAAGGTTGGGAGATCGAGGCGGCGATCACCGAGCGAACGGCGGCGATCGCGTACGTGGCATACGCGCATACGCAACCGTCACTGGAGGAGGTGGTGGCCGCGGCGCGCAAGGGCGGCGTGCCGGTGATTGTGGATGCGGCAGGGCAGTTGCCACCGGCGAGCAATTTGCAGCGCTTCATTGCCGCTGGAGCCGATTTGGTCGCCTTTAGCGGCGGCAAGGCCATCGGTGGACCACAGGCTTCGGGGATTTTGTGCGGACGGCGGGATTTGATCGCCGCGGCCGCGCTGCAACACCAGGACCTCGACGTGATGCCCGAGCTTTGGGACCCGCCGGCGAGTTTGATCGACAAGTCGCAGCTACCCGGTGCCCCGCAGCACGGCATTGGGCGGCCCTGCAAGGTCGGCAAGGAGGAAATCGCGGGGTTGATGAAGGCGCTGCGTCTCTTTGTGGCCGAAGACCCGGAGGCGCGGCGGCAGCGCTGGTATGCGCTGATGGAGGAACTAGTGGCCGCATGTGGAGCGCTGAGAAGCGCCGAGATCGCGGTGGTAGCCGACCGCAAGCGCGCCGAGATTCCGACGGCGCGGCTGGTACTCGATGAGGAAGCCGCGGGCATGACGGCGCTGGAACTGGTCAGAGCGCTACAGGAAGGTCGGCCGCCAATCGCGGCTAACCCGACATATGTGCACGAGGGTGCGGTGATTTTTGGGCCGATGTGTCTCAAGGAAGGCGAGCCCGAACAGATCGCCCATCGCCTCAAAGAATTACTCGGCTAGCAGACTAAAGCTGCGCCCCCCAATAGGCAGCACCTAGCAGCGCGGTCTTGTCGTTGAGCACGACGCGGACGGGAATGGCCGCGAGAGGCTCGCCCATGCGGCCTTTGTCCATAAAGCCCTCCATAAAGCGGCCGTCGCGCAGCTTGGCGAGGATTTTGGGCGCAATGCCGCCGCCGACGAAAACTCCTCCCGAAGACATTAACTTCAGCGCTAAGTTCCCCGCTTCGCGGCCGTAGAGGAGTGCGAAAAGGTCGAGGGCTGTTACGGCCAGCGCGGAGTGGCTTTCGAGGCCAGCGCGAGCGATGGCCTCGGCGCGGTCGGGCTGTGCGGCCTCGGGGGCCAGAGAAGCGTCGGTGCGGTCGGGATGCCGTTCGCACAGAAAGTCGTAGATCGCGGCCAAGCCTTGGCCCGAGACCACCCGTTCCCAGCTAACGTGGCCGTAGCGCTCGTTGAGAAAACGCCAAAGTTCGACTTCGAGCGCGGAACTTGGTCCAAAGGTCGCGTGTCCCCCTTCAGAGGCGATTGCTGCGTAGCGGCCCTCGGCCCAGCACAAGCCTCCCTCGCCCAGTCCGGTACCGGCGGCAATGACGGCGATGTTGCCCTTTGGGTCGCGCTGCCCTTCGTTGAGCGGACACAGGTCGTCCGGCTCCAACACCAAGGTGCCGTAGGCGGTCGCTTGCAGGTCGTTGAGCAGGTGAACGTCAGTGCCGTTGAGCACGGCCGAAATCTCGCTGGGATCGATGAGCCAGGGCAGATTGACGGCGCGGACGGGAAGCTGATGGACGGGGCCGGGTACGCCTAAGACCGTGCGGCTGGGGGCGATCTGAGTCTCGTCGGCGAAGGCCTTGAGTAGCGCACCGGCGCTGGGGTAGGACGCAGTTTGGTAGCGCCGCTCGACGAGAGGGTCGAAGCCTTGGGCGGCTGGGTCGAAAGCGGCGAGGTACGTTTTGGTGCCGCCGACATCACCGCCGATGATCACAGGGGTGCCCACTTTCTCCAAGCCTCTCCGAGCAGGTCGTTGGTTTCTTCGGGGCCAGCGGCACCGACCGGGTAGGAAGGCACCTCGCCCGATGAAGGTGCTTGCCAAGCGTCGAGGATGGGTGTTAGGAGTGCCCACGACTGCTCGATCCAATCGCTGTCTGAGTAGAGCGTCGCGTCGCCGAGCAAGCAGTCGAGGAGCAGGGTCTCGTAGGCTTCGGGCGTGCGGCCGCCAAACGAATCGGCGTAGCTGAAGTCCATGTTGACGGTGCCCAAGTGGACATCGGGACCGGGGATTTTGCCGTTGAAGGAAAGCGAGATGCCCTCTTCGGGCTGAATGCGGATGGTGAGCGTGCTAGGGGCTAGGGCGTCGGCTTGGGCGAAAATTAGGTGCGGGGGCTGGTGGAATTGCAAGGTGACCGTGCTGGTGCGCTTGGCCATGCACTTGCCCGTGCGCACGTAGAATGGCACCCCTTGCCAGCGCCAGTTATCCACGGTGAATTCAAGGGCGGCGAAGGTCTCGGTGCGCGAGTTTGGGGGCACGTCTTCTTCCTGTAAGTAGCCCAGTGCATTTTCACCGGGTCCGTACTGGCCGCGCACCGCATAGCGGTCAACTTGGCCGATGCGGATGGGGCGGATCGCCTTGAGCACCTTGAGCTTTTCGAGGCGCACGCTCTCGGCGTCAAACGAGGAAGGCGGCTCCATGGCTATGACGCAGAGAACCTGCAAGAGGTGATTTTGGATCATGTCGCGCAAGGCACCCGATTGGTCGTAGTAGCCAGCGCGGTGCTCCACGCCGACGCGCTCGGCCGCGGTGATCTGCACGTGATCGACGTAGCGCCTGTTCCACAGCGGCTCAAAAATTGAATTGCCGAGGCGAAAGACGAGGATGTTCTGCACGGTCTCCTTGCCGAGGTAGTGGTCGATGCGGTAGATCTGCTCTTCGGTAAAGACCGAATGCAGCGCTTGGTTGAGTTCGCGGGCCGAGTCGTAGTTGTGGCCGAAGGGCTTTTCGACGATGATCCGGCACCAGCCGTGGTGGTCTCGGTGTTGGCAACTGAGGCCGGCGCGCCCTAGCTGCTCGACGATGTCGCGGTATATCTGCGGCGGCACCGAGCAGTAAAAGCAGCGATTGCCCTCGGTGCCGCATTTGCGGTCGAGCGCTTCGAGCCGTGTTTTGAGCGCGGCGTAGGTCGCCGGGTCGCCGGGGTCGCCGCGCACGTAGTGGAACTTGGCTAGGAAGGCGTCGCGCGCGCTGGCGTCGAGCGGGCCGACGAATTCGGCCAAGGACTCCCGCATCTTGCGGCGAAAGAGGTCGTCGTCCCACTCGCGGCGGGCCACGCCCACTAGGTGAAAAGCTTGCGGCAGGCGACCTTGGTGATGCAAGTGCCAGATGGCCGGCACCAGTTTGCGCCGAGTCAGGTCGCCCGAGGCACCAAAGATGACGAGTGCACAGGGGTCGGGGATGCGTTGTTGGATCATAGTGTAGTGTGTAGAAAATAAAAAAGGCCACAGCGCATGCCATGGCCTCCCACACCGCCTCGTGTGAGTTTTGCAAATATACAAGTGTGAGCGAAAATCAACAAGTCGATTGTGCCACTCAAGGCGTTATGCACAGCCGCCTTGGCGTTGCTATATTAGCACAGCTAACTTTGATGCGAGGAAATATGGGTCGGTATTTGGTTACGGGCGGAGCGGGATTTATTGGTTCGCACCTGTGTCAGCGCTTGTGTGCAGAAGGACACGCAGTGCGGGTTCTCGACGACTTGAGCACGGGACGGCGCGAAAACTTGGCCGACATCCTAAGCGAGATAGAGTTCGTCGAGGGCGATATTCGCGATGCGGCCTTGCTTGCCGAGGTCGTGCAGCAGGTCGATTGCGTCCTGCACCACGCAGCCATCGTGTCGGTGCCCGCTTCAGTTGAGCAGCCCCTCGTTGATCAGGAAGTCAACGCCGTGGGAACGCTGCGGCTGTTGGAAGCGGCGCGGCAGGCCGGGGTCCGCCGCGTGGTTTTCCCCAGTTCGGCCTCGGTGTATGGCAACAATCCGCAAATGCCCAAGCGCGAGGACATGCTGCCCGAACCCGAGTCGCCCTACGCGGTTTCCAAGGTCATGGCCGAGCACTACGCTCGAGTGTACAGCCAGCTCTACGGCTTAGAGGTGGTCGGCTTGCGCTACTTCAATGTCTTTGGCCCTCGGCAGGTGCCGTCTTCCCCGTACTCGGGCGTCATCTCGATTTTTGTCGCGCGGATGCGGGTCGGCGAGTCGCCAACCGTTTGCGGCGACGGTCACCAATCGCGCGATTTTGTCTATGTCGGCGATGTGGTAGAGGCCAATATGAGGGCCGCTACTACGCCGGGAGTCGCCGGGCGGATATACAATATCGGCTGCGGCCGCAGTGCGTCGCTGCTGGAATTGATCGCTGGGCTCAACCAGATTTTGGGGACCGAGTTGGTGCCGATGTTCGCCCCGCCTCGGGCTGGCGATATCCACTTCTCGTCAGCCGATATATCGCGCGCCCGGGCCGAGTTGGGCTACGAGCCGAGGGTTGGGTTTGTCGAGGGATTGGAGCAGACGATTGCGGCGTGGGAAGACTCCAACGTTGCAAGGCAATAAAAGGGAGCGCTATTGTGGCAACCATAGTCGATGGCAAAAAGCGCATCCCCTTTATGCGTGGGATGCTGGTGCACTACCTAATTGAGCGCGGTTTCAGCTACGAAGACGCCCGCGCTGTGGCCAATGCCGTGCGCGCGTCTTTGGGCAAAGTAGAGTCCGTGCGCAAGAAGGATATGGTGCAACTCGTAAACAGTGCCATTCGCAAGGGGTTCGACACGTACGAAGTCGGCGACCTAATTTTCTGGGAGCGCCAGCCCACCACCATCATCGTCGAGCGCAAGAGCGGGTCGCGGCCTTTCTCCAAGGAACTGCTGTCGGATTCCATTCAGGCGTCTGGGCTAGCTCCGGACCAGAGCTACGAGATTGCGCGAACGATTGAAGCCCGCTTGATAGACCAGCGCCGCCAGCACATCGCGCACTGGGAGTTGGAGGATTTGGCGGCCGAACTGATCGAAAAGTCCTTTGATAAGTCTTTTGCCGAGCGCTACCGCTTGTGGCGAGCTTGGGGTGATGTAGATAAACCCCTGATCATTCTCATCGGCGGTGCCAGCGGGGTCGGCAAGACCACGTTGGCGATTGCGCTGGCCAATTTGCTCGACATTCCCCGGGTGGTAGCTACCGACGATTTGCGCCAAGTCATGCGCCTGACGCTTGCACAGGAGCTGGTGCCGGCCCTGCACACCTCCTCGTACACCGCCTGGAAGGCCGTTCCTGCGACTGGTCATCTCGACGTAGTCGTCGCCGGGTTTCGCGAGCAGGCGCGCAGCGTCTACGTTGGGGTCAAGGCTATCATCAGCCGCTGCATTGAGGAAAATACCAGCGTCATCATCGACGGCGTGCACCTAATCAGCGACATGCTGGACTTAGATGGATATGCTGGCGATGCTTTTATCACGCCCGTCTGTTTGGAACTTCCCGGTCGCGATGCCTTTGAGGATCGTTTTGCCCAGCGTGCTAGTGAGGCCCCGTCTCGTTCGGCCCATCGCTATATGGAGCACTTAGAGGATATTCTCAAAATTCAGGACTATCTCATTGAAACGAGTGCCGCCTACGGCATTCCGGTGATTACCACGACCTCGGTCGAGGGCCTGACGAGCGAAGTCGCCATGGTGATCAGCGAGCAACTGCAGGAGCAGGAGGAAATCCGCAAGGCCCTGCGTGCCGCGCGCAAGAAGCGCTTGGCCAATTGACACAGCGCGCCGCTTGTTGATTCGCCCAAGGCTGTATTGTATATTCCAAAAATCGCGGCTAATGGGCCGTGGAAACGCGCAATCAAGTTAGGATAGAGATGCTGAGCAACAAAAAGAAGGGTACTTCCGCTAGCAATGGCCAAGCGCTCAATACAATTATCGGCCGCGGCAGCCACTTTGAAGGCAAGCTGACCGTGGATAACAGCGTCAGAATCGACGGCGTATTCAAGGGGGAGCTGGCCTGCACAGGGGAGCTAACGATCAGCCAGTCGGGCGAGGCCGATGCTACGTTGCAGTGCAAAGACGCGTACATCGACGGCGTCGTAAGTGGCACCGTGCGCGCCGATAAGGTACGGTTGGACACGCAGTCGCGCTTTACCGGCGACGTGTACACCGACTCGTTCACGGTCTCCGAGGGCGCGATTTTCCACGGTTCTTGTTCGATGGAAAACCACCAGAAAAAGAGCGAGTCGCCGGCAACAGGTGCCCCAAGCGGCGAAGCTGCAAAGCCCGACCCGTTTGAGCCTAGACCACAAGTCCAAAAGAAATAGCGTTCCCCACTTCGTTTTTGCGTGAAAATCCATCTGCACCATGCGCTGCCGATGGATTTTTCTTATTGCTGATGAGCCAACGCGACCATACTGCGTCCAAACGCCGCCGCCGCTCGGCTCCAATGGAGGAGATCGCAGTACCGCCTTCGCGTACTCGGCATCGGCCGACGCGACGCGCGTCGTCTATAGGGGGTTGGCGACGCTGGCGGCGCGGTGCCCTAGCCAGTTTGGGCGCGTCGCCGGTTTTCCGCGCGTACATCTTTCTCGGCAGCATTGCCGCTATCTTGGCCTTCCTGCTCTACAATGAATCGATCATCGCCGAATTGCGCGAACACGAAAAGAATCGGGTCGATCTCTATGCGCACCTGATATCGTTCGCGCCGCAGGCATCTGAAGGCCAAATCCCCACCCTCTTCACCGAGGTGATCACTAAAGTCGATTTCCCGCGCATCATCACCAATCACCGCGGCGAGATCATCCAGGCCGAGGACATTGATACTTGGAGCTTATTGGGAGACTGGGCCTTCTGGCGCAGCAAAGCAGTGGACGCGCCCGCTGCTTCGCCCGCTCAGTTGCACAGGCTGATTGAGGAAATGGACATTCAGAATCCGCCTATTCCCTTTTATTGGTCGCCGGAGACCCTAGGGCGACTCTACTGCGAGGGGGAGCGTGTGGTCATTACGGATACGCAAGAGGCCATTGCAGCTTGGCAGGGGGCGGGCCTGCCCGTGAGTGGCGACACTTCGGTGGTTGCCCTCGCCGAGGTGCAACGAGCATTGCAGGAGCTGAAGGCCGAAGAACCGCTGTCCTTCAGCGTGCCGGCCGCTAGCTTCAGCTATCTGCATTGGGACGAGACCAGTGCGATCATCGAAGATGCCGAGGGTCAATTTAGGGCTTGGGTGGGGGCTGGGCTGCCGCTAGTCAGCGACGATCCCACCCAAGCGGTCCAAGATCAGCTTCGGTCCTTTGTCGATAGCTTGGCTAACCAGCGTCCACCCCTGGAGTTCAGGATCCCGGCTGAGCACTATATCCACTATGGCGACACGAGCTTGGTCGGTCGGATTTCCCTCGTCCCTTTTGTGCAGATCGGCGTGTTGTTCCTCTTTCTGATCGTCGGCTATATCGGCTACCGCAACATTAAGCGCAGCCAACAGCGCTCGCTCTGGGTGGGCATGGCCAAGGAGACGGCCCACCAACTCGGGACCCCCCTCTCCTCGCTGTCTGGGTGGCTGGAGTTGCTGCGCGGCGAAGTTGCCGCCGCTCCGAGACCGGACCGAGACGGACGCTGGGATCGCGTCGATCAGATGGTCGGGGAGATACAGCAGGATATGCGTCGCCTCGACCAAATTGCTTCGCGCTTCAGCCAGATCGGCTCGGTGCCCGAACTAGAGGAAAAGGACGTAGCAGCCGTGTTGGAGGAGACGATCGAGTACTTCCGGCGTCGCGTCCCGCAATTCGGACGGCAGGAAATCGAACTGGAATGCCTAAGCGAGTTGCCTCTGGTGCCGATCAACGCCGAATTGATGAGTTGGGCGTTTGAGAATCTGTGCAAGAACGCCATCGACGCCATGGATGGCCAGACGGGCAGCTTGCGTATCCGCATGGAGCTTCTGCCCGAGAGGTGCGCTGTGCAGGTCGCGTTTCAGGACGACGGGCGCGGCATTGAGCCCGAGCACGTCAAGCGCATCTTCGAACCGGGGTTCAGCACCAAGAAGCGCGGCTGGGGGTTGGGATTGGTGTTTGTCAAGCGGATCGTCGAAGAATACCACAAGGGTAAGATCAGCTTGGTACATAGCGCGCCGGGCGAGGGCACGACCTTTGAGGTGATTTTGCCCTTGGGTTGAGGAACGGACGCGGGTTTAGGCGAGTTTAGATAGTCTATACTTACGATAGTTTATAACTTCTAGCTAAAGGTAACGCACGCATGGAAGGGGACAAGCGAAAGATACTCTGGGCCGACGACGAGATTGACCTATTGCGCGCTCACCGACGCTTTCTCGACGAAAGAGGCTACTCAGTGACGCCGGTGAGCAACGGCAAGGACGCCATCGCCCTGATTGCCCAAGCACCCTTTGACATCGTGCTGCTCGACGAGATGATGCCGGGGCTAGACGGGCTTTCGACCTTAGAGCAAATCAAGACGGCCGATCCCAACGTGCCGGTAATTATGATTACCAAGAACGAAGAAGAACACCTAATGGACGAGGCGATTGGCCGCCGCATCGACAACTACCTGACAAAGCCGGTCAACCCCAGCCAGATTTTCATGGCTTGCAAACAGCTACTCGACGCGCGGCAGATTCGCCAAAGCCAAGCCGGGCAACACTACGTCTCGCGGGCCGGCCAGATCCGCGAGCAAATCGCAGACGCGACTTGGCAGACATGGGTTGACGTACATCGGCAACTCTGCGAGTGGGACATCGAAGTGGCGCGCTTGGGCGACGCGGGCCTCGGCCAGATGATTGGAGATCAACGGCGCGAATGCAACCGCGAGTTTGGGCGCTTTGTCGAGCAGCATTACACGCGCTGGATAGCGGACGAAGGCGATTCGCCGCCGCTGTCGGTGGATGTGGTACCCGAGTTCGTAGTGCCCTATCTTGAACAAGGTCGGCAGGTATTCTTTATCGTGGTCGATTGTCTGCGCTTGGATCACTGGATGGTGATGGAGCCCCAGTTGGCCGAGTACTTCAACATCAAGCGCTCCTACCACTACTCGATTTTGCCTACGGCCACGCCCTTTGCGCGCAATGCGATCTTCAGCGGGCTTTTCCCCAAAGAGATCGCCGACAAGTACTGCACCATGTGGCGCGAGGCCCAAGACAACGAATACAGCCTCAACCGGCACGAACACCAATTCATTGACGACTTGGTCCGCGATATGGGCGTCGTGCTCAAACCGGGTTCGCACTACGTCAAGGTGCTAGACACCAGCGAGGCCCGGAAATTGACCCGCAAGATACCATCGCTGGGCAAGTGGCCGCTCGTGTCGGTGGTGTACAACTTTCTCGACATGCTGGTACACAGTCAGGCGCAGTCGGACCTACTCAAGGAAATGGCTCCTAACGAGGCGGCCTTTCGCGCATTGGTGCAGACGTGGTTTGGCAATGCGTCGCTTTTCGAGACCCTCAAGGGCATTGCCCGCACCGATGCCGTGGTAGTGCTGACGACCGACCACGGCTCAATGCGCAGCACGCGCGCTTCGGTGGTGCATGGGGACCGCAGCACGTCTTCGAGCCTGCGCTACAAGTATGGCCAGAACCTCCGCTGCGAGGAAAAGGACGCGCTGCTGATTGCCGACCCGGAGGCCTACGGGTTGCCCGCGACGGGCCTTGGTCACAGCTTCGTCATCGCCCGCGAGGACTTCTACTTCGTCTATCCAACCCAGTTCAACAAGTACCAGCGCCGCTACAAGGGCAGCTTCCAGCACGGTGGCATATCTCTGGAGGAAATGATTTTGCCTGTGGCGATTATGGAACCCAAGTAGGGAAAGTGAAAAAGGTTTTTACCACGCACTCGGCGGCCCAGACCCACGCGCTGGGTGCTGCGCTGGGTCGGCGTTTGGCACCGGGCGATGTGGTCGCCTTTCGCGGCGACTTGGGCAGCGGCAAGACCTGCATGATCCAAGGCGTATGCGAGGCTTTGCAGGTGGCCGATTACGTGACGAGTCCAACCTTTATCCTGATCAACGAATACGCCGGGCGATATAAGGGCCGCGATCTGCCCGTCTATCACTTTGATCTCTATCGGCTGAGAGGCGCTGACGAACTTGAGGAATTAGGCGCAGAAGAGTACTTTTACGGCCACGGCGTCTGCTTGGTCGAGTGGGCCGAGCGCGCCGATGGCTCGTTGCCCGATAGGTGCTGCCATGTGTGGCTAGAGCACGGGGAGGCTTGCGAGCGGCGAATTACCTTGCAAGGGGATGGGGTGGACGAAATCGAGTTCTGAAAATTGGCCAAAGGGAGGGGATTTTGCAGCGGCTGATACTGTGCCTTTGCATTGCTGCTGGACCGGCCGTCGCCGAACGGGCTGAGTTGACGAGCTTGGTCGATACCCCGACGGCCGGGCTGGTCAACAAGGGGCACTATGCGGTGGATGTTCGCCTGTTTGCCGACGGGGGGGCTGTCGGCCGCTTGCACGTCGGTGTGATCAAGCGTCTGAGCGTGGGCGTGTCTTTTGGCGGCGAGCAACTCATTGGCACGGGTGCAGTCGATTGGAACCCGCGAGTGGGATTGGCTGCCCGGTGCCGGATCATCGAAGAGGGCTACACGTGGCCGGCGCTGCTCTTGGGCTTCGATTCCCAAGGCATCGGGCCATATAGAAATCAGCGCTACCAAGTCAAATCCAAGGGAATCTATCTGGCACTGAGCAAGAATTATACCTCAATGCTAGGGGAACTCGGCGTCCACGCGGGCGTCAATATGTCACGTGAAGATGCCAACAACGGCGACTGGTCGGCGTGGTTGGGTATAGACAAGAGCTTGCGATTCATGGCCCTATTCGCCGAGTACGACTTGGGTCGCAACAACGGCCTGCAAAACCAGGGTGTGGGAGAAGGCTATTTGAACGTTGGTGGGGCGTGGACCATAACGCCGCAGCTAAGGGTTGCGTACTATCTTAAAAACGCGCTGGAAAGCGATCACTTCAGTTCCCAATCCATGCGGGAGCTGTCAGTCACTTACAGGAGGAAATTCCGATGAAGATACTGGCTATTGCTTTGCTTTGCGTGTGGGTCCGGGGTGCAGTGGCTCAGGAGGAGCGGGCCATTGACAATTTTGCCGGGGTCGGGGTGCGGGCCATGGGGATGGGTGGTGCCTTTGTTGGGATGGCGGACGATTTCACGGCCATGTACTGGAATCCGGCGGGTTTGGCCCAGATGCAGCGGCGCGAGGTGCAGGTGTCTTTTCTGCGCAATAGCCGCGCCAATGACTCGATTTTCAACGGCATTGACGGGAGAAGCGAACTGACCAATACGCGCTTTGGCTCGTTGGGCTTTGTCTATCCCTATCCGGTCTATCGCGGTAGCTTGGTCTTGGCGGCTGGCTTTACCCGCATCAAGGACTTCGATTGGAGCCTCAATCAAAAGGGGGACGCCGAGGGCCTTGCCGTGGACCACACCTTCCAGCACGAGGGCGAGATGGCTCTGGCGGGCGTGTCCGCGGCCATTGACGTGTCGCCGGCCGTTTCACTGGGCGCGACCTTAGGTTTGGTCAGCGGCGAAGACGAGGCCGTCAGTGAATTTGACTGGGCCGACCCGCAGGACCAATTCTACGAGCAGCGCTTTCGCACACGAGACACCTTTGTAGATGAATATAAGTGGACTCCGTATGCCGTCTTGGGCGCGATGCTGCGTACGCCGCGCGACGAGCCTCGCTACAGGTTGGGCGCGACCTTTACCACCGGGGGGACGCACAAAATTCGCTACGTTTTCCGCGGTCCCTCATCCTATGACAAACCAAACCCTTGCCAACACTTACTCCCAGAAGGTACTCCAGACTCACCCCTTGCAGATAATTACAGCTCTGTTGAGTGCGACGACGGGACCGTAGGGGAATTTCCAGACGAAGAGTGGAGCAACACGTACGAACTCGCGCTACCTTTTGAGTTCGGCGTGGGCGCTTCGGCCGAGGCCCTGCCGGGCCTGACGCTAGCGGGCAGCCTGCATTTGGCCGAGTGGTCCCAGAGCGAGTACAAGGGGTCCGATGAACATGGCTTGCGCGCTCATACCTCGTTTGAGACTCAGTACAGAGACGTCTTGCGCTACCACTTAGGCGTAGAGTACCAGGTGCCGGTCGTTGCGCTGGATCTGCGGGCAGGCTACTTCGTGGATCCGATTCCCTTTGTCGGCCCGCGCGACCCCGCCTCCGATGATCCGCCCATCCGCATTGAGGACGATCGGCGCTTTATCACCCTCGGGGCTGGGATATTGATCGACGAGGCCATGCAAATAGATATAGCTTGGGTGCGGGGTGCGTTTAAGCAAGTAGAAGAATACTCAGGCGAATACTCAGACAACGTCCTTAGCGAGGACTACGCGATCAATCGCCTCGTCGTCGGCTTGGGCTACAACTTTTAGTTTTTATTTTTGTTCCTGTTGCCGGTTTGTGTATATTAAAGTCGAGAGATGAGATTAACACTCCTCAAGGAGGTAGTTAAGTCCATGAAAACAAGAGTTTTGATTTTGTGCTTGGCCCTGTCGCTAACCGCGCTGATGGCCAGTGGCTGCTACACGGTACTCAGCAGCCCGTACGAGACGGCTAGCCTGCACGACGAGGATCTGGTCCGCGCCAAGAGCCGCGATGTCGAGGCCCCGACGATTGGCAAGTTCGACGACCGCGACTACATGGACGATCTCTACCGCTATCCGGGTGTGCGCGGCGGCTATGGTAGATATGGCGGTTACTACGGTGGTTATGGTGGCTATGGTGGCTATTACTATCCCACCTCTGGCTACTACCCCTCCTACTACGGCGGCTACCCCTCCTACTATGGCGGCTATGGACCCTATAGTTATGGCTACGATCCATACTATCGGAGTTCGGGAGGTTACTACGTGCCGCCAGGTTATGAACTGGTCAGCACGCGCCAACTCGACGATTTGCGCGCGGCGAGCCGGCTGAATACGACGCCGACGATTGCCGACCCGGCAAGGGCTACCGAAATACAGCGCCGCGAAGAAGAAGTGTGGCAGAGGCGGGTAGAGCCCCGGGTGCGCAATGCGCCTACGCCTACGCCACGGTCTTCGGTCAGCACTCCGCCGAGTGCGCCTACGCCAAAAGCGTCCACAGCGACGACATCGGCACCAGCCTCCAAATCGTCTGCGACAAAGGCAAAGAAGTCGGCCAAGCCCAAGAAGCGACGGCGCTGATTTTTCGCTAGAGACGCAGAAAAAGCGGAGGGCCACGAAGGCTCTCCGCCTTTTTTATGCCTAGTCGCCGCCTAGATCGAAGTGGCGGGTCTGCGGCTTGGGTGGCGGGGCGATGCGGAAGAGGAAGCGTTGCAGTGGGCGGGCAAGGGCCATGAGCAGTTGACGCTCTCCTTGTTTGTTGCCGCCGAAGAGTTGTAGTTGCACCGGCTGGTAATTGCGCTGCGTACCTCCCTGCTGCCAGACTTGATTGGTATTGAGGTTGATCAGGCTGACCTTGAGATCTATCGTCAGGTCTATGCCGGGGTTGGGCGACATGCCGTAGGGCGTGGGCGACATGGGCATCATCCGCGCCTGTAAGTGCCTCAGTTCGACGAAGACTAAGGCGTCGAGCTCGAGCTCCTTCCTGAGAACGGCCTGTACCGAGTCTTGGTGGACGCTCGTCGAGTCGAGTCGAATATCCTTGAGTTGGTAGGTGATTTCGTCTTGGTTCATTACCTCGGTTTTGGGCATGTTGCCGAGGCTGCGGACCACGGCGTTGGACAGACGCGCCATGACCTTCTCGATGTCCAACTCCCGAAAGGGTTCGATGTTGGTCGCGCAAACGACGCCGATGTGATCGACATCCGCGAGAAAGGGGCGCAAGACCGGGTCGGGTTGCGACGGAGCGCGGAATTCGACGCGCGTGAAAGCAGCGCGGCCGCCGCAACCGGCTAGGCCAATGAGCAGTGCGAGGACAGTAGCGCGGATCAAAAGCTCCGTCCAAAGCTGAAGTGGAACTTGAAGTCCGAGAAGTTGCCTTGTAGGTCCATCTGCCTGGCGAATTCAAAGTTCATCGGCAGTAAGAAGTACACTAAGAGACCGAAGCCGACGCTGGCGTGTACCTGCCGTGGGGAGGACGTGAGTGCGGCGTGTGGGTTGTGGAAGGGCCACAGGTCGATTGTATCGCCCTTGTCCCAGGCCATGCCCATATCCACAAACAGGCTGCCGTCAACCGCCGGAATCAAGAAGGTGCCGGGCCAGCCAAAGAGAATGCCGCGCACAAAGGGGACGCGCAACTCGGCATTGGTCAACAGAACCCGGCTGCCAGAGAAGGCCGAGAACTTATAGCCGCGCAGTGGGCCGGTATTGAGGTTGAAGCCCGTGTAAAAAGGCAAGTACCAAGTCGGCCCTCCTAGGTTGTATTCGAGGGCATTGCGGCCCAAAGATCCCACGCCATAGGCTCTCAGGCCCAGCACCGACCAACGCCCCAGCCGCAAGTAGTGACGATAGTCCAATTCGAGGTGCGAAAAAGAACGCGTAGCCGATCCTAGATCGAGCGTGCGCCCTACCGAGAGGAAGTAACGCTTGCCGGCGGTGGCACCCAAAAGGCCATAGGTAATTGAGTCGTGAACGTATGCAGCCTTGAACAGATGAGTACTACTAGCAACAGCAGTAGAATCTGCTTCGTAGAAGGGACTGACCTGTTCTTCTTGCTCGGCGACATAGGTATAGCTCAGGTCGAGGCGACGGTAGAGGTCGAGCGGATAGCTGGCGTTGGCTAAAGCTCCTCGCTGCTGGAGGCGGCTAATGCCCCGAGTCGGGGGGCGACCTGGGACGAGGAAGTTGCGGTCGTTGATGAAGTACTGGTTCCAATTAAAAATGGATACGCGATACGTGGGTCGCTTGCCGTAGTATTTGTAGCTGGCGGCAAAGTTGAAGTCATTGCTGATGTCCTGCGCGGCTACGTAATCCGTAGCCAAGACCAGAGAGTGATTGCCCAGAAGGTCGCTCATGCTTAGCTGGGCAATCGACGATAAGAACCCATCGAAATAGCCCATTTGCACGGAGATGCCGTCGAATTCGAGCTTGGGAGTGTAGCGGCGACGGCGCAGTTCTAATTCGTCGTCGCCGTCGTTGTCGACGAGCTGGACGGTGGCTTGCGGTTCTTGGGATTCGGTGGGCGTCTGCGAGCCGCTGGCCCCGGCTAGCAGCACGGCGTCGTCCGGAAGTTCCGAGTCCTTCGGAGCCGAGACCTGCTCTAGGCCCGGGGTACCGCCTTGGTCGGAGAGCACGGCGTCGCCCTCTACCACGGGTCGCACCTGAGGCATCTCTATAGCTAGGGCCTCAGTGGCTTGCGGCTCTGCTTCAGTTGGCGGCTCTGCTTCGACTGGCGGTGCTACCTCGACCGGCGGTACAGCTTCGGCCACGCGCGCCAGTAGCTGTGCGTCTTTGCGTTTGACATCGGGCCATTCGGGCATGGCCATCCGGTAGAGATGGCTGCGGCCCTTGAAGTAGGTGTTGAACACGATCTGACGCCCGTCGGGCGAAAGGGCGGGATTCATAATACCGCTGAGGCTGCGGGTCAGGCGGAATTCGTGGCCCTCGTCGAGGTGATAGACGAAGAGGTCGTTGATCTTGTCGCGGGTGGAGACGAAAAGCAGCTTGTTGCCTTCGGGCAGCCACTGAGGCCACAGGTCGTCGGTCGGGCTGGATATGGCCGCGTGCGCTACATTCTCGGTTAGATCGTAAATCTTGATGTCGAACTGGTTGCGGTACTTGGTGCTAAAGGCGATGTGCTGGCCATCGGGCGACCAGTTCGGATAATCTTCGCGCTCGGGCGTGCCCGTGAGTTGGCGCCGCTCGCCGGTCTGCACGTCAATGATGTAGAGATCGCTCTGGCCCTGTCCGGTGCCAATAAAAGCGAGTTGGCGGCTGTTGGGGGACCAGGTTAGGCTCTCGACGAGATCCATATCGGGCATAGACAGGGTCTGCATGAGTTCCTTGTCGTAGAGATCCCACAGCATGATGCGGTCGCGGGGGCCTTCTTTGGCGACAAAGGCGATGGTCTGACCGTCTTGTGCCCAAGCCACGGTGCCGCTGCCGATGCTGAGATGATCGTAGTCGGCGGCGCGCATGCTCTCGGTGACGCGCTCGACGAGCGAGGCATCGCGCAGACGGATGATGTCCACGTGCTGTTCGATCCCATCCGAGGAATAGACGGCGAGCATGTCGCCGCTGAGCGACCAGCAGGCGTTGGAGAAGCTGAGGATGTCCTCGTCGTCACCTATTTTCTCGGCGAATTCAGAGGTGTAGTCGCGCGTCTGCAAGAGAGGCCAGTAGGATTTGCGCATCTGGGCCGACCAGCGCTCGTCGAGGGTTTTCAAGTCCATGCCGATCAAGCGATCCATGAGTTTGTCGGTGTCGTGCTGGCTATCCCACAGGCGGAGGATGCGGCTGATTTTTTCGGGGCCGTACTGCTGGGCAATGTATTCCATGAGCGCGTGGCTCTGCTTGTATGCGAGGAATACATTGCCTTGGCCCCAAGCCTGATTCATGGTTTCGAGAGGGATGAGGCCATCGGTGAGCACGGCGTCGCGGAGGACCATCTCATCGACGGTGTTGCGGCCCGGGGTGGTGTATTCGGCCATGCCCTCCATGAGCCAAGTGGGCGGCTGGGCGATCGGGCTGGTGATGCGGCGAATGGGGCCTTTGTGAACGATGTCGTACTGGAAAATGTGGGCCAGCTCGTGGACGAGGACATTGCGGAACTCGTCGAGATCGCCCGCAAAGGGGACGACCATGCGGAAGCGCAGCGGCTCGGCAAAGCCAGCGACGCCAGGCGGCAGAAAGTCGGGAAAGATATTGGTCTGCTGGAACTGGTAGTGAGACTGATAGATGACGACCGGCGGCCGGTGCGAAAGGTCGTGGTGCAAGATTTGGCTGATGTGATCGTAGCCCTCTTCGAGGTACTCGATTGCCCGCACGGCCAGATTCTGGAATTCAGACTCAAAGTGAAGCTCTATGTGCTCGCTTTCGAGGATCTCCCACTGGAAGTCTCGATAGCGGACCTTGTTTTTCCCAAATCCCTGCTGTAGCTGCAAAGTGAGGATATCTTGGGCGCTGAGGTCTGCGGTGCCCCAAACGAGCAGGGCGGCGCAGGCGAAGGTGCGGAATCTCGTTATAGCCTGCACGTTCACTCTCCCGTGGATGTAGGTGAATAGTCCGGGCGTCGGGTTCGCCGGGGCTGGCCATGGTCCGACTTGAATATATCAAGTGAGCCTGTGGAGTCGCTGTCGGTCTGCTGGTATTGTTGCAAGTGGCGCAAATTGGCTGCATAGGCTTCTTGGGCGGGGTTGAGGGCCCGCGCCCGGCCGTAGAATTCAGCCGCTTTGTCGGTCATGCCGAGCCGCTCATAGATGACCCCGAGGTTGTTGTGCAGGCTGGCCGACAAGCTGTCTTGCGCCAAGGCGCGTTCCATGTGCGATTGGGCCTCGTTCCACATGGCGTTTTCAATGCACCAGAGCGCGTATTTGTTGACCTGCTCGATGTCTCGCAACTGTTGGCGCGAGCGCTTGGGGCGATCTACGACGACTAGCGCTGGCATGGGTTGGACGGCTGCTGCGCTCGTGGCTGTGGTGTCGGCGGCTGGGGCGTACTCGTAGCCGAAGGGTTCGCCCGCTGGCGGCCTACGCACCAGCTCCAAACAGCCGTGCAGACACAGCGCGCCCAAGCCAAAGGCCACGAGGCGCAGAGTATTTTTCACGGAGCCATTCACGCGCAATTTTCCCAGGCGCGAGGTTGCTATCGCCTTGCGCCATTATAATCAGGAATATAACAAACAGAAACACTTTGAACTATTTTCCGCACTTCTGCCTCCACGAGTCACCTGTTCCCATCCGGCGACGAGCTAGTTCGGTGCCGCATAAGAGCAAGTAAAAAGGCGCGTTACGGCAGAGCTTGGTTATAGAGAGACATCGCAAGGGGGCGATTCGTTCCTTTTATTACTGTCCGCTGGTGGTCCACCGCAAGTGGCGCGGATTGGTAGCGCCTCATCTGCGGATTAACCATACTTAATGCGGAGCGGATAAAACTACTTTAGCGAGGGGCAGTCTATGCTGAAGCGGGTCCTTATTGCGGCGGCCTTGGCGTTCGCGTGGGCTTGTCCGAGCGGTGCCCGGCAAGTCCACGAGACAGTCGGCTGGCGCCCGACCGCAGTGCCGCTGCTGAATTTCAGCGCGGACGACGGCACTGGATACGGGTTGCGGGCCAATCTCTTCGAATACGACGGCCAGAGCGTACCCTATCGCCGCAAATACAGCGCCCAAGTATTTATCACAACCAAGGGCAAGTGGGTACACCGCGTGCTCGTGGACACGCCCGAATTCCGGCCCGGCCGGCGGCTCGAGGTCGAACTGGTCTATGAGAAGGAGGATTTCGCCAATTACTACGGCGGCCTCAGCGACGAGGATATCGCCGGGTATTCGCGGGACCAGAAGACGTTCCGGCACGCCTTCCCGGAGTTCAAGGTAAAGTGGATCCGGACCCTGCGCTTCCCTTGGCGCCTGCGCATTGGGGGGCGTTTGAGCCACAACGATATCGAGCCGAACGCCGCCGATGGCATTCTCTCCGCGCTCGACCCCCTTGGCGCGGACGGGGGCGCGTTCGCCCAGTTCGTCGGCTCGCTGCGCTACGACACGCGCGACAACTACAACAACGCGACCTCGGGCGTGCTGGAGGAGTTGCTGGTGGACTTCGGGGTTGGCGGCGGCGGAGATTACCGCGGGGCGACGTTCAGTTTCGACCACCGGCACTTCCACGCCTTGGGGCACGGGCTGGTGGCCGCCAACCGTCTGCGCGTCAACTGGACCTTTGGTGACCTGCCTTTCTACGAGGAACTAGACATGGGGGGCAGCGGCACGGTCCGCGGCTTGGCCAGTGCTAGGGATCGGGGCGAGGCGCGGATCGTGTTCAACGGCGAGCTGCGCTGGCGCGGGCTGCCGGTATGGCGCCGGCAGCATCTGTATCTGGGGCTAGTGGCCTTCGGCGACATCGGACAAATCTTCACCCGCGACGCACTGCCGACGAGCGACGGGTGGCGCCGCGGCAGCGGCATGGGGTTGCGTTGTCATTGGCAGAGCACGATCGTGCGGGCTGACTACGGCACCTCGGGTGGCCGCAGGGCGCTCTACATCACCTTTTCACAGGTTTTCTGAACGGCATGGAATTATTTTCGGCGCGCCACCTGTTCTGGATCGGGGTGACCGCGCTCTTCGCTGTGGGCTGCGCCAATATGAGGAGGTGGCCGCCGGATGGGCGGGCTCATGCGGCTTTCCGGTGCGCGCTGTTCGCTTTGGTGCTGGTCAATGAACTCGGCTGGTTCGCCTATCGGCACTTCGTCGTAGGCATCCCCATCGTCGATAATTTGCCCCTGCACCTGTGCGACCTGTCGGTATTCGTCCTGTTCGCCGGGCTGGCAACAGGTGAGAGGCTGTGGTCCGAGCTGGCGTATTACGCGGGGGTGGTCGGTGCTCTGCTGGCGGTGTGTTTTCCGGCGATCTCGGAGACCGGGTCGATCCGCCCCATCGCCGAGATCCGCTATTTCTTGACCCATGTCGCCTTAGTCGGCGCGGGGTTCTATTTCACCTTTGGGTGCCGCTACCGCCCGCCAGCGCGGGCGGTCCTGCGTAGCTATATCGCCGTCCACTTCTACGCCTTGGCCATTACCCCGCTCAACCTCTATCTCGGGACTAATTATTTTTTTACGCTCTCGGCACCGAAACAGCTCGCCTTTATCCACGCCTATCCGCACTGGCTCTTCCTAGTGGCCGTCTCCGCCATCTTTCTCACCGTTTTCGCTCTAATGCACCTGCCCTTCGCGTGCCCGCGGCGGGACAGGGATCGCGCGTCTGCTGGCTAATCGTCGCGGCACCCCATGAGACGTCTGTAGTAGGCCCTGATGCCGAGGAGCAAGTAAAAAGGCGCGTATTGCGCCCACAAAACCCACGGCTTTTCGCGCCACACGCCTTCGCTGCCATAGCCGATCTGCACCTCGTAAGCGAGGAAGATCAAGCCGCTGAGGAGCATCCAAGCGGGACTGGGGAAAAAGGCGAGGAACGGGAGGACCCAAAGCAGGTACCAGGGATGCACAGTCGGCGAGAGCAAGACGTAAGCACCGAGAGTTGCAAAGGAAGCTCGGTAGGGGTCGCGGTAGTGGATTTGGACGCCGAGGGCTATCAATGCGAAAAAGGCTGTGCAAAGCCAGCGAGCGTGTGCGTAGGCGTGGTCGTCCCACGACTGTAAGACAAAGTGAAAGAGCGAGTAGGCCGCTGCGTTGAAGTGCCAGTGTTGTACGTAGGTCACGAGGCCCGTCGCGAGTTTTTCCCCGGCGTCGGCAAAGGGCCAAAAGGCCAACAGCCCTAGAGCTAGAAACAAGAGCAGGGCACTCCGTTGGCGGAAGTCGAACCAATCGGTGCGAGGGCGACGCCAGAAAGTGGGTAACAGTGCGAGGGGTACCAGTTTGACGAGAAAGGCCCCGGCGAGGCCGCAGATGGCTGCGGCCCAGCGCTGGCTGTGAAGTGCGTACAGGGCCGCAAAGAGGAGCAGCACACCTAGCGCGTCGATATGGCCGCTGCCGGCGACTTCTATTAAGGGCAGGGGATTCCAGGCGTAGAGCAGGACGCGCCGCGAGTCTTGACCGCGCCAGACGAGGCTATGTGCCAACAGCAGGCAGAGGCCCCAATCGCAGAGCAGCAGGACCAATTTGAACGCGGCTGGAGTCGCGCTTAGCATGCAAGTCGCGCGAAAGAAAAGCTGCGCCAGTGGCGGATAGATCGTGGGAATGTCAGCGTGGTTGATGCTTTGGTAGAGCGCGTCGCGCAGGTGCGCCACCTGCGGAGCCGAGGGCGCATAGAGGTACGGGTTGATGCCGGCTAGCTGGACGCGGCCGTCCCAGACGTAGCGAAAAATGTCGTCCGAGAGCGTCGCCGGGCTCCACCACAGCGTCAGGCGGAAGACGAGGGCGGCCCCGAGAATCAGGTGCGGTCGTTCGGGAGGTACATCTCGCCGCAGGACGAGATACGCCGCGAGTGCGTAGCAGAGAAAAGCGGGAAAAGCGCCGGCCCACATCTGCGGTATTTGGCGTTGGAGATCGCCGAGAGAAACCAAGTAGCAGCAACAGGCCTCTATGACGCCGGCCAAAAGAAGTAGGAGAAATTGCACCTTAGAGGGCATCTGAACATTCCGAGTGCGCCCAAGCAACCTTCTCTCGCCTCTATCTCATCTGCGTTCATCTGCACGATCTCAGATAGCTGCTTAGCGCTCGACGCGCCGAGCGCCGACATAGCGGGTGCGGAAATACGGGTGGTCGAGCGAGGTAATGGTCGCGCCGGTGCTCACGCCCACATGGGCAAAGCGCTTCTTGCCGAGGTAAATTCCAACGTGGGAAACGCCCTGCCCTGAAAAGGTATTCCTAAAAAAAACCAGATCTCCTGGTTTGAGGTCCTGCCGTTGGTTGACGGTGCGGCCGACGCGGTATATCTGCTTGGAGGTGAGAGGCAATTCGATGCCATAAGTCTGGCGAAAAATAGTGCGCACAAAGGCCGAGCAGTCCATGCCAGCGCGGGTGTTACCGCCCCACTTGTAGGGGACGCCGAGATACCCTTCGACGACGCGCGCGAGGCGGCTGGGGCTGGCGCGGCGGCGCTTTTCAAGTTCGCGCGCCACGCTGGAGTCGGCCGTATAGCGCGGGGCCGAGCGGATTGAGCAGCTACAGGTGGCCAGCAGGCACAAGAGGATAAGGAGGTGTAACATTGGTGCCCCGTTATCGCGGGTAGGAGAAAAACCCCCGACCCGTCTTGCGGCCCAACGCACCCTGCGCGACCATCTCGCGTAGCAGGGGACAGGGGCGATATTTGGAGTTGTCTATGCGCTGGGCAAACGATTCGAGGATATCTAAGGTCACGTCGAGTCCGACGTAGTCGGCCAAAGCCAGCGGCCCTATAGGATGGCTCGCTCCCAGCACCATCACCCGGTCGATGTCTTCGGCGCTGGCCACGCCTTCGGCGAGGGCGTAGATGGCCTCATTGATCATGGGAAAGAGGATGCGGTTGACCGCAAAACCGGGACTGTTGGCGACTGCGACGGGAGTCTTGCCTAGGTCTTGAGCCAAGGCCATGACTGCGGCAAAGGTCTCGTCTGAGGTCGCAGTTGCACGCACTACCTCAACTAGGGGCATGGTTGGGGGCGGGTTGAAGAAGTGCATGCCAATTACCTTGTCTGGCCGACCGGACTCAGCGGCGAGAGAGTCGATGTCTAGGCCGGAAGTGTTGCTGGCGAGGATGGCCTCTGGCTTGGCAAATTGTCCGAGTTGGGCAAAGACAGCGAGCTTGAGGTCTAGGCGCTCGGGCACGGCTTCGACGACCATGTCGGCGGTGCTGACGGCGGCGAGTTGGTCGATACCCCGCAGCGCGGCGATGGCTGCTTCGCTGGTGGCTGACTCTAGCCGACCTTTGGCAGCTTGTTGGCGCAGGCGTGTGGCGATGCTGGCCAACCCCTGTTCGCGGGAGCAGGGATCCGCGTCGTAGAGCAAGACTTCCCTGCTGGCTTGGGCCAAAATTTGGGCAATGCCGCGCCCCATAGTGCCGGCCCCAATGACGGCAATGCGTTTGAGCTCCATATCGTCTTTCAGAGGTGGGTTTTAACCGAACGTACCATGTTACCCAATAATCGCAAGAGGTTATTAACTAGCGGCTTACTAACTAAATATATTGCGAGAGCCAAGAGATCGCCTAGATTGATTGCCGCGCCGCTGAGGCAAAAAATAAAAGCAGAGGAGAATCAATGGCAGTAGAGCAAGGAAAACTGAGGAGTGCCGACTGGTTTGGACGCGAGGACAAAGGCGGTTTCATTCACCGCAGTTGGATGAAGCGCGGCCTGCCCGAGCACGAATTCGACGGTCGTCCGGTCATCGGCATCTGCAACACGTGGTCCGAGCTGACGCCGTGCAATATTCACTTTCGCGACTTAGCCGAAGCCGTCAAGCGCGGCGTGTACGAAGCCGGAGGGTTGCCCGTAGAATTCCCAGTCACCTCGCTGGGCGAGCCCATCATGCGTCCGACGACTATGCTCTTCCGCAACTTGGCGAGCATGGACGTGGAGGAGTGCATTCGCGCCAACCCGGTTGACGGCGTGGTGCTTCTGACCGGGTGCGACAAGACCACGCCAGCGTGCTTGATGGGGGCGGCCAGCGTCGATCTGCCGACGATTGTCGTGCCCGGTGGTCCCATGCTCAACGGCAAGTACCGCGGCGGCGATATTGGTTCGGGAACGGACGTGTGGAAATTTAGCGAGGATTTTCGCGCCGGGAAGATGACGCGCGAGGAGTTTGGGTTGGCCGAAGACGGTATGACGCGCTCGGATGGGCACTGCATGACAATGGGCACTGCATCGACGATGGCCTGTATGGTCGAGGTGCTCGGCATGACTCTGCCCGGCGGCGCGGCGATCCCAGCCCCGGACTCGCGGCGCAAGGTGCTGGCGCATCTGGCGGGGTCGCGCATCGTCGAAATGGTGCGCGAAGACCTCAAGATGTCCAACATCCTCGGACGCACGGCCTTTGAGAACGCCATCAAGGTCAACGCGGCCATCGGCGGTTCGACCAACTGCGTCGTCCACTTGCTGGCCCTCGCCGGGCGCGTCGGCGTCGAATTGTCTGTGGACGATTTCGACCGCCTCGGCAGCGAGTTGCCGCTATTGGTCAATTTGATGCCCGCGGGCAAGTATCTGATGGAGGATTTTTATTACGCCGGTGGCTTGCCGGTGGTGATCCAAGAATTGAAGGATTTCCTGGATCTAGACGCTTTGACGGCGACGGGCAAGTCGCTTGGCGAGAATGTCGCAGGGGCGGTCTGCTACAATCGCGACGTGATTGTGCCGCTGGACGCGCCGCTGATCGAGGCCGCGGGCTTGGCCGTGCTCCGGGGCAATCTCTGCGAGGACGGGGCGATCATCAAGCCGTCGGCTGCCTCGCCCGAGTTGATGCAGCACCGCGGCCGAGCGGTGGTCTTCGAGACGATTGAGGACTATCACAAACGGATCGACAGCCCCGATTTGGACGTGGATGAGTCGAGCGTATTGGTGCTGCAAAACGTCGGGCCGGTTGGCTATCCAGGCATGGCCGAGGTCGGCAATATGGGATTGCCGAAAAAGCTGCTGGAAAAGGGCGTCCGGGACATGGTGCGCATTTCCGATGGCCGCATGAGCGGCACGGCCTATGGCACCGTGATCCTGCACGTGGCCCCCGAAGCGGCCATTGGCGGCTCGCTGGCGCTGGTGCGCGACGGCGATGTGATCGAGCTTGACGTGGCGGGTCGGCGACTGCACCTAGATGTGTCGGACGAGGAACTGGCGCGCCGCCGTACCGCTTGGCAGCCTCCTGTGCCCCACGATACCCGGGGCTACGTCAGTCTCTATATCGACCACGTGATGCAGGCCGACAAAGGAGTTGATTTCGACTTCTTGGTCGGCAAGTCCAGTGCCGTTGTAACGCGAGAGGCTCATTAACGAAAGGACTAGACGGTGAAGATTGCCAAGATCGAACAGTTTTTCCCACGCCAGCGCATGCGCTTGGTCAAAGTTACTACGGACAATGGTATCGTCGGCTGGGGTGAGACCACGCTGGAGGGCAAGCCCAAGAGCACTTGGGCGGCGGTGGAAGAGTTGGCCGAGTACTTCGTCGGCAAGGATCCGCTCCGCATTGAGCACCACTGGCAGCACGTCTATCGCTCGGCCTTTTTTCGCGGCGGCAATGTGCTGATGAGCGCGCTGTCGGGCATTGATCAGGCGCTGTGGGACATCGCCGGTAAGCACTACAATATCCCCACCTATATGCTCTTGGGCGGTGCGGTGCGCGACCGGATTCGCGTGTACGCGCACTGGGGCATCCACGGCCAGACCGACGAGGCGCTGACAGCGGCGCGAAATCGGCTTGACATGCTGTTGGCCAAAGGCTACACGGCCTTTAAGACTGGGCCGGGGGGCGCGTGGCGCGCCCACGAGCCCCCGGCGCGAATCGACGCCTTTGTCAAAGACGCCTACACCATGCGCGAATGGGTCGGCGACGAGGTAGAGCTATGCTTTGACTTCCACGGCAAGATGACGCCGGGGTTGGCGATTGAGGTGTGTGGCCAGCTCGCGGGGATGAGGCCGATGTTCGTCGAAGAGCCGATTCCGCAGGAGAATGTCGATGCGCTGAAGGAGGTCTCCGATCACGCGTCCTTCCCCATTGCCACGGGCGAGCGCTTACTCTCGCGCTGGGAGTTCCGGGAGATTTTTGAAAAGCAGGCCGTCTCCTACATCCAACCCGACGGCTCGCACGCGGGTGGGATTACCGAACTGAAAAAGATCGCCAATATGGCCGAGGTCTATTACATCCACATCATGCCGCACTGCGCCATCGGCCCGGTGGCCTTTTCCGCCTGTATGCAGGTCGATGCGGTGGTGCCCAATTTCCTCGTGCAGGAACAGATTGACGTGGGGTTGGGCGAGGGGCTGCTCGTTGATCCGTGGCAGGTGATTGATGGCCACGTCGAACTGCCGACCAAGCCGGGGTTGGGGTTTGATTTGATCGAGTCCGAGGTGGAAAAGACGATCGAGTACTCAGAGGAACTGGGCGGAGAACTCTACTACGAAAACGACGGCAGCGTCGCGGATTGGTAGCATTGCCGTGCGCCGCCGTGCGTTTGAAGAGTTGGTGGAAAAGGCCCTTCTGCGCCTGCCGGAGGAGTTCCGCCAAGCGTTGGACAACCTAGCCATCGTCGTCGAGGACTGGCCCGACCCCGAGCTGGTCGAGGAGGTCACCGGCGATCCAGAGGAAGTGCTCTACGGGCTTTTCACGGGCACGCCCCTGCCCGAGCGCCGCCTCGAAGACAGCGGCGATCTGCCGCCGGTAATCGCGCTCTATCAGGGACCTTTGGAGGAGGACTTCCCCGATCAGGGCGAGTTGGCGCGAGAGGTGGAGATCACCTTGGTACACGAGCTAGCGCACTTTATGGGCTTTGACGAAGACGCAGTTAAAAAATACGGATATGAATAGCATGGATTTGCAAAACGCCCTCGACGAGAGCGATTTAGACGCTTTGGCGACCCTGCTGCGCCAGCACTCACATTTGGTGAACCACCGTGTTGAAGGCGCTAACGGGCAGAGTTATACCCCCTTGCAGTACGTCGACCGCATCGACGCTAGCTTGGATGCCATGCGCCTGTTGGTCGAATTCGGTGCCAATCTGAGCGAATTGAACGAAGCGCTTTTTGGGTGCTGCGAGAATCACAATCTAGAGCACATGCAGCGTCTGCTAAAGCTGGGCGTCCACCCCGACGACGCGTACAACGAAGGCTGGGACTGCCGCGTCCTCTACGGGCTTTTGCAGACGTACCACCGCTCGTCCCCCGTCCACCTGCACGCCTGCGTCGAAGCGCTCGTCGAAGCAGGAGCTACCTTTGAGGATGGGCCGACGATGGATATCCACCGAGGCCGCCTCGACCAACTGGAGCAGCGCCTTGACCGCTGTCCCGATTTGGTCAAGGCGCGCTTCTCGCTCGACTATGGCGACCATCTCACGCTGCGGGGTGTCACCCTCCTGCATGTGGCGGTCGAATATCACGAGCTGGATGCCGTGAACCTGCTGCTGAGGCGCGGTGCCGATTTGGATGCCTGCGCCGAGACCGGCCGCAACGGCGTGGGCGGTCAGACGCCCCTCTTCCACGCCATTGGTGCCAACCAGGGAACGGGCTGGGAGACCTTCGAGTACCTGTTGGACCAAGGAGCGGACTTGACGGTTAGAGCGCGCATTCAGCGCAATCCGGAGGCTGACGACAAGGTGATGGACTGCGTTCACAAGGGGGAGGACCACTTCTTCGCCGAAGTCGAAGAACTCACGCCGCTGGGCTATGCCCTGCGCCACGAATCCGGCCCGGCTTGGCGCGCCACACCGCGAGAAGTGGCCCGGCTGCGGGCACTACAGGCCCCGGCGTAATCTCGCCGCGCCTGGGCTGTTGCTCCCATCGGCGATATGATTTAATTTTTTTGACCTTCGCAACACACCATTTACCTAAGCAGCTTTTCCCGTGAATGTACCTAACCACGACATATTGATCGTAGGCGGCGGGGGTGCGGGTCTGCGGGCGGCGATTGCCGCCGTTGAACTCGATCCGAACCTCAGCGTCGGCTTGGTGTCCAAAGTGTACCCCATGCGCAGCCACACGGTGTCAGCCGAGGGTGGCTCCGCGGCGGTGATACGCGACGAAGACGACAGCTTTGACTCCCATGCCTTCGATACCATCAAGGGCAGCGACTTTCTCGCCGACCAAGACGTGGTCGAGATCTTCGTCAAGGAGGCCCGCGACGAACTGATTCAATTGGAGCATTGGGGCTGCCCTTGGAGCCGCGACGACGACGGCCGGATCAGCGTGCGCGCCTTCGGCGGCATGTCGGTCAAGCGCACCCTGTACGCGGCCGACAAGACCGGTTTCCACATGCTGCACGCCCTTTTTCAGACCTCGCTCAAATACGACCGCATCCATCGCTACGACGAGTGGTTTGGCACTCGGCTGCTGCTCGGCGACAACGGCGCGGCCTGCGGCGTGGCAGCGATCAACGTGCGCTCCGGTGCCATGGAGGCAATTCCCGCCAAGGCCGTGATCATCTGTACGGGCGGCGGTGGGCGCATTTTTCCCTTTACGACCAATGCCGCCATCAAGACCGGCGACGGCATGTCCATGGCCTACCAAGCGGGTTGCCCACTTAAGGATATGGAATTTGTGCAGTACCATCCCACCGGGCTGCCGGGCACGGGCATCCTGATGACCGAGGCATCGCGCGGTGAGGGCGGCTACCTGATCAACAACAAGGGCGACCGCTACCTCAGCGAGTACTTGCCCGACAAGATGGAGTTAGGTCCGCGCGACATGGTTTCGCGGGCGTTCGTCCACGAGGAGCGAGCCGGTCGGGTCTTTTCCGGCCCGTACGGCACGTACGTTCATCTCGATCTGCGGCATTTGGGCGAAAAGAAAATAGACGAGCGCATCCCCTTCGTGCGCGAACTGACTAAAAACTACGTGGGCATTGATCCCGTGTACGAGCCAGTGCCCGTGCGCCCGGTGGTCCACTACATGATGGGCGGCATTCACACTGACATTACTACGGCGACGCCGATTCCGGGCTTGTACGCGGCCGGGGAAACGGCCTGTGTCACCATCAACGGAGCCAATCGCCTCGGCTCCAACTCGCTGTCCGAGCTTTTGGTCTTTGGCGCGCGGGCCGGCCAGTATGCCGCTGAGTACGCCGCCGAGGTCAATCCACCGTCGTACGATAGCTTGAAAAAGATGGCTGCCGACGAGTGGCAGCGGATTGAAAATGCGTTTTTCAAAAACGAAGGCAGCGAGCGCATTGCCGACATTCGCACGGATCTGCAGAAGACGATGGAGCAAGGGGCGGGAATCTATCGCGAACAGGAGAGCCTAGAGGCGACCTGTGCCGAGTTGCCCAAGCTCAAGGAACGCTACACTCGCGTCCAGATTGACGACAGCTCATCGGTTTTTAATACCGAATTGACTGCCGCGTTGGAACTGGGCTCGCTGCTCGACGTGGCCGAGACGGTGGCCCATTCGGCACTGTTGCGCCGGGAGTCGCGTGGCTCGCATTCGCGCATGGACTACGAGGAACGCGACGACGAAAACTTCCTCTGCCACTCTTTGGCGTATCGCACCGATGGCGAGCCGCGCATTGAATACCAAGACGTCGTCATCACCCGCTGGCAGCCCCAAGAGCGCACCTACTGATTGAGAGGAGCTATGAGCGACAAGACCATTGGCATCCGGGTGACCCGCTTTCGACCCGAGCAGGAGGACGCACCCACTGAGCAGGTTTACGAGGTTCCCTATCAGGAGGATTGGGTCGTCCTCGACGCGCTCAACTACATCAAAGACCACATCGACGGCACCCTCTCGTACCGCTGGTCGTGCCGCATGGGCGTGTGCGGCTCCTGCGGCATGATGGTCAACGGCGAGCCCAAGTTGACCTGCGCGGCCTTCCTCAAGGACTACTACCCGAACGAGCTGGTGGTCCAGCCTCTGGCCCACTTCCCAATCGTCCGCGATTTGGTCGTCGATATAGACGATTTCATGGACAAGCTCAAGGCGGTCCAGCCGTGGATCATTCGCGAGGAAGAAAAGCCGGTCGCCGAAGGCGAGTACTTGCAATCGCCTGCGGAACTAAAGGAGTTCAAGCAGTTCAGCCAGTGCATCAACTGCCTGCTGTGCTACGCGGCTTGTCCCGTATATGGGCTAGAAGATGTCTTCGTCGGCCCAGCGGCCCTCGCGCTGTCCTACCGCTACAACCTCGATTCGCGCGACGAGGGCTATGCCCAGCGCACGGTCGTCGCCGCTAGCAGTGAGGGCATCTGGGAATGCACCTTTATCGGGGAGTGCTCGGTGGTTTGTCCCAAGGACGTGGACCCGGCCGCCGCCATCCAGCGCACCAAGCTCGAAACCACGACTAACTGGTTCAAATCCTTTCTCATGCCTTGGGGGAACAAATGAGCCAGTCGTACGAAACCTACAAGCCAAAGCTGTCGCCGACTTGGTGGCTGAAGAGCCGCAACTACTTCCTGTTTATGATGCGAGAAATGAGCAGTGTCTTCGTCGCCGCCTTCGTCTTCCTCTTCCTCTACCAACTCTTTGCGCTGGCCGAGGGGCCGGAAGCGTATGCGGCTTGCCGCTCCGCACTGACGACTCCGACGTTTGTGGTCTTTTACGCGGTTGCGTTTTTCTTTGCGCTCTATCACACGATCACTTGGCTGGGGGTAATGGGCCGGGTCCAGGTCGTGCGGATGGGCGCATTCACCGTGCCGCCCAAATTGGTAACGGCTGGTGCCTTTGTCGGATTTTTCCTCGTGTCGGCGGCCGTTGGCTGCATTTTCCTGTACGCGCTATAGCCATGAGCTACAAACAAGACAAAACCGAACCTTTCTGGTGGGGCCTGTTTTCCGCTGGCGGCGTGGTAGCCGCCATGCTGATCCCGGTACTAATCTACTTTGCCGGGCTGGCCGAGCCGCTGGGATTGATCGGCGCAGAAGTGAGCCAATACGAGGCCATGAGCAAGTTGCTCAGCCATCCGTTGGTCAAAGTGGTCTTTTTCGTCGTGGCTGTTCTGCCTCTCTACCACGCGGCGCATCGCATCCGCTTCATGCTCCACGAATTTGGGGTGCGGAAGTTTATCCTTCCCATTCACTACTTCTGCTACGGCGGTGCCTTGGTCGGCACTGGGCTGGCGGCCTATATCTTTTTCTATCTGCTTTAACCGTCGGCCCCGATGGGTGCCATGAAAGGAAGAATGTCGATGCCTGCAGGAGACAAAAACGCTATAATCGCCGGTTGTGGAATGCACCACGTGGCCGTGCAGACGCGCGATTGGGAAACTTCGCTGGGCTTTTACCGAGATGTGCTGGGCATGGAGGTTGTGGCCGAATTTGGTTCGCCCGAGCGCAAAATCGCGCTTTTGGACACTGGCGACGGGAGCCACCTCGAACTCTTCGCCCCCACGACCGAATCACCCGTACTCGGAGCCGACAGCCCCAACGATCCGGTGACGCACTTTGCCTTGGCGGTTACAGACGCACGCGCCGCCACTGAGCGGGTGCGAGCGGCCGGATGCGAAATCACGGTCGAACCCAAGGATGTGACGCTGGACAGGCTGAACGTGACGGTCGCCTTTTTCAAAGGACCCAACGGCGAAGTCGTGGAGTTTTTCCAGACTCACTAGGCTGAATTGGCTACAAAAAAAGCGCGGAGCCCAAAGGCCCCGCGCTTTTTTTGTTTGTCTGAAGGATTATTCCGGAGGTTCGGGTTCGGGTGTGGGTTCGGGTTGGGGGGCCGAGCCGATGACGACCACATCTCGGGCTTGGAGGCCCTTGGGGCTTGCGACCGTTTCGAATTCCACCTGCTGACCTTCTTCTAGGGAGCGGAAACCATCGCCGCGAATCGCGCTGTAATGGACGAAGACGTCGTCTTGTCCTTCGCGCTGAATAAAACCAAACCCCTTGGAACTATCGAACCATTTGACGGATCCACTTTGACGTTCGGACATAATGAAGGTTACCTCCCTTCGATTGCTAATGGCGTTGAGCTAAGCGTTCCAAGCTGGGCTTAAGGAAAGACCCTAGCGCGGGCTGCGCCCACCGGCGTTGCGCCCACCGGCGTTGCGCCCACCGGCGTTGCGCCCACCGGCGTTGCGCCCACCGGCCCCGCGTGCGCCGCGGACGAAGCCAACCTCGGCCATGCGAATGGCCTTCTGCTGCCGGCGGATGCTCTTTTGGCGGTTGATCTTCTTCTGGACCGAGGGTTTAGTATAGAAACGCCGCTTCTTCAAGTCGCGCAACAAGCCGGCTTTGCGGGTTTTGGACGTAAAGCGCCGTAGCGCCTTTTCAAAAGGTTCGTCCGATCTGACTTCGACGCTGAAATTGCTCATCTACTGCTCCTAACCCTTGGCTTTTGAGTTCCCTAGGTAAGAAAAGTATATTCTACGCTATGGGTTGCTCTTAGTCAAGAGCCGTCTTAGTGGTTGTGCTGGCCCAAGGCGAGGGAGCTACAAAAGTAGTTGCGATTTTGGCCAGATGGCCTTTTTTTCTAGAAAGACTCCCCTACTCAGCGAGAAGTCGTGCTTTGCCGTTCGACTTCCATGCTTCCTCTATATCACACGTAAGGAGATGCCATGGCTTTTTCGCATACAAATTCTAAGGGGGTCGCATATATTCTGCATTCCCGTACCACGACCCTCAAAAACGGGAACTCGCAGACGATTTATTTCTTTGCTAAAACCGAGAAGGAAGGAGCTCTCGATGCGGTGCCGGCTGGCTATGAGGTGTCTGAGAGCAAAAACGGTCTGCCAGTGCTAAAGCGCAGCTAAGTAGGTCGCCTCGGCTGACCATTTCGGTACAGGCCGGTGCCTTTTCTCGATATTCCCCGTCGAGAAAAGGCACCGGCCTTTTTTGTGCCAAAAGGCGGTGCTGTCGCGCTTTTGCCGAGTGTAGGGTTGTCCTTATACTATGTGGCATGGTGACAAAAACGGTAGGAGAACAGGCTGCGGCCAACTTGCGGCAACGGCTGGCCGAAAACCCCTACGTAGGCCGCGGCATTGTAATCGGCCGGGCTATGGAGGGGACTTGGATTCAGGTTTACTGGATCTCAGGGCGCAGTGCCAACAGCCGCAACCGCATCTTCGTCGCCGAGGGCGACGTGTTGCGGACCGAAGCGGCCGATCCCGCGAAGTTGAGCGACCCCACGCTCATCATTTACAACGCCATGCGAGTTTGCGCCCGGCGCAGCATTGTCTCTAATGGGGTGCATACCGACGCCATACACGAAGGTTTTGCCGCCGGCCGCAGTTTTGCCGAGAGCTTAGCTGGCTGGCTACACGAGCCGGACCCGCCCAACTACACGCCGCGCATAGCGGGCTATGTCGATTTGGAGGCCGATGAAGCTTGGCTCGCCATACTCAAAGCCAGCCCCTTTGATCCCGAGCGCAGCGAACGCCACTTCTTCCGCTTCAACTGCATCGAGCCGGGCTACGGTTACGCCATCACTACGTACGACTCAGATGGCGACCCGCTGCCGGCGTTTTCTGGAGTTCCCTACCTGTTATCCCTCGCCGATGCGCCCACCCGTCTCTGGGAAGCTCTAAACTCCGAGCATCGGATCGCGCTTGCAGTGCGCCGAATCGCGGCCGACGGCGCGGTCGAAACCGAGATCATCAACCGCTATGAAGCGGTCTAGCCTCTGTACGTGCGGTGGCAGAGAAAAAGCGCAGCAGCGAACAGGGCTACGGCTACTACTTGGTGCAGCGAGGCCAAGGCTAGGGGGACATGCGCGACGACCGTGCCGATCCCCAAACCGATCTGTACCGCTACCAAGCAGAGGATTAGGACAGCCCCGGTTTTCAGGGCCGTGCGGCGGACGGCTACCCACAGAGCTAGTGCTAGCCCGAGGACCGCAAAGGCGAAGAAGCGGTGTTGGAAGTGGACGGTAATGGGATTGTCGAGCAGGTTTACGAGCGGCGGTTGCATGGACCACAAGCCGGCCGGGATCCAAACTCCGAACATTTTGGGGAAGGTGTCCGATAAGTGCCCGGCCTTGAGCCCGGCGACTAGGCCGCCAGCGGCGATCTGGAGGCAGATGGCGGCAAACAGCCAAGCGCAAAGGCGGCGCGCGGTGCGAGGCACTGGCCGAACCTCTGCCGCAGACGACAGATAGCCGAGGGCCTGCCAGAGGCAAGCGGCCAAAAGAGCCAGAGCGCAACAAAGGTGCAAAGTCAAGCGCAGGTGACTTACTTGGGGCCGGTCGTCTAGGCCGCTTTTGACCATTAGCCAGCCTACCAAGCCTTGGAGGGCGAAGAGCAGGCCAATGCCCAGATAGGCAGGTATGTGGGCGCGGGGAATGGCTCGGCGACAGAGGAAATAGAGCAGGGGCACCACAAAGAGCAATCCGGCCAGCCGACCGAGCAGGCGGTGGCCGAACTCCATGTAGTAGATAAATTTGAATGCGTCCAGTTCCATGCCATAGTTGACGAGCTGGTATTCGGGCGTCTGCCGGTACTTGGCGAATTCGCTTTCCCAGGCTGCAGCACTTAGCGGCGGCACGACGCCGGTGACGACGTTCCACTCGACGATGGATAGGCCCGAGCGGGTCAGGCGCACCCAGCCCCCGTACGCCACGAGGATGACGATGAGAGCCGAGACAGCGAGGAGCCAGACGGCGAGTTGGCGATTAGTGGTCATGTAGCGGAGTTTGAACAGATCACTTGTAGAAAATACCCCATGGCGATATATCGGCAACTTTTGCCGCGTCGCCGCACGCGCTAGAAGGAGGTACGTGTGAAGCTAGCAGACAAAGATGCGTTGGTAACTGGCGGGTCCACCGGCATTGGCCGGGCCGCTGCCGAGCTTTTCGCCCAAGAAGGGGCGCGCGTCCACATCATTGATTACAACGAAGCAGAGGGCCGAGCCGCGGTGGAACAGATTGAGGCCGCGGGAGGCCATGCGCATTTCTACGCCACGGATGTGCGCTTGGAAGAGAGCGTGGCCGCGTCGGTCGCGCAGATCAGAGAGCGCACCGCCCACCTCAATGTGGCGGTTTTCTCGGCCGGGGTTTTGACGGGGGCGTTCAAAACCATTGAGGAGCTGTCGGAAGAGGATTGGGACGCGACGCTCGACACCAACCTGAAGGGCACCTTTCTCTCGGCCAAATACGCGACGCCGCTCTTGGCGGCAGCCGGCCAATCCGTGCTGCTGATTATCGCCTCGGGAGCGGGTGTACGGGGCGGTTCCTCGTCCTATGCTTATGCCGCGAGCAAGGCGGGGCAGCACGGGTTTCACTACAAACTGGAAGGTGAGTTAGGGCCTAAGGGGGTGCGCTTGCACGTGATTTGCCCCGGGGGGATTGCAACGCCGCTGAAACTGAAGAATATAGCGCAGGGAGCAGAGGCCACAGGCCGCGACCCAGAGGAAGCAAAGCGAAATGCCGTGCTGGGAGACCCGATGGGGATAGCGCGGGTGCTGGCGTTTTTGGCTTCCGAGGAAGGGTCTTACGTGCGGGGAACGGTGTTCACTCGGTAGCGTTAGGCGCGCTCCCAACGGCTGGGATCCATGCCGGGTGCCTCGGAGGCCATGTTCGGGGGTTTGTTGCCGCCGTGGTAGTCCCAGTGGCGCGTGTTGCGGTCGGCGAAGAGCGGGCGGATTTCGTCTGGCAAGGTCTGGAGGTCTTCCTCGTTCCAGGGGCTGATCTCGTCAACTGGCCCGGCCCAAGCGGGTCGGTAGGCGGCGGCCAGCATTTCGCGTGGGTAGGTGCCGACGTTGGGGAAGTTGCCGTGGAAAATGCGGTGGTGGATGAGCACGGCAGAACCGGCTTTGCAGGGAACCATGACTTCTTCGGGATGGGATTCGTAGCGCGTATAGGGGTTGGCGTCAGCGTGCAGGCACAGGTGCGAGCGCGGCACCACGCGGAAAGGCGAGACCTCTGGGATGAGGTCGTCGAGATAGTAGAGCACCCGTATCAAAACCGGGCAAGAGCCCTCGAAGCCGAAAATTTGGGAGCCGTAGGGTTGGCCATCGGCGTGCAGGCTGATACCGGGGTGGCCGGGTTCGGAGCGCGCATAGCCGTAGTGCATGAAGATCACTTCGTCGCCCAAAAGTTCGCGCAAAAACGCGAGCGTTGGCGGGTGGCCGAGCAGGGCGGTGATTTCGCCGCCGTCGAATTGGATGTTGTTGCGGCCGCGCTGGCGTTCGCTGTAATCGACGGCTGTGGTCTCGAAGGTAGCAGTGATGGCTTTGAGGCGGGCGATGTGGTCGGCGTCGAGCAGGTCAGGCAGGACGAGGTAGCCCTCGACTTCGAGTTGGTGGATGCGTTGGCCAGTGGTCAGAGCAGACCAGTCGCGGTCGTCAATGCGGGGTGCCATGGTTATCCTCCTTGAGGGTGCTACCGAAAGGATACGGCATTGCGCAGCCGCAATCAACGGCGGGGGCGTAGTCTCCGAAATCATATACGATGTGAAAAAACTGGACGAGAATTACTTTGCCGAGGATAGCTAGCCTGCACCAAGCATATGGATCGAGTTAAAAACGGACGTTACGCAGCTTTTGTCCCCAACTTCCTATCCCTGTATCCTTTCCGCTACACTCCAACGCCTCATATCCCCTCCTCCCCTCTGAATCGCCGCCTTGGCACGATTCTTGCCTGTTACGGGTACCTCCCTACCCGCAACGCAAGGCATGGCGCATGGCTGAAATCGACATCGTTTCCAAGCACCTGATCCAAACCTACCCGGCCGACTTCGCCCGCTTTGCCCTCCAGCGCGACGACATCGAAAACGTCGAAGTGGTAGAGAGCGAGCAGCCCACCGTCAAAGCCCGCCGCACCGACAGCCTCCTCCGCGTGTGCATCGGCGGCGAGGACGCCTTAGTACATCACGAATTTCAAACCACCGATCACTCGGCCATGCCTCGCCGCATGGCTGGCTACATCGGCCGCATGATCGAGCACTACGGCCTGCCGGTGTACGCGCACGTCTTCTACCTGCGCCCCGCCGCCGGACGACGTGACCCGGGGTATTACATTCAAGAGCATCCCGACTATCCGGTCGTGATCCGCTATAAAGTGATCCGCCTGCGCCAATTCGCCGGTCAAGCTGTGCTCGACGGCGCGTTTGTGGGCTTGCTGCCATTTGCGCCGTTGATGCAGCCGCCAGCCGGTCAGACCGAGGCGGCGTGGTTGGAGCACTGTGTCGCTCGGGCGGCAGCCCTGCCGCTGGATCGGCCAAGCAAGGCCGATTTTCTCGCGGGACTGGCGATCTTGAGCGGGTTGGTGTATAATCCGCAGACGATCATGGCCACTGTTTCCAAGGAGCATCTCATGGACCTCATCCGCGAATCCTCGTTTGCCCAGTATCTCGCCGAAAGTGCCCGTGAGGAAGGCATGAAGCAAGGCATTGAGCAAGGCGGCCGAGAACGCGCCGTTGAAGACCTGCTCGATGTGCTGGAGATTCGCTTTGCGCTGGCCGCGTCGGATCCGTTGGCCGCCCGCATTGGAACCCTCGACGATGTGCAGCGCCTCAAGCAGTTGCATCGGGCGGCCATACAGGTGCCCAGCCTCGAAGCCTTTAGGCTCCTGTTAGAGGCCGACGAATAGAGTCACTGCGTAACGTCAGTCAAAAGAGGTTTGCATCTGAAGCTGCCTTGGAGATGCGACGGGCGGTACAGCATCCATGCGGACCACCGCTAAGCTGATATGCGGCCCTGCCCAGTCCATGGCGGGAGTCGCGGATGAGTCGGTCGATTTGATCGTCACCTCGCCGCCCTATCCGATGGTGGAAATGTGGGATGAGATTTTCGCGCTCCAAGACGGTCGCATTGGGGAGCAACTGTCGCGCGGCAATGGACGGGCTGCTTTCGCGCTCATGCACGAATTGCTCGATGCGGTTTGGCTGGAGTGCAACCGCGTCACGAAGCCGGGGGCCATTGCCTGCATAAACATTGGCGACGCCACCCGCACCTTGGATGGCGACTTCCAGTTATACTCCAATCACTCCCGCATCCTCAGCAGCTTCCTCGGCCAGGGTTTTGCCGCTTTGCCCGATATACTCTGGCGCAAACAGACCAACTCCCCCAACAAATTTATGGGGTCTGGGATGCTGCCCGTAGGAGCGTATGTGACCTATGAGCACGAGTACATCCTCGTGTTTAGAAAAGGGCGGCGGCGAACATTTACCACGGCCGCAGAAAAAGCCAAGCGCCGCGAGAGCGCCTTCTTCTGGGAGGAGCGCAACGTCTGGTTCTCGGACGTGTGGCTCGATGTAAAGGGAACTTCGCAAGGGCTTGTCGATGCACCGACCCGCGAACGCAGCGCGGCCTTTCCGTTTGAACTGGCCTACCGGCTTATATGCATGTTTTCCGTCAAAGAAGACCTAGTGCTCGATCCGTTTGCGGGGACTGGAACGACGATGGCGGCTGCCTTAACAGCAGGGAGAAACTCGGTCGGCGTGGAGATTGACGAGACGTTGGTGCCGGTCGCGCAAAATCTGCTGCGCTCCACACCTCCTGCCGCCAACGAGTACAATTGCGCCCGGCTAGCCCGGCACGCGGAGTGGGCCGCTGCGCGCACGGCAGAGAACGGTCCGTTGAAGTACATAAGCCGCCACTACGGATTTCCGGTAATGACGACTCAGGAACAAGACTTGTTGTTAAACGAAGTTACGGGAATTGCCGGCGAGGCTGACGGCATGACGCTGGTGGCGCAATACAACGGGAAACCGAACGGCGGCTTTGCAGCGCACTGGCCCGCCGCGCCGCCGGACTCCCAGCAAACGTTGCTACCGCTAGACTCTTAATCGGCGGTGCGCTCTTCCGCGCGCACCGTGCTCTGCAGCGCTTCATAGGCCGCTTCGCAATCGGCGAGCGCAGCACTCTGCTCTTTGATCTGTTGGTTCAGCGCTTGTACTTGATCGTCGGTCACGGGGTCGGAACCGGCTTCGAGAAGCTGGTGGACCCGTGCTCCGAGGTCCGCTTGGGTGCGGTGGAGTTGGTTTTTGGCAGCGGCGATATCGAGCCGGGCACGCGCTAGACGGGTCAGGTCGCCAGCCTTGTCGGCGGCCGCGGCCGCGCCTTCTTGCAGCCCTTTCACGAGATTGTTCCACAGGTTGTCCACTGAGACCTCGTATGGTTTTAAGTGTCTGGTTCCGAGGCGCGGCGCAGTTCTCGGAGGAGCGCCTCTTTATTGGCCCGCGAAACTTGGCGGCCTTTGAGCTGAGCGTCGGGTAGCTGGCGCACGAGTTGGCGCAGACGGGCGACTGGCAAGTCCTCTAGTTCGTCGGGGGGGGGTTGCGCTGATGGGGGAGCTACCTGAGGCTGGGGCAGGAGCAGGTTTTCTACGTCTAAATGGGGGGCGGGAATGACGCGGTGACTGATCACTTGGCTGACCTTGAGCGCGGCTTCGACGCCGGCTTGCACCGCCACTTGGACGGCGGCAACCTCACCTCTAAAGTGCGTTGAAACCAGCCCGCCGCCGATGGGCTTGATGCCGATGAGCTCGACCGGAGCGGATTTTACGGCCGCGTCGGCTGCTTCGATGACGCCAACGAGACCGCGGGTCTCAATCAGCCCTATGGCAGCCATTGGGCGCGCTTGGCTCGGTCAACGAGTGTCGTCGAGAGTGTGGGGGACTAGGGCCAAAAAGCGGGCGCGCTTGATGGCGCGGACGACGCGCGTCTGTTGCTTGCGCGTGGCACCGGTGCGCCGAGCCGATTCGATCTTGCCGGTTGGCGTGATGAACTTGACTAGGACATCGAGGCGCTTGTAGTCGATGTCTTCGGACTTGAGCTTGGCTACGGCCTCTCGGCGCGAGCTGCGAAACTTGTTGATGACGACGCTCCTTTTTAAGGCACCGCTTGGTGCGGGTGCACAAGTTTAAAAGGACAAAAAGTACTGGAGGGGCCGGGGAATGTCAATATATCCCCTGACCCCAACCCTACTCAACGCGGGTTTATTTCGTCGTGGAGCTGGCGCATGATTTGGTGGTGCCCCATGCCCTCGTCCCAAAGCTTTTTGTACTTGGCTTCGTCGATGCCATCGCGCTTGAGAAAGCCGCGGATGTCGTAGTGCCCCTCGACTTCTATGGGTAGGCCGCCCTCCTCGACCATGAGCTGGAGGGGATAGCCCTTTTCTTGCAGCGGCAGGTGGATCACGCGGTTGCGGCGCGCCGATTCGTAGAGGGCCATCATAATTTCCACGGTGTCGCGGGCGGTGGTGCCGGCGTTGCGGTGCTTGGCCTTGTGGCCTTCGAGACAGGCGATGAGTTCGCGGACTTGGGCGGCATTGGTGTTGCCGCCAATGGCCTTGGTGCCTTCGGTGAGCGCGAGATCGACTTCCCGCCAGCCGTTAGAGGAGGCATTCATAATCTGGAGCCGGGTCTCGCTCACCGATAAGAGCCCTTCGCTGCCGCGGATTTCAAAGCAGCCGGCACCAGCCCCTTCGCGCATGAGGTCGGACTGAATGAAAAGCTGGAGATCGCCGGCGAAGTGGACCAAACCCATGCAGGCATCTTCGATCATGGTGTCGCGCTCGTAGCGGTCGGTGCGGCGCTCGACTGCGCCCATGACCCATTGAGCGCAGGGATCGCCGAGCACGAAGCGCGAGCCGTCAATGGAGTGCGTACCCCAGTTGGTCAGGCCGTCGGCGACCTTGTTGGTGACGAAGACCGGCTCGCCAATCGCGCCCTCTTCGACTAGTACCTTGGCCTTTTCCCAACCCGGGGTAAAGCGGCGTTGATGGCTGATGACTAATTGGGTGCCGTGCGCCTCGCAGGCGTCGACCATGGAGTCGGCCGCGGCCATGCCGATGGCCATGGGTTTTTCGCAGATGACGGCGCGGGCACCACCTGCAGCTGCGGCAATGGTGGGTGCTGGATGCAAAAGGTGCCAAGTGCAGACGCTGACGATGTCGGGCCGGGCCTTTTCCATCATTTCTTCGACCGTTTCAAACTCCTGCGGGATGCCGTATGCGTCCACGTAGGTTTTGCGAGCCATGGGAACTGGGTCGGCGACGGCAATCACCTCGACCTCGTCCACGAGATTGTAGCCTTCCATGTGGGCGTTGCCGATGGAACCACAGCCGACGATTGCCGCGGTATAGCGATTCATAGAGGATATCTCCTTGGCGAAAATGTGATAATGGGTGTGCTATGAGACATATTGACTACTCCCAGACCTAAAGGCTAGGGCTTCTTGGCGGTCAAGCCGCCTGAGATTGTAGCCCCAATCTCAGAATGTTGCGAGCGGCATTTTCGTCTCGGTCGAGGATCAGCCTACAGCAAGGACATACATGTCTACGTTGGGACAATGCTTTTCTGAGACGATGTCCACACTGGGAACAATCTTGCGAGGTATAGGCCGGGTTGACAGCAATCAATATCCTACCAGCCTCTTCCGCTTTATAGGACAGGACGTGCCGAAACTGCGACCAAGCCGCGTCGTGAATGGATTTAGCAAGACGGTGATTATGCACCATACCGTTGATAGTCAGATTCTCGACGGCGATCAAGCCGTAGTGGTTGACCAACCGACGAGCCAGTTGATGCGCAAAATCGTGCCGTTTGAACCGGATGCGTTCATGGACCCGAGCAACCACCTTCCGCGCTTGGGCTCGCTCCGGCGTGCCTTTCTCTGCCTTGGCCAGTTTGCGTTGCGCCTTGGCCAATTCTTTCTCTTCTTGGCGAAAGAAGCGCGGGTTGGCTATCTGTTCGCCGTTGGACAGCGTGGCGAACTTCTCCAATCCCACATCAATGCCAACCGCCTCTGTACTTTCGGGCAACGGCTTAGCAACCGTTTCGCAGACTATCGAGGCATACCATTTGCCCATCGCCGTGCGGCGCACCGTGCAGGTTTTGGGCTGGCCTTCCAACGGGCGCGAGATGCGCACCTTGAGGTGCCCGATCTTGCCCAAGCGCAACCGGCCAGCCGCCAGTGCGAACCCGGCAGTTTGGGGCCACGTCATAGAGTCGTAGCGGCCTTCGCCTTTGTAGCGCGGAAAACCCGGCTTGTCGCCTTCCTTGCACCGACGAAAGAAAGCCTGGAACGCCAAGTCCACACGCACGGCTACGTTTTGTAGTACTTGGCTATGTACTTTAGCCAACGGTGGCCAGTCTGTCTTGAGAAAGGGGATACGAATGGCTTGGGTATGGTAGGTGAGCGATTCACCGCGATCCGTATAGGCTTGCACCCGGTCGCACACCAAGCAGTTATACAACCTACGGCAGGTTTCGAGGTGTTCGCCAAGAAGGCGAGTCTGCCGACCGGTGGGATAGAGCCTATATTGAAATGCTTTAAGCATGGTATTAGACATTTAGCTTAACCATAGCCCCAGCGCAAGGCATGGTAATGTGGCTACCCCTTGATAATTATCTCCGATAGGCTGTTTTTTGATGACGGGACCTTTCCAGACGCCACTTCCTCAATGCGGCTGACCACCTTCTCGACCTCCTTGACATCGTCAACGCGACCGTCTATCCGGCCGTCTGGTCCCACTAGTAGATAGAAGGGTATCTCTCGGACCTGGTACAATTGAGCCACCTCCGCCTGCCAGCCGCCTAGGGAGCGGACGTGGACGCCGGTCAGGCCGTGCTCCTCCACTGCTTGGTGCCACGTAGCGTCGGAGTCCAAGGAGATACTCAGGAAGACGACTTTCTGGCTCTGGCTCTGGTGTTTGATCTTTTCTAGATAGGGAAAATCTTCGATGCACGGGCTGCACCCATTCGACCAAAAGTCCAAGAAAACCGCTTGGCCTCTGAAATCGCTCAGGGAGACGCTTTGACCTTGCAGATCGTCGAGGGTGAAGTCGGGCGCGGGCTGGCCGGGTTTGAGCTTGGATGCTCCTGGCACGACTTCTTCGACGACCTCGGTGTATTCGGGATAGGGGTTGTCTTGGAGGAATTCGGCTAGGCGTTGTTTGCCTTGGTTAAAACGGCCGTGTTGAAAGTCCATGACGATTGTACCGGCGAGAAAGAAATATAGGACTTTGCCGTGTAAGAGCCGCTTGGCTAAGGGATAGATGATAGTGTGGGGTTGGATTAAGTCTCCTCGGCGCTGCTCTTCGTCCAATCGCACAACGAAGTCTGGCAGATACGCGATGGTGTGGGGTTGGATAAAGGCTCGGCGTTCCTCCTCGGATAGTTGCTCCCGTTCGGCTCGCTCATAGGCTTCGTCTACTATACGCAAGAAATTTTCCCACAGAAAATCACCGTAATGGGTAGTGCCGATAGCCGCTTCGTCAACGAGTTCGACTTGATCGAGGATGTCGTAATAGTCCGCGGGGAGGCCTAGACGCTTCCGTTTGTTTTGCATCTTGTAATTGATCGGATAAGAGACTATCTCATTGGCCCATTCATAGGTGATTTCAGCGCGATAGTAATCGACGAAAGCGGGCGAGAGTTGGTACTGACTGGAACCCTCGTCCAAAAAGCGCTCCAATTCCAAGCGCCGCTGGTCAATTATTTGGCGATGAGCGTCAATCTCCAAGTCTTCGTAGTCGATGCGCAGGTAATCGGGGAAGCGAGCCCGCAAGGCGGCGAGGAACTGGTTGTTGGCCGCGCCTTGGCCGGAAAAGCGGAGGGACTGAGGCAGGTTGAGCAAGTCCGCGTCGATGTGCAACTGGTCTCCCGGTTCCAGAAAGAGCTTGACCTTCTTGTCGAGATTGACCGAAACCATTTGCGCTTCAGTAAATGGCAGTTCTACTACGAGGGCACCCCTTTCGTCGAGGGGGGCTTCGACGGTGACGGGCTTGTGGTAGATGGGCGTTTGCTGGTACTCGAAGACGACGCTGGGCCGTTCCGCAGCATTAGCTAGTGTGGCAGTGACGCGGGTGGAAAGCGGTGCCATGAAAATCTCCTATTATATAGACGTAACGGCCTAGCAGTTCCAGTAAAAGCCGCACTCCCCAGAAGTCTCCAATGCGGCTATCCCTTGATAATTATTGGGTTTATATATTTAACTAAACGCTTGTTAGGGTTTGGCCTTTTTAGATACAGAAATAACAGATTGAGTAATATAAAGAATAGGCATTAGGTTCTCTTCAAGTCCGCAGGCCGTACCAACCAAGTCTGCAGGCTGGGAAGCTACTATCAATTATGGAAACCCTATACGTCTCGCCCACTCTCTCCATCCCGCTTTCCGAACTGCGCTTCAAGTTCCATCGCAGTTCTGGGCCAGGGGGACAAAACGTCAACAAGCTCAATACCTCCGTCGAGCTACAGTTTGACTTTGTCCACAGTTCGGTGCTCAGCGACGAACAGCGTCGGCGAATTGCCGAGAAGCTCGCCGCGCGGCTGAATAGCACAGGCGAGCTGTCGATCCAGTCAGAGCGGTTTCGCACGCAGGGACGCAATCGCGCCGACTGCCTCAACAAGCTGGCCGCCCTAATCGCCGAGGCGCTCAAAACGCCGCCCAAGCGCAAAAAAACCAAACCCAGCCGCGCCGCCCAAGCGCGCCGCCTCGACAGCAAGCGGCGTCATTCCGAGAAAAAAAAGAGCCGCCGAACGCCCTTGGATTGAACGTTTGGCCTTATTGGTGCGTCAAAAGATAGTATTTGCGCATGTTCACTTGGTATTCTATCTTCAACTTTAACGTGAACGTAAAGGTTGTTCACTGCGAACATTGGGACCTGAAATGAACGTACAAAAGAAAGAAACAATGTACTCGGCGACCGATCTCTATTGGCGCGATATAAAAGATGCCGAGCCGCTCAGTCGCGAGGAAGAAATTGCCCTCTTCAAACGCGCCAAAGCAGGAGATGAAGAGGCGCGCCAGGCACTGGTACAGGCCAATTTGCGCTTTGTGGTTCGCGTCGCCCGCGAGTACCACGAGTCTGGTCTTTCGCTGATCGAGCTTATTTCCGAGGGCAACCTCGGGCTGATGGAAGCCGTCCAACGCTTCGACGAAACTCGTGGCTTTAAGTTCATCACCTATGCGGTGTGGTGGATTCGCCAAGCCATTCTTCGAGCCTTAGCCGAACACGGCAAAATTGCTCGTCCACCGCTGAGCCGGGTCAGCGACCGGCAGAAGGTCGAAAAGGAGGCCGATGTCCTCGCCCAAGAGCTGGGGCGCGCTCCGACTATCGAGGAAATCGCCGCCGGCATCGATTTCTCGACGGAGCGCATCCGCAACGCCTTTGAGATAGGGCAGCCGGACCTGCCCTTGGATGCCCCTGCCTTTGCCGACGGCGAGATGACGTTTGCCCAGACTTTTGTCTCGTCCGAGCCCAGTTCGCACGAGCGCTTTGTCGACAGGGAAATGCGCGCGGCTGTGGCCGATTGTCTGAAGGTGCTCGACTCCCGCGAGTCCCACATCGTCCGCGCTTATTTTGGCCTCGACGACAGCGCGCCCAAGACCTTGGAGGAAATCGGCGAGTCCATGGGCGTCACCCGCGAGCGCGTGCGGCAGTTGCGGAACAGGGCGTTGGAAAAAATGAAAGACGAGTGCGGCGGGCAGTTGATCGAGTTTTCGAACAACTGAGCGGGCGAGTGGCTCATTGCCGGGGGCTGTGCCGCGTCCTTATTATTGCATACTCTTAACGAGAGGACGCCATGGCCCAGCTCCGGCAGAAATTATTGGTACTCTACGCTCATTCTCCCGATTTGCATAGCCAAACCGTGGCTTGGTCGCTTTACGACGGCACGGGTGAGGACCGGTCCAGCAGCGGCGACAGCGAGGAACCGCCCTATCCTTCGGTGGTGGCGGCCATGCAAGACGGATGGCGGGTGGTTCAGTTCCCCCAGCAGTACCCGGCCTATCCAGGCATGGAATACAACACATCCTACCTGAAATACGAGTACATTCTCGAAAAGATGGAGGCAGTCGATGGTCGATAAGCAATATCTCCTGAATACCAAGCAGATGGCGCAGTTTGTCGCCGATGGCTTTTTGCGCTTCGACGAGTTGGTGCCCGAAGAGATCAATCGCGCCGCGTGCGCGGAGATGGAAGCCGGAGTCCCACGGGGCCGCGCTGGCGCGCCACTCGCCGAATTGTGGACCGATGCGGCAGTCGGTCAAGTTGTGCGCCTGCCCCAGATTCAGGGGATCATTCACAGCTTAGTCGGCCCCGATCCGCTCTACGACCACCACGCCGTGCATACGGTTGGTGCTCACCACGAGCACGGGCAGATCTGGCACGCCGACGCGATTATCGACACCCGGCTGCACTTTGACGTCCAGTTTTTTTACTTTGCCCACGACACGCCGCGCGAGATGGGCGGCACCATGTTCCTGCCCGGCAGTCACTACCGCCGCATCAGCGAGTCGGACATCGCCCGCTATCAAAACTTCCTCGGGCAGATGCCGATGGTCTGCAAGGCCGGCACGGTGGCCGTGGCCCACCACGGCATCTGGCACTGCGCCCAGCCCAACCTAACCGGCCGCAAGCGCTATATGTTCAAACTGCGGCTCAACCCCACGGTGCGGCAAAAGAAGCTGTGGAATACCGACGATATCGACGATGCGGAAATCCCCGCGCTGCTCAACGCCAACCACCGCTGGTACGGCAACGAGGCACGCTTGGAGGTCGTCAACCGCATCAAGCTGTGGCGCTTCTTGACCGGCGACGAGAACTACGATGTGTCCTATTGGCTGTCGCGGCTGGAAAACGCGCCCGAGAATGAGCTGCAGGCGGCGTGAACTGAAAGCGCTCCCATGCAAAAGCCGACCCAATAGCTGGGTCGGCTTTTTTTGTGGTGTTGACTGTATCGGCCTAGCGGTGTAGTGCCTATTTACTCAAGAAGGCAAGAGCAATCCAGCGGCTCCGGACTCGTAAAAACCGAGCGCGACAATTTGTCTAAGACCGCCACATTGGTGTGCTGGCGCTCGCCGCGACCGTCGGAGAGCAAAATGGATCCGTGGCGCTGCCAGTTGGTCCAGGGGCCGATAAAGCGCGGTTCGGCGTCGGCAGCCTCGCGGTAGAACGCCCATTGGGTCACTAACCGCGATTCTTGGTCGATCCAGACCGCGTATTTGTTCTGCGGAGTGACGCCGACGTCTTTGAAAGTGAGTTCCAACACTTCGGCTGGTCGGCCATCCTCGGTGGATTCTAGGCCCCGATAGCGCAAGGTGACGCCGGTGTCCTTGAGCTTGTAGGGCATGACCAGCCAGTACGAGTCGTTGATCCAGGCGCGGTAGCCGTGGTCGAGTTTGGCCGCGAGCGTGTCGGGATCGCTGATTTCCGCCCCAGCGACGAAGGCGCGGCCTTTTTTGCTGTGGATATTCATCAGCACCGTCAGCTCGCCTTGCTCGAAGCGAATGTCCCCTGTCCACTTGTCCCACACGTGTAAGCGAAAACCGAAAAAACGCCAAGTGATGTAGCGGGTAGCGTCCCAGTTGGCGCGGCCGCCCATCGCAGCCATGACTTCGTCGGCTAGGGCGATGGCTTTGGGGTCGGAACCGGCGGCGTTGAAGCCGGGAGCTGCGGGATTGTCGGCGGCATAAGCCGAGCCGATGCAAAAGGAGAAGATTAGGAGTAAGCGCAACATGGGAATCCTTGCGGTTGAGGTGGCCGGAGCGTAAGAGTCTGTCGGCATTCTCACGAATGCTGAGGTAGAACCTCGGGTAGCAATTTCTCTAATTCGGCCAACGGGGCCTCCAAAGTCTGGATGGCCTCGGTCCAGAACTGGGTATCTTCGAGGTCGCGGCCCAAGGCTCGACGGGCCACGCCCTCGGCGGTATCGCTGCCGGTGAGGCGAAGGAATTCCTCATAGCGGGGAAGAAAGTCGGGTCCTTCTTGTTTAAACATTGAATACAGGCCGCGGCTGAGTAGAAAGCCGAAGGTATAAGGAAAGTTGTAGAAGGTCACGCCGGTGATATAGAAGTGGAGTTTCGAGGCCCAGAAGTAGGGGTCTTCTCCCCCCTGCGCGAGCGAATCGCCGAAGACGTCGCGCTGGGTTTCGACCATCAGCTCTTTGAGGCGGCTGACCGTAATTTCGCCGTCGGCGCGGTCCTCGTAGAGTTTTTTCTCGAACTGGTAGCGCACGGGGATGTCGAGCAGGAAGATCGCGCCGTGGCCGATTTCTTGGTCGAGGGCGCTGGCCTTTTGGGCCGGGCTGAAGGAAGGGTCAGCGAGGATGCCTTCGGTGAGGATCATTTCGCCGAAGGTAGAGGCCGACTCGGCCAGCGTCATCGGGTAGAAGTGGGCATAGGTGCGCACGTCGCGCATGATGTAGCTGTGGAAGGCGTGGCCGATCTCGTGGGCGAGCGTCAGCACATCGCCGAGGGTGTCGTTGTAAGTCATATAGACGCGGGACTCGCGGGTCAACAACGAGCCGGTGCAAAAGGCTCCGGGCCGCTTGCCGGGGCGGGGCGCGTGCTCGATCCATTGGCGTTCGCAGACTTGGTTGAGGAACTCGCCTAGGCGTGGGTAAGCCGCCGCAAAGGAGCGGATGACGAGGTCCTGGCCCTCTTCCCAAGAGAGCTGCCCTTGGTCGGGCAGCGGCAGCGGCGCGCCCAGATCGTACCAAGCGACGCCTTTGATGCCCATGAGCTGCGACTTGAGGGCGAGGATGCGTCGGGGCAGTTCGATTTGCTCGGCGATAGCCGCGAACATCGCGTCGAGGGTCTTGGGCGAGATTGACGCTTGAAAGCGAGCGACATCGAGAAAGTGGTCTACGCCGCGATGCTGGTTGAGGGTCAGCCGCGTCCCCGAGATGGCGTTGAGCGCGGCGGCGGCGACATCTTCCATGCTTTCCCAAGCCCGATTGCCGCCATCAAAGGCGGCTTGGCGAACTCGGCGGTCGGGGTCTTCCATTAGGGCGCGGCGTTGCGACATGGGGCGGCGCTCGGTGCGGCCGTCGGGAAACGCCATGTCGAATTCGAGCTTGCCGGAAATTGAGTCGTAGAGGCGGCCCCAAGCGTGGAGACCGTCAACGCCGAGGTCGGCAGAGAGCATCTCCTTCTCCGGACTCATGGTGCGCTGTGCGTCTTCGCGCTGGCGGCGGAGGAAGTGGCTGCAATCGGCCAAGGCGGGCCGTTGGGCAAACTTGGCAAACATTTCGTCCGAGGCGTCCTTGAGCGCGCGCAGGAGTTCGACATCGAGCTTTTCGCTCTCGGCCGCCAGCATGGCAAAGGCGGCCTCCTCACGGGCGTAGTCTTCATTGCGAGCGTCCGCTGCAGTGAGGCAGCCGAGGTAGGATCCCAGATGGGAGAGGCGGTCAGTCAGGCCCTCAGTCCGGAGGAACACGGCCTCCCAGGAGTCGGCATTGTCCTCGGCCAGCGGTGCTAGGGCAGCGGCTTGTTCGCGTGCCGTTGCAATGTCCCTTTGCAGTTCATCTTTGAATTGCCGCATGGCCGGGCCATCAAATTCAGCGAAATAGCTCGTCAGGTCCCAATCCATAGTTGTTAGAGTAGTGGTCATAGGGCGTTTCCCTTGCTGTGATGTAAGTGATGGGTAAAAATAACAGTGCCCTCTGGTACAAAGGCAAATTGGTCACTAAATGAGGGTCTCCCTATATTGACACCTCCATCCCGTCCGCTTATTTACAGAGGTCCACGATGCTCAAATGCGCAACTTCCCTGTGGTCGGCCGACTTGGCCAATCTCGCGGCTGATATCCAGCGCGTCGAACCCTATTCAGAGCGCTTCCACCTCGACGTGGCCGATGGCCATTATGCGCCGACGATGCTGTTTTTTCCAGATCTGGTGGCGGCACTGCGACCACATACGGATCGGCCCTTTGAAATGCACCTGATGACCACCGACCCGGGCGCGTGGATCGATCCCTTTGCCGAGGCGGGTGCCGACGCCATTATCATCTGTTTTGACTCGATCGCTGACCCGGGTGCCGTGCTGGAGGCGATCAAGGCAAGGGGACTTCAGGCCGGAGTCTCACTGTTGCTGGAAGAGGATCTCGACCTGCTCGATCCCTATTGGCCACTATTGGATGTGCTGACGCTGCTGAACACGGCTGCCGGGATCAAGGGTGCCGATATGGACCCGCAGGCACCCGCTAGGATTCGCCGGGCTAGGAACGAGATAGACCGGCGTGGCTTGGTGGCCGTGGTGGAGGCCGATGGCGGGATTCGCCGCCACACTGTGCCGCAGATCGCGCGAGCTGGTGCCGATTATGTTGTCCCTGGCTCGCTGATGTTCAAAGAAGATCCAGGCTCGATGCGTGCATGGTTGGCCGGACTTGGATAGCCATCACAGGAGCTTGCAGCCTTCCAACTCTTTGGTACTCAGGCGGATGCCGCCGGCGCGGAGCCCGCGCACGGGATATTCGCTGATGGGGAAGACCTCGTTGAGTTTGCGGAGGCGCGGCTTGGGCTTGTAGTCGAGGGCGATCTTTTTGTCGGAGTCGGTGGTCAGCTTGAGCACCCTGCACTCGGCAGGCACGAGATCGTAGCTGCGGCCTAAGATGAACTTGTCGATTGTGCAGCGCTTGATGTAGGAGACACCGGCTTTGTCCTTATAGACGACGGTGAAAACAAGGTCTTTGTCGATCAAGCCGCAGTAGAGCATGCCCTTGCCGACGAATAGCTTGTCCGGCGCGTGGACGACCGAGTAGGTACCGTCCTTGCGGATGGCGAGCACAGCGTCGTAGAGCGATACATCGCAGAGGGTGGTGCCGCTGATCTGGTGGCCGAGGTAGCCGGTCTTTTTGTCGTAGCGGAGCTTGAGGTTGCGGTTGGCAGCCGAGCGCGCATCCACTCTTTCGATCTCCACGATTTCGGTGCGGCGCGGAAACTGGCTGCGGTATTTGTCGATGAGGTCTTGGAGAAAGGCGATGGTGTAGGGAATGATGCCATCCAAATGCTTCTTGATCTGGCGCAGTCGGGCGCGGATCTCCTTCATCTCTTTTTCAGCGCGATTGATGTCGTAGCGCGAGATGCGGCGGATCGGGATCTTGAGCAGGGTCTCGATATCGTCGTCGGTGATATCGCGTTTGATCTGAGGGGCAAAAGGCCAAAGCCCGGTGCGCACGGCCAAGTCGACTTCGTCCGTGGTGGTCTGCTCCTCAATGGCCTGATAGATGCGGTTTTCGATAAAGATCTGTTCTAGGGTCTTGGCGTGGAGCCTGTCGTTGAGTTGCTCGGCTTCGAGATGGAGCTCGGCCTTGAGGATATCGACGAGGCGATCGACGTTGTGTTGCAGGACTTCGGTCGCGCTCATGACTTGGGGCCGATTGTGCTCGTTGATCAGCATCAGGTTGGCTGAAATCGACAGTTCGCAGTCGGTGAAGGCGTAGAGTGCATCCACAATTTCCTCGGTGTAGGTCCCGCGCGGCAGCTTGATCTCGATTTCGACGTTTTCGGCGGTGTAGTCGGAGATGGCGCCGATCTTGATTTTGTTCTTGCGCGCAGCGTCTTCAATGGAGGCGATAAGTTGTTCGGTGGTGGTGCCGAAGGGGAGATCGCGGATGACAATGCGCTTGGGGTCGGCGGTGTCGAGCCGGGCGCGGACTAAGACTTTGCCATTGCCGTCGTTGTATGCGGAGAAATCAGCTAGGCCGCCGGTGGGGAAATCAGGGCGGAGCTGGAAGGGGCGGTCTTGCAAATAGGCGATTTGGGCTTCTAACAGTTCAATGAGATTGTGCGGCAATATCTTGGTAGCCATGCCGACGGCAATGCCTTCGGCACCTTGGGCTAACAGCACCGGGATCTTGGCGGGGAAAACCACTGGCTCCTGGTTGCGACCGTCGTAGGAATCGACGTAGTCAGTCAGTGCCTTGTTAAAGAGCACCTGTTTGGCCAGTGGCGTGAGCCGGCACTCGATATAGCGGGAGGCGGCAGCTTCGTCCCCGGTGTAGATGTTGCCGAAATTGCCCTGTTTCTCGATGAAGAGGTCCTTGTTGGCTAACACTATGAGCGCGCCGTAGATCGACTGGTCGCCGTGCGGGTGGTACTGCATGGTCTGTCCTACTACATTGGCGACCTTGTGGAATTTGCCGTCGTCGATCTTGTGCAGCGCGTGGAGGATGCGGCGTTGGACGGGTTTGAGCCCGTCGTCAATGTGCGGAATCGCGCGGTCTCTGATGGAGTAGGAGGCGTATTCGAGGAAGTAGTTGTTGTAGAGATTGTCGATATAGGCCATTAGACTAGATGCTCCATAATATAGTCACGGCGGTTGGGGGTGTTCTTGCCCATGTAGAAGGAGAGGGTCTCGGGGACGGTGTCAAGCGAGCGGACGCCGACTTTGACCAACCGCATGTCGCCATTGATAAACTGTCCAAACTCTTTGGGGGAAATCTCGCCAAGGCCCTTGAAGCGGGTGATTTCCGCGGTGCCTTTGAGCTTCTTTTCGGCGCGTTGGCGATCGCGCTCATCGTAGCAGTAGTAGGTCTCTTGTTTGTTGCGGACCCGGAAGAGCGGAGTTTCGAGGATATAGATGTGACCCGAGGTAACTAACTCTTCAAAATAGGTGAGGAAGAAGGTCATCAGGATATTGCGGATGTGGAAGCCATCGACATCTGCGTCGGTAGCCATGACGACTTGGTTGTAGCGCAGGTTGTCGATGTCTTCTTCGATCCCGAGGGCCATCATCATATTGTAGAGCTCTTCGTTTTTGTAGATGGAGGCGCGGGTTTTGCCGTAAAGGTTTTGCGGCATGCCCCTAAGGGTGAAGATGGCTTGGGTTTCGGGGTCGCGCGAGGAGACAATGGAGCCAGCGGCCGACTGTCCTTCGGCGAGGAAAATCGTCGATTCCTCGCCGCGCTTCTTGTCGCCTTTGTGGTACTTGCAGTCCTTGAGCTGGGGGATCTTGATCTCGATGCGGCGCGCCGCCTCCTTGGCTTCCTTTTTAACTGCGTTTAGCTCCTTGCGGAGCTTTTCGTTGTGGATGATGCGCGCTTCGAGCTTTTGCGCGGTCTCTCGATTTTTGTGGAGGAAATCGACGATGGCTTCGCGGGTCTCGTTGACGATCCAGCCGCGGATATCGGTATTGCCCAGCTTATTTTTGGTCTGCGACTCGAAAACCGGCTCCTTGACCTTGACGGAGACGACGCCAAAGGCCCCGTCGCGGACATCGACGCCGTTGAAGGTTTTCTTGTAAAACTCGTTGACGCCTTTGAGCACGCCCTCGCGGAATGCGCTCTGGTGGGTGCCGCCGTCGGCCGTGTACTGGCCGTTGACAAAGGAGCGGTGGGATTCGCCGTAGCTGTCGATGTGCGTGAAGGCAAATTCGAGATACTGGCCCTTGTGGTAAGCGGGCGGATAGAGGACCGAACTACCCGCCTCGCTTTTGAGGAGGTCGAGCAGGCCCTGTTTGGACTCGAATTTTTGGCGGTTGAAATACAGGCGCAGACCTCGGTTGAGGCAGGCGTAGTTCCACAGTCGGTGCTCGACGAATTCGTGGTTGAAGTCGTATTCGTCAAAGATGTCTGGATCGGGCAAAAACTCGACATACGTGCCGTCGGGCTCGTTGGGCGCTCGGCTCTTCTTTTGCTTTTTCAGTTCGCCGCGCTCAAAGAGCACTTCGGCGCACCGACCGTCTCGGTAGGAGCGGACGACGAAGTGGGCCGAAAGTGCGTTGACGGCCTTGGTGCCGACGCCGTTGAGCCCTACGCTGAACTGGAAGACGTCGTCGTTGTATTTGGCGCCGGTGTTAATGACCGAGACGCACTCGACGACCTTGCCGAGGGGAATGCCGCGGCCGTAATCGCGGACTTGGACTAACCCTTGGGCGATCTCGACGTCGATCTGCTTGCCACAGCCCATGATGAACTCATCGACGGCATTGTCGATGACCTCCTTGAGCAATACGTAGATGCCGTCCTCGGGATCGGCACCCGAGCCGAGCCGGCCGATGTACATGCCGGTCCGCAGACGGATGTGCTCGAGCGAAGAAAGGGTTTTGATCTTGCTTTCGTCGTACGTGGCTTTGCCGTTGGCGCGGCCGTTGGTTGCAGTCTTGGCCATTGCTTCCATAATGAGGTTTATAGTAGAACGAGCCGCGATTCCTGAGGGAGGGACGCGCGACCGGCGGACAATGGGAGACTTGAAATGCAGGAGAGATCAGAAGCAGCAAAGGAGGGCAGGAAGGGGAGACGCTCTCCTTGGTGTGGCTACTAATCTAAGCAATTCTCCACCTGTTTAATATAGTGAACATATATGCAGTTGTCAATTAAATACGGGTGAGGGTAATGCGTCAGTTTGAACATAATTTTTTTGAAGTTACAAGAAAAATCCCCGTGCCAAATCTATTAGGGCAGGGGTTTTTACTAACATAAGTAAGCAGGCAAGTTTATGGCACGCTTTTGTTTTTATGAACACGTGTTATATTTGACTTTTTCAGGTGAGTTCAAACTGACACACTACCCGGGTACGGGTAGCCGCGATGCCGTAGCTGCTTTTTTCGTGTCCCTTGGCCGACAATGGTGTTGCGGAGACGATACGCTTGGGTGTAGCGCCCAGTTGGAGCGGAGACTGAGGTCAAATGCAGTCTATATTATCTAACTTACCTAATTCCAAGGGGTTAGCGAATGCCAATTGGTAGCTTAGTCTATCTGGCGTGCTTATTGGCACGTTTTTCGCTTTTTTCCCGCTGAGGCCTCAGCCGTGCTTTAAACCATCAGCAGTGTTTTAGACATGGGAGCAAACAGAACGGCCGGCTGTTGCTACCATTGCTGCTGTGTCGCATTTCAACTGGCTACAAAACGCAACCCAAGGAGGAACGCACTATGAAGCTCAGAATCGTATCGAAGCCTTTTGATGGCTATATGTCGCCAGCAGCGGGGTTTGTTAGAAAGATAACGAAAAATAGCTGCTGCTCCTGCTGCTGTGGCGGTGGTGGCGGTGGCGAAGGCTAAGTAATCTTATTTGAACTAAACGCTGTTGGCTAAAAAACAAAAGCCGCTATTGCACATCATCGCAGTGAATCCTTATCGCGGCTGAGGCCAAGCGGTATTTGGTATTGTCCTGCCCGTAGCAGTCTATATTTATTGCTGCGGGCAGGTACTTAACCCCACTTAAGGTAAATGACCTGATTTCTGCCGTGTATGTTGCATCAACAGTCCGTGATCAACTGTTTTCGGTAGGGCCACATCAGCTAAAAGAGAAAATGCCCATGGAAGCCCAAGCTGAACTCATTAGCAAGAAATGTCGTTTCGTACTCAATCCCTCGCTCAAGTTTATTTTTTGCGGCGAAGATGAAATTTTAGTCCTACATGGTGTGAGATCCAAATTCAACCAGACGATCAGAGATGAAGGCAGAACCCATCTTCTGGGGCGGGTACTCCGTCATTTGGCGTCGCCAGTTTCTCTGGAAGACCTCCAAAAGCAAAAAGTGATTGGGGAAGGAGAACTTGAAGATGCGGAAGAGCTCCTCGCGACTCTGGCGTCCCAAGGGTTTCTCGCCCCAGCCAATGAAAGCCCTATCGCAAGCTATTTAAATGCCGTTATAGGCGGCAACCAAGCACTCGGTGAAGTGTGCATTGGCATCGTAGGAGCCGGTTACCTCGGCAGCCGCGTGGCGGCAGAACTCGCAAAAATTGGGATCGGCCAGATGCATATTCTGGACGACCGATGCATCGAAAAGGTCGCGGTTGATCAGGCTCAATTTAACTTGTCCCCGACTTATATTGAAAAGGGACAACCTTATGTCGAGTGCTTGAATTCTCATCTGTCAGAGCTCGGTTACGACCGTCTTAAGACGATCAAAGAATCCTATAACAATCAAGACGCCTTAGAAAGCTTGTTTAGTGCTGCAAATTTTGTCGTTGCCACCTCCGAAGTCTTCTCTTCCCATCTCTTTCACACCATAGATCTAGCAGCACTTTCTGCCGACAAGCCGTGGATGTCCGCATTTATGGACGGAAGTGAAGCCTGCATTGGCCCTGTTTATGTGCCTGGAGAAACGTGCTGCTACAACGAGTTTGAAATCCAATCGGAAGCTACCTTATCCATTCAGCGCAGCGAGTACTATACCTACAAAGAGGAAATGAGTAGGAATGGCCTTTACAGTCATCAATTTGTCTTTCCACCCTACGCTAGCATAGCCGCTGGCTTTGTGGCGGGCACCGCCTCGTCTTTCCTTTTGTCCGGGAAATCCTCCCTGGTTGGCCGATGCTTCCGTATCAACTTTGAAAAGCCCTACGTTGATTACGAAGAAATCCTGAAACTACCCAGATCTCCTACATCTGTTGGTATGCGCAACGGTTATAGACAGATATTTCTCTAAACATCTTACAAATCTGAACGGAGTGTAAAATGATAGTCGAATCGCCTCATATCGCTCCAGACTTTTTCTCGGAGTACATCCAGATGTTTCTGGAATCGCCGATGATACCTTCTCCGCACAGTATTGAGTTGAGCCACTCAGCGACTTCGGATTACCTTCACCGACAAGTCAGATCAAAGCCGCATCTAGCCGAATTGTACCACGAGAACTCAAAACTGAGTCCTCATTCAACCCTTCAAGTTCCCTCTGATATCTCAACGCTTGAACAGGTGCGTCGGTGGTTTTTTGAAACTGCCTATCGAGTTGATGAAGAAATCTTGGTCAACAACGGCTCTGGTCTGAGAATCCCCTATGACCAACTCTCTGAGTGGCTTCAAGGTCCACTGAACCTCTTTTCCAAACCGGGTTCTCTGACTAACCTGCTTTATGCAACCGACCTACTCGTACTATACGATAGAATACTCTTCCGCGTAGTTCCAGAGTCGGACTATCTTTGGATTGAGTATGAAGTGAAAGATGAAGCGACCCTTTTGCCCAGCCTGTTCTGGGGATCGACTCCTGTACGCATTGAAGAGTGTTCGACTATGTTGATCGTTGTCGCCTGTCCTTGGCGATATATGCTCCTCTACGGTCCTAGAGGTTACCGCCACACCTTGCTTGATATCGGACGACTGCTGGGATACTTGCAAAATCGGTACGAATCCTACGGACACCCAGTCACAGTCCATCAGGACTTCCTCGACACAAAAGCAGACGAATTTGTGCAAGCCGACGGCGTAGAACGATCTGTTTACGCCCTCCTTACCTTTTCACCCAGCAACGCGGATGAATAGACAATGGCAATCAGAGAGGGAAAATTTGCCGCGGTAGAAATATCGGATTCAGAGCCGACTACTATAGAGTCAGTACTACTGCAAGACCTAGAAGAGTTGGATCCTCAGGAGCAGCGAGTTTTGTGCGAATTTTTGCAGCGTATCAAACGGAACAGAGCGGTCAAAGGACAGATAGACGAATTGGCCGTCGTAGTAAACGGGCTAAAAGACTATCCAACGGAAGATGAGTGGCTGTCCTTCGTAAAGATAAATGAAAAAACCGCGCCAGATCTGCACAAAGAATTCGTCTGGGCAGAAAAGATCCAACTGGAGACGAAACTTCCTCCCATCGCTAAGTCTATTTCGGAAGTGATTAACAGCCGCACTTCGGTCCGAGACTTCAAGGGAACGACTCTATCGCTCGAAAAATTGAGTGCACTTTTGAATCATTCCTGTGGTGTGCGGGACACCATATCGGCGTATAATCGCCGCGACATTACGCTACGCAATTTTCCAACTCCTGGCGGACTGCAATGTACCGAATTTTATCTCGTAGTCAACGAAGTAGAAGACATTCCTCAAGGGTTATACCATTACAGTTCTACACAAAGCTACCTAGAACTGCTTGAGAGGGGAAATTTTCGTTGGCGCGTAGTCAATTGCTGCTCCCAGCACGAATGGTTAGCCGAAGCAAGTGTCGTCATTTTTATCGCCTCCGACGTAGCGCGACTTACATGGAAATACGGTGCCTATAGTTCTTATCGGTTAGCTCATTTGGAGACCGGCGTTGTGGGCCAGAATCTGCATCTTGTAGCCACAGCTCTTGAGTTGGGATCATGTATGGTATCCGGCTTTGACGATGAAGATACAGACTCCTTATTGGGGCTAGATGGACTCCAAGAATTTACAACTCTACTAGTTGCCGTTGGAGATAAAAAAAATAAAAACTCGCTTCTGCAAAGAATCACCGATAGAAACAGTTGAGGGAGTCGCATAGAATGGTCTTCTCAAACCAAATTATCTGGCTTCGTAGTTTCGTTGCGCTCTGGGGTATCGAGTGCAAATTGTTCGTGCGTCAGCCTACTGCCGCCTTCTTTACATTTGTATTTCCCGTTTTACTCTTTCTCTTGTTTGGTTCTATCTTTGGAGAAGCTCCGATGTGGAACCGCCCCGATGTGCGTTACATCGATTTTTACGCTCCAGCACTAATGGCTGCATACATCGGCCAAGCCGGTCTGATTAGCCTCACTAATTTTTTGGCTGAATACCGTCTGATCGGAATCCTCAAGCGCTATGTCGTCAGCCCGCTTTCTCTTGGATTCTACCTCTGCGTCCATATAGCAATGCAGGTTGTCATATTTATTATTTCTGCTGTTGTTTTGTTTGTTGTCGCAGAGAGTGTTTTCGACCTCCATTTTCGTGGACATTGGGCCCTTGTCCTGTTTGTGGGTATGGTCTGCATTGCCTGCTTTTTCGCTTTGGGTTTCTTGGTAAGTGGACTTTCCAAGTCTCCACGAAGCACCCATGTCTTGGGCCAATTTTTGTTTCTCATTATGTTTTTTATATCGGGAGCTACCCTTCCTCGGCAAACGTTTCCAGATTGGCTACAGACTTTAAGCTGGTGTTCTCCTTTGACCCATGTCGTCACGATCTTCTCCGGTGTATGGCTCGGGGATCCGATAGGTCAGTATGTAAATTCATTGGTGTTTCTTACAGGCATAACCATATTATCGTACTTAGTCGCTATTCGAACATTCAAGTGGGAGATATAAAATATTCACCATGACTTCTCTAAAATTGCGTTTCACCGACATCAACCCTCATCAAGAAATTTTGCCTAATGTAATGAGTGGGAGAGAAGGCCGAGCAATTAGAGAAATGTTATCTTGGTATTCTCCCAACGGCCCGATCCGACATTCGACCATTTACAATGGAGGGGCTGGAATTTCCCAAACCGTCGTCACTAATAATAACTACTGGGATATTGACCAAGTCATACGCCAAATGGTAAGCCTACCTTCCCTAAACTTGGCATTGAACTTTTCTGTGCTCGCAGGGGGCAAGGGGTTTGACCCTTCGTCGTCTTTTCTGTCCAGCTTAGGAGAAAGCGTTGAAAGGATGTCTGGGATATTCGCTTTCTTTAAAGAAGACTTAGATATTTGTAATGGATCTTATAATTCTCTACAACAAGCCGGTCGAAACGCTATTGCGCCTGAGGCACTTCCTTTGTTTGCAGACGAGCAATATGCCTCCCCCGATTTTTTCTTTCAACCCTTTACTGACGATACTGAATTTAGTTGGATCAAAGGACGCAGACTCACTAGCGAAGAAGAGATCTGGATTCCCATGCAGCTCGTACTCTTTTTTTCTATTTCATCCATTGAAGAAGCTAGAATCGGCTATTCGTCCTCTTCCGGTATGGCCTCTCACATAGATGAAGCCTTAGCTATCATAGCTGGAATAATAGAAATAGTTGAGCGTGATGCCTTGATGCTGTCTTGGTACGCAAATATCCCGCTACGCCGCATAGAAGTTGATAGACCGCTCTCTTCCAAGAAGGCTAATAGAGTATTAGAACATATAAAGACACTCTCCGGTGATGTAAATTTTTGGTTACACGATGTCGGTTTTCCCGAGTTGCCTTCTATTTCGGCTACCTATCTAGCACCTTACTACAGAAAATTTGCCTATCAAACTGGATCGGCAGCAGGGATAGATGGAGAAGAGGCCTTCTTCCAAGCCTTGCTGGAGGGCAATCCGAACTACAATTGAAGTCCGTGTTCTTATCGGTGGCCTGCCCCCTTAAACCTGAGGCCTTCCTATGTTAGCACATCAGCGACAATCGATGAAGGCTGTCGAGGCTGTATTTGACAGTCCACCCGACAAGCCGCTAGCCGAGATGCGTACATTTTTGGAACCTATCGGCTATTACGGACATGCTGAACATGCCGGACGACTGAAGGATTTTTTTGACAGTGGTGACACCGTGTTCTTATCGGCATTGCCAAATATAAAATTCAAACATTCAGAGGAACGGCTAGAATATCTCAAGGAGATTCTAAGACGATACGATATAGATCCTATTGTCATCGACTGCTCTCACCGTCAAATGTCACAGGTGAAGGTAGTCAAAGTATTTATCCCAGAACTAGTACAGCATCATATAAGTGCATATCCTTACCTAGGTCATCCGCGGATTTACGAACTTCCCATGAAAATGGGTTTGAAGGACAAGCCGCTTGCATTCAAAGATCTCAGGCTAGGGCCTGTTCCCTTTCCCTAAACCTCGTTGAGATATATGTTCTGCTTTGTTTTTGTCTTATCATACTTTAGCACCCTTTATACAGTATATGCAGGTTTATACTTAATAGGTAGATGGGTACTATCTGAAAAAAGCCTGGATGCAACTTTGGATCGCTGCGATTTTGTCATACCTTTGGCATCTTTGATAGGTACTTTGGTCGTAATTCTGAGTATGTGTGATTCGGCTATCCGCATTTTGATATCGGCTTTTGAATGGCCTATGTGGTTAGGTCTCTCAATGCCCTTATCGCTCGTCGTTGCGATTTTTGTCAGTGTAGGTACGGGCACTGTCTTTTATTACTCAGAGATCATTGCAGCGCAGGCATGGTTAAAACTGCGGATGAGAAATAAGCCGATAGAAGAACACTGGATGTTTGGGGATACCAAACGCATCGTCAGACAAGGACAAAGATTATCTATAGGTCTTTTATTGATCTGCATATTGGGTGAAGTCATTATAGAGGAGATACTGTGGAGGGGTTATTTGGTTTCTTACGCAATCGACGTTTTAAACATACCTATGCAATACGCGGTAGTTATCGCATCTTTAGCATTCGGCATGAATCATCTAGCCTATGGCTTAGCAAATGTGATCTCTAAAACTCTGTTTGGTATAATTTTGAGTCTTATGTATCTCGCCTCTGGTAGTCTTTTGCCATGCATACTATGTCATCAGGTCTTCAATCTTATGGTTTTTAAAATTCGCATCGAATGGAAATCATGACCTCAACTTCGAATTTCTCATCTCCAGCTAGTGACTCTCGAGAGCAAACACCTGTCCTGCAGATAAATGCCTTGCGTAAAAGCTATGGTAAGCTTGTCGCTGTTCAAAACGCAAGTTTTACCGTATGTCCACAACAGGTCTTTTGTTTAGTCGGGCCCAACGGAGCAGGTAAAACATCTATCATAGATTGCATTGTAGGATTAAAAAAGCCTGACTCTGGAGACATTCACTTATTTGGTGAAAGAATCCCTGATCTGCGACGGCGTAAGGACATACGTAGTAGAGTCGGCATCCAATTTCAAGAGGATTCTCTCTACTATGATATTCGGGTCAGAGAGGCTCTACGCCTTTATGCGAAGATGTATCAGAACCCTATTGATCCTGATGAATTGATCGACATTTTTGAGTTGCAACGCCAGCAGAAGACCGCCTACAAAGACCTGTCAGGTGGAGAAAGACGTAGGCTGCTCATTGCCATTGCCTTAGTGGGAAGACCTGCCCTACTAATCCTCGATGAGCCGTCGAGTAACTTGGATCCGCATTTGCGTCGGCAGCTCTGGGATGTTCTAAATCAGTACCGCCATCAGGGTCTCACCATTGTCATGACCACCCACAATATGCAAGAAGCCCAGCAGTATAGCGATGTGGTCTGCGTGATGAACCAGGGTGAGATCATTGCTTCTGGTTCAGTACCGCAACTGCTCGAACAGTTTCAGCTAAACCTCAAAGTAGAGGTAGAAACTGAAGTTGATCCCGAAACCTTTGCAGACTGTCCTGGAGTAACCCACGTCGATGGCAATTCTCAAGGCGTGTCCATATATGGTAAGGATGAGGCATTTAGGGAGGCAGTTATAGATCGTCTTAACAGCTTGAACATACATCAATTTTCTGTAAAAACCGCGGATCTTGAAGATGTGTACCTATTCGCCACGGGAAGCCGCTATATGCGCTATAGTCAAAAGAACGCAAAAAATAATCAGGGCATCGAATCCGAGGCTCCTTTTGTCAAGGGCAAAGAGCTTCTTCAGCAGGCAATAGATTCTTTCAACCCTGACCAATTATATGAGGCACAGAAATTGTTTAAACAGGCCCGCCAAAACGGCCATCACGAGGAATTTGCACTGTATTATCTGGCTTTGTGCGAATACCGCCTCGCCACACTCTTTGCGACCACTCCCGGCGAACAGGCCGAGTACATCAACCGAGCCATAAAGCATCTCAAAGGAGCTATCGAGTTGGAAGACAACTTCAGCGACGCCCATGCCCTCTTAGCTAGCCTCTATGGTCAAAAGCTCGGCCTGAAGCCTCACTTGGGTATGGCTCTGGGCCCTGAGACCAAAAGAGTCCTTGAAAAATCCAAGCGACTTGATGGCAACAATCCCCGCGTTGTCCTAATAGATGGAATGAGCGACTACTATACTCCTGCTATGTTCGGCGGCGATAAGCAACGGGCCATTTCTAAGATAGAGCATGCCCTTGAGCTGTTTGCCAAAGAGGAAATTCGCGATCCTTTTCAACCCTCTTGGGGATACGACGAAGCCTGCGCTCAATTGGGCATCATGCGTCAAGGGGCCGGAGACATTGAGGGCGCAAGGGAAGCCTTTGTCAAAGCCCTTGAAGTCAACCCCAACAACGGCTGGGTGAAATCCCAGTTGCTACCGGGATTGGATAGTTAATCGCAATGGATAAGAATGTTCTCCTGCGATTCATCCCTCTCTACCGCTATTAGTCGAGCCGTATCGCCGTTGGTCGAAATAGAATAGCACAACGATAGGCCCCCGGATATCATAGATCACAAAAGCACCCTATCGCTGGAGACTATTATGCGTTCGCTAGGGCTGATTTCACTTTTTAGCATCTGTTTCTCTTTGCCGACCTTGGCGCAGAGCAAGGCTTTCGTCCAAGGCCAAGTCGTCGATGAAACAGAGCGACCGATGGCCTTTGTCAATGTGCAAATCGTCGACACCACCGACGGCGCAGTAACAGGACGCGACGGCCGCTTTGCCTTTTCCACTCGGCACCTTGGGGCACGCGACCTGAGTGCCTCCTTCATTGGCTTTGAACCCGCCCGGAAGGCCCTGGACTTGGCTGCGGGCGATACCACAACAGTGCGCTTGGTGCTGCGGCGCATTCTCATTGAACTCGGTGAAACCGTCGTTACGGTTAGCACCTACACCACCGGAGAGGATGAGACCGTTACCCTTGCTCCTTTAGATGTGGTCACAACGCCTGGGGCCTCCGCCGATATTTTTCGCGCGTTCAAAACCTTTCCCGGCGTTGCCACCGTAGATAATGGTGCCGGTCTTTTTGTTCGGGGGGGCGATGTAAGCGAGACCGTCATCTTGCTCGATCAAGCTACGGTGGTGCATCCCTACAAATACGAATCGCCCACGGGTGGAGTATTCGGCACGATTCCTCCCTTTATGGTGAAGGGTACGGCCTTTTCCACCGGCGGATTCTCTGCCCGCTACGGCAATGCACTTTCTGCGGTACTGGCAATGGAGAGCCTAGACATGCCCCTGCAACGGAGCTATGCGCTTGGCTTGGGCCTTGCTGCTGGTGCTGTGGGCCTCGACTTGCCCCTTATTGACGATAAGCTGGGCCTGCGCTTTACGGGGAATCGCAGCTTTACCGACCTCCTGTTCCGCGTCAACGGTCATCGCGACAAATTCGTTACCACTCCGCAGGGGCACGACGGCAACCTCAATCTGATCTACCAATATTCGCCTACCGGACGCCTTGAGTTCTTCAGTTTCGACGCGGGTGACGAGATCGGCGTGCAGGTTACAGAGCCTTCCTTTGACGGTCTTTATCGAAACCGCACGGATAGAGCCTTGCACAATCTCCAGTGGACAGATGTATGGGCCGATTGGTTCATACAGACCAGTGCTTCGCTCAATCAGTACAAGACCCGGCGGCAATTGGGCAACTTAGACTTGGCTCCCCGCGACTGGACCGGCAAAATTCGCACAGACTGGGAACGCGTCCTCGGTGCCTTCGGGATCTTGCGCTTTGGTGCTGAAATGGAGCACGCTGACAACCGATTCGTGGGCAGCATTCCCCAGGGTGATATCCTTGACCCCGAGGCAGAGGTTTTTGAACTCGACACTTCCTACGGTGCCCGGCGCACTGGTGCCTATTTTGAGGCCGATTTCAAACCCGTGCGCCGCATCATTGCCAATGTCGGTATGCGCGCCGACCACCACAACTTGAGCGACGGTTTTGTCATCGATCCACGCCTGTCTGCACGGTATCAGTTCTCAGAAGACACAAACGCCCGGCTCGCCTGGGGCATCTATCACCAATTCCCCGCCCCATTTGAATACAACCCCACCAGCGGCAATCCCAATCTGGGGCCCCAACGCGCCCAACACTGGATAGGTGGTTTGCACCACGAACGCGGGGAACTCCTAGTACGGCTGGAGGCTTACTACAAACCCTACCGCAATCTCGTGCTGGATGACCCCGACCTGAACCTCGCAAATGCGGGTAGCGGCCGGGCCTCTGGAGTTGACTTCTTTTGTAAATACGGCGCTTTTCTCAATACGCGCTTGAGTGGGTGGATGGCCTATAGCTTGCTTAGGTCGCGCCGATTGCAAGTGCGCCATCTAGAGTCCGAGATGCTCCGCGAAGGAGCCCCTTCGCCGTTTGATATCACGCACAATCTGACCGTGGTCACAAAAATGCAGATCGTCCGCACCCTCAGCGGCGGCCTGACCCTGAAATACGCCACCGGCCGACCCATCACGCCAGTTGTCGGTGCCGTTCCCGTGGTAGAAAAAAGCTATTACCTGCCCATAGAAGGACCTGTTGGTTCAGAACGGCTGCCGTCCTTTCAACAGATAGATGGACAGTTGAGCTATGTGCATTTCTTTGGCTCCGGCCACCAAGCGGTCTTCTACTTGGCGGTCAACAATCTGCTCAACCACACCAATGTGCTAGACTATGATTACAGCATCGACTATACTCAGCGACAGCCACGCACCACACTCTTTCGCCGGTCCATTTACTTTGGCACCAGTGTCTCCTTGAACTATTAACTTTCACCTTTACTAGAAGAGGCTATTTATGCTACACTTTCTGTTCTCACTCGCTTTCATTCTCTCGATTACCTATCCTGCCCTCGCCCAGCCAGCCGACAGTCTTATCGTCAGTGGAAAACAGATGCTGCAAGCCGGTGAAAATGCGGGCGATCTCGACGCTATGTATGCAGCCAGAGCGACGTTTGAGCGCACCCTAGCTGATACAAGTTTGTCTGCATGGAGTCACTACTATATCGCTTTGGCCGATTACCGCATTGCTGGTCTATTAGAGGGAGAAAGCAAAGATCAGGCTTCTGAGCACCTCAAAGTCGCTGCCGAGCACTTGAAAAAGGCTACCGAGATTGATCCACAATCAGCCGAAGCCTATGCCTTACTGTCGAGCGTGTACGGATGGCAAATCGGCCTGAGTCCTATGAAAACCATGCTCTTGGGCCCCAGAGTAGGACAGGCCAGCCGAAAAGCTCAGCAACTTGCCCCCGACAATCCGCGCGTGGTACTGAGTGCGGCCATCAGCGATTTTAATACCCCCGAAATGTTCGGTGGAAGCAAAGAAAAGGGCCTGCAAGGGTTCCAGCGCGCCGCCGAACTCTTTGCCCAAGAAGAGCCGACCGATCCCGTCCAGACAGTATGGGGGCACAGGGAAGCCTACGCTTGGCTCGGCATCGCTTACCAAGACCAAGGTGAACTGGAGTCGGCGCGAGCGGCCTTTGAAGAGGCGCTTGAGATTGATCCAGATTTTGGTTGGGTCAAGTACGCGCTGCTGCCCGGATTGGAAAAAGCCAATACACCGGACGCGCCGTGAGCAAATGACCGCTAGCTGGTGCGCTGTGGAAAGCGTCTAATCGGCTCTAGCGGCGTTTTTTGCCGCGCGGTCTGTGTCTGCGTCCTCGGCCGTTGCGTTTGGCGCGGATGTCGTCCAAGTCGGGCGCAGTGCCTTCCCAATGCGCGTGGATGCGGTTGGCGTTGAGCAGGCGCTTGAGGTCGCGGAGGTCGCGGTCGCCGACCAAGGTCAGGGCCATGCCGGCCCGGCCCATGCGCCCGGCCCGGCCCGTGCGGTGGGTGTAGATTTCGGCGTTAAAGGGAAAGTCGTAGTTGATGACGTGGGTGACGTGCGAAAAATCCAAGCCGCGCCCGGCCACGTCCGTGGCAATCATAAAGCGGATCTTCTGCTGGCGGAAGCGGCGGAAGATGGAGGTGCGCCGCTCTTGGTCTAGCCCGCCGTGAATGATATCGACCGAGCGGACGCGCCTTTGTAGGTCGCGGAATAAGTCGGATGCTTTGTCGCGCGAGTTGCAGAAGATGATGCCCTGTTGGATTTCTTGATCCTCAATGTAATCGACGAGTGCGTCACTGCGACGGCGGGAGACGTGGAGGAAGTGATGGGCGAGTGATTGAGGTGCTCGCTGGTCGCGGTTGAGATGGATGCGCTCGGGCGACTTGAGGTATTGTTGGGTCAGCCGCTCTATCTCCGGGGGCATGGTAGCGGAAAAAAGCAGGGTTTGGTGTTCCTGCATGATGCAGGACAAGATAAAGTCCACATCTTCGATAAATCCCATCTTGAGCATCTCATCGGCCTCGTCGAGGACCACGGTTTTGACGTGGGTCAGGTCGAGGCTGTGATTCCATATAAAATCGATGAGACGGCCGGGCGTGGCCACGAGCACGTGAACGCCGTGGTTGATCTTGGCCTTTTGGATGTCCATGTCAAAGCCGCCGTAGATGGCAAACGGCACCACGCTTGAGTGCTTGGCGATTTCGTCCACCTCTTGGACGTATTGCAGCGCCAACTCGCGGGTGGGGACCAAGATGAGGGTTTGGATGGCGTTGAGCGAATCGTCAGTGGCTTGGATTAGGGGAATGGCACAGGCACCAGTTTTGCCAGAGCCGGTTTCGGCTAGGCCCATGACGTCCTTGCCGGCGATAATGTGGGGAATGGTTTGTTCTTGGATGGGCGTCATGTCCTCGTAGCCCATCTCGTCGAGTGCTCTGAGTATGTAGGGGGCTAGATCAAGCTCGGTAAACTGCATAAATCCTATCTATTGGGTTGAAAGGGCGGGAAATGCGTGCGGCGGGGTGGAACGCCAGCGAATGCGCGTTAATCATTATAAGTTATAAACTTAGGGAAAAAAGCTAAATGTGCAATAGACCGCGTTGCGCGGAAGCGGCTGGGGCTTAATTTGTAACTCAACAGACAAGGAGATAAAAGATGGCAGACGTGCGGGTGCGCATCGCGCCTTCGCCGACCGGCCCCATGCACGTAGGGACCGCGTATCAAGCGCTGTTCGACTGGGTGTGGGCGCGGCAAAACGAAGGGCAGTTTGTGCTGCGCATTGAGGATACCGACCAAGCGCGGTCGCAAAAGAAGTACGAAGATGAGCTCATGGAGTCGCTGCGGTGGCTGGGGTTGACGTGGGACGAGGGCCCCGATGTGGGCGGCCCCTACGGTCCGTATCGGCAGAGCGAGCGCTTGTCCATCTACGCGGAGTACGCCGCGAAATTGGTGGCCAGCGGACATGCCTATCCCTGCTTTTGCACGAGTGAGCGGTTGGCTGCACTGCGGGCGGAGCAGCAGGAGCGCAAGGAGCATGTCGGCTACGATGGACATTGCCGAGGACTGTCTACTAAAGAGGTAGAAGCCAAGATACAGGCGGGATGTGCGCACGTGATCCGGCTGAAGATGCCGAAGGAGGGAGCATGTATAGTAGAGGATATGCTCCGGGAGTCGATTTCCCTAGAGTGGGGGAATATGGACGACCAAGTGCTGATGAAGTCCGACGGCTTTCCGACCTACCACTTGGCCGTGGTGGTGGACGATCACTTGATGCGGATCAGCCACGTGATTCGGGGGGAGGAGTGGATTACCTCCACGCCCAAGCACCTCAGGCTGTACGAGGCTTTTGGCTGGACTCCTCCGACGTATATGCACCTGCCGTTGCTACTCAATCCCGACGGCTCGAAGATGTCGAAGCGGCGGAATCCGACTTCGGTGGAGTACTATCGCCGCGCCGGCTACGTGTCGCAGGCCCTGCTCAATTATTTGGCGCTGATGGCCTATCCGCCGATCGAAGACGAAAAATTCACCGTGGAGCAGTTAGCCGAGCATTTCGACCCGGCGAAGATCAATTTGGGCGGTTCCATCTTTGACATAGACAAGCTGGGCTGGCTCAATGGACGCTATCTGCGCGAGGATCGGACGCCGGAAGCCCTGTTGGCGGAGCTAAAGGACTGGTTGCTCAATGACGAATACGTCGGGCAGATGCTGCTGTTTATGCAGCAGCGGCTAGAGACGCTGGGAGATTTTATGCCGCGCGTGGCGTTTTTCTTCGCCCGGCAGGTGGAGCCAAAGGCCGAGGATTTGGTGCCGAAAAAGCGGGAGACCGCCGAGGTGGCGCGGATGTTGCAAACAGCCGTGTGGGCTTTGGATGAGGTGGTGGAGTGGGACAAAGACGGCGTGGCCGAGGCCGTGCGCCGGGTGGCCGAGCATTGGGAGTGGCCGGTCCGCGACGTGACCGTACCGCTCATTGTCGCGCTGACTGGCGAGCGGGTGGGGCCACCGCTGTTTGAATCCGCCGCGCTCTTGGGGCCAGAATTGACCAGGATGCGGCTGTTGGACGCCATGAAGGCGTTGGGTGGGCTGTCGAAGAAACAGGCGAGCCGGCTGGAGAAGGGTTGGAGGCGGTAAAATTCTTCGGCGGCCCAGATGCGGCTAGGTCAAAACGGACGGTTGCGTGGCGCAGGTCGCCATGGTCTTCCACCGCAGAATGCATGGCTAGCGACGGTCGAGCCGGACCGGCGTTTGGTCGCCTTCGCGGATGCTGTAGTACTGATCCATTTCGAGGCCGGTAAACAGTTGCCGCGCGCCCGTGGCCGGCCAGGTGACTTCGACGGCTTCGATGGCCGTGGCTTGTCCCAGACCGATTTCTTGTTGCAGACTTGATCCCCCGAAGCTGGCCCCTGTGCCGACGGTGGCGTAGATGTTCCTCGGCCCCTCCGCAGTCGCGACCTCTATCCTGATGCGCGTTCCCAAAGCGGCGCGATTGGATTGTACTCCTTCCAACAGGAGTGTGATCCAGTGGTTGCCGTGCCCGGGGTTTTCAAAGAGGACATTCTGGAACACGTCCCCGGTATAGGCCCCGCCCATAACCGCATAGATATCTTGGTCGCCGTCGTTGTCGAGGTCGCCAAAGGCCACGCCGTGCCCCTTTTGCAGATGGCCGAAGCCGCCGGAGGTGGTAACGTCCTCGAAGGAGCGCCCGCCGGCATTGCGGAACATACGGTTGGGCATGACCGAGCGAAGCGAAGGTGACCCCGTGCCAACGTAAAAATCCAGCCAGCCGTCGTTGTCGAGGTCGCCGAAATCGCAACCCATCGTATAGAGCACCTTGTCAACGCCCGCCTCCGCGCTGCGCTCGGCAAAAGTCCCGTCGCCGTTGTTGCGGTATAGGCGGGGACGCTCGGCCGCGGTCTCCAGCCCCAGATAGTCGGCGGCCACATCGCCGGCACTGGCCTCGTAATGGTATCCCGAGACGAAAATGTCCAGCCAGCCGTCGTTGTCGTAGTCCCAGAACCAAGCTGGGAAGCTGCCTAGCGGTTCGGTCACGCCTGCTTCCTTGCTCTTGTCGGTAAAGGTCCATCCGCCGAATTCGTTGGCACCGTCGTTGGCGAAGAGGAAATTGGTGCCAGTGAGCCGCGAGACGTACAGGTCAATTAGGCCGTCGTTGTCGTAATCGCCCCAAGCGGCCCCCTTTACATAGCCGACGACGGCGACTCCAGTTGCTTGGGCCATCTCGGCGAACTGCAAATCCTCTGCCTGCCCGTTGCTGTGAAAAAGTTCACACCGATGGATCCGGCCTCCGTGCGATTCGTTGCCAACAAAAAGATCCAACCAGCCGTCGTTGTCGTAGTCGCCCCAGGCGGCTGTCTGCGTTGGGTGGAAGGTGAGCAGGCCGACCTGCTCGGTGACGTCGGCAAAGGTCCCGTTGCCGTTGTTGTGCAATAGCGAGTTGGGATGCAGGCCGTCGTCTTCCCACCAGCCACCGCGCAAAACCAATACGTCTGCATAGCCGTTGTTGTCGTAGTCGGCGTGGACAATTTGCAACCCGCCGACGATCCCGGTCAGGCCGGCCGCTGCGGTTCGTTCTGCAAAGGTTCCATTGCCGAGGTTGGCAAAATAGCGGAGTTGGTCGTCTAACCCCCAAGACGAGGCCATGATATCCAGATGGCCATCGCCGTCGAAGTCGTCCATGATGCTACCGCCGGCCATGGAGACCACATCCAATCCCAGCGCCGGTGCCACATCGGCGAAGCGCTTGATATCGTAGTCGGAGACAAAAACCTCGGGCGGGACAAGCCATTGCGCTGGCACCTGTTCGGGGTACATGCCCAAGGTCATATAGGCAATGTTCAAAAGCCAGCGGACGGTAAGGTCGTCTGGGTGCTCTTCCAGATATGCGGTGAATTCCGCTAGCGCCGCCCGCGACCCCCGCTCAATGGTGTGGACTCCGTCGCCGCTAATCGGCAAGAGACACGAGGCCGTTGCGTGCCTCGCAAGACAGTTTTCTTGCTCCCCCAGGCGCATATAGGACAGCCCCAACAGGACGCGCACGTCCGGGGTCAGTTTGAGATCGACTTGTTGGAGCTGCGGCTGGAGTTCTTCGAACTTGTCAATGGCGGCTTGGCTCTGGCCGTCGCGCAACAACTCCCGCGCCAGATAGGCACTGGCGCGCAGGCGGCTGGCGGTATCGGGCGACTGTGGCAAGGTCTTGAGGTGTTCTACTCGCGCCGCGTTGATATAGGTGTTAATGGCGGGGTTCAAATTCTGCGCGATCTCCGCCAAGCGAGCGGTCATGCGCTTCGTACCAGAGGCCTGATAGGGCACCAGCGGCTCTGGGGCGCAAGACAGTGCGACGAGAGCCACGCCCAGTATGGATCGCATGTTACGGCCCACCGCGCAGTCGCTTAAAGTGCGCCAGGGCTTGCATGGCGCGCAGGGAGTCGCCGAGCGCCCGGTAGGCTAAGGCCAAGCCGTAATGGGCGCGGGCATAGCTCGAATCTGCTGCTAGGACCGTGCGAAAGTGGCCCAACGCCTCCTCGGCTGCCCCTTCGCGCAACGCCACTCCCCCGAGGCCGTGGTGGGCATCTGCGTATCCTTTCCGGTGATCGAGTGCCGTGGTGAATGCCTTGCGGGCTTGCGCCAATTCCCCCTTGGCAAAATAGGCATTGCCGAGGTTATACCAAGCGAGAGCGTACTCTTCGTCCAGCGCCAGCGCCTGGCGGAAGGCGGCGATAGCCTCGTCCAAGCGGTCGAGACGGGCGTAGGCATTGCCTAGATTGTGCCAAGCCGGCGCATGGGAGGGGTTGATCGTCAGCGCGCGCTGGAAGGACGCGGCTGCTTCGCTTGCCACGCCCAGTCTCGCATAGATCCGGCCCAGTTCAAAAAGCGCCATCGCATCGTGCGGGTTGCCGTCGAGGATTGTTTTCCACCGGAGGATGTCCCCAGAGTACGCGTCAATGCGGTTGAAGGCGCGCAGAGCCGCATCGCTTTCCTTGGCCTTGCCTTGTTTCTGGTAGGTCTGGGATAGGTTGTAATAGGCTTGTGGGTAGAGCATATCGAGGTGAATGGCGCGGCGCAGAGCTTGGACCGCAGGCTCGTATTGCCCCAACTTGGTGTGGGCTACCCCGAGCCAGTTAAATGCCGCCGCGGCCGTCGAATCCGCGGCAATGGCCGCCTCAAAGCTCGCTGCGGCTTCCTCGTACCTCCCTAGGCGGAGGTGTGCCCGTCCCAAGCCGATGCGGGGGGCGATCTCCGTTGGTTGCAGGGTCACGGCTCGCTCGAGGAGCGCGGCGGCCTTTTCGCACTGCCCCAGCTTGAGACAGTACACATCGCCCAGCGCGGTGTACGCTAGGATGTATTTAGAGTTGCTGGCAATGGCCTTTTCCATGGCCGCCGCTGCCTCTTGATACGCGCCCTCTTGGCCGAAGGCCGCGCCGATATTGTAGTGCGAGGGAGCGTGGTCCGGCTCGCTTAAAAGCGCCTGTTGGTAGGCTTGGCGGGCTTCCGCAAAGCGTCGCTGACGCAGATAGACGGCCCCCAGCCCCCGGTGCGCGTCTGCACAATCGGCACATACCTGCACGGCCCGTTGGTATGCTTCTGCTGCTCGATCTAATTCGCCTCCCCTGAACAGGATGTTGCCGATCCCTACTTGCGCTCCGGTGTGGGTGGAATCCAGCGCTTGGGCTAGGCGAAAGAACTGTAGGGCCTCGGGGTAGCGCGCTTGTTCGTGGTACACCTGGCCGAGCGCGTAATGGGCTTCGGCGTCCGTCGGGTCTTCCGCGATCTGGCGCTGGTAGCGGACCTCCCGCTCGCCTAGGCTTTCCTCGGTGGGTGTACACCCGTAGATCAGGGCTAGTAGGCAGGCGACAGCCCAGCAGCGCGCTCGAGATCTTTTCCACTGGTTGCTCATGCTCAGCCGGAGGAAGGAGGTTCTTCTACTTGGTGGATCTGGTCGATGGGCACTTGTACGAGCGTCTGCACAATCCCGCTGGGCCAGCGGATCTGGACGCGATCCACCTGTTTGCGCTGGCCCAAGCCGAAGTACACCCGCAGATCGTTTTGCGAGAGATAGCTGCTGCCGCTGCGCACCTCTTCGACCTGTACTAAATCGCCGCTTACCACCTGGATCACCGCCCCGATCCCATCCCGGTTGCTGACCCGGCCTATGGTCTTAAAGGCGATCCAGTGGTTGCGTTGGCCGCTGTCGTTGCGCAGCAAAAACGCCCGTTGATTGTTGTTGGAGACAAAAGCATCCAGATCGCCGTCGTTGTCGACGTCGGCAAACGCCGCGCCCCGGCCGACTCCGCCCAAGGCCGTAGTCGGCACCAGCGCAAACCGTCCAGCCCCGTCGTTGGCAAAGAGTTGGTCCGGCTGCGGATAGGACGCAGCTTGGTCGAACACCTGCACTTCTGGATGGACGTGGCCATTGGCCAGATAAAGGTCTAAGTCGCCATCGTTGTCGTAGTCGAAAAAATCCGTGCCAAACGTCAGGGTAGAAAGCGTAGGCTCACCCAACCCCGACGGAAAGCTCAAGTCGGCAAATGTGCCGTCGCTGTCGTTGCGATAGAAGCGGCAGCTCTCCCATTGGAAGTTGCAGACTACGATATCCAAGTCGCCGTCCCGGTCGCAATCGCCAAAGTCCGTGCCCATGCCGGCCTCGGGGCGAGCGCTCTCGCTGAGGGCTACCCCCGCGCTCAAACCCACTTCGGCGAACCGCGTTGCACCGTCGTTGCGGAAGAGGAAATTGGCCTTCATGTCGTTGGCCACATATAGGTCCGCGTCGCCGTCGCCGTCGTAGTCGCCAAAGACGACGCCCAACTGGCGGCCGGCTTCGCTGTACACGCCGGCCGGCCGGGTAATATCGGCGAACTTCCCGCTCTGGTCGTTGCGGAAGAGGGCACCGGATTCTCCTTTGTACTGAGTGGGGGCGCAATAGACCGGGACCGCTCCTTGGTGACACCCTTCGTCGTACGCAAGGTCAATGGAGACGTTGTTAGCTACATAGAGGTCTAGATCGCCGTCGTTGTCGATGTCGGCAAACGCCGCGCTAGTACTCAGGCGGGGATCGCCGACTCCAGCGTCGGCCGTCTGATCGGCAAAGGTTCCGTCGCCCTGATTGCGATACAGGACGTTGGGACCGAAGTTGGTCACGTACAGGTCTACGTGCCCGTCGTTGTCGATGTCCCCGACGCAAGCACCCATGCCATAGCCCGGATGGCCCGTCTTCGTGCTCTCCGTCACATCGGCAAAGGTTCCGTCGCCTCGGTTGCGATAGAACGCGTTGGTGGGGAGGTCCTCGGCGACAAAACCCGGCAGCGGCGCGCTGTTGACTGCATAGAGGTCTTGGTCTCCGTCGTTGTCGTAGTCGAGGAAGGCCGCGCCCGACCCATAGGTTTCCACATAGTAGTAGCGCCCACTCGCCCCATTCTGATGGTGGAATTCAATGCCCGCCTCCTGTGCCACCTCGACAAATGCCGGTTTGATCTCCGGGTCTGCTGGCCCGCATCCTGCGCTGCCCACGACGAGCAGCACCCACAAAGACAAAACCGCGGCCACGGACTAGTAGGAGACGGAGAAATTGGGGTGGGCGTGGGTTGCCCCGACGAGTGATGTCATGGGCTAGCGGGGCTGGCGTCTAGTCTGCCCAACTGCTCTTCAAACACCACAACTCTATCGGCGTATTGATTCCTGAGCCGGATGAACAAGGAGTCGAAGAGAGTCTTTTCTTGCCGCTTTTGCACCCACCACTGCGCCCGCGAGGCCGCCTGTTCAAAGGGCGTGGGACGCGGGGGAATGCGCTCCCGCACTTCGAAGATCGAATAACCTTCGTCGAGGGCTACAGGGCCGGTGAGTACTCCTACCGGCGCGGCGACTACTGAGTCGTAGAGGGCACCGAAAACTCGCCGTTCGGAGGGGTGATTGTGGATGTGGTATTGCCCATGCCCGCCCTCGGCATCCGTGCGCAGCGTGTGGCGGGCGGCTAGCGTTTCTAGGCGTTCGCCAGCGCGGACCCGCTGCAAGAGCTGTTCCGCCTCGGCGCGGGTCGCCACCAGCACTTCCGCCATCTGAATCTCTTCCAGTTCCATGAACATTTGCGGATGGTCGTCGTAGTACTGGCGGGCCATGGCGCTGTCAACTTCGGTTTGCTGCACTACCTCTTCTCTGCGGAGAGCTTCGAGCAGCAGCGATTTTTTCTTGTCCTGCAACCAGGCCGCTATGGTCGAATCTTGGTCCAAGCCTTCCTGCAAGGCCGCTTGATAGACGAGGACTCGCGGTAAGAGATCCCGGTGGACGAACTCGGCAATCCCACTGCTGTCGAAGGAAACCGAGCGGATGAACCAATAGGCGTTATAGGTTTCGGCGAAATCCAGCAGCGTTACCTGTCCGCCCTTGAAGCGGCAGAGGATCACTTCCTGCTCTTCGGGACCCAACAGCATTCCCCGGCCGTCGGATTCGGCCATTCTATCGACCAATAACCGGATCGCCTCGCCATCCAACTGTGCGTCTAGCCGGTCTTTGAGCTGTACGATCAGCCCATTCCAGCGAGTGCGAAACTCATTCCAGTATTGCTCGCGCAAGAAGGCCGCTCGGTAGTGCGTAGGGGCGGGGCCTTGGGACAGCACCTTAAAAATCTCGTAGTGTTCCCCCACGAGTAAGGGTTGGCTCAAATCCCCAACCTGTAGGTCGAATACCTGCTCTCCTACTTCTATGGGCAAGCCCATTTCCTCTAAGTTGCCGCGCCCGTACCAGGCATCGATCACTCCGCCGTGGTCGGCTGATGGTGCGATGGAACGCTCGCGGGCCACCTCGGCAAAATCCTGCCCTTGCTCCAAGTCGCGCATGGCCTTTTGGGCTTCTGCCGCGCTGGCGGTGCGAATATGGGCCAAGCGCAGCATCCGATTCCACTTGTTCGTCGCAAACTCCTGACGCATACTGTCCACGGCGAGATCTACATCCGCGAGGATGGTCCGCACGGCGTACTCATCAACCAGTTTTTTGCGTCGTTCCCGATCCCATTGGCGCACGAACTCCACTGTCTGATCTAGCCGTTGCTCCTGTGCGGCGATGAGCATCAACTTCATGTCGATCATCGTCTGCAAGTAGAAGCGCCACGCCTGGATTCCCTCTTCGGGATCGCGGTAGTTGGCGGTGGACTCTTCGCGGAACTGGCGCAGGTCTGCGAGCTTGATTTCTTCGTCGCCTACCTTGGCGACCACATCGCCATCCACTTGCGGCCCGCAGCCACTCCACCACAGCGACGCGAGGGCGACTCCCACAACGGCCCGAGCGAGCACCATTAGAGCTCCTCGGCGCGGCGGTGTTTGGCCAAGTACACTTCGCGCGTGAATGGGTAGGTGATGTCTATGGTTTCCACTGGCTGATCTCGGTAGTCAAAGCGTAGTACCATCTCCGGGATTCGCACTTCAAACGCTTCGACATCGTTAGCCAGTGGGGCAAAGGCGATGAAACCTTCGAGCTCTTGGCCGCTGAAGATCATCTCGTCTTCTGGATACAAGGTGCGGAGCAGCAGGTCGCGCCGCTCGCGGAAGGGGAGGAAGGTATTGCCCGCATAGCCTATGGCATAAGGGGCGAAGTACTCGTCTAGCGCCAGCTTGGTGAAGGCTTGGTAGCGCCGGCCGTTGGCGCTGGCAATCTCTATGGAGTAGGGATTGAGCCACACCTTGGGGTACGCGTAGTTTTTGACCTTGAGCAGAAAGACCGTAAAGCGGGTGGGATGCTCCTCTTCCCAGCCTGGCTTCCAGTCGCCATAGGTGTAGGGATTGACCGGCGCGAGGTAGGGGTTGGGGTCGTGGAAGCCCTCCGGTCGCTGCGAGTGGCTGCCTAGCTGCCGGTTGAGCATGGCCACGGTCAGCGGCAACAAACTCACCTCCAAGCGATCTTTGACGAAGGTGATGCTGTGGTCGTCGCGGACGACGAAATCCGCTCCTGCCAAATCAGTGGCCGGCAATACGGGGCCGGCAAAGTGGCGATAGCCCAATTTGTGCCCGCATCCTGCGACGAGCAGCGCGGCGCACAGCAGACAGCTTATCCATGCTTTCATTGCGTTTGACTCTTTCTATTCAATAGATCACGGCGACGGGCTGCAACCGCACCGCTCGCCCCTGATCCGTTTCCACTTCCACACGCGCTAGGTACACGCCTGGGCGGACCAGTTGCCCGGCCGCGTCCCGGCCGTCCCAGTGGACCGCATGGCGTCCTGCGCCCTGTACGCTTGGCGGTGCCTGCCATACCGGCCGCCCGTCGAGGGCGTAGAGGCCGACTTGCACTTGGGACGACTCTCGCACTCGGAAAAGGGTGTATTGTATGGACAACAGGTCATTTACGCCATCGCCTTGAGGGGTAAACGCGCCGTTACCCGCCTTGATGTCTCCTAGGACCCCGCCCGAGGAGGTGGCAGATGCCACGACGAGCAACTGGTTGGAACCTAGCTCTGCGCTGACGTCCCCTCCTTCGATGCGCTGTAACAAGCTCGGCTCGTGGCGGTTGAAGACTTCGCCGCCAAATTCGCCAGCCTCGCCGTACAGCACGGCTTCGAGGCCGATGCGCAGCCGCCGATCACCGCTCGGATGCAAGGGGCGAGGCAAGAACACGACAAAGCCGCTTGCTTCGCGCAGCAGGCTATCCGGCTCTACGACGCTGAGCGGGTCGCCCATCTCCAGATAGCGAAATGTGGCTTCCGCTGGTGCCAAAATGCGCACGGCGTCGCAGCCGATGCGGTCCGCGCTGGCAAATTCCACGCCTAGGTCGTACGTGAATGGGGTTTTCGCACCCGCGGGTACGCGCACTTGCCCGCCTTGGGGGTGGGGTTCCTCTGCGAGGACGACCTCGCCGACGACCCGGTCGGCCAACAGGGGCGCGATCTCGATTTGCAGGGAATCGAGGCGGGCGAATTCCCACAGCGCTTCTGTTTCTAGCCGGACGCGCAATTGAAAGTAGCGACCCCACGGCAGGCGCGGATTCTGGCCCGAATCCTCCAACGGTAGCGACCAAAAGCTCCAGTTTTCCAAGTCTGCGGCCACTGGACCGCGATAGCCGACCGCTATGGTAGCGCCGCGCGTTTCTAGCGGTATTAGTCGATCCCATTGCTTCTTGGTTACCTCTACGTGGGCGCCTAGATCGTCAAAGCCGAAATAAGCCGTTGGGCTGTCGTCGCGCCCCGTGCGGATTTCCACTTGGGCGCGGGTTGGGCCGTCGGACGGCAGCAGTTGTTCTCCGTCCTTGCGCCATTTGCTCAGCCCCAAGCGCACCTGTCCGAAGTTGACCTCCCGTCCCAAATCTATGATCTGCGACTCATAGGTCGCCTGCGGAGCGAAGCCCCGGCCGTAGATTTCCATCTCGGCAAAGGCCGAGCGCGTGACGATGGGGTCGCCGTACAGGGTAAATCCGTCGGGGATGGCTATTAGGCGGAAGAAGCGGAGGTATTGCGTGGGAAACGCGATTTCGGTCACCGCGTCGGCATTGCGCTCCTCGTAGCCGAGGGGGATGGCCAACGGACAACACGGCCCGTCGCCCCGCCAGACGAACCCGCGCTCCAGCTCCTCTTCCATAATGCCGGTTTCGGCTTTGGCGGCCGTCAGACTATAGGACTTGAGGATGTAATTGGGCCTGAAAGGCTCGTCGCTTTCGGGACTGACGCCTTCGGGAGGGAAAAAGACAAAGCGCTCTACGGGCACTTGGGTGCCCAAGTCTATGGTATAAAAAATGCCAGCTAAGTCCCGCCGCTCTATGTATGTGGTTGGATCCCCATCGACGAAGAGAAAACTTTCCGTGGCTTGGTATAGCCTGTCGTGGTTGATGTCCGTCCAGAAGCGCGGATGGCCGGAGCGGAATTGCGGGTCGGTGGGAAAGCGCCAGCGCTGCCAGGGGCCGAGCAGAGGCAAGATGTTTTCGCTCGGGTCGAGTTCAAAGGGCTGGAGTGCGTGGGAAGCGGCTGCGTCGTCTAGCATTAGGCTGAAGTCCGCCACTTCCGCCGGCGAAACGCCACCCTGCCCGCCGAACTGCCACCACTCTTGCGCCACCCCGGGGCTGCAAACGCCCACCAGCACAACACAGGCCAAGATTGCCCCTTTAAGAATTTTCAGACGACTTCTCACCAACCAGTCTCCGCAAGATGCTCTCCGTCGCCCGAACGGGCGACGCAAATGATTAAGGGGAAGGGGCGCATGTGCCCCTTCCCCTCAGAACAGATACTGCTGAACTGCTACTTGAGGCGTTCGGACATGCTGTTTTTGATGTGGCCCCAAGTGTCGTTTTCCACGTTAGTCTCCGTTGCCGCCAGCGCCCAGAAGTCGGGCATCTGCGAAGCGTCGACGTCCTGCGACTGGCTGCCATCGTTGATGTACATGGAGTGCTTGCGTCCACCGCCGGGGCGGTCGGCGTCGAGCGGGCGATAGCCGAGGTGAATCACGTCGTCCTCAGCGAACGTGTGCCGCGTGCTCTCGCTCTCGCTCAGGCCCCAGATGTCCCACAGGGCACCCCGCCACTCATAGGTGTACGTAACCCCGACCGTCAGATTCTCGGCACCCGCTGGCAGGACGGTCCACGCAGCCTCGAAAAACTCCGGCTCGACTCCCCAGAGCAGCTCTGTAGAGTCGATGAACTCTAGCTGGCTGTAGAAGAAGCAGGTCTGATTGGGCAACAGGGACTCGCCGGCTGGCGGGAAGATGCGCACATGCCAGCGCTGGCCATTGCCAATCTGCTCGAGGTCGGAGCCGAGAATGTTGCCGCCGAGGTGATCGGCGTCCACGGTTATCTGCAAGCAGTCGTCCTTCCACCACTCCTTGACGGGCGAATCGTACTTGAGGGTGTCATCGACAAAGCGCGCAAAGCCGTACCACTTGTTGTCTGGCTCCGCCGACCAAGCATTGAGGATGGTGAAATCGTAGTCCGACAACTCGACGAAATCGCTGGCTCGGTCGAAGAAATCGGGCTGATTGAGGGCGAGAGCCGGGTCGTACCAACCCCAGTCGTCGTCGTTGCCGTCGATGGTGATGGCAGCCGGATCCGGCACCTGGGGATAGAACACGGTCACGCCTACGTGGGCAAAAGCGGCCGTGCTCAACAGGCACGCCAGCCCAAAAGACAAGGCGAAAAAGCCAAACTTTCTCATTCTATGCGCTCCTTGATTGGAAGAGATGGAAAAAGAAAAAGGGATGTGGAAAGTGTCTTTCAACAAGCTGTGCAACCTCCTTTCAGGATGAGATGATTTTACATTATAAACAAAAAGATATAGATAGGCGAAGCAAATTTGTAGCAAAAAAATTCGTTTTTTGCGGGCGCGGCAGCGCGGTTCTGACTTGGTAGGCAGTGGGAACGGGGCGTATATTGTCAACCGATGACGCTCGCTGATCTAGGCGGGCTTTTCCTCAATTAGGAGATGGATCATGAGGCTGACAACCCTTTGTAGCAGAGGGCCAATTTTGCTGTTGTGGTGCGTTTTCGCACTCGCGGAGTCCACGGCTTTTGCCCAGCTATCGACGGGCTTTCGGCCGGTTGAGGAACCGGGAATTCGCGGAGTGCGCATCCATCCCGGTGCCTTGGCGCCCAACCGGCGCAAGTGGTACTTGCCGCAGAATCTGTACTACGAATACCAGTGGCGCGGCTGGGAGTACAGCAACTACGCACGCGACCACTACGAACGCTACGTCAACATCCTGCTCGAAGGTACCCGCAACTACAACCTCTTCGGGCAGTACATTAACCGCGGCTGGGTCATTTACGACTGGACCGAAACCAGCCCCCTGCGCCAGGGTAGTGCCCTCTTGAAGGGCACCCGCTTTGGCCGGTGGTTCGGCAGCCTCGTTATCTCGTCGGCCAGCCACGGCCAGTTCCACACCTCCCTGACGGTGGGTGACGCCATCCGCACGACGCTCACCCCCCTGACCTTTTCCAAGCCCACGTTCAATGGGTTGCAGTGGGATTTTCTCGCCGACAAGTACGCGGTAACCCTCCTCGGATCGCGGCTCAACGCACCGGGATTTACTGCGCTCAACGAGGCGGGCGGGGCTTCGGCGATCGAAAACACGACCCGCCTGCTCGGGGCGCGCGGCGTGGCCCAAGTGGGCGATTTCGCCAAGCTGGGTCTGACGTGGGTCAATGTGTCCAATACCAGCAGCGAGCTGAGCCTCGGGGACAACTCGCTCAAGGGCCTGCTGACCGGCCCCCAGAACACGGGCAATGTCGAGCGGGTCATTATCCGCATTGCAGATGACTCGCCTGAATCCGAGGAAACCGGGGCTTCGTTTTTTGTCGACCAAGTGATCATCGACGGAGAGCTGCACCCGGAAATTGTGCCCTTGGTGCGCGGCGGCGTGCGGCGCGAGGGCATTTTGGAGGTGAGCGGCTCGGACGTAATTGAGCTTATCTACGACATTCGCAACGATTTTAGCCCAACCGAAAAAGTGGGCACCTTCCGCGAGGCCAAGAAGCTCGAATTCGAGCTGGTGGTGTCCAACGACTACCGCATAGAGATCGCCTCCAACCTCCAGACTAATGCCCGGGGCGAGCAGGTCTTCTTGCCGGTGGCCCAGGCCCGCGACGAGATCACCGATGGCTCCAATCAGACTTTTGTGCGCTTTGCCTATGGCCTACCGACTGGGCACGAGGTGATCGGTATGGATCTGGAGCTGATCAATCTCGCCCACTTCGACCTGCGGGCCGAATGGGCTCTCAATCGCCGCTTCCGCCGCTTCCCCAACCAGAACTTTCGCAAACTGCCGGCCTACAAGGAAACGGCCGAAGCTGGGTACGTCACGGCCTCGTACCAGCGCTACCCCTTCTTTGCGTACGGCGAGGCGTTCACCATAGATCCCGATTACAGCACCACGGCCTTTATCGCCGACCCGGGCGGAGTCATCGACTACGCCAGCGAGACCCAAAACCTCTTTGAGTTTGTCGATGACAACGACGATCAGGACCGCTACACCGATTGGCAGCGCTATCGCCAGAGCCAAGGGTTTGGCGGCCAGGGCGGTTCGCAGGGCCGCGACACGGAGATTTTTCCCGGGCTAGACGAAAACAACGATTTCATCTCCGACTTCAACCAAAACCAAAACAGCCGCCCAGATTACGTCGAGCCATTTCTCCGCTATCAGGTCGATCCGCCAGAGTTTCTCTTTGGCATGGACATGAACAACAATACGATCATCGACCGCTTTGAGGACGACCGTCTGCCCGACTATCCCTATGAGCGCGACCATCGCGGGTACAATGCGTACGGGGGGTTAAAGATCACCGAGAGCACCCGGCTGACCGTCGGTCGGCTCGCCGAGCACCAGTTGAGCAGCGACCGCGCGAGCCGCTCGTTCTACGGGCTACTGACCTTGGAAAAATCCTATCCCGGGCTAGACATATCCCTTTTTGAACACGCCAAACTAGTGGCCGACAACTTGCCCGAAGACCGCATCGTCTGGCGCGACCCCATCGGCCTGACGGATTTTGCTGATCCGCTCGACAACCAAGATACCTTTGTCAATGTGCTGTACTTGCAGGCCCGATACTTTCGCATCCGCAACCTGAACGTCGAAGGCAAGCTGAAGTACGAGCGCTTCAACCAGCTCGGTGAGCAGGCCAGCCTCAAGCGCGACCGCTCGTTTTTGGGCCTGATTAACAAGGCCGATTACGCCATTCGCCCTAGCGACCGGCTCGCTCTCTATCCCAAGTGGAAGAGCATGTATCAGCGAGAAACGCCTACTGCGCTGACCGAGTTGGAGGCCAACGAACTGACCGAGAGCTTTTTCTTTTTGGGCCAGTACGCGCTCCTGCCAAACACGCTCTTAGATTTCGGCGTTGAATTCAGCCTTTTCGAGAACCTAATCGAGCGTCCAGCCGAGGCTTTGCCGAGCTATGTCGATGACTTCCGCAGCCTCGTGTTTTCGGCCCTGCTGACCAATGTGTCGTCCTATCAGGGGTACGAGCTGACCATGAATGCGGGCTTCCTGCTAGAGCGCCAATTCTTCGCGGAGCAAACCCAGAAGCAATCAATCGTCTTCGTCCGCATCTTTGCTGCCACAGGCGGGGTATAGTCCTTGCAACCCCCAGCGGCCGGAGTCTTCACGCCCAAGGCGCTGCTGCTCGGCTGCCTATTTACATTTTTCGTGGCTGCGGGCGACGCGTATGGGGTTTTCTATCTTCGCGGCTCGTACATGACGCTCGGGACCAGCACGGTCGGTGCCCTGTTCTTGCTCTTCTTTCTCGCTGGCTTAATCAACCCACTGCTCAAGCTAGTCCATCCGCGAGCCGGGCTGAACCGCGGCGAACTCCTGCTCATCTACATAATGATGGTCATGGCCTCGCCCCTGCCGGTGTTTTTTGCTAGCCGGTTCATCGGCACGATCCTTACTCCCTTTTACTATGCCACACCAGAAAACGACTGGCACACGCTCATCCAACCCCACATAGCCGACTGGTTGCAGCCGCGCGACCTAGCGGTCATGTGGCCTTTTTACGAGGGCTTGGAGCAGGGCCAGTCCATCCCGTGGGCTGGCTGGCTGCCGATGTTCTTGCGCTGGGCGCCTTTGGTCTGGGCCTTGTTCTTGGCAATGATTGCCGTGATGGCGATTCTGCGCAAGCAGTGGAACGACTACGAGCGGCTGACCTATCCGCTGGTCCAGGTGCCAATGGCCCTCACCGAACAGGACGCCGGGGGGGACCGCATTGCTCCATTCTTCAAAAACCCAGTGATGTGGACCGGCTTTGCCGTGCCGGCCGTCTGGGGCACCCTGCACGGGCTACACAACTACTTCCCAGAGACCGTGCCCATTGCCACCAATGTAGATCCCATCCACTTCATCTTGCCCATCTTCGACAATCTGTCCGAACTGCAATTCAAATTCCGCTTCAACATTTTGGGCTTTTTCTACTTTCTCAAGACCGAAATCGCCTTCAGTCTGTGGTTTTTTAACCTCTTCGCCAACGCCCTGCGCACCACCTTTGCCGTCTTAGGCGTCACTAGTTCGGAGATGCTGGGAGGTGGGCACTCGATCATCGATCCGATTCTCGTCCACCAGTCGATGGGTGGCATGCTGGTCCTGTTTCTGTTTGGCCTATTCGCGGCCCGCAAGCACCTGCGGGCGGTTTGCCGCAAGGCCCTGTGGGGAGACCCGACGGTAGATGATTCCGGCGAAATTCTATCCTACCGGACGGCTGTACTCGTCCTGCTGGCCAGTAGCGCGGTGATGGTCGCGTGGCTCTCGCTGGCGGGCCTGCCCGTCTGGGTCGTCTTAGCCTTTTTATTTACCGCTTTTGCGCTTTTTGTAGGGTTTACTCGCCTAATCGCCGAAGGGGGACTTTCGGACGGTTCGGTCCCGGTCGGCCCGGCGGCCATCGTCGTCTCCGCCGTTGGCTCGTCGGCCATCGGTGCCCAGGGCATGGTCGTGCTAGCGACGACCTTTTTCTGGACGAATGGGCGCAGTTTCGCCATGACGTCAGCCGCTAACAGCCTCAAGTTGGGCGAGGGCTTTGGCGGTTCGAAACGTCCGCTGTTCTGGACGATGCTCTTGGCCATGGCCGTCGGGCTGGTCTCGTCGATGTGGGTGGTTATGGAACTGGGCTATTCGTACGGGGCGCTCAACCTGAAAATACCCGGGGGTAAACACGGATTTTACGACTATGCCGCTAGTTTGATTCGCACGCCGAGTGAGCCGCATCTGTGGGGTTGGATCAACACGGGGATTGGGGCGGGCGTGATGCTGCTCTTGATGCTGGCGCGCTGGTACTACGTCTGGTGGCCCCTCCATCCTCTCGGCTACCCCATCGGTCCCACCGGGATCATGGATCACCTCTGGTTCGACATGTTCTTGGCGTGGCTGATCAAGGTGTCGGTGCTGCGCTACGGCGGCGTGGCACTCTACCGCAGGACGCGTCCCTTTTTCATGGGCATGATCGCCGGGCACATTGTGCCGGGGGGGCTTTTCCTGTTCGTCGATCACTTTACCGGCATGGTCGGCAACGTGATTTTCTGGGGTTGAAGTTCTGTGTGAAAATGGGCTATATTTCGCCAAATAGTGAGGGAATTGTTTTGCGCGCGTTCAGATCGCTGTTTTGTACTTCTAGGGCGCTGGTCGGGGTCGCGTGGTTGGCGGTGGCCGCGGCGGGCGAGGTGCGGCAGTGGGAATTGGGCGGTGCGGGACGCTCTTGGAAGGACGACGAGCTAAATTCCACGGCCATCAGCTTCGATGCAGCCGGAGCCATTCAGTTGGTGGGTTTTAATCCCAACGATAATATCGTCCGGCAGCTGAGGTGGACCGAGGGCTTCCCTTTGGACTTCATCAGTGAGGTGGCCGAGGCGCGGGTGTGGGACAACGTGCCCTTCAAGCAGACGAATGCTCCGCTCGTCGATGGCGACGCGCAGACCTCCAGCGAAAATCGCTTCAAGGAATTCGGGGTGCTGCAAGCGGGCCGGACCTTTTTCTTTGACTTGGGCACGCGCTTCCCCGTCAACCGCATCTCGTTTTTTCCGCGCCCAGAGGGGGCCGACAGCCGCGGGCGGCCCTTTGCCGACGACTTCATCCGCGGCTATAAAGTTCAGGTCAGCGACGGCGTGAGCTTCACGCCGGAAAACCTGCCGGTGTACAATTTGCTGACCCAAGTGGATTTTACCACGGAAAACGTGGCGCAAATTCCCTTCCCATTGCAATTCGTCCGCTACATCCAACTCAACGTGACCTCGACCAATCCCTTTGAGATAGCCGAGTTCGAGGTGTACGGGGCGGGCTTTCCGCCGGGAGGGCGCTATCGGTCCAAGATCATCGACTTGGGCGAAGTGGCCAACTTCAGCCGCCTGCTGTGGACCGCCGAGACTTTGCGCCAGGAAGAGGACCGCATTGACGTCGAGCCGACGGCCGATGCGGATGTCTCCATTCGCATGCGCACGGGCCGCGACGATACCCCGCAGGTGTTCCACGAAATCGTCAATGTTTTCACCGGCGACGTGCAGGAAGTTTCAGAAGGCGACTACGGCAGGCTGGGCCTGAACGTGCGCGGTCCGATCGAAGACGACCAAATCAACTGGAGCGAGTGGTCGCCGCCCTTCGTCGAGTCCGGCCAGCGGATTGAACTGCCTAGCCCGCGTCGCTTCTTCCAGCTCGAAATCGCACTCACCAGCCACTCCATCCTCGACGGCATACGGGTCAACTCGCTGACGGTTGAGCACTCCATCCCGCCGTTGGCCCAGCAGCTAATAGGGGAAATCTCCACGCTGGAAACCCCTCGCCCCTTGGGCAACAAGCCCCGAGTGCCAGCCGGTGCGCTCTCGACTTTTGCCTATGACATCCGCGCCGACATCAGCGAGACGGACGTGGGCTTTGACGCCTTGGAGATCCTCACGCCCTCTAGGCCGCAGTTCAAGGAAATGTTCATAGGCGATCCGCCCGTCGCCACCGCGCCTGACAGCGTCGTCGAGGGCGAGAGGAGCCTGAAGCTATTCTTCCCCAGCCAAAGACTGACGCATCAATCGCCGAATGCGTTGCGCGTCGTCTTCGACGCCGAAGTCTTCGTCCAATCCACGTTCTTTCGCGCCCGAGTCTTCGACACCCAAAGCGATGAGGCCCCGCAGCAGGTCCTGCCTGGGGACGCCAACCCCACGGTCTTGACCAACGACTTGCGCGTGCTGACCACGGCCGCTTCGGCGCGCAACCTGCTCCCGCTTTTTGCGGTACAGCCGGCTGTGATGACGCCCAATGGCGACAGAATCAACGAGCGCGCGCGCATTTCCTGTACCTTGGTCCAACTCCAGCAACCCATACAGTTGACCGTGCGGATTTTCTCGCTTGGAGGCCAGCGGGTGCGCACCTTGTTTACGGGCGCGCGCGGCAGCGGCTCTTTTGTTTGGGAATGGGATGGCCTTGATGACAGCGGCAACCCGGTTCCCGTGGGGATCTACCTCGCCCAGGTGACTGCCGACGCCGAGCGCGAGCGCTTCACGCGTCTCGGCGCAGTGGGCGTTGCCTACTAAAACAAGGAGAGGCTATGCAGCGCCTTCGCTCGCACCAAACGTTCCTCCTATTCGCGGGCTTGAGTTTGGCGGCCCTCGCGCTGGCAGCGTACGCCGCCCAGACTCGGAGCGCCGATATGGAGGTGTACCGGGTAGATCGCAAAGCAGAATGGCAGGAGTGGACCTTTCCGGCCGGCACGCTCGCATTTTCTCCGGACGGCTCGGTGACCCCCGTCGAATTCAAGGGCGAGCACAACGCTGCCGTCAACGCCGACGAATTCACTCACGAGTTGGTGAGTGGCAAAGAGGTACGCGGTGGCGCATGGAAGGCCGGCACCAATCTCTCAACGGCTGGCCGGGCTATAGACGGCCGCGCTCAGACCTTCTGGCAACCCGACCCAGACGCTTCCTTAGAGGACTGGTGGATCGAGATCAACCTAGGAAGGGCCGTACTCGTGTCGGAGATTCGCCTCATTTTCCCCGATCAAGAGGGCGCGCGGCCCTTCCGCGAATTCCGCGTCTTCGGCTCCGAAGGACGCCGCGTGACGCGCCAAGACATATTCTCTTTTCACCTGATCGGCGGCACCACCAAGCCCATTGACGAGACCGTGGTGAGTTACGATGTGAAGCCGCTAGTGCGGGAGGTGACGCGCGCGCGGGGCGCGCGCGAGGAGGGTACTGCGGACACTACTTATGACCTGCTGCAATTCATAAGGATCTTGGTGGACACCAAGACGCCGGACGCAGCCCTCGCCGAGGTGGAAGTGTACACGCTGGGGGAAAATATCGCCTTGCAGACCCTAGAGCGCGGCGGCGTGATTCAGGAGCGCTCGGGTCGGGGCTTTCCCTTCAAGATGGCCGACGGCAACGCCAATAGCGATTGGGGAGCACGGCGGGAGCGCGGCCAAGATCCCATCGCTTGGGACTGGGACTTGGGCGCGTTGTTTTGGGTGGATCGGATCGTGATGCGCACTTCGGATTTTCTCCTCCGCACTCTGACGTACGGCTCCAACTTGCCCCAGATTCGCACCCACAGCTTGAGCGTTTCCAACGGTCGCCGCACCCTGACGGGAGAAGTCGATTTCGACCAACTCTTCGTCGGCGATACAGATGCCTTGCTCGCGTCCTCGACCGAATTCCCCGGCCAATTGACCTATCTTTTTGAGCCGCGCCCCGTTCGCTTTATCGCAGCCGAATGGGTCGGTGGCGGCGGCTCGCAGACCAGCTTCCAGTTCCAGAGCGGCTTTTTGATCGAGACGCTCGTGTTTGCGGTGGGCCACGTGGCCCAAGTGGAGATGAGTTCGGACTTTATCGACTTGGGGAGAATCGCCGGCGACAACCGGGCGAAGGTGATCAAATCCCTGCTCTGGGAAGCCGACCTGCCTCCGGGCGCTCGCATTCAGGCACGCACTCGCTCGGGCAACGAGTTGCAAGAAAATTTTCGCTACTTCCGCAAGGATGGCAACGAAGTAACAGCCGAGCAGTACGACCAAATGCCGAAGCAGCTGCGGGGTGAGACCCAGAGCACAATCGGCATTGGCGAGGACTGGAGCGAGTGGAGCAACTTTTACCAGCGCTCCGGCGAGCAGTTCCTCTCCCCTAGCCCGCGCCGTTTCGTCCAAGTCCAGCTCCTCCTCAGTTCAGACCGTCCGACCACTGCGCCGACTGTGCGCGCCTTGGAGATCGAATTTACCGACGCCTTCCTCGCTGGGGTCACCGGCGAGGTGCTGCCGCGCACGACCGAGGCGGGCGTGCCCCAGCTTTTTTCGTTCCACATAACGCCGGAGTTCGCGTCGCGTAACCCCGGGTTTAATCGCCTTTTGCTGCAAACCCCGTCGCCCGCCGACCCCGACGCGATCGTCCTCACCATAGGCGGTGCTGAAGCCGAGCCAGCCGCGGTGCGCGTCGCAGATGATTCGTTACTTGTGGAACTGCCGCGCGCTGTGCGGCGCGAGGAAGTTGCGCTGACATTTAGTACGGTCGTAGAGCGCAATGCCACGCTCTTCCGGGCCTTCGTCGGCAACGACCGGCAGCTAGAGGTGTGGCAGCCGGTCGATCCGGTGCGTCGCGCCGCCACGACCGTGTATTTGCCCAGCGTCCCGGGGACTGATCAGTTGATCGCCAACCTCTCGGTGCAGTCGTTCGTCAGCCCCAACGGAGATGGGATCGGCGACGCGGCGGAAATCCGCTTCCACATCTTGAAGACGGACGCGCCGGCCCAAGTGCGGATCTACACCCTCGATGGCCGACTCGTCCGCGCCCTTGAGGGCCAGCACCAGCCCGACCAGTCCCACCTCTACATCTGGGCCGGCCAAGATCAGGAGGAGCGCATAGTTCCTCCCGGTTCGTACCTGTGCCGGGTGGAGGTGGAAGCCCAAGCTGGGGCCGCGAGCCAGCACCGCATTATCAGCGTGGCTTACTAGGTTTTTCTACTCGATTTCCAGTCGTATGGCATCGTACATGATACAGCCAGGGCCGGAACCGCTTTCGCCTTTTTCTTCTCCCTGCACGTACCGATTGCCCAAAGCATGCCGCAGGGAGACCGCGTTCGCGCCGCTGCTGAGTAGTCCGGCGTCGAAGACGATCTCCTCCACGCTGTAGCGCGTCGACTGTCTGGCGCTGCGATAGCTGTCTCCACCGGTGCTCGCTACCCTGACGACGCCCACTTCCGCGTCGTTGACCCAGATCTGCAACTCAGTCGCTGCCTTGTTATCCCCCAATCCCCGTGCATTGTGCCCTTTGGAGATAGCGATGCCAAAAGTCAGCACTGCCTTGCCCGTGGGCTTTTCGTCCAAATCGAATGCGATATTCCAGGCGTTGTTTTGGCTATACCAGTTCCAATGTGCGAAGTTCCAGTCTTCGCGCTCTTGGCTCTTGCCGATTACAAAGTTGACGTCCTGCGGAAAGTCGGTCGGATAACGACGCCATAGCCCCCAATGGTGAAAGTCGTCGCCATTGGCGAATTCCCCCGGCGACCGATCGGCTGTCCCGATCTGCCAAACGCGTCGGCCGCGCACAACCCGCTGCCACGTCAGACGGCCTACAGCCGTCTCCTCTCCAGCCGTGGCCACGATTCCGTCCCGTTTGAATTCATAAAACTGATCGGCACCTAGCGCGAAGAGCGCGTAGCGGCCCGGTCGGACTTGTTGCAGGCGAAAGCGCCCGTTCGCATCGGTGCGAGTCCAGAAGTGATATCCTTTGTTCTCCTGCGACCAGTGGGTCCCTTCCGGTGTGAGAATTACCCACGCATCGACAACCGGAGTGCCGTCGTCGAAAACGAGCTGGCCGGACGCTTCGCCGCGCTCAAGCGGAAACAATTCGTGCGCCATCCATGCAAACGGCCACTTTTGCGCGACGGTTGCCACGCGCGCTTTGGCGTCGCTCCACAGGCTGTTGTAATTGCCGCCGCTATTGAGATAGATAAACGCAGGACCGTATATCTTTTGCCAGTTCGTCCCGTCCTCGGGCGGGAACTCGATCTCGTAGCCGCCCCGATGCACGCAGTGCGCTTGCCAGACGATGACGGGCGTCTTCGCCGTCTGATGGCTCGTCAGTAAGACGCGGAACGGTGCCGAGCCATAGTATTCCCCACTAGCTTGGATCCACCACACGCCAGCTTGCGGCCCGGCCCAGCCGTATACATTGAAGTCGCCGTCTTCGATCGCATGACAGTAATCGTATTTGCTGACTACGCGCCCGTCCGCAAGGACAAATGTGGCATCCATGATCTGTTTGGCTGCTCCTTCTTCCTCGCAGGTGTGGCTTACGTGGCGGCGGATCTCGTCAACGGCGATATAATCGAAGTACTGCGGGGCAAGACGGAGGGTATAGGCGTATTGCGTGATAGAGCCGGCGGGCATTTGCGCGTCGTGGGCCGCTGTCATGTAGAGGTAAAATCCCGGCTCGCCCCGCCGCAGCACGTAGTGGAGCGCAGTGCGAAAGAAGAGAGGCTCCGCTGGCTCGCGGACGAAAGCCACTTCCACTAGTTCGTCGGATTGCCGCAGCACGTTGGCTCGGCCTGCCAGCACCGAGAATTTCTGGCGCAGCGGTGCTCCCGCCGCGTCGTATCCGTTGCCGTTGCAATTCCAGTAGCCACTGCTAGCCAAGTTGGGGCCGCCGCGCAGGGAAAGCTCCTGCAGGATGCCGTCCTCGCGGATCCCCAGACGCACCAGCCCGTTGTCGATGATAATCATCGCCCCCGTCTGCAGTGTCACCGGCTGGGTCATAGCATTAGCTCCTGTACTCGCGGCGAGAATCAGTTGTATACAAAGTATAGCTTTCATGTATTCTTCCAAGTAGAAGCATTGCGATTATATATTATGCTGCTAATATACAACCTTTAGTTTTATCCTACGTCGGCGAACCAACGCGAGGAAAGATATGACGATGGCTAGCGACATGTACGCGCATTGCTGCGGTCTATTCAGGGCATTCCTATTAAGCCTAGTCCTGACCGTTCCCATAACCAGTATCGCGTCTGCCCATGTAGGCGTCACGGTCCCATTTGTCGAGGTGCCGGATCCCGCGTCGATAACCATAGATGGCGACGACGGCGACTGGGCCTTTTTCGACCCCCGTCTCGCGTTGGACCGAGAGGGATTCTTCGACCGCGAATCGGATCACGTCAATGCGGCCGACTTCGACTTTACCATCTACACCGCTTGGAGTCCACCTCCCGACAATAGCTGGTACTGCTTCGCCCGGATCAGCGACGATACCCTCAAAATCGAAAACGAAGACCCCCTCAAGTGGTGGCGGGACGATACGCTGTCGATTACCGTGGATTCCGACCACTCTGGCGGCAGTATCTACGGGTTCACCCGCGAGGAACTGGTCAACGGCCAACGCTACTACGCCCGGGTGCTGCCGTTGAAGCACTCGCGCCTCCCTCACGGCCAGGCTGGCTTTCTCGACCAGCACCACGACCCTTTCTTAGAGGAGTTCCTGTGGGCGATGCACAAACCCCACTTCGACATCGCGTGGACGATGCGCCCGCCCGACGCGGCCAACGGCACTTTGCACGTCGAATATACCTTCGAGTGGAAAGCGACCCTGTGGGATGTGCTGGGACCGAGCCCGGAGGAGAGCAAGCGGCACGTTTTCGCGCCGGGGCAGACGCTGCATATGGGATTCCGACTGCTCGACGCCGACCGGTCGGGGTCGGGTCGCAAGCACTCGATGTACATTCTAGGGGGCCATCAGCATCAGGACCGCAACGCCGACCGGATGCCCGATTTTCACACTATTACGTTAGATGAGGCGCAAAACTGGCGTATGCCTGTGGAGCAGGATGTGGTGCAACCGTCCTCCGTGGACGGTAAATGAGCTGCGTGGCATACTTAAAAAAGGAGCGATTCCGATGATCATCGATACTCACACTCATTTCTACGATCCATTCAGACCTCAAGGTGTGCCTTGGCCGGAGAAAGACGACGAAATTCTCTATCGGCGCGCGCTGCCCGAAGACTACAAGGCCCTGGCCGTGCCCGAGGGCGTAACGGGCACGGTCATGGTCGAGTGCAGTCCTTGGGTCGAGGACAACCAGTGGGTTCTCGACTTGGCCGCCACCGACCCCTTCATCGTGGGATTGGTCGGCCATCTCGAGCCCGCCGACCCGAATTTTGCCGCTGACCTAAAGCGCTTTGCCGCCGACCCTGTTTTCGTCGGCATCCGCGCCCGCGTAGATGTAGCGGAAAGTCACGGCTTGGCTGCCGCTGAAATGCTAGTAGCCAACGATCTAGAGCTAGACACGGGTTTACACGAGGGCGTGCCCGCGCTGGCGGAGCGCTTTTCCGAGTTGCGCATTGTCATAAACCACATCGGCGGCATTCCCATCGACGGTAGCCCGCCCGATCCGGCGCGGCTGGAATTGATGCGCCAGGCCGCGGCCCATCCGCAGGTCTATTGCAAGGTGTCGGGGCTGATGGATTTGCGCAGCCAAGTCAAGCCAGCGCCGACGGATGTGGATTTTTACGCCCCGGTGCTCGACGCACTATGGGATTTGTTCGGGGAGGACCGGCTGATTTACGGCAGCGATTGGCCGGTATCCGACCGCAGTGGCCGCGAGTACGCAGACATACAGCGCTTGGTGATGACGTATTTTACCGCGCGCGGCGAAGAGGCGACGGAGAAATACTTCTGGCGCAATGCCAAAGCCGCCTATAAGTGGATTGATCGCGCCGAAGCATAGCGATTCTAGAATTTATTGAAGTGATAGAGGAGTTCGTTGAAGCTATAGATCGCCGTACTCTCACCTCCGTCACTATACTCTTCTGTACTATTATTTATCTTGCAAAGTATAGTTTGTATGCCGAACTCATTCGCGGCTGCTATATTTTTCTCTCTATCGTCAACAAATAGCATCTGCGTTGGTTTTACATTTGAGTCTCTAATCAGGACATCATAGATGTTAGGAGAAGGTTTTCTAATTTTTAAATCGCCGCTTATAAACCATCGCTCTATATATTGATCTAACTGAAATTTTTTTCGCAATTTAATTGACCATTCTGACACATCGTTAGATAGACAGTAAATAGGTGCTTTAACTTGATTCTTGAAGACAGATAAGAAATCTAATAGACCAACAGATAGTTGATGTCTATCAAGGTATTCATCCTCAAGGTTACAATCGACCCCTACTTTAGTCCAAAATTTTTCGGAAGAAAATTCGCCTAAGCTAGCTCGTGTATAAAGATCTTCGATGGTTTCTTTGTCTATATTTGATCCTTTCTCTCGAATAAATGGCACTAGTAATTCTTCTACATCGTCACAGCTCTGATATATAACTCCCATGGCATCTAGAACAAGAATCTTGTTAATGTTCATCCCGCCTCACTTATCCTAACTATAGTCAATAGATGGCCGAAGCATGGTCTGCTAGGCCGCAATGTGCCCATAATAACGAGTAAAAATATTTTCGAGGTTTTCTACGAGTTGGGGGGCCGATAGCTCGCGCGCCACCATGAACTGGTTCCACTCGTTCCAATATTGGCGATACAAGAACGGGTGTGCCCCTTCTAGCCCAAAGGAAAACGAGTAGAACTGCTCGGTCTCGGTGAGGATCTGACCTAAGCCTTGTTGGATACCGGGCAGTGGCATGCCTGTAAGCGGGCTAATCATCTGGGCCTGTTGCACCATCTGTTCTTGGAACCAGCGGCTGTTGACCAAGCGCAGAAATTCCGCCGCCCGCTCGGGCTGGCGGGCTAGGGCGGGGATGCTCTGGGTGTTGACCGTGCCGATCAAGTCGTGCGGATTCCCGCGCCCGCCTTGGACTGCGGGAAAGCGAAAGGCGTACAAAGGAAAGTCCTTTCCGATTACTGCGGTTCGGCCGCTGGTAAACCAACTGCCGACAAAGACGCTCGCCGCTCGCCCCTGCCAGAACAAAAGCTCGGACTCGATGTGATTGAGGCCGGCAAATCCTTCTGCGAAATACTCCCGATCTAGCATCTGTTCGACCATGCGGGCGGCTTGGAGAAACCCGGGTTCAGTCCATCGGGTGCGGCGCTGGGGATCGCGGAAGGCTTGGCGCACCTTGTCGGCGCCGAGAATGCGCTGGGCCAAGTGATCGAACCACCAGCTCGTGTACCAGTGGATGCCGTCTTGGGTGATGGGAACGATACCGGCGCGTTTGAGGCGTTCGCAGTTGTCGATAAACTGGTCCCAGGTCTGCGGGTTGAGATCGGCACCGGCGCGTTGGTACAGCTCGGCGTTGCAATACACCTGGAGAGAAATCACGTTTTGGGGGATGGCGTAAAAGCGGCCTTTGTACGTCAGCGGTCCTCGGTAGAGCGGGTCGAGGGTATCCAGCCAAGTTTTGCCCGGCGTATCCCAAGAGGGCCGCTGGAGATACTCGGTTATATCGAGGACGTGCCCCTGTTCGACGTAAGCGTAGGTCAGGCCGGTCTCGGCCGTGGCAAAGGACATGATGTCCGGCGGGTGCCCTTCCATGACGCGGATCATCAATTCTTGGTAGCCGCCGCCACCGCCGCTGGCCGGCTCGACTTGGACTTCTGGGTGCGTCTCGCGGAAGCGCTCTATAGCCCGCCACATGAGTTGGTTGATTGGCACTTGGGCGGCGGGCGGCTGGAGGTTGGCGATCTCCAGCACGTTTTCCCCGGGCAGGTAGCGGCCGCATCCACTGGCGAGGGCCGAAGCGGCCACGTATTTGAGAAAGTCTCTGCGCTCCACGATTAGCCCTTTAATGCGCCGACGGTTAGACCCTCTGTTATGCGGTTTTGCAACAGGATGAACACCACGATCAGGGGCAGCATGACGATTACTAGACCGGCAAATAGCTCGGTCCAACGCGATTCGGTTGACATGTTCCAGAACAGGGTTTGCAGGCCTCGGGCCAGCGTGTAGAGCTTGCCAGTGCGGAGGAGGATGAGCGACCAGAAGAACTCGTTCCAGTAGTTGATACAGTTGAAGATGGAGACCGCGATTAGCCCGGGCTTGGCGAGGGGCAGCGCGATCGTCCAGAAGGTCCGCCACGGCGAGGCCCCGTCGATCAGCGCGGCCTCTTCCATTTCGGTCGGCAGGGTGCGAAAGAAACCCGTCAGGACAAAGATGGAAAAGGGCAGTCCGGTGGCAATGTAGAGCACGATCAACCCAAAGTGGCTGTTGGTCAGGTGCAAGTGCCGCATCTGTACAAAGAGCGGGAAGAGGTACAGCATGGGCGGCACCATCATGGACGACAGGAAGAGATAGAAGGTGAATCGGCTGAACCGGAAAGTCACCCGCGATAGGACATATGCCGCCATAGCCGAAGCCACTAGGGTGCCGCTGGTGGCGAGTGCAGTGATATAAGCCGTGTTAAAAAAGTAGCGGCCAATTTCGGCGTTGTCCCAAGCGTACGCGTAATTGCTCCAGCGCAATTCGGCTGGCAAGGACCAAGTGCTGGCGAAGAACTCGGGATTGGCCTTAAAGGAGGTATAGGCCACCCAGAAGAGGGCGATTAGGGAACTCAGGCAATAGCCCCCCATGAACAGAATGGCTAGCAGTTTGGGCAAACGGCGCATCTTAGTATTCCACGCTCTCGCGACGCATCAGGCGATTGACCACGAGGCTAAACGCCAATACGAAGAAGAACATGACGACCCCCATGGCCGAGGCATAGCCGATGCTCTGCCCCTGAAAACCGGCCCAATAGATATAGGTCCCCATCACTTCGATGACGTTGGGATAGCCGCGCGTGATGACGAAGATGAGGGCAAAAGCCTGAAAGGCACCGATGATCCAGAAAATCACCAGAATCTGCACGACGTCCCACAGCAGCGGCAGAGTCACGTGCCAAAATTGCTGCCAAGCATTGGCTCCATCCAACTCGGCGGATTCGTAAAAACTGAGCGGGATCTTTTGCAAACCCGCCAAAAATAGGATCACGTAAGTGCCCAGCCCCTGCCAGATCATGGCGACGGCAATGGCCGGCAGGGCGTTGTGGCGGCTGCCCAACCAGGGACGGGTGAGCGAGTCTAGCCCGATGCTGCGCAGAGTTTCGTTGAGCAGGCCGATGACCGGGTTGTAGATGCTGCCCCACAGCACGGCAGTGACCACGACCGAGAGCAGGGTGGGGGCAAAGACGACGAATTTTAGAAAGCCTGCAAAGGGTGGCTTTTTGGAGAGAATCACCGCAAACAGCAGGCTCAACGGAAAGACGACTAAGAACCCGAGGACGCCGAACAAAAAGACGTTCTCTAGGGCCGTGAGAAAGGTGTGATCGGCAAAGGCGCGCGCAAAATTGGCGAGACCGATGTACTCCTTTTCCGGCGATACGCCCGACCAAGAAGTCAGCGAATAGTAGAAGGCGTTGCACACCGGCAGCACAAAGAACGCGATGTGCAGCACGAGCGCCGGCCCGAGCAGGGGCGCGATCAGCTTGCGAAGTTCGCGTTGGATCACGGCGCGTCCCGCCCCAGTGCTTCGATGTTGTCGTCGAAGAAGATCACTTCGTCCGCGGCGTCGGCACGCAGCGCTTGCAGCCACTGCCCGAACAATTCGTTCTCGCGGTTGCGCCGCAAGGTGTGCTCGATGCGCTTGTGCACTTCCGCAAAGGGCTGCCGGCCCGCTGCTGCGCGCCCGACGACTTTGGCGATCGAGTACAGGCCGTGGTGTTCTAGCGGACCGATGAGCGCGCCGACCTCGGCCTCCATGGCCGCTTTAACTAGGGGGCCAAAGCGCGGCGTCTCGTGCCAATAGAGCTGGTAGAGGCCCGCGGCCTCGCGGCTGCCGTGGCGCACGCTGTGGACGGCCGCGAGCTGGCGCGCGATGTAGGTTTCGGCGAGGTCTGTCGGCTCGGCTGCGTTTGCAATTTCCTCGGCGACTTGTGCCGCGCCCAGCGGGTCGCTGAGACGCTGCTTGAGCTAGCCATATACCGCGAGTTCATCGTTGAGGTTCTGCAACGCGCTCACCCCGCGCCCGTTCTTTTTTATCTCGGCGAGGAGGGCGATTAGCGGTGAGGCCCGCTGCCGGTCGTCGCGTATCTGGGATAGCAGTTCCCGCGCTTGGGTCTTTTCCTCGACCTGTATTTCCACGATCTCTACCATGGACGAAGTCTGGTAATTCTGTGGATGGGCATCGTAGTGAGCGCGCATCTCTTGCTCGGTCACCGGCTTCTGGTTCGCCGTGGCGAGACGCCGCATTTCGCGGATGAGGATTTCTTCCTTTTTGCGCGCGAGCCAGTCGGCGATCGCAGGTTCCTGATCGATCCCCAAGGCACGGCCCTGTAGCAGGAGAAGCTGCGGCACCTTCACATCGCGCTCTAAGTAGGATGCCACTTTCAGGCTGTCTTCTACATACCGGCCTTGGCGGATGAACTGCGAGCGACTCACTGCTTCTCCCAAGCTGATCGCGCCTCCTTGGTACGTATACAGCGCGTCTGCGGCGTCTGCCTCCGAGAGGTAGAATACCTTCTTATCGCCTTCTTGCGCGCCGCTGTGCAAGATGCGCGTGAGCCGGTCCATGCCCTCTGCAACTTCCTGCCATTGGAACTGCTCGGCGAGCGAATCGATGTACGCCCGCCGCCGCGCCTGCAACCGCTCCCTCATAACGGCTTTGAGGACTTGCGGCCGCATTTGCTCAAAGGGAGCCGTGCGCTCGTCGAGAATTTTGAAAATCTCGTACCCTTTGGGAACGGGGAGGATCGCGGATACTGCGCCCTTGGGCAAGCTAAACAAAGAGTCGCGCACGGCCGGGATGGCATTGATGCGACTGTAATAGTAAGGCTTTTCCCCGCCGTGCGCCGCAGTGGTGCGGTTTTGCGAAAATTCGTGCGCCACTTCTGCAAAGGCTCGACCCGCTTGCAGAGCGGCTAGGGCTGCTTCAGCCCGCGCCTGCGTCCGTGTGAAAATGTGGGCGATCTTGAGTTGTCGCTCCCACCGCTGCGCTGCGAATTCTCGCCGCAGCTCTTCTTCGCTGACCGAAACGGCGGGTCGGATGTAGCGCTGCTCCATCGCTTGGCCCACTTTCAGCCGCAGGGCCACTTCCATGTTTTTTTGCACGCCTGCGCTCTGTTCCACCTTCTGCTCCCGCGCTGCGTGCAAGATGAGGGCGCGATCGACGAGGGATTGCAGGTAGTCGCGCACTTGGTCGCTGCCTTCGGCCGCGCTTTTGGTCCACTCGGGCAGGCCGGCGACAAAACTGCGATAGTCCCGCTCGGTAATCAGCTCAGTGCCGACTTGGGCCAGTGGCCTGTCGTCTGGCTCTGGCGATTCACAGGCAGCAAGAACAACAAGAGGGCAGAGTAGCCAGCGCAGAAACGACAACGGCGCAACCGGCAAAACGCGGGAGTGATAGTCCAAAAATGACGCAAATTTTTGCATATTTATTTGTCAGGCAAGGTTTTTATTTTTTTGACAAGTGAGAAAAATAAATTCCGTACAATGTAAGGCCATAGCAAAAGCACATGCAGAGAAGTTATAGGTTTTCCAACCTCTTTCCAATGGAGTAAAGCAATGAAAAAACTTGCTCTGATTTTCGCTGTCTCGCTCGGGGTCACCCCCGGCTGGGCACACCTGCCCGTAGATGTGGTATTTGTAGCCGTGCAATTCCCCGACGCTAACATTCCCACTGTTGACGGCAACCTCGTCGAGTGGGACGTCATTCCCGATGCCTACTGGATCAACCACGAGCAGCTAACCGAGACCGTGAGAGGCGTAGGCACCGCGTGGGACGCCACCGACCTAGCGCTGCGGGCCATCGTCGGCTGGAACCCCAATACCAACAAGCTCTACGTCATGGAGGATCGGTTCGACGACGCCATCTGGGTCGTCACCGGCTGGGAGCCTATGGAGATGGTTTTCGACGCGGACCACAGCGGCGGCATGTTCAACGTGTGGCCCGACGTGGAAGACCAAGATCAGAAGGATCTGCTGCACGGAGCCCACGCCCAGAACTATGGGTTCAACCAAGGTGGCCAGGGCCTCAACCACTGGGGCAAAGCCCAGTGGATTACTGAGCCGCCCTATGGGCAGTTCGCTAACTCCCAGACCGCCGATGAAGGTGGAGAGGGCTTCTTCCGGGCCGAGTACATGCTGACCCCCTTCGACAACCTGAACTGGAACGGGATCGACCAGAGCACCATCGGCTCCTTGGTCGAGGGCAATATCACGGGCTTCCACTTCACGATCATCGACGACGACGATCTGGAGATCGGCGGCTATGAGGGCTACTGGACTCTAAGCGGGGCCACGGATAGCTATTTCCAGGGCGATTTGCTCTCCGACTTTCTGCTGGCTCCCATTGATCCGGATATCGATTGGGCTTCCCAAGCCACGGCCGAACCCACGGCCGTAGAGGCAGTGGGCTGGGGCCGACTCAAATCCACGTTTGCCGAGTAGTTAGTTGCTTTAGGCGCGTAGATTGAATGCCGCCATGCCGGGCTTCCGACCTGGCATGGCGGTTTTTTTATATCTCCCAAGAGGCGATATGAGCAGACAGTGCAATGCCTTGGCGTTAGTGGGGCTGCTCGCTGCGGCAGCCTTGGCGACGGAAAACATCGTAGTCGGAGGCGACGGCAGCGGCACAACTTGGCAGGAGGCAGCCGCAGTCGCACCGGTCATCGATTTCAGCACCCGCGCGGGCTGGATTCAACCCCGCAGCGTGGAGGAAAACACCAATATTTCCGCAGGGCTTCTCGAGCGCGGCGGCCGGGTAACTTCGCCCAATGCCCAAGCCGTTTTGCGCTTGACCTCAGATGTGCTCAAAGAACGCCTGCACAGCATGGTGGATGGCGATCCAAACACGGCTTTTGAAGCCAAGGACGTGGTGGCCACCGGAATCCTCCTAGTCGTCGATTTAGGCGCTCGGTTTGGCGTCAATCACATTCGCTTCTTCCCCCGCCAAGCCTTCAAGAGCGACTTTATGAAAGGCTATGTGCTCTCCATCAACGACGGCGCATTCGGCGCAGACATCATAGCCGCCTCAGTCGATAAGCTGCCGGACAAGACCTTGGTAACGGTCATGGCCCAAGACGGCAGCAATAGCCGCGATACCATCGACGTGCGATTCCCCCTGCAATACGTGCGCTATCTCCGCTTGGAATCCACGCAGCGGTTCAACTGGGAAATCGACGAACTGGAAATTTTTGGCAGCGGGTTTGTGCCCGAGGCGGATTACCTGTCCGAGGTCTTCGACATGGAGCAGGATGCACTGTGGGGCCGGCTGCAATGGGCCACCGAGCAAGTGGGCTTGCCACAGCGGTCGCGGCTCATCGTGCGCACGCGCAGCGGCAGCAGTCCCTCCCCGGACGACGAGCCCGATAGCTGGAGCCCTTGGTCCACGCCCTATCGGAACAGCGGCGATCCGATCCTCTCGCCGGCACCGCGCCGCTATTTCCAGTTCAGCATGGCGTTTGAGAGCGATGGACTCGAAGATGGCATTGCCGTCGACTCACTCGCTTTTGAGGTCTTTCGCCCGGCCTTGGCGCAGGCGATTGTCGGCGAGATATGGCCACAGGAGGTTCCCGTAGGCGTGGATACGAGTTTCGTCTATACCATCGAAGTGACGGACGCCGAGGGATTCGACCGCTTGGAAATCGACACCCCGGCTCCGGTCCGCGCCCTGCGCGAATTGCGCGTAGATGACCAAGAGATCGAGTTCAGCGAGGAGTTAGGGGCCAAGGGGCTGCGAGTTAGCTTTGCGCGCCAGACCGGCAATCGCGCCCTGCAAGTGGTTTTCGACACGGCTGTGCTGCGCTATGAGACCGTGTTTACCGGACGCTTGCTCGACACCACGAGAGAAGGCGCGATACCCCAAGTGATCGAGAGCGGCAACGCAGCTCCCCGCTTTGCGGGGGACGACCTGAGCGTGCGAGTGCCCTTGAAGGGCCAGCGCTTGGTGTATCAGGTGTCCGCAATGCCGGCAGTGTTCACGCCCAACGGCGACGGAATCAACGATTACACGACGATTACCTACGATTTGCTCTATCTGACGGGCCAAGCACCGGTTGCGCTGCGGATCTACGACTTGGCGCGCAATCAGATCGCAGAGCTGCCGGCCGCTGGCAGCGGGAGCGGGCGGTTCCTGCACCCTTGGGATGGCCGAGATGCACAGGGCGGGCTATTGCTGCCAGGGGTTTACATCTTGCAAGTCGAAGTGGAGACCGACAACGGCACCGAGCGCAGTAGCAGCGTGGTGACCATTGCCTATTGACGCGGGAAAAAACAAAGGACGACGCACAGTGGCCAGACGGAATTTGCTTTTACTCATAGCCCTGATTGTCGCGGCGACGGGCGGCGATATTGGCGCGCAGGGAAGGGAAGATTACGGCAGTAGGTTGGGCGTGCAGCGGGGCGGCGAGGTCACGTATGAACCCATCGGGCCGGGAGTGCTTTTCGACGCCTTAGATCCGGCCGTGCGGCGTTGGTACGCGCCCCAAGAGCTATATCAGTTCTACGGCTGGAAGCAATGGGAATACACCAACTACGCCCGCGACCTGTACCAGCGCTACGTCTCCAGCGACATAGAGGGCGATTATTTTTACGACCTCTATGGGTCTTTTATCAATCGCGGCTGGCTCATCTACGACTGGAGCCAGAATCAGCCCCAGCAGTTTGGTAGCACGATCTTTAAGACCTCTAGGTTCAGCGCGTGGTTCAACCAGCTCGTCATTGCTTCCGACCAAAAGGGGCAAAACAACTTGGCCCTGACGATCGGTAGCAGGATCCGCACCACGCTGACGCCGATGACGTTCTCCAAGCCGGCCTTCGACGGCATACAGGCCGACTTTCAGTCCGACAAGTACAGCCTGACCGTCTTGATGTCGCGGATTAGCTCTCCGGGACTGGCGCGGAACGTATCTGTTGAAACCACCAATAGTACCAATCTGTTGGGCTTCTACGGCACGACGCAGATCGGCGACTTTGTCGAGGTAGGCGGCCTCTATATCAACGCCCACAACTCGCAAACCCTGTTGGAGAGCTTTGAGGGCAACCCGTGGACCGGCTCGTTGACGGTTGGGCAAAATCTAGAGCACGTCGGGCAGATCTTCATTCGCCTGAGCGATGATTCGCCCGAAGACCGCGAGGGCGGGGCAGCCCTCTTTTCGTGGGACATTATCATTGAATCCGAGACTGAGGTGGCGCGCGAAACAGAAGCAGGCGAGCGCGTCGTCGAGGTCGAGAAAGAGACGGTGCGGGGCAGCCAAATCGGCTTTGAGCCGATCATCGATGGCGGCTTGCAACGCCTCGGATTCCTCGCGGCCGATGGCGCCGAGCGCATCGAAATGACCTACGACTTCCGCTCTCCGTCGTACACCGGCCCGGAGCTTTCCACCATTCGCCGCGCGCAGATCGAGTTGGTGGTGGCCAACGACTACCACATCGAGATGAGCTCGGATCGCCAGCTCAACATACCCGAAGGCCAGCCCGTTTTTCTGACGGTGAAGCGGGCGGCTGGCAACGTCCAGGATGGCTCCAACTTGGGGTTGTTGCGCCTCGACTACGGCTTGCCTACGGGCAACGACATCTACGGGTTTACCTTGGAGGTGCAGGAAGTGCTGGGTTTTGATCTGTACGCGGAATTCGACCGCAGTCGGCACTATCGCAAATACCCGAACCGCGCGTTTTCGACCCACCACACGGCTGCGGACCAAGCCAATGCCTATATGGTCAATTTGTCAAAGAAGAGCTATCCCTATTTCCTCTTTGCCGAGACCTATAGCATGGATTACAACTACGGCACCACTAGCCTGATTGCCTCGCCCTCGGGCGACATCGACTACACCGATCCAACGACCAATTATTACGAGTGGGTTGACGACAACGACGACCAGGACCGCATCCCCGACTGGCAGCGCCTCAACCAGTTCGGGCCGGATTTGCGGATTTTTCCCGGCTGGGACGAAAACCTCGACTTCATCTCTGATTTCAACCAAAATGACAACGAGTTCCGGCCGAATTTCGTCCCCGACTACGAGGAGCCTTTCCTGCGCTACCACGTAGATCGCCCGGAGTTTTTGTTTGGCATGGACATGAACAACAACTTCTGGATCGACCGCTTTGAAAACGACGAGGACCCGGATTATCCATACGACCGCAATCGCCGCGGCTACAATGCGTATGTCGGGATGCACTTCACGCCCGAGTTGCGACTGACCGCCGGCTACAAACGGGAGCGCATGCTCTCGGCCAAGAAGCGCGAACAAACCGCGTACGGGATTGTTACGTGGGACAAGGACATCGCCGGCGTAGGTCGGGTCCGCGTCTTCGACATGTTCAAGCGGGTCGAGGACGAGATCGCCGACAATGTCGTCCAGTGGGTACAGCCGACCGGTGCCCCGGGCGCGTTGCAGCGGATAGAAGACCCCTTGGCCGCGCCCAATACCTATATCAATTCCGCATTTGCCAGTTTCGATTACACCAGCATCCCCGGTCTTACTGTCACCAACAAGCTGAAATACGACATCTGGCACCAAAACGAAGTGCAGCCGGACATGCGCGAAAACTTCCAGTTCTTCGGCCTAATCAACAAGGCCGAGTACCGGCGCGAGGTCGGCCGCGTGCTGCTGGCCCCCAAGATCAAGAACGAACATCGCCGCGAAGCACCGCTGCTGAGCAACGATCCCGTGCGCAAGGAAAACGCCCTGCTCTTGTTCTTGATCGGCGAGGTCGCGATCCTGAATAGTTCCGAACTGAGAGCCGGGTTGGAGTACACCATATTCAGCCAACTCGAAGACGCGGAAAAAGTGCGGGCTTTGGGTCTGTCGCCAGACTACCGAGAGACGGTGCTCGCCATCCAGTACTCCAATACAGGCGCGTATCTCGGGTACAGTTTGACCACCCAGATGGGCCTGCGAGTCAGCCGCATCGACCGCAAGGGAGAAGACGCCTTTACTGGCGCATCCCAATTTGTGACGGTCTATGCCGGGCTCGACTAAGGTGCGGACGCCATGAGAAAAAGGACGCTATTAGCCTTCGCGCTCGCCGCGCTCGCGCTGGGAAGGGGCGGGGCCGTGGAGATTTATCGCATCGGCGGCGAGGACCTGCCCCGCCCGAGTGAGGCCGGAGTGAATTTCCATCAATTGTCTTGGAGCGACTTTGAGGAGGAGCAAAGCCTTGACACAGAGGCCCTCGCCGCGGGAATGCTACGGCCGATCTTTTTGACGCCGGAGACCAACATCGCCCTCACTAGCCCGGAGCGGAACGGGGGGCCTTACGTGCGGGTGAGCGGGGTAGCGAGCTACTCCATCACCGATCTGTCCAAGAACATGATCGACGCCGATCCGACGACGTTCTGGGAATGGGTGGCAGGCATTCAGAGCCGGTTCACGGGCCAGCGCTACCTGGAGTCGCGGCGCGTTACCATGGACCTCGGCGGCCTGTTTTTTGTGAACAGGGTGCGGGTCGTCGCCGCCGAGAGTGGCCTGTATCCCGATGGGTTGTACGTGAGCGCCGACTTAGGCGTGCAGAAGAAAGACACCGTATCGGGGTATGGTGCTGCCCGCGTCGGCGGCCAGCTCGTCTTTGAGCTACCCGAAAACGTGCAGGACACCATAGACGTGAGCTTTCCCCCGGCTCTCGCCCGCAGCGTGGGGCTGTTGCTCCTCCGCGCGTCGCCCAAGGCCCTGCACATCGGCGAAGTGGAAGTCTATGGCGTAGGCTACGCGCACCAAGCATCGTACGTCAGCCCGTTTATCGACCTCGGCGAGCCGGCCGTGTGGGGTGACATCCGCTGGCGCGGCCACCAAGATCCTCGCGCCCGCGTCTGGATCCAATCGCGGGCCGGGAAGGATCTCGATCCAAATGTGTATTGGCGCTTCACCGGCCGGGGCGATGAGGTGACGTCGCTCGACGAAGAGGGACAGCCCCTCGACGCTACGGACTACCTCTTTCTCAAACCGGGTGAGGCCGGCGAAATCACCTACGACATTGACAACTGGAGCTTCTGGTCGTCGCCCTATGCGTTCGCCGACAGCAGCGGCACTGCCATAGCCTCGCCCGGTCCCAATTCGGTCTTGCAACTGCGGGTCGATTTTTTGCCCGTAGGTAGTGAGGGCGGTGAGCTAGAGTTCATCGAATTCTCGGCCACCAAGCCGCCGCTCGCCGAGCAGGTGCTGGGCGAAATATATCCCCCCGAGGTTACTCTGGGCGAGATCGCGTCGTTTAGGTATGCCATTCAGCCCATCATCCGCGCGCAGCACTCTGGTTTTGACGGAGTGGAAATCGACGCGCCCTTTGGCGTGGCTAGCGTGGATTCGGTCCAGGCCACTGGCTTGGATAGCTTCGCCGTGCACATTGCGCCGGATTCGCTGCGCTTTTCAGTGGACTTGTTTCCCCCGCGCACATCCGGGGATTCCGGCGGGGTGATCGAGGTGTTCTTCCGCGCTCCCGTGCTGCGCTACGGCACGACTTTCCGCGGCTGGGTGAGCGACTCGCAGCGTCCCTTGGAGTTGGCGCAACCTATCAATCGCGGCGATGCGGCCAGCGAAATAGTGAGTGAAGTGCTCACGGTCCGCACCTCAATTTCCCGCCGCCTACTGGACGATATAGAAGTGCAGCCGAAAATTGTCACCCCCAATGGCGATGGGATAAACGAGCAGATTAACTTCTCTTTCAAGCTGTTACAGGTAACCCAAGAGGTACCCTTGCGCCTCGCGGTCTTCGATTTGTCCGGCCGCTCGCTGCGGGTAATCCACGACGGGCAACAGCACAGCGGCGGTCTGCGCTTTTCTTGGGATGGCCGGGACGAGAACGGCGAGCGAGTGCCCCCGGGCCTGTACGTTTATCGCATATCGGTGGAGTCGGAAAAAGGCGGTGATCAGCTAGCGGGGACCGTCGCCGTGGTCTATTAAAAAAGGAGGCCCTATGGCCAACATTCAAATTCCCATTCGCTACTACAAGGATTATCCCGGCGGGTACGACTACGGGTACGAGACTCTGACCCTAGAGTTCGCCGAGTGCGCCTTTCTCTTGGTCGATGTCGATGGGCGCTCGCCCAATCCAACGACTAAGAACTTCATCGCGCCGGCTTTGCAAGCCGCGCGCGACAGCGGGATGCTAGTGAACTACGTCCACAACGACCTGCGCCTAGTAGCCGACCCCGGCAACATCGTAGGCGAGATCTGGGGCAAGACCAAGGGCGGCGGAGGCAACGGCATTGCCAGTTGGGCGCGACAAGAACACAAACCCGAGTACCTCGATTACGTGGCTCCCCGCGAGGGTGAGCGCAATTTCCCCAAGTGGATCTGGAGCGGCTTTCACGACACCTTTTTGGACCAGCATTTGCGCAGCTATGGCATTAGGACGCTGTTCGTGGTTGGCTACAGCCGGCGGGCCTGCTTGCACTACACCTGCGCCGAAGCCGTGGGGAGGAATTACCGCGTCATTCTGTTGCGCGATTGTTCAAATGCTCCCGGTACGATCGAGATGCCAGACACGCTAGACGACAGCCTGCCGGAAGGCGGTTGGATCAACCGGATTACGCTGCGCAACTTTGAACATCTGATCGGTTATACCACCACGGCCGAGGAATTTATCGCGGCGTGTCAGCAGGTGGAGGAGGAGAAGGTCGCGTGACTCGGTTGTGGCTCGTTGCTTGCACCCTGCTGGTCGCCGAGTCGGCGTGGCCCCAGGGATTCCGCCTCGAAGCGGACCGGGTCGCCGTTGACGAGGGCGACTGGGCGGAATGGGAGATAGCCGCGGGCACGGTGCAATTAGGCCCGGAGGGGGTGCGACCGCACCGCATCCGCGAGCAAATCAACGCCGTGCTAGACGCCCCGAACTTTGTGTCCGGCGAAGGCGTACAGGGCGGAATCCGGGCGGCGGGCACTAACTTGGCTGAGGCCGCGAATCTCATAGACGGCCAAGAGGATACCTTCTGGGAGCCGGACGTGGACGCGCCTCTCCGCGATTGGTGGGTCGAGGTCGATTTGGGCCGCTTGGTGTGGGCGCGCAAGATCGTGGTGAAATTCGCGCCGGAAGGCATGGGCGATCCTTTCTTGCAGTTTAAGGTTCTCACATCCAACGGCCTCCCGGCTTTCTCCCAGAGCAAGGCGATCCGCTTTGCGCAGGCTGGCCGCAGCGAAGGATTGAACAAAACCCAGCGCGTCTTTGAGTTTGATCTGAAGCCCTCGCAGGAAGCGGACGCGGATTTTGTCGGCGACATGTTCCAGTTCGTCCAGATCGTGGCCACGGCCAGCGCGCACGGCCAGGGGCACGAAGTCAGCGAGACCCGCTGGAACAGCTTGCCAGAGGAAGAGCGCGGCGATGTGATCTACTTCTTGCGCGAGTCCTCGGGCGTTTTGCGGCAGATCGACCAAGACCAGCACGCAGCACTGAGCGAGTCGCGCGCTGGCCCGATTAAGTACTATCGACGGGAGCGGCCGCGGCTGGCCGAGGTGGAGGTGTGGACCGAGGGCGACAACATCAGTTTGGGCTCGCTGAGCCGGGGCGGGTTGATCGGGGGCACGAGCAACACCGGGACGGAGCGCTTGGCCATTGACGGCGACTACAAGACCGTGTGGACCGAGCAAGTGGGCGTCAGCGGCGTCGAGCACATCGACGTGGAGTTCGACCGCGAACTCCTCTTCGACTTGGGGACTTGGTTTTGGATCAGCCGAGTGGTCATCGGCTTTGATCGCGAAAACATCGCCCACGGCTTTACTGGCGCGTTCCCCAACTACGTCATCAACCTCTCGAATGGCCAGCGCAACCCAGACGGCAGCTTGGCCTATGTTGCGCTGACCACGCGAGAAACCGCCGAAGTAGAGCCGGGCCGCTTCAGTGGGCTGTTCCCCCACATTTTTTATCAGGACAATGCCTTTCCGCTGACTAGGGCGCGCTACTTCAAGATGGATTACCGCGTGCTCATCGTCCCGAATTGGGCCAACTCCGGCATCCGCGAGCTCCAGCTCTACGGCCGCGGTTTCCTGCCGCAAGTAACGCTCCAATCGGCACCTATGGAGCTGGGCAGCGATCCGCGCATTTTGTCTTCCGTCCATTGGGCCGCCGACACTCCTCCGGGCACTCAAGTGCAATTTCGCACGCGCACTGGCAACCAGCTCGACGAGGAAATCCACTACTTCACCAAGGCCGGGAAAGAGGTGACTGAGGCCAAATATCGCAAGCTGCTCAGCTTTCAGCGGGGCGATTCGACTATATCGGTGGTTCCCGGTGCCGACTGGAGCTCTTGGAGTCCGTACTATACGGCCACGGGCGCGCCGATCTCCTCGCCAAGCCCGCGCCGCTACGCCATAGTAGAGGCCACGCTGCGCTCGGACGATCCCGGCCAAGGGACGCTGTTGCGCGGGATGCACATCGCGTTGGATTGGCCCTTGGCCAGCCAAGTTATAGGCGAGGTACAGCCGCGGCAGACGCAGCAGCGCGGGGAGCGCACGACCTTTACGCTGTCTTTGCAGCCGCAGTTCCAAGCCGACAATCGCGGCTTCGACCAGGTACTAGTGGTGTTGCCGTCGGGGGCAGCGGTCGACCTGGAGGAAGTGGTTGTGGGCGCGGAGCGCGTGCGCTACGGGCCGGAAGAAGTGACGCGGGTGAAGACTGGAACCGATTCGCTGTGGGTGCAGCTACCCGCGCCCGTGGCGGAGGGAGAGGGGTTCGTGGCGCTGCAATTTTCGGGTGTGCTCTACCTTGCGAGCAATGCTTTTACAGTCCAAGTGGGGTTGGGCGAAGGCGATGAGCGGGTGTGGCAGCGGGTGGATGCCGGTGCCGGCCGCAGTTTGCAGGTGTTGACCCCATTTAGCGGCGGGCTGTTGGGCGAGGTGGCCGCGTCGTCGAATCCGTTTACGCCCAATGGAGACGGGATCAACGACGTAGTGGAATTGGTGTTTCCGGTGTTCGCAATACAGGGTGCCAAAGCGTTGGTGCTAGAGGTGTATGGCTTAGACGGCCAGCGCGTACGGCAGATGGCTCCAGTGGTGGCACACGTCGCTGGAGTGCAGCGTTTGACTTGGGATGGACGGGATGATCAGGGCCGCCTGACGCCGCCGGGCCTGTACCTGTGCCGGGTCGGCGTGGAGGTCGATGCCGAAGGCGAGCAAACGACGATCACCAAACTCGTCGCTAGCGTGTACTAATTTGAACCATGGCCGAGGTTAAAGGAATTGAAAAAACAGATTCCTCCAGCATACCTCAAATGGGTGAACGAGGAGGAAGGGCAGCAGGATACCGCCGGCATCCCCGCGCGGGGCATCCTGATCGGCGCAGTGCTCGCCTTGCTCCTCAATGGTTTAGACGCGTACGCGACGACCATCATTCGCGGCTCGTACCTGACTTTAAATTTTAGCACGCCAGCCGCTCTATTCTTCTTCTTTTTTTTAGTGCCTGCCAGCGGCCTCGTGTACTGCTTGCGCCGTTCTTTGGCCCTGACCCAATCCGAGCTGATTACCATCTACATCATGTTGGTAGTCGCCTGCTGCATTCCCGGGATGGGGTTTACCCAATTTATCATTCCCTGTCTGGTCGGCTCCACGTACTACGCGACGCCGGAGAATAACTGGGACTTTTTATACAACCAGTACATCCCCACGTGGATGATCCCGCGCGGCGAAAACGTGGCGCGCTACTTCTTTGAGGGGCTACCCGAGGGGGCCGCCATTCCCTGGGCAGCGTGGGTGCTGCCGCTGACCTATTGGTACGGCTTCTTCTTGGCGCTCAGCGCAGCGATGATTTGCACGATGGTCATCTTGCGCAAGCAATGGGTAGATCGGGAGAAGCTGGCGTATCCGTTGGTGCAGGTGCCGATGGAGATGATTCAGCGCGAGCAAGGGCGGGCTATTGGGCGGGCGTTTTTTACCAATAAGGCGATGTGGCTGGGGTTTGCGTTCGCATTTGTCTTGCTCAGCGTCAATGGATTACACGCTTATTTCCCGGAGGTGCCTGGGATTACGCGGACCGCGTCGCTCCCTCTGTTCCGCGATACTGTGCGCTTGGACCTGTGGTTTAGCCCGCCTTGGATCGGCTTCTTTTACTTCGTCAATTTGGATATTTCCGCGTCCATCTGGGTATTCTACATCCTGACCACGGTGCAACGGGGCGTCTTCAACGTCCTCGGCCTGCAAAGCACGGAGCGGATGGATCTGTACTCGCGGGAGCCGTACCTAGCCCACCAAGGCATGGGGGCGATGATCGTCTTCGTGCTGATCGGTCTGTGGGTGTCGCGCGGGCACTTGCAGGCCGTGTGGCGTAAAGCGTGGCACGACGATCCAGCCGTGGACGATACCGACGAAATTATGTCGTACCGGCAGGCTACTTTCGGCTTGCTAGGGTCGCTCGGCTTGGTGGGATTGGGGCTGTGGATGGCCGGGCTACCGCCGTTGGGCGTGGCGATGTTTATCTTTGGGGCCATGGTGCTGTTTTTGGGCCTGACGAGGGTGGTAGCCGAAGGGGGCATTCCGGCCATGCGCCCTCCCATTATGACCTCGACTTTTGTGATTTCCGGTGCTGGGGCTTCGAGCTTGGGAGCTTCTGGCTTGGTGGCCTTGGGGTTTTCCTATGGCTGGCACTCGGAGATCCGCTCGTTTGTAATGTCGTCGGTCGCCAATGGCCTGAAGATGAGCGAGGTCATCAAGGGCGGAAAGCGGCGGCTGTTCTGGGCGGTGGTCATCGCCATTGTAGTTAGCTTGGTCGGCTCTTCGTACGTTACCATGGAGTTGGCGTACAAATACGGCGGCATCAATCTCAACGGCCTGTTTTTTGGCTGGGGAGCTGCTACGTACGGCCCCAAGGACATGGCCCCGCGCATTGCAGCGGAATTGACTGGTCCGCGACTCGACGCTTGGCTGTTCATGTCAATCGGTGGCGGGGTGATGGCCGTGCTGATGTGGGTGCGGCACCATTTGCTGTGGTGGCCTCTTAACCCGCTCGGCTACGCCATCAGCGCGAACTGGAAGACCGGCCACATTTTTGCCAGTGCGCTCATCGCTTGGCTGCTCAAGCTGGTGATTCTCAAGTATGGGGGGCCGCGGCTATACCGGAATCTGCGTCCGTTCTTTCTGGGGCTGATTCTCGGAGAAGTGGTTGCGGCCGGCGCGTGGCTGGTGGCCGATTACATCACCGATCACATGGGTAGCTTTTTGACGCAGATCTGACGAGGAGGCATACGGATGAGTAACACGTGGTATCACATTGTTGTTTGCGTCTTTTTCGGCATGGTATCGAGTGCCTCTGCCGTTTCTGGACAAGAGGCGAGTTTTGTGTTCGTGGCTTTGGAACAGTTGCGCGACCGCATGGAGCAGGACGACAAGGGTACGTTGGACGAGTTCGTCGCGGATGTCAGTACGGCGTCTGGATTGTCTGCTACCGCGAGTCGGGATTCTTTGGTCTCACTGTTGCGGGATCTAAAGACGCATTGCAAGAAATCCACGGCCCTCGGTGAACAGCTCTTTGCGCTGCACGGAGCGCATTTTTCTGAGCGCGAGGCCAAGGCGTACCTGGTGCGGGTCGTGGATATGGCTGGCGACCTTTTAAAGAAAGAAGAGAATGTTGGGCTGGAGCTGCTGATCGCCAAAGCGGCGGGCAAAAGCAAATTGCTCAAGTTTCAAGCCTTGGATTATACAGCGGCGCTGCTGGTTCCATTCGTGGGGTCGCCGGTGGTGGAAGAGTCGGCCGAAGAGGAGCGCGCGGTAAATGTCCTGCCTGGAACCTTTAAAGTGTTGGTGAAGACGAGCAACAGTGAGGCCTTGTCTGACCAGATTAATGGACTAGTTGAGGCATACGGAGGTCCAGATGATGAGATCTTTTCAAATGAGGACCTCTTTTTTAGGATATTTAAAGTCTTCCCGCAAAAAAGAATGAAGGCTAAGAGAAAGCTTCTTTCCCTACATGAGTCGGTTCGACCGGCGCTTTTGGACGAGCTCAAACGGTTCAGCCGCGTCCGCTTTACCACGGATCCTTCAGCCAAGGACTTTCGCTACACCTTGGATTATATTGTGAACTGGTACAGGGTCGGCTTCTATAGCCCTGGCCGACGAGCGGAGTTAGGCTCCCAAGTGCAGTTGGTAGTGCAGGATATGCTCAAGGACGAGACGGTGCTGGAGCAGGAACTCATCATCAGAAAGGATTTCATGCCGGACTTCATACCGGATGACGAATCTATTCTCGATGAGTTTTACCAAGAAGCAGCTCGCACTGTGGCGCAAGAAGTGTCGCCGCTGTTTGATTGAAAACGTCCGCCTGCGTCGCTGAGTACGAAAGGAGATTGATATGCACTGGTCCGCGACAGAAACCAAGATGACGCCCAAAGATCGGCTGCCAGCTTGGATCACTATCTATGATCGCTACCAAGGCAGATTTGACCAGGGAGTATACGCGTGAGTAACACATGGTATCGCATTGCTGTTTGCATCTTTTTCGGCATGGCATCGAGTGCCTCTGCCACTTCTGCGCAAGAAACGGATTTTGTGCTCGTGGCCTTGGAACAGTTGCGCGACCGCATGGAGCGGGACGACAAGGGTACGTTGGACGAGTTCGTCGCGGATATCAGCACGGCGTCTGGATTGTCCGCTACTGCGAGTCGGGATTCTTTGGTCTCACTGTTGCGGGATCTAAAGACTCATTGCAAGAAGTCCACGGCACTTGGTGAACAGCTTTTTGCGCTGCACGGCGAGCATTTTTCTGAGCGCGAGGCCAAGGCGTACTTGGTGCGGGTCGTGGATATGGTCGGCGACCTGTTAAAAAAAGAAGAGAATGTTGGGCTGGAGCCGCTGATCGCCAAAGCGGCGGGCAAAAGCAAATTGCTCAAGTTTCAAGCCTTGGATTATACGAAAGCTCTACTAGTTCCGTTTGTCGGGTCGCCGGAGGTGGAGGAACCATCCGCGGAGGAGGGCACTGTAAAAGCTCCGACTGGAACCTTTAAAGTGTTGGTGAAGACGAGCAACAGTGAGGGCTTGTCTGAGCAGGTTGATCGTCTAGTTGAGAATGGATCTTCATCCAATGCCACCTTTTTCAGGGTATTTAAGGTTTCCGCGCGTCCAAAAATGAAGGCGCAAAAAAAAATACTAGCACTGCATGAGTCGGTGCGACCAGCCCTCTTGGATGAGCTTATCAAACGGTTCGACCGCGTCCGCGTCACCACGAGTCCCTCGGCCAAGGACATTCGCTACACCTTGGATTACATTGTACACGCGTACTGGGTCGGCACCTATGGCCGCAATACCGACCGACGTATGCTAGAGAGCTACGTGCTATTGGTAGTGAAGGATGTGATCAAGGACGAAACGGTGCTGAAGCAAGAACTCATCATCCAGAAGGACTTCATACCGGACCTCATACCAGACGACGAATCTATTCTCGATGATCTTTATCAAGAAGCCGCTCGCACTGTGGCACAAGAAGTGTCGCCGCTGTTTGATTAAAAACGTTCATATCTGTCGCTGAATACGAAAAGAGATTGATATGCAACGGTCCTCGACCGAAACCAAGAGACTGGCTGTCTGCCTGTTCCTTTCGGCCCTCCTGCATCTGGTTGTGGTCTTGTTGACGCCACCCCTCACACCCGACCCACAACCGACCTTCCAGGTGGTTTTTCGTCCGCCGCCACGCGCACTAGAAACGAGGCCATTTGATCCTGCAAAACCTGCTTTGCGCGAGCGGCAAATGCAGCGCTTGGTTGTCAAGAGTGCACTACCGCAGCTCGCACAGGAATCCACCGAATCCGCTCCTTTTGGCGAGGTTGCAGAGCAACTGCCGCCCGAGGCGCGCGACGACGTGGCTCATCTGGCAAAGAGGATGCGGATAGAGTGGTCTGACTATGTGAACATCGACTCCTTGCTCTTGGCGCACATGGCCGCCGAAGGAGACTATCGCGAGGACTACGTGCGCTTTCCCCTGCCCAATACGGGCGCAGGCCGCGATCGGGCTTTGGAGGTGATAGAGCGGGCGATTGAAACTATGGGCGGTAGGAAGCGCCTGCTCGCAATACGAGAAATGAGCGCGATGGTGTGGATAGAGGTCAACTTAAAGGAGCTAAGAATGCCTTCTTGGCAAGGAGGTTTTCCTCTATCGGTGATTTCAGTGAATCCATATCTATACCCGGTGGCGACTTGGCACTACGAAGGATGGGGGAATCACGCTGTCTCTACCAAAAAAAAATACAAGGTAGAGGTTTCGTTCGACCCGGCGGTCCCCAATCCGTCTTATGTGAGCAAAAATCCCAAGCTACAGCCGAGAATATTCGAGAATTTGTTTGGCCATCGCTGGATGCGGCTTAGCGGCAACCTACCCTCTGATCTGGCCGCCATGCGCCTCCGGGGCGAAGCGGTGCGTTGGCATTTTATCGACCGCTTTATGGGCGAGGGCGTTGCCTTAGATTACCTCGGCCAAGAGCGCAGTCGGGACGGGACTTGTTATGAGGTAGTGCTGGTAGATGACCGGAAGTTCGGGCACTATTTCGAGGCGCTCTTTGACTGTCGCACGGCGCTCTTGGCCAAGACCAAAGAGAAGCTGACGCCCCAAGAAGAGCAATGGTTTAGGCAAGCCAATCCCAATCCCAAGGTCAATCCGCCGACTTGGATCACGGTTTACGATCGCTACCAAGAAGTGCAGGGCGTGTTGACACCCCATCTCTGGAAGCGGGCACAGGGGAGGGATGCCATCTCTGTATATTTGCAATGGGCGTATAATGGCGAGGAGCCGTCAATAGCAGAACCCGTTCGCTAGGAAGTATTCCTGTACGATGCAAAAGGAAGGTTAGTGCGATGAAAATCCGCGATAATGTGAACGGCGTCCCCCGGCATTATCTGTAGAGCCCCTGTCGTGTACTTAGCAAGGAGGCAGACGCGTGAATAACAGATGGTTCCGCATTGGTGTTTGTGTCTTTTTCTGCATGGCATCGAGTGCCTCTGCCGCTTCTGCGCAAGAGGCGAGTTTTGTGCTCGTGGCCTTGGAACAGTTGCGCGACCGCATGGAGCGGGACGACAAGGGTACGTTGGACGAGTTCGTCGCGGATATCAGCACGGCGTCTGGATTGTCGGCTGCCGCGAGTCGGGATTCTTTGGTCTCACTGTTGCGAGACCTAAAGACTCATTGCAAGAAGTCCACGGCACTTGGCGAACAGCTTTTTGCGCTGCACGGAGCGCATTTTTCCGAGCGCGAGGCCAAGGCGTATTTGGTGCGGGTTGTGGATATGGCCGGCGACCTGTTAAAGAAAGAAGAGAATGTTGGGCTGGAACCGCTGATCGCCAAAGCGGCGGGCAAGAGCAAATTGCTCAAGTTTCAAGCGTTGGATTATACAGCGGCTCTGCTGGTTTCATTCGTGGGGTCGTCGGTGGTGGAAGAGCCGATCGAGGAGGAAGGTGTGGTAGAAGCTCCGACTGGAACCTTTAAGGTGTTGGTGAGGACGAGCAACAGTAATGCCTTACAGGCCAGTACAGTTATCAAGCCAGGCCGCACCCGTAGTATGAAGGTCCGCACTCAAATTTTTATAGATGATAGTACCTTTTCTAAGATATTTAAGACCGCTTCGCGTCAGGAGGATATACAGAAGGAAAAGCTCCTTGCACTGCATGAGTCCATTCGAGCGTCCCTCCTGGACAAACTCAAACAGTTCAGACGCGTTCATTGGACCACGGATCTCGCATCTGCTAAGGACGCCCGCTATATTTTGGATTACGTGGCAGACTCGTACTCATGTGGCAAGGATCGCGACCAACAACAATTCAAGCTAGGCACCACCGCGCTGTTGGTAATGAAGGATATGCCTGAGAACAAAGAGGTGTTGAAAAAGTGGCACGGCGTCAATACGGCCTTTGAGATGGACGACAATTCCATGCTCGAAGGGTTTTACCAAGAAGTAGCTCGCACTGTGGCGCAAGAAGTATTAGACTGTTTGCTTGAAAACGGTCGTCTGCATCGCTGAGCGCGAAAGGAGATTGATATGCACTGGTCCTCGACAGAAACCAAGAGAGTGGCCGTCTGCCTGTTCCTTTCGGCCCTCCTGCATTTAACTGTGGTCTTGTTGACTCCTTCCATACCCGAACCTCAACCGTCTTTCCAAGTGGTTTTTCGTCAGCCGCCGCGACTAGAAATGAGGGCCTTCGATCCTACGAAACCTGCTTTGCACGAGCGGCAAATGCAGCGCTTGGTCGTCGAGGCTGCGCCACTGCAGCTTGCACAGGAAACCGCTGAATCCACTCCTCTTGATGAGATTGCGGAGCAATTGCCGCCCGAGGCGCACGACGCCATGGCTCACCTCGAAAAGAGGATACAGATAGAGCGGTCTGGCGATGTGAATATCGACTCCTTGCTCTTGGCGTTCGTGGCCGCCGAGGGGAACTATCGCGAGGACTACGTGCGCTTTCCCCTAGCCAAGATGGGTGCAGACCGCGACCGGGCCTTGGAGGTAGTAGAGCGGGCAATTGAGGCCATGGGCGGTAGGCAGCGCCTGCTCGAAATACGAGCAATGAGTGCGATGGTGTGGTTAGAGTCCAATGTAAGAGATTTGAAAAGGCCTTCTTGCCAAGGTGGTGTTTGCCTAAAGGTGCTCCCAGTGACCCCCTATCTGTATCCGGTGGCGACTTGGCACTACGAAGGATGGGGAAATCGAGCGGTCGCTAAAAAAGAGAAGTACAAGGTAGAGGTTTCGTTCGACCCTGCGGTCTCCAACCCATCTTATGTGAGCAAAAATCCCTCCATCCGGGAGCGGGGTACATTCGAGGCGCTCTTTGAAGATCGCTGGGGGCGATATGGAGGCATCCTGCCTCCTGATTTGGCCGCCAAGCGCCACCGGGGCGAAGAGGTCCGCTGGCATTTCATCGACCGCTTTATGGGCGAGGGCGTGGCCTTGGATTATCTCGAGCAAGAGCGCCATAAGGACGGGACTTGCCATGATGTCGTGCTGGTAGATGACCGGAAATTCGGGCACTATTTCGAGGCGCTCTTTGACTGTCGCACGGCGCTCTTGGCCGAGACCAGAGAAAAGCTAACGCCCCAAGAAGAGCAATGGTTCAAGCAAGCCAATCCCGACTTTCTGCCGCCGACTTGGATCACTACTTACAATCGCTACCAAGAAGTGCAAGGCGTGTTGACGCCCCATTGCTGGGAACGGACGCTGGATATGCCGGGGGGGCGTATCAGCAAAAGACACTCGACCAGCCATATACACTTGCAATGGGCGTATAATGGCGCGGAGCTTTCAACAGCCGAACCCAACCTCTAATAGGAAAAGCCCTTCGCAGGGCAAAAGGTAATGCGATGAAAATACGCGATATTGATACCATTCTGATCGACTCGCCAGGCCGCAAATGGACGATTGTGCGGGTCTTTACAGACGAGGGCCTAGTGGGTTTGGGCGAGGCCACGTATTCCAACAAGGAGCCAGTGGTCGTCGCTGCCATCGAGCATCTCAAACAGGAACTGATCGGCGAAGATCCGGCGCGCATCGAGTACTTGTGGCACAAGCTCTATCTGCGCTCCTCGCTGAGTTGCATCTGGCGCATGGCGGGCCCCGTGTGGATGAGCGCCATGAGCGGCATTGACCAAGCCCTGTGGGACATCAAGGGCAAGGTGGCGAATCTGCCGGTGGTCGAGCTGTTGGGCGGCAAGTTCCGCGACCGGGTCGAGGTCTATACGCACTTTGGTGGTGCCACGCCCGAGGATTCGGCGAAAATGGCGCAGGAAAAGGTAGAAGAGGGGTACACTGCGCTCAAGGGTGGAGCGCGGTCGCGGAGTGGGGCCGACTTCGGTCAGTACGCGGACGATGGCCATCCGACCGAGACGGCAGAGCATTTCGCCGCGGTGCGGGAAGCGGTGGGGCCGGATGTCAAGCTGTTGATCGATTGCCACGGCCGCTTCACAGTGGCCCAGTGCATCCGCTTGGCCCGCGCCATAGAGTCATCCGACCTCTACGTGTTTGAAGACCCCGTGCCGCCGGATGACCTGAACGCCTATCCAAAAGTGCGGCGGGAAATCTCCATTCCGGTCATGGGCAGCGAGCGGCTGAACACCAAGAGCCACTACCGCCAATTGTTGGATCTAGACGGCATCGACGTGGCACAACCCGACCTGATGTACGCTGGCGGGATTACCGAGGTGCGCAAAATCGCGGCCATTGCCGATACCTTTCACGTTCCCATATCGCCGCATAACACCAAAGGCCCAGTCGGCATTATAGCGGCCGCGCATTTGATGGCTTCCATACCGAATGTGGCTCCCATGGAGTTCGTCACCGGCATTGAGTGGCGGGACGAGATAATCACCGAGCCGTTGCGAGTGGAGGACAGTTGCATCGTGTTGCCGGAAGGCCCGGGTTTTGGGATTGAGTTGGACATGGATGGGGTGGAAAGGCATCGCTGGCGCGTGGGCGATCCACACTGAAGCAGCTATGAAAAGCGTTGCGATCGCGGGCACGGTTTTGCTGACGGCATCGGCGGCGTGGTGTCAAGCGTACCAACTCGACGAGGAAGGGTTGAACGTCGCTCCGGAGCACTGGCCGGAGTGGGGTTTTCCGCCGGGCAGCTTGGACTTCAGCGCCGAAGGCGTCCGGCCCGTCTTTGTCCGCGATCAGGTCAACGCCGCCTTGGACGCCAGCGCGTTCACCTATGGAGATGGGGTGCAAGGTGGCATTCGCAGTGCTGGAACCGGCCTCGCGGGGGCTGCCAACATTCTAGATGGCCGGGAGGATACCTTCTGGGAACCGGACTTGGCGGACCCGCTCGACAAGTGGTGGGTCGAAATCGACTTGGGGCGGCTAGTGTGGGCGCAGAAGGTGGTGGTGAAATTTGCCGTTGAAGGTCAAGGCGATCCATTCCTCCAGTTCAAGGTGCTCACTGCCAACGGCGATCCCGCCTTCTTGCAAAGCGAGTCCTTCAGCTACCTGCCCGCCGGCCACAGCGAGGGATTAAACAAATCGCAGCGCGTCTATGAGTTCGAGTTGCAGCCTACCCGCCAAGTGGACCCGGGGCTTACTGGTCGGCTGATTCAGTTTCTCCAGGTGGTGGCGACGGCCAGCGACTTGGGCCAGGCCGGGCAGATCAGTGCCGCGCGCTGGAACAGTCTGCCGGAGGAAGAGCGCGGCGATGTGCTCTACTTCCGCCGCGAGTCTTCCGGCGTTTTGCGGCCGATCGACCAAGCGGCATACGAAGCCATTGAGGAGGAATGGCAAGGCCCGGTCGAATACTATCGCCGGGAGAGGCCGCGGCTGACCGAAGTCGAGGTGTGGACCATGGGTGACAACATTAGCCTCGGTGCCCTAGACCGCGGCGGGGAGATTATCGGCTACGGCAACTTGGGCGCGGAAAAGCTAACTGTAGATGGCGAGTGGAGATCCTTCTGGAGCGTGGAAGTGGGCTTTAGCGGCAACGATCCGGCGGTTGTATTTCAGGATCCGCATCGCAATATCTATTTCGACTTGGGAACCTGGTACTGGGTCAACCGCACTGCCATCGTCTTTGGCGATAGGTACAGCCGGGCGTTTCCCAATTACGGGATCGCGCTTTCCGACGGCAGCCGCGCACCGGATGGCAGCTTGAGCTACGTCGCATTGACGGCGCGCGGCTTGGAAGGTGTAGAGGGAACCGCGCATCGCAATATTCTCTTTCAGGACAATGTGTTTCCGCTGACCAAGGCGCGTTACTTCAGGATGAATTACACCTTGGTCAGGGGGTCGGCCCGTCCGGCCATCCGCGAGATACAGCTATACGGACGCGGCTTTCTCCCCGAGGTGTCGCTTACGTCTGAGCCGATCGAATTGGGGGGTGCCGCTCGCATTCTGTCGGCTATGCACTGGACAGCCAGCGCGCCGACCGGCACCCAAGTGCGCGTCCGCAGCCGCAGCGGAAATCAACTCGGCCAGAACATCCGCTACTTCTCGAACACGGGCCAAGAAGTGACCGAGGCCAAGTACCGCAAATTGCTCAGCTTTCAGCGCGGCGATTCGACCGTTGCCATCATCCCCGGTGCAGATTGGAGTCCGTGGAGTCTGCCTTATTCGGTGTCGGGTGCGCCCATCACTTCGCCGAGTCCGCGCCGCTACGTGATGATAGAGGCTACCCTGCGCTCAGACGATCCAGACGCGGCCGTGCTGTTGCGCTCTCTGCGCCTCGCGCTGGACGCGCCCCTCGCCAGTCAAATTCTCGGCGAGATCACCCCCAACAGAGCGTCCCAGCGCGGGCAGCCGCAGATGTTCACTTTGCTCTTGCGGCCCGCGTTCCAAGAAGGCAACAGTGGATTTGACCAAGTGCTGGTGGAGCTGCCGCCGGGCGCGGAGATGGACTTGATTGACGGAGCCGTGGGTGCAGAGCAGTACGGCCTCGATCAGTTAGAGAGACTGCCGACCGGCCTAGATTCGCTGTGGGTGCGGCTGCCTGCGCCGGTTGTGCAGGGACAGGACCTCGTGTCGCTGCGCTTTGCCGGCGCGCTCTACTTGGTGAGCAATGCCTTTGAAGTGCAGGTCGGGCAAGGACAAGGAGCCGACCAAGTGTGGCAGCGGGTGGATAACGGAGTCAACGCGGGCCGCGGCCTGACTGTGTTTACGCCCTTTACTAAGGCCGTTTTAGGTGAGGTAGCTGCGTCGTCGAATCCGTTTACGCCCAATGGAGACGGGATCAACGACGTGGTGGAATTGGTCTTTCCGGTGTTCCAAGTGCAGGGAGCCAAGGCGTTGGTTCTGGAGGTCTATGGCTTGGACGGCCAGTCGGTGCAGCGCATCGAGCAGGCGGCCGCAACCGCCGCAGGGGTCCAGCGGCTGACTTGGGATGGCCGCGATCGACAGGGCCGGCTGTTGCCGCCGGGACTGTACGTGTGTCGCGTCGGCGTGGAAGTGGACGCCGAAGGCGAGCAAACTACGAGTACCAAACTCGTCGCTAGCGTGTACTAGGCAGCTATCCTTATATGCCTTGTAGCCGTCCGATACCCTATCGACTGTTACAAGAGGTGCCTCTGCACCTAAATGCTAGCGACTGAGATAGCTTCTAGTGTCTGCATTTTCCGCAAATATAACCGGCGGCCTCTGCGTCCTGTGGGCGTGCTGTGCTGCCGCCGAGCCGCTTGCGCCCTTCGTCGATGTGGCCGTCCAACTCGGCCTGACCCGCGTCCACACGAGCGGCAGCTTGGCAAAGGGCTATATCCCCGAGGCCAAAGGCGGCGGCACGGCCGCGCTCGATTTTGACCGCGACGGCGATCAGGATCTCTACTGGGTCAATGGCAAAGGCGGCGGCCACGCGCTTTTCCGCAACGACGGCTCGACCGGCTTTGTTGATGTGGGCGAGGCGTTTGGGGTCGCGGGCCTTGGTTGGGGCATGGGCGCGACTAGCGCAGATTTTGACAACGATGGGGACCAAGACCTGTACGCGACCCAGTTGCGGGAGAATCTGCTTTTCCGCAACGACGGCGATCGCTTTGTCGATGTGGCCGCAGCGGCTGGCGTGGCCACGCCCCATTGGAGCACGGGCGCGGCTTGGGCCGACTACGACCGCGACGGCGATCTCGACCTGTACGTGGCGAGCTATGCGGTATTCGATTCGACTGAGGTAGAACGCTTGGGTGCTCAATGGAAGGGGGTGGAGGTCTTCGTCGGCCCGAGGGGATTGGTGGGGGCTGCGGATGTGTTTTATCGCAACGACGGCACCGAGTTTGCCGACATCACTGCTTGGGCGCTCCTCAACCACCCTTCCCCGGGCTACGGGTTGGGCGTCCTGTTTGCGGACGCGGATGACGACGGCTGGCCCGACTTATTCGTGGCCAATGACTCCAGCCCGAACTTTTTTTATCGCAATCGCGGCGATGGCCGCTTTACTGACCGCTCTCTTCCAGCCCGCTTGGCCTATGGCCGCGGCGGACAAATCCAAGCGAGCATGGGGGTAGCTTGGGGCGATTACGACAGCGACGGTCGCCCCGATTTGCTCGCCACGCATTTTGCAGACGAGTACAACACCCTCTATCGCAACGAGGGCGATGGCATCTTTGCGGATGTCAGTGCGGAAGCTGCCTTAGCGCGCGTGGGATGGGCACACGTGGGCTTTGGTACGGGTTTTTTCGACTATGACCACGATGGAGATCTCGATCTGTTGGTGGCCAATGGCCACGTGTATCCGCAGATCGACCGCGCCGGCAGCGGCAGTGCGTACGCCCAGCCCAATCATCTCTTTGCCAATGTTGGCAACGGAACGTTTACGCAGGTCGCGCTCGGCTCCGAGGTGCCTCGCGTCAGCCGAGGAGCCAACGTGCTCGACTTTGACAACGATGGGGACTTGGACGTTTTCGTTGCCAATCTCGACGATCAGCCCTCGCTGTTGCGAAATGATGTGGGCAACCAGCAGAATTGGCTGGGCCTGCGCTTGGTTGGTACGCGCGGCAACCGCGATGGCATTGGCGCCCGAGCGCGACTCGTCGCTGGCAAGCGGACGCAGATCCGCGACCTCATCTGCGGCAGCAGCTTCCTCTCCAGCGAGGACCGTCGCCTCCACTTCGGGCTGGGGCGCGTCAAGTTGGTCGATACGCTCGAAGTGCGCTGGCCCGATCAACACCGCGAAATTTTTACCGACTTGCCGGTCAATCGGTACGTAACGATAGAAGAGAGAAATAGCGATCAGTGATTGGTTTCATTTACACAGGACCTAACCACAGGGATAGAGAAACATGCGCTTCTTAAATGTTTGTCCATTAATCGCGGCACTGTTAGCTGCTAGCCCAGCGACCGCCGAGCTTTCGCTTCACCAGCTCAGTGACGCGGTGTACGTGTTGCAAGGCGGTGGCGGCAATGTCGGGGTTTGCGTCGGCGATGACGGCATTCTTTTGGTGGATGATAAATTGGCGTCGCAGACCGATGCGGTGCGCGCCGCGCTAGCCCGTTTTGACGGCCAGCCCGAGTACATCTTCAACACGCATTTCCACGGCGATCACATCGGCGGCAACCGTGCCTTTGGCCAGCACGCGACGATTTTGGCCCACGTCAACGTCCGCAAACGCTTGGCGACAGGCGGTGAATTTGGCAAGCGGCACATTGAGCCTGAGCCAGCAGTTGCCTTGCCAGAGATTGCGTTTGAGCAGTCGGCGTCTGTGTTCTTCAACGGTGAGCAAATCCGCGCCGTTCACTTTCCCCGCGCCCATACTGATGGGGACATCGCCGTATTCTTTGTCAACGCCCAGATCGCCCATCTCGGAGACCTGTTCTTCAACGGCATCTTCCCCTTCGTCGATCTAGAGTACGGCGGCGACGTCGAGACCCTGACGCAACACATTGCCACACTCATCGGCCAGCTTTCCGCGGACGCGAAAATCATCCCCGGCCACGGTCCGGTCGCCACGCTCGACGATTTAAAGGCTTACCACCGCATGTTGGTGGAGACTACGGATAGCGTGCGCACGCGTCGGAGTGCGGGCATGTCGCTCGACCAGATCAGCGCCGAGGGACTCGACCCTCAATGGGCGTCATGGGAGTGGTCTTTCGTGCCAGCGCAGCGCTGGATCGAAACGGTCTATTGGAGCTTGGAAGCGGGGGGAGGGAGCGATTGATGAGAAGTTGTTGATACGGTCTGTCGCCGACTATATGTTAGTACTCGATGGAATCTGGCATCTTTTCGATACGCTGTCTTGTGGAAATTTCTATGGAGGTGCTGTCATGTTAAAGCTCGCCGTTGTTGGATGCTTATTGTTATGGAGTAGCCTCGCCGAGGCGGTCAAGTGGGATTTCGACGACGGGACGACGCAAGGGTGGTCCGCCAAAAGAGCGTTTGAGTGGGGTGGTCCAAATGAATTTTATCTGTTTCCAGGGGAGGTCGAAGACGGCGTGTGGAGGATCGATGTCTCGCCCTCGATGGTGGACAAAAGGAATCCTTCTCCAGATGCGACCTTGATTTCTTATCTCATCGGCTACGATTCGCACCTGTTTGATCGGGTGCGGGTCCGATTCCGTACCGTGCATGATCGCCCCACGGTAGGGCGCGTGCGGCTTGCTTGGACCAACGAGCTCAACCTCGCGACACCAGGACGCGATCCAGAGCCGCCAGAAAGCCGGTTTGCGATCCCCTCCATAGACCTCGTTTACACGACCGAATGGCAGGAAGTAGAGTTTGCCCTCTCCGGCCAAGATGAGATCGTGTGGGCGGGGCTTTTACGGGATATTCGGCTGCGTTTTAGCTTGGATCGAAACGAAGCGGAGGAACCCCGGTCGGTGGATGAGTTGGTCGGGCATTTTGAGATCGACTGGATCGAATTGACCGGCCCTGAAGAGCGCTCGCAGGGCGAATTAGCCCGGCCTCATGTAGAGTATTTTCACTTTGATGATCCCGGTCTTTTTGCGCCGCCGGTGTTCTATCCGATTGCACCGGGTTTAGGATATCCATTGGGGAGTGGCGTCTTGACCGACTTAGATGGCGATGGCGACTTAGACCTTTTCTCTATTCATTATACCCTTTATGAAGGGGATCGCGTTCGGGGCTGGGTCATGGCCCTCAATGATGGTAGCGGGGCCTTTGAAAGCGTGCGCATCGGGGATACCCAAGACAGGGGAGGGTTTATGCATATACTCGCCCGCGATGTGGATGGCGATGGCCAAGACGAGATTGCGATTTTTACATGGAGCAGCGAAATAGAAGTTTGGTCTATCGGGGCGGATCTCCAGGAAGAGGTACTCACCATAAGTTCGGACGACCGCGAAGCGCTATGGGATTTGTACTACAGCAGGTTTGATTCTATGAGAGGGGATTTTGATGGCGATGGACAGCAGGAGATACCCGTGGAACTCCAACGCAATTCTTTTGAAGGAAACATGGGACTCGTTGTAAAAAGGCTGTCTCCAGAAGGGGGGCTATCCGGAGAGGTGCTGGAGGTACTGTATGATGAGCATTTGTTTCTGCGCTCGTGGGTGGTGGTGCGCGATTTGAATGCCGATGGAGTAGAGGATTGGGTGTTTGTCGGCGGCAATCGGGCATCGGGCTTTGGGGTGTTTGTCGAGTGGGGTGGGGGTTTGAATCCGACCCAAGAAGAGGAGACGCATCGTTTGGCTGGCGATGGGATCGAGGTGCTGACTGGCGATGTGGATGACGATGGAGACTTGGACTTGGTGGTGTTGGATTCGGCCTTGGGCGGCGTGCATGTACTCAAGAATTCGGGAGGAGGGCAGCCGACGGCGGTGCTGACGGCGGCGATTGCTGTGCCGACGCAGTATCGGCTGGGCGACAGCTATCCCAATCCGTTTAATCCGGCTGTGGTGATTCCTCTCGATTTGACGACGGATGCGGCGGGGGTGTCGCTGACGGTGTACGACGTGTTGGGTCGTCGGGTGCGGCAGGTGTGGCAGGGGGCACTACCGGTGGGTACGCATCGTTTTACTTGGAATGGCCGCGACGAGATGGGCAGGGATGTGGCGGCTGGGGTGTATCTCTATCGGGTCGAGGTGGATGGGCGCGTGGAAACCAAGAAGATGATGAAGCTGCCTTAGAACGCATCCCGTCGGCGCAGTCGCCTGCGGATTAGAGCACCTTGCGCCGAGGGTTTTTTCCAGAAAAATCCAGATGTTCGGCCTCTTTTGCCGCTCTTGACAGCGGGGGTGGGGCGTTCCATAATTAGGCGCGAACGCAGCGATCACTACTTACAAGCAAGGAGGTTTTTCCTTGAAAGATTTTGCCTATTGCGCCCCCAGCACGTTGCGCGAGGCCGTGGCCCTCAAGGCCGAGAAGGGCGAAGCCGCCCGCGTCCTCGCTGGCGGCACTGACTTGATCGTCCAATTGCGCGGGAATCGTTTTGCGCCCGACTGCATCATCGACATCAAGAACGTCCCCGAAGCCAACGAGCTTTCCTACGGCCCCCGCCGGGGATTGGTCATCGGCGCGGGCGTGTCTTGCTGGCGCATGTACAATGACCCCGGAATCGTCGAGCGATACCCTGGGCTCATCGATTCGGCTGCCATTATCGGCGGCATCCAAATACAGGGCCGCGCCACCTTTGGCGGCAATTTGTGCAACGCCTCTCCCAGCGCGGACACGATCCCCAGCCTGATTACCCACTCGGCCGTGTGCCACATCGCCGGGCCGGACGGCAAGCGCCAAGTCGCGGTAGAGGATTTTTGCACTGCCCCGGGCCGCAGTGTGCTCGCGCCTGGGGAGATTTTGGTTTCTCTCCAGATTCCGATTGCCAGGAAGAACACGGGCTCGCACTACCAGCGCTTCATTCCGCGCAACGAGATGGACATCGCCGTCGTCGGAGTGTCCTCCCATGTCACCTTGGCCAATCGCGGCAAGGAGTTTAAGGCCGCGCGCATTGCGCTCGCCGCGGTCGGCCCCACGCCGATTTTCGCCCGCGAGTCCGGCGACAGCCTAGCGGGCCAAGCCGTTTCAGACGAGGCCATCGCCGCCGCGGCGGCCGCGGCCCAGAGTGCGGCTCGCCCGATTTCCGATATGCGCGGCCCAGCCGAGTTCCGCACCCACCTCGTCGGAGTGCTGGTCAAGCGCACCCTCGCGGGTGCTATCGCACGGGCTCGTGGCCAGTTCGTCGCCAACGCCGTTCAGGAAGCGGCCGGATAGCGGATAGAAGGTATTAGAAGTTGCACCGACCAGTTCGGTCGGCGGGAAACATTCTGCACCGACCATTCGGTCGGCGAGAGAAACGTCTCACTAGCCGCAACAAGCGGCCCAAATTCGGAGTTAAGGTACATGAGCAAAATACACGTCCAGACCACGATCAACGGGGAGTCGACCGAATTTCTCTGCGAGCCGCGCCAAAGCCTGCTCGAAGTATTGCGCGAGACGCTCGGCTTCACCGGTACCAAGGAAGGCTGCAACGACGGCAACTGCGGCGCGTGCTCCATCGCCGTTGACGGCGTCCTCGTCGATTCTTGTTTGATGCTGGCCGTCGAGGCCGAGGGCAAGGAGATCGGCACGGTCGAGGGTATTGCTAGCCCGGATAGCCTGCACCCGGTGCAGCAGAAGTTCCTCGAACACGCCGCGCTGCAATGCGGCATCTGCACCCCGGGATTTTTGGTGGCTTCCAAAGCCCTACTCGACCACAACCCCAACCCTTCCGAGCACGAAGTGCGGCACTGGTTGGCCGGCAACTTGTGCCGCTGCACGGGCTACGACAAGATCATTCGCGCTGTCCTCGACGCCGCTGAGGAAGTGCGCCAAAGCGCCTGAACCTAACGAGGAGGAACGCCATGCCTGCCAACAACGGCTACAAAGTCATCGGCACCCGCCCCATCCGCCACGACGGCGTTGACAAGGTCACTGGGCGCGCCATTTACGGCGCTGACACCCGGTTGGCCGGCTTGCTCTACGGACAGGTCCTGCGCTCGCCCTACGCCCATGCGCGCATCAAGTCCATAGACACGTCTAAAGCTGCGGCCCTGCCTGGGGTCAAGGCCGTTCTCACGGGCGCAGATCTGCCCGATGCCGGCGACCAAATGGTTGATCTCGGCGAAGGTCCAGCCCGGCTCAAATACCTGCGCGACAACGTGCTGGCCACGGATAAGGCCCTGTACAGCGGGCATCCCGTCGCCGCGGTTGCCGCCACTAGCGTCCACATTGCCGAAGAGGCCCTCGACCTGATCGAGGTCGAGTACGAGGAACTAGAGGCCGTGCTCGATGTGCGCGAGGCCATGCAGGAGGGTGCGCCCCAACTCCACGACGACATGACTACCCAAGAGTTTGGGGAAGACACCGGCCGCAAAAGCAACCTCGCCACCCACTTCGAGCACCGGCTCGGCGACCCGGAAAAGGCCTTTGCCGAGGCCGACGTGGTCGTGGAACGCGAGTTTCAGACCGCCACTGTTCATCAAGGGTACATTGAGCCACACAACGCCACGGCGAGTTGGAACGCCGATGGCCAACTGACGATCTGGACCAGCACCCAGGGTTCGTTCACCGCACGCGCCCAACTCGGCGCGGTCTTGGACATGCCAATTTCCAGGATCAAGGTCGTGCCGCAGGAAATTGGCGGCGGCTTTGGCGGCAAAATTCCGGTTTACTTGGAGCCGGTCGCCGCCCTGCTCTCCAAGGCGAGCGGTCAGCCCGTCAAGCTGGTTATGACCCGACCAGCCGTCTTTGAGAGCACCGGTCCGACGCCTGGGTCGTACGTCAAGATTAAGATGGGTGCTGACAAAAGCGGCAAGATCGTGGCCGCCGACGCCTATATCGCCTTTGAATCCGGGGCGTATCCCGGTGGCTTGGTCGGCGCGGCTGCCATGTGCGTGTTTTCGTGTTACGACATACCCGATGGCCGGATCGACTGCTATGACGTAGTGGTCAACAAGCCGCGGAGTTTTGCGTATCGCGCCCCAGGTTCGACGCAGGTGGCCTTCGCCACCGAGCACGTAGTTGATTTGCTGGCCGCCGAACTGGGGATGGAGCCGCTAGAGATCCGGCTCAAAAACACCGCGACGACCGGCACCCGCCGCATTGACGGCGTGGTGTATCCAAAGATGGGCTGCAAGGAGGTGTTGGAAGCCATCCGCGACTCAGAGCACTACCAGAGTCCAGCGCCCGCTGGCCCCAATGGAGGGCGCGGCATCTCGGTCGGCTATTGGTTCAACGTCGGGCTCAAGTCCTCCTGCACGGCTAGCGTCAATTCAGACGGCACAGTCAGCTTAGTCGAGGGTTCGACCGACATCGGCGGTACGCGCACGTCGGTCGCCATGCAGTTTGCCGAGACTTTGGGCCTACAGGCCGAAGACGTCAAACCCCAAGTGGCCGACACGGACTCGATTGGCCACACGGACGTAACCGGCGGCAGCCGCGTGACGTACGCCACTGGCTGGGCTGCGTACAAGGCCGCCCTCGACGTGCGAGACCAGCTCTGCGAGCGCGCGGCTCAACTGTGGGAGGTCGAAGTAAGCCAAGTCGAGTTTGACGATGGCGTCTTCCGTTCCGGCGATAACGCGATGACCTTTAAGGAACTAGCTGGCCGACTCGAAGAGACCGGCGGTCCGGTCATTGGCCGTGCCACCGTGGATCCAGACTCGGGCGTCGGCGGCTCCTTTGCGGCCAATATCGCTGATGTCGAGGTAGATCCCGAGACTGGCAAGGTGGATGTTTTGCGCTTTACGGTCATCCAAGACGCGGGCCGGGCGATTCACCCGGCGTACGTCGAGGGTCAGATGCAGGGCGGCTCGGTGCAAGGCATTGGTTGGGCTCTTAACGAGGAGTACTTCTACAGTGGAGACGGCCACCTCGACAACTCCAGCTTTCTCGACTACCGGATCCCGACCAGCCTCGACCTGCCGATGATTGAGACCATCATCGTCGAGGTTCCCAACCCGGGCCATCCCTATGGCGTACGCGGCGTTGGCGAGGCCAACATCGCCCCGCCGCCCGCCGCCATCGCCGCGGCCATTGAGGCTGCCGTTGGCGTGCGGCCGCAGGAATTGCCCATGAAGCCAGACCGCATTGTCGCCGCGTTGCAGGCGCACGAGGATCGGGCCGCGCAGGCTGCCGGCGGTTAGCCCATCATGCCCGTAGCTTGGATTCCCTCGCTGATGCAGAAGCTGACTGCTGGCCAGCAGCAAGTAGAGGTAGAGGGCGCGACCGTGCGCGAGGTCGTTGCCGCGCTCGACGCCCGCTACCCTGGCTTCAAGGAGCGGGTTCTCGATGGCGATCGCATCAAGACCGAGATTGCCGTGGCAGTAGATGGCGAAGTGGTCGCCGCCGGGTTGAGGGCGAAGGTGGGGCCGCAAAGCGAGGTCCACTTTCTGCCGGCCATATCGGGGGGCGCGAGTTAGTCAGCCGTAACGGATGCAACACAAAGGGCCGGTACTCCAACAAGAGTACCGGCCCTTTCTTTTTCTCACTCACTTTTGAATAATTTCAGCGTCTCCCCGTCGAGCCAAAGCCACCGCTGCCGCGCTCCGTTTTAGCGAGCGTCTCGACCTCGACCCACTCGCCGAGCGTAACCGGCGCGAAAATGAGCTGGGCGATGCGCTCGCCCGGGCCGATGGGCTGGTCCTCGGCCGAAAGGTTGATCATGATGACGCCGACTTCGCCCCGGTAGTCGGCGTCGATTGTGCCCGGGGCGTTGAGCAGCGTCAGGCCGCGTTTGAGGGCCAAGCCACTGCGCGGCCTGACCTGTGCTTCGTAGCCTGGAGGGATTTCGAGGAACAGGCCTGTGGGAATGAGGCCGCGCTCGCCGGGCGCTAAGACCACTGCCTCTGATAGCGCGGCGCGCAAGTCGAGGCCCGCGCTGTGCTCCGTCTCATACGTGGGCAGCGGTTGACCCCCCTTGTTTATCACTTTTACTCGAATAGTCATAGAACTTCAGGCGTCGTCTCGTGCCGCTCGCGCCAGCGCTGTTGAAGGCCCCGCATGTACACCTCCCCCAGCACATAGGAGACGGAGGCGATGAGGCTGAGTAAGCCGGCGAGAAATACGATCAGCACGCGCTGGGGCTTGGCCTTGATTTCGGGTGGTGTGGCTGGGTCGAGTATCTGCACGGTCGAAGTGGCGTCCTTGGCCTCGATCAGGGTTTGGGCCTCCTGTTGCAGTAGGACCAGCAAAAGGGACGTCTGCACGAGTACATCCTTTTCGAGGTTTGCGTACTCTTGGGCCACGCTCGGGATCTGCTTCAGCGGCAGGAAGAGGTTTTCGTCTAGCTCTAGTTGCAGCGATTCGTTTTGCAGCATGGTGTTGTCGGCGGTCTTGCGGCCATCGCGCAAGAAAGCCAAGGTCACCTGACGCATTAGGATTTCGCGCTCGAGCTTTTTGACCTTATCGTGGTTGGGACTGAGCCCCGAGTCAAGGAGTTGTTGGCGCTTCATTTCGAGTTCCATTGCGGCGGTCTGCATTGAGGTGGCCGTCAGGATCACGGCGCGGGCTTGGTCGTCGATCGAGATGGCGTTGTGCTCGGACTGGAACTCCTCCAGCAGCTTCATCTTGTCATCGAGCTTTTTATCTTCTTCTTGCAAAATCCCGCGGATAAAGTCCAAGCGGTCGGAGGCCGTCTTGTGCGCGAATCGCTTGTTGGTACTATCGAGCAGGACGATGTAGTAATTGGCCATGTCCGCAGCCGTTTGCGGGTCTTTGTCTAGAACTGAGACTCCAAGCATGCCCTCTTCGGTCATGGCGGCCGTGGTGTTGTCGGAGAGGACCTCAATTGCGTCGGTCAGGGTGCGAGCCTCGTAGCGCTGCATCAAGCCGAATTTCTCGACCATCCGCCGCCGCGTCGTCACGCTCTTGATGGTGGCGAGAGAAATGTCAGATGGCGTGCCCCTCTCCCCGAGGCGCAAGGCGGGTATGGGTAAGGACGCGAGCATGCTGGAAAAACCAAAACTCTGCTTCTTCTCTTGGGGGGGCAGAATTTGCACGGTGGCCTCGTATTCCTTTGGCAAGAGAAAGCTGAGGCCACCGGCCAAGACGCAGATGGCCAAGGTGCCACCGATGATCAGCCATCGGCCCGCGTGCAGTGCCGTTAGCAGATCGATGATGTCGATTTCTTTTTTTTGGGTATTCATTAAGAGTGCTCCCTGGGATTCTTATGCTAGAAAAAAGCCCCCCTCAACAAGGCCGCGAGGGTCAGGATATTGAAGACGGTAGGAATAGTCTCTCGGGTGAGTGCCCAGTAATCGATGCGCTCCTTCTGGGGTACCCATATTTCGTCGCCGACCTCGACTAGCAGGTTGTCTTTGAGTTTCTCGCGGACGCCCGTGCGCGCTCGGACTAGGCGGGCATGGCGTCTGTCAGCGTCGTACAAGTACCCACCGGCCTTGGTTATGTAGTAGCGCACTTTGCGGCCTGGCTCGTAGTCGATCAGTCCGGCTCGCTGCACTTGGCCACTGACGTTGATGGTGTGCCGCTGCAGGGGGAAAAAGATCACATCGCCGTTGGCGAGCAAGATGTTTTGCCCCTCGTCGCCATCCACAAACAATCGCTCGAAATCGACTGCGATCCGCCCCTTTTCTTCGCGGGTTTTGGTCTTGAGATAAGCCCGATCCTCAATGTTCATGTCGGTGAGGCCCGCCACCTCGCTCTGTCTCTTTAGCTGCTCTAGCTGCGGGTCTTTCTCGGCCCGGACCTTGGTGCGGATTACTCGGGCACCGATGAGAGACGCCTCATCGGTTAGGCCGCCGGCCGCGGCCACTACGTCCTTGATGCGGGTAACGCCGGGTTCGATGCGGTAGCGGCCTTGGAACCGGACCTCGCCAGAGATCACGACCGTGTGCGTGGACTGCCACAGCGATTGCGCGCGGATAAAGATCGCGTCGTTGGGGCGCAGCTCAATGTGGCGGATGGTCTCGTAGTTCAGTTCCTCCAGCGTCTCTTTGGTGCCGCCTAGCTCAATGAGTTCGGCCTGCTCGGTTCCTTCCTGAAAGCGCCAGAGTTCGGCGCTGACCAACGGCTTGGAGCGGTTCAAGCCCTTGGCCAATGTCACGAGGTCGCCGAGGGTATCCCCGGGTAGGAACTCGTATTCGCCCTCTTTATTGACCGCGCCGAAGATGGACACTGAATGCTTGCGAAACGAGACGTGAACCATGTCGCCCATGCGCACGTAGGGATTATGCGCGAGGTCGCCGGTGGCGAGAAACATGTCGAGATCCACGCGCTCGCTGGTGCCGTCGCGGTGGATTAGTTGGATGGAGCGCCGACCCGTGTTGCGGTTCGTGGCTCCACCGGCATCTTGGTCCGGCAACGCGACCCGTTGCAATCGGCCCTCAAAGCCGCCAGCCTGTTTGATTATATCTAAAACCCGCGTAGTCGGATGGATAGTGAAGCTGCCCTCGTTCAGCACTGCGCCGGTGACGTACGCGGTGAAGAAGCGCATACTCACGAGGGAGATGCTGATGTCCACGTTGGGATATTTGTTTTGGACTGCGGTCGAGAGGCGCTCTTTGGCCGCGGTTAGCGATAGGCCCGAAATGTGAAACGAGCCGACGGTGGGGATGAGGACATTGCCCTCTGGATTGACCTGCAAGGTGTAAGGCTGGTCAAATTCGCCCCAGATGTAAAGCTGAAGTACGTCGTTAGGGCCGACGATGTACGCGTCTGGGTCTATATCGCGATCCTGACCGATGCGCGTCTTATCCGCGCTTAAGCTGCCGGGCAGACGCGCCTTATCAGAGATCACATCCTGATTTAGGTCCGGTAGATCGGACGCGGAAAGGGCCTGTTGTCTGACCTCTTCGCCCCGTACCAGACTTTCCAAGCTGCCTAGGCCTTGGGCACTCGCTGGCCCTGCTAGCCCGCAAAAGACGAGGGCACAAGCAAGGGCAAAAATGTTCGTTGGCATGGTTCCTCCTGTTTACCTAATTGCGCTTATAGTATTTCCCATAATATCGATAAAACCGCCACCCTTGATGTCCTCCCGTGTTTTCACGATGGCCTGCCCAAGTAGCGCGCCCAATTGGCTGCGGCCTCCTCCTCGGTGAACCCGATGAGTTGGGCTAGTTTGGCGGCGACTGCTGCCACCCGCGCTGGATGGCCCGCAGCCCCGCCAATGGGCACGGGCGCGTCCGTTTCCAACAGCAGCAACTCGCGGTCGATTTCTGCGACCACGGCTTGGGTCTGCGGATCGCACAGGACGGATGGACCGACGGAGACGTAGATTCGCTCTGCGCGACAGATCCGCACGAGTTTTTTGGACTGGGTGAACCAGTGAAGTTGGGCATTGAGCTTAGTATGGCGGCGAAATTCCACGACCCGTTCCAGGGTCTGCCGCTGGGCGCGGCGCGAGTGCAGGTTGATCGGCTTGCCGCACTGAGCCGCTAAGTCGAGTTGCTGCGTGAGGACGTCTTGCTGCTGGGCCTGCTGCTCTGGACTAGTCGCCCATTTGTAGTCGAGGCCGACTTCGCCGAGAACATCGGCTTCGGGCAGATGCGCGGCCAAATAGGCGAGTGCGTCTGCGAGCTCGACGTCTGTGGCTTGGGTGACCCATGCTGGATGCAAACCCAGCCCAGCCAGCACTTGGTTCGGGTACTGACGCTTGAGCGCGAGCACCGCGCGCATGGAATCGGCGCTTTCGCTGACGGCGACGACCTGTTCCACCCCGGCTTGGGCGGCTGCCGCGAGCACGGCGTCGGCATCGGCGAATTGGTCGAGATGACAGTGGCTATCGACGAGCATCTAGACCAGTCCTGCGGTCTCGTCGCAACCGAGCATCAAGTTGAGGCACTGCACGGCATTGCCCGACGCTCCTTTGCCGAGGTTGTCGAGCCGCCCTACCAAAATCAATCCCTGCTCTGGGTCGCCCCAGACCGATAGCTCGACGAAGTTGGTGTGGCTCAATCCCGTTAGGTCGAGGAATTTGTCGTCGCGCAGTACAGCGGCTTGGGGTGCGACCACCTTCACAAAGGGACAGTCCGCGTAGTACGCGCGCCAGACTTCGTACACGGCTTCGCGATTGACGCGGGGGCGGGCGAAAAGTTCCGTGGGTACCGGCGTGCTGACGACCATGCCGCAGAACGAACGATCGACGGACGGCACAAAGAGCGGCTGCTTTTCGCACCCGCTGAATTTCCAGATCTCGGGCAAGTGCTTGTGCGCGCCGTCGAGGCCGTACAGGCAGAAAGGCTTGTGTTCGTCCCCTTCTTCGTATTCGGCGATCATTGACCGCCCCCCTCCGGAATAGCCAGACACCGCGTTGATGGCCAGTGGCGCGGTTGGCAGGAGCAGCCCCTGCGAGATGAGGGGCCGCACGGCGAGGATGAAGCCGACGGGATAACAGCCGCAATTGGCGACTTTCTGCGCGTGGCGAATCTGTTCTTTGTGGGCGGGTGAAATTTCTGGCAGGCCATAGACCCACTCGGAATGGACCCGGCGCGCCGTGCTGGTGTCGATGACCTTGGTCTGCGGGTTTTCGAGCAGGTCGAGAGCCTCGGCTGCCGCATCATCGGGCAGGCAGAGCACGCACAAGTCCGCGCGGTTGAGAAATTCGGCCCGCGCGCGCTGGTCCCGGCGATGTTCCGGTGGAATGAGCAACACCTCCACATCCTCGCGCCCGGCTAGCATCTGGCGAATGCGCAGCCCGGTCGTCCCCTCTTGGCCGTCTATGTAAACCACAGGTTTTTTCATGTGGAATTATTTTTTATTCGCATCGCGCAACTCCAACTTCTTGACTCGCTGCAACGTATCTTCGAGCAGATCCCGATTGGTGGCGATCAGATCGGCTATGACGCCGGTGAGAAACATCTGAAACCCGGCCAACAGCAAAATCGCCGCCAAAATAAGCGACTGCACGTGCAGCATTCCTTCGTCAGTAAAAAAGAAAAAGTAGAGAAAGCGCACGCCGAGGCCAAAGCCCGCGGCAAAGGTCAAGATGCCGCACAGGGCGAATATCTTGAGCGCGGCGTAGCGCGCATAGGTGCGCAAGCTGATCTCCCCGGATTTGAAGACGAACTTGCCGATGTTGGAAAAGAGGCGCGACTCACGCGTCTTGGGATTGGTGCGGACCTCGACAGAAATCACGGCCAAATTCTTGTATCCAGCCTCGATCACGTGCTCGGCTGTGTGGTCGAAATTGGTAAGGGTCGAAAGCTGGAGCGCGCACTCGCGGCTAAAGGCGCGAAAGCCGCTGGCCACATCCGGCACCTGTAGGCCGGCGAGGCGACTAATCACCCGGCTGCCCAAGCTCTGTAGGTAGCGCTTGAGGGCGGAGAAGTGGGCAATGGCCTGCGTCTGCCGGTCGCCAATGACCATGTCGGCCTGACCGCCGAGGATAGGCGCGACTAACTTGTCGATGTCGCCGCCGTAGTACTGGTTGTCGCCGTCAGTGTTGACGATGATATCGGCACCCAGCCGCAGGCACTCGTCAAAACCAGCCTTAAAGGCTTGGCCCAGCCCTCGATTGTGCGGGAAGCGGATTACGTGATCTGCGCCGCACTCGCGCGCCACCGCGCTGGTGAGGTCGCTGGAGCCGTCGTCGATGACCAGAATTTCGACTTGATCGATGCCGGGCACTTGGCGCGGGATGTCGCGGATTACAGCGGGCAGGGTCTGCTCTTCGTCAAAGCAGGGAATCTGCACGATTAACTTCATTCACCCCCAGCTTTCCTGCCGGATTTGCTTCTTGTCCAGCCCGTGCTCCTGCAAGAGCGCGACCATGTTTTCGACGAAGCGCGGCTCGGGAGTCTCGCCCTTGGCCCGGGCCGCCCGGCGCTCGTAAGGCGTGATGCCCGGGCCGCAGCTATAGGCCATCACTTTGGAGGGGTCGGGCGCGACTTCGCACAAGAGTTCCCCAGAGATGCGCCCTTGGCGGGCGCCGCGGATGCCGCTTGGGTCTTCGCGGGTGATGCAGTGGATGACTTCGAGTTTGTCGGGGTACTGTGCCCGCAACTCCTCGAATTCCTCGAAGTAAATGACGTCGCCGCGCGTCTTGTTACTAAACAGCAAGGTGTGCCGGAGCGGGTCGTCGCGGTGTAGGCTCTCCTTGATCAGGCTCCTGTTGGGCACGATGCCGCTTCCAGCGCATACGTGGACAATGTGCTCGGCGCGCTCGCAGACATCGGCGGGAAAGGTATATGCCCCGGTAAAACCGCTGATGACCAGCCGCCGGCCCTCGTGGATGTAGTACGTCAACAGCGGCGATAGCAGCGGTGGGTACGGCGTCTCACCGCTCTCATAGCGCTCTTCTTTGATGGTGATGGCGAGGTGCTCTTCGTGCGGTGCCGAGGCCATAGAATAGGCCCGCGGCTTTTCCCGCTGCCCCTTTTGATCTTCTAAATAGGCGGTGAAGTGCTCCAACTCGCCGAACTGATGCGGATCAATGGTGCAGAAGTGGCCGGCCTCGTATTCGATCGGCTCGTCGCCAGCCGACATAAAGAGCGTAGTGGTGTCTGGGGTGTCGCGGCGCACGTGGACGATCTCCACCTCCATCTCCCGCACTCTCCGCCTTGGCGTGCGCGTTGTTTGCGCTGAGGTGCTCATACTAGCGCTTTCTAGTTAGATGCGCTTTCATCTTTTCGATTAGTGCATCGTCGTCTGCGGACGAGGCTACCATCTCCTCGAATGCTGCGGCTGTTAGCTCCACTTCCTCCAGGAAGCGCTGGTCAGCCGGTCAGGGGAATACGTAGTCGCCGATGCGTTGCTGCTGGTGCGCCCGCGCCTTGTCGGCTATGCGCGCCAGCCAGGGAATATCGCCGATGATCATGCCCCGGGCTCGGGGCTTGAAGTCGAGAGTGTTCCACTCGCTCATAGAGTACCTCCGCGTGGTGACAAACAAAACTGCAACCGGCTTCTGAACTCGGCCGCGCTTGGGTCTGTGCTCAGGCTTTGGGCCAGCATGGCCGCGCATTGTCGCAGCCGCGCATGGGGCCTTTTCCAGTGTTGGCGCAGGGCCAGCGCGTGCGGCTCGCCGTCGAGGGCCGCGCACAACAGGGCCGCGCTGTTTAAAAGAAAAAAGATACGGTGATAATCGAGCGCCCGCGCACCGTCGCTGCGCCCGGATTCCTCGGCGTACAAACGCGCTGCGGACGCGTCCAGTAGCGAGCGCATGCGCCCGTCTTGTCGGCCGCTGCCCATACTTGAAGTATACTGCGTCAAGCGCCGTTCCGTCCAGTCCCAACCAATTTTGGCAAATTCGAGGAAGTAAACGCGCGTACCCCCCGGCTCGACAATTGCGTTGCGCGCGTTGTAATCTACGCTGCCCAGCGCGGCTGGTCGCGCCGCTAGCCAATCGTGCATGGTTTCGAGCAGTGGTTGCATCCCAGCCTCCAAGGGCTGCTGGAGACGGCTGCATAGCTGTTCGATGCCAGTATGCGCTCGCGTTCCCGCCTCGTCCCAAGCGGCGGCGAGGGCTGCGCGGTTGGCACTCGGCACTACTCTCGGCTCTAGCTGGTCGGCGCGTTGGGCGCACGTGTTCTCAATGGCGCACAGGCCGCGTATGGCCTGTATAGTCGCCGCCCGGTCCCCGTCCTGAATGGCGTCGTCGAGGGTGTGATCGCCGACCCATTGCAAGAAGATGCATTGGTCGTCTGAGTCCACGCCGAGGACGGCGGGCACCGGACAACCCGCTCTGTGCAAGAAGCCGAGCACGTCGCGCTCGACCTCCAACAGGTCGTAAGCCGTGCCCTGCGTCAGCCGGCCGAAGAGCTGATGTTTGACCACGACCTTGCGGCCGTCTGCGTCCTCGATGCGCCAGACCCCTTCGGCGAGCGGAGCGATCGCGCGGACAGGTGGATGACCCGCGCGCACATAGGCTGCGGTCGCCGCGCTGCCGGCGAGGCTCATGGTCGGCTAAAGACGATGATTTGGGCGACGATTTTGCCGGCTTGGTTGTTGAAGCTCGGGTTTTCGTTCATGGCCAAATTTAGGAGGCCGGCGCCATCGGCGATAAAGTCGCAGCGGCTGCCCACGGCAAAGATCGGCCCGTCGTCGCCAATGCGGGCCACGAGTGCGCCGACATTGGCCCCCGGCAGTAGGTAGCCCGAGCCTGCAGGCAGATTGTACACGCCATCGGCGCCGCACCAAGCGATTTGGTTTTGCATGTCCGGCGACCAAGTTTCCTCGGCATCGATGACGACCCGCTGGCCGCTCTCTAGCCGGATCAAGCTGTCTTGCCATTGCGGACTAGGCCGCACCGTACGCATAATTGTTACAGCCACAGCACCTTCTCACTATCTAATTTAATTAAAGCGCGTATTGCGATTTCAATGGCGCTAAAGAAATCCTCCAGCCCCAAAGAGTCAAGCGCGACCCAACATCTGCACCAGCGGCGCATTGCCCTGCTCGGCCTCGGCGTGGAAAACCGCGCGCTGGCCCACTTTCTCCACGCGCGCCAGATTCCCTTTGCCGTGTGCGACGTCCGCGACCCGGCCACGCCAGTGGAGGGCGTGCAACAATGGCGCATCGGCGAAGGCTATCTCGACGACCTGACCGACTTCGACTTACTGTTTCGCACGCCAGGTCTGCCGACGCTGGACCCGCGCCTGTGTGCGGCGCAGTGTTGCGGCGTCGAAGTATCGAGCCAGACGCGCCTCTTTTTACAGCTATGTCCCGCGCCGGTGCTCGGCATTACTGGCACCAAGGGCAAGGGCACTACGACCGCGCTGCTGCACGCCTTGCTGGAAACCGATCCGTCGGCACGGGTGTTCAGCGGCGGCAACATCGGCCGGCCGCCGCTCGAATTCATTGACGAGTTGCAGGCGACCGACCGGGTTGTACTAGAGCTGTCTAGCTTCCAATTGCAAGACCTCGACCAAAGCCCTCACATCGCCGTGGTTCTTTCAGTCACCGAGGACCACCTCGACTACCACGCCAACCGCGCCGAATACGTCGATGCCAAAAAGCCCGTGTGCCGCTACCAAACGCCTGGCGATATCCTCATTGTCAATCGGGACTGTACTACGGCTCGAACCTTTGCTGACGAGAGTCCAGCTGCCCTTTGGTCCTTTAGCACAACCACTCCGAGCATTCCGGGCGCGTGGATTGCCGACGGCCAGTTGTGGGCCTGTTGTCCTGGGGCGCAGCCAATCGCCGTTTGTCCGGTGGCCGACATTCCCCTCCGGGGCCAACACAACTGGAGCAATGTCGCTGCTGCCGTAGCCGGTGCGTTGGCTTTTGGTGCGCCAGCGATCCATTTCGCCGAGGCCCTCCGTACCTTTGAAGGCCTTCCCCACCGTCTCGAATACGTTGCCGAGCGCGACGGCGTTACCTATTGCAACGATTCACTGGCCACGACGGTCGATGCTGCCTGTGCTGCTATTCAAGCCTTTGATGCACCCCTATTGCTGATTGCGGGTGGCGCTTCAAAAGGGGCCGACTTCAGCGCCTTGGGCACTGCTATTGCCGAGGCCAATGTCCGCGCTGCGTTGCTCATCGGTCAAGAAGCCCCGCGCATCGCCGCTGCTTTACGACAGGTAGGCGCTAGCGCAATCGTCCACTATTGCCACGACCTACCCAAAGCCTTGGACACCGCTCGCCACCTAGCGCAATCTGGCGACGTGGTGCTGCTTTCGCCGGCCTGCGCTAGCTTCGATCAGTTTGCCAGTTACGCCGAGCGCGGCGACCTGTTCAAGCGGTTGGTCCGCGCCCTCAGCGTTGTATGAACCGCCCGATCTTTTTTACTTTCGTTTGTCGAAAGCCTTCGGCAAGCCCCTCACCTGCCCACCAAGAGACGAGAATGGAACAAAATTATGAGCGACCGACCCAATTTGTTGTTCATCATGCCCGACCAGATGCGCCACGACTTTCTCAGTTGTTATGGTGCCCCCCACATTTCCACCCCCAACATCGACCGGATTGCCGCCGAGGGCATCCGCTACGATCAAGCCTACAGCTTGCATCCGGTCTGCGTACCGGCGCGTTGTTCGCTGCTGACTGGCCTCAACGCCTGGCGCAACCATGTGCTGACCAACGGCAACCATCTGCGACCGGACCACGCTGCGTGTGGCATCCGCACTTGGGCGGAGATGTTGACCGATCACGGCTACCTCACCTCGGCCATTGGCAAGATGCACTTCTACCCGTGGGAAGCCTCTTTTGGCTTCCAACATCGCATCGCCTGCGAGGACAAGGTGTGGGTCAACATCCAAGACGACTACTGGCACTATTTGCAACAGCGCGGTCACCGCAAGTACATGGGCAAGGAGCACGAAGGATACGACGAGCAGCGCGGCGCTTGCGTGTCGCTTTTGCCTTGGGATTGCTACTGGGATTACTTCGTCGGCGAGGAGGCGGCGCGCTTCATCCGCGAGTACGACGACGAGCGGCCCTTCGCCTGCATGGTGGGTTTCCCCGGCCCGCACGACCCCTACGACCCCACGCCGGAATTTCTGGCTAAAGTAGATGTCGATAAAATTCCCGATCCCGCCCCCGGCGACCCGATCCACCGCGATGTCCGCGAGGGCATCCACCCTCGGCCTCGGCCGGGTGCGCCGATATGGACTCCAGAGACCGAAGGTCCCTACACCGAGGAACAGAAGCGCACGGTGCGCGCCCACTATTCGGCCCTCATCTTGCAGATAGACCACGAGGTCGGCCAAATCCTCGCGGCCTTGGAGGAAAGCGGCCGTCTCGACAACACCCTCGTCATCTTCTCTTCAGACCACGGCGACTTGGTCGGGGATCACGGTGTAAACGCCAAGGGCAACTTCTATGAAGGTAGCTGCCACGTGCCCATGATGGTGCGTCAGCCGGGCGGTGCTGCCGGTGCGGTGCGCGACGATTTGGTTTGCCTCACGGACGTCACTGCTACCCTGCTAGCCGCGTCTGGCCACGGCGTGCCGGAGTACATGGACGCTAGACCGCTACCCGGCTTGGGCTTGGCCGGAGATTCTCCGCGCGACATGCTAGTCGGCGGCCTGCAATCCGGCTGGATGGCTTACGACGGGCGGCACAAGCTAGTGAAGTACGGCAATGGCGCGACCGGGCTTTTCGATTTGCAGGAAGATTCCCAAGAAGAGCACAATCTCGCCGAATCCGCGTCGCACGCGGCTACATACCGCCATTTAGACGCTGTACTCTGGCGCGAGGTCATGCGCTCCGTGCAATCCTCGCACGACTACAATTTGGTGGACGCTTCTGAAAGTGGCCCTCTGTGGGCCAATAAGGTGTTCGGTGCGGCGGGGTGGGAGCGGGTCTATCCGCACAATTCAATTCGGGGGGAATAGGCGCAATTGTAGATGGTCATTATGCGCTGAAGGTCATCTACGAAATCTTTTTTAGACTCGGCGGCGACTCACCTAATCCAACGCCAGCGGCAGCAGTGCTTGGTTGTAGCCGACGATTAGGCGCGTGCCGCAGCGGAATGCGGGCGCCCGGAGCTTGCCAGAACGCCCCAACAGAAGCTGAAGCAATTCCCCGTCCGCGGGCCGCTGCGACGTCAGGTCGAAGCGGAGTACCTGCTGCCCTTGGGCGACGAACAACTCGGTCGCGTCCTCGAGCAGGGCGAGGGCTGCCGTGCCCGCGACCGGTTCTTTAGTTGCACTTTGCACCATGCCGTCGGCAATGTTGTTTTGCACAAGAAACTCTTGTGCGCGCTTGCAGCTCGTTCAGCCGGGGCGGTGGTAGCGCCATTCCAAGGCGGGGGCCATTGCTCGATTTTTCTCAGATGTTGTAGTGCAGCCCGCACTCTTTGTGGTCATCCGCGACGTCGGCTTGTTCGTTGAACCAACGCCAGCGACCGTTGCGCTTGGGTTCGTCGGGCCGGATCGGGGTGGAGCAAATGATGCAGCCAAAGCTCGGGTAGCCTTGGCCGTAGAGCGGATGCACTGGCAAGTCGTTTGCCCGCGTAAACTCCATCAGCGCCTCTTCGCTCCAATCGACCAATGGGTTGAGCTTGAGTATTTTGCGCCGGGTGCTGTACTCGTCAATCAAGGCCATCTTCTTGGCCGTCTGCTGGCGATGCTCGGACTGGTCCCAGCGCTGTCCCGAAATCCAGCAGTCGGCGGTCTGCAACAGCGCGTTGTTGGGCCATTCCTTCCGCACTTGGCAGCAGTGCTCCTGTTTTTCCTTGGAATCGAAAAACAAATACTCGCCGTGGCGCGCGACCATCCGCTCGACATCGCCGCGCTTGGGCTGGACAACCTCGAAGCGGCAGCCGTAGCGCGCTTTGACTTTCTCCATAAAGGCGTACGTCTCGGGATGGAGCCGGAGGGTGTCGATGGTGGCAAAGCGCAAATTCAGCCCCATGGACGTCGCCATGTGGATCATCGCCACGCCGGTGTACTGGAAGCTGGTGTTGAGTACGGCCCGGCCGGGAAAGGTCTCGCTGGCCCAGCGCAAAAGATCCTCGGCGGGCATCTGCTCCAGGGCTAGGTCGCGGAGGTAGTGCGCTAGCTGCTGATCGCGCTTTTTGCAAGGCGAGGACACCAGTGTCTTTTGGTCTGCGGTCATAGCGGTCATAGACCCTATAATGTAAGGATAAGAGCGGATTGGCAAAGCGATTGTCCACAACCGGGAGTTTCCCCTTGCTATTGTCCAAGCGCCAAGAGTAGCTTTTTCAAGGTTGAGTCAACCTGTTTTGCGGGGTTACTCCCGCAGTTTTCTTGCTAAGGCACAAGAGTGCAAAAACTGCTAGAATCAGCCGACGCAACCGCGACTGCGCGGATTGCCGCCGCCCTGCCCGCTGAGGAAGAGGTGCTAATCCGCGCTTCTACGGATTTGGCCGCGGACGGGCGCTTTGGTCGCCAGTGGCTGGTGGCCACTCCGCGCCGGGTTCTCGTCGTACCCACTCAGGGCGAGGTCGTCGATATTCCACTCGCCGCGCTGGCCGAGGTGCGCACCGCCGCGCTCGTCGGCGGTGGCCAGTTGGAGATTGAGCGCGTGGATGCGTCGGCCTTGTCGCTGAGCTACACCAGCTCGCAGGCCGAAAAAATGTCCGAGGTGGCGCGGGGCTTGGAGCAGTTGCGTCAAGGTCAGCCCTTTGCCATCAATGGACTCTTGGACCGGACTCGCTGCGAGCGCTGCGACCGGCTCTTGCCGGAGAAAAACGGCATCTGTCCGGCGTGTATCAAAAAACTGGCGACCCTCAAGCGCATCGCCAGCTATCTCGGCCCGTACAAGCTCAAGGCGGGCGTCTTGGCCTTTGCCTCCATCGCCACCACGGCTGCGGAGCTGGCCCCACCGCTGATTACTAAGCGCATCGTCGATGAGGTGTTGGTCCCGGTGGAGGGCCAAGCCACGGGATTTGACGAGCGCATCCATCTCTTGGGTCTGTTCGTCGTGGCCTTGGTCGGCGTCCGCTTCTCGGCGTGGGTCGCCGAATGGGCCCACGGCTGGATTGCGACTTGGCTCGGCGCGCAACTCACCGCGGACATTCGCTCAAACCTCTATCGCCGCTTAGAAATGCTGTCCTTGCAGTTTTACGACAAGCGCAAGGTCGGCTCCCTCATCTCGCGGGCCACCCGCGACGCCGGCATGTTGCAGGACTTCCTCGTCGATGGCCTGCCCTATATCGTCATCAATGGCCTGATGGTCTTCGGCATCCTCGGGTTTCTGTTTTGGATGAGTTGGTCGTTGAGCCTGTACGTGTTGATACCCGTGCCGCTGATCATGCTGTGGGGAGTGATTTTTTGGCGACGGCTGCGCGGGTTTTTCGTCAAGTGGGGCCAAGTCTGGTCTGGTCTGACCGAGCGCACGGTGGAGACGCTTTCCGGCATCCGCGTGGTCAAGGCGTTTGCCCAAGAGGGCCGGGAAATAGCGGCCTTTGCCAAGCCCAACGGCCGGCTGCGCGAAGTCGCCGAAAAGACCGCGGTAAATCGCGGCGTGTTCTTCGCTACCATCACGTTTTTGACGGGTTTGGGCGTCTTGGTCGTCTGGCTGCTCGGCGGGCTACAGGTCCTCGGCGGCAAGATGACCTTGGGCACGCTGTTGGCCTTTTACTCGTATATGTGGCTGTTTTACGGCCCCTTGGAGTGGTTCGGCCAAGTCAATTCTTGGATGTCGCGGGCTTTTGCCGGGGCCGAGCGCATCTTCGAGGTCATCGACACCAAGCCCGAGGCGTACGAGGACCCGACCGCAAAGCGGGTGCCGCGGATGAAAGGGGGCATTCGCTTCGAGGGCGTCACCTTTGGTTACGACAAGAGCAAGCCCGTGCTGAAGGATTTTGACTTGGACATCCAGCCGGGCGAGATGATCGGCCTCGTGGGCAAGTCCGGAGTCGGCAAGACGACGACTGTCAATCTCATCGCCCGCTTCTACGACGTCGATTACGGGTCCATTGCGATCGACGGGATCGACATCCGCCACATCGCCCTGCGCGACTTGCGCTCGCAGATCGGCATCGTGCTACAGGAGCCGGTGCTTTTTTCTGGCACCATTGCCGAGAACATCGGCTACGGCCGGCCCGGCTCCTCCTTTGCGGACATCATGGCGGCCGCTCGCGCAGCCAACGCCCACAACTTCATCATGGCCAAGCCCGATGGCTATGAGACCCAAGTCGGGGAGAAGGGGGCCGGGCTTTCGGGCGGGGAGCGCCAGCGCGTCTCCATTGCCCGCGCTATCCTCCACAACCCCCGCGTGTTGATCCTCGACGAAGCCACTGCCTCGGTCGATGTGGAGACCGAGTTGCAGATTCAGGAGGCGATTCAGCGGCTCGTCGAGGGGCGCACCACCGTGGCCATTGCCCACCGCCTTTCGACTCTGCGCAACGCCGACCGGCTGATGGTGCTAGACGACGGTCGCATCGTCGAGTCGGGGACGCACGCGGAGCTAATGGCGAAGCAGGGGACCTTTTACGAGTTGGTCAATTTGCAAAGAGAGGTGGCGGAGATCATCGCCATTAAGGAATAGACCATCCATGTCCACCTTTTTGGAAAATCTGCCGCACGCCGTCGAGGCCAAAGTCCACTCGCGCAAGAGTCGCGAGGAGCCAGTCTTGATCCAGGTTGCCACGGATATGGCTGGTGAGGATCGCTTTGAGCAGCGCTGGTTGATCGTAACGTCGAAGCGCCTGATGGTCCTCGATCCCAACGGCGCGAGCGGCGACGTGGAGTTTTCGCTGCAAGCGGTCAAATCCGCGCGCATCGAGGCGCTAGTCGGCGGTGGGCGCTTGGAATTGGAGCGCGAAGAAGGCGCACCGACGCATCTGTACTACTCCAATTCACTAGCGCCCAAATTCGCCGAGGTGGCCGAGGGCATCGAACAGCTCAAAGAGGGCCAGGATCTCAATCTGCCCCACGAGTTGGATCGCACGCACTGTGAGCAATGCGGGCGCCGCCTGCCCGAAATAGGCGGGATATGCCCGGTCTGCATCGCCAAATTCGATACCTTTAAGCGCCTCATTGGCTACATGCTGCCCTATCGGTTTCAGCTAGCCTTGTTGTTGGGCCTGACCGTGTTATCCTCGCTTTTGGAGTTGGCTCCGCCCTATATCGTTAAGCATCTCATCGACGACGTGCTCGTTCCCGGCACGGAAGCCAACCTACTCTACTGGTTGGTCGGCGGACTTTTTGTGATTGGCGTTGTCGAGTGGTGCGTTGGCGTGGTGCGCCGCTGGCTCAATGTCCGGGTCGGCTTCCGCGCCATCGAGCACTTGCGCACGGATTTGTTCAAAGCACTCCAGTACCTGCCCCTGCGCTTCTACGACAAGCGCAAGGTCGGTGCCTTGATCTCGCGCATGAACAACGACTCGGAGATGGTCGAAGACTATCTGCTCTTTGACATGCCCTATATCGTCTCCAATGCCGCGATGATCGTCGGTATCTTGGGGCTGCTGTTCTACATGAACTGGGAGTTGACCCTGTACGTGCTGGCCCCAGTGCCGCCGATTGTCATTGGCTCGAGCCTCATCTGGAATCGCCTGCAGCGCTTCTGGGATCGTTGGTCGGCGCGCTGGTCGCGGCTTACTACGCATCTCAACGAATCGATCTCCGGCATCCGCGTGGTCAAGGCTTTCGCGCAAGAGCACCGCGAGTCCGAGCGCTTTGATCAGCGCAACCACGCCCTGCGCCAAATTAGCGTCAGCGCGGAGCGCTCTTGGTTGGTCTTCTTCATGGTGACCAACTTCTTCATGAGTTTTGGCGGGTTCTTCGTGTGGTATTTCGGCGGTCAGCAGATCGTTGGCGGCGACCTGTCGCTGGGCGAGTTGATGGCCTTTATCGCCTATCTGTGGATGCTCTACCACCCGCTCAAGTGGTTTGGCGATTTCTACAGCTTCATGGTGCGGGCCTTCGCCGGTGCCGAGCGCATCTTTGAAATCGTCGATGCGCCCTCCGAGCCGTTTGACCATCCCAGCGCCCAGCGCGCGCCCGCGCTTAAGGGTGAGATCATTTTTGAGGGCGCGGCCTTTGGCTACGACCCGGGCAAGATCGTTCTGCGCGACCTCGACTTGGTGGTGCAGCCAGGCGAGATGATCGGTCTAGTCGGCAAGTCCGGGGCGGGCAAGAGCACGCTGATCAACCTAATCACGCGCTTTTACGATGTCTCGCACGGCCGCCTCGCTATCGACGGAGTCGATATCCGCAACATTCGCCTGCGCGACCTGCGCTCGCAGATCGGCATGGTGGCCCAGCAGTCGTTTTTGTTCAACGGCACGATTGCCGAAAACATTGCGTACGGCAAACCGGGTGCCACGTTTGACGAGATTCTGCGCGCGGCCCGCGCGGCCAACGCCCACGAGTTCATCATCAAACACCCCGACGGGTACGACATGGTCGTCGGGGAGCAGGGCGACAAGCTCGCCGGCGGCGAGAAGCAGCGCATTTCCATTGCGCGAGCCATTCTCCACGACCCGAGGATCCTGATCTTAGACGAGGCGACTTCGTCGCTCGACACGCCGACCGAAAAAAAGATCCAAGAGGCGATTCAGCGGCTGGTCAAAGGCCGCACGACCTTCGCCATTGCCCACCGGCTCTCGACGCTGCGCAGCGCCGATCGTCTCGTGGTGCTCGACGCGGGCAAAATAGCCGAAATTGGCACGCACGAGGAACTGATGGCGCGCGAGGGCATTTTCTACAATCTGGTAAAGACCCAACGCGAGACATCGGCGGTGATGGCCACTAGCGGCTAGTGAGGAAAGACGCAATGACAGATGACAAAAAACTAGCGATTACCCCGATTTCCGTGACTCACCCCGAGCACGTCGAAATCGACAAGCTGCGCCTCTTCCGCGAGCCGGCTTGGATATTGCGCTTGACCATCGACGGCGACCGCTCGTACCTGAAGGTGAAGGTCGTCCGCGCCGCGCCACTGTCCCACCCGACCCGCTATATCTGTCTCCTCGACGCCAAAGACGAGGAGATCTGCATGATCGACGATCTCAAACAGCTCGACTTAGAGGCGCGCGCCTTGATCGAGGAGGAGCTGGACCGCCGCTATTTGACGGCGGCGATTCAGCGGGTCAATGCGGTGCGCAACGAATACGGCACCTCTTATTGGGATGTGCAGACCGACCGCGGTTCGCGCGAGTTCGTCGTCCAGAACGTCTCGGAAAACGCCCAATGGCTCGGCGACCACCGGCTGCTGATCACCGATGTCGATGGCAACCGCTTTGAAATTCCGCGCCTCGACGAACTGGACAAGAAGAGTTTAGCAGCAGTCGAGCAGGTCGTCTGACTAGCGCTCGCCGTTGTAGTATGCTGACCAGCCCCTTTGCGGGGCTGGTTTTTTTTGTGCCCATCGCAAAGCAAGTTTGCCTTGTCGCCAGCGGCTATCTCCCCCTATCTTCAGAGTGTTCAGCATTCCTTGCAGATCCCGCTTAGTCGGGTCATCTGCTGAATACAATAGCCGATACCCGGCGAAGGGTCGCTCCCTTCTGCCTTGGCGAATAGGTAGAAACATCGCTGCACTCTGCAGGGAATGTTGAACATGGCCCGGCCCCCGAGGGGGCCGCCTGTTCCCCTTCTCCGAAGGAGATGGGGCATGTTCACGCTTGGAGGCGCGGTGCAAGCCCGCCTCGGCCCAAGGCGACTTGCTCATTATCATCCCATCCGCTGTTTAGAGCAGAAGTCCTTTTTAGACCACTCTGTACGTGCGCCTTGCTCTGACTTCGGCAACTCACCTTCTAACCAATTGAGGATACCGTGAAAAAGGTACGCCGCCCTGTCGATCTATACCGAGTCGAAGGGCATCCCACGTTATTTGCCTCTGGGGAGACTATTATGGCCGCGCTTCAATACTACAGTCCCCAACTGGCCGACGAGCGAGCGTACTACGGGGCTTTGATGGGCTGGTCGTTCTTTTTTGACGCCGAGGAGAGAATGCCAGTTGGCCTACCGGCCAATGAGTTGATCCACCGCAACTTGTACTATCTCTATGGAATTGAGCGCCGCGAGGTGCGCCGCGACAATTTTGCCGATTTGTGGCAGGCGATTGAGGAGTCGATTGCCGCAGACCGAGTGCTGCTCGCTTGGGTGGATGCCCGCGATGTGAGCGATGCGGCCTTTCAATACAATCGCACACCCGGTGCCAGCGAGGCCATGCTCATCTATGGATACGATCAAGCGACGGATAAGTTGACGATTTTGGTTAATCCGCAGGGCTTTGTGGGGCAGGTACCGCTTTCTCGTCTGCCCGAGATGTTGCCCGAACTGGTGGTGTACGACTACGCAGTGCCAGAGGGTCTCGACCCCTATCCAGTTGAGAAAATGGAGCAGGTCCTCTTGGAGGATGTGCGGGAGATGCTCGCGGGCAACAAGGTCGGCCGAGTAGAGACGGGCTTGCCGGCCGCGCAGCGCTTTGTCGAGGAGATGGAGCGTCAGATTGAACAGGACGAAGAGAGTATGAGCGTTTGGATGCGGGAGGTGTTCTGTCAGCTGGCCCTACTCGGCCCGCAGCGCCAGCGGCTGGACGACAATTTGCGGCGGCTGGCGGCGGCAACCGGCTTGGGTGCCCTGTCGGCTGCGGCCGATGCCTTTGGGGATATAGGCCGGCGTTGGGAAGTGACCTGCGACTTGTTCTTCAAGGGAGCGTACAACGACCCGGCAGCCATGCTGAAGCGAATCCGCGAGTACGTCCAGGGTCTGCTAAGTCTAGAGGAGACACAGGCTCGGTTTTTATTGCAGTGGCTGTAGCGGATTCGTTGACGGTCCTCTGAGACTCGGCTTGGAACTGTGATGGGCAATCGTTAGTTTGCTTCTATGAACGGAGCCTTCGCCGCTAGCGGCGAAAAACCTTCACCCCCACAAAGGAACCGCCATGGAAGCTCCCCAAGCAGAAATGAGCGTTGCAGGCCGCATGTTGCGCGTCTTCTACGCTCCATCCGAGACCTTTGAGGCCGTAAGCAAGCAGCGCAGTGTCGCCGACTGGCTGGTGCCGACCATTGTAGTGGCAATGGTAGTCTTCTTCTCCACGTATGTAACCTCGCCGATCTACGTGGCTGAGGCGATGGAACAGATGCCGCAGCAAGAACAAAGCGGTGAAATGGAAGGCGCTAAAGACGCCATCCTGATCAGTACGCTGATTGCCGCACCGGTTATGACGTTTGTCATGCTCTTTGTTGGTGCTGCGATATACCTCTTAGTAGGCAAATTACTCGGCGGCCTGCTCGGCTATAGCCAGTGCTTGGCCATCGTCGCGTACACCTCGCTGATTGCCATTCTCCAGCATGTTGTCAAGACTCCGCTGGTCTTAGCCAATGAGACGATGAATGTGCAAATAGGGCTGGGGATGTTCCTTTCCGAGGAAGCCCAAAAAAGTTTCGGGGGAGCTTTATTGAGTTCCATCGATCCCTTTGTCGTCTGGATGGTCGTCATCGCCGGCCTCGGGTTGTCTATCCTCGGTCAGATAGAGCGCAGCCGTGCCTATGCGGGCGTTGCGGCTATCACGCTGATCTTCCTCGCCATCGGTGCGTTCTTCAGCACCCTCAACCCCGGAGGTTGAGGTGGCAACCAAGAAGCGCCGTCTTCTAAAGTTCCTCGTCTTCTTGCTCTTGGTCGGCTCGGTCGGAGCCGCGGTCTATTTCAACTTGCGGCGGGAAAAGGCCGAAGAAACATATCCCACGGCGCTCGTCGAGCGAGGCGCGGTCGTCGATAAGCTGGCCGAAACAGGCCGCATCGAGTTGGTGCGGACCGTGGAGGTCAAATCGACGATTGCCGGCGAAATCCGCGACTTGCCCATTGAGGCCGGCGCGTGGGTGGAGACCGGTGAGCTGATGGCCGTCATCGAGCCAGATCCCAATCAATCGCTGCAATTGTATCAGAAGCGCTCGAGCGTGGAGCAGGGCAAGATCGATTTGGCGGAACAGGAGCGGAACTTCGAGCGTCAGAAGGCCCTCTTCGACAGCAAGATGATACCGGCCAAGCAGTTTGAGGAAGCCGAGGTGCGCCTGACGCGCGCGCGCACTGTTCTGCGCTTGGCCCAGCTCGAACTCGACATGCTCGAAGCCAAGGCCAACCTACAGCGCACCCAACTCTCAGAAGATCAAGTCTCGCTCGACGAGATGCGCGTCCTCGCCCCGATTGACGGCATTGTCATCCGCCGCAACGTGGAAATCGGCGAGGTGGTGTCCTCTGGGCTCTCGTCGTATTCCGGCGGGACGATGCTCTTTGAGATCGGCGATCCCAGCCAGATGATCGTGCGCGGCGACATCGCGGAAATCGACATTGGCCGGGTGGAGATCGACCAAGACGTGGACATTATCGTGGATGCGTATCCCGACACCACGTATCGCGGCCGGGTGCGCTGGATTGCGCCCGTGGGCCAGCAGAAGCAGGGCAGCACCATCGTCACCTTTGACACGGAGATCGAGATTACCGACAACGCGCCGCGTCTGCGCCAGGGCATGTCCTGCGATATCGACATTCTCTTTGCGCGCCGCGACAGCGCGGTGTACCTGCCGGTCGAGCGGGCGCTGGAGGTCTTTGACGACGAGGACGAAGAAGACGAGCGCGGCGCGGGTACGCGCGGTCGCTTTGTCGCGTATATCGCCCAGTCGCCGGATTCGCTAGCCGCCGCTTCAGACAGCACGCACTCGGACAGTACGCGCTCGGACAGCACGCGCCTAGACAGCGTGCTGCAAATGCCGCTGAGTGCTTTCGCAGAGGTGGAATTGGCCATCGGCATTGAGACCTCAACCCGTCTCGAAATCCTCTCCGGCCTCGCCAGCGGCGACCGCGTCGCCGAAGACCCAAGCCTCATTCGCAGCAAACTGGAGCAAAAGGACGAGGAGAAGGACGAGGAGGAAGACGAAGAGGACTAATGACCTTGCTCGAACCCCTCTTCGCCGGATTGGGTCAGCTCCGGGCACACAAACTGCGCTCGCTGCTGACGCTGTTGGGCATTGTCATTGGCGTAGCGGCCATTATTGCAGTGGTGTCGCTTGGGGAGGGATTGCGCCGCGAAGTGATCTCGCAGTTTGTCTTCAGCGGCGGGGCGGGCATGATCGAGGTGGAGCCGCCGCGCCAGTGGGTGCGCAAGGATGGCCGCTGGGTGCGCCGCCCTTGGGAGGAGTACCTGACCGAGGCCGACATGGCGGCCATGCAGCGGGAAATCGACGGGCTGCACGCGCTCGTGCCCCAGATTCGCGGTAGCGCCGCGCTACAGCGCGGCAAAACCACCGTGGATGCGAGCTATAGAGGTACATCCGCTGCATTCAACGAGGGCTTCAACTGGCCCGTTCTCGGCGGCCGACCGCTGAACGAGGACGACTTGCGCCTCGCCCGCAAGGTCTGCTTGCTCGGCAACGATGTATATGGGAGCCTCTTTCAGGGGGCCAACCCGCTGGGCAAGGAGATCCTGCTCAACGGCGACCGCTACGTGGTCGTTGGCGTGCTCGACGAGCGCGTCCGCTTTGGCCGCAGTGAGGGCGATATCGTGTTGGTTCCGTACACCACGGCTCAAAAGCGGCTGCGAGGAGAGGATCACTTTTCGGAACTCACGCTCTTTGTCGAGGATTTGGATGCCGTCGAGCGGGTCGTTGCTGCGGTGCGCCGCGTCCTCCGGCGGCATCACGAGCACGGCGACGAGTTCAGGATCGAGACTAGCCAAGGAGATATAGACGATGCCAATGAGTTCTTCCGCGTCCTGCAACAGGTGGGCGGTGGGATTGCGGGGATTTCGCTTTTGGTGGGGGGCATTGGCATTATGAACATCCTGCTGGTGTCGGTGGCCGAGCGCACCCGCGAGATTGGCATCCGCAAGGCCCTCGGTGCCAAGCCGCGCCACATCCTCGGCCAGTTCCTCGCCGAGTCCGTGGTCTTGAGCATGGTCGGCGGCCTGTTAGGCATCCTCACTGGCTTGGGTTTGGGTTTGGGGGCGGCCTTTGTCATTCAGCAGCTCGCGCCCGGCGCGCCCTTTACCAGCATTGTCTCGGCTGAGTCCGTGCTCTGGGCCGTCGGCTTTTCATCGGCGGTCGGCATTTTCTTCGGCGTCTATCCCGCCTTTCGCGCTGCCCGGCTCGATCCGGTAGAAGCGCTGCGTCGCACGTGATCTTCCTCGAATCCATCCGCATTGCCCTCGGGCAAATATGGGTCAACAAGCTGCGCACGGCGCTGACCTTGTTGGGCATGATGATCGGGGTCGGCGCGGTCGTCGGTATCGTGTCCATTGGCGAGGGGATGCGGCAGTTTGTCATCGACGAGTTCGGCAAGTTAGGTGGGGCGCAGTTTGTAATGGTCTCGCCGCAATACAGGCAGCTCAAGGACGGTCGCTGGGTGCCCGACCCCCACTTCAAGCCCTTGACCATGGACGACCTGTCCGTAGTCAAGCAATCCTCTGATCGCTTGGCGGCGGTTCTGCCCTCTATGTCGCATGGGGCCAATCTGCGCTATCGCAAGGCCAGCTACCAGGGTATTGCGGCCGGGACCTTGCCCGAGTTCGCCGAGGTGTACGACTGGGAGGTCGCCGAGGGCCGCTTCCTGATCAACGCCGACTTGGACAAGCTGCGCCGGGTCTGCGTGATTGGGCAAGAGGTGCGCGAGGAGGTGTTTGGCTTGGCTCCCTTCTTGGGCCGAGAGCTCAAGCTCAACGGCCAGCGCTTTACGGTCGTCGGCCTCATGGAGGATCGCCAGACCTTTGGCGAGAACTGGGGCGATCAAGTGCTGGTGCCGGTGACGACGGCCCAGCGACGCCTCGCTGGCAACAAGTACATCCAAGCCATGGTAGCCCACGCCAAAGAGCAAGAAGACGTGCCCCACATTACCGAGGCCATTGAAAAGGCACTCAAAAAGCGCCACGGCCCGGAGGCTAACTATCAGATCATCAGCGGCCGCAGCATCCTAGAGCAGGTAGAGCAGATCATCTTGCTCTTGAAGCTGGTCGTGGGGGGGATTGCGGGGATTTCGCTGTTGGTTGGCGGCATTGGCATTATGAACATCCTGCTGGTGTCGGTGGCCGAGCGCACCCGCGAGATTGGCATTCGCAAGGCCCTCGGTGCCAAGCCCGTGACGCTGCTGTGGCAATTCGTGATCGAGGCGATGGCCCTGAGCTTGACGGGGGGCGCGCTCGGGGTGGCTGCGGGCTATGGGTTGGGCGAGGGTATTGCGCGCGTCATTTCCCATTACAGCGAGTTGAACTTTCCCAGCATTGTCTCGCCGGAGGCCACGCTGTTCGTGCTGGCCTTGTCTATTGCGATTGGTCTTTTCTTTGGCATCTATCCGGCGGCCCGCGCCTCGCGGCTCGATCCGGTGGATGCGTTGCGCTCGGAGTGATCTCGTGCTGATCGAACTGAATGGCATTAGCAAGGTTTACGTGCGCGGCACCGAAGAGGTGCACGCCCTGCGGTCGGTGGATTTGGCGATTAAGGACAACGAATACGTCTCGCTAATGGGGCCTTCTGGCTCGGGCAAATCCACGCTGATGAATATCTTAGGCTGCTTGGACTCGCCCACGGATGGGACGTACCGCTTGGCCGGTACGGATGTGTCGGGCATGAATGCCAACGAGTTGGCCGAAGTGCGCAACAGCCGCGTTGGCTTCATTTTCCAGACCTTCAACTTGCTGCCGCGCGCGTCGGCTTTGCAAAACGTCGAGCTGCCGCTGATTTACAATGGCCAGCGCCGCAAGGTGCGCCGCGCCCGGGCGATTCAGGCGCTGGAGCGGGTTGGTTTGGCCCACCGCATGACGCACCGTCCGGCCGAGCTGTCCGGCGGGCAATGTCAGCGGGTGGCCATTGCCCGCGCCTTGGCCAACGGGCCGTCGCTGCTGTTGGCCGACGAGCCGACCGGCAATCTCGACTCTAGCACCGGCGAGGAGATCATGCTTCTTTTTGACGCCCTGCACGAAGAGGGCAATACCGTGCTGTTGGTGACCCACGACCCCGTTATTGCCCTACAGGCCGAGCGGCTGATCCGCATCCACGACGGTCGGATTGCTTCTGACGAGCAACTGGCGTAATTGCGTTTTGTGCTGGTCGGGAGACGCAAAATCCGACGGTCTTACTGAGTCTTGGCGCGAGCCGTATAGGAGGGAATTGTTCCAAGAAATCGAACGGCAGGCGAAATGCCTTGCGGCTTGTGGAGTGCGAAGGTACCTTCGTAAACAAAGATGAAATCAGTGGGTTCACGATTGCAACCATTTCCAACTCTAACATACTGTTGAACAAAGAATTACGAGAACATGTAGGTCGAAACTTGTCGATTTCAAGTAGGTGCCCTTTTAGTCGTATCCTTTGAGTATCTAAACCTGAGTGTGGTAGCTCCGGACTAATACATTGGAACAATTTCGCCGATACGTTGACGAGCTTGAGCAGCTAGCTCAGGGACGAAAGACTCTTAGTCCTGTCGAGTGGCAGCGGAAGCTGACAATGTGTCTAGACGGTGAGCCTGGAGAAATGCTCCGCCGAGAAGAGGAGCATCCACGGTTGAGGGAGCAGGGTGCCTATTTTACCAGTACCAAGATGGCCACGCGGCTAGCAAAGGTACTTGACGTTGGTGCGGACTACGAACAGGTCTATCTCGACCCAACGTGCGGTGCAGGCGACCTCCTACTTGCTGTGGCGAAGAAACTACCAATTGCCAACACGTTTAGGGGAACCCTCGACCATTGGGGACGATGCCTAGCCGGCTGCGACATCTCCTCGGATTTCGTCCGTTTGGCGAAGGCCAGACTCGCATTGCTGGCTTCAAAGCGTTGTAGAGTCAGTCTCAGTGACGAGAGTATAGTGCTTGATCGCACGTTTCCGAAGATAGTTGAGGCCGACTTCCTATCTTATTCGCAACCTTCGTATCGTACCGATGTTGTAATCATGAATCCGCCGTTCGGCTACACTCGTGCTCCTGATGAATGCGAATGGGCGCGGGGTCGGATCAGTGCTGCGGCAATGTTCGTAGAGAGGGTAATACAAGATTCTCAAGAGGGCACTAGGATTGTCGCAATCCTGCCGGATGTACTTCGATCAGGGAGTCGTTACGGACGCTGGCGCAACATGATCAGCACTTTGGGTTCGATTCGTGGAGAACGCTCGCTCGGTCTGTTTGACCGATGGGCTGACGTTGATGTGTACCTCCTCGACCTCCTGAAGACTGGGGAGCAGAAGGGAGGCAAGGCAGGGGGCTCAATCAGTGATACAAAACCCGGAGGTGTTGGCAGACGATTTGCAGTTCATGTGGGACCTGTGGTGCCACATCGCCACGAGGAAGTAGGTCCAGAAGTCCGATACATCCACGCACGTTCTTTACCCGCGTGGGGGGAACAAAAGCGGATCGTGGAGAAGCGAAAATTTACCGGGCGTCTCTTTGAACCGCCATTCGTAGCTATCAGGAGAACATCAAGACCGGACGGCGGAAAGCGTGCGATAGCCACACTGGTACTTGGTAAAGGTGCCGTAGCCGTAGAAAACCATCTGATGGTGTTGCTACCGAAAGATGGAACTGAGGACACCTGTCGAGCTTTGATAACACGCCTTCAGTCTAGCAAAACGGACAATTGGCTTAACAGACGACTTCGCTGTAGGCACTTAACGACCTCAGTTTTAGCTGAGATGCCATGGTGGTATAAGCCATGAGTACAGCACGGATTCGATTCTCAACTGAGATACTCAAGCGCTTGGGCGAGGAGTTAAATCCCAGCTTGGACAAGGGGGTGCTTGAGCTTGTCAAGAACGCGTACGATGCAGATGCCACTAAATGCACGGTTGAACTGCAAAGCACCGACGCAGCAGGGGGAGTGGTTATCGTCAAGGATAATGGCAATGGAATGACGACTGATGATATTACCAACGGGTGGCTGGTGCTAGGTAAATCAACAAAGACACAGCAGCGAAAGACACGTCTTGGAAGGATACCAGCAGGCAGTAAGGGTCTTGGGAGACTCGCCGCCCTGCGAATGGGCAAGCGAGCGCTCATGACGACCTTACCACGGAAAGAGAAGACTACTGAGCATAATCTGCTCATAGATTGGGAAGAGTTCGATACGGCCGATCTCGTCGATGATGTAGAACTGAGCGTGGAGACTGCAAGGAGGAAAAAGGGGACCCAATCCGGAACCGAAATCCGGATTGAAGAATTAAGAACTGGCTTTAGTCGGACGGACGTGAAAAGGTTGGCCCGAGAACTAATTCTGCTCGCCGATCCGTTCGGGGCTGATCCAGAAGGATTCCGTCCGGAGTTAGTGGCTCCAGAGTACGAAGATATAGAAGCTCTCGTGCGTAGTCGGTATTTCCAAGACGCGGAGTATCATCTGCGGGCGGAAATCGACAAAAATGGACAAGCGAGTGCGCACATTGTGGACTGGAAGGGACAAGGGCTTCACGTCGCGAGTCACGAAGATGTCTCAGTACATAGAGACGGGAAGGCCTACAAAAGTCCGCCTGCAACCTTCGATTTGTGGGTTTTTATACTCAATAAGGAGACCTTTTCCACCAGAAGGTCGAGTGTTAGAGAAGTACAGGAATGGCTGCGCGAATTCGGTGGAGTCCACTTCTATTATAATGGCCTGCGAGTAAGCCCATACGGCAATCCCGGCGATGATTGGTTGGAGATGAACCTCCGACGTGTACGAAGTCCAGAGGAGAGACCCGGGACTAACACCTCAATAGGACGTATAGATGTCACCGACAGGCGTGGAAGACTCGTCCAGAAGACAGACCGATCAGGGTTTATCGAGGATGAATCCTTCATCGAGCTCCGTCTGTTCGCCCAAGACGCTATGGAATGGATGGCCAATCGGAGGATGGAGGAGGCGGAGAAGCGGCGCTCCCGGAAGCGGACGTCAGCTCCGAGGCGAGTAGACACGGCAAGACGAGGCGTAGAGGCTGCGATCGCCAAAGCGCCGTCCAAGTCACACAAAGCCATTCGGCAGGCATTCGCCACTTACGAATCTGCACGGGACCGCGAAGTTGATCTTCTTCAAAAAGAGATACAACTATACAGAACCCTTAGCACCGCTGGGATTACAGCCGTCACGTTTGCCCACGAATCAAGTGGGAACCCAGTCAAGGTGGTTTCGCAGTCAGTCGAAGCCATTGCTCGGCGGGCCCGGAAGCTGCTCAAAGACGACTATAGCAAATTCCTTCAGAAGCCCGTTGATGGTATTAGGCGAGCGGTGCGGAGCCTGGCTGTATTGGGGACAGCAACTCTTAAACTAGTTGACCATGAAAAGCGGAGGGTTTCTCGTGTCGATCTCCACGAGCTATTGCAGGAGGTATTGGATACCTATGATCCGTTTCTTAAAGGCAGGGATGTTACAGTGCAGACGGATTTCTATGCAGGGAATCCCTACTTGAGGGGGAGTGATGCCGCTATCGAGTCTATCGTCACAAATCTCCTGAACAACAGCTTAGCGGCTTTTGAAAGTGGAGGCACACGTGACAGGGTTATCAGTATTTCGACGTCGATTTCACAGGATCGTTGGACCCTAACAGTCCACGATAATGGACCGGGCATCCAGGGTATACGGAAGACTGATATCTGGCTTCCAGGACGCACCACTCGCAAGAACGGGACCGGCCTTGGGCTTACGATCGTCCGAGATGCAGTCAAGGATTTAGGTGGGGAAGTGGACGCCACAGAGAGGGGAGAGCTCGGCGGGGCGGTAATCATTGTAGAGCTTCCTATCCTTGGGAAATAACCGTGCCCGTGACGATTCACGACAGAGAGATTAGTCGAGTTCTGATTGTGGACGACGATCCAGAAGCGCGTAATGGATATGGGTATCCCGTTGAGGAGTTGGGGTTGGAGCCAGTCATGGTGGAGGGACCCGTCGAAACCGCAGAGTCGTTCGTAACCAAGGCGAAGCAGTCTGCGGATGCAGTAGTCTGTGACTATCATCTTAAGAAGCACAACTATGCCGCATGCGATGGGGATCTTCTCGTGGCAGAGTGTTCTAAAGCTGGTATACCTGGAATGCTTTGTACGACATTTACTGATGTCGATGTGACAATCCGTCGCGAATGTCTCCGGTACATACCAGCCCTACTCAAGACCAATAGTCCAGATCCAGAAGAACTCATGGAGGCTTGGAGGAAGAGTCTCCGTGAGATTGGTGGGACATTCCATCCCGCGAGAAGACCATGGCGTACGCTCGTCCGAGTTGCTGAGGTTGATGATGAGGGAGGATATTTCTACGCCATTGTGCCGGCGTGGGACTCCCAGCAGAAGATAAGGCTCTATAAGGACAACCTTCCGGATAAAATTCGTCATCGTGTCGAGCCGGGTAGAAGGTTTCATGCCCAAGTTAACACTGGTGCGGAGAGTCACGAAGCCCTGTTCTTCGATTCTTGGGAATCTAAGTGAATACTGTGAGCAAGCTACGTCGTCATCTGTACATTCTCGACGTCGGTCAGGGGAGTTGCGCTGTAGTCGTGGGAGATGCCGAAGTGATTGTCGTCGATGTTGGACGTCGCAGTGCGCTCCTGGAGTTCTTGGACCAGCAATGCATTAGGAGGATTCGGACAGTTTATCTATCTCATGCTGACGAAGACCACATCGGTGCCCTTGTTGGGTTGCTGGCGTCGGGTACAGTGACTATCGACAGAGTTGTGCTCAACAGTGACGCTTCGAAGGAAACAGAGAGCTGGCGTGACTTGACCTACGAACTGGCTAGCAAGTATATGGCTGACACTCTGGAGCTTGATATTGGCTTGTTCCCGGGGAAGAGCGAGGATCTTGGCGATATAGAGATCCAAGTAATGGCTCCAAGCCCTGCTTTGGTCCTGAAAGGCGTAGGTAGTAAAAACGGATCAGGGAGGAGGATCACAAGCAACTCTATCAGTGCGGTGATACGGATAAGCGTGTCCGGTAAGCATGTGGCCATTCTGCCTGCAGACATCGACGGAATCGGACTGGACGATCTGCTGATGCGAAATATGGACCTGAAGGCACCCATCTTGGTCTACCCACATCATGGAGGTCGTCCGGGTGCAGCGGACATTCGTTCCTTCACCGAGAGGTTACTCGAAGCCGTAGAGCCTATAACTGTGGTCTTTTCCTTTGGTCGCGGGAGTTACGGTGCTCCGAATCCTGAGATCGTTAGCGTCTTACGAGAGATCATGCCCGACACCAGAATTGTATGTACGCAACTGTCAGAGCACTGCTCTAATACTGTGCCATCAGGATCTATGTCGCATTTGAGTAGCGCCTTTGCATTGGGTCACGCAGACCATCGCTGTTGTGGGGGGACGATTGTGGTCCCCCTAGACAATGCGCGTGATCTCAAGCCAGGACGGGATGATCATATCGCCTTCATTCGTTCGAACGTCGAAACTCCACTCTGCTTGAATAACTTGGCCTCTGTACAATAGGGGTTGGTCCCAACTTCTTGTGTCTGGATCGTGGTAGTAGACGAAAAATGCCGCGTCGTCTCGGAGCCGGCCGAGGAGTAGGCTAGAAGCGATTGCAGGGGCATTGCACGGCCCTAGTGGCGCGGAGAAATCAATGAAAATCGTCGGGTACAGCGATCGTTTCAGCGTGCGGCCCGGGCAGACCATACGCTTTATGGTCAGCAGCGAAGCGCCCGCGTACCGCGCCGAACTCGTGCGCCTGCGGCATACGGACGCCAATCCCCAAGGTCCCGGCTGCAAAATCGAAGCGCTCGCATCCTCGATCAGCGGCGAGTACCCGGGCCAGTACCAGGCCATCCACAGCGGCTCGTACGCGGCCGTGCCGCATCACCCTTTGTTGAATTGTCCCAATGGGTTTACCCTGCGGGCGTGGATTTATCCCACCACGCCGCAAAAGGGTCTGCAAGGGCTGTTGACCAAGTTGTCCGGCCAATCGGGCTATGGCCTCTTTATCGCCGAGGACGGGTCACTGGCCCTGTGGGTCGGCGATGGAACGCGGCTGGAAAAAATGAGCACCGGCGTGGCCCTACACACAGCGCAATGGCACTGTATCGCCGCCAGCTACGACGCGGCCACGGGCGCAGTCTGCCTCTACCAAGAGTTGCAGTCCAACTGGCCGGTGCCCCGTGCCCGAGCACAGGTCTGCAAAACCATCAGCCCCCTAGCTGTGGGAGAGAATGAGGAGGATTTGCTAATGGCCGCTGCCTCGGGGCCAGTGGCTACTCACCACTTCAATGGCAAGATCGACAATCCGCGACTCTATAGCCGCGCTCTCTCCGTGGCGGAGGCCGAGGCCGACACCCCGATCGCCGACTGGGACTTTTCTCTCGATATCGGCGCGGAAATAGTGCGCGACACCGAGGCCAACCAACTCCACGGCCGTACGGTCAACCTGCCGACCCGGGCCGTGACCGGGCACAACTGGACCGGCGACGAGGCGGATTTCAAAGTCGCCCCCAGCCAGTACGGGGCGATTCACTTCCACGACGACGATCTCGAAGACGCCCAATGGGATGCCGCCTTCGAGTGGACCGTGCCCCCAGACTGGCCGAGCGGCGTGTACGCGGCTCACTTGACCGGTGCCGACGCCGAGGATTATCTGCCCTTTATCGTCGTCCCCGAAAAAGCCCAGGCCCGCATCGCCTTTCTGGTGCCCACGCTCACGTACCTGGTCTATGCCAACCAGCGCTTTAACGATCCGATCCGCGCCATGCTGGATCTGCGCGAAAGCAGCGACGCCGCTCCGCAAGACCAGTATATGCAGGACCAGCGGCTCTTGAGCTGTTACGACCTTCACAGCGACGGCACGGGTGTTTGTTATTCGTCGCGGCGGCGGCCGATCGTCAATTTTCGTCCCCTGTACCGCATGCCCTCCCGTTCCTTGGCCGCGCACTGGCCCCGCCTGCTCAACGCCGATCTCCATCTGCTCGACTGGCTGGACACCAAGGGCTTTGCCTACGATGTGATCACCGACGACGAGTTGCACTGCGAAGGCAGCGAGTTGTTGGAGCCGTACCAGGTGATCCTCACCGGCACGCATCCAGAGTACTGGACGGCGTCTATGCTCAAAGGGCTGGAAGCGTACCAGGCGGAGGGCGGCCGCCTGATGTACCTAGGCGGCAATGGCTTCTACTGGATCGCCTCCTTCGACCCCCAGCGTCCGCACATCGTCGAAGTCAGGCGCTGGCGAGGCTCACGCGCTTGGGAGGCCGCCCCTGGCGAGTGCTTTCACAGCACCACGGGCGAGATGGGTGGCCTCTGGCGCTTTCGCAACCGGGCACCGCAAAAAATGGTCGGCGTTGGTTTTACCTCTCAGGGCGGCGGTCGCAACCGCCCCTATAAACGGCAGCCGGACAGTTTGGACCCGAGGGCGGCCTTTATCTTTGAGGGCCTAGATCCCGAGGAATTGATCGGCGACTTTCCCGCCCTGGTCCTGGAACACGGCGCTGGCGGCTTTGAGATCGACCGGATGGACCGCGACTTGGGCACGCCCGACCACGCCCTATTGCTCGCTTCGGCCGAGGGCTTCACCGATCTGTACCAAGTGGCCATTGAAGACCAGTTGGTCTCGGCCCCCAATACCGGCGGCAGCCAGAACCCTTTGGTGCGATCCGACATGGTGTACTTTGAAGGCCCCAAGGGCGGCGCGGTATTCTCGGTGGGCTCTATTAGCTGGTGCAGTTGCCTTTCGTACAACCACGGCGACAACAATGTCTCTCGCATTACTGAGAACGTGTTGCACCGCTTTGCAGAAATGGATTGATATGGCGGAAGCAAGTTCCCTCATCCGCAACCCGGCCAAGGAAATTCTCCGGAGTGGTGGGCCGCTGTTTGGCTTCAATGTCTTCGAGTCGCTGCGTCCTTCGGTGATTAAGATCGCGGCGCAGACGGGGTACAATATGCTGTTGGTCGAAAACGAGCACGTGATCCACAACGACGAAACTCTGACCAACTTCTTGGTCATGGCTCGGGACAACGGCCTTTCTCCGGCGGTGACGGTCTTGGTGCCCGAGCGTCCCTTTGTATCGCGGCTGCTCGATGCAGGCGCTCTGGGGATCTGCCTCTCCCACGCTGAAGAGCCCGAGCAAGTCGCGGCGCTGGTGCGCTGGATGAAATACGCGCCGGATGGGGAGCGGGGGCTGGCTATGGGTGCCAATGTGGAGTACGCCGCTGGCGAGGCGGCCCGCTGTTGCCGCGAGGCCAACGAGGCTACGATGCTCATTCTCAAAATCGAGTCTTGGCGCGGCGTGGAGAACGCCGAGGCCATGCTCGCCAACGAATGGGTGGACGCGGTGGTGTTTGGCCCCGGCGACCTAGCGGCGACTATGGGCTTTCACGGCGATTGGGAACACCCGGAAGTGGTGCAGGCCATGGAGCGCGTCATCGAGATCGCCCTGGCCAAGGGGATCGCTACCGAGCCGGCGATTTATCCGCGAGACCGCCAGGAGTACCTGCGCCAGCGCCGGGCCGGCATCCAGTTGGTGGGTCGTTTCCGCCACAGCGAATACGACTTGCTCCGCGACGGCGCGGTGCAGGCTTTTTCCATGTACCGAGAGGACGCAGATGACCACTAAAATTACGGTTGGGATCGCCCGGGATTTCTTCGACGCGGAGGGGAATTTCGACTTGCCCGGTCCTGGGCTGGAACTATTCGATGATATGCCTAGGATTCAGTACCGGATATTGGCTGAGCGGAGCGCGGAAATAGCCCCTGAGCAAGTGCGCGGCTGCGACTCGGTTATCTCAGGCGGGTCCCGCTGGAGCGAGCGTTCCCTAGTTGGCAACGACCAGCTTGTGGCCGTGCTCCTCACCGGCGTTGGGTACGACCACGTCGATGTCGAGGCCCTGACTCGGGCCAATACAATGCTCTGTTTGGCCCCCGACGCCGTGCGCCGGCCCATGGCCTGCACCATCATCACCTTTATTCTGGCCTTGGCCACGCGCCTGATCAACAAGGATCGGATCACCCGCGAGGGGCGCTGGGCCGACCAGCACCTCTACCGAGGCGAAGGGCTGACCGGCAAGACGCTCGGTTCCATTGGCGTGGGCAATATTGGGCATGAGATGTTCCTGATGGCCAAGCCCTTTGGCATGCGGCATTTGGGCTGCGATCCCAGGCTGAGCGAGAAGGATGTGGCCGATGTGGACGTGGAACTGGTCGATATGGATACCCTGCTGGCCGAATCGGACTTCGTCAGCATCAGCGTCCCGCTCAGCGAGCAGACGCGCCACCTGATCGGCGAGCGGGAATTGAACTTGATGAAGCCGACGGCGTACCTGATCAATACTTCGCGCGGCCCCGTCGTCGATGAGCAAGCTCTGATACGGGTCCTGCAGAGCGGGCGCATTCGCGGCGCTGGGCTGGATGTATTTGAGCAGGAGCCCGTCGATGCAGACAATCCCCTCCTCAAGATGGACAACGTCGTGGTCGCGCCGCACTCCCTGTGCCACACCGACGAGTACTACATGCAGACTTGGAGGGGCAGACTCCGGCAGGTGGCGCGAATTGAGCGCGGCGAAATTCCCGAGCACGTGGTCAACAGGGAAGTACTGGAAAAGCCCGAGTTGCAGGCAAAGCTCGAGCGGTTGCAAAGGAGGTGATTATGACAGATAAAATTAAAATGGGCGTAATCGGCTGCCGAGTTGGCAGGACTTGGGTAGCAGGTGCCCACATCGGCGAAGATACCATTGCCTGGGCGGTCGCCGATCTGGATCGAGATTTGGCGCGACAGGTCGCCGAGGCGAACGATGTCTCCAGAGTCTACGGAGACTATCGAGAGCTGCTCGCCGATGACGAGGTCGAAGCCGTTGGAGTCGCCACCGCACCCGATGTGCGGAAGCCAATGGTCATTGAGGCGCTGGAGGCGGGAAAGCACGTGTTGGTGCAGAAGCCGCACGGTCGCAATGCCGCAGACGTCGAGGAGATCAACGCCGTTGCAGCAAGCACGGGGAAAACGCTCGTGTACTCCTACTTCATGCGGCACCAAGCGGAGAACAAAGAGAGCCGGCAAATGATCGCCGCTGGAAGGATTGGGCGCGCGTACCACGCGCGCGTCCACTATCACTATCGCGAGCGGGGAGCCCATTACGAGCCGTCGCCGGGCAGGAGCTGGATATATCGGTGGGGTCTTAAGGGCGGTGCATTGGGCCAACACGGTTCGCACTACCTCGATCAGGCCTGGTTTTTACTGGGTTGTCCGCAACCCGAATGGGCCTTTGCCGTCAGCCACAGCGCGTTTCCAACGACCCTAGAAGTAGAGCGCCACTCCGAGGATTACATGAGTTTTCTGGTGGGCTGCGCCGGCGGTATGACAATTCAGATGGATACTTCCTCGGTCATTTCCACTTGGGCGGATCGGGCGTGGGATTTGCGCTTGCGCGTCCTGGGTACGAATGGCACGATTGAGGTGGAATCCACTTCGCTGCCCGAGGGCAAGAGACGTGCGGGGACGCGCCGGTTGCTGGGTGCCATCTACGCTGAAGGTGACGATTCCACTGGTGGGTTTGTGGAACACGGCGACGGCGACTTCAACGCGGAGATCCGCGATTTTGCCGGCGCGATTCGCGGTGCCCAGCCGCCCGATGTCTCTCCCGCCGAGGCACTGACCTTCATGAAGTTGCTGGACGCGATTTACGCGAGCGCGGAAACTGGCGAAAAGGTGCAGATCGACAATTGACAAAAGTTCATCACCGGCGGCAGCAGTGCCGCCGTGTAGAAGAGGTATAATCTCAACCGAGGAGAGTCTGCTATGCAAAAGACCACCATCGACGACCGCGACTGGTCCGCCCTCACGCTGGGCGAGCGCATCCGCCACGTTGAGCTCGAAGGGTATCTGGTCATTCCCGACCTGCTCAGCCCCGAGCACATCGCCCGTCTCAAGGCCCAAGCTGAAACTTGGGAGACTACGCCGCGCGACTACAGTCCGCACCAGCGCGGCAAGTCCCAGATCCAGTTTGAAGGGGGGGCTGTGACCGATCTCATCGCCCATCCGCCGACCGTTGATTTTTTGCGCCAAGTCTTCGGTGACGAGATCGTCTTTCTCAGCTACGGATACGACCGCTCCGAGCCCGGCACGCCCGGTATCAGCCTGCACACGGACGGGCAGCCCTACGGCTCGCAGATTTTCGGGTACAACGGCAGTTGTCCCTTCACCATTCGCGTGCTCTACTACCTCGATGACCTGACACCCGAGGTGTCGCCTTTCCGCGTCATTCCGCGCTCTCATTTGTGCATGCACGCCGATGCCAATCCGTACATGCGCTACGAGCGCCATCCCGAGGAAGTGGTGGTGCCCTGCAAGGCTGGCTCGGCGGTTTTTCTCAACCACCGCGCTTTCCACGGGACCTGGCCCAACAAGGGCGAGCATACGCGCTCGGTGCTGGCGATTGCGTACCGCCCGGCCTGGGCCGGCCCTATTGACGAGGTCGAGAACTGGGATGAGGAGGACTTGGCCGAGCTGCCCGAGTCGGTGCGTCCTTTTTTCGCCGATCCCAATACGCGGCACTGGGACTTTGACGTGCCCAACAAGCCCGATAATATGTCGAGTGAGGCACCGGGCGTGAACCCCAGCCGCTGGCAGCGGGCCTGAGAGGCCGTCTAACTGCCGCTAGGGAGACTCGAGCGTCGGATAGAACGGCAGGGGCCACTCGTTCGGGTGTACACCGGTGATCTGGTCGCCGCGCCAGGCAAAGTGGTAGGTGTCTCCGGCCGCCATGGTCTCTTGCGTGCGGCGGGTTGGCAGGGCGTGGCGCAGGACGATCTGGCTGTTGACGCCTACTTGCTCGCGTCCGAGATAGGCGAATGACCCCACCATGCGCAGGGCCACTGGGCGGTCGTTGACTTCGATGCGGACCGATTCCGGGGGCGCCCACCCGGGCACGCGGATCAAGACATTGTCGTGGATGCGGGGCCGCACCGCGAGGGCGGCCTCGGCGCTTCTGTCCGCTTTGATCTCGACCGCGTCGTCGGCGTAGTCAAAGTGCATGTACACGACAAGACCAGCCTCCTCGAGGGCGCTGATGTGCTGGTAGATCGCGCTCATGGTGTGGACAATTTCGGCCGTGCCGCTGGGATTGTAGCCCTTGCCGGCGTGGGGGTAGTCGTTGCCCCCCCAGCCGCCGAGCGCCCTAGGGGGAATTTTTAGGTCTGGGTTGGCGTGGATATCGGCCTGGGTGATCTGGCCCGGGAAAAGCCGGGCGCGCACCAGCCGCTCGACGTCGTCGTAGCACTCGGTATGTGCGGTATAACGCGCCATCCACAGGGCGAGCCGGGCGGCCGCGCCCGTGGATTCGGTGTTGGCCAGGAGATTACCCGATTGGTCGAGGAAGCGCGCCTGGCCCATATCGTGGGCGACCCAGCCGCATTCATTGACCAGCGTGGGGACGCCGGCTTGATACGTACGCACTACCGCGTCGACGTATTCGGACTGGTGGGTCTTGCAGCCAAAGAGCAGCAGGCCGCACAGGGTGTACAGGTGGGATTGGCGGTCGCCGATAGCTCGGTGCGCCAGTTCGTCGGGGATGGTGCCGTCGGGGGCAATGGCGTACGCGAGGTGAAAGCGGGCTAGGTCCTCGGCCAGTTCCATGGCGAGGGCGTCGCCTGTGGCCTCGTAGTACCACACCAGGGCCTCGATGCAGCGGCCGTGTTGGACGGTCAGGGCAAAGCGGCCCTCGTTGGAGGGTTTGTGTCCCGGGTCCTCGTTTTCGCCGCCAGTGAAGTAGCGGGCGTAGTCGAACTGGTCGAAGTCCCAGGTGAAGTCCGGCTTGAGGCTGCGGCGGATCGATTCGAGGTACTTGCGACCAGCCTGGTGGGCCCAGGCGTTGTTGCGGTACTGGGCTAGGGCGGCAAAGGTCAGGATGCCCTCGCGCAGGCTGTGGAGTTCGAATTTGATGGGGTGCCAATCCAGGCCCGGCGGCACCCAGAGGAGCCCGTCGGCATTGTCGGTGAGCCAGTGGAGATTGCGCAGGTTGGCCCCTTCCACGTACGCGGGGATGGCAAAGCCTGTGGCGTGTTCAAGGCGCAACATGGCGTCCCACCAGCGACCCAGATCGTGGGTGATGGCCCAACTGCCCGTGGGCAGGTAGTCGCGCTCTGGGTCGAGCCAGCCCAGTAGGTGCTGGCCCCCCAATTCCATTGATTCTCTCAATTGCATGGCGTGGTCCTTTGTAAGCGCTCCCAAAATCGGGCAGTTTGAGACAAAATGAAAGTTCTATCGGGTGTCCAATGTTGAAGGCCGTGCCCAATTGGACCTATACTAAATGCCCATGCTCACTCGGACGCAACGCGACACCTTTGCCGCCGACGGCTACTTGGTCCTGCGCCAGTTGTGCGACGAGGCCGTCCTCGAGCCCGTGCGCCAGCTCATCACCCGCTATGTCGATGGGCAAATCCGCGCCATGCACCAGAGGAGCCAGATTCGCTCCCTCTACGCGGAGGCTCCTTTTGCCGAGCGCTGGGCCTTGGCCGCCCGCGACTACAACCGAGACCCGGAAAACCCGCCCTTGGCGCGCAATTGGGGCCAGAGGGGCCTGCTCGACCGCGCTGTGTACCGATTATTGACCTATCCTCCGCTGACCGATCTGGCCGCGGACCTCCTCGGCCCTGAGTTGACCGCCAACGGCGACTACTGGGTCCGCCCTAAAATCCCCAACGACCCGAGCACCACCTTTGCCTGGCACCAGGACAGTTTCTACTACGGCGGCGAAGTCCTCCCCGAGTTGCGCATCCTCTCGGTCTGGATCCCCCTCGTCGACGCCGACGAGGAAAATGGATGCCTCTCCTTTGTCCCCGGCAGCCATTGCCACGGCGCCATTCCATGGCGCGACACCGGCGACGGCCAGCGCGAGCCCATAGCCGACGTCACCTGGTACGGCCAAGCCCGTCCCGAGCCTGTCCAGGTCGGTGACGCCATCGCCTTTGACAACCGCACCCTGCACGCCTCTGGGCACAATACCACTGCCTCCGAGGTGCGCTGGAGCATCGACGTCCGCTATATGCCCACTGGCCAGTCCTATGCCTGGCACAGCAGCGGCGATGAATTCGACCGGATCTATCCCGGCTTTGTCGTCCGCAGCATCGACCCAGAGCGGGTGACGAGCTGGGAAGAGTGGCGGGATCGCCCCCGTGAGTGAGCCTTCTTGCAGTTTTAAGCTCGACTCTATACTCTCATCGCCATAAGGGATACCACCATGTTCATCGTCCGTGCATTAGCATCAATCGTCTTTGTCTTCCTCCCTCTTTCTGCTAAAGCCCAGATTACCCTTTCTCCCGACGATTTACGCCTATCATTGGGCATGACTTGGGAGCAAGAAGTCGCCACAGTCCTTAGCAGCCTAGAGGACACTGGCTTCGACATCGGCTCTGCCGGTGCCGATCAGTCCTCAGACCTCACCGGAGCCATCCCCAACAGCATACTTGCCTTTATCCGCAGTTCGGTCATCCCGCTGGAGCAGGCTCCCGACGCCGCTAGCTTCTCCGACGCCGATTACGCCGTCTATAACATTGCTATTGCGCCCAACGCCACGGGTGGAACGGACGAGATTGAGACGTACCACTATTTCCAGCGCAGTCCCGAAGGCGATGTCCTCGTCGGTGCCGAAGGACCGGCCGGCCAAGTCTCCTTTCCGCTTATCGATATCGGAACGCCTTGGCCGCTGGAATTTGGCAAAAGCTGGGCCGTTGAAAACTTCTCTTTGGATCAGACCATAGCTCCGGGGATCACAAGTTCCGGCCTGTACGACTATCAGTACGCGGTTGATGCGTGGGGTGAGATTCGGCTACCGGCGGGTACTTTCGATTGTCTACGCATCCACCAGACCGGCACCGGCGTCTTTACTTTCGCGGGCAACGCTCAGCTCGAGTCTCTGGGTGAAGTGACAGCCGAGATAGACGCCTATGCTTGGTATGCCCGTGGGATTGGGGCTGTCGCTATGGTGGTAGAGACGAAGCAGACTTTCGCCAGTGGCGTCCTCCCGCCGAGTACGAACACCCAAATCGCCCGTCTCACTGAAATATCCATCCCGGCCACCGCGATAGCCGCCGAGAGTTGGGGGGCACTCAAGCGAAGATTTGCCGAATAAATTGGATATGCAGAGCGCCTCCTGATCAGTCCTGCGACACCTACACCGGACGGAGCCGCTAGTGGCTCCGTCCAGTCACTCTCCTCCAAAGGGGGAGTCGGCAATCCAAGAGTGAAAGCCCGCTTGTGTGCCTGTGGAGGGCTCTAGCGAGGCAAGAGGTTGAGGATAGTGGCCATCAAACGAGATATAACCAGACTCAGCATCAATACATGCCGCCTCAACTTTCTTCGCAATTTCCACCGCTTTCGCCTCTTTTTCTTTTATTGTAATTAAGACACTCTCAGGGACAATCAAGTTGATTGCCTGAAATGCCTCTCTCGCCTCTGCTTCACATTTTTTTACATGCACTAGGGCATTCCGCGTCTTTTTATTATTTAGGGCGTTGTTGCATGAATCATATCTGGGGCATCATTGTCGAATGTTGTTTTTTGTTCAGTTGATTTTTTCTACTCGATACGACTGGGGTTTGCCCACATGGATCATTCGATTGAGGAGGGCACAGCCGAGGCGACTTTCGACCTGTTGGTTGATCCAGCTACGCGCCTTCAGCTTGTCGCCGATGAGGTGCTTATAGCGATAGATTTGCGTTTCGGCCAACGAGCGTCGATGATAGCCACTGGCCTGTTTCCACTCCTTGCGTCCCTTTCGTCGTATGGCCCGCAGGATTTCATCGCGCGCCAACGGGGGGACCTTACAATTACCATGCTGATGGATTGTAGCGTCTTTGCGCAGTGCGATGATCGGCCGAATCGAGGGATCACTCCGCGTGGCCAAGGCGTCGAACACCTTCTGTTTGTCATAGGCCCCATCGCCGCCTACCGCCTCCACCGCCTCGTCGACTTGGGTCAACAGAGGGGCCACCTGCGAGGCATCATCGATCCGATGGGACGTCAACGTCTGCGCGACCACCTCGCCGGTGGCCTCGTTGACCCCCACATGCAGTTTGCGCCACGTGCGCCGTTTGGTCCAGCCGTGTTGACGGACTTTCCTCTCGCCCTCGCCATAGACTTTCAAACCCGTCGAATCCACTACCAAGTGCATCGGGCTAGCCGGGCTATCGGGCTGCTTTTTCGGCAACTCCACCGCCAAGGCCCCTTGGCGACGCGACAAGGTCGAGTAGTCCGGCACGGCCAAGGCCAACCCCATCAAGTCCAACAGCGATTGGATAAACCCCTGCGTCTGGCGCAACGGCAACCCAAGCAACACCCGCATCGTCAACATCCATTCAATCGCTGGATCCGAATAGACAAACTGAGCACCCCGTTGCGATGGCCCCTGAGCATACCATTGCTTCCACAGACCATCGTCCAGCCACACCGTCAGGCTACCACGAGCCACCAACGCCCGATTATACGACGACCAATTCTTAACCCGATACACCGGTTGCGACTTGACCGAGGGCGAACTGCCAGATACTTTGCTCATCACAGGCTCTTTGGGAAGAAAGGAACGTGTTTCTTGCTGGAAACCACGAACCAATCTAACCGAAGAGCCTGACTCATTTCAAGACCCGAACACAGCTTTCATGCAACAACGCCATTATTTAGTACAAAATCTTCGGTCGATTTCACATAAGAAACAGCCCTTGCTATTTCGCCAACCGAAGATGCGGCTTCCTCTATCTTAGAGAGATCAGTATAATTTTTAATTACCCAACTGTCTTTTTTATTTTTACCCTCAATGTCTGAGGTCACATAGTATCCTGTTCCACACCGTAAAAGTCCGCTAGCACGCCAAGTATGTACCAGATGCCTTATAGGATTATGAACTAGTGTAAACGATCTACTTAATCTCCTATAATTTAAATTCTCGGTATAGTCAAAAGTAAGGAGCCTGCAATCAGAATATAGCACAGCAGATACTCCAGCATACTCGTCGTTCAAGAAAGGATCTGTCGGCACTCTTGATCCTTCACATTTTATGATCTCTCTTTTATATTCGTGAGAGTGCCCTACAATCTCTGGTTTCTGATTGAAATTATTAGACGCACGTACATGAAGGACTAGGTTTCCAATGGGAAATAAGGTTCGAACGATTCTGGGAACATCACGTTCACTTCGTCCTATTAAAGAACCATTGATAGCAATTACATAATCGTCCTCTTCTTTTACCAAATCTTTCTCCCGATAGTTTTTGTATTTATAAAATTTTTCACTAAAAGCATTAGTAAGTCGCAACTTTATTTGCTCGTCAGGGACATCACTTGCTACTCCATATTCTAAATCGGGAACTCTATCATTATTCATCTCTCCTCCTGGACCTGGAACTACGGCCTCTACCCAAATAATTCGATCGCCCAACTTGATTTTAATATCAGGCCCTTCAATTTTCTTCTTTAGTAAACAAAATTCATCTTCTAAAAATGAAGTCACTAAATACATCTCCCAAAATCGAGAAGAAAATTCATGATATTTTCCCCCGACTCTATCTTCTCCATGTTCAGAAATATCACAAATAAATTTTTCTAACAAATCATCAGCGTATTCCTTGTCGAAATCTAAATACTTCTCACCTTTCACTTGACTCAGTCTATTCCATAAATTAGAAAAACATAATCTTATTCTATCATCCCAAGACATCACAGTATCCTCTTTCTTTACCTTTCGGATCAATGAATCTCTACCGGTAGTTTATCTATATAGAGCAAATCCTTGAGAAAATTTCTAGGCGTAGTCGGACATGGATTACTAAATCATCCGCCTCACCGAAATATCCAGTCCGGCCACGCGATATCCGCCGTGAGTTGGGGAGCACTCAAGCAAAAGTTTGTCGAATAGATTGATTTGCTATTCCCACTTTGTTTTCACGTGTGGATAGGCGAGCAGCCGTTGATCGGCACTGATCAGCACTAGACTGTGCATCCGCGCTGTGGCGACGATCATTTGATCGGCCGGATCTTTATGGAAGGGACTAGGCAAATGCGCCGATTCGAGGGCTATATCCACCGAAAGGGGGAGAAGCTCTATAAACGGGGCTTGAGTGGCGTGCGCTACCCACTGGCGCACAGGCATAGATAAATGCAAAAGCCCCTTGGCCTCTTTTTTTGCCACTTCCCAAGGGCTGATCGCCGCTAGTCCAAAGGGTAGGTGATCCGGCTCCAGCAGCATCTTCCTTATAGGATCGGGCAGTTTTTCCGGTGCCTCCAAGGCCCAGAGCCACGCATGGGTGTCGAGCAAGTACTTCACTGGCAGGCTTCCCAATCATCCTCGCCGAGCGGCTCATCCCAACCGGGCTGGTACGCGACAGTACCGCGGAGCGAGCCGAAGAAGGATTGGGGGTCGGGCTTAGTCTCTGGCTCAGGGGGGACGACTTGCGCGACGACCTTGCCGCGGTTGGTCAACTCCACGGTTTGGTATTTGGTGCCGACTTCGCGCACGACTTGGGTGCATTTGGCTTTGAATTCACTGATGGACATCTGCATGGTCTCAACTCCTGACTATATAGTCATTTTATATGACCATATTAAAGTACACGCCTCTTCTTGTCAATGGAGTCGTATTCAGTACGGGGGATAAGTTCAGAGAATGGATTGAAACGACCCAGCGTCGTCTAGCGCTCGGCAGCTTCTGACGGCACCCCCGTCGGCGCTGGCCCGCCCGTCGCCCAATCCAACAGTTCGACGGTGTGGACGACTGGGACCTCGGCGCAGGCAGCGATTTGTTCCATACAGCCGATGTTGCCCGCCGCCACGATCTGCGGCGCAACGCTGGCAATGTGTTCTACTTTGCGCGCTTGTAGCTGTTGCGCCAAGTCGGGGCGCAGCATGTTGTACGTGCCCGCGCTGCCGCAGCAGATATGGCCCTCGGGCACCTCGACGACCTCAAAGCCCGCAGCCTTTAGCAGTTGTCTCGGTGGTTCGATGACGTGCTGGCCGTGTTGGAGCGAACAGGCGTCGTGATACGCCACCTTCAGATCTGGCGCGTGGTTGGCCTCGCCCAACCCCAATTGCGCCACCACCTCGGACACATCCCGCACCCGCTCCACTACTGCCTTGGCCTTGTCGGCCCACTGTGGGTCGTGGCGGAAGATGTGGTCGTATTCTTTGATGGCCGTGCCGCACCCCGACGTGTTGAGCACGATCATGTCCAAGCCCGCTTCCAGCTCGCGATGCCAAACCTCAATGGTGTGCTGCATTAGCTTGAGGCTGCGCTTGCGCTCGCCCATGTGAAAAGTCAGCGCGCCGCAACAGCCCATATCCGGCGGAATGACCACCTCGGCCCCCAACCGCGTCAGCAGCCGCACGGTCGCGTCGTTGATCTGCGGCCCCAACACCTGTTGGACGCACCCGGTGAGCAGGGCCACGCGCAGCCGACGCGTGCCTTCGGCGGGCACGACTCCGGGCCGGGCTACAGCAGCCGGTCGCGGCAATCGCTTGGGTGCCAGAGCCAACAGGGGCCGCATGACGCGGGGCATCAGGAAGGAGAACATGCGACCCGCCCAGGACATTCTGAGCGCCAAGCGCGTGCGGCCGGGGTAGGGTAGCATCCGCGTCAGCATGGCGCGCAGCAGGCGGTCCATCAATGGCCGCTTGACGAGCTGATCTAGTCGCGGTCGGGCCGTCTCCAAGAGGAGCGAATAATCCACGCCGCTCGGGCAGGTGGTCTCGCACGCGAGGCAGCCGAGGCAGTTGTCGATGTGCTCTACCGTCTGTCGGCTCGGGGGGATGTCCTCTTCGAGAACGTTTTTGATGAGGTAAATGCGGCCGCGCGGCCCTTCGAGTTCGTTGCCGGTGAGCAGGTAGGTGGGGCAGGTGGCATTGCAAAAGCCGCAGTGGACGCAGGCGCGCAAGACTTTTTCGGACGCTTCGACTTCTGGGTCTTGGAGCAGATGGGGGGGAATGGTCGTGCGCATAGGTCAGTTCCGTTCGTCTCGCAGCCAGCGCGCTAGAGCCTTGTCGGGCGCGCTAATTTCTGCGAGCGATGTGTAGTAGTAGGCTTCCCAGCCGTCTTCTGGCAGGCCGGTGAACAGCATTAGGTTCAGGGGGTAGTTCTCTGAATCTGTGCAGCGGCGAAAGTCGTCGCGGAAGAGAAAGGTCGGCTTGCCGAGGGCAATGGCCGCTCCCAGCTCGACCATCACCCCCTCGTCTGGGGGCGTGCCGTTGACAATGGCGAAGATCGCGTCGGCCTCGACCACGTCGCGCAAGTCAGCTTGGCCGACTTGGTAGGCCCAGCCCGGCGCGGAAAAATCGACTTGGTTGTTGCGGGCAAAAGGCTCCCATACCTCAGCCCCCAATGCCTCTAAAGCAGAGATGAACTGGGGCAGGAGCCGCTCCTTCCATTGGGCCGAGAATCCATACGGGCTGGCGAGATACAGGGTCTTTTTCATACGCATGCTCCGGCGGTGTGCATTATACGCCCTATATTCTGTCTATATTCAGTACAACGCAAATGCTCAGTACACGCAAAACGAGGCGTCACTTCATGGCAAAGCCGTTCTGCATCCTCCGCGAGAACGTCCCACTCGCTCCGCTCACCACCATGGGCCTCGGTGGCCCCGCGCGCTATTTGGCCGAGTGCACCTCTTTAGACGAGATGCGCGCCTGCTTGACGTGGGCGGCTGATGAGGGCCTTTCTGTGCAAGTGCTCGGCGGCGGCAGCAACGTGCTTTTTGCCGACGCGGGGTACAGCGGCTTGGTGCTCAAAGTGGGACTTAGCGGTGTGGTGTTTGATGGCGAGACTGTCGAGGTAGCGGCTGGAGAGGATTGGGATGAATTTGTGCAGTGTTGCGTGGAGCGCGGCTTGGCCGGTGTGGAGTGTCTGTCGGGCATCCCTGGGTCGGTGGGTGCGACGCCCATCCAAAACGTGGGCGCGTATGGCCAAGAAGTAAAAGACACCATTGTGGAAGTGCGGGCGCTCGACCGGCAGACTTTGGAGGAAATCACGTTTGCCCCCGCAGAATGCGGCTTTGCCTATCGTCAGAGCCGTTTTAAGGGAGCCGACCGCGACCGTTTTATTGTGACCTCGGTGACGTATCGCTTGGATGCTAGCGGCCAGCCGCAAATCCGCTATCCAGAGCTGCGCCGGCACGTAGATGACGATCGACCAACCTTGGCTACGGTGCGCGACACTGTGCTGGTGCTCCGCCGCAGCAAGTCTATGGTCATCGACCCGCAAGATCCCAACTCCCGCTCTGTCGGTTCCTTTTTCTTGAATCCAGTCATCGACGCGGAAGCCTTTGCCGCATTAAAGGATCGCTATCCCGATGTCCCGAGCTTTCCCGATGCGGCTGGCGTTAAGGTTCCGGCCGCTTGGCTGGTCGAGCAGGCGGGATTTCACAAGGGGCTGCAAAGGGGCGGCGCTGGCATTTCAGAGCGACACGCACTGGCTTTGGTCAATCGCGGTGGGACGACCCGCGAAGTTCTCGCTTTGGCCGGTGAGATTCGGGATGCGGTGGAACAGACCTTTGGGATTCGGTTGGAGCGGGAGCCGGTGTTGGTGGAGGAGGAGTGATGAGCGAGGCTGCTGCTCGGCATAAAATCGATCAGTTGCTCGAAAACGCTGGTTGGCGATTCTTCGATGACGACAATGGACCGGCCAATATCCGCTTGGAGGCGCATGTCGCTCTCAAACGCGACGACCTCGACAGCTTAGGCGATGATTTTGAGCGTTCCGGTCGAGGTTTTGTCGATTTTCTGCTCATCGACGACCGGGGTTTTCCGTTGATCGTGTTGGAAGCCAAGTCCGAGGACAAAAACCCACTGGTCGGCAAGGAGCAGGCCCGCCGCTATGCCCGCTCGCTGAACTGCCGCTTCGTCATCCTCTCCAACGGCAATCTGCACTACTTCTGGGACCTAGAGCGCGGCAATCCGCATATTATCACGGCGTTCCCGTCGCCGGACTCGGTGGAAGGGTACAAACAGGTCGAGCCTAATTCGCAGCGCCTGATTGATGAACGGGTTGGCGACGACTACATCGTCCTCACGCAGCGGCCCAACTATGCGGCAGAGGCTGGGTGGCGCAACGAGGACGAGCGTTCCGGATACATTCAGACGCACGGGCTGCGCTTTTTGCGCGATTACCAGCTACGAGCGATCCGCGGTTTGCAGCGGACGGTCCGAGACGGCCGCGACCGATTCCTGTTCGAGATGGCTACTGGCACCGGGAAGACGCTAGTGGCCGCCGCTGTTATCAAGCTGTTTCTCCGCACTGGCAACGCCCGCCGCGTCCTCTTCTTGGTAGATCGGCTAGAGTTGGAAGACCAAGCGGCGAATAAGTCGTTTGTCCCGTACTTGGCGAACGACTTCGACACGGTCATCTACAAGGAGAAACGCGACGACTGGCGTCGGGCGCACATTGTGGTCACGACTGTTCAGTCGCTGCTGTTCAACAACAAGTACCAGTCGCTGTTTTCGCCCACGGACTTCGATTTGGTGATTTCGGATGAGGCGCACCGGTCTATCAGCGGCAACGCCCGCGCGGTGTTCGATTACTTCGTCGGTTACAAGCTGGGGCTGACCGCGACGCCCCGCGACTACCTTAGAGGTACTCAGGCGAGCGGCCCGCATGTGCGCGATCCGCGCGAGGTGGAGCGCCGGTTGTTGCTCGACACCTACCGCACCTTCGGCTGCGAGAGTGGCGAGCCGACGTTCCGCTACTCGTTACTCGACGGGGTGCGCGATGGGTATCTGATCAACCCTCGGGTCGTTGACGCACGGACGGAGGTGACTACCCAGCTTCTCGCTGACGAGGGCTTTGTGGTGTCTTTTACCGATGATGAAGGCGAGCAGCAGGAGGAGGCGTTCAAAAAGCGCGATTTTGAGCGGGAGTTTTTCTCGGAAGCTACCAACGCGGTCTTCTGCCGGACCTTTTTGGAGAATGCGCTCCGCGACCCGATCAGCGGGGAGATTGGGAAGTCCATCGTCTTCGCAGTGAGTCAAGAACATGCGGCCAAGCTAACGCAGGTCTTCAATGAAATTGCCGACCGCATGTTTCCGGGCAAGTACCAGTCGGACTTCGCGGTTCAGGTTACGTCGCATGTGATGGATGCCCAGCAATTCACGGTCAACTTTGCCAACAATAACCTCTCGGGGTCCAGCAACTTCATGCGCGAGTACCGGACGAGTAAGGCGCGGGTATGCGTGACCGTCGGCATGATGACTACTGGCTACGACTGCACCGACATTCTCAACTTGGGCCTGTTCAGGCCGATATTCTCGCCGACGGATTTCGTTCAGATCAAGGGGCGCGGCACCAGAAAGCACAATTTCCTCGGTCAGATGATAGGGCACCGCCCCGCAGACGTTGTCGCTGACACGGAGAAGACGACGTTCAAGCTGTTCGACTTCTTTGGCAACTGCCAATACTTCGAGAATGAGTTCAACTACGACGAGATATTGGAATTGCCTCGGCTGAGAGATAAGAGAGATAGGGACAGGGACGACCCGAGGCCGGTTGTATATGCCGACACGTACGAGCACTTGGGAGACGACTTCCTCTCGACGATCGAGCAAGAGCAGATCGGTTCCGAGGGGATGAGGATTGACCGGATGTTCTTCGACCGTTTTGCCGACGAGGTGCGCGAGAACGACGTCATTGCCCAAGCTATCGAGGCGGGCCAATGGGATCGCGCCATCGCCTATGTGAATCGGGAAGTTTTCGACAAGCCCGAGGAGTACTACTCCCTCGCCAAGCTGCGCCAAGCCGCTGCGGTGGATCGTCGCGTAACCTTGCGCGAGATATTGGAGAAGGTTTTTGATCTCATTCCGCGTTTTAAGTCGAGGGACGAGTTGCTCGAAGAGGAGTTTGCCAAATTCGTCGCTGATCACAAGCCCGACGAGGCTGAGTCCATCACGGCGATCAGGGCGTACTTCAAGGCGTACCTGACCAGCGGGCAGACCCGAGACATCATTGAGAATCGGCGTTTCGCCGAATTGGCGACCAATCCGGCCTTTTCTTCCAGCGACTTTCGCACAGTGCCGGAGTCATACCGCAGGCTCGTTCCCGAGTATGTCAAGGATTACGTGTCTCTAAACCAGTTCGTCGCTTAGGAAGCCCCGCAATTCACGTATTTATCCGAAAAAACAGTGAATGGGACCCATTTTTTCGGTTCATTCACGGGAATTTGCCAATATACCGTGAATAGCATCCATTTTGCTGATTCATTCACGAAATTTATCTAAAAAGCCGTGAATGGAATCCATTTTCTCAGTTCATTCACGGGAATTTGCCAATATACCGTGAATGAGATACAATAATGATATGGCGACTACAGAGCTGATAAGAAACCGCATCCAAGATTTGAAGCGAGCGTACGATACCTTGCGCCAAGGCAAGGAATCGCTGCTGTCGATGATCGACGAAGTGGAGGTCCCCGAGAGTGTGTATAACTCGAACGCTATTGAGAATTCAACGCTCACTCTTGAGGAGACAGAGCGAATCCTGTTGGAGCAGATGTTGTCCCGCAATGTGTCTGTGCGGGAAGTCTTCGAGGCGAAAAATCTAGCCCGCGTCACAGAATACAAACGCACCAAAGCTAAAGACAGCGAGCTGAGCAAAGACCTGATACTATTCTTGCATCAGATGCTCATCGGCGGCATTAACGATGCCATCGCCGGACGCTTTCGCGAGCAGGGGGAATACGTGCGGGTGGGGACTCATATTGCGCCGGCACCTGAGCATGTCGAGCGCATGATAGATGACATCCTCGTCGAGTATTCCAGCGATCTCGGCTCCTACTTCCTCGATAAAATTGCCCGATTTCACTTGGATTTTGAGACCATCCATCCCTTTTGCGATGGCAATGGCCGCTTGGGGCGGGTTCTGATCAATTTTCAACTTATCCAGCTCGGACTGCCGCGCCTTATTATTCGCAACTCGGAGAAGGAGCGGTACTATCAGGCGTTCAGGGACTATGGGGGCCGCCAAACGACTAGGACGATGGAAGATATTCTGGCGTTGGCGCTCGTGGAGTCGCTGCACAAGAGGCTGAGCTATTTGCAGGGGGAGGCCATTATCCGGCTGTCGGATTATATCAAGCAACATGGGTTCTCGGCACCTGCTGTTACCAACGCCGCCCGTCGCCAGACTATTCCCGCTTTTCGGGAGAAGGGGGTGTGGAAGATTGGAGAGGGGTTCGTTTACCGGAGCTAATATGCTTGACACCGCTACCAAACGCCGCATTGACACGGCTCGCGACATCCTCGTCGGCAAAGTGCCCGATCCGAAGAGCCAAGTAGAGCAGATTACTATTGCGCTCATCTACAAGTTTATGGACGACATTGACGCCGAGAGCGAGGAGTTGGGCGGGCAGCGCACGTTTTTTGCCGGTGACTTTGCCCGCTATGGCTGGCCTCAATTGGTGCGCGCTGGCTTGGGCGGCCACGAGACTTTGAATCTGTACGCCGAGGCGATCACCCGGATGCCGGAAAATCCGGGCATTCCGCCGCTGTTCCGCGACATCTTCAACAACGCCTATTTGCCCTACCGCGACCCGGAGACTTTGCGCGCTTTTCTCAAGGTTATCGACGAGTTTACGTACGATCACAGCGAGCGGCTTGGCGATGCGTTTGAATATCTGCTCTCGGTCCTCGGATCGCAGGGGGACGCCGGGCAGTTCCGCACTCCGCGCCATATCATCGACTTCATTGTCTCTGTTATTGACCCGAAGAAAGACGAGACTGTGCTTGATCCGGCCTGCGGCACTGCTGGGTTCTTGATTTCGTCGTACAAGCACATTCTCAAAGCCAATACCGACGACGAGGGAAACAGTGCGCTGACGCCGGATGAAAAAGGAAAACTCGCGGACAATTTCGAGGGCTATGACATTTCGCCCGATATGGTGCGGCTGTCGCTGGTGAATCTGTATCTGCACGGCTTTGTCGAGCCGCATATTGCCGAGTACGATACGCTGACTAGCGAGGAGCGCTGGAATGAGTATGCCGATGTGATTTTGGCCAATCCGCCGTTTATGTCGCCGAAGGGCGGCATTCGTCCGCATCGCCGTTTTTCAGTGCAATCCAAACGCAGCGAAGTGCTGTTCGTCGATTATATAGCCGAGCATCTGACGCCTACGGGGCGCGCCGGTATCATTGTGCCGGAGGGCATTATCTTTCAGAACCAGACTGCCCATAAGCAGCTACGCAAGATGCTGGTGGAGAATTATCTGGTGGCTGTCATTTCGCTGCCGGCGGGTGTGTTTCAGCCTTATTCGGGGGTTAAGACGTCCATTCTGCTGCTGGATAAGGCGCTGGCGCAAAAGACGGATCGCGTTGCCTTTTTTAAGGTGGAGAATGATGGGTTTGATTTGGGGGCGCAGCGGCGGGAGATTGCGGAGAATGACTTACTGAAGGTGAGGGAGGAGCTTGGGGAGTATCTGGGGCGGCTGCGGACGGGGGAGTCGGTGACGAGCGATGGTGTGGCGGAACCTGGGGTGGATTACACAACTGCGCTTGGGCTGATTGCTGAGAAGGAGAAGATTGCGGCGGGTGGGGAGTATAATCTGAGCGGGGAAAGGTATCGTGTTAGTACCTTGACTAACTCCGAATGGCCGATGGTCGAACTGAAAGATATTTGCGCTATCAACCCGGAGACGGTCAATCCGGTTTTGGCCTATCCAAATGAGAGTATCTTTTACGTTGATATATCGTCCGTAGAGAATGAAACAGGTCGTTTCTTAGGATACAGCGAAGTCTCATCGTCACAAGCTCCAAGTCGAGCGCGACGTGGCCTTCGTAGCGGAGATGTTTTGCTTTCAACTGTGCGTCCTAACCTGAAAGCATTCACCTTTCTCGAAAAGGTACGAACCCGTGCGATCGCTTCCACTGGCTTTGCTGTTCTACGGGCGGATTGTACCCAAGTGGAGCCTGCTTTTATTTTAGCGTCCCTATTTTCGGATTATGTGGTCAAACAAATGGTCGGTATGATGGGGAAAGGCGCATATCCAAGTATCAATCAGTCGGATGTCATGGCTATAAAAATCCCCTTGCCGCCGTTGGAAGTGCAGCGGGATATTGTGGCGGAGATTGAGGGGTATCAGCGGGTGATAGATGGGGCGCGGGCGGTGATTGACAACTATCGGCCGCAGATTGTGGTTGATCCTGAGTGGCCGATGGTAGCGATTGGCGAGGTTTGTAACCTTATCAATGGACGTGCGTTTAAGCCACAGGACTGGAAACCTGCTGATAGTGGTGGCCTCCCGATTGTACGAATTCAGAACCTAAATGCGCCTGACAGTGAGTTCAACTATTACACTGGTGAGGTAAAAGATCGGTACATTATCAACCAAGGACAGCTTCTATTCTCATGGTCTGGATCGCGGGGGACATCTTTTGGAGCGCATATATGGAATGGTGGAAAGGCCATACTGAACCAGCACATTTTCAAGGTCGAATTCGATCAAATTCGGGCAACGAGAATGTACTTACTCTACGCACTGAACAGAGCGGTCGCCGAGGTTGAACAGAATCTTCATGGTGGAGTCGGCCTCGTTCACATCACAAAAGGAAATTTGGAGAAGATACAAATACCCGTTCCGGCACTGGCAACGCAGCAAGCCATCGTCGCCGAAATCGAAGCCGAGCAGTCCCTTGTCGCCGCCAATCGGGAGTTGGTGGAGCGGATGGAGGGGAAGATTCGGGCGGCGATTGGACGGGTGTGGGGACGAGAAGCGGAGAGGGGAGGAAGTGAACCGTGAGTGAAGGCTAGAACCTTGTAAACGACTGATACATCCGCTCGCCGCTTGTCGGCAACACATGAGAAGGAGGAGCAAATGAATAACCGCAGAGAGACCATTATGAGGTACAAAACTGCCCTTCACCGATCTGACGAAGGCTATAGCGTGTCGGTCCCTGGCTTTCCAGGTTGTTGGTCTGAGGGAAGAACGGAAGAAGAGGCCCTCGCTAATATCGAAGCCGCCATTCGAGAATATCTCAGCGTCGTAGAAGAACTTTTGGAGGATGCCGAAGTCCGAGAAATCGAACTAGTTGTATAAACATGCCCAAGATTCCGGGTGTCAACCACCTTGATGCGGTGCGAGCTTTGGAAAAAGCGGGTTTTCACATTGCTCGTCAGAGCAAGCACATCGTCATGACAGATGGAGTGCGAATTCTGACTATCCCAAGGAACAATCCTGTTAATGCCTTTACTATGGGAGGTATTGTAAGAGACGCAGGATTAACTGTTGAAGAATTTCGTAATCTTCTGTGATGGATAATCTGAAGAATCCGATAAGACTGAGGAGCTAAAGCCATGTTGAAACGCCTGCAGATACGGAATTTTCGCGGCTTCAACGCGCTTGAAATCGATCAATTGAGCTTCGATAGGTATGCCAAGAGCAGAAGAAATTTTCTACGGATAATAGCTGCAACTGCTCCGTGAACGTCCACGGGAAGGATAGAATCAGCCGGAAGCTCCGCTGGACGATCAATTGATCAAGGGCTTAAAATCCTCGCTACTCATTGGTTCGTACTTATCCCAGCAGCCGTACATCTCAATCAATACGCGCTGCTTCAATAGGATAGTCTGAGGGTTAATCCGTACCACTTTCGCCCCAAATCTACTAGGCCCTTCGGCTATCGCCGCAACCAAATCTGCCACCAAGTAACGCGGTGCCCATCCGATCATATAGTAATCCGTCGTCTGCATCTGCACTGCCAACCCGGTCGCAGGATTGGTCAATTCCAGTGTGACGTACAGCTCTTCACCGTGCTCAAGGTGGTCAATTCGATCTTTAGTCGCTTCATTGATATGTCGCCAGCCATGTAGAAAAAATCGGCAAGAGAAGCTCCCGGTGTCGTCTTTCTCGATCTTTGGAAAAACCTCGTAAGCGTCCGTTACGCGGTGGCCTCCGTTGGTGGACAAAATCTCAATGGGGTCAGCTTCCTCGGTTAGATCCAGCCTGTGAAGATAGTCAATAAAGTCCGGCCTTGCCGGATTCATAACCCGATTTTGGAATAGCGGAAACAACTCCGCGGCCTGATAATCTTCGTTCAAATCGGGAAAATCAATCAACGGAAGGAATCCCACCTCCTCTTGTGCTCTCTTTGCGCCGCCGATGTAGCGAAAGCGATAGAACGAACGTTCGACATCAGCATCCAGCCGACCCACCGGAAACCATGCCTTGCTAGGCTTTTTGTCCTGCCAAGCCAGAAATAAGGTTCTCGTGCTCATCGGAGAAGCTCCTGCAATTGTTCGAGATTATGGCACATCAGCGCAATCGCGAATTTTCTAGCTGAAGGTGGCATCCAATCACTAGGCACACGGTTTACGAGGTTATCCACGGATCTCTCGTCCAACTTTTCGAGTTTCGTCAGCGCCGGACGGAAAAGGTCTGAATAGTTGCAAGTAGCCCGCCGTACCAATTCTAATGGGCTAGGCCCGCGCCGATCGTCCTCCAACCAGTAGATCGCGCCGCGTCCTTTTTCAACATAGTCACCTATGCGATCTTCTGCCAGTATCCTAGCGCGTCGCGTATCCTGAAGCTCCCGACCCAACGATGAGGCGTGGTCGAACGATGGTGCCACGAACCCTTCCCAGTGGTCGTCCTTCCTCTCTCGTAGTATGCCCCAATTCTAGTGATGGCGATCTGTGTTACCAATCAACGCGTCTAGGACCACGTACTCTGCAAGGCAGAGCTTTGCCTGTTCTGCGTCTTCAGACTCTACAAAAATACGGTCCATTACCTGCCAGATATTCGCCAAAGTATGGCTTGACTGATGAAATCTTCTCCTGCGGTCGTAACTGTGGACGGCTCTTGCCAACATCTGATTACCGTGGATCAATTCCTGATCCTCTTGTGCGAACGATTTCGTCACAGATCCTTTGTCTTCTTCAAATACCGCCAATTCCACCCTCGCATGTTGAATTCCCAGTAAGGCCGCGACCTCGGCGGCAATTTTTTCCGCCCAGTGTTCCCCTGTATTACGGCGGGGGTATTTGAAGAGCCAATCTCCTTCTTCTGCCTTCGGATGGAAATACCAGAACTTATCTTTGCTCCCCATATCCTCGGACTCTCTGACCGATTCTCGCGTCACTTCAATGACTGGGTATAGGTCAGACATAGCTATAACTTCGCGTCCTTAGCTTCGTACCGTTACATATCCGTTTATCAGCAGATATGTAGTTTCATATCTACTACCCATTCGATCCATTATCGTATCACCCGTTTCGTCCGGCTGAGGCTATCAGGAATCCACGGGAGCATCTTTCGCCGCTCTTGCCTCGATACGCTCGCGAATATCCGCCGCGACTTCAAGGACCTCCGCAGGTGCACGAACCGCTTCGCCGATATGCTGGCGCAGGGCAACGATGAGAGGGACCAATGCGTCGGATTTTGCCTTGTCACTCGCCAGAATCTCGACAAGGTCACGCGCCGAGACACTAGTTGCAATCAATTCAGGCACAAGCCGTAGTATCTCGTGCATTGTAATTTCGTTGTTAGGTAGGAACGCGGCATACGCAGAACGGAACGCGTCCATGGTGGCCGGACGTTCTATTCCCTCGCGAACGACCTGCGACTTCGCTGTCTCCGAAGTCTGCCGCCCGGACATCTGGTACAATTCGCCCGTCCCGTAAAATGCCACCATGAAACGGATCAGGTTTTCTACAACAGCCGGGTCGTCGCGCTCGCGTCGCAGCTTGTAATAGATGCTGTAGAGACGTTCCGCTGCGGCGTATCGCCGCTTCTTGCCGCTCCCTTCCGCGATGACAGCACCCCGATTAACGAGCCGCCCGAGTAGGGTCGATACGGCCCGGACATCCATGCGCGCTCGCGCCGCGATCTCGCCCGTACCCGACGGTTGCCACAGGTCGATCACCGAGATATACACACGGCGTTCACCCTTAGCCAAGACCTCTAAGCGACCACGGAAGTACTCGGTGTGCTCATCAATCAATTCCACTAGGTCTTCCATCAACTGACGCAAGGAGCGATACAGCGCGAACCCAGCGACAATGACTAGGAGACGGGGATTGCCGCCGGTCAGAATCTCGAGCGGCCTAATCTCGCGCTCGCTCATTGCGTCACCGCTGACGACCTGCCACAGACGACGGCATTCTTCGGTGGCGAGCGGCTTCAGATCGACGATTCGGAATAGCTCAAAGAACGGCTGCTCCGCGTCGTCTAGATCCTCAAAGCGACTCGTGGCAGTGGCGAGCAGCATGATCTGGGGGTCCGATTGCAGTGCGCCGCGCAACTCCCAGCCGAAATATTTGTCCACGTTTCCACAGAGCGCGTGTAGGTTCTCAACCATGAGGACGAGTTTTTTGCCCAGCCGGTCCGCCGCCTCTAGGACAACAGCACGGACGCGGTCGGCGAGTGTCTCCTCGTGCCAGCGATTGGTCAGATCGGCGTGCGTCTTTCGCAACTCCTCAGCGAGTACGGGATCGTGCTTGGTGCTCTCCCGCGCAAGGTAGAACAAGGTGTCGAGCCAGAAATCGGCGAGATTGAATATCTCGTGACTTTCTTCCATGAACCGAACCGGCAAAAGGCACTTGGAGAATTCGTCATCGGTGTTCACCTCCGCTGCGACGCGAGCTAGCAGCATGGTCTTTCCCCGACCGCGAGGCGCGACGACCAGAACGTGCTGGCACGAGGGTGAATCAATGTTTCCACGGAGGATCTCAAGAACGATATCGAGTTCGTGTTTCCTGACCACGAACTGCTCTATCACTTGCTCGTCGGATTGGAATGTCCCCGGATTGAACTTGCGGACTGGTTGATCTGACTTGCTCATTGCACACCTCCCTGTGATTCGTCTATAAAACGGCGACTTTCGAGGGGCTTGTGGTGGTCGCGGAAGCGCGCCGACCACCAGTCTTTCAGCAAGTGCGACGGGAAGAGATAGCCATCGTCGCTAGTTTCGAGATAGCCATCGTGCATCAGAATTTCGAGTGTGTCCGCAATACGGCCAGGTGCATCGTCAACCACCTTGGCGTATAGCCCTTCGAGGCAACGCTGTGCGCTTAGTGTGAACACCTTCTGGGTGGCTGCCTCGGCGAGAATCTCCATAGCGATAGTGTGGCTCTCATCTTCCAACGCCTCCTTGAGACGCGTCTCGTAGTGTACTAGATCGTTCTGTCCCGAAGGTCCGAGGAGTTCCATGTGATAGACCTCCCGAACATCCGTCACCGTCACTTGGTCCCGACCCTGCATAATGGCGTGGTCCCGCAACCGTGCGAAGAAGGACTGCACATGGTGGGGAATACCCACGCCGAGCGCGTCGTACACCGCTTCTGCCACGCCGTCCTCGACCCGTAATTCGCAACTCTCCGCGAGACGTTGAAAACACTCGATACTGGTATCGCGATCCCACGGCCCCAAGCGAAAAGGATCGAGATGGTTGATGCGGTCGGGTATGCCTAGTCGCTTCACGAGAGGTGCTAGCCCGATGCTACCGGATACGATGAGAACCGGGGAGTCGTCTCCGAGGGCCTGAACCACGCCGCGCAACCAACTAAGGAACTCATCGACTCGTTGGAAGCCATCTTCCCCGCGAAGCACACGCTTGAGGAATATCGGCAGTTCGTCTATGACGAGGAGCACCGGCTTGTCCTGTTCGGCACCTGCACGGAGCAATTGCTCCCCTTGGTGTCGCCAGCTTCCGGCATTCAGACCGGCGCGGAACTTAGTGCGAAATTCGTATGCGCTGATTTCCTCAATGTTGTCGCTCAACCAGCGCTTCAGCCCGGTGGCAAAGCGCGACGAGATCGAGCGGATAGGATACAGGGCCTCTGCGATATATGCGATCGCGTCCTCCGCGCAGGTCGCTCTCTCGACATTGGCGAATAGGAAGACCCAACCTTCAGTCCCAAGCCGTCGCCCGAGTTCTTGAGCAATACTGGTCTTTCCCATGCGCCGCTGTCCGGTCAGCAATACGGGGTTGCGGTCGCGGACCCGCATCTCCAGTATCTGCAACTCGCGCTCGCGATTAAAAAAGTCGTCGCCGCTTACCCAGCGGCCAGTCGATGATCTCATGGCTTTTTCCTTGTTCAACAGAATAGTTGTCAACAAATCTGTTGAATAAAGTAGCATTCAACGAATATGTTGTCAACAAATCTGTTGAATAAATCGCAAGGCGACACAATTTGACCGTCGATCCTGTCTTGCCTATCTGTGCGATGGAGTTTTTTAGGTTGGTTGGCGGGGTCTCGCCGTGGGAAGTTAGAGTCGCCTTCTTCTACTATAGAATTGGACTACTCTTTGCTTAAAAGCGGCTTCCTACCAGTAACTCAGCGCGTCCGCAAAAATCCCCGCCAGTTCCTCAGCATCCGCCGCTCGCGGCGAGAGCTTGGTCACTCGGTGTTGCGGCAGCGTGCCTTCGACCAGCGCCGGGATGTGCTGGCTTCCGTAGCCGAGGGCGCTGAGGCCGTTGGGTGCACCGAGTTGGCGCATCAGTGAGACGATGCGGTCGGCTAAGATCGCGCCCGCGTCCTCGGCTTTCGCCCCGGTGCAATCGGCTCCCAAGACCTCAGCCGCCCGCAAATGCCGCTGGGGGCAAGTCGGCGCAGTAAAGCGGAAGACCGCAGGTGAGTTGACGATCACGGCAAACCCGTGCGGCACCAGTGGGTAATCGATGGCGTATCCCTCGGGCACATAGCTTTCTACCATGCCAGCCACCGGATAGGACATACCGTGCGGCAAGTGGACGCCCGCGTTGCCAAAGCCAATGCCGGCTAGGGCTGCGGCCAAGCACATGGCGCTGCGGGCCTCGTCGTCGCTGGGGTCGGCCACGGCGCGGGGCAGAAATTGCTCCACCAACCGCAAAGCCTCCAACGCCCACAAGTCGCTGATGGGATTTGAGCCTTGATAGGCCGGTCGCAGTTGGGGCCGATCGGGTCGGGGCCGCTGGTCAAACGGCAGGGCGGTGTACGACTCCAAGGCGTGTGAGAGCACGTCGAGGCCGGTTGAAGCGGCTACCTGCGGCGGCATGGAGCGCGTGTTGTCTGGATCGACGATGCCCAAGGTCGGGCGCATGTAGCGGTGGGCCATGCCGGTTTTGGCCTTCATCTCGACGAGATCGAAGATCGCCACGCCTGTGGTCTCGCTGCCGGTGCCAGCGGTGGTGGGAACGGCGATCAGCGGCTTGAGCGGGCCGGGCACTGGCTCGCCCCGGCCAATGGGCGCGTTGACGTAGGTGAGAAAATCGGCAGGGTACGTGGTGTACACGTTGGCTGCTTTGGCCGTGTCCATTACCGACCCGCCGCCGATGGCGACGAACCCGTCAAATCCTTGTTCGGCAAATGCAATCGCCGCCTTGAACGAGGCGTCGGTCGGCTCGACGCGGACTTGGTCGAACAGCGCGTACTCGACGCCCGCCTCCGCAATGGCCGCCAAGGCCGTCTGCACTGGCGCTTGTTCGCGCAAGTTCGGGTCGGTCAAAACCATGACCCGCTGCAGGCCCCGGTCCTTGAGATCCATGCCGATTTCCTTGGTGGTGCCCGGGCCGAAGCGGATGTTGGAGGTGGCGATTTCGTAGGCAGTGTCGAGAAGCATAGGGTTTTGTCCTTTCGGGCGGGGAATATAGGCTTGACTTGGAGGGGGAGGCAAGGCTAGTTAAGAGTGATTTGACAATGGGAGATCGCCGTGGTTGAACGAGCGAATATGACGCACGAGGAAGTGGAAGAAGGGCAGCAGTTGGCCTTGGATTTTGGCAAGTTGCAGCGGGCTGCGGCCTGTGGCGAGGGATTGGTACCGGTGGTGGCGCAGGACGTGGATAGCGGCGAGGTTCTGATCGTGGGGTACGCCAATGAAGAGGCGCTGAACTACACGCGGCGCGAGGGCATAGCCGCGTTTTGGAGCACGTCGCGCAACGAGCTGTGGATCAAAGGCGCGACCTCGGGCAATGTGCTCGAGCTGGTAGAAATCCGCGTCAACTGCGAGCAAAATTCGCTGCTGTATCGCGTCCGGCTCAAGGGGGAAGGGGCCTGCCACACCGTGGACGCAGATGGCCGGGCGCGGTCGGGGTGTTACTACCGGCGGCTCGTGGAGGATCGACTTGAGCCGGTTTGAATTGCGCTGTGAGGATTGTATTTTTGCGGATAGAGCTGTCATCTTATAACCGGAGGATTAGGCGATGGCTAATGCCGTGATTGTCGTGGATATGCAGAACGGCTTTATGCGTCCAGACGGGACGCTCTACTGCGGGGACAACGCTAGAAAGATAATCCCACGAATCGCCGCGCGGGTCGAGCGCGAAAAAGCCGCTGGAGCCTCGCTCTTTTTTACCCAGGACAGCCATACTGCAGACGACCGCGAGTTTGAGATGTTTCCTCCGCACTGTATCAAAGGCAGCGAAGAGGAGCACATTGTCGACGAACTAGCGCCGTTGGCCCAAGACGCGCAGATTGTCAAAAAGCGGCGCTACAGCGCTTTTTTCGAGACCGAGTTGGCCGCGATGTTGGATGAGTTAGCGCCGGACAAGGTCGTGGTGATGGGCGATTGCACGGACATTTGCGTCCTGCACACCGTGGCCGGGCTGCGCAACCGCGACTATCCGGTCGAGGTACCGGCCGATTGCGTGGCCAGCTTTGATCCCCAACAACACGAATGGGCCTTGGGGCATATAGAAAAAATCCTCGGGGCACAGGTCACCAACCGCTGATGGTAGAGCGCGACCCATACGCGCCCTCGGCGGCGACGCTGACGGGCGACAACGCGGATATTTACTTCCGCCGCAGTTGCGACATCCTAGAGGCCGAGCAACTCAATCCGGTCGTGGCGATGGAGGTGTTTACCCGGCGGCGCGCCCTGCTCTGCGGTATGCGCGAGGCGCAGGCTCTCTTGCGGCAGGTGCTCGGTGCGGAGGCGGAGGTGTGGACCTTGGATGAAGGGGATTGGATCGAGCCGCGCGAAGTTGTACTGCGGATTCGCGCGCCCTATCGGCAGTTCGGTCTGTACGAGACGGCGTTGCTGGGGATGCTCAGCAGCGAGACGGGGTGGGCCACGGCCGCAGCGGAATGCGTGGACGCAGCCGACGGGGTGCCGATCATCAGCTTCGGCGCTCGGCACATCCACCCGGAGGTTAGCGCCCGGATGGAATACGCGGCCATCGTTGGAGGGTGCGTTGGATGCGCCACCCCGCAGGGGGCTGCACTCGCTGGCATTGAGGCAACCGGGACTATGCCCCATGCCTTGATTCTGTGCCTCGGCGACACGCTCAAGGCAACCGAGGCTTTTGACCGCCATATCGACGCCGAGGTCGATCGCATCGCGTTGGTTGACACTTTTAGGGACGAAGCAGAAGAGAGCCTGCGGCTGGCAGAAGCCCTAGGCGAGAAGCTGTGGGGCGTGCGGCTGGATACTCCCAGCGAGCGCGGTCGCGTCACAGCCGAGTTGGTCGCGGAGGTACGCGCGCGGCTCGACCAAGCTGGGCATAGCCATGTAAAGATCGCGGTCTCCGGCGGTTTGGACGCTGATCGCATCGGCTATTTCCGGGAGGCAGGGGCACCGGTGGATGCCTTTGGGGTCGGTAGTGCGATTAGTGCCGCCGCGGCGATTGATTTTACTGCGGACATTAAGGAAGTAGATGGTTGTCCCGTGGCCAAGCGGGGACGGATACCGGGGCTTACTGAAAATCCCCGGCTCAAGCGATTGGAACTCTAAAAGGAGCATGTTATGAGCACATACGATTTTGGCAGTGGACGCACAGATCCCGGCTCGTTCCCCACGGAGGCGCTGGCCGAGGCCGCGAGCGAGGCCGTGCGCGAGTTGGGTGCGACGCTAGTGAGCTATCCCGGCGACATGGGCCATCAGGGCTTGCGCGAGGTCATGGCCATGCGCGAATCCAAGCGCGAAGGCATTGACGTGTCTGCCGACCACATCGCGCTGATGAACGGCTCCATGCAGGCGGTTACGCTGGTAGCCGAGGCGCTGATGGAGGGGCCGGGGGACGTGATCGTCACCGAGGAACTGACGTATTCCGGGACGATTGGCGCGTACAAGCGGTTGGGAGCCGAGCTGGTCGGGGTGCCGCTCGACGAGCAGGGCATGCGCGTCGATGTGCTGGCCGACGTTTTGGCAGATTTGCGCCGCAGGGGTACCCCGCCGCGCTTTATTTATACCTTGGCGACCTACCAGAATCCCACCGGCTCGGTCATGCCGAGGCAGCGCCGCCTCGAACTGCTCGAAGTAGCGCGCTACTACGAGACCATTGTGGTGGAAGACAACTGCTATGGCGACGTGCATTTTGAGGGGCCGGAAGAGCCGGCGCTCTACGCGCTCGACGACAGCCCCAATGTCCTGTACATCGGCTCGCTGTCCAAGATTTTGGGGCCCGGCGTCCGGTTGGGTTATTTGCTGGCTCGGCCGTCCATGCTGGGGCGGATTCTCGACCGCCGCTACGACGGGGGCAATAGCTTGCTGGCGGCTGCTAGCTGCGCGGCCCTGTTCCGCGACCGGCTGTGGCAGCACTTGGCCGAGACCAACGCCATTCTCAAGGAAAAGCGCGACGCAGTCTTCGCCGGCCTCGAAGAGAACGCGGGCGATCTGTGCACGTGGTCGCGGCCGGTGGGCGGCATGTTCATTTGGATCGAGTTCCCCGAAGATGTGGATCGCGATCGCCTCATGGCCCTGTGTGCCGAGCGCGGCATTGTGGTGGCGCGGGGGCAGGGCTTCCACATCCGGCGCGAAGACGTGCCGGCCATACGCCTCGCCTTTGGCTTTGCCTCGCTGGAGGCGGTTCGCGAGGGCGTGCCGCTGTTGGCCGAGTGCATCCACCAGGCGCGGGTTCCCGTGATGGCCTGATGGGTCTGCCCGCAATCGCCTTGGTGCAGATGGAGGTCAAGCCCGGGCGACCCGACCTGAATGCGGAGCGGATGCTGGCCTTTATCGCGCAAGCGCGGGAGGCTGGCGCTGAGGTCGTGGTGTTTTCCGAGCTGTGCATCAGCGGCTATATCCTCGGCGACTTGTGGGAGATGGACGCTTACGTGGAGGATTTTGCTGCGTATAGCGACGAGATTTGTCGGGCTAGTACCGAATTAACTGTAATCTTTGGCAACGTGGCGGTGGACCCCGTCCACAAGGGTCAGGATGGACGGCGGCGCAAATACAATGCCGTCTATGTGTGCGCCGACGGCGAATATGTGGTGCGCGAAGCCGTGCCTACCGGCTTGCCCTGCGGCGTCCACCCCAAGACCTTGCATCCCAACTACCGATTTTTTGACGACGACCGGCACTTTTTCTCGCTGCGCCACTTGGCCGAGGCCGAGGGCCGGTCGCTGGAGGACTGGCTGCATCCGTACAAGGTGCAGCTCAAGGACGGGCGGTCTTTTAGCTTTGGCGTGCAACTGTGCGAGGACATGTGGTGCGAGGACTACTGCCACAGCGGCAAGCCCCTCGACACGCTCGCGCTGTATCGCCGCCGCGGGGCTGAGGCCGTATTTAACCTCTCGTCCTCGCCTTTTACTTGGCAAAAAAGCGACAAGCGCAACCGCGTGGTGCGCCAGATACTAGAGCGTTCACCCCTGCCGTTTTTCTACGTCAACCAAGTTGGAGCGCAAAACAACGGCAAGAACATCATTGTATTTGACGGCGACAGCACGGCGTACGCGGCCAGTGGGGACATTGCGTGCCGCGCGCGTCCGTGGCGGGAACAACTCGTGTTCACGGGCCGCGGCGAGGTCGCGCCGCCCCAAAGCGAAATCGAAGCCCAGTACGCGGGCATCCTCACCGGGCTGCGGCACTTGGACGACGTGCGCGGTGCGGAGAGCAAGTTCCTCATTGCGACGAGCGGCGGTGTGGACTCCAGCGTAGTTTGCTGTCTGCTGGAGCGCGCCTTTGGTCCAGAGCGCGTGTTTGCGGTCAACATGCCGACGCGCTTTAATGCCGCGGTTACCCAAGATAACGCCCGCTCGCTGTGCGCTGCGCTGGGTGTCGATTACCTCTGTTGCCCGATTGAATCGCTGTACGAGGCCGTCGCCGCTCTCGTGCAGGGCGCGGAATTTTCCGTGGGTCGGGGCGAGTACACGCGGTTGGTGGATGAGAACGTGCAGGCGCGCATTCGCTTTGCCGATGTGCTCTCCGGCTTAGCGGCCAAATACGGACTCGTGTTCACGTCCAACGGCAACAAGACCGAAGTCGCCTTGGGCTATGCCACGCTCTACGGGGATGTCAGCGGCGCGGTGGCTCCGATTGCCGATCTGTACAAGGTGCAGGTCTTCGCGCTGGCGCGCTTTCTCAACGAGGATGTTTATGGCCGCGCCGTGGTGCCGGAGAATTTGCTCGACGGTTCGGTGGTGCCCAGCGCCGAGTTGTCTGAGGCCCAAGATGTGACGCAGGGCTTGGGCGATCCGATCAAGTATGGATACCACGACGCGGTGCTGCGGCAGTTCATCGAATACCGGCGGCACAGTAGCGATTTGTTGCAGTGGTTTATAGAGGGCGTGTTGTTAGAGAAGTTGGAGTGGGACGATGCGGCGCGCTTCCGCGCGTACTTCCCGGATGCGCGTAGTTGGATCGAAGATCTCGAATGGGTGGAGCGCCAGGTGCGGATCAACTACTTTAAGCGGATTCAAGCGCCGCCGGTCATCGTTTTGAGCAAGCGCGCTTTTGGCTTTGATTTGCGCGAGACCCAACAGCCACCGTACGCGCCGCGCCGCTGCGAACAATTAAAGGCCGAAGCCCTGAAGGTGCGGATTTGAATGACATTTCAACAGTGAAGGAGCTTGTATCATGACCGACCCGATCCTGCTCACTGACGAGCAGATGCGCGAGTTTATCGTCAATGGCTATCTGGTCTTTGAGCCGACTGTGCCCGAGGGGACGCACGAGGCGTGCTATGAGCGGCTCAACCAAATCATCGACTCCGAGCTAAACCCGGGCAACAACATCTTGCCGCGCGTGCCCGCCATGCGCCACGTGCTCAACTCGCCCGAGGTGCGCGGCGCGCTCATCAGCATCTTAGGCCCGAACTACTTGGAGCATCCGCACCGCTACTGCCATCCCCTCAAACCGGTGGAAGAAACCGTGCCTGCTGCTGAGGCCGAGGAAAGGCTGCGCCGCAACTGCCATCAGGACGGGTACACGCCGATGGGCCATCCGCGCCAGCACTATCTGCGTTATGCGCGGATCATGTACTACCCGCAGGATTCACCGGTCGAGTTAGGACCGACGCACGTGATTCCGGGGACGCAGTTCAATCGCGGATTGACCGACGAGGATCGGGCGCGCGCCTTGCCATTGGCCGGCCGGGCCGGCACGGTGTCGTTGACGCATTTCGACGTGGGTCACGCGGCCGGTGTCAGCCTGCTGCCGAGGCATCGGCACATGATCAAGTTCATCTACATGCGAGCCTCCGAGCCGACGGCACCGACTTGGAACTACAAAAGCATGCACTGGCAAAAGCCCCAACACATTGATTCTCCCTACAATCTGGAACTGGCTTGGGCGCACACTTGGGACTGGCTCTGCGGCAAGCGGGATCGCTACGCTAGCTGGCCACAGGCCACTGGAGACGTGGCGGCACTCATCGCTCAGCTCGATCCAGAGGTGGACTTGGAGCAACGGCTGGCGGCAGCACAGCAATTGGCCGGATTCGGCGTTGATGCGGCTGCAGCCGTGCCAGTGCTCGTCGAGTGTTTGGGCACCGATCACCAAGCCATGCGCGCGGCAGCGACCTACGCGCTGGGCGCGATCGGCGAGCCCGCAGTCGCGCCGTTGGCCAAAGCGTTGTGCGCAGCAGGTCGTGAGGCTGACCAGCACGAGGTCCCGCCCGCTTGGAATGAAGGGGCGACTAACATGGAAGATGCAGCGCAGGCACTGGCGGCGGTTGGTGAACCTGCAGTCGAAGTGCTCTGTGAGTTGTTGGAGGACGAAAGCGAGTGGACCCAAGTCAACGCCGCCTTTGCTCTCGGCGAGATGGATTCGCACGCGGCGGCAGCAGTCCCGGCGTTGACGCGGAGTCTCGAAGATGGCTCGCATCGCTTGGTGCGCACGGCTCTCGTCGCGCTGGGCAATATTGCGCAAGGCGTACCAGTGGAAGTCTTGGGGCGGATGCTCTCGGCCGATCATCCAAACTGGCAGGAGGAAGCTGGCCGCCGCTGGGTGCCGCGCGATCAGGTGCGGACTAACGCGGCGATAGCGTGCGCCCAGCTCGGCCAAGCCGCCGCTCCGTTAGAGCCCCAGCTCTTCAGGGCACTCGACGATTCCTGCGGTCACGTGGGCGCGTTCGCGTTGAGTGCCTTGCAACAGATTGGCTCGCCCACAGCGACGCAGGCCGCGATGGATTACCTGTACTCGCAGCGCTGGGATGCTGCTATTGATGGCGAGCGTCAGTTTTGAGGGGATTGTGAGATAACGCGAGCGTCGCTCAGGGCGTCTTGCGCACGCCTTGGAGGAAGATGCGCATGATGGTATCGACCATTGCTTCGACGCTCAGGCCCTTTGCGTGGATCATCACCGAGCGCACCATGTCGCGGAGGATCGCGGTTTCGACCTTCGGGTGCTCGACGGAGAAGACGCCCTGTTCAGCACCGTTTTGTAGGACGGTCTCGATTGCTGCGAGTTGGATGCGCCGTTCTTCGCGCCAGCGCTTGCGGTTTTCGCCCTTGCCGCCTTCGCTCTTGCCGTCCTCCTGCGACATCAAGCGAAAGAAGAAGCGGTTCTGGCTGAAGAAGGAGACGATGGCGTGGACCATCCGGCGGAGTTCCTTTTCGGGATCCTGCTGGCGATTGGCTTTGCGCTGGAGCTGTTCGTTGAGCCGCCGGATACCTTCAAAAACCACCGCAAAGTACAACTCTTCCTTGTCGGCAAAATACGTGTAGATCGTCCCCTTGCCGACACCGGCTTGGTGGGCAATATCGTCCATGAGCACTTCGTCGAAGCGCTTGGTCGAGAAGAGGCGAGCTGCCTCTTCGAGGATGAGCTTTTTGCGATCGGTTTTGGCCATGGATAGAAGTTAATACCTAGGGTTTATTCTTCAAGAAACACATACCTTTCCAGTCGCGCCAGTTCGTCGTCATCGACGTATTTTCCGATTTCTCGTCTCCACTGTGCCATGCTTTTGTAGGGTCGGTATTCTTCAAACTCGTGCGCCATGCGCTTGCCGACTCCGGGGATCGTGAGGAAATCCGCTTCGCTGGCAGTGTTGAGTTCGAGCGGCACGAAGACGTACTGCTCCAGTCGCGCTAGTTCGTCGTCATCGACGTATTTTCCGATTTCTCGTCTCCATTGTGCCATGCTCTTGTAGGGCCGGTATTCCTCGAACTCGTGCGCCATGCGCTTGCCGACTCCCGGCACTAGCTTCATCTCGGCGTCGCTGGCGGTATTGAGGTTGATCGGCAGGAAGAGCTTGACATACAGTTCGGCTTGGACTGAGTCTGCTAGGGTCGAATCCAAATAGGTGTCGAACGCTTCCATGCCGATAAAAGGCCGCCGCTCCACAATCCCCTCGACTAACGCCGAATCGAGTTGCGCTAGGGCCAACAGTTGTTCGACGCTGGCTCGGTTGGGGTTGAGGACCGTTTCGTTTTTTCCTACCTGCCCTTGGGCTCTGCTACCATAGAGGAAGACAGCTAATACCACGGCTAAAACTACTCGCTGCATTACTTAGTTCTCCTTTGTTTGCTCTCGGCTCAGCGCCGGGTGTTGGTAAGTATAAAGAAATCCGATCAGTCCTAGTTGGACCAGTGCTCCAGGCGCTAACGCCGGCATGGCGCCGCCCAACGCCTTAGACAGCAGTTCCAACCCGCTCATCGTCGGGTACATCTCCAATTCAAATTCCATATTAGAACTAAGATGAAACCAGAGGCCGACCATGCCGCCTAAGACAAAAGCCAGCATGGTCAAGCGGAACAGGCGCAGGATGATCGCGTTCCGGTAAAATAGCCGAATCGCCAACAAGACCAACCCGAGCGCCAACAACGCCAGGGGCACCTGTTGACGCCATTCTTCAAAATGACCAAGGAGCAGCAACTCGGTGCCTAGTCCTACGGTTCCCAAGACAAAAATCAGCAAGAGTCCCCGCCGCAAAATGGTTCCACTGTCTCTTTTTCTCTCGGACGTCATGGTTTCAAACCCTCATGGATTTCCAGGCCCCGCCAGCAAAACGCCGCACCGTCAGTATGCCTTGGACGACGCTGAAGACGACCAAGCCGATCCATAGACCATTGGTGTCTAAGCCGAAAGTAAATGCCAGTACATAGCTGACGGGTAGGCGCACTAACCACTGGGCTATAAGCGTATAGTTTAGTGCTGGACGAGTATCGCCGGCACCGCGCAGGCCGCCGCCGCTGACGATGGCCAGAGCCATAAAGGGCTCGGCTAAGCAGAGGGCCCACAGGTAGGCAACGCCGATGCGCAACACCTCGGTTTCTTGGGTGAACAGTCCTATATAGGGGACGGCAAATAGCACAATGGGCAGACCCAATAGCAGCATGGAGAACGTCCCCACTAACATTGAGGTCCAACCATAGCGGTCGGCCTGTGGCAGATCGCCAGCGCCGATGTGTTGGCCTACTAGGGTCTGGGCCGCCGTGCCGAAGCTCAGCGAACCGCGCCGCAGAATGCGTTCGAGCTGGTGGCCGACGGTAAAAGCGGCTACTGCGGCAACGGGGTTTTGGGTTAGGGCGAGAAGTTTTAGAAACACCAAGTTGGAGCCGTTGCGGAAGAGACCTTGGAGGCCAGCAGGGACGCCGATCTTGAGAATGCGGCGAGCCAAGTCGCGATTGGGGCGGTAAGCAGTCTCGGGTAGGAAGGTCAATGCGAAACGGCCACTGTACAGGACCCACAACCCGACGACTAAACCGATTACTTGGCCGATGATAGTACCGGCGACGGCACCGACTATGCCCAGCGCGGGCAGGCCCCAAGCTCCGAAGATCAGCGCATAGCTGAATAGCAATTTGACGGCGCTGGTCAGCAGGCTCAAATACAGCGGCGTGCGCGTATCGCCGGCACCGTACAGGCAGTTGTGGATCGCGTAGTTGAGGCCGAGGAAAACGAGACCCGCGAAGAATACCAGTAAGTAAGGTACGCCGAGACGGGCGACGGAGTCGCTGGGGCTGAAGAAATGGAGCGCTGGGGCAGAGATAGCCATGCCGACGAGGCCAAACCCCACGCTGATTAGCGCGACTAGAGTGAGGGCCTGTTTGGCGGTGGAACTGGCGTGGTCGGGATTGCGGGCACCGACGGCTTGGGCGACGAGGGTAAAGGCACCGGAAGTCACCGAAACCATGGTGATTCGGATGACCATGGTCAGCGTAGTGGCGATGCCGACGGCGGACATGGAATCGACGCCCAGATGGCCCACCATATAGATGTCGGCCAAGCTGATGACGTTTTCCAATTGGGAGCCTAGAAATACTGGAATGGTCAGCCCGTAGATGGGGCGGACTAGCGTCAGGTCGATTTTGCGCGGGGCGGCGATAGAACATCTCTTGTGTAAGTGTTAATTCATTCAGCTTTTAACGTGGCGAAACGGGCCGCATCATCGAGAAATTGGCGGCGGTTAATGTCGCCGTGGACGTAGCGATCGTACAGCTTGAGCAGTTGCGGATCGTATTCAGCAGCGGTTTTCCGTTCCATGCTTATCTCCTGATGGATATGTGATTCACTATGACAGTGGAAATGTCCATTACGCCTCATGCCACCGTAAAAAGCGGCGGCGCACCTCGGCGAGACGGCGCTCGTTGCTCGCGATCATTTCCGCTAAGAAAGCGCGACAGTTTTGCTCGTGGTTCTCGTCGCGCGGCGCGTGATCTAACAGGCCCTTTTGTGGTTCGTAAATGAGGCGATGATCTTCATTCCCGTCGCTGTAGTAGATCTTGTTGATGATGCGGCGCGTGGTTGTGTCCTTGATGCGCCGCTCAGGGGGATTGCCGCCTTCGAGGCAAATGAAAACGAGTAGGCTAATGGCGCGGAACTGCGCTTCGGGTACTTGGTTTGTTTCGACGATTTGGTGGTGGATCTCATCGAGGCTATCGGCGTGGACATTGCTGACTAGCGTGTGTCCGGCGTCGCCTAGAGCAAAGAAAGCGCGTAGGTCGTCTCCCCACAGATAGGTCGGGGGCGGATGGTTGCTCAATTCGTTGGAGATGACGCAGGACTTGGTTGCGCCAATGGAGGATACTTCTCCCGGCAGTGCGGTGACAAAGGGGAGGTCGGCTCCGACAAAACTGAGCAGGGCGTGCATGGTGGTGGTCTTGCCGATGCCTCCGGGTCCTGAACCTGTGATGTAGGAAGCCCCGCGCCAGACGTGGGAGGCTAAGAAGGCGGCCAATTCCAAATCGACGGTTTGCACTTCGATGAGATCGATGAGCGAGCGGGTGCGATTCTCGGGATTGTCCAACTTTTGTAGATATTCTAGATCAGTTGCCATGGTTACAGCCTTTAGCGGTGGTGTTTGGCGAAGAAGTCGAATGAATATCTCCGTACACAGTCACGCGGACGGAACCAAGCGTTCGTAGCGATAGATCTCCGGCTTCTCCCCGCGCAGCCGCAAATAATCTTCCCGGTCGATGGCGTACTCTTCCTTGTCGCAATGGGCATCCCATTTGGGGACGTAGTGGGCTTGGCGGCCCTGATGGGACATGCCCATTTTTTGCAGCGCTCGGCCGGAAGTTAGGTTGTCCTTCAGGTGCGACGCCTCCATCCGCTCGAGGCCGAGTTCCTCAAAGCCGAAGGCCACGGTGGTGCGGCCAGCCTCGGTGGCGTAGCCCTTGCCCCAGTACGGTCGGCCGTACCAGTAGCCCATGCCGGCTCGGCGATCATTGCCGCCAATTCCGATGAAGCCGACCAACACCTGACTTTCTCGCTCTTCTACGGCGAAGTTCAGCGCTCCTCCGGCGTCGTAACTGGGTTGGTGTTTGGCGATCCAGCGGCGGGCCATGTCCTCGCTGTAGGGATACTTTACTGCAACC